>NZ_JACXZT010000007.1 GCF_014779595.1 Halomonas sp. ML-15
ATGCCGGAAGCGCTCAAGGCGCGCGGCGAAGCGCTGGGCAGTGCCTTCGTCGGCTCGCTGAATATGGGCGCCGGCCAGTTCTGCACCAACCCCGGCCTGGTGCTGGGGGTCAAGGGCGAGGCGCTGGACGCCTTCGTCAAGGCTGCCGGTGAGGCGGTCTCCGCCAGCGGCGCCCAGACCATGCTTACCCCCGGGATCCACGGCGCCTACCGCGACGGCCTCGGCGCGCTGGCCGGTAATGCCAAGGTCAGAGAAGTCGCCCGCGGCCAGAGCGGCGACGGCCCCCACCAGTGCCAGACCGGGCTGTTCGTGGCCAGTGCCGCAGACTTCCTCGCCGACGAGGCGCTGCAGGCCGAGGTCTTCGGCGCCACCTCGCTGGTGATCGAGTGCGCCGACCTGGCCGAGATGCAGCGCGTCGCCGAGGGGCTGGAAGGCCAGCTCACCGCCACCCTGCAGATGGATGACGGCGACCTGGCAGCGGCCAAGGGCCTGCTGCCGACGCTTGAGCGCAAGGCCGGGCGGATACTGGCCAACGGCTGGCCCACCGGCGTCGAGGTATGCCACGCCATGGTCCACGGCGGCCCCTATCCAGCCACCTCGGACGCCCGCACCACCTCGGTGGGCAGCGCCGCCATTCATCGCTTCCTGCGCCCGGTGTGCTACCAGGACCTGCCGGCGGGGCTGCTCCCCGAGGCGCTCAAGGACGGCAACCCGCTGGGCGTCAGCCGGCTGGTGGACGGTAAGCGTGGAGAATAAGATATGCCAACCTTGAACCATAACGCGCAGGCTCTTCCTGAAGATCATCAACAAGCGCTGCTGGTAGGCCGAGTCTGGCGCGAGACACCGCGACCAGGCCCGGCCCTGGTGGCGATTCGCCAGGGAGAGGTCATCGATATTAGCGCTAGCTGCTACTGCATGGCCGACCTGCTGGAGCGGGATGATGCGGCAGCCCTCATCTCACAAGCTGAGGGCGAGTCGCTCGGCCCCGTCGAGACATTGCTGGAGAATTCTCTGGCGGAACCGCCGAGCGCGCCCTATCTGCTGGCGCCCTGCGACGTCCAAGCGATAAAGGCGTGCGGCGTGACCTTCGCCGTCAGCCTGATGGAGCGCGTCATCGAGGAGCAGGCGGGGGGAGATGCCGTTCGAGCCGGCGAACTACGCCAGGAGCTGCAGTCCCTGATCGGCAGCGATCTCTCCCAGATCACTCCGGGCTCCGAAGAGGCCATGGCCCTCAAAGCTGAGCTGCAGTCACGCGGCGCCTGGTCGCAGTATATGGAAGTCGGTATCGGTCCCGACGCCGAGGTTTTCACCAAGGCGCAACCCTTCTCGGCGGTAGGCTTCGGCGCACGCGTTGGCCTGCACCCGGGATCGGAGTGGAACAATCCCGAGCCAGAAATCGTGCTGGCAGTAGACGCTCAGGGCACTCCCCGCGGTGCCACACTGGGCAACGATGTCAATCTGCGCGATATTGAAGGACGCAGCGCCTTGCTGCTAGGCAAGGCCAAGGACAACAACGCCTCCTGCGCCATCGGCCCCTTCATCCGCCTGTTCGACGACACCTTCACGCTCGACACGGTGCGCCAAGCCAAGGTCTCGCTCAGCATCGAAGGCGAGGATGACGACTTCGTTCTCAACGACGAAAGCGATATGCGCCAAATTAGCCGCGATCCACTCGACCTGGTGAGTCAGACCATCGGGACTCATCACCAGTACCCCGATGGGCTCATGCTGTTCCTGGGCACCATGTTCTCGCCGATCCAGGACCGCGATGGCGCGGGACAGGGCTTCACCCACCATCTGGGGGACCGTGTCACCATCGCCACCCCGGCACTGGGCGCCTTGATCAACCGCGTCGATCGTAGTGATCGCCTGGCTCCCTGGTCGTACGGCATCCGTGCCTGGTTGGCTACTCAGCGCGCTTCCGGCCGTGTCTGAGCTATCCGAGTGACAGTGGCGATGACGACCAGGGTCAGCGCGTTATACATCGACCCAGCCGCCTCCCGCCGCCGACGATGCCAGCGCCCGGGTGATAAAACGCAGGCCATCGACCCCATCCATCACATTCGGGGTGTTGGCGGCCAGCGGCGCGGCCTCGCGGCCCGCCTGACGGGCGCGGATCTGCTCGGCAAAGTCGACGTAGAGCTGAGCGAAGGCTTCGAGATAGCCCTCCGGGTGCCCGGGGGGAATCCGCGACGCCGCCAGCGCCGCCTCGCCAAGCCCCGGGCCGTTGCGGGTCAGGATCCGCGGCGGCTCCCCCAGCGGTGAGTGGATCAGCCGGTTGGGCGTCTCCTGATGCCACTCGAGGCCACCTTGGCTGCCGTAGACCCGCAGCTTCAGGCCGTTCTCGTTGCCCGGCACCACCTGGCTCGACCACAGCATGCCCCGCGCGCCGCCCTTGAAGCGCAGCATCATATGCACGTTGTCATCCAGCGCCCGCCCCTCGACGAAGGTGTGCATATCCGCCGCCAGCGACTCGAGCTGGAGCCCGGTGACGAAGCGCGCCAAGTGATAGGCGTGGGTGCCGATATCGCCCAGGCAGCCGGCCGGGCCGCTGCGCTTGGGGTCGGTGCGCCACTCGGCCTGCTTGACGCCGCTCTCCTCCAGGCGGGTCGATAGCCAGTCCTGGGGGTATTCGACCTGCACCACCCGCAGCTCGCCCAGCTCACCGGCGGCGACCATGTCGCGGGCCTGGCGCACCAGTGGATAGCCGGAGTAGTTGTGGGTCAGGCCGAAGAACAGCCCGCTGCGCTCGACCAGCGCGGCCAGCGTCTGGGCGTCCTCCAGGGTGGTGGTCATCGGCTTGTCGCAGATCACGTGGATACCGGCCTCGAGGAAGGTGCGGGCCACGTCGAAGTGCAGATGGTTGGGGGTGACGATGGCGACCACGTCGATGCCGTCCGGGCGCTGACGCTCGCCCTCGGCCATGGCGCGGCAGTCGGGGTAGGCGCGCTCCTCGGCGACGTGCAGCTCGGCGGCCGCCGCGCGACCGCGCTGGGGGTCGGAGGCGAAGGCCCCGGCGACCAGCTCGTAGTGATCATCGAGCCTGGCGGCGATGCGATGCACGCCGCCGATAAAGGCCCCCTGGCCGCCACCGACCATGCCCAGGCGTAGCCGGCGGGGAGTGTCGTGATGTTGAGTCATGTCATTCTACCCTTCAGTCGAGGCCCAGCAGGCGCCGGTTGGCCGCCTCGTCGGCGCCCCCATCGGCGAAGTCGTCGAAGGCCCGCTCGGTGACCTGGATGATATGCTCGCGAATAAAGGTCGCCCCTTCGCGGGCGCCGACCTCGGGGTGCTTGAGGCAGCACTCCCACTCCAGCACCGCCCAGCCGTGATAGTCGTTGGCAGCCATCCACGAGAACATCGACTTGAAGTCGATCTGGCCGTCGCCCAGCGAGCGGAAACGCCCGGCCCGCTCGGTCCACGACTGATAGCCGGAGTAGACGCCCTGCTTGGGGCTGGGATTGAACTCGGCATCCTTGACGTGAAACATCTGGATATGGTCGCGATAGACGTCCAGAAAGCCCAGATAGTCGAGCTGCTGCAGAATCAGGTGGCTGGGGTCGTAGAGGATATGGCAGCGCGGATGGTGGCCGACCCGCTCGAGAAACATCTCGAAGGTGATGCCGTCGTGGAGGTCCTCGCCGGGATGGATTTCGTAGCACAGATTGACCCCGGCCTCGTCGAAGGCATCAAGGATCGGCCGCCAGCGCTTGGCCAGCTCGTCGAAGGCACTGTCGATCAAGCCCGCCGGCCGCTGCGGCCAGGGGTAGAGAAACGGCCACGCCAGCGACCCCGAGAAGGTGCCGTGGTCGGTCAGGCCGAGGTTCTGCGACGCCTTGGCGGCCAGCATCAACTGCTCCACGGCCCACGCCTGGCGGGCCTTGGGGTTGCCGCGCACCTCAGGCGCCGCGAAGCCGTCGAAGACCTCGTCGTAGACCGGGTGCACGGCCACTAGCTGGCCCTGCAGGTGGGTGGAGAGTTCGGTCAGCGCCAGACCATGCTCGGCCAGGGTGCCCTTGATCTCGTCGCAGTAGGTGCGGCTCTCGGCGGCGCGTCGTAGATCGATCAGGCGCGCATCCCAACTGGGGATCTGCACGCCCTCGTAGCCCAGCCCCGCCGCCCAGGCAGCGATACTGTCGAGGCTGTTGAAGGGGGCGTCGTCGCCGGCGAACTGGGCAAGGAAGATCGCCGGCCCTTTGATGGTTTGCATAAGCGGCTCTCCGATGGTTGTGGTCGAAGGCGGGCGCCAAGCGCCCGCCGGGATCGATCAGAACGGTGAATCGGGGAAGTAGTACTGCTCGGCGTTCTCCTGGGTGATCAGCGGCGAGCCGAGGATATACTCGCCCACCACCGGGCCATTGGAGACGAAATGCTGCACGGTGAGGTCCATGGCGGTGGCGATCATCGCCGGCGGATAGAGCACATCCACCGGTATCAGCTCGTCACCCTCCATGACCCGAGCGATGATGTCCTTCATCCCCGCGCCGCCGACGATGAACAGCTCGTCCTCGCGTTCAGCCTGTCGTACCGCCTCGATCACGCCAAGGGCGATATCATCATCCTGGGCCCACACCGCATCGATGCGGTCGAAACGCGCCAGATAGTCCTGCATCACCTCGAAGCCATCATCGCGGTTCCAGTTGGCATGCTGCATGTCGAGGATGTTGATGTCGGAGCCTTCGATGGCCTCCTGGAAGCCCTGCACGCGCTCCTCGTCGATCACCGTGGGAATCCCGCGCAACACCACGATGTCGCCCTCGCCATCCAGCTGGTCGCGGATATACTCGCCGGACACTCGGCCCATCTCGTGGTTGTTGCCGGCGACGTAGAGGTCCTCGATGCCCTCCTGTTCGAGACCGCGGTCGACTACGGTGACGAACACCCCGGTGTCTTTAACGCGACGCACCGGGTCGGTCAGCGGCCCTGACTCGAAGGGCAGTACCACCAGCGCATCGATATTGCGCTGGGAGACCAGATCTTCGAGGTCGTTGGCCTGTCCACCCGGGTCGCTGGCAGTGGTGATGGTGATGGATATCTCGGGGTGTAGTGCCTCCAGGCGCTCCTTGGCCTGCTCGGCGTGGTAATTGACCCCGCCGGTCCAGCCGTGGGTGGCGGCAGGAATCGACACGCCGATGGTGTACTCCTGAGCCACGGCGAGGGTGGGAAGTCCCATTGCCCCCGCTGTCGCCAGGGCCGCTAGGGCCATCTTGGTATTTGTCATTTTCGTGATGGGCATGGTCGTGCTCCTTTGCTGATTGTGCTTGTTATGTTGCTGCCTATTTCGGGCGCCCTATGGCACCGACTTCCTCCACGCTGCGCGCTGCAGGTACACCGCAACGATGATGATGATCCCCTGCACCGTGCCGTTGAGATAGTTGGAGATGGCATCGGTAAGGTTGAGGATATTGCCGATCATGGTCAGCATGATCGCCCCCACCACGGTGCCCCAGATGCGGCCGTGACCGCCCTTGAGTACGGTGCCACCGATAATCACCGCGGCGATCGCCTCGAGCTCCCAGAGCACCCCAGTGCCCCCCGAGGCCGAGCCCAACCGCGGTACATAGATGATGGTCGCTAGCGCCACGCATACGCCCTGCAGCATGTAGGTCATGGTCTTGATGCGATCGACGTGAATGGCGCTGTACTCGGCCACCTTCTCGTTGGAGCCGATGGCGAAGCAGTAGCGACCGAAGCGGGTATGGTTGAGCAGGATGTAGCCGGCCACCGCCACCAGCAGGAAAACCAGTACCGGGATCGGTATGCCAAGCAGGTTGCCGTAGTAGACCGGCCGGTAGATGTCGCGTACGCCCCAGTCCAGCGACAGGGTGCCACCGTCAGCGAGATAGGTGACCAGCGAACGATAGATGCCCATGGTGCCGAGGGTGACGATAAAGGCCTCTATCTTGCCCTTGGTGGTCACCATGCCGTTGATGAAGCCGGCACACAGCCCCAGCAGCAGCGAGGCGAAAATTCCCAGTACGATGGTGGTCAGGCCGGGGCCGAACTGCTCGACCAGGCTGTTCATGAGGATGATCATCACCCCGGCGATAAAGGCCGCCATCGAGCCCACCGAGAGATCCAGCCCACCCGCGGTGATCACGAAGGTGGCGCCGATGGCGATGATGCCGATAAAGGCGCTGCGGGTGAGCATGTTGGAGAGGTTATCCAGCCCCAGGAAGGCGGGATTGATCAACACTCCGAGTACCGCCAGCGCCATCAGGGCAATGAAGGGCCCCCAGGTCTTGAGGTCGAAGGAGGCCCGGCTCCGAGCGACAGGCTTGTTGTCAGGCACGGCGTTGTTCATCGACTCCTACCCCCTTGATGCCAGATGCGTACTGCATGATTTCGTGTTCATTGATCTGCTCGCCCTCGAGCACCCCCGTCAACACGCCGGCACACATCACCGCCACTCGATGGGAAAGACCGATCAGCTCGGCCATCTCCGAGGAGATCAGGATGACCGAGCGTCCGGCGTCGGTGAGTTCGCGCACGAAGTGGTAGATCTGTTGCTTGGTGCCCACGTCGATGCCGCGGGTCGGCTCGTTGATGATCACGATCTCGGGGTCGATGGTCATGACCTTGGCCAACAGCAGCTTCTGCTGGTTGCCGCCGGAGAGTTCGGCGGCGGTGAGCGCCTCGGTCCGCAGGCGGATATCGAAGCGCTCGACGGCCTCCTGGAAGGCCTGCTCTTCACGGCGCCGATCGATCAGCGGACGGCAGTAGGCGCGTAGATTGAGCAGGGTCAGATTGGGACGCAGGCCCATATTGAGTACCAGGCCCTTGCCCTTACGGTCCTCGGTGAGATAGGCGATACGCTGGCGCACCGCATCGCGCAGGTGGCGCAGCGCCACCGGCTGGCCGTTGCGCAGCACCTCGCCTGCGCTGCGGTTGCGCAGCCCCAGCACCGCCTCGATCAGCGCCGTACGTCCGGCCCCGACCACCCCACCAAAGCCCAACACCTCGCCGCGCCGCAGGGTAAAGCTCGCCTGCTTCACGGCCCCGGGCACCACCATGTTGCGTGCCTCCAGCACCACCGGCGCGTCACTGGCCAGCCCGCTGCGCTCGGGGTACATGTCGCTGATTTCACGCCCTACCATCAAGCGCGCCAGCTCCTCCTTGCTGCGCCCGGCCATCGGTCCGCTGTCGATTAGCCGGCCGTCGCGCAGCACCGTGACGCGATCGGCAATCCGCTCGATCTCGCGCAGCTTGTGAGAGATGTACAGAATCGCCACGCCGCGCTCGCGCAGTCGGGCAATCAGCGCGAACAGAACCTCGACTTCATGCTCGGTGAGGGTCGCCGTAGGCTCATCCATGATCAGCACCCGTACATCGCGGGTGATCGCCTTGGCGATCTCGACCATCTGCTGATCGGAGGTGCTGAGATCATTGACCCGAGCGCGTGGATCGACCCGGGTTTCGAGCTCCGCCAGCGCCGCCCGGCAGCGCTTACGCATGGCCTGCTGATCGAGGAAGGGGCCACGTCGAAGCTCGCGTCCCAGGAAGATGTTCTCTTCCACGCTCAACTGCTCGGCAAGGGCCAGCTCCTGATGGATCATCACGATGCCGTCGGTCTCGGCCTCGCCGCTGCTGGAATAGCGGCGCGCCCCGCCCTCCAGGTGGATGTCACCCGATGTGGCGCTCAGATAGCCGGAGAGGATCTTTACCAGAGTCGACTTGCCGGCGCCGTTTTCACCCAGCAGCGCGTGAACCTCACCAGGCACGAGGTCGATGTCGATATCGAACAGCACCTGGTTCTGGCCAAACGAACGGCAAATGCGGCGCGCCGACAGCAGCGGCTGATCGTGAGTACTCATCAGCCCCACCCCGCATCGACATGAAATTCCTGGCCGGTCAGCTGGGCGCCGTCGTCGGCGGCCAGAAACAGCACCATCGGCGCCACATGCTCAGGGGCCAGGCGCACCTTGAGGCACTGGTGCTCGCGGATGCGCGCCTCGTCCTCGGGGCCGATCCATTTATCGAGCTGGCGCTCGGTCATGATGCAGCCCGGCACCACCGTATTGACGCGAATGTTCTGCTCGCCCAGATCCCGCGCCAGACTGCGGGTCAAGCCATGCACCGCGGCCTTGGCAGTGACGTAGGTGGGCAGATTACCCAGCGCCAGGCGCACGCTGATCGAGCCGAAATTGATGATTGAGCCGCCGCCAGCCTGGGCCATCCGCTCGGCCACCGCCTGGGTCGAGAAGAACATCGGACGCAGATTGAGCGACATGCGCTCGTCCCAGTAATCGACGCTGACCTCGCGCCAGTCATGGCGATCGTCGTTGGCGGCGTTATTGATCAGGGTGCGAATCGGCCCATGCCGCTCGCACACCTCGTCGATGACGGCCTGCAGGGCAGCGATGTCGCGGATGTCACAGTGGTGATAGCAGGGGGCGCGACCGGTTTCGGCCTCGAGCTTGCGACACAGTGCCTGGCTGGCCGCATCGTCGATGTCGACGAAGGCGACATTCGCGCCCTGATGATGGAAGGCCTGAACCAGGGCCGCACCGATCCCGCCACCGCCACCGGTAACGAAAACGACGTGCTCCTCGAGGCTGGGATAGCGGGCCATTGGCTCGCGCATGGTGATCTCCCTTGTTGTCATTATTGAGGGGATATGACGTTGGCGTGGATTTAATTTAGACCCTAAAATAAATGCGCGCCTATGCAACTTAGGTCGCAATCACACACCTGGGCGAGGCCCAGTCACCACTGGCCATCGCGGCATGGCAACTCTGGTAGACTGCCCATGACCCACAGCAACGGCGAGATCCATGGCCTCTCAGCCCCATGACAGCAGCCGCCACGACAACACCCTGGCGGTGATTCGCAGCCTGCGTGAGCACGGCCCGGCGGCGCGCGTCGACATCGGAACGCGTAATGGCATCAGCTCTGCGACCGTCACCTCGATCAGTGCCGATCTGCTGCAGCAGGAGCTGATCACCGAGCTGCCACCCGATGTGTCGCGTCCCAGCGGACGCGGACGCCCCAAGACACTGATCCACCTCGATACCGAGGCGGCCTGTGTCATCTGCGTCAAGCTATCGATCAATGAACTGCAGCTGGTGGTGGGCGATTTCGCTGGCCAGGTCAGACATAGCGAGCATCACAGCGTCGCCACTCTGACACTCACGCCGGGGGATCTCACTGCACTGCTGGAAGAGAAAATTGCCGCGGTCTGCACCACGGCACTGGCCAACCATCGACGCTTGGCCGGCATCTGCCTGGCGATACAGGGGGTGGTGTCATCGCATAGCGGCACGCTGATCTGGTCACCGGCGTTGAGCTTTCGCAACGCGCCACTGTCGCCCCCCCTGGCCGAGCGCTTCGGCTGCCCGGTGCTGCTCGAGAACGATGCCAACTGCATCGCCAGCGTGTTGGCGACACAGCCGGCCTATGCCGGCTATCCCAATCTGGTGGTGATCATGCTGGGGTACGGCATCGGCATGTCGGTGATGATCGACGGCGTGCCGTTTGTGGGCGCCAACGGCTCCGCCGCGGAGTTCGGCCACAGCAAGTATCAACCAGGTGGCGCCCTGTGCGCCTGCGGCAAGCGCGGCTGCATCGAAGCCTATGCCAGCGACTACGCGCTCTACCGCGAGGCGCGTGAGGTGCTCGATCTTCCCGCTGGCGATAGCGCACACCCGTCGGAGCAGCAGATGCAGGCCCTGACCCAGTTGGCCATGCAGGGTGACCCCGAAGCCCAGCGAATCTTTGCCGAGGCGGGACGTGCACTGGGCTACGGCATGGCCAATCTGCTGGCGCTGTTCAATCCCGACCTGGTGCTGATCACCGGCTCAGGGGTACGCGGCTACGCTGCCATGCAAGAGAGCATGCAGACCGCCCTCGACGAGGCGCTGGTATCCGAGCTGATCGGCCCCACCCGTATCGTCAGCTGCCCCTGGGACCGCGATATGACCTGCCTCGGCGGCATCGCCATCGCGCTTCAAGCAACCGATTCGCAGATCCTCTCAGCTAGCTAGGCTTTGTACGAAAAGTAGATTCTGCTAATTTTTCCTATGCCGCAGCAGCATAGGTGAGGTATGGCAGGACGCTACGAGCTATCCGACCATAGCTGGTCGCTGATC
>NZ_JACXZT010000008.1:0-946 GCF_014779595.1 Halomonas sp. ML-15
CGGCCGTTGACGGTCAGCACCCCGCCATGCAGCTTGCCGGCGCTGAGCAGCTCGCCCATTACCGCCGGCACGCCGCCGGCGCGGTGGAACTCTTCGGAGAGGTAGGCCCCAGCCGGCATCACGTTGGCCAGCAGCGGTATCTCGTGCCCCAGGCGCTGCCAGTCGTCGTTATCCAGCTCGACTCCAGCGTGCCGGGCGATGGCGTTGATATGCACCGGGGCGTTGCTTGAGCCGCCCAGCGCCGAGCAGGTGACGATGGCGTTCTCGAAGGCCTCGCGGGTCAACACGTCGCTGGGGCGCAGGTCGTCCCAGACCATCTCGACGATGCGCTCGCCGGTCTGGTAGGCGACCATGGCACGCGCCTTGTAGGGCGCCGGGATCATCGCCGAGCCGGGCAGGCTCATGCCCAGCGCCTCGGCCAGGGAGTTCATGGTCGAGGCGGTGCCCATGGTGTTGCAGTGGCCGATCGAGGGCGCCGAGTCGGTGGTCCGGGCGAGAAACTCGGCATAGTCGATATCGCCGGCGGCGAGGCGCTTGCGCAGCTCCCAGATGATGGTGCCGGAGCCGACCCGCTCGGCGCCCCGCCAGCCGTTGAGCATCGGCCCGCCGGAGAGCACGATGGCGGGGATATTGACCGTGGCGGCGGCCATAAGGCAGGCCGGAGTGGTCTTGTCGCAGCCAGTGGTCAGCACCACGCCGTCCAGCGGATAGCCGTGCAGCACCTCGACCAACCCCAGGTAGGCGAGGTTGCGATCCAGCGCCGCGGTGGGCCGACGCACGTTCTCGTGAATCGGATGCAGCGGGAACTCGAAGGGCACCCCGCCGGCGGCGCGAACGCCATCCTTCACCCGTTTCACCAGCTCGATATGGTGGCGGTTGCAGGGCGTAAGGTCGGAGCCCGACTGGCAGATGCCGATGATCGGCTTGCCACTGGTCAGCTCCTCCA
>NZ_JACXZT010000008.1:1265-2368 GCF_014779595.1 Halomonas sp. ML-15
CGGGCCAATCTTGTTATGTGTTGTCATCTTTCTTGCTCCACCCGCTGACTCACTATCAGCGATCCATGTGGGTATCAGTGCGAGTGCCGCGGCACCTCGGCGCCGCGACAGCCGACCAGAAAATCGAAGTCGCAGCCCTCGTCGGCCTGCAGCACATGCTCGATATAGAGCTGGCGATAGCCGCCGTCGCTGGCGATACGCCGCGAGGCCGCCCCCGGGTCCTCCGCCGCCAGGCGCGTGGCCAGCTCGGCGTCATCGATCTCCAGCTGCAGCTGACCGGCATCGCAGTCGAGGCTGATCCAGTCGCCGTCGCGCACCGCCGCCAACGGGCCGCCGGCGGCGGCTTCCGGTGATACGTGGAGGACGACCGTGCCGTAGGCGGTGCCGCTCATGCGCGCATCGGAGATCCGCACCATATCGGTGACGCCCTGCTCGAGCAGCTTGGCCGGCAGCCCCATATTGCCCACTTCGGCCATGCCGTGATAACCCCGCGGTCCACAGTGCTTCATCACCAGGATGCTGTCGGCGGTCACGTCCAGGTCGGGGTCGTTGATGCGCGCCTTGTAGTCGTCGAAGTTCTCGAACACCACAGCCTGGCCGCGGTGGGTCATCAACTCGGGGGTCGCCGCCGAGGGCTTGAGCACCGCGCCCTGGGGAGCCAGGTTGCCGCGCAGCACGCACATGCCGCCATCTTCGCGCAGCGGCTTGTCCCAGGGCCGGATCACCTCATCGTTGTAGAGCGGCGCCTCCTTGACGTTGTCCCACAGCGTCTTGCCGTTGACGGTCAGGGCGTCCTTGTGGGGTAGCCGTTCGGCCTCGCCGAGGCGCTTGAGTACCGCCGGCAGGCCGCCGGCGTAGTAGAACTCCTCCATCAGGAAACGCCCCGAGGGCTGCAGGTCGACGATGGTCGGCGTGCCGCGGCCGATGCGTGTCCAGTCGTCCAGCGGCAGGTCGACGCCGATGCGCCCGGCGATCGCCTTGAGGTGGATCACCGCGTTGGTCGATCCGCCGATGGCGGCGTTGGTACGGATGGCGTTCTCGAAGGCCTGACGGGTCAGAATCTTCGACAGCTTGAGATCTTCGTCGACCATCTCGACGATGCG
>NZ_JACXZT010000008.1:2378-6906 GCF_014779595.1 Halomonas sp. ML-15
TGCGTTGGTCGATCCGCCGATGGCGGCGTTGGTACGGATGGCGTTCTCGAAGGCCTGACGGGTCAGAATCTTCGACAGCTTGAGATCTTCGTCGACCATCTCGACGATGCGATTGCCGGACAGATGGGCCAGCACGTAGCGCCGCGAGTCCACCGCCGGAATCGCCGCATTGTGGGGCAGCGAGGTACCCAGCGCCTCGGCCATGCAGGCCATGGTCGAGGCGGTGCCCATGGTGTTGCAGGTGCCCGCCGAGCGTGACATGCCGGCCTCGGCGGCCATGAAGTCGTGCAGCGAGATGGTCCCCGCCTTGACCTGTTCGGAGAGCTGCCAGACCACGGTGCCGGAGCCGATATCCTTGCCCTTGTGCTTGCCGTTGAGCATCGGCCCGCCGGTCACCACGAGGGTCGGGATATCGCAGCTGGCCGCGCCCATCAGCAGTGCCGGAGTGGTCTTGTCGCAGCCCACCAGCAGCACCACGGCGTCGAGGGGATTGCCGCGGATCGCCTCCTCGACGTCCATGCTCGCCAGGTTGCGGGTGAACATCGCCGTGGGCCGCAGCAGCGACTCGCCGTTGGAGAACACCGGGAACTCAACGGGATAGCCGCCGGCCTCCAGCACGCCCTGCTTGACGTGCTCGGCGAGCTTGCGGAAATGGGCATTGCACGGCGTCAGTTCCGACCAGGTATTGCAGATGCCGATGATCGGCTTGCCCTGAAACTCGTGGTCGGGGATGCCCTGGTTCTTCATCCAGCTGCGGTACATGAAGCCGTTCTTGTCGGCGGTGCCGAACCACTCAGCAGAGCGAAGGGGCCGTTTAGGCTGGAAATTCATGGGCGCCTCGGTTGATACCAGCGAGATGTCGTGAATTGACGGTAGCCCTCTTCCCTCGCTTAGTCGACACATACAAAAGTATATGTTGAACAAATTGGAAATAAGTTCGACATTTAACGGGCGAACGCCGAAGCGGCTCAAAGCCACGGCGTTACCCCTATAACAACGACACGACGTCACAATGGAGATTCACGCCATGCACGCAATCTGGCGCAGCACCCTCACGCTGGCAGGCACCGCCACGCTCTCGCTGGGCGTTGCCCATGCCAACACGCCTGACCTCTCCGACCCGCCTCCCATCGAAGGCGAGGTGATCACCGAGGACCACGGCTCCCACACCATTCGCGTCGGCCTGGGCCTCGCCGAGACCTCACCGCTATATATTTCCACCCAGTATTTCGGCGACATCCTCTCCGAGCGCACGGAAGGCCGTCTCAGCGTCGACGTCTTCCCCAACAGCCAGCTGGGCGACGACGCTCAGATGATGGAGATGCTGCAGACCGGCTCGCTGGACATGACCATTCCCTCGACGTCACCGGCGACTACCTATGTCGAGGAGTTGGCGGTGTTCGACCTGCCGTTCCTGCTGCCCTCGCGTGAAGCGGCGATGGCCGTGCTCGAAAGCGATGTGGCGCTGGGCCTGCTCGACAAGTTCGAGGGTACCGGCATCAAGGCCTTCGCCTACCACGAAAACGGCTATCGTCAGCTGACCAACAGCGTGCGCCCGGTGGAATCTCCTGAGGATGTGGCCGGCCTGGATGTCAGCGGCCTGACCATTCGTACCATGGAGAACCCTGTACAGCTGAGCATCTGGGAAGCACTGGGCGCCAACCCCACGCCGATGGCCTTTGGTGAGGTCTTCTCGGCCATGGAGCAGGGCGTGATCGACGGTCAGGAGAACCCCTGGAGCACCATCCTCACCTCCAATTTCCATGAAGTGCAGGACTACGGCTCCGAGACCCGCCACGTCTACACGCCGTTCATCATCATGATGTCCGAGCGCACCTGGGACCGGCTCGACCCGGCCTACCAGGAACTGGTCGAGGAAGCGGCCCGTGAAGCGGCGGCCTATGAGATTCAGCTGGCCACCGAGTACGACGACTGGGCTCGCGATCAGCTCGAGGAGCGTGGCATGCAGATCACTCGTCTCGACGACGATCAGATCGCCGCCTTCCAGGAAGCCGTGCAGCCGGTCTACGACGAGTGGGCCCCGCGCATCGGTGAGGACCTGGTCGCCGAGATCCAGCAGATCGTCGAAGAGACCATGAACGACTGAAGCGCGTGCCTATTGGCATCCTTTGAGTCTGGCGCGGGCCCTCTGGGTCCGCGCCATGTTCATACCCCCTGGAGCGTCTATGCAACCCCCTCACACGCCACCACCGGATCCGTCCGAATTTCTCGACGACCCGCGCCGCCAGCCGCTGGAGATCGATACCGAGCAGCGCCGTGGCCCGGCGCTGTTTCGCTGGCTGACCACTGGCATGGAGCATCTGATCGCCACCCTGCTGGTGGCACTGATCGTGTCGGTGTCGGCCAACGTGGTCGGCCGCTCGCTGTTCAACCGTTCACTGCCGTGGGCCGATGAGCTGGCCCGCATGCTATTTATCTGGCTGATCTTTATCGGCGCTGCGGCGGCCTTCGCGCGCTTCGAACATATCGCCGTCGACCTGCTGTTGCGCAAGCTCCCGGAGCGCGCCGCCTACGGCCTCTATCTGCTTCAGCACCTGCTGATCACCGGCCTGATGTTCGTGATCATGGTCGGCGGCTACTTCGTGCTATCCCGCTCCACCGGGCGTACCGCACTCCTCGGCGTGCCCTGGAATCTGATCAATATCTCGCTGGTGCTGTGCGCGGCCTTTATCGCCGCGGTCGCGATCTGGCGCGCCTGGCGCGCCGCCCAACTGATGCTTGGCGCTCGCTAGGAGTCCTCTGTCATGCTCTGGATTTTTCTCGGTATCCTGTTCGCCTCCCTCGCCCTGGGCCTGCCGATCGCCTTTGGCCTGGGCATCGCCGCGGTGGTGATGGCGGTGATCTCGGATATCCCCCTGTCGATTCTGATCGAACAGTCGGTGCGCGGGGTCAACAACTTCCCGCTGCTGGCGATTCCGTTCTTTATTCTGGTCGGCGAAGTGATGAGCGCCGGCGGCATCGCCCGGCGGCTGATGGAGCTGGCCGGCACCCTGGTCGGCTTTATCCGCGGCGGCCTGGGTCAGGTGGCAATCACCGGCTCGATGTTCTTCGGCGGCATCAGCGGCTCGGCGGTGGCGGATACCGCCGCCACCGGCTCGATGATGATCCCGTCGATGAAGCAGCAGGGCTACTCGGGTCCCCAGGCCACGGCGATCAACACCGTCTCCTCGGTGATCGGCATCATCATCCCGCCGTCGATTCCGCTGATCCTCTACGGCATCGTCACCGAAACCTCGATCAGCCGGCTGTTTATCGCCGGCGTGGTGCCAGGGATGATGATCGCCTTCGGGCTGATGGTCACCACCTTCATCATGGCCAGCTTCGGCGGCGCCGGGCAGACCCGCAAGTTCCGCCTGAAGCCGCTGTGGCAGGCATTCAAGGCGGCCTGGCTGGCGATGGTGCTGCCGGTGATCGTGATCGGCGGCATCATCGGCGGAATCTTCACCGCCACCGAGGCGGCGGTGGTAGCGCTGCTCTACTCGCTGTTCATCTCGCTGGTGGTCTACCGTGAATTCCACATTCGCGAGCTGTGGGGGATGCTGATCCGCACCGCGCGGCTGACCGGCATGGTACTGCTGCTGCTGGCCTTCGCCACGGTGATTGCCTGGTTCCTGACCATCAACATGGTGCCGCAGACGCTGGTCATGCAGGTGCAGTCGATCACCCAGGATCCGTTCTGGCTGCTGCTCATCGTCGCCGGTCTGCTGCTGCTGGTGGGCTTCGTGATGGACCTGACTCCGGCGATGGTAATCATGGCGCCGATGCTGACGCCGATCGTCACCTCGGTGGGCATCGACCCGGTCTACTTCGGGGTGCTGATGGCGTTCATTCTCGGCATCGGCCTGCTGACGCCGCCGGTGGGCACCTGCCTGTACGTCGGCTGCGGGGTGGGCAAGGTGACCATGGAGCAACTGGTCAAGGCGATGCTGCCCTACTACGCGACCCTGCTGATCATGGCGGTGATTCTGATCGCCTTCCCGGGCCTGGTCACCTGGCTGCCGGACCTCACCGCCGTGCGCGGCAACTGATGCTTGAGACGATATAAGGAAGCTTTCATGCGCTTGATCCAATACCTCGACCAGGAACAGCTGAGAGTCGCCGTGGTGGAAAGTGCCGACTCGGTGCGCCCGATCAACATCGCGGGCGGCACCTATGCTCTGGCCAACATTGCCATCGACTCCGGCCAGCCGCTCAGCCAGGTCGTCGAGGCGCGCCTCGGCGATACGCTGCTCGACTACCAGCCGCTGATCGACGAGCGGCGCCTGCTGCCGCCGCTGACCCACCCCGACCCGGCCCACTGCTTGGTCACCGGCACCGGCCTGACGCACCTGGGCAGCGCCGATACCCGCTCGGCAATGCATGCCAAGGCCCAGGTCAGCGAGGAGGAGCTCACCGACTCCATGCGCATGTTCAAACTCGGCGTGGAGGGCGGCAAGCCCGCGGCCGGTGAAACCGGCGCCCAGCCGGAGTGGTTCTACAAGGGCGACGGCGACTGTATCGTGGCCCC
>NZ_JACXZT010000009.1:0-3367 GCF_014779595.1 Halomonas sp. ML-15
ATCAGCGACCAGCTATGGTCGGATAGCTCGTAGCGTCCTGCCATACCTCACCTATGCTGCTGCGGCATAGGAAAAATTAGCAGAATCTACTTTTCGTACAAAGCCTAGGTCGCCTTCATGGTCGGCCCCGAGGGCGAAGAGATCCACTGCGACGAACACGGCCGGGTCAAGGTGCAGTTCCCCTGGGACCGCTACGCCGAACCTGACGATACCGCAAGTTGTTGGATCCGCGTCGCCCAGGGCTGGGCCGGCGGCGGCTACGGTAGCATCGCCAGATTGGGGCTCTGGTCTTTTCCGCTGTCAAAGTCTCAGGTGTAAATGAGTCCAGTGCGATGTGGTTTATACAGCCAAGGGAAGACTATAAATCATCAATACCATGGAAGAATGTGGATGATGATGTAATTAGTTGGCAGATAAGGGCGAGAAATTATAGCGTTAAGTCTGCAAATGTTATGTTTGCTTCTGTCTTTATTTTGGCCTTGCTTGCAGGGTGGGTGGCAATTCTTTTTGGCGGAAACAACACTCTCTTATCCATTTTTCTCGGAGGGGGGATGTTTTTCTTTACTATCTTTATAGGAATGAGCATGACCCATCAGACAGCCATCCTTGCTTATCGCTTCACAGAAAGTCGAGGAGAAATATTTTCATGGAATCCACAAGCTGATGCCGTGAAGCCACTTATGAAGTGGACAGCTATCGGTAGCGCTGCACTAGTATTAGTGCTTATCCTTATCGATCCCGCTTTTATTGTTGCATCTATTGGTCCGGTAGGGTTAGGTATTGCTGCGTTGGCTATGGGCAACTCGAAAAAGCAGTATAATTTTTGGCGTCAAGAAAAGCACCACGAATTTGAATGGCGCAAGACGGAAAAAATCCGTGTCTGGCGGAAGCGTAATGTTATTGCATTGACCTATCCCTATAAGCCATTCAAGAGGAACTCACGCTATCGGCCGCGTACGGAATATCTTTTTTTCCACAAGCATGAGCTGGAGGATCGTATTGCCTTTTTCAAGGAACACCTTCCCGATGCCAAATATGAAGAGGGCCCCGTTACGATTTACTCCTAAGTTAAGCTGAGCATAGAATGCTATGGCTTGGGAATAGCTTTTTCCTACCACCCGCTATGATGGGCTGCGCCACCATACATCTGGCAGGCGTGGATTCCCGCGGAACAGCTAGCGGAGGATGCGTCTTTTGCACTGAATATCCGTTACGTTGAGGCGATATACCACGATAGTAACGGTGAGCTGAGCTTTACCTTTTACAAGCAGAAGGCTAGTGGAGGGGACTATGGGTGGAGGTTAACAACGAGTATCGCTACCTGTGCTCCTCATCGACTGTGACGCTCACAGTTCCTAAAAGTCCTGAATCATAGGAGAGAGTATCAAGCATGTGGTTTGTTCAGCCTAAACAGGACTATGTGGCGCAGATGCCATGGAAGCATGCAGATGAGACTGCCATTATGAGCTGGCAGATTAGGGCGCGTAATTATAATATCTTTGTGGCCAATATTTTGTTTTGCGTGCTTTTTGTAGTGTGTTTGATTTCAGCCTATTTGTCTTCCTTCGTAGGAGTGAGCTTGCTATCTAAGGCTTTTATTGGAGGAGGGATGTTTGTTTTTTTAATATTGATTGCTATGAGCATGACCCACCAGACCTCCATCCTTGTTTACAGATTTACAGCGCAAAGCGCTGAAGTGTGCTCCTGGAAACCACAAATGGATTCGGTAAAACCATTTTTAAAATGGTCCGCTATTATTTTGATGCCGATTGTTCTGGTGCTGATTCTCATGGATCCCTCGTTGCTCATTACCAGCCTAGGGCCGCTAGCAATGGGCTTTGCGGCTTGGATGATGGGATCATCAAAAGGCTACCAGGAAATGGCCCGAGGAAGTCGACATGAAGAGATTGACTGGACAAAAACGGAGCATATCAAGGTCTGGCGAAAGCGAAGCATGATTGCGCTGACCTATCAGTGGAAGCCTTTCAAGCGTAATTCTAGCTATCGACCGAGAACACACCTTCTCTACTGCCTTCCCGAAGAACTGGATGACCGCATTCAGTTCTTCAAGGAACACCTACCTAATGCTGAATATGAAGAAGGCAAAATTGATATACCATAAAGCTCGGCTTTTCGCGAGCCGGTGGTGTTACGTTTCGAAGCGAAGGGGCTGATATAAAAAGATAGTAATAAGGCTCCGTTCAAGCGCGTGATGACCCTGCTGTAAATCCTGCATCAGACCTCGGCTAAACCCACGAAAGCATTGCGGAGGTGGTGATATAACCCGAACGTATCAGGGCTACTGGGTACAAGTCGCCTTTCCCGCTTCGCTGGCGTTGACATTATGAACAAAGTCCCACTCAACAAGGTGACCGGGGGCCGTTCTACCCGCTGACGCTGGCTATGACACTGACGATGTACGAGTATGGCAAGCCTGGATTCCCGCCAGTGAGCAAGCCGAGCGCGAGCCGTTTGTACTGACAGTGAATTATGCAGAGACGCTGCTCGCATCATCAGAAAGCAGCCTGGGCTTTACCTTTTACAAGCCGAATGCCGCCCGAGGCAAAAAAGAGATCGAGCCCAATAGCGAAGAAGGCCAAGGCATCAGCCTGCCCGCTCGCTTTGAAATCACGGTGCCCATGAGTTTAGAAGAGTAAGGATATTGATATGTGGTTTGTACAACCCAAGCAGGACTATATTCCAGAGATGCCATGGAAGCACACAGATGAGCCTGCCCTCATGAGCTGGCAAATTCGGTCACGGAATTATAATACTTTTGCAGCAAATGTTTTGCTGGCGATATTAACAGTCGTTAACTTGGCCGGTGCTTATGTTGTCTTGTATGCATCTACATATGTTTTTGAGAACTTTTTTTTCTCTACTTTGACAGGGGGGGGGATGTTTCTTGTTTTTATGCTAATTGCCATGAGTATGACGCATCAGACATCTATCTTGGTTTTCCGGTTTGCAACGAAAAATGCTGAGGTTTTCTCTTGGAAACCACAAGTGGATTCAGTAAAACCATTTTTAAAATGGTCCGCCATTATTTTGATGCCAATTGTTCTGGTGCTGATTCTCATGGATCCCTCGTTGCTCATTACCAGCCTAGGGCCGCTGGCAATGGGCTTTGCGGCCTGGATGATGGGATCATCAAAAGGCTACCAGGAAATAGCCCGAGGAAGTCGACATGAAGAGATTGACTGGACAAAAACGGAGCATATCAAGGTCTGGCGAAAACGAAGCATGATTGCGTTGATCTATCAGTGGAAGCCTTTCAAGCGTAATTCTAGCTACCGACCGAGAACACATCTTCTCTACTGCCTTCCCGAAGAACTGGATGACCGCATTCAGTTCTTCAAGGAACACC
>NZ_JACXZT010000009.1:3377-284963 GCF_014779595.1 Halomonas sp. ML-15
GCCTAATGCTAAATATGAAGAAGGAAAAATTGATATACCATAAATCTCGGCTTTTTGTGAACCAATGGCATTATATTTTGAGGCGAAGGGGCTGATGTAAAAAATAGTAATAAGGCCCCGTTCAAGCGCGTGATGAGCCTGCTGTAAATCCTGCATCAGACCTCGGCTAAGCCCACGAGAGCAGTGCGGAAGTGGTGATATAACCCGAACGTATCAGGGCTACTGGGTGAAAATCGCCTTTCCCGCCTTGCTGGCGGGTGAAACCGTCAAGCTATCCGAAAATGCCCGAGGCGGGTTCTGGGCACCTGCCAGCAGTTATGAACAAAGCCCCACTCAACAAGGTGAACGGGGGGCCGTGCTACCCGCTGACGCTGGCTATGACACTGACGATGTACGAGTATGGCAAACCTGGATTCCCGCCAGTGAGCAAGCCGAGCGCGAGCCGTTTGTACTGACAGTGAATTATGCAGAGACAATGCTCGCATCATCAGAAAGCAGTTTGGGCTTTACCTTTTATAAGCCGAATGCCGCCCGAGGCAAGAAAGAGATCGAGCCTAATAGCGCAGAAGGGCAAGGCATCAGCCTGCCCGCCCGCTTTGAAATCACGGTACCCATGAGTTTAGAAGAGTAAGGATATTGATATGTGGTTTGTACAACCCAAACAGGACCATATCTCTCAGATACCATGGATACATGCGGATGAGACTGCCATTATGAGCTGGCAGATTAGGGCGCGTAATTATAATGTCTTTGTGGCCAATATTTTGTTTTGCGTGCTTTTTGTAGTGTGTTTGATTTCAGCCTATTTGTCTTCCTTCGTAGGAGTGAGCTTGCTATCTAAAGCTTTTGTTGGAGGAGGGATGTTTGTTTTTTTAATATTGATTGCTATGAGCATGACCCACCAGACCTCCATTCTTGTCTACCGCTTTACAGATCAATATGCAGAGGAATGTACTTGGAAGCCACAGATGGAGGCTGTGAAACCATTTTTAAAATGGTCGGCTATTATCTCGATGCCAATTGTTCTGGTGCTGATTCTCATGGATCCGTCACTGCTCATTACCAGCCTGGGGCCGCTGGCAATGGGCATCGCGGCTTGGATGATGGGGACATCAAAAGGTTATCAAGAACTGCATGGAATGCAACACCACGACTACGATTGGCGTAAAGCTGACAAAGTTTACCTTTATCCGGGAAGAGATATCATTGGCTTGAATGTGCCTTGGTATCACCCTGAAATGGACGAGATGATACCGGAAGGTATCAAGGAGATTTATTGCAAAGAAGGTGAACGCGATAAGGTATTGAATTTTTTGACAAATAATCTCCCAGATATCGAGGTTGTAGAAGAAAAGTTTCATCTGTGACGGTGGGGTGTATACGTGATTAAGAGCGTGAGCTCGATTGTAAAGAGCAGAGCAGGGCTTCATGAATCATAAGGATAGCTATATCATCACAAGCGCCACTGATGTGGCGCTTGGCATGTGCCATGATGTTATTTTGTGACTGAATATATTATCGAGCAGTATAATAAAATAGAGCGCCAAGTCATTTGGTTACAAGTCGCCTTTCCCGCTTTGCTGGCGGGTGAAACCGTCAAGCTATCCGAAAATGCCCGAGGCGGGTTCTGGGCACCTGCCAGCAGTTATGAACAAAGCCCCACCCAACAAGGTGAACGGGGGCCGTGCTACCCGCTGACGCTGGCTATGACACTGACGATGTACGAGTATGGCAAGCCTGGATTCCCGCCAGTGAACAAGCTGAGCGCGAGCCGTTTGTACTGACAGTGAATTATGCAGAGACGCTGCTCGCATCATCAGAAAGCAGTTTGGGCTTTACCTTTTACAAGCCGAATGCCGCCCGAGGCAAAAAAGAGATCGAGCCCAATAGCGAAGAAGGCCAAGGCATCAGTCTGCCCGCTCGCTTTGAAATCACGGTACCGATGAGTTTAGAAGAGTAAGGATATTGATATGTGGTTTGTACAACCCAAGCAGGACTATATTCCAGAGATTCCATGGTTGCATCCGGATGAGCCTGCCATCACAAGCTGGCAAATTAGGGCACGTAACTATGATACACGTGCAGCTAATGTTTTGTTCCTAGTTCTAGTGGTCGTTTATTTTTTCGGTGCCTATTTGTTTTCTTCTCTATTTGGAGAGTCATTGCTTTTTACTTTTTTGGTAGGAGGGGGGCTTTTTTTGTTAGCTAGCCTGATTGCCATGAGCATGACCCATCAGACATCTATCCTTGTTTACCGGTTTACGGAGAAAAATGCTGAAGTGTGCTCCTGGAAACCGCAAATGGATTCGGTAAAACCATTTTTAAAATGGTCCGCCATTATTTTGATGCCAATTGTTCTGGTGCTGATTCTCATGGATCCCTCGTTGCTCATTACTAGCCTAGGGCCGCTGGCAATGGGCTTTGCGGCCTGGATGATGGGATCATCAAAAGGCTACCAGGAAATAGCCCGAGGAAGTCGACATGAAGAGATTGACTGGACAAAAACGGAGCATATCAAGGTATGGCGAAAGCGAAGCATGATTGCTTTGACCTATCAGTGGAAGCCTTTCAAGCGTAATTCTAGCTACCGACCGAGAACACATCTTCTCTACTGCCTTCCCGAAGAACTGGATGACCGCATTCAGTTCTTCAAGGAACACCTACCTGATGCTGAATATGAAGAAGGAAAAATTGATATACCATAAAGCTTGACTTTTTGTGAACCATTATATTTTGAGGCGAAGGGGCTGATGTAAAAAAATAGTAATAAGGCCCCGTTCAAGCGCGTGATGACCCTGCTGTAAATCCTGCATCAGAGCTCGGTTAAGCCCATGAGAGCATTGCGAAGGGGGATATCTCACGAACGAATCAGAGCTGCTGAGTACAAATCGCTTTTTCCCGCTTTGCTGGCAGGTGAAACCGTCAAGCTATCCGAAAATGCCCGAGGCGGGTTCTGGGCACCTGCCAGCAGTTATGAACAAAGCCCCACCCAACAAGGTGAGCGGGGGCCGTGCTACCCGCTGACGCTGGCTATGACACCCAACTCAGCCAATGGCGACTGGCATGAAATCGACGGTCGGGCCATCGTGGTCCCAGCCACCAGTAACGACTGAGCATCTAATGGCGAAACACACACACAGCGAATCGCTTCCCGAACCGACGCCGGGTCAACCTCACCGCGCCGGCGATATCGAGCGTATCGGTACCAGCAAGGTGACCTATCTGGCGCCTTTGCCGCTGCCTACTGGCATGTCACCGGTGGATGTCAGTCAAGCCATCGGCGACCTGAACGATACCTGGCTCGACTATGGTGCCGGACCACCTAACGTTTTTGGTTACCAGTTGGCCTTATTGGGTCCCTTATCCATTGTTTTTTTCAGTCTTGTGCTGCTCCCCCTGCTACTAATTTCTAATATGGACTGGCAAGGGTATCGAATGTTGCTCGGCATAGCAGTTTTCGGAGGAGGGGGAATATCCATAATATCGTGGTGGACCATGCGGGACATGCACCGGGAGCGCTTGGGGGCTACCCCCATCCGCTTCCACCGCCAGCGCCGTGAGGTGTGCTTTATCGTCAAAGAGCGGCGCCTGGGCCATGAGGTCGAGGAGCCGGTCATCATTCCCTGGGAATCGCTGATGGCCTGGGCGGTGGAGGGGTATGGCGCGACCCAGTACGGCACCACGCGGCAGTATGGTCTGGGAATCGGCTATGCCCACCCCAAGACAGGCAAGTGGTTAAATACCGAGGGCCTGACGGCGGGCATGGCTCTCTCCCTCGGTGAGTGGGAAGTACTACGTGCTTATATGGAATATGAGCTGAATAGCCTCGATGAGGTGCAGGATCGTCTCGGTCTGCGGGCGCCTGGCGACCCGCCTCACCAGGGTGTGCATACCATTCGCAATGCCCGCCGTAAGCTCCACCAGAGCCTACGTGAACGTCCCTCGCTCTGGCGCTATCTCTACGCGATAGGGTGGTACTTTATCAACGCCATGACGTTGTGGACGCTGCCGGGTTATCTGGCGGAGCGGGAGCACCGGCTCATCCAGCAGCAGCGGCCGCAGCTCAAATTGCCCGAGGTGGAAGAGTGGTCGAAGCCCCTCCCCAAGGAGCAGTGGGCCAAGCCCAGCGAGGAGCTGGTCAGGCTCTCCGCAGAGGTACGGCGGATCCGAGAGTGCGACCCGCAGCGTCCTGTCGAAGAGGTGTTCGCTGAGGCGTATCGGAAGGAAGGGATCGAGGCCTGATGGTGGTTGCACAGCTATAACGTGTAAGGACGCGCAATGTTCAAGACCGCGCCCAAAAATGCCCTGCCCCCGATGCGCGCCGGTGAGCGTGAAAGCCGCGCCGGGGGGGAGCAGTACTGCTTGAGCCCATTACCGCTACCCGTGGATAGCGAGCATGCAGTAGACGTGGGACATATTGATGTGCGCCATAAGGACGTCACAATGGATATCCGCCAGGGGGCCAGTCCCGAAAGCCTCATGACAGCAGGGCATATGTTAAGCATTGGGACGTGCGCTATTCTTGTGCTATTTCTTATTACATGGGGCGCTGTCGGCGGTTTCCCACCGGATTCACAGCTTATCTCGGTATGGGTGGGAGGGCTCTATTTCATTTTCCAGTTTGTCTTTATTCTAGGCATCGTCTGGATCAATACGCTGCTCAGGCGCCTCCCGCCTATTCGTCTTAACCGTCAGCGCCGCGAAGTGGCATTTGTGGTGGATCCACCTGGCCGCTTCTGGCTACCAGCGCCTCATAATCTCTGGTTAACGTCTACGGTGGGTATGGCTGCCGCAATACCTGGTGGTATGGTAATAATTGAAATTGGCGAATGGTTGCGCAGCGCCCGGGAGAGTTTTCCGCTGGGGCTGACACTACTCCATCTCGGCGCAATGGCTTTTTTCTTTGTTTATCCCCCGATCTACGATGCCTTCTGCCGCCTCTTCAAGCGCGAGCGCCGCACGGTGTTGGTGCCCTGGGAAGACGTGGTGGCGGTGTGTGGGTTTAACCCCAGCCTGGGGCCGGGCGCCATTACCGGCTTTGGCTGGAACTTTGCCCTGCTGCCACCCGATCCCGAGCGGCCGGGCTATACCCTGCCCGGGGCGGGGATTATGGTTGGCGTCGGCGGCCTGCCCGGCGCGCTGGCCCAGTGGGAGTACATCCGCCGCTTTATGGAAGAGGGCGCCGAGGCGATTACGCCCTCGGCCAAGGAGTGGGGCCTCGAGCGGTACGACGCCTATGTCGCTCGTGAAAAGGCGGCATGTGAGCGTACCAACGACAAGGCGCGCTGGCGGCGCTTTCGGCGCAAGCGCCTGTGGGAGCATGCCCGCTTCGCCCACTGGTACACCGAATATCGCATGAAGCACGTGCTGCCCAAGGCGGTTCCCAAGGACTGGCTGTCGGAGTGGTCCAAGCCGCTGCCCAAGGCACAGTGGGCTAAGCCCTCCGCCGCCGTCACCGAATTGAGCGAGCACCTGCGCGCCGCCTACCAGCGTGGCGAGAAATTTACCGACATGGGCGATATCGAGAAGCGCTTTGGGATCGCGCCCCCGGCGGCCAGCCAGAGGGCCTATCCGTCGTTTCCGTTTAGAGCTAAGGCTCAACCCGCATGAGTAATAAGCTGGTAGATATAAGTGCGTCTTGATAATAGATAAGAAGGCTGAGGTCTGTTGGGCTCTGCCCTCATATAGAAGTAAAAACCAATGGAATAGCAAGGATATATCAGTGAAGACATTCGATGTTTATGAACATTCTGTTCATGGTGCAAGGGCAGTCAAGCAGGGAATCAACTGGCCAGCCTTCTTCTTTTGTTGGATCTGGGCCATGGTGAAAAAGATGTGGGCTATTGGGTTTTTTCTGCTCGGCCTATTGGTGGTGTTCGTTGCCATTGAAGAGTTTTTCTTATACTACGCTAACATAGGGGGCGTATACCTCATGTGGGCAATGCAGCTGGCCGTGTTCCTATACGCTGGAGCGAAAGGGAATGACTGGCGTAGAGGTCATCTTCGCAAGCGTGGCTTTCAGTACATTGGCAGCGTAGAAGCGGCGAACCAGGATGCTGCAGTAACCTCGGTAAAGCAAGCCGACTCGGCCTTATGAAGCAGCAGTACATTAACCAACAGGTGATCAGCCCTGATCTCGGTAACGCCGATGATGATTACTTTGGGTGTGCCAAGATATATAGGATACTTGTCTAGGGCGGAAGAGCGTCGAGACAATCAATGTCAGGAACCATATATACAGTAAAGGGGTATAGAGTGTGAGCAGTGAAGAAGAGAAGGCTGTACTGAAAGAATTGGATTTCGAGTGTCCCTCATGTGGTTCTTGCTTCTGCGAAGAGTCGCAGTGGGTCGCCAATCTTATAGAATTCAAGACAGCCACTTGCCCAGACTGTAGCAGCGAGCTGGCGATGGGCGAAGAAGATGAAAGTCGACTGGTGGAATTTATGAAAAAGAAGGAAAGATTTGGAAAGGCGATGTTTGTATTTATGCTGCCCTATATGATTGGGGGGCTTGCTGTGTCTCTCTACTTCGGTGGTCTCGGGTTTATGCTCTATATGCCCGTCGGAATTGCAGGCTTCGCACTCCTGAAAGTGCTATTCGATAACCAGTCCGACATGACCGTTCGCTTTAATCTGAGTGAGTAACGTAATTTCCGCCGACCTGGTAGACGGCGGTTTCAATGACCCAGTGTAAGGAATGGTATGACGCATATGTGGCCAGTAAGAGGGCGCCGAGCGAGCGCACCAAGAGTTCGGCAAGACAGGGAGTTCGCATGATCTGCAGGAAAGGCCTCATTTTTTCAATTGTGGTGACCATGACGATGGTTATGGGCTGCTCATCCGAGCCTGAGTCGGTTGCGTTTGCTCCTGAAAAAGGCGACACACGGAGCTACCAACTCTTCAGTGAGGGCAGGCTAGGCTCCGGGTCATCCAATACCGGTCGTGATCAGGTTGTAGGGTTTGGCTCGGTATTGCGCTATGAGGTACTGGATATTGGCCGATCTCTGAATCTGGCGATTACTCCCAGGTATCTAGAACAAAGCGTGGACGGGAGACGAGAGTTCTCCACGATGGATCCTTCGGATACCCAGAATCCAGTGATGCGGGAGCTCATGTCCGCGGGCTTTGAAGTCGACATCGACAGTGATTCTGGAGAAGTGCGCCGTTTTACCAGCCGTAACGAGGACCTCTGGCAGACATTACAGGAGGATGGTCTAGCGCCATTGCTCGAGATTTTCGAGGAGCAGATGACCACCGGTATGGCAATGCCTGAGATTCCGCTGACCGAAGGCGAAGTGGTGACAGTGTCGGGCTCTCATGGCGCTGCTGACTTGCAGATTACAGTGCATTCGGTGACGGATACCGAGCTCGTGACAACACTCCAGACCGATCATGAAGAGGTCAAGTTGGCAGGCACCATGGTGCTGGAGCGTGAAACCGGATGGCTTCGTCGTCTTGCCGTGGTGAGCGAAGTGAGTCAGGAAGATCACGAAGGGCATGGCACGGTACGCCAGGCACTGGTCATGCTGCCGGAGGATGAGCCGTCCTGGTTGGGGGCATGGCTTATTAATATGGCGCCGAGTGATCCAGATGATTATGTCGCTATTCAGCCCGGCCCATCGCCGGAGGAGTTCGATGGCGATGCATTGGTAGATGGGGATACTGTACTGACTGCGCCTGTGGGTACATGGGTACCTTTTTCCAGTGAGATCGTTCTGGAGATTGACCATGATCTACCTAAAGGGGCGTTCTCTGGGTATCTAGATTTTGCTGATTTACGGATTGAAAGCGAAGAGGGTGAGGTACTGGATGTAGGGTTACAACAAACCATGCGTTACGCCTTCTATCACCCCGATCGCAAGCGGCATACCACGCAGGCTTGGTATGTTCCCCTTGGTTGGGGCGACGAACTGGCACCGCTGGAGCGCGCGAAGCGTCTTACTGCAACGGGAGTAGCATACCGCCCGGTGGCGGCAGAAGCGCTGGATTTGCCGCTGGACAGTGATCAAAAGACAGAGGTGACATCTGGGGACATCCGTGCCGAGGCAATACCCACGGATAGTCCGAGGGAGTTTTTATTGCGCTTTCATAGTACGCCGGATCACTGGTTCGGTGATCGTATCTACGGCATAAAAGATGCGATTACGCGGAGGATTCCGGAAGAGGACGCTCCAGACTGGCTGACATCCCACGAGGCTTGGATGTTACAAGCGGTGGCGATAGGACGTTCGACAGCCAGCGACCTGCGTGTCGAGTTTGAAGAGGGCAAGACCCCTGACAGCTTGACCCTGTTCGCGCTCAGCGAAAGCGAAGCCGTTCCCGTCGACGGTCCTGTCCGTTTTGTCACCGAAGAGGCCCGCTACTCCGATATCGATCTGCCGCCCCCCTTTGACGTCACCCTTTACCCAGACGGGGATGAACCGCCTCAGGTTGGATTGGCTGACCTGGAATTACCCGATGCGGAGAACAACCGCGCGCTGTTTAGGCTCCCGGCGTCCTTGGCAGCCATGTGTGAACCAGTGGTGGTCGAGGCCCCGAAGATCAATAACCAGCCACTGGTGTGGCAGCACGTTGATGAGGACGACGCTGGTAACCGGCAGCAACTGCCCACTGAACAGAAATGGCAGCTGATTACCGAGGATGGCGTGCGCAAGCACTTTTATGACATTGAAGTAGAAAGCGAGCTCCGCTGTCGGGGAGAAGGAGAGTGGCAGACGGTAGACCTGGCGCTGGGTGACAAACCTTGGCTCGTGCGCCTGGACGAGCTCCCAGACGCTGTTGATCAAGAGCAGAGCATGAGTCGCTTCCTCCAGCGTTACCGCTTTGTCAGTGAACAGGGCGATGCGCTGGCACCGATGCCGAGAGAGAGGTACAGCGATGTCTCTCTGGCCACAGCTTCAATTGCCGATTACCTCAATGAAGGTGATCGGCTGCGTCTGGCGGGAAGTGTCCAGCGAGTGGAGCGTTTCGAGGGCGATGGTCAACCCGACACACGCCGCTGGTCGCTACGCTACGCGCCGCTGCCATAAACAGGGAGGTATGTTTCATGAAACGTTTTTGCTGTGTTCTGGTGTTCACCTTGGCATTTATCCCGTGGCTGGTGCTAGGCGAAGAGGGGGGCGATATTCAATGGATCGACGCCGACCTTATGGGGGTGGAAGAGGGCGACTCTACGGCCGCGTACTACTTTGAGCCACCGGTGGCCGATGGTGAACTCTGGTCGGTCATCCTTTACTACATTGACGAGAGCGACGGCGATGATCCCGTGGTCGCGTATGACGTCCAACTCGATAACCCGGACTTTCACGATGCGTTCTTGGTGGGTGAATACAGCCGCTACTACCAGGATGGCAGCCTCCACAGAGTTGGCACGCTGGATGACAAGAGCCGACCACATGGGACCTTTACCCATTATCACCGCGATGGCAGCTACGAGGTGTCGGAATATCGGCATGGGCAGCGTCATGGATACCGTCGCGACTACCACGCCAACGATCAACTGAAACACGAGCAGCACTTCGTTGATGGCGAGCCCGAGGACGGCGAGCGCGTTTACTACGATGAGAATGGTGAAGTGACAACGCGATACTGGCACGTGGACGGCAAACTGCATGGTGCGTTGGAACGATTCGTTGGCGGTGTGCTGATGCTAGGGGAGGACTACGTTGATGGACAGCGGCACGGTTGGGCGCGTCGTTTTACCGAGGAGGGTGAAAAGGTCAGCGAAGTGGAGTTTGTAGGCGGACAGAGACATGGTGTTGAACGTCGCTGGAGTGATGGCCAGCTTACTCTGGAGAGCCACTATCGGCACGGCCAGCAACATGGCCAGCGCCAACGATGGGACGATGGCGTCCTCATCGTGAATAGCTCGTACGTGGAGGGGTCACGTCAGGGTGAAGCGCAGTTCTTCCGTAATGATGGTACCCGAAGCCGTTACGAATACCGGGATGAGGACGGGCAACTCATTGAGAGACGGGAATATGGCACTGACGACCAGATGACCTCGCTGATGATCGTCGAAGAGGGGGAGTACGGCCCTATGACTCGCCAGGAAACCTATCGCGACGGTGCGCTGGTGAGACGCAGGGTGAATAGCGAGGACCGTCGTTGGAGTCTGGACGAGCAGTTTCAGCCCCCTGGTGCGGAAGAGCCACGTTACCGACGGGAGACGGTTGACCGTGAGATGCACGGCCGCCAGGTGAGACCGCTCAACTGGCCAGAAGGTAGTACTGAGATCGGTGAATACGATCATGGTGTCCCGGTGGGGGAACACCGGCATACCGATGAGGATGGCAATCTGATCGCCGGTGGGCGGTATGAAAACGGTCACAAAGTGGGTGAGTGGATCACGCTGAGCTACGAGAGCACTGTCCACGAGAACTATGACGATGAGGGGCGTTTGCACGGCGAGCGTCGGGAAGTCCACGAGGATGGCACGCAGCTGGTGCGGGAGCATTATCGACATGGGGAGCGGCATGGCGATTACATTCAGCGCCATGCGTGGAACGGGCACATCATAGGCGAAGGTGAGTACCGCGATGGTCAGCGGATCGGCACATGGCGGGTGTTCAACGATTCCCACCAGGCGACATTCGAAGGTGAGTATGTCGACGGTGAAAAGGACGGACTCTGGGTAGCCCACTTCGAGGATGGCTATGAGCGTGGGAGGGTTCGCTATGACGCCGGATTGCCAGTGGGTGATCACTACATTTTCACCCACGATGGCGCCGTGGAGCTAGTCTCCCGTTACGAGGAGGGGCGGCTGCATGGTGAGCAACTGCGTTATTTCGAAGGTACGTTAAGTGAGGTCCGGCGCTATCGCAATGGAGAGCCCCACGGATTGAACGAGTTCTTCCTGCCTGACGGCGAGCGCTACATGGTGTCGGAATACCGTGACGGCGTTCTGCTGGAAAGGGAAGACGAGCTGTGATGAGGTGCCAGTGGAAATCGATGAGGCTGCCGATCTCGGTGATGCTGATGATCCTGACGTTGATCGCGTGTGACTCAGCCAGGGATGTCGATGTGATTCAGGAGTACCGGGGAAACAGCCATCGTACCGGGCTGTTCGAGGGTAGTGGGCCAAGTGAAAAGCCCAGTCAGCTATGGCGCTTCCTCACATTGAGTGTGCTGACAGAAACTCCGGTGATCGGCGGTGACACCTTGTTCGTTGGAAGTACCGATCGCTCCGTCTATGCTCTCGACGTAGACACTGGAAAGCGGCGTTGGCGTTACAGAACTCTGGGCAATGTTCGCGATGCGGTCGCTGTGGACGAGCAACGCGTTTATGCTGCTGGTGAGGATAATACTTTCTACGCCATCGACCGCTATAGCGGCGAGCCACACTGGCAGTTTCCCCTGGACAAGACGCCCCACGGTGCTGCCGCGGTGCGCGAGGGCTTGGTCTACTTCGGCAGTTTCGATGATCGAGTGATTGCACTGGATACCGACACCGGTGAGCTAGTGTGGGAGTTTCAAGGCAGTCGATCGTTCGCCGCGGGCATCACCGTGGTCGAGGACACCCTGTATGCCGCTAGCTTCGACGGACATCTCTACGCGTTTGATGCCGAAACTGGGGAGAAACGCTGGCGGGTTTCCGTGGGTCGAGGACATTGGCTGACCACCACGCCTGTCTACCGTGAGGGGCAGGTCTTCGTCGGTGGTTGGGCGCAGTACATGACGGCTGTCGGCGCCGAAACAGGAGAAATCAACTGGACCATCGACACCGAATCTCGGTTGGACCATCCTCCCAGCGTGGCACATGGCTTGGTCTACATCAGTGGAATGAACGCTCTGCAGGCCGTGGATGAGCAGACTGGGGAACTACGCTGGTCCTTCGATGAGCGCATATTCCGCTCCCCCGCGGTGACCGATAATCGCCTATACGCCGCTTGCGAGAACCAGGTCTGTACCCTGGATCCTATCAGTGGCGAACTGCTTTGGCGCTCCGATCCGTTGAGCGATACCGTCACTACAATCACCGTGCACGGAGATAGGCTTTTCGTGACCACCATTGATGGTTATATCTACGCCCTGCAGTGAGGGGGCGTGTCAGCCCGCGATCTAAACATGGGTGAGTGTCTGTCACCCATTGAGTACGAACGGCATTATTGCCAGAGCCCATCGGGTGTTCAGAATACCCGATGTGGCGCATAAGAAACTGTTGAGCAACCGATCGAGACAGGTGAAAAATGATAAGGATCATTAGATACTTCATTATTACTACGGTTATGCTGGCCAGCTTTTCGGCAGCTGTTGCCGAAAACAGAGATGAGAAGGAAGAAGTGATTGAACTGTTTTCAGAATATCTGGAGGCATATTCAGAGTCGGACTTTCATAGAGCAGCAACCTTTGTCCATCCGCAACATTTGAGTGACTATGAACGATACACTCTCCCGGTGCTGATTGAGGCGAAGAACCACCCCAGGGGTGCGCAGCACATGATTGTGGAGGTGTTTTTTGAGGGGGTGCCAGACGACAAGATCCATGAGCTAACCGGCAAGCAGATATCAGCACGCCTTGATCGCGCTATGGTGAGTTATCTCCCGATAATTATCGAGTCAGCGCGTATGGAAAACTTAACTATCAAGACGGTCGATTTCTTGGACGAGGGTCGTGCCAGGGTAAGCTATGATTACCTTAATAGTGATGGTGAGATAAATGAACTTGAGGATAACTTCGCAAAATATGAAGATGAGTGGAGAATTTTGCTGCCCGAGCCACCTAAACAAGCTGCAGAGAGTTTGAAGAGCCTTTATTGGTAAGGCGGCCGGTCTCGCGGAGTGGCCGCCATTAAGCGACTTGAAGCCCTACTTTTTTAGTAATGGAGCAATACATGATCCCTTTTCGTTTTAATAGAGACTTTGATGTCGAGATGCTCGAGTCTCTATATCAGCATCTCCGCACCCATGACAATGGAGTGGAACTTACTCTACGTGCTCCAGGCGGAAATAAAGTAGACGCTGCTGGCAAGGCAGTTTCCGGGGTGGTCAAGGATGCTGGAGGAAGAACATTGTTATCAATGCGCCCAAAAGAGGGGGTTGTTTACTTGAGGCGGGCTGGTGCTTTAAAGGCACCTCTGATTGATTTTCTTAAGGAGCGTGGATTTGATCAAGATAAAATAAATGGTGAGCTTTCCGTGGTATGTATCGGTGTTTACATTGCGCTAGTGGCTGGTCTTGGGTTTTACTATTTTCTCAATGCCCAGATGCTGTATTTTTACCCTGTTCTATTGATGTGCGCAGGCGTGATGGTTGCTGGATTATTTCTCTTGTCGCACTCCAGCAAGCCGGGCCAAGAGGTTTGGGAATTACCCGGAATGATTATGCTTGTTCTAGGCGCTTTGTTTACCGCCCCAGCGTGTATCTTGGCGAAGCCAATGATCAAGACGCTTGGGCTAAAGAAGTTGCAGTATCATCTTGTACAGGACAATGTCAGCTTGTATGAGGTAGAAAGGTAGTTGATCCGTAAGTCAAGTAGGTGCTTGAATCCACTCAGCTATGATTGATCATGAGTTGTACAGGGGAAAATCTGTGAAATGTACCGCGTGCCAAGAAGGCAATCTGATCCCGAGCTTCCTGGATGACTTGTTTCGTTGTCATACGTGCGATAGTTGCGGCGGGAACTGGATCTTGATTGAAGACTATATTAGCTGGAAGGAACGGCATCCGGAGCATGTGTTCTCCGGTGAGAGCATCGATGCCGAGGATTCGCCGGGTGCCTTGATCTGTCCTATGAGCGGCGGGTTGATGCGAAAGTTCCGGATTGCCAAGGACAATGCCCATCGAGTGGATTATAGCGCCAGGGTCGGTGGAGTATGGCTACACAAGGGTGAATGGGAGATGCTGGTGGCCGAAGGCTTGGCGGGCAACCTTAATGCTATTCTGACGGACCAGTGGCAGCACCGTATTCGCCAGGAGAAAGCCAGTGAGTCCCTCGAGAACTTGTATCGCAGTAAGTTCGGGGAAAGTGACTACCAGAGGGCTTGCGAAATCAGGGAGTGGCTGCATGATCATCCGCAGAAATCTGATATTCGAGCGTTTCTCATGGCCGATTCGCCGTTCTCGGTATCCTAGGTAACTGCATATAAGTTGGCGAGCTCGGGGGATATCACCAGGCGATGACCGCGATGAGCATGAGTATCCCGAAGGGAACTGCCACCCAAAGCATCAGAGCTAGCGGTATCAGCGTCGCACAGCGCCTTGCTCGTGGCCGTTTATCCCCCCAGCGAATGAAGCAAGCACATAGCGGACTGGCGATCAGAGAGGCCGTTACTATAAGATTGGTATCTTGGCCATCATGTATTAAAGAGGCTGGAGGAAGCCCGTTTATAGGCCAAAAATCGAGACGCAGTATCATCAGGGCCAAGGCGGCTGCGAAGAGTCCCATGGCAATTTGCCAAGGGTAGCTGTGGCGTGCGAGATAATGCCGGAAAAGAGCATAGAATGCTCCCGTCATTACTGGGCCTAGGCCAGCAAAAAAATAGACCAAGGGGAAAAATGGAATGGCAACAAGCAGTGGAGGAGCCAAAACGGAAATTGGCAAAATGAAGCACCATGGCCCTAATACCGCATAGACGAGAATAGACTCCCACGCCGGTGTAGGGGGAGTAAGGGAAGGCTCGGGTTCTGTTCGCATGAGGGCCGCGGCAGCCTGTATGGTGGGGTGTTGATGGGTCTATTTATCGCCGGACAGGCGTAGCGCCCTAACGGTGCCAGGGAAACATCTGGGGCCATCTACCCATGGCCCCAGACATCGGTGCTACGAGGCAGATTCGCTACGCGAAGCCTTCAAGCGAGCCATGACACCTTCCACAGCGTCGCTTTCCTGATCGATGCCTGCTGCCTTCAGGCGCTCGTCGAGGTCGGCACCGGTCAGCTCCTTCTCCAGCTGCACGCTGGCATGTTGCTTATCCTCAAGACGTTGCTGGCGCTCGCGGATACGAGCGAGGGTGGTCTTGGCACTGGTCAGAGAGGACTGGTTGCTACCGATGTTGGTGTCGATCTGAGCGGTAGTGCGGAGTACCCGCTCGTTGGTCTTGACCACTTGGAGTTCGCGCTTGTATTCGGCCAGCTGTTTCTCCGACTTCTGCATGCGTTCACGCATGCTGTCCACCTTGCCTTGCAGCTTGGTACGGGTGGCGGTTAGCTCGCTGCGTTGGCGCTCTGCTTCCACGATGCGTTCGGCGACTTCGCGAGCCAGGTCTTCCTTGCTGGCTGCCAGGGCCTTGCGGGCGTCATCTTCACGGCGGGCGATTTCATCTTCTGTATTCTTGATCTGGCGTGCAAGGGAGGTGTTCTCGGCCATCAGGGCTGCAAGCTCCTGACGCGCCTGTTGAAGCTCGTTCTCGGCGTCACGTATTTCCTGTTCGAAGATGCGGTTCGCCTGGTTGTCCACGACCGACTCGCCCAGTTCGTTAACCCCTCCGCGCATGGCGGTAAGCATTTTCTTGAATACCGATTTCATACCGTAGCGCTCCTGTTACTTTAAGAAATCTTCAAATATTTCAAGTAGATCAATGGCGTTGTCGGCAAGAGTGGTTAGCTCTTGGGCAATTTCTCGATAGGTTGCCGAAGTGGCCAAGGCCCCATGTACGACATAATGTTGCTCGATTTTGCCAAGAGCGCTGAGTGGCATGGGCACGCTGAGTCTCAGCATGTTGTCGAGAAGTGTCGGGAGACGCTCCGGGATGACTTCACCCTCATCAAAAAGGTAAGTGAAGCATAGAATCTGTGCTTCGTCGGCGGTGAGGTAGACAGGCATCTCCTCTGCGCCCGAAACGGTAACCTGCAGCACGTCTTCTTTACCTTCTATAGGCATGACGTGGAAGTGTCGACCTTCATGGGTCGTATCGCTGAGGTGTAATGTGAGGTCTTGCGTATCCACTGCGCTCTCCCTTTCTCGTGGAATCTGGTTGACAGCGTTTCTACAACTAATTAAGTTTATCCGGATGAAGAGGGGGTTGGCAACGCATTGGCTACTGAATGTCGTTGCAAGGGGAGGCTTTGCCAGGGATTCCTGAGGCAGCCATAGTTAAAGCCTGTCTCAAGGGATGATGAGGCAAATGTCGATATTTCTATCTATTATCATATCTTTTCCTACCGTCGTTTTTACTGTTCTGCTCTGTGTTGCCGTTATCTATTGGCTCGTATCCCTATCGGGAATGGTCGATGGTGATGTACTGGATGGTGATGTTGGAGGCGATGGGGCAGTAGACTTCGGTGGTTTGCTCGCCACGCTTGGGCTCCAAGGTGTGCCGTTACCCCTGATGGTGACGCTCCTGTCTTTAACGGGCTGGCTGTTGAGCTACTTCGCTGACCTGTGGCTGGGCGTTAGTACTGCATCTGGCTGGCTAAGTTGGTTGCTGGGCATCGTTCTCCTGCTTGCATCGCTGGTGGGCGCACTCTTTGCTACGGCCATTCTCATCCGCCCGCTACGGCCCCTGTTCGTGCGGGCATACCACAAGCCGCAAGAAAAGCAGCTCATTGGCACACTCTGCACGATTCGTTCGGGCTCGGTTGGTCTGGGCAGTGGAAGTGCCGATGTCCACGTCGATGGCTCGCACTTGATTCTACAGGTAAGAAGCGACTCGGCCTTGGCACGCGGGGACCAAGCCGTACTGATCGAATACTTGTTGGAAGAGCAGGCCTACTGGGTCGTACCTGAAAAAGAATTCCATACCGGCTAGGCCGGTGTAAACACGCAGGCAACATGGAGACTAAAGCAATGGATTTGTCGTGGATCATGCCACTGATTGTGGCAATTGGTGTTATCACCATTACTGTTTTTGCCTTGCTGGCGTTATTTCAGGCTTTTTATCGAAAAATCGATCAGGGCCAGGCGCTGATCGTCAATGATCTCTCAATGACACCGAAGGTGTACTTTACCGGTGCCATGGTGTTGCCGGTCATTCATCGCTCCGAGATCATGAAGATATCGGTCATTACTCTGGAGATGAATCGCACCGGTAAAGAAGGCTTGATCTGCCGCGACAACCTGCGTGCCGATATCAGCGTGGCCTTCTATCTCAGGGTCAATGCCACGGCAGACGATGTGCTGCGCGTTGCCAAGTCGGTTGGTGTGGGGCGCGCCTCCGACCGTGATGCGGTAAATGAGCTGTTCAATGCCAAGTTCAGCGAGGCGTTGAAGACCGTCGGCAAGAAGATGGACTTCATGCAGCTCTTCGATGAGCGCCAGCAGTTCCGTGATGCCATCGTCGAGACCATCGGTCAGGACTTGAATGGCTACATCCTCGAAGACGTGGCGATCGATTATCTCGAGCAGACGCCCAAGAGCTCTTTGGACTCCAATAACATTCTGGATTCAGAGGGCATCAAGCGCATCACCGAAATCACGGCCCAGCACAACGTCGAGACCAATCGCCTGGAGCGTGACCAGGAGCTGGAAATCCAGCGCAAGAACGTGTCTGCCCGTGAAGCGGGGCTGGAGCTGGAGCGTACCCAGGCCGATGCCGAAGCCCGCCAGCGTCGGGAGATCGATAGCCTGCAGGCGCGCGAGAGCTCGGAAACCGAGCAGATTCGTCAGCAGGAGCGTGCCAAGAGCGAGGCGGCACGCATCAAGACTGACGAAGAGCTGGCGATTGCCGATGAGAACAAGCAGCGCCAGATCGAGATGGCGGCCAAGGCGCGTGAGCGTGCCGTGCAGATCGAAGAAGTGCGCATTCAACAGGCGCGCGAACTCGAGGATGTGAACCGCGAGCGCGCCGTGGAAATCGAGCGCATCGGCATGGAGAAAGCGCTGGAGGGAGAGCGCAAGGAAATCGCCGACATCACCAGCCAGCGTATTGCCGTTGAGCGCAGCGTGGCGGAAGAAGAAGAGAATATCAGCGATGTCCGTAACCGTGCCGAAGCCGAACGCCACAAGGTGACTCGTCTGACGGCTGCCCAGGCGGAAGCGGAAGAGCGCAAGCTGAAAGAGGTGAAGTCGGCCGAGGCGGCTTTCGAGCGCTCCAAGCTCGAAGCCGAGGAAACGGTGATTCGCTCCCAGGCCGAGCTGGATGCCGCAGAGAAGAAGGCGGCCGCGGAAGAGAAACAGGCGCGTGGGAACCAGGCACTCGCCGCCGCCGATGGCCTGGCGGAGGCGCAAGTGCTGGAAGCCCGTGCACATGCGCAGCGCAGCGAAGGCTTGGCGCAGGCCGAGGTCAAGACGGCGAATGCCAAGGCCGAGGAAGATACCGGCATGGCCGAGGTGCGTGTGCTCGAGCAGCGTCTCGAGGCAGAGGCGATGGGCGAAGAGAAGCTGGGCGCTGCCAAGGCGCAAGCCCGCGAAGCCATGGCGTGCGCCGAGGCGAACGGCCTCGTCGAGAAGCTCAGGGCCTACGACAACATGTCCGAGGAGGCTCGCCACTTCGAAGAGTTCCGTATGAACCTCGAGGTGCACGAGAAGGAAGTCATGGCTCAGATCGAAGCGCAGCGCATCGGCATGCTGGAGAACGGCAAGGTGATGGCGGCAGCGCTGCAGAATGCCAAGTTCGAGCTGATCGGTGGCGATGGCGATATCTTCGAGAAGTTCGCAACGGGGCTCGGTTATGGCAAGACCGTACAAGGGGTTCTCGACAAGTCACCGGCACTCCAGGCGGCCCTGATGGGGATCGCAAACCGGGCAGTGGGCAGCCAACCAGCGGCCAAGTCTACCGAAACCGCTTAAGGCATGGGCGACACCGCGTAGGTGCGTGTCGCCGGGGCCAGCCTTGCCTGTGTCCCGACCTTTCGCTTCAGGGCCGCCATGTATTGCACATGCTGCGGCCCTTGCCATTGCCAGCCTACTTCCAGGATGAAGACTATGTCGAAGGGACCAACTCAGGTCGAGAGCATCGTCAGGGAAAGCACTGCATTCGAGACCATTCAGCGGCGCTTGCGATCCCAGGGTGAAAACCTGCACGCCTCAGTCGATAAGCTGAACGAGGAGCGTGCCGGGGTTTTCGGTAGCAGCAGCATGGCCCTGCTGGGGCGTGCCCGGGTACGTACCGAGAACAATACCGTGGCACGCGATATGGTGCGCATCGGTGACAGGATTCTGTTCGGTTTCAATGTGCAGCTGGGTCTGCGCAAGGCGCTCGAAGTCGGCGATATCTTCTCGCTTTACTATCTGGAGGATACCGCCGATGGCTTCGAACTTCAGGAGGCTCCGCTAGAGGGTAGCTTCCTGACGGATGAGCGCTTCGTACAAGACTTCCGGGAGCTGCAGCAGTACTACAGCAATGCCGTGCTGGTGCAGCTGGCTGTGATGAACGGGATGCTGCTGGCGGCTTTCCAGATTGGCGAGAAACTGACCGACGTACGCGTGTTTCGCTGGGAGCTGTCGGCGGACGGCAGCGTCAGACGTTACATCGACAACCGGGGCGAGCGCGACCTTGTCCTGCCGGAGCGCTTTGCGTTTCCCTGGAAAGAGGCGGGTCGTGACCATCAGGAGCAGGGGCGCGCGCCGCACCTGAACATTCTCGACACGGTCTTCATCGACAACCTGCGCGGCAACATTACCTTCAAGATCGAGAACAACACCGGCAGCGGCGAAGGCATCTATGCCGACCCGGTGGAGTCGGACTCCCAGTCGCTGGACGATGCAGCCTTCGAATATGCCGACCTGGGCGCGATACTGCTGGTCAGGATCCTGCCCTTCAACGAAAGCCAGTGGCGCTATTATCTGTACAACCGCTCCGAGCAGGTGGTGCAGCGGATAGACGAGATGGCCGGCTCGGTCGTCGCGCTGCCCGAAAACCACGGGATCATCTTTCCGTCGGGCTACTACCTCAACAGCGGTGAGCTCAGGACCTACGAGGTGCCCGATGAGGACCTGCGCTTCAAGCGCATGGTGCGCTCGCCGAACGGCGAAGACGTTCTCTACATCTTCTATGCGCCCCACACGGGCCATGTGGTGCTCTATCGCTACAACCTGATCCGCAAGCAGACCGACACGCCGATGGTCGGTCATGGCTTCGCGTTGCTGGAGAATGGCCATCTGGCGATTTTCCACTCCGAGGACGAGCCGACCCTGGTGCACCCGATCCAGGTGTGGGACACGCCGTTCATGTCGGAGAACTTCCATGCCCAGGATGCCGTTCGCAACGACACCCCGCTGGGTCGAATCGGTAACCCCGAGCTGGTGCGCGGGATTGCCGAGCTGAACAGCATCGTTCAACTGGCGGGGGAGCAGCAGGCTTCCGAGCGACATTACAATGCCATCATCCGGCGGGTGGACCGCGCGCTCAATCAGTTCCACTGGCTGGGCGAGGCCACCTTCGAGGCGGTGCACGATCTGCTGGTGCAGCTCAAGCATACCGCTGAACTGATGCTCGACGAGTATGAGAAGGTCCAGGCGATCCGGGGGCAGACGGCAGAGGCCCTGGATAGCATCGGTGGGCAGCAGGACACGCTGCTACGGGAACTCAAGCCGAGCAGCTGGAAAACGCCGGATCAATTCGTATCGCATCTCAAGGCGCTGCGCGATCACCGCGGCCGCCTGCTGGCGCTGCGGGATCGTCGCTATCTCGATGAGGAGCGTCTGCAGGAGCTGGAGCAGGCGTTGGACAAGGCCGAACGGACCCTGACCGGCCAGACCTTCGACTTTCTTGCGACGCCCGAAGCGCTGGACGGCTATCGGGCGACCCTGGCTGCATTGGCAGAGCGCGTGAAGGAGGCCGAAACGCGGGATCAACTGGGCAAATGCGTCGGCGAGTATCGCGAGCTGACCGCCGGCCTGGACATGATACAGGCCATGCTGTCGTCCATGTCCGGCGACGATGCCACCCAGCAGACCCGTATTACCGAGAACATCTCGAGCATTTACGCCACCATCAACCAGCAGCGCTCCGAGGCGGAGATCCGCATGCGCGAGCAGGGCAGTGCCGAAGCACAGGCCCAGTTCGCCGCTCAGATCCGGCTGTTCGAGCAGAGCCTGGCCAATGGCGTGGGGGCCCTGCGTGAGCCCGACGACTGCGACCAGTTGATGACACGGATGCTGGATCAACTGCAGGAGCTGGAGGGGCAGTTCGGCGAGTTCGACGAATTCCTGAGCATGATCCTGGAGCAGCGCGAGAGTGCCCACGAGAGTATCGAGGCGCGCCGCCAGCAGCTGCAGGACGAGCGCCAGCGCCGCGTCAACACCCTCACCGATGCCACCAAGCGCATTCTGCAGAACGTGGAGCGGCGCACCGAGCGCTTCGAGACCCTCGAGGAGCTGCACAGCTTTTTTGCCTCGGATGCGATGGTGGCCAAGGTGCGCAGCATGGCAGACGAGCTGCGTGAGATGGGCGCCAACCTCGAAGCCGATGACCTGGCCGGGCGCTTGCGCTCGACCCAGGACGCCGCCCTGCGCAGTGTCCGTGATCGGGCCGATATCTATGAATCCGGTGGCAATGTCATCCGCCTGGGGCCGCGCCATCGTTTCAGTGTCAATCAGCAGCATCTGGACCTGACGCTGGTGCCGCGGGATGACAGTATCATGCTGCATCTCACCGGTACGCAGTTCTATGCGCCGCTGAAGGATGAGCGCCTGGAGGCGCTACGCCCCTACTGGTCGATCACCCTGCCATCCGAGACCGACGAGGTCTATCGGGCCGAGTACCTGGCTTACCTGATCATGGAGGCGCTGGCGCGTCCCGGAGCCGAGCGGATCAACGTGGAGGACCAGGCGGAACTGGAGCGCTACATCAGCCGCTTTGCCTCGCCGCGCTACCGCGAAGGCTACGAAAAGGGCATTCATGACCACGATGCCGCCCGAATCGTGCGGACTCTTTGGCCGGCACGCCAGAGCGCCGGACTGCTCGGCTATGGCCCCTTGCCGCGGGCCATCGCGATGCTCTACTGGGCGCAATGCCGCCAGGACGAAAGCGCGTCCCGCAACCTGCGCGCGCGCTGCCTGTCGGCCGGCATGCTGTGCCGCATCATGGGCAATGAAGACCTGCTGCTGGCGCTGATCGAAGAGGTCGCTCCACTGCTGGATGCCTTCGTCAGCCAGTGTCGGCTTGATGGGTCGGCAAGCCAGCGCAGGAGTGCCGCGGAATACCTCGTGCGTCAGCTTGCCGAGGAGGGTGAGAGCTTCCCCGTTACCCAATACGCCGCCGAGCTGGTCGACAGCTTTACTGCCGCGATGAAGCAGCAGGGGCATTACCGCCATTTCGAGGAGTCGTTGGCAGTGGTGGCAGGCCAGCCTGGGCCACGCTGGACGATCACGTCGCACTGGCTGCAGGCTCACGCGGAAAACGCGGGCAAGGAGGCGCTGCTGCACTACCTCCCCGAAGCGATCGCCCTGTTGAATACGGCGGATCGTCTGGCCACGGCAACTCACAACGTCGAGCTCTCGTTTCGTGTCGAAGGGTTGCTCGGCCAGCACCCGAGGCTGTCGCAGCAGTCCCTGGCACTGCAGCTGGACGACTTCCACGAGCGCCTGCGCCATCACCAGCAGGAAGTGATACGCGGCTGGTCGGAACTTCAGGAGCGTCGCCAGACCATTCTACGCGAGCAGCGTGAGCGGCTTCGTCTCGAGGAGTTCATGCCCAAGCCGTTGAACTCCTTCGTGCGCAACAAGCTGATCACCGAAAGCTATCTGCCGATCATCGGCGACAACCTGGCCAAGCAGATGGGCACCGTTGGCGATGCGCGTCGAACCGACAACAGCGGCCTGCTGATGATGATCTCGCCGCCGGGCTACGGCAAGACCACCCTGATGGAGTACGTCGCCAATCGCCTGGGGTTGATCTTCATGAAGATCAACTGCCCGAGCCTCGGCCACGATGTCACCTCGCTGGACCCGGAAATGGCCGCCCACTCCACCGCAAGGGCCGAGCTGGTAAAGCTCAACCTCGCTCTGGAGATGGGCAACAACGTGATGCTGTATCTGGACGATATCCAGCACACCCACCCGGAGTTCCTGCAGAAGTTCATCTCCCTGTGTGACGGCAGCCGGCGCATCGACGGTGTATGGGAGGGGCGAAACAAGACCTACGACATGCGTGGCAAGCGGTTCTGCATTGCCATGGCGGGCAACCCCTATACCGAGAGCGGGGAGGCCTTCAAGGTGCCGGACATGCTGGCCAACCGGGCCGACGTGTATAACCTCGGCGATGTGCTGAGCGGGATGGAAGGCGTTTTTGCCCTCTCCTATATCGAGAATGCCATCAGCGCCAATACCGTGCTGGCGCCGTTGGCCACCCGTGGGTTGGACGACTTCTACCGCTTCGCCGATCTGGCGGCGGGCCGTGAGGTACCGAGCACCGACTTCGAGCACGACTACAGCGCAGCCGAGCGGGAGGAGATCGTGGCGGTGTTGAAGCACATGTTCAAGGTGCGTGAGGTGGTGTTGAGCGTCAATCAGCAGTACATCGCCTCGAGTGCCCAGGCAGATGCCTACCGGACCGAGCCGAGCTTCCGCCTGCAGGGCAGTTACCGCAATATGAGCCGCCTCGCCGAGAAGATATCGCCGATCCTGTCCGACGAAGAGCTCGAAGCGATTCTCGATGACCACTACCTCGGTGAAGCTCAGCTACTGACCCAGGGGGCGGAAGAGAACCTGCTCAAGCTCAAGGAGCTTCGCGGCACCTTGAGCGCCGAGGAGGCGCAGCGCTGGGAGTCCATCAAGCGTGAGTTCCGTCGCCGTCAACTGACCGGTGGCGACGAGGAAACCGGTGCCCTGGTGGTGCGTCAGCTTAGTCTCATCGCCGAAGGCGTGGGTAACCTCGGCGCCTCGATGCCGACCGGGGAGAGTTACCGCGAGCCGAGTTGAGACATCTCTGCAGGATGAATATGCACTTGGGCGGAAGAGGGCGAACGCCCAAGTGCGTAACCCGGCTTGGCAGCAGAGGTATGGTTTGATAACCCTTAAGGTGGGTGATGATGTTTGGAAAACTTGTTTTTGGGCCGTTCTTTTTGCTGTTTTCATCAAGCAAGAGTTTGTTTAAGAGTGTGTCGGTTCCGGCTGTCATCTACTTTCTTGTGAATATGGAAATGCAAGGTGTTCTAGATTTTTTCTGGGCGTCTGGGTGGCTGATCGGAGGAGTTGCATATATTGTCTTGGAGTGCGTTCTTCTATTGCTGATGACGTTGCTTGGTGTCAATGCAACGCGTGTGGTTCTGCTAGGTGGGAGCTTGTCAGCGGTTGGCGTGAGATGGACTAAGAGGGAAAGTGCCTATTTTCTCTATACTCTTTTGTTCATGCTTCCTTTGTATCTTATGACACTGCCTGAGATCTTTTTGAACAAGGCTCCTCTTGAGGTGAGGTTTGCCTATAGCCTGTTGTATCTAGTTTTGATGATAGGGTGGGTTTGGGTTTTTTCCAGGCTGTTGTTGGTCTTTCCAAGTATTGCGGTCGATGGCCGCATGAGTCTCAAAGACTCATGGCGGCTAACGAGAAAGTATCAGTGGGTGTTTTTGCTCTCGATTCTGTGTGTAGGTGGAATGTTTGTTGTTATGGGGGGTATGTTGCAGCTTATTCCCTTTGGCCATATTGCTGTTCATGCATTTCATACTCTGTTGGCGTTGGTCGTCTCATTGATGCTGGCGGCTTATTATGCCGAGGTCGTGGTAAAGGAAATTCGGCCGGAGCATGATCGTTTCGCGACGGAGGAGTAGATGCCTGATAGCTCGTGATTTAACCTTCTCTGAGCTAAGAATCATAGTGCCTATGAGGTCATTGGATTTTTTGGTGAAATAAATTCAAGCAATTCCGGGGTGTTTGTTGGATATCAGAGTAATAGTCTTGCTTGTCTTGTTTTTTAATTTATTCTTGTTGTCTTCCGTGCTGAAGCGCTTTTTTGATGCGAGAAGAGTCAGGGAAAGCATGCTAGATGGCAGTTCATGCCGGCCGTTGACTGAAAAAGAAAAGACAATTGCGACTCTAGGGCTGACCTTTGCTGACCACAGTTATCAGGGGGGCGGTGCATATAGAATCACAGGGCCTTTGAGTGAATATAAGATTAGGCATAGAGGGATCGTTACTGAGGTCAGGTATAAGGCTGGCGGTGTGGAAATTATTCCTGCATTTGATGCGTTAGATTTTATTAAGGAAAATAGCGTAATTGATTTGGTCGATGTGGGTAAGGGAAAGATGGGGGTGATCAAAGTCGATGATGTGTTTGATTTAGAGGAGGCCGTGGAAAGGAAAGAGCTTCAGTTTCCAGTGAGATTTCTAGAAGGCACGCTAGGGGTGTTGTATGGATCGTCAGGCGATAGAAAGGCAGAAAGTATAGAAGTTATCAGTGTGGCCGATTGTGAAGATAAGGGCGTTTATGACGACCGAGTCGATTCCGAAAAATTTTACTTCTCGTCACTTCATTTACTAGCAGTGTTTGGATTTCTGCTGCTGACTGTCCTGGGGTTACAAATAAGCATTTTGTCTCTTTTGTTCTTGATTCCGGTTCCTTTCTTTCTGTTTTTTTCCTTTTCTTTTTTCAGCATGGGTTTTTGTAAGGGTGAAGGAGAAGGTTATAGGATATTTAAAGTTAAGGCTGTTATGCATCGTGGTGGCTTAGGGTATGTCGTTGATTTAGGTCCCTTGGAAATGGTTACGGTCCCTCTTCCTTGGCGCGAATTTTTAGTAAGTGATGCTCACCCAAAGGAGTACGAAATAGTAGTCTCGCCATATGGTGGGGCTAGCTTACATAGTGCGCAAGGTCTATCAGTCGAGACAATGCCTGAGCCAAGCAAAAATTGGATCCCCTTTGCGGGTCCGGCTTGTGTCTCAGCATTAGCGCTGATCGCTGGGTTTTTTATGCTTAACCCATCCGACTTTTTTGTTATGCTTTCTGCTGGTGAGCTTTTTCAGCCGCGAAGCATGGCTGTTGCTTTTTTCTTCTTTATCGCGGGGGTGGTTTTTTTAATTAGTGCGCCTCTCTATTTTTATCGTTATTACAGATATCGTGCTGAGTTTGACGAGTGTGTTGCTACGGTACGCTCTGCTAAGGAAAAAAGCGGGTAACTTTTTATCAAAAAAATGGGCAAGTGTTAATGGAGTGATAGCAATGGGACATGGCAATACGATACTATCTGGGGCAGGTGTTGCGCTTAGTCACAGAGGCTGCCGTGAGTAAAGCAACTTAATTTAAGAAAAACGAGGTTATGTAATGCTGTACATGTTGGGTTTCTTACTGGGTTTCTTACTGGGTTTCTTAGGCTTTCTTTTTTTTACACCGAAAATCATTAAGTCGGTCATTGCGCAGAAAGAAATCTACAGGGAATTCAATCAGAGCCAATTACTCCCGTTTTTTTTGCTTTTGCTCCCGGCTGGTCCTCTGGCGCTAGGGATTTTTCCTTATATAATAGGTTGGGTGCCCGCGGCCGCTGTTGCTGCCGCATGCTATCTGCCTGCTTTACTGCTATCTCGCCGGCATATTGCCGCCTTTGATCACTCTGGTACGAGTCGGACAGTTGGTGCGCTTGACTCAGCACATATGGCGTTCGGTGGTGCTTTGGCTGGGTTAATCTATGTGGGAGTATTCGTAACTTTATCAGCAACTATAGGTAGACTGTGAGTATATTTACATTACGTCAAACTGAACATGCGAAACATCCGTGAACTGGTTACGCCCTCAAGCGGTATGGCCGCTGAAACAATGCTTTATAAAAAGAATCCATAAAATAAAGAGCCTCCAGCCTCTTTTTCATTACTCAGCAGGCTGACATATACTCTGCAAAATTTCCCAATCCTGTTGGGATAGCGATGGCTTGGTGGTTGGCAAAGCAGAATGATTACGGACGAGCTCAGCCCGGACAGTGCTCTCTGGGTGTGTATGAAGGTATGAAGGGAGCCAGTACTCTTCATCGTCCTGCTTCGCAAGCCGATCAAAGAAATTGGCAAAGGGTTCGCTGCTGATGCGGGCCGTATTGAGAAGTTCCAGAGCAAACTCATCGGCTTGAAGCTCTGCTGTATGTGTATAATTGGCACGCAGTAGAGCTTCTCCCAGTAAGGTAATGGTAGCGCCTCCGGTTATATCGCCTAGAATCATTGCCAAAATTCCAGCTGAACCTGCTGAGCGCAGGGCTAATCTGGTAGGATCTCGTGCTTCGACATGTCCTATTTCATGGGCAATCACGCCAGCAATCTCGTCAGGCGATTCAGCAGATTCAATGAGCCCGCGCAGTAACACAATATGCCCCCTTGGGGCAGCAAAGGCATTGACCATGGGGTGGTCAATAACTTGTACATGAATATCGTATTCTGTTGGATGACTTTCCACCAGTCTAATTACCAGCCTATCGAGTACGGCCGTCTCTTTCACGCCACTACAGGCTTTGGCCCCTCCTAGCATGTTTTTCATCTGGGAAACAACAGCGCGACCGACAGCAGCTTCGCTGTCTCGAGGAATATAAGTAGCTAGGCGGTCTGCGAGTGCCGGTATAATGACAAAGAGTAGAGCGAGCACTGATACTGTGGCAGCACCCGCCAGAGTCACGAGTTGACGCTTTATGCCAGGCCTGCTTTCTCGTGCATCCAGTTTGGGTGCGGCTTTCTGCAACCAGAGAATGAGCGCTGCATCGGTTATGATCAGTCTGGCTGGGTCATGTGGCGTTTCATCCTCGCTCTGTGTGTATTGCGTCAGCATGAGCCCCTCGCCTTGGTAAGATCGCTTGCGTAGGGCGTCTAGCGGCCAGCTAATATACTGGCCAGCCTCAGTTTCAATATGCAAGGCATCCCGCCCGGCTGATAGCCGGACGAGATGCTTTCTGGATGTTTCACCGTCGAAGAAAAGCCCTTGGGTGCTCGCTTCGGAGGAAGCATGCTTCACACTGTTGCTCCAACGTCCAGAACATCAGCAAAGCCTTCTGCATCCGTGCCCAGATCGGGGGCTCGTTGATTGATCGATTCCAATGAGTCGAGGTGCAGCACAGTCGTGTGCTGTACAATATGAGAAATGACAGGTTGTACCACCATGACAAGCATCAAAGCGCCAATTAATATAAACGCCGAGATGTAGGCTAGGGGGGGTAGCATTATACTAAGCATTCCTAATGTGGCAGTGCTAATGTCAGATTGCCATATCAAGGCACCTATAGGTCCTGCCAGTAGCAAAATGCAGAGTAAGGTGATAATGCTGGCACCAAGTGACCCAAGTATTACCATTGTGATGATAGATGAGGGGGTCAGGTTGTTGGAGAAATGAACCTCGTCGCCAAGAACTTTGGTATTTGTCAGGTATTGAAAAGATTTTACTTTGTAATACATTACGCCGAGTGACCACCAGATGGTCGCGATGACGAAGACAATTGTACCCAAGGTAGGCTTTGATAGGGCCATGGCAAGGCCTGATAGTAATGCTAGGCCGAGGCCGATGAAAATGTGTCGCATGGCAGAGTAGAGTTGGGTCCAGGAGCCACTTTGATGGAATTTTACCTGCCCGTACCAAGTCCTATCCGTCTGGTATTTCTCCAACCAATACGTCTGGCGAGGTAACAGTAGTCCGAGGCTGATCAAGGTTAGCAGACCATGCCCGATCACTCGGACACTATATCCCCAAGCCCCCGGCTCCATGCCGAATCGTATGCCGCGGAACCGAGTGCGGGCCATTTTATAACGTCGTGCACGATATTGTGCGAAGAAGATGAGAGGGGCAAGAAATACGAGGTTGAGATAGAAAGAGGCTGTCATGATAATAAAGTCAACCTCACTGCTTACTCTACGAAACATGCTAAGGTTGAAGAAGAAAAGTAGTAGCTGCACTATGGACAGATAGACTGCCACCACAATAAGAGCGATGAAAAAACCTTTTAGCTTTTCCAGCCCTGTACCCGTGTACTCAAACCGGTCGCCGTTAACACTAATGGATGACAAAAGAAAACGTCTTATTCTTGTTTTTGCCCAAAAGCGATATATTCCTATTGTAAGAACTGTCAACAGGCTTGTGACTAGTGAGATTTTAAGAAGCTTGCCCGTTTGGCCGTCATAACCAGCGGTGATTTTTTCCGTAGAGCTCATGCCTTATTCCTTTTGGCGTATGTTGCGAGTCACAGTATGTTGGTATTTATCGCTCCTGCGCTTGCAGGGCTTTCTACTTAGAGTGCGCTGCCCCAAGGGCTCATGGCAGAAAATGCAAGGTAGAGGAAAGTCGCTTTATCGTGACGTTCGATACTGTCAGGATTTATAAAACAAGGCAGGTGATGTTACCACTGACAGGTGGGGGCAGCTATGGCAGATTTCTGATCATACTGTAAGCCATTTCTTACATTCGCGTATTTCCCCGGACCCATGTCGAGTTGTAATCAATGTCAAAAATGAGGTTGAGTTATGAGAATGGCGCCATCGATACTTGACAGGTGGCAGGTCAATACTGCACTTTAATTTATAGCGTATCTCCTGGGTTAATAGAATAACTGTAGTCCTTTGGATCACCTGATAGAAGCCGCCTTAGTGACACAGGCTCTGCGCTTCGCAGTGCAGGGGGTGAGTTTCTATAGTGGCGGTTTGCCACTACCTTCACCTGGGCTACTTCATTGGCACGATGCTGCTGCTTAGCGGAGTAGCGCTGCTCTTCTGGTATTTTTAACTAGAGAAAGCATTTTATGTTGATGGCTAAAATTGCCCTTGCTCTTGTAGGCGTTATTGTGGTCGGCCTGGCTTTGGAGGTTGCTAGGATGGAGTGGGGAGTTCCGATAACCATGGTTGATTTGATATTTTTTCCGCTATTGGTGGTAACGTTTTTTAATGTGTTGAAAGGCCTTTTTAGAAAAATATATTCAAAATCACCCACTACGGAAGGGGAGATAAAAAAATTATCGATCAGTCTTTTATTTTTCTCAACTATAGCCATTCCGTTTGGTGCTTGGAGTGTTTGGCATGTGTGGTCAGGTACAATGGGGGTCTTCGACTATTTTCCCGGAGGGAGAGGGGCCGCTCATGGTTATACTCTCATCTCTCTGGGTTTTATGTTTTTAATAATGTGGGTGCGTGTTTTGTTTGTAATGGCTAGCAATCTGGTCGCCCATAAAAGGAATGACGATTAGCTTCAAGGCGACGACTCCCCATTGCTTTTCGTATCCAAGTTGGCAAGTGAGCGCGTTCACATCAGAGCGCAAGAATGATTATGTCAGGCCTGTTTCTGCCATCGTGGCATGGCAGACAGATCGCTCAGGCACGGCCCACGGGCTCTCCTTCCGGCTGCGGATGGGCGCGCAACAGCCACGAGGCGGCGGCGACGCCGGCCAGGCCGAAGAGTGCGCCGGGCAGGGCGCCTAGCGCCAGGCTGACGATGATACCGCCCAGGAGTGCCGTGCCGCCGACGAGAATGGCGGGTGTGCCGGTGGCCGAGATAACGCCGCGCTTGCGGCCCATCTCGAAGGTCACCACCGCGACCATGACCGGGGTGGCGGACACGATGCATAGCAGGATCCACCACAGGCGGCCGAGCCAGAAGCCCGCCTCGCCCGGTATGCCGGCGTCGATGGGCAGGCCGAGGCGCTCGCCCAGCCAGGCCGCCGGCAGCTCGGCGAGCTTGTGCCAGAGATAGAGCGGCATGCCCAGGGCGCCCAGGATCGTCACTACCCTGTCGATGCGGCGGCGCTCCAGCAGGCGGCGTACGGGGCCTTCACAGGTCAGTACGACACCGATCTGGACCCACATCACCCCCACCAGGGCCAGGGTTGGCGGAAGCAGGTTGCTGGGCACGCCAAACTCGCCATCGACCATGGCCACGGGATAGCCCGAGGCTACCGCCACGGCCAGCCACAGCAGGCCGAGCAGCAGCAGGGCCAGGCCGGCGCCCAGGCCAGAGAAGCGGCCGCGCTTCCAGGCGATACCGAGCTGCTGCGGCAGCAGCCAGACGATGATGGCGTTGAGCCAGCCGATGCCGCCGCCGTTGTCGGTGACCAGCGTGCCGAGCTCCAGCAGCTCGACGGGCGCCGTGATGCCGGCACGCAGTAGATCGACCGCGGCGGCGATCAGCAGCAGCCCCGCCACGGCCTTGAGCCCCCAGCGATTATCGGCCCATACGCAGAGCGGCAGCAGCGCCTGTACCCCAAGCAGCATCATCAGGAACCAGAGGTGCACGGTCAGCGAGTGGTTCAGCGGGCCGAGCAGGCGGCCGCCGGTGTAGGTGGCGATCACCACGAAAGCCACCAGCACCGCCAGATAGGTGACGGTGGGGCGCGCCAGGCCCAGCGCCCGGCCAGCCCACCAGTGAAGCTGCCGGTGGCCCTGCTTCAGCCGCCGCTGGGCGCCGTCAGCACTCACTGCGGCGGAGACGAACACGAACAGCGGCACGACCTGTAGCACCCAGGTGAGCACGCCGGCCCCCGTCCACACCATCAGCAGGTGGTCGGTGGTGGTCATCAGGCCGTTCTCGAGCCGCGGCAGGGTGGCGATCCAGTGGCCGAATACCACCACCAGCAGGGCGCCGGCGCGAAGCGCGTCGGGATAGCGGTCGCGGCTCGTCTGGCTGTCCGTGTCGCTGGGCTGTGGTGTGTCGCTTGGCTGTGAAGAGTTCAATGCGTACCGCTCCTGGTCAGCCTGGTCAGCCTGGTCCGCTGCTGTTCGATGGCGTTTACAACGCTACGATGCCTGACGGTCGATGGTTGTCGAACAGTGTTTTTTAATATCATCCATGAAACAGCGATACGCCGCAAGAGCGTGATGAGCGCCCCGCGTTGACCGAGATGGACAACAGCCAGTACCCGCACTAACTGGTCGGCCCGTAGAGCCTGTGCCGCGTTTTTTGCTGCACGGCTCTTTAACGGAATATCCCGATGCGCGGCTGGACCTCCCCGGCTAGCTCGCCAGGTCGGGAACAGTTCCCGTACCGCCAGTACGCTGTTAGCGTACCGCAAGCGGCTTGTTGCCTCCCTTATCACGTCGAAGGAGTGATCCGATGATTACGCTCTATGGTTTTCCCAACTCCCGCTCGCAGCGGGTTGCCTGGACCCTGGAGGAGCTGGGGCTCGAGTACGAGTACCGCTCTGTCGACATGATGGCCGGCGAGGGGCAGGGCGAGGAGCACCTGACACGTCACCCCGATGGCAAGGTGCCAGTGCTGGAAGACGGTGAACTGGTGCTGTTCGAGTCGCTGGCGATCTGTCGCTACCTGGCCGAGCACTACGGTGAGGCGAGCGGACTGCTGCCGGCCTCGCCGGTCGAACGGGCCCAGGTCGATCAGTGGCTGAGCTTCGTTATCAGCGAACTGGAGCAGCCGCTGTGGACCCAGGGCAAGCACAAGTTTGCCCTGCCCCGCGAGCGCCGCGTGCCGACGGTGCTGCCGACGGCAGCGTGGGAGTTCCAGCGTGCGATGGGGGCGCTACAGCGCCAGTTCGACGGCCAGGCGTGGCTGGTCGGCGGGCAGTTTACCCTCGCTGACCTGTTTGTCGGCCATACCCTGAGCTGGGGCGTGCGGTTCAAGAATCGCCTGCCGCTGGCGCTTGAGGCGTATCGTGAGCGCTGCATATCGCGCCCGGCGCTGGCCAGAGCCGCGGAGCGCGAAAAGTCGGTGGCCGAGGCAAGCTGAATTTCGAGACGTTTCCTATTTACCTGTCAGGCCCCGTGGGGTAGCACCGCCGCATACACCGCGAAGTAGTGGCAGGTGCTGCCGCCGAGCACGAACAGGTGCCAGATGGCGTGATTGTAGGGTATTGCGTTGATGGCAAAGAAGACCACGCCCAGGGTATAGGTGATGCCGCCGGCGGCGAGCAGGACGATGCCGCTGGTCGCCAGGCTGGTGGTCAGTTCGCCGCTGGCGAAGACCATCAGCCAGCCCATCAGCAGATAGTTGGCGATGCGCATGACGGTGAAGCGCTGAGGCCAGATCAGCTTGCAGGCAATACCGAACAGCGCCAGGGACCAGACGATGGCAAACAGCGTCCAGCCGGTGGGGCCGCGCATGTTGACCAGCAGAAAAGGGGTATAGGTACCGGCGATCAGCAGGTAGATGGCGCAGTGGTCCAGATGCTGAAACAGTCGCTTCAGTCGAGGGTGCTTGATGCCGTGGTAGAGGGTCGAGGCGGTGTAGAGCAGCACCAGGCTGGCGCCGTAGAGGCTGATGCCGATGATCTTCCAGGGGTCGGTATGGGTGGCGAGACTGGCCAGTACGATCAAGACCGCGACCCCGGCGAGGCTTAGAATGGCGCCGATACCGTGACTGATGCTGTTGAGCAGTTCCTCGATGACGCTGTGGTGGTGCGGCATGACGTGGCTAGGCATGGGCGGTTCTCCGGCAGATAGGGCGCCCGATGCCGTCATGCGGCTCAAGGCTTGCGGTCGATATCCACATCGCTGGCCTGGGTGAAGTCACCGAGCGCCATCATATGGCCCAGTTTGCCAGCTTTGGTGGCCAGATACTGTTCGTTGTGGGGATTGAGGCCGGTGGTCAGCGGCTGGCGTTCACTGATAATCACGCCGTCGCGGGTCAGCGCCTCGACCTTGCGCGGGTTGTTGGTCATCAGCTTGAGAGAGGCCACGCCGAGGTGCTCCAGCATCGGCACACAGAGGTCGTAGCGGCGCATGTCGGCGCCGAAGCCCAACTGTTCGTTGGCCTCCACGGTGTCGGCGCCCTGATCCTGCAGGTGGTAGGCGCGGATCTTGTTGAGCAGGCCGATGCCGCGGCCCTCCTGGCGCAGGTAGAGCAGTACGCCACGGCCTTCGGTGGCGATGCGCTTGAGCGCCTCCTGCAGCTGATAGCCGCAGTCGCAGCGCATCGAGAACAGCGCGTCGCCGGTCAGACACTCCGAGTGCACACGGCCCAGCACCGGGGCGCCATCGTCGATCTCACCAAGCGTCAAGGCAATATGATCCTTGCCGGTGGCGTCGTCTTCGAAGCCATGCATGGTGAAGGTCGCCCAGGGTGTGGGCAGCTGAGAGGCGGCGATGAAGCGAATCGACACGGAGAACCTCGATGCGGTGACGGCGGCCTGGCCGGCGGGTGGGCGCCTATTCTATCAGCTTCGTCGGTGCTGCTCACAGGCGATGAATAATGCCTATAGGTGGGGGGAAGCATGGCCTTAATCAAGCCGCGAGCGGCGGCATTGGGTACAATGCGGGTAAATTCTTCAGCATAGAGCCCTTCATGGAACTGCAAAACGATCGCTTCCTGCGCGCCCTGGCCCGCCAGCCGGTGGATCGCACCCCGGTATGGATGATGCGTCAGGCCGGCCGCTACCTCCCCGAGTATCGCGCCCTGCGCGCCCATGCCGGCAGCTTTATGGACCTGTGTCGCAACCAGGAGCTGGCCTGTGAAGTGACCCTGCAGCCGCTGGAGCGCTACCCGCTGGATGCCGCCATTCTGTTCTCGGATATCCTCACCATCCCCGATGCCATGGGCCTGGGGCTCTACTTCGAGACCGGCGAGGGGCCGAAATTCCGCCACCCGGTGCGCACCGCAGAGGCGGTCGCCGCGCTCAAGGCGCCGGATGCCGAGCGCGACCTCGACTATGTGATGAACGCCGTGCGCACCATTCGCCATGAGCTCAACGGCCGGGTACCGCTGATCGGCTTCTCCGGCAGCCCCTGGACCCTGGCCACCTATATGGTCGAGGGCGCCTCGAGCAAGGATTTCCGGCATGTGAAGTCGATGCTGTATGGCAACCCGGATGCCATGCACCAGCTGCTCGACACTCTGGCCACGGCGGTCACCGACTACCTCAATGCGCAGATTCGTGCCGGCGCCCAGGCGGTGCAGATCTTCGATACCTGGGGCGGGGTGCTGTCGACGCCGGCCTACTTGGAGTTCTCGCTGCGCTATATGGAGCAGATCGTCGCCGGGCTGATTCGCGAGCATGACGGGCGCCGGGTGCCGGTGATCCTGTTCACCAAGAATGGCGGCCAGTGGCTGGAGCAGATCGCCAGCGCCGGCAGCGACGCGGTGGGCCTGGACTGGACCACCGAGCTCTCCGATGCGCGTGCCCGGGTCGGTCACCGCGTCGCGCTGCAGGGCAACCTCGACCCCAACGTGCTGTTTGCCAAGCCGCCGGCGATCCGCGCCGAAGTGGCGCGGGTGCTGGACAGCTTTGGTCCCGGCGAGGGCCATATCTTCAACCTTGGGCACGGCATCAGTCAGTTTACCGACCCGGACCACGTCACCGCCTTTATGGAAGCCCTGAATGAGCTAAGCCCGGCGTACCACCAGGGCAACTGAGGTGAACGCGAGAGAGATTCTGCACCGCTGGCATGAGCGCCGCCGGCTATGGCTGGTGCTGGCGCTGCTGGCCGCACTGCTGATCGTGGTGGGTAGCCTGACCCCCGGCAGTGAGATGCCCCAGCGGCTGCCGTGGGACAAGTTCAACCACTTCGTCGGCTATGGGGGGCTGGCGACGCTGGTATCGCTGGCCGGGATGCGTGAGCTGCGAGCCTTTGCGCTGGTGGTCGCCTTCGGCATTGCCATCGAATATGCCCAGATCCCGGTGCCCGGACGCAGTGGCGGCGATGGCTGGGACATCCTGGCCAATACCCTGGGGGCCGCCAGCGCCTTGCTGGTGCTGGCCCGGCTGCGCCAATGGCTGGTCGCCGCGTCGTAACATCAGCCTGACACGCTATCTAGCCTAGATCGCCTCCGGGAGCTCCGCTGCCGGGGGCGATCTCGTTTTGGTGCGTCAGCGCGGGTGAGCGTTGAGTAATGCACTACGCAGGTGCATGAAAAAACAGGCGATTATCTTTGAGAGTGCGAGATTGAGCGGAAGAACCCGCGTTCCGCCTGGCTTTTATGCGTTGAATAAATGTTATTTTCGGTTACTGCGCATGTTGGAACACTCTTTGCTATGTTCTTGGCACATGCTTGCGTCACGCATGTCCCAATATATTGTTCATTAGGTGAGGGAATCCTCCATGTCGTACAAGAATAACAAGCTGGTACTGTTGACCTCGGCCACAGTGCTGGCCGCAGGTGCAAGCGTGATGGCCTCGGCCTCGACGCTGGAAGATACCGTTGATCGTGGCGCCGTGCAGTGTGGCGTGAGCGATGGTCTGCCGGGCTTTTCGGCGCCGGATGATGACGGTAACTGGCAAGGCCTGGATGTCGACGTCTGTCGCGCCATCGCCGCTGCCGTATTTGGCGATGCCGAGGCGGTACGCTATGTGCCGTTGAATGCCGTCGAGCGCTTCACCGCCCTGCAGTCGGGTGAAGTGGACGTGCTGTCGCGCAATACCACCTGGACCACCACCCGCGACACCACCCTGGGTATCAACTTTACTGGCGTCACCTTCTACGACGGTCAGGGCTTCCTGGTGTCGTCTGACCTGGGTATCTCCAGCGCTGAGGAGCTCGACGGTGCGGCGGTGTGCGTGCAGTCCGGCACTACCACTGAGCTCAACCTGGCCGACTACTTCCGCGCCAACGGCATGGAGTTCGACCCGATCGTTTTCGATACCTCCGAGCAGACCGTCGGCGGCTTCGAAGCCGGTCGCTGCGACGTGCTGACCTCCGACACCTCTCAGTTGGCCGCCCTGCGTATCCAGCTCGATGATCCGGATGGCGCCATGGTGTTGCCGGAAATCATCTCCAAGGAGCCGCTGGGTCCAGCCGTGCGCCAGGGCGATGATCAGTGGTTCAACGTCGTCAAGTGGTCACTGTTTGCCATGCTCAACGCCGAGGAGCTGGGCCTCAGCAGCGACAACGTCGACGAGATGCTGAGTTCGGAAGATCCGGATATTGCCCGCCTGCTGGGTGAAGACGGCAACTACGGCGAGGGCATGGGTCTCGAGGCCGACTGGGCTTACCACATCATCAGCCAGGTCGGTAACTACGCCGAAAGCTTCGAGCGCAACGTGGGGATGGACTCACCGCTGCAGATCGAGCGCGGCATCAACGCCCTGTGGACCGAAGGCGGCATCCAGTACGCGCCGCCGATCCGCTAAGCGATCCGCCTGATGCGCCGGCACGACCGGCGCGTTGACGCCACGTCTGGCGGGGGGTGTCACCGCCCGCCAGACGATGGTTCGCATTATCCAGCCCCTCCAGGCGGAGACGATTCTCATGTCTGCTCGACCCAAGGCCTCCCAGATAGGCCCCAAGCCCCCGTTCTGGCGCGATCCTGCCAAACGGGCGCTGATCTTTCAGGTGTTGCTGGTGGCGGCGGTCATCGCCTCGCTGCTCTACATTATCGGCAACACCCAGGACAACCTGGCCGCACGCGGTATTACCACCGGCTTCGGTTTCCTCAATAACACCGCCGGTTTTGGCATTGTCCAGAGTCTGGTTGATTACTCCTCCCAGAGTACCTATGGCCGCACCTTCCTGGTGGGCCTGCTCAACACCCTGCTGGTGGGTGGTCTCGGGGTGTTGGCGGCCACCATCATCGGTTTCATCGTCGGTATTGCGCGGCTGTCGCCCAACTGGCTGATTGCGCGCCTGGCCAACGCCTATATCGAGATCTTCCGCAATATCCCGCTGCTGCTGCAGATCTTCTTCTGGTACTTCGCGGTACTGCGCGCCATGCCCAGCGCCCGCGATAGCCTGGCGTTCGGCGAGGTGGTCTTCCTCAACGTCCGCGGGCTATATCTACCCGAGCCGCTGTTCGAGTCGGGCTTCGGGCTGATTCCACTGGCGTTTGGGGTGGCCATTGCCGCCAGCATCGCCCTGGTGATCTGGAACAAGCGTCGCCACGAGGCCACCGGCAAGCGCCTGCCGGCGGGCTGGATCTCGCTGGGGCTGATCCTGGGCTTGCCGCTGCTGGTGCTGGTCGCGACCGGGGTGCCGGTCACCTGGGACGTGCCCGAGCTGCGCGGCTTCAACTTCCGCGGCGGCATCACGGTGATCCCCGAGTTTCTGGCGCTGTGGCTGGCGCTGTCGATCTATACGGCGTCCTATATCGCCGAGATCGTCCGCTCCGGCATCCAGGCCATCTCCCATGGCCAGACCGAGGCGGCCCAGGCGCTGAGCCTGCCCCAGGGAATGGTGCTGCGGCTGGTGATCATCCCCCAGGCGATGCGGGTCATCATCCCGCCGCTGACCAGCCAGTATCTCAACCTGATCAAGAACTCCTCGCTGGCCACGGCCATCGGCTATCCGGATCTGGTCTCGGTGTTTGCCGGCACCACGCTGAACCAGACCGGTCAGGCCATCGAGGTGATTGCCATGACCATGGCGGTCTACCTGAGCATCAGCCTGTCGGTATCGCTGTTCATGAACTGGTACAACGCCCGCATGGCGTTGGTCGAACGATAGGGGCGGGCCATGATTCACCATCACAAGATGATCGAGGCGCGACCGGCGCCCTCCAACACCATCGGCCCCCTGGCCTGGCTGCGTGCCAATCTGTTCAGCGGGCCGATCAACAGCTTTTTCTCGCTGCTTGGGCTCTATCTGCTCTACCTGCTTCTGGCTCCCACCATCCAGTGGGGACTGATCAACGCCGACTGGGTGGGGACCAGCCGCGACGACTGCTCCCGCGAGGGCGCCTGCTGGGTGTTTATCAATGCCCGTTTCACGCAGTTCATCTACGGTCTCTATCCGCGTAGCGAGCTGTGGCGGGTCGACCTGACCTTTGCCACCTTCGCCGGGCTGATCGGCTGGCTGATGATTCCGCGGCTGCCGTTCAAGCGCTGGGTGGCGCTGGTCACCCTGATCGGCTTCCCGGTATTCGCCTACTTGCTGCTCTACGGCGGCCACTTCGGCCTGCCGGTGGTGCAGACCCACCGCTGGGGCGGCCTGATGCTGACCCTGGTGCTGGCCGTGGTAGGCATGGTCGGTGCGCTGCCGATCGGTATTCTGCTGGCCCTGGGCAGGCGTTCGCAGATGCCCATCGTCAAGAGCTTCTGCGTGGTGTTCATCGAGTTCTGGCGCGGCGTGCCGCTGATCACGGTGCTGTTCATGGCCTCGGTGATGCTGCCGCTGTTCATGCCTACCGGGGTCAGCGTCGACCGTCTGATCCGCGCCTTTATCGGTATCACCCTGTTCCAGAGCGCCTATATGGCCGAGGTGGTGCGCGGTGGCCTGCAGGCCATTCCGCGCGGGCAGGAGGAGGCGGCGGCGGCCCTGGGCATGGGCTACTGGAAGCGCATGGGCCTGATCGTGCTGCCCCAGGCCTTGAAGATGATGATCCCCGGGATCGTCAACACCTTCATCTCGCTGTTCAAGGACACCACCCTGGTGATGATCATCGGCCTGTTCGACCTGCTTGGCATCGTCCAGGCGGCGCTGTCGGACTCACGCTGGCTGGGCTTCGCGCTGGAGGGCTATATCTTCGCGGCGTTCATGTTCTGGATCTTCTGTTTCAGCATGTCGCGCTACAGCCAGTATCTCGAGAGAAAATTACACACCGGCCATAAGCGCTAAGGACAAATACAATGAATGAACAGGCAACCCAGGCCGGCGCCGGCGACCTGATGGTCGAGATGCGCGGCGTCAACAAGTGGTACGGCGACTTCCATGTGCTGCGCGATATCGACCTGGAGGTACGGCGCGGCGAGCGGATCGTCATCTGCGGCCCGTCGGGCTCGGGCAAGTCGACGCTGATTCGCTGTATCAACCATCTCGAAGAGCATCAGCAGGGCGAGATCGTGGTCGGCGGCATGCCGCTGACTCAGGACATCAAGCGCATCGAGCAGATTCGCCGCAGCGTCGGCATGGTGTTCCAGCACTTCAATCTCTTCCCGCACCTCACGGTGCTGGAAAACTGCTGTCTGGCACCGATGTGGGTGCAGAAGAAACCACGCCAGGAGGCCGAGGCGCGGGCCATGCAGTACCTCGAGCGGGTGCAGATTGCCGAGCAGGCGCTGAAGTACCCCGGCCAGCTCTCCGGCGGCCAGCAGCAGCGGGTGGCGATCGCCCGCTCGCTGTGCATGCACCCCGAGGTGATGCTGTTCGATGAGCCGACCTCGGCACTCGACCCGGAGATGATCAAGGAGGTGCTCGACGTCATGGTCGAGCTGGCCAAGGAGGGCATGACCATGCTCTGCGTTACCCATGAGATGGGCTTCGCCAAGACCGTGGCTGACCGGGTGATCTTCATGGATCAGGGGCAGATCATCGAGGAGAACGCGCCGGAACCGTTCTTCAATGACCCGCAGTCCGAGCGCACTCAGCTATTCCTTAGCCAGATTCTGGGCCACTGAGGTCGAGCGGCAGTGCCCAATAGCACGCCACGCGATTGCGGCCGGCATGCTTGGCCGCATACAGCGCCTGGTCGGCCTGGGCGGTGGCCAGTGCCTGGGTGTGCCGCAGGTCGCTATGCGGGGTGAGCTTGGCGATGCCCAGGCTCACCGTCATCGACACGCTGCCGTGCTGGCCCACCGCGCTCTCGAGCTGAAAGGGGGACGCGTCGATACGCTGTCTCAGACGCTCCCCCAGCCGAAACACATCGTCGTCGCACATACCGCTTACCACCAGCGCAAACTCCTCGCCACCGAGTCGTGCCAGTCCATCCTCTGGGCGTAGTTCGCGGGCCAGGCGCTGGGTCAACAGGCGCAACAGAGCGTCGCCGGCAGGGTGACCGCAGCGATCATTGACCTGCTTGAAGTAGTCGATATCGACCAGTATCAGGTGGTGCCCCTCCTGGCGCGCTAGCGCCGCTCCAAGGTGCCGTCCCAGCCCGCGGCGATTCAGTACTCCGGTCAGATCGTCGTACTCGGCGGCGGTCTGCGCCTGCTCCTCGCCGAGCTTGCGCTGGCTGATATCAATGGCCAGGCCGGCCAGCCCGCGCCAGCCACCACTGTCATCGGGGATCGCTTCGATGACTATCTCATGCCAGCAGAGCGCGCCGTCGGCGGTATACAGGCGGACGTCCAGCCGCCAGCTGTGCTGGTTGGTGTGCTTGCCGGTGCGCAACAGCTGCCAAAACCGCTGCCGGTCGCCGGCGTCAATGCTGCGCAGCAGCCGGCGCAGCGAGAGGCGCGCATAGCGTTCGGGGTAGCCAAGGGTGCGCAGCAGGCTGCGCGAGCACCAGGTCGAACGGCGCCGTAGTTCGACCTCCCAGATACCGCAGTCGGTGACGCGCTGCAGCAGCTCGATCTGGCGGCGTCGGCTAGTCAATCGATGGCGGTAGATGGCGGAGGCGATCAGCTCGGCGGCGACGGTCAGGGCGTTGAGGCCGGCGCCTTCCCAGCGCAGCGAGCGCTCGCAGTCGTCGATGCCCAGGGTGCCCCACCACTGGCCGTCGACCATGATCGGCACGGTTACCATCGAGGCGATGCCCTGCCCCTGAAGGTTGCTGCGCAGGGTGCCGGCCGGCATGTCGTCGATGACGAAGCGCTGCGACTCGCCGCGCTGTCTTTCGCGGACCAGCTGCCGGTAGACAGGGTCATCAAAGTCCGAGGTGAAGAAGCGGAAGTGCTTGTGGGTTAGCTGACGGTAGTGCGGGGCCGCGGCCCATTCGAAGACGTAGTCTTGCACCACGCCATGGTCGTTGATCTCGAGGAGCTGGAAGATCCACACCCGGCTGGCGCCGGAGGCCAGGCCGAGTGCCTCGAGGAGCTGGTCGACGCCGTCCGACCAGAAATGGGCGTCGATCAGAGCCCGGCTGCCGCGCGCCAGCGCAGCGAGCAGACGGGTGTCATCCGGGGTGGCAGGTGCCGGCATGGCGGGCAGCTCGTGAATCGGGTGATAGCGCTATCATAACAGAGCCGCGGCTCAGTCGAGCGGCGTGATGCTGGCCGGCGTCAACGCCGGGCGGTCGCGGTGCGCGCCGAGGGGCTGGCCAGCAAGGGCCGTGAGCAGGATCTGCAACGGATCGCCGTGGCTGACCAGCAGGATCGTCGCGTCGCGGTGCGACTCCTCGAGTTCCATGATCACCGCCTGGAGGCGTTCGGCGACGCTGGCGACGCTCTCCACGCCGTAGTCGTTATGCGTTGGGTCCTGAGCGTCCAGCGCCCAGACGGCGGGGTAGTGGCTGTCTGCCTGGCGCTCCAGGCTGCCGAAGTGGCGCTCACGCAGCCGCACCTCGGGTCTCATGTCGAGGCCAAAATGGCCGGCGACCCAGGCGGCCGTCTCGCTGGTGCGGAGGAAGTCGGAATGGACGATGAGGGTCGGTGCCGGCCAGTCCCATTCGGCGACCTTCTGCTCGAGCTGTGACTGGCCGAGGGGTGAGAGCCCGAAGCCGTTGAGCCCGTTGTCGGGATGGCTAATGATCAGCCCTTGCTGATTGGCCTGGCTGTGACCGTGGCGCATCAGCAGGTAGCGGTTTCGCCAGGCCGCCGGAGGGCGCGGTAAAGTGTTTGACATGCGATTGTCATAAAACCTAGATTGGAAGTTGTGTTTTCGAAAACAATCATTTTATACGGCTAATGTCGAATTTCGAAAAGCAGTACGCGGTTCTCACTCAGACATTCATAATAAAAAAACAACACAATGAGGCACGCCATGAAACATACTACGGCTATATCTGATGTATCCGCTGCTCAAGCGGCCCCCTTCAAGAAACGCCCGCTGGCCTCGCTGGCGCTGATTTCGCTGCTGCCGTTGGCGATGCTGGCATCGGCCAGCGCCCAGGCCGACTGTCCCCGCGGCGACCTGGACAGCATCTACTGCGATGAAGATGGTGACATGGTCGCCGATCGTCCAGCGGATGAGTCCGAGTGGGCCAATCCCGATACGCTGATATTCGCCTATACCCCGGTGGAAGATCCAGCTATCTACTCCGATATCTGGCAGCCGTTCATCGATCACCTGGAAGAGGTGACCGAGCGCGATGTGCGGTTCTTTGCGGTGCAGTCCAACTCGGCCCAAGTCGAGGCGATGCGCAGCGGTCGGCTGCATATTGCCGGGTTCTCCACCGGGCCGACGCCCTTTGCGGTCAATCTCGCAGGAGCCGTGCCCTTCGCGCTGATGGGCTCCGACGACGGCCAGTTCGGCTACACCCTGCAGGTCTACACCCACGTAGACTCGGGTATCGACGAGATGGAGGACCTCAAGGGCAAGCGCGTCGCGCACACCTCGCCGACCTCCAACTCCGGCAACCAGGCGCCGCGGGCGCTGTTCCCGGATCTCGGCGTGGTGCCCGACGAGGACTACGAGGTGGTGTACTCCGGCAGCCACGACCAGTCGATGCTCGGCGTAGTGGCGCAGGACTATGACGCCGCCCCGGTGGCCTCGGAGGTGGTGGAGCGCATGGCCGCGCGGGGTCTGTATGACCCGGATGAGGTCAAGATCATCTTCGAAACCGATCCCTTCCCCACCACCTCCTACAACTACGCCCACAACCTGCATCCCGACCTGGTCGAGAAGATCGAAGAGGCCTTCTTCAGCTTCGACTTCGCCGGTACTGCCCTGGGTGAGGAGTTCGAGGGCGTCGACAAGTTCGTGCCCATCAACTACCAGGACAACTGGGAGATGATCCGCACCATCCAGGCGGCCAACGACGTACGTTATACCCGCGAAGACCTGGACCAGGAGTAAGACGCGCGCCCCGGCCGCTGGCGGCTGGGGCGGTGTGCTCGTCTAGACGAGGTGACGGATGCTGGAAATTTCCAATCTGGTCAAGCGATACGGCCACGATGAAGCGGTACTCAAGGGCCTCGACCTGGTGGTGGAGGGCAATAGCGTAGTGGCCATCGTCGGCGCCTCGGGGGCCGGCAAGAGCACCATGCTGCGCTGTATCAATCGCCTGGTCGAGCCCACCTCGGGGTCGATCAAGCTCAACGGCAATGAGCTGGTCAACCTGCGCGGTGGCGCCCTGCGCCGGGCGCGGCGCAAGATCGGCATGGTCTTTCAGGGCTTCAACCTGATCGACCGACTGACGGTAATGGAGAACGTGCTGGCCGGCCGGCTGGGTTACGTCAGCCTCTACCAGGCCATCTCGCGGCGCTATCCCCAGGCCGATATCGAGCGCGCCTTCAGCCTGATGGAGCGCGTGGGTATCGCCCATTACGCCAACAAGCGCGCCGACGAGCTCTCCGGCGGTGAGCGTCAGCGGGTCGGGGTGGTGCGGGCGCTGATGCAGGAGCCGGAGGTGCTTCTGGCCGACGAGCCCACCGCCTCGCTGGATCCTCGCACCTCCGAGCAGATCATGGTGCTGCTGCAGAGCCTGGCAAGCGAGCTGTCGCTGCCGGTGCTGATCAATATTCACAACGTGGCCCAGGCCAAGACCTATACCGAGCGTATCGTGGGCCTACGCCACGGCAAGATGATCTTCGACGGTGTCCCCGCCGATTTCACCAAAGAGGCGCTGGATGCCATCTACGGTGGTATCGAGGCGCCCGAGGATGGCAGCAGTGAGGCGCCACCAGCCGCCGCGGGGGTGAGTCATGACCAGGCCTGACGCCAGCGCTACCGCGCCGGCCAGGACCTGGCGCAAGCCACCCTTTATCGCCAATCCCTGGCTACGCTACGGCCTGTGGCTGGTGGTGGTGGTCTATCTGGTCTGGGCCTTCGGCAGCCTGCCGTTCAACTGGGAGCGGATCAGTGAGGGCCTGCCGCGGGCGGCGCGGATTTTCGGCGGTGGCTTTCCACCAAGCTTCGAGCGCGGCGGCCTGCTGCTGACCGGCTTCAAGGAGAGCTTCCAGATCGCCATCCTGGCCACCCTGCTCGGGGTGGCGCTGTCGATTCCGTTTGCGGTAATGGCGGCTCGCAACGTCGCGCCGCTGCCTGTCTACCTGTTTGGCCGCGCGGTGATCATCGTGTCGCGCAGCTTTCACCCGGTGATCGTTGCCATCCTGTTCGTCGCTGCGGTGGGCTTCGGCCCGCTTGCCGGCATCCTCACGCTGACGCTCTATTCGATCGGCTTCGTCGGCAAGCTGCTTGCCGAAGAGATCGAGGAGATCGACTGGGGCCAGGTAGAGGCGATGCGTGCCACCGGTGCCGGCTATATGGCGACGCTGTTCTATGCGGTCTTCCCGCAGATCCTGCCGCGCCAGGTGGGGCTCTCGATGTACCAGCTCGACAGCAATCTGCGCGCCTCGGCGGTGGTCGGCATCGTCGGTGCCGGGGGCATCGGCGGCACCCTGATGAACGCCTTCGGGCGCTACGACTACGACTTCGCGTTCGCCATCCTGCTGATCATCATCGCGGTGATCCTGGTCAGCGAGGGCATCAGCGGCTGGGTGAGGAAGAAGATATGGTAGATCACGCCACACTGCTGGCCGACCGCGTCTGGCAACGCTACGACCGCAAGGAGCGCCTGATCCGCTACGCCGTGCTGCTGGTAACGATGATGGTGGTCTATTGGGCGGTGCGCGATATCGACATCTTCTGGCCCTGGGTGTGGGACGCCCCTAACCAGATCTCGAGTCTCGGGGCACGCATGTGGCCGCCGGATCCGAGCCGGCTGGCAGCGATCGTCAATGCCATGATCGAGACCGTGCATATCGCCACCCTGGCGACCCTGCTGACCATTTTCGTGGCCCTGCCGGTGTCGTACATTGCCGCGCAGAACACCACCCCCAACCGCTTTTGCCTGTGGCTGGGGCGCTTCATCCTGGTCTCCAGCCGCTCGGTCAACACCATCATCTGGGCGCTGCTGTTCGTGGCCATCTTCGGCCCCGGGGTGCTGGCCGGGATCCTGGCGATCATGTTTCGCTCGATCGGCTTTATCGGCAAGCTGATGGGGGAGGCGATCGAGGAGATCGACCGCCGACCGGTAGAGGCCATGGAGGCCACCGGCGCCTCCAAGGCCAAGGTGATCGCTTACGCCATCGTGCCCCAGGTGATGCCGGCGTTCTTCGCCATCGTGATCCTGCGCTGGGACATCAATATTCGCGAGTCGACGGTGCTTGGGCTGGTGGGGGCCGGCGGCATCGGGGTGATCCTGCAGGGCTCCATCGACACCTTTGCCTGGCCCACGGTAGCCACCATCCTGATTGCCATCGTGATCCTGGTACTGATCGGCGAGGCGATCACCAGTCTGCTGCGCCGCAAGGTGCTGTGACGCAGCAGCTCATCGCAGGCATGGCCTACAGGTGTGGCTCCTGACGTGCCGACGGCTCGGGGGGTGCGCTGTTGGCAGCCAGGTCGAGGGTCGGCTCGTCGACGCCTCGGCGGCGCGCCCGGGTGACTCGCGCGCTACCGACGACGCCATCCTCTACCTGCACCTCGCGGGCCTGACTGGTCCAGGCATCCTGGCTGTCATGAACGGCCGGGCGGCGCTCGAAGGAACGCGTGACCACGGCGCTGGGGGCGAAGCCGCCCCGTGCCTGGCCGAGATGATGTGGCAATAGCCACAGCTCGGCCATCAGGCGCACCGCGACCATTGCCAGCAGCAGTGCACCGCCGCCCAGGCTCAGGGCCGGCCAGGCATCGGCCCAGCTGGCGCCGCTCAGCCATGGAGTTTGCGGCGCCAGCCATAGTGCCGCACCGACCACCAGGCCGACTTGCAGCAGCAGATGGCACGAGAGCAGGGTCGCGCGTGCCAGCGGCGCACGGGGAAACAGGAACTGACGCATGGGAAAACCTCCTGGTTAGCGGGCGCATGGATGCGCGCGGGTTGCGCCGACCTCCGTGCCGGCGCTCAGATGCTACCCCAGTTAGTGGGCGGCGTCAGTTCTTTGCGGGGCGGTTGACCCACTGCCATGGGCTTGCCACTCTCAATGCAGGGGGTGGCGATTGGCCGCTGCCTCCTTCCCTAGGGCTACCGCCAAGGAGACACGATGACGACCTATATCGTAGTGGCAGATGCAGCCAGGGCACGCTTATTCACTCGCGATGCGCTGACACTGCAAGAGCAGGAAAGTCTGGTACACGCCGAAGGTCGCCTCCATGAGGGGGATCTGGTGACCGACAACGGCGCTGATGTGCACGAGTCGACCTCGACGACGTCACGCTCCTCGGGGGGCGAGAATACGGCGTCACAGCACCAGGCTGAAATCTTTGCCAAGCAGGTGGCCGGACGGCTTTACCAGGCGCGTGTCGATAATAGCCTGGAGAAGCTGATCCTGGTCGCTCCGCCCAAGTTTCTCGGCCTGTTGCGCGACAAGCTCGACGGCCCCACCGCCAAACGGGTCATCCACTCGCTGTCCAAGGATCTTTCCAAGGCGTCGCTGGGCGACATTCAGCATGCCGTCAGCGACATGCGCTGATAGAGATATCTTCTTAGTCTAAAGTATGGGGCGCGTCTGCCGATAACGTGATTTCCACGTCGGCGCATGGTTGCCATGCGTCGGTGAGTCTTGACTCACGATCAGCGAGAGCGCCCCATGTTATCTTCCCTGCGAGCCCGCCTTTTGATTGCCACGCTGCTGGTGATCGTCCTGGCCCTGACGGCCAACGGTGTGGCCAGTTACCTTACCGTCAAATCGCATAACGACGAGCAAGTTGCTCGAAACCTCGATGCTGTGGCCAGCAGTAATGCCCGTGCCATCGATGAGTGGTTGTCGGCGCGCATTACCATGCTGCAGGCCGTGGAGTCTGGCGCCCAGAGCGATTCGCCCATGGATGCCCTGGTACAGCTGGAAGCCTCGGGTGGCTTTCTGGCGACCTATATTGCCGATGAGCGCAGTGGGCATATGGTGTCATCTGATGGTTGGGAACCGCCCGCCGACTATGATCCGCGTGAACGCCCCTGGTATCGCGAGGCCAAAGCGGCCGGCGATACGGTCATCACTGAGCCCTATATCGATGCGGGTACCGACCAACTGGTGGTGACCATTGCACAACCCTTCTACCGCTCTGGCACTCTCTCCGCGGTGGTGGGGGGCAACATCGTCATCGACGATGTGGTCGAGAGCGTGGCCGCTATTGCTCCCACCCCCTCTAGCTTCGCCTTCCTCGCTAGTGCCGACGGCACCGTGGTAGCGCATTCCGATGCGGAGCAGATTCTCGCGCCTAGCACCGACTTGGCCGCGGAGCTCGATGCCGGTTATCTGCAGACACTGCTTGAGCGCGATGCACCAAGGCGTTTGATGATGAACGATCGCCCACGTCTTTTGCAGGCCCACCCGGTGTCGTCAGGGAGTGATTGGCAGCTGGTCATCGCCCTCGATGAACATGAGGCCACCGCCGGTCTGCGCGGGGTGCTGACCAGCTCCCTGATCACGCTGGTCCTGGTGGGGTTGGCCGCGACTCTGGCGCTGGGGGCGCTGCTCAAGGTCATGCTGCGTCGCCTGCAGGGGGCCCGCGATGCGATGGATAATATCGCCTCCGGCGAGGGCGATCTGACCCAGCGCCTGCCCGAAGAGGGGCGTGACGAGGTGGCGCAAATCGCGGCGGCATTCAACCGTTTCGTGGCCAAGATGGAGGCGGTGCTGATCGATGTGCGCGGCAGCAGCGAGGCGGTCAACAGCGCCGCCAGCGAGATCACCCTGGGTGGCCAGGACCTGTCGCGGCGCACCGAGAGCGCGGCCTCGAGCCTGCAGCAGACCTCCGCCTCGATGGAAGAGATCACCAGCACCGTGGAGCACACCGCGGCGTCGGCCCGTGAGGCCAACCAACTGTCGCAGTCGGCCTCCGAGGTCGCCGGCCGGGGCGGCGAGGTGGTGTCCCAGGTGGTGACGACCATGGACGAGATCACCGAAGCGTCGCGCAAGATCGGCGCGATCGTCAGCGTCATGGATGGCATCGCCTTCCAGACTAACCTGCTGGCGCTGAACGCCTCGGTGGAGGCGGCGCGGGCCGGTGAGCAGGGCCGTGGTTTTGCGGTGGTAGCGGCGGAGGTTCGCCAGCTGGCGAGCCGCAGCGCTGACGCCGCCCGCGAGATCAAGACCCTGATCGAGAGTTCGGGCGCCAAGGTCGACAGCGGCACCCAGCTGGTGCGCACTGCAGGCGAGACCATGGACGACATCGTGACCAGTATCGCGCGGGTTACCGACGTGCTGGGCGAGATCACGGCGGCCACGGGGGAGCAGAGCGAGGGCATCGGCCAGGTCAATATTGCGGTGGCCGAGCTCGACCGGACGATCCAGGAGAATGCCGCCATGGTCGAGGAGTCGACCAGTGCCGCCGAGCAGCTCAAGGCACAGGCCGACCACCTCAGTCAGGCGATTGGCGTGTTCACGCTGTCCGCCTCCAAGACAGCGGTGCCGGCCGCTCACGCGTTGGCCACAGATGGCGCCAAGGTGACGCGGGAGCTCTCCCATGCAGGCTAGGTCGATTCGTCAGTTCGTGGTCATCCTGGCCGGCGCCTGCCTGTTGGTCGTGGTGGTGGCACTGGTCAGCTATGCGCTGTACGCCTCATCGCGAACCCAGGCGACCGTCGAGAGCCATACCCGGGAGCTGCTCGAAGGGGCCGTCGACGAGCGTCTCGCGGCGCTGGCGGATGCCGAAGCGGAGCGCATTCAGCGCCAGCTCGAGCATGCAATGAACCTGGCCACGCAGTTGGCCAATACCAATGCGCTGATGGGGCAGCGTGACGATCAGGGGCGTCGGGCGCTAGCGATCAGTCGGCGCGAGCTCTCCAATCTGGTGCGTCAGACGGTGGCCGACAATCCCGCGCTGCTTGATGCCTTCATCGGCTGGGAGCCCGATGCCTTCGGCCACGATGCCCTCTATGCCGGTATCGAGCGCGATGGCTACGACGGCAGCGGACGTTTCATGCCTTGGTGGTATCGCACCGAGTCGGGTGACATCGATGTGTTGCCGCTGGGCGATACCATGGAGAGTGAGGCCTCACAGCCGAATGGGGCGCGTGAGGGGGAATACTATCTGTGCCCGCGTGAGACCCAGGCACCCTGCATCATCGACCCGGCGCCTTATGACTATGCTGGTGAAACCCTGCTGGTCACCTCTTTCAACGCGCCGGTGCTGGTCGATGGCGAGTTTCGCGGTGTGGCGGGGGTCGACTTGGCGCTGGATTTCATTCAGGAGCTGCTGGTGGAGGCCAATGCCGGTCTCTATGACGGTGTCGGTGAGATGATCTTGATCGCCGGAGGTGGTGGCCTGGCCGGACATACCAGCGACGTCGAAGGGCTGGGGGCTGGTGCCGATCGAGCGCTGGGAGAGGCCGCGTTGGCCAGCGTCCAACGCGCCCGAAGCGACGCCGATACCGTCAGCGTGGTGGAAGATGGGATGTTCGAGCGTTACCAGCCCTTCACCATCGGTGGGACCGAGACACCCTGGGTACTGATGGTAAGGCTCCCCGAGGAGGCGGTATTGGCCGAGCTCGAGGCGCTACAGGACACGCTCGGTGAACAGCGACGTGCCGATGCGCTGGGCATGAGCCTGGTAGGCGTGGTGCTGGCTGCACTGGGCCTGCTGGCGCTGTGGCTGGTGGGCACCAGCATCTCCCGCCCGCTCAAGCACCTGGCAGAGCGCATGCGCGAGATCGCCTCGGGGGACGGTGATCTCACTCAGCGGCTGCCGGTGAAGGGCCGTGACGAGAGTGCGGCGTTGGCGACCCAGTTCAACGCCTTCGCTGACAAGATTCATGATGTGCTGGTCGACGTGCGCGGCAGCAGCGCGGCGGTCAATAGCGCCGCCAGCGAGATCGCCCACGGCGGCCAGGATCTGTCACGGCGCACCGAGAATGCCGCCTCGAGCCTGCAGCAGACCTCGGCCTCGATGGAGGAGATCACCAGCACCGTGGAGCACTCCGCGGCCTCAGCCCGGGAGGCAAATCAGCTGTCGCAGTCGGCCTCCGATATCGCCGGCCGTGGCGGTGAGGTGGTCGCCCAGGTGGTGACGACCATGGACGAGATCACCGACTCGTCACGCAAGATCGGTGAGATCGTCAATGTCATGGACAGCATCGCCTTCCAGACCAACCTGCTGGCGTTGAACGCCTCGGTGGAGGCGGCGCGGGCCGGTGAGCAGGGGCGTGGCTTCGCGGTGGTAGCAGCGGAGGTGCGCCAGCTTGCCAGCCGCAGCGCCGACGCCGCCCGCGAGATCAAGACCCTGATCGAGGCGTCCAGTCAGCGGGTCGATGCCGGCACCCAACTGGTGCGTACCGCCGGCGAGACCATGCAGGAGATCGTCACCAGCATTGCGCGGGTCACCGACGTGCTGGGCGAAATCACCGCGGCGGCGGGGGAGCAGAGCGAGGGTATCGGTCAGGTCAACATTGCGGTAGCCGAGCTCGACCGCATGATTCAGGAGAACGCTGCGATGGTCGAGGAGTCGACGGTCGGCGCCGAGCAGCTCAAGGAGCAGGCCGAGCGGCTCGACACGGTAATCGGCGGCTTTACGCTTGCCGAGCACGACGCGGCCAAGCCACTGCTCGAGCGCCCGCGGTGAGCCGGGCACTGCCCTAGGGAATATAGGGCAGGTCGATCTCGTCGCTGCGGGCAATGCCGGCGGTCATCTGCCGGCACAGCTTGAGAAACTCGCGCATGCCGGTGGTCAGGTACTTGTGACGGTGCCAGATAAAGGTGAACTGGCGCTTCAGGTCGAGCTCCGGCGTGGCGAGCGGCACCAGGCTGCCGCGCCGGAAGGCGTCGCGCAGCGCCAGTCGCGAGACGCAGCCAATCCCCAGCCCCGACTCCACGGCACGCTTGATGCCCTCGGTATGCTCCAGCTCGAGCAGCGTATTGAAGCGCCCGCGGCGGTGGCGTGCGGCGTGCTCCAGGGTGAGTCGCGTGCCCGAGCCCGGCTCGCGCATGATCCAGTTCTCGCGCAGCAGCCGATCCATCTCCAGGGTGCCGGCCTCGGCCAAGTGGTGGCGCGGCGAGCAGAACACCACCAGCTCATCCTCTACCCAAGGCTGCATCACCACGTCTTCGTGCTGGCAGTCGCCCTCGATCAGGCCCAGGTCCAGCTCATGCTGGACGATGTGATCGATGATGGCGCTGGTGTTGCGCACCTGGAGTCGCACGCGGCTGTCTGGATGGCGCTGCATGAAGTCGCTGATCAGCAGCGTAGCCAGGTAGTTGCCGATGGTCAGGGTGGCGCCGACATCCAGCGAGCCGATACCGCGCTGGCCGCGCAGCAGCTCCTCGATCTCTTCGCCGCGGTCGAGCAGGGCGACCGCCTTGGGCAGAATCTGGAAGCCCAGCGCGTTGAGCTTGAGGCGCTTGCCGATGCGGTCGAGCAGCTGGCAGTCGAACTGCCGCTCCAGCTCGGCCAGGGCGGTGCTGGTCGCCGACTGTGAGAGAGCCAGGGCGTTGGCCGCACGCGAAACGCTTTCGTGCTGGGCGACCGCAACGAAGACTTCCAGCTGGCGCAGGGTGTAGCGCATGTCAGGCTCCCAGCTCAGTTTATATCTATATTATAGATAAGCTTTATTCATACTACCCATTTAACAGATATGGTTGTGACGCATAAACTGTGCGGCATAACCAATACGGCGCCTTATGCGCCAATGGAATACCTAGTTATCCTCACCCGGGAGCCGGTCATGAGCAAGTTTGCGCTGGAAGACGTGCTGAGCGTTCACCACTGGAACGACACCCTGTTCAGTTTTCGCACCACCCGCGAGCGCAGCCTGCGCTTCAAGAACGGCCAGTTCGTGATGATCGGCCTCGAAGTGAACGGCAAGCCGCTGATGCGCGCCTACTCCATCGCCAGCCCCAACTACGAGGACCACCTTGAGTTCTTCAGCATCAAGGTGCCTGATGGCCCGCTGACCTCGCGTCTGCAGCACCTCAAGGTCGGGGATCAGATCATGGTCAGCCGCAAGCCAACCGGTACGCTGGTCACCGATGACCTGCTGCCTGGCCGTAATCTCTACCTGCTCTCCACCGGCACCGGCCTGGCCCCGTTCATGAGCCTGATTCAGGACCCGGAGGCCTACGAGCGCTTCGAGAAGATCGTGCTGATCCACGGCGTACGCACCGTCAGCGAGCTGGCATACGCCGATTTCATCACCAAGGAGCTGCCGGCCCACGAGTATCTCGGTGAAGAGATCGCCGAGAAGCTGGTCTACTATCCGACGGTGACCCGTGAAGACTTCCACACCACCGGGCGTCTCACCGACCATATCCGCACGGGCAAATTGTTCGACGACACCGGCCTGGCGCCACTCGACCCCAAGCAGGATCGCGCCATGATCTGCGGCAGCCCGGCGATGCTCGACGAGACCAGCGCGCTACTCGACGACCTGGGCTTCAATATCTCGCCGCGTATGGGCGAGCCGGGTGACTATGTGATCGAACGGGCGTTTGTCGAGAAATAAGCGGGAAGTTTGAAGAGCATCGCTTCGCGCCTGGAAGTGGTAAGCAAAGGGCCCCGCCGTTTATTCATAACGGCGGGGCCCTTTAATTATGCTCTGCTTCGAGCTGTCAGACGGCGTCTTTGCCGGTCTCGCCGGTACGAATACGGATCACCTGCTCCAGCGGCGAGACAAAGATCTTGCCGTCGCCGATCTTGCCGGTGTTGGCCACATTGGTGATCGCGTCGATGACCTTGTCGGCCATGGCGTCATCCACGGCCACCTCGAGCTTCACCTTGGGCAGGAAATCGACGACATACTCGGCGCCACGATACAGCTCGGTGTGACCCTTCTGGCGGCCGAAACCCTTGACCTCGGTCACGGTGATGCCCTGCACGCCGATTTCCGAGAGCGATTCGCGAACGTCGTCGAGCTTGAACGGCTTGATGATGGCAGTCACCAGTTTCATGGTCTTTACTCCTCGCATCCTATAGGTGGGGCAGGCCCCAGGTTCAAGCGCTGTCTAAGACAAGCATACACCGCTCGGCCAGATATGAAAAAAGGCCCCCCGAAGGGGGCCAGGGGAGCACGCCAGCTCACTCGGTGTAACGCCGTTACTTCTTGGCGTTGAATTCGGGATAGGCCTCGAGACCGCATTCTGCGATGTCGACACCTTCGTACTCTTCTTCTTCGCTGACCCGGATGCCCATGATCGCCTTGAGCACTAGCCATACCGCCAGGCTGGCACCGAAGACCCAGGCAAAGATGCCCAAGATGCCGATGATCTGAGCACCGAAGGTGGCGTCTGCGTTGGACAGCGGAACCACCAGGACGCCCCAGATACCGACCACACCGTGCACCGAGATGGCACCGACAGGATCATCGAGCTTGAGCTTGTCGAGGCTGACGATCGCGGCTACCACAATGGCACCACCCACGGCACCGATCAGCGTGGCGCCTAGCGCGGTGGGTGCCAGCGGTTCAGCGGTAATTGCCACCAGGCCGGCCAGTGCGCCGTTCAGGGCCATGGTCAGGTCCGCCTTGCGGAACCACAGCTTGGCGAGAACCAGTGCGGCGATCACGCCACCGGCTGCTGCAGCGTTGGTGTTAACGAACACTTGCGCCACGTTGTTGGCCGAGATGCCGTCGGATATCTTCAGCTCGGAGCCGCCGTTGAAGCCGAACCAGCCCATCCACAGGATGAAGGTACCCAGGGTCGCCAGCGGCAGGTTGGCACCGGGAATGGCGTAGATAGCACCGTCCTTGCCGTACTTGCCCTTACGCGGGCCGAGCACCAGCACACCGGCCAGAGCAGCGGAAGCACCCGCCATGTGTACGATGCCGGAACCGGCATAGTCGGAGTAGCCCAGCGCGTCGAGCCAGCCTTCACCCCAGGTCCAGTAACCGGAGATTGGATAGATGACGCCGGTCATGACCACAGCAAATGCCAGGAAGGCCCACAGCTTCATGCGCTCGGCCACGGCGCCCGAGACGATCGACATGGCGGTGGCCACGAACACGACCTGGAAGAAGAAGTCGGAGCGCATCGAGTAGTAGGGTGCGTCCTCATCACCGGAAGTGATCGCATCGAGAGTGTTCTCACCACCGATCAGGAAGCCCAGGTTCGGCAGGAAACCGCCGCCGGCACTGGAGTACATGATGTAGTAGCCGACCAGCAGATACATGGTGCAGGCAACGGCGAACAGCGCGATATTCTTGGTCAGAATCTCGGCGGTGTTCTTGGAGCGTACCATCCCGGCCTCGAGCATCGAGAAGCCGGCGGCCATCCACATGACCAATACGCCACAGATAAGGAAATAGAAGGTGTCGAGCGCGTAAGTCAGCTCTGCTAATTCTGTCATTGGGTGTTCTCCTGAGCCCTTGTCGTGCTGCGGGCCGCGTCAGTGTCCGCGTTGAGCGTCGTTTTTTCTTGGTGCCTGCGTACTTGGGCGAAGCGCTAAGCCTCACTTACACCGCGTCGGCGCCGCGCTCACCGGTTCTAATGCGGATAACGTCTTCCAGTGGTGTGACGAACAGCTTGCCGTCGCCGATCTTGCCGCTGTTGGCTGCGGTGCGGATGGCATCGAGGACGCCTTCGACGCGCGAGTCGTCGACGGCGATCTCGACCTTGACCTTGGGCAGGAAATCGACCACGTACTCGGCGCCGCGATACAGCTCGGTGTGCCCTTTCTGGCGGCCGAAGCCTTTGACTTCGGTCACGGTGATGCCCTGAACGCCGTTGTCTGCCAGCGCTTCACGGACATCATCCAGCTTGAACGGCTTGATAATGGCGGTGATAAGTTTCATCCCGAATCTCCCAGATGAAAGAGGGTTGAGGCGTGCATAACGGCTTGCGCCTGATTAGGACATTGCGTGAAGCGTGCCAGGCTTTAATTATTGCTTATAAAACAGCGCAATAGGATCGAGCATGCACCATGTTGCAAAGCACGGGAGGGGGACTTTGTCATCTATTGCACCATTGCGGTGCCGTTGTAAAAGCTGCCTGCTCCACAATGAGGCAGTGGTCGGGCATGCGTGCCGAGCGCAGCTTGCGTATGCTGAAGGGGCATGTGCACAGGACAATGAGGAGAGTCGCGTGAGTCATCAAGATCCATTTAGCCGCCTGGCCCGGGAGCTGGGCGAGAGGTTGCAGGGCGCTTCCCAAGCGCCGGAGGAGATCCAGAAAGGCGTTCAGCAGGTGATGCGCGGTGCCTGCGAGCGTCTCGAACTGGTATCCCGTGAAGATTTCGATATTCTCATGGATGTGCTGCAGCGCACCCGCAGCCGCGTCGAGGCCTTGGAAGCGCGGGTCGCCACGCTGGAAGCGACGCTGAACGAGGACGCCGCGACGAGCGATACCGACAGCACAAGCAGCGCTGGCGGAGACGTGCCGCCCGCCGAGGATGCCGGCGGTGGTGAGGCGTCGAGCTGACGCTATGTGATTTCACCGGCGAGGGACCGCCATGACACTAGCCATCATCAATACCCGGGCCAGCCTGGGGCTGGACGCACCGGAGGTGCTGGTCGAAGTGCATCTGGCCAACGGCCTGCCAGGCCTGACCCTGGTCGGGCTGGCCGAGGCGGCGGTCAAGGAGAGCCGTGAGCGGGTGCGCAGCGCGCTGATCAACGCAGGCCTCGAGTTCCCCACCACCCGCCGTATTACCCTCAATCTGGCACCTGCCGACCTGCCCAAGGAGGGCGGACGTTTCGATCTGCCGATTGCCTTGGGCATCCTGGTCGCCTCGGGGCAGGTGCCGGGCGAGGCGCTGGAAACCATCGAGTGCCTGGGCGAGCTGGCGCTGGACGGCAAGCTGCGCCCGGTCACCGGGGTGCTGCCGGTGGCATTGGCCGCGCGCCGCGCCGGGCGTGCGCTGATCGTGCCCCGCGCCAATGCCGACGAGGCGGCTCTGGCCAGCGGTCTCGAGGTGCTGCCGGTGGAGCATCTGCTGGAAGTGGTGGCGCATCTGCTCGGCCAGCGGCACATCGCCGCGCATCACGCCGAGCCACCACCGCTCGAGGCGGTCGCCAGCGGCATAGACTTGGCCGAGGTGCGCGGCCAGCATCAGGCGCGCCGCGCGCTGGAGATCGCCGCTGCGGGCGGCCACAACCTCTTGCTAGCGGGGCCGCCAGGCACCGGCAAGACCATGCTGGCCAGCCGCCTGCCGGGCATTCTGCCGCCACTGGAGGAGGATGAGGCGCTGGAAGTGGCGGCGATTCGCTCGGTCATCGGACTGCCGCTCACCGACCAGTGGGGTCGGCGGCCGTTTCGCACCCCGCACCACACCGCCAGCGCCGTGGCCCTGGTGGGTGGCGGCTCCAAGCCGCGCCCCGGTGAAATCTCGCTGGCCCATCACGGCGTGCTGTTTCTCGATGAATTACCGGAGTTCGCGCGCAGCGTACTCGAGGTGATGCGCGAGCCGATGGAGTCGGGCACGATCTCGCTGTCGCGTGCCAACCATCAGCGCCGCTACCCGGCGCGGTTCCAACTCGTCGCGGCCATGAACCCCTGCCCTTGTGGACACCTCGGCGATCCGCGCAACCGCTGCCACTGCAGCGCGGCGCAGATTCAGCGCTATCAGCAGCGGCTGTCCGGCCCGCTGCTGGATCGCATCGACCTGCAGGTGGAAGTGCCGGCGCTGCCGCCGGAGCAGTTGACCTCTCAGCAGCCCGGAGAGAGTTCCGCTACGGTGCGTGAGCGGGTGCTGGCGGCCCGCGCCCGGCAAGCCAGGCGCGGTGCGCTCAATGCGTATCTGCCAGGGCGAGAGCTGGAGGCCGCCTGTGCGCTGGACACGGCCACCCGCGCCTGGCTGGCCGGGGTGCTGGAGCGGCTCAATCTCTCGGCACGGGCCTACCATCGGGTGCTGCGCGTGGCGCTGACCCTCGCCGACCTGACCGGCGATGCCCGCCCCGAGCGCCGCCAGCTGATGGAGGCGATCGGCTACCGTCAGCTCGACCGACTGCTCAAGGGCGGCTAAGCCGGGCCCCGACCCCCTTGCTACAGCCTACAGCGCAGTGGCGTCGAAGGCCCCATACAGTGTCTCCTCCCACTGTGGCTCGCTGTCGCCCAGGCGGCGCAGGCGCATATGCAGCGCATAGGGCAGCAGGTCGCGGTCGGAGAGCGTCAGCCGCGGGCCGTCGGCGCTGAGCCGCGTCTCCAGCATCCACTGATTGTCCCGCGGGTCGCTGTCCTCCATCTCCGTTGCCCAGTCGATGACCTGGGGGCCATCGCTGGGGGCCAGCAGTGCCCGGCTAAGGCTCTCGGTGAAACGCGACTGGCTGATGCCCAGGCTCTCGTCGACGTCGGGTTCGGCCAGTAGCAGCACCACATCGGGGGTATTTCGCGTCCACACCGGCTCACTCAGCAGGCTGGCCGTGGCATTTTCGCCCAGGCCGAACAGCGCCTGGCGCAGCAGCGTTGGTGCATCGGGGGTACTGGCGCAGCCGCTGAGCAGCAGGCCGAGCAGCGCGACACGCAGTAACGGCAGTTGCTTCATGTGTCCCGCCGCTCAGCGTCGTCGGCTGTCAACTCATCGAGGAACCCCCCCAGTTCATCGAACAGCGTCTGGCGAATGGGTTCGGCTTCGTTGACCAGATGATGACGCGCCTCGGGGTGACGATGGACCCGGGCACACGGAAACTTGCGGGTCATCACTTCGAGGTTCCAGGCCCAGTCGACGGTCAGGTCCTGCTCGCCCTGCAGGATCAGTACCGGCAGCTGACTTTCTGGAAGGGCGATCAGCTGCGGCATCCAGCGGCGCATGGCGCTGACCCAGCTCAGTGTCAGGTAGTCGGGTTGCAGGGGGTCGGCCTCGCGCAGGAAGGCGGTGAATTCGCTGTCCGAGGAGTTGGGTCGGTACTTGCGCGGCAGGGTGGTGATAAAGGGGCTGGCCAGCCGGTGCAGCCAGCTCGACTGCGGCCAGCCCAAGGGCCGTACCAGCGGCGCCAGCAGCGCCAGCCCGCACCATTCGCTGGCGTCGCCGTGGCGCAGCGCATCGGTGGCGAGTATTGCTGCGCCGGTACTCTGGCCGATTCCCACCCAGGGCTTGGGGATCAGCCCTTGGAAGTCGAGCTGCGTCCGCAGCGCGGCAAGGCACTCGCCGTAGTCGTCGAAATCGTCGATGGTGGCACGCTCACCGCTCGACAGGCCGTGCCCAGGCAGATCCCATAGCACCACCCGCCAGCCCTCGCTAAGCAGTCGCTCGAGCAGATGGCGGTAGAGGCCCAGGTGGTCGAAGTAGCCGTGCACCACGAAGGCCGTGCCGCGGGGCGCCTTGGGTGTCCAGACCTGGGTCCAGAGGCGAAAGCCGCGCGCGTCGAGATAGCCCACGTGGAGGCCTACCTGCTCTGCCAGCAGCGGGGCAAGCTGATAGTGTGCGAGGTACTGGTCGAGGTGTGGCGTCCATGGCGTACTGCCGGGCACGCGGGCCGGCGCGATGGGCCCGAGGGCCTGCAGCGGTGCGAAATCGGTCATCGAACCCTCCCTAGTACGCTCATGCTAGCGTCAGCAGGCTTGGCAAGCCATATTGCGACAGCGGCATTTCATCATTTGGTCGAGGCCTGGCAGACCCCGGTGACATTTTCAGGTAGCATGTGGAAGTCATTTCCATAAAAAAATGTTACTTTCAGGAACACCCCAAACGACCCACGGCCGGTATCTGATACCGGTCACAGCGCATCAGGAGACTCTCATGACTGATCGTGTCACCCGCCATCGTCTTCAGGTGGCCTCCGAGCTAGACCGTTTCATCAACGACCAGGCCCTGCCTGGCTCCGGCGTCGATGCAGAGACCTTCTGGTCCGGTGTCGATGCGCTGTTCCATGATTTGACCCCGAAGAATCGCGAATTGCTCGCAGAGCGTGAGCGCCTGCAGGGCGAGCTCGATGCCTGGCACCGTGAAAACCCCGGTCCGGTCAGCGATATGCCCGCCTATCGCGACTTTCTCAAGCGTGTTGGCTACCTTGCCGACGCCCCGGCCAAGGTAACCGCGACTACCGTTAACGTCGATGCCGAGGTCGCCACCCAGGCCGGCCCGCAGCTAGTGGTGCCGGCGAGCAATGCCCGCTATGCCTTGAACGCCGCCAATGCCCGCTGGGGCAGCCTCTACGACGCCCTGTATGGCACCGACGCCATCAGCGAGGCAGATGGCGCCGAAAAGGGCACCAGCTACAACCCCAAGCGCGGTGACAAGGTCATCGCCTATGCGCGCGGCGTGCTCGACCGCGCCGCGCCGCTGGCCACCGGTTCGCACCGCGATGCCGTCAACTACGCGCTGCGCGACGGCCACCTGATAGTGACCCTCGACGGCGGCCGCGAGACCGGCCTCAAGGATCCTGGCAAGCTGGTCGGTTTCCAGGGTGACGCGGCCAAGCCCGATGCCATCCTGCTCGCCAACCACGGCCTGCACCTGGAAATCCAGTTCGACACCAGCCATCCGATCGGCAAGACCGATCCGGCCGGGGTCAAGGACCTGCTGGTCGAGGCGGCTCTGACCACCATCATGGACTGTGAGGACTCGGTGGCGGCAGTCGATGCCGAGGACAAGGTCGGCGTCTATCGTAACTTGCTGGGGCTGATGAAGGGCGACCTGGAAGAGCAGCTCGACAAGGGCGGCAAGACCATCACCCGCCGCCTCAACCCGGACCGCCAGTACCTGACCCCCGATGGCGGTAGCCTGGCCCTGCCCGGTCGCGCGCTGATGTTCGTGCGCAACGTCGGGCATCTGATGACCAACCCGGCGGTGCTCGATGGCGACGGTAACGAGCTGCCGGAGGGCATCCTCGATGCCGCGGTGACCGGCCTGCTGGCCCTGCACGACCTCAACAAGGGCGGCGATGAGCCGCGCAACTCGCGTGCCGGCTCGGTGTATATCGTCAAGCCCAAGATGCACGGCCCCAAGGAGGTCGCCTTCGCCAACGAGCTGTTCGGTCGCGTCGAAGACATCCTCGGCATGGCCCGCGATACCCTCAAGATGGGCATCATGGACGAGGAGCGGCGTACCACCGTCAACCTCAAGGCCTGCATCAACGAGGCGGCGTCGCGGGTGGTGTTCATCAATACCGGTTTCCTCGACCGCACCGGCGACGAGATGCACACCGCTATGGAAGCCGGTCCCATGATTCGCAAGGGCGACATGAAGGGCGCCAAGTGGATCGGCGCCTACGAGCGTAACAACGTGCTGGTCGGTCTGGCCTGTGGTCTGCGCGGGCGCGCCCAGATCGGTAAGGGCATGTGGGCCATGCCCGACCTGATGGCTGCCATGCTAGAACAGAAGATCGGCCATCCCAAGGCGGGTGCCAACACCGCCTGGGTGCCGTCGCCCACTGCGGCTGCCCTGCACGCTCTGCACTACCACCAGGTGGATGTGGGCGCCGTGCAGCGCGAACTGGAAGGCCAGGGGGATGTCGATCTGCTCGACGACCTGCTGACGGTGCCGGTAGCCGAGAACGCCAACTGGTCCGACGAGGAGATCCAGCAGGAGCTCGACAACAACTGTCAGGGCATCCTCGGCTACGTGGTGCGCTGGGTCGAGCACGGCGTGGGCTGTTCCAAGGTGCCGGACATTCACAATGTCGGCCTGATGGAAGACCGCGCCACGCTGCGCATCTCCAGCCAGCACCTGGCAAATTGGCTGCGCCACGGGGTAGTCGACGCCGAGCGCGTGCAGAAGACCCTGGAGCGCATGGCCAAGGTGGTCGACGAGCAGAATGCCGGCGATCCCAGCTACACCGCCATGAGCGCCGACTTCTCCGCCTCCACTGCCTTCAAGGCCGCCTGTGACCTGATCTTCAAGGGGCGCGAGCAGCCGGCAGGCTACACCGAACCGCTTCTCCACGAGTGGCGCCAGGTGCACAAGGCCAAGTAATCCCGGCCGAGTGTGATGACGGGCCCCGGTGCATTAGCACCGGGGCCCGTTGCGTTATGTGGCGAGTAAGCCGCAGGGATATCGCCGTGCAGCGAACCTTGCGCTATCTTGGGCGCAGCGACACTCGCCGCCGAGCCGCCAGGAGGGCGCCATGACCGTAATGACCGCAGCCGCCATCGAGGAATTTCTCGACGAGGTGTTTCCCCATCGCGAGGGCACCATCGAGGGTGTCGACGAGATGCGCGCCACCATGAGCCTGGCCATCGAGGACGAACACCTGCGCCCCGGGGCCTGTGTCTCCGGGCCGAGCATGATGGGGTTGGCCGATGTCTGCCTCTACGTGGCGATCCTGGCGCAGATCGGCCCCGAGCCGATGGCGGTGACCAGTAATATGAACTGCCACTTTCTGCGCCGCGCCCGCGGCGACCGCGACCTGATCGCCAACGCGCGCATCGTCAAGCTCGGCCGCCGCCTGGCAGTGGGCGAGGTGCAGCTGTTTTCCGCTGGCGACGAGGAGCCGGTGGCGCTCGTCACGGCGACCTATGTCCTGCCCGACGCCGACTGAGCACGCAGTGCGGTGGCCGCCAGGGCGATCCAGCCGGCGATAAAGGCGACGCCGCCCAGCGGGGTGATCATCCCCAGCCGACCGATGCCACTCAGCGCCAGGGCGTAGAGCGATCCCGAGAACAGCACCATGCCTAGCGCCCAGAGTCCCAGCGTCAGCTGCTGGCCGCGCAGGGGCTGGCCGGCCCGCCAGGCCAGGACGCCGAGCATCGCCAGGGTATGCCACATCTGATAGCGCACGCCGGTCTCGAAGGCCGCCAGCAGGCGCGCCGGCAGCTGGCCCTGCAGGCCGTGGGCGGCGAAGGCACCGAGCGTCACGGCAAGGCCGCCACTGAGCGCTATCGCCAGCCACCAGGGGGTGTCTCGCATGGGGAAATCTCCTTGTCGAAGGCGCTCATACCGTACCCTGGCATCGATTAACAGGCTACAATAGCGACCCCCGAACCGCTGAGATTCGCTGGAGGACCGCCATGCAGATCCTGCTCAACGGCGAAGCCAGAACCCTCGAGGCCGAGGCCACCATCAGCGACCTGATCGCCTCCCTCGACCTGACCGGCAGACGCATTGCCGTCGAGGTCAATGAAGAGATCGTGCCGCGCAGCCAGCATGCCCAGCAGGGGCTGGCCGACGGCGATCGCGTTGAAATCGTCCACGCCATCGGCGGGGGCTAGAGGAGCCACCATGACAGACCGTTTTCAGGACCAGCCGCTGCAAGTGGCAGGGCATCGCTTCGCCTCGCGGCTGCTGGTCGGCACCGGCAAGTACCGCGATTTCGATGAGACCGCGGCCGCCATTGAGGCCTCAGGCGCCGAGGTGGTGACCTTCGCCGTGCGCCGCACCAATCTGGGGCAGGAAGCCGGCGCGCCCAATCTGCTCGACGTGGTACCGCCTGAGCGCTTTACTCTGCTGCCTAACACGGCGGGCTGCTATACCGCCAAGGATGCGGTGCGCACCTGCAAGCTGGCCCGCGAGCTGCTCGACGGCCACAAGCTGGTCAAGCTCGAGGTGCTGGGCGATGACGCGACCCTTTATCCCAACGTGGTGGAGACACTCAAGGCCGCCGAGGAGCTGATCAAGGACGGCTTCGATGTCATGGTCTACACCAGCGACGATCCTATCGTCGCCAAGGAGCTCGAACGCCTGGGCTGCTGCGCGGTAATGCCGCTGGGCTCGCTGATCGGCTCCGGTCACGGTATCCAGAACCCGCATAATGTGCGGCTCATCATCGAGCAGGCCGAGGTGCCGGTGCTGGTGGATGCCGGCATTGGCACCGCCTCCGACGCCGCCATGGCCATGGAGCTGGGCTGCGACGGGGTGCTGATGAACTCGGCGATTGCTCATGCGCGCCAGCCGGTGCTGATGGCGGCGGCCATGAAGCAGGCCGTCGAGGCCGGACGTGCCGCCTTCCTGGCCGGGCGCATGCCGCGTCGCCAGAGCGCCGAACCCTCCTCGCCCTTCGCCGGCCGTATCAACGGCTGACACCCCCCGACGAGACCCACGTGACGCATGAGTGATACCACCCACGATCGATCCGACGACGCCGTTCAAGCGCAAGAGCCCACCGAGGCCCCGCTGCATCGGCGCGGCATCAAGAGCTATGTGCTGCGTGCCGGGCGCATGACCGTTGCCCAGACCCGCGGCCTGGAGGAGGTCTGGCCGCGGCTGGGGCTGACCCTGGCCGATGGCCGACAGGATCTCGATGTGCTGTTTGGGCGCCGTGCGCCGCGGGTGGTGGAGATCGGCTTTGGTATGGGCGCCTCGCTGATCGAGCAGGCCGCCACGCATCCCGACAGCGACTTTATCGGTATCGAGGTGCACGCTCCCGGGGTGGGCAAGCTGCTCGACGAGGCCGACAAGCGTGGCCTGACCAACCTGCGGGTCTACCGCGAGGATGCCCTGCGGGTGCTCGAGGAGTGCCTGCCGGAGGCCAGCCTCGACGCGCTGCAGCTGTTCTTCCCCGACCCCTGGCCGAAGAAGAAGCATCACAAGCGGCGTATCGTCCAGCCGGCCTTCGTCGAGCTGGTGCGCACCCGCCTCAAGCTGGGGGGCACCTTTCACCTGGCCACCGACTGGGCGGCCTACGCCGAGTGGATGGCCGAGGTGATGGACGCTGCGCCGGGCTATCGCAACACCGCAGCGGCTGAGACGGCACCCTATGTGCCGCGCCCCGACTTCCGGCCGCTGACCAAGTTCGAGGCCCGCGGCGAGCGCCTGGGCCACGGCGTTTGGGACCTGATCTACGCCCGCGACGCTTAGGCGGCCCCTCGTATTGTCATGTCCTGGCTCAAGCATTTAGCAGTATCGCTCAGGGCTGATCCGGTGGCAGGCCTATGAGGAGGCGCTGTAAACCCATCCCTGGGCGCTACCAACGCCCTGCTGCGCTCTCGCATCCTGCTCCGCTTGCAGGACCGGTGCTGGCCATCCATGGCCAGCCCGTTCGGAGCAGTGCTCCTCACCCATGGCGTTGAACCTCCTCTTCGGCCTGCCGCCGGCGCCCCTCGCTAATAGTGACGGGAATAGCGCTGGGCGCATTTTTGTGGGGATAGAAAAGAAAAGGCCGCTCCCGGAGGAGCGGCAAAAGACCGTGACTAGCTTGATGAGGAGAAACCATGGCAGAAAACCTGACATTCTCTGCTATGGCGTGTGGCGCCTGGCAGCGCCACGGTTGTTAAGATAATCGTTCGCATTCGCGGCGTCAAGCGTAACGAGAATATTTTTTATTTAACTGCCGGCCAGCCTCAGCCACAGCGGCAGCGTCAGCATCGCCAGCAGCGTCTGACCGGTGATCAGCGCCGCCATCAATTCGGCATCGCCGCCCAGCTGGCGAGCCAGAATATAGGCCGAGGTGGCAGTGGGCAGTGCGGCAAACAGTAGCGCCACGTCGCGGCTCACCGGATCGAGGCCGAGCAGCAGCGCCAGCACCAGCACCAGGGCCGGCATGGCCACCAGTTTGAGCAGGTTGGCGGCCCATACGCCGCGGTCGAGGCGCACCAGCGCCCGTGGTCGCAGTGCGACGCCCACCGCTACCAGGCCCAAGGGGAGCGCCGCGCTGCCCAGCAGGCCGACGGTCTGGGCGCTCCAGCCCGGTAGGCCGATGCCGCTCAGGTTGAGGGTAATCCCTACCAGGCAGCCCAGGATCAGCGGATTACGCACCAGTGCCAGCAGGCTCTTGCCGAGGCTGGCCGGCCCCAGGGTGCCGGCGGCAATGAAACTCGCCACGCACAGCACGTTGACCACCGGTACCATCAGCGCCACGGCCACGGCAGCGACGGTGGCACCGGCGCTGCCGTGGAGGGCGCTGGCCCCGGCCACACCGACATAGGTATTGAAGCGCAGCGCGCCTTGGAACACCGAGGTGAAGGCGGCCGGTTCCAGGCCCAGCTGGTAGCGCAGCCGCCACAGCAGGGCGCCAAGGGCCGCCATCACCCCGAGCAATACCAGTGCTACCCGTCCCACCGGCACCTGGCTGACATCCGCGGTGGCCAGGGTGGCCACCAGCATGGCGGGAAACAGCAGGAAGTAGATCAGCTTCTCAAGCTGTGGCCAGAAATCGCCGCCCGGCAGGCGTTTCCAGCCCAGCGCGGCGCCCAGCAGGATCAACATAAACAGCGGGCCCAGCGCACCGGCCACGTCACCCATGAGGGCTCCTTGTCATCGACTTAGGGATGCGACAACCTTTCACAGGTTGCCGTGAGGCAAACACTGATAAGCTTACCGGCAATTGCTACTGCATTGGAGGGTCCTGGTGCCGCCATGACCACGCTGCCCCCATCGTCGGACGAGGCGACCCCGCGCTCACCGCTGCTCAATCTGCTGATCATGGTCACCCTGGTGACGGTGGTCGTGGCGCTGTGGTATCTCGCCAACTACTATTTCCGCGGCAGCAGCGAGGACGTCACCTGGTACCCGCCAAGCTCGCCCTGTGACCTCCACCAGGGTGCCTGCGAGGCGAGCCTGGGCATGGCCTCGCGGCTGTCGCTGGATTTCGACGGTGAGCTGCGTGAGCTCGAGATACTGCCCATCGAGGTGCGCCTGGATGGCCTCGAGGCACAGGCGGTGACCGTCGAGCTGGTAGGCCGCAATATGCATATGGGTATCAACCGGTTTACCCTCGAGTCGCAAGGCAATGGGGTGTACCGCGGCGATGGCCAGATCGGCGTCTGCACCGAGGAGGTGATGCCGTGGCGCGTCCAGGTGGTGGTGGAAACGCCCCAGGGGCGCAAGGGCAGCTGGTTCGACTTCGATATCAAGAGGAATTCGGTATGACGCGCAAGACGCTATGGGCGGGACTCGCCTCTCTGGTATTGGTAGTGGCGCTTGGCACGATCTGGTGGGTGCAGCAGCAGGGCGATGACGGCGAGCCGCGCGGTGGCGAGGTGGCGTTGCCTTCGACCCAGGGCGACTTCTCGCTGGCGTCGATGGACGACGACGAGCTCGCGGTGCTGTTCTTCGGCTACACCTATTGCCCGGATATCTGCCCAATGACGCTGGCCGTCATCCGCCAGGCGCTGCAGCAGCTCGAGCCGGAGCACGCCGAGCGCCTCGTCCCGGTGCTGATCACCGTCGACCCGGCGCGGGATACCCTCGAGCGTCTCGAAGAGTACGTTGGCTACTTCGGCGAGCAGTTCATCGGTGCACGTGGCAGCGAAGAGCAGCTCGACGATATCGCCGAGCGCTATAACCTGTTCTGGCGCCGGCACGACATGGAGGGCTCGGCGATGGAGTATACCGTCGACCACAGCTCCTCGATGTACCTGGTCGACCGCCACGGCGAGATCCGCCAGCGGGTACTCTATGCGCCGACGCCGCACACGCTGATCTCGGCCATTCGGCACGAATTCAACGGCAACTGAGCTGCCATCCTCAACGGGATGGCGCATCCTCTTGCTCGGCGTCGGCACCGCTCAGCCGATTGACCATGGCGTGTAGCGCCTGCACCTGGTGGCCGTCGCGGGTCTCGTGGCCGGCCGCAGGTTCCCAGCTGCTCTCGTCGAAGCCCCACCAGTCCCAGCAGCCTTGGGGATTGGCCATGCTGGTATCCGTCTGCGGGTAGAGCACGGCCAGGTCATTGGCGTCCGCCCAGGCATTGAGCCCGGTATGCCGCACAAAGGCGTCCTCGACCTGTGCCTGGTTCATATTGCAGCCGTGCAGCGCTACCACCAGCCCGCAGGGTGCCCCCTCTTCACACGCCTTGGGCAAGTAGAGCTGGCCCTGCTCGGCGAGCCCTGAGCCGCGATAGAACTCGCCCTGATCGAAGGCCAGCAGGGTACCGCGTGCGTCGTCCTCGGGAGGCGTCAGGTCGTCGTAGAGCCAGGTCAGTGCCTCGCCTGCCGCATCGCGGTCGCAGGCCAGCAGGTGCGGGCTGCCGCCGAGGCGGCAGTCGGCCAGCTCGGTGATGTGGGCCAGGCCGGTGCCGCCCACCGGCCAGCCATGGCCGACGTCCTCGGCCATGACGAAACTCAGCTGCTCGGGGGTTTCCAGCCACTGGCGATACTGGGTCGCGAGAAGTTCGCCGAGCGCCGGGTCGACCACCTCGTCCTCCTCGCCGTGCCATACGAAGACTCGCTGACGTGCCAAGGCATCGGTGGGGCCAAGCCGCTCCTGATCGCGGAAGGCAGCCAGGCGGCTATCCAGTTCGCTCAGTTCCGGCATGCCGTGGCGCTGCCCCATGCACTGGCCCAGCGCCAGGCGCAGGCTACCCTGGGCGCAGCCCCAGGGACCCGCGGCGAACACGCCCAGGCCACGGAAGGTCTCGGGAAAGGCCACTGCCAGCTGGGTGGCCATGTAGCCGCCGGACGAGACGCCCACCACGCTGACGCGATCAGGGGCGATATCGAGAACGGGCAGGGCGGGGAGCGTGTCGCTGTCGGCTAGCGCCGGGCCCGCCAGGCCCAGCGCCAAGCCGCACACTATCAGAGTGGGTTTCATCGCGATCAATCGTCGATGCCGAGCAGCTCGACCTTGAAGATCAGCGTTTCGTTGGGGCCGATCGGGCCGCCGGTACCGGCTTCGCCGTAGGCGAGCTCGGAGGGCAGGTAGATCATCCAGGTGTCACCGACGCTCATCAGCTGCAGGGCTTCCTGCCAGCCTTCGATGACCTGGTCGACGCGGAAACTGACCGGCTCGCCGCGCTGATAGGAGCTATCGAACACGGTGCCGTCGAGCAGGGTGCCCTCATAGTGCACTTCTACGCTGTCCGAGGCACCCGGGCTTGGCCCGTCGCCGGACTCCACCACCTGATACTGCAGGCCGGAGTCGGTGACTTCGACGCCCTCTTCTTCGGCGTTCTCGGCCAGGAAGGCTTCGCCGGCTTCGCGGTTGGCCTCGGCGGCCTGGGACGCCTGGGCCTCGCGACTTTCCATGGCGCTCTCCTGGAAGCGGGTCAGCGCCTCGGCCATCTGCTCCTCGCTCAAGGCCAGCTCGCCGCCGGCATAGACATCCTCGATGGCCTGGGTAAAGGCGTCGAGATCGAGCTCCTCGACGTCCTGTACCAGGCTCTGGCCGAGGGTCACGCCCAGGCTGTAGCTGAGCTGCTCTTGCTCAGTCTCGGGGGCGGCCAGGGCCAGCGGGGCGGCGGCCAGCAGGCTGCCGAATGCCGCAGCGGAAACCAGTGTCTTCATGCAGAGTCCTCGATTCGATAAACGTCGTCGTGTCTCGGACTCTATCAGGCGCCATGAGTTTCCGCACCCGCGCCATTGCGGTGCAATCATCGACTAAACGACCAGGACCGGGCACTTGGCCATACTCGCGACTCGCTGCGAGACGCTGCCCAGAATGCTCGACTCGCCGTTGGTGCCCTTGGAGCCGAGCACGATCAGGTCGCACTCACGCTTGCGGGCGAAGCGCACGATAGTGCTCGATGGCCGGCCGCCCTTGACGAAGGCGCGCACCCCCTCGACGCCAAGCTCGATGGCGCGATGCTTGGCATGCAGAGCGATCTCGGTGGCGTACTCCTTGAGGGCGTCGTCGGGGATATCGAGCTTTTCAGGACGCACCATCGACAGCGACGCCTCGAGCAGGCTGTGGTGCTTGAACACGCACAGCACGTAGAGCTCGGCACCGGTCAGCTGCTGCAGCTCGATGGCCTTGTCCAACGCCCGCAGCGCACGCTTGGAACCGTCGACCGGGACCAGGATTCGCTTGAACATCGTCACCTCCTCCTTGTGGGGCACACCCTTAGCTGGCTCAACGGAACGCCAGGTCACGCAGGAACAGCGCGATCTGCGGGAACATGATCACCAGCGCCGCCGCCAGCACCAGCATGAAGATGAATGGCGGCGTGCCGCGTATCACTTCCCAGTAGGGGCGCTTGAAGATCGCGATGGCGGTGAAGATATCGCAACCGAAGGGTGGCGTGGCCGAGCCGATCGCCACCTGCAGGGTGATGATGACGCCGACGTGTACCGGGTCGAGCCCCGAGGCGGCGATGGCCGGGGCGAAGATCGGCGTCAGCACCAGGATCACCACGATGGGATCGACGAACATGCAGGCCACGAAGAAGGCGATCGAGATAGCGATCAATACGCCGACTGGCCCGGCGTCGTCGATGCCCACTGCAGCGAGTATCTCCTGGGGAATCTGAGCAAACGAGATCACCCACGAGAAGCCGTTGCCGACGGCCACCAGGATAAACACCACGGCGGTGATCAGGCCGGTGGACTTGGCGATCGTGTAGATATGCTGCAGCTTGAGCGAGCGGAACACCACGAACTCCAGCAGCACCGCATACAGCACGCAGGCGGCGGCGGCCTCGGTGGGGCTGAATATGCCGCCGTAGATGCCGCCAACGATCAGCACCGGAAAGCCCAGCGGCCACAGCGCCCGCTGGACCGCGGTGAGGCGGTCGCGCCAGGTCGACTTGGGCTCGGTAGGCACATCCTTGATCACCGCATACATCACGCAGTAGATCGAGAACATGAACAGGATCAGCAGCCCCGGGCCGATGCCGGCGATAAACAGTTCGCCGATCGAGGTGCCGGAGATGACCCCGTAGATGATCATGCCGATGCTGGGCGGGATCAGAAAAGCGATGTCGCTGGAGTTGATGATCAACGCCAGGGTAAAGGGATCCTTGTAGCCGGCCTTGAGCATACGCGGACGCAGCGGCGAGCCCACCGCCACCACGGTGGCCTGGGTCGAACCCGAGACCGCACCAAACAGCGTACAGGAGGCGGCGGTACTCACCGCCAGACCGCCCTTCACATGGCCGACGAAGCTCATCACCATGTTGATCAGACGGTGCGCGGACTGGCCACGGGTCATGATATCGGCGGCCAGAATGAACATCGGCACGGCGATCAGCGCGGTGGGGCGTATGCCACCCATCATCTGCTGGATCAGGGTTTCCATCTGGCCGGTACCGCCGAAGGTCATGTAGAAACCAACGAAAGCAGCGGTGACCAGCGGGATCATCATCGGGAAGCCGAGCAGCAGCAGCACGATCATGATGGAGATAATGATTGTCGTCATGGTGCGTTCCCCGCGTCAGACTTCGGTTTCCGTGTCCTTGTACCCGTCGACCACATGGGTCGAGAGATAGACGTCACGAGAGGTCAGGTTCTTGAAGGCAGTGAGCAGGTACTGGATCCCGGTGACGGTGAAGCCCACTGGTACCCACAGGTACATGATCCATATCGGGATGCTCAGCGAGGGCAGTACCCGGCCTCGGCTGTAGGTGGTCTGGATATAGCCGATCGAGTAGTAGCAGAGCGTGAACATGACCAGTGCGGTGAACAGGCAGATAAAGATCATCAGCCAGCGGCGCCCGCCGGTGGGCAGTGCATCATAGATCGCCGACATGCGGATATGGCGGCCGTGGCGGGCGGCGTAGCCGATCCCGGCGAAGGTGATCATCACGATCAGGATGCGGTTGACCTCTTCGGAGAAGTGCAGGCTCTCGCCGAAGACGAAGCGGCCGATAACGTTGGCCACCGTATTGATCGCCATCAGGATCACCCCCACGGCGAGGATCACGGATTCTGTCCTGCTGATCCATGTGTCGATCACGCCCAATGGGCCGGGCAGGGTGGAGCGGTAATGTTTTTCAGCGACGTCTTCTTCGCTCATGTCCATGTCGAAGGACTCCTCGCGGTCTGAATAGCGTACAGGGTTGCGTGTAAACGAACGGTGACGTCCTCAGCCTATGCTGTTGTTTCACCGGTTGCAGGCGCGCTATCAACGCTGATTGGCCGAGTGCCAACGATAAGGGGGCAGCCTTGCGGCTGCCCCCTGTGCGGTTAGCTGCGACGCACGCCAAGCGTGTCTGACGCGGCATCACTCGTTGGTGACGGCCTCGAGGTCGTCCTTGAACTGCTGGAGCAGTTCGGCGCCACGGTCGCCGGTCATCTCGACGAAGCGCTCTTCGACCTGCGGGGCGCGCTCGCGGAAGGCTTCGATCTGCTCTTCATCGAGGCGCGTCACGGTGACTTCGTCAGACGCTTCCTGAATGGCGGCCAGCGAATCGTCGGCGAGCCCGGAGATATGCTCTATGGTGTGCTCGTAGGCCGCTTCGGTGGCGTCACGCACCAGCTGCTGATCCTCTTCAGAGAGACCATCGAAAAAGTCCTGGTTGGCCATCATCGCGGTGGTGAACCAACCGTGGCCGGTGAACACCAGGTTGGGGGAGACCTCATACAGGCCGCCGGACTCGATCCAGAAGATCGGGTTCTCCTGGCCCTGGATGATGTTGGTCTGCAGGCCGCCGTAGACCTCGCCCCACGGCAGCGGCGTCGGCGTGGCGCCAAAGGCGCGGTAGGTCTCGGAGAGCAGTGGGTTGGTCATGGTGCGGATGTTCTTGCCGCGAAGCTCGTCCGGGGTAGTGAAGGGCTCGTCCAGGGTGACGACCATCTCGCCTTCCGGATACATCTTGAGCAGCTCGAGGCCCTGCTCGGCATACAGCTCGGGGAAGGTTTCGTGAATCGCCGTGGAGGTGTTGAAGAACTCGACCACGGTCTCTTCATCGGTGGGCAGCAGATAGGGGATGAAGAAGATCTGCGCTTCGGGAATCAGCGACCCGGTGAAGCCCGGTGACTGATTGACGAACTGCAGGATGCCGGCCTGGGTCTGCTCCATGATGTCGTCGGACTCGCCGAGCTCACCGAAGCGATAGATCTGTACGGTATGGTCGGAGTTGTCCTCGACATACTCCTTGAAGGCCACGGCGAAGACATCCTGGACATCGCCTTCGAACTCTTCGTGGGCGTAGCGCCAGTTATCGGCACTGGCTGCGGCGGAGAGGCCGAACAGAAGAGCGCCGACACTGGCGGCGGTAAGTAGGTTGCGAACCATCATTTTTGTCTTCCCTCACAAGGTTGAGCCAGCATCGATACATCCCGACTGGCTGAAGTGCAGGTTTAAAAACATGCAGTTGTGATTTCAGGCTAGCGCGGGCCCCGAGAGGGGTCAAGGCGGCTTTCGAGGGTTTGCAGGGCGCAAAGGTGCTGTTTTTTCTGTTCGGGTAGCCAGGCGTACAGGCGTTCTACCAAGGGGAGGTCGGTCGGTTCGCGAGGCCGAAGTATGCCCTCAGGAGCCAGTTGATCCTCGCTGATTCGCTGTAACAGGCGCAGCGCTTCACGCTCGGCCAGCAGCTCGGCGCGCTTGATGGCTTCGCGCAGCTCGGCAATCTCGGGGTGAGTAAGTGCTTGCTGTTTTAGTGCGCGCCGACGCTGTCGCAGCGGCTGGGTCATTTCGGCCTGCCAGTGTCGCAGCGGCGCCAGCGCGGCGCTGAGTTTGCCGTCAGCTACCAGCCCGTGGACGTCGAGCCAGCATAGCCATAGCAGTTCGCAGACATCGGTGCGGGCTTCGTCCTGCAACTGCAGGCAGGCCGCTTCGACGCCGTCGCGGCCATACAGCGCGAGAGCGAAGTCCCATAGCGGCGCCTCGCGTAGACAGGCCCGCAAATGCGCCAATAATTGGGTAGAATCCATGCCATTCGTTCCTTCGGGGTGGGTAAGCCCCCCTGCCGAGCTACCGGAGCCAGCATGATCGCACTGCGCCAACTCTCGCTGCAACGCGGCACCCAGACGCTGATCGAGGGCGCCGAGCTGACCCTGCACGGCGGCCACAAGGCGGGCATCGTCGGCCCCAACGGGGCCGGCAAGTCGAGCCTGTTCAAGCTGCTGCTGGGGGAGCTGACGCCGGACAAGGGCCAGGTCGAGATGTCCGGTGGCCAGCGTATCGCGCATATGGACCAGGAGATCGCCGCACTGGATCGCGCCATCGTCGACTACGTGCTCGACGGCGACCGCGAGCTGCGCGCCACCGAGGCCGCCCTGGCCGCGGCCCAGGCCAGCGGCGAGGCTCATCGCGAGGCCGAACTGCACGGCAAGATCGAGGCCCTCGACGGCTACAGTGCCCCGGCGCGGGCCGCCCAGCTGCTGGTCGGGCTGGGCTTCACGCAGCGCGATCTGACGCGGCCGCTCTCCGACTTCTCCGGTGGCTGGCGGATGCGCGTCAATCTGGCGCGCACGCTGTTCATGCCCTCCGACCTGCTGCTGCTCGATGAGCCCACCAACCACCTCGACCTCGACGCCCTGCTGTGGCTCGAGCAGTGGCTGACGCGCTATCCCGGCACCCTGCTGCTGATCTCCCACGACCGCGACTTCCTCGACGCGGTGTGTGACCACATCGTGCACTTTGATCGCGGTCGGCTGGTGCTCTATCGCGGCAACTACTCGACCTTCGAGCGCACCCGCGCCGAAAAGCTGGCGCTGCAGCAGGCCGAGGCCGCCAAGCAGCAGGCGCGCAAGGAGGAGATCGAGCGCTTCGTGGCGCGCTTTCGCGCCCAGGCCACCAAGGCGCGTCAGGCCCAGAGTCGCCTCAAGATGCTCGAGCGCATGGGCGATATCGCCCTGGCTCACGCCGACTCGCCCTTCCACTTCTCGATTCCCGCGGCGGACAAGACCTCGCATCCGCTGCTGGTGCTGGACGAGGCGCGGCTCGGCTATCGCGATGAAGCCGGCCACGAGAGCGTGCAGCTCGACGACGTCAAGGTCACCCTGCTGCCCGGCAGTCGCATCGGTCTGCTGGGGCCCAACGGGGCCGGCAAGTCGACGTTGATCAAGTCGCTGACCGGAGAGTTGGCGCCGCTGGCCGGCAAGCGGGTGCCCGGCGAGCATCTGGTGATTGGCTACTTCGCCCAGCATCAGCTCGACGGGCTCGATCTCACGGCGAGCCCGTTCATGCACGTGCAGCGGCTCTCGCCCACCGCCAGCGACCAGGAGATCCGCAACTTCCTGGGCGGCTTCGGCTTCAAGGGCGACGACGCCTTCGAGGTGGCCGGCAGTTTCTCCGGTGGCGAGAAGGCGCGCCTGGCACTGGCCCTGGTGGCGTGGCAGAAACCCAACCTGCTGCTGCTCGACGAGCCCACCAACCACCTCGACCTGGAGATGCGCGAGGCGCTCACCGAGGCGCTGGCCAGCTTCGAGGGCACGGTGATCATCGTCTCCCACGACCGCCACCTGCTGCGTGCCACGGTGGACGAGTTCTGGCGCGTGGCCGACCACCGGGTGGAGCCCTTCGACGGCGACCTCGAGGACTATCGTGCCTGGCTCAAGGCGCGCCTCGAGGGGGAGCGCCGCGAGGCGCGGGTCGACAAGAGCGAGGAGGCGCCCCGCGAGGACCGCAAGGCGTCTCGGCGCGCGGCGGCCGAGTTGCGCGAGAAGCTACGTCCACTGAAGAAGCAGCGCGACCGTGCCGAGCAGGCGATGGACAAGATCCAGGCGACACTGACAGAGGTGGAAGAGACGCTGGGCGACGCCGAGCTCTACACCGACCCCGCGCGCAAGGAGGAGCTGACCGCGGCGCTGGCGCGCCAGGGTGAGCTCAAGTCGCAGCTCAACGATCTCGAAGCCGACTGGCTGGCCGCCGAGGAGGCGCTGGAGGCCATGGAGGCGGAGCTAAGCGAGGGGTAATGCGGCGCCGAATGCATGGCGTACTCACTACATTGGTTGGGAAAGTGCGGCGCACTCATGGCATTCTCCGGGAAAGCGCAAGTCGCGACCCCCGGATTGAAACCCTGGCGCTGCACTCGCAACCTGTCCGTCGGGTCACAACATAATCCCTCACGAGTGACCCTCGCTCGCCATCCCTGGCGAGCGCCGGACGTTGCTTCGTTTGCACCAGCAATCCGGGGTATATGTCGCTTTTGCGCTTCCCCGGCTCTGCCCATGCAACCGTCGTTGGCGCTCTCAGCTCTCCAGCAGAAAGGTCACCGGCCCGTCGTTGATCAGCGCCACCTGCATATCGGCGCCGAACTCGCCGCAGGCGACCCGCGGCCAGCTCGCCTGGGCGCGGGTCAGCAGGTAAGTGAACAGTCGCTCACCCTCGGCGGGCGGCGCGGCGCTGGAGAAGCTCGGGCGCAGCCCCTTGTGGGTGTCGGCGGCCAGGGTGAACTGCGAGACCAGCAGCAGCCCGCCCTCGGCCTGCTGCACATTGCGGTTCATCTTGCCCTCGGCGTCGCTGAACACCCGGTAGTGCAGCAGCTTGTGCAGCAGCTTGTCGGCGCGGGCCTCATCGTCACCCTTCTCGACGCCGATCAGCGCCAGCAGGCCGTGGTCGATAGCGCCAATGGTCTGGCCGTCGACCTCTACGCTGGCGCGGCGTACGCGTTGAATCAATGCTCGCATGCGGGCTCCTGTGGCGGTGGTCGGCGCGCCAGTATAGCCGCTCAGCGCCCCAGCAGGGCGTCGCGGAAATCGCGGCGCAGCGGGTTGCTGCCCAACCAGATGCCGAACAGGGCGTTGGCCAGTGCCAGATCATCGCTGCGATAGAGCGTCTCGGCGTTGAGCGCCAGACGCAGCTCGCTGCCGTCCCAGCTCAGCGCGTAGCGGTCGCCGGGCGCCACGTCGCGGTAGGCCTGATTGAAAGTCTCCAACTCGTCACTGAGTCGGGCAAAGGCCTCGGCATCCAGGGTGTCGCGCAGCGTCTCGCGGGTCGCCTCGGCGAAATCATCGGCCTCGATGGCGTGGAAGTACTCCAACTCCAGCCGCTTGGGAACGTTGGACTGCGGCGCCGGGGCGCTGGCGGTTTCGTCCTGGTAGTAGGCGCCGGCGTAGGCGTTCCACACCATATAGCGGAATACACCGCTGCCCAGCAGAACGTAGCGAGTGCCGTTGTCTTCGAGCTGGGTAGCGAATTCGGCACCGCGCACCTCGATCCGCGACTCGCTCTGGGCCAGGGCAACCGGGCTGACGGTTAGACACAGGATCAATATAGCCGCAGCGACGCGGAACAGGGTTGCGGGGCGCATGGGAACTCCATCGGCAGGGTATGATCCCCTACAGACCTCTCCTCTTCGTATAGGTTCTGTGCCGTTTTGGCGGGGCGCTAGGCTACCAGGCGCGACACACCATTACATCGCAGTGCGGCTCTGCCAGAAGCTGTTCGGTGAGGTGGCCCTGACGGCCCAGCGGCCCGCGGCTACCCAGCGCCAGCAGATCCGGCGGCTGGCGGCGCAGGCGATTCAGCAGCACCTCCAGCGGATCACCCTGCTCGAGCTCGAGGCGGACCTCGGGCACGGCATCGAACTCGCCCATCAACTGGTCGATCTCGCGCTCCAGTTGCTGGCGCAGTCGCGCTACCTCGCTATCTCGCCACTGCGCATAGTGGTTGTCCGAACCGAGTTCGCGCTCACCGGGGATATTCCAGGCATGCAGCAGCGTGACGCTGGCCTCGGGGAAGCGTTTGAGGGTCTCGCGCAGAGTGTGGCGGCAGGCCAACGAGAAGTTGACCGGCACCAGGATATCCTGCCAGGTCTGGGTGGCCACATGGCTCACCGAGAGCACCGGGCAGGGCGCGCCGCGCAACACACGGGCCAGGGTGGTGCCGCCGACTAGGTCGAGTTGGCCGCGTTTGCGGTGGGCGCCGAGCACGATCATGTCGGCCTTGCGCTCGTGGGCCTCGCGGATGATCTCGGCATAGGGCGCGCCGGCCACGGTCTGCAGCAGGGTAGCCGGCTCGGCGAGGGCGTAGTCCTCGCGCAGGTCGGTCAGGATGCGCTGCATCTCCTCGATCACCAGCGGCTCGATATCGCGCAGCGCCTGGTGCGGCAGATGGGGGTCGAGCACGTGAATGACATCGAGGCGCGCGCCGCTCTCGTTGGCCATGCGCAGGGCGCGGGCAAAGGCGGCGCGGTTCTCGGCGGACAGGTCGCAGGCAAACAGCAGGGTGTGGGCCATGAGCTTCCCTCCCTCGATGCGGGTCACGTGGCGCCGGTGGCGCCGTCACTCACCAGCATGGTGCCAGTTGCCCAAGCCTGCAAGCAGAGGGTTCACCACCAGGCGTGAAAGTGGTGCACCGGGCCGCGGCCGCGGCCGACCCGCAGCCGCGCACTGGCGGTGAGCGCCTCGCTCAGCCACTGCTTGGCGGCGCCGACCGCCGCGGGCAGATCGTCGCCGCGGGCCAGGCAGGCGGTGACCGCCGACGACAGCGAGCAGCCGGTGCCGTGCAGGTTGTCGGTGGCGATGCGCGGGCCGTCGAGCCAGCGCGCGCCGCCGGCCTCGGCGAGCAGGTCCGGGCAGCGCTCGCCGCGCAGGTGGCCGCCCTTGAGCAGCACATAGGGGGCGCCGAGGCTGCTCAGCGCTGGCAGCATCGCCTCCATCTCGTCGGGGCTGGTCGGCGTGCTGCGCGCCAGCAGGACCGCGGCCTCCGGCAGGTTGGGGGTGATCAGGTCGGCCAGCGGGACCAGGATGTCGCGCACTGCGGCAATACCGGCATCGTCGACCAGCACGTCGCCGCTCTTGGCGACCATCACCGGGTCGAGCACCACCCAGCGCGGGCGGTGGCGTGCAAGCGCCTCGCGGATCACTTCGGCGACCTCCAGGCTGGCCACCATGCCGATCTTCACCGCGTCGATCTCGACGTCGTCGAACAGGGTGCGGAGCTGGGTGGCGATAAAGTCGGCAGGCACCGGGTGAACGCCGCGCACGCCCTGGGTGTTCTGGGCGGTCAGCGCGGTGATCACGCTGGTACCATAGGCGCCCAGCGCCGAGAAGGTCTTGAGGTCGGCCTGAATGCCGGCGCCACCGCTGGGGTCGGAACCGGCAATAGTCAGGGCATTGGGAATCGTAACGGGAGCGGTCATGGCAAAGGTGTCAGGGTGGTGGAGTCAATGAAGGCTAGGCTACTGCAGTCAATGGGGTGGGCGCCATGCTGAGCCTGTTCGTGGTGGCGCTGGTCAGCGCCACCCTGCTGCCCGGTGGCTCTGAGGTGTGGCTGGCACGCCAGTGGTGCCTCGGCCAGCCGGCGCTGGCGCTGTGGCTGGTGGCCACCAGCGGCAACACCCTGGGCAGCTTGATCAACGTCTGGATGGGCCGCTACGCGCGGCGCTTCCAGAATCGACGCTGGTTTCCCGCCAGTCCGGCCGGGCTGGCCCGCGCTGAGCGCTGGTACCACCGCTTCGGCGAGTGGAGCCTGTTGCTCTCCTGGGCGCCGCTGATCGGTGACCCGTTGACCGTGCTGGCCGGGGTGTTCCGGCTGCCGTGGTGGCGGGCCATCCTGCTGATCACTATTGCCAAGGGCACCCGCTACGCGGTGGTGCTCTACCTGGCCCACGCCTGGCTGGCGCCGCTGTGCCAGTAACGCTTGCTACAGCACCGAGGGCAGCCAGGTGGCCAGCGCCGGGAACAGCGCCAGCGCTCCCAGCATCGTCAGCTGCAGCAGGATAAACGGGATCACGCCGCGGTAGATGGCGGTGGTCGGCACCGAATCCGGGGTTACGCCGCGCAGATAGAACAGCGCGAAGCCGAAGGGCGGCGTCAGGAACGAGGTCTGCAGGTTGATGGCGATCATGATCCCCAGCCAGATTGGATCGACGCCCATGGCCAGCAGCACCGGCCCGACGATCGGCACCACCACGAAGGTGATCTCGATAAAGTCGAGAATAAAGCCGAGCAGGAAGATCACCAGCATCACCACCAGGGTGGCACCGATCACCCCGCCGGGCAGCGCCTCGAACAGGTCGGTGACCAGGTGCTCGCCGCCGTAGGCGCGGAACACCAGCGAGAACAGCGCCGCGCCGATCAGGATCAGAAAGACCATGCTGGTGACGTGGGTGGTGGTGCGCGCCACGTCCTTGAGGATGGTAAACGACAGTCGACGCTTGGCGAGCGCCAGTAGCAGCGCGCCGAAGGCGCCCACCGCCGATGCCTCGGTGGGGGTGGCGAAGCCGCCGAGGATCGAGCCCAGCACCGCGACGATCAGCAGTACCGGCGGCACCAGCCCCTTGAGCAGCAGCGGCCACAGGCTGCCGCGATAGTCGAGTTCGCGCATCAGCTCCTGGCGGTCGGCGGGCGGTGCGGTCTCGGGCTTGAGCCAGGCCACCGCCGCCACATAGAGGATATAGGCCACCACCAGGATCAGGCCGGGGATCAGCGCGCCGATAAACAGGTCGCCCACCGACAGGGTGCGTGGGCTCCATACGCCCATCGACAGCTGGGCCTGCTGATAGGCGTTGGAGAGCACGTCGCCGAGCAGCACCAGGGCGATCGACGGCGGGATGATCTGGCCCAGGGTGCCGGTGGCGCAGATGGTGCCGGTAGCCAGCGCCGGTGAGTAGCCGCGCTTGAGCATGGTCGGCAGCGATAGCAGGCCCATGGTCACCACGGTGGCGCCGACGATCCCGGTGGAGGCGGCCAGCAGCATGCCGACCAATATCACCGAGATGCCCAGTCCGCCGCGCAGCGCCCCGAACAGCAGCGCCATGGCGTCGAGCAGGGTCTCGGCGACCCGCGACTTCTCGAGCAGTACCCCCATCAACACGAACAGCGGCACGGCCAGCAGCGTCTGGTTGGTCATGATGCCGTAGAGGCGGTTGGGCATGGCCGACATGTAACGCCCTTCGAAGGGCACCGCCACGCCCAGGCTCTGCAGTGCAAAGCCGAGGCCGGCGAAGGCCAGTGCGGTGCCGGCCAGCGACAGCGCCACCGGGTAGCCCAGCATCAGGACGCCGCATACGGCGAAGAACAGCAGGAACGGCATATAGATGAGCACGGCTTCCACTTACAGTATCTCCTCGTGCTCGTGGGTCTTCTCGGCGGGCAGACGTCCGCGCAGGATCAGCACCTGACGCCAGGCCTGGGCGATGCCCTGCAGCAGCAGTAGCAGGCACATCAGCGGAATTAGCGTCTTGAGCAGGAACACCGCCGGCAGGCCGCCGTCGGAGGAGCGCTCGAGGATCGCCCAGCTGCTGGCCACATAGCGCAGGCTGCCGAGGCCCAGGAACAGCACCACCGGAATCAGCAGCAGCAGGGTGCCGAACAGCTCCACCCAGGCCCGGCCGCGGGGCGACATGCGACGATTGAAGACGTCGACGCGCACGTGGCCGTCATGCTTGAGGGTGAAGGCGGCGGCGAGCATGAACACCATGGCGTGCATATACATCACCGACTCCTGCATGACGATGCTGTGCACGTTGAATAGATAGCGCATCACCACGATGGCGAATTGCACCAGCATCATCACCAGTACTAGCCAGGCAATGCTGCGGCCGATCACCTCGGTGAAAGCATCGAGTCGGGATAGCAGCACCGGCTCGCGAGTCGCGCGGCTCATGGGACCTCTCAACGGTAAACGGTTGTTCTAGCGTGGCGCGACATGATCGCCGATTATGCGCACAAAATCACCCACCATCGCTCTGGGGCGAGCCCCCTCGACCTGCCCCAGGCGTCCCTTGGTTGGGGCGGCTCACCCCGTGGACTTGATGCGGCCCAGGGCCTGCTGGCAGGCCAGCGGCAGGGTCAGATCGACGGCGATCGGCAGGTGATCTGAGAACAGCTGGTCGAGGACCCGCACCTCGGTGGTGGCCAGCGATGACGAGAGCAGGATGTGATCCAGCGCTCGGCGCGGCTGCCAGGAGGGGTAGCTGGGCAGCGGCATGACCGGATGCAGCGGCAGCGAGCGGCAGAAGCGGTCGTGGGTGTGCAGCTGCTCGGGGGTGCAGTTGAGATCGCCCATTACCACCACGTGACGCAGCGGCGCGATGATCTCGCTGAGATAGTCGAGCTGGCGCACCCGCGCGCGGTGGCTCAGCGCCAGGTGGGCAACGAACAGGTGCAGCGCATCTGGGCCCTCGCCATAGCTGGCGTGGATGGCGCCGCGCCCGGGCATGGTGCCGGGCAGGCGGTGCTCTTCGATACGCGCCGGTGGCAGCCGCGACAGCAGGCCGTTGCTGTGCTGGGCAAAGCGCCCCAGGTTGCGGTTGAGCTGCTGGAAGTGGTGCGGGAAGCCGCCGCGGCTGGCCAGGTACTCGACCTGATTGACGTTGCCGGAGCGGAAGCTGCCGCCGTCGACCTCCTGCAGGCCGACGATATCGAACTTGCCGAGCACCTCGCTCATCAGATCGAGGCGCCCGGCGCGCTTGGGATGGGGCAGGAAGTGCTGCCAGCTACGCGTCAGGTAGTGATGATAGGCCGAGGTGTGAATGCCGACCTGCAGATTGAAGGTCAGCAGCCGCAGGTGGCTGGCATCGTGGGGACGATGCAGGACATCGGCCTGGCTCACGGTTACTGGCTCCGTTCTTCACGCACCTTGCTGATCAGTGCATCGGCGACCTGGGGCATGTTCTCCAGACTGCCGGCACTCGACGGGCTGACCACGTAGCGGCCGTCGACGACCAGTGCGGGGACGCCCATCAACTCCATGGCACGCATCCGTGAATGGGCCTGGTTGACCTGGCTGCGTACGCCGAAGGAGGTCAGTGCCTGGTGCGCCTCGTCTTCGCTGACGCCGTAGTCGCTGAAGAAGGCGGCGATGTCGTCGTCGTCAGTGAGCGAGCGGCCCTGCTCGTGAATGGCATCGAAGATGTCGGCATGGATCTCGTCGATGATGCCCAGTTCCTCGGCGGCGTAATAGACGGCCGCATGTTTGTTCCAGTCGCCGCCCATGGTGGCCGGCATATGGATCACCGCGACGTCCTCGTCGAGCTCCTCGATCCAGGCATTGAGGCTGGGCTGCAGACGATTGCAGTGTGGGCAGCCGTACCAGAACACTTCGGTGACCTCGATCATGCTGATCTCGGTCATGTCCTCGTCAATGCGGGTATCCACGGCCTTGTCGAGGACCTCGTAGTGCTGGCCTTCGACCACGTCCTGGGCCGCAACCAGGCCGGACAGGCCGAGACCGGCGACGGCTACCATCAACGTCTTGAACATGCGTAGATTCTCCTTGGCACATGGGGCGTAGGGCCCGGCAGGTCGGGCGCCATACTTTGAACGGCTCGACCGATCAGGGTTCCCGACGCATGATGCAGCAAATCGTCATGCGGTAAAACGCTGGAGGCGGCCACTGGCCGCCTCCGCAGTGCCTGTCACGGCGAGGCGTGACAGTGTGTCGCAGGTGGCTCAGTCGTGCAGGCCGTAGAGGTAGTTGGCCACCGCTTCCATGTCGGCATCGCTCATCTTGGCGGCGATGTCGCGCATCATGTTGTTGGGATCGTTGCTACGCTCGCCGGCAGCGAAGTCCTGCAGCGTCGACACAGTGTAGTCGGGGAACTGACCGGAAAGGCCCGGGTAGACGGCGCTGCCGATGCCCTCGCCGCTGGGGGTGTGGCAGGCGGCACAGGAGGGGATACCCTTGGCCATGTCGCCGCCACGGTAGAGCTCTTCGCCGCGTGCCAGCAGCTCGGCATCATCGTCGGCTTCGCCGATATTGATGTTCTGCTCGGCGTAGAAGGCCGCCACGTCCCAGGCATCCTGGTCGGAGTAGTCGTCGACCTGACCGGCCATCTGGGCAACCACGCGATGGCCGTCGCGGATATCCTTGATCTGCTTGGCGAGATAGGAGGCCTGCTGTCCCGCCAGATGCGGGAAGGAGGCCGACGGGCTGATGCCCTCCTGGCCGTGACAGGCGGCGCAGGTGCCCGCCAGCTCCTGACCGGCGGCCGGATCCCCTTCGATTTCTTCTGCGTGGGCCACGCCAACGGCGCCCATGGTAATTGCCAGGCTTGCCAGTAACTTTCTCATCGCTAATTCACTATGCCGTTTCGTTGTTTACCGGTACGCACCCTGGGTGCCGCCCGGGCCCGCGGTGACCGCAGCCGAGCCCGCCAGTCGCGCGACAGCCATGCCGTAAGCGGGCAGGTCGCTGTCGACGAGAGCACGGTGGTACACTAGCGTGCCCCAGGTCGCAGACAAAAGACACCGCATTATAACGAATCCGCCCGATAACGTGAATGCGGCTGCACTGCGCTGTGCGCCATCAATCGTCGTATACCGGCCCCAGACAGGATCTCTCTGCCTCATGTCGCGCCTCAATTATCAGACTGCCCGCTTCCTCACCAGTGCCCCTACCCTGGCACAGTGCCCACCCGATGCCGGTGCCGAAGTCGCCTTCGCCGGCCGCTCCAACGCCGGCAAGTCGAGCGCGATCAACGCCTTGACCCAGCAGAAGGCGCTGGCGCGAACCTCCAAGACGCCCGGGCGCACTCAGCTGATCAATTTCTTCTCGCTGGTTGGCGGTGAGTCCCAGCGGCTGGTCGACCTGCCCGGCTACGGCTTCGCCAAGGTGCCGGAGAAGGTCAAGCTCGAGTGGCAGCGCCACCTTGCCGACTATCTGCAGCGCCGCCAGTCGCTGCGCGGCCTGGTGCTGGTCATGGACGTACGCCATCCGCTCAGCGAATTCGATGAGATGATGCTCGGTTGGGCCGACGAGCAGGACATGGCGGTGCATATCCTGCTGACCAAGGCCGACAAGCTGAAGAGCGGCGCGGCCAAGAACGAGCTACACAAGGTGCGCGGGAGGCTGCGCGAATGGGAGGACCTGGTCAGCGTGCAGCTATTCTCGTCGCTCAAGCGCGAGGGTGTCGATGAGGCCCAGGCCAAGCTGGACGAATGGCTAGTAGCTGACTAGTCGAGGCGCGCCAGCAGCGCTGGCAGCTCGCTGACATGACGCAAGCGATGCACCCCCGGCGGTAGCCGGGCGGCCCCCTTGTCGTGGATGTCGATCCACGCCACCTGCATGCCCAGCCGCTGAGCGGGCAGAACATCCTCGCGCCACGAGTCGCCGACGTGCAGCGCCCGCGACGGTCGACTGCCCAGGCGTGCCAGGGCGGCCAGGAAGGGGCGCGCATCGGGCTTGGGCGCGAGCATCTCGCCGGCGGCAATGGACACCCTGAAATGCGCCGCGATCGGCAGCCGGGCGATGTCCACGTTGCCGTTGGTGATGCTGGCCAGTCGGTAGCGCCCGGCCAAGGCCGTGAGCAGGGCATCGACCTCTGCATAGGGTTCCACCTGATGCCGCAGGGCCATAAACCGCTCCATGGCGCGGGCCGCCCAGTGGCTGGCGTCGTCCTGGCCGAGGCCGTACTCCATCAGCAGCTCGGTCAGGGCGCGCTGGCGAATCCAGGTGAAGTCGCCGCGCCGCAGGGGGTGTGCGCGAGCGAGCTGCTGGCGTCGGGCGACGAAGCTCTCCAGTGGGAAGCGTTCGGTGAAACCGGCTCGGGGCGTCTCGCTAGGAGGGGACAGCCAGGCGGTCAGGGCCTCGTCGAGCCAGGCGTAGTGGCCAGTTTCGGTCTTGACCATCACCTGATGGTTGTCCCACAGGGTGTCGTCGAGGTCGAAGGTCAGCGTATCGATGGGCGGCATGGCAGGCGTCTCAAGAACTGGAGTCGGGGGTGTCACGGCGGCGCTTGGCCCGCGGGTGGGCGGCGTCGTAGCTGGTGGCCAGATGCTGCCAGTCGAGGCGTGTGTAGACCTGGGTGGTGGAGAGGTTGGCGTGGCCGAGCAGCTCCTGCACCGCGCGCAGATCCTGGCTCGATTCCAGCAGATGACTGGCGAAGGAGTGGCGCAGGCGGTGGGGGTGGAGGTGCTCCGGCAGGCCGCGTTCACGCGCCAGCGCGGCGAGGCGCAGTTGGATCGCCCGATGACCCAGGCGGCGCCCGCGCTGGCCGACGAACAGTGCCGCCTCGTCGCTGGCGGCGAGCTGGCCGCGCACCGCCAGCCAGGCCTCCAGGGCCTGACGCGCGCGCTTGCCCACCGGCACCTGGCGCGGTTTGCTGCCCTTGCCGATGACCCTGACCCGCTGGGCCTGGAGCTGGTCGATATCCAGTGCGGCGAGTTCGGCGAGGCGCAGGCCGCTGGAGTAGAGCAGCTCGAGCATGGCCTGGTCGCGACACGCCAGGGGCGAGTCGTCGTGGGGGGTATCGAGAAAGCGGCCGAGCAGGTCGACATCCACCGGGCGCGGCAGGTGGCGCGGCTGGCGCGGCGCCTGGGTCAGGCTTACCGGATTGTGGGCCTGCAGGCCGCGGCGCACCAGATGGTCGGCAAAGCGCGACAGCGCGGCCCGGCGTCGCGCCAGGCTGCGCGGCGCCAGGCCGCGGCTGCGCTCGGCACCGAGGAAACGGCGCACCAGTGCCAGATCGAGGGCACTCCAGGCATCGAGCCCGGCCGCGTCGGCAAAGCGCGTCAGCGCCTCCAGGTCGCGGCGATAGGCATCGACGGTGGCCGGGCTGGCGCTGGCGGCGAGCTCGGCCAGAAAGGTCTCGATCTCGCCGAGGAGGGCACTCACTCCGCGCTCCCGTGGCGGATCAGCAGGCGTGCCACCACGTCGCCGAGGTACTCGGTGAACAGGGTGTCGAGGCTGGCGCGGAAGTGCTCCGGGTCGCTGCTGGCCAGTACCAGATAGCCCAGCGGTTCGCCCAGCGACAGTCGGGTAATGGCGCAGGAGCCAGGCTGTTCCGGTGGCGGCAGGTGCGGCAGGAGGCGCTTCCAGTCGGTGGCGGTGAGCCGCGTGCAGCGGCTGGTGCGGCCGTCGAGCAGTGCCGCGAGGCGGGTACTGGCAGCATCGTCGAGCACATGGCGTGGCGCTTGCGGCGGCCGCGGCTCGCGGTCGGTGAGGCTCGCCGGGCACCATAGCGCCACCGCCGGGGTGCGAAAACGCTCGGCCAACTGAGTGGCCAGGGCCTGGCCCATGGCATCGTTGTCCTCGGCCTCGAGCAGCGCCAGCACCATTTCACGGATACGCCGGTACTGAGCCTCGTTATGACGTGCCGACTCGAGCAGCTGCTCCAGCCGCCATTCGGCGCTTTCGGCACGCTCACGCAGGTCGTGAACCAGCCGCTCGAGCAGCGAGGTGGCGCCCCGCGTCTCGGGGTGCGGCACCTTGAGCTGCTGTAGCAGGCCCTCACGGCCGACGAAGAAGTCGGGGTGTCGCGCCAGCCATTCGGCGACGCGCTCGGGGGCCAGCGTCTGGCGCGGTTCGGGGACCGGGGCTCGGGCCATGCGGGACTCCTTCTATCGCTGCAGAATGGACGAGATGCTCAGGTCAGCGCCACCCGGCCGTCGAAGACCCGGGTCGCCGGGCCGGTCATGGTCAGACTGGCGTCGCCACCGGACCAGTCGATGCTCAGGGTGCCGCCTGGCAGGTGCACGGTCACCGGGCTCTCCAGCAGGCCCTGGCGGATGCCCCAAGCCGCCGCCGCGCAGGCGCCGGTGCCGCAGGCCAGGGTCTCGCCGCTGCCGCGCTCGAAGACCCTCAGGCGGATTTCGTGAGGCGAGACGATCTGCATGAACCCGACGTTGACCCGCTGTGGAAAGCGCGGGTGGTGTTCGATGAGGGGCCCCAGGCGTGCCACCGGCGCGGCATCGACGCTGTCAACGCGGAGAACTGCGTGAGGGTTGCCCATCGACACCGCGCCGATCTCGAGCGACTCGCCGTCGACCTCGAGCGGGTAGTAGGGCCGCTCCTCGGCGGCGTCGAAGGGAATCGCCTGGGGCGCAAAGCGCGGCGCCCCCATGTCGACGCTGACCTGGCCGTCGTTTTCCACCGTCAGGGTCAATGGGCCGCCGCAGGTCTCGACGCGAATCTCATGCTTGTGGGTCAGGCGCTGGTCGCGGACGAAGCGCGCGAAGCAGCGCGCACCGTTGCCACAATTCTCCACCTCGCTGCCGTCGGCGTTGAAGATCCGATAGCGGAAATCCATGTCCGGGTCGTGGGGCGGCTCGACGATCAGCAGCTGGTCGAAGCCGATGCCGAGGTGACGGTCGGCCAGCTGACGAATCTGCTCGTCGCGCAGTCGCGCACGCTGGGTGACCAGATCGACGACCATGAAGTCGTTACCCAGCCCATGCATCTTGGTGAAGTGCAGCAGCATCAGCGCGCCTCCTCGGGCAGCAGCGCCTCACCGGCCCACAGGTCGCTGAGGCGCTCGCGGCGACGTACCAGGTGGAGCCGGTCGCCGTCGACCATGACCTCGGCGGGCCGCGGGCGGCTGTTGTAGTTGGAGGCCATCACGAAACCGTAGGCGCCCGCCGAGCGGACCGCCAGCAGATCGCCGGCGGCGATCGCCAGCTCACGCTCCTTGCCGAGGAAGTCGCCGGTCTCGCAGACCGGGCCGACTACGTCAAAGGTGCCGGTGTCACGCGGCTGGCGGGTATCCACCGGCAGAATCGCCTGCCACGCCTGATAGAGCGCCGGGCGGATCAGGTCGTTCATGCCGGCGTCGACGATGGCGAAGCTCTTCTCCTCGCCAGGCTTGAGAAACTCGACCCGGGTCAGCAGCACCCCGGCGTTGGCGGCGATCGAGCGGCCGGGCTCGAACAGCAGCGTCAGCGGCGCGCCCTGCTGCCACTGGGAGAGCCGCTCGAGCAGCGATGCGGCGTAGTCGAACGGTGCCGGCGGGCGTTCGTCGCGGTAGGGCACGCCGAGGCCGCCGCCGAGATCGAGGTGCTCGACCTCGATGCCGCGGGTCTTGAGCTTGTCGAGCAGCAGTAGAAGCCGGTCGAGGGCGTCGAGAAATGGCGCCAATTCGGTAAGCTGCGAGCCGATATGGCAGTCGAGCCCGACCACCTTGACGTTGGGCAGCGCCGCGGCGCGCTCATAGACCGTCAGCGCCTCGTCCACCGGGATACCGAACTTGTTGGCCTTGAGGCCGGTGGAGATATAGGGGTGGGTCTTGGCGTCGACGTCGGGATTGACCCGCAGCGACACCGGCGCGACCTTGCCCAGTCCGCCGGCCACGGCGTCGAGGCGCTCCAGTTCCGGCAGCGACTCGACGTTGAAGCACTTGATGCCCACCTCGAGCGCTCGGGCCAGCTCGTTCTCCTGCTTGGCAACGCCTGAGAACACCACCTTGGCGGGGTCGCCGCCGGCGACCAGCACCCGCTCCAGCTCGCCCACCGAGACGATGTCGAAGCCGGCGCCGAGGCGGGCCAGCAGGCCCAGCACCGCCAGGTTGGAATTGGCCTTGACCGCGTAGCAGATCAGATGCGGATGGCTGCCCAGCGCCTCGCTGTAGGCGCGGAAATGGCGCTCTAGGGTGGCCCGGGAGTAGACGTAGCAGGGGGTGCCGAAGCGCTCGGCGACCTGCACCAGCGGTACCTCTTCGGCGTACATCACCCCGTCGCGGTATTCGAAATGGTCCATGCTCAGCTCTCGTCGTCGGGGGTGGTGGCCTCGGCCGGGTCGCCGTAGCGCTCGGCGGCCTGGCGGTCGTCGGGCAGATAGAGCGGCCCCTTCTGGCCGCAGCCGGCGACCAGCAGCAGCGTCACGGCGAGCAGGGCGGCGCGCGCGATCATGCCGGCCTCCGCGCCAGGTCGTCGCGGGCGCGCTGGGCGGCGGCGCGCACCTGATCCGGTGCGGTGCCACCGATATGGTTGCGTGCCGCCACCGAGCCCTCAAGGGTCAGTACCTCGAAGACATCGTCGCCGATCTCGTCGGAGAACTGACGCAGCTCGTCGAGGCTCATCTCGGAGAGATCCTTGCGCTGCTCGATGCCGTAGGCCACCGACTGGCCGACGATCTCGTGGGCGTCGCGAAAGGCCACGCCCTTGCGTACCAGGTAGTCGGCCAGGTCGGTGGCGGTGGAGAAACCGCGCCGCGCGGCGTCACGCATGTTGTCGGGTTTGGCTTCGATGGCCGGGATCATGTCGGCGAAGGCGCGCAGGCAGCCCTTGACGGTGTCGAGGGTGTCGAACAGCGGCTCCTTGTCCTCCTGGTTGTCCTTGTTATAGGCCAGCGGCTGCGATTTCATCAGCGTCAGCAGGCTGATCAGGTGGCCGTAGACGCGGCCGCTCTTGCCGCGCACCAGCTCCGGCACGTCGGGGTTCTTCTTCTGCGGCATGATCGACGAGCCGGTGCAGAAGCGGTCGGGGAGGTCAATGAAGTCGAACTGGGCGCTGGTCCACAGCACCAGCTCCTCGCTCATCCGCGACAGGTGCATCAGCAGCAGGCTGGCGAAGGCGGTGAACTCGATGGCGAAGTCGCGATCGCTGACCGCGTCGAGGCTATTCTCCGCCGGGCGGTCGAAGCCCAGCAGCTCGGCGGTGACGTGGCGATCGATGGGGTAAGTGGTGCCGGCCAGTGCGGCGGCTCCCAGCGGCATCACGTTGACGCGCTTGCGGCAGTCGGCGAGGCGCTGCTGGTCGCGGGCGACCATCTCCTGCCAGGCCAGCAGGTGATGGCCAAAGGTCACCGGCTGGGCGGTCTGCAGATGGGTGAAGCCGGGCATGATGGTGTCGGCCTCGCGGCTGGCGAGTTCGATCAGGCCTTCGCGCAGGCGGCTCAGTTCGGCGTCGACCACGTCGATCTCGTCGCGCAGGAACAGCCGAATGTCGGTGGCTACCTGGTCGTTGCGCGAGCGGCCGGTGTGCAGCTTCTTGCCGGTGATGCCGATCTTGTCGGTCAGGCGTGCCTCGATGTTCATGTGCACGTCTTCCAGCGGCACCGACCAGGCGAACTCGCCGCGGGCGATCTCCTCGGCGATCTCGCCGAGCCCGCCAATGATGGCATCGCGCTCGGCTTCGCTAAGCACGCCGACCCTGGCCAGCATGGTGGCATGGGCGATGGAGCCGCGGATATCGTGCTCGGCGAGGCGCTGGTCGAAGTCCACCGAGGCTGTGAAGCGGGCGACGAAGGCGTCGGTGGGCTCGCTGAAGCGGCCGCCCCAGGACTGATTGGTAGGCTTGGTCATCGGGCTGGACATCCTGCAGTGATCTTGTCGGCGGTTATACGGTCAAAGACACGCGCTCATGGCCGCAAAGTGTAACAGAGTCGCGCAGACTGGCCACGCCGCGTGCAGGCCGGCTAGCGGCGCATTTTTCCTGCTAGCGCGGGTGCATTATGATGGGGGCATCACGCGAGGACATCGCGCCTCGCCTTGCTCATTGTCCGGCCAACGTTGGTCGGGCTCATCCAGGGAGCCTTCCGTGCCCGCTTATACCACCCTGCGTATTGCCACCCGCAAGAGCCTGCTCGCCATGTGGCAGGCGGAACATGTGCGTGACCGACTGATGGCAGAACACCCTGGTCTAGAGGTGGAGCTGGTGGCGATGTCCACCCGCGGCGACAAGATCCTCGATACCCCGCTGGCCAAGGTCGGCGGCAAGGGCCTGTTCGTCAAGGAGCTCGAAGAGGCGATGCTCGACGGCCGCGCCGATATCGCCGTGCACTCGATGAAGGACGTGCCGATGCACTTTCCCGAAGGCCTGGGGCTGTCGGTGATCCTGGCCGGCGCCGAGCCCACCGATGCCTTCGTCTCCAATCATTACGCCTCGATCGATGAACTGCCCGAGGGCGCGCGCATCGGTACGTCCAGCCTGCGCCGCGGCCTGCAGATGCGCGAGGCGCGTCCCGATTTCGAAGTGCTGAGCCTGCGTGGCAACGTTCAGACCCGCCTCGGCAAGCTCGACGCCGGCGAGTTCGACGCCATCATCCTGGCGACCTCTGGCCTGCGCCGTCTGGGGCTTGCCGAGCGTATCGCCCTCGAGCTACCGCCGGAAGTGTGTCTGCCGGCCTGTGGCCAGGGCGCGCTGGGGATCGAGTGCCGTAGCGACGACCACGCGCTGATCGAGCTGCTGGCGCCGCTCGACGATCCCGATACCGCGACGCGGGTGCGCGCCGAGCGCGCCATGAACACCCGCCTCGAGGGCGGCTGCCAGGTACCCATCGGCGGCCATGCGATATTCGAGAACGACGGCCAGACGCTGTGGCTGCGGGCGCTGGTGGGCAACCCCGAAGGCACCCAGGTGCTGCGCGCCGAGGGCCGCGGTTCGGCCAGCGAGCCGGAAACACTGGGCATTCGCGTGGCCGAGGAGCTGCTCGATCAGGGCGCCGGCGAGATCCTGGCACAGGTCTACGGCGACGTCTGATGACGCTACCGATCCTGCTGACGCGCCCCGGCGAACGCGGCGAACAGCTGGCTGCGGCGCTCGCCGCTCAGGGGCATACCCCTCAGCATCTAGAGGTGATGGACCTCGAGCCGCTGGACGAGGACGCCCAGCAGCGCAATATCTGGCTGGATGTCGATCAGTTTACGCGGATCGTGGTGGTCAGCCCCTATGCCGCCGAACGGCTGGCCGAGGCGCTCGACCGCTACTGGCCGCAGCTGCCGCTGGGGCCAGCCTTCTATGCGGTGGGGCAGGCCACCGCTGCCACGCTGCATCGCTGCCTCGGGGTGAGCGTGCATCTGCCACCGCCAGGCAGCGGTGACACCAGCGAGGATCTGCTGGCGCTGCCGTCGCTGGCGCGCCTCGACGAGCAGAAGGTACTGCTGGTGGCCGGTGAAGGCGGCCGACCGCTGCTTGCCGAAACGCTGGCAGCGCGTGGCGCCAGGGTCACGCGTCTGGCACTCTATCGACGAGTGATGCGTCCGCCGCGGGGGCCCGTTGCCGAGCGGCTGGCGAATGGCAGCTACGCTGCGTTGGTGATCTCCAGCGGAGAACTGCTCGAATATCTGGCAGGATGGTGTCAGACACGCGCCTTGAACCAACCGCTAATCGTTTCCAGTCGGCGTTTGGCTACACTGGCAGTCGGCTTGGGGTTTACCGATGTGCGGCTCGCCGCCGGCGCCTCGGTAGCGGCCCTGAGTGCAGCAGTCGCCGGTATCCACGGGCGGGACGATGGCGCAGCAATCGATCATGACGATCTTGAAAAGGGCTAGCGACAGATGAGCAAGCAACCACACGATCAGGACGATAACCAGACGCCATCCGATGAGACGCCGCCTGACGCGTCTTCCCGCGACGCGGACAGCGCCGCTGCGACCTCATCTGACACGGCTGCGGCGAACAAGAGCGGTGGCCGCCCGCGTAGCCGCCGCCGCGGCGCCAAGGCGTCCGGCAATGCCGCCGCCAAGGCGCCTGCCGACAGCGCTGCTAGCCCAGCCAAGGCGGGTGACACACCGGACTCCGGCGCGCCACGTGGCGATGGTGACGCGGGCGGCGACACTCCGACCGACAAGCCGGCAGACAAGCCAACGAGCGCGACGCCCAAGACCGGTGCAGACAAGGCCGATGCCAAGACCTCCGCCAAGTCGACCGGCGGCAAGAGCGGCGCTGGCCCTGACAAGCAACCGCCGCCGCCGCAAACTGCCACGCCGCCCCCCGAGGACGGTGGTGGCAGCAAGACCGGGTTGATTGCGCTGGTACTGGCCGTACTGCTCGGCCTGGCCCTGCTGTTGGCTGCGTGGCAGGGCTGGGAGCGGCTCGAGGCGCAGCAGCAGCGCATCGCCGATCTCGAGTCGCGTAGCGGGGATGCCGCCAGCCGTGACGAACTGGCGGCACTGGAAGAGCGCCTCGACGACGGCGAAAGCGAGCGCGATGCGGCCCTGGATGACGCCCTGGCTAGCCTGCGCGGCGAGTTTGATGACTACCGCGGTGAGGTCGACGCCACCCTCGATCGGGTGCTCGACGAGCTCTCCAGCGAACAGGACGCAGATGAGCGCGAATGGCTCCACGCCGAGGCCGCCTACCTGCTGCGCCTGGCCAACCAGCGCCTGCAGCTGGAGCGTGACGCCGATGGTGCCGCAGCGCTGCTGCGCACCGCCGACGGTCGCCTGCGCGACGCCGACAACCCGGCGCTTACCCCGGTGCGCCGGGCTATCTCCTCCGAGCTGGCGGCGCTGGACGCGGTGCCGCGAGTCGACCGGACCGGCCTCTACCTGGCCCTCGACGCCCAGCAAGAGCAACTCGCCGGCCTGCCGCTGGGCCAGGACATCGAACAGATCGCCGCCGAGTCAGGCATCGAGCAACCGCCCTCCGGCGACTGGCAGCAGCAGCTGTCGCGCTTTGGCGCCGAGCTGCGCGACCTTGTCACGGTGCGCCGCCACGACGAGGCGCTGGAGGCACTGATCGCTCCCGAGCAGGAGGCCTACCTGCGCCAGAATGTGCGGCTGCTGATCGAGCAGTCCCAGTTGGCCCTGCTCAAGGAAGAAGAAGCGCTCTATGAAGCCAGCCTCGACAAGGCGATGGCCCTGGTCGAGGCCTACTACGACGTCGACAGCGAAGGTGTGCAGCGGGTGCTCGAGCGGCTCGGCGAGCTGCGCGAAGCGGCGATCCGCCCCGAGCTGCCCGACATCAGCGGCTCCCAGCAGGCGCTCGCCGAGTTTATCGAGCGGCGCTTCAACGGTAACGGCGACGACGAGGGAGACGAGGCATGAGAAAACTGATCCTCATCGTCGTTCTCGGCCTCGCGCTGGGGGCGCTATTTGGGCAGCTGATGGTCAGCGTGCCGGGCTACTGGCTGATACGGGTCGGTGACACCTCTGTACAGACCTCGTTCTGGTTCGGGCTGATCCTGCTACTGGGCGGTTTCCTGATACTGCATTTTGTGCTGAGGATACTCAGCCGTCTGCGCCATCCGGTCAGTCGGCTCAAACTGTGGAACAGCCGTACCCGTAATCGCAATGCCATGAAAAGCACCGTGCGTGGCCTGGTAGCGCTGGCCGAAGGGCGCTGGAAGCGTGCCGAGAAGGCCCTGGTCAAGTCGGCGGACGACTCCAGTACGCCGCTGGTCAACTACCTCTCCGCGGCGCTGGCGGCCCACTATCAGGGCCGCTACGACCAGGCCGACACCCTGCTCAAGCGCGCCCACCTGAGCACCGAGGGCGCCGACACCGCGGTGGGCATGGTCCAGGCGCAGTTGATGCTGGATCGCCAGCAGTACGAGGAGGCCCTGGCGACGCTGACCCGCCTCGACAAGCAGCTGCCCAACCACCCCCAGGTCCTCAAGCAGCTCAAGCAGGCCTATCTCAGCGTCAACGACTGGGACGGGCTGCGGCGGCTGATTCCACGCCTCGCTGCCCAGCAGCTAATCGCACCCGAGGAGCGCCAGTCCCTCGAGCAGCGCGCCTATCGCGAGCTGATCGTGCAGGCGGCGCGCCAGCCCAGCGATATCGAGCGGGTGCGCAACCTGTGGGCCGATATGCCCGACTACCTGCGCGGCGATATCGAATTGGTCGTGATCTATGCTGAGGCGCTGGTGCGCGGTGGCGAGGAGGGCATCGCCGAGAGGCTGCTGCGCCACTCGCTCAAGGAGCACTGGGATCACCGCCTGGTGCTGCGCTACGGTTTGCTTAGTGTCGATGCGGCGCGCCAGTTGGTCTATGCCGAAAAGTGGCTGCAGGAGCGCCCCAATGATCCCGACCTGCTGTTGACGCTGGGCCGCTTGTCGCTGCGCAACGCCTACTGGGGCAAGGCGCAGGAGTACTTCGAGGCCAGTCAGCGCCAGCGGCCCAGCGGTGTGGTGTGTGCCGAGCTGGCGCGTCTCTATGCCAACCTCGGCGAGCACAACAAGAGCCAGCTCTACTATCGTCAGAGCGTCGAGCTGCTCGACAAGTCGCTGCCGTCGCTCCCCCAGCCCAGCGACGACAATCGCTGAGCCCGCGGATTTGCTCTCCTGGGCGCCGTGAGGCGCCCTTTTTTATGCGGGAAATAACGTATCCAGTGGTTTGTCCTTTTGTATACGTCATTGGTCTATCATGGCTTGTCCAAATGGTCAGAAATTGCCTACCCTGTGATTGTTTGACCGAAAGGTCAGGGCTGCTTGCGGTACCTCTGACCTATGACAGCCAACAACAACAGGACCATGACGATGCAAGATTCCTCCACTACCGCTGGTGCGGCCTCAGCGTCGTCTAGCCAGGCGCCGGAAGAGGGCAATTGGCTGGAGCGCTATTTTCGTATACGCCATCGCGGCTCGACCCTGCGTACCGAGGTGCTGGCAGGTATCGCTACCTTCCTCGCCTCGATGTACATCATCGTGGTCAACCCGGCGATTCTGTCGGATGCCGGCATCCCCTTCTCGGCGGCGCTCTCGGCCACCGTGCTGATCAGCTTCATGAGCAGCCTGGCGATGGGGCTGTATGCGCGTAACCCGATCCTGGTGGCACCCGGCATGGGCATGAATGCGCTGTTCACCTATACCCTGGTGCAGGGGGCCGGGCTGTCATGGGAGGTGGCGCTGGGCTGCGTATTCTGGTCCGGGGTGCTGTTCGCGACCTTGGCGATGTTCAACGTGCGCAAGGCGATCATCGAGGCGATCCCGGCCTCGCTGCGCTATGCGATCACCTGCGGTATCGGCCTGTTCATCACCTTCATCGGGCTCAAGAACGCCGGCTTCATCGTTGGCAGCGATGCCACCCTGGTGTCGCTGGGCAGCATGGACCCGACCCTGATCACCTTCTTTGTCGGCATGATGGCCACTGCGATCATGGTCATCCTGCGCTTCAACGGTGCGCTGATCCTGGGTATCGCGCTGACCACCCTGCTGGCCACGCCGATGGGGCGGATGTGGGGCGGCGATGTGATGGTCGAGTGGAGCGGCCTGGCGGCCTGGCCCGACTTTAGCGCGGTGATGCAGGTGGATATCTGGGGGGCGCTGAAGGTTGCCTACCTGCCGTTTATCTTCGTGATGCTGTTTACCAACTTCTTCGATGCGCTGTCGTGCTTCATGGCGCTCTCCGAGTCCGCCGACCTCAAGGACAAGGATGGCAATCCTCGCAACCTCAAGCGCTCGATGACCGTCGACGCCTTCGCCTCGATGATTGCTGCGCCGCTGGGCACCAGCGCGGCCCAGACCTTTATCGAGTCCGGCGCCGGGGTTGCTCAGGGCGGGCGTACGGGGCTGGTGGCGGTGGTCATCGCGGTGCTGTTCCTGCCGTTCCTGTTCCTCTCTCCGCTGCTGTCGCTGGTGCCAGCGATCGCTACCGCGCCAGCGTTGGTGCTGGTCGGTCTGTTCATGCTGGCGCCGATCAGCAAGATCGACTGGACGCGCTATGACGAGGCTTTCCCGGCCTTCCTGGCGATCATCCTGATGCCGCTGACCTACTCGATCACCCTGGGGATCGCCTTTGGCTTCCTCAGCTTCGTGATGATCAAGTTGTTCACCGGCCGCATCGATGCGATCAAGCCGGCGATGTGGGTGTCGGCGGCGCTTAGCGTGGTGATGCTGGTCACCACCCACTGATCAAACGATTGTTGGCGAAACAGACAGGGGCTGCCATTGGCAGCCCCTGTGCGTGGCGCGGTCAGTCTTCGTTGATGTCAGGCCTTATCGCTGAGTGAGCGCGAGCTGAGCAGCGAGAGCCGCGAAAGCGCCAGCGAAGCCGCGTCGCATCCAGGTCTGAACAGAGGCGCTGGATATGACATGCTGACGGACCGCAGCGGCAAATGCGCCATAGGCGGCGAAGATCACGAATGTCAGCACCATGAATACCAGGCTCAGCTCCAGCATTTTGATCACAGGTGCCGTTTCATCCCCTCTGACGAATTGCGGCAGGAAGGCGAAGAAGAAGATCGAGAGCTTGGGATTCAGCAGGTTGATGAGGATCGCCGAGGCGATCACCTGCCGGGCACTCTTGCCATTCGCCTTGCCGTCCAGGCTCAGCATGCCGTGGTCACGGAACATTGCCCAGGCCATGTAGAGCAGATAGGCGACGCCGACATACTTGAGGATATGGAAAGCCGCGGCGCTGGTGTGAAGCAGTGCCGCAAGCCCGCTGATCGCCGCTAACATATGGGGAATGATGCCAAGCGTGCAGCCCAGAGCGGCAATGAGACTCGCGCGCACGCCACCCAGCAGGCCGGCGGCGACCGTGTAGATCGCGCCGCTGCCCGGCGATGCGACGATGACCAGGGCGGTGAGGAAGAATTCAGGCGTCATGACGGCTCAATCTCGCAGTGCTGCCGGACCATGCCGGCCTCGGCGGTTGCGTGGCTCGATTATGTTCCGAGCCACTCTGCACGCTGCGCTTTTGCGCTGTCTTGAACAAAATTGCAGATCAATTCATCGCGGCGGCATAAAGCCCTGGCGATATGGCGTAGGCGCGCACGAACAGCCGGGTCATGTGGCTCTGGTCGGCGAAGCCGGATCTCTGGGCGGCATCGGTGAGGCTCGCCCCGGCGGCAATCAGCCTTCGCGCCCTTTGCAGTCGACGCTGTACGAGATAGGCATGGGGTGTGAGTCCGGTGGCCTTCGAGAACCCTCGCACGAGCTGGAACTGGCTGACGCCAGCGATGTCGGCCAGATCAAGAAGTGTCAGGGAGGTCGCTGGATCGTCGTCGATGCGAGTACGGGCCTGCTCGATACCGATAGGTACTCCGCGCACGGGTTGTGCACGACCAGGCTCGATAAGCCGCGCAAGCAGCAGCAGCAGATTCTCGCGGATTTCAATGTCGCTATGCCCACCTTGCGGATCGGTGATGGCGCGAAAAAGCGCGCAGAAACGCGCGGAGGACAGCGGGTCGCGCATGGCGGGGTGCGAAAGTTCTCGGTTGTTGGTCACGCCGTCCGTGACATCGTCTATCGTGCCGGCCAAGCTTGCCGGATCGAAGTACAGCATCCGCCACGCGCGGCCATTGTCACCAAGCGGTGTTCCATCATGCACCTCGCCAGGATTGACGGTGATGATGTCTCCCGCTGTCGCCTCGACGGTGCCGCGTCCGCTCAAGGACTTCTGTGCACCACGCAGGATGACGCCGATCCCGTACTGGTCATGCGTGTGACGGCCGAACGCATGCGCGGTGTCGGCCGACACCGCCTCTACGCCATTCGTCCCGCATCGGGCTATGCTGAACAGTCCCTTTGTCATCCTTCCAAGGTTACATCGAGTCGGCTGCTCCAATCTATTCAGGCGTGGCGAATCATCACACGCAAAGGGGCTGCCGATGGCAGCCCCTTTGCGTGGATGGCAAGAGCGCGGTCAGTCTTCGTCGAAGTCGCCCTTGAATTCGGGGTTGGGCTGCGAGCGCGGGTCGTCCTGGCCGATGCGACTCTGCTCCCCGGAGCTTGGCTGACCGCCCGGGCGGCCGTTGATGTCGAACGGCTGACGCATGGTGCGCAGGTTGGCCGGCGGCGCTTCGCCCTCCTTGCCGACACCGAAGTAGAGCGTGGTGTGCGGGAAGGGGATCTCGATGCCCTTGGCGTCGAAGTGCAGCTTGACCAGGCGATTGAAGGCGCGGCCGGTGGACCACTGGGTGCCCGGCGTGGTCTTGATCCGTACGCGGATATTCACCGAGCTGTCGGCCAGTGCCACGACCCCGGCGACTTCCAGGGGCGCCAGGATATTGGCCTTGTGCGCCTCATCGTTGGCCAGCTCGTCGAAGGCTTCGCGTAGCACCACGATCGCCTCGTCGATGCTCTCGCGGTAGGCGATGCCATACTCGCCGACGTGGTAGCCGAACTCGCGCATATAGTTGGAGACGGTGTCCACGCTGGAGAAGGGCACGATGTGGTAGGTGCCGTTGAGGTCGCGGATACCCACCGAGCGGATGCTCAGGCGCTCGGCGGTGCCGGTGATGCCGCCTACGGTCACCACATCGCCGTTGTTCATGGCGTTCTCGATCTGGATGAACACCCCGGTGATGATGTCCTGCACCAGCTTCTGGGCACCGAAACCGATGGCCAGGCCGAGGACACCGGCACCGGCGATCAGCGGGCCGATGTTGATGCCGATTTCGGCCAGTACGATCATCAGGGTGATGGTGACCAGGGCAATCGCCAGCGCATTGCGGAACAGCGTCAGCAGGGTCTTGGCGCGGGCATCGGGTTCGCCAGCACCCGTCTCGGGGTTGAGCTTGTGCTCGATAAGGCTGGCCAGCGACAGCCAGGCGCCGATGGCGAGCAGCAGGATGACCGCCACGCTAACGAGCTTGCCGATCAGCCCGCGGCCGGCCTCGGAGGCGTACCAGGCGGCGGCGTCGAAGGCGCCCCAGGCGTTGAGCACCAACATGATCACGGCGACCAGAATCACCGCGCGAATGACCCGCAGGGCGTTGGGCACATAACTGTTGAGGCGAGGTTCGAGCATCGGCAGCTTGCGTCGCAGATCCTCGGAGAGGCGAATATGACGGCCGATGGTCTGTGTCAGTAGTGCCGATAGCAGCGCGCCGGCGCCGACCACCAGTAGCGTCTGCAGGGTGGCGACCATCACGAATGGCAGCGCATCCTCGGGGCGGATCAGCGTCACCACCAGCACCATCAGGAAGTAGAGGACGGCCAGCCAGTGCCACAGCCGGGCAAACAGCTGCAGCGACATGCGAGTGGCACTCAGCGAGCTGCGCTCCGCCATGCCCTCTATGGCGAGGCGCAGCTTGAGGCGGTTCTTGAGTACCTTGCCGACGGCGTAGATAAAGGCGCCGAGCATGATCAGCGTACCGACGCTTTCGCCAAGCGCCGGCGCCAGATAGAAGTTGATCATTGGCACTGCCACCAGCAAGCCATAGCCAACCAGACCGATCAGCCGGGCGATCCAGGTGTTCCAGTAGGAGGCCTCTTCAGCGACGATAGGCAGCAGGCGTAGCCCTTCGTAGCGCGAGGCGAACAGCATGCGCACCGCGGCCTTGAACAGTTCGATGACCAGGAAGGCGTTGAGAAACAGCGAGGCCCGGGTTGAGAGTTCACCGGTCTCACCCACCGCAAAGGTAGCGATCAGGTTGCCGCCGACGTAGGCCAGGGCGACCACCAGTACGTCGATGACCGCGGCCACGGCCACCGCGATGACCAGGCGCAGGATCGGCGTCAGGCCGGCGCTCTCGCGGGACCACAGGCTGATGCGCGTAAAGGCCGGCTTGGCCAGGTAGCGAAAGCTAATGAACAGCGCAAAGGTGGCGAGGATCACCAGGCCGAGGTTGATCGCAGCGCTCATGAAGGCGGCGCTGTCGAAGCCTGGTTCGCCGGTGGGCTGGCCGCTGAACAGCGAGCCGAGCACATTGATCAGGTTGTTGAACTGGCCGCCGACGTCACTGGCGATATTGCTGGTGGCCTCGGCCAGGCGGCGCGGAAGCGATATCTGTTCGGCGGTCTGGCCGCTGGGGGCGGTGGCAGCAATGGCTTCGGCCGAGATTTCGCCCTCCAGTCCCAGCGGCGCCACCGACTCCTCCTGTGATAAACCGCGCAGCTCTTCAATCAGCCGGTTCCGCGACTGTTCGTCTTCGAGCAGATCGGCCAGCGTATCGTAGGCGGGCGACGGGGCGGTGGGGGTAGTCTGCTGAGCCTGGGCTGGCCCCAGGAGCAGCAGGGCCATCAGCAGGCCGGTGACAATCGTGAAGAGACGTGGGAGAAGCACGCTTCTACCTCCATGAGTCAGCGTGAAAGGGCGAGTGGCAACGGCGTGCACAGCGCATCCATTATGGCGCATCTCAACATGCCGGCCCCAAGCAGACAAGTCGGCGGCCGTCATAAGCGCGTCACACACGAGGATGACACTGGCGACTGGTGCGTTTTCGGCACAATTATACGCAAGGTTAATCTATACAAATATTGTACATCAAGTGGAAGCATGCCAATGTATATTGCATTGCTATCGCCTTGGTGTTCAGGGAAGAGCATCACGCATCACGAGGAATACACCATGTTGGACGTCCCGCTGGAGCTGCGCTGTAACGTGTGTGGCCATGATCGTTTCACCCTGCCGACAGTAGATGCCGCAGACCAGGACGTACGCTGCGGCGAATGCCTGGCCTTCAAGTGTCATGCAGACGATCTCGAACAGCATATGCTGGCAGCCGCTTCGAGTCTGACGCCGCAGCCGGGTAAAGGAGCCAGGCGTTCCTGCGCCAGTTAGAGAGAACATTGGCAAGCATGCGGTAACTTCCACCACCCGTTCGCGGGTGGTTTTTTTTGTCTGCTAGGATAGCCGCTGGCGATATGGGAGAGAGAAGCCGTGTTCGATGTTCAAGCGCTGATGTTGGTGGGTGCCGGTGGCGCCGTGGGCGGCGTGTTGAGGGTGGGATTAACAGCCCTGGTCACGGCCCGCTGGGGCGCAACGTTCCCCTGGGGGACCCTGGCGGTAAACCTCAGCGGGGCGCTGTTGCTCGGAACGCTGGCCGGTGCCTGGGGGCTCGATGTGCTGCTGCTTCAGGGACCCACCGCCAGCTGGTGGCTACTCGCCGTGGGCGTGCTCGGCAGCTATACCACGGTCTCCTCTTTCAGCATGCAGAGCCTGACGCTGCTGCGCAGTGCCGAACCGTGGCGTGGCTATGTGAATATCGCCGCGTCACTGTTCGGCTGTTTGCTGGCGGTATCGCTGGGTCTGATCGTCGGCCGGCTGGCCGCGGGAGGCGCACTATGAAGGCGGCGCTTGCCAACTACGCAGCGGTGGCGGTCGGCAGTGCCCTGGGGGCGATGGCGCGCTACCTCTTCTCGATGTGGCTGCTGGCAGCCCCTGGCGGGTTGCCCTGGGGCACCCTGAGCGTCAATCTGCTGGGGTCCATCGCCATTGGCTTGATCGCCACGCTCAGCGCTGGTCGCTGGCCGTTGTCGACGCGGATGCAGCTGTTCCTGATCGGCGGCGTATGCGGCGGCTTTACCACCTTCTCGATCTTCAGCCTGGAGGTGCTGACCCTGGCCGGCACCGGTGCGCCGGGCATGGCGGTGCTCTATGTTGGTCTGTCGATCTGTCTATGGCTGGCCGGCGCCTGGTTGGGCACCGGCATTGGCGCCTGGCTCAATCGTCGTCCGGGTCGTTAGCCACGAACTCGGCGTCCTCAGCGCAGTCGGCGCCGTTGATAAAGGTCTCGCGCACGTCGAGCAGGCCCAGATGTTCGATGGTGCGGCGCCCGAGCAGCAGCGGGTAGAACATCTCGCTGCGATCGCGCAGCCCGACCTGCTCTTCATAGATACGGTCGCCGAGGCAGAACTCCATCAGCACCACGGCACGCCTGGCACTACCGCCTGCACCGCGGACCTTGATGCTGCGGTAGATCGGTTTTTCCAGCTCCTCCGAGAGCACCTCGTCGCTGCGCTCATCTTCCAACTCAAGGCGAAAACGCACCCACTCTTCACCGTCCTTCTCGAAGCGTTCGATATCGCGGGCGTCCAACGACGAGGTGAGGGCGCCACTATCGAGCTTGGCTTTTATGGTGGTGCCCCAGGGCTCCACGGTGGCCATTTCGACCCAGCCGAATACCGGCTCGTCGGCACTGGCAGATAGTGAGATGGTGGCCAGCAGCAGGGCGCCGGCCGCGCCGATCAGGCGGCGGGGCAGTACAGCACGGGTTGGCATGGGATCTCCTTGTCTTATGCAACGCAGCGATAGAGTACCATTGCGGCAAATAATTCCCGTGCGGCGCAGCGGAGCGCGTCAAAGGATCTGCGATGTTACCTGATTACTCGTGGCTCGCCTGGGGCCTGATCATCTTCTCCACCTATCTGACCGGGGTCTCCAAGGGGGGCTTCGCCGGTGGCTTCGGTACGCTTTCGGTACCGCTGATGGCGCTGGCCATCGGCCCCATCGAGGCGGCCGGCCTGCTGCTGCCGCTGCTGTTGGTGATGGACGCCTTTACCGTCAAGGCGTGGTGGGGGTATCACGACCGCACCGAGGTGCGGCGTATCCTGCCCGGGCTGGTGCTGGGAGTGATCATCGGCACGCTGCTGATCGGCAGCCTCGACGAGAATGGCGTGCGCCTGCTGCTGGGCGTGCTGTCGCTGCTGTTCGCGCTGTATATGCTGCTGCGGCCTGCCGCCGGGCGCCCGATCTCCACACGCTGGGCGCCACTGGCGGGTATCGGCTGTGGCTTCACCAGCTTTCTGGCCCACGCCGGCGCGCCGCCGATCAACCTCTACCTGATCCCCCGACGGTTGGCCAAGCGCACCTTTATCGCCACCTGCGCCATCGTCTTCGCCGCGGTCAACCTGATGAAGCTCGGCCCCTACCTGTGGCTGGGTGAGATCAACCTCACCAGCGCCTGGGCCTCGCTGGTGCTGGTGCCGGTGGCCTGGGCCGGGGTGCGCAGCGGCCTGTGGCTGCAGCACCGGGTCAACGAGACGCTGTTCTACCGCCTGATCATCATCGCCATGGCGATCGTCGGCGTGCAGCTGGTGGTCAAGGCGCTGGGGTGAGGGGCTTAGCCGTCTCTACCATCGGGAATACGCCAGGTCTCAGGACACTCGCCGCGGCGAAACAGGCGCTGGGCGGTGAAGGCGTTGCTGCGCTGGGCGAGCACCTCGCGGCCTGCGCTGAGCGCGTCCAGCTGCGCCTGGGTGGGGTGGCGTATCGAAAGCAGGGTCAGGTCGTCGTGGCGCGTTAGGTCATAGTCGGCGGCGAGCGCCTCGACAAAAGGCTCGAGGCGCGCGGGGTGGGCGTCGAGGCATAGCGAGAGGCGCATGGCGCCGCCGTCGATCAGGTTGGCGTGCAGGCCGGCGTCGACTAGCCAGCCAAACACCTGGTGCTGGCGGGGCTCGTCCATAAACGAGAAATCCTGGGGCTGGATGTCCAGCAAGACCTGCTCCTCGGCCAGGATATAGGCCGGCGTGGCGTCGTCGTCGCCTTGCTCGGAGATAACGCTGGGCGCGGCGTCCGGGGTCTTGAACGAGCGCACCTTGAGAGGGATCTGCCGCTCGCGCAGCGGGGCCAGCGTCTTGGGGTGAATGACCTTGGCGCCCAGCCAGGCCAACTCGATGGCCTCGTCGTAGCTGATCTGCATCAGCTGCCGGGCATTGTCGAAGCGCCGCGGGTCGGCGTTGAACAACCCCGGCACGTCCTTCCAGATCACCACCTCGCTGGCGTCCAGGCAGTGGGCGACGATCGCCGCGCTGAAATCCGAGCCTTCGCGGCCGAGGGTGGTTGACTCGCCCGCCGCAGTAGCCCCGATAAACCCCTGGATAATTCCCATACGCTTGCTGCTGAGCGCTTGCAGTCGCTGCGACGTCTCAGCCCAGTCGACGTTGGCGGCCTGGTGGGTGGCGTCGGTGATGATCAGCTGGCGAGCGTCATGCCAGTCGTTGTCGATACCGATCTCGTTGAGCCAGGCGCTGACGATGGTGGTGGAGAGCAGTTCGCCGAAGCCGATGGTGCGGTCGTAGTGGTGCGCCCGCTCAGCGTCGCGATACTTGCGCTGGCAGGCGTCCAGGTCGCTGAGCAGCGCCTCGACGCGCTCGGCGACGGCGTTGTCCTGCGTGCCGAACAGTGCCTCGACGGTGGCCAGGTGGTCGTTGCGCAGAGCCTGGAGCCGCTGGCGATAGTCGCTCTCGTCGCTGCCGCGTGCTGCGGCGAGCAGGGCCTCCAGGGCATTGGTGGTCTTGCCCATGGCCGAGATGATCAGGACTTGGGGGCGCTCGTGGCTGCCAGCAAGCAGCTTGCCCAGATGGCGAATGGCCTCGGCATCCTTGATCGAGGCCCCGCCGAACTTGAATATCGTCGTCATAACCGTCACTCCCTGGCGGTGGATGTCATGTTCGTCACGCCGCGGTGCTGCGACGCCTCAACTCAGCCGCTGCATATAGTCCACATAGCCGAAGGTGCGCACCGTGCGCAGTTCGCGGCTCTGCGCATCGATGCGGCAGATCGATGGCAGGCGGATGCCGTTGAAGGTGGTGGTCTTGACCATGGTGTAGTGGGCCATATCGGTGAACACCAGGCGATCGCCGATCGCCAGCGGGCGGTCGAAGGAGTAGTCACCGATCACGTCGCCGGCGAGACACGTCATGCCGCCCAGGCGATAGCTGTGAGCCTTCTCTCCCGGTTCGCCGCTGCCGATGATATGCGGCCGATAGGGCATCTCCAGCACGTCGGGCATATGCGCGGTGGCGGAGGTGTCGAGGATGGCGATGGGGCCGTCATTGTCGACGATATCCAGCACCGAGCAGACCAGGTAGCCGGTGTTGAGCGCGATGGCTTCGCCCGGCTCCAGATAGACCGTGAGATGCGGATGGCGCTCGCGGAAGCTGCGGATCACTCGCACCAGCCGCTCGATGTCGTAGTCGGCGCGGGTGATATGGTGCCCGCCGCCGAAGTTGACCCACTTGAGACAGGCCAGATAGTGGCCGAACTTCGCCTCGAAGGCCGCCAGGGTCTCTTCCAGGGCGTCGCTGTTCTGCTCGCACAGGGTGTGGAAGTGCAGCCCCTCCAGCCCTTCGAGATCCGCCGCTGCCAGGTCTACGGCGCGGGTGCCGAGCCGCGAGCCCGCCGCACAGGGGTCATAGAGCGGCACCGCGCCGGTGGAGTGCTCGGGGTTGACCCGCATGCCGTAGGAGACCCGCCGCGGCGCGCCCGCGACGGTGTCGCGGAAGCGCCGCCACTGGCCCGGCGAGTTGAAGCTGAGGTGATCCGCGTAGCGCAGTACCACGGCCAGCTCCTCCTCGGTGAAGGCCGGCGAGTAGCAGTGCACCTCGCCGCCGAAGGTCTCCGCCCCCAGGCGCGCCTCGTCCTGGCCGCTGGCCGTGGTGCCCACCAGGTACTGGCGGACCAGTGGGAAGGCGTCCCACATGGCGAAGCCCTTGAGCGCCAGCAGGATGCGCGCGCCGCTGCGCTCCTGGACCTGCCCCAGCAGTTCCAGGTTGCGGCGCAGCAGGGCGTCGTCCACCACATAGGCCGGGGAGGGGCAGGCTTGGATGTCGAAATCGAGTCCGGCGTCCAGGCCTCCATCGCGTGCGTTGGCCATGGCTCAGGCCAGCGGATCGTGGTCGGGATCGAGCTCGACCACCTGCCACGGCAGGCCCATCTCGCCGATGCGCGCCATAAAGGGATCGGGGTCGAGCTGCTCGACGTTGAACACCCCTTGGCCCTTCCAGATGCCCTCGAGCATCAGCATGGCGCCGGTCACCGCCGGCACGCCGGTGGTGTAGGAGATGGCCTGGGACTGCACCTCCGCATAGCACTGCTCGTGGTCGCAGATGTTGTAGATATGCACCTTGCGGCGCTTACCGTCCTTGATGCCGTCGGCAATGATGCCGATATTGGTCTTGCCCTTGGTGCGCGGGCCCAACGAGGCCGGGTCGGGCAGCACCGCCTTGAGAAACTCCAGCGGGGCGATCTCGGCACCGCCCACCTTGATCGGCTCGATGCTGGTCATGCCGACGTTCTCGAGCACCTTGAGGTGGGTGATGTACTTATCGGAGAAGGTCATCCAGAAGCGGATACGCTCCAGGCCCTTGATGTTCTGACACAGCGATTCCATCTCCTCGTGGTAGAGGAGGTAGATGTCCTTCTCGCCGATGCCGTCGAAGTCGAACGTGCGCTTCACCGCCAGCGGGTCGGTCTCCTTCCACTCGCCCTTCTCCCAGTAGCGCCCCTTCGCGGTGATCTCGCGAATATTGATCTCCGGGTTGAAGTTGGTGGCAAACGGATAGCCGTGGTCGCCGCCGTTGGCATCCAGGATGTCGATGCGGTGAATCTCGTCGAACAGGTTCTTCTGGGCGTAGGCGCAGTAGATATTGGTCATGCCCGGATCAAAGCCGCAGCCCAGGGTGGCCATGTTACCGGCCTTGGCGTAGCGATCCTGGAAGGCCCACTGCTCCTTGTACTCGAACTTGGCTTCGTCGGGATGCTCGTAGTTGGCCGTATCGAGGTAGGGCACGCCGGTGCGCAGGCACGCCTCCATGATGGTCAGGTCCTGATAGGGCAGGGCCACGTGGATCAGTACGTCCGGCGTGAACGACTCGATCAGTGCGACCAGCGCCTCGACGTCATCGGCATCCACCTGTGCCGTCTGGATCGGGCGATCCAACTGGGCGGCGATGGCCTGGCACTTCGACTCATTGCGGCTGGCCAGCATGATCTCACTGAAGTTCTCGGGGTGCTGGGCGCACTTGTGGGTGACGACACCGCCGACGCCGCCGGCGCCGATAATCAGGACTTTGCTCATGGGTTCGAATCCAGATCGGGAAAAGTGGAACAGTCTTGGCCTCATCCGGATTCCCCGACAGGGGATAGACGAGTGGGCGCTGATAATGGCGTCCCCTGAGGCTGGTATCAAGTGGTTTTCGCGTCAAGTCACCACCCAGGCTGATGGGGCCGGGTGGAGGGCAGGGATTGCATTTGGTCATTGAAGTCGATGTCTCCTGTGTGTGCTGTCGTACCGATGGTTCACGCTTTCTCGACCATGCTGAAACCATCAGGCGTGGTAGCTGATCGTGACGGAAACAGAGCTTGCCTCGGCAGTTTGCAGAAAGCTCCTATCGGCCCCAGGGCGCTAGTTGTGGGTGAAGAACATGAAGTATCGAATGCGTGTTTTCAGTAAGCCTGTGGTGCTGGCGGCATCGCTGTCGTTGATGGGGCCGAGTTTCGCCCAGGCAGGCTTCATTCTGGCGCCAGATACCGAGCTTATTACGCTCGCTCAAGCTATTGAATCTGAGGATGACACTGACGCTGAGCTTCTGATCGAAGAGGAAGCCGCCGAGCAAGCCGAAGCAGAGACGCTGACCGAAGAGGAAGCCGCCGAGCAAGCCGAAGCAGAGGCGCTGGCCGAAGAGGAAGCCATTGAGCAGGCCGAGGCAGACGCGCTGGCCGAAGAGGAAGCCATCAAGCAGGCCGAGGCAGACGCCCTGGCCGAAGAGGAGGCCATTGAACAAGCCGAGGCAAACGCGCTGGCCGAAGAGGAAGCCATCGAGCAGGCCGAGGCAGACGCCCTGGTTGAGGAGGAAGCCATCGAGCAGGCCGAAGCAGACGCCCTGGCCGAAGAGGAAGCTATCAAGCAGGCCGAGGCAGACGCCCTGGCCGAAGAGGAGGCGCTCGCCGAGCAGGAGGCGATTGAGCAGGCTGAAGCTGACGCCCTTGCCGAGCAGGAGGCCATTGAACAAGCCGAGGCAGACGCCCTGGCCGAAGAGGAGGCGCTCGCCGAGCAGGAGGCGATTGAGCAGGCTGAAGCTGACGCCCTTGCCGAGCAGGAGGCCATCGAACAGGCCGAGGCAGAGGCGTTGGCCGAGCAGGAGGCCATCGAGCAGGCCGAAGCAGAGGCCCTGGCCGAGCAGGAGGCGATCGAACAGGCCGAGGCCGAGGCCCGGGACGATCAGCAGGCGATGGAGCAGGCCGAGGCAGACGCCTTGGCCGCTGCTGCCGATCTAGACGATCAGGAGGCCGCCACGACCTCCGAAGAGGTCGTGACGTCGGAAAGCACACGCAGCAGCGACCAGGAAGTCAGCGTCGCGGCTGCTTCAGATGCCGATTCGGATAGCGGCAGCAGCAGTCAGGTATGGAAATACCTGGGGGCAGCTGCGGCAGGTGCCGTGGTGGGCGCCTTGATCCCGCAGCTCGGGGGACGGGTCGTCGATGATCAAGGCGATCGCATGATCGTCGAGCGCGACGGCGAACTCCACGTGCGCAAGGACGAGAATCTGCTGCTGCGTCGCCCTGGCGTCACCGAGACGACCGAGTCGTTTGCCGATGGCGTCACGCGCTCCACTGTGACGCGCGAGGATGGCAGCCGCATCGTGACGATTCGCGACTCTGGGGGCTTTGTGCTTCAGCGCACCCGCTACTTGCCCGACGGCACCGCTATCGTACTGATCGATGAAACGAGAAAGACCGACAGCTGGGTGTCATCTGCTCAACTTGACCAGTCGCTCCCGCCGCTGCGTCACAGCCTGCCGGATGATCGCTACGTCGTGGACTATCGACGTGCGGATCAGGACATTCTGCGCCAGGCGCTACTGGCGCCGCCAGTGGAGGAGTTTGAGCAGGTATTTTCACTTCGGCAGGTACGCGAGAACCATCGCATTCGAGCGATGATGCCGCGGGTCGACCTCGACGTTATCCAGTTCGCCACCGGCTCGTCTGCTATTCAGCCTAGGGAGGCCGAAGGCCTGCGCATGATTGGTCTTACCATGGCCGATATCATCAAGGAGCACCCCAGCGAGCTTTTCCTGGTGGAAGGTCATACCGATGCCGTCGGCGCGGACCTGATGAACCTCGGGCTGTCCGATCGACGGGCAGAAGCCGTCGCCCTGGCATTGACGGAGTACTTCGATATTCCCCCGGAAAATCTTGTGGTGCAGGGCTACGGTGAGCGCTATCTGAAAGTGGATACGCAGGGCCCCAGTCAGGAGAACCGGCGAGCCAGCGTCCGACGGATCACCCCATTGATCGATGCAGGCCTGGTCCGGCTCTGACACCTGGTAGGCCAGACAATGGGCTGACAAGGCAGGTGCAATAAGGCAGGTGCGATAGCGGTGGCGCTCAGCAGTGAGCGCCACCGCCATGTCGGACTAGTCGAGTTGACGGATAGGTTCTCCTCGCTGCCAGGCATGGATGTCTTCCACCATCTGCCGGTAGAAGAGCCGGAACGTCTGTTCGCTGGTATAGCCGAGGTGGGGCGTCAGCAGCAGGCGGCCACTGTCGATCAAGTCATGATCGCGGAGCGGGTCATCGGCAGGCAGCGGCTCTTGATCGAAGACATCGATCGCCGCCGATCCCAGGGTCTGGCTGCGTAACGCCTCAACCAGTGCCTGGGTGTCGACGATTGGCCCCCTGGAGGTATTGATGAGGCAGGCGGTCGGCCGCATCAGACTCAGTGCCTCGCGATTGATAAGCCCGCGGCTACGCGGCGACAGCACCACGTGTATGGTGACAATATCCGACATCTTCAGCAGTGCTTCGAGCGACGTCGCATGCTGGACGCCGTGTTCGTCACACAGCGCCGGCGTGAGGTTCTGCGACCAGGCCGCGACCTGCATGCCGAAGGCTTTGGCCAGCGCCGAGACCTGCTGTCCAACCTTGCCGAGTCCGATGATCCCTAGCGTCAGCCCGCCCAGGTCTCGGCCCAGTCCCTGCTGCCACTGGCCGTTGCGCAGGTGGTTTGACTCGACAACAATGCGGCGCTGGCTGGCCAGCATCAGCCCGAGAGTGAGCTCTGCGGTGGTGGTTTTCCGCAACTCGGTGCCACAGACCGTAATGCCCTGGCGCGCGGCGGTGTCGAGGTCAATCGAGAGGTTGCGTGAGCCCGACGTGACGATAAGCTTCAGCTTTGGCAGCCGCTCCAGCAGCGCCCCGGGCAGCGGGGTACGTTCGCGCATCACGCACAGGACGTCATAAGCAGAGAGGCGTTCTGCCAGCGCGTCCTGATCTGTCAACGTATCCTGGAAGATGTCGATTTCCCCCAGGCCGCTCCAGTCGGCCAGTCGCAGGGCATCGTGCCCATAATCATCTAGAATGGCGATCTTCATGGTTTTCTCACTCCCGGTGAAACGGCCAGTCGATGGGGCCGTCATCGTACCGAAGCCCTTTCTCGATGAGTTTTTCGCGCAAGCCCAGCAGGTCGAGCGTTTTTCCGCCCTGCTTGATGGCCGTGCGCATGGCCTCTTCCTTGTCTATCCGCTGGTGAGAAGCGTCGAGGACATCGGCAGCATGCTGGCGAGGTACCAGCACAACTCCGTCGTCATCGGCCACGACAACATCGCCGGGGATGACCAGGCGTCCGCCGCACATGATGGGGACGTTAACCGCACCTACCGTCTCCTTGACGGTGCCCTGCGGGCTGATGGCGCGCGACCACACCGGGAAGCCTTGTTCCCGGAGGTCCCTGATATCGCGTGCCCCGGTATCCAGCACTGCGCCAACGCCGCCCCGCTGCGTCACGAATTCGGCCAGAATATCGCCGAAAAAGCCGTCGAGGCTGCGCGATGTCGTACCCACCACCAGCACATCGCCCGGCTCCATGAGTTCAATGGCGACATGCAGCATCCAGTTGTCGCCTGGCGCGCAGAGGACAGTGATCGCCGATCCAGCAATTGCCGCGCCTGGTACGCCGGCACGGATCTCCGGCTCCATGGCCCCTGAGCGCCCCTGGGCCTCATGCACGGTGGCCACGCCGCACTTGCCAAGGGCCTTGATCACTTCTCCATCTGCACGCTCTATCGTCTTGATAGCAACCTTGTTCATATCCCTAGCCTTTTGTAGGTGGTTTTCAGTTGTTTTCGGTAGTACTTCGGCGGGGTTTAAAGCTGCCCCAGATAACCCACAGCAGCAGAAGTGCTGCCAGAAACAGAAAAGCGGCGCTGATTGGGCGTTCAAGGAAGACCATGAAGTCCCCCCTGCTGAGTAGCATTGAACGGCGCAGGTTCTCCTCCAGCATGGGGCCAAGGATAAAGCCGAGAAGCAGCGGTGCTGCTTCAAACCCAAGCTTGATCAGCAGATAGCCGATGCCGGCAAAACCCGCGACAAGCAACACGTCCATGACGGAGCGATCGAGGCTGTAGACGCCTGCACAAATCAGCAGAATGATGATGGGGAACAGCAGCCGATAGGGAATCTGAAGTATCTTCACCCAGACCTTGATCAAGGGAATGTTGAGGATAAGCAGGATCAGGTTTCCGATCAGGAAGCTCACCACCAGCCCCCAGAATAGCTCCGGATTCTCGGTCACCACTCTAGGGCCAGGCGCAATGCCATGGATCATCAAGGCGCCCAGCATCAGGGCCATGATGGCGTCGCCAGGGATCCCCAGGGTCAGGGTGGGGATAAAGGAGGATTGCGCGGCAGCGTTGTTGGCGCCCTCCGGGGCGGCAATGCCAGCGACCGCGCCCTTGCCAAAGGTTTCCGGCTTGGAAGAGATGCGCTTCTCGACGGCATAGGCCATGAACGAGGCCATGGAGCCGCCCCCCGTGCCTGGCAGAATGCCGACGGCAGTGCCCACGCCAGAACCGCGCAGAATGGGCCAGCCGGATTCGCGCCACTCTTTGCGTGTCGGCAGCAGGGAGCGAAAGGTGACACGGGTCTTGTTGGCTCCGTCGCCGGTCTTGCCAATGCTGGAAATGACCTCGGAGACACCGAACAGTGCCATGGCAATGACGATGATGCTGACGCCGTCGAAGAGTTCGGGTATCCCGAACGTCATGCGCATTGCGCCGCTGTTGACGTCGATGCCCACCAGGCCAATCAGCAGCCCCAGTACTACGCTGGCGAGTCCGATCAGCGGTCGTCCCTGGCTAATCGATCCGGCGGCGACCAGGCCGAGCACCATCATGGAGAAGTAGTCGGCGGAGTGGAACGAGAGTGCCAGCTGAGCGAGCGGAGGAGCCATCAGAATCAATACAATGATGGCGAAACAGCTGCCCACGAAAGAGGCGATGGTAGTGATCATCAGTGCCGCGCCGGCTCTACCTTTCTGCGACATCGGGTAGCCGTCGAGGCAGATCACGGCTGACGAGGCGGTACCCGGCAGGTTGAGGAGAATCGACGCGATCGAACCGCCGTACTGGGCGCCGTAGTAGATCCCCGCGAGCATCACCAGGGCGGCAGTGGCGGGCACGTGAAAGGTCAGCGGCATCAGCAGCGACACGGCTGCCAGGTGGCCAATGCCGGGGAGAACGCCGACGATCATGCCAACGCTCACACCCAGCAGGCAGTAGAGCAGGTTTTCCATGGTCAGCGCGGTGGCCAGGCCGAGCTGAAGACTCTCGAGTAGGTCCATGGTCAACTCCAGATCAGAAACGGAATGGGCACGCCCAGCACCAGGGCAAATAGCCCCCAGATCGCCGGGACGAGCACGCAGGCGAGCAGCAACAGCGCCAACTTGTTGGCGTTGCGGTCAGCCAGGCCGGCAAGCACCACCACCGCGAGCCCTGCGGGGGCGAAACCAAAGCGCGGCAAGAGCCAGGCAAACGCAATGATCGCCGCGGGGATGACCAGCCAGGGACGCAGGTTTAGGGGAGGGAGCTTTTCATGGGTGCGAAGCGAGCTGAGCACAACGCCGGCCCCCAGCAGTAACAGCAGCGTGCCAAGGGTGATCGGGAAGAAGCCTGGGCCCATACGACGTGGCGTACCGAAGCTGTAGTCGGAGGCCACCACCAGTACCAGGCTTCCAATCAGCACGCAGACCAATCCCGCCAAGAAGTCCTTGGAGGTAAGTACATTCATCGTCTAATCCCGTCAGAAGTGGCCAGGGCCCAATGGGCTGAGCCCTGGCCATTGATGTCAGTCGGCGCTGATGTTGGCTGCTTCGATGATGGTCGAGAACTGCTCGCGCAGATCATCCAGCATCTGGCCGAAATCCTCTGACGTCATGGGAGAGACGATGGCGCCCCGATCGGCGAAGGTGGTCTGGGCCTGCTCGGTTTCCAGGTAGGCCACCACATCTTCATAGATCTTCTCTACGATTTCATCGCTGACGCCCGACGGTGCGAACAGGCCTGCCCACTGGCCGGCTGCAACATTGGGAACCCCTCCCTCCATCAGGGTGGGAAGATCGGGATGCGACGCCACGCGCTCCTCACGCGCGACCCCCAGCAGTTTGATATCACCGCTATCGACGAAGGGACCAACGGACGACAGGGCCAGTACGCCGACCTCGGCTTCTCCAGAGGCAACAGCCGTGGCAGCCGGTGCACCGCCTCGGTAAGGGATGTGCACGGTATCGATGCCGGTTTCGTAGTTGATCCACTCTGGCACGATATGGTTCAGCGACCCGATGCCGGCTGATGCAAAGCTGATTTCACCTGGATTGGCTTCGGCATAGGCGAGGTAGTCTTCGGTGGTGTCGAACGGTGCGCCGCTGTAGGCCGCCAGCACGAGCGGGGTATCGCTGATCATGGTGATCGGGCGGAAGTCGGTGGCAGGATCGTAGGGGGCATCGTCAAACAGGTAGGGGTTGATGACGTTGACGCCCATGTCAGCCACAAACAGCGTGTGGCCATCGGGCGCGGCGCGCGCCACCGTAGTGGCAGCAACAAAACCTGCACCGCCGGTCCGGTTGTCGACGATGACCTCTTGACCCCATATTGGCGTCATGGCCTCTGCCACGGTGCGGGCGGCGATGTCGGCAATGCCTCCTGGTGCATAGGGCACCACGATGGTCACTGTCTGGTCGGGCCACGCATGTGCTGAGAGTGGGACGCTGGCGAGGGCGATAGCGCCGATGGCGTGTGCAAGGACCTTCTTATTGTTCATGTGGTATTCCTTATTATCGTTCTAACGGTGTGCTTGGCGTGTATCTTGGGCCTCTCGGTACGCAGGCAGATGGCGTGTCTGCCTCAATGGCGTTGAGTGGCGATCTCGTCTTGCCCTCCGTTGGCTGGCCAATCGAATCCTGACCTCAGGTTTGACCAATTATCGGGATAGGTCAAGAAATGGTTGCCCAATTTTTTTAAGCGACCTACAGTTGAGAATAAGGTGCTATTCACGCAAGGGGATGTTATGGAAGAACATCACGCAACGCTGGTACAGCTGCGCGCCTATCTGTCGCAGAGCGGCAAGCGGCCCAATGATCGCTTGCCCCCTGAGCGGGAATTGGCACGGCACGTAGGTGTCACGCGAGGTGAATTGCGCAAGGCGCTGGCCATTCTCGAGAAGGAGGGGCTGGTATGGCGCCACGTGGGTAAAGGCACCTTTGTCGGTGATCGCTCGCCTCTCAAGGCGTTCGATCCGGCGAATCTATTGCATCACTGCAGTCCGTCAGACATCGTTCGAGCGCGCATGACCTTTGAGCCCGGCCTGGCCGCTGAAGCGGCGCTGCAGGCCACGCCGAGGGATATCGAGGCGATGCGTGACGTGGCCAGGCGGAGTCGCGAAGCGTCGACCTGGCGTGAATACGAGGCCTGTGATAACCAGATCCACAAACTGATAGCCGATTCCACCCAGAACCTGATCACGGCCTCGATGTTCGACATGCTGTCGGGCGTGCGGCGGGCGATGGTGTGGGGGAGGCGCCGCACAGAGACGCTGCGCCCGCTGCCGGACCATCACTCGTTCATTGAGCACGAGCGTATTATCCAGGCGATTGCCGATCGTGACCCTGCCGCCGCCTCTGCGCAGATGCTGCAGCACCTTCTGAGCGTGGAGCGCCAGCTGCTTACGCCACACTCGCACATGGAATTGGTCCATCCCTTCGAGGGTGACGCCGATGTTTCAAACCAATCAAACCAATATAACCAATAAATGGCCGACGAATGATCGGCGCTGGAGACGCTTGCTATGACGAACCAACGATTGGATGGCAACACCCTGGAACGTTGCCGTGCGCTTTCCACCTCAAGCCTGAGCGATGCGCTTGATAAGCATGGGCTGCCCGGGGCGGTGGAGGGGTTGCGACCATTAATGCCGGAGGCCTGCATCGCGGGGCAGGCGTTTACCCTGGCCTACATGCCCGTGGGGGCCGAGGGCGGCACCGTAGGAGACTTCCTGGATGATCTGGGGGTGGGGGACGTGGTGGTGATTGACAACCGCGGCCGCACCGATTGCACCGTATGGGGCAATATCATGACCGAGGTGGCCAAGCGCAACGGGGTAGAGGGCACCGTGGTCGACGGCGTGAACCGTGATCTGCAGGAGAGCCTGGCGCTGACCTACCCCATCTGGTCGCGGCAGGGGCATATGCGAACGGGCAAGGACCGCGTAATGCTGCAGGCGATGAATGTGCCGGTCTGCCTTGGCACGGTTCGCGTTGAGCCGGGCGATCTGGTCTGCGCCGATGGCAACGGTGTGGTCGTGATTCCGCTGTCGCAAGTCGCCTCTGTACTCGCCACGGCAGAAAGCATCGAGGAGAAGGAAGAGGCCATACTGCGCGATGTTCGTAGCGGGTCGTCGTTGGGTGAGGCGCGGGCTAATCACGGCTACCATGCGCTACAGACCCGGGATGCTAGCTGACACTTCATGCTGATACTGCTGTCGATACTGACGCTGGCGCTGGCGGGGATTGTCAAAGGCGCCATTGGCTCTGGAGTGCCGCTGATCGTGGTGCCGGTGTTCACCGTGCTCTACGATATCCAGACCGCTATTGTCGTCTTGCTGGTGCCCAACCTGCTGAGCAATCTCTGGCAGGTTTGGCTCTACCGTCGCCATCTATTGCCCCTGTGCTTCCTGGTGGGATTTGCCGCAGCGGGGGGCTTGGGCGTGCTGCTGGGTACCTGGGCGCTGGTGAGCATCAACGAGAAGCTGCTGTCGATCACCGTTGCCGTAACCATGCTGGCTTACCTGGGATTGCGCCTGCTCCGACGTGATGCCGAGCTCGGACAGGCGCTGGCCAACAGGCTGGTCATCCCTGCCGGCCTGTGCGGCGGCGCACTGCAGGGCGCGGTGGGGATGTCGGCGCCGGTATCGGTGGCGTTTCTCAACTTCATGCGGCTGGAGCGCCGGGTGTTCATAGGCTCCATTTCGACGTTCTTTGCGGCCATCACGGTGGTACAGATACCCGCGCTACTGTCCGTCGGACTCGTCACATGGCCCCTGGCCATGGCCAGCGTGGCAGCATTCGTCGTCATCTGGCTGGCCATGCCGCTGGGAGGGCGGCTAGGGCATTACCTTGCCCGCGACGTGTTTGACAAGGTCATCATGGCACTGCTGTTTATCATTGCCATGCGGATCCTGCTGGACGCCTTGCTGTCATCCGTCAACGGTTAGCAGGCCCAGGGATAGCGGTATCCGGCGGGTGCCCGGGAAAGCACTGATTGATAATAGCGGAGGCCGGGGCACATACTGAGGAGAGCGATGACCGACTCCTCCTTATATGGATGCTGCTGCCCATGTGGATCCTACAACCATGTCGGCCGACATGGTGCCGGACACGACACCCCGTCATCCTGGTGGTGATCAGCGCCGTCCTGGCTGTCTTGGCGTCGAGCGCCAACGCCGATACCCATGACCCTTGGCACCCGTCCTGCGTGGCCTGCCTCGGCGACCTTCCGACCCTGGCCGCTGAAGTGACTGCGTAGTGAAGCTCCTGCGTCTCTCCCTTATCAGCATCACCGGTTGCCTGGTCGGCTTGGCGACCCTGGTGTTGCTGGGAGGCTACAGCCTGTCGCAGATGCAGGATAGGCAAGACGAAGTCGCCGTCTTGATGGCGTTGCAAAGTCGCATCAATAGTTTCTCTGTGGTCAGCGACAAGCTGCTGCGACAGCGGGCCGACCTCGAGCTCTGGGAGGCGTATCGGGGCGAGGCGGCCTCGATCCAGGCGGATTTGATCCCCTTCGCTGAAGACCACCTCGGTGCCGTGCAGGCCATACGCCATATCGACGATATCGTTGAGGAGCTCGAAAGCTTTTATGCGGTTCTTGTGCTCCCCCTGCCCGGTCAGATGATCACCAGCAAGGTGGCTGGCTATGGCATCGCTCTGGACGCGGCCCTCCAGGACATCGTTGGTCTGCGTCAGCATCAAGCCGCCAGGGCAACCCATAGGCTGTCCATCGGCTTCGCCACCACCGCGGGTGCCTTTGGGGTTCTCTGCGTGATCGCCTTTGGTGTGATATTCAGGCGCATCAATGGTCCCCTGCGAGCTATTTCCCGCGCTACCAGGCGGGTTGAGGCCGGAGAGTGGGGAGTTCGCGTCCCGTCGACGGGGACGGATGAATTCGCCGACCTTTCAGGCACCTTCAATCGGATGCTCGACCAGCAGGACAGCATGATGACGACCTTGTCCGGGGCCCTGGCCACGCGTCGGGCGCTGATCGACTCCCTCCCCGCCCATATCGCCCTGCTGGATGGCGACGGCAAGATTCTCGACGTCAACGACCAGTGGCGTCATTTCGGCACTCTCAATGATAGCCAGGACGCCAACTTCGGCGTCGGCAGCAACTACCTCGAGATTTGTCGTGCTGCCGATGGGGACTGTGCCGAGGATGCCCACAAGGCAGCCGTGGGCCTGAAGGCCGTGCTCGACGGCGACGAGCAAAGCTTCGTTTTCGAATATCCCTGCCACTCCCCGAGCCAGCCGTACTGGTTTCGCATGATGGCCAACCGGCTCGAGCCTGGCCGGGGCACGGAAGATTCCCTGGGTGTCGTGGTGATGCATGTGGATATCACCGAGCGCAAGATGGCGGAGATCGAGCTCAAGCAGCAGGCCTACCAGGACCCACTCACCGGTCTCGCCAATCGACTGGGCTTCAGTGAGGCTGTCTCGCAGCACCTTGACCGGCACGGCTGGGATCCGCAGGCCATCATCGCTCTGCTGGATATCAGGGAGATGCGCAACGTCAACGATGCCCACGGCTACGACATCGGAGATCGCCTGCTGATCGAGATGGCGCGTCGCCTTGAAGCGCATCTCTGCGACAACACTCTGATCGCTCGTATCAGCGGCGACCAGTTCATACTTTTCCTCCCCGGTGACGGCTCTTCCCACCCCAGTGAGCGTCTCGATGCGCTGACCGAGATCTTCCATCTGCCGGTGTGCATCGATGACATCGTCATCGAGATTGCGGCCCGTGTGGGCTACACCCTGCTCGGCGAGGACGAGCGTAGCGACGAAACCCTGCTCCATGAGGTAGAGATTGCCTTGCACGAGACCCGTCAGCGCGACATCAGTGAGTTCTATCGCTACAACCCCGAGATAGATCGGCTCGCCCAGCAGCGCATCGACATGACGCGCGACCTCCGGCGGGCCCTGAAGGAGGGCCAGTTCGAGCTGCACTATCAGCCCAAGGTGGATCTGGCCACCGGCGAGATGATGGGCTGCGAGGCGCTGCTCCGGTGGTTGCACCCGGAGCGTGGCATGCAGATGCCGGGCCAGTTCATCCCGGTCGCCGAGCAGAGCCAGTTGATCGGCCCGATCGGTGACTGGGTGCTGTTCCAGGCCTGCCGCCATCTCAGTGAGTGGCAAGAGGCAGGTCTCGATCTGGTCCAGGTCTCGGTCAACGTCTCGCTGGACCAGTTCCGCCTGGGCGACTTTACCCGCAAGGTGCGCGAGGCGCTCGATACCCATGGCATCGACCCGGCGGCACTGACCCTCGAGATCACCGAGAGTGTGTTCAGCGAGGAGTCCGAGTTGCTGCGTCGACAGATCAACGAGCTGCATGCGCTGGGGGTAAGGCTCTCACTGGATGACTTCGGCACCGGTTACTCGTCTCTGCTCTACCTTCAGCAGTACCCCTTCGACGAGATCAAGATCGACATGGGGTTCGTACGGCGCATTCTGGACGACCCTCTCAACCGCAACATCGTGTCCATGATACTGGGCATTAGCCAGGTGCTCGGGGCCGACACCGTGGCGGAAGGGGTAGAGAATACCGCCGTGCGTGACGCCCTGCTCGAGTTGGGATGCCATATCGGCCAAGGTTACTACTACAGCATGCCGCTCGAAGTGGAGGATTTCCGCTGGTTGCTGGAGAAGCGCTCCCGGCTGCCCCTGACGCCGCTCCCTTCCGGAAATAGTTCAAGAGATGGCGCACCATAGAGCAAGATTCCCCGCAGTTTAGCGTTAGGCAGTCTGGAGGTTCGATGAACGACACCGACACGACCACGGAGCGCGGTCTTATCAAGCGAGCCACCGGCATCCATCACCTGGATGCGGTCACCCACGGAGGACTGCCGGCCGCTGGAGCAACCTTGGTGGTCGGCGAACCGGGCTGCGGCAAGACCATTATCGGGCTGCAGATACTCGCCAGTGCCCTGGCAAGGGGGGAGGGCGGTGTCTTCATGAGCTTCGAGGAGGCTCCCGAGCAGATCCTGCGCAATTTCGATTCCTTCCGCTGGGGGCGGCAACTGCGAGAATCATCGCGCTGCGAAATCCTCGACGGCCAGGCGATAAAGGGGGGCGCATTCTCCGGCGGCTTCGATATCGAGGGGCTGCTCGCGGTGCTGGATCACTGCGCCAAGCGCGTGGAAGGCGCCTGGATCGTCCTCGATGGGATCGACCAGCTGCTACGTCGCCAACCCGACAGCCAGAGTGCCATCGACCAGATCGTCCAGCTCAATGATTGGAGCATCGAGCAGGGGTATTCTCTGCTGCTGACCGGCAAGCATACGGGCAAAGACCGTTTCCAGCCGGATCACCTCGGCGGCATCGAGTTCATGCTGAACACGATTCTGGTGCTGTCGAACACCCTGGTGGACAAGCGCCTCAACCGACGCTTCCGCATAGCCAAGTATCGGGGCACTAGCCACAACCCCAACGAGCTTGCCATGCTGATCGACGCTACCGGCATCCAGCTGCCCTATGCCGAGCCTTTCGCCGCCGAAGCGGTACCGGCCGCCGGCGAACGCATCAGCATCGGTATCGAACGTCTCGACAGCATACTCGAGGGTGGCGTCTATCGCGGCTCGATCACCCTGATCTCCGGCCAGCCCGGGACCTCCAAGACGACCCTGGGGGCGGCCTTTGTTGCGGCCGCCGCCGGGCGTGGCGAGCGAGCGCTTCTGCTCAGCTTCGACGAATTTGCCCGCCAGATCGTGCGCAATGTCGCTACCTTGGGCATTGACCTGCAGTCGCCCATCGATAGCGGTCATCTCAAGGTAGTCGCCAGGGCCAGCTGGGACGGGCTGGTGGAAGAGCACTACATGGCCGTGCTTGCACTACTCGATGATTTCCAGCCGGACTGCCTGGTCATCGACCCGGCCTCAGCCCTGCTCAAGTCGTCCGGTGCCGACAGCGCCTTCCTGGCCCTGGAGCGTCTGATTGCCGTGACCCGCACGCGGGGCATTACCACCATGATCACCTCGCTGTCAGAGGCCGATGACCCCTTTGGCGAGTCCTCCCTGAGTCACGCCTCGACCCTCGCGGATACCTGGATCGTGCTGCGCTACCAGATCAACGGCGGTGAGCGAAATCGCTCGCTGTCGGTGGTCAAGTCGAGGGGCACGGCCCACTCCAATCAGGTCCGCGAGATGATTCTCTCCTCCGAAGGTGTCGATCTCGCCGATGTCTATCCTTTCGGCAGCGAGGTCTTGATGGGCACGGCGCGGGCCCAGAAGGAGAGCGAGGAAGTCGACCTGCGACAGCGCCAGGTCAAGGAGCGCTTTCGACAGCAACAGCAGTTGGAACTGGAGATCGACAAGACCCGTGCTTCCATCCAGCAGGGCCAGGCGGAACTCGAGCGCCTTCAGGAGGAGCTGCTGGCAGAGCATCGTGACCAGACGGCAACCGATCGTGGCGCGGACCACCACCAGGACAGTATCCTGCGCCGCCGGAATCCCGGCCAGGGAGGGCAGGACCAGTGAACAGCGCACCCGCAGACGATGCCCACCCGCATGACGCGGTTCTTATTCTGTTCGTGACCGGCGAGGCGCCCCGGTCCCGCCGGGCCCACCAAAACCTGACGACCGCCCTGGCGGCTAGCGGAATCGGAGACGCCGCGCCCCGCGAGATCGATTTGCTGGGTGATCCGCAGGAGGCCATCAACTTCGGCATCTTCGCCACACCCGCCCTGATGCTCGTCGATGCGTCGGGAAGGCGCACAGTGCTCTACGGCGACCTCTCCGATGAGCACAGCCTGAAAACCTTTCTCTCGCCGCTCCGTGAGCCAAGGCGATGACAGCAACACGTCTAGGCAACAGACATTGTCCCAAGAAACGAAAAAGCACCCGTAGGTGCTTGATTAGATAATTCGTTTCACATTGCATCAGCGCGCTCCTACTGCTTAAGGTTACAGAGTGAAACAGCTCATTCTGTAGACTTAAGGAAGTTCCATGCCCCCATCATTACTGCGTTCAATCCTGTTGGTTGCTGTTGCCTTGCTCGTTTCGGCCTGCGCCACACCCAAGCCGCCCACTTGGCAAAAGGAAGGGGTCAGTGCCGAAGAGACGCGTACGGCCTACGCTGAGTGCCGCTATGAAATTGGCATGTCGGACAAGACTCAAGCAGAAGGACAGCAACTGCTGAATTACTGCATGGAGCGTCATGGCTTCAGGCTCCGCCCCTAGGCGCCATCAATCGGTCGTAGCCTTCTGCACCCAAGTTTGATGAGATAGACGCCAGTCACCACGGCCGCTCTAAGCGGCCGGCTCATCGCAAAGGGAACCGCTGTACATGATCCTCACCCTCAACCAGCTGGAACGGCACCTGTTCAAGGCGGCCGATATTCTGCGTGGCCGCATGGATGCCTCGGAGTTCAAGGAGTACATCTTTGGCATGCTGTTTCTTAAGCGCTGCTCGGATGTCTTCGAACAGCGTCAGGAGGAGGTCCGCGGCCAGCTCAGGCAGGCCGGCAAGGGCGAGGTGGAGATCGCCAACGTCATCGAGATGCCAAGCTGGTACAAGGCCACCTTCTACGTACCCCACCAGGCCCGCTGGTCGTATCTGCTCAAGGAAGCCCACCAGGGCGTGGGCAATGCGCTCAACAAGGCGCTGGCCGGACTCGAAGAGCATAACCCCAGCCTCGCCGGGGTGCTCGAGCATATCGATTTCACCCGCAAGGTGGGTTCCACCACGCTGCCGGATAAGAAGCTCCGCGAGTTGATCGTCCACTTCAGCGAGTACCGCCTGCGCAACGAGGACTTCGAGTTCCCCGACCTGCTCGGCGCCGCCTACGAGTACCTGATCCGCGACTTCGCCGACTCCGCCGGCAAGAAGGGCGGCGAGTTCTACACGCCGCGTCCGGTGGTCCGCATGATGGTGCGGCTGATGAACCCCCAGGAGGGCCACAGCGTCTACGACCCCTGCATGGGCTCAGGCGGTATGCTGATCCACGCCAAGGAGTACCTGGAGGAGCAGGGCGGCGATCCGCGCCGGCTCAACCTCTTCGGCCAGGAGGCCTCCGGCTCGGTGTGGGCCATCGCCAAGATGAACATGCTGCTGCACGGCATCGGCTCAGCCAACCTGCAAAACGACGATACCCTCACCGACCCGCAGCACGTCGAGGGGGGCGAGCTTACGCGCTTCGACCGCATCCTGACCAATCCGCCCTTCTCCATCGGCTACACACCGAGCCAGCACTTCCCTGAGCGGTTCCACTACGGCAGCGTGCCTGAGGGCGCCAAGAAGGCCGACCTGATGTTCCTGCAGCACATGGTCGCCTGCCTCAAGTCCGACGGCCGCCTGGCCACCGTCATGCCCCACGGCGTGCTGTTCCGCGGCGGCGATGAGAAGCGCATCCGCGCCGGCCTGCTCGAGGATGACCTGGTCGAGGCGGTAATCGGCCTGGCCCCCAACCTCTTCTACGGCACCGGCATCCCGGCCAGTGTCCTGGTACTGCGTGCCAAGGGCGCCAAGCCCGATGAGCGCAAGGGCCGGGTGCTGTTCATCAACGCCGACCGCGAATACTACGAGGGCCGCGCCCAGAACCACCTGCTGGCCGAGCATATCGAGAAGATCGCCAGTACCTACGAGACCTTCGAGGAGGTGCCCGGCTTCGCCCGGGTGGTGTCCCTCGAGGCGCTGCGCGACAACGACTACAACCTCAACATCCGCCGCTACGCCGACAACACTCCGTCGCCGGAGCCCCAGGACGTACGCGGCCACCTCAAGGGCGGCGTGCCGGTGGCGGAGATCGACGCCAGGCGCCCGCTGTTCGACGCCCAGGGCCTCGACCCCATGACGCTCTTCACGTCCCGAGCGAACGACCCCGACTACGTGGACTTCGCCGAGCACCTGGCCGAGAAGCGTGACCTCAAGCCCGCCATCGAGTCGGACGCCGGCCTTAACACCAAGGAAGCCAGCGTGATGGCCGCCTTCGAGACGTGGTGGGCCGAGCACGGCGCCAGCATCACCGGCCTCTCCGGCAACGGCGGCCGGCTTACACAGCTGCGCGACGAGCTGCTGGGCAGCTTCACCGCGGCCCTGGAACCCACCGCCATGCTCGACCGCTTCGCGGTGCGCGGCATCATCGCGGGCTTCTGGTTCGACAACAAGAACGAGTTTCGCACCCTGCAGACCAGGGGCTGCCTGGGCGTAGTGGACGCCTGGCGCACGACGATCAACAGCCTGCTGGAGGACGAGCAGAGCAAGGCCAACCCCCTCGACCATCGCCTGGTCCATTTCCTGCTGGAAGAGTACGTCGCCGAGCTCGAGGCGCTCGCCGCCAGCAAGGCCGAGCTCGACGCCCGGATCAAGGCCGCCGAGGCCAAGCCCGAGGGTGATGAGGACGGCGCCGATGTCAGCGAGGACGACGACGCTCCTACTATGGCCGAGATCAAGGCCTGGAAGAGCGAGCGCAACCAGGTGAAGAAGCAACATAAGGCCAAGGTCGCCAGCTTCGAGCAGCACCTCAACGCCGCGGTGGACGCTCTCGACGAGCCCGCCGCCGCCGAGCTCGTCGGCACCATCCTGCACAACGGCCTCAAGGGCATTCTCGAGCGCTATATCCGCCAGCAGCGCCAGCAGGTGATCGCCGCCTTCGAGACCTGGTGGGACAAGTACCGGGTGACGCTGGCCGATATCGAGGTCGAGCGGGACGCTGCTGCCAAGGAGCTGCAGCAGTATCTGGAGGGGCTGGGGTATGTTTGAGCCTATCTCCGAGCTCGCTGAAATCAATCCGCCCCTCAGAGCCCCAGTTCTAGATCGTTCTGACGACCTGGTTTCTTTCATCCCGATGGGTGACGTGAGCGAAAGCGGTCAGTGGTTGACTCACAAGACGAGGCCGTTACGAGAGGTGAAGTCTGGCTTCACTCCGTTTCAGGAAGGTGATGTTCTTATCGCAAAGATCACCCCCTGCATGGAGAATGGCAAAGGCGCCCATGCCGTTGGCCTGGAGAACGGAGTCGGCTATGGCAGTACAGAGTTCCATGTTCTGCGGGCCAAAGCCGAAAACTCGCCCCGCTATATCTTTCACATCTCCCAAAGCTCGAGCCTCAGGCTGAAAGCGGAAGCCTCTATGATCGGATCAGCCGGTCAGAAGCGGGTGCCCTCGGAGTTCTTTCGAAAGCACCGAGTCTTTGCCCCCGTCCTGACTGAACAGCGCCAGATCGCCCAAATACTCGACACCCTCGACACCCAGATCCACAAGACCGAGGCGCTGATCGCCAAGCTGGAGAAGGTCAAGGAGGGCCTGCTTCACGACCTGCTGACACGCGGCATCGATGAAAATGGCCGGCTACGACCCAGCCCCGATCAGGCGCCGGAGCTCTACAAGGAGTCGCCGCTGGGGTTGATTCCTAGGGAGTGGAGTATTGCCTACCTGAGTGATTTACTGGCTTCTGTCAGTCCTGCAATGCGTTCAGGCCCCTTCGGAAGTGCATTGCTGAAAGATGAACTGGTGGAGAGCGGCGCGCCCCTGCTCGGGATTGACAATGTCAAAGTAGAGGAATTTTCAGCCAATTTCTCTCGATTCATCACACCCGAAAAATTCGCCGAGCTATCAAGGTATGCGGTCCGCCCCAACGACATTATGATTACAATCATGGGTACAGTCGGCCGGTGCTGCATAGTTCCCGAAGGCATTGGGGATGCGCTTTCCTCCAAGCACACATGGACTCTGACTCTCGACCAAGAAAAGTATTCGCCTTTTCTGGCCATGCTGCAGATTAATTATATGTCTTGGGTGCTCAATCATTTCAGTCGTGATCAGCAAGGTGGAACTATGTCCGCCATACGGTCTGAGACACTAGCGTCGCTTTGCCTTCCTGTTCCGCCCCGGCATGAGCAGTCTGAAATAGAGTTCCGTCTTCTTGAAATAAACAAACGTCTTGCATCGGAGATTACTGCGCTTAGCAAGATGCGACTTGAGAAATCAGGCCTTATGGACGACCTCCTTACCGGCCGTGTCCGCGTCACACCGCTGCTCGACCAAGCCCGGGCCACCACCCCGGCATAGAGCGGGGCTCTTACAACACCATCACAACACCAGGACCAAGTCGCACAGGGAACTGCCATGACCACCTTCGACAGCGCTCTTTCAATGTTCTGGCGCTCGCTGCCGCTCTTTCCGAAGTTCAGGCTCAAGGACATCATCACCGGCAAGATCCAGCTCCCCGATTTCCAGCGCGGCTGGGTCTCGGGTGGCGCATGGCGGGCTGTCGGTCGGACAACTAAGATAAGAGCGAGACGTCCAATAAGTGAACGCAGGGAAGCCCCATGATCAACGTGCCGATTCCTGACTGGACCGCAGAAGGCGTGCTGCCGCCGGTGGATGCGAACAGCCCGACATCGCCGGCCCGCTCCCCTTACGAGGTGTCACTGGTCGATCTCGTCCAGCGCTTCGGCACTTCACAGGAGCGCATCAGGATACTCGATGGTTTTCTGCGCTACCGCCAGGGGCTTCACGATGCCGGGCTGACCCAAGGGTTCCAGTGGCTGGATGGAAGCTATATGGAACACGTTGAGTCACTTGAGAAACGGCCCCCGAATGATATTGACTTGGTTAGCTTTATCGAGTTTCCCGAAGGAATGGATGAGCGAACAATTCGAGATCACTTTTCTGATGCGATTGGTTTATCAAGAAGCAGCCGAATTCTCGTCAAAAGGTCATTCATGGTGGATGCCTTCCTGGTGCCTCTCAGTTCTATATCTGCGGTCGAGCTTGTACAGATTAGCACCTACTGGTATAGCGTCTGGTCTCACCGAAGAGATAGAGCATGGAAGGGATTTCTTCAGGTTTCTCTTTCGCCAGCTCACGAAGCGAGGCAGTGTCTTGACGCCCTCGCTGCTCAGGAGGATGGCTCATGAACCGTCAGGAATATATTGACCTTCAAGCCGAATGCAACACGCTTAGGGGGATGCTGGCAAAGATACCTGGAGATCGTGTGCTCTCCAGGGCCAGCCTGGAAATTCGGCTTGAAGAACTCGAAGAAAAATTGGCAGATACCTCTGTCCTGGAGTGCGAGCCTGCCAAGGCAGTACTGACGTTCAACGGCCGTCCTGTCAAAGGGTCAGAGGGAATTCTGGCTGCTTTCGCTTCCAAGGCGCTCTCTTCGTTTTCGGAGGCAATTACCGCCGTGGGCGCCTCGCTTCATGCCACGCTGGCAGCCACGGGTCCGGTGCCTAATCGCGACCAGTATCAGATGATGATCACCGGTACCGCTCGCGGCTCATTTGGCTTTCAGCTTCAGGACGCTACAGCACAGCTAGAATTTGCTGAGGATAGCACCGTCGCCAAGGCTCTGGAGGCAACGCGCTCCTTACTTGACGGAAGTATCGGAGTCGATGACGATCAACTGGCAGAAGCCGCTGCTGATATGGATCAGCGTGCGCTGGACAAGATTCGCAGCTTTGTAAGCGTACTGAATGACAACGAAGCCGTTTGCACGCTCATGCATGGTGACAAATCATTTCACTTCAAGGATTCAACTCAGGTCAAACGCAGCCTCGAACGGTTGAGCACGGAGTATCTATCCGAGAGCGAACGGATGCTCTCGGTAGTATTTGGCGGCGCCCTTCCACACAGGGGAAGCTGTGAATTCCAGATTGAAGAAAGCAAGGAGTGGTTGACAGCCAAGATAGGGCCAGGCGTCGAATCCCCCGACTCCATCAATGATCATCGTGGGGAAATGGTCGCGGCTAAGATGCTGGTGACCCAAGCCGGGCATGGCAGGCCACGCTACAAATTGCTGGAGCTGCCTGCATGGCCAACACGTCAGTCGTCGGAGTGAGCGCGTGAGCGAGCGCTCGACTATGGCGACTCTGCCGCACGCCATGCTGGGGGAGTTGATCCGCCGCTACTGAGTGCTGGGTATCGAGTGCTCTATGCTTGAGGTGCATCACCTCGCCTGGCTGCTGGTACGGCAATGCCAGCGTCATGGGCTGCGTGATCCCCTTGGGGCCGCCTTCCAGGCTCACCGCTACGGGCCTTATGCCGATGACTCATTGAAAGTGACCTTGGCCGGAACGGTTGGTGATCTACTCGGCTGCGAAGGCGACATTAACACCTCGGATGTCGCCATTGTATGGTTTGACGAGAGCCAACACGCTGAAATGGAAGCGAGGCTGGCAATGGCCGATACCGAGCCCTATCGAGCGCCATTCAATACCCCATACTTAGATCCTGCGCCTGGTCCACCAGGGCCTGCAGCGCGGCTTCGCTGGAGATGGCCTTTCCCGGCTCCTCCCCCCACAGCATGCCGACAGGCACGGCGTAGCAGCCCGGCACTTGCAGCTTGAGGCAGTGGCGACCGGTGTAGATCAGCATGCCACCGCGGAACCCTCTGCCGGCCTGGTCGGCGAGCCGGGCCAGGCCGGCGGCGTCCTTGGCCTGGACACTGGCGGCACGCTTGACCTTCACTCCCCAAAGCTCCTGACCGCGCTCGATGACGAGATCGACCTCGACCTGGTCCTTGTCTCGGTAGTGGGAAAATCGTAGCTCAGGGTCTACCCAGGAGGCCTGAGCCATCAGCTGTTCGACCACATGGCTCTCCATCAGGGCACCGAAGCGTTCTGCCTTGGTTAGCCACTGGTCAGGTCCCAAGCGTCCCAGAGCCGCGGCAAGCCCGGTATCCATTAGATGCAGCTTGGGGCTCTTGATCAGCCGCTTGGCCTGATTACGGTGCCAGGCGGGGAGCTGCTGAACCAGAAAGAGGCGCTCCAGGATACCGAGGTACTTGACGACGGTTGCACGCTCCATTCCCTGTTCCTTGCTCAGCGTGCTGACGTTGAGCAGGCTGGCAGTGCGGTAGGCCAACAACTCGATCAGGCGCAGCATCCCGTCTTCGTCCTGAATGGCCGCGATATCTCGCACGTCGCGCTGCACAATGGCGTTGAGGTACTGGCGATACCACTGACGTGCCCGGTGGGGCCGCCGGCGGTTGGGTTCGGGATAGCCACCTTGGCAGAGCACCTCTGCCGTAGGGGCGAGTGGCGCGGTATCCGGCACCATTTTGGGTGCTAGCTCCCCCGCCACCAGTGTCGCGAGCAGAGTCGACGTGCTGACGCGCTTCTCCTGCTCGGTCAGCGGATGCAGGTAGATGACCTCCATGCGTCCAGCCAGGGAGTCCTGAGCCTTGGGTAGGAGCAACAAGTTGGCGGAGCCTGTGAGCAGGAAGCGGCCCGGCTGGCGATTGCGATCCACCACTGACTTGATCGCCAGCAGCAGTTCCGGTGCTCGCTGTACTTCGTCCAGAATGACGCGTTCAGGCAGGCTCTCGACAAACCCGAGCGGATCCTGCCGAGCCGCTTCCAGCAGCGTCGAGTCATCCAGATTAAGATAGGTGCGCTCGGGCTCGATGCGCCGAGCGAGGGTCGTCTTGCCCACCTGACGCGGCCCCAGTAGGCAGACCACCGGCGTATCAGCGAGGGACTCAAGCACTCGATCGCGAATCAGCCGTGGGAGATAAGGGGATTCCATGCTGCGCCTCTTTCAGCGTCCAGTTGCTGGCTAGAGTATCGTCCACCTGATGGCTAGTTCATCGTCCAATTGATTCCTGATGGTTCGTCTAATTGATGATAGTTCCTTCGTCAATCTGTTGAATAACCCTCTGGCTGACTGTGGTGCTTGGCGGGGGCGGGGGCGGCTCCGCCCAGGAAATTTCCCGCTTGGCACCGCTTTCGTTACCATCGAAGGCACTCATTGCATCCTGGAGCTCTCACCATGGCAGGTCCCGAGTACACGGACGTCGAGAAGCCCTTCATCGACCAGTTGGTGGGGCAGGGCTGGGAGTTCCTCGCCGGTTCCCTGGACGATCCCGGCGCCACTCACCGTGAGAGCTTCTCCCAGGTGGTGATGGAGCCCGTGCTGCGCGAGCGGCTGCGCAAGATCAACCTGCACGACGGCCAGCCCTGGCTGGACGACAGCCGCCTGGACCAGGCGGTATCCGCCATCACTCGCCTGCCGGCCAGCAGGGTGCTGGAAGCCAACCAGCTCGCCACCGATCTGCTGGTCAACGGCCTGGCGGTGGAGGGGCTCGAGGGCTGGGACGGCGGTCGCGGCCAGACTCTGCGCTACATCGACTGGGAGGAGCCGGCCAATAACGCCTTCACCGTGGTCAACCAGTTCAAGGTGAAGTGCCCGCCGGGTCACGATACCGGCAAGGGGCACGTGATCCCTGACCTGGTGCTGTTCGTCAACGGCATCCCACTGGTGGTGGTGGAGTGCAAGAGCCGCAGCGTGCCGGAGGGCCTCAGCCAAGCGGTGGATCAGCTGCGCCGCTACCATGACCAGCGCTTCCTGGAGGGCGAGGTGGGGGAGCATGAGGGCGCTCCGGCGCTGTTCGCCACCAGCCAGTTCCTGGTGGCCAGCAACTTCGATGAGGCCCGGGTGGGTACCATCGGCGCCCGCTTCGCTCACTACCTGAGCTGGAAGACCGTCGCCCCGATGCGTGAGGCCGAAGCGGCTATCGATCTTGGCGTGGCCGATCTCTCCGCCCAGCAGCGTCTGATCGCCGGCATGCTGACGCGAGCGAACCTGCTCGACATCGTGCGCCACTACACCCTGTTCATGAACGTCGGCGGCCAGACGATCAAGCTGGTGTGCCGCTATCAGCAGTTTCGCGGCGTGACCCGGGCCGTCGAGCGGCTGAAGAGCGGCAAGACCCGCCTCGAGGACGGCGAGGCCGACCGCCGGGGCGGTATCGTCTGGCACACCCAGGGCAGCGGTAAAAGCCTCTCCATGGTGTTCCTGGTGCGTAAGCTGCGCACCGACCCGACCCTGCGGCGCTTCAAGGTGGTGGTGATCACCGACCGCAAGGACCTCCAGGCCCAGCTGGCGGCCACCGCCGAGCTCACCGGCGAGGGCGTCGAGCGGGCCGGCAACACCGCCCAGCTCAAAAAGCTGCTGGCGCGGGACGGCCCCGGGCTGGTGTTTGGCACGGTTCAGAAATATAGAGACCAGAAGTACCGGGACTCTGACGCCGACGACGAGGCAGACTCATACGATGAGCGCAGTGGCGGGGGGTTGGACAGCGGCCGCCGCGATGCTGCCGAGCCCCTCAAGAAGCCGTCCCTGAGCGCTCCCTTCGAGGTGCTCAACACCAGCGAGGACATCCTGATCCTGGTGGACGAGGCCCATCGCACCCAGGCTGGTGATCTACACGCCAACATGATGCGCGCCCTGCCCAACGCCGCCCGTATCGGCTTCACTGGTACGCCCATCATCATGGGTGACAAGAAACGTACCCACGACATCTTCGGCGAGTACATCGACCGCTACACCATCAAGGAGGCGGAGCAGGACGGCGCCACCGTGCCGATCCTCTACGAGGGGCGGACCGCCAAGGGGGCGATCAAGGATGGCGCCAGCCTCGACGGCCTCTTCGAAGACCTGTTCCGCGACCACAGCAAGGAGGAGCTGGAGGCGATCAAGAAGAAGTACGCCACCAAGGGGCAGATCTTCGAGGCGCCACAGCTGATCCAGGAGAAGGCCGAGGACATCCTGCGCCACTACGTCACCCACATCCTGCCCAACGGCTACAAGGCCCAGCTGGTGGTCTACAGTCGCCGTGCGGCACTGCGCTACGTCGAGGCTTTGGAACAGGGCAGAGCTGAGCTGCTGGAGGAGGCGCTGGCGCTCTCTCCCGAGGACAAGGCGCTGGACGACACCCAGCTGCTCGCTCGGCCACTGCGGGTCAAGGCGGCCATCCAGGCTTGGCGCTATCGCGACGTCCTGCGCGAGCTGGAATTCGCCGTGGTGTTCAGCAGCGACAACAATGACGACCCCTCCTGGGCCAGGTGGAGCGACCGTGCCGCCGTCGAGAGCCATATCAAGCGCTTCAAGAAGCCACTGCCGCCGCTGGATGGAGCAACACCCAAGGACCCCACCAAGCACGACCCGCTGGCCTTCCTGATCGTCAAAAGCATGCTGCTGACCGGCTTTGATGCGCCCATCGAGGGGGTGATGTACCTCGACCGCTCCCTGCGCGAGGCGGAGCTGCTGCAGGCCATCGCCCGGGTCAACCGCACCGGCCACGGCAAGACCCACGGCATCGTGGTGGACTATTTCGGCGTAGCCAACCACCTCAAGGAGGCGCTAGCCGCCTACAGCGAAGAGGACATCGAGGGCGCCCTGCAGAGCCTCAAGGATGAGATCCCGCTGCTGCGCGACCGCCACCTGCGGGTCGTCGACGTGCTGCGCGGCCAGGGCGTGGACGACCTGGACGACACCGAGGAGGCGGTGCAGGCCTTGGCTGATGAGCGTGTGCGCGCCGAGTTCGTGGTCAAGCTCAAGGAGTTCAATCGCGGCCTGGATGACGTCCTGCCCCGGCCCGAGGGGCTGGAGTTCGTCAACGACGCCAAGCGGCTCGCCTTTATTCATGCCCTGGCCCGCAATCGCTACAAGGACACCCCGGAACTCGGCCGCGACATCGGCAACAAGGTGCGCAAGCTGATCGACGACTACGTGATTTCACTCGGCATCGACCCACGCATCCCGCCGGTGCAGCTCACCGACGCCGAATTCGACGCGCACCTCGGCCGCCAGGCCGGTGACCGCGCCAAGGCCTCGGAGATGGAGCACGCCGTGCGCTCCCACGTGCGCAAGCACCTGGACGAGGACCCGGTGAAGTTCGGTCGCCTCAGCGAGCGCCTGGAGGAGCTGCTCCAGCAGCTCGACGGCCAGTGGGCCGATCAGGTCGAAGCGCTGAAGACACTGATCGGCCAATTACGCGATGGCGCAACTGGTCCGGGCGAGGGGATGCCCGATATGCCCGCTCATGCTCAACCCTTCTGGCGCGAGCTGGCTGCCAGCGCCAGCCTGGAGCCGGATAGCATCGACTCGGCCACCGCCCAGAAGCTGCTCGATGCCACTGGGGAGGTGGTGGCGACGATCCAGCAGGAGATCGCCATTCCCGACTTCTGGAAGCCCTCGCATATCCCCGATCAGGAGCGCCTCAAGCAGCACCTGTTCAGCCAGCTAATGATGGGCAGCCTGGTTCCCGTGGATCAGGCCGAGGCCACCGCCGAGCGGCTCTTCGACCTCGCCCGCAGCAACCACCAGAAATTGGTGAGCGCGTGACGCAGCTCGCCGTGGACGACCTCACCTTCGAAGTGCGTGAGAGCTCGCGTCGCAAGACGTTGGAGATCACCGTGGACCGCGAGGGCGAGCTGGTGATTGCCGCGCCCACCGGCACCGAGGAACGGCTCCTGCGCGACTTCGTGATCGAGAAACGGCTGTGGATTTATCAGAAGCTGGCCGAGAAGGCCGAGCGCCGCCGCCGGCTGCCGCGCAAGGAGTTCGTCAACGGCGAGGGCTTCCTCTACCTGGGGCGCAGCTACCGGCTGAAGTGCGTGCCCCCTGATGCCCAGGAGGCCCCGCTCAAGCTCGCCGCCGGCCGCTTCCAGCTCCGTGAGGACGCCCTGAGCGAGGCCCGGGAACACTTCGTTCGCTGGTACAGCGCCCGCGCCAGTGACTGGCTTGCCGCCAGGGTGAAGGCGCATTCCCAGCGCATGGAGGTGGAACCCGCCGGGGTAACGGTCCAGGATCTCGGCTATCGATGGGGCTCCTGCGGCAAGGGCAACCGGGTCTACTTTCACTGGAAGACCATCCTGCTGCCTCGCCATATCGCCGAATACGTGGTTGTCCACGAGCTGGTTCACCTTCACGAGCCCCACCACACCCCCGCCTTCTGGCGCCGCCTGGAGCGGGTCATACCAGACTACGAGCAGCGCAAGCGCTGGCTCGCTCGGCATGGGATAGAGGTGGAGGGCGTCTAAAAGTGATGGGACGACCGTTGCTACCAGGGGAACACCATTGCTGGCATCTTGCCAAAAAGCTGACCACACCATGCCAAAAACAGACCCAATCATGCCCCCAGAAACGAAAAAAGCACCCGTAGGTGCTTGATTCGTATGCTTTGTTGGTGGAGGCGGCGGGAATTGAACCCGCGTCCGCCGGCACTCGCTCTTCGGCTCTACATGCTTAGTTCCGTCTTTTGATTTAACGCCACTGGCTCCGACGGGCAGGATCCAGCTACGCGATTCTTCAAAGTTTTAGCAGTTGACGTGAAGACGCCGCCAACCGCGATCCCATCAGTTTGCGCTCATATCCCCGCCGTGATGAATGGGCACATCACTTTGGGGCCGGACTAGAAGCTAACAGCTATTAAGCTGCCAGCGCGCCCTGAGCGTAGTTGTCGTCGTTTGCGACTATTTAGTCGTGATGTTTTATTTACGAGATACATCACGCTCTCGGCATGCACCTAGGAGGTTGTCACCGGCGTCGAAGCCATGTCGCCCCCGTGGAACCTCTTCATTCTAACAGGTGGGGACGGCGCGACGCCAGTTCAAGCGTGCGCCGCTCAGTGATCGCGCATGATCCGTGCCTTCTGACGGTTCCAATCGCGCTCCTTCTCGGTGGCGCGCTTGTCGTGCTGCTTCTTGCCGGTCACCAGCGCCAGCTCGCACTTGATCAGGTTCTTCTTCCAGTACAGCTTGAGCGGCACGCAGGTGTGCCCCTTGTCCTGGGTGCGCGAGAAGATCTTGGCGATCTCCTTGCGATGCAGCAGCAGCTTGCGGGTGCGCGTCGGATCGGCGAGCTCATGGGTGCTGGCGGTGTTGAGCGGGGTGATGTGACTCCCCAGCAGCCAGGCTTCGCTGTTCTTGATCAGGATATAGGTGTCGGTGAGCTGCGCCTTGCCGGCGCGCAGGCTCTTGACCTCCCACCCGGCCAGCGCGAGGCCCGCTTCGAAGGTCTCGTCGATGTGGTACTCGAAGCGAGCCTTCTTGTTCTGGGCGATGACGGAACTGGACGGGCCTTTGCCCTTGCCTTTCTTGTTGGCCATGGAACCTCATGTGTCGATATGCCTTGGCAGCCCCATTCGAGATGGGGGGAAGCGTGATAAGATTCAAGGCTTGACGAAATAGCCGACCATGATACGCGTACGGCCCAGCAAAGTCAGCGGAGAGGTAAATGCCTACGGTCAATCGGTCCGCCCTGGTGCGGCACTCCCCAAAGGCCATGTTCGACCTGGTCAATGATTTCGAGCGCTATCCGGAATTTCTCCCGGGCTGTCGGCGGGCGCGTCTGATCGAGCGCGACGAGGAGCACCTGATCGGTGAGATGACCCTGGGCAGGGCGGGGATAGAGCACAGCATCATGACCCGCAACGATCTGGTTGAACCGGAGCGTATCGAGCTGTCGCTGGTCAAGGGGCCCTTTCGCCGCCTGCGCGGCCGCTGGCTATTCACGCCGATGGGCGAGGACGCCTGCAAGGTCAGCCTGGAGATGGAGTTCGAGTTCGCCAATCGGCTGCTGGGCATGGCCTTCGGCAAGCTGTTCCAGCAGGTGGCTGGCCAGCTGGTGGAGTCGTTCACCCGCCGTGCGGATGACCTCTATGGCCGCTGAGGCCTGTCTGCTTGTCGGCCAGGGGGCGCGTTGATGGCCGCCACGATGCGGGTCGAGGTGGCTTTCGCCATGCCCGAGCGGCAGAGGCTGGTAGCACTGAGGGTGCCTGTGGGTACCACGGCGCGCCAGGCGGTGCTGCGGGCCGAGATGGCAAGTGAGTTTCCTGAGCTGGGGGAGGCCTTCTTCCGTGAGGCGCCGCTGGGCATTTTTGGCGCGGTACTCAAGCGCGATGACCAGCCCCTAGCGGAGGGCGATCGGGTCGAGATCTACCGGCCGCTGCAGATTGATCCCAAGCAGGCGCGCAAGCAGCGCGCCTCGCAGGGCAAGGCGCGCTGAGCGATATCCACTCGCCTGACAACGTTGCGCAGCGGTTAGAGTGACGGATCCTGCTGGATCGGCTCCTGCTCGCTGGGCTCCGGCTGGCTAGGCTCTGGCGCGCGCTCGGCAGGGGCGCCGCCGGCCGGCGCAGTGCCGCCGCCCTGCTGGGGCTCTGCCTCGGGCTGAGGGCCCTGCGGGGCCATGCCGTCGTCCGGGCCAACGCCTTCCGGCGCGGGGCCGGGGCCGTCCTCGGGCATCAGATCGATATCCCGTGACAGGTCGCCGTCGCGACTGATATCGACGAGCCGGTCGCCGTCGAAGGTCAGGGTGACGCGGCGCTGATCCACGCCGCCGTAAGCTTCGTCGAGGCGGAACAGATAGTCCCACTGGCTGGCATCGAACGGCCCCTCGAGCAGGGGAGTGCCCATCACGCCTCGCACCTGGTCGCGACTCATGCCCGGCTGCAGTTGGCCGACCATGTCCTGAGTGACCAGGTTGCCCTGGGCCAGATCGCGCTTGTAGACGCCTATGTAGCTACACCCGCTTATCAGAGTGAAGGCAACGGAAAGGGTGACGGTTTTGATCAGCTTTTGCATTTGAGCCTGTTCTTCACTATCGTTGAGTCGGTCGATCATACCCGACCCTACACGTTACTGCGAAGAGCAACCATGGCCGATCAAAACCATGAACTACGCAAGGCGGGTCTGAAGGTGACCCTGCCCCGCGTGAAGATCCTACAGATCCTGGAAAATGCCCCGGGCCAACACCACTTGAGCGCGGAAGATGTCCACAAGGCGCTGCTTGAGGCCGGTGAAGACGTTGGCCTAGCGACGGTCTACCGGGTGCTGACCCAATTCGAGTCCGCCGGTCTGGTGATTCGCCACAACTTTGATGGCGGTCACGCGCTGTTTGAGCTCTCTCAAGAGGAGCACCACGACCATATGGTGTGTCTCGAGAGCGGTGAGATCATCGAGTTCTTCGATGAAACCATCGAGCGCCGCCAGCAGGAAATAGCCGAGGAGCACGGCTTCGAGCTGGTTGACCACGCCCTGGTGCTCTATGTGCGCCCCAAGGGCTCCAAGGCGACACGCCAGGAAGGCATTCAGAAAAAGTAAGCGGAATGCTGTTGCGTTACATCACTCGGCCCCGATCCATGATCGGGGCCGAGTGGTTTATGGGCACTGCCAGGCGCGTGTCAGCAGAGGGCTAGTGATGGGCGCGCTGGCTGGCGTCGAGCATCTCGCGGGCATGGGCCAGGGTGCGCTCCGAGAGCTTGACGCCGCCGAGCATGCGCGCCAGCTCGCGAACCCGGCCGGCGCCGTCGAGCAGCATCATCTGGGTCAGGGTGGTGTCGGCCTCGGCCTGTTTCTCGATATGCAGGTGCTGATGAGCCTGGGCGGCGACCTGGGGCAGGTGGGTCACGGTCATCACCTGGCCGTTGGTCCCCAGGCGCTTGAGCAGCTGGCCGACGATCTCTGCCGTAGCCCCGGAGATACCCACGTCGACCTCATCGAACACCAGGCTCGGGATCGTCGAGTGGCTGGCTGCCACCACCTGGATCGCCAGGCTGATCCGTGACAGCTCGCCGCCAGAGGCGACCTTGGTCAGCGGCCGCGGCGGCTGACCCGGGTTGGCGCTGATCAGAAAGCGCACCGTGTCCATGCCGTCTGCGGCCGGGGTGTCGCGGGCCTCGACCTGCACCGCGAAGCTGGCCTTGCCCATGGCCAGAAAGGCCAGCTGCGCCTGTACCTCCTCGGCGAAGCGGGTGGCCGCCTGCTGGCGCGCCTCGCTGATCGTCCTGGCCTGCTGGCGCCAGGTGTCGCGCAGCTGCTCCACCTCCTGACCCAGCGCCTCGAGATCGTGCTCGCCACCTTCCAGTTCGGCCAGCTCATGGTGCAGGCGCTGGTGCAGGGCGACCAGCTCGTCCGGCAGGACATGGTGCTTGCGGGCGATGCGATGCACTGCACCGAGCCGCTCGTCGACCTCGGCCAGGCGTGCCGGGTCGAGCTCGGTGCTATCGACGAAACGCTGCAGTTCGCGGCCGGCCTCCTCGACCTGGATGCGCGCCTCCTCGAGCATGCCGAGCACCTCGGCGAGGCTGCCGCGATCGCTACCGGGTAGCGCGCTGAGGCGGCCCACCGCCTGGGCGAGCAGCGTCTGGGCGCCGCCGTCGTCGTGGTCGCAGCAGTCGGCGGCGGCCTGCGCCTCGCGCAGCGTCTCCTCGGCGTGGGCCAGCCGCGTCTGCTCCTCCTCGAGTATCTCGAGTTCGCCCTCGGCCAGCGCCAGCTGATCGAGCTCCTCGACCTGATAGCGCAGCAGTTGGCGGCGCGCCGCCAGCTCGTCGCCGTCGTTGGCCAGCCGCTTGAGGTTGCGCCGCGCCTGCTGCCAGCGGCGATGGGTCTCGCCCAGCGTGGCGACGGCATCGCGATGGCCAGCGTAGTCGTCGAGCAGGCGCAGGTGGGTCTCCTCGCGCAGCAGCGCCTGATGCGCATGCTGGCCGTGGATCTCGATCAAATATTCGCCGAGGGCCTTGAGGTCGGCAATGGTCGCCGGCTGGCCGTTGATCCACGCCTTGGATCGCCCGGCGGCAGTGATCACCCGGCGCAGCAGGCAGTCGTCGCTGGGCAGCTCGCGGCTCTCCAGCCAGGCGCGGGCCTCGGGCAGGGCGGTGATATCGAAACGCGCCGAGAGGTCGGCACGCTCGCGACCGTGGCGCACGCTGCCGGCGTCGGCGCGTTCGCCGAGGCACAGCCCCAGGGCGCCGAGCAGGATCGACTTGCCGGCGCCGGTCTCGCCGGTGACGGCGGTCATGCCACCATGCAGTTCCAGGTCGAGGCTATCGACGATGGCGTAATCACGAATTGCGAGCTGTACCAGCATGGCCGCCTGTCTCCTTGCAGTCTTTGTCGCCCTCTGTGCGTTTATACAGTAGCCGATAATCGGCGACAATGCTCGCGACCTCGCCGCATCAACCCATGCCTTGAGATTGTCGTCGGCATCCCCATATAGGCTGCAATCCGATTTACTACAGCCTGCAGATACTGCATGTCGTGAAATGTTCAGGCGGCTGCATGCCGCCTTTCGATGTCAGGAGACACTCATGGCCAAACAACCGCAGACGCCGCTGGACGAAGAGCTGGCGCGTGCCGAGCAGGACGCCGAGCCGCAAGAGACGCCGCTGGATGGCGATCTCGAAGAGGCCATCGATGCCGCCACCGACGAGGGTGAGCTGGTCGAGGAGCCGGTGGCCGGCGATGCCGACGCCGATGTCGATGCGCTCAATGCACGCATCGAGGAGCTCGAGCAGAGTGCCGCAGAGGCCAAGGACCAGGCGCTGCGCGCCGCCGCCGAGGCCCAGAACGTGCGCCGTCGCGCCGAGCAGGAAGCCGACAAGGCGCGCAAGTTCGCGCTGGAAAAATTCGTCAAGGAACTGCTCCCGGTGATCGATAGCCTGGAGAAGGCGCTGGAGGCCATGGAGGACGGCGCCAGCGACGCTCACCGTGAAGGCGTGTCGATGACCCTCAAGCTGCAGCTCGACGTGCTCGGCAAGTTCGGCGTCGAGGCGGTGGAGCCCCACGGCGAGCCGTTCGACCCGCAGTACCACGAGGCCATGGCGATGGTGCCCAACCCGGAGCTCGACCCCAATACCGTCATGGACGTGATGCAGAAGGGCTACCTGCTCAACGGGCGCCTGGTACGGCCGGCCATGGTGGTGGTCAGCCAGGCGGCGAGCTGATCGCGACAAGGCGATTGGGGGCATGGGTCTTGAAAAGCGTCAAGCGGCCCCCAGATAGACGACAACCCCGCGGCGTAGGCCGCGATGTACGAATCAAGTAACAACTTTCGAGGATTTCCTATGGGACGCATCATCGGTATTGACCTGGGGACGACCAACTCCTGTGTCGCCGTTCTCGACGGCGACAGCGCCAAAGTCATCGAGAACGCCGAAGGTGGCCGCACCACGCCGTCCATCATCGCCTACACCGATGATGGCGAGACGCTGGTCGGCCAGGCGGCCAAGCGCCAGGCGGTCACCAACCCCGAGAACACCCTGTACGCCATCAAGCGCCTGATCGGTCGTCGCTTCAAGGACGACGTCGTGCAGAAGGACATCAAGATGGTGCCCTACACCATCACCGAGGCCGACAACGGCGACGCCTGGGTGGAAGTGAAGGGCAAGAAGCTGGCACCGCCGCAGGTCAGCGCTGAAGTGCTGAAGAAGATGAAGAAGACCGCCGAGGACTATCTGGGCGAGGAAGTGACCGAGGCGGTGATCACCGTGCCGGCCTACTTCAACGACAGCCAGCGTCAGGCTACCAAGGACGCCGGGCGCATCGCCGGTCTCGAGGTCAAGCGCATCATCAACGAGCCCACCGCGGCGGCGCTGGCCTACGGCATGGACAAGTCGCGCGGCGACAAGACCGTTGCGGTCTACGACCTGGGCGGCGGTACCTTCGATATCTCGATCATCGAAGTGGCCGACGTCGACGGCGAGACGCAGTTCGAGGTGCTGGCCACCAACGGCGACACCTTCCTGGGTGGTGAAGACTTCGACATGCACCTGATCAACTATCTGGTCGATCAGTTCAAGTCGGACTCCGGCATCGACCTGTCTGGCGACAACCTCGCCATGCAGCGCCTCAAGGAAGCCGCCGAGAAGGCCAAGATCGAGCTCTCCAGCGCTCAGCAGACCGACGTCAACCTGCCCTACATCACCGCCGACAACACCGGCCCCAAGCACCTCAACGTCAAGGTGACCCGGGCCAAGCTGGAGTCGCTGGTGGAGGACCTGGTGCAGCGTTCGCTGGGGCCGTGCAAGACCGCCCTGGCCGATGCCGGCCTGTCCGCCTCCGAGATCGACGACGTGATCCTGGTCGGCGGCCAGACCCGCATGCCGATGGTGCAGAAGAAGGTCGCCGAGTTCTTCGGCAAGGACGCCCGCAAGGACGTCAACCCGGATGAAGCCGTGGCCGTGGGTGCGGCGATCCAGGGCGGCGTGCTGGGCGGCGACGTCAAGGACGTGCTGCTGCTCGACGTCACTCCGCTGACCCTGGGTATCGAAACCCTGGGTGGCGTGATGACGCCGCTGATCGAGAAGAACTCGACCATCCCGACCAAGAAGACCCAGACCTTCTCGACCGCGGATGACAACCAGACTGCCGTGACCATTCACGTGCTGCAGGGCGAGCGCAAGCAGTCCAGTGGCAACAAGTCGCTGGGTCGCTTCGACCTGGCGGATATTCCGCCGGCGCCGCGTGGCGTGCCGCAGATCGAGGTCGCCTTCGATCTCGACGCCAACGGCATCCTGCACGTCTCGGCCAAGGACAAGGCCACCAACAAGGAGCAGTCGATCGTCATCAAGGCCTCCAGCGGCCTCTCCGACGACGAGATCGAGCAGATGGTTCGCGACGCCGAGGCCCACGCCGACGAGGACAAGAAGTTCGAGGAGCTGGTGCAGCTGCGCAACCAGGCCGACGGCATGATCCACGCCGCCCGCAAGACGGTGCAGGAGGCCGGCGAGCACGCCAGCGACGAGGAAAAGGAGGCCATCGAGAGCGCCGCCCAGGAGCTCGAGGAGGCCATCAAGGGGGATGACAAGGACGACATCCAGGCCAAGCTCGACAAGCTGACCGAAGCCTCCGGCAACCTGGCTCAGAAGATGTACGCAGCCCAGGCCGAGGCGGCCCAGCAGGGCGGCGGTGAAGGCGGCGAAGACGCCGGCAAGCCGGACGAGGACGTGGTCGACGCGGAATACGAAGAAGTCAACGACGACCAGAAGAAGCCGTAATCGTCGAGGGTATGCCACGGCCGACGGCAGCGCGGGGGGATGACTCCCGCGTTGCCGTTTCCGCGGATCAGGCGATAACTGCCTAGACCAGGAGGCGCATGGACCCATGTCCAAACGCGATTATTACGAAGTGCTCGGCGTCGAGCGCGGGGCCGACACGAAAGAGATCAAGAAGGCCTACCGACGCCTGGCACAGAAATACCATCCGGACCGCAACCCGGATGACGAAAGCTCGGCCGAGCGTTTTCGGGAGGTCTCCGAAGCCTACGAGATCCTGAGTGACAGCGAGAAGCGTGCCGCCTATGACCAGTTCGGCCATGCCGGCGTCGACGGCCAGGCCGGCGGCTTCGGTGGCGGCGGCTTCGGTGGTGGCGCGGGGGCCGGTGGCTTCAGCGACATCTTCGGCGACGTCTTCGGCGATATCTTCGGCGGTGGCGGCGGCCGGCGCAGCCCCCATGCGCCGCAGCGGGGCAGCGACCTACGCTACAACCTGGAGCTCGACCTGGAGAGCGCGGTTTCCGGCACCACCGTCGATATTCGCGTGCCGCGCCACATCGAGTGCGACCGCTGCGACGGCCAGGGCGCCGAGCCGGGTTCCAGCAAGGAGACTTGCCCCACCTGTAACGGTCATGGCCAGGTGCGCATGCAGCAGGGCTTCTTCGCCGTGCAGCAGACCTGTCACACCTGCCACGGCAGCGGCGTGCACATCAAGGTGCCCTGCCACAAGTGCCACGGCGAGGGCCGGGTGCGCGAGACCCGCACCCTGTCGGTGAAGATTCCCGCAGGCGTCGATACCGGCGATCGCATTCGTCTCAACGGCGAGGGCGAGTCCGGCATTAACGGCGGGCCGCCCGGCGATCTCTACGTCCAGGTGGCGATCAAGCCGCACCATATCTTCCAGCGCGACGGCAAGCACCTGCACTGCGAGGTGCCGATCAACTTCATCGATGCCGCCCTGGGCGGTGAGCTGGAAGTGCCGACGCTGGACGGCCGGGTCAAGCTCAAAATCCCCCCCGAGACCCAGACCGGGCGGCTGTTCCGCCTGCGCGGCAAGGGCGTCAAGCCGGTGCGCGGCGGCCCCCCGGGCGACCTGCTGTGCAAGGTGGTGGTCGAGACCCCGGTCAACCTCAACGAAGAGCAGAAGGAACTGCTGCGCCAGCTCCAGGAGAGCCTGGGAGGCACCAACAGCGCCCACCACTCGCCCAAGAAGAGCGGCTTCTTCGACGGCGTGAAGCGGTTCTTCGAGGATATGAAGCCGTAACGCTTCCGGCTCTCCCCGGAAACGAAAGGGCCCCCGGCATCGCCAGATGCCGGGGGCCTTTGTGTCCAGATTTCAGCGTTGGAGGTGATCCATGTATCAAGTTAGGGCCGCCTTGGCGTGGAGCCAAGGGGGCTGGTGAGGCAATAGGTTACCTGATCAATTCTAGACTGTGCAGCTTTGGAAGATGGAACTTCATGTCCTGGGAGAGGTTTCCCTGCAATTACCTGCTGTGCTAGTCTCGAAGTACATTTTGGCTATGCATTAAGCTAAGGTAGTGAGCTTTTTTCCCCATTGATTAAGGATAAGAAGCGTGAAGTTCAAACGGTTGCTGGATAGCCTAGCGAGATCATCGGCTCAAGCAGTAAGTACTCTTGGGCAAGGAGAAAGTGAAGAAGAGGAGCTAAAACAATATCTGTATGTGGAAACTGAAATAGAAAAAGATTTCAAAAAAACCCTAGATTCATGTCGAGGCTCTACTTCGGTTGTTTTCCTTTGTGGTTCTAGCGGTGATGGAAAATCAGAGATTCTAAAGCGGTATTATAAGGATTATTCAGAGGATTTTTTTTTCCACCTTGATGCAACTCATAGTTTTAGACCGGATCAGAGTGCTATTGAAACACTGGACCAACTTTTCGATAAATATAAATATTCCGATAAGCCGCTAGTAATAGGCATAAACGTGGGGATGCTATTCAACTATGCGGCAACTGGGTCGGAACGCCATCAAGATATAAGGTCAGCGATTGAGGAGTTTACCAGCGCAGGAATTTTCAGCTCTCCATTCATTTTTTTGAATTTCGAGGATTATCCGAAATTTAGTCTTGAGGATGGCTCTGCCGGGTCGGCATTTATCAGCAAGCTGCTAGAGAGGATAGTTTATCCCTCTGAAAAAAACCCTCTTTACCGTGCCTATTTGGATGAAAGAGAGGAGTCGTCCGGCTTACTGAGCATCAATTATAGACTCCTCCAGCAGGAAGTGGTAAGGGAGCGAATAGTACAGCTTTTGCTTTCTTCACGGTTGCGTTTTGATCAATTTTTATCTGCACGGGCGCTGCTGGATTTTGTTCACCACTTAATCTGTGGTCCGCAAAACCTTTTCGAAAACTTATTTGCATGTGGTCACAATGAACTCTGTGACATTATTAGTCATTTTGACCCTTGCTCAATCCGGTCGCAAAAGCTTGACCAGTTTCTCATCCAGCATTCCTTAGGAGTGAAGGAGCAGAGATTTACTGAATTCCAGGAAGAAGTTTTCAGTGCATTCAATATAAAAGGGTTAGACGCTGCTGGCTGGTTGCGACTATTCTATGTACTCCAAGATCTCAAGATCGGCAATAATTACCACCAGGAATATGTCGAGGATCTTCAGCGCCCTTTATATGGCCGATATATTGATGTATGGCGATTACATGCAGCCTTTGACAACGGTGCAGAAAAAAGACAATTACTTCGAAAGTTTTATAATGATGAATTGATATCAGCTTTAATGCGCTTTGGGAACCGCCTGTCTCCTTCATTGATAAAGCGAAAACACATGTATTTGTGCAAGCGAAACGGTGTTGTCATCTCTGCCCAAGCAGATATTCGGCCAGATTTCAAAAGGATCGAAGGCGAGGCAGTAAAAAATATTTACGAATTTCCTATTTGCTTAAAGGTTTCGGATGTTCCTTTGAGGACGTTTCACGTCAATGTGAATTTCCTTGAACTGGTAACAAAGATTAATAATGGTTATCGGCCTAATAAGCATGACAAGAATACCATTGTTATTTTGGAAGAAGTCGTGGATGAGGTGACCAGGGTTGCTGTTCGAGCGAAGAAGTTATTTTTCACAACCGATTATCGACAAATTTCGCTTACCAATGAGCCGGATGACGGGGAGTTTGTGGTTGGAGGTGATGAATGAGTATCTCTGAAAACTTGGCTAAGCTTGCTGATCAAGAAATACAGGAACGAAACCTTGTTAATAGTTTTCTGCCCTTTCGGCAGCAGAGATCTAACGCTGCAGAATACGATTTTGAAGCTATAGCTGGTAGTGTTCTCTCTGCAGCTCTTGGACAAAAAATTAAAAAAGGCCATAGTCTGGAATCATATAAGGGCGAAGTCATTTCGCGACTAGCAAATAAACTAACTGATAATTCCATGGATGGTCTCATTCATGAAATGTATTTCAGTGGTGAAGTTCCTGGTCTTTATAAGGTGTCGCCAGAATTTCTTCTATTTAAAGAGTCTGTTGCTGATGGATCGACCAATAAGCATGTGTCCCAGTTGTTTAAAAACTTCGTTGCAGAAAGTGGTAGGACATTTTCCAAGCTAAGTAGTGAAGTCAACTTCCTAGAGTTAGAGTTGATATCAGAGCTTCAGGATGATTTGGAAGCATACCGGCCAGTATCACTGGAGTCTCCCTATCTTCCCTTCCTTTCCGGGTTATTTGTTGAGGATCTTCAGTTCCTATCCGGGCATCCTAACTATCTGCTTGACAACATTCGTTCGTTCTTTGGTCTATATGTTTTTTTGTATAGTGCCCAATTGGCATTAAATATTAATGAATGGGAATCTGAGCCAAAAAGCAAGCCTCTTTATTTTATACTAGATACTGAAAAGGCAAGTTTGGAGCGCAAAGATGTAAGAAAAGCCTTTCTATGGCTGAAAGATAAGGTTGCTGATTTGTTTCCTGTTTTATCAATGTTGGAGTATCTGAATCAACCTCAGAATAAGAAAGCAGTTAAGTATCCATTGTGGCAGTTTTTAAGCTATATTGAGAGTCTCAGTGAGGTGGAGCGTGGCAATGTTCAAAGGTCAATGGAGATCTTCTGCGAGAAATATCGGGATAAGCGAAGTCTTCCAAAGCATGGAGAATATCCAAGTGACATTGTTTCCATGATCCGTGTCTTAACGGGAACTGCCAAGGAGATCTTCAGTAGACGGGGAACTAGTCAGTTCACGGTTAATAGCAAGTTTGTGAATGCGTTTGAGAATGAAATTGCGCAACACTTCATTCAGGCGAGAGGCCGTTCAGGACGAGTCTTAGTGATCTCTCAGGACTATTTGCTTCTACTTGCTAATTTGGCAGTTGGTGCTCGAGAGAAAATACAATTTCAGGAACTATTAGCCGAATTTCGGAAGCGAGGTATTTGGTTTGATCGCCAATCTGAGCAAGCGATTATAAAGTTTCTCGAGCGCATCGGGAATGTTGAAAGAATGAGTGATAGCGGGGATGCAGTATATGTCAGAAAGACACTTTGAAGCCTTTCTCGTAAAGAATCTGAAAAAATGGCTGCAAGGGAAGATATCAAAAGGAGACCGATATCAGTTCAAGTCGCCAGATCCAGAAAATACGGTTGCGCTGGTTTCAGAACTTTTATCAAGCCGGGACGGCGTGCTCTCGGTCCGTGATCAGGAGCTATCCTACATTGATATCGATGGCTTCCGCCTCTTGGTTGTGGGCCACTTAGAGCAGCATAATATACAGAACGCTTGTTATACTGAAAACTATATTTCCAACCTGCGAGACGCTGTCGCAGCACAAGACTCACCTTTTGAAAAATGTGCACTACTGATCATTCACAATAGCCTATTGGACACACTAATAAACAGTGCTCTTGATCTCGCGCGAGGAGACGCTGTATGGTCCCCGAAATCTATCAAGCAACAGCTTGAAGGGTTGATTTCAGAGGGGCTTAGCAATCAGGTCGCTTCACGTTGCCTACTCGAACATCAGGTTCGTGTAATCACAGAAGAAGATTCCAGTGTTTTCGGATTCAGGCACCTACACGACTCGATGCTTGACGGAGTTCTTTGTTTCGAGGAGTTGGGCCTATTTAATGACCCCATTGTGCTTAGCAATACTAATGAAAAGCAGGTCGAACGTCGTCTTGAGGTCAATCGACAGTTACGGTCAGAGATTGAGTTTGCTGTCGAACACTATCCTAACGATCTTGAAGAGCGGCTGACGAAATTCGGCTCTAAGTTTATCCAAAAACACTTTGGCGAAAATCCAGAAGAGCCATGGAGCACATTAAATTATGGCGATTTCAAGGCTGAAGAGGATCAGCAGAAAAAGCTTTCGCTTGATTTTGAGGGGCTAGAGGAAAAAGATTGTGTAGTTCAAGTTCGTAATAAAAAAGAGACTGCAGCAGGACTGCGAGATAAACACCTAATTATTGTGATGCCTGAAGGCCAAGAAAGATTTGAGTTTAAGATAAAATTCGTAGGACAAAGGCTAGAGAAGCATGAGCTAGAGCCGCAGCCTAAAAAAATTTCAGATCGTGTCGCTATTGAGTTCTATGGCCGAGGCAAAAAGTCGGTTTATACGGTATCTGGTGCATGCGGAGTAGATCCACTGTTTTTTACACTGCGCTTAAATCGCGACTCTTCGAGCGAGAAGTATAGCTTTCATTGTATGGTCCTCCGTGAGGGAGCATTTCACCTGGCTTCCTTTGAAAACCAGTTTCTAATTGACCGAATCCGAAGGGCTCTCGTCCTACAGGCCGAGCAGCATGTGCTGGAAATCAATCCGAAGCTAACGGAATGCCTGACCCTTGATGACAGTGGAAAAGCGATATCTACCACGGAATACGGGAGAGTAGATTTTCAGCAACTGTATGAGGAGTCCGACGAGGTAAGTTTCATCCTAACGAACGGCGAGACGGAACTAACCGTACTAGTTGAAGGAGAAGCAAGCAAGGAGAGTGTCCGCTTACCCTTGATGCTTGATCCGGACCGGTTCGCGAGACTTTTCAATGACGATAACTACAACGGTATTTATCGACGGGCTAAAGAAACAGTTGTCATAGACAATCAGGAATCTGAACCACTGTTCCTGAGGAAACAGTTACTATTGGCCGAAGCTTCATTCGTGTCAGATGAATTAATCGAATGGGATCAGAATCATAGCAATGGAATCTCAGCTTCGAATTTGCAGCTTGCTGATAAGGTACTTTATACTAAGTATCAAGCGCTGATTGCCTACTTTCAGCAGAGGAAGACACTCCCTTCGCTTGCAAGCTGGGGGCCTGAGCTAGTCGATATTGCCAGGGATTTTGTTTTCGCGTGTATTCAATATCTTGAGTCCATTCCGAAAGGGCAAACCCTCAGCACCGTGAACCGTTTGGTCATGCGTGTAGGTTTTGCCACAATTGAAGGGCGAAGGTTCCTTACACCATTCCATCCGTTGGTAATCGCTTACTATATTAATTTGATTGATGAGATAAAATTTGATGGAGACGCTCGAAGCTTTAAACAGCTTCCTGAGGTCACGAAAAACCGTTTAACCCCTCGTGGATTGATACCTCATCTTTATGATCCGGTGCACAGGTATAGTTACACACAGTCTGTTAAGCAGAACCCCTTTTGGCTCGAGGTGGTGCCCCATCAAGACACGAGTTTCGATTTCGTTACCACTCTTGTTAAACACAAGATCGAAGAGTTCACGGCTACCTTCACAAAACTCTTTCAGCATGTAGAAGATGCCCCCCTGCTCATCAACTCGGTGAACAATGCTGAAAATTATGAATTGTTCCGAGGTATTGTTTCTTATTACCAGGATAATTTGGAAAAGGGGTGCTATATTCACGTTAATCTTTATGATGAGGAGCTCATAGAAACAGAGTTTGATGTTTTTGCCGAGATGGGGCTGTATGACGACATTAAGAAGAATTATCGATTAGATAAAGGCGCTGCGCGTCGGAATGCAGACACCATTATTGATCTTTTAAGGACTCGTTTTACCTACAGTAAGTTCCGGCACGATGCGGCTGATAACCAGGCCTATGCTCATCTTTGTTTTTTTAAGAATGATCAAAAAGTTGAAGCCGTAGACAATAACATAGACGAACATCTGTCAGGCGTGGCCTGTGGCGGCTTGTTAAACGGTGAGTCATCTCGAAGTGAGAACGGTCGGTTCTTCACCGCTTTTGGGCTAAAAGGAGTCGTCTACGAGAACAAGCCACACCTGAAGCTCGCTAAGCTTGTTGGCTCACTTTCTCGTCCTGCGCAGTCGAAAAATGACCGCTACCATGATCATTCAGCTATCAGCTTAGCTGTCAGCGAGGACTTCAGATCTCTGCTGCAGCGTTCATACGATAGTTCAATATGGACAACTATTATCGATCCAAAGGTGACCTTGGAGTTTTTCGAGACGACCAAGGGTGTGATACTCATCCACTATTCCGATCAGTACACTAGTTCCTCTGGGTATGATGCGATCACCGTAACTAAGCAGGTGGATCTGTATAAGAATATACTAGGAAGTTCTGGTGTCGATCTTATTCGGGAATTTAACGCCTTTAATGGTGAGTGGCTCCTCAAATTAATCACGGACCCCCTTACCGAAAAAATTGCCAAACAGGGGATAATAGGCGCATACAAGATCGTGAGTGTGTTGCTAGATCAGTCGGATATCACCTGGGTTCCGCTCTCCGTTGCAGAAATGATCCGTGTGGCTGGCAATATTGGACTAGCGATGTCTGATAGTGACTTCTCACGTTACAACCGAGAGATTCGAAAAGGCGTTATCTCTGACGACATCATCTTTGCTGGATTCAAAGATAACCACCTCTATCTCCTACCTGTTGAGGTAAAAGCAGGCTCCCGTCCAGACTTTACCAAGGCTCGGAAGCAGGCGGTTGAGCTGAAAAGATACATGGAAGAAGATTTGTTGGGACCGAACACCATGGAGGCACGGCTATACAGGGCTCTGTTTGTCAGGCAAGTTCTTCTCCAGATAGAAAAGTACGAGCTTTATGAGGTTTTTGAAAAAGAGCACTTCGGATTCTTCCTCGAAAGGAGAGAGGAATGGCTTGAAGGAAATTATGCGATTGGCCAGCTTCGCAACTATCCAAAAGCGATGGTTGTCGCACACATCAATGCTGAGAGTTGTTTTGAGGAAAATTACGAAATACGGGAAGAGGTGCTTGAAGCAGAGATTCCTATGGGCATCCTTGAACAGCTTGTTCGCACTCCCTATCGAGAGCTAAAAAAGAAAATTAAAGATAAAAGAATTCTCCACGTACCAGATGCATTTTTCCTTTCATCTTTTGAGCAATTCGAAGATGCTGATGGAGAGTGTGTCTCTAAGGAATCGCAAGAGAAGAGTGAGGAGGTAGAATCAGTTTCCAAGGTAGAGGAGGTAGAGGAGGTAGAGGAGGTAGAGGAGGTAGAGGAGGTAGAGCCGCTAGCTCCAGCTAACGACGGCGCCTCATCAGGTGAAGAGGATTCGTTAAAAGTTGAGCCGGGTCCTCTTAAGGTCCAGTTTGGCACCGACGTGCAAACTGGTGAGTCGGTCTACTGGGAGCCAACGAATACTGATAAGCTCTTCAATACGAACACTGGTATTATCGGCACCATGGGGACTGGAAAAACTCAGTTTACCAAGTCAGTAATTACCCAGTTGTACCGAAATCAGCACCAGAACGTTGATGGATTACCCATTGGTATTCTGATCTTTGACTATAAGGCGGATTATGTAAAAGAAGATTTTGTCCAGGCTACTAACGCGAAAGTTCTAGATCTCCACCGCCTTCCTTTTAATCCGTTCGCCATATTTGGTGACCGACCGATGCAGCCCGTACACACAGCGAATTTGTTCAGAAGCACGCTTGCAAAGGCTTTTGGTCTCGGGAACAAGCAACAAAATAAAATTCGCACGTTAGTGATGGATGCATATGAGCGTGCAGGTATTTATCCGCAAGATAGGGTGACCTGGACGAGGCCGGCTCCGACCTTATGCGATGTATGGGGGCTCTATCAGGAACAAGAAAAAGTGGAGCATGATTCTCTCCACGCAGCGCTAGACGATCTGATGAGCTTTGAAATCTTTGAGTCAAATACATCTGAGACACTATCACTCTACGATATGCTGGAGGGTGTGACAGTCATTAATCTATCTGGCTATGATACGCAGATACAGAATTTAGTAGTTGCTTTAACTTTAGATCTGTTCTATACGCAGATGCACCAGAAAGGTAGCTCTCGAATTAACGGTAAATATCGCCAAATATCCAAAATGATTTTAGTGGATGAGGCAGATAATTTCATGTCGCAAGACTTTGAAAGTCTGAAGAAAATTTTAAAGGAAGGTCGAGAGTTTGGGGTGGGCTCTATTCTGTCAACGCAAGAGTTGACTCATTTTAGAACGGCTGAAAATGATTATTCTAACTTGATACTTTCATGGGTTGTTCATCAAGTTCCAGGTGCTAGTAGCAAAGATGTAAGATCAATTTTTAATGTCAGCTCGAAACAAGACGAAGAGGCCATTGTCAATAGTATAAGAAAAATGTCTAAGCATAACAGTTTGTATGTAACGGGCAGCAAAAAAGTCATTAAAACTAAGGATTTGGCATTTTGGGAGCTAATCGGAAATCTTTAATCTCTAGATTTTAATAATCAATGAGGTTGCCCCTCCGGCACTGAACAGTCTATGGTGAAGCTATGGAGGGGCACTCAGTTTGACACTGGGTACCCCGGAGGTCACATAACGGCACGCTCCACATGAAGTGCCCATTTTTTTGCGGCTTCGCTCTTTTCTTGTTTTCCATATAGATTTATTAGAACTGCTTCAGTGACTTCCTCTAGCTCTCCTAACCATGTCGATTTTTCTAGCATCATATGGCCACTAATGAATTCTTGCGTTGTCTCCGTGATCGGCCCTTGCTCTATAGACCTGAAAAAAAGTTCCCTTGCAAGTATGTTAGGTGGCACACCTGTGCGTTGCTTTTCGCGCTTTAGTTTTTCTTCCATGCTTTTCGTTAAAGAAAATCGACTAGGCAGCATTAGAAGTATCCTTTCACCAAAATAGTTTCGCCAGAGTTATTGGAAAAATTGAGTGAATAAGTTTTAGAGATGGCATCTTTAAAAGCTTTAGCAACTTCGTTAATTCGTATTTCTGTATCTGTTGAAAGCAAAACCACTTGGTGGCTTGCATTGGGAAAATAGTTTTCAGTTACCCTTGCTCTATGCTTTGAGTCCAGGCGACCGAGCGGTGTGTCAATGATGATAGGTAGTCGGCGTCCTGAGGCTTGTCCTAGTGCTTCCAACATTGCTGTTGCGTATATCTGTTTCTCGCCAGCCGATAGTTGCTCGCGTTCTATGATTCTTCCATCGCTATACGCTAATTGCACTCCAAATGTATTTGGATCAATTTTCGGGATAAGGCTATTATGCCACTTGCGTGTCAATCGCTTGAAAGACTCACCAAAATGATATTCAAGCTCGTGAATTTTGCTGATCTTTGCTTGATTGGAGTAACTGGCTAACATCTCTCGGGCTGATTTGGCCATTTCGATAGCATGAACATTATCAGATTGGTGCTGGTGCTCGGCTTCAAGCTTTCGCAGTTTGCGAATACAGTCCATAGCAGCGCGTAGCTCACGCTTAGAGTTTTCACGCTTTTCTTCAATTTGGCTATTAAGGCGGCCTTGCTTAATCTGTGCTTCAGTCAGCTGTTCATAGAGTGGTTTGATTCGCTGCTCGTCTGGAGCGCGCTCCAGATTTGTGGCGCACTCACTGATCTTGTGCCGAAGGTTCTCGAGCTGCTTCTCAAGCTCGTCGACCTCCTTCTTCTGCTTTGGTGCTTCTACGGTGATCTGGTGACGCAGATTTTCAATCTCCCTATCCGAAATGTCATGCACCATCTCCACCTTCTTGGGCGGCTTCAAGTTCTTGCCAAAGGCCTTTTCAATAGCTTGATCAAGTAGCCCTTCTTTACCTTGCAGTGCGCCTGCCAGCTCGTTACGCAGTGCTTTAGCTTGGCGTTTCGCGGCTTGATGAGTGACTAGCTGCGTGCGAAAGCTGCTCTCGGCATCGAGCTGAGCTAGCAATGTCCCTAGTGCTGTGGGTGCCAGTGCCAAGGGATAGAGAGAACCTTTTAGTGAACGTATCTGACTTCTGATGATTTCCTGTTCAGCCAGCAGGCGCTCCATCCGCTCCTTTTCAGCTGCCTGATTTTCGTACCAGGCGCCGCCATGGGCTTCTATCTTCTGCTCCAGGCGAGCGATATCGGCCCTCAGGTTATGCAGTTGATCCTCTAGTTTTTCTTTACTCTCGAGCTCATGTTGGTAGGCTGCGTATCGCCGCTCATACTCAGCCTCTAGCGATTCGGCCTCTTGGCGAATCGCCTCGGGTAGTCTGCCTTTCGAATGGTTGCGGATGTAGACGCCGAGGTCTGCACGCAGCTTATTAACAAGGTCTAGCCCTAGCAGTCGTTGGATGGCATCAGCTAGCGCTGCATTGCCCTTGGATTCCGCCAGCTCTGCAATTTTCTCTCCATCGAAGAAGAAAAGGTCGGCAATCCCCAGGGGGATCAGATCATTCAGGAAACTCTGGTTTTGCTCATGAGAGAGGTTGGATAGCACCTCTTCATCACGTGTAATCTGGAGGTTTTCTGTAACCGCACCGCTGGTATCACGGAACCAGCTGCGTACGACATCGTAATCGTGCTGTTGTCCACCGCGGCTATCACTGAACATCAGGCGTACGTAGGCACTATTCGGTGCACGCTCAGCTCCACTGGGCTTGTGTATGCAGTCCGCCAAGTATTGGAAATACTCCTCACTGGAGACCTTGGCGCCTAGAATGCGGCGTCCATAAAGAGTAAGCCGAACGGCTGTCAGGATGGATGTCTTGCCAGCACCGTTCAGGCCGCCAAATAGGATAATTGGTTTTTGGCCGCTTGGGCCTTCTGGTGTAAGATCGATCTCATGGTCACCTCGAAAGACCCTGAAATTGCCCAGTTTCAGCGTGTTCAGGATCATTTGCTCAGTTCCTCGTACTGGATTTCCAACCCAGCCAGCAGCTCGTCATAGACGCTCTTGGCGTTGCGAGTTTTTCCTTGGTAGCTGGTGTTTTCCTGGAATATGTCTTGCATTTTCCCCTTGGCCGCTTGCATCCCCTCCAATGCCATACTGGCATCCTGTTTCTTGGTGTGCAGTGTGTCGAGCTCTCCCCAGTCTTGGTTGAGAAGGGTGTCGATTCTCTTGAAGACCCCGTGGCGTTTGCTGAGCCCATCCAGAGATTGCTCCAGCTGCAAGAGCTTGATGGCAAGCTCAATGGGAGTGCCATGCTCCTGGCAAGCCTCTCTCAAGGCGACCGCATCCTGTTGCGACAGCACCCCCGCTGAGTCCTGCATCCACTCAAGCTTATAGCCATAAACGCTGGCATAGATGGCGGGCAGCGTATCCAATGCATCCGGCTCATTGGGGTCGTTGAGCCACTCAAGGCGGATATGCTTCAGCTCGTCCTCATGGATCAGGCGTATGGGGTTGCCGCCGTCGTTGAGATTCTTCTGGATCTCAAGCAGTTTTTTGAGCCAAGCCTGGCGGTATGATATCCAATATGGGCCTGGAATTACCTTCTTCTCGATGGTGGTGTCATCGTCGATTTGGCCACGTGCGTACTGCACCTTGCCGGTACGGCGCTTATGGTTCCGGTACTTGGCTTTGTTGTGAGGCTTTGTCGTTCGATACAGCAGGTCGCGGAAGGATTTGAGTCGCTTCATCCAGACCTCCCCCGACTCAATCAACCCCTCCATGGCACGGTCTTTTGTTACCACGGTACAGGTCCAGCAGCCGAAGCGGGAATTCCCGCAGGAGGGTGTCTTGGTGTCGATGACAACCGGGCACTCGCCCGCACTTGAGTCCTTGTATAGCTCGAACAACTGGTGATGCGTTCCGCCCCATGGCGCAGGTGCGCCCAAGAGGTACATCCACACTTCATCGAAGGTCCAGTCTTCGATGGGCATGTAGGTATAGGCACCGGGCAGGGACGAGTGCTTGGATAGAAGCGATCCGTCCACCTTGTGTTTGGCAATAACCTGGGCCCGTGAAGCGCTTTCCTGGCTACGGGCGCCTAGAACCACGACCACCTCGCCGTGACGGGTCACTTTATCCAGGATGAAGCTGCTTACCGGGTCAATTTTCATCCGCTCGGTACACCAGCGGAAACTTTGCGTCGGTGCGGGATACCCTTTACCAAGGAGGTTAACCCAGAAGGTTTCATTTGCCTTCGGAACTACCTGGTGGGCGGTGAACGGGAGGCCCTGCTCTTTTGCTCTTAGATTGATGTGCTCCAGGGTCGAGGAAATCATATCGACCACTACCGGTGTCTCAACCAGCGTATCGGAGCTGACGACGTAAACGTGCTTGTGTCGCTCGTGAGCAGGCAGCTTCTCGATAGCCGTATAGATCAGCGATAAGACGACGGTCGAATCTTTGCCGCCGCTGAAGCCGATCACCCAGGGGCGCTCGTCTTCCAGGTATAGGGTTTGTAGTTCGGAGAGCAGGTCAGGGAGGGGCCGCCCGGCAAAGCTCTGCGCGGCAACCATTTCGTCCTGAGTGGCAAAAAGCGTGGCGGTGCTCATGTTAAAAACATGTCCTCGAGTTGGCGCTGGCCATCGCTGAGCGGGATGCCTAAACGCTGTTTGAGGTAGCTGGCGAGTAGCTCAACAGAGGTGTGGGATTTGGAAATACGGCCATTTTGCAGGCAGCGTCCTTCCCATTCGGGATTCGAGCGTTGCCAATTCTCATCTGCCAGGGGCTGCAGTCGATTGGCATACCAGTCGGGATCATAGTCCGGCGCCTCATACCTCAACGATGCGCAAGAAACGGCTAGTGCTTGTAGAAAAACGCCATGGGCATGAATGCTGCCTTGGCGTAACCGCATAGGTAGGCTGGTATTATCCAGGGCATGCTGCCAGTCAGGCATGACTTGGCATACCCCCAGCCAGAAGGCGATGCATTGAGTATGTTCGGGGCCGCTGGCCATGTCGCGCTTACGCTTCTCCAGAAAGCGCCAGTTGGCGTTCTTGATTGCGCTCAGTGTGAACAGTTTCCTAGATTTCAACGGCAGGGAGCTCTTCTCGACCTCGGTAAGCTCTCGGAAGCAAGGCACTTCCTGCATCACGCAGCGGGCCAGGGTTGAGGCGGAATCGCGCTTGTCAAAAAATGTGTTAAGCGAGGTGCTGGGACGGATCGCGTGGCGGTTCAGGTCAGCAAACATCTGCTGGCTGCGCTTCAACCCTTCGTCGATGAACAGCAAAACAGGAATGCTGTCGTGGCCTAGCTCACGCTTCTTGGTAACAGCCCGCTCAATAGCGGCGCGCCGATGCTGGCCATCATTAATGAGAAGCCGGGCTTCTTGAGGGATGCGGAGCATGCCGACTAATGGCACCAGCTCCTCCCCGGTGGGCACAAATTCTGCCTCCTGGTCTAGCGAGGCTGTGATGGCAGGCAAGATATAGTTATCGGAATTTTGCGTCAGGTAATCGGTTATCTCAGGTATGCGTCCAGGGTTGACAGCACGTTGCGCTCGCTCTTCCGGCGGTAGGCCAGAATCGTCATAGTGGAACAGCTTTGGAATGAGGCGCAGCGGGCACATGATGGTGTAGCATGCACGCCCTCCCTGAATCCCTCGCAAAGCTGGGAAATCATGGGTTTGCTGAGTTTTTACTCTTGCCATCTGTGCCATGAGTACGTTACTTAAGACGTAAAGGTACGTTTATTTTAACGTTTATGCTGCCGACTGGAAAACTATTTTTTACAGGTTTTCAGCCCTGCAGGCATGAAGTCGTTGCTAATCAGTAGTCTGTATGTGCATGGCTATGTTGGTATCTGTTGTTGGTCGGCGCCTATCGCCGCGCGTAGCCACGACTCCTCGGCTGGCTTCGCCGTTTCAAACAACCGCCGCCATGCCAGGTAATTCGGCAAGTACGCTGTCCCCACCCCATGAAAGCGCCCCATCCAGCCCTTCAATCGGCTGATATAACTGTTGACGTTCTGAATGTGGTATTCCTTGCCGATCACTCGCTGATTATCGAGTGTGATCAGGCGATGATGAGCAATGCCATGGTCAGCAGAGAAGGTTTTATACCAACTGTGCCCGTCAGAACATAAAATCGAGTCGCGATCGATAATCGGTGACAGAAATTCATGGACAGTAGATTTCTGGAGCGCCGGATCCACTAAGTCGCTGATCTTCCCGTTACGGTCGCGCGCAATAAGCACCTGAATCTTTTGCTCTTTTTTCTTCAAATTGCCTTGCCCGCCGCGCTTTCGAGTTTTGCGGTGAGTGATCTGGCGCTTTCCTTTGCAGGACTCCAGGAAGAACGTTTCGTCTACCTCGATGATGCCGGATAATGGATTGGCGTTATCTTGAGCGCTCGTTTTCAGGAAGCGATGTCGCCAGCGGAAGGCCGTCTTCAAATCGATGCCCACTCGGGCCGCAGAGACGCGCAACGTCAGACTATCTCGCATGCAGCGCAGGTAGTCGAACCACTTGTCGCGGTGCTGCAATTTGGCCAAAGGCGTGCCTGTGAGGGCATTGAACGTCTTGTGACAATCAGGATTCGGACAGCGATACCGCTGCAGGCCACCGCTGCGTCCCCACTTGGTAGGGTGCTCAGCGCCACAGTGCGGGCATGAAAGGTGAGATCTTGCGGTGTCGAGCAGAGTATTCGCTTGTGAGCTGATTTGCCCAAGGATCTGATATGCCAGGTATTTCTTGAGATCAACAGGGAGGCTTGCCAGGGTCTGCTCAAGGGCTTTGAGGTCTGCTTGTTTCATGGCGTGCTCCAGAGGCAAACTGGATATACAGTAGTTTATACAGTATTTTTAAAGCACGCCAACAACAGATACCAACATAGCCATGTGCATACAGTAGAATGAGGGCGGCAAAAGGGCAAGGTAACGTCAGATCTTCCAGTCGGCGACGGTGAGGCTGGCATTGGCCATTCGCTCGTCTTAGTCTTGAGTTCAATCGAAAACGAAGGGAGGTCGCCATGCCGATGTCGCGAACGGAGATCGCCACCGGGTCAGCGGCGAAGCTGATGAACCGGCTGTGCAAGCACTGGGCCCACAAGCTGGAGGTGGTGCAGGGCGAGTCCGAGAGCCGGGTGGTGTTCGAGGAGGGCTCCTGCCTGATGCAGGCCGGGCCGGACAAGCTGGTGGTGGCCCTCGAGGCATTGGAGGAGGAGGGCCTCGACCGCCTGGAGGGTGTGCTGGATGCCCACCTTCAGCGCATGGCGGGTGATGAGGAGCTGGTCATCGTCTGGGAAAATTGAACGCTACGGCGTCGCCCCGCGCCGCCCACCTGGGCATGCTGTTGTGGGCGGTGCTGGTAGGGCTGTCGTTTCCCGCCGTCGAGCTGATGAGCCAGCTGCCGCCGCTGTCGCTCACCGCGCTGCGCTTCGCCATCGCCTGCGCCGGGCTATGGTGGCTGGCGCGCCGTGCCGCCGATTTCCTGCCCACCTGGCGGCTGCTCCCGCTCTATAGCCTGATGGGGCTCTGCCTGGCCGGCTTCTTCGGCGCCATGTTCTGGGCGGCGCACCATGCCACCGCGCTCTCCATGTCGACGCTCTATGTCACCGTGCCGCTGCTGGCCTTCCTGCTGGGGCTCGGCTTTCGCGTCGAGCGGTTGGGCTGGCAGCTGCCGGCGATTCTCGCACTGGGCGCCATGGGGGCGCTGGGGCTGGCCGTTGCCGAGTCGATGGGGCATGGCGAAGGGCTCCAGTTCGGTATCGGCGAGGCGGTATTCTTCCTGGGCTGTATCTCCTCGGCACTCTACCCGGTGCTGAGCAAGTGGGGGCTCGCCCATGGCTGGCTGCCGGAGGCGGCCTCGGTGCGTACCTTCTGGAGCCTGGGGCTGGGCGGGGTATGGATCGGCCTGCTGGGGCTGGCGATAGAGCCCGTCGCCGAGCTCGCGTCGATGCGCTGGCAGGATCTCCTGCTGGTGACCTACCTGGGGTTGTTCTCCAGCGCCTTGACCTTCTGGCTGATGCAGCGGGCCACCTCGGCACTGACCCCCGGTGCCGTCACCGCCTACGGTTATCTGGTGCCCTTCGTCTCCATGCTGCTGCTGTTCGTTACCACGCCCGAGCAGATCGGCTGGCACTGGCTGCCGGGCAGCCTGCTGGTGCTGGCGGCCATCGGGTTGTTGCTGCGCAACGGCCGTAGCGAAGCGCCGTCATGAGTCGGCGGGTGACGCCGGTTCGCTGCCGGGTGTCGGCGCCAGGCGGTCGAATCGGCTACGGATCTCGGCGTAGAGGGTTTCGGGGTCGCTGACATGACGCCGCGAGAAGTGGAAGGGCAGCAGTTGGCTGACATCGGCCGCGGCGGCGATTTCACCGCAGGCGCGGGCGGTCAGGTGGCCGGTGCGCCGGGCCTGGTCGCGCTCCTGCTCGAGGAAGGGCGCTTCGCAGAAGAGTGCATGGGCGCCTTGCGCCAGCCCGATCAGGCGTCGGCGGTTCTCCTCGGTGTCTCCCAGGTCGGTGGCGTAGACCAGGCGCTGGCCGGGTTCGGTCAGCAACAGCACTTCCGCCAGCTCCCGGGTTGCCAGGCAGCTACCATCGGGCAGCCGGATGCGGGCTGAGCCATCGCCTGCCAGTACCCGCTCCTTGAGTTCACCGAGCCAGGGCCCTGATGGCCAGCCATGCGCCTTGAGCTGCTCCTTGCGTACCTTGAGCCGGGTGTCGGGTTCGAAGGCGAAGGCCAGTACCGGCGTGCCGTGGTCGAGTGTCACTGCGCGCACGCGAAATCCAGGCTCCTCGTGCAGCACGCCATTGGGTGCCGTGCGTGGGGGCAGTGGCGTCGATGCCTGGCCGGCGGCAAGATGAAAGCGCTCGACCCGCTCGCCGTGCAGTTCGCTCACCTCGAAGCGGGGCGCGCGTTCGCCGACCCGGTCCCACAGTACGCCGTGAATCAGGCTGTCCAGATGGCCGGCCAGCCCCGGCGGGCCGTACATCCGGCACGGCGGAAAAGTGCCGATACGCGAGCGCAGCAGCCACAGGAAGCCACCGATATGGTCGAAGTGAGCGTGGCTGATGAAGACGTCGGACACCTGATGAGCGAAGCGTGCCGACAGCCGACCGGGGTCGCCCAGGTCGAACAGCAGGCTGCGCTTCTGATGAGGCAGGCGCAGATGCAGCAAGGGATCGCCGAAGACGCCATTGACCAGGGTGACCCGGCAATCATTGAGGTGAAGCACCGGGGTAGGGCCGTCTCGAGCCGCAAGCCTCTGCATGAATGGCTCCTGTCGCGTGGCACACGGTTAGGCCCAGTGTGGACGATGCGCCCGCTCCCGCCCAAGGGCTCGCTGACCCGCTACCGCTCCCCTCTGGTATACTCGCGGCATCTTCACGCCACCGCATTCGCAGGAGTCCGCATGACCCGTATCGCCATCGTCGGTGTCGCCGGCCGCATGGGCCGCACCCTGGTCAACGCCGTGCAGCAGGACGCCGGAGCCACCCTGGCCGGCGGTATCGTCGAGCCGGGCAGTTCGCTGGCCGGTGCCGATATCGGCGAGCTGGCGGGCGTCGGCAGGCTGGGCGTGACCGCGGTGGACTCGCTCGACGCCATCGTCGAGGACTTCGACGTGCTGATCGACTTCACCAGCCCTCAGGTCACGCTGTCCAACCTGGCGTTCTGCGCCAAGCATGGCAAACGGATCGTCATCGGCACCACCGGCCTGGATGACGAGGAGCTGGCCGCCCTCGACGCCTACCGGGACAGCATGCCGCTGGTCTTCGCGCCCAACATGAGCGTCGGGGTGAATCTCACGCTGAAGCTGCTCGAGACGGCGGCCCGTGCGCTGGGCGACGAGGGCTACGATATCGAGGTGATCGAGGCGCACCATCGCCACAAGGTGGACGCCCCCTCGGGCACCGCGCTGAAAATGGGCGAGGTGGTGGCCGAAAGCCTCGGGCGTACGCTCAAGGAGCACGGGGTCTTCGCCCGGGAGGGTCAGTGCGGGCCGCGCACGGACAAGGAGATCGGCTTCGCCACGGTGCGCGCCGGGGATATCGTCGGCGAGCATACGGTGATGTTCGCCACCGAGGGCGAGCGCATCGAGATCACCCACAAGGCGAGCAGCCGCATGACCTTCGCCAAGGGGGCGGTGCGGGCGGCGCGCTGGGTGGCCGACCAGCCCAATGGGCGGTATGACATGCAGGACGTGCTGGGTTTGTGAATATCAGGTGATTCGCCACCAACATAGGCAACACCGCCGGGAGGCTTGCAGCCTCCAGTCGCGAGCTAAAGCTGCTCCGACAGTGTGGCCATGAGAACCCTTGGCATTGCATGCCAGTCTGCGATGAGCCAAATGTAGCGCCGAAGATTGGACTTGCAGCGCCTCCTCTTCGGCCGCCCCCGGCGCCCCTCACTGGCGACTTCGCTTATACGTCGCCAGGGGTGGTCGAAGAGAGGAGAATCCTGTAAAATCTCTAAAATTTTGGCCGGGCGCCTGAAAACAGCAGTCATCACTGCGCGCTTGTTGCGTTGGCCAGCCCCCGATGAATATGACAACAAGCGGGATGAAACCGGTTTTTCTATCGGCTTCGTCCCGCTTTTTTACGAGCCGAATCTGTCGCAGTGACGATAGCCGCGGAGCCTGCGCCCCTCAGGCTCCCACCAGCATGGGAGGACCTTGTCTTGAACAGCCCCGCATTGAACAAACCCGCGATACTGGCCCTGGAAGATGGCAGTCTCTTTCACGGTACGGCCATCGGTGCCGATGGACAGACCAGCGGTGAGGTGGTGTTCAATACGGCCATGACCGGCTATCAGGAAATCCTCACCGATCCCTCCTATACCCGGCAGATCGTCACCCTGACCTATCCCCATATCGGCAATACCGGCGTCAACGCCGAGGACGTGGAGTCCGATGGCATCGCCGCCGCCGGCCTGGTGATCCGCGACCTGCCGCTCATCGCCAGCAACTTCCGCTCCGAGCAGTCGCTCTCCGACTACCTGAAGAGCCAGAACGTGCTGGGCATCGCCGATATCGACACCCGCCGCCTGACACGCATCCTGCGCGACAAGGGCGCCCAGAACGGCGCGATCCTCGCCGGCGACCTGGCCGCAGGCGAGGATGCCGCCGAGCGCGCCCTGGCGGCGGCTCGGGCCTTCCCGGGGCTCAAGGGCATGGACCTGGCCAAGGTGGTTTCCTGCCAGGCCTCCTACGAGTGGAGTGAAGGCGAATGGACCCTGGGCGAGGGCTACGCCGACACCAGCCAGGGTGAGCGTCCCTTCCATGTGGTCGCCTACGACTACGGGGTGAAGCGCAATATCCTGCGCATGCTGGCCAGCCGCGGCTGCCGGCTCACCGTGGTGCCGGCCCAGACCCCGGCCGCCGAGGTGCTGGCAATGAACCCCGACGGCATCTTCCTGGCCAACGGCCCCGGTGACCCCGAGCCCTGCGACTACGCCATCAAGGCGATCGGCGAGCTCCTGGAGACCGATATCCCGGTGTTCGGCATCTGCCTGGGCCATCAGCTGCTGGCGCTGGCCTGCGGCGCCAAGACGGTGAAGATGGGGCTCGGCCATCACGGCGCCAACCATCCGGTGCAGGACCTCGACACCGGCCATGTGATGATCACCAGCCAGAACCACGGCTTTGCCGCCGAGGAGTCGACCCTGCCGGCCAACCTGCGCGCGACCCACCGTTCATTGTTCGACGGTTCGCTGCAGGGCATCGAGCGCACCGACCGCCCGGCGTTCAGCTTCCAGGGCCACCCCGAGGCGAGCCCCGGCCCCAAGGACGTGTCGCCGCTGTTCGACCGTTTCGTCGCCATGATGAAGGAGCGCCTCGCGACGCGCTGAATGAATCTGCCCGGCCAGGCCCCAAGGGCCACCGCCGGGCATCGAACGCTTCAGCGACTCTGCGAGAGCCGCCTCACTCGTTAGCCATCAATTTTCGCGGGAACCGTCATGCCCAAACGTACCGACATAAAGAGCATCCTCATCATCGGCGCCGGCCCCATCGTCATCGGCCAGGCGTGCGAGTTCGACTACTCCGGCGCCCAGGCCTGCAAGGCTCTGCGCGAGGAGGGGTACCGGGTCATCCTGGTCAACTCCAACCCGGCCACCATCATGACCGACCCGGCCATGGCCGACGCCACCTATATCGAGCCGATCACCTGGCAGACGGTGGAGAAGATCATTGCCGCCGAGCGGCCCGACGCCCTGCTGCCGACCATGGGCGGCCAGACCGCGCTCAACTGCGCGCTGCAGCTCGATGAGCATGGCGTGCTCGAGAAGTATGGCGTGGAGATGATCGGTGCCAACGCCGATGCCATCAACAAGGCCGAGGACCGCGACCTCTTCGACAAGGCGATGAAGAACATCGGCCTGGCCTGCCCCAAGGCCAAGGTGGCGCACTCCATGGAAGAGGCCTGGGAGATCCAGGCCGAGCTGGGCTTCCCCACCATCGTGCGCCCCTCCTACACCATGGGCGGCTCCGGTGGCGGCGTGGCCTACAACAAGGAGGAGTTCGAGGAGATCTGCACCCGCGGCTTCGAGCTCTCCAACAACCATGAGCTGCTGATCGACGAGTCGCTGCTGGGGTGGAAGGAGTACGAGATGGAGGTCGTTCGTGACAAGAACGACAACTGCATCATTGTCTGCGCCATCGAGAACTTCGACCCCATGGGCGTGCATACCGGTGACTCCATCACCGTGGCCCCGGCCCAGACGCTGACCGACAAGGAGTACCAGATCATGCGCGACGCATCGCTTGCGGTGCTGCGCGAGATCGGCGTCGAGACCGGCGGCTCCAACGTGCAGTTCGGCGTCGACCCCAAGACCGGGCGCATGGTGATTATCGAGATGAACCCGCGGGTGTCGCGCTCCTCGGCGCTGGCGTCCAAGGCCACCGGCTTCCCCATCGCCAAGATCGCCGCCAAGCTGGCGGTGGGCTATACCCTGGACGAACTGCAGAACGACATCACCGGCGGGCGCACCCCGGCGTCCTTCGAGCCGGCCATCGACTATGTCGTCACCAAGATTCCGCGCTTCACCTTCGAGAAGTTCCCCCAGGCCAACGATCGTCTCACTACCCAGATGAAATCGGTGGGCGAGGTGATGGCCATCGGCCGCACCTTCCAGGAGTCGCTGCAGAAGGCGCTGCGTGGCCTGGAGACGGGCAATGACGGACTCGACCCCAAGTTTCCTGATTTCAAGCTCGGCGACTTCACCGGCGACGCCATGGCCCACATCAAGGGCGAGCTGCAGGCCGCCGGCGCCGAGCGCATCTTCTTCATCGCCGATGCCATGCGCGCCGGCATGAGCGTCGACGAGATCTTCACCCTGACCAATATCGATCCCTGGTTCCTGGTGCAGATCGAGGAGCTGGTCAATATCGAGCAGGCGGTCAGCAAGCGCTCACTGTCCGAATTCACCCCCCGGGAGTTGTTCGGCCTCAAGCGCAAGGGCTTCAGTGACGCCCGCCTGGCGAGCCTGCTGGGCGTCGCCGAGAAGGAGTTCCGCAAGACCCGCCAGAAGGCCGGCATCCGCCCGGTCTACAAGCGGGTGGACACCTGCTCGGCGGAGTTCGTCTCGGACACCGCCTACATGTACTCCACCTACGAGGAGGAGTGCGAGGCCGAGGTCTCGGATCGCCAGAAGATCATGGTGCTGGGCGGCGGGCCCAACCGCATCGGCCAGGGCATCGAGTTCGACTACTGCTGCGTCCATGCCGCCTTCGCCATGCACGACGACGGCTATGAGACCATCATGGTCAACTGCAACCCGGAGACCGTCTCCACCGACTACGATACTTCCGACCGCCTCTACTTCGAACCGGTGACCCTGGAGGACGTGCTGGAGATCGCCGACAAGGAGAAGCCGGTTGGCGTGATCGTGCAGTTCGGCGGCCAGACGCCGCTCAAGCTGGCCCGGGAGCTCGAGGCCGCCGGCGTGCCGATCATCGGCACCACCCCGGACGCCATCGACCGCGCCGAGGACCGCGAGCGCTTCCAGCATATGATCGAGAAGCTGGGCCTCAAGCAGCCGCCCAACGCCACCGCGCGCAGCTTCGAAGAGGCCTTCGCCAAGGCCGAGGCGATCGGCTACCCGCTGGTGGTGCGCCCCAGCTACGTGCTCGGCGGCCGGGCCATGGAGATCGTCTATGACGCCTCCGAGCTGGAGAACTACATGACCCACGCGGTCAAGGTCTCCAACGACTCGCCGGTGCTGCTCGACCACTTCCTCAATGCCGCCATCGAGATCGATATCGACGCCGTCTCCGACGGCCACCAGGTGGTGATCGGCGGCATCATGCAGCACATCGAGCAGGCCGGCGTGCACTCCGGTGACTCCGCCTGTGCGCTGCCGCCCTACTCCCTGCCCGCTGAGGTGCAGAACGAGATGCGTGCGCAGGTCAAGCGCATGGCCGTGGAACTCGGCGTGGTGGGCCTGATGAACGTGCAGCTGGCCTGGCAGGACGGCGAGATCTATGTCATCGAGGTCAACCCCCGTGCCTCGCGTACCGTGCCGTTCGTCTCCAAGTGCATCGGCATCTCCCTGGCCCAGATCGCCGCCCGCTGCATGGCCGGCAAGACCCTGGCCGAGCAGGGCTTCGAGCGCGAGATCGTGCCGCACTTCTATAGCGTCAAGGAGGCGGTCTTCCCGTTCAACAAGTTCCCCGGGGTCGACCCCATCCTGTCGCCGGAGATGAAGTCCACCGGCGAGGTGATGGGCAGTGGCGACACCTTCGCCGAGGCTTTCTACAAGGCCCAGCTCGGCGCCGGCGAGGCGATCCCGGCGCTCACGGGGGAGCGCAAGGCGTTCCTCTCGGTGCGCGATCCGGACAAGGCGGGTGTTATCGAGGTGGCGCGTTCTCTGCTAGCATTAGGGTTCGGCCTGGTCGCCACTCGTGGCACCGCTGCGGCTCTCGAAGCGGCAGGCCTCCCGTTTGGCATCGTCAACAAGGTCTATGAAGGCCGGCCGCATATCGTCGATCTGCTCAAGAACGACGAAATCGCCTATATCGTCAATACCACCGAGGGTCGTCAGGCCATCAATGACTCCTCGGTGATCCGTCGTACCGCGCTCGCCCGCAAGGTGCCCTATGCCACGACCCTGGCAGGGGCCAGCGCCGTTTGCATGGCGCTCGAATATGGCGATGCCATTACGGTACGCCGGTTACAGGAACTGCATGCAGGAGCAACGCAATGAACAAGGTCCCCATGACCGTTGCCGGCGAGGCACGCCTGCGCAAGGAGCTGGAATATCTGAAAGGCGAGGCGCGCCCCAAGGTGATCGCCGATATCGCCGAGGCCCGTGAGCACGGTGACCTCAAGGAGAACGCCGAGTACCATGCCGCCCGGGAACAGCAGGGCTTCATCGAAGGGCGCATCAAGGAGATCGAGAGCAAGCTCTCGGCGGCCCAGGTCATCGATGTCATGAAGCTGCCGCAGACCGGCAAGGTGATCTTCGGCGTCACCGTCGAGCTGATCAACCTCAACAATGACGAGACGGTGACCTACCAGATTGTTGGCGAGGACGAGGCCGAGATCAAAGCCGGCAAGATCTCGGTGACCTCGCCCATCGCCCGCGCGCTGATCGGCAAGGAGGAGGGCGACGTGGTGGTGGTGAACACCCCGGGTGGCGAGGTGGAGTACGAGATCGCCGGGGTCGAGCACCGCTGAGTTATGTGTTACGCGCCAGCAAAAGGCCCGCGACAGATTGTCGCGGGCCTTTTGTGACGTTGCTCGCGCCGCTGGCGCGTCAGCGCTTAGTGACGGCCGTGGTGGCCCTCGAAGCGCTTGACGTTGGAGAGCTTGGGATTGCCCTTGGGGTTGGCTCGATAGAGCAGCGCCATCTTGCCGATGGTCTGAACCCGTTCGGCACGGCTGGCCGCGAGCAGTGCCTCGAGCGCGGCGGCGCGGTCGTCGCGCTCCGTCAGGGCCAGCTTGACCTTGATCAGCTCGTGGTCGCTGAGCGCGCGATCGAGTTCGGCCAGCAGCCCCTCGGATACGCCGTTCTCGGAGACCGTTACCACCGGAGTGAGGTGGTGGCCGATACTGCGAAATGCTTTCTTTTGTGCCTGTGACAAGCTCATGGTATGTTGCGTCTTCCCGGTTGCGCTCAGCGCACCATGGTACGGTGAAACGCGCCTCGACGAAAGCGTTCAAACGCTTCTCGTCGGCCGACGTCTCGCTTCGCACCTTGCCGCTTCAGGCGCTGGTCTGCTGGCTTTCCAGATCCCTATTTCAAACGATGTCTCAAGGTGATGCCGTGGCTCGTTCCACTCCCTCCCCGCGTGGCGATGCTTCCAGTTCCGGCGACAAGCGTGCTTCGGGCAAGTCCGGTGCCAGCAAGACCAGCAAGGGCTGGCTGAAGGAGCACTTCGACGACCGCTTCGTCCAGCAGAGCTGGCAGGACGGCTTTCGCAGCCGGGCCAGCTACAAGCTGCTGGCGCTGGACGATAAGGACCGGTTGTTCCGGCCGGGCATGGCGGTGATCGACCTGGGTGCGGCGCCGGGCGGCTGGAGCCAGGTGGCCGCCGAGAAGGTGGGGCCCGAAGGCGTGGTGATCGCCTCCGACATCCTGGAGATGGACGGGCTGGCCGGGGTCGATTTCATCCAGGGCGACTTCACCGAGGAGTCGGTGCTCGAGGCGATACTCGACACCCTGGGCGATCGCCCGGTGGACCTTGTGATGTCCGACATGGCCCCCAATATGAGTGGTATGGCGGCCATCGACCAGCCCCAGGCCATGTACCTGGTCGAGCTGGCGCTTGACCTGGCCCGCCAGACGCTGAAGCCGCAGGGTCGTTTCCTTGCCAAGGTGTTCCAGGGCGAAGGCTTCGACGCCTATCTCAAGGAGCTGCGTAACAGTTTCGACCGGGTGGTGACCCGCAAGCCAGAGGCCTCCCGCGCGCGTTCGCGCGAAGTGTACCTGCTGGCGGAAGGATTTCGCGGCTGAGCCTCGGCTTGGCCACAACGATAGTCAAAGACTAATGGCGCAATGGCCGGACAGGGCTGCCCAACTATGTCACAGTATGGGCAGGCATAGCCCCCGCAGCTGGGCGGAACACGCCCCGCTGTGCGTGGTCCTACAAATAGGCGTTTCGGCCGACAGATGCTTGCAACGAGGGTAGGCCCTTGAACGATATGGCAAAGAACCTGATTCTGTGGTTGGTTATCGCCGCAGTATTGCTCACGGTATTCAACAACTTTACCGTCGATACCACACCACAGACGATGAACTACTCTCAGTTCGTCCAGCAGGTGCAGAATCAGCAGATCCGTAGCGTGACCATCGATGGTCACACGATTACCGGTGAGCGTCAGGATGGGTCGGAATTCCAGACCATCCGGCCTGCAGCGGAAGACCCCCGGCTGATGGACGACCTGCTGACCAACAACGTCACCGTGGTGGGCAAGGAGCCGCAGCAGCAGAGCCTGTGGACACGGCTGCTGATCGCCAGCTTCCCGATCCTGCTGATCCTGGCCATCTTCATGTTCTTCATGCGTCAGATGCAGGGCGGTGCCGGCGGCAAGGGCGGGCCGATGAGCTTCGGCAAGTCAAAGGCCAAGCTGCTCTCTCAGGATCAGATCAAGACCACCTTCGCTGATGTGGCCGGGTGTGACGAGGCCAAGGAAGAGGTCGAGGAGCTGGTCGACTTCCTGCGCGACCCCTCCAAGTTCCAGCGCCTGGGCGGCAGCATTCCCCGTGGCGTACTGATGGTCGGACCACCGGGTACCGGTAAGACGCTGCTCGCCAAGTCCATCGCCGGCGAGGCCAAGGTGCCGTTCTTCTCGATTTCCGGTTCCGACTTCGTCGAGATGTTCGTCGGTGTGGGTGCGTCCCGTGTGCGCGACATGTTCGAGCAGGCCAAGAAGCAGGCGCCCTGCATCATCTTCATCGACGAGATCGATGCCGTGGGCCGTTCACGCGGCGCCGGCATGGGCGGTGGCAACGACGAGCGCGAGCAGACCCTCAACCAGCTGCTGGTGGAGATGGACGGCTTCGAGGCCAACGAGGGTGTCATCGTCATCGCCGCCACCAACCGTCCCGACGTGCTCGACCCGGCGCTGATGCGTCCGGGGCGCTTCGACCGCCAGGTGGTGGTGGGGCTGCCGGATATTCGCGGTCGCGAGCACATCCTCAATGTACACCTGCGCAAGGTACCGCTGGGCGACGACGTCAAGCCGTCGCTGATAGCCCGTGGCACGCCCGGCTTCTCCGGCGCCGACCTGGCCAATCTGGTCAACGAGGCGGCGCTGTTCGCCGCGCGCCGCAACAAGCGCCTGGTGAGCATGGAGGAGCTTGAGCTGGCCAAGGACAAGATCATGATGGGCGCCGAGCGCAAGTCCATGGTCATGACCGACAAGGAGAAGCTCAACACCGCCTATCACGAGTCGGGCCACGCCATCATCGGCCTGGTGATGCCGGAGCACGACCCGGTCTACAAGGTCACCATCATTCCGCGCGGCCGGGCGCTGGGTGTGACCATGTTCCTGCCCGAGGCGGATCGTTACAGCCTGTCCCGTCGGCAGCTGATTGGTCAGATATGCTCGCTGTTCGGCGGCCGTATCGCCGAGGAAATGACGCTGGGGCCGGATGGCGTGACCACCGGGGCGTCCAACGACATCAAGCGTGCCACCGAGCTTGCTCATAACATGGTGGCCAAGTGGGGGCTCTCCGAGGAGATGGGCCCGATCATGTACGACGAGGACGAGTCGCACCAGTTCATGGGCGGTCCCGGTCAGGGCGGCAAGCTCAAGTCCGGCGAGACCACGTCGCGCCTCGACAAGGAGGTGCGCAAGATCATCGACGAATGCTACGCCAAAGCGCAGCAGATCCTCGAGGAGAATCGCGACAAGCTCGACGCCATGGCCGATGCGCTGATGCTCTATGAGACCATCGATGCCGACCAGCTCCGCGATATCATGGAGGGCCGCGCGCCGCGTCCGCCCAAGGACTGGGAGGATGGCGATTCCGGTACCGGCGCGCCGGTGACCGGGGAGGCCCCCCCCCGCGAAGAGTCGGAGCCAGAGGCCGCGGAGCCCACCGATAGCGGGAGTGGTGGTGATGCAGGCGGCAGTGGTGATGAGGATGAGGACGAGGAACCACGTCGTCGTCCCTCCGACCCGCTGGGTGGACCCGCAGGGTCCTGATATCGACCCGTCGCAGGCAGGCGCCCCTCCGGGGCGCCTTTGCCGTGCGGGGCAATCGTTTTGTCAGCATGCCGCCACAGGACCGACTGCATGATGGAAACCGCTTCACCGACCTGGCTGCCCTGCGGGCGTCATCGCCTCGATCTCTCCTACCCTCGCGTCATGGGAATTCTCAACGTCACTCCCGACTCCTTCTCCGACGGCGGCCGGCATACTGTCATCGATGATGCCGTGCGGCATGCCGAGGGCATGCTTGCCGAGGGGGCGGCGATCATCGATGTGGGCGGCGAGTCCACCCGTCCGGGCTCCCAGGCTGTCTCCACCCAGCAGGAGCTGGACCGGGTGATGCCCGTGGTCGAGCGACTGGTCCGCGAACTCGATGCGCTGGTGTCGGTGGATACCAGCAGCCCCGTGGTGATGCGGGAAGCCGTCGCGATGGGTGTGGGGATGATCAACGACGTGCGGGCCCTGCGGCAGGAGGGCGCGCTGGAGGCGGCGATGGGTACCGGCCTGCCGGTCTGCCTGATGCACATGCAGGGCGAGCCGCGAGACATGCAGCAGTCCCCTCGCTATGATGTGCCGGTGGAGGAGTCGGTCAGCGATTTCCTGGAGTCACGAATTGTCGCTTGCGAAGCCGCCGGGCTGCGCCGTGAGCGCCTGCTGATCGACCCGGGATTCGGCTTCGGCAAGAGCGTCGAGCACAACCTGCGGCTGCTCAATCGCATGGAGGGCCTGGCGGCGCTGGGGCTTCCGCTGCTTGTGGGGATGTCGCGCAAGAGCATGATCGGCAAGGTGCTTGGCCGGCCGGTCGAGGAGCGACTGCCTGGTGGCCTGGCGCTGGCGTCACTGGCCGTCGAGCGCGGCGCAAGCATTCTGCGTGTCCATGATGTAGGCCCGGTCCTGGATGCGGTTAACATGACATGGGCCGTGCTTAGGGAAGGCTGCGAGCATGACTAGACGCTATTTCGGTACCGACGGAATTCGGGGCACGGTGGGCGAGTATCCGATAACGGCCGACTTCATGCTGAAGCTGGGCTGGGCCATGGGACGGGTCTTGGCCCGGGACAAGGAGCGCGTTCGTGTACTGATCGGCAAGGACACCCGCATCTCTGGCTACATGTTCGAGTCGGCACTGGAGGCGGGTCTTTCGGCAGCCGGTGTCGACGTGGCCCTGCTGGGCCCGATGCCGACGCCGGGGATCGCCTATTTGACGCGGACCTTTCGCGCGGATGCCGGTATCGTGATCTCGGCGTCGCATAATCCCTTTGCCGACAACGGCATCAAGTTCTTCTCCACCGATGGCACCAAGCTGGCCGACGAGATCGAGGAGCGCATCGAGGCGATGCTCGACGAGCCGCTTACCACCGTGGTTGCCGATCGTCTGGGCAAGGCCGTGCGAATCGACGATGCCGCCGGCCGCTACATCGAGTTCTGCAAGTCGACCATACCCAACCGGGTCAGCCTGCATGGGCTGAAGATCGTGCTGGACTGTGCCCATGGGGCGACCTACCACATCGCTCCCAGCGTCTTCCGTGAGCTGGGTGCCGAGATCAGCCTGATCGGTGCAAGCCCCGACGGACTCAATATCAACCGCGACGTGGGTTCCACCTTCCCCGCCGCGTTGCGCGCCGCGGTGATCCAGCAGGGTGCCGACCTGGGTGTCGCCTTCGATGGCGATGGCGACAGGGTGCTGATGGTCGATGCCGATGGACGCGAGATCGATGGCGACGACATCCTCTACCTGATCGCCAGGGACCGGCATGAGCGGGGGCAGCTCGGCGGTGGCGTGGTGGGCACCCTGATGACAAACTTCGGTCTTGCCATGGCGCTGGAAGCGATGGGGGTCCCCTTCGAGCGCGCCAAGGTGGGCGACCGCTACGTGGTGGAGCGCCTGGTGGCCAACGGCTGGCAGCTGGGCGGCGAGTCGTCCGGCCATATCGTCTGTGCCGACGTGCAGAGTACCGGGGATGGTATCGTGTCGGCATTGCAGGTGCTGGCGATCATGGTTTCCGAGGACAGGTCCCTGAAGAGCCTGCTGTCGGGACTGGAGAAGGTGCCCCAGGTGCTGGTGAATGTGCGCCTGACGCCGGGCAGCGACGCCAAGGCCCTGATGGCGAGTTCGGCGGTCAAGGATGCGGTGGCCGCCATGGAGTCGGAGCTGGGCGAGGAAGGCCGCGTACTGCTGCGTCCTTCGGGCACAGAGCCGTTGATTCGCGTGATGGTCGAAGGACGTGCGCATCTCGATGTGGAGGGCATGGCCCGACGCCTGGCCGCCGAAGTGGAGCAGCAGTTGGGCTGACGACCGCGTCGGATGGTTGTCTTGACACGACGCCTCCTATACCATTTCGCACCACTTTGAAAGAGGACGCAGCATGCGAACGCCGCTGATCGCCGGGAACTGGAAGATGAACGGTTCGGCCTCTCTGGTCGAGGATTTCGGCCGTGCCTTTCCCCGTACCGTGCTTCCGGCGTCTCTGGATGTGGTCATACTGCCGCCCTTCCCCTATCTGGACATGGCGCAGCGGGCCTTTGCCGATACCTCGCTCGAACTGGGTGCCCAGACGCTCAACCCGTTGCATTCCGGTGCTCGCACGGGTGAGGTGAGCGGCCAGATGCTCCGGGAGTTCGGCGTGAAGTATGCGCTGGTGGGGCACTCCGAGCGTCGTCAGCTCTATCGCGAGAACGACGAAGCCGTGCACGATCGGCTGCTGGCGGCGCTCAGCGTCGACATTACGCCTATCCTGTGCGTGGGTGAGAGCCTGGAGGAGAGGGATGCGGGTCGCACCATGGACGTGGTGCTGGGCCAGGTGGGCTATGTGATGGCGCGCCTCGAGCCCGAGCAGCGCCCTCGGGTGGTCATCGCCTACGAGCCAGTCTGGGCGATCGGTACCGGACGCACGGCGACACCCGGACAGGCCCAGGAGGTCATGGCCGGGATTCGTCAGTATCAGGCCAGCTTCGATCGCGAGCTGGCGGCGGGGATGCGATTGCTTTACGGCGGCAGCATGAACGCGAACAACGCGGCTGAGCTGCTGGCCCAGCCGGACATCGACGGCGGCCTCGTGGGCGGTGCTTCGCTCAAGGTCGACGATTTTCTAGCCATTTGTCAGTCAGCAGGTTGAATCCATGCAAGTTGCCATTCTCTTGATCCATGTGGTGATCGCCATCACCCTGGTCGTCCTTATCCTGCTGCAGCAGGGCAAGGGCGCCGAAGCCGGTGCCGCCTTCGGTGGCGGTGCCTCCCAGACCGTATTCGGCTCGCGGGGTAGTGGCGGTTTCCTGTCCCGTGCCACGGCCGTGCTGGCGTTTACCTTTTTCGCCACGTCGCTGACTCTGGCCTGGTACGCCACCCAGGCCCAGGCGCCGGAAGTCGGTATTCCCGATGCTCGTCTGATCGAACAGCGGAACGGTGTCCCAACCCTTGACGACGGCGCCCGTGACGTGGATAATACCGCGCCAGTGCTGGAAGAAAGCAACGACTAAGGTTGGGGCTCCAGTCATCAAGAAAGCCGAAGTGGTGGAATTGGTAGACACGCTATCTTGAGGGGGTAGTGACCGTAAGGTCGTGCGGGTTCAAGTCCCGCCTTCGGCACCATCTGAAACGCCGTGATCCGAGTAAGCAGGGGATCATGAGACGACAGAAGCAGGATTGGCACCAGGAAGGTTGTAGCAAAATGGTTGTAAGCGCCAATGCGGCTTGACTCAAGTGCATCAGGCACCTACAATCGCCGACCTGGAATGTTGCGGGGTGGAGCAGTCTGGTAGCTCGTCGGGCTCATAACCCGAAGGTCATCGGTTCAAATCCGGTCCCCGCTACCATTTTCCGGTCAGCTGTCTTGCGAGGCAGTCATGAGCGCCGAAGTGGTACTACAGGTTTCTTGTGAAAGGCCCCTTCCTGCGAAGGGGCTTTTTGTTAGCAGCTTACTGTCGGCAAGGGCCGGCAGCGCTTATCCGGGCAACGCCAATCAGCCACCTAGCTTTCCTGTTTACTCCCGGCCAGGTGCCTGATGCAACGGCTGTAGGAGCTTTCTCTGTGGCACTCAAGGACGCTGCGCTTTATGCGCTGATCGAGCCGGTGGTCACCGCCATGGGTTTCGAGCTCTGGGGCATCGACTATCGTCCCCAGGGCAAGCATTCCCGTGTTGTGATCTACATTGATCATGCCGAGGGTGTGAGCGTGGACCATTGCGCTGATATCAGTCGCCAGGTCAGCGCCGTGCTCGACGTGGAAGACCCCATACCGGGTGAGTATCGCCTGGAGGTGTCGTCGCCGGGCATGGATCGTCCGCTCTTCACTCTCGACCACTTCGCCCGTTTTGCGGGGCACCAGGTGGCACTGAAGCTGCGGGTACCCTTCGATGGGCGACGCAAGTTCCAGGGTCTGCTGGCCGGCATCGAGGAGGACGAGGTGCTGTTGCAGCAGGACGGCGAAGAGTATTGCTTTCCCATCGAAAGCATCGACCAGGCACGAGTGGTGCCCCGGTTCGAAGACTGAGGTCGGTGCATATGGACAGGTTTTCTGGCGAGGCAAAGGCATGAGTAAAGAAATTCTGACGGTCGTCGATGCGATCTCCAATGAAAAAGGCGTGCCCCGCGACGTGATCTTCGAGGCCGTCGAGGCGGCCCTGGCCAGCGCATCACGCAAGCGCTTCGAGGGTCGGGAAGTCAGTGTGCGCGTTCACATCGACCGCTACACCGGCGAATACGAGACGTTCCGTCGCTGGGAGGTGGTGGAGGACGACGAATTCGAGAATCCCGACGCCGAGATCAAGGAGTCCTTCGCCGAGCGCCGCGATCCGCCGCTCAAGCGGGGCGATGTGGTCGAGGAGCAGATCGAGAATGCCGCCTTCGGCCGTATCGCTGCCCAGACCGCCAAGCAGGTCATCGTGCAGAAGGTGCGCGAGGCCGAGCGCGCCGAAGTGGTGCGCCAGTACGCCGAGCGTGAGGGTGAGCTGGTCGCCGGCATCGTCAAGAAGACCACCCGCGATGGCCTGATCATCGACCTTGGCGACAACGCGGAAGCCTTCTTGCCCCGCGGCGAGATGATTCCCGGCGAGCGCTACCGCATGAACGATCGGGTACGGGCACTGCTGACCAAGGTCGATGCCGATGCGCGTGGTGCCCAGTTGATTCTGTCGCGCACCTGTCCGGAGCTGATCATCGAACTATTCAAGATCGAGGTGCCGGAGATCGCCGAGCAGCTCATCGAGATCAAGGGTGCCGCGCGCGATCCCGGCTCCCGGGCCAAGATCGCGGTCAAGACCAACGACCGGCGCATCGACCCGGTGGGCGCCTGCGTCGGCATGCGCGGCTCGCGGGTGCAGGCGGTATCCAGTGAGCTGCAGAACGAGCGGGTCGATATCATCCTGTGGGATGACAATCCGGCCCAGCTGGTCATCAATGCCATGGCGCCGGCGGATGTCGGCTCGATCCTCGTCGACGAGGACGCGCATGCCATGGACGTAGCCGTCGCCGAGGACAACCTGGCCCAGGCCATCGGCCGTAGTGGCCAGAACGTGCGCCTGGCCTCGGAGCTCACCGGATGGCGGATCAACGTCATGACCGAGAACGAGGCCGAAGACAAGCGAGAGCAGGAGATCGATAGCCTGGTCGAGCATTTCATTCAGCATCTGGATATCGAGGATGACCTCGCCCGGCTGCTGGTGGAGGAAGGTTTCACCACGCTGGAAGAGATCGCCTACGTGCCCCTCGAGGAAATTCTCGAGATCGAGGAGCTCGATGAGGAACTGGTGGAAGATTTGCGCGCGCGTGCCAAGGATGAACTGCTGAACCTGGCCATCGCCTCCGAAGAGGCGCTGGACGGTGCTCAGCCGGCCGACGACCTGCTGGAAATGGAGGGCATGGAGCGTCATCTGGCCTTCATTCTGGCGAGCCGCGGCATTGTCACCATGGAGGACCTCGCCGAGCAGTCCGTCGACGATCTGATGGACATCGAGGGCATGGACGAGGAGCGCGCTGCATCACTGATCATGACTGCCCGTGCGCCCTGGTTCGAGAACGAACAGTAAACGGGTCACGGGCTGAGGAGGGTCAACATGTCAGAAATGACCGTTAAAGATTTTGCAGCGAAGGTAGGGCGCGACGTCCCCCGCCTGCTGGAACAGATGAAAGAAGCCGGGCTCGAGCACAAGGCCGAGACTGATGCGGTGTCCGAGGAGGACAAGCGTCAGCTGCTCGACTATCTCACCAAGAGCCATGGTGGCGACGGTGCTGCGGGAGCCAAGAATCGCATTACCTTGACCCGCAAGACCAGGAGCCGCATCAAGACCGGTGAGCGGGGCAAGACCATCGAGGTGCAGGTGCGCAAGAAGCGGACCTACGTCAAGCGTGCCGAGGATGAGGCACCGCCTCCGGAGCCGGCGGAGGATGCCGGTCCGCGCCAGCTGGTAGGCGACATGGCGGATTCACGGGCCAAGCGCGAAGCGCAGGATGCCGAGGACGCCAAGGAGCGTGCCGCCGAGCGTCAGGCCCGTGAAGAGGCCGCCAAGGCCGAGGCCGCAGCACCCGCACCCATCGAGCAGCCTGCCAAGGCCGCCGAGGTGCCGCAGATCCCGGTCCCCGAGCTCGAGCAGTCTGAACCTTCGGCAGAGCCCCCGGCTCCGCCCAAGGAGGGTCGCAGCGATCGCCGCACGGCGCCGCCGAAGAAGGCGGCTGCCAAGAAGGGGCGGGGTCGTGACGATGAGGATCGTGGCGATCGGGAGGAGCGCCGTCGCGGTGGCGCCGCCAAGAAGGCCAAGCGCTCCGAGCGCCGTGGCAGTCGTCGCGGTGGCTCCCAGGGCGGTGGCCAGCACGGTTTCCAGAAGCCGACGCAGCCGATCGTGCGCGAAGTCTCCATCCCGGAGTCGATCAGCGTCGCCGAGCTCGCCGACAAGATGTCGATCAAGGCCAACGAGGTCATCAAGGCGATGTTCACCATGGGTGCGGCGGTGACCATCAACCAGACCATCGATCAGGACACTGCGGCCATCGTGGTCGAGGAGATGGGCCACAAGCCCAAGCTGGTCAAGGACGATGCACTGGAAACCGAAGTGCTTTCCGGCATCTCCTATGAAGGCGAAGAAATTTCCCGTTCGCCGGTGGTCACGGTCATGGGGCACGTCGACCATGGCAAGACCTCGCTGCTCGACTATATCCGCAAGGCCAAGGTGGCGACCGGTGAGGCTGGCGGCATCACCCAGCATATCGGCGCCTATCACGTGGAAGACCAGCACGGCGGCGTGACCTTCCTCGACACCCCGGGCCACGCGGCGTTCACCGCCATGCGTGCACGCGGTGCCAAGGCCACCGACGTGGTCATCCTGGTGGTGGCGGCCGACGATGGCGTCATGCCCCAGACCATCGAGGCGATCGAGCACTCCAAGGCAGCCGAAGTGCCGATGGTGGTGGCGGTCAACAAGATCGACAAGGAAGGCGCGGACTTCGACCGTATCCGCAACGAGCTTTCCCAGCATGGGGTCATTTCCGAGGAGTGGGGTGGCGATACGCAGTTCGTCCACGTCTCGGCCAAGACGGGCGACGGCATCGAGGAGCTGCTGGAGGCGATCCAGCTGGTTTCCGAAGTCCTCGAGCTCAAGGCGGTTCCCGAAGCGCCCGGCAAGGGTGTGGTGGTCGAGTCGCGTCTCGACAGGGGGCGCGGCCCGGTGGCCACCGTGCTGGTCCAGAACGGTACCCTGCGCAAGGGCGACATCGTCCTGGCCGGCCTGCACTACGGCCGTGTGCGTGCGCTGACCAACGAGCTCGGCCAGCAGGTCGACGCCGTGGGTCCGGCGATGCCGGTGGAGATCCAGGGTCTCGACGGTACCCCGGATGCCGGTGACGACTTCATGGTCGTGGCCGACGAGAAGAAGGCCCGCGAGGTCGCCAACTTCCGTCAGGGCAAGTATCGCGAAGTGCGCCTGGCGCGTCAGCAGAAGGCCAAGCTGGAGAACATGTTCAGCCAGATGGGCCAGGACGAGGTGGCCAAGGTCAACATCGTGCTGAAGGCCGATGTGCAGGGCTCGCTGGAAGCCATCAAGGGCGCCCTGGAAGAGCTCTCCACCGGCGAAGTCGAAGTGGCTGTGGTCTCCTCCGGCGTGGGCGGCATCACAGGTACCGATGCCAACCTGGCGCTGGCCTCCGAGGCCATCGTGGTGGGCTTCAACGTCCGTGCCGATGCGGCCGCCCGTGAGATCATCGAGCGTGAAGGCCTGGATCTGCGCTACTACAGCGTGATCTATCAGCTGATCGACGAGGTCAAGCAGGCCATGAGCGGCATGCTGGCACCGGAGTGGAAGGAAGAGATCGTCGGCGTGGCCGAGGTTCGTGATGTCTTCCGCGCACCGAAGATCGGCGCCGTGGCGGGCTGCATGGTTGTCGAGGGCAGCGTGCATCGCAACAAGAAGATCCGCGTGCTGCGCGACAACGTGGTCATCTACGAAGGCGAGCTCGAGTCCCTGCGTCGCTTCAAGGACGACGTCAGCGAAGTGCGTAACGGCATGGAGTGTGGCATCGGCGTGAAGAACTACAATGACGTTCAGGTTGGCGACAAGATCGAAGTTTTCGATCAGGTCAAGGTCGAGCGGACGCTCTAACCGGCCAAGGAGTCGAGCATGCGCGAATTCAAGCGTACCGACCGTGTCGGCGATCAGCTGCAGAAGGAGCTGGCGGTGCTGATCCAGCGCGAGGTCAAGGACCCGCGCCTGGGGATGGTCACGGTGAGCGGCGTCGAGGTCAGCCGTGACCTCGGCTATGCCGACGTGCACGTGACCCTGCTGGGCGAGGAGGATCCCGAGCGCATCCGGGAGAATCTCAAGGTGCTCAAGCAGGCCGCGGGGTTCCTGCGTAGCCAGGTGGCCCGGCGGATCAAGCTGCGCCACGTGCCGGAGCTGCGCTTTCATTATGATGAGAGCGTGGTGCGTGGCCAACGGCTGTCGTCGCTGATCGACGAGGCGGTCTCCCGTGATCGTGCCCGTAACGAGGCCGAGGACGGCGAAGCTGCCGGCAATCACGACGGCGACGTCGGTGACGGCCAGGCGCGCGGTGGCAACGAGGACGAGAAGGACTGATGGCGCGTCGTCGCCGTGGTCTGCCGGTCAACGGGGTGCTACTGCTCGACAAGCCCCAGGGTGCGTCGAGCAACCATGCCCTGCAGCGTGCCCGACGCCTGTTCCAGGCACAGAAGGCGGGCCACACCGGCACTCTCGACCCCATGGCGACGGGGCTGTTGCCGGTCTGCTTCGGCGAGGCGACCAAGTTCTCCTCGTTCCTGCTGGAGGCCGACAAGGTCTATCGCACCCGCGTCCAGCTGGGTGTGGTGACCGACACTGGCGATGCCGAGGGAGAAGTGGTCGAACGCCAGGCGGTGCCGGCACTGAGCGAGGCGGACATTGAGGCGGTGCTGGCGCGGTTTCGCGGCGAGATCGAACAGGTTCCGCCCATGTACTCGGCGCTCAAGCATCAGGGGCGCAAGCTCTACGAGCTGGCCCGGGAGGGCAAGACGGTGGAGCGTGCAGCCCGCCGCGTGACGGTGTATGATGCGCGCCTCCTGGCTCACGATGCCGAGGGCTTCGAGCTCGAAGTCAGGGTCAGCAAGGGCACCTATATACGCACCCTGGCCGAAGATATCGGCCGGGCGCTGGGCTGCGGGGCGCATATCACTGCGCTGCGGCGGCTCAAGACCGGCCCGTTCAGTGGCGAGGCGATGCTCGACCTGGCGACCCTGGAAGCCCTCGAGGACCAGGCCGCCCGGGAGGCGCAGCTGATGCCGGTGGACGTGCTGGTAGCGCACCTGCCGGCGCTCGGCGTCGACGCCGAACAGGCCGGGCGTCTGCTGCACGGCCAGCCGATCCTCGCAGAGCGGATCGAGCTGTCCGTCGGTAGCCTGGCAAGACTCTACCGTGACGAGACCTTTCTGGGGCTCGGCACGGTCAAGACGACGGGGGAAATCGCCCCTCGTCGTCTGCTGAATACCGCGGCTGACGAACACGCCAGCCGCGCGTAAGCAACCCGCGGGGCGTTGCCACAGGCAGCGTCCGGCAGGCGTGGAGACTGCAAATATGCGTGGTCTCCGACATTCATCATTTAGGCATATTGCTTACTGGAGAGACAGATGGCACTGACCGCTGATAAAAAGGCCGAGATCGTCAAGGACTTCGGCCGTGGCGACAACGACACCGGTTCCCCCGAGGTTCAGGTGGCCCTGCTGAGCGCCAACATCGATGGCCTGCAGGATCACTTCAAGACCAACAAGCAGGATCACCACTCGCGTCGTGGCCTGATCCGCATGGTTAACCAGCGCCGCAAGCTGCTGGACTACCTGAAGCGCAAGGATTTCGAGCGCTATCAGGCGCTGATTCAGCGTCTGGGCCTGCGCCGCTAAGCGTCGGTCTCAAAGCGGTAACGAAACGGGCAGCCTCAGGGCTGCCCGTTTCGCGTTGTGCGGCCCGATAAAGGCGTAAGCGAAATACCCGGCACGATGCTGGAGGCACTGCGTGGGACCGGTTAGTCTGTGGTCGTCACTACTCAATACTCAGGAGGAGATCATTATGAGCGCTAGCATGATGCGCAAGCTCGGTGTGGCAATGCTGCTGGCCTTGATGTTAGGCGGCGTCGCTGCCTGCCAGGACGATGCTGGACCGGCGGAAGAAGCCGGCCAGGATATCGACGAGGCCATGGAAAGTGCTGGAGAAGGCATGGAGGAGATGGGCGAGGACATTCAGGACGCAGCGGACGGCAATTGATCTCAGCCCGTCATGATGCCGGCAGGTCGAGATGAGGACGCATAATGCGCATGGTGCTGGAAGAGAGTCTGGTGATGCTGGTCGATCTGCAGGCGCGGCTGCTGCCGGTGATCGATGACGGGGAGCAGGCGGTCGCCGAGGCGGTGTGGCTAGGTCGACTGGCCACGGCGCTTGAGGTGCCGGTATGGCTGACCGAGCAGTACCCGGCAGGCCTGGGGCATAGCGACCCGCGCTTGCTCGAGGCGCTGCCCCAGGCGCGCCGCTGGCAGAAGTCACACTTCGGCGCGCTGGACGAGGCGCCGCTGGCCGAGGCCCTGGCGGCCAGCGGGCGGCGCCAGATCGTGCTGTGTGGCGCCGAAGCGCATATCTGCGTGCTGCAGACGGCGCTGGGGCTGCGTGAGGCGGGCTATGCGGTCTTCTGGCTGGACGAGGCTACCGTCAGTCGGCGCCGCGGCGAGGCGCGGCTGGCCAGGCAGCGTGCCGTACAGGCCGGGGCCGTGGCGGTGAGTGCCGACATGGTCGCCTACGAGTGGCTGAAGCGCTGCGACGATGCGCGATTCAAGGACATTCACCGCCGCTTCCTGCGCGAGCGCGCGGCTCGCCCGCTGAACTTCAGCTAGCGTCCTCCTCGCGAGTAAACACCAGCGTCCTGCCTTCCGACATGGCGGGATGATAGCGGTAGCCGGCGACGTCGAAGTCCTTGAGCCCCTCGGCGTCGTTGAGGCGCTGGCGAATGATCCAGGCGCTCATCAGGCCGCGCGCTTTCTTGGCGTAGAAGCTGATGATCTTGTATTGCCCATTCTTGGCATCCTTGAACACCGGGGTGATGACCTCGGCATCTAGCGCCTTGGTATCGATGGCCTTGAAGTATTCGTTGGACGCCAGGTTGACCAGCACCGGGCTGCCGCTGCGAGCGATGACCTGGTTGAGGTCGGCGGTCAGGGTCTGTTTCCAGAAGGCGTAGAGATCCTTGCCGGCAGGATTCGGCAGGCGGGTTCCCATCTCCAGGCGGTAGGGCTGAATCAGGTCGAGCGGCTTGAGTAGCCCATAGAGCCCGGAGAGGATGCGCAGATGCTCCTGGGCGAAGGCGTTGTCCTCTTCGCTGAAGGTATCGGCTTCCAAACCGACGTAGACATCGCCCTGGAAGGCCTGGGCGGCCTGTTTGGCATTGTCGAGGTCGAACGGTGGCTGCCACTCGGCGAAGCGGGCGGCGTTGAGCCCGGCCAGCTTGTCGCTGATGCCCATCAGCTCGGAGAGCTGCTGCGGTGAGTAGTCGCGCAGGATATCGATCAGCTGCTGGCTGTGCTCGAGGTGATCCGGCAGGCTGTGGGCGACGGTCGAGGGGGAGGTCTCGAAGTCGAGTGTCTTGGCAGGGGATATCACGCTCAGCATGGGGCGCTCCTTGTAACCCGAAAATGTCTGCCGCGAGTATACCAAGCCCATCCAGTGGGCGCGGCTATCGAGATGATAGGCCGCGCCGCGGAGGTCAGGGGCAGGGGTTGGGCAGGCGGCGGTGAACCGCCTCGATGGCCTCGATCACCTCCTGATCGAGCCTGAGTGACTCGCTGGCCAGGTTGGACTCGAGCTGCTCCATGCTTGTGGCACCGATGATGTTGCTGGTCAGGAACGGCCGTGAATTGACGTAGGCCAGCGCCATTTGCGCCGGGTCGAGGCCATGCTCCTTGGCGATCTGCACATAGGCTCGGGTGGCCTCTTCGGCAGGCGCCGAGGTGTAGCGCTTGAAGCGCTCGTAGAGCGTCAGGCGGCCCTTGGGAGGGCGCGCGCCGTCGAGGTACTTGCCGGACAGTACCCCGAAGGCTAGCGGCGAATAGGCCAGCAGGCCGACGTCTTCGCGGTGAGCGATCTCGGCCAGGCCGACCTCGAAACTGCGGTTAAGCAGATTATAGGGGTTCTGCACGCTGGCCACGCGCGGTACGCCGATGGTCTCCGCCAGCCGCAGGCAGCGCATCACCCCCCAGGGGGTCTCGTTGGAGAGGCCGATGGCGCGCACCTTGCCGGCGTCTACCAGCTCCTTGAGCGCGCCCAGGGTCTCCTCCAGCGGAATGGCGTCCTCTTCCTCGTCGTGCTCGTAGCCGAGACGGCCGAAGTAGTTGGTGCTGCGATCCGGCCAGTGCAGCTGGTAAAGATCGACATAGTCGGTCTGTAGCCGGGCCAGGCTGGCGTCGATGGCCTTGTGGATATGCGCGCGGCTCATGCGCGGGCCGCCGCGGATATGCTCGAGGCCGGGGCCGGACGCCTTGGTGGCGATGATTACGTCGTCGCGGGCGCCGCGGCGCTTGAGCCAACTGCCGATATACGCCTCGGTGCGACCCTGGGTGTCGGCCTGGGGCGGTACCGGGTACATCTCGGCGGTATCGATGAAGTTGATGCCGAACGCCACGGCGCGGTCGAGCTGCTCGTGGGCTTCGGCCTCGCTGTTCTGCTCGCCGAAGGTCATGGTGCCAAGGCACAGCCGGCTGACGTCGATACCGGTATCGCCAAGGGGTCGAATCTGCATTCGTCACTCCAGATCGGGGAAAGAACGGAACAGGTGCCAAAGGGCATGGTAGCCGGGGCCCACCAAAGCGGCAAATGTCGGGGGTTGAGTCACCCTTGCAGGGGGCGTATGCTTGCGACCCCGTTGGCCCGGCGGAGCCCGGAGAGCCAGTCGTCAAGGGTGTGATGATCAGGCACAGGAAGAGTGCCGAAGAGAGCATCGCACCGGTTACCGGATCAAGGTTGTTTGCCATGCCGCAGGCATCTTCACTGTTTACCCGTCTCGAGTATCGTCTGGCGGAGCAGCTGTTTCACACCCGCTGGCTGCCCCGCTCGCCGCGCACTCAGCGCTTGACCATGCACCTCTACCAGCGCTGTGCCGAAGCCGGCCACACCGCGGCGCTATCAGTGTACGGGCATATGCTGTTTCATCGCGGTGCCAGCCCCCAGGACAAGGCCAAGGGCGCGCGCTATGTGCTGCAGGCCGCGCATAGCGGCGATGAGCGCGCCCAGTACCAGGCCGGGGCGATCTATGAGCACGGCTGCGCCCAGTACCCGCGGCGCGATGATCACGCGGTGACCTGGTATGCGCGGGCCGGAGAGGCAGGCCATGCCCTGGCGGCCTCGCGTCTGGCTGATGCCTACCGCCATGGTCAGCTGGGCCTGGCCGTGGACTGCCAGCGCGCCGAATATTGGCAGCGTCTGGCCGACCAGCATGCCGGCCTTGAGATGCAAGAAGCGGCTACCCGACACTAGGCGCTTGTCGTGCCTCTCGTGATGATCGGTCAAGCTCGACGGACTGCTGGTCGACCGCGGTGCACTTAGCCCTTACCCTATAGGCCTGATCGAGCGCTCGATCAGGCCTATGCGCTTTCAGAGGATGCCTACCACGTGGCCTTGCCTACCCTGCTGGATATTGAAGCGTCCGGGTTCGGACGCGGCAGCTACCCGATCGAGGTAGGCCTGGCGCGGCCGGACGGCTCGAGCTGCGCCTTTCTGATCCAGCCGCTGGATGAGTGGACCCACTGGGACCCCAAGGCCGAGCTGTTGCACGGTATCTCGCGCAATCGCCTGAACCGCGAAGGGCATCCTGTGATCGAGGTGGCGCGCTGGCTCAACGACGAGTTGGCCGAGGAGGGCGTGGCCTATAGCGACAGCTGGGGCTACGACAACACCTGGCTGTCGCTGCTGTTCCATCATGCCGGGATGCTGCCGCGCTTCCGCCTGGAGGCGCTGCGCCGGCTGCTGTGTGACGAGCAGCTGGCGCTGTGGCAGACCACCAAGGAAACCTTGATTCGCGAGCGCGGTATTCAGCGCCACCGGGCCGGGGAAGATGCCCGGCTGCTGCAGCTCACCTATGCTCGTACCCGGGCGCTGGTGGATGCCCGCGCGGCGCATCGCCGACGCGGACGCTAGGTCTGCCGCGCTCAGCCGGCCAGATGATGTTCGAGGTGATCCAGCAGCGCCGCGGGTGTCTCGGCGGAGAGCAGGTTGGCGCGAGTTTCGGGATCGAGGAAGCCGTGGGCCACGGTATTGTCGAGAAAGCCCAGTAGTGGCGAGTAAAACCCATGGGTGTCGAGCACGCCGATGGGCTTGTCGTGCAGACCGAGATACTGCCAGGTCCAGGCTTCGAACAGCTCTTCCAAAGTGCCGATGCCGCCGGGCAGGGCGATAAAGGCCTCGGCGCGCGCCGCCATGCTGGCCTTGCGCTCATGCATATTGGCCACGCGGATCAGTTCGCTGAGGCCGTGATGGGCCTGCTCACGCTCGACCAGATGGTGCGGCATTACGCCGATCACCTCGCCGCCCTCGGCCATGGCGGCATCCGCTAGCGCTCCCATCAGGCCGATGCGCGCCCCGCCGTAGACCAGGCGGTGGCCGCGCCGCGCCATCTCGGCGCCCAGCGCCTCGGTGGCAGTGCGAAACTGCGGCTCGCGACCCTCGCGCGAGCCCAGATAGACACAAATATTGGCCATGGCGTCCTCCTTGAATGGTTCCTTATCCTAGCATCGCTGCGCCGGCTCAGGGCAGGCAGTCGGCGACGCCGTACTCGGCATCCAGCCACTGGCCAATGACGTTGTGACCGCAAAGGTGATGGGCGTACTGGGTGTGCAGGCAGCGCACCTGGTCCCAGTTACCGATGCCGCCGATACCGCGCTCGCGGAGCAGCGTCGTATAGCCAAGGCGCTCGGCCTCGACCTGCTGTTCGGCGGGCATGTGCTGCCAGCGCTGGGCGACATAGTCGCGGTGGCTGTCGTGGTAGGCGGCGAGGAAGACCGGGTCGTCCTGCAGGCGCGCTTCCAGCGACTTGATGACCCCGGCCGCCTCGATATGCGAAATCTCCACCTTGAGTCGCTCGGAGCTGAGCCAGTAGAGGGTCGGGAAGGGTTTGCCATCGACGATCGAGGCCATGCGCAGCACCAGCGGCGTGCCTTCGACGTCGGTGGCGGCCAGGGCCTGGATGCCGCGCGGCGTGCGGCCCAGCTGTTCGCAGATGATCGCCAACTGGCGGGCGTCAGGCATCGTGTCGGGGTGGAGCACCATCATCGGGATCTCGCAGGAATTTGTTCGAGCGGCCTACGGCGCGAAAGAACGCCTGGTTGAGCTGCACCGGCGTGGCCACGTAGCGCCACTGACGCTCGCAGTACTCGGCGGCGCGGGCCATCAGCACGTCGTAGAGGCGATTGAACGGGGCATCATAATCGTAGGGGTCGGCCCCGAACAACCGGATATGCGGGTAGTCGGCGAAGCGCTCCATGAAGTAGCGCTCCAGGTCGGCTTCCACCGCGCGGTGCTGGGCAGTGTTGTCCGGGTCCAGCCAGAGATTGTAGCGGATCGCCATGTTGGCTCCCGAAGCTAGGGGTAACTGGTCTGACAGCATAACCGATCAGTCGGCTCCATCAGCGAGCCAGGGGGGCTAGGCTAGCCGCAGTCAGGGCGATCAGGTCGGCACTGGCCAGGGCAATCTCCAGACCGCGACGCCCACCGCTGACATGTATGGGGTCGCGGCCTTCGGCGCTGGCGTCGATAAAGGTCGCCAGGCGCTTTTTCTGCCCCAGCGGACTGATACCACCTACCACATAGCCGGTGGCGCGCTCGGCGTCACCGGTGTCGGCCATGCTGGCCTTGCGCGCACCGGCGGCCCGCGCCAGCGCCTTGAGGTCGAGTTGGGCATTGACCGGCACCATGGCCACGACCAGCCGGCCGTTATCGAGCTGCGCCAGCAGCGTCTTGAACACCGTCTCCGGCGTCAGGCCAAGTGCTTCGGCCGCCTCGAGTCCGTAGGCCGGCGCGCGGGGGGCGTGGGGATACTCCAGCAGCTCATAGTTCACCTTGGCGCGTGTCAACGTCTTGATGGCCGGGGTCATGCGCGAGCCTCCTGTGCCGCCCGCTGTCCACGGCGCCAGCTTAGCCACTGCGACCAGCCCAGCAGCCACAGCGTGGCAACGCCAAAGCCGATCAGCGTCCCCCACCCCAACCCCAGGGTGGAGTAGGTCAGCGATACGCACAGCGTGTAGCTGAGCAGCGAGCCGAGGCCGGCGGGGAAGTGCTTGATCACCGTGGCCACCGGGGCGGCGCCATGCGACAGATGCAGCATGATCAGAAACGGGAACAGGGTCACCGGGAAGGCGGCCATGACGCCCGCCCAGGCGGCCGGCACCCAGTGCGCCAGGCTGGTAATCACCACGATGATCAGCGCGGCCAGCGCGGCGCGCAGTGCCAGCACCGCCCACGAGAAGCGCCCCGGGGGCGGCGTGCGGCTCTCCGGCACCCGCCGGTAGAGCCAGGTCACTACCACGATCGCCGCCAGGGTGGTCAGGGTGCCCGTGACGCGAGTGAAGTCGAGCTGGGTCAGCAGCAGGCTGACCGCCAGCCAGGCGCTGAAACCGCCGGCGCAGCCACGCAGGATGCCGCCTAGGCCGTCGCGGCGGCCGCAGGCCAGGTAGCCGGCACCGAGTGCCAGGGTGGCGGTGAACCCGGCCAGGGTGTGCACGGCGCTTTGTGTGGCGAACGCGGGCGAGATCTCCAGGCCGATAAACAGCAGGGCGATGGAGGTGCCCAGCGGATAGCCGGCCAGTAGGCCGGCGACCCGGGCGCTGACGCGCACCGCAATCGAGGAGAGCCCCAGCACCAGGCCGATCGACAGCGTGAGTTTGGCCAGCTGCCAGCTCAGTGGCACATCCATGTCGACTCCTCGGGCAAAGACGCGGTCATATCAGGCGCAGCTGCTGATGATCGTGCCAGGCCGCGGGCAGGGCCTCTGCCAGCGGCTCTGCAAGGTGCGCCGGCAGCGCCGCTTGGGCGTCGGCGAGGGTGTCGAAATGGCGCAGCCGCAGCCAGCAGTAGGCCCAGGCGCAGGCTTCCAGCTCGTCGCGGGGCACCGGCCTGGCGGGCATCTGCAGCAGCAGGAAGGTCGCGGACCGGGCCGCCCACAGCGGCGGCGTAGCGTCGCCGCTCCAGGCACCCAGGGTGGCGCCGTCGGGCGTCTCTTCGGGCTCGCCGAGCTTGGCCACCCGGGCGGTGTCGGCGAGAATCATCGCCAGGCGGTCGGGATCGGCCTGGCCCAGCAGCAGCCAGTGGCCGACCAGCCGCGAGGCGCCACGCATGGCCTTGGCATAGAAGGGGCTTTCAGGCATGTTCAAAGGCGATTCCTTGGCTGACCAGTGAGTGGAGAGACGTCATGCAGTTCGATTTTGCCACGCCGGTGGCTCGGCGGCATCCGCCCGACACCCGCGGCGATCACCCCGAGTGGCCGTCGCAGAAATGGCATCGCTATGCCGGCGACGTACTGCCGCTGTGGGTCGCCGATATGGACTTCGTGTCGCCGCCGGCGGTGATCGAGGCGCTGCAGGCGCGGGTCGACCACGGCGTATTCGGCTACGGCATGGTGCCCGACAGCCTGCGACGCACGCTGTGCGACTGGAGTGCCAGCCACTACGGGTGGCCGATCGACGCCGACTGGCAGCTGTGGCTGCCCGGCGTGGTGCCGGCGCTGCACCTGGCCAGCATGGCGCTCACCGAGCCCGGTGAGGGCGTACTCACCGTCACGCCGATCTATCCGCCGTTTCTCAAGGTCGCCGAGCGCACCGGCCGGCTGGCGCAGCAGGCGCCGCTGGCCGAGCCGACGGCGCCGGGTGAACCCTGGCGGCTCGACCTCGACGCCCTGGAAGCGGCGATCACTGACGATACGCGGCTGCTGCTGTGGTGTCATCCGCACAACCCGACCGGGCGTGTCTGGCAGGCCGAGGAGCTGGCCGGGCTGGCCGCGCTGGTGGAAAAGCACGACCTGCTGGTGGTCTCCGACGAGCTGCACTGCGATCTGCTGCTCGACGAGGGCGCCAGACATCAACCGCTGGCGGCCGCCTTCCCGGCGCTGGCGGCGCGAACCATTACCCTCTGGGCGCCGTCAAAGACCTTCAACCTGGCCGGCCTGACCTGCGCCTGCGCGGTGATTCCCGACCCTGATCTGCGCCAGCGCTTCGCCGCCCAGATGAAGGGGCTGCAGTCCGACCCCAACGTGCTCGGGCTGGTCGCCGCCGAAGCGGCCTACGCCGAGGGCGATCCCTGGCGTCAGGCGCTGCTCGAGGTGCTGCGCGGGCATCGCCAGCGCCTGGCAGAGCGCGTGGCGACATGGCCGGGGGTGAGCATGCACCTACCGCAGTCGACCTATCTGGCCTGGCTCGATATGCGCCAGGCCGGCCTCGGTGATTGCCCCCAGCAGGCCCTGCTGCACGACACCGGGGTAGCGCTGTCGGACGGCGCCGACTTCGGCTGGCCGGGCTTCGTGCGGCTCAACTTCGGCACCACCGAGGCGCAGCTGGAGGCGGCGCTGGCAAGACTGGACGCGCGCCTATGCCGCTAGTGCGCTAGCGGCTCAGTACATCATGGCGAACAGTCGACGCCGATAGGTGACCGTCAGCGGGTGGTCGGCGCCCAGCGCATCGAATACCCGCAGCAGGGTCTGGCGGGCCAGATCGTCACCATAGGCGCGATCGCGCTGCATCAGCGCCAGCAGCGCGTCGAGACCGGCTTCGTAATCGCCGTCGGCGACCTGGCGTAGGGCGCGCAGATACTGCGCTTCGCTGTCGTCGCGGCCCTCGAGCGCGGCCAGCTCCTCTGCGCTGGGGGCCTCTTCGCCGAACTCCAGGCGCGCCCGCACGCCGCGAGCCTTGGGCGCATCGCGATCCTCTGGGGCGAGGCCGTCAAGCACCGCGCGGGCGCGGGCGGCATTGCCCTCGGCGAGCAGTGCGCCGGCCAGGTCGATACGGTAATCGACGTGCTCGGGGTGCGCCTGGGAGAGCTGTTCGAAGATGCCGCGTGCGGTGGTGGCATCGCCGGCGGCCAGGGCCGCCTGGGCCTGCTCTTCGGGGCTCTGCGGCGCGTCTTCCGGGGGCTGGATATATTTCGCCAGCCACTCGCGGATCTGTTTTTCGGGCAGCACGCCCTGGAACTCATCGAACAGCTGGCCCTGCATGATCAGCTTGACGTCGGGCACCGAGCGAATTCCCAGCTGCGCGGCGATCTGCTGGTGCTCCTCGATATTGAGCTTGGCGAGAATGAAGGCGCCGTTGTATTCCTGCGCCAGCTTCTCGAGGACTGGCATCAGGTTCTTGCACGGCTCGCACCAGGGTGCCCAGCAGTCGAGCAGCACGGGGGTCTGCATCGAGCCCTCCAGCACGACCTGCTGGAAGTTGCTCATGTCGATGTCGACGATGACATCGGCCGGCGCGGCACCGTTAGCCCCGGCGGGTTCGGGTGTGGTTAGCGGCTGACCGCTGTGGGGATCGACGATAGGCATACTATGACCTTGAAGCGGACGGATTTACACGCAACATGCGGGCCGCGGCGGCTGGATTCAAGCCCTGTGCCAGGATTAGCCGTTCACCTCAGGAGGTGCGAACAGTGAAAATGCTGCTGCGTGGCGTGGGTGTCGGCCTGCTGGTGGTTGCCCTGCTGCTGGCCGGCCCCCTATGGATGCTGGCCAGCGGCGCGGTGCCGCTGGATCGCCACTGGTCCTCGGCGGATCGTACGCCCGCGGGGTTGGCGCCGGAGACGCCCGGTACGCCGGTGGTGCAGGTCTACGCCGCACGCGCCTTCGGCTGGCGTGGCGCCTTCGGTGTGCACACCTGGATCGTGACCCGCGCCGAGGGCGAGGAGGACTTTCGCCTGCACCATGTGCTGAGCTGGCGGCGGCCCACGGTGGTATCGGGCGTCGATACACCGGATCGCGCCTGGTTCGGCAATCCGCCGACGCTGCTGGCCGACTATCGCGGCGAGGCGGCCGCCGCACTGGTACCGCTGATCGACGCCGCCATTGCCGACTACCCGGAGCCCGAACGCTACCGCGCCTGGCCCGGGCCCAACAGCAACTCCTTCGTCGCCTGGGTCATACGCGAGGTGCCGGGGTTCGACGCCGCCCTGCCCGTCACCGCGGTGGGGCGCGACTACCTGTTCGGCGAGGGCTGGGCGCCGACCACCAGCGGTAGCGGCTACCAGCTGGCGCTGGGTGGGCTGTTCGGCGTCAGCGTAGCGCGGGTCGAAGGCCTCGAGATTACCCTGCTGGGCCTGACCTTCGGCATCGACGTCCGGCGACCGGCGCTCAAGCTCCCCGGCGTCGGGCGGCTGGGGATGGCGCCACTCGCACCACGCTAGCGGCATGGCGCCAGCGGTAGGAAAGGGCTTGAATTGGTAACGTCAGCCCCCATGCATGATCAGGCACGTCACTACCCTCGCGCCGCCGCACGCTGCTGCGGCGGCGCGGTGGTTGCACCAAGACTGAACGCTTCTGCATCTACAACCCGATCACAGATATCAGGAGGTGATTTGGATGTCGGTACAGACCGCTACCCGCCATGCCCACTACCATTCACCGGCTGCGGATCAACGTGATCCCTATCCAACGCGCCTGTCGCGGCCGCTCGACATGCCGTGGCTGAAGCGCCGTGAGGCGGTGGTCAAGGGCGCCGCTGAGGATGGCCCCTTGAGTCAAGACCAGCTCGATACCTTCGAGCGGCAGGGCTTTCTGTTCGAACCTGATTTTCTCACTGGCGCAGAGCTCGATGCTATGCGCAATGAGCTCAAGGTGTTGATGGCGCGTCAGGAATACGCCGGTCGCGATTTCAGTATCACTGAGCCGGACGGTAGCGAGATACGCTCGCTGTTTGCCGTGCACTTTCTCTCCGAGCGTTTCCGGCAGCTGGCGCAGGATTCACGCTTGATGGGGCGCGCCGAACAGATTCTCGGAGGCGAGGCCTATGTGCATCAGTCGCGGATCAACTACAAGCCTGGTTTTCAGGGCAAGGGCTTCAATTGGCACTCCGATTTCGAAACCTGGCACGCCGAGGATGGCATGCCGGCGATGCATGCGCTGAGTGCGTCGATTGTGCTCACCGACAATCACCACTTCAACGGCCCGTTGATGCTGATACCAGGCTCGCACAAGGTGTTCGTGCCGTGTCTCGGCGAGACGCCGGATGATCATCACAAGCAGTCACTGAAAGTGCAGGAGCTCGGCGTGCCCAGCCGCGAGGCGCTCAGTAAGCTGATCGCACAGCACGGTATCGAGGCGCCTACGGGGGCGGCAGGGGGGCTGCTGCTGTTCGACTGCAATACGCTGCATGGCTCGAACGCCAATATGTCGCCAGATCCGCGCAGCAACGTCTTCTTTGTTTACAATCGGCGTGACAACCGCTGCACTTCGCCCTATGCGGCAAAGCGCCCACGGCCGTCCTTCCTGGCCCATCAGCCGGATGAGACCTGGTCGCCGTGACGTCCACGGTCGCTATCAGCGACGCATGATGCCGAGGCGCCGGCCTCGCCTATGCAGGCCCTCGGTCCCTGGCGCATCCGTCCCAGGGAAACCTTTCTAGAGTGTAATGATATGGTCGAGAACACCCAGTTCTCGACCGCTACTGCGGGACGGTTTCAGCATCAGACAGATCAATTTACTCTGCGGAGTTATGAGCCCGGCAAGTGGGCCTGAAACTGCTGGGCTTCGATATTTTCAGAGCGCTGGGGGGCTGGTTATTTGAGCATAGGGCCGCTGAAGTCATGGTGAATCGAGAATTTGGCGTTTGCTGATGATGGTCCACTGAACTTGTCTTGCTGCGCTCTTAGTTTTATCCTCGGGCTAAGGTTGCTGAGGTGGCGGGTGGAGCGCCCATCGAGGCAGAGCGCTGGTAAGGACGACAGAGCGCCTATTTCTCAACCAGGGAGGGACCCTTGGCCATGCATCGCCCCGCACGACTGTTCACCTTTGCCATCCTTCCCGTACTTCGCGTACTAGCGGTTTATCATGACTCCATTGCGGGAATTATCGATGAACAGTTCCGCTGTTTTTCGGGACATTTCCCATAAGGTACTTGGAACAGTGTAAGGCTGAGCGCTGTCTCGAAGCGTTTGCTGTCCAGGTGGAAGAATATTTATAGGCGCCCGCCGTTGTGATGACGATACCGCTGTCGGTCTAGGTGACATCGCCTTGGACTAGCGGTGCTTTAACAAGAAACTATAAGAACGGATTGTTGATAGCGAATGGATGCAAAGCGAATCTCTGGTCTTGTCCTGGTCCTGTTGGCCATCCTTCTGGCCGCGGCTCTCAGTTTCGTGGGCCGCGATCAGCAGTCACGTTCATTCACCGTGGATTTCCAGCAAGGGCGCACCCTCGCAGAGGACAGTGATACAGACATTGCCCGCATTGCGACTCTTATGAGCCGCCAGCCGCGCTACGAGGCGCTGATCGTCGGGCACTCGGGAACGCGTGGTGACGCCAGCGCTAATCTGGAACTCAGCCGTGCCCGCGCCGAGATTGTTAGCCGCAGGCTAATCGATGAAGGCATCGACAGTGATCGCCTGTTGATTCATGCGGTGGGGCGCGGCGAGCCGCTGGAACAGAGGGATGGGGAAAGTGAGCGCCGCTACCAGCAGCGTCTCGCCCGTGTCGAGGTTGAACTGGAATACCGATGAGAGAGCTAATGTCACCACGCTTAGCAACAGGACTCCTCTGGCTGACAACCGCATTGATGAGCACGACCGTTTTCGCCGAAACGCCGTCGCTGGACGATGCCGTGGAAGCGCCAGTACGGGCATGCCGAGCCAGCGATACGCTGCGGGTGCCGCTGGGGCGCTCGGGCGTGGACTTGGTCCCCCTGTTTGCCAATGGCTATGCCTTGACGACACAGGACAATAGCCACTTTGACCGGGAGGGCCTCGAGGTGGAGTTCGTTGCCGGTCAGGACCTGCCTGCCCAGGTCGAGTCCTTCCTGCGTTGTGAGACGCCAATTCTGAGAGCGACCCAGGGGCAGTTGCAGCTAGTGGCTGAACTCACCGCGCAGGTTCCGGGCAGTGACATGGTGGCCATCTACCATCACGGGTGGTCGTCCGGCGCGGATCATCTCGTTGCACGGGATGGACTGGTGACACCCGAGGACTTATCCGGGAAGCGCATCGCGATCGGCGCGTTCAGCCCGCAACTGGATTTGCTCGCCCACCTGGAGGACTCGGCACAGAGGCAGGGGCTACGCGACGATGCCGCTGACTGGGTATCCCCGGAGCTGGTGTTTTCAGAGCATGCCCATGGCCTGTATGACGACTCCCCGGGAGCGCGCTTCTTCGATGATGAGCGTATCGATGCGGCCTTGATGGGGTGGGATGATGCCCTGGTGCTCACAAGTGGCGGAGAGCGTGGGACCGGCGCAGAGGGCTCCGTTGCCGGAGCCCATATCCCGCTGTCCACGCGATCCGCTAGCCGGGTCGTGTCCCATGCCTATGTGGTGCGCCGCGACTACCTCGAGGCCAATCGGGATCAGGTCGAGCGCTTCATCGCGGCGCTGTTTGGTGCCGAAGAGGTCGTGCGCGAGAGGGTGGCAACCGGGGTCGTCGATTGGGACGCGGTGGCGGAACACGTGCTTGGTGACGCCGCGGAGACGGCCAGTGCCGAGACCCTGTGGTCACATGTCGAAACCGTAGGTCTGCAAGGTAACGTCAATTGGGCTAACCCGGACCATCCTCGTAGTTTTGCCAGCATCAATCGTGAGTTGGGGCGGGGGCTGCAGTCCCTGGGACTCATCAGTCAGCCCTGGTCGCTGGAGGTGGCCGCCCTGGATTATGGCAGCATCGCCGAGGGCATCTTCGATCAGCGCCGGGTGGCGCTTCCCGATTTCGACCAGGAAGAGGCGGCGCGCGTCATCGACCAGAGCCGTGCCGACGGTAATCTCGATGAGCGTACCGTGACACGCTTTACCATTACCTTCGACCCGAACCAGACCGGCTTCCCCGCCGCGCAGTACGCCGATGACTTCGACGAGGTCATCGGCGCAGCCACCCGCTATGGCGGTGCGGTATTCACCGTCGAGGGCCATGCCGATCCCCTCAAGTATCTGCAGCGCCGACACGAGGGTGCCGGTGAAGAGGAGCTACGCGCTATTCGGCAGTCGACCGAGAACCTCAGCCTTTCGCGGGCTCGTGAAGTGCGCGAGAGCCTGGTGGCCTACGCCGACCGGGAGGGTGTCATGCTGGATGAGAGCCAGTTCGTCACTGAAGGGCGGGGGCTCCACGAGCCTGCTACCGGACTGTGCGATGGCGACCCTTGTCCGCCGCAGACCGAGGCCGAATGGCGATCCAACATGCGCGTAGTGGTTCGCGCCGTTCGTATGGAAGCCGAGAGCAGTGCCTTCAGCCCGCCCCATGAGTGGTAGCGCGGCGCTAATCACGTTGGAACAACCGCATGGAAGATCAGAGGAATACACCATGATCCGCAAGCAGCACTCTCCTTTTTGCCGCGTTCTGGCGCTGGTGCTCACTCTAGCCATATGGTCGCCGCTGGCGTCGGCGGACCTCGGACGCCCGGAAGTGCGTATTGGCTGGACCGCCTGGAGCGATGCCGAGGCGGTGTCCAAGCTTACCGCCCTTACCCTGGGCAGTGTCGGGCTCGATGTGGAACTGACGCTCGCGAACATCCAGGCCCAGTACCGGGGGCTGGCCGAACAGAACCTGGACCTTATGCTGATGTCCTGGCAGCCCCATACCCATGCGTCCTACTTGGAGCGTTACGGAGATGAGTTGGAGGATCTCGGGGTGCTATATGAAGGCACCTCCATGGGCCTTGCCGTCCCCGAGTACGTGGACGACTCCATTCGCACCATTGCCGACCTGGCCGAGCATGCGGAGCTGTTCAAGGGGGAGATCACCGGCATTGACCCAGAGGCCGGACTCATGGTGGGTACTCGTGAGGCCATAGAGCACTATGGCCTTGATGCGTTCGATCTAACCGAGTCCTCGGGGCCGGCCATGACCCTGGCGTTAGGCAGGGCGTATGAGGAAGAGCAGCCTATTGTCGTGACAGCTTGGCGGCCTCACCGCAAGTGGGCCGCTTATGAACTGCGATTCCTGGAGGACCCGGATGGCATCTTCCCTGAAACGGAAGCCGTTCACGCCATGGGGCGCAAGGGGCTGCGTGAGGAACTGCCAGAGGTGGCGGAATTTATCGAGCGCATGGTGTTCGAGCTGGATCAACTGGAAGCACTGATGGCGGCGGCCGAGGTAGATGGGCATCGCACGGCCATTCGCGATTGGCTCAACGCCAACAATGACCAGGTACAGTCCTGGTTCCCCAGCAATGACAACCAGTAACGGTGACGGGCCACAGGACATAGTGCGTTTCATACAGAGGACAACACACGGGATTGTGACATGAGCGATACGATTGATACTGCTGATAACAACACGAGCACGGCACTGGTGCCGCCGCCGCCGGCACCTGCAGTGGAGCCGGAAGAAGCTGAACGCAAGGTGCCGCTGCCCGCTGAGCGTCAGTCGGAACTGGGTGCCCAGGCCGAAGCCTTCGTAAACGGCGTGATTGAGGCTGAGCCGGAGAGTGAGCCGTTTCGTGCTCACGTCCAGCAGGCGCACCAGTTGGGCAATCAGCAGATGCAGGAGGCCGCACAGGTCTCCAATCGCTTGCTGGACAAACCGGTCCGAGCCATGGATCAGGGGGCTCTATCCGGTGACAGCCACGTCTCACGCTCGCTGCTCGACCTGCGACGCATCGTGGAACAGTTAGATCCGTCGCGTCGAGATAATCTGTTTCAGCCGCGCAAGCTGCTCGGTTTTATTCCCTGGGGCAACCGGCTCCACGACTACTTCAGCGAGTATCAGTCTGCGCAGACGCACCTCGACGCCATCATCAACAGCCTCTATGCCGGCCAGGACGAACTGCGCCGTGACAACGCCGCCATCGACGAGGAGAAGCGCCACCTCTGGGGGATAATGCAGAGCATCGAGGAGCACGTCTACCTGGCCAGGGCCATCGATACACGGCTCGAGCAACGCGTCGACGAGATTGCCGCTCAGAATGAGCACAAGGCGCGGATGGTGCGCGAGGAGATGCTCTTCTATATGCGTCAGAAGGTGCTGGACCTTCAGCAGCAGTTGGGAGTCGCGGTGCAGGGCTACATGGCCCTGGACATGATTCGCAAGAACAATCTGGAGCTGATCAAGGGGGTTGATCGGGCGACCAGCGTGACGGTCTCCGCGCTGCGCACCGCCACCGTGGTGGCGCAGGCACTGACTAACCAGCGCCTGGTGCTGGAGCAGATTCAGGCCCTCAACGAGACGACCGGCAACGTCATTGAAGGCACCAGTGAGATCATGCGAACACAGTCTGCCCAGATCCACGAGCAGGCGGCCAGCAGCACCATCGACATGGATCAACTCACCAATGCGTTCAATAACATCTACGCGACCATGGACGATATGACGGACTTCAAGACCAAGGCGCTAGACAATATGAAGCAGACGGTGGAGTCCCTGGACGGCCAGATCAACAAGGCCCGGGAACGTATGCAGCGCTCCGGAGATGCCCACGCCGCCGCAGCGGAGTGAGAGGCGAGTACAGGTTACGCAGGAAGCGGAATAATCGAGGGGTTTCTACTATGCGCCAACTCATTGTGCTCACCGGACTGACGCTCGGTGCCTCTGCCATTGCCCAGGCAGCGACGGATCAACAGTTGGCCGACGAGGTTGCCGGCCAGTACCAGGCATGCGATAGCAGCGCTGAGTTGATTTTGCCCCTGGCTCGCTCGGGGCTCGATCTCGTGCCGATCTATGCCAATGGCTACGAAGCCGAGACCGCCGACGGCAGCCCTTTCAATGAGCAAGGGCTCGACGTGCTGCTGCGCCAACCGCAGGATCTGCAGGCCCAACTGGCAGCCTATATGGCCTGCGAGACGCCCATCATGCGCCTGACCCAGGGGCAGGCGCTGCTTGCGGCAGCGGCCACGGAGGCGCAGGCGGACAGCGCAATGGTTGCCTTTTATCAGCACGGCTGGTCGGTAGGTGCCGACGAGCTGCGGGTGCATGGCGGCATTGACAGTATGGCGGACCTCAGCGGTAGCACTATCGGCGTCGTCCCTTATGCAGCGGGGCTAGACCTGCTCGCTGAGGCGACCCGCAGCGGCAGGGAACAGGCCGCTGACAGCTGGGAGGTCCCGACGCTGGTCACGGCTGACGCTCCAGCCAAGTGGCTCACCGATGAAGAGGGCGTAGATGCCTTCCTGGTGGACTCGGGCGCGCCTGGCGATGCCTCTGTGCTGCTCTCTTCCCAGTCTGCCAACCGTGCCGTCTCCGGGATCTATGTCGTGCGCCAGGATTATCTCGAGGCCAATCGCGAGACGATCGAGGGCCTTGTGACAGCCTTGTTCAACGCAGAGGAGCAGGTGCGCGAAGATGTCACCACCCAGGTCGTTGACTGGTCCTCCGTGGCGGATCATCTGCTCGGCGATCCCGAGGAGGAGGAAGCCGCGCGGACGTTGTGGCGCCAGGTGCAGACGGTTGGGGTACAGGGGAACGTTGACTGGGCTCGGCAGGATGGAGGTCTGCGCTCTTTTCCTAGACTGAATGCAGAAATCGCCGCCGAGCTTCAGGCGCTGGGATTGCTATCCGAGATCCCGGCATTGACGTTGGCGGAGCTGGACTATGGCACCCTGGCGGAGGGGATCTTCGACCAGCGCCGTGCCGAACTCTCCTCCTTCGACCCGGAGGCCGCGAGGACACTGCTGTCCGAGCAGAGGGAAGGCGGCGATATTGATGGGCAGACTCTGGTCAGGTTCGAAATATATTTCCAGCCCGACCAGGATCATTTCTCGGCCCAGCAGTATGCCGAAGACTTCGCCGAGGTCCTCGACGCTGCGCAGCGCTACGGCGGTGCTCTGCTGACCATCGAAGGGCATGCTGATCCTAGCCTCTTCCTGCAGCGGCGCTCCGCCGGACTGCCGGAGCAGTTGCTCGAGCAGCAACGTGACAACCTGCTGACCTTGAGCGAGGCCCGGGCCGCATCGGTTCGGCGCTCCGTGCTTGCCTTCGCGGATGAGCACGATGTGCGGCTGGACCGCAGTCAGCTGATTAGCGAAGGGCTTGGCATCAGAGATCCTGCCACCGGGCTCTGCGATGGTGAACCCTGTCCGATCTCCACCGACGACGAGCGTGCCGATAACCGTCGCGTGGTGTTCCGTGTGGTAGAGATCGAAGCGGAGAGTGCAGCCTTTACACCACCCACCACCTGGTGATGGTCATGGCAACATGGGAAACCGTCCACTGATGCAGCCGTTCGAGATTGTCCGTGAAGCGGTTGCCGGGATGCTCGGTGCGTTGGGCGTACTGGTCCTGCATTTCGGCATGACCCTGCCGCATTGGCGCCTGCCCGGGCTCGACCTGGCGCTGGCCGGTATTCTGGGGTGTCTAGTGTACGCTGGCATCCGTCTTAGCTGGGCCACGAAGCCGGGCTGGGTCGAACGCCTGCTTGGCATCGAGGTTGATCTGCGCCTGCAGGGCGCCAGCGACACCCCGGATAGCCTGCGGGCAGCGTTGCGTCATACCCTGGACACCGCCGAAAGGCAGGTGACAGAGCCCATGCGCGAGCCGCTGGAACGCATCGACCGGGCCATACATGCCGTACTGGACAGCGATCTTGGCAGCAACGTCGGTCGCCAGGCGCAGTACACCATTGCGGCTACTGTTCGGCGCTATCTCCCGGACACCCTGGAGCGCTATCTCCAGTTGCCCGAGGATGTCGCGCAGGCCCCTATTGGCGACGCGGGCAGAACTGCCCATGACATGGTGCTGGAGCAACTGGACGTGCTGGCCTCCGAAACCGAGGCCATTCTCGAAGACATGCACGCCGGGAAGCTACGTGAGCTGTCTGCCCACGGCCGCTTCCTGGAAGACCGCTTCAATACCGCGGGCAATCTGCTGCGGCAATAGCGCACTATGCGCTGCCTGCGGGCGCTATCAACGGTGCATCGAGTGGCACGCTGGACTGGCGCGCCCGCTGCGGTAAACTGTCAAGCTGATCATGCAAGCGACGCCCAAGACGTCGCCTCCCTTTCATTCAGGAGAATATCCCGCCATGCGCTTTGTTCCCCGTTTTACCGATGGCCAGGAATTTCCTCACGCGCTGGGCAAAATCGTCTGCGTCGGTCGCAATTTCGCCGACCACGCCAAAGAGCTGGACAATCCGATTCCCACCGAGCCGCTGCTGTTCATCAAGCCGTCGACCTGCGCGGTGCCGCTGGACGAGCCGATCGATGCCCCGTTCTCCCGTGGCGATGTGCACTTCGAGACCGAGTTGGCACTGCTGATTGGCGAGCCGTTGACCCATGCCACCGCCTCGGAAGCCGAGCGTGCCGTGGCAGGCATTGGCCTGGCGCTGGACCTGACCCTGCGCGACGTCCAGTCGCAGCTCAAGGAGAAGGGCTACCCGTGGGAGATCGCCAAGAGCTTCGATGGTGCCTGCCCGCTATCGCCATTCCTGGCGCTCAGCCGCGTGCCCAACTGGAGCGCGCTGACCTTCAGCCTGGATATCGACGGTGAGCGAGTGCAGAGCGGTGAAGGCTCCGACATGCTGTTCCCGGTGGCGACCCTGCTGGCCGAGATGAGCCGCCACTTCACGCTGCTGCCCGGCGACGTGGTGCTGACCGGCACACCCCCCGGCGTCGGCGAGCTGCCGCGCGGCGCCGAGCTGCACTTTACGCTGACCGGTGGATTGGAAGTGGCCACCCGGGTCGTCGACTAAGCACGCTCGCAACCGGCCCATACCAATGCGCCCCTGCAGCCTGACTGCAGGGGCGCATTGCGTTGGGTGAGCCGTTCACTCAAGGTAGGTGTAGCCCTGCAGGCCGGCCGAGAGATCGGCGAGGAAGGCTTCGCGCTCTGCGGCGCTGAGCTCGCTGGCATCCAGCTGGCTGGCCAGATGGCGGCGCAGCACCTCGGCGTCGAAATTGACGTGATCGAGCACCTGGGCCACGGTGTCGCCCTGGATGGCATGGGAGAGCACCCAGTCGCCGTTAGCGTCGAGGGCGGCGTCCACCGAGTCGGTATCGCCGAACAGGTTGTGCAGGTCGCCGAGGATCTCCTGGTAGGCGCCGACCAGGAAGAAGCCGAGCAGCTTCTCGTCGCCGTCGCGCCACTCCGGCAGCGGCAGGGTGCTCTCCACCCCCTGGCCGTCGACGTAGCTGTCGATGCGGCCGTCGCTGTCGCAGGTGATGTCCTGGATCACCCCGCGCCGGGTTGGGGCGCGCTCTAGCCCGTTCAGCGGCATTACCGGAAATATCTGCTTGATGCCCCATACATCGGGCAGCGACTGGAACAGCGAGAAGTTGACGAACAGCTTGTCGGCGAGCTTCTCGGCGAGCTCGTCGAGAATCTCGCGGTGGGCGCGGTTACGGCTGTCGAGGCGCGCCTTGAGCCGTGCGCAGGCGGCGAAGTAGACCGCCTCGCCCTCGGCACGGGCGAGCAGTCCGGCCAGACCCAGAACGAAGCGATCCTGCAGCTCGCCCATGGCCTGCACCAGGTCATGGTAGGCCTCGACCAGGCCGCGTGGCTCATGCATATCGGCCAGCCGGCCATGCACGCGCCACAGCTCGTCGATCTGCGGGTCATCGTCGACCTGGCGCACTGGCGCCTGATCGTCGATGCGCTCCTCGCCGATCACATTGGTGATCAGCACCGCGTGGTGGGCGGTCAGCGCGCGGCCCGATTCGCTGATCAGGTGGGGATGCGGCAGTCCCTCGGTCTCGCAGGCCTGGCGGAAGGCCCACACCACGTTGCTGGCGTATTCGCGCATCGAGTAGTTGATCGAGAACTCGCTGCGCGAGCGGGTGCCTTCATAGTCGATGCCCAGGCCGCCGCCGACGTCGACGGTGTCCACCGGTGCGCCGAGTTCGCGCAGGCTCTGATAGAAGCGCGCGCACTCGCGCAGGCCGCGCTGGATATCGCGGATATTGGCGATCTGCGAGCCGAGGTGAAAGTGCACCAGCTGCAGGCTGTTCAGGGCATCGCTGCGCTTGAGCCGCTCGATGACGCCGAGGGTCTGGCTGGCGGTGAGGCCGAACTTGGACTTTTCGCCGCCGGTGTCCTGCCACTTGCCGCGGCCCACCGAGGCGAGCCGGGCACGCAGGCCGATGCGTGGCGTAACACCCAGTGCAGCCGCCTCCTCGAGGATGATGTCGAGCTCTGAATACTTCTCCACCACCAGATAGACCCGGTGGCCGAGCTTTTCGCCCATCAGCGCCAGGCGGATATATTCGCGGTCCTTGTAGCCGTTGCAGACGATCAGCGATGAGCCGTCGCCGGACAGTGCCAGCACCGCCAGCAGCTCGGGCTTGCTGCCGGCCTCGAGGCCGACCCGGCCACGGCCGCGCTCCTGGGTGGCGAGGATCTCCTCGACCACACGCCGCTGCTGGTTGACCTTGATCGGGTAGACCGCGGTATAGCCGCCGGTATAGGCCTCTTCGCGAATCGCCGAATCGAAGGCCGCACACAGCTGCTCGACCCGGTCGTGGAGGATATCGGTGAAGCGGACCAGCACCGGCAGACGCAGCCCCGCCTCGCGCAGCTGGTCGACCAGCGCATCCAGCGGCAGCGCCGGGCCTTCGGCTTCGCTGCCGAGCGGGCGGACCACGGTGTGGCCGCCATCATCGACGTCAAAGTAGCCGCTGCCCCACTGGTCGATGTTGTAGGTGTGGCGCGCCAGGCGTGAAGGCGACGGCGCGCCGGCATCGAGCAGACTCATGCGGGGTGGGTCTCCGGCAGGGCCAGCGCGCCGTGCTGCAGGCGGCTGAGAAGAATGGTACGGAACTGCTCCGGGTCATGGGGCGTCAGGTCGTGGGCCGGTGGATCGACGTAGACCACCAGTAGCCGCGACAGCCAGTAGCGCAGGGCGGTCATGCGCAGCATCATCGGCCACGCGGCACGCTCGCTGTCGGTCAGCGGGCGACGCGCCTGGTAGGCGCGCAGGATGGCGTCGTGACGTTCCGCGTCGAGGCTGCCGTCGGCGTTTACCGCCCAGTCGTTGATGACGATCGCCAGGTCGAACAGCAGGTCGCCGGTGCAGCCGTTGTAGAAGTCGATGATACCGCCTAGCCGCTCGCCGTCGAACAGGGTGTTGTCGCGGAACAGGTCGCCGTGCAGCGCGCCCCGAGGCAGGTCCGGGGCGTCGCCGAAGAAGGCCTGGTAGGCGTCGACCTCATCGCTCATCAGCGCCTGGTCGTCGGCGGAGAGATAGACCAGCACGCGATGGTGCATGGCCACTAGCCAGTGCAGATCGCGGGGGTTGGGGCGATGGCCGTCGAAGTAGCGCGACACGGCGTGCATATGGCCCAGGGCATCGCCCAGCGCTTGGCACTGAACGGTGTTGGGTGACCGGGGATACTTGCCGGGCAGGCGCGGGAACAGCAGCGCCGGCTTGCCGGCCAGGCTCTGCAGGGCGACCCCTTGGCGATCATGCACCGGGCCGGCCACCGGGATGCGGTGGTCGGCGAGATAATCGAGCAGGTCGACGAAGAACGGCAGCTCCGCGTGCTCGCCCTGCTCGAACAGCGTCAATACCAGCGCCTGGCGGTCGGTGGTGACGAAATAGGTGGTGTTCTCGGTGCCGCTGGGCACGCCCTCGAGCTGTGTCAGCGTGCCAACGTCGAAGCGTTGCAGAAACTCTGTGACCTGAGCCTGGCTCAGCGGGGTAAATACGGCCATGTCTCTCTCGCCCGGGGATGCCAAGCGGCATATTGTACCGTCTTGTCAGTGCGATGCACGAAAAGTGTCATCGGCCGGAGCGGGCTCAACGCCCTGTATTGACCCAGTCGGGAACCTCCACGACATCGCCGCTGACGCGGCTGAAATTGCCGTCACCACGCCGATCGAGCAGGTGGTAGCGATCGCCGTCGCGGGTGCGGATCTCGATGGCGTAGAGCTGGCCGTTGACGCGGAATTCGCGCAGGGTGCGGTCCGCCTCCTGGCGTTCGGTGATCTGCGGCTCAGGCGCTGCCTGGGCATGGCCCATGAGGCTGCCGAGCAGCAGGCCCGAGAACAGGACAACCGCCAGCAGAGCGGCGCGGGGCAAGGGAAATAGTGGCATGTGATCTCCTGCCGTGAGCGGCACGATAAGTTGCCTACTTGGACCCCGTGGGGGCGCGGGAATTCACCGCTGCCAGCGAGGCGAAGAGAAATAGCATCTCCACTCCTTGGCAACACGCTAGTATAAGTCTGAGTGGCTGCCTTAGCGAGGGACGCCTGACGCAGCGCGGCGAGCTGCGTATCATGGAGGCATCGCACACGCCCAAGGATTGCTTCGCCATGGCTGCCAGCCCCATCGTCCTCGTCGACGGCTCCTCTTACCTGTATCGCGCCTTCCACGCCCTGCCGCCGCTGACCACCTCCCAGGGCCAGCCCACCGGGGCGGTCAAGGGCGTCCTCAACATGCTCAAGCGGCTGATCAAGGACTACCCGGATAGCCCCATGGCGGTGGTCTTCGACGCCAAGGGCAAGACCTTTCGCGATGAGCTCTATGCCGAGTACAAGGCGCAGCGACCGCCGATGCCCGACGATCTGCGCAGCCAGGTCGAACCGCTGCACGCCTGCGTACGCGCCCTCGGCCTGCCGCTGCTGTGCATCGAGGGGGTAGAGGCCGACGACGTGATCGGTACCCTGGCGCGGCGTGCCACCGAGGCCGGCCGCGACGCGGTGATCTCCACCGGCGACAAGGACATGGCACAGCTGGTCAATGGCCATATCACCCTGGTCAATACCATGAAGGACGAGACCCTCGACCCCGCCGGCGTGGAGCAGAAGTTCGGCCTGCCGCCGTCGCTGATCATCGACTTTCTGGCGCTGATGGGCGACAAGGTCGATAACATCCCCGGCGTGCCGGGGGTCGGCGAGAAGACCGCCCTGGGCCTGCTGCAGGGCGTGGGCGGTGGCCTGGATGCCATCTACGCCGACCTCGACAAGGTCAAGACGCTGGACTTTCGCGGTGCCAAGACGCTGCCCAAGAAGCTCGAGGAGCACCGCGACCAGGCCTTCCTCTCTTACCAACTGGCCACCATCAAGACCGACTGCGAGCTGCCGGTGGGCCTCGACGATCTGGAGATCGCCCACCCCGATCGTGAGGCGCTGCTCGAGCTCTATCGCGAGATGGAGTTCAAGGCCTGGCTATCGGAGTTGCTCGAGGGCAAGGATGAGGGCGTCGACGACGTGGCGGGCGGCACTGCCACCCCCCAGGCGGATACCAGTGAGCCCGCCGCTACCCCTGCCCAGCGCGATGACCAGGTGATCCTCGAGCAGGCCGAGCTGGATGCCTGGCTCGAGCGGCTGCAAAAGGCCGAACGCTTCTGCTTCGACCTCGAGACCACCAGCCTCAACTACATGGAGGCCGAGATCGTCGGTGTAGGGCTGGCCCTGGTGCCCGGCGAAGCCGCCTATATTCCGCTCGCCCACGACTACCTGGATGCTCCGGCCCAGCTCGACCGTGACACGGTGCTGGCGGCGCTCAAGCCGCTCTGGGAGGACCCGGCCAAGGGCAAGATCGGCCAGAACCTCAAGTACGACATCTCGGTGCTGGCCAACTACCAGATCCGCGTGGTCGGGCCGCTGGCCGACACCATGCTCGCCTCCTATGTGCTCAACTCCACCGCCACCCGCCACGACATGGACTCGCTGGCACTCAAGTACCTCGGCGAGAAGACCATCAGCTTCGAGGAGATTGCCGGCAAGGGTGCCAAACAGCTGACCTTCAACCAGATCGCCCTCGAGCAGGCCGCGCCCTACGCCTGCGAGGACGTCGACATTACCCTGCGCCTGCAGCACGAACTGCGCCCGCGCCTCGAGGCCGAAGGCCGCCTCGCCGCGGTGCTCGACGATCTGGAGCTACCGCTGGTGCCGGTGCTGTCGCGCATGGAGCGTACCGGGGTGGCGCTCGACGTGGAGCGGCTGCACGCCCACAGCCAGGTGCTCGCCGAGCGTATCCGCGAGCTCGAGGCCGAGGCCTATGAGCTGGCCGGCCGCGAGTTCAACCTCAGCTCACCCAAGCAGCTCGGCGAGATCCTGTTCGAGGAGCAGAAGATCCCGGTGCTCAAGAAGACCCCCAAGGGCGCGCCCTCCACCGCCGAGGCGGTGCTCGAGGAGCTGGCGCTGGACTACCCGCTGCCCAAGGTGATCATGCAGCACCGCGGCCTGGCCAAGCTCAAGTCGACCTACACCGACAAGCTGCCACGGCTGGTCAATCCGGCCACCAAGCGCTTGCACACCAGCTACCACCAGGCGGTCACCGCCACCGGGCGGCTCTCCTCCTCTGATCCCAATCTGCAGAACATCCCGATTCGCACCGAGGAGGGGCGCAAGATCCGCCAGGCATTCGTGGCGCGCCCCGGCTACCGCATCGTCGCCGCCGACTACTCGCAGATCGAGCTGCGCATCATGGCCCACCTCTCCGAGGACAAGGGCCTGCTCGAGGCCTTCGCCGAGGGCCGCGATATCCACGCTGCTACCGCCGCAGAAGTGTTCGGGGTGGCCCTCGACAAGGTCTCGGGCGACCAGCGGCGCAGCGCCAAGGCGATCAACTTCGGGCTGATCTACGGCATGAGTGCCTGGGGGCTCTCCCGGCAGCTGCATATCGAGCGCAACCAGGCCCAGACCTATATCGACCGCTACTTCGACCGCTACCCCGGGGTGGCGCGCTATATGGATCGTATCCGCGCCCAGGCCGGCGAGGATGGCTACGTCGAGACCGTGCTCGGCCGGCGTCTCTACCTGCCCGAGATCAAGGCCCAGAACCACGCCCGCCGCCAGGCCGCCGAACGCACCGCCATCAACGCCCCGATGCAGGGCACCGCCGCCGATATCATCAAGCGCGCCATGATCGAGGTCGATGCCTGGCTGCAGGGTGACGCCAAGTCCGCCTGCGAATTCGACGCCTGGATGGTCATGCAGGTCCACGATGAGCTGGTGTTCGAGGTCAAGGAGGCCGACGTCGACGGCTTTATCGCCGCGGTCAAGACGCATATGCGCGACGCCGCCGAGCTGCGCGTGCCGCTGATCGTCGAAGCCGAGAGTGGGGCTAACTGGGACGAGGCACATTGATAGCGCCGGGCGAAAAGCGCCCGGCGCTCGGGGCTAGTACTGCAGCACCGTGGCGGTGCGCTGGGGCTCGAGGCTGACCTGTTCGCCGATCTGCCACAGGGTGTGGCTGGGGGTGATGGCGCAGAAGCGCTGGCCGTGCTGCTCGAGCAGGTAGAAACAGTCGTGGCCGCGGAACTCGCGCTCGACCACGGTGGCGCCCTGGCCATCCGGGGCGGTGGCCAGGGCCAGATGCTCGGGGCGCAGCGAGACACGCACCGGGCCGCTGGTGGCCGGGGTGATGGCCACCGGGCCTAGCGCGGTCTGCGCGATCCCACCGTCTGCCTCACCGTCGAGCAGGTTGGTATGGCCGAGAAATTCGGCGACGAAGGCCGTCGCCGGATGCTGATAGACCCGCTCTGGACGGTCGATCTGGATCAGCTTGCCGGCGTGCATCACCCCCACCTGGTCGGCAAAGGAGAGCGCCTCTGCCTGGTCGTGGGTGACCAGGATCACCGAGGTGCCGGCGGCCTTGAACAGCTGGCGAACCTCCTTGCGGGTCGACTCGCGCAGCGCCGCATCGAGGTTGGAGAACGGCTCGTCGAGCAGCACCAGCTGCGGTTCGGCGGCCAGGGTCCTGGCCAGCGCCACGCGCTGCTGTTGCCCACCGGAGAGTTCGTCGGGCATGCGCCCGGCGAGATCGGCCAGGCCGACCATATCGAGCCACTCGCGGGCGCGGGCGGGGCGCTTGGCCTTGGGCAGATGGCGCATGGCAAAGGCCACGTTCTGGCCCAGGCTCATGTGTGGAAACAGAGCGTAATCCTGGAACACGATGCCAATCCGGCGCTGCTGCGGCGGCTGGGAGAGAATGCTCTCGCCGCGCAGCACGATGTCGCCGGCCTCGGGCTGCTCGAAGCCCGCGATCATGCGCAGTGTGGTGCTCTTGCCGCAGCCGCTGGGGCCGAGAAGTGCCAGGATCTCGCCGTTGCCGAGGTCGAATCCAACGTTCTCCACCGCCAGCGGATCCTGCGGCCGGTAGCGCTTGCTCAACCCGCTGACGCTAAGCAACGGCGCGGGCCGCTGAATTGCCGAGGTCTGGGGCGTGGCGCTGAGATTGAGGGTGGTCATCGCTTGCCCTCTTTGGTTAACAGAAAGCCCACCGACAGGCTTGAGAACACCACGATGGCGGCGGCGAAGGGGGCGGCCTCGGCCAGCATGCCCTCGGAGGTGCGGGTAAATACCGTGACCGCCAGGGTGGTGTAGCCGGTCGGTGCCAGCAAGAAGGTGATAGGCAGCTCTTTCATGCAGAGTACGAAGACCAGTGCGATGCCAGCCAGGATGCCGCGGCGTAGCCGCGGAAAGATTACCCGCAGGAAGGTGCTCAGCGGGCCGTGCCCCAGCGAGTGGGCGGCCTCTTCCATATTGGGGCGGGTCTGCATCAGCGCGCTGCGTATCGGCCCCAGGGCAAGGGCCAGCGAGGCCATCGCCCAGGTCACGATCAGCAGGGTCAGGGTCTGGTAGAGGAAAGGGGCGGTGCGCAGCGAGAAAAACACCATCGCCAGCGCCAGAGTCAGCGGCGGAATCGCGTAGCCGATATAGGCCGAACGCTCGATCAGCGTCGCCGCGGTGGAGCGGTAGCGCACCGTGAGATAGGCGATCGGCAGGGCGAACGCCGCCGAGAGCAAGGCGGCAGGCAGCGCCGCGCCCGCCGAGCGCAGGAAGGTCCCCGGCACACGGGCGAAGAAGCTCAGATCCGGCGGCGCCAGCAGCAGCCAGTAGCTGAGGATCAGCGTCGGCAGGCCCACCGAGGCGCCGAACACCACCAGCAGGAAGAGGTAGGCCGGCCAGCGCAGGCGGCCGAGGCGCATGGGCTTGACCGGCCGTGCCACGCCGGTACCCACCCGCGCCAGCTTGCGCTTGACCACCAGGCTGTCGAGCATCACGAAACTCGCCGCTACCGCCAGCAGCATGATCGACAGCCAGGCGGCGTAGATGCGGTCGAAGGCACCGGAATATTGGGTATAGATGGCGTAGCTGAAGGCTTCGTAGCGCATCAGCGCCACGGCACCGAAGTCACCCAGTACGTAGAGCGTGATCACCAGCCAGCCGGCCATTAGCGCAGGTGCCAGGTGGGGCAGGATGATCTTGAAAAAGATCTCGCGATTGCCGTAGCCGAGGCTTCTGGCGCTCTCTTCGAGGTTGCCGTCCAGGCCGGCCAGGGTGGCGCGAAGATTGAGAAACAGATAGGGGAAGGTATATAGCGACAGCGCCAGCATGGCGCCGAAGTAGCCCTCGATGCGCGGCAGCTGCACGCCGGTGAGCTGTGCCAGCACCCCGTAGTTGCCGCCCAGGCCAATCAAGGCATAGGCCATGACGTAGCCGGGTACCGCCAGCGGGATCACCCCGAGAATGGTCAGTAGGCGCTTGAAGCGGATATCGGTGCGTACGACCAGCCAGGCCAGCGGCAGTGCCATCAGGGTGGTCATGGCGACGACGCCGGCGGCCAGCGCCAGGGTGTTGAGCAACAGGTCGAGGTTGCGCTGACGCAGCACCAGCTGGCTGAGCAGGGCCGGGTCGGCCTCGAAGGCGCGCAGGCCGAGGTAGAATAGCGGCACCAGCATCGCCCCGGCCACCACCAGCGATGGCAGCAGAATATACAGCGGCACGCGCCGCCCCCGGCCTCTCGGCAGGGGGCGGCGGGCAGCGGGGCTGGCAAGCTCGGCGCTTTGGCTCATCGTCTCTCGCTGTTCAAGTCACGACCGATATTGGCCGCTATCAAAAACGCACGGGACCAGGGTGGCAGTGCCACCCTGGTCCCGACTCGCCTGATTGGCGACGCTTGGCCTTACAGAAGCTCGGCGTCGCGCAGCAGGTTCAGTGTGCCTTCGAGATCTTCCAGATCATCCAGATCGATCTGCGGGCTGACCTCAAGCAGGCGGTCGAAATCCTCGAGTTCCGGGTTCTGGATCACGTCGCGGGTCACCGGGTACTCATACACATTGCCGGTGAAGTACTGCTGTGCGGCCGGCGACAGCAGGAAGCGTACAAACTCCATGGCTGCCTCCTTGTTGTCGCTGCTCTCCAGCACCGCGATGCCGGCGACGTTGACCAGGTTGCCGATATCGCCTTCGGCGAAGAAGGCTTGCTCTACCGGGAAGTCCTCATCGGTAGCCAGGAACCGCGGCAAATAATAATTGTTTACCAGCCCGAAGTCGATTTCTCCGTCGGCGATGCCCTGCACCTGTGTGGTGTTATTGCGGAACGTCACGGCGCCGTTGTCGCGCATGCCTTCGAGCCACTCCTGGGTACGCTCATCGCCGTGCTCAACGCGCATCGCGGTGATAAACGACTGGAAGGAGCCGTTGGTGGGCGCCCAGCCGACGCGGCCTTCATAGCGCTCGTCGGTAAGATCGAACACGCTTTCCGGGTACTCTTCTTCGCTGACGCGTTCCGGCGAGTAGGCGAATACCCGGGCACGACCGCTGGCGGCGACCCAGTTGCCGGTCTCGCTGGTGTAGATGCCGGGCAGGCCCTCGTAGATGTCATCGGGCAGCTCGGCGAGCAGGCCGGCCTGGCTGATGGCGCCCATGGCACCGGCGTCCTGGCCCCAGTAGAGGTCGGCGGGAGAGCGCTCGCCCTCCTCCTGCAGCAGCACCGCCAGCTGGGCGGTATCGCCGTAGCGAACGTTGACGTTGATGCCGGTATTTTTCTCGAACTGGTTGATGATCGGCTCGACCATCGACTCGCCGCGGCCTGAATAGAGCGTCAGGTCGGCGGCGGCCAGGGGGGCGGCCAGCAGCGTGGTGACTAGCGTGGCGGAGGCGATGAAGGTCTTTTGCATGGCGATGTCCCGTTATATTGCTTGGGGGATGAGAAAAATCTCTGTACACGATAGCAAGAAATAATCTCATTGCAAATGATAATGATACGCACAAGTTTTCAGAAGGTGCTGCGCGCCAAGCGCCTGGTGCCGTGGGGCCGAGGTTCTCTACACTGGGGGCTCCGACGAAAGGGGAGTCGAGCATGACCGATGTCGCCGCCGTGCAGGCGCTGGAGAGATGGCGCGAGCAGCTTGCCGCGCAGCGCTGGCGGGGTTTGCTATGGATCGCCGCCAGCCCTGAGCAGTGCTTGGGTCGAGCGTTGGCGATCTGGCGTCAAGACTCGACGCGGGCGCTGTGGATCGCACCGCAGCGGCCCGCCGAGGTTGCCGAATCGGCCTGGCTGCCGGCCGGCAAGGCGCGCACCCGGCTTGGTGGCGAGCAAACGCTGGTGGTGTTCGATGCCGTCTCGGCGGGTGCCGGCTTTGACCCTGACGCCTTCGGCGCCCTTAGTGGCACTCTGGTGGCCGGCGGCGTGCTGGTGTTGCTCACGCCACCGGACTGGGGAGCCCGGCCGGATGCCGACTATCAGCGCCTCGCCGACCATCCGCATCGGTCGGTCCACCTGGCGTCGCGCTATCTGCAGCGTCTGGCGCGGATGCTCGGAGCCGCGACGGATACCGCCCACTGGCCGGCCAACGGTGACTTGGTACTGCCCTCCCTTGCGTCGCCTGGCGAACATGCCAGCGGCGCTTGCGAGGATCCTGCCTGCGCCACCCAGGATCAGGCCCAGGCGGTGGCACGCCTTATGCGGCTGCGTCGCCGCCGGCCGCTGGTGATCAGCGCCGATCGTGGCCGCGGCAAGAGCGCAGCGCTGGGTATCGCCTGTGCACGCTGGCTGGCCCGGGGGGAGCGCGAGATACTGGTCACTGCGCCGCGGCCGGCGGCGGTGGAGACGCTGTTCGAGCACCTCCAGCGTCACTGCCCCGGCGCTCGGCGCGATGGCCAGGTGGTCAGCCTGCTGCGTGACGGCCAGACCCAGCGGGTATGCTTCATGGCCCCTGACGCACTGGCCGAGCGGGGCGGAGGGGCGGGGAGTCTGCTGCTGGTGGATGAAGCCGCTGCGATTCCCGCGGCGCTGCTGGCCGACTGGCTGGCGCGCTTTCCGCGCATCGTTTTTGCCACCACCGTGCACGGCTATGAAGGCTCGGGACGCGGCTTTGCGCTGCGTTTTCTGCCGCACCTGCAGCGCCACGCCCCGGACTGGCGATCCTGCACGCTGACGACGCCGATCCGCTGGGCCGATGGCGACCCGCTCGAGGCGCTGACCCGGCGGCTGCTGCTGCTCGACGCCGAGCCCCGGCCCGCGTTGCCGACGTCGGGCGATGCGCCACCGGTGCTGAGACGCTGGCGACGGGTGGCGCTAGCGTCGGACGAGTCGCGACTCAGCGTGATATTCGGGCTTCTGGTCCAGGCCCACTACCGTACCCAGCCCAGCGACCTGCGCCGCCTGTTGGATGGCCCCGGGGTGTCGATCACGACCCTCGAGCGCGGCGACAGCAGCCTGGCGGTGGCGCTATGCTGCGAGGAGGGCGGCTTCTCCGCCGAGCTGGCCGAGCGCGTGGCCCGCGGCGAGCGCCGCCCGCGCGGTCACCTGCTGGCCCAGTCGCTGGCCGCCCACGCCGGCAGCCGCCGCGCCTTGACCTCGCGAGTGCGACGCATCATGCGCATTGCGGTGCACGCCGACGCGCGCCGCCAAGGCCATGGTCAGCAGCTGCTGGCCGCCGAGATCGAGCGCGCCCGCCACGACGGCATCGACCTGCTCGGTGCCAGCTTCGGGGCCGATCCCGAACTGATGGCCTTCTGGCATGCGATGGGGTTCCGCGCGGTTCGGCTTGGCTTGAGCCGCGAAACCGCCACGGGCGAGCATGCGCTGATGGTGGTAATGCCGGTCAGCGAGGCGGGTCAGGCGCTGAGTGCCAGCCTTGTGGAGCGTTTTCATCGCCTGCTGCCGACCCTGCTGATCTATGAGCTGAAGCGCCTGTCGCCGACGGTGGTCGTGGCGCTGCTGGCCGAGGGCCAGGCGCCGCCGCTCAGTGCAGAACAGTGCCGTGACCTCGACGATGTGACCCTGGGGCGGCGTGAGCTGGCGCTGGTGCGCCCGGCACTGCAGCAGCTGGTGCGTCGTGGCCTGGCCGGTGGTGCTCCCCATGACGACGACGCCTGGCTGCTGGTGGCCTGGTTGTTCCAGGCCCGCAGCAGCGCCTGGCTGGCCGACCGGCTGGCGCTTGGCGGGCGACGCGAGGTAGAGGCGCGCCTGCGTGAGGCGCTGACCCGCTGGCGAGCTTGGGCCGGGTGATGGCCGTCATTGGAACGAGGGCCGCCTAGGGCCAAGCTTTCCCTGGCGGCGAGCGGCCGGTAAGGTAATGCGGTTATCCCTCATATAGAACTATCATGAACGCACATCTTGATCAGCTGGCACCGCAGGCGGTGTGGCAGCACTTCCGTACGCTGTGCAATACTCCGCGTCCGTCGGGCCACGAGGCCGCGCTGGTGGCGATCCTCGAAGCCTGGGCCGAGGCCCGTGGCCTGGCCCATGATCGCGACGCCTACGGCAACCTGCGGCTCAGGAAAGCCGCCTCGCCGGGCTGTGAGGCGGCTCCCGGGGTGATCCTGCAGGGCCATCTCGATATGGTCGCCCAGGCCAATGCCGACCACCCCCACGACTTTACTCGCGACCCCCTCGACACCTACGTCGAAGATGGCTGGCTGCGTGCTCGCGGCACGACGCTAGGGGCCGATAACGGTCTGGGCGTGGCGGCGGCGCTAGCGATTCTCGGCGACGATTCGCTGGTGCATGGCCCGCTCGAAGCGCTGTTCACCCTCGAGGAGGAGACCTCGATGGGCGGCGCCCTGAACCTCGCCGAGGGTTGGCTGGAGGGGCAGCTGCTGATCAACCTCGACTCCGAGGATCGTGGTGAGGTCTATATCGGCTGCGCCGGCGGCGCCGATGTGGTGGTCGAGGCGCAACTGCCGACCAGCGCACTGAGCGCTGAGGAGCGCCCCTATCGGCTAGCGCTAACCGGTCTCCGCGGCGGCCACTCGGGGATCGATATCGGCACCGGACGCGGCAACGCCAACCGGCTGATGATGCGGGTCCTGCGGGCGTTGGCGCCCAGCGGCGCCAGGCTGGTCGACTACCAGGGCGGCACCCTGCGCAATGCGTTGCCACGGGAAGCCTTTGCCACCCTGGCGCTGGCCGAGGAGGAGCTGGCGACGGCCCAGGCGTGCCTGAGTGCGCTGGAGTCTGAGCTGCGCAACGAGCTGGCCGGGGTCGATGAGGCGCTTACGCTCAGCCTGTCGGCGAGCGATGAGGTGGCCGGCGAGGCACTGACCCTCACCGCCAGTCATCTGCTGGTCGATGCGCTGCATGCCGCGCCCTGCGGCATCGAGCGAATGAGCACCGAGGTGCCTGGCGTGGTCGAGACGTCCAACAATCTTGGCGTGGTGACACTCGGCGAAGGGCGTTTTCGGCTGTGTGCTCTGGTGCGCTCGCTGCGCGACAGTGCGACCCATGACATGGCCGACCGCTTCAGCGCGCTGTTCGGCCTGATTGGCGCCCGCACCCGGGTCGAGAATGCCTATCCGGGCTGGGCGCCGGCGCCGCACAGCCCGCTGCTGGAGTGCTTCAAGCGCCTACACCACGCACAGCTAGGGAAAGAGCCGGAGGTCAAGGTGATTCATGCCGGCCTCGAATGCGGCATCCTCGGCGGCAAGTATCCGCATCTCGAGATGATCTCCTTCGGGCCGCAGATTCGCGGCGCCCATTCGCCCGACGAACGCGTCGAGATCGACTCGGTTGATGAGTTCTGGCAGCTGCTGCGCGGGCTCGTCGAAGCGCTGGCCACGCCCGCCAAGCCCTGATAACGCCAACGGCCGCCCGAAGGCGGCCGCTGGCTGTTGCATTTAGGAAGGCAAGGCTCAGTCGAGGTAGGCGCCGAGCATCCACACGGTCTTTTCCTGTTCGCGGATATAGTCACCGACCTGGGCGGCGGTGCCCTCGTCGTCGGCATCCGAGGCCAGCGACAGGATCTCGCGCTGCAGCTCGATCAGCGTCTGGTAGCCGGTGAGTACGCCGCGTACGCAGGTCGCCCCGTCGTGGACGTTCTTCTCTTCCTGGATGCTGGCGGTGGCCACGTAGTCGCTATAGGCGTGGATCGGCTGATGACCGAGGGTCAGGATGCGCTCGGCAACCTCGTCGATCTTGGTCAGCAGATCGGTATAGAACTCCTCGAACTTGGCGTGCAGTTCGAAGAATTCCCGCCCCTTGATGTTCCAGTGGTAGCCACGCACGTTCATGTAGAAGACCTGATAGTTGGCCAGCAGCGCGTTGAGCTTGTCGGCCAGCTGGCTGGCGCTGGCCTCGTGCAGACCAATGGCGTTGGTATCGGACATGCGGTGTCTCCTCTATCCCTGATGACGAATGCACACGAGTCTAGCGGACAGGGCGTGTGACGATGAGCGAATTGTTGCCATGGCCGTCATAGCGCCAGGCAATCAAGTGTCCGTACTATCTGATATGCCGTCGTAGCGGGTGTTTTTCAACCACGTGCGGCGGCATACAGCCGCACAGCCCCCTCGGCACGGTCGCTGAGCAACTCGGCGCAGCGCCCCAGCGCCTCGTCGAGATCCATCGGGCCATCGGCCAGCGCAAAGGCGGCGCTGATGCCTTCGTCATGGCAAGCTTGCCAGCCCTCGCCGAGGCGCCCGACCAGCGCCACGCAGGGTACGCCGCGGGCCGCGGCGCGCCGTGAAATCCCCACCGGCGTCTTGCCAGACAGACTCTGACCGTCGAGTTGACCCTCGCCGGTGATGACCAGGTCGGCCTGGGCCAGCAGCGTGTCGAAGCCGACCTGCTCCATAACCAGCTCGATACCGGGGCGCAGCTCGGCGCCGAGGAAGGCGCGGGCGGCGAAGCCCATGCCGCCGGCGGCGCCGGCACCGGGCAGGTCGCGATGGTCGTCGCCGAGTACCGCGGCGGCGCAGTCGGCGAAGTGCGCCAGTGCCGCATCCAGGGTCGCCACCTCGGCGTCGCTGGCACCTTTCTGCGGGCCGAAGATGGCGCTGGCACCACGCTCGCCGAGCAGCGGATTATCGACGTCCACGGCGGTCTCTACCCGGAGCTGAGAAAGGCGCAGATCGAGGCCGCTCAGGTCGAGCGAGTGCAAATTGGCCAGCGCCGCGCCGCCGGGCGCCAGCGGTGCGCCCTCGGCATCCAGCAGACGCGCGCCCAGCGCCTCCAGCATGCCGGCGCCGGCGTCGTTGGTGGCGCTGCCGCCGAGGGTCAGCAGCAGCGAGTTGGCGCCGGCATCCAGCGCTGCCAGGATCAGCTCGCCGACGCCGTGGGTGGTGCTGTGCAGCGCGCTGCGCTGGTCGCGGGGGATCTGCTGCAGGCCGCTGGCCTCGGCCAGCTCGATAAAGGCGCTGCGAGTCTCGGCGTGCCAGCCCCAGGCGGCTTGGCGTGGGCGTCCGAGGGCATCCTGAACGCTCAGCTCGCGGCGCTCGGCATGCGTGGCGTCGAGCAGGGCGTCCAGGGTACCTTCGCCGCCGTCGCCCATCGGGCAGCGAACCAGTGTGGCGTCGGGCGCGGCGCGCTGGATGCCACTGGCGATGGCATGTGCCGCGTCGCTGGCGGATAGCGCATCCTTGTAGCTATCGGGGGCGATAAGAATATGCATGGGCGACTCGCTAGCTGATGATGGAGAAGGAATACTGAGCTTATCCCATCTCGTTGGGGTCATAGCAACGTGGGGTTGACACTGCAAGGGCAGTGTTTTGACGTAGACTGCCCGCAGTGACGCGGAGGAGAGTCGATGCAACAGGGAAAATGGCGCTACGGATGGTGGCTGCCGCTGGTGCTGCTGGCGGGCTGCGCCACCGGCCCGGCGATGCTGCCGTCACAGACGGCCGAGGTGCCTGCGGAGTGCCGCTGGGCGCTGGGAACCGACGACCGGACAGCAGTGACGCGTGCGGCGGTGGATGTACTGGAGCGCGAGGGCTATCGCATCACCCATACCGAGGCCTCGCTGGGCGTGGTTAGCGGCGAGCGCAGTCGGGTGCTGCCGGGCTACGGCGCGCGCTACGATGATCGTCGGTCGCGCGGCAGCGGCGTCTTTGGCAGCATCGGTGGCGGCGTCGGCAGCGGTGGCAGCGTCTCGGTGGGCACCGGTATCGGCATCGGCATCGGCATTGGCGGTGGCCGTGCCGGCTACGGCGGCGGTTTCCCGGCCGACGCCACCCGCGTCGAGCGCGTCTCGGTGGTGGCACCCGGTGAGCAGGTGCTGGTGACGCAGGATAGCCGGGTGATCGATGCCGAGGGCGCGGTGCGCGAGTCGCGCAGTGGCGACGCCACCCTGTGCCGTGCCATCCAACAAGCCGTCACGGCTGGGCAGGAGGCACCATGAATCACTACCTGTGGCGGCGTTTGATGATTGTCTCGCTGCTGGTCTGGCTCGGCGGCTGTGCCGCGGCGCCAATGGCGCCGGAACCGCGCGCCTTCGTACTGCCAGTGGAGCGTCAGGCGGCACTGGCGGCGGGGATAGAACTGCTGGCCGAGCGCGGCTACGTGATTCGCCATTCTGATGCCGAACTGGGCCGAGCCGAGGCGGTATCGGCGGCCTGGCCGGGATATCGGCTGCGTCTCGAGGTGGAGGAGAGCCCCCACGGCGCCTTGATCTCGCTCAGCGGCCAGCGCGGCAATCAGCCGCTGGCCCCGGAGAGCCTGGACCCGCTGCTGGCGGAGTTGCAGGCGGCGCTGGGATTGGCACCATGAGCCTCAGCGTGATGGCAGCAAACTTTCAAGGCATGAGTGAGTAGTGAAACGCATGATAGCAACCGTTGGGTATTCCTGGTGGCGGCGACTGGCACTCGGCGTCGCGCTGACGCTGCTGCCGTGTCTGGTGTGGGCGCACCCCCATGGCTGGATCGACATGAGCATGCGCGTGATCCTCGATGATGACGGGCGCGTCGAGGCGCTTCACCAGCGCTGGCGGATGGATCCCTTCTACAGCCTGGTACTGCTCGAGGAGCTGGGCCGGGCCCAGGGTGAGGAGAGCCTCGAGGAGCGCCTCGACCTGCTGGGCATGGAGATTCGCGATACCCTCGCGCCACAGGGCTATTTCACCGAGCTGCGCCACGCCGACAACGCCGTGGCACTGGGCGATGTCCAGGAGTATACGGTGATGGAGCGCGATGGACGCGTCGAGTTCGTCTTCCTGCTGCCGCTGGAGGCGCCGCTGGCGCTGGATGGCGAACCCCTGGCCTACCGCGTCTACGACCCGACCTACTATATCGAGGTGCTCCACGAGGAGAACGGTGATGGGCCCAGTGACGAGGCGCTGGTAATGGCGGGGGCGGATACGCGCTGCAGCACGCGGATCATCCCGGCCGATCCCGATCCGGCGCGGGTCGCCCAGGCGGCGCGGCTGGATATCACCGACGAGGCCCCGGACGGTCTCGGTCGCTACTTCGCGGAAACCGGAGAGATCCAATGCGACGGATGACCGGTACGATGTGGCTTGGCGGCTTGTTCGGCATTGTGGCAATGGCAGGGATGATCTGGCTGTTTCAGGGCGGCGCCCAGACCATCAGCCTGCAGGTGGTGGCCTGGCAGCGCGACCTGCATCGTGCGCTCACGCTGGCGATCACCGAACTGTCCGGCGCGCCGTCGCCGGCGGCCTGGGCAACGCTGCTGGGTATCAGCTTCGGTTACGGGGTCTTCCATGCCGCAGGTCCCGGCCATGGCAAGGCGGTGTTGACCACCTATCTGCTTTCACAGGGGGGCGCGCTGCGCCGCGCCTTGGCGCTGTCGTGTGCCGCCTCAATGCTGCAGGCGCTGGTGGCGATCTCGCTGGTGGCGGTGCTGGTGCATGGACTGGGCTGGTTGACCCGCCAGGCGATGGGCTCGGTGGCCTGGGTCGAGCAGGCCAGCTTTGCCATGGTCACCCTGCTTGGCCTGTGGCTGTGCTGGCGCGCCGTGCGTCAGCTGCGGCGCGCGCCGGCGCCGGCCAGCGCTGGCGCCGCGGCAACCCGTCAACACGCAACGGGGGCCGACCTTCACCACCATCATGAGCACCACCACGATCACTGCGGTTGTGGCAGCGCGCACCACGTCGATCCCCGTCAGGCCGCCGACTGGCGGACAGCCTTGGCCACGGTGGTCGCGATCGGCATTCGCCCCTGCAGCGGCGGCGTGCTGCTGTTGGGGGCCGCATCGCTGCTGGGGCAGTTCTGGGTCGGCGTCAGCGCGGTGGTGGTGATGGCGGTGGGCACGGCGCTGGCGGTATCGGCGCTGGCGCTGGCCAGCGTCATGGCCCGCGGCTGGGCCGAGCGGCGTCTGGCCAGGCAGGCGAGCGGCAGCCGCGTACAACGCATGGTGGGCTGGGCGGCACTGGGCGGCGGGTTGACCATCGTGCTGCTCGGCGTATCGCTGTCGGTGGCCGGGGTCAGCTCGCCGAGCCGCGACCCGCTGCTGACACCCAGCGCCGAGCGCAGCGAACAGCAACAGAGCGATGATGCCCCCGCGCCGCGCCAAAGCCCGTTCGGCTAGGCTATGCACGAAAAGTCGGCGAGCGCAGGCAGTTCTCGTACATAGCCTAGGCGTCTTCGAAAGCCAAGCCCTCGGCCAGCGCCATCACCAGCTCGCGGCGCTCGGCCTGGCCGTCGAGGTCGTAGGGTTGCGCCTCGCCATGGCCCCATACCGGCGCCGGCCAGGCGGCATCGTCGTGGCACCGTACGATGACATGGACGTGCAGCTGCGAGACGACGTTGCCGAGGGTAGCGATATTCAGCTTGTCGCCGCCCAGCGCTGCCTTGAACGCCGCGCCCAGCTGTGTGGCCTCGCGCCACAGCTGAGCCTGGTCCGCGGCACTGAGGTCGCTGACCTCGCTGATACCCGCGCGACGCGGTACCAGGATCAGCCAGGCAAAGCGCGCATCGTTCATCAGCAGCACCCGCGACAGCGGCAGCTCGGTGATCGGGAAGGTATCGGCCTCAAGCCGCGGGTCGAGAGTCAGGTCGTGCATGACGCCTCCATGGACAAGGTTCAAGACGGGGCCTAAGTCGCCTTCGCGCTTGCCGCCGGCTATGCCATGATGTCTGCCCTAAGCGACGGCGACATCGGAATATCGCATGACTCTACAGGAAGGACTGGCGCTGGTCGCGATCGGCGGCGTGGCGGGCTTCATCAACGTACTGTCGGCGGGGGGCTCGATGCTGACCCTGCCGCTACTGATGTTTCTCGGACTCTCGCCGCAGGTGGCCAACGGCACCAACCGCGTGGCGATCGTGCTGCAGAGCGTGGCGGCGGTGGGTAGCTTCCTGCGCGCCGGTGCTTCACATATACGCCTGAGTCTGCTGCTGTCGCTGCCGGCGGTGGCGGGGTCTTTGATCGGCGCCTGGCTGGCGCTGACTGTCAGCGACGCGCTATTCGAGGCAGTACTGATCGCGGTGATGGCCGGCTCGGCGCTATTGATGCTGCTGCCCCAGCCGCGGCTCGAGACACGTCCGCTGACCCGTGAGCGGCTAACCCCGCTGATCTATCTGGCGATGTTCGGCATTGGACTCTACGGCGGCTTTATTCAGGTTGGCGTGGGTATCCTGTTTATCGTCGTGCTCTATCGGATGCTCAAGATCGACCTGGCCCAGGTCAATGTCTTTAAGGTGCTGATCATTCTGGTCTATACACTGCCGGCTCTGCTGCTATTCATGGCTTATGATCAGGTGCGCTGGGGCTACGGTCTGCTGCTGGCGTTGGGTAGCGTGGCCGGCGCCTGGGTCGGAGTGAAGGTCAATATGGGGCCACGCGGGGCAGCCTGGGTCAAGTGGCTGACGCTGGCGGTCATCGTGGCCATCCTGCTGCGACTGCTGCTGCGCTGAATAGACCCCACGCAGAGGCAAACAAGTGCTAGATTGATAGCAGTGCGGGCTTTTCCGCCGAACCATCCAAGGAATAAGGATATGACCATGAAGCGTCTATCAGCTGTTATCTTGCTGTCGCTGTTCACCCTGTCGCTGCTCAGCGGCTGTAACACCATGCGCGGTGCAGGCGAGGATATCGAGGCGGGTGGCGAGGCTATTCAGCGCTCGGCGGACTGAGATCGCCAATTATGCAAAGTCGGCGCATGGCTGTTAGGCTGATTGAGACCATTGCCTCATGGAAGGAATGGAAGACACGGATCTCAATTCCGCTGTTTGCTAAGCACCAGTGTTAAGGAGAACACAGATGAAAAAAGCGATTGCTCTCAGTTTTGCCCTACTCATGACCGCCGGCGCCCTGGCAGGCTGTAACACCATGGACGGCGCTGGACAAGACGTCGAACGCGGTGGTGAAGCAGTGCAGGATGCAGCCAACTAAGCGTTCTGCCCACACAGATATGTACTATCGGGCGGGCCTTCAGGGCTCGCCCGTTTTGCGTCAGGCCCTATCGATGACGATGATCAGGACAAGGAGTCACCATGTTACCCCTTCCACGTTACCTGTCGGCACTGGCCACGAGCCTTGCCCTGGCAGCATGTACCACTGCGGGGCCATCCAGTGTCCCGCGTGATCCGGCACCGGAGCCGCCCAGCGTGACCCAGCGCGGCGATACTTGCGGCGCGCGCTCGGTGCAGGATCGCGTCGGCCGTGATTTCGACGAGATGCTGCGCAGTGCCATCGAGGAGGAGAGCGGTGCGGCCGTCGTGCGCGTGCTGCGCCCGGGCGACGCGGCGACCATGGATCATCGCCCCGACCGCCTCAATATCCGTCTCGACGATGACGATCGTATCGAGCAGATCACCTGCGGCTAGATCAACGCAGGATCAGGATCACGCAGGCGGCGGTCATGGCGCCCATGGCCAGATTGAATAGCCGCCAGGCGCGGGGTGTCTTGAGAATACGTCCGATGGCGGTGCCGAAGCCGGCCCACAGCGCGATGCACGGCAGCGCCACCAGCTCGGCGAAGGCGGCCAGCAGCAGCGCATTGACCAGGTGGTCGCCGCCCGGGGGCAGGAAGCCGGCCATCAGCGCCAGGCCCATCACCCAGGCCTTGGGGTTGGCGAACTGGAAGGCCGCGGCCTGCCAGAAGGTCAGCGGGCGGCCCTCGCCGCGAAGCCGCAGGTCCGGCGGCGGGGCGCTGGCGATCTTCCACGCCAGGTAGAGCAGGTAGGCGCTGCCCACCAGGCGCAGCGACGTCTGCACCAGCGGGTAGCGCTCGAACAGTAGTCCCAGCCCCAGCGCGATGCCGGCAAACAGCGCAAAGCAGCCGCCGAGAATGCCGAGTATATGGGGCATGGTGCGCCAGAAGCCGTAGTTGGCGCCTGAGGCGGTAAGCATCACATTGTTGGGACCCGGCGTCAGGGTCATCGACATCATGTAGAGCGCCGCCGGACCGAGAAAGGCCACTCCTTCCAGCATAATTGTATCCATTCAATTTTAATATATTCACTTGATTGTGCCGCTTTTTCCAGCATAAACTGAGCAATCATCACGTCAATGGATTTATTGTCACCATGACAATTTGGGTGCCGCCACTCTCCCCCCAGGGCCCGCGCTACCGGGCGCTCAGTGAGGCCATTGCTGCTGCCATCGAACGCGGCGAACTCGTTCCCGGTGATCGACTGCCACCGCAGCGTCGCCTGGCCGATGCGCTGGGGGTCACCGTGGGCACCGTGACCCGCGGCTATGCCGAGGCCGAACGCCAGGGCTGGCTGCAGGCGCGGGTTGGCAGCGGGACCTATGTGTGTGGCAGCGCCGCCGCGGCGGCCTTTCCCATCCCGGGTGCCGAGGGGAGTGAGGGGCTGATCGATCTCAGCCTCAGCCTGCCGCCGCCGCATCCGCTGCGCGCCGAAGCGCTGGGGCGCGCGCTCAACGCCATCGCGCGGCAGCCGCGGCTGCTGCAGGCGGCGGTGGAGTATCAGGCCGCCGACGGGCTGCTCGATCAGCGTCATCAACTGGCGGAGTGGTTGGCCAGCCTGGGCATGCGGCTGCCCGCCGAAGAGCTGCTGATCACCCAGGGCGGGCAGCACGGCATCAGTCTGGTACTGCAGACGTTGTTGCGCCCCGGCGAGCGTCTGGCGGCGGATGCGCTGACCTATCCGGGGCTGATCGGCGCCGCTCAGCAGTCGCACCTCAAGGTCGACGGCATCGTCATGGACGACCAGGGCATGGACGTGGAGGCGCTGGCGCGGCTCTGCGCGCGACAGCCGCCGCGGCTGGTCTACGTTACGCCCGATCAGAACAACCCCACCGGCATCGCTCTCGATGAGACGCGCCGGCGGCGGCTGGTGGCGCTGGCCCGCGAATACGATATCTGGCTGCTCGAGGATGGCGTGCAGTATCTGCCGGCGGAAGCCCGGGGCACACCGCTCTACCAGCTGGCACCGGAACGCACGCTGTTCGTGTTCAGCACCGCCAAGGTGCTGGCCGGCGGCTTGCGGATCGGTATCCTGCGCGCGCCGGAACGCCTGCGCGAGCGGCTGGCGGCGGGCCTGCGGGCCCAGAGCTGGATGGTGCCGCCGCTGATGATCGCGGCGGTCTGTCAGTGGCTGGCCAGCGGCGACGCCGAGACGCTGCTGGCGTGGCAGTGCGAGGAGCTGGTGGCACGCCAGGCGCTGGCGCGACAGCGCCTGGCCGGCTTCGAGATCAGCGGGCAGCCACTGGGAGCCAATCTATGGCTGACGCTGCCCTATGGCATGCGCAGCGCCGCCCTGATCGACGCCCTGGAAAGGCGTGGCGTGCGGGTCACCAGCGCCGAGCCATTCTGCGTCGGTAGCGCCTCGGCGCCCCAGGCGATCCGCCTCTGCCTGAGTGCGGCGGCTTCTCGTGAAACCCTCGATCAGGCACTGCAGATTCTGCTCGAGATGCTCGATGCGCCGCCGCTGGCACCGGCCACGTTATAACCAACACCTAGTCGTAGCGGTCCTTCCAGCGCTGCCTCTGCACCTGCTCCTTGAGCACCTCTAGCATATCCACCAGCACTTTCTCGGTCACTGCATCGCTGTGGCTGTCGACCTTGAGCCAGGCATCCAGGCCGCTGTCGGCGACCCGCTCCAGCAGATGCTCGAACTCCGGTGAGCGCAGCCCGTTGGCGGCCTCTTCGACCAGACGGCAGGCGATATCGCTCAGGGTATCGTCCAGCGCTGCGCTTAGCTGGCGGCCCATCGGCAGCCGGCGCAGTCGCTGGATCTCGGGACTGTTCTCCAGCGTGCGCCCGACCAGCGCACTGACGTAACGCATCAGATCACCGCGGTTGCGCTGGTAGGCGCTGCCCGCCATGTCTTCCAGACGCCGGGTAATCTCGTGGATCAGGGCCTGCTTGCGCGGCATCACCACCTCCTCGATCACTCGTCCCGACAGCGAATCGCTGGCCTGCACCTGCTGCTGAATATTGCCCAGCAGGCGTAGGGCGATGCGGTCGGAGAGCTCCTCGAGCAGGATGTCGTAGTACTTGGCGAAGAAGGCGTAGAGCCGCCACTGGCGTACGTCGATCAGCCCCAGCCGGTGCAGGCGCTGCAGCAGCGAGATCACCCGCAGCACGCGCAGCAGCCGGAAGCCCCCCACCGGGATGCAACCGAGCACGTCGTACCAGTGCACGAAGGGGTAGAAGAACCAGCGGTGGTAGCGGCGCTCGATGATGGCCACCGCCCAGCCGAGCAGCACATCGACGACGAACACCGCCACGAACATCAGGTCGATGGCGATAAAATTGGCGTGGATGCGCTGATCGTAGGCCTGGTGGAGTCCCGGCGCAATGCGTTCAAAGCCGGCATTCAGCGGGTCGAGCAGGAACAGCGCATCGACCAGCAGCAGGCTGAGGTTGGCCACCACCAGGACGATGATCAGCAGGTCCCACACCAGGTGCAGCCGCTCCAGGGCGGGACTCAAGGCATGTCGGGTGGTCATGGCGTCTCCTTCGCCGTGGCTGGCGCGGCTCAGTCCGGCGTATCGCCTGCGCGCGGCTGGGTCGCGTAGTGATGAGCGTGGGTACGCCGGGCTTCCTCCTCGGCCTGCTTGCGCAGCTTCTTGCGCAGCGCGGCCTTGTCGAAGCGCAGTTTCTGCAGCGGTGTCTCGAGCCTGAGCGGCGGTACCAGGGCCGGGGTACCGTCCTCGTCCACCGCGACCATGGTCAGATAGCAGCTGTTGGTGTGGCGGATCACCTTGTCGCGGATATTCTCGGCCACCACCTTGATGCCGATTTCCATCGACGAGCGTCCGACGTGGTTGACCATGGCCAGGAAAGTGACCAGCTCGCCGACGTGGATCGGCTGCTTGAACAGCACCTGGTCCACCGAGAGGGTCACCACATAGCTGCCCGAGTAGCGGCTGGCACAGGCGTAGGCCACCTCGTCGAGCTTCTTGAGAATCGCCCCGCCGTGCACCTTGCCGCTGAAATTGGCCATGTCCGGGGTCATCAGCACGGTCATGGAGAGTTCATGCTGGCCGGAAAGCGCGTGTTCGTCCATCAATAGTGTCCTTGCGAGGGTGGCTTACAGCATAACGCCTAGCTATGGCCTCACTGTAGGTTGATCATCAAGAAATCAACAGCGTTGAGAAGGAGATAGCGCTGCGACTGAAGACAAGAGGGATGGCCAGGACGTGGCTGGAGTGAAGTGGTTTTTTTTGGAACGTATATTGAATAGGCACACCCCTCTTAATCTATAGAGAAGCAAGATGGTCAATCTTCGTCAAATTGAAGCATTTCGGGCGGTCATAGAGCACAAGACGGTGACGCGTGCGGCACAGACGCTGCATGTTTCGCAGCCTGCTGTCAGCCGCCTAATTGCCGACCTTGAGTATCATGTTGGTTTCGCGCTCTTTAAACGCGTGAAGGGACGCTTGGTGCCGACCCCAGAGGCGCGGGCACTCTACGAGGATGTCGAGCGGGCCTTCGTGGGACTCAATAAAATCACCGAAACCGCAAGAGAAATTCGTGAGTTTCGTACCGGGCGCCTGTTTATTAGCTGCATGCCAGCACTGGCATTGAGCATGCTGCCAGGCATGGTTCATGACTTCTCCGCGCGGCATCCAGGCATCACCATCTCGCTTCAGGCACACAGTTCTCAGCGGGTCCTGGAGTGGGTAGGTACTCAGCAGTGCGATCTGGGCTTCATCGGTATGCACATCGACGATCCGTCAGTCACCATTCTACCCCTGGCAACAGGCTATCTTCGACTGATGATGCTGCCCTCACACCCCTTGGCGAGGAAGCGGGTGGTAGATATTCAGGACTTGGAGGATCAACCATTCGTTTCCTTGGGCCAGCAACAGGATGTCAGGCCCATCATCGATCAAGCCTTTCAAGCGGCGGGTGTCAAACGACGCATGCGCATAGAGACGCAGCTGTCCGGCGTAGCGTGCGAGTTGGTGAAAGCTGGGGCCGGTGTATCGCTGATCGATCCAGTCGCGGCAAGTTTCTACTGCGAGCAAGGGTTGGTATCGAAACCTTTTCTCCCTGCGATCGAGTTTCACTACAGCGCGGTCCTTCCTGCCTATCGACCTCCTGCACGCCTGGCAATGGAATTCCTGGAGGGAATCCAGAGACAGATAGGGCAGGTCATCGATGCACAAGACGCTCCTTCCCATAATATTAATGAATAGGCTGTCCAACAAAAGGCATTAGTCTGCATGGCTATGGGGTGCTAGCTTCAGAGGCGTGGTGTTGATATCGCAGCGCAGCAATCGCAATGAGGCTATAGCGCTGTGGGTATTGACGGGCCTCTACAACAACAAACGTAAGGACCTCAAGCATGAATAGACGGGTACTACTCACTGCATCCATGACTGGCGTGATGGGACTATCATCAGCATTGGTACAGGCAGATACCCTGTACATCGGTGCTTATGGCGGCTCTTCGGAATACGCAATGAAGGAATCAATCATTCCGGCCTTCCAAGAGAAGCATGATGTCGATGTTGTGTACGTTGCAGGTAATTCCACCGACACACTGGCGCGACTTCAAGCCCAGGCGGGACAGCAGGAACTGAACGTCGTACTGCTCGATGATGGACCCATGTATCAGGCAGTCAATCTTGGGTTTTGTGCACCAATGAATGGTCTGGCGGCGCTGGACGATGTCTATGATATCGCTCGCTTTCCGAATGATGACGCCGTAGGCGTTGGCGTGGTGGCATCTGGTTTTGCCTACAATGCTGAAATGTTCGAGCGAAATGGATGGGATGCCCCCTCATCGTGGCGTGATCTGGCCGACGAAAAGTTCCAGGGTAAAATTGTTGTTCCATCGGTCAGCAATACCTATGGGCTGCATACCTTGGTGATGGCGGCCAGGCTAAACGGGGGAGGAGAGAACGATATAGACCCAGGCTTCGAATATATTCAGGAGTCAGTCGTTCCGAATATCCTCAGCTTCGAAACGTCTGCCGGTGGAATGTCACAGCTTTTCCAGAATGAGGAAATTGCACTCTCGGTTTGGGGAAGCGGTCGTGTCCAGGCATTGGCAGATACTGGATTTCCGGTTGAATTTTCCTATCCAGAAGAGGGCGCCGTTGCCTTGATGGTGGCAGGGTGTGTTGTTGATGGAAGTGCTGAAGATGAGCTCTCCAGAGCCTTCATGGAACATCTTCTTTCTCCCGAGATTCAGGCACTCCTAGCCGACACTCAAGGTTGGGGACCCTCAAACCGATATACTGAGCTTGATGATGAACTGGCGGAGAGCTTGCCCTACGGTGAGCGAATCGATCAGCTGACCTCAGTGGACTGGGACACCATTAATCCACAGCGCATGGAATGGACAAACCGCTGGAATCGTCGCGTCGAGCGTTGATCCACGGCAAACCATCAATTCCATGACCGGTGACCCCTGCCTGGCGGCTATTGGCAGGCAGGGGAGTTGGGAGAGTCCTACCATGAGCTATCTGAGCCTGACGTCATTGACAAAATGCTATGGGCCCACCACTGCTGCTGAAGATATTTCACTGGAGATCGAGAAGGGTGAGTTCGTCTCACTTCTTGGGCCCTCCGGCTGCGGCAAGACGACCACCCTCCAGATGATCGCCGGGTTCGTAGAGCCGACCCGGGGGCGCATCCTCATGGACGGTGAAGATATCACTCACCGCAAGCCGAATGAGCGAGGTATCGGGATCGTTTTCCAATCCTATGCCCTTTTCCCGCACATGACAGTGGTCGATAACGTGCGTTTTGGGCTGGAGATGCGGCGTGTCGCTGCAGCTGAAAGTCGGCAGCGTGTTAAGGAGGTGCTGGAGCTTGTCCATCTCGAACAACTCAAGGACCGCTATCCAAGGGAGCTCTCCGGCGGACAGCGTCAACGGGTGGCACTTGCGCGTGCCCTGGTGATTCAGCCACCGCTTCTACTACTCGATGAGCCGCTGTCCAATCTTGATGCCAAGCTTCGCGAGGACATGCAGATCGAGCTGCGCAATATTCAACAGCAGGTCGGTACAACGACACTCATGGTCACCCATGACCAGTCCGAAGCCCTTTCTCTCAGTGACCGTGTCGTGGTCATGAACCAAGGGCGTGTGGTGCAGGTCGATGAACCTTTCAATGCCTATGAACGACCCAGTGACGCCTTCGTCAGCTCATTCGTCGGCAAGACTAACCTTCTTACTGGTCTGATCGGGAAGAGGCAGGGCGACCAGACTGCCATACGCTTAGGTGATGCGACGCTCGAGCTCACGCTAGAAGGGCCTCGTACCAGCAACCAGGTACAGATCTCGATTCGCCCGGAGAAGCTCGAGTTGACTGACTGTGCGAGCGGCAAGCTCAAAGGCAGGGTGAAGACCCGGTTGTTCCTTGGTAACCACTGGCTCTATCAGGTCGATAGCAGTGCCGGTGAGTTGTTCATCACCCAGCCCAACCTGGGGAAACGCGGTGTCGCGGTAGGGGATGACGTGGGTGTCAGTTGGTCTCCTGGTGCCATTCGGCTACTCGAGGAGAAGGTCCATGGCTGAACTTGCATCAACGCTGCCGGCGACAACACCACGGTTCCTACCAACGTCGCTGATTCCATGGCTATTGAGTGCGCCTGGGGCGATATTTTTCCTGATGCTGCTAGGCATGCCGTTATTGATGACCTTGGTGCTCAGTTTCAATAGTTTTGATTATGCTGACGGTATTATTGCTACTTTCAGCGCTGCGAATTATATGGAGGTCATTAAGGACGACTACTTCCACGAAATATTTTTTCGAACCTATGCCATTAGCATCGCCGTAGTAGTGCTGTGCATAGCCATTGGCGTGCCAGAAGCGTATATCCTCTCAAGAATGCGCAGCCCATGGAGGTCACTGTTTCTTGTCGTCACCTTGACGCCACTGCTTATCTCAGTGGTCGTGCGTACCCTGGGTTGGGTGCTGCTCATCGGGGGAAATGGTTTGCTGGGCAAAACCCTGGAAGCCTTGGGTATTGCCAACGCCAGTGCGGGCAACCTTATGTATACTCATACCGGCATTATTCTGGCACTGGTTCATGTATTAGTTCCCTTCATGGTGATCTCGGTATGGGCTGCTCTGCAGAAGCTCGACCCTTCTGTGGAGCATGCGGCCTTGTCGCTCGGCGCAAGTCACTCCACGGTCTTTCGTCGCGTCGTAGTGCCGCAAATCATGCCCGGCATACTCTCCGGAAGTTTGATTGTCTTTGCCCTGGCTGCCAGTGCATTTGCGACGCCGGCGATCCTAGGCGGCCGAAGGATAAAAGTCGCTGCCACCGCCGCTTATGACGAATACCTTAATACCATGAACTGGCCCCTTGGTGCTGCCATTGCCGTAATTCTACTGATTGCCAATGTGATCGTGGTGATGAGCTACAACCGCATGATGGAACGGCGCTTCCGCCGGACATTGGGCTAGAAGGAGAAACTCATATGCAGAATAATGGAAAATTAGCCCTCTGTTTTCACACTCTTTTCGTGATCTTCCTGATGGCACCGCTTGTGGTTGTCATGCTAGTCGCTTTCACCCCAAACGGTTATATCTCTTATCCCACCAGTGGCTTCTCGCTCAGGTGGTTCCGGGCGATTCTCGAGAACCGCAGCTTTATACAGGCATTCTGGAATAGCCTCTATCTTGGCATCGGCGCCGCCAGCGTATCAGCTGTACTCGCTGTGCCTGCTGCCTTGGCCATTGCGCGTTACCAGTTCCGGGGACGGGAGGCACTGGTGAGCTTGTTCCTTTCTCCGCTGATGATTCCGCATGTGGTATTGGGTGTTGCTTTCCTTAGCTTTTTCTCGCGGATCGGCGTCTATGGCAGCTTCTACGCCTTGGTTGCAGCCCATGTGATCATCATCATGCCCTATACCATGCGCTTGGTAATGGCGTCGGTATTCGGCATGGATCGTCGCGTCGAACAGGCGGCGCTGTCACTGGGAGCCAGCCAATGGACGGTCTTCAGGCGTGTCACCATGCCGATTATCTTGCCCGGTATTGCGGGCGGCTGGATTCTCGCTTTCACCACTAGCTTCGATGAGCTGTCGATGACGATTTTCGTTGCGTCACCCAGCACCACGACGCTCCCTGTCCAGATGTACAACCATATCGCTCACACCATCGACCCGCTGATCACTTCTGTGTCTACCGTGCTGATCGTGTTGACGGCCCTGCTGGTTTTCGTACTGGACCGCATCTATGGACTCGACAACGTCCTGATTGGCAAGGGGTGAGGAGATCATATGAAAACTTATGATTTTGCCATCGTCGGGGGTGGTCTAGTGGGCAGTGCGATTGCCTATGGCCTGGCCAAGGCCGGCCACCGAGTCTCTCTGCTCGATGAAGGCGATGTTGCATACCGTGCTTCACGCGGCAACTTTGGACTGGTCTGGGTCCAGGGAAAGGGGCTCGAAATCCCATGCTATTCACATTGGAGCATGAGCTCTGCATCGCTGTGGCCAAGTCTCACGGATGAGCTCCTGGAGCTCACTGGGGTGGCGACACAGCACCAAGCCCCGGGAGGCGTGCACCTCTGCTACAGCCGCAAGGAAATGGAGCTTCGTCAGGCTGATCTGGCATCGCTGGTCAAGGCAACCGGCGGGCAGTTCGATTTCACCATGCTCGATCACCAACAGCTACGCGAGATGATTCCGGAAATCGGCGAGAGCGTCACGGGGGCCTCATGGTCGCGGTGGGACGGACATGCAAACCCGCTTTATCTGTTGCGCGCACTGCATGCCGGCTTTCTTCGCTGTGGCGGCACCTTCCTTCCTGGCAGCAGGGTTCACAGAGTGCATCAGAGCGGCGGCAGCTTCGTGATCGAGCGTGATGAGGAACGAGTTCATGCGGCGCGGGTGGTGCTCGCTGCCGGTCTCGGTAACCGCCGCCTAGCCACTCAGGTGGGGCTGCATGCGCCCTTGATACCCAATCGAGGCGAGATCCTGGTCACGGAGCGTATGCGCCCCCTGTTGAACCTGCCGACCACCTATCTGCGCCAGACCGGAGAGGGATCGATCCTGATGGGGGATTCCCATGAAGACGTCGGTTTCGATGAAGGTACCGAAACCCCTGTGCTGTCGAGTATCGCCCAGCGTGCCGTGCGTGCGCTGCCAGCGCTGGCCAATACGCGTGTAGTGCGTACCTGGGGCGCACTGCGCGTGATGACGCCGGATGGCTATCCACTCTATCAGGCCTCCCTTACTCACCCTGGCGCATTCGTGGCCTGCTGCCATAGCGGTGTGACCCTGGCGGCCGCCCATGCCAAGCGTCTTGCCCCCTGGATCGCCGGTGACACCTTGCCCAGCGAAATAGCGCCTTTCACCGCGGAGAGATTCGATGTTCAAACGGTTACCCCTGCCTGATACATCTGCACAGAAGAGTGTGATGGTGTACTTCGATGGCCAGCAGGTCACCGCTCGGGATGGCGACACCATTGCGGCGGCGCTGCTGGCGGCTGGTGTTGAGGCATGCCGCACCACGCCGGTGAGCGGAGCCCCCAGGGGGCCCTATTGCATGATGGGGGTCTGCTTCGAGTGCTTGGTCGAGGTGGACGGCGTTCCCAATGTCCAAGGCTGCCAAATTCTTGTGAAGGATGGCATGCAGATTCGTTCGCAACACGGTGCAAGGAGACTCGGCTGATGACGACGCATGACCTGGTGATACTGGGTAGCGGGCCAGCCGGTATGGCCGCTGCCGCCACTGCCGTGACTCATGGCATCAAGCCGGTGGTGGTGGATGAGCAACCGGCACCTGGTGGTCAGATCTATCGCTCCATTGAGTCGACCCCTGTCAAGGAACGACGCATTCTTGGTGAAGACTACTGGCAGGGCAAGGCGCTGATAGATGGATTGGGTGATCCGCGCATCGACTATCGTCCTGGCACCACCCTGTGGCAGCTCACCCGGCGGCTCGAGGTCGGACTCCTCCGGGGTGAGCAAGCGTCGATGATACGAGCCCGGCATGTCATTCTCGCTCATGGTGCCATGGAGCGGCCCTTTCCGATTCCGGGCTGGACCCTGCCAGGGGTCATGACTGCCGGAAGTGGTCAGATCCTGCTCAAGAGTGCGGGCTTGGCACCCTCGGCACCGGTGGTCCTTGCCGGCTGTGGGCCACTTTTGTTACTGCTGGCCGTGCAATATCTGCGCGCCGGGATTCCCATTGCCGCTCTGCTCGATACCACGTCGACGGGGCATTACCGAGACGCACTACGGTTACTGCCCGGTGCGCTGCGCAGTGCGGGGACCCTGTTCAAGGGCGTAGGGCTGTTGGCTGAACTGCGCCGTGCAGGCGTCAGGCACGTGCGGCATGTGACGGCGCTGGAAGCCCAAGGCGATGAGCGACTGGAGCGCATCCGCTGGCAATGCGGCGACGGTGCAGAGTGGCACTACCTGAGCACACCGCTGCTGTTACTGCATCAGGGGGTCGTGCCCAACACCCAGGTCACACGGGCCCTCGACTGCACCCATGACTGGGACGAGCGGCAGCTCGCTTGGCATCCGAGAACAGACCCCTGGTTGGCGACAGATGTTGAGGGGGTGGCGGTCGCTGGCGATGCCGGCGGTATCGTGGGAGCCAAGGCCTCGGCGATACAGGGGCGGCTAGCAGGTCTGGGAGCCGCCATGGCGCTTGGGCGCGCGGGGGAAGAGCAAACCCGCAAGGAAGTTAAACGGCTGCGTCGAGACTTGGCACGAGAAACGGCCATTCGTCCCTTCCTGGATGTTCTCTACCGGCCGGCAGCGCATTGGCGGCTGCCTGAGGACGATACGCTGGTGTGTCGCTGCGAGGAGGTGACCGCCGGTGAATTGCGCCGCATGGCCGATCAAGGGTGCCGTGGCCCTAACCAGACAAAGTCCTTTACCCGCTGTGGGATGGGGCCCTGCCAAGGACGCATGTGTGGCCTGACGGTGAGCGAGCTGCTGGCCGATGCCAACGGGCAAAGCGTGGCCGAGACCGGCTACTACCGCCTTCGCCCCCCCTTCAAACCCATTACTCTGGGGCAGCTGGCAACGGCCGCTGAGGATGCCTCGAGATGAGCGCCCGGGTCGTCATCGTCGGTGCGGGCTTGCATGGCTGTAGTGCCGCCGTCCATCTCAGCGCCCAGGGCCATCGGGTCACGGTGATCGACAAGGCGTATGCCGGTCGGCACGCCTCGGGCGTTAACGCCGGCGGTGTACGGCGGCTAGGCAGGCATCCCGCGGAGATCCCTCTGGCAATGGCGGCTTGGGAGCGTTGGCAACGCATGGCAGAGGTGGTCGGCGACGACTGTGGTTTCCGCCCGGTGGGGCAGATCAAGGTCGCCGAGAGTGACGCCGACCTGGAGGCGCTGACTGGGCGTGAACGGCAGGTTCGTTCCCTTGGGTTCGACCACGAGTATCTCATCACTCGCGACGAGCTATGTAAGCGCGTTCCGGCCCTCTCTCCCCACTGCCCTGGCGGGCTCGCCTGCGACGGAGATGGTTATGCCAACCCCTATCGGACGGTGACAGCGTGGCGGCGCCAGGCGCAGCGGCAGGGTGTGAGCTTCCACGAGGGTGTCACTGTCACCGGTCTGGAGGCCCATGGCAGCGGCTGGCAAGTTCAGGCAGGGCGTCATCGTTTCAGCGCCGACATCCTCATCAACTGCGCGGGTGCTTGGGCCGGCACGCTATGCCAGTGGCTGGGCGAGCCGGTACCTCTTGTCGCAGAGGCGCCAATGCTGATGATTACCGAGCGACTGAAGCCATTTCTCGGACCGGTCATTGGCGCGACATCCAGGCCACTCTCCTTCAAGCAGTTTGAAAACGGCACGGTGCTGATCGGTGGTGGCGTGCGGGGAGAAGTCGACTCGCGACGCCAGGTCGCCGAGACCTGTCTGGGGGGGCTGGCGGAGAATGCCGACACCGTGGTGAGTCTATTCCCCTTTATGCATGAGGCACGCATTGTCCGAACCTGGGCCGGAATAGAAGCCGTCATGCCGGATCAGATCCCCGTATTGAGTCGGAGCAGTACCTCCGCGAGCGTTATTCACGCCTTTGGCTTCTCGGCTCACGGCTTTCAACTGAGCCCCATCTCAGGGGAGATCGTCGCTGACCTAGCGATGGAACGAGAGCCGGCTTATCCCATCAAGCCATTTTCCATCACGCGCTTTCAGGGCCATCGCTCGTCCGGCTGATGCACTGATTGGCTACATGACCCAACTTGCTCTCCTTTCGGCATGCCGAAAAGAGTGACACTACGCCTATAGACAGGCAATCAAAGGAGTTGATCAGATGATAGAACGCACTATTCGTACCCCCATCATGCACCGTGCCGTTGAGGCCCATGGTTTCGTATTCTTTGGTGGCATCATTGCGGATGATCTTAGCTTGGATATGGCCGGCCAGACTCGGCAAGTATTGGACAAGCTGGAGAGCTACCTAGGCGAAGCGGGAACCAACAAGGAGCGCATCGTGTCGGCGACGGCTTACGTGGCCGACCTGAATCTCAAGAAGGGCATGAATGATGTCTGGACGCAGTGGTTCGATCCACAGCATCTGCCTGCCAGGGCGACCTTAGGGGTCGCGGACCTGGGCGACAACGTGCTGCTGGAGTTGGTGGCCACCGCCGCCAAGTAGTGTCTCGGTGACCCCTTTGCGTTAACCCATCACCTCATTCAGTGAGGTGATGGGAGTGTACGCAAAGATCGGTCGAAACCAGCAGACTCCAGGGCAGTAAGCGCCCGAATGGTATTAGAACCAGGTCAGCCCCACCGCGATGATCGCACCGGTGATGAACAGCTGGATCAGGCAGAAGCCCATGATGTCCTTGGCCTTGAGCCCGGCGATGGCCAGCACCGGCAGGGCCCAGAACGGCTGCAGCAGGTTGGTCCAGGCATCGCCCCAGGCCACCGCCATGGCGACCCGCGAGACATCGACGCCCAGCGCTTCGGCGGCGGGCAGCATTACCGGGGCCTGTACCGCCCACTGGCCGCCGCCCGACGGCACGAACAGGTTGACGATGCCGGCGCTGATGAATGACCAGAACGGCAGCGAGGCCTCGGTGGCGAACGATACCAGCCCCTCGGACATGCTCTGGGCCAGCCCCGACTCGACCATGATCGCCATGATCCCGGCGTAGAAGGGGAACTGGATGACGATGCCGGCGCCGCCCTTGATCGCCTCGTGCAGGCAGTCGAGCAGTCGCCGCGGTGTACGGTGCAGAACGATCGCCAGGAACAGAAACAGGAAGTTGACGATATTGAGGTTGAGGCTGCCGCCGCGTAGCAGGAAGTGATCGGCGAGGAAGAGCAGTCCGGGGATACCGACCAGCCAGGCCAGCGCCTGGCTGTTCTCGAGGCGCTCGGCGGGGCGCGTGATGCGACTGCGCGCTGGCGGCGTATCGTCTAGCTGGGCAGGGTCGATATAGACGCTGTCCTTGTCGTCGGGCAGCATCATGCGGTTGACCAGCGGCACGGCCACGAACAGGCAGGCCACGATCGCCAGGTTGAAGAAGGCGAAGATGGTGCTGCCGGTGCCGACCACGCCGATCTGCTCGACGCTGAAGTGGCCGTCGGTGGCGATGGTCAGCGGGATCGAGCCGGCCAGGCCGCCGTGCCAGACCACGAACCCTGAGTAGGCGCTGGCGATCAGCAATCGATAGTCGACGCGAATCTGGCGTGCCAGCTCCTTGGCGAACAGCGCACCGACCACCAGCCCGAAGCCCCAATTGATCCAGCTGGCCGCCAGAGACACCACGGTCACCAGCAGGATGGCACCCCCGGCGCTAGTGGCCTTGCCGGCCAGCCGTTCGAGCAGCCGCTTGACCGGTGGTGAGCTGGCCAGCATGAAGCCGGTCACCAGTACCAGCAGCATCTGCATCGAGAATGCCAGCAGCCCCCAGAAGCCATCACCCCAGAAGCGCATCACCGCCAGCGGCGTCTGGCGTTCCACGGCGATGGCAGCGGTGGCGGCAATCAGGGTCAGCAAGAGGACGAAAATATACGGATCGGGCAGGTAACGCTCTACCAGCCTCACGGCTGGGCGTGACAGGAACTTGAGCATGGCACGGTCGCTTTTATTAGTTTGGGTAGATCCAAGTTAGCGCACTCAGCCTGACTTGGCCGCTCAGGCTGGGTCAACGCTGGCCCGCCAACGCTTCTGCCGGTAGCTGAGGTAGTAGCCGGTGAGCGTCGCCGAGCGCACCAGGGTGAAGACGGTAAAAGCCAGCCACAGGCCGTGGTTGCCGAGGCCCTGTGTCAACCACCATAGCGGCAGATAGGCCGCCAGGGCGATAAAGATGCTGTTGCGCATGGCGCGGGTCTCGGTGGCGCCGATAAAGACCCCATCGAGGAGGTAGCTCCACACCGCCAGCAGCGGCATGACGATCATCCAGGGCAGGTAGAGCGCGGCGGTGGCGCGTACCTCGGGGAGGTCGGTAAGCAGTGCGATCAGCGCCTGACCGCCGAGCAGGAAGGCCAGTGAAGCGCCTCCGGCGGCGATCAGTGAGAAGCGCGTGGCGGCTCGCACCGACGCGCCGAACTCGTCCCAGCGGCGACGCCCCACCGAGCGGCCCACCAGCGCTTCGGCAGCGTGGGCGAAACCGTCCAGGGCGTAGGAGGTCAGCATGATGAACTGCAGCAGCACGGCGTTGGCGGCCAGCACGGTGTCGCCCTGGCTGGCGCCCTGGGCGGTGAAGAAGGCCATGGCGAACAGCAACCCGAGGGTACGGATGAACAGGTGGCTATTGACCTGAAACAGCTCGCTGTAGGCGCCAAGCTTGAGCAGGCGCTGGCGCAGGAAACGGCCCTCGAGCAGCTTGAGCTGACGCATCACCAGCCAGCCGCCGAAGGCCAGCGCGGTGTAGTCGGCGATCACCGTGGCCCAGGCCACGCCGTCGCTGGTCATGCCCAGGCCGACCACGAACAGCAGGTCGAGCACGATGTTGACGCTGTTGGTCAGCACCAGGATGGCCAGCGTCACCCGCGCGTTCTGCTGGCCGAGGAACCAGCCGAGGATGGCGTAGTTGGCGAGCACCGCCGGCGCCGACAGGATGCGGATCTGGGCGTATTCCCGGGCCAGCTCGGTGGCCACTTCGCTGCCGTCGAGCAGCCACAGGCCGAGATCGATCAGCGGCGTCGAGAGCACGATCAGCGCCACGCCGATGCCGCCGGCCATCAGCAGCGACTGGCCGAGCAGGTTGCGCACCTCGCTGTCGTTTTCGCGGCCCGCCGCCTGGGAGGTCAGGCCGGTGGTGCCCATGCGCAGAAAGCCAAAACCCCAGTAGAGAAAGCTGAACAGGGTCGCGCCGAGGGTGACCGCGGCCAGGTAGCGCGAGTCGGGCAGGTGGCCGACCACGGCGGTATCCACCAGACCGAGCAGCGGCACCGTAATGTTGGAGAGGATGATCGGCCAGGCCAGCAGCCAGATGCGGCGGTCGGGGCTGGTCGTGGAAGCGGCGCTCATCGGCGTCCTTGCGGCGGTAGGCTCAGGCGGCGGTTATGCGCTGATACTTCTTCATCAGATCGTCGCGGCTCTCTTCGCGCTGGGGGTCGAGGGGAATGCAGTCCACCGGACACACCTGCTGGCACTGGGGCTCGTCGAAATGACCGACGCACTCGGTGCACAGGCCGGGATCGATGACGTAGATCTCCTCTCCCTGCGAAATGGCGCCGTTGGGGCATTCGGGTTCGCAGACGTCGCAGTTGATGCACTCATCGGTGATCATCAGGGCCATGGGGCTACCTCGGGATTGCCTGAGCGTAAGTCTTAGTACGTTACTCAGGTATTGTAATGCCTGTCGAGCGCCTCGACGACCATAGGGTGCACATGCTGGGAAACATCGCCTCCCAGCCGAGCGATCTCGCGCACGATGGTAGAGGAGATATAGGAGTTCTCCACCGCCGGGGTGAGGAAGACGCTCTCCACCCCGGGAGACTGGGCGCGATTCATGTTGGCCAGCTGCAGCTCGTACTCGAAGTCTGACACCGCGCGCAGGCCACGCAGGATGATCCGTGCGCCCTGCTGCTCGAGCAGCTCGGTGAGCAGGCAGGCGAAGCCGGTGACCTCGACGTTGGGCAGCGGCTTGACCACCTCACGGGCCAGCGCCACGCGGACGTCGAGGTCGAAGGCGGGGCGCTTGCCGGGGCTCGCTGCCACTGCGATCACCACCTTGTCGAACATCTTGGCGGCACGTTCGATCAGATCGTAGTGGCCGTTGGTGATGGGGTCGAAAGTGCCGGGGTAAACCACGATATTCATGCCAGCGCTGCTTCCCTAGTAGTTGTATGGATGACGCCGCCAGTGAAACGCTGCTCAGTCGTCGAGTGACCCGTAGGGGTTGGCGACGTTCAGCGACACCGGCCGCGCATAGCCGGGAATCTCGATCTGTGCAGCGCTGATGGTCAGCTCGGGCCCCTCCAGCACGCCTTCGCCGAAGCGGTAAAGCGCCTGGAAATGCCCGCGGTCGGCGACGCGCTCGTAGGTGGCGCTGATCGCCAGGGTGGCCTCGCGGCGGGTGCGCCAGGCCTCCACGGCGGCGGCGCCGTGGCGCTGGACCAGCAGGCGCTCGGTCACCGCCGGCGACAGCACCAGGCCGGTGGCGTTGTTGCCGCCGAAGCCCTTGGCATTGATGAAGCAGGCGTCGGCCTCGAAGGCCTGGGCGTCGCGGGAGAAGCGCAGCCGCTTGGCGTGGACATCGTCTGCCACCGCATCCAGGGTGGGGATGCCCGGTAGCCAGCCATGGGCAAAGCTGCCCAGGGCGCTGGCCAGCTGATCGCCAGCGGCGCTGCCCTGGGAGTGGCCGACGAAGGCCTTGACGGCCACCACTGGCCAGTCGTCGATGCCATTGGCCGCCGCGATGCGGTCGAAGACATGGGATTCGGTCACTCGGTTCTTGGGGGTGCTGGTGCCGTGGGCGTGCAGAAAGCTGCGCTCGCGCACCGCCTGGGGACCGAGTATGGCGTTGGCCAGCGCCACGGCCTTGCCCAGGGTCATGTAGTTACCAATACCCGGCGCCGAGATCGAGCGCTTCCAACCGTCGGCATTGACGAACACCCCGGGTACCGCGCCGAGAATCTGGGCGCCGACCTCCAGCGCCAGGGCGTCGTCCATCAGCAGCACGAACTGGCTGGCCTCGGCGATGGTGAAACCGCAGTTGCGGGCAAACGGCCGGCAGGCGCGCTGATAGTCGGCATCGGTGAGCAGCGCCAGGGCGTCGAGCGCCTTGAGGCTCTCGTCGTCGGCCAGCGCGCCCATGGCGCGGAAGCCCTCGATGATCTCGGGGGTGATCGGCGCATCGGCGGTACCTACCATCACCACGCGACGGCGGCCGCTGGCGATGTCATCGACGCCCAGGCGCAGGTTGTAGAGGAAACTCGCGCAGGCCCCCTGCACCGAGCCGGTAGCGCCAACGCTGCCCAGTACATAGGCGTTGAGAAAGTCGGCCGGCATCTGGCCGTAGCCCAGCGGCATCTGCTTGGAGGTGGCGCGGTTGCCGGAGACGAAGCTCTTGAGCAGCCCGCCCCAGCCCGGGTCGTCGAGCTGACCGATGGAGTTGCCGGCATACACCGCGATGTCGTCGGGATCGAGGCGGTCCTGCAGCGATTGCCAGTAGAGGCCGCTCTGACCGAGGCAGTCGGAGGCGCCGAAGATGCTCATCGACAGCCCGCGTGGGTGGTGCACGCTGCGGTAGAAGCGATTCGGTTCGAAGCCGCTGGGCAGTTGGCCGGCGGCACGCACCTGGGCCGGGCGCCGCTCGGGCAGCATCACGTCCAGGGTGCCGGCGGGCACGCTGACCTCCAACTGGTGGCGGTCGATCTCGCGGACCTGCCAGGTCTCGGGGAGGGTGTCGGGCAGCTGGCGGCGGCGCACGCGGAAGGTCATCGGCGCGTCGATGGCCAATTGAGCCTGACGATTGGCGGGAATGCCGTCTTCGTTGAAGCGCGGATCCTCGATGCGCCGGATCAGGGTGTGATCAAGGACCCGCTGGCGATAGCGCTCGACCAGCGCCGCGGCGTCCAGTGGTTCACCGCTGGCATCCTGCCAGGTGTCGTCCTCGCTGGGCTGGGCCAGGCGCATCATGGCGGCCAAGCCCAGCAGCGTCTGTTCCTGGTCATCCTTGTGCAGGGCAGCAAGCACCGTGCGACGGTAGGCCTGATGGCCCGAGGTTCTGCCGGCGGCGTTGACCCCGCCCATGCCGACAATCACCGGTAACTGTGACAAGCCGCGTTCCTCGTTGTGCTGTTGGTGTCTACGAGTCGTTTTTTCGAATGCCACGATGATAGCACCGGGTTCGGCGTGGCGTCATGCAGCCCCCGTGAGCGTTAGTCGGTCGGCGGTAAAACAAATGTTTGAAATTGACGCGATGCAGCGCTAGGATGAAACGGCTGTTTGAGTCATACGAGTTGGTAGTTGGCGCGTCCTCCGGGGGGCGCCGTTTTTTTGCGCATCGCATGGCCTGTGTCGGCGGCGGCGGGCTGCTACCATGGCCACTGATTCTGCCACCCTGCCGCTGCCATGTCCGCCTTGTACTCCCATTCGCCGTCACGCCCTATTCAGTCCCGCCAGACCGGGCCCCATGATGATCTGCCGCGTCGCGTGCAGCGTGCCCTCCAGCACCCCTGGCGCAAGCCCATCGCCGAGCACACCCGAGCCGCCTTCGACACCGCCGCGGGCTGGTTGGCCGAGCAGGGCAAGCCACTGGTGCTGGATGCCGGCTGCGGCGTGGGGCTGTCGACCCGGCGGTTGGCCCTGCACCATCCTGGGCATGCCGTGCTGGGCATCGACCGCAGCGCCGATCGTTTGTCGCGGGACCATGGCCCGCTGCCGGCCAACGCCCAACTGGTGCGCGCCGACCTGGTCGACTTCTGGCGGCTGGCGCTGGCGGCTGGCTGGCAGCCCGAGTACCACTACCTGCTCTACCCCAATCCCTATCCCAAGTCGGTGCATCTCAAGCTGCGCTGGCAGGGCCACCCGGTGTTGCCGCATCTGCTGGCCCTGGGCGGTCAGTTGGAACTGCGCTCCAATTGGGCGATCTATGTGCAGGAGTTCGGCCAGGCGCTGGGGCAGGTCACCGGCGTGTCGGCAACGATCGAGGCCTTCGATCCGGGCGGCGATCCGCTCACTCCCTTCGAGCGCAAGTACCTCGTCAGCGGCCAGACGCTGTGGCGGCTAAAGGCATCGCTTGCCTGGCGACCGGAACTGGTGCCGCGGGACAGTCTGGATCTCGAGCGCTAGACTGGCGGGCCAATTTGCAGGAGCAGGCCATGACATATCTCTTTCTGGCGCTGGCGATCATTGCCGAGGTGATCGCCACCAGCGCCCTCAAGGCGTCCAACGAGTTCACCCGGCTATGGCCCAGTGTGCTGGTGGTGGTCGGCTACGCCACGGCGTTTTACATGCTGACGCTGGTGCTGCGTACCCTGCCGGTGGGCGTCGCCTACGCCTTCTGGGCCGGGCTGGGGATCGTGCTGGTCACGCTGATCGGCATCTTACTCTACGGCGAAGTGCCCGACCTGCCGGCGCTGCTGGGTCTGGCGATGATCATCGGCGGGGTGGTGGTCATACAGGTGTTTTCCAAGGTTTCGGCCCACTGATTCAGGAGTTGTGCATGCTGCGTCGCCTTATCGCCCCGCGAGTTGCTGCCCTATTGATAGGCGGCCTGTCGCTGTCACTGCTGGCGCTGCCGGCCATGGCCGCCGGGTTCGCCAACCTCGAACGAATGACCGAGCAGGGCTTTCTGATCAGCGCCGAGGCGCGGCTGCTGGACGGCAACGGCGAGTTGCTGGGGGCAATTGCCCCGGAGCGCCAGCTATCGCCGGCCTCGGTATCGAAGATCTACCTGGCGGCGGCGGCGCTGGATCGCTGGGGGCCGCAGCACCGCTTCACCAGCGAGCTGAAGAGCGCCGCTGAGATCGACGCCGACGGTGTCCTGCAGGGGGATCTGATCTTCGAGGGCGGCGGCGACCCGGCGCTGGTCTCCGAGGAGCTGTGGAAACTGGTGCAGCTGCTGCGCCAGCGCGGCATACGCAGCATCAACGGCCAGCTGGTGGTCAGCCAGTGGCGCTTCGGCCCGGTGGCCTGCGTGACCCGTGACCGCTGCGAGACCGTCGAACGTTCGGCCAACACCTACAGTGCACTGCTCAGCTCGGCGGGAGTCAACTACGGCAGCTGGTGCATGAACGTACATCCTGCTGCCAGCGTCGGTGACTCGGCCAGGGTACTGAGCTGCGACACCGTCGAGCCGGTGATCGGTATCAACAATCAGGTCACCACCGTGGCCGCGGGCAATACCACCGAGCTCAACGCCGAGCGCGTCACCGACGGCAGCGGCGATACCATGATCCTGCGCGGCCAGATCGCCGCCAACGCCCACCCTCGCGAGGTCTACCGGGCCAGCTCCGACCCGGCCAGCCAGACCGCTCAGACGCTGCTGGCGCTGTTTGCCCAGGCCGGCATCGAGGTCGGCGGCGACGCTGCCGGGGTGCCCTATGTGACCTCCACGGAGGAGCCCAACGGCGCCGCTCGCCGGCTGGCGGCGGTGGACGGCAAACCGCTTCAGGAGCTGGTGCTGCGGACCATGAACTACTCCAACAACTTCATGGCCGACGTGCTTAACCTGGGGCTGGTGCCCACCGCCCAGACCTCGCTGGAGGAAGCCGCCCAGGCCCTCGAGGCCTATGTCACGGCGATTCCCGGCCACGGCCCGGTGACGCTGCACAGCGGTAGCGGCCTGACCACCACCAACCGCACCTCGGCGGCGGGGGTCAATGCGATGCTCGAGTACGCCTATCAGCGACCGGCGCTGTTTCCACACCTGCTGGCCAGCATGCAAACGCCGGTCAATGGCCCGTCGCGCTTCATTCGCCGCGGCAGCGAGCGCTTTCAGAACAATGTGATGCTCAAGACCGGCACCCTCAATCAGCCTTTTGCGGTGCGTTCGGTGGGCGGCTACTTCCGCACCGACAGCGGGCGCTGGGGGGTATTCACCGCGCTGGTCAACGGCACCTCGAGCACGCCCTGGCTGAACTGGACCCAGGTGCTCGACCCGCTGGCCGAGGACCTCGATGCCATGATTCGTGACCACTAAGGTGCGACGTCGCCATCGCGCGGTTTTGCTACTATCGTCACCTTTCCGCTGCGGCGGCTCCGATTCCATAGCAAGAGCGATACCATGAAACCTGGGCATACCGGCTGGCGCCATCTGGTGCACTCGACCCGCTACTCACTCAAGGGCCTCAAGGCCGCGTTTCGCAACGAGGCGGCTTTTCGCCAAGAGGTCGCGCTGTGCCTGGTGCTGCTGCCGCTGGCGATCTGGATCGGCCGTACGCCGCTGGAGTGGATTGCGCTGATCGGAAGCTGCCTGCTGGTGCTGATCGTCGAACTGCTCAATAGCGCCATCGAGAACGTGGTCGATCGCATCGGCACCGAGCACCACGAACTCTCCGGTCGCGCCAAGGATATCGGCTCGGCGGCGGTGATGCTGTCGCTGCTGTTTGCCGCTATCACCTGGCTGCTGCTGATCGGCCAGCGGCTAATAGGGTAAGCCCCCGGGTCAGATCCAAGCGGCTGTCATAGGCATCAAAGGTGACCCCCGCCGCTGGGCTTCGCTATGCTGAGGGCAACTTGCCGCTGACGAAGAGATGCCCATGGCGCTGCCCGACGATTTCCTGCCCCGCGACGACCTGCCCAGGGCGCTGCATACGCGCCTCGGCCAGCTGAGCCAGCGACTCGACGAAGCGCTGAGCCAGGCCGATAACCTGGCCGAGATGCAGCAGCAGGAGGGTCCCAGCGCCAGCTGGGAAGCGCTCTCGGCGCCGCGCCGCGTCCAGCTGGCGCGGGTGCTGAGCGTCTCCGACTTCGCTGCCGATACCCTGATGCGCTACCCCGACTGGCTGATGCAGCTCGATGCCGCCGACGAGCTCGACGCACCGCCCAGCGCCGATGCCCAGACCGAGTGGCTGGCTGAACTGCTCCAGGACGCCAAGGACGAAGCGGCCATGCAGCGTGTGGTCCGGCGCTTTCGTCGGGCGCGCATGCTGGGCATCGTCTGGCGCGACCTGACCCGCCCGCCGGGTATCGACATGTGGGCCACGGCGGGCAGCGTCTCTCGCCTCGCCGAGGTCTGTCTGGAGGGCGCCCTGGGGTGGCTCGAGGCACACCACGCCGAGCGCTGGGGGTGGCCGGCCGAGCGCGACGGCGAACCGCAGCGGCTGGTGGTGCTGGGCATGGGCAAGCTGGGCGCCGGCGAGCTCAACCTGTCGTCGGATATCGATCTGATCTTCGCCTTTCCCGACAAGGGCACCACCCAGGGCGGCAAGCGCGAGCTCGATCACCAGGAGTACTTCACCAAGCTGGGCCAGAAGCTGATCGGCGCGCTGGACGCGGTCACCGCCGACGGCTTCGCCTTTCGCGTCGACATGCGGCTGCGCCCGCTGGGCGACGGCGGCCCGCTGGTCGGCAGCTTCTCATCGCTTGCCAGCTACTACCAGGACCAGGGCCGCGAGTGGGAGCGCTACGCCATGCTCAAGGCGCGCCCGGTGGCCGGCGACCGCCAGGCCGGCGACGAGCTGCTGGCCAGCCTGCGGCCCTTTGTCTACCGCCGCTATCTCGACTTCGGCGCCATCGAGTCGCTGCGCGAAATGAAGGACATGATCAATCGCCAGGTGCGGCGCAAGGGCATGGACGACAACATCAAGCTCGGCCGCGGCGGCATTCGCGAGGTCGAGTTCGTGGTCCAGGCTTTTCAGCTGATCCGCGGTGGCCGCGACACCGAGCTGCAGATCACCTCGCTGCGCCAGGCACTGCACACCCTGCCGGCGCTGGGTCTGTTACCCCAGCCGGTGGTCGATGAGCTGGAGCCCGACTACGCCTTCCTGCGCGACCTGGAACACGCTATCCAGGCCCTCGAGGATCGCCAGACCCAGGCACTGCCGGAGGACGACGAGGAGCGCGAGCGGGTTGCCCTGGCGCTGGACCAGCCCGACTGGCCAGCGCTGATGGCGCGCCTGAACGAGGTGCGCGGGCGCATTCGCGGCCACTTCGACGCGGTGATCGCCGACCCGGAAGATGAGGTGGAAGAGGCTGCCGACGGCGACGACGAGCCCGATCTGGACGAGTGGCGCGGCCTGTGGCGCGGCATCATGGACGACGATGATATCCAGGCGCTGCTCCGCGGGGCGGGCTTCGCGGATGCCGCCGCGGCCGCCAAGCGCCTGGCGGCCCTGCGCGAGTCGCGGGCGGTGAAGAGCATGCAGCGTATCGGCTACGAGCGCCTCGATGCGCTGATGCCGATGCTGCTCGCGGCGATGGCCGACAGCGAGGCCCCGGACCTGGTGCTCGAGCGGGTGCTGCCGCTGCTCGAGGGGGTGCTGAGGCGCACCGCCTACCTGGCGCTGCTGCGTGAGAACCCCCAGGCCCTGAGCCACCTGATGCGGCTCTGCGCGGCGAGCCCGTGGATCGCCGAGCAGCTCGCCCGCCACCCGATCCTGCTCGATGAGCTGCTGACCCCGGCGACGCTCTACACCCCGGCCGACAAGCAGCACCTCGCCGACGAGCTGCGCCAGGCGCTGGGGCGTATCCCGGAAGACGACGAAGAGGCCCAGCTCGAGGCGCTGCGGGTGTTCAAGCACGCCCAGGTGCTGCACGTGGCGGCCTCGGATATCGCCGGTGCCCGCGCGCTGATGAAGGTCAGCGACTTCTTGACCTACATCGCCGAGGTGGTCCTCGAGCAGGTGCTGGCGATGGCCTGGAAGCACCTGACCCGCAAGCACGGCCGGCCGCAGCGCCGCGATGGCGTGCCCGGCGACACCGACTTCATCATCGTCGGCTACGGCAAGCTGGGCGGTATCGAACTCGGCTACGGCTCGGACCTCGACCTGGTGTTCATCCACGACGCCGCCTCCCAGGGCACCACCGACGGACCGCGGCCGATCGACAACCCGGTATTCTTCACCCGCCTCGGTCAGCGCATCATCCACCTGCTCACCGCGGTGACCCCGGCTGGTGCGCTCTACGAAGTGGACATGCGGCTGCGGCCCTCTGGTAACGCCGGGCTACTGGTCACGCCGCTGGAGGCCTTCGCCGACTACCAGCGCCACCAGGCCTGGACCTGGGAGCATCAGGCGCTGGTGCGTGCCCGGGTCGTCGCCGGCGATCGCCATCTTGGCGAGCGCTTCGACGCCGTTCGCAGCGAGATCCTCGGTGCACGCCGCGACCTCGCCTCGCTGCGCGAAGAGGTGGTCAAGATGCGCCACAAGATGCGCGACCATCTGGGCAGCACCGCCAGCGCCCGGCAAGCGGGGCGTTTCGACCTCAAGCAGGACGCCGGAGGCATGGTCGATATCGAGTTCCTGTGCCAGTTCGCGGTGCTGGCGATGAGCGCCGATACTCGCGAGCTGCTGCGCTGGAGCGACAATATGCGCCTGCTCGAGACCCTCGAGGCCTGCCAGCGGCTGCCCGCCGAAGAGGCCCAGGGGCTGCGCGACGCCTACCTGGCCTACCGCCACGCCACCCACCGCGCTGCGCTGACCAAGGGCGAGCGGATGGTCGCGGCTGATGAAGTGGCGGCGCACCGCGAGCTGGTGTGTCGGGTCTGGCAGCGCTGGATGGGCGAGGCTGAAGACGACGCGTCCGCTTAAGGCGACAGCCGTGCCATCGCCGCCTCCAGGCCGTGCAGGTCGGGGGTGGTGACCACCTCATCGGGGAAGGGCGAGGCGCTCGGGTCGGCGCAGACACCCACGAAGCGGGTGCCGTTGCCGCGGGCGGTACGGTAGTCGTTGTAGGAGTCGCCGATCATCACCGTATGCACGGCCGGGTGGCGGTAGCGCTCCAGCAGGTTGCGCATGCCGGTGACCTTGTCCGGGGGCGCGCCGATCACCGCCTCGAAATAACGTGCCAGGTCGCGCTGCTCGACGATCTCGCGCAGCTCATGGCCGGGGGTTGCCGAGAGCAGATAGAGCGGCAGTCGGCCCTGCCAGCGGCTCAGGAAGTCGAGCGCCCCGGGGATCGCCGGCGCGGCGCGGATGCGCTCGGCGACCACCGACTTGAAGCGGGCGCAGAGGGCGTCGATATCGGCCGCACCCACGTCGCGGCCGAGGATATGCGACTCGATATGGCGGAACTTGACCTCCCGCGGCTGGCCGCCGCGGCGGCCCAGGTAGGCGTGGATCGCCTCTCGCTGGTGAGCGGGATAGTCGTCGTACAGTGCGGCGAAGGCCTCGCGCTTGAGGCTCGCCGAGTCGAGGATCACCCCGTCGAAGTCGAACACCAGCGCCGCGCGCGGGTGGGTCAAGAGCGCAACCATGGGCGTGCCGCTCAGCGCCGTGACAGGCGCGTCATCAGCCAGCGCTTGGCCGGCGTATTGCCCAGCAGCACCAGCGCGATCACGCTGGTCAGCACCAGCGACAGCGGGTTGGCCACCAGTGCCAGCAGGAACTCACCGACGCTGTCACCCACCGACGACATCGCCTGGCGGTAGGTCTCGTCGAGCAGCGGGCCGAGAATCACCCCAAGAATGATCGGCCCCATCTGGAAGCCGAACACCTTGAGGAAGTAGCCGAGGATGCCGAAGCCGAGCATCCAGTAGACCTCCACCATATTGCTGTTGATTGAGTAGGTGCCGACCACGCACAGCACCAGGATCAGCGGGATCAGTATCGCCTTGGGCAGTTCGACGATCTTCGAGAACAGCTTGATGCCGGTGAGGCCGAAGACCAGCAGGAAAATATTGGCCAGCGCCAGGTTACCCACCGTGAACCAGAAGATGTGCGGCGTTTCGACCATCAGCATCGGCCCGGGATTGAGGCCGTGGATCACCAGCGCACCGATGATCACCGCGGTCACCGCGTCGCCGGGCATGCCCAGGGTCAGCATCGGCACATAGGCACCGCCCACTGCGGCGTTATTGGCGGTCTCCGGTGCCACCAGCCCCTCATAGGCACCCTCGCCGAACGGCCGCGAGGGGTTCTTGACGGTGCGCTTGGCGTGGTCGTAGGCGAACAGCGAGGCGATATCGCCGCCGGTGCCGGGCAGGGCACCGACGACGACCCCGATCACCGAGGTGCGCAGCGATAGCGGCAGGTACTTAACCACCATATTGAAGGAGGGCACGATCTTGTCGACCTTCTGCTTCACCGGCACCGTATTGAGGTGGTGCAGCTGATAGAAGGCCTCGGCGACCCCGAACAGACCGATCATCACCACCACATAGTGGATGCCGCCCATCAGGTTCATATTGCCCATGGTGAAGCGGCCCTGGGCGGTGACCGGGTCCATGCCGACCAGGCCGATGACCCCGCCCAGGGCCACGGCGAAGATCCCCCGCGCCAACGACTTGCCGGACAGCGTACTGACCAGCAGCAGGCCGAGCACGGCGATCAGGAAGTAGTCGCGGGGAGCGAAGCGCAGCGCCAGGTCGGAGAGCATCGGCGCGGTAGCGGCGAGGATCGCCACGCCGACGAAACCGCCGATCACCGACATCACGGTACTCAGGCCGATGGCGCGCCCGGCTTCGCCGCGCTGGGCCAGCGGATAGCCGTCGAAGGCGGTGGTCAGGGCCGCCGGCGAGCCGGGGATATTGAGCAGGATAGCGGTACGCGAACCGCCGTAGACCCCGCCCACATAGATCCCCACCATCAGCGCCAGGGCGTTGTTGATATCCCAGGAGAAGGTGAAGGAGATCAGGATCGAGACCGCCATGGTCACCGACAGCCCGGGAATGGCACCCACATAGATGCCGGCCAGGGTGCCGAGGGCGGTAAGGGCCAATAGCTGGGGATCGAGCCAGGCCATCAGCAGGTAAGAGAAGGTATCACTCATGCGATGCCTCGTTGAGTCAGGGAAGCCGGGCCGCCACTCATGGCAGGTAGACGCGGAACACCACGGTGAAAAGGACGTAGATCACGGCGATCGCACCCGCTGTGGTGAGCAGGGTGCTGATCGGCTTGCCGCGGCGCAGAAAGAGCATCGCCAGCATCAGGAAGATAAAGGTGCTGAGGAAGAAACTGGCCGGCTCGATGGCAATCAAATAGGCCACCGCCAGCGCCGAGAACACCAGAACGTTAAGCGGGAAGTGCTGGCGCAGGAAGGCCTTGAGCTCGTCCAGCGCGCCCTCGGTATCGGGCTTCTGCTTGCGGCGGTGGCCGGCCAGCACGGCGATCGAGGAGGCGATCAGGATCAGCGACAGGCCGATCGGGAAAGCCCCGGCCGAATTGATCGAGGAGAAACCGGTGATCTGGTAGGCGTGGTAGAAGACGGCGCCGCTGAACAGCAGCAGCAGCCAGTCGAAGACGCGTTCGCCGACCTGCAGCTTGTCGGGCTTATTATCCATGCGAGACTCCGACGGGCCGGCGCAGCCATGCTGCGTCGGCCCGGGTTACGGCGTAATGGGCGGTTACGGGCGCGGGATACCGAGCTCCTCGGGGGAGACGTCGATGGTTTCCGCTTCCGCGTCGTACATTGACCAGGCGGTCACCGATTGCCAGTTGTCGAGGTACTCCTGAGCCTCGTCGCCGGACAGGTTCAGCGACGCGCCACCGAAGTCCTCGAGGAACTGCTGGAACTCGTCCGAGGCCACGGCGTTGTAGTAGGCATCCTCGAGTACCGCCTTGACGTCATCCGGGGTGTCCTGATGGACGAACACGCCCCAGAACGGGCCCCACGGCAGAAACGCCTCGATATCCGGCAGCGCCTCGGTGATCGGCGGCACGCCGGGCAGCTCCTCGAGCTCCTCGTCGGAGAGCACCGCCAGGCCCTTGAGGCGTCCGCCGCGGATCTGCTCGGCCACCGCCGACAGGCTCAGCGGCATGAAGTCGATATGTTCGCCGAGCAATGCGGTGACGCCGGGGCCATCGCCGCCGAAGGTGACATCGCGGATATCGAGCTCGTCCACGGCGTTGATCATGGCGTGGACGGTGCTCGGCAGGCCGCCGGCGCCGGTACCGCCCATGCGCAGCTCGCCGGGATTCTCCTTGGCGTACTCGAGCAGCTCGCCGAAGTCCTCGAAGGGGCTGTCGGGATGGGTGGCGATCACCACCAGCCCCTGGCCGATGATGTTGACGGTGTGCATGTCGTCATAGGTGAAGTCGGCCAGGCCCATCAGCGGGTAGAGCTGCGGGTTCTCGGCACCGAACAGCAGGTTGTAGCCGTCGGAGCGCTGGTTCATGACGTGATTCATGCCGATCACACCGGTACCGCCGGCGCGGTTGGTCAGCACGATGGTGGTGCCGAGCTCTTCCTCGACGTGGGGCGTGAGGCTGCGAACCACGTTGTCGGTGGCGCCGCCGGCGCCCCACTGGATGGTGCCCTGGATATTGCGCGTAGGGTAGTCGGCCAGGGCGCTGCCAGCCACGCTCAGAGAGGTGATGGCGATGGCCAGGCTGGAGAGAGTGGGCTTGAGCATGATGTCCTCCGGGTGCGTCTGATTGTTGTGTTAGTGCGTTGTCGGGTTGTTCGGTTGTCGAACTTGCGTGCTAATAGCGAACAAACTAGAATTCCTTTCCAGAACTGTCAATGCATGATCAAGGCGATACGACCAAGGTCTTAGGCGTTGGCGGCGCATCTGGCGACCACGCCGCGCGTCACATCGCCATGCCAAGAGTGCCATATAAACAAATGCCGCTGGGGCGGGGCAGGGCTCCCACCACCCGCGGTTCGGAGGACACCATGCGCGCCATTGCCACCGTCTGCTTGAGCGGCGATCTGAGGTCCAAGCTGGAAGCCATTGCCCGCGCCGGCTTCGAGGGAGTGGAGATCTTCGAGAACGACCTGCTCTCCTTCGACGGCTCCCCCGCCGAGCTTCGCGAGCTGTGCGCCTCGCTGGGGCTGGCGATCATTGCCTTCCAGCCGTTTCGGGACTTCGAGGCCATGCCCGAGCCACAGCGCAGCCGCAACATGCAGCGCGCCGAGCGCAAGTTCGACCTGATGCAGGAGCTCGGCACCGACTTCCTGCTGGTCTGCAGCAATGTCTCGCCGCAGTGCCAGGACGACCTCGATCAGGCCGCCGCCGACCTGCGCGAACTGGCCGAGCGCGCCGCCAAGCGCGGCATTCGCATCGGCTTCGAGGCGCTGGCCTGGGGGCGTCATATCTCCGACTATCGCGACGCCTGGGAAGTGGTGCGGCGCGCCGATCACCCGGCGCTGGGCATCGTGCTCGACAGCTTTCATATTCTCTCCCGCGGCCACGACCTCGCGGCCATTGCCCGCATTCCCCGCGACAAGATCTTCTTCGTGCAGGTCGCCGATGCGCCACAGCTGGACATGGACGTGCTGCAGTGGAGCCGTCACTTTCGCTGCTTCCCCGGCCAGGGGCGTCTGCCGCTGCGCGACTTCATGGTCGCGCTGGCCAAGACCGGCTATGCCGGCCCGCTGTCGCTGGAGATCTTCAATGACGCCTTTCGTGCCGGGCCCACCGAGGCTACCGCCCGCGACGGCCTGCGCTCGCTGATCCTGCTCGAGAACCTGGTCGAGGACGGCCCCTGGGCGAATCGCATCCCGCCAGCGCCGCAGTATAACGGCATTCATTTCATCGAGTTCACTCTCGACGAGGAGAGCGCCGCGCCGCTTGGCGAGTTTATCGATGCGCTGGGCTTTCGCCACGTGGGGCGCCACCGCTCCAAGAACGTTGAGCTCTGGAAGCAGGGCGACATGCATCTGGTACTCAACTTCGAGACCGACAGCTTCGCCCACACCTTCCGCCTGCTCCACGGCACCGCGGTGTGTGCGGTGGGCTTTCGCGTCGACGATGTGGAGAAGGCGCTGGCGCGAGCCAAGGCCTTCAAGGCCCAGACCTTCCGTAGCCAGGTCAGTGAAGGTGAAATGGAGATACCCGCGTTGCGCGGTATAGAAGGCAGCCTGATCTATCTGGTCGATGACGAGACGGCTGGCGACCTGCAGTGGCGCACCGATTTCGAGCTGTTCGATCAGAATAGCCGCGATGAGGCCGGGCTGACCCGAGTCGACCACCTCTCCTATGTGCTGCCGGCCACCCAACTGCTCGGCTGGCAGCTGTTCTACCGCACCGTGTTCGGCTTCGATGCCGAGACCGAGCACGAGATCGTCGACCCGCGCGGACTGATGGTCAGCCAGGCGGTGACCAGCCCTGAGGGCTCGATTCGCATCCCGCTGACCGTCTCCCAGGCCAGCGACACCCTGCCGGGCCGTTTTCTGAGCCAGTACCAGGGTGGCGTGCAGCAGATCGCCTTCGCCAGCCGCGATATCTTCGCCAGCGTCGATGCGCTCAAGGCGCGGGGCCTGCCGCTGCTGCGCATCCCGCAGAACTACTACGACGACCTCGAGGCCCGCTACGACCTCGATGGCGAGCTGCTCGAGGCGATGCGCTCGCGCAACATCCTCTACGATCGCAGCGACGAAGGGGAGTTCTTGCACGCCTACACCGAGACCTTCTCGGGGCGCTTCTTCTTCGAAATCGTCGAGCGCCGCGGCGGCTATCACCAGTTCGGTGCCGCCAATGCCGGCATCCGACTTGCCGCCCAATCTGCCCAACGTTAGTGGTGCAATCAGGAGATTAGCTATGAAACTGGGTCTGATCGGCAAGGCCATCATGAACTCCAGCTCGCCGGACCTGCACGTGCGGCTCGGCCAACTGACCGGGATCCCCGCCAGCTACGATCTGTTCGACGCCAACGAGCAGCCCATCGACTCGCTGAGCAGCCAGGTCGACAAGGTACGCGCCGCCGGCTATCGCGGCGTCAACGTGACCTTCCCCTGGAAGGAGGAGGCGGTGCGCCTGGCCACCCAGGCCAGCGAAGGGGCGCGAATGGTTGGCGCGGCCAATACGCTGGTCTTCGCCGGTGACGAGATCGTCGCCGAGAACACCGACTTCACCGGCTTTATCAGCGGCTATCGTGCCACCCTGGGCGAGCGCCCGCCGGGGCGGGTGCTGCTGCTGGGGACCGGCGGGGTGGGCAAGGCGGCCGCCTTCGGCTTGGGCAAGCTCGGCGCCGAGGAGGTGGTCCTGATGGACCTCGACGACAGCAAGTCGCGCCAGCTGGCCGATGAGCTCGCCGCCCAGGGCTTCAACGCCTCGACCATCCGCCGCGACCAGATCGCCGCCACCGTGCCGCGCTGCGACGGGTTGGTCAACTGCACGCCCATCGGCCATGAGAAGAGCCCCGGCTGCCCGCTGCCCAAGGAGCTGGTGGCGGCGCACCACTGGATCTTCGATGCCGTCTACGTGCCGGCGGTCACCGAATTCGTGGCCGCGGCCCAGGCCGCCGGCGCCAGCGTGATGAGCGGCGTCAGCCTGTTCGTGTTCCAGGGCGTCGACGCCTTCAAGCTGTTCTGCGAGGATGAAGCCAAGCGCGCCGCCGCCGAAGAACAGGCTGCGACCCTCTTCGCTCACTACCGGCGTGAACTGCTCAAGGAGATCGACTGATGAGCCAAGCCAAGGTGCTGGTACTGCACGGCCCCAACCTCAACCTGCTAGGCACCCGCCAGCCGGAGATCTACGGCCACGAGACGCTGGACGACATCAATAACCGGCTCTACGAGAAGGCCGCGTTCAACGGCTGGGAGGCCAAGGCGCTGCAGAGCAACCACGAGGGTGCGCTGATCGATGCCATCCACGCCGCCAGGCTCGACGGTACCGCGGCGATCATCATCAACCCGGCGGCCTATACCCACACCTCGGTGGCGATCCTCGACGCCCTCAACGCCTTCGACGGCAAGGTCATCGAGGTGCACCTCTCCAACGTCCACAAGCGCGAGAGCTTCCGCCACCACTCCTATGTCTCGCTGCGCGCCGACGGCGTCATCGCCGGCCTCGGCAGCCAGGGCTACCTGGCTGCGCTGGACGCCCTGATCAAGGCCGCCGACGCCTGACGCTCGGCTAGCTCTAGGCCCCACCGCGAGCCCGCCCTTTGGCGGGCTCGCGGCGTTTCAGGCTTCGTACGAAAAGTCGGCGAGCGAAGGTCAGGCAAGGCAAAAATCGGCGAAAAGACGGAGTTTACGGGGTGTAAATGAGTATTTTGATCGGACTCGCGCACGAGCCGATTTTTAACGCCGCATGGCCGAGCGCAGGCAGTTTTCGAACGAAGCCTGGGGCTGTCTGGCTAAACCTTGACGCAGATCAACAGGGCGGGGGGGATCTATTAGCTAGGCTGGTGGCAAGATGCGGTGATTTGTCACACCCAGCCAGGAGAGTGCCATGAGCGACCCCGACAGCCTCCCGTCGTCGGTGCGCAAGCGGCAGGAGCTCAAGCTGTTCCTGTTCATCTGTGTGCTGCTGTTTCCGATCCTCGCCGTGGCGGTGGTCGGCAGCTACGGCTTCGCAGTATGGATCTACCAGATGATCGCGGGCCCGCCCGGCCCTCCGGGCTGAGCCGCTGCTGCCATGACCGATAATAATAAGGCACAACGCCAATCGGATCGCCGCCAGTTCTTCCGCACCATGAGCGGACGTCCCGCCGTGCGCCGCCCGCCGTGGACCGCCGACGACCTCACCCAGCGCTGTACCGGCTGTACCGACTGCCTCGACGCCTGCCCCGAGCGGGTGCTGGTGCGCGGTGCCGGCGGCTACCCCGAGATCCGCTTCGATGACGACGGCTGCTCGCTGTGCGGCGAGTGCGCCGAGGTGTGCCAGGCGGGCGTCTTCGATACCCGCCGCGAGGCGTTCCCCTGGCACGCCCAACTCAACCAGCGCTGTCTGGCGCTGGCACAGATCCACTGCCAGTCCTGCCAGGATGCCTGCGAGTGGCGGGCGATCCACTTTCCACCGGCACTTGGCCGCCCGCCGCAGCCGCATATCGACAGCGACGCCTGCCGCGGCTGCGGGGCCTGCCTGGCGGTATGTCCCACCGATGCCATCACCCTGGTCGACCACGGCCAGCGACCCGCGGGAGGGCGCCAATGAACGCCGACACGCTGCATATCGCCAGCTTTATCGTCCATGTCCGACCGCCGCAACTGGCGGCGGTCGCCGCCTGGCTGAATGCCGCCGCCGGCTGCGAGGTCCGCGGTGAGGATCCCGCGGGCAAGCTGGTGGCGGTGGTGGAGAGCCTCGAAGAGTGCCGTGCGCTCGACCTGATCGACCGCGTACAGACCCGACCGGGAGTACTGGGCGCGGCGCTGGTTTACCACCAGCTGCTCGACCCGGCGACCGCCGATGAACCACATGAGGGGGCATAATGAAGCTGACACGCCGTGAATTCGTCAAGGCCAATGCCGCCGCCGTGGCCGCGGCCAGCGCGGGGATCGCGATTCCCGCCGGGGCCACCAACCTGATCACCAACGCCGAGCTGACCCGGCTCGACTGGAACAAGGCGCCGTGCCGCTTCTGCGGGGTCGGCTGCAGCGTGATGGTGGCGACCCAGAACGACCGCATCGTCGCCACCCACGGCGATATCCACTCCGAGGTCAATCGCGGCCTCAACTGCGTCAAGGGCTACTTCCTGTCGAAGATCCTCTACGGCGAGGACCGCCTCACCCAGCCGCTGCTGCGCAAGCGCAACGGTGTCTACGCCAAGGACGGCGACTTCGAGCCGGTCTCCTGGGACGAGGCCCTCGACCTGATGGCCGACAAGTTCAAGCAGGCGATCCGCGAGCACGGCCCCGATAGCGTGGCGATGTTCGGCTCCGGGCAGTGGACGATCTGGGAGGGCTACGCCGCCAGCAAACTGTTCAAGGCCGGCCTGCGCACCAACAACATCGATCCCAACGCCCGCCACTGCATGGCCTCGGCGGTGTTCGGCTTCATGCGCAGCTTCGGCTCCGACGAGCCGATGGGCGTCTACGACGACATCGAGCACGCCGACGCCTTCGTGCTGTGGGGCTCGAACATGGCCGAGATGCATCCGGTGCTGTGGACCCGGGTCACCGACCGCCGGCTCTCCTATCCGGATACCCGGGTGGCGGTGCTCTCCACCTATGAGCACCGCAGCTTCGACCTGGCCGACATCCCCATGGTGATGACGCCCAACGCCGACGTGGTGATCCTCAACTACATCGCCAACCACATCATCCAGAGCGGCAACGTGGATAGCGACTTCGTCGACAGCCACGTCGGCTTCGCCCGGGCGGTGGACGACATCGGCTACGGCCTGCGCGACGAGCATCCGCTGCAGCAGGCGGCCGCCAACGCCGATGACCCCAACCGCTGGACGGACATGAGCTTCGACGAGTTTGCCGAGCATGTCGCCGACTTCACCCTGGAGCGCGCCGCCCGCGAGTCCGGGGTCTCGGAGCGTCGCCTGCAGCAGCTTGCCGAGCTTTACGCCGACCCCGACATCAAGGTGATGACCTTCTGGACCATGGGCGTCAACCAGCACACCCGCGGGGTGTGGGTAAACAACCTGATCTACAACCTGCACCTGCTCACCGGCAAGATCTCCGAGCCCGGCAACAGCCCCTTCTCCCTCACCGGCCAGCCCTCGGCCTGCGGTACCGCCCGCGAGGTGGGCACGTTCGCTCACCGTCTGCCCGCCGACCGCGTGGTGACCAATCCCGATCACCGCCGCGATGCGGAGGAGATCTGGCTGCTGCCCGAGGGCACCATCCCCGAGCGGGTCGGCTTTCACGCCGTGGAGCAGAGCCGCAAGCTCAAGGACGGCGAGATCAAGGTCTACTGGACCCAGGTCTGCAACAACATGCACGCCGGCCCCAATACCATGCAGGAGGTACTGCCCGGCTGGCGCAATCCCGAGGCCTTCGTGATCGTCTCGGATATCTACCCCACGGCCTCGGCGCAGTCCGCCGACCTGATCCTGCCGGCTGCTAGCTGGGTCGAGAAGGAGGGTGCCTTCGGCAACTCCGAGCGGCGCACCCAGTTCTTCCACCAGCTGGTCAGCGCCCCCGGCGACGCGCGCTCCGACCTGTGGCAACTGGTCGAGTTCTCCAAGCGGATCCGCGTCGATGAGGTGTGGCCGGAGGAACTGCTCGAGACGGCCCCCGAGCTGCGTGACAAGACGCTGTTCGAGCTGCTCTACGCCAACGGCCAGGTCGATCGCTACCCGCTGTCGGACATCGAAGAGGGCTACGCCAACCAGGAGTCCGAGGAGCTGGGCTTCTATGTCCAGAAGGGGCTGTTCGAGGAGTACGCCCGCTTCGGGCGCGGCAAGGGCAAGGATCTCGACGACTTCGACGTCTACCACCAGACCCGCGGCAAGCGCTGGCCGGTGGTGGGCGGCCGCGAGACCCTGTGGCGCTACCGTGAAGGCTACGACCCCTACGTCGAGGAGGGCCGCGGCGTGCAGTTCTACGCCAAGCCCGACGACCGCGCGCTGATCTTCGCGGTGCCCGACGAGCCGGCGCCGGAGCGACCCGACGACGACTACCCCTACTGGCTGTGCACCGGCCGCGTGCTGGAGCACTGGCACACCGGCTCGATGACCCGCCGGGTGCCGGAGCTGCACCGCGCGGTGCCCGAGGCGCTGCTCTACATGCACCCCGAGGACGCCCGCGCCGAAGGCGTGCGCCGCGGCAGCGAGGTCAAGGTCTCCAGCCGGCGCGGCGAACTCCACCTGCGGGTCGAGACCCGCGGTCGGGTGCGGCCACCCCAGGGCCTGGTCTATGTGCCCTTCTTCGATGCCAACCGCCTGGTCAACAAGCTGGTGCTCGACGCCACCGACCCGATCTCCAAGCAGACCGACTTCAAGAAGTGTGCGGTGCGCCTGGAACTGATCAACCTGGCCTAAGGCCGTCAGCAAGGAGACACGCGATGAAATGGCTTACGGTTCTCTGCCTCTGCGCCGCGCTGGCCTGGACGGGTCAGACACTCGCTGAGGAACCCCCGCGGGCCTCGGCGCCGGACGGCTTGCGCCAGGGCGGCACCATCGCCGAGACGCTGCCGGCCCCGCCGATGGCCGGCGAGTCCCGCGAGTCGGGGCGCGAGGTGCTCAACTATCCCGAGCAGCCGCCGGTGGTGCCGCACAATATCCGCGATTACCAGGTCGACCTGCGCCACAACCAGTGCCTGACCTGCCACAGCCGCGAGAACGCGGTGCGCGCCGGGGCGCCGATGGTCAGCGTTACCCACTTCATGGACCGCCATAAGCAGGTGCTGGCCGCGGTCTCCCCCGACCGCTACTTCTGCACCCAGTGCCACGTGCCCCAGACCGACGCCGCGCCGCTGGTCGGCAATCGCTTCCAGACCGTCGACCAGGTGCTCGGCGAGATGCTGCGCGAGCAGCAGGGAGGTGAGCCATGAAGCGCTGGCTGGGCCGCTACTGGCGGCTGCTCACCCGCCCCAGCGTGCACTTCAGCCTGGGCTTTCTGACCCTGGGCGGCTTTATCGCCGGGGTGATCTTCTGGGGCGGCTTCAACACCGCCATGGAGGCCACCAATACCCAGCAGTTCTGCGTCTCCTGCCACGAGATGGAGCGCAACCCGCTACGCGAGATGCAGGACACCATCCACTACACCAACCGCTCCGGGGTCAGGGCACAGTGCGCCGACTGCCATGTCCCCCACGGCTGGACGCACAAGATCGCGCGCAAGATGGAGGCCTCCAAGGAGGTATGGGGCTGGGTGTTCGGCACCATCCGCACCGAGGAGCAGTTCGAGGAGAAACGCCTGGAGCTGGCCCAACGCGAGTGGGCGCGGCTCGAGGCCAACGACTCGCTGGAGTGCCGTAACTGCCACGAGTTCGACTCCATGGACTTCACCGCCCAGAGCAGCCGCGCGGCCCGCGCTCACTCCACCTCGCTGGCCAGCGGCGAGGCGACCTGCATCGACTGCCACAAGGGCATCGCCCATGAGCTCCCCGCCGGGCATCACGGCAGCTACGAAGCCGCCGCCCTGGAATCGGGCATCCCCGACGTCATCTCCTGGGTGACGCATCTGGGCCGCGTCGAGGCGGCCGAAAAATGACTCGGCAAGGTAATGATCCATTGAGAAAGCCTTATCTGGCCCGCCCCTGGGCGGGCCAGTCACCTTATTTGGCCTGTGCTTGCTTTACCGCATTGAAGTTGGCCGAGATGCGTTGTTGAAGATAGTCGTGTGCCGTGATGGGAGGATACTTTCCGGCTGGACCTTGAATGGTGATGTTCTGATTGGCCTGACAGAAGAACGCCATGCTGTAGCGTGGTGTGCCAGCCTCCTCTGGGGTTGGCATGCGCACTCTATGCAGCGTCGATCTGAGAGCATCATCGCTCCAGCGCATCAGCATGTCGCCTATATTGCAGGTGATGATATCGTCACGCGGCGTGACGCTCGTCCAAGCGGGGCCTTTTCCATCGCCCACCTCCTGGCCAGGACATACTTGTAGGCCGCCTTGACCTTCGCGCTGGAAGACCATGGTCAAGCAGTCGAAGTCAGTATGTGCCCCGGCACGCCACAGCGAAGCATCCGACAAGGCTTCGGGAGAGAGCGGCAAGTAGTGGAGCAGGCGCAGCGTGCTCTGATACTCCGGTGTGCTACGGTCATGAGCACGCGTAAAGAAATCCTTTTCAAACCCCATCTGTTCAGCCACGCAAGAGAGCACGCGCATACCAAGCTGCCAGACTTGGTACTCGAAATCGAGCATGACGCGCTGAAACTCCGCCAGTGTGGTCTGGTTGGGCCACAGTCCTTCCATATGGGGCAGCGTGATCTGATAAGACTCTTTCTGGTCCGCGGTTTGCGTCGATGGCCTAACCTGGGACTTGAACTCCCAGCCAGCGTTCTTGCCCTGCTTCAGCGAGAAGCGTGACTTTACGTCACTGGGCAGAGAGAAAAAGGCTTCTGCCAGCGTGAATGCCTGACGAATCTTGGGTGTCGCTATCCCGTGATTGACGAGCTGGAAGAAGCCTACCTCGCTGGCCGCCTGCCACAGACTTTTCTTGATCTCTTCCCGTCTTGCATCGAAGTCGGACAGGTCGATGACAGGAATGTCACGCTCCTGCTCGTGGCCGATGCCTCCTAGTGTGCTTTCCAGCTGTAGTTCCTTGAGGGTATCGCTCATGGTGATCTCTCCAACGAAGAAGCAGCGTTGCTGCCGGGTATTGGAGCAATGCCGAACGGTTGGACGACCGCTTGCCGCTTCTACTCCGTGCGAGTGCTGGCCTACCGTTCGTCTTCGGCGGGTAGGCTCCAGCCAAAGAATGTTTTTTGTACGACTTGTACTGCCTTGAACAGCACAAGGCTGACGGCGGACAAGAAAAATAGAGCAGCAAAGGCCTGGGGGATTCTGAAATAGGAGGTGGAGAACTGTACGAAATATCCTAATCCTTTTTCGGCAGCAACGAACTCGGCGATGACGGCGCCAATAATAGCCAGCGTAATGGCGACCTTAAGACCGCTGAAGATATGCGGGACCGCATAAGGCAGTCGTATCTGCCATATCTCACGGGATGCTGATGCCTTCAGTGATCGAGAGAGCTCTAGCATCTCGCGTGGCGTAGCCAGCATCCCAGTCGTCGTGGCTACCACGATGGGGAAAAACGAAATAAGGCAGGCAATGACTGTGCGCGGAGCATCGCCAGCCCCCAGTATCACGATGATCAGGGGGGCCACCGCAACGATAGGTGTCGACTGTATGACCACGAGAAAGGGAAACAGGGTCCGAGTGAGAAACACTGAGCGCACCATGAGTATCGCCAATGGCAGACTGATGATGATAGCCAGGGCGAATCCCATCAGGGCTACGCGAAGTGTTGCCCATAAATGCCCCATCCAGCGCTGCATATCGACGTTCAAGAATGCGTTGAAGATCGACGTCGGAGCAGGTAGCACATAGTCGGGAATACCGAATAGCCGGCAGACTAGCTCCCACACTGGAAGGATGGCAAGCAGTGCCAGTACAGGTAGCAGGCGGGGCCACATATTGTCGCGTATAGCGTCACGTAGTGTCATCTTCGACTCCTCAGGAGGCCTGGCACACAGGGGTGCGGTGGCTAGGCACCGCGGTTAAGCCCGACGCCTGTTGGAGTGGACCGAAAATATGCTGACGTATCCGCTGCGTGCAGGTATTGAATTCGGGCAAGTCGATAGTTGTTGGCGTGCGAGGTCGGGGGAGATCGATGTCAATGGTGTCGATGATTTGCGCAGGACGAGGGCTCATCACCAGTACTCTATCGGCCAGCAATACGGCTTCCGATATCGAGTGGGTAATGAACAGTACTGTCTTGGGCCGTTCGCTCCAGATGCGCAGCAGCTCGAACCCCATCTGTTCACGACTCAGCGCATCCAGTGCCGAGAAGGGCTCGTCCATGATCAGGATGTCTGGATCAAGCAGTAGCGCGCGTGCGATACCAACGCGCTGCTGCATTCCCCCGGATAGCTCATCCGGCTGGCTGTTGATAAATTCCGCCAAGCCGACGGTCTCGAGTAGCGCACGAGCGCGGTCACGGTCCTGGCGCCCGATCACTCTGCCTTGGTGGCGTAAGGGAAACAGCACATTATCGAAGACGCTCAGCCACGGCAGCAGGGTCGGCTTTTGGAACACGATGCCGACCTCGCCGCCGGGTGCGGTGACGGGCTGACCGAACATCCGCACTTCGCCCTCGGTAGGCGACACTAGTCCGCTCAGAAGGCGCAGCAAAGTCGACTTGCCGCAGCCTGAGGGCCCTACCACAGCAACGAACTCATTGTGTGCAAGGTGCAAGTTGATGTCTTGTAGCGCCTGAACTGGCGGTTTGTTTTTTGAGCGATAGCTATGCCCAACTCCGATGAACTCGACATCCGGGTTCATTAGCTGCCCTCCGGTACGAAGTTGCGATCGATGACCGATTCAGGATCGAGGGAAGCGGGATCCATCTCTTGTGCCTCGGCCGTCCACTGCCAGGTGCTCGCCAGGCGCTCAGGGTCGAAGGCGCCCAGGCCATGGGTATCGCTAGCATCGTTATAGACCAGGCTGCGGATCGCCTCGATGGTGCGTGCCGCCATGTCCACTTCAACCTCTGGCACCACGGCGTTGACCGCCTCGGCAGCCTGAGTGGGATTCTCCCAGGTATAAGCGATGGACTTTTCATATGCCTGTATGAATCGCTCTGCTACATCGGGGCGCTCCTCCAGGAAACGTTCGCTGGCGACCAGCGTCGTGGCGTAGGCTTCCAGTCCCGCCTCGTGCCAGGGAATAACGTTTAGCGATACCCCCGCCTGTTGCGCATTGTCGGCATAGCGCTGGTGGTCCGTTATCCAGCTGATGACGACATCGGTGCGGCCATTGAGCAGCATTGGGCTAAGTGTTCCAGGATCACTTTGGATCAGCTCGATACTCTCTGCATCGACACCATTCAATTCGAGCAAAAGTGGTAAAAATAAATTCGATGATGTGAAAGGAGAGGTAGCAATTCGCTTGCCCTCGACGTCACTGACACTCGTGATGCCCGAGTCCTCTCGCACGTAAAAGGCGTGAGGAGCCTGGCTGAAGACTGAATAGACTCCCTTGACGGGAATTTGATCTTCGGCGCGAGCTACCATGAGAGCGGTAATGTCGGACAACCCGATATCCGCCTGTCCGGTGGCCAGCTTTGTCATGGCATCAGTTGAGCCGCGGCCTTGGGAGATTCTCACTTCCAGGTCCTGCTCAGCGAAGAAACCCTGCTCCAGGCCGACATAGATGGGCGCTTTATCGCCGCCGGGCAGCCAGTCGAGCTGGAAGGTCACGCGGTCGGCTGCTTGGGCCAAACCACAAATGGCAAACATCATGCTGCTGGCCACTATCTTGGCCAGAGTATTAGGGGGTGACAGTGCTGATTTCATTCTATTTCTCCCACGTCATCGGGTCACGAGTCGAGTATTAGCCGGTGCGCAACATACCGCGGGGTATGACGAGGAGGACGAGCGGGAGCGGGGTAAGCAGTTGCTCAATGGCTACGCTCCGATTCGTCTTCATACGACAACCGGCTAGCGCGCCTAGCAATGACCCGGGCCATGAGGCCCTGACTGCTTCTACCAGGACACAAGATGACGGAATATAGGTTTCCGTCATTGCATCCAATTCATTGCAGGTAGTGTGCCAAACTGGAAAAAAAGTTGGGTAGGAGAGGAGTTGGGAGGTATTAGGAAAACCTTAAATCTATTCTCTAAACGGCCGCCGCTTACAAATGGTGCGAGCCTGTCATGTGGAGGCGTCATAATGGTGCGTTGCAATGGCTGGAGTGCGGGCTCTGATGATGCTCGGCCTGGCTCTGAGGGTGCTTATTGCGATACTGGAAAGGAAATTGCATGGTGAATGAGCCGTCATCGAGATGTCGGTTCATATTGTCATCCAAGGAGTATAAGCGGTCAGGGGAGTGCCCCGGGACATTGCTCCAATCAGACACCACAAGGGGTATAGCCATGGGCTATCTGATTCGCAATGCCAAGGCGGTATTTTCTTCCAGTCAGCCACAGGCGACAGATATTCGTATTCATGACAATCGCATCGTCGAGATGGGGCGCTCGCTCGTTGCTGAACAGCGCGAGGATGTCATCGATGCCAGCGGCTGCGTTGTCTGGCCTGGGCTCGTCAACACGCATCATCACCTGGCGCAATCGATTCTGAAGGGGGTGCCACAAGGCCTTAATCAGCGCCTTGGAGAGTGGCTTGGCTCGGTACCGTATCGCTTCTGGCCGAAGATCACGCCAGAACTTATGTATCACTCCGCTCGACTGGGGTTATATGAAATGCTGCGCTCGGGTGTTACTACCTGTGCCGACCACCACTACCTCTATCACCGCGATACCAGTCCGGAAATCGAAGCCGCGGTCTGGCAGGCCGCTGACGAGTTTGGCATACGTCTCGTGCTTTGCAGGGGATGTGCCACCGAAGTGGGCAGCCACAAAGGGATGGCGCGCCATGCGATCGAGCCTGAATCGCTCGAGATAGTGCTCGACCGCTTGGAAGACACCCGGCGACGCTACCACCAAGCCAAGGGGGATGCGATGCGTCGCCTGGTGGTGGCGCCGACCAGCCTCATTCACGCCACGAGCCCTGACGCTTTGGCCGCCCTTGCCGACTATGCCCGACAGCATGACCTGCGTCGCCACTCGCACCTGCTCGAGGTGGCGTTCGACAACGCCCAGTCGCTCGAAAAGCATGCCATGCCAGCCATCGACTATGCCGCCGAACAGGGTTGGCTGGGCGAGGATGTCTGGTACGCCCACCTGGTCCACAGCGACGCTCATGCCATCGCTCGTTTGGCCAAGAGTGGCACGGGCATCAGTCACTGTCCGACATCGAATTGTCGGCTGGGCAGTGGCGTGGCGCCTGTGCCAGCCATGTCTGATGCGGGAGTCCCCATCAGCATAGGTGTGGATGGTTCTGCGTCATCGGAATCCGGCTCCATGTTGCAAGAACTCAACCTGGTTTGGCTGTTGCATCGTGCCCTTAGGGGCCCCGAGGCGACGACGCTGGAGCAGGTACTGGCGTGGGGCAGCGTGGGGGGCGCTCGGATCCTTGGGTTGGAGGATATTGGCGAGCTGGCAGTAGGGAAGGTGGCCGATCTGGTGCTCTACGATATCGACCAGCCGCGCTTTGCCGGTGTCCACACGCCGCTCATGGCACCTCTGATGTGCGCCGAACCTGCCCTAGTCAAGCATAGCTTCGTCAATGGCCTGCCGGTCGTTGAGTCAGGGCGTGTCAAAGGGCTGGATGAGATCGAACTGACGCAGCATGTACAGCAGAGCGTGATGGAGTTACTGGCAAGCGCATAGCCTAGCGCCGCCGCGTGGCGAGGAAGATCCCGGCGCCGATGATCAGCACGGCGCCGAGGTAGACCTGCAGCAGCGGCACGTCGCCGAACACCATATAGCCGAACAGCGAGGCCCATACGATCTGGGTGTAGAGGAACGGCGAGACCAGCGAGGCCGGCGCGCAGCGCATGGCCATGATCAGCGCCAGCTGGCTGACGGCGCCAAGCAGCCCGACCATCAGGAACAGCGGCATATCGCCCAGCGCGATGGGCGTCCAGAACAGCGGTACCACGGCGCTGCTGACCAGGGCACCGGCCAGGCCGGCGTAGAACAGCGAGGTCAGCGGGTGGTCGTGGCGGCCGAAGCGCCGCGTGGCCAACTGGTAGAGCGCGAAGCACAGCGCCATGCCGAACGGCAGCAGCGCCGCCGGCTGGGCGCGCCAGTCGATAGGTCCCACGGCGATAATCACGCCGACGAAGCCCACCAGCACCGCCATCCAGCGCGCCAGGTTGACGCGCTCCTTGAGCAGCGGAATCGCCAGCAGGGTGACCAGCAGCGGTGCACTGAAATTGACTACGTAGACCTGCAGCAGCGGCAGATCGCGCAGGGCCAGGTAGGCGAAGGTGCTGGCGGCGAACAGCAGCAGGCCGCGCAGCACCTGACCCAGCAGCGACTCGGTGCGCATCAGCTCGCGGCAGCGCGGCAGCCCCAGCCACACGAGATAGCCACCCAGCACCAGCATGTGCCCGGCGTAGCGTGCCCACACCACCTGGATGGGCGAGTAGTCCTGGCCGAGCAGCTTGACGCCGGTATCGAGCAGCACGAACAGCAGCCCGGCGGCGAGCATAAAGCCGATGCCGCGCAGCGGCCGGTCGCCGGGCAGGGCGGCGGTGAGCATGGGAGGCGTCGCCATGGGGCTCCAGGGTCGGGATGAAAGTTTATGTTAGCAGGCTATCTTTCGGCGCGCTAATCGTGGCCTGAACAAGGCAATGGCACATGACGGCACATATGGAATATTTTAGAACTTGGTTCTATTAATCTATGGCAGCCGCACGATGTTTGCAAGGCGTACAAAGGTTCGCACTGTGGTGGTTCGATGGGGCGTGCGCTAGCCCGGCAGCAGGCCGGCCAGGCTTAACAACCAGATCGCCAGACTGAGGGTGATAAAGGAGGCCAGGGTGGTCACCATCATCGCTGCGGCGGTGATATCGCCGACCCCGTAGCGTTGGCCGAACAGCGGGTAGACGCTGATCATCGGTGCGCAGGCGAACAGCAGGGCGCCGGCCATCAGCATCGGATCCATGGGCGGTAGCAGCAGGATCATCGCCAGCACCGCCAGGGGGTGCAGGATCAACTTGCCGAGCACGATCTGGCCGATGTCGCGGCCCATGCCCTTGGGCTTGAGGCCGAAGAGGGCGCCGCCGATCACGAACAGCGCTGCCGGCGCCGCCGCGGTGGCCAGCATATCCACCACGCGATACAGCGGGCCGGGCAGCGACACGCCTGTCGCCGAGAGCAGCACGCCCAGCGCCAGGCCGAGCAGGATCGGATTGCGCGCCAGGCGCTGGGCGGTCTGGCGCAACGCGGCACCGACGCTGGCGCCGCGCTGGCTGCCCATTTCGGCGAGGATCAGCGCGGCGGGAATCACCAGCAGGTTCTCGATCAGCATATTGAGTGCCAGAAACACCGCCGCCGGTGAGCCGAGCACCATCAGCGCCACCGGAAAACCGATAAAACCGCTGTTGGAGGCGGTCATGCCCAGCGCATGCAGCGCACTGGTGGTCAGCGGCTGGCGCTGCCAGCGGTAGGTGACGAGCAGTGCGAGCAGGAAGATCAGCGCCGAGCCGAGACCATAGGCGAGCAGGTAGCCAAGGTGCACGACCTCCTCCAGCGGATACTCGGTCAGCGCCCGGATCACCAGCGCCGGCAGCGCGAAGTAGAGCACGAAGGTGCTCACGCCCTGCATCTGCTCGCGGCTGGTAATGCGTAGGCGCATGGCCAGGTAGCCGAGGCCGATCAGCAGGAAGATCGGTGTGGTGATACCCAGGATCGCGAGCACTCAGGCCTCCTTGGCCACGGGCTTTAGCTGAAGACGTTGGAGGCCTGGCTGGTCTGCGACAGCTCTTCGGCAGCCTTGAGTAGCTTCGGCGCCAGGGCATGCATCTGCGCCTCGGTGAGCCGTACGCTGGGGCCGGCGATGCTCAGCACGCCGATCACGTGGCCATCCCGCGGGTGGCGAACCACCGCCGCAAGCGCCGAGGTGCCGGCGCCGGCGTTGTCGACCTGCCAGCTGTAGCCCTCGGCACGGGCGCGCTCGAGGCGTTCGAGCAGCTCGGCGTGGCTGCGCGGGGCGTTGGGCCCGTAGTCGTCGGGATTGCCGATGCCCTGGGCCTCGACCAGGGCGATGGCCTCGGCATCGCTGAGGCTGGCCAGCCAGGCATGTCCCGAGGCGGTGTAGTAGAGCGGCGCTTCGCGGCCCATGTCGGGGTCGTAGCGCAGGCCGCTGCGCGCGCCCTGGGCCTTGGCGATCCAGATCTGGCGCTGGCCCTCGATCACCCCCAGGCGCACCATCTCGCCGGACTCGGCGGCCAGATGATCGAGAATCGGCTGCACGATATCGCTGGTACCGCTGATCGCCATGTAGTGAAAGCCCATCGCCATCAGCCGCGTCGACAGCAGGTAGTAGTGGCTGGCCGGCTCCTGGCGGACGTAGCCGAGGCGAATCAGTTCATTGCAGATGCGGTGTGCGGCGCTCTTGGGAATCTCGAGCTGCTCGGCGATGCTCTGCAGCGGCAGGCCGCGGGCATCGCGGGACAGCGTTTCCAGTACGCCCAGGGTGCGCTCGATCAGGCTGCGGGCCATGGTCGGGTCCTGTCACAAAAGATGATGGGTTCAACTGACGTGGGTACGAATCAGCTCGGCCTTCTGCTGCAGCAGCGGCAGGAAACGGCTGGTCAGGGTGTCCAGGTCGATGCGCGCGGCGTTGGTGCTGATGTTGATTGCACCCAGCAGGCGGCCGTTGCCGTCGAAGGCCGGGATCGCCAGCGAGCGCAGGCCGGAGTCGAGTTCCTGATCGGAGACCGCATAGCCCTGCTGGCGCACCTTGAGCAGGCAGGCCCTGAGCTCGGCCTTGTCGGTAACGGTCTTGTCGGTATAGCGCTCCAGCACCACCCGCTCGAGATAGGCGTCGAGCTCGGCATCGGAGAGCTGGGCCAGCAGCACGCGACCCATGGAGGTGTGGGCGGCGGGCAGGCGGGTGCCCACCGACAGGGTGATCGCCATCAGCCGGTGCTTGGCCGCCGAGCGCGCCACGTAGATCACCTCGTCGCCGTCGAGCACACCCAGCGAGGAGGACTCGCCGATCTCGGCGGTGATATCCTCGAGATACTGCTGAATCACGCTGCGATAGTTGTTGGCCGACAGGAACGAGTAGCCGAGCTGCAGCACCTTGGGCGCCAGCTCGAAATAGCGCTGCTGTTTGCGCACATAGCCCAGGGCGTGCAGGGTAAGCAGGAAGCGCCGGGCGCGGGCGCGGTTCATGCCGGTACGCGCGGCCACCTCGCTGAGAGTCATGCGCGGGTTGGCGCCGTCGAAGGCGAGAATGACCTCCAGGCCGCTGGCCAGTGCGGTCACGAAATCGCGGTCGTCTGGCTGCAGCGTATCCTCTTGGATGGGAGCGTTCATGCCGTCGTTATCCTTGTCGATGTTGCTGTTAGGGCAGTCTTCAATCTAGCATATTGTTCGAAGTGCGAACAGTTGTTCGATTGATGCGTTAGTCACTACCGCCGCCCCTGCCAACGGAGATCCCCCATGCCTGCTGCCCTGATCCAGCATCCCTTCATGAGTGCCGATGGTCTGGCCGCCAGCCAAGCTCAGGCCATGGTCGAGGCCATGCTCGCCTTCGAGCTGGCGCTGGCCGAAGCCCAGGAGGCTGAAGACGCGCTACCCGCGGGCACCAGCCAGCGCCTGCGCGACTGCCTCGAGGCGCACAGCTTCGACCTCGCCGCCCTTGGGGCCGGGGTGGCCAGCGGCGGCAACGTCGCCATTCCCTTCGTCAAGCAGGCCCGCGCGGCGCTGCCCGCCGAACTCAAGCGCTACTTCCATCAGGGAGCCACCAGCCAGGATGTGGTCGACAGCGCCCTGATGCTGCTGCTCAAGCCGCGTCTGGCGCGCCTCGATGCCCTGCTGGTGCGCTGCCGTGACGCCGGCAGCGCGCTGATGCAGGCCCATGCGGCCACCCCGATGGTCGGGCGTACCCTGATGCAGCAGGCGCTGCCGACCACCTTCGGGGTCCGGGTGGCGCACTGGGCCATCGGCCTCGAGCAGGCGCGCCGCCGCCTGGCCGGGGTCGAGCTGCCGGTACAGTTCGGCGGCGCCGTGGGCGTGCACTCCGGCTGGGACAGCCTCGGCCTGACGTTCATGGACGGTATCGCCGAGCGCCTCGGCCTGGCCGCGCCGGTGCTGCCCTGGCACACCGACCGCCAGCCGGTCCACGCCCTGGGCACTGCGCTGGACGCCGCGGCCGGGGCGGCGGAGAAGCTGGCCCTGGACGTGGCGCTGCTGACCCAGACCGAGCTGGGCGAGGTCGCCGAACCCGCCGGCGAGGGCATGGGCGAGTCGTCGTCGATGCCGCACAAGCGCAACCCGGTGCGCTGCGCGCTGATTCGCGGCGCGGCGCGGCAGGTGCACGGCCACACCACGGTGCTGCTCAACGCCGCGGCCCAGCCGCTGGAGCGCGGCCTCGGCGAGTGGCACGCCGAGTGGTCGCCGCTGATCGACAGCGCGCTGCTGCTGGAGGGCGCCCTGGAGCAGGCGGCGGTGCTGCTGGAAGGCCTGGAGGTGAACCCGCAGGCCATGCAGCGCAACCTGGCGGTCACCGGCGGGGCGATCATGGCCGAGCCCGTCTCGCGGCTGCTGGCGCCCAGCGTTGGCCAGGATGCCGCCAAGCGCATCGCCGCCGAGGCCGCCGAGACGGCCCGTCGAGCAGGGCGCGGTTATGCCGAAGCGCTCGCTGAACACGACGAGATCAAAGGGCAGGTAACGGCGGATGAGCTGGCTCGCGCCTGCGACCCGGGGTTATACATTGGTAGTGCCCGAGCCCAGGTCGAGCGCGCCGTTGCCTGGCTGAATAAAGTGTAATCTTTTGTTTTTAAACTTTTTTATATTTTCTCTATCAAGGGGAAGCCGATGGCTTCCCCTTTTTGCTGGTTTGACGAGCGTGCCGATCGCCGCGATGCTGTACGTATGGCAAAACAAAATTCGCATAACGAACACTTGCCGTACAGCAAGAACCATAACAACCGCAGGTTAGGAGGACGCACATGTCATCACCCCTCAAGATGAGCCTTGCCGCGACGCTGGTCGCAGCCGCCAGTGCGGCGCCGATGGTGGCCTTCGCCGCCGAAGACTTCTACGACGGCAAGACCATTCGCATGGTCAGCACCACCGGTGCCGGCGGCACCATGGATCTCTATCTGCTGCTGACCATGAAGCACATGCAGAAGTACCTGCCGGATAGCACCGATATCGTGCTCGAGCATCGCACCGGCGGTGGCGGGGCGATCGGCGCCAACTACCTCTACCAGAACGCGCCGAAGGACGGCACCTACATCGGCATGCCGGTACCGGCGCTGGTGTCGTCGAAGTTCGCCAACCCCGAGCAGATTCGCTACGAGGCCGAAGAGTTCCAGTCCATCGGGCGCCTGGTCGACCTGCCGCGGGTGTTCGTGGCGCGGGAAGATCGCGGCATCGCGACCTTCCAGGATGCCATCGACGCCGAGGAGCCGATCACCCACTCGATCATGACCGTGGGCACCTCGCTGGACCAGTTCATGACCGTGGCCAACGACGCTCTGGGTACCAACTTCCGTCACGTACCCGGTTTCAGCGGCGGTGGCCCGGCTTTCCTGGCCATGGAGCAGGGCGAGATCGCCAGCACCACGGCGGAGCCGGCCAACCTGCTGGCCAACAAGTGGCACCTGGTCGAGAGCGGCGAGATCAACGTACTCGGCTACCTCGGCCTGGAGCCGATCCCTGGCCTGGACCAGGGTGAGAATCTGCTCGACCTGATCGACGAGGACAATCCCTACTACGGCGTGGCCGAAGCGGTGGCGCAGTCCGCGGCGCTGGGGCTGTCGCTGATCGCCCCTCCCGGTGTGCCCGAAGATCGCATCGAGTACCTGCGCGATGTGCTCGAGCAGACCGTCAACGACCCGGAGTTCATCGCCGAGGCCGAAGAGCGCGATATCCCGGTCAACTACGCCAGCGGCGAGTGGCTGGATGACCTGATCGCGGACTCTGCCAATGTCTCCGACGACGTCGAGCAGTGGTTCTTCGATCTGGCCAACTGAGCCAGCGCTTGTCGTCATTTCTTGTTGGCCGACCGCACGACAGCCCTGATTTCGTCAGGGCTGTCGTGTTAGGGGGGCTGCTACTGAGGTGGTAGTGATGGAAGTCGACTTTCTTGGGGCCATGGGCAGCGCCTTTGCGATGCTCAGCCAGCCCCAAATGCTGATGTATATGTTCATCGGGGTGGTCATCGGGACCCTGATGTCGGTGATACCCGGCGTGGGTGGCCTGATGGGCATCGCGCTGCTGCTGCCGTTCACCTTCGGCATGTCGTCTTACGAGGCGATGGCATTTCTGCTCGGGGCCATGGCGGTGATGTCGACCGCCGATACCATCCCGGCGATCCTGTTTGGGGTGCCGGGTACGCCTACCTCTATGGTAACGGTGCTCGACGGCTACCCCATGGCCAAGCGCGGCGAAGCCGGGCGCGCGCTGGGGGCGGCCTTTACCTCATCGGTGATCGGCGGGGTGTTCGGGGCGCTGGTGCTGCTGCTGGTGATCCCGGTGATCATGCCGGTGATGATGGGCGCTACCTCGGCCGAACTGCTGGCGTTCTGTTTGCTCGGCCTGGCGATGGTCGCGGCACTGGCCGGCGGGGCGATCTCCAAGGGCCTGGCGGCCGCTGGCATCGGGATCATGCTGGCCTTCATCGGCCAGGACGCCAACACCGCAACGCTGCGCTGGACCTTCGGCTCCTTCTACCTGTGGGACGGCCTGCACATCCTGGTGGTGGCGCTGGGCATCTACGCGATTCCCGAACTCGCCGACCTGGCGATTCAGTCAAAGGCGATTGCCGCTGACCGCAAGCGCTCGACCATGGACGGCGCCGCGCAGGGCTTCAAGGACACCATGCGCAATATCCTGCCGGTGACCCGCAACTCGGCGGCCAGCTCGGCGCTGGGTGTGATACCGGCGATCGGGCCGGCGGTAATTCCCTGGCTGGTCTACTCCTTCACCAGCCTCACCACCCGCGGCAAGAAGAACTTTGGCCAGGGGGACGTGCGTGGGGTGATCGCGGCGGAGTCGTCCAACAACGCCACAGTGGGCGGCTCGCTGCTGCCCACCGTGGTGCTCGGGGTGCCCGGCTCGGCGCCCATGGCGCTGCTGCTGGGGGCCTTCCTGCTCCACGGCATTGCCCCCGGGCCGGACATGCTGACCCGCAACCTCGACGTCACCTACATGATGGTGTGGACCATCGTCATTGCCAACGTGATCGGCGGGATCTTCGCCTTCGGCCTGGCCAAGCCGCTCTCCCAGGTAGTGTTCGTACGCTCGGCGATCCTGGTGCCGCTAATCGCCTCGGTGGTGTTCGTCGGTGCCCTGCAGTCGTCGCGGCAGTGGGAAGACGTGATGCTGCTGGTCGCCATCGGCGTGGTGGGCTGGCTGATGAAGCGGGTGCACTGGCCGCGTGCGCCGCTGTTCCTGGCCTTTATCCTGGCCCCGCTGGTCGAGCAGTACTTCTTCATCACCATGAACATTCATGGCTGGGCCTGGACCACGCGACCGGTGGTGATGGTACTGCTGGCGATCACCGGGCTGTTCATGGTCGGCGTGGCCATCAGCCGGGTGCGCAAGTTGTGGCTCAAGCGACGCAGCATCAGCGGCTTCCACTGGGAACTCCGGTGGGGCCTGGATGCGCTGTTCTCGCTGGCCGTCGCGGTGGTCTCGGCGCTGGCGCTATGGCAGGCGCTGGGCTGGCCGGCAGCGGCCTCGACCATGCCGGTGGCGGCCACCAGCCTGTGCCTGGTCACCAGCCTGGTGGCGCTGGTCGGCGGCTGGATTCGGCCCACCTACAAGGCCGACGCCGAACAGGCGGAGGAGCAGCACTTCGATCTGATCACTGACTTCGGCGAGCTGACGCCGACCCAGGTGCTGTGGCGCGGCCTGCGTTTCCTGCTGCTGTTCGGCGTGCTCGGGGTCGCCTCCTGGCTGATCGGGCTTATGTGGGCGCTGCCGATCTTCCTGCTCGTCTACATGCTGGTAATGGGCGAGAAGCTCAAGATGGCGGTGCCGGTGGTGCTGGGCTTCTGGGCGGTGGCCTATGTGCTGTTCGAGCACCTGCTACGCCTGGCCTGGCCCAATCCGCTGGTCGATATCTTTGCATGGCTGAACTGAGGCGCTCGCTGCAGCGCTAGACATTGGTCTAATGCCTGGCGGGCGGGGTGAGCCCCTCGCCAGGCACTCCAGGCCATTGATTAAACAATATTTTTCCCGGTTTTTTAGCCGTTTCAACGGCCCTGGCGACGGCTCGCCGGGTTTGACGGGGACCGCAACTCATCGTATTTTGTTCGTATCACAAACCTAAGTTCGCAATGCGCACAAAGCAGGGCGAACCCAAGTCGAGCACCGAGAGGCAAACATCATGGCCGAGTTCCTCAGCTTGCATGACGCGGTGGCCCGCTACGTCGAAGACGGCGCCACCGTGGCCATGGAAGGCTTTACCCATCTGATTCCCTTCGCCGCGGGCCACGAAGTGATCCGCCAGGGCAAGCGCGACCTGACCCTGATCCGCCTGACCCCGGACCTGGTCTACGACCAGCTGATCGGCGCCGGCTGCGCCAAGAAGGTGATCTTCTCGTGGGGCGGCAACCCCGGGGTGGGCTCGCTGCACCGCCTGCGCGACGCCGTGGAGAAGGGCTGGCCGCACCAGATAGAGATCCTCGAGCACAGCCACGCCGCCATGGCCTGCGCCTTCGAGGCCGGCGCGGCGGGCCTGCCGCTGGCGGTGCTGCGCGGCTACGTGGGCAGCGAGCTGCCCAGCGTCAACGACCAGATCAAGTTCATCGAATGCCCGTTCACCGGCGAGCGCCTGGCCGCGGTGCCGTCGGTGCGCCCAGACGTCTCCATCGTCCACGCCCAGCGCGCCGACCGCGCCGGCAACGTGCTGGTGGAGGGCATCATCGGGGTGCAGAAGGAGGCGGTACTGGCCGCCAAGCACAGCATCGTCACCGTCGAGGAGATCGTCGACGACCTCGGCGCCACCCCCAACGCCTGCGTGATCCCGGGCTGGGCGATCAGCGCCGTGGCGGTGGCCAAGAAGGGCGCCTACCCCTCCTACACCCACGGCTACTACGACCGCGACAACCGCTTCTACAAGGAGTGGGACGCCATCGCCCGCGACCGAGACGCCTTTACCCAGTGGCTCGATGACAACGTCTACAACGCCGGAGGCGCCGCCTGATGAGCAACGACTACACTTCCTCGGAAATGATGACCGTGACCGCGGCGCGCGCCCTGGAGAACGGCATGACCTGCTTCGTCGGTATCGGCCTGCCCTCGGAGGCGGCCAACCTGGCGCGCCTGACCCACGCCCCTGACGTGGTGCTGATCTACGAGTCCGGCACCCTGCAGACCAAGCCGGAGGTGCTGCCGCTCTCCATCGGCGACGGCGAGCTGGCCGAGACCGCCCTGACCACCGTCTCTGTGCCCGAGATGTTTCGCTACTGGCTGCAGGGCGGCAAGGTCAACGTGGGCTTCCTGGGCACCGCCCAGATCGACCGCTTCGCCAACCTCAACACCACCCTGATCGGCGACTACCGCGAGCCCAAGGTGCGCCTGCCGGGAGGCGGCGGGGCGCCGGAGATCGCCACCAACGCCGGTGAGGTCTTTATCACTCTCAAGCACTCCAAGCGCGCCTTCGTCGACAAGGTCGACTTCGTCACCACCCTGGGCTTTGGCCGCGACGGCAAGGGCCGCGACGGCGTGCCCAATATCGGCAAGGGCCCGACCCGGGTGATCACCGACCTGTGCGTGATGAAGCCCGATCCCGAGACCAAGGAGCTTACGGTGGTCTCGCTGCACCCGGGGGTGACCCGCGAGGACGTGATCGAGGCCACCGGCTGGGAGATCCGCTTCGCCGAGACCCTCGAGAGCACGCCGGTGCCGAGCGCAAAAGAGCTCGAGATCCTGCGCGATCTAAAGGACCGCACCGACCGCAAACACGCCGGCCAGTAAGCCGCACAGGAGAGCATCATGAGCGACGTCTATCTCTGTCATCCGCGGCGTAGCGCCGTTGGCCGCTTCGGCGGCACCCTGGCGAGCGTGCGCCCCGACGACCTCGCCGCTAGTCTGTTCAAGGCGGTGCTGGCTGAGGCCCCGACGCTGGACCCGGCAGCCATCGAAGAGGTCTTTATGGGCTGCGCCAACCAGGCCGGTGAAGACAATCGCAGCGTGGCGCGCATGTCGCTGCTGCTGGCCGGCATGCCGACCTCGGTGCCCGGTACCACCCTCAACCGCCTGTGCGGTTCGGGCATGGACGCCGTGGGCACCGCCTTCCGCGCCATCAAGGCCGGCGAGATGGACCTGGCCATGGCCGGCGGCGTGGAGTCGATGTCCCGCGCCCCCTACGTGATGGGCAAGGCCGACAGCGCCTTCTCCCGCGGCCAGAAGATCGAAGACACCACCATCGGCTGGCGCTTTATCAACCCGCTGATGAAGAAGGCCTACGGCGTCGACTCGATGCCCGAGACCGCCGAGAACGTTGCCGAGCAGTTCAAGATCGCCCGCGAGGACCAGGACGCCTTCGCCCTGCGCTCCCAGCAGAAGGCCGCCGCCGCTCAGCAGTCCGGCCGCTTTGCCGAAGAGATCACGCCGATCGAGATCCCGCGGCGCAAGCAGGAGCCGCTGATCTTCGATCAGGACGAGCACCTGCGCGCGACCACCCTGGAGAAGCTCGCCGGCCTGCCGACGCCGTTCCGCGATGGCGGCAGCGTCACCGCTGGCAACGCCTCCGGGGTCAACGACGGCGCCGCGGCCATGCTGGTCGCCAGCCAGGCCGCGGTGGACAAGCACGGCCTCACGCCGATGGCCAAGATCCTCGGCATGGCCACCGCCGGCGTCGAGCCGCGTATCATGGGCTACGGCCCGGTGCCCGCGGTCAATAAGCTGCTCGAGCGCAGCGGGGTGTCGCTGGATGAGATCGACGTCATCGAGCTCAACGAAGCCTTTGCCGCCCAGGCGCTGGCCTGCATGCGCGACCTGGGCATCGCCGATGACGACCCGCGGGTCAATCCCAACGGCGGCGCCATCGCCCTGGGCCACCCGCTGGGCATGTCTGGCGCGCGACTGCTGCTGACCGCCGCCCATGAGCTGCAGAAGAGCGGCAAGCGCTACGCCCTGTGCACCATGTGCGTCGGCGTGGGGCAGGGGATTGCTACGCTGATCGAAAGGGCCTGATTGCCCAGCGCCAAGGGAGAGTTCGTATGGCATTTCTAACTATCAACGGCCGCAGCGTGGCCTACCGCCTGCTCGGCGCCGAGGCGCTGCCGCTGGTGGTGCTGGCCCATCCGCTGGGCATGACCCAGGCAGTGTGGGACGACCTCCTGCCGGCGCTGCTGTCGCGTTACCGGGTGCTGACCTGGGACCTGCCCGGCCACGGTGCCAGCCAGGCCTGGGGCGAGGGCGCCATCACCCCGGCCGACCTGGCCGCCGAGGCACTGGCGCTGGTCGAGCACGCCCAGGCCTCGCGCTTTCACTTCGTCGGCACCTCCATCGGCGGGGTCGTGGGCCAGCAGCTGATCAGTGAGCACGCCGAGCGGCTGCTTACTGCCACCCTGACCAACACCGGCGCGGTGATCGGCAACGCCGAGATGTGGAACACCCGCGCCGGCCGTGTCCGCGAGGAGGGCCTGGCGGCGATGAGCGGCGAGATCGTGCCGCGCTGGTTCGCGCCCGCTCGGGTCGAAGCCAACCCGGCGCTCAAGAGCGGCTGGATGACCCAGATGGGCCGCAACGACGACGACGGCTACGCCAAGCTGTGCGAGATGCTCGGCAGCCACGTCTTTACCGGCAAGCTCTCCGGCCCTCTTTCACAACATCCTGGCGTAAAAGTACAGCTGCTGGGCGGCAGCGAGGACCTGGCCACCCCACCGGCGACCCTCGAGGCCCTGGCCGCGGAACTCGACGGCGCGGCGCTGGAGATTTTCGAGGGCGTGGGACACGTGCCCTCGGTCGAAGTGCCGGGGCAGTTCGCCGCAGCGCTGCTGAAGGTGATGGCCGCCGACCTGGGCGATGTGGCCAACAACGGGGTGGGCTACGCCACCGGCTTGCAGACCCGCAAGCAGGTGCTGGGCGAAGAGCATGTGGCGCGCTCCACCGCCAACGCCACCAGCCTGGATGCGCCCTTCCAGCAGATGATCACTCGCCTGGCCTGGGGCGAGCTGTGGAGCAACGACGACCTCACCCGGCGCGAGCGCAGCATGATCACCACCGGCATCCTTGCTGCCCTGGGCCGCGAAGAGTTGACCCTGCACCTCAAGACCGCCAAGCGCATCGGCCTCAGCGAGGCCGAGCTGCGCCAGGTGCTGATGCACGTAGCAATCTACGGCGGCGTGCCCGCCGCCAACCATGCCTTCAGCCTGGCCAAGCAGCTGGGGTGGGGGGATGGCGAAGGCTAGCGGTTAAAACAGCTTCTCGACAGCTCGGCCACCACGGCCTAGAGTAGTTACAGGTATTACCTGTGACTACGGAGGTCGGCATGGCAAAACCAACATCCATCAAACTCGACGACGACCTGAAAGGGCGGGTGCAGCATCTGGCCGACGCCCGTCAGCGTTCGGCACACTGGCTCATGCGTGAGGCCATTGAACAGTATGTGGAGCGAGAGGAAAGACGAGAGGCCTTCAGGCAGGACACGCTCGACGCTTGGGAGGATTACCAGGCGACTGGCATGCATGCGACCGCTGACGAAGTCGAGCAGTGGCTGGCTAGCTGGGGAAAGGATGACGAGATGCCGGCTCCAATATGCCACAAGTGATCTTTACCCCGGCAGCAGTCCGGGATCTAGAGCGACTGCGTGAGTTCCTACGACCTAAGAATCCAGCAGCAGCCGAGCGAGCCGCCAAGGCGATTATTCAGGGTGTTCATGAGCTTGGCAAATTCCCACATATCGGCCGCCCGACTGATGGTCTGTCCGAAGAGTACCGCGATTGGCTGATTGATTTCGGTGAAAGCGGTTACATCGCACGATATCGCTTCGATGGGGACACCGTGGTGGTGTTAGCCATCCGTCACCAGAAAGAAGCCGGCTTCTGACAGGGCAAACTCGCCTATCCCCACATTCCCATAGGCACCCGTTCGATCCATCGCCGAGGCCTTCGCCGCGATGGAGCGCTAGGCCGTCTTCGCTGCTGCAACTCAGGCCCCCGCCTTACTGCTGCCCGGCAGCCGCCCCACCCTGCGTCGCTCTACCGAGAATTATTCGCGTTTTTTGTGCCCATTGGCTGGATTACCTTTGGTGGGCAACTATGTTGATAGGGCAGTTCTTAACTCTAGGAGGGAGTGACATGAAAAGGAATATTTTGAAGAGAACACTGCTGGCTGCAGCCATCGGCGCGATTTCCGCCGGTGTTGCAGGAGGCGCCCTGGCCCAGGACGCTGAGGACGATACCGAGCTCAACGGTGATGCGGCCGTGAGCGAAGAGCAGCCTAACCACGGGACGGACACGCCCCAGAATGCGTCTGATGACGATCATGACGATGAAGATGACCTGGATGCTGACGGTGACGATGTTGAAGACTATGAAGACATCGACGCTGATGACATGGACACCGATGATGAAGGGTCGACCGAGGCCAACCTGGATGAATCGCTTGGCGCCATGCAAGTCAGCGAACTGGAAGGCATGACCGTCATCAACATGGAAGATGAGGCGATCGGTGATGTCCAGGAAGTGGTCAAGCATAACGACACCGGTGATCTGCACACGGTCATTACCGTCGGCGGCTTCTGGGGGATGGGGGGCTCGGATATTTCCCTGCCACTAGCGGAGATGCGACTGGAAGATGACCAACTGGTGTTTCAGCAGACCTACGGAGAGGATGAGCTGGAAAGTGGTAATGAATACGACGAGGATCGCTACAGCGAAGTGGATGACGATATGACCCTCTCGGAAGCCTGGGGTCGATAACGCCACGCCAAGTCCGGAAAGCCGGTCTATCGAAAAAAAGCAAGGCCTCTAAGGCTTTGCCTTCTTTTTTTGACAGGTCGATCCCCATAGAATCTATTAGAAGAAGCTGGGCGAATAGGCCAGGGGCCTGCCTAGGGACGAGGCGGTATTCGAAGACAACCCTTCAAGGAGCAAGTAATGACAGGCAGCAACGGCAAGCGGCTATTCATGGCGGTTCTGGTGGTCGCATTCGGCCTGGCCAGCCAGCTGCTCTGGGCCCATGCCCATATTACCGATACGTATCCCGACGATGGCGCGCAGCTGGAACAAGCCCCCGACACACTGGAGCTCGAGTTCGATTCGCCGATTCGAATTACCCAGATCGATGTGAACGGCCCCCAGGGCACCGTCGAGTTGAGCGAGAGTCCGATAGGCCCGCTGGCGGAGCAACATGCCGCAGTACCCGCGACTGCCCTCGACGCGGGCGACTACCATGTCGTCTGGCGCGGGATTGCCGAGGACGGGCACACCATGTCGGGTGAGTATCGCTTCATTATCCAAGAGTAGCCATGAACGGCCTGGCCTTGGTGGCCTTCGACCCCTGGACGCTGGGCCGGGTCCTGTCCCTGGCCGGGTTTTATGGCGGCGCGCTGCTGGCAATGGGGGGTGTGCTGTTCCGTTTCGCCTTTCCCTCGCTGCCACCGCATGAAACGGCCAAACTCCAGCGCAGCATCCTGTTCGCCGCCTGGATCGCTATCGGCATGCTACTGCTGCTCTGGGTGCTGCAAGCTGCCTATCTGGGCGGCGGCAACTGGGCGGCGGCCCGCAACCCGGTGCTGCTGGGCATCGTCAATGACGGCGCCCAGGGGGATCGATTGCGGCTGGCGTTGGCCGGACTCCTGCTGCTGCAAGCCAACCTATGGTCCGGTCAGTTCCAGCGTTTGCGTCACGCACTGAGCCTGGCGGGCATCGGGTTGATACTCCTGGCGTTTACCCAGGTGGGTCATACCCGTGGCGTGCCGTGGCAGAGTGCGATGCTGATGCTGCACCTTGGCCTGGCCGCCTTCTGGGCCGCGGCGCTGATGCCACTCTACCGCCTGGCCAAGAACGGTTCGCCTGTCGACTCGGCTCGACTGCTGCGGCGTTTCGGCTCCCTCGGCCTGTTGCTGGTACCGCTATTGCTCATCGTCGGCGGCACGCTGGCCATGTGGCTCCTGGGAGGGCGCCCCGCTGCGCTGAGGGACACGCCTTACGGTCAACTGCTGTCGGTGAAGCTGGCCATGGTGGCGTTGTTGCTGTGGCTGGGCGCCATCAACCGTTGGTGGCTGGTGCCCGCCGTGGCGCGAGAAGAACCGAAGGCCGCCAGACGGTTGAGATACAGCATCTCTCTCGAAGCGGGGCTGATGGTGCTGATCGTACTCACGGCATCCTTGCTGCTGACCATCTCCTCGCCGCCAGGGTAACCAGCAGCGGCCAACACACGCCTCTCTCGCTCACCTCTCATCCTTTTGGCTTGCGTTGACTGATTTTCTGGCACGGGCCAGCCGTGGCATATAGGCTGAAAGTATGTATTTGTTTGTAAGCCTAGATCGGTGGAAGTCGTCGTGGGCCATGGGTTTTGTTGGAACGGCAACTTGAGCTTGGAGATAAGGGGCGCAGTACTGTGATTAAGGCTGCAATCGACCCTAAGCCGACATTCCGCAAAAGGCGGCGAGCACGACCATTGCGGATATGTAGTATGCACGATGATTGGTGTTATACTAGCCGAACTATACTTAAGCCATCGGGTTTTCAATGGGTTGTGAGTGTTTTTGCGTGCGGTATAACATTGTTGAACGCGCGTGCTCGTTCAAGTGGAATATCGAGAGCGATATATAATACAACTGTTATATGAAATCAGAGTTCTAGCTAAGGGCCAAGTCAAATGGGAAGGGACGTAACTTTATACCCAAAGGAAGCCACAAAAAATGACTTAAAAAACTACCTGGAAAATCTCGGCTTCGAGAAATGTGGTCATTTTTGGGATTGGCCTAAAGGTACTCTTAACTACTCTTGGTTTGACTACGAAGACTTCAAATCTATAGACGGTGTTTCAGCCGATATATATCCGGTACGGGAAGATGAGCTGAAAATCACAGGCAATCAGTGGGCGTTGCATGTGCGTAACTTATATAGCGCTAGTTGGTACGACGTAAAGATGCTTAATGATGTTCTGAGAGGAGCTAGAAAGCTATTCGGTGGCACAATTCGAGGGGATTATGGCACTAACAGATATGCTCCCTTATGGAAGGACAACAGCACTCCAATCAGCCGGGGCATTTCTTCAATTTATAGCCATGTACGGCAAGAGATCTCGGCGGTTCGTCACTCTTTACCTGATCCCTCAATGAAAATTCCTGTCCCTGATGATGGGGAGGTCCATGATTTCGTGAAGTTCACACAAACTTTAGATCCAAGCCGAGTCCTTTATAACGGATTAGTTCCGTTTGCGGTATCTATGTTTGAATATTTTTTCTCCCAAGCCTTCCAGATTCTCATTAAATATGATCCGATTGCGCTAGATAAGCGAAGCGTTCACAAGCAGAAGTTGGATTTTGAAACTTTGTTAGAGGTGGAGCGAAAAGAAGCTACTGTCGAAAATGTTATAGCGAGAAGTTACACATTTCAAAATCTAAATCAGCTTAATAAAGCCTATAAAGATTGGCTTGATATAGATGTCAGGAAAATATTATATAAAAAGAAGAAGATCGGAAATTCAGTTACTTTCTTAGAAAACCGTATATCTGACATAATTCAATACCGACATGGCATCGTTCATCACTTTGCCATTGATCGATCGCTCACCAAGGAGGGGTATATACACATACTTGAAGCGATCGAAAAAGGAATTGGTGAGTTTATCTTGTTTGCAGAGAAAAAGTACGGTTTCAAAGCAGAGGAGCATTACTAAATCATATAACAAACGCGTCAATTAGGACGCTCGCAAGCTCGCGCCTATTACGCGGGCGTTATATTTAATTAGGAGATCTATGGATATCAACCAAGTAAAATTCATACACGAGTATCTAGTTGATTATTTTGAAGATTCAGATGATCCTGTTTCCCCTCCTGGCGTTAAAGATGAAGATCTTTTGGATTCTTCGGTCTCGCGGCCATTTATGAGTGCCGGTGGTCAAGATGCATACCCTGGGGTTTTTCACAAAGCAGCAGCCTTGTTCCATTCGGTTATCAACAATCATTGTTTTTACAATGGGAACAAGCGCTGCGCCTTACTGACTGCAATAGTTTATCTGGGGGATAAAGGGTGGTGGATTACCATCCCTGAAGACGATGAGTTATTCGAGTTCACTAGGCAAGCCGCTGCTCATGAGCTGACTGAAAAGCGTAGTGACGAAATTGCATATATTTCTGACTACTTTAAGCAGAATACTCGGAAAAGGCAGGCGGGCGAGCACCAGCTCACGCTGAGAGACTTGCGTGAAATTCTCTCTGGCTTTGGTTTCGAAATGACCGATACAAGCGGGCGAACCATTGAGATTATTAAAGACGGAAGAGTCCGGGCGAAAATCCTACAGAAAGGCTCTAAAGGCCAGGAGAATTATGACAAGAAATATATTAAAGAATTGCGCCGGAAGCTGAAACTCGTCCCTGAATATGGAGTAGACAGTTACACCTTCTATGGTGATAGAGGATTTTCCTACACGCTTGGTAAGTACATGAGAATGCGTGATAAAGTCATGAGAGATCTGGCCAAAATATAACTAGGCCAGGCACAGCGACGCCTTTTTCGTGGCGGCTTCGCCTCCACTACAAAGGCGCGCGTGCTGGCAGCGTTAGCCAAGCGCGTGTAGCGTCGCGGCGGTCCGAGCGTCTACCGTGACGCAGCCTGCTTAACCACCTCCGGCAAACAGGGGCATCTCTTGCTCTCTTTCGCCGCGGACGCTGAAATGCAATCCTTGGCCTGAGGCGTAAGCATGAACGACCGACCCTTCCCGCACCTGAACAGGATATTTGCTCAGCATCCGGAACGCTTTGAGGAGCTGATCAAGCAGGACGAGAACGGCTTCATTCGGGCGCGAGCAGAGGCGATTCTGGCGCGACCAGCCGCTCAGGGTGTTGATGGTCTTGAGAAGCTCGCCTCAGATTTCGCAAGCGCCTGGAAATTCTATAATCTTTGCCAGGAGGTGTTGTCAACGCCAGTGAAGGTTGTCCGCTTTTCATCAATCCAGATTGTCCGGTTTCTGTCAGTGCTCTTTCATCGGAACAGATTCAGGCTCGTGTGAGGTTTCGTCCTCCTT
>NZ_JACXZT010000001.1 GCF_014779595.1 Halomonas sp. ML-15
TTGATCAGCGACCAGCTATGGTCGGATAGCTCGTAGCGTCCTGCCATACCTCACCTATGCTGCTGCGGCATAGGAAAAATTAGCAGAATCTACTTTTCGTACAAAGCCTAAGCGTTCACCACCACCTGGTGTATCGCGCTACCCTGCCGCTGTGCGGGGTAGCGCATAGTGCTGGGTGGCGCTGTCAGCGGCCGACTGGTATCCGACTACGGCGAATCAGCATAGGCGAGCTCAAGATAATATCCCCATGGGTGACGTTGACGTAAACTGATGCTAGCGTTGATCCCTAAAGGGGCAAGATGGCGTCGAGCGTCTACCTTGAAAACAGGTATATAGGCCCCGCTGATGGCTGCGCCCATAAGGCGTCAAGCCTCCTCAGACCACTACCCCAGGGAGAGGATCATGGCCCTCGACACTTCTACCGTGCACGCTCCGCATTTCATGACCGGCGACGAATGGCAGATTCCGACCTTCGCGCTGCTACGTCAGGACGGCACCCTGTATGACGGCGCCGAAGCGCCCGAGCTGTCCCAGGACAAGGCGCTGCGGATCTACCGCGCGATGCGTTTCACCCGCGTGCTCGACGAGCGCATGCTGGCCGCCCAGCGCCAGGGCCGGCTGAGTTTCTACCTGCAGTGCACCGGCGAGGAGGCGAGCGTGGTCGGCGCCACGGCGGCGCTGCAGGATGACGACATGATCATGGCGCAGTACCGTGAACAGGGTGCGCTGGCCTATCGCGGCTTCTCCATCGATGAGTTCATGAACCAGCTGTTCGGCAATGCCCTGGACTACGGCAAGGGGCGCCAGATGCCGATCCACTACGGCTCCGCCGAGTACCACTACATGACCATCTCCTCGCCGCTGGCGACCCAGATTCCCCAGGCGGTGGGCTACGCCTATGGCCAGAAGCTGGACGAGGAGGGGCGCTGCACCATCACCTTTTTCGGCGAGGGGGCCGCGTCCGAAGGCGACTTCCATGCTGCGCTCAATATGGCCTCGGTGCATCAGGTGCCGGTGATCTTCCTGTGTCGCAACAACGGCTACGCCATCTCCACCCCGACCTCCGAACAGTTTGCCGCCGACGGCATCGCGCCGCGTGCCTTCGGCTATCGCATGCACGTGATCCGCGTCGACGGCAATGACCTGCTGGCGGTCTACCAGGCGACGCTGGCGGCGCGCCGGATCGCCGTCGAGCACAACAAGCCGGTGCTGATCGAGGCCATGACCTACCGCCTGGCGGCGCACTCCTCGTCGGACGATCCCGCCGGCTATCGCAGCCAGCAGGAGGAAGCGGCCTGGCGGGAGAAGGATCCGCTGGCGCGAATGCGCCACTGGCTGGAGCGCCAGGGGTGGTGGGATGAGGACCAGGAGCGCCAACAGGAGGAGCAGCTGCGCGGCGAGATACTGGCCGGCATGAAGCGCGCCGAGCGCGAAGCGCCGCCGCCCCTGGCGAGCCTGGTCAGCGATGTCTACGACCAGGTGCCGCCGGCTCTGGCCGAGCAGCTGGCGGCGCTGGAAGCCCATGTGCGCCGCTATCCGGATCACTATCCGCGTGGTGCCGCCGGTCTCGATGATGCCGCGACCCAGGGAGGGCAGTGACATGGCGCATATCAATATGCTGCAGGCGATCAATCAGGCGCTTGACGTGGCCATGCAGAGCGACCCGAAGGTGATCTGCTTCGGGGAGGACGTGGGCAGTTTCGGCGGGGTGTTCCGGGCCACCAGCCATCTGCAGGAAAAATATGGCAAGGCGCGCTGTTTCAATACGCCGCTGGTGGAGCAGGGCATCGTTGGCTTTGCCAACGGCCTGGCCGCACAGGGCCACAAGGCGGTCGCCGAGATCCAGTTCGCCGACTACATCTATCCGGCCTTCGACCAGATCGTCAACGAGAGCGCGAAATTTCGCTACCGCTCCGGCAACCTGTTCGATGTCGGTGGCCTGACCATCCGCACCCCTTATGGTGGCGGCATCTCGGGTGGCCACTACCATTCGCAGTCGCCGGAGGCCTACTTTGCCCATACGCCGGGGCTCAAGGTGGTGGTGCCGCGCAACCCCCACCAGGCCAAGGGGCTGCTGCTGGCATCGATTCGTGATCCCAACCCGGTGCTGTTCTTCGAGCCCAAGCGGCTCTATCGGGCATCCAGCGGCGAAGTGCCCGAGGGCAACTACCAGCTGCCGCTGGGCGAGGCCGAGGTGGTCAAGGTGGGCCGCGACCTGACCCTGGTTGCCTGGGGGGCGCAGATGCCGATCATCGAGGAGGCCGCCGAGCTGGCCGAGGGCGAGGGCATTTCCTGTGAGGTGATCGATCTGCGCAGCATCCTGCCCTGGGATCGCGACTGCGTCGCCGACTCGGTGTTCAAGACCGGACGCCTGGTGATCAGCCACGAAGCGCCGCTCACCGGCGGCTTCGCCGCCGAGATCGCCGCCACCATCCAGCAGCGCTGCTTCCTCTATCTGGAGTCGCCGATCGCCAGGGTGACCGGGCTGGATACGCCCTTTCCGCTGACCCTTGAGAAAGAGTATCTGCCCGATGCGCTGAAGGTGCTCGAGGCGATCCGCGCCAGCGTCAATTTCTAGGGATGGGAGTCGTGTGATGAGCGAATTCAAACTGCCCGATATCGGTGAGGGCATCGTCGAGTGTGAAGTGGTCAAGTGGCTGGTCAGCGAGGGCGATGAGATCCACGAGGATCAGCCGGTGGTGGAGGTGATGACCGACAAGGCGCTGGTCGAGATCACTGCCCCGGAGAGCGGCCGGATCACCGCACTGCACTACGCCGAAGGGGAGAGCGCCAGGGTCCACTCGGCGCTGTTCAGCTATCAGGCAGACGGCCAGCAGGCGGCGGCAGAGAGCGAAAGTGCAGCGCCGCCGGAGAAACCATCGGCGCCGGCGCCTGCCGCCGAGCCTGCCCCTGCGGGGGAGCCAGTGCCGCGGCGCGTACCGGCGAGCCCCGCCGTGCGCCGCCTGGCGCGGGAACTGGGTGTCTCTCTCGACCAGGTAGCCGGCTCTGGCAAGCAGGGGCGCGTGCTCAAGGAGGATCTGTATGCTCTGCCGTCGTCGCCGTCGGGAGAGGAGTTCTCGCGTGTCGAAGAGACTGCGGTAGGCGTCGAAACCCAGAGCGGGCTGCGCGCGGCCATGGCACGGCATATGCGCGAGGCGGTATCGATCCCGCATTTCCACTACGGCGAGGAGATCGACGTCACCTCGCTGCTGGCGCTGTATGGGCGGCTCAAGGCCTCGGCCGAGGCGGTCGATCAGCGCCTGACGCTGATGGCGCTGTTCATGAAGTCGCTGAGCCTGGCGCTGGCGGAGCATCCCCGCGTCAATGCCGGCTATCGCCCGGAGGGCGACGAGGTGCACTTTCATCGGCACTGCCATATCGGCATGGCGGTGGATAGTCCGGCGGGGCTGATCGTGCCGGTGGTGCGTCACGTCGAGGAGCAGAGCCTGCTGAGCCTGGCCGGCGAGATCGCGCGCCTGACTCAGGTCGCTCGTGAGGGACGGGTGAGCGGCGAGGATCTCAAAGGGGCGACCATCACGCTATCCAATATCGGCGCCCTGGGCGGCACCTATGCCACGCCGATCATCACTCCACCCCAGGTGGCGATCGGTGCCATCGGGCGGGTGCAGCGGCTGCCGCGCTTCGATGCCCAGGGGGAGGTGGTGTCGAGGGCGATCATGACCGTCACCTGGGCCGGCGATCATCGGGTGCTCGATGGCGGGGACATGGCGCGCTTCTGCCAGGCATGGAAGGGCTACCTGGAAGCGCCGGAATCGATGCTGCTGCATCTCGGCTGAGGCGCCTGCGATGAGCGAGGCGCCGCTACAGCAGTTCTACATTCCCGAAGAGCAGTCGATCTACCTGCTCAGCCACGACGATGCGCGCAAGCTCAAGGACTGGGTGGCGCTATGTCGCTCGCAGCTCGAGCAGCTCGGCTATCAGGATATCGCGCTGATCGGCAAGGGCGCCTACGGCTTCGTGTTTGCCGGCCGCCCCAGGGCGCTGGAGAGCGCCTGGCTGGTGTTCAAGTTCAACCGCATCACCCTGCCGGCCCAGCTTCAGGCGCGTCTCGAAGAGGAGGCCTTTATGCTGGAGCAGGTCGACCACCCCCAGGTGCCACGGCTGGTGGCCTTTCAGCGCCTGCGTCAGCAGTCGATCCTGGTGATGGAGCGCGCCCCAGGGCTCAACCTGGAGGAGGTCTCGCTGCAGGAAGGGCCGCTGAGCCCGCGTCTGGTGGTGCGTATTGCCGCGCAGCTGGCGGATATCCTGCGCGCGCTGCGCGCTGGCCCGCGGGTGGTGGTGCATGGCGATATCAAGCCCTCGAACCTGGTGTTCGACACCGCCAGTGAGCGTATCGCGCTGATCGACTGGGGCTCCTCGGTGTTCGCCCAGCTCGATGCACAGCGCCAGCATCTGGCCAGCGGTATCGCTTCACTGATGGCGGATGACCTGCAGCACACCAATGCGCGGCTGGGCGATGTCTACTTCATTGGAGAGGAGCAGCTCAACGGCGCCCTGTCGTCGCCGCGCTTCGATGAGCAGGGGGCGGCGGCGACGCTGTATGCGCTGGCGGCGGGGCAGTCGTGCCGTTTCGGCTGGCGGGCGCTGCCGCCCACCTCGCTGGGGCTGCCCAAGGAGTTCGCGCGGGTCCTGGAGGCGCTGCTCGACGATGACCCGGCACTGCGCTACCGCGCTGGCGACTACTTTCTGCGTGAGATGCCGCGCCTGGCGCGGCATGTGATGATCGACCTGCCGGGCTCGCCGCCGGCGCCCTTGGTGCCGGTGTGGAGCCGCCGCGCCGACCGCGAGATCGACACCGTGGTCTACAGTTCGCGCAAGGCGTTCCTGCGCGAAGAGGGGGCCGTGGCGTCACCCGCCGAGGTCAACGACGTGCAGCTCGACCGCTACTACAAGCAGTTCATGCAGGGCATGGGCGACACCGAGAAGGCCTTCCTGGCGGCGGTCAGCCGCCTCGGTCGTTACCCGGTGGTCGGCGGTCTGGCGGTGCGCTGGGAGCGCGATGGGGTCTATATCGACACCTCGCTCAACCTGCATGACCCGTCGCGACGCGACGCTTTCGTCAGCGCGGTCAATGCCATGGTCCAACTGGCCCGGGCGATCTATCGCCAGGGCATTTTCAAGAGCTGTCTGTTCAACGCCCGCGACACCTTGCATATCGACCGCGCCGGGCCCGGCGAGCCGTTCCGCGCGGCGCCGGGCATGACGCTGCCCTATGAAGTCAGCGCGGTGCCCGAGCTCGAGGATGACAGCCGCGTGCACTCCTACTTCGAGGATGGGCCGGACCCGGAGGAGCTGCTGGCGCTGCCGGCGACCATCATCAACGCATTGGAGTCACTCAACGCCATCCGCCATACCGGCATGATCATCTTCGAAGCGCTGCCTACCCATCTCAAGATCCACAGCTACTATCGGCTGCTCGATCCCACCCAGGAGCAGGCCTTCGCCGAGCTGCTGGCCACGATGCTGGACGCGCTGGATCAGATCGAGGGGCTCGGCGTATCGGGCTATATGAAGATGCCCTACAAGGACACCCGCTTCTTTACCCATATCGAGCGTCTTCCCGAGCGCTACTACCCGGCCAATCCACGTGCCGAGAACCATGGTAGGTAACGGTCCCACTCGGGACTGATCCATCGACAGGTCGACACCCTTCTACGACCTGTCCCCGGCGTCCCTCGTTACAGCAAGCCCTGGCGACGCATGGTGTCGGTGATGATCGGCACCGGCGTCATCAGGTGCTCGCACATCATCGCACTGGCGCGGTCTGCATCGCGGGCCAGTACCACCTCGACCAGCGCGGCATGCTCCTGACGCTTGGCCTCAAGCGCGGTCTCCGAGAATACCGTTTCGCGTAGCCACAGGTGGCGATAGCGTTCGACCTGATCGAACAGGCTGTCTCGCATCTGCAGCAGGTGAGGAGAGTTGCAGCCGGCCACCATGGCGGTGTGAAATGCCTTGTGGCGATGGTCCCAGACGTCGAGTACTTCATCCGGCCCGTTGACCTCCATGACCCGTGACAGGGTATGGGCCTTGGCCAGAATATTGGCTTCCCAGGCGTCGTCACCACGCTCGATGGCCAGGCGCAGCAGCATGGCCTCGAGCTGCGAGCGGGCGTCGTAGAGGTCGTGGAGTTCGGCCAGCGACATCGGTGCGACACGATAGCCGCGCTGACTGATGGCGACTACCAGGCGCTCGGCGACCAGCTGTGATAGCGCTTCACGTAGCGGTCCTACTCCGAGGGCGTAGCGCTCCTTGAGCTTGCTCATCAGCAGCTTCTCGCCAGGCTTGAACTGGCCGCGAGTGATATCGCGCTTGAGACCGCGATAGGCGCTGATGGCCAGATTCTGACGCGGCTGACTGTCCGGGGTCGGGGGCATGGCGGACTGACATTCCCTTGCTGAGTGTCGATATTGCCACCTGATGATACCCAAACCGCGCTGAGCTGGCGAAATTATCGCCTGGAAGCTGATATTATCCAATAACGTCAACATTCAGCCTAGCGCGAGGCGCTTGTGTACGATTTCATCATTATCGGCGGCGGGATTCTCGGTCTCTCTACCGCCATGCAGCTCAACCGCCTCTATCCCGGCCGCCGCATGCTGCTGCTCGACAAGGAGGACGGCCCAGCGCGCCATCAGACGGGCCACAACAGCGGCGTGATTCATGCTGGTGTCTACTATGCGCCGGGCAGCATGAAGGCACGCTTCTGCCTGGAGGGCAATCGCGCCACCAAGGCGTTCTGTGACGAGCACGACATCGCCTACGATACCTGCGGCAAACTGCTCGTAGCGACTAACGCGCTGGAGATGGAACGCATGCAGGCGCTGTGGGAGCGCACCGAGGCCAATGGCTTGGAGCGCTTCTGGCTGAGTGGCGATGAGCTGCGTGAGCGGGAACCGAACATTGTCGGTGAGGGGGCGATCCTGGTGCCCTCCAGTGGCATCGTCGACTACGCCGAGGTGGCGCATGCCATGGCCGACGAGTTCGAGCATCATGGCGGCGAGCTCCGCTTCGACACCGAGGTCACGGGTATCGAGGAGCGCCCCCACGAAGTCGTGATCAAGACACAGCGAGGTGAGTTCGTCAGCCGCTACGCGGTCTCCTGTTCGGGGCTGATGGCCGACCGGCTGGTGCGCATGCTGGGCAAGAATCCAGGCTTCACCATCTGCCCGTTTCGCGGCGAGTACTACCGTTTGCCCGAACGCCATAACGCCCTTGTGCAGCACCTGATCTATCCCATTCCCGATCCCTCCATGCCGTTTCTGGGCGTACACCTGACGCGGATGATCGATGGCAGTGTCACGGTAGGGCCCAATGCGGTGCTGGCGCTGAAGCGCGAGGGCTATCACAAGTCCGACGTCTCTCTGATCGATATGGCCAAGATGTTCACCAACCCGGGGATCCTCAAGGTGCTGGGCAAGAACCTTCGCCCCGGGCTGGTGGAGATGAAGAATTCACTCTTTCGCAAGGGGTATCTGGAGGAGGTGCGCAAGTACTGCCCGAGCCTGACCCTGGAGGACCTGGGCCCTTATCCTTCTGGAGTGCGTGCCCAGGCGGTATCCCGGGAGGGCAAGCTGATCGACGACTTCCTGTTCGTCAACACGCGGCGCACCGTCAATGTCTGCAACGCGCCATCGCCGGCGGCGACCTCGGCGCTGCCGATCGGCGCGCATATCGTTGATAAGGTACGGGCCCAGGTAGACGCTTAGGGAAACACTGCATAAATGCCTGCGCGGGCGAATCACTGCGTTGCGCGGTGCTGGTGCGCCAGCCCGGTCGGAATCCTCACCTATACCCCATAGGCTCCGGTTGACTCGAAACCTCCGGTTTCTCACCCCTTCGGGGCCATCCTCCGGATGTTTGTCGCTTCGCTCGGCACTGTGCTCCGTGCGCCTTGCGACCCACAGGGATGTGGGAAGTGCGTTGGTTCGTAGGGAACGAACCTAGCCGCTTCATCCCGCTCGCCGATTTATTCAGCGTTCCTTTAGCCCTGATTGGGTTCGCCAAGTTCACGCCAGGCGGCGTAGGTGCTGAGGAAGACCCGCCCGGTGATCTCATCGAGGAAGTGGCTGCGATTGAGCTGGTCCATGACCGGCCCCTTGACCTCCGCGAGATGCAGGGTGACGTTGGAGTCCTTGAGGCGGGCGTTGATGGCGTCGAGGCTCTCCAGCGCCGAGGCATCGATCAGGTTGACCGCCGAGCAGATCAGCACCACGTGCTCCAGTTCGGGGCGACTGGCGACCAGGTCGTAGACGGTATCCTCGAGATAGCGGGCGTTGGCGAAGTAGAGGCTCTCGTCGATGCGCAACAGGGCGAGGTGGCTGGCGGTCTCCACCTCGTGGCGGGTCAGGTTGCGGAAGTGCTCGGTGCCGGGCACGCGGCCGACCAGGGCACTATGGGGACGGCTGGTGCGATACAGGAACAGGCCGATGGAGAGCGCCACCCCGGCGATGATGCCGGCTTCCACCCCTTCGACCAGGGTCAGCAGGATGGTCACCGCCATGGCGGCGAAGTCGCTTCGCGAGTAGCGCCAGGTCTGGCGCAGCATGTCGATATCCACCAGGGTCAGGATCGAGACCGTGATGGTCGCGGCCAGGGTGGCGATCGGCAGGTAATAGAGCAGCGAGGTCATCGACAGGGTGACCAGGGCGATGCCCAGCGCGGCGAAGGCGCCGGCGGCGGGGGTCTGGGCGCCGGCATCGAAGTTGATCACGGTGCGGGATAGTCCCCCGGTGACCGGCATCCCGCCGCTGAAGCCGGCGGCGAGGTTGGCACCGCCCAGGCCGATCAACTCCTGGTTGGGCGAGATCCGCTGGCGCCGCTTGGCGGCCAGCATCTGGCCCATGGAGATCGACTCTACGAAGCCCACCAGGCTGATCAGCAGCGCGGGGATCAGCAGCGCTCGCCACAGCGACAGCTCACTGAACGGCAGGGTCAGCGGCGGCAGCCCCTGGGGGATGGCGCCGACCACGGCGACACCGCTGGCCGCGAGATCCCAGTGCCAGGTGGCCAGGGTGGTAGCGACCACGGCGAACACCGGCCCGGCCTTGGCCAGCAGGTCGGCCGGCCCGGCAGCGAGGCCCAGACGGCGCAGGCTGTCGCGCCCGTAGCGGCGCATCAGCACCAGAAAGCTCAAGGTTCCCAGGCCGATCACCAGGGTGGGAAGGTGAATAGCGCCGAGGTTGGGGGTCAGGGTAATAAGGCGTTCGAGCAGGGTGAAGCCGCTGCTCTCGACACCCAGCATGCCGCCCAGCTGGCTGGCGGCGATCAGGATGCCCGAGGCGGTAAGAAAGCCGGAAATCACCGGGTGGCTGAGGAAGTTGGTGAAGAAGCCGAGCTTCATCAGCCCCATGGCGGCCAGCATGCCGCCCGACAGCAGCGACAGCACCAGCGCCGCCTGCAGATATTCCGGGCTGCCTGGGCTTGCCACCGCCGAGAGAGCGGCGCCGGTCATCAGCGCGATGATCGCCACCGGTCCCACCGCCAGGGTGCGGCTGGTACCGAACAGGCAGTAGACCAGCTGTGGCAGGATACTGGCATAGAGACCCACCACCGCCGGCAGGCCGGCAAGAATGGCGTAGGCCAGCGACTGGGGGATCACCATCACGGTGACGATGATGCCGGCCAGCAGGTCGGCGCCGAACAGACGACGATGATAGTGGGGCAGCCAGGCGAGAATCGGCAGGTAGCGCTTGAGCATCACGGCCCCGTGTCGGCAGGCGATATGGCATTGATGAGTCTGATAAAAAAGCAAGGTTACCGGAAATTGACCACGATGTTGATCGCCAAGCGACGGCCAGCAGGTAACATGCGTCATAACAGGCCCCTGATGCGAGACGCCTATGTCAATGGATACCTTTTATCTCGAAGAGCAGCTGTTGGCGCTGCTGGCGATACCCTCGCCGTCGCTGCATACCACTAGCATCGCCGACCATCTGGCGGATGAGCTTGCGCGGCTGGGGTTGACGACCCGGCGCACCGTGCGGGGCGATCTGCTGGCCGAGACGCCGGGCAGCGCGCCGCGTAGGGCGATTACCGCGCATTTGGATACCCTGGGTGCGATGGTGGTGGGGCTCAAGGAGAACGGCCGACTGGCGGTCAGGCCGATCGGCTCGTGGAATGCGCGCTTTGCCGATGGTGCGCGGGTCAAGTTGCACGGTGAGGCGGGGGAGGTGCTGGCGTCGGGCACCCTGCTGCCGACCCTCGCTTCCGGCCATGTCTATAACGAGGCGGTCGACCGGCTGCCGGCAGACTGGGCGCATATCGAGCTGCGCCTGGACCTGGTCGACACCTCCCCCAGCGCACTGCGTCAGCAGGGCATCGAGGTGGGTGCCCTGGTCAGTATCGACAGCCAGCCCAGCGTCACCGACAGCGGCTTTATCAATGCCCGCCATCTCGACAACAAGGCGGCCATCGCCTGTCTGCTGGCGGCGATTCGCGCCGGGGGCTTGCCCGGTGATGTGCGGCTGGTGTTCTCCTGTGCCGAGGAGCTGGGGGTAGGCATCACTCAGGTGATGTTCGAGGGCATCGAGGAGGTGCTAAATCTGGATATCGCCGCCCAGGGCGAGGGGCAGAACGTCTGCCACGACGGCGTGACGATTGCCATGCTCGACTCGCTAGGGCCCCTGCATCCGGTCGCTACCCAGCGACTGATCGCACTGTGCCGTGAGCACCAGATACCTTTCAGCCGCGACTGTTTTCCCTACTACTATTGCGACGGCGACGCCGCTGCCAAGGCCGGGCTGGATGTACGCAACGGACTGGCCTGTTTCGGCGCCGATGCCTCCCACGGCTGGGAGCGGGTGCACCGCGACTCACTGCTGGCGCTGAGCCGCCTGGTAAGGGCCTGGCTGGCAGCGCCGCTCCAGGCCTAGCCCGTTGGCGTTGTCTTGCCTGGCCAGTGGCCCTGCAGCGCCAGGTACTCACGGCTGGGGGAGCTGGCTGCGCCGGCGGCCTTGAAGAAGCTCTTCTCCAGCATTGCCTCTCGCTCCTCCATCAATGCCTGAGCGGCGCACATATGTTCGGCCATGACCCGGCTGGCGCGGTCAGCGTCGCCATCGCGCAGCGCGGCGATCAGCTGCTGCTGGTAGTCGTGACCGCGCTGGCGCAGCTCGGGGTAGGGGTGCTGGTAGATGCGTAGGCAGACGGTGTGGCTCATCAACAGTCGAATCGGGTAGCGGCACATCAGCGCCAGCAGCGGGTTGGGGCAGTGCTCCACCAGCAGCAGGTGAAACTCGAGCTCCTTGATGCGCTGGGTGCGCTCCTCCTCCAGGGTGGCAGGGGGGTGGTCGTAGTAGGCCATCACCTTCTCCAGGCCGTCGAAGGCCTCCGCATCGAGCAGCCCCGCGATGCTGGCCACCAGTGCCGGCTCGAGCTGCTTGCGCACTTCGTAGATATCGTGAATGGTCGGTGGACGAAAGAAGAAGTAGTTGCCGAGCAGCTCCATGCTGCGGTCGGCGCTGACCTCGGCGATAAAGGCGCCGCCCTTGGGGCCAGTGCGGGTGTGGATCAGCCCCTGGGCCTCGAGGGCGCGCAGCGCCTCACGAATGGTGCCTTTGGAGGCACCCAGGGCATCGATCAGATGCTGCTCCTGGGGGAGTCGATCACCGGGGACAAGGCCCTGCTCGGCGATATAGTCCTTGAGCGCCTCGGCGATGACCTCGGTGCGCTTGCGGCGCGGGGCAGTGGGCGTTGGCGTACTCATGGGGCTCCCGGTGTGGCGGTGGTCGAGGCGCTAGCCTGCCACGGCCCCCGCTCGGGGTACAGGCAGGCGGCGCGGTGTGCGTGGGTGCTCAGCGATTCAAGGACCGGCGGTGCCTCGCGGCAAGCCTCACGCGCCTTGTGGCAGCGCGGCGCGAAGGCGCAGCCGGGCGGCGGATCGAGGGGGTCGGGCAGTTCGGCGGCGGTGGACTCGGCGATGATCGGCGGGCCGCCGGGCACCGGTGCGCTGCCCAACAGCAGCCGGGTATAGGGGTGCGCCGGCTCGCTGAACAGCTGTCGAGTTGGGGCCTCTTCCACCACCCGACCGAAATACATCACCGCGATACGCTGGCTGATGGTCTCGACCACCGACAGGTCGTGGCTGATAAACAGGTAGGTGAGATCGAATTCGGCCTTGAGCCGCCGCAGCAGCTTGAGCACCTGGGCCTGGACCGAGACATCCAGCGCCGAGACCGGTTCGTCGAGTACCAGCACCTCAGGCTCCGCGGCCAGTGCCCGGGCGATGCCGATGCGCTGAGCCTGGCCCCCGGAGAATTCATGGGGGTAGCGGGTGACGAACTCCGGTCGCAGATTGACCACCTCCAGCAGTTCGGCAATGCGCGTGTCGAGAGCACGGCCTGACAGGCCGCGCAGGTGCTTGAGGGGTGCGGCGAGGATATCGCGGATGCGCATGCGCGGATTGAGCGAGCTGAGCGGATCCTGGAACACGTACTGGATACGCCGCGATAGCGCGTGACGGTCGAGGCGGCGCATGGCCTGCAGGTCCTCGCCGCCAAAACGGATCAGGCCGCTACTGGGGGTGTCGAGTCCCACCAGCATGCGCGCCAGGGTCGACTTGCCGCAGCCCGACTCGCCGACGATACCCAGGGTTTCGCCGCGCAGAACCTGCAGATTCACGCCCTGTACGGCCTGTACACCGGGCCTGGCGGCGCCCAGCAGGCTGCGGCCGCCGCCAAAGGTGCGGGTCAGGTCGGTGATCTCTAGCAGCGCGTCAGACATGAGCGGCTCCGATGACGGTGTGGTCGGCCAGCGGTTTGATACAGCGCACCTGGCGATTGGCGTCGCTGGCGATCAGGGCGATATCGCCTTCGCGGCAGCGTGGCTCCACCAGGTCGCAGCGATCGGCGAAGGCGCAGCCGGGGGGCAACGCATTGGCCGCCGGGGGCAGGCCGGGAATCGCCGCCGGCTCGTTGTCCGGTTCGCCGAGGCGCGGAACGCAGTCGATCAGTCGCCGCGTATAGGGGTGTCGCGGGTTGGCAAGTAAGTCCTGAGTGGGGCCCATCTCGACGATACGCCCGGCGTACATCACCGCTACCCGGTCGCAGATCTGGGAGACCACGCCGAAATCGTGGGTGATGAACAGCACCGCAGTGCCCTGCTCCTCGCGCAGCCGCTTGAGCAGGTCGAGGATCTGCGCCTGGACCGTGACGTCCAGCGCAGTGGTCGGCTCATCGGCGATGATCAGCTGCGGGTCATTGGCCAGCGCCATGGCGATGCCGACCCGCTGGCGCATGCCCCCTGAGAGCTCATGGGGGTACTGGGCGGCGCGGCGTGTCGGATTGGGAATCCTCACCTGGCCGAGCAGCTCCACGGCGCGCTGATGGGCGGCCTGCCTTGACAGCGGCTGATGGGTGCGCAGCGCTTCGACCAACTGATCGCCGACCCTGATCAGCGGATGCAGGGTGGAGAGCGGATCCTGGAACACGTAGGCGACCCGGTTGCCACGCACCTTGCGCAGCTCGCGGATGCCCATGTCGAGCAGATCGCGGCCCTGGAAGTGGACCTGGCCGCCGCTGATCAGGCCCGGCGGCGAGGCCACCAGACCCAGCAGCGACAGGGCGGTGACCGACTTGCCGGAGCCCGACTCGCCGACCAGCCCCAGACACTCGTTGGGCTTGAGGGTGAAGCTGACGCCGTTGACCGCACGGTAGGTGTCACGCCCGACTTCGAAGTCGGTATGCAGGTCGTCGACCTCGAGCAGCGCCGGGTCCTGGCCGGGAGCGTTAAGGTCATCATCCACCGCGGTGTGGCGCCGGCGGCGAATGCGCGTCATGGGGGCCGGTCGCGACAGCGCCCCGGACTTGAGGCGCGGGTCGAGGGCGTCACGCACGCCGTCGCCGAGCAGGTTGATGCTCATCACCAGCAGGAAGATCGCCAGCCCCGGCAGTGTCGCCACATGGGGGGCGTTGATGATCATGCGTCGGCCCTCGCCGAGCATCGAGCCAAGATCGGCCTGGGGCGGCTGGGCACCCAGGCCGAGGAAGCTCAGGCCGGCGGTCTCGAGGATCATCCAGCCAACGGTGGTGGAGAGGGTGATAACGATCACCGGCAGCACATTGGGCAGGATCTCGGTGACCAGGATGCGCAGGTCGCCCTTGCCCGAGAGTCGCGCGGCGTCGACGAACTCGCGATGGGCGATGCTCACCGTGGCGCCGCGGATATTCCGCGCGAAGAAGGGAATATTGACGATGGCGATGGCGTAGAGGGCGTTCAGCAACCCGGGCCCGAGCACCGCGACGATGGCCAGCGCCAGCAGGATATAGGGGAACGCCATCAGCATATCGATGCCGCGCATCAGGGTGTTGTCGGTGCGTCCGCCGAAGTAGCCCGCCACCAGCCCGATCAGCGAGCCGACAAAGGCCGCCACCAGCGAGGCGGCGATACCCACCGCGAGGCTGACCCGCAGGCCCCACAGCAGCCGCGAGAGAATGTCGCGACCGAGCTGGTCGGTGCCCAGCCAGTGGCCCTCCGAGAGCGGCGGTTGCAGGCGGTTGGCGGGATTGGTGGCGTTGGGTTCGAGCAGCGGTAGCAGCGGCGTCACCAGGGCCAGCAGCACCAGGGTCAGCAGTAGAATGCCGCCGAAGGCCGCCAGGCGGTTGCGCGCCAGCAGCGTGACGAATGCCATCATGCCTTGATCCTCGGATCGAGCCAGTACTGCAGCAGGTCGGCGCAAAGATTGAACAGCACATAGCTGGCGGCGACCACCAGCACGCCGCCCTGGACCAGCAGCAGGTCGCGGGTGGAGATGGCGTTGACCAGCATGCGGCCGATGCCGGGCCACTGGAACACCGTCTCGATATAGACAGCGCCGCCGATCACGAAGCCGGCCTGCACGCCGATCACCGGGATCAGGTTGACCAGCGCCACCTTGAAGGCGTGGCCGAGGATCACGCGATTCTCGTCGAGGCCCTTGGCGCGGGCGGTGCGGATATAGTCCTGGCGCAGTACCTCGAGCATGTTCGAGCGGGTCAGCCGGGCGATCACCCCGGCGGCGACCACCGCCAGGGCCACGGCCGGCAGCACCAGGTGACGGAGCAGATCGGGCAGATCACCGCCGCCGTAGATCGAGTACATGCCGCTGACCGGAAACCAGCGCAGCTCCACCGAGAACAGCAGGATCATCAGCATGCCGAGCCAGAACGCCGGCACCGAGATGCCCACCAGCACCAGCAGGGTTATGATGCGGTCGGCCCAGCCGTACTGGCGCACCGCCGAGACGATGCCGGCGGCGACGCCGATCACCACGCACAGCACCAGCGAGGTGCCGGCCAGGATCAGGGTGGCACCGAAGCGTTCCAGTACCTCGTCCAGCACCGGCCGGTTGAGGTGATAGGAGCGTCCGAAGTCACCCTGCAGGATATTGGTCAGCCACACCCAGTACTGCTGGGGCAGACTGAGATCGAGGCCGAGATCGGCGCGCAGGCGTGCCAGGTTCTCCGGCGTGGCGTAGGAGCCGAGGATGGCCAGCGCCGGATCGCCGGGAATCAGCGACATGATCAGGAATACGATCACCGTCAGCCCCAGCAGTACAGGCACCGTCATCAGCAGGCGGCGCAGGACGTAGAGATGCATGTGTCATCACCCCAAAAAGCGTGGCCTCCGGGCAGGTGCAGCGCCTGCCCGGAGCGCCGTGTGCTTACGGCTTGCTGACCTCGTGGAGCAGCAGGAAGAAGGATGGCTGCAGGCGGAAGTTCTCGACTGCGGCAGTGGAGACCGCGTTCTGCTTCCAGTTGGCGACGAAGGCCCAGGGCGCGTCCTCGTGGACGATGGTCTGCATCTCCTTGTAGAGCGCGGCGCGCTCCTCCTGGTCGACGCTGCGGCGAGCTCGCTCGAGCAGGTCGTCGACCTCAGGGTTGCTGTAGTAGCCGGAGTTGAAACCGCCCTGGTCGGGCATGGCGTCGGTGCGCAGGGCCAGGAACGGCAGGGTGTCCGGATCGTTGGTCATCCACGCCATCTGGGCCATGTCGGCCTTGCCTTCGAGGCCGGGATTGACCTCGCCGAGGAAGGTGTTCCACTCATAGGTTTCGATGCTGACGTCGAGTCCCACGTCGGCCAGGTCGGCCTGGATCGCCGAGCCCATGGGAATCGGGTCGAGCATCCCCGAGCCGCCTTCGGTGACGTAGAAGGTCAGTTCGGCGCCCTCATGACCGGCCTCGGCGATCAGCTCGCGGGCACGATCCGGGTCATAGGGGTAGGGCTCGAGCTCCTCGTTGTAGGCCCAGTCGAAGGCCGGTGGAATCGGTCCGGCGGCCACCGTGGCGGTGCCCTCGAGAATATTGTCGACCAGCGATGTCTTGTCGATGGCGTAGTTGATCGCTTGGCGCATGCGCCGGTCGGCGAAGGGGCCCTCCTTGGTGTTGAGGATCAGGAACCAGAGGTGTGGGCCGGCCTGTTCGGAGACCTGATACATCGGGTCCTCGGCGAACTGGGCGACGTTGTCCGGTGGCACCTCGACCATCAGATCGATACCGCCGGCCATCATCTCGGCGACCCGAGTATTGGCGTCGGTGATCGGCCGAAATACCACTGCTTCCAGGGCCGGTGCGCCATCCCAGTAGTCGGGGTTGGCGCTGGCCACCACGCGGCTGTTGCTCTGCCACTCCTCGAACTGGAAGGGCCCGGTACCCGAGGGATTGCGACCGAAGTCCTCGCCATGCTCCTCCACCCCCGCCGGCGAGACGATCAGGCCGGTGGGGTAGGCGAGGTTGGAGAGGAAGGGCGCATAGGGCTCGTCGAGGGTGAAGGTGACCTCGTGCTCGCCGCTGGCTTCGACGCTGGTAATAGCCTCGAAGAAGAACGCCAGCGGGAAGGAACCGGTGTCGTGGTAGGGGTGATCCTCGTCGAGCATGCGCTCGAAGTGGAAGACCACCGAATCGGCGTCGAAGGCGCTGCCGTCGTGGAAGCTGACGTCGTCGCGCAGGCTAAAGGTGTAGACGGTGCCGTCGTCGCTGATCTGCCACTCGCTGGCCAGCGCCGGCTCGACTTCGAGGGTGCCGTCGGCGTAGCGCACCAGGCCGTCATACATGTTCATCATGATGCGGAAATCATTGACCGCGGTGACCTGGGCCGGGTCCAGGGACTGCGGTTCGGCGATCTGCCCGACCACCAGCACATTGGGCGGGGTCTGGGCGGCGAGCGGGGCGCTCAAGCCGGCCACGGCGAGTGCCAGGGCCGATAGACCAAGGCCCTTGGGCAGTGCGAGGGAGCGAATCATCTTGCCTCTCCTGATGTTGTTGGGATGGTGGTGAGTCGGCTAGGCTGTCGGTGATCTTGTATTTATCATGATAAATCACTCTAATTAGGTATGGCATAGGCGAGAGCGTGATGCAAGTGACCGGTTGGGGGCAGGCCAGGTGAGTTTTAGTGGCTCCTGGCGAGGGATGCCGGGGTGGGCGGCATTGGCGCACTTAGCGAGGGACGCCGGGGTGGGCTGTCGTTGGAAGACACAGCGGCCATGCTCGGGACTGATCCGTCGGCAGGCCTGCGAGGGGGCGCTGTAAACCATCCCTGGGCGCTACCTGCGCCTTCCATGGCGCAGAACCCCCTCTTCGACCTGCCCCCGGCGTCCCTCGTTTACGGCACCCCTCGCCCAAGCATCGCCTACAATTCCTGGGGTCCCTCGGCAGGGCAACGATAAGCACCCCCTCTAATAGGGGTAAGGGGACGGCAATGACCTACAGCATCATTGGATATGACCATGCCAGAGGTGCCCACGGTATCGCCTGCGCCACCGGCGGACCGGCGCTGGGCGCCTTCGTGCCGCATCTGCGCCCCGGCGTTGGCGCGGCGATCACCCAGGGCTTCAGCACCAACGTACTGGCCGCCGAGCGGGGCCTCGAGGCGCTGGCAGACGGCACGCCGGTGGACGAGGTGGTAGCAGCGCTTCAGCGAGATGATCGCGGTGCGGCCTGGCGCCAGATTGCGCTGATGGATGCCCAGGGGCGCAGCGCCGGCTGGAGCGGTGAGCACAATGTGCCAGTAGTCGCGCTACTGCGCGAGCCGGGGGTAGTCGTTGCCGGTAATATGCTGGCCAGCGATCGAGTGGCCACACTGATGCTGGAGGTCTATCACCGGGCTCGGCGCGCAGGCGATGAGCTGGCAACCGCACTGCTGGCGGCACTCAATGCCGGCAGTGACGGCGGCGGTGATGCTCGCGGTACCCGTTCGGCGGCGCTCAAGGTGCGCGATCCCGGAGGGGTGCCGCTAGATCTGCGTATCGATGACGCCATGAATGCGGTGGTCGAGCTGCTGGCACTCAAGCGGCGTATCGATCAGGACCGCGCCTATCAGCAATTCTTGACGCGCTTGCCGACGGCGGAAGATCCTCATCGCCACTGATAATGGCGGCAGCAAGGTCGCATCGAGTCTGTCTCGGCGTCTACGCCATAGAGAGATGCGGCCAATGTCGCATCAAGATAGTTAAGCCTGAGTCGATATCCTGCCTGACCATGCCAACAATAAATAGGATTCGAGATGGGCAAACTACTGTATGCGGGGGCTTGTCTGCTGCTGGCTGGGGCAGTATGGCTAGGCGTGTCGTTCCAAACCACGTGGGCGCTGGCGCTGGCACTGTCGATGGCGGCGCTGGCTGGCGCTGGTGTGGTACTGGCGATGGACTACGCCATCTATGTTGCGCGCAGCGAGCCGGCGAGCCGAGTCGTCGACTATGCGCCACCGCTGGCCGACTATCGGTCGCTCAAGGCGATGGCCTACCGCTTGATGGGACGTGCCAGCCGTACCGCGATCGCCTCGGCCGAAGTGTCGCATCACGCGGACCGCATGGATCAGCGTCTGGCTCGGCAGGATCAAGTGGTCAAGGAGGCGGTGGCCAGCATTCAGGCGATCACCGCAGCTATCGAACAGGTTACCCGCAGTGCTCAGCAGGTGGTCGAGCTCGCAGGGCAGTCGCGCGCCTCCAATGCGGCCAGTCGCGATGCCCTGGAAGGGGTGATCAAGGAGATGCGGGCGCTGGCGGGTCGCTCTGAGGAGGCCCTTGCGCTGCTCACGACGTTAAGCGACAAGAGCGACAGCGTGCGTCACGTTACGTCGCTGATCGAGGATATTGCCGAGCAGACCAACCTGCTGTCGCTGAATGCTTCCATCGAAGCCGCCAGGGCCGGTGAACACGGTCGTGGATTTGCCGTGGTGGCAGGGGAGGTGCGCGAGCTGGCCGGTCGCACTGCGGATGCCACTCGCCAGGTCGAGACCCTGGTCGGAGAAATTGGCGACAGCAGCCAGCGAGTGGTGGACACTATTGGCCACCTGATGCAGCGAGTTGGTGAGCGTGCTCGTGAAGTCGAGACGGTTGGTCGGCAGCTAGGCGAGGTTACCCGTCACGTTGACAGCGTCGAAACACGGATCGGTAGCATCGCCGAGGCCATGGCTGACACCAATGGTCATAGTCAACAGGTGGCGGCGACCCTTGAGCAGCTCGATGTTGATACTGCGGCAGGTACCCGAGATATGCATGATCTGGCGGAGCAGGCCCGTGCTCTAATGGATGCCGCCGAGGGGGTCGATGCCGAGCTGGCCTTGCAGCGACTCGATGGGCGTCATCAACAGGTGTTACAGGCTGCGCGACGCAGTGCCGAGCAGATTGGCAGGCTGTTCGAACTGGCTATCAAGCGAGGCGATATGAGTCTCGAGCAGCTGTTCGCCGAATCCTACGAACCCCTGGCCGATACCCGGCCGGCGAAGTATCGCACTCACTACGATCAGTTCACCGATCGCCATTTGCCGGATATCCAGGAGCCGTTACTCGACTCTCTCGATCTTGCCTACGCGATCACCTGTGATCGCCGTGGCTATGTGCCCACGCACAATCGTCGCGTCAGTCAGCCGCCAACCGGTGACTATCAGCATGATCTACACTACAGCCGCAGCAAACGAATCTTCGATGATCCCACCGGGCGCCGCTGCGGGGCGCATCAGAAGCCTTTGCTTCTACAGACTTATAAACGAGATACGGATGAAGTGATGCACGACTTGTCGGTGCCGATCTTTGTCCGGGGCCGCCATTGGGGCGGTTTTCGTATCGGTTATCGGCCGGCGGCGGTTTAGTGGTGCATCCAGGAGGTACGCATGTACAGGCACGGAGCGCCGCGGTCGGGGGGCGGGTCACGCTTGGCCAGGGGGCTGATGGCGCTAATGCTCGGTGTGATGAGCCTGCCTGTGCTGGCCGAGGACATCCACGTGCTGGCTTCCTATCACCAGGGCAATCCCTGGACCGATGACCTGGTAGCACATATTGGCGCAGCGGTGGGACGTTTCGATGACGGCGCTGCGTTGAGTGTCGACTATCTCGACGCGCGGCGTATCGACGAGGCTCAGGCGTTCGCACTGCACCGTTCGCGACTGGTGGGGCGCCAGGCAGTGGATCCCGCCGATCATCTGATCCTGCTAGATGATGCGGCGCTGCGCTTCTATCTCGACGCCCCCGAGGCCCTCGGCCATCCGGGGCGGGTGGTCGCTGCCGGTATCAATGACAGCGACCTGCGCGAGACCGCGAGCCAGCAAGGCGTGCGCCTGGTGACCACCCAGCCGGTGGAGCGTCGTTCGCTGGGGTTCCTGGCTGAGCTGTTCGGAACGCCGCTACCGCTGCTGGTGCTAGGGGACGGCTCCCCCGTGGGGCGTAACCTCACCGAGTCGTTGCTCGATGCGGTGGCGGCGGATGAGCAAGTCGAGCTGGTCGATGTGCTGTGGGAGTGGAATCCCCAGCGAGTGGTTGAGCGTTACCGCGAGGCACCGTCGGGAACCCGCGTCTATCTGGTCGAGGGGCAGACCATGGGCGCCAGTGACATCGATGCCGAGCGACGCGCCTGGCTGACCAGGCTTGAGGCTCAGGGCATCGCGGTCTTCTGTCATCTGCCGTATCAGATCAGGCTAGGATGCGCCGGCGGCGCGGTACTGGACATCGAGCGCGTCGCTCAAGTGGTCGTCGACACCCTGCTCAGCCATGCGCATGAGCAGCTGCCCGTGATGCAGGAGGTTGGTGCCTATCGCTATCAGCTCGATGCGCGCTGGCGTGAGCGAGCGGCGGGGCGCGACGATATATTCTGGCTCAACGTAGAGCGTTTCATCGGCGAACGCTCCACTCTATCGCGCCAGATGCAGTGGCTGGCGGTAGCTCTGGGGGGCTTGTTGATAGCGAGCCTGGGCGTGCTCTTCTGGCTTCGCTGGCGCATGCTGCGGCAACGTCAGCGGTTACTGCTTGATCGCCGCACCGGCCTGCAGACTCGCCAGGCGCTGGAAGCGGCTGCCATGGCCAAGCCCGAGCGAGTTTTCGCCGGATGGCTGTTCCTGCTCAAGGCGCCTCAACTGCAGGATTTTCGTCAGCGCCTTGGACATGAGGCTGCCTGGTCATTGATGCGCGAGCAGCTGATGATGATACGGCCGCGTCTGCCCGAGGCGTGGCAGCTCTATGTCAATCCCGACCTGACCCTGGTCGGCCATATCGATGCCGATGCCGAGGGCAACCCCGAAGCGCAGTTGGATGGCCTGCTGGCGACCCTGGCGGACGGGGAGGGTGATCACCGTCGCCTGGAGTGGTTCGGCTGCTTGGTCATGTGTCAGCCTAGGCTAAAGAACTTGCCGTCCTACCTTGCGGCGCTGGAGGATGGCATGCACCAGCTGGCCCAGGAGGGCTGGCAGCAACCACTCAAGCGCGTGGCTCCCTACGATGAATCGCGCGGCAGCCGCTACCGCAAGCTCAGCGAGGCACTGCGTGAACTTTTTGCCTCGGATACTGATCAATTCTACCTGATGATTCAGCCACAGCTGGCGGCACGGGACGGCCGCCTGGTAGGCGGAGAGCTGCTGATTCGCTGGCGCCACCCGCGTCTGGGGGAAGTGCTGCCTAACGAGTTTCTGCCCATCGTCGATGCGATGGGGTTCAACGACGCCCTCGACCGCTGGGTGATGGAGCGGGGGCTGGCATGGTTTGGAACACAGCAGGGCGCTCTCCCCGAAGGATTCGTGCTGGCCGTCAACATCACTCTGAGCACACTGGGGCGTGACGACTTTCTCATGCAGTTGGGGGATAGCATCGAGGCCCATGGTCTATCTCCCTCGAGTATCGAGCTGGAGATCACCGAACATGCCATTTTTCATGATCTCGGTGACATCGAGCGTGCCATGGCCCGTCTGCGGCATCTTGGCGTGCGCCTGGCGCTGGACGATTTCGGCACCGGTCATACCGCCTTCCAGCTGCTGCAGCGACTGCCTCTCAACAGCGTCAAGCTGGATCGCGAGCTGCTGCAGGCCGCGGGACGGCATGGCCGCGCGTCCGATGCCTATTCGGCACTGGTGGGGTTCTGCCAAACGCTGCGCTTGGGCATCGTTGCCGAGGGGGTTGAAACCGAGGAGGAGGCACGCTGGCTGATGTCGATGGGTGTCAAGGTGGTCCAGGGCTACTATTTCGCGCGACCGGTACCGCTCGATATCTTCGTGGCACGTTACTGCAACGTCTAAAGTTTTCGTTGTCTCTGCCGTTAACTAATATTACAAGATATTTCAGGATGCACTAAAATATACGGGATGCGGCCTGATTGACACCCGTTGTTACTGCCCTGAGTTGTCAGGTGTGTTTTTGTCATATTCTTCCCGCTGGCCTGGCCAGCGGGCATCGTTAACGGAGTCAGCATGTTCCAGGCCGCGAGAACTGCCACCTTGGCACTCGACAGTGCGCTGCTAGGTGATTCGCTCGAGACGGTCTTTGCGCCGCAACAGTTGATCGCCGATGTAGAGAGAGTCAGCGGATTTGCTGGCCCCTCTCTGCAGCGCCTGCTGCATGTGCCGGCGCTGCGCGAGGGCAATCCGAAGCGCGAAGCGCTGAGCAAGATGCCAGAATTGGCCCTGGCCTGGCGGCGGCTCGCCTGTGGCGAGGTCGGTCTCGGTTCATGGTTGCCCCAGCATGACAGTGACTGGGCGGCGTATAGTGATTTCGTCAGCTTTGTGGTGTATGCCAGTGCGCTGGTCGAGCTTCACGACGAGCCGGCGCTGAGGCGCCTGCAGCACCTGCTGGGTCTGGCTGCGCTGCGGCTCAAGCTCGATCCGCTGATTCACCGCGAGCCCGACCTCGCGGTACGCCTCGGGCTCTCGATCGAGACACCTGGCTATCTGGTGGCCCTGGAGATCGCAGCGGCCTGCCAACTGCGCGTTGCGTCGGTGCGCAACGCCATCTCACGACGTGAGATGATCGCCGACCCGAACCATGGTGTGCCGATTGATGCGGCACTCGACTGGATGGTGCAGCGACGCGGCTTTCTGTACCCGGTGATCAACGCCATAGCGCCGGGGCGGCGCATCAATGGTCGTCTGGCCAATCAGTGGCTGTCCCAGGATCCGCGGGTCGAGCAGCTGCGCCGCGTTACCCGCTTGCGCATGATGCAGTGGCGGGTACTTGGCTCCGGGCGCTGCTTCGGCGTCAACGAACAGGGGCTGCATCACTGCCTGTTGACGCTACCGGCGGAGGATCCCGAGGGGCTCTCTGACGCTGGCATGGAGGCGCTGGAAGATCGCTCAGAGGATAGCGCGGTAGTGCTCTATCGCCAAAGCTTCGTGTCTGTGTCGGCCGTCGGCGAGCGCGCTGTCGAGATGCCCATCTATCAGGGCGTGGTACCGACCATGCGGGCGCTGGAGTCGCTGATCGACTATCTTGCAGCGGCGTGTGACTCGGACACTTCTACCGAGCAGCGAGTGGCGTCAGGCGGTGCGAGTCTCGGCACGCTCACGCCCCTGCCAGGCCGACCAGGAGTAGAGCGCCAGGCCGATCCAGATGAGTGCGAAGGTTGCTAGCTGTAGCGGTCCAACCGCCTCACCGAAGACCAGCAGGGCAATGAAGAACTGAATGGTCGGGTTGATATACATCAGAAAACCCAGCGTGGCCAGGCGCAGGCGCCTCGCCGCCCCGGCAAATGCCAGCAGCGGCAGTGCGGTAATCACTCCGCTGGCGACCAGCAGCCAAGTATGACGGGCCTCGCCAAGGAAATGTGTAGCATCGATATGTGCCAACCAGGCCAGCGCCAGCAGCGCCATCGGCAGCAGCAATAGCGTTTCAACGAAGAGTCCCGAGAGTCCATCCAGCGGTACCTGCTTGCGCAGCAGGCCATAGGTGCCGAAGGAGAACGCCAGCAGCAGGGTGATCCACGGCAGTTCCCCAAGCCCGACCAGCTGGATGACGATCGCCACGCAGGCGAGGCCCACTGCCAGCCCCTGCAGGGGCGCCATACGTTCGCGCAGGACCAGCATCCCGAGCCCTACGTTGACCAGTGGTGTCAGGAAGTAGCCGAGACTCGCCTGTAGCACCTGGCGGCTCTCCACGGCGTAGATGTAGATCCCCCAGTTGAGCGCGATGAGCAGCGCACAGCCCAGCACGCGGCCCAGCCGGCGTGGTTCGCCGAGTGCCTGGCGAACGGGGGCGAAGCGCCCCAGGATGGCGATCAGGCCGAGCAGGAACAGGCAGGACCAGACGATGCGATGGGCCAGGATCTCCCACGCGGGCACGCCCTCGAACAGGGCAAAGAACAGCGGGAAACAGCCCCACATGGTATAGGCGCCGAGCCCGAACAGAGTGCCTTGAGTGGCGTCACTGAAAGGGGTGTGACGAGGGTGGGACGTCGGTGGCATGATGACCTCGAAAGCAAAGCGCTAATCTACCATAGCCGCGCGAAAACCCCAGCCTTGTCCGGTTCTGGTGCGGCCCTGAGGAGGTGTCTGGTGTCTACCCTGCGAACTACCCTGGTACAGTGCGATCTGCGCTGGGAAGCGCCGTCGGCCAACCATGGCATGCTCGAAGAGCTGCTAGATGAGCTGGATGCCCGGCATACCGATCTGATCGTCTTGCCGGAGATGTTCGCTACCGGCTTCACCATGAATTCTCGTGAGATGGCCGAGCCCATGGACGAGAGCGTCAGCGTGGCTTGGCTACGCGATCAGGCGCGCCAGCGGAACTGTGTGATCACCGGCAGCGTGGCGGTGGTCGACGCTGGGCAGTACGTCAATCGGCTGATCTGGGCGCGGCCTGACGGTAGCCTGAGCTACTACGACAAGCGCCACCTGTTTCGTATGGCCGGGGAGCATGAGCGCTATGCCATGGGCGAGCCGCGGGTGGTGGTGGAGCTCAACGGTGTCAGGCTGCTGCTCAGCGTCTGCTATGACCTGCGCTTTCCGGTCTGGCTGCGTCAACAGCCGAGTGAAGCGGGATTTGAATACGATGCGCTGCTATGCGTAGCCAATTGGCCGGCGCCACGGCGCCACCCCTGGCGCACGCTGCTGCAGGCGCGAGCGATCGAAAACCTGTGCTATGTGATCGGCGTCAACCGTGTCGGTGAGGATGCCAAGGGCTTGGCCTACGCCGGCGACTCGATGCTGGTCGACTTCAAGGGCGAAGCGCTGATCGACGAACCGCCGCATCAGCCCTTCCTGCGTACCGAACACCTCGACCTTGGGGCGTTGAAAGACTTTCGCCAAGCCTTCCCGGCATGGCAGGATGCCGACTCTTTTACTCTGACCAACGAGACCCCACGCTGATGCGCCTCGACAAGTTTCTCGCCGACACCACCGACCTGACTCGTAGCCTTGCCAAGAAGGCATTGCACCGTGAAGAGGTCAGCGTCGATGGCCAGGTGACCAAGAACCCAGCGACTCAGGTCGATGCCGACAGCGAGGTACACTGGCTGGGCCAGCGCTTGTCGCTGGTGGGGCTGCGCTATCTGATGCTCAATAAACCGGCAGGAGTGGAGTGCAGCGCACGGCAGGGCCTTTATCCGCTGGTGCGTGATCTGATCGAGCTGCCCAACGTCGAGCGGCTGCAGACGGTGGGCCGCCTGGACGTGGATACCACCGGTCTGGTGCTGCTCAGCGACGACGGTCAGTGGTCGCATCGCGTGACGTCGCCCAAGCGCCGCTGCGGCAAGGTCTATCGCGTCAGCCTCAGCGAGCCGCTGGAAGGGGCTGCGTTGGTTGAGGCTCAGCGAGACTTTGCTGAGGGCATACTGCTCGACGGCGAGGACAAGCCAACGCGGCCGGCGGAGCTGCTGATGCGCACCTCCTGCGACGCCGAGCTGACGCTATACGAGGGCAAGTATCATCAGGTCAAGCGCATGTTCGCCGCCATCGGCAATCACGTCGAGGCGTTGCACCGCGAGTCGGTGGGGCCGCTCACGCTAGGTGAGCTGGCGCCAGGGGAGTGGCGTGAGTTGACCCGAGAAGAGATCGCGGCTTTCTAGCTCGCCGCCTCATTGAGTCCCGCCGCAGCCACCAGCGCCTGGGTGTAGGGGTGGCGTGGCGCGGCCAGGACCTGCTCGCAGCTGCCCTCTTCGACCACCTCGCCCTCCTTGAGCACCATCACCCGGTGGGCCACGGCCCTGACCACCGCCAGGTCATGGCTAATGAACAGGTAGCTGAGCCCGCGGCGCGCCTGCAGGTCGCGCAGCAGCTCCACCAGCTGTTTCTGTACGGTTCGGTCGAGCGCCGACGTCGGCTCGTCGAGTACCACCATCTCGGGTTCGAGGATGATCGCCCGGGCCACGGCGATGCGCTGGCGCTGGCCACCGGAGAACTCATGGGGGTAGCGTGCCGCACAGTCCGCCGGCAGGCCGACCTCCTTGAGGGTGGCCTGGACGCGCTGCTCGACCTCATTGTTGCTCAGTTCTGGCTGGTGGAAACGCAGCCCTTCGCTGATGATCTCCGACACCGGCATGCGCGGCGAGAGCGAGCCGTAGGGATCCTGGAAGACCACCTGGAAACGTCGCCGGCGGAGGCGCAGGTCGTTGCCGCTGAGACGGTCGAGGCGTTCGTCGAGGAACACCACCTCGCCCTGGCTGGGGACGAGACGCAGCAGCGCCATGGCCAGGGTGGTCTTGCCCGACCCGGATTCGCCAACGATGCCCAGGGTTTCGCCCTTGGCCAAGCGCAGCGACAGCGGCTGCACCGCCACGAATGGCGGGGGGCGCCGTGAAAAGAGCCGCTTGGGACGTGAAAAGGCCACGCTGAGGTGTTCTGCACTGAGCAGCGGCTGGCTGCCGGCGGAGACCGGCCGGCCCTCGGGCTCGGCGTCGAGCAGGGTGCGGGTATAGGCGCTGCGCGGCTGGTTGAAGACGTCAGCAACCGGGCCGGTTTCCTGCTCCTGGCCCTGGTATAGCACGCACACCCGGTCGGCATGGCGGCGCACCAGGTTGAGGTCGTGGGTGATAAACAGCATGCCCATGCCGTGGTGGTCCCGCAGCTCGGCGAGCAGCGCCAGAATCTCCTGCTGGACCGTTACATCGAGCGCGGTGGTCGGCTCGTCGGCGATCAGCAGTTCGGGATTGTTGGCAATCGCCATGGCGATCATCACTCGTTGGCGCTGGCCGCCGGAGAGCTGATGGGGCCATGCGTCGAGCAGTTCATCGGGGCGCGGCAGCTTGACCTGCTCGAGCAGCTCCCGGCAGCGTGCCCGGGCCGCGCGACCGGACAGGCCCTGATGCAGGCGCAGCGTCTCGCCAATCTGACGGGCCACGGTGTGCAGCGGATTGAGTGAAGTCGTCGGTTCCTGGAAGATAAAGCCGACCCGGTTGCCGCGCAGCCCCTGCCAGTCGCGGGAGGTCATGCGGGTGAGGTCGGTGTCGCCGAGTACGCGACCACCGCTGACCCGGGCATTGGGCGGCAGCAGGTTCATGGCCCCCAGTGCACTGACCGATTTCCCCGAGCCGGACTCGCCGACCAGTGCCAGAGTCTCCCCGCGGTGGATCTCCAGGCTTAGCCGGTCGACCACGGTGACATCGTCGAAGGCGATGCTCAGCTCATCGAGACGCAGCAGGGTGTCATGGGGCATGGGCCTGAGTCCTTGTGGTGGCGTTGCTGGCCTGAGGGCCGCCGCTGGCGTGCTGGATATGTCGCGGGTCGAAGGCGTCGCGCAGCCCCTCGCCGATAAACACCAGCAGCGACAGCATCAGTGACAGACTGACGAAGGCGGTGATGCCCAGCCAGGGCGCGTGCAGGTTGTTCTTGCCCTGGGCGACCAGTTCGCCCAGCGATGGCGCCCCCGGCGGCAGCCCGAAGCCGAGGAAGTCGAGCGCGGTCAGGGTGGTGATGGCGCCGGTAAACAGAAACGGAATGAAGGTCAGGGTGGCGACCATCGCGTTGGGCAGCACGTGGCGCCACATGATCAGCCGCGAGGGCAGGCCCATGGCCTTGGCGGCGCGTACGTATTCCAGATTGCGCGCGCGCAGGAACTCGGCGCGCACCACATCGACCAGCCCCAGCCACGAGAACAGCAGCATGATGCCGAGCAGCCACCAGAAGCCGGGCTGCACGAAGCTGGCCAGAATGATCAGCAGGAACAGCACCGGCAGCCCCGACCAGATCTCGGTGAGACGCTGCCCGATCAGGTCGGTCTTGCCGCCGAAGTAGCCCTGGATGCCGCCGATCACCACGCCGGCCACCAGCGACCCCGCGGTCAGCACCAGGGCGAAGGCCACCGACAGCCGGAAGCCGTAGATCACCCTGGCCAGCACGTCGCGCCCCTGGTCGTCGGTGCCCAGCCAGTGCTGGGCGTCGGGCGGAGCCGGCGAGGGCCGCATCATCTGCATATCCAGGGTCTGGTAGGAGTAGGGAATGGGCGGCCATAATGCCCAGCCGTTGTCGGCGATCTGCTGCTGCACGAAGGGGTCGTGGTAGTCGGTGCGAGTGGGCAGGAAGCCGCCGAATTCGGTCTCCGGGTAGTCGACCAGCAGCGGCACGTACCACTGGCCGTCGTAGTTCATGACCAGCGGCTTGTCGTTGGCGATCAGCTCGGCGAACAGGCTGACCACGAACAGCGCCATGAAGATCCACAGCGACACACGGGCGCGCCGGTTGTTGCGGAATACCTCGATCCGGCGCCGGGTAATGGGCGAGAACTGGGGGGAGAGAAGTGACATTGGCTCAGGACTCCCGGGTCTCGAAATCGATGCGTGGATCGACCCATACATAGGTCAGATCGGAAATCAGCTTGAGGATCAGGCCAATCAGCGTATAGAGATAGAGGGTGCCGAAGATCACCGGATAGTCGCGCTGCATCACCGCCTCGAAACCTAGCAGCCCGAGGCCCTCGAGGGAGAAGATCACCTCGATCAGCAGCGAACCGGTGAAGAAGATCGTCACCAGGGCGCCGGGCAGCCCGGCGATGATGATCAACATGGCGTTGCGGAACACGTGGCCGTAGAGGACGCGCCGGTCGCTGGCACCCTTGGCTCGGGCGGTCAGCACGTACTGCTTGTGGATCTCGTCGAGGAAGCTGTTCTTGGTCAGCATGGTCAGGGTGGCAAAGCTGCCGATGGTCATGGCCACCACCGGCAGGGTGATATGCCAGAAGTAATCCTTGACCTTGCCCCACGCCGAGAGCTCGTCGAAGTCCGGTGAGGTGAGGCCGCGCAGCGGGAACAGATCCCAGTAGCTGCCACCGGCGAACAGTACGATCAGCAGGATGGCGAACAGGAAGCCAGGAATCGCATAGCCGACGATCACCAGCCCGGAGCTCCAGACGTCGAAACGCGAGCCATGACGCAGCGCCTTGCGAATGCCCAGCGGGATCGAGATCAGATAGACCAGCAGTGTGGTCCAGAGCCCCAGCGAGACCGATACCGGCAGGCGCTCGATCATCAGCTCCACTACCGGTCGGTCGCGGAAGAAGCTGTTCCCGAAGTCGAAGGTGGCGTAGTCGCGCAGCATGCCGACGAAACGCACATGGGCCGGCTGATCGAAGCCGAACTGCGCCTCGAGCTGCTCGATAAAGCGTGGGTCGATACCGCGGGCGCCGCGGGACTCGTCGCGGGTCACCACCTCGGCGCCGCCCATATCGAGGCGCGTACTGGCCATGCTGTCGAGGCCTTCGAAGCGCGCCAGCATCTGGTCGATGGGGCCGCCGGGGGCGGCCTGCACGATGATGAAATTGAGCAGCATGATCCCCAGCAGGGTGGGGATCATCAGTAGCAGTCGGCGCAGTGTATAGCTAGCCACGAGGCATCCTTCCGGTAGGCGTTGCGTCAGCGACGGCGCACACGACGGTTGATCTCGGCTTCACGCTCGGCGTCTACCCACCAGGCATCCAGGTCCATGCCGTACTCGGGGTAGGGTTCCGGCCAGTCGAACTTGTCCCACACGGCGATGCGTGTCTCGCCGGAATGGTAGTGGGGAATCATCGCGAACTGCCACAGCAGCACCCGATCGAGGGCGCGGGTCAGGGTATTGAGCGTCTCGCGGCTGTCGGCGCGGATCAACTGCTCGACCAGCTCGTCGACCACCGGGTGCTGAAGGCCCATCAGGTTACGGCTCTGGGGCGTCTCGGCAACGTCGCTGGTCCACATGTCGCGCTGTTCATTGCCCGGGTTGTTGGACTGCGGGAAGTGGGCGGTGGTCATGTCGAAGTCGAAGCTGCGCAGTCGGTTGAGATACTGATTGATATCGACGATACGGATCGACGACTGCACGCCGAGGCGCGCCATATTGCGCAGCATCGGCTGCACGACCCGCTCGAGGCCGCTATCGTAGAGCAGCACTTCGATGCTCAAGGGGCGGCCGGTCTCGGTATGGCGCAGCACGCCATCCTCCACCTCGTAGCCGGCCTCGCGCAGCAGGTCGAGGGCCAGGCGTAGCCGTTCGCGCAGGTTCTCGGGGTGTTCGATGGGGACCGGCTCTTCGAACAGCCGTGCCGGCAGCTGGTCCCGGTAAGGTTCGAGCAGCGCGAGCTCGGCGTCGCTGGGCAGGCCTTCGGCGGCCATCTCGGAGTTCTGGAAGAAGCTCTCGGTGCGCTTGTAGGTGTCGTAGAAGATATTGGCGTTGAGCCACGGGAAGTCGAAGGTCAGCGACAGCGCCTCGCGCACCCGCGGGTCAGAGAACTTGTCGCGGCGCAGATTGAACACGAACGCCTGCATCATTGAGGGGTTGACGTCGGGTATGGTCAGCCGCTTGACCAGGCCGTCGCGGTAGGCCGGAAAGTCGTAGCCGATGGCCCAGGTGGCGGCGCGGGCGTCGGTGCGGTAGTCCATCACCCCGGCCTTGAAGGCCTCCCAGGCGATATCGCGGTCGCGGTAGTAGTCATAGACCAGACGGTCGATATTGTAGCGTCCGCGATTGACCGGGAGATCCCGACCCCAGTAGTCGTCATCGCGGACATAGGTAATGCTGCGTCCAGGCTGGACCTCGCCAATTCGGTAGGGGCCGGAGCCTGGGTGGCGGGCGAGGGTCGGGGCGCTGAAGTCGCGGCTCTCCCAGTAGTGTCTGGGCAGCACGGGCAGCTGGCCCACGATCAACGGCAGCTCACGGGAGTGGTTGCTGGAGAACTCGAAGCGCACGGTATGGTCGTCGATGGCCTCGACGCTCTGCACCTCGGCGTAGTAGCCACCATAGAAGGGGTTGCCCTCCTCGATCAGCAGCTCGAAGCTGAACGCCACGTCATGGGCAGTGACCGGTTCGCCATCGTGAAAGCGCGCCTCGCGGCGTAGATCGAACTCAATCCAGTAGCGTTCCGGGTCGAGGCGAATGCCTTCGGCGAGCAGACCGTAGAGACTGAAGGGCTCGTTGGGATTGGATTCCAGAAGGGTGTCATAAATCTGTGAGATGCCGATCGCCGAGGTGCCGCGGATAATGAAGGGGTTGGTGGAGTCGAAACTCGAGCCAACGGCGGCACGGGTCATGCTTCCGCCCTTGGGCGCATCTGGGTTGACGTGGGGAAAATGCGTAAAGTCGTCGGGTAGCGCAGGATCGTCGTATAGGGCCAGGCCGTGAACGGTAGGCACCTGGTCGGCCTCGGCAGCGTCTTCGGGCAGATCGCCAGGTTCGGCCTCGAGAGGCGCGGCGGATGCGTCGGCAGCGGGGGGCGCATCGGCAGGTGCGCCGGGCAGCTCGGCATAGGCCAGGTGGCCGAGCCCCAGCGTCATTACGCACAGAGTGGCTACCAGCCCTGGGCGCGGAGAGAGACGACGTAGAAGGGCAATCGACATCGAGACATCCTTGGGCATGTCAGAAGGCGGCGCGGTGCGGCAGCACCGCTGCCGCCGACCGTGGCAGTAGCATACCGCTAAGGTGTCAGTCACCGGCTCGTTTGACAACTCTCCGTGATCCAACGTCTTTCAACCCTTGCGCAGGGAGGGGGCGTGGTTGCCATCATGCAACGCTCAATTAGCGGCCAGTGTGCTCTGTGGAACCTGTAGTGTCTGGCCTTCGCGGATCACATCGCCGTTGAGGCTATTGTATTCCCGAAGCTCCGCGACGCTGGAGCCGAAGCGCGAGGCGATCGTCGAGAGGCTGTCACCGCTGCGCACCACGTACTGTTCCCAGCCCGTGGGGGCATCGCCCGGGGCGATACTGTCGAGGCCGGCAACCAGGTCGTCATGGCGGTCGACGGGCACCAGCAGCACCGGCGTATGGTTGGGTGATATGGTGCCTTGCAGAAGCCCCGGATTGAGCGCTTCAAGCTCTTGGCGGCTGACGTTGGCGAGTTCGGCGGCTTGTGCCAGGTCGACTGGCTGATCGATATCGACCTTGGCAAACGCTGGGGTGTCCTCGATGTCAGGTAGCTCGATGGCGTACCGCTCCGGATCATCGATAATGCTGGCAATCGCCAGCAGCTTGGGCACGTAATTCATGGTTTCGGTCGGCAGGCGCAGGTGCCAGTAGTCGTCCGGCTCGCCGCGAGCGGCGGCAGCGCGGCGGGCGCTGTTAACCGTGCCGGCACCGGCATTGTATGCCGCCAGCGAGAGCTCGAGGTCGCCCTCGTACCACTGCTCGGCCTGCTGCTCCAGGTAATCCAGCGCGGCACGGGTAGAGGCGACCACGTCGAGGCGACCGTCATAGGCGCCGTTGCGAGGCAGGCCAAGTGCATCGCCGGTGCCGGGCATGAACTGCCACAGCCCACTGGCACCGCGGTGACTACGGGCTGCGGGGTCGAATGAGCTCTCGACGAAGGGAATCAGCGCCAGTTCACCTGGCAGTCCACGCTCCTCGACCTGTTCGGTGATCCAGTGTAGCCAGGGACGCGCACGCTCGGTGATTTCGGCGATGTTCTCGGGGCTGGATCGGTAGTGTTCGATCCACTCCTCGACGCGTGGGTCATGGCGGCCTTGCTGCCACTCGAAGCTATCCCGCAGCCGGCTCCAGGCATTCTGAGGGGTGGCAGGGTTGAGTGCCAGGGCGTGCCAGAAGTTGAGCTCAGCCGGTTCAGTGGGCGCGACACCGTGTGGAATGTCGTCAACGTGATATTGAGCGGAAGCGCCGGCGGCGCTCAGGGTGATGGTGATGCACAGCAAGCTTCCCGCCAGGCCTATGGCCAGGCGGCGAGTCGTTCGGTAAGTCATGATGGAAGGCCCTCGGGGGCACTGATGACGGCGTCTGCAAGCATCAGAAATTGTCTTTCCAGGCACGCAAGGTGGCGAAGGTGGCCAGTGGAGAATCCGTTTCTCCGTGATGCGCCGCGCTGGCCTGCAGGGCAGTCTCATGACTGCGCAGGAATGGATTGATCTCGCGCTCGGTACCAAGATGAGACGGCAGCGTCGGGCGATCCTGATCGCGCAGCGCCTGGCACTGGGCGATGACGGTGTCGAGGTGTGGGTTTTCGGGATCCGCTGCCTTGGCAAAGCGCAGGTTGGCAAGCGTGTACTCGTGGGCAGCGAAGACCAGGGTGTCATCGGGCAGTGTGGCAAGCCGTGTCAAAGAGGCGTGCATCTGCTCGGGAGATCCCTCGAACAAGCGCCCGCAGCCACCAAAGAACAGGGTGTCACCACAGAACAGCAGCGCCGGGATGCCGGCAGCGAAATAGCTGATGTGGTCCAGCGTATGGCCGGGGGTGGTCATGACCTCGAAGCGACGGCCGAGTACGCTGCACTGATCACCGTCGCTGAGCGGGGTATCGATGCCGTCAATGCTGGGGTTGTCCGGACCATAGATATGTGGGCGATAGCGCTGCTTGAGCTCTCCCACACCGCCGGTGTGGTCGTGATGGTGGTGGGTGATCAGTATCGCGTCCAGCGTTAGCGCCTCGCGTTCGATAAGCTCAATCACCGGGGCGGCATCGCCAGGATCGATCACCGCCACGCGGTTGGAGTCGTCCTGGCGCATCAACCAGATATAGTTGTCGCTCAGGGCCGGAATTGGTGTCACGCTCAGCATTGGTCACTGTCCTCTTTGGCGGTCGGTCATTGCTGACTTAACCCATCAGGCAGCCCACGTTATAGTCATGAAACGTGCAAGAAATTCCGCAAATCGAGCGCTGCCTCGGCGCAAGGATCGTTACAAAACCCGGTACTGTGGAGGTAACCTCAGGCGGTGTCAAATTCGGATATAACGATATTGTTGGCGCGGCTGGTGCGTGACGGTCGCCGCTACTGGTCCTCGGCCGACGGCCAGGCTCACTGGCAGGCGGAGCGTGCCTGCCTGGGGCCGGTGTGCGAAGCGCTGTTCGGACAGCACAGCCTGGAGTTGGGTATGGGGCCCATGTTGTGCGATATGTCGCCGATCCACCACACGATGCGCTGGGCACCGACGCGTGAACTGGCCGAACAACCCGAAACACTGGTGTGCCTGCCCGATGCGCTGCCGCTGCCGGATGCGTCGCTGCAGCTGGTGGTGGTGCACCACCTGCTCGAGGTGGTGTCGGAGCCGCATCATGTGCTGCAGGAGGCCGCACGGGTAACCGCCGATGGCGGCGAGCTGATCATCTTCGGTTGGGACCCGGTGGGCGTGGCGGGCTGGTCACGATTGTTGCGCAGGCGCCGTGACCAACTGCCTTGGCGTGGCCACTGGCGCACGCCGGGGCGGCTGCGCGACTGGCTGACGTTTGTCGATTTCGAGATCGAGCGGGTAGACTACTGCGGCTTTCATCTGCCAGGCGGTCTGCCACGCAATGCCACGCTCGAAACCCTTGGGCGGAGGCATAATGTGCCGCTTGGTGACTCCTTCATGATCCGCGCGCGGCGTCGCTCGCAGCGGGCTCAGATCCAGCGTCCGCGGCTCTCGTTCAAGGGGGCGTTAGGGGGTTCTGGGCTGGGTCACGCCACCCGCGTCGGCCGGCAGCCCAACAGGAAAACGCCACTTGAGTGATACACAACTGCCGAGTGTGACCATTTACACCGACGGCGCCTGCCGCGGCAACCCCGGCCCGGGGGGCTGGGGGGCGCTGATGATCAGCGGCGAGCACGAAAAGGCACTGAACGGTTACGAGGCCAAGACCACCAACAACCGCATGGAGCTGATGGCGGCTATCATGGCCCTGCGTGAGCTGAAACGCGAGTGTCGAGTGGCGCTGTGGACCGACTCCGAGTACCTGCGCAAGGGGATTACCGAGTGGATTCATGGTTGGCAGAAGCGCGGTTGGAAGACCGCCGCCAAGCAGCCGGTCAAGAACGCCGAGCTGTGGCGCGAACTGCTGGCGGAAACTCACCGCCACCGCATCGAATGGCACTGGGTCAAGGGACACAGTGGCCACCCTGGCAACGAGCGTGCCGATCAGCTTGCCAACCAGGCCATTGACGCGGCCAATTAGGCGTTGCGTGACACCCACCTGAGAGGACCTCATGCGTCAGATCATTCTGGATACCGAAACGACGGGGATCGACCCCAAAGAGGGGCACCGGCTGATTGAGATCGGCGCTGTCGAAATGGTCAATCGCCGCTTTACCGGCAATACCTACCACCAGTACATCAATCCGCAGCGCGACATCGAGGCCGAAGCGGTAGGGGTGCACGGCATCACCAACGAGCGAGTTGCCGACGAGCCGCTGTTTGCCGAGGTGGCCGACGCCTTCTGGGCTTTCATCGCCGGGGCGGAGCTGGTGATTCATAACGCCCCCTTCGACGTGGGCTTTATCGACCATGAACTGAACATGCTCAACGCCCAGCGCGGCGAGCCCAAGCTGGGACCGGTCGCCGCGCACTGCAGCGTCCTCGACACCCTCAAGATGGCGCGCGACCTCCACCCGGGACAGCGCAACAGCCTTGACGCGCTGTGCAAGCGCTATGAGATCGACAACGGCCATCGCGTGCTTCACGGCGCACTGCTCGACGCCGAGATCCTGGCCGAGGTCTATCTGGCGATGACCGGTGGCCAGACCGCCCTGAGCCTGGATGCTTCGAACACCACGGGGAAGTCGGGTGAGGCGAGTGGATCGGCGGGGATACGTCGGCTCTCATCCCAGCGCCCACCGCTGGCCACGGTGGCGCCAAGCGATAATGAGCTGGCGGCGCATTTCGCCAAGCTCGATGGCATCCGTGAAGCGGCCGGCCAGTGTAACTGGGACGCGCTCTCGAACTGGCCGGCAGCGCCGCAGGGGCGTGACTGATGCTGCGCCGCGAGCTGCCCCGCGGCGAGTCTTTCGGCTACCTGCTATGGGTGGTTGACGGCCAGGTCGCGGAGGGCGAGAGCGGTAGTCCGCTGCTTGCGCCTCAAGCGTGGCAGGACGATGATCTGCCGCTTGGGTACTGGCACGATGTGCCGGTGGCGCTGCGCCTCGGGGAGTCCCTCGACCGCCAGTATGCCTGGCTTGCCGGTCGCGAATGGCTAGCGCGCTTGCCGGAGTCTTGGTTTGCGCTGCTGTCCACGGCGCTGCAGGTCGCCAACTGGTGGCGCGATCACCGCTTTTGCGGGCGCTGTGGCAGCCCGTCGCGCCATCTTTCGCATGAGTTCGCCATGCACTGCGATGCCTGCGGTCATCGCAACTATCCACGTATCTCGCCGTGCATCATTACCTTGGTAACCCATGGCGATGCCATGCTGCTGGCGCGTAGTCCACGCTATCCGCCGGGGCGCTATTCGACACTTGCTGGGTTCATAGAGCCCGGTGAGTCTGCCGAGGAGGCGGTGCGTAGAGAGGTGTTCGAGGAGGTCGGCGTAAGCATCGGCCGAATCAGCTACTACCGCAGCCAGGCGTGGCCGTTCCCGCATGCGCTGATGCTCGGCTACTTTGCCGAGGCCGCGAGCCGGCGCATCCGTATCGACGGGCACGAGATTGCCGACGCGGCGTGGTTCTCGCCGCGCCGGCTGCCGCAGTTGCCGCCACATTACTCCATATCACGAGCGCTGATAGAGTCACACCTCGGTGCGGTAGCCAGGGGCAGTGCCTGAGGCCATGCGGCGGCTCTGAGCTTCAGCGGTTGGGGAACAGGCTGGTAAGTTTGGTGGCCAGCATCACGTTGCCGGTGGCCTTGAGCTTGCCGGTCATGAAGGCGGTCATGCCGTTGATGTCGCCGTTCATGACCCCTTTGAGCGTATCGGTCGTCATCGACAGCGTCACCGACGGATCGTCATGTTCGCCCTGCTGCACGTCCAGGCTGCCATCCTTGACTACCAGATAGTAGTCGTCGGCATCGCTGAACTGGAACTGAAAAACGTCGTCCATGCCCGCTGCGGCGTCGGCGTCGAAGCGCTGCTGGAGTTTGTCGATGATGGGGTTGGTCATGTCTGAATCCTGTGCTGAATGAAGTGACGGCTGCAGAGAGGCCGACAGCGGATAACAAGCGTATTTAAAACGATCGTTTAAGGCAAGGGTCTTGGCCGCTAGGCGTCCCCTGCCAGGGTAACCTATCAAGCCATGATGGCCGATAAGGAGAGCACTGTGAGTGATGGTGTAGGCGACATATTGCTGTTCGTGCTGCAGTGGTTAGCACTGCTGGGTATCGTGGCGGCACTGGTTGCGGCGGGATTGGCGCTGCTCGGGCGAGCCAGAGAGGCAGGAGGTGATCGCCACCGCCAGCTGCGCATCGAGGTGCTCAACGATCGCTATCGATCACGTCGACAGCGCCTGGGGCTGGCCAGGCTAGCGCCAGGCGAGCGCAAGCGCTCGATCAAGGCGTGGCGGCGAGAAGAGAAGCAGCGGCGCAAGCATGGCGAGGCGGCGTTGCAAGGCACCGTGTGGGTTATCGAGTTTCATGGCGATATCAAGGCCTCGGCGACGCCGCGTTTGGCCGAGGAGATCTCGGCGCTACTGGCAGTGGCTGAAGAGGGTGATGAGGTGGTGGTGCTGCTGGAATCGGCGGGCGGTCTGGTGCACGCATACGGACTGGCCGCAGCGCAGCTTGATCGGCTTCGCGATGCAGGGATCGCCACCACGGTGTGTGTCGACAAGGTGGCCGCCAGCGGAGGCTACATGATGGCGTGTACGGCCCAGCGACTGAGAGTGGCACCGTTCGCGGTGCTGGGATCGATTGGCGTGGTTGCCCAGCTGCCTAACGTGCACCGGCTGCTCAAGCGTCACGACATCGACGTCGACGTGATGACGGCCGGCCGCTACAAGCGCACCCTGACGGTGTTCGGTGAGAATACCGAGGAGGGGCGTGAGAAGTTCATCGAGGATCTGGAAGGCATCCATTCGCTGTTCAAGGCGTATGTCTCCGAGCGACGCCCTCAGCTCGATATCGAGGCGGTGGCTACGGGAGAGATATGGTACGGCAGTGAAGCGCCGGACAAGGGGTTGGCCGACGAGGTGGGCACCAGCGAGGCGTACCTGCTCGACCGCATGGCTGAGGCGCGAGTGCTCAAGGTGAGTCTCGAGACCCGCAAGGGGTTGAGCGAGCGGATCGGCCTGGCTGCCTCGCATGGTATCGAGCGCGGTGTTGAACGCACCCTGGAGGCGCTGGATGCCAGCCGCTGGCTGCGCCGTTGAGCCGCAGTTATCAGCTGCGGTAGAGCGCAGCCAGGGTGTCGATGATACGCCTGGCGTGGTCACCTTGAAGCGAGTAGTAGATCGTCTGTGAGGCGCGGCGGGTATTGACCATGCCTTCGCGTCGCAGAATGGCCAGGTGCTGCGACAGGGCAGATTGGCTCAAGCTGAGCTTGCTGTTGAGCTCCGAGACCGAGAGTTCGCTGTCATCGAGAAGGCACAAGATGCGCAGTCGGTTCTCATTGGCCATGGCCTTGAGCAGGCCAGTGGCATTGGCGAGGGTCGAGTCGCCGGCATCGAGCAGCTGGGTGGCGTGGCGAGTGCTCATAAGCGTGTCTCCTGAGGGGGGTGAGTGTTGTTATAGGCTGGACGACACCGGATCAGCGCTACCTAATCATTTAGTAAATCTTGAACCACTTCGCCAGGCCTTCACCAACAATAAGTTAACGCTGAATCAATGGTCGTTTGTAATGGCCAGGTTTTCAAGCGTATCTATACGGTTATTGTCAACAATTCTGCCGTGTCTTTGGCCTAATAGCCGATGGTATGAGAGAAAAACCCGCCGCGACCTTCTAGAGTGTCAACAATTGCTTGTCAGCTTTTGGAGCCTTTCATGAGTCGCTATTCCGCCGTCTATCGTCATGCCATCGAGCAGCCCGCACATTTCTGGGGCGAGCAGGCCAAGCGTATTCCCTGGTTCACTCCGCCCACGACGCTGCTCGAATATGACGATCAGGGACACGCTCGCTGGTTCGTGGATGGCGAGATGAACACCTGTCACGCAGCCCTCGATCACCATATCGAGGCGGGGCGTGGGGAGCAGCCTGCGCTGCTCTGGGACTCGCCGGTTACCGGCAGCAAGGCTCGCTACAGCTACCGTGAGATGCGCGATGAGGTGGCAAGGCTGGCCGGTGCGCTGGCCGGGCTGGGGGTGACCAAGGGCGATCGGGTGGTGATCTACATGCCGATGGTGCCCGAGGCGCTGATGGCGATGTACGCCTGCGCGCGCCTGGGCGCGGTGCACTCGGTGGTGTTCGGCGGTTTCGCCCCCCATGAGTTGGCGGTGCGCATCGATGACGCCGAGCCAGCGGTCGTGCTCAGCGCCTCCTGCGGCGTGGAGGTGGATCGCGTGATCGCCTACAAGCCGATTCTCGATGCGGCCCTGGGGCTCAGCAAGCATCAGCCCAATGCCTGTGTGATCCTGCAGCGTGATATGGCGCAGGCCGAGCTGGGCGCGCGGGATCATGACTGGCGAACCCTGGTGGCTGATGCCGCGCCGGCGGAGTGCGTGGCAGTCAAGGCCAGTGATCCCTTGTATATCCTCTATACCTCGGGGACCACCGGCAAGCCCAAGGGGGTGGTGCGTGACAATGGCGGCCATGCGGTGGCGCTGCACTACTCCATGGAAGTGGTGTACGGCATGCAGCCCGGCGAGGTGTTCTGCTCGGCATCCGACGTCGGCTGGGTGGTGGGACACTCCTATATCGTCTACGGTCCGCTGCTGGCGGGGTGTACCACCCTGGTCTACGAGGGCAAGCCGGTGCGCACGCCGGATGCCGGGTCGTTCTGGCGACTGATCGAGGAGTATCGGGTCAAGGTGTTCTTCACGGCGCCCACCGCATTCCGCGCGATCAAGAAGGAGGATCCCGAGGGGCGCTGGCTCGAGCGCTACGACATCTCCTCGCTGCGCACCCTGTTTCTGGCCGGTGAGCGCCTCGATCCGCCCACCTTTCACTGGTTGGAGGGGTTGCTCGAGGTGCCGGTGATCGATCACTGGTGGCAGACCGAAACCGGCTGGCCGATTGCGGCCAATCTGCAGGGGCTGACACCGATGCCGACCAAGGCCGGCTCGGCGACCTATCCGGTGCCGGGCTTTGACGTCCAGGTGCTCGACCCGGAAGGAGAGCCGGCGGCAGTAGGGCAGCAGGGTGCTGTGGTGATTCGCCAACCGCTGCCTCCCGGCTGTCTGATTGGCGTATGGCGAGACCCGCGGCGTTTCCACAGCGCCTATATGGCGGCGTTTCCCGGCTACTACCTTACCGGCGACGGCGGTTATTTCGACGCCGAGGGTTATCTTTTCATCATGGGGCGCACCGACGATGTCATCAATGTTGCCGGTCATCGGCTCTCCACCGGCGAGATGGAGGAGGTGGTGGGGGCGCACCCTGCGGTGGCAGAGTGCGCTGTCATCGGTATCCACGATGCGCTCAAGGGGCAGGTACCGGTAGGCCTGGTGATCCCCAAGGACGGCTTCGATGGCGATGAGGCGGCCCTGGAGCAGGCCTTGATCGCTCGCGTGCGGGAGCAGATCGGTCCGATTGCCTGCTTCCAGCAGGTGCTGGTGGTGCCGCGCTTGCCCAAGACCCGTTCAGGCAAGATTCTGCGCAAGCTGCTGCGCACCATGGCTGACGGGGAGCGATTTGGGGTTCCTTCCACCATCGATGACCCAGGCAGTCTCGACGATGTGCATGCGGCGATGTGCGAGCGCGACCTGGGGCAGGCCAGTCAGGCGCAGCAGGGCTGACCGCGTCGCCGTCAGGCGGTATACTGTCACGATAGACGACGCCACGCCCTGCGTGGCGTCGTGCCGTTCCATGAGGGTTCCCTCACCCCTCGATGAAAAAAAGGTGCTGCATGTTCCATCTCTCCCCGCGTCAGGCGCGGCGCTGCCTGCTGGCGCTGGTCAGTTTCCATGTGCTGGTGATCGCGGCCAGCAACTATCTGGTCCAGTTGCCGTTCACCCTTTTCGGCTTCCATACCACCTGGGGAGCGTTCAGCTTCCCGTTCATCTTCCTCGCTACTGATCTCACCGTGCGGCTGTTCGGCAAGGCTCAGGCGCGTGCCACCATTACCCGGGTGATGGTGCCGGCGCTGCTGATCTCCTACGTGGTGTCGGTGATCTTCCCCCGCGGCGGTTTCGCTGGCCTGGAGGGGCTGGGAGAGTGGAACCTGTTCGTGGCGCGTATCGCCGTGGCCAGTTTCATGGCCTATGTGCTGGGGCAGCTGCTCGATATCCATGTCTTCGATCGTCTGCGACATCTCAAGGCGTGGTGGGTGGCGCCGGCCATCTCTACCGTGTTCGGCAACCTGGCCGACACCCTGGCGTTCTTCTCGATCGCCTTCTATCAGAGCCCCGACCCGTTCATGGCCGCTAACTGGCTGGAAATCGCCTGGGTCGACTACGTGATCAAGCTGGCGATCAGCCTGCTGTTTTTCCTGCCCTTATACGGAGTGCTGCTGGCCTGGTTGAGTCGCCGGCTGGTCGACTGGACCGGCTCTGACGACCTCGCGCCTGGCGCCGTCGATCAGATCCGTTAGCGGGTGTCACCATCCACACAAGGAGACGTCATGAGCGTCGAGTTACACGCCATCGATACCGGGGGAGAGGGGACGCCCCTGGTGGTCGTGCACGGTTTGATGGGCAGCGCCGACAACTGGCGCTCCCACGTCAAGCAGTGGCATCGCAAGCGTCGCGTGGTGGCGGTCGATCTGCGCAACCACGGTCGCTCGCCGCATGCGCCTGGGATGCGCTATGCCGAGATGGCGGGGGATCTGCTGGCCTGCCTCGATCGGCTGGGTATTCAACGCTGTCATCTGCTCGGCCACTCGATGGGCGGCAAGGTGGTGATGACCCTGGCCCGGCAGCACCCTGAGCGGGTGGCGTCGCTGATCGTGGCGGATATCGCCGCAGTGCGTTACGGCCACGGTCACGACGAGATATTCGCTGCGCTTCACCACGTCGAGGCGCATACGCCGAGCAATCGCCGCGAGGTCGATGCGCTGCTTGCCGAGCATATCGAAGAGAAAGGCACGCGGCTTTTTCTGGCCACCAACCTGGAGCGCGACAGCGATGGGCGGCTGGGCTGGCGGCTGGGGCTTGAGCATATCGAGGCGGGCTATGATGCGATCCGCGATCTGCCTGACGGCGAGGGTGCCTATGCCGGGCCGTCGCTGATTCTGAGGGGGAGTCGTTCGAGCTATGTGACGGACGAGATGCTGTCAGGGTTGCGCGAGCTGCTGCCGCGCGCCGAGGTGGTGACGCTCGAGGCGGGTCACTGGCTCCATGCCGAGGCGCCCACTGAGTTTCAGGCCGCGGTCAACGACTTTATCGCCGCTCTTGAAGACTGACCGGGCGGTTAGTCCAGCGGGCGCACCTCGAGCTGCTCGGCATCGCGATGGATAAAGCGGCTGAGGATCCTGTAAGTATCGACGTCGAACTGCGGGGGCTGCGAGGCCAGTGTATCGAGGGACGCATCGCCGAGATCACTGAGACTGCCTAGATAGCACCAGTGATCGACCAGGTGCCACTGATGCATGCCCTCCGGGTGCTGCTCGCCGAAGGCGACCCGGCCTGGCCACGGCCAGTGCATGATGCGCAGACGCTCCAGTGCCTCGCGGGCTCGGGCATCATGGGCTGCCGGGGGCTCCTTGCCACAGCAGGCGCCGCTGCAGCGGCCCAGCTGATGGGAGAAGCACGGGCCCTTGCCGGCTTCGAGCCCTAGCCTGCGCGGACACAGGGCGGCATTCTCGGCGATCTGCTTGAGCGCCAGGCGCGCTTCCCGGGGGTGGCGAAACACCCCATAGAGCGTCGTGCCGGGGCGTCCGTCCAGTGCGTCACCCGTGACCAGTGTGGGGCAGGCATCTGCTGCTGGCCACTGCCAACTGACCAGGCGTCCCTGGCGGCGCAGCTGACGGTTCATGATCGGCATCAGGGTCTTGACCAGGCGTGCCTCGAGCAGCTGAGCGCCCAGGTCACCGGCGGTTTCCTGCCAGTCGATATCCTGGATTTGTTGCACCAAGCGCATTTCGCGGTCGCTGCGGCGGTCGGCATTGAAGTGGCCGAGCACCCTGGCGCGCAGGTTGACACTCTTGCCGACATACAGCGGCAACCGGTTGTGCCCATAGAATAGGTAGACCCCGGGACGGCTGGGCAGCGACTGGAGGGCTCCAGGGTCGAGATGGGTGGGCAGGCTTGCCTGGCGGCGCTGGGCGGCGCACAGCGTGTCGATATGTTCGCTGCCGTGCTGTGCCTGCCAGTGCTGCCAAAGCGCCAGCATGGCGCGGGCATCGCCCTCCGCACGGTGTCGCGGGTAGCCGCCGAGGCCGTGGCGGGTCAATAACGCATCGAGGTTATGGTGGCGCTCGTGGGGTGCCAGGCGTCGCGATAACTTGAGGGTGCACAGGGTGGGAGCAGTGAAGCGCCATCCGGCACGCTCGAAGGCGTTACGCAGGAAGCCGTAGTCGAAGCGCGCATTGTGTGCGACTAGGCAGCCTTCTTGTAGCCATTCGTAGAGCTCTCCGGCCAACTGCTCGAAGCGTGGTGCGCCCGCCACCAGGGCATCGTCAATGCCGGTCAGGCGGCAGATGTGTGCGGGAATCGGCATGCCGGGGTCGACCAGGCTCACGAATCTGTCTACCTCACGGCCATTGACCACCTTCAAGGCAGCAATCTCGGTGATGCGGTCGCGCGTCGTGCGAGTGCCGGTGGTTTCCAGATCGAGAAAGATCAACGTCGTCATGTGCCCTCTCGATGGTCGCTGCCCTTATGGCGCGTGCAGATCGACGGCCAGGCGCTCCAGCGGCTGACGGGTATCGATATGGCCTCGCTCGTACAGATAGTTCTGCATCGCGGCGTAACGCTTGGCATCCAGCACCGAGGGGCGCAGCGCCAGTCGTCTCAGGGTGTCTGGCCAGGCACGCTGATTGATGGTGCTGTCGAGAGCCGGATGATTTCTGGTGATCAGCTCCCAGGCGTCATCGGGATAATTGAGGGCCCACTCGGTGGCATCCTCCAGGGCAAGCAGCAAACGTTTAATCTCGCTACGCTGGGTCGCCAGCGTATCACGATTGGCCATCAGGATCAGACCGTCATGGCGCGGTACGCCATGCTCCTCGGCGGCGAAGCTGCGTACCCTGATTCCCTCCACGTCGAGGTGGTGTGGCAAGACGTGGCGCAAGGGGGCGATCAGTGCGTCGACCCGCCCCTCGAGCAGTGCCTGGGCGGGGCTGAAGTTGACGTAATCCAGCGTCAGCTCGTCGAGCGTGACGTCATGCTGCGCCAGCATGCCGGCCAGCATCGGCGACAGGCTGTCGTCGTGGGCATGGCCGACGCGCTTGCCAGCCAGGTCGGCAAGGGTCTCGATGTCGCTGTCGGCCGCTACCACCAGGCTGCTCAGTGGAGTGGGCATCAGACTGGCGACGCGCACCAGCGGCTGCTGTTCGTCAACCAGTATGTGCAGTTGGGCTTGGCGGCCCAGGGCCAGGTCGGCGCGTCCGGCGGCCAGCAGCTTAGGAGGCAGGCTGGGGTCGGCGGGTACGTTGAGGGTGATGTCCAGGCCGTGGCGGGTGAAGTCACCGCGGGCCTGGGCAATCAGCAGGGCGGCATGCTGGGGGCTCAGGTACCAGTCGAGCACCACGCGCAGCTCATCCAGCGGCGGTGGATCGATGGGTTCGGGGCTGCGCAAGGTGATCGATGGCACCGTATCGTCGACGATCGGCGGCGCCTGGGCAGGGAAAACATCGAACAGTATCGGGTGCTGGGATGCGTAAGGGAGTGCCGCCGGATCAATGAAGGGGATCGGATCGCGCTGACTGGCGGGTAGCGCCTCCTGGCCGAGCTCGGCGACCTGTGCAATCTCGGGGGCGGGGAGCGATGCGCTGTCGGCCTGCTCTTGTTGGTCGGCGGCGGCCGGTGAGCCAAGGCTCGTAGCAAAAACGGCGAACAGCAGCCAGCGGGCCTTGCGAGTGCGCAGGGTCGTCATCCAGGTCTCCAACGGCGAGTCGTTGGCGGGCCGCAAGGCCTGCCGCTTGAGATTGTATCCTTGAGTGACAGCTGCTGCCTAGCCGACATCTTGCCAGTTTATGTACAAACCATTGAAAGTGCGGGATAAACACCTTGCCTGATCGCTGGTTACTACTTGCTGTGGCATACTTTAAGGACCTTACGCTCGCGAACGCAGGCCATGGATAGCATCAATTCCCTCTTTCTGCTCAGCGGTTTTCTGATTGCCCTGAGTATTCTCGCCAGTCGACTCTCGTCGCTGTTCGGCTTGCCGTTGCTGATCATATTTCTCGGCCTGGGCATGCTCGCAGGTGAGCAGGGTGTGCTCGGCATACAGTTTGACGACTACTCCTTGGCATTTCTGATCGGCCATCTGGCACTGGCCATGATTCTGCTTGACGGCGGGCTGCGCACGCGACTCAAGACGTTCCGCGTGGGGTTCAGGCCCGCGTTGTCGCTCGCAACGCTGGGGGTGTTCCTGACGAGCGGCATTGTCGGTGTAGTGGCGATGTGGGTGTTCGACTTGACGTTGACGCAGGGGTTGCTGGTGGGCGCGATAGTTGGCTCTACCGATGCCGCAGCGGTGTTCTCGATGCTCAGCGGCCGTGGCATCAATCTCAATGAGCGGGTTGGCGCCACGCTTGAGATCGAGTCGGGTACCAACGACCCGATGGCGATCTTTCTGACCATCATGCTGGTCGAGCTGCTGGTGGGGGATATCGGCGGGGTTGGTGAGACACTGCTGTTCTTGATCGAACAGTTTGGCCTAGGGATGGCGATCGGTCTCGGCGGTGGCTGGCTAAGCGCCAAGCTGCTGCGCTCTGTCGATCTGGCGCCGGGTCTCTACTCGCTGCTGGCGCTGGCACTTGCCTTCTGCGTCTTCGGCGTCACCAGTGTGCTGGGTGGCAGCGGTTTCCTGGCCATCTATCTGTGTGGGTTGATGATCGGTAATCGCCCGGGGCGCCACCTCAATTTCATCTTGCCGGTGCATGACGGTCTGGCTTGGCTGAGCCAGATCGGTCTGTTCCTGGTGCTGGGTCTGCTGGTCACGCCTGGCGACTTGCTGGAGTACGCGCTGCCGGCGGCGCTGGTGGGGCTGGCGCTGATCTTCGTGGCGCGGCCTCTCGCCGTCCTGATATGCGTCAAGCCGTTCTTCAAGTTTCGCTGGCGTGAAATTGGCTTTATCTCCTGGGTCGGGCTGCGCGGTGCGGTCCCCATCGTGCTGGCGATCTTTCCGGTGATCGGCGGGGTGGAAAACGCGTCGCTCTATTTCAACGTGGCCTTCGCCGTGGTGCTGATGTCGCTGTTGATTCAGGGTGGCACGATTTCGCTGATGGCGCGCTGGATGAAAGTCGAGGTGCCGCTTGGCGTAACGCCCAATCGCCGCGGTCCACTCGGGGTGCTGCCGGAGAATGACTATGAGATGTTTGTCTATCAGGTCGACAATCAGGAGCTCGACGATGTGCCGATTCGTCTGCTGCGTTTTCCATCCGGAGCCCTGATCTCTGCGCTGTTCAGGCAGCATGCCATGCTGCACCCCAAGGGCAGTACACGGTTGATAATGGGCGATGTGGTCTGTGTGATCGGTCGTACGGGGGACCTTCCGGCCCTCAACCGACTGTTCAACGGCGATGCCAAGCTCAAGCGAGAGCGGGCCTTCTTCGGGACCTTTACACTCGACGCCGACGCCCTGATGAGCGACGTGGCTGCGGCCTACGGCCTGACCCTCAGCCCCGGCGAGCAGGAGATGAGTCTTGGCGAGTTCGTGTCGTTGCGCGTCGGCGGGCACCCGGTAGTCGGTGACGATGTCGGCTGGCACGGATTCCACTGGGTAGTGAGTGAGATGGAGGGTAATCGCATCACGAAAGTGGGCCTGCGTCTCTATCAGTGACGGCGATATCGTGAACAAGCCCTTGACCTGCGGTGAGAAACTGGTAATATTCTGCGCCGTGAGCCGGAGGGATGGCAGAGCGGTTGAATGCACCGGTCTTGAAAACCGGCAAGGGTGAAAGCCCTTCCAGGGTTCGAATCCCTGTCCCTCCGCCACTCACTAATCGGAGCGTGGCGCAGCTTGGTAGCGCGCTGCAATGGGGTTGCAGAGGTCGCAGGTTCGAATCCTGTCGCTCCGACCAGATGGATTCAGATAAACCGCCACTTACGGGTCATGCCGAGTGGCGGTTTTTCGTTGTGGGTGTGGGTCAGCGTGGCCCGCGGTGCCGGGTCAGATACAGTGCGCCTGCCAGGATCATCAGCGCCAGGCCGACGAAGGCCACCGGGTTGTAGGCGGCCCAGCCGTAAAGCCCCAGCAGGGTGCCAATTGCCAGTATCACCCAGCGTGTCGTCTTGACGGTCATCGTGTCTCCTTGGTGGGTATTCTCGGTTGGGCTTGGAAAACCGCTCTACGCGGTTATCACTCGTCTATGCTGCATGTTGCATGTCGGGCGCCTGCTTTTCCATCGCTCGATAGGTGGGATGCCGTGGGCGCTTGGGCTCACGGTTCTGTTTTCGCAGGGGGTGTCATGCCGTTGATCGTAGGAATGAGTCTACTGCTGGGCTGTCAATTTCTTGGCGAGTCCCTCGCCAGGGGACTGGCGATGCCGATACCTGGTCCGGTGCTGGGCATGCTGATCCTGCTGCTGGCATTGATGATTCATGGCCGTGTCCCCAGCGCACTGCGCAAGACCGGTGAGGGGCTGCTGCGCTATCTGACGCTGCTGTTCGTGCCCGCTGGGGTTGGGATGATGGTGCATGGTCGATTGATCATGGCCGATCTATGGGTGATTGGCGTGACCCTGGTGGTGTCCACTGCGGTGACCCTTGCAGTGACTGCCAAGGTCATGAGCTGGCTCAACCAGCGTCGACTAAGGGCAGGGGGCAGTGCATGACCGTTGTCGCCCTGGATCAGCTGTGGGTCTACCTCTACGGTCATCCGCTGCTGTCATTGTTGGCGACACTGGTGGCCTTTATCGTTGCCACGCGCCTCAATCGCCTGCTGGGGGGAACGCCGTTACTGCATCCGGTGATTCTGAGCATTGCACTGCTGATTGCGTTTCTGCTGCTGACGGGGATCGATTACCCGTCCTACTTCGAGGGTGCTCAGTTCATCCATTTTCTGCTGGGGCCCGCCACGGTAGCACTGGCTATCCCGCTATACGACCATCGCGAGCGGGTGCGGGCGATGCTGGTGCCGATCGTACTGGCCTGCTGCGCGGGCATCGTCACGGCGGTGGGGTCGACGATCGGCCTTGCGGCATTGATGGGGGCAGCGCCCGAGACGCTGCTGAGCCTGGCGCCTCGCTCAGTGACCTCGCCGATTGCCATGGGAATCGCCGAACAGGTTGGCGGCATCCCCTCGCTGACGGCTGGACTGGTGCTGCTGACCGGGTCGGTGGGCTGCGCCCTGGGGCCGTGGGTCTTTCGTCTCATGAGTATTGAAGACCCCAGTGTCCAGGGCTTTACCATGGGGCTTGCCGCCCACGGCTTCGGCACCGCACACTGCTTTGCATCGATGGGGGCCATGGCGGGGGCCTTCGCCGGCCTGGCGATGGCCCTCACGGGGCTGCTGACGGCGTTTCTTCTGCCGCTGATGACGACGCTGCTGGGCGTGTAGCGCTTGGCTCAGAGCTCTTCCCAGAGCTGTTGCCGGAAGTCATGTGAGAGTTCGCTGACCTTGTTCAAGCGTGCCAGGCTGGCCTCTGTGACATCGTTCATGATGTCCTGGTAACAGTCGTTCAAGGGGTTTTTGCCCGCCAGTCGATCAGGATCCAGGAGGCATTCGTTGATGCGCAGGTTGGCGTCGAGGCAAGCGAGCATGAAGGCCGCCTCGCTCTCGATTATCTGGTCCATGGTCTTGAGCCACTGCAGCTGCAGGCGAGCAGCCGGTGCGCCGGCTTCCTGCCACTGTGCCAGCCACAGTTGGGTCAGTGGCGTGAGTGATGACATGGTGTAAGGGGTCTGGGACATCTCGGCCTCCCGGCGCTAGGGGTATCCTTTCCAGTGTAGCTGGCCAGGAGTTGGCGGCGAGACCCATATGCTGCATCGCGCCAATTTGCTGATGCAGGTCAAGTTCGACATCATACTTTAGTCGTGAGGAGTGCCTATGTGGGGAGTCATCAAATCGGTGCTGGCCGCATTTTTCGGCGTCCAGAATGAGCGTCAGCGCAAGCACGATTTCGAGCATGGAAAGCCGGGAGCCTTTATTCTGGTGGGCTTGCTGATGGGGGCGGTGTTCGTGGTGGTGATTGCGACACTCGCCATCTACCTTGCCGGCTGAAGGCGGTGGCGGTAGTCAGCGTTGAGGGCCGGGGGTTGCCTTTCGAAGGCGGATGCTCTTCTATACCGTCAAGACACGCCTAATATTGCACGACGGTTGCGCCGCCGCTACGAGCAAAAACAACGAGGAGGAGCCAATGCGCAAGACGCTCGCATTGATGACGGGTGGGGGAACGCTTATGGGCGCTGCCTCGCTGGCCCACGCCAATGGCTGGAACATGCCCGTCGGTGTAACCGATCTCAGCGCCGAGATCTATACACTGCACATGACGATCTTCTGGATCTGTGTGGTGATTGGTCTGGTGGTGTTCGGTGTGATGTTCTACTCGCTGTTTAAGTTCCGCCGCTCGAAAGGCGCCAAGTCAGCGAATTTCCACGAGAACACCACCGTGGAAGTGATCTGGACGGCGGTGCCGCTGCTGATTCTGGTCGGCATGGCGGTGCCAGCTACCGCGACGCTGCAGAAGATGTACGATGCCTCCGACGCCGAACTCGACGTGATGATCACTGGCCAGCAGTGGCGGTGGCGCTACGAGTATCTGGGCGAAGATGTTGCCTTCAACTCCAACATGAGTACTCCGCGCGCCCAGATCACCGGCGAGGAGGAGCGCGGCGAGCACTATTTGCTGGAGGTCGACGAGCCGCTGGTGCTGCCGATCAATCGTAAGGTGCGCTTTCTGCTGACTGCCGACGATGTCATCCACTCCTGGTGGGTGCCGGATTTCGCCGTCAAGCAGGATACCATCCCCGGGTTCATCAACGAGAACTGGGTGCGCATCAACGAGCCGGGTATCTATCGCGGCCAGTGTGCTGAGCTATGTGGCATGGACCACGGCTTCATGCCGATCGTGGTTCACGCCATGGAAGAGGACGAGTTCGACGACTGGCTGGCTGAGCGCAAGGAGGCCGCCGAAGCTGAAGCCATGGGTGTCGATCGCGAGTGGGAGATGGATGAGCTGATGGAGCGTGGTGAGCAGGTCTACGGCTCGATCTGCGCCTCCTGTCACCAGGTCGATGGTGGCGGTTCGCCGCCGGCTTTCCCGGAGCTGGCCGGCAACCAGGAACTGATCGATGACGTTGACTGGCACATTGATGTGGTGCTCAACGGCGTGTCGGGCACGGCGATGCCGGCATTCCGCAGCAACCTCAACCCGGTCGAGCTGGCGGCAGTAGTGACCTATAGCCGTAATGCCTGGGGCAACGATACCGGCGACGCGGTGCAGCCCGCGGAGATCGTCGAGCTGCTCGAATAGACGATCACCCTGAAACGTCTCTCTGCCACATGACAACGATATCGGAGATGTGCGATGGCTCCCAAATTGCCGCCCCATCACAGTTTGCAACACTCGAGCACGACCGCCGCAGCCGGCGGTCAGGTGCACGACGATCATGATCACCACCCCCAGCCGCGCGGCATCATGCGCTGGCTGCTGACCACCAATCACAAGGAGATCGGTAGTCTCTACCTGATCTTCTCGCTGATCATGTTCTTCATCGGCGGGATCTTCGCGCTGGTGGTGCGCGCCGAGCTGTTCCAGCCGGGGTTGAATCTGATCAATCCCGAGTTTTTCAACCAGATGACCACCATGCACGGCCTGATCATGGTCTTCGCGGCGGTCATGCCGGCCTTCACCGGGCTCGCCAACTGGATGATCCCGTTGCAGATCGGGGCGCCTGACATGGCACTGCCGCGGCTCAACAACTTCAGTTTCTGGCTGCTGCCGGTGGCCTTTATCCTGTTGTTGTCGACCCTGCTGATGCCGGGCGGTGGGCCCAACTTTGGCTGGACGTTCTACGCCCCGCTGTCGACCACCTACGCGCCACCGTCGACCACCTTCTTTATCCTCTCGCTGCACATCGCCGGGGTCAGCTCGATCCTCGGTGCGATCAACATCGTTGCCACCATCCTCAACATGCGTGCTCCGGGCATGCGCATGATGGACATGCCGATGTTCGTGTGGACCTGGCTCATCACCGCCTTCCTGCTGATTGCGGTGATGCCGGTGCTGGCCGGGGTGATCACCATGATGCTGATGGACATTAATTTCGGCACCAGCTTCTTCGATGCCGCGGGTGGCGGTGATCCAGTGCTGTTCCAGCACCTGTTCTGGTTCTTCGGGCACCCCGAGGTCTATATCATGATCCTGCCGGCCTTCGGTATTGTCTCGGCGATCATTCCGACCTTTGCCCGCAAGCGTCTGTTCGGTTACGCCTCGATGGTCTACGCCACGGCGTCGATTGCTGTCCTGTCGTTCCTGGTCTGGGCGCACCACATGTTCGTGGTGGGGCTGCCGCTGGCCGCCACGCTCTTCTTCATGTACACCACCATGCTGATTTCGGTGCCCACCGGGGTGAAGGTGTTCAACTGGATCACCACGCTGTTCCGCGGATCGATTACCTTCGAGGTACCGATGCTGTTTGCGCTGGCGTTCGTGGTGCTATTCACGATCGGCGGCTTCTCAGGACTGATGCTGGCCATCGCGCCGGCCGACTTCCAGTACCACGATACCTACTTCGTGGTGGCGCACTTCCACTACGTGCTGGTGCCCGGGGCGGTGTTCTCGATCATGGCGGCGGTCTACTACTGGCTGCCCAAGTGGACGGGCTACTATCCCAGCGAGATTCTCGGTAAATGGCACTTCTGGCTGTCGGTGATCGGTGTCAACCTGACCTTCTTCCCCATGCACTTCTCGGGACTGGCCGGTATGCCGCGGCGGATCCCGGACTATGCGCTGCAGTTTGCCGACTTCAATCTGATCTCGAGCCTTGGCGCATTCCTGTTCGGTTTCTCGCAGCTGATCTTCGTGTGGGTGATCATCAAGTGCGTGCGTGGTGGCGTCAAGGCCCCGGCCAAGGCGTGGGAAGGTGCGGAAGATCTCGAGTGGACCGTTCCCAGCCCGGCACCGCTGCACACCTTCGAAACGCCGCCGGACTTCAAACCGGTCCAGCACTAAGTACCTGACGCCGCCTGCCGACAGCCGTCGGCAGGCATGAGGAGAGTCGGCATGATGAATCCAGTTCAACGCACCGTTTTTCGTAGCGTACTGGTACTGATCGCAATGTTCGCCTTCGCCTTCGCTCTGGTGCCGCTCTATGACGTCTTCTGTCGGATTACCGGGGTCAATGGCAAGGTCGATGAGCGCGCCCAGACACTGATCAGTGAAGAAGTCGATGAGTCGCGCTATGTGACGGTGCAATTCATCACCCGTTCAGGATCCGGATTGCCATGGATTCTCGACGTGGAGCAGCACCAGGTGAGGGTCAACCCTGGCCAGCCAACCGAGATCAATTTCGCCTTCACCAATCAGAGCGGTAGCGTGCAGTCGGGGCGGGCGGTGCCCAGTGTCTCGCCCTCTCAGGCGTCTCGTTATCTGCGCAAGGTGAACTGTTTCTGCTTCGACGAGCAGCGGCTGCAGGCCGGTGAACGCATCGAGATGCCGCTGGTGTTCCAGCTGACCCGCGATTTGCCGAAGGACATCAATACTGTGACGTTGGTGTATACGCTGTACCCCGTGGCCGAAGAAAAAGCACAACTACAGGCGCAGGCAGCGCCGGGATCAGGAGGTGATGCATGAGTGGTGGCAGCTACTATGTTCCTGCAACCAGCAAATGGCCGGTGCTGGGGTCGCTGGCGCTAGGGGTAATGATGATCGGCGCCGGCATGGCGCTGGTACATGGCAATGGCACTATCGTCATGTCGCTGGGGTTGATCGGGGTGCTGACAGTGATGGCGCTGTGGTTCCGCGATGTCGTGATGGAGTCCCGGCAGGGGCTGTATGACGCCCAGATGGATCGTTCCTTCCGCCAGGGCATGGCCTGGTTCATCTTCTCTGAGGTGATGTTTTTTGCCGCCTTCTTCGGGGCGCTGTTCTATATCCGTGTGTTCGCCTTGCCGTGGTTGGACGGCGAGGGTGCCAAAGGCGTTGCAGCGCTGCTGTGGCCCGATTTTTCGGCCACCTGGCCGCTGATGAGCCCCCCTGATCCGAGCATCAGTGGCCCGCGGGAGGTGATGAATCCGTGGCAGCTGCCGCTGGTCAATACGTTGATTCTGGTGGCCTCCAGTATCACTCTGACGATCGCCCATGAGGGATTGAAGGAGGGGAATCGTGCTGCCTGCCGCAACTGGCTGATTGCCACTCTGCTGCTGGGGTTCGTGTTCGTGATCATCCAGGGCGTAGAGTACTATCAGGCGGTAACCCATTATGGAATCACGCTGCAGGCGGGCGTCTACGGTGCCACCTTCTTCATGCTGACGGGGTTCCATGGCCTGCATGTGATCATCGGTGTAACGATACTGGCGGTGATGTTCGTAAGGATTCAGCGTGGGCATTTCGGTGGCCATGACCACTTCGGTTTCGAGGCGTCGTGCTGGTATTGGCACTTCGTTGACGTGGTATGGATCGGGCTGTTCCTGTTCGTCTACGTGTTCTGAATAACGCCGACATCCGTTACTGGGCCCGGCACTTGCTGCCGGGCCTTCGCGTGATGGGGGCGGCGTTCAGGCGAGATCGCCGATGTAAAAGCCGTAGCCGAGTAGTAGGATCAACAGGCCGGCCATCGAGACGCGCAGCTTGAGCGATGCCAGCAGGCGCCGTGAATTGCCGTGGTCTCGCAGCAGGAAACCTGCCCCTGCGGCCAGGCTGGCGAGCATGGTAAGAAATGTCAGGGCGATCAACGCTTTCAACATGGGATACTCCGTGAGTCATCAGACGCCCAGTTCAAGCAAGCCGGTGCAACATGTCAAGCGCTTATGGTGGTGGTGGCTTGTCTGGAGCCTATTAATTGCCCTCGGAGTTGGCCTGGGCATGTGGCAGTGGGAGCGCGCCGCCGACAAACGCGATTACCTGCAGCGCCTGGCGGATGCGCCCCATCTGGCCGCACCGCATGACACTCCGCCGGATGGATCACGTATCACGCTTCGCGGCGAGTACCTCGCCGACCAGACCTACTTTCTCGACAATCGCGTGGTCGAGGGAAGGGTGGGAGTCGCGGCACTTACCCCGCTGCGCGGAGAGGATGGCCGTGTATGGTTGATTCAGCGCGGCTTCGTCGCCACCGGCGGGAGTCGTGTCGACCCCGAGATCGAGACGCCGAGCGGTGAAGTGACGGTGAGTGGCCAGTGGCAGCCTGCCGGCGAGACGGCATTGCTGTTCGGCCCCAATCAGGAAGGCCGGCGCCTGCAGCGTCTGGCCCTGGTGCCGTGGCAAGCAGAGCTCGGCGACTTCGCTCACACCGGCTGGATACACATGCAGGAGGGACCAGGAGGTTTTACGCCCTGGTGGCAGCCCAGTGTGATGCCGCCCAGCCGTCATACCGGCTATGCCGTCCAATGGTGGGGGTTGGCATTGGCGGCGCTGGCGGTAATGCTGATAGGAGGACGGCGCTTGGGACGCGATCTTCGTGAATCCCGCGACGCTGCGACAACGACAGTGCGAGAGCAGGAACCATGAGCCCACTGAATAGACAACGAATGAAACTGCTGGCCCTGATCCTGCTGTTTGCGGTACCCATGGTCAGCGCTTGGGTGATGGTGGAATTTCGTATCGGCATTCCCGACGAGCGCACCGCCCACGGCGAACTCAATCCTGATGTGCCACGACTGGCCAGCTGGCCGCTGGCGGAGCCACGCCCGGCCATCGATCATGGCGATTGGGTGTTGGCTTTCGATTGCGAGGGAGGGTGTGAGGCCGAAGCCGACCAGTGGTGGCGCCTGCATCGTGCGCTGGGCCGTGAGGCCCCGCGGGTCACGCGGTTGCGGCTGGGGCCGGCCGAGGAAGCCCTGCCCGGCGAGGTACTGGGTGACTGGCAGCAGCCGCCAGCATGGCGCGACAGCGGCCAGTTATGGCTACTCGATCCTGAGGGGCAACCGGTGCTTGGCTATGCGGCAGGTGTCGATCCGCAGGACGTGCTGGCAGACCTCAGCCATCTGCTGCGCATGAATAACGATCGGGCGACGGCGCCGAGTGACAGCTGACGACGACAAGGTGAGAGAAGGCGCGATGGAGAAACAGATAGCGCGGCTCAAGCTGCTACGCGGCCTGAGTCTGGTGGGGGTGGTGTTTACCATCGTGGTGATCCTGGTGGGCGTCTGGACACGTCTGGTGGACGCGGGTCTCGGCTGTCCCGACTGGCCGGGTTGCTATGGTCGCCTGGTGGTGCCCGACGCCGATACGGCCTCACTGCACTCCCCGGATGCCCCGCTCGAGACCTTCAAGGCCTGGGTCGAGATGATTCATCGCTATATCGCTTCCGGCCTCGGTTTGCTAGTGCTGGCACTGGTGGCGTTGGCGTTCCCGCTGCGCCGGCTGGCGGGGTATCCGTGGCGTTTGACCCTGGTGCTGCTGGTGGTGATTATCCTGCAGGGTGCTTTTGGTGCCTTTACCGTCACCCTAAAGCTATGGCCGCAGGTGGTGACCCTGCATCTGCTGGGGGGGCTGACTGTAATGCTGCTCTTCCTATGGCTCTATCTGCGCCTGCGTCAGACCTCCTTCGAGGACATCCACAAACCGGTCGCCAAGCGACGCATGTCGCCACTATGGGCGTTGGTCGCGGCCCTGCTGGTGGGGCAGTTGGCGCTGGGCGGTTGGACCTCAAGCAACTATGCCGGCATCTCCTGTCAGGGGTTCCCGACCTGCAACGGCGAATGGTGGCCGGACATGGACTGGAGTGACGGTTTCCATCTGACGCAGACGGTGGGGCCCAACTATCTTCACGGTCAGTTGCATGCAGATGCGCGCGCCGCCATTCACTTCGGCCATCGGTTAGGCGCATTGGCGCTGGGGGTGGGACTGGTATTGCTGGCCGTGGCACACTGGGCTCGGCGCGATCTGCGCCCCTGGATGCTGGGTATCCTCGGCGCTTATGCTCTTCAGATAGCGTTGGGCATCGCCAACGTGCTGCTGTGGTTGCCGTTAAGCCTGGCACTTGCGCATACGGCAGGTGCCGTACTATTGATTGTGGTGATGACGCTCACTTACTGGCGGGCGGGTCTGACGCACTCCCACGAGTCGGGACATCAGCAAGCGGATAACGAGAAGGAGTGGGTTCATGCGTAACCCTGCGATCGAGCAGGCGGAGCTGCTGCCCGGAGACCAGAACATGGCGTCTGCTGGCTGGCAGTGGCGCGACCTGATTACGCTGTGCAAGCCGCGTGTCGTCATCGTGATGCTGGCGTGTGCACTGGTCGGGATGGCCTTGGCAACGCCGGTTATTCCGCCACTGGCCACGGTGGTCTATGGGTTGCTGGGCATTGCCCTGTGTGCTGGTGGTGCGGCGGCCTACAATCATGTGCTTGACCGTCGCCTGGACGCCATGATGGTGCGCACCTCACGGCGTCCGCTGGCGACCCAGCGTCTGCCGACCCACTATGCATTGATCTGGGCAACAGGATTGTCGGTGGTCGGGTTTGCGCTGCTGCTATGGCAGGTCAATGCCTTGACGGCATGGCTGACGCTGGCGTCTCTGGTTGGCTATGCGCTGATTTACACGGCCTTTCTCAAACGCGCCACGCCGCAGAATATCGTGATTGGGGGGGTGGCCGGCGCAGCGCCGCCGCTGCTCGGCTGGACGGCAGTGACCGGCCAGCTGAGCGCCGAGCCGCTGCTGTTGCTGCTGATTGTATTTGCCTGGACGCCGCCCCACTTCTGGGCGCTGGCGATTCACAAGCGCGATGAGTACGCCAAGGCCGGGGTGCCGATGCTGCCCGTGACCCACGGTGACGCCTTCACCCGTCTGCAGGTATGGCTCTATGGCTGGTTGACCGTGGCGGTGACCTTGATGCCGTTCGTGATTGGCATGAGCGGGATGCTCTATCTGATTGGGGTCATGGCGCTCAATGCGCGTTTCATGTTCTGGAACTGGAAAGTATGGCGGGGCCAGGATGATCAGGCGCCGATCAACGCCTTCTGGTTCTCGATTCGCTACATTCTTGGGGTGTTCGGCGTACTGCTGTTCGACCACTACGCCGTCAACTGGGTGATGTGAGCGAGCAGGCGGGGAATAGTTTGAGTCAGCAGGGCCGGCAGAGATGCCGGCCCTGCTGGTTGGTGAGGATCGCAGTCCTTCCTGGCTTGATGGATGCAGGGTGGCTGCGTATGGTTCACGTAACGAAATAAGCGACCCTTAGCTGAGTAGAGAGTGTATGAGCGTAACCCTGTTCTGGAGCCTTGTGGCCCTTGCCGTCGTGATTGTCGCGGGGCTTGGTGCCTATGCTGCCACGCTGTGGCGAGAGGTGCGTCGGCGCGAAGCCTTCCGCCAGGATGAGGTGCGGCGCGCCCATCAAAACTGCCTCGACAGCCTTGGCGCGATTGCCGCCGCCATGCGTGCCGAACAGATGGATCTGGTCGAGGGCGCACTGCGCTGCAAGGTGCTGCTTGAGATCATCGATCCGGCGCTGGTGGAGCGCGAAGCGTTTCGGGTCTTCGGTACTGTGCATGCCGAAACCCAGCACCTGCGTACGCACTCCTCGCGCAAGGAGCTGACGCCACGGCAACGCATGGACGAGGATCGCCAGCGCTTGGCGGTGGAGGACGCCTACCGTCCGGCGCTGCTGGATGCTGCACAGGCCATTGAGCGTTTCAAGCAGCGTTGGCCGGAGGGCTTGCACTGAATTGTCTTCGCCAATTCGCGCACTTTCTTGTACAAGAGTTCCACGTAGTTTACATTTTGACTGTCAGCCGAGTATCCAGCGCCCATTTGCGAACATGACTGGTGCTGGTTGCTCTGGCATGAGACGATGCGTACCAGCACATGAGCACTAGCCGAATTGTTGCAAATGTGCTTTCTTTTACCTTGAGTTGATCGAAAAAATCGAATCAGCTCTACGGTTTATATGGATACGCGGTGTAACGATACGTTACGACTAGCGCTGTGTTAGGAAATGGAGTCTTACATGAAAAAATCAACGACTGGCTTGCTGCTCGGTTCTGCATTGGCACTCGGCCTCGCAGGCTGTGCTACGTCCGGACCTACTGGTGGTCAGACATCTTCGCAGATGTCTGGTTCCTCCTCTTCTGCCGATCGTGCCTGGTACCAGCATCCTGCTGTATGTGGTGTTGCGGGTGGTCTGATCGGTGGCAGCATTGGCTATGCCACTTCCGGCAGCTCAGATGAAGAGCAGGGCGGTGCCATCGGTGCTGGTGTAGGCGCTTCCATTGGTGCGCTGCTGTGCGCAGATCGTACACCCGAGCCGCAGCCCCAGCCGGAACCGGAGCCGATGCCCGAGCCTGAGCCCGAGCCGGAACCTGAATTCGAGCCGGTAGTGCTGAGCAGCGAAGTGACTTTCGCATTCGACTCCGCAGAGCTGCGCCCTGAAGCCAGCATGACGCTGGACGAAGTGGCACATCGCCTGCGCGAGAACACCGATCTGCGCGTCAACATCGACGGCCACACCGACTCTGTGGGCAGCGCCGAGTACAACCGTGGCCTGTCTCAGCGTCGCGCTGACTCCGTGCGTGCTTACCTGGTGTCTCAGGGCATCGACGAAAACCGCATGCGGACTCGCGGTTTCGGCGAAGAGCGCCCGGTGGCTACCAACGAGACCGACGAAGGTCGCGCTCAGAACCGTCGCGTCGAAATCGACCGGCAGTAACGCCTTGCGCTACGGCGCATGATGCTTGAGCGGCCACGCCGCTCATCTAACGAGGGAGTGCCACTGGCACTCCCTCGTTGCGTCTGGCTCCCACCCACGCGGCCCATGGCGCGGTGGGGGCGGCATCTGCTACTCTAGGTGGCTGTTTTTCGCCCTGTTTGCTTGATCAGTACCCTTAGACATTCACCTGTTGCGACATGTGATCCCTGGTATGGATCACCACTGCGCCCAAGGAATTTCCGCAATGCCCATCGTGACCCTGCCCGACGGCAGTCAGAGAACCTTCGACGAACCGCTTAGCGTGATGCAGCTGGCCGAATCGATCGGCCCCGGCCTGGCCAAGGCCTGCGTGGCCGGCAAGATCGACGGCGTGCCGGTCGACGCAGCTGATATCATCGATCACGACGCCAGCGTCGCCATCCTCACCGCGCGGGACGAGGAGGGGCTCGAAATCATACGCCACTCCTGTGCTCACCTGATCGGTCACGCGGTCAAGCAGCTCTATCCCGAGGCCAAGATGGCCATTGGTCCGGTGATTGACGACGGCTTCTATTACGATATCGATTTTGGTCGCTCGGTGACCCCGGATGATCTCGCGGCCATCGAGACGCGCATGAAGCAGCTGATCGATCAGGAGTACGAGGTGGTTCGCGAATACGTCGATCGCGACGCTGCGATGCTGGCCTTTCTGCACCGCGATGAGACCTACAAGCAGGAGATCGTGCGTGAGATTCCAGAGGGCGAGACCATTCGCCTCTATCACCACGAAGAGTATGTCGACATGTGCCGTGGGCCCCACGTGCCCAATACGCGCCATCTCAAGGCTTTCAAGCTGACCAAGCTGGCCGGCGCCTACTGGCGCGGTGATGCCGACAAGCCGATGCTGACCCGTATCTACGGTACCGCCTGGCCCGACAAGAAGCAGCTCAAGGCCTATCTCAAGCGGCTCGAAGAGGCCGAGAAGCGCGACCACCGCAAGTTGGCCAAGAAGATGGACCTGTTCCACCTTCAGGAAGAGGCGCCAGGGATGGTGTTCTGGCACCCCAATGGCTGGACCATGTACCAGGCGCTGGAGCAGTACATGCGTCGCGTCCAGGTTGCTCACGGCTACCAGGAGATCAAGACGCCGCAGGTCGTGGACCTCTCGCTGTGGAAGAAGTCGGGTCACTGGGGCCACTATAGTGAGCTGATGTTCACTACCGAGTCCGAGAAGCGCCAGTACGCGGTCAAGCCGATGAACTGTCCTTGCCATGTGCAGGTGTTCAATCAGGGGCTCAAGAGCTACCGCGACCTGCCGCTGCGTCTGGCCGAGTTTGGTAGCTGCCATCGCAACGAGCCGTCCGGCTCACTGCATGGCCTGATGCGGGTGCGCGGCTTTACCCAGGACGACGCCCATATCTTCTGTAGTGAAGGTCAGATTCAGGCCGAGGCGGAAGCCTTTATTCGCCTCACGCTTGAGGTCTACAAGGAGCTTGGCTTCGATGACGTCGAGCTCAAGCTGTCGACGCGTCCCGAGGACTTTCTCGGCGAGGCTGAGCTGTGGGATCGCGCCGAGGCGGGGCTCGAGGCAGCGCTCGATGCTACCGGGCTCGAGTGGGAGCTGCAGCCTGGCGAGGGGGCCTTCTACGGTCCCAAGATCGAGTTCGCACTACGGGATTGTCTCAATCGGGTCTGGCAGTGTGGTACTCTGCAGCTTGATTTCAATCTTCCAGGACGTCTGGGTGCCCAATTCGTCGATGAAGACGGCGCTCGCAAGACCCCGGTGATGCTGCATCGTGCGATACTCGGCTCCTTCGAGCGCTTCTTGGGGATCCTAATCGAGCACTATGCCGGCGCCATGCCGCTGTGGCTGGCCCCGCAACAGGCGGTGATCCTCAATATCACCGATGCGCAGCGGGATTTCGCCCTCGAACTCGAGCAGCGTTTGCAGAAAATCGGTCTTCGCGTCAAGGCGGACTTGAGGAACGAGAAGATCGGCTTTAAAATCCGGGAACATACGTTGCAGAAAGTTCCCTATCTCCTGGTAGTTGGAGATAAGGAAGTAGAATCTGACGCCGTGGCCGTACGTACCCGCAGCGGTGAAGACCTCGGCACCATGAGGGTCGATGATCTCATCGCCCACTTGGTGAGCGAGGGTATCTGATTGCCGGCTGCCCGGGCCACGGCAACGTCAACTAACACGGAGATGTAGCGATCAAGCGAAGCAACCCAAGAGGGCGCGTTCAGGACAAGCGCCCCCCAATGAACGAGCGTATTACCGATGATCAGGTTCGCCTGATTGACAGCGACGGCGAGCAGTTGGGTGTTGTGCCCACCAGTGAAGCACTGGAGCGCGCCGAAGCCGCTGGTATGGACCTCGTGCAGATTTCCAACGCCGATCCGATCGTCTGCAAGATCATGGATTACGGCAAATTCGTCTTCGAGCAGAAGAAGCAGAAGGCTGCCCAGAAGAAGAAGACCAAGCAGATCCAGGTCAAGGAAGTCAAATTCCGGCCTGGCACCGACGAGGGCGACTATCAGGTCAAGCTGAAAAACCTGATTCGCTTCCTCGAAGGTGGCGACAAGGGCAAGGTCACGCTACGGTTTCGTGGCCGCGAGATGGCGCACCAGGATATCGGCCGCAAGCTGATGGAGCGGGTCGCCGCAGATCTCGAGGATCTGGCCAATGTGGAGTCCTTCCCGAAAATGGAAGGGCGCCAGATGATCATGATTCTTGCCCCCAAGAAGAAGTGATCCGAAGGCAAGTCAACGGGTAGTTCGTCTTTATCGGCGGGCTGCCGGCCTTGGGTTTTCTGAAAAATATCGAGCGGAGTTTTCCTCATGCCGAAAATCAAGACCAACAGTGGCGCTGCCAAGCGCTTCAAGAAGACTGCCAATGGCTTCAAGCACAAGCAGTCGTTTCGTAGCCACATCCTGACCAAGAAGTCGACCAAGCGGAAGCGTCATCTGCGTGGGATGAAGCAGATTCACGACGCCGACAAGGCCCTCGTACAGCGCATGCTGCCGAACCTGTAAGCCGGTTGTTCCACTTTTAACGTCAGGAGAATGCTATGACTCGTGTCAAGCGTGGCGTCGTCGCTCGTCGCCGTCACAAGAAAGTACTGAAGCAGGCCAAGGGTTACTACGGTGCTCGTTCGCGGGTGTTCCGCGTTGCCAAGCAGGCCGTGATCAAGGCGGGCCAGTATGCCTATCGCGACCGCCGTCAACGGAAGCGTCAGTTCCGTGCCCTGTGGATTGCGCGTATCAACGCCGCGGCCCGCATCAATGGCATGTCCTACAGCCGCTTTATCGACGGCCTCAAGAAGGCCGAGATCGAGATCGACCGCAAGGTCCTGGCCGATCTCGCCGTGCACGAGAAAGCTGCCTTTGCTGCCATCGTCGAGAAGGCCAAGGCTGCTCAGTAAGTGACGCTGCACCGGTGGCGAAGCGTATACGCCTCGCCACCGCGCATGTCGTAACGTCGCAGGGGAAGAGCCGCCGCTCTTCCCCTGTTTTTTTGTGACCCCGTGTCGGCCGCCTGTCGTGGCCGACGAGATTCGGAGCTTTACGGATGGACCATCTTCCCACACTGGTCGCCGAGGCTCGCCAGGCCATCGCCGCCGCCGATGACATTGCGGCACTGGATGACGTGCGGGTTCGCTATCTTGGCAAGAAGGGTGACGTCACCGCACTGCTCAAGGGTTTGGGCAAGCTGCCGGCAGACGAGCGGCCCGCCGCCGGCGAGCGAATCAATGAGGCCAAGCAGCTGCTTGGCAGCGAGCTTGAAGCGCGCCGCCTGGCATTGCAGCAGGCTGCCTTGAACGCGCGTCTGGCGGCTGAGCGTCTCGATGTGACCCTGCCGGGGCGTGGCCAGGAGAGCGGCGGGCTGCATCCCGTGACGCGCACCCTGGAGCGCATCGAAGGACTGTTCACGCGGATCGGTTTCGACGTGGCGGTAGGGCCCGAGATCGAAGACGATTATCACAACTTCGAAGCGCTGAATATTCCCGCTCACCACCCAGCACGGGGCATGGCAGACACCTTCTACTTCGATGCCAGCCGCCTGCTGCGTACTCACACTTCGCCGGTGCAGGTGCGCACCATGAAGGCCGAGCAGCCGCCGATTCGTGTGGTCTGCCCGGGGCGGGTCTATCGCAGCGACTCCGACCTGACCCATACGCCGATGTTTCATCAGGTCGAAGGCCTGCTGGTCGATGAGGGCATCAGCTTTGCCGACCTCAAGGGCACCATCGAAGACTTCCTGCACGCCTTTTTCGAGCGCGACGATCTGTCGGTACGCTTCCGGCCGTCCTACTTCCCGTTTACCGAGCCCTCCGCCGAGGTCGATATTCAGTGCGTGATGTGCGGCGGTGAGGGGTGCCGAGTCTGCTCCCACAGCGGTTGGCTCGAGGTGATGGGTTGCGGCATGGTGCATCCGGCGGTATTCCAGCACTCGGGTATCGACAGCGAGCGCTACACCGGTTTCGCCTTTGGCATGGGTGCCGAACGCCTGGCCATGCTGCGCTATGGTGTCAACGACCTGCGCTTGTTCTTCGACAACGACCTGCGCTTCCTGCGCCAGTTCGGTTGACCCGCTCGACGCTCGCTTTGAGGAGACAGGACTTTCCATGAAATTTTCCGAACAGTGGCTGCGTGACTGGGTGTCGCCGCAGCTGGCGACCCAGGCGCTGGCCGACCAGATCACCATGGCCGGCCTCGAGGTCGATGCCATTGAACGCGTGGCCGGCGAGTTCAGCGACGTGGTCATCGCCGAAGTGGTGGCCAAATCTCAGCATCCGGATGCCGACAAGCTCAGCCTATGCCAGGTAGACGACGGTAGCGGCGAGCCGGTGCAAGTGGTATGCGGCGCCCCTAATGTGGCGCCAGGACAGAAGGTGCCTTTTGCCCGGGTCGGGGCCGTGCTGCCAGGGGACTTCACTATCAAGCGTGCCAAGCTGCGCGGCGTCGAATCCAGCGGCATGATCTGTTCCGCCTCCGAGCTGGGACTCGAGGAGGAGGCGTCGGCAGGGATTCTGGTGCTGCCCGATAGTGCACCGGTGGGCGATGATCTGCGGCTATGGCTAGGGCTGGACGATAGCACCATCGAAGTCGATCTGACGCCCAACCGCGGCGACTGCCTGAGCGTGCAGGGCATGGCGCGGGAAGTCGGCGTGCTCAATCGCCTGCCGCTCGAAGGGCCCGAGCTTGCGCCGGTGGCGCCGACCCATGAGCAGCGTTTTGCCATTGAGGTGGCCGACCCCGAGCGCTGCCCGCGCTATCTGGGCCGGGTAATCACCGGGGTCGACGTGACCGCCGAGACGCCGCTATGGATGGTCGAGCGGCTGCGTCGCAGCGGCGTGCGCAGCATCGATCCGGTGGTCGATATCACCAACTACGTGATGCTCGAGCTTGGTCAGCCGCTGCACGCCTTCGATCTGGCCAATCTCGACTCGCGCATCGAGGTGCGCCTGGCGCGGCCCGGCGAAAAGCTGGTGCTGCTCGATGGCCAGGAAATCGACCTGCGCGACGACACCCTGGTGATCGCCGACGCCAAAGGAGCCCTGGCGATGGCGGGGGTGATGGGGGGCGAGCACTCCGGGGTCAGCGCCGAGACCCGCGATATCTTTCTCGAATCAGCGTTCTTCAGCCAGCTGGCGGTGGCCGGTCAGGCGCGCTCCTACGGTCTGCATACCGACGCCTCACACCGCTTCGAGCGCGGCGTCGATCCGCAGCTGGCGGTCAAGGCCGCAGAACGCGCCACTCAGCTGCTGCTGGAGATCGTCGGTGGCGAGGCGGGGCCAGTGGTGGAGGTTGCAAGCGTCGCGCACCTGCCCGCCGAGCGCCACGTTGCGCTACGTGCCGAACGGCTCGAGCAGGCGCTGAGCAAGCGGCTCGAAAGCGCCGAGGTAGTGGAAATCCTCGAGCGCCTGGGCATGTGCGTCGAGGTGCAGGTCGACGGATGGCTCGCGAAAGTACCAAGCTGGCGCTTCGATATCGAGATTGAAGAGGATCTGATCGAGGAGCTGGCGCGGATCCATGGCTACAATCGATTGCCGGTGCGTCGCCCGGCAGCGCGACTCGGCCTGCGTGCCGACCATGAGGTTCGCCAGCCGTTGGCCAGGCTGCGTCGCCAACTGGTCGCTCGCGGCTATCAGGAGGCCATCAGCTATAGCTTCGTGGCTCCAGAGCTGCAGCAGACGCTGCACCCCGAGGCGCGTTCGCCGCGCCTGGCCAATCCGATCTCCAGCGATATGGCGGTGATGCGCTACAGCCTGTTCCCGGGGCTGATCAAGGCGCTCCAGCACAACCTCAATCGTCAGCAGGGCCGGGTGCGGCTGTTCGAGACCGGGCTGGTGTTCCGCGGCGAGCTGGATGAGCTCGAGCAGATCCCCATGGTGGGGGCGCTGATATGTGGTTCCCGTGAGCCGGAGGGTTGGGCAGGCGGCCGCGACAAGGTCGATTTCTATGACCTCAAGGGCGACCTTGAGAGCTTGATTGCACTGGGCGGTGAAGCCGATGCCTGGCGTTTCGAGCCGGCCGAGCACAGTGCCCTGCATCCCGGCCAGACGGCCCGCGTTCTCTATCGCGGCGATGCGGTGGGCTGGATAGGTACGCTGCATCCCGCGGTGCGCGGCAGGCTGGGCCTCAAGGTCGATGCACTGCTGTTCGAAGTGCGCCAGGAGGCGCTGAGTAGCGGTGTGCTGCCGGCCTTCGTGCCGCTGTCGCGCTATCCGGAGGTGCGTCGCGACCTGGCACTGCTGGTTGACGAGGATCTACCGCTCCAGGCGCTGCTCGATTGCCTGCGCGAGCAGGCCGGGGAGTGGCTCACTGAACTCAAGCTGTTCGATGTCTATCATGGTCAGGGGGTGCCGGAAGGGCGCAAGAGTCTCGCCTTGGGCTTGACCTGGCAGCATCCTTCGCGCACGCTGAATGACGATGAAATCAATCAGTTAGTCGATGCAATCGTCACCGAGTCCCAAGCGCGTCATGGCGCAGAGCTGAGAGGCTGAGCGTGTCTAGCGCCAGGGACGGTGCCGCTATCCAGCGAGGGAATGATATGGGCGCGTTGACCAAGGCGGAACTCGCCGAACACCTGCACGTGGAATTGGGGCTCTCGAAACGCGAGGCCAAGAGCATGGTGGAGGCGTTCTTCGAGGAGATTCGTGGCTGTCTGCGCGAAAACGAGCAGGTCAAGCTGTCGGGGTTCGGCAACTTTGATCTACGCGACAAGCGTGAGCGACCGGGGCGCAACCCCAAGACCGGCGAAGAGATTCCGATCTCCGCGCGGCGGGTGGTCACTTTCCGTCCCGGCCAGAAACTCAAGAGTCGGGTCGAGGATTTCGACGGCGCGACGGTACTTTAACCCGGCGATCAGCAGTCAACGGCGCCCCCGGTGGGCGCCGAACTGCGTCATGGCTTAGCCCCCGGCGCCGCTTTCCATCAGGTAGGTAATCACCACCTTGATCACATAGCCGAGCATGCCGGCACCCAGCACGATGAACAGCATGATGGTGCCGAACTTGCCGGCCTGAGACTTGCGCGCCAGATCCCAGATGATGAAACTCATGAACAGGATCAGCCCGCCGATCATTACAGGTGTCACCCAGGCCTCGAAGATCTCCTGCATGCTCGCTCCATGTCATTGAATGGCATGCCATTATACGCCTGTGGTAATATCCGACCAAATTTCTCAAGCAAAGAGCTCTCATGGCTACATTGAAGATCTTTGTCGGCACCATGTATGGCGGGGCGCTGGATGTCGCCGAGCAGGTCAAACCGCTGTTCGAGGAGGCCGGCTATCGCGTCGATATTTTCGAGCAGCCGACCCTCGATGACCTGGTTGCCGAACCGCCCACGCTGGCGCTGTTCTGTGTCTCTACCACCGGTAGCGGCGACTATCCCGGTAACCTTGTGCCCTTCACCCGGGCCCTGATCGACCAGAGCCCGTCGCTTGGTGAACTGCGCTATGGTCTGATTGCGCTGGGTGATAGCTCCTACGGGGACACCTTCTGCGGCGCTGGACGCGCGCTGGATGCGCTGCTTGCCGACCTCGGTGCCCAGCGTGTTGGCGAACGGCTTGAGGTCGACGCCATGGAGACCTTCATGGCAGACGATGCCGCGCTTCCCTGGGCCGAGGCGTGGATCGCCGAACACAGCCTGCAGGTGGCGTGATGGGCGGACCGAGTGCAGAGCGTCTGACGGCCCTGCTGGGGCTGCTGGTGGTGATGCTGGCAACCTTGCCGCGCTACCTTGACGGTGGCCACGAAACACGCCTGTCGCTGATGCTGATGGCCTCCGCGGTCGTGACAGTGGTGGTGCTGCTGCACTGGCGGTTGCTGGATGCGGCGGCGCGGCAGCGAGTGCCCGGCCTGCTGCGGCGGCTAGGCTTCTGTCTGCTGGCGGGCTTGGCCGTGATGGCCGCCTGGTACGCCCTGGCATCTACCCTGACCGGCTGGCAAGTACTGCTCTCCCATGGCACTACGGCAGGACTGCTGATGCATGTGCTCAGTCTGTGGTGGCGCCAGGAGCGCTCCGAGCTCCGCTAAGTCCGGCTGCCATGCCTGATTCGCCCAGCGCCATGCGACGCCCCCGGCTGTGCCGGGGGCGTCGTCGGTTTGGGGCGGGCAGATCAGGCGAGCTGGTAGCAGGGGACGTAGGCGGTGCCGGGAAGTTTCATGCGGCCCTGGGCCACGAAGGACGTCAGCAGGGCGTCGAGCTGGCGCATCAGCTCGGGCTCGGCGTGGAGGGTGAAGGGGCCGTGGGCCTCGATGGCCCTGATACCGGGCTCCTTGACGTTGCCGGCGACGATGCCGGAGAAGGCGCGGCGCAGGTTGGCGGCCAGCTCGTGGACCGGCTGCTGCTGGTGCAGGGCCAGGCTCGCCATGGCCTCATGGTTGGGCTCGAACGGGGCCTGGAAGTCGCGGGCGATATTCAGGCGCCAGTTGTAGTAGAAGGCATCCTGCTGGTTGCGTCGGAAGTCGGCCACGTCATTGATCCCGTCGCGCATGGCGCGGGCGACCCCTGTCGGGTCGTCGATGATGATCTGATAGCGCTCGCGGGCCTCCTCGCCAAGGGTATAGGCGAGGAATTCATCGATGCGCTTGAAATAATCGGCGGCGCTAGCCGGGCCGGTGAAGATCACCGGGTAGGGCATGCCGCGGTTTTCCGGATGCAGCAGGATGCCGAGCAGGTAGAGAATCTCCTCGGCGGTGCCGACCCCGCCGGGGAACACGATAATGCCGTGGCCGACCCGCACGAAGGCCTCGAGGCGCTTCTCGATATCCGGCATGATCACCAGCTCGTTGACGATCGGGTTGGGCGATTCTGCGGCGATGATGCCCGGCTCGGAGATGCCCAGATAGCGACCCTGAGTGCGGCGCTGCTTGGCATGCGCCACGTTGGCACCCTTCATGGGGCCTTTCATGGCCCCCGGCCCGCAGCCGGTGCAGATGTCCATGTCGCGCAGGCCGAGGTGATAGCCGACGTCCTTGGTGTACTCGTACTCCTCGCGGGAGATCGAGTGGCCGCCCCAGCACACCACCAGCCCGGGATCGCGCCCTGGCTTGAGGGCGCCGGCCTTGCGCAGGATGTGGAAGACGGCGTTGGTAGTGCCCTCGCCGGTGGAGAGATCAAAGCGCTGCTGGGTTTGAATTTCGTTGTAGACATAGACGATATCGCGCAGCACCGAAGAGAGCAGCTCGCGGATACCGCGGATCATCCTGCCGTCGACGAAGGCGTCGATGGGAGCATTGGTCAGTTTGAGGCGAATGCCGCGATCCTGCTGTAGCACCTCGATATCGAAGTCGTGATAGGTCTCCATCACGGCCCGGCCATCGTCGGTGACATTGCCGCAGTTGAGCACCGCCAGTGCGCAGCAGCGCAGCAGGTCGTGCAGGCCGGCGCGGGAGGTGTCACGCAGGCGGTTGACCTCGTGCTGGGAGAGCACCTCGAGGCTGCCTTCCGGCGAGATGATGGTGGAAATGGTCTCGGGCATAGCGGCAATCCTTGTCTTGCTGTCAGGCAGCCCCGCTGCAGGCAGACGGCCTCGGCGGGTCGTCGTGAAATGCTACCACGGGCTGCGCACGAGCCGCAGCGCTGCGGTGATCAACGCAATCTGATAATATTGACGGTCAGTGGCCGTTTCAATTCTCCCTCTGCCAGTGAGTGCTGCGCCGCCCCATGTTCAACGCCCAATATTTTCGCACCTTTATCATGCTGGTGGAGACCGGTAGCTTCACGCAGACGGCGCGGCGCCTGGACATGACCCAGCCCGGGGTCAGCCAGCATATCCGCAAGCTCGAGCAGTACCTCGACAAGTCGTTGCTCAGCCGTCACGGCCGCCGCTTCACGCTGACCGACAGCGGTCGCCGTGCATACGAGTACGCGATCAAGCTGTTTGCCGAACATGAGCACTTTCGTCATTCGCTGGACAACGACTCGCTGGATTCCGGCGAGTGCCGGCTGGCCTCGCCGGGCAGCGTCGGATTGATGCTGTACCCTTTCCTGCTTGGCTACCAGCAGATGCACCCCGGTCTCACCGTCAGCTACAGCTTTGCCTTCAATGACGCGATCGTGCAGGGCGTGCTGGCGGGTCGCTATGACCTGGGAATCGTCACCGATCTGGTCAAGCACACCGATATGCTTGTCGAGCCCTGGCATCAGGAGCCGCTGTGTCTGGTGGTGCCGGCGGACTTCATCGGCATCACCCTCAACGATCTGACCGGGCTCGGCTTCATCAATTACTCCGATGGCGTTCAGCACGCCGCCCAGCTGCTCAAGGCCAACTTCCCCGGCGAATTTCGCAGTATGAAGCGTTTTCCGGAGCAGGGCTTCACCAACGAGGTGTCGATGGTGCTCGACGCTGTGGCGCGGGGGCTGGGCTTCACGGTGGTGCCGCGGCTGGTGCTCGAGACTTCGCCCTGGCAGCGCCAGGTCAAGGAGTTGACGCTGGCTCAGCCGGTTCACGAAACGCTCTATGTGGTCACCTCCAGCGGCTCCGAGATGCCGCGGCGCTATGCGCGGCTGCTGGAGGATTTTCGCGAGCAGCGGCGCCAGTCGCTGTATGGCTACGCCGAGGAGCCGAGTTTCGGCTGATCTCGATTGGCACGCCATGACGCATGCGCCCCGGCCAACTGGCCGGGGCGCATGCGTTGAGCGCTGCCGCGAGGGCGTCTAGTCGCGGTACTCGTCGATGCTTGGGCAGGAGCAGATCAGTTGGCGGTCGCCGTGGACGTTGTCGACACGATTGACCGCCGGCCACACCTTGGCGGCCTTGACCGCCGGCGAGGGGAAGGCGCCCAGCTCGCGGGAGTAGGGCCGCGACCAGTCGGCATCGATCAGGTCGGCCATGGTGTGGGGGGCATGCACCAGCGGATTGTCATCTGCTGGCCAGTCGCCACGCTCGACCCGGCCGATCTCTTCGCGAATGGCAATCATGGCATCGCAGAAGCGATCGATCTCGTAGCGCGACTCCGACTCGGTGGGCTCGACCATCAATGTGCCGGGTACCGGAAATGACATGGTCGGCGCGTGAAAGCCATAGTCCATCAGGCGCTTGGCGATATCCTCTTCGGTGATCCCGGAGCTGGCCTTGAGCGGGCGAATGTCGATGATGCATTCGTGTGCCACCGTGCCGTTGATGCCGCGATACAGGACCGGATAGTGGCCGTCGAGTCGCTGGGCTACATAGTTGGCGTTGAGGATCGCCAGCTCGGTGGCCTCACGCAGGCCTCGTGCGCCCATCATCTTGATGTAGGCCCATGAGATCGGCAGGATCGAGGCACTACCGAACGCCGCCGCGGATACCGCGCCGCACTCGGCCTTGACGCCGCTGATCGGCGTGACCACGTGATTGGAGACGAACGGCGCCAGGTGCGCCTTGACACCGATCGGGCCCATCCCCGGGCCGCCGCCGCCGTGGGGAATGCAGAATGTCTTGTGCAGGTTGAGGTGCGAGACATCGGCGCCAAAATCCCCGGGCCGAGTCAGGCCGACCTGGGCGTTCATGTTGGCACCGTCGACGTAGACCTGGCCGCCGTTGTCGTGAACGATCTGGCAAGCCTCCTGGACGCCCTCTTCGAATACGCCGTGGGTCGAGGGGTAGGTGAGCATGATCGCCGACAGGGCGTCGCGATGCTGCTCCGCCTTGTTGCGCAGGTCGGCGAGGTCGATATTGCCGTCGCTGTCGCATTCGACCACTACGACCTTCATCTGCGCCATGGCGGCGGAGGCGGGGTTGGTGCCGTGTGCGGAGCTGGGAATCAGGCAGATGTCGCGGTGACCCTGGCCCTCCGCTGCCTGGTAGCGGCGGATCGCCACCAGGCCGGCATACTCACCCTGGGCGCCGGAATTGGGCTGCATCGAGATATGGTCATAGCCGGTGATCTCGACCAGGAAGGCCGCCAGCTCGTCGATCATCTGCTTGTAGCCAACCACCTGTTCGTGGGGGGCGAACGGATGGATCTGGCCGAACTCCGGCCAGGTGATGGGAATCATCTCGCTGGTGGCATTGAGCTTCATGGTGCATGAGCCGAGGGGGATCATCGCGTGGGTCAGCGACAGGTCCTTGTTCTCCAAGCGCTTGAGGTAGCGCAGCATCTCGGTTTCGCTGCGGTAGCGTTGGAAAGTGGGGTGCTGGAGGAAGTCGGAGTCACGTTGGCAGGCGGCGGGAATGCCGCTGCTGCCGGCGCTGACGATGGCCTCGTCCAGGGCGCTGACCGACAGTCCATGCTCCTCGCCGATCAGCACGTCAAACAGCACGTCGAGGTCATGGGCGGTGGTGGTTTCGTCGAGGCTGACGCCGATATCACCACCCTCGAAATAGCGCAGATTGATCTCGTGGGTCATGGCGCGGCCGTGGATCTTGCCGGCATCGACGCCGGTCAGGCGCAGGGTATCGAACCAGCTGTCGTGGGCCAGCGAGATGCCCTTTTGATGCAGGCCTTCGGCAAGGATCGTGGTCAGGCGGTGAATGCGCATGGCGATGGTGCGTAACCCTTCGGCGCCATGGTAAACGGCATAGAACCCGGCGATATTGGCCAGCAGCGCCTGGGCGGTACAGATATTGGAGGTCGCCTTCTCGCGGCGAATATGCTGTTCGCGGGTCTGCATCGCCATGCGCAGGGCCTGCTGGCCGCGGGCGTCCTTGGAGACGCCGATGATGCGTCCCGGAATCGAGCGCTTGAGCTTGTCGGTGGTGGCGAAGAAGGCCGCGTGGGGGCCGCCGAAGCCCATGGGTACGCCGAAGCGCTGAGTATTGCCGACCACGATGTCAGCACCGAGTGCTCCGGGCTCCTTGAGCAGCACAAGGCTCATGATATCGGCAGCCACGCAGGTCATGACGCCGCGTCCGCGGGCCTCTTCGAGCAGCCCGCTGATATCGCGAACTTCGCCGCTCTGACCGGGATACTGCAGCAGCGCGCCAAAGACGTCATGCTGCGCCAGTTCGCCGGCCGGTGCCACGACCAGCTCGAAGCCGAAGTAGTGGGCGCGGGTGCGCACCACGTCGAGGGTCTGCGGCAGGACATCGTCGGCAACGAAGAAGGCCTTGCTCTTGGCCTTCTTGTTGGCGCGCTGGCATAGCGCCATGGCCTCGGCTGCTGCCGTGGCTTCGTCCAGCAACGAGGCATTGGCCAGTTCCATGCCGGTGAGGTCCATGACCATCTGCTGAAAGTTGAGCAGGCCCTCGAGGCGCCCCTGGGCGATCTCCGGCTGATAGGGGGTATAAGCGGTATACCAGCCGGGGTTCTCCAGTACATTGCGCTGGATGACCGCCGGGACATGAGTGTTGTGATACCCCTGGCCGATGTAGGTCTTGAAGACCTTGTTCTGGCGTGCCAGGCGCTTGAGATAGTCGAGGGCCTCGGCTTCGGTGCGCGGACCCTCGAGGGAGAGTTCGCGTCCCAGCCGAATACCGGCGGGCACGGTCTGCTCGATTAGCGTGGCCACGCTGTCGACACCTAGGGTGGCGAGCATCTGAACGACATCGTCGGCGCTGGGCCCGTTATGACGATGAATGAAGGCATCGTGTCCGGCCAGGTCGGCCAGGCGTCGAGTCTCGTTAGCCATGAAACACCTGTCAGGGTAGTCGGGCGGTCAGTCCCGGGGAGTAAGGATAGGGGCGAAGGCCGGGTCGCAGCGGACCCGGCGGACTATCAGTCTTCGGCGTCGACGACCTCGCCATAGCCGTCGGCATCGAGCAGGGCGGCCAGCGCATCGCTGTCGCTGAGCTTGAGTTTGGCGATCCAGCCGTCCTCGTAGGGCGATTCATTGACGGTCTCGGGGGCGTCCTCGAGGGCCTCGTTGACGGCGACCACTTCGCCACCCAGCGGGGCATAGAGATCGGACGCCGCCTTGACCGATTCGATGACCCCGAACTCTTCGCCGCTGGCCAGTTCCTGGCCGACCTCTGGCAGTTCGACGAAGACCACGTCACCGAGTGCCTGTTGGGCGTGGTCGGTAATGCCCAGGGTGACGGTGCCGTCACCGTTGTCGAGCACCCACTCATGACTCTTGGTGTAACGCAGGTTGGACGGAATAGCGCTCATAGTGGTTTTCCTATACGAAAAGGTTTTCTGAATCAGGGAATCGTACCGCCATTTGCATGCGATGGCGAGTCTCCAGCACATGCTCTGCCCCTGGCGAAAGGCTGACCGCCTACATAGGTTGGCCGCTGAGATGCCTCTCGTCCAGCCTCGCGCATATGGCCATGCGTCGTATCAAACTGTCTGTGTTCGCCGAGGTTACGTACTCCACCTAAGCTCTACTACGCTGAAGGACAGGCAAACCACTGTGCTGACGTCACTCCCGGGTATCGCTCGGCAGCCCACTGGCGCGCTCCTGGAGCGGTTGCGATGGGGAATGAGGCGCAGTAAGCTAGCCTGTGTTTCCAATAGGAAAATAGTTTCTCTTGTTGTTGGGCTGAATGGTCAATCAAGGGTAATGGCCGAGGAATTCTCCTTGACGTCGCATATCGATAACTCGATGGTCTGCAGCAGTAGAGCCTGGGCGGGTTTATTCGCTATTGTACGCCCATTCGACCGTCGCTATGGCCTTGTGCCACAGGCGGTTGAGGTCAGGTGTCCTGCGCTCGGGTCGGCGGCGTCGGGCACAACAATAATGAACCAGGATTGAAAGGAACAACCATGGAAACCTTGACCAGTCTCTTTACCGCCATCAACGGCGTGGTGTGGGGGCCGTTGATGCTGATACTGCTGCTGGGGGTGGGGCTCTACCTCCAGCTGGGGCTCAAGTTGATGCCGATTCGCAAGCTCGGCTTGGGTTTCAGTCTGCTGTGGCAGGGTCGCGACAAGCCCGGGGCCGACGCGTCCGACAAGCACGGTGAAATCTCGCCCTTCAATGCCTTGATGACGTCGCTGTCGGCGACCATCGGGACCGGCAATATCGCCGGTGTGGCGACGGCGATTGCCCTGGGGGGACCCGGTGCCGTGTTCTGGATGTGGATCACCGCACTGGTCGGCATGGCCACCAAGTTCGCTGAGGCGTTGCTGGCAGTGCGCTATCGTGAGACCGACAGTACCGGCAACCATGTCGGCGGGCCGATGTTCTATATCAAGAACGGCCTGGGCAAGAAGTGGATGTGGCTGGGCGGCGCCTTTGCCTTCTTCGGCGCGGTGGCGGCGTTCGGGATCGGCAACACCGTGCAGTCCAACTCGGTGGCTGACGCCCTCGACTCGACCTTCGGCCTGCCGCACTGGATCACCGGGGTGGTGATCATGGTGCTGGCGGGGGCGGTGATCCTCGGTGGCATCAAGCGCATCGCCAAAGTGGCCGGCAAGCTGGTACCGATCATGGCCATTGCCTACATCTCTGCCGGCATCGTGGTGCTGATCGTCAACGCCAGCGAGATCGGCAGCGCCTTCAGCATGATCTTCTACTACGCCTTCAACCCGCATGCGGCGATGGGCGGCTTCGCCGGGGCGGCCGTGATGGCGGCGATCCGCTTCGGGGTGGCCCGCGGTATCTTCTCCAACGAGGCCGGCCTGGGCAGTGCGCCGATCGCCCACGCCGCCGCCAGGACCAAGAATCCGGTGCGCCAGGGCCTGATCGCCATGCTCGGTACCTTTATCGACACCATCATCGTCTGCACGATCACCGCGCTGGTGATCCTGACCTCTACAGTGTGGATCGACGGCGAGGAAGGGGCATCGTTGACGGCACTGTCGTTCGAGGCGGCGCTGCCGGGCATCGGGAATCAGATCGTCTCCATCGCGCTGGCGGTCTTCGCGTTCACCACCATCCTCGGTTGGTCATTCTACGGTGAGAAGTGCTTCCAATTCCTGTTCGGAACGCGTTCGATCATGCTCTACCGCACCCTCTTCGTGCTGGCCATTCCGCTCGGCGCCATGGCGCAGCTGGGCTTCATCTGGCTGATGGCCGATACCTTCAATGCCATGATGGCTATCCCCAACCTGATTGCGCTGGCGCTGCTGTCGCCGATGGTGTTCAAGCTGACCCGTGACTACTTCGACGGCAAGGAGGTGCTGCCGGGCGAAGATCTGCCGAAATGACCGATCGGCCACGGGGCGCTGTGTTGGCCTCGTGGCCATTCCACGATTCACCCGCCAATGGACCGATACCATGACGCAACTCAACAAGACGCCGCTTCACGACCTCCATCGAGAACTGGGAGGCAAGATGGTGCCTTTCGCCGGTTTCGAGATGCCGGTGCAGTTTCCACTGGGGGTCAAGAAGGAGCATGAGCATACCCGCCAGGCGTGTGGCCTGTTCGACGTGTCACACATGGGGCAGGTGCTGATTCACGGCCCGGCGCCGGCCGAAGCGCTGGAAACACTGGTGTCGGCGGATATTGTCGGTTTGCCCGACGGAATGCAGCGCTATGCACTGTTCACCTCGGAAGAGGGCGGCATCCTCGATGATCTGATGGTGGTCAATGCCGGCGACCACCTCTACCTGGTGGTCAACGCGGCCTGCAAGGAGCAGGACATCAGCCATCTGCGCACCGGGCTTGGCAGCGACTACCAGGTCGAGGTGGTGGAGCGTGGCTTGCTGGCGCTGCAGGGGCCCGAGGCGGCGACGGTCATGCAGCGGCTGTGTCCGACAGCCTGTGAGATGGTGTTCATGCAGCACGGCCGTTTCGAGATCGCGGGTATACCGGTGTGGATCAGCCGCAGCGGCTACACCGGTGAAGACGGTTTCGAAATCTCGGTGCCGGCAGAACACGGCGACGCGCTGGCGCGGCTGCTGCTGGCCGAACCCGAGGTCGAGGCGATTGGCCTGGGCGCCCGCGACTCCCTGCGTCTGGAGGCTGGCCTGTGCCTCTACGGGCACGATATCGATACCACCACGACACCGGTGGAGGCGGGTTTGATCTGGGCGATCGGCAAGCCACGGCGCCGCGCTGGCGAGCGCGCGGCGGGCTTTCCCGGTGCCGACATCATCCTGCACCAGGTCGAGGCCAAGGACCACACTCGCAAGCGGGTGGGGCTGCTCGGCGAGGGGCGGGCGCCGGTACGCGAGGGCGCTGAGCTGTTCAGCGCCGATGACATCAAGATCGGAGTAGTGACCTCGGGTGGCTTCGGTCCCAGCGTGGGGCAACCGGTGGCGATGGGCTATGTGGCCATCGATCAGGCCGAGGTCGGCACCCAGGTATATGCCGAGGTGCGCGGTAAGCGCTTGCCGATGACGGTGAGCAAGATGCCGTTTGTCACGCCGGGCTACCATCGCGGCTGATCGCGTCGCGATGGCCCTGCATTTATACCGTTATCTTCATTGTGCTGTTTGCAATGTCGACCTGGCCGCTCGCTGTTGCGAGCGGCTTTGTTTTTCAGCGTTGCTGAGGCCCGTCTGTGGTGACGATATGGCGAAAGGTCAGGCTGATTCTGAGGCCATGTCGGCGTCGCGGTAGCAGCGCGTGCTGCAGCTGGCGCTGCACGCCGCGGCCCATCACCAGCAGGCTGCCATGGGGCAGGTCGACGTTGAAGGCCGGGGCACGACGATCCTTCCAGCGAAAGCGCAGTGGTCGCGCGCTGCCCAGGCTGAGCGCGGCGATCAGCGGGTCTGTGCCCAGCTCCGGCTCATCGTCGCTGTGCCAACCCATGCGCTCCTCTCCGCTGGCATAGCGATTGAGCAGTGCGCTGTTGAAGGGCGGTATGACAGCCTGCGCTGACATGGCGCGGTTGATCCGCTCGGCGAGATGCGCGACCTCGGGATGCCACTCCTGGGGTGTGAAATCACGCCCGGAGTAGCGATAACGCGCATCCGGGTCGCCCATCCACACCTGGCGGCGGGGAATCGGGTGCTCTCGGCCGAATAGCGTCAAGGTGGGCTGCTGCCAGTCGAGTTCGCGGTCGAGGCATTCGAGCAGTCGATTCGCGTCACCAGCGCCAAGCAGTGCGTCCTGACGCCACAGTGGCGGCGACTCGAGCAACGTTTGCCAGCCAGGGGAGTCATGCATGGGCCGAGCATGCCAGCCCTTCGTGCCCCTGTCACCCCATCACCGGTAGCCACCACCAGCCGAGCAGGCCAAACGCGGCACCGAGCAGGGCACCGCCTATCACATCGCTGATGTAGTGCAGTCCCAGCCCGACCCGCGATGCAGCAATCAACACCGCGAGGGGCAGCACCAGTGGCAGCAGTGCTGGAGTAGTGGCGGCGGTCAGCAGGCTGAACATGACCGCGTGCAGGGTGTGCCCGCTGGGAAAGCTGTAGCGGTCACGGGCTGGCTGAGCGCAGTGAATGGTGCAGAAAGTGATCGAAGGGCGCTCTCGGCATAGCCGTGTCTTGACCAGCCGATAGACGCCAATCGCCAGTAGCGACAGCACTAGGTGGTGCCACATCAGCAGCCATCCCGTGGCGCCGTGCATCAACGGCAGCGAGGCCACCAGCAGCACCCATGCCGGCCAGTCGCCTAGTCGGCTGGCCAGGCGTAGCAGGCGCAGGGTGCTACGACGGCTTCCATGCTGAGCGAGTCGCCGACATAGCTGCGATTCCAGCAGGTCGAGGCGGTCAAAGACGGGCAGGGTGCGTGGTGCGGTCATCAGCGTGCTCCATAGCCGTTGTCAGGACTTGCAGGAAACGGTCGGCGATCTGCGACCAGTGGCAATCGGCGACCCGTGACCGCGCCGCGCGGCCCAGCTGGCTGTAACTTGCCGGTGCACGCGCCAGCTGCGCGGCCTGGTCGACAAAGCTGTGGGGGCTATCGAGCGGCACTATACGACCGTGCTGGTCGGGAACAATCCACTCCGCGGCGGCGGCATAGTCGAACGCCACGACGGCCAGTCCGCTTGCCATCGCCTCGAGCACCACGTTGCCGTAGGTCTCCGAGCGCGACGGAAAGATGAACAGGTCGGCACTGGCGTAGTGACGTGCAAGCTGATCGCTATCGATGAACCCGGTGAAGTGGGTTGTCGGCAGCCGCTGTTGCAGAGACTGGCGCTGGGGGCCGTCGCCGACCACCACGCTGACCAGGTCGGGCTGGGCTAGATGCATGGCCTGGAAGCTCTCCACCAGCAGCCCGAGGTTCTTCTCGCTCGCCAGCCGGCCGACGTGCAGCGCCACCGGTTGGTGGTCGCCGACCCCCCAACGCTGCCGCAAGAGGCGATCTCGCTTGTCGGGCGTGAAGTGCTGAGCATCGATGCCGCGCCCCATGACGACGATGCGCTCGATACCCTGGCGACCAAGCAGATCAGCCTGGCGCTGGGTGGGTACCAGGGTGGCGCCGGTACGGTTGTGGAAGCGCCGCAGCAGGCGGGCTACGCTGCCGCGCAGCCAGCCTAGTCCATAGTCGCTGGCATAGTGATCGAAATTGGTGTGGAAACCGCTGACAGTGGGGATGCCAAGGCGCTCGGCCGTGCGCAGGGCCGACCAGCCCAGTGGTCCTTCGGTCGCCAGGTAGATGACATCGGGACGCTGGTGGTGCCAGGCGGCATGGAGCTGCCCTGCACACGGCCAGCCAAACTGCACGTCTGGATAGCGTGGCAGATGAAAACCTCGCACCTGCAGCTCATCGGCCATGCGTGTGTCTCGACACATGCTGGCAGGGCGTGGCCTGACCAGCTGTAGCGTGATACCGCGTCGCTGCAGCTCGTCGGCCAGTTGGCCAAGGGTGTGGGCGACACCGTTGATGTCTGGCGCCCAGGTTTCGCTGACCAGGCATAACCGCATGAGGAGCTCCCGCGTGGTGAACTCCCTCTAGGGTCAGGGATCAGCATGACAGAGCGTCGACACGGCCATGACAGATCGATGAAGATCGATGCTTAACGCAGTACCTTGGTCGGGTCGACGGGTTTGCCACCATGGCGCAGGTCGAACAGCAGGTCGTGGCGCTCGGTGCTGTTGCTGTAGTCGACCTGGCACACAGGTGTCCCCTGGCTCACCGACTGGCCATCGGCAACCTTGAGCTCTCCACACAGCGCATAAACGCTCTGCAGGTTGCCGTCATGATGGACGATGACCACCCGACCGAGCTGGCGCATGCTGCCGGCAAAACGCACCTGGCCGTCGGCCACCGCCTTGGCCTCGCTGCCATTCTGAGTGGCGAGCAGCATTGGCTGGAGGGTGCCGCGGTCGTCGGGGCCAAAGCGGCGCACTATGCGGTAGTCGTCCAGTGGCCACGGCCAGTTGCGGGCGCTGCTGGGCAGGTTGCCTGGGTCAGGCCGCTGGGCTGGCGGCTGGCTAGTGCTGGCACTGCTTGCAGCTGTGCCGCTGCTCCCCGAGCTGGCGGTGCCACCGTTACCCGAACTGGTGCTGGAGGTGCCGCCGCTAAGCGGCACCTGGATAAGTTGGCCGACCTGCAGGCGGTTGGCGGGTATGCTGCTGTTGGCGGACTGGACCCGGGCAGGGTTGGTGCCGAAACGTCGCGCAATGCCCGAATAGGTATCGCCGGGCCGAACTTGATAGCGGTAGGGGCCGCCAGAGGGCGCTCGCTCCCGCTGCGTCGGGACCAGCAATCGCTGGCCGACCGCCAGGCGCCGGGCATCGACGCCGGGATTAAAACGGGTCAGGCGCTCTAGCGGCACCTCGGCGCGCGCCGCGATGGCGCCCAGGGTATCGCCCCGCTGCACGGTGATCCATTGACCATTGATGCTGTCGTGCCTCTGGGGCGACGACGAGGTGCTGGCGCAACCGGCCAGCAACCATGCCAGCAGCAGCATCAGGACGAGATGTCGAGAGTGTGGTCCTTGTCCTGCCACAGCGCGTTGATCCATGAATGGAAGCGTTCCTTGTAGTCCGGATCCTGGTGATAGTCGCCACCGGGCATCCAGTTGGGTACCTCGAGGCGCCGGATATGGCAGTGAATCAGTCCCTCGCGACCGCAGAGAAATCCCCAGAAGGTCGGGTTGGGCTTGGCATAGCTCAGGGTCGCATCGAGAATGCCGCTGAGATCGTCACCCAGGAGGCTGGCAACTTGAGCGATGCCGCCAGCCTTGGGGCGCAGCAGGTGGCGGTAGGGGCTATCTTGCGCGTCGCGCTTGGCCACTGTGAAGCGTGTTCCTTCAACGAAGTTGTAAATGGCCAGGGGCATCTGGCGGGCCCGCTCGCACATGCGCTGAGTAGCTCGGCGGTCACGCTCGGCGAGGCCCGGGTTGCGCGCCAGCTTTGCACGGCTGTAGCGGCGCATGAACGGAAACTCCAGCGCCCACCACGCCTGGCCGACGATCGGAATCCAGATCAACTGCTGCTTGAGGAAGAAGCGCGGCATGGGGATGCGCCGGTGCAGGGCGAACTGCAGTACAAAGATATCGGTCCAGCTGCGGTGATTGGAGAGCACCAGCCACCAGCGCTGCGGTGACAGGTCATCGGGACTGCGTATATCCAGTTGAGGCTTCAGCCAGCGCCGCATCCACCACAGGTTGGCGCCGATCCAGTTGAGTGCCACGCCGTTGAGACCTGAAAGCACCCGCAGCTTGGCCTGACGGCCAGGTGCGATCAGCTTGAGCAGGATCAGCACGAATAACGGGATGCCCCAGAATAGCGTGGTCACGATCAGCAGGAGGGCACTGACGAGTCCCTTGAGGGTCGACATGTACGGCCTCCATCCTGAACAGTGGTAAAACGCCAATCCTACTTCAAGATCAACGAGATGCCCAGCACCGGTGGCGGATGGTACAGGCCTTGGCGTCGGCGGCCTGATGGACCCAAGGCGAGTCCGCTAGTGAAAAGGTATGACGCTTTGATGTCGAAAAACTGACCATTCTAAGAAAAGTGTCAGCGTCGTCGCACTCGTCGGCGATTGTGCAAGGACTTTGCACAGCGTTATCCACAGGAAATGTGCATAACCTGGTGGCAGCGATCAGGCGATCTCGCAGCGGGTATGCTGGGGCAGCAGCAGCTCGGCGGCGCGCTCGTGATGGCTCGGCAAGCATTTCTGGACCAGCGCCAGTCCACCAAGAGCGATGCGATGCTCATCCCCTGCGGCGAAGGCCAGGCGTCGGGAGCAGGTCGGATAGAACCGATAGTTGAGCAGTGGTGAAATCGGGAATACCCCGTGATGCCGATCGCTGCTGCCGATCAGGCCTGTCTGGCGCAGCGCCTGGTCGAGTTCACCGAGTTCATGCCCCAGACGTTCACTGTCGAAGCCTGCATGGTGCATGCGTGGGCCCATCACCGCCAGCCAAGCCGCCAGGGGGTGTGCCGTTTCCAGCTGTTGAAATGTCTGCCAGTCGGGCATCGGCCAGGGGCGGCCTCGGCACAGCAGATTCTGGCCTCGGCTGTCGTCGGGGTGGGCGGTTGCCACCAGCGCTTTCAGTGAGTCCGATGCGCTACGCGGCAGAGTGTTGAGCTGCAGTTCGCCGAGCACCAGCCAGGCGCCATCGTCTGGGGCGGCGAGCAGGGTGGCCAGCAAGCCGCGATCGGCCATGGCGTAGCGTTCCATCGGACGATAGCCAAAGTGCTGCAGGGTGGGCAGTAGTGAACTGGCCGCATAGCGTCCGTGATTGAGCGTGAGTAGTGCCAGATACTCGGGGGGCGCATCGATCGGCCACACCCGTAGAGCGCCAAGCTCGGGGTGGAGATGGATGTAGTCCAGCCACAGTTGTTGAAGAAATTCCTGGCGCTGCATGGTGTCCTTGGCCTCCCGCCTCGAGCATGCTTTGCAGCTGAGTATAGGCAGGTGGGCGGGGAGGCATTCAACGCGGCAAAGACGCTAACGCCCGGACGTGCCGGGCGCTGTGTCGCAATCGATAGGCGAAGCTGAAGCGTTACTGAGCCGCGGTTTCCGGCATCAGCTCGTTGTCCTTGGCGTACTGGTCGAACTCGGTAAAGCCGCCAATATGGGTCTGGTCGATAAAGATCTGCGGCACGGTATCCACCGGCTTGCCGATGGTCTTTTCCATATCGGCCTTGGTGATGCCTTCTTCATGGATATCGACGTAGCGATAGCCGCCAATGGCACCGATATCGCTGAGCTTGTCAGCCAGCTCTTTGGCGCGTACGCAGAACGGGCAGCCGGGACGACCGAAGATCACGACGAACATAGCAACTCCTTGCAATGCAATATGAGAGATTTCTTACCTGATGATTAACTGGGCACCATTGTTTCGCAACTCGGCGCCAGATGCCAATAGCGAGTCGCTACGCTGATGATGTCGGGCCGCTATAGCGGCGAGACTACTCTCCGTCAGCGCGTTTGAGCAGGTCGCACAGGGGGCGGTGAATGGCCCGACTGGCGACGACGATATGCTCGCCGTAGAGGTCGGCCGGTATGCCCCCAGGCGGAGAGTAGAGGTGCCCGGTACGCGCTCCGGCCTCGCGGGCGATCAGTACCCCGGCGGCAAAGTCCCAGGGCGATACGCTCTCGTAGTAGGCGTCGAGCCGTCCGCAGGCGACGTCGCACAGGTCGAGGGCGGCGGAGCCGTTGCGGCGGATGTCCTGACACTCGCCGAGCACGGCCTGCAGGCGGCGCATTAGTGGCGGCCGCGACTCACGGCGATAGGGGAAGCCGGTGGCCACCAGCGCCTTGTCGAGGCTGGCGCAGCGACTGGCACGGATCGGCTCGGCGTTGCACCAGGCGCCTTCGCCGCGGATGGCGCTGAAGGTCTCTCCGAGGAAGGGCGCATGTACTACGCCGAGCTGGGTCTGGCCATCCTGGCACCAGGCGATCGACACCGCGACGTGGGCCAGCCCATGGGCGAAGTTGACGGTGCCGTCGATGGGATCGACGACCCACAGCGGTCCCTTCTGCTCGATTGCGTCACGTTCAGGGGAGAGCTCTTCGGTAAGCCGCGCTTCCCCGGGAAAGGTGTTCTCGAGCCGCTCGGCAATGTGTCGATCGACGGCCAGGTCGGTGTCGGTCACCAGCTCATGGCCCTCTTTGTAGCGCTGCTCGAAATCCTGATGACGTCGCGCGTCGCGGATCATGCGACCGGCTTCGTGAGCGATCTCGATGGCAGTATCGAGGCGGGGGGCATGGCGCATGATATCTCCTTGTGCGTTGCCGGGACGAGGTGATCAGTCTACGCTGCGCGCCGGTGACGTCGCCATGATCAACAGAGGAGAGACGCCGTGCAGGCCTTGTCCGTGGAGCAGTACGCGCGCTTGCAACAGCTGGCGCGGGCCTATCAGCATCGCTGCGCTGCGACCATCAAGCGCCATCCAGCGCGCAACCCGCACCTGGGGGTGGATCTGCTGTGTTTTCAGCCGCTGCCCGATACTCCCGATGTGCAGGAGCTGGTGGGAGCGTTGATCACGCCGATTTCGCTGTCGCTGGCGGTGGTCAGCGTCACCCCGCTGGCACTGCGCGACGATATGCCGAGACGCTGGCTGGCGCTGCCGGGCGGCGAGTATCCCCTGGAACCGCTGGCGCTGGGTGAGAACGACGGCTTGTGGCAGTGTCCGCTGCTCGATGACCTGTCTGACCTTGCGTCCGTGCACGAGGCCAACAGGCTGGCGCAGCATCTTCTCGAACGGGTGCTGAGCGCCTGATGTGGTTACGCGGTTAGCGGCGCACCGGGCGTTTCTGAAGCTTGCGCTGCAGGGTGCGGCGGTGCATGCCCAGGGCCCGGGCAGTGGCCGAGATATTGCCGTCATGCTCCTGGAGGACTTTCTGTATGTGCTCCCAGGTGACCCGATTGATCGACGGTGGGTTGTCGGCCAGTTCGGTATTGGGATCGCCGCTCTGCTTGTCGAGGGCCGTCAGGATCTCGTCGGCATCGGCCGGTTTGCACAGATAATTGACGGCTCCGAGCTTGATCGCCTCGACGGCGGTGGCGATGCTCGAATAGCCGGTCAGCACCACGACGCGGCACTCTGGCACCACATCGAGCAGTTCGGGCAGCAGCTTGAGGCCGGAGCTGTGCTCGAGCTTGAGATCCAGGGTGGCAATATCGGGCTGCTGGCGATGGGCCAGCATCAGCGCTTGCTCGGCATCGTTGGCCACCTCGACCTCGAAGCCGCGGCGCGTCATGGCACGCTGCATGACATGGCAGAACATTTCATCATCGTCGATGATCAGCAGGCGTTGCGGTTGGTCTTGCATGCGCTTCCCTCGTCACTCGTGGTGCGGTGGTCCCCTAGCCCTGGCTGGTGTCCGGGCGCGGGAGTTTTACTTCGGTGAGGGTGCCGCCCTCTTCATGGTTATAGAGGCTCACGCCACCGCCGAAGCGGTTGATGGTGGCGTGGGTCAGGAATAGCCCGATGCCCATGCCTTTACTCTTGGTCGAGATGAAGGTGTCGCCGAGCTGATCGGCAATCGACATCGCCACGCCGGGGCCGTGGTCGCGAATGTCGATGATGATCTCGTCACTGTTCCAGTCGAGGCTCACGGCAATCTTCTCGGGATTGGCGTCGGCGGCGTTGTTGAGCAGGTTCGTCAGCGCCTGCTCGAGGGTGGCATCCACCGCCAGTGTTGGCATGCCGCGGCGCTCGGCGATATCCAGCTGATGGCTGACATCGGGGCGCAGCACCAACCAGCGCTGTACCACCTGGGCCAGCCACTCGCCGGCGGGTCGCAGTTCGGGTTCGGCCAGGCGTCGTCGGTCGGCATTGGCTACCAGGTGCTGCAGTCGCGATTTGCAGGTATCGACCTGCTGGCGAAGCAGGTCGATGTCGGCGCTCAGTTGAGGATTGTCGTGAGCATCCTCCCGCATCTCGTTGAGCAGCACTGCCATGGTCGACAGCGGCGTGCCGAGCTCATGGGCGGTGCCGGCGGCCTGAGTGGCCACGGCCAGCACCTGCTCGTTGCGCAGTGCGGCCTCACGGGTGCGCGACAGGGCCTGGTCGCGCCCTCGCAGTGCGTGGGCCATCTTGTAGATGAAGAAGGTCACCAGCCCCGCCGAAAGACCAAAGTTAAGCCACATGCCGAGTACGTGAAGGCTGATCGAGCCGGCGATGATACCGTGACTGAGTTGCGGCACCGGCTCGAAGAACAGCATCAGGAAGGTGTAGCCGGCCATGGCAGCGCTGGCAATCAACCAGGCAAAGCGCCACGGCAGCGTCGCCGCGGCAATGGTGATCGGCACCAGGTAGTAGGTGATGAAGGGGTTGGTCGAGCCGCCGGTAAAATAGAATAGCAGCGTCAAGCCGGCCACATCGGCCAACAGGTGGAGCAGATATTCGGTGTCGGTCACCGCTCTGGGGCGGCCCAGGCGCCACCAGGTGGCGACGTTGATCAAGCCCATGGCGACAATCACGCAGATCACCGGTACCACGCGCAGCTGAAAGCCGATCACCTCGATGCCGAAGATGATGGCCGCCAGGAAGCCTGTCCAGGTGATGCCGCGGACGATGGTCAGGCGTACCAGGTTGCGATTGGGCGTCGACAGCGGAAGTGGCAGGGCGGGGTGCATGGGCGCTCCGGAGATGTTCTGCTGCCATGATACCGCATCGACGCGGCCGGCTCAGCCGCTTTGGCGGCTTGTGGCCCTACTTTCAACGGCCTAGACTCAACAGCAAATGGACGACACAGGAGTGATGAGATGCGCGAGGAACGGATTTCCGACGCCGAGCTGGTCGAGAGGCTCCACGAGTGTCTGGCCGGTGAGCGTGTGGTGGTGGCGAGTGAATCGGCGCGCTATCCGGCGCGGATTCAGCATGTCGGCGCCACTGGTCTCAAGGTGATTCCCGAACCGGCGCTCGAGGGTAGCCATGGGGCACCGGGGGATATCGAGGGTCACATGGTGTCATTCGGCGATATCGAGTCACTGGAACTGGGCGAAGTGCGCTTCCTGCGCGACCACTAGCAGCGGATGCGAGGCGCAGGCGGTATGCGTTATCATGCGCGCCACTAATGCCGCTTGCCAGATAGGCGGCCGCTCATTCGTCACAGGGCCAATCATGCCAGACACCGCCATTGCTCGCGAAGCCGAGCTGCGCCGTACCTTCGCCATTATTTCGCACCCCGACGCGGGCAAGACCACCATTACCGAGAAGCTGCTGCTGTTCGGCAATGCCATTCAGTTGGCAGGCTCGGTCAAGAGCAAGCGCGCCGAGCGCCACGCCACCTCCGACTGGATGAAGATGGAGCAGGAGCGTGGCATCTCGGTGACCACGTCGGTGATGCAGTTTCCCTATGGCGGGCGCATCGTCAATCTGCTCGATACGCCGGGCCACGAGGACTTTTCCGAGGACACCTACCGCACCCTCACTGCGGTGGACTCGGCGCTGATGGTGATCGATGGCGCCAAGGGCGTCGAGGATCGCACCATCAAGCTGATGGAGGTGTGTCGCCTGCGCACCACCCCGATCCTGACCTTTATCAACAAGATGGACCGCGACATTCGTGACCCCATCGAGGTGATGGATGAAGTGGAGACGGTACTCAATATCCAGTGTGCGCCAATGACCTGGCCGATCGGCATGGGGCGCCACTTCAAGGGCGTCTACCACCTTTATAACGATGTCATCCATCTCTACACCCAGGGCCAGGGCAGCCGTATCCCCGATGACAAGCGTATCGAGGGGCTCGACAACCCCGAGGTGGAGGCGGTACTCGGTGCCGACCAGGCCGAGGAACTGCGCATGGAAGTTGAATTGGTGCGCGGCGCCTCCCACGAGTTCGATCTGGAGGCGTATCGCCGCGGTGAGCTGACGCCGGTCTATTTCGGCACTGCCATGGGCAATTTCGGTGTGCGCGAGATGCTCGACGGCTTCGTCGAGTTCGCCCCCGCACCGCAGCCGCGGGAGACCGATACCCGCGATGTGACGGCCCACGACGAGCGCTTCAGCGGTTTCGTTTTCAAGATCCAGGCCAATATGGACCCCAAGCATCGCGACCGGGTGGCGTTTCTGCGGGTCTGCTCCGGCAAGTATGAGAAAAACATGAAGATGCGCCACGTGCGGATCGGCAAGGACGTCAAGATCGCCGACGCCCTGACCTTCATGGCCTCGGATAGATCGCAGGTCGAAGAGGCGTGGCCCGGCGACATCATCGGACTGCACAACCACGGCACCATCCAGATCGGCGATACCTTTACCGTTGGCGAGAACATGCGCTTCACCGGGATCCCGCACTTTGCGCCGGAGCTATTCAAGCGCGTGCAGCTCAAGGACCCCTTGAAGATGAAGGCGCTGCAGAAGGGCCTGCAGCAGCTTTCGGAGGAGGGCGCGACCCAGGTCTTCATGCCGCTGGACAACAACGACCAGATCGTTGGTGCGGTGGGTTCACTGCAGTTCGATGTGGTCGCCCACCGTCTCAAGGAGGAGTACAAGGTCGACTGCGTCTACGAGGCGGTCAATGTGCAGACCGCGCGCTGGATCTACTGCGACGATGCCAAGATGCTCGACGAGTTCAAGCGCAAGGCGAGCGCCAATCTGGCTCTGGACGGCGGCGGCTACCTGACCTATATCGCCCCTACGCGGGTCAATCTGCAGATGACCCAGGAGCGCTGGCCGGATATTCGCTTTGCCGCTACGCGGGAGCATTAAGCGCTCGGCGCCCAGCGCCGAGTAGAAGTGAGCCGTGCCAGCCTGTGCGCGCGATAGGGCCGGCTAACCTTGCCGCGTACAACGCTCACACGCTGTGAACCCTTCCCTGGGCGCTCCATTTGTCATCCATGACAAATGAGGTTCGCTTTTGTACGCGCCAAGCGCCGGCCCGTTCCGGCGTTGGCGATCTCTCCAGCACGGTACAATCTATGCTAATCGACGCCCACTGCCATCTCGATTTCCCCGACTTCGATAGCGACCGCGAGGCGGTCATCGCCCGGGCCAAGGCTGCGGGCATTGGCGGCTTCGTGGTGCCGGGCACCACCCGCGCCCGCTGGCCGGACGTGCTGGCGCTGGGGCGTCGCGATGACGTCGCGGTGTGCCTGGGGTTGCACCCCTACTTTATGGATGAGCACGCCGAAGAGGACCTGGAGGCGCTGGACGCTGAGCTGGTGGCTAACCCTCAGGTGATCGCCGTGGGCGAGTGCGGCATCGACGCGCGCTTCAGCGATACCTGGGAGGCGCAGTGGCGGCTGTTCGATGCCCAGGTGCGCCTGGCCAAGCGCCATACGCTGCCGCTGGTAATTCACTGCGTACGGGCCAATGACCAGTTGGCCAAGCGGCTGCGCCAGCTGGCACCGCCTGCCGGGGGGCTGATCCATGGCTTTGCCGGCTCGCCCGAACAGGCCAAGGCCTTCATTGAGCTCGGCTTCGTGGTGGGACTAGGCGGTGCGCTCACCCACCTTCGGGCAAAGCGGCTGCAGCGTGCCGTCGCCGCGCTGCCGGATGACGGTTATGTGCTGGAGACCGACAGCCCCGACATGCCGCTGGCCGGCCATCAGGGAGAGCGTAACGAGCCGGCACGGGTGGCCGAGGTGTGCCGCCAAGTGGCGGCGCTGCGCGGCCAGCCCGAGGAGGACGTCGCAGCGGCCAGCACTGCCACCGCACAGCGCTTGTTTGGCGTCGGCATTATCGCCTCAGGCGTCAGCGAATAGCGCTTCGGGATCGAGGCGCTCCAGCGGGTAGGGCAGCGGGATGCGGGTACAGGGGTGTCCCGCCACGCTCAGGGGCTCCGCCAGCTCGCGAGTGCTGAGTACCGCCAGCAGCTCGATATGGCCCTCGCCGTCGTATTCGGCGGCAATCACATCGCCCTGGCGCTTGCCCGCCGCGTCATTCACGGCGTCACCCGCTGGCGGCGGCGTATCGCCGTCGAATTGCAGGTGCACCAGACGCTTCTTCACCTGGCCACGGAAGTGCGCCCGCGCCACCACTTCCTGACCGGTGTAGCAGCCCTTCTTGAAGCTGATACCGCCCAGCGCTTCCCAGTTGAACATCTGTGGCAGGTAAGCGTCCTGCTGGCCATCATCGACCCACGCCAGGCCTGACCGAATATCCTGCAGGCACCACGCGGCGTTGCCTGTCGGTATGGCATTGGCAGCCAGCCGCGCCCAGCGTGGCGACATGGCGTCCTGGGAATCGATCAGCAGCAGCCTCGGGACTGGTCCCGGATGGCGCAGGACCTGTAGCGTCGATGAGGTCGCTTGCTGCCACGGTTTCGGCGTGGCCAGGCCGGTCTCTGCCTCGACCAGAGATAGGGCAGCGTCACCCATGACCCCTATCAGTGCCAGATCGTCACGAGCCTCGATGCCGACCTTGTAGAAGGGTGCAAACTTGGCGAGGTGCGCTTGCAGCGGGGCAATCCGCTCGCTGGGCATTAGCAGCCAAAGCCGCTCAGCGTCGACGCGCAGCAGCTGTGCAGTGGCGAGCATGCGACCCTTGGGGGTACAGAAGGCCGTGAGGGGCGCGACCTGGCCGTCGGCGAGCTCCACCTGGGCGCTGGTTTGCCCCTGGAGAAATGTCACCCCGCCCTGGCCGTGAATTTCCAGCACCCCGAGATGCACGAGGGGCGTGATCATGGCCTGCCCGGGGGGCCGGGGGGGGCTGGTCTGCGCTGCGAACGTGACGCGATGTGAGCCTTGGGGGATAGCGCCTTGATGACGGCTCCAGTCAAGCATGACAACTCCGGGTGCGGTAGCGGAACGGGGGGTTTCGGGCATCGCCCATGGTACTCCAATGGGGGCGGTGCGTGGTGTTTCAAGCCAGGCGGTAGGGTGTGGCACAGCATGCTAGACTGGCAGGCTTATTGTGATGATCGTGGAGGGCGGAGCATGGCGCAGATATCGCTGTCATTCGAGGGTGTCGACGACGCCGAACTGATCAACCGCATTACCACCGCGCTGATGATGGTCGATGGGGTGGAGAGCGCCGAAGTCGGTCGCCATGGCGCCGAGGTCGATGGCCGTGTGCGGCGCGAGGCGTTGATCGAGGCGCTGGCGCCGCTCAAGGTCAAGGTGCGCTGATGGCCATTACCGTGATCAGCCAACAGGCCGGCACGCTTCGGCAGCGGGTGGAACTCGAGGGCTTCGAGGCCCTCTATGTAGACGCACCTCGGATCGTCGGTGGCGAAGAGAGTGCGCCTGATCCCCACGACTACTTTGATCTGTCACTTGGGGCGTGCAAGGCGATCACCGCGCAGATGTATGCCCAGCGCAAGGGCTGGGCCCTGAGCGGCGTCACCGCAGTGGTCAGTCGCGACGAGCGGGATGAGCGGCGTGGCATCTACCGACTCGAGGTCGCCCTGACCTTTCATGGGGTCAACGACGCCGAGCGGGAGGCGCGGCTCACCGAGATCAGTGACCGCTGCCCCATTCATCGTCTGATGACCAGCGCCACGGTCGAGATCACCACGCGCCAGGGCTGAGTCGTAGTTATACCGTTATCTTACTGGCAAGAGACTCCGTCCATGCAAAAACGCTTCGAGCTGCAGTCCAAGTTTCAGCCCGCCGGCGACCAGCCGGTGGCCATCGAGTCGTTGATCAAGGGATTGGACGCGGGACTGACGCACCAGACGCTGCTCGGCGTCACCGGGTCCGGCAAGACCTTTACCATGGCCAATGTGGTTCAGCGCCTGCAGCGCCCGACCATCGTCATGGCGCCCAACAAGACCCTGGCGGCCCAGCTCTACGGCGAATTCAAGGGGTTCTTCCCCGACAATGCCGTGGAGTACTTCGTTTCGTACTATGACTACTACCAGCCGGAAGCCTATGTGCCCTCCTCGGACACCTTTATCGAGAAGGACGCCTCGATCAATGACCACATCGAGCAGATGCGGCTGTCGGCGACCAAGGCATTGCTCGAGCGGCGCGATGCGCTGATCGTGGTGTCGGTATCGGCGATCTACGGTCTTGGCGATCCCGAGCAGTATTTGAAGATGCGCTTGCACGTCAATCGTGGCGAGCTTATCGACCAGCGCAAGATGCTGCGCCGCCTGGCGGAGCTGCAGTACACCCGCAATGACATGGACTTCCGCCGCGGCACCTATCGCGTGCGTGGTGACGTGATCGATATCTTCCCGGCGGATTCAGAAGAGGAAGCGGTGCGCGTCGAGCTGTTCGATGACGAGATCGACTCGATCAGCCTGTTCGATCCGCTCACCGGCGAAGTCCGTGGCAAGGTGCCACGGATGACCATCTACCCCAAATCGCACTACGTCACGCCACGCCAGACGATTCTCGAGGCCGCCGAGAGCATCAAGGGTGAGCTGGTCGAGCGCCTCGACTGGCTGCGCAAGCACGATAGACTGGTGGAGGCGCAGCGCCTCGAGCAGCGCACCCTCTACGATATCGAGATGATGTTCGAACTGGGCTACTGCAACGGCATCGAGAACTACTCGCGCTACCTCTCCGGGCGCGCTCCGGGCGAGCCGCCGCCGACCTTCTTCGACTACCTGCCGGCGGATGCGCTGCTGTTTATCGATGAGTCCCATGTCAGCGTTCCCCAGGTCGGCGGTATGTACAAGGGCGACCGCTCGCGCAAGGAGACCTTGGTGGAGTACGGCTTCCGCCTGCCGTCTGCGCTCGATAACCGTCCGATGAAGTTCGAGGAGTGGGAGCGGATCTCGCCGCAGACGATCTTCGTCTCCGCAACCCCCGGCCCCTACGAGGCCGAGCATGCCGGCCAGGTGGTGGAGCAGGTGGTGCGGCCCACTGGCCTGGTCGACCCCGAGATCGAGGTGCGTCCGGCCTCGACCCAGGTCGACGACCTGCTGTCGGAGATCCGCCTGCGCGCCGAGGTCGGCGAGCGCGTATTGGTGACGACCCTGACCAAACGCATGGCCGAAGACCTGACCGAGTATCTCGATGAGCATGATGTGCGGGTGCGCTACCTGCACTCCGATATCGATACCGTGGAGCGGGTCGAAATCATCCGCGACCTGCGGCTGGGCAAGTTCGACGTCCTGGTGGGCATCAACCTGCTCCGTGAAGGTCTGGATATCCCCGAGGTGTCGCTGGTGGCAATCCTCGATGCCGACAAGGAGGGGTTTCTGCGCAACGAGCGTTCGCTGATACAGACCATGGGACGTGCCGCGCGCAACGCCCACGGCAAGGCGATTCTCTACGGTGATCGGGTCACCGACTCGATGCGCCGCGCTATCGACGAGACCGACCGCCGGCGTGCCAAGCAGGTGGCGCACAATCTGCAGCACGGCATCACCCCAACCACCGTGACGCGCTCGGTCGCCGATATTCTCGAGGCGGCCGCGGCGCCCGGCTCACGCAAGAGCAAAGGGCGCAAGAGCGAGCGCAAGGTGGCCGAGGGGCAGGGCGACTATAGTGTGCCACTCGACGCCGCTGGCCTGACCCGCGAAATCAGCCGGATCGAGGATGCCATGTTCGAAGCGGCCCAGAACCTGGAGTTCGAGGAGGCAGCCAGGCTGCGCGACCGCTTGCAGGACCACAAGGCGCGCCTGCTGGCGCTGGGCTGAGTCGATGCCGGAAGGTCCCGAGATCCGGCGCGCCGCTGACCGCCTTGGCAAGTTGCTGATCGGTCGTCCGCTGGTGGCCGTGTGGTTCGCCTTTCCCGAGCTTGCGCGGCAGGCCGATACGCTGCTGGGGCTGCGTGTTACCGAGGTGGACAGCTGGGGCAAGGCGCTGCTGACGCGTTTTGAGGACGGCAGGGTGCTCTACTCGCATAACCAGCTCTATGGCCGCTGGATGCTGCATGCCTGGAACAAGCCTCCGTCGACGTCGCGCAGCCTGCGCGCACAGTTGGCAACCCAGACCCACGCGGCCAGCCTCTACAGTGCCTCGGATATCTCGCTGCATGATGGGCAGACGCTGTCGGAGCATCCTTTCCTGAGCAGGCTAGGACCTGACCTGCTGACGCATCAGGTGACCCCCGAGGATGTCATGCAGCGGCTGCTGCTGCCGCGTTTCAGACGGCGGGGGCTAGGCGGGCTGCTACTCGATCAGCGCTGCTATGCCGGAATTGGTAACTACCTGCGCTCGGAGATGCTGTTTTTCGCTGGTCTACGGCCGCAGCGGCGGCCCGAAAGCCTGACTCCGGGCGAGCTAGAGCGCATGGCACAGGTCATGGTGGCAACCATGGCCCAGGCCTATCACGAGGCGGGAGTTACCAACCGTCGTGAGTGGCGCCTGACACTACAGGAGGCGGGACTGCCACGCCGTGTATGGCGACATGCGGTATTTGACCGCGCCGGAGCGCCCTGTCATTGCTGCGGCGCCTTTATAGAGAAAATCAGCGTGGCGTCGCGGCGGCTCTACCTGTGCCCGCGTTGTCAGCAGTAGTAGGCGCTACTTCACTACGAATTTATACCGTTATCTATGTTCGGCGTGATGGCGTAGCACGGATATTCCGACCTTAGCGTTAGTCGCCTGATCAAGGTCACCAGATAGGGTATAATCCGCGCCGCTTAGAACCGTTCGTCGCCACGGTAACCGTTCCCTGACCACAGTGCCGTGCGCCTTATGCCATAGCCAAGGAGCTAGCTGCTCATGACCGTGATCCGCCAGGATGACCTTATCCAGAGCGTCGCAGACGCCCTACAGTATATTTCCTACTATCATCCCAAGGACTTCATCGACGCCATGCACGGGGCGTATCAGCGTGAGGAGAATCCAGCGGCCAAGGATGCGATTGCCCAGATCCTGATCAACTCGCGGATGTGTGCCATGGGGCACCGCCCGATCTGTCAGGATACCGGTATCGTCACGGTGTTTCTGCATGTGGGGATGAACGTGCGCTGGGAGGCCGATATGAGCCTCGACGACATGGTCAACGAGGGCGTGCGTCGCGCCTACAACCTGCCGGATAACGTCCTACGTGCTTCGGTACTCGCCGATCCGGATGGCAAGCGCCAGAATACCGGCGACAATACCCCGGCGATCATTCATCACAAGATCGTGCCTGGCGACACCGTCGAGGTACACGTGGCGGCCAAGGGCGGCGGCAGTGAGGCAAAGTCGAAGTTTGCCATGCTCAACCCCTCCGACAGCGTGGTCGACTGGGTGATGGAGCAGTTGCCCAAGATGGGGGCCGGCTGGTGCCCGCCGGGAATGCTCGGCATCGGCATCGGTGGCACCGCCGAGAAGGCCATGGAGATCGCCAAGGAGGCGCTGCTCGATCCTATCGATATCCAGGAGCTGCAGGCTCGCGGTGCCAGCAACCGTGCCGAAGAGCTGCGCCTGGAGCTGTTCGACAAGGTCAACAAGAGCGGTATCGGCGCCCAGGGCCTAGGTGGCCTCACCACGGTGCTGGATATCAAGGTCAAGGACTATCCGACCCATGCTGCCAACAAACCGGTGGCGATCATTCCCAACTGCGCCGCGACACGTCACGCACACTTCACACTGGACGGCTCTGGCCCCTCGGCACTGCCCGCCCCCAAACTAGAGGACTGGCCGGAGATCACCCGTGAAGCCGGCGACAACGTCAAGCGTGTCGATCTCGACACCATCACCCCGGAAGATGTGCAGACCTGGCAGCCCGGTGACACCCTACTGCTCAATGGCAAGCTGCTGACCGGTCGTGATGCCGCTCACAAGCGTATGACCGACATGATCGCCAAGGGCGAACCACTGCCGGTCGATATGAAAGGTCGCTTTATCTACTACGTCGGCCCGGTAGATCCGGTGCGTGATGAAGTGGTGGGGCCTGCTGGACCGACGACTGCTACGCGCATGGACAAGTTCACGCGCACCATGCTCGAAGAGACCGGTCTGCTGGGCATGGTCGGCAAGGCCGAGCGCGGTCCGGCGGCAATCGAGGCGATCCGTGATAACAAGGCCTGCTACCTGATGGCCGTCGGCGGTTCCGCCTATCTGGTGGCTCAAGCCATCAAGGATTCGCGGGTGGTGGGTTTCGAGGATCTGGGCATGGAAGCCATCTATGAGTTCGAGGTCGAGGACATGCCGGTGACCGTGGCAGTCGATAGCCAGGGCACCTCGGTCCATCAGACCGGCCCCGCCAAATGGAAGGAGATTATCGCCGAACGCGCCTGATTGGCTCGCCGCGGCCCCGCCTCTGGCGGGGCCGCATGGGTTACGGGTATGATGACAGCCCGATTCACGGATCAGGGAGCGTCCATGACATCCTGGCTGATGGGCCTAGCCATCTTCATGGTGCACCTGCTGGGTGTTCTCTCCGCGGTGCTGGCACTGATGTCGAGCCGTACCTCCCAGGGCGCGATTGCCTGGATCATTTCTCTGATTACCTTCCCCTATGCCGCCTTGCCTGCCTACTGGATCTTCGGTCGGCCGCGTTTCTATGGCTATGTCTCTGCTCGCGGTGAGCGCGATACCGTGCTGCGCCGAGTGCTGGCTCGCTATCGAGAGCAGATAGAGCCCTACCTGGCGGATGCCAAGATCGGAGAGGTGAGGGCCGTCGAGCAGTTGGCCATGATGCCACTCACCAGCGGTAACCGCGCCGAGCTGCTGATCGACGGGGACGCCACCTTCGCTAGCCTGTTCGCCGGCATCGACGCTGCCGAGGAGTACCTGCTAGTCCAGTTCTTTATCGTTCGTAACGACGCCCTGGGCCTGCAGTTCAAGGATCACCTGGAGCGCGCCGCAGAGCGGGGGGTGCGTGTCTATTTCCTCTACGATGAGATCGGCAGCCGCAAGCTGGGGGAGGGCTACCTCAACGATCTGCACGATGCCGGCGTGGCGGTGAGTGCCTTCAACTCGTCGCGCGGTGTTCGCCATCGTTTCCAGCTCAATTTCCGCAACCATCGGAAAGTGCTGGTGGTAGACGGTCATGAAGGGTGGCTCGGCGGCTTCAACGTAGGCGTGGAGTACCTTGGCCAGCATCGCAAGCATGGGCCCTGGCGTGATACCCACCTCAAGCTGACCGGCCCCAGCGTGCTGGGTCTCCAGGAGGCCTTCTGGGAAGACTGGCACTGGGCTACCGGCGAGGTCTTGAATCTAAGTTGGACGCCGCAGAGCACCTGCGACGACTGTCAGAACGTGGTGATCGTGCCGTCGGGCCCCGCCGACCGCCAGGAGACCGCCAGCCTGCTGGTTCAGCAGGCCATTCACAGTGCCAGCGAGCGGCTATGGGTCACCAGCCCCTATTTCGTGCCCGATCAGGGCGTGCAGGATGCCCTGCGCCTGGCGGCGATGCGCGGTGTGGATGTGCGGGTCATGATTCCCGAGCGCCCCGACCATTTGCTGGTGTATCTCTCGGCGTTCTCGTTCCTGCCCGACATGCTGCGCGCCGGGGTCAAGGTATACCGCTACCAGCCAGGCTTCCTGCATCAGAAAGTGATGTTGATCGATGGCCATAGCGCAACGGTAGGCACCATCAATCTCGATAATCGTTCCTTCAGACTCAATTTCGAGATCACTGCCTACGTGCCGGATCGCCACTTTGCCGCCGAGGTGCGTTTGATGCTCGAGAAGGATTTTGCCGACTGCCGTCGCATCACCTACGACGAACTCAGAGACCGTGCGCTATGGCGCAAGCTGTTATCGCGGGCGGCCTATCTGCTATCGCCGATTCAGTAGGCGTTTGCGTCATCGGGTTACAGCGATTCGACAGCGTATTTGTCGAACTCCATCATCCACGCTAAAGTGCTGATTTTTCAGTTCCGCCTACCTTGCAGGTCGATGTGCGGAACGCTGACTGACGAGCAGTGGAGTTGCGGTGAACCTCGAAACGAAGTGGCTCGAAGATTTTGTCGCCTTGGCCAATACGCGCAGCTTCTCGGCCTCCGCACGCCAGCGCCATGTGACGCAGCCCGCCTTTAGTCGGCGGATCCGCTCGTTGGAGCAGGCGGTGGGGGTGACCCTGGTCGATCGCTCGACCACTCCGGTGGGGTTAACGCCGGAAGGACAGCTGTTTCTGGTCACCGCGCGCAACCTGGTCGAGCAGCTCAGCGAGTGCCTGGGTCATCTGAGGGGGTTGTCGATGGCCAACGAGGCGCTGGATATCGTCGCTGCGCACTCCTTGGCGCTGACCTTCTATCCGCAGTGGATCTCACGCCTGCAGCAGGGCACCGGCGAGCTGCCGACGCGGCTGATCGCCATGAACATGGGGGAAGCGATCCATGTGCTGCGCGAAGGCAACTGCGACCTGATGCTCGGTTACTACGACCCCTATGCCAGCATGCAGCTCGATGCCGAGGTATTCCCGTCTTTCTCGATTGGCCAGGTCAAGATGGTGCCGGTGTGCTTGCCCGATGCCAGTGGGGCGCCGCGCTACCCCCTGGAGGATAGCGAATCGATTCCCTTTCTCTCTTATACCCAGGGGGCTTTTCTTGGGCGCAGTGTGCGCATGTTGCTCAAGAACGATCCGCTGCGCATGCGCCTGCGTACCGTCTATGAAACCGCCATGGCCGAGGGGCTTAAGGGCATGATGCTGCAGGGGGCCGGGCTGGCCTGGATCCCCGATTTCTGCATCCGTGAGGAGCTGGCCAGCGGCCGCCTGGTGCGTGCCGGTGGCCATGAGTGGGATGTGCCGTTGGAAATCAGGCTCTATCGCTGTTCGCTGGTGCACAAGCCGGGCGTCGAGAAACTTTGGCGACAAATGCAGAAGCTGCCCCGCGACTTCCTGCAGGCCTGACGGCTCAGGCCCCTCCAAAGTCGGCAGGCAGGCCGAGAAAATTCTGGATAATGAAGAAGTGGTCTTCGAACAGGCTTTCGGGCTCGAGGTCGGCCAGCGCCACCCAGCGCGCATGGTCGCCGCCCTTGGCCGGTTTGAGCTGAGGCAGCTGCTGCTCCGGGCGCAAGGCAAAATAGAAGGCTTCGGCCAGGGTTCGGCCACGCCAGCTGCGGTGGGGTTCGTCGAACAGTCGCTGGCCGCGCAGCGAGCCCTTGAGTACCGGCTCCGGGACCTTGAGGCGCAGCCGCTCCCGGAGTTCGCGAAGACAGGCATCCAGCAGTCGTTCATGGGGGTTGATGAAGCCGCCGGGGAGCGCCAGTAGCCCTTTGCCGGGCGCCGCCGTGCGCTTGACCAGTAGCACATGACCTGACTGCACCACCACGGCGTTAACGGTGACGAAGATCGGCGGGTAGGGCGCCTCGGCCCAGGCGCTGCGGTATTGATTGAGCAGCTGCTGCTCCTCGATCAGGCGTTGAAACGGCTCTGCGTCGGTGAACTCGCCGATCGCGGTGTGCACACTGGGAGGTAGGTCGTGAGCGGCGCCGGTAGAGAGGTAGTCCCCCGCTGAGGAGTGGGAGTGGAACAGCCGCTCGCGGATCTGGCTGGCCGAAATGCCTTCCACCAGCGGTACGCTGACCGACTCCCACTGGGGGAACAGCGACAGGTAGTAGCTCGATTGGCCGCGACTGGCGCCGATCAGTGCAATACGCGGCAGGCGCCCGTGCTGCGGGCTGGCGATATCGCGCACCTTGCGCTGCACGTCGCGCACCCAGACATCATCATTATAGAGCGCATCGAGTAGCGGCTCGATGTCGAGGCGCTGATTGTCCTCCTCATCGAAACAGCTGCGCAGCATCGCCTGGCGCTCATCGAAGCGCCACGGATTACGCAGCGAGCGAGCCTGCCATGCCGAGCCAACCAGCACGATTACCTGGCGGGCATGTTTTAGCGCCTCGTGGATGACCGCCAGATGGCCCAGGTGGGGGGGCTGGAAGCGCCCGATAAAGACCAGGCAGTCGAAGTCGGGGGCTGAATCATCGTGCGCGGATGATGCTTGCGGGGTCGACGCCATGCGGGCTCCGTGGGCAGTTGAGTGGAGCCATTATCAGAGCTCGCCCGGCTGGCTGCAATGCGGCGTTGACCCTGCGTCTGCAGAGGCAAACTCACTGACGTATGCTTTAGAGGAGCCTAATCACAGCCGGGAGTCCGCATGATCAAGCATCACACCCTCTACTGGTGGCGAATCGTTCAAGGCGCTATTCAGCTGTGGCTGCGGCGCAACGCCTTCAGCTATGCAGGGTCGCTGGCGTTTTACACGCTGTTCTCACTGGCGCCGACAGTGATTATCGCGGTGACGGTGATTGGCGTGGTGCTGGGAGAGGACGCCGCCCAGGGGCAGATCGTGGCTCAGTTGCAGGGCACCATGGGCGAAGATGCCGCCACTATGGTCGAGCAGGCGGTCGCTCAGTCGCGAATCGAGGAGTCGGGCCTGATGCCGACCTTGCTGGGGATTGGGGCGCTGCTGGTGGGGGCGACCACCGTATTTGCTCAGATGCAGTTCTCGCTGAATACCATCTGGGATGTGACGGCCAAGCCAAGCGGCAACAGTCTGCTGATCTTTATCAAGAATCGCGTACTCTCGCTGACCGTGGTGCTGGCGATCGGTTTTATACTGCTGGTATCACTGGTGTTCGGGGTAGCGCTGCGCGCCGCCCTCAATCACACCGAAGATCTGCTGCCGATGTTTGGCGTGCTGGCAGGCAGTGCCGAATTCCTGATTTCACTCATGATGATTGCTGCGCTGTTTGCGACCATTTTCAAAGTGCTGCCGGATGTGGTGCTGGGCTGGAGGGACGTTATCGTCGGTGCCGCAGTGACCGCCGTGCTGTTTGCACTGGGGCGCTACGGTATCGCCGCCTATCTGGCCTATACCGCTACGGCATCGACCTACGGGGCAGCCGGCTCGGTGGTCGTGATACTGCTGTGGGTCTACTACAGTTCGCTGATCCTGCTGTTCGGAGCGGCATTTACCAAGTGCCATCTACTGGCCCGAGGCAGAACCATCGTGCCGCGCAACTCAGCGGTAGTGGTCAGGCACGAACTCGATGTGTAAGGAGGATGCCATGAGCAAGTGCTCCGTCAAGGCCACCGTTACCGGCAAGGTGCAGGGCGTGTGGTACCGCCGCTCGACTCAGGAGCAGGCGCTACGGCATGGGGTCACCGGTTATGCCAAGAACTTGCCCGACGGTCGTGTGGAAGTACTGCTGTGCGGCGAGAGCGGTGCGGTCAACACGGTTATCGAGTGGTTGTGGAAGGGGCCACCCGGCGCCCGGGTAACCCACGTCGAGCTCGAAGGCGTCGAATACCGCGACCGTGACGCCTTCGTGACGCTGTGATGCTCACTTGAGGGTATCGACGATCCATGTCACCACTGCCGGGCCGTCGGCGTTCAAGCATACCTCGACGAGTGGCGTACGCGACCAGCGCGTGTCGATAAAGTCGCGCCCCTCGGGAGCGAACAGGGTCTGGCCCTCGGCATCGCCGTCGGTCACCACGCTGAGGTGGCCGCGGGCGGTGGTGAACAGCTGCGGCGCCATCAGCCAGGCTAGCGCGCAGCTGTCGTGGGGGCAGCAGCCGTCGATGCCCAGCGCCTGTTGATAGAACTCGCGGTAGAAGGCGTAGCTGCCCTTGAGCACCTCGCCGAGCCGGCCTTGGCCCGCGGCAATGGCGTCCATATCCGCCGGCGAGAGCACGCAGCGGTGGGTGGCATCCAGCCCCACCATGACCAGCGGCCAGCCGGCGGTGAGTGCCCGCGATGCGGCGTGGGGATCATTGAAGATATTGGCCTCCGCCACCGGTGTGACGTTGCCCCCCTCCTTGATCGAGCCGCCCATGATGACTACCTGCTTGACCCGTTCGACGATGCTCGGATCGAGCTGCAGAGCCGCCGCCAGGTTGCCCAGCGGTCCCACGGCCACCAGCGTTACCTCACCGGGACGGGCGTTGACGGTATCGACGATAAACTGCGCCGCGCTGCGCGGATCGGCTTGGCCGTGCACCGCGGGCAGCTCGATATTGCCCAGGCCGTTGGCGCCGTGAATATGCGCCGGTGCCGGATACTTGGTCTTGACCAGCGGCGCTGCGGCGCCCTGGGCGACGGGAATCGACTGGTCGGCCAGCTCGCTGAGTAGCAGCGCGTTGTGAGTGGCAGTGGCGATATCGACGTTGCCATAGGTAGTGGTCAACCCCAGCAGCTCGATATCGGGGTGGGCAAGGGCAATGGCGATCGCCTGGGCGTCGTCGACGCCGGGGTCGGTATCGAAGATGATCGGAGTCGTCATGCGGTGTCCTTGTAGTGGATAAGGCGGTGGGTGGCGCAACGTCAGTATGCCGCAACTGCCAGCGATGGCCAGGCGTCGAGAGCCGTCTCGACCTCGGCGGCGAGCGGGATGCTGGGAGCCGCGCCCTCGCGCTGGACGCACAGGGCCGAGGCGGTACTGGCGCGCTGCAGGCACGCCAAGGCTTCTTCGCCGGCCTGGCGAGCGGCCATGAAATAGCCAATGAAGGTATCGCCGGCGGCGGTAGTATCGACGGCCTCGACGCGATGCGCAGGAAGCATCAGCTGCTGCCGCTCACTGTGGTAACACACACCATCGCCGCCAAGCGTCAGTACCAGTTCGGTCTTGGGCAGGCGCTGCGCCAGTGCCTCCAGCAGCTGACGCGGTGAGCTGCCTTCGGGCAGGTCAACCAGCGCTGCGGCCTCGCCGCGGTTGACGAACAGTAGCCGACAGGCGCTGAGCGGTAGGCCGGCGGCAGTATCGTTCATCGGCGCAGGGTTGAAGGCGATCTCCAGGCCGGCTTGCTGGGCGCTGACCAGCAGGTGCTCGAGACCATTGCACTCGTTCTGCAGCAGCAGGGTGTCGCCGGGCTGAGTCTGGCCCAGCAGGCCATCGAGCGCGGCAGTGCTGAAGCCGTGGTTGGCCCCGGGGTGCAGGATGATAGCGTTTTCGCCCTGGTCATCGACCTGAATCAGCGCATGGCCGCTGGGCTCGTCGTAAAGTTCGGTGCCGTCGAGGCCGACGCCGGCCTGGGACAGAATCTGCAGCGCCCAGGCATCGGCGCGTCCCAATCGCCCCCAGTGCTCGACCTGGCCACCGGCACGGGCCAGAGCAAGCGACTGGTTGGCGCCCTTGCCGCCCAGCACTTGTTGATAGTGGCGGCTGGCCAGGGTTTCACCGGGGCGCACCAGATGGGGCACTCGGTAGACATGGTCGATATTGATCGAGCCGAAGTTGTACGTGGGGCGAGGCATGCGGCGTCTTCCTTGCTTGTGTGGCAGGGCGCGGGAGGCTAGCAGATTCGGCTCAGCCTGTCCTGGACGCCCGCCAGGCGCGCAGATTGTCCACCGTCAGGGCCACCACGTTGGCGCGGGACTCGGGGGTGATCCAGGCGTTGTGAGGTGTCACGATCAGATTGAGCGGTTCGCGGCTGGCGTCGATCAGCGGGTGGCCGTCGCGGGGTGGTTCTACCGGCAGAGAGTCGACGCCGAGACCGCCCAGGGTGCCGGCACGCAGAGCGGCAAGTGCCGCCGCTTCGTCGACGATACCGCCACGCGCGCAGTTGACCAGCAGGGCGTCGTCTTTCATCTGCGCGAGCATGCTGGCGTCAATCAGGCCGCGGGTGGCATCGGTCAGCGGGCAGTGCAGGCTGATGATGTCCGCCGTCGGGGCCAGCTCGGCGAGTCCAGGCCGCTTGTCGTTGGCCTCGTTGCCCGGGCGCGCGGCGAAGGTCACCTGCATGCCGAAGGCCTCGGCGAGCTGGGCGACTCGCGAGCCGAGCTCGCCCTGGCCGACGATCACCAGCCGCTTGTCGGCCAGTTGCAGGGTGCGGTGGTCCATCAGGCAGAAGAACGGGTTTTCGTCCCAGCGGCCGGCGGCGACATCCTGCTGATAGAGGGGCAGGCGATTGGCCAGCGCCAGCATCAGCATCAGGGTATGTTGGGCGACGCTGGCGGTTCCGTAGGCGGCGACGTTGCGTACCTCGATGCCGTGGCGCTCGGCGGCGGCCATGTCGATATTGTTGGTGCCGGTGGCGAGCACGCAGATCAGCTCCAGGGCCGGCAGCTGGTCGAGCAGCTCGGCATCGAGTACTACCTTGTTGACCAGGGCGATGCGCGCCCCGGCGAGGCGCTCCAGGCGCTGCTCGGGGAGGGTGATGGCATGCACGTCGAGGCTATCGACCTGCTCGCGTATCGGCGTCAGGTCGATGTCCTCACCCAGGGTGGCGGCGTCCAGAATCACGGCTTTCATGGCAGTTCCTCGCTGGAATTGTCAGTGGGGCGGCTGGCCTTGCCCGTTGGGGGGCTCAACACGCTATACTATCCGGCTTTCGAGCCAGGCTTGGAAAGCGCGATCCCTTGGAATGGGCGCGGCTGACCCTATATTCCCTGTTCGGCCCCAGGCAGCACCGCCAACAGTTTGACTCAGCGGTTCGCCAAGGCCTTATCGCATTGTGGTCTTTCGGAGAGATATGAACCATGCCCATCTACGAATATGAGTGCAAGGCCTGCGGCCAACGTCTCGAAAAGCTTCAGAAGATCAGCGCCGCGCCGTTGACCGACTGCCCCAGCTGCAAGAGCCCGGCGCTGAGTCGTCTGGTCTCCGCGGCGGGTTTCCGTCTGGCCGGCGGCGGCTGGTATGAAACCGACTTCAAGTCCGGCAGCAAGAAGAATCTGGCAGGTGACGGCGGAGAGAGCAAATCGCCGAGCAAGACCCCAAGCAAGGATGGCGCCGCGGCCTGAGCCGGGCGCCGTGCCTGACCCTTTCGATCCATTGCAACAGAACAGGATGTAACATGCGCAGCCATTATTGCGGCCAGCTCAACGAGACCCTGGTGGATGACCAGGTCACCCTGTGCGGCTGGGTACACCGTCGCCGTGACCACGGCGGGGTGATTTTCCTCGACATGCGCGACCGTGACGGCATCGCCCAGGTAGTGGTGGATCCCGATACCGAGGAGGCCTTTGCCACCGCCGATCGCGCCCGCAATGAGTACGTGCTGCGCATTACCGGTCGCGTGCGCCCGCGCCCGCAAGGCACCGAGAATCCCAACATGCCCACCGGCATGATCGAGGTGCTGGCCAAGCAGGTCGAGGTGCTCAACAGTGCGGCCACGCCGCCGTTCCAGCTTGACGAACACGGCAAGGTGGGCGAGGAGGTGCGTCTCAAGCACCGCTATATCGACCTGCGCCGCCCGGAGATGATCGACAAGCTGCGCCTGCGCTCGCGGATTTCACATAACGTGCGCGCCTACCTCGAGAACCAGGGTTTCCTGGATATCGAGACGCCGATCCTGACCCGCGCCACCCCGGAAGGTGCCCGCGACTATCTGGTGCCGAGCCGTACCCACGCCGGCAGCTTCTTTGCCCTGCCGCAGTCACCACAGCTGTTCAAGCAGCTGCTGATGGTGTCGGGTTTCGACCGCTACTACCAGATCGCCAAGTGCTTCCGCGATGAAGATCTGCGCGCCGATCGTCAGCCGGAGTTTACCCAGATCGATCTCGAGGCCTCGTTCGTCGAAGAAGACGACATCATGGGCATCACCGAGTCGATGATTCGTGGGCTGTTCCAGGAGGTGCTCGACGTCGAGCTGCCGAGCTTCCCGCGCATGCCCTACAGCGAGGCGATGTCGCGGTTTGGCTCCGACAAGCCGGACCTGCGCATCCCGCTGGAGCTGACCGACGTCGACGACCTGATGGCCAAGGTCGACTTCAAGGTGTTTTCTGGCCCGGCCACCGCCGCCGATGGCCGCGTGGCGGCGCTCAAGGTGCCGGGGGGCGCCGAACTATCGCGCAAGGCGATCGACGAGTACACCAAGTTCGTCGGTATCTATGGCGCCAAGGGGCTGGCCTGGATCAAGGTCAATGAGCGTGCCAAGGGGCTGGAAGGGCTGCAGTCGCCGATCGTCAAGTTCATGGAGAACGTGATCGACGACCTGCTCGAGCGCCTCGACGCTCAGGATGGCGATATCATCTTCTTCGGCGCCGACAAGGCGCGAGTCGTCAACGAGGCGCTGGGCGCGCTGCGCGTCAAGCTGGGCGAGGATCTCGATCTCTACACCCAGGACTGGGCGCCGCTGTGGGTGGTCGACTTCCCGATGTTCGAGGCCGACGACGCGGGGCGCCTGCATGCGCTGCACCATCCGTTCACTGCGCCGTCCTGCAGCCCCGATGCGCTCAAGGCGGAGCCGGCGTCTGCACTGTCACGGGCCTATGACATGGTGCTCAACGGTACCGAGCTGGGCGGTGGTTCGATCCGTATTCACGACCAGGCCATGCAGCGCACGGTCTTCGAGGTGCTGGGCATTGGCGAGGCCGAGGCCGAGGAGAAATTCGGCTTCCTGCTCGACGCCCTGAAGTACGGCGCGCCGCCCCACGGTGGCCTGGCCTTCGGTCTCGATCGACTGGTGATGCTGATGACCGGCGCCAAGACCATCCGCGAAGTGATTGCCTTCCCCAAGACCCAGAGCGCCAGCTGCCTGATGACCGATGCCCCCGGCGAGGTCAGTCCCGAGCAGCTCAAGGAGCTCAATATCCGGCTGCGCCAGAAGGCCAAGCCGGAGACGGCTGGCGAGTGATTCTCGCCATGCTCGCAGTACAGTTTGTCGGCGCCCGCGTGGCGCCGATACTGTCTCTGCCTTGTATCCCTGGTGAGCGGAGGGCGGCATGCTGATCCTCGGCATCGACCCCGGCTCACGGATCACCGGCTACGGCGTGCTCGATGTATCGCTGGCCACACCGCGCTACGTGGCCAGCGGCTGCATCCGTATCCAGGCCGACGAGCTGTCCCAGAAGCTGGCCCAGGTATACGCCGGTATCAGCGAACTGATCGCCGTGCACTGCCCCGGCGAATTCGCCATCGAGCAGGTATTCATGGCCAAGAATGCCGACTCGGCGCTCAAGCTGGGGCAGGCCCGTGGCGCGGCGATCGTGTGTGCCGCCAACCACGGCCTGCCGGTCAGTGAATATGGGCCGCGCCAGATCAAGCAGGCCGTTACCGGAACCGGCGCTGCCGACAAGACTCAGGTGCAGCATATGGTCACCGCCATCCTGGGCCTCAGTGCCACGCCGCAGGCGGATGCCGCCGATGCGTTGGCCATCGCCTTGACCCATGCTCATGCGCGGCTGGGGCTCGTGCAGCGCGGCAGCTACGGCGGGCGCGGGACGGCCAAGGGCCGTGGCAAAGGGTGGCGCGACTACCGCCCCGGCTAGCGCCGAGGCACTTCCGGAGGATTATCAAACAGTGTTTGAAGACGCTGGTCAGCCGTCGCGGCGACCAGTATAGTGGCAAGCCAGTCAGCTCAAGGATGCGATGCATGATTGGACGCCTGCGAGGCACCCTGCTCGAGAAACAGCCGCCCTGGCTGGTGCTCGATGTCGGCGGGGTCGGTTACGAGATTGAAGCTTCGATGAATACGTTGTTGGCGCTGCCCGCCGCCGGCGAGCAGGTCCAGCTGTATACCCATCTGATCGTTCGCGAGGATGCGCATTTGCTGTTCGGGTTTGCCCGAGAGCAGGAGCGCGCCCTGTTTCGCGCGCTGATCAAGGTCAATGGCGTAGGGCCCAAGCTGGCCCTGGCGATCCTTTCCGGCATGGAAGAGTCGCAGTTCATCCGCTGTGTCATGGATGATGACGCCAAGGCGCTCACGCGCCTGCCCGGGGTCGGCAAGAAAACCGCCGAGCGGCTGATCATCGAGATGCGCGATCGCTTTCCGCACTGGCAGCAGGGCGGTGAACTCGGCGACCTGGAGCGGGCCGCCAACCCAGTGGCGAACAGTGCCGACCCGCTGCTGGATGCCGAGGCGGCGCTGGTGTCGCTGGGCTACAAGCCCACCGAGGCCACCAAGATGCTCAGCGGTCTCGACAAGGGGCTCTCCACCGAGGCCTTGATCAAGGCTGCCCTGACCCGCAAGCTGGCAGGTTAAAGGAGCGACGCATGACGCCCATGAGAGCGACGAATGATTGACAGCGATCGTCTGATCGCGGCCGACAGCCAGCCCGGCGAGAGCCGGGTCGATCATGCCATCCGCCCGCAGCGACTGGCCGACTATATCGGTCAGCCGGCGGTGCGTGAGCAGCTGGATATCTTTATCAGCGCGGCTCGTGGCCGCGACGAGAGCCTCGATCACACCCTGGTGTTCGGTCCGCCGGGGCTGGGCAAGACCACCCTGGCGAATATCATCGCCGCCGAGATGGGCGTCGATATCAAGTCGACCTCCGGGCCGGTGCTCGAGCGCGCCGGTGACCTGGCCGCGATGCTGACCAATCTTCAGCCTGGCGACGTGCTGTTCATCGACGAGATTCACCGCCTGTCGCCAGTGGTGGAGGAGGTGCTGTATCCGGCGATGGAGGATTTTCAGCTGGATATCATGATCGGCGACGGCCCCGCGGCGCGCTCGATCAAGCTCGACCTGCCGCCCTTTACCCTGGTGGGGGCGACCACCCGCGCCGGTCTTCTGACCTCGCCGCTGCGTGATCGCTTCGGCATCGTGCAGCGACTGGAATTTTATGATGTGACGGAACTGACCGAAATCGTCACTCGCTCGGCACGGCTGCTGGGGGTGACGGCAGACCGGCCGGGGGCCACCGAGATCGCGCGCCGTGCCCGCGGTACGCCACGCATCGCCAACCGTCTGCTGAGGCGGGTGCGTGATTTCGCCGAGGTGCGCGGAGATGGCGCCGTCGATGCGGCTATCGCCGATAGCGCGCTGAACATGCTGCACGTCGACCGCCACGGCCTGGATCATATGGACCGTCGGCTGCTGTTGGCGATGATCGAGAAGTTCGACGGCGGGCCGGTGGGCGTCGACTCGCTGGCCGCGGCGATCGGCGAAGAGCGCGATACCATCGAGGATGTCATCGAGCCCTACTTGATTCAGCAGGGCTTCATGATGCGCACCGCTCGTGGGCGCGTCGTCACTCGCCAGGCCTATCAGCATTTCGGGATTCCTGCGCCGGCGGAGCGCGATGCGGGGAGCGGGGCATGAGTCGCTTCAGCTGGCCGGTGCGCGTCTACATCGAGGATACCGATGCCGGCGGCATCGTCTATTACGTCAACTATCTCAAATATATGGAGCGGGCACGCAGCGAGTGGTTGCGGCAGTACGAGGTCACCCAGCAGGGGTTGCTCGACGCCAATATCCAGTTGGTGGTACATCGTCTCGAGTGCCGCTATGCCAAGCCCGCCCGCCTCGATGATGCGCTGCAGGTCAGCGCCGAAATCGAACGTCACGGCGCCTGCCAGATGACCTTTCATCAACAGGTGACGTGCGGCGGGGAACCCTTGTGCGACGCTCGGGTCGACATCGCCTGTATCGATGCGACCCGCCTCAAACCGACGCGATGGCCAGCGCCGCTGCGTGCCGCTCTGCGCGGTCAACACTTGCAAGACTGACGAGGATAGCCGTGAACGACTCCATGTCCATTCCCCACCTGATCATGAGCGCCAGTACCGTGGTGCAGCTGGTCATGCTGCTGCTGACGGTGGGCTCGATCGCCTCCTGGATCGTGATCTTCCAGCGCACCTTCGTGATGCGACGCGCCAAGAAGACCCACCTGGCGTTCGAGGAGCGCTTCTGGTCCGGGGTCGACCTCAACGAACTCTATCGTGAGACGCCCTCCGAGCAGGAAACCAACGGTGCCGAGCATGTGTTCCGTGCCGGATTCCGCGAGTTCAACCGTCTGCTACCCAAGACCCGCAGCCCCCAGGCGATTCTCGATGGTGTGCAGCGCTCGATGCGCGTGGCCTGGTCCCGGGAAGAGGAGCGCCTCAACCTGCATCTGGTGTTCCTTGCCACCGTGGCCTCGGCGAGCCCCTATATCGGCCTGTTCGGCACCGTGTGGGGCATCATGGGCTCGTTCCAGAGCCTGTCGATGACCGACCAAGCGACCCTCTCCACGGTGGCGCCCTGGATCGCCGAGGCGCTGATCGCGACGGCCATGGGGCTGTTCGCGGCGATTCCTGCGGTGATTTTCTACAACCGGCTGTCATCGGAGGCCGGCAAGCTTCTCGGCAAGTACGAAGGGTTCGCCGAAGAGTTCCACTCCATCCTGCATCGCAATCTGCAGGGACGTGGCGAAAGCGACGCCGGCTGAGGGAGAACCGCTATGCATGGTCCGTTCAATCGTGGCGGCAACCGCAAGCCGATGGCTGAGATCAACGTCGTGCCGTTTATCGACGTCATGCTGGTGCTGCTGGTGATTTTCATGATCACTGCGCCGATGCTCACTCAGGGCGTGCGCGTCGATCTGCCCCAGGTCACCTCCGAGCCGATCGATGACGTCGACGACAGCGAGCCGATCATCGTCTCGGTGGATCGTGAGGGGGAGTACTACATTTCGCTGGGCGACGAAGAGACCGCGGTATCGCTTGACGATATCGCCGACCAGATCATCATCATTCTCGATCGCCGCCCCGATACCCCGGTAATGGTGCGGGGTGATCGCAACGTCAGCTACGGCCAGGTGGTCACCTTGATGAGCACCCTGCAGATTGCCGGCGTCAGAAACGTCGGGCTGATCTCAGAGCCGCCCTCGAGTGAGAATTGAGGAACGACATGGCCAGACACGATAGCCGTGTAGGCTATGGCCTGCCTACGCTGCTCGCCGTTGGCTTGCACGTGCTGGTAGTGGTGATGAGCGTGATTACGCTACCTAGCCGCGAGCCGGAAGCGACATCGTCGTCGGTGGTGCAAGCCACATTGGTGAGTACCGAAACTACCACCGACCAGGCGCTGCGCGCCGAAGAGGCGCGCGCCAGGGCAACCCAGCGGCAGGCCGAGGAAGAGGCGGCGGCCGCAGACGCCGACGCGGCCGCCGAGGCCGAGCGTCAGCAGGCCGAAGAGGAAGCTGCCCAGCGCCAGGCCGAGCAGCAGGCGGAGCGCGAAGCGCTGCAGCAGGCGCGTGAGCAGGAGCGACTCGAGGCGGAAGCCGATGCCCAGCGTCGCGCCGAGGAGGCCGAGCAGCAGGCACGACTGCGCGAAGAGCAGGAAGCCGCGGCTGAGGCCGAGCGCCAGCGTCAAGAGGAGCAGCGCCGCGAAGCCGAGCAGCAGCGTGAGGCCGAGGCCGCCGAGCGGCAGCGCCAGGAAGAGGAGGCGCGCCGTCAGGCCGAGCAAGAGGCCGAAGCCGAGCGCCAGCGTGAGGCGGAGCGCGAAGCTGAACGTCAGCGCCAGGAAGAGGAGGCGCGCCGCCAGGCCGAGCAGGAAGCGGAAGCGCAGCGCCAGCGTGAGGAGGAAGAGGCGCGCCGCCAGGCCGAGCAGGAAGCCGAAGCGCAGCGCCAGCGCCAGGAAGAAGAGGCGCGCCGCCAGGCTGAACAGGAAGCCGAAGCGGAGCGCCAGCGCCAGGAGGCGGCTCGCGCTGCGGCCGAGGCGGCCAGCGATATCGACAGCCTGATCGCCGGCGAACAGGAGTCCATCGCTAACGCGCGGCAGGCCGAACAGGCGGCTAATAGCTTCCAGAATCTGGTGCGCAATGCGGTTGAGCAAGCCTGGATCATTCCGTCTGGCGCGGCGTCGGGCCTCGAGGCGACGCTACGGCTCGATCTGTTGCCCACCGGCGAACTGATTGGGGCTACCATTGTAAGTAGTAGTGGGGATGGGGCCTTCGATCGTTCGGTGATCCAGGCCGTCGAGCGCGCCGCTCCCTTCCGTGAAATGCGCCAGCTGCCACCGGCTGCGCAGAGTCAATTCCGGCAGTTCAATCTGAGATTTCGACCCGGGGATGTACGCTGATGAAACCCTTGCTGAACCTCTGGCTTATCGCCCTGTTGGCGCTGTTTGCCACCCAGGCCCACGCCAATCTGACTATCGAAATCACGCGCGGTAGCGACCGCGCCATTCCGATTGCCATCGTGCCGTTCGCCGTGGAGGGTGGCGGCTCGCTGCCCGACGACGTTGCACAGGTGATCAGCGATAATCTCGAGCGCAGTGGCCAGTTCGATCCGCTGTCGCGCAATTCGCTGATCGCACGGCCGAGTAGCAGCAGCGACGTCAACTATCGCGATTGGCGTGCCGTCGACGCCGACTACCTGGTGGTTGGGCAAGCCCAGGAAGAGGGCAGCCAGTATCGGATGCAGTTCGAGCTGATGGATATCTACGGTCAGCGGCGCATGATCGGCGAGGTGGTCACCAGTGATCGCAACGAACTGCGCAGCGCCGCCCACTACATGAGTGACCAGATCTTCGAGGCCATCACCGGTCTGCGCGGCGCCTTCTCGACGCGTATCGCCTACGTCACCTCGGAAGGCGCCGGTGATGATATGCGCTTTGCCCTGTATATCGCCGATGCCGACGGCCGTAACAGCCAGGAAATTCTCACCTCCAGTGAGCCGATCCTGTCGCCGGCCTGGTCACCGGATGGCACCAAGCTGGCCTATGTCTCTTTCGAGACCGAGCGCCCGGCCATCTATATCCAGGATCTCAACACCAGCCAGCGCGTCCGCGCCACCTCGTTCCCGGGGATCAATGGGGCGCCGGCCTGGTCACCCGACGGCCGCCGGCTGGCCATGTCGCTGTCCAAGGACGGTCAGCCGGAGATCTACATCATGGACATCGCCGGCCGCAGCTTCGAGCGCATGACCGACAGCAGTTCCATCGATACCGAGCCAAGCTGGTCGCCGGACGGTCGCAGTATCGTGTTCACCTCGGACCGCAGCGGTGGCCCGCAGCTCTATGAGATGGACGTCGCCAGCAAGCAGGTGGAACGCTTGACCTTTACCGGCAACTACAACGCCCGCGGTCGCTATTCACCCGACGGGGAGTCGCTATTTTTGATTCATCGTGGCAACGGCGGTTTTCAAGTGGCGCGCCAGGATCTCGGGTCCAATCGCCTCACTACGTTGACCGATAGCAGCGCGGATGAATCTCCTAGTGTTGCGCCGAATGGGAGCATGGTAATCTTCGCTACCCAACAGGGTAACAACGGTGTGCTGGGAGCAGTGTCGGCCGACGGACGAGCCGCGTTCCGCCTGCCCTCGGCACGAGGTGACGTTCGCGAACCCGCGTGGTCACCATTTCTGAACTGATCGACCATTAGTGTCATTCAATTCTTGCAAGGAGTTGAGCATGCAATTTTCATCTTACGCCAAAGGTCTGGCGTTGGCCGCTTCACTCGCTCTTGTGGCCGGCTGTTCCAGTAGCGGCGGCACCCAGGACGGGTCCATGGATGGCACCAGCGGCAGCGGTGCTGCCGGACAGGGCGCGGGTAGCGGCCAGGTTAGCGGTACCGGCATGAACGGTGGCAACGGCAGCCGCCAGGCCAGCGACGACCAGGGCATTCCCAGCGTTCGTACCATCTACTTCGACTTCGACCGCGATAGCATTCGCAGCGAGTTCGAATCGGTGCTCAACGCCCATGCCCAGTACCTGCGCTCCAATCCCAACGCCCGCGTGGTGCTCGAAGGCCACACCGACGAGCGCGGTACCCGCGAGTACAACATGGGCCTCGGCGAGCGGCGTGCCAACTCCGTTCAGCGCTTCATGAGCGTGCAGGGCGTCTCGCCGTCACAGCTCGAAGTGGTCAGCTACGGTGAAGAGCGCCCCGCGGTGCGCGGTAATAACGAAGACTCCTACGCCCAGAATCGTCGCGTGGTGTTCTCTTACTGAGCCACACCCGCCAGTGGAGTAAAGCATGAAACACAGCCTGAAAAGGCTGTGCGGCGCGGGAGCCCTGGTGCTCCCGCTGTCCGTTGGGGCCGCCCCGATCGTGGAGGACCTCTCGGCACAGCAGCAGCAGTCGCGCAGCTTTTATGAACAGACCGAAGTACGCGAGTCGGGGGGCGGCAGTCTGCTGCTGCTCAACCAGCTGGAAGAGAATCAGCGCCAGATACAGCAGCTGCGCGGCCAGATGGAGGAGTTGCGCCATCAGCTCGAGCAGATGCGCCAGCTGAACCAGGAGCGCTACATCGACCTCGAAGAGCGCTTGGCCGCGGTCGGCACCGTGGGGGGAAGCCCCAACGTCGACCCTGGCGCCGCGCAGGAGGTGGCTGCTGCCAGTGGTGATGGCAGTGGTGCTCAGGCGGCCTACCAGCAAGCCTTTCAGCAGGTGCAGGCACGGGATTTTCCGGCTGCGATTGCCGCCTTCGAAACCTTCGTCGGCGACTATCCTGATCACGATTTGACGGCCAATGGCTACTACTGGCTGGGTGAGCTGCACTCCGCCGAGTCGGATCTCGACCAGGCCGCCTCGGCATTCCAGACAGTGATCGACGACTATAGCGGCAGCAACAAGGTGCCGGATGCGCTGTACAAATTGGCCCTGCTGCACGCCCGCCAGGGCCAGCCAGACGCCAGTCGCGAGCTGCTCGATGAGCTGATGGAAAGCTACCCGGACAGCAATGCCGCGACCTTGGCCAGCGAGTTTCTCAATCAGTCCGGCCTTTGACAGCCGTTGCCAGAGGAGTCCAGATGTCCTGCATGATCGACTATCACGCGCGCCCCGACCTGCTTGCCGGGCGCGTCATTCTCGTGACCGGTGCCGGCGACGGCATTGGTCGCGAAGCGGCCAAGGCCTACGCTGCTCACGGCGCCACGGTGATTCTGCTGGGTCGCACCGTGCCTAAACTGGAAGCGGTATACGACGAGATCGAGGCGGCCGGTGGACCACAACCGGCGATCTTTCCGCTCAACTTCGAAGGCGCGACCCTCAAGGATTTCCACGACATGGCCGAAACGCTCGACAAGGAGTTCGGTCGGCTGGATGGCGTTCTGCATAACGCCGGATTGCTGGGTCGTTTGACACCCTTCGAGCAGTACAACCCGGCGCTGTGGGAGCAGGTAATGCAGGTCAATGCCAACGGCCCGATCTGGATGACTCAGGCATTGATGCCCTTATTGCTCAGCAGTGACGATGCGTCACTGGTGTTCACCTCGTCGAGCGTGGGGCGCAAAGGGCGTGCCTACTGGGGCGCTTATGCCGTCTCCAAGTTCGCTACCGAAGGGTTTATGCAGGTGTTGGCCGATGAGTTCGTCAATAATCCCGGCATTCGCATCAACAGCCTCAATCCTGGCGCGACCCGCACCCAGATGCGCAAGACCGCCTATCCCGGTGAAAACCCCGATAGTTTGCGTCGTGCCAGCGAGATCATGCCCACCTATCTATGGCTGATGGGGCCCGACAGCCGCGGTGTTACCGGCCAGCAGATCGACGCGCAGCCGCCGCGTAGCTGAGCGATCATTCGGCAGCCGGCCCCAGCGCCGGTTGCGCGGATTGGTTTCATGGCTCTCCCATGTTTCTCAACAGCGCGCCGACCAGATCGGCCGGCGTCTCGAACCACAGGTCCGCCGGCCAGCTGCCGATGTCGTCTTCCTCCGCTATATAGCCATAGCCCACCGCCACAGCGATCATGCCGGCGCTGCGAGCGGCCTGCATATCGCGCAGGTGATCACCGATATACCAGCACTCGTCGGGTGTCACCGAGAGGCGACGCGCAGCTTCCCAGAGTGGCTCCGGCGCTGGCTTCTTGAGCGGCAAGTCGTCGGCACATAGCAGGGCGCCTGGCATCAGTTGCAAGGCATCGATAAGCGGCGCGGCGTAGGCACGTGGCTTGTTGGTGACGATCCCCCACGCCCGCGGTTGCTGCGTCCAGTGCTCGATCAGCCGGTCAAGCCCCTCGAAGAGGCGACTCTGACTGGCGACATCGCGTCCGTAGGCGTCAAGAAGAAAGCTGCGTGCGGCGCCGTGATCGGCATGCTCTCTATCCAGCCCCAGTGCCAGATTGACCAGCGCACTTCCGCCGTTTGAGACCTGGCTGCGAATCAGTGGGTAGGGCAGCGGGGCGAGGCCATGGTGGGCACGCAGTTCGTTGGTGGCACGCGCCAGGTCGGGGGCGGTATCCACCAGGGTGCCGTCGAGGTCGAAGAGTAGACCGCGCGGTATGGCATCGAGGTTGGCTGTCTTCATGGCAGGTCGCGGCTGGCGTGCAAGAGGTAATTGACCGAGACATCCCGTGGCGCCAACCGGTAGTGGCGAGTCAGGGGGTTGTAGACCAGACCACTCTGCTCACGCACCTTGAGCCCGGTGGCGCGGCACCAGCTGGATAGCTCGGCGGGACGAATCAGCTTGCGATAGTCGTGGGTGCCACGGGGCAGCAACCTGAGCAGGTACTCGGCGCCGAGAATGGCGAAGGCATAGGCCTTGGGATTGCGATTGATGGTCGAGAAAAACACCTGGCCCCCGGGCTTGACCAGCGTCGCGCAGGCGCGCACCACCGAGGCCGGATCGGGCACGTGTTCGAGCATCTCGAGGCATGTCACCACGTCGAATTCGCCGGGGTGATTGGCCGCCATCTGTTCGGCACTGGCCTGTCGATAGTCCACCGTCACACCGGACTCCTGCTGATGCAGGCGCGCCACGGCGAGCGGCGCCTCACCCATATCGATGCCGGTGACCCGGGCGCCACGATGGGCCATGGCCTCGGCAAGAATGCCGCCACCACAGCCGACATCGATGACCGTCTTGCCGGCCAGCCCTGCGCGGGCATCGATGAAATCGAGGCGCAGGGGGTTGATATCGTGGAGCGGCTTGAACTCGCTGTCTCGGTCCCACCAGCGGCTAGCCAACGCCTCGAACTTGGCGACCTCGGCGTGATCGACGTTGCCTTGGTGTTGGCTGTCGTCATGGTGCTGCGCCGAATCCTGTGTGGCTGTCATCTCGTGCCTCTTGCTGTGCATCGGGGTCGCCACATTCTACTCTGTCAAAGGCCGGGTTGTCCGTCTAGGCCGCAACGAAAGGGACGACTGTCGCCGACCCGCGTCATCCGCTGCGCGGATGGCTATGGCATAATCGACTGGCATTCACGATCAGGAGGGATCCCGATGATCCGCAAGGCCGTACTTCCGGTGGCTGGCCTCGGCACACGCTGCCTACCCGCCTCGAAAGCCATTCCCAAGGAGATGATCACCATCGTCGACAAGCCGGTCATCCAGTACGTGGTGGAAGAGGCCGTAGCCGCTGGCATCAAGGAGATCGTGCTGGTCACCCACTCCAGCAAGGCGGCGATCGAGAACCACTTCGACAAGCATTTCGAGCTCGAAGCCAGCCTCGAGGCCAAGGGCAAGACCGAGCTCCTCGAGGAGCTGCGCAACATTATTCCCGACGACGTCAAGATCATCAGCGTCCGCCAGCCCGAGCCGCTGGGCCTTGGTCATGCCGTGCTCTGCGCGCGCCCGGTGATCGGCGACGACGAGCCTTTCGCGGTGCTGCTACCCGATGTGCTGGTCGACGATTACGGTCTCGACGGCAACGACCTGGCGGGGATGATCGACGCCTTCGCCGCCAGTGGTCAGTCTCAGATCATGGTCGAGAACGTGCCCAGAGAGATGGTCTACAAGTACGGCATCGTGGCCATCGACGGCGAGTCGCCAGCGGCTGGCGAGTCTGCGCCGATGGCGCAGGTGGTCGAAAAGCCCAAGGTCGAGGAGGCGCCCTCGACCCTGGCGGTGATCGGCCGCTATCTGCTGCCCGGTGCGATCTTCCCCCTGCTCGCCGAGACACCACCCGGCGCCGGCAACGAGATCCAGCTCACCGACGCCATCGATACCCTGCGCGGGCGTGAGGGGGTGGCAGCCTATCGCATGCGAGGTGCCACCTATGACTGCGGTCACCAACTCGGCTATCTCGAGGCGATCCTGGCCTTTGCCAAGCGCCATCCCAAGTATGCCGAGGGGTTTTCCGAGCTGCTCGACAAGTACGCTGCCAAGGAGTGACCTACGATGCGTGTCTTTGTACAGGGAAGTGAGCTGGCGGCGGCCACCGCCGCCGCGGCCCTCGCCAGCGTCGGCCATCGGGTGGTATGGCTGACCCTGCCCCAGAACCCGTGGCGAGAGCTCGAGCAGGCCGACTGGCTTACCCGCGAACCAGAGCTGCTGCACCAGCTCAAGGAAGCCGAACGCGGCGGTGCACTGCAGATTTGTCAGGACGATATTGGCCTGGCCATGCAGGCCGGTGCCGAACCCGTCGATGTGCTGTGGTTGGCGCTCGCCCCCGACCAGCGCGAGCTGGCCACGCGCAGCGTCGATCAACTGGCCGGGGCGCAAACCACGCCGTTGGTGCTGGTCAACAATTCGACCTTTCCGGTGGGGGATACCGAACAGCTCGAGGCACTGCTCGGTCATGCCGGCCAGGTCGCCGTGGCGCTGCCTGACATGCTCGAGGAGGGGCGCGCCTGGCAGTCCTTCACGCGGCCCAGCCGCTGGCTGCTGGGTTGCGAGGACGATCACGCCGCCGCCCAGGTGCGCGAATTGCTGCGCGCCTTCAATCGTCGCAGCGATAGTTTCCAGCGCATGCCGCGGCGCGCTGCCGAACTCACCAAGCTGTCCATCAACGGCATGCTGGCGACGCGCATCAGTTACATGAACGAGGTGGCTGGGCTGGCCGACTCGCTGGGGGTCGATGTGGAGCATGTGCGTCAAGGCATGGGCGCCGATCCGCGTATCGGCTACCAGTATCTCTACCCGGGCTGCGGCTTCGGCGGCCCCAACTTCTCCCGTGACTTGATGCGTCTGGCCGACGTGCAGTCGGCCAGCGGTCGTGAGTCTGCTCTGCTCGAACAGGTACTGGATATCAATGAGCACAAGAAGGAGACGCTGTTCCGCAAACTATGGGGACACTTCCACGGCCAGCTGGAGGGGCTGACGGTCGCGATATGGGGGGCCGCCTTCAAGCCGGGAACGGCGCGCATCGACCACGCCCCGGTGTTGACCCTGCTGCGAGCGCTATGGGCCCAGGGCGTCCACGTGCGCCTTCACGATCCGGCGGCACTACCCGCGCTGCGCAAGGAGATCGGCGAGCATCCGCTGCTGACGCTGTGCCCGGCAGATCCCTACGAGGCGTGTGAGGGTGCCGATGCGCTGATGCTGGTCACCGAGTGGAAGTGCTATTGGAACCCGGACTGGCGGCGTCTCGGTGAGGCGTTGGGTAAGCGTCTGGTGCTCGACGGGCGCAATATCTATGATCCCGCCTACGTGGCCGCCCGCGGGCTGGTGTATCGCGGTATCGGTAGACGCGCAGACCCCTGAGTCAGGCAGTGCCTGCAGACACAAGCCGCCTGCCATGCAGGACGGCTTGTGCTTGCCGTGGAGGAGGGCTCAGCTGGCATTCTGGTTGACGAATTCCCAGTTGATCAACTGCCAGATGCCTTCCAGATACTTGTGGCATGCGTTGCGATAATCGATGTAGTAGGCGTGTTCCCACACATCGACGGCAAGTAACGGCGTCTGCCCGTGGGCAATCGGGGTGTCGGCATTGTCGGTGTTGAGGATCTGGAGGCCGCCATCGGTAGCCTTTATCAGCCAGGTCCAGCCAGCGCCGACGTGGCCGAGGGCATGGGCGTTGAAGCGTTTCTTGAAGCCGTCGAAGGAGCCGAACTCGGCGACGATGGCCTCAGCCAGCGGACCTTGCGGCTCACCGCCGCCGTTGGGCGACAGGCAGTGCCAGTAGAAGGTGTGATTCCATGCCTGGGCGGCTTGGTTGAATAGCCTCCCGGAGGTGGACTGGATGATCTCTTCGAGCGACTTGTGGTCGTGCTCGGTGTCTGCCACCAGTGCGTTCAGCTCGGTCACATAGGCGTGGTGATGCTTGCCATAGTGGTAGTCGAGGGTTTCAGCGGAAAGATACGGCTCGAGGGCATTCTTGTCGTACGGGAGTGCCGGTAATTCGAATGCCATCGCCTGTTACTCCTGAAAAAAGCCCTTACGATGCAACCATATATGCGTAAGCGGTGTCGCCAGATCATAGCAGCCTAGGGTATGCTCGCCAATGACGAGGGTATCTTGCGATGGGCTACTGCCAGCCATGACTGCTCCTCGTCACCTGACGCTCTCACGGCAAGGAGTTACCCAATGGCCGAGCGCCCGGAGGATCAGCGCCTTTCGTCGCCGATAGTCCCCGATGTCAATGCCAGTCTGACCGCCAACCACCTGCGCCAGCCTCGTAGCGCGCGGCTGTGGCCGTTGTGGCTGTCGGTGCTGATGCTGATCGTCGCCCTTGGCGGATTGGGCTTTGCCGCCTGGCAGGAACGGCAGCTGATGCAGCGTGAGCTGGATCGACTCGAAGGGCAGCTGTCCAACGTGCATGCCCGCTTCGACGGCTTCGATGAAGAGCAGGACAGTGAGCTCGAGCCGATCACTGAGCGCCTGGGGTCGTTGGGTGATGGCCAGCAGGCGCTGCGTGATCGCCTCGAGGAGCAGGAGCAGCTGATCGAATCGATCCGCGTGGCCAGCGCGGAAGACGAAGCCGTCGATCGGCTCGCCACACGCCTGGAGGCTCTTGGCGAAGACGTGGAGGCCCTCGACGCCCTGGTGGGCGTGGTGCGCCAGTCGCTGGATGCGCTGGAGGAGGGCGGTGAGCAAGCCAGAGCCACCCTTGCAGCGCGCCTTGACCGGCTCGAGTCGCGCACCGAGGAGCAGGCCCCCATCCTCGATACGCTGCGTGATGAATGGCGCGATCTCGAACCCCGGCTGGCGAGTCTCGAAGATCGGCAGCAGCAACTTGCCACGCGTCTCGAGGAGGTCCCCGATGTCGATCCTCAGCGCCTCGACGCCTTGGCCGCAGATCTCGAGGCGCTCGACGTGGCCCTCGAGCAGTTCGACGAGGCACGCGAGGACGACCGGCAGGAAGTGGCAGAATTGCGTGAGCGCCTGAGCTCGACCCGGTCAGAGCTCACCGAGATCCGGCAGTCGCAGCTCGCCACCAGCGCACAACTGGAAGCCCTGCAAAGCCAGCTGGGAAACTGATATGGAATGTCGCGCCTTGATGCGCTTGGCGGCGCTAGCCGTCTGCCTGACAAGCCTTACGCCAGCCTGGGCGCTAGAGGCAGAAGTGGTGGGCATCGACGGGCGTCCTGCCGACAATATCGTGCTGTATCTCGAGGGCCTGGATGCTGCCGAGTACAGTCAGTCGCGTCTCGAATCGGTGGTGCGCCGGCGCAGCATGGAGGCGCTGCGGGTCTATGGCTACTATGAGCCCCAGCTGCAGCTGGGGTTTTCCGGTGATCCGGTCGAACGCGCCACGATCATGGTCGAGCCAGGTCCTCAGGTGCTGATCCAGACGCTGAATTTTGAGGTGCACGGTGAAGCGCGGCGCGACCAGCCGTTTATCGACGCCCTCGAGGCCTTCCCTCTCAGCGAGGGCGACCCCCTTGAGCACGCCCCCTATGACCGACTGCGCAACCGCCTTTCGGCACTGTCGCTGGAGCGCGGCTACTTCGATTCGCGTTTTATCGACCGACGCATGGAAGTGCGCCCCTGGGAGCAGAGCGCACGTCTCTACCTGAACATGGAGAGTGGCCCCCGCTACCGCTTTGGCGAGCCTCGCTTCCATGGCAGTCATATTGATGAGGATCGTCTGCGCCGCATGCTGCCATTCGAGCCTGGTGACCCCTATTTGGCCGGCGACATCGCCCGTTACAACCAGCGCCTGGGTCAGAGCAACTGGTTCAGTTCGATCAGCGTGCGTCCCCGAATCGGCGGCGATGCCAGCCTGGCGCTGGACGCACCTGCCGGGCCTGGCTGGTGGCGGCAGGCCGAGCTGCAGGGCGATGGAGCCCCCGCAGCGCCTCCTGCGGAGACGCCCGTCGAGGGGCCGATCATCAGCGCCCAGGCACTCGCCGGGGTGAGAAGTGTGACGCCGCAGCCGCTGGATGTGCCTATCGATGTCAATCTGGTGCCCGCGGATCGCCACCAGTTCGAGGTCGGCGTAGGCTATGCCACCGATGTCGGGCCGCGACTGCGGTTTGGCTGGAACCAACCCTGGATCAACAGCCTCGGCCACAGCCTCAATCACGATCTGTTCCTATCTGGTCCGGATCAGCGCTTCACCGGCGAGTATGCAATTCCACTGGAGGATCCGCTGCGCGACAGCTACCGCCTGCAGTATGGCTTCCGTCATCGCGACAGCGACGACACCCGCAGCCTCGAGGCCTCGATAGAGCTGGCCAGGCGCTGGGAGTTCGATAACGGCTGGGTGCAGAGTGCCTACCTGCGTAGCACCTTCGAAGACTTTACCCAGGGCGTCGACGATGATCAGACCTTCCTGCTCTATCCGGGGATCAGCTGGTCGCGCACCCGTACCCGCAATCCGCGCTTCCCGAGCTGGGGCGACCGTCAGCGCGTCGCCTTCGAATACTCCAACACCGCCTGGGGTTCGGATATCGAGTTCTTCCGCACTACGCTTGATTCGCAGTGGATACGCATGCTCGGGCGCGACAATCGCTTTATCGGCCGCCTTGGGCTGGGCAGCATCGAGACGTCGGAGTTCGAGCGCATGCCACCGTCGCTGCGTTTCTTCACCGGTGGCGATCGCTCGGTGCGCGGCTACGCCTACGAGACACTCGCGCCGCGTGACGAGGACGACGCCCTGCTGGGGGGGCAGCAGCTATTCACCGCCAGCCTCGAGTACCAGCGCCGGGTCACCGGTGACTGGTGGGCGGCCACCTTCGTCGATACCGGCGACGCCTTCGATAACTGGGGGCCGAGTCAGCTCAATACCGGGGCAGGGCTCGGGGTGCGCTGGATATCCCCGGTGGGGCCGATCCGCTTCGATGTGGCTCACCCCTTCGATGATGACGATAACGACTGGCGAATCCATTTCGCGATAGGACCGGAGTTCTGACCATTACTCGATTGATCTGGGCGCTGATACGCGCCGCGCTGTGGCTGCCACTATGGCTAATGGGCCTGGTCATTTTCGCGCTTGGGCTTGCGCTGTCGCCCTGGGGCACCGGCGTGCTGCTGGAGCAGGGCCAGCAGCGCGGCTGGTACACCTATGATGCCGTTGAGGGGGCGCCGCTCGACCGCCTGCAACTGGAGGGTCTGCGTCTGGAAGCGGGACCTGCCAGCGTCAGTCTGGCGCAGTTGGAACTGGCCTGGGCCGACGACTGCCTGCTCAGTGGACGCCTGTGTATCGATCGCCTGGCGGTCAGCGGGCTCAGCGTCCGCTTGGCGGCGGGTGAGGCCGAGCCTGAGGCGGACGAGCCGGCCGCGACCGACACGCCCCGCGATCCCGCGCCGATTTCGCTGCCGTTTCCGATCGAGCTGCGGGCCCTGTCCCTCGACGATGTCGATATTCAGCTGGGTGACGGTACCCGCCTGCACTGGGACAGTTTCAGCAGCGGGGCAGGCGCCGAAGGCAGCGAACTCGAACTCTACGCCACTCAACTGGTGGGTCTGCGCGTCATGCTGCCGCTGTCCGCAGGTGCCAGGCTGGCGTTGCCCGCCGACGGCGCTTCACCACGTCTCAAGGCCGACGCCATCAATGCCGCGATTGCCGTGCAGTCGCCGCTGCCCGCCGTGGCGGCCGCAGAATTGGAGGGCGTGGCGAGCGTGCCGCTGGAGGAGCGTGAGCGCCTGACGCTGCCCGAGATCCATCTGCCGCTCAACGTCAGCGTGCCATCACTGGAGATTCTCGACAGCGAGCTGCACGGCCCCATGGAGTATCGCGTCGAGCGCGTGGCACTGGCGGTCAGCGCGGCGGGGCAGCAGATCGATCTGACCAGTCTCGACGTGGCCACCGCCGACGCTGAGCTGTCGCTGGCGGCAAGCATCATGCTGCGCGACGACTATCCGCTCGAGGCTCGGCTCGACGCTGAGCTGAGCCTGCCGGAGCTCATGCCGGAGCTTGCCGGTGAGAGGCTCAGTCTCACGCTGGCTGGCAGCCTGGCGGCACTCGATGCACAGCTGAGCATCGCCGGTCAGGCCAACAGCACGATCACCGCCCGTCTCGATGTGCTCGATCCGACGCTGCCGATGCGCGTCACCGCCCGCGCCGAGCGGCTCGAATGGCCACTCCCCGCCATGCAGGAGCAGCGCGGCGACGAAGCTCCCCCCCCCTATGTGCTCAACGACCTGGTGCTGCGGTTTGAGGGCAGCTTGCTCGACTATCAGGCGGCGCTGTCGGTGAACGCCGAAGGTCCCGAACTGCCGGCTACGCGGCTGGCCCTGGCCGGCGCCGGGGATCTCGAGCACTTCGCCTGGACGCCGCTGTCGGTCACCGTGGATCAGGCCGGCTCACTGATCAGTCACGGCGAAGTGCGCTGGTCAGAGGGGCTGGATGTCAGCACCCGGCTGCAGCTCAACAACCTCGACCCCGGCGCCTTCACCGATGCAGTGCAGGGCCGACTCAGCGGCAACGCTGCGCTGAGCTTTGCCCAGTCTTCTGAGGGTTGGGCACTGGACGTACCCACTCTAAGCATTCGCGGTGAACTGCAGGACCTGCCGCTGGCGTTGGATGCCGAACTCAGCGGCAACAGCGAGATGCAGTGGGATATCGCCGCTCTGGACCTGCGTCAGGGCGACAATCGCCTCACCGCCCAAGGCCGAGTCGCCGAGCGGCTCGACCTGCGCGGGACTCTCCGCGCGCCCGAGCTTGCCACTCTGTCGCCGGAGCTCGGCGGCAGCCTGCAGGGCGACTTCGACGTGGCCGGCACGCTGGAGTCACCGCAGATTCGCCTGGACCTGGTCGGCGATTCACTCTCTGCTGCCGACAATCGCCTGGAGCAGCTATCGCTAAGCGCCCGGGTCAGCGGCCTTGACGATCCAAGCCTGGAAGCGGCCCTCCAAATCGATAGCTTGAACGCCGGGGGACAGCGTTTCTCGAGTGTCACCCTGGATCTGGATGGCCGCCTCTCGGCGCATCGCCTGGAACTCGAGGCCATTGCCGGACGCGGCATGCCGCTGTCGCGAGCCGCCCTGGCACTCGACGGCAGCATGAATCAAGCTCGCGACCGCTATCAGGCGAGTCTCTCGCCGCTTGAGATCGACAGCGAGCATGGCGATATTCGCCTCGACCAGCCGATCGAACTGGTCGCCAATCTCACGGCGGGCAGCGTACAGGTGCAACCCTTCTGCCTGGTCTACGAGCGTGGTGGGCGCCTGTGCGTCACCGACACACTGCGCGCCAGCGGCGAGCAGGGCAGTGCGGCCCTGGCGATTCGCGAGCTGCCGATGTCGCTGCTCGAGGAGTTCATGCCCGAGGGCTGGTCGGTGGAGGGCGAGACCCAGGCCGATCTGCTCGCCGAGTGGGCGGGTGGCGGCGCGCGCTGGTCGCTGGATCTCGGGCTGGGGAGCGACGTGGCGATAAGCGGTCTGGATGCCTATGGCCAACCCTGGGACCTACCGGTATCGCGGCTACGGCTCGATGTCGACGCTACCCAGGCCCGCGCCGAGGCCGAGCTCAGCCTGTCGCTGGCCGATGCCGGCGACCTGCGACTGATCGTCGATATCGACGACCCGGTCAATCAGGGGCCCATGAGTGGTCGCCTGGTGCTCGACAATATTCGCCTCTCCCCTTATCAAGCGCTGGTTGCCGATATGCAGACCCTCGAGGGGGCGGTAAGCGGCGACGTTGCCATTGCCGGTAGTCTGGCTTCGCCAAGCCTCGAGGGCGATATCCGTCTGAGCGGTCTGGAAGCGCGCGGTGGCGATGTGCCAGTGGAGGTGCGCGACGGCAACCTGGAGATTCTGTTGGCCGGCGATCGCGCCGATATCCGCGGTTTGATCGAGGCCGAGCAGGGCCAGCTGGCCATCGACGGCAATGCCCGTTGGCCGAGTGCCGACGCCTGGCAGGCCTCGATCAGCCTCGACGGGCGCAGCGACCCGCTACTCGCCGAGTTGCCCGATATCGGCCGTCTGCGCCTTGCCCCCCATTTGACCATCAACGTCGACCCTGAGCGTCTCGAGGTGCGTGGCCTGGTCGAAGTGCCCTGGGCGCGCCTGGAAATCGGCCAGATGCCCGCCTCGGCGGTTACCCCTAGCAGCGACGAGATCATTATCAGTGAGCGTGATGAGCGACGCGCGGAGCGTGAAGCGGCGCGTGCCGCAGAGCGCGCCGAGGAGGGGGCTGATGAGGCCACCTCACAGGCGTTGGCGGATGCCGGTATTCAGCTCGATGTGCAGGTTGATCTCTCTCTGGGACCCGACATGCTACTCGAGGCTTACGGGCTGGAGAGCGGACTGCGCGGCAATCTACAGGTGCGTCAGCAGACCGGACCGGTGCAGCTGTTCGGTGAGGTCAATCTGGTCGACGGTCGTTTCCGTGCCTTTGGTCAGGACCTGCTGATTCGACGCGGCCAGCTGCTGTTCAGCGGCCCCGCAGACCAGCCGCTGCTCGACTTCGAGGCGATCCGCAACCCCAATGTCACCGAAGATGATGTGATTGCCGGGTTGCGCGTGACCGGCGCCGCTGAGGCCCCCGATCTGCAGGTGTTCTCGGAGCCGTCGATGGACGAGGGGCGAGCCCTGTCCTATCTGTTACGCGGTCGCGCACCGGGTGATGGCGATGCCGATGGCGCGCTCGCCTCGGCGCTGATTGGCCTCTCGCTATCCCAGACCGGCGGTGCGGTGGGGCAGATCGGCCAGGCGTTCGGTGTCGACGATCTGGCCCTCGAGACCGCCGGCACCGGTGACGAGAGCCAGGTGCTGGTCAGCGGGCAACTGACCGATGATCTGCGGATCAGCTACGGCGTCGGCATATTCTCGCCGATCGCCGAACTGACGCTGCGCTATACGCTGTGGCGTAATCTCTACCTGCAGGCTGTCTCAGGTACAGCACAGGCCGTTGATCTGGTCTATAGCTTCAGCCTGGGGCGGGCCGAGGAGGCCCGTTAAGGGGCACATTGACGAGCGAGGAGAAGCACATGCCGATGGCTGACAAGACATCCCTGGTCGAGCCCGAGCGCGCGCTGCCGGGTCGCGATACACCGCTGCGTGTGAGTGGCCGGCATCTGGTCAATGGTGCCAATATGCTGCCACCGTTTCCGGCAGGCCTCGAGGAGGTGGTGCTGGGGCTTGGCTGTTTCTGGGGTGCCGAGCGGTTGTTCTGGGAACTGCCCGGCGTCTACGTTACCGCGGTGGGCTACGCTGGCGGCTATACGCCCAATCCCACCTATGAGGAGACCTGCACTGGCCTGACCGGCCACACCGAGGTGGTGCGGGTGGTCTTCGATCCTGCACAGCTGCCGTTTGCCGCCCTGCTGCAGGTGTTCTGGGAAGCCCATGATCCGACCCAGGGCATGCGCCAGGGCAACGACCGTGGCAGCCAGTACCGTTCGGCGATCTACACCACCAACGACCCTCAGCTGACCACAGCCACCCACAGCCGTGAGGATTACCAGCGTGCCCTCGAAGCCGCCGGCCGCGGTCCGATCACCACCGAGATCGCGCCACTCGAAGTTTTCTATCTGGCCGAGGAGTACCATCAGCAGTACCTGGCCAAGAATCCCAACGGCTACTGTGGACTGAAGGGGACCGGCGTCAGCTGTCCGATCGGCTAGCTGAAGGGATCGATTGTCCGCTGGCGGCGCTGCCAAGCGCCGCCCAGTCATTGAGCTGTTCTCCGACGCGTCGTGCCAGCCACGAGCGTAGGCCGCCGCGGCGGTACTCGAGAAATCCGACATGGCCGCCGTGGCGAGCGATCTCGACGCGCACGGAATCCGACGGCGTCGGCAGACGATCGAACAGGTCGCCAGGCATGAATGGATCATCGGCGGCATGCAGGATCAACGTTGGCAGCTCGATATCGCCGAGCAGCCGGCCCGCGCCAGCGCGGCGGTAATAGTCGCTGGCAGAACTGAAGCCGTGCAGCGGGGCGGTGACTTCATTGTCGTAGGCCCAGAAACTGTCGAGCTCCTTGAGCTGGTGCGGTGACAGGGCTATTGGCATCGGCCCCTGAGCCATCTTGGCCATCACCTTGCGTTTCAGCGAGCGCAGCAGATGACGCTGGTAAACGCGGGCGAACCCGGTATTGAGCGCATCGGCGCTGGCGGCCAGGTCGAGGGGGGCGCAGATGGCGATGGCGCCGGCCAGATCGAGTCCGTCGCCGCCCTGTTCAGCGACCAGCTTGACCAGCATGTTAGCCCCCAGCGACACTCCAGCGGCGACCTTGATGGCGTGGGGGTAGCGCTGGGCCAGCTGACCAATCACCCAGTAGGCATCGGCAGTATCACCGCTGTGATAGGCGCGTGGCAGACGATTGGGCGCCTGACCGCAGCCGCGAAAGTGCATCATTACCGTCCGCCAACCGGCCTGCTGCGCAGCCCACAGCAGTTCCCGCGCGTAGGGCGAGTCGAATGATCCCTCCAGGCCATGGAAGAGAATGAACAGCGGTGCATCGTCGCGACTCGGCGCCTGACGCAGCCAGGTCAGTTCGACGAAATCACCGTCCGGCAGATTCAGAATCTCGGTGTCGCGCGCCAGCCGCCGCTTCGGCAGCAGCCGCGGCAGCAGGGTCTGGGCGTGACGATTGGTCAAGCCTCGCGGGGGACGAAACGCGGCGGGAACGATGGTGCGTGACATGCCAGACTCATTGGATGGACGTACTTCAAGCTTATCGTGCCTGGCGTACCGCGCAACCTGTATTAGACCTCGTGCTGTGCGATAGCGGTGAGGTCGCGTTGGCCTTGCTGGGTGATGACAATGTTGTCTTCGATGCGAATACCACCGCAAGGCGTGAGTTCCTCCACCAGTCGCCAGTCGATCTGTGCTGCCAGTGGCCCGTGACGCATCGGCTCGAGCAGCATCGGGATCATATAGCAGCCGGGCTCGATGGTGATGACCATATTCGGCACCAGCTTGCGTGTCAGGCGCAGTGCAGTGTCGGCCGCGGGAGGCGGCAGTGCTTGGCCGTCATCATCGAGCCGGCCACCCACGTCGTGAACCTGGATGCCCAGCGAGTGGCCAAGTCCATGCGGACAGAAGGCACGCGTGATGCCCTGAGCCACTGCCGTCTCGGCGGAGCAGCGTACCACGCCGTGCTCGACGAGCACCTCGGCAAGCTCGTGGTGCATGCGCTGATGCAACGCGACAAACTCGACGCCGGGCGCACAGGCGGCGACAAGGCGGCGCTGCAGCGACTGCATGGACGCAAGCAGTGAAGGGAAGATATCCGGGGCGTCACGCCCCGCCCAGGTGCGGGAGATATCGGCACAGTAACCTCCCTTGCGATGACCGGCGTCGACCAGCAGGCTGTGACGCTCATGGGGGGTATGCACGTCATAGTGCTGGTAGTGCAGCACCCCGGCGTGGCGGTTGATACCGACGATGCTGTCATAGGGCAGCGCCGATTCACGTTGACGGCTGGCGGCCAGGTAGGCGAGGTGAATATCCAGCTCCCCGCCACCGGCCTCGAAGACCTGATGCGCAGCGGAATGGCCGGCCAGCGCCTGGCGGTTGGCGTCGGTCAGGCAGGTCAGCTCGTGGGCAGACTTGCGCAGGCGGCCGAGATCCAGCGCCGTCAAAAGGGCGGGGGGGTTGAGGACGGCGCTCATGTCAGCGGCCTGTGCGGCGTCGAGATCACCGATCACCGCCCGTCGCGTTGCCGAACAGGCGGGAGGTGTCTGCTCATTGCTCAGCCGGATATCGAAGGCGTCGCACCAGGCGGCGTCCGGGCGCTGCGTGGGCAGGTGCCAGAAATCATCGGGAGCGTGGATCTGCAGCAGCGGTGGCTGGCCGGGGCGAATCAGCAGCCAGCTATGGCTTAGGGCGGGCATCGGCACCCAGTGCACGAAGTGGCCATAGGCGCGAAAGGCACCCATCTGATCATCGCCGTAGTGAGGCCTGGGGCTGCCGCTGTAGATCCATAGCGCATCGATGCCGGCCGCCTCGAGATGCCAGGCATAGGCCTGCTGCAGCGCCGCCAGGTGCGCCTGGTGCTGGTTAAGAGCGGAACGATTCACGTCGCTGCTCACGGGTCGATGGGATCGAGGCGATCCACCCGATACAGCTGCGGGACCTGATCGAGCCCCTCGACGGTGCAGTCGAGATCATTGACCCGGCCGTCGCCCAAGCCATAGACCCAGCCATGCACGGCGAGGGGTTGGCCGCGCTGCCAGGCGCGCTGGATGATCTTGTTGCGCGCCAGATTGTCGACCTGGGCCTTGACGTTGAGCTCGCACATGCGATCGACCTGCTCATCGAGGCTGAGATCCTCGAGGCTCTGACGGTGGCGGCTGTAGAGGTCACGCACCGAGTGCAGCCAGAAGTCGACGATACCGTTATCGCCGCCCTGGACAGCCGCCCGCACCCCGCCACAGCCGTAGTGGCCAACCACCATGATGTGCTTGACCTTGAGCACGTCGACCGCGTACTGCACCACAGAGAGTGCATTCATGTCATTGTTGTGCAGCAGGTTGGCGATATTGCGGTGGACGAAGACTTCACCGGGAGGCAGAGCGATGATCTGGTTGGCCGGCACGCGGCTATCCGAACAGCCGATCCACAGATAGTCGGGGTTTTGCTGCTGGGAGAGACGCGCGAAGAAGTCGGGATCCTGCTCACGCATTCGCTCGGCCCACTCGCGATTGCGCTCGAGCAGCGCTTGCATGCGTTCTTTCATGGCGGCAATACCTGTTGCGGTGGCATGGATGGCGCTTCTTTTACCCTGTGTCTAGCAGTCGGTCAACGTCGTGGCCACTCCCGAGGCCGCCCGATGACTGGTATCATCCACGCATCGTATCAATGCTTTAGCGTCTTTCAGGAGATATCAGTGTCCCAGTACGACTACGATCTTTTCGTCATCGGTGCCGGCTCCGGTGGCGTACGTGCCGCACGTACCGCGGCGGCCACGGGCGCCCGGGTAGCGGTAGCCGAAGACCGCTATCTTGGCGGCACCTGCGTCAACGTCGGCTGTGTGCCCAAGAAACTCTACTCTTATGCCGCACATTTTCATGATGCCTTCGACGACAGTGCGGGTTTCGGCTGGACGCTGCCTGAGGCACCGCGCTTCGACTGGGCCACCTTGCGGGATAACAAGATTACTGAAATCAAGCGCCTCAATGGCATCTACGGGCGACTGCTTGAAGGGGCCGATGTGACCCTGATCAACGCTCGTGCCAAGGTGCTGGATGGCCACCACGTCGACGTCGACGGCAAGACCGTCAGCGCCGAGAAGATTCTGGTCGCTGTGGGTGGCTGGCCCTGGGTGCCTGACTTCCCGGGCAACGAGCATGTCCTCGACTCCAATCGCGTCTTCGATCTCGACACCTTCCCCGAGCGTTTTCTGGTCCTCGGTGGCGGCTATATTGCGGTGGAGTTCGCCAGCATCTTCAATGGCCTGGGCAGCGAGGCCCACCTTATTTACCGTGGCGACTTGTTCCTGCGCGGCTTCGACCGCGAAGTGCGCGAATTCACTCGCGACGAAATGGCCAAGAAGGGCGTCAAGCTGCATTTCGAGACCAATATCCAACGCATCGACCCGGCCGGCGACGCCTATCGCGTCACCTTGACCAACGGAGAGGTCCTCGAGGTCGATGCGATACTCGCCGCCACCGGGCGCAAGCCGCACCTGCAAGGCCTCGGCCTCGACCAGTTGGACATCGCGCTCAATGACGATGGGACGCTCAAGGTCAACGAGCGTTACGAGACCTCGGTACCGTCGATCCTGGCACTCGGCGACGTCACCGGCGGACCCGAACTGACGCCGGTGGCACTGGCCGAAGCCATGCATATGGTTCAGCACCACTTCAGCGATGCACCGCCACGTCCACTGAACTATCAGAATATCGCCACCGCCGTGTTTTGCCATCCCAATATCGGCACCGTTGGGCTGTCGGAGGAGGACGCCCGCGAGCAGTACGGTGCGGTACGCGTCTACTGCGCTGATTTTCGGCCCATGAAGCACACCCTGTCGGGCAGCGATGAGCGATGCCTGATGAAGCTGATCGTCGATGACGAAAGCGACAAGGTCGTCGGCGCCCACATGGTGGGCGAGGAGGCCGGCGAGGTCATCCAGGGCATCGCCATCGCCGTGCGAGCCGGCCTCAGCAAACAGGATTTCGATGCCACGGTGGGCATTCACCCCACCGGCGCCGAGGAGTTCGTCACCATGCGCAGCGTAACCCGCCGCTAGCCATCGACCTGCCATCAAGAGGCCGCCTGCGGGCGGCCTCTTGCATTGAGTCGTGGCCATCCACTTGCGCAGATTTGCGCTAGACTGGATACGCAGCATCGTTACGTGGTCTCGCACTGCAACCGTCAACGCGCAGGGCGCTTGTCAGTGTGAATATAATTCAGGGTTATGGATTCTGCGCTGCACGATAAAGGCCTTTTTGATTTATCCATAAGCGCTTGTTATCATGCGGGGCAAATTCGCCAATTGCGAAGTATAACGATGAACGTATCCGCACAGCCGTTTACGACTTCCGCCGATCTGGCCCGTCCCAGCGTCGCCGACGCCGTGGTCGGTAAATCGGCCCCGTTGTTTATCCGTAAGCCCAATCCAGATGATGGATGGGGCATCTATGAACTGGTCAAGGCCTGTCCTCCGCTGGATGTCAACTCTGCCTATGCCTATTTGCTGCTCGCGACCCAGTTTCGCGACAGCTGCGCCGTGGCAACCAACGAAGAGGGCGAAATCGTCGGATTCGTCTCCGGCTATGTAAAGAGCAATGCCCCGGACACCTATTTCCTGTGGCAGGTCGCGGTGGGTGAAAAGGCCCGTGGGACCGGCCTGGCACGGCGCCTGGTCGAGGCCGTGATGACGCGCCCCGAGCTTGCTGAGGTTCACCACCTCGAGACCACTATCACGCCGGACAATGACGCCTCATGGGGGCTTTTCAAACGCCTCGCCGATCGTTGGCAGGCGCCGCTCAACAGTCGCGAGTATTTCTCGACTGACCAGCTCGGCGGCGAGCACGATCCGGAGAATCTGGTGCGTATCGGACCTTTCCAGCACGACCGCATCTAATCCCCAATGTGACCCGAGCGGCTGCCTGCGCGGTGGCCGTACGGTTTCCCTTTGCCTGCGTGACAACCTCACGCACACCCAATTCCTATCAGGAGGTCAATAATGCAGACCCAGATTCTCGAACGCATGGAATCGGACGTCCGTACCTACTCACGCTCTTTCCCGGTGGTTTTCACCGAAGCCAAGGGCGCACGCCTGACCACTGAAGAGGGGCGCCAGTACATCGACTTCCTGGCCGGTGCCGGCACGCTCAATTACGGCCACAACCATCCCAAGCTCAAGCAGGCGCTGCTCGACTATATGGCCGGTGATGGCATCATCCACGGCCTCGACATGTGGACTCGTGCCAAGCGCGAGTATCTCGAAGCCCTGGAAGAGCTGATCCTCAAGCCGCGCGGCCTGGAGTACAAGGTGCACTTCCCGGGGCCAACCGGCACCAACGCTGTCGAAGCCGCGATTCGCCTAGCGCGGGTTGCCACCGGCCGGCACAACATCGTCACCTTCACCAACGGTTTCCATGGCGTGACCATGGGTGCGCTGGCCACCACCGGTAACCGCAAGTTCCGTGAAGCCACCGGGGGCATCCCCACTCAGGGGGCCTCGTTCCTGCCTTTCGACGGCTACCTGGGCGAGCACGCCAATACGCTCGACTATCTCGAGAAGCTGCTGGGTGACAACTCCAGCGGCCTGGATATTCCGGCCGCGGTCATCGTTGAAACCGTGCAGGGGGAGGGCGGCATCAATCCGGCCGGCATCGAATGGCTACAGCGTCTCGAGAAGATCTGCCATGCCCACCACATCCTGCTGATCGTCGACGACATCCAGGCAGGCTGCGGGCGCACCGGCAAGTTCTTCAGCTTCGAGCACGCCGGCATCAAGCCGGACATCGTGACCAACTCCAAGTCGCTGTCGGGCCTGGGGCTGCCGTTCGCCCATGTGCTGATGCGCCCGGAACTCGACAAGTGGAAGCCTGGCCAGTACAACGGTACCTTCCGCGGTTTCAATCTGGCATTCACCACCGCCACCGCAGCGATGCGTCACTTCTGGAGCGACGACACCTTCGAGCGCGATGTGCAGCGCAAGGGGCGTATCGTCGAAGAGCGTTTCCAGCAGTTGGCCGAATGGCTCACAGCCAAGGGGATTCCGGCGTCCGAGCGCGGTCGCGGGTTGATGCGTGGCCTCGATGTCGGCAGCGGCGAGCACGCTGACAAGATTACCGCGGAAGCCTTCGAGCAGGGGCTGATCATCGAGACCAGCGGTCATGAAGGGCAGGTGGTCAAGTGCCTCTGTCCGTTGACCATCAGCGATGAAGATCTGCTCGAAGGATTGGATATTCTCGATGCCAGCACCAAGAAAGTCTTCGGCTGATACGGCATACTGACAAGGTAGATTTGGCAGTTCGGCCCGCCTCAGCGGGCCGATGTCACGTTACGCGCCTGCTGTTACGGCACCCGCGATTTTACAGGATCCAGGAGAACACGCTCATGATCGTTCGCAATCTCGAGGAAGCTCGCCAATCGGACCGCCTGGTCAAGTCCGAGAACGGTAACTGGGACAGCACACGCCTGCTGCTGGCCAATGACAATGGGGGGTTCTCGTTCCATATCACTCGTATCTACGAAGGCACCGAGACCCACATTCATTACAAGCACCACTATGAAGCGGTCTTCTGCATGGAAGGCGAAGGCGAAGTGGAAACATTGGCCGACGGCAAGATCTGGCCGATCAAGCCGGGCGATATCTATATCCTCGATCAGCACGATGAGCATCTGCTGCGTGCCAGCAAGACCATGCACCTGGCCTGTGTGTTCACGCCGCCGATCACCGGCACCGAAGTGCATCGCGAGGATGGCTCCTACGCGCCAGCCGACGACTGAACAGGTCGCTTTGCATATATCGAACGCCCCGACTAGCAGTCGCTTATCGGGGCGTTGGTGTTTGGTGGGATAGCGTGGGCCGGTCAGTCAGCGACGCGCTCGAAAACGATGGTGATTTCACCAAGCGTCATGCCGAACTTGCGCATCGCCGTGCGGTTGATCAAGCGCTCGTCGGGCTGCAGATACATCCAATCGTCCATCTGGAAGGTGATCTCACGACCGCCGACCTCGATGTCCAGTGGGTAGCGCATGTTAAAGGCATGGCCGCGCTGCTCGGCATCCACCGAGCCCTCGACGTCGTTGGCGCTGCCGCGCCAGCGGTTGTCGTCGACTCGCTCGAAGGTCCAGATGCGCCGATCGGTTTCGCCGTCATCGAACACGAAGTGCTCGTCGAGCACCAGCGTCTGGCCATCGTAGCTGCCGTCGATATCCACCGTGAAGCGCCGCTGCACCTCGCCGCGGAAGTCCTGGACCATGCCCCAGGCGCGGGTTTCACCGGCAAAGTAGTCGGCGATATCGAGTCGCGGCTGGCTATCGGCATAGTCTTCGATGTCGACACCGGCACAACCGACGAGCAGCAGTGTCAGCCACAGCAGGTACCCAGGGCGTTGCCAGGCCGCTATTTTTTTATACATTTCCTTATCCCTTGTATTAGGCTTGTGGCGATATGACCGATTCCGGGTCGCGGGGTTCGCCACAAAGGTCACATTCAGGGCTTCGCATAATATATATTATGTTAAATTGCGTGTGGGCATGTGAGAGCTATGGGCAAACTCATTGGACAGGCCTCCGCCGCACTCCTTATCATCGTCCGACCAGTTACAAGGATTCTCTCTAACCCATGTCGATTGTGATGCGGACTCGACGCACTCTTTCAGTCACCGCGCTAGTCATCCCGGTACTACTTGGCGGTTGCGCCCTCCTGCAGGGAGAGCCCGAGCCGCCGCCAGAGCCACCGCTTACCCATGCCCAGTTCGAATCCCGGGTCTCGCAGCTGGAGCAGCAGCTCGGCGCACGCTGCGATATCCAGCAGCAGCTACTGACTCAGCACGGCGATGATACCCGCCGCTTGACTGCCGATGTTCGAGAAGTGGGCAGCCTGATTCGTCATCTGCAGGGCGAGATCGAACTCCTGTCCGATGACCCGGTGGTGATTCCGGCGCAGTGTGACGAGGATGCCGACAGTCCGCTGCAGAACAAGGAGGTGTTAGGCCGCAGCGAGTGGATCGGCTTGCCGGACGTGGGCACCTACCTCAAGGCGCGGGTCGATTCAGGCGCCAATACCTCATCACTGTCAGCCACCGACATTACCCGCTTCGAGCGTGATGGCGACACCTGGGTGCGTTTCCGGCTGGCACTCGACGATGATGCCGTGGTCGTCGACCAGGTTCGCGACGAGTGGATCGAGGCCCCGGTAGTAAGACGTGTGCGCATTCTACAAGCGGCTGGTGAGGAGTCGCGGCCGGTGGTGAGCTTGCTGATGACGCTGGGGCCGATTCGCGAACAGGTCGAGTTCACGCTTAACGACCGTAGCCATCTTAACTACCCTGTACTGTTGGGGCGGCGCTTCATGATGGATATCGCCATGATCGATGTCGCCGAAACCTACCTTCATCCGCGGCCCGAGTTCCCGGGCGGCCGGCCGTCAGACGAGGCCAGCGAAGATGAAGCCACGGACGATGATGAAAACGAAGCCAACGGCAGTGAGTCCTGATCCGCTGTCGTCGCTGATTGGGCCCTGAGCCTCTTCGTTTTACAAGGAATTACCATGTCACGCCTGCCCTTCTATCTCATTGTCGGCGCTTTGATGATTGCCGGTATTGCCCTTAGTGTGCATCGCCACGTGCAGTTCGAGGTGCCGTGGACACCCGGTGAGCAGCGTCAGGTCTGGGAAATCGAGACCCAGGTCAACTTCACCGCCGAGGGTGGACCGGCAATGGTCGACATGGCCCTGCCCTCGCATCAACAGGGCTACCGGGTGTTGACCGAGAACACGGCCTCCCCGGGGTATGGCCTGTCGTTCCTCGAGGATGAGCGCGGCCGACGCGCTCAGTGGTCGGTCCGCGAGGCTGCCGGCAGTCAGCTGCTCTACTACTCCGTTCAGCTGCTGGTGGCTCCGGATGCCCGCCCTCCTCAGTCACAGCGCCCCGAGCTTCAGGAGGTCGTCTGGGAGCGTCCCTATGACACCGCCGCCAGTCAGGTCATCGAACGCGCCTGGCAGCGCTCCGCGACCCCCTTTACTTTCGCTCGCGAGTTGATCCGCGACTTCAACGACGACCGTCAGGGTGAGAACGCCCGCTTGCTGCTTAATCAGTTCGATCGCGCGCCCCTGTTGGTACGGTTGTTGAACGAGGCAGGCGTTCACGCTCGCGTGGTCAGCGGACTGATGCTCGAGGATGGACGACGGCGGCAGAGTCTTTCCAGTTGGGTGCAGGTGTTCGATGAGGATCGCTGGTCGCTGTTCAACCCCATGACCGGTGAGCAGGGCCGCCCGGACAACTTGCTGCTGTGGGAAGACAGCGATCAGGCGGTGCTCGAAGTCCAGGGTGGCAGCAACTCGCGGATCAGCTTCTCGATGATTCAGCACAATCAGCCTGCCGCCGCCGCGGTGCGCAACCAGCTGGCCAACGACACCCTGATCAACTTCTCGATCCACAGCCTGCCGCTCGAAGAGCAAGCCCTGTTTCAGACCATCCTGCTGATCCCCATCGGCGCGCTGGTGGTGGTACTGTTGCGAGTATTCATTGGCATCAAGACCTCAGGTACCTTCATGCCGGTACTGATCGCCCTGGCGTTCATACAGACCACGCTGATGACCGGCCTGATCGGCTTTCTGCTGATTGTGGCGGTGGGGCTAGTGATCCGCAGCTATTTATCGTATCTCAATCTACTGCTGGTGGCGCGAGTGTCGGCGGTGATCATCACGGTCATCGCCATCATCTCGATCTTCTCGGTACTCTCTTATCGCTTCGGCCTCAACGCCGGGCTGACGATCACCTTCTTCCCGATGATCATCCTGTCATGGACCATCGAGCGGATGTCGATCCTGTGGGAGGAGGAAGGCCCCAAGGAGGTGCTGATTCAGGGCGGCGGTAGCCTGTTGACTGCGGTGCTGGCCTACTTGGCCATGAACAATCCCTGGGTGCGCCATATCACCTTCAACTTCCTGGGCGTGCAGATGATCCTGATGTCGCTGATCCTGCTGCTGGGCAACTATACCGGCTATCGACTGCTGGAATTGCGGCGTTTCAAGCCGGTCACGGAGGATTGAGCGAATGTGGACCACCCCGGGACGACTCAAGGCCAAGGGCATCGTCGGTATGAATCGGCGCAATATTCGCTATATCGGGCGCTATAACGATCGTCGCCTCTATCCGCTGGTGGATGACAAGCTCAAGACCAAGCTGCTGGCCACGGAGTACGGTATCACCACGCCGGCGCTTATCGGCACCATCAAGAGCCAATTCGAGGTCAAGGGGGTGGCGACCATGGTCGCCCCCTACCCTGGCTTCGTGATCAAGCCGGCCAAGGGCAGCGGCGGCAAGGGCATTCTGGTCATCGAGCATGTCGAGGGCGACAGCTATATCAAGCCCAGCGGCGTGCGTCTGGGGCGTGAAGATCTTGAGCGGCATGTCTCCAACATTCTTTCAGGGCTCTACTCGCTGGGCGGTTCACCGGATGTGGCCGTCGTCGAGGCGCTGATCAACTTCGATGAATCGCTGTCGGCATACACCTACGAGGGCGTGCCGGATATTCGCGTCATCATCTTCCAGGGCTACCCGGTGATGGCCATGATGCGACTGTCCACGGCCGCCTCCGACGGCAAGGCCAACCTCCACCAGGGGGCCGTTGGTGTGGGGATCGATATTGCCACCGGCGGTGCGGTGCGCGGCGTGCAGTTCGATCGCACCCGCGCCGATCATCCAGACACCGGGCATGAACTCGCTAGCCTGAAGATCCCTGATTGGCAGACCCTGCTCACCCTCGCCGCCGGGTGCTACGAGATGACCCGGCTCGGTTACCTTGGCACCGATATGGTGCTCGACCGTGACCATGGCCCCATGCTGCTGGAGCTCAATGCCCGCCCTGGGCTAGCCATTCAGATGGCCAACGGTGAAGGACTTCGTCCGCGACTCGATCTCATCGAGCGTCAGCCGCCGGATGTGGGCGTCGAGGAGCGAGTGCTGTTTGCCCAGCGGCATTTTGCGCGTCAAAGCGAGCTGCAGGTAGCCGAGCAAATCCCCTGCCCTGCCTGAGTGGCTGCCGGCGGCCTTGCCGCGTAGAATAAAGCGTTCATTGAATAATCAGGCCTATCATGTCCGACGCCAGTTCACTGATTCTCCAGGCGGAACAGCAGTGCCAGCACCGCGGCGTGCGTTTTACGCCGATTCGACGTCGCGTGCTCGAAATGATCGCCAGTGCCGATGGCGGTCTGAAAGCCTACGACCTGCTCGACGAGTTAGCCGTTGAGCACGCCTCGGCGCGCCCGCCGACCATCTATCGGGCGCTCGATTTTCTTATCGAGCAGGGGTTGGTCCATCGCATCGAGTCGCTCAACTCCTATGTCGCCTGTCCTTGTCCGGAACACGCCCACGGCTTTCAGCTACTGATCTGCCGTGTCTGCGGACGCGTCGAGGAGCTGCATCTCGACGACGTCAATGCGCAGCTGGCCAGTCGCGCCAGGAGTCTGGGCTTTCGCGTCGAACGTCAGACCATCGAGTTACTGGGTACCTGTGAGGGGTGTGCCACATGAGCGAGCTATTCAAGCAACTCGAGCGCGCCGAGGTTGGCGATGATATCAACCTCGAGATGCTGCTCGCTGCGATCAAGTGGAACCACGACGGTCTGATACCCGCCATCGCTCAGCAGCATGACAGCGGTGACGTGCTGATGATGGCCTGGATGAACGAAACGGCGCTGCGTGAGTCACTCGCCACGCATCGGGTCTGCTACTGGTCGCGCTCGCGTGGCAAGCTGTGGCGCAAGGGCGAATCGTCCGGCCAGCAGCAGCAGCTGGTGAGTGCGGCACTGGATTGCGACGGCGATACCCTGCTGCTGCAGGTGGATCAGACCGGCCCGGCCTGTCATACCGGTCGACGCGGCTGTTTCTACGTTGCCGTCGATGCCGAGCGTGCGCGGATCACCAGTGCGCCTCTGATCGAACCTGACAGCCTCTACGCCCAGCGTTGACCATGGGCGGTTTGAGCCTGCCAAGACGTCTCATCAAAAGCCTCATGGCGGCTCTTGGCTGGGTACTCGGGGGCGTGCTGCTGGTCTTGATCAAGCTCTACCAGTGGCTGATCAGCCCCCTCCTCGGCCAGCGCTGCCGCTTCTGGCCGAGCTGTTCGCACTACACCCACGAAGCGGTCAAGGTACACGGCCCGGCCAAGGGCGGTTGGCTGGGGCTCAAGCGTATCGTCAAATGCCATCCGGGCCACCCTGGAGGGATCGACCCGGTTCCTGGTGGGCCCAGCGAGAGGCTCTGCCAGGACGACCCCGAGTGCCCTGAATTCGTTGCTCCCGAGCGAGAGACGCCAAGGCAACCGTAGTAGCGGACTACCACCTGCCTCGCGGGTGGGCGTGCCAGACTGGTGCTGCATCCATCATGACGAGGATCACGCCATGTCTGCCAAGACGATACTGATGCTATGCGGCGATTTCGCCGAAGATTACGAAACCATGGTGCCCTTCCAGGCCCTCAAGGCCGTAGGTCATCGCGTCGATGCGGTATGCCCGGACAAACAGGCTGGCGACAGCATCGCCACCGCGATTCATGACTTCGAGGGCGACCAGACCTATACCGAGAAGCCTGGCCACCGATTCTCACTCAACGCCAGTTTCGCCGAGATCGATCCGGCGCACTACGATGCGCTGGTGATTCCCGGGGGGCGAGCGCCGGAGTATCTGCGGCTCGATGACCGGGTGCTCGAGATCGTTCGCCACTTCTTCGCTACCAACAAGCCGGTCGCCGCCGTCTGTCATGGCGCGCAGCTACTGGCCGCGGCAAGGGTGCTCGAGGGACGTCGCTGCTCGGCGTACCCTGCCTGCCGACCGGAGGTAGAGCTCGCCGGTGGTCGCTATGCCGATATTGCCGTGGATGACGCCATTACCGAGGGCAACCTGGTCAGCGCCCCGGCCTGGCCGGCACACCCGGCCTGGATCGGCCAGTTTCTGACCCTGCTTGGGACTCGCATCACTCACGAATGAGCGCCGTTCGGCGCCGTCGACTCGTCGAGGCGACGGCGCCAAGCTATGCTACGAAGATGGATAGCATTCGTTCACACTGAGTGGCGAGGAGAACAACGATGTGCAGGCTCTTCGTGGGCGCCGATCCCGGCCTGTGGGAAGCACAAACCCGCTCCATGCGTCTTGATGGCATGTGTACCAGCGTACGCCTTGAAAGCTTCTTCTGGGGCGTGCTGGAAGAGATCGGCAGGCGCGATGGACTGACGCTCGGTCAACTGCTGACGCGCCTGGCGAGAGAGTCCAGCGAAGCGGGCCACGACCTCGATAATTTCGCCTCTTTCCTGCGTGTCTGCTGCGCCCGCTATCAGGCACTGCAGCTCAGCGGAGAGATCCCGGCGGACGCGGCAACACCTATTGCCGCGCTGGATGCCGCGGCGATTCTGGCCCGGGAGGGGCGCCGTCACGCGCACCCGCTGACAGCCTAGCCACAGCGCTATAGGTGATATGCGGTTATGCCGCCTCGCGCCGGGCGACCTCGTAGATTCGCGTCAGCATGGCGTGCAGCCCGTTGCTGCGGGTTGGCGACAAGTGCTTGTCGAGTCCCAGTGCCTCGAAAAAACTCGGCTCGGTAGCGACGATCTCCTGGGGCGAGCGATCGTTGTAGATCCGCATCAGCACTGCGATGAGTCCTGAGACGATGGCAGCGTCAGAGGTGGCGTTGAAGTGCAGGCGTTCGCTGTCTCGGGTGTGATGCATCCAGACATTGGACTGGCAGCCCTCGATCTTGTTGTCGGGGGTCTTCAGCTCATCAGGGAAGTCCGGCAGCTGCTTGCCCATATCGATGATGTACTGGTAGCGATCCATCCAGTTGTCGAACATCGCGAACTCATCGACGAGTTCCTGTTGCGCGGCCTGGGGCGTCGGTTCCTGCGCGGGCATGGTATCTCCTCAATCTCGGTTGTCACCATTATACCGATCCTCGACCGCTGCTGTCCGCCCCTGCGGCAACGCGTGGCGCGCCGCCTGGCGATGCCACTCCTCGGCCTCGGCGTGCAGGTAGCGCGCCGTGGTGTCCAGTCGAGCATGACGGGCGGTGAGTGCCAGGTAGCGCAGCTCGACACCCTGCTGGGCCTGGTGCGTCAGTGCCGTATGGCGCAGCCAGTGCGGCGACGCCTTGCGCAGTCGCGGGGCCATGTCCCGCAGTCGTCGGGGCTGTCCGCCCTCCTCCTCCAGCGCGTCTGCGCCGGCAGCGAAGGCCTGCTTGATCAGCCGGTAGAGCTGATTGGCGCCCAGCGGTCGCTGCCCATCGAGCCCACGCAGCAGCGCACCCGGCTCTCCCGCCATGGGCATGGCCGCCAACCCGAGGGCCTGGCGCCACTCGGCGAGTAGTTCGCAAGCCGCCGGCGGCAAGGGAATCTCGGCCCGTTTGCCGCCCTTGCCGGTCACGCTCCACCACCAGCGATCCTCGAGGATCATGATGTCCGCCATCTTCGCATCGGCCAGTTCGCCGATACGGGCCGCGGTGAGATAGGCAAAGCCGAACAGCAGACGCCGACGCTGCCAGACGAAACGCTGTCGAGCAGATGCGCCCTCGTCCAGCGGTCGATTCAGCCAGCCCCACAGCCACTCCCATAGCGGCCGCTCCAGATAGCGCTCGATGCGCCCCTGGCGGTTGTCGAGTCGCCGGCGCTTGTCGCGCATCAGGCGAAACGGGTTGTGGTCCACCCAGCCGGCCTCGCGCAGCCAGGCGAACAGCCCCTGCAGGATGACCAGGCTCTGTCGGCGGCTGGCCGCCGACAGCGGCCCGCGAAACGGACGCCACTCCGGGCTGCTGCGCGGTCGTGGCGCCCCCAGCCAGTGCGATGCCGGTTGCGGGTCGGCGAGGAACGCATCGAACTCGGCGAGATGGTCGCGGCGCAACTGGTCAAGTCTGAGGTTGCGCTCGCCCAGCCACAGCAGCAGTCGCTCGGCCTCCTTGCGGTAAGCACGCCAGGTCGCCGGGCTGTGGCGATACTCCTGCAGCCACTCGGCCACTGCCTCGACATCGTTGCTCGCAGCGATGCGTGACGCCGTCGCGTGTAGCGGCTCGAGGCTGTCTCCGGTGGCTGCGGACCAGGTCATATCATGCATCTTGCCCTCTCCCGCCGCGGTGTCGTTGTAGCGAGTATCTTACCTGCTTTGAATATTCAAGATAAGCCGCGTAATCATGAATTAATATTCGATTCCGTAGTGTAATTTACGTTATACGTAATACATAAAACGCTTCCCTTTCACCTGCCATAGCGCTAGGCTGCGGCGTATCGACAGGCGGTTAGTGCGTGCAGGTGGACAGGAGAGCGGGATGGCGAGAAGCGGCATACAGTTCGAGGACGTCCAGCGGGCTGTGGACGCCCTGCTGCAGCGAGGCGAGACACCCAGCGTGCAAAAAGTGCGCGAGGTGCTCGGCACCGGTAGCTATACCACCATCAGCGATCACCTCCGCGAGTGGCGGCAGCAGCGCGAACAGAATCGCGCCACCCCTCACCCCCAGGCGATCCCCGAGGCGCTGCAGTCACTGATGGGAGAGCTATGGCACAAGGCAGAGGAAGCGGCGAGCGAGGGGCTCGCCCACTATCGCCAGGAAGCCGACCGCCAGGTTGAAGCGGCCCAGCAGGCCAGCGCCGAGAGTCAGCGGATGGCGGAGCATGCTGCCCAGCGTGAAGCGGCCCTCGCCGGCCATCTTCAGCAGATCCAGGCCAGCCTCGACGAGCGCAGCCAGAACCTGGCCAAGGCGGAGGCGGAACGCGACACCCTGCAGTCTCGCCTGAGCGGCGTAGAGCAACAGTGCGCACGGCTCGAGGCGCAGCTGCAGCAGCTGCAGAAACAGCGCGATCAGCAAGGTGAGGCGCAGCGCCAGGCCCTCGACGCCCAGGCCGAACGGCATCGCGAGACGTTACAGCAGGAGGAACAGCGTCACGAGACCGCTGAAGCAAGACTGATGAGCCTGCTTGACGCCTCGCGGCAGGAGCGCCAGAGCGCCGACAAGCAGCACGCCGAGCGCCTCGCCCAGCTAGAGGCACGCCTCGAAGCACGTGACCAGCAGCTGCAGGAGCAGCGCGCAGCGCTGGCCGAACAGGAGCGGCGTCTGCGCGAAGCCAGCTGGCAACGACAGCAGGCCGAAGACGGCTTGAACGATGAACGCCAGCGCGGCGATGAGCTGACCAGTCGGCTGGCCTCTCGCGAACAGGCACTGGATGAGTGCCGCCAGCGTCTGGTTGAGCTGGAGGCGCGACTGGCCCAGGCGAGCCTGCCGCCCTTCACGTACTAAGCTCCTCAACGCAACAGAGCCGCTCGATGAGCGGCTCTGTCATGACACCCTGGCACACGGGAAGGCTAGCGGTAGTAAGCCTGGCTGGTGTCGGTATGGTCGGTCACGTCGCGAATGCCGGAGAGCTCGGGAATACGCTCGATAAGGGTCTTTTCGACGCCATCCTTGAGGGTCAGGTCGACCGCGGCGCACCCCTGGCAGCCGCCACCGAACGCCAACACCGCCACGTTCTCTTCGGTCAGCTGGATCAGTTTGATCTCACCGCCATGAGCCGCCAGGCCAGGGTTGATCTCGCTGTAAAGCACGTAGTTGACGCGATCCTCCAGCGGGCTGTCGGCGTTGACCTTGGGCATCTTGGCATTGGGCGCCTTGATGGTCAGCTGGCCGCCCATGCGATCGGCGTTGAAATCTACCACTGCCTCATCGAGAAACGGCAGGCTGTGCTTGTCGAGGTAGACGCGGATCTTGTCGAGCTCGTGCAGCTCATCGCTGGGCTCCTCCTCCCCCGGGCGGCAGTAGGCCAGGCAGGTTTCGGCATAGGGCGTGCCGGGCTGGGTGATGAAGATACGCACCGCGATGCCCTCGACGTTCTGCTTCTCGAGCAGTTCGGCAAGGTACTCCTGGGCGCTATCGGTGATCTCGATGTTCTGGCTCATGATGTCGTCAGTCCTGAAACCGATGTGCAGATGAATACCCTTATGGTAGGGAAAAGTCGGCGGCGACACAATCCCGAGTGATTTACTCGGGATTTTCTCCCCCTGCCCCGGGCTAGACCCTTTCTGTTAACATATGCGCCGATATAACACTGCGTGGGCCGCGCCTCTTCGTGCCTGAACTCGCGCGCCGCAGACCCTGACGCTGGAGAATCATCCCCATCATGGCCGCCGCTTTCCCCCCTACCACCGCTTCGCTTCACGAGCAACTCGCCCGCCGCATCATGATCCTGGATGGCGGCATGGGCACCATGCTGCAGAACGCCGAGCTCAGCGAGGCCGAGTTCCGTGGCGAGCGCTTCAAGGACTGGCCCAGCGACCTCAAGGGCAACAACGATCTACTGGCGCTGACCTGTCCTCAGCTGGTTACCCGCATTCACCGCGACTACCTCGAGGCCGGCGCCGACATCATCGAGACCAACACCTTCAATAGTACCCAGCTCTCCCAGGCCGATTACGGTATGCAGTCGCTGGTGGTCGAACTCAATCGCGAGTCTGCCCGCCTGGCCCGCGAGGTGTGCGATGCGGTCGCCGAGGAGAGCGGCGTGCCGCGCTACGTGGCCGGGGTGCTGGGGCCGACCTCGCGTACCGCGTCGCTATCGCCGGACGTCAATGACCCGGCCAAGCGCAACGTCACCTTCGACGAGCTGCGTGACAACTACTACGAGGCCGCCGAAGCGCTGATCGAGGGCGGCGCCGACCTGATACTGATCGAAACGATCTTCGACACCCTCAACGCCAAGGCGGCGATCTTCGCCCTCGAGCAGCTGTTCGACGATCGCGGTGAGCGCCTGCCGGTGATGATCTCCGGGACCATAACCGACGCCTCGGGCCGCACCCTCTCGGGCCAGACCACCGAGGCATTCTGGAACTCGGTGCGTCACGCCCAGCCGTTCTCCATCGGCCTCAACTGTGCGCTGGGTGCAGAGGAGTTGCGCCCCTACCTCGAAGAGCTCTCGACCAAGGCCGACACCTTCGTCTCGGCACACCCCAACGCCGGCCTGCCCAACGAGTTTGGCGAGTACGACCAGACGCCGGAAGAGATGGCAACCATCGTTGCCGAGTTCGCCACCAGTGGACTGGTCAATATCATCGGTGGCTGCTGCGGATCGACGCCCGAGCATATCCAGGCCGTCGCCGAGGCGGTGCGCGACACCGCCCCACGACAGATCCCCGAGCGTCCTCGCGCCTGCCGACTGTCGGGGCTCGAACCGTTCAACATCGAGGCCGACTCACTGTTCGTCAACGTCGGCGAGCGCACCAACGTCACCGGCTCGGCGCGTTTCAAGCGATTGATCGTCGACGAGGACTACACCACCGCCCTCGAGGTGGCCCTGGAGCAGGTCGAGAACGGTGCCCAGGTGATCGACATCAATATGGACGAGGGCATGCTCGAGTCCCAGGAGGCGATGGTGCGCTTCCTCAACCTGATCGCCGGCGAACCGGACATCGCCCGGGTGCCGATCATGATCGACTCCTCCAAGTGGGAGATCATCGAGGCGGGCCTCAAGTGCGTACAGGGCAAGGCAGTCGTCAACTCGATCTCGATGAAGGAGGGCGAAGACGCCTTCCGCGAACAGGCCACCGCCTGCCGCCGCTACGGCGCCGCGATTGTGGTGATGGCCTTCGACGAAGCCGGTCAGGCCGACACCTTCGCGCGCAAGACCGAGATCTGCGAACGCGCCTACCGGCTGCTGGTCGACGAGATCGGCTTCCCTCCGGAAGACATCATCTTCGACCCCAATATCTTCGCCATCGCCACCGGCATCGAAGAGCATAACAACTATGCCGTGGATTTCATCGAAGCTAGCCAGTGGATTCGCGAGCATCTGCCCCACGCCCTGGTCTCCGGCGGCGTCTCCAACGTCTCCTTCTCGTTTCGGGGCAACAACCCGGTACGCGAGGCGATTCACTCGGTATTCCTCTACCATGCCATCCGTGCCGGCCTGACCATGGGCATCGTCAATGCCGGCCAACTGGCGGTCTATGACGATCTGCCCGCCGAGCTGCGCGAGGCGGTGGAAGATGTGGTGCTCAATCGCCGCAGCGACGGTACCGAGCGGCTTCTCGATATCGCCGACAAGTTCAAGGGTGACGGCTCCGGGGCGGTCAAGAAGGAGGATCTGGAGTGGCGTAGCTGGCCGGTCAACAAGCGCATCGAGCACGCCCTGATCAAGGGCATTACCGCCCATATCGAGGACGATACCGAACAGGCTCGCGCCCAGGCCGAGCGCCCCATCGAGGTCATCGAAGGGCCGCTGATGGACGGCATGAACGTGGTCGGCGACCTGTTCGGCGACGGCAAGATGTTTCTGCCTCAGGTGGTCAAGTCGGCGCGTGTCATGAAGCAGGCGGTTGCCTACCTGATTCCCTATATCGAAGCCGAGAAGAGTGAAGAGACCAAGGCCAAGGGCAAGATCGTCATGGCCACGGTCAAGGGCGATGTCCACGATATCGGCAAGAACATCGTCGGCGTGGTGCTCCAGTGCAACAACTATGAGGTCATCGACCTCGGTGTGATGGTGCCTGCCGAGAAGATCCTGCAAACCGCCCGGGAGCAGAATGCTGACATCATCGGCCTGTCCGGGTTGATCACGCCGTCGCTGGATGAAATGGTCCACGTCGCCAAGGAGATGCAGCGCCAGGGCTTCGAGCTGCCGCTGCTGATCGGCGGTGCCACGACCTCCAAGGCGCACACCGCGGTCAAGATTGAACCACAATACGAACACCCGGTGATCTATGTCACCGATGCCTCGCGCGCCGTTGGCGTGGCCAGCCGCTTGCTGACCCCGACCCTCAAGCCGACCTACACGGCAGAGATTCGCGAGGAGTACGAGAAAGTCCGTGAGCGCAACGCCAAGCGCCGCCCCAAGGCCGCCGACCTCTCCTATGCAGAGGCCCGCAAGCGGCGCTTTCGCACCGACTGGAAGAGCTTTACCCCGCCCGCCCCAAAGGTCACCGGGCTACAGGTCTTCGACGACTACGATCTCGAGGAGTTGGTCGAGCGCATCGACTGGACGCCGTTCTTCATGAGCTGGCAGCTGGCCGGCAAGTACCCCAAGATCCTCGACGACAAGGTCGTCGGCGAAGCCGCTCGAAACCTGTTCGCCGACGCTCAGAAGATGCTCGCCAAGCTGGTCGACGAGAAGCGGGTCCAGGCGCGCGGCGTCATCGGCTTGTGGCCGGCCAATAGCGTCGATGACGATGTCATCGAGGTCTACGCCGATGAGTCGCGCGACGTGGTGGTAGAGCGTCTACACCATATCCGTCAGCAGATGACCAAGAGTCGCGATGGCATATGCTACAGCCTGGCCGACTTCATCGCCCCCAAGGAGAGTGGCAAGCCGGACTGGATCGGCGGCTTTGCGGTCACCACCGGCCATGGCGTGGACGCGCTGAGCAAGGCATACGAAGCCGCCGGCGACGACTACAACGCGATCATGGTTCAGGCCCTTACCGACCGCCTGGCCGAGGCCTTCGCCGAGCGCATGCACGAGCGGGTACGCAAGGAGTTCTGGGGCTATGTCCCGCAAGAGCAGCTCGATAACGAGTCGCTGATCGCCGAAAAATACCAGGGCATCCGACCGGCGCCGGGCTACCCCGCCTGTCCCGACCACACCGAGAAAGCGACCCTGTTCCGGATGCTCGATGCCGAGCGCAATACCGGCCTGTCGCTGACCGAAAGCTTCGCCATGTGGCCTGCCGCGGCGGTATCCGGTTGGTATTTTGCCCACCCGCAGTCGAAGTACTTCTCTACGGGCAAGATCACCCGTGATCAGGTCGAGACGCTGGCCGAGCGCAAGGGCATGCCCCTCGTCGAGCTCGAGCGCTGGCTGTCACCGGTGCTCTCCTACGACGCCGACTGATCGTCAAGGCCCGCCACTGGCGGGCCTTGCCATTCACCCTCTGGAACCCGGCATGCTGCCCGATCCTAGCCGACGCCACACCATCCTCAAGCTGGCCCTGCCGATCATCGCCGGCATGCTCTCCCAGAGCCTGCTCAACCTGATCGATGCCGCCCTGGTCGGCCAGCTGGGTGAGGTGGCGTTGGCCGGCGTCGGCATCGGCGGCTATGCGATGTTCATGGTCACCGCCGTACTGTTCGGGCTGTCGTCCGGGGTGCAGGCCCAGACCGCACGGCGTCACGGCGAGCAGGCCTGGTCGCAGCGCGCCATCGCATTGAACGCCGGGCTAGTGGTAGCGCTGGCGGTGGCCGTCCCGCTGACGCTGCTGTGCCTGTGGCAAGCGCCGCGGCTGCTGGCGCTGATCAATCAAGCCCCCGACGTGCACGACGTGGCGGTGACCTACTTCCGCTGGCGAGTGATCTCGCTGGTGTCGGTGGCGATGATCTTCTGCTTTCGCGGCTACTGGAACGGCATTCAGCAGACCGGGATCTATCTGCGCATCATTCTGATCATGCATCTGGTCAATGTGGTGGCCAGTATCGGGCTGATCTTCGGCTACGCCGGTCTGCCGGCCATGGGACCGGCAGGCGCCGGTGCCGGCACGACCCTCTCACTGCTGATTGGCGTATTGATTTGGCTCGCTCTGAGTTGGCGTCACGCCAAGCCCAGTGGTTTTCTACTGCGCTGGCCGCAGCGCCTGACCTATACCACTACCCTGCGCCTGGCTATCCCCCACTCTTTTCAGCAGCTTTGGTTCGCAGCCGGCTATGCGGTACTGTTCTGGATCCTCGGCCAGTTGGACACCTCGAGTGTTGCCGTCGGCCATGTGTTGGTGAATCTCTCGCTGTTTCTGATCCTGCCTGGGGTGGGGCTCGGCATGGCGGCGATGAGCCTGGTCGGACAGGCCATGGGTCGTGACGCTCACCGCGATGCTCACCGCTGGGGCTGGGACGTGGTGAAGGTCGCCTGGGCCTGTCTGGCGCTGCTGGCCCTGCCCATGATATTGATGCCAGAACAGGTACTTGGCCTATTCCTGCACAGTGAGTCGCTGATCGGGATGGGGCGCCTGCCGCTTCAACTGACCGCGCTGATGATCGTGCTGGATGCCGCGGCACTCGTGCTTGGCCAGGCACTGCTGGGAGCCGGGGCCAATCGCACTGTCATGACGCTCACACTGTCGATGCAGTGGCTTCTTTTTTTGCCGCTGGCGTGGCTGGTTGGCGTGGTGTTCGATCACGGCTTGGTCGGTATCTGGTGGGTACAGTTGGGTTACCGGATGCTCAACTCGCTCTGTTTTGTCTTGCTCTGGCAGCGCCGCCACTGGCAACGGCTGGCGGTCTGATCGAGAGATTGATCATAAGGAGAACGATAGATGCGCATGCTGGCCACCTGCCTGCTGTGCCTGGTGTCCCCGGTGGCGTTTGCCACCTCATTGAGCGTCTCCTTCATCAATCCCGGCTATCAAGGGGAGCGCTTCTGGGACATGGTCAGCAGTACCATGCAGTCTGCTGCAGACGATCTCGACATTGCGCTTGACATCCGCTACGCACAGCGCGACAGGCATCGCATGCAAGCATTGACGAGGGAAGTGCTCAGCGGGACGTCGCTGCCCGACTATCTGGTGCTGGTCAACGAGGAGCAGGTGGCGGTCGAGATGCTCGAGCACGCCGAGGCACGCGGCGTCGATGTGCTGTTTCTTCTCAATGGTCCAAGCGCCGAGCAGCGTCTGCATACCGGTGCCCCCGGTGAGCGCTACCGTCACTGGGTCGGAGTCATCGAACCTGACAATTTCTCTGCTGGTGCCCGTATGGCGAGCGCCCTGCTTGCGTCAGCCCCTGCCGAGCCGCGCCCGCTGCCTACCATGGCACTGCTCGGCGACACCCTCACCCCGGCCTCGATCGGTCGCAATGGCGGCATGCTGGACGTGCTGCTGGATGACCCTCGAGTGCGGCTCGACCGACTGCTCACCGCCCACTGGAACAGCGAAGAGGCCTACTCGTTAACGGCTGGGTATCTGGACTGGCTGGCACGCCGAAACGAGCGACCGGCACTGATCTGGGCAGCCAACGATCCGATCGCCATCGGCGCCATCGAGGCCTTGCAGGACGCTGGCTTCACCCCCGGTGATGACGTACTGCTGGTAGGACTCAACTGGTCACCGGAAGGCATCCAGCGTGTGGCGCGCGGTGAGATGCTGCTCACCGACGGAGGCCACTTCCTGGCCGGCGCCTGGGCCATGGTCATGCTACGTGACCTGGCCGACGGCGCCAGCGACGTGGCAGATGCCAGTGTGCGCTTCCCGATGGAGGCCCTCGACGCTACCGATGTGGCGGCCTATGGTGATCACCTCGCTTCGCCGGACTGGTCGCTTATCGATTTCAACCGCTTCCGGCATAGCGAAACCGGCTATGATTTCTCGCCCCGCCGAGCATTAGAGATGCTGGTGGAGACACAGCCATGAGCCGCCGCCTGAGCCTGAACCAGCTATTCATGCTACGCCTGGTACCTCTGGCACTATTGGTGGCACTGGCCGTCAGCCTGGTCAGTGCCTGGCACCTGCAGAAACGCTTCGAAGTCGAGCTCGAACGCAAGGAGACCGAGCTGCTGCGCATTGGTGCCAGCCTGCTGGCCGCCCCGCTGTGGAACTTCGACAATCAGGCGGTCAGCGAATTGGTCGACACACTATTGGCAGACGCCGATGTTGCCAGCGTCAGCGTCTATGACGATAGCGGCACACTGCTGCTCGCGCGCGACGCCGGCAATGAGCTCAACGGACTGCAGGAGCGCCGCGAAGCGATCATCTTCGAGAACGCGCTGCTACGTCGCCAGTTGGGGTATCTCGAGCTGACGTTCACACGCCAGCGGCTGAGTGAGCAGATTGGCTGGTCGGTATTCTTTACCCTGCTCGCCGTGACCCTCGTCGTGGTGGCGGTATTTGGCTGGACCATGCGTTTCAATCGGCTGCACGTCATCGCTCCGCTCAATGCCATCCTCGATACGCTGCGTGCGATGCGCGGAGGCCAAGCCTTCGTACCGGTAGTGAGCCAAGCGCCGGGGGAAGTCGGTGATGCGCTACGCGCCTACAACAGCCTGGCAGTGCAGCTCGATCACGCCCATCAGGAGATTGCCGCCCAGTCCCGGCGAGATGCCCTCACCGGCTTGCTCAATCGGCACGGCTTCTATTCCCAGCTGGCCGACTGGCTGGAAACCTATCCGCAGCGGCCACTGGGCATTCTGCTCATCGACATCAATCACTTCCGCTGGATCAATGAAAGCTTTGGACAGGATGCCGGCAGTCAGCTGCTGTGCGATATCGCTGCGCGTCTGGAGCAACAGCTTGCCGCTCGACTCTGTCTGCCGCTGGCGCGGCTGGGCAGTGACGAATTCGTTGCGGCCTTTGCCGACACGGATACCCACGCGCTGGCCCGCCAGGCTCAGGCGCTGCAGCGTGCCATGCTGGAACCTTTCAGTATCTTTGATCAGCAGGTCTTCGTGTCCATGAATCTGGGGGGCGCGATGTTCCCTCAGCATGCCGCCACCGCCGAAGGGTTGCTCAAGGTGGTCGAGCTTGCCCTGCATCGCGGCAAGTCGAGTCCGGGAGAGTATCGGCTCTACCAACCCTCCACGACCCACTTGCCGGCTCACGAGATGATCGCCCTGGAGCGAGACCTGCACCGTGCGCTCAATGAAGATGGCCTGCGACTGATGCTGCAGCCCATCGTGACGGCCAATTCACAGCCAGGTGGCCGGGTAACGCTGGCCGGTGTAGAAGCGCTGGTGCGCATCGAGCATCCCGAGAACGACGTGCTTCCCCCGGACAGTTTTATCCCGGTGGCGGAAGCCTCAGGGCTGATCCTGCCGCTCGGTGCCTGGGTCATGGAGCAGGGGTTGGCGTGGCTAGCCGAGGCGACCCGCCAAGGCCTCGACAGTCAGACCCTGTCATTCAACGTCTCGGCACGCGAAGTCCATGCTGGCGGCCTGGTCGAGCGCCTTGCCGATGGCCTCGAACGGCACGGCTTGGCACCGCATCGTATCATTCTCGAAGTCACCGAGAATTTGATGCTGGAGCGCGACGAGCTCGTGCTCGAAACTTTCTCTGCCCTGCGCGCCCTGGGCTGCCGGCTGGCCATCGACGACTTCGGTACCGGTTTTTCATCGCTGAACTACCTCCAGCACCTGCCATTCGATATCGTCAAGATCGATCGCTGCTTTGTCAGCGAGATCCACACTGATGCACGGCAGGCGGCGCTGGTAGCGGCGATGATCGAAATGGGCCATGCACTGGGCCTGAGTGTTACAGTAGAAGGTATCGAGTTGCGTGAGCATGCGCAGCGCTGCTTGGCCAGCGGCGCTGATCATCTGCAGGGGTACTACTTCTGCCGTCCGCTGCCAGCGGCGGAGGCACTGCGACGCCTTATGACTCTTTAATTAAAATCTATGATCATTTATTCTTTCAAAGAATAACGCAGGGGGAGTATCGTCCCCCACAGCGGTCACTACCATTCGCCCCGACTAGCAGGACAGCCCTGAATGTATCGGTACGACACTTACGACCAGACGCTCGTCGACGAGCGCGTTGCCCAATTCCGTGACCAGATGGCTCGCCACCTGGCCGGGCGCCTGCCGGAAGAAGAGTTCCGCCCCCTGCGCTTGCAGAACGGTCTCTATATCCAGAAGCACGCGCCAATGCTGCGTATCGCCATCCCCTACGGCATGCTGTCGAGCACCCAGCTACGTGCATTGGGTGATATCACGCGGCGCTACGATCGCGGCTATGGCCACTTCACTACACGCCAGAATCTTCAGCTCAACTGGCCGGCGCTGGAAGACGTGCCCGAGATTCTCGCCGACCTGGCCAAGGTGCAGATGCATGCCATCCAGACCAGCGGCAATTGCATTCGCAACACCACCAGCGATCAGTTTGCCGGCATTGCGGCGGACGAAGTCGAGGATCCGCGGCCCTGGTGTGAGCTGATCCGTCAGTGGTCGACACTGCATCCCGAGTTCGCCTTCCTGCCCCGCAAGTTCAAGATCGCTGTCAGCGGTGCGTCGGAAGATCGCGCGGCCATTCAGGTCCACGACATCGGCCTGCGCCTGTGGCACGACAGTGACGGCAGCTTGAAGGTCAAGGTACTCGCCGGAGGTGGCCTGGGCCGCACCCCGATGATCGGCGATGTGGTGCGTGAGGACCTCCCCTGGCAGCACCTGCTGACCTACCTGGAAGCCTGCGTGCGGGTTTACAACCAGTTCGGGCGTCGTGACAACAAGTTCAAGGCGCGCATCAAGATTCTGGTCAAGGCGCTGGGTATCGAAGAGTTCCGACGCCGCGTCGACGCCGAGTGGGCGCATCTCAAGGATGGCCCGCAGACCCTCAACCAGGACGCGGTGGACGCTGCTAGCGCCCACTTTGTCGAGCCCGAGCGGCGGCCGGTGAGCGAGCAAGCGATTGCCGCCTTCGAGGCGCTGCGCGCCGAGAACCGCGCCTTTGCACGCTTCGTCACCAACAACGTCACGTCCCACAAGGTGGCGGGCTACAAGGCCGTCACGCTGTCCCTGAAGCGTCGCGAGCACGCCCCCGGTGACGTTACCGCCGACCAGATGGATGCGGTGGCCGACCTGGCCGAGCGTTACAGCTTCGGTGAGCTGCGGGTCACCCATGAGCAGAACCTGGTGCTCTCGGACGTACCGGTCGACGAGCTTGAAGCCCTGTGGCGTGAGCTCGATGCGCTGGGCATGGCCAACCCCACCGTGGGGACGCTCAACGATATCATCTGCTGCCCCGGCGGCGACTACTGCGGGCTCGCCAACGCCGTCTCTATCCCCATCGCCCAGGCGCTCCAGGAGCGTTTCGAGGATCTCGATTTCCTCTACGACCTGGGACCCATCGATCTCAATATCTCCGGCTGCATGAACGCTTGCGGACATCACCACGTCGGACATATCGGGATTCTCGGGGTCGACAAGAAAGGCGAGGAGTATTACCAGATCTCGGTCGGCGGCAATGCCACCGACGATGCCTCACTGGGTAAGATCCTCGGCCCCTCCTTCTACCGAGAAGATGTGCCCGAGGTCATCGACAAGGTGCTCAAGGTCTACGTTGAACAGCGTCACGATGACGAACGCTTCCTCGACACCTATCGACGCATCGGTCTCAAGCCGTTCAAGGAGCGCGTTTATGCCTGATACGCAACTCGAGCATGCCCAGACGCTGATCAAGCTGGGCCAGCCGGAACAGGATGAGTGGGCGCTTTCGCGTATCGAGGATGCGCTTCCCACCCGTCGCCCAGTGATCGTGCCGCTGAGCCTGTGGCAGGCCAATGCCGGCGATTCGCAGCTGGCGCCGTGGCTCGCCAGCGATACCCTTCTGGATGACGAACTGGCCGCGTTACTGGTCAAGGCGCCGCTTGTGGCGATCGACTTTCCCGCCTTTACCGATGGCCGCGGCTATTCGCTGGCGAGACTGCTGCGGGAGCGCTACGGTTATCAGGGCGAAGTGCGGGCCATCGGCGATGTGCTGGTCGATCAACTCTATTACATGAGTCGCTGCGGCTTCGATGCGCTGGCACTGCGTGACGATCAACACCTCGATGACGCCCTGCGCGCGCTCGGCGCCTTCAGCGTCAGCTATCAGCCAGGTGTCGACGTTCAGGAGGCGCTATTCGAGCGCCGCTTGCGTGAGGCCAACGGCGCCTGAGCAGCGGCTACCCTGGGTCGCTATCGCACGATGCCTGGCATAACGCCAGGCATCCTTCGTTTCAGCCGCGGCGCTTCTGCTGACGCTCCCGATTATTGGCGCGCGCTCGCTCCGACTTGCGCAGCATCACGTAGGTGGCGCCCAGCCCTCCCTGGGAGGATGGCGCCGAGGCAAACGCCTGCACTTCGTCGAACTGCTGCAGCCACTTGACGACATAGGAGCGCAGCACGTTCGGCGGACTATCGATCTCACGCCCGCGACCGTGAATGACCATCAGACTCCGCAGCTCAGCGTGATGGGCATCACGAATGAACTGAAACAGTTCGCGACGACACTCCTCCAGGGGGCGCTTGAGAAGATACAGTCGCGCTTCAGCGGCATAACCGCCCTGTCTAAGGCGATCGAGAACCCCCATCTGGATGCCGTCATGGCGATACTCGACGGGATCGTGAGCGCCGATGAGCTCAACGAAGTCATCAGACAGATAGTTGCCATCCGAGGTGGCGCTGGCCGCACTGGCGCGGCGGGCCAGCTGGGCGTCACTGGGGCCGCGGCGTGGTGATGCCACATCGGCTCTGTCACGGCCTCTGGCGAGAGGCCTGACATCACCCATGAGCTGCCTGAAACTGACGTCATCCTGTTGCATGGGCTCTCTCCTCTCGTCACTCTCGGATCGATAATAGCAAACTGCACTGGACGCTGACGTCACCCAGGTATTATCTCTATGCCACGCACATCCCGAAAGCCCTGGAGTCGCATGCACAAACGCTATCCGATAATGGCTGCTCTGGCGCTGAGTCCGCTACTGCTTGTCGGCTACCTGTGGCTGACCATGCTAAGCCCCCTCACCTACGACAGGCCGGATCACTTGCCACCGGTGGCAGAGGGTGAGCACCGGGTTTTCGTCTATGGCACCTTGCGCTATCCACTTGTGCGCTGGTGGGTATATGGCCGCAGCGGCTCTCCGGAGCCGGCCCAGCTGGAAGGTTTCCAACGCGATGGACTGGATCTCGAGCCCTCTCGAGATGGTGTGGTAGAGGGTTTGCTACTGCGTGTCGACCACCATGAATTGACGCGACTAGATCGCTACGAGCGCTTGGGAGTGCGCTACGAACGAGTCGCAAAGCGGCTTGCTGATGGACAGACTGCCTGGGTGTATCTGCGTTTATAAGAGTGGTTGGATGGTTTTGGTGAGGAATACAAAGATAACGGTATAAGCCTGGATTGAAGCATTACATGGTCGGTTGTGGGTACCTCAGCGGACGCTCTACAATGGCTTCCATACTGCTTAGCCAAGGAGACGTGATGGCCCCCATCACCTACTACCACAACCCTCGCTGCTCCAAATCCCGTGAGGGGCTTGCGCTGCTCGAGGCGCAGGGTGCTGAACTCAGTGTCCGTCGCTATCTCGACACCCCTCTCAGTCTCGCCGAACTGCAGGCGTTGGCCTCTCGTCTATCCACCCCCTTTGCCAGCCTGGTGCGTACCAATGAGGCCGCCTGGAAATCCCTCGGACTCGACATCAATGATCGTCACAACGTGCTGGAGGCCATTGCCGCCGAGCCTCGCCTGCTGCAGCGTCCGATCGCCGATGATGGTCATCGCGCACTGATCGGGCGTCCTCCCGAGGCGATGCTGCCCCTGCTCGACAACGCCTAACCTTCATACTTGACCGGAGCCAGGATGTCCTCCTCCCTGCCCTACGTACTGATCCTCTACTATTCGCGGCATGGTGCCACCCGCCAGATGGCCGAACAAATCGCGGCCGGCGTGGAGCGCGTACCCGGCATCGACGCCCGGCTACGCTGCGTGCCAGCGGTCTCGGCCACCTGCGAAGCGGTCGCTCCCGACATCCCTGCCGAAGGCGCCATATACGCCACTGCCGATGACCTGCGCGGCTGCCACGGACTTGCCCTGGGTAGCCCTACGCGCTTCGGCAACATGGCGGCACCGCTCAAATATTTCCTGGATGGCACCAGCGAGCTATGGATGAACGGCGCCTTGATCGACAAGCCGGCCACAGCCTTCACCTCGACCTCGAGTCTGCACGGTGGTCAGGAAACCACGCTGGTGACCATGCTGATGCCGCTACTACACCATGGCATGGTCTATGCCGGCCTGCCCTACAGCGAGACGGCGCTGTTTACCACCCGCAGCGGTGGGACGCCCTACGGCGCAAGCCATGTTGCCGGTAGCCGCAGTGATCGCCCCCTCGATGACGACGAACGCACCCTGTGCCAGGCTCAAGGACAACGCCTGGCGCGCTTGGCACTGGCGCTCTCCGCCGTCCACGGAGGTGACTGATGAGACAAATGCTGGAGCGCTGGGAAGCACAGCACGGCCTCGATGCCCTCACTGCACGGGCGCGTCGCGCCGTACTCACCAGCTACGTGGTGTTACTCCTGCTGCTGGTGTATAGCGGTATCGCGATTCATAGCATCGAGGAAGGCGGCTGGATACCGATTCTCGTCCGCGGCCTGCCGCTGGTGCTGTTCCTGCCGTCAATCATAGGGCAACGCCCTCGTGGACACGCCTGGCTGGCCTTCGTCAGCCTGCTCTACTTCATGCAAGGGGTGATGGTTGCCACGCTCCCCGGCCAGGGGCTGTTCGGCATGCTCGAAGCGCTTACGGCCATGGCGCTGTTCGCTGCCAGCACTTGCTATGCACGCTTCCGCAGTCGCCAGATGCGACAGCAAGGCTGAAACATCGCACCATTTGCCCCATTCTACGGTCAATATTCTCGGTTGAGCCCAGCGCCGAGAGCGGCGAAGATGGTCATACGCTTTCAGGAGATCGACATGACACGAGACATCGCCGACATCAGGCGTGACTACGAGGGTGGCCGCCTGGACGAGGCAAGCACCCCGGAGACGCCTTCCGCGCTGTTCGACGAATGGTTCCAGCTCGCGCTCGAATCCGAAGGAGACGATGGCAATGCCATGACCCTGGCCACCGCCGATACTCAGGGCCTGCCCCATGCGCGTATCGTGCTGCTCAAGGGGGTCGATGAGCGAGGCATGGTGTTCTACACCAACTATCACAGCCACAAGGGTAGCGAGCTGGCCAATGTGCCCCACGCCGCGCTGGTGTTCTGGTGGCCATCGCTATCGAGACAGGTACGTGTCGAAGGTCGAGTCGAGCAGGTCAGCGCCGAAGAGTCAGACAGCTACTTCGCCAGCCGTCCCCGAGGCAGTCAACTGGGCGCCTGGATCGCTACCCAGAGCGTGGAGATCCCCGATCGCCACTGGCTCGAGGAGCGGCAGGCGCGCTACGAACAGCTGTACGCCGAGCAGGAGATTGCCCGCCCTGCCCACTGGGGCGGTTATCGACTGGTTCCCGAAATGCTCGAGTTCTGGCAGGGGCAGCCGAGTCGCCTCCACGACCGGATTCGCTATGAGCAGCGTGATGGCAGCTGGCACAAGTATCGACTCGCCCCCTGAGCCCGCGACGCCCCACTGACTGGGGCGTCGTTCACTCCATGGCACTATCGAGGCGCAGCTTCTGCCAGTCACTTTCGGGTTCGTTGAGCCTCAGAGTGGCGTGCATGACCTGCTCTTCCATGTCATAGCGCAGGCGAAAGCCAAGGTGCTTCATCAGCGCCCGCATGGGGTGGTTGTCGACCATCACCGTGCCGACCATCTCAAGCGTCCCCACCCCGCGACAATAGCGGATCATCTTGTTCATCAGCAGGCTGCCGAGGCCGTGGCCATGCATGTCGTCGCGGATGATCACCGAGAACTCGGTACGGATATTGTCCGGGTCGTTCCATACCCTCACCACACCGAGCATCTCCTTGCTGCCATCATCGCAGTGGTGCTCGGCGATAAAGGCCATCTGACGGTCGTAGTTGATATGCGCCAGCATCGACAGGTCGCGCTTGGTGAGATCGGCCTTGTGATGGAAATAACGGAAGCGGATGCTCTCCTCGGAGAGCTGGGTGTGGAACGCGGTGATCAGCGGAGCATCCTCTGCACGGATCGGGCGCACCTCCACCGCCATGGAATCGTCCAGCGTCACCCATTCGCGGAGCTCCTCGGGGTACGGCATGATCGCGTGGCGCGCCGGGGCGCCCAGGTCCATGGCGAAATCCACGGCCACCACACCGTCGCGGTTAAGCAGTACCGGGTTGAGCTCCAGCCCCTTGAGCGCCGGCAGGTCGGAGGCCATCTGCGAGAGCTTGACCAGCAGCTGGCAGAGCCGCTCGATATCGCGCTGCGGGTCGCGCGAATGCTCGCGAATCAGCTTGCTGGCATGGGTACGTGCGATCAGGTCATCGGCCAGCGTCATATTGATCGGCGGCAGCGCCACATGACGGTCAGCGAGCACGTTGACCTTGTAGCCACCGATACCGAACACGATCACCGGACCGAAGATCGGGTCTCGAGTGATGCCGGCACACAGCTGCATCGAGTGCTTGCCACGCTGCATCGGCTGCAGGCAGAACTCTCTGATGGTGGTGCCGGGAAACTTCTCGGCCACCTTATCGGTGAGCCGTGTCACGCCCTCGGCGACTTGCTCCGGCGTCACCAGATCCTGCAGCATGCCGGCGGAGAGTTTATGAGGGTGCCGACGATAGCGATACGGCACCAGGTTGTGGTCGTGAACCACCTTGAGCGCCATCGGCTCATCGAAGCTCGCCGCTGCCGCGCCCTCTGCATCATGCACGTAACGGCTCGGCGCAGAAGGAATCCCGTAGGCGGCCAGTACCTGGGCCGTTTCAGAGTGCGTCAGGGTCTCACGCCCATCGTCTCTTGCTTGCTCGATCAGGGCGTGGCAACGCTGACGAATCTCCGCGGTAGTGGCAAACGGCAAACTCGGCGGCGTCTGCTGAAGCAGTGCTTGAACGCGCTGGTAGTCGACCATGTGCATGAAGGCCTTGACCGCCTTCTCCGGGGAAATATAAGTGGGAATGCCCGCCAGGTTGCTCTCATGGCGCGCCGACAGCGCCTCCTCCAGCCCCATCCAACTGGTCAGCAGATTGCGCTTGAAGCGCTTGCGGTTGGCGACGATCGCCTCGGCGGTAACCCTCGAAGGGGCAAAGCGGGTGGGGGCATGAACGACCAGCACCGCATCCACATCAGGGTCCGCCGCGACCACCTCCAGCGCATCGACCATCCGCTCCGGTGTGGCGTTACCGCCCAGGTCTACCGGATTGTGTCCCGGCAGGCTCATGTCGAAGGCGCCGTGGGTCAGGGCCCGGCGCGTTTCATCGCTGAAGCTGGCCAGGCGTCCGCCGGCACTGATCAGCTTGTCGATGGCCAGCATCGCCGGCCCCAGGCCGTTGGAGACAATCGCCAGGCGATCGCCGCGCAGCGGCTTCATGCGCGACAGTGTCTCCAGTGCGTCAAACAGTTCATCGGAGTCGTCGACGCGCACCACCCCTGCTCTCGCCAGCGCGGCGTCGAAGATCACATCACGATTGGCGATGCCCGGCGTCGGCGCCAGGCCCGAGATGTCCGACTCCGGCGTGCGCCCGCTCTTGATCGCCAGCACCAGACGGTTACGCGACGCCTCGCGAAGGGCGGTCATGAAGTGCTGGGCGTCGTGAATGCGCTCTAGATGCAGCAGGATCGCCTGGGTCGGCGCGTGCTGATTGATGTAGTCGATCATGTCGGGCAGCATCACATCGACGCTGTCGCCCAGGGTCACCAGGTGCGAGAAGCCAATGCCGCGCCCCGCCGCCCAGTCGATCATGGCGTTGCCCAGCATGCCGGACTGCCCAAGATAGGCGACTCGCCCCGGCTTGACCGGCTGACTGGCGTAGGTGGCATTGAGCTTGCGACCGGGCACGATCAGCCCCAGGCACTCGGGACCCAGCACGCGAATCCCGCTGATCCTGGCGGCCTTGATCATGCGCTCGCGAATCGAGCCGCCGTCGCCGCCACGATCATCGAGATAGGCGCCGCCAGATAGCACCATCACCGCCTTGACACCGATCTCACCGAGTCGCTCGATCAGCTTGGGCACGCTCTCCACCGGCGAACAGATCACCGCCAGGTCGGGAGATGCCGGCAGATCGCCGACCCGTTTGACACAGGGCACGCCGTATACGCTGGCATAGCCCTTGGGATTGACCACCGACAGTTCACCGGGAAATCCCGCATCGAGCAGGTTGCGCACCACCAGCCCCCCCATCGAATGGGGCTTTTCCGATGCACCGATGATTGCCAGGCTGCGCGGTTCGAAGAAGTGGCGCAGAAATCGTGTACCCAAAATTCTCTCTCCTATGAGGGACGCAGCCCCCCTTCCCCCCCTGTGTACGACTTATTGACACTGTCCTGCAAGGCCTCAAGCCGATTATGGTCGCAGCATCCCCTGCGGAGCCTGCAATGATCACCGCCTATATCACTCACCCTCGCTGCATGGATCACCATATGGGACCGCAGCATCCCGAAAGCCCGCTGCGCCTGGAAGCCATCCGCGCGCGCCTGGCGCTGGCTGGCGTGCTTCAGCAGACCATGCAGTCGGAAGCCAAACCGGCCACCGACGAGCAGCTGCTGCGGGTGCATCCGGCGCGCCATCTGCATGCCCTCGACAAATGCGTGCCGAATGAGGGCATGGTGACCATCGATGACGGTGACACCCTGATGAACCGCTATAGCCTCGATGCGGCGCGGGTGGCCGCCGGCGCCGTGGTGCGCGGCGTCGACCAGGTGTATCGCCAGCAGGCCGACAACGTGTTCTGCGCGGTGCGTCCACCGGGGCATCACGCCGAAGCCTGTGATGCCATGGGCTTCTGTTTTTATAACAATATTGCGGTGGGAGCCGCGCATGCCCGGGAAACATACGGCGCCCGACGTATCGCCATACTCGACTTTGATGTACACCAGTGCAACGGCACCATCGATATCTTCAAGGATGACCCGGAGGTGCTGATCTGTACCAGCTTTCAGTACCCCTTCTATCCCTGGCGCTATCTGCGCAGTGACAGCCACAACGTCATCAATACCCCCCTCGAGGCGGGCTGCGACAGTGCCGCCTTCCGTAAGGCCATCGAGGATGACTGGTTGCCTGCCTTGCACCGCTTCAAACCTGACCTGGTGCTGCTCTCGTCGGGCTTCGACGCTCATCGAGACGACCCCATGGCCGAACTCAACCTGGAAGATGCGGACTACCACTGGGTCACCCGGCTGGCCATGGAGATCGCCGCCCTCTACGCCGACAATCGCCTGGTATCGGTGCTCGAGGGGGGCTATGACCCCGACACCCTGGGGCGCTGCGCCGAGGCTCACGTCAAGGCTCTGCTCGGCCAACCCTGGACGCTGTGAGCGGCGCTGCGGGGCAGGCCAGCGACGCCCCTGGCCAAACGGTCAAGACACGCCTGTGGTATGCTTCGGGAAATTAATTTTCCAATAGTGAACACCCCCATGAGCGCCACCACCGATCAAGACGCCGCCCTGCGCATCGCCTCCGGTCGTAAACCGTTCGTTGAGCCGCTGCGCCTTGGCGAGCGGCTCAAGGAGATACGCCTTGCCAACCACTGGACGCTCGAGGACGTCAGTCAACGCACTGGGCTGGCCCGTTCGACGCTGTCGAAGATCGAGAACGACCAGATCTCACCGACCTTCACCGCGGTGCAGAAGCTGATCGGCGGTCTCGGCATCGATCTGCCACAGCTGCTCAGCCCCCCCAAGCCCCAGAGCCGCACGCTGGGGCGTCGCGACTTGACCCGGGTCGGCGAAGGCCAGCGACACCCCACCCCCACCTATGAGCATGAGTTGCTGTCGTGGCAGTTGGCGCAGAAGCGCATGATCCCCTTCAAGACCATTGTGCGTGCGCGTGGCTTCGATGAGTTCAGCGAGTGGGTGCGGCATGATGGCGAAGAGTTTCTGATCGTGCTCGACGGCGATATTCATCTCTTTACCGAGTTCTACGAGCCGCTGCACCTGACCCGCGGCGATAGCATCTACTTCGATAGCGACATGGGCCATGCGCTGGTCTCGGTCAGCGACGAGGATGCGGTGGTGCTGTCGGTATGCACCCGCGCCGAGAGCAGCTGAACCGCGTCACGACGAGCGGCGCTGATCACCGGGACGACGCGGCGGGATGTCGTCGAGCACCAGCCGCCCCGCCGCATTGATCGCCTGAAAGTGCCGCCCCTTGGCCCGCGCGATCAGCAATACGCCAAAGCGTTGCGCCAGTTCGACGCCCTTCTGGGTCACCCCCGAACGCGACACCAGCACGCTGATGCCCATCTGCGCGACCTTGAGCACCATCTCCGAGGTGAGTCGGCCGGTGGTATAGAAGATGTCGGCATCCGCGGCCTCTGTCTCCTCCAACCACTGTCGTCCGGCGAGCGTATCGACCGCATTGTGGCGCCCTACGTCCTCGACGAAATCCACGACCCGATCCTGATGACAGAGCGCGCAGCCATGCACCGCTCCAGCGCTGCGGTAGGTCTCGTTGTAGGCACCAAGGTGGTGCAGCATGCGGCCCAGCGTCGACTGGGCCAGCGACGTCTCGGGCAGCGGCGCCAGGGCCGTGGCATCCAGCAAACGCCCGAATACCGTGCCCTGCCCGCAGCCGGTGGTGACCGTGCGCTGGCCCAGCCGCTCCTCGAGATCCTCCGGCAGCCGTCGGGTGACCACTGCTGCCGATTCGACCTCCCAGTCGACGTGTACGGCAATCAGGTCCTCCCGCGACCCCAGCAGCCCCTGATTGCGCAGATAGCCCACCACCAGCGCCTCCGGCTCGGCCCCCAGCGTCATCAGCGTGACGATCTCGCGTTTGTTGAGATAGACCGTCAGCGCCCGCTCGGCGGCGATCGCCTGACGGCGCGAATCGCCGAACTCGTCGACGACGTCGATCTCGAGAGTGGTGGGTAGCCGTGCCCGGCTCAGGCTGATGGCGGTCATGTCGTGGGCTTCTCCAAGCGGGTCAATAGCTTGACCATGATGGCACTGCTGTCGCTTACTGTCTTCAGTCATCCGACCGACAGCGTTAAGCGGAGCCATCATGTCGACTTCCAGTCTACGCCAGCTGAGCCTGGCACTTGCCGGCGAGAACAAGACCGTCAAGGGATTCACCCGCATGCAGTGGCGCATCGCCGCCCTGTCGCCGGGTAATCTAGGGCCCCATGTGCTCGACCTGCAGCTCTACATGACCGAACGTGCCGCGTACCGCTTCAACCTCGGTTCCAGCGAACCGAGACTTTTCGTGCGCTGCGGATTTTCCGGAGAACATCCGCAACCCACCGCGATAACTGCCAGTCAGGACGTTGCGGCGGGCTGGATGGACGGTGAGCAGCAAGTGCTGGAAGCCGCCATGCCGATGGCCATTCAGGTATGGCTTGAAGCCTACCTGGCACGCCACGGTGAAGCACCGGCCGAGGGGCGCAAGAAGAAGCGCAAGGGTGCGGGCCGCGCCCGGGAGGATCAGACATGAACCGTTTCGAGCTCTGGTCGCGTCGCAAACGTGGACTGCCTGTCGAGCAACCGGAGAGCGAAGATGCCCCCCTGTCCGAGTCCCCGCGGCAGGCCGTTGAGACAAGCGAAGCCGCGGCGCACAGCGCACCCACCGCACACAGCAGTGCCCAGGACGCTCCCGATGAAGCCACGGCAAGCCCCGTGGCCCCCCCTGCCGAAGGCAGCCTCGACGACAGCCTGCCCGACCCCGACACTCTGGGGCCCGGCAGTGACTTCAAGGCCTACCTGGTGCCCGGCGTGAGTAGCGCACTCAAGAACCGGGCCCTGCGCCGCCTGTGGGCCACCGGAAACTACAATGTGCGCGATGGGCTGGATGACTATGATCTGGACTACTCCCAGATGCGCAAGATGACCACCGAGACCAGTGAAACCGTGCGTCAATGGGGCAAGAAACTGCTCGACAAACTGGAGGAGCCCGATGAAGCGTCTGCGGACTCTCCCATCAGCAGCGCATCGGCGCACTCCGAGGAGGATACCCAAGGCGACGATGCAGCAGCGAATCCTGCCCCTTCTCGGCAACAAGACAGCAGCGTTGAACCGCCCCCCGAGGGGGAGCGTTGAAAGTGCTGCTGCTGAGTCAACTACGCATAGACTAATGAGGCATTGGCGACGCTGTACACAGGCGTCGACACTAGCGGTAATGCATTCATCTACTATTATAATGAGTGCGCTAATAAAAAAGGCGTAGCTTAATCAGCAATACCACGAAAGCGGTGCCATGACGCCGCTTCATGACCGACCTGACGATGAGAGACCATGACACAACGCATCGCGCTGACTCAGCTCGACGCGCAGCACAATCGGCAGGCTCAGTCCGCCGCATTGGCTCGCGTCTCCTGGCCGACCAACCTGACACCGGCCAACGTCAGCTATCAGAGCCAAGGGCATCTGCTAGTCATTGGCCAGGCTGACGCCTGCCGCCATGCCTGTGATGCCCTGACGCCGCATCTCCATGATGACGGTTTGCGCAGCATTACCCTGATGGTCGATGCCGCCGGCAAATCGTCGACTTCCCTCACTGAACTGCCTGACGGCGTGATCTGCCAGCGGGCCGACCTCACCAAGCAGTCCCTCACTATCAGCGGTTACCTTGGGCGCTTCAGCGTAGTGCTGGAAAGCGCCGATGACTCGATCGATCTCGCCAAGGCGAGCCTGACGCGCCCCCACTTCGACCTGGTGCTCGACCTCGGCGACGCGCCTTGCTTGACGCTGGAGCTTCCGCCGCCAGGCTATCTGGCCGCGCGACCCGACACCCCCGCCTTTGCAGAGGCGCTGGCCGCCCTGCCCGAGATGGTCGGCGAGTTCGACAAACCCAAGTACTTCCATATCGATCACGACCTCTGTGCCCACGCCGGCCGCGGTCAACCGGGCTGCACTCGTTGCCTGGAGGCATGCCCCGCCGACGCCATCGTCAGCCAGCAGAAGCGCATCGAGGCGTGGATCGAGATTGACCCCTTCCGCTGTCACGGTGCCGGAAGCTGCACGGCCGCCTGCCCTACCGGCGCTATCCAGTACCGGCTGCCGCAGCCTCAGGCGCAGCAGGATTACGTCGCTCGCCTGCTGGCGGCCTATCGAGAAGCCGACGGCCAGCTGCCGGTCGTTCGTTTCGCTGACCGCGCGACGCTGGACGAGCAAGCAGCTCCTGCCGGGAACCTGCTAGACGTACCTCTCGAGGAAGTCGGCGCGGCGGGGCTCGACGACTGGCTGGCAGCACTGGCCCAGGGCGCCTGCGAAGTACGCGTATTGCGTCCCGCCGTGCTGCCAGCCCGCATGGCCGCACAGATCGACGACCAGCTGCATCAGGCCCAGGCTATCCTCGAGGCCCTGGGGCATGACCCACAGCGCATCCTGCTGCACGACGCCAGCGCCGAGCTGGCAAGCGAGCCGCTGCCCCATCTGCCCGCGCTGGCCGTCGCTCCATCGCCTACGGGGGGCAAGCGTGAGCGTCTTAACGCCACTCTCGACTGGCTGGCGCAACATGGCGAGCCAACAGGCGAACGCCATGCTCTGCCGGCCAATGCGCCCTTTGGCGGTCTGGTGGTAGACACTGCCGCTTGTACGCTGTGCATGAGCTGTGTCGCAGTCTGCCCCACTACGGCGCTGGCCGGAGGCGAGAGCCAGCCACAGCTCAGCTTTCGCGAAGCCGACTGCGTGCAGTGTGGCCTCTGCGACAGCGCCTGCCCGGAGAACGCTATCGCCCTGGCGCCGGGCTTCATGGCCAGTGAACAGCGCAGTGAGCGCGTGATCTGCAAGCAGGAGGCGCCATTCGAGTGCATCAGCTGCGGCAAGCCTTTCGCTACCGCCAGCACCATCGCCAGCATCAAGGCCAAGCTGGCGGACCACCCCTACTTTGCCGGCGATGCCATGGCGCGCCTCGAGATGTGCGAGGACTGCCGGGTCAAGGACGTATGGCACGAACTGGCTCGCAACCCCAACGCTCAGCTGAAGGTGTGACGCCATGACCCAGGCCATTGATACCCCCATCGCCCTGGACGACAGCGATGCCCTGCGTGCCGATATCTACCGCCTGTTGGGGCGCCTGCTGACCTCGCCGCCAGACCATGAGCTGCTGACGTTTCTCGCCGAACTCGAGGCAGATCCGGATGACAGCCCATTGAGTCACGCCTGGCAGACGCTATCCCGCTGCGCCAGCGAAGCCGATGTCGAGACACTTAAGCGCGCCCACTTCCGTCATCTGATCGGTGTGATCCAGGGCGAGATCGTGCCCTACGCTTCCTGGTATCTGCACGGCCACCTGATGGATGAGCCGGTGGTCGCGGTGCGCCGCGACCTGCGCCAACTGGGACTGGAGCGCGACCCGGCGGTCAAGGAGCCCGAAGATCACCTGGCCGCGCTATGTGACGCCATGGCGTGGCTGATCGAAAAGGCCTCGGAGCGGCAGGCCACCTTCTTCAATCAGCATCTGGCCAGTTGGAGCCAGCGCTGCATGGGCGACCTGGCGGCAGTGGACACTCCGTTCTATGCCACTGTCGGGCAGCTTGGCCAGGTGTTTCTGAACATGGAGACAGAGCGACACGACGCCGCTCTCAGTGCGGTAAGGATCGTTGATCCAGCGCCCACCTGAGGTATGGATACCAGCGGTAGACCCGCTACGCTGTTTAATAATTAAGAATTCATGAGGAGAGACAAACATGCCTGACCAACACAACCCACAGCGGCGTCGTTTTCTGCGTGTGATGGGCATCGGCGGCGCCGCTGCCGGTACCGCTGCCGTAATAGGCAATGTCACGCTGGTCCAAGCCGACAATCCCGCAAGCAAGACCCAGGACGCGCCGCTGCGCTACCAGGAAACCGACCATATCCGCGCCTTCTACGCCACGCTGCGTGACTGACGCCTTCGCGGTTAACGGCCAAGAGGAATGACTCGATGCGCTTGACAAAAAAAGCCTCCACTTCCGCCATCCCGGGGCTGGGCATCTCCCGCCGCCAGTTCCTGAAGCGTAGCGGTGCGACCACCGGTGGCCTCGCCGCCGCGGGGTTCATGGGCAACGGCATGCTGCGGCCGGCCGAGGCCAGCGGCAAGACACCGGTATCCGATGCACCGGTGGAAACCAAACGTACGATCTGTACGCACTGTTCAGTAGGCTGCGGCGTCTACGCCGAGGTTCAGGAAGGCATCTGGACCAAGCAGGAGCCCGCCTTCGACCACCCGATCAATCGCGGCGCGCACTGCGCCAAGGGTGCGTCGCTGCGCCAACACGGGCACTCCACCCGCCGCCTCAAATACCCCATGAAGCTGGTCAACGGCGAGTGGGAGCGCATGAGCTGGGACGACGCCATCGAGGAGATCGGCGACAAGCTGCTCGAGTTGCGCGAGGAGCACGGCCCGGACAGCGTCTACTGGCTGGGGTCGGCCAAGTTCAATAATGAACAGGCCTACTTCATGCGCAAGCTGGCCTCGATGTGGGGCACCAACAACACCGACCACCAGGCGCGAATCTGTCACTCCACCACTGTCGCCGGGGTAGCCAACACCTGGGGCTACGGTGCGATGACCAACTCGCTCAACGACATGCAGAACAGTCGTTCGATCCTGTTCATCGGCTCCAACCCCTCCGAAGCGCATCCGGTGGCCATGCAGCACATCCTGATGGCCAAGGAAAAGAACAACTGCGACATCATCGTCGCCGACCCGCGCTTCACTCGTACCGCGGCCAAGGCCAACAAGTACGTTCGCCTGCGCCCCGGCTCCGACGTGGCCTTCATCTGGGGGCTGCTGTGGCACATCTTCGAGAACGGCTGGGAAGATAGCGAGTATATCGCCCAGCGCGTCTACGGCATGGAGGACGTGCGCGCCGAAGTCGCCCAGTTCACCCCCGAGGTAGTCGAAGATGTCACCGGCGTGCCGGAAAGCGCCATGTACGACACCGCCAAACGCCTCTCCGACAGCCGTCCGGGCTGCGTCGTGTGGTGCATGGGCGGCACCCAGCACACCACCGGCAACAACAATACCCGCGCCTACTGCATCCTCGAGCTGGCGCTGGGCAATATCGGCAAGTCCGGTGGCGGCGCCAACATCCTGCGCGGCCACGATAACGTTCAGGGCGCTACCGACCTGGGCCTCGGCTCCGACTCGCTGCCCGGCTACTACGGCCTGGCCGAAGGCGCCTGGCAGCACTGGGCCAAGGTCTGGGACGTCGACTATGAGTGGCTCAAGGAGCGTTTCGACGACACCGAGTATGCCGACGGCAAGCCGATGTACACCAGCGGCATCACCGTCTCCCGCTGGGTCGACGGCGTGCTCGAGGAGGAGGACAACATCTCCCAGCGCACCGCGCTCAAGGCGATGTTCTACTGGGGCCATGCGGTCAACTCCCAGACCCGCGGGCCGGAAATGCAGCAGGCGATGCAGAAGCTCGAGATGATGGTCATCGTCGACCCTTACCCCACCGTTGCCGCTGTCATGCACGACCGCAGCGACGGCGTCTACCTGCTGCCCGCCGCCACTCAGTTCGAGACCACCGGCAGCGTGACCGCCACCAACCGCTCGCTGCAGTGGCGCGACAAGGTGATCGAGCCGCTGTTCGAGGCCAAGCCCGACCACGAGATCATGTACCGCTTCGCCCGCAAGCTCGGCTTCGGCGATGAGTTCGTCAAGCATATCGAGATGAACGGCGACGAGCCGCTGATCGAGGATATCCTGCGCGAGATCAACCGTGGCATGTGGACCGTCGGCTATACCGGCCAGAGTCCTGAGCGTCTCAAGGAGCATCAGCAGAACTGGCACACCTTCAGCTTCAGTAACCTGCGCGCCGAAGGCGGCCCTGCAGACGGCGACTACTACGGTCTGCCCTGGCCGTGCTGGGGCACCCCGGAGTTCCGCCACCCCGGCTCCCCCAACCTTTACGACACCAGCGTACCGGTCAAGGAAGGCGGCATGGGCTTCCGCGCCCGCTTCGGCATCGAGCGCAACGGCGTGAACATGCTGGCCGAGGGATCGGCGCCAGTAGAGTCGGACCTCACCGACGGCTATCCCGAGTTCACCGCTCAGATGCTCAAGGATCTCGGCTGGTGGGACGACCTGACCGACGAGGAGAAAGAAGCCGCCGAGGGTGAGAACTGGAAGACCGACTTCTCCGGCGGTATCCAGCGCGTCGCCATCGAGCACGGCTGCGCGCCCTACGGCAATGCCAAGGCACGCGCCGTGGTCTGGACCTTCCCCGACGAGGTGCCAAAGCACCGCGAGCCGCTCTACACCACGCGCCGCGATCTGGTGGAACGCTTCCCGACCTGGGACGACTTCGACTCGATCATGCGACTGCCGACGCTCTACAAGACCATTCAGGATCGCGACAACTCCAGCGACTACCCGATCATTCTGACCTCCGGTCGTCTGGTCGAATACGAGGGCGGTGGCGAAGAGACGCGCTCGATGTCGTGGCTCGCCGAGCTTCAGCAGGAGATGTTCGTCGAGATCAATCCGGCCAACGCCAACGATATCGGCATCAGCGACGGCGACGAGGTCTGGGTCGAAGGCGCCGAAGGCGGGCGCGTCAAGGTCAAGGCGATGGTCACCCGGCGGGTCGATCGCAATGTCGCCTTCATGCCGTTCCACTTCGGCGGCATGTTCCAGGGCGAGAGCCTGCGCGATCGCTATCCCGACGGCGCCGACCCCTATGTGATCGGTGAGGCGGCCAATACCGCCACCACTTACGGCTACGACCCGGTGACACTGATGCAGGAAACCAAGTGCACCATCTGCCGGATCGAACGCGCCTGACATCGCGACCCTGACCGCTTGACGGTGCGGCTGGCTAGCCGCGCCGGTATAGGAGAACAACATGGCCCAGATGAAATTCATGTGTGACGCCGAACGCTGCATCGACTGCAACGGCTGCGTCACCGCCTGCAAGAACGCCAACGACGTGGAGTGGGGCATTCAGCGCCGCCGCGTGGTGACCCTCAACGACGGCGAGCCTACCGAGGTGTCGATCTCGGTGGCCTGCATGCACTGTGACGATGCGCCGTGCATGGCGGTCTGCCCTACCGACTGCTTCTACAAGACCGATGACGGTATCGTGCTGCACGACAAGGACCTGTGTATTGGCTGCGGTTACTGCCTCTACGCCTGCCCGTTTGGCGCCCCGCAGTTTCCCAAGCAGAACGCCTTCGGCGAGCGCGGCAAGATGGACAAGTGCACCTTCTGTGCCGGCGGCCCCGCCGACTCCAAGGAGGAAGAGTACGAAAAGTACGGCGCCAACCGTATCGCGGAAGGCAAGCTGCCGCTGTGTGCCGAGATGTGCTCGACCAAGGCGCTGCTGGCCGGCGATGCGCAAACCGTTGCCGATATCTTCCGTCAGCGCGTGGTTCAGCGCGGTCACGAAGACGGTGCCTGGTCCGAGGTCAACCGCCAGGGACCCGACACGGCTGCGGCGCAGATGGACAACCTGGCCTACGACGCCACCCGCCAAGGGTAAGGAGGCCGCCCATGTCCCTGCTCAGACATGCCTGCATCGTGCTGCTGATGACCCTGCTGACGCTTGGCGTCGGCAGTCAGGCCGTGGCCCAGTCGGCCGACCCCAACCGGGAGATCTCTACCTCGGTAGGGACCGCTGATTCTGACATCTGGCGACAGGTCAGAAGCGGTGAGGTCGATGCCAATTACCGTGACACGCGCCATGACTCCAACTACAACCTGATCAACGCCGCCGGTCAGACCTGGCGGGAGATTCGTAACCACTGGGTCACCCCCTTCGGCCTGATCGCCATGGGCGGGATGATCGTCATGATCGCCCTGTTCTACGTGATCTTCGGCCGCAAGAACCTCGATGAACGGCCGACCGGACGCAAGCTGTTCCGCTGGTCGGCAGTCGAGCGCACGCTGCACTGGAGCGTGGCCTCGCTGTTCATCATCCTGGCGCTGTCGGGGCTCAATATCCTCTACGGCAAGTATGTGTTCCGGTCGCTGTTCGGCGATGCCGTGTGGGGCGCGATGATCTCGGCTTCCAAGGTCTCGCACAACTACCTGGGACCGCTGTTCGGGATCCTGCTGCTGATCATCCTGGCCAAGTTCCTGAAGCACAATCTGCCGAAGAAACACGACCTGGCCTGGTTCAAGAAAGGCGGTGGGCTGATCGGCAAGGGGCATCCCGATGCCGGCTTCGCCAACGCCGGCGAGAAGGTCTGGTACTGGCTGCTGGCCACTGCCGGTGTGGCGGTGATCATCAGCGGCCTGGTGCTCAACTTCCCCAACTTCGACCAGTCCCGTGACACCATGATGTGGGCCAACGTTATCCATGCGGTGGCGGCCCTCGGCCTCACCGCAGTAGCGATGGGCCATATCTATATCGGCACGGTGGGTACCGAAGGCTCTCTGGAGGGCATGAAGACCGGCTATGTCGATGAAGCCTGGGCCAAGGAGCACCACAACCTGTGGTACGACGAGGTCAAGGATCAGGCGGTGGATGCCGAGACCCTCGATCAGTCGACCAGCGACGGCGGTGAAAAACCGGCGCCCAGTCAGCCTGGTTAACACTCCGTCTGATTAGCCCTGGCCTACCTAGAGCGAGGGACGCCGGCGACAGGTCGCAGAGGAGGTTCTACGCCATGGATGGCGTAGGTAGCGCCCAGGGACGGGTTCACAGCGCCTCCTCGCAGACCTGTCGGCGGATCAGTCCCGAGCGGCGCTACTGTCTACAGTGGCGATGATGAGAGACCAGCGGACACCGCCTACGGGCGGTGTCTTTTGTTATGCTAAGCCCCAAACGTCCCTGCCGGCACCATACCGGCCCTGTCACAAGGAACACCCCATGCAACATCTCGACGACGCCACCCGTACCGAACTCGAAGCCGCCGCCTTTCGGCGCCTGCTCAACCACCTCGACGAGCATAAGGAAGTGCAGAATATCGACCTGATGGTGCTCGCCGGCTTCTGCCGCAACTGCTTCTCCAAGTGGCTGGTCAACGCCGCCGACGAGCGCGATGTGCCACTCGACCTCGACGCCGCCCGCGAGTACGTCTACCGCATGCCCTACCAGGAGTGGAAGGAGAAGCACCAGACGCCGGCCAGCCCTGAACAACTCGCCGCCCTCGAGGCGCGCCACTCGGACAAGGGCTGAGCCATGAGTGACGAGCGTGGTGAACTGATACCCCTCAACGTCGCGGTGATGACCGTTTCCGATACCCGCACAGAAGAGACCGACCGCAGCGGCCAGGCGCTGGTGGAGCGACTCATAGAGGCCGGCCACCGCCTGGCCGACAAGCGCATCGTGATCGATGACGTCTACCGCATCCGCGCCCAGGTCGCCGCCTGGATCGCCGACCCTGCCGTGCAGGTGGTGTTGACCACCGGCGGTACCGGCTTCACCGGGCGCGACTCCACCCCCGAAGCGGTTCGTGTACTGCTCGACAAGCCCATCGAAGGCTTCGGCGAGCTGTTCCGCCAGCTCTCCTTCCAGGAGGTCGGCAGCTCGACCATTCAGAGCCGCTGTCTGGGTGGTCTGGCCAACGCTACCGTGGTGTTCTGCCTGCCCGGCTCCACCGGCGCCTGTCGTACGGCCTGGGATGGCATCCTTCTGGAGCAGCTGGATAGCCGCCACAAGCCGTGCAACTTCGCCAATCTGGTGATCCCGGAGCGTGGCACCCATGGCTGAGCAAGCCGACGCCCTGCAGTCCATACAGGCCGCGCTGGATGCCCTGCTCGACGGCGTAGCCAGGCTACCCGCAGAGACTCTTCCGCTCGACGCGGCCGGCGGACGGGTACTGGCCAGCGCCGTCAGCGCCCGCCTCGATGTGCCCCCCTTCGACAACAGCGCCATGGACGGCTATGCGCTGAATAGCCGAGACGCCGGTCAGTGGCTACCGGTCACCCAGCGCATCGCCGCGGGACAAGCGGCCAAGCCGCTCACGCCAGGCAGCTGCGCACGCATCTTCACCGGCGGCGAGATGCCGCCGGGGGCAGACAGCGTGGTGATGCAGGAGCGCGTTGAGCTGGACGGAGAACGGGCACTGATACCCGGGGATATCCCGGCCGGTGACAACTTGCGCCGTCGCGGCCGCGACGTCAGCGCCGGCGAGCTGCTGCTCGACGCCGGCCAGATCCTCAATGCCGCAGCGCTCGGCCACCTTGCCGGCCAGGGGTTCACCGAGGTGAGCGTGACGCGCCGGCCCAGGGTCGCCCTGCTCTCCACCGGTGACGAGATCATCGATCCCGGCCAGCCGCTGGCCCCGGGGCAGATCTATAACTCCAACCGGCCGATGCTGCGCCAGCTCCTCGAGCAGTTTGGTGCCGAGGTGGTGATGGCCACGCGCGTGGCCGACGACCTCGAGAGTACCCGACGTTGCTTGGTGGAGGCCGCTCAAGCCGATGTGGTGATAACCACCGGTGGCGTTAGCGTCGGCGAGGAGGATCACGTCAAGGCGGCGCTGACGCAGCTCGGCGAGCTCGACCTGTGGCGCCTTGCAATCCGTCCCGGCAAGCCGCTGGCACTGGGCCGCCTACCGCGAGCTGACGGCAGCGCGGCGCGCTTCGTCGGGCTGCCCGGTAACCCGGTGTCAGGATTTGTCGGCGCCTGGCTGTTCCTGCGCCCGCTGGTCGGTGCGCTGCTGGGCTGCCCAGCGCTTGCCGAGCTGCCTCGCCTGCATGCTCGAGCCGATTTCGCCGCCACCACCCAGGCCCGCCAGCACTATATGCGGGTGGCGCTGACCTTTTCCGCAGAAGGCATCACGGCCCAGGCCTTTCGTGATCAAAATTCCGGGGTGCTGTCCTCCTGCGTGCAGGCTAATGCGCTGGCGGTGATTCCGCCATACAGTGAGGTCCGCAGAGGGGATGCGATCGACTGCCTATGGCTGGGGTGATCCATCGCTGGCCAGCACCTGATGCGCGGCGGGCCATAGCTGACGGAAATCTTGTTCCAGCGCCGGATAGTCGCCATGGAGCCAGGGCACCAGCTCGGCGAGCCGGTTGGGCCCTGACAGGCGTCGCCCAATGCCGGCCACTGCGCGGCAGGTAAAGTCAAAGTCGGCATAGCCACGCAGCCAGTCATTGGCCACCAGCGGCGGCACCATGGTCGCCAGGCGAGCCGGTGCCGAACGCGCCGAGAGCAGACGATAGCAGCGCTCCACCAGCTGCTGCTGCTCGGCCAGTGGTGCGGTGTCACGCGCCAGGAAGTGATCCCACACCAGATCCAGGGCAATGCCGGCATAGCGCCGCTGAGCGCGCGGCGCGCGGTGGCGAGCCGCCAGTACCTGTGGATGGCGATCGACCCAGGCATCGACGCGGCGGTGATGGCGAATGCCTGCCGCCGTGGCAGCGGACCAGTCGGACAGGTCGCTGCCCTTGACGCCATCGGCGATCAGATTGCCGTAAAGGAAGTCGTCGCTGCCATGGCGTGCCAGCCAGGCATGGGCAAGGAAGTTCATCGGCGCTATAGACAGTTGGCGGGCTTGGGTAGCCCGGCCAGTCGTGCGCCAACCTTGGCCGGGCTATCCGGAAACAGGCGCATCAGGTGCAGCGACTTGCCCTTCTCCGGCCCCAGCGCCTGCCCCACCGCCTTGACCAGCGGGCGCATCGCCGGTGAGGCCTCGTAACGGGCATAGAAATCTCGTAGCACCTCGATCACCTCCCAGTGTTCTTCGGTGAGCGTGCGCGCCTCTTCTGCCGCGAGCGCCTCGGCGACCTCTGGCGACCAGTCATCGAGATGGATCAGGAAACCTTCAGGGTCGAGAGGCACCTGGCGCTCTTGGAGCTCAAGATAACGGTATATTTCAGCAGAGGCCATTAGAACCAGCTCACCGTCTTGTCCGCTTCCTCTGTCAGGGTGACGAAACCATCGGCATCGACAACCAGTACCGTGGCATCGCAGCGGCCAGCCAAGCCGCGCGCCTCGAGATCCTCGCGCAGCGCAAACACCCTGCCGGACACATCACCGAAGTGGCGCACCAGCGACGGGAGTGCCCCCTGCACGCCGTCTTCAATCAGCAGCAAGCGATCATCGGGTCCCATCGCCGCCAGTGCCTGACGATAGACACGGCTCTCGGTGGGCGAACGATTCAAGGTGTGCAGGATCATGACAGCCTCCCCGCCATCAGAAATTCAGTACCAGCTCATGCTCCGCCAGCGTTGCCGCCAGTTGAGACGGCGCCAGGGGCGTCACTGGCAGCAACAGGTCCGACGCCGCGAGCCCGCGCTCATCCAGCGCCTGCTGGTCGACCAGCAGTGTCTCGATATCATACATGGCGAGCATCTCCAGCGTCGGCTGAGTGCCCTTCTGCCCCAAGGGCCCTGCGCCTTGCCCCTCCACCAGCGCAGTGACGCCCTCCCCGTAGAACAGCAGCGTCACCTCACGGCCAAAGGCGGCGGCCACCAGAGCCGCATCCAGTCCCTCGCGCAGCCAACTGCTGCCGTGGGGCCCGTGCCGCAGTATCACCAGAACCTGGCTCGACGCCTTGGTAGTGTCGTCCTGCATATCATCCTCAGGGAGAAAAGGTGATGAGTCGATCATGGCTGAGACCGGCATCGATCAATTGGCCAAGCCCCGTGAGTTCGAACGGCGCCTCGAGACTGTGGCCCTGCTTACCGTGGCGAGCCGCTTCGCGCTCATCCAGCAGGCCACGTCGCAAGCCGGCGGCAATGCAGACCTTGAGCTGGGTGCCGTGATCATCGTGCAACGCGCGGAAACGATCGACCAAGTGCGGTTCATCCTGGGGCGGTGCAGCGAGACGTGCCGCGTTATACACCCCATCATGGTAGAAGAACACCGTCTCCAGGCGATGACCGCGGGCGACCACGGCCTCGGCAAAGCGCAGCGCCGAGTGCGCCGCCTGGTCGCTGTAGGGCCCACCCTGAACCAGCAAGGCGTAGCGCATGCCACTTACTCCTCTCACCACTGCAATGTCTCAAAGACCTCGCCCTGAAACACGCAGGCCCCACCGATTAGGCGGGGCCTGCACTCTCGAACACCCTTTGAATCAGTCGCTATTCATGATCCCGAGGATCGACAGCAGGCTGACGAACAGGTTGTAGATCGACACGTACAGCGTGATGGTGGCGAGAATGTAGTTGGTCTCGCCGGCGCGGTGCACGATCTCACTGGTCTGGAACAGGATCGCCGCTGAAGCGAACAGCACGAACCCTGCTGAAACCGCCAGCGACAGCGTCGGGATGTTGAAGACCAGTGCCGCCACCATGGCGAGGATCAGCACGATGGCACCCGCCAGCAGGAAGTTGCCGAGGAAGCTGAAATCCTTCTTGGTGATCAGCGCCACGGCAGACAGACCGATAAAGGTGGCACCGGTCATCGCCAGCGCGTTCATGATCAGCGCCGCGCCATTGGGCATCGCCAGATAGGCACTGAGAATCGGCCCCAGGGTGAAGCCCATGAAACCGGTGAAGGCGAAGGTCGCCAGCAGGCCAGTCGCCGAATTCGCGGTCTTGTGGACCAGGAACATCAGCCCGTAGGCACCGATGAAGAACACGAAGATGTTCATCCGCTCGACGCCCATGGCCATGGCGGCCCCGGCAGTCACAGCGGAGAACAGTAGGGTCATGGCCAGCAAGGCGTAGGTATTTCGCAACACCTTGTTGGTGCTGACAGCGCTCGCCTGGCGCTGTGTCACATGCGACTCTTGGTAAGCCATCGATCAATGCTCCCTGAAATTGTAGATCTTGCGTGAACCAAGGATGCCGTCTCGCGCGTATCGGTGCAAGACTTTCGGTTAACGCTATGATCATCAATGCCTATATGGAGTTCCACTGCAGTTGGACGAACGCGGCTCAGCGGCGTTTGGTCCGCCCCGTTGCCTCAGCGGTCAGAGGGTCTTCCGGCCATGGGTGCTTGGGATAGCGCCCACGCATGTCCTTGCGTACCTCGACATAGCCGTTGGCCCAGAAACTGGCAAGATCCCGCGTCACCTGCAACGGGCGGCGCGCCGGGGAGAGCAGATGCACCAGCGGCGTCACCCGACCGTCTACCAGCCGTGGGGTCGACTGCCAGCCGAACAGTTCCTGCAACTTGGCGGCCAGCAGCGGGTCCTCGCCATCCAGACAGGGCCGGTAGTCGAGTCGTACCGTGTTACCGCTGGGAAGCGTCATACGCTCGGGGGCCAGCGTCTCCAGCCGCTCGCGCAGCGCCCAGTCAAGGGAATCCTGCAGGTAGCGTCCTAGCGGCAGCCGGGCAACCGCATCGAGCCGTGTGATGCCATCCAGATAGGGCCCCAGCCAGATCTCAAGGGTCTCGAGCAGCGTCGCTTGTGACCAATCAGGCCAAGGGTCGCCGAATTCACGACGCACCAACGCCACCCGCCCCCGCAGTTGGTCGGTCGCTTCATCGAAGGTCAGGGTGTCGCTGCGCCGCAGAGCCGCCAGCAGCGCCTCCCGCACCGCGTCGGGAGGAAGCGACATCAGCGGTCGCGACGCGAGCGTCAGGGCCCCCATGGCACGCACCTCCTGGCCGATCAGACGCCCTTCGCTCTCCGACCACTCGACCTTGGCTTGCCACTCCCTCAGCGAGGGAAAGCAAGCCTCGAGACGCGCCTGACTGATCGTGGCGGCGCGGTAGATCCTCGCAGCAGTGGCGTCACCATCCAGTTCGGCGGCCACCAGCAGCTCGGCGTGAGCCAGCGGGTGTCCATCGGACAGCGTCGCCTGTCCGCCCCCGGCCAGCCGAAAGCGCCCCACTGACAGCTGCTGGGCGATGCGCTCGGGAAATGCCAGCGCCAGCAGCTCGCCGATCTCCTCCAGCGAATCCACCGCCAGCGCTACCCCCGCGCTGCGACACAGCCGCCTGGCCTCGCGATGCCACTGGCGGTGCTCATCGGGGCGCGCAAGACGCTGCTCGAGGCTCCGCGCCAGGTCCACTTCTCGCTCGCCGTCACGGCTCTCCAGCAGCGCGATCAGCGCGCAGGCCAGGGCGCTGCAGTGCCGTTCGCCAGCGCACTCCAGCATCACGGCCAGACGCGGATGGGTCGGCCAGCGGACACAGCGACGGCCAAGCGCGCTCAAATGGTGCTGACCATCGAGCACCCCCAGCCGCTGCAGCAGATCCCGCGCCGCGGCGAGGGCCGCCACCGGGGGCGGCGTTACCCAGCGCAGCGTATCGGCGTCGCTGACGCCCCAGCGCGCCAGCTCGAAGGCCAGCGGGGAGAGATCGGCCTGGCGGATCTCGGGTTCAGCGTGGGGGACCAGCGGCTGCTCCTCGGCCCATAGCCGATAGCAGAGACCGGGGCCTTGCCGCCCCGCGCGACCGCGGCGCTGGTCGGCGCTGGCGCGGTTGACGTGGCGGGTGGTCAGGCGCGTCATGCCGATACGCGGCTGAAACACCGGCACCCGCTCGCGGCCGGCATCGATGACCACCCGCACCCCATCCACGGTGACGCTCGACTCGGCGATGGCGGTCGCCAGCACCACCCGCCGACGCCCCTCGGGATCTGGCCGCAGCGCTCGGCGCTGCGCCTCCAGCGTCAGCCGGCCGTGGAGTTCGAACACCGCCAGCGAGGTTTCCCGCTCGGCAAGCACGCTGGCAAGCCGACGAATCTCCGCCACGCCGGGCAGGATCACCAGCACGTCGCCCGCTGCGGCGGCGAGCGCTTCATGCACCACCGCGGCCTGCTGACGCGCCGTGTCGAGAGCGTGCTTCGAGGCGCGCAGAGGACGATAGCGGGTGGTCACCGGATAGCTGCGCCCGGCGCACTCGATAAGAGGCGTTCCGCTGCCCAGCAGTCCCTGGAGGGCTGAGACGTCGAGGGTGGCCGACATCACCAACAGCCGCAGGTCGTCGCGCAGGCCCTGCTGTACATCCAGCGTCAATGCCAGGCCGAGATCGGCGTCGAGGCTGCGTTCATGGAATTCATCGAAGAGGACACCGGCCACGCCCTCGAGCATCGGGTCGGCCTGGATCTGCCGGGTCAGCACCCCCTGAGTGACCACCTCGAGGCGCGTACGCGGCCCTACCTGGCTCTCGCCGCGCATGCGATAGCCGACCGTCTCCCCTACCGCTTCGCCGAGCTGCTCGGCCATGTGCTGGGCCGCTAGCCTGGCGGCCACTCGGCGCGGTTCGAGCAGCAGGAGTCTGCCCTGGCGGCACCAGTCGCTCTCGAGCAGTGCCAGGGGAACCCGGGTGGTCTTGCCGGCGCCGGGCTCGGCGACCAGCAGTGCCGTGTTCGACTCATCCAGGGCGCCGACGATATCCGGTAGCCGCGCCTCGATCGGTAGCGCGCCCACAGGATCAGGCGGGCTGGCCGAAGATCGCCGCCAGATCGATCTGCGCCGCCTTCGGACGCAGATCGAGCAGCCCCTCGAGGCTATCGAGGTGGCGATGAATCGCGGCGCGGGCCGTTTCGCTGTCACCCGCCATCAGCGCATCGCGCAGGCGCGGGTGATCCCCTTCCAGGTAGCAGGAGGCGAGTCCAGCGTGTTTATAGAGGGCGATCACGATAGAGGTGCGCAGGATCAGGTCGGTGAGCATCGCCCCGAGGATGCGATTCGGCGAATGCTCGGCCAGGGTATGGTGCAGCGCCAGCGAGTGCTCGATGCGCAGCGGCTCGTCACCGCGCGCGTGGGCATCCGCCTCGGCTTCGCAGAGCTCGGCGAGTCGTGCGCTCCAGCCGGGAGCTCGATCGGCCGCCAGCAGCGCGACCACTTCTCCCTCGACCAGACGCCGCGCAGCGAATATTTCACGAGTCTCCTCGACGCTGGGCGCACTGACTCTCGCCACCTGATTGGGCTGCTGGGTGATCACGTGATCGGAGGCGAGACGCGTCAGCGCCTTGCGCACCACCGAGCGGCTGACGCCGAATATCTCGCCTAGCGCCACTTCCGGCAGGCGGGTGTTGGGGGGCAGACGCTGCATCAGCACCGCCTGGCGGATGCGCTCGACGATATGCTGGTCACTGATGCGGACGCCCGATGCGACATCGGCGAGTACCTCGTCTTGCCAGCGGCTACTCATGGGGGTTGTCCTCGACTAGTGGGCCATGCACTAGGCATTGTGAATATGTCGTCATGATATGATGCGACACGACTGCCCACCATTACATCATCAATTTGTATACAAAGTCAGCCTTGACTGCGCGCGGTAACCCCACAGCCTTTGAGAATCACCGTGCACAGGAATTCGGTGATCCGCTGGTAGTCCTCCTCGCTGAGCTGGGTACGATCGGTAATACCCAGCACCTGGGCCTCGAAGTCGGCGTAGTGCTGGGTCGATGACCAGATCAGGAAGATCAGCCAGACAGGGTCCACAGGGTCCATCAGACCGCGCTCGGCCCACTGTTCGAAGACCCGCGCCCGCGCCTCGACCCAGTCGCGCAGCTCGCCGCGCAGGTACTCCTGCAGGAAGGGGGCGCCGCCCAGCACCTCCGCGGCGAACAGCCTCGAGCCGCGGGGATGATCCCGGGTCAGCTGCATCTTGCTGCGGATAAACGCCTCGAGCACTTCAGCGGGATCGTCATCGACGCTGATGTCGTCGAGCATCGCGTTCCAGCGCGCCATCATGCGTTCGAGCAGGGTCACGTAGAGTTTCTGCTTGCTGCCTACGTAATAGAGCACATTGGATTTGGGCAGCCCGGCGGCTTCGGCGATGGCCTGAACGCTGGCCCCACGATAGCCGTGCTGGGCGAATATCTGCTCGGCCGCCTCGAGGATGGCTTTCTCGTTGCGCAGACGGGTGGCAGTCGATTCGGCCACAGAGGTCGCGGTCATGGCTCAAGCTCTTGCAAATGGAGCCCACAAGCTTGCCGCAGGCGCTGCCGCCCTGCAATGCCGAGAACATAGCGAGGGACGCCGGGGACAGATCGGAGAGGGGGTTCTATGCCATGGGTGAGGAGCATGCTTCGAACGGGCTGGCCATGGATGGCCAGCACCGGTCCTGCAAGCGGAGCAGGATGCGAGAGCGCAGCAGGGCATAGGTAGCGCCCAGGGATGGTTTACAGCGCCCCCTCGTAGATCTGTCGACGGATCAGTCCCGAGCGGTAGGAGCAGCTGCACTCGTCTGGCCGCGATATTTTCTATTACTGAACCTTGCGCTCCTGCCCGTAATGGGCCACGCTTATTTCAAGTTGACCATTTGGTCAGAACTCGGCAACATCTCCTTGCGTCACCTTTCCAGGCCAGCGCGGCCTGGAAAGCACAACAACGAGCGGATCCTGCGATGATCGACTTCTATCTCAACGGCAAGCGTCAGCGGTGCGACGATGTTCCCGCCGACACCAGCATTCTCGAACTCCTGCGCACCCGCCTGGGCCAGACCGGCACCAAGGAAGGCTGCGCCTCGGGCGACTGCGGCGCCTGCACCGTCGCCATCGGTGAGCCCGGCGACGGCGACACCCTGCGCTATCACGCCGCCAACGGCTGCATTACCCCCGCCCATCAACTCGACGGCTGCCATCTGGTCACCGTCGAGGGCCTGGCCCGCGGCGATGCCCTGCATCCCGCCCAGGCCGCCATGGTCGAGTGCCACGGCAGCCAGTGCGGCTTCTGCACGCCGGGCATCGTGATGTCGCTGTTCACGCTGCACGAGGAGCAGCGTCAAGCCCCCGCACCGCTGAGCCAGCAGCGACTCGAGGAGGTGCTGGGTGGCAACCTGTGCCGCTGTACTGGCTACCGGCCGATCCGCGACGCCGCCCTGAGCATGAACGACTATCCCGACACCCATCCGCTGTGGGCCGACGATCCCGACCTGGCCAACAACGTGGCGCAGCTGCGCTCAGCCAAGGCCAGCGCCAGCGCGGGTGGCCACTTCGCTGCTCCGCGTGATCTCGCCGCGCTGCGTAAGCTCAAGGCCGAGCGTCCCGAGGCCCGGTTGGTGGCCGGTGCTACCGACCTGTGGCTCGAGACCACCCAACAGCTCAAGGCGCTGGATGATCTGATCGACGTTCGCCAGGTGGCAGAGTTGAACACCATCGAGGAGACTCCCCAGGGATGGTGGGTCGGCGCTGCCGTCACCTATTCGCGCCTCGAACCGCTATTCGACCAGCACTTCCCCGCCTTCGCCCACCTGCTGCATCGCTTTGCCTCCAAGCAGATCCGCAACCGTGGGACCCTCGGTGGCAACGTCGCCAACGCCTCGCCGATCGGCGATTCGCCGCCGGTGCTGCTGGCCCTCGACGCCCGGGTGAGCCTCGACGGACCCGACGGCGAGCGCGAACTGCCGCTCGGCGATTTCTTCCTCGACTACAAGCAGACCGCGCTGGCGGCCAACGAATTTATCCGCGCGATCTTCCTGCCGCGGCCCAGCGAGGCGCAGAATCTCAAGGTCTGGAAGCTGTCCAAACGGCGTGAGGACGATATTTCGGCGGTGCTGGGCGCCTTTGTCTGGCGCCTCGACGGTGAGGTCATGCGCGACGTGCGCCTGGCCTTCGGCGGTATGGCGGCGATTCCCAAGCGCGCCGCCGCCGCCGAGGCCGCTCTCGAGGGCCAGGCCCCGGATGGCGCCGCTTTCGCCGCCGCGCGGGCCGCCCTGGCCCAGGATTTCCAGCCGATGAGTGACGTGCGCGGCAGCGCCGAGTATCGCCAAGTGGCGGCGAGCAACCTGCTCGAACGCCTGCGACTGATGATCGACGCCGCCCACCACGCCAACGCCCAACAGGAGGTGACCCTGCATGCGTACGCTCACTGAACTCTCACCCGCTTCAGCCAAGGCGCGCGCCGACCAACAGGGCCGCAACAAGGGCGATGGCCCGCTGGCCCGCGAGATCAGCGATATCGCTCGCCAGGGAGCGCCAGGAACGACCCGCCCCCACGAGAGTGCCATCAAGCATGTCACCGGACGCGCCGCCTATATCGATGACCTCCAGGCCCCGGCCGATACCCTGCACGTGGCACTGGGCCTGTCGCCGGTGGCCCACGGCCGCCTGACACGCCTCGACCTGGAGAAGGTCAAGGCCGCCCCCGGCGTGGTCGATGTCATCACCATCGTCGACGTCCCCGGCCACACCGATATCGGCCCGGTATTTCCCGGTGATCCGATCTTCGCCGACGACGAGATCAGCTACGTTGGCCAGTGCCTGTTCGCGGTGGCCGCCGACAGTCATCAGGCCGCCCGCCGCGCCGTGACCCTGGCCGAGATCGAGATCGACGAGCAGCCGGCCAGCCTCGACCCGGTGGCGGCCGCCGAGCGTGAGGAGTTCGTGCGCCCCACTCACGTGCAGCAGAGCGGTGACTGGCAGGCGGCGCTGAATGGCGCTGCCCATGTCATCGAGAGCGAGCAGTTCGTCGGCGGCCAGGAGCACTTCTACCTCGAAGGCCAGGCCTGCCTGGTGCAGCCCACCGAAGATGAGGGAGTGATCGTGCACACCTCCAATCAGCATCCCAGCGAGACCCAGAAGCTGGTCGCAGAGGTGCTCGACATCCCCTTCCATGCAGTCACCGTGGAGATGCGCCGCATGGGCGGAGGCTTCGGTGGCAAGGAGACCCAGGCTTCGCCGTGGGCCTGCGTCGCCGCCATCATTGCACGGCGCACCGGTCGCACCACCCGCGTGCGCCTGCCGCGCGCCGAGGACATGCGTGCCACCGGCAAGCGCCACCCCTTCCACAACCGCTACCGGCTGGGCTTCGATGACCAGGGCGTGCTGCAGGGCGGCGATATTACCGTGATCGGCGACTGCGGCTACTCACCGGACCTCTCCGAGGCGATCGTCGACCGCGCCATGTTCCATGCCGACAACGCCTACTCGCTGGGCAGCGCGCGAGTCACCGGCCACCGCGCCAAGACCCATACCGCCTCGAATACGGCGTTCCGCGGCTTCGGTGGCCCCCAGGGCATGATGATCATCGAGGCGGCGATGGACGATATCGCCCGGCGTCTCGGTGAGGACCCACTGACCGTTCGCAAGCGCAACCTCTATCGCGCCGGCGAGGAGCACGGCATCAAGCGTGACGTGACCCACTATGGCCAGCCGGTGGAGCAGCTCGGTCTGCTCCACGATCTGGTCGCGCAGATCGAGCAGAGCAGCGACTACTGGGCGCGCCGCGAGGCCATCACCGCTCACAACGCCGGCAACCCGATCATCAAGAAGGGCCTGGCGCTGACCCCGGTGAAGTTCGGCATCTCGTTCACCGCCAAGCACCTCAACCAGGCCGGCGCCCTGCTCCACGTCTATACCGACGGCAGCGTGATGATCAACCACGGCGGCACCGAGATGGGCCAGGGCCTGCACACCAAGGTGTGCCAGGTGGTCGCCCGCGAGCTGGGCCTCGACCTGGAGCAGGTGCGCATCACCGCCACGCGCACCGACAAGGTGCCCAACACCTCGCCCACCGCGGCCTCCAGCGGCGCCGATCTCAACGGCCAGGCCGCCCGCGACGCCTGCCTCACGCTCAAGGCGCGGCTGTTCGACTTCGCCGCCGAGCACTTCGGCACCGATCGCGGCGGCCTCGACCGCGAGGGTATGCGCCTGGAGGGCGGCGAGCTGATCGCCGGCAGCGGCGAGGCCGAGTGTCGGATTCCCTGGGGCGAACTGGTGCAGGCCGCCTACCTGTCACGCATCTCGCTGTCGGAGAAGGGCTTCTACTCCACCCCGCTGATCCACTACGACCGCGAGACAGCCAAGGGCCGGCCGTTCTACTACTACGCCTTCGGCGCCGCGGTGGCCGAGGTCAGCGTCGACACCCTGAGCGGCGAGTACCAGGTGGATCGCGTCGATATCCTGCACGACGTCGGCGACTCACTGAACCCGGCCATCGACATCGGCCAGGTCGAGGGCGGCTTCATCCAGGGCATGGGCTGGCTGACCAGCGAGGAGCTCAAGTGGAACGACGCCGGCCGTCTGGTCAGCGACGGCCCCGCTACTTACAAGATCCCCGCCTTCGGCGACCTGCCGCCGGTGTTCAACGTGGAATTGATGCAGGGCCATCCCAACTCCCAGGCCAGCATCTACCGCTCCAAGGCAGTCGGTGAGCCGCCGTTCATGCTCGGTATCGCGGTGTGGTCGGCGCTGCGCGATGCGCTGTCGAGCCTCGCCGACTACCGCGACTGCCCGCGACTCGACACCCCGGCCACCCCGGAGCGGGTGTTGATGGCCGCCGAAGCACTGCGTCAAGGCGCCAAGGCGCAAGAGGCCGAGCATGGACCGGCCTGAGGCATCGCTGCAGCAGCAAGGCAGCGCACTGCCCTGGCACGCCGCGCTGCATGCGCTGCAGCGCGAGGCGCAGCCCCACGCCCTGGCCAGCGTGGTCGGAGCGGCGGGCTCCACGCCCCGCGAGCCCGGCGCCAAGATGGTGATAACCGACGACGCCGTGCACGACACCCTGGGCGGCGGCAGCTTCGAGTTCCAGGTCATCGCCTGCGCCCGCGAGGCGCTGGTCCGCGGCGAGCATGGCACCCGGCTCGAGGCCTTCCCCCTCGGCGGACGCAGCGGCCAGTGCTGCGGCGGCTACGTCCACGTGCTGATCGAGCTGTTTGCCGGCGCCGAGATGCAGGTGGCGGTCTTCGGTGCAGGTCATGTCGGCCAGGCGCTGGCGGGGCTGATCGCGCCGCTGCCATGGCGCGTCCACTGGTTCGACAGCCGTGACGATGTCTTTCCCGCGGAGCAGCGACCGCGGCTGGCCAAGCACCACGCACCGGATCCCGCCGCCGCGGTGGCGACGCTGCCGCCAGGCTGCCACGCGCTGGTGATGACCCACGACCACGGCGAGGACTGCGCGCTGGTGGATGCCCTGCTGGCCCGCGGCGACTGCGCCTCCATCGGCCTGATCGGCTCGCACAGCAAATGGGCCAGCTTCCAGCGCCGCCTGCGCGATGCGGGCTACGCGCAGGATCGTCTCGATTCGGAGGTGCGCTGCCCGATCGGGGTGGCCGGCGCCAAGGGCAAGCTGCCCTATGAGATCGCACTCTCGGTGGTCACCGAGCTACTCACGCTCAAGCCCGCGCAGAGTCACGAGGACCGACGCGGCGCAGCACCCGAGACCCTGCGCGAGGCGTTTACGCCCCCAACAACCGAGTGACGGCGGGGGCCGAGCCGCCCGCCCAGACGGAGAACGACATGACCAACGCTGGACCCTCAGCGGAACGCGTGCTGCGCGGCCCCGTGGTGAGCTTTCTCAACGACCCGGGTGAAGGCGACACGCCAGAGCCGGGTAGCCTGCTGCATCTGCAGGATGGCGCCATCTGGCTGGTCGATGGGCGCATCCAGGCGGTCGGCGACTATGCCGAGCTGGCCCCGCGTCTGCCCGTCGGCATCGAAGTAGTGGACTATGCCGGCAAGCTGATGATGCCGGGCTTTATCGACAGCCATGTGCACTATGTACAGCTCGATATCATGGCCTCCTACGGCCGACAGCTGCTCGACTGGCTCAACGAGTACACCTTCCCGGAGGAGTGCCGCTTCGCCGAGCGTGCCCACGCCGAGAACGTTGCCGAGGCCTTTCTCGATGAGCAGTTGAGGGTCGGCACCACCACCGCCCAGGTGTTCTGCACCTCGCACCCAGTGTCGGTGGACACCTTCTTCGCCGCCGCCCAGCGCCGCGGACTGCGCATGCTGGCCGGCAAGGTGCTGATGGACCGCCATGCCCCCGAGGCGCTGACCGATAGCGTCGAGAGCGGCGTACGCGACAGCGAGCGGCTGATCGGCGACTGGCACGGCAAGGATCGTCTCGGCTACACCCTGACGCCGCGCTTCGCGCCTACCTCCAGTGCTGCCCAGCTTGATACAGTGGGCGGCATCCTGCGCAACGCGCCGGACCTGCACCTGCAGACCCACCTCTCCGAGAACAAGGGCGAGATCGACTGGGTCGCCGAACTGTTTCCGGACTGCCGCGACTATCTAGGGGTCTACGAGCGCTATGGCCTGGTAGGCCCCCGCAGCACCTTTGCCCACGGCATTCACCTCGATCAGCCGATGCGCAACCGACTGGCCGCCGCCGGCGCCAATATCGCCTTCTGCCCGACCTCCAACCTGTTCCTGGGCAGCGGGCTGTTCGACCGCCTGGCGTGCCGCGACGCCGGCCTCAACACCACCCTGGCCAGCGATGTCGGCGGCGGTACCGACCTGTCAGGGCTTGCCACGCTAAAGGCGGCCTACCAGGTCGGCCAGCTGCTCGGCCAGCCGCTGACCGCCTGGCAGGGCTTCTATCGCCTGACGCTAGGTAACGCCCGGGCGCTGCACCTCGATACGCATATCGGCAGCCTGCGCGAGGGCAAGGAGGCCGACATCGTGGTCCTCGACCCCGCCGCCACCCCGCTGCTGGCCCGTCGCAGCGCCAGAACGCGGAATCTCGCCGAGCAGCTGTTTGCGCTGATGATGCTCGGCGACGACCGCAGCGTCTACGCCACCTGGGCCAACGGTGAATGTGTGCACCAGCGCGAAGCTGCCTCTACGCCCTGATACCGCACACAGGACTCTGTGCCAGGTAGTAAGGCGTTGCGCTGATTGGGCGGCCATCCACGATGGTCGCCCCTTTTTATGCCCCGTTAGCGAGAGATCACTGACGATACCGCCAGGCATCGACCAGTCGAAACACGCACAGCGCCATCAACACTGCCAGCGCCACGCCGGGCCACAGATAATCGGCTCGCGTCAGCACCCAGAAGTGCATGACCCCCAGCCCCGCCGCCACATACACCAGCCGGTGCAACCAGTGCCAGGCGCGGGCGCCCATCGCATGACGCACCGCGGCCGGTGAGGTCAACGCCAGCGGTATCAACAGCAGCAGCCCCGCCAGCCCAAAGCGCACATAGGGCAGGTCGACCATCTCGCGGCGAATCCACGGCCAGTCCCAGTACTGATCCAGCCCCATCCACGCCAGCGCATGGAGTAGCAGCCAGGCGAAGGCCCACAGCCCGATCTGCCGACGCGCCACCATGAACCCTACCCAACGGGTCAGCCGGAAGGCAGGACTGAAGGCGATGGTGGCCAGCAGCAGAACAAGGCCGGTGCGACCGGTCATATGTACCACTGACTCGGCGGGCACAGGCCCCAGATCGCCCCACCACCACTGATAAAGCAACCACGCGCCGGGCAGGCTGCCGGCCAGGAGTACCAGCAAGCGAAACAGCATCACCCCCATCAGTAATGTGTCTCCAGATCCATGTCCGCATAGAGGTCGGCGACCTCGTCGCCATAGCCGTTGAACATCAGCGTTTCGCGGCGTCCACTCTCGCCGATGCGGCGCTCACGGGCCTGGGTCCAGCGCGGATGATCGACCCGTGGATTGACGTTGGCGTAGAAGCCGTACTCCTCCGGATTCTGTTCCGTCCAGGAGGTGGTCGGCCGCTCTTTCACCAGGCGGATCTTGACCACCGACTTGATGCTCTTGAAACCATACTTCCATGGCACCACCAGGCGAATCGGGGCGCCATTCTGGTTGGGCATCGGCTCGCCGTAGAGGCCCACCGCCATCAGCGTCAGCGGGTGCATGGCCTCATCGATGCGCAGCGCTTCACGATAAGGCCAATCGATAATCGAGCGCCGCTGGCCGCGCAGATTGTCGGGGTCATAAAGCGATTCGAAGACGACATAGTTGGCATCCGAGGTGGGCTCATGGAGGGCCAACAGGTCGCGCAACGGAAAACCGATCCAGGGAATCACCATCGACCAGGCCTCGACACAGCGTAGCCGATAGATACGCTCCTCGAGATCCATGTCACGCAGGATATCCTCCAACGCCACGCTGCGAGCCTTGTTCACCTCTCCCTCGATGGTGACCGACCATGGGTCGGTAACAAGGCGATGGGCATACACGTCGGGGTCGCTCTTGCGCGTGCCGAACTCATAGAAGTTGTTATAGGTGGTGATATCGCGACGCGACGTCAGGGCTTCGTCACCGGCCATCTCACGGCTAGGCAGGGAGTCCTCCAAGCGCGACTCGAGCAAGGACGGCCAGGCATTGGCGCGCCGGGGCCAAAGCGCGCCCGGCAGAAGTGCCGCCGCCGCCAGCGCGGCACTCCCGGCAAGAAATCGCCGGCGCTGTTCGAATAGCGCGCGCGGGGTGACCTCGGACTCGGCGATGGCGGGATATCGGTAGCGCCCCATTGACCCTCCTGTAGCTCTCGATGGCTGCTTGAAAATGCTTATCACCGCCCACCATCGGGCACGCCCTGAAGTGTTGTCCAGCGCAATATGCGGCCAATTGCATAAGGCTTGATCCAGCTCAAGGCAGCTCCCTTTGCCGACCCATTACGCTGTGGGTGAAAAACAAATGCCCGAATTACATCAGCAGGTCGGCAAGGCCCGCTACACCAAAAGGCATCGTGAGGGGAACCACCATGATCAAGAAAAGACCGCTAATTACCGCCATCGCCATCGGCTCGCTGATGGCAGTGGCAACATCCGCCAGCGCCGATGATGGCTATGGCGATTACCGAGATCGCTTCGAACCATTGCCTTACTTGCCACCCATTCCCGCCAGCAACTCGCTGACCGAAGAGAAGGTGGAATTGGGCAACATGCTGTTCTTCGAGCCGCGCATCTCCTCGAGCGGCGTCATCAGCTGTGCCACCTGCCACAATCCAGCACTTGGCTGGACCGACCGTATTCCGCGCGCCACCGGCCATGACGGTCAGATCGGTGAGCGCAATACTCCAACGGTGCTCAACTCAGGCTTCCTCGAGTCACAGTTCTGGGACGGTCGCGAACCGGATCTGGAAGGCCAGGCACTGGGCCCCATCGAAGCCGATGTGGAAATGGCCATGGACCTTGATCAGGCCCTGGAGCGACTCAGAGACTTCCCGCTCTACCACGAGAAGTTTGCCGAGGCCTACCCGGACCAGGATGACCCCATTACCGCTGACAATCTGGCCCATGCGCTGGCCAGCTTCCAGCGCACACTGAATACGCCCAACTCGCCCTTCGACCGCTACCTGCATGGCGACCTCGATGCGCTTAGCGAGCAGGAGAAGCGTGGCATGGTGGCCTTCGTCGATAATGGCTGTGCGGCGTGTCACAGTGGCCCGGCCTTTACCGACAGCAATTTCCACCGTATTCAGGTCCCGGGATCCACCGACGTCGGCCGCTACGAGGTCACCGGAGAAGAGAGCGACAAGTATCGCTTCCGGACACCGACACTGCGCAATGTCGGTGTGACCTACCCCTACATGAACAACGGCGCCACCGAAACCCTCGAAGAAGCCGTGGCCATCATGGGGACCGAAATGCTCGGCCGGGAGTTCGAGGAGGAGAAGATCAACGACATCACGGCCTTCCTCCACACCCTCACTGGCGAGATGCCAGACTTTGAGGTGCCGGCTCTGCCCTAGACACCACGTAGTGAAAAACGCCACCGGCGCAGGCCAGTGGCGTTCCCTCAGGTGGCGATCTCACCGCTCGATGGTAGGCTGGGCAGCGACACTCCTCTATCACTGCCGGAGATATGCCGATGACCGTCACCCTCAGCGCCCCTCAGGACACCGACCACGCTGCCTGGACGCAGCTCTACCGCGGCTATGCCGACTACTACGGCATGCCGATGACCCAGGAGACGCTGGATACCGTGTGGAGCTGGATACAGCAACCGGACATGGCGTTCTACTGCCGGCTGGCAAAGGATGAGGCTGGCCAGACGATCGGCCTGATGCACTACCGAGCCATGCCGTCGCCGCTGCGCGGGACCCATATCGGCTTTCTCGACGACCTCTATGTAGATCCCGTCCACCGCGGCAGCGGAGCGGTCGACAGCATGCTCGAGGCGCTGCGTGACGAGGCTCGCGGACATGGCTGGCCCTTCGTCCGCTGGATCACCCGCGAGCAGAACTACCGCGCCCGGGGTGTCTACGACCGCCTCGCCACCCACACCGACTGGCAGACCTATCAGCTGGACACCTAGTCTGCAAGTTGGGAATGCAACATGAACAGGACGTTCACTTATGCAATGGATCAGCGACAATGCCCAGGCGATCAATGCCGTCGCCGGGGTACTAACGCTCTTCGTCTGGGTGTTCTACGCCCAACTGCTCTACAACGGCTACGTGCGTCAGCGCCGGGCGCGGGTCATCATCAACCGCGGCCAGGGCAAGGACATCAACTCGCTGTGCCTGGTCAGCAATATGAGCGCCGAGGCGATCTTCATCCAGCACATCGTGGTACGTATCGAAACCTCGGACAGGCCCCTGTTGCTCGACGTCAGCGATTATCAGCAATCCAATGACGACGGCCAGACCGAGTACCGCAGCCATCAGGGGCCGCTATCATCCGGCGGCTACCTGCATATCGGCACCTTCCAGGAACTGATTCAGCGTGTCGCCGAGGCGCATAAGATCCAGCTCGATGACCATCGGCCGACCGGCGAACTGACCTTCAAGGCCATCGAGCTGAGGGTCATCGCCATCTACGGTTCCGAGGATGAGCCAATTGGCGCCAGACGCCGCTTCGTACTCGATGGCGAAGGTGCAGCCTGCTCGATCACCCCCGACGAGCTCGATACTCGGCGACTGGCTAGCCGGCGCGACCGTCGACTGGTCAAGCAGTGGATGCGCAATCTCGAGTAGCGGTTGAACGTTACGCCATACCGTCAAGACGTGCTAGCAGCTCATGGCGCCGCGCATCATCCATGAACCCTACCTCGATGGCGTTGCGCGCCAGCGTCAGCAGGGTCGCCTCGGACCAGCCGAAGGCACCCTGGCAGGCCAGGAAGTTCTCACGCATGCCGCCGCCAAAATAGGCCGGATCGTCGGAGTTGATGGTCAGCAGCAAGCCCGCGTCGAGCAGCTGTGGCAGCGGATGGTCTTCGATCCGATCGACTACCTTAAGCTTGACGTTGGAGAGCGGGCAGACCGTCAGCGGCATCTTAAGCTTGCGCAGTCGTTCGACCAGAGCGGGATCCTCGAGGCAGCGCACCCCGTGATCGATGCGACACACATCGAGCAGATCCAAGGCCTGCTCGATATAGGCCGGAGGTCCCTCTTCGCCGGCATGGGCCACACGGGCAATCCCCAGCGCACGGGCACGCTCGAACACCTCCACGAATTTCTCCGGCGGATGGCCATGCTCGGCGCTGTCCAGGCCGATGGCATCGAGCATCTCCCAGTAGGGGGCTGCCCGCTCCAGCACCTGCATCGCCTCTTCCGCAGAGCGGTCACGCAGGAAGGCCATGATCAGCGCCGTGCTGACGTCCAGCTCACGCCTTGCCACCCGGCAAGCGCGGGCGAGACCCTCGATCACCACCTCGAGTTTCACCCCTCTCGCCAGATGCGCCTGAGGGTCGAAGTGCAACTCCACATGCACAACGCCTTCGGCGCTGGCACGGCGAAAATAGTCCATGGCCAGATCGAAGAAGTCTTCGGCGCTGCGCAGTACGCTCATGCCCTGGTAGTAGAGATCGAGAAACGACTGCAGATCGTCGAACTGATAGGCGGCATGCACTTCCTCGACGCTGGCATAGGGCAGTGCGACGCCGTTGCGCTCGGCAAGGGAAAACATCAACTCAGGCTCCAGCGAGCCCTCGATATGCAGATGCAGCTCTGCCTTGGGCAAGCGGGTAATGAAATCGTGCATGATAAGTTCCTGATCAAGCAATCGAGCGGATTTACTACATCCTGCGACACTTTGACCGTTTGCGCAAAACCCTGCTGCCCCAATAGGAATTAACGCTCCCCGTCTCTCTTTTCAATCGCTCGACCGTTGCTCAGTAGATAGCTGTCATGCACTCCTAGTGCGGCCAGCGGCTGACCTTCGCGCTGATGGCAGAGCATCAGCAGGCTGCGCCCCACGAGCCAGTCGCTCAGGCGCACGGCGAGCCGCTCGGCCAAGGCCGCATCGAGCCCGGCGAAGGGTTCATCGAGAATCACGATGCGCGGCTCGGCGAGCAGCAATCTGGCCAGACACAGCCGCCGCGCCTGGCCGCCTGACAGCTGCCGCCCGCCCTCGCCGACCCGCGTTTCCAAGCCCTGAGCCTGCTGAGCCCAGCCGTCGAGCTCGACCAGTGCCAGCACCTGCCAGAGCTGGCTGTCGCTGGCCTGCGATGCGCCCAGACGCAGATTGGCCGCCAGGCTATCGTCGAGCAGCTCGCCCTGCTGTGTGAGCAGCCCCACACAGCCCCGCACTGACTCAATCGAAAGCGTCGGCAGCGCCACGTCGGCGAGACGCACCTGGCCCTGCTGGGGATCCAGCAGGCGGGTCGCCAACTGCGCCAGACTCGACTTGCCAGCACCCGAAGCGCCCAGCAGCGCCAGGCGCTGACCGGGCTCGAGGCGCAGCGATACGTCGTCCAACGCCGCGGTGAGCGCCCCAGGATAGCGCAGCGACACCGCGTCGAATTCAAGACTCGGCGTCGTAGATTCCAGAGCAGCAGGCTGCAGGGGATCGCGTATCGCACCCTGGGCGGCCCCCAAGGCGTTGAGGCGTCGCGCCGCCGCTCGGGTGGCACCGAGCTGGGTAAAAGCGCTCGGCAATAGCGCCAGGGTTTCGCCCATGGCCAGCAGGGCCAGCGGCATCATCACCAGCAGCGGCCCGCTCAAGGCGCCGCGGGCATAGGCCAGGCTAGCCAGCCACAGCACCGCCAACAGCGTCACCCCTATGCCGACGCCCACCAGCGCATTGCCGACTGCCGCGCGCCGCCCCAGCAGGCGCTGGTCATCATACAGGCGCCGCTCATGCTGACCCAGCGCCTCACGGTGCGCCGCCAGGCTGCCATAGCCGCTGAGCTCGGCGAGCCCCTGGACATGTTCGATACTGCCACTGCGCAAGCGCTCCAGGCTGGCCACCCGACGCTGGCTCGCCGCCATGCCGAGCCGCGCCTGACCGATGGTGAGCAGCCCCCATAGCGACAGCAGCAGCAGCGCCGCCACCGCACCGGCCGCCGGCAGGAAGATGCCGATCAACAGCGACACGGCGGCGATCGCCACCAGCGCCACCAGCGGTGGCGCGAGCAGTCGCAGATAGAGGCTATCGAGGGTATCGATATCGGCGGTCAGACGGTTGAGCCACTCGCTGGCGCGACGCCGTGACAGCGCCTGGCCGTCGAGGCCGGACAGCACCCGGAACATGCCCCCGCGCAGATCGGCCAGCAGTCGCAGCACGGTATCGTGGTTGTAGAGTCGCTCGAGATAGCGCGCCACGGTGCGCGTCAGGGCGAAGAAGCGGATGCCACCGCCGGGCACATAGACATCCAGGCTTGCCGATACCCCCGCCGCCAGCAGCATGCCGGTTAGCGCGGTGGCGGTGATAAACCAGCCCGACAGCGCCAGCAGCCCGATGCCGGCGAAGGCGGTGATGGCCATCAGCAGCGCCCCCAGCGCCAGCCGTCCGCGACGGCGCCCCAGCAGTCGCAGCCAGGGCCGCAGCTCGCGGTAGAGCGTCGCCACCCGGCTCATGACCCCACCTCATCGACGCGTCTACCCTGCTCGAGGCGTATCACGCGATCGGCCATCGCCATCAGCGCCGGATGGTGGGTGGCCACCACCAGCGTGCGCCCCTCTTCCGTCAACGCTTGAAGGGCCTCGACGACAAAGGCTTCGGTCTCCTCGTCGAGACTGGCGGTAGGCTCATCCAGCAGCAACAGCTGAGCGCGGGAGAGAAACACCCGCGCCAGCGCCAGCCGCTGCGCCTGACCGCCAGAGAGCCCGACACCGCGCTCACCCAGGGCGGTATCGATCCCCGCCGGCAGCGCGGAAAGCAGCTCGCCGAGCCCGGCCCGCTGCAGCGCCAACTGGATCTCATCGTCACTCGCCGCAGGGGCGGCAAGGCGCAGATTGTCGGCCAGGCTGCCATGAATCAGCAGCGGTCGCTGATCCATCCAGGCGATCTCGCCTGCCGCTCTTGTTACCTCACCGCTGTCGCTGTCGACGAAACCGGCGATCAGCTGCAGCAGCGTCGACTTACCGGCACCGGATGGCCCCACCAGCGCCACGCACTCGCCGGGCGCTATCTCGAGATCCAGCGGCCCCAGTACCCGCCCGCGGCCGAGAAAGCTCACACCGGCCTGCTGCAGCGACACTGCTGCAGGCGTCTCACCTACCCGGTTCACAGAGCCCGCCTCCGGAAGCGGCGTATTGAGCAGGTTGACCAGCGCATCCGCCGCGCCCAGCGCCGCGGCACGGTCATGGTAGTGCTGGGACAGGGTGCGCAGCGGCTGGAAGAACTCCGGCGCCAGCAGCAGGATCAGCAGGCCGCTGAACAGGGTCAGCTGCGGCGAGGGGCCGTAGTTGATATAGCCGAGCAGGCCGAAACCGATATAGATCGCCAGCACGGCGATCGCCACCGCGGCGAAGAACTCGAGTACCGCCGAGGAGAGAAACGCCAGCCGCAGGGTGCGCATGCTCAGCCGCCGGTAGTGGTCGGCGGCGGCGTGCACCTCGTCAGAGGCCTGCTCGGCACGGTTGAACAGCTGCAGGGTAGTAATGCCGCGCACGCGGTCGAGAAAGTGCCCCGCCAGTCGGCTGACGGCAGCGAACTGGCGCCGATTGAGCCGCTCGGCGCCGATCCCCACCAGCGCCATGAACACTGGAATCATGGGAGCGGCCAGCAGCAGGAAGAGCGCCGCCAGCCAGTCGAGCCACACCACCAGCGCGGCGATAATCGCGGGGATCGCCACGGCTAGCCGCAGCTGCGGCAGGAAGCGGGCGAAATAGCCATCCAGCGCCTCCACCTGCTCGACCAGCTGCCCGCCGATAGCCGCACTGTGGAGGCCCCCCAGCCGTACCGGCCCCAGGGCCTCGATATGCGTCACGAGTTCAGCCCGCGCCGCCTGGCGGATGCGCAAGCTGGCTTCCAGGCCAGTCACCTCCTGTGCCCACTGGGCGCCAGCGCGCAGCGCCAGCACCAAGACCAGCGCCAGCCCCCACCAGAGCAGCTCCTGGGGCGCCACGCCGTGTACCAGCAAGGCGCTGATCCAGCCTGCCAGCAGCGCCATCTGCACAATGGTAGCCAGTCCGACGGCGAGACCTGCTCCCACCGAGAGCCCGATCAAGCGCCGCTGCTGAGCTGCCAGCCGCTGCAGCCAGCGGCGTGGCGTCAGCGTCTCAGGAGATGCACCGCCCTGTGCCATGCCGCTAGTCCTAGTGATAGCCCTCACCTACCCTGACCTTGCCGCGGAACACCCAGTAGGTCCAGGCGGTATAGGTCAGGATGATCGGAATGACGAACAGTACGCCGATCAGCAGGAACAGCTGCGACTCCGGCGCCGAGGCGGCATCCCAGATGGTGTAGTTGGGCGGCACGATCACCGGCCACTTGCTCACCACCAGCCCGAGATAAGTGAACAGGAAGATGCCCAGGGTGGAGAGAAAAGGCATCAGCTCGCGACGCTGCCGAATCGACATCACCAGCAGCGCCATGCACGCCGTGGCCAGCCCCGGCAGTATCCAGATGACCTCGATATTGCCGAACCAGCGCTGCCAGACGACCGGGTTGACGAAAGGCGTCCACAGACTGATAGCGAAGAAGATCACCACCACCCCGATCAGCAGCTTGGGCGTCAATCGATAGGCCCACTCCTGGATATAGCCCTCCGACTTGAGTATCAGCCAGGTCGTACCCAGCAGCGCATAGCCGATCATCATGCCGATACCGGTGAGTACGGTGAACGGCGTCAGCCAGTCGAAGGCGCCGCCGACGAAGGCGAAGTTCTCGGTCTCGAAGCCCTGAATATAGGTGCCTACCACCGCGCCCTGGGCGAAAGCTGCCACCGAAGAGCCCCAGCAGAAGGCGCGATTCCACCAGCGCCGGTTCTTGCGCGACTTGAAGCGCAGTTCGAAGGCCACGCCGCGAAATACCAGCCCGGCCAGCATCAGAAACACGCCGATATAGAGTGCCGGCAAGAACACCGAATAGACCAGCGGGAAGGCCCCCAGCAGGCCCGCTCCGCCCAGCACCAGCCAGGTCTCGTTGCCGTCCCATACCGGCGCCACCGAGTTCATCATCACGTCGCGGGCGTCCTCGTCGGGCGCAAAGGGGAACAGGATCCCCAGGCCCAGATCGAAGCCATCCATCAACACGTACATCATGATGCCGAAGCCGATGATCAGCGCCCAGATCAATGACAGATCGAACATTTCCATTGTTCAGCTCCTCTCCGCCGGTGCCGGATCGTCGTCAAAAGGAATATGGCTCGCCGACCAAGGGCGCTTGGGTCGTTCGACGTCATCGACCAGCAGCTCTTCATCCTTGGGCACCATGCCGTTACGCACCACCCGGGTCAGGTAGTAGACCCCGGCGTAGAACACCACGCCGTAGACCGCGATATAGCCGAGCAGCGTGAACAGCGCCATGCCGCCGGTCAGCGATGGAGTCAGGCCCTCGGCGTGGGTCATGATGCCGTACACCAGCCAGGGAGCGCGGCCCGACTCGGTGGTGATCCAGCCAGCCAGCACGGCAATAAAGGGGGTCACGCTCATGACTCTGAGCAGCTGCAGGAAGGCACGGTGCTCATAGACGCGGCCGCCGCGACGCAGTACCAGTCCGGCCAGCGACACCGCGATCATCAGAAAGCCGAGACCCACCATCACGCGGAACGACCAGAACACCAGCGCCACCGGGGGCTGCTCCTCTGCGGCCACCTCATTCAGGCCCGGCACCTCGCCGTCCAGGTCGTGGGTCAGGATGAGGCTGGCCAGCTTGGGGATACCGATCTCGAAGCGATTCTGCTGGGCCTCCTGGTCGGGCAGCGCAAACAGCAGCAGCGGGACCCCTTCACGGGTCTCCCAGTTGCCCTCCATCGCCGCCACCTTGGTCGGCTGATACTCCAGGGTATTGATGCCGTGAAAATCCCCCATCAGCGCCTGGGCCGGGGTCAGGAACAGCAGCAGCCAAAGGCACATCGACAGCGCGCGCTTGTTGGCCTCCAAGTCGCGCCCCTTGAGCAGGTACCAGGCACTGACCCCGGCCACCACGAAACCACCGGTGATAAATGACGCCAATGCCATATGGCCAAAGCGGTACGGGAACGACGGGTTGAAGATCGCCTCCATCCACGACACCACGTAGAAGGAGTTGTCGCTGAACTCGACTCCCGCCGGCGTATGCATCCAGCTGTTGGCAGAGAGGATCCAGAAGGTCGAGATAAAGGTACCGATGGCCACCATGATCGCGGCAAACAGATGTACCCCTTGGGGCACCTTACCGCGACCGAATAGCAGCACCCCCAGGAAGGCAGCCTCGAGGAAGAAGGCGGTCACCACCTCGTAGCTAAGCACCGGCCCGAGGAAGTTGGCAGCGGCCTGGGAGAAATTGCTCCAGTTGGTGCCGAACTGGAAGGACATCACGATCCCCGACACCACCCCCATACCGAACACCACGGCAAACACCTTGGTCCAGAAAACGGCCAGGCGCTCCCAGGCGGGATTTTCGGTCTTGTAGAAGAGGCCATGCAGCAGGGCGATATAGGACGCCAGGCCGATGGTAAAGACCGGAAAGATGGCGTGAAACGAGACAACAAAAGCAAACTGGATACGCGACAGGACGAGCGGATCAAGCTCCATCATCATTCTCCCTACGAAGACACTGACTCGGATCGCCGCGATCGATGCGTTGGGGTGACAGCTCGTCACCACGTCTTGTCACTCGGGCCTGGCAAGGCCGTTGCACATTCTTGCGCGACTGGCGGGGTGCCGCAGACCTCAGCCTAGTCGCTAAGCGGCCTGCCAACACCCATGTCCGGCATATCGTTTCACCGGAAGCATCATGTTACGTATAGGAGCCGTACAACTGAAGAAGGTTTCTCCGCTAACGGTGTGTCGCGTTGCCGCAGGGCAGCACGAATCGAGGCCATGCATGCAAAGGCAGCGAGCGCCGCCAGTTTTCGTGCATGGCTTAGATGATGGCGCGCCGAACCCTTACCGACACCCACTCCGAGACCAGTACCGTGACGAAGATCATCAGGAAAATCACGCTGACCTGATTCCACGCCAGGCTGTTGATCGCCGAATTGAGCTGTAGCCCGATACCGCCGGCGCCCACCAGCCCCAGCACCGTCGACTCACGGATATTGATATCCCAGCGGTAGACGCTGATCCCCGCGAAGGCAGGCATGACCTGCGGGAGCACCGCGTAATTCATCACCTGCATGCGACTGGCCCCCGTAGCGCTGATCGCCTCCACTGGCGTGGGGTGTATCTCCTCGATGGCTTCATAGAGCAGCTTGCCGATAAAACCGATGGAGCGCAGCGCGATGGCGATGATCCCCGCCAGCACGCCGGGGCCCAGGATGGTCACCAGCAGCATGGCCCAGATCAGCGAGTTGATCGAGCGCGAGGCGACGATGATCACCAGCGCGATACTGCGCACCAGCGGATGTGGCGTAGTATTGCGCGCCGCCAGAAAGGCCACCGGAAAAGCCATGGCGATGCCCAGCAGCGTACCGAGGGTGGCGATGTTGATCGTGTCCCACATCGGTTTCCATAGGCGGTGGGCGTAGCTCCACTGCGGTGGCAGCATGCGGCTGATCAGATCGCCGCCCTGACGGCCGGCATCCTGGACGAATACCCACATGGTGTTGTCGGAAATCAGCTTCCAGCACAGCAGAAACAGCGACGCGCCTGCCAGCCAGCCGATATATCCCAGCCACTGGGCGCGGGAGGTGCGCAGGCGCCAGATCGGCTGCCCCTGCTCATTGGTCGAAACAGGCATGTATTGACTCCTTGATAAGCCGATGCAATGAGCGAGCGAAATGAAGCGCAAGGCGCTTGGGGCACAAGAACCGGAGCATATGGGTTATATGTGAGGAGTCTTGTGGTTCAAGCAACGCAGCGATTCGTTCGCGCAGCCATTGCATCACTGGGTCCAGCGCCGTACGTGACTGGAGCAGTACTCACACAGCAGCACGATGGCGATGATGATCAACAGAATCGCCGCCGAGGTGTCGTACTCGTAGCGGCTGATCGAGGTGTTGAGGGTCGCGCCGATCCCTCCGGCGCCGACGATGCCGATCACTGCCGACTCGCGGAAGTTGATATCCAGTCGGTACATGGAGAGGCCGATCAAGCGCGGCATTACCTGCGGCTGCACCGCGTGGTTAATGGTCTGCCACCAGCTAGCGCCGGTCGCTCGTACCGCTTCGACCTGCCGCCAGTCGAGGTCTTCGATGTCCTCGGCAAGCAGCTTGGCCATAAAGCCGATGGTGGCAAACGCCAGGGTGATCATCCCCGCTAGCGGGCCGAAGCCGAACATCACCACGAACAGAATCGCGATAATGATCTCCTGAAAGGTGCGCGACACCGTGATGATGCCTCGGCACACCAGATAGATCGGCAAGGGCGAGATATTGCGCGCCGCTCCCAACCCCACCGGAATCGCCAGTGCGACGCCAATTACCGTCGAGGTCAGGGTCATGGTCAGGCTTTCCAGCAGGCCGTTGACGATATCGCTGCGGCGGCTGACGAAATCCGGCTGGGCGAAAGCCGCCAGGAAGTTGAGGCCGCGGCTCATGCCCTCGGCGACCCGCGCCCAGTTGACGCTGATCGAGGCCAGCGCCAGCACCAGATAGAGCAGCACGCCGAGTGCCAACAGCCAGCGCAGTCGCGCATCGCCGATAAACGGCAGCCGTCGCCACTCGCCCTGCTCCGCCAGCCGCTCACGTGGTGCACTCATCGCTCACCTCCCACCGCAAGCAGCGGCGCAGGGGTGGTATTCGCCGGGGTGCTGTCGTCAGCCGTGCCCTCCTCGTCCCCCTCCACACTGCCCCAGTCCTCTTCGCCATAGATGGTGGTGAGGATCTCGGCGTCGAGTTCGGCGGGCGTGCCGTCGAAGACGATCTCGCCGGCACGCAGCCCGACGATACGATCAGCGAACTGACGCGCCAGCGCCACGTCGTGGATATTGATGATCGCCGCCAGATCTCGCTCGGCACACAGCTCGCGAATAAGGCGCATGATCTGGCGGGAGGTCTTGGGGTCGAGACTCGCCGTGGGTTCATCCACCAGCAGCAGACGCGGATCCTGCAGCAGCGCACGGGCGATCCCCACGCGCTGACGCTGACCGCCGGAGAGCGCGTCGGCACGCTTGTCCAGCGCATGAGCCAGGCCGACCCGCTCGAGCAGGCGAAATGCCTCGACCACATCTGCCTGGGGATAGCGGCGCAGAAAGCTGCGCCAGAAGCCGACATAGCCGAGCCGCCCGGACAGCACGTTCTCCATCACCGTCAGGCGATCCACCAGCGCGTACTCCTGAAAGATCATCGCCATGACCCTGCGCACCTCACGCAGCCGCCCAACGGAGAGGCCTGTCAAATCCGTGCCTTCAAGCTCGATGCTGCCACTGCTCGGCTCCACCAGCCGATTGACGCAGCGGATCAGAGTGCTCTTGCCGGCACCGGAAGGGCCGATCAGCGCCATCACCTGGCCGCGGGGCAGCGACAAATGGATATCGTTGAGGGCTAGATCGCCGGTGGCGTAGCGCTTGGTTACCGCGCGTAGAGTTAGCATCAGTGTCTCTCCCGTCATAGCGCACCGCCGGAAGCGTTCATCTCTCGGCGGCGCAGCCATTATCTGATCGCAGCGATCAGTCGCAGTCGTAGGTCACGCCGTTGGCGTCGGCGATGGTACGTATCACCGCCCAGTGCTCTTGATAGGTAATCGGGATGAACTGGGACTCGCCGGAGTTGGCGAACTCCTCCTCCAGCGCACTGCCCTCCCACTCGAAGGTGTCGAATGCTTCGACAACCTTGTCGGCCAGTGCCGGGTGGAGGTTATGGACATGGCCATAGGCGGTAGTGGGGAAGGTTTCCGAGGTATAGATGATGTCGTAGTCGCCTTCGTCGACCACGCCGCGGGAGATCATCCGCGTGGCCACGGAGTTGGCAATAGCGGCGGCGTCGTAATCAGCGTTGACCACGCCAAGAATCGAATTGTCATGACTCCCCGAGAACGCCGCCTCGAAGTCCTCGTCGGCCTCGAGGCCATACTCGGAGCGAAGCAGCGCCGACGGTGCGCGAAAGCCGGAGTTGGACGTCGGCGAGGTAAAGGCCAGATTGCGGCCGGCAAGGTCCTCGACGCTTTCGATCCCGCTACCCGGATAGGTGATGATCTCCATCTCATAGCCGAAGGAGCCGTCCTCGGAGGCCATCATGGTAAAGGGCACGAAGCCCGAGCAGTTGACGGCCACCGGCACGCCACCGGTGTTGAAGCCTGCCACGTGCAGGCGCCCGGCGCGCATCGCCTCTAGCTGGGCGGAGTTGGACTGCACCGGGAAGAACTGCACCCGCTTGCCGGTCACCTCCTCCATATGCTCGAGAAAATCGGCCCAGACTTCGGCATAGACCGCCGGATCTTCCACCGGGGTATAGGCGAAGACCAGGGTGTCCGGATCGACCCACTGCGACTCATCGCTGGGGGCATCGGCCACCATGTCACCATCGGCGTCGCTGAAGCGCGGTGCCAGGTCGGCGCTGGCCAGGGAGGAGCAGAGCACCAGGCCGGCGGCGCCGGTGCTCAGCAGAGTGCGATACATTGCATGGGGAAATGCCATGGGAGTGCCTCGTCGTAATAGGGTCTACGGGGCACTACCCTAGGCGGCCAAGATGACAGCCAGACAACCATCGCATGGCAATTAGACGGCAATCATATGACGATCAGGCGGCAATCACGCTATTCACCAGATAGCCGGTATAGGCAACGAACAGCGCCAGCAGTGTCGCCCCTTCGTAGCGGTTGATGCGCCCCGGACGCCCGCGCCAGCCCATGGCAAACAGCGCCAGTAGCCCGGTCATCAGCGCCATCACCCACCAGTCCCGGGCCAGCACCTCGGATCCTACCTCGATCGGTGTAATCACCCCGGCCAGCCCTACCACCGCCAGGGTGTTGAACAGGTTGGAGCCCACCACATTGCCCAGCACCAGGTCGTGCTCGCGGCGACGCAGCGCACTGATCGACGAGGCCAGCTCAGGCAGCGAGGTACCGACCGCCACTACCGTCAGGCCGATGATCAGATCGCTGACGCCAAAGGCCGCGGCAATGTCCACGGCGCCCCAGACCAGGATCCGCGAGCTCACGATCAGCAGCGCCAGACCGAGTAGCGTCCAGAATAACCCGCGCAGCAGCGACATCGACTGCTGCTCGAGACTCTCGGCGGTATCGCTGGCCAGGGCATCCTCTGCGCCGCGCTGTCGGCTGCGCCAGATACTGAAACCGATAAACAGCGCCAGCGCGGCCAGCAATACGCCGGCCTCAACGGCAGTAATCACCCCGTCACGCAGCTGCCAGGCCGCCAGGAGGGTGACCGCACCCAATATAGGAAGCTCCTGCCGCAGCACCTGGGAGTGCACCGCCAGCGGTGACATCAGTGCCACCAGGCCCAGAATCAGGCCGATATTGGCAATATTGGAGCCGTAGGCGTTACCCAGCGCCAGGCCCGGGCTGCCTTGCAGGGAGGACAACGCCGAAACCATCAGTTCGGGTGCCGAGGTACCGAACCCGATCACCAGCATGCCAATCAGCAGTGGCGACAAGCCCAGGTGTCGCGACGTCGCCACGGCGCCGTCGACGAAGCGTTCGGCGCTCCACACCAGGATCACCAACCCCACCACAACCGCCGCTGCCGGCAGCCATATCGTCATATGCCTATTTCCTATCCTCTGCACCGCGCCCGCGCTTGCACGGTACATTCAAGATTGAATGTTTAACTGTGGTGTCTCAATCGGCATAATGCCATGAATCACCACTCTCCCCCGATTCGCCTGGCTGGTACCGCTGCCCATGACCGACAACGCCTTCGACACGGCTCGAGGATCTCAACCACCGCTGCGTACGCGGCGGCGCCTGCGTGCCTGTCATGAATGCGACCTGGTCGTTGCACTACCGCCGCTGCGCGCCCGAGAGCGGGCCGACTGCCCGCGCTGTGGGCATACCCTCAGCAAGCGCCACCATCGCCCCGCCCAGCGCAGCATGGCCCTGGCCTGTAGCGCCCTGATCGCACTGATGATGGCGGTGAGTTTTCCCTTCATCAGCTTTCAAGTCGGCGGCATCGGCAACCGTATCGAACTCTCCGAGACCGCCTCGACGATGATCGGCTTTCATCAACCGCTGGTGGCGATCGCCGTGGCACTGACCATCATCGTCCTGCCGGCGGTCTACCTGTGCGGCATGATCTGGCTGCAGTACGGACTGCTCAAACGCCAGCCGCTGCCGTTCAGCCGCGGCATCGCACGCTCGCTGTCGCATTTGCACCCCTGGATGATGGCCGATGTCTTCATCATTGGCGCCCTGGTGAGCCTGATCAAGGTCGCCGGCATGGCCCAGATCGAATTCGGCATGGCGTTCTGGGCCTTCTGTGCCTTCGCCATTCTGCTGCTCTACACCACCCAGTCGGTGGACTCGGACTGGATGTGGTTCTCGCTGGCCGGTGAACCGCTGGCGCCACGCGGCGTGCGCACCGGAGAAACTGCCGCCCCGCAGAAAGTCACCGGCTGCCCCACCTGCGGCCTTATCAATCGTCTGACCGCCGAGGGACATGGCCAGTGTCGGCGCTGCGGAGAACGCCTCCACGCCCGCCTGCCCCACAGTCTGCAGCGTACCTGGGCACTGCTGGCCGCCTCGGTGGTGATGTATGTTCCCGCCAACCTCTACCCGATCATGACCACCACCACCATGGGCCATACCTCGGAGTCGACGATCATCGGCGGCGTGGTCGAGCTGTGGCAGATGGGCGACTGGCCGGTGGCCACGGTGATCTTCGTGGCCAGCGTGATCGTGCCGGTGGGCAAGATCCTGGCACTATCCTGGCTATGCCTGATGATCAATCGCAGCGACGAACTCAGCAACGCCACCCGCACGGTGCTGTACCGTATTACCGAGTTCATCGGCCGCTGGTCGATGATCGACGTCTTCGTGGTCGCCATGCTGGTGGCCCTGATCCGCGCCGGGGCCCTGATGTCGATCACCCCCGGGCCCGCTGCCCTGGCCTTCGGTGCCGTGGTCGTCCTCACCATGCTCGCCGCCATGACCTTCGATCCACGCCTGATCTGGGACGACCCGCAGAGTAAACACGCCGACACCGCCGAGCCCGACGCTCCAGGAACCGCCCGATGACCGAAGACCGCCCCGCCGCCCCCGTCCACAAGGCCAAGCGTCGCCGCCAGAGGCGCATCTCGCCGATCTGGATCGTCCCCATCGTGGCCCTGCTGATCGGCCTGTGGCTGGCCTACGACAACTACCTGCAGCGCGGCACCCAGATCACCCTGATGATGGATAATGCCGAGGGAATCGAGGCCGGCAGCACCCTGATCAAGACCCGCAATGTCGAAATCGGTCGCGTCGAGCGTGTGGGGCTCTCCGACGACCTGCGCAGCACTGAAATCATCGCCCGCATCAGCCCCGATGCCGAGCGCATGCTGGTCGACGACTCGCGCTTCTGGGTGGTCAAGCCACGCATCGGCCGTGAGGGCATCAGCGGCCTTGGCACCGTACTATCCGGCGCCTATATACAGCTTCAGCCCGGCAGCAGCGCGTCGCCGCGTCGCGAGTTCGATGTACTCGATCAACCGCCGGTGGCCGCGCAGGACGCCGAGGGCATTCGCATCAATCTGCTTAGCCAACTGGGCAACTCGCTGCGGCTAGGCGATCCCGTCACCTATCAGGGCTACACCGTTGGCCGCGTCGAGGCCACCGAGTTCGACGCCGAGAACCGCCAGATGCGCCAGCGTCTGTTTATCGAGAGCCCCTACGACGTACTGGTCACCGAGAGTACCCGCTTCTGGTCGGCCAGCGGCATCGACCTGCGTCTCGATTCCGAGGGGGTGCGCGTCAACGTCGAGTCCTTCGAAGCCCTGCTCGGTGGCGGCGTGACCTTCGGCGTGCCCGAGGACGTTCCGCTAGGCCCGATGGTCGAGCCCGACACCACCTTCAATCTTTATCCCGACGAGGACAGCGCCCAACAGGGCAGCTTCAATCGCTATCTGGAGTACGTGTTGCTGATCGATGACACTGTGCGCGGCCTGTCCCGCGGCGCCCCGGTGGAGTTCCGCGGTGTACGCATCGGTACCGTCGCCAGCGTGCCTTGGAACTTCAGCGCCACCCAACCGGAGGGACGTGAGGGCTTCGCGATCCCGGTGTTGGTGCGAATCGAACCACAGCGCCTCGCCAATGATGACGACGACGCCAATTTCGACCTCAACGAGTGGGAAGAGCGCTTCGAGCGGCTGTTCGACATCGGTCTGCGCGCCTCGCTCAAGGCCGGCAACCTGCTGACAGGCGCCATGTTCGTCGACCTCAACTTCCAGCGTGACCTGGAGGGCGAGTATATCGCCGAGGTCTTCGAGGAGCGTCGTGTATTCCCCACCACCTCTGGCGGGTTTGCCCAGATCGAGGCCCAGGTCGGCAACCTGCTCGACAAGCTCAACAACCTCGAGATCGAACCGATTCTCAGCGGCCTGGACCGTAATCTGGCGCAGTCCGAAGCGATGCTCGAAGAGGTCCGCGAATTGACCGGTACCTTCCAGGCCATCGCCGACGATCCGGCCACCCGCGAGATGCCGGACAACCTCAATCGCAGTTTGATCGAACTGCGTGAGACGCTCTCCGGTCTGTCGCCAGAATCCGACGCCTATCGCGAATTGACGGGCGCCATGCAGCGCCTCGAGCGTCTGATGCGCGACCTGCAGCCCGCCGCCCGAACCATCAGCGAGCAGCCAAGCGCACTGATCTTCGATCGCCGCAGCGGTGATGACCCGGAACCTCGAGCGCCGCGCGATTGATGAAAACTGACGCACGATAGACCATGATAGCGCCCAGCGGCACGGCCTCGACCGTGCCGCCTGACAGGGAGATCACCACGTGCCGAACCTTCGCTCATGCGACCGCTCCACTCCGCTCAGACCACGCTGGCTTGCCACCGCCACGCTGCTGCTGATCCTCGTCCTGCTGGCCGGCTGCGCCAGCGGCGGCGGCACCAGCGCCCAGCGCTACAGTCTGCCGGAGGGCGCCCAATCCCCCCCGATCAGCCGCGGCGAGGCTCCCAGCCAGCGACTGGTCGTCGCGCGGGTCCGGATCACTGACTACCTCGATGCCGAGGGCATCGTCATGCAGCTCGACGACATCACCCTCAACCGCGCCCGCCAACACCTCTGGGCCGAGGACCTGCCGCGCCAACTGCAGCGGGGTCTCCGCCAGCGGCTCGCCGAGCGCCTGCCGGATACCCAGGTACTGGGCGAGGACGGACGCCGTGACGGCGCCTATGAACTGCGTCTCGACGTCACCCATTTCCAGGGACGATACGATGGGCGCGCCATCGCCCGCGGCGAGTGGCAGCTGCGCGATGCGCAAGGCGAGGTCGTCACCCTGGAACCATTTTCCGCCATCACCACCCTCGATGCCGACGGTTACCCGGCCCTGGTTCGCGCGCTGGGCCACAGCTGGGACGCGGTGGCCGATCAACTCGCCGACCGCCTGCAGGAATTGCGCTAGGCTATTGAGGTGTTCACCACCCCGCCAAAGGACTCATGACATGGACGATCAGCGTCAACAGCAGCACGCCCTGGCCCTCGACCTCAAGGCCCGAGCAGAGCGGGTCGAGCACGCCCTCACCCAGGCCATCGACAGCCAGGACACCACCGAAAAGCGCGCCCTGCTGGGCCAAGCCCTCGAGGACATCGTCGCTCTCGAAGCCTTGACCCAGGCGCACCCCGAGATCCAGCTGCCGCCGCTGGCGCGAATCCGCCAGGGCATGGCCGGTCTGGCCCTGATGCTTTATCAGCAGGGCGCCTGCGATGGCCTGAGCGAGGACCAGCAGCACGCCTTCCTCGACGCCCATGCCGCCCCGCTCACTGCCGTCGACGGTGTCGGTACGGTCACCGCCCGCCGCCTGCTGCTGGCCGGCGTGACCAGCATTGAAGCACTGCGCGCGCTATCGCGTGAGCAGCTGGAAGCCATCCCCGGCATTACCAATGCCACCCTGGCGCGCCTGCAGGCCGGCCTTAGTCAGTAAGGGAGCAATTGCCCCTAAGCGAAGGGCGCCGGGGACAGGCCGAAGAGGAGGTTTCGATGCCAGGGATGGCATCGGTAGCGCCCAGGGATGGTTTACAGCGCCTCCTCGCAGGCCTGTCGACGGATCAGCCCGAGCGGTGCCACCCACCTGCAATAGCATTGGAAACAGCTAATCCTTTAGTGCAAGACAACGCGATGTCTGTCATCATGACGCGCTGCGGCACTTCACGGTCCCTTCTTGCCGCGCCTGTCATCGATTTTTCCCACGATGTGTCCCGGGACTCACGCTTCTCACACCCAGGAGAGGCGAGCGGTCACCTCGTGATATCCGGAGTTTGCATGAGCTTTTCCGACCTCGGCCTACGGGCCGAACTGCTGCGCGCTGTTGACGAACAGGGCTACACCACCCCTACGCCCATTCAGCTGAAAGCGATCCCTGCGGTGCTCCAGGGCCGCGATATGCTCGCCAGCGCCCAGACCGGCACCGGCAAGACCGCCGGCTTCACCCTGCCGTTGCTGCAGCGCCTCGCCGACGGCCCGCGCCCCAAGCCGCGTCAGATCCGTGCGCTGGTGCTGACTCCAACCCGTGAGCTGGCCGCGCAGATCGGCGAGAACGTCACCGGCTATGGCCGCTACCTCAAGCTGCGCTCCCACGTGATCTTCGGCGGCGTCGGCCAGCAGCCCCAGGTCGACGCCATCCGCGGCGGCCTGGATATCCTGGTGGCGACGCCGGGCCGACTGCTCGACCTGCATCAGCAGAAGCACGTCGATCTGTCGCAAATCGAGACCCTGGTGCTCGATGAAGCCGACCGCATGCTCGACATGGGCTTTATCCACGACATCAAGAAGATCCTCCGCGTGCTTCCCAAGCAGCGCCAGAACCTGCTGTTCTCGGCGACCTTCTCCGACGAGATTCAGCGTCTCGCCGGCGGCCTGCTGAACAACCCGGAGATGATCGAGGTGGCGCGTCGCAACACCACCGCCGAGCTGGTCGATCAGGCCGTCTACAAGGTCGACCGCGAGAAGAAGCGTGAGCTGCTGGCCCACCTGATCAGCACCCAGCAGTGGAACCAGGTGCTGGTATTCACACGTACCAAGCACGGTGCCAACCGGCTCGCCGAGCAGCTCTCCAAGCAAGACATCCCGGCCATGGCGATTCACGGCAACAAGAGCCAGTCGGCACGCACCAAGGCGCTGGCATCGTTCAAGGCCGGCGACCTGCGAGTGCTGGTCGCCACCGATATCGCCGCCCGCGGCCTGGATATCAGCGAGCTGCCCCACGTCGTCAACTTCGAACTGCCCAATGTTGCCGAAGACTACGTGCACCGCATCGGGCGTACCGGCCGTGCCGGTAGCGAGGGCAAAGCGGTATCGCTGGTCTGCGTCGACGAGCACGGCCTGCTCAAGGGCATCGAGCGGCTGATCAAGCGCGACCTCGAGAAGCACATCGAACCCGGTTTTGAGCCCGACCCCAACGCCAAGCCCGAGCCGATCGAGAACGGCCGTCGCGGCCAGCAGAAACGCGGCAACGGTGGCGGCCAGCGTGCCAGCGGCAATCGCAACGACCAACCCCGCCGCAGCGCTGATGACACCCGCGCGCCACGCCGTCGGCGCGGCGGTCGCTCGCAGCAGGCCTGAATGGGCTGGATATGCTGATCACACGGCCACCCTCCCGGGTGGCCGTTTTTTTTGAGTGGAAATGCGTTCGGCATGCGAGGCGTTCACCGTGGCCGGCGCCAACGCCCCTTAGTTCGCACTAGCCAAATTGTCAGTGTCGACGGTGACGAGTAGTATCCTACTCATCCCCCAGGATGAGAACGAGGCATGACAGTCCGCCATCGGGGCCCGACCGGATCGAACGCAGGGAACCAACGTGCCATCACGCAGCGACACTCCTCTGGCCAACGCGATCGCCAGCGATGACCTTGCCGAAGACAGCTACTGCATTGCGCTGCAGCCGGTGTGCGATGCCGATTTACATCACATCGGCGACGAACTCCTCTACCGCGCCAGCGCTAGCGACGACAGCGCCACTATCACCGATCCGCTGCTGGCCACCGCTCGAGCCAGCAGCATGGCTATCTACGAGATCGGACTCGACAAGCTGATTGGTGAACGGCTGCTGTTTCTCAAGGTGTCCAGAGAGTGGCTCGAACGGCCGGAGCTGCTGCCGTTTCCGGCCAACAATGTGGTCATCGAAGTCCTTGACGACGGCACGCCACTCAACGACCTTACCAACGCCTTGGCGCAGATCAAACAGCGCGGTTACCAGCTGGCCCTGGACGCCAGCGCCGTGCTTCAGGGAGACATCGAGACCCTCAGCGGTATCGCCGATATCATCAAGTTCCGTCTCGACGAGGGCATCACATCCGAGCGCCTCGACGCCTTCCGCTCCGCCGACTGCCAGCTGCTCGCCCAACGCCTCGAAACCCGCGATCAGATAGACGCCGCGCGTCGGGCCGGCTGTTCGCTACTGCAGGGGTTCTTCTTCGCCCAGCCAAGCAATGTTGCCCCTCCCACCGCGAGCCGGCGCAGCAATCCCAGCATTCAGATCAAGCTGATTCGCGAGCTCTACCGCGAGATGGTCAACACCGAGCGCCTGGCTGACATGATCGCTCAGGACCCACACCTGTACCTGATCGTCATCAAACGCGCCAACTCAAGCTACTACGCCCAGACTGGGGGTAGCAGCCTGCGCAGAAGCCTGCACGTGCTCGGTATCAATGAACTGCGCACCCTGGTCGCCACGGTGATGCTGGCCCAGAACGGCCCGGTGTCACGCCTGGCGCTCAAGCACGCCCTGACCCGCGCCACCATGTGCAAGCATCTGGCCGCGCCCTTCCCCCAGCTCGATCCGGAAGACGCCTTCACCACCGGCCTGTTCTCGCTGATGGACACCATGCTGGGAATCGGGATGAGCGCGCTGCTCGACGAAGTCGAACTGAGCGATTCCATAAACGCCGCGATTCGCGACGGCAGTGGCCAGCTCGGCGCTATTTTGACCATCGCCCGCGACTACCAGGCCTTCGTCGCTCTCGATGCAGAAGATTCAGGGATGCCGCCCAATGCGCAGTTGAGGACGGCCTATCTGGGAGCGCTGCAGGAGACGCAGGCGCTGATGAGCAGCCTGCAGGAGGAGTAGCGGACGTCGCGGTCCGCCAGGGATCAGGTCAGCCGCGCCTTGAGACGCGTCACTGCCTGACTGTGCAGCTGGCAGACCCGCGATTCACTGACGCCGAGTACCGCGCCAATCTCCTTGAGGTTGAGCTCTTCTTGATAGTAGAGGCCCAGGAGCAGTTTCTCGCGCTCGGGGAGCTGTTCAATCGCTTCTACCAATCGCTGGCGCTGCTCGCCATCGACCAGTGCAGCAAAGGGTGACGGCGGTGCGCCCTCGCCGTTCCCCGGCTCCACGCCCTCTGCCACCATCTCCTCGTAGGGCAGCAACTGGCCGCCGTTGGTGTCGCCTAGCAGCTGATGGTACTCAGCAAGTTCGACGCCCATCTCGTCGGCGATTTCCTGCTCTTCGGCGGCACGCCCCAGGCGCTGCTCGGCTCGCCGCAGGGCCTCGTCCAGGGCTCGCGCATTGCGCCGAACGCTGCGCGGCACCCAATCGCGGCTGCGCAGCTCATCGATCATCGCCCCACGAATGCGCTGACTGGCATAGGTGGCAAAGCTCGCCCCCTGCCCCGCATCGAAACGATTGAGACAGTCGAGCAGCCCGACCATGCCGGCCTGGATCAGGTCGTCGAGTTCGACGCTCGCCGGCAACTTGACCTGCATGGCCAGCGCCTGGCGGCGCACCAGCGGCAGATACTGCTCAAGCAGTGCGCCTTGATCGATCTTGCCCTTTGCCGTGTACATCGCTATCGCTGCGACCTCAGTCAACCTGGAAATCGAATCGCACCCCTAGGGGCAGAGCCATCATGCTGGCATTATCCCGCGATGGGGCAAACCGCCATGCCAAGAATAGCCTCACTGCCCGACGGTTTTTTGCGCCTTTGCCTCGACCGGCCGACGATAGTCGACGAACACCTGCAGCTCGCTGATCTGTGCCGGCCGGCTCCCCGCCCCAAGCCGAAAGCGAAACGTCAACGGCTCGCTTGCTGACAGTCCCGCCAGCGCCTCGCTGCGACCCCGCGAGCTGCCAAGACGCATGCAACGCTGCGGATGGCATAGCCAGGCCTGGTACGCCGTGCCCGGTGGCGTGGCGTACTGCCAGCCCACCTGGGAAATCTGCGCCCGCGCCGGGACGCCTGGCCCCGGCGCCAGCGGCCGACTATGCGTGTCGCGACCGGGTACCGCCACTCGTACGCCATCGGTCTCGGCAATCCAGCTGCCCGACACCGCGGCGGTATCCGCCATGCCCCACTGCGCGCAGGCAGCCAGCACAGCCAGCGCACCCAGTCTGGGCACCCACGCCGCCCTCATGTACCGCTCCCCGCGGCGCCGGGCTTTACCAACAACAGACGGATGCCGAGAAACTCGGCGGCGGCCTGACGCAGATTGTTGAGCAGGCCGCGTGACGTGCTCAGGCGTGGATGCAGCGCCATCAGACAGCTCGGCCCGCCACGCTCGGCGAGCTGCTTGAGCAAACGGTAGCTACGCCGAAAGGCCTCGGGATCGCTGTCGATCCATAGCGCCCAGCGCATCTGCTGTTCCGCCAGCACGGGCAGGTGGTGACTGTCAGTGGTCAACGGCACCACTCGCCAGGCACTTGGCTCGCCGACCCAGGCTTGTCCCTGACGCCGCCACGACTCCAGCAGACGGTAGACGGGTGCCGCATCGTTAGCAGGCAGTCCTACCACCATCAGGGTACGCCGGGCCATGGCAGACTCGACCTGCCGGGTACGTGACGCCCCGGGCGGCGATGACGCCACCGGCTCCGCAGCGGAGGATTCACCCGCCCACTGGCGCAACCCTGCCGCCTGATCCTTGAACGACATGCTCGACATCTCAGGCGGCCACCTCACGGAAGACATCCCGCGCCGTCAACAGATGGATCAACGCATCGAGCAGGGACGCCGCCTGCCGGCTGCGTTTACTGCCCAGCAGTGTCAGCAACTGAGCGCGCACATCCATCGCCCACTCGCCCTCGTCCTGAGCCAGATTGAGCGCTACGCAGGCCAAGCCGTAAGCAAGCTGCAAGCGCAGCTCGGCGTCGCCGGCGCCGAAACCGGCGTCGATCACGCCCTGCCAGGCCCGACGCGTCAAGCCAGGCATCTCCGCCAGCATCAGCTGCTGGGCAATCAACGACTGCGGCGGAGTATCGGATGCTAGTGATGTCAGCCAGTAGCGGCATGCCAGTCGCTTACCGCTGTCGAGATCCACTGGTATCGCAGTCAACAGCGATAGCGGCGGCACCTCCAGGCCACTGCGGGCGGCATGGCTGACCGGCAGCTGATGCAGCGCCAGCGACAAGCGTCGCCCCTGATGGCGAATTGTCACCTCACTGTGTGGCGACGCCTGCGTCACCAGCGCACCTACCGGGATCCGCTGGCCGTCGACCAGCACTCGCTGGTTCGGTTTGGTTGCAGCCAACCACGGCAGCTGCCAGGCGCTGAGCCAGCTCAGCGCATCTCCCGTCGGCAAGGAGGCCAGCACGTGGGCCTCAGGCCCCAGCTGCTGAGCGCTCCACTCGAACCGCTCGAGATCCCCCGCCGGAAGGCGTTGGGTCTGCCAGCCGCTGGCCAACAGCCGACCATCGGCGCTGGTCGCTCCACACGGCAGCCGCCAGTCGCAGCCGTTCACCCGCTGAGTGCCCCACAGCAGGGTCAATCCGTGACTGTCACCGGTCTCACGAGCCGCTGCCAGCTGAGCGGCATGCAGTCCATCCAGGGCGCCGCGCTGGCGCTCCAGGGGCTGGCACGCCAGCTGCCAGGCGCCCTCGACCAGCGCAAAGCCGGGCTGATGAGCGCGTAGCGCATCGAGCGCTGCCCGCAGTGCTCGGCCCTGGCCCAACAGCCCCCGCGACAGCGCCGTCAGGCGCTTCTGGCCACTCGCCGCCGGCTCGCGCAGCGCACTGAACTCGGGGGTAAACGGCGAATCTCCCTCGACCCGCAGCGCCTCGGCGACCAGCGCCGCCGCGTCGGCCAGGCTCAGGTCCTCCGGCACCTGCTGACCATGCGACTCATAGTGCAGCGACAGGCCGTGGCGAATCACGCTATCCAATAGCGGCCCCAGCCTTGCCGCCTCATCGCGCTTGGTCAGAATGCAGTCATCGAGGCGATTGTTGGCCGCCCGCGCCGCCTGACGATAGCTGACAATGACGTCCTCGAGCGTATCGCCATGGCTGGCGGCGTTGAGCAACAGCAGCAGCCGCACTCGGCGACCGCTGGCGGAGAGCTGCTCGATCTGTTGCACCAGACGCCCGTCGCGCTGGCTCATGCCGACGGTATCGATGATCACCAGGCGTTTATCGGCAAGCCGCGCCAGGGTCTCGTCGAGCGGCGCGTCGGCGTCCTGTGCGTGCACCTCGACGCCCAGCAGGCGCGCATAGATACGCAGCTGCTCATGGGCGCCGATGCGATAGCTGTCGGTGGTCACCAGCGCCACACCGTCGCTGCCGTGACGCATCACGTAGCGCGCGGCGAGCTTTGCGGTCGTCGTCGTCTTGCCAACCCCGGTGGGGCCGACCAGGGCAATGACCCCGCCTTCATCGAGCAGCGCCGCTTCATCACGCGGTGCGCTGAGGCGTGCGCTGAGCTGACGTGCCAGCCAGGCGTCCTGGGCATCGCTGTCGGTGGCCGCATCCAGCTCGGCCGGCAGTTCGGCCAGCAGCTCAGCCGCCAGCCGCGGACCGACCCCGGCCGACCACAAGCGTTGATACAGCCGCGCCAGGGGGTCGCGATCGCCGTGCTGTTCGCGCTGCTGGCGCCCCAGCATGTCACGCATCTCCTGCATTTCACCGAGCAGGCGCTCGCTGAGCGCAGCAAAATCTGGCTGAGCGGGCGCTGTCGGCTCGGCGGCGGGACGAGTCTGCGGTTCGGCTTGACGCGGCGCTGCCGTGCGCGCCGCCGCCTGGCTGGCATAGGCCCGCGCCTGGCGCGACGCATCGGCGGGAGAGCGCAGCCCTGCCACTGGCTCACGGGAAGACGTCTCAGCGGAGGGCGACGGCGCCTCATTCGGCGAGGTCATCCGGCCATGGGCCTCGTCGGCCAGGGCAAGCACCTCAACGCCACCCTCGACGTCGCGGTTGGAGAGGATCAGCGCATCGTCGCCCAGGGCGGCGCGTACCTGGCGCATCGCCTCGCGGCTATTGACGCCGAGAAACCGTTGAACACTCATCGCACAGTCCTCGCTTGCTGGCATTTAGTGACATGATCGAGCAGGCGGCTCATCCGCGGGCTCCCACCGTGCTGGTGACACGCAGGGTGCGATCGTCGGGAATCTCGGCCTGGGACAGCACCACCAGGTGGCGTAGGCGACGCCGCAGGAAGCGCGCCAGCACCGCGCGCAGGTTGTGCTGCACGACCAGCACCGGCGGCTCGCCGGCCATCTCCTGATGGCTCAGCGCCTGCTCGGTCTCGGCCATCAGGGTATCGGCCAGGCCGGGCTCCAGGGCCCCGCCGTTGTTCATCGCCTGCATAAGCACCTGCTCGAGGTTGGCATCCAGGCCGATCACGTGCAGCTCCTCGTCGCCGGGGAACCACTGCTGTGTAATCGAGCGACCCAGCGCCACCCGCACCACCTCAGTAAGGCTGGCGGCATCGCTCTGCGGACCGGCATGCTCGGCCAGGGTATCGAGAATGGTACGCATGTCGCGAATCGACACATCCTCGTCGAGCAGGTTCTGCAGCAGCCGCTGCAGGGTGGTGAGGGTGATCGCCTTGGGCACCACATCCTCGACCAGCGACTTATTGTCCTCGCCGAGCTTGTCGAGCAGCTGCTGCACCTCGCTGCGGCCAAGCATCTCGCTGGCGTGACGATGCAGCAGGTGATTGAGGTGGGTGGCGACCACGGTGCCGGCATCGACCACGGTATAGCCATACACCTGGGCGTGCTCGCGTTGCGCGGTATCGATCCACACCGCCGGCAGGCCGAACGCCGGATCAGTGGTCGCGGTGCCCTCGACGTGACCCGACACCTGGCCCGGATCGATGGCCAGCCACTTGCCCGGGAAGGCGTCGCCGCGTCCTACCTCGACACCCTTCAGCGAAATCACGTAAGTGTTGGGACCCAGCTCGAGGTTGTCGCGGATATGCACCACTGCCGGCAGGAAGCCGACGTCCTGGGCAAATTTCTTGCGCACGCTCTTGATGCGCCCCAGCAGCTCGCCCTGCTGGCGATGATCGACCAGCGGAATCAAGCGATGACCGACTTCCAGGCCCAGGGTATCGACGAGTTGCACATCGTCCCAACTGGCCTCCGGTGCCTCGGGTGGTGGTGGCGGTGCAGCGCTGATCTCCTGCTCGGCCAGCTCGGTCTCCTTACGCCGCATCAGCCACCAGGCCAGACCGCCCAGTAGCACAGTAAAGAACAGGAACACGAAGTTAGGCATCCCCGGCACCATACCCAGCATGCCCATCACACAGGCTGCCAGGATCAACACCTGGGGATTGACGAACAGCTGACTGATCATCTGCTGGCCGACATCTTCATCGGTAGTGACGCGGGATACCGTCACACCTGCCGCAGTGGAGATCACCAGTGCCGGGATCTGCGCCACCAGGCCATCGCCAATGGTCATCAAGGTATAGGTACGCGCAGCGCTACCGAAATCCATGCCGTGCTGGAGCATGCCGATCAGCAGGCCACCGATGATATTGACCACCATGATCACCAGGCCGGCCATGGCGTCGCCGCGCACGAACTTGCTGGCACCGTCCATGGAGCCGTAGAAATCGGCCTCCTGAGCCACCTCGGCGCGCCGCTTGCGGGCGTCGTCTTCGCCGATCAGACCGGCGTTGAGGTCGGCGTCGATGGCCATCTGCTTGCCGGGCATGGCATCCAGCATAAAGCGAGCGCCGACTTCGGCAATCCGCCCGGCCCCCTTGGTGATGACCATGAAGTTGATGATCACCAGGATCAGGAACACCACCAGGCCAACCGCGAAGTTGCCGCCGACCAGAAACTGGCCGAACGCCTCGATCACCTTGCCCGCCGAGTCTCCACCGCTATGCCCTTCCATCAGAATCACGCGGGTCGAAGCCACGTTCAGCGACAGCCGCAGCAGGGTGGTGAACAGCAGAATCGCCGGGAAAGCGGCGAAGTCGAGCGGCTTCTGGGTAAACATGCTGACCAGCAGCACCATCACCGCTAGCGCGATATTGAAGGTGAAGAACATGTCCAGTGCGAATGGCGGCAGCGGCAGGATCATCATCGACAGGATCATGAGGATCAGGATCGGGCCGGCCAGCAGTTTCATGTGCACGTCGCCCATCCAGTCGCGACGGCCCAGCAGATCAGTCAGCGCTCTCATCGAGGCTCCTCGGTAACATCATTCTCTCCAGATGCCGCGCCATTCGGCGCCTTGGCATCGAGTTCAGCCGGGACCGGCAGGTCACTGGGCGTATCTGGCATTTCCTCCACCCCGTCATGGGCACGCTTGAGGCGGAACGCCCAGGCCAGGACCTCTGCCACCGCGGTATACAGCTCAGCCGGAATCTCACGGTCGAGATCGACATGGTGATAGAGCGCCCTTGCCAGCGGCGGCGCCTCCAGCAGCGGCACCCCGTGCTCCTCGCCTAGCTCGCGGATTCTGCCGGCCACCGCATCGGCCCCCTTGGCCACCACCCGCGGCGCCGACATCAGCCCATCGTCGTAGCTCAGCGCCACCGCGTAATGGGTCGGGTTGGTGACGATCACGTCTGCCTCGGGCACCTTGCTCATCATGCGGTTGCGCGCCATCGACTGCTGCTGGGAGCGGATCCGCGCCTTGAGATGCGGGTCACCCTCGGTCTCCTTGTGCTCGCGCTTGACCTCCTCCTTGCTCATGCGCAGCTTCTTGGCATGGCTCCAGAGCTGGTACGGCACGTCGATCAGGATCACCACCACCAGTGCCAGGATAGCCAGCCCACAGGCCAGCGCCGCCAACTGCATGGCACTGGCCAGGGCCTGCTGGATCGGCTGATCCATCAGGCTCAAGTATCTGCCGCGGTTGGTGTAGAGAAAGGTCAACGCCACACCGCCCACCAGCGCCGACTTGGCGATCGCCTTGAGCAGCTCGATCACCGCCTGCACGCCGAACATCCGCTTGAGGCCCTTGAGCGGGTTGAGCTTTGACAACTGCGGCTTGAGCGACTTGGCCGAAATCAACCAACCGCCGAGTAGCGCCGGGGCCACCAGCGCCACCAGCATCAGCAGCAGGAATAGCGGCAGCATTGTCAGCAGCGTGTGCTGGCCGATATTGAATATGTGCGTCAACATCGGCATTACCTCGAAGGCGTGCCGACGCTCGAACAGAAACGCCTGCTCCATGGCCAGCCCCAGCTGGTCATAGAGCATCGCCCCCATGGTATAGAGGCCGATCACGCCGCCCAGCAGCAGCATGAAGGTGGTCAACTCACGGGAACGCGCGACCTGACCATCATCGCGCGCCTTCTGCAGGCGTCGCGGCGTGGCTTCTTCGGTCTTTTCCTGATCGCTGTTCTGGTCGGCCATGGCGCGTAGGCGTCTTCACGAAGCTGAGGGGTGGACGCTGGCCATTGTCGAGAAAGAGAGGCAAGGGTGATACGCCAAAAAGCGCGGCGAATCGTGGCTTTATTCACGACTACCGCGCTGCGGGCGCTATCTGGGGGAGAGTATCTACTGCCGGCCTAGAAGCCGAGGTCGTCTAGCAGGTCGTCGACCTGGTCCTGGGAACTGACCACGTCGGCACCTTCCGGCTTGATCTGCGGTCCGTTGAGCAATGACTCCTCGCGCTTCTTGGCATCGGCTTGCCACTGACCATCGGCGCGGCGCTGGAGCTTCTCGCGCTCTTCGCCTGCGGGCACGCTATCGAGCAGCACCTGCACCAGCTGATGCTCGATCTCACGGATCATCTCCATCATCTTCTTGATGACCTGGCCCGTCAGATCCTGGAAATCCTGTGCCATCATGATTTCCATCAACTCAGCATTGGTGGCCTGAGTCTGGGCCGGCACCTTGCCGAGATAGGCGCGGGTATCCTGGACCAGTGCCTTGGCCTCGTCGAGCTCCATGGGATTCTCGAACCAGGCCTGCCACTGCTTGTCGAGCGCCTCGGCCTGTTCGCCCATCGCATCCTGAATTGGCTGAGCGCGGTCAATCGCATTGAGCGCCCGTTCGGCGGCCTGCTCGGTCATCGACGCCACATAGCTCAGACGGTCGCGAGCGTCGGGAATTGCCTCCGCAGCACGCTCGATCTCCTTCTCCAAGCCCAGCTCGCGCATGCTTTCGCGCAGCATTCGGGTCAGGTGGCCGATGCGCTGAACCAGATCATCGCTGCCGGCCGCCCCCTGGGCAGACGCACGCTGTGCATCGCTCATAATCGTTTTCTCCTTGAGGCCGGCTAATGGCCCACGGTGAGTGAATTCACCCCGCTCACATACCCAGCTTTTCGAAGATCTTGTTGAGCTTCTCTTCAAGGGTCGCGGCAGTGAACGGCTTGACGACATAGCCGTTGGCGCCGGCCTGAGCGGCGGCAATGATATTTTCCTTCTTGGCCTCGGCGGTCACCATCAATACCGGCAGGTCCTTGAGGGCATCATCGGCGCGGATCTGCTTGAGCATCTCCAGACCATCGAGGTTGGGCATGTTCCAGTCCGAGACCACGAACTCGAAATTGCCGCTGCGCAGCTTCGACAGCCCGTCCTGACCGTCTTCGGCCTCTTCCACGTTGGTGAATCCCAGCTCCTTGAGCAGGCTACGTACGATCCGACGCATGGTCGGAAAATCGTCCACCACCAGAATACTCATGTTCTTGTCGGCCATTGGTCTTCCTCGTTACGTCATGGCGGTCAATCAGGGCCGGCGGCGCCGGCCCGCTTAGGTCATTGCGTCGTTAGCGACGCGATCAGAACTCTTCCCAGTCGTCTTCGGTCACGGCTTCGCGGCGCGAGCGCTTGGCTGGCTCAGGCGCCTTGGACGACGGTTGCGCCAGTCGGGCAGGCGTCTCACGGTCGGCGTCACGCTCACCCACAGGCAGCGCCTGGTGCTGAGCGCCGCCCTGGATGCGGAACACCGCCACCGCCTGCTCGAGACGATTGGCCTGGTCTTCAAGCGATACCGCCGCTGCCGCCGCCTGCTGCACCAGCGCAGCGTTCTGCTGGGTCACCTCATCCATCTGACTGACGGCCTGGCTGACCTGCTCGATACCGTCACTCTGCTCCTGAGAGGCCGCCGAAATCTCATCCATGATATCGGTGACGCGTTTGACCGCGGCCACCACCTCCTGCATGGTCTCGCCGGCCTGCTCGACCAGCGTCGACCCCTCCTGCACCTGGGATACCGAGCTCTCGATCAGCCCCTTGATCTCCTTGGCGGCATCGGCACTGCGCCCGGCCAGGTTGCGCACCTCACCAGCCACCACGGCAAAGCCACGGCCCTGCTCGCCGGCCCGCGCCGCCTCCACCGAGGCGTTGAGCGCCAGAATATTGGTCTGGAAAGCGATCGAGTCGATCACCCCGGTGATATCGGCGATCTTCTTGGAACTGCCGGAGATACCATGCATGGTGGTGATGACACGATCAACCACCTCGCCGCCGCGGCCGGCTGTGCTCGAGGCCTCGAACGCCAGCCCGCTGGCCTGACGGGCGTTGTCGGCATTCTGCTTCACCGTCGCGGTCAACTCTTCCATGCTGGTGGCGGTCTCCTCGAGGGAAGCGGCCTGCTGCTCCGTACGCGAGGAGAGGTCGGCGTTACCGCCAGCGATCTCGCGAGTGCCGACATGGATCGAATTGCTGCTCTGGCGCACGTCGCCGACGATGCGCATCAGACTCTGCTGCATATTGCGCATCGCGTTGAACAGCTGGCCGATCTCATTGCGGCCCTTGACCTGAATCTCCTCGGAGAGGTCCGCCTCGGCAATCCGCTCCAGGCTCTCCACCGCCCGTCCCAACGGTTTGACCAGCAGCGCCCGCAGCACCACGAACAGCACCATGACCAGCAGCGCCACCAGCACCAGCATGGCGATCTCGAACCAGGCAAATAGCTGGGACTGACTGTCATAGGACTCACGCTGCTCCGCGATGCGCTGGTCAGCATGCGTCACAAACGCTTCGGACGCCTCGGCCAGTTGGGCACCGGGCGCTTCCATATCCGCCCTTACCTGGGCAAAGCCACTGGTATCCATCTGGTCCAGGCTCTCGACCTGCTCTGTGGCCATTACCAGCAGCGTCTCGAAATGGGTAATGACAGGCGCGGCCAGGGTCTCTCCCTCAGGGCTCTTAGGCGCGTCGATAAAATTCTGGAGCCGTACCTGAGCGCGCGCCAGGAACTCTTCGGCGGTCTCGCCCGCCTCGCGAGCGTCCCCCATACGGCCAACCATCATATGCCCCAGACCCGCCTCCAGGTTGACCCGCCCCTGGTTAAGCAACGCCTCGGCGCGGTTGAACTCGTTGAGCTGATGATCGCTGACCAGTGTTTGCAGATCGATGGTCTGGTTGGCGCTGCGCGATTCCAGCGTACTCAGCACCAGCAGCGCACCGAACATCACGATAAAGGCGGCCAGTACCACGTTTACCAGCAGGCTGATCTTGAGGTTGCGCAATAATCCCATCATCCCGGCGTTTCCTTAATGGTATTTTTTATGCCAATCCGGCCGCTAAGCGACAGACTGGCGTTGTTCTCATGGGTGGGGCGTACCACCCTATACGCGCTGGGCACGGCCCGACGCTGCCACTAGCGCCATCAGGCGCGGGGCAACGTCATCGAGGCTGACCACCTCGGCGGCACCGCCCAGGGCAATCGCCTCGCGAGGCATGCCAAACACCACGCAGCTCGCTTCGTCCTGGGCCAGGGTCACTGCGCCGGCCTGCCGCATGGTCAACAGGCCCTTGGCGCCGTCCTTGCCCATCCCCGTGAGCAGCACGCCGATGGCGTTGCGACCCGCCTGCTTGGCCGCCGAATCGAACAGCACATCCACCGACGGCCGATGGCGATTGACCGGCGGTCCATCGTTGAGCCGCACTACATAATTCGCGCCGCTGCGCGCCAGCTCGAGATGCTGATCACCGGGGGCGATATAGGCATGCCCAGGCAGCACCCGCTCGCCCTCCTGGGCCTCCTTGACGGTGATCCGACACAGCTTGTCGAGACGCTCGGCAAACGACCGAGTAAACCCCCCGGGCATGTGCTGAGTGATCAGAATCGCCGGACTGTTGGCGGGCAGCGGTTCCAGCACATGCCGAATCGCCTCAGTACCACCGGTTGAGGCGCCAATGATCAGCAGCTTCTCACTGCTGATCAGAGGCGCCTTGAGCGCCTTGGGCGCCGGACTGTCACTGCGTCGCGCCTGACGCGGCCGTGAGCGTGCCGCCGCACGTATCTTGTCGGCGATCAGCTCGGCGTAATCGAGCATCCCACTGCGAATCCCCAGAGCCGGCTTGGCCAGGAAGTCCACCGCACCAAGCTCCAGCGCGCGTAGCGTCACTTCCGAGCCGGCCTGGGTCAGCGACGAGACCATCAGTACCGGCATCGGCCGCAGCCGCATCAGCCGCTCGAGAAAATCGAGACCATCCATGCGCGGCATCTCGACATCCAGGGTCAACACATCAGGGTTGTGCTGCTTGATCAGATCGCGTGCGGCGAGCGGGTCAGGTGCTACCGCGACCACTTCCATATCGTCATGGCTATTGACGATTTCGCTGAGCAGATCACGAATCAACGCAGAATCATCGACACATAGCACCTTGATCTTGGCTGCACTCAAGGCAGACCTCCTTAACAACAACAAGCCGCGGCCACACCTCGTGAGGCACCATGACTCGAGATATCGGCGCGTGTCAGGAAGACTTTAGGCGTTTGCGGAAAATCCGTATGGAAAGTGCGGGGTGAGGAGCCCATTCTGCCCCTAGCGTCCAGGACGAGATGGCCCGCGCCGATGTAAGCATGCGGATTGGGTCTCTACGCCATGGCTTGCGCTGCTTGCTGGTACGGCGCACCCGCCAGGACTGGACCCGATACGGATGCGCAAGCGAGTGCTTGCTATTAATGCATATGAGTCATAGGCGAACGACACATGAGCCGAATGGGGAATAGACTCCACGGCTATCAATCGGTTTGATGATATGGATAGCGACAGCCATTTCATCACCCTCTCGTTCGGACCCTCAACGAATGATAAATATTATCTTGAGTATAATGATCATTCGTTCTTAGAGGGCCAGCACCAGTCTTACGCACGGCTGCAGCACGCTGCGGCAGAGGACTAAACGTGAGGATAAAGAAATTCTTTTACCACGCCGGAGGTAGTGCATGCACTCGCATGAACACCATATGATAACTTCACTTATCCACACCAAACACGATAGAAATACCGCGACTAGCATTCGGAGCTGTGGTGTCTCTTACAAACCTGCGGCAGTGGTATCTGGGCATGTTGAAACTGATCGCCTGCCGGAGAAATCTCGCCCTCTTCCATGATCTGTTATCGTCGGTGATGACGTGGCATCCTCGTCACCACGAGCAGGGGCAGACTCAATAGCGGGTGGAGCTTGAGACCGCCAACCTGTTCATGTGTAGCTCACATTCGAATTTATCAGCTTGCTGCTGTACGCGCCTAGAGGAGGTGGCACGCCAAGGTGCTGCCTTGCCCAGTTGGCCGCCTGAAGACGGTTGTGAACATTGATCTTGCGAAATATGTTATAAAGGTGTGACTTGACAGTATGCTCGCTAACGAATAGCTGATCGGCCATTTCCACGTTGGAAGCCCCAGAGCCGAGCAATCCGATGATCTCTAGTTCGCGCTGTGTAAGTCCACAAGCGGGACGTCGGTAGGAATTAATATGATGGAGACGGTAGTTGTCGATCAATCGTGCCATCAATGAGCGTGACATCCACATGTCACCCACCAGCAGCGTCTCGATTCCCTTGCAGATTAATTCCAGCGTATCATTTCGATAGAACACGCCATGCAAGTTCATGAACATCGAAAGCTCTTGGGCGTGGTCTTCGTCCTTGAGATTCAACGCCGTCAGCATCCATTCAGGATGGTCAAAGTAGGACGTCTGCCATGCTTGCATGACACTCCCTTCCAGATGGTCATGATCCAGAAGCACCACGGTTCTCCCCCCACCACCTACTTCCATGAAATCATTGGTGGATACGATTAGTACGGGGCATTCGAGTTGACGATGAAGATAGTCGACAAATAGTTGTGACTGAGGATTGTGCTCCGTGACCAGCAGGACCGTTCCTTTGCCTTGGCTCATCGTACCTGTCTCCGGTGATGTGAATGTAGCCGGGCTTAGACGCACGGCGCGAGATACACCCCACTAAACGTCATGATGGCTCAGCAACCCATATTAGTAAAGTTATGTTACCTAGCGTGTTTTTACCATACTGCAGTACCACTTTTCTAATACCAGAGTTTTTTCCATTAAAAACATGCAGATAACACGGATCAGCGCAGTGGTGCAATGCAACGACACCCTCCATCATCACTTTTTCGTAACAGATGTGTTAGCGTCGCGTGTTTGACATCCTCTCTATTCAGCAAGTTCGGGGCGCTCTATCGCCGAGCGACATACCGTGTTATCTACCAAAATGGCAATATTGATAATCATTCACAAGCGCCGACGCCGCCATTGTCGTCGGCCCTACGCTGGGGCCGTCTGGGCGATGGGGTGAGTTGCAGTGATGCGGAGAGAGCCGTTAGAGGAGGCAGCCCCTACGACAGAGGGGCCGCCACGCTCAACGCGCCGGGTTGAGCACGTAGACGGTTTGGCCTCGCAGCCGAAACGCCTCGCTGATATAGGAAAAGTTCTCGGAATGTCCTGCAAACAGCAAGCCGTCGGGCTTCAACAGCGGAGCAAAACGCGCCAGGATCTTGGCTTGGGTCGTCTTGTCGAAATAGATCATGACGTTGCGGCAGAAGATCGCGTCGAAGGGCCCCTTCACCGACCAGTTCGGCGCCAGCAGGTTGAGCGGTTCGAAGTCGACCATCTCAGTCAGTTCGGGACGCACCTTGGCCAGGCCAATCCGCTCTCCTCCGCCTTTGAGAAAGAAGCGCTTGGCCCTCGCCTCATCGAGCTTACGCACCTGCTCCATTGGATAGATGCCGGCGCGGGCGCGCTCCAGGGCGTCGGTATCGATGTCGGTTGCCACCACCCGTGCCTCCTTGGCCCGTGGCCCAAGCGCTTCCGTCAGACACATGGCAATCGAATACGGCTCCTCGCCGGTCGACGCTGCCGCGCTCCAGACCCGGACCGGGCCGCTCTGACGCGCCACATGCTCGGCCAGCAACGGAAAGTGATGCGCCTCACGAAAGAACGCGGTGAGGTTAGTAGTCAAGGCGTTGGTGAAGGCCTCCCACTCCTTGGCCGCCGGCTGACGCTCGAGCCGCGCCAGATAGTCCCCGAAGCGCGTAAGGCCGTGATGGCGCAGACGCTTGGCAAGACGACTGTAAACCATCTCGCGCTTATGTTCGGCAAGTACGATACCGGCGCGCTGGTAAATCAGCTCACGGATGCGGGTAAAATCGCTTTCAGTGAGCTCGAGATCCCGCTCCAGTAGGCTACTACTTGAGGCCCAGCCGGATCCGCTGGCCTCCTGTCGCGGCGGCAGTCTGCTCAAAACTCCTCCCAATCATCAGCGGTAGCCGGCTGAGACGCCTTGGCGGTGGGTTTATGCCGTGCCTGGGTATCACGCGCTTCGCCATCATCGATGCGCTCGACCTGACGCTCGATGCGCTCTGCTCGGGCCTCGACGCGCTGTTCCAGATGCTGGAGCGAGGCGTTCGCGGCCTCGGCGCGCTTTACCTCCTCCATACCCGCACCACGCAGGCGGAAGGCTGCCACCGCGTTGGCCAGCATCAGTGCCTGGCTCTCAAGCTCGGCGGCAGCATGCGCCGAGGCCTGAACCCGGGCGGCATTCTGCTGGGTCACTTCGTCCATCTGGGCGATGGCCTGGTTGATCTGGGTGATCCCGCCACTCTGCTCGTCCGAGGCGGCGGTGATCTCACCCATGATGTCGTTGACCCGAGTGGCCGAGGACACCACCTCGCCAATCGACGTCTCGGCACGCTTGACCAGCTTGGCACCGCTGTCGATCTCGGCGTTCGAACCGTCGATCAGCTGGCGAATCTCGCGGGCGGCATCGGCGCTACGCCCGGCCAGGCTGCGCACTTCGCCGGCGACCACGGCGAAGCCGCGGCCCTGTTCACCGGCCCGTGCCGCTTCCACCGAGGCGTTGAGCGCCAGGATGTTGGTCTGGAACGCGATCGAGTCGATCACACCGATGATCTCGCTCATCTTGCGCGAACTCTCGGTGATGCGCTGCATGGTCTCGACCACGTCGTTCATCACCTCACCGGTGCTACGCACGCTGCTGGCATTTTCCACCGCCAGGCCGCTGGCCTGTCGCGCATTGTCGGCGTTCTGGCGCACGGTGGCGGTCATCTCCTCCATGCTCGACGCGGTCTGCTGGAGCGAAGCGGCCTGCTGCTCGGTGCGCGACGACAGATCCTCGTTACCACTGGCGATATCACGCGCCGCCGGCGTTACCACCTTAACGCCCTGATTGACGTCGCCGACGATACTGCCAAGACTCTTGCGCATGGTATCCAACGCACCGAGCAGTCGCCCGACTTCATCGTTGCGGCGCGCCGGCACTTCAGCGGCAAGGTTGCCACCGGCAATCTGCAGCGTGAAGTTCATCGCCTCGCGCAACGGCCTGACCACCGCGCGAATGGTCATCAGCCCCATACCGATCAGTAGCAACAACCCTGCCAACAGCACCCCAGCCTGAGCCACCAACATCATCTGCTGGCCGGCCTCGGCTTCGGCGGCCAGCGCCTGGGCATCGGCCTGCTTGTCGGCAATCAGCGTATTGATATCGCCGGCCAACTCCTGGCCCACTTCGTTACTGATCTCGTTGTGGGCGGTGTAAGCCTGATAGTAGTCGCGCTCTTCCAGATAGTGCACCGACATCATCAGGCCATCTTGCATGACGTGCTCGAGCTGTTCGCCGAACGCTGCCACCTCAGGTGTCTGGTTGATTTCGCGGGCAGTGAATTCGGCCCAGATCTCGTCGATGCGATCAACCACCGCCTGAGTATCACGTCTCGCGGCCTCGACGTCGGCGCTCATGGCGTTGCTGATCGGTCGATCCATGCCTTGCCGCCCCTGGGTCAGCAGCTGGTCGACCTGCTGCAGGCGCGCGACATCCCCGAGACCGTCGCGGTTCAGCGTCTGCAAACGCTCGCCGGAAACCTGCAGCCCGTAGAGCCCCAGGCTACCGCTAGCCACCAGCAGCGTCACCGCCACCACCACCATGCCGGTCATTCTGGCGCGTAGGGTGCGCAGGTTGATCCGCGCCGCCATTCCCGCCAGCCCACGCCGCCGCAGCGCGCCACGCTCCAGGGTCAGATGCTTGCCCTGGCCTTCGCGGAGCTGTCGATAGGCGGTCTCGGCACGCTCGATCGCGTCACGCTCGGCCTTGATCCGTACCGAGGTATAGCCGGCCACCTGGCCGTTCTCGATGATCGGTGTGACATTGGCATCGACCCAATAGTGGTCACCATCCTTGCGCCGGTTCTTGACCAACCCGCGCCAGGTCTCGCCGGCCTGCAGCGTCTGCCAAAGGTTGGCGAAAGCCTCGGTCGGCATGTCTGGATGGCGCACCAGATTGTGCGGCGCCCCAATCAACTCCGCCTGGGTAAAACCGCTGACCTCGATAAAGGCGGGATTGGCGTAGGTAATACGCCCCTTGAGATCAGTGCGCGAAATCAGGAAATGCTCATCGTCGAGCACATATTCACGCTGCGTAACTGGCTGATTATTCTTCATTCTATTTCCCCCGGAACTGCCGCGACGATGATCGTTGACATGGTTTAAAAGGCTTCCCACTCGGTTTCTGGCTGGCGCGAGCTGGCCCGTGGCGACCGCGGCCGCTCCTCGGGCGCACCCAGTGCCGGACGCGAGGCCTCCAGGCGAGCGGTACTGGCCCGCTCGGCCGTCTGAGCCAAGCGGAAGGCCGACACGGCCTCACGCAGCCGGCTCGATTCCAGCTCGAGTTCGCTTGCCGCACTCGCCGCCTGCTGTACCAGCGTGGCGTTCTGCTGGGTCACCTGATCGAGTTGGGTGATAGCCTGATTGACCTGGCCGATACCGTTGCTCTGCTCCTGGGAGGCCGACGCGATCTCATCCATGATATCGGTGACCTTCTGCACCGAGTCGACGATCTCGGTCATGGTCTTGCCGGCCTGATCCACCAGCGTGGTACCCGCCTCGACCTTGCTCACCGAGGCCTCGATCAGCGTACGGATCTCGCGGGCCGCCTCGCCGCTGCGCCCTGCCAGGTTGCGCACCTCACCGGCGACCACCGCAAAGCCACGGCCCTGCTCGCCGGCGCGCGCCGCTTCCACCGAGGCGTTGAGCGCCAGGATGTTGGTCTGGAAGGCGATCGAGTCGATCACCTTGATGATCTCGGTGACCTTGTGCGAGCTCTCACTGATCTCGCGCATGGTGCTGACCACGTCGCCGACCACCTCGCCCCCACGGCTGGCAGTCTGCGAGGCAGTGGTAGCCAACTGGCTGGCCTGGCGAGCGTTATCGGCGTTTTGGCCGACTGTCGAAGTGAGCTCCTCCATGCTCGAGGCGGTCTCCTCGATGGACGCGGCCTGCTGTTCGGTGCGCGCGGAAAGATCATTATTGCCGTGCGCGATCTCCTGGGAGCCGGAGAAGATCGACTGGCTGCTGGTGCGCACACTGCTGACCGTGGTCGAAAGCCCCTCCTGCATATGCTTGAGAGAGGCGAACAGCTGGCCGATCTCGTTGTTGCCGCGCTGCTCGATGGATGCCGACAGGTCGCCCTTGGCGATCTGCTCGAAGTGCGCCACCACTCGCTTGAGCGGACGAATCACATTGACGGTCACACCCCACAGTACGATCACGATGGTCGCGGCCGAGGCAAGCAGCACGGCGATGATGGCGTACTGCACCAGATCCGCGACCCGATTGAAGCCTTCATAGAGAGACGCTCCTTCCGCTTCGGCGGTGTGGAAGAAGGCCACTGAATCGCTGTAGAACCGCTCGGTAAGGCGATTGCTGTCCGCCTGAAGATCGCGATAATCCGCTAACCGATTGGCGGCCAGTGCCGCTTGCTGGGGACGCAGCGCGTCCTCCATCAGGGCCCTGTAGCTGGCCTCGACCTCCTCGATCAACACCAGATGCTGCTCCCGCACCGGCAGTGCCAGAAATTCGTCGAACACCGCATCGACACGGTCAAGCTCGGCAGACATGCCGGCGGCGCGCTCACGGGCCGTCTCGGTCTCACCTCGGCCGGAAGCAGCTTCGAGTGCCTCCCCCACATCCGCCATCGCCAGGCGTGCCGACAGCAGCTGAGAGTTGGCACGATTGAGCGTCGACTGTTGATCGACGTTGACCTGATTGAAGGTCGCCATCGCCCCCTGCCCGTGATTCACGGCATACAGGCCGAGTGCACTAAGCACGCCAACCAGCACCGCAAACACGGCCAGTACCAGGCCCCAGCTCACTCGTACCGTCATGTTGTCGAGTAACTTCACGTCAGTTGTTTCTCCATTTCGACATTACCAACCCCCATCGGCGCTAGCTCGCCAGCGCACAGGCATGCTTAAAAGGGCCACTTATCAACTATCGGCAATAAAGCCCAGGTCTTTAGACTGAAAGGGAAATATCCAAATAAAACAGGAGGCCGAAGCCTCCTGAGGTGGTCACGAGCAGCCACGCTGGTGATCAGGTGGTCGCCTCGGGCAGCTGCAAGCGTGCAGTAGGCTGCCACTGATAGTCGCCAGCCCGCGACTCGGCATCCGCAATGCGAAAGCGTGCGATGTGCTGTCGTAGCTGACTGCTCTGCGCCTCCATGCGCTGGGAGGCCGACGCGCTCTCCTGCACCAATCCCGCATTCTGCTGAGTCATTTGATCCATCTGGGTGACGGCCTCGTTGACCTGCTCGATGCCGTGACTCTGTTCGACAGAGGCAGCCGAGATTTCGCTGACCAAGGTACTCAGTTGAGTGATGCTATCGACCATCCCGGTGATGATGGCACCGGTATCACGGGCTTGCTCGCTGCCTGCCGCGGTCTGGTTATCAGAGTTCTCGATCAAGGACTTGATCTCGCTCGCCGCCTCGGCGCTCCGGCTGGCCAAGTTGCGTACCTCTCCAGCCACTACGGCAAAGCCGCGCCCCTCCTCGCCAGCACGGGCCGCTTCGACCGAGGCATTGAGGGCCAGAATATTGGTTTGAAAGGCGATTGACTCGATGGTATCGACAATCGTGCTCATCTGGCTGGCACTGGCGTTGATGCTCTCCATGGTGGAGACCAGAGTCTCCATGGACTGCCGGCCGCGATGGGCGCTGTGTGACGTATCCTCGGCCAGCGAACGCGCATGCTCGGCGTTCTCGGCATTCTGCTTCACTGTCGCCGTCAACTCTTCCATGCTCGAGGCCGTCTCTGCCAGGGAGGCCGCCTGCTGCTCGGTGCGAGCCGACAGCTCATCGTTGCCTGCAGTGATCTGCACCGCAGCCGAGCTAACGTCATCGGCGCTGCGGTTAATATCGCCGATAGTGCTAACCAGCGCCTCGCGCATGCGGTTGATATCGTATAGCAGACTGTCGCGATCACCCTCTCTAAGTGCAGCTTGATGCGTCAGGTCACCATCTGCGATGAGCGTTACCACTTCAGCCGCATAGCGGGGATCGCCGCCTAGACGCCTGGAAACATCGCGAATCACCAGCCCCATCAGCAGTGTCAGGGGCACCCCGATCGCCAGCAGGATGACTGCCGAGCGCAACAGACCGGTTATGAACGCAGCGTTGATGTCGTCGATATAGACACCGGTGACGACATACCAGTCCCACTCTGGAAAACGCTCTACATAGCTGACCTTGGCCGATTGCTCCTCACCCCCTGCGCGACGCGAGTAATACTCGACGAAGCCGCCCCCCTCACTGCGTGCTATATCGAGTAGATTGGCATAGGTACGGTTACCCCGTGGGTCCTCGAATCCACTCATGTCATCGCCAGCGCTGCGCCTGGCGTGGGACACGATATGCATCTCGCTGTCGAAAGCGAAGATATATTCGTCTTCCCCGAAGCGTACGCTATCCAGATTGGCCAGTGCACGCTGCTGAGCCTCCTCCTCGCTCAGCTCACCGGCCACGACACGCTGCTGCAGCGATTCCAGCTGACTCATGACGCTCTCGATGACGTAGCGTACGCTATCGCGCCGTTCGCTCTCGATCGTCTGGCGATTCTCCCAATTCATCCATCCAACCAGCATCAGCATTGCCAGCCAGATTCCTCCAAGCAAACTCCACAACTTCTTGTTCGTCGTCATCTGCATTACTTCACGATTCCTCTACGACAAGCCGTGACGTTTGCGCCTTACTCGGCGACATGATCGACCAACGCCATCTCTTCACTGGTTAGCAGCTTCTCGATGTCGACCAGCACCAGCATGCGATCCTCGAGACTGCCCAGCCCGCTGAGATAGTCAGACGACAGGGTGACGCCGAACTCGGGTGCCGGCTTGATCTGTTCCGGCGTCAGGCTCATCACGTCGGACACCCCGTCGACCACGATGCCGACGATACGCTCGCCGACATTGACCACGATCACCACGGTCTGGCCGCCGTACTCGACGCTGTCGAGGTGGAATTTGATGCGCAGGTCGACGATCGGCACGATCACACCGCGCAGATTGGTGACGCCCTTGATGAAATCTGGCGCATTGGCAATCCGCGTGACGTTTTCGTAACCGCGAATCTCCTGCACCTTGAGGATATCGACGGCGTACTCCTCTTCGCCCAACGAGAACACCAGAAATTCACGGCTGTGCGCATCGGCGGCAGCGACGTTAGCGGCATTGAGGTTGCTGGTCATGACGGTTCTACCTCCTTGAAAGGCACGGGGGCGTTGACGCCCGCGGGAAAACGTGAGGCGTGACGCGCCTCTTTCTTGGTTCGACTCAGGCGGTGCATGTCGGCGATATCGAGGATCAGCGCAACACTGCCATCGCCGAGGATGGTCGCGGCAGACACGCCGGGGACCTTGCGATAGTTGGTTTCGAGATTCTTGACCACCACCTGCTGCTGACCGATCAGATCGTCCACCAGCAGCGCATAGCGACGCCCCTCACCCTGCACGATCACCGCAATCGACTCGGTGAGCTTGGTTCGCGCATTTTCGACATCGAGCACCTCATGCACGGCGATCACCGGCAGGTACTCATCGCGCACCTTGAGCAGGATGTCGTCGCCGGCCATGGCGTACAGCTCCTCCTCGGTAGGCTGCAGTGACTCCAGCACCGCCCCCAGTGGCAGGATGAAGATCTCTTCTCCGACCTTGATCGACATGCCGTCGAGGATCGCCAGGGTCAGCGGCAGCACGATGCGCGTGGTGGTACCCTCGCCGGGACGTGACAGAATCTCGACGTGACCGCCCATTGTCTGGATATTGCGTTTGACCACGTCCATGCCCACGCCGCGTCCGGAGACGTCGCTGACTTCCTGGGCAGTGGAGAAACCCGGCGCGAAGATCAGCTGCCAGACCTCGTCGTCGCTCATGCTGTCCGATACGCTAAGGCCATTCTCGCGGGCCTTGGTCAGCAGTTTTTCACGATTGAGGCCGGCGCCATCATCGATGACCTCGATCAGGATATTGCCGCCCTGATGCTGAGCGGAAAGGGTCAGCCGGCCGGTGCGTGGCTTGCCTGCCGCCTCGCGCTTGTCGGGCGTCTCGATGCCATGGTCGAGGCTATTGCGGACCAGGTGGGTCAGCGGATCGATGATGCGCTCGGTGAGGCTCTTGTCGAGCTCGGTGGACTTGCCCTCGGCGACCAGCTCCACATCCTTGTCGAGCTTGGCTGCCAGGTCGCGCACCAGTCGCGGAAAGCGGCTGAACACATAGTCCATCGGCACCATGCGGATCGACATCACGGCCTCCTGCAGATCCCGCGCATTGCGCTGCAGCAGGCTCATGCCGTTGACCATCGCCCCATGCGCCACGCCATCCAGCTCACTGGCGGTCTGGTCGAGCATCGACTGTGTGATGATCAACTCACCGACCAGATTGATGATCTGGTCGACCTTGTCGACCGGGACCCGTATCGAGGTCGACTCGCCGGCGCCGCCCTTGGCCTTGGGCTTGCTGCTCGGCGGCTTGGCGGTCACGGTCTTCGCTGCTGATGCAGCAGGTGTTTCGGTTTCGGTTTCGGCCTCGGCCTCGGCCTCGACCTTCGCCGGTGGTTGTGTCGGCGCCGGCGGCGGCGGTGTATCGCCCTGCTCGCCCTGAGCAGCAGCTGCAGAAAGCGTACGCACCTCGACCTGATCGGGGTCGATGATGAAACACATCACCGCCTCGATATCATCGGCGCTGGCACTGGTGTCGAGGGTTACCAGGTAACGCTCGCCGTCGCTGCGCTGTGACAGCACTTCGCCCAGTTGCCCCAGCTCCTCGACCAGCAGCTCACGATCCTTGTCGGCCACCTTGACCAGCGCCACCTCGAGATGGTCGCCGCTTGGCGCCGCATCGCCAGTCTCTTCGGGTTCCGGCTCAGCAGCCGCCGTCAGCGTGGGTTCCGACTTGGCTGCCGGTGCCGGCGCGCCCTCATCCACATCGACGCCCATCTCATCGAGCGCCATCTTTTGCAGAGTCTGACAGATCCGTGCATAAGCTTCGGCGTCAGGCTGTGCGCCGTTTCGGTAGGCATCCAGCTGGTCGTGAAGCATATCCTTGGTTTCCAGAAAGGTGTCGACGATGTCGCGGCGCAGCGCCAGCTCACCGCGACGAGCATGATCGAGAATGTTCTCGAACAGATGGGTGGTGTGCTGCAGCACATCGAAGCCGAAGGTCCCGGCGCCGCCCTTGATCGAGTGGGCGGCACGGAAGATGGCATTGAGCTGCTCGGCGTCTGGATCGTCGAGATCCAGCTCCAGCAGATGCCGCTCCATATCGCCGAGAAGCTCTTCGGCCTCTTCGAAAAATGTGTCGTAAAAGTCGGTGATATCCATGCGCGTTCCCTGAATAGTTAAACCGCTAGTCGTCGCCCAGCGTCTCTTCTAGCCCTTGACGAAACTCCTCGACCGGCGAGGTATCGATCTCATCGGCAAGCCGGGAGGCAGCTGGTGACGGCACGCTCCCCCCACCTGGCAGCCCCTGAGAGCGGATCGCCTCGGCCGAGCGCTCATCGAGCACCACAATGGCGATACGACGATTGACCGGGTCATCGGGTGCCGTGTCGGAAAGCGGCACACGATCCCCCATGCCGGCCACCCGCAACAACTTGTCGGGGTCGAGTCCACCGGCCACCAGCTCGCGACGAGACGCGTTGGCACGGTCGCTGGAGAGCTCCCAGTTGCTGTAGCCGCGGTAACCGCCAACATAGGGCAGACTATCGGTATGCCCACTCAGACTCAGTGGATTGTCCATCTCGTTGAGCAGCGGTGCGATGGCGCGCAGCAGGTCACGCATGTAGGGCGCCACGGCATCGCTACCCACCTCGAACATCGGTCGCTGCTCGGTATCCACCAACTGCACTCGCAGCCCTTCGGGGGTCATGTCGAAGCGGATCTGGCGGCGCAACTGACGCAGCTGCGGATCCCCTTCGATCAGGGTCTCCATACGCTGCTGAAGATTGCGGAAGCGCCGGATCTCATCGCTGCTGCGACTCTGGGTGCGCATGTCGATGCGCATCCGCTCACCCTCTTCATGCGCCGGATCAGGACCACCACCAGGAATCGCGCTGTCGCTGGAGGAGGTGCGATCGCCGCCGGCAATCGCCACCGACAGGGGGGTACTAAAATACTCGGCAACGCTTTGCAGCTGCTCCTCGCTGGCCGTGGCCAGAATCCACAGCACCAGGAACAGCGCCATCATCGCAGTCATGAAATCGGCCAGGGCAATCTTCCAACTGCCCCCGTGATGCGCGTGGACGACCTTCTTGCGCTTGATGATGATTGGGCGGCGATCCTCGCTCATGCGCCCCCCGTACCAGTGCTCTTGGCAGCGCGGACGTGATCTTCAAGCTCATTGAAGGTCGGACGCTCGGCGGTATGCAGCGCCTTGCGCCCGAACTCCACTGCCAGTTGGGGAGCGTAGCCGTTGAGACTTGCCAGCAGCGTCACACGAATGCACTGCAGCATCTTGACCGCTTCATTGACCTGGCGGTCGATGCGACTCGCCAACGGATTGACGAAGCCATAGGCGAGCAGAATACCCAGGAAGGTCCCCACCAGCGCATGCGCGATCATGTAGCCCATCTCATCGGGCCCCGCATCGGCAGCACTCAATGCCTTGATGACCCCGAGCACCGCCGCGACGATACCAAATGCCGGCAGCGCATCGCCGACCTTGGCCAGCGCATCGGCAGGAATATGCGCCTCATGCTCGAACGCCTCGATCTCATGCTCCATCAACTCATCGATCTGGTGCGGATCCATGTTGCCGCTGATCATCAGCCGCAGGTAATCGGTGAGAAAGCCCATGATCATCGGATCGGCCTGAATCTTGGGATACTCCGAAAACAGCGGGCTCTCCTGGGGGTTATCGATATCTCGCTCGATGGCCAGCATGCCGTCGCGGCGGGCCTTGGCCAGCAGCTTGTACTGCAGGGCCATCAGCTCCATGTAGGTTTCCTTGTTGTACTTCACCGTGCGCTTGAGCTTGGAGGTAGTTCGCAGGGTCGCGATCATCGCCTTGCCGTTGTTGGCAGCGATGAAGGCACCTAGCGCCGCGCCACAGATCATCAGGATCTCGGTGGGCTGGTAAAGAGGCCCGAGGTTGCCGCCGGCAAGCGCAAAGCCGCCGAATACGGAGAAAGCAACGATCAAAAATCCAATAGGTATCAGCACGACCTGTATCCTTTGCTACGGCATGGGTGGCTTAAACACAGTTATCGGCATAAACCCGGCTGGCTTGAGGGCGAGTCGATAAAAACTTGTGTCGCTGCAGCCACCTTGGAAACGAAAAGCCCCGCGCCGGAAGGCGCGGGGCTGGCATGGCACCGGGAGAATCAGCGCACGGAGGTAACTATCGCGGAGGGCTCGAATGACGAGACCGCCTTGGCCTTGGCCGCGGCCAGGCGCTTGCGGGTCTTACCCGCCCGCGAGGGGGGCTGGCAGATACCGCATACAAAGTCATGGCATGGGGTATGAGCGTGGGCCACGAAATGGCCACCGCAACTAGTGCAGGGGTTCAGCTCGAGCATTTCGCTCTCGAAGAATCGAATCAGCGTCCAGGCACGAGTCAGACCCAAGACCGGCTCGGCATCGTCCAGCTCGACCTGTTCGAGATAGAGCCGGAACGCTTTGACGAACGCCTCCATTCGATCACAACCGTGATCCTGCTTGAGACGTAGATAGATGTTGTAGAACAGCGAGGAGTGGACGTTGGGCATCCAGGTGATGAACCAGTCAGTGGAGAACGGCAGCATCCCCTTGGGCGGTGACATGCCGCGCACCTCCTTGTACAGGCGAATCAGCCGCGCCCGACTCAGATCAGTCTCGGTCTCCAACACCTGCAGGCGGGCCCCGAGCTCAATCAACTCGATAGCCATCTGCACCTGCCGCATCTCGGTCACCAGGCTCTTGTCCGCCATGACTACCCCTCCCGAAGCGCAGTCAGGCCCGCTGGCGCAGCCGCCATCAGCAGCGCCGCGTGGGTCTGGGAGAGGCCCTGCTCGCGCTGATTATGGGTCAGCTTACGCAGTTGATCGGGATCGTCGTAGCAGAGTCGGCACAGCAACTGATTGGTACGCGACAGCTTGCTCAGCTGCTTGGCTGAGAGTGTCGCCAACAGGTCAGCCATCTCTTCGGTGAGTTTTAAACGGAACATCGCCGATGCACGGTCTTCGCTGATCAGGCGCTGCACCAGCAGCAGGTAGGACAGGTTGAGGTCCTGGATTTCGTCCAGAATGGTGTCGGTAGTCATGTAAGTGTTCCCTGCGATTATTCGTTTTCAGGCCGAGCTCTCGTGGCTCTGGGCAGTTCAGATGCTATGCCCTTATAATTTTTTGCCCTTTAGGCTCCCGCCTCGAGTACCAGCAACTGGTACAGATTAGGATGGACATAGTGTGAGACTTTTTCATGATGCCTTTCAACACCCAGACTCAACGGCCTGATGAAAACGTCGCACGGCTTGACCTGGATCAGATGCTACATAAGGAAGGGAAAACAGGACGTTAAGCGAAATTGCAAAATTTCGCCGTATCGAATTAGCGACATCACGCCTTGTATACAGAGACAATTTATTACAATTTGTCTCCCATCACTGACGCTTTTCTTCCTCCACCGACAGCTCACGGGCCCAGATCAGCAGCTCCGCGATCACTTCATACAGGGTCGGCGGTATCCGCTCATCGATGTCGAGCTGCATCAACAGGCTGACCAACTCCGGGGCGTCATGCACGAAGAGGCCCTGACGCCGCGCCTCGGCAATGATGCGCTCAGCCAGATCACCATACCCCCGCGCCAGCACCCGCGGCGCTCCATCGCTCTCCTGATAGGCCAACGCGACGGCCTGGCGTCGCCGGGGCCTTCCGCGCTCACTCATATCGCTCCTCCTCGTCTACCCGCAGCCGAGCCAGCAGCGATACCTGGCTGAATCCACGCGCGGTCAGGCGATCGTGCAAGACCTCCTTGCCCCCCTCCAGGCGCTCCACCACCTGCTGCGAGGCGCTCTCCAGCGTCAGCGCTACCCGCTCCCCCTTGAGACGCAGGTCGACCTGGATCTCGCCCAGCGCGGGCAGCGTCAGCGACAGCGTAGAGTGCCAAGCCGGCTCCTCATCCGCCTGGCCGGCGTCCTCGTCACCCTGCGAGCGACGCTCACGCTCATCGGGCAGCTGAATCATCAGCGCCATGAAAATGCCCGACCACACATCGCCTTCCCAGCGCAGTACCGGCGTCACCAAGACTTCCAGCTGGTGTCGAATCATCCCCTGCAACAGCTCATTAGCCGACTCGACAAGGCCGCCGCCGGCGCGCATAGCGCTCGGCTCGGCAATCTCCGCGGCCTGGGCGGCAAAGGCTGCGGCGGCTTGGGCCGGCAACATCTGCGGCGGCGAATTGGCACTGAGTGGCGCGCCTGAAAGGCCTTGCTGGACAGACGGAGGCGCCGGCGTAGATAACGGTATATTTCCCATCATGGCGCCTGCGCCAGCGGACGCCGCCCCGCCCTGCTGCGGGGCTGATGCGGCGCCCAGCCCGGCCAGCGTAGCCGGAGTACTCACCGGCAAGAAGGGGCCGCTGAAGACCAGCGCACCGCGCGGCGACTGGGGCGCCGCCGGCCACTGCATGACACTCCCGGGAGGCGTCACCAGCACCGGTGCAGCAGGCACCGCCCGCGCCCCCTGGCTGAGCTGCATCTGGGGCTGGGCCTCGAGCGCCTGGCGCGGCAACTCACCGCGGTACCAGCGCCCGAGGTGAGATTCGTAGAACAGACCGCTCTGGTTGATCGACGCTTTCAGCTGCGCTGCCAGCTGTCCGGCGGAGACGTCTGCCTGCTGAGCCGAGGCGATCAGCGGCACGGCGGGGCGCAGCGCCGAGGGCGGTGCGGGAAACTTCATCAGAATATCGGCAATGGTACGTGCCGACTGGCTGAAGTGGGTATGGGTGGAGGTGGGGGCATTGCCGGTGGGCATCGCCGGCCCGGGAAGGCTAGTGCCTTCGCGCGCGGCAGCACCGCCCAGCCCTGGCAGACCAGGCTGGCGCGAGTCGAGGCGCGAGTCACTATGTACCGCCCGAGTGGCACGACTCGGGTCGGTAGGACGAACCGGCTCATTCAGCTCACGCTGAACCGGCACATCGACGCGCTTGCCCAGCACCTGATGCAGCAGAGTGTCGAGCAGCGGAGTGATGCCACTCACGAGGCGCCTGGCGTTTCACGGTTGCCGACGAACACATACTCGGCGTCGACGACGTTAGTGCCGCTGGCGGTGCGATAGGCCCGACTCAGGTCGCGCCTGCGCTGACTGGTGCCAATCAGTGCTCCCAGCTCGTCACGGCGCGCCACCAGTCGCTCCCGCACCTCGCGGTCACGTTCGAGAATGGCCTCGAGCAGCGCCGCCTTGCGTTGGCGATGAGGGGCGTCGAGCACCAGCTCCTGCTCCATCCGCGACAGGCGCTCCACTTCGATCACATAGCGTGATTGCAGCTCGATGAGCTCTCCCCACGCTTCATCACGCGCCAGCTTCAGCATGTCATCGGCCTGTGCACGCAGCGCTTCATAGCACTTGATGACCAAGGCCTGCTTGTCTGCCGCCGACAACCCATGGCGATCCTGCCCGCTCACTGGCCGCTCGCTTGCATGCCAGGCTGGGTGCCAATATCACGCCAAGCGGTGCCAATATCGTCGAGCAGCTTGGACGCTTCCTCGAGACTCTGCTCATCGTTACGCAGATTGGCCGCCAGCAGCAGGCGGGCAATATAGTCGTAGAGCGACGCCAGACGCTGCGCGACCTCACCGCCGCGTTCGGCGTCCAGCGCGGCCATCAGGCCGTTATTGACGATATCCAGCGCCTTGGAGATGGCCTTGCCCTTCTCTGCCGCATTGCCGTTCTGCATATGAATCCGTGCCGCCCGAATCGATGCCAACGCACCATCGAACAGCATCACGATCAGCTGGTGTGGGCTGGCTGACATCACGCCACTCTCGACGCCGACCTTGGCGTAGGCATTAGCTCCGCGGCCATAGGCGGCCGCTCCACGCATCGCACTCATGTGAGGGTTCCTCTTTATCGATGGCTACCTTTTTACCAGCCTTGCTGACAACCGGTCATGGGAAAAGGCTTGGCGTTGGTGGTCAATTCAAACTATCGGCCCCGCTTCACCGATCTTTAGCCATGTTCGACCACAAATGGCTGCGCCCGGCCAAGGCCGGGCGCAGCGTCACCTCCACCAGCGAGACAACATCAGCCGGGCGTCACCCCACGCAGGCGCTCACCGCGCCGGCGCAGCAGCTCGAGGGTGGTAAGCATCATCATCGACAGCAACACCAGCAGGGTCGCCACGGCCAGAATGGTCGGGCTGATCTGCTCGCGAATCCCCGACCACATCTGGATCGGCATGGTGCGCTGCTCCGGCCCGGCAATGAACAGCACCACCACCACCTCGTCGAAAGAGGTGATAAAGGCGAACAGCGCCCCCGATACCACTCCTGGGGTCACCAGCGGCAGCACCACCTTGAAGAAGGTCCGGGTAGGATTGGCGCCCAGGCTGTGGGCCGCGCGAATCAGCGTGGTATCGAAGCTCGACAGGGTCGCAGTGACGGTAATCACCACGAACGGAATGCCCAGCGCGGTATGTGCCAGGATCACGCCGAGGTAGGTCTGCGCCAGATTGATACGCGAGAAGAAGAAGAACATTGCAGCCGCGGAAATGATCAGCGGCACGATCATCGGCGAGATCAGCAGCGCCATCACCAGGCCCCGAGCCGGCATATGTCGGCTCGACAGCCCCAATGCGGCAATGGTGCCCAGCACGGTTGCCAGGATCGTCGATGCGATACCAATGATAAAGCTGTTCTTGATCGCATTCAGCCAGCGACTGGAGGTGAAGAAGTCCTGGTACCAGCGTAGCGAATAGCCTGCCGGATCGAAGGTCAACATCTCCTGGCTGAAGGTGAAGTAAGGCTGCGCATTGAACGACAGCGGGATGATGATCAACAGCGGGCCGATCAGAAAAAGAAAGATCAGCGCGCAGATCCCACGAAACACGTAGTACCAGATTCGCTCACCGCGAGTGGCATAGGAAGGAATCGCCATGTCTTACCCCAGTTTGACCTTGTCGACGCCGATCAGGCGATTGAAGACCATGTAGAACACCACCACCACGAGCAGCAGAATCGATGCTATCGCTGCCGCCAGGCCCCAGTTCAAGGAGGTCTGCATGTGATAGGCGATATAGTTGGTAATGAAGCGTCCCGACTGTCCGCCCACCAGCGCCGGCGTAATGTAGTAGCCGATCGACAGGATGAATACCAGGATTCCCCCGGCCGCCATCCCCGGTATGGTGAGCGGGAAATAGACGCGCCGAAAGCTGAGAAACGGTTTCCCGCCCAGCGACCTGGCCGCACGCATGTAGCTCGGTGGGATGGTCTTCATTACCGAGTAGAGTGGCAGAATCATGAACGGCAAGAGGATATGCGTCATCGCCACCACCGTACCGATCTTGTTGTGAATCATCTGCCAACGCGCCTCATCGGCAATCACACCGAGGAACACCATCACATCGTTCAACACCCCCTGGGACTGCAGAATGGCGATCCAGGTAGTCGTACGCACCAGCAGCGAGGTCCAGAACGGCAGCAATACCAGAATCATCAACAGGTTGGAGTGTCGCAGCGGGAGACTCGCCAGCAAGAAGGCAATCGGGTAGCCGAGCAGCAGCGTCATCAGCGTGATCAAGCCACTCATCCAGAACGTCCGCCAGAACAGATTGACGTGAATCTGCAGATTGTCAGGGGCTCGGGTAATCTGCCCGTCCGGTGACAGTTGGCGGTCGACTGCCGCCAGATAATAGGAAGGCGTGTACAAGCGCGCCTCGCGCTGAATGATCTTCCAGGTATCCAACTCTCCCCAGCGCGCGTTGGCCTCGATGACGCCCTCGCGATAGGGTGGATCCATGGTCCGCAGCCCCCGCGCCGTGCGGTTGATCGCCGAGCGCATGCCGGAGCGTTCATAGTTGAGGCGGCTGGCCAGCAGCCCCAGATTGCGGGCTTCCTGCCCCTCGAGAAGGTCCTCGACCAGCGCTTCGAACACCGGCTCACCGGGAACGTCCTGGCGGTCCCAGTCTTCCAGCGCTGCAACGGTGCGCGGCAGATGATTGACCACCTCAGGATTCGCCACGCTACGCGAGAGCATCTCGAAGATCGGAATCACGAAGGCAATCATCAAGAACAGCAGTAACGGCGATACCAGCAGCAGCGCCTTGAATTTGGAGCGTCGTACAGCGCGACGCAGGCTGACCTTGAGCGGCACACCATCGGCCGTGGTCAGCGGAGCAGCAGAGTCAGACACGCGGACCTCACCATCAGTCAGTCGGCAGGAAAAAAGACGCCGCGCCACTCGAAGAGTGGCGCGGCGTGAGGTCTTACTGTGCCAGCCAGGCGTCGAAGCGCTGGCTCAACTCGTCGAGGTAGTCGGCCCAGAACTCGTCGTCCTTCTGAATCGCCGTGGCGAAGTTGGGCTCGTAGGTCGGCATGTGGGTTTCCATCTCAATGCCGCTCTCTGCATGGGTCGAGACCAGGTCAGAAGAGGACAGCCGCGCCGGGCCATAAGAGATGTACTGGGCCTGATCGGCCAGCCGCTGAGTATCGGTGGCGAAGTAGAGATAGTCGCGGACCTTGTCCAGCTTGCCGGTAGGCACGACCCAGCCGTCCAGCTCGAACACCTGGGCATCCCAGATGATCTCGAACGGCTGATTCTCGCTGACCATGGCGTCGAAGATACGGCCGTTATAGGCCGAGGCGAAAGCGACCTCCTGGTCAGCCAGCAGCTGTGGCGGCTGAGCACCCTCTTCCCACCAGATCACGCTGTCCTTGATGGTATCGAGCTTGTCGAAGGCGCGCTGAATGCCCTCCTCGGTCTCGAGCATGTCATAGACGTCGTCGCGGTCCACACCATCGGCGATCAGCGCCCACTCGAGGTTATTGATCGGACGCCGCATCAAAGCACGCTGGCCGGGATAATTCTCGAGATCGAAGACGTCCTCGATGGTGCTGGGCTGAGCATCCTCCGGGAACATGTCGCTATTGAAGGCGACAATATTCGAATAGACGATCGAGGCGACAAAGCACTCACCCAACGCGCCGTCGACGAAGTCCTCGCTGGGCGGCGTACCGTCCGGTGCATCGGCCAGTAGCTCGTCGTGATCCAGCGGTTCGATCAACCCCTCGGCGCAGGCGATCATGGCATCCGCCGGCAGCATGTCGACCAGGTCCCAGGTCACATTGCCCGCCTGGGACTGAGAGCGCAGTCCGGCCAGGGCATTGGCGCTCTGGTCGATATTGACGATCTCGTCGCCGGTCATCTCCATCCACGGTTCATGATAGGCGCGCTCCTGGCTCATGCTGTAGGCGCCACCCCAGGAGACGATATTCAACGTCTGCCCTTCGGCATGGGCGGCGACCGCCACTGCCAGCGCCGAGAGTCCGGCAACAGCGACACCGGTACCTTTAACGACACGCTTACGAATAATGCTCTTCATGGTGATTCTCCAATTGTTGTTGTTGCCACTTGCCGCCGGCACCGTTGGATGCCGCATCACGGCGATCGACTGACGCCCCCTCAGGCATCCAGTGCGCGACAGTCGGCGCTCGACCAGCCCACCTGAATCTGCTGACCGGGACGCATGACGCCAAATCCCTGCGCATTGGGCGTCTTGAGAATGAATTCATCGTTGCCACACACCGAGAGGCGAGTGCGCAAGTGATCGCCCAGGTATATGACCTCCTGCACCGTGGCGGTAAACTGATTGTCAAACTGCTCCGCGGCATCGCCGTGCAGGATGCTGACCCGTTCAGGGCGCAGCGACAAGGTGGTACGCGAGCCCACGCCACCTACCGCTACCGGCTTGGCGATCACCGTGTCACCGCTGTCGAGACGCACCTTGCAGTCGTCACCGACGCGTTCGCTTACCTCGCCCAAAAGGCGATTGTTCTCGCCAATGAAATAGGCAACGAAGGCATTCTCCGGCCGCTCGTAAAGTTCATCCGGGGAGGCCAGCTGCTGGACCACGCCGTCGTTGAAGACCGCGATGCGATCGGACATGGTCAGCGCTTCGGTCTGGTCGTGGGTAACGTAGATCATGGTCACCCCGAGGCTGGCATGAATGCGCTTGATCTCGTACTGCATCTCCTCGCGCAGGTTCTTGTCGAGCGCCCCCAGGGGCTCATCCATCAGCACCAGTTCGGGCTCGAACACCAGCGCCCGAGCCAGCGCCACGCGCTGCTGCTGACCGCCGGAGAGCTGCGCCGGCCGACGGTCGCCGAACTCCTCGAGACGCACCATCGCAAGCGCCCGAGCCACCTTCTCCTTGGTCTGCGCCTTGCTGAGATGGCGTACTTCGAGGGGAAAGGCGAGGTTCTCGGCTACGGTCATGTGCGGAAACAGCGCATAGTTCTGAAACACCATGCCGATGCCGCGCTTGTGGGGAGGCAAACCGCTGATCGGTTCGCCCTTGAGAAGAATTTCGCCGTGGGTAGGCGTTTCGAAACCCGCCATCATCATCAGGCAGGTCGTCTTGCCGGAGCCCGACGGCCCCAGCAGCGTCACGAACTCGCCCTTGCGGATGTCCAGGTTGAAATCCTTGACCACCAGTTCGACGCCGTCATAACTCTTCTGGACGTTGGTAAAACGCGCAAAGATTTCGTGGGCGTCTGCCTGGTCAGACGTCGCGGACGCCACCGACTCAGCTTCCGAAGTATCGATCATGCCACTTCCCTGAATTTGTCGTTGTTTTGTAAACCACTGCGTCGACATTAGTCGCAGCCGGGGGGGACCACAACCCCACCAGGGGACAATCAACGTTGAATATTACCTGTGCTGCATTTATGCATGTTGACTAACGAACGCCTGTTTACATCTCGACACGGGTCAGTGCCTTGATGCGTGGTAGAATTAAGTCCCATTTCCGCCGAAGATCTCGCTGCATGCTCGACTGGTTCAAGCGCAACAAGTTACCTGAGGCCTGGGCCGTCAAGCAGATCGACAACGACCTGCTGCATCTCTGTGGCCGTGGCCAGCTCGAGTCCCACGAACGCAACGCCCTCAAGGCACTGCAAGAGAACCGTTTCGACGGTGCAATTCGCATGCACGACAGTGCCCTGGTGCTCAATACCCGGCTATTTGCCGCCCTCGCCCCCGTCGAGGAGCTGACCTTGGTTGGCCAGGATCAGGCCGAGTGGCAGGGCAAACGCTATTGCGTCTCCTGGGTCCCCCAGCGCTGCTGGGTCTACGAGGGCCGACTCACCGTCACCCATGGCCAGATCAATGGTATTCCTCAGCGCATCAGCGTCGAGGACGTCTCGGCGATTCGCGACAAGGCGGCATCCGTCAGTCATGACGAGTCCAACGTCCAGTTCACCTCCCTCGACGCCCTGGAGATACTTCCGCCGCTCGACAAGGACCCCGACCGCCGCCGATGAGTGACGCACCTCTCCCCGCGCAGCGTGGTGCTCACCGCTTGGCCGCTTTCATCGGCCTGATGGTGCTGGTAGGGCTCAACCTGCGACCGGCCCTCTCCTCACTCGCCCCGCTGCTGGGACGTATCCAGCAGGAAGCTGGCCTGACCCCCTTGGGGGTCGGTGCCCTGACGACCCTGCCGGTGCTATGCCTGGGACTATTTGCACCGCTGGCGCCGCGGCTATCACGCCGCCTGGGACCGGAGCGCGCACTCTCCCTGGGCTTGCTGACGCTAGCCGTAGCACTGGTGATTCGCGCCTTGCCCCACCTGTGGCTGCTGTTTATCGGCACGCTGCTGGTGGGGGCGGCTATCGGCGTCTGCGGCAGCCTGCTACCCGGCCTGGTCAAACGTGAGCTGCCTCGCGGCGCCGACCTGATGACCGGCGTCTATACCATGGCGCTGTGCCTGGGGGGCGCTCTCGGCGCCGGTATCAGCGTGCCGCTGGCCAACCTGCTCGGCAGTTGGCAGCTGAGCCTGGCCAGTTGGTCGATGCTGGCGCTGGCCGCCTGCCTGGCCTGGCGACTCGGCATGCCTCAGCCCCGTCCTGTCGCAATCTCTGCTGGCCAGGCAACGGTGCCGATCTCGCTGCTGCGTTCACCGCTGGCCTGGCAGGTCACCGGCTTCATGGGCAGCCAGTCGTCGCTGGCCTACATCGTGTTCGGCTGGCTGCCGGTATTGATGCAGCGACGTGGCCTGAGCGAGGGCGAAGCCGGCTGGCTGTTGGCAATGTCGGTGATGTCTCAGCTGCTCGCCGCCCTGGCTGCCCCCTGGCTGGCCCGCCTGGGGCGCGACCAGCGCCTGGCGGCGCTGCTGCTGCTGGGGGCAAGCGCCGCCGGCCTGCTGATCCTGCTGCTTGGCTCACTGGAAGCACGCTGGCTCGGGGCCGCCCTGCTCGGCATTGGCCAGGGCGGTTGTTTCAGTCTGGCGCTGACCCTCATCGTACTGCGCAGCGGCACCTCCCAGCTGGCCGGCCAACTCTCCGGCATGGTCCAGGGCATCGGCTACTGCATGGCCGCCGCCGGACCGCTCAGCGTCGGCGTGATGCTGCAGTTCGGGGCCAGCAACCGGCTGATCAGCCTGCTGTTGATGCTGATCACCGGCGTCGCCGGGAGCTGCGCGATGCTGGCCGGTCGCCAGCGGCGGCTCGATATCGAGCAGGGCCAGTTGGTCACCCGCCCGGCGCCGTGACCCGTCGCTGCGATACCGCCACCCCGAGCAGGATCAGTACCAGTGCCAGCAGATGATTCCAGGCCAGGCGCTCGGCCATGAACAGCGTACCGATCATCACCGCCCACAGTGGGATCAGATAGTTGATCAATGAAAGAAAGGTCGGCCCGGCAGCGGCAATCAGCTTGAAATAGACCACGCTACCCGCCGCCGTGCTCATGACCCCGAGCAGCACCACCGCCCACAGCGCCGCAGCGGAGGGGTCAGGCATCGGCAGCGCCACGCTCCACACCGGTGCCAAGGCCATCGGCAGCGTCAACAACATTGCCATTCCCAGCACCACCGCCGAGGTGGCATACACGTCGCTTGCCGGCTTGCGCCGTGCCACGATGGTGTTCACCGCATAGCAGATCGAGGCACCCAGCACGGCCAGTTGGGCGATCAGGGTTTCCCCCTGCCCGCCCAGCTCGGCCAGAGCAGCCGGTCCGATCAGCACCACGATACCGGCGAACCCCACCACAAAGCCCACGACTCTATGCCGCGCCAGGCGCTCACCATCGATGAAGAAGTGTGCCAGCACCAGGGTAACCAGCGGCATCGCCGCCATCAGGATACCGGCCAGACCGCTGTCGATCCGCTGCTGCCCCCAGCTGATCAGCAGGAACGGCATGGCGTTGCCGATCACCGCGATGACCGCCATATAGCCCCATACCCGCCGGCCCCTTGGCAGGCCGCGACGCCATACCAGCAGCAGACCACATAGCAGCAGCGCCGCCACCGCATTACGCCCCATTACCACCATTGACGGCGTCAGCTGTGCCACGGCAATCCGCGTCAGCGAGAACGAGCTACCCCACAGCATCACCAGGCTGAGCAACAGCCCCCAGTGCGACCAGGGGCGTCCTGCAGGCGTCACTCAGAGTAGACGCCAGGGGAGCGTCTCACCTGCCAGCAGCGGCACGATCACGCCATCACCGACATAAGGTAGCGTCTCGGGCAGCTGCCAGCTCTCGTGCGCCAGGGTTATCTGACGCGGGTTGCGCGACAGCCCATAGAAGTCCGGCCCGTGGTGGCTGGCGAAGCCTTCCAACTGGTCGAGCTTGCCGGCCTGTTCGAACGCCATGGCGTACAGCTCGATGGCCGCCGGCGCCGTAAACGCCCCGGCGCAGCCGCAGGCCGACTCCTTGTCACCACGCGCATGAGGAGCGCTGTCGGTACCGAGGAAGAACTTGCGGCTGCCCGAGGTCGCCGCCGCCAGCAGTGCATCACGATGCCGCTCACGCTTGAGCACCGGCAGGCAGTAGTAGTGCGGCTTGATGCCACCGACCAGCATATGATTGCGGTTGAACAGCAGGTGGTGGGCGGTGATGGTGGCAGCGATATTGGCCGAAGACTCACGCACGAAGCTCACCGCATCCTCGGTCGTGATGTGCTCGAACACCACCTTGAGTTGTGGAAAGCGGATCAACAGCGGCGCCATCACCCTTTCGATGAAGACCGCCTCACGATCGAAGATATCGATCTCGGGACTGGTCACCTCACCGTGCACCAGCAGCGGCAACCCGACCCGCTCCATGGCCTCGATCGCCCGCGAGCAGTGGTCGATATCGGTCACCCCGGAGTCCGAGTTGGTGGTCGCCCCAGCCGGATATAGCTTGACCGCATGCACGATGCCGCTGGCCTTGGCCCGCTCTATCTCGTCCGCTGGCGTATTGTCGGTGAGATACAGCGTCATCAGCGGCTCGAAGGTACTGCCCTCGGGGAGCGCCTCGAGGATGCGCTGGCGGTAGGCGACGGCCTGTTCGGTGGTGGTCACCGGCGGCGTCAGATTGGGCATGATGATGGCACGGCCGAACTGGCGCGCGCTGTAGGCCAGCACCGCGGCCAGGGCGGCACCATCACGCAGGTGCAGGTGCCAGTCGTCGGGTTGGGTCAAGGTAATCTGAGTCACGGGCGGCCCTTAGTTGAAAAATACGCTGTCGTTATACCATCGCATGGCGAAAATCCGGGCCATTATAGACGAACGCTGTCGCGCTGTTTATCGTCGCGACATTTCTTCTTGCCGCCCTCCTGCCAAGCGCCGCGGCAAGGTGGTTGAATGAGGCCATGAACCCGCTGCAGTGGCTTGGCTGTGCCCTGATCTTTACCGCATTGCTGATCAATCGCTGGCACTGGGTGCGCCGGCTATGGCATAAACGCTCCGCAACATAAGGTAGGCTGGTCGCGATAAGCAGAGACAGGACACGATAATGCTAGCGGTACGCACGTCGGGCGATTTCGTCGCCCTGTTAGAAGGTGGCCTCTGGCTGTTGCTGGCATGGTCGGTCAGTTATTCAGCAGCGATTGGCGAGCCGCTGCCCAGCGTCGCCATGCTCAGCGTCACCGCCACGCTGGTATTCGTCTGCTGGGCGCATCGACCGTTTCGTCTCACCCTGCAGCGCTACCGCATCCGCCGTCGGCGCACCGAGATGCTGATGCACATCATTGCACTGCCGCTGCTGCTGGCCCTGTTCTTTGGTGCATTGATCGAGGGTCTGTTGACGCCGCTCAGTGGCCAGCAGAAAATGCTCATGTACAATGTCTTGGCCACGTCGGGGTGGCTGGTATTCGCCCTCACGCTACTGATCAAGTACCTGCTGTTCCGACTCTCGTCGCGCTAAAGCAGCCGACTGATTGGAAGGTGGCCGCCAAACAGACTAAGGTAGTAGCACTGTGTCGCCATAACGTGACACGCAACGCATACCCGGGTAACCCATGAATAGCTCGCTTCATCGTCTATCGCGCTACGCGCTGATACCGGCCATGGCACTTGCCATGGGGGCCGCCTTGGCCGATGAAGACGCCATACCCCATCACGTCAACGGTGACTTTACCGAGCTGGCGATACTCGACAACGGCGTGGTGCTGGAAGGGGCTGAAATGGCCATGCCGGACGGCGCCACTTCAGGTTTTCGTCTGCTGGCCGGCTACATGCTGCCCAAAATGCCCAACCTAGGCATCGGTGCCGAAATCACCTACCTGGTCACCGACGAGGCCCCTACCGCCATCGACAACCAGCCGGTGCTACTCAACACCACCAGCCTGCAGGGAGCCGTAACGGCCGGCTTGCACCTGGGCAGATTCAGTCTGTTCGCCAAATCCGGCCTGACCGACTGGAGCGGCGACCTGGAGACCACCCTGGCCGGCAGCGACTCCCAGGAAATGGATATGGCCATGGGCGGCACCGCTCAGGTCCACGGCTTCGGCGCACGCATGAACTTCACCCCCCGCACCGTGGCACACCTGCAGTATGAACGCATCGATGCACCGCGCCTCGAGCACCTCAATCTCACCACGGCCATGATCGCTTACCACTTTTAGCCCTCCCCCTTCAGCGTCCCCTGATACGGGAAGCTACCGGCCAGAAGCATCTGCCAACCTGTCAATACATGCATCTATGATCGAGCAGCGGCATCGCCTCGAAGAATAAGTCATAACAATGGCAGGTATTTCAGATGCTCATCAGGCAGCGGTGATCCGCATGCTACCATCGTTTGATTATTACAAATCACACCGCTGGGGACATCACAATGCCACGTATCTCGAAAACATTACTGGTTTCCGCCATTGCCATGACGGCTTCTTTCGGTCACGCCAACGCCGATGAAATCGTCGTAGGCGGGTTAAATTATACCGAGCATTTACTGCTCACTTCGGCTACCGCCCAGTACCTCGAGCATCATGGCTATGAGGTCGATCAGCGCGAAGGCCTTGGCACCAGCGTGCTACGTCAGGCGCAAGAAAATGGTCAGGTCGACCTGTATTGGGAATACACCGGCAACTCGGTGATCCTGTTCAATGAACAACCCCAACCCGAGAACGCCGAAGAGACATATCGCATTGCCAAGGAATTGGATGCCGAAAAAGGGCTGGTATGGCTCGACCCTACCGATACCAATAACACCTACGCCCTGGCCATGCGCGAGGACGACGCCGAGGCCCGTGGCATCGCTACCATGAGCGACCTGGCCGACGCACTGAACGCCGGTGAAGAACTGGTACTCGCCTCGAATGCCGAGTTCTATGCCCGGGACGACGGCCTGCGTCCTCTCCAGGAGGCCTACGGTTTCGAGTTTCCCCGCGACCGTGTGACGAGAATGGACTCCGGCCTCACCTACAATGCCCTGCGCGACGAGAATGCCGATGTCGCGCTGGTATTCGCCACTGACGGCCGTAACGGCGCGTTCAACTTCCGTGTACTCGACGATGACCAGGAATTCTTTCCCGTTTATGCGTTGGCGCCGGTCGTGCGCGAAGAGACTCTCGCCGCACATCCCGAGCTAGAGGAGCTGCTCAACGCCATGGCCGCGACACTCAACGATGACCTGCTGATCGAGCTCAACAGTCGCGTCGATGTCGAAGGCGAAGAAATCGGCCGCGTGGCGGCCAGCTACCTGGCAGAGCACGGCCTGATCGATTGATTGACATGCAATGCCCCAGGGGGCACCGCTTATCGCGCCGCTCCCTGGTCATACGTCCCGGCCAAGAGTCTTATCCCTATGTTCCCCAGCGGTGCTCAACCCGATAGCCGCGAAGTGCAGGCATTCCCCCTGCCGATTACCGAGACCCCCAACCTGTGGATTCCGCTACCCGATGGCACGCGACTGGCGGCCCGGCTATGGCGGCCTGCGGAAGGCTCACCGGTACCGGCCATCATCGAATGCATCCCCTACCGCAAGCGCGACGCCACCAGTATCGACGACGAGCGCACGCACCCCTACTTTGCCGGCCACGGCTATGCCGCGCTACGAATCGACCTGCGCGGCAGCGGCGAGTCCGATGGTGTACTCGAGGACGAATACCTGCCCCAGGAGCAGGATGACATCATCGCGGCCATCGCCTGGATCGCCGAGCAGCCCTGGTGCAGCGGCGAGGTCGGCATGATGGGTATCTCCTGGGGCGGCTTCAATTCGCTGCAGGTCGCCTCGCGACAGCCGCCAGCACTCAAGGCCATCATTGCCGTCGGCGCCACCGTGGACCGCTACCACGATGACGTGCACTACAAAGGCGGCTGCGTGCTCAACGAGAATTTTGGCTGGGCCGCCACCTCGCTGTCATTCATGTCACGCCCTCCCGACCCAGCGCTACGAGACGACTGGCGTGAGCAGTGGCGGCACCGGCTCGAACGCCAACCGTTCGTTGCCGAAAACTGGTTCGCACACCAGACCCGCGACGCCTACTGGCAGCATGGCTCTATCTGTGAAGACTACCGCCGCCTGAAGACGCCGGTCCTGGCCGTGACCGGCTGGGCCGATGCCTACGTCAACTTCGTGGCCGAGCTGATGCAGCACGCCACCTGCCCACGACTCGGCATCGTTGGCCCCTGGCCGCATGCCTACCCGCATGTTGCCATGCCGGGCCCCACCATCGGCTTCCTGCAAGAAGCCCTGCGCTGGTGGGACTACTGGCTGAAAGGCCGGAACACCGGCATCATGGATGAGCCGCTCTATCGCGTATATTGCCAGCAATTTTCCGGCGCAGACCCCGACAGCCTGCACACCCCGGGGCACTGGCTCGGCGAGCCGAGCTGGCCGACGCCCAAGGTGGCCGACACGACCTACCCGCTGGGCGACGGTACTCTGCACGCCACGCCTCCCGACGATACAACCTGTCCACCGCTTACGCTGCGTGCCCCGGCCGACAACGGCCGCCAGTGTGGGGAATACATTCCCCACTGCAGCGGACCAGAAATCGCCGGCGACCAGCGTCAGGACGATGCCCACTCCCTGGTCTTCGATAGCCAGCCGTTAAGCGACACCTTGACCCTGCTTGGCCGTCCACGACTCGCCATGCGCGTCAGCGTGGATCAGCCCCAGGCCAACCTCATCGTGCGGCTGTGCGACGTCTCGCCAACCGGTATTTCACAGCGCATCAGCTACGGCGTGCTGAATCTCTGCCATCGGAACAGTCACAGCGAGCCACAAGCGGTGCCCTGCGACACGCCCCTTGACGTCGAGGTCTCGCTCAACCAGGCCTGCCACCAGCTGGCTCCGGGCCACCGACTGCGCGTCTCCGTGACCACCGATTACTGGCCGCTGGTATGGCCCAGCCCCCGTCCGGTTACCCTGACGCTCTATCCCGACGCGTCGCAGCTTCATGTACCCGAACGCAGCTCGCCCGCGATAGAGATCCCCGTGCACTTTGCGCCAGCAGAACATGGCGGGCCACTACACAGCCGGCAAACGCGGCACGGCAGCCACCGCCGCGATGTCGTGCACGCCCTGGCAGATGGCCACACCCGACACGAAATCGTCGACGACTTTGGCGAGGTCACCTACGACCACGGCCTGGTCAACACCGCCAGCGCCGATGAGCGTTACCTTATCGATCCACGCCACCCGGACAGCGCGCGGATGAGCAAGAGCTGGACCCAGCACTTCAGTCGCGGCGACTGGCAGGCCCACACCGAAACCTGGGCGGCACTACACTGCGACAGCGAGTGGTTCTATCTCGAGGCCCGGCTTCAGGCCTACGAGAACGGCGAACGCTTCATGGACCGGCGCTGGAGCACCAGGCGCAAACGCCACCATGTCTAGAGGGTCACTCTCCCCGTTCCACCCGCGCCCGACGTGCCATCAACGAGGCCACCAAGGGCGTATCGGCATCACGGTGGGTCGGCATGGCAAAACGCGCCGCCTCGATATCGGCCATGTCGAGGTCAGCCGACACCACCCCAACGCCGTCCTCGGCGCGGGCCAGCACCCGGCCGCCCGCATCGACGATACAGCTGCCGCCCCAGAACCAGGCATCACCCTCGGCGCCAGAGCGGTGCGCCATTACCAGCGGCGTGCCGTACATCATGGCGTAGAAGCGCAGGCACATCTGCCAGTTGGCCTGATCATCGAAATCACCATCGACCATGCCAGTGGCCGAGTTGATCGAGGTCAGCAGCACATCGGGCCGCTCGAGCATCGCCGCATGCACCAAGCCGGGATTCCACAGATCCGCACAGATCGTCACACCACAGGCCAGCCCCCGCGAGGTTACCTGCGTAAGGCGCTGCCCCTTGCTGAACACCTTGCCCTCTTCATGCGCCCCATAGGTGCAGAGATTGACCTTGCGATGCACCGCCAGCACCTCACCGTTCTGCACACACGCCACGGCGTTGGCAAACTCACCGCGCCCGATACGTTCGACGAACCCGACTACCGCCAGCATCTCGCCCGCCTCTCGGGCCAGTCTCAGCAGGCGTGGATCATCGGCTGCCATCGCCACCGCCGGTACCCGCGCACCGAGGCCGTAGCCCGTCAGCGACAGCTCGGGGAACACCAGCACATCGGCCCGTTGCGACCTGGCCTCGGCGATCAGTTCACGATGCACCGACATATTGGCCTCGAGGTGTCCCAGCTCGCAGTTCATCTGGGCAGCGGCGACACGGTAGCCTTCGGCGGAGTGGCTCATGGCGGGGTTCCTTCACAAAGCAACTGGCGAATGGGCCCTCTACTTACCACGCCCAGCCATCAGTCGTCACTCACCGCTATCAGGGATGAAGCTCGCCATGCACGTCAATGACATGAATTTCACAGCGATCGACTGGATCCTCAACGTCGACCTGGAGGCCTTGGGCGAAGAGCACCTGGCCCAGGCCAAGCGCGCACTCCTCGACACCCTCGGCGTTGCCGCTGGCGCAAGCCGCACCTCACTGGCAAAGCATGCCGAACGCTATGTGGTCAGCCAGCATGGGGGCAATCGACCGCTGCTGTTCTCCACCGCCACGGCGTCGGCATCCGGCGTTGCCCTCCACGGCGCCTGGATGATCGATGCGCTCGACGCACACGACGGCCAGGTCCTCACCAAGGGCCACTGTGGGGTTGCTCTGGTGCCGGGCATCATGGCACTGCCAGAGGCCGAAAAACTCTCCGGTCGCGAACTGCTGGGCCTGCTGGTGATGGGCTATGAAGTCGCCACCCGCGCTGGCATCGCCCTGCATGCCAGCGCCTGCGATTACCACACCTCGGGCGCCTGGAACGCCATCGGCGTGGCTGCGGTTGCCGCGAGGCTGCTACGGCTCGACCGGCAGCGCCTTCACGAGGCCTTGGGCATTGCAGAGTTCTACGCTCCGCGCAGCCAGATGATGCGCTGCATCGATCACCCCACTATGGTCAAGGACGGTTCAGGCTGGGGCGCGCAAGCAGGCATCGCCGCGGCGCTTCTCGCCCAGGATGGCTTTACTGGAGCCCCCGCTATCACCGTGGCGGGGAGCGATGTCGCACAACATTGGCAGGACCTTGGCAGTCGCTGGTACCTGCACGAGCAATACTTCAAGGCGTATCCGGTCTGCCGCTGGGCACAACCGGCCACCGAAGCCGTGCTCGAACTCGCTCACGACGGCCAGGATCTCGCCGACATCGAGCGCATCACCATCACCACCTTCCATGCAGCCAAGCGGCTCCATGTCGTGCGTCCCACCACCACCGAACAAGCCCAATACAGCCTGCCCTGGTCGGTCGCCTGCGCGCTGGGCTTTGGCACCATCGACGTGCACGCCGTAACCGACGCCCTCGACGATCCTGGCATCCAGGCACTGGCCGAGCGTGTCGAGATCATCGAGTCCGAGCGCTTCAATGCCCTCTTCCCCGCCGAGCGCTGGGCGCAAGTCACCCTCGAGATGCGCGATGGCAGCCGTCACAGCAGTCGCGAACACGAAGCCCGGGGCAATCCCCACAACCCCCTCAGCGATGACGAACTGACGCGAAAATTCCATGCCCTTGCGACACCGGCCATCGGCCGGACTCACGCCGAGGATCTCCACGGGCTGATCATGACGCTTGAGTCGCACTCGGCCAGGCAGCTGCTGGAACGGCTGTAAGAGGAACCGCTAGTAAAAATGTCGCATGATCCTCGAACTCGCTAGCAGTGACCAAGCGTTGGTAACCACTTGAAAGAATTCGACTAGGCTAGGAGCTACCAGAGAATAATAATGGGGAATGGACATGGGCGACGGCTGGCGCAAGAAAAGCGCCCAGGCTTTTATCACCTGGTGGTGTGCCGCTCTAATGGTGAGCCTAACGCTCCCGACCATGTCCGAAACGCTCCCCATCTCCCCCCTCTGGGTTGCCAATGCCCTGGCCTACGGTAGCGTCCTCGCCCATGGCATCCGCCTGGTGCCTGCTTTCGCCCTCGCGGCGCTAGTCTGGAACATCGCTCGCGGAGACACTCCGCAGGATATTCTCGTCGGTACCGGGGCTTTCTTGATTGTAATGCTCTTCGTGGCCGGCTTTTCAACATGGCTGGAGCAGCACATTGATCAGGATCGCGCCCGGCGACTATTACGGGTCCCGATCATTGCCCTGTTCAGCGCCTCGCTTTTCACACTGCTTGGCGTCTGGCAGTTCACAGAGGGTGCTCCCAGCATCGAGTTGATGACGGGGCTATGGCTGTCTGAGGTCACCTCGGTGCTGCTGTTCACGCCACTGGCACGCCAGTGGCATAGCCAGGGACGCAGCCTGTTAACCTTCCGCCCCAGCACGCATGTTGGCCAAATGGCGCTCGCCACCTGGATCATTGGCGCGGTGCTGACCTTGATCATGCTGTGGCTTTTCAGCGCCAGCGAACAAATACCGCAGCGCTGGGTGCCCTATGCGGCACTCTGCGTCCCTATTCTGGCCGTCTATCTGTTGCCGACCGGCCTGTCACGCCTGCTTGTCCCCATTTTCATGCTGGCTTGGACCGGGGTTCATCTATACCTGTTCACCAATGTCCCCAGCGGGTTCGACGACCTCGCCATGCTCAACAGCCAAATGGTCATCTTCACGGCAGCGCTCATCGGCTTTATCGCCATCGAAGCGGTCCACTCCCATGAGATCACCAATCGCCAATTGAAGACCGCCCGTCTACACGATGGCTTGACGGGCCTGTATAACGACCTCGGGCTAACCGCACGAATCCGTCATCATCCTGCCGCCGAGCAATGCGCGATGATCGGCATTCAGATCCCCGATGTCGACGACCTCGCCACCCTCACCGGGGTCGACGAAGTACATCAGCTAGAGCAGCGAATCGCAGACACCTTGCGTTACTGTATTCCGGCCAGCGAAGGCCTGGGAGCGCGGCTTCAGCCCGGGCTCTTTGCGGTGCTGATGATCAGCAAGCAGGGCCCCACTCCGCTGACGCTTACTCGACGTCTACAGCACGCCTTGCACCAGTCCCTACAGCTCTCGTCAGCACGACTGAACATGCGGATCGCCCTGATCGATCATTTGACGCCTGACGACTTTCGCCACCTCACTTCACTGCTGTTGATCAGCTGTCAGCGCACCAGCCAACCTGATCACGCCGGTTTTTATCACCATCAAGCGCCAGCGTCTGAGCTGATCGACCAACACCGCGACACCTTGAATTGGGCGAGTCGCCTGCGTAACGCCCTGGCCGGAGATACCTGCGATGGCCAATTCACCCTCTTCGTTCAGCCCATTCTCGAGTACAAGCATCCCGACAGGCACCGCGCCGAAATTCTGATTCGCTGGCAACGATCAGATGGCAGCCTCGACCAGGCCGACGCCTTCCTGGGTATTGCGGAGACCTTCGGCCTCATGCACCAGCTCGACGAGTGGGTGCTGAATCATGCCCTTGCCAAGCTCGCGAGCCATCCCGGCGGCCAGCAGGTGGCGATGATCGCCATCAACCTCTCGGGCCACTCCATGGCCAGCACCCACCTGCCCGATATCATCGCAACAATCCTGGCAAAGCATGCCTGGCCACCCCAGCAGCTCTGTCTGGAGATCACCGAAACCAGCAACATCGGCGACACCCAAGTCGCTCAGCGCAATATCGAGGCCCTCCAATCGCTGGGGGTCAGCCTCGCCATTGACGACTTCGGCACCGGGCTCGCCACTTTCGATTATCTGAAGCACTATGCCGTGGAAGAGATCAAGATAGACGGGAACTTCATCCGCGATATCGCCACTTCCGGCCTCGACCGGGAGATCGTGCGAAGCACCTGTGCACTGGCCAACTACCTCAACGTACGGGTCGTCGCCGAATTCGTCGAGACTCAGGCCCAGATAGAGATCCTCGTCGGGCTAGGCGTCGACTTCCTGCAAGGATTTGGCATTGCTCGCCCCATACCACTGGATGACTACCTGGATCGGCTTGTCGAGGGGGCTATGGTCACCTCGCCCCCGGAGTGACCACCTCAACGCCCCACCGCATACCCCTGCATATGCCGTGCAGAGGCGCCAGCGTGGAGCATGCCGTCGCGGCGTGCCACAGCGCAGACGCGGCCCAGCGCCCACGCATCCTGGATTGCCAGGTCATGGCCTTTCGCGCGCAGGGCCGCCAGCGTCTGGGCCGAGAAACGGTTCTCGATCAGCACCCGACCCAGTACGCACTCACGCGGATGAAACGAGGCGGGGAAGTGGCGAATCTGGAACTGCGGCGCATCGATCGCCCGCTGCAGATCGTAGCCGTAGTGAACGATCCGCAAGAACGTCGTCAGGCTCCACTGATCCTGCTGATCGCCGCCCGGCGAGCCAAGTGCCATGACCGGCTTGTCATCGCGGGTCACCAGGGTCGGCGTGAGCGTCGTTCGCGGGCGTACGCCAGGCCGCAGGGAGCTGGCCAGCCCCGGGGTCAGCCAGGTCATCTGCGCACGCGTGGAGATCGAAAATCCAAGCCCCGGTACGCTGGGTGAGCTTTGCAGCCATCCCCCGCTGGGGGTCGCCGACACCATGTTGCCGAAGCGGTCGACGATATCCAGATGCACCGTATCGCCCTCGACGCTTGGCAGCGGCGCAAACGTCGGTTCACCGCCCCCGGGCCCGATGGTCGGCTCGCTGCCGGCCAGCGCCATGATCGCCGCCATTCGCTCATCCCCTCCGGCAAGCCCCGGACGGAGCTCGAAGGAGGCCCGGTCGCCGATCAACTGACGACGGCCGGCGTTATACTCTGGACTTAGCAGTGTCTCGAGCGGCACGTCGGCCGCCGCCGGATCCCCGTACCACGCCTCGCGGTCGGCATACGCCAGCTTCGCCGACTCCGCGATCAGGTGGACGAACTCGGTACTTTCCGGCCCGAAGGCCGAGAAATCCACCCCCTCGAGCAGCGCCAACTGCTGGAGAAAGACTGGCCCCTGGCTCCAGGGGCCAGCCTTATGGACCCGATAGCCGGCATGTTCAGCGCTCACGGTGGCCTCATCGGTCGCCGACCAGCGCGCCATATCGTCGCCCGTCAACACGCCGGCATGACGCTCACCGGTACTATCCATCACCGGCTTACGGTAGAAGTCGTCGATCGCCTCGGCCACGAAACCTTGATAGAACGACGCCCGGGCTCGCTCGATCTGCGCCTCACGATCGGGGCCCGCGAGCGTCGCCTCGGCCAGAATGCGTCGATAGGTCAGCGCAATCCCCGGCGAGCGGAACAGCGCATCGGGGCGTGGCGCAGCGCCACCTACCAGCCACTGCTCGGCGGAACTCGGCCACTCCTGCTTGAAGAAGTCGATCACCGGCAGGATTGAGGACACCGCACGGCTCAGCAGCGGAAAGCCTTGCTCCGCATAGCCGATGGCAGGCTCGAGCACCGTCGCCAGCGGCAAGCTGCCGTAATCTCGCAGCAGTTGCATCCAGGCACCGAAGGCCCCTGGCACCACTGCCGGCAACAGCCCGGTGCCGGGCACCATCTTGAGCCCCAGCCCGGCAAAGTGTTCCGCGGTGGCCCCAGCAGGCGTCACCCCCTGGCCACAGATCACTCTCGGCGCCGTATCGTCATGACGCATGGCAATGATCGGCACCTCGCCTCCCGGGCCATTCAGATGAGGCTCGACGATCTGCAGCACGAATCCCGCCGCCACGGCCGCATCGAAAGCGTTCCCGCCTTTCTCCAGCATCGCCATTCCGACGCTGGAGGCAAGCCAGTGCGTGGTACTGACAGCACCGAAGGTGCCCTTGATCTCGGGACGGGTGGTGAACGGCGGCAAGCTGGACATGGTAGTGGGTTCCTTATTGTCAGGCGCGGCGTCGATATTGCGCGGCTCAGGTTGTGCTTGAACTTAGCATGTTTTACAGTCGGTCTCATTAGAGCTATATAGCTATATTTACTACAACAGCAACGACAACTGAATAGCACTCGCCCATGACACTCGACAAGATCGTCAGCGCCTGCCTGCCACACTTCGAGAACGACCGCATCGGCGTACCGAAGTACGCGCGTTTCTATAACGCCATCAAGGAAGCCGTGCATGCCGGCCATCTGATGCCCGGTGACAAGCTGCCTTCTGAGCAGGAACTCTCGGCGCGGCTGCCGGCGAGCCTCGGCACCCTGCAGAAGGCGCTCAAGGCGCTATCCGACGACGGCATCGTGGTACGCGAGCACGGCCGGGGTACTTTCATCCGCGATCAGGAGATCAAGTTCGAGGACATCCGCGTCTTCCGCTTTCTCGATAACGGCCGCCCCCTTCCGCTGACCCTGCAGGGCCTGGCCATTCAAGCCGTGACGCTCGATTCCGAATTGGCGGCATTCTTCGGTCGCCGCGAAGCCGCCGTCGTCAAGCGCCTGGTCCAGGTCGAAGGCGAACCCTGGACATTCAATGAGTTCTTTCTGCCGCTGGAGTACGCCCACGACCTGATGGACAAGCCCGCCAGCGACTTCGATGGCCTCTCGCTCCACGAGCACCTGTTCCAGACTCAGCGCATCCTCACCAGCTACTTCATGCATCGCCTCGGCGTCGCCCCCTTCTCGGCGGATGCTCGGCACTTTCTAGACCTGGCCGACGACGTCCGGCACGGCATGCAGTGGCGCGTGCACGGCTATGATCGGGATGGTCAACCCACCACCTTTCAGCGTTTTGAAGTACAACCCGGCCATCGCGATATCGAACTCAGCACCCAAGCAGGTCAGGGACGCGGCACCTGATGCGATCTGCGTAACGCCGCCATCGGTATGACCCAACCGCTCCACCAACAACAAAGGCAGCAACATGACCCAGAATATCAACCGCAATGCGACTACCCCTCTCGACGCCCGCCGTCGTCAACTGCTCAAGGCCGGTCTTGTCGGTGTCGGCGTCGCCATGTTCCCCGGCATCCTGGCCGCATCGACCACCCGCGAGATGCGCTGGGGCTCGGCGAGCCTGGGATCGACCGGCTATATCATCATCGAGGCACTCGCCCAGGCCGTGCAGCGTAACAGCGACATCCGCAGCACCACCCTGGCCACCTCCGGCGGCGCCGAGAACATGGTGATGGCCAGCCGCGAAGAGATCGAATTTGGCCAGACCACCTCCACCGACTGGCCGCCGGCCACGCAGGGCGAGCGCCCCTTCCCCGAGCCCATCGATGCGCGCCAGATGTTCGCCTATACGGTGTGGAACATTCCGCTTATCGTGCGCGCCGATTCCGATATTCAATCCCTGTCGGACCTCGCCGGTAAGCGCGTGATGCCCTCCACGGCGGGTGGGGCCACCGCCATCATGCACCAGACGATTCTTCAAGCGGCCGGCGTAGCGGACGACGTCGACTGGACCTACGGCTCCTGGAACGACACCTTCAGCGCCTTCCAGTCGGGATCCGTCGATGCGATCCCCTCTACCTTGACCAACGGCCGCGCCTCACCGGCCCTGGCGGAGATCGACAGCAGCGTCGAATTCCGCGTACTGCCGATCGACCCCGAGGTACTGGAGCGTGCCCAGGAAATCAACTCAGGCCTGCTGGCAACCACGGTCAGTGAGGAGCAGTGGGACAAGGTCGACGGCGAGATGTTGATGCCCGCCATCTCGGGCATCCTGGCGGCTCGGCCCGGCGTCACCGATGACGAGGCCTACGCCGTCTGCAAGGCCATCTTCGATGACCCCGAGCAGGTCCGCCGCGTCGGCTCGCAGCTACAGGACATCGGCGTGGAGTTCGCGGTGGAGTACCTGCTGGCGGAGTACCCGGTCAATGCAGGTGCGGCGCGCTACTTCCAGGAGCGCGGCGTGTGGCGCGACGAGCTGATCATTGCCGACCCCGTTACTGCATAACCCTGCCCCCTGCCATGCACTGCGGTGCATGGCAGCCGTTCATCGACGAGGATGAAGGCCCCCATGACAACCAAGCTGCTCAACGAGAAGCGTGGCTATCTCAATACCGCCAATTTGATACTGCTCCTGACACTGGTCATGGTCGCCACTCACCTGATGCAGGTATTCAACTACTACCTGCCGTCAGGCCAGTTCAAGACCCTTCACCTCGGCATGGCACTACTGATCATCTTCACCAGTGCCGCGGGGCATTCGCGCCACTGGCTCGCCCGGCTGGCCTACCTCGGCTGCTTCGGCGTCGCTGCGCTCGCCGCCGGCTACGTGTTCCTGGAGTACGAAGGACTGATCACCGATCGCGTCTTCGGCCCCGAGCCGCTGGATGTGGTGATCGGCTGCCTGCTGATTGCGGTCTGCCTGGTTGCCGCCTGGCAGCAGTGGGGGCTGACCATTCCGCTGATCGGCGTCATCGGCCTGCTCTACGGCTACTTCGGCAATAGTCTGCCGACCCAGCTGCTCTATCACGGCGGGATGGGGCTGGAGCGGTTGGTCTCCTATGCCTCGATTCCCAACTTCCAGGGCGTACTGGGCTCCCTCACCGAGCTCTCTGCCGGCACTATCTTTATTTTCATGGTGTTCGCCGGGCTGCTCAAAGCCACGGGCGGCATCGACTTCATCATGGGGTTCGCCACCAAGCTGGCGGGCAATTCGCGCGGCGGACAGGCCAAGATCGCCGTACTGGCGAGTGCCTTCATGGGCATGATTTCCGGCAGCACCGTCGCCAACATCGCCAGCACCGGCACCATGACCATCCCCACCATGAAGCGCACCGGTTTCAAGGCGCCCTTCGCCGGTGCAGTGGAAGCCGTCGCCTCCACCGGCGGGCAGATGACACCCCCGGTGATGGGCCTTACCGCCTTCCTGATGGTTGGTGTCACCGGTCTGGCCTATGACCAGGTGATTCTCGCCGCAGCGATCCCGGCCGGTCTCTACTATTTCTATCTGATTCTGGCCGTGCATCTGCAGGCGGCTCGCGACGGCCTGGTACCCCACCGACAGGATGAGACGCCTACGCTGCCCGCCAGACAGCTGCTGGCCCGTTACGGCCACCTGCTGATTGCCATCGGCGTTCTCGTCTACCTGCTGGTCAGCCGCATGCCACCCTCCTATGCCGCGGCCTATGGGTGCCTTGCGATCATCGTGCTCGAACTCGCCAGCAGCCTGCTGCGCCAGTACCGCAATCCGTTCAAGGCTCTCGCTGACGCCTTCACCCGCCTGATAGATGGCCTACGCGAGGGCGGCTTCAGCGGCGCCACCATTGCCGTCATCGTTGCCGTGATCGGGATCTTCGTAGAAGTGCTCACCGCTACCGGCTTCGCTCAAAAGCTCTCTTATTTGATGCTCGGCATTGCCGATGGCAGCCTCGGCGTGCTGCTGCTGATTGCCGCCGTCGCCTGCCTGATCTTCGGGCTGGGCCTGCCCACCTCGGCGGCCTACATCCTGGTCGCTCTGCTGACCGCCCCAGCGCTGATCGACATGGGCCTGAGCTTGATGGCAGCCCATATGTTCGTGCTCTACTTCGCGATCTTCTCGGCGCTCACCCCGCCGGTAGCGGTTGCCTCGCTGATCGCCGCCAGGATCGCGGAGGCTCCCTATTTCACCACTGCCATCCAGGCGGTAAAAATCGGCCTGCCGGGGTTCTTCCTGCCGTTCCTGTTCGTCGCCAGGCCCGAATTGCTGCTACTCGAAGGCTCGCCCCTGGATCAGCTCATGGTGGTGGCCATCAGCCTTGTGGCACTCGCCGCACTGAATGTCGCGATGGTAGGCCAAGGCTTTATTCGAACCACCTGGCCGGTTCGACTGATACTGCTGGTCGCCGCTACGCTGACCCTGGTCCCCGGCCTGCTCGGCACCCTGGTCGGCTGCGCCGCCATTCTGGTGGTCTTCGGCTATCAGTTCACAGTGAAGGACAACCAGCCCGTCACCCGCGCCGCCTAGCGAGATGGCGCTGATGCATATGTCAACAGCAGAGTGGCCAAGTACGCCAGGTTGTCACGCCCCTTGCCGATCAGTACCAAGGTTGGCGCCTGGCGACGGAACGTCTGGGTCACAATGGATCCACTAGGCGTCCACTGTATCAATAAGCAGCCATCCGGCGCCTCCTCGCTCAATATGAACCCCTTGGCGCGCAGAAGAATCTCACCAGCGGCATCGAGTAACTGCGCCAATCTGCGAGCGTCAATAGTGCCTGGAAGAGTAAGTGTGAATGTGGCTAAAACACCTGGCACCAGCTGACCTAGTTCCGGGAACACCGACTCGCCAAGGGACGCTTGACGGGGTGTCGGCATGCCAGACTCCCTCGAAGGAGACCAGGATAGCGTCACATCCGGATTCAAGGCCTCCAGCTGCTTTACGCTTGCGTCGCGCTCCCCCTCGTCCAACACGTCCCATCGATTGATAAGGATGACCGGCACCTCAGCGACCTGATAGCGCACCAGCTCTCCCACTGTCGAATCTTCCAATAAACGGCCGATAAGCGATAGATCGACAAGCAGCTCAACCTGAGCCAGACAGTAGCCTGGCGCCGAATTGAATAGCTGCATCAGGGACCTCGGTTGAGCCACACCACTCGCCTCGACCACCAACCGCCGCGGCGGATCAGGCCAGCGGCGTATTTGCGTCAGCTGTGATGAAAGGTTCCCGGACAGCCCACAGCAGACACAGCCGTTGGTCAGCCGTATGACGCCCCCCTCTCTCGAATCGATCAGATCGGCATCGATATTCATACTGCCGAAATCATTGATCAAGAAAAGCGCATCACTGATCTCGCCACTCGCAATCATGTCATTGATCAAGGTGGTTTTACCGCTGCCAAGAAAACCACACACAAGATGCACACCGATAGAGTGATCGCTATCACGCATCCGTTGGTAGCCCCCCGAGCAGGGTGCCATGAACCCGAATATCTTTCAGGGCAATACGCTCATCCAATGGATCGTCATCGAGAATCGCTACGTCCGCCCACTTCCCCGGCTCAAGACTGCCAATACGCTTATCGAGTTGCAGGGTCCGCGCAGCACCCAATGTAATCGCTTCAAGCGCCACATGGCGGTCGATGGCCTCCGCCATACCCAAGACAGTACCGGATGCCGTTTGCCGACGGTGAGCACAGTGAGCCGTGAAGAGCGGCGAGAGCGGTGTGACAGGAGCATCACAATGAATGCCGAATGTGATCCCAAGGCGGCTGGCGCTGGCAGCAGGCTCCAGTCTCTGACAACGATCGAACCCCAGGGTGCGAGACAAGTGAATATCGCCCCAATAGTAGATATGGTTGGCGAAGATATTGAGACAGGCCTCCAGCATTTTTACCCTGTACAGTTGATCCTGACGAATCAGCTGTACGTGTTGCAGGGTATGCCGATGATTCGGACGAGGCCATAAACAGAGGGCTTCCTCTAACGCATCGAGCATCAGCTCAACGGCTTCATCCCCGTTGGTATGAATATGTAGTTGAAAGCCTGCTTGATGATAATGCAGCACCATGTCGTGGAACGTTTGTGGAGGTGCGTTCCACACACCATTGCCCTCAACGTCCAGGTAACCCGGCCACTGTAATCGCGCGGTATAGTTCTGGATCGCGCCATCGGTCACCAGCTTCACAATACCGAAGAACAGTTTATCGTGGCCCTGCGTCATCGCCTTGGCCAGCTGCTTGCTACCCTCCTCGGGCGCCCACCCCAGAGCATTGAGCGCTGGCACCAGACGCACAGGGAAGCTAGGCTCCAAGGTCGTGCTGCGCATCGAATCGATAGCATCATCACTAAGTGGGTTAAGCAGGTCTGTGATGGTCGTGATGCCTTCACGTCGGGCTGCTCGAGCATACTGACGCAGCGCCCCTGGTTGGCTCGCTTGCTCGAAAAAATCGATCCCATAGCGGTCGAAGACCAGGTGCATGGCCGGCATTTCCTGCAGCTCGCCCACACACTCACCGCCAGCATTTCTTACGATACCGTCGATCTCTTTGCTGGCAATATCGGCCTGCTCGATCACCGCCGAATTGATCGTCATGACATGAAGACTCGCATGCATGACGATAATCGGTACCTCATCACTGACCGCATCCAGCAACCGCTTGTCGAGGCGTGCGCCGCTGAAGTAGATGGGATCGAACCCCCAGGCGATCAACGGCGCCCCCGGCGCCAACCTTGCCAGACCTGCAGCCAATCGCTCCTGAATGGAGGCCACATCTCTCAGGCCCTGCCAGTGCTCCCCCTCCGGTGATTGTTTGTCAAACCAGCCCAGATAGACATAATCCCAGATTACGCCTTCCAGCGCGTGGCTGTGTCCCTCCACGAATCCTGGCATCAGCACCTTGTCGGCATAGCGATCATCTACCGATACGTCGCCAAAAGCACTTGCATGTTCCATGGAGCCCACACTCAGCACCCGGCCGTCCTTGACCGCCAAACAGTCGCCTTCTGGCTGAGAGGGATTCATGGTGATAATACGTCGCGCCGGGTAGATCGTAATGGTCATATCAATCCCTTTGTGGAGTCAGTGCAATCAACCGGCCAGTCGACGTTCGACCATGCGTGCCATGATGCTGGCCCCGACAGGCAGAATCCCGTCGTCTAGCACATAACCAGGATTGTGCAGCGGAATCGAGCCTGCATGACCCACCCAGCAGTAAGCCCCGGGAATCACCTGCAGCATATCGGCGAAGTCTTCACTGCCGGTTACCCGGCGATCCACCAGGCGCGCATTCTCTTTGCCAACGATATCCGCGGCCGCGTCGATATAGGCGCTGGCACACTCGGCGTCGTTGACCAGGACATTGAAGATATTGCGCAGGTCGATGTCGATACGCACATCATGGGACAGTTCCAGTCCCTTGCAGATACGACGCATGCGCTCATGAACCATCTCGCACAGCTCATCTTCAAAATAGCGGACAGTGCCCGATATGGTGGCGCTATCGGGTATGACATTGTACGCAGACCCGGCATGGACCTGGGTGACAGAGAGCACCAGAGGACTGGTAGGTGGCGCATTACGACTCACCACCGCTTGCAGCTGCTGGACGAGCTCATTGGCAATGATGATAGGGTCGCGGGATTGATGCGGCATGGCGGCATGTGCGCCGTCACCATGTACCGTAATATCGAAGAAGGTAGCCCCCGCCATGGCGGGACCCGGGGTAATCGTGACCTGTTCCGGCTCACTCGTCGGATCGTTGTGCAGGCCATAGACCTCGTCACAGGGAAAGCGCTCGAAGAGACGGTCGGCAAGCATGCGGCGGGCACCCCCCAGCCCCTCCTCCGCAGGCTGGAAGATCAGTACCACCGTCCCCGAGAAGTTGCGGCTCTCCGCCAGGTACCGTGCTGCCCCAAGCAGGATCGTGGTATGGCCATCATGGCCACAGGCATGCATCTTGCCGGCATGTTGGGAAGCATAGGGGAGCCCGGTCACCTCATGGATCGGTAGCGCATCCATATCTGCCCGCAGCCCGATGCAAGCACCATCGCCACGCCCCTTGATGATTCCCACCACACCGGTGCCGGCGATCTCAGTGTGTACCTCGTCAAGGCCCCACTCACGCAACTTCTCAGCGACCAGGGCCGATGTGCGGGACTCCTCGAAACCGAGCTCAGGATGCGCGTGAAGGTCATGACGTATCTCGACCAGTTCATCCTGGAATTCTTTAATACGACTGATAGTTGGCATGATTCACCTTATTGGCTTGTGATCGTTGTTATCGTCATGGGAGATACGTCGGGATCATGCCGTAAGCAGCTCACAGCAATTGGCAAAATCCCATTCGCGGCCAGGCGCTGCGTCGATAAGCAACCGGGTATAGTCATGGCGTGGTCTCGACAGCACCTCTCTGGCACTGCCATATTCGACGATCGCCCCATGCTGCATGACGATGACCTCATCACAGATCTGGGCGGCGACCCGCAAATCGTGGGTGATGAAGAGAATCGCAATACCCAGTCGTTCCTGCACCTCATCGAGCAGGTCCAACACCTGCGCCTGGACCGACACATCCAGTGCCGACACCGCCTCATCGGCCACCAGCAAGTCCGGGCGCATCATCACAGCCCGAGCAATGGCGATCCGCTGGCGCTGACCACCAGAGAACTGGTGGGGATAGCGCTTTAGCGCATCAAGCGGCAAGTCCACGAGCTCCATCATCTCCAGCGCCCGCTCGTACGCTTCTTGATGAGGCGTGCCAAAGTTGACCGGCCCCTCGATCAGACTGCGACCAACCGTCCAGCGCGGGTTGAGGGAGCGAAAGGGATCCTGAAAGACCACCTGAAAGTGCTTGCGGTGTGGCCTTAGGGCACGCCTAGACAGGGTGGCTATTTCTTTTCCGGCAACCCGGATAGTCCCCGATGTAGGATCGACCAACCGCATGATGCTGCGCGCGACGGTGGTCTTTCCCGACCCGCTTTCACCCACAATACCCAGCGTCTGGCCGCGTTTGACGGTAAAGCTGATATCCCGCGCGGCGTGCGTGCCGGGTTTTCGAAAGAACATGCCGCCCCCGCTGTACACCTTCTGCATATCGCTGACTTCCAATACCGGCTCCGTGCTCTCCTGTGAGCGCGCATCCCTGGGCACCAGACTCGGCACCGAACGCAGTAGCCGCTTGGTATACTCATCCGAAGGGTGGCGAAAGAGCGTTTCGACCGGCGCCTGCTCGACGATCTTGCCATGCTTCATGACATGCACCGCATGGGAGACTTCCGCGACCACCCCCATATCATGGGTAATGAACAGTACCGCCGTGCCGTGCCGCTCCTGCAACTCGGCGATCAGCGACAGAATCTGTGCTTGGGTGGTGACATCCAGGGCAGTAGTTGGCTCATCGGCAATCAGCAACTTTGGCTCCAGCGCCAGCGCCATGGCGATCATGATGCGCTGACGCTGCCCGCCCGACAGCTGATGGGGGTAAGAGCCATAAATACGCGCCACATCAGGTAGATACACCTGCTGCATCACATCCAGCACTCTATCCCGGCAGTCTCGCCTCGATAGCTCGCGATGCGTTTGCAGTACTTCAGCAATCTGATCCCCGACGCGCATGACCGGGTTTAACGCCGTCATCGGCTCCTGGAAAATCATCGCCATGCGCTGCCCACGCAGCCTGCGCATCTGCGACGGCGTCAGCGTGAGCAACGATTCACCGTCCATCTCGATCTCGCCGCCGGAGACCTCCAAGGCCCCCTTGGGCAGAAGCCCCATCACCGCCAGAGAGGTCACCGACTTGCCGGAGCCACTTTCCCCCACAAGGCTAACGGTTTCTCCTTCATGTACCTGCAGGCTGATGTCATCAAGCACCAGGCCATCCGGGCCCTCCTCACCGCTCAGCCGAACCGAAAGGTGGCGGACATCCAGTACCGCTTTAGCACTGCTCTTGTCGTTGTTCTTGAAACGCATCATCAAGCCTCCCGTTTCTTGAGCCGCGGATCCAGCATGTCTCGCGCAGTATCACCCAGCAGGTTGATCGACAGGATGCAAAGCGACAGGATGGCACCGGTCCAGAAGATCAGGCCGGGCTTGACCTGGAAGTAGGTACGACCCTCGGCCATGATATTGCCCCAGGTAGGAATATCGGTACTCACACCAGCCCCCAGGAACGACAGTATCGCTTCGGTAAGAATGGCCGACGCGCATATATAGGTACCCTGGACGATCATCGCCGGCACGGTGTTGGGCATTAAGTGCTGCCAGAGGATCTTAGGCATAGAGCTGCCAAGCGCGATCGCCGCTTCCACATACGGCTCCTCACGCGCGCCAAGCACCACCGAACGTACCAGCCGGACCACCCTCGGCACCTCGGGAATGGTAATGGCAACGATCACCGACCAGACACTGGGTCCGCTCAAGGCAACCAGTGCAATGGCCAGCAGAATGGCGGGGATCGCCATCAGGCTGTCCATAATGCGCATGATCACCGCGTCCGCGGTACGGAAGAAGCCAGACACCAGGCCGATGATCATGCCCACCACAACGCTGAACAGCGCGGCACCGACGCCTATCATCAGCGACACTCGTCCGCCGGTCATGACGCGGCTGAACAGATCCCGGCCATACTGGTCGGTACCCAGTAGATGCTCTGCGCTGGCCGGCTGAAGCCGATTGAGCGAGCCCATCTGCATCGGGTCGTAAGGCACATATAGCGGCGCCAGCAGCGCCGAAAGCACGATCAGGAACAACACCACAGCGGCAATCAGCGGCCCGGCACCGAGGCGCCATTGACGCGGCAGCGACAACATTCCCAGCACGCTCTGCATCGCGGCGGAGGGTTGAGTAGTATGAGCCATCAGTAGCGAATCCTTGGATCGATGATCGTGTAGGAAATATCAATCAACAGATTAACCAGCACATACAGTCCGGCCGTCAGCAGAATCATCGCCTGTATCACTGGATAATCGCGCGCCAAGATCGCATCCACCGTCAAACGGCCCACGCCAGGTATATTGAAGACACTTTCGGTCACCACTACCCCAGCGATCAACAGCGCGAACCCGGTACCAATAATGGTCATGATCGGCACCGCTGCATTGCGTAGCGCATGGCGGAACAAAATCGTACCTTCACGCAGCCCCTTGGCTCTGGCTGTGCGAACATAGTCCTCTCCCAGCACATCCAGCATGCTGGCGCGCGTCATCCTCGCAATCAGCGCCACATAAATAGTGGCTAGCGTAAAAGACGGCAATATTGCTCGCTGTAAAAAACCTATAAAGTCCTGTGTGGGAGCCGTATAGCCCTGTACGGGCAGCCAGCGAAGTTCGATGGCAAAGATTTGAATAAAGATGTAGCCAATCACGAACACCGGCACCGAAAAGCCTAAAACGGAGAAACTCATTACCGCATAGTCGATCCAGCTGCGGTGGCGCCAAGCGGCAAGCACCCCCATTGGCACCGCTATCAAAATAGAAATCGTGATCGTCAGCATGGCAATATTGAGCGTTGGCCAGATGCGCTGTCCTATCATGGTACTGACGGAGGTATTGGAAATCAGGGAGACGCCTAGATCCCCCTGAAGCATCATCTTTACCCACTGAATGAATTGCTCATAGATAGGCAGGTTAAGCCCCAAGCGATCACGTATTCTCTCTAGTTGAGCAGGTGTCGCTGAGTCACCGGCCAGGATGGCTGCAGGATCCCCCGGTGTGAGTCGTAGTATCAGAAACACAAAAAGGGCGACGATAACCATGACCGGAATGACAGCCAGTAATCGCCTGATGATATAGCCAAGCATCCGCGACTCCTTCACATGCAGATGTGATAATCGATCAAAGCATGATAGGGCGGCGAGACGTATCTCGCCGCCCTACTTGGCGATTACTGCTTATCAATATTCCAGAAAACGGGCACCGGCGAAGGAATCATGTCAGTGATATTATCCCGGCGTGCTTGTGGCATGATGTACTGCCCCAGCGGGATATAAATCACCTCATCCAGCGTGTGCACCTGGAGCTTACGTGCGGCCTCCAGCTGCTCTTCATCTGACTCGGCAGCGATAAACTCGCGACGCAGCGCCTCGAGCTCTTCATCTTCAGGCCATCCAAACCAGCCATCCTCACCACGCCCATTGAGCATGACGTTGATCAGCGGCGAGGTAATCTCCGGCACCATCCAGTTGGTAAAGAAGATGTTCCAGCCGCCATCCTCCGGTGCTGCCATGCTTGCGCGGCGATTGACCAGGGTTTGCCAATCCATGGGCTGCATATCTACTTCGAAACCCGCCTCACGCAGCGCCTGAGCGGCAACCACCGGCTGGGCGGAAAGGCTGGTGACATCGGTCGGCTGCATCAATACCACCGGGGTGCCGTCATAGCCGGCCTCCTCGAGCAACTGCTGTGCGGCTTGCGAATCGCCACCGCTGGTCAGCGACTCCGATCCACTCTCATCGGCCAAGGGGGTCCCACAGCCAAAGATGGCACCGCATATCTCGTAGTACTCCGGATCCCCCATCATGGTCGCCAGCACGTCCTCCTGGCTCAGCGCCATGAGTGCGGCTTGACGTATCTGCTTGTTATCAAAAGGCGGATGCTTGAAATTGAGCCGGCCCATGGTTTGATAGCCTAGCGGATCACGATTCTCCACCACCACATCCGGACTCGCTTCGAGAATCGGCAGCAGATCGACCTGCACCTGCTCGATATAGTCGATCTCGCCGGCCATCAGCGCATTGATAGCAGTCTGGGAATCCGGCATGGTCGTCCACACGACCCGGTCGACGTTGACCACCTTGCCGCCCGCCATCCAGCTAGGCGCTTCCTCCCGCGGCACATAGTCATCGAAACGCTCGTAGGTGACGCTCACCCCCGGCTCGTACTCGTCTTCCAGGAAGCGAAATGGCCCTGAGCCGATATGTTCGGAGATCGACGAATCGGCGGATGTCTCCGCAATACGCGCCGGCATGATAAACGCAGGCACCGCAGACTGCTTGGCCAACGTATCGATCAAGGGAGGATAGGGTTCGGAAAGCGTCCAGGTAATCGTCTGCTCGTCGCTAGCCTCTAAACTCTCGGTGACATCGAATATCAGTTGCCCCCCCGAGTCGCGCTCACCCCAGCGCTCAAGAGACGCCACGGCATCCTCCGCAGTAACGGGCTCGCCATCGTGGAACGTCAAGCCGTCGCGCAGCGTCAGGGTATAGGTCAGCGAATCATCGGATATCTGCCAGTCCGCCATCTGCGGCTGAGGATTGAAGTCTTCATCCGATGCCAGCAGCACATCGTAAATCATATAGCCATGATTACGGGTGATATGCGCGGTAGTGATGATCGGGTCCAGCACGCGCAAGCTGGAGTGCATCACGGCGGTTATGGTGGTGTCATCACTCTTGGCGGTCATCGGCAAGGCCAGTGCCACAGCGGTGACCGCTGCCACCGCTGCCGACATGGGCCTGAGGCGTAACGTATTGCGTAGATTGGGTATTGTCATTAGTAGTCCCCCTATGATTGCTTTCCCGTCGTTGGGAATGAAGCCATGTCCTCCATCGTCGGCATCATCAGAAATGCCGCGACTGCAGTCAGTCGACTGGATGGAAGGCATCGCCAAGTGGGCCTAGACGCATGCCGGGCGTCAGATGCTTCCAGGGAAGATCGGAAGGACTGAACGCCATCGGGCCGGGCGCCAGGCAAATCAGGATATGCGCGGCAATGGAAGTGAAGTCGGCGCGAAAGTGCGTAGAGCTCTTGACCACTAAGATATCGGTCGTTTCTGGTTCGATACCCACGAAGCGAAACATCTCACGATCGGCTAGCTGCGCTTTATGGGTCGTCACCACGACTCTGACGCCACCAATCCGCAGGCAGGCAGAAGGGCCGAGATTAAGTGATGCACCGCCGTAGTAGGGGCCTTGTGCGACCAGGCGACCATCCGACAATGTCTCGACGGTTGCTGTCACGTGATAAGGACCATCCCCCACCACCCCAGAGTGACCTCCCAGGTCAAATGCCAAACTCGCTCCTGCGCCAGCCGCATGGGCGTTAAGCGCGGACTCGGGGTCCACCAGGAGGCCCAGCGCGGCATCCGGCGCGTCCGCCTCGATCAGCGCCCGCAGCATCCCGGTGGTATTGGAATCACCGCCAGCGCCCGGGTTGTCCTGAGTATCGGCAAGCACCACCGGCCCCACTGCGCCAGCCTTGACGCGCTGCAAGGCCTCCGCCACCCCTTCTGATGCAGAAAATACCGGCCCCGCAAAGCGCGCTTCAGCCTCAGCAAATTCAGTAGCGAGCTGCTCTAACGCGGCCTTGGCACCAGGACCATAGGCCACCAGACTCGGGCCACACTCGTTAAAATCGGCCGCCGGAAAGCCCATGAATAGCGAAGCACTGATGACGGCCTCACCCTCCAGCTCAGCGAGCCGCGCATAGAGCGACGCGGCCGGCTCGAGATCGGTGGACTGCCAGGGAATGGGAATCAAGTAATCAAGGCGACGAAAGGCCTTGGCGGGCGGGGTACCCGACGTCATCAAATACTCCAGGCCCTCTGCGGCACGCCGGCCGGTTTCCGCCATATCCACATGAGGATAGGTGCGAAATCCCACCAGCATGTCCGCCATCTCCACCATGCGGGCAGTGATATTGCCATGCAGATCAAGGCATGCCACCACCGGTACCGAAGGCCCTACGACCTCTCGTACACGGGCCAGCAACTCGCCCTCACCATCATCGAGGTGTTCACACACCATGGCACCGTGGAGGTCGAGAAACACGCCATCCAGTGGACCCGCAACCGACAAGCGGGTCACCAGTGCATCAGCGATATGCTCGAAAGCATCCTGGGTCACATGCGCTGAAGGAATAGCTCCCGCCCACAGCAGCGGCAACATCTGCCAATCACCCTCACGACCGCGCTCAACAGCGCCGGATATCCCCAGGTTTATCCCCCGGCACGCGCTGAACATGGCGTCGCCATGCACCATTGGCATATAACCACCGCCCTGGACGAAATCAGCATAGGTCGCCCGGGTCGGTGCAAAGGTATTGGTCTCATGCAGGAAACCACCCATTGCTACGCGGTAAGTCATTGTTATTGTTTCCTTTACCTGAAACGAAGCAGCACCTTATCGAAACTGCCACAGCATCAAAGTGGTGATATCGGCAATGGACACACTGTATCTCTCAGCGATACACTCATATTGATTTATCGATCACCATCAACCTTAGTCGCAGCACCACGTTCGTGCAAACATAACGGTAGGAATTATGAAGCGAACCACAAGATCGCTTTTAAATCATAGAGTTATTACTGAAGATCAGAAAAAGGATCCGCTTTTTCTGCAGTCCGTTTCCAGAGCGATGCAGGTCCTCTCGGCGTTTCATTCGGCTGACGGCGCCATGAGTCTCTCGGAGATAGCCAAAGAGGCGGGTATCGACAGAAGCGCCGCACAGCGAATCGTTCACACCTTGCGCGAGCTGGGCTACCTCAGGCGTGATAATGAAGACAACGGCTTTCTTCCTGACATCAGGGTGCTCGACCACACCCTCGACTACTTGAGCCTCAATCCCGTCATACGCAATGCCACCCCCGTACTGCTAGAACTCAGGCGTAATATTCGCGAGCGGGTCGACCTCAGCCTCTTCGATGACACCCGTGTGGTTTACGCTGCGCGCATGCAAAGCAAGCGGGAAACCTTTTATGCCACACTGGTCGGCCATAGCGTGCCCACCTTCTGCAGTTCGGGGGGGCGAGCCATACTCTCGCGCCTGGAGGATGACGAGGTGCGCGATGTCATTGCGCGGTCCCAATTGATGCCAGTCACGCCACGCACGATTACCGACCCCGTCGCCATTCTCGAGAAGGTTCAGGAGGCCCGAGAGCAGGGGTATGCATTGGCGAGAGAAGAAATTCTGATCGGCGAGATCGCACTGGGCGTCGCCATCACCGACAAGCATGACCGCCCGTGCGGCGCCATACATGTGGCAGGCTCGCTCAGTGAATGGACGCCCGAAGCATTTCGAGAGCGCGTCTTCCCTCTTGCTTCGGAAGCCGCCAGGGCCATATCGCGCTTTTAGCCGAGCTACGTCTTCACGCCTTCCCCAGTGTAGGAGCAACTTCAATTGCGATGCCGCACTCAGCGATCTCTTGGCAGACTCACGGAAGACGACCTGCTGAAGCGCCCCAAGTACCGTATTCGCTGCACCGGAAACCCCTCGCAGCCGCTGAAACATTAGTCCGGTGTGAAACGTCATCGATCAGTCACAGCCCCCAGCTTGCCGCTTCGCCAATCCTATGCCAGGGTAAGTGTTGTCAAATAATCAACAAGACAAGGAGGTCCCACCATGGGTACCACTTCATCCAGAGTAGCTATTGCCACACTAATGGCGGCGGCACTGCCGGTCAGCGGCGCCGTTGCCAGCGACACATCCAGCGGCAGTGTACGCAACCTTTACGATGGCAGGCTGATGCCTGACGAACAGGTTAATGCCTACCGCAATATCGATGCTCTCTTCCCTACCAGAGTGGTGCCAGCATCATCCAGTCCGCATAAGTTTGGTGAGCGCAGCGTAACACTCGACGATTTCACCTTTACCGATGATGACACCACCTACGACCTCTACGACTTCATGTCACTCAACCGCGTCAGCGGGCTGATCGTAGTGCACGATAACGACATCGTGCTTGAGCAGTACGCACTGGGTAACGATCGCGACACCCCCTGGATGTCGATGTCAGTGGTCAAGTCCATCGCCTCCACGCTGATTGGCGCCGCGATTCAGGATGGCCATATCGGGAGTCTCGACGACAACGTAGTCCAGTACGTCCCCGAACTGGAAGGCAGTGCCTACGACGGCGTCAGCGTTGAGCATATCCTGCTGATGGCCTCAGGCGTTGCATGGGATGAGACGTACGACGACCCGGATTCCGACCGTCGCGAAATGCTGGAGCGTCAGATTAGCCAGGAGCAGGGATCAATCATCGAGCAAATGGCCACTCTGGAGCGCGTGGGCGACCCCGGCGAAGTGTGGAACTACAGCACCGGCGAAACCCAGCTGCTAGCGGCAATTATCGAGGGAGCCGTGGGCACCAGCGTCTCTGACTATCTCTCCGAAACGCTCTGGGCAAGCTACGGCATGGAGCATGACGCCGAGTGGTGGCTAGACGCCGAAGATGGCCAGGAGATTGGCGGCAGCGGCCTGCTCGCCACCCTCAGAGATTACGCAAGATTCGGGCAATTTATCCTCGATGAGCGGCATAACGACAATGGCCAAGGCGTCCTGCCCGACGGCTGGGTAGACACCGCAGGCCGCACCCACGAGGTCGGCGGTGAGACCGTGCCCTACGGCTACTCCTGGTGGCCAGTCGGCGATGAAGGCGCGTTCGCCGCCGTCGGTATCTTCGGCCAGTGGGTGTTCGTCCACCCCGACAAGAACATGGTGATTGCCATGACCGGTGCACAACCCAAGTCACTCGGCTTCGAGATCGTACCGGTCAGCCGCTTCTTCCACGCGCTAACGGACGTCATTACCGAGTAAGCCTCAACATTATAACCACCCGGCAGCACCATGCTGGCTACCGCTACTTGGCCGCGTAACGCTCGGCGGTAGCCAGCATTTCCGGCAGGCCGATACTCTCGTTGAGCTCGTCGAAGGCTGCCATGCGGTCGCGGAACGGTTCGGTGGTGCCGTGGCGCTTGAGGCTCTCGAAGTACGCCGAGGCCTGGCGAATCACCGCGCGGGCAAGCCCTCCTGGGAAGATCACCAGCTTGAAGCCAAGGTCGGCCAGTTCGTCGGCGCTGCCCGCCGGGGTGCGTCCGCCTTCGACCATATTGGCGAGCAGCGGGACACGCTGCTGGAAGCGCTCGGTGATCATCAGCTGCTGCTGGCGGCTCTGCGGCGCCTCGATGAACAGCACATCGGCGCCCGCGTCGAGATAGCGTTCGGCGCGCTCCATGGCCGCCTCGATCCCCTCTACGCCAATCGCATCGGTACGCGCGATGATCCGTGTCGTGTCGCTGCGGCGTGCGTCACAGGCGGCCTGAATCTTGCCCACCATTTCATCGGCGGTAATCAGCGTCTTGCCACTCAGGTGGCCACAGCGCTTGGGGAAAGTCTGGTCCTCGAGCTGGATCGCCGAGGCCCCGCTACGCTCGAACACCCGCACCGTGCGCTGCACGTTGAGCGCATTACCGTAGCCGGTATCAGCGTCGACGATCAGGGCGATATCGACACGGTCTCGAATCGCCGCGATGCTATCGGCCACCTCGGTCATGGTCACCAGGCCCAGGTCAGGACGGCCCAATTGGGTGTAGGCCAGGCTGGCGCCGGACAGGTAGACACACTCGAAGCCGGCCTGCGCCGCCAGGTTGGCCGTGAACGGGTCGTAGACCCCCGGTGCGACCAGGGCACCCTGGGTTTGCTGGATCAAGTCGGCGAGCGGAGTCATGGCATTTCCTCAACGATGAAAATCACGCGTCCCAGACGCGCTTGTTATTGTGGGTCTTGCGTCCCAACGACATCTGATGCTCGTAGGTGTCGGGGCAGTAGAACCCTTCGATGTACTCGACCGGGCGATCGTCCTCGTCGAACACGGTGCGGCGGATGCAAAGCAGTGCATCACCCGGCTCCATATCGAGGAGGCTGGCTTGACTGGGCGTGGCCAGCTTGGCGGTGATCGCCTGCTCGGCACGAGCCACCTTGGCACCGGCACGCTCCAGTAGCAGCAGCAGCGGCTGGGACGCCATGTCCTGCTCGCTGAAGGTGCGCCCTATCGCTTCCGGTACATAGGTGGTCAACAGCGAGAACGGCGCCCCGCGATGACTACGCACCCGGGTCGCCTTCTGGACGACACTCCCCGCGTCCACTGCGAGGGCTTGTGCCACTTCGGCAGAGGCTGCCACATAGCCAAAGTCGAGCACCTTGACCTCGGTCTTGAGGCCCATGGCGATCAGGTTTTCGATCACTCCAGAGATACTCGCCTGCACCGGCGACGACTCGTTGGACGCCACCGGGAAGGTGCCCTTGCCGCGGTAGCGGACGACCAGACCTTCGCGATCCAGACGCTCCATCGCCTTGCGAATGGTGATCCGCGACACCTGAAACTGCTCGGTCAGCAGTATCTCGTTGGGCAGCGGCTGCTCGGGGGTATAGCGCCCCTCCAGAATCTCCTGGCGCAATACGAGATAAACGCGATGGTGCTTCGGCCAGGGGTCACTGGCATCCCCACTGAGCTGGCGTTTCGAGAGGTCTGTCACTGCGCCTCCTGTAAACCTGAGTGTGCGAGCCACTGGCTCGCGTTTATCGGACTTCATGTCCTATTGACATGACAAAATTACCATGCATGAATAACCCTTGCCAATGCATGATCCATCACAAAGGGCTCAGATACCCATAACGTATACCAAGGACCCTGCATTCGCAGGGCGCAGCGGCACCAGCGCCCACGCCACTGAGACCCTACGTCCAACAATAACGACTCCGGAGACGCCATCATGAACCATCGACACACCCCCCTCACCGCCGCCGTCAAGCGCAGCCTGCCCACTCTCAGCGCCGGTATCTCTTGCCTGGTATTGAGCGTCGGCTTAGCCAGCGCCGCCCACGCCGACTGGCCGCAGGATCCCATCGAGATCGTGGTTCCCTTCGATGCCGGCGGCAGCGCGGACCGCATGGCCCGTGGCCTGGCCGAGCACATGTCACCACGCCTGGATGTACCGATCAGCATCGTCAACCGCCCCGGTGGTGCTGGCGCACTGGGTGCCACCTACTTTCAGCAGCAGGCCGCCGACGGCCAGACCCTGCTGGTGATGCAGGCCACCCCCTACCTCGCCAGCGCCATCGAAGTCGGCGGCGCACCGGTCGAGTGGGAGGACTTCCAACTGCTCAGCGCCCAGTGGAACGACTACGGCATCGTTGCAGTACACAATGACAGCCCCTATCAGTCCCTCGAGGAGCTGATCGAGGCCATGCGCGAGGCCGGCCAAGTCAGCTCCGGGATCATCGTCGGCAACGGCGGTCACCTGCAGACCCTGGTGCTGATGGACGCGCTGGATATCGAGCATGACAACGTGCGCTTCGTCACCTACAGCGGCGGCGCCCCGCTGCGCGCAGCACTGGCGGGCAACCAGGTCGACTTCGAGATCCTCGCCGCCGAAGCCGCGCTCTCGATCAGCGATGAAGTCCGCGCCCTGGCAGTGGTCAATGACGAGCCCAGCGACAACTGGGACGCGCCGCTGTTCAACGACGAAATGCAGAGCCTCGGCGTCGACCCGTTACCGCTGATAGGCGGCAATGTGACGGGCCTGATCGCCCACGCCTCGCTCCAGGAAGAGTATCCAGAGCGCTATGAGCGCCTGATCCAGGCCTACCAGGAAACCCTGGAGAGTGATGAATTCCAGGAGTGGGCAAGTGACGCAGGGATTGGCGCCGACTGGGTTTCGCCCGAGGAGAGCCAGGCGCTAGTGGATGAAGGCTATCGCGCCGTGCAGCAGTACGCCCCGCTACTCCAGTAAACGTGGCCCATCGTCCCAGTCACCTCGGATCGACAACGCGGGAGGCAAGCATGACAACCTCGCCACGACAGCACGGCTTTCCTGTCGGTAGCGTGCTGTTCTCACTGAGCCTCGCGGCCGTCTTCGGCTACTACGCCCACGGGGTCCATGCCGCCGCCCGCGGCGTCACCGACTGGCTACTGATCGTGCCGGCCGCCGGTATCGGCATCACCGCGCTGCTGGTGATCGTCGGCACCAAGGTCATCGACTGGTACCGCCAGCGCCATGCCACCATCGCCGCCGAGGACGACCCCTCGGCGTTACCTGCGGTGCTGTTCATGGGCCTGCTGGCCATCTACGTGGCAGCGATACCGATCATCGGCTTCGACCTCGGCAGCCTGCTGTTCCTGTGCCTGGCGCTTTACCTCCAGGGCGAGCGGCGCTGGTGGGTAATCGTCGGCTTCGGCGTGGTGGTCTCGGCCACCATCGTGCTGCTGTTCATCGAGCTGCTGGGCATTCGCCTGCCGACCCTGCTGCTGTGAGCGCCACTCTCCTAACCGACAAGAGGCATCCTGCGTCATGATCAACGCCGAGGCCTTTCACGCCGCCCTCAGCCTGTTGGGTAACACCCCTGCGGCCTGGCTGGTGGTGCCGCCGGGGCTAATCATCGGCCTGTTCTTCGGCTCGATCCCTGGCCTCTCGATCTCGATTGCCATGGCGGTGTTCCTGCCTGCCACGCTGTACATGGACTTCCTGCCGGCGATTCTGTTTCTCACCGCCATCTTTACCGGCGGCGGCTTCGGGGGCGCGATCCCCGCCATAATGCTCAACATTCCGGGCACCTCATCGTCGGTGGCCACCGCCTTCGACGGCTATCCCATGGCGCGCCGCGGCGAGCATGCCCAGGCGCTCGGCATCGGCCTGGTGGCCTCGGTACTCGGCACCCTGGTCGGCTATCTGCTGCTGCTGTTCACCGTGCAGTCGATCTCACAGTGGGTACTGCGCCTGGGTCCCACCGAAATGCTGGTGGTGGCGATCTGGGGCGTCACCCTGATCGCCGTGCTCAACGATGCCAGCATCTCCAAGGGCATCGCCGCCGGGATCCTGGGCATCCTGATCAGCACCATCGGCTACAGCGACGCCGGCCAGATGCGCGGCACCTTCGGCAGCATGTATCTGCTCGACGGCATACCGGTGATTCCCGCGCTGATCGGGTTCTTCGCCGCCTCGGAGCTGTTCAACCTGGTCGGCAAGCGCTACATCGTCGATGACAGCGCCCTGCGGGTGGTGCGCTTTCGCCATATTCTCGACGGCATGGGCCAGGCCGCCAGCAAGCCGTTTCAGCTAATGCGTGGCGGCAGCATGGGCGCAGTGATCGGCGCCATTCCCGGGGTTGGCGCCAGTATCGCCAACCTCGCCGCCTACGCTACCGCCAAGCAACGCTCCAAGGACCCCGACTCGTTCGGCAAGGGCAACCCCTCGGGCCTGATCGCCGCCGAGTCGGCCAACAGCAGCTCCGAAGGCGGGTCGATGATCACCCTTCTGGCCCTGGGATTACCTGGCGGTGCCGGCACCGCGGTGCTGCTCGGCGCCTTCGCCCTGCACAACGTCACCGGCGGGCCGCGCTTCATCCGCGAGAACACCGATATCGTCTATGCCCTGATCATCGGCAACATGGCCCAGGCAGTGCTGCTGCTGATAGTCGGGGTCGGGTTTATCTTCCTCGCCGGCTATATCGTCAAACTCTCGCTCAAGCTGATGATCCCCATCGTCATGGTGTTATCAGTGGTCGGCTCCTACGCCATCACCGGCAATATGGTCGGCCCCATCACCGTAGTGGCCACCGGCATCATCGGCTGGCTGATGCGTCGCTACGGCTTCCCCGTGGCCGCCACCGTGGTTGGCCTGCTGGTCGGCGGCATGGCCGAAGGCGAGCTGGTGCGCAGCATGCAGATCAGCGGCGGCAACCTAGGCTTCATCGCCGACCGGCCCATCACCCTTGCACTGCTGGCGTTGCTGCTGCTGTCGGTGCTGCCGCGGGTCATCGGCAGCATGCTCAAGCGTCGCCGCGCCACCCCTAGACACTCACCGAGGACGCCGTCATGACTCAGCCCTCCCTCACCCTGTTCGAGAAGATCTGGCAGCAGCACAGGATCGCCAGCGCAGGGGAGCTCGACCTGCTCTGGGTCGACCGCCACTTCGTCCACGAAGGCTCCTTCCACGCCTTCGACAAGCTCGACGGGAGCGGCCGACCGCTGGCCTATCCGGAGCTCACCTTCGGTATCGCCGACCACTACGTGCCCTCCAATCTGGACCGCCTCGACGACGACCCCGAAGTGGCCGGGATGATTCGCCTCCTCGAAGACAACACCACCAAGCACCAGCTCACCTATATGGGCCTCGGCCATGCCGATCGCGGCATCGTGCACGTTGCCGCCCCGGAGCTGGGCCTGACGCTACCCGGCTTGATCATCGTCTGCGGCGACTCGCATACCACCACCCACGGCGCCTTCGGCGCACTGGCCATGGGCATTGGGGCCACCGAAGTGGCCCATGTACTCGCCACCCAGACCCTGTGGCAGCGTCGCCCCAAGACCATGCGGATTCACATCGGCGGCCAGCTCGCCGACGGCGTCACCGCCAAGGACCTCGCCCTGCACATCATCCACCAGATCGGCACCGGCGGCGCTACCGGACATGCCGTGGAGTACACCGGCTCGGCGGTGGCTGCGCTGTCGATGGATGCCCGCATGACCCTGTGCAACATGACCATCGAGGCCGGTGCCCGGGTCGGCATGGTGGCACCGGACGAGACCACCCTCGCCTGGCTGCGTAATACACCCCAGGCGCCCAAGGGCGAGGCGCTCGAGCATGCCGAACGCCATTGGCTCAGTCTTTATAGCGACCCCGATGCCCACTACGACAAGTCGGTGACCATCGACGCCAACCAGGTCGCACCGCGCATCACCTGGGGCACCAGCCCCGAGCAGTCCGTGGCCGTCGATGAGCCCTTTGCCACCGTCGACAGCGAGGCCACCCGCAGTTCGCTGGAGTACATGGGCCTCAGCCCCGGCCGGCCCATTATCGGCCTGGAAGTCGACCAGGTGTTCATCGGCTCATGCACCAACTCACGGCTCAGTGACCTGCGCGATGCCGCCAGCGTTCTGGCCTCCGGCACGGTCAAGGTGCCAACGCTGATCGTCGCCGGCTCCAACCGTGTCAAGGCCCAGGCCGAAGACGAGGGTCTGGCGGATATCTTCCGTCAGGCCGGCGCCAGCTGGGGTGAAAGCGGCTGCTCGATGTGCGTGGCCATGAACGGCGACAGTGTCGCGCCGGGCCAGCGTTGCGCCTCCACCAGCAACCGCAACTTTCCAGGCCGCCAGGGCCCCGGTGCCCGGACACACCTGATGAGCCCGGCCATGGCCGCCGCCGCCGCGCTCAACGGCAAGATCGTCGACATCCGCCACCCTGATAAAGGAGCACCCGCATGACGCCCGTCACCCAGGTCGAAAGCCCCGCTCTGCTGCTGCTCGACGCCAATATCGACACCGATCAGATCATCCCTGCACGCTTTCTGCGCAAACCACGCAGCACTGGCTACCACCACTATCTGCTCTACGATGCCCGCTACGACATGCACGGCCAGCCGCGTAGCGACTCGCCGATTCCCGAGGCAGAGAGCGGCGCCAAGATCGTCCTCGCCGGCCACAACATCGGCTGCGGCTCTTCCCGGGAAGGCGCCGTCTACGCCTTCGTCGACTACGGCATCCAGGTCATCATCTCGACCAAGATCGCCGACATCTTTCGCAGCAACGCCATCCGCAACGGCCTGCTGCCGATCATGCTCGATCAGGCCCCCTTCGATGCGCTGGTCAGCCACTGCCGAGTCCAGCCGCAGGCGTCGCTGACCGTGGATCTCGTCGCCTGCGAGATACGCTGGGGAAATGACAACTGCCTGACCTTCGAGATCGACGACGGCAGCCGTGAGCGCCTGCTCAAAGGCATTGATGACATCCAGGCCACCCTGGCCTGGGAAACGCAGATCAACGCCTTCGCTGATAGTTACCTAAGCCAAAGACCGTGGGTGATTCCCGCTCACAGATAGCCACCGCAGCAGGGCCATCGAATGCGTCTGTCATACCTCTCGAAACGTCATGTCCTATTGACATTACAATATCACTATACATAAAGTGATATGAACCACGGCGACGGCTCATCCAATAACACTGCCTACATCCGCCAACGGCTTAACTACACCAATAAGATGGAGTCTCACATGCGCTTGACTACCCCCCGCCCCCTGCTCGTGCTCGCCGCAGCTGCCCCCTTCGGCCTGCTACTTGGCGCCCAGGCAATTGCCGACGACTACCCCAGCGAACCGATCAATCTGATCGTTGGCGCTTCCGCCGGTGGCACCACCGATGCCTTGGCGCGTGAGGTCGCCGATGGCCTGGCACAGAAGTACGACGTACCCACAGTGGTCGACAATCGCCCGGGGGCCGGTGCCAACATCGCCGCCGAGGCCGTCGCCAACAGCGACCCGGATGGCTACACCCTGCTGGTGGCCTATACCAGCCACACCCTCAATGAGTCGCTGTTTCACGAGCTGCCTTACGATCCGGTCGAGGATTTCTCGCCGATCTCACTGCTGGGCGAAGTCTCCAGCATTCTACTGTCGCGCCCCGACCTGGAGATCGACAGCCTGCAAGACCTGCTCGACTATGCCGCAGAGCAGCCCGACGGCATCACCTTCGGGGTCGGCGGCCTGGGCTCCTCGCTGCATATGGAGACCCTCAAGTTCATGCAGGAATCCGAGATACTCGGCTACGAAATCCCCTACAACGGCACTGCCCCGGCCATCGCCGACCTGATCGGCAGCCACGTCGACGTGATGTTCGCGCCCTTCGCCGCCGCCATGCCGCTGGTCGAATCGGGTGACGCCAATGCCATTGCCGTCACCTCTCCGGAGCGCATGCCCAACCTCGACGACATCCCCACCGTCAACGAGACCCTCGCCGACTACCCCACCACCTACGGCTGGTTCGGTCTGCTCGGCCCCGCCGGCATGGATCCGGGCATCGTCGAGCGGCTCAACGCCGACGTCACCGAGATCATGCAAGGCGAGTCCGGCGCCGACCTGCTCGAGCGCGAAGGTGCCGAACCTATCGACATCAGCCCCGAGGCGTTTGCCGACTTCATCGCACAAGACGTCGAGCGCTGGCAGGCCATCGCCGAAGCGGGCGGCATCGAGAAGCAGTAATCAGGGCATAACGTCATCATGGCCACACGTAACCTGACACTGAAGGTCAATCACGAGCTGTTTGGCGGGCTGCTGCTCATTGGCATAGGCGCCTATGCCTATTACCACGGCCAGCAGTACGCCTTCGGCAGCCTGGCGAGAATGGGGCCGGGCTTCCTGCCCCAGGTACTGTCAATGGTGCTGTGTGGCATAGGCGGCCTGCTCGCCGTCACCTCCCAGCTGAAACCCAGCAGTACCGTCCAGTTGCAGTGGGGACAGCTGCTGATCGTGGCCGCCAGCATGGCGCTATTTGCGCTACTGCTGAGGCCCGCCGGCCTGTTCACGGCGGCCTTCGTGGGCGTGGTGATCTCCTCCTGGGCCGACCGCGAGATCACCTGGCCGGGGCGCATCGCACTGGCACTGGTGGTCGCCGCGCTCGCGTCACTGATCTTCATCGTCGGGCTCGGCATGAACATGCCGCTGTGGTGGGGCTAATCGCCTTGGAGACTTTCTGGTGGATGTAATCGCAAACCTGGGAATCGGCCTGCAAGCGGCACTGACCCCGACCATGCTGTGGTACTGCTTCGTCGGTGTGCTGCTAGGCACCTTCATCGGGGTACTGCCGGGGATTGGTCCCCTGGCGGCCATCTCGCTGCTGCTGCCGATTACCTACTACATCGGGCCCGACGTCGCCATCGTGATGCTCGCCGGCGTCTATTATGGCGCCCAGTATGGCGGCTCTACCGCCGCCATCCTGCTGCGCCTGCCAGGCACCGCCTCTTCCGCGGTGGCCTGCATCGACGGCAACCCGATGGCGCGTAATGGGCGAGCCGGGGTAGCGCTATTCATTACCACCATCGCCTCGTTTGCCGGCGCCATCACCGGCCTTGTCATCCTGATCTTCTTCTCGCCCTATATCGCCAAGCTGGGGCTCAAGTTCGGCTCGGCGGAATATTTCGCGCTCATGCTGCTGGGGCTGGTAGCCGCCTGTACCTTCTCCGACTCACCGCTCAAGGGTGGCGCGATGGTGGTGCTGGGGCTGCTACTGAGCATGATCGGCACCGACGTCAACACCGGCGTGATCCGCTACACCTTCGGTTTCTCCGAACTGTCCAGCGGCCTGAGCCTGGTCGCCCTGGCAATGGGTATCTTCGGCGTCGCCGATATCATTCGTAATATCAATACCATCGACACCTCCGGGCTGAGTGAGCGGTTCACCATGCGCTCGATGCTGCCGAGCCGAGAGGACTGGCGGCTATCGCTGCCCTCCATGGCCCGCGGCTCGGCCATCGGCAGCTTCTTCGGCACCCTGCCCGGCACCGGCGCCTCTATCTCATCGTTCATGGCCTACGCCACCGAGAAGAAGATCGCCAAGCAGCCTGAACGCTTCGGCAACGGCGCCATCGAAGGCGTCGCCGCTCCTGAAGCGGCCAACAACGCCTCGGCGCAAACCGCCTTCGTGCCCACGCTGACCCTCGGCATTCCCGGGGACATCACCATGGCGCTGATCCTGGGCGCCCTGATCATCCACGGCATCACCCCCGGCCCGCAGCTGATCACCACGGAGCCGGAACTGTTCTGGGGGCTGATCATCAGCTTCATTATCGGCAATATCCTGCTGGTACTGTTCAACATTCCGATGATCGGCGTGTGGATCAGCCTGCTCAAGATCCCCTACCGACTGCTCTATCCCACCATCCTGATATTTATCAGCGTGGGGGTCTTCAGCGTCAGCAACAGCACCTTCGACATCTACACCGTGGTCGGCATCGGTGTGCTCGGCTACCTATTGACCATGCTGCGCTTCGACCCCGCGCCGCTGCTATTGGGCTTCATCCTCGGCCCGCTGATGGAGGAGCACTTCCGGCGCGCCATGCTGCTATCGCGCGGCAACCTGGAAACCTTCATCGAGCGGCCGATCAGCCTCACCATTCTGATCATCACCGGATTGGCGGTGTGCTTCATCATCGCCAGCAGCGTGCGTCGTCGGCTGCAAGCCTACAAGACAGACAAGGAGTCCCATGTCACCTGAGTCACTCGATCCGCGCCACACCGCCCTGATCATCGTCGACCTGCAGAATGACTTCCTGCATCCCGACGGGGCCTATGCCCGCGGCGGCGCCACCAATCCCGAGGCCGTTGCCCTGCCCGAGCGCATCGCGCCGCTGGCCAAGCGCCTCAAGCAGGCCGGCGGCCTGGTGGCCACCACCCGCTTCACGCTATGGCCGGATGCACAGGGCGAACCGATGATCTCGCCACACCTGAAAGCGCTGCGGCCGTTTCTGTCCCGCGGCGACTTTGCCCCCGGCAGCCACGGTCAGGCCAACGTCGAGGCCATTGCCCCCCATGTCGATATCGCCGTCGACAAGGTCGCCTATTCCGGCTTCTTCAACACTCAGCTCGACTGGGCTCTCAGGAAGGCCGGCATCAGCAGCGTGATCGTTTGCGGCATCGTCACCAATGGCGGTGTGGCCAGTACCGTGCGCGACGCCCATATGCGCGACTACCACATCCTGGTGCTGGATGACGGCTGCGCGGCGTTCAAACGCAGCACCCACGACACCGCCATCGCCGACATGGCCAGTATCGCCACCGTTACTGACTGCGCATCGGTTGTCGCGCAGATCGGGTGAGAGGCAAACATGCGGCTCGAATTTCTGATCACCGTCATGACCATCGTCGACAAAGGCAGCTTTGCCGTTGCGGCCAAGGCAGTGAACATCACTCCCAGTGCGGTCAGTATGCAGGTCAAAGCGGTAGAGCAGTATTTCGAGAAGGCGCTGTTCAATCGCACTGGCCAGTCAGTGACGCCGACGCCGTTCGCCCATGACCTCTGTCAACGTGTCGGACCGCTACTAGATGAACTCGAGCAGATGCGCAGTGGCCGTCAGGCCGCGGTGACAGGCAGACTCAAGCTGGGCGCTATCAGCATCATGCAGCCTGTCATCTTGCCCCCTCTGTTCAAACGTCTGAAGCAGGACGCTCCCAAGCTCGACATTAGTTGCGTGCCCGGTCGTTCACACGAACTGATTGAAGCGGTCAAGGTCGGCGACCTGGATGCCGCCATCGTTGCAGAACCTGCCACAGCCAGCCGTCGACAACTCGACTGGCAGTTACTGCAACAAGCTCCTTTTTGCGTGATCACACCTAACGGCATAGCACCTGAAAGAAATAAGGATATGCTGACAGAACAACCTTGGATAGCTTACGACCGAACGACATCGCTCGGAAAGTTGTCGCGCCAACTCTCGATGTCGATCTTTGGAGGAAAACCGCCAGAACTTGAACTTCAGTCCCTCGAAGGTGTGATTTCCATGGTGTCATCTGGCTATGGATCTGCCGTTGTGATTCTCCCTGACCCGCGCCTAGCCAAGTATTACGAAATAGATACGCTGCCACTTGGCGATGATGCGCCTAGCCTACGTTTTTCACTTGTCAGCAGAAAAATAGAATGCCGAGACAAGCCACTGGTTATATTGAAGAACATAATAAATAACTGGAACACAGCGACCGACTAACGTCATTTCACATCAAAAATCTTCACTATCGAATAAAGAAATATTCACTAGCATAACGCCACCCGTTTGCTAGTTTATAACAGTAGATATAGACATTAAATCAACGACGCAAAGCCAAGTATAAAAAAGCATATAAATACAAATAGCCCTGAAAAAAGACGCCATGCAACCCACAGCATCACTCAAGCCGCTCATCGAGCGTCGCCTCATGTCGCCTCGCCAGTGGACCGACAACTACTCAAGCAGCACTGCCAGGAGAAGCTCATGAACACCACCGTTACACGTCGGCCAGGCTACCCATTGGGCCTTGCTCAAGCGCAAGGACGCAGCGCCAGGCTAAGAGAGTTGATCGACCGTGATGAAATAACCATGGCCCCTGGGTGCTTCGACTGCCTGACCGCACGGCTCGTCGCCGATGCCGGCTTTCCCGCTGCCTACATCACCGGCTCGGGGGTCTCGATGAGCGCTTTGGGCGCGCCCGATATCGGCGTGATCTCCTTTGCAGAAGTTGCCGAACGAGCGCGACGCATCGCCGACGTCGTCGACATCCCCATTATCTGCGATGTGGATACCGGTTATGGCGGCCCTCTCAATGTCGTTCGTACCGTTCGTGAACTCGAGCGTGCTGGCGTCAGCGCAATGCAGATAGAAGATCAGGCATGGCCCAAGAAGTGTGGGCACGAACTCGGACGCAAGCTGGTCGATATCACCGAAATGGAGGGCCGCATCAAGGCCGCGGTCGATGCTCGTGACGATGACGATGTCATGATCATCGCCAGAACCGATGCGCGCACCGGACACGGCCTCGCCGAAGCGCTTGATCGCGCCATGGCCTACCGCGAGGCCGGCGCCGACCTGATCTTCGTCGAGTCACCCGAAAGCCAAGAGGAGATGCAGAAGATCAACCAGCGTCTGTCATGTCCCACCCTCGCCAACATGGTGGAAGGCGGTCGCACGCCGTTTCTCGATGCCGAGACACTTGCCGCACTTGGATACCGTCTTGCTATCTATCCCAATTCGTTGACAAGGCTGTTCGGTTTCCAAGGCGCCAAGCTGCTTGAGAGTCTCGCCAAACATGGCAGCACCGAACCCTTGCGCGACCAGATGCTCGATCATCACGGGCTGTGGTCGCTGTTCGATTACCCCGAGTGGACGTCGCTGGAAGCTCGCTTCACCTAGCCAAGCCATCGGGACTTACACAATAACAAAACCATTTCCCCATCGCGTCATTGCGATAACAACAAGAGGTAAATCATATGCGACACTCAAAAACCAATGTACTGCACCACACTCCCCTCGCCGCTGGAATTGGCGCGGCGCTAATGCTCTCCTTGCCGTTTAACGCCCAGGCGCAGTCACAACTCTCGGTGGGCACCACCAGCCAGGCATCATCGCTATATGCCTACTTCGTTGCCGTGTCCCAGTTGCTCAATTCTGAACTCGACGACATTAATCACTCAGTGCTTGAAACCGGCGGCGGCCTCGACAACTCAAGGCGACTAAGTGAAGGACAGGTCGACTGGGCGATGATGGCAGAACCAGACCTGTTCGAATATTACAAGGGCCTAGGTCCCTTCGAAGGTGATCCCAACCCCAACTTCCGGACATTCTGGGTCACCACACCGTTAGCCTATCTGACCGTGGTCGATGCTGACTCGGATGTGACGTCCTACTCGGACCTTGACGGCGAACAGTTCAACGGCGGCGGACGCGGCTCTGGCACCGAACGCGCTACCTTCGAGGCTATGGAGGCCCTCGGCGTCGAACCCGACTGGTTCCGCACGGGCATGAGCGACGCCGTGACCGCCTTTCAGGATCGCCGCATCGTTGGCTTTACCAAGGCAGGGCCGCCCAACTCGCCCGACAGTGCCATCATGGATGCCGAGACCACCCGAGATATTCGAGTCCTGAGCTGGACGGATGATGAGATTGAACAGGTTCAGGCGGAATACCCGCACTTCGATTTCATGGCCGTTGACGATACCCCCTACGACACCGGCCCGATGAACCTGCGAGTGGTTTTCATCACCATCGGTACCACCACGGATCTGCCCGAGGATACCGCCTACGACATCTTCAAGACCGTGGTGGAAAACGTCGACACGGTCGCCGAATCCTACTCGGCCATCGAAGGGATGGACATCATCGAGCAGACCTTGGAACGGGGCCAGACACCGCTCCATGCCGGCGTAGCGCGTTACATCCTGGAGCAAGGTTACGACATTCCTGATCACCTGATGCCAGACGAGCTTGAGGAGGGTTGACCGTGACCGCACAGTCCCCCTATTCGGCGCCCCCAGGGGGCGCCTTTCGCTCACCTATGGTGCGTTTTCGCGGTCACTTGATTGCACTGCTCAGTACCACCATGGTGATGTTTCACCTCTATACCGGGGCATTCGGCTCCTTTCCCGACCTCATTCAGCGTTCGCTACACGTCGGCGGCACCCTGATCCTGGCGTTTTGCCTGTACGACATGCGCCGCGGCAGTGCTCGTGACACTCCACTAGGCCTTCTCGACGCCATTTTCATCCTGAGTACCGTGGTAGTAATCGGGCACCTGATCCTTAGCTACGATCGCATCATGGGCTTCACCTTCAGAATGACTCAGCTCGATTTTGCCTTCGCGATCATTGCCACGCTGCTTGTGCTCGAAGGTTGCCGCAGGGTGATCGGCTGGACTATCCCAGCGCTCGGTATCGCCGGACTCACCTACGCCCTGGCAGGACCCAATCTACCAGGCCCATTGGCACACGGCGGCCTCGATCCTCGCTTTGCTGCCGAAGTTCTGTATATCTCTACCCGCGGCCTGTTCGGCATGGTGACCGGTATTTCAGCGACCGTCATCGCGATGTTCGTCATCTTTGGTGCTGTACTGCTGCGCACAGGCGGCGGTCAAACCTTTATGGACCTGGCCATGGTAATTGGTGGCAGAACCACCGGCGGCGGAGCCAAGGTCGCAACCATCTCCAGCGCCATGTTCGGTAGCGTATCAGGCTCTGCCGCAGCCAACGTGGCCACTACCGGTGCCTTTACCATTCCGCTGATGAAGAAACTGGGCTATCGCCCTACCTTCGCCGGAGCGGTCGAGTCCGTGGCATCTACAGGCGGGCAGATCATGCCCCCCATCATGGGTGCCGGAGCCTTCATCATGGCCGAGCTGATCGGCATCTCATACCTCACCATTATGGTCGCTGCCATCATCCCCGCGGTGCTCTACTTCGCCGGCTGCCTGGCCGGGATTCACTTTGAATCCAAACGGCTCGGCTATAAACCGATGACCAGTGACGAGCTACCTCGCGCCAAGGACGTCCTGACCCTTCGCCGCGCCGGGCCTGTATTTCTCTCACTAGGTACTCTTATTACCTTGCTTGTGCGCGGATTTTCGCCAGCCATGGCCGCCTTCACCGCCACGGCGATTCTAGTAGTACTGTTTCTGCTCGGCACGCGGAGCTGGTCCGACCTCAAGAGGAGACTCAACAACCTCCGCGAAGGCTGCATCGATGCCGGGATCGGATTAGTTGCCATTGCAGTGCTTATCGCTGGCGCCCAGATCCTACTCGCCATGATCTCGACCACCGGCATGGGGGTCACCTTCACCTCAGCCATCATAGGGCTAGGTGAGAATCACCTGTTTATCTCTCTGCTGCTGGCCATGATCGTCGCCATGCTGCTAGGTACCGGGCTACCCACTGCTGCCGCCTACATGCTGGCAGCTGCTGTCGTCGCCCCGGCGCTGGTGCGGCTGGGTGTCGAGCCGATAGCTGCGCACATGTTCATCTTCTATTTCAGCATCATTTCTGGCCTGACGCCGCCGCTATGCGCCACGGTATTCATCAGTGCAAGCATGGCCAAGGCCAACTGGCTACCCACCAGTATTACCGCCATCCGGCTGTCCCTGGTGGCCTTTATTATCCCCTTCGTCTTCGTCTTCCACCCAGAAATCTTAATGATCGGTGACGGACTGACCATCGCTGCCTACGCCATCACGGGGTTGATCGGGGTGACACTCATCGGTGCGGCAATGTCGGGCTTTTTGCTCTACCCGCTGGTCCACTGGGAGCGTCTGATGTTCTCACTGGCCGCATTCGGCTTAATCGCTCCAGGCTTGCTACTGCCAGTCACCGGCGGAACGTTACTGCTATTGATGCTAGCCATCCACATAATGCGCGGCAAAGCCTCATATCAAATGACCAAGGAGACGACATGATCACTCTATATGGAAAGACCGTCAGGCAAACACTGGAAGAGATTCTGGTTCCCGAATCGACAGCACTTGTCGTCATCGACATACAGAACGACTTTTTCGACGACGATGGCGTGTTCGCTCAAGCCGGCAGAGATATGAGTCTCGCTCAGAAACACTTGCCCAACATGCGAAGTCTCATCGCCGAGTGGCAAGCAATGGATCTATTCACGATCTTCGTGCGCCAAGTCACACTTCCCGATGGTCGCGGTGATAGCCCAGCATGGCTGCGACTCAAGGTCCGTGATGGCAAGAGTCCCAACTACACCCTGAAGGGTTCCTGGGGAGCCCAGTTCTGTGCTGGCATCGAACCTAGAGCACAGGATCCGGTCATTGAAAAACTGCGGCCGGATGCCTTTCTTGGCACAAGCCTCGACATGATGTTAAAGGCCAACGGCATCGATACGACGGTACTGATTGGCGCCAACACCGAAGGCTGTGTCGAGTCCACCGTACGCAGCAGTGCCCATCACGACTTCTATACCATAATCGCCGAAGACGCCGTGGCCAGCAGCAATGCACAGTTCCACGACGCCTCTCTTGCCTTAATGAAAAACCGCTTCTTGGTGGAACCTTCGTCGCGCATTATCGACACCCTGGTTACCAACCAAAGGTAATATTGAGCTTTCACTGTATGCCAGTGGAACCACCACTGGCGTAATCACCAATTTTTGTTGAGTCAGCCTTTCACTAATATCGTTTTTATCAAGAAACTGACATTGCTAGCCTACCTATTACACACATAACGACATCTTGAGGTGAATTTTATGAGCACTCTAGCAAAGTGCCGCCCATGGCTTAGTGCTGATGTGGAAAACAACCACAGCTGGATACATTATATTTCTGATAATGCTATCGATGACATTGACCGCGCACTACAAAAAGCCAAGTCGACGTCCAAACCTCTGCTAGAATTGACACCAGATGACTTCCCGCTCAGCGGCGCTGGCCTGGAGGAGATACAAGCCGCCTACGCAAGTACTCAGCACGGCTGGGGATTCTGTCTGCTCAAAGGGTTTCCCGTCGAGCGTTACAGTGTCGAGGATATCAAGACACTCTACTGGGGCCTCGGACTGCATGCCGGCGTTGCCCGCACGCAAAATAAAACCAGCGACATCATGACGTCCGTAAAAGATACTGGCGGCCAATACAAGGTCAAAGGCGGTCGCGGCTACAACACCAATGCCGGCCTCGATTTCCACGTCGATTTCTGCGACGTCGTCTCGCTGTTGTGTATTCATCCAGCCAAAGCCGGCGGCACCAGCCTTATTACCAGTTCGCTGGCAATTCACGATGAACTCAAGCGTACCCGCCCTGATCTAGAAGCTGCGCTACACAAACCCTTCTTCTTCAGTTTGCAGGGCGCAGGCGCCGATGACGAGCCGAATATCTACCCCTGCCCACTCTACGGCGAAGCCCAGGGTTATCCAGCATTTCGAACCAACCGCAAGAACATTGCCGCGGCCCAAGAGTACTTCGAGGAGGTCCCCCGTCTAGCAGCGGACCAGGTTGAGGTCCTTGACTGGCTCGATGAAGCACTTAGGGACCCCAAGTTCTGCTTTTCGATGAATATCGAGAAAGGCGACATGCAGCTGCTCAACAATTACACCGTCGTTCACTCACGCACTGACTTCGAAGATTATGAAGACGATGCACGTAAGCGCCACCTGTTGCGCCTGTGGATGACCATTCCTGGATCTCAACCACTGCCCGACAGCTGGCGTGACGCCTTCAAGGATACCCGCGCTGGCGCCGTACGCGGCGGTAATCGCGGAAAGTGCATCGAAAGTGACTTTCTCGACTACGAACGCCGCCAGGCGCACTATCACGGCATGCACAACATCTTCAGCGACTACAGATGAATGATGACCTCGACCCGGCGATTCTTGGCGCGACCTTCGCTGGAGTCGTTGCTGGCCAGGGGGCGGGTATCGCCGAAGCCCACCGCACGCAACCGCGACGGCGACACGCCCTCATCGGCGAGATAGCGCAGGATCGCGGTGGCCCGGGCGCTGGAGAGCTCCCAGTTGGAAGGATATTCAGGTGTGTTGATCGGGCGGCTGTCGGTGTGCCCCTCGACCGAGACCTCACCGTCGTGGCGCTGGATCAGCGCCACCAGACTTTCGATGACCTCGCGGCCGCCACCGGACAGCTCCGCCTCGGCAGTGGTGAACAGCAGATTGTCCTCGACCCGCAGGCTGATGCCTTCTGCCACACGCGACACCGCAACACCTTCGAGATCCGGCAGATGCGGCGCCTCGGCCAAGCGCTGCTCGAGCGTCTCGGTCAAGCTGGTTGCCACATCGATCGCTTCGGGGTCGATCTCCCGCGAGCGCTCGGGCGCAGTGTCGGTCACCACGATCACCATCTCTTCCAAGGGTACGTCGAGATTGGCCCCATTGGCGGCAACCACCGGCAACGCAGAAGGCGGCGCGGGCTCCCAGTCCGCCATCATCGGCTCGGCGGGGAAAGGCCGGGGCGGTGCCGGTGCAGGCGTCGCCGGCTGACGCTGGCGCGCCACGCCCAGCGCCACTACCACAGCGGCCGGATCGACACCGGCCCCAGGCGTGGCGCCATTTTGATAAGCGGCCGGCGCAGCAGGCATCGCTGCCAGCATCTGCTCCGGCAGCGGCACGCCCAAAGCCTGCGTGGGCTCCGCATCCAGCTCAGCGTAGAGCGTCACCGGCTCTGGCTCGCTACCACCAACACGAAATGACAGCGCAAACAGCAGCACGAACAGCGCCACCAGCAGGGTCATCACATCGATATAGCTGACCATCCAGCCGCTGCTCGACTCGGTGTCGGTGACATCATCGAACAGCGCATCGTAACGCGAGGCCTTAGGCATTACCGGCTCCCGCGCCCCCTGGCAGCAACCGCCTTCTCAGTCCCTTGACCCCTGGCAGCCGACGCCCGGTCTTCTCGATCGGCGCCTCCAGTTCCACCTCGTCGCGTAGCTCGTCGTGGTGGTTGGCCATGAACGACTTCAGGGTCTCCTCGATAAAGGATGGTAGCCGGCGCCGCGACATCAACGACACCCCCTCGAGCACCATGTTCATGGCGATCAAGCGCTCCTCGGTGCGCCGCTCGAGCTTTACCGCAATCGGCTTGAACACCAGGTTGGCCAGCACGATGCCGTAGAAGGTGGTCAGCAGTGCCACCGCCATCTTCTCGCCAATCACGCCAATCTGATTGGTATCCATGACCTCCAGCATGTTCACCAGCCCCACCAGGGTGCCGATCATGCCGAAGGCCGGCGCATAAAGCGCCATGGTGCGAAAGATCTGCGACTCGGCGCGCTCCCGCGCCTTCATGCGCGCCACCCGCCAGCGCAGCAGGTCGAGGATCTCCTCCTCGCGGGTATTATCAATCACCAGCTGCACGCCGGTGCGCAGAAACGGATTGCGCACCTCCTGCTCCAGCGCCCGCTCCACGGCCTGGATATCGCCCTTGAACCACAGCCGTGAGAGTCGCACCAGCTCCTGGATATCCTCCTGCACGCGGCTGTTCTCGCGACGGAACACCAGCGCCACCAGCCGCACCACCCGTACGACCTCCTTGAGCGGATAGCTGATAAAGGTCGCCGCCAGCGTACCGGTCAGCACGATGGCCAAGCCCGGCAGGTTGATGAAGCTAGCCGCCGACTCGGCGCTCAATAATAAAACGCTGGCCAACATCAAGATGCTGGCGGCGATGCCGATAAGCGTAGAAGGATTCATGCGCTCGCCCGTGGTGAAAGTGGACCAAGAGGGAAGTTGTCGAGGCTGCCATGATAGCGCCAGCAGAACATGTCAAAACGCCGAAAAGCCGCCATTCGCGGAGCTACTCCTGCAGACCCGCCCACACCACAGCGCCACTGAGCACGCCTCTAGGAGAACGAAGACGATATGCCAAGCCAACAGGAACAGGCCCTGCTGGATGCCAGCGAGCACTACTTCGAGGTTTTCTTCGTCCAGCGCGATGCCACCGGCGCCGCCGCGCTGGCCACCGATGCCATCACCGGCTTCGGTACCGGTGTCGACGAGAGTGTCTACGACATCGACTACGCCCTGTACCTCTATCAGCGTGATATCGAGGCCATGCCGTCACCCGTTCACTACACCCTCAAGCAGCGCAAGGCCATCCCGCTCAGCGACAGCCTCGGGCTGGTGATGGGCGAATGCGACTGGCACCTGACCATTCACCAGCAGTCGGTGACCATGCGCCAGGTCCGCTTCACCCTGCTGATGCGCTGGCTCGACGGCGGCTGGAAGGTCGAGCACAAGCACCTCTCACAGCCCTCCCCGGCCCACGGCGACGACGAGCCCTACCCTCTCAAGCAGCTCGAGGAGCGCGCCGTGGTGCTTGAGCGGCTGGTCAAGCAGCGCACCCAGGAGCTGGAGAGCGCCCATCGCCAGCTGCATCAAATGGCCATCACCGACCCGCTCACCGGGCTGTTCAACCGCATCAAGACCGATGAAGTGCTCGAAGAAGAGCTGGTCCGGCAAACGCGCACGCCGCTCCCTCTCTCGCTGATCCTGATCGATATCGACCACTTCAAACCGATCAACGATGACTATGGGCATCACAAGGGCGACGAGGTGTTGATCGATGTCGCGCAACTGCTGCAGCAGCGTAAACGCATCACCGACTGCCTGAGCCGCTGGGGTGGCGAAGAGTTTCTGTTCATTTGCCCCAACACCACGCATCAAGACGCTTACGTGCTGGCCGATAGCGTACGCGAGGCAATCGCAGCCCACACCTTCAGCATCGAGCGCAGGGTAACCTTCAGCGCTGGGGTGGCCAGCTATCGCCCCGGCGACGACCGCAACGCCCTGATGGAACGCGCCGACCGCGCCATGTACGCCGCCAAGCAGGCCGGCCGCAACCGGGTGATCAGCGAAAACGTCTGACGACGTCAGCCACTTGCCTGACGTGATCTCCTCCTTCAGACTTCTCTGATAACCGCTCAGACCTCTGTCTACTTCGGGGGGAAGTGCCGATTGGAGGCTAACGCGTGACTGACGAGCTCACCCTGCTGGATGCCCAGCAGGATATCCATGAACTGATCGCTCAACAGGCGCCGTTGAAGAAAACTCAGGATGCGATTGCCCACTGGCTTGGTCTCCAGCTTCCCGGTGCAGTGGTGGCCTTCATGCGTTTCGACCCGGCGCAGCGCACGCTCAGCCTTTTCCCCACTCAACGCTTCTCACAGCGCTACGTCGAGCGACTCCAGGATGTCCCCATCGGCCCCGAGACAACCTCCTTCGGGGCCGCTGCTTATCTGCGCCGACAGATCGTCACCGAGGACATTCAGACAGATCCACGTTGGGAAGCCTACCGTGATGTCGCCCTTGCCGAAGGCCTCCGTGCCTGCTGGTCGAGCCCGGTGATCACCTCGCAGGGCGAGTTACTGGGAACGTTCGGTACCTATTATCGCGAACCCACCGCTCCCAGTGATGTAAGCCTGCGACAGCTCCGCCAGGCCGCCGCCCTGATCGCGCTGATGCTTATCAGGGACCGTGACAGCCGCCATCACCGCACATTGGCGGAGTGGCACCGCTCGCTATTCATCAACCACCCTCACGGAGTCTACGAATTCGACCTGGAAGGCAGGTTCCAGCGCGGCAATGCCGCCCTTGAACGGATCACCGGCTACCCGGAACAGGAGCTTGTCGGTCGCCACTTCAACGAATTCATCGCGCCCGACCATCGCGAGCTGACCCAGGCGGCCTTCGATGACGCCAGAGCCGGGGCTTCACGCCAGTACGAGACATTAGGTACGCATGCCGAGGGATATGACTACTATCTAGAAGTCACCAATTTCCCGGTGACCATCGATGGAGAGATCGTCGGCGTCTACGGCATCTGCCACGACATCGCCGAGCGCAAACGTCAGGAAACCGAACTACGCCTGTTGCAGCGCGGCATCGAGGCGAGCCCTAATGGCATCCTGATGGCCGATGCCACCCAGCACGACATGCCGCTGGTCTATGCCAACGAAGCCTTTTGCCGTCTGACCGGATATGCCCTGGACGAAGTGCTCGGCAAAAACTGCCGCTTCTTGCAAGGCCCAGAGACTGACCCCGCAGCCGTCGAGATTATCCGTCACGCCCTTGAGGCGCGTAGCGAGGTGCAAGTCACGCTGCTGAATTACTGCAAGGACGACACGACCTTCTGGAATCGATTGGTGATTAGCCCGGTTATCGATGAAGCCGGTCGCTGTAGCCACTTCATAGGTATTCAGGAGGACATCACTCGATACCGCAGCCAGGAAGCCCAAATTGCCCACCAGGCGACCCATGACCCGCTCACTGACCTGCCCAATCGGCACGCTTTGGAGAACCACCTCGAACATCTTTTTCGGTTGAGCCAGCAGAACCAGGCTCTGCTTGCGGTGTTGTACCTCAACCTGGATGGATTCAAGTCGATCAATGATGGCTTGGGGCACCGCGTCGGCAACCAGTTGCTGGTGGCGATTGCCGACCGTCTGCGTCAGCTGCTCACCCCTGGCGTTACCTTGGCCCGCCTCACCGGCGACGAGTTCGTCTTCCTGTTACCTGACATCGCGGCTCGTGAAGAGGTGGCCATCGTGGCAGAGCGTATTCTCGCCACCTTCGAAAGATCCTTCGATATCTATGGATTGTCGCTGCATATCAGCACCAGTATCGGCGCCGCCTGCAGTGATGAGGTCCAGCAGGCCCACGAATTGATACAGCATGCCGACCTGGCCCTGGAAGTGGCCAAACAGCAGGGCCGCAATACTTGGCAGTGGTACCAGGAGGACGGCAAGCGGCATACCAGCGAGCACGTATTGCTGCGTCATGACCTTCACGCCGCGCTGCGCGACGACGAGTTCGAACTCTATTACCAACCGGTGGTTGATGCCGTCAGCGGCCAGGTTCGCAGCGTTGAGGCCCTGGTCCGCTGGCACCATCCAACCCACGGCATGGTGTCCCCCGGGATCTTCATTCCCATCGCCGAGCAAACCGGCCAGATCATTGACCTGGGCCGCTGGGTGCTGAAAAAGGCCTGCCAGAGCCTGGCCGACCTCCACGCAACAGGCGAGCGAGTATTCCCGGTGGCCGTCAATATCTCGTCGCTCCAGTTTCGCCGAGACGGTTTTCTCGATGAACTGCAAGGCATCCTCGATGAGACAGGCTTACCCCCCGAGCTTCTCGAGCTGGAGATGACCGAGAGCATCCTGCTGGGAGGCGCGGAACAGGCTATCGAGATGATCGGCAAACTGCGCGGGATGAGCATCACTATCGCCATCGACGATTTTGGTACAGGCTTCTCCAGCTTGAGCTACCTGCGCGACCTGCCTATCCACAAGATCAAGCTGGACCGCGCCTTCATCCAGAATATTCTCACCAGCCGCAGCAATGCCGCCATCGTCCAGGGCATCATCACCATGGCCCATCACATGGATCTGGTAGTGGTCGCCGAAGGCGTCGAGGAGCTCGAGCAGCAGCAGGACCTGATTGGTCGCGACTGTGACTTGCTCCAGGGCTTCCTGTTCGCCAGACCAATGCCGCTGAAAGACCTCCTGGCACTGCCCAACCGCCTGCCGGTAGTGACCGCCCTTTAGCCATTCGACCGCCAGACCCAGCTCAGGGTTATCCATCGCCTTGGGCGTGTTGTGGGCTCCAAGGCACAGGCAATGCAGGTGGTCGACCGGTTGTGCGAGGCATTGGCAGCTTCACCGCTGGACGTCGGACACGACGTCACCGAAGGTGGTAGGTTACCCTGTACCGCCTCTTTGGGTGTGGCGCTGATCCGTCACCGAAACCTGCCATCGAGCGCAGACCGCGAGCTCTACGCAATCAAGTGCGCTGGCAGGCCTAATATGCTAAGTATAATTGTTGAAGCAGTTTCATTAATTAATAAATAACACAATACACCGCACGCGCAGGTATCACCCATGGCCGTTCCCGTTCGACATGACAACCCCTCGGCTACCGTGATTCATTCGCTATTGCTGCAGAATCACGAGCTGACACTGTACGCCAAGGACATGGCTTACTCCCTGAAAGCCGACGTGCTAGAGCTGGACATGGACACTGGCCGCCTGGTGCTGGAGGTGGAATATGCCGGCCAGGATATCGAGCGCTACCTGGCCAGGGGGGCATTAAGCTTCGATCTCGAGGTGCTGAAGGGGCCCCAGGCCCTCGAGCGTGAGACTTACAGTCTCAGCAATGTGGTTGCCAAGCTGACCAAGACCGATAGCACACTGTATCGCCTGGAGTGCCAGCTCCCCGAGTCTGTCTTCGTCGCCGAAAACCGAGGGGCTATCCGGATTCCCTTCATTCTCGGCATGCAGGCCCGCGTCAGCATCGAGGTCTACCTGCATGAGCTCAACGTCCCCGGGCGGCTGCGTAACCTGTCGGTGGGTGGCTGCATGGTCGACATAGATCTTGCCGAAAGCATCGCGATCAACGTGGAGCAGCGAGTTCCGGGTGTCACGATCGAATTTCCCAACGGTGAAAGTTTCTTCGCCGCCGGCAAGGTCCGGCATATCCGCCCCTTCGGCAATCATGGCTACGCCGCGGTCGGCATCGAGTTCACTGATCTGACGTCGCTTCAAACGGAGGCCTTGTTCCGATACGTCGGCGAGTCTGAGCGCGAAGCGGCTTACCGCACCGGGGCCAACGATAAAATGACGCACCACTCCCCTCTCTTCATTCCCGGTGCCAAGGAGAAGAAGATTCTGCAGCGTGAAAGCAAAGAGCGCGAGGTGGACTCGCGCCAGTCGCCCATGGAGCGCGGTGTGGTCAATATTGCTCACCAGCTTCAGGTGGGTTTGATGTACATGAAGACCCGCGACTTGTTCCCCGAAGAACTCTTCTATGACTGCGTCGACACCCTGCGCTACCTGGTGGAGCAGGACCGAAAAACCTTGCTGCATGCCTTGGCGTACCTTCGCGAAGAGCCGGACTGGGTCCGCCATGCCGTGCAGGTAGCAGGTCAGCTGGCTGACATGTTGACCATACGCGACCCGCATGACCCCAGGGTGCGGGAAGCCGTGCTCGGCGCCCTGCTGCACACCATGGGTAAACCGCTGTTGATCGGACCACAGCTGCCGTCGCTCAAGGTCAACATGAACCCTGCGCAGAAGGCGATTCTGCAAGGGCACGTGACTGTTCTGCGCGACAAGCTGCGTGAGCTGAACTGGACGCCGAGCCCCATTTGCCGGGAAGTGCTCGAGAATGCCAACGAGCGTCTGGATGGTAGCGGGTACCCGGCCGGGAAGCGCGCCGAGTCGCTGTCAGAGCTGGTTCGGCTGGTATCGGTGATCAAGGCGGTCAACAAGCAGCGCTATGCGCATAATGGCATTCCCCCCCGCCCCCCGCTCGATGCCTACCGCAGGATTCATGAGGCAAACGCCGCCTACGACAAGACCGTGCTGGTGGAGTATATCCAAGTCTATGGACTCTACCCGATCGGCAGCCTGGCCAAGTTCTCCGGCGGCTTCCTCGCCTGGGTCATGGACATCGACGGGAAGGGCATGCCGATCCGGGTCCATATCGTCAAGAACCTGCGTTTTCCCGATACCAACATCGACAATGTGGTTGGCAGTGGCGATTTTGCCCAGATTGGCAAGCTGGAGGATATCGTCAATCCAGTGGACTACGGGGTGAAGGTCATGAAGGTATGATCGCGTTTGCGCTCTAAAAAAAAGAACACACTTCAGCTTTCATTAGTGCAGGGGGCTTCACAATACTCAGGGACGTACACCACAGGCATAGCAACAATCACAACCCGACCAGGAAGGACGTCCCATGCCTCTCTCGACGCTACTCGACTGGCGCTTGCATGCGCTGGTCATACTCGTTTCGCTACTCTCCGAATTCATCGGCATTCAGCAGATCCCCATGGGGCCCGGCTCCCTGCTGCTGCTGCCGCTGTTCTACGCCTTCATTCTCGGGGTACTGCTCAACCCCAACGTCACACGCACCGCGGCCAAGGTCTTTCCTCAGCGGATCAGCGAGGCCGCCGGCCCGCTGATCCTGCTCTCGATCATGCCGTTCATCGCCCGCTTCGGCACCACCATCGGTCCCGCCATCGAGGACCTCGTCGATGCCGGTCCGGCGCTGATTCTCCAGGAACTGGGTAATCTCGGCACCATGCTGATCGCCCTGCCGGTGGCGGTACTGGTATTCAAGATGGGCCGCGAGTCGATCGGCGCCACCTACTCCATCGCCCGCGAGCCCAACATCGCGGTGATCTCCGACAAGTACGGCCTCAAGGGGCCGGAAGGCATCGGCGTGATGGGCACCTATGTCGTCGGCACCATGTTCGGCACCCTGTGGTTCGCCCTGATGGCAGGCTACCTGACCTCGCTGGACATTCTCGATCCGCGCGCACTTGCCATGGCCTGCGGCGTCGGCAGCGGCAGCATGGTCGCCGCCTGCTCCGCGGCCATCGCCGGCACGCTGCCCGAGATGCGCGATGAACTGCTCGCCTTCTCCGGCGCCAGCAACCTGATGACCTACGCCACCGGGCTCTACTTGACGCTGTTCGTGGCTCTGCCCATCGCCGAAAAGCTCTACACCCTGCTCAGCGGCAAGCGCAAGGCCAAGCCGGTTGGCGCCCAGGTCACCGCCACTGACGACAGCGACATCCCCGCCGAGCCGCGCCCCGAGCAGAACCTCGGCAAGACCGCCATCGTCATGGCCGCCGCCTGCGGCGTTGCCTGGGTCGCCAACACCATCAACGGTGCCGGCCTGATCGAGGCCCTGCCAGGCATGCTGATCCTCTACGTCATGACCATGATCGGTCTCACCGTCACCCGTTTCGCGCCCTTCTATCTGCCCGGCGTGGCCTGGGTCTCGCTGGTCAGCATTCTGTTCACCCTGCCCTGGGCACCCGGCAATGCCTGGCTGGTCGAACAGCTCAGTGCGGTGAACTTCCTCGCCATCGTCACCCCGGTCTTGGCCTACGCCGGCCTGGCGCTGACCACCCGCGAGCTGAAGATGTTCCGCCAGGCCGGCTGGAAGCTGGTGATCCTGGCGCTGCTGGTCTTTACCGGCACCTTCGTCTCGTCCGCTCTGATCGCCAACCTGCTGCTGTGAAGGGGTGAATCATGAACATAAGCGCCAACGCGATCCCCAGGATCGATGACGAGACGCTGCGCGAGTGGCGTCATGACTTCCACCAGCACCCGGAGACCGCCTTCGAGGAGCATCGCACCAGCCGCAGGATCGCCGAAATCCTGCGCGGGGCCGGGCTCGACATCGTCACCGGCCTCGGCGGCGGCACCGGCATCGTTGCCAGCCTCGATGGCCGCCTCGGCGAAGGCCCCAGCATCGGCCTGCGCGCCGATATCGACGCCCTGGATGTGCCCGAGGCCACCGGCCTCGCCTACGCCTCCCAGACTCCCGGTAAAATGCATGCGTGTGGCCATGACGGCCACACCACCATGCTGCTGGGCGCCGCCTGCCAGCTGGCTCGCGCGCCGGAGTTCGCTGGTCGGGTGCACTTCATCTTCCAGCCCGCCGAGGAGAGCGAAGGCGGTGGCCGCGTGATGGTCGAGGAAGGGCTCTTCGAACGCTTTCCCATGCAGGCCGTCTACGGCGTCCACAACTGGCCCGGGCTCCCCGTCGGCGAGGCCGCGGTACACGACAGGGCGGTGATGGCCGCCTTCGACGTCTTCACGCTGACGTTAACAGGCGATGGCTGCCACGCCGCCATGCCGCATCTGGGCAGCGACGTGATCCTCGCCGCCTCGCAGCTGGTCACCCAGCTGCAGGGCCTGATCAGCCGCGAAACCCCGGCGCATCAGACGGCGGTGCTCAGCGTTACCCAGATCCACGCTGGCGACGCCTTCAACGTCATCCCCGAGACGCTTGAACTGCGCGGCACCCTGCGCTGCTTCGACGAGCCGCTGCGCGAGCATCTCGCGCAGCGTTTCCAGCACGCCGTGGATGCTCTGGCCCAGTTCCATGGATTGACGGCGCACCTCGACTACCAGCCGCGCTACCCGGCGACCTTCAACACCCCGGAGCACGCCCAGCGCTGCGCCGAGGTGCTCGAGGCCATGCCGCAGGTTGCCCGCGTCCACCGCGACCTGCCCCCTAGCATGGCCTCGGAGGACTTCGCCTTTATGCTCCAGGAGCGCCCCGGGGCCTATATCTGGCTCGGCAACGGCGAACACAGCGCCGCCCTGCACAACCCCCACTACGACTTCAACGACGCCCTGGCGCCCATCGGCGTGGCGTACTGGACCCAGCTCGTTCAGACGCTGCTATCCCGCCAATCCGACGCTCGTTGATCTGGAGGTCACCTTGATCACCACCGTTACCGTTATTGGCCTCGGCAATATGGGCCGCGGCATGGCCCTGACCCTGCACAAGGCCGGCTTCCGGGTCCAGGGCAGCGATATCGACCCCCAGGCGCGCGCCCGCCTCGCCGCCGACGGCATCGACACCGCCGCCCCGGACGCCCTCGCGCCGAGCGACGCCTACCTGCTGTCGCTGCCCACCTCACAGCACGTCGGCGACGTCCTCGAACGCTCCCCCGGCCTGGTGCAACAGGCCACCCGGGGCAGCCTGATCATCGACACCTCCACCAGCGATCCGGTGGAGTCCCGCCAGCTCGCCGTCAAGGTGATCGCCGCCGGCCTGGCGTGGCTCGACGCCCCGGTCAGCGGCGGCCCCGGAGGCGCCCACAGCGGGCAGCTCGGCATGCTGGTGGGCGGTGAACCCGCCACGCTGGAGCGCGCCAGGCCGCTCCTCGAGGCAATGACCAAGAGCATCACCCACGTCGGCGAGGCCGGCAGCGGCCACGTGGTCAAGCTCGCCAACAACTACCTGTGCGCCGCCCACCTGCTGACCACCGCCGAAGCCGTGGCCATGGCGCAGCGTGCCGGGGTCGACCCCGCCGCCTGTCTCCAGGGCCTCAACAGCGGCTCGGGTCGCAGCGCCGTCAGCGAGGTCAATTTCCCGCGCTGGATTCTCGACGCGAGTTTCGACTCCGGCTTCAGCATGGGCCTGATGCGCAAGGACCTGCGCCTTGCCCACCAGACCGCCCAGCGGCTAGGCCTCGATGACGGGCTGCTCGAACGGGTTCGCGACGCCTGGCACGACGAAGCGCTATCGCTGGACGATGGCGACGACTTCAATCGCATCACCCTGCATCTGCTGGAAGCGGCCAAGCAGTATGTTGCCGACCGGCACAAGGAGGACCGCGCATGAATACCCTGACACAACAGGCATGCGACCGCCTGCGCCTGCTGCTCGACGCCTACGGGCTCGACCCTCAGCAGCCCAGTGCCAACTGGGTGCAAGGCCGGTTCGTCGCCGGCAGCGGCGAGACCATCACCCTGCAGGACCCGGTCACCAACCTGCCGCTGCTGCACTACCAGGACGCTGGCGAGGCCCTCGTCGAGCAGGCCATCGAGGCCGCCCACAGCGCTCAGCAGGAGTGGATGGCGCTCAGCGCCAGCGAACGCGGCCGGCGCATGCAGGCCGCCTCCCGCGGCCTTGAGGGCCACGAAGAGCCATTGGCCAGGCTCGAGAGCCTGATCGCCGGCAAACCGATTCGCGACTGCCGCGGCGAAGTCGACAAGGTTCGCGAGATGTTCGAGTACTACGCCGGCTGGTGCGACAAGCAGCACGGCGAGGTGATCGACGTGCCCAGCACTCACCTCAACTACGTGCAGCGCGTGCCCTATGGCGTGGTTGGCCAGATCACGCCCTGGAACGCCCCCCTGTTCACCTGCGGCTGGCAGCTCGCCCCGGCGCTGGCCGCCGGCAATGCTGCGGTGCTCAAGCCGTCGGAGCTGACCCCGCTGACGTCCGCCGTGCTGGCCATGCTGCTGGAACACAGCGGTCGACTGCCACCGGGGTTGATCAACATCGTCAACGGCCTCGGCCATACCACCGGCAGCGCCCTCACCACCCATCCCCAGGTCGCCAAGCTGGTCTTCGTCGGCTCCCCCGAGACCGGCCGCCTGATTGCCGAAGCGGGCGCCCGGCGGCTGGTACCCAGCGTGCTGGAGCTGGGCGGCAAGTCGGCCAATATCGTGTTTGCCGATGCCCCGCTGGACGATGCGGTGGCCGGCGCCCAGGCGGCAATTTTCGCCGCTGCCGGCCAGAGCTGCGTGGCCGGCTCGCGGCTGCTACTGCAGCAAGATATCGCGGAGACCTTCTGCCAGCGCCTGGCCGCTGCTGCGGCCACCATCGAGGTCGGCCTGCCGGGTGAAGAGGCCACCCGCATGGGCCCGCTGCAGAACGCCGCCCAGTATCAGCGCGTGCGCCAGCTTATCGACGCCGCCGTGACCGAAGGCGCCGAACTGCTGACCGGCGGCACACGCCCGGCGGGCCTGCCGGACGACGCCGCCCAGGGCAACTTCCTCGCCCCCACCATCCTCACCAAGGTGCGCCCCGACATGGCCATCGCCAGCGAGGAAGTGTTCGGCCCGGTGCTGGTGGTGATGACCTTCGAGGACGAGGCCGACGCCATCGAGCTGGCCAACGGCACTGCGTTCGGCCTCGCCGGCGCGGTGTGGAGCCAGGACACCGGCAAGGCGCTACGCGTCGCCCACCAGCTGCGTGCCGGCACGGTGTGGGTCAACGGCTACAAGAGCATCAACGTGATGTCGCCCTTCGGCGGTTTCGGCGACAGCGGCTACGGCCGCTCCAGCGGCCTCGACGGCCTGCGCGAATACACCACCACCCGCAGCGTCTGGGTGGAAACCGCGCCGAAAGCTAGTGCCGCCATGGGCTACGGCAGCCGCTAGCGCGGCAGACTAGCGCTTGTTGGTGGGCGGGACATCGCAGCGAAAGGCACTCATCCAGTGCTGCAGATGGCGCAGCAGCTGCAGCCCCGCCCGCGGCATGCGCCGGCCGATACGGGTCACCATATGGGCGTTGGCTTCACTGAAGCGGCGCCCCACCACATCCCGCGCCACCAGGGTGCCCTCTTCCAGCTCCCTGGCCGCGGCAAAGCGCGGCAACAGCGTCACGCTCAGCGATGCCCGCGCCGAGTGCTTGAGTACCTCCAGCGAGCCGGTCTGGATCCCCACCACCGGGCGGTGGCCCGCCTCACGAAACGCCGCATCGACCAGCGCCCGAACGCCGTGCCCAGGATGCCACAGCGCCATGGGATAGGCCGCCAGCTGCTCGATGGTGAGCGGCGCCCTATCGCTTGCCAGCGCATGGCAGGGCGACATCAGCAGCACCAGCGGCTGGCGCGTGGAGCACCAGAAGCGCAGATGCGGATGCACCTGCTCGTGGTACATCAAGCCGATATGCGCCTCATCGTTGACCACCGACTCGATGATCTCCTTGGTGCTGCCGGTGTCCACCTCCAGACGCACGCCGCGGTGCGCCTCGGTGAACTCGCGCAGCGGATGGTCGATCACATCGCCCACGAAACCCTCGCCGATGCACAGGGTGATCTGTCCGGTCTCCAGCCGCTGATAGGCATCCAGCGCATCGCTGAACTCGCGGTCGAGCAGAGTGCGCCGCTGGCAGTAGTCGAGCAGCATCTCCCCCACCGGCGTGGCCCGCACGCCGTCACGACGCCGTTCCAGCAAGGTGGCATCCAGCGCCGTCTCCAGCAGGCCGATCTGCCGACTTACCGCCGACGCGGCGATATCCAGCCGCGACGCCGCGGCACGAATCGACCCGGTCTCCACCGTCAACTGGAAGTAGATCAAGCGCTGGTGAGGAATTTCCATAAATAGCTCAATTGAAAAGTCGTAGCGACGTCATTCGCGATTTGTGGGGCGGTTTCAACCGCGATCTGTGGGAGCGACTTCAGTCGCGATGCAGCGCGCAGCGCTGCCAGGCTAGCCACCCCCAGCGCGAATAAATTCGCTCCTACGTTTGCCAAGGGCACCACGCCCATTGTGGGAGCGGTTTCAACCGCGATTGCAGCGCGCAGCGCTGCCCGGAAATCCCATCGCGAATAAATTCGCTCCTACGTTTGCCAGGGGCGCCATTCGCGATGCCACTTACCCACTAATCCACATAGGTGAGATTGGTTTCCCAGCTCTCGCTGCTGACCTGAATGGCCGCCTGCACGCCCGCGGCATCGCCCGCCTCAAAGGCCGCATAGATCGCCTTGTGATCCTTCAACGCCACCTCGGGCAGGGTCTGCATCGAGGTCTCGAGGGCGGCCTCGATCAGCTGGATCAGCGTCTCCCCCACCCGAATGGTCATGGGGTTGTGGGTCGCGTTCAGGATCGCCCGATGGAAGGCCCCATCGTGGTGGGCGGTCTGCTCCCCATTGTTGATGGCGGCCTCCATATCCTTGATCGCCTGGCGGATACGCGCGTGATCCTCCGGCGTCGCGTTGTGCATGGCCTGGAGGGTATAGGCCGGCTCGAACATCAGGCGAAACTCCATCACGTCGCGGGTCATTCCCCTGGCGAGAATCATCCCGAAGGCCATCGGGTCGACGATCGGGTCACCCGGCTCGCGACGAATCATGGTGCCCTGCCCGCGGCGCACCTCCACCACCCCGATCGCCTGCAGCATCTTGATCGCCTCGCGCACGCTCGACTTGCCGATGCCCAGGCTGTGCGTGAGCTCGCTCTCCGACGGGAGGTAGTCACCTGGCTTGAGTTCCCCACGAATCAAGGCCGTCTTGATCCGCTCAAGAATCTGCATGGCGACGGAACTGCGCTCGATGGATCCGCCAAAGGAGTCACTCGAGAGGGGCCGCGTCGCGAGCCGGGGGGTCAGACTCATGTGTTTTCTCGCTGTTGTCAGTCGTACCGCATTTTATCAAACAAAACAGGTGGCTGGAGCCACAAAGAATAAGCTAATGCCAACACTACCTTGCAAGAGCGCCAGTTCGATGACTAGTATAGACCACATGACATCAGACATCAGATGTCTGCCATGTAAAGATATTGGGTATCATAATGACAACATCCAAGCTCGTGGTATTGACCACCGGCGGCACCATTGCCAGTGGACAGACTGACTCAGGGCGTCACCGCTCCGGGGCACTCGCGGGTGAGTCGCTCTTGTCTCAGGTCGCACTGCCGGAGGGGCTGACGGCGCAGATCGACGTACGCTCTGTTCTGCAAAAGCCCAGCAATGCCATTACGCTCGATGACTTGCTGCTGCTGCGAAAACAGTGCCTGGCGCTCGCCGAGTCGCCGGAGGTGGTGGGGATCGTCATTACCCACGGTACCGATACCCTCGAAGAAACCGCCTACTTCCTCGACATCACCCTACCCGGCCAGACCCCGGTGGTGATCACCGGGTCGCAGCGCGCCCCCCACGAGCCGGGCACCGATGCCTTTCGCAATATCGCCGATGCCATCCGGTTGGCGGCCTCGCCAGAGGCGCGGGGGCTAGGCACCCTGGTGCTGTTCAATCAGTCGCTGTTTGCTGCGCGCCAGGTGCGCAAGGTCAGCACTTTCCAACTGGAGGGTTTTGCCGCCCCGGAAACCGGGCCGCTCGGCTATATCGACGGTGCTCGCGTCCACCTGGCCGCCAGGCCGGTGCGGCCGCGTCCCACCAGCGCCCCCCTCACCGAGACACTGCCCCGCGTCGATATCCTCCCGGCATATCTCGGCGCCCCTCCCGACATGATCCAAGCGGCCATCGCCAACGGCAGCCGGGGCCTGGTCATCGACGCCCTGGGCCGCGGCCATGTGCCGCCGACCTGGCCCTCCCATATCGCCGCGGCCGTCGCCAACGGCACGCCGGTGGTGATTGTCAGCAACTGCCACAGGGGGCCGGTCGAAAGCGTCTATGAGTTTGCCGGCAGCCTCTGCGACCTGGAGAACGCAGGCGCCATCTCGCTGCAGGATCTCAGTGCTCGCAAGGCTCGCCTGGCACTCTCCGTCTTGCTCGCCTCATCTACACCGGGGCCCCTCGAGGCGAGCTTGAAAACCCTGACGTCCGCCAGCGCCGCGTGACGACTCCTCAGGGCCATCAGCCCCGTAGCAACGAACAAACCCAACGACCCGCAGAGGTACAACATGAATAACAAGCTTATCAAGACGTCCTTGGTTGCCGCCGTAGCAGCCGCCACCTTCGGCATCAGCCAGGCCAACGCCGCCGATTACACCTTTACCTTCGCCCACGTGCTGATCGAAGACACCCCCAATGGCCAGGCCGCGCTGCGCTTCAAGGAAGAGGTGGAAGAGAACTCCGACGGCCGCATCCAGATCGACGTACTGCCGGCGGCCCAGGTGGGTGGCGACGTCGAGATCATCGAGCAGATCCAGATGGGTCTGGTGGATATCGGGATCCCGCCGTCTGCCACGCTCGGCAACTTTGAAGAGCGTCTGCAGATTCTCGACCTGCCGTTCCTGATTCCCGACTACGACACCATGGTCGAGCTGCTGGACGGCGACGTAGGCCGCGAGATTCTCGATACCCTGAGTGATCACAACATGTACGGCGTGAACTTCTGGGGCGCCGGTTTCCGCCACATGACCAACAACGACCGCCCCATCGAGAGCCCGGAAGATCTCGAGGCCATCCGCATGCGTACCATGCAGGCCCCGATCATCATCTCCACCTACGAAAACTTCGATGCCAACGCCACCGCCATGGCCTTTACCGAGGTCTACAACGGCCTGCAGCAAGGCGTCGTGTCCGGTCAGGAAAACCCGCTGGCCAACATCTACACCATGCGCTTCCATGAGGTGCAGGACTACCTGTCGCTGACCAATCACGCTTACCACGCCTATGCCGCGGTAATGAACACCGATTCGTGGAACTCGCTGCCCGACGACCTCCAGGACGTCATGCGCGAGGCCTTCGACAACGGTCGCACCGCGTCTCGCCAACTGACCCTCGAGGATGAAGAGAACATCATGGCCTCGCTGGAGGGCGAGATCGAGATCAACGAGATCACCGCAGAGGCCCGCGAAGCCTTCGTCGCGGCCAGCCTGCCGGTGCATGAGGAGTATGAAGACGTCGTGACCACCGACCTGCTCCACAAGGTCTATGACGTGGTCGGCATCGAGTACTGAGACAACCCGGGCGCCCTCGCGGCGCCCGCCCTCAATCACGCGTTTCTCTACGAAATGGCCTAACCATGTTCGCAACGCTCAACAAGATTCTCGATCACGTGGAAGGCGTGGCGATGGTGGTGTTCATGTCGATTGCCACCGTGCTTACCTCCCTCCAGGTGATCTATCGCTACGGCTTCAACAGCTCGCTGTTCTGGGTGGAAGAAGTCGTCATCTACTCCATCATCTGCATGAGTTTCGTCGGTGCCAGCATGGGTGTGCGTCATGGCGTGCACATCTCGGTCGACGTGCTCAATGCCTTCGTGTCCCCGGCCGTCAACCGCTGGCTGCATATCACCGCCGCGGTGTTGGGCATCATCTTTGCCGGCTTCATGGTCTATTACGGATTTCAGCTCTTCTTCAACACCTTGGGAAGAGGCCAGAGAACGGCCGCGCTGCGTCTGCCCATGGCCTGGTTCTACCTGCCGATTGCCATCTCCGGATTGCTGCTGGTAGTCCGCTACCTATGGCTCATCCATGAAGCCTGGACCAAACCCCCGGTCAGCCTCGCTGAAGAGCTTGCCGCCGGAAAAGACAAGCTCGTCTGACGCCTGGAGTTCGTTATGATTACGGCACTTCTGCCTATCTTCTTCGCGGTGCTGCTACTGGGGCTGCCGATCTTCGCCGCCCTGGCATTCGCGGTCTTTCTTGCCATTCAGTTCTTCGGCACCACCGATCCGGTCATCGTGCCCATGCGCATGTTCACCGGGATGAACAACTTCTCGCTGATGGCGATCCCGTTCTTTATCCTCGCCGCCGAGCTGATGCGCATTGGGGGCCTCTCCGGCAGGCTGATCGAACTCGCCAAAGCGCTGGTGGGCTGGGTCCCTGGCGGGCTGGCGGCCGCCACCGTGCTCTCCTGCCTGCTGTTCGGCGCCATTTCAGGCTCCAGTCCGGCCACCGTGGTGGCGATCGGCTCGATCATGTTTCCCGCCCTGGTCGCCGCCGGCTACGACAAGCGCTTCGCCATCGGCCTGATTGCCACCGCCGGCACCCTGGGGCCCATCGTGCCGCCCAGCATCGCGCTGATCATCTACGGCTCGGTCACCGGCACCTCGGTGGGCCGGCTGTTCGCCGCGGGGCTGATCCCCGCCATCCTGATCGCCTCGCTGCTGATCGCCTACTGCATCGTCTACGCCTCGATCAAGGGCTACGCCCGCGCGCCCTTCCCTTCGTTGAAAGAGGTCATTGCAGCGTTCAAGTCCGCCGCCTGGGGCCTGGGGCTGCCGTTCATCCTCCTCGGCGGCATCTACAGCGGCCTGTTCACGCCGACCGAATCCGCCGCGGTGGCCTGCATGTACGGCCTCTTCGTCGGCATGGTGATCTATCGCACCATCGGCTGGCGCGACCTGCTCGGCACGCTGCGCAGCTCGGGCCTCACCTCGGCGACCCTGCTGCTGATCACCGCCGGCGCCTCGGCGTTCTCCTGGCTGCTGGCGATCACCGGCACCCCCACCCAGTTGGCCAACCAGGTCCTGTCGCTCACCGAAGACCCGATCATGGTCATGGCACTGTTCAACGTGGTCATGATCGTAGCCGGGTTCTTCCTCGACAGCGCCTCGGCGATCATTGTGCTCTCGCCTCTGCTCGAGCCGATTGCCGGCCGCGTTGGCGTCGACCCCGTGCACTTCGGCGTCATCACCCTGGTGAATTTCTCGGTGGGCATGATCACGCCGCCGGTCGGCCTGAACCTGTTCGTTGCCATGGCCATCTCGCGGATGTCCCTGGTGGAGGTCTTCAAGGCCTGCCTGCCGCTGATCCTGATGATGTTTATCGCCCTGCTGATCCTCACCTACGTGCCAGTGCTCAGCACCTGGGTACCATCGCTGATCTACTGAACGAGCTACCGAGGAGACGCAGACCATGAACACCCTCACATCACTCGCCGCAAGCATCGACGGCCAGCGCTTCTGGGATGACATGCTCGAGCAGGCCAAGATCGGCGCCTTGACACCCCGCGGCCTGCGTCGCCTGGCCCTGGACGATAACGACAATAAGGCCCGCTGCTGGCTGGTCGATCAGGGTCGCGCACTGGGCTGCGAGGCCTTCTACGACGCCATGGGCAACATCTTCCTGCGCCGCGAAGGTCAGGACCCCGACTTGCCGCCGCTGCTGATCGGCAGCCATCTCGACAGCCAGCCCAGCGCCGGCAGCTACGACGGCACCCTCGGCGTACTCGCCGGCCTGGCGGTGCTGCGTGCACTGCAGGCCAACGGCATCGCTCATCGGCGCCCGATTGAAGTCGTGTCATGGACCAACGAAGAGGGCGCGCGCTTCGCGCCCGGCGCGTCGGGGTCATCGTGGTTTGCCGGCCAGCGCGAGGCGGCCAGCATTCTCGCGGCCGAAGACGATGACGGCGTAAGCTTTGCCGATGCCCTGGCTCGCTGCCTGGAACGACTCGACGCCCATCAGGTGAACTATCGGCCCGATCCCTTCACCCCCTTCGCCTTTCTGGAGCTGCATATCGAACAGGGGCCGGTACTGGAATCGCTGGGGGTGCCAGCCTGCGCGGTGCAGGGCATTCAGGGCGTCAACTGGTACAGCGTGACGGTACAGGGCCAGGCCAATCACGCCGGCACCACGCCCGAACACGCGCGACGCGACGCCTTCACCGGCGCCCACGCGCTGATCACCGCGCTGCGCGAAGCGGTGGCCGAGCACGGCGAGTCGGTACGCTTCACCATCGGCAAGTTCGCCCTCGAGCCCAATGCCACCAACACCATTCCCCAGCGAGCGACGTTCTCCATCGACCTGCGTCACCCCAGTGCCGCGGTGCTGGCAGCGCTGGATGAGACCTTCCAACGCCTCGGCGCCAAGCAGTGGTCCGGGTGCACGGTAGAGTTGAAGGCCAGCTCGAGGGTCCCGCCGGTGGAGTTCGATAGCCAGCTGGTCGAGATGCTCAATGCCAGCGTCAAGGCCTACGCCCCTGACGCGCCGCAGCTGGTGTCCGGCGCCTTCCACGATGCCATCCACCTGGCGCATCGCTGCCCTACCGCGATGCTGTTCATGCCGTGCCGCGACGGCATCAGCCATCATCCCGATGAGCATATCGAGCGCGACGATGCCGAGATCGCCGTGCGCGCCCTGGCCGACACCGCGGGCACCCTGCTCGGCCGTTGATACTTTCATTACCCACTACTCTATTACCCACCACCAGGAGAGCTACCATGCACCTCGCCGATGCCCTGGCCGAACGCGGCCTTAGCCTGCCCCCCATCCCCGACCCCCGCGGCGCCTTCCGGCCCTGGTCGCGGCTCGACAACCAGCTGTTCCTGGCCGGTCAGATCTGTGAGCTGCATGGCGACGTCCTCTACCCCGGCAAGGTAGGCGCCGAGTTCGACCTGGAAACCGGCAAGCTCGCTGCCCAGGCCTGCGCGCTGAATCTTCTCGCCGCCCTGCATGATGCCGTGGATGGCGATATGAGCCGCGTGGTGCGCTGTGTCAGGATGAACGGTTTCGTCAATGTCGCCCCCGGCTTTCACGACGTGCCGCTGGTGATCAACGGCGCCTCGGAGCTTTTCATCGAGCTGTTCGGCGACGCCAGCCGCCATGCTCGCACCGCCATCGGCGTGGCCACCCTGCCGGGTAACGCCGCCGTCGAAGTGGAATCGATCTTCGAAATTCGCTAATCGCCAGGAGCCACCCCATGACCACAGCACCGCTCCAACAGCCGCTACGCGCCCTGCACCGGGCGCTGCGCGACGGCAGCGTCAGCGCCGTTGACCTCGCCGACAGCGCCATGCAGGCCTACCGCAGCCGCGGCGAGCACGACCACGCCTACAAGACCTGGAACGGCGACGCCGCCCTGGCCTTCGCCCGGGCCACCGATGCCCTCCTCCAGCAAGGCGGCGACGCCGGCGCGCTGATGGGCCTTCCCGTCTCGATCAAGGATATCTACGCCGTGCCCGCGCTGCCCACCTTTGCCGGCTCGTCGCGTCGGCTTCCCGCCGAGTGGGAAACTCCTGGGCCGGTGGTCAGCACCCTGCTCAACCAGCTGCCGGTGGTCATGGGCAAGAGCCACACCGTCGAGTTCGCCTTCGGCGGACTGGGCACCAATGCCCACCACGGCGCCCCGCGCAACCCCTGGGATCCCGTTGATCATCGCACCCCAGGCGGCTCGAGCTCAGGTGCCGGCGTCTCCCTGGCCAGCGGCACCGCGGGCCTGGCCTTCGGCACCGACACCGCCGGTTCGGTGCGCGTGCCGGCCAGCATGACCGGTGTGGCCGGTCTCAAGACCACCGTGGGCCGCTGGTCCACCGCCCAGATCGTGCCGCTCTCGACTACCCTGGACACTCCGGGGCTGCTGGCCCGCCGCGTGGATGACCTGGCGTTTGCCTTCGACGCCCTCGACTCCGGCCTGAGCCCCGCGCCCGGCGCCGTGCCCGCCACGCCGGACCTGGCCGACCTGACCTTCGGCGTGCCGGAGCACTTCTTCTGGGACGACTGCAGCCCCGGCATCGCAGAAGCGGTAGCTCAAGCCATCAAGCAGCTCGAAGCCGCCGGCGCGCGCATCGTCACCCTGGAGCTTCCGAAAACCGACGACGCCTTTACGCTGTTCCAGCAGGGCGGCGTCGCCGCCGCCGAGCTCGCCGCCTTCCTGCACACCTCGCTGCCGGACGCCATCGAGGCACTCGACCCCAATGTCGCCGCGCGCATCGCCGCCGCCGACGGCATGCCCGGCTGGGAGTACGTGCGCCGCCGCCAGGTGATCGACGACCTCTCTCGCGCCGCGGCCGAGCGCCTCGGCCAGGTGGATGCCATCCTGACCCCCACCGTGGCCATCACCCCGCCTACGCTGGAGAGCCTGGAACCCGAGGGCGCATACCCCAAGGCCAACATGAAGGCGCTGCGCAACACCGTCATGGCCAACTTCATGGGCCTCTGCGCCCTCACCCTGCCGGTCGGCCGCGACGCCGCCAACATGCCCGTAGGCCTGCAAGTCATGGCCGGCCCCTGGCAGGACGCCAGACTCCTCGCCATCGGCCAGGCAATTGAAAAGCAGCTAGGCAACAGCCTCGATATACTCGGCCAGGTGCCTGACCCAAGGTAGGAGGGACTTCTAATGTGGGAGCGAATGTAACTGAAGTCACTCCCACATTTACCAACGGCGCCACTCCCCTAGTGTGGGAGCGAATTTATTCGCGATGGGGTTGATCTAACCGGCAGCGCTACGCGCTGCATCGCGGTTGAAACCGCTCCCACAGGGACGATGGCGCCAAGGCCACTGTGGGAGGGACGATGGCGCCAAGGCCAATGTGGGAGCGAATTTATTCGCGATTGCAGCGCGCAGCGCTGCCTAACCACCTCCCTCGTTGCGAATCGGGCGGAAGACCTCGATCTCCAGGCCATCGATGTGTCGATAATGGCGATCGTTGGCGGTTAGCAGCGGCAATCCCAGCTCCATCGCAGTGGCGGCAATCAACGCGTCGGCCATCTGCATACTGTGGCTGAGTGCATAGCTCTCGACTAGAAAAGCGGCACGCGCCGACATTCCCTCATCTAGATGAACCAGCTCAGCCTCCCAATAGCGCATTGCCTGGCGTAACTGATGAAGCTCCTGCTTGTTGCGCAGCCCCTGAACCAGTTCCATGTAGCTGACGGCGGAGATCGCGAAACCTACCATCTCATCCAGCTTTTCCGCCGCAGTGCTATTGCCCCGCAAGTTCCAGATCAGCACATCGGTATCGACCAACATTACGGATCGGCTCGGAGGTTACGCGGTGCGCGAAGCCGGCGAACATTGTCATCAACGTCCATCTCCTCCCGGTCAGCCCAGAGTCCAAAGGCAGGGTTACGTGTAGTGCGCACGTCAAGTTGATTGTCCTCCAGCCCTATCAACCGCGCGCAGGGCTTGCCGCGATAGGTAATTTCGACGACTTCGCCGCGCTGCGTGGCCGCCAGCAACGCCCGAGCCCGAAGGCGAAGATCTTTTACAGTAGCGTGCATCTAGTAGTCCTCCTCATCGCAGTAAAGTCTCGAACCGCGAGTCGACGGGATTATGGTTACACTTTAAAGTGTAACGTAGCACAAGAGAAATCCAAGCGCTGCCGGGCCAAGCCACCCAACCCCATCATGACTGAAATCACTCCCACGCTCGCTCACGGAGCCATTCCCAATGCAAGAACGACATCAGTCGCGAAGCAGCACCTGGCCAGTGCCGGCCACCTGCCAGCCATTACGCCCCCCAGCCTTGACCTGATAAAGCGCCTGGTCTGCTGCGCTATAGGCAGCGGCAAAGGCCTCATGCCCGGCGGTAAACTGGACCCCGCCCACACTCAAGGTGACATGCTCATTGGCGGGATGCCCGGGATGGGGCAGCGCCGCTCGACGCACCTCCTCCACCACCGAGGCACAGGCCTGCTCCAGGGTCTCGATGTCATCACAGGGCAGCAGCGCGGCAAACTCATCGCCGCCCATGCGGTAGAGCCGCGCGCTGCCTCCCAGGGCCTGGTCAATCAGTGCAACCAGTTCGCGCAGCACCCGGTCACCGTCGGGATGGCCCAGGGCATCGTTGTACTGCTTGAAGTAATCGATATCGATCAGCAGCAGCCCCACCGAACGACCAGGCTCGACCATGACATCGTCATGCAGCGCGCTGCGGTTGCCGACGCCAGTGAGCGGATCACGCAAGGCCTGAGCCATCCAGCGCAGGCTCTCCCGGGTGGCACGATCCGCCACCCGGTGCTTGAACATATGCATCCCCCAGAACAGCAGCCCCAGCAGATAGATCACCAGGCTCCCTATCAGTACCAGGGCCTGGTGGCGGCGCGTCTCTTCCACGAAGCGATTGGTCACCTCGCCGCGGCGGTCGAGCTGGTCCATTTCGATCTCGGTCAGGCAGCGGATCGGCTGCAGCAGGTCCTGGCTAAGCAGCGCTGGCGGCGGCACCACATCACGGCCAAGCATGTCATGCAGACCATCCAGCCGCTGCAGGCTCGGCACCGTGCAGGCGTACTCGTTCCGATAGAGACCGATATCGAACAGGCTATAGCCTAGCTCGATCCGTAAGCGGGCCTGCTGTATGGCGTCAGGTTCTTCTTCCTCCAGCAGGATGCCCAGCCCCTCCTCCAGGTAGCGGCGAGAACGAGTGGCCAGCTGTTGGCCGGTCAAATTGCCGGACTGGCTGAAATAGGCGTGAATATCGGGATGCACCCAGCGCGTTTCATAAGCGATCAAGACCATCAGCGCCGTGAAGCTTATCAGGCTGAGCCACAGCCAACTCGGAGTGCGCCGCCTGCGAATGGGAGGGTTCACTACGGGGCCTCGATCCCACGAATCATCCAGATCCAATCATTGAAGTTGCGCAGGTTACCGGTGTCTCGGTTACCGTAGTCGCGCTCCACCAGTCGTACCGGGCCGCGCTCGCGCAGACTCAGCGGTTCACCGGCCTGATGCGTAACGAGAATCCAGTTGGGGTCATCCCACCCTCCCAGGGTCGCCTGGTAATCATCCCAGGTGGTAAAGGTCAACTCCTCGGGCACCTCGCCGAACTGCTCCTCGAGCAGATCGCGGAACACCAGCCCGGCCACCTCCACCTCTTCGGTCAGGTAGGGTTCGTAGAAGGTAAAACGCACATCGGCACGCTCGCGCAGCTCAGACACCGGTACCCGGATCTCCTCCTCGCCCTGCTGGAATACCACCACCTCGGGACTAGCCAGGGCGGTAACAGCCGGCCACAGCACAGCGGCAAGCAAAGTGGAACGGAACGGCACAAACAACAGGCAGCGCAACACACTAAGTGATGGCATGGAAGGAATCCCCTGCGTCGTTACAATGTTAGTTTTGATCAGCAGCGAGTCTAGCATGTCAGACGCTGGACAGAACTGATAACGCTGCCGCCACTCCCCACTGTGGGAGCGACTTCAGTCGCGATGCAGCGCGCAGCGCTGCCAGGCCAAGCCAACCCCATCGCGAATAAATTCGCTCCCACATTTATCGGTGCCGCAACCGCTTTCCTCATGACTACCCTGATGATCCTGAGAAGAATGCAGGACTGCTGCCCCCGCACCACTACCCGAATCGCCCCATTGCAGGCAGGAGTCCAACTGGATACGCTTCCACACCCAGCGAATGGCCTCCTGGAACTCAACGCAGAAGCAACTTGGCCATCAAGAACAGGTTAATGATGAAGCAGTTACGCGGCGACTCTGATGGTGCGACTCACGCCTATGCGGTGCCTAATGAGGTATCTGCCTCAAGAGACGCCTGGCGATGGCTGCTCATCGGGGGGCTCTTACTCACCCTGCTCTATGTGGTGGTTCCTTACGGCCCCCTGGCCAGCGCAGTTTATATAGCCGCCACGCTGCTAGCAGCAGTCGCCGTCGCGCTTGCGGTGAAGCGGCGATCACAGCTGTTCCGCCCCACCGCGTGGCTGCTGATCGCGAGTGCGCTGGGGCTAGCCGCGAGCGGTCATGCCATCTGGTTCTGGTTGGATCTGCGTGGACTGGAACCCTTCCCATCAATTGCCGATGCCTTCTATCTCGCCATCTATCCGCTCTTCATGGCCGCGCTCTGGATGCTGGGACAGCGTAGCGGTCGTGACGACGGCGCCCTCAGCGACGCGCTCATTGTCGGTATCGCGGCGGCCGTTCCGGGATGGGCGCTGCTGATCGCACCGTACCTCGAGGCCCCCGACCTCACCTTGCTACAACTCTTTGTCTCGACGGCGTACCCCGTTGCGGACCTGATTCTATTGCCGCTGATCCTGAGACTTGTCTTCCTGCACCGCGCCAGAATCACGGCCCACCTTTTCCTGCTGTACGGCATGCTGGCCTATCTCGCCGCGGACATGCTTTATGCGCACGGCAACTCCGCCGGCTGGTACGAGCCTGGCGGGATAACGGATGGCCTGTGGCTAGTGGCCTATGCCTTGATCGTGACCGCGATATGGCACCCGTCAGCGTCGGTCGAGCCGTGTCCCCCTATCTCCAGCGCCGAGTTGTCGAGCCAACGCCTCATCGTGCTTGGCGCGGCCTCCATGATGGCCCCGGCGGTGATTCTCCTGACGGCCGGCGTCGATGTTGAGGTCGTGCGCGTAGCCGCCATCTGCTCAACCCTGCTGTTCCTGTTGGTCATGCATCGCATGGCGGGACTGATGCGAAAAACCAACCGTCAGGCCCATGAGCTGGAAAAGCTCTCGCGCACGGACCCGTTGACCGGTGCTGCCAATCGCAGGCATCTCGGCGACGAGCTGGAACGAGAGATGTCCCGTGCACAGCGGTCCGGCTCCCCCTTGACGCTGGCTTTCATGGATCTGGACTACTTCAAGCGTTTCAATGACACCTATGGGCACGCCGCAGGCGATATCCTGCTCAATGAGCTGGTAGGCGCATGGCGTCCTATCCTGCGTCCAGCGGATCTGCTGGCCCGCATCGGCGGAGAGGAGTTCGTGGTGCTGCTGCCCGATACCAATATTGATGAGGCCCGTCAGGTAGTGGAGCGTATGCGACAACGCACCCCTCGCGAGCAGACCTGTTCAGCCGGTATCGCCGAGTTCAGGCCTGGCGACACGGCCGAGGCGTTCCTGGCCCGCGCCGATCAAGCCATGTACGCGGCCAAGCATGGCGGTCGAGACCGGGTAGCCTTCGCTGCCGCACCATCCCAACCCCATCGCGAATAAATTCGCTCCTACATTTGCAAAGGCGCCACTCCCCAGAGGTGTGTTCACTAGACGGATAAAAAGAAGAACCAAATATCTGACGCAATATCAGCTAGCTTGTCAGTGGGAGGTGAAACAGGCGGCTACCATATCGACTCTCTCGCCTGCCAACAACGATTTACGGCCATGCCAAACCTTCGAACCGTGACCTAACATAAGTATTCCGCGCATAGTTTTAATACTGCAAAACAGGTTTCCCGGGCGCCCATCGTTATCTTGATAGATATCAAAGTAAAGACCTGAATCAGGCCTCCCTGGCGCTGGAGACTCAGCGACGAGATACACTAGCGCAGTAATTTCGCAACCGCTGGCATCGTCTCGGTGGACAGCTATATAATCGCCCTCGCGATAATAAGTGTAACAGCTGCTATGGGGGTTAAGTAAGTATGCTTGGCCAAATGCTGAGAACAATAGGCTCCTCATCGGCTCACCAGAGAGAAAACTTATTCCAACCGGGCCGAGTCTTGACAAGCGTGAGCTGTACGCCAAAACCTCACCACCAGTGACAGCCTGGGCCCTCTCAAACTGCCTTGCCGATTCTTCGCATAACGCCGCGAGATGGGTCTCGGAAATGGCAGCTTGAATCTTCGCGAAGCCGGCCGAGAGCAACTTTGTGCGCAGTATTTCCTGATCTTCCTCGGAAAGCATCATTCTCAAGTCTCTCTTAGCAAGGAACATGGTTACTCGGTATTGTCAAAGGGCAAGGCTCGCGTATGATTCTTTATTAATATCCGAGTCATAAAAAGGCCGCGTCTGACAAGAAAGCTCTAACTGAATACCATTCGGATCACTAAAAAATATTGAACTGGCATGTCCTAGATCGATAATTGAAGAAACATCTACAGAATGCGCTTCGAGTTTTTCCCGCCACGATTCCAACTCGCCTATATCATTTACACGAAAGGAAAAATGATACATACCTCCGGGCAGCCCCAGAGCACCGTTTATACCTGCATCGTAGTTGCTAGCGATCCCCTCAATATCTTTTGGCTCCATAAAAACGATATACTGCGCCCCACCAACATCAAAATAGACTTGCCTTAGAGCCCCACCCTCATTAATACGAGTTAATTCGTCCAAAACACGCTTGAACTCTAAAATATTTGTATAGAAATATATCGTACCTTCCATATCATGGGTAGAAACACCGACATGTGAATATCCGTTAATCATCGTCATTACTCCCTAGCATGTTAATTAATTTTTATACTTATTGCCTTGGCGGTTTAGGAAAGTTAGTTTTTCTTCACAGCCATTTGGCGTATAAAGTGCTTTTCCTGAGTTGAGTTTGACGCGCAAGTAATCTGCTAAGCGGTAGACGAGAGACATAAGCGTAAACGTAGGGTTAGCCCAGCTAACGGTAGGAAAAACGCTGCCTCCTGCTATATATAAATTACTGAGACCATGTACGCAACAATTAGAATCAACCACTCCCTCATCAGGTGATATAGCCATGCGGGTGGTGCCTAACTGGTGATTAGAGTAGAGAGGTGACAAGTTGTTAAAAAGAGAGTTATGTATGGAATTAGACATACGACCCAAGCCATTCCTCACTAGCTCGGCACCAATCTCTTGCGCTGTACTCTTAAAACTTACTCGATCTAGGTCGTTCAGCCTCCAATTGAGCTGTAAGCGCCGCATGCCGAGTGAATCTTCTTGCTTAGACAATGATACACGAGAATCAGGATTAGGCGCTTGCTCCATAAACAATCCAGCGAATGGCGTTTCGGAACCATCCATGCCCGGGGTTCTATATAAATGTAACCTTGCATTCGTAACACTTAGTGCTTCCTGCGCTACGGCAGAAAGCCCTAGGCATGATAAATACTGGCTTCCAGCGTCAAAATCCCCCCGTTCAGCCCAATGTGTGAATGCCTCAGGCTTCGTTAACGTTAAAGGTTTGATATGAAAGTGAGGGTGCTCCATGAAGAAGCGCCCTACAAGGTCATTATCATTCCCTACTCCGGCCTTGATCTGACTATCAGCATTGAGCAGTATACGTGGTGTTTCCAATCCTCCACACGCTAGAACCAAAATTTTAGGTATAATAACTCCTTGCCGACCATTCATTGTGCGGAATATTAACCTAGTCACGTCACTATGCTCAGAGTCTAAATGTATATCCACCACGGTCGCGTTAGTAAAAGTAGTGATGTTAGGATTACAACAAAACTCCTTGAGCAACAGGTCTCCAAAACGAATAATCGGTGCACCGAAGCGCCAAACTGTCGGCGTGAATTTGTGATTATCAATAGGTAAAGAGATTTTATTTTTTCTAGCGATATCTCGGGCGTCGAAATTCACCCCCCCTAGATTGAGTAGCCCCGCCACCTTTGAATAGTACGTCTCAAGAACTTCCACGCCGAAAGGCCAACCGCTGTTGGCTACCCAAGAACGCTGAAGAAAGTCATGACGATCAAACTGGGCACAGTAGCCCGCCCATATAGATGAAGAGCCTCCAAAACCACGTGCACGAGTTTCAGAAAGAGGGTAGTCAAGTCCTATAGACTCCCCTTTTTGCAGGGTATCGACTTGTGGATCAGCTTTGATACCGCCACTCTCTATCAATATAATGGAGGCGTAATCGGACAACTCTCTCGCTAAAATCAACCCGGCCGGACCTGCGCCGACAATAGCCACATCCGCCGAGCGTTCAAGTGCGACCTCAGAGTTACGGGCATCTAAAATCATAAAATGCTCGTCCTCTACTGATCATACCGAAGCCGTTGTTGATAGACCGAGAATCTTCTTTGAATATCCTCTGCCACCAGTGGTGGCAACTCCGACTCCCAGGAACCAGCAGCACCTTTCCTCAGGTGTCCAGATTTAACAAGATCAGGAATATACCCATGATGTTCTGATAAGGTAAGCTGCATCCTGTGAAAGGCAAAGCTATTGGCCACCTCATCGATCATATCCTCTGTGACTCTTATCTTCCAGTAATTCATGACCTTTTTTAACCAATAAGGCGTATCATTGATTAAATCTTCATAACGTACAACCGGAAAACTATTATAAGTGACTAAATCTATCCAACGCTCCAGGTCACCGAAGGCATAACGACTACTTCCATTTAAAAAACCAATCATGTGATCAAAATAGAATTCAGTTATATCTGTGTAGCGTGGTTCCGCAAAGCCATTGCGCAGATCACAGCGCGCAAGATCATGGTACCAGGAAACCACCACATCACGTAGATCGCGCACCAAGACCACGGCACCGTGAACATTGGGTTTTTTCACGTCCATCCCAATATCCATAACGTGTGATAATTTTATTTGTTGTCTTGCCTTTACTCCTAACAGTCGTTCCAACATGGCTATCATCCAAACCGTACCGGACTTTGGCATGCTGTTGACGACAAATAGTTTGTGCCGTGGTATCTGGTGTACAGATATCGGCTTGGAAGTATAGCGGTGAAAAGCGAGGCTTTCGTCGAGAAGCTCAGGATAATTTGGACCAATATGATAGGGAGCAGCAATCAGGTTAAATCGGTGAGCGAGATCCACCTTTTCTAAGATAGCCTGACCATCATAAATATTATTGAAACCACCGGCAAAAAGCTCACTGACCGCCTCATTAAAACAACGTCCCGCCACTAACACTATATCCACGGGTGATAATATTTTAAGAAAATTCTTAAAACCAATGACGGCAATATTTGGCAACTGATATTTCTCACCTTCAGCAAGGTCCGGATAATCGACGAATGCAGAAACATCGGCTGGAGAGATTTCACCCTCTCTCGACAGCCATTCCACTATCTTGCATGCTTCACTGCGCGATGCCAGAATGTAGATTCCAGACATGGCCGGATACTCCTATCGCATCTTTGACAGTCCGGCCGGAAGGCCCGCCCCAAGCTCTTTCAACAACCAGTTCCAATGCCGTACGCTACAGAACCCGGGCGAAGTAGCAATTACACAGCGTTGAAGACGTGACTGCAGAGGTTTAATGGCCGTAAAAAAGCGCGACAATTTAACCTTGGCCATCCGCCGCATTTCACACTGGCTTGCTATCGCGTTTGTGCCGATATTTCCATTGAAATCGTTAATAAAATAATCCAGATCGATATGTAATATCACTTTTCCTTCCGGAATGTCTTTAAGTAATGACTCAGGGTCATCTCCCGCGCGATAAGTGCCATCGCCATTACGAATATTCGTGGATACTTTTTGCAGAGAGGCAAACTGGTAATTTGTAACCTCAGGGTAAGAGCATGGTGCGCGAACAATCTGGCTAGGTTGGCTGCTATCCTCTGGTAAATTATTCAAGTGACGCACATGCACCTTACACCCGGCAAAATATAGTGGTGTTATGAAATCTCCAATACTCACACACCCTGATTTTATGGCTTCCACCCAGTCATGTGATCGCTTGGGATTAAAAAGGCGACCGGTGGCCAAGTTGAACACCCCATCAGGAGTCCATGTCAAGAATGTCGGCATCATATCTGCATGGTCATCCAAATGAATCAAAATTAAATCTTTGTCGTTTTTAGCAAGCTCATCAGAAATAAAATACCCAGACCAACAATCCTCAAAACAGAGATCATACTTGTCTCTTCGTGAGCGATAGTCGAAACAACTTCCGAGATTAATCGTCAAATCAAACTCACTCAAGACTTCCGCCAAGTCTGGATCCGCCGCATGATAACTCGTATCAGGGCCTTCGATTCGAAAAGCATAATTTCCTTCATGCCACGTAAACTTTAGGCTTCGAACAATTTGCTTTAACCTAGCCCTAATGACTCTAGGCTCATTGTCATCCACAAAGCTTCGACTCAGTGGCAACTCGATAGGTGTTATCATGACTGAGACAAGTGCTCATTCATATGGTCCATCAGCGTATCGGCGAACGCCTTCACATGGACCTTGCATTCGGGCGTTTCAACGGCATCAAACCTTCCGTAACGACGGTACTTTATAAGATTGTATCCACCTGAACACAATTCGAAATAGTCACATTGGGATTCACAGGCACGGTGACTATACTCGAAATCTTTCTGAATTCTTCCAAGCTTTGCACTACTTGCTATTTCTTCCAGGCTATCAGTCAGTATATTACCTATTACCATCCCGCAGCCGTCACCGTAAAGATTCTTAAGATCCTTGCATTCGTCCACAGTTAAGCCTGCATAAAATGTAGTAACATCACCATTAATCTCAATGCTCAACGTTTTAAAAGGCCTGCACATGCTGCGCGCATCGTAGCCCGGCCTTTTATCAGAATCAACGAAAAGTCGATTGTAGAAAGTTGAAAAATTTCTAATTCTAGGAATTTTACAATCCCCCTTTTCATCGCAGTAGTCTAACAACGAGCGAAGAAAAAAAGCATAACTTTCAGTATACTCTTGTACCTTTTCCTCTACATCCCTGTCAATGAAAAACTCATCGTGGAGATTAAAGTGAAACTCTCGCACATATTCAACGAACGGTGAAAAAAACTCTATAAACTCTATAGGGTAGTGTAAACCTTCTGGTGATATCACGGCAGTTACATCGAACGGAATACCATTATCAACCAGCAACTGCATTCCGTGCTGGGTTCGATGATGTGTGGGCATACCTCGCCAAGTCTTACGGTGCTGATCATGGAGAAATTCTGGCCCATCACAGCTGATCCCAATGCTCAAATATTCGTGGTATTCCTTGAGAAGGTTGCACCACTCCTGGTTAATCAAAGTGCCGTTGGTCTGAATATCGAAGGTGATCTGGACATTTTTTCCTTGTGCTTCCCGAAGTTCAAGTATGCCATCCATCGCTGCTCGGTAGTATTCGGGCTTGAGTACTAATGGCTCTCCCGAATGCCAGCTAACTCGAACCTCGTCTCCAAGGTAATGGCTATGCAATAACTTTTCAAATATTGCAATTGTGGTTCCAATTGGCATTTTTGATTTGTTTTGTCGGCTGTCTTCCGAAAGATAACAGTAGTCACAGTTAAGGTTGCAAAAGCCAGTACCCTGTAGAACTACCATCTCTACGGGCCCCAAGAGTAGCTGTGCCGTCTCACTTTCTGATCCCATTACAACTACTCCTACGGCTTGAAAATGGCGGGCCATGCCCGCCTTCTGGCTATGAGCTAAATCAGCGAGCCTGTAACGACTGCCTTAACATCACGCAAGCCAAACACTCCAGGGGAATCACCTCCGCATGGCAGGCCCCCAAGACGCAGCACAGGTAGATTGCACCGATTCTGCTCCCGAGCTCGCAAGCGGCTTGTATTGGCTAAGTCGGCCTGCAGCGAAAGCTGCTTTCATGCCAGGAATAGCTTCAATCATTGGTTTTTCGGAATTATTATTACGCATCGCTCTTTCCCTCAAAGGAGTGGTTACTGTTATTCAAATCTTAAAGCGAGGCAGTTATTTATCCTCACATATAACCCTAGCGAAATGTATCGTCGTGTCAAACTGCTTTCCACTGAAATTCACCCCTTGGGATTTTCAGAAAAACCCTTTTAAAGCATAGACTTACCTAGATTATAGCAAGTTAACCAAACTTTTTATATTCTAGAATAGCGCTTATCCCTCCATTTTAATGGCTTTATATAATCGAACCAAAAGGTGTTTATCCTGATCCGTAAAAGTGGTTTTTTTACAGAACAGGTACTAGTGCACTATGCGAGCAAAGTTCCGCAGATACCCACGGCCTTATACTAAAGGTCCCTGGAGAGCCCCAGCCAACCCCATCGTTACTGAAGTCACTTCTACATTAGCCTTGGCGCCGCCCCCCCATGTGGGAGCGAATACATTCGCGATACAGCGATACTCGACGCTATAGCCTAAGAAGGGCATTCACCGTTGGCGACCAGGTGTTCCCTGCCAAGCTCTGCGACTCGCGTGACCCCTAGCAGAGCCATATCGCGAGACACTTCCTGCTTGAGTAGCTCGAGGGCATGGGCTACGCCAGCCTCCCCGGCATACGCTGCCGCGTAGTTGATTGGGCGACCGATGAACACGAACGACGCCCCGAGCGCCAGCGCCTTGAGCACGTCTGTGCCCCGCCGAAACCCGCTGTCGACCATCACCGGCATATCGCTCACGGCCTCGACCACCGCCGGCAACGCGAGCAGCGTCGCGACGGTACTATCGAGCTGTCGACCGCCGTGATTCGACACGATGATGCCGTCAACCCCTATTGCCTGAGCCTTGCGGGCATCCTCGGGGTGCAAGATCCCCTTGACGATCAAAAAGCCGGGCCATAGCTCGCGTACCCGCTCGAGTACTTTCCAGTCGAGATGACTCCGTCCCGAGAAGTCCCGGTTCACATCCTTGGCGATCACCGGTATGCCACGAGACGCGTAGTTGTTCTCGAAATGTGGCACCCCGTGATTTAGCAGAGTGCGTAGGAAGGTGCCAAACAGCCAGCGAGGACGTACCAGACCATCCCACGCCAATCGCAGACTTGGCCGGAGCGGAGAGGAAAAACCACACCGCCGGTTGTTGTCGCTGTTGGGTGGTACCGGATAGTCAATCGTGATGACCAGATGCTTGAAGCCACTGCGCCTGACCCGCGCAATCAACGCCTCTATCGCCGGAAGGTCCCCCGGCAGATACGCTTGGAACCAATCCGTTCCGCCAGTTTCCGCCACCTCCTCCATGGGAATCAGCGAGGTGCCGCTCAGAATCATGGGCACCTTGGCTGTGGCGGCGGCGCGAGCCTGTACGATATCGCCACGATAGGCCGAAAGAGCACTGAGGCCCATCGGGGCAATACCAAAAGGGGCGGCATAGCGGCGCCCAAAGAGCTGCGTGCTGACCGAAACATTCGACACGTCGACCAATCCGCGCGGCAAGAAGCTGAAGTCGCCAAAGGCCTGGCGGTTAGCGGTAAAGCTCCCCCCTTCTTCTGCCGCATTCGCCACATAGCCGAACAACGGGCGCGGCAGAAACCGCTGCGCCGCGCGCTCGAAATCCTGAAGGTTATATATGTTGGCTAGACGCTTCACATCTTTTCCTGTGCAGGGATAAAAGAAGCCGCACCGGGATTGACGGCACAGGGAGGGAGCTCTCCTTGCAGCGCCATCGCCAGATTATCGACGGCGAGCTGAGCCATCGCCGCACGGGTTTCATGGGTCGCCGAGCCGATATGCGGCAGCACCACCACCTGCGGCAGCGCTAGAAGCGGCGAGGTACTCGGCAACGGCTCCTGCTCGAAGACATCCAACCCCGCTCCGGCAATCTCGCCCTCTTGAAGCGCCACAATCATGGCCGCCTCATCGACCACCGGGCCCCTGGCAATATTGACGAAGATCGCCGAGCGCTTCATCTGGCGAAAGGCGTCGCTACCGATCAGGTGGCGGGTCGAATCAGTGAGCGGCACGGTGACACACACCACATCGGCGCTCGCCAGCAACTCCTCGAATGAGCAGTGGCGGGCCCCCAGCTCGGCATCGAGAGCCGGCTTTGGCGAGGCATTGCTGTACAAGATGGGCATCCCGAACCCCAGGGCCCCTCGCCTCGCCACGGCAGCACCGATACGCCCCATGCCCACCATGCCAAGCGTTTTGCCATGGACATCGCGCCCGAACTGCGGCTCGTCAACATGGGTCTGCCACTGCCCCTCGCGGACGAACCGATCCAACTCCGGCACACGACGCGCTGTGGCCATGATCAGCGCAAAGCCGGTATCGGCGGTCGTCTCAGTCAAGACGTCAGGCGTGTTGCATAGCAAGATGCCGCGGCGACTCATCTCATCGACGGGAAAGTTGTCATAGCCCACCGAGATCGTGGCCACTACCTCAAGGTTCGGCGCCCCATCCAGCAGCCCCGGCGTCACCGAGAGCTTGCCGCCGATCAGGCCATGCGCCTGGGCCAAGGCATCGTAATACTTCTCTACGTTGTCTTCCCCGAGAGATGGGAAATAATCGACGTGAAACAGCCTCTCAAGCTGCTTCAGATGCTCGGCATGAAGCCGACGCACTGCCACGACTCGCTTTCTCATGGTCCCCTCCTCAGGGCGTAGTGCGCCGCTCAGCTCATGATGCCGATATGCCACGGCACGAATTCATTGTCTCCAAGCCCCAGCAGCTCGCTCTTCGAGCGTTGGCCAGACGCAGTAGCCAGCATCAGCTCGAAAATACGCTGCCCCATGGCCTCCATATCGCAGGTGCCGTCGATGATCTCGCCGCAGTTGATGTCCATATCGTCCGTCAAGCGCTCATACATTGGCGTGTTGGTCGCCAGCTTGAGGGTCGGGGAAGGCTTGGCCCCGAACATCGACCCACGCCCGGTAGTAAAGGCAACCAGATTTGCCCCACCGGCAATCTGGCCGGTAATCGAGACCGGGTCATAGCCCGGGGTATCCATGAAGACCAGCCCCTTGGCGGTGACTGGCTCGGCATAGCGATATACCGCCATCAACGGACCAGTCCCCCCCTTCATGGAGGAGCCCAGCGATTTCTCGAAGATATTGGCCAGGCCCCCCACCTGGTTGCCAGGACTGACCTTGCCATTGATCTGGACATCGCGACCAACGGAGTACTCATCCTTCCACCAGCGCACGCGCTCGACGAGCTTTTCCCCCACCTCGCGACTCGCCGCGCGTCGCGTGAGGGTATGCTCAACGCCGTAGATCTCCGGCGTCTCGGAAAGAATCGCCGTGCCACCGTGGCGTGCCAGAATGTCCACCGCCCGGCCAAGCGCCGGATTGGCCGTGATCGACGAGAAGCCGTCCGAGCCACCGCACTGCAGCGCAACGGTCAAATGGGCGGCAGACACAGGCTGCCGCTCGACGCGATTGGCATCAGGCAACAGCGCCTGGACGGCCTCCACGCACGCGCTGATGGTCTTGGCCGTGCCGCCCATGGCCTGCATGGTAAAGCTCTGGAGGCGCCCCCCTGCATCCAGCCCTTCCTCTTCGAGCAGGCCATTGATCTGATTACGCTCACAGCCCAGTCCGACGATCAGCACGGCGGCAAAGTTCGCGTGCCTGGCATAGCCGGCAATAGTCCGACGCAGCAGCGCCATCGGCTCGCCGGTCATCTCCATCCCACACCCCAGCGAGTGCGGAAAGGCAACCACGCCATCGACATTGGGGAAGTCCGCCAACCGCTCCTCCGTGAACCAGTCGGCCACCTTGCGCGCGACGGTGGCAGAGCAGTTAACGGTCGATAAGATGGCAATATAGTTGCGCGTGGCAACCTGGCCATTGTCACGCACGATACCCTGGAAGGTAGCGACCTCATTAGCGGCCACTGGCGTAACGGGGACATAGCCCTCTGCGTGGCGATAGTCACGATCGAACTCTTCGAACGCCACATTGTGGCTATGCACCATGTCGCCCGCAGAAATGTCACGAGACGCGAAGCCGATCGGCACGCTGTACTTCAGGATCGGCTCCCCCTGAGGAATCATACGGGTTGCCATTTTATATCCCGCAGGAATGGTCGCCCGACTGGTGACGGCTTCCTCCGGAAGCTCCATCCCCAGAGCAACCTCCCGACGAGCGACCACCACATTGTCGTCGGAATGGAGGCGAACGGTGGGCCCGGCAACACGCTTGCCGGTAGTCTCAACTTGCGCTGTCATGTGTGGTGTCTCTTAGGCTGGCGCTCCCCGAACAGGGCCTCGGGGCGGGCAAGGTTGTTAGCGTCTGGTATCCGTTCAGGCCCGATGACCCGGCATCTCGAACCCCAGCTGATCCAGGGCACTGGACAGTGCCTTTTGCTGCTGCGCATCCATCTCGACCAGTGGCGGCCGCAACCGATGCCATGCAGCATCGCCGCCATACAGTGCGGTGGCGGACTTGAGCGCGGGAATCATGGGGAACTGCTCGAATACCCGCCGCAGTTCGGAAAGCCCCGCCTGCTGCTGCTCGGCGCCGGCGTCCTGCCAGCGCGCCGCCAGAGACGCGATGGGGCCCGGGTTGACGTTGGCAGTAGCACTGATGCAGCCCGCCCCTCCAGCCATGAGATTCCTGAGAAGGAAATGCTCACTGCCAGAGTAGACATCGATATCGCCACCCAAGGCCTCGATCAATGCCTGGGTATTGGCCCAGTCGCCGGCACTATCCTTGATGCCGGCAATGGTCTGGGGATACGCCTTCAGCAATCGCTCGATCAGCGACAGGCCAAGGGGCACCTGAGAGACTGGCGGGATGTGGTAAAGGTACACCCTAAGCCGCTCGTCTCCCACGCGCTGAATCACCTCGGAGAAGTAACGAAACAACCCCTCGTCGGAGACGCCCTTGTAATAAAAAGGCGGCAGCATCAGCACACCGGCACAGCCATGATTGACGGCATCCCGCGTCAACTCGACGGTATCGCCAACGGCACAGTGGCCAGTGCCCGGCATCATCCGCTCTGCCGGTATGCCTTCCTCAACGAGGGACTCGAGCAAGGCGCGCTTTTCCGGCACGCTCAACGAGGTAGCTTCGGAATTGGTGCCGAACATGGCCAGGCCAACGTGATTCTCGACCAGCCACCTGCAGTGATTGGCAAAGCGGTCGGCATCTGGCTTGAGGTCAGGGCCGAACGGCGTGATCACCGGCGACCAGACCTGGCCAGAGCGATGCACTTGATTCATGAGGTTCTCCTGGTGAAGTGAATCAGTGCCATTCATCAACAGCAAACTGAGCCAGCGCATCTGCATCGAAGTCGAAGCCCAGACCCGGCGACGTCGGCAGAATGAGCCGGCCCTTTTCACAACGGAGCTGGGTATCGATCAGGCGACGGAAGTTGAGGACCTGGTCATCAGCAAAGTACTCCACGAAAGGCGCATTAGGCGTTGCCGCCACCAGATGGACATGCAGGTCGTGGAACCAGTGGGGAAACACTTCAACGCCATAGCTCGCCGCAGTCGCCGCAATACGGCGGAACTCGGTAATCCCCCCGCACACCGCCGCGTCGGTCTGCAGGATCATGGCTCCCTCCTTGTCCAGCAGCTCCTTGAAACGCCAGCGCCCCGCCTCGATCTCCCCGGTGGCAACCGGCACCGGCGTGCGCTCGGCTAGGCGACGATGATTATCGATATCGTCGGGGCTGAATGGCTCCTCAATCCAGTAGGGATCATAAGGTTCGGCCATGCGCATAAAGGCTAGCGCTGAGGGCAAATCACGCCAGGCGTTGTTGGCATCCATCATCACCAGCACTTCCGGCCCCACGGCCTCTCTGACAGCAGCAAGTCGGGCCTCCTCCTCCGCAAGGCTGTCACGTCCGACTTTCAGTTTCACCGCCTTGAAGCCATTGGCGACATGAGCGCGCATCTCTTCAGCCAGATGGGCTGGCGTCTTGCCTTCCAGGTAATAGCCGCCACTGGCATAAGCCGCCACACTCTCGCTCTTGTCGCCACCCAGCATCTTGTAGAGAGGCAGGTTGGCAGCGCGTGCATTACGGTCCCAAAGCGCAGTGTCAATGATACTGATAGCCCGCATGACAGAGCCGGACCGACCATGAAGCAACGCCTCCTGATACATCTCACGCCATAGACCCTCGACACGGTGGGTATCCTGGCCTATAAGCACCGGCTTGAGCAGATCACGCACCGCCAGTGAGACTAGCCGCCCAGCATTACTGCCGCCATAGCAGAAACCGATGCCTTTATGCCCATCATCGCCTACCACTTCAACCAAGGCATAGTCACGCTTGAGAACTTTTCGATTGGAAAAGCTGGTGGGATTATCCAGGGGCACACTGACCGTCCGTGCTCTTACCTCAACAATGGTCGCCATAATATTTCTATCCTTTTTCGACAATGATATTGGTCAAGCTGTTTTCTTGAACTTGGATATGATCGAACCCAATAGCGGGGTGGACTGAATAATCGAAAATGCTGCAAGTAACAACAGACAGAGCGCGATCGGGCTCTTGACGAATACCATGAAGGTACCACCGCCAATCAGCATCGATTGCTGGAAGCTAGTCTCCATGACGGGTCCAAGAATCAGCCCCACCACCATCGGTGCAGGCGACATGCCCGCCTTGATCATCCAGTACCCAAACAGGCCAAAGCCGAACATAAGACCAACATCAAAGAAGCTATTATTGATCGCGAACGAGCCCACTACGCACAGCACGATGATGGCGCAGGCCACAAAGCCATCGGGCACCTTGGTCACGCTGACGCACAGCCGTGTGAACATCAGGCCAACTGCCAGCAGCGCGAAATTGGCGATGATCACGGCCCAGATCAATGTGTAAGTCACCTCCCCATGCTCGGTCAGCAGGTTAGGTCCCGGAAGGATCCCATGCACCATCAAGGCGCCAAGAAGAATGGCGGTGGATGAACTACCGGGAATCCCCAAGGCAATAGTGGGAATTAACGAGCCGCCCACCACCGAATTGTTGGCCGCTTCGGGGGCTGCCAGGCCGGCCACGTCCCCTTTTCCGAAGCGGCTCTTATCCTTGGCAAATCGCTTGGCCTCATTGTAAGCAAACCAGCTCGCCGTATCTCCCCCGGTACCGGGGATAAGGCCTGTGATAATGCCGATCACTCCTGACCTGAAGATATTCGGCATAAGCATCTTGATATCTTTGATCTTTGGAAGCAGCCGATCGGTAATCTTGTTGGCCACTCGCTTGACGTCCAGGCCGCTTTTCTCTATCAACAGTAGTGCTTGGGGAATAGAGAAGAGGCCGATCAGCGCCACCGTAAAGCTGACGCCGGAGAAAAGATTCATATGCCCGAAGGTCATCCGCGGCGTGCCGGTAATCAGGTCCATGCCGACAGTACTTACCAGCAACCCCAAGCCGCCAGATAGTAGGCCTGACACCACCGAGCCCTGGGAAAGAGAGCCAATGATCGTAATGCCCAGCACGGCAACAGCGAAGAGCTCAATGGGGCCAAACTTCAACACCAGGATCCCAAGCAGTGGCGCAGCCACGAGTAGCGCCACGCCGCTCATCAGGCCGCCACAAAATGACGCAAACAGTGAAATCCCCAACGCCTTGCCGGCCTTGCCCTGCTGGGAGAGCGGGTAGCCATCAAGCACCGTCGCGGCAGCGGCCGGCGTCCCCGGGGTATTCAGCAGGATGGCAGCGATCGACCCACCATAGGACGCACCGACGTACAGCGAGGCCAGCATACTCAGCCCAGCGCCGGGATCCATGCTGAAGGTGATTGGCAGCAACAGTGCCAACGCCATGGTGGCCGAGAGCCCTGGCATGGCACCCACGAACATGCCTAGCAACGTGCCGCCTACGATAAGCAGCAAGTTCCACCATGTCAGAACGTTCAAAATCCCAGCGAGCAACATGCTCGAATCCATGATTCACTCCATTTTCTGTATTGCCGCTAGAAGGAAGGCAGCGCTGGCATGTTTAAGCCAAGGAAATGGAAAAATACCAAGCCAATAACAAGCAACAACGACATAGCGCCGATACTTGCATACTTGATACTTATCCCCCTTACCACAAACAATGAGGCTGCAAGGAACATTGCTGTAGCGATAAAGTAACCTACCACGCTGATTCCATAGACATACAAGAGCGCAAAAGCATAGACCGTAAAAGCCTTGACCACGCCTTCTTTGTTAAATCTCATCTTGCTGTCTACAGCGAATCCATCAGAGGTGCTACCAGAGGTGGAAAGTCGAACTCTAAGCTTAGCAGCGAACACCTCCTGCACAATCAGTGCCAGTGACAACAAACCCACTGTTGTGGAAAATATAAGTGGAATCTGAGCCGCCCTCGTTGGATAGCTTATATTATTGACAAAGAAAACAATCGCCAAAAACACACCGAAGGCACCCAGCGACAGGCGACTCACATTCATATTCTAACCTCCAATATTTTAATTTAAATACTAGGCATCATCTTCAACATTCGCCCAGATCTCAACGAATGTTTCTTCCATGCGCTGCATCATTTCCATATAGTCATCGCCGGTAATGATATCGATATAAAAAGCCCGCTCTTCTGCCAGAGCCAGGAACTCTTCATTGGTACCGAGTTCTTCAAACGCAGCGATCAGTTCATCACGCGCCTGATCAGGAATGCCTGCCGGTGCGCTGTACCCGCGCGAAGAGCCATTCACCACATCGTAGCCAATTTCTCTCAGCGTCGGCGTATCAGGCAGCATGGGCAGCCGCTCTTCCGAGAAAACCGCCAGCGGGCGCAGGCTGTCAGCCTTGATATGACCATAAACGATACCGACATTATTGAAGCTGGCATCAATCTGCCCACCCATTGCGGCTGTCGCAGATGGGCCATCACCGGCAAACGGGACTTTTTCAAATTTCAGCCCGGTTGCATTCTCTACCATGATAGTCGAGAAGTAATCATCCCCACCTACACCTGAGTTACCGATGGTGATGCGACCGGGATTCTCCTCAGCGGCTTGCAACAAATCCTCGATGGTTTGATAGGGGCTGTCCGGATGAACAACAATGACACCCGGGTCGGTCACCACGTTAGCGATCGGGGTCAGTTGATCGATATTGTAATTGATAGCATCATTTATAATATAGTTTGTCATCAGCATCGGCGTGTTGGTAATGCTGATAACAGACCCATCTTTCGGAGACTGATTCCCTAGACGAGTCCAGGCAATCGCCCCTGCGGCGCCGGGAATATATTCATTGACGAAATTTACGCCAAGAATTTCCGTAAGGAATGGCTGAGCAAGCTGTGCAAGGGCGTCACTACCACCGCCTGCCTGAAATCCTTGCAGGACTCTTACTTCATCGGTTACGGAATATTCTGCCATTGCCGACATGGGGATTGCCGCTGACATGGCGAACAGAGAAATGGTAGCTGGCAATAATAACTTTTTCATCAATTCCTACCTTTGTTTATGGTTTTGTCTTAAGGCGCTGCATGATTTTTATTTGGCATGCCCGAGGAAACGTAGTACGTTATTGACAGGATTGTCAATAATCTTGTTAACAATACGACCAAAGTTCAACCAGGGTGCCAGCGGCACAGAGGAAGGAGGTTTCCAGTGAAATCAGACAACTACCCCAAGGGGATGGGCAAGGGGCTGACCAACTATGGCGATGAGGGCTTCTCGCTGTTCCTGCGCAAGGCGTTCATCAAGGGGATGGGGTACACCGATGACGCCCTGTCACGGCCGGTGATCGGCATCGCCAACACCTACAGCGGCTACAATGCCTGCCATGGTAACGTCGAGGCCCTGGTCGACAGCGTGAAACGCGGCGTGATGCTCGCCGGCGGCCTCCCGATCGACTTCCCCACGATCTCGCTGCACGAGTCGTTCTCTCACCCTACCAGCATGTACTTGCGCAACCTGATGGCACTGGACACCGAGGAGATGATCCGGGCTCAACCCATGGATGCCGTGGTCCTGATCGGCGGCTGCGACAAGACAGTACCCGCACAATTGATGGCCGCAGCCAGCGCTGGTGTGCCCGCCATTCAACTCGTGACAGGCCCGATGCTCAGCGGCTCACACCGCGGTACTCGCGTCGGTGCATGTACAGACTGTCGGCGCTTCTGGGCCGCGTACCGTGGGCAAGAAATCGACGATCAGGAAATTGCGGAGGTCAATGACAAGCTGGTTCCCACCGTCGGCACCTGCTCTGTCATGGGCACCGCCAGCACGATGGCGTGTGTTGCCGAAGCCATGGGCATGATGCTGCCCGGCAGTGCCGCTGCCCCGGCAGTCTTCGCCGACCGCCAGCGCATTGCCGAGCAGACCGGGACAGAGGCCGTCAGAATCGCCGTCGAGAAGGTGCTTCCCAGCGACATCATGACCGAAGCCGCGTTTGAAAATGCGCTGCGTGTGCTGCTCGCCCTGGGCGGGTCGACCAATGGCCTGATTCACCTCACCGCCATTGCCGGGCGCCTGGGGATCGATGTCGACCTTGATCAGTTCGACCGAATGAGCCGTGAAACGCCGGTGCTGGTGAACCTCAAGCCATCCGGCGAACACTATATGGAGCACCTGCACCATGCAGGCGGACTGGCAGCCCTGTTGCGCGAGATCAAGCACCTGCTGAACCTGGATGCCCCCACCATCAATGGCAACACGCTGGGCGACAACCTCGCGGCCAGTCCGCATATCCTCAATCAACAGGTAGTGCGCCCACGCGACAACCCCATTTACGCTCAGGGTGGCATGGCAGTGCTGCGTGGCAACCTCGCGCCGCGCGGTGCCATCATCAAGCAATCAGCAGCATCAACGGAGCTGATGCGCCACTCGGGGCGCGCCGTGGTATTCACCGGCCTCGAAGACCTGGCCAATCGCATAGACGACCCGGAACTGGATGTGAACGCCGACGACGTTCTCGTGTTACAGAACATCGGCCCGAAGGGCGCACCAGGCATGCCCGAAGCCGGCTACATTCCCATCCCCAAGAAGCTGGCCGCACAAGGTGTCAAGGACATGGTGCGTATCTCGGATGGCCGCATGAGTGGCACGGCCGGGGGCACCATTATCCTGCACGTCTCTCCCGAGGCCGCCGAACTTGGACCGCTGGCGCTGGTGCGTGATGGTGACCAGATACAGCTGGACGTGTCCGAACGCCGACTGCAACTGCTGGTCGACGAAGAGGAATTAGCCCGTCGTCGCGCCTCGATGTCGCCTCGCGTGGAGCCGAGCAAGGAACGCGGCTACCGAAAGCTATTTCTCGAACAGATTCTGCAGGCGGAGGAAGGTTGTGATTTTGCGTTCTGCCGTCCCGAGATTTCGTCACGGGTGCCACGTCAGCGCTGAATACCCAGGCTGAGGGTATTCTGGTAGCATATCGGTATCCGCATGAAACGGATGCCGATATCGCATCCACACTCACCAAGCGTCAGCCAGGATAGCTGCCTTTGTTATGACACAGCTCAATCGCTCTTCAGACTTTTCTAATTCACCTAATGTAGATGATATTGTCTCTGCCATTGAAGAAGATATCGTACTTGGACGGCTAAACCCGAAAGAACGTCTGGTTGAAGAAGACCTCATTGAAAGGTTTGATTGCAAGCGCCATGTCGTGCGTCAAGCGCTTTTTCAGCTCGACGCTATTGGTCTGGTTGAGCGGATAAAGAATCGCGGCGCCTTCGTTAAAGCCTATACGCCCAAAGAGGTTGAAGACCTCTACGCCATGCGTGAGCTTCTCGAAACCGCCGGGGCTGAGTCGATTCCACTGCCGGCTCCAGCAAGCATGATCGAGGAACTCACCAATATCCAGAACGAGCACCGCGACGCGGTGGAAAAGCATGACTTGCGACGCGTTTTCCGGCTTAACATTGCATTCCATCGCACGTTGTTCTCGGCCACGGGAAATGCATACTTAGTTGAGTGCATCAATGACTTTGCCCAAAAGGCTCATGCCATTCGTTTTATGGCCATCACCGAAGCTGAGAGTCTAGAGCAGGCTTGCGCCGAGCATTTTGCCATGATAGATGCCATTAAACGTCAAGATAGAGAGCTTCTCTGCACGCTATGCCGCGAGCACCTTATTCCCTCCAAGCAGCGCTATCTAAGTATTGCAAAATTCCGTCATAATTAATAAAAATGACGAAGCACCTGTCTACCACTGGGAGCGCGCTCGCCAGGCGACTCAGTCGCCAGTTCGAGAGGGAAGTGGGCTGACACTGTCAGGTGAATGCCGTCACATCACGCACTGTCATATATGGCCCCATAGTCAGGTGGCTTGCCAATGCACCCGATTGCGCCCCTTTTCCTTGGCTTCGTAGAGGTGTTTATCCCCGATACGCATGAGTGAATCGATGTCGTTGCCGTCGCGCCCCCTCTCGGCACACCCCACGCTGACGGTGATCTTCACCACCCTGTCCTTCAGCTTGATCTCGAGATCATAGAGTGCTGAGCGGATTCGCTCAGCGATTTTACCCGCCTGTTCTATATCGGTATCCGGCAGCAAAACCTGGAATTCCTCACCACCCACCCGGGCCAACAGGTCAGTGGGCCTGAGATTCTCTTCCATACTCAGGGCCACTTGCTTGAGCACCTGGTCACCCGCCTGGTGCCCATAGGCGTCGTTGACCGTCTTGAAGTGATCGATATCCAGGCACAGGAGTGAAAGCGGCGTGCCGTTGCGTTGAGCACGGGCGAATTCCAGCCTGGTTTGTCGCATCAACTGGCGCCGATTGGCCGCGCCGGTAAGCCAGTCAGTGGCGGCCTGCTGGGTCAGGCGAGCATTTGCCTTCTGCAGAGCTTCCGTTCGATCGGCCACACGGCGCTCCAGTTCTTCTTCAGAGCGCTTGAGTTCAGTCAGGTCATGTTGCACGCCCACGAAGTGAGTAACCCGGCCATGAGAATCAGATATCGGCGCCAGGCTCAGTTGAATCCACAGCGGCTGGCCGTCGCGTCGGTAGTTGCGCACCAGAGTCTGTACTGGGCGCTTGCAGCGCATGGCGTCGCGGATTTCCTTTACGCCTTCCTGGTCATCATCGCCGTGCTGCAGGAAGCGGCAATTCCGGCCAATGGCCTCGTCGCGCGAATACCCGAACAGGGTTTCGAACGTATCGTTGACCCAGATGATGGGGTCGTCGACGCGACGCGCATCGGTAATCATGACCGCATCGTTGATGGATTCCATCGTGCGTTCGAACAGCCGCAGGCGCGTGCGCTGGGCCTCGATCTCGTCCAGCAAAAGGCCGACGCCAATCCCCACGGTCGCCGTAACCGCGAGAAATTGCTGCAGGGCGAGGATAGCGACTTCCGGGTCCTCGTGGTGTAGCGCCCAGGGCCCATGCACGGTCCAGGCGATGGAAGTGGCGGCAACCAACGCCACCAGTGCCGTCGCACCGGGCACGCCAAAGCGCACAGCTGCCCATAGTACCGGCGGCAGCAACAACACCAGCGAGAGCGGATGACCGCTACCCTCCTCCCCAATCGTTACCATGGGCACGATGCCCATCACGCCCAGCAGGAGAAGCACCGCCCCCAGCTCGAGCAGACGCTTGCGGGTCCAGGTCTGAAGTAATCCCTGGTACTGGTGGGCGAAGATGACCAGCAGCGGCGTCAGCAGAACGAGCCCCAGGGCATCGCCAAACCACCACATTTGCCAGCGGGCAAGATACTCGCCCCCCTCTCCGGCCAGCACGCGATACATCCCGGCTCCGAATAGCGCAGCGGACCCAGCCGCCAACAGCGGGCCGAACAGCACGAAATAGCCTCCGCGGGAGAGGCTATCAAAATTGAAACGGGGACCGGTGAACCAGCGGATCAGCGAGGCCGCGAGGAAGACCTCGAACAGGTTGATCAAACCGAAGGATACAGCCGCCCACAGCGGAAAGGAGGGGATATCTGCTATGATCTCTGCGGCCAACACCGCCGGAACAATCCACGCCCAGCGGTGCACGGGCAGGAGTAACAGTGCCGCCAGTGCCACAGCATTGGGGGGCCAGATGATGGCCTTGCCGTCGGGCGAGATGGTCTGGGTCACACCCAACCAGGCCCCGGCGTAATAGCCCAGCCCGACCAGAACCATGATGGAAAGGCCAATCAGCCATTCTGGTCGCGGTGTTTGGGGTTTCGTGTGCATGGATTTTCTTCTCGGATACCCGGTCATAGTGCCAGATGAAGTGATATAGAAGCGGTGGTGGATGCGTTACTCGGGATCGAATACACCGCCTGTGGGTACATTACTCATTACTTCACCCACGACCGCAGCCAATCCGCCAATTGGCGAGCCTCGCGATTCGCCTTACTGTCATGACGCAGTGCCAGCCAGTAATGGCATCCAGTCGTCACCTGGAAACTCCCGAGCCGTTCCAGAGCGCCATCCGCGAGACGTGCATCGATCTGGTGCCGGGTGCCCAATGCCACGCCATGCCCCTGCTCCGCCGCATCGAGCAGCAGCGAATAGCTGTTGAAAACACTCTCCGGGGCCAGATTCAGCGCCTCGACCCCCAGGGCACTGAACCAGCGCTCCCAGTTCACCCAATTGGGCTCGATTCGCTCGAAGTCCAGCAATCGGTGGTCAAGCAATGCCTTGGCTGTATCCAAGTCCCGCCCATGCTGGTCTAGATAGTGGGGAGCGGCAACAGGGAATAGACACTCCTCGAACAAGGGCTCCATTTGCCACCCTGGACGCGGCGGGGTGTCGTAGAGCAGGGCGATGTCGATGTCATCGGCGATAAGATCTGCACTACGGTCGCTGGTCACCATTCGCAAGTGGAGCGCTTCATCCCGAAAGTGGCGACGGAAAGCGTGTATGGCTGGACTTAGCCAGAGATGTGACATGGCCGTGTTAGCGGAAAGGCTCACGCCGAGTGACTGCTGAGGCAAGGTTGCCTCCTCCACAGCATCCACCAGGTAGCTCAATGCCGCATTGACCCGTTCCTTGAGCAATTCCCCCGGGCGGGTGAGTGTCACGCCGCGTCCCTGCCGACGGAACAGCGGTGTCTCCAGGTAAGCCTCCAGGTGCCGAACTTGCTGACTGACCGCCGCTTGAGAGACGTGGAGCTCCCGCGCTGCCCGCGAGAAGTTCTGCTCCCGCGCTGCTGCCTCAAAGACCATCAAGGCGTATAGCGGTGGTAGCCGATGGCGAAAGCTTTTCATAAGTTTTTCTTACTGGTTTCCATAATAAGAGAGACCATACACTTCATCGCTCCAAGGATATAGGGTTACTGGCCATACGTTATAGAAAGCTTAGCTTATCAACAGCGACGTCCATATAGAGGTGTCATGGCCAACTTTGACTGGCATGCCGAGCGCAGCAACCGCCAGCCCCTCGACCTTGTCGGCACAAGCGAGATGGATGGCGAGATCGACCTGGTGGCCGTGCGCGGCTATCGCCTAGGCCGGGTGCGCGCGATGATGCAACAGATGGATATCGGCGCTCTGATTCTCTCGGACCCCGTCAATATCCGCTATGCCACCGGAGCAAGGAACATGCAGGTGTTCAGCGCCCGTAACACACCCTCGAGATACTGCCTGGTGACCCAGCATCGCGTAACCCTTTTCGAATTCACCGGATGCGAGCATCTCGCTCGCGGGTTGGAAACCATCGACGAGGTACTACCGGCAATGACTGCGAGCTTCGTCGCCGCAGGTCCTGACATCGCCCAACGAGAAAAAGCCTGGGCCAGGGAAATGAAATCCCTCATCGACGCAGAGGCCGGGCCAGGCGTGCGAGTCGGCATGGAGCGCATGAACGCCGGCAGCGCCATAGCACTGTCTGAACTTGGGGTAAGCCTGGTCGATGCTCAACATCCCGTGGAGTTGGCGCGCTGTATCAAGTCAGCGGAAGAGATAAAGTGCGCGATCGCCTCTCTACGCGCCACCGAAGCGGGCGTGGCTGCTCTGCGTGAGGCCATACGACCCGGCATTACCGAGAACGCGCTGTGGTCGGTACTCCATCAAGCAATAATCGAGCGCGATGGCGACTACTGTGAAACGCGCCTGCTCAACTCCGGCCAGCGGACCAATCCGTGGTTTCAGGAAACCGGCCGCAAGTCCCTGCAACCCAATGAGCTGGTCGCCCTGGATACCGATGTGGTCGGCTGCCACGGCTACTACTCGGATTTCTCGCGTACCTTCCACGTTGGCCCTGATCAGCCCAGCGAGGAGCAACGGGCGCTCTATCGCCTCGCCAACGAACAAGTCCAGCACAACATCTCCATCATCAAGCCCGGGATGAGTTTTCGCGACTATGCCGAGCGCGCCTGGGATATCCCCTCCCGCTACCACAAGAACCGCTACTACCTCTCGGCGCACGGGGTCGGCATGACCGGCGAGTACCCTTACCTCTATCACATCCATGACTTTCCCGATGCAGGTTATGACGGCGAGATACAGCCGGGCATGACCCTCTGCGTGGAAAGCTACATCGGGGCCGACGGTGGCCAAGAAGGCGTCAAGTTGGAAGAACAGCTGTTGGTCACCGAGACAGGAACGCGACTGCTGTCACGCTTTCCCTTAGAGGAAATGCTGCTGGCCCCGTGAAGCCCAAGACTTCATTGCAACCACACCGAAGGAGACAAGATGACAACTACCCGTCACCTTCCTCTTATGACCGCTGCGGGCCTGGTACTGGCCGGCACAGCACTCAACACTACCCAGGCCGATACACGAGAGATCACCATCGGCAAGAACAACTGGGCCGAGAACGTCGCCGTTGCCAACATGTGGAAACTGGTGCTCGAGGAAGAGCATGGCTATGAAGTGGACCTCACAGAAGCCGGCAAGAGCGTGATCTACAGCGGTTTGGCGAATGAAGATTTCGATATCTCCCTGGAGATCTGGCTGCCAGTCACTGATGCCAACTTCCTGGAGCCGTATGAAGACCGAATCGATGTACACGGCGGTTGGTACGACGGAACCGGACTGGGTCTAGTCGTGCCCAGCTATGCAGAAATCGACAGTATTCCTGAGCTCGTCGATCAAGCAGACAGTTTTCATTACCAGGGCCAGCCCGCCATTCTGGGCATCGACTCCGGCTCTGCCATCGCCGGTCTGACCGACGATGCTATCGATGCCTACGATCTGCCACAGACCCAGATCAACAGCTCCGACCCGGCCATGATGGCTGCCTTGGATGATGCCATTTCACGCACTGAGAACATCGTCGTGACGCTGTGGAGCCCTCACTGGGCTTTCGCGGAGTACGATCTCAAGTATCTGGAGGATCCTCAGAACATCTTCGGCGACAGCGAGACCATCTACTGGTTCTCGCGCAAGGACTTTGCCAGTGACGACCCCTGGCTGACCGCGGTGCTTGATGCCTGGCAGATGGACGATGACAGTCTTGGCAGCCTGATGGCAGAGATCGAAGAGCGCGGTGATCCGGTCGCCGGTGCCCGCCACTGGATAGAAGAGAACCGCGACCTCGTCGACGAGTGGATCGAAGCGGGTGACGCCGCGATCGAAGGCTGATCGTGAAGCGCCGCCCCTAGTGTGGGAGCGGTTTCAACCGCGATTGCAGTGCGCAGCGCTGCCAGGCCAGCCACCCCATCGCGAATAAATTCGCTCCTACATTTTCCGGGGGCGCCGAGCCCAGTGTGGGAGCGGTTTCAACCGCGATTGCAGTGCGCAGCGCTGCCAGGCTAGCCACCCCCATCGCGAATAAATTCGCTCCTACATTTTCCGGGGGCGCCGAGCCCAGTGTGGGAGCGGTTTCAACCGCGATTGCAGTGCGCAGCACTGCCAGGCTAGCCACCCCATCGCGAATAAATTCGCTCCTACATTTACCAGGGACGCCGCCCCTAGTGTGGGAGCGGTTTCAACCGCGATTGCAGCGCGCAGCGCTGCCAGGCTAGCCGCCCCCATCGCGAATAAATTCGCTCCTACATTTACCAGGGACGCCGCCCCTAGTGTGGGAGCGGTTTCAACCGCGATTGCAGCGCGCAGCGCTGCCAGGCTAGCCGCCCCCATCGCGAATAAATTCGCTCCTACATTTACCAGGGGGGGCCGCCCCCAGTGTGGGAGCGGTTTCAACCGCGATGCAGCGCGCAGCGCTGCTGGGTAGGTCAAACCCATCGCGAATAAATTCGCTCCTACATTTGCCTTGGCGCCATACCCACTGTGGGAGCGACTTCAGTCGCGATGCAAGCAGAATGCCGTGTCCAGATACCTCCAAGTCAACCTGCCTCGGCATCCACGTCCAACCACTCGTCGACCATGCCCCGGTGGTTATCGATCCACTGCTGAGCACCTTCGACGGGGTCGCCAAGCTCCTCGATGACAGCCATCAGGCCTCCCAGGCTGTCATCGTCCATGTACCAACCATTCAGCACCTCGGTCAGCCAGGGATCCTCGCTGGCAAAGTCGCTACGCGAGAACCAGTAGATGGTCTCATCTTCGCCGAAGATGCCCTGAGGGTCCTCGAGATATTTGAGGTCATACTCGGCAAAGGCCCAGTGAGGACTCCACAGGGTCACGACCATGGTTTCTTCATTCTCATAGGCGGCGCCGAACGCTGCCATCATCGCAGCCTCGGAACTGTTGACCTGCGTTAGCGGCAGTTCATACGCCTCGATGGCGTCGTCGGTGAGGCCAGCTATTGCGGAGCCACTGTCGATGCCAAGGATCGCCGGGCGGCCTTGATAATCGAACTCGTCTGCGCGCTCAGTGAGTTGCGGAATGGTATCGATGTCGACATAGCTGGGCACGACCAAGCCCAGGCCAGTGCCATCGTACCAGGCATCATGCACCTCTAGCTGCTCCTCGAAGGGATCGAGAAATGGCTGGTCGGTGATCGGCAACCAGATCTCCAAGGAGATGTCTATATCGCCTTGGGCCATGGCCGCATAGAGCGCATTCTTGCTGACATTGGAGAGCTCTATATCGTAGCCGTACTCCTCCTCTAGCAAGATCTTCCACATATTGGCAACGGCAATGTTCTCGGCCCAGTTGTTGGTGCCGATGACGATGCTCTTTTCGTCTGCGATAAGGGCCTGACTCGTTGGGATCAAAGCGAAGGCCAGTAGTGCGGATGAAACTTTTTTCATCTAATTATCTCCGTTATTGGGTTATTTTTCAGTTTTAGATACTAACAAGGTAATCGCCATCCCCCTCCCATGGATTAAGAATGCCTGCCATGAGAAAAGGGAATAGCGCGATTGCTTACGCCTAGCCAATCAGTCTGGGATCGAAGGGATAATCCGACAGTAGCTCGACGCGGCCGTCATCTCGCACGTACAGCTGCTCCTCGAGCTTGACGCCCTCGCCCCCGTCCTCATGGCCGATGAAGCTTTCCACGCAGAGCGTCATACCCGGTTCAATGACACCGTCATAACCCTTGTCGTCGATATCCTCACGGTGAACGATGTAGGGGTATTCACCGTTCATGCCCACCCCATGCGCCAGGGCAAAATAACGCCGCGACCGATAGGCGGACGGGATGCGCCAGGCGCGTTCGGCGTACTCCTTGAAGGTGACACCGGGCTTGAGGTTATCCATGTTGGTGCGGATCTGCTCATAGGCCAGCTGGTAAAGGTCGCGCTGGGACGCGCTGGCCCTGCCATCACCGCACAGGAAGGTGCGGGAGAAGTCAGCGTAGTAGCCGTACCGGCCCACCACGTCGGTATCCAGGGCCACCAACTCGCCGTCGCGGATGAGACGCTCAGAGCACTCCTGGAACCACGGGTTGGTGCGCGGACCAGAGTTCATCAGCCGCGTCTCCACGAAGTCGGCATCGGTCGCGATGATGTGCTCATGCAGTTTGGCCCAGACGGCGTTCTCGCTGACGCCCGGCGCAATGGCCGCCTCCAGCTTGCGCACGCCGTCCTCTACGGCACGTAGCGATGAACGGACCATCTTGATCTCGTTGGGCACCTTGTAGGCGCGCGCCTGTTCCAGGGGCTCCTGGGCGTCCAGAACCTGGTAGCCACGGCGCTGTAACTCGAAAGCCGCCTGCGGCGTGGCGCTCTCGATCGCGATGCGCTCTCCTCCTCCACACTGGCGTGCCAGATCGGCTATTTCGTCGGCCCAGGCGCGGGTTACCGCCTCGGTGTTCTTCTCGTTGAAGTAGTAGGAAATCGCCTTCGCTGGCCGGATCTCATCCACGGTGGGCAAATGACTGGCCAAGTGCTCACAGCCGGAGAACTCGAACAGTACCACTGGCCCTTCAGCGGGCACGAAGGCATAGCGTGCCGGATTGCGCGAGCTGTAGACCTGCATGTTCCGCGAGCCGGTGGCGTAGCGCACATGGGCAGGGTCGAAAAGCACCGCAGCGGTGATGTCGCGCTTGGCCAGCTCGGCGCGCACCCGCCCGAGCCGATCCAGCAGGATGCGCGGGATCTCGTCGGCGGAAGGCTCGCATGCCGCCGGATCATGAGTGGGCGGCAGAATGTTCATGGCCGCTAGGTCCATCTTCATGGGGGACTCCATAATGCAAAGGTCGAAAAACCGGTGGTATGGGGCAGGCTCAGTCGATCAGGCCATCGGCACGTGTCTCGCGCCGTTCTTCGGCCAGCATGTGCTGCTCCGAGACGCGACCGTAGAGCTGTCGGGTACGCTCCAGTCGACCCACTACGTCGGGTGCCTTCGAATAGGCAAAAATCGCTGTCAGGCGCGGCGTGTCGCCCTCCACGCGGGTCACCCGATGCAGGCTGAAACGCCCCTTGAACAGCTGCAGATCGCCCGGGCGCAGGTCCAGCCACTGGACGCGCTGCGACTGCTCGCCGCGAATCACCGCGCCAACGTCGTCGTAATTCTCATCCTGGGGGTTACGGATGTTGGGGCAGTACTCGAACACCCCGCCATGCTCGGGCTGCTGGGTCATCATGGTGACGATGAACTCGTTGGTATCGTAATGCCACGGCTGCTCGGTGCCGTCCGGGATTACGTTGAGTACCAGCCCGGCGTAGGGGTCGGCATACTCGTAAATGTGTGACTCGCCCAGGCAGCGCTGTACCAACGACTTCATGGCGCGGGAGACATAGAGCCGATGGATCAGGGTGTCGGCGGTGATCATGTCGCGGGTCACGAAGCCGCTGGTCCGGGTCATGAACAGCCGCCGGGGATCCTGCTCGGGCAGCTCCGGGTCGTCGGCGGTGAAGTAGGCATTGACCTCGCGGGTGTTGTAGAAGCTTGTCTCGGCCATCCGCGCGCTCTCGCTTCGAATGCGCTCGAGGCGGTCCTCGCGGAGGAAACCACGCAAGACGACGCAGCCCTCGCGATCGAGGTGGGCACGGGCCGTCTCAATCGTCTCGAGCAGCTCGGGGTCATCTGGCCGATGCAACGGGTATCGGTCGGTATCGACGATATCGGAAAGATCCAGCGCCTCGGCGTTGGCCAGGCCATGGTCGGTAGCACTCATCGGTAGCCTCCTGGGGTATCGGTTGCCCTTGTCGAGACTTATGCTGGACGCCCCACATCGATTAGAAAAACGAGTCATTCCGATGGATTCAATCGGCAATTCCGATCAATCACGTCTACCCGCCCTCGACAGCGATCTGCTGCTCGCCTTCGTCACCGTGGCAGATGGTGGTGGCTTCACGACGGCCGCGCGCTACCTTCACAAAACCCAGTCGACCATCAGCTTGCGAGTCCGCACCCTCGAGGATCGCCTCGGCACGCGGTTGCTGAACCGCACCAGTCGTCGCCTGTCGCTGACAGCGGACGGCCAGACCTTCCTGGTTTACGCAAGGCGCCTACTGCAGCTTCAGCGCGAGGCCCTGGGAGCGCTAAGCGTTTCTAGCGAACCGATAACCCTGCGCTTCGGCTTGCCCGAGGACTACGCCGATACCTGGCTGCCTGCGCTCCTCGAGCGCTTCTCGGCGGTGCATCCGGAAGTGCGGGTGCATATCCACTGCCGCATGTCCACCGAGCTGCTCGAGCAGCTCGATGACGGTTCGTTGGACCTGGTGCTGGCAGTCCGCCACGCCGCCAACAGCGGCGGCGAGGTGGTCGGTAAGGCATCAGTGGTGTGGGCAGCGCATCGTAACTTCCACTACGACCCGGGAAGCCCGCTGCCGCTGGCGCTATTTCCCGAACAATGCATCTACCGACGTCGTGCGCTGCAGGCACTCACCGAACAAGGGCTGGCCTGGCAGGTCGACTCGACCAGCCAGAGCCCCAGCGGCCTGCGCGTGATCGTCGATCAGGCCCGGGCCGTGACGCTCAGCGAGCGGCGCATGCTTCCGCCACACTGGCGAATGCTCGGCGAGGCCGAGGGGCTACCCTCGCTCCCCCCCGCCGAGCTGGAGATTCACCGCTCGCCCAGCCTGACGCATCCGGCCTTCGAGGCCTTCGTTAACCGGTTGCGAGAGGTAATAGCGGAAGCGCTACCCACACAGCACTAAGCACCGTCGCTGTTCACAGCGCCATACAACCAGTCGCGCAACAGCGTCAGGGCCGGCTCGTCGCCCTGACCCGGTCGCGTGGTGAACCAGTAGGATTGATGCCCCGGCATCGCCGCCGCCAGCGGCTGAACCAGCGCCCCGGTGTCCAGCTCACGGGCGACCATGGCGCGGTCGGCAATGGTGATGCCCAACCCCTCCAGCGCTGCGCGGATTGCCAAGTCGAGCATGTCGAATTCCAGCCCACCCTCGGTATCGACGCCTTCAATCCCCGCCGTATCCAGCCAGTGCCGCCAGGTAGGGAAGCGATCCTCGGGGGTGCGCATCACGTGCAGCAGTGGGTGTTCGTTCAGGTCCAGCGGTCGTCCATCACGCAGCAGGCGAGGCGAGCAAACCGCGATATGGTTCTCCTGCATCAGAAAGTGCGGTTCGACGTCGGTCCAGTCGCCGTCGCCGAAGCGAATGGCGGCATCCAGGGCACTATCGGCAGACAGGTCGTCGACCTCACGGGTCGTCAAGGTCAACGACAGGGTGGGATAGCGCCGCCGCAGATCGTCCAGACGCGGCACCAGCCAGCGGCTGGCCAGGGTCGGCGGTACGTTGAGACGCAAGCGAGTGAGGTCCGTCGGTGAGGCGAGATCGCGCACCGTCAGGGCGATGCGGTCGAAGGAGGTGCTCAAAGCCGGCAGCAGGCGGCGCCCTGCTTCTGTCAGCCGCAGCTGCCCCGGTCGCCGTTCGAACAGGGTGACGCCCAGCTGCTCCTCCAGATGGCGCACTTGGCGGCTGATCGCACTCTGAGTCACGTGCAGCCGCTGCGCCGCCTGGGTGAAGTTCTGGCACTGCGCGGCGGCCTCGAAAGCCTTGAGGGCGTTGAGCGGAGGCAGGTAACGACTCATGGGCGATGGCCCCTCATGCGGTTTTGTCGGGGTTTTTGTCGAAAAATGGTGCCTAGGGGCCTGGATTGCTCCGGCACACCATGCGTTTTACTCATGCCCAGCGTACCAAATCCTCGTTTGTCGCCCCATCCAACGCTGCCCAGACTAGCCATCGAGATCCCCATCCTTCAGCTTTGGAAACCGATCATCATGGCCGACGACACCGCGATACTCACGCCCCGAACACGCGACCTGACGGGTTGGCGCGAGCTAGCCGCGCGGCTGCCGCTGCCCCGCCACGCCTATCTGGATGGCAACTGGTGCGACGCCGCCTCCAGCCGCACCTTCACCGCTCACAACCCGGCCACCGGCCAGCCACTGGTCGAGGTAGCCGCATGTGACACCACCGATGTCGACCGGGCAGTGGCAATCGCTCGCCGCACCTTCAACGACGGCGAATGGCGCGACCTGCCGCCCACCGAGCGCAAGTCACGTATGCTCGCCTGGGCCGATGCCATCACCGCCCACGCCGACGAGATCGCCCTGCTCGAGACCCTGGAGACCGGCAAACCGATCAGCCAGACCACCAGCGTGGATGTGCCGGGCCTGGTCGGCGGACTGCGCTGGTACGCCGAGGCCCTCGACAAGCTATACGGCGAAACCGCGCCCAACGGCGCGTCCAGTGTCTGCCTCATCGAGCGCGAGCCGGTCGGTGTGGTTGCTGCGGTAGTGCCTTGGAACTATCCCCTGATCATCGCCGGCTGGAAGCTCGGCCCAGCGCTTGGCGCCGGCAACTCGGTGATTCTCAAACCCGCTGAACAGTCGACGCTGGCCACCCTGCGCGTCGCCGCCCTGGCGCGTGACGCTGGCATCCCCAGCGGCGCCCTTCAAGTGATCACCGGCCTGGGGCACCAAGCCGGCCAGGCGCTGGGGCTGCACGATGATGTCGACGCCGTCGGCTTTACCGGTTCTACCGAGGTCGGTAAAAAATTCCTGGCGTATTCGGCACGCTCCAACATGAAGCGCATCGGCCTGGAGTGTGGCGGCAAGAGCCCGCATATCGTCACCCGCGACGTCGATGACCTAGACAGTATCGCCATGTATGTCGCCTACGGCGTCTGGTACAACCAGGGCGAGACCTGCCACGCCGGCACACGGCTGATCGTCGACCGCAGCATCAAGGATGCGCTGCTGGCCAAGGTGCGCCAGTGGGCCGACAAGCTGCAGCCGGGAGACCCTCTCGATCCCGACACCCAGATGGGCGCCATGATCGAGCCCGAGCACGCCGACAAGGTCATGGGCTACCTCCAGCAGGGCCGCGATGAAGGCGCCCGGCTGCTGTTCGGCGGCGAGCGCGTGCGCCAGGAGAGCGGCGGCGACTTCATTACCCCAGCGATCTTCGACGACGTGACCAACGACATGCGCATCGCCCGCGAGGAGATCTTCGGGCCGGTGCTGGTGGTGATCAGCGTCGATGACCTCGACGAGGCCCTAGCCGTCGCCAACGACACCGTCTATGGCCTTGGCGCAGCAGTCTGGACCAATCGTATGAGCGACGGTCACCGCGCCGCCCGCGCTCTGCGCGCAGGTACCGTCTGGGTCAACTGCTACGACCACACCTCCATCAACGCCCCCTTCGGCGGTTTCAAGCAGTCCGGACAGGGCCGCGACAAATCGCTGCACGCCTTCGACAAGTACACCGAACTCAAGACCACCTGGATCGAGCTGGATACCTGACATGCAGATGAACTTCACCACCGGCCGGCAAGTGCCCTTGGTGGTCGGCGCTGGTGCGCTGGCGCGACTGCCTGAACTATGCCTGGCCCATCAGGCCCGCAGCGCACTGATGGTCACCGACGCCGGCATCGCCGCTACCGGCCTGGTCGATACCTTGACCACACTGCTGGGCGATGACCTCCCGGTGACGCCATTCATCGCCCCTCCTGGCGAGCCGACGCTGGCCACCGTCGACGCCGGCACCGAGGCTGCGCGTAGTCTCGACGCGCCCCTGGTGATCGGCCTTGGCGGCGGCACCGCGCTCGACATCGCCAAGCTGGTGGCCGCCCTGGCGGCAAGCCCCGGCGCCATGGCCGACTATCTGCTTGCCCGCACGCCATGGCAGGGCCGCGCCCCGGCGGTGATGATCCCCACCACCTCCGGCACCGGCTCGGAGGTCACGCGCACCTCGATCATCGCCGACGACCAGGGTCGCAAGCAGTGGGCCTGGGGAGACGAGCTGCTGCCCGATGCGGTGCTGCTCGACCCCGAACTGACCCTCAGCCTGCCGGCGTCGCTCACCTCCGCCACCGGACTGGACGCCTTCGTACACGCCCTCGAGGCGACCAGCGGCCAAGGCCGCCACGCCTTTATCGAGGCCAGCGGGCTGCAGGCGATGCGACTGATCGGGCAGGCGCTGCCCCGTGCGGTCGTCGCCCCAAACGATCTGGAGGCGCGACAGCAGATGCAGGTCGCCGCCTGCCTCGCCGGCCAAGCAATCGACAATGGCGGCACGGGGCTAGGCCACAACATCGGCCACGCTCTCGGCTCGCTGTATCACCTGCCACATGGTGTGGCCGTCACGCTCGGTGTGGAGGCTACGCTAGCCTGGACGATCGAAGGACGCGAGGCCGTCTTCACCGCGGCGGCCGACGCCCTGGCAAGCGGCGACGTCGCGAGCGATCTGCCCGCACGCTTCAGCGCTCTGGTCGATGCCGCCCGCTTTAACGCCGCGCTGGCCCCCTTCGCCAACCTCAAGATGGATGCCGAGGCACTCGCCGCTACCATGCAAGCCGAAGAGAACGCCCCAATGGCGAACAATGCCGCACGACGGCCGGCGGCTGAAGACTGGCTTGCGCTGGCCGAGGCCACGGTGGCGCTGTTTGAGCGCCGTCAGGCTACCCTCATCAGCGCCACCCGGGAGCAGCCAGCATGAGCGTTATCGAACGCATCGAGATCAGCCACCATCAGTATCCTCTGGAACCGCCCTTTCCAGCGGCCTGGGACAGCCAGCCACGGCGGCTATTTCCAGCGACACTGGTCCGCGTGATCGATAGTGACGGGCGCGAGGGCGTCGGCTCCGGCGACGTGATGTACGGCTTCGAGGACTTTCGCTCGCTGTTCATCGGCCGCGACCCGTTGGACCTGGAGCGGCACAGTGGCGTGATCGACAACATCGGCTTCCATGCCGGTCGCTGCTGGCCGCTGGAGGTCGCGCTCTGGGATCTCGCCGGCAAGATTCGTGGCGAGCCGGTGTGGCGCATGCTGGGCGGCGCCTCGAACCGCCTGCGTGCTTATGCCTCCAGCGGCACCCACCGCCCCGTGGAGCAACTGGTGGCAATGGCCGAACAGGTTCGCGACGCCGGCTTTCCAGCCATGAAGCTGCGCTTCGGCCGGCCGCGAATCGATGACGACATCGCGGCGCTGGCGGCGGTTCGCCGGGAGCTCGGCCCAGACTTCATCCTAATGGTCGACTGCAATCAGGGCTGGCGGATGCCGTGGGACGTGCAGGCGCCCTGGGACCTGGCCAAGGCCAGCGAGGTCGCGGAGGAGCTGATCCGCCACGACGTACTATGGATGGAGGAGCCACTCTACCGGGGCGACTACCCGGGCATGGCGGCGCTTAATGCACGTACCGGCGAGCGGCTGAAGATCGCTGGCGGCGAGATGACCCGCGAACCCTACGAGTTCCACGAAATGCTGCGGCGCGATTGCCTGGACGTCTACCAGCCGGACGCGGTCTGCACCATCGGCATGCTGGGGCTATCGAGACTGGCGCAGGAAGTGACGGCGCACGGCAAGTGGTTTACCCCGCATACCTGGGGCAACGGTATCGGTCTGATCGCCAACCTGCACTTGACCGCCGGCAGCGTGGGACCGGAGGGCTGTCCCTTCCTGGAATTTCCCTTCGATCCACCGGAATGGACCCTGGAAGCCCGCGACTATCCGCTGGTCGCCCCATTTGCCACCGACGACACCGGCTGGCTGACCCTCTCCGAAGCGCCGGGTCTGGGCATGGTGCTCGACGAGCAGCGCCTGCGCGACACCCGCGCCGACCAGGCGACCTATCAGCGCCCTGATGAAGAAGGTGGGATCAAGATAAGCGACGCCCACTTCTCAATGCATCATGAGCCGAAGCCTACACCAACCCGATCCAGTACTCTCAGATAAAGCGAACGGTGCCCTGTACGATCCTCTAGAGCCAAGTGACGTTGCGCGAGTCTTACGGCCCCAGTGCGGATCGGTTCAGGGGGGAAAGGCACCGGAAAGCGGCGCAGCATCCCAAGGCGCGTGCGCTCGGTTTGCTCGCCGTCGAGCAAATCAAGCATGGTGAGTGCAGCGAAACGGCTGGCCGAGACGCCTTGCCCGGTGAAGCCCATCGCGTAGGCCAGACGCCCCTTGGACGCGGTGCCGGCGAAGAAGGTCGTGCGGGCTGATGTATCGATGACTCCCCCCCAGGCATGGGTAAACTCTACATTCTCCAGGCATGGAAAGGCATCGTTGAAGTTGGACTCCAGGCGGGCGTAGCTTTCCGGGCGATGTAATAGTGCGGCGTCTTGGCGACTGCCGTAGTGATAGATAGCATCGAACCCGCCCCAGAGGATGCGGTTGTCGGCAGTTTTACGGAAATAGTGGAATTGGTTACCGGTATCGGCGATGCCATGCCGCCCCTGCCAGCCAATAGCTGACAGCTGGGAATCGCTTAGGGGCTCGGTGACCAGCGTGTAATCGAAAATCGGGATCACCGCCATTTTCAGGCGCTTCAACAGCGGGACGGCCGCATTGGTCGCCATCGCAGTGCGTGATGCATGAAGTGACGCTTCGGGGGTAGTAAGGCGCACCCCCTGGGGAGTCTGTTCCAGCGCGGTGACGGGCGTATGCTCGTGAATGTCGATTCCTTGCGCCAAACACGCCTGGCGTAACCCCGCAACCAGCTTCCCAGGGTTTACCACCGCATAATTGGGTTCGAAGAGTCCCGTAACATACTTCGGACTATCGAAACGCTCTTGCAGGGCCTCACCTTCCAGCAGGGTCGTCTCTATCCCAAACCTAGCATAGGCAGCCTGCATCGATGTGAGCCCTGCGGCCTGCCACGGCGTGGCCGCGACATTGAGCTTACCCCTACGCTCAAATTCCGCATCAATACCATAATGTTCCAGGTCTTCTTCTAGCCCGTCGAGATTGCTCATTCCCAGGCGTACCAGCGTGGTCGCCTCCTTGGGCCAGCGTGACACGGCGTTGGAAACACCATGTGAAATGCTCGGGGCACAGAACCCCCCGTTGCGGCCACTGGCAGCATTACCGCAAAGGGAGGCTTCGAGTACGACAATTCTGGCATCGGGATAACGCTCACGCGCCTTGAGTGCGCACCACAGCCCAGTGAACCCCCCGCCGATAACCGCGAGGTCGCATGTGGTTTCAGCGCTGAGTGCCGGGCAAGCCACTTGCGGTGGAACCGTTTCCTGCCAAAAGGGAGTGCGAATGGCGTTGTCGAACCGGGTGCTAGTGGGCATATTGGTCCTCTTCATTATCGGGTAGGATTGAGGATCAGCGATTCCAATTCAGCTAACTCCTGCTTTGAATTCACCCCCGTGACTTCCTGAGAATCAGTTTCGACAGTGGCAACCCGGTACCCTTCCTGCCTGGCAAGTCCCACAATATCCGTCAAGTAATACTCGCCTTTAGCATTATCGCAACCGACCCGTGACAGCAGAGAAAAAAGCCGCTCGGCACGTGCAGCGACAATGCCGGAGTTGCATAGGCCGATGGCACGCTCGGCCGGTGTCGCATCGGCATGCTCGACAATCCGCTCCAGCCCGCCACTGGTATCCGTGACGAGTCGACCATATGAACGCGTATCCTCGGGACGAAAGCCCAAGACGGCAAGCGGAGTCACATCATCCACTGCCATGCATAGCCGAGCCATGGTTTCGGCAGATACAAGGGGTACGTCACCGTAAAGAACCAGCACAATGCCGTCGAAATCCTCTAATGCCGGAGCCGCCACCTGCACGGCATGAGCCGTGCCCAGCTGCTCTTCCTGTACCGCGGTCGTAAGTCTGGGAAAGGCACTCGTAATCTGCTCACGTCCGGCCCCTAAGACGACGACCTCGCGTTCGGCGCCAAGTGCTTTCAGGTTGTCAAGGACATGGGCGAGCAGGGCCTTGCCTGCCAGAGGATGCAGTACCTTATGGACATCAGACTCCATGCGAGAGCCCTTCCCGGCAGCCAGAATAACGGCCGCGACCATTGCAGGAAGACGGCTCATTGGGCGTTCTCCGTACCGAGATACCACCCCCATGTCTCATGGTGGTCGAATCGCGTTATCTGCTTGAGTTCGCGATAAGCTTCGAAGCCAGCCTCACCCAACTCACGACCGATCCCGGAGCTCTTATAACCACCCCAGGGCGCTTGGATGAAGGTGGGCTGTGAACAATTGACCCAGATGATGCCAGCACGCAACCTGGATGCCACCCTATCACAGCGCTCCAGGTCATCAGACATGACGGCGCCGGCCAGGCCAAAAGGACCATTATTGGCAAGCGATATGGCCTCATCTTCGGTGTCGAAAGGATTGATACAAACGACGGGGCCGAACACCTCCTCGCACCAGATTTCAGCATCAAGCGGGACGTCTGCATAGATCGTGGGCGCGATGTAATAGCCAGTCTCCATGCCGTCGGGGCGACCGCCGCCGGTCAGTCGCTGAGCACCGCAGTGCTGGGCACGGTCAAGAAAGCCCATGACCTTTTCATACTGGTTCTTGGAAACGATTGGCCCGAGTTTGACACCCGCTTGATCCCCCGGGCCGATGACAATCTTCTCGGCTTCGCTCTTCAGCCGTTCCAGCAAGCGTGGGTAGAGTCGACGCTCAACGAGCACACGGGATGTCGCCGAACAGACCTCGCCTTTGTTCCAGAAGATACCGAATAGAATCCATTCCACCGCCTTGTCGATGTCACAGTCGGCGAAGACGATGAAGGGCGACTTTCCTCCCAGCTCCAAAGAAACGGTACGGATGCCCGCAGCAGCAGCTTGCATGACCTTGCGGCCAGTAGGCACCGAGCCAGTGAAGGCGACCTTGTCCACCAGCGCGTGTTCGGTCAGGGGAGCGCCCGCCTCAGGACCACTGCCCGTCACCAGATTGAAGACGCCAGCGGGAACGCCGACAGCATCGATGATCTTCGCCAGTTCCACACAGGATAGAGAACACAGTTCAGAGGGCTTGAGGACCACCGTACACCCTGCCGCCAGTGCCGGTGCCACTTTCCATACTGCCATCAGCAAAGGGAAGTTCCACGGCGTGATCGCCGCCACGACTCCCACTGGTTCACGACGGATACGACTGTCGAAACGATCGTCTCCCACGTCGACTGCCGTATCGCCACGCGCCTCTGCTGCGTCTGCCAGATCAGCGTAATAATCGAAGCAAAAGGCCGCATCCTCAATATCCCATATCGCTTCCGGCAGCGGCTTGCCGTTGTCGCGGGTTTCGAGGGCTGCAATCTCGTCCAGGTTGGCGCGAATGCCTGCTGCTATCTGACGAAGCACTGCCGTTCGCTCGGCAACAGGCAACTGCGACCAGCGCCCATCGTCAAAGGCGTGACGGGCAGCATTCACTGCGCGGTCTGCATCAGTCGCATTACCGGCTGCCACGGAAGCAAACGCTGACTCGGTGGCCGGATCCACTGCTGGGAAGCTCCGGCCGGAAGCGGGTTCAACAAAGATCCCATCGATGTAGAGCTGAGTTGTCATATTAAGTGTCCTCTGGTCGGTACGCGGGATTCAGACATGCTTGCGTCCCCCTCCATCGAAAAACCAGTCGTCAGGGTACGGATACCACCACTCCTGCCGAACCGGTTGATGATCGAGTATGACCATCTTGGTACGGCGAAACGCGTCGAGCCCCTGACGCCCAAGCTCTCGACCAAGGCCTGAGGCTTTCCAGCCGCCGAAAGGCAGAGCGTCATTGTCGATCAATGGATTGTTGATCCAGACCATACCCGCCTCGAGACGCTCAGACGCCTCGTGCGCCTCCGCCAGGTCAGTCGTGAAGACAGATGCCCCGAGCCCGAAGCGGCTGTTGTTAGCGGCTTTCAGGGCGGTATCGAAATCAGGAACGCGCATCACTGCGACAACCGGGCCGAAGAGCTCTTCATTGAAGATGTCCATCTCAGGCGTGCACTCGGTAAGAACCGTCGGCTCATAAAACCACCCCGTATCGAAGCCGGGGGGAATACGTCCACCACAAGCGACCTTGGCCCCCTTTGCGACGGCATCGTCGACAAGACGTCGGACCTTGTCCCGTGCGGCTTGGTTGACCAACGGGCCGATCTCGGACTTCTCCAGGCCGTTGCCAATACGCAGACGTGAGGTCTCCGCGACAAAGGCATCGATGAACGCATCATGAATGCTGTCGACGACATAGAGTCGCTCGGTGGAGGTGCAAACCTGCCCCGACATATGAAACGCCCCGGTGACCGCACCCGCGGCGGCAACCTCAAGTGGTGCATTCGCGGTAATAATCATCGGATCCGAGCCACCTGCTTCGATCACGGCAGGCTTCATGCGTTCAGCCGCAGCCGCGGCCACCGCTTGGGCGGCGGTTACGGAACCGGTAAAGGCGATGGCATGTGTCTGCTCGCTTTCGACCAATGCTTTTCCAACCTCGGCCCCACCGGGCACGCAGGCGACCAGCCCCTCGGGAAGTTCATTAAATACCTTCATGAACTCCAGGGTTGAGAGTGTGGTAGCTTCAGCGGGTTTGACGACACAACCGTTGCCTGCGGACAGTGAAGCGGCCACCGTCCAGCACATCAGCAGGATGGGGAAGTTGAAAGGCATGATGTGAGCGGAGACACCATAGGGTTCATAGCGGGCATACTGAAGCGAACCGGCCTGGGTCGTGCCCGCGACTTTGCCCGCCTCATCACGCGCCATTTCCGCGTAGTAGCGAAAGATTGGAGCGCAGTTGGCCACTTCGCCAATAGCTTCCGGGTAAGGCTTCCCCATCTCGCGACTCATCAGCATCGCGCACCGGCTCATGTCGGTGGCTTCGATCCGATTGGCGAGTTGGTGCAGGTACTGGGCACGCGTCTTGGCATCCAGACGCTTCCAGCCCGTCTGTGCAGCGTTGACGCGAGTGAGCACCCTGTCGAGTTCATCGGCGCTTACGTCGGCTCGCACCCCCACCTCATTGAGGGTCGCGGGATCAATCACCAGCTGAGACGGATTTTCGCTAATATGATAGTTCGGCACGAGATAGTACTGAGGGGTTGCCGTGTCAGACATGGGGCGCTCCTTGAGTGTCATGGTAACCGTCGCCCAGGGCTGCGCCTATGGCCTGCCAGCTGGGCAATGTCTGGTTAAGAAAGTCAGTGATATCGGTGAGCCCGGCCTTGGCAAGACTAGCTTCCAACTGCCCAAGAACACGGGGCAGGTAAGTGAGATAGCGCGACTTTCCTTCTTGCTGGTTAAGACGCAGAAAAATGCCGGCAATGCGTGCATGGCGCTGTGCCCCCAGCAGCGCATAGCGTTGGCGTATCTCCTCGGCATCGCCTAGCCATTCAGGCGCTCCGCTGATATAGCGCTCCAGCATACGATTCTCTAGCCCAGGAGCCAGATCCCGCCGGGCGTCCTGGAGCAGCGAGACCACATCATATTCACATGGGCCCAGAGCGGCGTCCTGGAAATCCAGCAGCCCGCAGCGCGCCACACCTTTTCGCTGTGACAGCAGCATCAGGTTGTCGACATGAAAATCTCGAAGCACTAGCGTGTCGACCCTCCCCTCTGCCGGGGCTAATGCGCTTGCCCACAGCATGCGAAACTCCTGAGCAAAGGCCAGACGATCAATATCCACGGCGACCGCAGGGGCATACCATTCAGAAAAGATATCGAGCTCATCGAGCAGCATCGTCATGTCATAGACTGGCTGGGCGACCAGAGTCGCGCTCGGATGGTGATGCAGCTGCAAGAGTGTATCGATGGCAAGCGAGTACAGCGTATCCTCGTCAGTACCCGCTGCCAGACTGGCCGTGTAAGTTTGATCTCCAAAATCTTCCACTAGCGCGAGCCCATCGGCGGACTCAGCGACATGCACAACAGGCGCAGAGAACCCTAGGGACCTCAGGTGATCGGACAACCGTAGATAGGCGGCGAAACCTACAGGGTCATCGCGATCCTCCATCAGCAGCAGCCCGGCCTCCGGCAAGCGAACATATCGCCGCGACGAGGCGTCGCCAGCCAAGGGCTCGAGGCACGCTTGAGCATACCCGTGGCACGCCAAAAACCTGGCCGCTGTTGGCGTCAGCATTGCCATGTCGTGACTCATCGCAGTCATCGGATCATGTAAACCTTTTTGACCGTCTCGTGAACCGTGCATGTTCCTTTCCAATCCTGCGGGAAAAACGCGGCGGTATCGGGTGTAATCTCAATCACCTCACCACTCTCATGTACGTAAGTGCAGCGCCCTTCTAGGAAGTGACAGAATTCATCACGTGTGACGTGACATTCCCATTTCCCGGGTGTACAGCTCCATAGGCCGCATTCGGACTGACCATCCGGCCCTTTATGCAGCAGCACGCCGGATGTGTGAGACTCGCCCTCGATCATCGTCGGGATCTTTCCCCAATCGACCGCATCGGTGATGTCGAGCGGTTTGTGCATGACGGGTGTATTCATAATGGGTATCCGTTTCAGCTGAGCATGTAGACATTGCGGATGGTTTCTTGAACGTCAGCCTCTCCTGACCATCCAGCGGGAAAGAGCACACAGGTACCAGGGTAAATCTCTATCGTTTCACCGTTATCTCCATGGTAGATTGCATGCCCCGCCACGAAGTGGCAGAACTCATCTCGTGGGATAGAGAGTCGCCACCTACCAGGGGTACAAACCCATAGGCCGGTCTCGGGGGAATTATCCGGTCCTTTGAAGAGAAGACGGCCTTTGGAGTGCGACTCACCCTCTAGGCTATCGGGCTGCGTCCCCCAATCAACGAGGTCATTGTAATGCGTCGCCCCATGAATATAGGGCGCCGTGGCGCTCAAATTTGTCATGAGTGCTTCTCCGCAATCTCTATCAACAGACGCGCTGCCTTTGCCTGACCGTTTTGGGATTGCATATGCTCCGACGTTGTCTTGAGCCGTGCCGCCATGTCGGGGTCGTTGAGACATGTCTCGATCTTTTCGATCAGTTCCTCATCTGTCCATTCGTAGCGTTCCGAGCGCAGACCATGACCGGTCTCCTGGACACGCATGGCATTATCGTGCCCATCCCAGACATAGGACATGATGATGGCGGGTTTTCCAAAATAGAGACACTCAGTGAACGAGTTATTACCGCCATGATGAATCACTGCATCAACTTGTGGGATAACAGAAGGTTGAGGGAACCAGCTATCAATGATCACGTTGTCGGGAATGTCTGTATATTCATCCTTGTAATCACCAACATTCACGAGTGCCCGATAACGGGTCTTGTCAAGCAATATAATCAGGCGTTTGAGTAGATCAGTATCTCCCGCCCCAAGTGAACCGAAAGAAACGTAAAGCAGAGGCCCGTCTTTGTTTTTCTTAAACTCAGGGATCACATAAGCCTCATCTTGACGGACACAGCCTTCAAGATACTGGAAGCGAACTGGGTCCAGCGGTTGATGACGCTTATAAGCGATCGGTGCCGGATAGAGCATCAGGTTGAGATAAGGTGAAGCCTCGAAAAATTGACCAAGGGGATATGGTGCTTCACCCGCAGATTCAAGGAAACCGTTAAAATCATCGTGTATGGGCTTGATAACGTCTTTAAACTTTTTTCGGAATGCCTTGTGGCCCTCGATGTCATTCTCACTCATCCCTGAGAGATGGGGAGGAATACCATCATCCTCAATCTCATTTTCAGAGCAGGAAATGACCCGGACCCATGGAACACCATGCTGCTTGATGGCTGGAAACAGAATAACATTATCGACAGAAATAACATCAGGCTTGATTTTAGCCAGAATTAAGGGGAGATCTTCCTCCGCCCACTTAGCGCTATCAACAATGGCTTCCCAGCACTCCCTGACGTAGTTGTCGAGTTGATCAATCGGCGCTTTGCGAAAATTCGGAATTTGGCCATTGATAAAATCATCCCAGAACCTTGCCATCTGCTCTGGAGACATTGGCTCGGAGAGGTTGACCGGATATGCCTCAAAACCGTATCCCTCATAAACCTCCAGAAAGCCAGGGTCGGAAAGAAATACGGCTTTATGCCCCATCCGCTCAACGGCTTGGGCGATACCAACCGAGTTGAGGGCCGGTCCGTAAGCGGCCTCTGGAAAGAAAGCAAAAGTTTTGGTTGTCATGTCATTTCCTCTTTCGTTGGCCTGCGCTTGTCACGCAGCGCTTCTCTTGTTGTATGTGAACTACGATGAAGTTCCAGCACCTTAAGAGCTATAACCCCGACACAGCGGTCCAACCAGGTAACAACTATCACCTGCTGAACGCTAGGCAGATAAACATCCGACACGTCAACGATAAGTCTTACCGCCGAAAGTGCGCGGATAGCGACGCTTTAAGGCATCCCAGGTGCATTACCATCGCAATCGACAGCAGTCATGCTGGCAATGCAAGAAAGGCCGGTGGCCATTGGCAGTAGAGCGCTGCATGTCGCCTCCTCAACATTGTTGTTATATCGCTCTCCAGCAGGACATCACCCTAGGAGGTGCTTAGGTTACTACCTGTTGCTGACCCTGTGTGCTAGTATTAATCATTACAAAGATACGTCAATGTGTATTCGCTGTTTTTCTCCTCGCGGGGTTGCAACTCGATCTTCATCCTTCTTATAGGGGTGCTGGCATGACTGAAAGCCGACGAAGCAGTCGACAGAATCACGTTGCCTTGGCGCAACAGGTAATCGGCATTGTGCTGGAACGAGGCATGAGCCCGGGCGACCACCTGCCCGAACAGGTCTTTTCTGAAGCCTGCGGGGTGTCACGAACACCAATCAGATCTGCATTTAAGATATTGGAAGAAAAGGAAATTTTATCCAAAAAGGAGGAAGAAGGATATTTTCTGGAGATAGGCCAAGCTGACGGGCTGACGGACGCGGCCCATCGCCTCGAGGATATGGAAGACTCCTTGGCCCAGAGAATCTTGTCTGACCGCACCGATCGACGCATCGGTGACATCCAGTCCATCAGCGCACTGGTGCGGCGCTACGACGCTACACGACACTCAGTACTTAATGCGCTAAAAATACTGTCACGAGATGGTGTGGTCACGCAGCTCCCGGGACGCTCCTGGGCATTTCAACCGATGTTCGATACGCCGAAGGCCCTCGACGAAAGCCTGGCCTTCCGCCTCACACTTGAACCTCAAGCAATTCTAGCCTCGGGCTTCATCATAGATATCAAGAAAGCCGGATTGCTCAAGAGACGGATGCGAGAGCTCCATGATACGCAAGAGGGTCACATCACCAGCACTGGCTTCTTGCGACTTGATACCGAATTCCACAGCTTTATTGCCGAATGTTCAGGAAACCGTTTTGCACGGGGCGCCCTTCTGGCTCATCACCGGCTACGCCGTGCCACTCAGAAGGATATGGCCATTCCTGACTTCAGGTTACGGCAGTCACTGGACGAACATCTCGAAATTCTCGATAGCCTTGAGCGTCATCAATTTGAGCTTGCTGCGGATCAGATGGTGCTCCATCTTCGCCGTTCACGAATTCGGCGGCCGGAAGCGGCCAATCGCGGGATACCACCGCTAATGCGAGGAGCTCGCCCATGAGTCAACCACCAGTCATTGCGCTGTTTCCCGAGGCAAGCTTTGGTGCAGCATTGAACTGTGTGGGCATCGCCCAGCAATTGCGCCACATGGGCGCAATTCCAGTTTTCCTATGCCATCCGGGCTTTACTGGCGTATTTACCGAGTACGGCTTCAAGGAATACCACCTGCCAGCCCCATCCCAGGTACATACGCAGAAGAACGAGGACTACTGGCAAGACTTCATCAATACGCACATTCCGCACTTCAACCTCAGCGCCGAAGAGCAGTTATCCACCTATGTGGCACCGACCTGGGAAGCCATAGTGGATACGGCCATAGATGCTGAAGCAGGTATCGAGAGCCTATTGGACCAGATTCGTCCCGATGCCATACTGCTCGACAATGTCATCATGTTTCCGGCTATCGTTCGTTCTGGGTATCCATGGATACGGATCGTATCATGTGCCGAAACTGAAATCCCCGATCCCAAGGTCCCTCCCTATCTGTCCGGTCTCGCGCCGGAAGACACCCGGGCAATAACTCGATTCAAACAATCCTACTTGAGTGCAACGGATGCAGCCCACCGTCGTTACAATGCTTTTCGGCAATCGCGTGGCTTGCCACCGCTAACACCCGGTACCTTCATGGAAAATTCAGAAAAATTGAATTTGCTCTTAGCCCCAAGTGCCGTACGTTACTCACGAGAACGACCTCTACCTGCGAACCGCTTCGTCTTTCTGGAAGGATGTGTCAGGGACGAGTCACGTTTCGATCCTCCCCAGCTGCCAGCCGATAACGGACCGTTGATCTACATGAGTTTCGGTAGTCTGGGATCCATCGACACCGACTTGATTGGCAAGATGATCGACGTCTTTGCGACATTGCCGGCACGCTTCATGGTCAACGTCGGCGGCTTTCTTGAGGCGTATCAGCATGTCCCGGACAATGTGTATCTCGGCAGCTGGTTTCCGCAGCCTTCAGTCGTAGAGCAAAGCGCTATCTTCATTCACCACGGGGGCAACAATAGCTTCTGCGAAGCATTATTTTATGGCATACCCTCGCTGGTCATACCCTACTGCTGGGATGGCCATGATAATGCACAGAGGGCGCAGGCGACAGGAACGGGGCGGCATCTTGACCGGACGACCTTGTCAAATGACACCCTCCGCAAGGCGATCATGTCACTCCTTGACGATAAGAAGATGATTGCCCGGCTGCAACGAATATCTCGCGACATGCAGCGCGTCCCAGGAGCGCGCCGCGCAGCCGAAGCAGTGATGGACACTATCTGTCAGGCCCCGGGGGATTGACGACCCGCTTGATACATAGGGAGCATTCATCAGCGTGATGATGGCTCGGTCTTCAACAGTCAAGTGATGATCGCAGTGAGTCATGGCAATTCCACCCGGATGGGTCAAGCGTTGCACTTGGTCATTGAGACCGCCGTGGCGGGTGCGAACTCATTCGCGATGTTGAGCCCCATCACGATCGAGGATAAGGTCGCGCCTCAGCCACCCCGATGATGCCGTTATCATGTACCCAACCTCGCTCAGCCGCCCCGCTCTTCTGCTCGCTACCAGCTTGTTGTCCGGATGTGCCACCACCAGCCCCAGCGAATACGCCACCCAAGGCGCAGAGCAGCAACTCGCAGCCGCAGGCCTAGACGAAGCCGATATTGGCGATGCCAGCCTGATGCGCGCCTGGTACCGCGAGACACCCGAGGAGACACCAGCCAGCTGGCACATCTATGTGGAAGGCGACGGCCGCGCCTGGCAAGTCGGAGGCAGGCCCGCGAGCAACCCCACGCCAAGCAAGCCAGTGGCCATGCAACTCGCCCTGGACGATGAACACTCTCACGTCGCCTATCTCGCGCGACCCTGCCAGTTCCTGCAACCACTGCCCGATGGCTGCCACTTCTCGCTCTGGACCCATCAGCGCTACGGTCCCGCGGTCGAGGCACAGCTGCTCGACGCACTGAACGAGATCGCCGACGGCGCAACGGTACGCATCATCGGCTTTTCGGGGGGCGCCCATCTTGCTCAGCAGCTGGCTCACCTCTACCCCAAGGTCGAGATGCTGATCAGCGTGGCCGGCAATCTCGATGACGCCAGCTTCGCCCAGCACCACCGCCTGCCCGCTCCCGCCAACGGCTCGCCGCTCCCTAGCGCCACGCCCTTCTACAGCCTGGCGGGAGGCAATGACGACATCGTTCCCCCTTCGCTGGCACAGCATCAACTCGATCGCCAGGCCCGCGGCTGCCATCGCCTCGAGATCCAACCCGGAGCCCAACACAGCGGCCCTTGGCAACTCGACTGGCAGGCCATCGAGACGTTCTTCGCAGCGTGCCAAGAACTGGACGCCCCGTCATAAAGCAAAACGCCCACTCCGCAGGGAGTGGGCGTTTCTTCAGCTCAGCAGGTGCTGACCAACTCGATCAGAAATCGTAGCGCACGGTCAATTCACCGGCATTGGCCGTCATGCTATCGGTCCAGCCATGGCTCAGATCCAGCGAAGTGGTAAAACCGCCCTCGCTGTACACGTCTACCCCTACGCCGGCGGTATAGCGCGTCTTGTCGACATCGCCACCCTGCACCACGAAGGTATCTTCCGGAGCAAAGGCAAAGGCCGCCAGATTGCTGTTGGCCTGGCCCTGCAGGTCATGGAATATGCCCAGCGTCAGGCGCGGTTCCACCATCAGCCCGTTGACCTGAGTCAGGCGACCAAGCTCTGCCTGCACTCCCAACTCGAAACGCTCGACGCGCTGCTCATCCAGGCTCAGGTTCATCGCACCGGCACCGGTTTCCGAATAGGCATCCAGCTTCAGGTGTGAATAGTCCATGGAGAAGCGCGGCGTCAGCGTAGTGGCATCATCCAGCGCCAGCGCATAACCAGCGCCAGCCCGAACCCCACGCTGGCGGCTGTCGTAATCGGCACGCGCGGTTTCATCCATGGTCCGGCGCAGCGACTCATTGCTGCCCCTGCCGTAGCTCAACTGGGCATCGAACAGCCAGTTGCCATAGGCACGGCTGGTGTAGGCGATCAGCTGGTCGAAATCGACCTCGCTTTCGCTAAGCCCATTGCGGCCGCTGGTATCGGTATTGCTGTGCGCCCAGCCCAGGCCCAGCACGGTGCCGTTATGCAGCTCGGCGTCCGCACCCAGTACGAAGCCGCGGGTATCGCTGTCGTAACCCTCTACGCCATCGCGCATGCGTTGGTCGACCTCGGCATAGAGGCCCTTGAGCCATATCCCCTTGCTGGCCAGCGCATCCCCGGCCGCCACGCCACGCGCACGACTCGACACCAGATTACCCGCTGCCCGGCTGGCCGCATCGGTGCCCTCGGCGTTGGCACCGCTGCTGTCCGGCAACAGTTCGCCAAGCCGCTCGCCATCGCCAATGGCATCCAGCAACGCCGCGACAGCAGCCTGATCGCCATTCTCCAGCACACGATTGAGGGCATTGCCCAAGCCACGAAGCTGGCCGGCCTTCGCGCCGCTCGCACCACTCACATCAATGGCACGGCGCGCCACCTCACGCCCGTCGACACCCGCATAGGACACCAGCAGCTGATGACCATCGTCGCTGAGCCGGACATCGCTCACGCGATAGAAGCCGGACGCCGTCTCGACATTGAGTGCATCAAGATTGAAGTCGAGCTCATCGGCATCGAGCATCACCAACTGCTCGCCGTCACGATAGGCCTCGCCATTGCCGAACACGATGGTCGAACCATCGGCCAGGGTCACGCGCTGGGCGCTCAGGCCGCTCAGGCGGTCACTGGAGAAACGCAGCGTCGCGCCCGCCCCCTGCTCGTAGGCACCGTCAATCGCGTGAATGCCATCCACCACGAACACGCCACCGCGGTTACGAATCGTCCCCTGGTACTCACCACCAGCCAGCGTGACCGTTGCCCCATCGAAGTCGATGTCCCCGATCACGCTGCCGGCAGAAAGGCGAGCATGCACATTGTGGCCTTGCAGGTACATGGCCTGGCCGGGATCGAATTCGGTGCCAATACTATCCAGATAGCGCTTGGAGTGCAGGATCCCGCGCTGGTCGATAACGATATCGCCGCTGGTATTCTCTACCGAGAGGGCCGTGCCGTGGGTCGCGCGAATTGTTGCCCCCTCAGCGTTGAGGATACGGCCATCAACATGGCTGTCTTCAATGCGGATACCGTCATAGCCCTCCATCAGGCCTCGATTGACGATATCGCCCTCCAGCACAGAGCCGTCGAGCAGATAGATCGCGCCATCTAGCCCGCGGAACACCGCCTGGCCGTCTTGGCCATCCAAGCCGTTGACGATGTTGCCATAAAGCTCGGCATTGGCCATGCCGAAGGCGTAGCTGAAGGCGGCGTCGTTGTCACCGGTTGACTCGATCGTCCCCAGGTTCACCAGGCTGCCTTCGACCACGGCTGCATCGCTAACAGTCGTGCCATGCTCGTCGATGCTGTCGCTGATCAACAACACGCCCAGCTCGTCGGCACGGATGGTACCGGTGTTATAGAGAAACACGCGCTCTTCACCGCTGGCAAAGACCGCCAGGTCGCCCAGCTTCGCTGCATCGGCATCCGATGCCGAAAGCCCTACCAGGTGAGCCTGATCGATGGAGACCCCCAGGGCATCATCTTCTCCTTCGGGGTAGCTGATCGTACCAGTGGCTGAGATCTCACTGGTGTTGACGATGATCGCCTCATCCCAGAAACCATCGCGAACCTCTACTGCCATGCGGTTTTCAGCAATTATGCTATCGGGATTTTGGCGCTCGTAAGGAAAATCACCGTCATACTCACCCACGTACAAGAACAGCGGGTCTTCCAGTGTTCTTTGCGAGGGCCCCATCTCAGTGAGCACCGTCAACGCGGGGCCGGCGAGCAGCTGGTAGCCGTCATCCAGCGTAGCGGGCTCATCCAGCATGATGTACTGGTAATACGGCACATAGCTGTAGGGATCTTCCTCTACGGGGGCCGCCAAGGCCTGCGCGCTCCCCATCCCGACCAAGGCACTAGCGGAAAGTGAAATGGCCATGGCCAGCGGTGTTCTACGTAACTTCATTCCCTTGCTCCATGCGATGTAATTCTTCTGATCTACGGCTGACACGGCATCAGCCATAGCCCCTATCGGCATGGGCAAAGAAAACTTTAATTTAGTATATGCTGAAATTTAGTTGACAACTCAGGAGCCATCGGTAGCCACTCCGCCTTGCAGGAGCGACGTCAGTCGCGATTGCAGCGCGTAGCGCTGCCAAGCCTTTAGCAACGAGCCTTCAGCGAATCCCCTTGCGCGCCACGACTTCGCCGACCTGTTGCTTGTGCTTCAGAAGATGGAACACGTAGGCGTCCGCCTGGCGCTGGTGGTGGTGAATATGGATCAAGCCACCGCGGCCGCGCATGGGGCGCTGCTTGACTCCCCAGCCAATCAGCCGCCACTCGAGGTCGACCTCTTCCGCGCCGTAGCCCTCGAAATCGCTATCGAAGCCGTTGACGGCCATTAAATGCTCGCGCCACACGCCCATATTGGCGCCCAGCAGCGCCAATGGCTTGCGGCTCCATAGCCGAGCTGCCCAGCGCGGTAGATGCAACCCAAACTCGGCACGAGAGAGCCCCCCGCGCATCGACTCGAGAATGAGCCGCAGCGGGTGCTCAAGGCGTGAAAGCGCCAACTCGCCAAGCTTGATACGCGCCGTGAGCCTCTCGGCAGTATCCACCCGCCGCCCCGCGACCATATGGCCTGAGCGTGCCCAGTCGCGATGGTCGGCAATGAAGTGGCGCATCGGCACGCAGTCGCTATCGGTCAGTATGATGTAGTCAGCCTTAGAGGTTCCGATACCGCGGTTGACGATCTGTGCCTTGCGAAAACCGCAGTCCTCATGCCACACGTGGCGAATGTCCAGCCCCAACGCGCGATACTTGTCCACCACCTCGGCCACTTCAGGGCCAGAGCCATCGTCGGCAATGCACAGGCTGAAATTACGATCTTTCTGGCGACGATACCCCTCCAAGGTAAGCGTCAGCACCTCCGGGTCGTTATACGCCGCCATCACGACTTCAATCGAAAACGTCATATTACGGAACTAGCTGCCTCTCGCGCGCACGGAAAGCTGCCCATAACACAGGGAGCAAGAAGGCATAGACCATCACCCCGCTGTTATGGGCCAAGAATACCTGTGAAAGACCAAAGTCGAAGTAGGCCACCGGGAGCAGTACCCCCGCTACCGCAAAGGCACGTAGATGCATATCCGGCGCCGTGAGTTGACGAGCGAACAGTCGCATCGGCACCAGGTACAGCGCCAACAGCACCACGAGCCCAAGCAGCCCACGCTTGGCCGTGGCATCGATAAACTCGTTGTGCGCGTGATCGAACGTGGTAATGAAAGGATGGATGACATCGGCATCGGCCAGTTGCTGCATGCCCGCCTGGTAACCGTTCTCCCCCCAACCCAGCAGCGGTTTCTCGGCAATCAGGTGCGCGGCCCCCTTCCACATCTCAAAACGCGCCCCCACCGACGACGTCTGGCTCTCCTGACTGATATAGCGCTGGACGTCGCTGACCGCCTGCCCGACACGCTCCTGGACCCCAGTCTGTGGCAAGGCATAGGCAAGGCTTCCGACGACCAACACCGCCGCCAGTGCTGCGGTCTTCCACTTGCCAGGCAAGTCTCGGCCGTAACCGCGGTAGAGCACCCACAGCACCACGGGAATACCCACCCAGCCACCGCGGGTACCCGAAAACAGCGAGCCCAGCACCCCGCCTACGATGCCCAGCGCCAGCAGCGCCACCCACCATCGCGCACGCGGCTGAACCAGCGCCCAGCCCAGGCCGGCCGCGCAGAGGATGGCGCTCAGCATGCTGATATTGCCGAACTGGATCACATAGGTGTAGCCACTGGCACGATCGACACCTTCGACGAGCTTCTGCCAGCTGGCCCAGCCGCCGGCGAGAATGCCTCCGGTCGCCAAGCCTGCCCAGATTGCCCCCGCCCGGGGAGGAAACGCCAGCAACAGCAACAATGCCGGTAGCGCCAACACAAAGCGTGCCGGCCGGTCCATGCCCCGCGAGCCCTGGCCATCCCACCACGCCTCGGCAATCACCGCCGCCGCATAGGCAGCAAATACCGCCAAGATCGCCAAGTCTGCGCGGCGCAGCGTCAAGTCCCCCCGCTTGCCAAGCAGCACGACACTGCCCAGCAGCAGCATCACCGCTCCCAGGGAATACCCGCTGGGCACCACCAACGCAATGGCCATCAACAAGAAAGCCGCCGCACTAGTGTAAATCCGCATGCCGGCGCCGGGGGCGACAGGTATTGACTGGGCCATGGTCACGAAGAAACGCCTCACAGGAGCAAAAACGAAAAGAGCCGGCATAATGCCGGCCCCCTATAATGAAATCAAGAAACGTCCCTGGGGTGCTACTCCCCTATAGGAGTGACGCCAGTCGCGATTGCAGCGCGCAGCACCGCCTCACTGTGGGAGCGAATTCATTCGCGATTGCAGCGCGCAGCGCTGCCGGGTAACCCATCGCGGCTAAAGCCGCTCCCACATTTGCCTTGGCACCACCGCCCCGCCCCCTCTGTGGGAGCGAATTTATTCGCGATTGCAGCGCGCAGCGCTGCCTTGGCCAACCCACCCCATCGCGGCTAAAGCCGCTCCCACATTTGCCTTGGCACCACCGCCCCGCCCCCCTGTGGGAGCGAATTTATTCGCGATTGCAGCGCGCAGCGCTGCCTTGGCCAACCCACCCTATCGCGGCTAAAGCCGCTCCCTCATTTGCCTTTGCACCACCGCCCCGCCCCCCTCTGTGGGAGCGAATTCATTCGCGATTGCAGCGCGCAGCGCTGCCTAAGTAACAGCCCTCAATAGGCGTTCTGCCCCGCAAACCCCTTGAACACCGTCAAGAAAATGATCCTCAAATCCAGCCACAGCGACCAGTTATCGATATACCACAGGTCATGCTCGACCCGTTGCTCCATCTTCTCCACGGTATCGGTCTCACCGCGCAGGCCATTGACCTGTGCCCAGCCGGTAATACCCGGCTTGACCTTATGGCGGCGCATATAGGACTCCACCATCCCGCGGTAATGATCGTTGTGCGCCAAGGCATGCGGCCGCGGCCCCACTATCGACATGCGGCCCTGCAGCACGTTGTAGAACTGCGGCAGCTCATCCAGCGACGTACGGCGCAGAAACGCTCCCAGCCGCGTCACCCGTGGATCATCCTTCGTCGCTTGCGTCAGTTGCCCGCTCGACTCCTCGTGGACCTCCATGGAGCGGAACTTGTACACCTTGAAGCGCTTGCCGTTGATGCCCGTGCGGTACTGCTTGAACAGTACAGGCCCCGGGGAGCCAAGCTTGATCGCCACGGCAATCGCCAGGCACACCGGCAAGATCAGCAGGGTAATCAAGCTGCCCAGCACGATATCCTCTAACCGCTTCACGTAGGGCGCCATGCCCGCCATCGGGCTAACGCTCAGGTCCAGTGCATAGCGTCCCGCCACCTGACTGGCGCGATGATTGAGCAGCCGCAAATCCTTGAGGTCGGGAATCAAGCGCACATCGACCATCAGCTGCTGCAGGGCGCGGAAAATGACCTGTACCTCATGGCCCCTTTCCAGCGGCACACAGATCCATATCTCGCGGGCGCCAGAGGCCTCAACCCGCTCAACCAGACGCTCTAGATCGACCGTCTGCGGCTCACCGGCCAAGCGATGAATGCCAGAAATCCCATACCCTTCGGTGGAATAGCGGCGCATATCTCGCGCCACATCCAGCACATGCCCCTGAGGCCCCACCAGAAACACACCGCGCCGCAGCCGCCCCCGGCGGTAGAGCGCCTTGGCAATCTGGTAAGCCACCACGCGCGCCACGACCGAGAACACAAACGACCCGAGCAGCGTAAAGCCCACCCAAAGCCGCGAGTAACGCTCCGCCACATGCGCCAGGAACAGAAACGACATCACCACCAGGGCAATCCCGCCCCACACCACCACCAGGCGCAGCAGCACATGGGCAAAGCTAGACGAGCGCCACTCCTGATAGGAGCCATGCAACCCATTCGCCAGTACCACCAGCATTGCGATGGCTAGCAACGCAAGCGAGTAGAGCTCGATCAGCTGCCACTCGCCGAAGCGGCTCCAGTAGGCCAACCACCCCGCAACGACCACCCCTAGGAAATCGACTAGCGGGCCAATGATCTGAAAAGGCTCATACTTGCTGGAACGAGACGTACGGCTCACTGACACCTCAACTCAAACGATAACACGGCAATCTCAACCGCCCAGCGGCTCACCCTCACTTGCGCTTGGCCCAGTAATAGGCCAGGAGGTCGCGCGCAAACAGGCCAAGGAAAATCGAGTAATCAATGGTATAGCGTTTTATCAGCTTTGGCTCATCGTAGATGCGATAAAGCCAGCGCAGATTCAGGCGATCCATCCACGCCGGGTAGTACTGCGCCCCGCCTTTGGCCGTCTGATGCAGAAAGCCGCCGCAGGTATAGCCCTCCCCGCGCCAGCCCGCCTCTGCCAGGTCGACCAGTAGCCGCTCCTGAAGCGGTGCCCCCATGCCCACCACCACGATCTCCGGCGCAAGCGCCACCAGCTCATCGATGAATGCCGAGCGCTCCTCATCGTCAGTGAAAAAGCCGTGCCGCACGCCAGCCACCTGCAGCCCAGCAAAATGCGCCTTCAGCGTCTCGGCGGCCTGCTCCGGTACTCCGGGCTCGCTGCCAACGAAGAACACGCGCCGCCCATCTCGAGCTGCGCCTGACAGCACCTCATCGGCAAGCGAGGTCATATCGAAGCTCGTTCGGGCCACACTCACCCCCGCCAGCCTCATCAGCTTCGCCAGCACGATACCGTCGTAATGAATGACATCGAAGCGACGGAACAGCGCGGGATGTTGCCGGGCGATACGGTATGAATAGGGGTTCAGAAACGTCACCACCGCGTGCTCGGTTCGCTCAGGCGACGCCGCACGGGCTTTCAACAAGTCGATCATTCAGCAGTCATCCAGCATCGCGGCCAAGCGCATCGGGTGCATCTGGCAGCAGCGATTGAAAATCGGCCATGAAGCGCTCAAAGGAGTAGCGCTTGGCAAGGGCGTCGGCTATCTCGGCTGGCGGCTGAAGATCGTCGCGCATGGCATCCATGGACGCCGACCAAGCGTCAATGTCGTCGATATCCAGCACCTCGCCGTAGGTACCCTCCATCGCCGTCACCGCTTCCACCTGAGCCGGTACATTGGAAACAACGGTATAAGTACGACTTACGATCGCCTCCAACAGCGCATTGCTCATGCCTTCATAGCGTGACGGCATATAGAACGCCTTGGCACCCCGCAGCCATGCGTTAACCTCCGCATTGCTTTTTACTCCCGGCATCTTGACCCGAGAAGCGACGCCGAGCCGCTCGGCAAGCGCCTCAAGCGCGGCACGACACTCCCCTTCCCCAAGAATCACCAGGTCGCCCGTATAGCGCGAACGCGCCAACGCCTCGATCAACAAGGCATGGTTCTTCTGCTCGCTCAACCGCCCAACGGCAAGCAGGTAGTTGCCCTCGGGAGGGCTTGGCAGCTGGCTATCGTCCTGGCGGTCGATACAGTTGTAGATCACCTTGTGGCGTAGGGTCACACCCGCATAGTGGTCGCCAAAGGAGTCTCGCACCGCGCCCGATACATAAGTCACCGTGCCAAGACACCCCAGCATGGCCAGCCAGCGGTCGGCCAGGCGGGTCAAACGGCCATAAGAGAAAAGCGGATTGCGGTGAGACACCACCACCGGCACGCCGAGCAGCTTACCGGCCATCGCCGAATAGAGGTTGGCGTAGTGCGTGAAGGCAATGATCCGTTCGGCCCCGGCCCTGCGCAGCGTGCGTACCAGGCGGGGCAAGGAGAGCAATAGCAGTGAAATAGGCCGCTTCTCAGGCAGCAGGTACTCGACCACCACTCCGGGCTCAATATGGAAGTCGGCCTCGGCCTTCTTGTAGAGGAATATCAAGGTCGGAGAACACCCCGCCCTTACCAGCCCATTGGCCAGGTTGATGGCAGCCTTCTGGGCACCACCGGCCTCGTACTGGGTGACCACTACCGCAATTCTCATTAACAGACTATCACCCCTAAAAATCATCAACCTGAAACAAGCCCGAGCGGTGGTGTAATGGTATTCACCTGACAGTCGGCCGCTGAACGCAAAGTGGCCATAGTGCTCCCCGTAGGTTGTAGAACGAGTGTCTGACGCTCGACTGTAACACCATGAGGAAACGACTATGACCACCGAAGAAAAGGTAGCACGACGCAAGCTCAGTCTCCTAGGTTTTGTACGAAAAGTCGGCACGTAGGCAACGATCTATGCAAGCCAGGCATACCATGGCGCGAAAGCTGCGGGCCAGCTTGTCATAGCGCGTGGCGATTCGCCG
>NZ_JACXZT010000010.1:0-383693 GCF_014779595.1 Halomonas sp. ML-15
CTGGCCGGCCTTCACGTGCAGCGTGCCCTGGACGATCAGGTGCTGGCTGCCCTCGGTGTGCTCATGGCGCTGGCCGTGGACGCTGTGGTGGTCGTCGCTGTCGATCTCGCTGATGCGGTCGTGGTGAACCATGAGATGGCTGTCGTTGCCGATCTCTTCGGTGCGGTCGTTATTGGTGAGCAGCTCCAGGTCCTTCTGGGCGTGCAGCCAGATCTGCTCCTGGTCGGCCTGGTCTTCGAAGCGCAGCTCGTTGAAGCCCTCGCCCTGGTGGCTCTGGGTGCGGATCACGGTGCGCGTCTTGTGCGCCGGAAGTTCGTAAGGCGGCGTGTTGACCGCGTGGTAGGTGCGCCCGGTGATCAGCGGCTGATCCGGATCGCCCTCCAGAAAGCTGACGATAATTTCGTGGCCGATCCGCGGGATGGCGATGCTACCGTAGCCGCCGCCGGCCCAGCCCTGGGCGACGCGGATCCAGGCGCTGGCGGTGTCATCGGGCTCGGCGTAGCGGTCCCAGGGAAACTGCACCTTGACCCGGCCGTGCTCGTCGCAGTGGATCTCTTCGCCCTCGGGGCCGACCACGAAGGCGACCTGTGGGCCGTCCACTCTCGGTTTGGGGGTCGGCTCGGGGCGCCAGGCGGTGTCGCCGGGGGTAAGGACGACGTCATTATGGTATCGAGTCATGCCATTGGCATCACTCTGCGTGACACCATCCTCTTCCAGGGCCTGGGGCTGTTCGCCGCGGTGGGTGATCCGCACCACCTGCCAGTCGCGGTTGAGGCTGTCGGCGTCGTGGTCGCTGAGGGTAAAGCGGCTGCCGGGGGCGAGCTCGGGGAGGTCGCTGTTGGCTTCCGCGGTCAGGGCGTCGTGGCGCAGCGCTTCGAGGCGGATCTTGGTGAAGGGCTCGCCGGAGGCGTCCTGCTTGTAGCGCCCGGGGTAGTCGTAGTGCTCGTAGTCGTCTCTTTGCGCATGTTCCTCTAGGTCCCCGGCCACATGTTCATGCAGTGGGGCATACGCGGGCTGCTTGAAGGAGTAGTCCTTGAGGGTGGCGCTGGCCGGGGCGACCCGGGCGACGTGTTTGAGCCGACGCACATGGCGGGTCGGGGCGCTGCCGCCGGCGCGGCTGTGGTAGCTGCGCTCGCCCAGCGCGGTGAGCATCTGCGGGTCGTCGGCGAAGATCAGGCGGTGGGCACCGCCAACGTCGTCCTCGAACTCGTGAAAGTAGAACAGCCCCTCTTCGGCGGCCAGGCGCTGGATAAAGGCCAGGTCGGTCTCCCGGTACTGCACGCAGTACTCCCGCGCTTCCGGCTCGCGGGTAACGGCGAAGGCGACGTCGGTGATGCCGCGCTCCTCGCACAGGGTATTGATGATGGTCAGCGGCGAGACGTTCTGGAAGATGCGCGAGTTGTGGCGCAGCGAGAGGCGCCATAGCGCCGGACGGATCACCAGCGAGTAGAAGGTGCGGCGATGGCCGCGGTCGCCGCGGCTGAATTCGGCGGCGATGCCGTGCACCCGGCGCAGCGGTTCGCCATCCTGCCACACGGTAAGGGTCAGCTCACGGTCGAGGAAGGCCTCGGGGGAGAGGTCCGACGCGCGGCTGGCGAACTCGACCTCGAGGCGAAACGGCGCCGAGAGCGACTCCTCGAGGGTGAAGTCGATCACCGCCAGGTCGAGGCTGTCGTCGCTGGCCAGGGCCAGGGTGAATTGCAGTCCGGTGGCGTGGGCCATGGGTCCCTCCAGGCAAGTGAACAGCAGCGCCACCCGGGAGGTTACCGCTCACCGAGCAGCACGCAAGCGATCCTGCATCACTGTGGTAGATCGCTGACGTGATATATGGGCAATCGCTTACATGCGTTGATGCCAGAGCTCTCAACGAGCCCTGGCATCAGGTTTTGCACGAAAACATCCTACGCTCAATCATTTGGCATTAAGAATCGGCTCGTGCGCGAGTCCTATCAGAATGCTCATGTATACCCCGTGAACTCGAACGCGAGCTCGATCCTTTATTTGCCGACTTTTAGTACAAAGCCTAGTAGCCAGTTGTGGCGGGAAATTGGAGGTGGGGACTTATACCCTTTGTCGTCTTCAGTAATGAGCTTGCTATACATACACTTACCACCTTGGCCGGATGTCTTTGATATTGTTGTGCGCTGCTCGATTAGGTAGGAGTCCATGCAGGTCACTCTCTGTGCGATCATTAATCTGAGAAAGGCATGCTTCTTGTGTGCTGACCTGTTCGCTTAGTAAAGGGGAGCTGGCCTCATCCGGAATAGAGCGCAATGTACTGCCGACTATGCTGGTGGCCAGATATATGGTTTTGGGTGGGACAACAAAAAAGCGATGAATGAAGTCGCCATCAAAGTTCCTTGCGGATAAGGTTGAGCCGCGCTGATTCAGGTCGCGCTCGACAATGCTTGCAATCAGATCGCTGAAGCTTTGAAAAGACACGTCCACCTTGACTCCGCATATTTTTTCAACCTCTATTCTTTGTCCAGAACTAAGGTGGTAATGCATGTCTGTCATTTTAAATAGTCCCGCTTCCGCGTTCCTCCAGTCCAATAAAGCTTCTGTACGGTCATCGGACTCTCTACTCTCGGGCCGTTGCACGAGGCTTAATATGGTGCCTCCAGAATACTGATCTATTATTTCAAGCCTCGGACGGTCGGTAGTTGCCAATTTTTCTTTCATGAATTTTGCTATGGAAACGCGCCTCTCTCCTTCAGGGAGTTCTTCATCGAAATTGATCCTCAGGTTTCCATTCCTGCTCCAATCCAGGGTGAAAGCATAGCCATTCTCCGCAAGCACCTCTTCCACCTGTGCAATTGCAAGTGTCCTGTCTTCCACTGGACGAGTAAAGCTGACGTCCAGGTGCTGATCACATCCGGTAATGACAGAAGTCAGCAGCGCGAATAGCATTGTCATCTTCATCGCTTTGGTCTTGATCATGATCCTCATTCCGACGCTTGGTATATTCACATTCTGTCTGCTCAATAAAATACATTTCTCGGTCTTGTTCATTGCCATTTTAAAAGCTTATGGTGAAGCGATCCGATTGACCTTGATATTTTGGTTGTTAACGCTAAGTTCGAGGCTTCATAATGGCTAAATCCATATGGGAGGCGTCGGCTGATGTGGACGAAGGCTGACAAGGCGTATCGGTAAACGCTGGCGTAAATTGTTATCGATGGTTTGCAAGTATAGGCCTGATGTGTAGCTTGTTAGTCAATAATAAAAAGAGTTTGTGTTTGTTGCCTAAATCCCAGTCAATAAAGCTATGAAAAAGATAATCAAGCCGAGTGCACATAAAATCTTTACAGTATCACTGTCAGGCGCGGGCGGCGCACCATAACCGTTAGGCCCTGGCGTGCCCGGAACGAAGAGCATTGCTAGTGTCAAAACTATTCCAATCAAAGGAATGAACGATGTCAATATCCACCAATCTTTAGCGTTAAAATCGTTTAGGCGGCGGATGCTAATGATAATCGTGAAGACAATGCATAGTGCACCGGAAAGCATGACTATAAAAGATAGTAAAATAACGATTCCAGCATTGCCCGGCGTAGCCCATACGCGAATGGCCAGAAGTGTCAGGAGTGCGGGAGCCAAAGTCACGGCTATCATGTAGAGCAAGAAGCGGACACGACCTAACCTGCCGCTACCTTGGAAGAACTTGGGTGCGTAGACATCATCTTGGCAGTTGCCAGGGGGAATAGAAGTGGTTGAAGTGGAGTGTGGCATAGCCTTCCCTGTCTTGGTCGCAATCGTATGTTTGTACAGTGACAGTATTCACCTGACACATGCCCCCGCCCGGCGAGCGGTCGGGCAGGGGCGAGGACGAGACAATCAGGCTTCGGACGGGGCGCGCCAGTCGTCGGAACCTGAGGTGCCGGCCACGGTGTGCTCCCAATCGATCTTGCGGTAGGAGAGTGAGACGTCCATCAGCTGAGTGAACTCAGCGCTGTTGGCATCCTGGGCGTGGGGCATGCGCAGGTTGATGTCGACGATGGTGGCGTCGGTCAGGCTGGTGGTGAAGAAGTGCTCCTGCTTGCCTTCCACCGAGGTGCGGTACCACTTCAGCTCGACCTTGGGCAGCATTTCACCGGAGGCCAGGGCGTTGTACATCAGCGGCACGGCCTTGTTGAGGGCCACGGTGAAGATGAACGGCTTGTGGGCGCGCTGGCCGGAAGGCTGACCAGACTGCGGGTCAGTCGGCACAGTAACGATATGCTTGAACTCTTGGACCAGCATTTCGTCTTCGTGGCCTTCCACGTAGATGTTGCCGACGGAGTCGGGGGTGAAGGCACCGGCGGTGATGTTGCCCTGGGTCTGGCCTTCGATGCTGATATAACAAGGTGTTGGCATGAGTCTGCTCCTGCTAAGCACTGTACAAATGGCGTTCGCCAATTTGTTCAGCACTTGATTGACGGAAAAATGAGAAAACGTCCGGTGGACGCCCCATATAGAGCAGGCGGCATGCCAATCAAGGGAAAGCGATTGCATATCAGTGATATACGACTTTTCGGAGAGACGAGGCTAAGTATATTTGGGCAACTTCTTGCCCAGGGCGAGCAAGAAGTTGCCCAGCGGGCAAGAAATTGCCTAATTTAAATTAATTCACCTTTAAATGATGTGCGCTTTCCTAATCCATCACGCCCGTCGCTAGAGTGGTAATACACGTTAGCGCGGGGTGGAGCTAGCGGTACTGGGCTCGTTCCATTACCGATGCTCGGTCGGTCAGCGGCCGGTGGCGTTGACCTGCCCCGCCGTCATTGCCGCATCGGGCATCTGCTCCATGCGCCGGCGCTCCTCATCGAGGATGGCCAGGGCCTGCTGCGGCGTGGTGCGTGGCGCGGGAGTCAGCAGGCTGACGGCTACGCCGACGGACAGGGCGGTCAACACTGCGGGAATGCTGGGGTTGCCCCAATAGGCGTTCCAGTCGGCGTTGGCGATGATGACCAGTGACGTGGATGAGGCGCTGACCAGCGTGGCCACGGCGCCCTGCCAGTTGTAGCGAGGCCAGAAGCGGCCGAGCAGGGCGCAGGCCAATAGACCGGCCATGATGGTGGAGATCATGCGGGTGATGTAGTCGATCACATTGTCCGAGGTCAGGGCGAACGCCAGTGCCAGGCCGATGGTATCGGTCCATACCATGGCGAAGTAGCCGCCGATCACGCAATAGATACCGAAGCCCAGTACCACGAGAATACGGGCCGTCGTCAGGTCGATATCTGCCAGTCAATGTTTTGTGAAAGTAGCTAACATGGGTGGGCATCGGCCACAGGAGAGCGAGTCATGAGTGACGCGGAGAGGTGTCGCGATAAGGGGGGTATCGAGACCGGCCCCGAGCTACTGAGCGGCGTCAGTCTGCCGGCGGCAGTGGTCTTCGATGCGCCGCTCGAGCACAACATCGCCTGGATGCAGCGCTTCGCCGAGGCCCATGGGGCGCGGCTGGCGCCCCACGGCAAGACCACCATGGCCCCAGCGCTGTTTCGGCGCCAGATCGAGGCCGGCGCCTGGGGAATCACCCTGGCCACGGCACCCCAGTGTCGGGCCGCCTTCGCCCATGGAATGCGTCGGCTGCTGATGGCCAATCAGCTGATCGGCGAGGCCAATATGGGCATCGTCGCCGAGCTGATCGAGGGCGGCGCTGACTATTACTGCATCGTGGATAGCGCCGAGAACGTACGTCAGCTGGGGCGTTTCTTCGCCGAGCGCGGCATCCGCCTCCAGGTGCTGATCGAGTTGGGCGTGCCCGGGGGGCGCTGCGGCTGCCGCGATAGCGCCCAGGTCGAGGCGCTGGTGTCGGCGATCGCCGAGCAGCCGGCCTTGGCGCTGGTCGGTATCGAGGGCTACGAGGGGATGATCGCCGGCAATGACGAGGTCGCCGCGGTGCGCGCCTATGGCGAACGGCTGGTCGAGACCGTGCGCTTACTGCACGCCAGCGGCGTGCTCGAGAGCGAGGCGCCGATCGTGACCGCGTCCGGCTCCAAGTGGTTCGATCTGATCGCCGCGGCCTTCGACAAGGCGGAGCTGCGCGAGCACTACACACCGGTGCTGAGGCCTGGCTGTTATGTGGTGCACGACCACAAGCTCTATGCCGGCGCCATGGCCGATGTGAAGGCGCGCCACCCCCACCTAGAGAGCGAGTTGCGGCCGGCGCTCGAGGTCTTCGTCCATGTGCAGTCGCTGCCCGAGCCGGGGCTGGCCATCATCGCCCTGGGCAAGCGTGATATCGGCCATGAGCCGGACCTGCCGCTGCCGCTGCGGCTCTATCCGCTGGTCTCGGACCCGGTGGCGGCCACGACGCCGGTCGACATCAGCGGCTGGCATGCCACCCATATCATGGATCAGCATCTGTTCCTGGCGATTCCCCCGGAGGCGAAGATCGCCGTCGGCGATGTGATCGCCTTCGGCACCTCCCACCCCTGCCTGACCTTCGACAAGTGGCGCCAGCTGCTGCTGGTAAATGACGCACTGGAGGTCCGGGAAAGCCTGGCGACCTATTTCTAACGCCTGGGCCGCTAAGCGGTTGCGCTTGCTTCGAGTCGGGCCACCACCGCCGGCAGCTCGCGAGCGTGGTGGATGGCGATAGCGCCGTGCGGGGTGGCTTCCGTGTCGGGGAAGTGGTTGAGGTGGATCACCTGCATGCCGGCGGCCAGGCCGGCGGCGACCCCCACCGCAGCATCGTCGATCACCACACAGCGCTGGGGCGCTTGGTCCATGGCCGCGGCGGCCTGCAGAAAGAGGCCCGGGTCCGGCTTCCACACCTCGAGGGTGTAGGCGCTGAACAGCCGCTCACCGAAGTGGTGAGTAAAGCCGACGCTCTGCATGGCGCAGCGAATCTTGGCCTCGGGGCCGTTGGAGACCACCGCCTTGGGGTGGGCAGCGAGGCTGTCCAGGGCCTCGGGCATACCGGCGATGGGCATTAGCTCCGCGCGCATGCGCCGCTCCATCAGCGCGCGCATCTCTTGCTCCAGCTGCTGACGACGCGCCTCGCCGATCGCGGCGTGGCGGCTTTCGAGCTCGAGCACGATGGTCAGGAAACGCACGCCGCGAAACTCCTCCATATATTGACGCGCCGAGAAGGGCAGCCCGCAACGCGGCAGCACCTCGGCCATCACCTCGGCGAGCAGGATCTCGCTGTCGACCAGGGTGCCATCGGAGTCGAACAGCAGGCAGAGCGGGGTGGTCATGCAAATATCTCCGGAAAAGTGGCGGTGAGTGCCTTGAGCCGTTGGCGGTCGGGGAGTCCTTCCATGTCGCCGATGACTTTGACCGCCTCGGCGCCGAGCAGATTGCCGCGCTGAATGGCTTGGCGAGGGTGGTCACCGTCGAGCAGGGCGCTGATCACGCCAACCGCAAAGGCGTCGCCGGCCCCTACGGTATCGACCACGTCCGTCACTGGGAAGCCCGGCACGCTGAAGCTCTCCTCGCGGCCGCCCAAGGTGCCGCGATAGTACCCCCCTTCGGGGCCCAGTTTGATGACAACCGCCTTGGCCCCTCGCTCGAGATAGAAGTCGGCGATCGCCTCGGGGGAGTCTCGTCCGCTCAGCAGACGCCCCTCGGCGAGCCCGGGCAGGACCCAGTCGGCCAGGCTGGCCAACTGATTGAGGGTGTCGCGCATTTCCTCTTCACTGCGCCAAAGGCTGGGGCGCAGGTTGGGGTCGAAGGAGATGCTCGCCCCGGCTGCCCGCGCCTGCTGCAGCAGATGCAGGGAGAGCTCCCGAGCGCTGGCCGACAGCGCCGGCGGGATGCCGGTGGCATGCAGATGCTTGAGGGCGCTGAGGTCGAGGTGGTCGGCATCGGCGCATGACAGCTGGCTGGCGGCGCTGCCGCGACGGAAGTAGCTGACCTTGGGGTCCTGGCCACCCGCGGCGCGCTCCTTGAACAGCAGCCCGGTAGGGTGGGCCGGGTCGGCGGTCAGGTAGCGGCAGTCGAGCCCCTCCCGCTCCAGGGTCTGGCGAATAAACTCGCCGAAGCCATCGGCGCCGACGCGGCTCAGCCAGGCGACGTGAAAGCCGAGCCTGGCCAGGCCAATGGCCACATTGGTGTCGGCGCCGGCGATCCTGCGCTGGAAATGCTCGACATCGGCCAGAGGTCCCGGCGTCTCGGCGACGAACATGGTCATGGCCTCACCGAAGGTGAGGATCTCGGGGGCGTGCTGGTTGGGCATATGCTAGCTGTCTCCGAATAGATTGGCGGTTGGATGCGGCCTGGTCGACCCACGCGCTATCAGGGTAGGGGGGTGCTGAATATCGGCGATGGCTCGGGTTGGCGTTGCCTGACGCTGCAACAGGCACTCCACCGCTGAGTGACCGATGGCCCGGGTGGGTTGGGCAAGGGTCGTGATACCGGGCTCGATCAGAGCGCACCAGTCGAGCTCATCGATCCCCATCAATCCCGTACTGCCGAGGCGGACCTCCAAGGCCTGCAAGATCCGGGTCGCGGCCAGGGTCATATTGCCGTTGGCACACAGCACGGCCTTGGGCGCTGTGGCTGGGCGCTGCAAGAAAGCGTTCAGCGCATCGCGCAGGGAGGCGTCGGACTCCTCCGGGGAGTGGCAGTGGGTATCGCCGTGGAGGCCCCGCTGCGCCACACCGGCTTGGAACCTCGCCAGACGCTGCTGGCGGGAGCTGACCTGCGCCGCGGGCTCGCTGAGATAGAAGATCTCTGCGTAGCCCTGCGCGGCGAGGTGATCGAGCGCCATATCGATCGCCAGGACATTGTCGAGACCCACCATATCGCGATGGGCGTGGTCGAGGCGGCGGTCGAGCAGCACCGTGGGGGTGTTCTGGGCGGCGAGTGCGTCCAGCGCCGGCAGACTGCTGCCAGTCGGGTTGATCACAAGGCCCTCGACCCGGTAAGCGCTGAGCAGCTCGAGATGCGCGCGTTCCTGGGCGGGGTCGTTATCGGTATTGCACAGCATCAGCGAGTAGCCGCGCTGGCGGCAAGCCTGCTCGACGCCGTGCATGACGGCGACCGAGAAGGGATTGCGGATATCGGCCACCAGCATGCCGATCAGTTGCGAATGACCGCCCTTGAGGCCGCGAGCCATTCGGTTGGGTGAAAACCCCAGCTGTGCGGCCGCAGTGGCAATACGCGCCTGGAGCGCCGATGACAGCCTCTCGCGCTCGTCGCCAAAGTAGCGCGACACGCTGGTTTTGGAGGCGCCCGCTGCCTTGGCGACATCATGCAGAGTGGGGTGCCGAGCGGCGTCATCAGCCATGCACTAAGAGATCCTGGAGAGAAATGGTAACGTTCCCATAGTAGCCCTTGCTCGAATAGGCGGCAAACCCCACCGAGCCACCCACCACCAAGGCGCTATGGCCGCGACCGTCTCTGATGCGGTATCAATGGGGTGTCAAAGGCTGAGTCCCCTATAGGAGAAACGAGATGGCGATCTATCGCTACGATGGCATGACCCCCGAGGTGCACGCCGAGAGCTACGTGGCCCAGACCGCGGATGTGATGGGGCGGGTAGCGCTGCACAAGGGCAGCAGCGTGTGGTACCAGGCGGTGCTGCGCGGTGACAATGAGCTGATCGAGATCGGCGAGGGCAGTAACGTGCAGGAGGGGGCGGTGCTGCATACCGATCCCGGTTATCCGCTGACGGTGGGCAAGCGCGTCACCGTGGGCCACCAGGCGATGCTGCACGGCTGCAGCGTCGGTGACGGTGCGCTGATCGGGATTCAGGCGGTGGTGCTCAACGGCGCCAAGATCGGCAAGAACTGTCTGGTCGGCGCCGGGGCGGTGGTCACCGAAGGCAAGGAGTTCCCCGACAACTCGCTGATCCTCGGCGCGCCGGCCCGGGTGGTGAAGACCCTGACCGACGAGGCCATCGCCGCCATGCAGAAAGGCGCCGACAAGTACGTCGAGCGGGGGCGGGTGCATCGCGACACTCTGGAGCGCATCGATTGAGGAAAATATCGCGATCAATGTTGCACTGCACAAAAAGCTTTGCTATGTTGCACTGCAACGAAGGACAAAAAGCCTTCGCCCCAGAAACCTTAGGAGGTGTCCCATGAGCAACGCAAACATTGATCAAGCGACTCAGCAATTCGAATCCATGTTTTTCGGCCCGGCACGCGCTTACGCTGCCCTGTCCATCGACTACGCCGAGAAGCTGCTGAACACTCAGTATGAAGCGGTCAAGGCATACAGCGACGTCAGCATGAGCCAGGCACGCGCCATGCTCGACATCAAGGACGCTGAAGGTCTGCGTACCTATGTCGAAGGCCAGCAGAAGGTCGCTAAAGAGCTGTCTGAGCGCGTCAAGGGCGATGCAGAGAAGGTTGTCGCTCTGAATCAGGACTTCGTTCAGAAAGGCCAGAAACTGGCTGAAGAGAATATCCAGACCGCGTCCAAGGCTGCCAGCAAGGCCGCCAAGTAACGCCCAACGCGTGCCGCAAGGCACTGCGCTGAGAAAGCCGCCACCCGATAGGGTGGCGGCTTTTTTTTATTGGGAGCTCGCCAGCACGCGGGGATGCTCGACGTTCTTTACATAAGACCGGTGATGGGTCTTATGGTCGTTTTTTGTATACATAAAGTGTCTACCAAAATTCTCTCCCTGTGGGGTAAGATGATTGGGGCGTATTGTATACATAAAAACAGATGAGTCCTTAGATGAGCACACCACAACACAGCCAATCGGTCTTCGATTTTCATGGCAGGCCGCCGCTGGCCAAGGCGCTGCCGCTCTCCCTCCAGCACATCCTGGCGATGATCATGGGTACGGTGACGGTACCGATCATCGTGGTCGGCGCCGTTGGTGGCAGCCACGCCGAGCAGATGACGCTGATTCAGATTTCCCTGATTGCCTCGGCGTTGTCGACGCTGGTACAGCTCTACGGCATCGGCAAGCTGGGCGCGCGTCTGCCGACCATCTTCGGTGTCGGCTTCGCCTATGTGCCCACGCTTGTCGCTGTCGGCGCCCAGTATGGCATCGGCGGTATTCTCGGTGCCCAGATCATCGGCGGCGTAGCGATGATCGTGGTCGGGCTGTTCATTACCCGCATTCGCCACCTGTTTCCACCGGTGGTAGCGGGCACGGTGGTGCTGGTCATCGGTTTGTCACTCTACGATATCGCCGTCAACTACATGGCCGGTGGCGTCGGCCAGAACGACTACGGCGACCCGCTCAACTGGTTGATCGCCGTGGCGACACTGCTGGTGGTACTGGTGGTGTCGCAGTTTGCACGGGGTTTTCTGAAGCTCGCGGCGATCATCTGCGGCATCGGCGTGGGTTACCTGTTGGCGCTGGCGTTGGGTCGCGTCGACTTCAGCCCGGTGGTCGAGGCGACCTGGTTCAACGCTCCCAGGTTGATGCCCTTCGAACTGGAGTTCCACGCAGCGGCGATCCTGTCGGTGGTGATCATCTGCGTGGTCAATTCGGTACAGACCATTGGTGACCTGTCAGCGACGTCGGTGGGTGGCATGAACCGCGAGCCGAGTACCCGCGAGCTGTTCGGTGGGCTGATGGGTAACGGTGCGACCACCGCCTTGGGCTCACTGTTCGGCGCCATGCCCACCTCGTCCTACAGCCAGAACGTAGGGATCGTGGCCATGACCAAGGTGATCAGCCGCTACGTGCTGGCGCTGGCCGCACTGTTCATGCTGATCGCCGGCCTGGTACCCAAGTTTGGCGCGGTCATGACCACGATCCCCTACCCGGTGCTCGGCGGCGCGACCATCACGGTATTCGGCATGATCACCATGACCGGTATCCAATTGATCACCAAGGATGAGCTCTCGGCCCGTAACATGACCATTGTCAGCCTGGCGCTGGCCCTGAGCATGGGCATCTATGCGGTCCCCGAGGCCATCGAGTACTTCCCGTCGATGCTGCAACTGGTACTGGGTGGCTCGCCGATCGTGGTGGCGGCGCTGGTGGCGTTCACGCTCAACCTGCTACTGCCCAAGCGCAGCCTGGCCGATGAGGCCGCCGAGCGCGAGGCCATGGCGGCCAAGATGAATGCCGAGCAGAGAGGCAGGGAGGACGCTACGGTCAGCCAGCGCAGTGTCTGATCTGCGTCAGATGGCCGCGATGCAGCCTTTGCCTTGGCGAGATGCATCGCCGACAATCCAGGCAATCATCATGGACCACGAGGATACGACATGCGGGGGATTCGGCAGGGAATTGCGTTGGTGTTGCTGGCCTGGTTGCCCGGTCTGGGCCACGCCGCTGCACCAACGGTGGCCGCTGCCTCTGACCTGCAGTTTGCCCTCCACGAGGTGGCGGATCGCTTCACCGATGAGACCGGCCAGGCGCTGCGCTTGAACTTTGGCTCGTCCGGCAACTTCAGGCGCCAGATTGCCCAGGGCGCGCCCTTCGAGCTTTACCTCTCCGCCGATGAGGCCTACGTTGAAGCGCTGCACGCCGAGGGGCACACCGTCGATGCGGGGGTGCGCTACGCAGTGGGGAGGTTGGTGTGGATGCAGCCTGCCGGTCGCGATGACCTGCCCAGCGAGGCGGCGCCACTGGCGGCAGTGGAAGCCGCGGTGGCTAGCCTGCAGGCGGGGGAGGGGCGACCGCGCATCGCCCTGGCCAACCCGGAGCATGCGCCCTATGGCGTGGCCGCCCAGCAGGCGCTGGAGCATGCCGGCCTGTGGCACGAGATGCAGCCGCTCAAGGTGCTCGGGGAGAACGTCTCCCAGGCGGCCCAGTTCGCCCTGGGTGGCGATGCCCGCGGTGGCCTGGTGGCCTACTCGCTGGCCCTGGCGCCGTCGCTGGCGGCACGCTCCGACTACGTGCTGATCCCCGAGGAGTGGCATGCGCCGCTTCACCAGCGCATGGCGCTGGTCAAGGGCGCCGGCGACACCGCCCGGGCCTTCTACGCCTATCTGCAGGAGGACGAGGCGCGCCAGATTCTTGCCGATTACGGCTTCAGTGTGCCGACTGAGGCCCCCACGCCTTGATGGACTGGCAAGCATTAGGCGTCTCGCTGCAGCTTGCGCTGTTTACCTGCCTGTTGCTGATGCCGGTCGGGCTGTGGCTGGGGCGCACCCTTGCCACCCGCCAGTTTCGCGGCAAGGCGCTGTGCGAAGCAGCCGTGGCGCTGCCGCTAGTGATGCCGCCTACCGTGCTGGGGTTCTACCTGATGCTGTCGTTCGGGGTCGATGCGCCGTTCGGCGCGCTGTGGCAGCGGGTCACCGGCAGCGGCCTCAACTTCACCTTCAGCGGTATCCTCCTCGCCTCGCTGGTCGTCAATCTGCCGTTTGCCGTGCAGCCGATCCAGCGCGCCTTCGAGGGGGTGCCGAACAATGTCCGTGAAGCGGCCTGGTGCTGTGGCCTCTCGCCGTGGCAGACCTTCACCCGTATCGAGCTGCCGCTGGTCTGGCCGGGGCTGGTCTCGGCGCTGGCGCTGACCTTTGCTCACACCCTCGGCGAATTTGGGGTGATCCTGATGGTCGGCGGTTCTATCGACGGTGAGACCCGCACCCTGGCGATCTCCATCTACGACCGCGTGCAGGCCTTCGATGAAGCCGGGGCAGGCATCATGTCGGCGATCCTGCTGGCGGTCTCCTTCGTGACCATTGGCGTGGTCTACGGTCTGGCCCGTCGTGGCAGGGGGCTGCGTGTCTGAGTCTCATCATCCGTTGACGACGCAAGGCCTCGAGGTCCGGCTGCAGCAGCCGGGCCCGATTCCGCTGAACGCCGATTTCTGCTGCGCGCCGGGAGAGCTGCTGGCGTTGGTGGGGCCCTCCGGTGGTGGCAAGACCACCTTGCTGAGGGCGATCGCCGGGCTCTACCGGCCCAGTGGTGGACATATCCGCTGTGCCGGCGAGACCTGGTTCGATGCCGCTGGCGGCATCTGCCTGCCCCCCCAGCGGCGGCGCATTGGTCTGGTGTTCCAGGACTATGCGTTATTCCCCCACCTCACCGCCCAAGCCAACGTGATGGCGGCGATGAACCATGTGCCGCGGGCCGAGCGCGCTCCTCGAGCCGCACGCTGGCTGGCGCAGGTACGGCTCGAGGGGCTCGAAGGGCGCTATCCGGCGGCGCTCTCCGGCGGTCAGCGCCAGCGGGTGGCGGTGGCCCGGGCGCTGGCCCGTGAGCCGCGGGTACTGCTGCTCGATGAGCCTTTCTCGGCGGTGGATCAGGTGACCCGACGGCGCCTGCAGCGCGAACTCGCCCAGCTGCGTGAGATGATCGACATCCCGATCCTGCTGGTCACCCACGACCTGGAAGAGGCCGCGGCGCTGGCCGATCGGCTCTGCGTGCTCCACAGCGGCGACACCTTGCAGAGCGGTCCTGCCGAGACGCTGTTTCGCCGCCCGGTCTCACCCCTGGTGGCGCGTCTACTCGACAAGCACAACGTCTTCAGCGGTCGGGCGATGCGCGATGACAGTGGCGACGTCTACCTGCAGTGGGGCCCCTACCGACTCGATGCAGCGCTGCCGGCAAGCGTTGAGAGTCGCGCAGAGGTTGACTGGTATATTCCTCCTTCGGACGTGGTGCTGCATCGTCGCCAGCGTCCCTCGCGCGGTGAGCGCGAAAACCCCGTGTGCGGCACGGTCAGCGAGATGGTCGTGCTTGGCGGCATCGCGCAGATTACGCTGACATTCGCCCATACCCGCGACAGCCTGCGTTTCGAGATCGCCACCCACGCGGCACGGCGTAATGGACTGGCGCGCGGTGAAGAGGTCAGCGTGTCGCTGTTGGCCAGCGGCATACATATCATGTAGGGCAACCCTGAACGAGGAACCGCGTCGATGAACCTAACCCGCCGCCAGCTGCTGCTAGGCATGAGTGCTACGTTGATGATGCCCAAGACGCTGCTGGCGCAGTCCCATGCAGGCGAGCCGATGGAGTTTGCCCGCGACACCCTCGCCATTCACAGCCAGCACGGGCCGCACAAGCTCGAGGTCGAGCTGGCCGAAAGCTTTGCTCAGCGTGCGCGGGGGCTGATGGACCGCGACGAGCTGGACAGCGATGCCGGCATGCTGTTCATCTACTCCGAGCCGCAGTCGTCCCGCAGCGGCTTCTGGATGTATCGCACCCGTATCCCGCTGGATATCGCCTTTATCGACGAGCAGGGGCGTATCGTCACCATCGCCAGCATGCAGCCGTGTACTTCCGCGGATCCCAGCGAGTGCCCAGTGACGCGACCCGATGCCCGCTATGTTGCCGCCCTTGAGGTCAATGCCGGCTATTTTGCCGAGCACGGCATCGAGGAGGGCGACTGCGTTGCGCTGCCTGGTGCCGCCCTGCAGTGCATGGCCGAGCTGGACGAGACCGAGCTGGATGAGAGAGAAGCACTGGCCGAGGACGAAGACCTGGTCGGGGACGAGTAGCCTGCCGGGCGTCTTGCACCTTGGTGTAAGTGACTTTCTTTCAACGCCTGGCGCTCTACAATGGGCCAGTGAGTCATTGCACTCCGGCTGCCGGTCTTTTCACCCCAAGGTCGGCAAGATGTCGAACGTCCCGCCACAAGCGGTCAGATAGCGCCTTGCTACCCCGAGGCGGCAGCATCAGCATTCGCGCCCCGGCGCACCTATACCAATAATCGGCGCGCTGTCCGCGAGGCGGCGCCCACCGCTGCAAGGACATTCCATGACCCTGTCACGCCGCTTGACCCACTTCACCGTCGCGCTGGCCGGTGCCGCGCTGCTTTCCACCTCGCTGTCGGCTCAGGCCCGCGAGCTCTCCGTCTCCACCGTACTGTCCGACGCCTTCCCCTGGGGACAGGCGGCGGAGCGCTGGGCGGAGCTGGTCGAGGAGCGCAGCGAGGGCCGCATTACCCTGCGTGTCTACCCCAACTCCCAACTGGTATCCGGCGATCAGACCCGTGAATTCTCGGCGATGCGTTCGGGACTGATCGACCTGGCGGTGGGCTCGACCATCAACTGGTCACCGCAGGTGCCGGAACTCAATCTGTTTTCGCTGCCGTTCTTTATCCCCGATGAAGCAGCAGTGGATGCCGTCACCGGTGGCGAGGCTGGCGAGCTGGTCTTCGATGCCATCGAATCCCGCGGCGTGGTGCCGCTGGCATGGGGTGAGAACGGCTTCCGTCAGCTCTCCAACTCGCGTGGCCCGATCAGCGCGCCGGAGGATCTCGACGGGCTGCGCATCCGCGTGGTTGGCTCGCCGCTGTTCCAGGATACCTTTAGCGCCCTGGGGGCCGATCCGACTCAGATGAGCTGGACCGACGCCCAGCCGGCGCTGACCACCGGCGCGGTGGACGGCCAGGAGAATCCGCTGTCGGTCTTCGACGTGGCGCGCATCGACCAGGTGGGGCAGGAGTACCTGACGCGCTGGAACTACATGAACGATCCTCTGATCTTCGCCGCCAATCAGCGCGTATGGGACTCCCTCGACGAGGCCGACCGCGAGATGCTGCGCGAGACCGCGATCGAAGCCGGGGAGTGGGAGATCGCCATGACCCGCGAGCAGGAGCCTGAGCGGCTCGCCGACATCGAAGCGCGTGGCGTGACCGTTACCGAGCTTAGCGATGAGCAGCATCAGGCCTTCGTCGATGCCACTCAGGCGGTCCATGAGAAGTGGGTGCCACGCATTGGCGAGGCGATCGTCGAAGCCGCCCAGGCGTCGATGGACGCGCGCTGAGTCGCGTCCCGCTCTTCCCTGCCGCCCCCGCTGTGCGAGGGGCGGCGCATTTTTCGTGAGGTCGTCATGAAGGTGTCTCCCGACGCGCGCCCCGAACGCTGGCTGGCGTCGCTGGCGCTGGTGATCATTTCCGTTATCAGCCTCGGCAACGTGGTGACCCGCTATGTGACAGGCGGGTCGCTGGCGTTTACCGAAGAGTTCTCGGTCTTTCTGCTGGTGGTGGTGACCTTTGCCGGTGCCTCGGTGGCACTGCGCCGCAACGGCCATATCCGTATCGGCCTGCTGGAGCGGGCGCTGCCCAACGGGCCGCGCAAGGCGCTGATCGTGCTGCAGTGGCTATGTGGGGTGACGGTGCTGGGACTGGTGACCTGGTTCGGCGCCAAGCTGACCTGGGAGGAGTATCAGTGGCAGTCGCTATCGCCGGGGATCGGCCTGCCGCAGTGGTGGTACATCATCTGGTTGCCGCTGCTCTCGGGGGCGATGCTGATTCGTCAGACCCAGCAGACCTGGGACCGCCTGACCGGGAGGCTCACCGATGAGCCCTGATCTATGGATGCTGCTGGCCTTCGCCGGGCTGCTGATCGCCGGCGTACCGGTGGCCTTTTCGCTGGGCCTGGCCGGGGCCATCGGCATCGTCATCGGACTGTCGCCGGAGATGCTGGCGACCCTTGGCACCAATACCTACAACAGCATCGCCAAGTATCCACTGATCGCCATTCCGCTGTTTATCCTCACCGGCCTGCTGTTCGAGCGCGCCGGAGTGGCGCTGCGGCTAGTGCGCTTCGCCCAGGCGTTGATCGGCCCACGTCACGGTGGCCTGGCGGTGGTGGCGGTGCTGGTGTGCATGATCATGGGCGGCATGAGCGGCTCGGGGCCGGCGGATGCCGCGGCGGTGGCCATGGTGATGCTGCCGAGCATGACCAAGGCGGGCTATCCCAAGCCGTTTTCGGCCACGCTGATCGCCGCCTCGGCTTCCACCGCGATCCTGATTCCGCCGTCGGTGGCGCTGATCCTCTACTCCATCGTGGTGCCCGGCGTCGATCTGCGCGCGCTGTTTGCGGCCGGGCTGTTCCCCGGCATTCTCGCCGGCCTGGCGATGATGGTGCCGGCGCTGCTGCTGTCGCGCCGCTATGGCTGGGAAGGTGGGACCCCGGTAGAGGGAGCCGAGCATCTCAAGGTCGGCGAGACCTTCAAGCAGGCGCTGCCGGCGCTGTTTGCCCCGGTGCTGATTCTCGGTGGCCTGCGCTCGGGGCTGTTTACCCCCACCGAGGCGGCGGTAGCGGCAGTGGCCTACGGCATCGTGGTGGGGCTGTTCTTCACCCGTGAGCTCAAGTGGCGCGACCTGTGGTCGCTGTTCGGCGAGGCGGCGGTGATTTCCGGAGTAGTGATGCTGATCATCGCCCTGGCCGGCATCTTCGCCTGGGCCGGCACCATGCTCGGCACCTTCCGCGACATGGCGGAGTGGATCATCGGGCTGTCGGACAGCGGCGTGATGCTCTTGCTGCTGATCATGCTGGCGGTGCTGGTCGCCGGGATGCTGCTGGATGCCATCTCGATCTACCTGATCCTGATGCCGATTCTGATTCCGGTGATGCAGCACTTCGAGTGGAACCCGGTATGGTTCGGCATCCTGCTGGCGATGAATATCGCCATTGGCCAGTTCACGCCGCCGGTGGCGGTCAACCTGATGGTGACCACCGAGGTGGCCAAGATTCGCCTCGAGCAGACCATCGGCTGGGCGCTGATCTTCGTGGTCGCCATGGGCAGCGCGCTGGCGCTGGTCGCCATCTTTCCCGAAATCGCCCTGTGGCTGCCGCGGGTGCTGGGCTATAACGTCTGACGCTAGCCGCTCGAGCCGCTACGCTATAGACAATGGCCAAGGGGGAAAGCGGATGCGCAAAGGCGTTATCTTGATGGGCAGTGCGCTACTGGCAGCACTGCTGGCGGTGTCGGGCAGTGCTCTGGCCGAGTCGGCGCGCTTCGGCTGGCAAGTTTACGAGGAGCGCCAGCAGCGCTGGGCGAGAGATGAGCGCCAGCGCACGCCGCGCCGCGGTGAACGAAGGTCCGAGGTGCGCCCGCGTCCCCGGGTCGAGGTGGTGATTCCCTTTGAGCTTCTGCCTCAGGCGTCGCAGCCCGGTGTGCCGGCGAGCCCTCCCGAGCCGGCGGCGGCCGCAGAGCCGGATGAGCCGCTGGTGCTCGATTGCTGGGCGCTGGCCGAGCGCATCGAACGGCTCCGTGACGGTACCAGCGTCGGCACCCGCCAGCTGCGCGAGCGCCGCGATATGGAAGCCCGCTATCGGCGCGCCTGCCAATAAAGCATTTGTGACATTTGATGGTGCTTTAGGCGACATTCGTTGCAAATGCGCGCAGAAACTTGCAACCCTCTAGCCTAGCCTGTACCAATGGCCCTCCCCGATAAGCGCCCACAGCGCCGCTGCCTGTCAGCTGGCTGGCTAGCCAGCGCGCGGCGTGAATAATAAACAGGAGATGGCATGAATCAGCGTATCAATGTCGCCCCCGACAGCGCCTTCGAGGCACGCCAGTTCAAGGTCTATACCCATCGTCAGCTCGACAAGATCGAGGCGATCCAGTCTCTCCCCGCGGAGCTGCGCTTCGATATGCGGGTGGTCAGTCAGGTGCTGCCGTTTCGCGTCAACGAGTACGTGATCGAGGAACTGATCGACTGGAGCAACGTTCCCGCGGACCCGGTCTTCCAGCTCACTTTTCCCCAGCGTGGCATGCTGCGCCCCGAGCACTTCGACGAGGTGGCAGAGCTGGTGCGTCGCGATGCGCCGGCTGCCGAGATGAAGCCGGTGATAGAGCGGGTGCGCAGTGAGCTCAACCCGCATCCGGCAGGGCAGATGGATCTCAACCTGCCGCTGCTCGACGGCGAGCCGCTGCCTGGCATGCAGCACAAGTATCGCGAGACGGTGCTGTTCTTCCCCAGTCAGGGGCAGGTCTGCCACAGCTACTGCACCTTCTGCTTCCGCTGGGCGCAGTTCGTCGGCGACAAGGACCTCAAGTTCGCCTCCAGCGAGGCCGGCTCGCTGCACCGCTACCTGGCTGAGCACACCGAGGTCAGCGACCTGCTGATGACCGGCGGTGACCCCATGGTGATGAAGGCCAAGCACCTCCGCCAGTACCTGGAAGGGCTGATGGCCCCGGAGCTCGATCACGTTCAGGATATCCGCATCGGCACCAAGAGCCTGACCTTCTGGCCCTATCGCTTCGTCACCGACCCGGACGCCGAGGATATCCTCGAGCTGTTCCGCGAGCTGACCGCGGCGGGCAAGCACGTGGCCTTCATGGCGCACTTCAACCACTGGAAGGAGATGGATACCCCCATCTGCCGCGAAGCGATTCGCCGCATCCGCGCCACCGGCGCCGAGATTCGCACCCAGGCGCCGCTGCTCAAGCATATCAACGACGACGCCGAGCAGTGGGCGAAGATGTGGACCACCCAGGTGCGGCTGGGGATGATCCCCTACTACATGTTCGTCGAGCGCGACACCGGTGCCCGTCACTATTTCGAGGTGCCCCTGATACGTGCCTACGAGATCTATCGCGAGGCAATGAAAACGGTGCCGGGGCTGGCGCGAACCGCGCGTGGGCCGTCGATGTCCGCCGATCCCGGCAAGGTGGAGATCCAGGGTGTCGCCGAGATCCACGGCGAGAAGGTCTTCGTGCTGCGCTTTATCCAGGGCCGCGACAGCGACTGGGTGCAGCGGCCGTTTTTCGCCAAGTACGACGAGAACGCCACCTGGCTCAACCACCTGAAGCCGGCGCTGGGCGAGCAAGAGTTCTTCTATGAGGCCGAGTTTGCCGCCATGAAAGAGGAGAAGCAGGCGTTGATCGTGAAGGCTTCCTGAAAGAAAAGGAAAATTAACGATCCCTAAACGCTGTTGACGCCTAGAATGAACGAGTATCGATCGAGTGCGGGCTCGCCTGCCTTGGTACCTGTTTTTTTTAGCAAATTTCGCTAAAGTAGCGAACTGTTATTGGCACTATCCTTGGCCACCTAGCCGCGCAGGGCGTCTCGCCGATTGGCTTGATCGCGTACAAAGCGGCTATACATAGGTGAGGGTTATTGCCACGCAGGGTATTACCCCCTGGCAGAAAGCGCGGTCGGCAGGATCCGCTGGCCGCGTCGTCAACAACACAAGAGGTGCTTCATGAAACGCCATGCCTTCACTGCCGCCGCCTTCTCCGGCGCGCTCCTCGGCGCTGCGGCCTTCGCCGCACCCGCCGTGGCCAACGAGCAGTACATCACCATCGGTACCGGTGGCCAGACCGGCGTCTACTACGTCGTTGGCCAGTCGGTCTGCCGCATGGTCAACCGTGGCAGCGACGACCACAACATTCGCTGTAATGCCCCGTCCACAGGTGGCTCAGTGGCCAACGTCAACGGCATGAAGAGCGGTGAGCTGGACATGGGCGTGGTGCAGTCCGACGTCCAGTATCGTGCTTACCACGGTGAGTCCAACTTCGAGGACGACGGCCCCTGGGAAGAGATGCGAGCGGTGTTCACCATGCACGGCGAGCCGTTGACCGTCGTGGCGCGCGCTGACTCTGGTATCGAAACCTTCGACGATCTGCAGGGCAAGCGTGTCAACATCGGCAACCCGGGCTCGGGGCAGCGCAACACCATGGATGTGGTGATGGGCGCCAAGGGCTGGACCACTGACGATTTCGCGTTGGCTTCCGAGCTGGACGCTGCCGAGCAGGCATCGGCCCTGTCCGACAATAACGTCGACGCCATGGTCTATGTGGTAGGCCACCCCAACGGTTCGATCCAGGAAGCCACCACCACCATCGACGCGCGCATCGTGCCGGTGACCGGTGACGAGATCGACACCCTGGTCGATGATTACCCCTATTACACCCGCGCCACCATCCCCGGCGGGCTCTACCGCGGCAACGACGACGATGTCGATACCTTCGGCGTGGCGGCGACCTTCGTGACCACCGCTGATGTTGATGATGAGGTGGTCTACGAGACCGTCAAGGCGGTATTCGAGAACTTCGATCGCTTCAAGCGTCTGCACCCGGCCTTCGAGAACCTCAACGAAGAGGACATGATCTCCGACGGTCTGACCGCACCGCTGCATGATGGTGCCAAGCGCTACTATGCGGAGCGTGGCTGGATCGAAGAGTGATTCTGGCGCACCAGGAGTAAACTGACTCCACCTGATGATGCGCGGTCGCCCTGGCGGGAGGCCGCGCATCGTGGTTTGGGGCATGACGATCCAGGATCGAGTTGAGCATGACGTCAAGCAAACACGAGTGGATGGGATGCAGCCGCGTCTCTCGGCCAAAGGCAGGGCAAGCGTATGAGTGCTGACAAGAAAGCGCCGGCAAGCGAGGTGGATCTGGAGGAGATGGTAGCGACCAGTGACTCCGGCGCGCGCAAGCCGCTTGGTGCACCGGGCAAGCTATTAGTGGTTATTGCAGCGTCCTGGTCGCTGTTTCAGCTGTGGATCGCCTCTCCGCTTCCCTATATTTTTCGCTTCGGGGTCTTCAACGCTACCGAGGCCCGCTCCATTCACCTGGCCTTTGCGCTGTTTCTGGCCTTCATGGCCTATCCGGCGCTGAAGCGCTCGCCGCGTGATCGCATTCCTATCCAGGACTGGCTATTTGCCGCGGTGGCAGCGTTTTGCGGCGCCTATATGTTCATGTTCTACGCCGATCTCTCGCAGCGTCCCGGTAGGCCGCTGACCCAGGATGTCATCGTCGGCGTGGTGGGCATTGTCATGCTGCTCGAGGCCGCTAGACGGGCGCTGGGCCCGCCGCTGATGATCGTGGCCACTATCTTCATTCTCTATTCTCTGCTGGGCCCCTATATGCCCGGTCTGCTTGCCCACCGTGGGGTCAGCGTGGCGGGGCTGATCAACCACCAGTGGCTGACTACCCAGGGCGTGTTTGGTATCGCGCTGGGGGTGTCGACCAGCTTCGTGTTCCTGTTCGTGCTATTCGGCGCGCTGCTCGACAAGGCCGGTGCCGGCAACTATTTCATCAAGGTAGCCTTCTCGATGCTCGGCCACTATCGAGGCGGGCCGGCCAAGGCCGCGGTGGTCGCTTCGGGCATGACGGGGCTTATCTCTGGGTCGTCGATTGCCAATGTGGTCACCACCGGCACCTTTACTATTCCGATGATGAAGCGGGTCGGGTTTTCGGCCGAGAAGGCCGGTGCCGTGGAGGTCTCCTCGTCGGTCAATGGCCAGATCATGCCGCCGGTGATGGGCGCGGCCGCCTTTTTGATGGTCGAGTACGTTGGCATTTCCTATGTCGAGGTGATCAAGCACGCCTTCCTGCCGGCGTTGATCTCCTATATCGCACTGGTCTATATCGTCCACCTCGAAGCGCTCAAGGCCAACATGACCGGCCTGCCGACGAGTAACCCGGCGCGGCCGCTGATCAACAAGGTGCTGGGCTTTCTGACTGGCCTGCTTCTACTGATGGCGCTGTCGTTTGCGGTCTACTATGGGCTTGGCTGGCTCAAGCCGGTGCTTGGCGACGCCACCCCCTGGGTGGTGGCCGTGGGGCTGACGGTGATCTATGTGGGGCTGCTCAAGGTCGGCGCCAACTACCCTGAACTGGAGCTCGACGACCCCAGCTCCAAGGTGGTCAAGTTGCCCCAGACCAAGCCGACGGTCATGGTCGGGCTGCACTTCATCCTGCCGGTGATCGTGCTGGTGTGGTGTCTGATGGTCGAGCGCCTGTCACCGGGGCTGTCGGCGTTCTGGGCCACCGTGTTCATGATTTTTATCATTATCACTCAGCGCCCGATTACCGCTATTTTCCGTCACCGCGGCCGGCTGGCAGAGGATATCAAGGAGGGCTTCCTCGACCTGTGGGACGGTCTGGTGGCCGGTGCCCGCAACATGATCGGCATCGGCATCGCCACCGCGGCTGCCGGTATCATCGTCGGCGCGGTCTCCCAGACCGGCGTCGGTCTGGTGCTGGCCGACGTGGTCGAGATCCTGTCGATGGGCAACCTGATGCTGATCCTGCTGCTCACCGCGGTGCTCAGCCTGATCCTCGGCATGGGCCTGCCGACCACTGCAAACTACATCGTGGTATCGGCGCTGCTGGCGCCGGTGATCGTGATGCTGGGGCAGCAGAACGGCTTGATCGTGCCGCTGATTGCGGTGCACCTGTTCGTGTTCTATTTCGGCATCATGGCCGACGTCACGCCGCCGGTGGGGCTGGCCTCGTTCGCCGCTGCAGCGGTATCCGGCGGTGATCCGATCCGCACCGGTTTCCAGGCCTTCTACTACAGCCTGCGGACTGCGGCGCTGCCGTTCCTGTTTATCTTCAACACCGACCTGCTGCTGATCGACGTCACGTTCGTGCAGGGCATCGTGATATTCATCATCTCGACCATTGCCATGCTGATCTTCGCCGCGGGCACCCAGGGCTTCATGATCGTGCGCAACCGCTGGTACGAAAGCCTGCTCCTGCTGCTGGTGGCTTTCACGCTGTTCCGTCCCGGCTACTGGATGGATCGTATCCACGATCCCTATGAGTCGGTCCCACCGGCACAGCTCGAACAGGCGCTGGACGATATCGAGGATGGCAGCAATATACGGGTGCAGATCGCCGGCGAAGACGCCTTTGGTGATCCCATGACCACCTATCTGCTGGTGCCGGTGCCGCGTGGCGATAGCGGGGCCGAGCGACTCGAGAACCTGGGCCTCGAACTCTACGTCGATGGCGATCAGGCGATCGTCGATTTCGTCGAGTTTGGCAGCTTGGCGGCCGATATCGGCTTCGATTTCGACCAGGAAGTGCTCGAGATTCTGGCGCCGGTGGATCGCTGGGCCAAGGAGTGGATGTGGATCCCCGGTTTCCTGGTGTTCGGGCTGGTGGTGCTGCTGCAGCGCCGACGTCGTGAGCCAGTGTCGGCCCAGACGGCGTCGGCCTAAGGAGAGCTGCCATGTATCAGAAGCTACTGCTGCCCATCGATCTCAACGAAGAGGCCTCGTGGCAAAAGGCGTTGCCGACGGCGCTGACCCTGTGCCGCACCTTCGACGCCTCGCTGCAGATCGTCACGGTGCTGCCCGATTACCGTATGCCGCTGGTGGGCTCCTACTTTCCCAAGGACTTCGCCAAAAAGGCGCGGCAGGCGCTGACCGACGCCCTGCAGGCGTTCGTCGAGGAGCATGTGCCGGACGACGTCAGCGTCAAGCACGCAGTGATAGACGGCTCGCCGTGGGAGGCGATCATCAAGGCGGCCAAGAAGATCGACGCCGACCTGATCGTGATGGCCTCCCACAACAAGCGCAAGTTCGCCGACTACGTGCTGGGCCCCAACGCCGAGCATGTGGTGCATCACTCGAAGATGTCGGTGATGATCGTTCGCTAAATTTGTGTAGGAGCGAATTTATTCGCGATGGGGTTGGTCCCCGGCAGCGCTGCGCGCTGCATCGCGGTTGAAAACCGCTCCCACACTGGGGATGGCGCCATGCTCAATGTAGGAGCGAATTTATTCGCGATGAGGCTGGTTCCCGGCAGCGCTTCGCGCTGCATCGCGGTTGAAAACCGCTCCCACACTGGGGATGGCGCCCCTGGCAAAAGTGGGAGCGACTTCGGTCGCGATGGGGTTGGTGCCCGGCAGCGCTACGCGCTGCAATCGCGAATAAATTCGCTCCTACATTGGGGTTTCGGATCAGGAGACGTTGAGCTGGCTGGTTTCCCGGGCGCTTTCGCCGGTGTCGTCGTGCCACTCGAACACCGCTTCGCCGCTCCTTTCGGGGGCGAGATGGAAGCGCAGGTAGGGGTTGGCCGACACTGACTGATGCAGCTCCGCCTCGAAGGCGGTGTCGCCGTCGACGCTGACCTTGAAGCGCTCGATGATGTGGCGCGGCAGGGTCTCGCCGTCATCGCCTTCGCGCAGGCCGGTCTCCATGGGGTGGGTGATCAGGGTACGGATCTCGCCGGGTTGGCCGGCAGTGAAGCTGCCGGGCACGCTGACCCGTGGGTTGCTCAGCGCCTCGGGCACATCGTCACCGCGCATCAGGCAGCCGCTGACGGTGATGCGCACCTCGCGAGACGTAGCCCATACCTTGCCCTCGGCGCTGCGCGCCACCGCCACTACCTGCTGGGTCTCGTTGAGGCGTACCCGGGTCGAGACCTCGGGTTTGCCGGCCAGCGGCGTGAGGTGAAACACCGCGACCTCGGGATTGGGGTTGCCGGCGGCGAACAGATGAATGCTCTCCACGTAGTCGCCGTCGTCGAGGGATGCCTCGACGCCCACGGTCAGCGCCACCGCGGAGCCATCTTCGGAGACATGCGGCAGATCCAACGTCAGACCGTCACTCTCTGGGGTGGCATCGCCGATCACCTGCTGGGCTGCTTCAAGGCGCTGCCAGGCGTCGCCGGCCAGCGCCGCGGGGGAGAACAGCAGGCTTGGCACGGCGCCGAGCAGGCCCAGGCCGAGCAGGCCGCCTGCGCTGGAGCGCAGCAGCCGGCGGCGAGAGAGCGTCATGTGGCGAAAGGAGTGGGGCATCGAGATCTCCAGGCTGAAAATGGAACGGCCAACATCATACCTTGGACAGCGCCAACGGGCCGCGGATTCCCAGCCCGGCACCGACGGCAATACCGGCCAGGGCCACGAAGCTGGTCAGCGCCAGGGTCGAGATGCCGGACAGCCCCTGGCCGATAGAGCAGCCCAGCGCCAGCACGCCGCCGATGCCCATCAGGGCGCCGCCGCCTATGCTGCGCAGGATGCGGGTATGGTCGGGAAAGCCCTGCCAGGCGAAGCCGCGGGTCGCCAGTGAGGTGATCAGCGAGCCGGCCAGGACCCCGGTCACCACGGTAACGCCGAAACCGAGCCGGGTACCGGTGGAGAGCATCAGGTACTGCAGGCTCTCGCCGATCGGGGCGATAAAGGTGAGGCTGGCGAGCCTTACCGGCTCGAAATCATCGAAGCCGAGTACCCCGGTGGCGTACCAGCCGCCGGGAATCAGCGCGCCGATCACCAGCCCACCCAGCCAGTCCCGCGGCGAGGCGCGAAAGGCGCGGCTGGAGAGCGCCCAGGCCAGCAGGCCGCCCGCCAGCAGCAGGCTGGGCAGCCAGCGCGCCAGGTTGGCGCCGAGGCCCGCCTGCATCAGCCAGCCTGGCAGATCGCGGGCCGGCAGCGCTAGCGTGGTGGCGCCTTCCAGCCAGACCCTTAGCGGAGCGAGCACCCCGGATAGCGTCATGTAGGCGGCGATGCCCAGACACACCAGCACCACGAAGCTGCGCAAATTACCGCTGCCCAGCAGCACCAGCGAGCGGGCGCCGCAGCCGTTGGCCATTACCATGCCGTAGCCGAACAGCATGCCGCCCAGCGGTACCAGCAGCCACGACAGGCTGGCGGTGCGGTAGAGGGCGTCGTTCAGCGACAGCGCGGTCACGCTCACCAGCAGCTGGCTGCCGAGCAGGGCGACGGCCATGGCCACCGCGAAGGCGCGCAGTTTACGACCGTCGCGCTGCTCGGGCGTCGGCGCCCAGGCGTTGGTCAGGCCGCGCATCAGGCAGAAGCCGCTGAGCCTGCCCGTCGCGCCGAACAGCAGGCCGAGGAGCAGGCCCGACCAGGCGACCATGGCGGTATGCGTCATCGCGTGTGTCCTCTGACAAGCAAAAGTGAGGGCAGATAAAAAAGGCCACCCGAAGGTGGCCTCATTCTAGCCTGAATCGATCGCGGCTTCAGGCCTCGGTGCCCCAGGTATCCTGGCAGATGGCGTTGTACCAGCCGACGGCATACTCGGCTTCCATCTGACGAATCTCGGGGCTGGCATCGCTGGGGCTAAGCCCGCCGGAACCGTCGACCTCGGCGATGACGCCATCCTGGAGGCGATAGACGCCGGCCACCGAGATACCGTACTCCGGGCCGATCAGGCTGTAGCAGGTATTGCTCCAGTACGGCTCCGGGGGGCTGTCGCCGCGCAGCGCGGAGACGATGGCGGCGGCGGCCACCTTGGCCTGGGCGTTGGCGCAGAAGCCCGACTTGGGCATCGGCGCGGCCACCGTGGCATCGCCGACCACGTAGATATCGGCAACCTGCTGCGATTCGAAGGTCTCCGGCTTGACCGGCACCCAGCCGCTGTCGTCGGTGACACCGGCGCGCTCGGCGATCCAGCCGGCTTTTTGGGGTGGCACCACGTTGAGCACGTCGGCGCGGTGCACGGTCCCGAACTCGGTCTCGACCTCGAGGTTATCGGCATCGACGCGGGTCACGCGGCCATCACCGGAGAGGCCCACCCACTCGATGGTGTCGCCGTAGAGCTGCTCCCAGCCGCTGGTGAACAGCCCCTGCTTGGAGAAGTTGTCCTTGGCGTCGAGAATCAGCACCTTGGAGTTGGGTTTATGCTGCGACAGATAATGTGCCACCATACTGGCCCGCTCATAGGGTCCTGGCGGGCAGCGGAAGGGGTTCTCAGGTGCCACCAGTACGAAGGTGCCGCCATCGTCCATGCCCTCGAGCTGGCTCCTTAGGAGTTCGGTTTGCGGGCCAGCCTTCCAGGCGTGGGGGGCCAGCTCGGCGGCGGCCTCGTCGTAGCCCTCCAGGGCGTTCCAGCGGATATCGATGCCCGGTGACAGCACCAGCTTGTCATACTGCAAGGTGTCGCCGTTGGCCAGGCGCACGCTGTGGCCGTCCGGGTCGATATCCTCGGCCAGGGTATGCAGTACCTCCACGCCGAAGCGGTCGCGCAGCTCATCGTAGCCGTGGGCGATCTTGCTCATTTCGCGCAGGCCACCGAGATAGAGGTTGCTGAACGGGCAGGTATAGAAGGTCTGAGCCGGCTCGACCAGGGTCACCGCCAGATTGGGGTTGGCGCGCTTGAGGTACTTGGCTGCGGTGGCGCCACCGAAACCGCCGCCGATGACCACCACACGGCCTTCACTGCCGCTTGCAAAGGCCGGCGCGAAACCGCCGATCAGCGGCAGGCTGGAGGCGGCACCGATGCCCTTGAGCACTTGGCGGCGCGAGACACCGGGGCGCAGTTGAAACGGCTTGCTGTTGACGCTCATGGATGTCTCACTCCTGTTCCACGTTGGCGAAGTGCTCAGCCAGGCTGGTCAGCTCGTCGTCGCTGAAGCCTTTGGCGATGCGGTTCATGATGGTGGTGTCGGCCACCTCATCGCGTTTGTAGGCCAGCAGGCGCTCCTGCAGATAGTCAGCGTCGCGGCCGGCCAGCGGCGGCACGCTGCCGGCGCGTGTGCCATCGGTGCCGTGGCAGTTGGCGCAACCGCCGGCCATCACTTCCAGCTGCAGGTCGTAGTCGTCGGCCAGCGCCTGCTGGGCCGCGCCCAGCAGCAGACAGGCGCCGAGTACCGCCGTAGCCGCACGTGGTAGGCGTACGTTCATCGTCAGATCCCTCACAAGACGTTGTTTATCGTTATTCCCTCGCTCAGCGAGGGCAGTGACGCTATCAGCATAGCGTCAGGCACCGCCCGCGGGGCAAGCGCCGTTGACAATAATTATATAAAATTAATTTTTTATATCCATTAGTGTCCATGCAGCCGCCGCGTTGAAAGCGTTCCAGCTGCACATTGGCGAACGCTGCACTACAGTAGAGGTGTGGGAGGAAAAAGGCATCTAGCCTTGTATTGGCCACCCGCGAACGCGGCCTCGACGGGCCCGATCCCGGTGTGCCGGATCACTGCTTGCGGGATAAGGGGTAACGCCATGAATGCTGCGGAAACGAACAAACACAAGCAGTCCGATGCCACGGTAAAGATCACCATCAACCCGGTGGGAATGGACCGGCCGCGCGCCTGGCTGGAGGCTGGCTTCAAGGACTTTCGCGAGGCCACGGCGGTCAGCCTGGCTTACGGGATGTTCTGGGTGGGCTTGAGTATCGCGATCACTGCCGGCGCCTTCACCTTGGGCCTGTGGCACTGGCTGCTGCCGCTGGTGGCGGGGTTCATGTTCCTGGGGCCGCTGGTGGCGGTGGGCTCCTACGGTATCAGTCGACGCCTCGAGGAGGGTCGGGCGCCGACGCTTGGCGATGCCTTCGGCGCCTGGCGTCCGCATGCCGGTCAGCTGGCGATGATGGGCGTGATGATGATGATCTTCTTCCTCGCCTGGATTCGCCTGGCGACGCTGCTGTTTGCGCTGTTCTTCGGCTTCGAGACGCCGAGTCCCGATACCCTGTACACCGCACTGATCACTACGCGGGAAGGTTTCGGGATGCTGGCGGTGGGCACTGCCGCTGGCGCCATTCTGGCCTTCGGTGCCTTTTCGATCAGCGTGGTGGCGATTCCCACGCTGATGGACCACGATCTGACCTTCATGGAAGGGATCGAGGCCAGCGTAAGGTCGGTAGCGCGCAACTTCCGCCCCATGCTGCTGTGGGCGGCAATACTGACCGTCTGCGTACTGATCGGGGTAATGACCTTCTATATCGGCCTGGCGCTGATCCTGCCTGTGCTCGGTCATGCCAGCTGGCACGCCTATGAAGACCTGGTGCGCGTCGAGACGCTGCCCAAGAGCTGATGGCGTGGCGGAGTGCCCGTCGATACGACTATGCTGGGGGCGATCATCGCCCCCAGCGTCGTTGCTGCGCCGGCTGATACCACCGATGAAAGGACCCTCGCATGGCAGACTCGTCGCTGCGCCTCGCTGGCCTGTTTCACTATCCGATCAAGTCCACCGCCGGCGAGGCCCTCAGCGCGGCCTGGGCCGGCGAGGAGGGGCTGACGGGAGACCGTCGCTATATGGTGGCGCGCCTGGACGGCGTCTTCGTTACCGCGCGTAGCCACCCGCAACTGCAGCGTGTCTCGACCACGCTGTTCGACGGCGGCATCGTGCTGCATCACGCGGCGCTGGACGATCTGACGCTGCACCATGCCAACTTCATCGGTGAGCCGCTGGCCACTCAGGTGTGGAGCGACCGTTTCTCCGGCTTGACCACCACTGCCGAGGCAGATGCCTGGCTGAGCGAGGTCGTGGGGGAGCCGGTGCGCCTGCTATGGCTCGGCGAGCGCTCGCCGCGCTACCGCCAGGCGCTGGGCAAGCGGGTCAGTTTCGCCGACGGCTACCCGCTACTGCTGATCGGTCAGGCGTCGCTGGACGACCTCAATACCCGCCTCGACACCCCGCAGCGAATGGCCCAGTTTCGTCCCAATCTGGTGGTCACCGGTAGTCTGCCTTACGCCGAAGACGACTGGCATATGCTGCGTATCGGTGAGGTGGAGCTGCTGGTGGACAAGCCCTGTTCGCGCTGTGTCATGGTCACCGTCGACCCGGCGACGGGAGAGTTTCTGCCCGAGCGTGAGCCGCTGCGCACGCTGGCGGGGTATCGGCGCGGACCCGATGGCTTGATCTATTTCGGCCAGAACCTGATCGTGGCCCGAAGCGGTACTTTGGAAGTGGACGCCGAGGTGGAGGTAGTGTCATGACGCACTTGCGATTATGCCAGGCGGTCGCCGTGCTGATGTTCGCAGCGCCGCTAGCCGGGCTGGCCCAGGCGGAACCGCCGCCGACCCGGGGTAGTCATCCCATCGACCATAAGACCGACAGCTGCATGGAGGAGGGCGATTGGCAGACGCCGGCCATGCAGGCCTGCGCGTCGGACGCCTACGATGACTGGCAGGATGAGGTGGAGCGCCTGGCCTCGCGGCTGTCCGGGAGGCTGGGTAGTGAGGCGCGCCAGGCCCTGGACGCCGCCCAGCAGCAGTGGGAACTGAGTCGCGACGCCGACTTTGCCTTTATCGCGGCCTATTATGCCGATCTGCAGCATGCCGAGGAGGGCTATATCGACGATGAGGCGTGGGCGGAAGGCGATACCCCCTGGCCGTTGGCCGAGCAGCTGCGCCGCAACGCCGTGCTCGAGGACCGTGCCTACCAGCTGCAGCGCTACCTGGATGGCCTCGAGGAGTTGCCCGGCCGGATGGGCGTGGAGCCGGCCCAATAGGCCATGCACGAAGCGGCGGCGAGGACCGTCAGTCGAGTATCTCGAGTACGGTACCGATGATATCGTCCATGGTCAGCAGGCCAACCAGCTCATTGTCACGCAGCACCAGTACCCGCTTGACGCGGTTGTCGGTCATCAGCGCTGCGACGTGCTTGACGTCCAGGTTCTCGCCCACCGAGATCACCGGCTTGGCGCAGACGTCATAGACGTTGACCAGATCGATATCACCGCTTTCGGCAACGATGGTCTTGAGTATATTGGTGTAGGTGATCAGCCCCCAAGCGTCGTGGGCGTTCTGCTGTTCCACCACCAGCGACTTGAGTGAATGGCGCTTCATCAGCGCCAGGGCCTCGCGCAGGGTGGCGAAGGCTGACACCTTGACCACATCGCGCACCATGATGTCTTTGACCAGCATAGCCATGTTTCCTGTAGTACCACCGGGTGATGGGTGAGTGGATGGGGTTAGAGGGTATCGCGCAGGTGCTGCTCGAAGCGCTCCAGCTGCGAGATGTCGAGACCGCCGAGATGCTCGATGGGTAGCGTGAATACCACGCCCCGGGAGCTCTCGCCGTCGTGGTTGAGTACTTTCTGTAGTGCCTTGAGCACGCTCAACGACAGCCCCTTCTCGAGCACCATCAGCATCACTGTCTGACTGCCTTCGAAGGTCAGGCCGAAAAAGGTCTTCTTGGGCTCCCCGCCCAGCCCCCGCCCCGATAGCAGAGTAACCCCGCCGCCGCCGATACGGTTGGCTTCATCGAGGCACTCCTGCTCGAGCTCCTCGGGCACGATAGCGACCAGTGCAGAAAACTTCATGGGCGGACACTCCTCCATTTGACCAGACGTTCCATGATGATGGCATAGCTCATCACGGTAACGATGGGAAATATCGACGCGAAGGCAATCAGACCGAAACCGTCGATCAGTACGTTGCGCCCTTCGATATGCGTGGCCAGTCCTATTCCCAATGCGGTGACCAGTGGGACGGTGACCTCCGACGTGGTGACCCCGCCGAGATCGAAGGCTAGCGCGACAATATAGCGCGGCGACAGCGCGGTAAGCACAATCACCAGGCTGTAGCCGGCGATGATGTAGTGGTGGATAGAGTCGCCGGTGATGATGCGGTGTATGCCGATGGTGATACCAATCGCGACCCCCATTGCCACCAGCAGACGAATCGCTTTACCGTCGATCTTGCCTGCGGCGGCCTCCTCGGCCTGCTGACCCACGGCAATCAGCGCCGGCTCGGCCATGGTAGTGGCGAAACCGATGCTGAAAGCGAACAGGTAGACCCACAGCCAGCTGTCGAACTGAATCAACTGCTCGGCCATGCTGCGCCCGATCGGGAACAGGCCAAGCTTGAGCCCCACCACGAACGCATAGAGGCCGATGATCACCATGGCGAAGCCCGCCGCGACGCGCAGCCGGTTGGAGAGGGCGCGCTTGAGCACGGCATACTGAAAGAACAGGATCACCAGCAGGATTGGCAATACGTCGCGCAGCATGCTGAACAGGTCGAGCACCATCTGCAGCAGCGGATGGGCCGCATCCAGGGCCGCGTCGCCGTTCATCACCAGCTCGGCGTCTCCCGCCGGGCTGGCCTGGCCGTAGACGATAATGCCGTACAGCTGCACGCTGATCATCGGTACCATCACCGCCAGGCCCACCAGGCCGAAGCCGTCTATCAATGGGTTGCGGCCACGTATCGAAGTGGCAAGGCCGATGCCCAGCGCGGCGATCAGCGGGACGGTGACGATGTTGGTTGTCACGCCGCCAGAGTCATAGGCCAGACCGACGATCTCTTCTGGGGCGAAGAAGGTCACTAGAACCACCGTCAGATAGCCGATGATCATATACCAGTGCAGTGGGTGGCCGAGAATCACCCTCACGATCCCCATCGCCATCACCAGGCCCACCGAGGCGGCGACGATCAGGCGCAGGGTCAGGGCATCGATGCGCCCGTCGCTGATCTCGGCGGCCTGATCGGCGACGGCGATCAGTGCCGGTTCCGCGATCACCGCCGAGAAACCGATGGCGAAGCCGAAACTGATCAGGATCGGCAGCGAGCCGCGCCTGGCGAACTGGTTGGCGAGGCTCTTGCCAACCGGAAAGATCCCCAGCTCCAGGCCGCGCAGGAACAGTGCCACGCCCAGCGCCACGATCAGCAGACCAATTGCCATGCTCACGCCGCCCTCCGGCCACTGGCGCAAGACCAGGGCCTGGAACACCACGACCACGACGATGATGGGTAGCAGGTTGTTTATGGCGTGCCAGAAGGCGTAGGCAAAATCCTTCAACTGCTCGGACAAGAGACCTCTCCTGTGGCCGGAAAACATCCAGTATGCCGCGAGAAGCGGCAACGGAGAGATTCTACACCAGGGAATATGGCAAAATAGTGCGACGGATCAAGAAGTACCACGATCATAACAACGTTTATACGTAAGGGGCCGCCATGCGCATTCGTCACCCTCTGTTGCCTATCGCCGGCCTGTTGACACTGGCGGTGGGGCTGAGCGTCCTGCCGCTGGCGGCCTGGGCCTTGCCCAGCCCGCAGGGTGAGGTGATCCTCACGGTCTCGGGCAATATTGCGCACACCAACGTCGACGACGAGGCGCATTTCGATGCCGAGATGTTGATGTCACTACCCACCCGGGTGATCGAGACCCATACCCCCTGGACCGATGGTCCGAACAGTTTCGAGGGGCCGCTGGCGCGGGCTCTGCTCGAGACGGTGGGGGCTGACAGCGAGACGGTGCGGGTGCGGGCGCTGAACGATTTTGCCGCCGACATACCGGTCGCCAATTTTCATGACTATGACGTGATACTGGCCCTCACGCGCAACGGTGAGCCGATGCCGATTCGCGACTACGGTCCGATCTTCGTGCTCTATCCGTTCGATGACTATCCCGAACTGCATAATGAAACGATTCGCTTCCGTTCGGTGTGGCAGGTGGTCAATATCCATGCCGATTGACCGCCCGGCGCGATAAGGGGCGTGTGATGCTGCGCTATCCCGGCCGACTGAAAATCGGCGCCTTTGCCGCCCTGCTGTTCTTCGTTGCCGCCATTGCCGTGTCGGGGCTGGTGCTGTGGCGCCAGGAGAGCCTCGCACAGAGCGTCGGTGGTGATACCGCCTGGTCGGCCTACAAACTGGATCGCGAGGCGATTCAGCTACGCTCGCAGCTGGCCCGACCGACCGCGGGTGACACGCTGGAAGAGCTGCGCCTGCGCTTCGAGCTGATGTATAGCCGCGTCAACCTGTTGCGCCGCGGCGAGCTTGCCGAGCTGCTCGACACCATCCCCCGCGCGGCGGCATTGATGGAAGCGATCGGCAAACATGCCGCTGCCATCGATGAGTCGCTCTACCGCAGTGATTTCTCGCTGGAAGAGGGCGGTCGCGAGGCGCTTGATGCGCGCCTCGAGGCCCTGACCAGCGACAGCGAGGAGTTGATCGTGGCGATCAATGCCCACCTCGCCGAAACCACCACCCGCGAGCGGGAGCAGCTGCAGCGCCTCTATCGCCTGCTGCTGGGACTGATCGTGGCGATGAGCGCTGCCGCTGCGCTGGTGGTGGTGTTTCTGTTTCGCGAAGCGCGCGAGAGTACTGCCGCGCGGCGTGCCACCGAGGCGCTGAGCGCTGAGCTTGAAATCACTGCACGACGTGCCGAAGCGGCGAGCCAGGCCAAGAGCGAGTTTCTGGCCACGGTCAGCCATGAGATCCGCACCCCACTTAACGGCGTGATTGGCATGAGCGAACTGCTGCGCGAGCGTGCGCTGGATGCCACGTCGCAGCACTACGCCACGACGATTCACGAGAGCGGTGGGCAGCTGCTGGGATTGATCAACGACCTCCTCGATTTCTCCAAGGTAGAGGCCGGCCGCCTGGAGCTGGAGCATACCGACTACGACCTGCGCGAGGTGGTGAAACGGGCGGTGGCCCTCTTTGTGCCACGTGCCAATGCCAAGTCGCTGACGCTGCGCAGCGAGGTTGATCCGCGACTACCGGTGCGGCTCTACGGTGACCCGGGGCGAGTCAATCAGGTGATCCTCAACCTGCTCTCCAATGCGGTCAAATTCTCGGCCAGCGGCGAGGTGCTGCTTGACGCGCGGCGCTGCGGAGAGGAGTGGCTCGAGATTAGCGTCAGCGACAGCGGCTGCGGTATCGCCGAGGCTCAGCGCGAGGGGGTGTTCGAGCCCTTTCGCCAAGGCGATGCTTCTACGGCGCGGCGCTTTGGCGGCAGTGGGCTCGGCCTGGCGATCTGCAAGCAGCTGGTCGAGGCGATGGGCGGCGAGATCGATTTTACCAGCCAGCCTGGCCATGGCAGTCGCTTCTGGTGTCGACTCCCGTTGCTGCCCGCGCCTGAAGGGCGCCATGTTCGCGAGGCTGATACTCAGGAGCGTGCCGCCAAGTGCCTGGAGGCGACGCTGCTGCTGGTCGAGGACAACCCGATCAACCAGCAGGTGGCGGTGGCCATGCTCGAACGCTTGGGTTGCCGGGTCACCGTGGCGGGCAGTGGCGGTGAGGCGCTGGCCTGCTGCGTGACTCAGCGCTTCGATCTGATCTTCATGGATGTGCAGATGCCCGATATGGATGGCCTGGCGGTGACCCGTGCGCTACGTCAGCGCGAGGGCTGGACGCGGCATGTCCCGATTGTGGCAATGACCGCTGGCGCGCTGGACGGGGATCAAGCGCGCTGCCGCGAGGCGGGCATGAACGGCTACCTGGCCAAGCCACTCTATCGGGAGGCACTACAGGCGGTACTCGAAAGTCATCTGAGCGGGGCGTCAGGCTCGGCTGCGGCTGACGAGAAGACCGAACCAACAGGCTGGCTCGATGACGGCGCCCTGCACGAACTCGAGAAGAGCCTGTCCCTGGACGACCGCCTGGCGCTGATGGCGCTGTTCCAATCGAACATGCCGACGCGCATAGAGGAGCTGTGGTCTGCCCAGGTGGCCGGCGACGGGGCACGCCTGGAGATGCTGGCACATCTGATCAAGGGCGAGGCTGGCAGCTTGGGGCTGTGGCGGCTGGCCGCGGCAGCGCGTGATCTCGAACAGGCCGCATCACAGGAGGCGTCATGCCGAGAAGCGGTGGCCGCACTGCAGCAGCTGCTGGGGCCCTCGCTGGCGGCTCTGGAGCAGCGCTGGAGACTTGGCGAGCGCTTATAGCCAGCGCCGCTCGGCGGTGAACGAGAGCGTGAACCAGCGCTGGGCGCCGGGAATGCTCAGCCGCGAGGCGATCTCGGCGCGGATCTCGTCGAGTCGCGCCACCCCTGCCTCACGAGCAAACTCCGGCGTGGTCAACAGGTGAATCTCGATGGTGTGCACGCGGCCGCTCTTGGCCACGTGGCTAGAGTACTCCAGTAGCCCCGAGTGCTGCATGACCGGCGCCATCGCCGCATGTACCTCCGCGTCCAGCGCTGGCGGGGCGATCATCATGATCTCGCGTAGGGCGCGGCGTACGATACCTAGCGGCACCGGCATGAAGCACAGCGTCAGCACCGCCAGCAGCGCCGAATCCACGTAGGGCGTCCATACCGCCAGGGCGGTGTCTTCCATCAGCAGCGCGGCGATGAAGGCGATCAGCAGGGCAGTCGTGATCAGCGCCGCCATCAGCCAGCCTTGGGTATCGATACGCACAAACTCTGAGCGCGCGCGGCGATTCAGACGGCGCTCATAGAAGAACATCGCGTAGCAGGCGGCGCAGACGATAACCGCGTAGCCGATCGCCACGTCGAAGGCCAGCTCTCGACCGCCCTCCATCAACCCACTGACGGCGTTGAGGAAGGCATAGAAACACAGCAGCAGCAGGATCGAGCCGTTGAGGGCGGCGACCATGGGTTCGAAGTGCCAGTAGCCGAGCTGGAAGCGCTGGCTCGACTCCTTCATCACCAGCCGTGACACGAACAGCGCCAGCATCGACATGGCGGCATCGATGGTCGAGAAGACCCCGTCGAAGAGGATCGAACGCGAGCCGGAGAGCAGCCCGAAGACCACCCCGAGGCTTGCTACCATCAGCGTCATCGCGGTAGAGATTTTTAGTGCGCGCTGTTCAAGATAAGCGTTCATGATGTCACCCGTAAGGTGTGTGGCTGGCGACGTGGCATCAAAAAATCCACCGCCCATTTGAAGTAAATAGAGGCGGTGGATCGATGTGGGCACAATCAGAGCGCTGTCGCTACGGCGCTCTCTTGTTGAGTATTCTATACCATCTGAAGGTCATCAGCCAGCTGTGGCAGGCGCCGGCGAAGGCTGCGCTCGACCACGTCCTGGCCGGGGTGATAGTCATCCTTGCAGGCGGCCAGGGCGCGGTTGAGGGTCAGTTCGGCAATACGCGCGTGATCCTGCGGCAGAGAATTGACCGCCAGCGGCAGGAAGTCCAGCAGGCGGTCGTCGCCGAAGGTCGCCAGACGCAGCCGCTGGGGCAGACTGCCGCGCTCTAGCAGGACGTCGAAGACGCCATCGAGTAGCGTATAGGACGCAGTGACCAGGGCATCGGGGAGGCTGTGATCGTCGAGCAGCTGGCGCATCAGGCGTGCCCCCTCGCTGCGCTCGTAGCGTGCGGCGCTATAGGTCACTGCCTGGGCCGGTGCGCCGGCCAGGGCGTGCTGGAAGCCAGCGCGTCGCTCGACGCTGATCGACAGCCGGGGCACGGCGTCCAGCCAGGCGATACGCTCCACCTCGGGAGACAGCACCGAACGGGTCAGGGTCGACGCGGCGGCCTGGTTGTTACTGACCACGCTGATGAAGTGCGCAGGGTCCATGGCGCGGTCGACGGCGATGATCGGCAGCCCGCTCTCCATCAGTTCGGCGTAGAAAGGGTCGTCCATGGCCAGACAGCTGGCGACGATCAGCGCATCGCAGCGCTGGGCGCGCAGCGCCCTGGCCAGCTCGCGCTCGCTGTCGGGGTCGTCGTCGGAGCCGACGATCAGCAGCTGGTAGCCGCGCTCTCGGGCGCCGCGCTCGAGGCGCTTGGCGAGTCGCGCATAGCTGGCGTTCTCCAGATCGGGAATGATCAGGCCCAGGGTTCGGCTGGCACCACGCCGCAGCGCGGCAGCCTGGGCATCGATGCGATAGTGGTGGCGTTCAACGACAGCCATGACCTTGTCGACCGTGTCCTGGCTGATACGTCGCTCTTTGGCCCGGCCGTTGATCACATAGCTCGCCGTGGTGCGCGAGACGCCCGCCAGTCGGGCGATTTCGGCTAGGGTCATGACGGATTTCCTTGGCTTGGGCACTCGTCGGATTCCTTATTCTACGCCACCCATGTGGCTTTATGCCCCCTGCCAAAGTCGTAGGCATTGTGGCTTGATAAAAGCATGTTCTCGATCCAGCATTACGTCCAACGAATGGTGACACGATTCAGCTTGGGCTTATAAGATGTAGCGCCGGAATCCAGGCACGTCAAATGGCAGCGTGTCGTACACCGTTTCTTGCCCTTCGCCCGCGGAGGCACCCACAGGAGGCAGCTCATGCTGACACTCGGCCATAACGACGTTCTTCTCGACTGCCAGGCGAGCGACTGGCGCGAGGCACTCGATGCCGCCGCCCAGGCGCTGGAGACGGCAGGGCTGGTCGATGCCGGCTATCGCCAGGGGCTCCACGCCCGAGAAGCGCAGTCGTCGACCTTTCTCGGCAACGCGATTGCCATTCCCCACGGCACGCCGGATAGCCGTCAGCATGTCAAACGTACCGGGGTGCGGGTGCTGCAGTTTCCCCGCGGCGTCGACTGGCATGACGGCAATCGTGTCCACGTGCTGGTCACCATTGCCGCTCAGAACGACGAGCACCTCGACATCCTGCGTCAGCTGACCCATGTCCTCGACCGTGACGGCGTCGCCGAGCGCCTGGCCGCCGCCACCGCGGCTGGCGATGTTGCCGCGCTGCTTTCCAAGGCGGTGGTCGAGTCGCGTCTCGATGCCGAGACGCTGTGCCTGGGATTTCCTGCCCGTGATGCCGCCGAGCTGGCCTTGGCCGGCGCCGCACGGCTGCGCCAGGCGGGATGCGTGGAGAGTACCTTCGTGGCCGATATCGCCGCAGCCACCCTTCAACCATTGGGACAGGGGCTGTGGCTGACCAGCAGCCAGGCGGGCGTCATGCAGCCGGCACTGGCGCTGGCCACGCCGGAGGCCCCCCTGGCTTCGGCGTACGGTGCGGTCAATGGAGTATTCTGCCTGGCGGCTCAGGGCGAGGCGCATCGGCCGCTGCTGGAGCGGCTGGCGGTGTTGCTCGACGGCGGTGCAGGCGAGACCCTGGCAGGACTTGGGGAAGCCGAGGTGCTGGCGCGCTTGGCCGGTGAGTCGGCCAGTGCGCAGACGGCGAGGGTGAGGGTGCTCAATGCCCACGGCCTGCATGCGCGGCCGGCCAAGCAGCTGGTGCAGGTGGCGCGTGCCCAGCCGATGGCCGTCAAGGTGCGCCTTGCCGAAGGCAGCGGGGCGGCAGTGTCGGCTGCGAGTCTGACCAAGGTCATCGGCCTCGGCGCGCGGCGCGGCCAGCAGCTGCTGTTCTCGGCCGAGGGCACGGGAGCCGAGGCGGCGCTGGCCGAGGTCTGCGCGGCGGTCAGCGCCGGGCTTGGCGAGAAAGTGGCGCCCTTCGATGAAGGGCGCGAGCATACTGCCATGGCCTCTGACTCGACGCCTGTTGTGGCGCCGCTCCCGGTCGATACGCCGCACCTGGCGGTAGCCGCCTCGCCGGGGCTGGCCATTGCACCTGTGTTCGTGATGCGCACCCCGCGCTTCGACTATCCGCGCCCCGGCCAGGGGGCCGGTCACGAGATCCCCAGGCTCGAACAGGCGATTGCCGTTAGCTGCGCGCAGCTCGACGAGCTGGTTCAGCGTGCTCCGGGGGGCGAGGTGGCCGAGATTCTGTCGATGCATGAAGAGATGCTCGATGACCCTGAGCTGCACCAGGCGGCTCGTGACGGCATCCATGAAGGGCTCTCCGCCGAGGCCGCCTGGTGGGAGGCCATCGAGACCGCGGCTCATGCTCAGGAGATGCTCGCCGACCGGCTGCTGGCCGAGCGCGCCGCCGACCTGCGCGATGTGGGCCGCCGGGTACTCGGCGTGCTGTGCCGCGTCGAACTGCCTGAGCCGCCGGAGCATCCCTATATCCTGGTGATGGACGACGTCGGTCCTTCCGACGTGGCGCGCCTCGACACTACCCGGGTGCGCGGCTTGCTGACTGCCCGGGGCGGCGCGACTGCGCACAGCGCGATCCTGGCGCGAGCGCTGGGCATCCCGGCCGTAGTGGGGGGTGGCCAGCGCGTGCTGACCCTCGACAACGGCGTCGAGATGATCCTCGATGGCGAGCATGGACGGGTGACGCCGGCGCCGTCGGCGGAGCGCCGCAGCCGCGCCGAGCTGCGACTCAAGGAGCGCGAGGGACGCGAAAGGGCTGCCTGGGAGGCGCGTTTCGAGGAGGGGAGAACCCGCGACGGGCATCGTGTCGAGGTCGCCGCCAATCTGGGTAATACCGCCCACGCGGCGGATGCGGTGGAGCGTGGCGCCGAAGGCATTGGTCTACTGCGTACCGAGTTTGTCTTTATGGCTCATGCGTCGGCGCCAGACCTCTCGACACAGATCGAGGAGTATCGCCAGGCGATCACTGCCCTCGAGGGGCGGCCGCTGGTGGCGCGCACCCTCGACGTGGGCGGCGACAAGCCGCTGCCGTATTGGCCGGTGCCCCAGGAGGATAACCCTTTCCTCGGTTTGCGCGGCATTCGCCTGGCGTTGACTCAGCCAGAGGTGCTGGAGACCCAGCTGAGAGCGCTGCTGATCGCGGCGCTCGGCACGCCACTGCGGATCATGCTGCCGATGGTCAAGGACATTGCCGAGTTCCGCCAGGTCAAGGCGATCTATGACCGCCTGCTGGATGAGATTCCCGCCACCCAGCGTGCCACCGATGTGCAACTGGGGGTAATGATCGAGGTGCCGTCCTGCGCGTTGCTTGCGCCGAGCCTGGCCGCCGAGGTCGACTTCTTCTCGGTGGGTACCAACGACCTGACCCAGTACACCCTGGCCATCGACCGCGGCCACCCCGAGCTTTCGGCCCAGGCCGACGGCCTGCATCCTGCGGTATTGAGGCTGATCAAGATGACCGTCGACGCGGCACACGCCCAAGGCAAGTGGGTCGGGGTGTGCGGCGAACTGGCCTCCGATGCCATGGCGGTACCGGTGCTGGTGGGACTGGGCGTCGACGAGCTGTCGGTCAGCGCTCGGCAGGTGCCGCTGGTCAAGGCACGCCTACGCGACGTCGATCTTGCCGAGGCACAAGCCCAGGCCGAGCTGGCGCTGGCGCAGTCCACCAGCGAGGCGGTCCGCGACGCCCTGGAGGCGCGCTGATGGCCAATATCCTCACTCTCAGTCTCAACCCGGCGCTGGACCTTGCGATCAGCCTGCCGCGTCTTGCATTGGGGCAGGTCAACCGCACCGACGCCACCCATCTCGTGGCCGCCGGCAAGGGGGTCAATGTGGCCCGGGTGCTGGCTGCCCTCGGCCACCAGGTGCGCGTCTCGGGCTTTCTGGGCGCCGACAACGACGGCCCTTTTCTGCGCGCCTTCGAGGCGATGGGGGTCAGCGATGATTTTCTGCGCGTCGCCGGGGAAACGCGCATCAACGCCAAGGTCGCCGAGCATGACGGCCGGGTCACCGATATCAACGGGCCGGGCGTGGAGATCGATGCGACGGCCTTCGCGGCGCTGCTCGAACGCCTCGATGCGTTGGCCGGCGATCCCGCCCAGCGTCCCGATGCGGTACTGATCGGCGGCAGTCTGCCGCCGGGAGTCGCTGCCGAGGATCTCGCCGCCCTGGTGGTGCGGCTGCGCGGCCACGGCCTGCCGGTGTGGGTCGACACCAGCGGTGCGGCACTCAGGGCCACCATCGGGGCCGGGCCCACCGCGGTCAAGCCCAACGAGCTGGAACTCGCCGACTGGGCCGGCCGGGCGCTGGATACCCCATCCGAACGACTGACCGCGGCGCTACGGCTGCACGCGACTGGCGTCGAGGAAGCGTTGATCTCTGCGGGGGCCGAGGGCGTGCTGTGGGTCAGTCGCCGCGGTACCTGGCTGGCGACGCCGCCGCGGGTGGCGGTGGCCAGCACCGTGGGCGCTGGCGACACTCTGGTTGCCGGCATGCTGCACGGTGTGCTCGAAGGTCATGAGCCACAGCAGGCACTCGGCTTCGCCACTGCACTGTCGGCGGAATCGGTTCGTCACGTCGGAGTGGGCAACGTCCACGCCGAGGATCTCTCTTCACTCCAACAACAGACCCGTGTGCGTCGCCTCGACGACGTCGATAGCGGGGGAGCGCTCGCATGAACATTATCTTGATCACCGCCTGCCCCAGTGGCATGGCGACCACCTTCCTTGCCGCTCGCCGCCTGGAGCAGGCCGCGGCACGTCGCCAGTGGCAGGTCAGCGTCGAGATGCACGGTCAGCTCGAGCCGCTGACCCCGGTCAGTGCCGAGGCGATCGCTGCCGCCGACCTGGTCGTAGTGGCTGCCGAGCGGGTGCCGGACCCACAGCGTTTCGCTGGCAAGCGGCTCTACCAGGCACCCATCGATCAGGCGCTGCCTGATCCGGATGCCTTCCTCGCGCTGGCCAGTCGCGACGCTGAGGCGTTCCAGCCAGATGCGGCGGCCGACGACAGCTCGGTAGCAAGCCCTGCAACAAACCGCATCGTCGCCGTCACCGCCTGCCCGACCGGGGTCGCTCACACCTTTATGGCGGCAGAGGCGCTCAGCGAGGCCGGCAAGGCGCTGGGGCACCAGATTCGCGTCGAGACCCAGGGCTCGGTGGGCGCTCAGGACAAGCTTACCGAGGAGGAGATCGCCGCCGCCGACGTGGTGCTGCTGGCCTGCGACATCGAGGTCGACCCAACCCGCTTCGCCGGCAAGCGCATCTATCGCACCTCCACCGGCAATGCCTTGAAGCGGCCCCAGCCGACCATCGAGGCGGCGCTGGCCAATGCCGCGGTGGAGGAGTCGGGGCACGCCGCCAGCGGCGCCGAAGGGGCCAAGAGCATCAAGGAGGTGGGTGTCTACAAGCACCTGCTGACGGGGGTCTCCTTTATGCTGCCGATGGTGGTGGCCGGCGGTCTGCTGATCGCACTCTCCTTCGTGTTCGGCATCGATGCCTTCGAGCAGGAGGGGACCCTGGCGGCGGCGCTGATGCAGATCGGCGGCGGTACCGCCTTCGCGCTGATGATCCCGGTACTGGCCGGCTATATCGCCTACTCCATCGCCGACCGGCCCGGCATCGCTCCGGGCATGATCGGCGGCATGCTGGCGGCCGAGATCGAGGCCGGCTTCATCGGCGGCATCCTGGCCGGGTTCCTGGCCGGCTACGTAGCGCTGGCGGTGGCGCGCTACGTCAAACTGCCGTCCAGCGTGGAGTCGCTCAAGCCGATCCTGATCATCCCGCTGGTGGCGAGTCTGGTCACCGGTCTGACCATGATCTATGTGATCGGTGAGCCGGTGGCGGCGATCATGGCTGGGCTGACCGCCTTCCTGGCCGGCATGGACGCTACCAACGCCGTGCTGCTGGGGATCCTGCTCGGTGCCATGATGTGCTTCGACCTGGGTGGCCCGGTCAACAAGGCCGCTTACACCTTTGGTGTCGGCCTGCTGGCCTCCCAGACCTATGCGCCGATGGCGGCGATCATGGCCGCCGGGATGGTGCCGGCGATCGGCATGGGTATCGCCAGTTTCGTGGCACGTCACAAGTTCTCGCAGCCGGAGCGCGAGGCGGGCAAGGCCTCCTTCGTGCTCGGCCTGTGCTTTATCAGCGAGGGCGCCATTCCCTTCGCCGCCAAGGACCCGCTGCGGGTGATCCCCGCCTGCATCGCCGGCGGTGCGGTGACCGGGGCGCTTTCCATGCTGGTCGGCGCCCAGCTGATGGCGCCCCATGGCGGCATCTTCGTGCTGATGATCCCTGGCGCCATCTCCCCGGTGCTGCTCTACCTGGCAGCCATCGTGATCGGCTCACTGGTCACGGGGCTTGGTTACGCGGCCCTCAAACGCGGCGCGGCGTCAGTGGCGGTGGCAGCGACCGGCTGATCTGCTCTTGCATGGCCTTGCCGGTGCCCACGGGTGCCGGCTTTTTATTGTGGGTCCAGATGGGAAGGCGTCTCTTTCCAGTGGAATGATTCAGGTGGAACGAGATATTCAATTCTTTTTATCGAATAGTGGCTAGATCATGGTCTTATGCCATTTTGGAAAAAGATGGTGTAGTTTTTGCTAGATGTTAGATGGAAACGACGGCCTTTACCCAGGCCGTTCGTCCGCTCGGCGGCGCTACCCGCACTGCCGACGAAACAGGAGATACACAATGTCTACCGCCCCCGTGACCCTGATGGTGGCGCGCCGTGTGGCTGATGGCCGCTACCGTGCCTTTATCGCCTGGCTCAATGAAGGCCGTGACCTGGCAGCCGATTTTGCCGGCTATCTCGGCTCAGGCGTGTTGGCGCCGCCGCCCGGCGACGATGAATACCAGATCATCTTTCGCTTCCGTGACACTCAAACCCTTGCCGCCTGGGAGCACTCCGCCTCACGGCGCGCCTGGCTGCTGCGCGGACGTGGGCTGTTCGAGGCGCCTCATGAACACCGCGCCATCGGGCTCGACCGCTGGTTTGCCGACGTCAGTGGCCAGACGCCGCCACGCTGGAAGCAGGCCGTAGCGATCTGGCTGGCGTTCTTTCCGGTGTCGCTACTGTTTCAACTGCTGGCCGGCAGTGCGCTTGCCGCGCTGCCGCTGGTTGCCCAGGTACTGGTCAGCACCCTGGTGCTGACACCGCTGATGGTGTTCCTGTTTATTCCCCTCTCGACTCGGCTGCTGACGCCCTGGCTGCGCAGCGAGTGCACCGTACGAGAGCAACTAGGGCGTTTGCTGCACCAGCGCAAGGCGTAAACGAGAAAGGCGGCCCGGTATCCGGGCCGCCTAGGGAGAGTAAGGACAGTCAGAGGGTTACGGGTGTTGTCAGAAGGTGTCCCACTCCAGCTCGGCCTTGTTTTGGCTTGCTTTTGGCGCTGCGGGTGCGTCAAGCGACTTGGCCGGCGCACTGCTCGCCTGTGTGGTCAGCGCGGGACGTGACGGCGACGAGGCAGCGTCGACGAGCCGGAAGGTAGAGACCACCGATTCCAGCCTGGCGGCCTGCTCCTCCAGTGAAGAAGCGGCCGACGAGGCCTCTTGAACCAGCGCCGCGTTCTGCTGAGTGACTTCGTCCATCTGTGACACGGCCTGGTTGACCTGCTCGATACCGGAGCTCTGTTCCTGAGAGGCAGCAGAGATCTCGTCCATGATGTCATTGACGCGTTTCACCGACGCGACGACCTCGCGGATGGTGCCGCCGGCACTCTCGACCAGCTCAGAGCCATCTTTTACCTGAGTAGCTGAGGCCTCGATAAGCGTCTTGATCTCCTTGGCGGCGTCGGCACTGCGGCTGGCCAGGTTGCGTACCTCACTGGCCACCACGGCAAAGCCACGGCCCTGCTCACCGGCGCGGGCCGCTTCCACCGAGGCGTTGAGCGCCAGGATATTGGTCTGAAAGGCAATCGAGTCGATCACGCTGATGATATCCACCACCTTCTTGGAGCTGCCGGCAATGGCGTGCATGGTGGTGATCACCTGGTCGACCTCCTCGCCGCCGCGGCCTGCGGTGGTGGAGGCTTCATTGGCCAGGGTGCTGGCCTGGCGAGCATTGTCGGCGTTCTGCTTCACCGTGGCGGTGAGCTGCTCCATGCTCGCGGCGGTCTCCTGCAGCGAGGCGGCCTGCTCCTCGGTACGCGCTGACAGGTCGGTGTTGCCACTGGCGATCTCCCGCGCACCGATATGAATCGAGCCGCTGCTGTCGCGCACATTGGCCACGGTCTTGGCCAGTCCCGCCTGCATATGCTGCATGGCCGAGAAGAGACGCCCCAGCTCGTTGCGGCCACGCTCGGGAATCGGGTGGGAGAGATCGCCCTTGGCAATATGCTCCGAGTGCGCGACCGCTTCGTCCAGGGGTTTGACGATGCTGCCCACCAGAGCGACACGCACGACCAGCACCATCAGCGCGGCCAGGATCAGCACGGCAATGTCGATAATGCCGTATAGCGACATCTGCGACTGGTAGTCGTCAACCAGCTGGTTAGAGTATTCGTAACTGTAATCGCCGTAGGCGCTGCTCGACGCGGCGAAGGCTTGATTATGCTCGCGAGCCGTAGGCAGTAGAGCGAGAAAGTCCGTTTCGTCGCCTCGCTCGACGGTAGCTTGCTGAGGGAGGAGCACGTTGTTGACGAGCGCAGTAAAGTCGGCCGTTACCTCTTCACCCAGGGTGCTATCCGCTTCACTCCGATAGGAGTCGAAGGTGTCGAAGTGGCGCTGGGCCGCGGCCAGCCGCTCTTGCGCCAGTGATGCCTGGTCGGCGGCGAGCTGCGTATCGTTCTCTTCAACGGCGTCCCAGAAATTCTGATAGTGGCGCTGGGTGTCGCCAGCAGCGATCCGGCTGAGGTTCAGGTAGTTCAGTCTGTCCAGCGCGGTGCGTTCCAGTTCGGCGAGGGCGTTACCGCCCAGGCGACCGCCTTGGTAGCCGAGCCCGGCCACCACCAGAATGAGTATGAAGAAGATAGTTAGCACGCCGGTCAGGCTGGCTTTGACGGAGAGATTACTTAGTAACTTGGTCATGTAGGTTCCTTAACATGGTGGTTCCGAGGTCATCTGTATTTGTCGCGTGGGGGAGTTTTCGTCGCTCTGGTGGCGGCTCTATATCAGCGTTGTCAGGTAGTGAGTTATATCGGCGTTTTAAGACGAGACTTTAGTCTTATGGCGGTAATAAAGAGACACCTTTTAAAGTAATTTTTAATAAAGTGTTCTTTATTTTAAATGCTGTATCTGATTACTGTTGACAGTCAAGGAGTGTGGGTCGAAGTGTCTTGCCTAGTTGGTCTTGGTGGTTGTTGTGAAACATGTAGAGTCCATAACCTGAGATATTGGTAGTATTAGATATTTGTGTTATAAGCAGCCGGTCAAGTTGCTTTGTATTGTGTGCTCTCCTCTTTTATGCCTCGATAACTGGCCTATCTGCTCGGTGAGGAGCGGGCTTGGCGGTTGGACGTGGAGAGGGGCTCTAGGTAACCTGCCTGGTCGATGTCTCGATGCCTGGCCAGTCCAGATGCAGTTGGCCGTCTGAAAAAGGGGAAATCGACATGCAGGTGCTACGTCAGTTCTCGGCGCTTGGGCTGCTGGTGGGAACGCTGCTGTTTGCCATTTCGCTGACGCCGAGTTTGCTGCCGCGCACCTTTGTCGTTCAGGGGGTGATTTCGGGGCTGTCGTTCTCCGCCGGCTATGCGCTGGGTGTCCTGATGCGCTGGCTGTGGGCCTATCTCGAACTACCGGTGCCGGGGCCACGCGGCGCGCTTGGCATCAAGCGTATCGCTGCCGGTATCTGTGCGGTGGTGGCGGTGGCGTTTCTGTGGCGTGCCTCGGGCTGGCAGGATTCCGTGCGGGTACTGATGGAGATGGAGCCGGCCAGCGGTACTCGGCCGCTGAGTGTGGCCTTGATCGCGTTGGCGATCTTTGCACTGCTGCTGTTGCTGGCCAGGCTGTTTCGCCGCACCTTCCGTTTCCTCTCACGCCGACTGCAGCGCGTCGTGCCGCGCCGGGTCTCCCACGTGGTCGGCGTGGCCGCGGCGGCGGCGCTGTTCTGGTCGGTGATCGACGGCGTTATCTTCACCTTGACCCTGCGCGCGCTGGACCGCTCCTACCAGCAGGTCGACGTGCTGATGCCGGATGATCTGGTGCCGCCAAGCGATCCGCAGGTGGCCGGCAGCGAGGCATCGCTGATCAGTTGGGAAGCCCTGGGCCTGCGTGGCCGTCGCTTCGTGACGGCGGGCCCGTCGGCAGACGATATCGAGGCGTTCCTGGGCGAGCCTGCCGAGCAGCCGCTGCGGGTCTATGTTGGCCTGAATGCCGCCGATACGCCCAAGGAGCGCGCGCAGCTGGCGCTCGAGGAGCTCAAGCGGGTGGGGGCCTTCGAACGCTCGCTGCTGCTGCTGGCCACGCCCACCGGCCGTGGCTGGCTGGACCCGGGGGCGCAGAACACTCTGGAGTATCTGCAGCGTGGCGACATCGCCACGGTGACCGCCCAGTACTCCTACCTGCCGAGTCCGCTGGCGCTGGTGGTGGAGGGGGAGTATGGCGCAGAGATGGCGCGCGCCCTGTTCGACGCGGTCTATCGTCACTGGGCCTCGCTGCCCGATGACCAGCGGCCCGCGCTATATCTGCATGGGCTGAGTCTCGGGGCGCTCAATTCGGACCACTCCTTCGATATCTACGACATTATCGATGACCCCTTCGACGGGGCGCTGTGGAGCGGACCCCCGTTTCGCAGCCCCACCTGGCGGGCCATGACCCGTGATCGTGATGACGGCTCGCCGGCCTGGCTGCCGCGCTTCCGCGACGGTGCCGTGGTGCGCTTCATGAATCAGGACGGCGGTCTCGACGACGGCGCAGCGGAGTGGGGCGACTTCCGCATCGCCTACCTGCAGTACGCCAGCGATCCGGTGACCTTCTTCGAGCCCGAGGCGCTCTACCGCGAGCCGGAGTGGCTGCAGGCCCCGCGCGGACCGGATGTCTCACAGGACCTGACCTGGTACCCGGTGGTCACCGGTCTGCAGCTGCTGGCCGATCTCGCCGCCGGTACCGCGCCGCCTGGCTATGGCCACGAGATCGCCGCCGAGCACTATATCGAGGCCTGGATGGCGCTGATCGAGCCCGAGGAGTGGAGCCCCGAAGAGGTGGAGCGCCTCAAGGCGCTGTTCGCCGCCCGCCGTTAGCGGTGGCATTGTGAAGCACGACAGCGGCGACATACACTGCAGGAAACCCGTGCAGGATCGCCGCCATGCTCGAAGCGCCACTCGCTGACCCGCTTGCCGCCAACGATCACCAGACGGCGGTGCGTACCGCCGTCAGCCACGCCCGCGACCCTCAGCGTGCGGCCAATGAACTGGCCGCTGTGCTGCGCCATTCGCAACTGGGCTTCGTGCTGTTCTTCGTCAGCGCCGAGTATGCGCTGACGCCGTTGGGCAAGGCACTCGATGCGGCCTTTGCGGGGGTGCCGATCAGCGGCTGTACCACTGCCGGTGAGATTACCCCCGAGGGCTATGACCGTGGCGGCATTGTCGCCGTTGGCTTCGATGCTCGCCATTTCGGCATTGGGGTGGCGTTGATCGACGAGCTGGAGGGCTTCGACCTGGTGCGTGCCCAGCGCGTTACCGAGGGTTTGCTTGCCGAGGCCCGCCGCCAGTCGCCCCCAGGCGGGGAACACTTCGCCCTGACCCTGCTCGATGGTCTCTCCAGCTGCGAGGAGCAGGTGCTGGCGACCCTCGGTGCGGCACTTGGCAGCATCCCCAGCTTCGGTGGTTCCGCCGGTGACGATAACCGCCTGGCGCACACTCACGTCTACAGTGCCGGTCGCTTTCATGACCAGGCCGCGGTGGTGGTGATGTTCACCACCCGCCTGCCGTTCGAGGTCTTCACCACTCACCATTTGCGGCCGCGCAGCGAAAAGCTGGTGGTGACCCATGCCGATCGTGAGCGCCGCCGCGTGATCGAACTCAATGCCGCGCCGGCCGCCGAGGAGTATGCACGGCTGGTGGGGTGTCCACGCCAGGCGCTTGATGATGCAGTGTTTGCCCGCTACCCGCTGGCGGTGCGGATTGGCGAGAGCTACTTCGTGCGCTCGATTCAGCGCGTCAACGATGACGGCAGCCTGAGCTTCTACTGTGCGGTGGAGAACGGCATCGTGCTGACAGCGATGACCCCGGCACCGATTCTGCCGGATCTCGAGGCGGTGTTCGACGACCTGGCGGAGCGGCTTGGCGAGCCCGAGCTGATCATTGGCCTCGACTGTTTCCTGAGGCGCCTGGAGATCGAGGCGCTGGGCAACCTCAGTGCAGCCTCGGCACTGCTATGCAGGCAGCGCGTGATCGGCTTCAACACCTACGGGGAGCAGCACCATGGCATGCACATCAACCAGACCTTCACCGGGGTTGTGCTTGGGCGCCCCGGCGCCGACCGAGCCCCCCGCTGAGTCGTCGCTGTCGCCCAACGAGCGGGCATTGGCCGAGGAGAATGCTCGGCTGCGCAAGGTGTGCGCGGCGCTGATCGAGCGCGTCGAGTCCAGCGGGGTAGTCGGCGGTGCACCGTATGCCGCATTCGAACATGCGGTGCTGCTGGCCGAGCAGGTACGTGAGCGTACCGAGACCCTGCACCGTACCCTCGATGAACTGAGTCAGGTCAATGCCGAGCTGGGGTCGGTAAATACCAAGCTGCGTGAGGAGATCGCGGTGCGCGGCGAAACCGAGCGGCGGCTGCGCGACGCCAAGGCCGAAGCCGAAGCGGCCAACCTCTCCAAGACCAAGTTTCTGGCCGCCGTCAGCCACGATCTGCTGCAGCCACTCAATGCGGCACGACTGTTCACCACCGCACTTGGCGACCAGCTTGACGACCCCGCGCAGCCGGCGGAGTCGCGGCGGCTGGTGAGCCACATCGGTCGTTCGCTCAAGGACGTCGAGACCCTGCTGGGGACTTTGGTGGATATCTCGCGCCTCGACGCTGGCGTGCTCAAGCCCGATGTCGCGCCTTTCCCTGCCGCCGAGCTGCTCGACGCACTGGCCGAGGAGTATCGCCAGGTGGCCGCGGCTCGCGGACTGACGCTGCGTTACGTGTCACCCTCGGCGGTGATCGATTCCGACCTGGCGCTGCTGGCACGGGTGGTGCGCAATCTGCTCAGCAACGCCATCCGCTATACTCTGCATGGCCGTATCCTGCTTGGCTGCCGACGACGCCCCCAGGGGCTCGAAATCGTGGTCGCCGATACCGGCAGCGGCATCGAGGACACCCAGCGCGAGGAGATCTTCCTCGAGTTTCGCCGCGGCGAAGCGGGCCGCCAGCAGAGCGACCGCGGTCTGGGCCTGGGACTGGCGATCGTCGACCGCATCAGCGGTATGCTCGGTCACCGCCTGGCGCTGACATCAATCCCGGGCCGCGGCTCGCGCTTCTCGATTCTGGTGCCCTACGGCCAGCGGCAGGCGCCTTCGTCAAGCATATTTCCAGAGGCGCTGCCGGGAGCGGCGCCGCTGGCCGGTGCGCGAATCTGGGTGATCGACAACGATCCGGCGATCTGCGAAGGCATGCAGGCGCTGCTGGGTGGCTGGGGGTGCGAGGTGGCCACGGGGCGCTCGCTGGCGGCCCTGACCCGCAGCGGCGGGTTGGCCGGCGCTGCCGATGCGCTGATTATCGACTATCACCTCGACGAGCATCAGCCCGATGGGCTGGAGGTGGCGGCGATGCTGCAGCGTCGCTTTCCACGCCTGCCGGTGGTGATGATCACGGCCAATCACGATGCGGCACTCAAGGCGCGGGTTCGGGAGCGCGGCTATCGCTGCTTGCTCAAGCCGCTCAAGCCGCTGCGCTTGAAGATGGCGCTACTGCAGTGCGTAGCGGCTGCACCCGGCGACTCCTCCAACTGAAGGCCGGCCAACCCGATGGCGGCCGAGTGCCCTCAATCGGCCGGCGACAGGCGATAGAGCCCGCCATCGGACTCGTCGGTGAGCACGTAGAGCATGCCGTCCGGCCCTTGGCGCACATCGCGGATGCGGCCGAGTTCTTCGTCGAGCAGCACTTCTTCATGGGCCACGCTGTCGCCGTCGAGCACCAACCGGTGCAGCTGCCCGCGGTAGAGCGAGCCGACGAACAGATTGCCCTGCCACTCGGCGATGTCTCCGCCGTCGTAGAACGCCATCCCGGAGGGGGCCATGGAGTCTTCCCACCAGTGGGCTGGCGGCGTCACGCCTGGCGCCTCCTGACCGATGCCGATGAACTCGCCGGTACTGTAGTTGCTACCGAAGGCGACCTGAGGCCAGCCATAGTTGGCACCCGCCTCGAGCCGATAGAGCAGATCCCCGCCGGAGGGGCCGTGGTCAATGGCCCACAGTTCACCGCTGCCGGGCTGAATGGCAAGCCCCTGTTTGTTGCGATGCCCGAAGGAGTAGATCTCCGGGCGCAGGTTGTCCGGCGGCACCTCGACGAAGGGGTTGTCGGGATGGGCGCCGCCATCTTCGAGTAGCCGGATCAGCGAACCGGCCGGGTCGGTAAGATCCTGAGACGGGTAGCGCAGGCCGCGGTCGCCGATCGAGAACAGCACGCTGCCGTCACCGGGGAACAGGATCCGTGAGCCGTAGTGGCGGCCCGGTTCGGTAAGCGGCGACTGGGCGTAAAGCGTCTCGACATCGGTCAGTTCTGCGCTCTCTTCGTCGATGCGTGCCCGAGCCAGGGCAGTGGCGGTGCCGTAGTCGTCGTCGCTGGTGATGCCATCGTCATCGCCGGGGCTCGAGTAGGTAAAGTAGATCCAGCCGTTGTCGTCATACTCGGGATGCACGGCGACGTCCAGCAGACCGCCCTGATTACCGCCTTCCGGCGCGGTGAGCTGGTCTTCGTCGGTATCGATGTCCGGCAGGTTGTCGAGTGCGACCGCGTCGTCGCCGTCGATCAGGTAGAGGTTGCCGGGACGTTCAGTCACCAGCATCCGCCCGTCGGGCAGCCAGGCCAGTGACCAGGGGTGCTCAAGGCCGCTGACGAGCTGTGTCACACGCAGTGTGACTTCGTCGCTGTCGTAGTCGGTGATGATCTCGTCGTCGACCACGCTGATCCCGGCGCGTTCGTCGTCGTTGTCACTGGTGCCGTTGTCGTTCTCGTCGGCGTTGGCCATGCCGTAGGCGCTGGCCAGCATGATCGCGAGGGTCAGACGCGAGAGGGGCAGAAGGAAACGCTCTGAGGGGGCGTGTAACGACATATCGCGGTGCTCCTTGCAGCGATTAGAGGTTGGGCACGGGCAGTCCATGCCCTGCCTTCAGGCTAGAAAAGCCTCCCCGGGGCTGCAAGTATCGCCGGCTAACGGGCAGCGTGATCATGCTCGCTAGCGAGCAGAATGGCCTGTACCCGGCTGCTGACCCTGAGCTTACGCAGGATCGCCGAGACATGGGTTTTGACGGTGGTCTCGGCGATATCGAGGCGGTAGGCGATCATCTTGTTGGACTCGCCCTTGACCATGTGCGCCAGCACCTCGCGCTGCTTGTCGGTGAGCAAGTCCAGCTCGCCGGGCGGGGGGCTGCGGGTGGGCAGGGCTGGCTGGCTGGTGGCGCGCATGATATCCGGCGGCAGGTAGACCTGGCCGGCGAGAATCTGCTGGAGGGCGGCGAGCAGCGCATCACGCGGGGTCGACTTGGGGATATAGCCCACCGCGCCGAGGTTCAGCGCTTCGAGAATCGTCTGTTTATGCTGTTCAGCGGAGACGATCACCACCGGCAGCCAGGGCGCGGCCTGGCGCAGTTGGGCCAGGCCGCTGAGCCCCTCGGCATCTGGCAGGCCAAGATCGAGCAGTGCCAGATCGAGGTCGTCGTGCTGCGCGGCGACGCTGAGGGCAGCGGCGAGGCTGGCGGCCTCTAGGGTCTCGCTGCCGCTGAGTCCGCGGGCGATCACTGCCACCATCGCTTCGCGAAACAGGGGGTGGTCGTCGGCGACCAGCAGCCGGTACATGCGTGACGTGCTCCTCGTTCATGGCGGGTGAGATAGGCGCCTCCTACCAAGGGAGGAGGCCGGCTCCTGCCATGGCAGTATGTCGCGAACTGCCAGCCTGTCCAACACTGAGACGAGCATCACCCATAACGACAATAGCCACAACCGACAGGAGCAACGCCATGATCTATGCCAATCCCGGCATGCCCGATGCCAAGGTCAGTTTCGCCAAGCGCTACGGCAACTATATCGGCGGTGAGTTCGTGCCGCCGGTCAAGGGTCAGTACTTCGACAACGTCAGCCCGGTCAACGGTGAAGTGTTCTGCGAGATTCCGCGCTCCACCGCCGAGGATATCGACAAGGCACTGGATGCCGCACACCAGGCGGCCCCGGCCTGGGGCAAGACCTCTGCCGCCGAGCGCAGCAATATCCTGCTCAAGATCGCCGATCGTATCGAGCAGAATCTCGAGATGCTGGCGGTTGCCGAGACCTGGGACAACGGCAAGGCGGTACGCGAGACGCTGAATGCCGATATCCCGCTGGCGGTGGACCACTTCCGCTATTTTGCCGGCTGCATTCGTGCCCAGGAGGGTACGGCAGCGGATATCGACGCCAACACCGTGGCCTATCACTTCCATGAGCCGCTCGGGGTGGTCGGTCAGATCATTCCCTGGAACTTCCCGATCCTGATGGCCTGCTGGAAGCTCGGCCCGGCCCTGGCCGCCGGCAACTGCGTGGTGCTCAAGCCCGCCGAGCAGACGCCGGCCTCGATTCTGGTGCTGATGGAACTGGTCGGCGACCTGCTGCCGCCTGGAGTCCTGAATATCGTCAACGGCTATGGCGCCGAGGCTGGCCAGGCGCTGGCCACCAGCAAGCGCATCGCCAAGATCGCCTTCACTGGCTCCACCCCGGTCGGTTCGCATATCCTCAAGTGCGCGGCAGAGAACATCATTCCCTCCACCGTGGAACTGGGCGGCAAGTCGCCGAACATCTATTTCGCCGACATCATGAACGCCGAGCCCGAGTTTATCGACAAGGCGGTGGAGGGGCTGGTGCTGGCCTTCTTCAACCAGGGCGAGGTGTGCACCTGTCCGTCGCGGGCGCTGATCCAGGAGGAGATGTATGAGCCGTTCATGGCCAAGGTGATGGAGCGCACCCGTGCGATCAAGCGCGGCAACCCGCTGGATACCGATGTCCAGGTGGGGGCTCAGGCCTCCCAGGAGCAGTTCGACAAGATCATGTCGTACATGGACATCGCCCGCGACGAAGGCGCCGAGTTTCTCACCGGGGGCGACAAGGAGCGCTTCGATTCGGCCTACGACAAGGGCTACTACATCCAGCCGACCCTGCTCAAGGGCAACAACAGCATGCGGGTCTTCCAGGAGGAGATCTTCGGCCCGGTGGTGGCGGTCACCACCTTCAAGGATGAAGCCGAAGCGCTGGCCATCGCCAATGACACCGAGTTCGGCCTTGGCGCCGGGGTGTGGAGCCGCGATATGAATGTCGCCTTCCGCATGGGGCGCGCCATCCAGGCTGGTCGAGTGTGGACCAACTGCTACCACCAGTACCCGGCTCACGCCGCTTTCGGTGGCTACAAGAAGTCGGGGGTGGGGCGTGAGACCCACAAGATGGCGCTGGAGCACTACCAGCAGACCAAGAACCTGCTGGTCAGCTACGACATCAATCCGCTGGGATTTTTCTGATGTAAATGTGAGGGTTGCTGCACCATCCTCCGGGGCGCGACGCTGTCGCGCCCCGGTTGTTTATGGGTGTGCCCTGTCAAGTCGCCTCGAGATGCGCCATGATCGCCGCCGACGGATAGCGAGGTAGACGCGATGCTAGATATCGAACACCTCGACCTGCATCAGCAACGCCTGATGCGCGTGGTGGGCATGATGCGTACCCATGGAGCCAAACGGGTGCTCGACCTGGGCTGCGGCACCGGGGGGTTGTTGCAGCACCTGCTGCGTGATCGGCAATTCGAAACACTGGTGGGGGTTGAGCAGAATGGTGAGCTACTGGCCCAAGCCAAGCTGCGCCTGAGCCCTTACGTCGAACCGGGGTCGGGCCGTCTGGCGTTGATCTGCGGCTCCTATGCGGAGAACCACCCTGGGTTAAAGGACTTCGACGCTGCGGCGATGCTCGAGACGATTGAGCATGTGCCCCCTGAAGGACTGTCCAAGGTGGAACGCGCCGTTTTCTCTGGTCTGCGTCCCCGCCTGTTGGTCATCACTACGCCAAACCAAGAATACAACCCGCTGTATGGCATGGCGCCGGGTGAGTTTCGTGATCCTGACCACAAGTTCGAATGGGGGCGCTCGCGGTTTCGCGACTGGTGCGTCGGGGTCGCCAGGCGCAACGGCTACTCGGTGCGCTTCTCCGGCGTCGGGGAGGCCCATCCTGACCTGGGCCACCCCTCGCAGCTCGCCGAATTTCATCACACGGACCCTGGTTAGGCTTCCACAATCTCGAAATAGAGGCCTGCCGGGGCATCAATGATGTCGCGATACAGACCGCCCGGCTCGGGCGTCTCGGGCTCTTCCTCTACCGGCTCCGGCGGTGGATAGACCGCCACCAGTTCACCATTGGCGGACTCCATGATCTCGCGCAGCTGACCGTAGTCGATATTCGGCAGGTCGTCGCCGAGGGCCTTGTGCAGGCTGTCGAAGGGGTCGAGCAGGTGGGTCAGGGCATCGTCGCGCTGCTCGGCGGGAGCGAAGGCCTGGACGTAGAGAGTGTCCCCTTCCCAACCGACCTTGAAATGGTCGTCGATGATATTGACCGCAGTGCCGTTGGGAATGTTGCCGTAGAGGTGTTCAATATCCTCGGGGTACATGCGGATGCAGCCGCGGCTGGCGCGCATGCCGATACCGTCGGGCATGTTGGTGCCGTGGATCAGGTAGCCGGGAATATCCAGCAGGATGGCATGACGGCCCAGCGGGTTATCGGGCCCCGGCGGGACCACCGCCGGGGCCGGTTCGCCGCGCTCGGCGGCCTCTTCGCGCATGGAGCGCGGCGGGTACCAGGCCGGATCCTCGAGACGCATGGTGGTCTCGGTGGTGCCCAGCGGGGTATTGAAGCCCTCACGGCCGATGCCGATGGGGTAGGTCTCGACCCGAGGTATCTCACCGTTGTCGGTGGGCGGAAAATAATACAGGCGCAGCTCGGCGAGATTCACCACCAGGCCCTCCCGCGGCGCATCGGGCAGGATATGCTTGGCGGGAATCACCACCTCGGTGCCATCCCCGGGAATCCAGATACTGACCTCCGGATTGGCGGCGCGAATCTCTTCATAGCCGACATTGTGGGCGCGGGCGATATCGAGCAGGGTCTCGTCGCCCTCGACCTCGACAATGTAGCGCTCGCCGACGATGTTACCGTCTTCGGGCAGCGGATAGTGGCCCAGCGGCCAGTCCCTATCGTCCTCGGCCAGCAGCGAGCCGCTGGCAAGCGAGATGCCTAGCGCCAGCGGGGCGAGCCACAGAGGGCGTGGTGATGCGAAAAATGGTGTCGTCACGATAGTCCGAATATCGGCCTGTGGCCGTGGATGAAGGTTGCCGAACAGTGTTCCACGCCGCCTGCAGCGGTGCAACTGTCGTTGGTATGGTGGCCAACGCAACGCGGCGGCTCCTCGGAGCCGCCGCGTGCTTGCTGCCTATGCGTGGGTCAGGGCGTGTCGCCCACCGCACCGGGCATGGCGGGGACACTGCCGTTCTCACCGGCCAGCGCCAGGAAGTGCAGGTGGCGTTCGTATTCGGCGAGCACATCACCTATCACCTGGCCGCGGGTATAGCCGTTGAGATCCTGGCCGGTGCCGCCCTCGGAGAGGTAAACGTCGAGGCGCACATAGTAGTCGTCGTCTACCGGCAGGAAGCTCGGGGTGCGCATGCGGTGCGGGCACACCTGATAGACGAAGTGCGGCGCATTGTCGAGCTCGACCTGCAGGGTCAGGCGCGGCAATGGCTCATCGTCGACCTGCTCTTCGCTGACGTTGGCGACCTGTCCTCGGCCGTCGAGCTCCTGGGCGAACTGGGCCAGCGCCGGACGAATCGAGTGCTCGATGGTCGCTGCGGCGCCGGCGCGGTTGGAGGTGTCCAGCGCACGGTCGAGACGCTCGCGCCAGTCGCCGCCCGGTGCGGTGCCGGCGATACGGCGACGGGCGTCGGCCTTGTCGCCCTCCATACGCAGGGCGCGGTACATGCCGGCCATGATCGCGAAGATCACTAGCGAGAAGGGCAGGGCGGTAATCACCACCGCGCTCTGCAGCGCGGCGAGACCGCCGGCCATCAGCAGGGCGATGGTAATCAGACCAATCACCGCCGACCAGAAGATGCGCAGGGTGACCGGCGCGTCGTGGTTGACGTCGGACAGGATCGAGGTGAAGTTGGCCAACACCAGCGCTCCGGAGTCCGCCGAGGTAATGAAGAACACGATGCCGAGCACGGTCACCACCGCCGCGGTAAGGCCTACCCAGGGGTAGTGCTCGAGCAGTGTATAGAGGGTGGTCTGCGGCGTGCTCAGGGCCTGCTCACCGAGCTCGGCGACGCCCTGATTGGCGACCAGTTCGATGCCACTGTTACCGAACACCGACATCCACACCATCATGAACGCCAGCGGGATGCCCAGTGCGCCGGCCACGAACTCGCGGATGGTGCGACCGCGGGAAATGCGCGCCAGGAACAGGCCGACGAAGGGTGTCCAGGCGATCCACCAGCCCCAGAAGAAGACCGTCCACCACATCTTCCACTCCTGGGCTTCCTCGCCGGCGAAGGCGTAGGTGTCGAAGCTCTTGGCAACGAAGCTCGACAGGTAGTCGCCGGCGTTGTTGACCACCATGTCGAGCAGCTGCAGGGTGTGGCCCTGGAACAGCACGAACAGCAGCAGCGCCAGTGCCAGCAGCATGTTGAACTCGGACAGCCGGCGGATACCCTTCTCCACGCCGCTGACTACCGAGATGGTCGCCATCACCACCACCAGCGCAATCAGGATCACCTGCACCGAGAGACTCTCGGGCACGTCGAACATATAGGCCAGCCCGTAGTTGAGCTGCATCACCCCGATGCCCAGGCTGGTGGCGATGCCGAACACGGTGGAGATGACGGCGGTAATGTCGACCGCGTGGCCGATGGGGCCGTAGATACGCTTGCCCAGCAGCGGGTAGAGGGCGCTACGGATGGCCAGCGGTAGACGATGGCGATAGCTGAAGTAAGCCAGTGCCATGCCCATCAGCACGTAGAGCCCCCAGCCCGACAGCCCCCAGTGCAAGAAGGTCTGCACCACGGCGGCACGCATCGCCTCCTGGCTCTCGGGGTCCAGATCGGGTGGTGCCAGATAGTGGGCCACCGGCTCGGCGACGCTGAAGAACAGCAGGTCGATACCGATGCCAGCAGCGAACAGCATCGCCGACCAGGAGAGCAGCGAAAACTCCGGCCGCGAGTGGTCGGGGCCGAGACGGATACTGCCAAACCGCGAGCAGCCGATCAGCACCACGAAGACCAGATAGGCCACCACCGCCAGCATGTAGTACCAGCCGAAGGTGGCGCTGACCCAGGCCAGGCCGGCATCGAAGAAGGCGCCGGCCTGCTCGGTGAAGGTCATGGTGACGACCAGGAATATCAGGATACCGGCTACCGAGCCGTGGAAAACGGCCGGATTGAGCCGGTCTCGTCGTTCGGGGACATGGTGCTCATTCGCCATTGGGCAGACTCCCTGTAGAGTTGTTGGCATGGTGTCTCGGGCCGCGGCGTGCGCAGCGGGCAGGTTATGACGCTGCTGTTATTTTGATTGATTGAGCAATCAAAATAACGCCAAGTGCTATCGCTTGCCCAGTACAGGCGCGGGACATGTCGCAAGGTGACATGCGGTGAGACGTGTTTGGCACCGTGGGTGCCGTGTCGGTACGTGCAGTCGGGCTACTTGTGCGTAGTCAACGACAGTGCGTAAGGTGATTCTTTTTTGATTGACTGTTCAAATAAAATACGCGACCTGACGACTTCCTTCAACCCTTGCAGGACAATGGCCGGGCTCGACTCTCATTCAACGATGATGTCTATGCTGCCTTGCAATCCGCATTTACCCGGCTATACCTGATGTAACTGATTGTGATATGTCAGGCGATGGGTACAGGATGCCCCGGTGACGCGCGGTCAGTCGCACGACGCTCCTCTGGGTAGGGAGACCCGGTTCAGCGAAGGTCATACCAATAACGATAAATTCCTCGTTGGAGAACCCAATGACTCACGATATGCCTCCGAGCGCTTCTGCATCGTCTGTAGAGGCCACTACCACGATGCCATCTCCCGAGCCGGCTGCCGTGCCACTCAACGCTTCGCGTCGACGTTTCCTGACCGGTTCAGCGGCCGCCGTCGGTGCCGCCGCTGCAGTGGGCTTTCCCAGCATCGCCGTGGCCCAGACCACTACGCTGCGTTTTCAGAGCACCTGGCCCAACCAGGACATCTTCCATGAGTTCGCGGCGGACTACGTGCGCATCGTCAATGAGATGTCCGGTGGCCGCTTGCGTCTCAACCTGCTGCCTGCAGGAGCGGTGGTCGGTGCCCTGCAGATGCAGGATGCGGTGATCTCCGGTGCCCTCGACGGCGGTCATGGGGTATCCGCCTACTGGTACGGCAAGCACAAGGCGTTCTCGCTGTTCGGCACGCCGCCGCCGTTCGGCTGGGATGCCCATCAGTTCCTGGCCTGGTTCTGGACGGGTGGGGGGATGGAGCTCTACAACGAACTGCTGGAGCAGATGGAACTGCCGCTGGTGGGCTACCTCACTGGCCCGATGCCGACCCAGGCGCTGGGCTGGTTCAAGGAGCCGATCAGCAGTGCCGATGACCTGCGAGGTCTCAAGTACCGCACGGTGGGGCTGGCCGCCGATCTGATGAACGAGTTTGGTGCGGCGGTGACGATCATGGGCGGTGGCGATATCGTGCCGGCCATGGACCGCGGCCTGCTCGACGGTGCCGAGTTCAACAATCCGTCGTCGGACCGCCTGCTGGGCTTCCCCGATGTCAGCAAGACCTGGATGCTGCGCAGCTACCATCAGGACTGCGAGTCGTTCGAGATCATTCTCAACCGACAGAAGCACAGCGAGCTGCCCGAGGAGTTCCAGGCGATCCTGCAGTATGCCGCCAAGGCGGCCTCGTCGGAGATGTACTGGAAGGCCATGGAGCGCTACCCCCGCGACCTTCAGGCGATGCGCGAGGAGCAGGGCGTGCAGACCTACATTACTCCCGACTCCGTGCTCGAGGCGCAGCTATCGGCCTGGGACACGGTGATCGAGCGCGAATCGGCCAACGACGACTTATTCCGCCGGGTCGTCGAGCATCAGCGCGAGTACTGTGATCGCGTGGTCGGTTTCCACCTCGAGCACACCACGCCCAAGGGACCCGCCTACCGCCACTTCTACGGTAAGGAACCCACCGACACCTCCATCCTCCTCTAGGCCTGCGGGCCCTATTCACCCGTGGCCAGGAGGCCGCGGGGGACGTCGATCGGCTGCGCTGCCCATGATGTGGCAGTGCAGCCCATGGTGAGAGGTCGTCATGCGCTTCATCTTCTTTATTGACCACATCAGTACCTGGGTGGGCAAGGTCTTTGCCTGGGCCATCCTGATTCTGACCTTCGTGGTCAGCTACGAGGTCTTCATGCGCTATGTCATGGGCTCGCCTACCACCTGGGCCTATGACACCAGCTACATGCTCTACGGCACCCTGTTCATGATGGCCGGGGCCTATGCCTTGGCCCATAACGCCCATGTGCGGGCCGACGTGGTGTCGCGTTACTTTCCACCTCGGGTGCAGGCGGGTATGGACCTGGCACTCTACCTGGTCTTCTTCTATCCCGGCATCCTGGCACTGGTGTTCTATGGCTGGGACTTTTTCGCTCTCTCCTATCGCCAGAACGAACACAGTTCCTATACGCCCGGGGGGCCCCCGGTATATCCCTACAAGTTCGTGATTCCCGCCTGTGCGGCGCTTCTGGCGCTGCAGGGGGTGGCCGAGGTCAGTCGCTGCATCCTGTGCCTCAAACACGGCAAGTGGCCGCGACGTCTTGGCGACGTGGAAGAGATCGCCATTCCGATCAACAAGCAGGATGAAATTCTCGCCGCCCAGCAAGCATCTGGGGAGGATCGTCCATGAGCGAACCGGAAATCGGCATCATGATGCTAGGCATGCTGATCATACTGATCATGCTTGGCTTTCCCATCGCCTTCACGCTGATCGCCATGGGCATTGCCTTTGGCTACTTCGCCATCGGCGACATTATCTTTTCACTGCTGGTGCAGCGGGCCTATGGCGTGATGTCCAACGACGTGCTGATAGCGGTACCGCTGTTCCTGTTCATGGGCTACATGGTCGAGCGTGCCAATATCCTCGATCGGTTATTCTCGAGCCTGCAACTCGCGGCGCGAGGCATGCCGGCTTCACTGGCTGTGGCCAGCCTGATCACCTGTGCGCTGTTTGCCACTGCCACTGGCATCGTGGGAGCGGTGGTCACCCTGATGGGGTTGCTGGCCTTGCCGGCGATGCTCAACGCCGGCTACGACAAGCGCATGTCGAGCGGTGTAATCTGCGCCGGTGGCTGCCTGGGAATCCTGATACCCCCGAGCATCATGCTGATCCTCTACGGCGCCATGGCCGGGGTCTCGGTGGTACGGCTCTATGCTGCGGCGCTGATACCGGGGCTGCTGCTGGCCGGGCTCTACATCCTTTACGTAATGGGGCGGGCGATGATCAACCCCAAGGTGGCGCCGAAACTCCCGGCGGAGCAGATGAATGTGCCGCTGGGCAAGGTCTACTGGGGGCTGTTGACCTCCTTCGTGCCGCTGTTCGTGCTGATCATGTCGGTGCTGGGGGCGATTCTGTTTGGTCTGGCCACGCCCCATGAGGCCGCCGGTATTGGGGCAATGGGAGCGATCCTGCTGGCCGCAGCCTACCGCCAGCTGACCTTCGTGCGGCTGCGTGAGGCGGTGTTCCTCACCGCCCGCACCAGTGCCATGGTGTGCTGGCTGTTCGTGGGATCGTGGATCTTCTCTTCGGTGTTCTCGCTGCTCGATGGTCACTCGCTGATCGAACATTGGATCAGTGGCATGTCGTTGACGCCGCTACAGTTCCTGCTGCTCGCTCAGTTGATGATCTTCATTCTTGGCTGGCCGCTGGAGTGGACCGAGATCATCATCATCTTCGTGCCGATCTTCCTGCCCCTGCTGGCCATGTTCGGCATCGATCCGCTGTTCTTCGGGGTGCTGGTGGCCTTGAATATCCAGACCTCGTTCCTGACCCCGCCGATGGCGATGTCCGCCTTCTACCTCAAGGGCATCTCGCCCAAGGGGATCGAGCTCAACGATATCTTCATCGGTATCGCGCCCTTCTTGCTGATGGTGTTCGTGGCGATGTTCATCCTCTACATGGTGCCGGGCATCGTGTTCTGGCTGCCAGGAGTGCTGTACGGCTGACACAGGACAACGCCCGGCAGCGAGTGTCGGGCGTTGGGGGAATGGTAAGATTTGGCGTCACTGGTGCGGGCAGCGGCGCCGGGTCTGTCAGGCGTCGCGCTCGGGGTGGTGGTGGCCGCGCTTGCCGTAGTGGCGGTGGCCGCCCTTGGGTTGCATGGCGGCCTTGAGCTCCTCCAGTTGCTGCTCGTCGAGAAGTTCTGCCAGTGCCGCATGATGCTCATCGCGCAGGGCGTTATAGGCGTCGCGGCGCGCGTCGCGGGAGTCGAAGTCCTGGTCGCGCAGTTCGCGCATATCGGCATACAGGCTTTCGCGGATCTCGGTCAGGGCGTTACGCTCCTCGTCGCTGAGGCCCCAGTCGTCGACCAGCGCGGTAAGGCGCTCCTGCATCGCTTCGCGGTACTCGGCGCGGCGCTCCTGCATCTTCTCGTGCATGGCACTGCGCAGTTCCTGGCGCTGCTCGTCGGTAAAGATCTCGTCGAGGGCGGCGCGGTGCTGTTCATGTAGCGCGTGGTAGGCGTTGCGGCGCTCGTCGCGGGACGCAAAGTCCTGGTCCTTGAGGTCGCGATGAGCATCGCGCAGCTCGGCGTGGGCGGCTTCCAGTTCGGCGCGGGTGTCGTCACCGAACCCCAGCCGCTCCTGCATGGCATCCAGGCGCTCGACATGCTTCTGCTGGTAGCGCTCGCCCTTGGCGGCATCGTCGCCATGGTTGCCGGCAGTGGCGGTCAGCGACAGCGGGGCGATGGCCAGCGCCAGCAGGGCTGGCATCAGGGTCTTGCGAGCGGTCAATCGAATCATGGTGGACTCCTCGTCCCTAGGGGTGACGCTGACACTGTCGCCTGCGGCGGTGCAATCAGGTTGCAGCAATGGTGCAACCATCGCGCAAGGGAAGCACTTCCTCACTCCTCCGGCTGGTACTTGTAGCCGACGCCGTAGACCGAGCGAATGATCTCGCGCTCGGGCCAGACGTCGCTGATCTTCTTGCGCAGCTTCTTGATATGGCTGTCGACGGTGCGCTCGGAGACGATGCGGTGGTCGCGGTACATATGGTCCATCAGCTGGTCGCGGGAGAAGATCCGGCCGGGGGCATTCATCAGTACCTTGAGTAGCTGGAACTCCACTGCGGTGAGTCCCAGATCCTGGCCGTCGGCCAGCGCCCGCCAGCCGTCTTCATCGAGGCTCAGGGCGGCACCATCGATGCTGCCCGGCACCTCCGCGGCGCGGCTGCGGCGCAGCACCGCCTTGATTCGCGCGACCACCTCGCGGGGGCTGAACGGTTTGCAGATATAGTCGTCGGCGCCGAGCTCCAGGCCAAGCAGGCGGTCGACCTCCTCGACCCGCGCGGTGAGCATGATCACCGGCAGCCGCGGCCAGCGCTCGCGCAGTTGGCGGCACAGGGTCAGGCCGTCGGTACCCGGCAGCATCAGGTCGAGCAGCACCAGGTCGGGTTGCTGCTGCTCGAGCCACGGCACCACGCTGTCGCCGTGGTCGAGGTGGTGCGAGGCGAAGCCGCTGCCGCTTAGGTAGTCGGCGACCAGGCTGGCAATCTTGGGCTCGTCCTCGACGATCAGAACGGCTTCCTTAGGCGCGGTGCTCATGCATGTCCTCCTTGAGCAGTGGAAATTCGAGGGTCCAGCATAACCCGCCGAGGGCGGAATTCGTGGCCTGCATGCTGCCGCCATGGGCGGTGACCAGGGCGGTGGCGATGGATAGACCCAGGCCGCTGCCGCCGCTGGCGCGGTTACGCGAGCCCTCGACCCGGTAGAGGCGTTCGGTAAGGTGAGCCAGCTCGCGCTCGGGCACCCCGGGGGCAGTGTCCTCCCAGGTGATCCGGGCGATCTCTTTGTCGCACTCGAGGCTGACCCGGAGCCGGCCTGGCGCCTGGGTATAGGCGCAGGTGTTGTCGAGCAGGTTGTGCCATAGCTGACGCAGGCGCTGCAGATCGCCGCGGATCGGGGCACGCTCGGTGATTTGTATCTCGAGGTCGATACCTTGATTGTCCAGCCAGTCGCGGCGCTCCTCGAGGCGTGAGGCCAGCGTCTCGGCCAGGTCGAGGGGCGCCAGCGACACCTCGAGTACGCCGGCGTCGCTCTGGGCGAGCAGCCGCAGATCGGCGACCAGACGCTCGAGCTGGCCGACCTCCTGGGCCAGCGAGCCGAGATTATCGTCGTTCATCGGACGGATGCCGTCCTGCATTGCCTCGATCTCGCCGCGCAGTACCGCCAGTGGGGTGCGCAGCTCATGGGCGATATCCGAGACCCAGCGCTGGCGCGCCTCGCGGTTGGCTTCGAGGGTGGCCGCCAGCACATTGAAATCGTGGGACAGCCGTGACAACTCATCGCCGCCGTGCTCCGGCAGGCGAATATCGTAGTCGCCCTCGGTGAGGCGCCGGGTGGCCAACGCCATATGGCCGGTGCGACCGCCGAGCCACCATGATAGCCCCCCGGCCAGCAGCAGCGAGGCGAGCGCCAGGGAGGCGACGATGATCCCCAGATTGCGCTGCTGGCGCGACAGGAAGATACGGTCCATCCGTGCCATCAGCTGCTGCGGCGGACGATAGCCCAGCGCTCCGACCTGCTCACCCTGGCTGATGATCGGCAGCCAGTGCAGCTCGGAGCCGTTGGCCTGGTCGTCCTCACTGGGGCGTAGACCAATCACCGGCAGGCCGTTGGAATCGTGAAGCACGAAGTCGCCAGGATCTCCCAGGCGCCGGTCGATGCCCTGCGGTGGCGGGCCGTCGCCGGGCCACAGCTGGCGTCGCACCAGGCGATGCCAGGCGCTCATGTCATCGCGCAGCCACTGCCAGTCGCCGCGCCGCTGCCACTCCTCGGCGAGCCCTTCGGCAAGCGTCTCGGCGCGGCTGGTCTGGGTGGTTTCCAGGTAGTCGATGAAGCCGCGGTCGATGCTGCGCGAGACGGCCAGAAACACCAGCCCGGAGATCACTACGTTGACCACCAGGATGATCACGAACAGCTTGACGCCGAGTCGCGACAGCACCGGCCTGCGTTGGGGGAAGAGGGCAGGCATCAGCGAGTCTCCTGAAGAGGGTTGGCAAGGGGGTGGGCAAAGCGCGCACGCAGCTGCTCCAGGCCCAGGTAGAGCACCGGGACCAGAATCAGCAGTATCAGGGTGGCGAACAGCATGCCGAAGCCCAGCGAGATGGCCATGGGAATCATGAAGCGGGCCTGACGCGAAGTCTCGAAGATCATCGGCGCCAGCCCCAGGAAGGTGGTCATGGTGGTCATCATGATCGGCCGCAGACGGCGCGTGGCGGCGGCGACAATCGCCTCGCGAGCGCCCATGCCCTCGCGGCGGCGGCGATTGGCGTAGTCGATCAGTACCAGCGCATCGTTGATCACTACTCCGGAGAGCGCCAGCATGCCCAGCAGGCTGACGATAGAGAGGCCGAAGCCCATGATCAGATGGCCGCCCACCGCGCCGATCACTCCGAACGGGATCGCCGCCATCACCAGCAGCGGCTGCAGGTAGCTGCGGAACGGAATCGCCAGCAGGCAGTAGATCGCCGCCAGGGTCAGCCACATCGCGGTCTTGAGCGTTGCCAGGTTATCGGCGGTGTCCTGCTGGCGGCCACCGAGGCCGATCTCGAGGCCCGGGTAGGCGGCCTCGACCCCGGGGAAGACCTGCTCCTGGAGCGTCGCCAGCACCTGATTGACCTGCGCGCCGCCCTCGAGGTCGGCGGTCACGCTAATATCGCGGCGCCCGTCGGTGCGCCTGAGGGTGGTGGAGGAGCGGCCGATATCGATATCGGCGACTCGCGACAGCGGAACCTCACGCCCTTCGGCGGTGCGTATCGGCAGCTGATAGAGCTCACTCAAGCTATCGCGGGACTGCGGCGGCAGACGCACCTCGACGCTTACCGACGTGCGCCCGGCGTGCTGCTCCACGGCGGTAACGCCCTGCAGCGGGCCGCGCAGCTGGGCGGCGAGGTCGCTGCCGCTCAAGCCCAGGGCGCGGCCCTCGGCGGAGAGCCGCACTTCGAGCTGGGGCAGGCCGTCGCCCAGGCCGCTGTCGATATCGGTGAGTCCGCCGAACTGGCCCAGCTCTTCTGCGAGCCGCTGGGAGGCGGCTTCGAGCACGTTGCTGTCGGGGTGCGACAGGCGCAGGGTCAGACCGGCGCCGCGCCCCGGACCGCCGACGTCGGATTCGAAGCGTGCGGCCTGGACGTTGGTCAGCTCGCCGGTCAGCTCACGCCACTCCCGCGCGACCCGTGAGGGGGGCCAGGCGTCGAGGCTGGCCGGGTCTAGCTGCAGCAGGACCTCCAGGCTGTCGCCATCGAGGCGGGTGCGGGTGCCGGTGAAGCGCGGGCCGTCCTGTTGTTCGGCGAGCCGCTCCGCGGCCTCCATCAACTGGTCGCGAATGCGGCGGTCATCGGCCATCGGGCTGCCCACCGGCAGGGTCACGCTGGCCTGGACCTGGTCCGACTCGACCCGCGGCATCAGCGAGAAGCCCAGCCGACCGCTCATGGCGTAGGCCAGCGCCACCGCCAGTATCGCTACCGCCAGACAGATGGTCAGGGCGCGCTGGTCCAGGGCGCGTTCGAGCAACGGCGCGAAGCGCTGCTGGGTAAGACGGGTCAAGCCGCCCTGCAGATAGCGCCTGACATGCTCCAGCGGCTGCTGCCAGCGCGGCGTCGGGCGTCGGTTGGTGCCGTGGGCAAGGTGAGCGGGCAGGATAAACAGCGCCTCGACCAGCGACATCACAAACACCGTGATCACTACCAGCGGCACCATGGCGAAGATCATGCCCAGGAATCCAGGCAGGAACAGCAGCGGCAGGAAGGCGACGATGTTCGAGAGAATGGCGAAGGTGATCGGCGTGGCCAGCTCACGGGCACCACGCACCGCCGCCTCGCGCAGCGAGTGGCCCTGTTCGCGATAGCTGTAGATATTCTCGCCGACCATGATCGCGTCGTCGACCACGATACCCAGCGCGATGATAAAGGCGAACATCGACATCATGTTGATCGACACGCCGATCCACGGCAGAAACAGCATGGCGCCGAGGAAGGCGGTGGGGATGCCGAGAGTGACCCAGAATGCCAGCCGTGCCTCGAGAAACAGCGCCATCATCACCATCACCATGGCCAGACCCAGCCAGGCGTTCTTGAGTAGCAGGTCGAGACGGTCACGATAGATCTCGGAGCTGTCGCGAGCGACGCTCAGGGTGACGCCCTCGGGCAGGTTGGCGATCAGCCGGTCGAGCTCGGCGTGAACCGCATCGGAGATACCCAGCGGTGTCTGATCGCCGATCTGATAAACGTCGATGGTCAGCCCCGGCTGGCCGTTGTACTGGACTTCACGGTCGCTCTCGGCAAAGCCATCGCGCACCTCGGCGACATCGCCGAGGCGAATGGTGCCCCCGTTAGTGGTACTGCCCACCGGCAGCTCGGCGAAGGCCGGGGCACTGTCACGGCGGCCCTGATAGCGGATCAGCCATTCGCCCTCCTGGGTGGAGAGTCGCCCGCCAGCCAGGTCGAGGGCCTCCTCACCGATGCGCGCGGCGAGCTGGCTATGGGTCATGCCCAGCCGACGCATCGATTCTTCATCGAGCCATACCTGGATCTCGCGCTCGCGATTGCCCGAAAGCTCGGCCTTGGCGATGCCGCGGCTGGCGATCAGCTCCGCGCGGACATCCTCGGCGGCGTCGTGCAGGGCGCGATCGCTGACGTTACCGTGCACCTGCAGGCGCATGACGCTGCGCGAGCGTCCGGCGAGGTTGATGCGCGGCGGATCGGCGGCGGCGGGGAGGGTGGTGATGGCGTTCACCGCCTGCTGGATGTCCTGGTAGACGCGCATCACCTCGACGCCATCGATCAGGGTCGCGCGCAGGCTGGCGCTGCCCTCGCTGGCGGTGGCGGTGACCTCGTCGATGCCTTCGATATCGGCGAGCTCGGCCTCGACAGGCAGCAGGATGCTCTGCTCGACCTCTTCGGGGGTTGCCCCGGGGTAGCTGACCGAGATCTGCACCACCTCGATGTCGAAGTCCGGGAACACCTCCTTCTTGATCGTCAGCGACGCCATCAGGCCGCCGACGATCAGCAGCAGCATCAGCAGGTTCGGTGCCACGCCGTGGTGGACCATCCAGGCGATCGGGCCACGCCGCATCATGACTCGTCCTCCGCGTCACCCAACAGCGTGGCAAGCTCGGTGCTGCCCAGGGTGCGTGGCCGTAACTGCATGCCGTCGCGGGGCTGGCCGAGATTGGAGACCACGATACGCTCGCCGGCCTCGAGCCCGGCGCTGATCAGGACCTGATCCTCACCGCGGTGCTGCACCTCGACCCGGGCGCGCCGCAGACGATCCTCATCGTCGAGCCGCCACACCTCGTCGCCGGGCCGCAGCGCTTGGGCCGGTAGCGCGAACAGGTCGTCGCGGGGGTTGGCGATGACTTCGGCGCGCAGCAGATCGCCGAGGCGCAGCGCCGGACCGTCGCTATTCAGTGCCAGTGGGTCGTCGACCTGCACCAGCAACTGGGCCTGCAGACCGCCCTCGTCGAGAGCCGGCAGTACCGACAGCACCTGCCCTTGTCGTTCGGCGCCAGCGGGCCAGCCGCGGCTGGTCAAGCGCACCTCGGCACCGTTGGCGACATCCCCTTCGGTCTGGCCGGCATCGATCCAGGTCAGGGCATCACCGGGCAGCGAGAGCTGGACCCAGAAATGCGCGATATCGACAAGGTGCAGCAGCTCGGTACCTGCAGAAATCTCGCTGCCGCTGCCCACCAGCCGCTCCTGAATCATGGCCTGGTAGGGGCTGGCCAACTGCGTGCGAGCCAGGTCGAGTTCGGCCTGCTCGAGGGCGATCCGGGCGCGTTCCACACCGGCCTCGGCGGCGCGCAGCTGCGGCTCCCGCAGTACCAGAGCACGGCGTTCCGCGGGCAGCTCGCGGCCAAATGACTGGTACTCGCTCTGGGCGCGCAGCTGCTCGCCGCGCTCGGTAGCGCGCTCGGCCTCGGCCTGGGCGAGTTCGGCCTGGGCAGCCCGCACGGCCAGGCGGTAGTCGCTATCGTCGATATGCAGCAGCGGCTCGCCGGCGTCGACCACTCGGCCGGGGATCACGCCAGGGGCGAAGGCCTCGAGGCGACCGGCGACGCGGCTCGCCAGGCGCGTTTCACGCTCGGCGAGCACCCGGCCATAGCCGTGGATCTGCGGTGCGGCGGGGCCGCGGATCGCCTCGATCACGTCGACCACCGGCGGCGGCACCTCCGGCGGCGGGCGCCGCTCGACCCGCGGCGGCTGGCTGATTAGCCAGTAGGCGCTGGCCAGTCCGATCGCCAGTACCAACAGCGCGGTGATCGCCCCCAGCCGAATACGCCCCTGCTGGCGGGGGCGGCGGGGCAAGGCGATGCGTACCGAAGTGACGGGCATGGGCGGCTCATGAACGGGGTTGGGCAGCGAACAGCATCCTCCCGAGGGATGCAGCTATTGGTCACGAACTGTGCAAGCAAGGTGCAAGCGATGGCGACCGCGAGCGTTTAGACAACACGGGTTGGGCTTGGCCTAGGGGCAGCTCTCGCCGATCATCAACTCGGTGCTCAGTAGACTATCGGCGGCGGGCGTCAGGCCTAGAATCATGCGCGCAGCCATGCGCCCCTTCTCGCCGCTGTCCTGGCGCACCGTGGTCAGTCGCGGCGCCCGGTACTGGCCCTCGGCGATACCGTCGAAGCCGATCAGACGCAGATCCTCGGGTACCCGTAGGCCACGCTGCTCGGCCAGGGTCAGGGCGGTCAAGGCGATGCGGTCGGACATGCACAGCAGCAGGTCGGGCCGCTCTGAATCGGGGAGATCGAGGATCTCCTCGAGCACCGGCGAGCAGACCTCGAAGGTATTCTCCTCGATATTCCATAGCGGGATCGCATCGCGCTCAAAGCCGTGCTCCTCCAGCGCCTGGTAAAACCCATCGAGACGCGAGCGGGTGATCGTGCGATTGCCTGGCAGTAGGGTATGAGCGGGGCTGACACGTCCGTTACAGGGTTCTTGGGTGAGGCGCAGGTTGACCACTGCCGGTCGGCGGGTCGGCGTGGCCAGGGCGTGGCGGGCAATGGCGTAGCAAGCTTGGCGATTGTCGACGTGTACCGCCGGGCGCCCCTCGATATCGAAATCCACCGCCACCAGCGGCTGATGGTGCGGCAGGTCACCGAGTAGCGCCAGGGTCGGCATCAAGCCATAGACGATAAAACCATCGGCGATATTCGCCGAGCCCGGGGCTTGGGAGGCGTGTTCGCGACCAGATACCAGTAGCAAGGTGTGGCCGTGGGTATCGAGGACCTCGGCGACCCCGGAGAGAAACTCGCTGGCCACGGCGTCGTTCAAGCTGTATGTCAGACTCTCGGCGAGCACTACCGCAATGATCCGTGAGCGGCCGGTGCGCAGGCTGCGGGCCTTGGCGTCGGGGCCGGCATAGCCGAGGCGCTTGGCTTCGCCGAGGATCCGCTCACGCAGTGCAGGTGACAGCTGGTCGGGACGGTTGAAAGCATTGGAGATGGTGGCGGTGGAGACGCCAAGCTCGAGCGCCAGGTCTTTCAGCGTGATACGGCGTGGCGATGAGGGCACAGTGCTTTTCCTGCTAAGTATTCAAGCAACAGAATACCGGCCCCGTGTCGCCATGAATACCACGACAATCAAGCCGGTACCTGGATACCCGAGCACCGGCTCCTAGGCGGCGACGCTCGCTTGGTCAAGCCCCAGCGCCTGGTGCTGCTCGTTGAACAGGTGAACATGCGCCGGGTCCGGGCTCAGTGCAACACGCTGACCGACCGACCAGTAGGTCGGTGCCTCGCTGCGCTGGATCAGCAGGGTGTCGCCCTCCTTGGGATCGAGGTAGACGTAGACCTCATTGCCCAGGTACTCGACGTTGACGATCTCGAAGCTGTTGTCGCCCTGGGCCTCGGTCAGGCGCAGGTGCTCGGGGCGTACGCCGACTGTCAGAGCGGTGCCCTTGGTCAGGCCAGCAGCATCCTGGGGCAGCTCCAGGTGGGGCATGCCGCTGGCGCTGACACGACAGCCCGACTCGTCGGCGCCGAGCAGCTTCGCGGGCAGGAAGTTCATGGTCGGCGAGCCGATGAAACCGGCCACAAAGCGGGTCGCGGGACGCTGATAGAGCTCCTGGGGGCTGCCTACCTGCTCGATGCGGCCACCATTGAGCACCACGATCTTGTCGGCCAGCGTCATGGCCTCTACCTGATCGTGGGTGACGTAGATCATGGTGGAGCCGAGTCGGTGGTGCAGGCGGGCGATCTCATTGCGCATCTGCACCCGCAGCGAAGCGTCGAGGTTGGAGAGCGGCTCATCGAACAGCAGGATGCGAGGCTCCCGGGCCATGGCGCGGCCCATGGCCACGCGCTGGCGTTGGCCGCCGGAGAGTGCCTTGGGCTTGCGTTCCAGCAGCTCCTCCAGTTGCAGGATGCGCGCGGTAGCCATCACCCGCTCGTGAACGGTTTCCTTGGCGGCTTTGGCCAGCTTGAGGCCGAAGGCCATGTTCTCGTAGACCGACATATGCGGATAGAGGGCGTAGGACTGGAACACCATGCCGACGCCCCGCTCCCGGGGCGGCAGATCGTTGACCACGCTGTCGCCGATGGAGAGCTCGCCGTCGCTGATCGACTCCAGCCCGGCGATCAGCCGCAGCAGGGTCGACTTGCCGCAGCCGGATGGGCCGACGAAAACCACGAATTCGCCGTTACCGATGGCCAGATCCACATCCTTGATGATATGGGTGCTGCCGAAGACCTTGTTGACCTTGTCGAGAGTGACGCTTGCCATGGTATGTCTCCTTGCCGGCCTGCAACTGGGTTGCCTCGCCGCGGGCCGGCGGTGTTGTTATGAGAGCTGTTATGAATGTGGCTCAGAGGGCGAACCAGGCGGCCTGATAGGGCGGCAGTCGCAGGTTATCGCCGTTGCGCTCATGGGTGAAGCCGTGCCCTTCCAGAGCCCTGTCCACCGCAAGTGGCAGGCGAGCCTCATGGGTCTGGCCGGTAAGGTTGAAGACGCAGAGGATGCGTTCGTTGCCCTTCTCGCGGACGAAGCCCAGCAGCTCGTCGCCGACGCCCACCAGGCTCAGATCGCCATCGAACAGCGCCGGGTGGGTGGTGCGCAGGGCGAGCAGGCGGCGGGTTGCGCTGAGTACCGACGCCGGGTCGTCCTGCTGCTCGGCGACGGCTAGCGGCAGTTGGCGGGCTTCCACCGGCAACCAGGGCTCCACGCCAGGGGCGGTGAAACCGCCATGCCCGGCGTTCTCCCAGGGCATGGGGGTACGGCAGCCGTCGCGGCCCTTGAATTCAGGCCACAGTACCTTGCCATACGGATCCTGGATGCGCTCGAAAGGTACCTCGGCCTCGGGCAGGCCCAGCTCCTCGCCCTGGTAGAGGCAGACGCTGCCGCGCAGCGAGAAGAGCATGGCCAGCGCCACCTTGGGGTAGGCGACGGGGTCCTCGCCATTGCCCCAACGGGTGGCGCTTCTCACCACGTCATGGTTGGAGAGCGCCCAGCAGGGCCAGGCGTCACCGGCCAGGCGCTGGAAGCGTTCGATCACCTCGCGGATATAGGTCGCCGAGTGGGGCGCGTTGAGCAGGTCGAAGGTATAGGCCATGTGCAGCTTGTCGCCGCCGGCGGTGTACTCGGCCATGCGCTCCAGAGGATTGTCGTCGCCGATCTCACCCACCGTGGTGGTGCCGGGGAACGCGTCCATCAGGGCGCGCAGCTCGCGCAGGAAGTCGAGGTTCTCCGGGCGACTCAGGTCATAGACATGGCGCTGCCAGGTGTACGGGTTGGCCTCCGGTGCGCCCAGGGTCTTGGCGGCGCCCGCGGGCACCGGCGGATTGTCGCGCAGCTGCTCGTCATGGAAGTAGAAGTTGACGGTGTCAAGGCGAAAGCCGTCGACCCCAAGCTCCAGCCAGAAGCGCATATTGTCCAGCTGGGCCTGACGCACTTCCGGGTGATGGAAGTTGAGGTCTGGCTGGCTGGTCAGGAAGTTGTGCAGGTAGTACTGGCGCCGCCGGGAGTCGAAGGTCCAGGCCGGTCCGCCGAAGATCGATAGCCAGTTGTTGGGCGGGGTGCCATCTGGCTTGGGGTCGGCCCAGACGAACCAGTCCGCCTTGGGGTTGCTGCGGTCGGTACGGCTCTCCTGGAACCAGGGATGGCGGTCCGAGGTGTGACTGATCACCTGGTCGATCATCACCTTGAGGCCGAGATCATGCGCCTTGGCGAGCAGCGCCTTGAAGTCGTCCAGGGTGCCGAACATCGGGTCCACATCGCGGTAGTCGCTGATGTCGTAGCCGAAGTCGAGCATCGGCGAGGTGAAGAAGGGCGACAGCCAGATCCCGTCCACGCCGAGCGAGGCCACGTAGTCCAGCTTCTCGGTAATACCCGCCAGGTCGCCGATGCCGTCGCCGTTGGCGTCCATGAAGCTGCGCGGATAGATCTGGTAGATGACGCCGCCGCGCCACCAGAAGGTGTTGTCTTGCATTGATGCAGTCCTTGAGTCAATGAAAGCGATGGGGTCTGGCAATTTTTAGCTAACCTTGAGCCCTATCACGTTCGGGGCTGATCCGGCGGCAGGCCTATACGAAGGCGCTGTAAACCCGTCCCTGGGCGCTACTTTTGCCATCCATGGCAAAAGACCTTCGCTTCGACCTGCCCCCGGCGCCCCTTGAGGATTTCCTGCCTAGAGTTGGGGCGTCACCCCTTCACCGCGCCGGCGGTCAGCCCCGAGACGATGCGCCGCTGGAAGATGATCACCAGGATCACCAGGGGCACGGTGACCACCACCGAGGCGGCCATGATCGGCCCCCAGGGCAGTTCGTAGGCGCTGCCGCCGGAGAGCAGGGCGATGGCCACCGGCACGGTGCGCTGGCTGTCGGTGAGGGTGAAGGTCAGGGCGAACAGGAACTCGTTCCAGGCGGCGATGAAGGCCAACAGCCCCGTCGTCGCCATGGCCGGCCACATCAGCGGCAGGAACACCTTGGTGATGATGACCCAGGGGGTGGCGCCATCCATGATCGCGGCCTCCTCGAGCTCCATGGGCAGCTGGCGCATGAAGGTGGTCAGCACCCAGACGGTGAAGGGCAGGGTGAAGATGGTATAGCTGAGAATCAGCCCGCCCGGATTGTTGTAGAGGTTGAGCGTACGGATGACCTCGAACAGGCCGGAGAGCACCGCCACCTGCGGAAACATCGAGACGCCCAGGATCACCAGCAGCACGGTGCTGCGGCCGCGGAAGCGAACCCGGCCCAGGGCGTAGGAGGCAGTGATGCCGAGCAGCAGGGCGATGAACACCACGCTGGTGGCAACCAGGATCGAGTTGAAGATCGCCTGCAGAAAGCTGCGCTGGCTGAAGATCTGTACGTAGTTGCTGACGTCCAGCCGAGAGGGCCACAGCTCGACCCGGAAGAGCTCGCTGGAGGGGGTGAAGGAGGTCTTCACCGCATAGTAGAACGGAAAGACCGCGATCACGACGATCAGCGCCACCAGTACCCAGAAACCGATGCGGGTGGCGTGTTTGGAGAGCTGGCGTGAGGTCATCAGTCGCCTCCCAGTTTCAGTTGCTTGCGACCGAGGTAGAGGTAGGCGATGGTCGCCAGGGCGATGATCAGGAACAGCAGGGTGGAGGCGGCGCTGCCGTAGCCCACGTCCTGGAATTCGACCAGTTGCTGGCGCGCATAGATCGACATCGACATGGTGCTGGTGGAGTTGGAGGTCAGCACGTAGATGACGTCGAACACACGCAGGGCATCGAGCAGGCGGAAGATCACCGCCACCATCAGAGCAGGTGTGATCAGCGGCAGGGTGACCCTGAAGAAGACCCGTACCGGATGGATGCCGTCGACCTCGGCGGCCTCATAGCAGTCCTTGGGCAGCATCTGCAGCGCGGCCAGCACCAGCAGGGCGACGAAGGGGGTGGTCTTCCACACGTCGACCATGATCACCGCCCACATGGAGTAGCTGGCATCCGCCGTCCAGGCGATCGGTTCGCCGATGATCCCGAGCATCATCAGCAGGTGGTTGATGATCCCGAACTGGTCGTTGAGCATCCAGGCCCACATCTGCGCCGAGACGATGGTAGGGATCGCCCAGGGGATCAGCACGGCGGCACGCACCAGGGTGCGCCCCTTGAACTCGGCGTTGAGTACCAGCGCCACGATGATGCCGAACACCACCTCAAGCGATACCGATACCACCGAGAAGTAGACGGTGTTCCAGACGGCGCGCCACCAGATCGGGTCGGCCAGCACGCCATACCAGCGACCGTCTTCATAGATCAGGTAGTTCTCCAGGCCGATGAACAGGGTATCGCTCAGGTCGGACAGGGAGGCATCGGTAAAACTGAAGTAGAAGGTGCGCAGTAGCGGCCAGCCCGCAACCAGGACAAGGACGACCAGCATCGGCGCCAGAAAGATCCAGGCGGCACGTACCCGCTGGCGCCGTACCTTGGTGCTGCGCTTGTGTCTTGGCAGGGGGCGCGCCGGTAGCGGCGCGCTTTCGGTTACGGGAGTCGACATTTCGGGCTCCAGGGGGTTACCAGTTGCGACGCTTGACGCGGGACAGGTCGCGATCGAGATCGCTGACTGCCTGCTCACCGGTCTTGTTGCCGGAGAGCACGTCATGGGCGGCACTGAAGAAGGCATTGCTGACGCGGCCGTAGGCATCGCCGGTGGGCGCGGAGGGACGCGCCACGGCATTGACGAAGGTCTCGTAGAGATCGCCGAAGAAGGGGACTGCCTCGAGCACTTCCTCATCCTGGTAGAGCGACTCCAGAGTGGGGTTGTAGGCGCCGGCAATGGCGCGTCGCTTCTGCTCCGCTTCGCCGGCGAGGAAGGCCACCAGATCGACGGCGAGCTCGGGGTGCTCGCTGTAGCGGGAGACCGCCAGATTCCAGCCGCCGAGGCCCGCGGCACTCTGACCGTCGCCGCTGTAGGGCAGCTGGGTCACGCCAACCTTGCCGCGTACCTCGCTATCCTCGCTCTGGGCCAGGGCCCAGGCGTAAGGCCAGTTGCGCATGAACACGGCGTTGCCGCCCTGGAACACGCCTCGGGCTTCTTCCTCGGTGTAGTTGAGAACGCCGTTGGGCGAGATATCGCCGATCCAGGACGCCGCGCGGTCGAGGGCGGCAGCGGCCTGCGGGTTGTCGATGGTGATCTCTCCTTCACTATCGACGATAGAGCCGCCGCCGTGGCTTGCCACCCACTCCAGGGCGTTGACGGTCAAGCCTTCGTAGGCGCGACCCTGGAAGACGAAGCCCTGCATGCGCTCGCTGCCTTCGGCGCGCTCGGCATTGCGGATCTCCCGGGCGGTCTCGGTGAGCTGCTCCCAGGTCTCGGGCACGTCATGGCCGTGCTTCTCCAGCAGGTCCTGGCGGTAGTAGAGTACCCCGGCGTCGGTGAACCACGGCATGGCGACCAGGCGGCCGTCGATGGTGTTGTTCTCGACGATGGTCTCGAAATGGCCTCCACCGGCCGCGTCGCCGAGCACCTCGCGCAGGTCCAGCAGATGGTTGGCGAGGAGGCCAGGCCAGACCACGTCGATCTGCATGATGTCGATGTCGGTGGAGTTGGCGGAGAGAATCTGCTGGTAGAGGGAGAGACGCTCGGTGGAGGAGTTCGGCGTCGAGACCACATCGACGCTGTGGCCGGTCTTCTCCTCCCAGGCACTAACGCCCTCCTGGCAGAGCTGCAGTTCGGCGCCGACGGCGCCACACGAGATGGTCAGGTCGGCGGCCTTGGCGTGGCCGGCCCCGGCCAGGGCGGTGGAGCCCAGGACGATGGCTGAGAGCAGGGATTTCTTGAGCATGTGGCATCCTCGCAGTTGTTATTATGAAGCAGTAATCTTAAACGATTAAGTTCGTGGGCCTAGTTAAGACCATGGCCGTGGCCTCATCAACCTAGACTTTTGTCTATCATCACTGTTTGTGCACTGTTCACGGTGCCGGAATCTCCCTGACAAGAGGGCTTCACGGCGTGATGGCCTAGCCTTTGAGCCACTAGACATTGGTCGAAATTGCGTCTGCCGACATTGAGAGAAGCGACTTAAACGATTAAGTTCTGGTCGTGTTCTTCACACCGCCACGACCCAACAATGTGTCATAAAGCTTAAACGATACAGTTCGATTGGGAAGGACGCGGCAAGGGGTATGCCACCAGGAAGACGAACGCGACCGCTGACGACGCTACGCCATGACAGTAGTGCGGCGGCACGGTCATCCCCCACGGCACATCATCAATCACAACAACAGGGGAAAACGAAGATGAGTCCCGCCACTTTCAAGGTACCGCTCGCCATCGCCATCGCCATTGCCACTGCCGGGATTTCCCTGGCCGGAGCCGCCAGTGCCCAATCGACCGATCTAGAGCAGCGTCTGGCCGATCTCGAGGCGCGCATCGCCGCCGCCGAGCAGCGTGCCAATGCCGCCGAGCAGCGCGCCGAAATCGCCGAGGCTCAGGCGGAAAGCCGCCCCCTCGATGAGGGCGTGGAAGAGCGTCTAGCCAGAGTCGAACGCCAGTCCAGCGGCGAGGAGGGGTTCTCCTTTGGCGCTTATGCCCGCTCGGGGCTGCTGCTTGGCGAGGATCGCAAGAGCATTCCAGGAGGCCCTTATGTCACCCCCGCCGGTTCGCTGGGCGGTGCCGTGGGGCGCCTGGGCAACGAGGGCGACACCTACGTGGAGGGCGTCTTCAACTACCGCACGCGCTATGACAACGGCGCCAGGGCCCTCTACCGCATGATGCTGGCCGACTCCGTCAGCACCAGCAATGACTGGACCGCCGACGAGTCGAACCTCAACGTGCGCCAGGTCTTTGCGGAATTCAGCGACCTGCCGAGCTTCACTGGCGTGTTCGAGAACGCCTCGATCTGGGCCGGCAAGCGCTTCGACCGCGACAACTTCGATATTCACTGGATCGACAGCGACTTCGTGTTCCTGGCCGGCACCGGTGCGGGGATCTACGATATGCAGCTGGCCGACGATTGGACCTCCAACCTGTCGCTCTATGGCCGCAGCTTCAGCGACTTCGACATCATCGGCAGCGAAGATCCGGGTAGCTCCGACAGCCTGATTCTCACCTCGAACAACTATGTGGGCAACTGGCAGTTCATGGTCAGTGGCCTCTCTGCTGCGGACAACGATGAGCGCGATATCGCCGCCGGCCAGACCGCTGCCGACAGCGGCTTCCACACTATGGTGGCGTACCACGGCGACAGCTTCTTCGGTCTCGGCGAGGGCAACTTCAAGGCGGCCCTGATCCACGGCCAAGGCCTGGGCGCCGAGGCGAAGGTGCTGGGTGCCGACGGCAACCTCACCGATGACGCCCAGGCGACCCGCCTCGGCCTCTACGGCACCACCTACCTGGCGCCGACCTGGCGTGTGGCGCCCTCGATCCTCGCCGAGACCAGCAAGGATCGCTACGTGCAAGGCGACGAGTTCAACTGGGCGGGCCTCAACGTGCGGCTGGCCAATGAACTGACCGAGAACTTCGAGATGCAGTATGAGGCCAGCTACCAGTACATGGACCTCGATCAGGGGGCCGGCGGCAACGCCGTGAAAGGCGACTTCGGAAAACTCACAGTTGCGCCCACCTTCAAGCCTCAGGTAGGCGGCTTCTGGGAGCGCCCCGAGATTCGCCTGTTCGCCTCCTACACAGACTGGGATGAGGACCTCAACAACTTCGATGGCAGCTTCGGTGAAGAGGGCTTCACCGGTGGCCAGTGGAGCTTTGGAGTGCAATCCGAAGTGTGGTTCTGACGTTCGCTCATAGCACCACGGCTAGTCGTTTCGATCCTTGCCCGCGTCGTTGGACGCGGGCTTTTTGTCTGGCGTGACGGCGGCGGGAGTGACGCCTACAGCGACAGGAAGAACAGCATCAGCGGTGGCGACAGCAGCGAGAGGATAAAGCCGCTGACCACGGCGATGGGCACGCAGGCGACACCGCCGTGCTGCTGGATCACCGGCAGGGTGAAGTCCATCGAGGTGGCCCCGCCGTAGCCGATCGCCAGCGGCGTGGCGCGATGGATAAACAGCGGGATCAGCACGAACGCCAGCAGTTCGCGGGCCAGGTCGTTGAAGAAGGCCACCCCGCCCATCAGCGGCCCGAGCTGGTCGCCGATCAGGATGCCTGACAGCGAGTACCAGCCAAAGCCCGAGGCCATCGCCAGCCCCTGATTCCAGGTCAGCCCCAGCAGCGGCGCGGCGAGCAGCCCGGCGAGCAGCGAGCAGGCAGCAACGGTGGCGGCGATCGCCAGGCCGAAGCGGTTGAGCAGGATCTGCTTGAGCGGCATGCCGGAGTTGCGCAGCTGGCAGCCGATCAGCGCCAGCAGCGCATACAGTGCCCACTCGGCGAGCTGTTCGGACCAGGCGTAGGCGGTGTCGCCGACCAGCCAGCCGAGCAGCAGGCCGATCAGCACCCCGCCTATCACCACCCCGACCAGCGCCAGCGAACCGAGCATGGCGGACAGCTTGCTGGTGGGCGCATTGGCGACCACCGGCGAACCGCTGACATTCATCCGCAAACGGCGCGATAGCCACACTAGCCCGATCAGGTTGGTGGCGGCGGTGAAGGCGAACAGCAGGCCGGCCTGGGCGCCCATCCGCGACAGCTGGCTGGCGAGGTTATCGAGTCCGGCCAGGCTCACGCCCATCAGCAGCAGGATCGCGTAGACCGAGAGGTTGACCCCGCGGTTGATCAGCGCCATGGCGCCAGCATGGCGTACCGGCACCAGGTAACCCAGCAACAGAGGGAGGAGAACGATCAGCAGGCCGGTGAACATGGCGTTCCTTGTGAGACGACAGGACGGATGAGCAACAAAAAGGCAGCCAGTACGGCTGCCGGGGGGCTACTTTACGGATTGCCTGGACGCTGGGGAAGCCAATTTCGCTGATGCTGCATTAGTGTGCGGCGGTCTCCAGAGCACTGAGCGTCAGCCGGCTACGGCGTTCGCCATCGCGGTGGTAGTCGACGCCGAGCAGCAATCCCGGCAGCGTGGGATGAAAATCGAACACCAGCTGGCGCTCGGGGGTCTCCGGGTCCCAGGTCTCCACGGTAACGGCGTCGAAGGTGCCGGCGGGGCTCTCCAACTGACCGCGCTCCAGCACCCGATAGCGCAGCGTCTCCTGCTCGCCCTTATGGTCGACGAAGTGCAGCTCGCAGGGAGCCGCCTCCTGCCCTTCGCAGCGGGTTGTCACTGCGCTGCGCCGCGACAGGTCGAACAGCGCCGCCTGGCGGTCGGGAAGCGAACTCAGGTCGCCGCTGCCGAGGCGATAGTCGCCACCGATGCCAAGCAGCGAATAGCCGCTGGAGTAGGCGCTGGGCCGCACGCCATCGGCGTTGACGCGAAAGCGGCTGCGTTCGTTGCCACGAGCCACGGCAATTGCTGCGCGCATATCACTCTGCCACTGTTCGCCGTGCTGGCTCAGGCGATGCTCGACGCTGGCATTGGGCCAGCCGCTGATCTGCAGCTGATAGTGGGCTGTGAACGGCGTGGGCTCGGCGAAGTCCTCGCCATCCGCTGCAACGCAGGGGGCGCTTGCCAATAGCGCGGCGATCAGCAGTACAGGGGGAAAGCGGAGTCTTGACACCTGGGGCTCCCGGGACAATAAGCGACACGCCTGAGAGCCCCGCTAACGGCATCAGGTTCCCGCCGCGAGTCGGGTTGCGCAATCTTTGCGCGATGTCGGCCTCAGCGGCAGTGGCGTTCGGCAAGCTGCTCCAGCTTGAGAGTGAACGTCAGCGGATAGCCGGAGTCGCCGCTCTCCAGACTACGCAGCGACGCTGGCAGCCGCCGCAACGTCTCGGCGACCCGCTGCGGTGCCTGCTCGGCCAGGGCCATCTGCTCGGCATCGAGGTGTCCTCCCTCGACCAGCTTCTCCAGCAGCGGGGTGCCGGGCGGCGGCGCCTCGTCGCGCAGGGCGAGGGTATCGCCGGCCAGTTGCCCTTGTTCATCGTGACATCGGTAGATCTGCTTGCGGCCGGGCAGATTGAGCTTGCCCGGCGAACGCTTGGCGCGGGGTGTGCCGGCATATTCGACCAGCTTGTAGGAGAGATCGATGACCGGTGCATCGGCGGATACCCCCAACTGGGTGCCGACGCCGAACACGTCGATGGGGGCGCCCTGGGCCACCAGCGCGGCGATCTTGTGTTCATCGAGGCCGCTGCTGGCGACGATCTCGACCTGTGAATGGCCGGCGTCATCGAGCAGGCGACGCGATGCCCTGGCCAGCTCGCCCAGGTCGCCGGAGTCGAGGCGGATGGCGCCGATGCGCAGTTCGGGCTCGTCATCGAGCAGCGCGATCAGGCCGCGCACGCCGTCGAGGGTGTCGTAGGTATCCACCAGCAGGGTGGTGCCGGGATACTGCCGCGCAAAGACGCGGAACGCCTCGTGCTCATCGTCGTGGGCGAGAATATAGCTGTGGGCCATGGTGCCGCGTAGCGGCAGGTCGTGGCGCAGCCCGCCGAGGACATTGCTGGTGCCAGCCAGGCCGGCAGTGCGGTAGGCGCGCACCCCGCGCACTGCCGCATCGACGCCGTGCATGCGGCGCATGCCGAAATCGACCACCGGCCGACCCTTAGCGGCCAGCACCAGGCGCACCGCCTTCGACGCCAGCAGGGTCTCGAGCTGCACCAGGTTCATGATCAGGCTCTCGAGCAGTTGGGCCTCGGCGATGGGCGCCTCGACCTCCAGCAGCGGCTGATTGGGGAATACCGGAGTCCCTTCCGGCAGCGCCCAGATATCGCCGCTGAAGTGCCACTCACCGAGCCAGGCGAGGAACTCGGCGTCGAACTGGCCGGTGGCAGCCAGGCACTCGAGGTGATGTGGACGAAAGCGCAGCCGACTGGCCACGGCGGCGGCATGCTGCTGGCCGCAGGCGAGCATGAAACGGCGGCTGGCGGGTAGCTTGCGAAAGTAGAGGCTGAAGGTGGCGCGGGCATGCATGCCCTCCTTCCAGTAGGCCTGCAGCATGGTCAACTGGTAGAGGTCGGTGAGCAGCGCCAGGTCATCGTCGGCGACCTGCAGGAGCGGCCCCGTGTTCATTGACGAACCTCGACCCCGGCACCTTCGAGCTCGGCCAGGCAGTCGTCGGCCGATTCGGGGGCCACCGCAGCGCTCAGCGGCGCCAGCAGCAGGGTGTCGAAGCCGGCCCGACGTGCGTCGAGGGCCGTGGCGCGGACGCAGACGTCCAGCGCCAGGCCGCATATCACCACCCGGGTGATGCCTCGTTCATGCAGATACCCGGCCAGTCCAGTGGCATCGAAGGCCGAGTAGGCGTCGGCGTCGAAGGCGGTGGCCTTGCTGACGCGCAGGGCCTCGCCGGGCAGCGACAGGTCGGGGTGAAAGGCAGCGCCCGGGGTGTCCTGTACACAGTGGGGCGGCCAGGGCCCCCCGCGATGGGAGAAGCTCGCGTGGTCGACCGGGTGCCAGTCGCGGGAGGCGATCACCAGTGCGCCGGCGGCGGCAGCGGCGGCGATTTCGGCGTTGATGCCGGGAACCAGGCCGCGGCCGCCGGTGACGGCGAGGGCGCCGCCCTCGCAGAAGTCATTCTGCATGTCGACCACCAGCAGCGCGTCGCCGGGGCCGTAATCGATGTGCATGGTCATCGCCTACCTCTCCAGAGTGTGGGAGTGGTCGCCCTCAGCGTATCGCCACCGCCCGCTGTGGTGAAGGGGGAGTTTGGCTTAGTCAGTAGCCGGCGCTGCGGTCGATGGTCGGCACCTCACGGCCGGCGCCCCACGCTTCGAGGGTCTCGACAACCTGATCCAGCGCCGCGCCGAGCGGCGTCGGGCCGGCCATATGCGGCGTGATCAACAGCCGCGGGTGACGCCATAGCGGACTGTCGCTGGGCAACGGCTCCTCTGGGAAGGCGTCAAGCAGGGCACTGCGCAGGCGGCCTTGGCCGTTGGGCTCGCCGAGCGCGTCGAGCAGGGCACTCTCATCGATCAAGGTGCCACGGCCGGGATTGATCAGGCTGGCGCCCTCGGGCAGGGTGGCCAGCGTCTTGGCGTTGATCAGGTGGTACGTCTCGGGGGTGTTGGGCAGCAGAGTGATCAGCGTACGTACCTGGCCGAGCAGATCGTAGAGGCCGTCCTCGCCGTGGTGACAGCTGATGCCCTCCAGGGTCTTCGGTGAGCGACTCCAGCCACGGACCGGAAAGCCCGCCGCGGCGATGCGCTCGGCGACATGGCGGCCGATGGCGCCCAGCCCCAGTACTCCCACGGACCAGTCGCGCTTATCGATCACCTGGTGCTCGCGCCACTCGGCGCGATCTTGCTGTTCGCGATAGCGGTCGAAGTCGCGCTGGACATGGAACAGGCCGTAGAGGCAGTAGTCGGCAATCAGCTCGCCCATGCCGGCGTCGCGCAACTTGACGATCGGCGTGTCAGCCGGCAGCCCCGGGTTGCCAAGCAGCGCATCGACGCCGGCACCGAGGTTGATGATACCGCGGGCTTCTGCGTGGCGCTCCAGCAGCTCGGCGGGCGGCTTCCAGACCGCCAGATAGTCGATACTCTCGACCGTCTGATCGCTGGTGAAAACCTCGGCCTGGGGAAGCCGCTCCTGCAGCGCTGCCTGCCAGTCGGCGGCATCGTCGATGTGCACCAGAATACGCATGATGTCTCCTGAGTCGCGGTGTCTGGTATGCATCATCGGCCGGGGCGGGGCATGGAGTAAAGCCGCGAGGTCGGATCGGTCAATAAAGCCTTTGACGGCGGGCTTGGCGATGGTGCTAGTATCGTCGCCAGGATGTTGATGGGGTGCCATCACCCCCCTCCGTTATCGTGCCCGCTGGCAGGGAGCTCTGGCCGCGGCCATGGATTGTCGTGCCGGCTGCGACAGTGAAGCGGGTTCCGACGCAGGTAGTGCAAGCAGGTCAATGCGCAGGCGCGGCCTTTTCCACAGGAGAAGTGCCGATTTTGGTGATTTTCGGTAATGGCGAGTGGCCACATGACTCAGGTAACCCTGCCTTTCACTCGTGAAGAGTATGCCAGCCGCCTATGGAAGGTGCGGGCGGAGATGGCCAATCGCGGCATCGATGTGCTGATCATCAGTGATCCGTCCAATATGGCCTGGCTGACCGGCTATGACGGCTGGTCGTTCTACGTCCACCAGTGCGTGCTACTGGGGCTGGAAGGCGAGCCGGTATGGTACGGTCGGCGCATGGACGCCAATGGGGCGCTGCGCACCTGCTGGATCGACCCGTCCAACATCACCTACTACCCGGATTACTACGTGCAGAATCCGGACATGCACCCCATGGACTACCTGGCCCAGTCGATCATGCCGGACCGCGGCTGGCACCGGGGCGTGGTGGGCATGGAGATGGATAACTACTACTTCTCGGCCAAGGCCTATCAGAGCCTGCTTCGCGAACTGCCCCACGCGCGCTTCATGGACGCCAACGCGCTGGTCAACTGGTGCCGAGCGATCAAGTCGCCCCAGGAGATCGCCTATATGCGGGTGGCGGGCAAGATCGTCGAGGGCATGCATACGCGCATTCTCGAGGTGATCGAGCCGGGCCTGCCCAAGAGCAAGCTGGTCTCGGAGATCTACCGCGTCGGCATCGAGGGCTGGATCGACGAGCATGGCAAGGTTCACGGCGGCGACTACCCCGCCATCGTGCCGATGCTGCCCACCGGCAAGGATGCCGCCGCGCCGCACCTGACCTGGGATGACACGCCCTTCCGCGAGGGTGAAGGCACCTTTTTCGAAATCGCCGGCGTGTTCAAGCGCTACCATGCGCCGATGTCGCGCACCGTATTCCTCGGCAAGCCGCCCAGGGACTTCGTGCGCGCCGAGTCGGCGCTGCTCGAGGGCATCGAGAACGGCCTGGCGGTAGCCAAGCCCGGCAACCGCACCGCGGATATCGCCATGGCGCTGGGCGCTGCGATGGACAAGTACGGTTTCGACCGCGGCGGCGCGCGCTGTGGCTACCCGATCGGCATCTCCTACCCGCCGGACTGGGGCGAGCGCACCATGAGTCTGCGCCCCTCCGACGAGACCATCCTCCAGCCAGGCATGACCTTTCACTTCATGCCCGGCCTGTGGGAGGACGAGTGGGGCCTGGAGATCACCGAGAGTATCCTGATCACCGAGACCGGCTGCGAAACCCTGGCCGATTTCCCGCGCCAGCTATTTGTGCGGTGATCTCTCGATACCACCAACCAAGGGGCGCTGGGGGCAAGCCGAAGAGGAGGTTTTTTGCCAGGGAAGGCAAAAGTAGCGTACAGGGAGGTATTCACAGCGCCTCCTCGTAGGCTTGCCCCCAGGGTAGCCCCGCGATCCAGGCATACCGCCAGAATAGCCCGAGTGGCACCGGAGCCATGATGCCCATGCCACTTGAGAACAAGGAGTTCCACCATATGACCAAGCGCCCCAGCCCGATCAGCGCCACCGTCGACTTCGACGCCGACGGCGTCCAGCACGGTTTTCTCAAGCTGCCGATCTCGGTGGATGACTCCGCCTGGGGAGCGGTGATGATCCCCGTCACCGTGGTCAAGAACGGCGACGGCCCCACGGCGCTGCTCACCGGCGGCAACCACGGCGATGAGTACGAGGGCATTACCTCGCTGCTCAAGCTTTCCAGCAGCCTGCGCGCCGAAGACGTGTCGGGTCGGGTGATCATCGTGCCGTGCATGAACACCCCGGCGGTGATGGCCGGCAAGCGCACCTCCGGGCTCGACGGCGGCAATCTCAATCGCAGCTTCCCCGGCGACCCCGACGGCAGCGTCACCGAAAAGATCGCCGACTACTTCACCCGGGTAATGACACCGATGTGTGACGTGGTACTCGACCTGCACTCTGGCGGCCGCACCCTGGATATCATCCCCTTCGGCGCCTCCCACGTGCTCGACGACCCCGAGCAGCAGCGCCAGGCGCTGGCAGGCGCCAAGGCCTTCGGTGCGCCCTACGCCATGATGATGTTCGAGCTCGACGCCGCGGCGCTGTTCGATACCGCCGTCGAGCGCCAGGGCAAGATATTCGTTGCCACCGAACTCGGCGGCGGTGGCACCTCCACCCCACAGAGCATGGCGATCACCGAGCGCGGCGTGCGCAATTTCCTGATCCACTACGGCCTGCTGTCGGGTGAGGTGGAGAAGCCCGCCGAGCCGCAGATCTACCTCGATATGCCCGACGCCAGCTGCTACGTGCAGAGTCAGCACTCAGGCGTGCTGGAGCTCTGTTTTGCGCTGGGCGAACCGGTCGAGAAGGGCGAGGTGGTGGCGCGGGTCTATGACATGACCCGCAGCGGTAGCGCGCCGGTGGAGTACCACGCCAGCCGTAGCGGCATACTGGCGGCGCGGCGCCATCCAGCACTGGTCAACATGGGTGATACCATTGCGGTGATCGCCGACGTTGTCGACTCACTCGGCTAAGGCACCCACTCCAACCTGGAAGGCGCATGAAGCTCGATCGCTATGATCTGAAGATCCTCGAGATCCTGGCCAACGATGGCCGCATCACCAAGTCGAAGTTGGCCGAGGCCATCAACCTCTCGGTTAGCCCCTGCTGGGAGCGGGTGCGGCGCCTCGAGAAGGCCGGCATCATCGACGGCTATTCGGCGCGCATCAACGCCAGCGTGCTGGTCAAGCGCACCCCGGTGTGGGTGCAGGTCGAGCTCAAGGCCCACAACGCCGAGAGTTTCCAGCGCTTCGAGGCGCTGGTCCATGCCACCCCCGAGGTTACCGAGTGCGTGGCAGTGGGTGGCGGTGTCGACTACCTGCTCAAGGTCGAGGCCGAATCCATCGACGCCTATCAACGCCTGATTGACGCCTGGCTGGTCTCTGAGGTCGGTATCGAGCGCTATTTCACTTACATCGTTACCAAGACGGTCAAGCAACAAGCCCCGCCAATTCAACTGGATAGCCGCTGAAACGCGGCGCTCACCCGACCCTCCCCGCGCATGAACCGCGAATCTAGGCGCTCGTCAAGCCGTTAACGATGGTTACACGGCTACTGAATTTGGCATAAGCTGATTCAGGTAAGCGAGTGTGGCGATATCGCCTTGCAGGGGCCTGGCCCCCACGATGTCATTAATTTCCGGGCGTTCGCCATTCGAGAGGAAGGATATGTCTTATTTTACGATTGCCGGGGTTCAGCTACATGCCCTGCACCACGGTGACAACACCGATGCCATGCGACACCGTATCAATCTGCTGATGGCACGCTTTCCCAATGTGCAGATGGTGCTGTTCAGCGAACTGGTCGCCAACGGGGCCTCCCCCCATAACGCCGAGCCGCTACCCAGCAATATGGAGGCGATGTTCTGTCAGCTGGCCGAGGAGCACCGCATCTGGCTGATCCCCGGCTCGATGTTCGAGCGTGAGGGCGACAAGATCTACAACACCCTTAGCGTGATCAACCCGCAGGGCCAGATCGTGGCGCGCTTCCGCAAGCTGTTTCCGTTCCGTCCTTTCGAGGAGGGTGTCGAAGGCGGCAGCGAGTTCGTGGTCTTCGATGTCCCCGAAGTGGGGCGCTTCGGGGTCTCGATCTGCTACGACATGTGGTTCCCCGAGACCACCCGTACGCTGGCGGCGATGGGCGCCGAGGTCATTCTGCACCCGACCATGACCGACACCATCGATCGCGATATCGAGCTCTCCATTGCGCGCACCAACGCGGCGATTAATCAGTGCTACTTCTTCGATATCAACGGTGCCGGTGCCATGGGCAACGGCCGCTCGATCGTGGTTGGGCCGGCCGGCGACGTGATTCATCAGGCCGGTATCGGCGAAGAGATCATTCCGCTGGAGATCGACCTCAATCGGGTGCGCCGAGAGCGCGAAGTCGGCCTGCGCGGGCTCGGTCAGCCGCTCAAGAGCTTCCGCGACCGCAGCGTCGATTTTGGCGTCTACCGCACCGAAAATGCGCCGACACCTTTTCTCGACACCCTGGGGCCGCTGGTCAAGCCGAGCCGCCCCGGCAGCGGCCACCACGAGATCTGATCGCGCCGCAGGCGCAGGAGGGAAACCGCTAGATGCTAGCCGACATCATCCGCCAGCTGCGCCAATGGTTCATGTCACTGTCCGCTCAGAGAGATGGACGTCAGGACTCGCCGTCGGCTGCGACGGAGCCATCATCGCCCACCCAAGAGGCTCGTCACCTCCAAGGAGCAAGAGAAATGAACAAGATCACAAGCATTTCCGATGTTCGTCGCTATTTTCACAACAACAAGACGCCGATCTACTTCATTTCGGCGACCAACTTCAATCTGCTGGGCATCGGCGACTGGGTCGGGAATTTTCGGCATATCAACTACATCGACTGCTTCGATGGGCGCCAGAAGAATGTCTTCGTACCCAAGCAGAAGTTTCCCCGCGATTTCGAGAGCATCGAGGACATCAACAACTACCTGCTCGAGCACAAGGAGGTCATCGACTTCCTCAAGACGCGCGGCAGCGAGGGCATCGCGACCTTCCTGATGTTCGACGAGCACACCGAAGAGGTGTGTCAGCAGCTCGGCCTCAAGGTGGTGTTTCCACCGGCGGCGCTGCGCTCGCGGATGGACAACAAGATCGAGACGGTGCGCATCGGCAACAAGGTGGGCGTGCCCAGCGTCCCCAACGTGCTGGCCAAGGTCGACAGCTATGCGCACCTGCAGGAGGTCAGCGCCGAGCTGGGCACCCAGGACCTGGTGATCCAGTCCGCCTACGGTGACTCCGGGCACACCACCTTCTTCGTCTCCAACGAAGATGAGTACTACAAGTACGCCGAGGAGATCGAGGCCGAGCCCGAGGTCAAGATCATGAAGCGTATCAACTGCCGCGGCTCGGCCATCGAGGCCTGCACCACCCGCTGCGGCACCGTCGTCGGCCCGCTGATGACCGAGCTGGTGGGCTTCAAGACCCTGACCCCCTACAAGGGTGGCTGGTGCGGCAATGAGATGTTCGCCGGCGCCTTCAGCCAGGAGGTGCGTGACAAGGCCCGCGAATACACCTTCAAGTTTGGCGAGGCGCTGCGCGAAGAGGGCTATCGCGGCTACTTCGAGCTCGACTTCTTGATCGACATGGACACCGAGGAGGTCTATCTCGGCGAGCTCAACCCGCGGGTCACCGGCGCCAGCTCGCTGACCAACGTGGCGGCCTTCGCCCACTCCGACGTGCCGCTGTTCCTGTTTCATCTGCTGGAGTTCTCCGACGTCGATTTCGACATCGACATCGCCGAGATCAACGAACGCTGGGCGCATCCCGACAGCATCGACAGCTGGAGCCAACTGGTCATCAAGCACACCGATGAGAGCATCGACCTGCTCACCCAGGCGCCCCAGTCCGGGGTCTGGAAGATGGCCGCCGACGGCAGCATCGACTATGACCACTACAGCTATCACCCCCACGCCGCGGAGAGCGAGGAGGAAGCCTTCTTCGTGCGCATCAGTGGCGTCGGTGACTTCCGCTACGAGGGCGCCGATCTGGGCATCCTGATCACCCGCGGCCGGCTGATGGACGACGACTTCCAGCTCAACGAGCGCGCCAAGGCGTGGATCGGTGCCATTCGCGGGCAGTTTGCCGGCCAGGCGGTGCAGGATCCGGTGGTCGAGGAAGTCGCCGTCAGTCATGCCATCGGCGGTGGCAACTTCAAGATTCTGTAGGGGCTATGAACAAGCAGCTGGAATTTCGCAGCGTCGCGGAAGCGCAGCCGGGCAGCAAATGGCAGGCACTGTTCCAGCACCACTGGCCTGCCTATGAGCGCTGGTACCTGTCGGAGACGGAGCGTGAGCGCCCCGGCTACCTGGCCTGCTACAACGCGCTCAGGCGGCATATGCCGGAGCTTTTGCCGACCTATGAGCGGCTGTGTGAGCTGTCCGGTGGCGGTGATCTGGCCTCGCGTATGCTCAGCCTCTACCGGCCGCCGGCCTATATCACCGGCTGCTCCCAGGCGGTGCTGGTCAATGCCCATGCCAATCTGCTGGTGCGCAACTACGACTATCCGCCGGAGCTGTGCGAAGGCACGATTCTTTCCACCTGCTGGAATGGCCGCCGGGTGATCGCCATGAGCGACTGCCTGTGGGGGGTGCTCGATGGCATCAATGAGCAGGGGCTGACGGTATCGCTGGCGTTTGGGGGGCGCACCGTGGTCGGCGACGGCTTCGGCGCGCCGATCATCCTGCGCTATATCCTCGAGTTCTGCGAAACTACCCCCGAGGCGGTCGAGGTACTGGCACGGGTACCCACCCACATGGCCTACAACATCACCGTCAGCGATGCCCGCGGCCGCTACGTCACGGCGATGATCTCGCCGGACCGTCCGGCCTCGATACGCCGCGTGCCGGTGGCGACTAATCACCAGAAGAAGATCGAATGGTACGCCCACGCGCTGGCCTCGGAGACGCTGATCCGCGAACGGCAGCTGTCGATACTGGTCGGCGACGAGACCACTACCGAGCAACGCCTGGTGTCGGCGTTCTTCGCACCACCGCTGTTTCGCCGCGACTATCGACGCGGCCTGGGGACCATCTACACCGCGGTCTATCACCCCCTGGAAGGGCGGGCCAGCTTCTTCTGGCCTGGCGCCAGCCTGGCGCTCTCCTTCGACGACCCGCGGGAGCAGCAGTTGACGATCCACTACGGCAGCCGGGCGACGAGCACGGCTGAGAGCAACAGGACGGGACACTATAATGAGTGAGTTGACCGAGTCGGAAACGCCGTACACGGCGCTGGGCTTCTACCACAAGATCTCGCAGCTTCGCGCTGACACCTGGAATGCTCTCAAACGCGATCTGGGCAAGCTGGTGCGCGTCAGCGATAGCAGCCAGGCGCGTAACCTGATCAAGGCGGTCGACGTCAAGCTGACCCGTCTGGAGATCATCGAGGACTACCACGCCTTCCCCTCCAAGGAGGACTTTCGGCATCTCTGGTCGCTGTTCGACCGCGAGGAGTACTCGCTGCTGGAGAAGGTGGTCAAGCGCCTGGTGCGGGCGCTGATCAGCGAGTCATATCGCCGCCGCAACGTCGATCTCAGCGAGTCCGATGCCGGCGCCGAGGACCTCGAAGCGCTCGACGCCCTGGCCCAGCTGCGCCGCGGCCACCCGGCCTCCAACAGCTCGTCGCAGCCCTACTTCGAGCTGCTGATCGTCGACGCCATGTCGGTGCAGGAGGAGGAGGTGGTGCGCGAAGCCTTCCATAACCTGCGCCGCCCCGAGGATCGCTTCGTCTACGATGTGGTCACGGTTCGCAGCTTCGAGGATGCGCTGATCGCGATCCTGGTCAATCCCAATATCCAGGCCTGCCTGATTCGCTACGAGTTTCCCTACAAGTCGAAGTACAACCTGAGTGCGTTGCGTAACTACCTGGAGGGACTCTCGGAGAGCGAGCTGGAGAGCAAATCCGAGGCCGAGCGCAGCATCCTGCTCAGCTCGATGATTCGTGAAATCCGTCCGGAGATCGACCAGTTCCTGGTCACCAGCGGCGACGTCGAGGCCACCGCCAGCCAGGATATCCGCCACTTCAACCGGATCTTCTACCGCGAGACCGACTACATCGAGCAGCACCACACCATCCTGCGTGCCATCGATGACCGCTACCGCACGCCGTTCTTCGATGCCCTGCGCGAGTACAGCAAGAAGCCCACCGGGGTCTTCCACGCCATGCCCATCTCGCGGGGCAAGTCGGTGACCCGCTCCCACTGGGCGGGGCATATGATCGACTTCTACGGCATCAATATCTTCCTCGCCGAGACCTCGGCGACCTCCGGCGGCCTCGACTCGCTGCTGCAGCCCTACGGGCCGATCAAGAAGGCCCAGGAGTACGCCGCCCGCGCCTTCGGCTCGCGGCAGAGCTTCTTCGTGACCAACGGCACCTCCACCGCCAACAAGATCGTGGTCCAGGCGCTGGTCAAGCCCCGCGACATCGTGCTGATCGACCGCGACTGCCATAAGTCGCACCACTACGGCATGGTGCTGGCCGGCGCCCACGTCGCCTACCTCGACTCCTACCCGCTCAACGACTACTCGATGTATGGCGCGGTGCCGCTCAAGGAGATCAAGAAGACGCTGCTGGCCCTCAAGCGTTCCGGCCAGCTGCATAAGGTCAAGATGCTGCTGCTGACCAACTGCACCTTCGATGGGGTGGTCTACAACGTGCGCCGGGTGATGGAGGAGTGCCTGGCGATCAAGCCCGACCTGGTGTTCCTGTGGGACGAGGCGTGGTTCGCCTTTGCCACCTTCAACCCCACCTACCGGCCGCGTACCGCCATGCATGCGGCGCGCACCCTGCTCGACCGCTATCGCAGCGATGCCTACCGCGAGGAGTACGCCGCCTGGAAGGCCGAGTTCGATCAGTGCGACCCGGAGGATGACGCTACCTGGCTCGAGCAGCGCCTGATGCCCGATCCGGATCAGGTGCGGGTGCGCGCCTACGCCACCCACTCGACCCACAAGACGCTGACCTCGCTGCGCCAGGGCTCGATGATTCACGTTCACGACCAGGACTTCCGCCAGAAGGTCGAGGGGCCCTTCCACGAGGCCTATATGACCCATACCTCGACCTCGCCCAACTACCAGATCGTGGCGTCGCTGGACGTGGGGCGGATGCAGGCCGAGATGGAGGGCTTCGAGCTGGTGCATGCCCAGGTCGAGGCGGCGCTGTCGCTGCGCGAGCAGCTGTATACCAATCCGCTGCTGCTGAAGTACTTCCAGGTGCTTAAGAACAGCGACATGATTCCGCTGGAGTACCGCCAGTCCGGCGTCGATACCTTCTACGACCCCAGCACCGGCTGGAACAAGATGGAGGAGGCGTGGGCCCACGACGAGTTCGTTGTCGACCCGAGTCGCGTGACCATGGCGATCGGCAAGACCGGGATCGACGGCGATACCTTCAAGAACGAATACCTGATGAACAAGTACGGTATTCAGATCAACAAGACCTCGCGCAATACCGTGCTGTTCATGACCAATATCGGCACCACGCGCGGCTCTATCGCCTACCTGCTCGATGTGCTGATCAAGATGGCCAAGTCCTTCGACCGGCGCTGGGAGGATAGCAGCCGGCCCGAGCGCAAGATCATCGAGCACCAGATCAAGTCGCTGACCCAGGACCTGCCGCCGCTGCCCGATTTCAGCCGCTTCCACGACGCCTTCCGGCCGCTGACCGAGAGCCCAGAGGGGGATATTCGACGTGCCTACTTCCTCAGCTACGATGAGGAGAACACCGAGTATCTGCGTTTCGACAACGGCGCGCTGCAGGCCGAGATGCAGGCGGGGCGCGATGTGGTGTCGGCGAGCTTCGTGATTCCCTATCCGCCGGGCTTTCCAGTGCTGGTGCCGGGGCAGGTGATCAGCGCCGGGATCCTGCGCTTCCTGCAGGCCCTCGACGTCACCGAGATCCACGGCTATCGCCCCGAACTCGGTCTGATCGTGTTCACGGAAGAAGCCCTGAAAGACACCGAGCAGGGCGCCGACTGACAGAAAATTCTGCCCCTTCCCGCGGTGAGACAAAAAAAACCGCATCCTCCGGCGGCGGCGAACAAAAAGTCTCGCCGCCGCAGCGGCGTTACCCTGTAGGCATACAGCGAGCGGCTCCGGCCGCTCGCGACACGTTTTGCCAATGCCGGGTGCGCTATCAAAGCGCGCCGGCGCGACAGGGGGAGGTGTCCCATGACCCAGTCCATCAAGCTCGAAGATCCACGCCTGTTCCGTCAGCATGCCTATATCGACGGCAAGTGGACCTACGGTGACGGTGGCCGCGACGAGGCGGTGACCGATCCCGCCACCGGCAGCGTGCTGGGGCATATTCCGCTGCTCGAGGCCGAGCAGATTCGCGGCGCGGTGGATGCCGCCGAGGCCGCCTTCGTGCAGTGGCGGGCGCTGCGCGCCGACGAGCGCTGCGAGCGGCTGCTGGCCTGGTATGACCTGCTGCAGGCGCACCGTGAAGATCTGGCGACCATCATGACCCTGGAGCAGGGCAAGCCGATGCCGGATGCCCGCGGCGAGGTGGAGTACGGCGCCAGCTTCGTGCGCTGGTTCGCCGAGGAGGGCAAGCGCACCTTCGGCGAGACCATTCCCAGCCATATTCCCAATGCCGCCCTCGGCACCCTCAAGGAGCCGGTGGGCATTGCCGCGCTGATCACGCCGTGGAACTTCCCGCTGGCGATGATCACCCGCAAGGCCGCCGCGGCCCTGGCCGCCGGCTGCACGGTGATTGTCAAGCCGGCCAACGAGACGCCGTTCTCGGCGCTGGCGCTGGCCGAACTGGCCGAGCGCGCCGGCATCCCCGCCGGGGTCTTCAACGTGGTGCTGGGCGACCCGCCCGAGGTGTCGCGAATCCTGTGTGCCGAGGAGCGCGTCAAGGCGCTGTCGTTCACCGGCTCGACCCGGGTCGGGCGGCTGCTGCTCGAGCAGTGCGCCGGGACCGTCAAGCGCGTATCGCTGGAGCTGGGCGGCAACGCGCCCTTTATCGTCGGCCCCGACATGGACCCCAAGGAGGCGGCGCTGGCGGCGGTGGCAGCCAAGTTTCAGACCGCCGGCCAGGACTGCCTGGCCGCCAACCGCATCCTGGTCCACGAATCGATCCACGATGCGTTTGTGGAGCACTTTGCCGAGCGCATGGCGGCACTGACCGTCGGCAATGGCCTGGAGAGCGAGATCGACCTTGGCCCGCTGATTCATGGTCAGGCCGTGGACAAGGCGGCCAGTATCGTCGATGACGCCCTATCACGCGGCGCGACCCTGGTCGCCGGCGACCAGAGCCAGGCCCCGGGGCCCAACTTCTTCATGCCGGTGCTACTTACCGGGGTTACGCCGCAGATGCAGGTGTGGCGCGAGGAGAACTTCGCGCCGGTGGCGGGGATTACCGCCTACGCCGATGACGACCAGGTCATCGAGATGGCCAACGATACCGAGTATGGCCTGGCGGCCTATGTCTATACCCACGATATTCGCCGCATCTGGAAGCTGCTGCGGGCGCTGGAGTTCGGCATGGTCAGCGTCAACTCGGTGAAGATGACCGGCCCGCCGGTGCCGTTTGGCGGCGTCAAGCAGTCGGGGCTGGGCCGCGAGGGCGGCATTACCGGTATCGATGAGTATCTGGAAACCAAGTACTACTGCCTGGGCGCCCTGGGCTCGGTATCGGGGAGCTAGTGAGATCAAGGGACCGGAATGCACCGTCGAGCGATATTTACCAAGGACGCTGGGGCAAGCGCAGCGGCGCGCGGCGATCGACAGGGATGTCGATCGAGAATCGGCAAGAGGGACCTTGTTCCGATTCGACGCGCAGGCCGCAAGCGCAGCCTCAGGGTTTCGTCCTTGGGCATCGCGAGAGGGTGTATCCGGGCCCGCACAGCCACACAAACGAGTATGAATATCTCCCCGCCATGTTGGGATATCTGAAAAGAGAGAACAGTGATGAGTCTGCATAAGGAATTGATCGACCGCGACCGCAAGGTCACCTTTCACGCCTCTACCCATCTGCGTGACTTCGCCCACGGCGACGCGCCGGGTCGGGTGATCAGCGGCGGCAAGGGCATCCATATCGTCGACAAGGACGGCCGCGAGTTCATCGACGGCTTCGCCGGGCTCTACTGCGTCAATATCGGCTATGGGCGCACCGAGGTGGCCGAGGCGATCTACCGCCAGGCCCTCGAACTGTCCTACTACCACACCTATGTAGGCCACGCCAACGAGCCACAGATCCAGCTCTCCGAGAAGATTCTCGAGCTGGCCGGCCCCGGCATGTCCAAGGTCTATTACGGTATGTCCGGCAGTGACGCCAACGAGACCCAGCTCAAGCTCGTGCGCTACTACAACAACGTGCTCGGGCGCCCGCACAAGAAGAAGGTCATTTCGCGGATGCGCGGTTACCACGGCTCGGGTATCGCCTCCGGCTCGCTGACCGGGCTCAAGGCGTTCCACGACCACTTCGATCTGCCCATCGAGACCATCCGCCATACCGAGGCGCCGTTTTACTATCAGCGCAGCGCCGAGCAGTCGGCCATGAGCGAGCGTGAGTTTTCCCACTACTGCGCCACCAAGCTCGAGGAGATGATCCTCGACGAGGGACCGGATACCGTGGCCGCCTTTATCGGCGAGCCGGTGCTGGGTACCGGCGGTATCGTGCCGCCCCCGGAGGGCTACTGGGAGGCGATCCAGGCGGTGCTCGCCAAGTACGACGTGCTGCTGATCGCCGATGAGGTGGTGTGTGGCTTCGGGCGCATCGGCGCCGATTTCGGCAGCCACTTCTATGGTATCAAGCCCGATTTGATCACCATCGCCAAGGGCCTGACCAGCGCCTATCAGCCGCTCTCCGGGGTGATCGTCGGTGACCGCGTATGGAAAGTGCTGGAGCAGGGCACCGGTGAGTTCGGACCCATCGGCCACGGCTGGACCTACTCCGGCCACGCCCTGGGCTGCGCCGCGGGCCTCGCCAACCTGGAGATCATCGAGCGCGAGGGGCTGACCCAGAACGCCGCCGAAACCGGCGCCTATCTGCAGCAGGCGATGGCCAAGGCGTTCGGCGACCATCCGATCGTCGGCAACGTGCGCGGCGTCGGCATGCTGGCGGCACTGGAGTTCTCGCCGGACCCGGCCAAGCGTACCCAGTTCGACCCGGGCCTCAAGGTCGGCCCGCGCATCGCCACGGCGGCCATGGATGAGAACCTGATCGCCCGCGCCATGCCCCAGGGCGATATCCTCGGTTTCGCGCCGCCGTTGACCACCAGCCGCGCCGAAGTCGACGAGATCGTCGCCCGCGCCAGGCGCGCCGTGGATCGGGTGCTCGACGACCTGGCCAATAACGAAGACCTCAAGTAAGCCACTGCACAGGCGTGTCGAGCGCCCCCGTCCCTGTCAAGGGACGGGGGCGCTGCGCTTTGTGCGCCAGCGAGTTGTGCGCTTGGCGGCGCTGAGCCAAGCTGACAGCATCCAACAGCTACCGGTTGGCAAGGAGACGCACAGCATGGCAACGCTACTGGCCTTCGATGTCTATGGCACCCTGATCGACACCCACGGCGTGATCGCTGAACTGGAGACGACGCTTGGCGACGGCGCCGTTGAGTTCTCGCGCCGCTGGCGTGACAAGCAGCTCGAGTACAGCTTTCGGCGCAGCCTGATGGGCGCCTATGCCGAGTTTTCGGTATGCACCCAGGAGGCCCTCGAGTATACCGACCGTGCGCTGGGCACCCACCTCTCGGAGACCGCCAAGGAGCATTTGATGGCCGCCTATGGCCGGCTGCCGGCGTTTGCCGAAGTGTCCGAGGCGCTGGCGCAGCTGACCCGCCGAGGCATTACCTGCGTGGCTTTCTCCAACGGCACTCGCGAGGCGGTGGATGGCCTGCTGCGCCAGGCCGGCATCGACCAGCACTTCAGCGATATCGTCAGCGTCGACGAGGTCAAGCGCTTCAAGCCCGACCCCGCCGTCTACTCGCATCTGCGTACTCGACTCGAGGCCCGCGCCGCGGATACTTGGCTGGTCTCCAGCAACCCCTTCGATGTGATCGGTGCCGGCCACGCCGGCCTGCATGCGGTCTGGGTGCGGCGCGGCAGCGACGCGCCCTTCGATCCCTGGGGCGGTGAGCCGGATATGACGGTAAGCGACCTGCTTAGTCTGGTCGAGCGACTCGACTAGGCGCTGTAAGGCGTCCGGAACTTCAGCGACTAAGTCGTAATAGGACACATCACAGTGGGCGAAGCCGGTGCGCTTCGCTGCATTGCCCGTGGCGGGGTGGTCGAGGAGGCATGGTGATTGTGAAGAAACAGTGGGCGTCGTTGCTGTTGCTGTTACTGTTATTAGCAGCTCCCGTCATGGCTGACACCCGTTGGCCAGAGAAGGGGTGGCAGGTATTCGCCACCTCCGTTACTTACGATGAACTACTGACTGCCCTTCGCCAAGCCGTCGAGGCCGAGGGCATGTTCGTTGTCACCGACGTGGGCCCGACCGAGGCAGCCGCTCGCCGTGGAGAGTCGATTCCAGGTAATCGGGTGGTGGGCGTTTTTCGCAATGACTTTGCCGTGCGTACTCTACGGCTCAGCGTGCCGGCGATGATCGAGGCACCAATGCGCTTTTATGTGACCGAAGAGCGGGATGGCAGTGCCACTCTGGCATGGAAGATCCCCAGCCACATTCTGGCCTCTTATGTGGAGGATGCCGGAGCTGGGTTGGATGAGATCGGTCAGGAACTCGATAGCATCTTTGCCGCTATTGCGCGCCGGGTTGAAGTCGCTACCCGATAGAAGGGCACCACAACGTGTCTGAGGAGATAGCAAGATGGCTACCGGCTCTAAGCAACGGCTTCCTGCCCCCAGGGATACTCTTATCGAAGCTGGCTTGATGGGGCTGGCATTACTGCCCACGTTGGTCTCGTTCTATATCAGTCTAGTGACCGGAGATGGACACTGGTTCCAGCGATCAGGTGCTTTGATGGTGCTCTTCTCGGTGGGCGTTGAATACCATCGAAAGCACCTGATGTCCTGCCAATATCTATCCCTAAGTGAGACGACAGAGGGCGTCTCGACCCGGATGGCGCGCATCATCATTCGCTTCTGGCGCGCCGTGCCTTTTGCCTGCTATTTCGCTATCGTCGTCGGCACCCTGATCTGGAGCTACGGAGACCTGCTGTTTGCGTGAAATCGGATGATAAAGTGTCGCGGTTAGATATCTAATACAATACCCAGCGCTATCATTGAGTGCAGTCCCGAAGCGCCTCGTCTATTGATGATGGTCATGGTTTTCAGTTGTCACTGGAAATATTCCACTGCCTACTGGTCCCCGCTTGTTGGGGAGTATTTGCGGAGAGTGTGCTGCATTTCAAGAATAAATATCGATGAAAACGCTCTGTTAAATTTCCGCTAATAATGTAAGAAACCTTCCCTTTCTCAGACTCTATAGAGTGGTAATAAGCCACGATTGGAGAGAAAGGGGAAAACCATGAATATGCAACACAACAATATGCATCTCCCTGCCTCAGCCGGTATCGCTGCCTTGCTGTTTGCGGGAATGAATTCACCCGCAATGGCACAGGATGCTGATATCGATCAGCTGCGTGCCCAGATGCAGGAGATGCAACAACAAATTGAGCGGCTCGAGAGTGAACAGGCGCAAGCACAGCAGCACGAGGCTGAAGCCCGGGAGGAGCTAGCTTCGAATGTGGTCACGGCAGGAGATACACCGGGCAGCTTTAAGGTGCCGGGAACCAATACATCCATAGAGGTTGGTGGCTATATCAAGTTCGATGCAATCTATGACCTCGATCAGGACTTGGGAGATAGCCTTTTTGTCGAAAGTATCGATATCTCTGACGGGGCAAGCAATGGTTCATTTCGCGCTCATGCCCGTCAGTCACGTCTGTTCATAAAGAGTTCGACGCCGACAGAATCTGGACCGGTTACGACTCATCTGGAAGGCGATTTCTTCGGTGGTGGCGGAAATGAAGTTTTCTCCAACTCACGGGGCTTTCGCCTCAGGCACGCCTATGGTGAGTGGAATGGACTTTTGGCAGGCCAGACCTGGAGCAACTTCATGCAGTTCACTGCTTATCCTAGCACGGTCGATTTCGATGGTCCGGTAGGAGTGAGCTTCATTCGCCAGGCTCAGCTTCGCTACACGCTGCCACTGGGAGATAGCGCGCTGTCGTTCTCGGCCGAAAATGCTGAAGCCACGGGCTTTTCCGGCTCGCGTGATAGTGCTCCAGACCTGACTGCCCGCTATCAATGGAATGGTGCGAATGCAGGAATTGAGACGGCGGCGTTGGTCCGAAGGCTCAAAGTGGATGACGGCATAGCCAATGATTCTGCGACAGGATATGGCCTGATGCTGGCTGGGAATATCGGGGTGGGAACCGACACTACCTTGATGGCTGGCGCCATTTATGGAGACGGTGTCGGGCGGTACCTCTACACGGCAGATGGTTCAGATGACGGAACGACCGGGATTGGAGCGGCTTTCGTCAATGACAACGGTTCCCTAGAAACCATTGAGGCCTATGGTTTTAACGCAGCTGTAGCCCAACAGTGGACGGATAAGTTTAGCTCTAGCCTGTCATATGGCCAGGTCAGAGGAGACCGACCAGGGGAACTTTTCCCGACGTCTACCCGGAAGCTGGAGAGCGTACACTTCAGTCACTTCTATCAAGTGACGGAACCGGTTACGCTTGGGTTTGAAGTTTCCCATGGAAGGAAGGAGTTGCAGAATCATGAGTCAGAGGATAATACTCGCTTGCAGTTCTCGGCGCAGTACAGCTTCTGAGCTCATGGCTCTAGTAAGTGACAGCAATGTAAGTTGAAAATCGGCGCTCTATGCGAAAATTACGTCTCCATGGTGCGCCGATCAATAATCAACGGTCTGATTTTCAACGACTATCGCCGCTTCCAGATGACAATGTAACAATGTCTCGTTCAATCAGTTTTTCATACTGTTTTCCGGTTTCATGAAGAAGGCTAAACTGCTGATTGCATTGAGTGCAATAGCTGCACATGGCAAGGTGAACCTTGAGTGATAGTTTTTCCTGAAATGTCAGTGGGACATCGAGTCTCTTTGACATCAGGTGGGTTGCTTCTTTACACATCATCATTTTGAACATCACGCTTCCTCCGCGAGCCAGTCGCGTTCGATACATGCACGTAGGCGTAACCTGGCACGATGCAGTATTACCCAGCAATTATTCTGCTTCAGGCCTGTTTCTCGACAGATATCCTCTGTTGATAGGCCCATTAGTTCTCGTAACGAAAAGACACGCGCTGCGGTATCAGGAAGAGCGGTCATGCAAAGATCAAAGATTTTCCAGAAGCGCTCACTGTGCAGTGTCGTTTCAGGGTCTCCCCAGTCAGAGGGCCTGGCTTCCTGGTCCCAACGGCCATTTTTCTGAAATTGGCGATCTATAGCCGCCTCATCGAGTTCTTCATCAAGCGGTTGCCACCAGCCTTCGCGTCTCTGAGCTCTCAGTGAGTCCAGGATCTTGTATTTGAGAATACCAAACACCCAGGTTTCGTAACCTGATCGACCGGCAAACGTATCGTCTTTCTCGATGGCTGCTTCGATTGCTTCCTGTACGGCATCCTCGGCTCGAGCCAGGTCGCGAAGCTGTAGCCGAGCAAAGGAGATCAGCCGAGGCCTGACCGCAACCAGTCGCTGCATTCGCTCCTGGTTGCCCTCCGTCGTGATCTGTTGCATGGGATCTTACCTGTTGAGGCCTGCTCCCGGAGAGTGAGCTGGCGTGATGAGTGCATTCATTGAGGGGATATTGTCATTTCGTATTCACACGGCTTTGTCGGCAGATATGAGATTTCCTTACACGGCCGTGCAAGTTCATTTTCCCTGAGGTGCTGGCCCGGACAGCCAATCCACTGTAATGAAAGCTGGTGTATCTCTACCAAGTAGAGAGAGACCAAGGTGGCCCTACACCGCTATCGGTAGGGATAGAGAAATGTCACAGAAGGATCATGATGATGCTCGAAGTACTGGTTATGTACCCCAACCGTGATGGGATGCGCTTCGATGTGGCGTATTACCTCAAGGAGCACGCTGATCTGGTCACACGCTTACTGCAGGGGTATGGATTGAACTACATCCGCATTGCCAGAGGCACTGATGCCATGTCTCCCTATCACGCGGTGACCTGCCTAGGCCTTGACTCGCTCGAGAGCTTCGAATCCGCAATCGAAGCGATCGGCGCCACCCTCTTCGAAGATATCCCTCGATTCACCGATGTGGAGCCCTTAGTTCAGGTCAGCTATGTCGTCTGCGAGCAGCAGGTGAGCTGAGGTAATCGCGACAATCAGTGGCCGATAGACAGGAGTTCACCATGGCACTGCACATACTGCGCTACTCAACACTGAGTGTTTCCCTGGGCTTGGCGTCGATGCTGCCAGCCCAAGCATCACCCCCTAGCCAAGACCCGCCTCAGGTGCCGGTTGCGTACTCTATCGAGGAATTCCAGGAGGCAATACGCTCGGGCGGACCGGGAAAGGATGGGATTCCTTCCATTGATCGCCCACGCTTTGTATCCGCTAGCCAGGCGACGCTAAGTGAAGGCGACAAGGTCATCGGTGTTTACCACCGTGGCCAGGCCAGGGCCTATCCTCAGCGAATCCTTGTCTGGCACGAGATTGTCAACGACGAGGTAGGCGGGGACTCGCTCAGCATCACTTACTGCCCGCTGACAGGGACGGCGCTGGGGTTCAAGCGCGGCGAAACCGAGTTTGGCGTTTCCGGGAAACTGGTCAACAGTAATCTGATCATGTACGACCGCGCTACCGACAGTGAATGGCCCCAGATTCTGGGTGTGGCGATCGATGGTCCCATGGTTGATCAAGGTCTCGAGGAGTTTCGCGTCTTCTGGACGACCTGGGGAGCGTGGCAGGAACGCCATCCCGAGACGGAGGTGCTAACAGAAGACACAGGCTATGTTCGCAATTACCGGCGCGATCCCTATGGTAGCTATGACCCGCCCAGCGGCTACTATGCCCCCGACAGTCGACGTCTGTTTCCGGTCATGCAGCGCGATGATCGATTTCCCCCCAAGACTGTGGTGTTCGGCGTGAGAAGCCCCGAAGGAGCCTTGGCGATTACCCAGCAGGCACTGCGGGATGAGGGTGTTGTCGACCTGACCCTGGGAGAGCGTCGCTACACCGTGATTCATGACCCGGGGCTGGATACCGGCTGGGCTTTCTATAATCCTGAGCATGTCGATATCCAGCCTGCGGAGCTCGACTTCACTGCCGAAGGCGTAAGCGGCCCAGGTATTGCCTCGCTTGAAGCGGTGAACGGATTCGAAGCGATGTGGTTTGCCTGGGCGGCCTTCTATCCCGACACTTATCTCCATGAGAAGCAGGAGCAGCCATGAAAGCGATGGCTCGGGTGTTGGTCAGGATGCTATCTCGACCGGGCACACTGCTGGCTATCAGTGGGATCATGGTCCTGTATACGCTGCTCTACCTGTGGCTGACCGGCGATATTGCCGGTGGAGGGAGGGGCGGGTGGAGCACCGCCTTTCCCGCCTGGGAAAGAGCCCTCCAGATGAGAGGCCCGTTTCAATTCGAGCCAGTGGGCTTGATATCCTTCGGCGCACTGGTCTGGACCTTCAGTCCGCTCAACACCCTGCTGGCCGCCATCATTGGGCTGCTGGTGGGGGTGAATATCGTGGCTGGGTGGTGGCTTAGAATGCGTCCACGGCAGTGTGGGTTGGGTAGCGCCAGTAGCGGTTGGGTGGCGCTGTTGCCGGCCTTGCTTGCCGGTGGTGCCTGCTGTGCTCCACTGATTCTGATCTGGGTGGGGCTACCGATTGCTGGCATTGTGGCAGGGGTGGCGCCGTTACTGATGCCTGTGGCACTGCTGATACTGACAGCGGGGCTCTGGTTCAGCTTGCATCGACTGACCAGAGAGGGGGCGTGAACCTGGCCAAGCGAGTTCAAGTGAACTGAACTTCACCCTTGGCAAGCCATCACAGAGCAGTGGCCTGTGCTCAGCAGGTCGCTCCAACGCACATGGAGGTAGAGGAATGAGCCGCTATTACGCGTCACTGATCACTGCACTAACCGCCGGGCTGATGGCCGCTGGCTCGCTTCACGCCGATGATGCCGCTCCCCAGGGCATTGAACGACTCAGCGGCAGTGCCAATATCGACGATGTGGAGTCGCGCCTGCGTCAGGCGCTCGATGATCGCGATCTCACCTTGGTTCAGATGGTCGATCACGCCGCCAATGCGGCCAATGTCGAGCTCGATCTATCCGAGACCCGCCTGTTCATGTTCGGCAATCCTGAGGTCGGCACGCCGATGATGCAGTGTCAGGGCAGTGTGGCACTGGACCTGCCGCAGAAGATGGTGATTCGCCAGGACGGCGATCAGGTGCATATCGAGTGGAATGACCCGCACTATCTGGCCGAGCGCCACGGCCTCGATGAGTGCGAGCTGCCGTTGGACAATGTTGCCAGTGTGCTCTCGGAAGTGGCCAGCGAAGCGCTTGGTGACTGAGGGCCGCTGCCGCACTTGATCTTGGGGGGCGGGCTTCGCCCCTCACGCGGCTCCCTCTTTGAGCCAGCCCTGCTGAAGGCAGGCCCGCAGCTTAAGTCGGGCACGATGCAGAATGACCCAGCAGTTGTTTTCTTTGATCTCGAGTACCCCGCAGATCTCCTCGGTAGATAGCCCCATCAGTTCCCGCATGGAGAAGACCCGGGCCGTACTGTCCGGCAGCGTGACCATGCAGGCATCGAATACCTGCCAGAAATGCTCGTTCTCGAATATCTGGTCCGGTTCTCCCCAACTGGCCGGGCGGGCACTCTCCTGCCAGCGTCCATTCTGCTGAAACTGCTGGTCGATGGTATCGTCGTTACTATCGTCCAGCAGTGGCTGAAAGTGCCCTTGGCGCTTCTGGTAGCGCATCACGTCAAGAATCTTGTACTTGAGAATGCCGAAGACCCAAGTTTCATACCCGGAGCGACCGGCGAAGCTGGCGTCCTTCTCAATAGCGGCCATCAGCGCATCCTGGACGGCATCCTCCGCCCAGGCGTTGTCCCTCAGATGAAGGCGTGCATAGGAGAGTAGCCTGGGCCTGACCGCCGTCAGCCGTTGCATACGGCTAGGGGGTGGTGGTTGGCCGTCGCTTTCTGAAGATCTCTTATCCGTCATTGCATCAATATTCCATCGTCAGTGGTATGGAGCGGCGCGGCAGCTTCATTTTTGCTACGCCCACCAACACTCGGTCGGCTGCCAGGGAAAAACATTACAGTGCTGTAAAAGAATTTTTTGCGAAGTGTTTATTTCAAAAACTCATAGGATTTTTTTTAAGATCGACGTAATGAAAGAGCCGGCTTGGCTACTAAATCACAAGAACACTCGATACGTGATCTTGACCATGACAATGTAGGCAAAGGAGAAACATCATGAAACATACTATGCTCATCACCACTACGCTTATCGCTGGTATCTTGACCCTGGGTATGGCCTCTCAGGCCACTGCCGCGGAAGTAACACAGACTCGCTTCGAAGTTGGTAGTCCCATGTTGGGCGGTACCCGAGAAGGAACGCATCAAAAAAGCGTGGACATAACGCCGCAAGATCGCCAAGCCGAATATCGTACTGTGGTCGACGTCGGCAGTCCGGCAGTCGGCGGCACTCGCGAAGGCAGCAACCGTCAGCGGGTCAAGGTCGAGGTCCAGCAGGTCACGCCTCACCAGGCGGGTCAGCCTGAGTATGCAGGCCCCCGGGTCGATACTCCTCGGCAAGGCACAACGGGCTGAGGACGACTGTTAGAGCGCGCAAACGGATATCTTTCAGCACGGCAAGTCCAGTACGGGCCACTCCATAGGGTGGCCCGTTTGCATGGCACGTTGCAGCGACTCCACCGAAGGCTATCTGTCCGGGGCTCGTATTAATAGTGGTCAGTGAGAGGATAGCTGTAGCCGCTTAAGATGATGTTCTTCGCTTTGCATGTAAGGTGTCGGAGTAACCGTTCTAAGTAGAACTTTTATAACGGTGGTTGGTGAAAAAATTATAAGTTATTGCAGGGGTTGGTGTAATAATGGTGGCCGCTTATCTACTAAGTAAAAAGGACGCGAGATATGCGATCCCGATGATGACAAAGTAGATAAAAGGAGAAGCACCATGAAACGCACTACACTGATCACGACCACGCTCATTGCAGGTATCTTGACCCTGGGTATGGCCTCTCAGACCACTGCCGCGGAGTTGACGCAGGTTCGCTTCGAAGTGGGTAGTCCCCTGTTGGGCGGTACGCGGGAGGGTACTCATGAGTTTCGTGTACCCATTGATGAGCAGGCCGCTCAATCCGGCGATCATATGGACTATCGCATCAGCTTGGAGGTGGGCAGTCCAATGCTGGGTGGCACCCGGGAAGGGATCCACCGTGAGCGGGTCAAGTTTGAGGGACCTCAGTTGTCTGCTCAACAGGCTTCCAGCCCCGAGTACGGTGGGCCAAGAGTCGACAGGCCGAGGCAGGGAACGCGGGGCTGAGTTGAATAATGAGAACACTACGACTTCCAGCCTGTACATGGCTAATCGGGCCACCCGACGGGGTGGCCCGATGTGTTATGGGCATGGGATAGCCCAAGCGCTTGCTCCCCTGGGCATCAAGCGTCGTCGACCATTCCTGGATATATCGCCGCAAGCCTTGGCAGGTCCTCGGGGCGGTCGACGTCCCATACCGTGGCGGGGCAGTCGAGCTGCCAGCCCAGTGCGGCAATTCGCTGACGTGTCTCGTCCATGACTGACCCCGTTCCCCAAGCGATGCCATCGAACAGCCGTGGGTCGACATGGCGAACCCCGATCAGTCCATAGCCGCCATCTTCGGCAGGCAGCATCACCACGTCCGCCAGGCTCAACGCATGATGGCAGCGAGCCAGAAGCGCAGGGGTCAGCACGGGGCAGTCGGTACCCACCAGCAGTCCTGGTTCAGGCATGTCGTGGAATGCCTGGTGGATACGCACCCCTAGGGTGCCCTCAGGCTGGGGGCGGAGCAAAATGCCATGGTGTTCGGCCATTTCCCTGAACACGGGGTGGTCATGATCCAGCGCCGTCCATAGCGTGATGGATGCCGCTGATGTGGTGTCGAGCGCCACCCTAAGCGTATGGCGTAGCAGCCGCTCGTGGAGACGGGCGGCTCCGGCGTCACCCAATGCCGGGATCAAGCGTGTTTTCGCCAGGCCGGGTATGGGGGCCTTGGCGAGAATCGCCAAGGGGGCGTCAGCGGGCATGGTGGTACGCCTGGGCCAGGCTTTCCGGTGACTCGCCGCGCCAGTAGCGGTAACGCAGCCGCCACATCAAGACCATGGTGCGCCACACCCCATGCTTTTCCCAGCGTCGTCCGCTGGTCGTCACTCGAGACGTTAGGCAGGCCGGCGCCGAGCGCTTCTTCAAACGCCGCGACATCTCGATATCCTCCATCAGCGGCTGTTCAGGGAAGCCGCCGGCGCCGATAAACGCCTCGCGGCTCATGAATATGGCCTGGTCGCCGGTGGCGATGCCGGTGAGTCTTGAGCGCCAGTTCATGGCGGTGGCAATGATTGGCAACAATGGGTGGCGGCCCTCGATGCGCACATCGAAGCGGCCCCAGCAGCGTCCTGCGGCGAATGCTTCACGTATGACCTTCGTGGCGTCTCGGGGCAGGCGAGTATCCGCATGCAGGAAAAGCAGGCAGTCGGCGTTGACTAATGCTGCACCTTGATTCATCTGCCGGGCACGCCCAGGAGGACTGCTGATGATCATTACCTCCCAACGCCGGGCGATGGACCGGGTGTTATCGCGACTGCCGCCATCCACGATGACGATCTCATCGATATCCGAATGCTTCAGGTCCGACAGCTGCTGGTCAAGGCCGCCAGCTTCATCGAGCACTGGCATTATCAGGCCAATGGAGCAGCAGGGCGATGGAGATGTGGAATAGGGCATGGGCTTTGTCATCACCCCGAGTCGTCGTGACGAAGGGATACTTACACGCCAGCCGAAAAAAACTCGACAGACGGATATGCCTGTCACCTGTAAGGAATCCTGTATCCGGCTCACCAAAAGGACATTCTCTCACGAATGAGGGAAATTCGGGTATCAGTTGACGAAAGGTCGGGAGGCGATATGGCCAAAAGGTTGAGTTTATTATTGCTACGGGTGTCGCTGGGGGGATTGCTTCTGGTGTGGGGTGTCAACAAGGTCGTCAATATCGATCACAGCATGGCCATTGCCGAGAACTTCTATTTCGGCCTGCTTGCGGCGGAGACCTGGTTGCCGATTGCCGGAGTTGCCCAGATGGCAGTGGGCCTGCTGATCGTCGTCGGGCTGGCCAGGCGCTGGGTATATCCTGTCCAGCTGCTGATCAATGGCGTATCGCTGGTGGCGGTCGTTGCCTCAGTGATCGATCCTTGGGGCTGGTTCCTGGAGGGGACCAATGCGCTGTTCTACCCTTCGCTGATCATTTTTGCTGGTAGCCTGGTGGTAATGGCATTTGTGGATCAAGACCAGTTGGCGCTGGATGCCAAGAAAACGCCGGCTCCCGTCAGTTGGAAAGCCAGCCGTCGCTGCGGGCAGTGAAAGCTTGGCGCCGAATCATTGCCCGCCGAACAGGTACCTTATCAGGCTGGCGATGCTCAATCCGAGCAATGCCAAGAGCGCGATGCCGACGATGGGCATCATCCAGCCCATGGCGTCCATCATCATGCAGTTTTCGGCGGTCATGCCCATCATGATTGACTCCTTGCGAGGAACTTGAGGGTATTTTGCGACCTTGGTGCTGCCTGTCGGTCAAGCGCATATTATCCGGCACAGCAGGAGAGTTGCGTCACGTCTTTGGTGAAAGTCTGTGCGCAAAGCTTGAGCCCCTCCACGATGGTCAGGTAGGGAAACAGTTCATCGCCGATCTCTTCTATTGTCAGGTGGGCGCGTAGCGCCATCACCGCGGTCTGAATCAGCTCACCGGCTTCCCTGGCTACTGCCTGTACGCCCAGCAAGCGTCCCGAGTCCTGCTCTGCCACCATCTTGATGAATCCTCCGGTGTCGAAGTTGACCAGTGCACGCGGCACCTTCTCTAGGTCGAGCACGCGGGTCTCCACGCTGAAGCCTTGCTCGATAGCCTCGGCTTCCATCAGGCCGACGGTAGCCACCTGGGGATCGGTGAAGATCACCGCCGGCATTGCGCTAAGGTCCAGAGAGACTGCGCCGCCGGTCATGTTGACAGCGGCCCGGCTGCCCCCGGCGGCGGCGACATAGACGAACTGCGGTTGATCGGTACAGTCACCGGCAGCATAGAGGCCGGGGACGCTGGTTTGAAGCTGCTCATCGACCAGAATCGCGCCTCGTGTGGTTCTGACGCCGATATTTGCCAGGTTCAGCGTCTCGGTATTGGGTGTGCGTCCGGTAGCCACCAGCAGTTGGTCCGCGCGCAGGTTGCCGGCACCGGTGTCTAGAATGAACTCATTGTTCCTGTGGTCCACGTGGCTGACCCGGGTCTGGGTCAATACCTCGATGCCCTCGCGACGAAACGCCTCCTCCACTGCCTCTCCCACTGCCGGGTCTTGCTGGGACAGCACTCGGTTGCGGGCTAGCAGACTCACCCGGCTGCCGAGCCGGGCGAAGGCCTGGGCCAGTTCCAGAGCCACCACCGAGGCGCCGATGATGATCAACCGCTTGGGAAGGGTGTCGAGTGCCAGGGCGCTGGTGGAGGTCAAGTACGGGGTGTCAACCAGGCCGGGGATCTGAGGCAGTGCCGGGCGGCCGCCGGTGCCGATGAAGGCGCGATCGAAGCGGACCGTCTGCTCGCCGCCCTCATTCAACGTGACCGTCAGGCTGTGGGAATCGACAAATCTGGCTTCCCCGTTGAGGACCGTAATGGCAGGGTGGTCGCGCAGTATTCCTGCGTACTTGGTGTCACGCAGTTCCTCCACGAGCGCCTGCTGTTGCTGAAGCAGTCTCGCCCGATCTACCACCGGTGCTTGGGCACTCACCCCCTCGTCGAAGGGACTCTCCCTGCGGAGATGCGCAATATGTGCGGCGTTGATCATGATCTTCGAGGGCACGCAGCCGGTGTTGACGCAGGTGCCGCCGAGAGTACCGCGTTCGATCAGGGTGACCTTGGCACCGCGCTCGGCCGCCTTCAAGGCGGCCGCCATGGCCGCGCCGCCGCTGCCGATGACTGCGATATGCAGGGGTTTGTCATCACGCATGAGGGGGATTCCTTGTTTGGGACGTGGCGTTGTCATTGCAGGTGGCGCATTGCTTCTTGCGCCATAGCGCATACAGGGTCAGGCCGATGAAGAAGGCCAGGGCAGGCAGCAGCACGAGGTCCAGATGGCCAATCAGGGCCGCCAACCCCAAGGTGGTGAGCAGAATCGCAATGATCGGTGTAACGCAGCACAGTGCCACCAGGACGCTGCCTATCAGGCCTACGTGCAGTAGGGTCTTGGGATTCTTCATGGTCACTCCTGATCCCGGGCGTTGAGGCCGCCATGCCGCTTCGCCTTTCATGGTCTTGTTGTACGAGATAAGGTTACTTCCGTAGTTGGATACGGAGTCAAGGCGTATGCACAAGGCATCAAACACGCTGACCATCGGCGGACTGGCCAAGGCGGCAAATGTACATGTCGAGACGATTCGCTATTACCAGCGCCGCGGCTTGTTGCCTGAGCCCGAGCGTCCCCACGGGGGGATTCGACGCTATGGTTCTGCTGATCTCGGCCGTTTGACGTTCGTGAAAAGTGCCAAGGAGCTAGGCTTCAGTCTCGACGAGATCGACGATCTGCTGCGGTTGGATGATGGCACCCACTGTTGGGAAGCGAGCCAGCTTGCCGAACACAAACGGCAAGTCGTGCGAGACAAAATCGCGAGGTTGCAACGCATCGAGGGGGTATTGAGCGAGCTGGTCGACCGATGCCACGCCCAGCAAGGCAATGTCAGCTGCCCGCTGATTGCGTCATTGCATCGCGGTCTCTAGCAAGGGGCTAACTTACATGCCCCTGTAAGGCAGCCGGCCATTATGGCGACAAAACTGGACCAGCAGCCTAGAGCAGTGGTTCGAGGAGGCGCTGATGTCCACGATGCTAGAACGTTGCGGTTACAGTTTGAGCTGCTGGCTTGCCCAACCACGGCCCTGGCATCGATCTCTATCGCAGATCGAACCCGAGGTGTTGGACTGTCTGCAGCCGGGGGATGTCTTGCTGGTGGAAGGCTCCTCTCGGTTGAGCACGGTGATCAAGTACCTAACGCAATCCTCCTGGTCACATGCGGCGCTATTCGTCGGCAGTGACGCGGCACTGAAAGCGGGAGGACTAGCGCAGGACTGCTTTGTCGAGGCGGATCTGGCCGAGGGCGTACGCCTTGTGGGGCGGGATGAATTTATCGATGTCCCGCTACGGATATGTCGTCCCGTCGGCCTGGATGCTCACGAGATAAAGGCGTTAGTCGAATTTGCCTGCCAGCGGGTGGGATATCGCTATGATCTGCGCAATATCCTCGATCTGGCTCGCTACTTGATGCCCTTGCCACCCGTGCCAGTGCCTTGGCGTCGGCGAATGCTGGCATTGGGGAGTGGAGACCCCACCCGGGCGATCTGCTCGACCTTGATCGCTCAGACCTTCCAGTCGGTGCAATATCCGATATTGCCTATCCGCGAGCGCGTCGAGACATCGCGACAGGAGAGGTGGGGAGGCGTGCTACACCGACGGCACCATACCCTGTTCACGCCCCGGGATTTTGATCTCTCTCCCTATTTTCAGATCATCAAGCCAGCACTCCAGGCTGGTTTTGATCCCCATCGTCTCGTCTGGCGCGAGCTGCCCACTGCACTGCCGCCGTCCTGAGCGCATGGTTTCACGACAATTCGATCACTCGGCCGCCGGCATCTTCGGCGTCGGCGTGGTCGTGGGTCACCAGCAGGCTCGGCAGGCCGGCGTCACGCAAGCGGCCGAATACCAGCTGGCGCATCTCGTGGCGCAGGGTGGTGTCGAGCTTGGAGAAAGGCTCGTCGAGCAGTACCGCCTTGGGCGCCGAGAGCAGCAGGCGCATCAGCGCCACCCGCGACTGCTGGCCGCCGGAGAGGGTGGCCGGGTCGCGGTCGCCGAAGCCGGCCAGGCCGATATCGGCCAGCGCGGCCGCGACCCTGGCCGACTTGTCTTGGGTCCCCCGCGGCAGGCCGAAGCGCAGGTTGCCGGCGACCGAGAGATGCGGGAACAGCAGCGGATCCTGGAACAGCAGGCCGATGCCGCGCCGCTCCGCCGGCAGCGCGGTGATGTCCTGGCCGCCCAGCAGGACCTGGCCCGAGGCGTGGAAGGCGGGGGCCAGGAAGCCGGCGGCATAGGCCAGCAGGGTCGACTTGCCCGAGCCTGACGGGCCCATCACCGTGAGCACCTCGCCGGGAGCGACCCGGGCATCGAGCGCGAGTAGCGTCCGACCCTGCAGGGCGATATGCACCTGGTTGAATTCGAGGCAGGGAGCAGTCATGGCGTTCCTCGCATTCCGCGGCGGTTGGACCAGAGTAGCCGCGGCAGGCCCACGGCGATGATGAAACCCAGCAGCGGCAGGCTGGCCTGGACCAGCGCCCAGACGCCGATCAGGCGGCGGTTGCCGCCGGCGGCCAGGGCCACGGCTTCGGTGGTGACGGTGGTCACGCGTCCGGCGCCCAGCAGCAGAGTCGGCAGGAACTGACCGATGCTAACCGCCAGTCCTACCGCCATGGCCGTCAGTAGCGGTGCCAGCAGCATCGGCAGGCGTACCCGCCAGAAGGCGCCGTTGGGTGTGCTGCCCAGGGTCAGCGCGACCCGCGACCATCGCGGATCGAAGCGCCGGTAGGCCTCCGACAGCGACAGGAACACATAGGGCAGCACGAACAGCAGATGACCGAAGATCACCAGCCAGCGGGTGGGGCGCGTGCCGAGGGCTTCCATGACCACCACCAGGCCGAACAGGAAGGCGATCTGCGGCACGATCAGCGGCAGATAGAGCAGGGTCAGCGCCGAGGCTAGTTGGCCCTGGGCCGGCTGGCACCCGCTGCGCTGTTCGTTCTCCAGGGCGGCCAGCACCAGCGCCGTGGCAAGTAGCGTCGCCGCGCCGGCGATGATCAGGGTGGCGGCGACCGGACCGCCCAGTGACGGCAGCGCGCGCTGCCAGTGCTGCAGCGTGAAGGTCTGGGGCAGGGCGTCGGGGAAGCGCCAGAAACCGGCCAGGGAGTTGAGCGCCAGGCCGGCGATGCCGACCAGGGCGGTGATCGCGGCGAGCAGGATCAACGTCTTGCCGATGATGCGCAGACGGCGCTCGCCGCGCTGGCGCTGGCCGCCCGCCACCCAGCCCCGGCCCAGCCGTCGCACCAGGCACTCCAGCCCCCACCAGCTGGCCAGTGCCGCCAGGGTTACCCCCAACTGCAGCAGGGCGCCCGCCGAAGCCATGAAGCGGCGTGACAGGTCCGGGTCGTTGAACCAGCCGAGGATCGATACCGCCAGGGTAGGCGGCAGCGTCGGGCCGAGGATCATCGCCACGTCGACCACCGATGAGGCGTAGGCAATGACCGCGAACACCGGCAGCCGGATCAGCGGATAGAGCGACGGCAGCACCACCTTGAGCCAGGCGATGGTGGGCCGGTAGCCCAGCGAGCGGGCCAGGGCCACGCGACGCTCGGCATCGATCTGGTGCAGGGCGGCCAGGCTCATCAGCAGCAGGAAGGGGATCTCCTTGATCACCAGCCCGGCCATCAGCGACAGCCCCCAGGGGTCCTGGACGATCAGCAGATCCGGCGGTCGCTCCCAGCCGGTCAAGCCCGGCGAGAGTGCCCGTGAGATCAGCCCCGAGGGGGCGATCAGAAAAGCCAGGCCGAAGGCCGCCGCGGCGTGGGGGATCGACAGCAGCGGCGAAATCATGCGCCGTATCCAGCGGTCCAGCCGGCTGCCCGAGGCGCCGGCCAGGAACAGCAGCACCACTGTCAGCGACAGCGCCGTGGTGGCGATACCGCTGCTGAAGCTGATCGCCACCGAGCGTGCCAGGCCGGGCTGGGCGAACAGGTCGCGCCAGGGATCGAGGCTCAGGCTGTGGCCGCCGAGGGCCGGCAGGTAGCCGAAGGCGGGCAGGGTGGCCATGGCCAGCCCGGCCAGGATCGGCCCCACCAGCAGGGCAGTGATCAGCCAAGGGGCGAGTCTCAGCATCACGCGGTCAGTCGATCAGCGGCCGACATAGCGCGCTTGCCAGGCCTCCGCCAGGGCATCGACCCAGCTCGGGTGGGGCTGACCCAAGACCTCGCCGAGCTCATCCGGGGCCAGGGTGGCGATGCCCAGGTCGATATCGTCGAACAGCGCGCGATCGGCGGGCTCGAGGGTCTCCAGCGAGAGCACCGTGTTGCTGCCCCATACCACCGGGTCCTGCTTGTGGGCCTGGGCCTCGGGGCTCAGCAGATAGTTGGCCACTACCATGGCGCCGGCCTTGTGCTGGGCGTTATAGGGGATCGCCATGAAGCTCATGTTGCCGATCATGCCGTCGTCGTGCACATAGCTGCGCACGCTGTCGGGCAGCTCGAAGTTGGCGATGGCGCCGGAGGCCTCGGTGGTGCTGAAGGAGAGGCCGATGCTGATTTCGCCGTCGCCCATCAGGCGGCGCAGCTCCGAGCTATTGCTGGGGAAGGCGCGGCCGCTGCGCCACAGCAGTGGGTGCAGCTCGTCCAGGAAGGTCCACAGCGGGGCCGTGACCTCCTCGAAGTCCTCCTCCTGCATGGGTTCGTAGAGGATCTCGGTGTCGTCGGCCAGCTCCAGCAGCGCCTGGGTGATAAAGGCATTGCCGAGGAAGTTGGGGACGCGGGCATAGGTGAATTCGCCGGGGTTCTCCTGGGCCCACGCCAGCAGCTCGGGCATCGAGCGCGGATGAGTGTCGACCAGCGCGGTATCGTAGTAGAAGACCACCTGGGAGCTACTCCAGGGTGACTCTAGCCCGTCCACCGGGATGGTCCAATCGTAGCGCACCGCCGGGGTGTTGTCGGGATCGGTCAGCGGATAGTGGGGCAGCTGCTCAGCCCAGGGGCCGAACAGCAGATCGTTGGTCTTCATGGTGGCGAAGTTCTCGCCGTTGATCCAGATCATGTCGACGTTGCCGCGCTCATCGTTGCCGGCCTGCTTCTCGGCGAGCACCCGCGATACCGCCTCGGCGGTGTCGCTGAGTTTTACATGCACCAGGTCGATGTCGTAGCGCTCGGCGACCTGGTCGGCGGTCCACTGGATGTACTCGTTGGTGCGATCCTCGCCGGCCCAGGCGTACCAGTAGACGGTCTGGCCGCGGGCCTCCTCGACCACGGCCTGCCAGTCGCTGGGGTCGGGATCGGCGAGCAGGGCGGGGCTGCCCAGCAGGGCGGCGAGGGGCAGGCCGGCGGCGAGGGCATGACGTAAGCGAGGCAGTGACATCAGCGTGGCGTTCCTTGTGGCTGGCGGAGATTATCAGGTTGGGCGGCGGTAGACGCGGAGCGGCGAGCGTCGTCACCGAAGGCGCTGGCGAGGGTGTGAAACTCCTCGGCCATGGTCTCGACCACCGGTGCCGAAAGATAGTGTGCCACGCGCTCCTGCACGTGGGCGTTGAGAGTGCCGCTGTTGAGCTGGCGCGACCAGTCCTGGCCGCGGCTGGCGTCAAGCGGCGGTGCCCCGGACGTGACCTGCCACTTGGCACACCAGGTGACCGACCATAGCCACATGGCGCGGCGCAGCGGCATGTGCCACGGGCGATAGGCGCGGCCGGCATCGCCCATGGCCTGCTCCCAGGCGTCATAGGCGGCCAGGATAGCATCGCTGTCGAGTACCGCATGGCTGTTGAGGTCCCAGGTCGTCGAGGTGTAGAGGGTGGCATGGGCGAGGTCGAAGCCGGGGTAGCTGTAGCGGGCCTTTTCCAGGTCGACCATCCAGGCCTTGCCACGCCGATCGACCAGGAAGTTGCCGGGGTGGGCGTCGAAGGTGATCAATCGCGGTTCGGGGCGCGCCGGCGACTCGAGCGTCGCGGCGAACGTCGCCAGCTCGCCGCGGATGGCCTGCTCGGCGGCGTCGCTCAGGCCGGCTTCGGCAAGATACTCGGCCTGCGCCTGAATCTCTTGAAACATCGCCGCCAGCGGGTCGTGGGGGGCCAGCAGCGGGGTGCGGGCCGACGCCTCGGGCAGCGCCAGACGATGAATGGCCGCCAGGCTGCGCATCAGCGCCGTCAGGTCGCCGGGCAGCTCGGCGGGGCGCCCCTCGATGGCCTTGACCACCAGCGCGCCGCGGGGCAGGTCGCGGCTGGGGGCAAGGTGTTCGGCCAGCGGCGGAGTCACGCCGCTGGGCGCGGCGTGGGCAAAGCAGCCAGCTTCATAGACGAGGTGCGCGGCGGCTTCCAGCCCCATCTGGCTCTGCTTGGGTATGCGCATCAGCCAGCCACTATCGCCCAGCCGCAGATGCCAATGGGCCAGGCCGCTGTCCTCCAGGGGCTGCAGCGGCGCCTCGGCCCAGGGCGTGTTGGCCAGGGCGCTGCGCACGGCATCGAGGGAGATCAGGGACATGTCGGCGCCTCATCGGGTTGCCGGGCCAGCAGCGGCCAGCCGACGGCGAGAATCAGCAGCGAGCCGGAGAGTGGCAATGCAGGGCGCATGCAAGATCCTTGTAATAGCAGTGACATAGGCTCAGTCGCAGCCATCGGCGCAGCCTTACAGACAGTCTTGACCTTGGTGCTGCCCCCGGGTGCCATGCTTGGCATTCAACGCTCAGGGGAATCTACCATGATGCAACAGATGACGGGATTTTGCCCCATGTGCGGCTGGATGGACGGCGCTGTAGGCGGTGCCATGATGATAGGCATGGGAGCAGCCGGATTGCTGCTGGTGGGCCTGGCCGCCGCGAGCATGATCAAGTATCTGGTAGTACGATCGGATTGAGAACTCGACGCCCGACCGAAGTCGAGTGAACGAACCGCCATCCTCGGCATCACATTGGTAATGCTAACGTGAGGCACAGGGATCATGTTGACGAGTGCGCACCTCTTCGGTCGTCGATGGCTGCTGTGGGTCAGTCTGCTGAGCCTGCTATTGGGCGCGTTGCTGGCCTGGCACTCCCAGGCTCAGGAATCGCAGCGCACCGCGCTGGTGATGACCATCGACGGTGCCATTGGGCCGGCTACCAGCGACTACTTTCAGCGTGGGCTGCGCCAGGCCAGCGAGGATGGCGCCGAACTGGTGGTGGTGCAGCTCGATACCCCCGGTGGCCTGGATGCCTCGATGCGCGACATGATTCGCGCCATGCTCACCGCCGACGTCCCGGTAGCGATCTATGTCTCCCCCAGCGGCGCCCGAGCCGCCAGCGCCGGCACCTATCTCACCTACGCCAGTCATGTGGCGGCCATGGCACCCTCGACCCATCTCGGCTCGGCGACGCCGGTGCAGATGGGTGGCGGCGGTCTGCCCGGCATCGGCGGCGGTGACGCCGACGATGCCAACGGCAATCAGGATGACGCCGCCAACGGCGATGATGAAGCGGCCAATGGCAACGACGAGGCGGAGCGCGAACCACGCCGCGGCGAGACTGCCATGGAGCGCAAGGTCCTCGAAGATGCGGTGTCCTATATTCGCGGCCTCGCCGAGCGCCACGACCGCAACGCCGACTGGGCCGAGGAGGCGGTGCGCGAGGCGGTCAACCTGACGGCTCGCCAGGCGCTGGAGATGAACGTCATTGATGTGGTGGCCAGCGATGTCGAGGATCTGCTGGCGCAGATTGACGGCCGCGAGGTGGTGATGGAGCGCGGTGAGCGCACCCTGGAGACTGCTGATTTGACCATCGAGCGTTTCGATCCCGACTGGCGTACCCAACTGCTATCGGTGATCACCAATCCCAACGTGGCCTACTTCCTGATGATCATCGGCTTCTATGGGCTGATCTTCGAACTCTCCAGCCCTGGCAGCCTGATCCCTGGCACCATCGGCATTATCTCCCTGCTGCTGGCGCTGTTCGCCTTTCAGGTGCTGCCTATCAACTATGCCGGTCTGGCCTTGATTCTTGCCGGGTTGGCGCTGATCGTAGGTGAGGCACTAATGCCGAGTTTCGGGGTGCTCGGCATTGGCGGCATCGTGGCTTTCGTGATCGGGTCGGTGATTCTTATGGACGCAGATAACTTGCAGGTTTCCCTGCCGCTGATCGGCGGCGTGGCGCTGGTGGCAGCGGTATTTATGCTGTGGACCATGACCCGCTTCATGGGGCTGCGCAAGACCAAGGTGCGCACCGGCCAGGAGGAGCTGATCGGTGCACGCGCCGTGGCGCTGGGGGATTTCGACGGCCATGGGCGGGTTCGGCTCCATGGCGAATCCTGGAAGGCTCACAGCCAGACCCAGGTCACCAAGGGCCAGACCTTGGTGGTCACGGCGCTGGATGGCCTGACCGTCGAGGTGGCCCCGCGGGACCCCGACTGAGCGATCATTCAACCACTTCGCCCGTAATTCCATGCAAGGAGAGACAGCCATGATGATTTCCTATCTCGTACCGCTGGTGCTGGTGGTCATGATACTGGCGGCATCGATCCGGATCCTGCCGGAGTACAAACGCGGGGTGGTGTTCTTCCTGGGGCGCTATCAGGCGGTCAAAGGGCCGGGGTTGATCATCATCATCCCGGGCATTCAGAAGATGGAGGTGGTCGATCTGCGCGTGATCACCATGGACGTACCGGAGCAGGACGTCATCTCCCAGGACAACGTCACCGTCAAGGTCAACGCGGTGCTCTACTTCAGGGTCGTCGACCCCGAGAAAGCGATCATCCAGGTCGAGAACTTCACGGTGGCGACCAGCCAGTTGGCCCAGACCACGCTGCGCTCGGTGCTCGGCAAGCATGACCTCGACGAGATGCTCTCCGAGCGCGACAAGCTCAACGACGACATTCAGGAGATTCTCGACTCGCAGACCGAATCCTGGGGGATCAAGGTGGCCAACGTCGAGATCAAGCATGTCGACCTCGACGAGAGCATGATCCGTGCCATTGCCCGCCAGGCCGAGGCAGAGCGCGAGCGGCGCGCCAAGGTGATTCACGCCGAGGGTGAGTTGCAGGCCTCGCGCAAGCTGGTCGAGGCCGCCAACGTCATGGCCGAGAACTCTGCCGCGTTGCAGCTGCGCTATCTGCAGACCATGAGCGATATGAGTAACAAGAACGCCTCGACCATCGTCTTCCCCCTGCCGATGGATATCATGGAGGCGTTCAAGCAGATGAAGGCGTCGCCTGCCGCCCAAACGCGCACTCAGGCGCCTACCGATCCCGAGGCGTGATCCCTCGGCGGGCCTGCATTGATGGCAGGCCCGCCGATGGACCAGTCCCGCGCCTGGCTGCCTTGCCCATCCCCCCCTTTAGGTGCAATGCAGCGTAAGCTCTGTTAGAATCCGCGGCTCGAATGTGGCCAGTGCTACTACCAAGGTCTAATGCCTTGAAACAGCCAGGGCCCGTCACCCGATACGAGTAACGGACTTCTAACCTTGACCAGCAGCAGCACCCTCCAGGCCGGCACCACGCCGCCCTAGCGCACTACCCCTTTCTTCGGCGATGCCTCGTTCATCGTCAGGCACGCGCGTGCCCTGCTCGCCATCTGGCGGCCCCTCGATTGATCTCAGCGCTGCGCAACCCCGTGCCATAGCACCCTGGCGCCCTATGGGCATGATAAACACCCTCGACAGGACCGCAGAATGTTCGAAACAATGAAACAGAGTTGGTTCTCCAACCTCAAGGGCGACACCTTGTCGGGTATCGTCGTCGCGCTGGCGCTGATTCCCGAGGCCATCGCCTTCTCGATCATCGCCGGCGTCGACCCCAAGGTCGGTCTCTACGCCTCCTTTGCCATCTGTGTGATCATCGCCTTTACCGGCGGCCGCTCGGGCATGATCTCCGGTGCCACCGGCGCCATGGCACTGCTGATGGTGACCCTGGTTCGCGATCACGGCCTCGAGTACCTGTTGGTGGCTACTCTGCTCACCGGGGTGCTGCAGATCGCGGCCGGCTATCTCAGGCTCGCCGAGCTGATGCGCTTCGTGTCGCGTTCGGTTGTGACCGGCTTCGTCAACGCCCTGGCGATCCTGATCTTCATGGCCCAGCTGCCTGAGTTGACCGGCGTGACCTGGCATGTGTACGCCATGACCGTGGCGGGCCTGGCGATCATCTACGGCTTCCCTTATCTGCCGGCGATCGGTAAGTCGATTCCTTCGCCGCTGGTATGCATCGTGGTGCTGACCGCGGTGTATATGATCACTGGTATGGATATTCGTGATGTTGGCGACATGGGCGAGCTGCCCGACAGCCTGCCGGTCTTCCTGTGGCCGGACGTGCCGCTCAACCTCGAGACCCTGATGATCGTGCTGCCCTACTCGCTGATGCTCACGCTAGTGGGGCTGCTGGAGTCGATGATGACCGCGACCATCGTCGATGATCTCACCGATACCAAGAGCAACAAGAACCGCGAGTGCAAGGGTCAGGGCATCGCCAATATCGGCTCCGGCCTGATTGGTGGCATGGCGGGCTGCGCGATGATTGGCCAGTCAGTGATCAACATCAAGTCTGGTGGCCGCCGTCGGCTTTCCTCGCTGATCGCCGGCGTCGTGCTGCTGCTGATGGTGGTGTTCCTTGCCGACTGGGTCTCGCAGATTCCCATGGCTGCCCTGGTGGCGGTGATGATCATGGTCTCCATCGGTACCTTCAGCTGGACGTCCATCAAGGATCTCAAGAAGCACCCGATAAGCACCAATATCGTGATGGTGGCTACCGTGGTCGCCACGGTAGGTACGCACAATCTGGCTATTGGCGTATTCGTCGGTGTGCTGCTGGCGGCGATGTTCTTCGCCAACAAGGTCGGCAATATCCTCTATATCGGGTCAGAAGAGACCGACGGGGGCAGCCGTCGTATCTACACGATTGTCGGCCAGGTGTTCTTCGCCTCCTCCGAACGTTTCGGTGAATCCTTCGATTTCAAGGAGACCGTTGAGAAGGTCACCATCGACCTGTCCCGCGCCCACTTCTGGGACATCACCGCCGTCCAGGCCCTGGACCGGGTAGTGATCAAGTTCCGCCGCGAGGGTACCGAGGTCGAGCTGATCGGCCTCAACGAGGCGAGTGCCACCATCGTCGACCGCTACGCGGTGCACGACGATCCCGCCGCCGTCGAGAAGCTGATGGGCGGTCACTGATCCGATACCCATGGCAGCCGTTGGAATACCAGCCGGCTGCCGTTTCTTTGTTCACTAAACGTTAAAGGAGATTCGCATGTATTTTCTTAAGCTACTCAATCTCGGCTTTGCCCCGATTGCTTCAACCGTGGTGCCGACCTACCGCAGCAAGCGCCTGGACGACGTATGCCGCGTCTTCATGCCGTGGGAAAACCGTCGCGTCACGCCGCGAGATAGCGACCGGGTGTATGGCAGCGATCCCATTGAGCGTCGCAGCGCCGACCTGACCGCGCGGGCGGCTTATCACGGTGTATTTCGCTAAGCACCACTATTACTAATCGCTGCCGTCAAGGAGAGGGATATGACAGATCAGGTAATGGCCGCCATCGACGGCTCGCAGTTCTCCGAGGGCGTGTGCGACTACGCCGCCTGGGCCAGCCAGGCCCTGGCGGCACCGCTGACCTTCCTGCATGTGGTGGACAACCACCCGCAGACCGCCGAGGCGGACCTGTCCGGCAATATCGGCCTGGGATCGCGGGAGCACCTGCTGGAGGAGCTGGCCAGCCTCGATGAGCAGCGCGCCAAGCTGGCCCAGGAGCAGGGCCGGGTAATGCTCGCGGCGGCCAAGACGCGGGCGGCGGAGGCCGGCGTCAGCGAACCGGGCACACGTCAGCGCAACGGCACCCTGGTCGAGACCCTCAGCGAGCTGGAGAACGACATCCGCCTGCTGGTGATCGGCAAGCGCGGCGAGACCGCGCACCGGGCGGTCGATCACCTGGGCTCCAACCTCGAGCGGGTGGTGCGCACCCTGCACCGGCCGATTCTGATGGTGCCGGATCAGTTCCAGGCACCCAGCAAGGTGTTGATCGCTTTCGACGGCAGCAAGACCACCCGCAAGGGCGTCGAGATGATCGCCAAGAGCCCGCTGTTCGAGGGCATCCCGGTGCACGTGGTGATCGTCGGCGCCGAGACCGGCGATAACCGTTCGCAGCTGGAGTGGGCGCTCAAGACCCTGCGCGACGCCGGCCATGAGGCCGAGGGCGCGATTCGCGCCGGCGAGGTCGAGGAGACGCTGCGTACCTACCAGGAGGAGCAAGGCATCGACCTGCTGGTCATGGGCGCCTACGGCCACTCGCGGATTCGCCACCTGCTGGTGGGCAGCACCACCACCGAGATGCTGCGGCGCGCGAGTAAACCTGTTTTGCTACTTCGCTAGTTGTCCAGTGAGTCGGCCCCGCCGGGTGCGGTGCGCCGACTTTTGAGAGGGCATCCCAGAACAAGTGGAAATCGAGGTGGAACGCTGTAGAGACCATTCCCTTGAACAGCTGTTCAAGGATTTGTTATCGTAAACTGTTGTTAATATCTATCCAGATACCTTTCTTGAGGTCGCTGGTAACTGCAAGAGGAGCTATCCGTTGCCTCAGTTACTGACCGACACCTGCCTCACCCCGCCCTAGCGCTCTCGTTATCCTTGCCTATTTGGCGTTTCGCAGCCTTCCTGTCATCGCCTTATGAAGTCCGGCTGGCTGTCTTTCAGACGTGTCAAAGGATATCTTTATGAGTACTACAGGTGCTTTCCTCCCCGATGCTGAACGGCTCTCCTCGAAGGATGGCTGGGTCAGCGTTCATGACCATCTCCCCATCGATACCCGCGCCTCACTGTTAGTAGTGTATCAGGACATGCATAGAGCAGGCGTCACGTCAGCGATCATGGAGCGGGGGCGCTTTCTGAGCATGTCCAACCGCGCGCTTGTGCGCGGCGTACGCTCATGGCGTTTCCAGGGAGAGGAGTGATGAGTCGAGAGACACTCACCGCATCGCAGCGCCTACATTGGCTTTCCGAAATTGCCCCAAGCTTCCCGTTCTGATCAGGTCGAAGATGTCATCAACCGCTAGCTACAATGCGACCCCCTCGCTCCCGCAGGAGGTGGCAAGACGCCGTACCTTCGCGATCATCTCGCACCCCGATGCCGGCAAGACGACGCTCACCGAAAAGCTGCTGATGTATGGTGGAGCGATCCGCTCGGCGGGCACTGTCAAGAGCAAGAAAAGCCATCAGTTCGCCACCTCGGACTGGATGGAGGTCGAGAAGCAGCGCGGGATTTCCGTGGCCAGCTCCGTCATGCAGTTTGAGCATGAAGGCTGCGTGATCAACCTGCTTGATACGCCGGGCCACCAGGACTTCTCGGAAGACACCTACCGAGTGCTGACCGCAGTAGATGCTGCCCTGATGGTGATCGATGCCGCCAAGGGCGTCGAGCCTCAGACCATCAAGTTGCTCGAGGTGTGCCGGCTGCGCAAGACCCCGGTCATCACCTTTATCAACAAGATGGATCGCGAGGTGCGCGAGCCGCTGGAGCTGATCGACGAGATCGAGGATATCCTGAAATTGGCATGTGCTCCGGTCACCTGGCCGATTGGCATGGGTAAGCAGTTTGCCGGGGTCTACGACCTGCATCGCCATCAGATGCTCAAGTTCACGCCGGGAGATAGCACGGCGGATAGCGAGGTCGAAGTACTGGATGGCGAGGATAACCCCTATCTGGTCGAGCACTTTCCCATTGCCCACGCCACCTTCAAGGAGGAGGTGGAGATCGTCCGCGAGGCGGCAGCACCCTTCGATCACCAGGCGTTCCTGTCCGGCGACCTCTCTCCGGTGTTCTTTGGATCAGCCATCAACAACTTCGGCGTACGCGATATTCTTCAGGCGCTGGTGTCCTGGGCACCATCCCCCAGGCCACGGGACGCCAGGGAGCGCGAAGTCCTGCCCGAGGAGGCCAACTTCACCGGCATCGTCTTCAAGATCCAGGCCAACATGAACCCGCTGCACCGCGACCGTATAGCCTTCCTGCGTATCTGCTCGGGAGAGTATCGCCAGGGGTTGCGTGCCAAGCATCTACGCTCGGGCAAGCCCATCAAGCTGGATCATGCCATCACCTTCATGGCACAGCAGCGTAGCCACCTGAGCGAAGCCTATGCGGGGGATATCATCGGCATTCCCAACCATGGCCGCCTGCGCATCGGTGACGTCATAACCCAGGGCGAGACATTGGAGCTTGAAGGTATCCCGCATTTCTCGCCAGAAATTTTCAAAGTCGCCAGGCTCAACGACCCGCTGCGCGCCAAGCAGCTCAACAGGGCGCTGCAGGAGCTTGGCGAGGAGGGCACGATCCAGGTCTTTGAACCCCTCGAGAAGACCGGCATGGTACTGGGTGCCGTTGGGCAACTGCAGTTCGAGACCGTGGCCCACCGTCTGCTTACCGAGTACAAGGTCGACGCTTCATTCGACAGCGTCCCCGTGTACAAGGCGCTATGGGTCAGTAGTGCCGATACCTCGGCGCTAAAGCGGTTCATACAGTCCAACGCCAATCGACTGGCCAGAGATGCCGCCGGGGCACTGGCGTTCATGGCACCCAATCGCTCGATCCTCGACCTGACCGTAGAGAAGTGGCCCGAGATCGACTTCCATAGCACCCGCGAGATCAACCTGACCCGATGAATCAAAACGCCGACACTCTGGAGCGAGCGGCGGAACGTCGCCAGCTCGACCACACCCTGGCGCGCATCGACGCCAACCTGGATGAGCTGGACCAGCGGCTCAAGGCCTATGCCGATGATATTCAGGCGCAGAAGGAGTACCTCTGGTCGAGTCGCGACGAGATGGACCATATCGAGAAGATATCGGCCCGCGAGTCGATCCAGCAGGCAGTCATGACCGGCGACAATGCGCTGGCCAGGCGTCGCAAGCTTGAGAAGCTCAAGCACTCTCCCTACTTCGGGCGCTTCGATTTTGCCCGAGGCGGCGAGCCCGAGCCGGTCTATATCGGTATTCATCACTTTCACGATGATCTTGAGGGCGCGAGCCGAGTCCACGACTGGCGGGCACCCATCGCCTCGCTGTTCTACGACTACGAAACCGGCCCGGCCAGCTACGAGAGTCCCCAGGGACAGGTCGCGGGCGAGGTGACGCTGAAACGCCAGTTCCGCATCAAACGCGGCGAGATCGAGCTGATGATCGACAGCGCGGTACATGTGGTCGACGACGTGCTTCAGGAGGAGCTGAGCCGTGCCTCCGATGAGAGCATGAAGAACATCGTGGCCACTATTCAGCGTGACCAGAACGCCATCATCCGTAATGACGAAGCGCAAGTGCTGGTGATTCAGGGAGTGGCCGGCTCCGGCAAGACCTCCATCGCCCTGCACCGTATCGCCTACCTGCTGTATCGCTTCAAGGACACTCTACGCTCTGAGGACATCCTGATCATCTCGCCCAACCGGGTATTTTCCGACTATATCGCCAATGTGCTGCCGGAACTCGGTGAAGAAACCGTCAATCAGGTCGGTATGGAGGAACTGGCCGATGAGATGCTCGACGGCCAGTACCGTTTCGAGAGTTTCTTCGAGCAGACCACGAGGCTGCTAGAGAAAGACGACGAGGCGATGAAGGAGCGCCTGCGTTACAAGGCTTCGCCGGAATTTCTGAATGAGCTCGACCGCTATGCCGCCGATGTGGAGGCTAGTCGGTTCGCTGCCGACGACCTGTGGATCGCCCGGCGGCTGGTGCCTGGCTGGCTAGTCGAGGAAGTGTTCCGCAAGCATCGCCAACTACCTACCAACGAGCGGCTTCGGCAGGTGAGCTGGGAGATCGAGCGCAAGATCGGCAATCAGTACAACTATGACCTGGAGCGCGAGGAGCGTAAGGCGCTAAAGGCCGCCATCAAGGCGATGCTGCGGCAGACGACCCTGCGCGAGACCTACAAAGGCTTCTACGACTGGCTGGGGCGTCCAGAACTGTTTCAGACCGCCTCGCGGGGACGGCTCGAGTACGCGGACGTCTTCCCGCTGATCTACCTGAAGATGCGCCTGGAGGGGGTGCGCTCACGCTGGCGGGACGTCAAGCATCTGCTGATTGATGAGATGCAGGACTACACAGCGGTGCAATACGCGGTCATCGGTCGGCTGTTCGCCTGCAAGAAGACCATTCTTGGCGACGCTTACCAGTCAGTGAATCCCTACAGTGCCTCCAAGGCTGAAGAGATCCGTCGAGTGCTGCGCCAGTCCTCCTGCGTAACGCTCAACAAGAGTTACCGCTCGAGCCTGGAGATCACTCGTTTCGCTCAGCGCATCTCGCCCAACCCTGAGCTAGAGGCGATTGAGCGCCACGGTGAGGAGCCCGAGGTGGTCCGCGCCCCTACCCGCAAGGCGGAGCTCGCTACCATTGGCGAGATGGCCCGCGACTTCGTTGCCTCCCAGCACAACACCCTGGGTATCATCTGCAAGACCCAGAAGCAGGCGAAGAAGGTATTTGATGCTCTTGAGAATGGCGAGTACGGCGAGTGCGAGCGCTTGCAGCTGCTCGCTGAAAATAGCGCAGCCTTCGGCCAGGGCATCGTCGTCTGCACGGCTCATATGGCCAAGGGCCTGGAATTCGATCGGGTCATCGTGCCCGAGGCCACGGCCAAGAACTACGCCACCGACATGGAGCGTAACCTGCTCTACGTGGCCTGTACTCGCGCCATGCACCGGCTGAGCCTAACCCATACCGGCGCGGTGACGGCTTTTCTGGACAGGGGGTAATCGAGGGGTACCTGTATTCCTCACTATTCTCCGAGCATTAGGTTTGTTCAAAACTGTCCAGAAGTGCTCGCTCTCCCTGTCTTCTAAACATCATAAAAACACATTCCATTCGGTGCCTATGCCTTTAAGTTTATGAATTTAAAGGCTTGGCATAACTATTGCCGTAGTAATGGAACATAGTTGAACGCCGCCACTCAGCGTCAGACATAACAATCACAACGCACAAGGAGAGGATTCATGAAAGCAGCCGTGCTTCATGCCTACGACGAGAAGGTCGAACGTCCGGACCTGGTTACCTATGAGGACTGGCCGGACCCCAGGATCCATAAGCCCGACGACGTGATCGTCAGGATCGGTGGTGCAGGTGTCTGTCGTACCGACCTGCATATCATCGAGGGCATCTGGCGCGAGCATGCTCCGATCGATCTGCCCTTCGTCATGGGCCACGAGAATGCCGGCTGGGTGGAGGAGGTCGGCCCCGGCGTTACCAGCGTGAAGCCAGGCGATCCGGTGATCTGCCATCCGCTGGCCACCAACGGCCACTGCCTGGCCTGTCGGCGTGGTAACGACATGCACGCCAATGACAGTAGCTTCCCGGGCATCAACGCCCAGGGCGGCTACGCCGACTATCTCTACACCAATGAGCGGGCGCTGATTTCGCTGCCTGGCAGCTTGGCCCCCAAGGACGTTGCGCCTTACACCGATGCCGGCCTCACGGCGTACCACGCGGCCAAGAAGGCCGCCAGCCACCTGGTGCCCGGCCAGAAGGTGGTCGTGCTGGGGGTGGGTGGTCTTGGGCATATCGGCGTACAGGTACTGGCGGCGCTGTGCGGCGCCGAGATCATCGCCATCGACCGCGCCGAGTCGGCCCTCAAACTCGCCGAAGCGGGCGGTGCCCACCACGCCATCAAGGCCGACGGTGGCGAAGTCGACGCGGTGATGTCGCTGACCAACGGCCATGGCGCCGAGGCGGTGCTCGATTTCGTTGGCGAGGGCGATGCGGTAAGCAAGGGCCTGGCCATGACCCGCGCCAACGGTAGCTACTACGTGATCGGCTACGGCGGCAAGATCGAGATTCCCACCATCGACATGGTCGTCACCGAGAAGAGCATCATCGGCAATCTGGTGGGCACCTACCCCGAGCTGGTCGAACTGATGGCCCTGGCCGACCGCGGTGCCGTGGAGCTGGCCACCCGCGAGTACGCTCTGAAAGACGCCAACCAGGCGTTACATGATTTGCATCACGGAAGAGTGCCGGGACGCGCCGTCCTGATTCCCTAGCCTTATTAAGTGGCCTGCCCTGGATGGGTCGCGACATTCCTCTTGCTAGAGAGAGCACGTTCCGATGACAGCAAATAAACCGCTTCTCAGCGTCAAGGACCTCAAGGTCCACTTCAAGACCGACGACGGCATCGTACCCGCCGTGGATGGTGTCAGCTTCGATATCAACGAGGGTGAGACCCTGGCCGTGGTCGGTGAGTCCGGTTCCGGAAAATCCGTCACCAGCCTGGGCATCATGGATCTGTTGCCCAAGGGCAAGGGCTATGTCGCCGGGGGCGAGATCCTCTTCGAAGGCGAAGATCTGGTCAAGATGGAGAAGCATAAGCGTCAGGCCCTGAGAGGTAATCGCATTTCAATGATCTTTCAGGAGCCGATGACCAGCCTCAATCCCGTCTTTACCTGCGGCTATCAGATCGCTGAAGCGGTCGCCCTGCACCAGAAACTCGACAAGAAGGCGGCCTGGAAGCGCGCTGTCGAAATGCTCGATCTGGTCAGTATTCCCGAGCCCGCCCAGCGCGCCAAGGAGTACCCCCACCAGCTCTCCGGCGGCATGCGTCAGCGGGTGATGATCGCCATCGCGCTGTCGTGCAATCCGCGGCTGTTGATCGCCGATGAGCCGACAACGGCATTGGATGTGACCATCCAGGCCCAGATCCTCGATCTGATGCGCAAGCTGCAGAAGGAGATCGGCACCAGCATCCTGTTCATCACCCACGATCTGGCAGTGGTCGCCGAGATGGCTGACCGGGTGGTGGTGATGTACACCGGTCGCGCCGTCGAGGAGTCCGGCGTGTTCGATATCTACGAGCGGCCGAGCATGCCTTACACCCAGGGGCTACTCAACTCGATTCCGTCCTGGGTGGGCGATAAGCAGGGCAAGCGGGACCGTCTGGTAGCGATTCCCGGCAATGTGCCAAGCCCCCAGAACCTGCCGCCCGGCTGCAGCTTCGAGCCTCGCTGTCGGTATGCCAAGGATATCTGCACGAAACAGGTGCCGCCGCTGGAATCCATCGGTGGTGATCATCGCGTGCGCTGCGTGCGCTGGCGGGAAATCAATGACCATGCCAAGGCAGGGGGGGCCTGATCATGAGCGAAGCCGCACTCAAGCAGGATACTGGCCAGCAGACGCTTGACGACGATGAACTGCTACGCGTCGTGAACCTCAAGAAATACTTTCCGGTCGGCAAGACGTTTTTCGCCAAGAACCGCCGCCAGGTGAAGGCTGTCGATGACGTCTCTTTCAGTGTAAAGAAGGGCGAAGTGGTTGGGCTGGTCGGTGAGTCGGGCTCGGGCAAGACCACCATTGGGCGGATGATCATGCGCCTGATCGACCCGACCTCGGGCAGCATCCAGTTCGGCGAGACCGACGTGGCAACCGCCGAGGGTAAGCAACTGATGGCCATGCGCAAGGCGATCCAGATCATCTTTCAGGATCCCTACGGCAGCCTCAATCCACGTATGAAAGTCGGACCGATCATTCGTGAAGGCCTGGACGTGCACCGCATGTACAGCATGGCCGAGCGCAATGAGCGCATTGCCAGGCTACTGGAAACCGTGGGCTTGGGTCCTGCCCACGTCAACCGCCACCCCCATGAGTTCTCGGGGGGCCAGCGCCAGCGTATCGGTATCGCTCGAGCACTGGCGGTCAGCCCACAGCTGCTGGTGGCCGATGAGCCGGTCTCCGCCCTGGATGTCTCGGTACAGGCCCAGGTGCTGAATCTCTTGCAGGACCTCAAGGAAGAGTACGAGTTTTCCATGCTGATGATCTCCCACGATCTGGGGGTGGTCGAGCATGCCTGCGACAAGGTGATCGTGCTCTACCTGGGCAGGGTGATGGAGATGGCACCCGCCGAGAAGCTCTATGCCGATCCGGTCCATCCCTATACCCAGTCGCTGCTCTCGGCCATGCCGGTGCCCGACCCTCGGCGTCGCCATGATCAGAATCGGATCATCCTCAAGGGTGATATTCCCAGTCCCATTAACCCGCCTTCCGGCTGCGTGTTTCGTACGCGTTGCCCGATTGCTACCGATGAGTGTGCCAGGGTTGTTCCCCCCCTGGAGGAGACGAGTCCGGGGCATTTCAAGGCCTGCATTCATCGCTGAAATAGCGGACCAGGAGTCAGCAAAATGACAACAACGACAGCAGCACGCCATACATCCAACGGCAAAGGCCAGCCCGATTCCCAGGTGGTGGCCCCCAAGAAAAGCGAGTGGAAGCGCGCGATGCGCTCGCTGTATCGCTCCAAGGCGGCGCTCGGTTCGGCGCTGCTTCTGATCTTGCTGATTATCGTGGCGCTGACGGCCCAGTGGATCGCGCCCCATGATCCTCGGGCGGTGGATATCAGTAACCGTATGCTCTGGCCAGTGTGGACCGATTCAAATTCCAACCCTATCTATTTTCTAGGCACGGATTCGCTGGGCCGTGACATCCTCAGTCGCCTGATCCATGCCTCTCAGATGACCCTGATTGTGGCGGTAGCAGCGGTTATTGCCAGCGGTCTGGTCGGAATATTCATGGGTTTGATCAGCGGCTTTTTCGGCAGCTGGATGGACAGCATCATCATGCGCTTGGCGGATCTACAGCTGGCGTTTCCCAGTCTGCTGATCGGCCTGATCGTCATGGCATTGATCGGCTCTGGTGTGGCCGAACTGATCTTCGTCATCGCACTGACCCAGTGGGCCTACTATGCGCGTATTGTGCGCTCTGAGGTCATCAAGGTTCGCGAGACGGAGTACGTCCAGGCCGCCCGTGCTCTAGGGGCCGGTAATATCCGTTTGATCTTCAAACACGTGCTGCCCAATGCGCTGGCATCCATGCTGGTGGTGGCGAGCTTCACGCTGGCAATTGCCATTTATTATGAGGCCTCACTGAGCTTCTTTGGTCTGGGGATCCCCCCCGCTATTCCGACCTGGGGGAATATGATCGCAGATGCGCGAGACGTTATGTTGCGCAACTGGTGGTTCGCCCTTTTCCCCGGTCTGGCGATAACTTTCACCGTCCTTGCCTTCAACCTGTTAGGTGATTGGGTAAGGGATCACTTCGACGTAAAAGCAGAATGAGGAGGTACAAGACGCTTATAACATAAGACAGCACGCTAATATTAATCGGGAGACAATAATGAAAATTCCATCCAAGATGATACGTCGCGCACTCCTGCCATCGCTGGCCTTGACCGCCATGGCGGGTGCCGTGCAAGCCCATACGGTAACCTACGTCCTGTATGAAACTATCGACGTCATCGGTGATCCGGTGATGAATGTCAACTACTCCGAGCAGATGGTCTCGAACGCCATGTTCGAGCCACTGGTATGGGACTTCGACGCCCGCGCAGAAGAGGGGGAGAAGAGTGGGCTTCGTCCGGCGCTGGCCACCGAGTGGGAGCCTGTCGAGGGCGAGAATGCCTGGCGGTTCAAGCTCCGTGAGGGGGTTACCTTCCACAATGGTGAGCCTTTCACTGCCGAAGCTGTCAAGTACAGTATCGAGAGACCGTTTCGGGATGATTTTCCGAGCGGTGACAAGTTCCTCGATGTGCCCATCGACCACGTGGAAATTGTGAATGACCATGAGGTCATTATTCATACTACCGAGCCGGCGCCAATTCTGCCTAGCCAGCTATCGCGCAACGGCGCCTTTATCATGGAGCCGGGGCACTACCAGGCCATCGCAGAGATCGACGATAAGCGTTTCCAGCCGATGGGCACCGGTCCCTATAAACTCAACGAATACCGTGCCGACGATCGAGTGATCCTCGATCGGCATGACGACTACTGGGGCTGGTACGACAACAGCAACATCGAGCAGCTGGTATTCCGTAACATCCCCGAAGAGTCGACTGCCCTGTCGGAGCTGATCGATGGAAATGTCGACATCATTCGCCTGCGTCCCGATCTGGTGGATAGCGCTGAAAATGCCGACGGTGTGACCACCGTGATCGGCCCAAGTCTGGTACGCGGCATGCTGGGCTTGAACATGGATATGTACGAAGAGCTGCGTGATCCTCGGGTCCGCCGGGCACTCAACTACGCCATTGATCGAGATGAGATGGTGGATGCCCTGGCATTTGGTAACCAGGACCTGCAGATGGTCAACGTGGTCAACCCGCCCAATGACAATCCCGATCTCGACCCCTATCCCTTCGATCTCGAGCGGGCCATGGAGCTGATGGCAGAGGCGGGCTATCCCGACGGTTTCCGTATCGACACCATCGACGTGATGACCCCGGAGTCCTTCGACTATGCAGAGATTGCCGCGGCCTATTGGGGCGCTATCGGCGTAGACGTCGGTGAAGTGCGTCAGCTCGACTGGAGCGTGGTGCGCGAGCGCTGGGCGGCACGGACCCTGAGCGTGCACGCTTTCGCCTGGTCTGCGGCCGAGAATACCCCGGAAACCGATATGTGGGCGGTGCATGATGGGCGTCAGACCAACTCGACCCACTGGGCGACCTACAGCGATCGCTATGAAGAGTGGGAAGAGATGTATCGCGAGCTCGCTTCGACGATCGATGAAGATCGCCGGCAGGAGTTGAACTACGCGATGCAGGAGATCCTGCACGAGGATCCGCCGTGGCTCTATACCTATCTGATGCCGATTCCCATGGGTGTCAATGAGCGTATTGGTGGCTACTATCCCCACCCCTCAATGCTCGTGGAAGACTGGGCCTCCATCTACGTGAAGGAGTAACCCGCCGTGAAGCAGCCGGCTACGGCCGGCTGCCTCTTGGCCACCATAACAAGATAGCTTTCCAGGAGCGCCGTCGATGTTCTATCTCGCCAACCGAATGGTCCAGGGTTTGATCGTGATCCTGGCTGCCCTGACCCTGGCCTTTCTGATGATGTTCGTCATCGGGGACCCTGCGATGATGTACGTAGGGCCCGATGCGTCCTCCGAAGTGCTCGAGCGCTATCGTCGTTCGATGGGCTTCGACCGACCGATGATCGTGCAATATTTCGAGTTCATGCGTAGTGCGGTACAGCTGGATTTCGGCGTTTCCTATCGCCAGCGCACCGATGTGGTGCCCATTATTCTCGAACGACTAGGCCGTTCAGCCGAACTGGCACTTCCTGCCATGCTGCTGGCCGCCCTGGTCTCTATTCCGGTGGGGGTTATCAGCGCCGTTCACCGCAACACCATGATCGACTATGTCGCCCGTTTCGTGGCCCTGATTGGTCAGGCGGCACCCAATTTCTGGGTTGGCATCATGGCCATCCTGCTGTTCTCTTCTGCGCTGGGCATTCTGCCATCTTCCGGCCGTGCTGACCCCGGCTCGCCGATATGGACTCAGGCGCGATACATCCTGATGCCGATGGTGGTGCTATCGCTGATGCCGATGGCCTATCTGACCCGGATGATGCGTTCCACCGTGCTGGAGGTCATCAACGAGGACTATGTACGCACGGCACGTGCCAAGGGGCTCAGCGAGACCAAGGTCATCTACGTGCACGCCCTGCGCAATGCGCTGATTCCCTACGTGACTCTCTACGCCCTGCAGTTTGGCTGGATCCTGGCCGGCTCCATGGTGATCGAGACCGTCTTTGCCTGGCCGGGTTTTGGGCGCCTGCTGATGGACTCCATCCGTATGCTCGACATCCCTGTCGTGGCGGCGGGCCTGACCACGGTGGCCGCGCTCTATATCACCCTGAATCTGCTGGCAGACATGCTTTATACCCTGTTGGATCCGAGGGTCGTGAATCGTTAAACGGATCCTGACTGCTAACAACCACAAGATAGACCAAGGAGAATGATCATGGCGGAACGTGTAGCAATGATCGGAAGCGGCATTATCGGACGCGCCTTTGCCATCTGCTTTTCGCGGGGTGGTTACGAAGTCACCCTATACGATCCCAAGGGTGGTGCGGCGGAGGAGGCCATTCCCTTGATGCGCGAGACGGTGGCTGATCTGGAGCAGAATGGCCTGCTTAACGACCGCACCACCGATGATGTAATGAGCCGGATGATACCGGTCAAGACCATGGAGGAGGCCGTGGAGGGGGCGATCCATGTTCAGGAGAACGCCCCGGAAGTGCTTGAACTCAAGCGTGAGCTGTTCGCCAAACTCGACAAGATTGCCCCTAAGGATGCGGTGCTTGCCAGCTCCTCCTCGTCGATCGTGACCTCCAAGTTCACCGAGGAGCTGGAGGGGCGTCATCGCTGCATGATCGTCCACCCCACTAACCCGCCCTATGTGGTGACGATTCTCGAGTTGGTTCCAGCGCCCTGGACCGACCCCAAGGTCACTCAGAAGACCCGCGAGCGACTCGAAGCCATGGGCATGTCGCCGATCACTCTGCACAAGGAGATCACCGGCTTCATCATGAACCGATTCCAGTCGCCGATCCTGCAGGAGGCGTTCCGCCTGGTCGCCATGGGCGTGGTGTCGCCGGCGGATGTGGACAAGGCGATGTCGGAAGGCATCAGTCAGCGCTGGTCGTTCATCGGTCCCCTGGAAGTCGGCGATCTCAACGCACCAAACGGCTTCAAGGAATATGCCGAGAAGTACGAGGCCATGAACCGCAATATCGCCATGGAGCAGCGCGACCTCGTGCCCTGGGCCGGCCCGCTACTGGACTACATCGACAAGAGCTTTCGTGAGCGGATACCGATGGACCAGCACAAGGCGCGTCAGCAGTGGCGGGATCGCCGGCTGATGGCGCTGGCGGTGCACAAGAAGTGGGCCAACGAGAATATCAAGTAATCGCCGACGAAGGAGCAAGCAATGCGACTGGTACACACCATGATTCGTGTAGAAAATCTGGATGAATCTATCGACTTTTATACCCAGAAGATTGGGCTTGAGCTCGTGACCAAGGAGGATCTCCCCGGGAACGATGCCACCATCGCCTTCCTGCGCGAGCCCAAGAGCGGGCACGAGATCGAGCTGACCTACAACCACGACGGTCGCTCCTACGACCTGGGGGACGGCTACGGCCATATGGCCTTTGACGTGGTGAGCGTCGACGACACCTATGAAGAGTGGAAGTCGCGTGGGGTCGAGTTCTCGCTGCTGCCCAAGACCATGCAGAACGGCATGCGGATCGCCTTTGCCGTCGATCCCACGGGCTATAAGTTGGAGCTTCGGGAGATGCCGGAAACCGCATGAGTGCCTGACGTGATGCAGCCCTTTCAGTCTGATAGGGCTGCATCGATATATGTCGTGAATATTAGGAGGTCTGCGTGGCGCAATATCTGACGGACTTTTCCGATTACCCCAGCGGCGGGCCTCCTGCTGATTGGCGGGATGCCTGGATTCCCGGTGGGCACCATCTCGAGGTACGCGAAGCGGCTGACGCCATCGGTGGCAAGTTGCTCAGGCACCAGATTGACGTCAACAACCGTCGCGCCTGGGCCTGGGAGCAGGTGCCTCGGGGCTCGTCCTGCTATGAAGTGTTGGCGCGCATGCGGAGTAGCAGCGGTGATGCCAGGTTCGGTGTAATCGTGCGTGGCGACGGCGAGGGCGAGCGTGGCACCGAGCAGGGCGTGACCTGCGAGTGTTTCAAGGGTGCCAACCATGCCCTGGTGGAGCATGAGGCGCCGAAGCTGGAGCAGCGTCAGACTCTGTTTCTGATCGCCTATAACCCCGACGGCGAGGCGCAGCGAGGCCCTGAGCGTCCCCACGGTGTCGCCAAGGTCTGGGGTGAGAGCTTCTTTCCCTGGCAGCCCGACGACTGGTGCTGGCTGCGCGTGCGGGTTGAGGCCAAGGGCGGTGCGCTGCAGGTCAAGGCAAAGGCGTGGCGGGACGGCGAGGCAGAGCCGGACTGGTGGCACTACGACGTGGCAGATGTCGAGCCGGAGCACGTGGGTGCCAACGGCTGGGTGGGCATCACCGGCCAGCGCGAGCCCGGCATTCGCGAGTACGACATCTTTTCGGTAGGCACCGATGGCGATGCGGCGCCACTGCCATGAGGCATACGCCTTAGCTCCGCCATGAGACTGTCGTTAATCACTTACATCCTTGGTTGGACACTTCCGTCACGGACATGGTTAACTTTCAATGAAGTCGGATCCTTCAAGATTGTTACTATATAACAATAAAAATGATCGCCAGTGGCCTCCCAAGCTGCCGGCGAATCGGGAGGAGTACGCCATGTTATCCAGTGATAATAATCATCGACACGCATCGCTAGAGCGCAAAAGTCGACGCGGTATGGACACAGTTCCAGCCAGGATGGCGCAGAGCGAGGTGACACAGGAGGCGTTGATCGAGGCCTCTTGGCGTCGCTGCAAGGCAGTGGGGCTCGCGCCAGAAGATGAGCCTGAACTGAACTACGTAGCCAAGACCATTTTGAGTGACGAACGAGAACGTCTCGACTCAATACGTCGCATTGCTAGGGCCGAACTCGATCTACTTTACGGCCAAATCGCCGGAACGCGCTTTGCCGTTGCGCTGGCCAATGAGTCGGGGATGATCATGGACGCGCGGGCCGACAGCGATTTCAAGCGGGTAGCGCATGAGCGCAATATCCGGCTTGGTTCGCTTTGGCAGGAGTCACTCCGGGGGACTAACGCTCTCGGCACCTGTGCACTTGTCCAGCATCCTGTGCTGGTGCATGCAGGGGAGCATTATCTCGATCGCTACAAGACGCTAACCTGTGCTGCCGCGCCGATCTTCGACCCTGATGGCCAGATTATCGCGATCCTGGATGCTTCGTCTGATTCTTGTCCGCGGCCACCCCACACGCTGGCACTAGTGAACTTTTCGGCGAAGACGATCGAGATGGGCTATTTCCGAGAGCAGTACCAGCAGCACTTGATTCTGTCTTTCCATAGCCGCCGGGAGTACCGCTATACCGTCAGTGCCGGCCTGATTGCGTTGACGCCTGATGGCCAGCTCTTGGCCGCCAACCGCCAGGCGCTATTCATTCTTGACGGTTTGAATATCTCACGGGATAGCCATTTCAATGATCTCTTTACTTCGCCGTTTGGCGATGTCATTGACAAGGTTTTGGCCACGGGAGAAACCATGGTCGCGGACCATGTGGGGAGTCACTACTTTCTATCGGTAGAGAATACCAACTTGCTGCACACTACCCATACGCTTCAGTCCAGGGCAGATATGTCGACGACAGATGTCGAGAGGGGGCAGAGAGTATCTGATTCCGACCCTCAACAGGAAGATCCCTGCCTGAACACTCGCTTCGTAGCCAATGACCCTCAGCTTCTTGAGCGACTGAAATATCTGAATAACGCGGTCAAACGTTCACTGCCTATTCTTATTACCGGCGAGACTGGAACCGGCAAGGAAGTTTTCGCGAAGTATATCCACCAAGCGAGCGGAAGAGAGGGCGATTTCGTGCCGGTAAACTGCGGTGCGATTCCAGAGAATCTCGTTGAGTCCGAGCTGTTCGGCTATGTCGATGGTGCCTTCACAGGCTCTCGAAAAGGCGGTGCAGATGGACTATTTCACCAGGCTAATGGAGGCACCATTTTCCTGGATGAGCTGGGTGAGCTCCCCCTGGCAACTCAAGTAAAATTACTTCGCGTGCTGGATAATCGCCGCTATCGAAAGGTGGGGGGGACGAATGATATACGCGTTGACATACAAATAGTGGCCGCAACCAATGCCAATCTTCATGAAGCCGTCATGGCGGGCGGATTTCGCTCTGATCTTTTCTATCGGCTGAGTACTATTTCCATTCAGTTGCCCAATATTTGTGAGCGCTCGGACTTTGCTGATTTGGCGCAACATATTCTTAAAAAAATAGATCCCACCGTCACGCTATCACGCTGTGGCCTTGATGAGCTTCAGAGTCACGACTGGCCAGGTAATATCCGCGAGCTGCGCAATTTCCTCACTCGGCTTGTGGTGCTGAATGATGAGAGAAAAGTTACCAGAAAACATGTGCTGGCCACTTTCGAGATGGAAGCACTAGTGGGTATACCCGATCCGAACCGGCAGCGCGAAAAAGTACATGCGGTCAGCCAGCCTGACAATGATTCCTCATCGCTGCGCCCGGCAGTGACAGGCGCCAGTGATACCCGCCAGAGACTGCTGGCCGAGCGTATTCAGCGGGCATGCAAGCGGCATATGTTCAACGTCTCGAAGGTAGCGCGCGACGTCGGGGTATCGCGCAGTACGGTTTATAAGTACCTGAAGCAGTCACCTTGACGCTTCAGTCGTCAGCATCCTCCCGATAATGACAACACCGAGGTAACGACATGCGTTATAGGCAATTTGGAAATACCGACCTGGAGCTCTCCGAACTCTGTTTTGGCGCAATGCGCTTCACCAGCACGGCAGACCATGTGACGCTTCCCGGGGAGCGCAGTCAGGCTGAGGCCGAGCAGCAGAACCGCGAAGGGCGCCGGGCACTGGAGGCGGCACTCGGCGCGGGTGTCAACTGTATCCACTCGAGTGGCGATTACGGCACCCGCTGGATGCTGAGCGAGATTCTCGCCGAGCACCCCAAGCGTCACGACATACACCATGTGATCAAGATGACCACTCCCGACTATGAGGAGGGGCATGTTGATCCACGGGTATTGCGGGACAGCGTCGAGGAGGCGTTACGCGACTTGCATACCGACCGCATCGCTATCGTGCAGCACCTTCAGCGTGGGCCTCACGTACCCAAGGCCGAGGCCTATGCGGCAGAAGGTGACGCGCGCCGCATCGCTGCGCTACCGGAGATACTGGAGCCTCTCCAGGACACCTTCGAGGCGCTCAAGCGTGAGGGCAAGGTGGGGCATTTCATTACCTTCCCCCACACCATGGGCTACGCCGAGGCGGCATTGGATACTGGCGCCTATGCCGGCGTGGCGCACTTCTTCAATGTCATTGAGCCCGAGGCACTGCCGATTCTCGATCGACTTGAGCATGAGGGCAGGGGCTTTCTGGCCATTCGTCCCCTGCTGCAGGGCATGCTGACCGACAAGCGGGTTCAGCGCGACGGCCTGCCAGCAGATGATCTCAAGCATCGCGCCGGCTGGGACTCTCGCTATGCCCTGCTCGAGAAGATACGTGCGAGCATTGGTGAGCCGGATGCTGGCTGGACCAACTTTGCCCTCAAGTTCGCCCTGGCACACCCCGCAGTGACCTCGCTGGTGGTCAGCGCCAACAACGAACGGCAGGTCGAGGCGATGCTCGCAGCCTGCGACGGCAACTATCCCGACCGTGAGATGCTCGACCGGGTGTATGCGCTGGTCGAGGAGGTGGGCATGCCGCCAAAAGCGGATCTTTTCGGGCTCTGACGTGGACGCGCGTCGTCATCAGGAGGCACTCCCATGCTCTGGTTGGTGATTTTCTCATCGCTGTTCAGCTACATAGGTGTCACGCAAGCCATCAGGCGCAATCGCGCCGGGAAGAACTGGTTTCACTGGGCGTTCTGCTCGGTGTTCGCCATCGGCGGACTGCTGTTCTCCTTGGCCGCCGTGGTGACGCCGGGCGCAACCCCTGTCTCGTGAGGAGACCCGTGCGCTGGGATTTGAAAGGGCGATGGTGTAGAACGAGGTGTTATAGCAGCAGAATAACGCTCTATGCCGAGCGCCAATCCACGCCAGTTCGGGACAACACACGATGACTGATCAGGTAATGGCCGCCATCGACGGCTCGCAGTTCTCCGAGGGCGTATGCGACTACGCCGCCTGGGCCAGCCAGGCGCTGGCGGCGCCGCTGACCTTCCTGCATGTGGTGGACAACCACCCGCAGACCGCCGAGGCGGATCTATCCGGGAATATCGGCCTGGGCTCCCGGGAGCACCTGCTGGAGGAGCTGGCCAGCCTCGACGAGCAGCGTGCCAAGCTGGCCCAGGAGCAGGGCCGGGTGATGCTGGCGGCGGCCAAGACCCGTGCACTGGAGGCGGGCGTCAGCGAACCGGGCACCCGTCAGCGCAATGGCACCCTGGTCGAGACCCTCAGCGAGCTGGAGAACGATATCCGCCTGCTGGTGATCGGCAAGCGCGGCGAGACCGCGCACCGGGCGGTCGATCACCTGGGCTCCAACCTCGAGCGGGTGGTGCGCACCCTGCATCGGCCGATCCTGATGGTACCGGATCAGTTTCAGGCGCCCAGCAAGGTGATGATCGCCTTCGACGGCAGCAAGACCACCCGCAAGGGGGTGGAGATGATCGCCAAGAGCCCGCTGTTCAACGGCGTGCCCTGCCACGTGGTGATCGTTGGTGCCGAGACCGGCGACAATCGTTCGCAGCTGGAGTGGGCGCTCAAGACCCTGCGTGACGCCGGGCTCGAGGCGGAGGGCGCGATTCGCGCCGGCGAGGTCGAGGCGACCCTGCGCACCTATAAGGAGGAGCAGGGCATCGACTTGCTGGTGATGGGCGCCTACGGCCACTCGCGGATTCGTCATCTGCTGGTGGGCAGCACCACCACGGCGATGCTGCGGCGCGCCAGCGTACCGGTGCTGCTGCTGCGCTGAGGCGAGTGGTTTGGGTCACCACTGCGCCGGCTCTTGGCCGGCGCTCTGCCGTCAGGCGGGGGCACCGGTCAGCCGCTGTTTGAGCCGCTCGGCATAGCGGCTGATGACCAGGTAGAGGCAGGGCACCACGAACAGCGTCAGCAGCATCGAACTGGCCAGGCCGCCGACCACGGCGAGGGCCAGCGGCCGCATGATCTCGCCGCCTTCGCCCATGCCGATGGCCAGCGGCAGCATGCCGAGCACGGTGGTCGAGGTGGTCATCAGGATCGGGCGTAGCCGCACCGTGCCGGCGGCCACCACCGCCCTGGCCAGGGAGAGCCGCCGCTCACGCCGGCCGATCTCGATATACTCCACTAGCAGGATGGCGTTGTTGACCACGATGCCAATCAGCAGAATCATGCCGATCAGCACCGGTGCCGAGATCGGCGTGGCGGTTGCCCACAGCATCCCCACCACCCCGATCAGCGATAGCGGCGCGGCGCTGAGGATCACCAGCGGATTGCTCAGGCGTTCGTACTGCACTGCCAGCACCACGAATACCAGGAATATCGCCAGACCGATCACCAGGCGCATCTCGCGATTGGTCTCCTGGATGGTCTCCCACTGTCCGCCGATCAGCAGGCTCTGCTCATCGGGCAGGTCGAGGGTGGCCAGGCGCGCCTCGACCTCGCCCATGATGGTGCCGATATCGGCGACTGCGGTGTTGATATCGCCGTTGACGCGCACCAGCCGGCTCTGATTCTCGCGTTCGATATGCGCGGGTCCTTCTCCTAGCGAGAAGTGCGCCACGTCGCGCAGCTGCACCGGACTGCCGTTGTCGCGCACCAGCAGCAGCTCGCCGAGGGCGTCGGGGTTGCCGACCGCCGCGCTGGGTAGCCGTACGCGAATATCGATCTCGCGGTTGGCGGTGAGGTACTGGGTGGCCACGGCGCCATCCACCGCATCGCGGATGGCGTGGCCCACATCGGCGACCCGCAGCCCCAGATCGGCGGCGCGCTCGCGGTCGACTCGCACCCGCATCAGTGGAGACTGATCCTCGCGGCCCACTTCGACCCCCTCGAGCCCGGGAATATCGTCCAGCAGCCTTACCACATCGGCGGCGCTGGCCTGCAGCTGGCTGAGGTCGTCGCCGACGATACCAATCGACAGGTCATCGCCGCTGGTGGTAAAGCGCAGCCCGTCGATCCTCGGCGGCCGCACGCGCAGGCGCGCGCCGGGCAGGTCGAGGGCCTCGAGGCGCTGTTGCGCGTCGCTCACCCACTCTCCGGCGCTCATGCCACTCTCACGCTCGGCCAGCGGCCGCAGCTGGATCTCGGTACGCACGGTACCGGGACGCTCGTTGACCACGCCGCCGGATAGGTGGCCGCCCACCAGCATGAACTGGCTCTCCACGTCGGGTAGCCCGGCGATCACCTGCTCGACGCGCCGCCCGACGTCATCGGTGTCGCTGGGCGGCGTGCCCGGCGGCAGCCAGACGTTGATATCGATATTGCCGTCGTCGACCACCGGCAGAAACTCGTTGCCGAGCCGCTCCACGGCGAAGGTCGCCGCGACCAGCGCCAGGGCGGCGCCCCCCAGCACCCCCCAGCGCCACCGTAGTACCCTGGGCAGCAGGCGGCGATAGCGGTGACTCAACCACAGGATCAGGCGCTGGAAACCGCGCAGCGGCGCCAGGTCGGCCAGGCCGCTCTGATAGCGAATGCCGGCCAGCAGCGCCGCCAGCATCGGCACCAGGGTCAGCGCCGCCGCCAGAGTGGCGATAATGGCAAACGAGATGGTCAGAATCAGGTCGCGAAACACCAGTGCGGCGATGCCGGTGATCAGCAGGAAGGGCAGCACCGCGGCGAGGTTGGTGGCGGTGCCGGCGATGATCGCCGAGGTCACTTCGCGGGCGCCGTCGTGGGCCGCCTGGGCGCTGGACTTGCCGAGCCGTTCGCGGTGGCGATAGATGTTCTCGAGCATCACGATGGCGTTGTCGAGCAGCAACCCCACGCCGAGCGCCAGGCCCCCCAGGCTGATGATGTTCAGGGTCAGGCCACCCAGGCCCATCATCGCGAAGGTGGCCATCAGCGCGATGGGAATGGAGAGCCCGATGATCAGGCTCTTGCGCAGGCTGCCGAGGAACAGGAAGACCATCAGCATGGCCAGCAGCCCGCCGAGCAGGGCGGCGCCAGCCACCGAATTGATGGCGCCGCGGATAAAGAAGGCCGGATCGCTGACCGCCTGGAATTCGATGTCGTCGGGCACGAATCCCGAGCGCTCGAGCTGTGCCATGCGCGCATTGATGCTGTCGACCACGTCGACGGTGTTGGCCTCGGGGAGCTTGAAGATCGAGACCTGGGCCGCGGAGCGCTGGTTGAGGCGTGCGAACAGCCGCTGCTCGCGGTAGCCGTCGCGCACCTCGGCCACCTCGCCGAGACGGATACGGCGATTGTCGTTGCCGGGCAGGTCGAGCAGCACCTGACCAACGTCGTCGATGGAGGTAAACAGACCGTCGGTCTTGGTCATCACATCGAAAGTGTCGGAGGTCATCCAGCCACCGGCAATATCGACGTTATCGGCGGCCAGAGCATTGATCACCTGGGGCATGCCCAGCGCATAGGAGCGCAGCCGCTGCTGGTCGAGTACCACCTCGATCTCGCGCTCCTGGCCGCCCGCCGCCTCCACGCCGGAGACACCGTGCAGCGCGATCAACTGGGTCGCAAGCTGGTTCTCCACCCAGTCGCGCACCGCGGTCTCGGAGCGCACGCTGGAGCTGAAGCCGGCCTGCCAGATCGGGTCCTGGGCCGGATCGAACTTGTACAGCCGCGGCGGCTCGATGTCGCTGGGCAGCTGGGTGCGGGCCAGCTCCAGATAGCGGGCGGTGTCCTGTAGCGCCAGGTCGAGGTTGGTGCCGTACTCGAAGCGCAGGTTGACGTTGGTACGCCCCTCGGAGGCGCGGCTGTCGATGGTGACCAGGTTCTCCACCGCCGCCAGGTTGCGTTCGAGGACCCGAGTGACCTGCTGCTCGACCACCTCTGGTGCAGTCCCGGGATAGTTCACCGTGACCCGCAGCTGGGGATACTCGATATTGGGCAGCAGATCCACCGGCAGGCGGCTGAAGAAGAACAGCCCCAGCACCACTACCACGGCGGCCAGCGCCAGGGTGCCGGTGGGGCGCCGGATGGCGGCGCTGGTCAGTCCGCGACGGGACACCGTCAGTCTCGCCAACTGACGACACGCACGGCATCGCCGTCCTGCATGTCGATGGGGTTGGTCGCCAGCACCGCCTCGCCGGCGCTAAGTCCCTCGCGAACCTCGGTCCAGTCGCCGCGGGTCACCCCGGCCTCGACAATGCGGCGCGACAGCTGCTGCGCCTCGACCACATAGACGTAGTGCTGCTGCTGATGCTCGCCGATGGCGGCGGCGGGCACCGCCAGCGCCGTCGGGCGAGGGTCGATGACCATCTGTACGCGGCCCAGGTAGCCGGGGCGTACGCCGCGCTCGGCGGCGTCTTCCGGCAGCGCGATTTCGACGGTGACCAGACGGCTGGTAGTGTCTGCGGTGGGATGGATACGTGCGATATGCGCATCGAATACGCTGTCGGGCAGGGCGTCGAGGTGCACCGGCACCGGCTGATCTGCTGCGAGCTGGCCGACGTCCAGCTCCGAGACCCCCAGACGGATGATCAGGCTGTCCATGGCGGTCAGTTCGAACAGGGTGTCGCGGGCATCGACTGCCTCGCCCGGCTCCACGTGTCGCGCGGTAATCACCGCATCGCGGGGGGCCAGCACCTGGCCAAAGTCGGCCCGGGTCTGCCACAGCAGGTTTTCGCTTTCCGCTATCCGGTGGCGAGCCAGTGCCTGCTGATAGTCGGCCTGGCTGACCACCTCGCGCTCACGCAGCTCGCGGGCGCGCTGGTAGTGGAAGCGTGCTTCATCCGCCTGGGCTTCGGCGCGGCGTTGCTCTGCCAGGGTTTCGGCTACGTCGAGCTCGGCCAGCAGAGCGCCTCGCTCCACTCGGTCGCCGATATCGACGTGCACGGCATCGAGGGTGCCGTCGGTGCGGCTGGCCAATTGGATACGCGAGCGCGCCTCGACGTTGCCCGAGGTCGATAGTTGCCTCGACAGGTCGCGGGGCTGTACCTCGACGGCGGCAATCGGCGTGCCGGAGGGGGCTGGGTCGTCATCGGCGAGCGCCTGAGGTGGCACGCCAGAGTCGCTACAGCCCGCCAGCAGCAGGGCCAGGGGCAGTAGCGCCCGGCGGGCCATGCGCCCCGGCACAAGAGGGGAAGAAAGCATCGACATGACAATAGCCTACCAAGCCCGGGCGGTAGCCGATATGACCGCATGTCGGGGGAGGTGTTTCGTCCCGGCCTAGCGCGGCGTCTCTGACTGGTGGTCGGGTAGACGAGATAGGGGGCCCTGGGCGAGGCCCCAACCCGCCACCAGCATTACCAGCATGCCCGCGAGCAGGTGGTTGAAATGGCTGCCAAGATCGAGGGCGATGCCGATAACGGCGGGTGCCAGGCCGGTGGAGAAGACCATGCAGGCGCTCAGCGTGGCCCGCACGCGGCCCAGGTGCTCCACGCCCCATAGCTTGACCAGCAGACTGGTGGCCACCGGCTCCTGGGCGCCCATGGCCAGGCCGCCACCCACCATCAGTGCCCATACGCCGACATTGCCGCCGACTACCAGCGCCAACAGCAGGGCCAGCGCGAAGGGCAGCAGATAGCAGCGTGCCAGTACCAGAGGGCCGATACGGTCCACCAGGCGCCCACCCAGCAAGGCGCCGGGCAGCTTGGCAATGCCCATCCCGGTCAAAGCCAGCGCATAGACCGCCAGACTGCTGCCAAGGTCGTCGGTCATGCGGGCCTGGTAGATAAACAGCCCGGTCATGGTGACCGGCAGGATCATCAGCAGCGGTAGAAGCCGCCAGAAGCGGTTGTCGCGAAACGGCCTGGGACCTTGTCGTGGCTGGCCGCGAACCGGGCGCTGGCGCGGCGCGGCCGGCCAGCGAGCGCGCAGCAGCAGTGGTAACCACAGGGCGCCAAGTACCAGGCAGAACAGCCACCACAGCTCGCGCCAGCCAAGCCAGACCAGCAGCGCTGCCATCAGCGGTGGCAGCAGGGTCTCGCCGAGCATGACGCCCAGGCTGACCAGCCCCAGCGCGCGACCGCGCTGATGACTGAACTCGCGCCCGGCCAGGGTGTTGCCGAGGTGGGTCATCATGCCCTGGCCGCAGAAGCGCACCAGGCCCAGGCCGAGCAGGCCGGTCAGCCACCACGGCGAGAGCGTCAGCAGCAGGATCCCGGCCACCAGGGCAGTGAGTACCAAGATGGCGAAGCGCCGCGGGGCGATCCAGTCGATGCTGGGCCCGAAGCGCAGCATGGCGAAGCCGGCGACCAGGGTCACCAGGGCGTAGGCAGTGCCGAACTGGCCGGCACTTAGCCCAAGTCGCTCGCTGATGGGGGCCTGAAACAGGCCGATGAAGAAGCTTTGACCGAGGCTCGAGGTGAACATCGCCAGGAAGGCGATGCCCAGCAGAGCGTAGTGCTGACGTAGCAGGGTGCGATACCCCATAGGTGTCTCCCTGTGCGCTGGCGTGCCGTGGATGGCATGATGATGGAATAGCCGGCTGGACGTCAGCCGGGGTGCAGCATAGCAAGCTCATCGAATCAGGGTTAGCGAGGCGACCGACATGAATCATCCCGAGCTGGATATGCAGGCAGTACAGGCGCGGCTGGCCGCGCTGCGCCAGGAGCTGCAGGACGACAGCGAGTCGAGCCGCGAATCGCGCGACCCGGTGGTGCTCGACCAGACCTCGGTGGGGCGATTGTCGCGCATGGACGCCATGCAGGGCCAGGCGATGGCCAAGGCCGAAGAGGAGCGTCGCCAGCTGGCACTCAAGCGCATCGCGGCGGCACTGATACGCATCGAGCGCGGTGACTATGGCGAATGCATCGGCTGCGGTGAGTGGATTGCGGCCAAGCGGCTCGAATGGGATCCGCTGGTGTTAAAATGCATCGACTGCGCGCAAGCATAGTCGAAACAGGCGGAATGAGCGCTGATTCTCAGGGTATCTTATTGCCAATACACGCTACTTGAGGGAGAAAAAGAATGTCTATCACTCGTCACGACACCAAGGCGCGCATGAGCCGCGCGGTGATCCACAACGGCGTGGCCTGGCTGTGTGGCCAGGTGGCGGGCCCCGAGGCGCGTCTCGGCGATATTACCGCTCAGACCGAGAGCATGCTGGCGCGGGTCGATGCACTGCTCGCCGAGATCGGCTCCGACCGTGAGCATCTGTTGTCGGCTACGATCTACCTCAAGGAGGGGCAGGACGTGGCGGCGATGAATGCGGTCTGGGATGCGTGGGTGCCGGAAGGGCATGCCCCGGCGCGCACCTGCGTATGCGCGCCGCTGCCGGCCGATGAGCTCAAGGTGGAGATTACCGTCACCGCTTTGGTTCCTGGCGCCTCCTAATCGGTGGGTTCGTCGCTTGTCGCGGCCGGGCGCCGCGGCTGGTGGCGAAGAAACACCGCCATGCGTTCCGTGTCGCACTCGCCGACCTGGCACAGCTGCTCTGCGATCTCGGCATATTGACGCAGGACCGGGTCGATCAGGCTCAAGCGTGCGCTATCGTCGCTGGCCAGCTCGGCTTCGCTGGCCAGCCACTCGAATAGCCGCCCGAGGCGCGAAATATTAGGGTCGCCGCGGCCGCTGTTGCCGCGCATGGCATCCACGGCCAGGCAGCGCAGTACGCTACGCTTGTTGGGATCGAGGCTCTCCTTGTCGAGCAGCGCCTCGGCCTGGTGCACGAAGCGCTCCATCAACTGGGCGGCTTCGGCGGTGCGCAGTTGACGGCTCTGGGTTTCGAGGCTCTGATTCAGCGCAAGCTGCTGGATGCGTAGACCGGAGACCAGGCTTGCCACCAGCGTCAGCAGGCAGATCAGCCCCGCCACAGCCAGGCCGTATACCGCCAGCGCTACCAGTTCCTGAGGGCCCAGCGGCAGGCGCAGTTCACTGAGCGATAGCCCCAGGCCGCCGAGGGCGAGCGCCACCACCACGATCAGCACCAGCGTGGCCGCGCCCGGCGAAGACTTGACGTTCATCCGCGTGCTCCTGTCGACGCCCGGCGCGCATCGCCAGGCGTTTCCTGACAGCACTATCGGCGTGTTGGAGGTAAACTTGAGGCTCACTCTTCCTCGTCGCTTTCCCCGTCAGCAGCATCTGAATCGCTCTCTGATGCACTGTCCTCGGCTTCCTGCTCGGAGACTTCCTCGGCCTCCTCATCGATCTCCTCGGGGTCGACTTCCTCTGCCATGACCGTGTCGTCGTCTTCCTCGTCTTCCTCGTTTTCCTCTGCGTCCAGCGGCGCGGCCTCAACCTCTAGCCACTGGCCGAGGAAGCCGCTCAGCGACTCATCGACCATGGGGCTGATGGAGGAGAACGAGATCTGCAGCTCGTCGCCGTTGGCATCCTGTATCTCCAGGTGCTGCCAGCCGCTGTCGTCGCCGCTTAGCAGCAGCTCGCCGAGATCCGTTTCCAGCGCCGGTGAGCGAGGGCTGAAGCGGGCCTGCCACTCATCGGCTTCGCCGCTCAGGGCAATGGCGTAATCCTCCTCCAGTGCCCCCCAGTTACCGCCCAGCAGGTCGACCAGATGGCGACCGAACTCAGCGCGTCCAGGCAGCAGTTCATCGAGCAGCTCACGGTCTGGCAAGCCAACTTCTTCGATCTCGTCGCGGGGCCCAGGCAGGCGCTTGGGGAAGGCAAGCGTGGCCTCGCGCGGCGAGGAAAAGCGCCACACCAGCAGGCGCTCGCGCTGATAGAGGAAGTGTCCGTCGCTGTGCAAGCGCGACTGCTGGTCCTCGAGCCAGTGGCGCTGCTCGAAGTTGCCCTGTAGCTGGGCGGGGGCGGCCAGTTGGCGCTGCAGCTCTTCTCGCTCCAGGGCCTGAGCGCTGGCGCACAGGACGCCGGTAGAGGCCATGACGACCAGCAGTGGTCGTACGGGAAATGATGACGCGAGGAGCATGTTGACTCCGACGGTGGAACGGGATGCCTGAGCAGTGACCCATGATGCGCCAATCAGTTCCCGGCGCAAACCTCCGTGTGAGCGTGTCGCTAGCCGCTGGCAGGGAAGCGGGTGGCCTGCAGGCTATCCTTGATCTTCTTGAGATGGGTCAGGAAGTCTTCGCCGCGGCGCAGGGTGACACCGGTGGCCAGGACGTCGATCAGGGCCAGATGAATCATCCGTGACGTCATCGGCATATAGACGTCGGTGTCTTCAGGGGTGGTGACCTCCAGGGTCTCGGTGCACTCGCCGGCCAGCGGTGAGCCGGGGGCGGTGATGCCGAGGACGACGGCACCGTTCTGCCGTGCCAGCCGGGCGATTTCGACCAGCTCACGGGTGCGACCGGTATAGGAGATGATCACCACCACGTCGCCGGTATGACTGGCAGCGGCGACCATACGCTGCATCAGCACGTCCTCGTAGGCCATCACCGGCAGGTTGAAGCGGAAGAACTTGTGCTGGGCGTCCTGGGCCACGGGCCCCGAGGCACCGAGGCCGAAGAAGTGGATCTGCTTGGCCTGGATGAGGTAGTCGACGGCGCGTTCGACGCGCTTGGCGTCCAGTGCTCGACGCGCTTCGTCGAGGGCAGCGATGGTGGCGCCGAATATCTTGTCGCCATAGCCGGCGGCGTCATCATTGCGGTCTACGCTGCGACTCACGTAGGGAGTGCCGCCGGCCAGGCTCTGGGCCAACTTGATCTTGAAGTCAGGATAGCCCTTGGCTTCAAAGTTACGGCAGAAGCGATTGACGGTGGGTTCGCTGACCGAGGCAGCCTGGGCCAGGGTGGCGATGCTCATGCCGGTGGCCGAGGCGGGGTCGGCGAGGATCACATCGGCGACCTTGCGTTCGGAGCGGTTGAGCTCGTCCAATCGGTTGCGGATGCGTTCGATCAGGTCATGGCTGGACATGGGCGGCTAGACTCTTGGTAACGGGCGATGGTCGACATGTCGCGGCAACGGGTCTTGATGCTTGGAGGTCGATGATGTAGTGATTTAACTACATTATGGCGGTTATCCTAGCGTGGCACTGTCTCAAAGGCCACATGGATCTCGACGCTGCTGCCTCTTTGGTAGTAAAGTTACAGATAAATGTTGCTTTTTTTGCCAACGAACACGTATTTTATCGGTAAGTTAACCAAATTTCAGGGGGCTAGGCATGATTCAGCACAGCGCAATGTCGAGCGTGGCAGATACCGAGATCGATCTGGCGCTGTTCGGTGCGCTGGGGGATCTGGCCCTGCGCAAGCTGTTTCCAGCGCTTTACCACCTCGATCGCGAGGGACTGCTGCCCGAGGGGACGCGGATCGTCGGCCTGGCGCGGCAGGAGCTCGACGGCGAGGCGTTTCGCCAGCAGGTCGCCGAGGCGTTGCATAAGCGCATCAAGAGCGGTGAGCAGGACAAGGTCAGCCTCAAGCGTTTCCTGGCGCGCCTCGATTACCTCAAGCTGGATTTTTCAAGCGTCGAGGGCTTTGAGGCGATTCGTGCCTGGCGTGAAGGCTCGCCGCGCCCGCTGGTGATCTATCTGTCGGTGCCGGCCAGCATCTACGGCGACATCTGCCGTAATCTCCAGGCCAGCGGCAGCCTCGACGACAGCGCCCGGGTGGTGGTGGAGAAGCCGATCGGCTATGACCTCGCCTCCTCGCAGCAGATCAACGACGTGATCGGCGAGGTATTTCCCGAGTCGCGGATCTATCGTATCGACCACTACCTCGGCAAGGAGACGGTGCAGAATCTGATCGCGCTGCGCTTTGCCAACCCGCTGTTCGGCACCCAGTGGAACCAGAACCATATCTCCCACGTGGAGATCACCGTCGCCGAGCAGGTCGGTATCGAGGGCCGCTGGGGCTATTTCGATCAAGCTGGTCAGCTGCGCGATATGGTCCAGAACCATCTGCTGCAGCTACTCTGCCTGATTGCCATGGACCCGCCGTCGAATCTCGATGCCGATGCCATTCGCGATGAGAAGGTCAAGGTGCTCAAGGCACTCAAGCCGTTTGTCGGCGAGGCACTGGGACGCGATGTGGTGCGCGGGCAGTACACCGCTGGCACCAACGAAGGGGTCTCCGTGCCGGGTTACCTCGAGGAGGAGGGCGCCAATACCGAGAGTCACACCGAGACCTTCGTCGCCATGAAGACCGAGGTGTCCAACTGGCGCTGGGCGGGGGTGCCCTTCTATCTGCGCACCGGCAAGCGGATGCCCGAGAAGCTATCGCAGATCGTGATTCACTTCCGTCAGCAGCCGCATTACATCTTCGATCCGGACCAGCGCAGCCTGGCCGCCAACAAGTTGATCATCCGCCTGCAGCCGGAGGAGGGCATCGCCCTGCAGGTGCTGACCAAGGACAGTGGGCTGCATAAGGGCATGCGCCTGCGCCCGGGCCCGCTGCATCTGGATTTCAACAACGCCTTCCCCAAGTCGCGGATTCCTGACGCCTACGAGCGTCTGCTGCTCGAGGTGATGAAGGGCCAGCAGTACCTGTTCGTTCGGCGTGATGAAATCGAGCACGCCTGGCGCTGGTGTGATCAGCTGATTGCTGGCTGGGAAGCCCGGGATATGCCGCCGCGGCGCTATCCGGCGGGTTCCTGGGGGCCGGTCGCGTCGATTGCGATGATCACTCAGGATGGTCGCAGCTGGTATGAGGACTACTGATATGAGCCAGGCACGCCAACAACTCGCCACCCAACTCGCAGAGGCCGTCGCCGAAGCGCTGCGCAGCGATCTCGACCGCCAGGCGCGCGCCCTGCTGGTGGTCTCCGGCGGCTCGACGCCGGTGCCGTTCTTCGAGGCGCTAGCCGCTTACGAACTGCCCTGGTCGCGGGTCGATGTGACCCTCGCCGACGAGCGCTGGGTTACTGAGAGCAGCGCCGACAGCAACGCCCGCCTGGTGCGTCAGCATCTGTTGCAGGGGCCGGCGGCGTCGGCCAATTTCGTGCCGTTGACCAGCGCTACCGAGACGCCAGAGCAGGGGGTGGCCGAAGTGGCCGCACGGGTCGAAGGCCTTGCCTGGCCGGCCAGCGTGGTGGTTCTCGGTATGGGTGGCGACGGTCATACCGCGTCGCTGTTTCCCGATAGCCCGGAGCTTTCGCTGGCGCTGTCCAGCGATGAGCCGCTGGTGGCGGTGCGTACTCCTAGCCAGCCGCAGCCGCGGATCACCTTCAGTGCCGGCCGCCTGCATCAGGCGCGTCGTCACATGTTGCATATCAACGGCGATGACAAGCGCAGTGTGCTGGCTGCCGCGCTGGCCGGCGACGACGTGCGTGCGCTGCCGATCCGTGCCTTCCTGGCCTGCCCGCTGGCCATCTATTGGGCACCCTGATTTTTTCTGGAGACTCTGATCATGACCATCGACAAGCAGCTGCCATCCACGCGCACTACCGAACTCGACAGCATCTGTCTCAAGGCCGAGGTGATTCCGGTGATTACCATTGAGCGCCTCGAGGATGCCGTGCCGATGGGGCGTGCCTTGGTCGAGGGTGGCTTGACCGTGCTCGAGATAACGCTGCGTACCGACTGTGCGCTGGAGGCGATCAAGCGCATGCGCGAGGCCTTGCCGGGCGCCAGTATTGGCGTGGGAACGGTACTGACGCCGGCCCAGTACCGTCTGGCCGAGGAGGTCGGTGCCGACTTCGTGGTCACCCCGGGCGCCACTGAAGCGCTCTATCGCTATGGCGTGGAGAGCCCGGTACCGATGCTGCCGGGGGTGTCGACCATTTCCGAGCTGATGACCGGCTGGCAGTACGGCTACCGTCGCTTCAAGTTCTTTCCTGCCGAATCCAGCGGTGGCGCCAAGGCGATCAAGGCGTTCGGTGCGCCGATTCCCGAAGCGCGTTTCTGTCCTACAGGGGGGATCAGCGTCGACAATGCCGACGAGTATCTGGCGCTGCCCAATGTAATGTGCGTAGGCGGCTCCTGGCTGACGCCCAAGGCGCTGGTCGAGGCCGAGGACTGGGACGCCATCCGCGAGCTGGCACGTCAGGCGGCGGAGCGCTTCCACCACTGAGCAGGCAACGAATACTATCTCTCTCGACAGCCCGTGCTGTTGTTCGGCCCGTTCCTCGTGAGCGGGTCTTTTTTTGCGTGCTGGATGTGGGGCAAATGCCGGGCAAAAGAAAGCGCGCCGGTCATCCAGGGACAGCCGGCCGCGCACAAGCAAGTTGCACTGAAGGCGTCATCCAGGCGTGGGCACCATTGCCCTTGCCTGATGGCGTTGGTCTTACCGGCACCCGGCAGGGCCGGTCGTCGGTGAAGACCCGGCCAGTATAGGCAGTCGGCCTTTGCGGAATAAGTGGGTACAATCGAAAACTAGTGTTTCCAAAATGGAAACTTAGCGCGAGCCCATCATGACAGGATACGAGGCCCGACATGGCGACCCTGGATGCTCTTAAAGTCTTTGTCGAAGTGGTGCGCAGCGGCAGTTTTACTGCCGCTGCACGGCGCCTGGGTATCTCCAAATCGCTGGCCTCCAAGCGGGTCGCGGCGCTGGAAGACGAGCTGGGGGTGAGTCTGCTCAATCGCTCGACGCGCTCACTGCGGCTTACCGAGTCGGGGCAGATCTACTACGAACATGGCCTGCGTATCCGCGAGGAGTTGGCCTCCGCCGAGGCCCAGGTGCAGTCGGTCACCGCGCGGCCGCGTGGCCAGCTCAAGGTCAGCGCCCAGGTCAGCTTCGGCTTCATGTATCTGGCCGCACCGACTACCGCTTTCATGCGTCGCTACCCTGACGTGGCGGTGGAAATTCTGCTCGAGGACCAGCGCTTCGAGCCCATCGACGACGCCGTCGACCTGGCCATCCGCATGGGGCCGCTGCCGCCCTCGAGCCTGGTATCTCGGCCGCTGTGCAAGGTGGTCTACGGGCTCTATGCGGCGCCGGAGTACCTGGCGCGGGTCAACCGTCCTCAGCATCCCCAGGATATCCGCGAGCATGACAGCATCTTCTACGGCAACTACGACCTCGGCGCCCACTGGCGCTTTTCACTCAACGGCCAGCCGCTGGACATCGAGCCCGGCTCACGGTTGGTGATCAATAACCTGCTGGGGGTGGTGGAAGCCGCGAAGGCGGGGTTCGGGCTGGCCTACCTGCCGACCTTCGCGGCCCGTCAGGCGGTGGCCGAGGGGCTGCTGGTGCCGCTGCTGCAGCCCTACTGGAACGAGCACGGCAGCATGCTGGTGCTGTTCCGCTCGCGCAAGTATCTGCCCGACAAGACCCGCGCCTATCTGGATTTCATTACCGACTGGTTCCGTGAACACTTGGCGTTGTAGGGGAGCGTCACCACGGGATCGGCTCACCGGCCCAATCCCAGAAACTGCCGCTGTCGTTGGGGGTGCGCTGGGCAATTACCGTCAGCAGGCGCTCGGCGACGTAACCCGGGGTGAACAGTTTGCCGTCGGGGACCCGCGCCTGAAAGGGTTGGGAGAGTGCGGTGTCTGTGGTGCCGGGGTGCAGGCACAGCACGCAGGCCTGGCGGTTGAGGCGCTTGAGCTCCACCGCGGCGGTCCTGAGCAGCATATTGTGGGCGGCCTTGCTGGCGCGGTAGGCGTACCAGCCGCCGAGACGATTGTCGCCGATCGAGCCGACCCGCGCCGAGAGGCTGGCGAAGTAGGTCGGGTGCTGCCCCTTGAGCGACGGCAGTAGCGTCTGCAGCAGCAGTGCAGGCGTCGCCGCGTTGACCTCGAACAGGCGGGTCAGGGCACCGGCCTCGAGGTCCTCCAGGCGCTTCTCCGGGCCGATGCCGGCGGCGTCATCATGGAGCATGCCCAGGGCGTTGATGCACAAGTGAAGCGGGGCGCCGTCGAGCCGCTCGGCCAGCGCGGCGCGGCCTTCGGCGCTGGTCAGGTCGGCCTGTAGCGGCTCGGCGATACCCCGCGGGTCGTGGTCCTCCAGCGCCAGTGGCCGGCGGCTGACGGCGATCAGCCGGGTGACCTGAGGTGCATTGAGTAGCGCTGTGCAGAGCGCCTGGCCGATGCCGCCAGAGGCGCCGGTGACGAGTACGTTGATGCCCTCGGGGAGCGTGGGGAACATGGCTGACCTCCTGGTATGTCGCCGCTCAGTGGACTACGCGGCGCGGCAATGATTCCCCGGCTGATGGGCGGCGGGGGAGTGCGTATAATGCCGGCAAGCTTCTCGACCCAAGGATTGCAGCAGATGACTGTACGCACGCGCATCGCCCCGTCACCCACCGGCGACCCTCATGTCGGCACCGCCTATATCGCGCTGTTCAACCTCTGTTTCGCTCGCCAGCACGGCGGCCAGTTCGTGCTGCGCATAGAGGACACCGACCGGGTGCGCTCGACGCCGGAGTCCGAGCAGATGATTCTCGACTCGCTGCGCTGGCTGGGTCTCGACTGGGACGAAGGGCCTGATGTGGGTGGTCCCCACGGTCCTTACCGCCAGAGCGAGCGCGGCGAAATCTATGCCGAGCACGCCCAGCGGCTGCTCGACGCTGGCCACGCCTTCAAGTGCTACCGCACCAGCGAGGAGCTCGATGAGCTGCGCGAGACGCGCAAGGCGGCCGGCCTGCAGATGGCGCTCAAGCCCGCCGACCTGGCGCTGCCCGACGACGAGCGGGCGCGTCGTGAACGCGAGGGCTGGCCCTATGTGGTGCGTATGCAGGTACCCAGCGAGGGCAGCTGCGTGGTGCGCGATATGCTGCGCGACGATATCGAGGTCGATTGGGCCCAGGTCGATGCTCAGATTCTGCTCAAGTCGGACGGCATGCCCACCTATCACCTTGCCAACGTGGTCGACGACCATCTGATGGGCATCACCCACGTGCTGCGCGGCGAGGAGTGGATCAACTCGGCACCCAAGCATCAGTTGCTGTATGAGTACTTCGGCTGGCAGATGCCCACGCTCTGCCATATGCCGCTGCTGCGCAACCCCGACAAGTCCAAGCTCTCCAAGCGCAAGAACCCGACCTCGATCAACTACTATCGGCGCATGGGGTTCCTACCTCAGGCGGTGACCAACTACCTGGGACGCATGGGCTGGTCGATGCCCGACGACCGTGAGAAGTTCTCCCTCGACGAGATGATGGCCAGTTTCGACATCCAGCGGGTGTCGCTGGGCGGGCCGGTATTCGACCTGGATAAACTGACCTGGCTAAACGGCGTCTATATCCGCGAGGATCTCGATGATGCGGCCTTCCTGGAGGCGCTGCGCGAGTGGGCCTTCAACGAGGCCTATGTCAACCAGATCCTGCCCCAGGTGCGCCCGCGGGTGGACACCCTGTCTCAGGTGGCACCTCTTGCGGGGCACTTCTTCTCCGGCCTGCCGGCTATCGACGAGGCGAGCTTCGCCGATATCAAGCTCGAGCGCGAGACGCTGCTCAAGCTGCTGCAATTCCTGGTCTGGCGCCTCGAGGGCGTATCGCGCTGGGACAAGGAGTCGCTGCTTAACGAGGTCAAGATGCTGGGGGAGCATTTCGAGCTGAAAATGAAGGCCCTGCTGGCGCCGGTATTCATCGCCGTGACAGGTTCGGCGACCTCCACCTCGGTGATGGATGCCATGGTGATACTCGGCTCCGATATGACGCGTGCGCGGCTGCGACACGCCATCGATGTTCTCGGCGGTGTCTCGAAGAAGCAGGCCAAGCGTTTCGAGAAAACGTTCAGGGAGTTATGAGCCACAAACCGGTAGCCGATTTATGCTTGACGAAGGGCGGGGCGGCAATTAGTATACGCCTCGTTCTTGAGAGACGGGGCCTTAGCTCAGCTGGGAGAGCGCAACACTGGCAGTGTTGAGGTCAGCGGTTCGATCCCGCTAGGCTCCACCATCTCATGACACCAGCGTCCCATTCGTCTAGTGGTCCAGGACACCGCCCTTTCACGGCGGGAACAGGGGTTCGAACCCCCTATGGGACGCCACTCCTTTCTGAAAAGACGCCATCGCGGCGTCTTTTCTCGTTAGTGCCGCAGAATTGCGATGTGACGCGCTGCTGCTCGGCCTTGTCTCCTGTTCTAATTCCCTAGCATATAAGCCAGAATCTGGCCGCTGAGCCTTGACATATCCCCTGAGTTGTCCACTCCTGGCTTGGTGGGTTGACAGCTTGTGCACAACCTTCATGCAACTAGGGTTGTTCGAAATTTCTTCGTTTAATTCAATAAAATCAAAGACATAAAACTGATCAAAAATTAAACAATCTAACTGTAGCCCGCTTGTCATGGTGGCTTCTGCGGCTTATCTCGAGGTTGCGCACAGTGTTATCCACAGATTGTGTGGAAAACCTTTGGCGACCCCTCTGGAGGCGAGGTCTGGCCGGGGTTCGCCGTGGTGCAGCATGCCCAGGGAGGGCGTCGCAAGACGTCGCTGAGGAGTGGAGAGGCTTGTACAAGGGCTGTTGCAAGCGCTGAGGCGTGGGCAAGATCGGTCAAGCCGACAACGCAAGCGGGCCACCCCGAAGGGTGGCCCGCAGCGGTGGGCGAGCGGCAATGCTCGCCGGCTGATAGAGGTTACTTGCTCGGGTAGTCGCGTTCGGTGTGGCCGGTGTAGAGCTGGCGCGGACGGCTGATCTTGTAGTCGCTGCTGATCATCTCGTTCCAGTGCGAGATCCAGCCGATGGTACGCGACACGGCGAAGACCACGGTGAACATGTTGGTGGGGATGCCGATCGCCTTGAGGATGATGCCGGAGTAGAAGTCGACGTTGGGGTAGAGCTTGCGCTCGATGAAGTATTCGTCCTCCAGGGCGATCTGCTCCAGGCGCTTGGCAATCTTGAGCTGCGGGTCGTCGGCCATGCCCAGTTCGGCCAGCACCTCGTCACAGGTCTCTTTCATGACCTTGGCGCGCGGGTCGAAGTTGCGATAGACGCGGTGGCCGAAGCCCATCAGCTTGAACGGGTCGCTCTTGTCCTTGGCGCGGTCGATGAAGTGCTGGATATTCTCCTCGGACTCGTCGCCGATCTGGTCGAGCATGCTCAGCACGGCTTCATTGGCGCCGCCGTGGGCTGGGCCCCAGAGCGCGGCGATGCCGGCACTGATGCAGGCGAAGGGGTTGGCACCGGTGGAGCCGGCCAGGCGTACCGTAGAGGTGGAGGCATTCTGCTCGTGGTCGGCGTGGAGCATGAAGATGCGATCTATGGCCTTGGCGAATACCGGGTTGACCTTGAACTCCTCACACGGGTTGCTGAACATCATGTAGAGGAAGTTCTCGGCGTAGCTCAGGTCGTTGCGCGGGTAATTGAAGGGCTGGCCGATGTTGTACTTGTAGCACATCGAGGCCAGCGTCGGCATCTTGGCGATCAGGCGGATCGCGCTGATGGTGCGATCCTCCTCCTTGGTGATGTCGAGATGGTCGTGATAGAAGGCCGCCAGGCCGCCCACCACGCCGCATAGAATCGACATCGGGTGGGCGTCGCGGCGGAAGCCCTTGTAAAAGTTGGCCAGCTGCTCATGCACCATGGTGTGGTTGCGGATGGTGCTCTCGAACTTGGTGTACTGCTCCTCGTCGGGCAGCTCGCCGAACAGCAGGGCATAGCTCATTTCGACGAAATTGGAGTGCTCGGCGAGCTGCCCGATCGGGTAGCCTCGGTGCAGCAGCACCCCCTTGCCGCCATCGATGAAGGTGATGGCAGACTCGGTGGAGGAGGTGGCCATGAACCCCGGATCGTGGGTGAACAGCCCCTCTGCGCCCAGCGTGCGGACATCGATGACGTCCGGGCCCATGCTGCCAGAATAGACCGGGAATTCGATCGTCTTGTCGAGCCCGTCTACGGTCAATCGTGCTTTTCTGTCAGCCATGTCGGCCTCCTCTCGAGTTCTGTCGTCAGACGATAAGTCGTTGTCCCGCTTGCCAAGCCGGCGAAAAAGGTCAGCCCACTATAGAAGCGTGCCGGGGATTGTCAATTAGTCCATAGCGGCGACCTATTGTGCGAACCTTTTATATTTATACAGGTCTTGTATAGTAAATGGTGCTTTGCACCATTGTCCGCGCTGGGGTCGGCGGGTCAAGACCTGCACCATGGTCGCAAGTCGTCGTCGACAATTTGTCATGGTTGGCCCCAGTCCCTATAATCCACCCCGCGCGACTGGCAGGAACAGGAGGTCGTGCCGACTTGGCAGACGGCCGAGCCCTTCCTCAAAACCACCGCCCGCTCGGGCCATGCCCGAAGCACAGAGCGGGCCAAGAGAGTGTGTATAGAGCCGTGAATAGCAAACGACCCATTAATCTCGACATCTCCACCATCAAGCTACCCCTACCCGCGCTGACGTCGATCACTCACCGCATCACCGGCATCATTCTGTTCATCGGTCTGATCTTCGCCTTCTGGGCCCTGGACAAGTCGCTGTCGTCCCCGGCGGGCTTCTACGCGGTGCAGGACGCGCTGGCCAACAATCTGCTGGCCAAGCTGATCGCCTGGGGGCTGCTGTCCGCGCTGGCCTTTCACTTCGTGGCCGGTATCAAGCACCTGCTGATGGATCTCAACATCGGCGTGACCCTCGAAAGCGGCATGCGCAAGGCACAGATCACCGTGGTGGTCAGTGCGGTTCTGGTGATTCTCGCAGGAGTCTGGGTATGGTAACCAATATCACGAATCTCGGTCGCAGCGGCCTCTCCGATTGGCTGATTCAGCGCTTCTCGGCGGTCATACTGGCACTCTACACGCTCTTCATCGTTGCCTACCTGCTACTCAATCCGGGCCTCGACTATGCCACCTGGAATGGCCTGTTCGCCCAGACCTGGATGCGCATCTTCTCGCTGTTGGCGTTCGTCTCCATCGCTGCCCACGCCTGGATCGGTCTGTGGACCGTAACCACCGACTATCTCAAGTCGACCGGCATCCGCCTGGCGGTGCAGAGCGCTATTATCCTGGCCATCTTCGTGTTCCTGGTCTGGGGCATTCAAATTCTGTGGGGAGCCTGATCCATGTCCAACATGCGTAGCCTGTCCTTCGACGCCATCATCATCGGCGGGGGTGGCTCCGGCCTGCGTGCCGCGCTCGAGCTGGCCAAGTCCGGCAAGAAGACCGCGGTGCTGTCCAAGGTCTTCCCGACCCGCTCGCACACCGTTTCGGCCCAGGGCGGGATCACCTGTGCCATCGCCTCCGCCGATCCCAACGATGACTGGCGCTGGCACATGTATGACACCGTCAAGGGCGGCGACTATATCGCCGACCAGGACGCCGCCGAGTACATGTGTTCCGAGGGGCCCAAGGCGGTCTTCGAGCTCGAGCACATGGGCCTGCCGTTCTCGCGCTTCGACAATGGTCGCATCTATCAGCGTCCGTTCGGCGGCCAGTCCAAGAACTTCGGCGAGGGTGGTCAGGCGGCGCGCACCTGCGCCGCGGCCGACCGCACCGGTCACGCCCTGCTGCACACCCTTTATCAGAACAACCTGAAGAACAACACCACCTTCCTCAACGAGTGGTACGCGGTGGACCTGGTAAAGAACGCCAACGGTGACGTGGTCGGCTGCATCGCCATGGACATCGAGACCGGCGAAGTGGTCCATGTCAAGTCCAAGGCCACGGTACTGGCCACCGGTGGTGCCGGACGTATCTACGCCTCCACCACCAACGCCCTGATCAATACCGGTGACGGCATCGGCATGGCGCTGCGCGCCGGTTTCCCGATGCAGGACATGGAGATGTGGCAGTTCCATCCCACCGGTATCTACGGCGCCGGCACGCTGGTCACCGAGGGCTGCCGCGGCGAGGGTGGCTATCTGGTCAACAAGGATGGCGAGCGCTTCATGGAGCGCTATGCGCCCAACGCCAAGGACCTCGCCGGTCGCGACGTGGTGGCGCGCTCGATGGTCATGGAGATCCTCGAGGGTCGCGGCTGCGGTGAGAAGGGCGACCATGTCTTCCTCAAGCTCGATCACCTGGGCGAAGAAGTGCTGGGCAAGCGCCTGCCGGGGATCGTCGAGCTGTCCAAGACCTTTGCTCACGCCGACCCGGCCAAGGAGCCGATCCCGGTGGTGCCCACCTGCCACTATATGATGGGCGGGATCCCCACCAACGTGCATGGCCAGGCGATCATGCAGGACGGCGACGGCAACGATCAGATCGTCAACGGGCTGTTTGCCTGCGGCGAGGCGGCCTGTGTCTCGGTCCACGGTGCCAACCGCCTGGGTGGCAACTCGCTGCTCGACCTGGTGGTGTTCGGCCGCGCAGCGGGCATGTTCATCGAGGGCGCCTTGAACGAGGGCATCGACTATCTGGATGCCACCGAGTCCGACGTCGATGCGGCAATGCAGCGCATGAGCCGTTGGAACGAGTCCAGCGGCGGCGAAAGCGTGCCGGAGCTGAAGGCCGAGCTGCAGGACATCATGCAAAATGCCTTTGGCGTATTCCGCCAGGAAGACAACATGCAGGAAGGCGTCAAGCAGCTTGCCGACCTACGTGAGCGGATCGCCAATGCCCATCTGGGCGACAAGTCGAATGCTTTCAACACTGCGCGTGTCGAAGCACTCGAGCTCGACAACCTGATGGAAGTGGCCGAAGCCACCGCGATCTCGGCGCTGGAGCGCAAGGAGAGCCGCGGCGCGCATTCCCGCTACGACTATCCGGATCGTGACGACGTCAACTGGCTGAAGCACTCGCTCTATTTCCCCGCCGACAAGACGCTGGGCAAGCGCGACGTCAACTTCACGCCGAAGACGGTCGATACTTTCGAGCCGAAAGTCCGTACTTACTAAGGGGGTCACGATGTCCACGCTTCAGGTATCCATTTACCGCTACAACCCGGAAACCGACTCCGCACCCTATATGCAGGAGTTCCAGGTCGATACCAAGGGTCGCGACCTGATGGTGCTCGACGTGCTGCACCTGACCAAGGAGCAGGACAGCTCCATGGCCTATCGCCGCAGCTGCCGCGAGGGCGTTTGCGGCTCTGACGGCATGAACATGAACGGCAAGAACGGCTTGGCGTGCATCACGCCGCTCTCCGAGGTGGTCAAGAAGAACAAGCTGACCCTGCGTCCGCTGCCTGGCCTGCCGGTGATTCGCGACCTGGTGGTCGACATGGGAATCTTCTACCAGCAGTACGAGCGCATCCAGCCGTATCTGCAGAACGATACCCCGGCACCGGCCATCGAGCGCCTGCAGTCACCGGAGGATCGCGACAAGCTCGATGGTCTCTACGAGTGCATTCTGTGCGCCTGCTGTTCGACCTCCTGCCCGTCGTTCTGGTGGAACCCGGACAAGTTCGTGGGTCCCGCCGGTCTGCTGCAGTCCTACCGTTTCCTGGCCGATTCCCGTGATGAAGCGACCCGCGAGCGTCTGTCCGAACTCGAGGATCCGTTCAGCGTATTTCGCTGCCGCGGGATCATGAACTGCGTGTCGGTATGCCCCAAGGGACTCAACCCGACACGCGCGATCGGCAAGATTCGCGAAATGCTACTGGCCAATGCCACTTAAATCGTGGCCCAAGGCTTGCTATCATGTAGCCCGGTTTTGAGCTGTGGCCGAGTGTCGCAGCCCATTACGGCCCTGATCGCAGAGAGCCGGTGCCCGAGGCACCGGCTTTCGACGATCATTGGCAAGGCCGAGGCTCAGGCAACGCTGCTTGGTCAGGCATGCCGGATAGCATGATAGCCCCGCCGGCAGGGCACCAGAAACGCCGATGCGGCGACGTCGTATCAGGCGCCGACAACACCCCATCAGTGCAGGGTGACCGAGAGATGCAAGAAGGCATAATGGAGTTGATGTGGCGCACTTCTCACGTGAGTGGCGGCAACGCCCACTATGTGGAAGCGCTCTACGAGCAGTACCTCGTTGATCCCAATGCTGTCCCCGACGAGTGGCGCAACTACTTCGATCAGTTGCCGCGTCCTGAAGGCAGTACCTCCCACGATGTTCCGCTAAGCCCGATTCGCGACCAGTTCTATCAGCTCGGCAAGTCCCGCCGTAGCGCCAAGGCCGTCAGCCCCGCCGACAGCGGCGAGAACAAGAAGCAGGTCAAGGTGCTTCAGCTGATCAATGCCTACCGCTTCCGCGGGCACCAGAAGGCCGATATCGATCCGCTCGACCTGCGTAGCCCGGTACCGGTTCCCGACCTCGACCTCTCCTTCCACCAGTTGACCAGCGCCGACCTGGATACCGAGTTCCAGACCGGCTCGTTCTTCCTGGGCAAGGACAAGGCGCCGCTCAAGGAGATCGTCCAGGCCCTGGAGGAGACCTACTGCCGGTCGATCGGCTGCGAGATCATGCATATCGTCGACACCGAAGAGAAGCGCTGGCTGCAGCAGCGTTTCGAATCGGTGCGCTCGAAGCCGAAGTTCAGCCCCGAGGTGCGCAAGCATGTGCTCGAGCGGCTGAGTGCCGCAGAGGGGCTCGAGAACTATCTGGCCTCGAAATATCCGGGGACCAAGCGCTTCGGCCTCGAGGGCGGTGAGTCCTTTATCCCGATGATGGATGAGATCATCCAGCGTGCCGGCGGCTACGGCACCAAGGAAGTGGTGATCGGCATGGCCCACCGCGGCCGTCTCAACCTGCTGGTCAACATTCTCGGCAAGAGTCCCTCGGAGCTGATCGAGGAGTTCGACGGCAAGAAAGTCATCGAACGCGGCTCCGGCGACGTCAAGTACCACCAGGGCTTCAGCTCCAACGTCATGACCCCGGGTGGCGAAGTGCACCTGGCGCTGGCCTTCAACCCCTCCCACCTGGAGATCGTGTCGCCGGTGGTAGAGGGGTCGGTGCGCGCCCGCCAGGATCGTCGCGATGATAGCGATGGCACCAAGGTGCTGCCGATCAATATCCACGGCGATGCCGCCTTCGCCGGTCAGGGCGTGGTCATGGAGACGTTCCAGATGTCTCAGACCCGCGCCTACAAGACCGGTGGCACGGTGCATATCGTGATCAACAATCAGGTCGGCTTCACCACCTCGCATCCTGACGATACGCGCTCCACCGAGTACTGCACCGACATCGCCAAGATGGTTCAGGCGCCGATCTTCCACGTCAACGGTGATGATCCGGATGCGGTACTGCACGCCACCCAGGTGGCCATCGACTATCGCCAGCAGTTCAAGCGCGACGTGGTGATCGACCTGGTCTGCTACCGTCGCCGCGGTCACAACGAGGCCGACGAGCCGTCCGGCACCCAGCCGATGATGTACTCGAAGATCAAGAACCATCCCTCTGCACGGGCGCTGTATGCCAAACGCCTGGTCGAGGAGGGCGTACTCACCGAGGATGAGGCCACCGCGCTGGGGGAGACCTATCGCGAAGACCTGATGGCCGGCAACCATGTCGCCAATGCCCTGGTCAAGGAGCCCAATACCGAGCTGTTCGTCGACTGGGGGCCCTACCTCGGCCACGAGTGGACCGGCGACGCCGATACCACCTTCGATATGAAGCGCATGCAGCAGCTGGCAGCGAAGATGTGCGAGGTGCCTGACGGGGTCCAGGTGCAGCGCCAGGTGGCCAAGATCTACGAAGACCGTCGCAAGATGCAGGCCGGTGGCATGGGGCTCAACTGGGGCTTCGCCGAGACCCTGGCCTACGCCACCCTGCTCGATCAGGGGCACCCGATCCGCATCACCGGCCAGGACTCGGGCCGTGGTACCTTCTCTCACCGCCATGCGGTGGTACACAATCAGAAGGATGGCAGCACCTACGTGCCGCTGCAGCACATGGCCGACGGCCAGCCGCAATTCACCATCCACGACTCCTTCCTCTCGGAAGAGGCAGTGCTGGCGTTCGAGTACGGCTATGCGACAACCGCGCCCAACCACCTGGTGGTCTGGGAGGCGCAATTCGGCGACTTCTTCAACGGCGCCCAGGTGGTGGTGGACCAGTTCATCTCCTCTGGTGAAACCAAGTGGGGTCGGCTGTGTGGCCTGACCATGCTGCTGCCTCATGGCTACGAGGGGCAGGGGCCGGAGCACTCCTCGGCGCGTCTGGAGCGCTTCCTGCAGATGTGCGCCGAGCACAATATGCAGGTCTGTGTGCCGACCACGCCGGCGCAGATCTACCATCTGCTGCGTCGTCAGGTCATCCGGCCGCTGCGCAAGCCGCTGGTGGTGATGTCGCCCAAGAGCCTGCTGCGCCACAAGGAGGCCACCTCGACCCTCGAGGAGCTGGCCCACGGCAAGTTCCAGATGGTGCTGCCCGATCAGGGCAAGCTCGATGCCGAGAAGGTCAAGCGGGTGGTGCTGTGCGCCGGCAAGGTCTACTACGATCTGGCCACCTACCGCAGCGAGCATGAGCGCGAGGATACTGCCGTGGTGCGTCTCGAACAGCTCTATCCCTTCCCCAAGGAGGAGCTCTACGAGACCCTCAAGGCCTACTCGAATCTCGAGCAGGTGGTGTGGTGCCAGGAAGAACCGCTCAACCAGGGTGCCTGGTACCAGAGCCAGCACCATATGCGGGTGGTGGCTGACATGCTGGACAATGGCCTCGGCCGCGAACTCAAGTTCGCCGGCCGTCCGGCATCGGCCGCTCCCGCCGCGGGCTACATGTCCGTACACGTCGAACAGCAGCGCCAACTGGTAGACGACGCCTTCAACGCATAAAGAAGGCGTCCTGCCGGGCGAGAGAGAACACACAAGGAAACAACATGGCTACCGAGATCAAAGCGCCAACCTTTCCAGAGTCCGTTGCCGAAGGCAGCGTGGCGGCCTGGCACAAGCAGCCGGGCGACAGCGTTGAGCGCGACGAATTGATCGTCGAAATCGAGACCGACAAGGTGGTGCTCGAAGTGGTGGCGCCGGAAGCCGGCACGCTGAGCGAAATCAACGCCGAGGAAGGCGATACCGTTCAGTCGGAGCAGGTGCTGGGCATTCTCGGCGCGGCGGGTGACAAGGCCAAGGCGTCTGGCAAGAAGAGTGAGGCGGCCAAGGCAGATGGCCCCGAGTCTGACGCCAAGCCGGCCGCCAGCGGCAAACAGCACGACGTCAAGGCACCCTCCTTCCCCGAGTCGATCCAGGAAGGCACCGTGGCCAGCTGGAACAAGCAGGTCGGCGAAGCGGTCAAGCGCGACGAGGTGCTGGCCGAGATCGAGACCGACAAGGTGGTGCTCGAGGTGGTGGCGCCAGCCGACGGCGCCCTGACCGAGATCAAGGCCGAGGAGGGCAGTCAGGTCGCCTCCGAAGAGGTACTGGCAGTATTTGCCGAAGGCGCCGGTGGTGACAGCGGTAGCGCCGAGGCGGCGCCGGCAGAGAGTGCCGCGTCCAGCGACAGCGCCGATGAGAAGGTCGGCGACAAGATCCTCGCCCCGGCGGCACGCAAGATGGTCGCCGAGCATGATCTCGACGTGAGCAAGATCGACGGCACCGGCAAGGGTGGCCGGATCCTCAAGGAGGATGTTCAGAAGGCGGTCAAGCAGGGCAGTGCCAAGAAGGCTGCCGCGAGCGCTGCGCCCAAGCAGGCCGCTGCTGCCGCGCCGGTTGTCGAGGGTGAGCGTCCCGAGAAGCGTGTGCCGATGAGCCGCCTGCGTCAGACCATCGCCAAGCGTCTGGTCCAGGCCCAGCAAACCGCCGCCATGCTGACCACCTACAACGAGGTCGACATGGGTGCGGTGATGGATCTGCGCGCTCAGTACAAGGAGACCTTCCAAAAAGCCCACGACACCAAGCTCGGCTTCATGGGCTTCTTCGTCAAGGCGGCAAGCGAGGCGCTCAAGCGCTTCCCCGACGTCAACGCCTCCATCGACGGCAGCGATATCGTCTACCACGGCTATCAGGACATCGGCGTGGCGGTGTCTACCCCGCGTGGTCTGGTGGTGCCGGTGCTGCGTGACACCGACAGCATGAAGATCGCCGACGTGGAGAAGACCATTGTCGACTTCGGCAAGCGTGCACGCGATGGCAAGCTGGGCATCGACGAAATGCAGGGTGGCACCTTCACCATTACCAACGGCGGCATCTTCGGCTCACTGATGTCGACGCCGATCATCAACCCGCCGCAGACCGCGATCCTGGGCATGCACAAGATTCAGGAGCGCCCCATGGCGGTCAACGGCAAGGTCGAGATTCGCCCGATGATGTATCTGGCGGTCTCCTATGACCACCGCATGATCGATGGCAAGGACGCGGTGCAGTTCCTGGTCACCATCAAGGAACTGCTCGAGGATCCGGCACGTCTGCTGCTCGACGTGTAACGCGACTGCCAACGACTAACGCGCAACCCAACAGGAAACGAATTCATGGCCGATAAATTCGATGTGATCGTGATTGGTGCGGGCCCTGGCGGCTACGTGGCCGCCATCCGTGCCGCCCAACTGGGCCTGAAGACCGCCTGTGTCGAAAAGTGGATCGGCAAGGAAGGCAAGGTCGTGCACGGCGGCACCTGCTTGAATGTGGGCTGTATTCCGTCCAAGGCGCTGCTCGAAGCTTCGCATAAATTCGTCGAGGCACAGCACGACTTCGACGACATGGGTATCCAGGCCAGTGACGTCAAGATGGACGTCACCAAGATGATGGCCCGCAAGGACAAGATCGTTAAGAACCTCACTGGCGGTGTTGCCGGGCTGTTCAAGGCCAACGGTGTCACCGCTCTCGAGGGCGCCGGCAAGGTGCTCTCCAGCAAGCAGGTCGAGGTCAACAAGGATGGTGACAAGGCCGTCTACGAGGCCGATAACATCATCATCGCCTCCGGTTCGGTGCCGGTGGAAATTCCGCCGACCCCGCTTACCGAAGGCCTGATCGTCGACTCCACCGGTGCGCTGGAGTTCGATGAGACCCCCAAGCGTCTGGGCGTGATTGGTGCCGGCGTGATCGGCCTGGAGCTAGGCAGCGTGTGGAGTCGCCTGGGCTCCGAGGTCACCGTGCTCGAGGCCATGGACTCCTTCCTGCCGATGGTCGACTCGGCCATCGCCAAGGAGACCCAGAAGCTGCTCAAGAAGCAGGGCCTGGACATCAAGCTGGGTGCTCGCGTCACCGGCTCCGAGACCAACGGCAAGGAAGTCACCGTCAAGTACACCGACGCCAAGGGCGAGCAGGAGCAGGTGTTCGACAAGCTGATCGTGTGCGTCGGCCGCCGTCCCTACACTCAGGGGCTGCTGGGCGATGATGCCGGCGTCAAGCTCGACGAGCGCGGCTTTATCTTCGTCGACGACCAGTGCCGCACCAGCGTGCCGAGCGTCTACGCCATCGGCGACTGTGTACGCGGCCCGATGCTGGCGCACAAGGCCTCGGAAGAGGGCATCATGGTGGCCGATATCATCGCCGGTCATAAGGCCGAGATGAACTACGACGCCATCCCCAGCGTGATCTACACCTTCCCCGAGGTGGCCTGGGTCGGCATGACCGAACAGGACGCCAAGGCGGCCGGCATCGAGGTCAAGACCGGGGCTTTCCCGTTCGCCGCCAGCGGTCGCGCCATGGCCAACAACGCCACCGAAGGCATGGCCAAGGTGATCGCCGATGCCGAGACCGACCGGATCCTGGGCATGCATATCGTCGGCCAGCACGCCGGTGAGATGATCGCCCAAGGCGTGATCGCCATGGAATTCGGTTCCAGCGCCGAAGATCTGGCGCTGACCTGCTATGCGCACCCGACCATGTCGGAAGCGGTCCACGAAGCGGCACTCGCCGTGGATGGGCACGCTATCCATATGGCCAATCGCAAGAAGCGTAAGTAAGACAACAAGCGCCGCCCTCGGGCGGCGCATTGCTTCCGGCGACGTATCGGAAGCAGACGGGGGTGACCCGGGAACGCACTGCATCAAGTCAAGTGTCCGCGGTCATCGTTCGAGTCACATGCAACCAATGGCATGAATCGATGAACCTTCACGAGTATCAAGGCAAGCAGCTGTTTGCCGACTATGGTCTGCCAGTGTCCAAGAGTTTTGCAGTGGACACTCCCGACGAAGCAGCAGAAGCGTGCAAGAAGATCGGCGGCGACATGTGGGTGGTCAAAGCCCAGGTCCACGCCGGTGGTCGCGGCAAGGCCGGCGGCGTCAAGCTGATCAAGGACCCGGCCGAGGCCAAGGCCTTCGCCGAGCAGTGGCTGGGCAAGAACCTGGTCACCTTCCAGACTGACGAACACGGTCAGCCGGTCGCCAAGATTCTGGTCGAGACCTGCACCGATATCGCCGATGAGCTCTATCTGGGCGCGGTCGTCGATCGTACTACCCGCCGCGTGGTCTTCATGGCCTCTACCGAAGGCGGTGTCGAGATCGAGAAGGTCGCCGAGGAGACGCCCGAGAAGATCCTCAAGGCCGAGATCGATCCGCTGGTCGGTGCGCAGCCCTACCAGGCCCGTGAACTGGCCTTCGCGCTTGGCCTCAAGGGCGATCAGATCAAGCAGTTCACCAAGATTTTCCTGGGGCTGTCCAAGCTGTTCCACGAGAAAGACCTGGCGCTGCTCGAGATCAACCCGCTAGTGATCACCGACGAAGGCAATCTGCACTGCCTCGACGCCAAGCTGGGGTTGGACAGCAACGCGCTGTACCGTCACCCGGACCTGCAGGCGATGCGCGACCCGTCTCAGGAAGACGAGCGCGAAGCGGACGCGGCGAAGTGGGAACTCAACTACGTAGCGCTCGATGGCAATATCGGCTGCATGGTCAACGGCGCTGGTTTGGCCATGGGCACCATGGACATCGTCAACCTCAACGGCGGCAAGCCGGCCAACTTCCTCGACGTTGGCGGCGGTGCAACCAAAGAGCGTGTTGCAGAAGCGTTCAAGATCATTCTGTCTGACGATAACGTCAAGGCCGTACTGGTTAACATCTTTGGCGGTATCGTACGCTGCGACATGATTGCTGAAGGCATCATCGGTGCCGTTGAGCAGGTCGGTGTCAACGTGCCGGTTGTCGTACGCCTGGAAGGCAACAACGCCGAGCTAGGTACGGAAAAACTCGCGTCTAGCGGTCTGAACATCATCGCGGCTACCAGTCTGACCGACGCGGCACAGCAGGTCGTTAACGCGGCGGAGGGCAAGTAATGAGTATCCTGATCGACAAGAACACCAAGGTCATCTGCCAGGGCTTCACCGGTGGCCAAGGAACGTTCCACTCCGAGCAGGCGATTGCCTACGGCACTCAGATGGTCGGTGGCGTAACGCCGGGTAAAGGCGGCCAGGAGCACCTCGGTCTGCCCGTTTTCAACACCGTCAAGGAAGCGGTCGAGAAGACTGGCGCCGAGGCCAGCGTGATCTACGTGCCGGCACCGTTCTGCAAGGACTCGATCCTCGAAGCCGCCAACGCCGGTATCAAGCTGATCGTCTGCATCACCGAAGGCATCCCGACCCTCGACATGCTCGACGCCAAGGTCAAGTGTGACGAGCTGGGCGTGCGCCTGATCGGTCCCAACTGCCCCGGTGTGATCACCCCGGGCCAGTGCAAGATCGGTATCATGCCGGGCCATATCCACCAGCCTGGCCGTGTCGGCATCGTGTCGCGCTCCGGTACCCTGACCTATGAAGCGGTCAAGCAGACCACCGACCACGGCTTCGGCCAGTCGACCTGTGTAGGCATCGGCGGCGACCCGATCCCGGGCTCCAACTTCATCGATATCCTGGAGATGTTCGAGAAGGATCCGCAGACCGAGGCGATCGTGATGATCGGTGAGATCGGCGGTACCGCCGAAGAGGAGGCCGCAGCCTACATCAAGGCCAATGTCTCCAAGCCGGTGGTCTCCTACATCGCTGGCGTTACGGCGCCTCCGGGCAAGCGTATGGGCCATGCCGGGGCGATCATCTCCGGTGGCAAGGGCACCGCGGACGAGAAATTCGCCGCCCTCGAAGACGCCAACGTCAAGACCGTGCGTTCGCTGGCCGAGATCGGCGATGCTCTGAAGCAGGTCACCGGCTGGTAAGTCGGACGCCGTTTCAGCGTCGCGTCGTACGTCCTAAAGGGCACCTCCGGGTGCCCTTTTTCGTCTCCGTTGATTGCCCGCAAGCGCATGTGACAGCGTCATGGACAAGAACTGCTAGGCTGAATGGCGAATGCCATCGGGATGCGATTCATCCCGCCACAGGGAGCAGGGGGCGTTATGGACGAGCTGGCTAAACGACTTGGGTTGCGCACCGAACCGACCATCTTCTTCACCTCGGCAGGGCTGATGGTGCTCTTTCTGCTGGCGCTGCTGATCGCTCCGGAAACCATAAGAGACGTGTTCGCCGGCGGCCGTGAATGGGTCGTCACCAACCTCGGCTGGTTCTTCATCATGGGCGTCAATGCCTGGCTGCTGTTCCTGCTGTGGGTGGCGATCAGCCGCTACGGTCAGATTCGTCTCGGGCGCGAGGATGAAAAACCCGAGTACGGCAATATCTCCTGGTTCACCATGCTGTTTGCCGGCGGTATCGGCACGGTGCTGATGTTCTGGGGCGTGGCCGAGCCGATCTTCCACTTCTCGAATCCGCCTCACGGGGATATCGAGGCACACTCGGTGGCGGCATCCCAGGAGGCGATCGGCTTCTCGCTCTACCACCTGGGGCTGCATACCTGGACCATCTTCACCCTGCCGGGGCTCGCCTTCGCCTACTTCATCCACCGTCATGGCCTGCCGATGAGGGTCAGCTCGGTGTTCTATCCGCTACTCAAGGAGCGGGTCTACGGCCCGCTCGGCAAGACCATCGATGTCTTCGCGGTACTCGGCACCCTGTTCGGGGTGGCGGTGTCGATCGGTCTGGGCACCTCGCAGATCAACGCCGGCCTGTCCGAGCTGATGGGGGTGCCCGATAACGTCACCGTCAAGGTGTTGATTATCATCGCTTTGACCGCGGTGGCCGTGGGGTCGATCGTAGCGGGGCTCGACAAGGGCGTGAAGGTGCTCTCCAACATCAATATCGGCATGGCCACCGGCCTGATGCTGTTCGTGCTGATCACCGGCTCCACGGTATTCCTGCTGCGCGGGATCATCGAGACCCTGGGCATCTATGTCTCCAATATCGTGCCCATGGCGTTCTGGAACGATACTCTGGCGCAGTACACTCGTGAGGGGGGCAGCTGGGGCTGGCAGGGCAACTGGACGGTATTCTACTGGGCCTGGACGGTGACTTGGTCGCCGTTTATCGGCATCTTCGTGGCGCGCATCTCCAAGGGCCGCACCATCCGCGAGTTTGTGCTGGGGGTGCTGTTCGCACCGTCGCTGTTCACCCTGGTGTGGTTCGCGATCTTCGGCTGGTCGGCGATGGAGATCGATGGCATCGGCAGCGCCGCCCGTGAGGCGCTGGGCGATCAGGCCGGGGTGATGTCGGCGGCGGTGGCCGAGAGCGTGCCGCTGGCGATGTTCGCCTTCTTCGAGCATTTCCCCGCCACTACGCTGATCCAGGGGCTGGCGGTGGTGATCGTGGCGATCTTCTTCGCGACGTCCTCGGATTCGGCATCCCTGGTGGTCGATATGCTGTGTACCGGTGATTCGGGCCAGGGCCCGGTTCGCCAGCGGGTGTTCTGGGGGATATCCGAAGGCGCCGTGGCGGCGATGCTGATCGTACTCGCCGGCGAAGCTGGGCTGGAGGCACTGCAGCAGGTGATTACGGTAATCGGTCTGCCGATCTTCATCATGGTGTTCGCGATGATCTTTGCGCTCTACCGCGGGCTGTCCGCCGAGCGCATCAGTCAGGCCAAGGTGGGCACACCGCCTCATCCTGACCAGATGTGACGTCACAAGGAGAGACTGCATGGCCAAGGTGTCCGCCGCCTATCAGGCAAACCCGGGATCGGTGCTCGATGTGGATCGCGACTTCTATGGGCGGCTCACCGATCCTGCCGACCGTGAGCGCATCGCGCAGCATGTGGTCCCACTACGCGATGGTCTGGCCTGGACGGTGCCTGCGGGTCATGTGCTGCGGCTCTCGACGCTGCATGGCCCCCAGGTGGGTGATTTCAACCTCTGGCATCAGCACAATCCCCGCGAACGCTTTTGGGCGTCGCGAACGCGTCAGCTGCAGCGGGCCCACGTCTCGACCTTCGATCGGCTATGGTCGACGCTCCCCTATCTGCGGCCGATGGCGACGATTATCGCCGACACCCTCGAGGGCTACGGTGTCGATGATGACGGCGGCCGTGTCCATGACCTGCTCGGCACGCGCTGTGATCCCTACGTCAACAAGCTGCTCACCGGCGAGGACTTCGACCACCACTGCCACTCGAACCTGGTGCGCGCGGTGACGCCATTCGGGCTCACCGAGTTCGATGTCCACGATGTGCTTAACGTTTTTCAGTGCACCGGACTTAACGACGACGATCAGTATTTCATGAAGGCCTGTCCGGCTCGGGAAGGGGACTACATCGAATTCTTCGCCGAGATCGATCTGCTCTGCGCCCTGTCGTGCTGTCCGGGAGGTGATCTGTCGCTGGATCTGTGGGGCCCCGACGCCAAGGATCCGCTATCCACCTGCCAGCCGATCGGCGTCGAGGTGTTTCGGCTGGCTCCAGAGCGTCTCAGCGGCTGGGCGCCGCCCAACTATGCGCCCTATCGTGGCGGCCACGGCATGCGCGCTCCAAGCGTCGACTGGGCCGCCGAGAAGCGCCGAACCAGTGATGGTGAGTAAGCACACGGACGATGCTCAGAGAGTGTCGGTCAGGCTACGGTCACGGCCGGCGCGTTTGGCGTCAAGCAGCGCCTGATCGGCTCGCTTAAGCGTGGTTTGGTGAGGCTCGCAGGGGCGATGCTGGCTCATGCCCGCACTGACCGTTACCGAGAGCCTCTGGTCTGCGACGGGGATGGCGACGGCGGCCAGGCTGGCGCGCAGACGCTCTACAATAGGCTGGGCTTCTTCCAGGTGAGTGTCGGCCAGCAGCAGCAGAAACTCCTCACCGCCCCATCTGGCACACAGATCGTAGTCACGTAGCGTGGCGCTGAGCGTCTGGGTGATAGCCACCAGCAGGCGGTCGCCCACGTCGTGGCCATAGCGGTCGTTGATGCGTTTGAAGTGGTCGATATCGAGTAGCGCGAGGGTGAAAGCGCGCCCTTGGTTGACCAGGTTTTCAAGGCGCTCGTTGATCAGTCGGCGGTTGGGGAGATCGGTGAGTGGATCGTGGGTGGAGGCTTGGTGCAACGCTTGGTTGCGTTCACGCATCAAGGCCTGATAACCGTCCGAGATGCGTGACAGTTTGCGTTGACGGCGCAGGCTATGCTCATAGCGCTCCTGGGTCACCTGTCGGGCTTCCATGGCCAACAACTGGTAGCGATCGGAGATATTGATCAGGCGCTGGATCTGCTCGTGCTGATCGCAATGCTGTCGATAGAGGGCCAGAAGGGCGTCGTGAAGCGGGTGGCCGGCATGCTCTGGCGATTCGAGCAGGGCGGCGACACGCGCCAACAGCGCCTCTTCATCGCGGGTTTTCATGACTCGCCCTTGACCGGGGTGATGGCAAATGGGTAGCTGCAATCTTCGCGAAATTCATCGGCCAGCTCGGCAATCCGCTCATTGCGAACGTCATATTGCCAGTTGACCGACACCGCCTTGCCGGCATCGAACGCCTCTTCCAGCAGGTCGAATATGTCCATCATGGCTTTCACCGAGCTGGTGTTGAGATAGACCAGCGCGAGTTCGAGATGCAGTGGGCGCTGTTCAGTGTCGAGAAAGTGGCGTACCCAGTGAATGACCTGGTCGAACAGTTCATAGGAGTTCTCCGGATAGGAGTCACCTTGCATGGCCAGGCGGCCGGCTTGCCAGTCGCTTTGAATGGCCGGCGAGGACTGATTGCCGGGGATATCGAGGTCAGTAATCATAGTTGTCATGGCAAGCATCAAATCGTAGCGGTTAAGCTAAAAAAGCTTCGGTGATTGGGCAGCGGCTGCAGCGACGCCTCTAACGGTAGGCTGGACTTGCGAGCCATATCGAGCAGGCCAAGGCCTGCCCCGCTGGGTGCTTCAACATCACGGGGACGTCTCAGTTGCTGCTTGTAGGCTTGCTTCAGGGCCTGCTTGTCGAGGCGGGCAAGCTCATTGATGGCGGCGACCAACCGCTCCCCGTCGGCGTGCTCGACCAGATTGCCGGCACTGACTTGGTAGTGCCCTTGCTCACTGCGTGCCACGGCCACCGTGGCCGCGGCCAGCTCGTCATTGTAGCCTTGGCGGCGGGCATAGTGGCGGATGTTCTGGGTCATCTCGATGTAGACGGCGAACACGTCCATGGCGGCGGAGGGAGCCGCTTGCTGGGTGTCCAGGTAATTGCGCAGCGCCTTGCCGATCTCTTCGATGAGACTGCGTGATATGGGGCCATTGAAGCACAGCATGATGCGATCATGCTGATAGCTTTCCCGCATGCTCAGTAGATCCATAGTGATTCCTTGGCTTGCATCGCAGATTGCTAGGTCTCGCTGGGGTGAAATGGCGGAGTGGGCCCATCCTCTGATGGGACCATGCCGAATATCAGCACAGTAATATCATCGCGTTGGGCATGCGCGCCGCGATAGTCGTCCAGGGCGGCCTCGAAAGCGCTGACTTGTTCATCCAGCGGCGTTGTCGCCAGGTGGCGCAGCAAACTCTCGAACCGGCGATTTCCGAAGCCGAAACCATGCTCTCCCCCTGCCTGGTCAAGAAAACCATCGCTGCACAGATAATAGCTCCATCCGGCGTTAAACGGCACGCGCTGGTTGCTGTAGCGCGTAGGGCGGCGGTGACCCAGTGCCCGCTTGCTGCCCTTGAAACACTCCAGATGGTGGCCATCACTGGCATAGAGGTCGAGCTTGGCACCAGCGTAAGTCAGGCACCCTTCGTCGGGCTCGACCCAGGCCAGGCCAATATCCATGTTGGTGGCGATGGAGGAGGGCAGCTGCTCCGCTGGCAGCAGTTGCCGTGACTGGTGGTCGATCTCGTTGAGAATGGCAGCCGGGTCGTCGGCCCCCTCGTGAGCGATGGCGTTGTCGATGATGGCACGGGCCAACATGGTCATCATCGCCCCCGGCACGCCGTGGCCGGCACAGTCCACCACGCCGATAAGATAGCCGTTGGGGGTCGCCCGGAAGACGTAGAAATCGCCGCCCACGGTGTCGCGGGGTTTCCACAGCACGCCATGGCAGGCACCAAGATGGCCGCGGAGCTGGGCGTCGGGCAAGATGGCTCGCTGAATGATGCTGGCATACTGGATAGAGTCACCGAGCTGCTTGTGCGCGATCGCCATGGCGCTATGGGCCGTCTCCAGCTCATGGGTGCGTTCACGAACCTGCGATTCCAGGTTGCGGGTGTGATGCTCTACCTGACGGGCCATGTGAGAGAAGGCCTGTGACAGCTCGCCGATCTCGTCTTCACGCTCGGCGGGTAACGGCAGGCTATAGTCGCCGTGGGTGATGGCCTGTGCGGAGAGGGTGAGACGCTTCAGTGGTGACAGAATCAAGCGATGGGTGGCGTAGGCGAAGGCCCCCGTCAGGATGGCCAGGGTCATTAACAGGGCCCCGAGCAGGGGCCAGAACCAGCGTCCCTCGAGCAGTGGCGCGGCCTGCATATCCAGCGTGGTGATCAATAGCCACTGCAGTTCCGGGATATAGCCCACTGTCAGCAGTCTGGGCTCGCCGTCTATCTCGACCTCCATGCCGCGGATATCGCCAGGCCGACGGATCACGGCCTGCATGGCTTGCCTGAGCGCTTCGCGCTGCTGGGCGTCGGCAAGCGACGACTGAATACGTTGCTGACTATCGGCATCCAAGGGATGGCTGGCGGAGCCGAGTGCCAAGCGAGACTGGTCGGGGTGGGCTTGTAGGATCCCGCGAGGATCCACGATCATGGAGGTCAATCCGGGAGCCTCGGTGCGGATGACGTGGGCCAGGAAGTCCTCGAGATCCAGCGCCCCGCCTGCTAGTCCCAGCAATTCGCCGTTATCACGCACCTTGACGTTGACCCACAGCTTGGTGCGATCCAGCTCGCGGTCATGGCTGACGTCGATATTGTACGTCGAGGTGCTGGCCATGGCAGTGAAGTACCAGGCATCCTGCGGTTCATCGGCGAAGAGGCGGTAGCGTGGACTCAGCGCCTCGCTGCGCTGGTCGGCGAAGTAGTAGTCCTGGGTGGTGTGATCGATAATAAAGTAGGCGTTGCTGCCGAACTGCTGCCGGAAGCCTTCAGCCTCGGCGATGAAGCGCTCGCGGCGCTCGGGATCTTCTGGCTGGCGCAGCCACTCGCGGGTAACCACCGAGTTTGCGAAACGCCGTGAAAGGGCCAGTTCGCGGGAAACGGGTGCCGTGATTCGCTGCATCTGCAGCAAGGTATACTGTTCGGCATAGGCCGTGGCGAAGTGGCGACGTACCTCATCGACGGCTTTCCAGCCGATCAATAAAGCAGGTATCAATGCCAGCAGGCAGGCCAGCAGCATGGTCGCGACCGACTTGCCGCGCAGTCCAAGAGTTGCTGCCATCGCGTCAACTTTCCCTGGTGGATACTCTCGCCCACCGTTGTCATCCTTTTGCGTTACCTTGCCATAAATATCACTTACACGCGAGTTACCTTTCTCGAGGTAGGCACGCAAAAGCCTCGACAGCCGCTGGCTGTCGAGGCTTGGTCGCGCACTGGTGTTGACTATGCCTCTGGGCGCGCCACCAGGGAGCGGGTCTCTTCACGAGCTTCGGTGAGCGCCACGCGAATGGCATCGCCGAGCTTGTAGCGCTCTTCGCCTTCGATCTGCACGCGGCCTTCCTTGTCGTCGATGGCCACCTTGTCGCGGTCACTGTGCATCAGCGGGGCCGGCACGAAAGCGGTGGCGCCGTTGGCGACTAGCCGCACGCGCATGCCGCCGCGGTTGATGGCGATGATCTCGGCGTCGAAGGTCTGCTGCTGCTTGGCGGCCTCGCCGAGGAAGCGAACGTAGAGCCAGTCCTTGACGTCGCGCTCGGCCATGCGGTTTAGGCGGCGCCGCTCGGTGAGCTGCTCAGTGAGCTGCTGGCTGGCCTCGGCCGGTGCGCTCTCACCCTTGAGCACCCGCTTGATCAGGCGGTGGTTGACCATGTCGCCATACTTGCGGATCGGCGAGGTCCAGGTGGCGTAGGCGGCAAGCCCCAGGCCGAAGTGCGGGCCGGGCAGTGCCGACATGCTGGTAAAGCCCTGGAAGCGGCGCAGACGGATGTCTAGCCAAGCATCCTCGCGGCTCTCGAGGGCGCGCTTGAGCTCACGGTAGCGTGGCAGCTCGGTGAGAGCTTCGCGCTCGACCTCGATCTGCTGGGCGCTGAGAAACTCATGCGCGGCTTCGGCCTTGTCCGGATCGAAGGCGCGGTGCACGTTGAAGATGCCGTGACCAACCTTGTCGGCAAGCAGGTCGGCGCAGCAGGCGTTGGCGGCGATCATCGACTCTTCGATCATGCGATTGGCGATGCGCCGCTCCTCGGTGCGGATGCCGAGCACGTTGCCCGCTTCGTCGAGCTCGAATTCATAGTCGGGCCGATCCTTGAACACCAGTGCATGCTCGGCACGCCAGGCGCTACGGGCCTCGGTAAGGTCGCGCAGCGCCTTGAGCTGAGGCGCAATCTCGTCGCTCGGCGCCCACTCGCCCTGGCCCTCGAGCCAGTCGGAAACCCGATCATAGGCCAGCTTGGCATGCGACTTGGCGGTGGCGGCAAAGAAGCGGTAGTCGCCGAGGCTGCCGTCGGCATTGACCTCCAGCGTGCAAGCCAGCACCGGACGCTCACGGCCTTCCCACAGCGAGCAGAGATCGTCCGCCAGCACTTCCGGCAGCATGGTGACGTTCTGCCCTGGCAGATAGACCGTGAAGGCACGAACCCGGGCTTCGAGGTCGGCGGCGTGCTGTTCATCGACATACGCAGTAGGATCGGCGATGGCGACGCTGAGCCGCCAGCCGCCGCCGTCGCGGGCCTCGATGCGCAGGGCATCATCCATGTCGCGTGTCTTCTCGCCATCGATGGTGAAGAACGGCTCGGCGGTCAGGTCCTCACGTTGGAGACCTTCATCGCGCAGCGGCCACTCATCGCCGGCCTCGGGGGAGGCCTGTTCCAGGGCGTGGCGGGCCAGGGTCACGCGCCACGGCACCGCCGGGTTGTCGACCTTGGCCACCAGTTCGTCGATCTGGGCAAAGAAGGCGCGATCATTCTCCTTGAGCGGATGGCGCACCAGTCTGGCCACCACCCAGTCGCCGTCGCCTATGCTCTCCTCATCGAGGCTGCGCTTGATACGCGATTTGAGCACGTTCTTGATCGAGGGGTGGTCGGGCACCACCGCCAGCCGTCCGTCGCGTTTCTGAACACGGGCAACGAAGCGCGACAGGCCATGTTCGATAAGGGTATCCGGTTCGACGGAGCGCTTGTCGCCCTCCTCATGGACGACGGCGGCGACGCGGTCACCGTGGATGACCTGCTTCATGGCCGGCGGTGGCACGAAGTAGGACTCGCCGTCGTCGGTCTCGAGAAACCCGAAACCCTTGTCGGTGGCCTTGATCACGCCCTCTACGCGGGGCGTGGTAGAGCGAATCTGTTGCTTGAGCTGAGCAAGCAGGGCATTGTTCTGCAGCATCGGACACTTTAGCTTGGCGAGGGTAGACGATCACTATACGGATTCCCGCTGCCCCCGCCAATTACAGCAGCGCCATGGCGATACTCGACTCGCCGTCGAGCAGGTCGAATTCGCGGTTCTTGAGCATGCGCGCCTGGCTCAAATAGAGTAACGCGTGGGCCACGTTGCCCCGCGATACCTCGATACCCTGGGCATGCTCCAGTGCGGTAGCGACCTGTCGCGTCGCCGGAGCATCGGTGAGCTTGCCGGGCTTGAGGATGACGTGAGGGATGCGGGCGCTGCGCAGATAGGCGTCGGCGGCGAACTTGGCGGCCATGTAGGGGCGAAGCTTGGCGGGGGCGGCCATGGGATCGTTGGCACGCAGTGCGCTGACCATGATGAAACGCTCCAGGCCCCGCTCTACCGCCAGATCGACGCAGCGGATCGCGCCATGGAGGTCGATCATCAGCGTCTTGTCAGGGCCGGTGTGCGGCCCGGAACCGGCGCAGAAGATGACCTGATCGCAGCCATTGAAGGCCTGGTGGATATCGCTTTCCAGATCGCCGATCACGGTATCGATGCCGCGCTCATGAAACCAGGGCTGCTGGTCGGAATCGCGGATCATGGCGCGCAGCGACATGCCGCCACGCCGGGCGAGTTCGCAAAACTGGCGGCCGATCTGGCCGTTGGCGCCTACTACGAGCGTCTTCATGGCCTCTCCTATCACACGGTGTTATCACCCAGCATACGCGTTCGATGCTTGTGGTCGCAGGTCGATCGGCTATACGTTAGTCGGGGTGACACGATTCCATTCGAGGACGCCGAATGCTGCCCCATCTGATCGTTTCCGATCTCGACGGTACCCTGCTGGGCGCCGACCATGATCTACATCCCGATACTATCGCCACGCTCCGCGCACTGGCCGCGCAGGGGCATCATCTGGCTTTTGCGTCGGGGCGCCATTACCGCGATATGCTGGCGTTCCGTGAGCGCTTGGGCGTGCCGGTGCATCTGATCAGTACCAACGGCGCCTATCTGCACGCCCCGGACGATCAGCTGCTGCATGCCCGCCATCTGGCGGCGGAGCACGCCCGAGAGCTGATTGCCCAGGCGCGGCCTGCCGGCGTACGGCTCAACCTCTATCAAGACGATGAGTGGCTGATCGACGCCCCAGCGCCGGAGCTGCTGGCGCTGCACGCCCATACCGGTTTCGGTTACCGGGTCGTGGACCCGGCGCTGCTCGATGGGCAAGGAGTGGGCAAGGTGCTCTATATCGGCGATCCCGAGCATCTCGCCGAGCTCGAAGCCGGCATCGTCGGACGCCTGGGTAAGCAGCTACACGTCACCTACTCGATGGCCAATTCGCTGGAGATAATGGCCGGCGGGGTCAACAAGGGACGGGCGCTGACCGCGCTTCTCGAGCGCTTGCAGATCGCCCCCGAGGCGTGCCTGGCCTTCGGCGATAACCTCAACGACAGCGAGATGCTGGCGGTGGCCGGCGAGGCCCACGTGATGGCCAACGCCCACCCCGAGCTGCCGGGGCGGGTGCCAGGTGCCAGTGTCATTGGCCATCACGCCGAGATCGCGGTAGCCAGGCGCCTGCAGGACTACTTCTCGCTCGCCTAGCTCATGCGGTTTGCTGTTGATAAGCGCCAGGAAGCTGGGTAGTGTCCGCGTTTCTTGATTGACCGGAGCCAGGCATGCAGCGAATCGAGCGTATCATTCACCCGGATCTGACCACCTTGGACGTACCCGCCAAGCGCGTTCTCCGACGCCGTGCGGCGCGCGGTATCGTGCTCGACGGTGAAGAGATCCTGCTGCTCTATACTCGCCGCTATAACGATTTCAGCTTTCCCGGAGGAGGTGTCGATGAGGGTGAGGAACTGCTCGACGGCCTGCACCGTGAACTGGCCGAGGAGACCGGCGCCCAGGGCATCGAGATGCTGGCGCCGTTCGGCTGGGTGGAGGAATTTCGACCGCACTACAAGCCCGAGTACGACATCATGCATATGGCCTCGTACTTCTATCACTGTCGCGCCGAGCGCGCCCTGGGGGAGGCTCGGCCCGAGGGCTATGAAGTCGCCAATGGCATGCTGCCGCGCTGGGTCAATATCCATGAGGCTATCGCCCACAACCTGTCGGTGATGGCGGCCAAGGAAGCCAGCATGGGGCTATCGATCCGGCGAGAAACGCTGATGCTGGAGCGCGTATCACGCGAGCTCGTCGCCGCGCCGGTCGATAGCTGACGACTCAGCGTACCGTGATCACGCTGCATTTGGCGCTGTTGGTGACCTTGTGCGACACGCTGCCCATCATCAGACCGGCGAAATCACCCAGGCCGCGGCTGCCGAGCACGATGGCCTCGACGCCGAGCTTCTCGGCGTGGCGCAGGATATTGCGCGCCGGATCACCCTTGCTCAGGTGCGTCTCGACGTGGCTCGCGCCCATGCTGCGTGCGGCCTCGCTGGCGCGCTCGATCACCGACTTGCCAGCCTCCTCGAGCACCTCGCGGGAGGACTCGATGGCGATGGCGCCGATCCCCCACACCAGTGTGGTCTCATGGGACAGCGCCTCGGGGATATGCAGGATATGCAGGGTGGCATCCTCCTTGGAGACCAACTGGCAGGCCACCTCGAGCGCCTTCTTGGCGTGCTCCGAGCCGTCCACGGCGATAAGGATCGATTTGAACATGGCGTTTCTCCGTCAGGGGTATTCCCCCACAGCCTAGCCGATCGCGCTGATGATGCCTTGATCCCGATCAAGCAACGCTCAGGGTTTCTCCTCGAGGCGGCGTAGCCGCTGCCACACCTCACCGCGCAGATCCTTCATCCGCGGCGCCTCGTCGGCATCGAACGCCAGCGGCCGGGTCAGGCGTGCGGTGCGCAGCCCCAGCCTGGCGCTCAGCAGACCCACGCCGAGCCCCTGGCCGGCGCGGGTCGACAGCCGTCCGGCGAGGTTCATCGACAGGATCTCCATGCTCGCTTCGCTGGCCAGCTCAGTGGCGCCGACGAAGGCCATGTTGTAGAGCACCGCACGGAACAGCCGCAAACGGCTGGCATAGCCGAGCTCCAGCCCATAAAGCCTTGCCAGGCGGTCGATCAGCGCCAGGTTGCGCCACGCCACCAGCGCCATGTCGACCAGCGTCAGCGGGCTGACCGCCACCAGTACTGCGGTATCCCCCGACATGCGTGAGATCAGCCGCCGGGCTTCGCGGTCGCGGGGCGCGAGCAGATGGTGAGCCAGCAGGGCGCGGGTCTCGGCGCCGTCGTGATGCGGCTGGTGGGCGCTGACAAAGCCCTGCCAGTGGGGGTGGTCATCGTCGAGTCCCAACTGGCGGCGCAGCTGGTCGGCGAGTGCAAGTGCCTGGCGCGGACTGCTCTGATCGAGCTCGGCGAGGGCCTCGCGCAGGCGGCCGTGGCGTCGCAGTCGCCTGAGGCGCCACAGCTCGCGCAGCAGGGCGCTGCCACCCAGGCCCAGCGCCAGCAGCAGCAGCAGGCTCCAGGCGCCGGCCAGCCAGTCGCCGCCGAGGCTCGCCGCATACAGGGTCTGGCCGGCCTCCACGGCACCGAGGCCGAGGGCGCCGCCAAGCAGCGTCAGCAGTCCCCAGCGGCGCCGGCGAGGGCGTGCCAGGCCGGCCACCAGTGCCGCTTCGCCGGGCGCCTCCGGCTCAGCCTCGGGCTGCCAGTCACGGCTGGCGGTGGCCGGGTCGAAGGCCTGTGCCGGGCGCGGATCGTTGCTGGTCGGCGGCGGCTCATCGGGGGCGAAGTGCTGGCCCGGTCGGGGATCGTTCATTGCAGCTTGTCTCCGATCAGCCAGTCGAGGGCCGCATCCAGACGGATGTGGGGCAGCGCGCCGGCGTCGTGGGGCAGCGGCCGGAAGGCGGGGAAGTCGAAGCCCTGCCGCTCCCAGAAGCCAGCATCCGGCAGGCGTGATGGCACCTCGCCGGGGAACAGCAGCACCTCGTCACCGACGAGGGTGGTGCCGGCCAGCGCCGGGCTGCGCTTGCCGCGCTGCTCGACCTCCCGCGAGTGGGTGGCGCGGATCGACGCCAGTGACAGGGCACGCACCGGCACATCGGCGAAGCGCAGGTCCTTGAGCGGCTCGGCGAGCAGTGCCTCGAGCAGGCTGACCAGCCGGCCGTGCTGCTCCGGGGTGACGTGGTCGGCCTTGGTGGCGGCAATGGCCAGGCGGTCGATGCGTGGCGCGAACAGCCGCGCGAGCAGGCTGCGCTTGCCGTAGGCGAAACTCTGCATCAGCGTGCCCAGGGCGCGGGACAGATCGTCGAAGCGCTCGGGGCCGGCGTTGAGGGCGCCAAGCACGTCGACCAGCACGATCTGCCGGTCGAAGCGCCGGAAGTGCTGCTGATAGAAGGGTTTGACGATGTACTGGCGGTAGTGGGCATAGCGCGCTGCCAGAGTGCGATAGACGCTATTCTCGGGCAGTGCCTCGAGTGTCTTGCGCTGGTCGCTGGCCAGGCCAGGTAGCGGGAAGAACTGCAGCACCGGCGCGCCGTCGAGCTCGCCGGGGAGCAGGAAGCGTCCCGGCTGCAGGTCGGCAAAACCGGCTTCGCGGGCACGGCGCAAACCCGCCGCGAAGTGCTCGGCAATCGTCGCCAGCTGCGCTTCGTCAGCGTCATCGTCGGGGGCCAGGGTGGCGACCGCGCGGCGCCACTCGGCGAACATGGCATGCCGTGCGCCGCCTTTGGTCTGGCGGCTGTCCTGGGTCTCGCTCCAGCTCAGGTAGTCGTGGTCGAGCAGCGGCAGGTCGAGCAGCCACTCCCCGGGGTAGTCGAACAGATCAAGGGTCAGCTCGCGGGTCTCGCCGCCGAGCAGGCCACGCTTGGCCGGGCGGTAGCGAATCACCAGGCGCAGCTCGCTGATGCCGCGGGTCGGATCGGGCCAGCGCGGCGGGGTCTCGCTGAGCGCCGCCAACGCCTGGTCGTAGGGGAAGCGCGGCACGCCGATGTCGCGCTGACTGACCCGGCTGGCGCCGAGCAGGCGGCCGTCGCGGGCCGCCGGCAGCAGGTCGAGGCGCGCCTCGAGGCCGGCGTGACGCAGCTGATGGACCAGCGAGGTGAGAAACGCGGTCTTGCCGGCCCGCGACAGGCCGGTGACCGCCAGCCGCAGCTGGCGGTCGCGACCGCGTTCGATGAGATTACCCAGTTCGCGTGCCAGGGGTTGCGGCATGCAGGACGACTCGTGGTGTGAATTCAGTCACTAATGTGCGGGCGGGCAGGCGCCTTGGCAAGTCGTTGCCATGTCAGGAGCGCGATCGGCAGCAGCGCCAGCGGAATCAGCAGCGCGTTGAGGGTGGCCCAACCGAGCTGGCTGACCAGCGGACCGGCGAGTAGCGCGGTGAGCGCCACGGTGGAGAACACCAGGAACTCGTTGGCGGCCTGGGTGCGGGCCTTCTCCACCGGCCGATAGGTCTCGGTGAGCAGCCCGGTGGCGGGCAGGAAGGTGAAGTTCCAGCCCAGCCCCAGCAGTACCAGAGCAGTGTGAAAGCCCATCACCCCGGCCTCGACCTGGGCGGCCAGGGCGCTGGCCACCAGCAGCACGCAGCCGGCGACGATCATGGGCCTGGCGCCGAAACGGGCGGTCAGATGACCGGTGAAGAACGAGGGCAGGAACATTGCCACCACGTGCCACTGGATAGTCGCCGCTACGTGGTCGAAGTGGTGTCCGACGCTGGCCATCGCCAGTGGCGTGGCGGTCATGGCCAGGTTCATCACTCCGTAGCCGATCAGCGCGGCGCTGACCGCGACGACAAATGTCGGCTGGCGCAGGATCTCGCCCAGCGGCCGCGGCGTGCCCTCGCCGTGGGTGCGGGTCGCCGGCGGCAGGCGTGTTATGGCGAGGATCAGCAGGGCCACCAGATAGAGGGCGCCGAGCCCGACGAAACTGCCCAGGAAGGGCACCTCGCCGAGCTCGCGGCTGATCCGGGCCAGCCACGGGCCGAAGAAGGCCGCCAGCACGCCACCGCCCATCACCAGGCCGATGGCACGGTCACGCAGCGCTGCCGGGGCGGCCTCCACCGCGGCGAAGCGATACAGCTGACCGAAGCCGATACCGATACCGATCAGCCAGGTGGCAAGCAGAAACAGCGCGAAGTGCTGGCCGCGCAGCGCCTGTATCGCCACTACCACGCCCACCAGACCCAGCAGGTTGCCCAGCACGAAGCCGCGCTTGCGGCCCAGCCTGGCCATGATCAGCGAGGCCGGGATGGTGGCGCACATCAGCCCCAGCCACTGGGTGGCCACCGGCGCAGTGGACCAGTTGGCACTGGGCGCCAGGCTGGCGCCGATCAGCGGCGATACCGCAATCAGCAGGATATTGCCGCTGACCAGTAGCGCCTGGCACAGCGACAGCAGGGTGACGGTAATGGGCATGGTGAGGTTCTCCGATAGAGGTTAGGCGGCGCTGGTGGCGAAGCGCTGGCGGTAGACGGAAGGTGACACGCCGTAGTGGCGCTGAAACTGGCGGCGCAGCTGCTCGGCGCTGCCTAGCCGCCAGCGCTCGGCGAGACGCGATAGCGGGGTCAACTGGCGGCTGTCGAGGAGTGCCATGCGTGCCCGCTCGAGGCGCAGCCGGGTCAGGTAGGCCCCGGGGCTGGTATCCAGATAGCGACGAAACAGGCGGGTCAGGTGGCGTGGCGATACCGCCATCTGCGCGGCCATGCTCTCGATATCGTGATCGCCGCCGGGATCGTCATGCAGGCGGTCGAGCAGGGCGCGTAGCGGACCGCTCTCCTGGGGATGGCGCAGCGCCTCACTGAACTGGGATTGGCCGCCGGGGCGGTGCAGGAACATCACCAGCTCGCGGGCCACCCGGCCGGCCAGGGCGGCGCCATGGTCGGCTTCCAGCAGCGACAGGGCGAGGTCGATGCCGGCGGTGACACCGGCACTGGTATAGCGCCCTTCGCTCTCGAAATAGAGGGCATCGGCCGCCACCCGTATCCTGGGGTAGCGCTCGGCCAGGCGCGCGGCGTGACGCCAGTGGGTGGTGGCACGATGGCCGTCGAGCAGCCCGGCCGCGGCGAGCAGGAAGGCGCCGGAGCAGATCGACCCCAGGCGCCGCAGCTGCGGGGCCAGGGCCTGCAGCGTGGCCAGCAGGTCGAGATCCTCGCGCTGCTGCATGACGCCCCGGCCACCGGCCACCAGCAGGGTATCGAGGGGCATCAGCGCGCTCAGTTGCTGATAGCCATGGGGCGCATCCAGCGCCAGGCCGCCATTGGTCATGACCAGCCCCGGCGCGGGGGCGACCAGATGCAGCTGATAGAGCGGCGATGCGCTGATCTCGTTGGCACTGGCGAAGACCTGCCAGGGGCCGCTGACGTCGAGCAGCTGGCAGTCGGGGTAGGCGAGCAGGGCGATGCGGCGGGTCACGATCTCTCTCCGGCGACGGGACTCCTGCAGTGTCGGTGTTGGTGAGAATGTCGGCAAGGACCATATGCCCACCGATTAGGACATCTTGCCCTGAAACGCCGCAGCCCCGCCGAGGCGGGGCTGCGTCATAGGGAGGGCGCGTCGTGGGTGGCTCAGACCCCGGCGAAGGCGGCGTACATGATCACCACCAGCACGATCAGCACGATGCCGGTGGGTACGGCGCCCTTCCAAGGCGTCAGGTCGACGTCGCCGCTGTGCTCATGGACCCAGTCGGTCTCGCGAGGGCGCAGCTTGCCGATCACCAGCATCACGACCACCAGCAGCACGAACACGCTGGCCACGAAGTGGAACTCGTGCATCACCACCGGCAACTGGTTGAAGGGCGGCACGAAGTAGCCGGCGGCGATCAGCAGGCAGCCGCCGACCAGGGCGATCTTGGCCGCCATGGGCGGCACCCGCTTGGTCAGCAGGCCGACGATCACCACCGCCAGGATGGGGATGAAGTAGATGGCGTTCATGCGCTGCAGGTAGCCGAACAGGCTCTCCTGGCCGGCCAGCAGCGGAGCGATGATCATGGTGGCGAAGGCCATGATCCAGCCGAATACCTTGCCCGACTTGACTACCTGCTCCTCGCTGGCGTCCTTGTTAAGCACGCCCTTGTAGATGCCCAGGCTGAAGATGGTGGTGGTGCTGTTGAGCGCCGAGTTGAACGACGACAGGATGGCGCCGACCATCACCGCGGCGAAGAAGCCGGTAAGGTAGGGCGGCAGCACGTTGAATACCAGGTGGCCATAGGCCTCGTCGGCGCGCACCCCCTGCTCAGCGTAGAGGTGGTAGGCGATGATGCCGGGCAGTACCAGGTAGAGCGGGCCGAGCAGCTTGAAGAAGCCGGTGAGCAGCACGCCCTTCTGGCCTTCGGCGAGGTTCTTGGCGGCGAAGGTGCGCTGGATGATCTGCTGGTTGGTGGTCCAGTAGAAGAGGTTGATCAGGAATACCCCGGTGAACAGCGTGAAGAAGGGTACCTGCTGGTCGGAACCGCCGATCGAGTTGAGCTTCTCGGGGTCGCTCTCCTTGAGGATGCTCCAGCCCTCGAAGATGCCGTCGCCGCCGCTGACCGCCTGCAGACCGAAGTAGACGATCACGAAGCCGCCGATCAGCAGACCCACGCCGTTGAGGGTGTCGGATACGGCAACGGTGCGCAGCCCGCCGAACAGGGCGTAGATGGCGCCGATGATGCCGACGATCCACACCGTCAGCCACAGCAGGAGAGTGGGGGACTGAATACCGGTGAGGCCCTGCAGGTCGAGCATGCCCTGCAGGCCCATGGCGCCGGAGTAGAGGATGATCGGCAGCAGGATCACTGCGTAGGCGATCAGGAAGATGACATTGGTGATCAGCTGAGTGCCGGCATCGAAGCGGATCGACAGCAGCTGCGGCAGGGTGGCGATACCGCTGCGCAGGAAACGCGGCAGGAAGAACAGCGCCAGCGCTACCAACGCGATCACCGCGACCACTTCCCAGGCCATGACGCTGAGGCCGTCGCTGAAGGCGGCGCCGTTGAGCCCCACCATCTGCTCGGTGGAGAGGTTGGTCATCAACAGCGAGCCGGCGATCAGCGGGAAGGTCAGTGTGCGGCCGGCGAGGAAGTAGCCGCTGGTGCTCTTGTGGTCATCGCGGCGTGTGATGCGCCAGGTAACGAAAGCGACCAGACCGGTAAAGAACAGGAAGGACGCCAAGGTGAGGGCATGCATGACGGGTTCAACCTTGTGGTTTGGCGTGAGTGTTACGGCGTCTGGCGCCGACGGAAAATGTGAGACATTTAGTGTGTGGTGATTTTAATTGGATGACACGATTCATATATACGTCTTTGGTCGAACTTATGGTCTATATGTTGGTAAGTTTACAAACTTAAGGCCCGGAGCGGCTCAGAAAGTACCGAATAATTGGCTCAGCATGGGGGCCGCGGCGATCACGAAACCGAGCACCGCGATGCTGTAGCCAAGCACGCGACGCTGTCGGCGTCGCGCCAGAGTGAGGCCGATCAGGCACACCACCAGGCCGACCAGATTGAAGGCGAATAGCGACATTTCCAGCAGTTCCTGGGTGGCCATCGAAACTCCTTGGCGTAGGCTATGGGGAACCCGCGGTGAGCGGTGGGCTCAGATGATAGCAATTGCACTGCGCGGCTGCAGCGGCGCGCTGATGATGACGGGAGATGGCATGGATGACGCAGATGAAGTACTGGCGTTCTGGTTCGATGAGCTGACGCCCACGCAGTGGTTCCACAAGGATGCTGCGCTTGACGCCGTCATCGCCCGGCGTTTCGCTGAGGTGCATGCGGCGGCGGGGCGCGGCGAGCTGTGGGAGTGGCGCCTCTCGGCGCGCGGTCGGCTTGCCGAGATCATCGTGCTCGACCAGTTTTCGCGCAATGTGCACCGCGATAGCCCGGCGGCTTTTGCCAACGACGGCATGGCCCTGGTGCTGGCTCAGGAGGCGGTGGCTCAGCGACGCGATCGCCATCTCGACGTCGCCTGGCGCGCCTTCCTGTACATGCCCTATATGCACAGCGAGTCGCTCAAGGTCCACGACGAGGCGCTGCGGCTGTTCGATCAGCCCGGCCTCGAGGAGAACCTGGGATTCGAACATCGCCATCGCGATATCATTGCCAGATTTGGCCGCTACCCCCATCGCAATGCCATACTGGGGCGCGAATCCACTGCGGAGGAGCTGGCCTTCCTGGAGCAGCCGGGCTCGTCATTTTGAGCTTCTAGCCGCCGCGGAGGGCTGCATGCGAGACGGTTCAATGGACGAAGGAGACACACGATGGGATTGATTCTGTGGTTGATCATTGGTGGCTTGGCGGGGTGGATTGCCGGCAACATCATGCGCGGCGGTGGCTTTGGCATCCTCGGTAATATCGGCGTGGGGATCGTCGGGGCGGTAATCGGCGGCTTCCTGTTCAGCCTGCTGGGACTGCAGTCCGGTGGTTTCATCGGCTCGCTGGTCACGGCGACGGTGGGGGCGGTGCTGCTGCTGTGGGTAATTTCGAAAGTGCGCAGCGGCTGAGTTTTCTCAAGCAATGGTTATCACCGCCCGGCGATGCCGGGCGGTGTGCGTTCAGGCCTGCCGAGTCGAGTCAGGCATGGCGGGGAAGCGCGGCGGGTGAGCCTCCATAAAGGCGTGGCAGGCACGCAGTACGCGCACGTCATCGAACTTGCCACCGGCGAGCTGGAAGGCCACCGGCAGGCCCTTGTCGGTGACGCCGCAGGGTACCGATGCCGCCGGCTGTTGGCTGAGATTGAACGGGTACGAGAAGGGCGCCCACTCCGTCCAGTCCTGCATGCCACTGCCCGGGGGGACCTCATGATCGACGGCGAATGGCTCGACGGCGACCGTGGGGGTCATTAGCAGGTGATAGTCGCGATTGAAGTGCTCCAGTCGCTGGGTCAGACGCGCCCGCTCGCTCAACGCTCGAAACATGTCCACCGCCGATAGCGACTCGGCGCGCAGGGCAGTTGACACCAGCCCCGGGTCGAGCTGTCCACGCTGGGTATCGCTCAGCTGCAGGTACATGTCTAGTGAGGCGGTAAACCATAGCGTCTGGAAGGTTTCCAGGGGCGAGGCGAACCCCGGATCCACCTCGACGATCTCGGCGCCGAGGTCGGCCAGCTTGTCGGCGGCTTCCTTGACGCGCTGTGCTATCTGCTTGTCGACCCTGGCGTAGCCGAGGTCGGCGGAGTAGGCAATCCGCAGCCCCTTGAGGCCCTGGCCAATATCGCTGCCCCAGTCATCGGGTTGGCCGCGGATGGCGTAAGGGTCGCGGTAGTCATAGTGACCGATCACATTGAGCATCATGGCAGCATCGCGCACGCTGCGGGTCATCGGGCCAAGGTGCGAGAGCGTCGGCTCCCGGGAGGGGGGCCACTGCGGTACCCAGCCGAACGACGGCTTGAAGCCGAAGGTACCGGTGAAGGCGGCCGGAATGCGGATCGAGCCACCGGAGTCGCCGCCCTGATGCAGTACGCCCATATTCAGCGCTGCGGCAACCGCTGCCCCGCCGGAGGAGCCTCCCGGCGTCAGCCGGGTATCCCAGGGATTGCGGGTGGCACCATGGACCCGGTTGTCGGTCACCGCCTTCCAGCCAAATTCCGGCGTATTGGTCTTGCCGAGCAGGATCGCACCGGCCTCGCGCAATTGGCGGGCCGGTGGCGAGTCGCGCTCCCGGGGTGCATCGCTGGTGGTCAGAGAGCCCTGCCGGGAGGGCATGCCGACCACCTCGGTGAGGTCTTTCAGTGACACCGGTACGCCGTCGATGGAGCTCAAGGGCTCGCCCTTGCCCCAGCGCCGCGCCGAGGCCCGGGCGGCCTCCTCGGCGCCCTCGTGGTCGACGTGGACATAGGCGTTGACCTCGGGGTTGAAGCGGTCGATGCGTGCCAGCGCGGCGCGGGTCGCTTCGAGAGGCGAGCAGTCGCCGCGTCGGTAGCGCTCAACGAGCTGTACGGCGTCTAGCACGCCGAGATCGGTATCCTTCACACGTCTCTCCTTGTGCGGGTTGCGTCGCATCATGCGTCGCTACCAGACTAGGAGAGTCCCGGCGTATCCGACAAGGGGTCAGCGGCGGCGGGCCGGCAACAGCTTGCGATAGCGGTCCAGCTGCTGGTCGAGCCAGTCTCCGCCGGGCGCGCCCTGGGCGTTACCTCCGGGCACTCTCAACTCGAGCACGAAGACGCCCTGGGGTGCCTGCCCGAGCCGCTGGCCAGCTAGCTTGGCCAGTGTCTGTTCGAGGCGATCGGGGCGGCGCCAGTGCAACCATAACGCCTGCTGTTGAGTCAGGTAATCAAGGCGGGCGGCGTCCTTGAGTACCGACATACCGCCGTGAACCAGCCCCTGGGAGAGGCTCTCCAGGGTGCGATAGGCCGGTGCGCCGGCGGCGCGGCAGGCGTGGGCAGCCTCGACCCGACAGCGCTCTCGAGCCTCTGCGTCAGCCGGCCAGTTGCCGCCGCGGAGCCGCCCGGCTGTGGCTGTAAACAGCTGGGTGAGGGCGATACAGGGGGTACCATCCGCCAGCGGCCGCGACGACCCGGCGACATGGCAACCGGCCATGGCATCGCGCAGCCAGCGATAGTCGCAGGCGCGCTGAACGGTGGCGCGTGTGTCCTCCAGCGAATGGTGGGCACTGCGCAGGGAGCGCAGTAGTGACAGCGTCCTTAGCATGCTAAGTATGATCAACCATTGGCCGTGATGGCATGAAACTTATCACTATTCCGCTCTGCTGTGCGAGGCAGAAGCTGGTTAGCGCGAGAGGCCATCAACCGCTCGAGATACCTGCCTGGCGCCTTCCAACATTTCGCTGACCACTGATGAAATATCGGCAAGTGCTTGCTGTGTTTCATTGCTCAGGCTCGAAGCAGTCGTCATCTTGTCTGACGCTGCCTGTGTTAGGGAGGTATTTTCATTCAGTACCAGTGATATGTTGCTGGCGGCTTCTCCAGCCTGTCTTGCTAGCTGGCGCACTTCGCTAGCCACCACCGAGAACCCTTTACCATGTTCGCCGGCCCGCGCAGCCTCGATAGCGGCATTGAGTGATAGCAAGTTGGTCTGTTCAGCAATCCGGGAAATGGTCCCTGTAATCTGGTTGATACTGTTGGACTTTTCGTTGAGGGTGCTGATAAGGGCCGCAAGGCTGCCAATGCCGCTGTTGGCTTGCTGAGAGTGGGTGACCGCCTCGCCCAGTTTTTCCAGGCCACTGATGGCTATCTGTTCTGTCTGAGTGGCCACGCTGCTGGCCGCCTCAACGGCCTGTCGTGCCGCCTCGTCTTTCTCTACCCTTGCAGTGATGTCTGTGGCGAACTTGATGATCCTCTCAACCCTGCCCTGGCCATCCAGAATGGGGTTGTAAGTCGCCTCCAGCCAGATCCGACGGCCGCTGGAGGTGAAACGCTCAAACTGGCCGGCGCTGAGTTTGCCGTCACTGAGGTCGTCCCAGAAGTTCGGGTTTTGCTGATAAAACGCCTCGCTACAGAACAGACGATGATGTTGGCCAACAATTTCCTCATGCGTGTAGTCCACGGTGTCCAGGAAGTTCTTATTGGCTTTGAGGACCTCTCCTTGCGGTGTAAATTCGATAATCGCCATGGAGTTATCCAGTGCGTCAAGCACTGCTTTCTGTAATCGTGATGCATGGTGCTTCTGGGTTATGTCAGTGGCAATCTTGATGACTTTGGTGACTTTTCCAAAGCCTGACATGACCGGCAGATAGGTTGCTTCCAGCCACACGCTATTGCCATGCTTGTCGAGCCGCTCAAAGGTACCTGCTTGCTGTTTCCCCAAGTATAGTTCGCGCCAAAATCGCTGATACTCTTGGCTGTTCCTTGTCTCTTCGGTGCAGAAAATCTGGTGATGCTTGCCGGTTATTTCATTGAAGGTATAAGCCACGGCTTGAAGAAAAAGATCATTGGCGTAGCGGATGTCCCCTTGTGGCGAAAACTCGATGTAGGCCATGCTGCTCTTGAGGGCAGCGATACTCTGCGAGCTGGTGCGGTGCTTGAGCCAGGACATGGGTACCAACCTCAATATGATCGAAAGTAATAGTTGTATTATCGACAGGTAGGGGGGAGCTTTAGGAAATAGCTTACAAAAAAGCATGAAACTGGCGGGCTTTATGTCGATAAGTTCTAATGTATACAGTAAAAAGCCCGGTGGATTGCCACCGGGCATGCAGCTTACTGGCTTGGACCTGGATCAGGCAGTGGCAGCGGCCTTCTGGCCGACCAGCTCCTTGAGGCAGGATTCGATGATCGCCAGCCCCTCTTCGAGGATCTCGTCTTCGATGGTCACCGGCATCAGGAAGCGGATGGTGTTGCCGTACATGCCGCAGGAGAGCAGGATCAGGCCATTGTCGCGGGCCTTCTTGCACAGCGCCGCGGCCAGCTCGGCATCCGGAGTGTGGTTGGCCTTGTCGGAGACCAGGTCGAAGGCTGCCATGGCGCCCATGTTGCGGGCGTTGTCGATGCAGTCGAAGTCCTGCTGCCAGGTGGCGAAGCGCTTGGCCAGCTTGTCGCCCAGGGCGTTGCTCTTGCCGAGAATGTCTTCCTGCTCGAACACCTCGAGCACCGCCAGGGTCGCGGCGCAGGAGACCGGGCTGCCGGTATAGGTACCGCCCAGCGAGTTGCCGCCTGAGGCGTCCATCACCTTATCGGTACCCACGACCGCGGAGATCGGCATGCCGTCGGCCATGCTCTTGGCCATGGTCATGATGTCCGGTTCGACGCCGCTATGCTCGATGGCGAACATCTTGCCGGTGCGCCCGAACCCTGACTGCACTTCGTCGATGATCATCAGAATGCCGTGCTCGTCGCAGATCTCGCGGATCGCCTTGAGGAAGCTGGCCGGCGCCGGATAGAAGCCGCCTTCGCCAAGCACCGGCTCGAGCACGATGGCGGCGGTATCCTTGGGGTTGGCGTCGGTCTTGAGGACCATCTTCAGACCGCGCAGCGCCTCGTCTTCGCTGACCCCGTGATAGGGCACCGGGAAGGGGGCGCGGAAGACGTTGCCCGGCATGCTGCCAAAGTCTGTCTGATAGGGCGCGACCTTGCCGTTCATGGCCATGGTCATGAAGGTGCGGCCGTGGTAACCGCCGTCGAAGCAGATCACGTTGTTCTTGCCGGTGGCGGCGCGTGCCACCTTGACGGCGTTCTCCAGCGCCTCGGCGCCGGAGTTGGCCAGCATTACCTTGGCGTGGCCGCGTACCGGGGTGATCTGGCTGAGTTTCTCGGCCACCTTCACATAGCCCTCATAGGGCATCACGGTCTGACAGGTGTGCATCACCTTGTCGAGCTGGGCCTTGACCGCTTCGACCACCTTGGGGTGGCGATGGCCGATATTGAGCACGCCGATGCCGCCGGCGAAGTCGATGATGCGGTTGCCGTCGGCGTCCCACACCAGCGCATTCTCGGCGCGGTCGGCGAAGGCCGTAGCGGGGCTGGCGGCGCCGTTGGCCACGTAGCGTTGCTTGAGTTCGTTGAGTTGGGCGTTGTTCATCATGTCACTCCTTGGGTAGACGGTGGTGGGTGCTCACAGGCCGCCGATACACACATACTTTAGCTCAGTAAAGTCGTCCAGGCCGTGGTGCGACCCTTCACGGCCCAAGCCTGATTCCTTGACGCCGCCGAAGGGCGCAAGTTCGGTGGAAAGCAGTCCTTCATTGACCGCTACCATGCCATATTCGAGGCCTTCCATCACATGCCAGATGCGTCGGTAGTCGCGTGCATAGAAGTAGGCGGCGAGGCCGAACTCGGTGTCGTTGGCCATGGCAATGGCCTGCTCGTCGCTGGTAAAGCGGAAGATCGGTGCCAGCGGCCCGAAGGTCTCCTCACGCGCCACACGCATCTCGGCGGTCACATCGGCGATCACCGTGGGCTGGAAGAAGGTGCCGCCCAGGGCATGGGGCTCACCGCCGCATATCAGTCGACCGCCCTTCGCCAGGGCGTCGTGGATATGCGACTGCACCTTCTCGACGGCAGCGGCGTTGATCAGCGGGCCCTGTACGACGCCCTCATCGAGGCCGTTGCCGACCTCCAGAGTGGCCACCCGGGCGGCGAGTTTCTCGAGAAAGGCATCGTAGACGCCATCCTGAACCAGGAAGCGATTGGTGCACACGCAGGTCTGACCGGCGTTGCGAAACTTGGAGGCGATGGCGCCCTCCACCGCGGCATCGAGGTCGGCGTCGTCGAAGACGATAAAGGGGGCGTTACCGCCGAGCTCCATGGAGGCCTTCTTGACCGTGCCGGCACACTGCGCGAGGAGCAGCTTGCCCACCGGCGTGGAGCCGGTAAACGATACCTTGCGCACCCGCGGGTCGGTGGTCAGTACTTCGCCGATGGCGGCCGGGCGGCTGGCGGTCACCACGTTGAGCAGACCGTCGGGGAAGCCGACCTGCTCGGCCAGCCGGGCCAGGGCCAGGGCGGTCAGCGGAGTGGCTTCGGCGGGTTTGATCACCACCGGGCAGCCGGCGGCCAGTGCAGGGGCGCACTTGCGGGTGATCATCGCCAGCGGGAAGTTCCACGGTGTGATGGCGGCGACCACGCCGATCGGTTCGCGCAGCACCAGCAGGCGCTTGTCGGCGCCGTGGCTGGGCAACGTCTCGCCAGCCATGCGCTTGGCCTGCTCTGCATAGAACTCGATAAAGGCGGCGCCGTAGGCGACTTCGCCGCGGGACTCGGCCAGCGGCTTGCCCTGCTCCAGTGTCATCAGGCGCGCCAGATCCTCCTGGTGCGCCATGATCGCCTCGAACCAGTCGCGGAGCAGCGCGCTGCGCTGCTTGGCTGGCGTCTTGCGCCATGCCGGCCAGGCCGCCTCGGCGGCGGCCACGGCGTCTCGCGCGGCATCGGCATCGAGGTCGGGCACCTCGGCCAGGGTCTCGCCGTTGGCCGGGTTGATCACCGCGAAGCGCTGGTCGCTGTCGCGCCAGGTGCCGGCGATGTAAGCCTTGTCGATCATCAGATCGGGAAGTGAAGGTATGGGCATGCTGCCTCCTGAGGGTAGATGGCCTGATTGTCATCATAATTGACGAAGTGTGCAATATATAAAACGACTGGCGGAGGAGGCGGTCTGTTTGACGCTCAACCATCGGCGCGTTGTTCGCTTTCGGCTACACTAGGCGCCGGTTGATGCATTGCCGTCTTTTGTCATGTCGAGGTGAGTCTTGGTCGATCCCCTGAATGCCTGGTGGGCTCAACAACTGGTGCTGTGCGGTTGGGCCTTCGAGCCCGATCCGACAGCGGTATCGGCAGAGCTGGCCGCCGAACGACTGGTCTACCTCGGGGTAGAAGAGCGCAGTGAGCTGGGCTGGCGACTGCTTGAAGCATTGCCTCCGGGCGCGCCCAACGCGCTATGCCAGCTCGATGCCTTGGAACTGCTGGCGCTGGCCGTGGCGGCGGGCTGGCTGCCTGCTGATCAGGCTGGCGTCTGGGTCAAGCGGCTGGGGGAAGAGATCTGTGGCCACTACCGAGATCTCGATGACTGGCTCAAGGCGCTGCTCAGCGTTCGCAGTGGTGAGGGCTGGGTACGCGGCGATGACGGTTTCTTCGAGGCCTGTGAGGCACTGGCACGCCTCGAGCAGGATGGCGATGGCGTGACCTGGGAGATGCTTGCTGCGCGTCTGGCGCACCGCGAGTCACTGGCGCCTCTGTGGCCCAGTGCGCCGGGAGAGTCGGTGTGGCGACTGCGGGCAGCCTTCGCTCCGACCCTGGCGCTACCACCGAGTCCGGGGCTCGACTGGCCGGATGTCGGCGCCTGGCTTGACGAGGTGTGGCAGGTTCACAGCCGTGACGAACTGATCCGGCTGCTGTTGTGGCTGGCCGGCCAGGGAGACCGCTACGGCTGGGACCTCGACGCCAGCCGTCTGCTCGAGCTGGACAGCGGCGAGCGCCAGGCGTGGCTCGCCGGACTGCAGGGCGCCGAGCCCTATGGACACGTGCTGTTGACCTTTGTGGCCCGCGGCGAGCCGCTCGAGTGGGCGGCCTGGGACTGGCTGCGACTGGTCGAGCTGGCGTACGCCGGCTGGTGTATGGAGTGGCTCAGCCAGGAGGAGGCCGAGGACTTTGCCGGCCACGCCCTGGATCTGCTGACGCGGCGCTATAGCGACTGGATGGCACTGGTCAACGCCTATCAGCGCGGTCGCAGCCTGTTCGAGGCCCGCGATCTTACCGGCGAGGCCGACCGCGATTGGCACCTGTTGCTGCAATCGCCGGCCAGTCCCTGGCGCGAGCCCTTGGCAGGTCTGCTGGAAGACCCCCTGCGCGAGCGCAGTCGGGCGGCGATGCGCGCCTGGCGCAGCGAGCCGCGCCACTGGGTGCTGGCGCTGGCCTCGATCCGCGAGCCGGATCTGCTCTACCGCCAGGGCGTCGCCGCGCCGCTGAGCGCGGCACGTCGCGATGACGCTCGCGGCTATTTGCGTGACACCCTGGGTCTGTTCCCCGACGACGGCGCCGACGGCCTGCGCCGCTACTGGCTGCCGGCCCAGGCGCATCATCTCAATCAACTGGCCGCCGATGCCAGCCACGGGGCGCTGCCCAAGACTCGCACGCCGTTCGGTGAGCCGCCGGCCGCAGCGCTGGCCCAGCGCAATGCCCTGGCCGGCTGTAGCCGTCATGCCGCCACCATCCATATGGCCGAAAAGTACGCGTTCTACCTGCAGATGGTGATGGACAGTGAGGAGTTCGATGCCGCAGCGCTGGCCGATCAGGCCGAGTCGCTGCGCGGGGTGCTGTGCCGCTTCTATCCCGATGCGCGACGCTTGCTGTCGGCCTGGGCCGCCTGGGAGAGCGTGCTGCCCGACGGCGAGGGGCCGCTGCTGAGTCACGAGATCTGCTGGCACCGCGATGACCCAGGCAGTCCCTTTCATTGGCTCGACTGGGCGCCGGGAGCCTGGCAAGAGCCCGGCGATCGCCCCAGTCTGCCGCGCTTCACTGCGCTGGCCCTGGTCGGCCCTCTCAATACCAGCGCCTGGAGCGAACCGCTCCCCGAGAGTCCGCGTGAGTGCGAGGCGATCCGCGAATGGCTCGATAGTCACTATGGCCTGCATAGCGCAGAGGGTGTGGCCGAGTTTCTGGACTTCCTGCTCGGCTCAGGCGATCGCCAGGAGTACCAGATCAACTATGCGCCCTATACCCTCAATGGCGCACGGCTGGCCTCCGAAATCGCCACCCTGGAGTCCGGAGACTGCGGGGAAGAGGACCGCAACCACCTGCTGCGGCTCGCGCGTGTGCGTGACAATGAAGATGGCTGCAACGACATCGACATGACGGCCTGGGATATTGCCCAGGCGGTGGATCTGGCGATAGCCGCGCGTCAGCTGAACTGGCTCGACGAGGCGGCCTTCGCCGCGGCACTGGAGCGCGCCACGCGGCTGGCCGCCGAGCATTACGGCGGTTGGTCGGCCTATGCGCGTGGCCTGTATGCCGGCTTCTCGTTCTTCATGGGTGAGACCGAGGAGCGCGCGGCCTTTCTGGCCAGCTTTCGCGAGGCGCTGGTCGCTTGGCTGACTGGCGCGCCGCCGCTGGCCGGGTCCTGGGCGAGCCTCGACTTCCCCGGTGCGCGTCCGCGCCACTGGGCGCCGATGCATATTGATACGCTGCCGGGAGATGCGCGCACCCTCCATTAAGAGGACGTCTACAAAAGGGCTGCACTCGGACAGCACGTTTGCTGACGTATGTAGCGCCTCCTTAACGAAACGTTACGTTACAGGCTGTCGCCAAACGCCATAACATGCATTATATTCATCAGGTTATTGTCAACAGGCGCTTCCTGTCAGGCGCCTGACTCTCCCATTGGCATTGGACCGCTGACAGGCCGCTATGGACGTGGTACGTCGGGCATACGCCCTGGGCACCACTTCCACAGCGACGTCAAACTGCCCTCGACACGCGTGTACGCGTGACGGCATTGGCGTGCGGTTCGCGTATTCGTGAACGAGGTCGCTGGAATGTTGCGTATTGCTGGCGTATGTCTACTGCTTGGCATCTTGGCTGGCTGTGCTGGAACACCGCAAGAAGAGCCGCCTGCCGATTACTTCAGTACCTCCATGCCGTCTCTCGACCATGACCCGCTGATGTCGCCGGTCGATAATCCGATTCGTGAGATGCGCAGTTTCCAGCGGCCTTCCCCTGCGCTGGTGCGCCAGGCGCTGCTGGCCCAGCATGAGCGCTGGGTAGGTACCCCCTATCGCCTCGGCGGAGAAGGTCAGGCCGGTATCGACTGCTCGGCGCTGATGCAGCATGTCTTCAACGACAGTTTCCGCATGGATCTGCCGCGCACCACCGACTCCCAGGCACTGCAGGGCAGCCGCATCGAGCGTAGCGAGCTGCGCCCGGGTGACCTGGTCTTCTTCCGTCCGCCGGGACCCTACAACCATGTCGGCGTCTACGTCGGCGACGGCTACTTCCTGCACGCCTCCACCTCCCAGGGCGTGATCCTCTCCGAGGTCGATAACGACTACTGGCAGCGCCACTACTGGCAGTCGCGGCGGCCGATGGATCAGAACCAACTGGCCCAGCGCGCCGCCTGGACTCAGCGCGGCTGATCGGGGTGTTCGAGGACGAAATCGACGAACGCCTGCTCGGCCCGCGACAGGCTGCTGCCGCGAGCCCAGGCCAGCGATAGTTCGAGCCAGGCTCGGGGTGCGAACGACACCGCGGCCAGTCCTGGCTCGTCGATGACCCGACGCAGGAAGGTGGTGATACCGAAGCCCTGGCGGACGATGGCCTTGGTCAGCGGTATCAGGTTCGACTGAAAAGCGACGTCGGCCTGGTGGCCGCCTGCCTCGGCCAGGGCGTCGACGAACTCGCGATGGAAATAGCCGTCCTGAAACAGCACCAACGGCTCGCTGAAGAAGTCCCGCGGCGAGACGCTGGCACGTCCGGCAAAGGGATGATCCTCCGGCACGCACACCACCATCTCCTCGCGCAGAAAGTGGCGCCGCTCCAGCCCCTGGCTGCTGGCGTCGTCCATCACCACGCCCAGATCCAGTTCGCCAGCGTTGATCATGCGCTGCAGCCGTCGGGTGCCGGCCTCGACCACCGTCAGGCGGATACCCGGATGACGCGCCTTGAAACCCATCAGTAGCGGTGGGAAGTAGTAGGAGCCGAGCATCGAGGGGATGCCGATACGTACCTCGCCCTTGACCAGACCGTGCAGTTCGCGCATCGCCAGATGTGCCGCCTCGGCGCGTTCCAGCAGCGCCTTGGCGTGGGTGTAGAGTGCCTCGCCTTCAGGGGTGAGGCTGATGCGCCGCTCGTGGCGATGGAACAGGGTCAGCTCCAGCCGTTTTTCGAGATTGGCGACAGTCTGGCTGATCGCCGACTGCGCCACATGGCGGTCGCGGGCGGCGGCGCTGAAGCCGCGATGATCCGCCACGCTGACGAAACACTGCAGGGCGCGCAGGTCGAAGGGTAAGCTCATAAGCAGATCCGATGGCGGCTATCAAAAGTTGCTGTTTGGCTTATTGGTCAGAAGCGTCGATCATGCCTGTCCCATAGGGAGACGTCCATGATCGAAGCCCATAGCCGCGCCTGGTGGCGCGCCACCCTGGCCCTCTGCCTCGGGTCCTTCACGGTATTCATCAATCTCTACGCACCGCAGCCGCTGCTGCCCGAACTGCGCCAGGTATTCGGTATCTCGACCCTGGCCGCGGGCCTGGTGATGTCGGTATCGACGCTGGCGTTGGCGCTGGCGCTGCTGGTGTTCGGCACCCTCTCCGACGCCATCGGCCGGCGCGGCATCATGCTGGTGACCCTGGTGCTGACCACGCTGTGCAGCCTGGGCCTGGCGCTGGCGCCCAACTACCACACGCTACTGTGGTTGCGGGCCGTGCAGGGATTCGTGCTGGGTGGCCTGCCGGCGGTGGCGATCGCCTGGATGGGCGACGAGTTCGACAGGCGTGGATTGATGCTGGCGGTGGGGCTGTATATCAGCGCCAACACCCTGGGTGGCATCGGCGGTCGTGTGATGGGCGGTTTCGCCGCCGACCTGGGAGGCTGGCAGGCCAGCTTTGCCACCGTCGGCGCGGTCAGCGTGGTGTGTGTGGCGCTGTTCTGGAAGCTGCTGCCGGCGTCGCGCCATTTCCAGCCGCAGCCGTTTCGGCTGCGCGCGGCGCTGGGGTCGATCGCCGGCCACCTGCGCAATCCGCTGCTGTTTGGCGCCTACCTGATCGGCGGGCTCAATTTCCTGATCTTTATCAACCAGTATAGCTATATCACCTTCCGCTTGAGTGAGGCGCCCTACGGCCTGGCCACTCAGTGGCTGGGGATGATCTTCGTCACCTACCTTGGCGGTACTCTGGGGGCTTCGCTATCGGGGCGCGCCGCTCAGCGGCTGTCGCAGCCGCGCTGCATGATGCTCGGGATTGGAATCTTCGCGTTTGGCACGCTGCTGACGCTGGCCGGCTCGCTGACGGCGATCATCATTGGGCTGACCGTCAACGCCTTCGGCTTCTTCTTCGCCCATTCGACGGCCTCGAGCTGGGTCGGGCGCCACGCCAAAACCGCACGCGGCAGCGCCTCGGCGCTCTATCTGGTGTTCTACTACGTCGGCGCCAGCCTCGGCGGCTTCTATCTGGAGCCGTTCTGGCAGCTGGCTCACTGGTGGGGGGTGGCGCTGGCCTCATGGCTGGTGCTGGCGGTGACCCTGGGGCTGGCCGGCTGGCTAGGGATCAAGGAGCGCGCCGGGCACGCTCCCTGATAGATGGCTAGGGCATCAGTCGACCAGCGTCACGCTGCCGTGCATGATCCCCGAGTGGCCGGGGAAGCTGCAGAAGAAGGCGTAGCTGTCGTCACCATCGAGTGCATCGACGTCGAAGGTCACCGAGGTGCTCTCGCCGCCGCCAATCATCTCGGTATAGGCGATGATGCGCTCGTCGTCGGGAACGATATAGTCATTCTCCGGGCCGGCCGCCATGCTCGCCTCGGCGACATCGGCCATGTCCGCTTCCCGGGTCAGCACCCAGTTGTGGCCCATGGTCTCGACGCCCATGCTGCCCACATGCTCCAGCTCGAGGGTGAAGGTATCGCAGCTCTGGCTGATCTCGATGCTATCGGTATCGAACTGCATCTGGTCGTTGGACTCCACCACGGCGCTACACTCATCAGCCATGGCGGGTAGGCTCAGCAAACCGAGAAATGCGGCGGCTACCATTGGACGAATCATCTGCGACTCCCTTGCTTGTGAAAGACAATGAGATTCAATCACATTAATGCGGGCGTGTTCTACTTCCCTGACGATGCAGGGTGCGGTGAATCGTCACATGTCAGCCGCAGGCGGTGAGCTTCCGCTACAGGCCGCCGGCTTCGTCGCCCCAGATTTCCTCGAGGCGCTCTTCACGCCCGCAGGCCGATTTATAGAAGCGGTAGCGCAGCGGATTCTCCTGATAGTAGTTCTGGTGGTATTCCTCCGCGGCATAGAAGGTCTCGAAGTCGTTTATTTCGGTGGCAATGGTGCGGTCGAAACGTTCGGCAACGGCGTCACGGCTGGCCTCGGCCAGGGCGCGCTCCTCGTCGCTGGCGGTGAAAATCGCGCTGCGATAGGCCTCGCCGGCATCACAGAACTGGCGGTCTTCGGCGAAGGGGTCGACATTGCGCCAGAACACGTGCAGGAGCGTCTCGTAGTCGACCCGCTCCGGGTCATACTCGACCTTGACCACCTCGGCGTGGCCGGTGCCGCCGCTCACCACCTGTTCGTAGCTGGGGTTTTCGACATGGCCGCCGCTGAAGCCCGAGGTAGTGGCGACCACGCCATCGACGGCGTCGAAGAACTCCTCCACGCACCAGAAGCAGCCGCCGCCGAATACCGCTTCGGCGGTCGACTGGTTGGCCTCATCGGCGTGGGCGGCAAGCGGTAGCAGGGCGAGCAGGGCGTAGCGAAGCGGACGAATCGATGTCATGGTTATTGGCCGTTGGAGGAGGATGCCTGCTTTGATGGCTTGAAAGCGGGACGGTTCCCAATAGTGTAAGGATCTGTCGTCGGGTGACGACAGAGCGGCAAGTGAACTGCCTGTCCCGGGCGGCTACCCCGATCACGGAGAGATGAGCTTGGCACAACGACGACTATGGATCCTGGCCAGCATCGCGCTGCTGGTGGCGGCCTTCTTTATCAGCGGCGCCCATCACTGGCTGACCCTGGACAATCTCAGAGCCAATCAGGCCGAGTTCCAGCAGTGGTTTGCCGCCCAGCCGCTGCTGGTCGGCGGTGGCTTCTTCCTGATCTACACCCTGATGGCGGGCCTATCACTGCCCGGGGCGACCCTGCTGACGCTGCTCGGCGGGGCGCTATTCGGTTTCGGCTGGGGGCTGCTGATCATCTCCTTCGCCAGCACCCTGGGCGCCACCCTGGCGTTTCTGATCGCCCGCACTCTGGCTCGCGGCCCGCTGGAGCGGCGCTTCGCCACTCAGCTCGACAGCATCAATCGCGGCATCCAGCGCGAGGGCGCGCTCTATCTGTTCACCCTGCGCCTGATACCGCTGTTTCCGTTCTTCGTCATCAACCTGGTGATGGGGTTGACCCGTATGCGGGTGGTGACCTTCTACTGGGTCAGCCAACTGGGCATGCTGCCCGGCACCGCGGTGTTCGTGAACGCCGGACGGGAGTTGGGCAGCCTCGAGTCGCTGTCGGGGATTCTGTCGCCGACGCTGATCGTCTCCTTCGTGCTGATCGGGCTGTTTCCGCTGCTGGCGCGTTTCGTGGTGGATGCCATCAAGCGCCGGCGGCTGGCCAAGGCCTACCACCGCCCGCGCAGTTTCGACTACGACATCGTGGTGATCGGCGCCGGCTCGGCGGGTCTGGTGGCAAGCTATATCGCCGCTGCGGTCAAGGCGCGGGTGGCGCTGGTGGAGCGTGATGCCATGGGCGGCGACTGCCTCAATACCGGCTGCGTGCCCTCCAAGGCGTTGATTCGCGCCGCGCGGGCCGCCCATGAGGCACGTGGCGCCAAGCGTTTCGGGGTTCATCTCGGCGAGCCCGACATCGATTTTCACGGCGTGATGGCCCACGTGCACGATGCCGTCGCCAAGGTCGCTCCCCACGACAGCCCGGCCCGCTATCGTGGCCTTGGGGTGGACGTGGTGCACGGCGCGGCGCGCCTGCAGACGCCCTGGGAGGTGCGCGTCGGTGAGCGGGTGCTGACCAGTCGCCACGTGATCATTGCCAGCGGTGCGCGGCCGCGGGTGCTGCCGCTGCCGGGTATGCCGTCCGATGAGATCCTCACCTCCGATAACCTGTGGCAGCTCGAGCGGCTGCCCGCTCGGCTGGTGGTGATCGGCGGCGGGCCGATCGGCTGTGAGCTGGGCCAGAGCTTCGCGCGGCTAGGTAGCCGAGTGAACCTGGTCGAAGGCGCCGCCCAGCTGCTGCCGCGGGAGGACCGCGACGTCGCCGAGGCCCTCGAAGCCGGACTGCGCGAAGAGGATGTGGCGCTGCACCTCGGCTGCCGGGCGGTGGCGGTGGAGCCAGGGCCGAGTCACGCCGATCGCGGCAAGGTGCTGGTGATCGAGCGCGCCGACGGTAGCCAGGCGCGGATCGTCTTCGACCGCCTGCTGATGGCGGTGGGGCGCGAGGCCAACGTCGAGGGCCTGGGGCTGGAGGCGCTGGGCATCGCCACCCGTGCCAACGGCACCCTGGACGTCGACGATACCCTGCGCAGCCTGCACCCCAATATCTGGGCCTGCGGCGACGTAGTGGGCCCCTTCCAACTGACCCACGCCAGTGCCCACCAGGCCTGGCACGCCACGGTCAACGCCCTGTTCGGTGAGATCAAGCGTTTCGCGGTCAGCTACCGCGCGCTGCCGGCGGTGACCTTCAGCGACCCCGAGGTGGCGCGGGTCGGACTTAGCGAGCGCGAGGCCGAGGCGCAGGGCATTGCCTATGAGCTGACCCGCTATGAGCTGGCCGAGCTGGACCGCGCCATCGCCGACGGCCACGACCGCGGCTTTATCAAGGTGCTGACGGTGCCCGGCAAGGATCGTATCCTTGGCGCCTGCGTGGTCGGCCACGGCGCCGGCGAGCTGCTGGCCACCTTCACCCTGGCGATGACCCGTAATATTGGCCTCAACAAGCTGCTGGCGACCATTCACCCCTACCCGAGCTACTCCGAGGCGGCCAAGGCCAGCGCCGGGATGTGGAAGAACGCCCATAAGCCAGAGTGGCTGCTCGGCTGGTTGGCGCGCTACTTCACCTGGCGCCGGCGCAGCGGCAAGCTGCACCTGATCGATGCGAGTGAGGAGCGTCCCTGATGCTCGACCGCTGGACCATGCCGCTGACCCAGGCACCGCTGGCGCGGATCGCCGCCGTGCTGGCGCGGCGCGGCTGGCGCCCTGACCAGGTCACCGTGGCGGCCTTCGCGATCGGGATGCTGGCCCTGCCGCTGCTGGCGCTGGAGTGGTACGCCGCGGCGCTGGTGGTGATTCTGCTCAACCGGCTCGGCGATGGGCTGGATGGCGCCCTGGCGCGCCACACCGATCGCGCCAGCGACGCCGGCGGTTTTCTCGATATCGGCCTGGACTTCGTCTTCTACGCCGCGGTGGTGCTCGGTTTTGCGCTGGCCGACCCGGCCGCCAACGCCCTGGCGGCGGCGCTGCTGTTGTTCGCCTTCATCGGCACCGGCACCTCCTTTCTGGCCTTCGCCATCATGGCTGCCAAGCATCGCCTCGAGCGGCCGCGCTTCGAGTCCAAGGCCTTCTACTACCTGCATGGGCTCACCGAGGGCACCGAGACGGTGCTCGCCCTGGTGCTGTTCTGCCTGTTTCCCCGGCACTTCGCGCTGCTCGCCAGCCTGTTTGCGCTGGCCTGCCTGATCACCACCGCGACCCGGCTGTGGGGCGGCTATCGCACCCTGCGGGCGCGCGAGGGTCAGGGCTCGGCCCAGAGCTGACCGTTCTCTAGCCGCAGTTGATGCTGGCAGAGCCGTTTCAGCAGGGCCTGGTCATGGCCGATCACCAGCACCCCCAGGTCGCGCTGCTCGGCGATCTCGGCCAGGGTCTGCCACAGCTCGGCCTGGGTGATGGCGTCGAGCATCGAGGAGATCTCGTCGGCGATCAGGTAGCGCACCCCGGGGGCCAGGCTGCGCAGCACCGCCACCCGCTGCAGTTCGCCGCCGGAGAGCTCATGGGGATAGCGCTCCAGCCAGTCGTCGGCGATGCCGAAGCGCCGACGCAGCGCGGCGTCGGGCGTCCAGGCCTCGGCGAGAATACGGCCGATGCGCCAGCGCGGATTGACCGCCAGCTCCGGCACCTGAGGGAGCCACTGCACCGGGTGCAGGCCATGCGGAGGGAGGGGAGCGGCGTCGAGCCGCAGCGAGCCGCGGCGCGGGGTGTGATGCCCGGCCAGCAGCCGGCCGAGGGTCGACTTGCCGGATCCCGAGGCGCCGCTGAGGCCCACCCACTCTCCCGCTGCCAGGCGCAGCGACACGCCGCGCAGCACGCTGTCGCCGGGGCGATAGCCGAGGGTGATATCGCGCGCCTCAAGCAAGCTGGGGTACCTCATGCACCGCCGGCCGCGCGAAGTCGTTGTCGGGCAGGGCTCGCCATAGCGCCCGGGCGTAGTCGCTGGACAGCGCCTCGCCGCGTCCCTGGAAGGCGGTGGCCGGGGCTGTTTCCAGGGTGGTGCCAGCGTGGAACACCGTGACCCGATCGGCCACGCTGAGCGCGTGGCGCAGGTCGTGGGTGATCAGCAGCACGCCCTTGCCGGCATCGGCGAGTCGTCGCAGCTGCTCGAGGACGCCGGCGCGATGGGCCGGGTCGAGGCCGACGCTGGGTTCGTCGGCGATCAGCCACTCGGCCTCGCCGGCGGTGGCCATGGCCAGTAGCACCCGGCGTGCCATGCCGCCGGAGAGCTGATGGGGGTAGCGGCGGGCGCTATCGCCGACCAGGCCGACATCGGTCAGTGCCCGCTCGGCGGCGGCGCGCGGCGCGTTGACCCCGGCGCGGCGCGCCGCCCAGGTGACCTGATGATGGCTACGCACCAGCGGGTCGAGTGCCGCCAGCGACTGGGGAATCAGCGCCAGGTGCTTGCCGCGCAGCGCGGCCTGGCGGGTGGCGTCGAGGAGCTCGCCGTCGAGTCGCAGGCTGCCCCGCAGTCTCGCGTTGCCGGGCAGCAGACCGATAAGCGCCTGGGCCATCAGGCTCTTGCCGGCCCCCGAGGCGCCGACCACCGCATGCAGTTCACCGCGGGCCAGGGTAAGCGAGACGTCGTGCAGGCAGGGAATCGCTGCGCGCCGCCATAGGCCGCGATAGCGCAGGAAGTCGAGGGCGAGGCGGTCGATCTCGAGCATGGTCACACTCCACGGATGGTTGAGCGCAGGATCATTGCTGGGCCTCGCGCGGGGTGAGTAGCCGGCGCAGGGCATTGCCCAGGCGGTCGAAGGCCAGCACCAGCAGCAGCAGGCCGAGCCCGGGGAAGACCCCGAGCCACCAGTAGCCGGCGCTGAGATAGCGCATCGACTCGGCGAGCAGCACGCCGATGGCGGGCTGCCCTGGGCTAAGGCCGAAGCCGAGAAAGGTCAGCGCCGCCTCGTGCAGGATCGCGTGGGGAAACAGCAGCAGGCCGCCGACCAGACAGTGCGGCAGCAGCGCCGGCAGCAGGTGGTGCCAGACCACGTAGCGGCGCGACTTGCCGAAGCGCCGCGACAGGCGGACGTAGTCGGCCTGCTGCAGCTGCAGCAGCTCGGCGCGCAGCACTCGGGTCAGACTCGGCCAGTGGGTCAGCGCCACGGCGATGATCACCGCCTGGGTGCCGCCGCCCAGCGCGAAGGCGATCAGGATCAGCAGAATCAGGTGTGGCAGCCCCAGTACGCTATCGACCAGCAGCCCCACCATGGCATCGAGCCGGCGGTCGAGGCTGGCCAGGGCTGCCAGGCTCAGGGCGATCAGGGTGCCGAGCAGCGCCGCCGCGGCACCTACCCATAGACTTAGCGCCAGGCCCTGTAGGGTGCGTGCCAGGAGGTCGCGGCCGAGCACATCGGTACCGAACCAGTGTTCAGCGCCGGGTGCCAGCAGGCGCGCCTGGAAATCGCTGGCAGCGGCACGCTCGGCGAGTTGCGGCTGCATCAGCAGCAGCGCGGCGAGGGCGACCAGCAGGGCCAGGCTGCCGAGGGCCAGGCCTAGTCGCGGGTTGCCGCGCAGGGCCAGCGGTGGCGTTGGCGCGGTGCTCATGGGCGGACCTCGCCGAGGCGCGGGTCGACCAGGCGGTAGAGGCCGTCGGCGAGGGCATTACCGACGCTGACGAACAGCGCGGTAAAGAGTGCGATGGCCAGCAGAAGCGGCACATCGCTGCGCAGGCCGGCCTCTACCGTGGCGCGGCCCAGGCCGGGGTAGGAGAACACCTGCTCGACCAGCATCGAGCCGCCGAACAGCTCCCCCAGCGAGGCGAACGCCAGAGTCAGGGCCGGCAGGCAGGCGTGGCGGGCGCCGTGGCGCCAGGCGACTTCGCGGCGGCTGGCGCCTTGCGCCAAGGCGTGCAGGGCGACATCGGAGCGCATCAGCTCGAGCATACGGGCACGGGTGTGCAGAGTGATCTGGGCAACGCCGAGCAGCGCCAGGGTCAGCGCCGGCAGCAGCAGATGGTGGAGGCGGGTGGCGAGGCTCAGCTCGGCGCGGGTCACCCCGGCGGGGCCGGCGCAGCACACCGGCGTCCAGCCCAGGGTCACCGAGAACAGCAGCAGGCCGAGGATCGCCAGCCAGAAGGTCGGGGTCGAGGCCAGGGTATAGGCGTAGCGGCAAATCCAGCGATCTACCCAGCCGCCCTCACGAGTGCCGGCCACTACGCCGAGGGCAAAGCCGATCAGCATGGCGCCCAGCCAGGCGCTGGCCAGCAGCGGCAGCGAGGCTAGGAAACGGCTGCCGATCACTTCGCTGACCGGGGCGTTGTAGACCCGGCTCCAGCCCAGCTCGCCGCGCAGCATATTGCCCAGCCAGTGCAGAAACTGCTGCGCCGCCGGCTGATCGGCGCCCCAGCGTTCGGCGATCAGCGCACGCTGCTCGGGGCTGACCTGGGCCGCCTGGGGGCCCAGGTAGGCGTCCACCGGGTCGATGGGCGAGGCCTGCATCAGGCCGAAGGCGGCCAGCGCCACCACGCCGAGCACCGCGATCAGACGCAGCAGTCGCCGCGCCAGCGGGGCTATCAGTCGCACTGCCACTGCCACTCGAGCAGGTTGGCGGTGATCGGCCAGCCGTGGCCGTGGGGGGCGATACCCAGCTCGCCCATATCGAGGCAGTCGTCGACGAAGTAGAGGTGCTCGAGATTGACCAACCAGGCCCAGGCGGCGTCGCCGCGCATGCCGTAGCCGGTCGTGCCATCCCACTGGGCCGCTCGCCAGTGGGGCAGTGAGGCCTCGAGACTCTCGGCGGCCTGGGCCACCTCGAGGTGGGCGTCGACCGCCGGATTGGCATAGAAGCCACTGTTGTAGTAGTCCTGCCCGGCGTACTGGCTGTGATAGAGGTAGTAGATCTCCTGGGGGCTGTGGCTGCCCCAGCCGAACAGGATGGCGTCCTGATGCAGCGCCTCGCGGCGAATCTCGTCCCAGTGACGCCCGGTGGGGTCTACCGCGATGCCCAGCGGACGCAGCATCTCGGCGACGCTCTCGGCAAGCAGCTGGCGGGTGGTGTCACCGGCCGGATAGGTGAGACGGAAGCGTGCCGCCTGGCCGTCGCGCTGGCGCAGTCCCTCGCTCTCCATCTGCCAGCCCGCTGCGTCGAGCAGCGCGGCGGCGGTCTCCAGATCGGCGTCGTCGAAGCGCTCGGCGGGGTCGGTCCAGGCCAGCCCATCGGCAGGGCCAAAGGCCGGCTGGCCAAAGCCGTGCAGCGCGACCTCCACCAGCAGCTCGCGGTCGACGGCAAGATTGATCGCCTGGCGGATCGCCGGGTCGGCGGTGACATCGTTGCCGATCGGGGCATCGCTGTCGCTGGTCTCGCCGCGATCAGGCTGCATCGGGAACAGCATGCCGCGGTTGTCGACGCTCTGCATGGCGACGCGCTGCATCCCGCTGGGCGGCTGGGCGGCCAGCGCCGGGGGCACCGATGCCAGGTGCAGGCGACCGGCATTGGCCGCGGCCAGCGTGGTATCCTCGCCGGTAAACTGGAAGACCAGGCGCTCGAACGGCGGTGTTTCACCATAGAAATGCGGGTTGCGCTCGACGATCAGCTGTTCGCCCTCCTGCCACTCCACCAGCTGATAGGGGCCGGAACCCAACGGCGCGCGGCCATAGCCGTCGTGGTAGCCGTTGTCACGCTGCGCGGCGGGGACGATACCCAGGGTATAGAAGGTGTCCATGAAGGTGACCCGGGGCTCCTTGAGGGTCAGCTTCACCCGCCGCTCATCGAGGGCCTCGGCGTTGGCCAGCACGCTGAGATCGGCGCGGCCCCCGGCGCGGGAGGCGGCATTGAAGGTGAACGCCACGTCCGCGGCGGTCAGCGCTGTGCCGTCGCTGAAGTAGGCGTCGTCGCGCAGGGAAATCGTCCAGCGCAGGCGATCGTCGGAGAGCGTCCAGTCGCGGGCCAGTTCGGGCTGGGTTGCCAGGTCGGCATCGCGGCTCAGCAGCGTCGACTGAAACAGCGGGTGGCCGTAGTGGCCCCAGCCCAGCAGCGGATCGAAGCCGTCGTCGGGCTCGCCGCCGATGGCCATCACCAGCGACGACTCGGCGTGGGCGGCAAGCGAACCGAGGGCGAGAGGGACGGCAAGCATCGTGGCAGCCATCCAGTGATAGCGAAGTATCGGCATCGTAGGGTCCTGTGTTTTTTTCTTTACCCTAAAGTCGAGGCGGTATGAAGTCTAGTCAATAACATCATACTTGTGTGGCGAACGACACGAGACAAGGAGGGAGTGATGCAGCGGGTAACGGTGACCCTGGACGACGCCTTGATGGCGGATCTGGATCGATTGATCGCCCAGCGCGGCTATCAGAACCGCTCCGAGGCGATTCGCGATCTGACGCGGGCGGGGATCAAGGAGACGGCCCTCGACGGCGATGCCGAGCAGCCCTGTGTGGGGGCGCTGGTATACGTCTACGATCACGCGGCGCGAGAGCTGGCAAAGCGTTTGACCCACCACTCACACGCCCATCATCACCTGACCGTCTCGACCCTGCACGTGCATCTCGATCACCACAGCTGCCTGGAGGTGGCGGTGCTCAAGGGGCAGGGCGGCGAGGTACAGGGGTTCGCCAGCGAGGTAATCGCCGAGCGCAGCGTGCGGCATGGGCAACTGGTGCTGGTGCCGCAGCAGTCGGACGAGGCCTGAAACGACCGCGGGGCAGCCGATGGCTGCCCCGCGGTACTCGCTATGAAGCGCGCTTAGTGCTCCACGCCACCTTCGCCGTGCACGTGACCGTGCTCCAGCTCTTCCTGGCTGGCTTCGCGAACCGTGGCGATCTCAACGTCGAAGTTGAGGGTCTGGCCGGCCAGCGGATGGTTGCCATCCACGGTCACGGTGTCGCCTTCGACCTGGGTCACGGTGACCATCAGCGGGCCGCCCTGGGTCTGCGCCTGGAACTGCATGCCCGGCTCGACGCTCTCGACGCCCTGGAAGGCATCGCGGGGCACTTCCTGCACCAGCGACGCCTGATTCTCGCCATAGCCTTCGGCGGGTTGCACAGTGACTTGCAGCTTCTCACCGCTTTCGCGGCCTTCAAGCTCTTTTTCCAGGCCCGGGATGATATTGCCGGCGCCGTGGAGATACGTTAGCGGGTCGCGGCCTTCCGAGCTGTCCAGCACCTCACCTGCATCGTTGGTCAGGGTGTAGTGAAACGCGACAACAGAGTTCTGCGCAATCTGCATTGATGAACCTTTCGGTGAGTGCATGTCTCCATAATGGTAACGTGCCAGTTGGGGGGCTGTCAGGGGCACAGGGAATTTTTTCAGGTTTCGATTGCCCATCATGACTGACGCTCAAGGCCGCTGTGACCCGCTGCCAGGTAGCAACCAACTGTTTGCGGTGTTGATGCAGCGCTACGGGATGCGGCCAATAGCGGGTACTTTTCGCGGCCGCCATGTTTTACCCTGATGACCAATTACACACTGCGCTTGGACCTTCCACCGATAATCAATGATGGAGAATGCCGATGACCGTGACCATTATCTGGCTGCTTGGATTTGCCGCTATCCTCTTTTTCAGTCTGCGCGGCTGGGAAGCCAGCCTGAGCCCGTTTCTGGCACGGGTGCTGCCCGAGGCGCTGCGTAGCGATAGTGATGATCGTTGGGTGTGGTGCCCGGCAGTGGCAGTGCTGGGGGCGACCTTCCTGGTGCGCCCGGTGGACATGCTGCTGACGCTGCTGGTTATCGCGCTGGTGGCGTGGGGCGCCAAACGGTTGCTGTGCTGGGCCATGAAGAAGGCCAAGTCGCACTGAGCCGAGAGGGGTTGGCCAGTACGCAACGCAAAAAGGCTCGCCAATCGGCGAGCCTTTTTGTGTACCGAGGTAGGCGTTATCAGTAAGGCGCCACGCTCATGCTGGCACCGCTGCCGATCAGGCGAACCCGCTGGCCAACCTGGAAATCGCGGTCGGCGCGCTGGACCACTACTACGCTCTCGCCGTTGTCGCGGCGTACTTCCATTTCCCAGGCGCGGGTACGATTGACCGCGTCCTCGGTGCGTGAGCCAGCCACGGCGCCACCGATGGCACCGGCAGCGGTGGCCAGCTGACGTCCGGAGCCGCCACCCACCTGACTGCCGAGCAGGCCGCCGATGACCCCGCCACCTACGGTGCCGATCACATTGCCCTGGGGGCTATCGGCCTGGATCTGCACCTGACGCAGCGCAGTGATGGTGCCGTACGCGACGCTCTGGCCGGTCTGGGCCTGGCTGCCGCGGTAGACGTCGCCGCCATAGGGGGCGGTATTGGCACAGCCGGCCAATGTCAGCATGCCCATGGCGATGACGGGAAGAAGACGTTTCATGGGAGTTCCTCCGATGATGAAACAGATTATGAAACAGTGTTTTTAGCGAGTTTAATCCGACTTTCCCGCTTCGACCAGCGTCATTTGCTTGAGTGCCCACAGTGTAGGCTGTGCATTCGGCAAACAATAAGGAAACATAAAAAAGGGGAGGCGGCTGCCTCCCCAATCACTGTCATGCCATGCGAGCTGCTTGCCTTGGCCGTCTCTCAGCCAAACTGGTTCATGGTGTTGCCTTTGCCACCGGCCTTGAGTGCGCCGGCGCCGGAGAAGTACTCCTTGTGGTCGTCGCCGATATTGGACCCAGCCATGTCCTGATGCTTGACGCAGGCCAGGCCGCTGCGGAGCTCCTTGCGCTGGACGCCAGCAACGTAGGCCAGCATGCCCTCCTCGCCGAAATAGCCCTTGGCCAGTTCGTCGGTGGACAGCGCCGCGGTGTGGTAGGTCGGCAGGGTGATCAGGTGGTGGAAGACGCCCGCCTCGCGTGACGCGTCGCGCTGGAAGTTGCGCGTCCACTCGTCGGCCTGTGCTGCCAGTGCGCTGTCATCGTACTCGGCGCTCATCAGTTGGTCGCGGTCGTAGCCCGACACATCCTTGCCCTCGGCCTGCCAGGCATCGAATACCTGCTGACGGAAGTTCAAGGTCCAGTTGAACGACGGCGAATTGTTGTAGACCAGCTTGGCGTCCGGCACTACCTCGCGGATGCGGTTGACCATGCTGGCGATCTGGCCGACGTGGGGCTTCTCGGTCTCGATCCACAGCAGATCGGCGCCGTTCTGCAGGCTGGTGATACAGTCGAGCACCACGCGATCCTCACCGGTGCCGGAGCGGAAACGATAGAGACCATTGGCCAGGCGCAGCGGCTTGCGCAGTTCACCGTCGAGCTTGAGCACGCTGTCGCCTTCGCGCACGTCGTCGACGGAGTCGATCGGCGTGGTGTAGAGGAAGCTATTGTACTGCGCGGCCAGATCGCCAGGCTCGCGGCTGACTGGCAGCTTCTGGGTCAGGCCGGCCCCCAGCGAGTCGGTGCGCGCGACGATTACGCCATCGTCGACGCCGAGCTCCAGGAAGGCGTAGCGCACGGCGTTGATCTTGGCCAGGAAATCCTCGTGGGGCACGGTGACCTTGCCGTCCTGATGGCCGCACTGCTTGGCATCGGAGACCTGGTTCTCTAGCTGGATGCAGCAGGCCCCGGCTTCGATCATGCGCTTGGCCAGCAGGTAGGTAGCCTCCTCGTTGCCGAAACCGGCATCGATGTCGGCAATGATCGGCACCACGTGAGTCTCGTGGTTATCGATGCGCTTCTGCACGGCGCGAACGGCGATGTCATCGCCCTTGGCCCGGGCGTCGTCCAGCTCGCGGAACAGGTGGCCGAGCTCGCGGGCGTCGGCCTGGCGCAGGAAGGTGTAGAGCTCTTCGATCAGCGCCGGTACCGAGGTCTTCTCATGCATCGACTGGTCGGGTAGCGGGCCGAACTCGGAGCGCAGCGCGGCGACCATCCAGCCCGACAGGTAGAGGTAGCGCTTCTTGGTAGTGCCGTGGTGACGCTTGACGGCAATCATCTTCTGCTGGCCGATGAAACCGTGCCAGCAGCCCAGCGACTGGGTGTACTGGCTAGGGTCGGCATCGTACTCGGCCATGTCCTGGCGCATGATGCCAGCGGTATAACGGGCGATGTCGAGGCCGGTCTGGAAGCGATTCTGTGCCTTCATGCGCGCGGCGTACTCGGGGTTGATGGCATCCCACTTGCCGCCCTGGGTGTCGCGTAGTCGAGCGATGTTGTCGAGGTCGTCTTGGTAAACTGACATGGGCCGTCCTTTCTCGTCTGTTGCGCTGCGATATCGCGCGATTAACTTGGTCGACTTCACCGGGTGCGGTTGTGGTTGGTCTTATGCTGCACCTGCGAAGTAAGTTCAGGGTTGACCAGATCATGAGTACTGTCTGTACTGCCTTGGTCGTATCAGGCGACAGTATCAAACGAATGTTTAATGACGACTACAAGATGCATTGAAACAATCGTTTTAAAGTGTGCCTGTGATTGAACTATGGCCCATGGATACGGGCTTCAACAATCATTACTTAGCGGCAGAAGGGGTTGTAGTATGACTACAAGTGGGCCAGAAAAGGCCCACTTGATGTAGTCAGTTTCCCGCAATTGAGAAAGGAGGAGGTGAATCAATCACCTAGAGGGAGGGACATGTTGCGGTGCGGAATGCCGGCGTCGAGAAATTCGTCGCCGTAGGCAGTGAAGCCGAGCCGTTGATAGAAAGGAATCGCTTGCAGCTGTGCGGCCAGCTCGAGATGGGCGTGTCCCTGGTGGCGCGCTGCCTCGATGGCGGCCTCGACCAGGCGCCGGCCAAGGCCCAGGCCGCGTCCCTCTTCGAGCACCGCCACGCGGCCCAGGTGACCGTCCGGCAGCAGCCGTGCGGTGCCTAGCGCGCGTCCTTCATGGCGAGCCAGAAAATGCAGGCAGAAGGTATCTCGGCCATCCCACTCCTCGTTCTCGGGTACCTGCTGCTCGACGATGAACACGATACGGCGTATCTCGCCGGCCTCGCTGCCGAGCTCTTCCCAGTCGCCCTGTTCAATGCTGGTAGCGTCGCTCATTGGTCATCCTCGTCGTCATCGTCCTCTTGTGGCCAGCCCAGGCTACCACGGTCGTGCAGCAGGGCGAGCAGCTCGGCGGCACCATCGTACGCCAGCAGCGTGTCATCGAGAGCCGTGTCCGAGGCCAGTGCCCTGGCCAGCGGCAGGGAGCAGGTCTGGCCGTCGCCGTCGACGAACAGTGTAGCGCGCTCATCGTCCAGCGCCCGCCATGCGAAGCGCGAGCCAAGACTGCGCACCAGCTCATCACCGTCCTGTAGTGCGGCGACAAGCTCGTCCACCGCGATCGGCGATTCGGCGGGCACCAACTGGTCGACATACTTGGGTTGAGTCATTACCCGGCCGAACCACTGCGCCAACTGGGCGGGGTCGTCGAGGCTGTCGAGTATCAGTCGGCGCATGCGTTCCACTGCCGCGTCGTCGAGTTTGCCGGGCTCGGCAGGGGGCGCCATGCCGGCATCGCTGAAGCGCAGCGAGGCGGGTAGCGTCTCGCCGACATAGTCGGCATAGGAGGTGACTGCCTCGTCGGCAGAGGGGGCGCGGAAGCCGACCGAGACGGTCATGCAGTCATCGGACACGCTGACGCCGTGATGGGCCCAGCCGGGCGGCAGATAGAGCATATCGCCGGGTTCGAGCACCCAGTCATCGCCGGGGGTGACGTCGAAGCGTTCGAGGATGCGCAGATCGATGCCGTCGATGATCGGGGCATCATCGGCGACCTTGCCGCCCAGCTGCCAGCGCCGCTGGCCGCTGGCCTGGAGCAGGAAGACGTCGTACTGATCGACGTGGGGCCCGACGCTGCCCCCAGGTGGGGCATAGCTGATCATGATGTCGTCGAGACGCCAGCGCGGCAGGAAATCGAAGTGGTCAAGTAGCGCGGCGACCTCGGGCACGAAGTGGTCGACGGCCTGTACCAGCAGCGACCAGTGGTTTTCGGGCAGGGCGGTGAAGGTGGCGTCATCGAAGGGCCCGTGCTGTACCTGCCAGGGGGCATCGCGGCCGTGCTCCTCGACCAGGCGCGCCTCGATCCCCTCCTCGCAGGCCAGGCCGGCCAGCTCGTCGGGGTCGAGCGGGCACTCGAGGTCGGGCAGGGCGCCGCGAATCAGCAGCGGCTTCTGCTGCCAGACGTCGCGCAGAAACTCGCTGGCACTCAGGCCACCGAGCAGTTGTCGCGGGGTATCGGAGGACATGTGTCGTACCTCGTTGCGAATAGTGAAGCCGCGGGCAGGCAGCATGCCTGTCCCCGACGCCGCTTATCTTGTGTCGCGGCTATCCCGACGCCGCGTATCCTGTATCGCGGCTATCCCGGCGACAGGCCTGTACGAGGGCGCTGTGAATACCTCCCTGTACGCTACCGATTCCTTCCCTGGAATCGGACCCTCTTCAGGCCTGTCCCCGGCGCCGCTGCCTTGGCTAGGCTGGCTGGGCGCTTACAGCCGGCGCGCCTGGGCCTCGGCGTTGCCGATATAGGTCGCCGGGCTAAGCGCCTTGAGCTCGGTCTTGACCTCGGCGGGCAGCGCGAGGGTATCGATAAAGGCGGCGAAGCCGGCCTGGTCGATGCGCTTGCCGCGGGTCAGCGCCTTGAGCTTCTCGTAGGGCTGCTCGATGTTGTAGCGGCGCATCACCGTCTGAATCGGTTCGGCGAGGACCTCCCAGCTGGCGTCGAGATCCTCTTCGATGCGCGCCGGGTTGGCCTCGAGCTTGGAGATTCCCTTGAGCGAGGCCTGGTAGGCGATCAGGCCGTAGGCAAGGCCCACGCCGAGGTTACGCAGCACCGTGGAGTCGGTCAGGTCGCGCTGCCAGCGGGAGATCGGCAGCTTCTGGGCCAGGTGGCCGAGGATGGCGTTGGCCAGCCCCAGGTTGCCCTCGGAGTTCTCGAAATCGATGGGATTGACCTTGTGCGGCATGGTCGAGGAGCCGATCTCGCCCTCGACGGTGCGCTGCTTGAAGTAGCCCAGCGAGATATAGCCCCAGACGTCGCGATCGAAGTCGATCAGGATGGTGTGGAAGCGGCAGATGGCGTCGAACAGCTCGGCGATATAGTCGTGGGGTTCGATCTGGGTGGTGTAGGGGTTGAAGCTCAGCCCCAGGCCCTCGACGAAGGTGCGGGCGTTGGCTTCCCAGTCGACCTCCGGGTAGGTGGTGAAGTGGGCGTTGTAGTTGCCCACCGCGCCGTTGATCTTGCCGAGGATCTCGACGCCTTCGATCTGCTTGAGCTGACGGCGCAGGCGATAGGCGACGTTGGCCATCTCCTTGCCCAGGGTGGTGGGGCTGGCGGTCTGGCCATGGGTGCGCGACAGCATCGGCTGGGCGGCGTGCTCGTGGGCCAGTGCAGCGATGGCGTCGGCCACCTCGTGCATGACCGGCAGCAGGCTCTTGAGCCCGTCTGTCAGCATCACGCCGTGGGAGAGGTTGTTGATGTCCTCGCTGGTGCAGGCGAAGTGCACGAACTCGCTGATGGCGTGGAGCTCGGGGACTTCGGCGATACGCTCCTTGATGAAGTACTCCACCGCCTTGACGTCGTGGTTGGTGGTGCGCTCGATCTCCTTGATCCGCGCGGCGTCGGCCTCGCTGAAGTCGTTGACCAGAGCGTCGAGGAAGGTCTTCGCACCCGGCGATAGCGGCGGCACCTCGGCAATGCCCGGCAGTGCGGCCAGCGCCTCGAGCCAGCGTACCTCGACGGTGACCCGGGCACGGATCAGGCCGAATTCGCTGAAGTGCTCGCGCAGCGCTGCGGCCTTGCTGCCGTAGCGGCCGTCGACGGGGGAGAGGGCGGTCAGGGAGGAGAGCTGCATGGTCGGGTTTTCCTGGTAGTTGGAACGGGCCAGCTGGCCGCGGATCACTGGCGGTTGATCTGATCGAGGGCCTGTTTCATGGCGCCGCGCTGGAAGATTAACTTCCAGCGCCGACCGCCCTGCTGGTGCCACAGTAGCCCAAAGCGCACGCCGGCCAGCAGCGCGGCGCGCACCCGCTCGGGCATCATGCGCTGCTGGAGCAGGCTGGGTTCGCCCTGCACGACGATGCGGTACTTGAAGGTCGAGAGCGTCTCCTGATAGAGCTCGCCGAGACTGGCGACGACGTTCTCGTGGGTATCGCCGAAGTGCTCGGCCTGGCCCTGGATGCGAGTCAGCTTGCTGCCCAGACTATTCATCATGTCGCTGTTGTTGCGCAGCTTGTTCATCAGCATCAGCAGCGAGAAGCCGTAGCGCAGCACCACCGGATTGGCCTGCTTGCGGCCGGCCACCGCCTCGAGCACCTCGAGGCCCTGGCGCAGATGGTTGGGATGGCCGCCGTAGGTGGCTTCGAAGCTCTCGGGACTGGTGTCGACGGTGGCGCGAATCAGTGTGCTCCAGGCGCGCTCGTCGGCCTGGCCGGTGCGGGCCAGTTCGTCGACCACGGCGGCGGCCTGAAAGACGCCGGCCAGCGCCAGGGTCTGGCGGGCCATCGGGCTATCCGGGGCACTGTGGATCGGCGTGCTGCTCATGCGGCGGCCTCCTTGGCGTTCCAGGTCGTGCGGATCACGCCGCCGCCCAGGCAGATATCATGGTCGTAGATCACCAGCGACTGGCCCGGTGTCACCGCGCGCTGAGGCTCGTCGAAGCGCACCTCGACGCCGCCATCGGCGCGGCTGAGCAGGGTGCACGGCACGTCCTCCTGACGGTAACGGGTCTTGGCGGTGAAGCGCCCGTCGGCGGGCGCTTCGCCGGCCACCCAGTCCATCGCCTCGGTGGCCAGGCTGTCGGTATACAGCAGCGGATGATGCTTGCCCTGTACGGCGATCAGAACATTGCGCTCGAGGTCCTTGGCGGCCACGTACCAGGGCGCATCCGGGTGGTTGGCCAGCCCGCCGATACCGAGCCCCTGGCGCTGGCCGAGGGTGTAGTACATCAGCCCCATATGCTCGCCGATCACCTCGCCCTCAGGGGTTTCGATGGTGCCCGGCTGGGCCGGCAGGTACTGCTTGAGGAAGTCGCTGAAGCGACGCTCGCCGATAAAGCAGATGCCGGTGGAGTCCTTTTTACGTGCGGTGACCAGCCCGTGGCGCTCGGCCAGCGCGCGGACCTCGGGTTTTTCGAGTTCGCCGACCGGAAACAGGGTGCGGGCGATGGCTGCCTCGGGGACGGCATGCAGGAAGTAGCTCTGGTCCTTGTTGGCGTCTACGCCTTTGAGCAGGCGCGCGCGACCCTCGCGCACCCCGCCGCGCACGTAGTGGCCGGTGGCGATCTTGTCGGCGCCGAGCATCTCGGCGTACTCGAGGAACACCTTGAACTTGATCTCCCTGTTGCACAGGATATCCGGGTTCGGCGTCCGCCCGGCCTGGTATTCGGCCAGGAAGTGCTCGAAGACGTTATCCCAGTACTCGGCGGCGAAGTTGGCGGTGTGCAGTCGGATACCCAGCTTGTCGCACACGGCCTGGGCGTCTGCCAGGTCATCCTTGGCGGTGCAGTATTCGGTGCCGTCGTCTTCATCCCAGTTCTTCATGAACAGGCCTTCGACCTGATAGCCCTGCTCGATCAGCAGCAGGGCGGAAACGGAAGAATCGACGCCGCCGGACATGCCGACGATCACCTTGCCTGCGGTGGCGGTCATGGGCGCTCTCGGGTTGGATGGATCGCAAATGGCCGAAAATTATACCCCATGTTGCGTGCGGGCATCATCTCGTGGCGTAGGGTAGGCGGCGAATATGGCCAGGCAGGAGGCGCAGAGGGAGGCGGTGAATGGGCCAGATCGAGTAATTGACCGGTCGGCCAGTCAAAGCTATGGTTTGCCCATGAAACAGCCTACTCAGACCCGTGACCCCGAGTTGACCCGCGCTCGTATCCTGGACGCGGCGGAAGTCCTCTTCGTCGAACAGGGCTTCTCCGCGGTCAAGCTCAGCGCACTGGCGCGCTCGGCAGAGGTAACCAAGAGCCTGATACACCACCATTTCGGCAGCAAGGAGAAGCTGTGGGAGGCGGTCAAGAATCGCGCCTTCGAGCGCTATTTCAGCGCCCAGATGGCGATGCTCCAGGACGCCGGCGAACCGGATGCCGCCCTGCTGCGCAGCTCGGTGGTAGCTTACTTTCATTTTTTGCGCGACAACCCCGGTGTGGTACGGCTGTTTGCCTGGACCCATCTTGAAGGGGATAGCCACTGCAGCGAGATGGACAACCAGCTCGTCGGGGCGGGGGCAGAGTGGGTGCGCCAGGCCCAGATGCGCGGCCTGCTGCGGCAGGATATCAACCCTACTCATGTGATCGCTATCTTCGTGATGACCTGCACCCAGTGGTTCGAAGCCCAGTGTCATCACCAGCACTGGCCGGGCATGGGCGACAATGAGGCGTTCCTGGAGGATTTCCTCAAGATATTCATGGAGGGCGTCCAGCCCCGCGAGTGAGTGTTTTTTTATGTCCGTAACTGACCGGTCGACCAGTTTATTGGAGAGAAAGCGATGGACAGGGTGGCGAAACAGGGGCTGTGGTCTTCGCTGATGCTGACAGTGGCGCTGCTGGTGGGGTGCGATGCGGCCCCCGCGCAGAGTGAGCGGGGCGAGCCGCCGCTCCCCAGCGTGCGCATTGACATGGTGCGATTGGCCGAGGATCAGGTGGGGCATCACTTTCCCGGCACGCTACGCGCGAGCGAGCGTGCGGCACCCGCCTTTCTGCATGACGGCGTACTGCGTGAACGTCATGTGCCACGCGGGCAGCGGGTCGAGCGGGGTGAGCCCCTCGCCCGACTTCACAACCCGGCGCTGGCGCCGACGCTGGCCGCCGGCGAGGCGCGGATACGCGAGCTGGATGCCACCTTGAGTCGCCTGGGTCGCGATGTGGAGCGTGCGCGTACCCTGCGTGAGCGCAATCTCACGGCCGAGGAGGAGCTGGATCGCCTACGCGCGGAGTACCGGGCCACCGCCGAGGCGCGTGAACAGGCCCTGGCGCAGCGTGACGAGGCCCAGGCGCAGCTCGATGAGCTGACGCTACGGGCCCCTTTCGATGCCGAGGTGAGCGATCTACTGGTCGAACCCGGTGAGTTCGTGACGGCAGGCCAGCCGGTACTGACGCTGGTCGGCATCGCCGAACGCGAAGTGGAAATCCATATGCCGGCGGGGCTTGCCGCACGCCTGGAGGAGGGCCGAGCGGCGAGTCTGACCATGATGCTGGGGGGGCGCCACACCGAAGGCCGAATAGCCGCCATCGGTCGGGCGGCAGAGGGCATGGCACCGGTCATCATTGCCGTCGACTCGGCCTTGCAAGCAGCGCCGGGCGAGCCGGTCAGGGTCGGGTTGGCCTTCGATGCTCAGCCGGTGCTGCAGGTGCCGCTGGCGGCAGTGGTCGACCCCGGCGGTGATTCACCACACGTGCTGCTGGTGACCGCCGACGACACGATTCGGCGCATTGCCGTGACGCCAGGGCGTCTGACGGGGAACTGGGTCACACTGCCGGCGTCATCGCTTGCCGCGGGCGACCGGGTGGTGACGGCAGGCCAGGGGCGCCTGGAGGAGGGTGACCGGGTGAGGGTGCTGCCATGAGTTGGCTACTCGCCGCGCAGCGCTACAAGCGACTGATGCTTACCGTCACGCTGCTGCTGTCCGCGCTTGGCCTGGCGGCCTGGCTGGCCATGGATCGTCAGGAGGACCCCTTCTTCCCCTACCGCTTCGGCCAGGTGCTGGTGCCCTATCCCGGCGCCGAGCCGGAGCAGGTCGAACGCCTGGTGCTCAATGCGCTGGAGGAGGAGCTGGCCCAGGTCGAGGAGGTCAATGAACTCATCGGCACGGCGCGATTGGGGGTGGCGCATGTCAATATCGAGATGCACGAGCATGTCTACGATACCGATGCCGCCTGGGAGCGGGTGCGGGTTGCCGTGAGTCGTGCCAGCCGCCAGTTTCCTGATGGCGTGGGCGAGGCCGAGATCAGCGACCGCGACTCGGACACCCACGGCATCGTGCTCGCGGTGACCGGCTCCGATGACCTGCTCGAGCTACGCGAGGCGGCCAAACGGCTGCGCCGCGATCTGTTTCGGCTGCAGGGGGTGGCCCGCATCGACCTGCTCGCCGATCCGGGGCAGCAGGTAGTGATCGGCTGGGACGATAGCCTGGCCGAGCTGACCGGGCTCGACGCACACGCGCTTGGCGATCAGCTCGCCGCGCGCAATCTGGGCTCCCCGGGCGGTAGCCTGGCGATAGGCGGGCGTACACTGGTGCTCGATCCGCATAGCGAATTCGGCTCGCTGGCGGAGCTTTCCGCGACGCCAATACGCACCGTGCGAGGCGAGCAGGTGCCACTCGGCGAGCTGGCCGATGTGCACCTCGCGCCCCAACAGCCCGCTACCGAGCGGCTGTGGCACGATGGCCGGCCGGCGGTGGCGCTGGGCCTGGTGCTCTCCAATGATCGGGTCAACGCCGTGCGCTTCGGTGAGCAGCTGCGCACGCTGGTGGACGAGCTGCGCCCGGCCTACGCTCCGCTGGCCATCGAGGAAACCTTCTATCAACCCTACTGGGTCGAGCGTCGGCTGGCAGAGCTCGGCGTCTCGCTGTTGCTGGGTATCGGCATCCTCGGCGTGCTGCTGTTCCTGTCCATGGGGCTGCGGCTGGGGCTTGCGGTGATGGTCATCGTGCCGCTGGTGACCTTCTCCTCGCTGGGCATCTATGCCATGGGCGGCGGCGTGCTGCATCAGATCGCCGTGGCCGGCATGGTGATCGCGCTCGGCATGCTGGTGGACAACGCTATCGTGATGGTCGAGAACATCCAGTGGCACCGCGACCAGGGGCGTTCGGCAGCCCAGGCGGTGACGCGTTCGGTGCGTGAGCTCGCCACACCGCTACTGGCCGCCACCGGCACCACCCTGGCGGCCTTCGTTCCGCTACTGCTCTCCAGCGGTGACACCGCTGACTTCACCCGTGCCATTCCGATCATGGTGATGCTGACCCTGACGGTGAGCTATGTCTATGCCGTGTTCGTCACGCCGGTATTTGCCGCCGGCATTCTCAAGCCGCGCGCCTCGCCACGCCGCGAGCGGCTGCAGGGGTGGGGCGAGCGGGTCGGTCGGGTGGCGGTGCGCTGGCCGGGCTGGGTGCTGCTGGGCGCCGGCATGCTATTGGCCGCTGCCGTCGCCATGCTGCCGCTGCTCGATCACGACTTCTTTCCGGATACCGATCGCAATCAGCTGGTCGTCGATCTCAACTTCGCCGAGGGCACCCATCTCGACTACACCGCACATCAGGCCGAGACGCTGGCCGTGGATCTGGCCGGGCGCCCAGAGGTGCAGGCCGTGCATCGTTTCGTCGGGTTCAGCGGCCCACGCTTTTACTACAATCTGGTCGAGCAGCCGCGTCAGTCGCATCTGGCGCGGCTGGTGGTGGAGGCCGAGGGTGCCGCCGCGCTTGCCGACCTGATGGCATGGGTGCGGGCTGAAGCGCCGCAGCGATTGCCCGACGCCGACGTGGTGGCCCGGCGGCTGGGCCAGGGGCCGCCTGTGGAGGCCCCGGTGGAGATCCGCGTGTTCGCCGAGGAGCGTGACGCGCTGGCGGATGCCGCCGGGCGCGTCCTTGGTGTGGTACGCCAGGCCGAGGGGGCTCGCGATGCTCGTCATCGCCTGGGCGAAGGGCTGGTGACGCTACGGGCCGAGACCGACGATGCCCGTGCCGCCGAATACGGGCTGTCGCGGCGCGACGTGGCGGCCGCGCTGGCCGGCGCCAGTCGTGGCATCGAGGTCAGCACCTGGCGTGCCGGGCGCGATCCGGCACCGCTGCTGGTGCGTGCCCCGGAGGGGGAGCGCTTCTCCATCGAGGGGCTGGAGGGGCTGCGCCTCACCGCGACCGACGGGCGTTCGGTGCCGCTGGGCGAGATTGCGTCGCTGGAACTGGCCTGGGGCCCGGCGGTGATCCAGCATCGTGGCATGCGCCGCATGACGGCGGTGCTGGCCGAGGTGGCCGATGGCTGGACCTACGACGGCGTACTCGGCGAGATTCTGCCGCGCCTGGAGGCGCTGGAACTCCCGGCGGGGGTGAGCTATCGCGTCGGCGGGTCGGCGGAGTCGGCCGGCGATGCCAACACCGCACTGTTCCAGACTCTGCCGATCGGCGGCCTGCTGCTGGTGGTCTTTCTGCTGGCGCAGTTCAACTCCTTCCGTCAGCTCGCCATCGTGCTGACCACCGTGCCGCTGTCGATCATCGGAGTGGTGCCGGGGCTGTGGTTGGCCGGCCAGCCGTTCGGCTTCACCGCCATGCTCGGCGTGGTGGCGCTGGTAGGGATCGTGGTCAACAACGCCATCGTGCTGATCGACCTGATGAACGCCAACCGTGGCCAGGGGCTGGCGGTGGGGGAGGCGATAATAGCCGCGGTGGCTCGGCGCACGCGGCCGGTGCTGCTGACCACAGCCACGACCGTGGCAGGCCTGGTGCCGCTGACCCTGACCCAGTCGACGCTGTGGCCGCCGATGGCCTGGGCGATCATCTCCGGACTGCTGGCGTCCACACTGCTGACACTGCTGGTGATCCCGGCACTTTACCGGTTGTTGATGAGGCCTCAGCGCTCCTGAATCACATCCATGGGAAACACCCGACCGCTGCGCGCATCGCGGATCCGGCGCATTACCAGTGGGCTTCTCAGCCGGCCGGCGCGCTCCAGGTCCTCGATCTCGTCGAAGGTCAGCCAGTGGATGGCCAGCACATCACGGTCGAGCGGATTGCCAAGGTGGGCCAGTGCCATGCCCACATAGCCGTGGCTGTGGAAGGTGGCGCCATCCGGGGCGTGGTAGACGTAGAGCCCCAGGTAGTCGGTGATGCCGACCCGCCAGGCGGTCTCCTCGCGAACCTCGCGCTCGGCTGCCTCGAGCAGCCGCTCGCCGGGCTCGAGGTGGCCGGCGGGCTGGTTGAACAGGGTGAAGGGGCCGCCGCGGTCCTCTTCGACCAGCAGATAGCGCCCGGCGCGCTCCACCACGGTGGCGACCGTGACCCGGGGTGACCAACGTTTCATCGTGACCGCCTCTGTTGAGTGCGCGACCCGGCGTGCGGCGTGGCCGCTCGGCGCGCCGGGGCGTGTAGGGTTTCGCAGCGCCATTCGCCGGGGGCCAGGCCATCGAGGCGCCAGTGGCCGATGGCCACCCGCACCAGGCGCAGGGTGGGGTGGCCCACGTGGGCGGTCATGCGCCGCACCTGGCGGTTGCGCCCCTCGCTGATGGTCAACTCCAGCCAGGCCGTGTGCGGGTGGCGTCTGGCGTCCAGCGGCGGCTGCCGCTCGGGCAGCTCGCTGGCTGCCAGACGTCTCACCTTGGCCGGCCGTGTCGGGCCATCCTTGAGCTGGATACCCTGGCGCAGGGCCTGCAGCGCGGCGTCGTCGGGTTCGCCTTCGACCTGAACCCGATAGGTCTTGGGCTGCTTGTGGCGCGGGTGCGCAATGCGATGGATCAGGGCGCCGTCGTCGCACAGCAGCAGCAGGCCTTCCGAGTCGTAGTCGAGGCGCCCAGCGGCGTATACCCCGGGGACTGGGAGATAGTCGGCCAGGGTCGCGCGGCCCTCGTGATCGGTGAACTGCGAGAGCACCTGATAAGGCTTGTGCAAGAGATAGAGGGTGCTCATGTAACTCCGTGATTGGCGATGAAAAGGGATGATAGGCAGGCGTCGGGCGGGGGTCCCCGACTGTCTGGCCGCCGGGGTAGACGAACATCGCTCATGCGAAGCACACCTTGCGCTGGTATACTGCCAACCGATCGCTGGGAGCGCCGTCGTCATAACCGGACCCGCCGAGTCCTGTCCCTGCCTGGTGTTCCGACCCGCTCGCCTTTCCTGCAATCGCTGTGACCAGAGAGACCAGAGAGACTACCGCTAACATGTCAAAAACGCCGAAGATTATCTACACGCTTACCGATGAAGCGCCTGCCCTCGCCACCCACTCGCTGCTGCCGATCATCGACGCCTTTACCGATCCCGCCGGCATTGAAGTGGAAACCCGCGATATCTCGCTGGCCGGGCGCATCCTGTCCCAGTTTCCTGATTACTTGAGTGACGCGCAGCAGCTCGGCGACCACCTGGCCGAGCTCGGCGAGCTGGCCAAGACGCCGGAAGCCAATATCATCAAGCTGCCCAATATCAGCGCTTCGACGCCGCAGCTCAAGGCGGCAATCCGCGAGCTGCAGCAGCAGGGCTACAAGCTGCCCAACTATCCCGACGAGCCCTCCTCCGAGGTCGAGCGCGACGTCAAGGCGCGCTACGGCAAGGTCATGGGCAGCGCGGTCAACCCGGTGCTGCGCGAGGGCAACTCCGACCGCCGTGCGCCGCAGTCGGTCAAGGGCTTTGCTCGCAAGTACCCTCATCGCATGGGTGAGTGGAGCGCCGACTCCAAGTCCCACGTGGCATGCATGAGCGACGGCGACTTCTACGGCAGCGAGAAGTCGGCGCTGATCGAGACCGCCGGCAACGTCAAGATCGAGCTGGTGGCTGCCGACGGCACTGCCCGCGTGCTCAAGGAGAAGACCCCGGTACTGGCCGGCGAGGTGGTCGACGGCGCGGTGATGAGCCGGCGCGCGCTGAGTGCCTTCATCGCTGAACAGATCGAGGATGCCAAGCAGCGCGACGTGCTGTTCTCAGTGCACCTCAAGGCCACCATGATGAAGGTTTCCGACCCGATCATCTTCGGCGTGGCGGTCGACGCCTTCTACCGCGAGGTGCTGGACAAGCACGCCGCCGATCTCGAAAAAGTGGGCTTCAATTCCAACAGTGGCATCGGTGATCTGTATGCCACCATCAAGGCCCTGCCCGAGTCCAGGCAGAGCGAGATCAAGGCCGACGTCGACGCGCTCTACGCCGAGCGGCCGCGCCTGGCGATGGTCAACTCCCACAAGGGCATTACCAGTCTGCATGTGCCCAGCGATGTGATCGTCGACGCCTCGATGCCAGCGATGATCCGTGACTCCGGCAAGATGTGGGGCGCTGACGATCAACTGCACGACGCCAAGGCGGTGATCCCGGACCGCTGCTACGCCAGCATCTACCAGACCGTGATCGACGACTGCAAGGCCAACGGTGCCTTCGACCCGACCACCATGGGCAGCGTGCCCAACGTCGGCCTGATGGCGCAGAAGGCCGAGGAGTACGGCTCCCACGACAAGACCTTCGAAATTCCCGCCGATGGTACCGTGCGCGTGACCCACGAGAATGGCGCAGTGCTGTTCGAGCATAGCGTCGAGCGTGGCGATATCTGGCGCATGTGCCAGACCAAGGACGCGCCGATCCAGGATTGGGTCAAGCTTGCCGTGACCCGCGCCCGCGACAGCGGTGCGCCGGCGGTGTTCTGGCTCGACGCCAAGCGTGCCCATGATGCCCAACTGATCAACAAGGTCGAGACCTACCTCAAGGATCACGACACCAGTGGCCTGGAGATCCATATCATGGCCCCGGTGGAGGCGATGGAGTACTCGCTGGCGCGCATTCGCCAGGGGCAGGACACCATCTCGGTGACCGGTAACGTGCTGCGCGACTATCTCACCGATCTGTTCCCGATCATGGAGCTGGGCACCAGTGCCAAGATGCTCTCGATCGTGCCGTTGATGAACGGTGGTGGCCTGTTCGAGACCGGCGCCGGTGGGTCAGCGCCCAAGCATGTCCAGCAGTTCCTCGAGGAGAACCATCTGCGTTGGGACTCGCTGGGTGAATTCCTGGCCTTGGCTGCCTCGTTGGAGCACCTCGGCAATGCCTTCGGCAACGTGCGTGCCACGCTGCTGGCCAAGGCGCTGGACAGCGCCAATGGCAAGTTCCTCGACAGCAACAAGTCGCCATCGCGCAAGGTGGGTGAGCTCGATAACCGCGGCAGCCACTTCTATCTGGCGATGTACTGGGCCGAAGCCCTGGCCGCCCAGGACGAGGATGCCGAACTCAAGTCGCTGTTCACGCGCCTGGCAGAGTCGCTGAAGCGCCACGAGGAGACTATCCTCAATGAGCTGAATGGCGTACAGGGCCAGCCGGTCGATATCCGCGGCTACTATCACCCGGATCACGATCTGACCCGCAAGGCGATGCGGCCCAGCCAGACTCTCAACGATGCGCTGAATATGGTCGCCAGCGACTGAGCTTGAGCGCCGCCTGAGGTTCGAGGCCCTCGTCCGCCTGGCGGTCGGGGGCCTTGTTGCCTAAGTCCTGGGGCCAGGCCTTGCAAGTTGCGTCGACAGGACGCATTTTTCATCCAGTAATGAACCCGCTGCCGCGGATGGCGTCGAAAGGACGTGGCGGTGAGCTGATGCTATCGATGGACGTGAATGGTTATGTTTGAGCACGATAAGGTCGAGCCGATGGGCGCCAACCGCCGCTTGCCGGGGCTAGGCATGACGCGGCCGCCGGAGCCGGATCAGCAAGACGACGACGGTTCACTGGCGGTCAAACCGGCCGACCCGGAGCTGGCCAGGCCACCCATGTACAAGGTGGTGCTGCACAATGACGATTTCACACCGATGGAGTTCGTGGTCGAGGTGCTGCAGGCCTTTTTCCATCTCGAGAGTGAGAAAGCCGTACAGGTGATGCTGGCGGTACACACTCAGGGCAAGGCGACCTGCGGCATCTTCACCCGCGACATCGCCGAGACCAAGAGTCATCAGGTCAACGAGTATGCCCGGGAGTGCCAACATCCGCTGCTGTGCGATATCGATGCGGCGGATTGAGTAAGTACGCAACCGGTCGTTTGCATGCTGCGACCGGCTAGCGTTGGAACATCGAGCTTGCGAAACCCGTGAATGTGCCCGATGGTGAGAATACGGCCGATATATTTGCCGACGTAAGCCCGAGGCGGCGAGAAGGGGACTGCCATGCTGAGCAAAGAACTTGAACTGACCCTGAACACGGCCTTTACCGTGGCCCGCTCCAAGCGCCACGAGTTCATGACCGTGGAGCACCTGCTGCTGGCTCTGCTGGACAACGCCTCCGCTGCAGATGTGCTACGAGCCTGCGGGGCGAACCTCGAAAAGCTGCGCTCCGACCTGCAGGATTTCATCAATTCCACTACGCCACTGATTCCTGAGGATCAGGTCGATCGCGAGACGCAGCCGACGCTGGGTTTCCAGCGCGTGCTTCAGCGCGCGGTCTTCCACGTGCAGTCCTCTGGCAAGAGCGAAGTGACCGGCGCCAACGTACTGGTGGCGATCTTCTCCGAGCAGGAGAGCCAGGCGGTCTACTTCCTCAAGCAGCAGAACGTGGCGAGGGTGGATGCCGTCAACTATATCGCTCACGGTATCTCCAAGGTGTCGGGGCATAGCCAGAGCCCGTCGTCCGCACCGTCATCGGATGCCGAAGAGGCTGAGGAGGGCGGTAGCGAAGGCGCGGCACATCCGCTCACCGGCTATGCCACCAATCTCAATGAGCAGGCGCGACTGGGCAAGATCGATCCGCTGATTGGGCGTGATCACGAGCTCGAGCGAGTGGTGCAGATTCTCGCCCGGCGGCGCAAGAACAATCCGCTGCTGGTCGGCGAGGCTGGCGTCGGCAAGACCGCCATCGCCGAGGGCCTTGCCAAGCGTATCGTCGAAGAGGAAGTGCCCGACGTGATCGCCGACGCGGTGGTCTACTCGTTGGATATGGGCGCGCTGCTGGCCGGTACCAAGTATCGTGGCGATTTCGAGAAGCGTCTCAAGAGCCTGCTGGCCGAGCTCAAGAAGCTGCCCAACGCGGTGCTGTTCATCGATGAGATCCACACCGTGATCGGTGCCGGGGCTGCGTCAGGGGGGGTAATGGATGCCTCCAATCTGCTCAAGCCACTGCTCTCCTCGGGCGAGCTGCGCTGCATCGGCTCGACCACCTTCCAGGAGTTCCGCGGCATCTTCGAGAAGGATCGTGCTCTCGCTCGTCGCTTCCAGAAGGTCGATGTCATGGCGCCTTCGGTGGATGACACCATCAGTATCCTCAAGGGGCTGCGCGGCCGCTTCGAGGAGCACCACAAGCTCAAGTACACCGACGGCGCACTCGAGAGTGCGGCGCGCCTGGCAGACCGCTACATCAACGATCGCCACCTGCCCGACAAGGCCATCGACGTGATCGACGAGGCCGGCGCGCATCAGCGTTTGCTGCCGCCGGAGGTGCGGGTCGATACCATCGATGTCGATCAGGTCGAGGCGGTAGTGGCCTCCATCGCGCGGATCCCGCCGAAGAGCGTCTCGAGCTCCGACCGCAAGCTGCTCTCCAATCTCGAGCGCGACCTCAAGATGCTGGTGTTCGGTCAGGATGAGGCGATCACTAGCCTGTCGGCGGCGATCAAGCTGTCACGGGCCGGCCTCAAGTCGCCGGACAAGCCGGTGGGCAGCTTCCTGTTCTCTGGCCCTACCGGGGTCGGCAAGACCGAGGTGGCCAAGCAGCTGGCTTCGCTGATGGGTATCGAGCTGCTGCGCTTCGACATGTCCGAGTACATGGAGCGCCACACCGTGTCGCGGCTGATTGGCGCGCCTCCCGGCTATGTCGGCTATGACCAGGGTGGGTTGTTGACCGAGGCGATCACCAAGCAGCCGCACTGCGTGCTGTTGCTCGATGAGATCGAGAAGGCGCACCCCGAGGTCTTCAACCTGCTACTGCAGGTGATGGACCACGGCCGTCTGACTGACAACAACGGCCGCGAGGCGGACTTCCGCCACGTGATCCTGATCATGACTTCGAATGCCGGTGCCGAGCAGATCTCGCGTCGCTCGATCGGCTTCCAGACCCAGGATCACTCCACCGACGGCATGGAGGTGATTCGCAAGACCTTCACCCCCGAGTTCCGCAACCGTCTGGATGGCATCATCCAGTTCCACGGCCTGGTGCCGGAGGTGGTGCGCAACGTGGTCGACAAGTTCCTGGTCGAACTACAGGCCCAGCTCGACGAGAAGCGGGTACAGCTGGATGTCGACGAAGCGGCGCGCAGCTGGCTCGCCGAACAGGGCTACGATCCCGATATGGGTGCCCGGCCGATGTCGCGGCTGATTCAGGATAAGCTCAAGAAACCCCTGGCCGAGATGATTCTGTTCGGTGAGCTCTCAGAGCACGGCGGCGTGGTTCACGTCAGCGTTGATCAGGATAGCAACGAGCTGAGTCTGGAAACGGAGGCCGAACTGGCCTGACGACATGCGGCCGGTGCTGGATACCGGTCGCCATCGACCCATGAACACCGGCGCCCTGTCGAAAGACGGGGCGTCGCGCGTTGTGGGGCTCGCTAGCTCAGCCGTGCGGAAACAGTCGCACGTCGTTCGGAAGGTGGCGCAGAGCCGGTAGCAGGCAGACGGCGCGGTGCGCCACGTTAGCGCGAGCGATACACGATGCGGCCCTTGGAGAGGTCGTAGGGCGTCAGCTCGACCTTGACCTTGTCACCGGTCAGGATGCGGATGTAGTTCTTGCGCATCTTGCCAGAGATGTGCGCAGTAACCACGTGGCCGTTTTCCAGCTCGACGCGAAACATGGTGTTGGGAAGGGTATCGACGACGACACCTTCCATTTCGATATGGTCTTCACGTGCCATATTAGGCGGTTCCTCGTAATGGTGCGCTTGGTGATGGTCAACAAGATAGCGCGATATTGTGCCGCAAGCTGCCCGCCAAGGCAAAAAAGCCGCTCATAGCGGTATCTCTCGCCGCCAGTGGCGGCCGTGCAGGTACTCCAGCGGTTGAAAGCTGCGCTTGTAGTTCATTTTGCGACAGGCGCGGATCCAGTAGCCGAGATAGACGTGGGGCAGGTCGCGGCGACGCGCCAGCTCGATAAGGGTGAGCACTGCGTAGCTGCCCAGCGAACGCCTGTCGTAGGCCGGGTCGGGGTCGAAAAAGGTATAGATCGCCGACACCCCATGACCCAGCAAGTCGATGGCGGCGACGGCCACCAGGCGTCCATCCAGGCGAAATTCCAGCAGCCGGGCATAGGGATGATCCAGGGTCAGGAAGGTGCGGTACTGCTCATGGCTGGGCGGGAACATGTCGCCATCGGCGTGGCGCTCGCGGATATAGCGTGAGTAGAGGCCATAATGCTCGGCGTCGAAGCGCGCGGGGCGCTCGTGCAAGGTGAGATCGCCATTACGCCGCATCAGCTTGCGCTGACTGCGGCTGGGGGAGAAGTCGGCAACCGGGACGCGTACCGAGACGCAGGCGTTGCAGCCGTCGCAGTGGGGGCGATAGAGATGCCGCCCGCTGCGTCGGAAACCCAGCAGCGCCAGGGCATCGTAGACGCCCTGGCCGGGGGATTCCTGCGGATCGAGAAACAGCGTGGTGGCTTCATGCTTCTCGAGATAGCTGCAGGCATGTGGGACCGTCAGGAAAAAGCGTAGATCCCGCGTCGGTTGCCGAGGCGTGTTACTGCTCACTGTCGCCCTCTCCTGGTGGATGAAAGGCCGGTTCGGCGGCCTGTGCATACTGCTCAAGATAGTCGAGGAACCTGCTTCGGGCGATGTCTCGGGCGCCCAGGCTTGCCAGGTGGGCGGTGTGCATCTGGCAGTCGATCAGGCCGCCAGCGCCGGCCTCCAGGTGCTTGGCCAGAGCGACCAGTGCCACCTTCGAGGCATCGCGCTCGCGTGAGAACATCGACTCGCCGAAGAACATCCGGCCGATGGCTACCCCGTAGAGGCCACCGACCAGCTCGCCGCCGCGCCATACTTCCACCGAGTGGGCATGGCCGAGGCGGTGCAGTGCCTGGTAGGCGTGGCGCATCTCGGCGGTGATCCAGGTGCCTTCATGTGCGGCGCGGCTCTCGGCACAGGCCTCGATGACTGCGGCGAAGGCGTGGTCGATGCTGGTCGAGAAGCCGCCATTGCGCAGTCGTTTGGCGAGGCTGCGGCGGACCTTTAACTCGCCAGGAAAGAGCACCATGCGTGGATCGGGGCTCCACCACAGGATCGGCTGGTCGTCGCTGTACCAGGGGAAGATGCCGCGCCGGTAGGCGGCCAGTAGCCACGCTGGGGTGAGCGCGCCACCCGCCGCCAGCAGACCATCGGGATCGTCGAGTGCGGTGTCGATGGGCGGGAATCGAATCGGCGTCGGGGGCAGCCAGGGCAGCATGAATAAACGTGATCCGTCTCGAGGGCGAGCGGCCATTATTCACCATCGCTGGGGTGGGGGTCATCCCCGTTACACCGCTGTCGCCGTTTCCCTACTGTGATGCGGCCTGCTGGCTCGGTATGATGGCGCCATTGCATGACCATGAAAGACGCCGTAGGGCGTACAAGGGGGAAGGCCGCTTGAGTGTCAAGAAGAGAGCCAGCGCTCGCCGCACCACGGCGACTCAGGCCAAGGGCAGGGCCAGTCAGGCCAAGGACCAGGCGCGTCGCGTTGGATTGAAGCTTCAAGGTGCCAGTCGCGAAGGGGTAGTGATCCTGCTGCTGGCCGGCTGCGTATTTCTGCTGTTGGCCTTGTTCAGCTACCAGTCCGGTGATCCCGGGTGGTCGCATAGCGGCCCGGAGACCGCGGTAGGCAACTGGATGGGGCCAGTGGGTGCCTGGCTGTCCGACGTGTTGTATTCGCTGTTTGGCGCCAGTGCGCTGTGGTGGCCCGGCATGCTCGGATTTGCCGCCTGGTGGCTAGTGCGCTCGCGCCAGGTGCGTTTCGAGTGGGATGCGATGGTGCTAGCGGTCAAATCTGCCGGGCTGTTCCTGCTGCTGTTGGGCACTACCACCCTCGGCGCCCTGCATTTTTACAACCCGCAGAGCAGCCTGCCGGCCAACTCTGGCGGCATTCTGGGTGAGGGGCTGGTCATCGGATTGGATCCGCTGGTGGGTGCGCATGGCACCACACTGCTGGCACTGGTCGCGATCCTCTGCGGCTTCCCGCTATTCTCCGGGCTCTCCTGGTTGACGGTGATGGATGAGTTGGGCCGCCAGCTGTTTCGATTCATCGGCTGGGTCTGGGGCCAGCTGGGCGGCGCCAAGGACCACTGGCTGGTGCGCCGCGAGCAGGCCCGCGATGCCAAGCGTAGCGATGAGGATGCCAAGTCCGATGCCGACGTCGATGACACCGACGAGGCGCCAGCACGCTGGTGGCAGCGCCTGCTGCCTGGACAGCGTGCTGCCAGCGAGCCGGAGTTGAGCGCAGCGAGTGACGCACCGCGTCTCGGTGCCCGCCGCGAGCCTGGCTTCGGCGACGACGGCAAGACCGACATTCCCTGGGAAGTGCCGGCGCATACCCCCTCGGCCAAGCGCCCAGAGGCGGCTTACAGCGCTCAGGTGGCGGATGCGCCTGCGGCGACTACCCGGCATGTCGCCCGGACCGGCACGGCCGCTGCCGCCAGCACCACGGCCAGCGAGACGCCACTGCGCCCCGAGGTCGATGAGCCCAGTTGGGCGGGCATGTCGCTAAGCGCCCAGCGTGACGACCAGCCGCGTGAGGCGAAGCCCGAAGCGGAGCAGCCAGCGGCCAGTGATAGCGAGGCCGACGATGCACCTGCCCGGGGCTGGGCCTCATCGGGCTCCTCGCCACACTCGCCGGCGCGCAGTGACAAGCGCGAGCCGGGCTTGGTCAGCTGGCGCGATGCCGATTGGGACGAGGAGAGTGACGCCGACGAGCCGCGACTCTCCTGGTCTGATCTCGACGAGCCTGACGAGGCGCCGTCGCCCGGCGTCACGGTGGACGAAGTTCCCGCCGCTGCGGAGCCCGAGCCGGCCCCGACACCTGAGTCATCACCGACCGCTGAGTCGCCGCCTGCCGCCGCGCCGGCCAAGGCCAGCGCCGAGCAGGGGCGCGCCGCGGCTGCCGAGCCGGCGGGCCCCACGCTATGGACCGTGGAGCACCTGCAGAACCAGCGCCCCCAGTTCGACATGGCCTCAGAGCCCGACGGGGAGCTGCCCAGCCTGCGGCTGCTGACGCCGCCGGAGCCGTACCAGCCCAACTACACTCAGGAGCAGTTGGCGAGCATGGCCGAACTGCTGGAGACGCGCCTGCGCGAGTACGGCGTCAAGGCCGAGGTGGTGGAAACCTGGCCGGGGCCGGTGATCACGCGCTTCGAGATCAAGCCCGCCGCCGGCGTCAAGGTGTCGAAGATCAGCAATCTGGCCAAGGACCTGGCGCGCTCGCTGATGGTCAAGAGCGTGCGGGTGGTGGAGATCATTCCCGGCAAGCCTACCGTGGGCATCGAGATCCCCAACCCGAAGCGCGCCATGATCCGCCTGCGCGAGGTGATCGACTCCGACCGCTACCAGCATGAGGCCTCGGCGCTGACCCTGGCCCTGGGCCAGGACATCGGCGGCGCGCCGGTGGTGGCCAACCTGGGCAAGATGCCGCACCTGCTGGTGGCCGGCACCACCGGCTCGGGCAAGTCGGTGGGGGTCAACGCCATGTTGATCTCGATGCTGCTCAAGGGCACCCCCGAACAGGTGCGCATGATCATGGTCGACCCCAAGATGCTCGAGCTGTCGGTCTACGACGGTATCCCGCATCTGCTGGCGCCGGTGGTCACCGATATGAAGGAGGCCGCCAACGCGCTGCGCTGGTGCGTGGCCGAGATGGAGCGCCGCTACAAGCTGATGGCGGCCATGGGGGTGCGCAATATCGCCGGTTTCAATGCCAAGCTCGACGAAGCCGAGCGTGCCGGCGCCCAGGTCGCCGACCCGCTGTGGGAGCCGCAGCCGTGGCAGATGCATGAGTCGCCGCCGGTGCTCGAGAAACTGCCCTATATCGTGGTGGTGATCGACGAGTTCGCCGACATGTTCATGATCGTCGGCAAGAAGGTCGAGGAATTGATCGCGCGGCTGGCGCAGAAGGCGCGAGCCGCCGGTATCCACCTGATCCTGGCCACCCAGCGCCCCTCGGTGGACGTGGTGACCGGTCTGATCAAGGCCAATATTCCTACTCGCATGGCGTTCCAGGTCTCCTCCCGGGTCGATTCGCGCACCATCCTCGACCAGGGCGGCGCCGAGAACCTGCTGGGCCACGGCGATATGCTCTATCTGCCGGCCGGTTCGGGTCTGCCGACCCGCGTACACGGTGCCTTCGTCGACGACGATGAGGTGCACCGCATCGTCGAGGACTGGAAGCGCCGCGGCGAGCCCGAGTACATCGAGGAGATTCTCTCCGGCGGGGTCTCCGCCGATGCCCTGGCCGGCCTCGAGGCCGACGGCGCTGGCGACGGCGACGATGCGGAGCAGGACGCCCTCTACGACGAGGCGGTGATGTTCGTCACCGAGTCGCGGCGGGCCTCGATTTCGGCGGTGCAGCGACGCTTCAAGATTGGTTACAACCGCGCCGCGCGGCTGGTCGAGGCAATGGAGTCGGCTGGGGTGGTGTCATCGATGGGCAGCAACGGCAGCCGTGAGGTGTTGGCCGGGCCGCCCGCGGGTGACTGACGCCAAGCGTGCAGCAATCGTGGAAGCATGGGTTGTGCTGCAACGCCCTCTCATGAGCGCTGTCCATGTATCGGGAACACATTATCGTCGTGCCCTGAGAGGGCGACGTAAGGGAGTGAAGATGAAACTGAAGACATCGCTACTGGCCCTGTCGCTGGCTGCCGCCACGCCGCTCACCGCCCTGGCCGATGATGGCGCTCAGCGCCTCACCGCTTTGCTCGATTCGCTGGAGACCTATACCGCCGACTTCGAGCAGCAGATCCTCGACGGCAGCGGTCAGCGCCTCCAGGAGGCCCGCGGTCAGATGTGGCTGTCGCGCCCCGGCAAGTTCCGCTGGGAAGTGGGTGCGCCCTATCAGCAGGAGGTGGTGTCCGATGGTGACGAGGTCTTCCTCCACGACCCGGACCTCGAGCAGGTCACGGTGCAGGCGCTGGACACCCGGGTAACCCATACGCCGGCACTGCTGCTGTCCGGCAGCGCCGCTGAGCTCACCGACAGCTATGAGGTGAGTCATCAGCAGCAGGGCGATACCGAGACTTTTACGCTGGTGCCGCGTGGCGCCGATACGCTGTTCGAGGAGCTCAAGATGACCTTCTACGACGAGCGCTTCGGGGCCCTGCAGATGAACGACAGCACCGGCCAGCGTACCGCCATCGAGTTCAGCAATATCGAGATCAACCCGGGCATCGACGACAGCATCTTCGTCTTTGACATTCCCGACGGCACCGATGTGATCCGCGACACGCACTGACAGCCGTCTGCATGCCTGAAAACGCCGCCCCTAGGGGCGGCGTTTTTATGCGCTGCCATCGGCCTCGGCGTCGAGCTCGGCGCGCCACGCCATGATCTGCCTGAAACGCGCCTCCTGGCCGTAGTCGCTGGGCTGGTAGAGGCTCGCTCTGGGCAGGCCCTCGGGCCAGCAGTCGTGGCGGTTGCCGGCGGGGTAGCCGTGGGGCTCGTGATGGGCGTAGCGATAGCCGTCGCCGTGGCCGAGCTCCTTCATCAGCTTGGTGGGGGCGTTGCGCAGATAGCTGGGCACCTCGAGGGTGGGGTGCTGGGCGGCCAGCGCCTTGGCCTGCTTCCAGGCCTGGTCGATGGCGTTGCTCTTGGGCGCCACCGCGAGGTGAATGGCGGCGTGGGCGATGGCGCGCTGACCTTCGTAGTCGCCGAGGCGCAGATAGGCGTCCCAGGCTGCCATCACCAGCGGTAGTGCGCGGGGATCGGCGTTGCCGACATCCTCCGAGGCGATCGCCGCCAGGCGCCGGATCACGTCCAGTGGGTCGCCGCCGCCCTGCATGAACTGCGCCATGTACATCAGCGCCGCGTCGACCCGCGAGGAGCGCACCGACTTGTGGATCGCCGAGAGCAGGTCGTAGTAGTGGTCGCCCTGCTTGTCGAAGGCGCTCGCCTGGTGGCCAAGCACATCGGCCAGCGCTGTGGCTTGCAGGCGCTCGCCGTCGCCGTCGGGAACGCAGAAATCGCAGGCGGTCTCGAGCAGGCCCAGGGCGCGTCGCGCATCGCCGCCGGCGGCGCGGGCCAGCATCGCCAGCACCTCGTCATCGACCCGAATATGCCGCTGGCCGAGCCCGCGCTCGGGGTCGTCGAGGGCCTGACGCAGCACCGCCTCGAGCTCCTCCTGGCTCAACGCCTTGAGCACATAGACCCGCGCCCGCGACAACAGCGCCGAGTTGACCTCGAAGGAGGGGTTCTCGGTGGTGGCGCCGATCAGCGTCAGTAGCCCTGACTCGACGTGGGGCAGCAGGGCGTCCTGCTGGCTCTTGTTGAGGCGGTGGATCTCGTCGAGGAACAGCAGTGTGCTGCGACCCTGGGAGAGCTGCGCGCGCTCCACTGCGGCACGGATATCCTTGACCCCGGCCATCACCGCAGAGAGCTGCTCCAAGTTGGCGCCGGATTCGTTGGCAAGAATCTCTGCCAGGGTGGTCTTGCCGACACCGGGAGGCCCCCACAGGATCATCGAGCGCACGCTGGCGCTCTCCGCCATGCGCCGCAGTGGCTTGTCGGGGCCGACCAGTGCCTGCTGGCCGATGTACTCGTCCAGGCGCCGCGGGCGCATGCGGTAGGCCAGTGGAGCGCTGGCGCTGGCTTGGGATTGGCTGAACAGGTCCATGCTATCCTCAGTATACTTCGTGTGCGACGTTTGGCGACAGGCAGAACCACGCCATACCCACTAGGGTTAAATATTCACGGTTGCCGTGGCGTTATCCTAGTCGGTTGGAACCTGGAACGCCTTGGCAAGATCCAATGCCATGCCGATGTCCGCCCTCGACAGCAGAGGAGTTACCTCCATGCCCATGCTGACTCAATTGCGCCAGGATCATGCCAATATGGCGCGCCTGCTGCACGTGCTGCAGCTCAAACAGAAGACGCTTGCCGCCGGTGAGCGTCCCGACTTCCAGCTGATTCGTGAAGTCGTCGATTATATGCTCGACTATATGGAGGACTTCACCGTGCCGCTCGAGCGGCTGTGCAGCGAACAGCTCGCGACCCAGGTGCCTGAGGTACGCGAGCTCAGCAACCGTCTAAGCGTCGATTACCAGGGGCTGCGTGAGCGGCTGCGGCGCCTCTCTCAGGATATCGATATGATCCTGATGGACGCGGTGCTGCCCATGGACCGCTTCGCCGAGGATATGCGCGCCTACCTCGAAGCCCACCGCGGCTACCTGCGCGAAGAGCGCGAGTCGCTGTTCCCGCTGATCGCCGAGCACTTCGACGACGATGATCTGCGCTATTTGGCCAGCCTGCTGCCGGAGGGGGCCAAGGCGCGCCTCGAATATCTGCAGGCCGCCTATCCAGAGCTCTATGCCGAGCTCCGGGCAACGCCGGAGCCTGCTCTATGAGGCTGCCAGCTCCTATATCCCGCTAGCGGGCCCGCACCGCCGGCAGCTCAGCCCAGCGCGTGGTATAGCGCAATGAGCGTTGGCGGCTGTGCATCTGCCACTCGGCGTCGTCAGTCTGCACGCCGAGTGTCAGTGCCTCTCGCCCGAAGCGTGTGCGTATGCCATCCCAGGCGCTCATCAGGCGCGCCTGCTCGGGTGGTTCGGCGCTGTCGAGCAGTGAGGCTTGGTGGTGCTGGAGGGGGCTCAGATCGGCCAGCATGACGCCCAGCTTGTGATAGGCCAGCCCCTCCTCCCAGAGCTGGTCAAGCAGCTGCTGGGCGAGGTGGTTGAGATGCAGGGTGTCGGCGCTGGGTACTGCCAGCGGCGCCCATAGGCTGGCGCGGCGCTGGACCACATCCTGGAACGGGTTGGTGCGCAGGAAGACGCCGATGGCGGCGGCCTGGAGGTCGTCACGGCGCAGCTTCTCTCCGGCCCGCTGGCAGTGGTGGCGCAGGGCCGCGGCGAGGGAGTCGCGCCGCCGCAGCGCTTGGCGAAATGAGCGCGAGCAGAGAATACTGCGCCGCGGCGTGGCCAGGTCGGTGCCCGAGAGGCAGGGCTGCCCGGCGAGCTCGAGAGCGGTGCGTGCCACGACTACCCCGAAGCGCCGCTGCAGCCAGCTGCGGGGGGCGTCGCGCAGCGCGCCGGCGGTCTCGATGCCGTGATCGAGTAGCCGGCACTGCAGGCGCTCGCCGATCCCCCACACCGCTCCCAGCGGCAGCGTGGCGAGGGTGTCTCGCAGATCACGGTCGTCAGCGTGGGCCCAGACACACACCTGCGGCCGGTTTGGCTGGCGTTTGGCGCGGTGGTTGGCGAGCTTGGCCAGGGTGCGGGTCGGGGCGATGCCCACCGACACCGGCAGGCCCACCTCCTGCGCCACCGCCAGGCACAGCTCGGCGCCGAGGGCGGAGAGGTCGTTGCTCAGTCCGCGCAGGTCGAGGAAGCTCTCGTCGATGGAGTAGGGCTCCAGCGCCGGCACCCGCGCTGCCAACACCTGCTGGGTGCGCGCCGAGAGGTCGCCGTAGAGGGTGTAGTTGGATGAGCAGAGGGTGATCCTGCGGCGCAGTGCCGGGGAAATCTTGTGGGTCGGGATCCCCATCGGGATGCCCAGCGCCTTGAACTCGTTGGAGCGAGCGATCACGCAGCCGTCGTTGTTGGAGAGCACGCCCACCGGCTGGCCCTCCAGACGGGGGGCAAACAGCCGCTCGCAGCTGACGTAGAAGTTATTGGCATCGACCAGCGCGTACATCGCGGCTCAGCTATCCAGTGGCGGCGCCTGGCGGCAGCCGTGTACCAGGTAGTGGACGACCCCCCACAGGCGGCAGTCACTCTCCCCGTCGAGGGGCAGGCGCGCCTGAGAGCGACTGGGTGGGCACAGCCAAAGGCGCTGCTGGCGACCGTCGAGCTGACGCAGGCACAGCTCGCCGTCGATCACCGCCACCACCCAGTCGCCGCGCTGTGGCGTCAGCCCCCGGTCGACCACCAGCAGGTCGCCGCGCTGAAAGCCGCTGGCCGCCTGGCTCGAATCCTCGACGCGCATGAAGAAGGTCGAGGCCGGGCGCGGCACCAGCTGGCGGTGCAGATCCAGCGGGGCGTCCAGATAGTCGTCGGCAGGGGACGGAAAGCCGCTGGCGCCGCGACGCTGCAGGCCGGGGCAAGCCTTGTGTGCGGCGTGCTGGGGGATAGGGGTCAGACGCATGGTGGCTCCAGATAAATCATATATGCTGTAAAAATAACCAGTATTTCGATATTGAGCAAGCGTCGTCGCGACGGTCGAGTCGTGACCCGCGGCAGGGTAGAATGCCCGGCATCGATCACACCGCGCGGGGCGCTATGGACCGGCTACAGGCAATGCAGATATTTCGCGCCGTCGTCGAAGCGGGCAGCTTCGCCGGCGGGGCGCGCAAGCTCGGGCTCTCCAACGCCATGGTCAGCAAGCAGGTATCACGCCTGGAAGCGCTGCTCGGGGTGCGTCTGCTGATGCGTACCACCCGGCGCCTGCAGCTGACCGCCGAGGGCGAGCGCTACCTGCAGGGCGCCGCTCGGCTGCTCGATGAGCTGGGCGAGCTGGAGGCGGAGCTGGGCGAACAGCGCGGCGAGGTGCGCGGTCGCCTGCGGCTGTCGGCGCCGCTGGACTTCGGGGTGCGCGAGCTGATGCCGGCGCTGCAGGCCTTCGAGCAGGCCCATACCGGGGTGGAACTGGAGGTGGTGCTGGAAGACCGCCGCGTCGATCCGCTGGCCGAGGACTTCGACCTGGTGGTTCGCATCGGGGCGCTGGAGGACTCCAGCCTGATTGCCCGTCCGCTGATGAAAATGCCGATCTATCTCTACGGCGCGCCGAGCTATTTCGAACGCTACGGGGTGCCGCACCATCCCCGCGACCTCGCCGGCCACCGCTGTCTGCACTATAGCCTGCAGCGCGGCGGCCCGGGCTGGACCTTCTGGGTCGACGGCCAGCCGGAGCGGGTGCGCTACCGGCCGGTGCTGACCTGCAATAACGGCCGCGCCCTGGTCGAAGCCGCAGCGCGCGGCATGGGACTGGCCATGAAACCGGCCTTTCTCGGTGAGCCCGAGGTGCGCCGCGGCCGCCTGGTGCGGGTTCTTGACGCCTTTGTACCGCCACCCCTCGACGTGCACCTGCTGTACGCCGAGCGTGAGCTGATGCCGGCCCGACTACGGGTGCTGATCGACGCCCTGTTGGGGCATTTTCAGGGGCGGCAGGCATGAGCGGCCCGCTGCTGGTGTTCGATTCTGGCGTCGGCGGGCTGTCGGTGGTGGCGGCGATGCGTCAGCGCCTGCCTCAGGCGTCGCTGGCCTACGTCTGCGATAATGCCATGCTGCCCTATGGCACCAAGCAGGATGCCTGGCTGGTGGCGCGCTGCGTGGCGGTATGCGAGGCCGCGGTAGCGGCTAGCGGTGCCACTGCCCTGGTGGTGGCCTGCAATACCGCCAGTACCCTGGCCCTCGCGGCGCTGCGTGCCCGCCTGGCGATTCCGGTGGTGGGCACGGTTCCGGCGATCAAGCCTGCCGCAGCGCTGTCGCAGAGCGGCCACCTGGCGCTGCTGGCCACCTCGGCCACGGTCAACCGCCCCTATACGCGGCGCTTGATCGAAACCTTCGCCGGTCACTGCCGCGTGCAGCGCCTGGCGGCCGACCCGCTGGTGGCCCAGGCCGAAGCCTGGCTGGCCGGCGAGGCGCTGGAGCCGACGCTGATCGAGGCGTGTCTGGCGCCGCTGTGGCAGGACCCCGAACTCGACACCGTGGTGCTCGGCTGCACCCACTTTCCGCTCCTGCGCGAGGCGCTGGTCGCCGCGGCCCCGCGCCCGGTGACCTGGGTCGACTCCGGCGACGCCATCGCCCGGCGGGTTGCTCAGGTGGTGTCACCGCTGCCGTTGGCGTCTGAACCGCAGACGGCCTGGCTGACCCGCGAGGCGCCGCAGCTGACACCGGCGCTGGCGCGTTTCGGCTTTGCCCAGGTGCGCTGGCTGGGGCTGGATGATGCCGATACCGCGCTATCTTCTCCGGCGCCTTGAGGCGCCGCTGGTTACTGAATGTTTATCGTCAAGGAGGCCCCGTGGCCGTACCCGTCGTCGACCCACCGCGCTATGCCGAGCAGCTCGAGGCCAAGCGTCAGCGCATCAGCGCCCAATTCGCGCATTTCGAACCGCCGCCGCTGGAGGTGTTCGCTTCGCCGCCCAGCCACTACCGCATGCGCTGCGAATTCCGTCTGTGGCACGACGGCGACGACCTGTACTACGCCATGTTCGAGGTCGACCCCGAGGATCCCAAGCAGAAACGGGTGATTCGACTCGACCAGTATCCGGTGGCCAGCCAGCGGATCAATGCGCTAATGCCCCAGTTGATCGAGGCACTGCGCGAGAACACCCTGCTGCGGCGCAAGCTGTTCCAGGTCGAGTTCTTGACGACCTTGACCGGCGAGGCGCTGGTCACGCTGATCTACCACAAGCCGCTGGACGAGGCCTGGGAGGCCGAGGCGCGGGCGCTGCAGGAGGCGCTGGGCATCGCCATCATCGGCCGCTCGCGCAAGCAGCGCCTGGTGCTCGAGCGCGACCACGTCTGGGAGCGGCTCGAGGTAGACGGGCGCACCTTCGCCTACCAGCAGGTGGAGAACAGCTTTACCCAGCCCAATGCCGAAATCTGTCGCGCCATGCTCGGCTGGGCGCGGGACGTGACCCGCGACAGCCAGACCGCCGATCTGGTCGAACTCTACTGCGGCAACGGCAACTTCACCGTGGCCCTGGCCGAGAATTTTCGCCGCGTGCTGGCCACCGAGATCTCGCGCACCTCGGTGGCCAGCGCGCGGGAGAACCTGGCCGCCAACGGCGTCGACAATGTTCAGGTGGGGCGAATGTCCGCCGAGGAGTTCGCTGCCGCGCTAAAGGGCGAGAAAGGTGGCCGTCGGGTGGCCGAGATGGCGCTCGACGACTACGATTTTTCTACCGTACTGGTGGATCCGCCGCGAGCCGGACTGGATGACGCCAGCTGCGCGCAGCTCAGCGGCTACTCGCGCATCGTCTACATTTCATGCAACCCTGATACGTTGGCGGTCAATCTCGAGCGGCTCTGCGACAGCCACCGCATCACCCGCTTCGCGCTGTTCGACCAGTTTCCCTGGACCCACCACTGCGAATGCGGGGTGCTGCTGGAGCGCCGCTAGGGAAGCGCTGAGCAAATCGGCGAGCGGGATCGCAAGGCGCCCGCAGCGCAGAAACCGGAGCCTATGGGGTATAGGTGAGGATTTCGAGCAGCGCGTAACGCAGCGATTCGCCTGCGTAGGCATTTGGTCAGTGCTTCCCTAAGTCAAGCGTCGATGCCTAACTGACATACAGCATGACAAGGTTGGCAAGTCGGTGGGGGATGCGCCGCGTCGAGAGTAGAGTGGCGCCACATGCGACCATAAGAGTCGTTTATATGGATGATTTCGTCGGTCGCGCAGCGGCCGGCTCACGCCGAGGTGATGGATGCAACACGTTGCGATCGAAGGCAAACAGGAGTTTCTGGCCCAGCTTCAGGCACAGTTGGTCAAGCGGCTACCGGACGACAAGGTCAAGGCGATTACTGCCTTTGCCGATGCGTTCTATGCCAGCGTGTCACTCGAGGACATGACCGGTCGCCGCCCCGAGGACGTCTATGGGGCGACGCTGTCGACCTGGCACTTTATTCAGAGCCACGACCTTTCCAAGCCCAAGGTACGGGTCTATAACCCCGATTTTGCCGAGCACGGCTGGCAGTCGACCCACACCCAGGTCGAGGTGCTGCATGCGGACATGCCGTTCCTGGTCGACTCGGTGCGCATCGAGCTCAACCGTCGTGGCATCACCGTGCACGCCATCCATAATGCCGTACTGGCCATGCAGCGCGATGCCCAGCATCGCCTGACCAAGGTCACCCGGTCCGGCGACAAGGACGCGCCGGCCTCGCGTGAATCGCTGATGGTGATCGAGGTCGATCGCCACTCAGATGCCAAGCTGCTCGAGGAGATCGAAGCCAGCCTGCACGAGGTGCTGCGCGACGTGCGCACGGCGGTGGCCGATTTCGCGCCGATGCGTGAGCAGGTCGCGGCGGCGCTCAAGGAGCTAAAGACCAAGCGGCCCAAGCAGGTCGATCCCGCCGACCATGACGAGGCCATGGCCTTCCTCGAGTGGTTGCTCGACGATAATTTCACCTTCCTCGGCTACGACGAGTACGCGGTGGTGGACGTCGACGGCCACGATGAGCTCCAACAGGTCAAGGGCAGTGAGCTCGGGGTGTTCCGCCTCGACCAGCCTCGCTACCGTGAGCGGATCCGCAACGACCAGGGCGTCGACGGCGATCACTACGTGCTGATTCCCGAGCTGCTGTCGTTCGCCAAGAGCGCCCATCACTCCCGCGTGCATCGCCCGGCCTACCCGGACTACATCTCCATCGACCGCTATGATGCCAAGGGGCGGGTGATCGGTGAGCGTCGCTTCCTGGGGCTGTATGCCGCGACGGTCTACAACGAGTCGCCGCGCAGCGTGCCGGTGCTGCGCAAGAAGCTCAAGGCGGTGATGGAGGCCACCGGGGTCAATCCCGAGGGGCACGATGGCAAGCAGCTGATGCAGATCCTCGAGGTCTATCCCCGCGATGACCTGTTCCAGATCGACAGCGAGGAGCTGACCCGCACCGCGCTGGGGATTCTCAATATCCGTGAGCGGCGCCGAGTGCGGCTGTTCGTGCGCGAGGACCGCTTCGGCAAGTTCTACTCCTGCCTGGTGTTCGTACCGCGGGATGTGTTCTCCACCGATCTGCGGGTACGCATCCAGAACCTGCTGTGCGAGGAGCTCGACGCCACCTTCGGCGACTTCAATACCTATCTTTCCGAGTCGGTGCTGGCGCGTATTCAGCTTATCCTGCGCTTCAACGGCGACGCACCGGCCGATTACGACCTCAAGCGCATCGAGAACAAGGTCATCAGCCTGGCGCGCAGCTGGCGCGACGATCTGCACGAGGCGATGGTGGAGGGCTTCGGCGAGGAGCAGGCCAATCGCCTGATGGACGTCTACCGCGACGCCTTCCCGGCGGCTTATCGCGAGGACTTCACGGCTCGCACCGCGGTCTACGACATCCACCACGTCAACGATCTGGACGCCGGGGCGCCGCTGTCGCTGTCGCTCTATCGGCTCGTCGAGGAGGAGGGCGACGGGGTCAACCTCAAGCTGTTCCATCGCGACCGGCCGATCCCGCTGTCTGACGTGCTGCCGGTGATGGAGAATCTCGGGCTGCGAGTGATCGGCGAGCGCCCCTACGAGATCACCCGTGACGACGGCACCTGCTGGATTCACGACTTCGATCTCGAGCACCACAGCAACGAAGTGGTCAATCTGCAGGAGATGCGTGAGCCGTTCATCGACGCCTTCAAGCGTATCTGGAACGGCGAAGCCGAGAACGACCCCTTCAACCGGCTGGTGATTGGCGCCAACCTCAGCTGGCGCGAAGTGGCCATGCTGCGCGCCTACGCGCGCTACTTGAAACAGATTCGCTTCGGTCTGTCGCAGCTGTATATCGCCACCACCCTGACCAAGCACCCGGAGATTACCCGCGAGCTGGTGACGCTGTTCGAGCTGCGCTTCGACCCCGAGCAGGGCGACCGCGACAGCGAGGTCGAGGCGTGCCTGCTGCGCCTGCAGCACAGCCTCGACGGGGTGGCCAGCCTCAACGACGATCTGCTGCTGCGCCGCTATATCGAGCTGATTCAGGCCACCCTGCGTACCAACTATTACCAGCCCGGCGATGACGGTGAGCTCAAGGACTATATCGCCTTCAAGCTCGACCCGACCCAGGTGCCGGATATGCCCAAGCCGCGTCCGGCGTTCGAGATATTCGTCTACTCGCCGCGAGTCGAGGGCGTGCACCTGCGCGGTGGCAAGGTGGCCCGCGGTGGGCTGCGCTGGTCGGATCGTCGCGAAGACTTCCGCACCGAGGTGCTCGGGCTGGTCAAGGCCCAGCAGGTCAAGAACGCGGTGATCGTGCCGGTGGGAGCCAAGGGCGGCTTCGTCTGCAAGCGACTGCCCGAGAGTGGCGATCGCGACGCCCTGCAGCGCGAAGGCATCGCCTGCTATCAGATCTTCATTCGCGCCCTGCTCGACGTCACCGACAACCTGGTGGCCGGCGAGGTGGTGCCGCCCCAGGCGGTGGTGCGCCACGACGACGATGATCCCTACCTGGTGGTCGCCGCCGACAAGGGCACCGCGACCTTCTCCGATATCGCCAACGAGATCTCCCTCGAGTATGGCCACTGGCTGGGCGACGCCTTCGCCTCCGGCGGCGCCAACGGCTACGACCACAAGAAGATGGGCATCACCGCCAAGGGCGCCTGGGAGTCGGTCAAGCGCCACTTCCGTGAGTTCGGCGTCAATACCCAGGCCGACGAGTTCAGCGTGGTGGGCATCGGCGACATGGCCGGCGACGTGTTCGGTAACGGCATGCTGCTATCCAACAAGATCCGCCTGCTCGGCGCCTTCAACCATATGCATATCTTCGTCGACCCGTCACCGGACGCGGCCAAGTCGTTCGCCGAGCGGGAGCGGCTGTTCGGCCTGCCGCGCTCGAGCTGGGAGGACTACGATGCTGGCCTGATCTCCCAGGGGGGCGGTATCTTCTCGCGCCACGCCAAGTCGATCGCCATCAGCCCGGAGATGAAAGCGGCCTTCGGTATTCAGGCCGACAAGCTGTCGCCCAACGAGCTGATTCGCGCCATGCTCAAGTCTTCTGTAGACCTGATCTGGAACGGCGGCATCGGCACCTACGTCAAGGCCAGCGACGAGAGCGACGCCGAGGTCGGTGACAAGGCCAACGATGCGCTGCGCATCAACGGTCGCGAGCTGGCCTGCCGGGTGGTGGGCGAGGGCGGCAACCTGGGCCTGACCCAGCGTGGCCGCATGGAAGCCGCATGGCGCGGCGTGCGGGTCAATACCGACTTTATCGACAACGCCGGCGGGGTCAACTGCTCCGACCATGAGGTCAACATCAAGATCCTGCTCGACGATATCGTCAAGCGCGGCGACATGACCGACAAGCAGCGCAATCAGCTGCTGGCCGAGATGACCGAGGATGTGTCGCAGTTGGTGCTGCTCGACAATTACCGCCAGACCCAGGCGCTGTCGCTATCGGAAGTGCTCTCCAAGGAGGGCATGGGCCCCTTCCGGCGCTTTATCAACGAGCTGGAGGCCAGCGGCCACCTGGATCGTGAGCTGGAGTTCCTGCCTGACGACGAGTCGCTGATCGAGCGCGCCAACGCCGGTGAGGGCCTCAGCCTGCCCGAGTTGTCGGTACTGATCTCCTATGCCAAGAGCACCCTCAAGGGCGACCTGATCGCCTCCGAGGTGCCCGACGATCCCTATATCCAGCAGCATCTCGAGCGGATCTTCCCGCAGGTGCTGGTGGAGCGCTTCAAGCCTGAGATGTACGAGCACAAGCTGAAGCGCGAGATCGTCGCCACCCAGATTGCCAACGACCTGGTCGATCACATGGGCATCGTCTTCGTGCGCCGGCTGATGGATACCACGGGTGCCGGGCGTGCTGAGATTGCCCGCGCCTATATCATGGCCCGCGATAGTTTCAGCCTCAACGGCGTGTGGCACAAGATCGAGGCGCTCGACAACAAGGTCGAGAGCCGCGTCCAGTACCGTATGATGCTCGACCTGATGCGGCTGCTGCGTCGTGCCACGCGCTGGTTCCTGCGTCAGCGCAGCGGCATGACCACCAAGGACTGCATCGAGCACTTCGCGCCGCGGCTGGCTCAGCTCCAGGAGAGTCTCGGCAAGCGCCTGCGTGGCGACGAGCGCGAGGCCTGGGAGGCGCGCCGCGCCGAGCTCAAGGCAGCCGGCGTACCCGATGCTCTGGCCAGCAGCGTGGCCTCGGCTCAGGGGCTCTACGCCGGGCTGGGGATCATTGAGGCCGCCAAGCAGACCGACGAGAAGATTCAGCGCGTCGCCGAGGTCTTCTATGAGGTGGGGCACCGTCTCGAGCTGCCGTGGATGATCGAGCAGATCAACGCGCTGGAGGTGCGCGACAGCTGGCAAGCGATGGCGCGGGAAGCCTTCCGCGACGACCTCGACCGCCAGCAGTTGGCGCTGACGGTGAGGGTGATCAAGCTCGACAGCGGGGCCCGCGACGTCGAGCAGCGCGTGGCCCAGTGGATCGAGCGCCACGATAGCCTCTTCCAGCGCTGGTGCAGCCTGACGGCCGAAGTTCGCTCCGGCAGTCAGGGCGGCTTCCCGCTGTTCGCCGTGGCGATCCGTGAGCTAATCGACCTCGCCGAGAGCAACGGCGAGAGCTGAACCGCGCTGATCGCGCCGCGAACCCCCGCTGACCGGCGGGGGTTCGTCGTTTACGGGGCGGCTGAGCTATAATCGCCGCCCGTCGCCCATCCGCCGCCCCGAGGAGTGCCATGTATTCGCTTGCCCGCTCGCTGCTGTTCCGACTCGATCCGGAGACTGCCCACGGCGTGACCCTCAAGGGGCTCGATCTGGCCAATGGTCTGGGCCTGGCCCGATATCTCGGCGGTGCCGGGGTGGAGGATCCGGTGGAGCTGATGGGGCTGCGTTTCCCCAATCGAGTCGGTCTGGCCGCCGGGCTCGACAAGAACGCCGACCACCTCGATGCCCTGGGCGCGCTGGGCTTCGGCTTCGTCGAGGTGGGCACCGTGACTCCCAAGCCTCAGGATGGTAACCCCAAGCCGCGGATGTTCCGCCTACCTGAGGCCGCAGCGATCATCAATCGCATGGGCTTCAACAATGCCGGCGTCGACCACCTGGTAACGCGGGTCAAGGCCAGCCGCTACCCGGGCGTGATCGGCATCAATATCGGCAAGAACCTCACCACGCCGGTGGAGCAGGCGGTCGATGACTATCTGATCTGCCTGCGCAAGGTGCACGCCCACGCCCATTACATCACCGTCAATATCTCGTCGCCGAATACCCCTGGGCTGCGCAATCTGCAGTTCGGTGAGCATCTCGACGGGCTGCTCGGCCGCCTGCGCGAAGAGGCGACACAGTTGGATCAACGGAGCGGACGGCGCGTGCCGCTGGCGGTGAAGATCGCGCCGGACATGAGCGCCGAAGAGGTCGGACTGGTGGCCGCTTCGCTGACCCGCAGCGAGATCGACGCGGTGATCGCCACCAACACCACGGTGGCGCGGGAAGCGGTGGCGGGGTTGCAGCACGGCGATGAGCAGGGTGGACTGTCGGGACGGCCGGTGTTCGAGGCGTCCAACCGGGTCATTCGCGAGCTGCGCCGGCAGCTGCCGAGCATGCCAATCATTGGCGTGGGCGGTATCGAAAGCGGCGCGACGGCTAGCGCCAAGGTCGCGGCGGGCGCCGATCTGGTGCAGCTCTACTCAGGGTTCATCTACCGCGGCCCGGCGCTGGTGGGGGAGTGCGCGCAGGCGCTACGTGAAGCGCATGAGTCGGTGGCGTAAGCGGAGCAACAGAAAGGCCCGCGGGTGAGGCGGGCCTTGAAGGATTCATCGTATGCGTAGGCATTAAACGATGAAGACAGTGATATCACATCACCATGGGGTTCTTGTGAATGCCGGAGACACCTGTCATACCGGACCATTGATCCCCACGACCTTCACGCCAACCGCTCATCCAGTATTCGCGAAGATTCACATCCTGACTGGGACAGTCATCACGGGAACGGCCGGTGATGCCTGCCTTGTAACCGTGAACATAAGCACGCTGGAAGCGATCACGTTTCTGTCGTTTCATCGGATGGCCTCTTGAAAGAACCAAGGATTTTTCGGGACATATGACGTCTGTGCGGTGAGTCGGGCCGACCCACCACACGCCATTGCCAATGGCGCCCATGGACAAGAAACGCATGCGTTTTCAGTAGCTACCCTTTTATATCTAGTTCATGATGCGGGGCCTTGTCGAGCCGCGATTTGGCATAAGGCCATTATCAGATTGACACTACAGGAATATGACCGGCACCAGAGCCATGGCACTTTTTTATGACTGATCTTCAACTAGCTGATAGCCATCATCTTTTTGTCACCTGTCCGTGGGGTATCGAGGGGCTGCTGGCAGATGAGCTCAGCGCGCTTGGCGCGCGGGTCGACAAGACTACCGTGGCTGGCGTGCACGCCAGCGGCTCCCTCGAAGTGGCCTATCGGCTCTGCCTATGGTCGCGACTGGCCAATCGGGTGGTGCTGTGCCTGGCCCGGGAAGAGGGCATCGAACATCCCGAACAGCTCGCCGCCTGCGCCGCGGTACTGCCCTGGGCGCAGCACTGGCGGCCGGGAACGACCCTGGCGGTGGACTTTCACGGCCAGTCAGAGCATATCCGGCACACCCGTTTCGGCGCCCAGACCGTCAAAGATGGGGTGGTCGAGGCGCTGCGCGCCGCTGGTGTCGGGCGCCCGGATATCGCCCCCAAGGCGCCGGATCTGCGTCTCTATGCTCACCTGCACCGTGGTCGCCTTACCCTGGGCATCGATCTGGCTGGAGAGAGCCTGCACAAGCGCGGCTACCGCCGCGAGCTTGGCCACGCTCCGCTCAAGGAGAATCTCGCCGCCGCGCTGCTGATGCGCGTCGACTGGCCGACCAGGGCCAAGGCCGGTGAGGCGCTGGTCGACCCGCTGTGTGGTGCTGGTACCCTGGTCATCGAAGCGGCGCTGATGGCCGCCGATGTGGCGCCGGGGCTGGCGCGGGAGCGCTTCGGTTTTCACGGCTGGGCCGGCCACGACGCGGCGCTGTGGGCCGAGCTCAAGCGCGAGGCCGAGGCCCGCGCCAGCATCGGTCGCAAGCGCTGCAAGAGCGCCCTGTTCGGCTTCGATCAGAGCCCGCCGGCGATCGCCGCGGCCCAGGCCAACGCCATGCGCGCCGGGATTCCGGCGCCGATCACCTTCAGCGGCGGCGCGGTAAACCAGCTGACGCGCCCCGCGGCGCTGTCTGAGGAGACCCCGGGCCTGGTCATCACCAACCCGCCCTACGGCGAGCGTATCGGCGAGCTGCCCGAGCTGGTGCCGCTGTATGCCGCAATAGGCGAGCGCTGTCGGCGTGCCTTCCCGGGCTGGACCCTGGCGCTGTTCACCGGCAACCCGGACCTTGGCCACCGCACCGGGCTGCGCGCCGTCAAGCAGTACGCCTTCAAGAACGGTCCCCTGGACTGCAAGCTGCTGCTGATGCCGCTGCCCCAGGCCGAGCCGGGGGAGCCGCAGACGCCGAGAACTTCCACCGAGGCCGACGACGTCCCGCGGCGCAGCGAGGGCGCGCAGATGTTCGCCAATCGCCTGGAGAAGAACCGTAAACGTCTCAAGAAGTGGCTAAAGCAGCGCGGTGAGTCCTGCTACCGGCTCTACGATGCCGATATGCCCGAGTACGCCCTGGCCATCGACGTCTACGCCGAGCGCGTGCACGTGCAGGAGTACGCGCCGCCGAAGACGGTCAACGCCGCTCAGGCCCAGCGCCGCCTGCACGACGCCTTGCAGGTGATTCCCGAGGTGCTCGGCGTGCGCCCCGAGCATGTCTACGTCAAGCAGCGTGAGCGTCAGAGCGGGCGCGCCCAGTACCAGAAGCAGGCTGCCAGCGGCGAGCGCTTCGAGGTGCGCGAGGGGCGGGCGCGGCTGTGGGTCAACCTGCGCGACTACCTGGACACCGGGCTGTTCCTCGATCACCGTCCGGTGCGGCGACTGCTCGCCGAGCTGGCCCCCGGTGCGCGCTTCCTCAACCTGTTCTGCTATACCGCCACGGCGACCGTTCACGCCGCACTGGGCACCGAGCAGCAGGGCGGCGCCAGCGATAGCGTCAGCGTCGACCTGTCGAATACCTACCTGGAGTGGGCGCGGGACAACTTCGCGCTCAACCGTCTCGATCCGAGCCGCCATCGGGTGGTGCGCGACGACTGCCTGCGTTGGCTGGAAACCGCCGGCAGCGAGTTCGACCTGATCTTCATGGACCCGCCGACCTTCTCCAACTCCAAGAAGATGGACACGACCCTGGATATCCAGCGCGACCACGGTCGTCTGATACGCCTGGCCATGGCGCGTCTGGCAACCGACGGCACCCTGGTGTTCTCCAACAACCAGCGCAAGTTCGTGCTCGATGACGATCTCGCTGCGGCCTACGCGGTGGAGGATATCTCGGCCAAGACCTTCGATCCCGACTTCGCGCGCCGCCCGGATATCCATCACGTCTTCACGATCCGCCATCGGGAGGGCGCATGATTCGGCTACGGCTCTACACCACCCTGGGCTGCCATCTGTGCAGCCAGCTCGAAGCGCTCTTGACCGAACTGAGCCGTGAGCCGGTGACCCTCGAGCATATCGAAATCAGCGAAGACGACGCCTTGATGGCGCGCTATGGGGTGCGGATTCCGGTGCTCGCCGATGACCAGGGCGAGGAGCTCGATCGCGGCTTCGACCCGGCGCGACTGGCGGCCTGGCTGGAGGCGCGCGGCTGGCTGGATGCCGGCGCCTGGGAGGCCTTGCAGCGGCAGCTGTATGGCCAGCCGGCCCCCTCCGAGGCTAAGGGAGCCGTGATGCGCGGTGGGCGGCGCTACCTGGGCTAGCGCTCGGCGCTTACAGCGCCTCCAGCAGCGATAGCTGGCGCACGGCGTCGCGCCCCTCGGGGGAGTCGGCCTGCACCTCCAGCACCTTGCGAAAGCCGCGTGAAGTCTGGATATGGCCGACGTCGTCGAGCCACATCATCGCCTGCGTATAGTCGTCGGCCAACTGATGCTTGAGCCCTCCGAACTGGGTGCCGATCTGGCCCCAGGCGCGGCTGAAAATCCAGTCGCCAAACATGTCTTGATGGATATGCACCAGCACGTAGTCATGCTCACTCTCCCAGCGGACGATCATCGAGGCTCCTGCAAATGGTTGGCGAGCGAGGCGCTCGGTGGTGATGAGCATGCTATTGTAACGGCGCTATTGTCGTAGCCATAGCGCTATGGCTGTACGTTAATCGCTTATTGAGAGGCCTGTATGCGGGTGATCGTGGATGCCAATATTCCCGCCGCCGAGCACTGCTTTGGTGAACTGGGCGAGGTGCTGGCGCTGCCTGGTCGCGAGATCGAAGCGGCGAACCTAGCTGGCGCCGAGGCGTTAATTGTACGCTCCATCACCCGGGTCGATGAGGCCTTGCTGGATGCCGCCCATCGCGCCGGCGCCCGGCTGCGCTTTGTTGGCACCTGCACTATTGGCACTGACCATATCGATCAGGCAACCCTGGCCGCTCGCGGCATCGGTTTCGCCAGTGCCCCCGGCTGCAACGCCGAGGCGGTGGTCGACTATGTGCTGTCGAGTCTTGTGCTGCTGGCCGAGCGCGACGGGGCCGCCCTCGATCAGCGGCGGGTGGGTATCGTCGGCGCCGGTAACGTGGGCGAGCGCCTTTACCAGCGGCTGACGGCGCTGGGGCTTGATTGCCGCCGCTGCGACCCTCCCCGCGCCGAGGCCGAGCCGCAGACGCACTTCTACGGGCTGGACGAGCTCTGCCAGTGGGCCGACGTGCTCTGTCTGCACACCCCGCTGGTGCACAGCGGCCCGTATGCCACCCATCACCTGCTGGACGCCGAGCGGCTTGCCGCACTGAGGCCTGGCTCCTGGCTACTCAATGCCGGTCGCGGCGACTGCTTGGATGGTGCTGCGCTGCGCCAGCGGCTGGCTACGGCAGGCGATCTGCGCGCGGTGCTCGATGTCTGGGAAGGGGAACCGGCTATCGATGAGCAGCTGTGGCAGTTGGCGGAGATCGCCACGCCGCATATCGCCGGCCATAGCCTGGATGGCAAGCTGCGCGGTACTCAGCAGGTCTATGCCGCCGCGCTGGGTTACTTTGGACTGCCGGTGGGGCTGCGATTCGACGACCTGGCGCCGCCGCCGCCGCTACCGCGTCTTGAGCTGGGGAGTGGGCTGCCGCCCTGGGAGGCGCTGCGGCTGTGCATGCGCGCCGTCTATGACGTGCGCCGCGACCATGACGGTCTGGCACGGATGGTCGCCACTCATGGCATGGCCAAGGGCTTCGATGCCTGGCGCGCCAACTATCCGCTGCGCCGCGAGTTTGCCACCCTGGAGATCGCTATGGGGGCCGGCGGCCGGCCACTGGCACCGCTGCTCGCCGCAGCGGGGTTCCGAGTCAGCTGAGGCGCGCAGCGCGGCAACGCAAACGGGCTCACCCATGGGTGAGCCCGTTCCGCGAGTGGCCAAAGGGTAGGGCAGTGACGCCTTACTGCCGGTAGGCCGCCTCCTTGAGGGCGCGGATGCGGTCGTCGAGAGGCGGGTGGCTGGCGAACATCCGCTCCATCAGCGACTTGGTCTGGCCCTTGGTGATGGCCATGGCGCGCAGCGTATCCGGCATCTGGTCAGGCAGCTCGGTCTCGGCCTTGAGGCGGGCCAGGGCGTTGATCATCGCCCCGGAACCGGCCAGCTGTGCGCCGGCGGCGTCGGCGCGGTATTCGCGGAAGCGCGAGAACCAGGCGACGATCGCCGAGGCGACGATGCCGAACACGATCTCGGCCACGATCACCACCGCAAAGTAGCCCATAAAGCCCAGCCCGGCACCGTCGGTGCGGCTTTTCAGGAAGCTGTCCACCAGGTGGGCGACGATGCGCGCGAAGAACATCACGAAGGTATTCACCACGCCCTGGATCAGCGCCAGGGTGACCATGTCGCCGTTGGCCACATGGCCGATCTCGTGGGCCAGCACCGCGCGCACTTCCTCCGGGCGCATGCGGTTGAGCAGGCCCGCCGAAACGGCGACCAGGGCGTCGTTCCTGTTCCAGCCGGTGGCGAAGGCGTTGGACTGCTGAGCCGGGAAGATGCCGACCTCCGGGGTCTTGATGCCCGCCTCGCGAGACAGCTCCTCGACGGTGTCGAGCAGCCACTTCTCGGTACTGTTCGATGGCTGCTCGATGACCACCGTGCCGGTGCTGCGCTTGGCCATCCACTTGGAGATGAACAGCGAGATCATCGAGCCGGCCATGCCGAAAATAAAGCAGAAGATCAGCAGTGAGTTCATGTTCAGGCCTTGGGCGTTGAGGTAGGGCTCAACGCCGAGCAACCTGAGGGTGATACTGGCGACCAGGATCACACCCAGGTTGGTGGCCAGGAAAAGCAGGATTCTCATCATGTTACGCGGTCTCCGGCAAGAAACGACAAATTAGCTGTGGATTAGATACGGCCACCGGACTGGGGTTTCAAGCGTCAGTGGCGTTTTATGGTTCATTGACGATAGCGCGACAGGAAACTGCCGAACCGCTCCAGGGCATCGTCGAGCTGCTCGGCCCACGGCAGGGTGACGATGCGCACGTGGTCCGGCTCCGGCCAGTTGAAGGCGGTGCCCTGGACCAGCAGGATCTTCTCCTGCAGCAGCAGGTCGAGCACCAGCTGCTGGTCGTCGTGGATGTTGAATACCTTGGGGTCGAGGCGCGGGAAGGCGTAGAGCGCCCCCTTGGGCGTGGTGCAGGATACCCCGGGAATGGCGTTGAGCTTCTCCACGGTAATATCGCGCTGGGCACGCAGCCGCCCACCGGGCAGGATCAGGTCGTTGATCGACTGGTAGCCGCCCAGCGCGGTCTGGATGGCGTGCTGGGCCGGTACGTTGGCACACAGGCGCATCGAGGCGAGCATGGTCAGACCCTGGATATAGTCGGCGGCGCGCTGCTTGGCGACGCTGCCGGAGAGGATCATCCAGCCGGAGCGAAAGCCGGCGCAGCGGTAGCTCTTGGAGAGCCCGTTCATGGTCACCACCAGCTGGTCGTCACTGGCCAGGGCGCCGGTGGAGACGTGCTCGACCTCGTCGTAGAGGATCTTGTCGTAGATCTCGTCGGAGAACACCACCAGGTCGTGCTCCCGGGCGATGTCGAGCAGCTCGCTGATCACCGCCGGCGGATATACCGCCCCTGTGGGGTTGTTGGGGTTGATCAGCACGATGGCGCGGGTATGGCTGGTGACCTTGGCGCGAATATCGGCCATGTCCGGCGCCCAGTCGGCCTGCTCGTCGCACAGGTAGTGCACCGGGCGGCCGCCGGAGAGATTGGCGGCGGCGGTCCATAGCGGATAGTCGGGGGCCGGGATCAGCACCTCGTCGCCGTCGTTGAGCAGCGCCTGCATGGCCATCACGATCAGCTCCGAGACGCCGTTGCCGACGTAGATGTCCTCGATGCCGACGCCGGGGATCTGCTTGCGCTGGCACTCCTGCATGATCGCCTTGCGCGCCGAATAGAGCCCCTTGGAGTCGCAGTAGCCCTGGGCGGTGGGCAGGTTGCGCATCACGTCCTGGAGGATCTCCTCCGGCGCCTCGAAGCCGAACGGCGCGGGGTTGCCGATATTGAGCTTGAGGATGCGCTGACCTTCCTCTTCCAGGCGCTTGGCGTGGTCGAGCACCGGGCCGCGGATGTCGTAGCAGACGTTGTGGAGCTTGTGCGATTTCCTGATTGGGGTGTCCATGGGGTGTCCGAAAGTGCGTCCAGTAGTGGGGCCCTTGAGGGGCGTCTTATGGGGTATCGGTGATATCCGGATTGTCGTCTTCGACGGGCGGCAGGGGGATGTCTGCCGGGGTCTCGAGCGTGACGGGGCCGAGCTTGCCGTCGCGCAGCTCATGCAGCAGCACTTCGGCGCCGCGGTGCAGGTCGACCTCGCCGCCGGATCTCAGGCCGCCGCGCTTGGCGGCGATCTCGGCGATAATGGCCGTGCCATCGAAGCCGGCCAGTGCCAGGAAGTCGGGGCGTTCCGGGCCGTCGGCCTCGACCCGCGCCGCCTCAGGATTGGCGGTATAGGCGGGCAGCGCCTTGAGCTTGTAGCGTGCGGTGATCGCCTCGGGATAGCGCTTGGCCAGCTCGGCAGCGGTGACCACCGCCACATCGAGATAGTCGATGGCGGTATCGCGGATCGCGCCGCTGGCCGCCAGGCGGTAGGCGCTGGCCTGGTCCTCGATCTTCGGCCACAGCACCCCAGGGGTGTCGATCAGCGCCACACGACCATCGATGCGCACCCGCTGCTGGCGCTTGGTCACCGCCGGCTCGTTGCCGGTCTTGGCGATCTTGCGGCCAGCCAGGCCGTTGATCAAGGTCGATTTACCCACGTTGGGAATGCCCATCACCATCACCCGCACATCGCGGTCGGCGCGGATATGGCCGGCCAGTTCGTGGCACAGCTTGGGGATGCGTTTGAGCTCGCGGGCGTTGGTGGTGGTGACCGCCAGGGCGCGGGTATCCGGCTGGGCGTCGAAGTGGGCGACCCACTCGGCGGTGCGTATCGGGTCAGCAAGGTCGGCCCGCGACAGGATCTTGAGCACCGGCTTGTGCTCGGTGAGCACGGCGAGCATCGGATTGGCACTGGAGTAGGGCAGGCGGGCGTCGAGCACTTCGAGCACCACGTCGATTTCTGGCAGCGCCTCCTTGATCTGGCGGCGCGCCTTGTTCATGTGTCCCGGGAACCAGCCGAGCATGGCCACTCTCCATCCGCGTGCAAAAGGCGACCATTCTAGCAGAGCTTGACGTAAGCGTGGGCCGGCAGGCACCGGCCCAGGTGGCGTCATTCGCCGTCGTGGAAGCTCAGCGATACCGAGTTGATGCAGTAGCGCAGGCCGGTGGTCTCGGGCGGGCCGTCCGGGAAGACATGGCCGAGGTGGGCGTTGCAATGGGCGCAGACCACCTCGGTGCGCTGCATGCCGTGGGAGTCGTCGACGTGTTCTTCCACGGCATGGACCCCCAGGGGGCGGTCAAAGCTCGGCCAACCGCAGCCGGCGTCGAACTTGTGCTCGTTCTCGAACAGTGGCGCCTGGCAGCACACGCAGTGGTAGATACCGTGGTCGTTGCTGACCTGATAGTCGCCGCTAAATGGCGGCTCGGTGCCTTTTTCGCGGGTGACGCGATACTGCTCCGGGGTGAGTTGGGCACGCCACTCGGCGTCGCTTTTCTCGACTTTGTTGCGCATGGCGGTTTCTCTCGCTACAGGTGTATCTCTCGTCATCAAACACCGCTCAGGGGGTGCCTGGCTAGTCCCGACACGGGTATTAATCAGCGTAGCTGGCCGGCCGGGAAAATCCCGCTTGGCCAGTCGCTTGACACTCTCATGGGCGCTCAGTAACATACGCGCCACCTCGATGAGGGAACGCCGCGTCCCATTCGTCTAGTGGTCCAGGACACCGCCCTTTCACGGCGGTAACAGGGGTTCGAACCCCCTATGGGACGCCACTTCTTCTTGTCAGGTGCCGGATGATCGGTAGTGCGGGCAGTGCGGGAATAGCTCAGTGGTAGAGCACAACCTTGCCAAGGTTGGGGTCGCGAGTTCGAATCTCGTTTCCCGCTCCAAGCCCACGCCCACTGCGTCCCATTCGTCTAGTGGTCCAGGACACCGCCCTTTCACGGCGGTAACAGGGGTTCGAACCCCCTATGGGACGCCACTCGATCATCGGTAGGCTGCGATACAGGCGGGAATAGCTCAGTGGTAGAGCATCGCCTTGCCAAGGCGAGGGTCGGGAGTTCGAATCTCCTTTCCCGCTCCATGCGTCCCATTCGTCTAGTGGTCCAGGACACCGCCCTTTCACGGCGGTAACAGGGGTTCGAACCCCCTATGGGACGCCACATCGCACCTCTCATCGTTATGCGGGAATAGCTCAGTGGTAGAGCACAACCTTGCCAAGGTTGGGGTCGCGAGTTCGAATCTCGTTTCCCGCTCCAAGCAAGACCCGAGCAGGCCAACGTTACGGTCGCGAGCTGGTGCGCCAGCCCGGTCGATCTCGTTTCCCGCTCCAAGCAAGACCCGAGCAGGCCAGCGTTACGGTCGCGAGCTGGTGCGCCAGCCCGGTCGATCTCGTTTCCCGCTCCAAAGAACGCCCCCCTTTACGGCTCTCCGAGATCTTGAATTCTCGGCGATCGCCCATATCTTTAGTTGCCTAATGATTCACCCATTTCCCGGGAGATTTCGATGGCCACACCGGCGCTGTCCATCCGTGGGCTGACCAAGGTCTACGGCAACGGTTTTCACGCCCTCAAGGGTATCGATCTCGACGTGCAGCAGGGCGACTTCTTCGCGCTGCTGGGCCCCAATGGGGCCGGCAAGTCCACTACCCTTGGTGTGGTCTGTTCGCTGGTGCAGAAGAGCGCCGGGCAACTCTCGATCTTCGGCATCGACACCGACCGCGATTTCGCCCGCGCCAAGTACCACCTCGGTGTGGTGCCCCAGGAGTTCAACTTCAACCAGTTCGAAAAGGTCATCGATATCGTCCTGGCCCAGGCTGGCTACTACGGTATGTCGCGCAGCGAGGCGTTGCCGCGAGCCAAGCGCCTGCTCGGCGACCTCGGCCTGTGGGACAAACGCGACGGTAGCGCGCGGATGCTGTCTGGCGGCATGAAGCGCCGGCTGATGATTGCCCGGGCGCTGATGCATCGTCCCAAGCTGCTGATCCTCGACGAGCCCACCGCCGGGGTGGATATCGAGCTGAGGCGCAGCATGTGGGAGTACCTGCGCCGCATCAACCGCGAGGAGGGCACCACCATCATTCTCACCACCCACTACCTCGAGGAAGCCGAGAGCCTGTGCCGCAACGTGGCGATAATCAACCACGGCGAGATCATTCGTAATACCAGCGTCAAGGCGCTGCTCACCGAGCTCGACACCGAGACCTTCCTGTTCGACCTCGCCGCCCCGCTGGATGCGGCGCCGCAGATCGCAGGCTTCGAGGTGCAGCAGGTCGACAGTGCCCAGCTCGCCGTGATGGTGCATCGTGGCCAGCGGCTCAATGACATCTTCGCCGCACTAGGCGCCCAGGGGATCGAGGTGGTGTCGATGCGCAACCGGGCCAACCGCCTCGAAGAGATGTTCGTGACCATGGTCGAGCAGGGCAATGCCGAGCTCGATCGTGTCGCCGCGGCAGCGGAGGCGCGGGCATGAACCCAACGCAGATCGCCATCGCGCTATGGACCCTGGTGCACAAGGAGATCAAGCGCTTCACGCGCATCTGGCCGCAGACCCTGCTGCCACCGTCGATCACCATGACCATGTACTTCATCATCTTCGGCAATCTGATCGGTCCGCGGATCGGTGCCATGGACGGCTTCACCTACATGGACTTTATCGTCCCTGGGCTGATCATGATGGCGGTGATCACCAACAGCTACTCCAACGTGGCGTCGAGCTTCTTCTCCAACAAGTTTCAGCGCTCCATCGAGGAGATGATGGTCTCGCCGATGCCCAACTGGGTGATCCTGGCCGGTTTCGTGCTGGGCGGCATGGCCCGTGGGCTGGGGGTGGGGCTGATCGTGACCATCGTGTCGCTATTCTTTACCCGCATCAGCATCGCCCATCCGCTGCTGACCATCTTCGTGGTGGTGCTGACCTCGGCGCTGTTCTCCATCGGCGGTTTCATCAACGCGCTGCTGGCCGACAAGTTCGATGATATCTCCATCGTGCCGACCTTTATTCTTACCCCGCTGACCTACCTGGGTGGGGTTTTCTATTCGATCTCGATGCTGCCGGCGCTGTGGCAGGCGGTATCGATGCTCAACCCGATCCTGTATATGGTCAACGTCTTCCGCTACGGCTTTCTCGGCGTGTCGGATATCCCGGTAGGCTGGGCGTTGAGCGCCATCTTGGCGTTCATCGTGGTGCTGTTCGGCATCGCGCTGTGGATGCTGGATCGCGGAAAAGGGATTAGGAGCTGACCATGCAACGACCCGAGACCCTCGCCAACGCCCCGCTGGGGCGCGAGTCCGCCTATCCAGAGCAGTACGACGCCGCGCTGCTCTACCCGATCCCTCGGGCGGCCAACCGCGGGCCGCTGGGCATCGAGGAGGGCGCCTTGCCGTTCGTCGGCGAGGATGAGTGGCACGCCTTCGAGGTCTCCTGGCTAAACGCCAGGGGTAAGCCGCTGGTCGCCGTGGCGCGCTTTCGGCTGCCGGCGGACTCGCCGAACCTGATCGAGTCCAAGTCCTGGAAGCTCTATCTCAATAGCTTCAACCAGACCCGTTTCGCCAGCCGCGGGGAGGTGATCACTACCCTTGAACGCGACCTGGGCGCTGCGGCCGGGGCAGCGGTCGAGGTGGCGCTGCTCGGCGTAGAGGATGAGACTCTGTCCCCACGCCCGCTGCCCGGCGAGTGCCTGGATGACCTGGATATCGCCATCGACGACTACACCCCGAGTGCCAGGCATCTGGTGGTGAGCGACGAGATCGTCGAGGAGACCCTGCATTCGCACCTGCTCAAGTCCAACTGCCCGGTGACCGGCCAGCCCGACTGGGGCAGCGTGCTGATCCGCTACCGCGGCCCCAAGCTCGACCGCGAGGGCCTGCTGCGCTATCTGATCGGCTATCGTCAGCACCAGGACTTCCACGAGCACTGTGTCGAGCATATCTTTACCGACCTGATGGCCCAGGCGCGTCCCGAGAAACTTCTGGTGCTGGCGCGCTACGTGCGCCGTGGCGGACTCGATATCTCGCCTTGGCGTGCAACCCCGGGGGAACGTCCCCCAGCGCCGCTGCGCCTGGCTCGGCAGTAAGCCACTGCGGTAAGCTGGCGTAATCGATATTGCCACCACAAGGAGAGGCCGAATGGATGCCATGACGCTGCTGCACGAGCGGAGTTCCATGGGCAAGCTGATGGGGCCGCCCCCCGACGCCGCCCAGTGCGAGGCGCTGTATCGTGCTGCCCTGCGAGCCCCCGATCACAAGGAGCTGACGCCGTGGCGTTTCATCGAGTTTTCCGGCAAGGGCCTCGACCGGCTCGGTGAGCTGTTCGCCGAAGCCGAGTACCGCGACGACCCCAACCGCGGCGATGAGGCGCTGAACGCCGCGCGCAAGAAGCCGCATCGGGCGCCGATGGTGATCGCGGTGATCGCCAAGGTCACCCCCGACTTGCCCAAGGTGCCGCCGGTGGAGCAGGTGATCTCCGCCGGCTGTGCTGCCCACGGCATCGTGCTGGCCGCTCATGCGCTGGGTCTTGGCGCGATGTGGCGCAGCGGCCATTACGCCTTCAACAGTACCGTGCGCAAAGGACTGGGGGTGGGTGAGCACGACGAGATCGTCGGTTTTCTCTACCTCGGCCAACTGGCCGGTCGCCACAAGCCATTGCCCGAGCGTGACCCGGCCGACTTCGTCGAGCGCTGGGACTAATCCGCTTGCTACGTCAGTCTCTTGGCCAGTTTCCGGGGGCTGAACCCGCCCCAGAGAGGCGGTAGCTCGGGGAAAACCGCTTGCAATCACAGGCTTGGCTCGTTACAGTATGCGCCGTTCTGACGCACCGGCAGCAGTCCACTAATGCCGCCCAGCGCAGAGCCACAATGCGGAGGGGTGTCCGAGTGGTCGAAGGAGCACGCCTGGAAAGTGTGTAAGTCGAAAGGCTTCGAGGGTTCGAATCCCTCCCCCTCCGCCACGAAATTTAGAAGGCGAATCAACATCTTATGTTGATTCGCCTTCTTCGTTTTTGAGTGTTGGACTCGGTGCTGGGAATGCTTAGAGGCCGAGGGGCTTCTCGATCAGGGCTGTGATGTGCACTGACGACCGACTTCAATGAGATGCTAGCCATTACACGGGGCAGTCAGAGGAACGGAGAGTTCAGCTATACTAATCGCCCTGGCTGTTGTAGATATCTTTTCCGGTGCGCCTCAACCGTGGGCAAGCAATGAACACATGGAGCCGGGTTCCAAACTGTGAGCGATTAAGGGACTTCGTCGAGTGCTACTGGTATCTGGAAGCACGCAACGCACCCCATGAGCCGGGACGAGCTGCGCCGCTTCTGCCACCCTCTGCACTATCCCACTGCATACTCGCGCCATCGAATAGTCGGTTTCACTATGTGGCTGGCGAGCAAACCTTCCAGGGGTGGGGTTCCCACCTGCTCTTTGCCAACCGCCAGACGCTGCGCCTGAACGAAGCCTATCCGCTCGAGCGACTCGGCATCGCCTTCAAGCCCGGCACCCTCTACGCCTGGTGGGGGCCCCGAGGGGACGCCAGCAGGGTGATCGGCGACGCTGACTTGAGTCGTATCAGTGGCCTGGAGCGGATCAAGCCCTCCTGGCTTCTCGGCTCGGCTGCCACGCCCGACACTGTCGTTTCGTACCTCGATAATATCCTGTCGCCTCTAATGGCATCCGCACGACTGGACCCGGCCTTTCAACTGGCGCGCCTCGCCATGGCCCACCTGGACGCAAGGTATGACAATAGCTCCCAGGTGGCGGAATCCTTCGGCACCCACGCGCAGTTGGCAGATAGGCTCGGTTGTTCAAAGCGAACGCTGGAACGCGCCATGACGCGAGTCACCGGTCTCACGCTTAGCCAGTATAAGACGATACTGACGTTGAACGGTCTGCTCGTTTATACCTACCGTCGATCTGAGCAGGAGATCGATTGGACGGCAATCGCCCAATCCTTCGGCTTCAGTGACCAACCCCATCTCATTCGGCGACTCAAGCGGTTGATCGGTAGCACGCCCGGCGAGTACCTGCGACGGCGAAACGTGCTGATCGATGTCTATGGAGACTTCGACGCTACGTCGCGGTGACGCATTTGTTCAATACGTGGGATTCGCTACACCGTATGTTCCAGACCTGATATCGATTAGCAAACTGGAACAGGAGCCACCCATGATCCGTGACTTCAGACCAGGCGACATGGATGCGGTCATCGACATTTGGTTGGATGCATCAATCGCCGCCCACGATTTCATCGACGCCGGTTTCTGGCGATCGAAGGCAGACGACATGCGTGAGGTCTACATCCCTGCCTCCGAGACATATGTCTACGACCACGGCCAAGTGGTCAAAGGCTTCTTCTCGCTGCACGGCGACGCGCTTGCCGCCTTGTTCGTCGCCCCTGCCTGCCAAGGCCAAGGCATTGGCAGCGCTCTGCTTGAGCGAGCCAAGCGACTACGATCAGAGCTCACAATCGATGTCTATAAGGAAAACCGCAAGACCATCGGGTTCTATGAGTCCTGCGGTTTCGAAGCGATAACGGAGACAGTCTGCGAATACACAGGGCATCGAGAGCTGGTGATGAGACGGCGAAGGGCGCCATCCAAGGATGCAAGGTGACGACAGCATGTTCGTGTGTCCCTGGGCAGCTATGTCGGGACATCTTATCTATCGTGGTGGCGATGCATCACCAGGTGGGCGCCGATACAGAGTGCCATTGGCAGCAATAGCCAGGCCCCGCCGCTTAGGGACTGGGCGCGCCACATCAGTAGTAGCATGGCTCCCACCATCAGTACCAGGCAAGCGGTCATCATCCAGTGGTGGAGCCGGTTCATGTTGATTCTCCTTGCGGGTTCTTGCGGATGAAGCCCCGCTTGAGCAGCAGCGAGTTGCCGATCACCGACAGGGAGCTGGCGGTCATGGCAATGACGCCGATCATGGGGTGCAGCAGGCCAACAGCGGCAATCGGAATGGCCGCGATGTTATAGGCGCTGGCCCAGATCAGGTTCTGAACGATCTTGCCGTAGGTGGCGCGGGAGAGGTGCATGGCGTCCACTACCGCGGTCAGTTCACCGCGCACCAGGGTCACGTCGGCGGCCTCGATGGCTACGTCGGCGCCGGCGCCGATGGCGATGCCGACGTTGGCCTGCTTGAGCGCCGCGGCGTCGTTGATGCCGTCGCCGACCATGGCCACGTGGTTGCCGTGCTTCTCCTGCAGCGCGCGGATGGCATCCACCTTGCCTTCTGGCAGTACGCCGGCCTGAACTTCGTCGATGCCGACTTCCTCGGCCACGGCGTGAGCGGCACGCTCGTTGTCGCCGGTGATCATTACCACGTGCAGCCCCAGCGCGTGCATGCCGCGAATGGCCTCGATCGACTCCTTCTTGAGGGTATCGGCCACAGCCACCAGCCCGAGGGCTCGACCGTTAGCAGCGACGATCACCACGGTGCGCCCCTTGCCCTCAAGCTCGCCCATGGCACTGTCCAGAGCGTCGAGACCCTGCACGCCCTCTTCTTCCAGTAGGTGGCGATTGCCGATCAGTACGCTCTCGTCGCCGACCTTCCCCGAGACGCCGCGGGCCCCGGTGGAGCGAAACTCGCTGACATCGCCGGGTTTGACGCCGCGTTCGTCGGCACCCTCCACGATGGCGCGAGCAATGGGATGTTCCGAGGCGTTTTCGACACTGGCGGCAAGCGTCAACAGCTTGGTTTCATTGACGCCTTCAGCGGTGACCACTTCGGTGAGCTTCGGCTCGCCGCGGGTAATGGTGCCGGTCTTGTCGAGGACCATGACCTTGACGTCCTTGAAGGTCTGGATCGCCTCCCCGGAGCGAATCAGGATGCCGCGCTCGGCGCCGATGCCAGAGCCCACCATCAGGGCGGTGGGGGTGGCCAGGCCCAGGGCACAGGGGCAGGCAATGACCAGTACGGCGATGGCGGCGATGAGCGCCAGGACCGGTGTGGTAGCGTCGGGATTCACCCAGGGCAGGAAAGTTGCGCCCCAGTCGAGTATCGGGCGCATGACGTCTGGCACCGTCAGCCATATGATCAGGCTGGCAAGGGCGATCAACAGCACCGTCGGCACGAAGCGGCCGGTCATGCGGTCGGCGAATTCCTGAATGGGTACCCGCGAGCCTTGGGCCTGGTCGATCAGGCGCACTACTTGGGCGAGAAAGGTATCGCCGCCGACTCTTGTCGCCTTGACCCGCAGTCGCCCCTCCTTGTTGATAGTTGCGCCGATCACGCTGTCACCTGTGCTTTTGAAGACCGGTATCGACTCGCCGGTGGCGATGGACTCGTCGAGGTGGCCCTCGCCCTCGACCACCTCGCCGTCGGTGGGCATCTTGTCACCGGGGCGCACGATCATAATGTCGCCGAGGGCCAGCTCCTTCACCGGCACCTCGACCTCCTTGCCGTCGCGCTCCACCCGCGCCGTCTTGGCGCCCAGGGTCATCAGGCGGCGGATGGCCTGGGATGCGCGTCCCTTGGCCAGTGCCTCCAGGTAGCGGCCCAGCAGGTGGAAGGTCATGATGGTGGCGGCCATCTCGATGAATGAGGTCATCGGCGTAATGAAGCCGACCAGGCCGATCAGGTAGGGGGGCAGGCTGCCCATGGAGATCAGCACGTCCATGTTGAACGTGCCGTTCTTCAGCGACCGCCAGGTCGACTTGTGGGTGGCGATACCGCCATAAAGGAACACCACCGGAAAGGCGAGCAGGGCGACAATCGCTAGATAGCCCGGGATCGGCTGCCAGAACATGTGCGGCATCATCAGCAGCATGATCAGGGTGGTAGGTATAGCAGCGATGATCAGGCGCTTGCGGGCCTGGGAGAGATAGGCTTCTTCGATCTCGGCGTCGCCGTGGGCGTCCTCCGCCTGGTCGGCCTGGACGGCCGCCACATCGTAGCCTGCGCCCTCGACGGCTTCCTTCAGGGAATCACCATCGGGCCCGCCATCATCGAGAGTCACGCTGACATGGTGGTTGGCAATGTTGGTCTGGATTTCACCTACACCATCGAGACGCTCGAGCGTCTTGCGTACGATCCCGGCACAATGGTCGCTGCCCATGCCGGGTACCGTCAGGGTGATTGTTTTAGACATGGTGTCGCGCATCCTGTGCCTCCTGCCGCTGTCGCCGCGTGGACGGCCAAGGGGCCGTCCGTCCAGTTACCTCTTCACAGTCATCGACAATCAGTGATGGGCGTCATGGTCATCGGGATCTACGTCGGCGGGTGCGTCCTGGCGAAGTTGCTCGCGCTGCTCATCGGTCATGAGGTCGTTCATGGCGTTACGCATGCGCACCATGTCGGCCATCATCTCGCCGTGCAGCTCGGCCATGCGCGCATGGCGTTCCTGCACGGACTCTGGGTCTGGGCGCTCCTGCTGCATCTCTGCCATCAGGTCCTCGCGCAGATTCATCATTTGCCCCATGCGTTCGAACTGGGCGGGGCGGTGCTCCTGCATCAGCTCGCGCATCTCGCTGCGCTGCTCGGGGTCGAGCATCGACATCATGCCCATGCCCTCTCCCATCATCGGACAGGGCATCATGCCGCCCCCCATCATGTCGGAGCCCATACCGCCCTGGCTGCCGCCCATCATGCCGGAGCCCATCCCTCCCTGGTTGCCGCCCATCATGCCGGGGCCCATGCCGCCCTGGCTGTCGCCCATCATTCCCTGAGCGTGGGTGAGGCTTGTACCGCCTGCCACGAGTGCCAAGGCGAGTCCTAGGGCGATAGTGTGCTTGCGAGTCTTCATATTCATTCTCCCGTCGGGCGAGGGGCCCGATCGATGGTCATCGTCTGCATTCTGTGAGCTGTGTGGGGCACAGAGGTCAATGCCACGTCACAACCTATTGCGGTGGGAGATCATCGAAACTCACGATCTGAAACGCTGCGTCAGGAGATAGACCGGGATCGCCGAGGAGAGGGTAGGGGGTCTTGGCACACCGCATTGGGTCAGGTTGCGTGGGGGCGTGTCGGTGTCACGCAGAGAGTGGTGAACCGTCTCGTCTTCGCTATCCTGAGGCGCTACGCGAGGTAAACCACCGACGATCTGACGTGCCGCATAGCCATGGTGGCAGTGCGGCATATCGGGGGGTGTGGTAAGCCAGGAAGCGGGCGAAGCTTCGGGGGAGGAAAATTCGAGGCTTGTGGAGATAGCAGAGTTGGCAAAGGTTCCCTCATGGGCATTGGCCGAATGAGGCACCAGCAGCACTAGCAGCAACAACAAGGCGCCAAGCCAGAGCGGTAGTCCGCTTTGGTCGGGTATCGCGCTCTGTTCAGGCGCCTGTGGCTGCATGACGATGGGTTCGCTTATCGGTGCTGTGTGTTCCTAACACTAGTTCACCGCCGCCGCCCGTCCATTGATACACGTCAAGAGATGTCCACTGCGGAACTTGTGTGCCGGGCTCAGGTTGCTGGGCGCTAAGGGCCGTGGAATACTGGCGCTCCCAATGGCTCACATGGCCGCCTCACCTCATGTCTCGACTCCACCGCCACCGGCTGATCTGCCTGATGTTGGCCTTGATACTGGCCATAGCCACGCCTGTGGTGGCGGTTGGACATCATGGCGATGCCTCCTGCCTGCAGAGCTTGGCAAGTCACGATCAGGTGGCACTGGATATGTCTGAAGCGATCGAGACGAGCGACTCACACCCTACTGCGGCGTCTCCTTGCTGTATGCCCTGCGCTCAGTGTGCTGTCTCCATGGGGCCGTTGGCCGCCGGTGAGGTGGCACTGGCCTCACCCTTGCCTGAGCTAGGCTTGAGCAAACCTTCAGGACAACCCGCCCCCTACGAGCGTCCTCCTCGCGCCTGAACCTCTTACCGCTTACGGCACCGTGGTGATCAATCCTCGGTGAGAGTGTTCATGCTACGAGGAAAACTTCATGAATCGTCGCGAATTTTTGGGCTATTCGGCGCTAGGAGCCCTGGTGCTATCGACGGCGGGCACCATGGGCTTTGCCCTGTCACGCCAACACCCCCATTCGGCTCTACCCGCCGTTCTTACCGCCTTACCGGAGGGCGGCCGGCCGCTGCAGCCGCTGCCACGCATCGTTAACCTGAGCGATGCTGTTGGCCATTTTCAAAGCGCCCTGACCCCGGCTCCGCATACGGTGCCTCTGAGCGATGAGCTTGAGGCCAGACTGTGGCTCTACAACGGCAAAGTGCTGCCGCTGATAGAAGTGCGCGAGGGGGATGAACTGGACGTCACCCTGTTCAACGAACTGTCGCATGAGACCACCGTCCATTGGCATGGCGTGCCGGTACCAAAAGCGCAGGATGGTGCGCCTTGGGATTCCGTCGCGCCGGGAGAATCGCGCCGCTACCGCTTCACTCTCCCGGAAAATAGTGCCGGCCTGCACTGGTTCCATCCCCATCCTCATCACGGCACAGCCCGGCAAATCGCCCACGGTTTGGCAGGGGCATTGCTGGTAAGGCCCGCTCAGGATGTGCTGCCTATGGAGGTGGATGAGCATCTGCTGGTGGTCAGCGACCTGCGTCTGAATGTGGACGGTACAGTGGCACCCCATACCGACGAGGACTGGATGAACGGACGCGAGGGTGAGCTGCTGTTGGTCAATGGCCAGCGTGAACCGCGTCTGGATGTGGCGCCGGGTACGACCCTGCGGCTGAGGATAGTCAACGCCTGTGCTGGCCGGTATTTACGCTTGCGTCTGGATGAACATGAGCTTGCCCTGATTGGTACCGATGGCGGGTTGATTGAGCGGCCACAGCCGTTGGAGGAACTGCTGCTCACTCCTGGGGAGCGGGCCGACCTGCTGGTAAGGGTGAGTGAGTCGGCTGAGGGCCGCTTCATGCTGGCAAGCCACCCCTACGAACGCGGCTGGATGGGCGCTCGGCCACCCCACCTGGACGAGATAGCACCGCTGTTGTTCATCCATACCCTTAATGCTGGCGTCTATCCTGCGGTTTCACTCCCCGACGCTCTGGCGCATATCCAGCCCCTGGGTGAGCCGGCAGTACGACGACAAGTGGAGCTCACTGAGGTGATGCCAGACCACGATGACCACGGCCCAGGGCACAGCGACCCTCATGCTGCCCACGGCGGTGGTAGCCATCATGGCACCCATGGCCCCGGGCATGCGGCTGACCAAGCGATGGATGAACCGGCAGCGCCCCCCGAGGTGGACTTCCTGATCAATGGACGAGCCTTCGCCATGGACGAGGTCCTGTTCGAGGGCCAGGCCGACGAGGTGGAAGAGTGGGAGGTCTTCAACAACTCCCACATGGACCATCCCTTCCATGTGCATGGCACCCATTTCCAGGTGATCTCGACCCGTGATGCCGATGGCGAGTGGCGGGAGGCGCCCTGGCTGGCTTGGAAGGACACCGTCAACATGGCGCCCTATCAGCGCCTGCGGCTGCGCATGGTGTTCCGCGAGCCCGGCGATTGGCTGTTCCACTGCCACATCATCGAACACGAAGAGCTAGGCATGATGGCGACGATCCGAGTGAGCTGATTCTTCCTTTTTTATTTCGCCGCCGCGCGGATGCTTTGCGTGGCACTAGCCCTATCTGACGAGTGATTAGGAACTGACTTGATGACCTATTATCGCTGGCTACTTGCCGTGGCCGTTCTGGTAACCCTGCTGGCGGGCTGCTCCCGTGAACCAAGCGGTATCAGTCTTGAGCAGTTGCGAGAGCAGACCCACATTCACGGTCTGGCCTTCAATCGATCCGATAGCGAACAACTGTGGCTGGCCACTCACCATGGCTTCTATGCCGTTGGGCGCGATGGAATGGCTCGCCGGGTCTCGGAGGAGACCCATGACTTCATGGGCTTTGCGCCTCATCCCGAAGACGGCGAGACGTTCTTCGCCAGCGGCCACCCGGCCAGGGGAGGCAATCTGGGCGTAGTGAAGTCCAGCGATGCGGGGCGCAGCTGGTCACGGCACGCCTCAGGGGTAGATGGCCCGGTAGATTTCCATCAGATGACTATCAGTCCAGCAAGTCCCAGCGTCCTTTATGGGGCCTATGGCGGACAGCTCCAGGTCAGCCACGATGGTGGTGCCAGCTGGCAGGTTCGCGCCAAGGCGCCCGCTGGACTGATTGCCCTGGCGGCCTCGAGCCGAGATCCCGATCAGCTCTATGCCGCCACCCAGACGGGACTCTTGATGAGCCCTGACGGCGGTGAGCGCTGGCGTCAGATATTTCCTGAGCGCCGTCCCGCCAGCTTGGTGGTGGCCAGCCAGGGGGAGCTATATGCCTTCATGATAGGGGGCGGCTTGCTGAGAGCGGAAGAGGGCAACCGTGATTGGGAGGTGGTGAAGCGCGGCTGGGGGGAACGCTACCTGCTGCACCTGGCAGTGGATCCGAACGACCCCCAGCGTCTGCTGGTTGCCGATGACCAGGGACACTTACTCTTGAGCGCAAATGGCGGGCGAGACTGGTCGCCTCTCGAGTGAACCTGACGTGACTGCATGCTGCAATATCCCCCAGACTGGTCCGGTGGCCAATAGGTCACCGAGGTGGGCATGCCCATGAATGAATCGTGTCATAGTGAGCGCACTATAACGATCACAGTCAGAGGGAACGCTGTCACATGAACACACGGGATCCCAGTGCCCCTGAACATCCCGCAGCCTTGCAGCTCGACGCTGCGCTGCAACGACTCGCCCAGGCACGATTGTCGGAACCGCTGGCCGCCAAGGACGAGGTGCTGGCGTCGGCCAGAGCTGTAATGGCGCTCGACGGTGGGCTGGACGCTCTCTATGCCCGGGTGTCGGCCATCGAGTCGGCGGGTGTTTTCGCCAACAGTGACTGGGAACAGCCGGTGATACTGCAACCCGCCTTGGCGATGCGCTCGTTGCGACAGGGTGACGCCAGCCTCACGGTCATCGAAGTCCTCAGCGAGATCCGCCTGCTGGCCGTCGCCAAGGGCGATGTCTTTCACCCGGGCATCTCGGCGGAACAGGCCCAGCGCTTCCTGAACCAGGTGATGGCGCTCAACCTCGACCTGCTATCCGCAACCTTGAGCGAGGCCGACCGCCAGCGCCCCCAGGCACTGGGCGAGATCGTGCATGCGCTGTACCGCTACCTGCTCGAGAGTCTCGGCTACGAGAACATCCACGAGAGCCTGGTCGGGGAGGTCAGCCGGCTGCTCTCCCAGCGTCCGGTTCAGACGGAAAGCATCAAGCAGATGATCGGTCAGATTGCCGAGTGCCTTTTCGACCCCGAGGCCGACACCGCGGGCATGGATGAGGCGGCGCGCCTGGTGAGTGCGCTCTTCGGGCCGGCCCCCGGCTGTCGTGACGACCCGGGCCTGACGGTGTACCGCCAGCGACTCAAGGCGATGGACGAGGCCGCACTTGGCGACGAGGCCGCCGCTTTCGCTTCGGCAATGCACGACACTGGCCTGGTCTCGCCCTATCACCCGCTGCTCCTGCGCTACCTGCGGGGCTATCGCGAGGAGTTGATTCCCTGCGCGCTGGGGCTGAGCATGACGGGGCACGATGTTCTGCAGTGTTACAGCCAACTGGTGGATACCCTGATCGACGAGGCCGTCTATCCGGAAACCTGCCAATCGCTATACGGTCTGGCCATGTTGCTCGAGCGCGGCACGCTGTTCACCCCTGCAGTCGCATCGGGGCTGTGGAGGCAGATCGGCCTGACACTGTGCACTGAATCATCGCAGAAGTTGGCGACTGTCTTTGGCGATGCACATCCCCCGCGGGTCTTCTTGCTCGCCGGTGTGATCGGCCTGCTGGGCCAGCCGCTGGGAGTCGGACAGGGCAATAACCCGACCTGCCAATCGGTGATCGGTCTCTCCATGTGGGCTTACAACGACCCCGACTATCTGCTGCAGCTGGTTGTATGGGCGGCTCGAGACGACGAGATCACCATGCGCTTCGAGGGCCAGCGAGTCTCCTCCCGGGATCTCGAGGCAGGTCTGGCGAAAGAGCCGCCTGTCGATGTCGATGCGGTATCGTTGATCCTGGTGGCCCATCTGGACCGTATTTATATCGAAATGGGCCGGCTGTGCGGTCAACGCGACGATGACCTGCACCGCTGGATCAACCCGGAGCTTTACGGCTGGTGGGTGGGCGAGGGCTTTCGGGTGGTGGTGGGCATACACTCGCAAAAGCTCGACGACTACGATGACTTCATTCGCCACTTCTATGCCTGCTACCACCCATTCTACAACGGTAACCTGCCGGTGGTTCACCCGCAGCCGGCGGGCATTGCGGTTACAGACAGCGGTGCACGCCTAGTGGGCCGGCATGCGATCACCATACTCCGCGTCGCCCTGGATACCGGCCACCAGATGCGCGTCTATTTCTTCAACCCCAACAATGATAGCGGCCAGAACTGGGGGCAGGGCATCACCTGTACCACCCATGGTTACGGCGAACGCCCTGGCGAGGCCTCGCTGCCGATTGCCGAGTTTGCCTCTCGGCTCTATGTGTTTCATTACGACCCCCTGGAGGTGGGTAATCGCCAGGCAGTTCCGGCCTCAGAGGTGGCACGCATCGCGGCGCTGGGAGAAACCAGCTGGGCAAAGGGGCTTTGAGAGCGGCCCCGCCATCCTGGTCAGCCCAATGATTTCGATGGCCCATGATCTTGGCTAATGACTGCCTCGAGCCGCGGTGGGGCCTTCAGGCCAGCGTGACAATGGGCGGCGCTCCCAACCAGGGTGCGGCCCCTTGGTTGCTGGGTGCTGAGCAGCGTGAAATACTCCTCTGCGTAACTCATATCTCTGGCGAATCAATTCGATCCATGCTGCGACATCTCCTCTACTGGCTGCTATGCCTGCCACTGGTGCTTGCCATGACGCTGCCCTCCGCAGCGGCAGGGGAGCGCCTGCATGGTGAAGAGAGTTGTCCCTTCCATGGCGAGCCGTCCATGGAACTGCTGTCTTCGCTCGACATCGCTATCGGCGTTGAACTCTCCGAAGAGGAGAGTAGCGGTACGGGCTGCGTTAGCCCCTGCGTCAATCTCGCCGGTTGGGTCTCGCCCACGAGCGGATGGCTTCCTCCCTCCAGCGAGGCGCTGCATGCGCCTGACGCTGCCTGGCTGTCTACCTCCCCCGGGCGTCTTGAACGCCCCCCTCGCGTCTGACTCGCTGCTGATTGGCGGCTCGTATTACTGACGAGTCAATCTTCACGAGAGACGAGAGGTTATCCATGACCTACTGCACAGAGTGGCACGCCATCTGCTGGGTGGCGTTGCCGACGGACGCTGGCAGCAAGCCGCGGAGGGGCGTCTGATGGACTATCCCAATATCGATCCAGTGGCGATTTCGCTTGGGCCACTGCAGATTCACTGGTACGGCTTGATGTATGTGGTGGGCTTCGTTGCCGCTTGGTGGCTGGGATGTCGGCGCGCCCATCGGGTCGGTCTTGGCCAGGATGCTATCGGTGACCTGGTGTTCTATGCGGCGCTGGGCGTAGTGGCAGGCGGCCGTCTCGGCTACGCCCTGTTTTACGGTGTCGAGCGGCTAGTGGCCGATCCGCTGTGGCTTTTCCAGATCTGGGATGGCGGCATGAGCTTCCACGGCGGCCTGCTTGGAGTACTGGTGGCGGCCCTGCTGTTCGCGCGCAAGCATCGGCTCGGCTACTTCCAGCTCACCGACTTTATCGCGCCCCTGGTGCCGATCGGTCTGGGCGCGGGAAGGATCGGCAACTTTATCAATCACGAGTTGCCCGGTCGGGTCAGCGAGCTGCCCTGGGCGATGCCATTTCCCCATATGGGGCCCGAACCGCGCCACCCCTCGGCGCTGTATGAATTTGCCCTGGAAGGCGTGGTGTTGTTCGTACTGCTGTGGTGGCTGTCCGCAGAGCCGCGGCGACGGGGGATGATCTCCGGCATGTTCATGCTGCTCTACGGCGTGTTCCGCTTTGCCGTGGAGTTCGTGCGACTGCCGGATGAGCACCTCGGCTTTATCGCCTTTGGCTGGGTCACCATGGGCATGCTGCTGACTGCGCCGATGATCATCGTCGGCATGGTGCTGGTCGCATGGTCGCGTCGGCAGCCGATAGACGCTAAGCGTGACGACGGTCAAGTGCCGCAGCACGGTCAGCGGGGGGCCTTATGATGATCCCCCGAACCTGCCGAGTCGCGCTACCTGCCAGGAGCGGGCCGTGTGGACTGCTGCTCACCCTCACGCTGCTGGTCGCGTCGCCAGCGCTGGCCGAGGAGACCACGGAGTGGCCGTTGGGCCACTACCGGTTACCGGAAAACGGCGATGTGATTGGCGAAACCTACACCATCGTGGTGGAGAGTGAGGAGGACACCCTGCTCGACATCGCGCGTGCCCATAATCTGGGCTATGAGGAGATACGTCGCGCCAATCCCGACGTCAGCATCTGGGTGCCAGGTGTCGGGACCGAGGTGGTAGTGCCGGCCCGGCATATCCTGCCCGATGCGGAACGCACGGGCATCGTGATCAATATCCCTGAACTGCGTCTTTACTACTTTCCCGAGCCAGCGCTGGGGGAGACGCCGAGAGTCGAGACCTACCCGATCGGTATCGGTCGCGAGGGCTACGACACGCCGCTGGGCGTGACCCAAACGACCATGCGGCTGGAGGACCCGGCCTGGTATCCGCCCCGCTCCATGCGCGAGGAGGCGGCGGCGCGAGGGGAGCCGGCACCGGCGGTCGTGCCGCCTGGGCCCGACAACCCGCTGGGCAGGCATGCCATTCTGCTGGATATCCCCGGGTATCTGATACATGGCACCAATGATCCGGACGGTATCGGTATGCGTGCCAGCCGCGGCTGTATCCGCATGTACCCGGAGGATATCGAGGCGATATTCGGTGCCGTGCCGGTGGGCACTCAGGTCAATATTGTCGACCAGCCGATCAAGGTAGGCTGGGACGATGGTACGCCCTTCGTGCAAGTGTATGAGTTGCTGGAGGATCAAGAGCACGGCATGGAGGCGCTGGTGTCGACGCTGGGGATGCTCGACCTGGAAGGAGGCGAGGTGCCGCACTTCGGCCAGCTCAGAACGCTACTGGAGCGCCCGGATGGCCAGGTGGCGGCCGTTGAGCCACCGGTCGAGCCGTGCCCGGATGAGCTCGATGGCGAACCTGAGCAGCAGGCTTCGGGGTGGTATGAGGCGCTCGAACTGCGGCACTGAGCGGGCCGGTTGCCACGCCTCGGGCTGGTTCATCTCAGGATGTTCCAGCCCGAGGTGGTGGTTAGGTCTTAGGCCTTGCGCGATACGTCAGTCGCCGCTGATCAGCTCGAGGCCGCGGCGGGCCAACTGTACTGGGCGAGATTCACCGATGGTCCAGGCGGCCATCGACCCATCGTACATGGCGACATTGTCGAAGCCGGCGATCTCGCTGAGCACGAACCAGTCGGTAGCGGCCCAGTGGCCGGTGTTGCAGAACGCAATGGTGCGCTCATCGCGGCTCAGTTCGGCGGCATTGATGCGTGCATCGAGCCCTGCGGTGTCCAGATAGAAGGCGCCGTTGCGGTCATTCAGATGGCTCTGGTGTGGCAGGTTGCGCGCATCGGGGATCGTGCCCGCCAGGCGCACCGCCGGGGAGGTGGTTTCGCCGGTAAAATAGTCCGCCGGACGTGCGTCAACCAGTTGGGTCTGGTGCTGACGCGCCTCTTCCACCTGTTCGGTGGTGGCGATCAGCGCTTCACGCAGTTCGGCCCGAAAGGTGGCGGGCTCTAGGCTGGGTGTCGGGCCGCTGACCACCTCGAAGCCCTGCTGCTGCCAGCCGGCGAAGCCGCCGTCGAGAATCGCCACCTGGTCGTGGCCGAGGATCTTGAAGGTCCAGTAGATGCGCGCGGCGGTGCCGAAATCGGTGGGTCCGGTGCCTGCGGGTACGATCACCACACGGTTGTCATTATCGATGCCAAGCTCGCCGATCAGCTGTTCCAGCTCTTCGACCGCAGGCATCAGGCCGGCGACGTCGTTACGGCTCTCGCGCCAGCCATCTTCGCCGTAGCGGGTATGCAGGCTACCGGGAATCTGCGCCGCTTCGAACGCGTCACGGCCACCGCCGCCGTCGATATCCGAGCGCACGTCGAGTACCACCAGGTTGTCCTCGTCGAGGTGGCGATCGAGCCATTCGGCGTCGATCAGGGGCGTCATATCGCTGGCGTATAGCTGCGTCGAAAACCACAGCGTCGCTAACGACAGGGTCAGAATGCGTAACATGGGATTGCCCTCATGCGAATGATGTCATGCCGGTGCAGCGCATGCTGCACCGGCATGCTTGGATAGGTTAGCCCTGCCAGGCATGGCCGGCAAAGGCATCATCCAGCTCCGGGTGGTTCACATGGTTGGCGTAGTTGGAGAGCGTCTTTACCGCCATGGCCAAGACGATCTGCAGGATATGCTGCTCCTCGAAGCCGGCCGCAAGAAATGCCGTGACGTCCTCGTTGGCTGGCTTGCCGCGGCTCTCGAACATGACGCTAGTGAAAGCGCTGAGCGCGGCCAGGCGCTGATCGGGAATCGGTTTATCGTCACGGATGGCTTCGAGCACGTCGGCCGGCACCTGCGACATCTTATCGGCCAGCATGCTGTGCGCCGACATGCAGTAGCCGCAGCCGTTGAGGCGGCTGATGGTCAGGAACACGACCTCCTGCTCGGGCGGGGTGAAACCAGACGCCTCGCGGAAGAGCTCATAGCCGTGCAGGTAGGTGTCCAGTACGCCTGGCGCCTTGGCCATGCCGGCGTACATGTTGGGCACGAAACCGAGCTTGGCATTGGCCTGTTCGAGCAGGGGGCGAGCGCGCTCGTCGGCGTTGTCGAGGGTCTGTGGGGCGAGTTGCATCTTGTAGTCTGCTGACATGCTGTGTCTCCTGACTTGCTGTGGAAGGTACGCGTAGCACCTGAAATATGGATCGATCAGTTCAAAATAGTCGCAAGAAGTTATCTGGTTGTTTGCATCCAGCGACGAGGCTGGCGGTTAGCGAAGTGACGCCAAAAACAGCCTGGCAGCGGATTCCGTGGCGGTTCGGTCGTGGGTCGACTTGAGCAGAGCGCGCAGGCCGGCCATACCCATGGTCAGATAGGTGGCCAGCACCTGTGGGTCTAGCTGAACGTCAATCTCCCCTTGATGCTGGGCGGCGGTCACCGCCTCACGAAACAGTGCGGTAATAGCATCCAAGCTGCGTCTCGCCTCTTCGGCAGCAAGCCCCTCTTGCTGCCCCAGTTCGCTGGCGGAGTTGAAGATCAAACAGCCTAGCGCGGCGCGATCACTGCCGGCCTCGGCGGCGGTATCCAGAAACAGACTCTCGATGAAGGCCAAGGCAGAGGGGGCCTCTTTCGAGCGCTTTTCGAGACGCTCGAGCAGGTGGTCACGGTAGTGGCGCAGCGCCTCGAGAAACAGCTGCTCCTTGTTGCCGTAGGCCTGGTAGAGGCTACTGCGCGAGATCTGCATGGCATTGAGCAGATCGCGGGTAGAGGCGCTGTTATAGCCCTGTGCCCAGAACACCTGCATGGCGGCGCTGGTGGCTTGGTGGGGGCTGAAGTTGAGAGGGCGTCCGCGTGTCATGCCGTGAATTTAGTACCGACCAGTCCATATTTCAAGCGGTGTATTTTTTCACAGCGGGTCGAATGGGCTGTAAGGATCCCGGCATGGCGGTGACGAAACCTGTATGGCACCAGAGACGACTCGGCCGCTAATGCCCGACCGAGCATTGAGTATGGCGCCATGGCACGGCGACAGACGCCGGCGCCGCTTAACCGTGATCGAGGAGGTCAAACAATGACAATACAAGATGAGAAACGCCGCAGCATGCTTAGTCGGCTAAGCCGTCAGCTAGGCTACACCGCGCCGGCTCTGCTGCTGGTAGCCGGTGGATCGGCGTTTCAGGCGGTGGCCAGCGATGCCGCTGACAGCAGTGCATTTACCAGCAGCCAGGAAGCACCGCTGATGCTGGCGGAGGCTCACGCCGAGGGGGAAGCCGAAGCCGAGGGGGAGGCCGAAGCGGAGGGTGAAGCCGAAGCAGAGGGGGAAGCGGAGGGTGAAGCCGAAGCGGGCGACCACGATAGATCCGCTGTCGAGCGCCCCGAGGGATATACGCCGGGCTATGACGAGTCGGGTGATAATCCCGCCGAGCTGATTGCCCGCGGCGAAGCGCTGTTCAACGACGCGTCACTGAGTAGCAACGGCCTCTCCTGTGCCAGCTGTCACGGCGCCGATGGCCTGTCCGGATACCAGGAGTCGTTCAACCAAACCTATCCTCACCAGGTTGCCATGGGCATGGACATGTTCTCCATGGAGCATGTGCATGCTGATGAGATGGTCCAGCTGTGCATGATCGCCCCGATGGAGGCCGAGCCACTGGACTGGGAGTCGGACGAGCTGGCGGCGCTATCGGCCTATGTGGTCGATGCTCAGCAGCGCTTTGCTGGCAGCAGCGCAGGACATAACTGCGATACCTGACCCCGTGCGTCAAGGGGAAGGCTGCTCCTTCCCCTTTATCGCCGCCGCTACCCGGGAGGGCGTTAGGCCCGTCGGGCATGAGGGCTTGTAAGGATTGACGTGCGGCGACGACATACGGGGAGGGCATGCAAAGGTTGAACGACATCGCGACGTAGCCAAATGGGGGGGCAGTGGGATGACGGAGCAGACTTCGCCGCAACGGCGGTTCTGGCTGGGCGGTAAGCGGGCCGACGAACAGGATCGTTTTTTTCGCGAGGCGCTGGAGGCGCTAGGCTGGCGCCGGGGGGATGACACTCGTTGGGAAGCTGCTTGGATCACCGGGATGCCCGACGCCAAGCAGTTTCGCCAGGTATCACCCCAGCGTCGCATGAACCATTTCCCGGGCAATGCGGCGCTGACGGTCAAGAGCCGTCTTCACGCGAGCCTGGCGGCGCTACGTGAGCGTATGCAACAAATCCACGGCGCCGATAGTGAGTGGGCCGAGCGGCTGGCGTTCTTTCCGCGCTCCTATGAGATGCCGCAGGATTACCACACCCTACAGGTCGCTGCCCGCGAGGCACCGCAGCAGCGTTGGATTCTCAAGCCCACCAATGCCTCCAAGGGCAAGGGGATACAGGTTTTGCAGAGAGTGGCAGAGGCGCCGCTGAAGCCTGACTGGCTGGTGCAGGAGTACCTGGCCAACCCGCATACCATTCGTGGCCACAAGTATGTGCTGCGTCTCTATGTACTGATCTCGTCAATCGAGCCGCTGCGCGTCTACCTCTATCGTCAGGGGTTTGCCAAGCTTGCCTCCGAGCCCTGGGATCCTGACGATGTCGACAACCCCTTCAGCCAGTTGACCAACCCCGACATCAACGCGCTCAACACAGAGGCCGACGTGCCGGTGGAGTTTATCGATCTCGAGCGCTATCGAGACTGGCTGCGTGAGCAGGGGCACGACGATGCTCAGCTGTTTGCCAAGATCGAGGACCTGGTCGCCTTGACCGCTATCTCGGCGCTCGACGCCATCAAGCAGCGTACCGCCCAGGCCGGTGCAGACCCCCGCGGCTGCTATGAGCTGCTGGGACTCGACTGCCTGGTGGACGACACCCTCAAACCGTGGATTCTCGAGTGCAACTTGAGCCCTTCACTGGGTACCTGCGCTGCGCCGGAGAGTGGCGGGGTGATCGAGGAGGAGATCAAGGGTGGCCTGGTGCGGGACATGCTCAGGCTGCTCGGCATCGGCGAGCCCCAGGCCGCTGGCGACGACTCCCCGCTAGCCGAAACGCAGGCGGAGCAGGCTCGCGCTGGCAGCTTTCAGCGATTGTTGCCGGCCAGTGAGCAGCAGCGCTATCTGCCCTATTTTTCGTTGCCGGCGCCTGCCGACCTGCAGTTGGCCGATGCCATGAGCGGCGAGCGGGTGGCGCGGCCACAGTTGATGCGTCGCCACGTGGCAGAGCTTTTCGAGGGTGACCAGCTGGCGCTCTACGCCACCCATACCCATCGTTACTACCGTCCCAATGATACCGCCGCACTGATTTGGCTACTGGCCAGCGAGGGCTTCGATCCCGACACCATTGCCGACCAACTGGCTCGCTCCACCGGTGAGGATCACTCGGCGTTGCGTGACGAGGTCTGGTCCAGCCTGGCGGGCTGGTGTCGCGAGGGATTGCTGTGTCAGCAGGGGGCAGAGGGTGAAATCGCCGCGGTAGCCCCGGCGGCCAGGATGCACGACGAGCCCCAGGCGCTGCAGTTGGGTTTTGATGGCAAGCAGTGGGCGCTGCATCTTCACGATGCGCCTGCACTGGACACGTTGACGATGCTGTTTGCCGGAGCGCTGGTGCCGCTCAGTGATAGCTCGGCGCTGCGTCTGCCTCGACTCGAAGTGCTCAAGGCGTCCGCCGGTTATAGCCTGGCCGCCAACGGTGAGATGGTCGCCGCGCGGCTGACGCTGGCTCAACTCGGCCCGGCCCTGCTGGGTTACTTGATGCGCCAGGCCCTTCTGCCGGGGCGCCAGGTGCTCGACGCGGGCTTGCTGATCACCCCCGGGGGGACCGGGGTGCTGTGTCTGTTTCCCATCGTCGAACGTGCCGAGGTGGCGCAGCGGCTGGTGTCGGCAACCCAGGGCGTGCTGTCGCGCGGAGTGCGCCTGACACTGGGTGAGACGCCGCGAGTCGAGCCGCTCGGCTTGCCGATCCCCGACGTTATCAGCCCAGGGCTGGTCGACGTGCCGGGGTCCATCGCGCTTGAGGCGGTGCTGTGCAGTGGGGAGGACGGCGTCAGCCATGAGCTGAGTGAGATCGACGTTCTCGATGCGCTGGGCGACCTGCTGCCCTGCTGCCTCTTCGACGACGATGCTCCTGCTGGGGCAGCGACGGTGGTGGCGCTCAATGACTGGTTGGCCGGGCTTTCGCGCCGCGCCATGGGCACTCAGGCGCCCTCCTTTACCGCGCTGTCGCACTGGCTCAAGGCGCTCGAGGCAGGGGAAAGGCTCACCGAGCAGAAGACGCCACCGTCCCAGGACGGTGGCGCCGTAAGGGCGTCAACCCTATAGGGGTTGACGCTACTGCATGGCGGCATGCCATCGCATGTCGCTTACTCGTCACCATGGAGGTCTTGATCATGACACTGCAAGACGAAAAACGCCGCAGCCTGCTGAGCCGGCTCAGCCGTCAACTGGGCTATGCTGCCCCGGCGCTGGTGCTGGTCGCCAGCGGGGTAGCCTTTCAGGCCGTTGCGGATGACGCCACCACTGGCGCGGGGTTCTCGGGTAGCCAGGAGGCGCCGCTGATGCTGGCAGAAGCGCATGCCGAAGCGGATCCCGAGGCGGAGGGCGAAGGCGACGCGGAAGGAGAGGCAGAAGGAGAAGCGGAAGGAGAAGGTGAAGCGGAAGGAGAGGCCGAGGCGGAAGCCGAAGGCTGATTCTGCTACATGCCGGGCCGGACGCCGCTTAGGCGCCGGCACGGCTGACTTCCACGCGATCCACGGGGTAATCGCTATGCCGACACCACTACCCACCTCCTGCACCACGGAACAGGCGCTTATCGAAGAGAACCTGTTGGCCTTGGCGCAGCTCAGACAATTTATTGCAGACCTGCAGGCGGATGACTATCAGCAACCGCTGGGTCGCCACGGACGGCATACGCTGGGCAAGCATGTCCGGCATATCATCGATCATTATGATGCCCTGCTCGCCGCTAGCCAGCCTGACCTGGGTGACCCTCTGGTCGACTACGAGCATCGCCGCCGGGACGAGCGTCTGGAGTGTTCTCCACGCTTGGCGCTAACCCGCCTGGAGGAGGTTGCCTCGCAGCTCGAACTCGAGTCGGTCGCGTGTCTCGCAAGCCTCTCTTATCCCGTCGACGACCAGATGCTAACGCTCGAGTCCAGCGTGGCGCGAGAGCTGGCCTTTCTGACCAGCCATACTATCCACCACATGGCGATCATCGGCCTGCTAGCCGAGCAGCTGGATATTCCGTTAGCCGAAGACTTCGGTGTCCACCCCTCCACGCTCAGGCATTGGCAGCGGGAAGCGACTAGTGCGGCGGTGAGTTAAGGGCCGCGGCACAGCAACGCGGGGTAGCGTCATCGCCAGGCACCTAGCGTGACATCAGTCCTTAGCTGCGTCGTCACCTAGGATATCGTGCTGCATGCGCTCTCCGGCCTCATGCAGCAGCGCAAACTGCTTGTCGCACTGGCGGCAGGGATCGCACATCATCAAGTGGAGCCTCAATGACATGCGCTCCTGGAGTGTCAAAGCGCGATCCTGTTTGAGCGACATCAGCTGCGTCGCCCCTTTGCACATCATCATAGCGTCTCCCCCTTCAGCCAACCGCTCTCGAGGCAGCTGCGCAGCCGCAGTCGCGCGCGGTGCAGGATGACCCAGCAGTTGTTCTCCTTGATGCCGATTTCCTGGCAGATCTCGGCGGTGGAGAGGCCCATCAGCTCGCGCAGCGAGAAGACCCGTGCCACGTTATCCGGTAAGGCGATCATGCAGGCGTCGAATACCTGCCAGAAGCGCTCATTCTCGAACACGGTATGCGGTTCGCCCCAGCTGGCGGGGCGGGCGTGCTGCTGCCAGCGACCGCTCGACTGAAACTGACGCTCAATAGAATCGTCGTCGCCCTCTTCCTCAAGCGGTTGCCAAACTCCCTGGCGTTTCTGAGCGCGCATCATGTCGAGAATCTTGTACTTGAGGATGCCGAAGACCCAGGTTTCATAGCCGGAGCGCCCGGCAAAGCTGGCGTCCTTCTCGATCGCGGCCATCAGCGCTTCCTGCACGGCATCCTCGGCCTGGGCGCTGTCGCGCAGGTGCAGGCGGGCAAAGGAGAGCAGGCGGGGCCGCACCGCCGTCAGCCGCTCCATGCGTGAGGGCGATGTGGAGGGGCTGTCCTCGTCGGGCAGCGGGTCTGTCATATCTGTCATCCTCTAGTCGCAACATCGCCACGCCTGATGGGCTCTAGTGTAAGGTCTGTGAAGACGACTGTCCTGCGGACATGATCAACGGTCGTTCGGCAGCCAGCAGTCATCGGCAATTGCGTAGACAACCGGCCCAAAGGAGGTGGTAGATGTTCAAGGCGTTGGTGATTGACAAGCATGACGATGTCCAGCAGGTGGGGATCAAGACGCTGGAGGACACCCAGCTTCCCGAGGGCGACGTTACGGTGCGCGTGGCGTGCAGCACGCTGAATTACAAGGACGCCCTGGCCATCACCGGCCAGGGGCCGGTGGTGCGCAAGTTTCCGATGGTGCCGGGTATCGACCTGGCCGGGGTGGTAGAGGACTCGCAGAGCGATGCTTTCAAGCCTGGCGATGCGGTGCTGCTTAACGGTTGGGGCGTCGGCGAGGCGCACTGGGGCGGTCTGGCAGAGAAGGCCCGCCTGGACAGCCGCTGGTTGATCCCGTTGCCCCTGGCATTTACCCCGCAGCAGGCCATGGCGGTTGGCACCGCTGGCTATACCGCGATGCTGTCGGTGATGGCGCTGCAGCGCCACGGCGTCACCCCTGACCACGGCGAGGTGCTGGTCACCGGCGCCAACGGCGGGGTGGGCAGCTACGCCATCGCCTTGCTGGCGGCGCTGGGCTACCGGGTCATCGCGTCCACGGGGCGCCCTCAGGAGGCCGACTATCTGCGCGCGCTGGGGGCGCAGGAGATCATCGAGCGGGAGACTCTGTCTGCGCCAGGACGCCCGCTGGCCAAGGAGCGCTGGGCCGGCGCCATTGACTCGGTGGGCAGCCACACCCTGGCCAATGTACTGGCAGGGACCCGTTACGGTGGCGTGGTGGCGGCGTGCGGACTGGCCCAGGGAATGGATCTGCCTGCCAGCGTGGCGCCGTTCATTCTACGTGGCGTGACGCTGGCGGGCATCGACAGCGTGATGCGGCCCTATGAGGATCGCGTCGAGGCATGGCAGCGGCTGGGCGAGCTGCTCGATCCCGCGCAGTTCGATGCCATCACCCGTACGATTCTCCTCGAGGAGGCTATCGACACCGCCCAGGCGCTGCTTGCCGGTCAGGTCCGCGGCCGGGTGGTGGTAACCCTCGACGGTGCTTGAGTCGGGATAAGCGGGTGTCTTTCCATATCCACTTTCTTTGCCCTCCCTTAACCTGGGTTAGCTACATCGGTCTTTATCCATGAGAGGCTGGGGATCACTGAGCAAGGAGCCGCTCAGCCATGGAAGACGCGCCTGGGACGGCGCATTTAAGCACAGGGATGTATGGGCAGGATGCCCATGGAGGCGGCAAGGAGCGCAACGCTAAGAAGGGCCTGGCCGGTAACGGTCGGGCCTTTCTTCTCTGCGTGGTATGCAGACGGCGCCTTCGCACAGCGCCGCGCCTGGGCTAAGCTGTCGAAACACCGCGCCTGTGACAAGGCGTCATTCACTGTTTCGGAGGTTGTCCCATGCTATTACGCGCCCTGGCATCTGCTGCGCTGCTCGCTTTCCCACTTGCCGCCATGGCGGAAACCCCCAATCTCACCCCGGGCGAATGGGAGTTCACCAGTACCACCACGGTGGAGGGCGATTTCCCGATCCCCGATGAAACCGATACCCATCGCGAGTGCCTGACTCAGGATGCCATCGACGAGGCCAACGCGGCCTTCGTTCAGGAAGAGGAGGGCTGCGAGTTCCTCGAGCAGGAGACCAGCAGTGAGCACATGAGCTATCGCATGTCGTGCCAGGGCGAAGGCGGTGAAGCCCTGGTCGAGGGGGAAATGCGCTACTTCGAGGAGCGCATGGAAGGCGACATGCGGGTCGAGACCACCACACCGATGGGTGACATGGTCATGAACACCAATATGGAAGGTGAGCGGCTCGGCGACTGCTGAACGGCAGCGCCTCTACCGCGCACGCTTTCAGACTGCCGTGGCGGGCGCCACGGCAGGCTCTGGCGCCTCGGGCAGGTGCCTGGCCCACTCCAGCGCGATGTCGTGCTGGTGAGTGGGGAAGACGCGCATCTCCAGCGAGCGAAATAGCCGATCCTCGAAGCGCACCAGGCGCTTGACCCAGCGCTTGTCGCTGACCACTGCGGCGCGGTAGTAGTGTGATAGCTCGCCCAGCTGCGTCAGTCCGTAGCCGATGTCGCGCAGCAGTGCGGTGGCGGTCATCCAGCGCATCTGATCGAGTTCGACGTAGAAACTGATGCGCGGATGCTGGCGCTTGGTCTCTTCGATGGCGTCTATGATGGTCTGCAGATCGCGTCCATCGACGCGGCCGCTGACGCGGACCGCGACCAGATGGGCAGCGCCTGACGGGAGTAGTTCGATCATCTAATACCCTCCTGTTGAATCCGCTGCCGAATGCTGAGATGTCCATCAACAGTAGCATAGCAGCCCCGTCACTCAGAAGCCGATGCGGGCGTGTGATGGTCGTCCATCTCGCGCTGCAGGCGGCGCTGCACGTCCCCCGGAGAGCCGGTATTGCGTGCCAGCAGGTCGTAGGCCACCGGCACCACGAACAGCGTGAACAGGGTCGCCGCGGCCACCCCGCACATGATTACGGTACCGATCACCAGCCGCGTCTCGGCGCCGGCACCGCTGCCGATCAGCAGCGGGATCGACCCGGCCATGGTGGTCACTGCCGTCATCAGGATCGGGCGCAGGCGTGTCACCGAGGCATCGACCAAGGCGTCGTGGAAGGCCACGCCCTGGTCGCGCAACTGATTGACGAATTCGACAATCAGGATGCCGTTCTTGGCTGCCAGTCCGATCAGCATCACCAGCCCCACCTGGCTATAGATGTTCAGCGACTGCCCGGTGAGGAACAGCCCCAGCAAGGCGCCGCTCATCGCCAGCGGCACGGTGAGCATGATCACGAAGGGGTGCACGAAGCTCTCGAACTGGGCGGCCAGTACCAGGAAGACGACCAGCGCCCCCAGCAGCAGCAGGAAGGTGGTGGCGCCGCTGGCTTCCTGGAAGTCCCGCGAGGGGCCGTCGACATCGGTCTGGGCCTCGGCGGGCAGAATCTCGTCGGCAGTCTGCTGCAGATAGTCGAGCGCTTCGCCTAGCGGATAGCCCCCTGCCAGGTTGGCCTCGAGGGTGATCGAGCGCACCCGGTTGAAGCGGTTCAGGGTGCTGGGGCCGGCGAAGTCGGTGAGGGTCACCAGGCTGGCCAGCGGAATCAGCTCACCGGAGCTCGACGAGCGTACCTGGATGTTGTCGAGTGCGCGGGCGCTGCGCTGGGCGCTACGGTCACCTTCGAGGATAACGTCGTACTCCTCACCGTCGTCCACGTAGCGGGTCACGTTGCGTCCGCCGAGCAGGGTCTCCAGAGTGCGGCCGATCTCGGTGACGGTAACACCCAGCGAGGCGGCGCGCTCGTAGTTGATGTCGACGCGCAGCTGCGGCTGGGTCTCCTGATAGTTGCTGTCCAGGGCGGTGAGGCGCGGGTTGTTGTCACGGATATGGTCGAACATGGTGTCGCGCCACTCGGCAAGCTCTTCATAGGTGCCGCCGCCGAGCACGAACTGGACCGGTTTCTGAATGCGCTGCCCGAAGCCTTGGCGCATCACCGGGGTAGCGGTCACCCCGGGTAGATCGCGCAGCTTGGCGCGTACCTCGTCCATGATCTCCCAGGCGCTGCGGCGACTGCCCCAGTCGGCCATATTGACGATGATAAAGCCGTTGTTGAAGTTCTCGATGTTGCCGAAGCCCCGTGGCGCGCGGATTACCACCCGCTCCAGCTCGCCCGACTCCACCATCGGCTCCATGCGACTCTCGATCTCGTCCATATAGTCCATGATGTAGTCGAAGGTCGCCCCCTCGGGGCCGTTGACCAGGATAATGAAGTTGCCGCGATCCTCCTGGGGGGTGTACTCGTTGGGCAGGTGGCTGGCCAGCCAGCCGGTACCTGCCACTAGCCCGATGAACAGCGCCAGCACCAGCAAGCGCAGCTTGAGTACCGTGAGCAGCGCGCGGCGATAGAGGCGCTGAGTAAACTCCAGGAGCGTCTGCACGGCGTGGGCCAGTCTGCCTTCATGCATGTCGGGGCTGAGAATCTTCGACGCCATCATCGGCGTCAGGGTCAGCGCCAGCAGGCTGGAGATGGCCACCGCAGCGGCCAGGGTCAGCGCAAACTCCGAGAACAGCCGGCCGATATCACCCTGCAGCATGCTCAGTGGCACGAATACGGCGATCAGTACCAGAGTGGTGGCGATCACCGCGAAGGCGATCTGGCGGGTGCCGCGAAAGGCGGCCACCAGCGGCGTCTCGCCGTAGGCCTGCATACGGCGATTGATGTTCTCCAGTACCACGATGGCGTCATCGACGATCAGGCCGATGGCCAGCACCAGTGCCAGCAGCGTCAGCAGGTTGATCGAGAAGCCCAGCGCGGCGAGGGCGATAAAGGCGCCGACTAGCGCGATGGGAACGGTTACCGCCGGCACCAGGGTGGTACGCAGGTTGCCGAGGAACATGAAGATCACCACCACCACCAGCCCCATGGCGATGAACAGCGTCATCACTACCTGCCGAATAGCGCCTGAGACGAACACCGAAGAGTCGAAATTCATGCTCAGTTCCATGCCCTCGGGCAGGGTGTCCTGCAGGCGTTCCATCTCGGCGCTGACGCCTTGCGAGACCTCCAGCACATTGGCCGTGGACTGCTTGATCATGCCTAGCCCGACCATTGGCACGCCGTTGGCGCGGAACACCGAGCGATCCTCTACCGAGCCGATCTCGATGCGCGCCACATCGCCCAGTCTTACGATGTAGTCGTCGCTGCGCGACAGCGCCAGAGAGCGGAAGTTGTCCGGCGTGGCGAAGCTGCGCGGCAGGCGCACCACGAACTGGCGGTCGTCGGATTCGATGGAGCCCGCCGGCAGTTCGACGTTCTCGGCACGCAGGGCATCCTCGACGTCTCCGGCGGTGAGATTACGCGCCGCCAAGGCGTTGCGATCGAGCCACACGCGCATGGCGTAGTCGCGGCCGCCGCCGACGCGGACCCGGGCCACGCCGGGCTGTACCGAGAAACGGTCGACCAGAAAGCGGTTGGCGTAATCGGTGAGTTCGGGAATGCTGAAGTTCTCGCCGGAGAGGCTCAGCCACAGGATCACGTCCTCGCTGCTGTCGGCTTTCTGTACCTCGGGTGGGTCGGCCTCGTCGGGCAGATTGCGCAGGGCGCCGGAGATGCGGTCGCGGATGTCGTTGGCGGCGGCGTCGATATCCATCTCCAGGCCGAACTCGATATTGATCCGCGAGCGGCCGTCCTCGCTGGAGGAGGTGATGAGCTGGATGCCCTCGACCCCGGCGATACGGTCCTCCAGCACCTGGGTGATGCGGGTTTCGACCACGCCGGCCGAGGCGCCGGGGTAGCGGGTATCGATACTCACTACCGGCGGGTCGATGGCGGGGTACTCCTGCAGCGGCAGGCGATCGAGAGCCATAATGCCAAAGGCCACGATCAGCAGGGCAAGGACCGTGGCCAGCACCGGGCGTTGAACCGAGACATCCGAGAGGCGCATCAGGCATCATCCTCACGGTGCTGCTCGAGGATCTCGCGGACCGAGTGCTCATCGTCGGCGATGCCCAGCAACCGTACGCGGTCACCGTCGCGTACCCGCTGCACGCCGTGGCTTACGATCAGTTCGCCGGGCTCGAGCCCCTCCAGCACTTCTGCCTGGCCGGCGCGGCGCTCGCCGATGACGATTTCGCGGCGGCTGATGCGATTCTCATCCTGCTCGTCGATGACCATCACATATTGTCGCTCACCGCTGGGCACCAGCACGCTTTCGGCGACCACTATGGTGTCCCGCGGGCTGCGCTGCAGCACTACCTCCATCAGCATGCCGGGGCGCAGGATCAAGTCGGGATTGTCGAACTCGGCGCGCACCTGCACGCTGCGGGTGACCGGGTCGACCCGGGCGCCGATGCTGGCCACCTCGCCCTCGAAACGCTCATCGGGGAAGGCCACGCTATGGGCACGCAGTGTCAGGCCGGGCCGCAGGATCGACAGGTACACCTCGGGTACGCTGAAATCGAGCTTGACGACATCCAGCTTGTCGAGGGTGACCAGCTCCATGCCCGGCGTGACCAGCGCGCCGACGCTGATATTGCGAAAGCCCACTACGCCGTCGAAGGGGGCGCGGATGCGGTGACTCGAGAGGCGTGCTTCGATGGCTTCGATATCGGCTTCTACCTGTCGCAGCCGCGCCTGGCTGTCCTCGACGTCAGCGCGTGAGCCGAGGTTACGCGACTCCAGCTGTGAGGCGCGGGAGACGGCGTTACGGCGCTCGTCGCGCAGCGCCTGGGTGGCACGCAGTTGGGCCTGCTCCTCGCTGTCATCGAGCTGCACCAGCAGCTGGCCGGCCTCCACCTGCTCGCCGTCGATGAAATTAAGCTCGCGGACGATCTCGGTAACGGTGGCCGAGAGGGTGACGCTCTCGTCGGCGCGCAGGGTGCCCAAGGCTTCGAGGGGGTCGGACCAGCGCTGCTGCTCGGCACGGGCGCCGATTACCGCCGTGCGCTCATCGCTCAAGGCGAGCGAGCTGAATAGCGTCAGGGAGAGGATCAGGGAGAGCGTCAGCCAGGCGCGAGGCGCCATCGAGATAAGGATCATGATGTCTCTACACGGTCAATGAGTCGGCAGGCGCACCTCCTGTGCTCCCCCTTTCCTTAGGCTACTTATCACTATGGCCAAAAGTGTGACAAGAATGAGAACACTGCCATGCTATACAAAAGCTGTACAAGAGAGAAGACGCTAGAAGCAAGTATGCCGCCCCGGGGGACGGCATTCGATGACGTGGGGGCTGGCGTTACTCTTCCACGCCGCCCATCTCCTCGATCAGCTCGGCAAAGGCCTCGGACTGTTCATAGAGAGTGTCGGTAAGGGTGGCTTCATCCATATGGTCCACCGGTAGCAGCAAGCGCTCTTCGGTGACTTCGATGAAACGCTCGTCCTCGGTGGCTCTCGCCAGGGCCTCTTCGAGTCGCTCGGCGCGCGCATCGGGCGCATCGGCGGGCATGATCGCCATCAGGATATCGCCGGGAGTGATGTCGTAACCCGCTTCCACCAGCGTCGGGGCGTCAGGGAAGGCGACCAGGCGATCGGCGGCGAGGCTCAGCATCACCGGCATCTCGCCGCTGTCAGCGTAGCCGGAGTGGGTACCGCCACTGTAGCCGAAGTCGACGTCACCGGAGAGAATCAGCGGGGCCATGCCTGAACCGCCCTCGGTGGGCACCACACGCAGGTCGAGGCCTTCCTGCTCGGCGATATAGTCGATGATCAGACGATCCTGCGCCGTCTGAGTGGCGTAGCTGACCCCGGGGTTCTCCCGCGCGTACTCCAGCAGGTCCTCCCAGCTGTCGCCGAAGGGGCGCTCTTCGCCGGTGACGATGGCGGCCTGAGCCAGCGATACGCTGGCAACATAGCGGAAGTCGTCCATGGCGTAGTCGGTGGGCGTCGCCAAGGGACCAAAGGTGATCGGCGAGGAGGGCCCATAGATGAAGGTGTAGCCCTCGTCGCTATTGCTGGCCAGGCGCGTCAGCGCTACGCCGCCTCCGGCGCCGGGTTGGTTGACCACGTTGACCGGCTGGCCGAGCTCCTCTTCCAGCACGTTGGCCAGCACGCGGCCCTGAATATCGGTACTGCCCCCGGAGCCGAAGGGAATGACCATGGTCAGCGGTTCACTGGGAAAGTCGTCGGCCATGGCCAGCCCGGCAAGGCCGAACGTCATGCCTGAGGCGAGCGTGCCGGCAACCAGCCACCGTCGGTTCATGCGCGTCATGAGATATCCTCTTGATCGTTGCGTGTAATGTCGGTGCTATTACACGCTATCACAGCGCCTTATACAGCCACTCAACGCAGTAGCGCGACGCCCGCCGGTTGGCTTGCTAGAATGCCGCGCCTCACCCATCCCGCCTTACGCCAAGGCCCAGCCGGGAGTCGCTTGCCCATGACCTACGACGTTGTTGTGATCGGTGCCGGTGCCGCCGGCATGATGTGCGCCCTCACCGCTGGCTATGCCGGGCGGCGGGTGCTGCTTATCGATCATGCCAACAAGGCCGGCAAGAAGATCCTGATGTCGGGAGGAGGGCGCTGCAACTTCACCAATATGGCGACCACCCCGGCGAACTTCTTTTCGGGCAATCCGCACTTCTGCATCTCGGCGCTCAAGCGCTACCGACCCGAGCACTTCGTCGAGCTGGTCGAGCGCCATGCCATCGACTACGTGGAGAAGGCGCCGGGCCAGTTGTTCTGTGCCGATTCGGCCAAGCAGATCGTGGCCATGCTGCTTACCGAGTGCGAGTGGGCTGGCGTCGAGGTGTCCCTGAAGAGTGCGGTCACCGGGGTCGAGCGCTGTGGCGAGAGTATGCGCTTGCACACCTCGCTCGGCGCGATCGACGCGGGGGCAGTCGTGGTGGCCTGCGGGGGCCTGTCGATTCCGAGCATGGGGGCCAGCGGGTTCGGCTACGATATCGCTCGCCAGTTTGGCCTGGCGGTGACCGAGACCCGCCCGGCGCTGGTGCCCTTTACCCTGACCTCGCAGTGGAAAGCCCGTGCCAGCGAGCTGGCTGGGGTGGCCTGCGAGGTGAGCGTTCACTGTCGGCGTGAGGGCCAGCAACACGGGCACTATCGCGAGCCGCTGCTGTTTACCCACCGTGGCCTCTCAGGGCCGGCGATGCTGCAAATTTCCAGCTACTGGCAGCCCGGCGATGAGCTGGAGATCGATCTGCTGCCCGGCGTGTCGGTCGCCGAGGCGCTGGCCGCGGCTCGCCGTGAGACGCCGCGCCGTCAGCTGGCGACCTGGCTAAGTGAGCGCTTACCACGGCGCTTGGCCACGGCAGTGGGGGAGTGGTACGGCGAGGCGCCGACCCTGGCCGAACTCTCCAACGCTCAGCTGGAGGCCTGGCAGCAGCGGCTGTCGGCATGGCGTATCAAGCCTGCGGGGACTGAAGGCTGGCGTACCGCGGAGGTGACCCTGGGTGGCGTCGATACCCAGGCGATCTCCTCCAAGACGTTTGCCGTCAATGACATGCCGCAGCTGCGCTTTATTGGCGAGGTGCTCGACGTTACCGGCGAGCTGGGTGGTTATAACTTCCAGTGGGCGTGGGCCTCAGGGGTGGCCTGTGGGCAGTCGCTGTAGAAGAGGGGGCTGATTAGCGTCGAATCATCTGCAGCAGCCGCTGAGCGCGCCTGAACAGCAGCACGCCGGCGATACCGCGCTGAGCGAAGCGCACCAGGGCATGGGGGTGCCGCGCGCTGGCCAGCAGTGCCAAGGCACCCAGCGTATAGGTGGGCAGCTTGAAGCGTTGGAAGGTGCTATCGATCTGCTGTGTCGCGCCTAGCCAGCGGCTCGACTCGACCATCAAGTCGATCCGCTGCTGCTCGATCTGTGTTTCCAGCGCGGCCTTGCGCTGGCGACGCAGTTCCCGGGCGGACGGTGCCTTAGTCGTCACGGGAGGTCTCCATCAGCGCTCGGTCGGTGGCGAGATGCTTGAGAGTACTCTTGAGCAGGGTGGGGCGTTTGGCGAGGCGTATCACCCAGGCGGCAAGCGCCAGGCCGCCGCCGAGCAGTACCAGCGCGCTGGCAGCAATCGCCATCAGGCGATGGGTTTCCCAGAACAGCACCACCACGAACAGCGTCAGCACGGTCAATCCCAGCATCACCATCAGCAGGCTGATGCCCGCCAGGAGGAGCAGGGTGAAAAGCCGCGCTCGCTCCTCCTCGAGTTCAACGACGGCGAGGCGCAAGCGCGCCTCGCCGTTACTCAGCAGGCTGGCGATCAGCCGCTTGGTGGCGCCGAACAGTCGCTCGGCCGGTCCTTGGCCTTGACTCATCAGCGCCGTCCGAGCAGCAGGCCGATCACCATCCCCGCGGCGGCGGCGATGCCGACGCTGGACCAGGGATTGTCGTGGACATACTTGTCGCAGACGTCGACCTGGTCGCGTACCGTGTCGCGCGCTTCGCCATACAGGCGCTCTCCGCGGGCTTCCAGACGGTCACGGGTGTCGTGCAGACGTTTTTCGGCGCGCTCGCGTAGCTCCTTGATATTGCTGCGTGAGTCGTCGGCGGTGGCGTGTACCAGTTCCTCGATCGTCTGTGTCAGGTGGTGGAGGTCAGCCTTGAGCTGCTCGGTATTGGCATCGGTATTCGGTTTGCGGCTTGCCATCGTAGTCTTCCTTTGACGGTGAATGACGTCACTGAAACCTGTCGGATTTGGCCGGTCGCGTTGTCGATCAGCGTCAAGCCCGACAGGCTCCTAGCATAGCAGTTCGCCCTGCGACTTCAATCAGCCGCGAGGGCTAGAGCTCCGGTCGCCCGGTAAACAGCGGGTTGAGGCTGAAACCCACGCTCAGGCGATGGTTGGAGTTGTCGTAGTCGATCATGCTCTCGCCGTAACCGACATAGTACTGCACATGCCCGCGTATGTTGCCGAATAGCGGCCAGGAGTAGTCGACCTGGGAGCCCATGTTGCCGGCACTGGGATTGCCGCGTACCAGCATGCTGGCCTCGTGGTCGTTAGCGAAACGATGCGCGACCTCGATGTCGCCGTAGCCCATGTAGCGATCGATATCGGGATTGTCATCGTCGCCCTCCGACTCGGGAATGCGCCAGTGCGGCGTCACGGTCAGTGCCCAGTCACCGCGCTGGAAGGTGCTCTCCAGGTAGATTCGGTTCCAGCTGCGTGACAGCTCCGTGGAGCGGCCGTTGGAGAGATGATTGAAGGCCAGCCGGTTGCGGGTGTTGGTCCAGCCGAACAGCCGTGAGTCGTTGTCGAAGCTCAAGAAAGCTTCGGGCTCATAGTTGGTTTCGCGAAAGGGGGACGAGGCGTTGGAGTTGTAGGCCTGCCACCAGCTGCGTTGGGTGTAGGCAAAATAGAGATCGGCGCGATCACCGAACAGCCCCTCGACCAGATTGACCTTGGCGCTGAACTGGAACTTGACCTCGACATCATCGACGCCATTCTCCTCGCTGATGAAGCGGAAGTTCTCAGGATTCTGGCGCGAATTATAGCTTACCGGCAGCAGATAGTTGCGGCGATAGGCGGTGATGGCCAGCGGATTACGGTCCGACTCACGTTCCAGGGCACGCCGTTCCTGGGCCTGTTGCAGCGTATCGACGGCAGTCTGGTCGACGTCTGGCTGAAATGCGTCGTTGCTGCTGTCGTCGGGAACCGTCTCGAGTTCCGACTGCAGGCTATCCAGCTCCTGCTGCAGGGCGTCGATGCGGTTTTCAATCTCGGCACGCCGGGTGTCGGCGTGGGCCCCTGCCGTGGCGACCAGGCTAAGGATGATCAGCGCGGTGCCGGCGGTGGCAGTGGTACGAAGCAGGGTCATCAACGAGTGCTCACAAGGAGGATACGATCCACCGTTCTACCACGCCGGGAGGGCAAGTCAACCGCCGTGGCGTCGGAACGTAAAGAGATTGCCTTGGCGCCGCCGGAGACCCAGAATCGAGCCTTGGGCTGCTATCGCTCCCGCCCGGAGAATATCGTGATTTGTCGTGTTGCTCGCGTCCCGCTCTGCCTGCTCGTAATGTCGCTGCTACTGCTATGGCTGCCTTCATCGGCGCTTGCCGAGTTGCCTGGCGCGGAGCAGCTGGAGTCTCAGCTTGCCGAACTCGAACCCGGTGAGGGCGAGGCCCTGAGCCAGGCCCAGCAGCGCCAGCGAGATGCGCTAGAAGATGCCCTAGATGCCATACAGAGACTGGAGGACGTCGAGGAGCGTCTGGCCACTCTCGAGCGCCGTCTGCAGGATGCCCCCACCGAGCTGCTAAGGCTTGAACGCGAACTGCAAGATGAAGAGCAGAGCGCGGCGGAGCTCTCGGCGACGGATCTCGATGACCGACCACTGGCCGAGCTCGAGGATCGTCAACAGCAGGCGCTTGGCGAACTGCAGCGGCTGCAGGACCGTCTGGCCGACGTCAACGCCCAGTTGCTGACCGCCCAGACCCTTCCGGAGCGAGCTCAGCAGGCAATCCCTGACGCCATGCAGCGCGCCGAGCAGGCGCGCCGGGCGCTGGATGAACTGGCCGGACGTGATATCGCCGACGACGACCCGCGCATGCTGGCGCTGCGCGCCGAGCGGCAGTTGGCCGAGCGCGAGCTGCACCTGCATCAGCGCGAGCTGGGCTCGAATACCCGCCTGCGCGAGCTTGCCCAGCAGCGTCGCGAGCTGCTGACGGCGCAGATCGAGCATCAGCAGAGCCTGTTGCTGATGCTGCAGAGTGTGATCGACCGACAGCGTCGCCTGGCCGCCGAGCAGGCGATTGCCGACGCGGCGCGTGATGACCCGCTGATTGCCGCCGGCCATCCGGTACTGGAGCGCGCCCAGCAGATCAATCGCGACTTGAGCCTAGAGCTGCTGCGTGCCAACGATCGCCGCAATGCCCTGCTGCGTGAGGCGATTACGGTGCGCAGCCAGCTTGACCAGGTCACCCAGCTGCAGCGCAGTCTCAATGAGCAGATCAATGCAGTGCGTGGCAGCTTGTTACTGTCGCGGATCCTGCGTGAGCAGCGTCAGTCGTTGCCCCAGGTGGCGACGCGGCGCGACCTTCAGGAGGAGATCGCCGATCTTCGCCTGCGGCAGTTTGATCTGGGGCGTCAGCGCGACCTGCTGCGCCAGGGGGAGCGCTTGGCCAACCAGCGTCTGGAGGAGGCGGGGGTCGAGATTACTGAGGAGCTGGTCGATTCGCTGCAGCGGCTCTACCAGTCGCGTCGTGAGCTGGTCGACCAGCTCGAGCAGACCTACGGTGAGCTGCTGAGCACCGGTATCGAGCTGCAATTGAACCAGCAGCAGCTGCTTGGAAACGCACAGTCGCTGCGCGCCACCATCGACGAACAGCTGTTCTGGGTCGCCAATAGCCGGCCGCTGGACTGGAGTTGGCTGCGTCAGTTGCCGACCAACCTGATGCTCGAATGGCGCGAGGGGGAGTGGCGCGAGGGGCTGCCCACTCGCTGGAGCATGCCGGGGCCTCGGGCGCTGCTGGGCGCACCCTTCCTGCTGCTGGCAGTGGGGCTGGTGGTGGCACGCCGACGCATCCGCGCGCGATTGGCGCTGCTAAACGAGCAGATCGGTCGACTGCGCAGTGATAGCCAGGGCCACACGCCCCAGGCGGTGGCGCTCAACGCGCTGCTGGCGATGCCGGTGTCGCTGGTGTTGGCGGGGATAGGCACTGGCCTGGTGGCCAGCGGCGAAGGGATCGTCGTGGCGCTGGGTGTCGCGCTGTGGCACCTGGCGCTGGCCTGGGCGACCATCGCCTGGTCGCGACGGCTGCTGGTCAAGGATGGCGTGGCCATGCGTCACTTCTACTGGCCGGCCGGCTATGCCGCGCGGCTGCGCTGGCTGCTGCTGTGGCTGGGGGGTGCGCTGGTGCCGGTGCTGCTGATCACGCCGCTGGTGCGTGATACCGAGGTGACCCTGGCGTCTCGCCCCCTGGCGCTGGCGCTGCTGGTGAGCGGTCTGGTGGCGATGAGTGTGCTCCTGGCACGTTTGATTCTGGCGCATGTCCCGTTTTTCGGCGTCAAGCTGTTCCGGCTGCTGCTGGGGCTCATGCTGGCGCTGGTGCCGCTGCTGCTGGTGGGATTGATCGTCGCCGGCTTCGAGTACACGGCGCTGAGCCTGGTGGGCCGCTTTGTGATCACCCTCTATCTGCTGGGGCTATGGATTCTGGTCGAGGCCGCGGTAGTGCGTGGCCTGGCCGTGGCGGCGCGACGACTGGCCTACCGCCGGGCGCTGATGCGCCGCCGGGCCCAGGTACAGGAGGGCGCCGAAGGCGGGCTGGAGGTGGTCGAGGAGCCGCCCCTCGATATGCAGCAGGTCAATCAGCAGTCACTGCGACTCTCCAAGCTGATTCTGCTGATCGGCTTCGCCGCGCTGTTCTATCTGGTGTGGGCCGATCTGCTGTCGGTGCTCGGCTACCTCGATCGGGTGGCGATATGGGAGGCAGCGAACGGCGATAGTCCGGAGCTGGTGGCGAGCACCGTGTCGCTGTCAGATATCGTCACGGCGCTGGTGATCGTGGGCTTGACGCTGATGCTGGCGGGCAATCTGCCGGGCCTGCTGGAGGTGATGGTGCTGTCGCGGCTTACCCTCAAGCAGGGTAGCGCCTATGCCATTACCTCGCTGCTCTCCTACACCATCGTCGGTACCGGCCTGGTCATGTCGCTGGCGACTCTGGGGGTGGCCTGGAGCCAGCTGCAGTGGTTAGTGGCGGCGCTGGGGGTGGGCCTGGGCTTCGGCCTGCAGGAGATCTTTGCCAACTTCATCTCGGGGTTGATCATTCTCTTCGAGCGGCCGGTTCGGATCGGCGACACCATTACCATCGGCAACCTCACCGGTACGGTAAGCAAGATACGCATCCGTGCCACCACGGTGACCGATTTCGACCGCAAGGAGATCATCATCCCCAACAAGACTTTCGTCACCGACCAGCTGATCAACTGGTCGCTGTCCGACAGCATTACCCGGGTGGTGCTCAACTACGGGGTGGCCTATGGCTCCGACCATCGCCTGGTGCACCGCCTGCTGCGCAAGGCTGCCGATGAAAACCCGCGGGTGATGAGCGACCCCGAGCCGCAGGTGTTCTTCATGGATTACGGCGACAGCACCCTCAACTTCGAGCTGCGTATCTTCGTCAATGCGCTGGGTGACCGGCTCTATGCCACCGACGAGATCAACTGTCGGGTGGGGGAGCTATTCGAGGAGCACGGCATCGACATCGCCTTCAATCAGCTCGATGTCTGGCTGCATCGCAGCGGCGGTGGGTCACAGAAGGTCCAGAGCGTCGCCGGAGGGCAGGTCAGCAACCCGGACTTTCCGCCGCCGGGGGCCAAGGGCGATCCGGGAGATATCGATGCCGACGGCCGCTAGGCCGCGGTGTCGCGCACCGCATGAAGCAGAAATTCGCGGTTGCCGTCGCCGCCGCGAAGAGGGCTCTCCTGCCAGTGGCGAATGGTCAGGCCGTGCTCTGTGCAGCAGTCGCGGATGCGTGCTTCCACCTCGGCATAGCGTGCCGGTTCGCTGACGATGCCGCGGGCATTGACGCCGCCGGGTCCCACCTCGAACTGCGGCTTGACCAGGCTCAGCAGCTCGCCGCCGGGGACCAGCAGGGCAGCGAGCTGGGGCAGAATCAGCGTCTGTGAAATAAACGACACATCCATGACCGCACAGTCGAGGCCGGCCGGTATCAAGGCGTCGAGGGCCGCGCTCAGGCGCGGGTCCGCGGCCATGTCGCGGGCGTTGAGCCCCTCGAGGCAGGTGACCCGCGGGTCGTCGCGCAGGGCCGGGTCGAGCTGATCGTGGCCCACCTCCACGCCGATCATATGGCGCGCGCCGTGCTGTAGCGCGCAGTCGCTGAAGCCGCCGGTAGACTGCCCCACGTCGAGCACCACACGCCCGGTAAGATCCAGCTTGCGCTGTGCCAGCAGCGCCTCGAGCTTGAGACCGGCGCGGGATACATAGCGCTCTTCGGGGTCGGCCTCGACTAGCAGGCCTATGTCGTCGGGTAGTTTTTCGCCGGGCTTGGTCAGCACTCGTCCGTCCTTCTCGAGACTCACCCGTCCATGCCGGATCAGGCGCTGGGCACGCGTGCGGGAGCGGGCCAAGCCCTGGCTGACGAGGAGCTGATCGAGACGCGGCATAAGTATGTCCTTGAGCGATTCGCCGTCGATTATAGCGCCACTGTCAACGCCTGGCGTCGAACGTGCGATACTGGAGATTCGTTAGCCGGTTAATCAAAGGAGCGACGGGTGTCCTATGCCTCGCTGATGGCCTTATGTCGCGCGCTGCTGATCGGTGCGCTGGGTGGGGTATTGTTTGCGCTACTCAACCTGCCACTGCCGTGGATGCTGGGGCCGCTGGTGGCCAATCTGCTGGCCTCGGGGCGTGGCATCGACGTGCGGGTGCCGGAAGGGTTGCGGGAGGCTTTTCTTGGGGTGATGGGGCTGGTGCTGGGCAGCCAGGTAACGCCGCAGCTGGCCGAGCGACTGCTCGATTGGCCGCTTTCGGCGGCGCTGCTGCTGGTGGGCGTAGCGGCGTCTACCGCGGTGGCGGCGGCCTGGTACCGGCGCTGTGGCTTCGACCCGGTCAGCGCCTGGTTCGCCGCTGCCCCCGGAGCGATGCCGACCATGATCCTGCTCGGCGAGAAGTGCGGCGGCGACCCGCAGCGCGTTGCCGTGGCCCAGTCGCTGCGCATCATCCTGGTGATTCTGCTGCTGCCGCCGCTGTTCTGGGCCTACGAGGGGGGCGCATCAGCCCAGGAGGCCGTCAGCGAACCGGCGGCGCACCTGTGGATGCTGCTGGCGCTACCGCTGCTGATTCCGTTGGGCAACTGGCTGCGCTTGCCGAGTGCTTCGCTGCTGGCGCCACTGGCGTTTGCCGCACTGCTGTCGGGCACCGACATGGCCAGCCTGACGCTACCGGACTGGGGCATGAACGTGATGCTGTGGGGGCTTGGGAGTGCTATCGGCTGCAAATTTCAAGGGCTGTCGCGGCGGCGCTTCGGCAAGTACCTGTGGCAGGCCGCCCTGGCCACGCTGCTGGCGCTGTTGGTGCTGGCGCTATTCGCCGAACTCATCCACCGCCTGTTGGGCGTGCCGCGAGACGTGGCGCTGCTGGCACTGGCGCCCGGCGGCATCGGCGAGATGGCGATCCTTGCCGTGGCACTGGATATCGATCCTGTCTTCGTCGCTTTTCATCACATCCTGCGCATGGTGGCGCTGATGGCCGTTGCGCCGTTCTGGGCACGCTATCTGGCGCGTCGCTATCCGCTGCCCAGTAATGACATTGCCCGGCAGGCGGCAGCGCCGCCGCCGGGCAAGGAGTGATCAGGCACCATCGATGCCGGGACTGGCCTGCAGGTCGGTGGCCGGCACCCGATCAGCGCCCCAGCTACGGTGGACGTGGCCGATGACCCGGTCGAGTTCCTGCTGGGAGACAGTGGCCAACTCGCCGCGCTCCAGCGGATCGAAGTGGAAGATATACAGCCGTGAGGCGAGTTGCTCGAAGGGCAGCGAGGCCTCACCGAAGCGCTCGCCCTGGCCCGCGGTACTGACCTTGACGCCGTCACCCCAGTCCTGGCCGCTGTCGTTATTGGGATTGTAGAAATAGACCCGCATCACGTCCTGGGGGTCGAGGTTGACCCGCAGCAGGGTAATGGCGTGCCAGCCGATGAAGCGTGCGGCACTGTCGGTCACGGCAATGCCCGCCGGCTGAGGATGAATCAGCGGCTGATTGCCGTTGTAGTAGGGGTGATAGGCCGCATAGAAGTGGCGCAGGAAGTCCTCGAGGTCATCGAGCTGTCCGGTCGCGACATCAACGTTGATGCGAAATCCACGCCCTGACCACCAGCCGTGGAACTCCGGGTTGACCCAGCGGTGCGGGTCACCCTCGCGGCCGATGCAGCGCCGCCCCATCTCGGCATAGATACGGTCGAGGTGCGGTACCACCAGCAGCGACACCGCGTCGAGGTCCATGGGCAGTTCGGTGGCTACCCCTGACAGGCTCTCACGGGATGAGATCGGCTGGCCCTCGAAGTGCATCACGATCTCGTCATCACGGGCCGCCCAGGCAACCATCTGCAGCAGGTAGTCGGGGTCGTTGTAGGCCCACATCGATAGCGCGCGGGCCGACTGACAGGTCGGGTTGTTGCCCTGGCCCACCCCCAGTGGCAGCCCCAGCATGCACATCACGCCCTCGAGTAGCCGCGCTCGCGGCGATACGGCGTCACCGTGGGCCATGTTCAGGCGCTGCTGCGACCACTCCGAGAGCGTCAATCCCAGCTGGCGCCACATCGCCGGGGCGACCGGTGGCTGATAGAGAATGCCGCGCTCGAGCATCAGCGCCAGGCCATAGATGGCCTGAGGCGTAGCCGGATAGATGCCACTACGGATCAGCGCATGGACCAGTTCGCGGTAGCAGAGCAGGCAGTCGCGACCGGTGGAAGAAAGGCCCATTGTCTCGGCCAGCAGGTGGTCGCTGTGCTCAAGCAAGTGGCGCATCAGTACGCCGTGATAGGGCGACACCAGGCCGGTATCGTGCATGGCGCGGGCGAAGCCGCTGGCTTCATACTGCAGGGCGGCCTGATCCATGCTCTCCAGTCGCTCGCGGTAGACGTCCAGACCGGGGTCTTCGCGACACGCCTGGGTCGGGCCGAACAGCGAGCTGACCAGGCGATCGGCGCCCTGGCCGCTGGACCCCAGATCGATGGCCGGGTTGGCCTGACAGATGGCGATCTGGGTGATCATCTGTTTGACCGGTTCGACCTGCAGTGGGCGCTGACGCAGGATGCGCCAGATCTCATCGATCAACTGGTCGACGATATGTTCATAGCCGATGCGCTCGGCGAGGTGCTGGAACAGCAGCCGCGGCAGCTGGGCCAGTCGCCCCTGGGTCTCGCGCTCGGCTTCGCTAGGTGCACCGAACAGCAGCCACAGGTTCAATGCCATCACCTGGGTCAAGTAGTGATGGGCCTGCTCGGCAGAGAGCATTGGGTGACGATAGTCGCCCATGGCCACCGCCAGCAGGCGCAGCTCGCTGAGCGACTCGATCACTACGCTGTTGGGGTCAGCGCTCTTCAATGCATGGGTCGTCAACGAGGGCACCAGATACTGCGGCGTCGCCCAGTCGGAACCGAGGAATAGCCCAGCCGACTCGAAGGCCTCGGCGCGGGCCTCCATCGCCGCACAGCCGCCGGGTTGCATCATCACCCGGCGGGCGGTGTCGAGCACGCGCCCCAACTTGCCCGGCTTTGCGAACTCGCGGGCTGCATCGAGCAGTTGGATCGCCTCGTCCAGCTTGTCCAGTAACCCGCTCAGCTTATCCCCCTCGGATGAGGGGGATGTTGCACGATTTGTCTCAGGGTGCTCAGTCACACCGACTCCTTATCCCGGTCTCAGCCAGGGATTATACATAGAAGTCCAGATCCTCCTGGTGCTTGAGCAGGTCACGCAGCTGGTGAGGATCCTCGCCCTTGAAGTAGATCAGCCCCCAGTGAGTGCCGAAGGCGGTACGCTTGGTGACGGTTTCTTCCGCCGGCGGAGTCAGTTCGTGCGACTCGAAGTAGGGGTGATCTTCGACCTCTTCGGGGATCTCCAGCCGGTTGACCACGCGGCGCCGCGGATAGACGCCGAAACAGCCGGCGTAGCCGTTGGCATCCTCGACCTCCTTGGGGAAGTATGACTGGACCTCTTCGGCGGTGGACTTGGGGTCGAACACCAGCATCGACGCCTGGTAGGCGTTGAAACCATAGACTCGCTCGAGCAGCTCGAACACCTTGAAGCCCGGCGGACGATAGGCCACTTCGCCGAAGTACATCTCGCCGTCGCTGGTGACAAAGTATTCCGGATGAATCAAGCCGAACTCGATATCGAAGGTCTTGATCAGCTTCTCGATCTGAGCGGTGATCTGCGGGCGATACTGCTCCAGCTCCGGCGAGGCCGGTACGAAGACAGAGTAGCCGAGGGTCACGTACTCGGAAATGTTGAGGAAGACGATCTTGCCGTCGTGAATCCAGGCCTCCACGGCGAACTCCCAGCCGTCGAGGTGAGACTCCATAAGTACCGGGAATTCCTCGTCGGGGATCGAATCGACCTCATCCGGGGTACGGATCACTCGGTGACCGAGGCAGCCGGCTTTGTCGAAGGCCTTGAGGTGGATCGGGTCGTTGGGGTCGCCGTCGAGCTTGAGCAGCGTCTGGTTGACCCGCTTGAGGAAGCGCACCACATCTTCCTTGTCGTGGGCTTCTTCGAAGATACCCACGCGGATGCCGCCGAGCTGAGCACGACGCTTCATCAGTGCCTTGTCGCGCAGCAGCAGCGACTGGCCGTAGAGGCGCGGATTGTCGAGCAGCACCGAGTTGATGGCGCCGGCCCACTCGACGGTCTCCTCGTACAGTGGGATGGCGACATCGACGCCCATCTCCTGCAGCGTCTCGGCGATTTCCAGGGAGCGGTCATTGAGACGCTCGAAGTTCCAGGACACGTAGGGGATATCGTGCTTCTTGCAGTACTCTTCGGCCCAGTCTGGAGCCACCACCACATAGCGACGATCGAAGTTCTCGGCGGCTTCTACAGCACTCAGGCTCCAGCCCAGGAGCGCGATATAGCCCTTGTTGGGGTCCTTGGTCATGGTAGTGCCTCCGTTGGAAATAGGTTGGACAATGCCTATACGCTACACCCTGTGATGAGAACTTAACAGCGGCGAGGGCATTCACGGCCGGCGTCTACCGGTATGGGTCCGACGCGTGAAGTGCGCCAGGGGTTCCCCTCGATTGACGTGGTTGCGAGGTCATGGGGGCGCTGTTATAGTGCGCCTCGCTCGGTCTGGATAGGCGAACATCCGCCCAGGATGCCAGCGTCCAGATCAGCCGTTATGGTGGCCCTCGTCGGTCCTCCCGCAACGCTAAACTGCGAATCCCGCCAGGCCCGGAAGGGAGCAACGGTAGTGGTGGATGCGTGTGCCGGGATGTGGCTGTCGGGGGCCACCTCCATTTAAGGTAGTCGATTCCGACTGCTTGCTCTGACGTCGCTTTCCCCTGCGAGTCCCAGCCGCTAGAATGAAGTCCCTGTCATGACAGTGCCCGCAGGTCTCTGGCCTTAGGCAATTTATGTCGTGTACCCGGCCGCAAGGATTCTGCCCCCAATGAGTTATCAGGTACTGGCCCGCAAGTGGCGCCCGCGCACCTTCCACGAGCTGGTCGGCCAGGATCACGTGCAGCGAGCGCTGGTCAACGCTCTCGACCAGGGGCGTCTGCACCACGCCTATCTATTTACCGGCACCCGCGGCGTGGGCAAGACCACCCTGGCGAGGATCCTCGCCAAGTGTCTCAACTGCACGGCCAAGGGCCATGGCGAGGAGGGCGTGACCTCGACTCCCTGCGGCGAGTGCGACAGCTGCCGGGCCATTGACGAGGGGCGCTTCGTCGACCTGATCGAGGTGGATGCCGCCTCGCGCACCAAGGTCGAAGACACCCGCGAGCTGCTCGATAACGTGCAGTACGCGCCGACCCAGGGCCGTTTCAAGGTGTACCTCATCGATGAGGTACACATGCTCTCGACTCACAGCTTCAACGCGCTGCTCAAGACCCTCGAAGAGCCACCGCCCCACGTCAAGTTCCTGCTCGCCACCACCGACCCGCAGAAGCTGCCGGTCACGGTGCTGTCGCGCTGCCTGCAGTTTACCCTCAAGAACATGCCGCCGGAACGCATCGTCGATCATCTCGGCAAGGTGCTCGCTGCCGAGGGTATCGATTTCGATGAATCGGCCTTGTGGCTGCTGGGGCGCTCTGCCGATGGCTCGATGCGCGATGCCATGAGCCTCACCGATCAGGCCATCGCCTTCGGTCAGGGCGTCGTGCGTCAGGCCGACGTGGCTGCCATGCTCGGCACCCTCGATCATCGCCACCTGCTGGCCCTGGTCGAGGCCCTGGCCGAGGTCGATGCCGCCCGAGTCCTAGGCCAGGTAGCGGCACTCGCCGAGCAGGGCCCCGACTTTGCCGGCGTGCTCGACGATCTGGTCGGCACCCTGCATCGCCTGGCGGTGGCCCAGATGGTCCCCGACGCCCTCGATAACGGCCACGGTGACCGCGATACCCTGCTGGCGCTGGCGGCGCGTTTCACCGCTGAAGATGTTCAGCTCTACTATCAGATCGGCTTGCAGGGGCGTGGTGACATGGAGCACGCGCCGGATGCCCGCACGGCGCTGGAGATGACCCTGCTACGCATGCTGGCGTTCCGCCCTCAGGGCGTGCCCAAGCCGGCTACCACGTCGCTGCCGATCAGCGGCATCACCCCGGCTCAGGGGCAGCCCGCGCCACAGGCGCCACCGGCCGCCGAACCCGAGTCTGCACCCCCGGCGCCCAGCGCTGAGAGCGCGACGCTGTCGAGCCCCGCTGAGCCCGCAGCGTCGAATCGCGAGCCGCCGCCATGGGAAATGCCGGCCGCGGATCACGCCAACCAGGCGCCGCCTGTTGTAGAGGCCGAGCCCGTCAGCGCAGCGCCGGCCGAGCCGACCGTGGCCCCTGCTGATGTCGTTGAGTCGGCCGAAGAGGACATGGCGGTTGCCGCGGTTGCCGATCAGGCCGCGGTCGAGCCGATGGTCGAGAGCCAGCCGGATACTGCCGAGCTTGCCCCCGGCGTGCCTGCCCCAGGTGAACCCAGTGAAGAAGTACCGTCCGATGTTGCGCCCGCACCAACTAGCGACGCCCATCAGGGCGCCTTCGATCACGACGCCTGGCTGGCGCGCTTCGACGACCTCGGGCTGGGCGGCCTGACCCGCAACCTCGCCGCCCACTGCCTGGTCGAGCATGACGATGGCCAGCGCCTGCAGCTGAGGCTCGATCCCTCCCAGGCGGCGATGAACGCCGAGGTCCATGAAGAGCGGGTCGAGAAGGCGCTGCTCGAGCTGGGCCTGACTCGCAAGGTCAGCATCGTACCCGGCGAACTGCCACCCGGCATCGAGACTCCCCGGGCCATGGCTGATCGCCTCAACGCCGAGCGCCACGCCGCCGCGGTGCAGTCGCTGGAGGCCGACCCCCACGTACAGGAACTCCGCGAGGCCTTCGGTGCCCGACTGCTCGAAGCCTCGGTGTCCCCACAGCAGCGCAGCGGCGAGGCCGCGCGCTGATCACTTCGATCCAGGAGCATTAGCCATGATGAAGGGCGGAATGGGCAACCTGATGAAACAGGCCCAGGAAATGCAGGAAAAGATGCAGCGCATGCAGGAAGAGGCGCAGAAAGCCGAGGTCACTGGCGAGGCCGGCGCTGGCATGGTCAAGGTGACCATGAACGGACGCCACGATGTCAGCAAGGTGGACATCGACCCGAGCGTGCTGGAGGAGGACAAGGAGCTGCTCGAGGACCTGCTGGCCGCCGCGGTCAATGATGCGGTGCGCAAGGTCGAGGAGACCACTCGGGAGCGGATGGAAGAAGCCACCGCTGGCCTCGATCTGCCGCCCGGTTTCAAGATGCCGTTCTGATGAGTTTTTCTCCGCTTGTCGATCGTCTACTCGAGTCGCTGCGCGTGCTGCCCGGAGTCGGTCCCAAGAGTGCCCAGCGGATGGCGCTGCACCTCCTCGAGCGCGATCGCGAGGGCGGCCAGCGGCTGGCGGCGGTGCTTGCCCAGGCCCTCGATGAGGTCGGCTATTGTCAACGCTGCCGCACGCTGACGGAGGAGGAGATCTGCGGGCTGTGCCGCAACCCGCGGCGTGATGACAGCATCCTCTGCGTGGTCGAGTCGCCGGCTGATATGCTGGCCATCGAGGACGCGGGCGGTTATCTGGGGCAGTATTTCGTGCTCCACGGCCACCTCTCGCCGCTGGATGGCATCGGCCCCGAGGATATTGGCCTCGACCAGCTCGAGGCGCGGATCGACGCCGAGGCGGTCAGCGAGGTGATTCTGGCCACCAACCCGACCGTCGAGGGCGAAGCTACCGCCCACTACATTGCGGCTCAGCTCGCCGGCCGGCCGCTGCGGCTCTCGCGCCTTGCCTACGGCGTGCCGATGGGCGGCGAGCTCGAGTACGTCGACGGCGGCACCCTCAGTCGCGCCTTCAACGGCCGCCTGCCTTTTCAAAGTGAATGAGCCGCTTCGCGGCCAGGACACCCCCTGACTATGCCTATCACGTCCACCGGGCCCGACAGCCTCGATATCCGTTGGGTCGATACCCCGGCAGCACTTGACGCTGCCTGCGCCGACCTGGCCAGCGCCGAGATCCTGGCGCTGGATACCGAGTTCTTTCGTGAATCGACCTTTCACCCGGTGCCGGCGCTGCTGCAGCTCTCGGCCGGCGAAGCGGTCTACCTGATCGACCCCCAGGCCCTCGACGCCAGCCCGGCGCTGTGTGAACTGTTGGCGGGCGGACCGCTCAAGCTGCTGCATGCCAGCAGCGAGGACCTCGAGGTGCTGCGCAACTGGGCAGACGTATTGGTGGCCCCGCTGGTCGATACACAGGTCGCCCAGGGCCTGCTGGGCGAGGATCCGGCGATGGGCTACCAGCGGCTGGTCGAGCACTGGACCGGCGAGACCCTGCCCAAGGATGAGACCCGCTCCGACTGGCTCGAACGGCCACTCTCCGACGCCCAGTGTCGGTATGCGGCACTCGATGTGGTCTACCTGCTCGAGGTCTGGAAGCAGCAGCGCGAGCGGCTGGTCGAGCTCGGAAGATTGGACTGGCTCGAGGCCGACTGCGCCGAGCTGCTGGCTCAGGCGGGGCGTAACGGCGACGCCGACGGTCAGTGGTACCTGCGCCATCGTCAGCTGTGGCGTCTCACGCCGCGTCAGATCGACGCCTATCGGCGCCTGACGATCTGGCGCGAAGGGGAGGCGCGGCGGCGCAATCTACCGCGTGGCTGGCTGGTCAACGACAAGCTGCTCTACGCCATCGCCGAGGCCTTGCCGCAGCATCGCCAGGCGCTGGCCGCCATCGAAGGGGTCAAGCCGACGCTGGTCAAGCGCGAGGGCGACACCCTGCTGGCGCTGGTCGGTGAGGCGCGTCGGGCCGACGAAAGTGACCTGCCTGAGGCGCTGCCATCGCCCCTGGCGGGGGCTTTCAAGAAGCGTTTCAAGGCGCTCAAGCGGGTTGTAAGCGCCGACGCCGAAGCGCTGGGAGTGGCGCCGGAGGTGCTGCTGCGGCGCCGCGACCTGGAAGCCGTAGTGGCCGCCGACCTGCTGGATCGCCCGCTGCCTCTCCCCAAGGGCTGGCGCGGCGAGCGGCTCTCGGCGAGGCTGGCCGCGGCGCTGTCAGAGGGAGGAGAGGCATGAGCGGCGACAAACTGATATGCGAGATATACAAGAGTCCGCGCAAGGACGAGCTGTACCTGTATGTCGACAAGCGCCGGGGGCTCAGCGACGTGCCTGAGGCGCTACTCGAGCACTTCGGCACGCCGCTGTCGTTGACCACCATGCTGCTGACCGCCGACAAGCGTCTGGCGCGTGCCGAGGCCAGCGAAGTCATGGCGCAGATCGCCGAGAAAGGCTTCTACCTGCAGATGCCGCCTGCCAAGGAGCCCTATCTGCTCGACCTCTATCGTGCGCCAACGCAATCACGCTACTGAGCGCCGCCGGCGCGTAGGAGACACAGGATGCGCGAGCTGTTCTGGGAGCGCTATCGCCTCGACGAGCTCACCAATGAGGAGTGGGAGGCGTTGTGCGATGGCTGCGGACAGTGCTGCCTGCTCAAGTTTCATGACGACGATAGCGGTGAACTGGCGGTGCTTAACGTGGCCTGCGAGCTACTCGATATCGACAGCTGTCGCTGCGGTGACTACGCCAATCGATTCGCCCGGGTTCCCGACTGCACGCAGCTGACTCCAGCGCGCATCGACGAATTTCGCTGGCTGCCCGGCTCCTGCGCCTATCGCCGCCTGGCCGAGGGGCGCAGCCTGGCGCGTTGGCATCCGTTGATCTCCGGTGATAGCCGCCGCATGCACCGCAAGGGCATCAGCGTGGCCAGCTTCGCCGTCTCCCAGCGCGATGTGCCCGAAGCCGATTACGACGAGCATATCATCGCCATCCTGCCGATCGACGGTTAGCCCCTTTCAGCCGTTTCCACCAGCACTTAACCCCATGACGCCTGACAGGGCTGAGCCAACTGGTGCGCCATAATCATCTTGCCTTCTGATTGTGGTGGCCGCTTCTCCCGACGATGCTGATCAGTGTATGTAACAGCGTGTTGCTGGCGGCCTACTGAGCCAGCGACGGGGATCGGTATGGGGGATGGAACATGAAAGGCTATCGGAGGGTAGGGTTGCCGCTAGTGTGCATGATGCTGGCGGCACCGGTTGCCTGGTCGCAGGCGACCGACTGGGATGCGATTTCAGCGCCTGGTGAACTCGAGTCACTGGCGGATGACGAACTGTTGGAAATGATCGACGACCTGCCCCCCACCGCCGCCGGCGGTGGGGGCGGCGGTGGCTGCGGGGCTGGGGGCGGTGAGGAAGGAGGCGGCTGCGGAGGCGGTTTCTTGCTCAGCGTCAACACCAGTGCCGATGCCGAAGCGCCGCTGCCACCGGCGCAGCCGGTAGTGGTGGCCAATCCGTCAACGCCAGGCAATGGCGGTAACGGTGGCGGGAACGGCGGGGGTAACGGTGGCGGCGGTAATGGCGGCTCCGGCGGTGGCAATGGCGGGGGCGCCGGCGGTGGTGGTAACGGTGGCTCCGGCGGTGGCAATGGCGGGGGCGCCGGAGGTGGTGGTAACGGTGGCTCCGGCGGTGGCAATGGCGGGGGCGCCGGAGGTGGTGGTAACGGTGGCTCTGGTGGTGGCAATGGCGGGGGCGCCGGAGGTGGTGGTAACGGTGGCTCCGGCGGAGGCAATGGCGGGGGCGCCGGAGGTGGTGGTAATGGTGGCTCCGGCGGCGGTAGTGCTGGTGGCGGTGCTGGCGGTGGCGCCAACGGTGGCAGCGGCGGTAACGGCGGTGGGGGAGCCGGCGGCGGTGCCAATGGTGGTAGCGGCGGTGGCAGCTAAGGTCATGGCCACTGCCCCGTGGGGGCAGTGGCAGGTCACTCCCTGAGTGCCTTAATCGTCGAGCATGCCCAGCGCCCAGAGGATGAAGGCGTCCTGGCGAGCGCCATCATGCCACGCCTTGAAGCGCCCTGAAGCGCCAGCGTGGCCGGCGGCCATATCGGTACGCAGCAGCACCGGCCCGCGGGCGCTGCCCAGCTCGCGTAGGCGCGCATAGAGCTTGGCCGGCTCCCAGTAGGGCACCCGCGTATCGTGCCAACTGCCCTGCAGAAAGACAGTTGGGTAGGGCAGCGTAGCGAGGTTGTCGAGCGGTGAGTAGTCGCGGATACGCTTGCGGGCGGCTGGCTCATCGGGGTTGCCCCACTCGGTGTATTCGGCCGTGGTCAGCGGCAGATCGGGGTTCTCCATGGTGCGCAGCACATCGACGAACGGCACGTCGAGCACTGCGGCACAGAACGCCTCGGGGGCCAGATTGAGGCTGGCGCCGACCAGCAGGCCGCCGGCGCTGGCGCCATAGGCGGCGATGCGAGTCGGATCGCTGAGGCCGCTGTCGGCGAGGGCGTCGCGGGCGGCCAGGAAGTCGCGAAAGCTGTTCTGCTTATGCTCCATCTTGCCGGCCAGATACCATGGCTCGCCGCGGTCGCCGCCGCCGCGCACGTGGGCCACGGCGAAGGCCACTCCACGCTCGAGCAGTTCCAGCCTGGCCACCGAGAACCAGGGGTCGAGCACTTCGCCGTAGGCGCCGTAGCCGTACAGCAGCGTGGGCAGTGGCGTCTGGCCGAGCCGGTCGGCGCGGGCCACGATGGATACCGGAATCTGCTCCCCGTCGTGGGCGGTGGCCCAGAGTCGACGACACTCGAGCTGTTCGGGGAGCAGCGAGCCGCGGATCGGCTGCTGCTTGAGCAGCCGTCGCTCGCCGCTGTCGAGGTCGTGCTCCAGCCAGCGCACCGGCAGGGTGAACGACTCTTCGCGAAGCCTCAGGCGCCTGGCGGTGAAGTGCGGCATGTCGCCGAGCATCAGGCTGCAGGGCGCTTCAGGCAGCGGCAGGCGTTCATCCCGGTCGATGCCATGGGTGGCATCCAGTTCCAGCACTCGCAGCCGCACCTGTGCCTGCTGGTGGTCGCGTTCGGTGACCACCAGCCCCCAACTGAAGGCGTCCACGCCTTCCAGAGTGGCATCGTCACGGTGGGGCAGCAGCGGCTGCCAGGCCGGCTCGGTCTGGTCGGTGATGCCCGCTGTTTCCACGACTCGGTCGAGCCGGAAATGTGCGGCGTGGCGATTGTGCAGCACATAGAAGACGCCGGGGCGGTGGTCCAGCGCATACTCCACGCCGTTCTCACGACGCCTGAAGCAGCGCGGTGGCGTGGTCGGTGCGTCAGCGGGTATCAGGTGGCACTCTGTCGTATCCTTCGACGCCGACTCGAGTATCAGCCACTGCCTGGAACGTGTCTTGCCCAGCCCGAGCCAGAACTCCGGATCCTCTTCACGCAGGATCAGACTGGGCTCGCTGGCCCTGCCCGCAGCGTCGATCATTAGCCGCCACACGCTGTCCGGCCGCTGGGTTGCATCGTAGCGAGTGAACAGCAGGGTGGCGTTGTCCTCGGCCCAGCTCAGTTCCGGGCCAATGTCCTCCAGAATCCGCCGTGGCGTGCCGCCTGGCAGCCGCAACAGCCACAGCTCGAAGGTTTCGTCACCGCGGGTATCCTCGCTCCACGCCAGCCACTGCTCGTCGGGGGAGAGTGCCATATCACCCAGTTCGAAGTAGTCATGTTCGCCGGCGCGAGCTTCCAGGTCGAGAAAGCAGTGGCGCGTATCGGGCGACTCGAGCGGGTGACGCCACCAGCGCGGGAAATCGGCATCGGCGGCGGTCTCGCTCCAGTAGCAGTAGTGGTCGAGGGGACTGGGCAAGCCGCTGACGGCAAGCTCGCGGCGCGCCAGGTGGCCGTGATAGAGGGTCTCGATGAGCGCTTCGAGCGGGGCGAACCAGCTGTCGGATTCGCGGTTGGCCGACTCGAGGAAATCGCTGACCTGTGGGTCATCGCGGGACTCTAGCCAGTGCCAGAGCGGGTCGTCGGGGCGACGGAAGTCGGCAATGGGCGAGTCGATTGTCTGGTTAAGCAGATTATGACGCGGCGGCTGTGCTTTCATCGGGTGCGGTGTACCATAATGAGTCATGAATGTTGCAATGCTGCGTTTGCGCTGGCGCAGATATGGAGAGTTCGATGCTGATATCCGATTCCATCCCCCTACTCTGGCTGATTTATGCGGTGCTGTCGCTGATGGTACTGGGGGCAGGTTACATGGCGGTGCGTTTCTTGCCGCGGCTGCCGCGTCTGGTGATTGTCGGGACCGTGGCCGGGGCGCTGTGGATGCCGACGCGCTTTCGGCTGCCGATGCTGGAAGAGGGCGAATTCTACACCGGCTTTGCCCCGGCGGTGGTGGTCGCCGGAATTACCTTTCTTCAGCGCGATGGCGGCACCATGACCACCGCGCTGATACTGCTGGTACTGGGCGTTGGCCTGGGCGCAGTGGCGGGTGTGGCGCTATGGCTGTTGGGCCGTGGCGGCGACCAGACCGAGGCGCACCAGGCGCCCGCCGAGCGCGCTGAGCGGCCACCGTCCGGCGAGCGTCGGGAGCCGGTCATCGGCTAAGGAAGCGACATGCGCGCTGTGCTGAAGATGGGGTTGTGGTGGCTATTGGCCGTGGCAATGCCGCTGATGGCACAGCCTGCCGTGGAATTCTCGACGGATAGTGGTCAGTCGCCGTTGCTGTTTGTCGAGCGCGGCGTGGCGAGCAATGCGGCGTCCGAAGTGCGGGTGGTCATCGACGTCTCCGGCAGCATGCGCCATAACGACCCCGATCAGCTGGCCGCCAGTGCACTGGATCTGCTCGTGGCGCTGTTGCCCAATGGCATTCACGGCGGTATCTGGACCTTCGGTGAGTTCGTCGACAATCCGCTGCCCGTGGCACCGGTCGATGCCGAGTGGCGTGAACAGGCACTGGCGCTGCGCCCGGCGCTGGTCGATTATCAGCAGTTCACCGATATCGAGGCAGCGGTGCGCGAGGCCTCTGGCGACGCCGACAATGGTCCGCGCCATCTGATTCTGCTCACCGACGGCATGATCGACCTGCCAGCCGCGGGACAGGACAAGGCAGCTCGCGACGAGGCCTCGCAGCGAAGGCTGAGCGACGAACTGACGCCGCAACTGGCCGAGGAGGGCGTGGTGATCCACGCCGTGGCCTTCTCCCCGGAGGCTGACCTGCCACTGGTCGAGCTGCTCGGTCAGCGCAGCGGTGGCCTGGCCTCACTGGCCGAGTCTCCCGACGAGTTGCTACGTGCCTTTCTGGATATCTTCGACCGCATCTTCCCTAGCGACAGGGTGCCGCTGGACGATGGCCGTTTCACCATCGACGACCAGGTCGATTCGTTCTCGGCGCTGCTGTTCCACGACCCTGATTCGCCGGCATTGACCCTGATCGCCCCCGACGGTCAGCGCTACACTCGCGATGAGTATCCCGACGGCGTGCGCTGGCAGAGCGAACCGCGCTTCGATCTGGTCACCGTTCCCGATCCCGCGGAAGGCGAGTGGCGTGTCGAAGGCCCGATCAGTCTCGACAGTCGCATCAGCGTGGAATCGACCCTGACGCTGCGCACTGAGGAGTTGCCGGCGACTCTCTACCTGGGATTCGAGTTGCCGATCGATGCCTGGCTCGATCTCGACGGTGATATCCTGCCGTCACCGGCCTGGCCCGACGACCTGCGTCTGCGTGCCGAACTGCAGGATCTGGCGGGTAATGTCCAGGCGGCGACTCGCTTGGCTGCCGATGGCCAGCATTTCCGTGGGATACTGCCGGCGCCGGCCCTGGCCGGCAATGCGCGACTGGTGATCGACGCTGACAGCGTGCGTTTCCAGCGTCAGCGGGTGCAGGCGGTCAACGTGCTGCCGGCGATTGCTGCAGAGGTCGATGAGGCGGTATCGCGGGTCAGCCTGCGCGCCGAACATCCGCAACTGAACGTCGATAACACTCAAATTCGCGCCGAGCTGCAGGGTGAGATGCTCGACGTCGAGGCGCTGGACGAGCGGCAGTGGCAGATCGACTTGCCCGAGTTGCCTGACGATACCCGCCTACCGTTGCTGCTTAGCGCCACGGTGACCCTCGACGACCAGCGCCTGGAGCTCAGCCTGCCGCGGCTGGTGCTCAATCCGCAGGCGCGCATCGGCGTCGATGCCTTGCAGTCTGACAGCGCTGGTCTGCAGGCCGAAGCCCTCGAGGAGGTGCCTGTAGAAGAGGCCGAGCCGTTGCCCGAGCCCGACCTTGCCGAGCGCCTGATCAGTGCCATCAATCAGCTGCCGCGCCAGGCCCAGACGCTATGGCGGGATGCCATCCCGCGCCTCGAACGCGCCGGTGAGCCGCTCGGGCTGGACGGCGAGAGCACCCTGCGTTGGACTGTAGGCCTCGCTGCGCTGCTGCTGGCGCTGCTGGTGCTGGCGGGCTGGTCACGTGCCCGACGGCGGCCATTGCATCGAGAGGATCCCCATGTGTGAATTGTTGGGCATGAGCGCCAACGTCCCGACCGACATCTGCTTCAGTTTCACCGGTTTCCTGCATCGCGGTGGCGGCACCGGCCCGCACCGCGATGGCTGGGGCATCGCCTTCTATGAAGCCGGCGGTTACCGCGACTTTCGCGATCCGCACCCCTCGGTGGATTCACCCATCGCACGCTTGATCTGCGACTATCCGATCAAGTCCCACGTGGTGATCAGCCATATCCGTCAGGCCAATGTCGGCCAGGTGCAGTTGGCCAATACCCACCCCTTTACCCGTGAAATGTGGGGGCGCCAGTGGTGCTATGCCCATAACGGCCAGCTCGCCGACTGGGAGTCGCTGCCACTGGCGGTGTATCGCCCGGTAGGCAGCACCGATAGCGAGCACGCCTTCTGTTTCCTGCTCGGCGAGCTGAGGCGCCGCTTCGATGATCTGCCGGCCTCGCCCGAGGCGATCTGGGAGTGCCTGCACGGGCTCTGCGAGCGGCTACGCGGCCACGGCGTGTTCAACCTGCTGCTCTCCGATGGCGTCCACCTCTACGCCTACTGCTCCACCAAGCTGGCGCATATCACCCGGCGTGCGCCGTTCGGCAGGGCGCAGCTATCGGATGCCGAGCTCAGCGTCGACTTTGTCGAGCACACCACCGAGCACGATGTGGTGTCGGTGCTGGCCACCGAGCCGCTCACCGATAACGAGCAGTGGGTGCGCATGCTGCCCGGTGAACTGCTGGTATGGTGCGATGGCGAGATCGTTGCGCGCTACTTCGATGGTGGCGAAAGCGCCTAATAATTCATAGGCTGGGTGGGGATGCTGGCCTAAAGTGGCATGGCATCGGACGCTGCGAAATGTCATGTTCCAACGTTAGTTTCAAGCGAACGTTTGACGGACAATAAGAGTCGACAGGGTGTCGATCTATCTGAATAGCGGAGATTTGCCCATGAGTGAGCATGCCACTGCCCCGGTTCTCAATGGTCCGGCCCTGGAAGGCCTCGACGACTACGCGTCGGTGATCGATGTCTTCAAGATATCGGCCAAGAAATTTGCTGACAAGCCAGCTTTCACCTGCATGGGGCAGACCCTCACCTACGCCGAGCTGGACAAGCAGTCCCAGGCCTTTGCCGCCTGGCTGCAGCATGAAACCGGCCTCGAGCCCGGCGATCGCATCGCTATCCAGCTGCCCAATGTGCTGCAGTTTCCGGTGGCGGTGTTTGGCGCCATGCGCGCCGGCCTGGTGGTGGTCAACACCAACCCGCTCTACACCGAACGCGAGATGGCCCACCAGTTCAAGGACTCGGGCGCCAAGGCGATCCTGATCCTCGCCAACATGGCCGACAAACTGGAGAAGGTGCTCGATCGCACCGATATCAAGCATGTGCTGGTCACCGAGCTCGGCGATATGCACGGCTTTCCCAAGCGGCTGCTGATCAACGCAGTGGTCAAGTACATCAAGAAGATGGTGCCTGCCTATTCGCTGCCCACTGCGGTCGGCTTCCGTGAGGCGTTGAGCAAGGGGGCGGGGCTTTCGCATCAGGACGTCGAGCGTACACCCGATGACGTCGCTGCACTGCAGTACACCGGCGGTACCACCGGGCTTGCCAAGGGCTCGATGCTGACCCATCGCAACCTGATTGCCAACATGCTGCAGGCGCGGGCGGCGATAGGTCCGGCCCTGAAGGATGGTGAAGAGACGGTGATTGCGCCGCTGCCGGTCTATCACATCTACACCTTCACCGTGAACTGCCTGTTTCTGGTCGAGACCGGCAATCACTCGGTCCTGATTACCAACCCCCGCGATCTCGATAACTTCGTCAAGGAGCTGAAGAGCCTCAAGTTCAGCGGCTTTATCGGCCTCAATACGCTGTTCAACGCGCTGTGCAATCGCGACGACTTCAAGCAGCTCGACTTCTCGCGCCTCAAGCTGACGGTGTCGGGGGGCATGGCGCTGACCACGGCTGCCGCCGAGCGCTGGGAGAAGGTCACCGGCTGCGCCATCGCCGAAGGCTACGGCATGACCGAGACCTCGCCGATCGTCACCTTCAACCCGGTCGACGCCATTCAGCTTGGCACTATCGGCAAGCCGGTGGCCGGGACCACGGTCAAGGTAATCGACGACGATGGCCAGGCGCTGCCCTACGGGGAGGCTGGCGAGCTGTGCGTGAAGGGGCCGCAGGTCATGAAGGGCTACTGGAACCTGCCTGAAGAGACCGCCAAGGCGATGGACAGCGACGGCTGGATTCGAACCGGCGACATCGCCGTGCTGCAGGAGGATGGCTACGTCAAGATCGTCGATCGCAAGAAGGACATGATCATCGTCTCCGGTTTCAATGTGTATCCCAACGAGATCGAGGACGTGGTGGCCGGCCACCCCGACGTGGTCGAGGCCGCAGTGGTGGGGGTGCCGGACGAGGAGGCCGGCGAGGCGATCAAGCTGTTCGTGGTGTCGCGCAACCGGGATCTCGACGGCGAGACCCTGCGCCAGTGGTGCAAGAAGGAGCTTACCGGCTACAAGGTGCCCAAGACCGTCGAGTTCCGTGACGAGCTGCCCAAGACCAACGTCGGCAAGGTGCTGCGCCGCGAGCTGCGCGATCAGGAGACTAAGCAGAGCGCCTGATCGTCGACGCTGGAGTAGTCCCGAGCGCCGGTACGAGTAAGCCATGCAGTGTTGTCGCACATTGGTAGCAGCGCTCGAACTGATCCGTCGACAGGCCTGCGAGGAGGCGCTGTAAACCCGTCCCTGGGCGCTACCTTGCGCCCTGCTGCGCTCTCGCATCCTGCTCCGCTTGCAGGACCGGTGCTGGCCATCCATGGCCAGCCCGTTCGGAGGAATCCTCCTCACCCATGGCGCAAACCTCCTCTACGGCCTGTCCCCGGCGTTCTCGCTTATGGGCTGCCGCCATCGTCCTGAATTAGGCGCGGCCAGTCGCCAAGCGTTACACTATGCTGCCCGCCCCGGTATCGCCGGGGCGGGCAGTGTCATTTCAACCTGTGAGGCTGCCTTGAGCACCACCACCTCTCGCTCCGATGCGTCCACCGACCTGAGCCGACTGCGCGACCTCGAGACGCGGCTGGCCGACTGTCTGCGTGGCGATAGCGTGCGCCTGAGCAAGCGCCTGGCAGGGCTCGAGCGGCGCCTGCGCGACGGCAAGCCGGCGGACCGTGGCCTGAGCGAGCTCGCCGCGCAGATCGAGGCCTCGGCGGGCAAGGTCGCGGCGCGGCGAGCCCAGCCGTTCACCCTGCACTACCCCCCCGAACTGCCGGTGGCCGAGCGCCGTGACGATATTCTCGCCGCGCTGCGTGAGCACCAGGTGGTGGTGGTGGCCGGTGAGACCGGCTCCGGCAAGACCACTCAATTGCCCAAGCTGTGCCTGGAGCTAGGCCTGGGGCGGCGCGGCCTGATCGGCCATACCCAGCCGCGCCGGTTGGCGGCGCGCTCGGTGGCGACGCGCCTGGCCGAAGAGCTCGAGGTGCCGCTTGGCGAGCAGGTCGGCTATCAGGTGCGCTTCAGCGACCAGAGCAACCAGCGCACTCTGATCAAGCTGATGACCGACGGGATCCTGCTGGCCGAGACCCAGCACGACCCGGATCTGAGTCGCTATGAGGCGATCATCATCGACGAGGCCCACGAACGCAGCCTCAATATCGACTTCCTGCTCGGCTATCTCAAGCGGCTCACCGCGCGCCGCCCCGACCTCAAGATCATCATCACCTCGGCGACCATCGACGTGGAGCGCTTCGCCGCGCACTTCGGCGAGCCGGGCCGGCCAGCGCCGGTGGTCCAGGTGACCGGGCGCACCTATCCGGTGGAGGTGCACTACCGGCCGCTGGTGCGCGACGCCGAGGATGAAGAGGATCGCACCCTGCAGGAGGGCATCCTGCAGGCGGTGGAGGAGATCGAGCAGATCGAGCGCGACAAGCGCTGGTGGCACGGCCCCCGGGATGTGCTGATCTTCCTGCCCGGCGAGCGTGAGATCCGCGAGGCCGCCGATACCCTGCGCCGCGCCGACCTCAAGGGCACCGAGATCCTGCCGCTCTATGCGCGGCTCTCCAACGCCGAGCAGAATCGTGTCTTTCAGCCCCACGCCGGACGCCGCATCGTGCTCTCGACCAACGTCGCCGAGACCTCGCTGACCGTGCCCGGGATTCGCTATGTGATCGATCCTGGCCTGGTGCGCATCAGCCGCTACAGCTACCGCTCCAAGGTCCAGCGCCTGCCGGTAGAGCCGGTCAGCCAGGCCAGCGCCGACCAGCGCAAGGGGCGCTGCGGGCGGATCGCCGAGGGCGTCTGCATTCGCCTCTACGCCGAGGAGGACTTCCTGGCGCGGCCGGCCTTCACCGAGCCCGAGATCCAGCGTACCAACCTGGCCTCGGTGATCCTCTCGATGCTGTCGCTGAGGCTCGGCGAGATCGAGGACTTCCCGTTCGTCGATGCGCCGGATGGGCGCTTTATCAAGGATGGCTTCCGGCTGCTGTTCGAGCTGGGCGCGGTGGACGAGGCGCAGCGCCTGACCGCCACCGGCAAACGCCTGGCACGGCTGCCCATCGACCCGCGGCTGGCGCGCATGGTATTGGCCGGCGCCGAGCAGGGCGCCCTGCGTGAGGTGCTGATCGTGGTCTCTGCGCTGGCGGTGCAGGACCCGCGAGACCGACCGGCGGACAAACGTCAGGCCGCCGATCAGGCCCACCGACGCTGGCAAGATCCGGAATCTGACTTCGTCGCCTGGCTCAATCTGTGGCATGGCTTCGAGGCGGCTCGCGACGAGCTGTCGGGGAACCAGCTACGCCGCTGGTGCCGCGACAACTTCTTGAGCTATCTGCGTCTGCGTGAGTGGCACGACACCTTTCGCCAGCTGCGCCAGTTGCTGCGCGAGATGGATATTCAGGTGCCACCGGCTGCGCCGCGACCGGTGGATGAGCCGTCCGAGCAGCGTGCCGAAGCGCTCCGCGCCAATGCGGTCAAATTGCATCAGGCGCTGCTCACCGGCCTACTCTCCAACCTGGGCCAGCTGCTCGAGAACCGCGAATACCTGGGCGCGCGCAATCGCAAGTTCGTGATCCACCCTGGTTCGGGGTTGGCCAAGAAGTCGCCCAAATGGCTGATGGCCGGTGAACTGGTCGAGACATCGCGGCTATTCGCTCGCGAGGTGGCGCGCATTCAGCCGCAGTGGATCGAGCCGCTGGCCGGCCACCTGGTCAAACGCAGCTACAGCGAGCCGCACTGGGAGATGAAGCGTGCCCAGGTGGTGGCCTTCGAGCAGGTGACGCTATTCGGCCTGCCGATCGTCAATCGCCGCAAGGTCCATTACGGGCCGATAGCACCGGACGAAGCGCGCGAAATATTCATTCGCCGCGCGCTGGTGGAGGGCGAGTTTCGCACCAAAGGTGAGTTCTTCGCCCATAACCGGGCGCTGATCGACGAAGTCGAGGACCTCGAGGATCGCGCCCGCAAGCGTGACATCCTGGTCGACGAGGAAGCGCTATTCGACTTTTACGACCAGCGACTGCCCGCCGAGATCATCAATGGCAAGGGCTTCGAGGCGTGGCGCAAACGCGCCGAGGGCGACGACCCGGGGATTCTCAAGTTCGACCGCGACGCGCTGATGGCCCGCGACGCCGGCGACGTCACCGTCGAGCAGTATCCTGACGAGCTGGTGCTGGGCGGAGTGCGCTACCCGCTGGCCTACCATTTCGAGCCCGGTGCTGGCGACGATGGCGTGACCCTGACGGTGCCGGCGGCGATGCTGGCTCAGCTGCCGGCGGCGCGCCTCGAGTGGCTGGTGCCGGGCCTGCTGCGCGAGAAGTGCATCGCACTGATGAAGTCACTACCCAAGGCGGTGCGCCGCCAGGTGGTACCGATTCCCGACTGGGTGGACGCTGCCCTGGCCTCGCTGGTCCCCGATGACGTACCGCTGAGCGCGGCACTGGGCGAGTTCCTGCGCGTCAAGACCGGGCTGCGTCTGTCCCCCGATGACTGGCGCTACGATCAGCTCGAGCCGCATCTGGTCATGAATCTGCGTGTGGTCGATCACGACGGCCAGGTGCTGGGTGAAGGGCGTGACCTTGACGGGTTGATCGAGCGTTTCAGCGCGGCGGCCAGTCAGGGCGCCCGCGCCATGGCCGCGGCGGTGGGCGGCAGCGAGGCAGTCGCAGCGCTGCCCGAGGCGCCGCTGCCCGACTCGCGGGTGACCACTCAGGCGGGGATTCGCGTCGAGGCCTACCCGGCGCTGGTGGCCAACGGTGAGGGGCTGGCCGTCGAGCTTTTCGACCATCCCGACAAGGCGCTGGCGGCGCATCGCCGTGGGGTCACTCGGCTGGCGATTCAGCGCCTCCCCGACCAGGCGCGGCATATCGCCCGCCTCAAGGGGCTGGAGCGCTGCGCGCTGCTGTTCGCCAAGGTCGGCAGCAAGCGCCAACTGGTCGATGACGTGGTATTTGCCAGTGTCGAGCAAGAGGTGGCGGTGGACCCGCTGCCACGCTCGCACAGCGCCTTCGAGGCGCGTCTCGAGGCCAGCCGCAGCGACCTGGTGCCCCACGCCGAGGCGCTGGTGGCGACCCTCGAACAGGCGCTCAAGGGCCATCTGGCAGTGACCAAGGCGCTGAAGGGCAATCTCAGCTTCGCCCTGGCGCTGGTATACAGTGACCTGAAGGCGCAGATGCAGCGCCTGGTCTATCCCGGTTTCGTCACCGACGCCGGCGTCTGGCTCGAACACTATCCGCGCTATATGCAGGCCGCCGAGATACGCTTAGAGAAGGCGCCTCGGGAACGCAACCGCGATCAGATGATGATGCTCGAGGTGCAGGCGTTCGAGCGCCGCCTGGAGGAGCGCCGCGAGGCGACGCGCCGCTCCGGGGCCAGCGACCCTGCCCTCGACGACTTCGCCTGGTGGATCGAGGAGCTGCGGGTCTCGCTATTTGCCCAGCAGCTGGGTACCGCGATGCCGGTGTCGGCCAAGCGGCTGGAACGGCGCTGGGCCGAGATCACCGGCCGACACCACTGAATACCTTTATATATATACGACGGCCAGATATCTCGATGCCGTCGCCAGGAGATACGCCATGACCTCAGCCGTGATTACCGGCAGCGGCCTTTTCACCCCCAGCCAGTCGATCGACAACGATGCGCTGGTGGCCTCCTTCAACGCCTGGGTCGATGCCGAGAACGCCCGCCGCGCCGATGCTATCGCCGCCGGCGAATGCGAGCCGCTGGCACACTCGAGCAGCGAGTTTATCGTCAAGGCGTCGGGGATTTACAGCCGCTACGTGCTCGACGCCGACGGGATCCTCGATCCCGAGCGGATGCGCCCCAAGCTGCCCCAGCGCGGCAACGACGAGCCCTCGATCCAGTGTGAGATGGGCCTGGCCGCAGCGCGCCAGGCGCTGGAGGCTGCGAACGTCGAGGCCAGCGAGATCGATCTGGTGATCGTTGCCTGCTCCAACCTCGAGCGCGCCTATCCGGCGGTGGCGGTAGAGTTGCAGGCGGCGCTCGGCACCGGCGGCTACGCCTTCGATATGAACGTGGCGTGCAGCTCGGCGACCTTCGCCATCGACATGGCCAACAACGCCATTCGCGCCGGCAGTCTGCAGCGGGTGCTGGTGGTCAGCCCCGAGATCTGCTCGGCGCACCTCAATTTCCGCGATCGCGACAGCCATTTTATCTTCGGCGATGCCTGTACCGCGGTGGTAGTCGAAGCCGCCGACGTCGCCCGCAGCGAGCGGCGCTTCGAGATCCTTGGTACGCGGCTGACCACGCGCTTCTCCAATGCTATTCGCAACAATGCCGGCTTTCTCAATCGGGTCACCGATAGCGACCCTCAGTCGCTGGATAAACTGTTCGTTCAGGAGGGGCGGCGGGTATTCAAGGAGGTCTGCCCGCTGGTAGCGTCGCTGATCGGCGACCACCTGGCGAGCCTGGGCGTGGCCGATACGCCGCCGGCGCGGCTCTGGCTGCACCAGGCCAACCGCCATATGAACGACATGATCGCGCGGCGCGTGCTGGGTCGCGAGCCCAGCGAGAGCGAGGCGCCGGTGATCCTCGATCGCTACGCCAACACCAGCTCGGCCGGCTCGATCATCGCCTTCCATCTGCATCGCGACGACTTGCAGGCCGGTGAGCTAGGGGTGGTGTGTTCGTTCGGTGCCGGCTACAGTGCCGGCAGCGTGGTAGTACGCAGGGCTTAATCAACCATCTACAATATAGCGGTAACCACAGGGTGACATGATGCCAGGCAAGGGACGTGGGTGGAGGAACGAGTGGGCGGCCGGAGTGCGTCTGGCGGCAGCGTTGATGATGGCGCTGGTGCTGGCCGGCTGTGCCGGTGCCCAGACGATCGAGGAGCGTAACCCGGACGACCCCTGGGAGGGCTTCAATCGGCGAGTTTTCGTGTTCAATGATGCGCTCGATCGCGCCATTCTGCGTCCCGTGGCCCGCGGTTACGACACCGTTGCGCCGCAGCCGGTGCAGACCGGTGTCAGCAACTTCTTTTCCAATCTCGGCGAACCGCGTACCGCGCTCAACAGCCTGCTGCAGGGCAAACCGGGCAATGCCGGTATCGCCACGGCACGCTTCCTGATCAACACCACGGTGGGTATCGGCGGGCTGTGGGACTTTGCCACGCATATGGAGATCACCGGGCGCGACGAGGACTTCGGCCAAACCCTGGGTGCATGGGGTGTTGGCGAGGGGCCCTATGTCATGCTGCCGTTCCTCGGGCCAAGCACGGTGCGTGACACCGCCGGCCTGCCGCTGGACTGGTATGCCTATCCGGTGAATCATATCGATGACGTGGCGTTGCGCAACAGCCTGCGAGTGGTTCAGGTCGTCGACACGCGCGCCGGTCTGCTGGATCTCGAAGATCTGATTAGCGGTGATCGCTACAGTTTTATTCGTGACTCCTATTTGCAGCAGCGGCGTTACGAAGTCAGCGATGGGGAGCTGGGCGACGATCCGTTCGCCAGCGACGACTTCGATTTCGATTTTGACGATGACGACTTCGCCGATTAAAGGTGGTGTATGGCTAGTGACAAGCGCTTGATCGGGGTCATCGACCAGCCTGGAACGGAGCGCGATGCGCTGGCCGACATGATTGCCAAGGACCATTTTGCGGTGGTGGCGGTGACCGATCCCGAGGAGTTGCCCGACCATACCCTGCTGGCGGTGGCGCATGTGCGTGCGGTGCCGCCTGCCCAGTGGGCATCGCTTTCTGAACGGCTCCCGACCCTGGTGGTCAGCGACGAGCGCCTGGACGCCGAGCTGCTCAAGGCGGTGGAGGTCGGCCTGGTCGACTATATCGTAGAGCCGCTGCGTCATGGCGACGTGCTGCGGCGCATGATCGACAAGGTGATCGACAATCATCGTCTGGCGCGGGAACACGAGCGCGACCGTGCGCGCCTCGCCGATCTCAACGAGCACCTCGAGACGCATCTGGACATGCTGCGCCTCGATCAGCAGGCCGGTGGCCATATCCAGCGCAAGCTGCTGCCTCAGCGCCCGCTGACTCTCAATGGCGTGAGCTGCGACTACTGGCTGGCGCCTTCCCTCTATCTGTCCGGCGATTTCCTCGACTTTCAGCGCTTCGACGAGCGCTACAGCGTATTCTACTTTGCCGATGTCTCCGGACACGGCGCCTCCTCTGCCTTTGTCACGGTGCTGCTCAAGTACCTGTGCAATAACTGGTTGTCGCAGTGGGATGGCCGGGCGCCGGAGCGCCTGCCGGCGCGCTGGCTCAGCAAGCTCAACCGCGAGCTGCTGGATGCCGGGATCGGTAAGCATGCCACGCTGTTCGTCGGCGTGTTTGACCGCCAGCGCCACTACCTGCACTATTCGCTCGGCGCCCAACTGCCGATGCCGATGCTGGTCAGCGACAATCGCCTCCGTCTGCTTGAGGGTGAAGGCATGCCGGTGGGCTTGTTTCCGGGCGTAGAATATCCCACGCTAGGCTGTGAACTACCGCAGAACTTCCGACTTTGGCTGTGTTCGGATGGGGTACTGGAGTGCCTGTCTGGTGATGGGCTCGATAGTCGGCTCAAGGAACTCGAGCGTCTGGTGCTGGCCAGTGATGATGTGGCCGCACTGAGGGGGAAGCTGTCACTGGGTGACGTGCCGGAAAACGACGACGATGCCGTCGCCGAGCGCGCCCCGGGCCATGATGAGCTTCCAGATGACCTGACGATCATGACGTTGAGCGGATTTGGCGATGATGATACATGAGGGGCGACTGAAGGCCGCGTTCGATTCCGGTGTCTTCGTGCTCAAGCTGTGCGGCGATGTGCGCCTGACGCTGTGCGCCACGCTGGACGATCAGGTTCAGCGTCTGGCTGCGACGCCTGGGCTCAAGGCCGTGATGATCGACCTGCGCGATACCAGCAACGTCGATTCGACGGCGCTGGGGTTCCTCGCCAAGGTGGCGATGGCCGTGCAGGGCAAGATCGAGCAGCCACCGACCATTGTGGCCGACCACCCCGACGTGCAGCGTATGCTCGACGTGATGGGCTTTGCCCACTACTTCACCCTGGTCGAGGCACCGCTCAGCGAGCCGCGTGAGCTCGACGAACTGCCGCAGATCGAGGCCGACGAAGCCGGCCTGCAGCAGCGTATACTGGACGCGCATCGCACCCTGATGCATATGAACGAGCACAATCGCTCGGAATTTCAGCCGCTGGTGACGCTGCTCGAAGAGCAGCAACGGGAGCGCGAACGCTCCCCTGCGCCGCTTAAATAGCGTGCACCTTTAGGAATAGCGTGCACCTTTAGGCAAGGCTAGCAGCGTAGCTCTCCCAGCAGCTTCTCCAGCTTGCGCTGGTCGTCCATGAACTTGCGAATCCCCTCGGCCAGCTTTTCGGTGGCCATGGCATCCTCGTTCATGGCCCAGCGGAACTCCGCCTCGTCGTGAGGCTCGGGCGCGGAGGTTTCGGCATCCAGCGGCGTCAACCGACGGCTCAGGGGGCCGCGCTCGGCGGCGAGCTCCTCGAGCAGTTTGGGCGAGATGGTCAGCCGGTCGCAGCCGGCCAGCGACTCGATCTCGGCGCGGTTGCGAAAGCTCGCCCCCATCACGATGGTCTTGTAGCCGTGCCCCTTGTAGTGTTCGTAGATCGCCTTGACCGACCGCACTCCCGGATCGTTGTCACCGCTGAAGTCGGCGTCCGGTGTGGCGGCCTTGTGCCAGTCGAGGATGCGACCGACGAAGGGGGAGATCAGCGTCACCCCGGCATCGGCGCAGGCCTGCGCCTGGACGAAGCTGAACAGCAGGGTGAGATTGGTGCGGATACCCTCACGCTCCAGCTGCTCGGCGGCGCGAATCCCTTCCCAGGTCGAGGCAACCTTGATCAGAATCCGCTCGCGACCTACGCCGCGCCGCTCATAGCGCTCGATCAACGAGTGGGCGCGGGCCAGCGTGGCCTCGCTGTCGAAGGAGAGCCGCGCACTGACTTCGGTGGAGACATAGCCTGGCACCAGCTCGCTGATCTCGCTGCCGATCTCCACCGCCACGGCATCCAGGGCGTCGTCGATATCGACGCTCTGCCGGGCCAGCTCGGCTAGTCGGGCGCGACGCGTCTCCTGCTGAGCCGCCTGCAGAATCAGCGAGGGGTTGGTGGTAGCGTCGGTGGGGCTGAAGCGGCGAATCGCCTCGATATCGCCGGTATCGGCGACCACCGTGGTCATGCGTTTGAGCTGTGACAGTTTATCCTGGTCCATGGGCGTGCTTCCTGTGCGTGGTCGGTACCGTTGCCGCTACTCTACCAATCAGGCAAGCACTGCGCCTAGCGTCGTCTGGTGGTATGATTAGCGTCCTATCTTTTCACGCTGGCCGGCCGCTTGCCGTTGCCGGCTCGAGGAGGCGTCGTGACGCTCAATGCTCGCCGGGTTGCTTGGCTGGTAGCGGCTAATACCGCGCTGGCACCGTTTGCCATTGATGCCTATCTGCCGGCGATGTCGCGGTTGGCGGCGTCGGTGGGGGCCAGTATTCACCATACCGAACTCTCGATCAGCGTGTTCCTGTTCGGCTTTGCGTTTGGTCAACTGGTATTCGGGCCGCTATCTGATCGCATGGGGCGCAAGCCGGTGCTGATTGGTGGCCTGGTGGTGTTCATGCTGGCGAGTCTGATGATCACCACGGTGGGGTCACTCCCTGAGCTGCTGGCCTGGCGCTTCGTCCAGGCGCTGGGCGGCGGCGCCTGCGTCGTCAACTCGGCGGCCATCGTGCGCGACTGCTTCAGCGGCCGCCAGGCGGCCAGCGTGATGTCGACCATGGCGATGATCATGATGCTGGCGCCGCTGGTGGCGCCGGTGGTAGGTAGCGGGCTGCTCTATCTGGCCGACTGGTGGCTGATCTTCGTGTTTCTGGCGCTCTATGCGGCCTTTCTGATCTGGCTGCTCAGTACCCAGCTGCCGGAGACTCGCGACCCCAACCTGCCCGCCGCCAGCCCGCGCCAGGTGCTGGCCAACTACGCCAGCGTGCTGCGCCATCGCCAGGGCATGGGCTATATCTGCGCGGTGGCGGCCTCCTTCGCCGGGCTGTTTGCCTTCGTTACCTTCTCGCCGTTTCTGTATCTCGAGTACTTCGGGCTGTCACCGGCCATGTATCCGCTGGTGTTCGGCGTCAATGTGGTGGTGATCGCGCTCTCCAACTGGGTCAATATCCGCCTGCTGCGCGGCAAGCGTACCCCGCAGCAGAACATGTATCTGGGCCTGGGCATTCAGCTGAGCGCGGCCACGGCACTGGTCGCGGTCACCATCCTCGGGCTCGATTCGCTCTACACCCTGGTGCCACTGGTCATGATCTATGCCGGCATGGTGGGGCTGATCACCCCCAACGCCATGTCGTCGCTGCTCGACCACTTTGGCCATATCAGTGCCACTGCCACCGCGGTGATGGGCGCTCTCAAGTTCGGCGCCGCCGGCCTCGCCGGGGTGATGGTCACCGCCTTCGAGATCGAGAATCTGTGGCCGATGGTACTCACCATGCTCGGCGTGTCGATCTTCGGCAACGTGGCGATGCGCTGGCTGGTAGGGCGCCGCGCAGATGCCTGAGGCGCTGTTCAGCGCCCTCGACGTGGCACCGCTGGTATGGGTGGGCTGCGGCCTGACGCTAATGGTGGGGGCCTTCGTGCAGCGCGCCACCGGCTTTGGCCTGGCAGTGGTGGGTGCACCGCTGCTGCTGATGCTCGAGCCGCGGCTGGTGCCGGTGATCCTGGTGCTGTTCGGTTTTACGGTATCGCTGATGATGATCGGCAAGTATCGCCACGAGGTGCGGGTGACCTTTATCGGCACCGCCCTGGTGGGGCGGGTGCCGGGCACCGTATTCGGCATCTGGCTGCTGCTGGCGGCACCCCTGGCGCTGCTCGAGAACGCCATTGCCCTGATCGTGCTGAGTGCGGTGGCGGTCAGCCTGCTCAAGGTCAGCGTGCCGGTCAATCGCGTCAGCCTGTTCGTGGCCGGGGTACTGTCGGGAATCTTCGGCACTATCTCGGCAATCGGCGGCCCGCCCATCGCCATGCTGATGCATCGCCTGCCGCCGGACAGCGCACGCGGCAATCTCGCCGCCTACTTTATCTGCAGTTCGCTGATGACGCTGCTGGCCCTGGTGCTGGCGGGCCAGGTCCGTGTCTGGCACCTGACCCTCGCCGTCACCCTGTTCCCCTGGCTGCTGGTCGGCAATGCCCTGGCCAACGCCTGCGCCCACCGCTTCGATCGCCGCGCCTTGACCTGGTCGTCAATGGCGCTCTCCACCCTGGCCGCACTTGGCCTGCTGTTGTAGGACACTGTCACAAAAGCTTCATTGAAAAATTCGCTGTCTCGCCGCTGCTGTCACGTGAGTGTCATGGGCGATTTCTATAGTGCGTTGGCACATCGGTCATGCAGAGCATGGCTGGATAAGGCCACCGGGCCAAATACGCTGCGCATATCTGGAGATCAACATGAAACTCAAGGTTCTGGCTGCTGCCGTCATCGGCGCTTCATTCATCTCGACCCACGCCATGGCAGACGTCGATCCCGATCTGCCCGAGTACGAAACCGTCAGTGGTATCTCCGGGAACATGACCAGTATCGGCTCCGATACGCTGAACAACCTGATGACACTGTGGGCCGAGGAGTTCGCTAACTTCTACCCCAACGTCAATATCCAGATCCAGGGTGCTGGTTCCGGCACCGCGCCGACCGCGCTGACCGAGGGCACCGCCCAGTTCGGTCCGATGAGCCGCGAGATGCGCACCTCGGAAGTGCAGTCTTTCGAGGACCGCTTCGGCTATCCGCCGACCATGGTGCCGGTGGCCATCGACGCCCTGGCCATCTACGTCAACCAGGACAACCCCCTGGAGAGCATCACCCTGCCCCAGGTCGATGCGATCTTCTCTGAAACCCGCCGCTGCGGCTATGACGAAGACATCACCCGCTGGGGCCAGCTGGGCCTGGACGGCAGCTGGGAGAATCGCGACTTCACCCTCTACAGCCGTAACGCCGTCTCCGGCACCTACGGTTTCTTCGCCGAGAACGCCCTGTGTGGCGGCGACTTCAAGGACTCTATCAACGAGCAGCCGGGCTCCGCCTCGGTGGTGCAGGGCGTCAGCGAGTCGATCAACGGCATCGGCTACTCTGGCATCGGCTATATCACCTCCCAGGTGCGCGCCGTACCGGTGGCACGTGACGAGGGCGAAGAGGCCTACACCGTGGAGAACGAGAACTACCCGCTGGCGCGCTACTTGATGGTCTACGTCAACAAGCACCCCAACGAAGATCTGGATCCGCAGCAGGCCGAATTCCTGCGCATGATCCTCTCCCGCCAGGGCCAGGAAGTGACCGCTCGTGACGGCTACATTCCGCTGCCCGAAGCAGTGGCCAGCCGCGTGCGCGCTGAGCTCGGTATCGACTGATACTCCGATCATGATCGCTCTGAACGGGGCGCCTTGCGGCGCCCCGTTGTTATTTCCGGACTGTCACATGACTGTCATGGACCCTGCTTACCCTCTGCGTATCCATCCATCCGACGGGATTTTTCTCCGCCATGAATGACACCTCCCAACGCCCCCTGTCGGGTCAAGGCAGATCGCTGCTGCCCAGCCCCGAGCAGCGTGAGCGACTGCGGCGCAAGCGTGCTTTCAAGGACAGCTTTTCGCGCTACGGTATCGGTGCCGCCGGTATTGCCGTCGTGCTCGCCTTGGGGATGATCTTCGTCTACCTCTTCTCCGAGGTCATGCCGCTCTTCAAGTCGGCTCAGGTCACCACCCAGCAGACCTATAGCGTACCCGGAGTAGGGGGCGACGAGGCGCTCGAGCACCTGACCATCGACCGCCATGACACCCTGGGGGCGAGCTTTACCGACACGGGACGCATCACCTTCTTCGACCTGGACGGTGGTGACTTGCGGGCGTCGTTCGAGGTGCCCCGGCCGGAGGGTGCCAGCCGCTCGGCTTTCGCCACCGCTTTCGCCACCACGCGTGCCTTTGCCTACGGCTACGACAACGGCGATATCAGCCTCGGGCAGGTGGAGTACGCCATCACCTATCCTGACAATCTGCGCCATATCGAGCCCGAGCTGGAGTTCCCTCTCGGTGAAGAGCCGCTGACCCTGGACGAAGAGGGGCGGGCCATCCAGGTACTGGGGCTGCAGGTCAGTGACCGCGGCATCTACGCGGCGGTCGAGCTCGACGATGGCACCCTGATGGTGACCTCCTTCGATGTTCAGGAGAACATCATGACCGGCGCGGTGACCGTCGAGCAGACCACCGCCGAGCTGCCCGGCTTCGACGGTAGTGCCCGCCAGATCTTGATCGATAATCGCTTCCGGCATCTCTATGTCTCCGATGACGCCGGCTATATCCATCACTACGATATCGGCAACCTCGACGATCCCCAGTATCGCGGGGCCGTGCAGGTCACCGACAGCGGCTACGTGTCGGAGATGGTCCTTCTCAACGGCACCGTGTCGATCATCGCCGGCACCTCTGATGGCCAGGTCCGCCAGTATTTCCCGGTGCGCGACGCCCAGAACCAGCACGATCTGACGCATATCCGAGATTTTGCCCGCTATGAGGCGCCCATTACCCATATCGCAGCGGAGCATGCGCGGCGCGGTTTCCTGGTCGGCGATGAGCAGGGCAGTCTGGGCATACACCACGCCACGGCGGGCGCCGACGTCTTCGATGCGCGGATGACCGAAGGCCCGCTGGTGCGTATCGCCATCTCGCCGGTCAACTCCATGGCGTTGTTTGCCGACGAGAATAACCAGCTGCAGGTCGCCGAGGTCAGCAACCGGCACCCCGGCATTTCGTTCTCGTCCCTGTGGCAGAGGGTCTGGTACGAGGGGAGCAGCCAGCCTCGCTATGTCTGGCAGTCCACCGCCGGAGGCGATGAGTACGAGCCCAAGATGAGTCTGATGCCGCTGACCGTCGGCACCCTCAAGGCGGCCTTCTACGCCATGCTGTTCGCCACCCCGCTGGCGCTGATGGGGGCCGTCTATACCGCCTACTTCATGTCGCCCAGGCTGCGCGGCAAGGTCAAACCGACCATCGAGGTGATGGAGGCGCTGCCCACGGTGATCCTCGGCTTCCTCGCCGGCCTGTGGCTGGCACCCTTCGTCGAGAATCATTTGCCGGCGGTGTTCAGCATTCTGATCCTGATGCCTATCGCCATGTTGGTCTTCGCCTACCTCTGGAGTCGCCTGCCCGAGGGCCTGCGTACCGCGGTGCCCGACGGCTGGGAGGCGGTGATACTGATGCCGCTCATCGTGCTGGTGGGCTGGGCCTGTGTCACGGCAAGCCCGCATGTCGAGATCATGTTCTTCGACGGCAGCATGCGTCAGTGGCTGACCAATACCGGGTTCAACTACGACCAGCGCAACGCCTTGGTGGTGGGTATTGCCATGGGCTTCGCGGTGATCCCGACGATCTTCTCGATTGCCGAGGATGCGGTGTTCAACGTGCCGCGCCATTTGACCCAGGGCTCGCTGGCGTTGGGCGCGACGCGCTGGCAGACCGTGGTCGGCGTGGTGCTGCCCACCGCCAGCATCGGCATGTTTTCGGCAGTAATGATGGGCTTCGGCCGTGCGGTGGGCGAGACCATGATCGTACTGATGGCCACCGGCAACAGCCCGATCATGAACTTCAATATCTTCGAAGGCATGCGCACCCTGTCGGCCAATATCGCCGTCGAACTCACCGAAACCGCGGTGGGGTCGAGCCACTTCCGAGTGCTGTTCCTCGCCGCTCTGGTACTGCTGGGTATGACCTTCGTGGTCAACACCCTGGCCGAGATCATTCGTCAGCGCCTGCGCAAGCGCTACGGCAACCTCTGATTCCGGGAGACTTAGATGAAACTTTGGTGGAAAAGCGGTGCACCCTGGATCTGGTTGAATGCCGGTGCGGTGGCGGTCTCCATTATCATGGTGCTGGGGCTGATCGGCCTGATCGCCGTGCGTGGCCTCAGCCACTTTTATCCTACCGAGATCGTCGAGTTTCAGGTCGGTGACCCGGAGCTGGGCCTCGGCCAGATGGTGATGGGCGAGCACGTGCGTGCCGAAACCATACCGGTGCCTGTAGCGCGGGATGCCGGTATCAACGTGCCGCCGGAGCTGGGCGAAGACGAGCTGGTGACGCGCCACCTGATCAAGCAGGGCAACCGCGACGTCACCGGCAATGACTTCGCCTGGTACGCCGAACTGCAGATGTCGGAGTGGCTCGCGCCCCGGGATGCCATGCGCCTCGAGCGTCGCGAATGGGGTGACTTCTATGGCTACGCCGTACGCGTGTTGGAAGATGACGAGGTGGTGGCCGAGGGCGAGGGGCTGTGGGACGAGCTGCAGTCGCGGGTCGAGCGTGCCAATACGCTGTTCAGAGAACTTCGTCAGATCGAGCGTAACGATGTCGGGGTGATCAGCGCGGAAATGGAAGAGCTGCGCATACGCGAGCGGGCCCTGCAGCGTGATCCCAACGTCGAACCCGACCAGCTTCAAACTCAATTGGATCAGATTCAGGAGCGGCAGGGCGTTCTCCAGGAGGCGTTCCAGGCCCTGAGCGCCGAGATCGATATCCTGCGCAGCGAGCTGCATCGCGACACCCTGGTGGCAACGGTGGTGGGCGGTGAGGAAGTGCAGATTCGCATCGGTGATATCGTGCGCGCGGTGCAGCCTAACAACCTGTCGCTGACCGCCAAGGTGGTGGAGTACCTGCAGCAGTTCTGGGCTTTTGTCAGCGGCGAACCGCGAGAAGCCAATACCGCCGGCGGCATCTTCCCGGCCATCTTCGGCACCGTGACCATGGTGCTCCTGATGTCGATGATCGTTAGCCCGTTCGGCGTGCTGGCGGCCATCTATCTGCGCGAATACGCCAAGCAGGGGCCGCTGCTCAAGCTGATCCGGATTTCGGTCTACAACCTCGCCGGGGTGCCCTCCATCGTCTACGGGGTGTTCGGCCTGGGCTTCTTTATCTACACCCTGGGTGGTTCCATCGACCAGCTGTTCTATTCCGAGCGGCTGCCGTCGCCCACCTTCGGCTCACCGGCGCTGATCTGGGCCTCGCTGACCCTGGCGCTGCTGACCCTGCCGGTGGTGATCGTCTCTACCGAAGAGGGGTTGGCGCGGATTCCCTCCTCGGTGCGCCAGGGCAGTCTGGCACTGGGGGCGACCAAGTCCGAGACGCTGTGGAAGGTGGTGGTGCCGCTGGCCACCCCGGCGATGATGACCGGCATGATCCTGGCGATTGCCCGGGCGGCGGGGGAGGTGGCGCCGCTGATGCTGGTGGGGGTGGTCAAGTTGGCGCCGACGCTGCCGGTAGATGGCACCTTCCCGTTCGTGCACCTGGACCGCCAGATCATGCACCTCGGCTTCCATATCTACGATGTCGGCTTTCAGAGCCCCAACGTCGAGGCTGCACGGCCGCTGGTATACGCCACGGCGCTGGTGCTGGTGATCCTGATCATCGTCCTCAACCTGACCGCCATCAGCATCCGCAACCGGCTGCGTGAGCGCTACCGCGCCGCCACTGACTGATGCCCACCGACTGCACGGCGGCAGCTCAGGCCGCCGCCACAACATCCAAGAGGCGAGAAATGACTACCATGACGTCAGCCACGACCACCGCCAGCCATCGTGACGCCATGCGCGGCATGGGCAAGACCACCTTCAAGGTGCGTGACCTCAACCTGTTCTACGGCAAGGACCAGGCGCTCAACGGTATCGATCTGGATATCCCGGCCAACAAGGTGACCGCCTTTATCGGTCCCTCGGGCTGCGGCAAGTCGACCCTGCTGCGCTGCTTCAACCGCATGAATGACCTGGTGGATATCTGCCGCGTCGAGGGCGAGATCCTGCTCGACGGTGAGGATATCTACGCCCGCGGCGTCGACGTCGCCGAGCTGCGCCGCAAGGTGGGGATGGTGTTCCAGAAGCCCAACCCCTTCCCCAAGTCGATCTTCGAGAACGTCGCCTACGGCCTGCGCCTGCAGGGGGTCAACAACAAGGCGGTGCTCGAAGAAGTCGTGGAGCGCTCGCTGCGCGGCGCGGCGCTGTGGGACGAGGTCAAGGATCGCCTCGGCGACAACGCCTTCGGCCTCTCCGGTGGCCAGCAGCAGCGTCTGGTGATCGCCCGCGCCATCGCCATCGAGCCGGAGGTGATCCTGCTCGACGAGCCGGCCTCGGCGCTGGATCCGATCTCGACGCTGAAGATCGAGGAACTGATCCACGAGCTCAAGGAGCAGTACACCATCCTCATCGTTACCCACAATATGCAGCAGGCGGCCAGGGTCTCCGACTACACCGCCTTCATGTATCTGGGCGATCTGATCGAGTTCGGCGAGACGAATACCATCTTCACCGAGCCGGAAAAGAAGCAGACCGAGGACTATATCACCGGCCGCTATGGTTAAGAGGTAAGTGAGGAACGCCGGGGACAGGTCGAAGAGGAGGTTCTACGCCAGGGATGGCGTAGGTAGCGCCCAGGGAAGGGTTTACAGCGCCTCCTCGCAGGCCTGTCGACGGATCAGTTCCGAGCGATGCTGCTTATCTGCGATAGCCATGCGCGGTTTTTTTAGGCCGCTACACATATGGTATTTTATATATATGGAGGTAGCGATGTTGTCACTATTGGTGGAGAAAAGAGCATGAGCGTAAACATCGGCATCAACGGCTTCGGGCGTATCGGCCGCCTGGCCCTGCGCAGCCTTTGGGCGCACGTCGAGTCCGGACAGGTCGAGATCAAGCGTATCAACGACCCGGGTGGCGACGCCGCTACCTTCGCCCATCTGCTCGAGTTCGACTCGGTCCACGGCCACTGGTCGCCGGGGCAGGGCATCGTCGCGCAGCAGGACGCCATCGTCATCGACGGCCGGCGCATCGCCTTTAGCGCCCATCGCGAGCTCAGCGACAGCGACTGGTCGGCCTGCCAGGTGGCCATCGAGTGTTCCGGCAAGATGAAGACGCAAGAGAAACTCAACGCCTATCTCGAGCAGGGCGTCGAGCGGGTGGTGGTCAGCGCGCCGGTCAAGGAGGCGGGCGTGCTCAACCTGGTGGTGGGCGTCAACGACAACCTGTATGACCCGGACCAGCACCGCATCGTCACTGCGGCCAGCTGCACCACCAACTGCCTGGCGCCGGTGGTCAAGGTGATCCACGAGACCTACGGCATTCGCCACGGCTCGATGACCACGGTGCACGACATCACCAATACCCAGACCATTCTCGATGCCCCCCACAAGGATCTTCGCCGGGCGCGGGCCTGCGGCATGAGCCTTATTCCCACCACCACCGGTTCGGCCAAGGCGATCACCGCGATCTTCCCGGAGCTCGAGGGCAAGCTCAACGGCCACGCGATACGCGTTCCGCTGGCCAACGCTTCGCTTACCGACATGGTGTTCGAACTCGAGCGCGAGGTCACGGTGGAGGAGGTCAACGCCGCCTTGAAGGTCGCCGCCGACGGTCCGCTGGCCGGCATCCTCGGCTATGAGGAGCGTCCGCTGGTCTCCATCGACTACCGCACCGACCCGCGCAGCTCGATCATCGATGCGCTCTCGACCATGGTCGTCAACGGCACCCAGCTCAAGCTCTACGCCTGGTATGACAACGAGTGGGGCTACGCCAACCGCACCGCCGAGCTGGCCCTGAAGATGGGCGGCGTGCAGGTGGCTCGTGGCTGAGGCGATGTCGCTGCTGGCGCGGGTCAAGCAGCTGCCCTTCGAGGTGCGCCAGTACCTGCTGATCACCGGCAACTACTGGGCCTTCACCCTCACCGACGGCGCGCTGCGCATGCTGGTGGTGCTCTACTTCAGCCAGCTGGGCTACTCACCGCTGGAAGTGGCCATGCTGTTCCTGTTCTACGAAGCGTTCGGCGTGGTCACCAACCTGGTGGGCGGCTGGCTCGGCGCGCGGCTGGGACTCAACCGCACCATGAATGTCGGCCTCGGCCTGCAAATCGTCGCCCTGGCGATGCTGCTGGTACCCGTCGGCATGCTGACCGTGGTGTGGGTGATGGCCGCCCAGGCGCTGTCGGGGATCGCCAAGGACCTCAACAAGATGAGTGCCAAGAGCGCGGTCAAGGTGCTGGTGCCCAAGGAGAGTGCCAGCGCCGGCAGCGCGCTCTTCCGCTGGGTGGCGCTGCTCACTGGCTCCAAGAACGCCCTCAAGGGGCTGGGCTTCTTTATCGGCGGGCTACTGCTTACGCTGATCGGCTTCCAGGGTGCTGTGCTGACCATGGCGCTGATGCTCAGCGGCGTGCTGGGGCTGTCGCTATGGCGGCTGCGCGCCGACCTGGGGCGTCAGAAGGTCAAGCCCAAGTTCTCCGAAGTGTTCTCCAAGTCGCGGGCGGTCAACGTGCTGTCGGCGGCGCGACTCTGCCTGTTTGCCTCCCGCGATGTGTGGTTCGTGGTGGCGCTGCCGGTATTTCTGTATGAGCAGCACGGCTGGAGCCAGTGGACCGTGGGCGGCCTGCTGGCGCTGTGGGTGATCGGCTACGGTGGCGTGCAGACCCAGGCGCCCAAGCTGACTCGGCTGATGAGCGGCGAGGCGCGGGTGATCACCGCCGGCTGGGCCGCGGCCCTGGCACTCCTCGGTGTGGCGCTGGCGCTGCTGCCGCTGACCGCGGTGGGCTGGCTGGTGGCGGGATTGCTGGCCTTCGGGGTGCTGTTTGCGATCAACTCCAGCTGGCACAGCTATCTAATCGTGCACTACGCCCGCGCCGACGGCGTATCGATGGACGTCGGCTTCTACTATATGGCCAACGCCATGGGGCGGTTGATCGGCACGCTGCTCTCCGGTTGGCTCTATATGGCCCACGGCCTCAGCGCCTGCCTGTGGGTGGCGGCGGGGCTGGTCGCCGCCAGCGCGCTAATGGCATGGGCGCTGCCGCGCCAGGCTGATACCGCGGTCGCTGATTAGGCTAGGGTTACCGCCATTGCCCCTGGGCGAAGAACGCCGGGGACAGGTCAAAGAGGAGAGAAGACACCGTGCAACCGCTACGCCTGTTCAAATGCCTGGCCGACGACACCCGCCTGATGCTGATGCTGCTGATCCAGCAGCAGGGTGAGCTGTGCGTCTGCGAAATGACCCATATCCTCGAGGAGTCGCAGCCCAAGGTATCGCGACACCTGGCGCAGCTGAGGGGCTGCGGCCTGCTGGTCGACCAGCGCGACGGCCAGTGGGTCTACTATCGCCTGGCCCCTGATCTGCCCGAGTGGGCGCTGCAGGTACTGAGTGCCGCCGCGGCGGGGGATGGCCAGCGGCTCGAGCGACTGGCAGCGCGGCTCGCCGCAATGGGCAACCGTCCGGAGCGGCGTGCGGCGCTGTGTTGAGTGTCAGGGAGGGTTGCGAGAGGGAATCAGCCGACTCGGCACCCAGCGCAGATAGGCCACCATCCCGAACAGCTCGACCAGCGACTGAAACACGATCACCACCACCGCGGCCTGCCACACCTCGGGCAGGGTCAGGGCGATGGGCAGCACCACGAACGAATTGCGGGTGCCGAAGCTGAAGGTGAGGGTGCGCGCCGCCCCCGCCGCCAGGCCGAACCCCCGCCCCAGCAGCCTGCCCAGCAGCGCCGCCAGCAGCAGGTAGGCGAGAAAGATCGCCAGCACCTGCAGCAGTACCCCGCTCAGCCCCACCACGCTGTTGACCTGCGATGCGGCGATCACCAGCACCACCAGCGCCAGGAGCGGCACCGGCAGCAGACCCAGTCCCTGCACCAGGTGCCTGGCCGCCGCTCGGCGCTGGGCGAGTCGCTCGGTCAGCCAGGCGAGTGCCAGGGGGGCAAGGATCAGGCCGGCGAAGGCGCCGAGTAGTTGGCTGCTGAGCGCGATCTGGAACCAGCCCGGGCCGAGAAACAGCCACAGGTAGGCGGGCAGCGCCACGATCTGCACCAGCAGCAGCAGCGGCGTGGCCGCAATGGCCCTGCCCACATCGCCCTTGCCGAGGTGGGTAAAGCTGATAAACCAGTCGGTGCAGGGCACCAGCAGTACCAACAGCACGCCTGCCTGCACCGCCGGCGACAGCGGCAGCAGCGCAACCGCGCTGCCCACCAGCAGCGGAATCAGCACGAAGTTGCCGAGCAGCAGCGCGGCCATAAAGCGCCAGTCGCTGACGCCGCGGCGAATATGGATCAGCGGGATCTGGGTAAAGGTGGCGTACAGCAGCGCGCCGAGCAGCGGCCACAGCATCGCTTCAAGCGCTGTCGCCAGCAGCGGCTGCCATAGCCCCAGCCCCAGGCCAGCGAGGATAAATAGCAGATAGATCCAGGCCTGGTGGCGCTCCATTCGATCACGCATCAACGCTCGCCTTAGCGGTCAGGGGGCGTTGCGCTGAGCGGGCGCCTGGCGGAAAGCGGGCGACACCTGATGGGGATCATGGACCGCGCGGTGTTGGGCGCAGGCCTCGGCCCACCAGCCGAGTTGGCCAAGGGTGCGGCCGAAGTAGTCGCTCCAGCGCTCGGCATCCTCAACGAAGCGGCCGTTTTCCTCCAGCACTTCCTGGGCCTTGGGCACATGAATCATCGCCGACACCGGCAGGCAGCCCAGCTCCGAGAGGAAGGTGCGCATGCCCACCGCGGCGCGGGCGCCGCCCCACTGGCCGGCGGAGTAGGTGACAATGGCGCTCGGCTTGAAGGCGAAGTTCGAGCTGCCGAAGTGATTGAGCAGATGCGCCAGGGCCGGGCTCATGGCGTGGTTGTACTCGGGGCTGACCATCACATAGCCATCGGCGGCGGCGATCTTGGTGGCCAGGGCGTCGAGGGGCTCGGGAACCTGCGACTTGGAGTAAGAAAAATGGGGTTTAAAAATGCAGCCAAGATCGATATCGAGCGGGTCGATCAGCTCGACGCTGGCGCCGTTAGCCTCCAGGAGGCCGACACAGGCGCGCGCCACCCGGAGGCCGAGGCGGGCGGGAGAGGGCGGTGTGCTGTCGCGGGCCGAGCCCAGGAAAACCAGCAGATTCGGCATAGGTAAGTTCCTTGATGTATTCGTCTAGACGCTAGCGTAACAGAAGCCATAAGCGAAACCGGCCAGAGCAGCACGCTGTTGGGCGTGGCGCCAATCGCGTAAGATACCTGCCGATCATGATGGGAAGGAAATCTCGTGCTATCGCTGGAACCCGCCCGACTCTTCAAGTGCCTCGGCGACGAAACCCGTTTGCTGCTGACCCTGCTGATTTATCGCGAGGGGGAGCTGTGCGTCTGCGAACTGACGCATGCACTCGATGAGTCGCAGCCCAAGGTGTCGCGCCATCTGGCGCAACTGCGCACCTGCGGGGTGCTGATCGATCGCCGGGAAGGGCAATGGGTCTACTACGGGGTGATGCCGACACTCCCCGACTGGATCCTGGCCACCCTCGAAGCAGCCGCCGACGGGGAGACGGCTCGGCTGGAAGCGCTACAGGCGCGCCTGGCAGCGATGGGTGGCCGCCCTGAACGCCGCGCCGCGCTGTGCTGAGGTCAGCGCGGCGCGGTAATGTCACTCATCGACGGCGACCCAGTGAATCGGTTGATAATCCAGCTCCCCCTGCGGCCGCTGATTGCCCGGCTTGACCCCGAGAATTTTTAACCACCAGCATACCGCTTTACCCGCCAGCGGATGGTTACCATCCAGCAGTGCACCGCGCTCGGTCAGTTTCAACACCTTTAGCGAGAACTTGCCCCGTTGACCGCCCGGCGTCAGCGTCATGCCGACGCGGATCTCCTGGCCCGGCGGCAAATTCTCGCGCACCGCTTCGAAGACCAGCTCCGGCCGATGGGGGCCATAGGCCTGCTCTGGTGTCAGCGTTACGCGGATCTCCTCGCCGGCCCGGCGACCCTCCAGGGCCGCTTCCAGCGCCGGGAGCATCTGGCCGCTGCAGTGCACATAGCGTAGCGGCGTCGCGGGGGTCGAGGCGGCCAGGCGTTCGCCATCCTTGTCGGTCAGCACATACTCGGCGGTGATCTCGCAGAGGGGGGCGATTGGCGTCATGGGCGACTCCTGTTTCGAGGTTCGGGGGTGTCACTGCCAGGCCTTGAGGCCGGCGCCGGGCGGCCTGAGCGAGGTTGAGGCGGCACTGCGACCCTGGCAGCGCGGACAGACCGTCATATGCTCGGCGCTGACCCCGGCGGTGGCCAGCCGTTGGCGCATCTCCGCCAGCACCGGGTCGCTCTCGAAAGCCTCGCCGCAGGCTCGGCAGGTCAACGTCTCCCGCGGAGCCTCGCTGGCCTCGAAGGTAGTGATGGCATCCCGAGCGCTGGCACGCGAGGGCTCCTGACTTGCCCTCGGGGTGGGCGCAGGCAGCACGGATTTGAGGCGCGACAAGTCATACTTGAGCTGGTCGTAGGCCAGATCAATCAGCTGCCGCCAGGGGCGCGTTAACGTATCCTCCGGATTTGTCTGAGCCAGCTTGCCGCGCAGCGCCGCCAGGGCGGGCAGGGTGATATCGCGTAGCATGGTCACGGCGTCGCTGATTAGCGGCGTGGTCTCCTCGCCAGCATCTCTGGCCTCCATGGCCTCGCTGTAGACCCAGGCCAGCCACTGCAGGTTGAGCGACAGGTGGTCGGGTAGGTCGTGAAAGGCCGGGTCGCGCTCCAGGCCGTGGCGGCGGTAGAGGGCCAGCATCGACTGGGTGCTCTGGCCCATCAGGGCGCCGTCCAGGTAGGCGCCGAGATTGAGCGGGGCGGGGGCCGGGGGCGTTAGAAACAGCCGGCTATAGCCGAGTATCAGCCGCTCGTCGTTCAGCAGGTCGTCGAGGGCTTGGGCGAGCTTGTCGAGACGCTCGACCTGAAGCGCTGGAAGCCCATCGGCCAGACTATGGAGATCCTCGAGCAGGGGCCCCTTGAGCTCATCGAGGGTAACCCCGGCCCGTGGTGCGAGCAGGGCTCGCGCCAGGCAAAGATAGAGCTCGGCGGCGGGCAGCAGATCGGGACATGTCGACTGATCGGTCATGATAGGCCTCTCATAGCGTGCCTGCCCGAGCGCCGGCCGGCGCCTCGGCTATCTGACGTGGCATGTCACCCAGGTTCAGGTACTTCTCCCCGAGCAGGTAGAGCACGAAGCATAGCGACCAGCCGATCAGCGTTAGCGACCACTCCGTGGCGGAGGGGCTGTAGCTGAGCAGGCTGGGCTCCCAGGTGCCCTTGAACAGCGGCACCACCTGGCCACCCACCACGAAATAGAAGCGCTCGGCGAACAGCCCCAGGAACACCAGGCAGGCCACCAGCACCTGCACGCCCGTGCGGTTGCGCAGCGAAGCGCTGAGCATTATCACGAAAGGCAGCAGCAGGCCCAGCAGCAGGGCGGCGTTGTAGAGCGGCGAGGCGAAGAGGTAGTCGGTCCATACCAGATTGACTTCCGGGTTGTTGCTGTAGAGCCCGGTGATGGCGCGCGCTGCAATGAACAGCAGGGTGCCACCGATCAGTGCGGCGAACAGCTTGGGCAGGGCGCCGCTCAGCAGGGCCTGCAGGGGGCTGGGCATGCGCTGGCGATTGAAACCGTGGGCCAGGTAGGTGAAGAACACCAGGGCGGCCACGCCGCTGGTCACGCCGGTGAAATAGAAGTAGATCGGCAGCAGGGCATCGAACCAGAAGGGACGCATGCTCATCATGCCGAAGATCAGCGCCAGGTTGCCGCTGGCCAGCAGTACCCCGATGAACGACGCAATGCCGACCTGCTTGGCGGTCTTGCTATCCCACTCGCCGCCCTGCAGCTTGCTGAATTTCCACAGCAGGAACAGCAGGTCCAGGGCGTAGAAGGCACCCATCCAGAACATCGCCGACTGCACCTGCAGATTCAGCGGTATGGCCCACAGCATGCGAAAGACATGACCGAGCTCGAGGGCCAGCACGCTCATCCCCGAGATCAGCACGATAAAGGCCAGGAAGATGCAGCGCTTGGCCACCGGATAGTACTGCTTGAAGCCGAACACCAGCGGCAGTGAGGCGATCAGCCCCAGTCCCGACGAGGCCAGGGCAAAGTAGAGATAGGTGGCGATCGGTTGCCCCCAGGGTAGATTGGAACTGGTATTGAAGGAGGTATGGCCGGTGGTGATCAGCTGCATGAGCGCGAAACCGAGGCTGGCAACTAACGCTATGCCGGCTATTACCAGCAGCCCCCAGCCCAGCGAGCCCTGCAAGGCGTTGGAACGCATATTGAGTGTGTTCATGCGTCATGCTCCCTGTCGGTGGGGGTGAAGGCCGGGATGCCGGCGCCAGCGCCAAGGTAGTAGACCTGCGGCTTGTTGCCGGTATGGTCCTTGAGGCGGACACCGTGCTTGTCACCGATCAGCCGGTTGACCTGACTCTCGGGGTTGTCCAGATCGCCGAAGTAGCGAGCCTTGGGGGCGCAGGTGCGCACGCAGGCCGGCACGTACTCCTTGACCGCGGGGTTGTCCTCGTCGAGATCCGCAATACCCTCGGGAGCATGCTTGACCTTGTGGTAGCAGAAGGTGCACTTGGAAACCACGCCTTTGGGCTGGATGCCGATGCCTCGCCGCCAGTCCTCTTCGGGGTTCTGGTAGGGGGGGCTCCACAGCTGGCCGTTCTCGCCGGGATAGGCGTCGCGAATATCGGGCTCGATCAGCGGCTGCTCGTCGGAGTAGAAGCGCACGCCGTAGGGGCAGGCGATCATGCAGTACTTGCAGCCGATGCACTTGTTCCAGTCGACGAAGACGATGCCGCCGGCGTCGGGGTCCTTGTAGGTGGCCCGGGTCGGACAGACGTGCACGCAGGAGGGGTTCTCGCACTGCATGCAGGGTCGTGGCAGCCACTTCATCTGAGCGCTGGGGTACTCCCCGGCGTTGTAGAAGAGCACGTCCTGCCAGCTCTCGCCCGGCAGGGTGTTGTTTTCCATCGAGCAGGCGGTGGTGCAGGCCTGGCAGCCGGTGCACTTGTCCAGGTCGATGACCATTCCCCACTTTGCCATAGTCGTTATCCTCAAGCCTTGTTCGGTCAGGGTGTCCAGAGTCAGCGCGGGTGTCAGGCCCGCTCGAGCGTGACCTTGCCGGAGTAGTAGCTGGCGAGCCCGGAGATCGGGTCGGAGACGTTGCGGGTCACCTCACCCGAGTGGCCCGGCCCGCGCCCCTTGGCCCAGCGGCCCTGGGCCCAGTGGCCGAACTCGAAGGGCAGCACGATGGTGTCCGGGCGGTGGCCGGCCACGAAGCGGCATTCGGCCTCGATACTGCCCAGGTCGGACGTGATACGTACCCAGTCGCCGTTGCCGATGCCACGCTCCCTGGCGGTCTGCGGGTGTACCTCCAGATAGACGGTGCCCCGGCCCCCGGCGATGGGCTGGTGGATCGCCATCTGATGGGGAATGTTGGCGCCGCGCCCCTCGGCGTGCAGTGGCGTCTTGGGCGTGACGAAGAACAGATCGCCGTCGCCGCCGCTGTGCACCGGTTCGAGCCACTGGATCAGGCCAACGCGGTCCCGCGGAATGCCGAGTTCCAGCTCGATGTACTCGGCGTGAGCCTCCAGAAACCCGGACTTCACCTCGAACTTGCCGCTGGGGGTCTTGAAAAGGGTCTCCTTGACCTCCTCCTCGCTCATGCGGATCGAGTGGCGCTGGCCGTCCCAGCGATAGAAGTCGCCGCGGTGGTAGCGATAGTGATAGGGCTTCTGGTACCAGACGCCCTGCTCCTTCCAGCTCTCGAAGTCGGTGACGCCGTTGTCGCCGGGATTGTCGGCGAAGCCGGCGGCGCGGTGGCGCAGCATGTTCTCGACGCTGTCCAGCTCGCGGTAGTACTCGCCGATGCGCCCGTCGAGGCGCTGGCCGATGCCGATCAGGATGTCGCCGAAGTGGCGGGTGTCGTAGATCGGCTCTACCGCCGGCACCCGCAGTGCCGTCATCGGCCAGCCCTCGAAGGGGTAGGTGGGCGAATCCTGCAGGCGCTCCAGATAGGTGGACTCCGGCAGTACCAGGTCGGCGAACATCGCCGTCTCGCCGGGGTAGGGCGAGGTGTCGATGACGAACACGTTCTTGAGTGCTTCTTCCCACTCCTTGGGGTCGGGCGACGACCAGATCGGGTTGGTATAAAAGAACATGGCGGTGTCGAGGGTGTAGGGCTCGCCCGCCAGGTGATTCCTGGCCGTCTCCTGCATCATGTTGTCGGCCATGGGCCAGCGACCCGTGCGGGCCATGTCGATGCGCGGCTGGTTGCGCCAGGCGCCGTTGCGGGAGTAGCTGTCGGTGTAGTCGTTGGCGCTCACAGGCAGATCCCCGTAGGGCACGCCCATCTGGTAGCCGAGACCACCTTCGGCGAATAGCGAGCCGACCAGGGCATTCAGGGCGTGGATCGCCATGCCGTTGTAGGTGCCGTTGCTATGGCCGGTGGGCCCGCGTTCGAACAGTGCCACTGCCGGACGGGTTGAGCCGAATTCCATGGCGGTCTGGCGAATGTCGCGAGCGCGAATGGTGGTGACCTCTTCGGCCCACTCGGGGGTGCGGTCCTTGAGCTCCTGGTTCCACCACTCGACCAGGCCATGGATCCAGCGCTCCTCGAAGTCGTCAGCATCGATGGTTTCACCGGCGACGAAGCGGCGGTTGGGGTCGCTGAATTCGCCAACGAATTCGCGATCCCAGAGTCCCTCGGTGAGAATCACGTGGGCCACCGCCAGGGCGAAGGCGCCGTCGGTACCAGGCTTGATGTAGAGCGCCCGGTCGGAAGCGGCCATGGTCGGATTCATGCGCACGTCCACGGTGGTTACCCGGGTCTTGGGACTCTTGCTGCGCATCTCGCCCCACATCTGCATCACGTTGTTATAGGGGCGGAAGGCCTCGAGAAAGCTTGCGCCCATGATCAGCAGGTAGTTGGTGCGACGGTAGTCGTAGCTGTTATAGGAGTTGTTGCCGTCGGTGGCCTGCTTGGCCTTCTTGGAGCCGTCGGCGCACATTGAGGAGTGGCCGATGGCCGAGTTGGGGGTGCCGTAGAGTTGGCCGAAATCGCCGTAGAGGCCGGCGTCCGATGAACCCCAGCCGCGGCCATAGAAGTGAGCGAAGCGATGCGACTCGCCCTTGGCTCGCAGAACATTCAACCGCTCGGCCACCATGTCCAGCGCTTCGTCCCAGGAGATGGGCACGAAGCCGGGATCTTCGTCACGCCCCTTGTTGGGATTGGTGCGCTTCATGGGACCCTTGAAGCGGTCCGGGTCGTAGAGGAAGTAGCTACCCAGGTGGCCCTTGGGGCAGAGCTTGCCGTTGGCGATGGGGTTGCCGGTGTCACCGTAGATCGCGTGCACCCGTCCGTCGGTGGTGTAGACATCGATGCCACAGCGCGCCGGGCACTGGGCGCAGATACTCTTGGTGACGACCGTTTCGCCGCGCCGCGTCTGGGCGCGTGCCTCCGGCGCGGGAGCAAGTCCGTTCAGGCCGGTAAAACCCGCTGTCGCAACACCCGCGGTAGCGCCCACCGCGGCCGACGTCTGCAGGAAGCGGCGCCGGTTGATCAGGGTCTGGAACAGTTTCATCGGATCTCCCTCGGGATATTAGCCAAACAGGCCATCAAAGCTCTCCTGCATCAGTGCCGACTCCCGTCGGCAGGCTGGGCAGATGGGGGTGTTCTCGTGCTCTTCTGCGTCGCTCTTGCGCGCAGCGAAGGGTCGCCCGCACAGGAAACAGTCGACTCGTTGGGCCTGGCGCAGCGTCACCGCTGTCGTACTGTCGGAGTTGCCGGGAGCAAGCGCGCCCTCGGGACAGGCGGCTACACAGTGGCCGCAGTCCAGGCAGGCTTGGGGGTCGAAATTCAGCTCGCCGGCGGGCGTCTCCTGCAGGGCCTGAGTAGGGCAGACCCTGGCGCAGACGCCGTGGGCCTGGCAGGCGTCGGCGTTCAGGCTGATCGCCGGCAATACCGGGGCCTCACCCAGCGTCTCGGTGACTGCCAGCCAGCGCTGCAGCCGCCGTGCTTTGGGAGCCATGTCATCGCAGGCAATATCCGGCGGTCGCGGACTGGGTCGGCCACGTAGCAGGTCACGACGACTCACCCCGGCGCGGGCAGGACGATAGCTGGCGCGGGCCGGCACGATATGAACCGTTGCCAGCGCCTCGGCATCATGTCGCCAAGTGTCCTCGGCATGCTGTGGCGCGGCCGTGCAGTCGCGGCAGTCGCTGGGCAGGCAGAGGCTGAAAGCCTCGGGCGCCGTGCGTGTCGCCAGCCAGGCCAGCGTGTCGGAGCCGAGTATGCGTAAGCAGTGCAGACGCCTTAGGTCGCTGTCGCTGGCGCTGCGATGACAACCCAGTCGCAGAGGCTGGCCCGGTGCCTGTGTGGCGATCAGGGCATCGACCTCCGCACTGACCAGGGCTTCGCTGGGGCAGGCCGGCAGGCACTGGCCGCAGCCGTGACAGGCGTCGCTGGCCAGTAGAGAAACGCCACCGTTGGCGTTCTCATGGAAGGCCAGCGCCTCAGCCGGGCAGGCGTCGAGGCAGCGCGTGCAGGAGAGCGGATGCGGTGGCGCCTGCAGGCAGCGCGAGGCTACCCAGGCGGCGCCGGGTATCGCATGCATCGCTGTCGAGTGTGAGGGCGTGGCTGAATGCGGCATGATGATTCGTCAGGTGGTATTGTTATCGTAATATTCATATTTCCATATGTGTCAGTGAGCTTGGCAGATGGAGTTCCTGTTTGCCACTCGAATTAGCCCAAAGTGTAAGGGCTTGTGAGCGATTACTTGCCTTGGGTCAATTTCCCGGCGTGACTCGCTCACTCTTTGCTTAGGGCACGCCAACAAGAGCGATAGGAGTCGAGATGGCGGTACTAGTGGAAGCCACCGCAATACTGATTCGCGCGGCAGCAGTCGAGACACGGGTCGCTGGTGGCTGGGGCGCCCTGGGCGCCAGCCTGCCGCAATCGGGCGTATGCTCCGACGACGAGCTGGTCAGCATCAGCCTGTTCGACCCGGCCGAGGTGCGGGGCCTGGTGGATCGCCTGGTGACGCTAGGGCTGCGTTTTGGCTGGGAGGGAAATTTCGAGGATATTGCCTTTGCCGACCAGAAGCGCGGCCTGATCACCCCCTGCGATTGGCTGACCTTCGAGACCACCAATATCGGCATCGGTGGTACGCCGCCCAGCGTGGCGATCTGCCGCCTGGCCGGCAGTCACAGCCATGAGCTGCGGGTGCCGGACGGTTGGCGCTACCAGGGCTCGCTCAGCGAGGCGTTCGGGGCAGAGGGAAGCGGGCGCTGAATCCGGATTGTCAGCGCCCTGATCTATCGCTTTTCCTCAGTGACGTCTTCAAGGCACCCGCTCTTGCGGCAAGCTGTATTGCGGCGTTAAGGCTCCCGGTGTCGAGATACGGGAAGCCGAGAGGCCTAGAGCGTTTCCAGCGCCAGGGCGATGCCCTGACCGCCACCGATGCACAGGGTGACGATGCCGCGACGCTCGCCGTTGCGCTGCATGGCATGCAACAGGCGGGTGGTCAGTACCGCGCCGCTGGCGCCGATGGGGTGGCCGTGGGCGATGGCGCCGCCCTCCACATTGACGATCTCTTGCGGCAGGCCGAGCTCGCGCTGGCAGGCCAGGGCGATGGCGGCGAAGGCCTCGTTGATCTCCACCCGGTCGAGATCACCCACCGACCAGCCAGCGCGCTCGAGGGCCTGCTTGACCGCTGGCACCGGGCCGATGCCGAAGTAGTCGGGCTCCACTGCGCCGACGCCGAAGGCCACCAGCCTGGCCATGGGGGTGAGGCCCTGCTTTTCGGCCCAGTCGCGCTCGGCGACGATCATCGCCGCCGCGCCGCTGTTGAGTCCCGGGGCGTTACCCGCGGTGATGGTGCCCTCCTTGCGGAAGGCCGGCTTGAGCCTGGCGAGGGACTCCGCAGTGGTGTCGCCGCGGTTGTGCTCGTCACGAGCGAATGTCGTGGTGCCCTTGCGGCTGGTGAGCTCGATGCCGGCGATCTCGGCATCGAAGTGGCCGGCCTCTTGGGCCTTTGAGAAGTTCAGCTGGGAGCGCAGTGCCCAGGCATCCTGGTCATCGCGGGAGATGGCGTAGCGGCTGACCAGGTCTTCGGTGTGCCAGCCGGAGTGCTTGCCGCTGAAGGCGTCGTTGAGGCCGTCGAAGAGCATGGTGTCGTGCATGGTCACGTCGCCCATGCGCGCGCCCCAGCGGCCCTGGGGGAGGATATAGGGCGCACGGTCCATGTTCTCCATGCCGCCGGCGATGGCGCAGTCGGCCATACCGCTCCAGATCTCCATGGCGGCGCTGGCCACGGCCTGGGCGCCGGAGCCGCAGACCCGGTTAACGGTGAGCGCCGGCACTTCCACCGGCAGCCCGCCGCCGATACCGGCCTGGCGGGCGGCGTTCATGCGACAGCCGGCCTGGATGACATGCCCCATGATCAGCGATTGTACCTTGTCAGCGGCCAGGCCGGATCGAGACAGGGTTTCCTGGATGACTCGCGCGCCCAGATCCGTGGCGGGGGTGTCCTTGAGGCTGCCACCGTAGGTGCCGATGGCGGTACGAACGGGATGGCAGATGACGACGTCGCGAGATGGCATGGTGAAATCCTTTTGATGGTAGGGGACTATCGCGGAGGAGTGATCCTCTATTTAGCACAACAACTGGCCCCGTCAGCGTGACGTGCATCAAGAGAAGGCGTGTAAGCAGCAGACAGTGGGTCAAACACGATGACGAGATGGGAATAGCGATCCAGAAAGCTCGGGATCCTTGCGGGCCCAGCATAGGCAGCAGGTCTGGATCTCATGGAAGGGGATGGGCGGTGGGCGGTGGGCAGTGATCAGTGATTCTTGACGCGCTGTATGCGCCAGGCCAGCAAGCCGATGATCCCCAGACCCAAGGGCCCGAGCACCGCTGCCGCGACGATCGGCTCAATCACGACGCCCAAAGCGTCGAGGCTCTGCAGCCCGAGTTTGAACAGGCTGAAGAGGTAGTAGCTGATGACGATGATCGATAGTCCTTCGACCGCCTTCTGGATCTTCAATTGGCTGCTGGTGCGCTCGTTGAGACTTTGCAGGATCGCTGAGTTCTGCTCCTCGATCTCAACCTGTGCGCGGGTCCGCAACAGATCGTTTAGCCGGGCCACGCTCTCCGCCAGATTTTCCTGGCGCTGATTGATCGCGGCGCAGTAGTGCACGGTCGGGCGGAAGCGTCTGAGGATAAAGGTCCCCAGGCGAGGACGGTCGCCCAAGCGCTCCTCGCGTAGCTCCTCGATGCGGTTGAATACGATCCGCGCATACGCCTCGGTAGCGCTGAAGCGCTGGCGCGAGCGAGCACCGGCATTCTCGAGCCGTGCCGAGAGCGCGGAGATCGCTGCCAGCAGCGGCCGGTAGCTCACCTCCTTGTCCGCGGTATTACGCTCCGATAGATCGCCGAGCTGCAACTCGTAATCGTGCAGCTCAAGGCTCATCTCCTTGGCCACAGGCAGGGCCAGCGACGCCATCATGCGATAGGTCTCGATCTCCAGCAGCCGACGGGTCATGCGTCCTAGGCGGAAGGCATTCAGGCCTCGGTTGATCAACAGTAGACGATTCACGCCTGCCGCGGTGAGCCGGAAGTCGCTCCACACCGTGGCCCCGCCATCGCCCAAGCTCGAACCGGCGGGATCGCGAAAGCCGTAGGCCTCGGCGTCGCCGCTCCAGGCGTCCTCGGCCTCCACCAGGATCAGGCTGGCGTTGATCAGCGCCCGGCTATGCTTGGCAACGATGTCCGCCAGCAGCGGCGGGGGCGATGGCCAGGTCTCGCCACGCTCGGACCTGGCGACCAGCAGCGTGAGGGTGAAAAACTCGGTATGGCGCTCCCACTTCAAGGTCTGGTCGCCGAGGTCGAGAATCTCCTGGGCGGCCTCGATGTCCGGGGTCTTTCCCGCCACCTCTGAGATCCGGCCAAGAATGTCCGCGGCGATGCCGTCGTCGTCGAGGAAGGCGTAGTGATGGATATGCGCCGGGTCCTCGAAGTAGATCGAGGGCCGGGCATGGAGTTCATTGTGCAGTCGGGCGCGCTGGGGATGCATGTCGGGGCCAGGGAAGGGGAGCGTCTTTCGAGACTAGAGGCTGTTTCCGCCCAGGCCAAGTGCCCCGTTCAACGTGTCGACCCGAGGGGGTGTCGCCACTCACCGGTTCGGGCGGTGATCCCGGGTCAGCCTTTTGCCTCGGCGGCGACTGGTGCATCGGCGGTCGGAAAGTGGTGCCGGGTCTTGTTGGCGATGCGCACCAGGGCCAGCATCAGCGGTACCTCCACCAGCACGCCTACCACCGTGGCCAGGGCGGCGCCGGACTGCAGGCCGAACAGGGCGATGGCGGCGGCCACCGCCAGCTCGAAGAAGTTGCTGGCACCGATCATCGCCCCGGGTGCGGCGACGTTGTGAGGCACCCTCCAGGCCTTGGCCCAGCCGTAGGCGATAAAGAAGATCAGAAAGGTCTGGATGATCAGCGGGATCGCGATAAGCACGATATGCAGCGGGTTGGCGATGATCACGTCGCCCTGGAAGGCGAACAGCAGCACCAGGGTGATGATCAGGCCGATGGGGGTGATCGGCGCCATCTTCTTCATAAAGACGTTGTCGAACCACTCGATGCCGCGCCGCTTGATCAGCGCCTGGCGCGTCAGGTAGCCGGCGGCCAGCGGGATGACGATATACAGCACCACCGACAGGATGACCGTGTCCCAGGGCACCTGGATATTCGAGACGCCGAGCAGGAAGACCACGATGGGGGCGAAGGCGAACAGCATGATCAGGTCGTTGACTGCCACCTGTACCAGGGTATAAGCGGCGTCGCCGCGGGTCAGATAGCTCCACACGAAGACCATGGCGGTGCAGGGGGCGGCGCCCAGCAGGATGGCGCCGGCCAGGTATTCACTGGCGCGCTCCGCGGGGATCAGCGGCGCGAAGACCACCATCAGAAAGAACCAGGAGATGGCGAACATGCTGAACGGCTTGATCAGCCAGTTCACCGAGGTGGTGATGATCAGCCCCTTGGGCTGGCGGCGCACGCCGAGGATCGAGGTGAAGTCGATCTGCAGCATCATGGGGAAAATCATCGCCCAGATCAGGATCGCTACCGGGATCGATACCTGGGCATACTCGAAGCGCGACAGCATTTCGGGAATGGCCGGCGCGAACTGACCGAGCAGGATGCCGGCGACAATGGCCAGCGCCACCCACAGCGATAGGAAGCGTTCGAACACTCCCATGCCCTCGGAGACGCTGGGTGCCTGGGATTCCTGGGGTGCTGTCATGGCATGCATCCTGCTTGGGTAACAATGCCACCATGATATACGTCAAAGCATATATGCTCAAGCGTATATAGGGTCTTGCAGTGAGATGGCGACCCCGGAGGTAGGCGCCCTCGCTGGCGAGGGCGCACCCGGACAGCGCTTAGTCGGTCAGTTCCACCGCAATCGCCGTGGCTTCACCGCCACCGATGCACAGGCTGGCGATACCCCGCTTGCCGCCGGTGACGCGCAGGGCGTTGATCAGGGTGGCGATGATCCGCGAGCCGGTAGAGCCGACAGGGTGGCCCTGGGCGCAGGCACCGCCGAAGACGTTGACCTTGGCGTGGGGAATCTTGAGGTCGTCCATGGCCATCAGGGTGACCACGGCGAAGGCCTCGTTGACCTCGAACAGATCGACATCCTCGACTGTCCAGTCGAGCCGCTCGAGCAGCGAGGCAATGGCGCCCACCGGTGCGATGGTGAACTCGCTGGGGTGGCGCGAGAAGGTGCTGTGGCCGAGCACCCGAGCGATGGGCGTCAGGCCGTGGGCCTGAGCCGCAGCGCGGCTGGCCACGATCACCGCCGAGGCGCCGTCGGAGATCGAGCTGGCGTTGGCGGCGGTGATGGTGCCGTCCTTGGCGAAGACCGGGCGCATGCTGCGGATCTTGTCGAGCTTGGCCTGGAACGGCTGTTCGTCATGCTCCACCAGCGTCTCGCCGCTGCGCGAGGTGACCGTGACCGGCGCCATCTCGGCCGCCAGGTGACCGGCTTCATGGGCGGCCATGGCGCGCTCCAGCGAGGCGATGGCGAAGTCGTCCATGCGCTCGCGAGCATAGCCACGCTGGTCGGCGACCTGCTGGGCGAAGGCGCCCATCAGTTGGCCGGTTTCGGCGTCCTCGAGACCGTCGTAAAACATATGGTCCTTGAGCTCGCCGTGGCCCAGGCGATAGCCGCTACGTGCCTTGGTCAGGATATGCGGCGCGTTGGACATCGACTCCATGCCGCCGGCCAGGATCAGCTCGCCGCTGCCTGCACGGATCAGATCATGGGCCAGCATCACTGCTTTCATGCCCGAGCCGCACAGCTTGTTGATGGTGGTGGCGCCGACCTGGTCGGGAATGCCGGCCTGACGCATCGCCTGGCGTGCCGGCCCCTGCTTGACGCCACCGGGCAGCACGCAGCCGAGAAAGCCTTCATCGATCTCGTCGGGCTCGATGGCGGCGCGCTCGATGGCGGCGCGGATCGCCACCGCGGCGAGCTCGGGAGCGGTGAGGCTCGCCAGGCTGCCGAGCATGCCGCCCATCGGGGTGCGAGCGGCGGAGAGAATAACGATGTCATCTGAATTGGCCATGGGTAACTCCTCGAAGGGGGGCGCAATTGACCCGTCGGGCGGGGCTATGCTTTGCTCCAGCATAACCAAGCAAGCGCTAGGCCTGTTGACGTTTCGCTCACGGGCCCAGCCCTTCGGGTTGCGCCTCCAAGAGTGCCATACGGCGTTGCAAAACTTGAAAAGGGAACCACCCTTCCCTGCGTTTTGCGCCTTGTCTGGCACTCTTTGAGGCAGCAACGCGGTTCGCGATGAAACGTCAACAGACCCTAGTGTAAATGCGATGAATGTAGCGACCGACTCTCCACGGCGCCAGGAATTGATCCGGGTCGCCGCGCGTCTGTTCATGCAGCAGGGCTTTGATCGCACCACGGTGCGCATGCTGGCCGACGCCATGGGTATCAAGTCGGGTAGCCTGTTCCACCACTTCGCCGATAAGCAGGAGATTCTCTGCGCGGTGATCGAGGACAGCACACGCAATGCCCTGGTCAGCGCGCGCAAGGCCGTGAGCCGGGCCGATGCCACGTCGCGTTCGCAGCTGCTGGCGCTGGCCCGGGTCCACCTCGATACCCTGCACGACGATCGACACGCCCATGGGGTGGCGCTCTACGAGTGGCGGCGTCTCAACGACGAGGATCGCGAGCACCTCACCCACCTGCGCGACGCCTACGAGGCGCTCTGGTATCAGGTCATCGACGAGGCGCGCCAGGCGGGGCTGGTCCAGGGCGATTCGGCGATCGTCACTCGCTTCGCGCTCGGCGCGCTCAACTGGACGGCGCGCTGGTTTGACCCTGATGGGCCGATGGATACCGCTCGGCTGGCCGACGAGCTGGTAGATATGATCCTGATCCCGTCACCTTGAATTGCCCCTCCGCCACTAAGGTCGTAGTCCTGTAGCCAAACGAACGCTTGACTGCAAGCCGCTTGGCGGCTAATTTCAAACGCATGTTTGAAAGCGCCGCCGGCGCTTTCCTGCGCTCGATGTGAGGAGACTGCAAGATGCCCGACTACCAGGCCCCGCTGCGCGATTTGCGCTTCGTGATGGACGAGATGCTCGACTTTCCGGCCCACTACGCTGCCTTGCCGGGGGGCGATGACGCTTCGCCTGACGTAGTCGCGGCGATTCTCGAGGAGGGGGCGCGTTTCTCCCGCGAGGTGCTGCTGCCGCTCAACCAGAGCGGCGACCGCGAGGGCTGTCTGCTGGAGGGGGGCGACGTCAAGGCACCCAAAGGCTTCAAGCAGGCCTACCAGCAGTATGTCGAGGGCGGCTGGCCGAGCCTCTCCGCCGAACCTGAGTTCGGGGGCCAGGGCCTGCCGCACTCGCTGGGCATGGTGCTCTCCGAGATGATCTGCGCCACCAACCTGGCATGGGGCATGTACCCGGGGCTCTCCCACGGCGCCGCCGACGCGCTGCGCCACCACGGCAGCGATGCGCAGAAGGCCACCTACCTGACCAAGCTTGTCGAGGGTGTGTGGACCGGCACCATGTGCCTCACCGAGCCGCACTGCGGTACCGATCTGGGCTTGATCAAGACCCGCGCCGTGCCCACTGTCGACGGCGCTTACGACATCACTGGCACCAAAATCTTTATCTCCGCCGGTGAGCACGATATGGCCGAGAATATCGTTCACCTGGTGCTGGCCAAGCTGCCGGATGCCCCCGAGGGCTCCAAGGGTATCTCGCTGTTCGTGGTGCCCAAGTTTCTGCCCGATGCCGACGGCAACCCCGGCCAGCGCAACGGCGTGAGCTGCGGCTCGCTGGAGCACAAGATGGGCATCCATGGCAACGCCACCTGTGTGATGAACTTCGACACCGCCAAGGGCTACCTGGTGGGCGCGCCCAACAAGGGCCTGGCGTGCATGTTCACGATGATGAACGTGGCGCGTATCGGGGTCGGCATCCAGGGGTTGGGCGTTACCGAGGCGAGCTTCCAGAACTCCCTGGCCTATGCCCGTGATCGCCTGCAGATGCGCGCGCTGTCCGGTGCCAAGGCGCCGGAGAAGGCCGCTGATCCGATCATCGTGCACCCCGACGTGCGGCGCATGCTGCTGACCCAGAAGGCCTTCGCCGAGGGCGGCCGGATGCTGGTGCTGTATACCGCGCAGATGGTCGATGTGGTCGAGCACGGTCAGGACGCCGCCGAGCGCGAGCACGCCGAGACGCTGCTGGGTCTGCTCACGCCGATCGTCAAGGCGTTCCTCACCGAGGTCGGCTTCGAAGCCACCAACGAGGGCGTGCAGGTGTTCGGTGGCCACGGCTTCATCCAGGAGTGGGGCATGGAGCAGCTGGTTCGCGATGCGCGTATCACGCGTCTCTACGAGGGCACCACCGGCATCCAGGCCCTCGACCTGCTGGGCCGCAAGGTGCTGATGAGCCAGGGCGAAACACTCAAGGTGTTCACCAAGGAAATTCACAAGTTCTGTCAGGCCGAAGCCGACAACCCGGCGCTGGCCGAATTTATCAAGCCACTGGCCAAGCTCAACGCCGAGTGGGGCGAGCTGACCATGGGCGTCGGGATGAAGGCGATGCAGGACCGCGAGGAAGTCGGTGCGGCCAGCGTCGACTATCTGATGTACTCCGGCTACGTGACCCTGGCCTACCTCTGGGCGCGGGCTGCCAAGCAGGCCAGCGCGGCGCTGGAGGGCGAGGAGGCGGCTTTCTACCAGGCCAAGCTCGACACCGCACGCTTCTATTACCAGCGACTGCTGCCGCGTACCCGTGGCCATGCCGCCATGGTGCAGGCGGGAGCCGGCTCGCTGATGGCGATCTCTGCCGAGGACTTTGGCCTGGGCTTCGAGATCTAACCTCTACACGATTGTCTCTCTCGGTCAGGCGCTCTGACTGAACCGCTTGAGGCGGCCCGCTTGGGCCGCCTTTTTTTGCTTGTCGGAAGTTGCAACGGCGAGCGCTCAGGTGGCCTTGAAATTGTGCCGACCGCCACCAGATATTTTAAAGCCAAGGGGCAACCCGAGGCGCTAAGTGTTTCGATTTGCGTCACATGTTGGAAAGATCAGACAGGAGGTGGCGTATGAATCTGCAAAAACTCTCTCCCTGGAACTGGTTCAAGAGCGAGAACGCCGATGCGCCCACTCCGCCGTCCGCGGTGGAGCCACGTCGGGGTGAACTCTCGCCCTTCTTGAGTATGCATCAGGAGCTGGATCGCTGGATGGACAGCGTCATGCGGCAGTTCGGCATGTCGTCCCTGGAAAGCCGCGTTAGCGACCTGCCAGGATTGCTGCAGCCACGGCTCGATATTGCCGAGCGCGACAGCGAGTACGTGATCAGCGTCGAGGTGCCAGGAGTCGAGGAGAAAGACATCACTCTCTCCCTGGATGACCATCGCCTGGTCATCGAAGGTGAAAAGCGCCAGGAGAGCCGTACTGACGATAACCAGCTCCATCGTATCGAGCGCTCCTATGGCCGGTTCCGGCGCGTGTTGGACCTGCCTGCGGATGCCAGGGACGAGGATATCAAGGCCTCTTTCAACCACGGGGTGCTGACGGTACGGGTGCCGCGCAGCGAGCAGGCCAGGGCGGCTCGCCGTGAAATCCCCATTCAGTGAGAGCGCTTGACAAGGCTATGGAGCTCGCCGGTAGGCGAGCTTTTTTTATGTGCGCCAGGCATGGCGCTGTTGCGGGAGATGGTGCCTCTCAACCAGCACCATAGGGATCGGCGATTGGCCACAGCAGTCGTGATGAACTTTAATGAGGTCTAGGGAATCATCCTCACTGCCGGAGGAAGCGCATGTTATCGCTTCGCCGTGTTGCCTACATTGCATTGGCTTGGGTCAGCTTCTGCCTCGGCATGATCGGTGTCGTAGTGCCGCTGATGCCGACCACCTGCTTTATGCTGCTGGCGGTATGGGCCGCTTCTCGCGGTTCACCGCGCTTTGCCCAGTGGATTCGCGAACATCCGCGCTTTGGCGCCTCGGTGGTCGCCTGGGAGCGCGAGCGGGCGATTCCGCGTCGCGCCAAGGGCGTCGCGGTGCTGATGCTGGTTTTCTCGGTCGCGGTGCTGCTGCTGACGGTGCCCAGCGCGATCGTCAAGCTGGCGCTGGTCACCGGCCTCGGTCTGCTGGCGGTGTGGATCGTGACTCGCCCGTCACCCGTTGATGGATCGGGCCCCTTCACCAATCAGGTCCGGTGATGGTGCCGATATGGTCGCGCCGGGAGAGGCTTTGAGTCTGGCGACCGCTGGGCCGTACAATGGGAACAATTTCCGAACAGGAGCGTTCCTCGATGTCAGCACCCCAGCCGACCTACCTTAATGACTACCAGCCGCCCGCGCATCGGGTTACCCACACCGAGCTGACCTTCGATCTCTCGCCCGGGGCTACGCGAGTCAAGGCACGGCTGCACGTGGAGCGTCATCCCGATCGTGCTGATGCCGCCGAATCGCCGCTGGTACTCGACGGCGAGCATCTGCTGCTCAAGGCCATCGCCATCGATGGTCAGCCCCTCGACGCCGACGAGTACCAGGTCGACGACAACCAACTGACTGTGCACCGGGTGCCCGAGCGCTTCCTGCTCGATACCGAGGTCGAGATCGCCCCCGAGGCCAACACCGCGCTGGAGGGCCTCTACCAGTCCAGCGGTATGTACTGCACCCAGTGCGAGGCCGAGGGTTTCCGGCGTATCACCTTCTATCCCGACCGTCCCGATGTGATGGCGACCTTCTCCACCACCCTGATCGGCGATACCCAGCGCGAGCCGGTATTGCTCTCCAACGGTAACCCCATAGAGCGCGGCGAGCTGCCCAACGGCCGCCACTTCGTGACATGGGAAGACCCGCACCCCAAGCCCTGCTACCTGTTCGCGCTGGTGGCCGGCGACCTGCAAAAGGTCGAAGACAGCTTCACCACCATGAGCGGGCGCGAGGTGGCGCTGCAGATCTGGGTCGAAGAGGAGAATCTCGACAAGACCGATCACGCCATGGCCTCGCTGAAGCGTGCCATGAAATGGGACGAGGAGACCTACGGGCGCGAATACGATCTCGACCTGTTCATGATCGTCGCGGTCAACGACTTCAACATGGGCGCGATGGAGAACAAAGGCCTCAACATCTTCAACTCGGCGGCGGTGCTGACGCATCCTCAGACCGCTACCGACGCCGCCTTCCAGCGCGTCGAGGGTATTGTTGCCCACGAATACTTCCACAACTGGTCGGGCAACCGGGTGACCTGTCGCGACTGGTTCCAGCTCTCCCTCAAGGAGGGCTTCACGGTGTTTCGCGACCAGTGCTTCTCGGCGGATACCAACTCGGCGCCGGTCAAGCGCATCGAGGATGTCTCCTTCTTCCGCACAGCCCAATTCGCCGAAGATGACGGCCCTACCGCCCATCCGATTCGTCCCGACCACTACATCGAGATCACCAACTTCTACACCCTGACCATCTACGAGAAGGGCGCCGAGGTGGTGCGCATGCTGCGCAACCTGGTCGGCTGGGAGGCCTTCCGCCAGGGCAGTGATCGCTACTTCGAACGCTTCGACGGCCAGGCAGTGACCATCGAGGACTTCGTCGACTGCATGGCCGAGGCCTCGGGGCTCGACCTCAGCCAGTTCATGCGCTGGTACTCCCAGGCCGGTACCCCGGAGATCGACGCCTACGGCGAGTACGACTACGCCAAGTCCGAGTATCACCTGACACTGCGTCAGCGCACCCCGGCCACCCCGGGTCAGCCCGACAAGCTGCCGCTGCATATCCCGGTTCGCCTGGGCCTGGTCGGCACCAAGTCCGGCGAGGACCTGCGCATGACCCTGGACGGTGAGGTGGTCGGCAAGGACGCGGTGATCCACCTGCGCGAGGAGGAGCAGCATTTCGTCTTCACCGATATCGCCGAGGCGCCGGTGCCGTCGCTGCTGCGCGGCTTCTCGGCGCCGGTCAAGCTGCGCTTCCCCTATGCCCGCGAAGACCTGGCCTTCCTGCTGACCCACGACTCCGATGGCTTCAACCGCTGGGATGCCGGACAGCGGTTGGCGCTGCTGGCCCTGGATGACCTGATCGCCGCTCACCGCAACGGCGTCGAGAAGGTCATGGACGTACGCGTGGTCGAGGCCTTCCGCGGCCTGCTCAGTGCCGAGACCGACGACAAGGCGGTACTGGCGGAGATGCTGACGCTACCCTCCGAAGCCTATATCGCCGAGCAGCAGCCGGTGGTCGACGTCGACGCCATCCACGCTGCGCGCACCTTCGTCAAGCAGTCCCTGGCGGCTTCCCTGCGCGACGACTTCCTGCGCGTCTACTACGACAACGCCAGCGATGCCGCCTACGCTCCTGAGCCCGAGCAGATTGCCGCGCGCAGCCTCAAGAACGTGGCGCTGTCGTACCTGGTGAGCATCGAGGACGAAGAGGGCATCGAACTGGCCCAGCGTCAGTTCAGCGCCGGCCACAACATGACCGACGTGCGTTGCGCACTGACCCTGCTCACCCACAGTTCGCGCGGTGATCTGGCCGACCCAGCACTCAAGCTGTTCAGTGAGAAGTGGGCCCACGACCCGCTGGTCATGGATCAGTGGTTCAGCATCCAGGTAACGCGTCCGCATTCGGACGCCCTCGATCGAGTGAAATTCCTGATGCAGCACCCGGCCTTCTCGCTCAAGAACCCCAATCGCGTGCGCGCCCTGATTGGCGCCTTCGCCGGGCAGAACCGGGTCAACTTCCATCGCATCGACGGCGCCGGCTACCGGCTGCTGGCCGACGTGGTAATCGAGCTCAATCGTCTCAATCCGGAGATCGCCGCGCGCATCATCACCCCGCTGACCCGCTGGCAGCGCTTCGATGAGCAGCGCCAGGCGCTGATGAAAGCCGAGCTGGAGAGAATTCGTGCTGAAGAGCTGTCACCCAACGTCTTCGAGGTGGTGGAGAAGGCGCTGGCCGAGTAGCGCAGACACTTTTCGGACAAGCCTAGCGGCCGATTAGCCAGCTCAGGACAACCAGGCCAAGGAAGGCCCAGATCAGGGTGGCAATCAGACGCCCGGCGAGCAGCGCTCTCAGCGCGCAGTAGAGCATCCATACGCCGACAATCAGCAGCAGCAGGCTGAACAGGGAGGGGTTGATGCCCATGGCGTTGCTGAGCCCGCTGATAAAGCCCTCCAGCGAGCCGCGCAGGCTGGAGAAGAAGATCACCAGCAGATCTACGATCCAGCGCAGGGTCTCGCCGATCAGGGTGCCTAGCCAGTTGAAAAAGCCTTCCATGGGTGTCCTGTGCCGGTGCGGGTCGAGATCACGAATCTGCGGGCTCATGGCGGCCAGGTCAAGTATTGTGGGGCTATGCTGATCAGGGTGTGGGCATGGAGAGGGCACGATGAGCACAGACCAGCTGTTGATGGTGTTCTACCTCGGAGCGGCCTGGCTGGCGGGTAGTCTGATAGGGCTGGAGCGCAGCTATCACGGGCGTCCGGCGGGCTTTCGCACTCACGCCCTGGTATGCCTGGCGTCAGCGCTGCTGATGATGGTCACCACCCATCAGGGCCAGTGGTTCGGCGCCACGGTACCGGCCAGCGCGGTCACCACCGACCCGACGCGCATGGCTCAAGGCATCATGACCGGGATTGGCTTCTTGGGCGCCGGGGTGATCTTCAAGGAGGGGCTGACGGTACGTGGCCTCACCACCGCGGCATCGATCTGGATGACGGCCGCGCTGGGTATTCTCTACGGCATCGGCTTTCTGTTTCCGGCGATCCTGGTGACCATCGTGACGCTGGTCACGCTGTCGCTATTTCGCTGGATGGAGGCGCGTATGCCCAGCCAGCACTTCGCCGACCATGTGCTCTCTTTTGCGGTTGGCAGCGCCCTGGACGAAGCCAGCATGCGTGAGTTGATCGGTGGCCAGGGCTTCCGCATCAAGTCGCTGAGCTACCGACTGGTGCAGCGCGGCACGGTGTACGAGTACCACATGACCCTGCAGACCCTCGATCGGCACAATTTTGGCCGGCTGGCCGAAGCGCTGCGTGATCGCGACGGGGTACTGGAGTTTCGTCTTGCCCCGCTGGCAGAGTAAGCTCGATGGCTGCCACTGATGATTTTCACGGCGCACTGCGCCCCTGACCAGAGACCGGCTATGTCGATGACCAGCATTGTTCTACTCGTGATTGCCGTGGCGCTGATTTTCTACGGCGTCAGCATTTACAACAGCCTGGTGGCGCTGCGCAATCGCTACCAGAACGCCTTTGCCCAGATCGAGGTGCAGCTCAAGCGCCGCTACGACCTGATCCCCAACCTGGTCGAGACCGCCAAGGCCTATATGTCCCATGAGCGTGACACCCTGGAAGCGGTGGTCCAGGCGCGTCAGGGTGCCATGGCCGGCCTGGCATCGGCCGCCGAAAAGCCTGGCGACCCCAAGGCCATGGCTGAGCTGGCCGGCGCCGAGGGTGCGCTAGGTTCGGCGATGGGGCGGCTCAACGTGGTGATGGAGGCGTATCCCGACCTCAAGGCCTCGGCCAACATGCAGCAGCTCAGCGAGACCCTGACCAGTACCGAGAACCGGGTTGCCTTTGCCCGTCAGGCTTTCAACGACGCGGTGATGCAGTACAACACCTACCGCCAGCGCTTCCCGACGGTACTGCTGGCCGGCACCTTCGGCCATGGCGAGGACGCCGCAATGCTGGAGTTCGAGGACAGCGAGGCGATTCAGGAAGCGCCTAAGGTTTCGTTCTAGATGGCGGCGCCGAGCTCGATGGACTTCTTTGCCGCCCAGGATCGCGCCAGGCGTAATACCGGTCGTCTGGTGTTGCTGCTGATCGTCGCCGTGGTCTCGCTGGTGGCAATAGCAACCCTGGCGGTGGCCCTGGTGCTGGTCATCAGTGAGGGCAGCCAGCAGCAGGCGACGGGCGACCCGCTGGCGCGTGCCCTGGACCCGTATCTGTTGGGTACTGTGGCGCTGGGCGTGCTGGCGCTGGTGGTGATGGGCAGCCTGTTCAAGCATCTGCAGCTACGCGCCGGCGGGCGGGCGGTGGCCGAGGCGATGGGCGGCAGGCTGCTCAACGGCAACGCTCGCGACGCCGACGAACAGCGCATGCTCAATGTCGTTGAAGAGATGGCGATCGCCTCAGGAACGCCGGTACCGGCGGTGTATCTGCTCGATGAGCCGGCGATCAACGCCTTCGCTGCCGGGCATTCGCCCCAGGATGCGGTGATCGGGGTTACCCGGGGTGCCATCGAGCGGCTCGACCGCGATGAGCTGCAGGGCGTGGTGGCCCACGAATTCAGCCATATCTTCAACGGTGATATGCGCCTGAATCTGCGCCTGGTAGCGCTGCTCCATGGGCTGCTGCTGATCGGTCTGATCGGCCATATCGTGCTGCGCGGCAGCGCCGGCCGGCGCCTGGCCGGGGGTAATCGCAACAACAATGGCCAGGCCGCGATGCTGGCGTTGGGTGCGGCGCTGATGGTGGTGGGTTACGTCGGTACCCTGTGCGGTAATCTGGTCAAGGCCGCGGTAAGTCGCCAGCGCGAGTTTCTGGCCGACGCCTCGGCGGTTCAATTCACCCGCGATCCGAACGGGATCGGCGGTGCGCTGAAGAAGATTGGCGCCCATCAGCACGGCTCGCAGCTGGAGGCGAGTAACGCCGCCGAGTTCAGCCACCTCTACTTCAGTCGCGGGATCAAAGCCGCCAGCGGCATGCTGGCGACCCATCCGCCCCTCGATGAGCGCATCCGCCGTGTCGACCCGAAGTGGGACGGCGAGCTGCCCAGCACCGCGGAGCGCCGCGATAGCAGCGACGAGGCCCCGGCCGAATCGGCGCCTGCCGGCGAGTCCCGCGGGCGCGATGCCCGAAAGCTGATGGCGCTGGCGTTGGCCACCATTGGCCAGCTCGACCAGGCCCATCTCAACGATGCGCGGCGGCGCCTGGATGCACTCGACCCGCAGCTGCTGGAAGCCGCTCACGACCCCTGTGCCGCGCGCGCGGTGGCCTATGGTGTATTGATCCATCTCGATCCCGAGACTCGGACGGCGCAGCGTGAGCTGCTCGAGGGCGTGGCCGACCCCGCCGTGCTGCGCGAGCTGGACGCTCTCGATGCGCCATTGGCGGCGCTGCCCGCCGACCAGCGACTGGTACTGATCGAGCTTGCCATCCCGCTACTCAAGCAGCTCTCCACGGCACAGTACGCGACCTTCAAGCTGTGTCTGGAGCGCTTGATCGCTGCCGAATCGGCGCCCGGCGCGCTGCACTGGGCGCTCTACCGGGTGCTGGTGCAGGGCGTTGAAGGGCGTCATACGCGGCGCCGCGACCGCCCCCTCTCGGCGCTGGCCGAGCCGGCGGCGGCGCTGCTGTCGAGCATGGCGCGTGCGGGCACGGACGATGCGAAGGAGGCTCGGCGCGCCTTCGCTGCCGGGGTGGCCACGCTGGCACCAATGGCGCTCGACTATGTGCCCGGACCGACCCCCTTCAGTGAACTGGACCTGAGCCTGGATCGCCTGCAGCGGCTTAACGGTGACGGGCGTCGGCAGCTGCTCGCGGCGCTGGCCGAATGTGTCGAGCATGATGGCCGGGTCAGCCCGGGTGAAGCCGAGCTGTTCCGGGCCCTGGCCGAGGCCCTGGACTGTCCGCTGCCGCCGCTGCTCGATGCTGGTGAAACCAACTAAGAGGCTGGCCAAGCTGCGCACGGCGCGGCATGATGCCGTTATCCCCCCATGAGATGGAGCTCATGACTGACGACACGGCACGTGTGATTCTCAATGGCAAATCGGCTCAGCTACCGGAGGTCAGGGAGGCGGTTCAGGCGCTGCGTGAAGCGGGTGCGGACCTCGAGGTGCGGGTCACCTGGGAAGCCGGCGACGCCCTGCGACTCTGCGATGAGGCCAGCCGTGACGGCATCACGCGGTTGATCGCCGGTGGTGGCGACGGCACCGTCAATGAATTGGTCAACGGGCTGATGCGTCTCGCCCCGGCAGCTCGACCCGCGCTCGGCGTGCTCCCCCTGGGCAGCGCCAACGACTTCGCCAACGGCGCAGGTATCCCCCTTGAACCGCGTCAAGCGTTGGCGCTGGCGCTCGAGGCCAGCCCCCACAAGGCTGATGTGGTGCGTTTGGGGAACCATTACTATCTGAACATGGCGTCGTGCGGTTTTGGTGCTGCGGTCACCTCGAGTACCCCCAAGGCCATGAAACGGCTGCTGGGCGGTGGTGCCTACTCGCTGATGGGGGCGTTGGAGGCGTGGCGCTACCAGCCTTACCGCGGCCATATGAGTTGGCCGGAGGGCGAGAGCGATGCTCCACTGTTTCTGCTGGCGATCGGTAATGGCTGCCAGGCTGGCGGTGGCCAGCGGCTGGCGCCCTCTGCCAAACTCGATGACGGTCTGCTGGAGGTGCTGATCGTGCGCGACTTCGAGTCGCTGTCGGGCCTCAAGCAGGCCCTTGATGAACTCGAGGCCCTACCCGCCTGTGGCGAGTATGTGGAGTACTTCCAGACCACCAGGCTGCGCTTCGACAGTGACGCTGTGCTGCCGCTGACCCTCGACGGCGAGCCCTTCGGATGGACGCATTTCGAGGCAAACGTGTTGCCGGGAGAGCTGACGCTATTGCTGCCGGCCAAGTCTCCACTGCTCAGCTAACCGGCCAGTGGGGACCATGCGATCAACGAATCAGGCTTGTGGCCGGGGCACGGCTCTGGTCAAATACTGTCCAATTGTGACGCCGTGATATCAAAGGAGAGGTAAAAATGAGGCATAAACCCTGGATACCAGCGGCCATGGCGCTGGCGCTGAGCCTGGGACTTACCGCCTGCGGTAACGGCGATGATGAGCCGGTGGTGGAAGACGAGCCCGTCGAGGAGACCAGCGGCGAGGCGCCGGTCGAGGATGCTGGCGACGACGACGTCATCATGCCAGACACCGCCGACGATGGCGTCGTGGACGATCCAGACGCCGCCGTACCGGAGGAGCAACCGGCGGATCCTGCCGTCGACGAGCCGGCAGCGGCCGCCGATGAGGATCCTTTCGACGCCGATCAGGCCGGTGACATCGACACGACTGAGACGCTAGGCGAAGGTCCGGATACCCTCGACGATGGCGCGACCCTGCCGGGGGAGACCAGCGACTCCGATATCGATGCCTTCATGGAAGAGACCGAGCGTCGCTTCGAAGAGGCCCAGCGTCAGATCGAGGAGCAGTTTGAGGAGGTCGAGAGCCAGCAGCCGGGCATCGATGGTGACGACTTCGAATTTGACGACAGCCAGTTCGACGAGCCGGACTTTGATGACCAGCCGTCCGAGGGTGCCTTCGACGACGAGTTCACTTCCCCCGACACTCAGAACTGATCTCTCGTCCTGTGTGATCGGTACCGTCAGCACCACAAAAAAGGGCCACCCTCACGGGTGGCCCTTTTTCTTGCCACTTGCCTACCGCTTGGATACGAGGAACATGAAACGGATCATGCGCAGCGCAATGGGCCCAGGCAACTGGCGGTGATCAAGACGTCAACGCTTAGTCGGCGAGCTTGATATTGGCGGCCTGAAGGCCTTTCTTGCCCTGGGTGACCTCGAAGGTCACCTTCTGGCCGTCCTGCAGGGTCTTGAAGCCTTCAGCCTGGATCTCGGAGAAGTGCGCGAACAGGTCATCGCCGCCGTCGTCCGGAGAGATGAAGCCGTAGCCCTTGGTGTCGTTGAACCACTTGACAGTGCCAGTTGCCATTGTCGATTTCCTTAACTAACTAAATGATGGTGCTGGGTCGTCATGCCAAGCATGTACGAGCCCGTAATGCGTAGGTCGAGCGAAGGTGAAAGCGCACGGGGAGTCTCGAAGGAATCGATCAACAGCTGACGACATTCAACTTGCAAACCAACGCAGCGGATAGTGCATCGGCGCCCGGATCAGGATCATTTCGTCGCTGAGAATCCGCTTGCGATGCCCGCCAACCCAACTGTAGATGGAAAAAACCAGAGCGTCCAGGGAATCTCGGCGCCCGCTGGCGGGCTCTCGCCGCTGGCCGAGATGGCGTAGTATAAGCCGCGCCGACACCGCCTGGAGGATCGTTTGCATGCTGCTGGATGCCCAGTTCTGGCCCTTTCTGATTGCCATCACCCTGCTCACCATGAGCCCTGGCGTGGACACCCTGCTGGTGATTCGCAACACCGCCAGGGGCGGCGTGCGCGACGGGGTACTCACCAGCCTGGCGATCTGCTGCGGGCTGTTCGTACATGCCGCGGTATCGGCGCTGGGGATCTCGCTGATCCTGCTGCAGTCGGCCTGGGCCTTTCATCTGCTCAAGCTGGCGGGGGCCGCCTACCTGATCTGGCTCGGGGTACAGAGCCTGCTCAGTGCGCGGCGCGGGGTGGCACTGCCGGTAGCCGCCATGGGCGCCGAGCGCTCGCCGGTGGCGGCCTGGGTGCCACTGCGCGAAGGGCTGCTCTCCAATGTACTCAACCCCAAGACGGTGGTCTTCTACATGGCCTTTCTGCCGCAGTTCATCGCGCCCAGCGACCCGGCCCTGCTCAAGTCGCTGTGGCTGGCTGGCGTGCATTTCCTGATTGCCAACCTGTGGCAGATCGCCATCGTGCTGACAGTGGGGCGCGCCGGCCATTGGCTGGCCAAGCGCTGGGTATCGCGCTGCCTGGAGGGGGCTACCGGCACGGTACTGATCGGCTTTGGCGTCAAGCTGGCGCTGGAGCAGCGCCCGGCCTGATACTGCGACGGGCGACGGGCGACGGGCGACGGGCGACGGGCTGCGGCATATCACCGGATCAGCGCTGAGCATGCGGGCTGCGGGCTGACATGTTGCTCGCAGCCCGAGGCTCGCAGCGCTAAGCTCAGTTTCTGGCCAGCAGCGAGGCGTCATAGCGCACGTTACGCTCGGCGGGGGTGAGCATCGCCACGCCGCGGCTGTCGCCGCCGTTGGCCAGGCTCTCAAAGATCACCCGATAGGCGAGCACCGCTTGGACATAGTCTCGGGTCTCGCGGAACGGGATGCTCTCGACGAACAGATCGAACTCCTGTGGCGCGTCGCGCAGCCAGCGGTCGACCCGACCAGGTCCGGCATTGTAGGCCGCGGCGGCTGCCAGGCGATTGCCGCTGTAGCGTTCGGTCATGTCGCGGATGTAGGTGCTGCCGAGGCGGATGTTGAGCGCCGGGTCGAGCACGCCGTAGGGCCCGGGGTCGCTGATGCCAAGCTGGCGGCTCAACTGAGTGGCGGTGCCCGGCATGATCTGCATCAGACCGCGTGCGCCTGCCGGTGACAGCGCCTCGGTGTTATAGGCGCTCTCGCGGCGGGCAATGCCCATCAGCAGATAGGGGTCGACGCCGGTCAAGCGTCCCCAGTGCTGGAAGTCATCATGGAAGGCCTGCGGGAAGCGCCACTCCAGGGCATCCCACATCTGACCGGTGATGGTGGTCTGCACCAGCTTGGCGTACCAGCCCTTGCGCTGGGCGTAGTCGGCCAGGGCGTGGGCCTCCTGGTTGCTGGCCCGGGCCACGGCGGCATACCACTCACTATTGGCCAGCCCCTGCTCACCGATGCGCATCAGCGCCTCGGTGCGCTGTACCACCGGCCAGTTGGCGACCTCCTCGCGGTAGTCGTCGTTGAACGAGGCGCGCTCCATGTTGAGTTCATAGGGCTGGTCGATGCGGTCGGCGGCGGCGAAGGCGAAGAAGCTGCGCCCCTGGGCGGCGCGCTGATAGGCGGCGCGGGCCGCGTCGCTGTTGCCGAGCCTTTCGTGGCTGCGCGCCAGCCAGTACTGCCAGCGGCTGTCGCTGAAGGTGTCCTCGGGCATTCTTTCCAGCCACTGCAGGGCGTCCTGCCAGTCGCGGCGGGCCAAGGCATTGCGTACGCGCAGCTCATAGAGGCTGCCGCTGACCAGTCGCGGCAGGGCCTCGTCGACCCAGGCCAGGTTCTGGCGCACGTCGCGGACCATGGAGTAGAACGCCAGATCGTGTTCGATGTCGTGGCGGGCATCGCTGTCGATATTGATGTGCGATGCGATCTTGCGCCACGCCTCGAGGGCCGCTTCGGTATCGGCACGGGTAAAACCGTGCATGGCGGCGGCAAACATTGCGCTGCTGCCGCGCCCCCCGGGGCCAACCTGGGCAGGCACACGGGTCACCGCGGCGTAGTCGCCACGCAGCCGCTCCACGGCGTCGCGGGCGTTGTCCCAGTCGCTGCCGAGCAGTCGCCCGAGGTAGCTCATCAGGCCGCTCTCGCCGTTCTGCCAGGCCAGCATCTTGCGTGCCCAGACGTCCTCGGCGCTGATCTCGCCGCTGTCGCGCAAGCGGTCGAAGAGGGTGTCGCAGGCCGAGGGTTGGGAGTGCCCGACCATCCACAGCTCGCGACCGCCTTCGGCGGCGGTGGCGGGATCGCTGCCGAGCAGGGCGGTGTAGTAGTAGCACTGACGTTCAGCGCCGCTGGGCACGCCGTCGCTGACCGCCAGCAGGCTGCCGAAACGGCCGGCCTGGCCGTAGCGGGTCTGTGCCTGGCCGCGCATCCACTCAGCCAGCGGCGAGTCGGCGTGGCGCTCCATGAAATCTAGGATCTGACTCGGCTCTGCCTGGGGCAGGCGCGAGCGCAGGCGGTGATACTCGACGTAGCCGGCCAGCAGGTGGTCGTCGATGGCGGCGGCATCGACACGGCTCCACTCCTGATTGCGTGCCGCCTCCAGGGCGTCACGCATGGCCTGATCGCGGCTCTGATCGGCATGAAGTGGCAGGCTCAGGGCCAGGGCGGTGAACAGGGTGACGATACCCCTAGCCAGATAAAGGTGTTGCATGGTGGCATGCCTCTCGGTGCGTGCGGACTCTAGCTGACTATCCTCGCCGATGCGCCGCCCGCTGAGTAGTGTCGCGGGGCTGCGACAGCCATTGGCAAGGGCGGCTAAGGTCGACGTTGTCGAGGCAGAAAATTTGACGCTAAATGATGAGAGAGTGTTTACAAAAGTCACGAGCGAAGGTCAGGCAAGGCGAAATCAGCTGAAAAAGCGGAGTTTACGAGTGTGTAAATGAGTATTTTGAAGATGATTTCAACGCAGCATGGCCGAGTGTAGTAATTTGTAGACACTCTCTAAGTCATACGTTTGAATAATTAATCGAGGCGGCAATGAATAGGCGTGTTGAACGTTCCCCCGAGGCCTGGCAGACGGCGTTGACGCGCTTTGTGCAGGTCATACCGCATACCCGTGACCTGGGGCTCGAGGTGGTGGAGGCTGCGCCCTCCCGAGTGATCATGCGCCTGCCGTGGCAAGACGATCTGCTTGGCGACAGCCAGCGAGGACTGGTCCACGGCGGCGTGCTGAGCATGCTGCTGGATACCCTGTGCGGCTCGGCGGTGCTGTGCGGCCTTGCCGAGCCCGAGGTGTGCCCGACCCTCGACCTGCGCGTCGACCACTACCGGCCGGCGCTGGCTGGGCAGGACCTCTACGGTGATGCCTGGGCGGTGCGCATCACCGAATCGATGGTCTTTACCGAGGGGCGCGTCTGGCAGCAGCCGGAACGTATCGTGGCGCGTGGTATTGGCAACTTCGTGCGGCTGGGGCCGCGCAATACGCCGCCGGGCTTCGCCGAGGCGCTGTTCGGGGAGGAGGCGACGCATGTTTGAGACCTCCACCGCCAGCGAGTGGCTGGCGCATACCCGTGAGCGTGGCGATCTTGAGGCGTGGCTCTCCCTGGTGCCCTACGCTCGGCGTATCGGCGTCAGCGCCGAGATCGATGAGCAGGGCGTGCTGTTCCATCTGGCGCCGCAGCAGGGCAATGTCGGCAATGTTCTGCTGCCGGCCCTGCACGGTGGGGTGGTCGCCGCCTTTATGGAAACCGCCGCGGCGCTGGACCTGATGCTGGCGACCCGTGAGCCACGGTTGCCCAAGACCATCGACTTCTCCATCGACTACCTGCAGGCGGCGCGCCTGGCACCGACCCAGGCGCGCTGTCGGCTACTGCGCGAAGGCAAGCGCATGGCCAATGTCCAGGTTACTGCTTGGCAGCAGAGCGAGAGCCAGCCGGTGGCCACGGCGCGGCTGCACTTCGCTCTGTCCGACCCGAACGACGCTTCGATGATGAACCGCGACGCTTGAAAAGTGCGCGCTGAGCCCCATATCACGATCACGTTACGACCTGGCACCGACAGGCTGCCTATTTTCACTGTGATCCTATGAGGGCTCGTTCCATGGCCACTGCCACTCAAGAAGAAACCCTGGGTTTTCAGACCGAGGTCAAGCAGCTACTGCATCTGATGATCCACTCCCTGTACTCCAACCGGGAGATCTTCCTGCGTGAGCTGATTTCCAACGCCGCCGACGCCTGCGACAAGCTGCGCTACGAGGCGCTGGACAACGACGCGCTGTACGAGAACGACAGCGAGCTGCGCGTCGAGATCGAGGTCGATGCCAAGGCCAATAGCGTGACCCTGCGCGATAACGGCATCGGCATGAACCGCGACGAGGTGATCAAGAACCTTGGCACCATCGCCCGCAGCGGCACGGCGGAATTCCTGCAGCAGCTCTCCGGCGAGCAGCAGAAGGATGCCAAACTGATCGGCCAGTTCGGGGTCGGTTTCTACTCCGCGTTTATCGTCGCCGACGAGGTCACGGTTCGCACCCGCCGCGCCGATGACTCCAGCGAGGCCGGCGTCGAGTGGCGCTCCAAGGGCGAGGGTGAGTTCACCATCGCCGAGATCGAGCGCCCGGCCCGCGGCACCGAGATCGTGCTGCACTTGAAGGACGACGCCAAGGAGTTCGCCGACGAGTTCCGGCTCAAGAGCCTGGTACGCAAGTACTCCGACCATATCGAAGTGCCGGTACGCATGCCCAAGGTCGAGACCGCCAAGGATGACGATGGCAAGGAGATCGAGGGCAGCGAAGTCACCACCTGGGAAACCGTCAACGAGGCAACTGCGCTGTGGGTGCGTCCCAAGAGCGACCTCAGCGATGACGACTACAAGGCCTTCTACAAGCACGTCGCCCATGATTTCAGCGACCCGCTGACCTGGAGCCACAACAAGGTCGAGGGCAAGCTCGAGTACACCAGCCTGCTCTATGTGCCTGGCCGTGCGCCCTTCGACCTGTATGAGCGCGACGGCGCCCGCGGCGTCAAGCTGTACGTGCAGCGCGTATTCATCATGGATGACGCCGAGCAGTTCCTGCCGCTCTACCTGCGCTTCATCAAGGGCGTGGTGGACACCAAGGACCTTTCGCTCAACGTCTCCCGCGAGCTGCTGCAGCAGGACCCACAGGTCGAGAAGATGAAGAGCGCGCTGACCAAGCGCTCGCTGGATATGCTCAAGAAGCTGGCCAAGGACGAAGAGGCCTACCAGACCTTCTGGAATACCTTCGGCAGCGTGCTCAAGGAGGGCCCTGCCGAGGACTACGCCAACCGCGACAAGATCGCCGGGCTGCTGCGTTTCGCCACCACTCATAACGACAGTGCCACTCAGGACCAGTCGCTGGCGGCCTACGTCGAGCGTATGCAGGAGGGGCAGCAGAAGATCTACTACATCGTCGCCGACAGCTTCAAGGCGGCCCAGCACAGCCCGCATCTGGAGATCTTCCGCAAGAAGGGCATCGAGGTGCTGCTGCTCTCCGACCGCATCGATGAGTGGCTGATGAGCCACCTCACCGAGTTCGATGGCAAGGCCTTCGTCGACGTGGCCAAGGGCGACCTGGATCTCGGCGAGATCGAGGGTGAAGAGGAGAAGAAGGCCCAGGAGGAGACCGCCAAGGCCAAGGAGGACCTGCTCCAGCGCGTCAAGGAGGCGCTGGGTGACGAGGTGCAGGAGGTCAAGGTCACCCATCGCCTGACCGACTCGCCGGCCTGTGTGGTGCTGCCGGAGAATGAAATGGGCTTCCAGATGCGTCGCATCATGGAGGCCGCCGGCCAGCCGCTGCCGGAGGTCAAGCCGATCCTCGAGCTCAACCCCGATCACGCCCTGGTCAGCCGTCTGGAGGGCGCCGAGGGCGAGGCTTTCGGCGACCTGGCGCGGATCCTGCTCGACCAGGCGATCATCGCCGAAGGCGGCCATCTCGACGACCCGGCGGCCTACGTCAAGCGTCTCAACGCGCTGCTTACTGCCTGATGCTATCTCCGGCGCTTGCGCCGGGTAGTCTCGATAACCCCGCCGGTTCCGCACTGGCGGGGTTATCTTGTTTCCAGGACCAGGCTGAGGCGGAACGTGCCGGCGCGTTGGCAGGGCGGCCGGCAGAGTCGCCTTTCAACGCCTATGCTGGATTGAAGCCCAAGACGAGGTAGCGCAATGAATCATCAGGCTGGCCAGGCCAAGCTACGCATCTGCGACGCTCGTGATGAGGGCGCGGCGCTGATGATCATCGACGTCCAGCAGGCCATCGACGACAGCCGCTACTGGGGCGAGCGCAACAATCCCGATATGGAGGACCGGCTGGCCGACCTGCTGGCCTGCTGGCGCGGTGGTAACGGCCATATCGTGCACGTGCGCCATTTCTCGCGTACCCCCCGTTCGCCTTACCGCTCCGGTCAGCCGGGGGCCGACTTCAAAGAGTGCGTGATGCCCCGCCAGGGGGAGCGGGTGGTCACCAAGCACGTCAATAGCGCCTTCGTCGGCACCGACCTGGAAAGCTGGCTGCGCCGTCACGGCGTGGCGCGTCTGGTTGTGGCCGGCGTCGCCACGGCACATTCGGTGAGTACCACAGTGCGTCATGCTGCCTGCCTCGACTTTGGCGTCAGCGTGGTCGCCGACGCCTGCGCCACCTTTGCGGTGGAGGATCGCCACGGTCAGCGTTGGTCGGCCGATGAGGTTCACCGCTTGAACTTGGCGCTACTAGACGGCGAATATGCAGAGATTGCCTCGACGCTGGAGGTCGTCAGGCACTACTGACAGCTCGACCCAGACCCACAACAACACGCCATCACACGAAGCCTTTGCCCAAACGTCTGCGTGCGGATTGTGCTCGCGCAACGCCTGGCTTCGATGACAAGGAGGGGATAGCACGTGAAAATTGGAGCACCCAAGGAAACCTTTGCCGGGGAGGCCCGAGTGGCCTTGACCCCGGAGAGCGCGATACACATTCAGAAACTCGGCCATGAATGTCTGGTCGAGCGCGACGCAGGCCTCGCCGCCGGCTTCAATGACGACGCCTACCGCGAGGCGGGCGTGACCGTGGTCGATGATGCCGAGACGCTGTGGCGCGACGCCGAGGTGGTGATCAAGGTGCGTGAGCCCTCCGAGGCCGAGGCGGGCCTGCTGCATGAAGGGCAGACCCTGATCAGCTTCTTCTGGCCGGCCCAGCAGGAGGCGCTGCTGGAGCGCTGCAAGGCCACCGGTGCCAGCGTGATCGCCATGGATATGGTGCCGCGCATCTCGCGGGCTCAGAAGATGGATGCGCTCTCCTCGATGGCCAATATCGCCGGCTACCGGGCGGTGATCGAGGCCGGCAATAACTTCGGGCGCTTCTTCACCGGCCAGGTGACCGCTGCCGGCAAGGTGCCGCCGGCCAAGGTGCTGGTAATCGGCGCCGGGGTGGCGGGGCTTGCCGCCATTGGCACCGCGACCAGTCTTGGCGCGATGGTGCGCGCCTTCGACGTGCGCCCCGAGGTGGCCGAGCAGATCGAGTCGATGGGCGCCGAGTTCCTGTTTCTCGACTTCGACGACAGCCAGGACGGTGCCGAGAGCGGCGGCTATGCCGCGCCCTCGAGCCCCGAGTTTCGCGAGAAGCAGCTGGCGCTGTTCCGAGAGCAGGCGCCGGAAGTGGATATCGTCATCACCACTGCGCTGATCCCCGGCAAGCCTGCGCCCAAACTGTGGCTGGAGGACATGGTCGCGGCCATGAAACCCGGCTCGGTGATCGTCGACCTGGCCGCAGAGAAGGGCGGCAACTGTGATCTGACCAAGCCCGACGAGCGGGTAGTGACCGACAACGGCGTAGTAGTGGTCGGCTATACCGACTTCCCCTCGCGCATGGCGACCCAGGCGTCGCTTCTCTATGCCACCAACGTGCGCCATATGCTCACCGACCTCACGCCGGAGAAGGACGGTACCATTGCCCACGACATGGACGATGACGTGATCCGCGGTGCCACGGTGACCCATCAGGGCGAGATAACCTTTCCGCCACCGCCGCCCAAGGTCAAGGCCATCGCCGCGGCCAAACCCAAGCCCAAGGAGAAAGCGCCGACCCCGGAGGAGAAGAAGGCCAGCGAACTGGCCACCTTCAAGGCTCAGACCAAGCGTCAGCTGACGCTGCTCGGCGCCGGCGGGGCACTGATGCTGCTGCTCGGGCAGATTGCTCCGGCCTCGTTCATGCAGCATCTGATCGTGTTCGTGCTGGCCTGCTTCGTGGGCTTCCAGGTGATCTGGAACGTCAGTCACTCGCTGCATACGCCGCTGATGGCAGTCACCAACGCCATCTCGGGGATCATCATCCTCGGCGCGGTGCTGCAGATCGGCTCGGGTAACTGGGTCGTCGTGGTGCTGGCGGCGATCTCGGTGCTGATTGCGACGATCAATATTGTGGGTGGCTTCCTGGTGACACGCCGGATGCTGGCCATGTTCCAGAAATCCTGAGCGGCGGAGACAGACTATGTTGGGTCAAGGATTCGTATCTGCCGCGGCGATTGCGGCGAGTGTGCTGTTTATCCTGTCGCTGGGCGGGCTGAGCAATCAAGAGAAGGCCAAGCGGGCGGTGTGGTATGGCATCGTCGGCATGGCGCTGGCGGTAGTGTTTACCGCCTTGGGGCCGGGCATCGGGGCCTACTGGCTGATGATCCCGATGATCATTGCCGGCGCGGTGATCGGCTGGAAAGTAGCCAAACAAGTAGCGATGACCGAGATGCCGCAGCTGGTGGCGGCATTGCACAGCTTTGTCGGCCTGGCCGCGGTATTCGTGGCCTGGAGCGCCGACCTGGAGCGGCGTCGGGTACTGGCCGTGCGTGCCACCGAGGGCGCGACCGAAGAGTTCTCGGCCTTTGCCGCGCTGGTGGCTACCAAGGCGCCGGACGAGCTGACCTTCCTGCAGCTCGAGGTGGTGTTCGCGATCTTCATCGGCGCGGTGACCTTCACCGGTTCGGTGATCGCCTTTGGCAAGCTGGCCGGCAAGGTCGACGGCAAGCCCAAACAGCTGCCCGGCGGGCACCTGCTCAACGCCGGCGCGGCGGGGTTGTGTCTGCTGCTGGCGATCGCCTATGTCGCGGGCGCGGGCTTCTGGACGCTGCTGGTACTGGCGGCGCTGTCGTTCTTTATCGGCTATCACCTGATCATGGGCATCGGCGGCGCCGACATGCCGGTGGTGGTGTCGATGCTCAACAGCTACTCCGGCTGGGCGGCGGCGGCAATCGGTTTCACCCTCTCCAACGACCTGCTGATCGTCACCGGTGCGCTGGTCGGTTCCAGCGGGGCGATTCTCTCCTACATCATGTGCAAGGCGATGAATCGCGATTTCCTCAGCGTGATCCTGGGCGGCTTTGGCGGCACCAGCGGGCCGGCGGCGGAGATCGAAGGTGAGCAAGTAGCCATCGATGCCGGCGGCGTGGCCGCGGCCCTCAATAACGCCGACAGCGTGGTCATCGTGCCGGGCTACGGCATGGCGGTGGCCCAGGCCCAGAATGCAGTGAGCGAACTCACCCGCAAGCTGCGCGCCGCCGGCAAGGAGGTGCGCTTCGCCATTCACCCGGTGGCCGGGCGACTGCCGGGGCACATGAACGTGCTCCTGGCCGAGGCCAAGGTGCCCTACGACATCGTGCTGGAGATGGACGAGATCAACGATGACTTTCCCAAGACCGACGTAGTGATCGTCATCGGCTCCAACGATATCGTCAATCCCTCCGCCCAGGATGACCCCAACAGCCCCATCGCCGGCATGCCGGTGCTTGAGGTATGGCGCTCACGGGTGGTGTTCGTGTGCAAGCGCGGGCAGGGCACCGGCTACTCGGGCATCGAAAACCCGCTGTTCTTCAAGGACAACACGCGCATGCTCTACGGTGATGCGCGGGACAGCATCGACACCCTGATCCCGCTGATCGAGTAAGGCGCTGCGGCGCGATCTTTTGCCCACCAACGCCCCTTTTCAGGGGCGTTTTTGGTTACCATGCGCCTAACGAAACCCATGTCCAGAGGCGATCATGTCACAACAACCTACGCGGGTGGCGGTGCTCGGCGGCGGCAGCTTCGGTACTGCCCTGGCCAGCATCGCCGCCGACAACGGCTGTGCGGTGCGCCAGTGGCTGCGCGACGCGGCGCTGGCCGAGGAGATCAACCGTGACCAGCGCAACTCACGCTACCTGCCGGACTACGCCATCAACCCGGCGGTGCACGCCAGCAGCGACATGGGCGAGGTGCTCGACGCTGCCGAGCTGGTGCTGGTGGCGATTCCTTCCAAGGCGTTTCGTGACGTGGTGCGCCAGGCGCGCCCCTACCTGAACGCCGAACAGATCCTGGTCAGCACCACCAAAGGTATCCAGGAGGAGGGCTTCAAGCTGATGAGCCAGATCCTCGAGGAGGAGACCGGCTTTGTGCATATCGGCGTGCTCTCCGGGCCCAATCTGGCCACCGAGGTTGCTCAGAAGCAGCTCACCGCCACGGTGATCGCCAGCGACGACGCCTTGACCCGCGCGCGGGTGCAGAGCGTGCTCGGCTGCGACTATTTTCGCGTCTACGCCAGCAACGACCGCTACGGGGTCGAGCTGGGCGGCGCGCTCAAGAATATCTACGCCATCGCGGCCGGCATGGCCGCGGCGCTGGGCATGGGCGAGAACACCCGCAGCATGCTGATGACCCGGGCCCTGGCAGAGATGAGCCGTTTTGCCGTGGAGCAGGGCGCCAATCCCATGACCTTCCTGGGACTGGCCGGGGTCGGTGACCTGATCGTCACCTGCTCCTCTAACCTGTCGCGTAATTACCGGGTCGGCCATGCGCTGGGCGAAGGGCGCACCCTGGACGAGGCTATCGACGCCCTGGGTCAGGTCGCCGAGGGCGTCAACACCGTGCGGCTGGTGCGCGACAAGGCCGAAGCCGAAGGGATCTATATGCCGCTGGCCGAAGGCCTCTATCAGGTGCTGTTCAACGACGTGCCGGCCCGTCAGATGGCCAAGATGCTGATGCAGGGCGAACAGAGTAGCGATGTGGAGTTCATCCTCTCCCGCGAGGACGTCAAGCAGGCGCGGCGCCGGGAGGCCAAGGATGGCGACTGAACGTCTATGGATCATGCGTCATGGCCAAGCCGGTCACGGTGTTCCGGATGCTGCACGGCGCCTCACCCCGCACGGCCAGGCGGAAGTGCAGCGCATGGCCACCTGGCTATCCGGTGAGCTGAGCGACGCCGAGCGCAAAGCGCTATGGATCGTCGCAAGCCCCTTTACCCGTGCCCAGCAGAGTGCCGCGCTGGTCGCCGAGACACTCGACCGAGAGGTCGACACCCTCGACTGCATTACGCCAGACGACAGGCCGATGGCCGCTATCGACTGGTTGCAGATCAACGCCGACCGGCCGCTGCTGCTGGTCAGCCATATGCCCCTGGTTGGCGAGCTTACCGCCTGCCTGGCCGAAGGGCCGCGCGGCCGTGGGCTGGGCTTTGCCACCGCCGCGGTGGCCAGTCTCGAGGCCGAGGTGTGGGCCGCCGGCTGCGCCACTTTGCGTGACCTGAAGGCGCCTGCCGATCTGCGCTGATTGACTTGCATATATCAGACGACTCAATGGCCGACGGTGAGTGATTTCCCCCTCGGCCGAGCATTGTCTTGGCGCTCCCGCAACATTCTCTCAGCAGTTAAACTTTAGTCGGAAATTGGTGTTTTCCCGCTTGTTCGCTGCCCGTAATGTCTCTAGGTTGTATGTTGTATGATGTATGACACCGACAGGAATCGGCAGTCGATAACACCACGGAGGCTAGGCCTCCAGAGCAAGAGGGCAGACGGGTGAGGTTTTCCAACGAAGCAGTGAAGCAGGCAGTAGGCGATGGGCTGTTGTCCTTTCCCATCACCGATTTCGACGAGCAGGGTCGCTTCGATGAGGCGAGCTATCGCGATCGTCTGGCATGGTTTATCGATCACGAGATCTCCGCGGTATTCGTCGCCGGCGGTACGGGGGAGTTCTTCAACCTGTCGCTCGACGAGTTTCGGCAAGTCGTTAGGACCGCCGTCGAAGTAGTCGATGGCAAGCTGCCGGTGATCGCCAGCGCCGGCTTGAGCGTGGAAACCGGCAAGGCCTTTGTCCAGGCGGCCGAGGAGGCGGGTGCAGACGGTATCCTGTTGATGCCGCCCTATCTCACCGAGTGCCCGCAGGATGGGTTGGTCGAATACGCCAAGCAGATCTGCGACTCGACCTCGCTGGCGATGATCTACTACAACCGCGGAAATGGCATCCTCAACGCCGCCTCAGCCCAGGCGTTGGCTGACCAATGCCCCAACCTGGTAGGTCTCAAGGATGGCAAAGGGGATATCCAGGCGCTCAACAAGATCGTCAAGACGGTGGGGGATCGGCTGGTCTATGTTGGCGGCGTACCGACCGCCGAGATCTTCGCCGAGGCCTATCTCTCGATCGGCGTGAATACCTACTCTTCCGCGGTATTCAACTTCGTGCCCGATATGGCTGTCACGTTCTACAAGGCGCTGCGCAACGGCGATAGCGCAACGGTCAAGCAGATCACCAACGAATTCTTCATCCCCTTTGTGGACCTTCGGGATCACAAGGCGGGCTATGCCGTCAGCCTGATCAAGGCTGGCGCGGAGATTATTGGCCGTCCGGCGGGCAAGGTTCGCGCTCCCTTATGCATGCCAACTTCCGATGAGCGAGAGACTCTCAAAACGTTAGTCGAGAAAGCCAAGGCAATGGTATAGAAAATGTCGTCTTCTTGTTTAAAAATTACAATCTATTCCTATTAGGCGAATTGGTTGTGAATGCAGGCAGTTTGTCAAGCTGCCTGACTACTATGCAGTTGTAGTAGCGATTAAGATGTAAGGTCTCACCACTACCAGGAGAAATATAATGATAAGTTCTGCACGCACGCTCACCGGTATTGCTCTTGCGGTAATGGCTTTATCGGTACCGGTAGTCGCTATGGCTCAAGAGTTTCAAGGGCCTGTCAGACTGGTCGTTCCGTTCGCACCAGGCGGCACTTCAGACATTTTAGCCCGGCATATAGCACCGGAATTGTCCGATGCCATCGGACAGCCCGTCATCGTCGAGAACAAGGCGGGAGCCGGCGGCAATATCGGCGCAGATTTCGTTGCCAAGGCGCAGCCGAATGGCCATACGTTACTGCTGTCGGATCTGACCTCGCTGCTTACGGCACCCAGCATCATGGATAGTGTAGCCTACGATATAGAGAACGATCTCTCACCGGTCACCATGGTCTCCTACTCTCCCTATGTGCTGGCGATCGCGAAAGGCCTGCCCCATAGCAGCTTCGATGAGCTTGTCGAGTACTCCCTGAACAATCCGGGAGCCATTTCAGTCGCAACGTCCGGCATCGGCTCTAACAATCATATTACGACCGAGCGCTTGGCACAGCATTTCGATATTGACTGGAATATCATTGCCTATCGAGGCGGTTCCGATGCGACACGTGCCGTGGTGTCGGAAGAGAGCGATATGCTGCTTAATGGCACCACCGCCACGCTCCCCTTCGCACTCAACGAACAGATAACTCCGCTTGCCGTCACCGGCGAATCGCGCTTGGAAGAGCTGCCCGAGATTCCTACCTTTCGCGAGATGGAGTTGCCGGGCGAACTCGATGGCACTTACCAAGGGATTCTGGTAACCGCGGGTAGTCCTGACGCGATTGTTGAGCGCCTTAACCGAGAATTGGTGACTATTCTTAGCACACCGGATATGCAGGAAAAAATCGCACAGCAGGGTGGCCAAGCGACACCATCTGAGTCTCCAGAAGACTTAAGGGTTTGGCTGGTAGAGCAGAAAGAAGAGCTATCTATCTTTATCGAAGAAGCCGGTATCGCTCAGTAACTAGAGCTATTTAGATAGTCAAGCATGCAATCTCCTGCCCTCTTTGGGTAGGAGATTCGAGTTAGTCGTTACAAAGGGTTAGCCACAATGAGACTACATGCTAACAGGGATTTCCTTGCCGGCATTGCCTGCCTCCTTATGTCATCGTTAGTGCTATGGAAAAGTCAGGAATACGCCTTTGGTAGCCTGCAGCGCATGGGGCCGGGGTTTATGCCGACAATGCTGGGCATAATGTTGGCGATCTGCGGTGTGATCATTATGCTGTTCTCCAAGAAAACAGCAGGGACGTTTCCTCGCATCAATGTCCGGGCCTTGTTTTTTATCACCATTGGCATTCTGACATTTTCCCTACTGATGGATAGGTTGGGCGTATTTGTGGCCACGATACTGCTGGTCTTTATCTGCAGACTAAGTGAATCTGGAAATAAATTTCTTTCTACCCTTATGCTGTCGCTAGCGCTATGTGCGCTAGTTTATCTTATCTTTAGTTTGGGTTTGAGCATGCCCTTACGCCTATTTCCATGGAGTTTTTGATGGAGCTCCTCGACAACCTTGCCCTGGGTATTTCAGTCGCCTTCACACTGGAGAATCTGCTTTATTGCGCGCTCGGCGTTACGATTGGCATGTTTATCGGTGTGATTCCCGGTGTTGGCCACCTCGCCGCCATTTCTATGCTGTTGCCACTGACGTTCTATGTGCCCGCCACTACCGCTTTGGTGATGCTGGCGGGGATATACTATGGCGCTCAGTACGGCGGCTCGACGGCAGCCATCTTGCTCAATTTACCAGGTACGCCCTCTTCAGCGGTGGTCTGCCTGGACGGCTATCCCATGGCCAAGCAAGGTCGTGCGGGTGTCGCCCTGTTTATGACGACCGTGGCGTCATTCGTCGGTAGCTTTATCACGGTTCTCGTTCTTGCCGCCTTCGCGCCTCCCCTTGCCAACTTTGCGGTAGCCTTCAACTCTGCTGACTATTTTTCAATGATGCTGCTCGGCTTGGTAGCTGCCGCTATTCTCGTTCAGGGGTCACCGGTCAAAGGTATCGCTGCGGTGCTCTTCGGCTTGATATTCGGGATGGTGGGTACTGACGTCAGTACCGGTGTTCAGCGCTATGCTTTTGGCCTGACGTTTCTTTATGACGGCATTAATATCGTTGCTATTGCAATGGGTATTTTTGGTGTAACTGAAGTGATTGCCAACGTCGGCAAGGTCAGTAGTGCTGTGACAGCACAAAAAATCACATTCCGCTCACTGTTGCCTACGCGGAAGGATATAAAAGAGAGTATCTTCCCGATGTTGAGAGGAACGGGTATAGGCACCGGGGTGGGGATTTTACCCGGGACTGGTACCTCTATAGCCTCATTTCTAGCCTATGCCGTAGAGAAAAAGATTTCCAAGACACCATCAAAGTTTGGCAAGGGAGCCATAGAGGGAATTGCCGCGCCGGAAAGTGCCAATAATGCATCGGCTCAATCAGCCTTCATTCCTACTTTGACGTTAGGTATACCGGGAGATGCTGTCATGGCGCTTATGTTGGGAGCCCTGCTGATTCATGGTATCACCCCAGGACCCAATGTAATTTCCGATAATCCCGACCTCTTTTGGGGCCTGGTGGTCAGCTTTCTGATTGGCAATGTATTGCTGCTTGTTTTGAATATTCCGATGGTAGGCCTGTGGGTCAGGCTATTGAAAGTGCCATATCCCATACTCTATCCATCCATTATTTTGTTTATTGCCGTCGGGGTGTACAGCATAAACTACTCCTCTATGGATATAATGATGGTCGCGTTCTTTGGTGTGGTTGGCGTCATGCTGCTTCTGTTAGGGTTTGAGCCAGCACCGCTTTTGCTGGGTTACATTCTTGGCCCGATGATTGAAGAGAATTTTCGAAGAACGATGCTGCTCAATCGCGGGGATATGATGGTGTTCTTGGAACGGCCTGTAAGCGCAACATTCGTGGCTATGACCTTGATGCTTTTGTTATGGACCGCCTACTCAATGATCAAGTCGGCAAAACACAAGTCAATAGAGCAGGCGTAATACCAACTTGGGCCCTTTCCCAGGGGCCCCAGGAACGCGACCTTGAATCAGGCGCGTCAGTATTGGGCCATGCAGTTCCGGATTGATGGTTGTACGTTAGATCCCAAGCGGCTGTCGCTGGTACGTTAAGTGTATGCGATCCCTGCGACGATGGTATAACATCATACGTTTATAGGCGTCAGCCGATCCACCTACAGGATAACGACTATGGCAAGCAGCATTGCCGGACTTAATCTACGCAAGGTTGCCCAGCAGGGGAGTCTGTCCGTGCATGTGGCTGACCAGTTGGAGTCGCTGATTACCGAAGGCAAGGTGGCGGTGGGCGAAAAGCTGCCCACCGAAAATAGCCTCTGCGACTCCTTCGGCGTCAGCCGCACGGTGATACGTGAGGCGATCACCCATCTCAAGTCGCTGGGGCTGGTGGAAACGCGGCGCGGCGTGGGTACCACCGTACTACGCGCCACGACGGTGGAAGCCAAGCCCGCCGAGCGCATCAGTGCCACTACCGTGCAGGATATCCTGCACGTGTTGGAGCTGCGCCTGGCCCTGGAGCCGGCGGCCGCCGAGCTGGCGGCGGAGCGCCACGATGCCGCAGATCGGGCGCTGCTCGAGTCTTCCCACCAGGCCTTTATCAAGGCGCATGCCGAGAAGAGCCAGGCGCGGGTCGAGGACTACGAGTTTCACCATGCGATCGCCAAAGCGACCAAGAATCCCTTCTATAACCAGTTTTTCGAGCAGCTGAGCCAGAGTGTGATTCCGCGCGCCAAGCTGCTCAGCATCGAGATCAATCCCGAGGCAACGTCGCGCTACCTCGAACGCGTACAGGAAGAGCATGCCTACATTCTCGAGGCAATCCTGTCACGCGATGCCGAGGCCGCGCGGGAAACCATGTTTCAGCATCTCAATCGAGCTCGGAGCATGTACGCTAAATATCGCGATCAATAAAAGGAGAGAATGATGTCACTGGAAGGAAAGCTTCTCATTGGCCAGCAGGTCGTCAGCGGCGACCGTGCCGAGATCCGCGCCATCAATCCCGCCAGCGGCGAGACGCTCGAGCCGGTCTACCGCGGCGGCGGCGAGGCCGAGGTCGAGCGCGCCTGTGTGCTCGCCGAGGCGGCCTTCGCCAGCTACCGCGAGACCTCCCTGGAGGCCCGCGCCAG
>NZ_JACXZT010000010.1:383703-384161 GCF_014779595.1 Halomonas sp. ML-15
TATGGCCCACAGCCTGGCCAACCTCGAGCACCACCACTTCAAGTACGCGGGATTCCGCCGGCCCGGCGACGTCCATGTGCACTTCTTCGGTACCGCCACCCTGAGCTTCGCTGACGGCATTCAGACTCGCTACGGCGATCGCTTCGAGATCGAGCTGTCAGCGCTGGGAAGACCGTTGCGAAATCCGCTATGCGCTGAGGCAAGAAGCCCCGCCATAAAAGTGCAATCGCTTTGAGAATACACAAGGAGTCTGTTATGCCTTTGGAAGGTAAGCTTCTCATCGGCCAGCAGGCCGTCAGCGGCGACCGCGCCGAGATCCGCGCCATCAATCCCGCCAGCGGCGAGACCCTCGAGCCGGTCTACCGCGGCGGCGGCGAGGCCGAGGTCGAGCGCGCCTGTGTGCTCGCCGAGGCGGCCTTCGCCAGCTACCGCGAGACCTCCCTGGAGGCCCGCGCCAG
>NZ_JACXZT010000011.1:0-34949 GCF_014779595.1 Halomonas sp. ML-15
AGCATGGCTCGATCTCTTGTAGGCTTCGTCACCAACAAGGGAAGGCCATGCGGGTCGGGGGGACAATCTGTTTTGATGATCTACGGACTTATAGCTCCGACGCCGACAGGTGCTTGTCGGGGCGCTGTTCCGACAGACTGGTGCACGAGTTACCCTCCTTGACGACGCTGGATTTGGGTCGAGTGTCTACACGCCCGACCTCCTGGTGACGTTCGACGACGGACGTGAGATCCTTGTAGAGGCCACCACACGGTCCGACGGCGCCGTCGCCATAGACCGGTACATCGTGAATGCACTACGTAGCGATCAGTTGCCCGTTCACGTTGAACCAATTCTCGGCCCGGAGCTCAGTTCGACCGCCATCGGATATCACCAACGCAGCGCCCAAGAAGCACTCGCTCAGAATGCCGTCAGTGCTGTCGTGGCTGCGTTTCGTCAAGACCCACCGCTCACAACCAAGGAAGGAATCATCATCTTCAAGGACGTTGAAGCCGACCCTGATGTCTATGTTGGCGCTGCGGCGGATCAAGCTTGGGAGAGCGCTTGGACGAACCAGGACTTCATTGCGTGCTTCCGCTTTTCACCCTCAAGTGACACCCGAGGCTCGCTCGGAGGTGGTCTGACGACCGCGCATTGGATTGATGAGCCGGGCCTCAGCGAGGCTTTCCTTGACTCGTTGGAACGGAAAGCCGCGCGAAGGGGAGCTTTGCCCCAAGAACACGCCCATACACCCTTCCTGATTGCCTACGTTAGCGAGGAGCCCGAACTACTCCCGGTCAACACCGGATCCGCCCTCACCGGATCGCGGGGCTGGCTCTCCGGTTCTACATCGGCAGAGCGGCGGAAGTGGGTCGAGGAGAAACGTGCATTGAGACCTGCGTCGCTCACGCAAGCTATCGAAAACGCCTACCAAAACGGCTGGGCCCCGTTGCTGGACGAGTGGGACCACGGACCAGATGCAGAAATGCCTTTCATGCATCCCGGGGCCTTTCTGGCGGCATGCGATGATGAAGCGTTTGCCTGGGCCAAGGCAATAAGTGGCGTCCTGATCGTGAGCGGCCAAGGATACTACATGCAATGGCTCCCTAACCCGTTTGCGCAACCAGAACTCAATGCACCGTGGCTTCAGCACATCGGGTTTCCAGGAACAAAGAACGCTGAGCAGATCCTATGGAGGGATTCTGAGTGACGCCATTCAAAGCGTTGGCTAACTATACGCTGCTGTTGACGAGAGCCGCCGTTGCCTACCAGCAGGCCAAGTGGGCAGAACTTGGGCTGATCCCTCGGCCGGTTGGCAAGAACGGCTCTCGCAACAGAGCTTTGACGTTAGGCAGGGAGAGCTTGGTGGAACTGGCAAGGAGATAAGTCCGTTGGATAGTGAAGTAGTCAACCTCTTTCGTTCGGCAATTGATGCTTACTTAGAAGAGCTAGGAAGTGCTCTGGAGCCTGCAGGCTCATACCTTCCCTATAATTTTGATTTCATACACAACCGCGAGTGGCACATTTTCGGAAATCAAATGGTCGAGGATGAATTGCGAGAACTCACGAACATTATGAATCGTTGGTGCGGTGATCTGCACCGGTGGCACGCTTGGAATAACGTAATTCGAAGTTATGGTGAAAATGAGGCGTGGAAGATTCGTAGAGAGTTTGTCGAGGCATTAGTGCATCATTGCTTGCTGGAGCCGAGTGCGGTGAGAGATCGTTTCACCTTCGTCGCTACTAACGCGTTTCACCAAATCCGATTATCTAGCGAAGAAGGCTATAAGGATCGTCTGGAAGGAGACCCGAAAAAGCCCAATGAAAAACCCATGTTCCTTAGCCGCGGAAAAAAGAGAAGCGCCTCGAGAAAGTCATCTCCATATGGTCCGAATCAAAGAAGTTTCTAGAATCGCTTGCGGCCATTAACGATAGCTCGTACCAGTGCGCAACTTACGACTATAGAAATCGAGTGAATCATGCCATTGGGCCACGGCTCGGCGTAGGCATAACGCAGGCTATAACGCGAAGCGTGGTGCAAGCGACTCAGTTGAAAAAACAACCTGATGGAACTTATCGAGATGAGCCGATTCCTGGAAAATTATCTGTCAGGTATGGGGTTGGAGGCACGCAACCAATTGATCTCGAAGAAGCTCGGACATCGAATCTGAAGCAGTATCAGCTTGCGCAAACGTGCTACAACCGGTATTTTGAGTTGCTCAAATCGAAAGTAGCATGCATAAAAATGAAGGCAGAGAATGCCTAACAGGCACATGAACTCCGACAGCCAGAAGCTACGCTCCTTCGTCGCTTCGCGTTCGGCCGTGGGTTATGGGTAGCGTTATATCAGCTCACGCTGCATGGCTGCTTTTGGCCGGTTGCGGAGCTTTAGTCTATGCTGATGTGGTGATTGAGGCAGTTGACGACCCAAAGCGGCCTTGCCGGAAAAGGCAGCAGGCACGTTCATTGGGAATATGCAGCATGCACGGTGATCGGTGTTATACTGCCAAGCTATACTTAGTTTATCGGATTTTCAATAAGATAAGAGATTAGCGTTCGCACAGCATAACATTATTGAAAACGCGTACGCGTTCGAGTGGAATATGAATCGCGCGGTCTAATACCTATGTCTTCGGAGGCTCCTAGGTGCCTGAGTGTCGTTTGTGTAAGCAGGAGCGTGATTTATGCAAATCACACATATTTCCAGAGTATATGTATTCCCACTGTTATGACGACAATCATTCCTTCATAGAGTTTAATGCTGAAGAAGGTAAATATAATAAAAGACGGAGAAAAGGAATTTACGAGAATCTTCTTTGTAAAAAATGCGAAGAGACAATTCAAAGGTATGAGGGTTATGGAAAACTAATATTATACGATGATGCCAAGCCAAAAATAGAAGCAAGCAAACAGCCTTATACTAATGAGAGCTATGACTACAGGCTTTTTAAGCTATTTGTTTTGAGCCTTCTATGGCGTTCATCCATAAGCACTCAGGATAGCTTTAAACTGGTCTCACTTGGGAAGTATGAGGAAGAACTGAGAATGGTGTTGCTAGACGGATTGGCGCTTCCAGTAAATAATTACCCAATATACTTGTATCAAACTCACATAAGTGGCGAACCATCAGATGGCGTATTCATGGAAATATACCCATCGAAGTCGAAATTTGATGGGAAAACCATATATCAGTTTGTGGCTGACGGTATGTTTTTCTTTGTAGGAATAGGCGTTAACACGCTAAGGACATTTAAGAATGGATCTTGGGTTAACCAAAAAAGATTGCAGATTGGATACGATGAGCTAACAACGCTCTCATCCTTGGTTGACGTTTTTGTAAGATTGCATCACCAAGGCAAGTTCAGTGTGTATGAAACACAGACATAACAATGCGCTCGTGTGGGACGCATCGCCGCAATGCGGCGTGCACCCCACAGGTTGTCGTTAGCGATACAAACATTACTGGGAGGCCGGGGTGAGTGAATTTTTTAATCTAGGGAGCTGGAAGCCAGAGTGGGTGCAAGCTATTTCATCCATCGTGGCAGTTTCAGTCGCGCTCGCGATGCCGTTTATACTTGATTTTCGTCGCAGGCGAAGGGAGCGGGATGCGGCGCAAGAAAGAGAGACGGTGGCGCTCCAAGCCATCTACCCTGAGATCCACCAGCTTCAAACGTTTTTCCTTGCCACAGAGTTGCATGTAGCTCGCGAGGAATATGATGAATTAATGAAGATTGCGGAAGGGGCTTCTGATGTAGATCCCTCGGTTCCGCATTCTATCGCGGATGGAAGGTTTGATATTGTCACCTACTTAAGTTCCGGGTTGGTTGGGTCTTATTCAATCGCACTTGCACGTCGCAAGACGGTTCTCACTTCGCTGTCAGCCATTTTGAATAGGGAGCGCTACGTTACTGTTGAAAGTGGCATAAGTCGCTTTGATTTTGAGAAAGCAAGTGACTCTATGCTGCTAATCAAGTCGTTATGTAGTCAGGGCGTAGGCGCTTGTGGGGAGATTATAGATGAGGCCGAAAAACGTGATGCCTCATTGAGGGTCGTGGGAGTTAAGAACCGTACACCCCAGCACAATCGCTAACAAACGTAGTCACTGGGACAAAATTGCCACTGCGCTCCAATTTTTCCCGTGCTGCGTGCGCTATACATCAGAATAATCTCAATGGCCGCTTCTGGCCGATAGCGACGGCATAGTCCTTATGCCGTCGCAGGCTCTTGTTAGACCTCTGTCTGCTCAGACATGATCAATGCGTCATCCACCTCAATTCCCAGGTATCTGACAGTGCTTTCGAGTTTAGTATGGCCCAAGAGAAGTTGAACGGCTCTCAGGTTTTTAGTTCGGCGGTAAATTAACGATGCCTTGGTACGTCGCAAAGAGTGCGTTCCATAGGCTGAAGGCTCCAGGCCAATATGGGTTACCCAGCCTTTAACGATGCGCGCGTACTGCCGCGTAGACAAGTGACACGAGCTGCTCAGGCGACTTGGAAACAGGTAGTCATCATTGCGGAGATGTGCAAGCTGTATCCACTCTTCTACGGCGTTGCGAGTCTGCTCGGTTATCTCAAACTGTACTGGCCTCTTCGTTTTCTGCTGTGTGACGATGGCTCTTGAAGAGACTTGGTTGCCATGGGATACATCTCGAACGCGTAATTTAACCAGGTCACAGGCTCTCAGTTTGCTATCGATTGCCAATTCGAATAACGCTAGTTCTCGGTTCTTCTCAGCAAGCTGCAGCCTGACACGAATGGCCCAGATATCTTTGAGCCGAAGCGGAATTTTCTGACCAACCAGCCTCCCTTTGTTCCAAGGCTCGCGGGTAGCTGTTGTTGATGTGTTCATGGTATGGACCTCTTTGGGTGGAGTGTATAGGATGGTCCAGAACATGCTCGAGGTGTGCTGGAGCCTGCGATCAGCCGTGTTTCGACCCAGTGCGGCCATCCGGGAAAAAGCAGCAGGCACGCTCACCAGTGTTATACGTCTCGGATAGAGAATAAAATATGGAGTGGATTTCAGAAAATAAAGATTGGCTATTTAGTGGTGTTGCAATAGCCATGCCTCTTGCAATCATAGGTTGGTTGATTTCTTCTCGTAGGAAAAAGCAAATACAAAAAGGCGGTGATAATTCGACAAATATACAGGTTGGTCGAAACCTCAGAATAGGTGGTAGAAAGGAAGATGACTAGACAGAGCCAAAAGGGTGGGGAAGGTTCTAATAATTTCCAGGCTCAGGAAATGGTGGTGCAAGTCGGCATTGATGAGAAACGTGCAAGAGAAGTTTTTCAAGAGATGAACTTGCAACTTCGAAAGGAATACACTCAAGAAGCATTAGAGGTTGCAAATGCCCGTGTATCTGAGTTTGAGAATAGTCTCATGCCTAAAATGGAGCGGGTAGAGGGAGCCTTGGAGGCGTTTGCAGATCCAAGCTTTCAGCTGCTGCTAGTCGAAGCCCAAAAAACAGCTGCGGCTACCGAAAGACCAGCAGATTACGATCTCCTGTCAGAGTTGCTCATCCATAGATTCCAAAAAGGTAGCAATCGTAACGCTAGAGCAGGGGTAAGCCTTGCTATAGATATAGTAGATAAGGTTTCGGATGAAGCATTGCTCGGCTTAACTGTGGCCCATGCGGTAGCCCAGTTTGGTCCAATAAGTGGGGGTTTTCAGAAAGGACTCAATGCATTAGAAGGTCTTTTTGGTAAATTACTTTATGGAGAGCTTCCTAAAGGGCAAGAGTGGCTTGACCATTTAGATGTATTGAATGCTATTCGATTAAACTCGTTTGGCAGCATGAAGAAGATCCGAGAATTTTATTCCAATGAACTGTCTGGCTACCTTGATGTTGGTATTGAAAAGAAGTCTGAGAACCATGAAATAGCCATAGAGATCCTTTCTAAAAATAATCTGCCAAAAGATTTGTTGGTCGAGCATGACTTCAACAATCAGTACCTGAGAATTCCTGTTGCAAATAGAGAGCGTATCCGAAGTCTAGCTTTAAATCGGGTGGTGATGCACGAAGGTAAGCAGCGGTTAATGAGCCTTCCTTTGACAAAGGATCAGTTGAGCGCAGTCGATTCTATCTATGACCTTTATGCTCAAGATAATAGTTTAAGGAAGGGTAATGTCGATTCGTTAATGGTCGAATGGGATAATCACCCTAACTTAAAAGCGCTAAGGCAATGGTGGGATAATATTCCTGTGGCTTTAACAATCACCTCAGTTGGAAAGGTTCTAGCGCATTCTAATGCGCAAAGGCGTGATAAAACCTTGCCGCCGCTCAATTAGAGGATGTGCGAAGAGTGTATAAAAAAGTCATTATATCAGCACATTCTGAATATCCGCTCCTGGCCGGATGCTGATCTTCAAGCTACGCTAATGGGGCTGGCTCGGAAAATGTGCATCTACTGCAGTCGTCCGCGTAGGTGAACGCAAGACTGCATCATATCTGTGAATCGTTATCTCTTCATCTAAGGGGGGGGGGACATGGAATCAATCGTCAGATCTCAGGCGCATTCATACAACGCACTCCTTACCATCGCAGACGCGAATCGTGCACTCAGTCGTTTTGACGAAGATGCAACGGTCGGTCGACTGTTGTCTGTCATTCAACACTACGAACTACAGGACAAGTTTGGCATCCGCCTGCTTCACAAGCACAACGATATCCTCCCTAGCGAAGTGATGTACGAAACTTCGTTCATTGACTCAGAAGGGTTTGCTCTCTCGACGAAGGCCGTTGCGAAGTCGGAGGTGACTTCGATGGTGACGAACAGTTGGCAATTCGTAGGCGGCGAGTACCTACCTGTTGAATTCTCGGATCCTTTGCTCGTCTCTGACGCAAAGGTTGACTTGGAAGTGTATGCGGATGCGCTTCACGAGATTCGTCTGATCCTTGAGGAGACCGGCACCGAGGGTCTGCTAGGTCCTTGCCTTCACTATGGACCGCACGTAGAACGTCACGACCCGTTTCAACAATCGGCGTTCTTGGAGAAAACTGACTTCGAAGACCGAGCCAATGTAGTGCGCTATGTAGATTCGGGTGATCCAGCGTTTACGAACAGCGCCAAGACGAAATGGAGAGCTGTACAAGTAGTCGATGCCGACGGAAATGTTGCCTGGACTACGGCCTGCAATTGCTTCTGCAGCGTCTTTCCCCAAGGTGGGCATCAGGGTACGACGACTCATCGCTATAACCCCTGAGTCCTCTGATGTGGCGAAATTTACGGCTGAACCCTTCCATCGAGAGGACGTCGCCCGGCTTTCTGTGCGACGTCCTCTCATGTCAAAAGTTACATCAGCACATCCTGAATGTCCGCTCATGGCCGAGGCTGTGTGAAAACGTGGCTCCCGCTATACTCTACCTGTGACAGCTCGTGGAGGTGCCGATGAAGCGTTTCGTTTCAGGGGAGTCCCGGTCTCAAGCCACGTTGTTCCCTGAGCTTCTGGATGATTTCGTCTCAGAGGACAACCCGGTCCGAGCCATCGAGGCCTTCGTCGAGGCTCTCGATCTCAGACAACTCGGCTTCAAAGGGGTCGATCCCCATGCCACCGGTCGGCCCGCCTATCATCCCGCTGTACTACTGAAAATCTACCTCTACGGCTACCTCAATCGTGTCCAATCCAGCCGCCGCCTGGAGCGTGAGGCGCAGCGCAATGTCGAGCTGATGTGGCTGACTGAGCGCCTGGCACCGGACTTCAAGACGATTGCCGATTTCCGTAAGCACAACGGCAAGGCGATTCGCGCCACCTGCCGGGACTTTGTCGTGCTATGCCGGCGCCTAGGGCTCTTCTCACAAGCGATCGTGGCTATCGACGGAAGCAAGTTCAAGGCGGTCAACAACCGAGACCGGAACTTCACGTTTGCCAAGATGAAGCGGCGCGCAGAGGAAATCGACAAAAGCATCGAGCGTTATCTACGCCAACTCGACTCAGCTGATCAAAGCGCCCCCGCTGTCACAGAGGCGCAGACAGCAAAGCTGAAGGAAAAGATCGCAGCCCTTACAGAGGAAGTGCAGCAACTACAAACCATTGAAATACAAAGAACCCAAGCGCCTGACAAGCAAGTCTCGTTGACGGATCCCGATGCCCGATCCATGACGACGCGAGGCACTGGGGTCGTGGGGTACAACGTACAGACAGCCGTCGATAGCCGGCATCATTTGATCGTTGCCCATGAGGTCAGCAATGTCGGCAGCGACCGCAGTCAGCTTTCCCGGATGGCCAAGCAGGCGCGTGATGCCACCGGCATCAGAGATCTCGATGTCGTGGCTGATCGTGGTTACTTTAAGGGAGAAGAGATCCTCGCATGCCACAAGATCGGCATCACCACCTATCTCCCCAAACCGAAAACCTCACCGAGCCAGGCCAAAGGAATGTTTCCCAGAGAGGCATTTCTGTTCATCCCTGAACGCAACGAATATCGCTGCCCTGCGGGAGAGCGATTGATCTGGCGTTATAAGAACATCGAAAACGATCAGACGCTGCATTGCTACTGGAGTTCAGCCTGCCCGTCCTGCAGGATGAAAGGACAATGCACCACTGGAAAGCAACGGCGTATCAAACGCTGGGAGCATGAGGATGTGCTTGAGGCGGTGCAAGCTAGACTTGCTCAGAAGCCAGAAATGATGCGTCTCAGGCGCCAGACAGTTGAGCATCCGTTCGGCACGCTAAAGGCCTGGATGGGCGCGACACATTTTCTGACAAAGAGCCTCAACAACGTTAGCGCGGAAATGAGCCTTCACGTGCTGGCCTACAATATGAAACGCGTCATCAATATCCTCGGCACCAAGGGCTTGGTCGAGGCGATGCGGGCATAGTGTGCCTGGGCCTCTATTTCGCGTCTGGAGGGCCTTGTGACGCGCTCCAAGGGTGATTTCTCGCGGAGCGAAACATCGCTGTGAAGATGTAGGAAGTACTTGGAAGCGTCTCGTTGAGTGCTGAGCGTGGCCTTACAGCCGGATACCGGGACAGGCAGCGGATTTTTGGGTTTTCACACAGCCTCGGCCGTTACCGGACTGACCCCCGCACTCTTGCACACCTCAACGGCGTTCCACTGGCTGGGATAAACCGCCAAAGCCCCCTAGGCCGAGAACCCTTGGGCTAGCTCGCAGAACGCTTTGGCGGCCGAGCTTAGTGGGCGATTGCGGGGCCATGAGAGGCCCAGTTCCATCGCTGGGATCGGGTTGTTCAGCTCGATATGTTCGATGCGTTTGCCGTCCAGCGACCAGGGGCGGTAGACCATATCGGAGAGGATGGTCACCCCGGTGCCGTTGGCGACCATGCTGCGCACCGCCTCTACCGACGAGGTGCGGAACAGGATATTGGGCGTTATACCCTCGGGCTTCCAGTACTTCAGGGCCGACTGGTCCGCTTCATCCACGGTCAGCATGATGTAGGGGTAGTGGGCAATATCCTGAAGGGTAATGTGATCCCGCTTGAGCAGCTCATGCTGGCCATTGACCCAGAGCCGCCGCCGGGACTGGGTCAGCGTCAGTTTTTCCAGCCATTGGTGATGTTCGATATTGGATGTCAGCAAGATGGCCAAATCGTACTCGCCTGAGATGAGTCCCTCCTCGATCTCCGGGCGCGACACTTCATGCAGTTCGACCTTGACCCAGGGGTAGCGGCGCTGAAACTGCGCCAGCAGGGGAGGCATGTAGTAGCCGGCCACCGTATAGGTCATGGCCAGCCGCAGCGTGCCTTTCAATGTGGGGTGGCTGTCCTGCAGGCTGTCGAAGGCGTCGTCGAGCGCCTGAAACGCGTAGTTGACTCGCTGCAGAAAGCGGCTGCCTTCGCGGGTCAGCGTCATGCCGCGGCTGGTGCGCCGGAACAGCGCCACCCCTACCTGCTCTTCGATCTCCTTCACACCGGTGGTGATGGAGGACTGCGACACATTCAGGTCAATCGCGGCTTGGGTGACGCGACCGCTTTTGGCCACCGCCATGAAGTAGCGCAATTTGCGTAGCGACAAATCCCGTGACATGGCGGCTCCTTCCCTTGGCGTTCGGATTTTTTGAAAACGCTCTGCAATAATTAATATTATCAATGCCGCTGCTTGGCTGCCATAACTACGTGTGGTGACCAAGGAGTGACGTATGACAACAAAGATTGATCTGAACGCCGACATGGGAGAAGGCTTTGGCGCCTGGTCGATTGGCGATGGTGTCGATGCCGATATCATGCCCTTGATCAGCTCCGCCAATATTGCCGCGGGCTTTCATGCCGGTGACCCGACCACCATGCAAGAGACCCTACGCCTGGCGTCGCGTCATGGTGTTGGCGTCGGGGTTCACCCGGGGTTTGGGGATCTGGTGGGCTTCGGGCGCCGGCCGATTCTGGCGCCGGCAGAGGAGCTGGTGTGCGACGCCCTCTATCAGTTGGGCGCACTGCGCGAGCTTGCCCGCCTCGAAGGTCTCCAGATGCACCATTTCAAACTGCATGGTGCCCTGTTCATGCACGCGGCCAAGGATGCCGACTTCGCTCAGCAGCTGAGCGAGGCGCTGGCCAAGGTGGCGCCTGAGCTACCCGTCTATTGCCTGGCAGGCTCGGCGCTGGATCAGGCCGCCGAACGCGTGGGCCTGCCCCGAGTGCATGAGTTTTACGCCGACCGTGATTACAACGACGAGGGCAGCATCGTATTCGTCCGTAAGGTGCAGCGCCTGGACCCGCAACAGGTCGCGCAGAAAGTGCTGCGTGCCTGCCAGCAGGGCACGGTCGAGTCGGTCAGCGGCAAGTCGGTGGCGGTGTCCTTCCAGTCGATATGTGTGCACAGCGATACGCCCGGGGCGTTGGCGCTGGTAAAGGCCGTGCGCAGTGCATTGGATGACGCCGGCATAGAGGTCGCGGCTCCCTGAGAGCAGGCGGCCGGCAACGTTGGGTACTGCGTTGCTGGAGATGGAACAGTCATGAATGACAGGAGACAGATAATGACAACACAGCAGATTCAAGCGCCGTTTCCGGGTGTTTTCTACCGCACGCCCTCACCGGATGAGCCGGTATACGTAGAGGAGGGGCAGGCGGTGCAGGCCGGCGATGTGATCGGTTTGATCGAGGTGATGAAGCAGTTCGTCGAGCTCAAGGCAGAAGCCTCCGGCACGCTGGTCAGCTTCAGCGCCGACAATGAGAGCGTACTGGAGGCCGGCGACGTGATTGGCACGCTGGAGGTCAACGAATGATACGTCGCCTGCTGATCGTCAATCGTGGCGAGATAGCACTGAGAATCGTGCGGGCAGCGCGCGAGCTTGGCCTGGTCAGCATCGTCGCGCATAGCGAGGCCGATGCCGACACCCTGGCCGTGCAGCACGCCGATGAGGCGGTGTGCATTGGCCCTGCCCAGGCGTCGAAGAGCTATCTCAATATTCCAGCGGTGCTTGAGGCCGCCCGTAGCTGTCAGGCGGATGCCGTGCATCCGGGCTACGGCTTTCTCTCCGAAAGCGCCGACTTCGCGCGTGCCGTCAAGGAGGCGGGCCTGATCTTTATCGGCCCGGATGCCGAGATCATCGCCCGCATGGGGGATAAGGCCATGGCGCGCCAGACGGCGATAGCCGCCGGCGTGCCGGTGGTGCCTGGCTCTCCACACGCCGTCGAAGGGCTGGAAGACGCGCTGGCGGTGGCCGAAGAGGTGGGTTATCCGCTGTTGATCAAGGCTGCCGCCGGCGGCGGTGGGCGCGGCATTCGGGTGGCCGAAGACAGTGACATGCTGGCCAAGCAGCTGCCCCAGGCCCAGGCCGAAGCCCAGGCGGCATTCGGTGACGGACGGGTCTATCTGGAGCGGTTCATTGCCCGCGCCCGGCATATCGAAGTGCAGATACTGGCGGATGGTCAGCGTGCTCTGCACTTCTTCGAGCGTGAGTGCTCGCTGCAGCGCCGCCGCCAGAAGGTGCTGGAGGAGGCGCCGTCGCCGGCGGTCGATAGCGCGACACGCAAAAGGCTGTGTGACTCAGCCGTGGCGCTGGCCGAGCATGTCGGCTATCTGGGCGCGGGCACCCTGGAGTACCTGTTTGATGACACCACCGGCGAGTTCTTCTTTATCGAGATGAACACCCGGATCCAGGTCGAGCATCCGGTCACCGAGATGATCACCGGCTTCGACCTGGTCAGGGCGATGATCCAGATCGCCGCGGGTGAACCGCTCGGCATCGCTCAGGATGAGATCACCATGAAGGGCTGGGCCATCGAGATGCGTATCAACGCCGAAGACCCGGACCGCGACTTCTTCCCCTCTCTGGGAACGGTAGAAAAGCTGGTGTGGCCCACTGGCCCGGGGGTGCGTATCGATAGTGGCCTGTATGAGGGCTACAAGATGCCGCCGTTCTACGACTCCCTGGTGGCCAAGCTGATCGTCTGGGATGACACGCGTGAGAGGGCGCTAACCCGCGCCGGACGGGCGCTGGATGAATTCCACCTACAAGGCTTTACCACTACCGCCGATCTGCACCGTCGCTTGATCGAGGATCCTGCCGTCAAGGCGGGGGCGTTCGATACGGCCTTTCTGGAGCGCTGGCTGAGCGAGCCTGCGTCAAACCATGCCAATAAAAAGGAGGTCATCCATGAGCAATGAGGTGGCAGCCACAACCCGCTATAGCCAGGCGGGCGATGAATTTCTGTTCGTTGAGCTAAATGAAGAGATGACCCTGGAGGCGTTCTTCCTCTCCATCTCCATTACTCAGCGGCTGCGTGATATTGCCTTGCCGGGAATCATCGAGATATGCCCCGCCAATGCGTCCTATCAGGTGCGCTACAACCCCGACATGATCTCCGCCGGCCAGCTGCAGGAAACGCTGGAAGCCTTGGAGGAGGAAGTCTCCAACCAGCAGGTCCGTACCCTGGAAACGCGGGTAGTGGAAGTACCGGTGCTCTATAACGACCCCTGGACCTATGAAACCTTGATGCGTTTCCGTGAGCACCATCAGGACCCCTCCTCAACAGACCTGGAATACGCGGCCCGCATCAACGGTTATTCAAGCGTTGACGCCTTTATCGAGGCGCACAGTGCCACCCCCTGGTTCGTGTCGATGGTGGGCTTTGTGGCGGGGTTGCCGTTCATGTATCAGATGGTGCCGAGAGAGCGCCAGATTCAGGTGCCCAAATACCTGCGGCCGCGCACCGATACCCCCAAGCAGACGGTGGGGATCGGCGGCTGTTTCAGCGTGATCTATTCCGTGCGTGGGGCGGGTGGTTATCAGATGTTCGGCGTGACGCCCATGCCCATCTATGACCCCGCCGGCGAGCAGCCACATATCGATGACTCGATGATCTACTTCCGACCGGGCGACATCGTCAAGCATCGTGCCGTTGATCGTGAGGAGTACGACGCGCTGCTGGCGGCGGCTGAAAAGGGGCAGTTCAAGCCCAAGATCACGCCCTTTACCTTCGACCTGGATTCGTTCAATCAAGATCCGGATGGCTATGCACGCCGCGTTAAGGAGGCACTTTATGAGCATTGACGTCATCAAGCCTGGCCTGGCATCGTCGATTCAGGATAAGGGGCGCGAAGGGTACTACCACCTCGGGATTCCACCTTCTGGGGGAATGGATCAGCGCTCGCTGATCGCGGCCAATTTGTTGCTGGGTAATCATGAGGGTGCTGCCGTCCTTGAGTGCGCGCTGATGGGGCCAGAATTACGCTTCGGCGAGGCACGCATGGTCGCCGCCTGCGGTGCCGAGATGACGCCGCGGGTCAACGGCGAGGCGCAGCCCCTCAATGAAGTGTTCGAAGTACCCGCAGGGGCGACGCTCAGCTTCGACTTCGTCAAGTCGGGGGCACGGCTCTATCTGGCGATAGAGGGCGGGATCGACGTGCCTGAACGCCTGGGTAGTCGCAGCACTTACGCGCTTGGCTCGCTGGGCGGCATGCAAGGGCGTAATCTTCAGGCCGGCGATAGCCTGGCGCTCCTGCCGGCCCACGGTCAGGCAAGCCCCGGCCGTCGCTTGGCGCCGTCACTGGTGCCGGCATTCTCCAAGCACTACCAGCTGCGCGTGGTGCCAGGCCTCTATGCCCACCGCTTGACCTCAGAAAGGCAGGCGCAATTTTACGCAGAAGATTGGACGGTGGCGTCGGAGGCCGACCGTATCGGCTACCGGATGAAAGGCGGCACCCGGCTCTCCTTTATCGATCGCGAACCGCCGTTCGGTGCGGGCGACGATCCTTCCAATATCGTCGATGCGTGCTACCCGATTGGCTCCATTCAGGTGCCAAGCGGCAGCGAGCCCATCATTCTGCACCGGGATGCCGTATCCGGTGGCGGTTACGCCATGATCGGCACCGTGATCAGTGCGGATATGGACACCGTAGGCCAAATCCAGCCCCACCAGAAGGTGCGCTTCGTTCAAGTGACGCTGGAAGAGGCCCTTGCCGCCCGTGCGCGTTATCAGGAGGTGATGGAGCAGTTGCGGCAAATGGCGTAACGCGGCAACCACCCACAGAAAGCCCTGTGGTGCACGTCAGGCTAATTGACAGTACACCACAGGCCAAACGTCTATCTGATATAGGAGATGCTCTAGAGACGATTTAGCGCCTTATCGCTAGATAACAATAATCGTGCTTGTCGTGGCAAGTAATGACTCAGAATCATGGTTCTGGGGGGCTAGGTTATTGTGGAAATTCTGGTTTTACATAAAACTTAAATAACAAAGAGGGAAATGCAATGAGTGATAAAACTCATGGTGAAGCGTCTGATCTGGACTTTTCAGAGCAGCCTGTGCCGCCAGAAGGGCGAATGCCAAAAATAAATCTCATGATGGCATGGTGGGCTGTCTGTAGTGCCATTTTTTATATGGTGGTGGCCGCCGCCATGGCGCGTGCTTACGGCACCACCAATGCACTTATCGGTATCGTGCTGACGATGATTGCGTATAGCGTGATCAATGGAGTGATTAGTCGCTATTCAATAAAGACGGGTTTGACTGTCGCACTTTTCTCCAAGATATTGTTTGGCCATTTCGGGGCCGTCGTGGCGACGCTAATATTCTTCGCCACCGCCCTCTATTATGCTGTGTTCGAAGGCTACGTCATGGCGCTGGTACTCTCCGAGTGGAGTGGCGTTATACCGATGGCGGTCTCCACCGCCATTGTGGCGATACTGGGCGTAGCGCTTATTTTTGGCAGCGTTCAGCACTGGCTGGACAAGTTCAACGGCGTCCTCCTGCCGGTCTATGTGGTCGGCATGCTGATAGCGGTGGGGATGGCAATCGCCGAGTTCGGCTACCCCAGCGGTTGGTTGACCCGTGTGCCGGAGGGCGGTGCCTCACCCTTTGGCTGGCTGCAGACCTTTGCCTACTACATGGGCGTATGGGTGCTGATGATGTTCACCTTCGACTACGCTCGCTTTGGTCGTAAGGAGGACACCAAGTTTCATGCCCGGGTCACCTTCGGTATCCCCTTCTATGCCATGACCTTCCTGTTCAGCGGCATCGTGGGCATTCTGCTGGATTCCATGATCCCTACCGATGGCTTGTCGGAAGCCTCGGTGGTGCTGGGCCTGCTGGAATTGATGGGCTTTGGTGGCCTGCTGTTGGTATGGGTGACACAGAGCCGCATCAACACCGCCAACTTCTACCTGGCGACGGTCAACTTCGAGTCGTTTATCCGCAAGGTCACTGGCATCCAGATGTCCAAGGTGGTCGCTGGCTGTGCCATCGGTCTCATCGCTTATGTGCTGATGATGGCCGATGTATTCTCGTACATTCTTCAGGCCTTGGCGTATCAAGGTGTCTTTGTGGTGGCCTGGGTAGGCGTGGCGCTCGCGCATATCCTGTCCAAAACCTATCAGGACCGGTTCAATGGCCATGTGGAATTGGATAATACCTATATTCCCGCCTTTAACCCCTGCGGCCTTGTCGCTTGGTGCGGCGCGACACTGACCGGTATTTTCATTATGCATGTTCCCGGGATTGCAGGGTTCTCGGCACCGGCCACCTTCGTGTTCGCCTATGTGGTTTATGAGCTCGGTCTCAGATTCGCACGAGAAGAGTGGTATGTCGCTAGCCTTAAATAATAGGGCGTGATCAGTCCAGCTCTCTCGGGGCTTGAACGGTGCTTGGCGTGGGTGGTGAGAGTGGTCGCTGATTTTTGTCGAAGGCTGCCCACGCCTATTGTTCACGCAGGCGAACGAATCGATGATGGCGGTGACACTGTCACCTCGTTCGATGAGCAGGCGGGCGTGAGTTGGCCCGCAAGCTCAGGCGGTGCGCTAGCACCACTGTTGCCGTGGGTTCCATGAGCTCATACTCTGATACTCACAACCAGCCCCCCCTGCGGCTGACTCGCGGAGAGGAGATTGCCAGTGGTGCCTTCCTCGTCCATGCGGTTTAACTGATGCAAGGAAACAGTATGACCAGACCACAGGCAAGCAGCCAAGAGCAGATCAATAACGACCAGGTCATCGTCACCCGTTGGGACTTTCCACCAGGTGCGGAAACCGGGTGGCACCGCCATGCCCACGACTATGTGATTGTGCCGATCCATGATGGCTCGATGCTGCTGGAAACGCCTGAAGGTAACCGTGAGGTGACGCTCCAGGCTGGTGTGTGCTACAACCGGGTGGAAGGCACTGAACATAACGTGATTAATAACGGCGAGACACCGTTCTCCTTTGTCGAAGTCGAGCTGAAATAACGCTTGTGGACTACGCACGCTCCGGTGATGGTTTTTGGCCATCATGCGCGCTCCAATCGTGTGCTTGATGTGAATCCTTAGGCGCCTCCTGTCGATCGTTCATTCCGTAGTCCCGGATGACGAAGGCGACGCGGAGTCGGTAGTCGGCAAAGATCTCCTGTCGACCGTCCTTCTGAACGGATCGGTGAGGTTCGAATGTTCGCCACTGCCTTACGGCTTCTTCATCCTGCCAGAGAGATAGAGAAAGAGTTTTTCCAGGGTGCGTGAGGCTTTCGAAGCGCGCTATCGATATAAAGCCGTCGATGTCCTCCAGGTGTCGGCTCAAGGCGTTAGCAGCGTCATCTGGGGAAGCTGCTAGACGAAGCGCTTGTTTCTGTCGATCAGCGTGGCCGCCAACGCAATTTAGGCTTGCGGGCCCTCATGTTGCTGAGCTTCTGGAGACGCTTATGGGCCTCGCCTTCAGTGGCGATGCATAGGAGGCAGATATGGTGGATTTCGCATCCCTGCTGGTAGTGACGAGCACCTTCCTGCTCGCTGGAAGCGTCAAGGGTGTGATTGGTCTTGGCCTCCCGACGGTTAGCCTGGCGCTCCTTACCGTTGCGATGGATCTGCCCACCGCCATGGCACTGCTGCTGATCCCCTCATTCGTCACGAACCTTTGGCAATCTATGGTTGGCGGAAACGCTAGGGCCATCCTGGTTCGACTCTGGCCATTTCTCGCGATGGCCACCATCACTGTCTGGTTGGGTGCGGCAGCATTGACGCGCGTCAATCTCTCGCTATTGACGGCACTCCTAGGCAGTTTGCTGATTATTTATGCTGTCGTGAACCTGGCCGGGATCAAGATTTTTGTACCAAGCCGCCATGAGTATTGGGCAGGGCCGCTAATCGGTTCTGCGAACGGGGTGCTTACCGGAATGACGGGATCGTTCGTTGTGCCGGGGGTGATGTTCCTCCAGGCCATTGGGCTACCACGGAACATGCTGATTCAAGCGATGGGCATGCTGTTTACTGTCTCCACCGTGGCTCTTGCGGCGGCATTGCAACAGGCCAATTTTCTGACAGTTCAGTATGGTGCAATGTCAGCAGCAGCGGTGCTTCCTGCACTCGCCGGGATGGTTCTCGGGCAGCGAATTAGGGAACGTTTATCCGAGAAGATGTTTCGCAGTGTATTCTTTATCTCACTACTCCTTCTCGGCGCTTACATCATGGTCAATGCTCTTCAAAAGCTCTAGTGGTCGCACTAGGTGGTTAAGAGGCGCTCAACAGTGCCCATGGTATGGACATTTTCAATGGCCAACCGCTACAACGATGCCCTCACAGAACCTGCGCTGGGTGAGCGCGCGTGCCCTCCAACCCATGCGCCAGACGTCACTGGTATGCTATGACGCTCTATCGGTTAGCCAGTGACGCCCAGCACTGAGAAAAAGGAGGGGAGCACGAATGCTAGAGCAGGCACTTGTTCAGATGTTGTTACTGCTTGGTGCCACGGTAGCAGTCGTGCTGATCTTTCAGCGCCTAAGGGTTCCGCCGAGCCTGGGCTATCTACTGGTGGGGGTGCTGCTGGGTTCCCATACCGCTGGACCGGTGGTCGACGACGGCAATATTCGGGTGATCGCCGAGTTCGGCATCGTGTTCTTGCTCTTCACCATCGGGCTCAGTTTCTCGCTGCCGCAAATCTATGCGCTGCGGCACACCATCCTCGGCCTGGGCACTGCCCAGGTGGCTCTGACGACGGCGGTGGTAGGTGGTCTGGCTTGGTGGCTGGGCCTCCCTGGGCCGGCGGCCTTTGTGGTTGGGGCGGTGTTTGCACAGTCCTCCACCACCATCATTACCAAGCAGTTGATGGAACAGGGCGAGAGTCAGACCCGCCACGGGCGGCTGGGCACGACCATGTCAGTCTTCCAGGACATTACCGCAGTCCCCTTTGTGGTGGTGATCCCTGTGCTGGGAGTGGCGGCCGCCCAAGAGGTCGCCGGCTCACTGGGACTGGCGCTGGCCAAGGCATTGCTGGCGCTTGCGGTTGTGCTGGTTTCAGGGCGACTACTGTTGCGTCCGTTGTTTCATCTGGTGGCCGAGCGGCGCTCAGCCGAACTCTTCACCCTGACGGTGCTTTTTGTGTCGCTGGTGTCCGCCTGGACCACCCAGGCGCTGGGGCTTTCCATGGCCTTCGGTGCCTTCCTGGCTGGCATGGTGCTGGGGGATACAGAATTTCGCCACCAGGTGGAGTCGACGATTCGCCCCTTCCGCGATGTGTTGCTGGGGCTGTTCTTCGTCAGCATCGGCATGCTGGTGGAGCCTGCGCTGCTGCCCGAGATCTGGTGGGAGGCACTGCTCGGCGCCATGGCGCTTCTGGCCATCAAGCTGGCGCTGGTGACCTTGATCGTGCGCCTGTCTGGCGTGGAGTTGCAGACAGCCTTTCGCACCGGCCTGCTGCTGGCAGTGGGTGGCGAATTTGGTTTCGCGCTTCTGGCCATTGGTCTTGAGGGCGGAGTGATCGATAGCGCCCCTGCTCAGGTGGTGCTTACCTCTGTGCTGTTTTCGATGATCCTTGCTCCATTCTTGATTCGATATAATCAACCACTGGCGGCTTGGCTGTTCGGGCGCGGGGCTCGCAAGCCACAGGACGTTGCGCCGGGTCCAAAGGGGGTAGAAGAGCAGGGGCATGTGGTCATCTGCGGGTTTGGAAGAACCGGTCAAACGGTGGCGCGTTTTCTGGAAAGCGAAGGGGTCAACTATGTGGCCTTGGACATGGACCCGTCGATTGTTCGTGAAGCGAGGCTGGCTGGGCAGCCGGTCTACTTCGGCGACTCCTCGGATCTTGCCGTGCTGGAAAACGTGGGGCTGGGGAGAGCCAGGCTGCTGATCATCAGTCACGATGACCGCCCGGCCGCGCTCAAGACCCTGCGCCAGGCAGTTCATCTGAAGGCCGGTATCCCTGCCGTGGTGCGCACTCGCGATGAGGGCTCAGTCGCTGAGCTGGTCGCGGCGGGGGCCCACGAAGTCATTCCCGAAACACTCGAGGCGAGCATGCTCCTGACCTCCCACGCGCTGCAGGCATTGGGTGTGCCGCTCTATCGGGTCACCCGTCACCTCCAGGAGCAGCGAACCAGCCGCTATCAGATGCTGCGTGAGCTATTCCGCGGCAGTCTCGACAGCATCCAGGACCCGCGACCCGCTGGAGAGCAGGAGCGTCTGCATTCGGTGGTGCTCAGTGAGGGTAGCCCGGCCATCGGCCAGACCCTGGCGCAGTTGGATACGGAGCAGGATCAGGTATCTGTGACGGCACTCGTACGTGAGGACCAGCGCCGTCGCTATCCAGAAAAGAGCACGCAGGTAGTGGCAGATGATGTGCTGGTGTTGCTGGGCTCCCAGGATAATCTCGAGAAGGTCGAGCGACGACTCACCGGGGCCGATACGCCGTCAGGCGCGGATTCAGGCTAATTGAGCGGGTGTTCCTTGCTGAGCGCCTTGATATGCTCGCTGAGCCCCAAGGCCCGGCTGACATCTAGCTCCAGGGCAATGCCGGTGTCGAGGCTCTCATCCAACTCGCCGGCCTGGGCGACCGCTTCGAGTACGGCACTTGAGCGGCGCGCCTCCACGAGGATCAGGATCACGCTGCGAGCCGCCATGAATTCCAGGCCGAAGAAGGTCAGGTGGGGCTCAAGCCCTTTCCCCTGGGCATTGTTGATGATGGTGGCCCCGGTGGCACCCGCATCCCGAGCAGCATCCAATACCCTATCGGTACGATCTTGATCGACAAAGATCATCAGCAATTTAAAGTCCATGTAGTCCTCCCTTTGCGGCCAGCTCGGCCAGCGTAGCTTATGGGGCACAGCGGTGTATTGTGCCACCAGAAAAAGACGCTGATTGCCCCCTCTGGTGTTCTTTATTCTAGGGCTGATCGGCTCACACTGGGATGATCAGCGTCAGGTTGTCGCTAATCTTGCAGGCTTTTCTTACAGGCGCTTCACCACGCCCTCAATGGCTTGCTTGGCCTCCTCGCGGGCCGATGCTTGCTGTCCCGTGCTGAGACCCTCGGCGAAGATGGTCTCCACTTCGGTGATGCCGATCAGGCCCAGCATTGCCTTGAGGTGCGGCAGCTGACTGTCCAGTGGGGTACCGGCGTACTGGCCACCGCGGGCCAGCAGCACTGCCCGCTTGCCCTCCACCAGGCCTTGGGGGCCTTCTTTCGATCAAAACGAATTCGGGAGGCAGCTCCAGGCCTACGCTTCGTGATCGCCAATCGCCGCCACGATGCCGTCGCAGAACCAGCGCTGGGCGGGGGCGCGGGCCGCTCCGGCGTGGTAGTAGAGCGTTACCTCGAAGGGAGGCACCGAGAATGGCAGTTCGCTGACCACCAGCGGCGTGCGTGCGGCGAAGCCGTTGGCGATCTGCGCGGGGAGTATGGCCAGCAGGTCGCTGCCCTGCAGGATCTGCGGCAGTACCGAGAAGTGCGGGATCTCCAGGCTCACCTTGCGCTGGATGCCGTCGCGGCGCATCACCTCTTCGGCCAGGCCGTGCCCCGAAGCCGAGGCCACCACCACATGCCGGCCGGCGCTGAAACGCGCCAGGCTGAGCGGCTCGCCGGCCAGCGCCAGCGGATCGCTGAGACATACATAGCGGTCCTCGAACAGCGCCCGGCGCTGGATACCGTCGGCCGCCAGCGGGCGGCTGCAGATCACCGCGTTGACCTTGCCGCTGGTGAGCCAGTCGCCGGCACGGTCGATCTCCAGCGCCACCACCTCCAGCTCCATTCCCGGCGCCTCGGCGTGCAGCCGCGCCAGTATGCCGGGCAGCAGCGACATCTCGCCCAGGTCGGTCAGCGCCAGACGGAAGCGCCGGGTGCAGCTGGCCGGGTCGAAGTCGCGGCCGCTGGCCAGGGTCGCCTCGAGCTGATGCAGGGCGTCGCGCAGCGAAGGGTAGAGCTGGCGGGCGGTGACGGTGGGCTCCATGCCGTCGCGGCCGCGCACGAACAGGCGGTCGTCGAACTGCTCGCGGAGCCGGCTCAGGGCGTAGCTCACCGAGGGCTGGGTAACGAACAGCCGCTGGGCGGTCAGCGTCACGCTGCGGGTCTCGTAGAGCAGCACGAAGGTGCGCACCAGGTTGAGGTCGGCGTGGGCCATCGTCGCTCCGATAAAATAGATCAGCCTTATTCTAACTAGAAAAACTATCGATTTGCTCGATATGATGCTGGCGCCTAGCGTAACGCCTACTGCTTACCGTTACGCCACAGGAGCCTGCATGCCCAGCGTCCATTCCGTTACCTACTCACTGCTGCGCCGCCAGGGCATCACCAAGGTCTTCGGCAACCCGGGTTCCAACGAGCTGCCGTTCCTCAAGGACTTCCCCGACGACTTCGAGTACATCCTCGGCCTGCACGAGGGGGCGGTGGTGGGCATGGCTGACGGCTATGCCCAGGCCAGCGGTGGCCCGGCCTTCGTCAATCTGCATGCGGCGGCGGGCACAGGCAACGCCATGGGCGCGCTGACCAACGCCGTCTACTCCCACTCGCCGCTGGTGATCACCGCCGGCCAGCAGGCCCGCGAGATGATCGGCGTGGAGTCGATGCTGGCCAACGTCGATGCGCCGCAGCTGCCCCGGCCGCTGGTCAAGTGGAGCTTCGAGCCGGCCTGTGCGGGGGACGTGCCCCGGGCGCTGAGCCAGGCGATCCATACCGCCAGCCTGGCGCCGAGGGGGCCGGTGTATGTCTCGATTCCCCACGACGACTGGGCCCGGGAGGCTGGCAGCGAAGCCGAGCATCTGGTCGAGCGGCGCGTCAGCCAGGCCGGGGGGCCGTCATCGGCCCAGCTCGATGAGCTGGCCGAGCGGCTCAACGCCGCCCGCAATCCGGTGCTGGTAGTGGGGCCGCAGGTCGACGCCTGCCGCGCCAACCCGCTGGCGGTGGCTCTGGCCGAGCGGCTGCGCATGCCGGCCTGGATCGCACCGTCGGCCTCGCGCTGCCCCTTTCCTACCCGTCATGCCTGTTTCCGCGGCGTGCTGCCAGCGGCGATCGCCGGGATCTCGGCGCGCCTCGAGGGTCACGACCTGATCCTGGTGGTCGGTGCGCCGGTGTTCCGCTATCACCAGATGGCCCCGGGGCGCTACCTGCCCGAGGGCGCCGAGCTGATCCACCTTACCGCCGATGCCGGTGAGGCGGCGCGGGCGCCGATGGGAGATGCGCTGGTCGGCGATATTCACGCCACTCTGGAGGCGCTGCTGCCGGCGTTGGCCGAGAGTTCGCGGGCCATGCCCGAGGCGCTGCCCCGGCCGGAAGCGGTCGAAGACCCCGACGGCCTGCTGACGCCGCAGACGGTGTTCGATGTGCTCGATGCGCTGGCCCCGGAGGACGCCATCTACGTCAAGGAGTCGACCTCCACGGTGGGGGCCTTCTGGTCGCGGATCTCGATGCGCCATCCCGGCAGCTACTACTTTCCCGCGGCGGGTGGCCTGGGCTTCGGCATCCCGGCGGCGCTCGGCGTGCAGCTCGCCGAACCCCAGCGGCGGGTGATCGGGGTGATCGGCGACGGCTCGGCCAACTACACCATCAGCGCGCTGTGGACGGCGGCTCAGTACCGCATCCCGGTGGTGCTGGTGATTCTGAAGAACGGCACCTACGGCGCGCTGCGCTGGTTCTCGCGCCTGCTGGATGCCGAAGACGCCCCGGGCATCGACGTGCCCGGCCTGGACTTCTGCGCCCTGGCCCAGGGCTATGGCGTAAGCGCCAGGCAGGCCAACAGTCGCGCCGCGCTGCAAGAGGCCCTTCAAGAGGCCTTGGCCGGCGACCAACCGGTGGTGATCGAAGTGCCTACCACCACCATCGAACCGTGAGACGACATTCATAACCACAACAGAGGTCGACCATGAAACACGCCATCTCCCGCTGCCTGCTGGCCACCTGCGTGGCCGCCGCGGCGACCGCTGCCCACGCCGACACCCTGCGCATGGCACACTTCTGGCCCTCCGGCTCGGAGGTCAATCAGGAGATCTTCGAGGCCTGGGCCGCCAGCCTCGAAGAGGCCACCGACGGCGCGGTCTCGGTGGAGAACTACCCCTCCCAGACCCTGGGGCCGTCGGATCAGGCCTACCAGGGCGCGGTCAACGGCATCTCGGATATCGCCATCACCATGCAGGGCTACACCTCGGGGCGTTTCCCGCTCTCGGAGATCGTGCAGCTGCCGGGCGTCTCGGCGAGTGCCTCCCAGGGCTCCTGCGTGCTGCAGTCGCTTTACGACGAGGGGCTGATCAGCGACGAGTATGACGACGTTAAGGTGCTCTACATGTTCGCCACCGGGCCGGCCTACCTGCACACCCGCGGCGACGAACTGCAGACCCCCGACGACCTGCGCGGTCTGCGCATTCGCCGCCCCAGCGACGTCGCCGGCGAGATGCTCGAGCGGCTCGGTGCCCAGCCCATGGGCATGCCAGCGCCGGATATCTACACCTCGATGCAGCGCGGGGTGATGGATGGCCTGAGCTTCCCCTGGCAGGCGATGAAGACCTTCGGCATCAATGAGCTGGCCGAGTATCACCTCGAGGTGCCCTACTACACTGGGGTCGCCATGGCGGTGATGAACCTCGACAGCTACGAGCGGCTGGCCCCCGAGGTGCAGGAGGCCATCGACGCCCACACCGGGATGGAGTGGGCGGCGCGTGCCGGCGAGGTCTACGACCGCCTCGACCATGAAGGGCGTGAAGAAGCCGTGGAGCAGGGCGGCACCATTCACACGGTGGACGACCCGCTCAACGACCCGGACTGGGCCGAGCCTCTGCAGGAGGGCACCGAGCGCTACCTGACCCGCCTCGAGGAGCGCGGCATCGACAACGCCCGCGATGTCCACGCTCGCGCTTTGGAGCTGAGCGAGGGGTGTCGGTCCTGAGCGGTGCGTAGCGGTTCCGTTTTGGCCGCCGATCGGCGAAGGTAACGCTTTTACGCCATCGCCGGTCACTTGCCATGCTCAATCCGCGTATCAAGCTGCGTCACTTGCAGGCCTTCCTCGAGGTCGCCAAGCGGCGCAGTTTCGCGCGCGCCGCCGATAGCCTGGCGATCACCCAGCCGGGCATCTCCAAGGCCATTCGCGAACTAGAGGAGAGCGTGGCCGCGCCGCTGTTCGAGCGCACGCCGCAGGGCGTGGCGCTGACCCAGGCGGGGCTCACCCTGCTGCGCCATGCCGGGCCGGCGCTACGCGCCCTCGAGGAGGGTGTGGGAGCGGCGAGTGCCGCCCAGGGCGGCGGCGAGTGGCTGCGGGTCGGGGCGCTCTCCACGGTGGAGAGCCAACTGCTGCCGCGGGCGATCCTGCGCTGGCAGGCGAGCCTCGACGCCCCCGAGAGCGGCGTCAAGGTGGTCACTGGGGCTAGCGCCTACCTGCTCTCGCAGCTGCGTGCTGGCGAGCTCGACCTGGTGGTGGGGCGCATGACCGAGGCCCGCGAGATTCACGACCTGACCTTCGAGCACCTCTACTACGAGCCGCTGCTGCTGGTAGTGCGCGCCGGCCACCCGCTGGCCGGCGTCGCGCCGCTCCCCGCCGAGCGCCTGAGTGAGCTGGCGTGGGTGCTGCCGCCGCCGCAGACCACCCTGCGCCAGCGGGTCGACAGCTTCTGCGTGCGCCACGGCCTGGGCCTGCCCGGTCGGCGCCTGGAGACCCTGTCGCTGCCGATCAGCCGGCGCTACACCCTCGACAGCGACGCGCTATGGGTCGCCCCGCGGGAAGCCGTCGCCGATGACCTCGCCGCCGGCCTGCTGGCCGAGCTGGCGCTGCCGCTGGAGGCCCAGGGCGGCTCGGTGGGCTTCTGCCGCAATGCCAGCCTGCAGCCCTCGCTGGGGCTGGAAGCCTTCTGCGAGGCGCTGCGCGAGGCGGCGGCGCAACATCGATAGCCATAACCCATAGGTTATGGTGGTGCCCCGAGTCGTCAATTGGCAGCCCTGCGGTGAAGCGCCACACTACTGGCCAACCCGCGGCATGGCCCGCGATCTACGCCAGCAGAGGGCTTTTCGCCATGCAAGACGACAACAAGCGCTATGTCGAGCGCGACCGTAACTGGCATCCGCCGGCCTATGCGCCGGGCTACAAGACCACCGTGGCGCGCTCGCCGAACCAGGCGCTGGTCAGTCTGCAGCGGCCCAGCGTCTCCGAGCTCAGCGGCCCGGACTTCCGCGCCCTGCGTATGGGACCCCACGACAACGACCTGCTGATGAACTACCGCGAAGGCCAGGACGCCCTGCCCATCGGCGAGCGCATCATCATGTTCGGTCGCGTGGTCGACCAGTACGGCAAGCCGGTGCCGCACACCCTGGTGGAGATGTGGCAGGCCAACGCCGGCGGCCGCTATCGTCACAAGAAGGACGCCTACCTGGCGCCCCTCGACCCCAGCTTCGGCGGTGTCGGCCGCTGCCTCACCGACGACGACGGCTGGTACCGCTTCCGCACCATCAAGCCCGGCCCCTATCCCTGGCCCAACGGCATCAACACCTGGCGCCCGGCGCATATCCACGTCTCGGTGATGGGGCCGTCGATCTCGACCCGCCTGATCACCCAGATGTACTTCGAGGGCGACCCGCTGATCCCGATCTGCCCCATCGTGCAGACGATCAACGACCCGGACGCCGTCGAGACCATGATCGGTCGCCTCGACATGGCGCGCAGCCGGCCCATGGACTGCCTGGCCTACCGCTTCGACCTGGTGGTCCGCGGCGAGCTGCAGACCTACTTCGAAAACCAGTGACGGGAGAGACCGCCATGCAACAGCCCAATAGTGTCGGTACCCGCGATCTTATGCTGCGTGAGACCGCCTCCCAGACCGCCGGCCCCTACGTGCATATCGGCCTGGCGCTGGATGTCGCCGGCCTGCCCGAGCGCGACGAAGAGATCTGGAACCAGCTGGCCAAGCCCGAGGCCGACGGCGAGCATATCGAGGTGGTCGGCCAGGTAATCGACGGCAATGGCGACCTGGTGCGCGATGCGCTGATCGAGGCCTGGCAGGCCGATGGCCAGGGCCATTACCAGCCGGCCTTCGATCTCAAGAAGCCGTTCAACAGCTTCGGCCGCACGGCGACGACCGCGGTGGGCGACAGCGAGTGGACTCTGACCACCATCAAGCCCGGCGCGATCACCCGCGGCGATGGCAAGACCATGGCACCGCATATCAACCTGGCTATCTTCGCCCGCGGTGTGAATATCCAGCTGCAGACGCGCCTCTACTTCGAGGATGAAGCGGACGCCAACGCCGCTTGCCCGGTGCTCAGCGCCATCGAATCACCGGCGCGCCGCCAGACGCTGATCGCCAAACGCGAGGAGGTCGACGGCAAGGTGCGCTACCGCCTCGATATTCGCCTGCAGGGCAAGGGCGAGACGGTGTTCTTCGATTTCTGATCACTGGCTCTCTGATCGGTGCGCATCGGCGCCGATGACCTGACGTCTCTTCTACCCCGCACCGCGTCCCGCAGTGCGGGGCTTTTTTTATTTGTAAGCGATTTCCTACACCGCTATAGGCGAACGCCCACAGATACCAGCGCCTGGGATTGGTATCCTTGCCGCACCAAGCTTTCTATTCTGCTAATAAATCAATAGACGGCATGTTCCAGACGCAGGGAGGCGTGATGGCCAGCGCGAGCGGATTGCAATTCACCTTGGGCTTGCCCGGTGTCGAGGACGTGGCGGTGATCGACTTCACCCATCGTGAGCGGCTCTCCGCGCCCTTCGAGCTCAGCGTACGCTTCGCCAGCCGCGACGGCGGCCTCTCCGCCGGCGATATCCTCGACCGCGAGGCGACCCTGACGATCTGGCAGGATGGCGAGGCGCTGCGCCTTATCAACGGCGTGGTCAGCGAGTTCGGCCGCGGCGATAGCGGCCACCGCCGCACCTTCTATCACGTCGAGATTCGCCCCGCGCTGTGGCGCCTTGGGCTGCGCCACAACTCGCGCATCTTCCAGGAGGTCTCGCCGCTCACCGTGCTCAACACCCTGTGCGACGAGCACGACATCGCCGATATCGCCTTCGCCGCTACCCGGGAACCGGAGGCGCGCGAGTATCTGACCCAGTACCGCGAGACCGATCTCGCCTTCGTCCAGCGCCTGGCCGCCGAAGAGGGGCTGTTCTATTACCACGAGTTTTTCGGCACGGACGACACGGACGACACGGGCGACGAGGGCGATGCCGGCCACCGCCTGATCTTCGCCGACGCGCCCCAGGTGCTGCCCCACCTGGGCGAGCGCCGCTATCACAGCCGCGCCGGGGGCACGCCGCCGCAGCGCCATGTGCGCAAGCTCCGCCAGGTCGCCCGCATCGCCCCGGCCAGCGCCACCCTCAAGGACTACTCCTTCAAGAACCCGAGCTATGGTCAGCTGCACGACCACGCGGCCGATGGGCTGGAAGCCCACGGGCAACGCGCCGACTACGAACACTACGACTACCCCGGCCGCTACAAGGCCGACGCCTCCGGCGAGGCCTTCACCCGCATTCGCCTCGACGCGCTGCGCCAGGACGCCAGCACCGCCGACGCCGAGAGCGACCTGCCCGAGCTCGCCCCGGGGGCCCGCTTCACCCTCACCGACCACGATCTCGAGACGCTCAACCGCGACTGGCAGGTGATCGGCGTGGTGCATCACGGCGAGCAGCACCAGGCCCTGGAGGAGGACGGAATCTTCCAGGGAGACAGCCAGAACGAGGGGCGTGGCGGCATGACCCGCTACCACAACGAACTGATCCTGATGCCCGACGATCAGGCCTGGCGGCCCGTGCCCAACCCCAGGCCTCGGGTCGACGGCCCCCAGGTCGCCTTCGTGGTCGGCCCCGAGGGCGAAGAGATCCACTGCGACGAGCACGGCCGGGTCAAGGTGCAGTTCCCCTGGGACCGCTACGCCGAGCCTGACGATACCGCAAGTTGTTGGATCCGTGTCGCCCAGGGCTGGGCCGGCGGCGGCTACGGTAGCATCGCCATCCCGCGGATCGGCCACGAAATTATCGTCTCGTTCCTGGAGGGCGACCCGGATCAACCGCTGATCACCGGGCGCACCTACCACGCCGTCAATACCGCGCCCTATGAACTTCCGGCGCACAAGACGCGCACCGTGATCCGCACCCAGAGCCACCAGGGCGAGGGCTTCAACGAGCTGCGCTTCGAAGACCAGGCCGACCAGGAGCAGATCTGGCTGCACGCCCAGAAGGACCTGGAACTGCTCACCAACAATGATCGTACCGAAGAGATCGGTAACGACAGCCATCTCAAGGTCCACCACGACCGCATCAGCGAGATCGACAGCGACGACCACCTGACGGTGCACGGCAGCCGCCACACCCAGGTCGACGGCGACGACCACCTGATCGTCGACGCCACGCGCCACGAGAAGTACGGCCGCGCCCAGCTGGTCGACGCCGGCCAGGAGATCCACCACAAGGCCGGCATGAAGGTGGTGATCGACGCCGGCGCCGAGATCACCCTCAACGCCGGCGGCAGCTTCGTCAAACTCGACCCCAGCGGCGTCACCATCGTCGGCCCCAGCGTCAAGATCAACTCCGGCGGCAGCCCAGGTTCGGGCTCGGGCCAGGCGGCCCAGGGCCCCAAGCTGCCGCAGGAGGTGGAAGGCGCGCCGCAGTTCACGCCGGTGGAGGCGCCGCAGCACGCCGCGCTGTTGCAGCAGCAAGCACTGTGTCCGGTATGCGAAAAGGGCAGTGACGGGTGACGAGCATGCTGCATTGGCCACTGACAAATGGGCTGCTGGGCGGCGAGTGGTGCTGGCCCAGTGAGCACAAGGTGTATCTGCTGCTCGACGGCGTGCGAGTGCAGGACTTACCGCGTCGGCTCTATGAATGGTCGGCAGGGCGCTTGGAAGCGGATCTGCTGTATGCCGGTACGCCCTGGTCAGACGTCAACGACGTCTCGCCCTGGCTGGTACAACTCGCCGGGCCAGAGGACCCCGTCTTGCGGCATTTTCTGGAGGATGGCCTCGCGCCGGAGTGGGGCTATCTGATCGTCAGCGAGTCCGACCTCGCCGAGCTGGGCGATCATCTCCGCGGCTTGATCCAGGTCGTGCACCCGGCGGGCATTCCGCTGCTGCTACGGCTGGCCGATCCGGCGGTGATCGCCGCGCTGCTCGAGCCGGAGAGCTCACCTGCGCAAGTGCCCTGGGGGCCAATGCATTGCCTGCTTGCGCCGGACGCGGTGGCCGAGGAGTGGCGCTGTTGGTCCCCCACGATGACCGATGCAGCCCCCGTCTCGCTGGACCATGCGTATCGACTCTCGGAGCCGCAGCTCGAGCGACTGCGGGCATGTGACCTGCGCCGCGATACACGGCGCCTGATGGCCTTCGTGGATCGGCACTGTGGCGATTGGCTGCCTGGCACCGGAGGGCAGCAGCGTCATGCCCAGCTTGCCGCGATCATCGCTGAAGCGCGCGATCTCGGCATCAACACGCTGCGCGAGTGGGCGCTGCTATGCACCCTGATGGCCCGTCTCGACATTACCACCTGGCGTGATGGCGCCACCGATACCGCCGCCTACCGCTGGCTCACGGCGCCGCATCTCAGTGCTATCGAGCGTCTCGAGGCTGCCCTGCAAGCGGCCAACCCTCCTCAATCCCCCGTCATGACATAGGGAGCCTGTCATATGTCCGCGTTCGAGCGACCCACCGATGACCGTGAAGACGGCGCCCTGGCCGCCTATGAACTCCCATGCCGCGACCGTGACGATGGTGGCAGCTGCCCATTGCTCAACGGTAAGGTGCAACTGCTGCCGCTGCGCTACGGCCTCGTCGAGGAACTCGAGCCGGAATGCTCCACCCCTTATACCCTGAGTGCCCGGCCGCTGGGGATTCGCCTGCTGCGCAATGGCTATCTCTATGTGCTCGACGGAGAGACCAATGAACTCGACGAGTACGTGTTTAGTGAGCAGGGCGATAAGATCACCGGCGGCCAGCTCAAGTACGACACCGACCGTACCCTCTACGTCTGCTTTTCCGAAGTAAAGTGGACCGACGCCAAGCGCGCCCAGGTGCTGGAAAGCGAAGACGACCGCGACGCCTTTATGCAGGCTGTCGACCTCTCCGGCGCTAACCCCGTGTCCGGTGGCGGTGAGCATTTGATGACCACGACCCAGGCAGAAGCGTGGGTCGCGGAATTCGCCGAAGAGGCCGAACGGGAGCAGCCCGAAGACGGCCACGAGCAGGAAGGCGAGGCCTACCACTGGGAAAACGACCACTACTACCACAAGACCCGCCTCGGCAAGCTGCTCAAGCAGCATAAGGTCGAGGATCGCGACGCGTGCCTGTGCCTGGTGGTACGCGACGACATCGGCGTCATGCGCGACCTGGCCATGTATCAGGACAACGTGGTGGGGTGGATCGAGGAGTGGACGGAGGAGCAGGAGAAACGTACACAGCGAAATTATGTGCTGGGCTGTTATATCGAGTCCATCACCCAACTGACGGCAGAGACGCTGGAGTCGCTGGCGCCAGGTGAAGAAGGCTCGCCGGAGTTGGCGCTTTGGCAAGACCTGGAAGCACTGGAGGAGCCGAACAGAGAGCGTACTCGGCAAACGCTGCTCGACTACCTCAACACGGAGCAAACCCTGCCGCGCTCCTATGACCCCGATTTGCCGGACGAACTAAGAGAAAGACTGCTCGAGGTAAGTCCGGACCCCAGTCGAACCAATGCCTCTAAGATCCAGCAGAACCAGGAGCGGGAAATAAGCCGCTATTACGCTAGCGACGCCCTTGCAGACGCCAATAGTGAATTTGTCGAGCGGCATCTGGATACCTTGATCGACCTCAAAGAGACCAATAATCGGCGCGTTCGCGATATTCTGGAAGGGGCCTCCTTCGGCCAGCGCGGGGTCAACGACCTTATTCGCCGTGGCGAGATGGATCAATTCCTGGAACAGCAGCGGCCCAAGCTCGCACGCTGGAATGCTCTGCTGACCAATATCAGCCAAGATCGGGTCGAGATGCTGTGCTCCAGCCGCTTTCACTTGGCAGCCTGGTATTTTGACGCCGACAGTGAAGACCAAGTTAAGAAAGCGTTCTCGGCAGAATATGCCTGTACGCGGGATATCTGCCGGGACGATGACGTCATCGAACGCATCAAGCAGTGGCTCACCGAACACCCCGAGTATGATCGCCCCCTCTTTCATACCCGTAGCCTGGAGGAACAAGCAGCGCTGATAAAGGACTACACGGCGCTTATTTCCGCGGGATACGGCATTCTGAATCACCTGGACAGCTGGGTGGATGAGCTAAAAGGCGCCGAAAACGGCAAACTGCCCGACCTGACAGAACTGCCTGACAATATTCGACCCTTAGCAGAGGGAGCCAGAACCAACCTCACGCCTGCCGTGGGTGCCGGCTTGGCCAGGATCATGGAACAGCTGCAACAGACGACGGGGCAGGGTGATTTTGTCATGCCCGACCTCGAAGACCTGTTCCGCCAGCTTGATCCCCCCGCTGTCTGGGCGCGTATCGTCGATGCCGCCAAAGAGAACGGTGCGCGCTTTGTCTTCTCGACAGAGAGCCTTGAAGAGCTGATGGACCTGGTGGAAGAGACCCTGGCCCTTCGCCAGCGTCTCACCAGCTTGAACAATAGAAGGCGTCAGGCGAGCGGAGCCGAACGCGATCGGTTGAGTGGTGAGCGCCGAGGTGTGCAGGCACAGTTGGATGCCCATGAGCAGCGCTTGGCTGCTGCGCTAAGCCCGGTCGGCGACGTGGGGGCAGACGATCTTACCCTGTCGGAAGGCGACAGCGGCCGTGCTGGCCTGGTGCTGGAGTTCGATGATGCCGGCAAGGCCGTGGCGGTCGGCAAGCTAACCAGCAATCTTAGGCAAGGGATCTACCGTGCCCCGCCAGCAGGACTATTGGGCGATGGTGTTGGGCTACTGGTGTTTATTGGACAGGCGGTGGGGTTATGGGGGGCTGTAAAGGTCTTCCAAGAAGCACGGAGTAGCGAAGATAATAGTGAGAAAGTGCAAGCCTTTATCAGGCTGTCAGGTTCGGTTTTAGCAACGTCGGCAGCAGGATTTCTTGCGGCACAAAGTATTGGTGATACCGCGCTTCAGACACAGGCACGTGCCTTAGCAAACGCTGCCAACGCCAGTCGTTCAAGTGGCGTAAGTGCTCAGTTAGGACGAATGCACTTTGGTCTAGGGTCTATAGGGTATTTTGTCGGATTTTGGGTTTCTGGGTTTAGTTTGAATAATAATAGAAGTAATTGGCAGGATGCGGTGCGTAGTGGCAATGGCAATGCTCAAGGGGCCGCGGCGATAGCAATGGTAGGCGATGCCGGCTTAATGGGCGCGCACGGTTATGGACTCTATTCCACCATCAGCACACGCCTCGCTGTTAGGGGAGGAATGACATGGGCAATGGCAGGCCCTCAGCTGGCGTCGGCCTTTTGGCGTTTTAATGCCATTGGCCTGGCATTTTCGGTGCTGCAGCTTGGCGGCACCTGGCTCTATAATCGCCACAATATCAGCCAGCACGATCAATGGCTGTTGGCCTCACCCTGGGGAACCGAGGAGGGCAATGAATCCCTTGAACATTATCTCAGTGAGCTAAGGCGTATCAGCCAAGCCGCCCATATTACCTTGGAAGAGGTCTATAAAGAGAGCTGGCGTCCCAACTGGACGCGTCGCCCCGATCACTATCAGGTTGCGCTGCATTTACCTGGACTGTCCCCCGAGGCACTGCAACCGCCACTGGTGGGCCAGGCACCAGTCCGCCTTTCGCTCAAGGCCTGGCAGGTACAGCCTGTAAAAATCTGGCAGCGTGAAGGTACGGTACGGGCACCGGAGCATTGGCTGGAAGCGACTACCGAGCTGGCAGCAGCGTTGGCGTTAGAGACCGATGCCGATAAGGGTCATGTGGTGTTATCGGGGCTGGCGCCGGACCACCGGCAGACCCCCCATGGCTACGACACCGAGCACTGGGTGGTGGGGGTGCGCCTGGAGCACCTCGATGACGAAGGAAACTATCAGGCAAGCGACGTCTATATCTATATCGACCCGCGCGGTGGGACCGGGAGCGGCAAGCGCTATACCCCCTCGGCGTTTCCCCGTCGAGGCGATCCTGGGAGCTGGTATGCTATCTCCGACTAGACGGCTAAACCTGACAAATAAATAGGAATTTGACTATGAGTAACAAGGGGCCGGATTTGCCGCAACCTGAGCTATCTCAGCCTCACCATGCAGGTGACGTGGAGGCGATTCCTGGGGGCCGTATTACCTATCTGGCGCCACTGCCCTTATCGACGGGTCAGCCGCCTCTGGATATGAGCAAGGCCATCAGTGAGCTTAACGATACTTGGCTGGATGTCGGGGGGGGCTGGCCAAGTGTTTCTATATGGCAGCTTATGATAAGTACGTGGTTTGGGTTTCTTCTCTTATGCCTCGCAGGCTTTCCAATAATTATTTGGCTTATTATACCAGATATCACAATAGATGAGTTTTCTCTATTTTATAAAATATTTTTCTGGTTAGGAACACTCGGCGGATTGGTTCCATTGCTGATAATGTACTTAGGCTATTATTCTGGCATAAAGCGCTTGAAAAACAGCATCCCCGTCCGCTTTAATCGCCAGCGCCGGGAAGTCTGCTTTACCCTCACCGATACGCAAGAAACCGTTTACGTGCCTTGGGAGTCCCTGATGGCCTGGGTGGTAGAGGCCCGCGGTGCCACCCAGTACGGCGTACAGCAGCAGTACGGCATGGGCGTCGGTTATGCCCACCCGGAGACGGGCCAGTGGCTAAAGCTCGAGTACATGACGGCGGGCCTGCCCCTGGCGATCAGTAATTGGGAAGCGATCCGCGCCTATATGGAGTATGAGGTCCACTCACTGCACGAGATCCAGGACCCTCATCTGCCGCGTGGCAAGGACGATCCCCCCTGGGAGGGCGTGCATACCTTGCGCAATGCGCGCCGCCGGATGCGCGAGCGCCGGGCCAAGGGGGAGGTCGGGCCGATCTTTACGTTCTTCTGGTATGCCTACCACGTTATCGAGCTATGGAACCTGCCCGGCTACCTGACCGAGTGGGAAGCCAAGCGGCTGATGAAGAGCCGTCCTAAGCTGCGTCCGGCGGAGGTGGAGGAGTGGTCGAAGCCCCTTCCCAAAGATCAGTGGGCCAAGCCCAGCGATGAGCTGGTCAGGCTCTCCGCAGAGGTGCGGCGGATCCGGGAGCGCGACCCGCAGCGTTCCGTCGAAGAGGTGTTCGCTGAGGCATATCGGAAGGAAGGGAGCGAGGTCTAGTCCCGGGGCGATGACCCTAGGTTTTGTACGAAAAGTCGGCACGTAGGCAACGATCTATGCAAGCCAGGCATACCATGGCGCGAAAGCTGCGGGCCAGCTTGTCATAGCGCGTGGCGATTCGCCGT
>NZ_JACXZT010000011.1:34959-35416 GCF_014779595.1 Halomonas sp. ML-15
TTGCGTCCGGCGGAGATGGAGGAATGGTCCAAACCCCTCCCCAAGGAGCAGTGGGCCAAGCCCAGCGAGGAGCTGGTACGCCTATCCGCTGAGGTGCGTCGACTGCGCGAGGAGAATCCTCACCGCGCCATCGACCAGATCTTCGGCGAGGCGTACCGCAATCAGGGCGTGGTGGCCTGATGTCGTCTGGTGTCGCTGATGCTGTTGAGCCTACGAGCGATGGCCAGGCCATAAAGGGCTGAACGAGTACACCATGGCGAAAAAGCCCCACACCGAAGCGCTTCCCGAACCGACGCTGGATCAACCTCACTACGCGGGTGGCGTGCAGGCGATTCCCGGGGGCCGCATTACCTATCTGGCGCCACTGCCCTTATCGACGGGTCAGCCGCCCCTGGATATGAGCAAGGCTGCCAGCGAGTTGAATGATACCTGGCTGGATGTTGGGGGGGGGGGGGGG
>NZ_JACXZT010000011.1:35676-36089 GCF_014779595.1 Halomonas sp. ML-15
CTTTTATTCTGTGTGTTGGTCTTTCCTGTAGTTAGCTTTGTAATATTTCCTATGGATATAGCGAAGGGGGTGTATAAAGGTTTTTTTTGGGCGGGAATAATTGGTGGACCAGCGATCTTGTTAATTTCATATCTCGGTTATTACGCTGGCATGCAGCGCTTGAAAAACAGCATCCCCGTTCGCTTTAATCGCCAGCGCCGGGAAGTCTGCTTTACCCTCACCGATACGCAAGAAACCGTCTACGTGCCTTGGGAATCCTTGATGGCCTGGGTGGTAGAGGCCCGCGGTGCTACCCAGTACGGTGTACAGCAGCAGTACGGCATGGGCGTCGGTTATGCCCACCCGGAGACGGGCCAGTGGCTAAAGCTCGAGTACATGACGGCGGGCCTGCCCCTGGCGATCAGTAATTGGGA
>NZ_JACXZT010000012.1 GCF_014779595.1 Halomonas sp. ML-15
TAGACATATTGTGTCATAACACAACAGCCATTCTGTCCTCACTTGGTGGAGGTGGTCGGCTGAGCCAGATCAGGGCGAGAAGGCGGGGTAGAGCCGCCAGGGCTTATAGATATATTGTGCCATAACAAAGCAGCCTTTCTGTCCCACTATCACGTTGCCGGCGATGAATGGTCTCGAGGGCCTATAAGCTTATTTCTTTATTTCTTTATTTCTTTATTTTCTTATCCTGGTTATGCTTTGCGCGAAGCCGATGAGCAACCTGCTCATAGCTTTCCCCAGGGCGAGCTGTGTGATCTAACACATACTTAGGATAACCGAATAGAAAATCATTATCGTTTGAGGCGCTTGGTTCGTTACCTTTAGCTTCGGCTTCTGAATGATGAATGGGTTTTGGGTTTTCTTTGGAGCCGAACTTGAACTGTATGTGGGTGACTCGGCGGCCGGTCTTACGTTGTCCCCATGTGACAGTGAGATCGCTGTGGGTATTGACGTCATTCACTGCCGGCTCGATGACCCGTCGCTTCAAGTCGCGGATAGAGGGGTACTTGTCCTCTAGCTGCAAGATGTAGCGTAGCCAGTCGATCTCCACCTCACGCTCGCCGCGCCCTCGCCACTGGACCAGTAACTCATACAAGCGTACTCCGTAGCTGCTGGCCATTCCCGAAACGTTCTGAAGGCGATACTGGCTAAATTCCGCCGTCAGCTGAGTGAGGTAAGGGAGGATGTCCTTGGCAAACCTAATCTCTACAGCCCCTTCATCTTCACGATAGAGAATGCTCTGCACCCAGCGTGTCAGCAGTACACGGGGTCGGGATCCTTTTCCATTGGGATACTCAATGATCCGAATGGTCTGTTCCCATAGCTTTGCTGAGGCCTGTTTGAGAGCTCTATACTCATGGTTAGCTTTGAACCCCCCCATATCCGCTAGGGCGTTAGCTGTTACGGTGTAGCGGACATCATCTGTGATGGCCTCATCCCGCCGTACCTGGGCAATCGCCGCTAAGATCAGTTTGCTTTCGGCTAAAGTGAGACTATGGGCGGCCTCGATGAGGGCATTTGATTTAACGACGAGGTCCGTGCTAAGAGAATTGTTGTTCGCCATGCTTAGATTTGCCGCTAGGTGAAGGTGTGACATCATTATAGGACATGACCCTTAAATGTGTCACACAATTAAGCCATTTAGTCCTCTCTTTGAAAGCCATTTAGTCCTCTTTTTGGAGCCATATTGTCCTATGACCACAGCCATTTAGTCCCTTTATAGACGCGTAAGCATCTGTATTTAAAGCGCTAATTACGTCCGAAAAGGTGAAAAGGTGAAAAGGGACAGAAAAGAGCGCCGCGCGCTCGCCTACCCTCCGCTCGTACCTCGCTCCGCCCCCGCTTCGCGGGCCTAGACGATGACGCGCCAAAGGCGCGGCTTGCGGGCGCGTTCGAGCCGCTTCGCGGCTGCGCGCCCTAGACGGCGCCACCTGGTCGCTAAAGTGCCAACCTTCAGTGGGCCGAACACTAGCGTTCTGCGGGAACGAAGGCGCTTCGCGCCGAATGTTTAGCAGGAAGGGGGAGAGTCTGCCCACGGAGTGAGCAGCCGCGCTTGGCGCGCTGACCCAGGGGAAACGAAACGTCAAACCCAACACGATAACGCCGGAGAGACGCTCCTCGAAGCTCTGGATGGCCCCTCGCCACCCAGGGGCGTCCCTGCTGATTTGATGACCTGAGCCAGTGGCTCAGGTCGCAAAATGGACCTGGCGGCCATCTGACAAACCCTTCTGCAGCTCCCATAGCTCGTGAGCGATACGCATTGTTGTGCCTGCTGCCTCAGGATCCAACGCGTCCAGACGCATCCCCAGCGCACGGAGTGTCGTTGCAAAATCGTCCAGATCCTCGAGGGCATCCATCAGCACCTGGTCAGGCAAGGTGGCCATGTCGCTTACTCCTTCGCCTCGTCGTCGAATGGCAGGCCAGGCTGCTCCTCGCGGCGACGCTGTTGATCCTTCTGCTCGCTCTCCAGCGCCGCCAGACGGGCCGCTAGGGCCTCCCCCCTGATCTCGGCCTTGCTTTGCCCCTTTTCGGCCTCCTGGGCGCGTTTCTGGGCGTCCTGGAGCTGCTTTTCCATGACGGCCAGGCGCTCGCGGTACTCCTCGCGTTGTTCGGCCAGGGCCTGCTTATGGTCTTTCGCATCCTGTTGGCGGGCTTGACGCTCTTCCTGGATGGCTTTCGCCCGCTCCTCGGCCTGCTGCTGGGCGGCTTCGGTGCGGGTTTCCGCGACGGCCAGCGCCCGCTCGGCCTCAATGCGGGCCTGGTCGGTTGTCTTGGCCTCGCGCTGCGCGTCGATTCGGGCGTCCCGCTCCTCGTTGCGCTGCTCCTCGAGGGTGGTCACCCGGTTGCGGGCCTCGGCCAGCTGTTGGCGAGCGTCGTCGCGCTGCGTCTCCAGCTCCCGCCCCCGCTCGCGGAGCTCGGCGAGGGCGCTGCGCGCCTCGTCGCGCTCGCCGGTGACCCGGTCGCGCTCGCTCTCCAGGGCCTCGACCCGGGCACTCAGCTCCTCGACTTGCTCCTCGAGCAGCTCGCCGGTGGCCGACAGCTCATCGGCGCTGTGCTGCGCCTCCAGGGCGTCCGCCTCGGCCTCGGCACGCGCCGCGGCGGCTTGGCGTTCCAGTTCCTCGGCCAGGGCGGCGGCCAGCTCGTCCGGCAGACGGGCGGCGCGGCGCTCGGGCGGCGCCTGGGTGGCCCGCCACGCCTTGAGGTGGCGATGGATCGTGTTCGGCGAGCCCGTGCCCAGCTGCTCGCGGATGCGCTGGATCGACGGTTTTTCGCCTTGCCCCACCAGGGCGTCGGCGGCGGTCGCGACCTGCTCGTAGGTGATCCCGGTGCGTGCCATATGTATCGTTCTCCGCGTGTATCGTATTATGTATTTCATATTATATTTTATACGGTACAAAATACAATACATAATATGCCTTTTGCACAATTATCGGCAATTATCGGGGGAGGGATAATTGCCCGGATCCGCACGGGAGCCGCCGTGGTAGGGGAGGAATGGTGGGCCATCGTCCTGACTGGGTGGGCGTTGGATCATTCGCTGTCTGATGATCCATCCGCTGAGGCCATCAATGGGGAGCGATCGCGATCGCCCGGCTGGTCACCACGGCGGCGCGCACGGCTTGGCGAGATATATACCGTTAACTTCCATCGCTGCCTGAACAGCCAGGTCACCTGACCTGGACGATTTCCGGCCCGTGCTTGGTGTGGGCTCATCGGCGGCTCTCGACGTGGCTGACCAGTAGGTCGAGCCGGGCGATCCCGCGGCTCTACCGTGAAGGGGGTAGAGAGTTGGGCGTCGCTCTTGTGCTGCTGTTCTGATGAACGGTGTATGCCGAACGTCCGAGCTGGGTGGCAGCGCGACCCTGAGTGACCCAGTGCAGAGATAGCCCCCAGTGCAGGCGTGAATGGCCTCGGCACCACGCCAAGAGCCGGGCTCAGCTCGGCACTCCCCGCGCCTGTTTTGGCCTGTGTGTCGAGTTAATTGTGGGAAAACCCCTTATAGGGAGCAGGGCCACTCTATCCAGGAGGTTTTCATTGTCCACTCATGCACACACCGACAGCCGGCTAGGCTCGCGATATAGCACGGGAGCCAGTCTACCCTGTCTGACATATGCGATAAATCGCATATTCTCGCTGACGCTCGCAGCCAGGGGCTGGCGGGGGCTCCGCCCCTCGACCCCGACCCCCAACCCCAGCCCCTTGGGGTGCCACCCATGAGCGCCGGCACCGATCGTCCCAAACGTCCGCCACTCGCTCGGCGGGTGACGCTCCGGCTGCCGGAGACCACTGCCGACCGATGGCGGCAGTGTGCCGAGGCGGCCGACCTGTCACTGAGCGATTGGCTGCGCCAGTGCGTCGACGGTGCCGACGCAGTGAAGACTGGCCAGCGCCGGCAGCGGCGTCGGCTGCGCACCCTGACCGCCGATCCGGCGCTGCTCCGCCAGCTCGCTGCTATCGGCAGCAATGTGAACCAGATCGCTCGCGTATTGAATACGGTCGGCCTGACGCCCGGTGACCATGCCCAGCTGCTCGCCGAGCTGGCGGCGATCCAGCGCGAGCTGCATCACCTGGCCGAGCTTCCTCGCTATGACCCTGACGACCAGGGGCAGGGGGACGAGCCATGCACCTGAAATTTCTCCGCCACGGCCAGGGAAGCACCGCCGGCGCGGTGCGGTATCTCCTCCAGGAGCATGACCATAACGGCGAACGCCGTGCCGAGGTCACGGTGCTGCGCGGCGATCCGCACCTGGTCGCCCAGGTGGCCGACGCCAGTCCGCACCGGTGGCGCTATACCAGCGGGGTGATCGCCTGGGCGCCTGAGGACAACCCCACCGTTGCCGAGATCGAGGCTGTCCTCGAGGACTGGGAACGCACAGCGTTCGCCGGTCTGGAGCCCGACCAGTACGCCACCTGCGCGGTGCTGCATCGTGATGACGACGGCACCCCCCATATCCATACGCTGACCGCCCGTATCGAGCTGACCACCGGGCGGGCGCTCAATATCGCGCCGCCGAGCCATCAAAAAACGTTCGATCCGCTGCGTGACGCCTGGAATCACGCGAAGGGCTGGGCGCGGCCCGATGATCCGGACCGAGCACGCCCCGTTCAGCCGGGCGACGAGGGGCACCGGAGCAAGCCAGACAAGCACCCCAGGACCCGAGCCGACATCACCGAGCACATCGAGGCGCTGGCCGCCAAGGGGCTGGTGACCACCGCGGCCGAGGTGCGCGAGGAGCTGGCTGAAATCGGCGAAATCACTCGGGCGAGTCACGCATTCGTGAGCGTCCGGCCCCACGGGGAAAAGCAGGCCATACGGTTAAAAGGAGACCTCTACCGTGACAACTGGACCATCGAGCAAACCCTTGAGCGAGAGGCTCGCCGAGAGACGCAAAGAGCAGCTGGCCGAGCTGGACCATGTGACCCAGCAGCAGCTGAGCGAGCACGAGGACGCCTTGCAGCAGCAGTTGAGCGACGCGCTGAGTACCACCGAGGCCGCTATCAGCGAGCAGACGCAGCGCCTGAACGAGGCGATAGCCGCAGCGTTGAGCCAGGTCGAGTCTCAGCAGACGCGGCGACTCTCGAGCTGGGAGACCGCCCTGAGCCAGTCGGAGGGGCGGCAGCGGGAGCAGATTCAGGGCATCGAACAGCGGCTGTCGACCGCGGCGACCCAGGCCGAGCGGCTGAGCCGGATCGGAGGCCTGCGGAGCTGGACACGACCGGCGGCGATCACCGCGGCCGTGATGCTGGCCGTGGGGAGCGTGACGGCGGGCGGCCTGCACCTGGCCGACCGGCTGATCGACAGCCGCCTGGAGCGTCTGATAACGCTCCGGCAGGACATTCGGCGGGCCGAGGAGGCGGCGCCGAGGCTGCCGGAGGGCGTGGAGGTGCGCACGATCCAGGGCGAGCCCTATCTGGTGGGTATCGACCCGGACACAGCCTGGGTGGGGACACTGAACAGTGGCGTGCCGGTGATCCGGCTGACGGAGGAGTAAGCGAAGATGACCGAGCTAGAAACGCTGCTCTTGCAGCAGTTAGAGCAGCAGCAGCGCGACGCCGAGTCGCTAGCCGATGGGCTATTAACCGAGCTCGCGAGGCTGCAGACAGCGCTGAACGAGCAGCAGGCCGAGAGTCAGTCACTGCGGGAGGAACTGGAACGGAGCGACCGCCAGAACGCCGCCGCCCTGGATCAGCTGACCGAGCGCGTCGACGCCTGCACCAAGCTGCTGAACGGTTTGGGGAGGAAATTCGACAGGTGACAACGGCCTACGAGGCCTGGATGGCCCGGCAGCATGAGCGGGATCGGCAGGATCGCGAGCGGGAGACACTCGCACGCGCGAGGCGTCAGCGGTCGAATGCTGTGCTCGATCCCACGCCTGCCCGACCGGCGGCTGAGGAGTCGCCCCAGGAACCGCCGTCCTCCCCCGGGTGGGGGGTGGATCCGGGCAGAGACGGGCCGGGGGTGGGGTAGCAATGCTTAGCGCGACCGAATACACCCACCCCAGTCAGTAACGTGTGATAGGGCAGCCGAGTGCCTATCAGTCGAGAGGCACCTCGCTGCTGAACACCCCCTGGTGTATACCGCTAGGCCTGTGCTTTACGAGGACGGCCGCCTTTGGTGCCATTGGCCCTGGCCGCATGACGCTTGGCGGCGCTGCGGCTTCGGCCACCGGCGGCCCCCATCTGGCGGGCCATCCACTGCTGGCTGCCGAACTGCCCCGCCAGGAGGGCCGGGACATACACATCGGCGTCCAGCTGCGGCCAGTGCAGGCCAAGCCCGGACGGCGAGACCTCGATCTCGGCCAAGGCCTCCGGCGTGGCGTCGGCGAGGCCTTCCATCAGAGCCGGCGGGATGGCCAGCTCCAGACCACTGTGCAGATGCACGATCACGCGCTTGGTCCGCCGGTCATAGCGGGCGGACACTGCGTGGGCCTGGTCGCGCTCAGCGACCAGGCGTGCCTCGGCTTGCTGCCGGGTGTCATCAGTAATGGCCATGAATCTCCCTCCATTTACGGCAGAGTGTCAGGAGCTCAGCCGACAGCGCGCTGGCGATCCGGTTGAGATCCGGGGTGTTGAAGCAGTAGCTCTCGCGCAGCTCCGGGGGTCCATCGGGACAGTGCAGGATGAACACTGCTTCGCCGCCCTTGCCAATGACATGGACATGCGCGGGTCGATGATCGTTGGGATAGATGACGGCGCGCAGGCCATCGAAACGTAGGACGGTTGGCATGGGGGCAGTCTAGCATAAACCCAAGCGGTTTGGTTTGTGCGTCGTTCTAGGCCTACCTCGCGCGAGCGAAAGCACCCACCTTGATTCATCACGCAACGCATGGCCAAGAAGCCCCTGTATCCAGGGTTTCATGGCAATATCGCGACCAGGAGCACCCAGCTGAGGCTGGGGATCGGGCCATTTCGCGACCCACAGCACCCACCTCGCGTCTGGACAGCGGGGGCGCCGGTCGCTCTCAAAGCCTCGCCACTGGGGTGTTTCAGGAAAAGTGCGTCACTTTGTCCATAGAACCGAGGTACCATCCAAGGACGCCTGGCCAGCGACCCCAGCGCACCGTCTTGGGCGCCCTGGCGACACAAAGTGCGTCAGGGAATCCATAGAAGCTGATTTGCCAATCACCCTGTAAGCCGCGCCACTGCGGCGTTTCAGGGAAAGTGCGTCACTCTGTCCATAAAAAAATCGCGACCTCCAGCACCCACCTTGGGCCGGGGCTAGATCAATTACGCGACCAGGCGCACCCACCTCGTATTTGGGTAGCGATGGCGAGCTACGGCACGTTCTATGGATTCTGCAACGCAGTTTTTCCCAATGAAAATTTTTATACACTTCACCGAAAAAGCGGGATGAGAGTCACCCGATTGTGGCTATTTTCACCGCTAACTCATTGATGTTGCGTTTTCGTGCCTTGTCTTACGCCCCAAACTATACGCTAACGCAGGATGGTGGCAGGCTTTAAGAGGGGAGTTTGTTTTTTCCAATTTTTTCATGGGGTTATGGTATTTTGGTGAGCTCTAATGACAAGATTGGCCTTCCGTCGATCTGAGCAAGCTAAGGTCAACGCGGCTCGGCTGAGAGATATCGCGACCAGGAGCACCCAGCTGAGACCGGGGATTGGGCGATGGCACGAAGGCCCCCTCCAGCATCAAGCACCTGAGTCGGTGATGCGCACATGTCGATGGCTGGATGGTGACATGGGCGGCGGGTGTCTCGGGAAGACCGCAGGGGGAAGGTATAGGTAGCCTAGGGCTATTATAGCCTTTTCCCTGATAGATATTATCTACTTCTTGGCGGGCTATGTTTTGGCCACTATAGTCCTACGACTCAGCCCTGCACGCAGCGATTCAGTTCGCTGGCAGTCAGGGTGAGGAAACCGGCCACCGTGCCGGTTTCTTCGTTTCTAGGGATCGCATCTCGTGCAGACGGCTTTTTTCATCGACGGCTATAACGTGTTCTATGGGTTACTGGCCGGCACGCCATACAAGTGGCTCAATCTCCCCGCCTTACTGGAAGCTGTGGTTAATGAGAATGATCCGCTGAGCCAGGTGGCTGAGATCCACTACTTCACCTCTCCGGTGCAGCCCTCCTTGGCGACACGCGGCCCCCAGTCCAAGCAGGCCCAGGACACCTACGTCAGAGCGCTCAAGGCGCGTGGCGTCACGGTCCATTGGGGACGGCATCGCCTGGATCACCGCAAGGCGCCACGTTTTGTGTCCAGATACGTGTCTCCTTCCCGGGCCGACCAGGTGGATATCTGGCACCTGGAAGAGAAAGAGACCGACGTCCGGATCGGCATTACGATGTACCGTATGGCCGCCCAGCACTGCTGGCGAGGCGAGTGTGACGACCAGGTCCAGCAGCTCGTGCTGGTCTCAGGAGACACGGATATGGCCCCTGCGCTGGAGGCGATCCGTGAAGACTTTCCTCATCTTCGCGTCGGTATCATCGTGCCCCACCGCAAGGGGCTGGAGCGTAAGCCACCCGGCTCGCTGCAGAAGCAGGCTGATTGGATGCGTCGCTACATCTTGCCGGAAGAGCTTGCAGCGCATCAGTTCCCTGAGCGCGTGCATACGCGCAAGAAGCCGGCGGACAAGCCCGAGTATTGGTGACGCTGCAGGAGGCCACCTGGTGAGTAACTTTCGCACTGAACGCATCGGCCTGACCAATGCCGCTCGTCTGTTGGGCGTGTCAGTCAACGAGCTGAAGGCGGCGATCCACCAAGGGACGCCCTTGAGGGGAGTTACCCCGCCACAACCGGTGGTCAGGGCTGGGGGAAACCGAGGGAACCTGCTGTTCCTGGCCGGTGACGTGATGGACTGTGCGGAGACCATGAGCAAGGCGGGGCGCGGAGCTTGATCCTGGCCGACAGACACGGAGCAACCGGCTTTGTGCGTCATTCGGGTGGCGTATGGGCCCGAGAAAAACGAGCGCCCCTCTCATCCTACTGGGCAGGGACGAGAGGGGTGACGACGATCCCCACTTGCGCGGGGCGTACTGGCGTATCGTTCGACCAAGGCCCTGTCGGATCCGATAATCCCCGCTCGCGGGGTGCACTCAAAAAAGCTCCTGGGGGCTATCCCGTTCCGCCGATAATCCCCGTCTGCGCGGGGTGCGCCCTTACGGAATTCCTGAGGGCAATCAGTAAGCTATCATGATCTCGTGGCGCTACTCAAATGCCGGGCTGTGCTAGTTTAAACTACCGGTTAGAGGCCGGATCGGTGGCAGAGGCTGCCTAGCAGCGTGTCGGTGGTTCTAGACCGGTCATGGTCAGGATAAGCGCCAATATCTTGATTTTACTCGGAGCTTGGTTTGGTGACGGTCGTCTTGCGCTTCTGTCTTTCGGCATGCTTCTTCCTGCGTTCCCGCAGTTCTTCCTCGGCATGTGGAAGCAGGAGGTCTCGCAGTGGGGATAGGTCATACTCGTTGGTATCACTGCGATTGCTCTCTCGGCGGCGCTCTATGCGTTTGATGAAACCGGCGGCTTCCATGCCTCGAATTCGCTTCTGGATAGTGCCTGAAGTGACCCCAATCGCTTGAGCCAAGGTGGCTTTGGACGGATACGGTTTTTGCTCGTCTTGCCACCAGTAAGTCATCAGGTGGAGCAGGATATTGAGATCCAGGGGGGATAGTCCGAGACTTTTTTGCCTATATATCAGTATGTTGGGTATGGCTGTCCAGCCGGCGCTCTTGGTTGATTTCCCCCACTTCTGTGTGAACGCATCTGTCTTCTTCGGGGCTGCCTTCTGTTCTCCTGAGGAGGAAGCGCTAGCGTCTTGAGTCATACCAACCTTCTGTGAGCAAGTAGCTTTGTTAGACGCAAAGGTATGGGGTGGCGGGCTGCCTCACAAGGATTTTCGGACATGGGGTGGGGGTTTTTGGGGATCCCCCCGCAATGGATATATGTTCTTCGTCTGCTTCCCGTATGCGTATGGTTTGCTATGCGTCTTCTTTGGAGATTCCTTGGGACTCCCAGGTGGGGGTGTTTAGGAATTCCCAGGTGGGGGCTTCTGTTAACCCCCTATAAGGAAGGGAAAAACCTTACATTACAGTATTTTGGCGTGGATAATAAATACAGTGGTAAGGCTTTAGAAACAACGAAGCCGCCTTGGTGGGGCGGCTTTCGCGCGCGAGCCGTTGGTGGCGGCATCGCTAGGTCTTGAGACCAGTTAGTCGACGTGCTCAGTTTATGACCACTCCGTCAGTAATGCAATGGGGCGGCGGGACGGCTCGTAAGGGGGTAGACCGCCTGGTGGTGGCTCGATAACCTGGCGAGGTCGATTAGCCCAGGTATGCGGCCGTTGTTTCTTCTGAAAAGACCTGATCACTAAATACGAGCCGGAAGGCTCGATTTCAGGCCCACCCGCCCGGTTTGGTACCCGGCTGGCATCAGAGGGTGGTTATTGAACGGTCGTGTCTTGGGACCAGTTAGTCGACTGCCAGCGCCGGTAGGCCAGTAACGGATCGTTGGGCGACCCTCTGCTGAGGGCAACAGTATGGAAGTTATTGCTGTATTAACCCTTGTCGTGAACGTCGCGATGTTCGTCGTGATGCTGATCGGCAAGTAAAAGAACAGCCCCGCCTGACCTCGCGTCGGCGCGGGGCTTCCCATCTCGCACAAGCTCTATGCACCCTTCAAGAATTGCGCAGGGCGTCCCGAATCGTTCTCGCCGAACGGCTCGACCAGCTCCAGCGAGTCGCGCTCGTCGGTCGGCTCCTGGTCTGGCTCGCGGGGTGGGGTCTGGTGGGCGCATCCTGTGCTCCTGTCCACCTTCTGGGCGGTTTGCCGGGTCTTCCTGGTTGCCCTGGTCTGCTGCCCCTGGGGGCGGGGGAAGGCGCCGCAGGGAGGCCACCTCTTCGCGTCTCGCAGCCGTCGCAACTCCTCGCCCTGGTGCCGGGACAGCTCCACCAGCTCAGCCAGTAGCCGCCATGTGGCGGTAAAGGGTCGTTTTCTTTACGCACGCTGACCGCCCCTCCGAGAGGCCCTGGAGGGGCAGTTATGCGTAAAGAAATTGCGTAAAATTTTCTATGCCCAAAAAAAGGGGCGTTTTTCTATCTTTTTTCGGGCTCTTCGCCGGGTGGTCCTGAGTCGCTGTTCAGGGCATTATGCGAGGGTGCTAATGTCCAGCAATTTTGCCCCGCGTTGACATAGCGCTGCGCTTCTGGTCAAGAGGCGCTTCCTTGAGTTTTATCTACCCTGCTTGCCCCTGGTGTCCGTCCGTCACCAGGGGCATTTTTCTTTTCCGCTAGACCTTGATGACCTTCACGCCATAGTCGGCTGGATTGACGATCTCCTCCAGCTTGCCGATTTGCGAGAAGTCGTCTCTGCCCAGCTCACTACTGATATTGGTGTCCGGGAAACGCAGGTTCTTGACCACTTTTACCTGACTCGGCATACCCTTGCCGTCGATTTCCTTGACCCAGGCGAGGAAGCCCCCCGAGAACTTGGCCAAGCTACCGATCGGGTAGAGCCCATAGGCCTGTATGTACTCCACCAGTACCGTCTTGTCGTAGGCCGAGGCGGCTTCATTGATCATGCGGTAGGCATCCAGCGGTGTACGCGGCGGGATGCCGTTGCGGACGTGCATCAACTTGTTGATCGCCTTGATCACAGAAACCAATCGCACCCGCTCTGAAAGTTGGTCACCCCGCTTGCCAGCCGGGTAACCGCTGCCGTCCAGGCGCTCGTTGGTATTTTCGATGATCTCGCGACAGGTGGGGCTGGGTGTCCAGCCGAGCGCTTGCAGCTTGTGCTGTAGGGCGACCACATGGCCTTTGAGAATGTCTTTTTGCGGCGGGTTCATGTTGACCTTCAGCGACGGCAGCTGAGGGCCTATCAACAGGGGCTTGCCCATGGTGTGCAGCAGGGCGCCAAGCACGGCTTCGCGTATGTGTGGGTCATGGGGGTCACGGGTGAATAGCACGTCAGCCAGCTGGCTGGCCACTTGCACCGCATGGCGCACCCAGTCTGACTCGTCGCGCAGGAAGGACAAGGCGTAAAGCAAGGCTTTGTGATCCTGCTCCACCAGGAAGCGCAGGGTGTCGACGCAGTCGTAGAAGAGCTCTTCGGGGAAGAGATCGCGCGTTTTCATGTACATCAGCCCCACCTGGAGCTGATGAGCCACGTCCATGACGCCACGCTCCATGGGTGACTGGCGGGAGCGTTTCTCGCGCTCTTGGGCTTCGCGTTGCAGAATCTTTTTCTCCTTCGCCCCGGGAATGAACAGCGTGGCGTGGGCGTCGATCTTGTCGTTGATTCCCGTGCGGTAGGCGGCCTCGCGTTCCGACTCGCTCACGTAGCGGAACAACGCCTCGGTCTGGAGGGGACCCATGTTGATGAACTGGATGCCGACCGCGGCGTAGCCGTGGTTGCCGAAGGGCCGAATGTGGCGGATCTTGCCCTCGGCAAAGAAGCTCTCGCCATTGGGAAACTCGATAGTGACCCCCGGAATCTCCTGATTCACGCCGATGGCCACGCTCTCGGCCAGGTCGATGTCGACCATGCAGCCGCCTACCGACAGGTTGCGTAACCGTCCCGGCACATTGAGCTCGTGCAGGTAGACCTCAAGGCCGACCCGCGCCTGCATGCCGAGCACGAAGGGGATACGGATCGCTCCGCGCTGCTCGGCGACGAACACCGATCCCGGCAGCTGGCACTCCAGGCGGTAGAGCGCGCTGTCGGTCTTGAGCAGCTTGGCGGTAACGTTGCTGAGGCTGTAGGTCTCACGCTCCATGCCCTGGTGGCCCTTCATGGCCTCTAGGTCAAAGCTGACATCACCGTCGGTCAGATAGCGCTCGATATCCTGACCGGCATATTCCACCTCAAGCACCAGGCGGCCAGTGCTCAAGTCCAACTCGGCAACCTCGGCCTTCAGCGGGTAGGTCATCTCCTTGGCATAGAGGGAGAGTTGATGGTCGTGCTGGAGCAGCGACCGAATCACGGCCGCTGAGGGGTTTTCGTGCTGCGCGGGGAGGGCCATGTCGGTTTACCTGCGTATATGGTTTTGATTTTTATAGAGTTACATCAGTGGCATAGATGGGCTATCCCTCTAAGGAATACTATATACATTTTAATTAGGATGGCCACAATCAAAGATGGGCAAGTCCCCTCTCTAACGGTGTCGGCGAGAGAAGCAAGCACGTCTTGGCAGGCAAAGGTAGTCGTCCCACCCAGGACCTGCCAGGGCGTCGCCAGGTGTATCAACACTCCCCCCTGACGAACGAGACAGGCGTTCATAAGAAGGTGCGATGATGGTCGGCAGTCATGTCTAAGGTATCAGGACGTGGCCGGCTGCCAGTGAGCTCGATTGCGGCCGGCCTCCTTGGCGGCATAGAGCCCCTGGTCGGCGCGCTTGATAGCCGGCTTCAGGGTACTTTCCCCGGCACAGATCAACGTCACGCCCAGCGAGGCGGTATAGGCCAGGGTGGCGTCTTCCATCCCGGCCTGCCCGACCCTGGCGGGAGTCGTGGCTACCGCCTTACGTAGTCTCTCGGCGACCTCCAGGGCCTGCTCCCGATGCGTGTCGGGGAGTAGCACTGCGAACTCCTCGCCGCCCATGCGGCACAGTACGTCGCCGTCGCGCAGCAGCGCTCGGGCCGTGTTGGCGAAGGCCTGCAGCACCAGGTCGCCCACATCGTGCCCGTGGGTGTCGTTGATACGCTTGAAGTGGTCAAGGTCGATGGCGATCAGCGACAGCGGTGCGCCGCTGCGCTGGGCGCGGGCAATCTCCATGGCCGCTTGGCCCTCCAGGTAGCGGCGGTTGCCCAGTCCGGTGAGCGGGTCGGTGAGTGCCTGTTTCTCCAGCCGCGCCTCCAGTGCCTTGCGCTCGCTGAGGTCGAACACCGTGGCGCGGGAGTACTGGAAGCCCTCCTCGGTAACCTGGGCAGTGCCCTGAATCGCCACCGGCAGGCGGGTGCCATCGCGGCACAGCAGCTCGCACTCGGCGCTGCCCTCCTGACCCTCGCCCAGTACTTGCTGAAAGGCGGCATCGAAGGCCGCTCGGGTCTCCGGAGTAATGAAGTCACGGTAAAAGCGCCTGTCGATCACCTCGTCGGCGCGATAGCCCAGCCAGCCAAGTTCGGTGCGATTGATCTTGATGACCCGGCCGTCGCTGTCCAGCGAATGGTAGCCGCAGGGGGCGTGCTCGTAGAGGTCCTGGACCTCGCCGGCGTACTGACGGGCCTCGCGGGAGAATGTCAACGCCCGCTGCCTGAGCCCACGCAGGCGGTGATCACTGAGCACCCAGAACACCCCGAAGGCCACCGACAGCAGGTAGACCAGGGCGATGGCCAGCAGCTGCACCGGGTGCTCCTTGAGCAGCTCCCAGAGGCTGGGCCGCGGCACCAGGATGCCGAGCCGCCAAGGTTGAGTCTCCGCCTCACTGAGGATCATGCCGGCCTGGCTGCGGTAGTGCTGAGTACGCAGGTCGTGTTGGCGAAAGGCGAGCAGGTGCTCGTCCAGGGTGGCCGTGCCCTGTGGACGGGTGGCCATGGCGGTCCCGGCGTCACCCCAGCGCGCTGCCAGCGGTTGGCCGAAGCTCTCGCCTGGGCCGTCGGCGTCGGGCAGCAGCCACTTGCCCTGGGCATCCACCAGCAGGGCCTGGCCTGAGCCTGCCTCGCGGGCATGGAGTAATGAGGCAGTGAGTCGGGACCAGTCGAGGGTGAACAGCAATACGCCCAGACGCTCGCCCTGGTCATCGACGATCGGTGTGGCGATGTCGATGACGGTGGTCACCGGTGATGACTCTTCTCCGGAGGCGCCCAGCCGCGGCGGGGAGACATAGAGGTCGCGTGACTGCAGGGTCATGGCCTGGCGGAAGGCGGGTGTGTCGCCATGGTCGATGACTGGTGGCCTCGGCAGCAGGGGCACCGTTGAGGTGGCGACCCACTCCTTTCCCTCGGGGTCGATTACCGCCAGGTGGGTATAGCGACCGAAGTGGGTCAGCAAGGTGTCGAACAGCGCTGCCAGCTGCTCCCAGTCGCCCTGCGCCGCCAAGCCCCACGTCGGCGTCTGGGCGGCTGCTTGTCGGGACAGGAAGCGCTGCAGCAGCGGGTACTCCGCGGTGGCCAGCACTTGGTTGAAGCTCTCGTTCATGCCCTGGAGCAGCAGGGCATATTCGGACGCGAGCAGCGACTCGGCCGATCGACGCTTGCCGTCGACCCGCTCCTCAAGGTGTGAGGTGACGATCGGGCTCAGTGCCAGGGTGACCAGTGTCATGGGGAGTAGGGTGGCCAGCGTCAGGCGGGCCCAGAGGGGGTTGGTAATCATGGGCAGAACCTCGAATCAGGTCAGCCGCAATCCGTGCAGGCGAGTGGTCAGGAGGTCAGGCGCAGGGCGGCAAGGGCCTCCTCGCTGAGCGAGCGCAGTATCCAGCAAAAGCCGCGTAGTGTCATCCCGGCACATGACGAAACCCATATGGCGCGTGTGCCTTGCCCGTCAGGGCACGCTCGGCCACTATCCTCCGCATGGAGGGCGGTGGGTGATGAAAAGAGTGCCTACTCCCAGAATGCAGCGGTATGGAGATATGGCAGTGCTCGATGAATTGGCGTTGATGGAGGTACAGCAGCAGGTCCATGAACGCATCGCACAGCAGGACCCGCTTGAAGAAACACTTGACGCCATTGCGCGCTGGATCGAGGTGATGCTGCCGGACGCCATCGTGGCCTTCATGCGCTTCGATTCCCGGCGGAAGACGCTTAGCCTCATCGCCAACCCGCGTTTCTCCAAGGCCTACCAGGACCGCCTCCAGGCGGTGCCCATTGGCCCCGACGCGGCCTCCTTCGGCTGCGCGGCCTTCCGCCGTGAGCCGGTGATCACCGAGGACATCCGCAGCGACCCGCGCTGGGCGGCGTTTCGCGATGCTGCTCAGCGTGAGGGGCTGCGCGCCTGCTGGTCGAATCCCGTGCTGACTGCCGAGGACGAGCTGCTCGGCACCTTTGGTCTCTACTTCCGCGATCCCAATCATCCTACCGAGGTGAGTCGCCGACGGATGAGGCAGGCCGCGGCGCTGGTGGCCCTGGCGATCCTGCGTGATCGCGATGCCACCAACCATCGGGTGCTGGCTGAATGGCACCGCTCACTATTCGTGAACCACCCCGACGGGGTCTACGAGTTCGACCTGGAGGGGCGCTTCCAGCGCGGTAATGCGTCGCTCACGCGTATCACGGGATACCCCGAGGAAGCCCTGATCGGGCGGCACTTCAATGAGTTCATCGAACCAGACTATCGTGAGCTGACCCAGGCCGGGTTTGATATCGCCAGGCAGGGTGGGTCGCGTCATTATGAGACCATGGGCACCCACCGCGACGGATATCCGTATCGGCTGGAAATCCTCAACTTCCCGGTCACCATCGATGGTGAGGTGGTGGGCGTCTATGGCATCTGCCGCGATATCACGGCCCGTAAGCAGGAGGAAGAGGAGCGCCGTCTGCTGGAGCGTGGTATCCAGGCCACGCCCAACGCGGTGCTCATGGCCGATGCCACGGAGCCCGACTTGCCGCTGGTGTATGTCAACGACGCCTTCTCCGCCATCACCGGCTATGCGCCCAAGGAGGCGCTGGGGCGCAACTGCCGCTTTCTGCAGGGGCCGGACACCGATCCCGAGGCCATCATCGCCCTCCGCTGGGCCATCAGCGAGCAGCAGTCTGCCGATGTCACCCTGCGCAACTACCGCAAGGACGGCACACCGTTCTGGAAACACCTCTCGCTGAGTCCCGTGTTCGACGAGGCGGGCGCCTGTACTCACTATATCGGCATTCAGCAGGACATCACTCTGCAGCGCGAGCAGGAAGATCAACTGGCTTACCATACCACCCATGACCTGCTGACCGGCCTTCCCAACCGGACCGCCTTCGATGAACGCTTGCAGGAAGCCTTCGCGCGGGTCCAGGAGGAGCCGGGGCTGCTGGTGGTAATGCACCTCGATCTGGATGGTTTCAAGACGATTAATGATGGTCTGGGCTACCACATTGGCAACCAACTGCTGGTGGCGGTGGGCGAGCGCCTGCATCAGGTAGTGGGCGAGGGCGACACCCTGGCCCGCATGACCGGGGATGAGTTTATCCTGCTGTTTACCAACCTCGACGATCGCCAGGCTGGTGTTGAGATAGCCGAGCGGGTGCTAAACACGCTCTCTCAGCCCTTCATGGTCGAGGGCAAGCCGTTGCACATTAGTACTAGCATCGGCATCGCCTGCAACGGCGAGAGTGTAGCGTATGCCTACGAGCTGATGCAGTGCGCCGACCTAGCGGTGGCCGATGCCAAGCAGCAGGGCCGCAACACCTGGCACTGGTATCAAGGCGACCAGCAACGGCTCACCGAGGAGGCGGTACTGTTGCGCCACGACCTGCATACAGCGTTGCATGAGGATCAGTTCGAGCTCTACTACCAGCCTATCGTGGAAGCGGTAAGCGGGCGTATCCGCGGGCTGGAGGCGCTGATTCGCTGGCATCACCCGAAGCGCGGGATGATCTCGCCCGGGGTGTTCATCCCTCTGGCCGAGCAGACCGGCCAGATCATCCCCCTGGGGCGCTGGATCCTGCGTCGTGCCTGTCAGGACGCGGCCGCCATGCGCGATACCGGTGGGCTGGTAATGCCGGTTGCCGTGAACATCTCCTCGCTGCAGTTCCGGCGCGATGGTTTCCTGGCCGACGTTCGGACGGCACTGGAGGAAGCCGACCTGCCGCCCGAACTGCTGGAGATAGAGGTCACCGAGAGCGTGCTGATCGACGGTGCAGTGAGAGCCATCGAACTGATCAACACGCTCAAGGCCATGGGCGTCCGTGTTGCACTGGATGACTTCGGTACTGGCTTCTCCAGCCTCAGCTATCTGCGTGACCTGCCGATCCACAAGGTCAAACTCGACCGCGCTTTCATTCAGGACATCGCCACCAACCGCAGCAATGCTGCCATCGTGCAGGGCATCATCGCTATGGCCCACCACCTGGACCTGGTGGTGGTCGCCGAAGGCATCGAGGAGCGGGAGCAGCAGCTAGACCTGGTGCGGCGCAACTGCGACTTGCTGCAGGGCTACTACTTTGCCAAGCCAATGCCGCGTGAGGCTGTCATGGAGTTGCCAGAGACGCTACCCGCGCCTGTCGGGGGGTGAGGTGGGCAGAGGGGGCTATTCGGGTAGCCCTAGCCTGGCATCCAATCTCCGGGCAGTGTGTAAAGAAAACCAAGGTTTTCCTTCTGTCGGTGGAGGCTGTTATGGTCGAGCGGAAAGGATGCAGTGCCGCTGATGTTCAGAGGGCGGCTATCGAGCTTTTTGAAGGTAACCGCGTAGCAGCGGAGCACTGGTTACATCGCGAGGTCGTGGGGCTTGGAGGGAAGCGCCCTATCGATGTCATGGAGAGGGATCCCCAGCAGGTGATGGACCTGATCGGTCGTCTCGAGCATGGGGTGTTCACCTGATCCGAGGATCTGTGCCGCTATCTGCGGTTGCTGGGTGCCGGCTGGCTCGGGTGAAAACACAGAGGGTATGTGGGACGGGTAGATAGGGTTAACTAAATACCAGGACCGAAAGGCCTCGAATTTAGTTAATGACCGGCGGCATCGTCGTATGCCGGTGCCTCCTATCTTACCCACAGCGGAAAGGTTTGCTTGCGATCGGAGGCGTCATGGCGAAGCAGGAAGATCGATGGGCTGCAGGATTTGGCGGCGAAGGCGTGAGTGACGATGCCTTCGTTAGTCGTGATCAGCCCCTGGGGCGGCTGCAGGGCTCTGTCCGCCAGTATGAGAGTCCCCTCGAGCCGGTGGGCGTCGAAGATTGGGTAGCACTCGACCTTGAGGGTGACATCGCCACGCCGAGAGGTGGCGCATGATCATCGGTTACGCCCGCGTCAGCACACAGGACCAGACCTCCCAGCTGCAGCGTGATGCCCTCGAGGAGGCCGGCTGCGAGCAGATCTTCGAAGAGTGTGTCACGGGCACCAAGCGGGAGCGCCCTGAGCTGCAGGCCTGCCTGCGCACCCTACGCGACGGCGACACCCTGGTGGTGTGGAAGCTTGACCGCCTGGCCCGTTCGCTCAAGGACCTGGTGGAGCTGATCCATGAGCTGAACGAACGTGGCGTAGGCTTTCGATCGCTGACTGAAGCGATCGACACCACCAGTGCCGGTGGCAAGTTGGTGTTCCATATCTTCGGTGCCCTGGCCGAGTTCGAGCACAGTCTGATTCGAGAGCGAACCCTCGCCGGCCTTGCCGCGGCGCGTGCCCGTGGCCGCAAGGGCGGCCGCCGCCCGGTGATGTCAGCGGCAGACGTGCGCAAGGCAGCGGCGATGCTGGCCGATCCCGAGATCACCAAGACCGAGGTGGCGAAGCACTTTGGGGTCAGCCGGGTGACGCTGAATGCCTCTCTGGAGCGCGAAGGGCTGGTCAAGGCCGTGAACCACCCCAAGCTCGAGCAGTTGCTGGCTGAGTGCGATCCTGATGCTCCCGAGCTGGAAGAGCTGCGATACTGGCAGGGGGCGCCGGCCGTGGGGCGAGAGGTTTAAGCGACAGGGTATTTTCTGTGACTGCCCTGCCCTTATCTTCTATCTCAGGAAACTTCTGCTTTTCCTGTATATGTGTTTTTACGATTTTCCGTATTTCTCCATAAGAAGATCTCTGATCTCATCAGCCATTTTACGGCCGCGCATCGCACAATCGGCCTTTAGCTTGGCATGGAGCTCTGCAGGGATGTCTATGGTAAGGCGCTTCATCGGATCCCTAGGGGCTTCATGGCTTCTGGAGCCAACCCAAGCATCCACGACAGTATCTTCAGTGGATTTCTTGGCAGAGGGCTTTCCACCAATAGAGACTTTTTTACTGCTCATGCGAAACGCTCCAGTAGTTCTTTCACCACAGCCTCGATCTCTCGTGAGGCAACACCATCACGGTCCTGCTCATAAATAGCCTTGCCGGCAGCGGCCGCCTCTGCGAAGGACACACGCTGGATGATGCTGGCTTCGAGGGTAGGCAGTTCGTAAGCCTCCAAGGCCTCGCGGACATCACGCCCGATGGCGGTATTCGCTATTTTGCGGTTAATCACAAATACAGATTTCAAGTTTTCTTTAAATACAGAGGCTTCCTGGACGAGTTTCACTACCTCGTCGGCGGCCCAGATGTCGTAAGGAGAAGGCTGCACGGGGATCAGTACGATATCGCTGGCCATGATCGCGGAGCGAGCTAGATCTGTGACGCGGGGTGGCCCATCGATCACGATGGCGTCGTACCCTTCGCCCACTACGGCAAGTTCTTTGTGGATACTGGGCTTGGGCAGTCCAACGACAGCGAACAAAGGATTTTCTTCTCGAGCTGCCGCCCAGTCCAGAGCGCTACCCTGGGGATCGGCGTCGATCAGCAGCACCCGTTTTCCGGTTCGTGCCAGAGCTGCGGCGATGTTAACGGATAACGTCGTTTTACCGACGCCGCCTTTCTGGTTGAGCACTCCTATGATCATATTAAAGCCTTAAATAAAGAAATACGATTTTAATTAAAATCGTATTTGTGGTTTTTGTCAACCACAGGATCGAGAAGATCCAGGAAGCTACGGGGCGTTGAGATATGTTGTGTCGTAACACAACAGCCATTCTGTCCTCACTTGGTGGAGGTGGTCGGCTGAGCCAGATCAGGGCGAGAAGGCGGGGTAGAGCCGCCAGGGCTTATAGACATATTGTGTCATAACACAACAGCCATTCTGTCCTCACTTGGTGGAGGTGGTCGGCTGAGCCAGATCAGGGCGAGAAGGCAGGGTAGAGCCGCCAGGGCTTATAGACATATTGTGTCATAACACAACAGCCATTCTGTCCTCACTTGGTGGAGGTGGTCGGCTGAGCCAGATCAGGGCGAGAAGGCGGGGT
>NZ_JACXZT010000002.1 GCF_014779595.1 Halomonas sp. ML-15
TGCTGGATACGGTAAGAGGGCTTAGCCGTTCTTCGTGAACCGCCGTGGTACGGAACCGTATGCCCGGTGGTGTGAGAGGACGGGGGAGGCGACTCCCCCTCCTACTCGATGTGCCTACCAGCTGTAGACCAGCGAGGCGCTGGTGGTCATGTCGCTGCGAGCGGTGGCCGTTTCGGGGGGCTGTGAGTTGCGGCGGATCTCGTGGGACAGGCGCAATGCCATACGCGCATTGATGCGAGCCGTCAGCGCCGAGTAGGAGCGCGACGTGGTGTTGTCGCGGGTGGCTTCCAGCGACAGCTCCTGGGAGAACGAGGCGTTGTCGGTGATCTCCCAGTCATAGGCTAGCGCGCCGTAGCCGACGCTGAGCCCCTCGCTCTCCTCATCGCGGACGTCGTCGAAGCGATAGCCGGGGCCGGCCTCCAGCGAAAGGCGCTGGGTATCACTGTCGAGAAGTTGGCGACCATAGCCGGCGATTGCCGTGACCTGCTGATCGTAGCCGCTGAAGCGGTCCTTCTCCCAGCGAGCAAAGCCGAACAGGTAGTGGTCGCCATCGAAGTCGTAGCGTTCGCGCCAGGCGGCCAGGTACTGCTCGGCGCTGGTGGTGTCGTCGCGGGCCACGTTGCGGATCTCGCCGCGCAGGCTATGGGTCCAGTTTCCGGTCAGCCAGGTCAGCCGCCCCTTGCCAAGCAGGGTGCGGCTGTCGGTGTTGCCGGAGAGCTGGGTGAAGCCAAACTCGAGGTCGCCAGCGAAGACGTCGTCCTCTTCGTCAGGCGGTGGTGGCGCATAGAAAGGACTCGCCTGAGCGCTAAGGGCTAGCGCCAGCAAAAGGGCTGCTAGGCCTCCTGGGCCCAGCCATTGACGTCGCATGCTGTAACTCCCTGTCGCTGCATGAGTGTCAGCCTACTCGCAGCAGGCATAGGGTACCAGGCCATGGGGCACCGCGGGCGGCTCTCCTGCCGCCCGGATTGCTCTGCAAGAGTTGCTTAGAAAATGGCCTCATAGGAGCCAGTGCCCTGGGAGCCGCTGCTGTCCTCGATCTCCTGGCCTACGCTACGCGGCTGATACTCGGGCAGATGGTCGCTATGGAACAGCTCGCTGATGCCGCCGGACTGATCGTCGTGGAGGCGCCGGCCGGTATCCGCATCGACCCGCGCACGGACGATGTTGGAAGGCGCCTCGGGCATCGCTTCGGGGCGGCCGTTAAGGGCGTTGCCCATGAAGTCGATCCACACTGGCAGCGCCGCACGCCCGCCGTACTCGCCGGTGGTCTCGTTGTTGTCCTTGCCGATCCATACGGTGGTCACGAGATCGTCGTTGTAACCGGCGAACCAGGCGTCGCGCTGCTCGTTGGTGGTGCCGGTCTTGCCGACGATGTCCTGGCGGCCGAGTTCGAGGGCGGCGCGGCCGGTGCCGCTGTCGATCACGTCGCGCAGCATATCGCGCAGGATATAAACCGAGGCGGGATCGGCGACGCGATCGGCGAGCGGATAGACGCGACCGTCGATCTCCACTTCGGTGGCGCCGTTGTCGCATTCGCGACAGGCAACCCGGGGTATTGCCTCGTCGATGACGTTGTCGTCGCTGCCGCGGGTAACGCGTTCGACGAACCACGGCGAGACCTGGAAGCCGCCGTTGGCGAGGACCGCATAGGCGTTGGTCATCTCCAGCGGGGTCAACGAGGCGCTGCCAAGTGCCAGTGACAGGCCGCGGGGGAGGCGGCTCTCGGCGAAGCCGAAGCCCTCGAGAAATTCGATGGCGTTCTCGATCCCCAGGCTCTGCAGCACGCGCACCGTGACCAGGTTGCGCGACTGCGCCAGGGCGACCCGCAGGCGGGTCGGGCCGAGGAAGTTGCCGCCGGCGTTGACCGGGCGCCACAGATCGTTACTGCCGTCCTGCATCACCACCGGGGCATCGTTGACCACGGTGGCGGCGTTCATATCGCCATCCTGGAGGGCGGCGAGGAACACGAAGGGTTTGAAGATCGAGCCCGACTGGCGCTGTGCCTGGGTGGCGCGATTGAACTTGCTGGCATTGAAGCTAAAGCCGCCCTGGAGCGCAAGGATGGCGCCAGTGTCGGGTTCGAGGACGACGATCGAACCCTCCGCGTCGGGGCGCTGGGAGAGCCGGAAACTGCCGTCTTCGCGTTCAAGGATGCGTACCAGGTCGCCGCGACTGGCGATGTCGGCAGCCGAGCTGGGCTCGGGGCCGCGGGCGAAGGCGCTGCGATATTCGCGTGCCCAGCTCAGGCCATCCCACTCCAGGGTGACCAGTTCACCGCGGCGGTCGAGCACGGTCATCTCTCGCCCTTCGCTCTCGACCACGATGGCCGCCTGCAGCGGGCCGAAGCCGGGGGTGCGCTCGAGCACTCGTAGCCAGTTGCTGACGTCGCCGTCGATGCCCTCTACCTGGCTTTGGCTGCTCTCTGCGGCCTGCCGGGCTGTCTCCATGACCTCGGGGGACTCGCCGAGCTCCTCCTCCAGGCCGGTGCGCTCGGTGCGCTCCTGGGCCTCGACCAGGCTCGAAGGAATACCGCTCTCCTCGGACCCGCGCCAGCCGTGGCGGGTATCGTAGTCGATCAGGCCGCGGGTCAGGGCGTCGCGGGCATAGGGCTGCAGCTCGCTGTCGAGGGTGGTATGGATGCGATAGCCGCCGGTATAGGCCTCGTCGCCGTAGCGTTCGATGGCGAACTGGCGGGCCATCTCGGCCACATAGGGCGCATCGACCTCGACCTGGGCGGTAAAGCGCTGCGCGGTGATCGGCGCCTGTACGGCCTCGTCATAGGCCGCCTGGTCGATATAGCCGAGGTCGCGCATGCGATAGAGGATCCAGTTGCGGCGGATCAGCGAACGTTCGGGATTGGCCAGTGGATTGAACGATGAGGGTGCCTTGGGCAAGCCGGCAATCATCGCTTTCTGGGCCAGGGTCAGCTCCGAGAGCGGCTTCTGGTAGTAGGTTTCGGCTGCGGCGGCGACGCCGTAGGCGCGGTTACCGAGGAAGATCTTGTTGATGTAGAGCTCGAAGATCTCCTCCTTGCTGAGCACCTGCTCCATCTGCAGTGCCAGCAGGATCTCGCGGATCTTGCGGGTAAAGGTACGGTCCAGGGTCAGCAGGTAGTTGCGCGCCACCTGCATGGTGATGGTGGAACCGCCGGTCTGGATGGTGCCGCCACTGGACACCAGCTCATAGGCGGCGCGCGCCAGTCCGCGTGGGTCGACTCCGGGGTGGTCGAAGTAGTTGGCGTCCTCCGCGGCCAGCAGGGCCTGCACCAGGTCCTCGGGGACCTCGTCGAAATCGATGGCCATGCGCCGCTCTTCGCCGAACTCACCGATCAGCTTGCCGTCGCGACTGAAGATGCGTAGCGGTGTATGCAGCTCGAAATCCTGAAGCTGGCGAACGTCGGGCAGGCCCGGCGCAAAGTAAAGTGCCGCGCCGACGACGGCTAGCACGCTGGCTGTTCCCAGCGAGAGGAGGAGCCAGAGCAGCGATACGACGGAGGTTTTAAGCAACTTCATGTAGAGGCGGTACCCGTGGTGCGTGGAGAGTGCGCAGGAGATAAGCGGAAGAGCCGAGCGTCTATTATAGGTAGGCTCGACGCCTGCCACCAGCGTTGAAGGTGCAACTCCCCCGCAGTTGTGTGATTTCGAGCAAGATCATGTAACCTCATGGTAATGGCTCATGGTCAAGGAATTAGGACTCTAGCCGATAATAATGAGGTTGGCGTCATTGCTGCGCCGTGCAGGGGAGTACAGCCTTGGTGAGATTCAAGCGCTCGGACAAGGCTCTGGTCGGGGTGGATATCAGTTCGGCGACTGTCAAGTTGATCGAGCTCAAGCATTCGGCCAGTCACTATCAGGTTGACAGCTACGCCGTGCGCCCATTGCGCGAAGGCGCCGTGGTAGAGCGCCGCATTCGCCATATGGAAGACGTTGTGACGGCGCTGCGAGCTGCGGTCGAGCAGGCTCGTTTGCACACCCGTCGCGCCTGTGTGGCGGTGCCTGCCAGTGCTGCGATTACCAAGACCCTGACCCTTCCCGCCTCGCTCAATGACGATGAGATTGAGGCGCGTATCCAGCTTGAATCCGACAAGCACATTCCATTTCCGTTCGCCGAAGTGGCCTTCGATTTTCAGCGCCTGGGGCTCAATGCGCGTTATGCCGACCAGCAGGACGTGCTGCTGGTCGCCTGCCGTCAGCAGGATGTCAGCCAATTGACCGAGGCGCTGCTGCAGGCTGGACTCGAGCCGGCTGCGGTGGATGTCGAGACCTTCGCCATGGAGCGCGCCTTTGGCGAGCTGCGTCATCAGCTGGAGCCGCCGCTGGCGCCTGAAGATGACTGCGTGGCGCTGGTCGATATCGGCGCCACCATGAACTCGTTTCATGTGCTGCGCGAGGGTCGCGTGACCTATAGCCGCGATACCGTATTCGGTGGCCGCCAGCTGACCGAAGAGATCCGCAGCCGCTACGGTCTGAGTCTCGAAGAGGCCGGCTTGGCCAAGAAGCGTGGTGGACTGCCCGAAGACTATGCCCGGGCAGTGCTGGAGCCGTTTCTCGATACCCTGGTTCAGCAGATCGGCCGCTCGTTGCAGCTCTACTACACCGCTGGCCGCAAGTTCGAGGTGAAGCGCCTGGTGATCGCCGGCGGCTCGAGCGTGGTGCCGGGGCTCAGCGAGCGGCTGAAGCAGGATAGTGGTATGGACGTGACCATCGCCAACCCCTTCCTGCGCATGAAGATCAATTCGCGGATCGATATTCATACTCTGGCCGGCGATGCGCCGGCCATGCTGACGGCCTGTGGCTTGGCGATGAGGGCGCGCCGATGACCATCGAAATCAATCTGCTGCCCTGGCGCGACCGCGTCCGCGAGCGACGTAGCCGCCGTTTCCACGTGGCCATGGTGCTGGCCGCGGCGGTGGGGCTGGGCAGTGGCGCAAGCATGACCGTTTTTTACCAGCAGCGGCTTGACGCGCAGCAGCAGCGCAATGCCCATATAGAGGCTCAGGCCGCCCAACTCGAGCGTGATATTCGCTCCATCAGCGAGTATGAGGCAGCGCGGGAGCAGATGCTCAACCAGATCGAGGTGTTCAGTCGCCTGCAGGTGGGGCGGCCGCAGACGGTGCATGTCTTCAATCAACTGGTCGAGAGCCTCGAGGAGGGCGTTCACTACACGCGCCTGTCGCGCCAAGGTGATTCACTGCGGGTGGCGGGGCTGGCCGACAGCAACCGTCAGGTCTCGGACCAACTGCGTGCGCTGGCAGCGTCTACGGCATTGGGTGTGCCGGTACTCTCTGAAGTCGAATCCGAGGAGGGCGCAGCGCGGCGTCGCTTCAGTCTCAGCGTCGATCAGCAGATGCCCGAAGACGCCGAGCAGGTCGATGAGCTGGTGCCGGAGTCCGCTGCTGAGGAGGCATCGCCATGAGTCTATCGGGAGAGCTGCGGCGGCTGCGTGAGCTGGAATGGCGCGAGCTGGACATCAAGGAGTCGGGCAGTTGGCCCTGGTCGTTGCAGCTAATCTGCTGCCTGCTGGCGCTGGGGCTGACCTTCGCCGGGATGCACTGGTACCTGGCGGCGCCCAAGGCTGAGGAGCTGGCGGCTGTGCAGCGCCAGGAGGAAAGCCTGGTGCGAGACTTCCAGAGCAAGGCCGTGCAGGCGGCAAATCTGCCGGCGATGCGGGCTCAGTCGGAGGAGTTGGAAGAGCGTCTCGAGGCGCTGCTCGAGATGCTGCCCACCGGCGCGGAAGTCCCTTCGTTGATTGACAATATCAGTGAGACGGCCATCGACAACGAGCTGTCGATCGACTTCATCCGGCTGCGAGCACCCGAAGAGCGTGAGTTCTACATTGAACAGCCCTTCGATATTCAGGTGCAGGGCGATTACCACCGTATCGCCGCCTTCCTGGCCGGGGTGGCCGGCCTGCCACGCATCGTGACTCAGCACGATTTCACGCTGGAGCCAGTGGCGGGCGACAGCCAGCTGCGCCTCTCGATGCTGGCGCGGACCTACAGCTATCGCAGCAATAGCGGGGAGGGGCAATGAAGCTATTGCCCGCGGTCCTGGCGGCGGGTCTGGTGCTGCTGAGTGGTTGTGCCGATCCCGACCTGGCTGGGCTTGATCGCGAATTGGAAGCGCTCAAGCGCAATCCCGGCGAGCTTTCGGTGCCGCCGTTGCCGGAGGTGCCCCGCTATCGTGCCCCTGGCTATGAGCAGGCCGGGGAGCGAAGCCCATTTCAGGCGCGCCTGGCCAGCGACGACAGTGCGGCTGCCCCTCAGGGAGAGCGGGCGCCTGACCCGGACCGTACCCGCGAACCCCTGGAGCGCTTCGATCTGAGCGAGCTGCAGCTGGTCGGGACCTTGACCGTCAACGCTCAGCCCTCGGCGCTGCTACGTTCGCCGGAAGGGCAGGTGCATCGGTTGCGGGTAGGTAACTATCTGGGCCGCGATGACGGCCGCATCGTCAGTATTACCGGGGCCTCGATCGTACTGGTGGAGACCGTTCGAGACCGCAATGCCTGGGTCGAACGAACGCGAGAAATGACGCTGCCCAACTAGGGCGAACCATATATGCCGCCGTGCCAAGTGGGCAGGCGGCAGTGCAGTGCAGGGGAACACGACAATGACGATTATCGGGCGTCTCACTACAGTCCTGATCTTGGCGCTGCTTAGCCTGCCGGCGTTGGCGGCGTCAACGCTCGACGACCTCAGTTACCGCCAGGGCGCCAGCGGCGAGCTGGAAGTGGTGCTGGGTTTTAGTGGCGGCGTCCCTGAGGTGCGCGGCTATCGGCTCGATGAGCCGGCACGCCTGACCATTGATCTGATGGAAACCTCCAGTCGGCTAGAACGCAGTCGCCAGTCGCTGCAGATCGCCGGCGTGCGCGATCTGACCACCCTCGAGGCCGGGTCGCGCACGCGCCTGGTGTTCGCCCTTGATAGCGCCCTGCCCTACAACACGCGGCAGGAGGGAGATTCCCTGGTGTTGTCGATCGGCGGTGAGGGCGGCGCTCAGCAGGCCTCCGCCGCCCAGGCCGAGCCGGCGGCGACGGCCCCCGCGGCGAGCCGTGAGCCGCGCATCGAGGAGATCGACTTCCGGCGCGGCGACGGCGGTGCCGGCCGTCTGATCGTGACCTTCGATCGCGCCGGTGTCGACTCCCGAGTCCGCGAGAGTGGCAATCGGATTATCGCCGAGCTGCGCCGGGTGGAGCTGCCGACCGAGCTCGACCAGGTGCTCGATGTGACCGATTTCGGCACCCCGCTGAGGCGTATCAGTCCGCAGCCGGGGCGCGATGGTGTGACCCTGGAACTCGAGGCCAGCGGTGATTTTGCGATGCTCTCGACCCACAGCGGCCGCGAGCTGGTGATCGAGGTCCAGCCGGTGTCCCAGGCCGAGCGCGAGACCCGCGAGCGCGAACGTTTTGCCTACACCGGCGAGCGTATCACCCTCAACTTTCAGGATATCGAAGTGCGCTCGGTGCTGGCGATCATCGCCGATGTTAGCGGCCTCAACCTGGTCGCCAGCGATAGCGTTACCGGCAATGTCACGCTGAATCTGCAGGAGGTGCCCTGGGATCAGGCCCTCGATCTGGTGCTCAAGAGCCACGGTCTGTCCAGTCGCCAGGAGGGCAACGTGATCGTCGTCGCGCCGGCCTCGGAGCTGGCCAATATCGAGCGCCAGGAGATCGAGTCCCGTGAGCAGATGGAGACGCTATCGCCATTGACCACCGAAATGATCCAGGTTCGCTATGCCCGCGCCTCGGACCTGGCTGCCCTGCTGCGCGGCGATGGCGGTTTCGGGTTGCTCACCGATCGCGGCCGGGTCAGCGTCGACCAGCGCACCAATACCTTGCTGATCCAGGACACCGCCGATCAGATTCAGAGCATCATGCGCACGCTGGATCAGCTCGACGTGGCGGTGCGTCAGGTGCAGATCGAGGCACGCATCGTGATCGCCCGCGATAGCGCTACCCGCGAGCTGGGGGTGCGCTGGGGCGCGTCGTCTGGGGGTGGGGGGCGTCTCGACCTGGCCGGAGCGTCCGACGGCACGGCGGCCAATGGTGGCCTGGTGGTCGATATGGGCAGTGGGACCAACCCGCTGACCACCTTCGCCTTCGGCTATCTGTCGGGGGATATCCTGCTCGACCTCGAGCTGCGCGCCCTGGAGAGTGAAGGCAAGAGCCAGACCATCTCCCAGCCGCGGGTGATCACCGCCAACCAGCGCACCGCGGTGATCAAGCAGGGCACCGAGATCCCCTATCAGGAGGCGACTTCCAGCGGGGCCACCAATGTCGAATTCAAGGAGGCGGTGCTGTCCCTCGAAGTGACCCCGCAGATTACCCCAGACAACCGCATTATCATGGACCTGGTGATCAACAACGATACCGTCGGCGAGGAGTTCGCCGGGGTGCCGTCGATCGATACCAACCAGATCGAGACCCAGGTGCTGGTGGATAACGGAGAGACCGTGGTGCTGGGCGGGATTCTCACCACCGAGCAGGTGCGCAGCCTGTTCAAGACGCCGTTCTTCGGTGACCTGCCGCTGATCGGTAATCTGTTCCGCTATACCCAAGACTCGAGCGAAAAGGTAGAGTTGCTGGTATTCATCACCCCGAGAATCATCGAGGACGGACTGGCAATTCGCTGATGCAGGATTTACCCAACCTATTTCTGATCGGCCCCATGGGGGCAGGCAAGAGTACCATCGGCCGCCTGTTGGCGGCCGAGCTGTCGCGTGACTTCCTCGATAGCGATCACGAGATCCAGGGCCGCTGCGGCGCCGATATCCCCTGGATCTTCGAGATCGAGGGGGAGGCGGGCTTTCGCGAGCGCGAGGAAGCCATGGTCGATGAGCTTACTCAGCGCCACGGGGTGGTGATGGCAACCGGCGGCGGCGCGGTGATGCGTGAAAGCAATCGTCGCGCCCTGCGTGAGCGCGGCACCGTGATCTATCTCTATACCACCGTCGAGCAGCAGCTGCGGCGCACCGCCAAGGATCGCAATCGTCCGCTGCTGCAGAACGGCAACCCCGAAGAGATCCTGCGTGGCATGTTTGCCAAGCGCGATCCGCTGTATCGTGCCACCGCTGACCTGATCGTGCGCACCGACCGACGCGGTCCACGTTCGGTAGTCAGCGAGATCGTCCGCCGCGTGACGCGCCTCGTCGATCCACTGCAATGCAAGGCCTGACATGACTACACCTTCCCCGTCGCCAGTGACGCTCAACGTCGAGCTCGGCGAGCGCAGCTATCCCATCCATATCGGTGCCGGCCTGCTCGGTGACCCTCAGTGGCTGACCCCCTATCTCGCTGGCCGTCAGGTCATGGTGGTCACCAACCAGGTGGTGGCGCCGCACTACCTCGAGCGTTTCAAGGCCGGCTTGCCGGCCGACCTCGAGGTGCGCGAGCTGGTGCTGCCCGACGGCGAGGCGACCAAGACCCTCGATCATGTCAGCCGCATCTGGGACGCCCTGCTCGAGGCCGGCTTCAATCGTCGCTGTACGCTGGTGGCGCTGGGCGGCGGGGTGATCGGCGATATGGTCGGTTTCGCGGCGGCGGGCTATCAGCGCGGCGTGGCCTTCATTCAGGTGCCTACCACGCTGCTCTCCCAAGTTGACTCCTCGGTGGGCGGCAAGACCGGCGTCAACCATCCGCTGGGCAAGAACATGATCGGCGCCTTCTGGCAGCCCCGCGCGGTGTTGATCGACACCGCGACCCTGGCCACGCTGCCGGCGCGGGAGTTCTCGGCGGGGCTCGCCGAGGTGATCAAGTACGGGTTGATTCGCGATATCGACTTCCTGGCTTGGCTGGAAGCCAGTATGACGGCGCTGCGCGACCTCGACAGTGCGGTGTTGAGTGAGGCGATTCGGCGCAGCTGTGCGCTCAAGGCCGAGATCGTCGCCGCCGACGAGACCGAGCAAGGCGTCCGTGCGCTTCTCAACCTCGGTCACACCTTCGGCCACGCCATCGAGGCCCATCAGGGCTACGGCAACTGGCTGCACGGTGAAGCGGTGGGCACGGGGATGCTGATGGCGGCCGAGCTGTCGCAGCGGCTGGGGTGGCTGGCCGAGGCGGACGTCGCTCGCGTCAGGCGTATTATCGCGGCCGCCGGACTCCCCGAAGCGGCGCCCGTCGACATGGGGGCCGAGGACTTCCTGAGTCGCATGCGTCTCGACAAGAAGAATATCGATACCCGGCTGCGCCTGATCCTGCTGCGTGGGCTCGGCGACGCTTGTCTGGATGACCAGACCCCGCCGGCGCTGCTCGAGGCGCTGCTCAACGACTATCCGCGCAGCTGATTCCGCTGTTTTTTCCCCGAATGATGCCGTGTACGGCGCCTGCTGACAGCAGGCGCCGTTTTTATTGCTGGGCAAGCTGCCGACGAGATGCGCTATAGGGCATGAATTCGCATGCCTTATGCACAACTTGCATGGGGATTGGTGCAAATATTAGACTAAAGTCTAACGATGTTTTGACGCACTGCCAGCCTGCACAAGTCCTTGACCTGCCAAGTGTTTTTTATTGAATGCATGGCTAACTAGCCGTTTTCTGGCGATTTTTTGGGTGAGAGCGAAGGTGGGGAATTGCGTGTCACAGGGGGGGTGGCTATGCTGTACGGCCTTTTTCACGCCAGAAAGTGGCCAGCGAATGGCCTGTTTTACGAAAAAAATAACCTTTAAAGATAGCACTGATATTTTCTGGACACAAGACACCGATTTCTGTGAGGCACGCCCATGAGACAAGGTCTTCATCAGCCGGGTGAATTCCGGGACAACTGCGGCTTCGGCCTGATTGCGCATATGGAGGGTCAGGCCAGTCATGCGCTGCTCAAGACCGCCATCGAGTCGCTGACCTGCATGACCCACCGCGGGGGGATCGCTGCAGACGGCAAGACCGGTGACGGCTGTGGCCTGCTGCTGAAGATGCCCGTCGACTTCATGCGCGCCGTGGCCCGCGAATCGCTGGGCGTCGAGCTGGGGCGTAGTTTCGCCGTGGGGAGCCTGTTCCTGCCTGACGATGACGCCCGCGAAGCCCATGCCCGCGAGGTGCTGGAAGACGAACTTGCCGCGCGTAACCTGACCGTACACGGCTGGCGCGAGGTGCCCACCGACGCCAGCGTCTGCGGACCGATGGCACTGGACTGCCTGCCGCGTATTCGCCAGCTGTTCGTCTCGGCCGACGATGAGCGGCTCGATGCCCAGTTGGCGGTGGACCTGTTCATGGCCCGTCGTCGCGCCGAGCAGCGCCTGCGCGATGAAGAGGATTTCTACATCTGCTCGCTGTCGGCCAAGGTGGTCTCCTACAAGGGCCTGATGATGCCCGTGGACCTGCCGACCTTCTATCGCGATCTCGGTGACGAGCGCCTGGAGACCGCCATCTGCGTCTTCCACCAGCGCTTCTCCACCAATACCGCGCCGCGCTGGCCGCTGGCCCAGCCGTTCCGCTTCCTGGCGCACAACGGTGAGATCAACACCATCGAGGCCAACCGCGGCTGGGCCAACTCGCGCAAGGAAAATTTCGTCAACGAGCTGCTGCCCGACATCGCCGAGCTCGACGAGATCGTCAATACCGTGGGCTCCGACTCCTCGAGCATGGACAATATGCTCGAGGTGCTGATGACCGGTGGCATGGACATCTACAACGCCATTCGCATGATGGTGCCGCCGGCCTGGCAGAACGTCGAGACCATGGACGGCGACCTGCGCGCCTTCTATGAGTACAACTCGATGCACATGGAGCCGTGGGACGGCCCGGCCGGGATGGTCATGACCGACGGCCGTCACGCGGTGTGCATGCTCGATCGCAACGGCCTGCGGCCGGCGCGCTGGGTGATCACCAAGAATGGCTTCATCACCCTGGCCTCGGAGATCGGCACCTACGACTATGCGCCCGAGGACGTGGTCGCCAAGGGCCGTGTCGGCCCCGGCCAAGTGCTCGGCATCGACACCGAAACCGGTGAGGTGCTGCACACCCAGGATATCGACAACCGCCTCAAGTCGGCCTTCCCCTACAAGCGCTGGCTGAAGGATCGTGCCCACTACCTGGAGTCTGCCCTCACCGAGCTGGCGCGCTTCCAGCCGATGGACACCGATGATCTCAACGTCTATCAGAAGATGTTCCAGATCAGCTTCGAGGAGCGCGACCAGCTGCTGCGGCCGCTGGCCGAGAGCGGCCAGGAGGCGGTGGGCTCGATGGGTGACGACACCCCCATGGCGGTACTGTCGAGGCAGAACCGGGTGCTTACCGACCACTTCCGCCAGAAGTTTGCCCAGGTCACCAACCCGCCCATCGACCCGCTGCGCGAAGCCATCGTGATGTCGCTGGAAACCTGTATCGGAGCCGAGCTCAACGTCTTCGAGGCGACGCCGGAGCATGCCCACCGAATCATCCTGACCACGCCGATCCTCTCGCCGCGCAAGTTTACCGCCCTGGTCAGTCACGACGACCCAGCTTTTGTCAGCCACCCCCTGTCGCTGGCCTACGATCCCGAGCAGCAGGGTCTCAAGCAGGCGCTGCAGGCCCTCTGCCAGGAAGCCGAGACGGCGGCGAAGGATGGCAAGGTACTCCTGGTACTGAGCGATGCCAACCTCGAGAAGGGCCAGCTGCCGATTCATGCGGCGCTGGCCACCGGCGCCATCCATCACCATCTGGGCCGGCTGGCGCTGCGGCCGCGGGTCAATATCGTGGTCGAGACCGGCTACGCCCGCGATGCTCACCAGATGGCGGTGCTGTTCGGCGTCGGCGCCACGGCGGTCTACCCCTATCTGGCCTACCAGGTGCTGGCCGATATGCACCGCACCGGTGAGCTGACCGGCAATCCGGCGGACGCCCGCGAGAACTACCGCAAGGGCATGCAGAAGGGGCTCTACAAGATCCTCTCCAAGATGGGGATCTCGACGCTTGCTTCCTACCGCGGCTCGCAGCTGTTCGAAGCGGTGGGGCTGCACTCCGAGGTGATGGAGATGTGCTTCACCGGCATGGCCTCGCGCATCGAGGGGGCCGGCTTCGCCGAGATCCAGATGCAGCAGGCGCTGCAGGCGCGTGACGCCTGGCTACCGCGCAAGGGCATCAGCCAGGGTGGCCTGGTCAAGTATGTCCACGGCAAGGAGTACCACGCCTACAATCCCGATGTGGTGATGACCCTGCAGCAGGCGGTGCAGCAGGGCGACTATCAGAAGTGGAAGAAATTCGCCCAGCTGGTCAATGAGCGTCCGGTGGCGACCATTCGTGACCTGCTCAGGCTCAAGCCCGCCGCCGAGCCGCTGCCGCTGGATGAAGTGGAGCCGGTGGAGAGCCTGATTCCGCGCTTCGATAGCGCCGGGATGTCATTGGGAGCGCTGTCGCCGGAGGCCCATGAGGCGCTGGCTCAGGCCATGAACGAGGCCGGTGGGCGCTCCAACTCCGGCGAGGGCGGTGAGGATCCGGCCCGCTACGGCACCATCCGCAGCTCCAAGATCAAGCAGATCGCCTCGGGGCGCTTCGGCGTCACCCCGGCCTATCTGGTCAACGCCGAGGTGCTGCAGATCAAGGTCGCCCAGGGCGCCAAGCCCGGCGAGGGCGGGCAGCTGCCCGGCGGCAAGGTCAACGACCTGATCGCCCGGCTGCGCTACTCGGTGCCCGGCGTGACGTTGATCTCGCCGCCGCCGCACCACGATATCTACTCCATCGAGGATCTGGCCCAGCTGATCTTCGACCTCAAGCAGGTCAATCCGGATGCCCAGGTCTCGGTCAAGCTGGTCTCCGAGCCGGGTATCGGCACCATCGCCACCGGCGTGGCCAAGGCCTATGCCGACCTGATCACCGTGTCCGGCTACGACGGTGGCACCGCGGCCAGCCCGCTGACCTCGATCAAGCACGCCGGCAGCCCCTGGGAGCTGGGCCTGCCCGAGGTGCATCAGGCGCTGCGCATCAACGGCCTGCGCGACAAGATCCGCCTGCAGACCGATGGCGGCCTGAAGACCGGCCTCGATGTGGTCAAGGCGGCGATCCTCGGCGCCGAGAGCTTCGGCTTCGGCACCGCGCCGATGGTCGCCCTGGGCTGCAAGTACCTGCGTATCTGCCACCTCAACAACTGCGCCACCGGTGTCGCCACCCAGCACCAGTATCTGCGTGACGAGCACTTCCGCGGCACCGTCGACATGGTCAAGCACTACTTCCGCTTCATTGCCGAAGAGGTGCGTGAACTGATGGCGATGCTCGGCGTGCGCCAGTTGACCGATCTGATCGGCCGCACCGACCTGCTCGAGGCGATCGAAGGGCAGTCCAACGCCCAGCGTCGGCTCGACCTGACGCCGCTGCTGGAAAACGACCATGTGCCGGCCGACGCGCCGCAGTTCTGCCAGGTGAAGCGCAACGTGCCCCACGATCCGGGTGCCAAGAACCGCGAGGTGCTCGACGCGCTGGCGGATGCCATCGAGGCCAGGTCGGGGGGGGAGTTTTCGTTCACCATCACCAACTGCGACCGCAGCGTGGCGGCGCTCACCTCCGGGGCCATTGCCAAGCGCTACGGCGAGGAAGGGCTAGAGGATGCGCCGATCACCGCCCGTTTCACCGGCGTGGCGGGGCAGAGCTTCGGGGTGTGGAACGCCCGTGGTCTGCACCTTCATCTCGAGGGCGACGCCAACGACTACGTCGGCAAGGGCATGAACGGCGGCTCGATTACCATCGTGCCGCCCCGCGCCAGCACCTTCGAGAGCCACAAGACGGCGATCGTCGGCAACACCTGCCTGTATGGCGCCACCGGTGGCAAGCTGTTCGCCGCCGGTAGCGCCGGTGAGCGTTTCGGGGTACGCAACTCCGGTGCCCATGCGGTCATCGAAGGCGCCGGCGACCACTGCTGCGAATACATGACCGGTGGCCTGGTCGCCGTGCTCGGCGAGACCGGGGTCAACTTCGGTGCCGGCATGACCGGTGGCTTCGCCTATGTAATCGACGAGGATCGCACCTTCGTCGACAAGTACAACCACGAGCTGGTCGAGATCCACCGGATCAACACCGAGGCCATGGAGGCCTACCGGCGCCACCTGCGGGAAGTGATCGAGGAGTATGTCGCAGCCACCGATTCGGCTCGCGGCAAGGCGATCCTCGAGGACTTCAGCGACTTTATCCGCCACTTCTGGCTGGTCAAGCCCAAGGCAGCGAGCCTCAATGGCCTGCTTGCCGAATCCCGCCGGCGGCCCGAGTAAGCCCGACGTTCCAGACTTCGAGGAGAGACGACCATGGCAAACCGTCTGAGCAACGACTTTCAGTTTATCGATGTGGGTCGCCAGGACCCGCAGAAGAAAGAGGCGCGTACCCGGGCCAAGGAGTTCGCCGAGATCTACGAACCCTACAAGCCCCAGGAGGCGGCCAGTCAGGCGCACCGCTGTCTGCACTGCGGCAACCCCTACTGCGAGTGGAAGTGCCCGGTACACAACTACATCCCCAACTGGCTGAAGCTGGTCAGCGAGGGCAACATCCTGGAGGCGGCGGAGCTGTCCCACCAGACCAACTCGTTGCCTGAGGTGTGCGGTCGTGTGTGTCCCCAGGACCGCCTGTGCGAGGGCGACTGCACCCTTAACGACGGCTTCGGCGCGGTGACCATCGGTTCGGTGGAGAAGTACATCACCGATACCGCCTTCGCCATGGGCTGGCGGCCGGATATGTCCCAGGTGACCTGGACCGACAAGCGGGTGGCGGTGATCGGCGCCGGGCCGGCGGGCCTCGGCTGTGCCGATATCCTGGTACGCAGCGGCGTCAAGCCGGTGGTCTACGACCGCTATCCGGAGATCGGCGGCCTGCTGACCTTCGGGATTCCCGAGTTCAAGCTCGAGAAGCACGTCATGGAGCGGCGCCGCGCGGTGTTCGAGGAGATGGGCATCGAGTTTCGTCTCAACACCGATATCGGCAGCGACGTGACCATCGAGGCGCTACTCGAGGAGTACGACGCGGTGTTCATGGGCATGGGTACCTACAAGTACATGCAGGGCGGTTTCCCGGGTGAGGATCTGCCGGGGGTGCACAAGGCTCTCGACTACCTGATCGCCAACGTGAACCACTGCCTGGGCTTCGAAAAGGATCCGGCCGACTATGCATCCCTGGAAGGGCAGCGGGTAGTGGTGCTGGGCGGTGGCGATACCGCCATGGACTGCAACCGCACGGCGATCCGCCAGGGCGCGGCCAGCGTGACCTGCGCCTACCGCCGCGACGAGGAGAACATGCCCGGCTCCAAGCGCGAGGTGAAGAATGCCCGCGAGGAGGGCGTCGAGTTCCTGTTCAACCGCCAGCCGGTGGCAGTGGTCGGCGAGGACAAGGTCGAGGGCGTCAAGGTGGTGCGCACGCGGCTCGGCGAGCCGGACGAGAACGGCCGCCAGCGCCCGGAGGTGGTGCCGGGCTCCGAGGAGATCCTGCCCGCCGACGCGGTGGTCATTGCCTTCGGTTTCCAGCCCACCGACATCGACTGGCTGGCGCCCAACCGCATCGAGGTGGATGAGCGCGGCCGCATCAAGGCCAGTGAGGAGGCGGCGTTCGCCTTCCAGACCAGCAACGAGAAGATCTTTGCCGGTGGCGATATGGTGCGCGGCTCTGACCTGGTGGTGACGGCCGTCTACGAGGGCCGCCAGGCCGGCGAGGGCATACTCGATTATCTGGGGGTGTGAGGCCTGTCGCTCGATGATGCCGCCAAGGTGAGCGGCGTGGGGTGGCGCCAGTAGCCCGCGGCTTTTCCGGCGACAGGTCTTCGAGGGGGCGCTGTGAATCCGTCCCTGGACGCTACCGATGCCATCCCTGGCATCGAACCCCCTCTACGACCTGTCCCCGGTGCCGCTGGGTTGGGAGTGGAATCCTGCGGCTGACGCCTCCTGGAGGCGCAGCGAGTGACTTCCCAAAGGGCGCTGGCCAGAAACGCCGCGGCACGCGGCGATCGACATGGATGTCGATCGAGGGGCAGCGGGAGGGACCCCGGTTTGCCCCGACGCGTAGGCCGCCAGTGAATGGCCAGGGTTTCGCCCTTGGGGTCACGCGTCTCGCCTTCAGGAGGCTTCTCCATGCGGCGGGCTATTGATGCCGTTCGTTAGCCTCACCAAAATTGAGCCGATTCGTCGGATCTGCTACTCTGTCGTCCCATCCTGGCGCGGTTTCCTGCGGCGCCTTCTGATCACGATTCGACAGGTTTTCCATGACACGATATATCTTCGTGACCGGCGGCGTTGTGTCCTCTCTTGGCAAGGGCATCGCGTCGGCTTCGCTGGCGGCGATTCTCGAGGCGCGCGGCCTCAAGGTCACCATGCTCAAGCTGGATCCGTACATCAACGTCGATCCCGGCACCATGAGCCCCTTCCAGCACGGCGAGGTGTTCGTCACCGAAGATGGCGCCGAGACCGACCTCGACCTCGGTCACTACGAGCGCTTCATCCGCACCAAGATGACCCAGGGCAACAACTTCACCACCGGCCGCGTCTACGAGCACGTGCTGCGCAAGGAGCGCCGCGGCGACTACCTCGGCGGCACCGTGCAGGTGATCCCGCACATCACCGACGAGATCAAGCGCCGGGTCTACGAAGGCGGCGAAGGCTTCGATGTGGCGCTGGTCGAGATCGGCGGCACCGTGGGCGACATCGAGTCACTGCCGTTCCTCGAGTCGATTCGCCAGATCAGAAGCGAACTCGGCGCCAATCGCGCGATCTTCATGCACCTCACCCTGGTGCCTTACATCAAGACCGCCGGCGAGACCAAGACCAAGCCGACCCAGCACAGCGTCAAGGAGCTGCGCTCCATCGGTATCCAGCCGGATATCCTGATCTGCAGAAGCGAAGTGGAGCTCGAGGCCAGTGAGCGGCGCAAGATCGCGCTGTTCACCAACGTCGAAGAGCGCGCCGTGGTGCCGCTGCAGGACGCCGACACCATCTACCGCATTCCGCTGATGCTCCACGAGCACGGCCTCGACGAGATCGTTTGCGACAAGCTGCGCCTCGAAGCCAACGATGCCGATCTGCATGAGTGGGTGCGCGTGCTCGACGCCAAGCTCAATCCGCTCAAGTCGGTCAATATCGCCATGGTCGGCAAGTACATGGAGCTGCTCGACGCTTACAAGTCGCTCAATGAAGCGCTGATTCATGCCGGCATTCAGGGGCGGGTCAAGGTCAACGTCGACTATATCGACTCCGAGGATATCGAGCGCCACGGCACCGACCGCCTGGCCGACAAGGATGCCATCTTGGTGCCCGGTGGCTTTGGCGAGCGCGGCGTGGAAGGCAAGATCGCCACGGCTCGCTACGCCCGCGAGAACAGCATTCCCTACCTCGGCATCTGTCTCGGCATGCAGGTCGCGGTGATCGAATTTGCGCGTCATGTGGCCGGCTGGAACGACGCCAATTCCACCGAGTTCACTCACGATACCCAGCACCCGGTGGTCGGCCTGATCACCGAGTGGCTCAGCCCCGAAGGCAAGATCGAGCTGCGTGACGAAGCCTCCGACCTGGGCGGCACCATGCGCCTGGGCGGGCAGATATGCCACCTCAAGGCCGGCAGCAAGGCGCGTGAAGCCTACGGCAACGACGAGATCGTCGAGCGTCACCGCCACCGCTTCGAGGTCAACAACCAGTTTATCGAGGAGCTGGAAAAGGCCGGCCTGGTGGTCTCCGGCACCAGCGTCGACCAGTCGCTGGTGGAGATGATCGAGCTGCCCGAGCACCCCTGGTACGTGGCCTGCCAGTTCCACCCCGAATTCACCTCGACGCCGCGCGACGGCCATCCACTGTTCTCGGGCTTCATCGGTGCCGCGCTGGAGCACAAGAACGTCCGTGCGCGTCAGCAGTCCCAGGCCCAGCCGCAGGGCTAGGCGTCAGGAGTCAATATGTCGTCACCGCAACGCATCATCGACGTCGCCGGCCTCAAGGCCGGCAATGACCTGCCGCTGGGGCTGTTCGGCGGGATGAACGTTCTCGAGTCCCGCGACATGGCGCTCGAGGTAGCCGCGGCCTACGTCGAGGCGACCACCAAGCTGGATATGCCCTACGTGTTCAAGGCCAGCTTCGACAAGGCCAACCGCAGCTCGATTCACTCCTACCGCGGGCCGGGCCTGGAGAAGGGGCTCGAGATCCTCGCTGAGGTGAAGTCGCGGTTCGGTGTGCCGATCATCACCGACGTGCATGAGCCCTGGCAGGCCAAGCCGGCCGCCGAGGTCGCCGACATCATTCAGCTGCCCGCTTTTCTGGCGCGCCAGACCGACCTGGTCGTGGCCATGGCCGAGACCGGGGCGGTGATCAATATCAAGAAGCCGCAGTTTCTGGCGCCCCACGAGATGCGCCATATCATCCGCAAGTGCGAGGAAGCCGGTAACGACCGGCTGATTCTCTGCGAGCGCGGCTCGAGCTTCGGCTACAACAACCTGGTGGTCGACATGCTCGGCTTCGGTGAGATGAAGCAGACCGGCTACCCGCTATTCTTTGATGTGACCCATTCGCTGCAGCGCCCGGGGGGGCGCGCCGACAGCGCCGATGGCCGTCGCGCCCAGGTTGCCGAACTGGCCCGGGCCGGCGTGGCCGTGGGACTGGCCGGGCTGTTTCTGGAGGCGCACCCGGATCCGGACAACGCCAAGTGCGACGGTCCCTGCGCGCTGCCACTCGACCAGCTCGAGCCTTTCCTTGCCCAGCTCAAGGCGCTCGACGAGCTGGTCAAGGGGTTTGCGCCCCTGACGATTTCTTGAGCGGAGCCGTGACCCTCTCTCAAGCAAGATCAACGCTGACTCACTAAAGGAATACACCATGAGCAAGATTGCCGACGTTCGCGCCCTCGAGGTGCTCGACTCGCGTGGCAACCCCACCGTGCAGGCCGAAGTGGTGCTGGAAAGTGGCGCCAAGGGCGTTGCCTGCGCCCCCAGCGGTGCCTCCACCGGCTCGCGGGAAGCGCTGGAGCTGCGTGATGGCGACAAGGCCCGCTACCTGGGCAAGGGCGTGCTCAAGGCCGTCGAGGCGGTCAACGGGCCGATTCGCGAGCGCCTGCTGGGCATGAACGTTGCCGACCAGCGCGCCCTGGACGATGCGATGCTGGAACTCGACGGTACCGATAACAAGGCCAACCTGGGCGCCAACGCCATCCTCGCCGTGTCGCTGGCGGCGGCCAAGGCCGCGGCGGCCACCAAGGGCGTCGAGCTCTACGAGCACATCGCCGCGCTCTATGGTCAGCCGGGCCAGTTCAGCATGCCGGTGCCGATGATGAACATCCTCAACGGCGGCGAGCATGCCGACAATAACGTCGATATCCAGGAGTTCATGGTCCAGCCGGTGGGCGCGCCCAACTTCCGCGAGGCACTGCGTACCGGGGCCGAGATCTTCCACGCCTTGAAAAAAGTCCTCTCGGCCAAGGGCCTGTCCACGGCGGTCGGCGACGAGGGTGGCTTCGCCCCCAACCTGGCCTCCAACGCCGAGGCGCTGGCGGTGATCAAGCAGGCCGTCGAAGACGCCGGCTACACCCTGGGCCGCGATGTCACCCTGGCGCTGGACTGCGCGGCCTCGGAGTTCCACCAGGACGGCCAGTACACCCTCGCGGGGGAAAACAAGTCCTTCGACGCCGCGGGCTTCGTCGACTATCTGGCCGAGCTGTGCGACCAGTACCCCATCCTCTCCATCGAGGACGGCCTCGACGAGTCCGACTGGGCCGGCTGGAAGACCCTGACCGACAAGCTCGGTGACAAGGTGCAGCTGGTCGGCGACGACCTGTTCGTGACCAACACCAAGATCCTCAAGCGCGGCATCGACGAGCAGATTGGCAACTCGATCCTGATCAAGTTCAACCAGATCGGCTCGCTCTCCGAGACTCTGGACGCCATCAAGATGGCCCAGGACGCTGGCTTTACCGCGGTGATCTCGCATCGCTCCGGTGAGACCGAGGACACCACCATCGCCGACCTGGCAGTGGCCACCTCGGCTGGCCAGATCAAGACCGGCTCGCTGTGCCGCAGCGACCGTGTTGCCAAGTACAACCGCCTGCTGGTCATCGAGCAGCAGCTGGGGGAGCGTGCCACTTACCCGGGGCTCGCGGCGATCAAGGGTCAGGCTTGATTGCGTCACTGCATCCAGCGTAATGTGAGGCGGGGCCGTTGATCGGCCCCGCTTTTTTACTGTCAGGACGTTAGCTTTCAGTGATGGTCATGATGGCTCCCGAGTGTCGTCAATCTCTCCATTTCTTGTAAGAGATATCGTACATTTCGCCTGCGAACTTTGCTCGAAAACACCGCCGACTTCCTCTGTTTCGCCCTTCATTGTCGTTTAACTTGTTGATTTTAAAGCTATTGTTTTTCTCTCTCATCGTCAGGGTGCGCTGTGGGTGACGGGGAGGCCGGCTTGTGGTGGCGGCAGGACCTGCCAAAATGGACTCGGGATATGGAGAAGCGGGGAGTGCTTTTCCGGCAGGATGCAACGGGATGCTAGTCGTGGTGCGCCGAGTGCAGCAGGAAGCCGCCTCTCGGCACGGACGTCACCATCAGGACGTGGGCATAGGGACATGCTCAAGGGACTCGGCTTGGAGCGGGCGACCCAAGGGTCGCCTTTTCCATGCACGCACGCAGTAAAAACGCCGCCGGTCACTGACCGGCGGCGTTTTTTGTCGTGCGCCACGCCAGGCATGGCGGGAGGGGGCCCTCAGCGCTCGAGCTGTGCCAGCTTGTCGGGTTTGCCATCCCACTCTTCGGCGTCGGGCAGCGGATCCTTCTTCTCGGCGATGTTGGGCCACACTTCGGCGAGCTCGGCGTTGAGCTCGATGAACTCCTCCTGGCCTTCCGGTAGCTCATCTTCGGCAAAGATCGCCTCGGCGGGGCATTCCGGCTCGCACAGCGCGCAGTCGATGCACTCATCGGGGTGGATGACCAGAAAATTGGGGCCTTCGTAGAAGCAGTCCACCGGGCAGACCTCGACACAGTCGGTGTACTTGCACTTGATGCAGTTCTCGGTGACGACGAATGTCATGCCAGTCTCCCTTCCTCTGGCCGGTCGCTCGGCCACGATGATGGTTGGTAAAAAAGTTATAAGAGCCGATGTTTTTATGCTGGTGCGGCGGGGAATCTGACCATTCTAGTCGTGCCCCCATAGCGTCGCAAGCGATGTGCTTGCCGTTTCGACATAAGAGAGTCGCAGATGGCGAGGGGCGCCGGGGACAGGTCGAAGAGGAGGTTTGCGCCATGGATGGCGCAAGGTAGCGCCCAGGGATGGGTTCACAGCGCCTCCTCGTAGGCCTGCCGCCGGCATAGCCCCGGGCTGGTCACACCCAGGGACAGTGCTGTAGAGCTTCCTTAATAGGTTGCCCTCAGGCTAGCCCGTACCAGCCCTCTTGAGTCCCCTACAGCGCCTCCCGCCAGCGGTAGAGCAGCTCCAGCGCCTGGCGGGGACTCAGCTCGTCAATCGCCAGGCCGCCGAGTTCCTCGAGCAGCGGATGCGGGGCGCTGGCGAACAGGTCGTTCTGCTGCGGCACCGGCTCGCCGCTGGCGGCCAGCGTGGGGCGGCTGCCCTGGTCGACCTCGTGCTGCTCGAGCTGGGCGAGCTTGTCCCGCGCCCGGGCGATCACGCCCTGGGGCACCCCGGCCAGCTGTGCCACCTGCAGGCCGTAGCTCTGGCTCGCCGGGCCCTCCTCGACGCGGTGCATGAAGACGATGCCCTCGCGATGCTCCGCCGCGGTGAGGTGCACATTGGCCACGCCAGACGCCTGCTCGGCCAGCGCGGTCATCTCGAAGTAGTGGGTGGCGAACAGCGTGAAGGCCCGCGAACGGGTCAGATGCTCGGCGCTGGCCCAGGCCAGCGACAGGCCGTCGAAGGTGCTGGTGCCGCGGCCGATCTCGTCCATCAGCACCAGGCTATGGTCGGTGGCGTTGTGCAGGATATTGGCGGTCTCGGTCATCTCGACCATAAAGGTCGAGCGGCCGCCGGCCAGATCATCGGAGGAGCCGATACGCGTAAAGATACGGTCTACCGGGCCGATCTCGGCGTCGTCGGCGGGCACGAAGCTGCCGGTGTGGGCGAGCAGGGTGATCAGCGCCGCCTGGCGCATATAGGTGGACTTGCCGCCCATATTGGGGCCGGTGATCACCAGCATACGCCGGGCGTCGTCCATCACCAGGTCGTTGGGTACGAAGGGGTGCTCGCTGACCTGCTCGACCACCGGGTGGCGGCCACCGCGGATAGCGATCCCCGGCGCATCGGCGAGGCGTGGGCGCACGAAGTTCAGGGCCTCGGCGCGTTCGGCGAAGGTGGCCAGCACATCGAGGCTGGCCAGCGCCTGGGCCGTGGCCTGCAGCGGGCCGAGCTCGGCGTTGAGGGCGTCGAGCAGGCTTTCGTAGAGCAGCTTCTCGCGGGCCAGAGAGCGGGACTTGGCGGATAGCGCCTTGTCCTCGAACTCCTTGAGTTCGGGAATGATGAAGCGCTCGGCGTTCTTCAGGGTCTGGCGGCGAATATAGTCGGCCGGCGCGTCGCGGGCCTGACCGCGGGGGATCTCGATATAGTAGCCGTGGACGCGGTTGTAGCCGACCTTGAGGTTGGCCAGCCCGGTGCGCTCACGCTCGCGCCGCTCCAGCTCGATCAGATAGTCGCCGGCGTGCTCGGAGAGCCCGCGGTACTCGTCGAGCTCGTCGTCGAAGCCGTCGGCGATCACCCCGCCGTCGCGAATCACCACCGGCGGATTGTCGACCAGGGCCCGGCTCAGGGTATAGGCGAGCTCCGGGTAGGGGCGGATATGCCGCTTGAGGTCGTCCAGCGCGCTACCCTCGGGGTAGTCGCGCAGGGCGTCCTGCAGCTCGGGCAGGGCATTGAGGGCGTCGCGCAGTCGCGCCAGGTCGCGGGGACGGGCGCTGCGCAGCGCCACCCGTGCCAGGATCCGCTCGACGTCACCGATCGCCTTGAGGTCGTCGCGCAGCGCCAGGTAGCCCTCCTGGTCGAGCAGCAGGGTCACCGCCGTCTGACGCGCGCCGATCAGCGCGCGGTCGCGCAGCGGGCGGTTGAGCCAGCGCTTGAGCAGGCGGGCGCCCATCGCCGTGGCGGTGGTGTCGAGCACGCTGGCCAGGGTGTTGTCGCCGCTGCCGCCCAGGTTGATGTCGATTTCCAGGTTGCGGCGGCTGGCGGCGTCGATCACCACGGCGTCATCGCGGTTCTCGACGCCGATCGCGGTGACGTGGGGCAGCCGCGAGCGCTGGGTGTCGCGGGCGTAGTCGACCAGCACGCCGGCGGCGATGATCGCCGCCTCCAGGTGGGCGCAGCCGAAGCCGCGCAGGTCCTGGACCTGGAACTGGTCGCACAGCAGGCGCAGGGCGCTGTCGCGGTCGAACAGCCAGTCGCTCTGGCGCTTGAGGCTGGCGCGTTCGCCGAGAGAGGCGGGCAGCTCGAGGCCGTCGGCGGCGAGCAACTCGGCCGGGGCCAGGCGCTGCACCTCGGCCAGCATCTCGGCGTCGTCGTCGACCTCGAGCACGCTGAAGCGACCGCTGGAGAGCTCCAGCCAGGCCAGCCCCCAGCGCCCGCCCTGGCTGTGCAGCGCCAGCAGCAAGTTGTCGCGATGGGCGTCGAGCAGCGCCTCGTCGTGGAGAGTGCCGGGGGTGACGATGCGCACCACCCGACGCTCCACCGGCCCCTTGGCCAGCGCCGGGTCGCCGATCTGCTCGCAGATTGCCACCGACTCGCCGGCCTGGACCAGGCGCGCCAGATAACCCTCGGCGCTATGGTAGGGCACCCCGGCCATGGGAATCGGCTTGCCCGCCGACTGGCCGCGCTGGGTGAGGGTGATATCGAGCAGCTTGGCGGCGCGCTTGGCGTCGTCGAAGAACAGCTCGTAGAAGTCGCCCATGCGGTAGAACAGCAGCACGTCGGGGTGGTCGCGCTTGATCTTGAGGAACTGCTGCATCATCGGGGTGTGCGAGGGGCTGGCCTGGCTCATGGGGCTCCTTGACTCCTTGTATGGGCACACATAGTAGACGGCGGTGGTTGGCGTCGGCGCGTCGACGACTCTGCATCCGCGGCCAAAAGGCAGTATTCTACGCGCAAGCCAGCGCTACGTCAGGAGACCCGGCATGCCAGCATCCCCCCAGCGGCTCAGCAATCTCGATCTCGCTACCCTCGCCGAGCGGCTCGGCCGGCTGTGTCGCCAGCAGGGGCGTCAGGTGACTTGCGCCGAGTCGTGTACCGGTGGCGGCGTGGCCACTGCCATCACCGAGGTGGCGGGCAGCTCCGACTACTTCGAGACCGGCTACGTGACCTACTCGAATGGCGCCAAGACCCGCCTGCTCGGCGTCGACCCGGTGCTGATCGAGACCCACGGCGCGGTCAGTCGCGAGGTGGTCGAGGCGATGGTTGCCGGGGCCTGCCGCGACAGCAATGCCGGCCTCGGCGTGGCGATCAGCGGCGTGGCCGGCCCCGGCGGCGGCTCGGATGACAAGCCGGTCGGCACGGTATGGCTGGCCTGGGGCGACGCCGATGCACAGCAGGCCGATTGCCGCCACTTTCCCGGTGACCGCCGCGCGGTGCGCGAACAGGCGGTGCGCGCCGCGCTGGTGGGGCTGATCCAGCGCCTCGACGCCTGAGGCACAGAAATTTACCGACTGAGAGTAGGCGGGCGAGGAATTTTTCGCCATACTACTGTGCAGTCATACAGTATTCGATTCCGTGCTCGTAATCGACGTAACAACCGCTATCGCTTAGGAGATCTCCCATGGCCCAGGACGACAACCGTTCCAAGGCGCTGAATGCCGCCCTTTCCCAGATCGAGCGTCAGTTCGGCAAGGGCACCGTGATGCGGCTGGGCGACACCCCCCGCGTGGTCATGCCGTCGGTATCCACCGGCTCGCTGGGGCTGGATATCGCGCTCGGCATCGGCGGCCTGCCCTACGGCCGGGTGGTCGAGATCTTCGGCCCCGAATCCTCGGGCAAGACCACCCTGACGCTGTCGGTGATCGCCCAGGCCCAGAAACAGGGCAAGACCTGCGCCTTTATCGACGCCGAGCATGCCCTCGACCCCAGCTACGCCGAGAAGCTGGGCGTCAATCTCGACGATCTGCTGGTCTCCCAGCCCGACACCGGCGAGCAGGCCCTCGAGATATGCGACATGCTGGTGCGCTCCGGCGGCGTCGACGTGATCATCATCGACTCGGTGGCGGCGCTGACGCCGCGCGCCGAGATCGAGGGCGAGATGGGCGACTCCCACGTCGGCCTGCAGGCGCGCCTGATGTCCCAGGCGCTGCGCAAGATCGCCGGCAATATCAAGAACGCCAACTGCATGGTGGTGTTCATCAACCAGATCCGCATGAAGATCGGGGTGATGTTCGGCAGCCCCGAAACCACCACCGGCGGCAACGCCCTGAAGTTCTACGCCAGCGTGCGCCTCGATATTCGCCGCACCGGCTCGGTCAAGCAGGGTGACGAGGTCACCGGCAACGAGACCCGCGTCAAGGTGGTCAAGAACAAGGTGGCGCCGCCGTTCCGCCAGGCCGAGTTCCAGATTCTCTACGGCAAGGGTATCTATCACGCCGGCGAAGTGGTCGACCTCGGCGTACAGTGCAAGCTGGTCGACAAGGCCGGTGCCTGGTACAGCTATCAGGGCAACAAGATCGGCCAGGGCAAGGCCAACGCCGCTCAGTTCCTCGAAGACAACCCGGCGATCATGGACGAGATCGAGAGCGGCATCCGCGGGCAGCTGCTGGCCACCGTCGAGCCCAGGGAGAAGGACAAGCCCGAGGCGGCACTGGCCGACAGCGCCGACGAGCTGGGCGAGGACGGCCCGCTCTAAGCCATGCTGCGCAAGCCGGATGATGCCCAGGACGCAACGCCCCGCGACGATGCCATTCGGCTGCTGGCGCGGCGCGACTATTCGCGCAGTGAGCTGGCATCCCGCCTCGCCGCCAAGGGCCACCCGACGCAGGAGGTCGAGGCTTGCCTCGATCTCCTCGCCGAACAGCGGCTGCAGTGCGATGCGCGCTTCGCCGAGAGCTTCGTGCGCTCGCGGATCGCCCGCGGCCAGGGGCCGCTGAAGATTCGTGCCGAGCTGGGTCAGCGCGGCATCGACCGCGATGGCATCCAGCTGGCCCTCGACGAAGGTGAGGCCGACTGGTTCGCGCTAGCCGCGGAGGCGCTGGCCAAGCGCTTCGCCGGCCCTGGCGACACCCCCCGCGAGCGCGCCCGTCGCGAGCGCTTTCTGGCCTCCCGGGGCTTCGACTTCGAACAGGTCCGCCACGCCATGCAGCACGCCTGGCCAACCTGAGCCGCACCAGCTGCCCCAGAACCGCCCATCTCACAGGGCGATCACCGCTGCCCCGAAGCGAGGGTGCCGTAGGCTTGTCGACGGATCCGTTTCGAGCGGTGTCCAGTGCCCCACTGTCGTCGCTTGACGACTGCGTTATACTAGTGCCCCTCTGAGCGACCCAGGTCGTGCCTCTACAACGGCGCGGTGCGCCGGCTCGCCCGCCAGGTCAACACGCTTATCGTCACGGACACCCTATGAAAAGCGCAGATATCAGACAGGCCTTTCTGACCTTCTTCGAAGAGCAGGGCCATACCATCGTGCCGACGAGCTCGCTGGTACCCGGCAACGATCCGACCCTGCTGTTCACTAACGCCGGCATGGTGCCGTTCAAGGACGTCTTCCTGGGCCGCGACCCGCGCCCCTATGTGCGTGCCACCTCGGCCCAGCGCTGCGTGCGTGCCGGCGGCAAGCACAACGACCTGGATAACGTCGGCTATACCGCGCGCCACCACACCTTCTTCGAGATGCTGGGCAACTTCAGCTTCGGCGACTACTTCAAGCGTGACGCCATTCGCTTCGCCTGGACCTTCCTGACCGAGCGAATGGGACTCCCGCCAGAAAAGCTGTGGGTTACCGTGCACGTCAGCGACGACGAGGCGGAAAAGATCTGGAAGGAGGAGATCGGCGTTGATCCGGCGCGCTTCTCCAAACTCGACGAGGACAACTTCTGGCAGATGGGCGATACCGGCCCTTGCGGTCCGAGCTCGGAGATCTTCTTCGACCACGGTCCCGAGGTGTGGGGTGGCCCGCCGGGGAGTCCCGAGGAGGACGGCGACCGCTATATCGAGATCTGGAACCTGGTGTTCATGCAGTTCGATCGCGACGCTGCGGGAACTCTCAACCCGCTGCCCAAGCCCTCCATCGATACCGGTATGGGTCTGGAACGGGTCGCGGCCGTGCTCCAGGGCGTGCACTCCAACTACGAGATCGACCTGTTCCAGAACCTGCTGGCCGCGGCCGCCGAGGCCACCGGCCATGGTGACACCAGCACGCCGTCGCTGCGGGTGATCGCCGACCATATTCGCTCCTGCGCCTTCCTGATTGCCGATGGCGTGCTGCCCTCCAACGAAGGGCGCGGCTACGTGCTGCGCCGGATCATTCGCCGCGCCATCCGCCACGGTCACAAGCTGGGCGCCAGCGAGCCGTTCTTCCACAAGCTGGTGGTGGCGCTGGACGCCGAGATGGGCGACGCCTATCCGGAGCTGCGCCAGGCCAGCGAGCAGATCGCCCGCATACTGCTCAAGGAGGAGGAGCAGTTTGCCCGCACCCTGGACCACGGCATGGGCCTGCTCGAAGCCGCACTGGCCGATCTGCAGGGCGATGAGCTGCCCGGCGCCACGGTATTCAAGCTCTACGACACCTACGGCTTCCCCTTCGACCTGACCGCCGATGTGTGTCGCGAGCGTGGCGTGACCCTCGACGAGGCCGGCTTCGAGCGCGAGCTCGAGGCCCAGCGCCAGCGTGCCCGCGCCGCTAGTCAGTTCGGCGCCGACTACGCCGCGGCCATCGAGCTCGACGGCGAGACCGCCTTCACCGGCTATGAGCGCCTCGAGGACGATGCCCGTGTCACCGCGCTGGTCGACGCCGAGGGCAATGCGCTGGCCGCGCTGGAAGCGGGCAGCAAGGGCGTAGTGGTGCTGGATCGCACGCCCTTCTACGGCGAGTCCGGCGGTCAGGTTGGCGACACCGGCTATCTGCATGTCGACGGCGGCCGCTTCCAGGTCACCGACACCCAGAAACAGGGCGGCCACCACCTGCATCACGGCGTGATGGTCGAGGGTGAGCTGCGCGTGGGTGCCGAGGTGCGGCCGCAGGTAGACGCTGCCCTGCGCGGTGCCACGGTGCGCAACCACTCCGCCACCCACCTGCTGCACAAGGCGCTGCGCATGGTGCTCGGCGACCACGTCCAGCAGAAGGGCTCGCTGGTCAGTGCCGAGCGGCTGCGCTTCGACTTCAGCCACTTCGAAGCGATGACCCCCGCTCAACTGGCCGAGGTCGAAGCCATCGTCAACGCCCAGATCCTGACCAACGCCGAGACTCGCATCGAGCAGATGAGTCTCGACCAGGCCAAGGCCAAGGGCGCGGCGGCGCTGTTCGAGGCCAAGTACGCCGATAACGTTCGCGTCTTGAGCATTGGCGCCGATGACTTCTCCATCGAGCTGTGCGGCGGCACTCACGTGGCGCGCAGCGGCGATATCGGCTGCTTCCATATCGTCAGCGAGACGGGCATTGCCTCCGGCGTGCGGCGCATCGAGGCACTCACCGGCGAGCACGCGCTGGCCTATTTCCAGGCTCAGGAGGCGCGGGTCGCGCGCCTCGGCGAGACCCTCAAGAGCAAGCCGGAGCAGGTCGAGGAGCGGGTCGCCTCACTGGTCGAGCGCAATCGCAGTCTGGAGAAGGAGCTCGAGCGCCTCAAGGCCAAGCTGGCCAGTGCCGCCGGCAGCGATATGCTCGCCGAGACCGTTGAAATAAGCGGCGTCAAGGTGCTCGTCAAGCAGCTCGAGGGCGTCTCCGGCAAGGAGCTGCGCGGCGTCCTCGACCAGCTCAAGAACAAGCTCGGCTCGGGCGTGGTGATGTTGGGCGTGGCCGACGAGGGCGCCGGCAAGGTCAGCCTGATTGCCGGCGTCACCGACGACCTGACGTCACGGGTCAAGGCGGGTGAGCTGGTCAATCACGTGGCCGGCCAGGTCGGCGGCAAGGGCGGCGGGCGGCCCGACATGGCCCAGGCCGGCGGCAGCGATGTCGCTGCCCTGCCGGCGGCGCTGGCCGGCGTGCCGGACTGGCTGGCAGCAAAGCTCGCTTGATGACAGGAGGGCCGGCTCGATAGAGCGGCCCTCCTTGCGTTGATGGCGGTCGTGACGTGATCAGCAGTATATAAAGGGACACCACTTTCCACTGACAACCAGGACAATCGCATATGGCGTTATACGTACAGAAATTCGGTGGCACCTCGGTGGGCTCGGTGGAGCGCATCAAGGCCGTGGCGGAGAAGGTCAAGCGCTTCCGTGACGAAGGCCACCAGATCGTGGTGGTCGTGTCGGCGATGAGCGGCGAAACCAACCGCTTGATCGGCCTGGCCAGCGAAATCAATGACGAACCGACGCCACGTGAGATGGATATGCTGGTGTCTACCGGTGAGCAGGTGACCATCTCCCTGCTGGCCATGGCGTTGCACAAGCTGGGCGTGCCGGCCACCTCCTACACCGGTGCCCAGGTCGGTATCCGCACCGATAGCGCCCACACCAAGGCGCGCATCCAGGGTATCGAGACCGATGATATGCGCGAGGATCTCGATGCGGGCCAGGTAGTGGTCGTCGCCGGTTTCCAGGGTGCCGATGATGAGGGCAATATTACCACCCTGGGACGCGGCGGCTCGGATACCACAGGGGTCGCACTGGCCGCGGCGCTCAAGGCCGACGAGTGCCAGATCTATACCGACGTGGATGGCGTCTACACCACCGACCCGCGGGTCTGCTCCAAGGCCAAGCGCCTCGCGACCATCACCGTCGAGGAGATGCTGGAGCTGGCCAGTCTCGGCTCCAAGGTGCTGCAGATCCGCGCCGTGGAGTTCGCCGGAAAATACAACGTGCCGCTGCGTGTGCTGTCCAGTTTCGAGGATGGCCCCGGCACCCTGATCATCGCTGACACAGATGAAGAAGAGGACTCCATGGAAGAACCGCTGATCTCCGGTATCGCCTTCACCGCCAACGAGGCCAAGTTGACCCTGCTCAATACCCCCGATGTGCCGGGTGTGGCGTCGCGGATTCTCGGCCCGATCGCCGATGCCAACATCGAAGTCGACATGATCGTGCAGAATGTGGCGCCGGTGGGCGACTACACTGACTTTACCTTCACCGTGGCCAAGGGTGACTTCAAGCAGACCATGCGCATCATCAAGGAGATCGTGATTCCGGATCTCGGTGGCGGTGAGCTGCGCGGCGACGACAACATCGCCAAGGTGTCCCTGGTCGGGGTGGGCATGCGCTCCCACGCCGGGGTAGCGTCGAAGATGTTCCGTGTACTGGCCGATGAGAACATCAATATTCGCATGGTCTCGACCTCGGAGATCAAGATCTCGGTGGTCATCGACGAGAAACACATGGAGCTGGCGGTCAAGGCGCTGCACAAGGCGTTTGGACTGGACAAGAGCGACATCGAGAGCGAATAGGGAACCCAAAAAAGCGTGATGCGTCCTACGCTGTAGGAGAAAGGAAGCCGATGCATCCCGGTGCCGCTTTCATTCAACGCCAATTTAGCGTGTGATGGTGGGGCGTGAAAGTTGTACCGGGTTTGGCCTAGCGTGACGAATGGCGCATAATCTGTCAGCGCTTAGCGACAGGCGCAGTGCATCCCGTAGCCGTAAGTCTGAGAAGGAGATCAGTCATGCTCATCCTAACCCGCCGTGTCGGCGAGACCTTGATGATCGGTGATGACATCACCGTGACGGTACTCGGCGTCAAGGGTAACCAGGTCCGCATCGGGGTCAATGCGCCCAAGGATGTGGCTGTGCACCGTGAAGAGATTTATCAGCGTATCCAGCGCGAAAAATCGGACGGCAACGATGGTGAGTCTCAGGCCTGACGCACGACCTGGCTGTCAGGTTGTCAGGCGCACGCTCGGGCCGGCAGAGTTGTATACTTTGCCGGCTTTTGCGCGCTTCAGAACGCTGGCGACAATGCTCTGTCGCAGGGTGTGAGCAAGACTGTTCGAGGAAGAAAGTTGTTGGAGGCATTGGACAATGGCCTTCAGAAACGGTAACATACGCGCCGTGTTGATGAGGGAGAGGTGGCCGAGTGGCTGAAGGCGCTCCCCTGCTAAGGGAGTATGGGGTTTATAGCCCCATCGAGGGTTCGAATCCCTCCCTCTCCGCCACTACGCTGTGTCAGCGTAGCCACATCGACACACGCATGTGATGCATGCACTGGAAGTTGCGCCCGTAGCTCAGCTGGATAGAGTACCTGACTACGAATCAGGGGGTCGGAGGTTCGAATCCTCCCGGGCGCGCCAGCTTCCTCTCCACGATACGCTGCAGGCGCCATATTTCATGCTGCTCTGCATGTCTCGCGGCACAAGTTTCCAACTGTCGATATGACAGGTCCGCGCCCGTAGCTCAGCTGGATAGAGTACCTGACTACGAATCAGGGGGTCGGAGGTTCGAATCCTCCCGGGCGCGCCACATTCCAACCCGTCCTTGTCTTGCAAGGGCGGGTTTTGTGCTTCTGGTCTCCTGCCAGCCGGGCCGTTGGCTGCCGGGTTCTGTTACGCCTCCTCGCATCTCGTGAGCGCCGCCTCCCTCCCGTTGTCATGGGTAGCCGCTATGCCGGTCAGCAGGAGGTCGAGGTCGGTAACGCGCTTGAGCGTAGCAAAACGCTGAGCCGCCTCGGCATCGCGGGCACGCATCTGATTGAGCCACTGCTTGAGCAGCGACACCACCACGCGCGGGGGAAGTGTGCTACGCTGCAGTGCGGCATAATCGCGCAGGATGGCGGCACGGCTTGCCCAGTGCGTGGCGTCCAATCGCTCTCCGGTGCGCTGCCAGTGGCGAATCCGTGTCGCCAGCCAGGGGTCGGCCAGGGCGCCGCGGCCGAGCATCACGTCGTCACAGCCCGACAGCGTGCGCGCCTGCCAATAGTCCTCGAGGGACCAGATGTCACCGTTGGCCACCACCGGGATCGCCAGGTGGCGCCGAATACGGCCGATCCACTCCCAGTGGGCCGGCGGTCGATAGCCTTCATCGCGCGTGCGGGCGTGGACCACCAGCTGCGCTGCGCCGCCCTGTTCGGCGGCGCGGGCGCAGTCGAGAGCCAGGCGACGGTTGGCGAAGCCGAGGCGGATCTTGGCAGTGACCGGCACTCGTCCTGCGGCGGCACGGTAGACGGCACTCACCGCCCGCTCAAGTCGCCGTGGGTCGCGCAGCAGCGAGGCGCCGCCGTCGTGGCGATTGACCAGCTTGGCCGGGCAGCCGAAGTTGAGGTCGAGGCTGGGCGCGCCAAGGCTGATCGCCTGGCAGGCGTTGGCGGCCAGGGCGTCGGGGTCCGCGCCGAGCAGCTGCAGGTGCACCGCCACACCGCTGGGCGTGGCGACCGGTTCGCCGCTGGCGAAGTGGGCCAGCTCCGGACAGTGCTTGAGAAACACGCGCGGCGGCAGGCGCGCATCGACCACGCGTACGAACTCGGTCACCGTCCAGTCGATGCCGGGGCAGGCGGTGAGCAGCGTGCGGGTATGCGCATCGATCACGCCCTCCATGGGCGCTAGGCCGATGCGGCCCTCATGTAGTAAATTAACAACGTGCGGCTCAACCATGGTGTCATTGCAATATCGTGGAATTCAGGCAGGTTATTGTACCAGCCAAGATGCGCCGCCACGGGCTCAATGCGCCTAGAGCAAGGGGATATCGAGATGTTGGACACCGAACTGATGCAAGAGGGCCTCGCCCTGATGGCCTTCGGCATGGGCTTTGTGTTCGTCTTTCTGACCGTGCTGGTACTGTCGACCACCCTGATGTCGCTGCTGGTCCGCCGGCTGGCGCCGGCGCCCGCCGCCGACGCGCCAGCGCGGGCCGCCTCGCCGGCCGGCGACGGCAGCGACAATCAAGAACTGATGGTGGTGATCAGCGCCGCCCTGCACCGTTACCGTCAGCGCCATCGCCGCTGAGCGATACCGCTGGCCGCCAAGATACGATTTCAGCTACAAGGATAAGGTCACATGAGTGAGAGCCAACGCCCGCTGGGCATCACCGACGTGGTGCTGCGCGACGCTCACCAGTCGCTGTTCGCCACCCGCATGCGCCTCGATGACATGCTACCGATCGCTGCCAAGCTCGACGAGGTTGGCTTCTGGTCGGTGGAGTCCTGGGGTGGCGCCACCTTCGACGCTTGTATCCGCTATCTTGGTGAAGATCCCTGGGCACGCATCCGCGCACTCAAGGAGGCGATGCCCAATACCCGTCAGCAGATGCTGCTGCGCGCCCAGAACCTGCTCGGCTATCGCCACTACGCTGACGACGTGGTCGACAAGTTCGTCGAGCGCGCCCGCACCAACGGCGTCGACGTGTTCCGCGTCTTCGACGCCATGAACGACCCGCGCAACCTCGAGCGGGCGATCAAGGCGGTACGCGACGTCGATGGCCACGCCCAGGGCACCATCTCCTATACCGTCAGCCCGGTGCACACCATCGAAGGCTGGGTCGAGCTCTCCCAGCAGATCGAAGCGATGGGTGCCGACTCCCTGGCGATCAAGGACATGGCCGGCCTGCTGACGCCCTACACCGCCTTCGACCTGGTCTCGCGGTTGAAAAAGGTGCTCAAGATTCCGGTTCAGATGCACTGCCATGCCACCACCGGCATGTCCACGGCGACGGCGCTCAAGGCCGTCGAAGCGGGCATCGACAACGTCGATACCGCCATCTCCTCGATGTCGATGACCTACGGGCATAGCCCCACCGAGTCAGTGGTGGCGATCCTCGCCGGCACCGAGCGCGACACCGGTCTCGACCTTGAACTGCTCGAGGAGATCGCCGCCTACTTCCGCGAGGTGCGCAAGAAGTACGCCGCCTTCGAGGGCTCGCTCAGGGGCATCGATTCGCGGATTCTGGTTGCCCAGGTGCCCGGCGGCATGCTCACCAACATGGAAGGCCAGCTCAAGGAGCAGGGCGCCGGCGACAAGCTCGACGACGTGCTCTCCGAGATCCCCAAGGTGCGTGAGGACCTCGGCTTTATCCCGCTGGTCACGCCCACCTCGCAGATCGTCGGCACCCAGGCGGTGATGAACGTGATGATGGGCGAGCGCTACAAGTCGATCTCCAAGGAGGTCCAGGCGCTGCTCAAGGGCGAATATGGCGCTGCACCGGCACCCTACAACAAAGAGCTGCAGGAGCGTGTGCTCAAAGGCGAAGAGCCGATCACCTGCCGTCCGGCGGACCTGCTCAAGCCGGAGATGGAGCGCCTGCGCGATGAGCTCAAGGCCAAGGCCAAGGACGAGGGCATTCGCCTCGAACAGGGCGAGCGCGAGATCGATGACGTACTGACCTACGCGCTGTTCCCGCAGATCGGCCTCAAGTTCCTCAAGAACCGCGACAACCCGGATGCCTTCGAGCCCGTGCCCCAGGCCCCCGAAGCGGCGGCCCAGCTACCGGCGAAGGCGGCTGCAGCCAAGCCGCCGGCCGCCCAGCAAGAGGCCGCCGGTCCCGAGACCTACACCATCACCGTCAACGGCAAGCAGTACGTGGTCGAAGTCGCCGAAGGCGGCGAGATCGGCCAGGTGCAGGAGGGCGGTGCGGCAGCCAAACCCGCGGCGGCCCCCGCCGAGAGCGCCCCGGCCGCCAGCGGTGAACCCATCACTGCTCCGCTCGCCGGCAATATCTTCAAGGTCAACGTCAAGGCCGGTGACAGCGTCGCCGAAGGTGACGTGGTGATTATCCTCGAGGCCATGAAGATGGAGACCGAAGTGCGTGCCGCCAGTGCTGGCACGGTGTCCGAGGTCAAGGTCAAGGAAGGCGACAGCGTATCGGTAGGCGATACGTTGATCGTTCTCTAAGGGCGGCGCATGGATAATCTGTTGACGCTTTGGCACGGCTCGGGGCTGTACAATTTGCAGCCCGGCCAGATAGTGATGATTCTGATCGGCTTGGGCTTGCTGTACCTCGCCATCCATAAGAAGTTCGAGCCGCTGCTGCTGGTACCCATCGGCTTTGGCGGTATTCTCGCCAATATCCCCGAGGCGGGCCTGGCGCTGTCGGCACTGGACCAGGCCATCGAAGTGGCCAGTCCGGCGGTACTGCAGCAGATGGCCGCGGCCATGCAGCTGACCCTCGACCCGCTGGTCGGCCCCGAGGCGTGGCGCGAGGTGCTCTACGCCGAGGCTCGCGATGACATGGGGCCTGAGCAGCTGCGTGCCGCCGAGGACGTGGCTCGCGGCGTCGGGTACAGCAACGGCATGCTCTACACCTTCTATCAGGTGGCGATCGCCTCCGGCATCGCGCCGCTGGTGATCTTCATGGGGGTCGGGGCGATGACCGACTTCGGTCCGCTGCTGGCCAACCCGCGCACCCTGTTCCTGGGCGCCGCGGCGCAGTTCGGTATCTTCGCCACGGTGCTCGGTGCGGTGAGCCTGTCGGCGCTGGGCGTGATGGACTTCTCGCTCAACCAGGCCGCCGCCATCGGTATCATCGGCGGCGCCGACGGCCCGACCTCGATCTATGTGTCGAGCATCCTGGCGCCGGAGCTGCTGGGGGCGATTGCGGTGGCCGCCTACGCCTATATGGCGCTGGTGCCGCTGATCCAGCCGCCGATCATGCGTGCCCTGACCTCCAAGCGCGAGCGCCAGATCACCATGACCCAGCTGCGCCCGGTGTCGAAGCTCGAGAAGATCGTCTTCCCGCTGGTGCTGCTGATGCTGGTGGCGCTGTTCCTGCCCGATGCCGCGCCGCTGCTGGGGATGTTCTGCTTCGGCAACCTGATGCGCGAGTGCGGCGTGGTGGAGCGTCTCTCCGACACCGCGCAGAACGCGCTGATCAATATCGTCACCATCTTCCTGGGGCTGGCGGTGGGCTCACAGCTTGTCGCCAACCAGTTCCTGGCGGTCGAGACCCTGGGGATCATGGGGCTGGGCATCGTGGCCTTTGCCATCGGCACCGCCGCCGGCATCCTGATGGCCAAGCTGATGAACGCCATGAGCAAGATGCCGATCAACCCGCTGATCGGTGCCGCCGGCGTCTCGGCGGTGCCCATGGCGGCCCGCGTGGCCAACAAGGTGGGCCTGGAGTCGAATCCGCACAACTTCCTGCTGATGCACGCCATGGGCCCCAACGTGGCCGGGGTGATCGGCTCGGCGGTGGCTGCCGGGGTGATGATCAAGTACCTGGGGTGAAAAATACTACTATTGGAGGGGCCGGAGATTAGACGGCTATATGGAGGGTGGTGGTATTCTAGGCTGCTAAACGATAAGTGGCTATAGTGTTCCCCGTGGGTTGCAGAACGAGTGTCTGGCGCTTGGCTGTGACACCACGAGGAACGACCATGGTCACCAAAGAAAGGAAGCACTATGCAGGCATAGTTTCTTGGCACTGGCCAAACATTTGCAAAATATGAGCAAGGCCGGTAAGGCGATGGAATACTCCCGGAAGCATTTCTATGATGCCTGTTGCAACTATTAACTTTCGGATCGGAGGAGCTGATTGAGAAGCTACCAAGGCCGCGAGACCGCACCCAATACCGTTAGCGAAGAGATCAAGACTACCATTCTAGAGTACATACCCACCTACGGCTCTGTTTGCTTCGCTCAAGAACTGGTCGCATCGACACCTTCTTTTCGGTACGCTCAAAGTGGGCGGCAAGATTCACCTGCGATTTCTGATCGACTGGTTTAGCCGCTATGATTGGGGCCGCCTCTTCACTAGCAAGCTGCTTATCATAGCTGTCCATGTCCTCAACAATCATGTGCTGCCTTTCACAACGCCAAGCTCAGCATACTACTCAGTAACAACGACTGATTTTTTTGGCCGTAAGGACCAGTATCCGTATCAGCAGTTTCTTCAGATCCAGAGATCAAGCACCTTACGAACAAGGTGCGCCGACTACATTGCAATTTCTTCATGGAGTGACCTATGCCGTCTTACAGAAAGACCCCAAAAAGCGACGAAGAAGGAAGCTACGAAAAATAATGCTTAACTGTAGAGTTCTCACGGCAGCATGCTTCAGATGATTACTAACACTATACAATCTATGAATCTGTGGTCACTGCTCGCTTAGATAAGCTAAGCGAGCAGTTTTGAATTATCTATTTTAAATTTTTATTTCTGAGGGGATGTGCCCTAATAGCGCGCGGGAGGTTCCAATCTTATCTTCAACGGATTGTCCAATAGCTAGTAATTTAGCATCATTCCATGAACGGCCCATTAATTGGAGACCTACAGGCATGCCATTCGAGTCCTTACCAGCTGGCAATGTTATTGCGCATAATGACATGAAATTGCTGATTACCGTGTTGCGCAATGCTAAAACATTGGCTGCTTTGTAGTTTTCAGCACTTTTTAAGCTATCAAGACTTGGAGGGCTAATAGCAACCGTAGGCGTCAAGAATGCATCAACTTTGCATAGGGAGTTATCAGCCGATAATGATAGTTTTTTCAAGGAGTTTAGCCGTTGTATATACTCCCGCGCTGGAGTGTCGTCGGCCGCCTTTATACGGCTAGCGATATTTGAATCTAACCATGCGATTCGGTCAGGGAGTTCAGAGTTCAGGAATGAAGAAAGTTCGGATGTCGCTAAGCCTCCCAGCTTAAAAATAGAATATGCCTCATCAGCGCCGGGTAGATTAAGTTTGACGATTCGTGCTCCAGCACTTTCTAGAATTAATATTGCTTGTTCTATGGTTTCATATATTCCGGGTTCACAGCCATCCCAAAAAAACTGATCAGGAACCCCGAAGGTGATATCTGACAAACTCGGCTTGCAGGGAATTTTTCGCATTTTTTTTGCGAATTGTTGGTCAAGCGATTCAAAAGCAAAAGCTAAATCGTCGACATTTTTTGCTAACAACCCTGGCGTGTCAAGAGTAGTAGACAATGGAACTATTTTTTCTGTAGGCCATCGGCCAATTGTAGTCTTTATTCCTGCGACTCCAGTCATTGAAGCAGGGACTCTAATTGAACCTGCCGTATCAGTCCCTAAGGCAATTAAGGCAGTGCCATTTATTAATGAAACTCCTGCACCTGAGCTAGAGCCTCCTGTAATGCGGTGAGTTTTATTATCCCATGGGTTTCGTGGTGTCCCCCAGTGTTCATTAGGCCCCAGCCCTCCAAAAGCAAATTCGACTGCATGAGTTTTTCCTACAATACAGGATAATTGATTCTGTAGTGACTTAATAATAGGTCCGGCTTTTTCCCAAGGCTCCGGTAATGGTGCATAAGATCCAGCATATGTCGGAAAGCCGGGAACGCCATAAATGTCTTTCACAGAGATAGGAATTCCCATTAAAATTCCGGCATCCCCTCCACTTGCAAAGACCTTGTCGACTGATTCAGCAAGCAATAAAGTATCTTCACCCTTCCAGGTCTTATAAGCATTGTGGTATTTTTCGTATTTATTGTAGTTTTCTATTGCGTTTCGGATTAAGTCTGAGGATTTAATTTTACCCTTTCTAAGAGACTTGTGAATGTTTCTAACTGAAAGTTCTCCAAATGTCTTTTCTAACACGCTCTATTCCTCTTTTTAATGGTTTGTCTATTATGGCTGGGTGGTTTTCTAGCCTTCACGAAAACGTATTGATGGGTCGCTTTATACTCCAGTGGTCACTCTTCTTTCGGCCAGAGGTACAGCTTCATTGGTCTTGATGGAAACTTTATATCCGGGGGAATACGTGCAGTGCTCCATATCTAGGGGTGGTGACTAAAAAGGGGGTGGCAGATGAATCCGTCCACCCCATTTTACTTATACTGTGAAGTTTTTATTAGAGGATCGATTACATGATGGTGACACCTCCACAAAATTTTATAAACAATTCCAGAAAATATTCAATTCGATTACGCTGAATTATAATCAATTAATTAAAAGTTAGAATGCCACTACAGCACCATCTGTTCGTGGTTCAGTAGCGCCGTTTAAGACCCCTGTATTTGGATCGCGCAAGATTATTTGGCCACGACCGAAGCTGATCGAGTCGGTGACCTTAACGATGTCGTGGCCGCGACGCGCTAGCGCCTGGGCGAGGTGGTCGGGGAAGTGCGGTTCGACCTCGACGGTTTTGCCCTTGGTCCATTTCCAGCGCGGCATGTCGAGCGCCGCCTGGGGGTTGAGGTGATCCTCGAGCATGGCGGTGACCACCTGCACGTGCCCCTGAGGCTGCATATAGCCGCCCATTACCCCGAACGGTCCTACCGCCTGGCCATCCTTGGTGATAAAGCCGGGGATGATGGTGTGGTAGGTACGCTTGCCCGGCGCCAGGGCATTGGGATGGTTCGGGTCCAGCGAGAACGACCAGCCGCGGTTCTGCAGGCTGATGCCGGTGCCGGGGATCACGATGCCCGAGCCGAAGCCTTTGAAGTTGCTCTGGATGAACGACACCATGTTGCCGTCGCCATCGGCGGTGGCCAGGTAGACCGTGCCGCCGGAGAGCGGGTTGCCGTGCACCGGGTCGACGGCCTGCTCGCCGATCAGTCCGGCGCGCGCCTTGAGGTAGCCGTCGTCGAGCATCTGCTCGACGCTGGGCCGCATGGCGTCACGTTCGGTGACGTGGGCAAAGCCGTCGACGTAGGCCAGCTTGGTGGCCTCGATGCGGCGGTGCAGGGTCTCTACCGGGTCGCGCCCTTCCGGCCCCATGCGCTCCAGCATGCCCAGCGCCTGAAGTACGATCAGGCCGCTGCCGTTGGGCGGAATTTCCCAGATATCGTGGCCCTTGTAGCGCACGCTGATCGGATCGACCCACTCCGGCTCGAAGCGTGCCAGATCCTCCTTGCGCAGCAGGCCGCCGTGCTCGCGGGAGAAGGCGTCGAGCTTGTCGGCAAGCTCGCCCTCGTAGAAGGCGCGGCCCTTGGTCTCGGCGATGGCACGCAGCGAGCTGGCATGGCCCGGCGAGGACCAGCGCTCGCCCGGCTGGGGCGCGCGGCCCTCGGGAGCGAAGGTGTCGAACCACGGCTTGAAGGCGGCGTCGTCGTAAGCCGAATAGCTGTGGAAGGCTTCGTTCCACATCTGATGAATGATCGGCGAGATCGGGAAACCCTCCTCGGCCAGCGCCACGGCGGGTGCCAGAAGGTCGGCGAAGGGCAGCTTGCCGAAGCGCTCGGAGAGTGCCGCCCAGGCGGCTGGGGCGCCGGGCACGGTGACCGGCAGCAGACCGTGGCTGGGGATGCTGTCGTGGCCCAGCGCCTTCATGGCCTCGATAGTCGCGGCCTGGGGGGCCGGGCCGCTAGCGTTGAGGCCATGCAACTTGCCATCGATCCATACGATGGCGAAAACATCGCTGCCGAGACCGTTGGATGTGGGCTCTACAACCGTAAGTGCTGCGGCAGTAGCTATAGCTGCGTCGACGGCATTGCCGCCATTTTTTAATGTTTCTATACCAACTTGAGAGGCAAGCGCTTGCGAAGCTGCCACCATTCCTCTGTGACCATATGTAACAACTCTTTTTGATGCTGACGGGTAGTATTGAGAGTCATTTTTCATGGAGCATATCCTTTACTGGTTTTTAGAAAATAAATTATTCACTGGTGCTTTGAGTTTTTCTTTTAATTGATTTTGCCTGATATATAGAAAATATAATAGAAGCAATTGTTAGAGCTATAAATGCAGCTGAAAGAGGCCTAGTAAAAAATGTTGTAAGGCTACTGTTGAGCTCAAGTGCCCGGAAGAACTGGTTTTCCAGTGTTTCTCCGAGTACCACTCCAAGTATTAACGGGGGGAGTGGGACTCCAGCTTTCATTAATAGATATCCAGCCAGCCCAAAGAAAAAGAGCACCCATATGTCAAATAGATTATTGTTTAGAGCAAAGGCGCCTATTGCGCAAAGTACTAATACTATGGGGATTAGAATTGGTTGTGGAACTAATGATATTTTAGTGAACCACCGGCACAAAAACAGTTGGCTGATTAATGTTATGAAAGCAGCCACAATTAGCGTTGCATAAATCGATCCGACTAGTATTGGGTTCTGTTCAAACATCAATGGACCAGGTTGAATTCCATGTAAGATGAATATTCCCATCATTATTGCCATGGTTAAATCGCCAGGTATGCCTAACGCAAGAGTTGGAATAAAAGCGCCTCCTGGTGATGCGCTATTTGATGCCTCCGATGCGACAATACCATCGGCAATACCAGTGCCAAATTTCTCAGGTTGTTTAGAAGCTTTTTTTGCTTGGTCGTAACTAATAAAATTTGCGACTGTACCACCGGTGCCTGGTAATGCTCCAATAAGGCTGCCAATTATTGATGAGCGAATCACATTAATTTTTTGCAGTGACATGTCTTTTAATATTAATGACATCGGAAATGAAACACTAACGTCATTGCCTTTTTTCTTGCTTTTATTATTCCCTTGCTCAATGTTCTCCATTAGTTGAGTAAAAGCAAAAACACCTATCATAACTGGCAGCATTTCAAAACCTGAAGAAAGTTGAGATAATCCAAAATCAAACCTTGTATTGCTATTCCTATCATAGCCAATTGTAGTAATAAATATGCCAATAGTTGCAGCTAGGATCCCTTTGACTATTTGCCCGCTGGATAAACCTGCAACAAGTGTAAGGGCAAATAAAATAAGTCCCGTGATCTCCCAAGGCCTGAAGTTCATGCTATATTTGGCGATAAAAGGACCGAATATTATTAAGATGATGCATCCAATTATGGCTCCAAAAAAAGATGCAGCCATACCAATTCCAAGTGCTCTCCCAGGCTCCCCTTTTTGTGCCATCGGATATCCATCATATACCGTAGTTATTGAAGATGGCGTGCCAGGTATCCCTAGCATGATTCCGGAGACAATTCCTCCAGAGTAACCACCAACCAAAACTGCTGTCATTAATGCAATTGCATCGATGGAACTCATAGCAAATGTGAAAGGAAATACCACCAGTATTGCCATTGTGATGGTGAATCCAGGTATGCTTCCACCAATTATGCCAAATATCACGCCGATTATAATTAGCGACAAAGTTTGAAAATCACCAATTTCTAGGAAAGACTGTATAATTGAGCTAGTCATCGCTTCGTCCTTTTATGGAAGCCAGATTCTAAGGCCGTATCTAAAAATGAAATAGATTGTTGGGACAAAGATGAGCGACGTTAATATGATGGTTGCTATTTTCTTTTTTGTATTGCAACCCATTAAAACAGTTTGCGTTGAGACCATGAAAAGTATTGTCGCTATTACGTAGCCGAAATATGGAAGTAATAATGCATATATTCCAAAAAATGCAAAAACTGAGATGCATTTAGCCTTTCCATCAAAAATCTTTTCTACATCCCTTAAGTTAAATTTTTTTATGCCGTTTTCTATTACCAGCGATTTTACAAAGATCAACAAGGACATTCCTGCTATCATATACAGTAAGATTCGTGGAAAAAATGCTGAGCCATGTGGTTGCCAGCTTGTTTTGTCAGGGATGTTGCCTGACTCATACAGTAATATAGCTACGATGAGTAGCATTACCACAGAAAGGAAGCGGTCTTTAGTGATCATGCTTGTTCTCGCAATGAGTCGGTGCTCGCGACCAATATTTATTAGGATAAATATTGGTCGCGAAATTGTTTACTCGTCAAACCCAATTGTTCTAGCTGCTGCGCCTAGATCTTCTTGGCTCTGATCAAGATATTGAAGATATTCTTCTCTAGGGAGAAAATTAACTATAGAGCCAAGTTCATTTTCTATCCGTTCCTGTAGCGCCTCATTGGCCATTGCTGTTTCAAAAGCAGCTTCTAAAATCGAAAGAATACCTTCAGGGGTGCCTTTTGGGGCAAAGAGTCCACGGTTGGTATAGTGGACCATATCAATACCTAGTTCCTGAAACGTAGGTGTGTCCGGAAGGTTGCTTAGCCTTTCGTCATGTGCCACGCCGAGCGATTTTAAATCACCAGATTCAAAAAAGGATACGGCGGTTGGCATATCCAGCATTGCAAAATCAATTTCTTGAGCAAGAAGAGCTTCAACTTGGTCGCTGGTACCTGGGTATCCAACCAGTCGGACGTCTTCCATTGAGATCCCGACAGTATTGAAAAATTGTGCCCAGAAGAAGTGATCAGTAGAGCTCGGCGTCATACTGAAAGTGACTTCGCCTGGGTTGTCAGCAACGTATTGAGCAATATCTTCAGCACTATTAATGGGATGGTCTGAATATGTCCCTGCCATATTAATCGTTTGGGTGAGCAGGGAGATAGGCTCAAAAGCGTCGTATGAATAGTCAACAGCTCCTGAGAGGTACGATGTGGCTATAGTATCGTGGCTGCCTAAAATGGTGTGACCATCTGGGCTTGCATCTTTAACGTGACGCGAACCAAGAGTGGCCCCTGCGCCAGCCATATTGACTGGAATAATTGACTCGGACAATTGCTTCTCAGCTTCTTGTCCTGCTAATCGGAAAATAATATCCGTAGCTCCGCCAGGACTATAAGGTATAACCACGCGCACTTCACGCTCAGGAAAAGAGTCGCTAGAATAAGCAGTGGTCGTAATTCCGAATGTTGTTGCAAGCGTGATAGTACTCGCAACCGCTATGATCTGAAATTTATTAATGTTAATGCGCTTCATATTAAGATGCCTATTGTTAAGTGATTTTTCATCATGCACTTTAGAAAGTGCATTTTTTGTGAGCGCGTGCCAAATTATTACTATCATTGTGTTTTAATAGATATATTAATTATTAGCCTAGTGCTAATCCTCCATATATTAAAGCGGCCAAGATCACCGCTGCTGGGTGGGTTTGATAGCGATATAGCGCGACTATTGCCGCACAAGCTATAAGCATAGTATGGAGTAATCCCGCACCCTGTATCCCCTCGTTGAAGAAGCTCCAGGTCAGCCAGGCCATCATCAGCGCAATCACCGGGCGTACCCACTGGCTCATGCGCTTGACCCGCGGCGACTCGCGATGACGGTAGAGCAGCCCCAGGGCGCCGAGCATCAGCAGCAGCGACGGCACCACGGTGGCAAATACCGCGACCACGGCGCCGCCCACGCCGGCCACGTCGTAGCCCACGTAGCCGGCCATCTTGGTGGCGATGGGGCTGGGCAGGGCGTTGCCCAGCGCCAGGGTCTCGGCGAACTCCTGGGCGCCCATCCAGCCGTAGCGGCCAACCACCTCGGCTTCGATCAGCGGAATGATCGCCGGGCCGCCGCCGTAGCCGATGATGTTGGGGATGAAGAAGGCCAGGAACAGCTCCCAATAGATCATGAGGTGGCCTCCTTGGGCGTCGGGCGCAGCAGCGCCGCGGCCAGGATGCCGCCGATGACCCAGCCGGGATGCACGCCGAGCAGATAGATCAGCATGCCGGCCACCGCCGCCATGGCCAGGCTGACGAGCCAGCCCAGCACCAACTGAGACTTGTTGAGGAAGTCCCAGGCCAGCTGTCCCATCATCACCATCACCACCGGCACCACGCCCTGGCCCATGCCCTGGATCCAGGCCACGTCGCGATAGCGGCTGAACACGCCGAGCAGCGCAATCATGGCGACAATGGTCGGCAGGATGACTGCCAGCACGGCGTTGATGCAGCCGGTCACGCCGCCGACGCGATAGCCGATATAGCCGGGCATCTTGGTGGCGATGGGGCCGGGCAGGGTGTTGGCGATGGCCAGGATGTCGGCGAACTCTTCGTCACTCAGCCAGGCGTGGCGCTTGACCACCTCCTGCTGGACGAGGGGGATCATCGACGGGCCGCCACCGAAGCCGAGCAGGCCGATGCGCAGGAATGCCATGAAAAGGTCTCGCTGGCTGGCATCGCGACTTGGGGGTGTCGAGAGGCTCATGCTTGAGGCCTGCAGTTCAACATCGTTGATGGCTTCTTGATGGTTGATTTTGTCATAGCCAATCGTCTTGTGAATTAAAAATCGATTATTTGATACTGACTATAGTGCTACTTCTCGAGAGGAGTCAATAGACGGGGGGCCGAGTCGACGTGCTGAAATAAGCAGGCTAGCGGGCTGCAGGTAGCGGCGAGGAGGTACGGCAGGCGCTGAAACAGGCGAGGCTGGCCGAGGCCAGCCTCGCTGATATCAGACGACCTTGAGGTGAATGTCACCGACGCCGTCGACGTGGCCCTGCAGCGTGTCGCCCTTCTTGACGGCCCCCACGCCGGCGGGGGTGCCGGTCATGATGATATCGCCGGGCGCCAGCTCGAACACCCCGGACAGGTGCTCGATGACTTCGGGTATCTTCCAGATCAGTTGATTGAGATCCCCCTCCTGCTTTATATCACCATTGACCTTGAGCCAGACGGCGCCGTTGTCGACGTCGACGCTCTCTTTCCTGACGATCGGGCTGCACGGCGCCGATTTCTCGAAGGCCTTGCCGATCTCCCAGGGGCGACCCATCTTCTTGGCTTGGCTCTGCAGGTCACGCAGGGTCATGTCGAGGCCCACGGCATAGCCGTATACGTGGGACATGGCATCCTGGGTGGAAATATCGCGCCCGCCCTTGCCGATCGCGACCACGAGTTCGATCTCGTAGTGCACCTCCTGGGAGTGCGCGGGGAGCGTGAAATCGCCGCCGAGGGTGACGTTGTCGGGGTTCTTCTGGAAGAAGAACGGCGGCTCCTTGTCAGGGTCGTGCCCCATCTCGACGGCGTGGGCAGCGTAGTTGCGGCCCACGCAGTACACGCGGCGTATCGGGAAGCGCTCATCGCCGCCGGCAACGGGTAGGCTGGCCGGCTTAGGAGGCGTAAACACGTAGTTGTCTTGGCTCATGAAGGGGGCCTTGCGGGTTGGTGCGCCCGCCGTCGGTGGCGGGCGCGGTGGTTGAGAGGGGAGTTATTCTTCGATGTTGTCGTCGGCCTACCGTGCAGCATGGTGAAGATGTCGTCATCAGTGCTGGCTGTGGCGGATGTGCCCAACCAGGGTGTGGCCAGGTGGCAATGGGCTTTTAAACAGGTCGAGTGGAGCATAGCGAGGAATTATCGTATTTTTTCATTGCTAATCGTCTTGTTGTTATAAAATCGATTATTGTGCTTAGAACGTAGATTGTTCTTCCAGGATGCGTCAAGCTTTGTGGTAATGAGTGGTCTTTCCATGGAGGCGAGAATGGACGTCCCGCAACGCAAACAGAGTGCAACTACCGCCAGTCGGGTGTTCGACGCCATGCGTCACGACCTGGTCAACGGCCGCTTCGCCGCCGGCGAAAAGGTGGCCATCAATGGTCTCAAGGAGCAGTACAAGGTGGGGCTGAGCCCGCTGCGCGAGGCGCTCAATCGCCTCGCCGCCTACGGACTGCTGGTGCAGGAAAACCAGCGCGGTTTTCGGGTGCCGCGGCTGGATCGGCGCGAGCTCGACGACGTCGCCGGCATGCGTCGCGAACTGGAAGGCATGGCGCTCGAGCGCGCGATCCTCAACGGCGACGCCGAGTGGGAATCTGAGCTGCTGGCCGCTGCGCATCGCCTCAAGCGGGCAGATCTATCGCCGACCAAGGTCGACGAGTGGGAACAGCTGCATACCCGCTTTCACAGCACCCTGGTGGCGCCCTGTGGGTCGGTTTGGCTGCTGCGCTTTATCGACCAGCTGCACGACCAGTTCGACCGCTACCGGCGTATGGCGCCCGGCGCGCCCGAGGTGCGCAAGATCCTCGACGCACAGCACGGTGAGCTGGTTGAGCTGGCGCTGGAGCGAGACGTCAAGGCGGCGCGAGGGCTACTCGAAGACCATATCGACCGCTCGTATCAGGTGGCCATGGGCAGCTGCAAGTAGGCTCAGGGTGTGATGGTGAGCCGTCCCTTGAGCCGCGAGGCCAGGTCGCCGAGGCGATCCTGGTGTTCGTCGACGGGCCAGCCGACCTGGAGGGTCACCCCCGAGGCCTGGTAGTCGGCCCCCTGAATGGGAATCTGGCGCTCGGCGAGCCAGCTGCGGGCCTCGGCCTCACCGGCGAAGTCGACGCCGAGCAGGAGGGGACGGCGGGGGATGAAGTCTCGCTGCGGCAGCCGCTCGAGGCCCAGTGCCACGGCCTGGGAGTAAGCACGGGCCAACCCGCCGGTGCCCAGCTTGGTACCGCCGAAGTAACGGATGACCACGCACCCCACCTGGCCAATGCCGGCGCCCTCCAGGACCTGGAACATCGGCCGTCCGGCGGTACCGCCGGGCTCGCCGTCATCGGAGAAACCGATCGCCTGCTGTTCGCCGGGCGGGCCGGCGATGAAGGCGCTGCAGTGGTGGCTGGCACCGGGATGGGCCTGGCGCGCGGCGGCCAGCAGCGATTCGAAGGCCTGGACGCTCGGGGCATGGCACAGCCAGCTGATAAAGCGGCTCTTTTCAACCTCCAGCTCGCTCGCGTGCCAGTCGCCCGCCTCAAGATCGGGAACCGGGTAGCCCATCACATCACGTGGGTGGGCTGGCGCATCACGCCCATCACCATCCCCAGCACCTTGATATCGTCGTTCTTGAGGAAGATCGGCGCCATGCTCTCGTTGGCGGGTTGCAGGCGCACGCCGGCCTTCTCGATATACAGCTTCTTCAGGGTAACCTCCTGATCGTTGATCATGACCACTGCGGTTTCGCCGTTTTCGGCGCTCTCCTGGCGTTCGATGATGATCACGTCGCCGTCGAAGATATTGCAGTCGATCATCGAGTCGCCGCACACCCGCAGGGCGTAGGTATTACGACGCACCATGCTCGACGGCACATAGACGCTGGCGGTATCGGTGCAGGCTTCGATGGGCATGCCAGCCGAGACCTTGCCGAGCAGCGGGACCTCGACAAGCTCGCCAAGCTCACTGGCATCGAGGGCTTCCCAGGATTCTGCCATGGGCAGGTTGGGTAAGCGATGCAGGTAGTGCGGTGCAGTGTGGAGCATGGTCTTTCTCCCTCCAGAATGGGGGTGCTAATACCTGTTGTTTTTTACAGCACTTCTGCATCATAGCAAGGGCGGCGCCAGTCGCAAGTGCTAGCGCTCTTTTGACTGCGCTTGATTGAGGTCAAGACAGCTCCCGATGCGACCGGCTGACGCATGGCGGGCGCTAGCCGCATTAGGCCATTCCGTGTAGAGTGCCGAGCCAATAATCGATGCTGGGAGACCGCGGTGCAGAGTGCGGTAAAAGGAGCCTTGAGCTTCCGCCTGCAAGCCCGCCGACTGGCCTGTGAACGCGATGACCGTGTGCTGTTTGACGACCTCGAACTCGAGATAGGGCCGGGGCAGATCGTGCGTATCGAAGGCCCCAACGGCAGCGGCAAGACCACGCTGCTGAAGATTCTTTCGGGACAGCTCGGCGACTATCAGGGTGAACTCTACTGGGATGACGTGCCGATGCACGAGGCCCGGGATGCGTTTCTCGCCAACTTGCTCTACCTGGGGCACGCGCCGGGCATCAAGGGCGCACTCACGGCGCTGGAGAATCTGCGCTGGCACCAGGCGCTCGCCGGTGAAGCGGGCGACCACCAGTCACGCATGGCGGCGTTGGCCGAGATCGGCCTGATGGGCTTCGAAGACGTGCCCTGCGCGCAGCTCTCGGCAGGCCAGCAGCGGCGTGTGGCGCTGGCCAGGCTGATCCTGATTCCGCGGCTGCTGTGGGTGCTCGACGAGCCCTTCACCGCCATCGACAAGGACGGTGTGGCGGCGCTGGAGCGCCGGCTACTCTCCCACGCCGCGCGGGGTGGGAGCGTGATACTCACCACCCACCACGACCTGGCGCCTCTCGGCGAGATCCGCCGCGTACGCCTCGGTGAAGGAGGCAGTGTCGATGCAGCACGCTGAGCGCCTGGCGGTGACGGAACCCCGCGGCGGCCTGGGGGTCGCACTAGCGGCGACCTTGCGCCGGGATCTGACGCTATTGATGCGTCGCCGCAGTGAGGTAATGAACCCGCTGGTGTTCTTCGCCCTGGTGATCACGCTGTTTCCGCTGGGTATCTCACCGGACGCGGCACTGCTGGCGACGATTGCGCCAGGGTTGCTGTGGGTGGCGGCGCTGCTGGCAACGCTGCTGTCGCTGGATTCGCTGTTTCGCGCCGACTTCGAGGATGGTTGCCTCGAGCAGATGCTGCTGGCACCGCAACCGCTGGCGCTGATGGTAATGGCCAAGGTGGCGGTACACTGGCTGCTGACCGGCCTGCCACTGGCGCTGATGGCGCCGCTGCTGGGGATTACCCTGGCGCTGCCGGCCGGCAGCTACGGCATCTTGATGTTGTCGCTGGCGCTAGGGACGGCCAGCCTGAGTCTGATCGGTGCCATCGGTGCGGCGCTGACGGTGGGACTGGCGCGCGGCGGCGTGCTGCTGTCGCTGCTGGTACTGCCGCTCTATGTGCCGGTGCTGATCTTCGGCACCGGCGCCGTGCAGGCGGCGCTGCTGGGCGATGCGCTGGCTGCGCACCTGGCGATTCTCGGCGCACTGCTGGCCGGCGCGCTGATGCTGGCGCCCTGGGCGATTGCCGCGTCACTGCGTATCAGTATCAACGGTTGAGAGGTTGAGAGGCATGTGGGCCTTTATTAACAAGTTGCGTTCCCCCAAGTGGTTCTACGCCATCAGCGCCAGGCTTCAGCCCTTTTTCTGGGTCGCAGCCGCGGCGCTGATCATGGTCGGTACCATCTGGGGCCTGGCCTTTGCCCCGGCCGACTACCAGCAGGGCAACAGCTTTCGGATCATCTATGTCCATGTGCCGGCGGCATTCCTGGCGCAGTCGATCTTCGTCAGCATGGCGGTCGCGGCGGTGGTGTTCATGGTATGGAAGATCAAGATCGCCGACATGGCCGCCGCGGTGATGGCCCCGCTGGGCGCAGCGATGACTTTTATCGCGCTGTTCTCGGGGGCGGTATGGGGCGTCCCCACCTGGGGCACCTGGTGGATGTGGGACGCGCGCCTGACCTCGATGCTGATTCTACTGTTCCTCTATTTTGGCGTGATCGCTCTGCGCGGCGCCTTCGCCAGCCGCGACAGCGGCTCACGGGCCGCCTCGGTGCTGGCCATGGTCGGGGTGATCAATATCCCGATCATCAAGTATTCGGTGGAGTGGTGGCACACGCTGCATCAGCCGGCCACCTTCACGGTCACCGGTCGTGTGGCGATGCCGATGGATATGTGGGCACCGCTGCTGCTGATGGTGCTGGGCTTCTACAGTTTCTTTATCGCCCTGACACTGATGCGCACCCGCAACGAGATCCTGCGTCGCGAGTCGCGCAAGCGCTGGGTACGTGACCTGGCCGGAGGGGGACACTGATGGCGTTCGCTTCACTCCAGGAGTTCTTTGCCATGGGCGGCCACGCCCCCTACGTGTGGTCGGCCTGGGCGGTGACCGCGGTGCTGCTGCTGGGATCGGTAGTGCATGCGCGCATCGAACGCCGCCAATTGATCCGTGATCTGCAACGACGTGAACGCAGGGAGCGCCGTGTCGGAAGCGAACCAGCGAGGAACCTAGCCGATGACACCTAAACGCAAACAGAAACTCTTCATCATCCTCGGGCTGATGTCGCTGGCGGCCATTGCCGTAGGGCTGACGCTGTTCGCCCTGCGCAGCAACATCAACCTGTTCTTCAGCCCGGTGCAGATCGCTGCCGGTGATGCCCCCTACGAGCGCACCATTCGCGCCGGGGGAATGGTCCGCGAGGGCTCTGTATCGCGCAATGCCGATAGCCTCGACGTCGAGTTCACGGTGACCGACTACGTCGACGACGTGCGGGTGCACTTCAACGGCATTCTGCCCGATCTGTTCCGTGAGGGGCAGGGCGTGGTGGTGGTCGGCGAACTGCAGCCCGACGGCTGGATCCGTGCCAATGAGGTATTGGCGCGCCACGACGAGAACTACATGCCGCCGGAGGTCGCCCAGGCGCTGGAGGAGGCGGGTTACTCACCGGCCGACTTCCAGGCCAAGGCCGCCGAAGTCGGCAAACGACTCGAAGCCCAGGGCGAGTATGCTGACGATAACGGCGCGAGCCAGTACTGATCCGGAGCCGCCATGCTGATCAAGATGATTCCCGAAATCGGCCACTTCGCGCTGGTGATTGCGCTGCTGCTGGCCATCGTTCAGGGCACCCTGCCGCTGGCGGGTGCCGCCACGCGGCGTCCGCTGTGGATGGCCTTCGCGCGGCCGATGGCCGCCGGCCAGTTCCTGTTCGTGGCGATTGCCTACGCCTGCCTCACCACCAGCTATATGCTCGATGACTTCAGCGTCGCCAACGTCGCCAACAACTCCAACTCGATGCTGCCGTGGTACTACAAGTTCAGCGCGGTGTGGGGCAATCATGAGGGCTCGGTGCTGCTGTGGAGCCTGATGCTGGCGGGCTGGGGCTTTGCCGCCAGCCGTTTTTCCCGCGACCTGCCCGAAGACATGGTGGCGCGGGTGCTGGGGGTGATGGGCCTGGTCTGCGTCGGCTTCCTGCTGTTCATCCTGGCCACGTCCAACCCCTTCGAGCGGCTGCTGCCCAATATTCCCTCCGACGGCGCCGACCTCAATCCGCTGCTGCAGGACTTCGGCCTGATCATCCACCCGCCGATGCTCTACATGGGCTACGTGGGCTTCTCGGTGGTCTTCGCCTTCGCCATCGCCGCGCTGCTCGGCGGCCGCCTGGACGCCGCCTGGACCCGCTGGGCGCGGCCCTGGACCAACCTGGCCTGGGCCTTTCTCACCGTGGGCATCGCGCTGGGCAGCTGGTGGGCCTACTACGAGCTCGGCTGGGGCGGCTGGTGGTTCTGGGATCCGGTGGAGAACGCCTCGCTGCTGCCGTGGCTGACCGGCACCGCGCTGATGCACTCGCTGGCGGTGACCGAGAAGCGCGGCTCGTTCAAGAGCTGGACGGTGCTGCTGGCGATCACTACCTTCTCGCTGTCGCTGCTGGGCACCTTCCTGGTGCGCTCCGGCGTATTGACCTCGGTGCACGCCTTCGCCAACGATCCGTCCCGCGGCTTCTTCATTCTGATGCTGCTGACCATCACCGTGGGGGTGTCGCTGCTGATCTTCGCCCTGCGCGCGCCCCGGGTCAGTCACACCGTGGGCTTCAACTGGGTCTCCCGTGACGCCCTGCTGCTGATCAACAACATCCTGCTGGTGATCATCACCGTCACCGTGCTGCTGGGCACCGTCTACCCGCTGCTGCTCGACGCCCTGGGCTTCGGCAAGATCAGCGTCGGCCCGCCCTACTTCAACGCCCTGTTCGTGCCGCTGACGGTGCTGATGTGCGTCTTTATGGGGCTCGGCCCCGGGGCGCGCTGGAAGAGCATGTCGGCCCGCGATCTGGGCCGGCGCGTCGCAGTCGCCGGCGTGGCGGCGCTGGTGCTAGGCGCCTCGCTGCCGCTGATCTTCGCCGATCACTGGAACCTGTGGGTGGCGATCGGCCTGATCACCGCACTGTGGATCGTGCTGCCGATGTTCCGCGATCTGATTGACAAGACGCGCAACGCCAGTTCGTTCGGCGCCGGTCTCAAGAAGCTGTCGCTGGCCTACTGGGGCATGCAGCTCGGCCATCTGGGGGTGGCGGTGACCATCGTCGGGGTGACAGTGGTCTCGCACTACAATATCGAGCGCAGCGTGCGCATGGGGCCGGGCGACACCGTGCAGGTGGCCGGCTACGAGTTCACCATGACCAACCTGCAGGCGCGTCGCGGCCCCAACTTCCTGGCCGATACCGCCACCATCGAAGTCAATCGGGTGGGCAGCGAGCGCAGCTTCGAGATGCGCCCCGAGAAGCGCCTGTACATCGCCCGCGGCATGCCGATGACCCAGGTGGCGCTGCGCCCGGGCTTCTTCCGCGACCTCTACGTGGCGATGGGTGAAGAGCTCGATGGCGACGACTGGGCGATGCGCATTCAGTACAAGCCGTTCGTACGCTGGCTGTGGCTCGGCGCCCTGCTGATGGGTGCCGGCGGTATCCTCGCCATCGCCGATCGCCGCTACCGGCGTCGGCGTAGCGCCGAGGCGCCTAAGGTGGCCGCCCGGGAGGCGCACGCATGAACCGCCGCCTGATCCTGCTGCTGCCGCTGCTGATCTTCATGATCCTCGGCGTGTTCCTGTATCGCGGCCTGTCGCTGGACCCGTTCCATCGCGACTCGGCGCTGCTGGCCCGGGAGTTCCCGAGCTTCGACATGGTCACCCTCGAGGATCCTGAGAGGCGCGTCGACCCCTCGCTGTTCCAGGGCGAAGTCACCCTGGTCAATGTGTGGGGCGAATGGTGCCCGGCCTGCAAGCAGGAGATGCCGCAACTGCTCGACCTCGCCGACCGCGGGGTGCGTCTGGTGGGGGTCAACTACCGTGATACCCGCGACAAGGGGCTCGGCTTTCTCGAGGAGTTCGGCAACCCCTTCGAGGTCAATATCTTCGACCCTGAGGGGACGCTGGGCTTCGATCTGGGCGTCTACGGTGCGCCCGAGACGTTTCTGGTCGATCGTGACGGAGTGATCCGCTATCACCATACCGGCTATATCGACCCCAGTGACGTCCGCGACCATATCTTGCCGGAGGTGGAAAAATGGCAGTGATCCGACACGCTACGCTGGTCTTGGTACTGACCCTGATCGCTGGCCTGAGCTGGGCGGGCGGTATCGAGCTGCGCGAGTTCGATGACCCGGTCATGGAGCAGCGCTACAAGAGCCTGACCGCCTCGCTGCGCTGTCCGCTGTGCGAGAACCAGGCGATTGACGACTCCGATGCGCCGATCTCCGGTGATATGCGCGAGCAGGTCTATGTGCTGCTCCAGGACGGCCGTTCGGATATCGAGATTCTCGATCATATGACCACGCGCTTCGGCGACTATGTGCTCTACAACCCGCGTCTCGAGGGGCGCACCCTGCTGCTGTGGGGCCTGCCCGGCACCCTGGTGGTGCTCGGCGGCGTGCTGGTGGTAGTAATCGTGCGGCGTCGGCGCACGGCCTCGGCGCAAGCGCTATCCGCCGAGGAGCGCGCGCGCCTCGATGAGCTGATCAACCGCGAGAGGACATCATGACGTTACTGTGGGCCGCCTTTGCCCTGCTGCTGCTGCCCGCCGCCTGGCTGCTGATCGCGCCGCTGCGCGGCGCTGGCCCGCTGCGCGAGGCCCAGGACGAATTCGAGGTCAATGACCGCACCGCCGAGCAGAACGTGGCGATCTATCAGCGTCGCCTGGCTTCGCTGGAAGCGGCACGTGATCGCGGTGACATCGATCAGGCGCGCTTCGACGAGGACCGTCTCGACCTCGAGCGCAGCCTGCTCGAGGACACCGAAAACCTCAAGCGGGCGCCGCTCAAGGCCGCCGCCGATGGGCGAATCGTGGTGCCGGTACTGCTGGTGCTGGTGGTGATCGCCAGCGTGGTCTGGTACCAGCGCGAGGGCGCCGAGGGGGACCTCACCCTGCACGCCGCCCAGCAGGAGGTTCGCGAGCACCCCCAGGGGTCCCGCGAGATGATGATCGAACGCCTCGAAGAGGAGGCCGCGCGTCAGCCGGGTAACGTCAACGTCTGGTACTCGCTGTTTCCGCTCTACCGCGACGCCAACCGCCCCGCCGAAGCGCTGGATGCCCTGGAGCGTCTGATCGAGATGGAGGGTCGCGAGCCTTCGCTGCTGGCTCAGAAGGCACAGCTGCAGTTCTTTATCGCCCAGCGTCAGATGAACGACGAGGTGCGTGCCCTGGTCGACGAAACCCTTGAGCTCGACCCGCGTCAGCCCACCGTGCTGGGCATGCTGGGGATCAACGCCTTTGACGAGGGGCGCTATGAGGACGCCATCGATCACTGGCGCCGCGCCATCGCCGGCTACGACGACCCGGGTTCCGCGGCGGCCCTGCGCGAAGGTATCGCCGCCGCCCAGGAGCGTCTGGGGTACTCGGATGAAGAGATCGAGGCAGATCTCGCCGAAGGGCCGGGGGTACGCGTCGAGGTGAGCCTCGATGACGCCCTGCGCGACCAGGTCGACGATGAGGCCACGGTATTCGTGGTGGCCCACGACCCCGAGGGTGAAGGGCCGCCGCTGGCGGTGGCACAGCTGCTGGTAGGCGAGCTGCCGACTTCGGTGACCTTGAGCGATGCCAACGCCATGAGCGACCAGGGGCGGATTTCCCAGGTCAATCAGGTGCGGCTGATGGTGCGGGTGTCGCCCAGCGGTCAAGCTACGCCGCAGCCTGGCGACCTGTTCGGCGACCACGACGCCGTGCCGGTGGGTGCTACCGACGGCGATGCGGTGTCGGTGGTTATCGACCGCGTCTTCGAGTAACGGAGGCCGACTGCCGCCATGCGCCTCACCTCGATCAAACTGGTCGGCTTCAAGTCCTTCGTCGACCCGGTGACGGTGCCCTTTGACGGCAATATGACCGCCATCGTCGGGCCCAACGGTTGCGGCAAGTCCAACGTCATCGACGCGGTGCGCTGGGTCATGGGCGAATCCTCGGCCAAGACCCTGCGCGGCGAGTCGATGACCGACGTCATCTTCAACGGCTCCACCGGTCGCAAGCCGGTGGGGCAGGCCTCCATCGAGCTGCTGTTCGACAACCGCGACGGCAGCATGGGCGGCATGTACGCCCAGTACGCCGAGATCGCCGTCAAGCGGGTGGTCACCCGGGACGCCCAGTCGAGCTACTTCTTCAACGGCCAGAAGTGTCGCCGCCGCGATATCGCCGACCTGTTCATGGGCACCGGCCTGGGGCCGCGCTCCTACGCCATCATCGGCCAGGGCATGATCTCGCGACTGATCGAAGCGCGCCCCGACGATCTGCGCGCCACCCTCGAAGAGGCCGCGGGGATCTCCAAGTACAAGGAGCGCCGCCGCGAGACCGAGAACCGCATGCGACGCACCCAGGAGAACCTGGAACGTCTCGACGACATTCGCGAAGAGCTCGACAAGCAGCTCGAGCGCCTCCGGCGTCAGGCCGAGGCGGCCAAGCGCTACCAGACCCTCAAGCAGCAGGAGCACCGCCTCAAGGGCGAGCTGGCGCTGCTGCGTGCGCGTGCCCTGCGCGCCGACCAGGGCGAGCAAGAGGCCCGGGTGCGCGACCTGGAGACCGCCGTGGAGCGCGAGCTGCTCGGTGCCCGCCAGTGCGAGTCGCGCCTCGAGGAGGCGCGACTCGAGCACGATGGCCTCAACGAGCGCCTGGAGGGCTGCCAGGCGCGTTTCTATGAAACCACCGCGGCCATCGCCCGCCTCGAGCAGCAGCTCGAGCATGCACGCTCCCGCGACCAGCAGCTGGCCCGCGACCTGGAGAGCACCCGCAGTGAGCTCGCCGAGCTCGATCGGCTCGGCGAGGCCGATGCCCTGCGCCTGGCCGAGCTCGATGAACAGCTGGCGGCGCTTGGGCCGGACCAGGAGGCGGTCGCCGAACAGCTGGAAGAGCTCGAAGCGGCCCTCGAGGAGGCCGAACAGCGCCAGCAGCAAGCCAGCGAACGCTGGGAGACCTTCAACGACGGCCATCGCGACGCCAGCCGCGACGCCGAGCGCGCCCAGGAGCGTATCACCGGCCTCGAGCGTGGCCTCGAATCCTTGATTCAGGAGCGCCAGCGGCGTCAGCAGCAGCGCGATGAGCTGCCCGACGCCGGCGAACTGCGCGAACAGCGCGAGCAGCTCGCCGAACGGCTTGCCGAGCTGGATCTCGAGCAGCAGGCGCTGGCCGAGCAGCGTGACGCCCAGCTGGCGCGTCGCGACGAAGCCCGCCAGCGCCGCGAGCAGGATGAAGCGCAGCGCGAGACGCTGCGTCAACAGCGCAGCCAGCGCCAGGGCGAGCTGGCCTCGCTGGAGGCGCTGATCGAGGCGGCGCTGGTCGACGCCAACGCTTCACTGACCCAGCACCTCGACGAACACGGCCTGGGCGAGGCGCCGCAGCTGGGTGAGCGGCTAGAGGTCAGCGCCGGCTGGGAGGACGCGGTCTCCTGGGTGCTGGCGCCCTGGCTCAACGCCCGCCTGGTCGAGCTGCCCGCCGCCCAGGCGGTGCTCGACGGCCTTGCTGGCGGCGAGCTGGCGCTGCTCGATGCGGCCAGCGGCGAGCAGCAAGCCTCAGCGGATAGCCTGGCCGCCCGGGTCAGCGGGGCGGGCGCCTGCCAGGCGCTGCTGGGCGACATCCTCACCGCCGAGTCGGCCAGTGAGGCGTGGCAGCGTCGCGCGGAACTGGCCCCGGGACAGAGCCTGATTACCCGCGATGGGCTATGGCTGGGCCGCGGCTGGGCGCGTCGCCGCGCCGGCCAGCAGCACGCCGATAGCCTGCTGGTCAGCCGCCGACGGCGTGACGAAGTCGCCGCCGAACTGGAGCGACTCAACGCGCAGCTCACCGACCTCGATGCACGGGTGGACGCCTCTCGCGAGGCCAGTCGTGAAGCCGAGGCAGCACTCGAGGCCAGCCGAGAGCCGGAGGCCGAGCTGCAGCGGCGGCGTCAACAGTTGGCCCTCGAGGAAGCCAATCTCGGCACCCGGCTCGACCACCTCGACGCTCGCAGCCGAGAGCTCGACGCCGAGCTGGCCAGCCTGGCGGAGCGCCGCGAGGCGCGCGCACTGGAGCTCGAGGAGGCCCGCGAGACCTGGCAGCAGGCCATGACGCGGCTGGAGGCCAGCGGTGTCACCCGCGAGCAGCTGGAGCGCGAGCGGCGCGATGCCGGCGAAGCGTTACAGGCGCTGCGGGTGCGTCAGCGGCCGTTGAGCGAGCGCCGTCAGCTGCTGGCGCTTGACCTGCAACGCCTGTCGACTGAGCGCGCCGGGCTTCTTCAGCAGCGCGAACGCGGCCAGGAGAGCCGTGCCCGCCTGGAAGAGAAATACGCCGAGCTGAGCGCCAGCCGCGAAGCCCTGCATGAACCCGAGGATATCGAACGCGAGCGCCTCGAAGAGCTGTTCGAGCAGCGCGAGCGCCATGAGCAGGCGCTCAACGCCTGCCGCGACCAGGCCGCCGAGTTGAGCGAGCGGCTGCGCAAGGATGAACTCGAGCGCCAGACCCACGAGCGCAACCTGGAAGGGGTGCGCGAGCGGCTGCAGGAGGCGCGGCTGCAGGTCCAGGCGCTGAAGCTCAAGGCCGATGCCCAGGACGAGCAGCTCGGTGAACTGAACCACGATGCCGCGGCGCTGGCCGAACAGCTCGATCCCGAGGCCACCGAATCGGCCTGGCAGGCGCAGTTGGAAGGCATCGCCGAGAAGGTCCGCCGGCTAGGGGCCATCAACCTCGCCGCCATCGAGGAGTACGATCAGCAGGCCGAGCGGCGTGACTACCTGGAGGCCCAGCACGCCGAGCTCAGCGAGGCGCTGGAGACCCTGGATCGGGCGATTCGCAAGATCGACCAGGAGACCCGTACCCGCTTCAAGAAAACCTTCGATCAGGTCGATGCCGGTCTACAGACGCTTTTCCCCAAGGTCTTCGGTGGTGGAACCGCATGGTTGACGCTTACCGGAGAGGATTTGCTGGAGACCGGGGTGGCGATCATGGCAAGACCGCCGGGTAAGAAGAACAGCACCATTCATTTGCTGTCTGGGGGAGAAAAAGCCCTGACTGCATTGTCACTGGTATTTGCTATCTTCCAACTCAATCCGGCACCCTTCTGTATGCTTGATGAAGTGGATGCGCCACTCGATGACGCCAATGTGGGTCGTTATGCGGCGCTGGTCAAAGAGATGTCTGAGACCGTACAGTTCATATATATCACCCACAACAAGATCGCCATGGAGGCCGCCGAACGCTTGATGGGGGTGACCATGCAGGAGCCGGGGGTATCGCGGCTGGTTTCCGTGGGGGTCGAAGAGGCCGCGGAGCTGGCAGAAGCCTGAACCACTTGCACCACAACAGCAAACGCGTTAACAAGGAAGAAACATGATGAAGGTCAAGGATAGACGCAGGGCATTTGCATTGGGCGCCATCACCTGGCGATTTATCATTCGCCAAGTGTGATTGACAAGCTTGACATTCAAAAAAAGTGGCCCTTTTTTTGGTAATCGCGCTATGCTGTTGTCGAACAACTTATCAGGCATGGCGCCTTAGCAAACAGGCAAGATGACCCATGGAACTAAGAGAGTGGCTGATCATCCTGGGGCTGGCCCTGGTGACCATCATCGTTATCGACGGTGTGCGTCGCCTTCAGCGTCAGCGTCGCGTGCCCCGACTGGACCAGGTCGATACACGACCGACGAATGGTACCCAGCGGGTCGACATGGATCTCGACGATGCGGCCAAAGCGGCCGAGATCAACTGGGAGTTGCCTAACGGCGGTGCCCGGGTGATTCGCCCTGCTGCGTCGGAGCAGGTAGCACCCAAACCCAAGCTGAGGCGCCAGGAGCATCCGGGCGCCTCGCGTGTGCTGGCGGAGTGGCGTGACAAGTCGCGCAGTGCGTCTTCCAGTGGCGCCTCATCCGCCACTGCAGCCTCGGCTGATGTGCCGACGGCAAAGACCACTGAAGTCCCCCGCGCTGCGGAGGGCCGTGACGAGCGACCTGTTGCTGCGCCTGAGACGTCATCTCCAGCGCCTGAGACTGCAGCCCCTGCGCCTGAGACGACCGCAGGCGCAGCGGCTGAAGCCGGCCCGGCATCGGCACCAGCGTCCCGCACCGAACCAGCGTCCCGCACCGAGGAGGCACAGGCGGGCGACGCTGCGACCACCGGAGATTCGCCGCCGCGCACCCAGGAGACGGCACGCACCGAGCCTACGCTCTCGGCGCTGGATAGCGACGATGAACCGCAGGCCTCCAGCGAGCCGCTGGCCGCCGATCCCGAAGATCACGACGAGCTCCTCGATACCGAGCGCTACCGGCTGGTCGACCTCGAGGGCATGACCGACTCGTTCAAGGAGCGCTCCTCTCAGGTTGGGGCCTCGATGCAGCGTTTCGGCTCCTCGATGAAGCAATCCCTGGCCGCGCGCAAGGAGCAGCGCAAGAAGGACAAGCTCGAGAAGGCGCGTCTCAAGGCCGAGAAGCAGGCCCGCGAGGCCAGCCGCCGCAAGCAGGCCGAAGCCGAGAAAGCCGCCAAGCTGGCCGCCGAACGCGAGCAGGAAGCGGCGCGCCAGGAGGCGCTGCGTGAACAGCAGTCGATCGACGCTCAGGATCAGGACGATCCGCTGTTTGCGCCGAGCCGTCTGCATCACGTCGATAGCCGCTATGCCGACCCGGCGACGTCCGAGGCCGCTAGCGTGCAGCGTCCGGTGGACGACTCGGTGTACGAGTCGCGGCCCGCTGGCGAACGCGAACCGGTGGTGACATCGCATCCGGTGGTCGAGAAAGCGCTGCGTCACGACGTCAACGTCGAACACGCCCGCGATACCCTGAGCCATGCCGAAGAAGTCATCGTCATCAGCATCATGTCGCGGGATGAGGAGGGCTTCAGCGGTTCGGCGCTGCTTGATCTGATGCTGGCCTGTGGCCTGCGCTACAGCAGCGACATGGGTATCTTCAACCGCTTCGAAACCGAAGACAGCGAAAGCGAACTGCAGTTCTCGATGGTCAACGTGGTCAAGCCCGGCACCTTCCCGCTGGATGCCATGGACGAGTTCCGCACCCCTGGCGTCACCCTGCTGATGCCGCTGCCGGGCGCGGTGGACACCGCCGCCGCCTTCGAAGCGATGGTCGAGACCGCGATGGTGATCGTGCGCCACCTCGGTGGCGAGCTGAAAGACGAGAATCACAGCGTGATGACCGCCCAGACCGTCGAATTCGCCCGTCAGCGAGTCCAGGAGTTCGAGCGCCGCCACCGGCTGCATCGCTACCAGGCGAATTAGCACCCAAGGCCCAGCGCCTAGCGGAAAGCCAACAACCCCCGGTGCATCCCACTGGGGGTTGTTGTTTTGGTAAGCTAGGCGGCACTGATTTGGCCTCGCGCTTCGAGGCCTACTCTCTGCACCGAGACCTCTGATTCAATGACCCAGCCCGACCCGACCGTCCTCGATGAGATCCAGCGCCTGCGCCGCGAGCTCGACGACGCCAACTACCGCTACTATGTCCTCGACGACCCGGCCATCAGCGATGCGGACTACGACCGCCAGCTGCGCCGCCTGCAGACCCTCGAGGATCGATATCCCGACCAGGTGACCACTGACTCGCCGACACAGCGGGTCGGCGCGGCACCCGCCGAGGGTTTCCCCGAGGTGGAACACGCGGTGCCGATGCTATCGCTGGGCAACGCCTTCGACGACGACGAACTGCGCGCCTTCGTCAAACGCGTCGGCGACCGACTCGAGCGCGACGGCGAGCAGCTGACCTTCTGCTGCGAGCCCAAGCTCGACGGCGCCGCGGTATCACTGGTCTACGAGCGCGGTGAGCTGGCCTTCGGTGCCACCCGCGGCGATGGCCGCACCGGCGAGGGCATTACCTCCAACCTCAAGACCCTGAAGTCGATCCCCTTGAAGCTGCGCGGCGAAGCATGGCCCGAGCTGCTGGAAGTGCGCGGCGAGGTCACCATGCGCCACACCGACTTCGAGGCGATGAACGACAAGGCGCGCAGCGAGGAGGGCAAGGTGTTCGCCAATCCGCGTAACGCCGCCGCCGGCAGCCTGCGCCAGCTCGACCCGGCGATTACCCGCACCCGGCCGCTGGAGTTTACCGCCTACCAGGTGGCGCGCATCGAACCGGACCTCGGCGATGCCACCCACAGCGCGCTTATGAAACGCCTCGGCGCTCTCGGTTTCCGCACCAGCCGCGAGCTGACCACCGTCACCGGCAGCCAGGGGCTGATCGACTACTGCCGGTGGCTGGGCGAGAAGCGTGACGCGCTCGGTTACGATATCGACGGCGTGGTGATCAAGGTCGATGACCTGCGCCTGCAGCGCGAGCTGGGCTTCGTGGCCCGTGCGCCGCGCTGGGCGGTGGCCTACAAGTTTCCCGCCCAGGAGCAGACCACGCGGCTCAACGACGTCGAGTTCCAGGTCGGCCGCACCGGGGCCATCACCCCGGTGGCGCGCCTCGAGCCGGTCACCGTTGCCGGGGTCACGGTCTCCAACGCCACCCTCCACAACGCCGATGAGATCGCCCGGCTGGGGGTGATGATCGGCGACACCGTGAGCATACGCCGTGCCGGTGACGTGATTCCCCAAGTGGTAAGGGTGCTCGAGGATCAGCGCCCGGCGGACGCCCGCGAGATCGTCTTTCCCGAGCGCTGCCCGGTATGCGACTCGGCCATCGAGCGGGTCGAGGGCGAGGTGGCGGCACGCTGCAGCGGCGGGCTCTACTGCGCCGCCCAGCGCAAAGAGGCGCTCAAGCACTTCGCCTCGCGCCGCGCGCTGGATATCGACGGCCTGGGCGAGAAACTGATCGACCAGCTGATCGAGCGCGACTGGGTCACGACGCCCGCCGACCTGTTCCGCCTCGACGCCGAGCGGCTCGCCGAGCTGCCGCGCATGGCGCAGAAGTCCTCCGAAAACCTGGTGGCGGCACTGGAGAAGGCCAAGCAGACCACGCTGCCGCGCTTTATCTATGCGCTGGGCATCCGCGAAGTGGGCGAGGCTACCGCCAGCAATCTGGCCCGCCACTTCGGTACCCTGCAGGCGCTGATGGCCGCTGAGCAGAGCGATCTCGAGGCGGTGGACGATGTGGGACCCATCGTTGCCGCGCATGCTCACGGCTTCTTCCGCGAGCCGCATAACCGCGAGATCATCGAAGACCTGCTCAGCTGCGGGCTGACCTGGGAGGAGCAGGAGGTCGTCGCGCGCCCCCAGCCGCTGGCTGGCGAGACCTGGGTGCTCACCGGCACCCTGGAGACCCTGACCCGTGACGAGGGCAAGGCGCGGCTCCAGGCGCTGGGCGCCAAGGTCGCCGGCAGCGTCTCCAAGAAGACCGCCTGTGTGGTGGCCGGGCCCGGCGCCGGCAGCAAGCTGGCCAAGGCCGAGGAGCTGGGAGTGACGGTGATCGACGAAGCCGAACTGCTGGCGCGGCTGACGCGCTGGGAAGCCGGTGACAGCCACCCGACAGACGAGGAGAGTGCCCCATGAGCGGACGTTTCGTGGAAGTGCCCCACGGCATGCTGCCCGGCGAGACCCTCGACGCCCTGCTCGAGGCCTTCGTGACGCGCCAGGGCTACGACACCACCGACACCTCCGGCGACGGCATGCGCGGCTGGACGGCTCAGCTCAAGCAGCAGCTGGAGCGCGGCGAGCTGCTGATCGCCCATGACCTGCAGACCGAGACCACCGAGGTGATGACGCTGGCCCAGTGGCGCGCCTTTGGGCGGGATCTGGCCGATGATGAGGAAGACTGAGAGGGTGTCTACAAATTACTGCGCTCGGCCTTTTGTAGACACCCTCTGAGCGGCCAGCAAAAAAACAGGCCCTGCCGTTACGACAGGGCCTGAAGCAGGCGGGGGTGTTCGAACCGCGCCTAGTTGAACAGCAGCGGCAGGCCCAATCCCGAGATCAGCAGAATCAGTGCGCCACCCAGGCGCGATGAGATCTGGGCGAAGGGCATCAGGCGCATGCGCCGCGCCGCGGAGAGCACCGCCACGTCGCCGGTGCCGCCCATATTGGCCATGCACAGCCCGGCGGTGATCGCCGACTCGATGGGGTAGAAGCCGACCAGCTTGCCCAGCAGGCCGGCGCCCAGGGCCGCCCCGGCCACCACCGCGAAGACGATCAGCACATAGGCGGGGGTCAGCGCCTCGATCACGGTGCCCAGGTCGGTATAGGCAACGCCGATGCCGAACAGCAGCGCAAAGGTCCAGTTGCGTGCCACGAAGCCGTACCACTGGGTGGCAGCATCGGCCAGCGACTGGGGCACCAGGCCAAGGATCTTGAACAGTGCCACGGCGACGATCATCAACGCATAGGGGTGCAGCGGGATCAGATCGGCGAGCACCTGGCCGCCGATATAGAAGCCCAGTGCCACCATCACGCCGGTGCCCATGCTGGCCAGGTCGAGGGTCTGTTGACGCTCTTCGATCTTGACTCCCGGCATGATCTGGCCATCGCCGGACAGCGACGGATAGCGCTCACCGAGCTTGGCCAGCAGGCTGGCGAAGACGATGGCGAAGACGTTGCCCAGCGCCAACGCCGGCACCAGCAGCGAGATGTAGTAGCTGGCCGGCTGGCCGAGCATCTGCTCGTAGATCTGGCTCATGGGTACCGCGCCGGCGCCCATGCCGCCGCCCAGGATCGGTAGGGTAATCACCAGTACCGCATCGGCGATGGTGAAACCGACCAGACTGCCGATCAGGCCCGCTAGCAGCGCCGCGCCCAGCACGGCCCCGATGATCGGCACGAAATAGCGGGTGCCGATCTTGACCAGCGAGCCGGCATCCATGCCCAGGATGCTGCCGGTGATCAGCGCGGCAATATAGAAATTGAGGAAGTCGCCGCCCTGCATGAAGGTGGTGATGGTCTCGCCCACGGCGTCCGGCAGCACCGGGAAATACATCAAGGCGGCGGCGCCGAAGATCGCCAGAATGGCGCCGCCGCCGAGATAGCTGCGCACGATGGGCAGGCGGTCACCGATAAAACCGAGCAGCTCGCCGAACACCATCATCACCAGCAGGCCGCCAATCATCCCGGCGGGCAGGTTGTCGGTGTAGATCGCGGTCACCAGCACGGCGGTCAACAGGCCGAAGGCCGTCAGCGGCATGCCGGCGATGCGCGGCAGGCTATGCCGGGGATTGACGAACTCGGTCGTCGCGTCGTTGGCGTGGCTCATGCGTCTCCTCCTGCTCGGGGTAACGGGTCGATGGTGAGCGAGCATAAGCCGGCTGTCCCGGCAGCCAAGTTTTGCAAAGTTAACAAAGCGTTTTGACACTATTGAAAGTAAGCGAGGGGTCGACGGCACAGCCCCCCGCGGCTGAAAATTCCACCAAGGTCGAACACCACAGGAGCGATACCCCCCAGTGTTGAATCACCCAACGTCGCCTCGCCGGCTGCCGCTCTACCTGTTGATCTCGCTACTCGCGGTGGCGATGGTCGCGGTGACCCTGGGGTTGGCGCTGTGGCTGTTCATGGCCCAGCAGCGCAGCGCGCTGGAGCAGGCCCATGCCACCCGGGTCATGGACCTGGCCGAGGTGGTGGCCGCCAAGGCCAGTGTGGGCGATGCGCTGCGGCAACCAGGGCGCCTTGACGCGACGCTCCAGGAGGAGATCGACGGCCTGCGGCGTTCGCTGGGGGTGGACTTTATCGTGGTCATGGACCGCCAGTCGCGGCGTCTGACTCACCCAGAACCGGCGCGGATCGACGAGCCCTTTCAGGGCGACGACGAAGGCCCGGCGCTGGCCGGTGAGCGCTACGCCTCCCGCGCCGAGGGCACGCTGGGGACCAGCATTCGCGGCTTCGCGCCGGTGCGCGGCGCCGATCAGGAGGTGGTCGGCGCCGTGGCCGTGGGCGTTACCCTGGCGGCACTCCTGCCAACCCTGGAGGAGCATCGGCGGCGGATTCTGATGTCGGTGCTGGCGCTGGTGGTGGCGGCCGGCGTGGCGGCGGGAGGCCTGGCGCGCTACCTCAAGCGCACGCTGCTGGGCCTCGAGCCGCACCAGATCGCGCGGCTGGTCGAAGAGCGTCAGGCGCTGCTGTCATCGGTGCATGAGGGGATCCTGGCGGTGGATCAGCACGCCCGCATTACCCTGGCCAACGCCGCGGCGCAGCGGCTGCTCGAGCGGGCTGGGCTGCCGGCGCCGCAGCCGGGCACCGCCCTGGACGACTATCTGCCGTCCGGTGCTCTGCTCGAGGTGCTGGCCACTGGCCAGCCGGCGCTGGATCAGGAGGTCACCCTTCACGGCCAACCGCTGATCGTCAATCGACTCCCGGTCTATCATCGCCAGCGCCTGATCGGCGCCGTGGCGACCTTCCGAGACAAGGGCGAGGTGGACCGCCTTGCCGAGCAACTGACCGGGGTGCGCCGCTACGCCGAGGCGCTGCGCGCCTCGACTCACGAGGTCAAGAACACCCTGCACGTGATCACCGGGCTGACTCAGCTAGGCGATCTCGAGGCGCTGCGCCGCTATCTGCGCGAGCTCGCCTCCGGTCCCCTGGTGGCGCCGCTGCCCGATGAGCGGCTGCGCGATCCGGTGCTGGCGGGCTTCCTGCTCGGCAAGCGCAGCGAGGCCCAGGAGCGCGGCATTAGCTTGCGCGTCGAGGCGGGCAGCGATATCCCGGTGTTTGCCGACTCAGCCTTGAGTCACACCCTGGTCACGGTGATCGGCAATCTGCTCGAGAACGCCTTCGAGGCGCTGGTCGATGCAGAGAGGCGCGACGTTTCGCTGCTGCTGGCGGTGGACGAGGAGGTGCTGACCATCGAAGTGCAGGATAGCGGGCCGGGTATCGCGCCGGCGCTGCTCTCTCGAGTATGTATTCGCGGGGTCTCGACCAAGGGCGAGGCGCGCGGCCTCGGCCTGGCACTGGCCAAGGCGCGACTCGAGGCCCACGGCGGCACGCTGTCGCTGTATAGCCACCCTGGCCAGGGCACCCTGGCCGAAGCCAGCCTACCGCTGCAGGAGATACCGGCATGAGTGAACCAATCCGGGTGCTGATCGTCGAGGACGACCCGATGGTCATGCGCCTCAATCTCGAGTACCTCAACCGCCTGGACGACGTCACCCTGGCGGCGCAGTGTCTCGACGTGCCCACCGCCCTGGAGGTGCTCGAGCAGCAGCCGGTGGATCTGCTGCTGCTGGATGTCTATCTGCGCGAGCGCAGCGGACTGGAGATCGTTCGCCAGCTGCAGCGCCAGGGCCGCGATATCGACGTGATTCTGATCACCGCCGCGTCGGAGCTCGAGACCGTGCGCAGCGCGCGTCAGCTCGGCGTGCGCGACTTTCTGATCAAGCCCTTCGAGTTTGAGCGCTTTCGCGATGCGGTGGTGACCTGCATCGCTAATCGCCGTTCGCTGCAGCAGCTCCCGGCGCAGGTCGAGCAGCGCGATCTCGACCGCCTGTTTCAGCCCTCACCGCCCCCGGTGCCGCGCCGTCCGGATGGCTTGCCCAAGGGCCTGACTGCGCCGACCCTGGCGCAGGTCGCCCAGGCCATCCTGAACCTCGGCGACGCCGCCTTCGCCACCGAGGAACTGGCCCCGATGACCGGCATGTCGCGGGTATCGCTGCGCAAATACCTCAAGCACCTGACCGAACGGGAGGTGCTCGAGGAGTCGTTCCATTACGGCCAGGTGGGGCGCCCGGCGTTCAGCTACCGCTGCCTCGATCCGCAGGCGCTGCGGGCACTCAGTGGCGAGTAAGGCGGATCAGTTCGCGGATCAACCGCCGCCCCGGATGCAACTGGTCGACCAGGGCCACGGGCAGCGGTAGCGGCTCATCGCAGATCCTCGAGGCGATCAGCTCAGCGCACAGCGGTGCGCTGGCCAGCCCCCGCGAGCCGTGGGCGGTGCTGATCCACAGGCCGGCATGATGCGCACCGGGGATCGCCGCGATGCGCTTGGCGTCCTTGGATAAGGCGGCGTAGTCGTGGCGCCAGGCCGTAGCATCGGGAGCCGGGCCGGCGTAGGGGCTCTTGTCGGGGCTTGCCGCGCGTACCGCGGCGCGCCCGACCATCCGCGCCGGATCGAGCTCGGCCCCGGCGGCGCGCAGCGCCTCGACGTAGCCGGGCAGGGTGCGCGCCAGCTCGGACAGGTTGGCGGCGTGGTCCGCCTCCCGCGTTTCGTCGCTCTCGTCATGGGGCGCGAAGGTGGCGCCGAAGGTCAGTACTCCATCCGCGGGCGGCGGCACATAGCCCCCGGCGCAGATCACCCGAGTGGGCGCCGGCACCCCCTCGGGCAGGCGGACCTGGCTGACCTGACCGCGGATCGGCTGCAGCGGCAGGTCGGCGGTCTGCGCGAAGCGATTGGACAGCTGGGCGGTGGCGACCACCACCTGGTCAGCGTCGAGGGTGCCGCCATCGGCCAGTGCCAGCCGCCAGCCATCTCGGGCTGGCGTCAACGTCTCCACCTCGCCGTGCTGAAAGCGCACCCCGGAGCTGGCGGCGAGGCGTTGGCAGAGCGCCTGGGGCCGCACCCAGCCCGCCGTCGGATAGTCGAGGGCATGCTCGGCAGTGAACGCCTGGGGTGGCAGGCCGCTGCGGCTGGCCAGGGTGGCGGCGTCGATGCCCTCTACCACGCTGCCGGGCAGCGCATAGTGCGTCAGGAAGCGCGCCTGGCGCTCGGCCTCGTCGGGGGTGTTGGCCAGCTGCAGCACGCCGCTCTGCTGCCACAGCGCACCCTCGGGATCGACGACGTCTAGCCAGCGGCGGCTGTGCAGCAGCCCGGCCAGGTAGAGCCGGCTATGGGCATTGGGCGCGACCGCCAGCTTGATATACAGCGCCCCCTGGGCGTTGCCCGACGCGCCAGCGCCGGGCGCCTCGCGGTCGAGCAGGGTGACCGTTACGCCGCGCCGGGCCAGGGCATGGGCCACGCTGGCGCCGGCCAGCCCGGCGCCGATTACCGCGACGTGCTGCGCGGGGCGCGGCGCCGGCGCCGGCGGGGTAAACCAGGGCGTGGCGTGGCGCGCGCTATCCTCGGCAGGCGTTTCGATTTCGCCGGACAGCATCTCGCGCTTGCGGCCGAAGCCCGGCACCTTGCGCCACTGGAAGCCGACGGCCTTGAGCCCGCGCTTGACCACCCCGGCGCAGGTGAAGGTGGCGAAGGTGGCCCCGGGTCGGCTATGGCAGGCGATGGCCTCGAACAGCGCCGGCTGCCACATCTGCGGGTTCTTCGACGGTGCGAAGCCGTCGAGGAACCAGGCATCGACGCGGCCGTCGAGGGCCGCCAGGCACTCGGCGCTGTCGCCGAAGTGCAGATCCAGGGTGACCTTCTGGTCGAGCCACAGGCGGTGCACCCCGGCCACCGGCTCGGGCCACTGGGCCGCCAGGCGGGCGGCGGCGTCGGCGAGCTCGGGCCAGGCGGCCAGCGCGCGGGTCAGATCGTCGCGGGTCAGTGGGTACTTCTCGGTGGAAACCAGATGCAGACGCGCCTCGGGGGTCGCATGGCGGCGAAAGCAGGCCCAGGCGCAGAGCAGGTTGAGGCCGGTGCCGAACCCGGTCTCGCCAATCACGAAGGGGCGCGCCTCGCGCCACTCGCGAAAGCGCCGCGGCAGATCGTTGCCATCGATAAACACATGCTCGGTTTCGGCGCGGCCGTCCTGGCGCGAAAAATAGACGTCACCGAAAGTCAGTGAGTGGGGCGTCTCCAGGTCACCATCATCGCGCTGCCAGTCGAGGCGGGCGGTTTCCAGGGGCGCGAGGCCGTCGCGGAGGCGGTCGGTCACTGACAGACTCCCAAAAGAGTGAGCTGGTTAAAAATTGATCAACTTGCCCCGAGCGGCGTCTCATGGCGCTTGCCCAAAGGCGTCCGCGTGCTACTAACAGAGTTTTCCACAGCCACTGTGCATATAACGGCTGTGGAAAACCTAAGGTTGCGTTAAGGCAGGACTTTCTTGAACGGCTTGACCGTGACCTTGGCGTAGACCCCGGCAATCACATAGGGGTCGGCGTCGGCCCACGACTGGGCGGCGGCCTGATCGTCGAACTCGGCTACCACCAGGCTACCGCTGAAACCGGCGTCGCCGGGGGTCTCGCTGTCCACCGCCGGGTGCGGGCCGGCGAGGATCAGGCGGCCCTCGTCGCGCAGCTTCTCGAGGCGGGCCAGATGGTCGGGGCGAGCCGCCATGCGCCGCTCGAGGCTGTTCTTCACGTCTTCACTGATGATCGCATAGAGCATCTCAGGGCTTCCTTGAGTAGTGATTGACCCTCTGGCGCGCGGCGCGCACCATTGTCACTCCTATTCTGACAAAGACGCCTCTCGGCGTCATGCCGATGACTCTACTCACTCCTCTGCCGGCTGCCCTGGAAGACGCTGGTGGCATCGATCTGCATATGCACTCTACCGCCTCGGACGGCGCCTTGCCGCCTGGCGAGCTGGTGGCGCTGTGCCAGCAGCGCGGCCTGAGCCGCCTGGCCCTCACCGACCACGACACCGTGGCCGGCGTGGCCGAGGCCGAGCAGGCGGCCAAGGCGCTAGGGCTGCGCGTGCTGCCGGCCACCGAGCTCTCGACCCAGTGGCGTGGCATGAATATCCACATCGTGGCGCTGCTGCCCCAGGGCGTGTGCGGTAGCCTCGAGGCGGGACTGGTGGCCCAGGCGGCGGCCCGCGAGTCGCGTGCCGAGGAGATCGCCCGCCGCCTCGAGAAGCTGGGCCTCGACGATGCCCTGGCCCGCGCCCGCGAGCAGGCCGGTAGCCCTCGCCCACTGGGCCGTCCTGACTTCGCCCGGGCGCTGGTGGCCGCCGGCATTACGCCGGATATCAAGACCGCCTTCAAGAAGCATCTGGGCAGCGGCAAGCCCGGCGACGTCAAGGCCCACTGGCCGTTTATCTCCACCGCGGTGGAGTGGATTCGCGATGCCGGCGGGGTGGCGGTGCTGGCCCATCCGCTACGCTATGGCACCACGCGGCGTAAGCGCGGTCTGCTACTCGACGATTTTACTGCCGCCGGCGGTGAAGCCGCCGAGCTGATCAGCGGCTACCAGAACGCGGATGCCACCCGCGACCTGGCGCGTCAGCTCGATGAGCGTGGCCTTTACGCGTCGCTGGGCAGCGACTTTCACTTCCCCGGCGGGGCGCTGGCCCCGGGCACCATGAGCCCGGCGCCGCGCAGCGCGGTCAGGCCGGTGTGGGCGCACCCGGCGCTGGCCGCCTTTGCGGCGGCCTGAGTTTGCCGGCCGGCCTGTTACGCTGAAATAAATGCGACAAGGAGTCATGCCATGACCCAGTTTTTCCAACTCCACCCGGACAATCCCCAGAAGCGCCTGATCGATCAGGCGGTGACCCTCATTCGCCAGGGCGGGGTGGCCGCCTATCCCACCGACTCCGGCTATGCGCTGGGTTGCCATCTCGGTGACAAGAAGGCGATCGAGAAGATCAAGTGGCTGCGCTCGCTGGACGACAAGCACAACTTCACCCTGGTGTGCTCGGACCTGTCGGAGATCGGTACCTACGCCAAGGTTGACAACGCGGTGTTCCGCCTGCTCAAGACCCATACGCCGGGCCCATACACCTTCATCCTCAACGCCACCTCGGAAGTACCTCGGCTGCTGCTGCACCCCAAGCGGCGTTCGATCGGCGTGCGGGTACCGGATCATCGCATTACCCACGCGCTGCTCGCGGCCCTCGGTGAGCCGCTGATGAGCGTGACCCTGATTCCGGTCGGCGAGGATCTGCCGATGACCGACCCCGAGGAGATTCGCGAGCGCTTCGGTGCCCACCTCGACCTGATCATCGACGGCGGCGCCTGCCACCTGGAGCCGACCACCGTGGTCGACCTGCGCGACCTGCCGCCGGTGATCGTGCGCGAAGGGCGCGGCGACCCGGCCCCCTTCCAGAGCTAGACGCCCTTGAGCGGTTATCTGCGCCCGGCCAGCGATTCGCTGGCCGGGCGCTGTCGTTAGGCGCTTATGCTAAATGCTATGGTTTTTATTAATTTGAATGATCAATAAAAATAAAATAGGCTACTCGCTCCACGGTTGGATAATTTTTTGTAATGGATCCGCCTCGGCGGACGCCACACAGGAGTGAGACATGACCTCAAACAACAAGCCGCTTGTTGCCTTGCTGGCCGCACTGGCCGCTACCGCCTATACCGCCAATGTCAGCGCCGACGGCGACGCCGATGAGGCGACGCTGTGCGCCCAGGAAGCCTACAAGATGGGGCTGCGCTATCAGCAGCAGTCGGCCGAAATTGCCGCCCTACAGCGCCAGGGGTTCGCCTTGGCCACGCTGCGTCTCGAGCAGCAGATCGCCGACCACGGTGACGGTGCCAACCTGGCGATCATCACCGATCTCGACGAGACGGTGATCGACAATACCGAGCTGCTGGTGCGCGACATGAACCTGTGTCACGACTACACCGTCTGGGATACCTGGCTGCACTGGGAGCGCGAAGGTACGCCGCGCTTGATCCCTGGCGCCATGGACTTCCTCGAGTTTGCCGATGAGCAGGGCGTGGCCATCTACTATGTCTCGGACCGCTACGAGGAGAACAAGCAGGACTCCCTAGCCACCCTCGAATCGCTTGGACTGCCGCAGGTCGCCGACGATACCCTGCTGCTGCTGGGGCCGCCCAAGCAGGAGCGCCGCGAGTTCGTCGAGGACAACTACACCTTGGTCATGCAGCTGGGCGATACCCTGCACGACTTCTCCGAAGACTTCGTCAGCGATGTGCCCCTCGAGGAGCAGCATGAGCGGGTCGAGGAGCACGCCGAGCGCTTCGGCTTTGATTGGATCGTGTTCCCCAACGCTACCTACGGCACCTGGGAAGATGCCGAACTCGACGAGTGGGATGCTCCCTTCGAAACCGAGTAAGCCCCGCCGCCTGCCGCGCTGAGCGGCAGGCATAAGGCAGGCCACGACGCCCCCTCACGCCGGATCGGTGGAGGGGGCGTCGTCGTTGTCAGCCTTCGGCGCGTTGGGGTCGGGGGTCTCTTCGTCGAGCCAGGTGCCGCAGCGCAGGCAGTAGCGGGCGCGCTGCTCATGGCGGTCGTGGCCACAGCCCGGGCAGGCCTGGTCGGAGTAGCGGTCGGCGCGGATCGAGCGAATCACCTCGGCGGAGAACACCCCGGTGGGAATGGCGATAATCGAGTAGCCGAGCAGCATCACCAGGGTCGAGATGATCTGGCCGAGCGGTGTCACCGGCACGATGTCGCCGTAGCCCACCGTGGTCAGGGTGACGATGCCCCAGTAGATCGCGGTAGGGATACTGGTAAAACCGGCCTCCCGGGGTTCGATGGCGTACATCAGCGCCGAGAACAGCGTCACCAGCATCAGCACCCCGAACAGGAACAGCATGATCTGGTGCCAGCTGTTCTTGAGCGCCTCGACCAATAGTCGGCCCTCGCCGACGAACTGCATCAGCCGCAGCACGCGGAAGATCCGCAGCACCCGCAGCAGGCGGATCATCACCAGCGACTGGGCGCCGGGCACCACCAGCAGCAGCCAGGTGGGCAGGATCGCCAGCAGGTCGACCACGCCATAGAAACTCTTGAGGTACTGCTGCGGCCGCTCCAGGCAGTAGATGCGCAGCAGCATCTCGAGGGTGAAGGCCAGCGTGAAGCCCCACTCCAGCCAGTAGAACAGGCCGCCATAGGCGGCGTTCAGGTGTTCGATGCTGTCGAGCATCAAGACTGTCACGCTGGCCAGGATGGCGGTGATCAGCGCGATATCGAAGCCCTTGGCCAGCGGCGTATCCGACTCGAAGATAATCTGGAATAGCCGGGTGCGCAGGCCTTCGCCACCAGGCTTGAGAGCAGGGTTCATGGGATCCTCCTGATCCGCCAGTCGGCCAGTCGCTGAGCGAGGGCCAGCGCGGCCTGGCCGCCGGCAAGGTCGAGCCGACCGTGGGCATCGAGGCCCTGGACGGTGCGCCGGGCCAAGTCTTGAGTGTCCCGATCATCGGCACTGACGGCAAGCCTGGCCAGCGACGCGTGAGCGGCCTCGATAAAACTGGCCTGGCGACTGTCGCGGTAGGCGTCGAGGGCGGCCATGGCACGGTCGAAGCAGGCGCGTGGCGAGTCCTCCTCCTCGGGAAGCGCCCACTGGTTGGCACCCAGCGCCGCGCCGCGCGCCGCCTTGCTGGCCTGGGCCGGGCGCAGCGCGACCTGCTCCGCCAGGCTCTCGGCCAGCTGCCACAGGGCGGCGACCGTGCCGTCCTTGAGCTCCAGTTCCAGCTCGCAAATCTCGGCGCGCCTCCCCGCGGCGACGATCTCCCCCTCGTCCACGGCCAGCTCGATATGGCTGTCGGGGTGCCTGAGCTGCCAGGTGCGGCGCTGGAAGTCGGTGCGAAAGCGCGGCGTCAGAGCGCCGAGGGTGGCGGCATCCAGGTCGCGCATCGGCAGCAGGGCGGCGAGTCCGTCCAGATCCAGCTCGGGACCGTCGATGGGCCACTCCCATTCGCCGCGCTGGGAGAGTCCGCCGCTGCCGGCGCCGCTGGTTTTCAGGGTCTGCAGGCAGCGGCCATCGACCCGGCGGATGCGCAGCGCGACTCGCGCTCGCTCCAGGTCACCGTCGGGAGTGTCGAAGTAGGTATTGGTCAGGCTGCGCGGAGACTCGGCCCCGGCGGCCAGCAGCGCAAGCCGGGGCAGGGCGGTGAGGCCAGCGTGGTCGACGGCGAGCTTGAGCTCGATTTCCTGGCTCATGGACGATGTCCCCTGGATGATGACAGCAAGATGAATTTTTCATGACGCTGGCAATGGCAGTCTCTATACTGTCGCCGCCATTCCCAACTGCGCAAACCGCTCTATGGTAACCACGAATCCGTTTTCGGCGATGTTTGGTCGTTCGCCATTCCAGCCGCTGCTGGCGCATATCGTCAAGGTCAATGAGTGTGCCGACCAGCTGCTGCCATTCTACGATGCGGCACTCGCCGGTGACTGGGATGGCGCCGCCCGCCATCGCGAAGCGATCACCGACCTCGAGCACCAGGCCGACGAGCTCAAGACCGAGCTGCGGCTCAACCTGCCCAGCACTCTGTTCCTGCCGGTGTCGCGCTCCGACCTGCTCGACCTGATCGCCGTCCAGGACAAGATCGCCAATAAGGCGCGGGATATCACCGGCATCATGCTGGGGCGCTGCATGCGCATGCCGCAGCCCTTGGCGCAGCCGATGCGTGACTATCTGGTGACCTCCATCGCCTCGGTGGCCCAGGCGCGCAAGGCGCTGGAGGAGCTCAAGGAGCTGCTCGAGTCGGGCTTCGGGCGCAACGTCAACGAGGTGATGCAGAGCCTGATCCGCGACCTCCACGATCTGGAGCACCAGACCGACGACCAGCAGGTAGCGATTCGCCGCCTGCTGTTCGAACTCGAGAGCGAGTTGCCGCCGGTAGACGTGATCTTCCTCTACAAGATCATCGACTGGATCGGTGAGCTCTCCGACCGCGCCGAGCGCGTCGGCAGTCGCCTGCAGATTCTCACCGCTCGCTGAGGCCTGGCTCCCTACGCTAGCCGCCTAGACCTTACCTAACACCCACATAGGACCCGACCCTATGTTGATCATCGCGCAACACGGTGAAATCTTTATCATCCTGGCGTGTGCCTTCGGCTTCTTCATGGCCTGGGGCGTAGGGGCCAATGATGTCGCCAATGCCATGGGCACCTCGGTGGGCTCCAAGGCGATCACCATCAAGCAGGCGATCATCATTGCCGTGATCTTCGAATTCCTCGGCGCCTGGTTGGCCGGCGGCGAGGTCACCTCCACCATCCGTGGCGGGATGATCGATCCCGACCTGCTCGACGGCAACCCCGAGCTGCTGGTGTATGGCATGCTCTCGGCGCTGCTGGCCGCGGCGATCTGGCTGATGATCGCCTCGGCGCGGGGCTGGCCGGTGTCGACCACCCACTCCATCGTTGGCGCCATCGTCGGTTTCGGTGCCGTGGGGCTGGGGGTGGAGGCGGTGGCCTGGGGCCAGGTGGGCACCATCGCCTCGAGCTGGGTGGTGTCGCCGCTGCTGGCCGGCAGCATCGCTTTCATGTTGTTCAAGACCGTCCAGTACCTGATCTTCGAGGCCAAGGACCCGTTCGCGGCGGCCAAGCGCTACGTGCCGATGTACATCTTCCTGGTCGGTTTCGTGGTCGCCATGGTGACCCTGACCAAGGGGCTGACCCACGTCGGCCTCGACCTCAGCTTCGGCCAGAGTCTGCTGTATGCGACCCTGTTCGGCCTGTTTCTTGGGTTACTCGGCCTCCTGCTCGAACGGCGCGTCAATCCCTCTCAGCCCTCCGCCGACGACCATTTCGGCTATGCCGGCGTGGAGCGGGTGTTCGGCGTACTGATGATCTTCACCGCCTGCGCCATGGCCTTCGCCCACGGCTCCAACGACGTGGCCAATGCGGTCGGCCCGCTGGCCGCCGTCATCAGCGTGGTGCAGAGCGACGGGGTGATCGACAGCGCGGCCCTGGTGCCGTGGTGGGTGCTGATCCTGGGCGGCGGCGGTATCGTCTTCGGCCTGGTCACCTATGGCCACAAGGTGATCGCCACCGTGGGCACCGGGATTACCGAGCTGACCCCCAGCCGTGGCTTTGCCGCGACCCTGGCGGCTGCCACCACCGTGGTGCTGGCCTCGGGCACCGGGCTGCCGATCTCCACCACCCACACCCTGGTGGGCGCGGTGCTCGGCGTGGGCCTGGCACGCGGCATCGCCGCGCTCAACCTGCGGGTGATCGGCACCATCGTGATGTCGTGGCTGATCACCCTGCCGGCCGGTGCCGGCCTGGCGATCATGTTCTTCTTCATGTTCAAGGGCATCTTTGGCTAGGCGCCCAGCGCCCAGGACCTAGCGCCCAGTGACGGCCCGCCCCTTGGTGCGGGCCGTCTTGCGTCGAGTGGTGGTGCCGCGCTTTTCGCTGCTCTGCTATCATCGAGCCTCAACCCGATTCCATTCCTCTGCTGCCGGAGCGCGGCCCTTGAACACTCGTTTCCCCTTCGTCGACTGGTTCCGCAATTCATCGCCCTATATCAATGCGCACCGCGGCCGAACCTTCGTGATTCTGATCGAGGGCGAGGCCATGGCGCAGGGGCGAGGCGAGCAGCTGATTCAGGACCTGGCGCTGCTGCACACCCTGGGGGTGCGGCTGGTGGTGGTGTTCGGCATTCGCCCACAGGTGAATGTTGCGCTGGAGGCGGCGGGGGTTACTCCGGTGCGCTACGACGGACGCTGGGTCGCCAACGACGCCATCATGGCCTGCGTCGAGCGGGTGGCCGCCGAACAGCGGCTATGGCTGGAGGCGCGGCTCTCCCTGGGGCTGCCCAACACCCCTCTGCACGGTGTCGAGCTGACGGCGGTTTCCGGCAACCTGGTGATGGCCAAGCCGCTGGGGGTGCGCGAGGGCGTCGACTTCGACCATAGCGGTGAGGTGCGTCGGGTGCGCGCCTCGGCGATACAGGCGCTGCTCGAGCAGGGCTCGCTGGTGCTGCTGCCGCCGCTGGGCTTCTCCAGCACCGGCGAGGTCTTCGATCTGGATGCCTCGGAGGTCGCCCAGCAGGCGGCGGTGGCGCTCAAGGCCGACAAGCTGATCCTGCTTGGCGAGGCCGATGGTCTGCACGACGAGAGCGGCGCACTGCAGCGCCAGCTGACGCCGTCCGAAGCCGAGCCGCTGCGCCATCACTGGCAGCCGGGTAGCGAACTCGATCGTCATCTGGCGGCGGCCTGTCGCGCCGCGCGCTACGGCGTGGCGCGCACTCACCTGCTGTCGTGGCACGACCACGACGCCCTGCTCGGTGAGCTGTTCACCCGCGATGGCATCGGCACCATGATCACTCAGCATCGCTACGAGCAGCTGCGTGCAGCGCAACTGGGCGATATCGCCGGCCTGCTCGAGCTGCTCGAGCCCCTCGAGCGGCGCGGCATGTTGGTGGCGCGCTCCCGAGAGCGCCTCGAACATGAGATCGACGACTACCTGGTGATCGACCGCGATGGCATGATCATCGGCTGCGCGGCGCTGCACGCCTTTGCCGAGGCGCAGATGGGCGAGCTGGCCTGCGTGGCGGTGCACGCTGACTACCGAGGCGGCGCGCGGGGCGAACTGTTGCTGGCCGAGACCGAGCGTCGCGCTCGACGTCTGGGGCTGACCTCGCTGTTCGCGTTGACCACCCACACCACCCACTGGTTCTTCGAGCACGGCTTTCGTCTGGCCGAGCTTAGCGAGCTACCGACCCTCAAGCGCGACGCCTACAACCATGCGCGTAAATCCAAGATCCTGCTCAAGCCACTTGGCTAAGAGCTGCTCGCCCCATGGGGAGGCCTGCTCCCCAGTCTGTCCGGCCTGTCGCAGAAATGCGGCAAGTCGGCGTTGAGCGTCGCTAAAAAGCAACTATTTAACTCATTGATTCTTATGAATAAAGCTTTTCCTGGTTTTATTGTGTTGCCTAACGGCGACGGAATGGTCTGCGATCTGCCCCGCGTTTGGCGGTTTTCCGCACGTGCTAGCGAGTTGGCACTTTTATGTCGCCTTTAACATGCTGATTTTAAAGGTGGTGAGCGTTTTCTGGCACGGCTGTCGCAACTAGGTAGGGCGAGCAAGGGAATCGGATCATTACGGCTCGATCCGCTTCCCAGGCCAGACCGACAGGGCAAGCATCACCACCCTGTGCCACTTGCTCGACAGGTCTGGTCAGCGTCTGCTCCACGCGATGTGTGACTTAGGTTGCGATGAGACGGGGTGCCGCCGGTTAGGCAAGGAATGGCACCGTAAGGGCAAGGACGCCCCGGCATGGATGCCTCATCCCCCTTCGGGGGGATCGAATTCAGGATAGCGCTGCCGAAGGCAGCGATATCGAGAACGAAGCCGAGTGGCACGCCACTCGCAGTGCGACAGCGGCACCCTGGCATGAGGATGCTGGCGCGCGGCTTCAGAGCCTTTGGGCTCATAGAGAGTGATGATGGATTGTCCGGCCAGGCGGCTAATGCATCTCAATCTCTACCCCTTCAGTTCCCTGCGTACTTGGGCCGGCTCTGCCGGCCCTCTTTTTTTGCTCGACGGTAAAAACAGACAATTCTGTTATCCTGTGTGGAACAGCCATGACACCACCTCTTTTCCTTTTACATAGAACTTTGGTCATGACCACCCAGGTTTCGCGCCGCTGGCGCCCCCGCTCTCTGCTGCAGCTGGTGCTGCTTGCTTTCATCGTGGTGATGCTGCCACTCGGCGTGCTGATGTTCCATGCCGGCCAGGCGCTCTCCGAGCTCACCCGCCTGGCCGACGTCAGCGCCCGTCAGGCGGTGGAGGAGACGCGCCGTGCCCGCGAGCTCTCCAGCCTGGCGCTGGAGATGGAGCGCAGCGCGCGACAGTACGCGGTGATCGAACAAGACGGCCTGATGGAGATCTATCTCGAACGCGTCGATGAGTTCGGTGAGTTGCTCGACCAACACCGCCGACTGCTGCCCGACGACCCGCATATGCTGGCGCTACTCGACCAGCTGTCGATGCTGCGCAGCATGCCCGAGCTACCCATCGAAGACTTCCGCGAAGAGCTGTTTGCGTTCGTGCCCTTTGCCGCCAACACCGAGGCGGTGCGGCGTGCCACCAATCGCCATATCGACACCCGTATCGACACCATTCGCGAGCAGGCCAGCAGCGTGCAGACCCGGCTGTGGCTGCAGACCGCCGCGCTGGTCTCGGCCAGCCTGATGCTGATGCTGCTGTTCACCTGGTTGATCATTCGCCCGATCCGCCAGCTCGAGCGGCGCATCCTTGGGCTCGGAGACAGCGGCAAGGCGGCGGCGCCCAAGACGATCCAGGGGCCAGCCGAACTGGTCAGCCTCGGCGACCGCCTCGACTGGCTGTCGTCGCGGCTCCGCGAACTCGAAGCGCAGAAGCAGCAGTTCCTGCGCCATATGTCCCACGAGCTCAAGACCCCGCTGGCCAGTGTGCGTGAGGGTACCGCGCTGCTCAGCGACGGTGTGGCCGGTGAGATCACGCCGCGTCAACTGGAGATCCTCGAGCTGATCGACAGCAGCGGTAAGGAGCTGCAGACCCTGATCGAACAGCTGCTCGACTATAATCTGCTGCAGCATGACAAGGGCACCAACGTGTCGCGCTTCGACGTTGCCACCGTGGTCAAGGAGCTACTCGCCAAGCATCAGTTGGCCCTTGAGCACAAGGAGATGCACGTCGAGTGGTTCGACAAGCCCCTCGACTGGCAGGCCGATCGTATTGCCACCGGGCGCATTATCGACAATCTGCTGTCTAATGCGATTGCCTACGGTGAAGATGGCGGGGTGCTGGCCATCCGAGCCTGGACCCGTGGCGAACGGCTGTTTGTCGAAGTGGCCAACAGCGGTGAGCCGATTGCTGAAGAGGACCGGCCGCGGCTGTTCGAGGCTTTCTATCAGGGCCGTGCCCGGCGCAAGGGTCCGCTCAAAGGGTCGGGGATTGGCCTCTCCGTGGCCGCCGACTGTGCCCGCGCCCAGCACGGAGAGCTGACGCTGGTGGACGAGAGTCAACTGCCGGTCTGTTTCCGACTGGTACTACCCTGGGCAGATGCTGAGGCAGAAGGGACGGCCGCAAGCAAGGTGCCTTTGATGCTGCCCTCAGAGGCGGCGAGTCATCACGCAAGGAACGAATGAACCATGAACTATCGAACACTGTTGCCACTGGCGGCGATAGCGCTGCTGGTGGGATGTGAGTCGTTACCCGGTATGCAGCAGGACGAGGCAGAGCCTGAGGCGGAACTGCCCCGCCAGTGCAACGAGCCGATCCCGACCCTGGTCGAGAGCACATGCCTGGTCGACGCCTGGGTGGCCTACGGTTTGGCCTCCCAGCGCGGTGACAGTGAGTGGCGCGAGGAACAGCTCGAACAGCTGCAGGGCAGCACCCCCGAGCAGCACCTGCAGCGTGCAGTGGTGCTGGCCTGGGGCAGCGAGCGTCAATGGAACCAGGCGGCCGAGCTGCTGGAAGGTGACCTGCATGCTGCGCCCAGTGACCTGCAGCCGCTGCTGCGCTACTGGCTCAATGAAGTAGAGGGGCGACGGTCGCTGGCTAACCGGCTCGAGCGCAGCGAAAGCGAGCGCCGCAGCCTGGCCGAGGAAAACGAGTCGCTGGCCGAGAAGCTCGAGGCGCTGACCGATATCGAGCAGAGCATCAATCTGCGCCAATACTCGCCCTGAGACCTGCAACACCGACGAGACGAGGGAGTGAATCGTGAAACATGCAGCCCGACCGCAAGGCGCCCATATCCTGCTGGTGGATGACGATGCGAGCCTGCTGAAGCTGCTGGGCATGCGCCTGGAGAGCCGTGGCTTCCGCGTCACCACCGCCGAAAGTGGCCGTTTGGCCCTTGATCGACTGAGCGACTCCCGACCCGATCTGGTGCTATCCGATCTGCGCATGGACGAAATGGACGGTCTAGCGCTGTTTCATGAGATCCAGCGCCAGGCACCCGGCCTGCCGGTGATCATCCTCACCGCCCATGGCTCGATCCCCGATGCGGTGAGCGCCACCCGCCAGGGGGTGTTCAGCTTCCTGACCAAGCCGGTGGACCGCGAGGAGCTGTTTGCCGCTATCGATGAAGCGCTGTCGCAGACCCCGGGACCCGCGGTCGATGGCGACAACGCCTGGCGCGCCGCTATCATCACCCGCAGCCCGCAGATGGAGCGCATTCTCGAGCAGGCGCGGATGGTGGCCGGTGCCGACGTCAGCGTGCTGGTGACCGGCCCGTCGGGCTCGGGCAAGGAGCTGATGGCCAATGCGATTCACGAGGCCAGCGGCAGGGCCGACAAGCCGTTTGTCGCCATCAACTGCGGCGCGCTGCCCGAACAGCTGCTCGAGAGCGAGCTGTTCGGCCACGCCAAGGGCGCCTTTACCGGCGCGGTGAATCAGCACCAGGGGCTGTTCCAGGCCGCCGATGGCGGCACCCTGTTCCTCGATGAGATCGGCGATATGCCGCTGACCCTGCAGGTCAAGCTGCTGCGCGCCATCCAGGAGCGCCAGGTCCGCCCGCTGGGCTCTACCACCTCGGTGCCCATCGACGTGCGCATCATCTCGGCGACCCACCGTGACCTCGACCGCGCCATGCGCGAGGGCGACTTCCGCGAGGATCTCTACTACCGCCTCAATGTGGTCAATCTCAAGCTGCCGGCGCTCAAGGAGCGTGCCGAGGACGTGCCGCTGCTGGCCAAGCACCTGGTGGCCCAGGCCGCCGAGCGCCACAAGCCGTTCGTCAAAGGCTTCTCGCCGGAGGCGCTCAACCTGCTGGCCTCCTGTGCCTGGCCCGGCAACGTGCGCCAGCTGGTCAACGTGGTCGAGCAGTGCGTGGCCCTGACCAGCTCACCGATGATTCCCGAGGCGCTGGTCTCCCAGGCGCTGGCCGCCGAGGAGAACGCACTGCCGTCGTTCAACGAGGCCCGCGCCAGCTTCGAGCGCAGCTACCTGATCAAGGTGCTCAAGATCACCGAGGGTAATGTCACTCAGGCGGCGCGCATCGCCGGTCGCAACCGCACCGACTTCTACAAGTTGCTCAATCGCCATGAGCTCGAGCCCAGCAGCTTCAAGCCGGGCGCCGCCGAGCTGGTCAGCAACGCCTAGCTCAGCCCTTCAAGCGTCGCTTGACCTCGACCTCGAGCCGCCCCTCGCCGAGCCGGGTAGTTAACGCCTGGCCGGGGTGGGCGTCGGCGGCACGGCGCACCACCTGCCCCTGTTCGTCCTCCACGATGGCATAGCCGCGGCCCAGCACCGCCAGCGGGCTGACCGCCTGCAGCTCGCGAGCTAGTGCCTGGAGGCGGCTGCGCTGACGCTCCAGCTCCCGCGGCATGGCGGCGTAGAGCCGCTCGCTGGCCTGGCGGTGGCGCAGCTCGGCCTGGCGCAGCAGGCTGGCCGGGTCGATGCCGTTGAGCCGTGCCTGAAGATGCTGCTGGCGCTGGCGGGCGTGGTCGAGGCGGGCGCCCATGGCGCGCTGCAGGCGCGCCTCCAACTGGGCCAGATGCTGGCGCTGCTGGGCCAGGCGCTCGCCGGGGTGGCGCAGCCGCGCGCGCAGGTGGTCGAGGCGCTGGGCGTCGCGCTGCAGGCGGGTCTGCTGGGCCTGTGCCAGGCGCTGGCCGGCCAGGCTCAGCCGTCGGCGCAGGTCGGCCTGGTCCGGGACCAGCATCTCCGCGGCGGCGGAGGGGGTCGGGGCGCGGGCGTCGGCGGCGTAGTCGCTGAGGCCGGTGTCGACCTCGTGGCCCACCGCCGACATCACCGCCAGCCGCGAGTGGAAGATCGCCCGCGCCAGATGTTCGTCGTTGAAGGCCCACAGGTCCTCCAGACTGCCGCCGCCGCGGGTGATCAGCAGCGCATCCTGCGCGGGGTCGAAGCGCCCGCCTGGCTGGCTCTGCTGATTGATCAGCGCCAGGGCGCGGATCATCGCCGGGGCCGCCTCGCGGCCCTGCACCGGCACGGGCACTACGCTAACCTCCACCAGCGGCCAGCGCGCCGCCAGCACCGCCAGCACGTCGCGGATCGCCGCGCCGCTGGGCGAGGTCATCACCAGCAGCCGGCGCGGTGGGAAGGGCAGGGCGCGGGCGTTGGCGAACACCCCCTCGGCGGCCAGCTTGTGCTTGAGGCGCTCCAGGGCGGCGAGCAGGTCGCCGGCGCCGGCCGCCTGCACGGCATCGACGATCATCTGAAAATCGCCGCGCGGCTCGAACAGCGACACCTTGCCGCGCAGCTTGACCCGGTCGCCGTTGTTGAGCGGCGCGGCGACGAAGCGTGCGCGGTTGCGAAACAGCGCGCAGCGCAGCTGGGCGCGGTCGTCCTTGAGGGTGAAATAGACGTGGCCCGAGGCCGGCCGCGACACCCCGGACAGCTCGCCCTCCACCCAGCAGTCGCCGAAGTCCCCCTCCAGCAGCAGGCGGGCGCGGCGGTTGAGGTCGCTTACGGAGAGCACGGTATCGGGAGCGGCAGACATGGCGGAAGCTACTTTACGCGGTGAAAACCGCAGCTTAGCACGCCAGTGGCGGCGAGCCACGACGCGCATTGCTGCACCCGCATCCGACCAGCTATAATACGCGATTAACTTTTCCCGCCCCACTTCCCATCTGCTCAAAATGGGTGTTGCCGCTATGCTACGTATGGCCCAAGAAGCGCTTACGTTCGATGACGTATTACTTGTCCCCGGCTACTCAGAGGTCCTGCCCAAGGACGTCAGCCTCAAGTCCCGCCTGACCCGCAACCTCGAACTCAATATTCCCCTCGTCTCGTCCGCCATGGATACCGTCACCGAAGCGCGCCTGGCGATCGCCATGGCCCAGGAAGGCGGCATTGGCATCATCCACAAGAACATGACCATCGCCGGCCAGGCCACCGAGGTACGCAAGGTCAAGAAGCACGAGAGCGTGATCGTCAAGGATCCCGTTACCGTGGGCCCCAAGGCCAAGCTGGAGGACCTGCTGTCGATGGCCGACGAGTACGGCTACTCCGGCTTCCCGGTGGTCGAGGGCGATACCCTGGTGGGTATCGTCACCGGCCGCGACATGCGCTTCCAGCCCGACCACAGCGACAGCGTCGAGGCGATCATGACCCCGCGCGACAAGCTGGTCACGGTGCCGGTGGGCACGCCGCTCTCCGAGATCAAGATCAAGTTGCAGGAAAACCGCATCGAGAAGATCCTGATCGTCGATGACGACTTCCACCTGCATGGCCTGGTCACGGTGCGCGATATCGAGAAGGCACGCACCTACCCGTTCGCCGCCAAGGACGCCGACGGCCGCCTGCTGGTCGGCGCCGCGGTGGGCACCGGCCCCGAGACCCCCGACCGCATCGCCGCGCTGGCCGAGGCCGGCGTCGATGTGATCGTCGTCGACACCGCCCACGGCCACTCCAAGGGCGTGATCGACCGCGTGCGCTGGGTCAAGGAGCACTTCCCCGGTGTGCAGGTGATCGGCGGCAATATCGCCACCGCCGCCGCCGCCGTGGCCCTGGCCGAGGCCGGCGCCGATGCGGTCAAGGTCGGCATCGGCCCCGGCTCGATCTGCACCACCCGCGTGGTGGCCGGCGTCGGCCTGCCGCAGATCACCGCGGTCTCCAACGTGGCCGAGGCGCTCAAGCCCTACGATATCCCGCTGATCGCCGACGGTGGCATCCGCTACTCCGGCGACCTGGCCAAGGCCATCGCCGCCGGCGCCAGCACGGTGATGATCGGCGGCCTGCTGGCCGGTACCGAAGAGGCGCCGGGCGAGGTCGAGCTCTACCAGGGGCGCACCTACAAGGCCTACCGCGGCATGGGCTCGATGGGCGCCATGTCCCAGAACCAGGGCTCCAGCGACCGCTACTTCCAGGACAAGGACGCCGGCGCCGACAAGCTGGTGCCGGAAGGCGTCGAAGGCCGCGTGCCCTACAAGGGCATGATGAGCGCCATCGTCCACCAGCTGATGGGCGGCCTGCGCGCCTCCATGGGCTACACCGGCTGCACCAGCATCCTCGAGATGCGCACCAAGCCGGAGTTCGTGCAGATCACCGGGGCCGGCTTCGCCGAATCCCACGTGCATGACGTGCAGATCACCAAAGAGGCCCCGAACTATCGTTCCAGCTAATCTCACAGCATGACCAAGAGCGGCGGGGCCTGTTAAACGACCCCGCCGCACGCTTTTGTATTTGGCCCGCCGCCCTTCGCTGCCAGTAAGAGACGCCCAGATGACCGACATTCACGCCCACAAGATCCTGATCCTCGACTTCGGCTCCCAGTACACCCAGCTGATTGCCCGCCGCGTGCGCGAGATCGGCGTCTACTCCGAGGTTCGCGCCTTCGATATCAGCGAAGAGGAGATCCGCGAGTACCAGCCCAACGGCATCATCCTCTCCGGCGGGCCGGAGTCCACCGTGGCCGAGGGCTCGCCGCGGGCGCCGCAGTGCGTGTTCGAACTGGGCCTGCCGGTGCTGGGCATCTGCTACGGCATGCAGACCATGGCCGAGCAGCTCGGCGGCGCCGTGGAGGGCTCCAACAAGCATGAGTTCGGCTACGCTCAGGTCACCATCGACAGCAGCGACGACATGTTCCGCGACATCAAGGACCATGTGGACCACGACGGCAAGGCGCTGCTCGACGTGTGGATGAGCCACGGCGACAAGGTTGCCCGGGCGCCGGACACTTTCACCGTGACCGCCTCCACCCCGAGCTGCCCCATCGCCGCCATGAGCTGGGCCGAGAAGCACTTCTACGGCGTGCAGTTCCACCCCGAGGTGACCCACACCCTGCAGGGCCAGCGCATTCTCGAGCACTTCGTGGTCGGCATCTGCGGCGCCGAGAAGCTCTGGACCCCGGCCAAGATCATCGAAGACCAGGTTGCACGGGTACGCGACCAGGTCGGCGACCGCCACGTGCTGCTGGGCCTCTCCGGCGGCGTCGACTCCTCGGTGGTGGCGGCGCTCCTGCACCGCGCCATCGGCGACCAGCTGACCTGCGTGTTCGTCGACAACGGCCTGCTGCGCAAGAACGAAGGCCAGCAGGTGATGGAGACCTTCGCCAAGCATATGGGCGTCAAGGTGATCCGCGTCGACGCCGAGGAATTGTTCCTCGGCAAGCTCAAGGGCGAAGCCGACCCCGAAGCCAAGCGCAAGATCATCGGCAACACCTTTATCGAGGTGTTCGACGAGGAGGCCAGCAAGATCGAGGGCGTCGACTTCCTGGCCCAGGGCACCATCTACCCCGACGTGATCGAATCCGCCGCCAGCAAGACCGGCAAGGCCCACGTGATCAAGTCGCACCACAACGTCGGCGGCCTGCCCGAGACCATGAAGCTCAAGCTGGTCGAACCGCTGCGCGAGCTGTTCAAGGACGAAGTGCGCAAGCTCGGCGTCGAGCTCGGCCTGCCCTACGACATGGTCTACCGCCACCCCTTCCCGGGGCCGGGCCTGGGCGTGCGCATCCTCGGCGAGGTCAAGAAGGAGTACGCCGACATCCTGCGCGAAGCCGACGCCATCTTTATCGAGGAACTGCACAAGGCCGACTGGTACCACAAGACCAGCCAAGCCTTCGCCGTCTTCCTGCCGGTCAAATCAGTAGGCGTAGTCGGCGACGGGCGCCGCTACGAATGGGTCATCGCCCTGCGCGCCGTGGAGACCATCGACTTCATGACCGCACGCTGGGCACACCTCCCATACGACTTGCTGGAAACCGTCTCCAACCGCATCATCAACGAGATCAGCGGCGTATCACGCGTCACCTACGACGTCAGCAGCAAGCCGCCGGCGACGATCGAGTGGGAGTGAGGCACGCCTAGGCGAAAAGCCTGACATGGCTAAGCTGACTGAGATGAAGGGTCTACCAAAAGGTAGGCCCTTTTTTTGCAATTTGTTACAGAGTTTTGTTTACTCAGGGATAGGCCACTGGAGATGACCGACGATAGCAAGTGGCAATAACTAAGAACTATTGAAGGGGTGATGGCATGCATAGCCATCCCACTACGTCAGGCATGGAATAGCATGCTCGGGTGAAGAAGGTGGCTCATGTATGAGTGTTGCCGCCTTGCATGGCAGCTGGTACTGAAGGCGATGCCCATGTCGTCAGGTATGCGGGCTGCATGTAGCTATGCCTATCAAAATAAAGACAATACGCAAGGAGAGTGATCATGGAGCGTCCCGATTTCGTCAAAGGCGGCGATGAGGCCAGACTGATCCCCGTCGTTGCCGATACCAACCGCGAGCAACGTGCGGCCTCTGTACTGCTGGCAGCTCTGCGCGGCGTCCATGAGTTCCGACAGCAGATGCTGCTGTCCCTCGGTGTGCGCGTTGGGAGCCGGGCAGTGCTGGGAGCCTGGACGGAGATCGTACTGGAAGCCGATCCGGGTGCGACCAAGAGTGATCGCCCAGATGGGCTCATCGTACTGCAGACGGGGCGCAAGACATGGAGTGCCTTGGTCGAGGCCAAGATTGGCAATGCTGCAATCGGCGAGGAGCAGCTCAAGCAGTATCTTCAGCAGGCCAAGAAGCACAAGGTGGATGCGGTCATTACCATTACCAATCAGTTCGTTGCCATACCCTCACATCACCCGGTGAAAGTGCCAAAAACGTTGCTCAAGGGCGTAGAACTCTATCACTGGTCCTGGATGTATGCGGTGACCCAGGCGACGCTGTTGCTGGACTCCGGCGAAATTAAATCGCCAGATCAACGTTTTCTCTTGGAAGAAGTGCTCCGTTATCTTGGCCACGAGTCCAGCGGTATTTCCCGGTTCGACAGCATGAATCGGGAGTGGAAGGAGGTCGTGGGCAAGGTCAAGAGTGGCGCTGTGCTAGGCAAGAGCACTGAGGAAGTGGAAAACACGGTCTCCAGCTGGCATCAGGAGCAGCGCGACCTCTGCCTGGTGATGAGCCGCAAGCTGGGACGACCCGTCAAGCTGAAGCTGGCTCGTGCCCACCGCACGGATCCGTTGCAGCGACTCAAGGACGACTGCGAGGTACTGGCCAAGGAGAAGGTGCTCAATTGCTGCCTGGAAATACCCGATGCTGCTGCAGACCTAGATGTTACGGCCGACCTGACCCTGCGAACCATTGTTTGCTCCATGCGGCTCTCCGCACCGCAGGACAAGAAGCGCAGCACAGCTAGGGTGAATTGGCTGACCAAGCAGCTGGCGAAGGCCGAAACCGAGAACATGTTCGTAAAGGCGGTTCGACCAGGCCGTGCCGAAGAGACCCAGAAGCCACTCGCCCAGGTGATCGAAGACGCGGCTGTTTTGGAGTCTCCAGCAACCAACGTGGTGCCGAGTGCCTTCGAGGTGTTCTATATGGCCGATCTCGGCCAGCGTTTCGCCGGGAACAAGATATTTATCGAAGAGCTGGAAAAGGCGGTGCCGCACTTTTACCAGCAGGCCGGGCAAAGACTCAGGGCTTGGGTAGCGCCTCCGCCGAAGCTGCATAGGCGAGACCCTGCCGAGGGGAAAAGCGATGCTGATGAGGGTGACGTGGCGGCAAGAGAAGTTGCTACGGAAGGATGGCATGCGGCTGAGTAGCTCCAACTGGATCATCAACCAGATCAGCGGTGCCTCACGCGTGATCTACGACGTGAGCAGCAAGCCTCTCTCGAATACTGAGTGTGAGTGACGATAACTTGAAGTTGGTGCTTTCAAGTTTTAGACTAGTGTAGCCAGCGCGTAGCAGAGTTTTTTGTTAATTGACAAGCAAGAAAATTTGCCGAGCTATGAGTATGAAGTTCATTATTATGTGCTAAGGTGTTAATGTGCCGGATCAAAGAACAATACTAAGTTTTCCTAGAAATGCTAGGCAAATGATCTCTGTGCTAACAGATGTTGTTTCAAATGAGTCGGTTGACCTTCTAGAAAAAGAGTTGGAACGGCATGTGATTGCGCTATGTGAGCTAGCAAATGATCACATTTTGCTAGCAAGTTCTGTTTCTGCTGCCCGGTGGAGGCAAAAGGTTTCTCGATCCTATTATTGTGCTTATAACACTAGAAGAGCTGTTGAACTTTACGTCAGTGGTGTTTATAACATCGACTCTTCGGATCACAAAAATGTTCATAAACTTCCGGATGATTTCCCTGAGAAAGAAACACGAGTGGCGCGCTTGAGAGACTTGCGCGAAGATCGTAACTCTGCTGATTACGACCATACTGTCGTGGAAGGTTCATTGCTTATATCATCTTCGGAATCGGTTTCTTTTGCTAAAGATTTCCTCGATGATGCAAAAGTTTATCTTGAGGCTAGAGGCGTTTTTTTTGAGGGGGAAGGATGAAAAATTATGAGTCGAGCATTTGTGCAGAAGAGCTAATTTCGAAATTCAAAGAGCTCACCGGGTTTTATAAGGTAGATTATGAGATCTTAGATAGGCATGATGGCGGCTATCTGATTGTTTTTCTTTCATGTCCAACTGAAAAATATTTCCGTTTTCTGAATGCGGCATTAGAAAGCTTACCTGAAGAAAATATTTTCAAGGTTAGAGCAACCCTAAAAAAGAGAGGGAGTATAAAAAATAGATTAGAGCTTCCTGAGGTAACTTTGCTAAGGAAGTTTATATCAGAAAGTTTGACAGCTTCTAGGAATAGCGTTACTAATGGTGACTTTTCTGAGCGCTATATAGCTACAGTAGATGGCTTGGAGCACCAGATTGTATCTAAAAGTAATCATGCTATATTTGGCAGAAGGGGTGCTGGGAAATCAAGTTTGATGTTGTATAGTGTTAACTTGCTAGAAAAGAAAGGAGAGGCATATTCTTGGCTTCCGATGCAGACTTATTCCGCCATGAAGGGTATGCAGCTTAAAGCCTCGGTGGTTTCGGGTGTTTTGTCAAGTATGACTAATTGCGAGAAATACGAATCAGAAATAATTCAGCAAGCTGATATGCTGGACGAAATTTCTGTTTTGACAGATGAAAAAGTTTTTGAAGTGCATTTTAATTCGATTGTGGCAAAGGTTAGAAGACTTTTATCTAAGGTGTCGAAGGAACAGGGCGGGTTGTTCTTATTCCTTGATGATTTCCATGTTATCGATGAATCCATGCAGCCAGAAGTGTTGTCCAGTATTTACTCCTTTGCGAGAGATAATGGTATTTTTATAAAATTTTCTGGTGTGGAGAGTTTTTCTAGGATTTATGATTCCGATAGTAAGAAAGGGCTTGAAGCTCCGCATGATGTCCAAATTGTAAATTTAGATAGAAATTTAACTATGCCGCATAAGTCATACGAGCATATTAAGAAAATACTTGATTCGTATGCATCATATTGTGCCTTACCGAATATCAGTTATATTTGCGGAGATGGTGTTCTAGAGAGACTGGTTTGGGTTGCTGCTGGCGTGCCTAGGGATGCACTAAATTTGTTCTCTGAGGCCGCCTCTAAGTCCATGATAAAAGAACAGAAAAGAGTTTCCGTTACAAGTGTCAATGCTGCAGCATCTGAAATGGCGGATGCGAAGATAAAGGATATTGAGAAAGATTTAACTGGAGGCTTGGGGGATATTAGAGGGCAGCTTGATAAGCTGAAAATATTCTGTGTCAATGAAAGAAAGAAAAATGCTTTTCTGGTTGAGCGGCGTCCTGATCTTGAAGAGTATAAATTGATAGAAAGTTTAATTGGTCTTCGTTTCTTACATGTTCTTCATGAAGGTATTACTCCTTCAGAGGCCGGGCGTAGATATAAAGCATTAATGTTGGATTACGGATTTTATGTTGGTGTGCGAGCGGCGAGGAGTGTAGACCTGTTTCAGAAAGTGCCGGATGCACTGACAGTTAAGGAGCTAAGAAGTCTTCCTGTATATGAGCTAGGAGAGTAGGGCCCCGTGTGGGGCATGTGTCAGGCGATTACTGTCTCGGTACAGGGTATACAGTGATGGTATTCTCCTGACACATATCCCCGTGGGGCCTCTATAGTTAAGCAGTGTTTTCTGCCGTTTCTGGGTTCCTTCGTCTTTGTCTTGTGTAGCCGTCCTGTCCTTCATACTGCTGCTCTATTAGGGCTACTTTCCCGACTTTAGTGTTTCCCTATTATCCCTGTGTTGCGTTCACCCAGTACGTGAATTCACATAAAGCGGGCGCCTTGAGGGCGCCCGCTTTCGTATCGAAGAAATTTCCTAACTTTCAGAACCGGTCGACCCGGAACGGCGCCATATCCACCGCGGGCTCTTCGCCATCCATCATCTGGGCGAGCAGTTCGCCGGTGGCGGGGCCGAGGGTAAAGCCCTGATGGCCGTGGCCGAAGGCGAGCCATAGCCCATCCTTGCCGGGGGCCGGGCCGATCACCGGCTTCATGTCGGGCATGCAGGGGCGTGCGCCTTTCCAGGGCTGGCTGTCACGACGCTTGCCCAGCGGGAACAGTTTGCGTGCCACTTTCTCGGCGGCTGCCAGTTGCCTGTACTGGGGCGGTGAGTCCAGGTCGGCAAGCTCGGCGCCGGTGGTCAGGCGAATCCCGGCGCGCATCGGTTCGAGCAGGAAGCCCTTCTCGGCGTCCATTACCCAGTGGTTGAGCTTGGCGCCCTCTTCGGCGGAGTAGTGCATATGGTAGCCGCGCTTCACGAACAGCGGCACCTTCATGCCTTGCCTCGCCAGCAGTTCGCCGGTCCAGGGCCCCAGGGCCACCACCACCTCGTCGGCCTCCATTGGCCCCTCGCTGGTCTTGACCTGCCAGCCGCCCTCGACCTGGAGCACGTCCTCGACGCTGGCCTGCATCACTTGGCCACCCTGTTCCTCAAAGCTGCGGGCGTAGGCCTGCACCAGGCCGCCCGGGTCCGAGACCATCCACGGCTGCGTCCAGTGGATCGCGCCGATCAGCCCCTTGCCCAGATGCGGCTCCTTGGCCTGGAGCGCCTCGGCATCCAGCACCTCATACTCGACCCCGAAGCGCTCGAGGTTCTCTTTGGCCTTTTTCTGGCACTCTTCGAACGCCTCACGGGTGCGGTAAAGCTCCAGCCAGCCGCCCTGGCGTACCAGCGCTTCGGCGCCGGCGGCCTCGATCATCGGGGCGTGGGCATCCTGGCAGCGCATGATCAGCGACGCCCACTCGTTGACGATGCGCTCGTAGCGCTTGCCGCTCGAGTTCAGCCAGTAGTTCAGCAGCGGGCCCGCGGCGTTCATCATGCCGGTGGGGCGGTAGCGGATATCCACCTTGCGGTTGGGCAGCACTCGCAGCAGGGTGCCGATATCGCGGGGGAAGGCGTAGGGGCGCACCGCCTCGCGCTGGATGATGCCGGCATTGCCGAAGGAGGTCTCGAGCCCCGGTTCGCGGCGGTCCACCAGCGTGACGTCATGACCGCGACGCACCAGATGCCAGGCCACCGATACGCCGACCATGCCGGCACCAAGAACGATGATATTGCGGGCCATGAAGGTCTCCCTGCCGATGGATATAGTAGCGCTCCGCTACGGGGCGGAGCCTGTCATGGCCGGAGTTTAGCAGCGCTTGGCATAAAATCGGTGACCTGCCGATAATTAAGATAAAGACACTAATTTTCCATTCATAGGCAGAATATTTACCCGATATGATGGCGATAAATAGCGCTTATGTTCTTTGTCGGCTCCTGGGCCTGCTCGCACCCTTACGCGATCAGTGTAGGTGCTGCCTTGATGGTTGCCGTGGCCTGCTCAACTGCCTCCGACTGTCCACCGCTCTGGCAGCTTGCGGCAGTTGCTCAATAGCCGCTGTTGCAGCCTCTCCAGTAGCGTTTGCTCGGTGCCTTGGTGCGCCTCGGGGCCGAGGGTGTCGAGTGTTCTGTCGATGGCGGCGGGCATACGCTCGGCGAGGTCGACGCCTTGCTTGATGAAGTAGCGCGGCTGGAATCGCATTGAGCGTGCGAGGGCTTCCAGGTGCGAACGCTCGATGCTGCCGGGGCGATCTTCCCCATTGATGCGAAACGCGAAGCGGCGTGCGAGGCCGCTATAAAGCTTGGTGCTCATTAGGTCGTAGAACGGTGCCAGGCGGGGTCCTTCGTCGGTGTAGAGGATGGCGAGGTTCTTGGCATGGCTATCGTTGTTGCCGCTCAGCAGGTTGAAGAAGAACCAGCCGATCAGGCGCTGCAAGTCCTTGGCCGGCGTTCCCATCTGCTGCATGAGTTCACGACAGCGTGCCAGGCCGGGGCCGCCGTCACTTTCGTACTTGATCAAGGAGGGAGTCCCGGCGAGCTGACAGAAGTCGAGCTGGTGCAGTCGCCGCAGCCCTCCCTGTGCGTCGGGCACGCGGTCGTAGCGGCGCACAAGGCAGGCATGAGTCTCGCGCTGGTAGCTGGCTTCGGCGACCTCGAGTCCAAGCTCGGCGGCCAGCTGCATGCAGAAGGTTTCATTGATGGCAGAGGCCCATACACCTCTCAGCCCTTGAATATCCGGCTTGAGGATATGGCTGGAAGGGGCCGATCCTTCCGGGATGGCGGGGCGCCCGTCGTCCAACAGCATCAGCAGGAGCTTGTCCTGGGCGCCGGCCAGTGAGATCCGTGCCTCTTCGCCCTGCTGCGAGAGCAGGGGTCCCCGCTCCCTGTGCAGCAGGTGTTCCGCCAACGCTTGCCAGCTGATGGGCCGATAGTGCGGCGGAGCGGGTGTCTCTTCTGGCGGGAGCAGGGTGAAGCCGCTGGCTGTATCTCCGCCGATGGCCTTCAGCAGTCCGAATACGCTAGTGGTGTGGTGGCGAAGCTCAAGGTGATGACGCAGGTCGCCTTCCGGCAGCAGATTCTCGAAGTAGGCCAGCACCGCATCGCCTGCGTGCACCTGCTGCGAGAGGGGCAGGGAGGGGGAGAGACTCACCGCCTCAGAGTGCCCCAGCCAAGCGGGGGCGTACTCGAAGCGCAGCGGTTGAGCGTCATGCAGCCGCCCGACATGCCTGTGGCCGTGGTAAAGCTCCAGGGCATCGTTACTCGCCATGGCGGTTGTCACCCTTGCGCCGCACCACGACCTCGAGCCCCATCAGGTCGAGTACATCCAGCACCTTCTGCAATTGCAGTGTCGGCTTGCCGCGCTCCAGGTCAACGATGAAACGATTGCCGGTGCCGGCCAGCCCGGCCAGGTCGATCTGCAACAGCCCCTGCTCGGCGCGCAATTGGCGCACCAGCTTGCCGAGGTCTTCGCTGTGGCGAATAGGAACGGTCAAGGAGGGCGAAGCAGTGAATTCGTCAGTTGACATGGCAAATCCGCATATAATTACCGTTCGGTAATTCTAGGCATGGATTTGCTTATTCGCAATGAGGAGATTACCGTTCGGTAATTTTCAAGGCGATCAAGGCTCGAGCCGAAGGAAAAATTACCGATCGGTAATTTCTCGCGGTCGATCTTTCACGGTAACGATGGGGCTAGGGTGGCTACCGCTGGTTATCGCGCAGCGCCATGAGTGTTCGCCTCGCCTTCCTGCAGCACGCGCCATGCCTTGCGCTTCAGCGCCTGGTCACCCGCTGTCATCACTTCGAGGAGCAGGCGCTTCTCGGCCAGGTAGACACGGGCGAAGCCAGGATCCCGAGCGACGATACTGGTGGTGTTGTCGATCAGGTCGGCGTACTTGATGGTCTGGGCCTGTGGGGAGACGTGAGCCAGCCTGTTGCGCTCCAGCGCCTTGCGGTGAGCGCGGTTGCCGATGTCCGGATCAATGAATTGATCCGTCAATTCCTGAACCAGGACGGCGACGCGCTGGCCGAAGCACTCCTCGATGTCCAGCGCCGTCACGGCGGTATCCTCGAGAACGTCGTGAAGGTGGGCGGCGGCGATCATCTCCGCTGTCGCTGTCTCTACGGCCGACACCATCTTTGCCACGGTCGCCGGATGCCGCCAGTAGGGCTCACCGGTGTACTTGCGTTGCTGGCCAACGGCTTGGTGGGCGGCCCTGCTGAACAGCGCAGCCCGTTCGATCATATCGTCCACTTCGGTAACGCCCTGCACTGAACAATCCCCATCATAATGCCAGATATCCATCAGCCTTGGCTTCTCAGGCAGCGGCAGCATTGATAAGTGCTGCACTAACGCGCTCCAGGTAATGCGTCGCTGTGGTGACGCTGGTCAACTTTCCGTTGATCTTCGCTTTGAGCTTGTCGTGCTGGCTTGAAATAGCCATATTAGTAACCCCACGCATAGGATGAAAGCACCCCAGGCCATGTAGAGGCCGGAGACAGAGGTGATCGAGAAAATGGAGGGGATAAGGTATATCACCATGCCGATTGAGTTGGTTAGCATGGACGTGGTTGCTCGAACCCTACCCATCATACCTTCAGGGCAGAATGTTAGGATCTTTCCATCGAGCCTCGCTCGAGTGATCGAAAAGAGCCCACCCATAACGGCATAGAGCAGTATCAGTGCGGGGATGAAACGAAGGAAGGAGAATAATATCATGCTTATGCCAAGCAAGCACAGCAGCAGTGCTTCAACCTGGTTGCAAGGGGAGGTGTGGCGTTTAAAAGCAGCAATAAGCAGTATGGTGCCCCCGCCAATCGCCCACGCCATTTCTAATAAGCCGTACACGTCACTGCCCGCGGCAAGCTCGTTCTGTACAAAGCCTGGGATAAGCACATTTGTCATTTGTGCAACTGAAAAAGTTAAGGCCACACCACATATGGCAAGGTAAATGTTCTTGTCGCTAGCAGCATATGTAAACCCCTCTTTCCAAAGCTGCATTGGATTGGAAGAGGCACTCTGTTTTATCTTTTTTAGACTGCTAAGAAAGACCTCGCTGATGACGAAACGTGAAATAGACACCACAAGCAACAGTGATATGCAAAAAATGGCGCTGGTTTGGTCTAAAAGAATCCCGCCGCCTCCCATGCCAATCGCGAGCCCCAATTGGCGTACAATAGAAACTCGCACAGACATGGCGATTCGCCTTTCTTTGCTGACAATAGCTTGGAAAACGCTGTCTATCGCCCCAGCTTTGACTGCCATCCCGGCAGTGTTCAGAACGCTGAAGAGATAAAGAAAGGGTGGCAGGCCGTGCCCCACTAGTATGGCATAGAGTAGAATTACCAAGGCGATCATCTGGGCTATTATACCAAGCCTGATAACCATCTTTCTGTTCCAGCTGTCTGTTAGCACACCTCCTAGCATCGAAATAGCGATGCCTGTGAGGCTCGACAGAAGAAATATCCTACCTACTAGCGCTATAGAGCTGTCTTCGACAGCGATCCAGGCCACCGTGACAAGGCTGCTGCCGATAAAGAGGAAGGTTAAGAATAAGAACGCCACATAGCAGTACAGGTCTAGCTTCCTAGATGGCATTTGGATCATTCCCGCTGTCGGCGTAATGCTGGCACAGGGGAAACGGCGGGACGCGGCCCACCTTTGCAGGAGCAGACCTCCTTATCGCCAAGCGTTGCCAGATACATGGATTGCTGCCTTCGATTGCATGCGATTATGGTACTTATCGAATATCACTTATGCTGGTGCCTTGGCTACCGGCGGGTGGCGATTTAAGAGATGGCTTACGGAAATGCCAGCAATATCTTACATCGCTGATATTGTATCCTCTCTAGTCCGCCTAGTGTTGCCAAAAACCACACGCATGCTGACATGGTGAGTTACGGGCATGTTGACTATCGTTAACTGAGGAATGGAGGCCGTCATTTAGGTCGCAGACCATGCTCGCGGGGTTGCCTTGGAGAAGGGCAGCCGCCGGGTGATGAGGGCACACCATGCAGCGCATCCGGCATATCCATTCCATCACCAAGCGCCTGATCGTGATGACGTCCATCGCGGTTGCCGTGCTAGGCAGCATCTTTGCGTTAACCTTTTTCTTCGATCAGCGGTTTATGGTGACCTGGGCGGTGCCCCTGTGCGGCATTATCGGCGGTTTTGTCAGTATTCAGCAGCGTTTGAACAACGTCACCGATGAAGAGCTTGAACTGTTGGATGCCTCAGTGTTTCAGATCCTGCTGGTACCGATCTTCGGCGGCGTCTTCGCGCTGGTGCTCTACCTGGTGTTCCTCTCCGGCATCGTCTCCGGTGATCTCTTTCCGGATTTCTCCTTCCCGGAAGAGCGCTCTTGGCAGACGGGTAACCAGTACATGATGAGGATCTTCCAGGAAACCTACCCCAGCTCCGGGCCGGACCTGGCCAAGCTGCTGTTCTGGTCCTTCGTGGCGGGCTTCTCGGAGCGTTTCGTGCCGCAGCTGATCAACAACGTCACGACGCGGGTCTCATCGGCCTCCGACAGAAACGACCGGGATGACGCTGGAGATCGCTGAGTGATCGCTGCCGGCTGATAAGCCGTAAGCCGCCGGGCCCGGTTTGACAGCACTGCATGCTCGGGCATCAATAGAGTCAATCCTGCGGAGTCGATAAGGGAGTGACGGTGATGCTCAAGGCGGTATTGCTCGATATCAGTGGTGTGCTGACCGAGGACGGCGAGGCCCTGCCCGGCGCCGTGGAGGCGGTGGCGCGGCTGCAGTCAAGCGGGCTGGCGCTGCGCTTTCTGACCAACACCTCGCGCAAGACCTCGGCGGCGATGCGTGATGAGCTGCAGCGGCTGGGGTTTGCCCCGGCGCCTGAGCAGGTATTCACCGCGCCGGGGGCGATCCGTCGCTATCTCGAGCGCAGCGGGCTGCGCCCCTACCTGTTGATTCATGAGCGGCTCGAGCCCGAGTTTGCCGACCTGCCCCGGGAGAACCCCAATGCGGTGGTGCTTGGCGATGCCGAGCAGCGCCTGGACTATGCCCACCTCGACGAGGCCTTCCAGCTGCTGCAGGAGGGCGCGCCGCTGCTCGCTGTGGGCAGCAATCGCTACTTTCGCCAGGCGGGCGGCCTGCACCTGGACGCAGGGCCCTTCGTGCGCGCCCTGGAGTACGCCGCCGGCATTGAGGCCAAGGTGCTGGGCAAACCCTCCAGCGACTTCTTTCATGCCGTGCTCGATGAGATCGGCGTGTCGCCCGAAGAGGCGCTGATGGTGGGCGATGATGTGGAGTGCGACGTGGTCGCTGCCCTGGAGCTCGGCCTGCAGGCCTGCCTGATTCGCTCAGGCAAGTATCGAGAGGGGGACGAGGCACGGGTGCCCCAGGCGCGCTGTGAGGCGAGCCTGGCCGAGCTGGTCGATGCGCTGCTGGAGGCGCGCTAGCACGCGGAAGTGGTGGAGCGTCGGGCGCTGCAACTATGACTTCTGTGCCAGGATGGCGGGTGATATTTAAGAAATATCTTACGTCACCTGTGGTGATAGTCTTATGTTTCTTGATTTAAATATGTGTAATTATCCATTCTCTTTTTTTGGAGGGTGGGTCGTTGGAAAATCTAAAAAGTCTATTTAAATCTGTGCGTGATATTGCATGGTGGGTTGTCGTAGGGGCGCTCCTTATGGTTGGGGGCGGTGTGTTTTTGTTTTACTATGCTAAAATTGGCTATATACCCCAGTTAGAGCTGGAATCAGCTCTGCTCATTTTTGTAGGGCTGTCAATTAGCTTTGTGTTCGTTCTAATGACGCTTGTTTTTTGTATGGTGTTGCCTGGAATTGCTTGGGGGGAGGATTGGTTTATTAATAGAGGGGTGAAGGAAATAGTAAGTCGTGGTAGTAAGTCTCATTTATGGGCAATGTTCTATTTTTCATTCCCACTGATTGCTGCACTGTCAACGCTGCTTTTATACTATGAGTATGGGGTTTACGCTTTCTTGCCTTTTTTCGTGATCATGGCAGTTGTTACTTTTTTCTTTTTTCGTCAATGTGAGGGGTCAGTTCGTAATTCGTTATTTTCTTATTTTGGCTATCTAGGCTCTTCCATCATTGTCATGATGTTAATGGTAATTCCAGTTCTTCTTGTTCTTAGGCTTATGGTTGCACAAGAAAATTCAGGCTCTTGGTTTGCTATCTTGGCTGGCTTTGTTTCTCTGTTCATGCTGATATTTCTTAACTCAATTGCTGCGGCCAACCCTGGAAAAGTGAATACTTTTTTGTTGTGGATTGTTCTCGGGGCATTTTCACTGTTCTTTATTTTCCTATCATTGTCTGGTTTTTCTCGAATCCCCTTGGGTGTTCTAGACATGTATAAGCTGGCAGATACAAAGGTGGACGTGGTCTTGAAGGAAGATGCCTGCATGGCACTTGTGGCTCTTGATGTGATTACAGATGTTGATAATTCTAATGTTTGTGTTCTGGAAGGCTCTTATATGCTGTCAAGGCTAGGTAGGGAATATTACTTTCGTCATGTTGTAGAGGGCGGCAGCCTCGAGTTCTCTATACCGTCGGAAGAAGTGGTTGTTTGGAGTTTTTTTAATGAGGTTAAATAAGGGTAGTGGTGTTGTTATAGGCGAACTTCAGAATCTAAAAGTAATGTTCTGACACTCCGAATAAACGGCGCCGAGTTTGCTTCTAAACTTTAGATGCGTTCTTGTGGCGCCGCTCGGGCACCCTGCAACGTAGTTGTCGCGGTGGTAAACCTACTGGGCGTCGTCACTCGTGACGCCCACTTCCCTTGCGCCGCACGACCACTTCAAGCCCCATCAGGTCGAGCACATCCAGTACTTTTTGCAGCTGCAGTGTCGGCTTGCCTCGCACCTCTGACTCAAGCGCCTGCTCGTTGCGACACGGCGGTGTCTCTTCCTACGCTCTTGGCAGGTTTCAGGATGCGCAGCGCGTCGCGTTTCGGCGGACTTTGGAACAGGCGCCTATATTCACGGTTGAACTGCGATACGCTTTCGTAACCCACCTCGAAGGCGGCATTACTCGCCGAAGAGCCCTCGTCGAGCATCAGGCGGCGCGCTTCGATCAAGCGGAGTCGCTGCTGGTATTGACCCGGCGTCAGCGAGGTCATGTGCTTGAAATGCTTGTGAAACGAGCTGAGGCTCATGCCGGCCTCCGCCGCAAGTCGCTCGACGGGCACGCGGGAACGGTACTCTGCTCTGATGATCGCAATGGCGGTGGCGAGGCGGCTCGCGTGACTGTCTGGCGCCGCCAGCGAGCGCAAGGCGTTGCCGTGGGGCCCGGACAGTAGCCAGAAGTGCAGCTCCCGCATGATGCCGGGGCGCAGCAGCGGTATGGCATCGGGTTGATCCAGTAGCCGCATCAACCGCAGTGCGCAATCGATCAGCGCGGCTTCGGTATCTTCGACAAAGAGTGTCTCCATCGCAGACGAGCGCTGCGAAGAGGTGCTATCGATGTGGGCAGTGAGTTCTCGCAAGTTCGCCATCTCCAGTTCGATGGAGACGGCCAGATAGGGCTCGCGCTGGCTCGCTTGCACGATTCGCCCGATGACCGGCATATCAGCACTCACAATGACCGACTGGCCAGCCGAGAAGAGTCGCTCTTTATTGCCGATCATCGAGCGTTTCGCCCCCTGCAGTATCAGGCAAATCAGCGGCCGATATACCGAATGAAGGTCGCCGCCTGGGGCGTTGAGACACATCGTGCGTAGCCCCGGTACCGGGGTTGGCGCCAGGCCGTCGCTATTGGCGTGGCGGCTGGCATAGGTCCAGACCGCGTGTTTGAGCGAGTGCATAGGATTTCCTCACGGATGTCGGGTTCGCTCACCTCAAAACTGCCAGTTGGCCGGGACCCAGGCGTAGCCGGTGTCGGTCTTGAGCATTCGGCCAAGGCCCGGGAAAGGAAAGTGGAAGCCGAGCACGGGGAGCCGGTCTGCCGCTGCCATATCGAAGATGCGGCGGCGGGAGGCCAGGGCGGTCTCCTTGTCCCGATCCGGCCCGGGCAGCCAGGCGTGATCAATATTGACGATGGGGTGATAGGCAAGATCGGCGGTCAGCAGTAGCTGATCATTCCCGGAATGGACAAGGAAGTTGGCCATGCCGGGGGTGTGGCCCAATGCCGGCAGCGTGGTTAGGCCGGGCACGATTTCAGTGCCGGCTTCGTACAATTCGATCTCGTCGGTGACCGGCTCGAGGCTCTGGCGGATGGCGGCGGCGAAGTTGCGCTGAAAATCCTCGGGCACCGGCATGTAGGAGAGATCCGGCTCGCTACGGATAAAGAAGTCCCAGTCGGCACGCGGCGCAAAGACGGTGGCCCGCGGAAATGCCTTGCCGCCGTCGGCCGTTCGCAGGTTGCCGACATGATCCGGGTGTGTGTGTGAGATCACCACGATGTCGATATCATCGGGCCGTAAACCGATGTCGGCCAGGTTATCGAAGATGCGACCGCCTAGAGGCCCCATGGTCTGCCCGGCACCGGCTTCGAGAAGGATGCGTCGGCCCTGCGTTTCGATCAGCAGGGTGTTGAGATTGAGCGTCATGTGGTCGGTGGGCAGGAAGGCTTGCCTTAGCACCTCCTCCAGCTCTGCCTCCGGCGCGTCGCTGGCGTAGATCTGCGGAGGGCCGCCGATCAGCCCGTCGCTCAGCACGGTGGCCGAGATGTCGCCGACGCGAAAGCGGTAATGGCCGACATTGCCCGTCGCACTGACCCCCTGGGCCGTGGATGACGCTGTGGAAGCAGCCTGCGCCAAGGCGATGCCGCCGGTCGGTAAGACGACTCCCGCCGCTACCGAGGCTGCCGTCAGTATCACCTTCCTACGATTCATGGTTATGCCGCTCATCGTGTCCACCCCCTCCGAGTCTCTATTGTTGGAGCCGTATCTGTTGTCAGCGTTGACCAAGACCGCGGTTATCCAGCACCGACGCCTTGCAACACGTTTTTAAAGGATGACGCAGATCAGGCGTGTGGATAAGCTAATGAAAACGGATCAGCTTATTAAGCAGGGCTTTGCAATGCGGCCGCTACGCCTGGATAGCTTGGAGATCTTCGAGGACGTCGTGCGCTGCGGTGGCTTTCGAGCCGCCGCGCTTGTCAGGGGCGTATCGTCGTCAGCCATCAGTCAATCGATCAGCGCGCTCGAGGAGGCGCTGGGCATCCGGCTGTTGAACCGAACCACACGCAGCGTCGCGCCTACTGAAGCAGGCGAACAGCTTCTCGAGCGACTGGGCCCCGCCCTTCACGACATTAGAACGGCGATCGACGATCTCAATCAGCTTCGCGAACGCCCCTCTGGCAGCGTGCGGATCAATGCCCCGGCGCCGGCCGCCGACCATGTGCTCTGCCCGCTGGCCTTTGAATTCATGAAGAAGTATCCCGACGTCGACATCGAGATCGTCAGTGATGCGGCGATCATCGATATTGTCGAGCAGGGCTTCGATGCGGGTGTGCGCTTCGGCAATCAGCTCGCCCAGGACATGATCGCCATGCCCCTGGGTCCCGCCTTGCGATATGCCATCGTGGCCTCGCCCGACTATCTTCAAAAGCGCGGTCGGCCCGGCTCACCCCAGGATCTGCTGCAGCATGACTGTATTCGCCGCCGCTTCCCCGGCGGCACCATGGAGACGTGGACCTTCGAGAAGGGGGGCGACGAAGTGGAGATCACGCCGCAGGGGCGGTTGACGCTGAGTTCGGCCCATCACGAACTCCAGGCCGCGATAGCGGGGTCGGGCCTCGCCCATCTGTTCGAGGATTATGTCCGCGACGATCTCGAACAGGGCAGGGTGGTGGAAGTACTCACCGACTGGAAGAAGCAGCTGCCGAGCTGGTATCTCTACTATCCGAGCCGGCGCCATACCAGCGCGGCCATGCGGGCCTTTCTCGAGTTTATCCGCCACCGCCAGTAACCTCCTGTCAGCAACTGATACGCAATCTCTAGCCTCATCACCCGCCTGCAGGATCAGGCCAGTTTTACGTAGATGATGGCAAGCCTTCTCCCCGCCTGGTGATTAACACTCAATGCCAACGCAGTCGTCAGCGTAGCGCTTTCTACGGTGACGGCGGCTGAACGGCGCCGGCATTCCGGACGCGTTTCCCACCATGGCCAGGCCGAGGAGAAGCCTTTATGACAGCCTTCACGATCAACGGGCGCACCGTCGACGTCACCGCCGCGCCCAATACCCCCCTGCTCTGGGTGATCCGGGATGAGTTGAAGCTCACCGGGACCAAGTTTGGCTGCGGCGTCGCGCAGTGCGGTGCCTGCACGCTGCATGTCGATGGCGAGCCAGTGCGCTCCTGTGTCTTCCCGCTAGCTGGCGCCGAAGGCAGGTCTGTTACCACCATCGAGGGGCTCTCCGAGGATGGCTCGCATCCTGTCCAGCAGGCCTGGGTGGCGCTGGACGTGCCGCAGTGTGGCTACTGCCAGTCGGGGCAGATCATGAGCGCATCCGCGCTTCTGGCGCGCAACCCGAGCCCCAGCGATACGGAGATCGATGAGGCGATGAGCGGCAACCTATGCCGCTGCGGCACCTACTTGCGTATCCGGGCGGCCATTCACCGTGCCTCTGAGGCGTGACGAGATCCGCTGCCCATCGATCCATTTCCCTCATGCTTATCCAGGCACAGGTAGAACAATGACTCCACAACGTTTCTCTATGACGCGTCGCGCCTTCCTGGCCGGCGCTGTCGCCACTGGCGCGGCGCTCGTCGTGCCGCTGCGGCTGTCAGCGGCATGGGCGCAGCAGGCCGAGAATGCGGGCATATCGCAAGCCTTTATCCGCATCGACACGAGTGGGCAGGTGACCTTCGTGTTGCCCACCAGCGAAATGGGCCAGGGGGCCCACACGGGACAGGCCCAGATTCTCGCCGAGGAGCTGGGCGCCGACTGGTCGAGCATTGCTGTCGAGATGCCGACTCAGCCGGCGCCGGCCTACCGTATTCCGTCTGGCCAGATGCGCTCCGTGGGCTCGTTCGGCATCCGCTTATGGCATGACCCCTTGCGCCGCGCGGCGGCCCAGACGCGGGAGATGCTGACCCAGGCCGCCGCCGCGCGACTCGGCGTGGAGCCCGCGACCTTGCAGGCCGAGAACGGATACATCGTTCATGCCGACAGTGGCGAGACGCTTCCCTTCGGCGATTTGGTCGAAGACGCCATGGCACTGCCGGTACCGGCAGAACCGACCCTGCGCCCCGACGGCGAACGGACCTTGACCGGACGCACGGTGGCGCGCCTCGATGCGCCGCTCAAGGTGACGGGAGAGGCCTTGTTTGGGGTGGACGTCGAGCGTGAAGGCATGCTGTATGGCGCCGTCCGACTCGCGCCGGTCTTCTCCGCCGACGTCGAGACGTTCGACGCGAGCAGTGTCGCCGAGATGCCGGGGGTGGTGGCGGTGGTCCGCGTGCCGAGCGGGGCGGTGGTGGTGGCCGACTCCTGGTGGCAGGCCAAGCGGGCTGCCGACGCCCTGGAGATCACCTTTACCCAGACCCCGGCGGATACGCTTTCCACTGACGACATTAATGCGCTGCTCCGCGAAGGACTGGATCGAACCGATGTGCCGATCACCACGCTGCGCGGCGACGCCGAGGCGACGCTGGCGGCCGACGGCCAAGTGGTCGAGGCGGAATACTCGGTGCCGTTTCTCACCCATATGTGCATGGAGCCGATCAACTGCACCGCCGAGTCCAGCGAGGAGCGCACCGAGCTGTGGATCGGCACCCAGGGCCAGGACGTCATCCGCATGACGCTCGAGCGCGCTATGCAGGTGCCGGCTGAACGGCTCTTTATCAACACCACCTTTCTGGGCGGCGGTTTCGGTCGCAAGACCCATGGCGAGATCGCCGTTCAGGCGGCGCTTGCCAGCCGCGGGGTCGGCGGTCGGCCGGTGAAGGTGTTGTGGGCCCGTGAGGATGATGTTCGCCAGGGGCAGTACCGCCAAACGATGATGTGCCGCTTGCGCGCGGTGCTGGACGATGGCGGCAATATCACCGCCATGCACATCCGGCTCTCCGGGCCGCAGATGGGTCTCGAGTACGGCTTCGATCCGGAGGAGCGGGCGCAGGCGACGGGCAACCTCGCCAACTTCGACCCGTTCTCTCTTGGCGGGCTATCGGACATGCGCTATGAGATTCCGAATTTTGTCGTGGAGCACGCGGTGGTCGATCTACCGATCCCGCTCTGCCCCTGGCGGGCGATCTCCCATACTTACAACGGCTTCTTCTTCGAGAGCTTCATGGACGAATGCGCCGCGGCAGCGGGCCGCGATCCGCTGGAGTTTCGCAGCAGCCACTGCCCTGGGCAGACGAGAATGCTTGCCGTGCTCGAGCGGGTCGCCGAGATGTCGCACTGGAGCGAGCCGGCGCCAGAGGGCGTCTCACGCGGCCTGGCCGTGGTCGAGAGCTACGGCTCCTACGTCGCCCAAGTGGTCGAGGCACGCGCCGACGATGGGGATTTCCATGTGGATCGGGTTTATGTGGCCATCGACTGTGGACGCGCCATCAACCCGGGCCAGGTGGAGGCGCAAATGGAGGGCTCTGTGGTCGATGCGCTCGGCGCCGCACTGAGCCAGAAGGTGACGATCCGTGACGGCCGCGCCGAACAGTCGAACTTCCACGACTATGCGCTGCTGCGCATTGGCGAGGCGCCTGCGGTGTCGGTGGACATCGTCGAGATCGGGTCTCCGCTGGGCGGGGTCGGTGAGCCGGGCATCCCCCCGCTCGCGCCGGCGCTGGCCAACGCACTGTTCGCCGCCACGCAGCAACGGGTCCGCCACCTGCCGTTGTCCGATCATGTCCAGGGTTAGCGCCGTCGCCGTCGGCTCGATGAGGCCCACGCTGTATCTGGAACATGCACAGGATGTGCTTGGGCAGTGGCTCTTGTGGCGCAATACGAGTGAGGCGGCACTCGTCATCGTGACCGCGACGGAAGGCGGCGCCGTGCGTATGCCGGGCGCGCTGATGGCCGTATCCGAAACTGGCGAACGCTGCGGCTATATCTCGGGCGGCTGCATCGACGCGGATGTGGCAACGCATGCTCGGCAAGCGCTTCGCTCGGGGCGGATTGAACGCCTGAGATACGGCAAGGGCTCGCCTTTCATCGATATGCCACTACCCTGCGGAGGGGCGATCGAGGCCTGGGTGCTTCCCGATGCACAGGCCAGTGTCCTGTGCGCCTGCCATGACCGGCTCGCCTCGCGCCGGGCAGTGATGCTGAATATATCGGCGTCCGGGGATCTCTGGCTGGGACATCCGGACGTGGTAAGCGCGCGCTCTTTCGAGTACACGCCCAAGCTGCGCCTGCGCATCGCCGGCCGCGGGGCCGACAGCATGGCGCTGGCCCGACTAGCGCAGGCCAGCGCTATTCACACCGAGCTGCAGCTCCGCAATGACGTCGAATTCCAGGACGCCCAGCGCCTGGGCATCGACCAGATCACGACGCTGACGACCCCCTCCACGCTTCCGGCACTGGACGACGATCCTTGGACGGCCTTTCTCCTGGCGTTCCATGATGTCGATTGGGAGGCGGCGCTTCTGGCCCAGGCCCTCAAAGGTCCGGCCTTCTATATCGGTGCTGTAGGCAGCAAGGCGACTCACGCCAGACGCTGCGAGGGGCTGCGTGCGGCGGGGTTCTCCGAGGGGCAGATCAGACGAATCCACGGCCCCGTCGGCCTGCTGCCCTCCATGCGCGAGGCCTCGACGCTGGCCGTGTCGGTCCTCGCGGAGATCGTCGGTGCATATCAGCGTGAAGCGTGATCCCCCTTCAACACGTAAACGGACCATTCGCATGAATGGCCCGTCGTACTATCTATAACTTTTGAGTTCTATAACTTTTTGATTGTTGCACCAGTCGATATTTCTGCGCCAAGGTTAACCGCGAGTGCGGTCTTCTTTGTCGGGTTGTTCTACCTGACAGGCCATCTAGGCTCGGACTAGCATTTGACTTGATTATCGTATCGCCTCCCCTTTTGCAAGGAGCAGACTCAAGAATGCGCCGGCAGCGACAAGAGCCACAATTAGTGAGAAACCGACACCAGCAACGGCCAACCCGTAGGAATCCGCCACAATACCAACGCCCATAACTGGCAGCGCTTGCGCGATGTAAAGCACGAGGAAAAAGGTAGAGATGATTTCGCCACGGCTGTGCTCCGGGCTTCGCTGAGCCAATGTGCCGAGGGAGGCCCGGAAACTCATGCCCTGACCGATCCCTGCTATGGCCGCTCCGGCGAGAAGAACCGGCAATGACGATACTAAGATGCTTATGCCCGTCAGCATAATCCCAGCTGACAACGCTGCTGTTCCCATCAGCATTGCCTGCCGATCGGGTATTCTCGTGCTGGTGATCTGTCCAATGGCCGAGAAGCCGAGTTGAGCAAAGACGATTAGCCCCCACACAAGATGATTGGTGACGCCGAGGACTTGTGCAAGCAGGGCTGGCGCGACAGAGGCGAAGAGGCCGAGTACGGAGAAACCTGCGAAGCCCGCAGTGGCGGCACGTATGAAAGTACCTCGGACCTGCGAGGGCAGACTCACACGTTGTAATTCCCACCTGAAGGGTGCCATTTTCCGATCTAGCGGTTCCGCAATCATGGCGATACCGATCATGGCGATAAGCCCGAGCATGACGTGCAATATATATGGCAGCGTAAGCGGAGCGGAAGTGAACTCTGCAAGAGCACCCGAAACGACGGGACCTAGTCCAAGACCAAGCATGTTCACCAGGGCCGCAATGAGGCTATACCGTCGCTGGGTACTTGACGTAGCCAGATCGGCCAGGGCCGCCGTGGCAGTTCCGGTAAAGAGACCAACGGAGAGCCCTGAGAGAATCCGACCCACAAACAGGGCTACAATGCTGTCAGGGACCAGGAACACCGCGCTGCTTATGCTGGCAAGAGCGAGACCAGGCAATAACAAAGCTCGCCGTCCCAACTGGTCTGACAGCCGCCCGAAGAGCACCAGTGCAAGAGCAACGCCGACAGCGTAAGTGGCAAAGATCAGTGTCACCATCAGCCCACCAAAGCCGAGGTGCTGCTCGTATATCGGGTATAGCGGCGTCGGGAGGGTTGGGCCGAGCATCGTGATGAAGAACGCCGCTGCAATCACAACCGCCGCTCGGGGGCCGCGCAAGCCGCGCGCCCCCTCTGGACTTGTCCTCGGCAGGTTTAGCCGTCGCAACATCTCAGTAACGAGCCTCTGGAGAAGAAATCATTCGCCGATGTTGTACACCCGGCATAGCAATCCCTGCTCTGCTATAGATCCGATCTCGCGACTGTGACGCTAGCTCTGCTATCGAATGACTGCCACGGAGAATGCCGTCGGACTTCACCACGTTGCCAGCGACCATGACATAGGTTACGTTGCCGGAATGTGCGGCAGTAACGATAGTAGCGGCAATGTCTGTGGCTGGCAGCAAATTGGAATCAGTGAGCCGTAGCATGATGAGATCCGCGTCTTTTCCGGGAGTGATACTGCCAGTCCGATCGTCAATACCGCATGCTCTGGCACCGTTAATTGTGGCAAAGGCAAGCAGATCGCGAGCGTCAAATGTCGGCAGCATTTCCAGGTTTCTTTCCATGAGACCAGTCGCTCCGGCACGAACCAACTGCTGGTAGACCAATGCTGCGCGCATCGCGCCAAACAAGTCGCCGGCGGCGGAAGTTTCTACGTCCAGGCTCAGACTCGGGTGCAGCCCTGCTGCGATCATGCGGTTGGTGGCAGGCTGTCCAAGACCCGGCATGAACGCTTCGATCGATGAGGCCACCGAAACCTGTGCACCGACATTGGCGATCATCCGCAACTCTTCGTCGGTGGAGGTACAAGCGTGAATAAAAAGCATGTCGGGACCCAACAGACCGGCATCGTGGAGTTTACGAACCGCCGCCTGTTTGATGCCCCACTCACCCAGTCCAACGTGCATACTTATCTGCAATCCTAGGTCGCGGGCGAGCTTGATATCCTGCGTAGCGATCTCCATGGTGGATAGCTCTGGTCCGCGCAGCATGGCGGCGAGAGTGACACGCGCTGAGTCATCTGAAAGAACGGTTTCTCGGACTCGACGAATATCGGAGGGGTGTGCCCGCACGCTACCGAACTGCCAGGATTCGGCCTCTGTGGAAGGCCATCCGTAGGCGAACACAGAGCGGATTCCTGATTCCCAATGTGCTGCTATTGCGGCATCGGCATGCGCTGGACTGTTCATAATGTGCGATTCGTCGCGAACCGTAGTTACGCCTGCGTCCAGCGACATCAAATCAGCTGCGAGGTTGCCGACGCGCACGTCTTCTGGTTCCAGATGGGGGCCAAGCCCTATCTGGACATGATCGCGATACTCGGCGTAGGTCCACGAGGGATCCAGCCCCCTCAACGCCCCTTGCCATGCATGCCGGTGAGTATCAATGAACCCAGGCAGGAGCGCGTGGCCTGTGCCGTCTACTGTAGTGGCATCATCGTCCTTCAGATCGAACCCAACGTCAGCAATTTTCCCGCCGACGACCAACACATCTCCCACGAATTCGCCGCGCTCATCATCCTGCGATAGGACGTAGGCACCTTTAATGAGAATACGTTCATTTGGAGGGTTGTTCATTACACTATTTCTCCTATACATTCTTCGACAGTTTTGCGCCGAACGACTACATCTAAGGCTAATGAGATCGCCGGTTTTGTTTAGAACCGGACAACGCAATCGGAAGGGTTGCCATCCGAAACTACTCACATGCAGGCTATATGTTGGTGCATGGTTTGTTAATATCGATTTTTGGAAAACATAGTTCCTAGATAATAAACAGTGCGCGTGCCTATTTGCTTTTTCGGAAAATATTCTTATGGGAAATGGAATTAAAAATAATCACATGGTCGACTATCCTGTTTCTAACATTCTTATTGCAGAGTTGCTCCATGCTGTGAGCCTCAAGGAAGGCTTGGCTGGTGAACTGGCACCCTGATGCGTATTAAATATCTCGGGCGGTCCATGGCGTGCGAACTTGCAGGTTATATGTTGGTATGTTTGTTGTTAATGACTGTTTTCGGAGAATGTAATTCTAAAAAATAAAATTAAAGATTATCTAGCTTCGTTTATTGGCATTTTTCGAAATGACTTTTGCTTTTGATGAAATTAAAAACAGGTGGCTGGTCGGCTATGATGGAAATAGTGTTTTATTCGTGGAGTTAACTTATGTCAATGACTTACCTTCCAGCAGTTCATGCCGACGTAAAAATCCCTGCCTTGGGCTATGGTCTGTGGCAGGTGCCGCCGGGAAAGAGTGCCGAATTGGTGAGTCGCGCCTTGCAGACCGGCTACCGCCTGCTAGACACAGCAGAGGCTTATTATAACGAACAGGGTGTTGGCGAAGGGATTCGTGATAGTGGGATAGCGCGTGAAGAGATATTCGTGTCCACCAAGGTGTGGAATACACACCACGGCTACGCTAAAACCCTACAAGCCTTCGATGCCAGCCAGAGTCGACTGGGCCTTGATCGAATCGACTTGTATCTGATGCACTGGCCTTCACGCATTCGTGATGCCTACGTGGAAACATGGCAGGCAATGATCCGTCTACGTGACGAAGGCCGAGTCGGTGCCATCGGCGTCTGTAACTTCTCCATTGGACAGCTGCAGCGCTTGATTGAGGAAACAGGAGTGACGCCGGTGGTTAACCAGGTCGAGCTACACCCTTACTTTCAGCAGAAAAAGCTGAGAGAGTTTCACCACGAGCAGGGCATTATAACCCAGTCTTGGAGCCCGTTAGGTTTGTGGTGGCAGAACCCGGACCCGAGCTCGTCGGCACTGCAGGCCCCAGAGATTCTTGAACTTTCCGAGCGGTATGGAAAGACCCCTGCTCAGATCGTCCTACGCTGGCATCTCGACAGTGGCCTTGCCACCATCTCAAAGTCCGTACGGCCAGAACGTATTGTAGAGAACTTTCAGCTATTCGACTTTGCACTTACACCGAGTGAGATAAAGGGTCTGGCCGGGCTGGATCGTCTGAATGGCCGTCTGGGGCCAGATCCGGAGACGGCCGATTTTTGACAAGAGGGAAATCGACCAGCTGTGATTCTCGTCAGACGTTAAGAAAGCGCTGCAGTATCATGATAGAGATAAAATTGACCAGTATTTTCATCGGGGGGAGCAAGACATGGATCGCCTGCAAGCCATGCAGATATTTACCCGCGTGGTTGAGATGCACGGCTTTAGCAAAGCCGCAGAGAACCTGTCCGTCCCCGCATCCACTGTCACTCGTGCCATTAAGGAGCTAGAGGCCTTCCTCGGGGTGAAGCTGCTACAGCGTACTACGCGCCACTTGAACCTGACCCCCGACGGCAGCCTCTATTATGAGCACTGTCGACGTTTTCTGGCAGAATTAGAAGCAGTTGAGACCAGTTTTCCAGGTCAGGCTGGGCAGGCCAAAGGCAAGCTGCGAGTCGGTATGACGGCCTCGTTTGCCCGTCTGTTCGTGGTGCCGGCCATCAAGACATTCCAGGTTCGCTATCCTAATGTGGAGTTGAACCTGACGTTGAGCGACCGAACGGTGGAGCTGGTTCCGGAAGGTGTCGATTGTGTCATTCGCGCTGGGGTTCCTCATGATTCGCCTACGCTGGTAGCACGTCGTATTGCCAGCTTCGAATGGGTGACATGTGCATCACCTGGGTATCTGGAGGAGTACGGTGAGCCGCATTCATTGGATGAATTACCGCACCATCATGCTGTCGGTTTTCTATCCGGGGACCAGGGGCGACCAATGCATTGGCGCTTCGTGATCAATGACGAAGAGCAAGTCGTGCGGATGCCTCAGAAGCTGGTCGTCAACGACACCGAAACGTATATCGCCTGTGGTTTGGAGGGGTTAGGCCTGATACGAGCGGCAAGTTATATGGTGCTGCCGCACCTACGGAGTGGAAAATTACAGCAGGTTCTGAGTAGTACACCAGCACCACTAGTGCCTATATCGGTTATGTATCCCCAGAACCGCCACTTATCACCGACCGTACGGGCATTTGTAGACTGGGTCAGTAACCTCGTACAAAGTGCCGAGGCGCGCGCGTCGCTGACCCAGGGGCGCGAAACTCTACCGTGATGCGATGGCTTTGTTTATCACCAGGCGCTCCCGCTCAACCGAATGTGATGATGATTTTGCCCCGTGCATGACCCGAGGCCTGATGCTGAAATGCTTGGGCGAACTCGGTAATCGGCGCCGTTTGGTCCACAAGGACCTGCAGATCGTATTGGTCGATAGCATGCGATAAGCGCGCCAAGCGCTGACCGTCGGAAGCATGGAATACGAAGCCGGCCGTGACGTGATGGGCTGCGGCCAGCGTTTCATCAGGCGGCATGGCGGTAGACAGCAAATGACCACCCGCCCGCAGCACTGCATAAGAGCGTTGCTGGGTTTCGCCACCTATCGTATCGAGTACGACGTCAACGCCGGATAGCTGCCGGGTGAAGTCCTCGCGACGATAATCGATGCTCCTGTCGGCACCGAGCAGGCGAACGATCTCCAGGCCACCGCCCGAGGCCGTTGCGATGACACTTGCCCCGACGCGATGAGCGAACTGGATGGCAAAGCTCCCGACTCCACCCGTACCGGCGTGGATCAATACCGTCTGATTTTCGGCAAGATTGGTGGACTCGAAGAGGGCTTGCCAAGCCGTTCCGGCCGCTGTCGGAATGCCTGCCGCCTCCTTGAGCGGTACGCTGGTAGGCGCCTTCGCAAGAAGCGCCACCGGTACCAGGGCGTACTCAGCGAAAGCCCCACCGACGGTTGGATCGGTTCTGGCGACGATCCGGTCGCCGACAGCCCACCCTTCGACATCCGGCCCCAGTTGCTCGATGTCACCGGCGAGATCGGTGCCTGGCGTATAGGGAAAGGTCAGGGGGAAGAATTGTTCCATGTCTCCGCGCTGCAGCTTGACGTCGAGGGGATTGAGACCGGCAGCGCGGACCCGGACCAATACCTGGCCACTAGTCGGTACCGGTTTGGTGATGTCTTCAAGGATCGGCTCGGCCTCATAGCCTATGATGCGGATGGCTTTCATCGTGTGCCCTCCTGCTGAGTTGCGGGCCAGGCGCCGACCTGATTGAGCCACCCGAACCAGTCTTCGAGGTGCCAGGTGTGGGTCAGTCTGCCGTTAGCGATATGGTGGAATTCGTGGATTGCCAGCTGGAATGTCATGCCCGTCGGCGCTATGCCGAACCACTCGCCTGCATGTGTGCCTGAGATCGCGGCTCGTACCGCTGCACGGCCCGGCGCGCTGATGATCTCGTGGATCGTTACCTTGGCATCGGGAAACGCAACCGCAAAACCGGCGATGAGAGGCTTCATTCCATCCCGGCCGGCTGCCTGCCCGGGGGCGAGCGGTATGTCTTGCCAATCGGGCGCGGCAGCCTCGTCGAGCAGTTCCGGCCTGCCTTCGAAGGCGCGATAGAACGTCTCGATGGCATTGCGCTCTTCCGGCGTTGAGTTAGCTAGCTCCGCCTTGGGTGTAATAGTTAAGTCGGTCATGGGAGAGGCTCGTTGAGAGAGTTTTCATAGCGTAGGGAGGCGATAGGCATAATTGAAATCGATTATTGTTATGCGATAACATCCATGCCATGAATCTACACGGCATAGATCTCAATCTGCTTGTCGCCTTCGATGCACTTATGGTGGAGCGAAGCGTCACGCGTGCAGGAGTACGGATTGGACGCACCCAGCCGGCAATGAGCGCTGCTCTCTCGAGGCTTCGTGTTCTGCTCCGGGATGAGTTGTTCGTACGCGGACCCAACGGGCTACAGCCGACGCCACGGGCACTCGACTTGGCCGAACCGATTGGACATGCGCTGGCGGAAATCCAGCGCACGCTGGATTTCACTCAGGAGTTCGATCCTTCTGCCTCCACCGCCGCGCTATCTATCGGCCTGTCCGATCACCCGGCCTTCATGTATTTGCCGCGGCTGGTGGCGACGCTGCGCGAGGCAGCACCGGGAATCACCCTTGCTGTTCGCAATTTCACTGGCCGGGATGATGCCGTATCGATGCTCGATGCCGGGGAAGTGGATATGACCATCGGCGTCCCGCCCACACCCACTGGCCGGATACTGAGCGTGCCTCTGTTTGAAGAGCGCTTTGTCTGTATCCTGCGCAAAGAGCACCCGGCCGTTCGCCAGGACCTGGATCTCGACACCTTCCTGTCCCTGACGCATCTCCTCGTCTCTCCCGAGAATGATCGTTTCGGCGTCGTGGACGCGGCCTTGGCAAAGCAGGGGGTGAAGCGCCAACTCGCTTTGACCCTTCCGCAGCTTTACGCCGCTCCTGCGATTGTCGCCTCGTCAGATATGATCGCGACGATTCTGGAAGGAGTGGTGGAAGCTTCCGGCCAAGCGGAACGACTCCACGTGGCAAGTCCACCGCTCGAACTCGACCCGGTTTCTTTCACGCTGTCCTGGCATCGGCGCAACGATACACACCCTGCACAGCGCTGGTTCCGTGACTGTATCTCTGGCTTATTCGCGCAAGATCCAGCGCGGAAGAGCGGTTAACGGTGATTCATTTTCCGAATCTGCAGCCCTTTGCCGCAGGAATTCGACCACCGCGCGGGTGTGGCGGATCTCAAGCCATATGGCGATCCCTATCCCCTCCATCGCCGCTCGTACGGCTGCGCTGAGGTTGTTGAAGATAATCGGCCCCTGCACGGTAATCGACAGAGGCTCGTCGTCCTCTTTGGACTCTCAAGCATATGGCAGTTCCGCGAGACAGGGCGCGATGACATCGTCGTAGCCTCGTGCGATATCACGATGCGCACTTGTGCCTAAGGGGTCTCCCGACGTTCCAGGAGATCCAGGGTAGCAGCGTCGATCTCGTCGAAGGCGCCCTGGGGTCTGCACTGAAGCGCCCGGCCATTTATGGGTTTACTGGCCGAACGCCTGCCGAGGGCGTATTTACAAGGATGGTATTATCAAACGGCCTTCCACGCAGTGACTGATGGCACGCCACGGATGAAGTCCGGCGGTAGTTGGAAGATAAAATAAGGGTTAATCTGCTCCAGCTCACTAGCCTGATTAAGGCGGCCCTGCTGTTCTGGCGTGAGCATGATATCGAGAGCGGCAATATTCTGGGATAGCTGGGCAACGCGGCTGGCACCGACCAGTACGCTGGAAACGCCAGGCCGGTTGACGACCCAGGCCAGCGCCACCTCAGCCATTGAGCGGCCTATCTCCTGAGCAACGTCACGCACCACGTCGACGACATCGAAGTTGCGCTCGGTAAACAGCATTCCACCGAAGGGGTTGTCGCCGTTAAGACGGCCATCGCTCTCTTCCTGCGTCACACCCGCCTTGTTCGGCAGCCCCCCTTCACGGCTCGACTCGGCAAGCATGTCACGACCATATTTCCCGCTGAGCAGGCCACCGCCCAATGGGCTCCAGGGCACCATGCCAAGCCCAAACTCGTTGCCGGCAGGCAGGATATCGAGTTCGATGCCCCGTGCGATAAGCGAGTATTGATACTGAAGACCCACCGGTGCGGGAAGTCCGTGCGCCTGGGCTAACGTGGCGATTTTGGCGATATACCAACCAGGCGCATTAGAGAAGCCGTAATGGAGAATTTTTCCACTCCGCTTGGCATCGACCAGCGTTTGCAGCACCTCTTCTGCGGGCGTGAACCGATCCCATACATGCACCCAGAACATATCGATATAGTCGGTGCGCAGGCGCCTGAGAGAACCCTCCAACCCAAGACGGATGTTCTTCGCGCCACTCCCTCCGGCATTGGGCGCCCCCTGGGGGCGGGAAAAGCCGGACTTTGTCGCAATCACCAAGGTGTCTCGCAGGCCGCTTTCGGCAATGAAATTGCCTAGCATCTCTTCGCTCTGGCCAGCCGAATAGACATCTGCTGTATCAACAAAGTTACCGCCAGCTTCAACGTAGGTATTGAACACGTCACGGGAGGCTTTTTCGCCTGTACCCCAGCGACCAGCGCCAAATGTCATGGTGCCCAGTGCCAACGGGCTCACTGCAAGCCCTGAATTTCCTAACGTACGGTAATGGGTTAAATCCATGCTCTTTCTCCTATAGCGATTAATGTCTCTTAAGCACTATAGGCTTATCGTCGTGTGACGATTAGACCTGGATAAAGACATGAACTTGTGAATAAAATGCAGCAATGCAGCGACGCGAACTCAATGATCTTCTGGCTTTTGCGACCGTGGCACGCGAGAGAAGCTTCACCCGTGCCGCTGCCCTTCTGGCCATGTCCCCCTCCGCCCTCAGCCATGCCATGCGCGGGCTTGAGGAGCGTCTGGGTATTCGTTTATTAGCGCGCACCACGCGCAGTGTTGCCCCAACCGAAGCTGGCGAACGCCTGCTACGCTCACTCGGCCCTGCGCTGGCAGAAATAGAGGATGGCCTGGCCGCACTGGCTCAGTGGCGCGAATCGCCTTCGGGCACCATCCGCATTACCACCTTTGCTCATGCTGCGCAGATGATTCTGGAGCCAGCGCTCCCCGCCTTTCTACTTGCCAATCCGGATGTTGAGGTGGAGGTGAGCATAGAGAACGGGTTGACCGATATTGTGGCCGCAGGGTTTGATGCAGGCATCCGCTTTCACGAGACGGTCGAGAAGGACATGGTTGCCGTGCGCGTTGGGCCGCAGATGCGCGCGGTAGTGGTGGGCACACCGGACTACTTCGAACGATACCCCAAGCCCCGGACACCGGCGGATCTTAAACGCCATCGCTGCATTGGCTTTCGGCTCACGACATCCGGCGGGCTATTACCCTGGGAGTTTGAGCACAATGGACGGGAGATCAAGATACACACCGGCGGCCCGCTGATTGTCAATGAAGCACCACTCGCAATAGCGGCGGTAAGAGCCGGCGCAGGCCTCGGCTATCTGCTAGAGCATGATGTGGCCGACGACATCGCTTGTGGGCGATTGATCCAAGTACTCGCTGAGTGGTGCCCCACCTTTCCTGGCTACTATCTCTACTACCCAAGCCGTCGCCACATACCCGTTGCGCTACGTGCCTTGATTGACGCTTTAAAGTCTCATTGAAATAGGCACGTATCTGCCTCTCTCGTTTCAATCTTAAGCGCTTCAAGCCGCTCATCGTCGATTTTAATACCCAGCCCCGGGGCGCTGGGTAGAGAGCTCCGCCGCAACATCAATGTGGCTGGGACAGGATCTCATTGAACTCCAGCACATTCCGGTCGGGGTCGCGGATAAAGCAGACGCTGCGGCGTCCGTGGCCCATCATGACCGGCCCTTCGGTGATCTCGATCCCTTCGCGGTTCAGCCAGGCCACCAGGTCGTCCATGCTCTCGACGATAAAGGCGGCGTGGGTGTAGCCGGGCCGTTTGATCGCTGCATCTAACAGTACGTTGCCCTCATCGGCGGGCTCGCCGTTGTAGATCAGGTGGATGCGTATACCGCTGGGGTGCACGAGCCCACAGGCTTTGGCCTCAGGGGCGAACTCCTCGGGATCGCGCCGGAAGCCGAACTTGGCGTAGAAGGCTTCCGCGGTGGCGAGATCGGTGACGCGGATGCCGATATGGTCAAGGTGGAGGTTGTCGAAGCGCATGGTCATGACTCCTTGAGTGAGTGACGGATTGAGGTAGTGGCGGGTTTAGGCCTCGAGCCCGGCCCGGGTGCGCTGGAAGGGGATAAAGCCGGGCAGGCCTTCAATGCGGCGCAGCCAAGCCTGGATATACGGATAGCCGGAGAGGTCGACGTTGCCCTCGGGGGAGCGCTCGACGTAGCTATAGAGCGCGATGTCGGCAATGCTGGGCTGCTGCGTGGCTGCGATCCAGCGCTGTTCTGCCAGCGTCTGCTCCATGACATGCAGGGTGGCATGGGCGCGCCCGATTACCTCGTCGGCGTCGAAGGGCGCCCCGAAGACGGTGATCAGCCGCGCGGCGCAGGCGCCATAGGCGATCTTGCCCGCCGCGACCGAGAGCCAGCGCTGTACCTGCGCCTCCTCGACCGGGTCGCTGGGCAGCCAGTGGGACGGACCGACCTTCCTCGCCACATAGACGAGGATCGCCAGCGAGTCGGCGATGATGCTGCCGTTGTCGTCGAGCACCGGCACTTCACCGAAGGCGTTGAGTGCCAGGAACTCCGGCTGGCGGTGAGCGCCGGCCGCCAGATCGACGTCGATCAGTTCATGCTCGACCCCGGCGAGGGAGAGAAACAGGGCGGCTCGATGGGCGTGCCCCGAGAGGGCGAAATGGTAGAGCTTCATGGTGTATGTCCTCTTGCAGATGATGAGGACATTCTGTCTCTAGTCGCAATATGGGAGAATCCATCAAAATCGCACTTCACTATTGCGGTTTATGATAATAACGATCGACCGCTGTGGAGGAGAGATGGATAGGCTGCGAACGCTGAGGACCTTTATCTGCGTTGCCGAGCAGGCGAGTTTCGCCGAGGCGGGGCGGCGTCTGGGCATGTCGCCGACCACCGTGACGCGGACCATCGCGGGGCTGGAGGCGAGCCTAGGGGTTCAGCTGTTGAGGCGCACCACGCGTAGCGTGCGGCTAACCGAGGAGGGGGCGCTGTTTCTGACGCGATGTCGGGCGGGGCTCGCCGAGATCGACGGGGCCTTCGATATCGTTCAGGGCCGCCGCTCAACGCCGCGGGGCACGCTGACGATAACGGCTCCGGTGATGTTTGGCCGTCTGCACGTCCAGCCGGTGGTGGTCGAGCTGCTGCGGCAGTATCCCGACCTTCAGGTCAGGCTGCTGCTGCTGGATCGGGTGGTGAGCCTGGTCGAGGAGGGGGTGGATGTCGCCGTGCGTATCGCCGAGCTGCCGGATAGCTCGCTGCATATGCTCAGGGTTGGCCAGGTGCGGCGAGTGATGAGTGCGAGCCCGGCCTATCTGGCGGCGCGGGGACGGCCGACGACACTCGCCGAGTTACGCGACCATGACGTGATCCGGGTCGAGGACGAGGTGGGGCGCTCCGCTGGCCCTGCCAGATTAACGGTCAACCAGATGGAGGCGGCGATTGCCGCGGCGGTCGCGGGGCTTGGCATGGTGTCGTCGCTCTCCTACCAGGTCGCCGACGATGTCGCGGCGGGGCGGCTCGAGCAGGTTCTGACCGACGATGCCCCAGCGCTGCCGATCTCCTTGCTGTTCCAAAGCGGTCGTCGAGACCACCCGAATGTTCGCGCCTTCATCGATGCCGCCAAGCACCGCTTGCAGGGAGTCTCGCTGTAAGCATCGATCAGTCGGTGCGACCTTTCGTGGATGATGATGGGTAAAGAGCCGTTGCGAGTCGTACCGATTGCGGCGTATGTCGCAATGAAGACAGTCACTTAGGCACTGGCGCTTACCATGGCGGAAAATTTCAACAACAGGTGGAATCCGCCATGGTTTATACCGTTGCCATCGTGCTTAGCCTCGTTGGCTACTTTATCATCGGTAATCTTGCCGGCCGCCGGGTCAAGCATCTTGATGACTATCTTGTCGCTGGACGCAACGCTCCCACGCTAATGATTCTCGGCACCCTGGTCGCCAGCTATCTGAGCACCAGCGCCTTTCTGGGCGAGACCGGTTTCGCCTACCAGGGTTATCCCTTCGTGATGCTGATCTTCGCCGCCATCAGCACCGCCGGCTGCCTGCTCGGCGCGCTGGTGTTCGGCCGCTACCTGCGCCGCAGCGAGGCGTTGACGGTGCCCGAGTTCTTCGGCAAGCGATTCGCCTCGAAGCGGGTACAGATGATTGCCGGGCTGACCACCGTATTCGGCCTGGGCGCCTATCTGCTGGGCGTGATGCAGGGGGCCGGCATCATGTTCGAGGAGCTCACGGGGCTACCCTACTGGGCCGGGCTGATGCTGGTGTGGTTCACCTACACCAGTTTTATTCTCTACTCCGGCTCGCAGGGCGTGGTGCTCACCGACACTATCATGTTCGTGATTTTCTCCATCGCTGCGGTGGGTGGCTCGCTCTATATCATCAGCGATCTCGGCGGCTGGTCGGGCGTTATAGAAGGTCTGCTGATACAGACCGACAAGCCCGGTATCGCCCTGTGGCATGGGGTGACCGAGGGTGAGGGGGCGGCTTTCTCCTCGCCCGGCGAGGCGCTCATCTGGGGGCTGACGCTGGGGTTGGTATGGGCCACGGTGCTGGCGGCCAGTCCCTGGCAGTCGAGCCGCTATCTGATGGCGCGTAACGAGCACGTGGTGATGCGTTCGGCGATGCTCACCGCGGTGGTGCTGGCGATCTTCTATGCGCTGATGATGATGACCGGGGCGGCGATCAATCTCTATGACCCGACACTCGACGGTGAGCGCGCCATGGTGTGGGCGGCGCTCAATGTGCTACCGGCCTGGCTCGGGGTGATCATCCTCACCGGGGTATTTGCCGCCGGGCTCTCCTCCTGCTCCACCTTTCTGTCGATCATCGGCTTCAGCCTCGCCCAGGACATCCTACCCGCCAAGCGCGGCGAGCGTGGTGCCATGCGGGCGAGCCGTATCGGCGTGCTGGCGGCTGGGCTGGTGGCGTTGCTGCTGGCGCTCTTTCAGCCGCCGGCGGTGATGGCGGTGGTGTGGTTCGCCGCCACGCTGTTTGCCTCCTCCTGGGGGCCGGTGGCGCTGATGAGCATCTGGAGCCGCAGGATTACCGCGGCCGGCGCGGCCTGGGGGCTGGGCGTCGGGTTCGTGGGCAACCTGCTCCTGTCGCTGATGGTGCAGGCCGAGTGGATCGCGCTGCCGGTCTATCTCCACCCGGTGGTGCTGAGCACTATAGCGGCGCTGGCAGCGATCGTGATCGCCTCGACGTTTAGCCGCGTCAGCAAGGCGGAGCGCGACTACCTCGCCTTGCTACACCGTAGTCCCGTGGAGAACGAGCGCAGCTGGGCGGCGGTGACTCGGCGGGTGGCAGTGGCGACCATGGTCACCGGCGTTGCGGTGGGAGCCTTCCTGTGGTGGCAGTATGCCGGCTCGCTCGCGGCGCTGGCCGGGCGCTTCGGCGTTGCCGAAGATGCGGTCACCGGTGCCTATCTGTTGGCAGCAGGTTGCGGTGCCATGCTGGTGATCGCCGGTGCGGTGGGCTTCTGGCTGGTGCGGGAGCGCCGTGCGGATGCCGGCAGCTCTCCGCTGGCGAAGTTCTGAGCGGCGCGCTTCTGCAACGACCGTATTAAGAGGGCGTGAGCTTCTTCAAACGCTGATCAGCACGCTTCACCGTTTGCATCTTCTGCGGCCGCTTCATCGATTTCCATTCGCGGATCTCGTCCATGGTGCGGCCGCAACCGGTGCACAGGTTTCCCTTGAGCTGGCAAATCGATACACAGGGGCTTTCGATCTTGTTGGCCATTCAGTGCCTCGTTGGCTTGGTGCGCAGCCGCTGTTGCCAGTCGCCGCCGTGCTGGCGCTGGCAGGCCTCTTCGCTGTCGAAGTCGAGGTGCTTCGAGGCGTCAGTGACATCAAGGCCGGCCTCGGCGAGTGCCTCGCCGGTCAACTCGACGATGCAGTGGCGGGCCTCGCCTCTGAGCGCATTGGCCAGGTTGGGGTGGGTATCGAATACCCAGGTCACCACCAGGCTCTCGGGAAAGCGCTGGTAGTCGACGTCGTGGGTCAACCAGCAGAAGCCGGGCAGCTGCGGCTTGGCCTGCTCGCAGGCGTCTGTCAGCGCAGCGCTCAGTCGCCGCTCCATCTTGCCGCGTTCTCGCTTGGCTATCATCTCATCTCCAAACATTTAACCCGCTACGGGAAACAGTCCCGCAAAGCCCTTCTCGGTGCCAAAGGCCAGCCACGCACAATCGGGGGACCAGGCCATGGTGGTCACCGCCCCGTGGCCTGGCGGTTTGATCACGGCTTCCTGGTCCTTGTCGATATCGGCCACGGTGACCTGGCCGTCATCGTAACCGATCCCCAGGATGGGGTGGTCTGGATCTCCCGCAACTGCCGTAACCAAGGCGCTCGTGGTGTCGCCAGGCGTCTTCGGGGCGAGTCCCCGGGGGCCCTTGCGACCCTTGAACGGCCAGCAGGGGGCGCAGTTCGAGCCGCTGGTAGCCAGGTGGCGTCCGCCATTGAACCACGACCAGGATTTCACCTTGGTGGCGTAGCCGCTCATGTAAAGGTCGTCATTATCTTCCAGGCGCCAGCCACGAATGCAATCCTCCTGCATCGCCGAGAGCACGAAGCGCGCGTTGGGGCTCCAGGTCACCGCGAGATGCGAGCCGGGGCACGTCAGCGGCACCGGCGTTGAATCGGCGGAGCGGGTGGAGCAGAGGGTGACGCCGCCGTAGTGGGACACCGCAATCCTGTGGCCGTCCGGGGAGAAGCAGAGGCCGCCCACCGTGCTGGGAAACTCGCGAACGATCTCATCGCGGCCCTCCGCGTAGAGATGCAGGCGTTTGCCCTCTGAGCAGGCGACGACTCCGTTGGCGTGGCTAGCGACATGATCGACCCAGCGCCCGGGGAAGGAGGCGAGCTCCTGCACGCTGCCATCCACGGCGACCCGTACCAAGCGCCCATCGTCACCGCCGCTGAGAAATCCCCCGCCCGGGGCGCCGGCCAGGCTCAGCGCTATGCCCTCGTGCACCTCGACACGCTGTGGCGCTGATGGGTTGCCGGCGGGTAGCAGCTGCAGGCTGCCATCGCCAAGGGCGAAGGCGAGGTGGTTCGAGGCGTCGAAGCGTGCCGCAAGGACATAGGCCGGCCACTGCCACTGCTGTCCAAACTGTTCGAGGAGCGTGTCGGGTTGGCTCATGCTGGCTCCCGGGGGGTATGGGCGTCAATCACACAGGCATCGAAGCCGCTCCGCAGCTTGTCGGCATCGAGATCGCGACCGATGAAGACGAGACGGCTGTGGCGCGCTTCGTCGGGCTGCCAGGGTTGGGTCGGGGTGCCGTTGGCCAGCATGTGAACGCTCTGAAACACATAGCGCTGCTCCATGCCCAGCAGATCGAGGATGCCCTTGCAGCGCAGAATATCGACGCCGTCATTGCGCAGTACCTCGGCAATCCAGGTCTCGAAGCGCTCGGGCTGCAGTGGGCGCGTGGCCGTCAGCGAGATGCTCTTCACCTGTTCGTCATGCTCGTGGGCGTGATCCTCGGAGAGGAACTCCGGTTCCAGGGTCATGATCCGCTCCAGGTCGAAGGCGCCCAAGCCGATCACCTTGTCCAGATCGACGTCGCAGTGGTTGGCGGCGACGATGCGGGTATAGGGATTGATCGCCAGGATGCGCCGCTCGAGGGCCTGGCGCTCGCTGTCGTCGACGAGGTCGATCTTGTTGAGCACCACGACATCGGCAAAGGCGACCTGCTCGGCGGCCTCCGGGCTGTCATCCAGTCGGGCCGGCAGGTGCTTGGCATCGACCACGGTTACTACCGCGTCCAGCTCGGTCTTGCTGCGCACGTCGTCATCGACGAAGAAGGTCTGGGCCACCGGGGCAGGGTCGGCGAGTCCGGTGGTTTCGATGATCACGGCGTCGAAACGGTCGATGCGCTTCATCAGGCCGGAAATGATGCGTATCAGGTCACCGCGAACGGTGCAGCAGATACAGCCGTTGTTCATCTCGAAGACTTCTTCGTCCGCCCCTACCACCAGGTCGTTGTCGATGCCCAGCTCGCCGAATTCATTGACGATCACCGCATAGCGCTTACCGTGATCCTCAGAAAGGATGCGATTTAGCAGCGTTGTCTTGCCTGCCCCTAGATAGCCTGTGAGTACGGTAACCGGGACTTTAGCCATGGTAGAACTCCAGAAACGTGGCCGAATGAACCTCGTTGATTACGTTATAACATAGCACTTTGGGCTGGGCGGGTCAGGAGGGGGCTGGAGATTACCAGTTGGCCGTGACGCGGTTTCTGCCCGCATGCTTGGCCTGGTAGAGGGCGGCGTCGGCGCGCCGGGTAAGCGTCTCGAGGCTGGTGTCGGTGGCCTTGAAGCAGGTGACCCCAATGCTCACCGTGAAGTAGAAGGGCAGCTCCTTGGCGTCGATGCTGGCCTCGGCGATCTGCCTGAGCAGGCGCCAGGCGAGCGGCAGGGCCTCTTCAGCGGACATGTCGGGCAGGATGACCATGAACTCTTCGCCGCCGATGCGGCACGGCAGATCGCTGTCGCGCAGGCCACGCCGCAGGGTGTCCGCCAGCAGCTTCAGGCCCTTGTCGCCCTCGGCATGCCCCAGGGTGTCGTTGATGGCCTTGAAGCGATCGATATCGATCATCAGCAGGGCCGCCTGCAGCCCCTCGCGCTTGACCGATCTGACAACACGCTTGGCGGATTCGTCGAAGGAGCGCCGGTTGGCCAGGCCGGTCAAGGCGTCGGTGCTGGCCTGGTGGGCCCAGTCGGCCTCCTGGTGCCTCTGCCGGGTGATGTCGCGATATACCCAGAGGTGACCATGGTGATGGTCGCCAACGAAGACGGGGGTATAGCTACGCTCGAGGAAGCGGCCATCTGCCATGGCCAGCATGTCATGGGCCTGCTGGCACTTGCCCTCGATGAGCTCTTCGATACGCGCCAGGAAGGCATCTGGTTCAGCGAACAGTGTCTTGGTGGACTGCGCGGCTTCACGGCAATCCAGCCCCACCAGGGCCTCGGGAGCGGCCCCGCCGGCGAAGAGGTTGCTGAAGGCGTGATTGGCCACCTTGACCCGACGGTTCTCATCCTCGAGCAGCAGTCCCACATGGAGACTCTCGATGACCAGCTCCAGCTGGCGCTTGGAGACGAGCTGGGCGATCTCCAGTGTCCTGCGCGGCGTGATGTCGAACTCGCCCATCACGATCATCGGCAGGCTCGTCTTGGGGTCGGTGGCGCGGCACAGGTCCACATGATGCCAGCGCTCGCCCTCGCTGATCCGCATGGGCGTCTCCAGGGTGCACTTTGGCTCGTGCGCCATCCGCTGGAGGATCTGCTCGGCGGCGTGGTGGTCTGTGAAGGAATCTTCCAAGGTGGTCAGGTCGCGGCGAGCTTCCAGGGCAGCTGGATTGCGCATCAGCAGTTTCCCCTTGCCGTCGAATACCGAGATCATCATGGGCGTATGCCGCATGGCCTCCAGGGCACGCAGGCTGGAAACATCCAGGGGGATATCGCTCTCCATCCCCTCCACCAGCATCCCGGTGCGGCCATCCTCCATCATGCAGCGACTGCAGCGGCAGTGTAGCGAGATGCCTTGGCCGCCGGGATAGAAGCTCCAGTGTTCGTCTATGACCTCGCCCCGCGATAGGCGTGGAAGGTAGTCGGCCAGGCGCAGGCGCGTCGCCTCACTCATCGTCGAGGCAAAATCACGGGCGTAGAGTGCCTGAGGCGTATCGGCACTCCAGAGCTTTACTGCGGCAGCATTGGCGTAATGCATCCGCTCCTGCTCGATATCGAAGATCCACACCGGCGTCTGCAGCCGATCGAGAAGGTCGTGGCCGAGGCTGGTTGTCTGGGAGGCGTCATGGAGGTTGGTCATGAGGGTGAGCGGGTCTTGAGGCTCCTCGTGGGGATGGCGTCTTGTAACCCTATCACCGAATGCCTGCTACAGCAGTTACCGTCTACGATGACATCTGTAGCCCGGGATCCATCGCCATGACCGCTGGCCGGTCATTATCAGCGCCAGCCCATCAGCCAGGTGTCGTCGTCCTTGAGGTCCTGCCAGGGTAGGGTCCTCTCACGGTGGGTATAGATCGCCTCGAGGACCACCGCGACCACGCTCTCCTCCTCGTCGCGCTCCAGCGCCGTCACCAGAAAGTGCTTCTCCTTGTGGCTAGGTTTGGCCGCGGTCCATTTGCTGTGATGCAGCTTCTCGGGATTGATGGTGTTCATGGTGCGCTTCCTTCACCTGATGTGAGTCCGCCAGCTTAGGACAGTAGACGGCGCGCAGACCAATCTAGCTGACAGCTGACCGTATTGCTCTTTCCGTCTTCTGGTAGTGATCTTTTAAGAGCATGCTAATGTGTCGTGATCACGGACAGATTCCAGGTGGATCAAGGAGAGAGGAAAAACATGTCACTGCAGATCGTCAGACGCCTGATGCCAGAGTGGGGTACCACCTATGGACCGCCCGGGGAGGGGCCTTTCCCTGCCATCATGGTGCTGCATGGTTCGGAGGGTGCCTTATCGGGTTGGAGTCACCGCAATGCGGCGATTCTTGCTGCCCACGGCTTCCTGGCCTTTCCTTTCGGCTACTCCAGCGGTGGCAATGCCTGGAATGCGGGGCATATCGTCGACTGTCCACTCGATCGCACTGCCAAGGCGCTGGCCGCGCTGCGGGAATTTCCCTGCGCCGGGCCGCGAGTCGGCCTTTACGGTGTCTCGCGGGGTGCCGAGCACGCCCTGTTGCTCGCCTCGTTGATGGCCAGGGATGATGTGGTAGGGATTCCCGAGGCGATGGCAGCGCATAGCCCGCCCGATGTGGTGTGTGGTGGCTTCGACGCGCGCAGTTTTCGCGATTCCGGCGACCCCGGCTGGCAGTCCTGGGATGGTGGCAAGCGTGCCTGGACCTGGAAGGGCAGTTCCGACGCGCTGTTGCCGACGTCGCCGATCGAGGTCGAGCGATACCCTGGCCCGCTGTTCCTCTCGCATGGTGTGAAGGATCGCATGTGGTCGGTGGAGATGACCCGGCGACTGGAGAAGCGGCTCCAGGACCACGGGCGGCAGCCCGAGGTCCATTACTACGAGGGCGAGGATCACCTGCCCGGAAGCGAGGGCGAAAATCGTCACCATGAGTTGGTGATCGATTTTTTTCAGCGACACTTGAGCTAATACGGCTATTCCAGTTCTTAACGCTGGCTGGTCGTATTGCTTTTCCACTAGGCGGCAGTGATCCTTGAGGATCATGCTGATTGGCGGGCCGTTACGGATATGGCCCATTGAACGTCGTGCGAGGAGCGCGCTATGCCGCTGGAACTCTGGCTCTCATTCTGCCTGGCCTCCCTGTTGATCATCGCGTCCCCGGGGCCCGCGGTGGCCCTGCTGGTGACCACCGGGGTCAACCGCGGGCGACGCGCCGCCCTGGCCATGCTGCCCGGCTTCTTCCTGGGCGACCTGCTGGCGATGACGCTGTCGTTCGCCGGTGTGGGCGCGCTGCTGATGGCCTCCGCCGAACTGTTCCAGTTGTTCAAATGGCTTGGGGCCGCTTATCTGCTTTACCTGGGCATCAAGATGTGGCGCGAAGCGGGTCAACTGGGCGAGCTGGCGCCTACCGACACGGATATTCGGCTCGGCACCGCCAAGGCCTTCCTGGTTACCGCGCTGAACCCCAAGAGCCTGGCCTTCTTCATGGCCTTTATGCCCCAGTTCGTGTCGCCCAGTCAGCCGCTGCTGCCGCAGCTGGCCATACTGTTCTCGACCTTTCTGGCTCTTGGCGTGCTCAGCGATCTCGCCTTCACCTTTCTGGCCACCAGCGGTGGCCGCATGCTGAGCGCCCGGCTGCGCCGTATCCTGCACCGCACCGGCGCCGGTAGCCTGGTCGGGGCGAGTGTGCTGGTCGCCGCCATGCGTCGGCCTTGAGAGAGAATGGGCCGCTTGCGAGGCAGCCTTACCGGGGTGTGGGTATCTGGCCGGTCGATCATTGAGTTTCGCAAGGTTTATACATTTCTTAAAAAGATCACTTATAGTGATCAAATCCGGCATGAGTTAAACCCAATGCTCTTGGCGGAAGGTTTGTGATCAGTGTATTTTGATCACTATGAGTATTCAAAATCATGGAAAGCTAAACTCCCTTGTTTCGGAGCTGGGTGATGCTGACCTGGTCTCCAGCCGCTGGCTGAGAGCACATGGCTACTCCAACAGCCTTGTGGCGCGCTACGTGGCCAGTGGCTGGCTGGTGTCGCCAGCGCGGGGTGTCTACATGCGCAAGGGTGGGCGCTTGCAGTGGGAGGGGGTGGTTCGCAGCCTGCAATATCGGGAGGGCCTGCCGCTGCATATAGGCGGGCGCTTTTCGCTTGCGTTGCAGGGCTATGAACACTACCTGCGTTTAGGCGAAGCGGCGACGGTGAGTCTCTTTGGATCGGTGCGGCTACCCGGCTGGGTGGGCAAACTACCCCTGAACGAACGCTTCCAGCTTCTTGGCCGAGGGCCATTCGACCTACCTATGCAGGCCATGGCCGACGTCTCTGATAAGGAGCTGCAGGCCTGCGGGCTACTTCGTTATGAGGTGGAGTCGGGGACCTTGGACTTGGTTTGTTCTATGCATGAGCGGGCTATGCTGGAGTTTTGTGGCGGTGCCTCCGATGCCGCGCTGGTCTACGAGGCTGACGCTCTGATGCAGGCCATGACCACGCTGCGACCACAGCAGGTGGCCTCGATGCTTAGGCATTGCCAGAGCGTAAAGGCCAAACGCCTTTTTCTCGCGTTAGCGGAACGGCATGGTCACGCGTGGCTGTCCTATGTCCCGATGGATGGTGTCGACTTGGGCAGTGGTAAGCGCGCACTAGTGCCAGGAGGACGGCTGAATTCCACCTACCAGATCACGCTCCCGGGAGACTTGGATGAGCAACTGGGATAGGCGCTATGCTGATCGTGTGCAACTGCTGGTCGATATCCTGCCCATGTTGGCACAGGAGCCACGTTTCGCCTTGAAAGGCGGCACGGCAATCAACCTGTTCGAGCATGATCTTCCCCGGCTTTCGGTTGACATCGATCTTGCCTGGTTGCCAGTAAACAGTTTTGACGAGGATTCGGCATTGATCAGCGCTGCGTTGGAGGCGTTGGCAGATATTCTTCGCGGACGACCACTGCAATTGCAGGTACAAGTGTCAGCGGGTGACAAGGCGAGAGGCATCACGCGGTTGGTGGTTAGCCGCGGTCGTGCTCGAGTACAGATTGAGACGACACCGGTGATGAGAGGTACGGTGCATCCGGTGCGAGAGATGCGGGTCAGGCCTAAGGTGGAGGAGGCCTTTGGTTTTGCTTCCGTACAGGTGCTCGACTTCGCTGATCTCTATGCAGGGAAGTTGTCTGCAGCATTATCACGGCAGCACCCTCGTGATCTGTTCGATATCGGCTTACTACTGGACGACGAGCGGACGGACATAACCCTTTGGCGTACTTTCTTGGTGTATCTTACTTGCAGCCCAAAACCAGCCTGGGAAATGCTCGCGCCACGAGAGCCCGAGCAGTTCGAGACGACGTTCAATGTGCATTTCAAGGGCATGACGGCGGAGCTAGTAAGTGCGGATCACTTGCTGGACAGCCGAGCACGATTGCTGGAGAGGATCTACGGTTGGTTGGATGAGTCTTCGCGTGAATTTCTGCGGTCCGTGGAGAGTGAACAACCTGATTTCGGGCTGATTGGACTACCGCACGCGCAACAGCTACCAGGTGTGCGTCGCAAGCTGCACAACTTGGCCAGGCGCTCGGCAGCCAAGCGAAGGGACGACCAATTGGCCTTGGAGCAGACACTGGCACGTATTGGACGTTACTGACCTTCACCTTTCTGGCCACTAGCGGTGGCTGGATGCTGAGTGCCGGCAGTCTGGTCGGGGCGAGCGTTCTTGTGGCCGCCATGCGTCGGCCTTGAGGGGGAGAGCAGGATGCAAACGGCAAGCGCGGTGGTGCGCGAATTCTGGCGGCTGATGGCAACGAACGACTTTCACTCGGTGGTGGCGGTGCTAGCGCCGGATTTCGTTCTCGAGTGGCCGCAGTCCAGCGAGCGTATTCGCGGTGGCGAGCGTTTCGCGCAGATGAATGCCGAATACCCTGCGCACGGCCGCTGGCAGTTCACGATCAAGCGGTTTGTCGAGGGAGCTTATGAGGTGGTGACGGAGGTCGCCATCACCGATGGCGTGCAGTCGGCAACGGCCATCTCGTTCTTTACGGTGGAGAAGGGGCGAGTGACCCGTCTGGTGGAGTATTGGCCGGAGCCTTATGCGGCTCCGTCGAATAGGGCGCATCTCGTCGAGCCATAAATTTGCGGCACTGCTCGGCAATGGCGCGGTAGGCAGCGATGGATAAAAGGAGACCTGGCATGTACGGACCCTCTCCCACCGACCCGCACCCCATGGAAGGTTTTCCCCAGGTGTGCTTTATCAAGAATGTGGTCAAGAGCCCCAATATCATCGTCGGTGATTTCACCTACTACGATGACCCGGAGGATTCGGCGAACTTCGAGCGTAACGTGCTCTACCACTACCCGTTTATCGGCGACAAGCTGATCATCGGTAAATTCTGCGCCATCGCCCGGGGCGCCAAGTTCATCATGAACGGGGCGAACCACAAGCTGTCCGGTATCTCCACCTACCCGTTCCAGATCTTCGGCAACGGTTGGGAAAAGGTCATGCCGGAACTGAGTGACCTGCCCTACAAGGGCGATACGGTGATTGGTCACGACGTATGGATCGGTTACGACGCCCTGATCATGCCCGGTGTGACGGTGGGCAATGGCGCCATCGTGTCGTCGCGTTCTGTAGTGGTCAGCGATGTGCCGCCGTATACGGTAGTTGGCGGTAATCCGGCACGCCCCATCAAGCAGCGCTTCTCGTCGGAGGAGATCGACAGCCTGCAGGCGATTGCCTGGTGGGACTGGCCGGTGGAGAAGATCACCCAGCATCTGGCGCTGATTACCGCGGCGGATATCGAGGCGCTAAGGCGATGCGCTGAAGAGGCGTGAACTGGTGACTGCGCAAGCATTGGTCTAACCCCGCGGGGCCGTTGTCGTTGAGGGGGGGCCGTAAACGCCGTCGCCATCGAAGTGGCCGCAATATGTCTCATCGAACAGATTGGTCAGGGCTTAGCTGCTCTGGGCGGTCTCCTCCGTGATGCTGCGGCCATGCTAGTCTACCCCTCCCATTCATCCGCAAAGGCACGCCTTCCTTGCGAACCGATAGCCGCCTTTCCCGAATGCTTCATGTACTGCTGCATATGGCGCGTCAGGATGGTCCCATCACCTCCGAACAGATCGGGGTGATGCTCGGCACCAATGCCGCGGTGGTGCGACGCACCATGGCGGGCCTGCGCCAGGCGGGCTATGTGTGCGCCGAGAAGGGCCGCTACGGCGGCTGGCGGATTGGCTGCGACCTCAACCGCGTGACCCTGCTGGATGTGCACAATGCCGTTGGTGGACCGCGCATCTTTGCTATTGGCACCGACCGCGAAAACCCCGACTGTGTGGTCGAGCAGGTGGTCAACGAGGCGATCTTCGATGCCATGCGCGAAGCGGAAGCGTTGCTGATCGAGCGCTTGGGGTCGGTAACACTGGCCGAGCTGGCGAGCCAGTTCGATGAGATCGCCACTCAACAAGGCTATCGCTTCCCCGCTCACTGACCGACCCATATGCGACGGCATATTGACGCCTGCGCACTTTAGTGTATCAATTGAAGATACATTTATCATGACAAGGAGCAGGACATGATTTTCGATGCAGTGATTGTCGGTGGCAGCTATGCGGGGATGGCGGCGGGGCTGCAGCTGGCGCGGGCGAGGCGGCAGGTACTGGTGGTGGATGCGGGCGAGCCGCGCAATCGCTTTGCCTCACACTCCCACGGATTTCTGTCCCAAGATGGCACGCCACCCGACGAGATCGCGGCCGACGCGCGCGGTCAACTGATGGAGTACTCGACGGTGGAGTGGCGCTCGGGAAGGGTGGCGTCGATTGGCGGCGAGGCGGGGGATTTCACGGTGGGCCTGGACGACGGAGGCACCTTGCAGGCACGCCGCATCATCTTGGCGGCAGGTGTGACCGATGAGCTGCCAGCTATTCCCGGGTTGGCCGAGCAGTGGGGGAAGAGCGTTTTTCATTGTCCCTATTGTCACGGCTATGAGCTTGGCCAGACGGGTATTGGTGTGCTGGCGTCCTCCGAGCTTTCAATGCATCACGCCCTGATGCTGCCGGACTGGGGTGCCACCACGCTGTTCTTGAACGACGCCTTCGAGCCATCAGTGGACCAGTTGGCGCAGTTGGACGCCCGTGGTACCCGCATCGAACGGGGCAAAGTGATGCGCCTTCAGCCTGGCCGAGCCGAGGGAGTCGAGGTGGTGCTGAGCGATGGTCGCGAGATGCCGCTCTCTGGCATTTTCGTCGCGCCGCGGCTGCATATGAGCCCGCTGGTAGAGGAAATCGGCTGCGAGCTGGAAGAGACGCCGATGGGCAATGTCATCAAGACCGATGCGATGCAGGCAACGTCGATCCCCGGCATCTTCGCCTGTGGCGATATCGCCCGCGCCGCAGGCTCGGTGACCTTCGCCGTCGCCGACGGCGCCATGGCAGGGCTGTCTGCGCATCGCTCGCTGATGTTTGGCCTGTCATGACGAGTGGCTCAGCGGCCGGTGGCGTGCCGGTTAGCTTGATTTCCTCAAAACATGATGCAATGTTATTACATTGCAATTATTTTCAATAACTTGCCGTGAGTCCCTTGGCTGCGGCATGGGACCTCACTCCCTTAGCAAGGATCTACGGTGAACAAGAACACATCTTCCCTTCGCTTCGGGGCCGTTGCCGCAGGCATCGGCCCATGGTACCTGCGTGCGTCGCTTGCGCTCGCCGTCGGCTGGCCCGCCGCTAGCCTTGCTCAGGAGCCGGTGGGCAGCCCCGACTATGAGCTGGACGACATTACCGTGCTGGGTACGCGCGAGCGGGCGTATCGCAGCGTGGTGGCGCCCACCGCCAACAAGAGCGATGCCCTGGTCAAGGAGACGCCTTTCTCCATTCAGACGGTGACCCGCGAGCTGATCGAGGATCGCGGCGTGACCACCTTCGGCGAGGCGGTGCGCACCGTGCCCGGCGTGACGCCGCAGGTAGGGTGGGGCGGCAGCAATGACCGTTTCCGCCTGCGCGGCTTCGCCACCTCGGCGAACCTGAAGAACGGCTTTCGGCGCAGCGTGTTCGCGCCGGTGGATGAGCTGGTGAACATCGAGCAGATCGAGGTGCTCAAGGGGCCGGCGTCGGCGCTGTACGGCCGCTTCGAGCCGGGCGGCGTGGTCAATATGGTGACCAAGAAGCCGCTGGACGAAGCGCAAACGCGCGTCGACCTGATGGGTGGGCGCTATGACTTCTATCGGGGCACCTTCGATACCACGGGCCCGTTGAGCGACACCGTCAGCTACCGGGTTACCGGCTCGTGGCAGGACAATGGCAGCTTCCGTGACTTCGTGGGGGCGGAAACCCAGTTCATCTCACCGGTCGTGCAGTGGCAGATAGCCCCCCAGACCACGCTGACCGCGGAGCTGGAACTGGGCCGCCGCGACTCGTCGTTCGACCGGGGCTTCGGCAACAGTCCGCTGTTTCTCGAGGTGCCGATCCACACCAACTATGCCGAGCCGGACGCCCGCCTGGAGAACGAGAGCGTGCTGGCCTCGGCGATATTGGAGCATGACCTCGACAACGGCTGGGAGCTGCGTACCGGGCTCCAGGCGTCGTGGGCGCGCAGCGATGCGCTGTGGTATCCCTACGGCTTCGAGCCGATCAGCGGGGCCGATACCGACGACCCGCAGGTCAACCGTCGCCGCCAGCGCAGCGTCGACGAGCAGACCGATGTTTCGGTCATGGCGGAGATGGCGCGCCGCTTCGAGACGGGCGTCGTGGGCCATCGCGTACTGCTGGGAGCCGACTACAACTACGACGAGTGGGATTTCGAGGCCTACGCCAACCTCGGGCCGGGGGGCTTCCCGGTCAACCTGCCGATCAGCCTCTATGATCCGGTGCACGGCGTGGCTACGAGCGGCCCGCTGGAGCCCTATGACGCTTCGCATTACGACAGCCACAACGTGGGCCTGTACCTGCAGGACGAGCTGCAGTTCGGCAGCCAGTGGCGGCTATTGCTTGGGGCGCGCTATGACCGTTCGCGCAGCGGTGCCCGCGCCGAATACCTGCCGGTGGATGAGCGGCTGACGCGCACCGACGACGCCGTGTCGCCGCGTATCGGCCTGACCTGGACGCCCAGTGAGGAGGTGTCGCTGTATGCCAGCTGGGCCGAATCCTTCCTCACCGAGCCCTTCAGCGGCATGCTGCGCGATGGCGATCTGCCTTCCCCCTCCCGGGGCCGGCAAACCGAGATGGGCGCCAAGCTGAGCCTGTTCGACGGTCGGCTGGAGCCCACCCTGGCGCTGTTCGATATTCGTCGCCGTAACGGCGTGGTCTCGGACCCGGACGATTTCAACTACGTGATCCAGGTCGGGGAGCAGCGCAGTCGCGGCTGGGAGCTGGACGTGCCCTACAGCATCACGCCGCACTGGCGGCTGCTGGCCAGCTATACGCAGCTCAAGGCCGAGATCACCGACGACACCGATCCCGCCCTGGTCGGCAACCGGGTGGCCAATGCGCCGCGCACTAGCGCCAGCGTCTGGTCCACCTACGACTTCGGCGGCCAGGCCGCGGGGCTGAGCCTGGGCCTGGGTGCCATCCATGTGGGCGCGCGCCAGGCCAACACCGCCAACAGTTTCGAGCTGCCTTCCTACGTGCGCTGGGATGCCAATGCGATCTATCGCTTCGGCGAGGGCGAGCGCTACCGGGCGCAGCTGATGGTGCAGAACCTGGGGGATCGCCGCTACTACGATTCGGGGGGCTCCTTCGTGCCCACCTTCCCCGGCGCCCCGCGCAGCGTGTTCGCCAGCGTCGGCATGACGTTCTGAGACTTCGGCATGGAGAGGACTGCGCTGAGTCATGGTATGGGAGAAGAGGCCACGAAGGTGGGTGGCGGCTGCCCCAGTGCCCTACGAAACATGGTGGAGAAGGCACTGGGGCTGTCATAGCCCAGTTCCAGGGCGACGGCGGTGATCGAGGCGCCGGCAGTGAGCTTGGGCAGGGCCGCGAAGAGCAGCAGCGTGGCCGCATCGCGCAGCTCATGCAGGATGAGGCGCATCATGACACCGTTGCGGCCGGCTTTGTCGTAGCGGGCGGGCACCTCGGCGGAAGCGAGCAGCAGTTGCTGGAGTAGGGCGCCGACGACCAGGACTTCGCAGTGTCGGCAAAGGCGAGGCGCGGCCTCGCTGAAGGTCGTGTGGCCTTGCAATGGCTCGGCGATGACAGTGGTGGATATATTTGTTATGTTATAACATAAATGCCATAGCGCGACTCTATCCACTCACGGAAGTGACCATGCCGTTGACCGCCAACCAGCAGCGCGTGCTTGAGGTGCTGCGCAGTGCCGAGGCCCCCTTGGGGGCCTATGCCTTGCTCGAGCGGCTGAGTAGTGACGGGTTCTCGGCACCGACGCAGGTCTATCGCGCGCTGGATGTGCTTATCCGCCACGGGTTGGCCCATCGCCTGGAAACGCTGAATGCGTATGTCGCCTGTCGGCTCGAGGCGTGCAGGCACGGCCTGACGGCGTTTGCTATCTGCGACGACTGCGGGCGCATCGATGAGCTGGTCGATAACGCCTTGAGCTCATGCCTGGGGAATCTGGTCGAGCGCCGTGATTTCTCCCCTGGCAGCACGACCATCGAGATCCATGGCACCTGCTCGGAGTGTGCAGGTGCACTCTCCGAACCCACTCGTCATCCGAAGGTGAAACCATGAACCAAGGCGTATTCGGCCACGATGATAAGTTGCCCGTCACGGTACTGACCGGCTTTCTTGGCAGTGGCAAGACCACGCTGCTCAATCGTCTGGTCCGTCAGCCCGCCATGCAGGGCGCACTGGTGGTGATCAACGAGTTTGGCGATATCGGGCTGGATCACCGGCTGCTCGCCGAGAGCGACGAGAATAGCGTGGTGGAAATGAGCAGCGGCTGCCTGTGCTGCACCATCCGCGGCGACTTGAGCCGCACCGTGCAGGAGGCCAGCGAGGCGCTCGAGCGGGAAGGCGGTGAGCCGTTCTCTCGGGTGATCATCGAAACCACTGGGCTGGCCGACCCGGCACCCATTCTGCACACCCTGATGACCGACCACTGGCTGGCGCATCGCTTCTTCATGGACGGGGTGATCTGCCTGGTGGATGCCGCCAGCGGTGCCTCGACCCTGAATGCCCACCGCGAGTCCCAGCGCCAGGCGGCGGTGGCCGATCGTTTGCTTATCACCAAGACCGACCTGGTGGACGAGGAGCAGTTGTCGCGCCTTGCCAGCCAGCTGGCAACGATCAACCCGGGCGCCGAGCAGCTGCAGGTGTACCGTGGTGAGCTGCCGGCCGAACATGTGACCGGGGGCGGCCTGCCCGCTGGGCGCTACTCGGCAGACCGTTGGCTGGGGGCGGCGTCCTATCTGCAGGTTCCGTCTGCTCCCGGGCTGGCGCCATCGGCTCCGGGCTCCCTGGTGTCGATGATGAAGCCAGGCGGCGACTCGGCTCATACCGACCCCGGCCTAAGCCGCCACGGCGAGCAGATCCGCACCTTCTGCTTCACCGTGGAGGATCCCATCTCTGCCGAGTTGCTCGAGGATTGGCTGGACCTGCTGATGTCGCTGCTGGGCGAGAATATTCTACGCGTCAAGGCCATCGTCAAGCTGGTCGGGCGGGAGAAGCCGCTGGCCCTGCACGGGGTGCAGCACATCTTTCATCCCCCGGAGCCGCTGCCGGTGGAGGCCTGTCGCGACGGTGTCTCGCGCTTCGTGTTTATCACCAACGGGGTGACGCCCGAGGCGGTGACGCAACTTTTCGACTACTTCCAGCCCGCAATGGCAGAGGCCAAGGCCAACTAATCGGGCATGCCCTGCGCCCAAAGGTTTATGACAGCAGGGGCATGCCGGCGCTGGGCAGGGTGTTGGCGTGCCAGGCCAGCGATAGACCCAGCCACACCAGTGCCAGGCCGCCGGCCATGGCCAGCCAGCCGCTCAGGTGGCTTAGCCTGGCCAGACGGCCGTCTGCGTAGCGCACAAGATGGCGTGAGACCCAGTCCCGTGCCAGTACGCTGGCCAGGGCCAGGGTGGAGACGGTGATGGCCGTGCCCAGGGCCATGGTCATCACGGCGGCTGCCCCTAGCGCCGTATGGCCCAGCAGGCTTGCCGCGCCCATGATCAGGACGGCGCCGCTGCAGGGGCGCATGCCGACGGCGGTCACGGCGCCCAGTGCCGTGCGCCAGTCGCCGGTCTCGGCGGGGGCGATATGGTGGCGGGCACCGCAGCTGCAGTGGTGATGGTCAGGCTGTTTAAGGCCATAGACGTGAAAATGGCGGTGGTCATTAGCCGGTTGTGTGAACGCCAACCGCGGGGGGAGAGGGGGCGTGGCGTGGGCGTGTTTCAGCACTCGCCTGGCCCGCAGGCAGAGCCAGCCGCCGAGTATTGCCACCATCAGGAAGCTGGCTATCTCCAGGTTGGCCACGCTGCCCATGGCCTGGCGGGTCAACCAGCCCAGCCCTGTGACCAGGACCAGTACCAGGACGATCGCCATCAGCCCCTGGAACAGGGCCGCACTGAACGACAGCGTCAGGGCGCGCTTGAGGCCGCCGCCCTGTGAGACCAGATAGGTCGAGATCACGGCCTTGCCATGCCCAGGCCCTGCGGCGTGGAAGATGCCGTAGCCGAAACTGAGCGCCATCAGCCACCAGCCACTCGACCAGGAGGGCGCCGTCGACCACTCGCTGAGGGCCAGCGTGAGGGTGCGGTGGAGATCGCGCTGCCAGACCAGGATCTGCAGGCTAGCGCTCTCCATTACGCCTTGCTGAACCAGCAGCGCGATGACGCCAACGACTATCGCTGCTCCCAGCATCCAGCGTCGCCGGAGAAAACGGTGGCGAAATGCCGGTCGCTGCTGGTGAGTGTGATGCGGGAGGAGAGGTGAGGGCCGTTGGGTAGCGGGTAGTCGTGGCATGCAAGCGCTTCCAGAGGGTCGAAATATAAATACGTTATGTTATAACATACCTATCCATGATCAGGTAAAGAGTCACTCTCGATGAACAGGTTACCGCTAGAAGATATCGCCTCGGCTCCCTCTCAGCGCCTCGGCACCTTGAGCTGGGTCGGCATGGAGGGAATTGCCCTGCCGCTGCGCGTGGCGGGGCAGGGCGTCACCGGCTCCGCCTCGGCAGGCGTCAGCCTTGATGACCCGACGGCGCGCGGCATCCATATGTCGCGGCTCTATCTGGCACTGGCCGAGCTGGAGGAGCGGGAGCTATCGCTACCGAGGGTGGCCGCGGTGCTGGAGACCTTTCTGGGCAGCCATGACGGGCTCTCCCGTGCGGCCTTTCTCGACCTCAGCGGCGAGGCGATGCTCAAGCGTCCGGCGCTGATCAGCCCGCTGGCAGGCTGGAAGCGCTACCCCTTCACCCTGCGCTGCAGACACGACGGCGGGGGGCTGCAGGCCACCCTGGATCTGACGGTGGGCTACTCCTCCACCTGCCCCTGTTCGGCGGCCCTGTCGCGCCAGCTGATCCAGCAGGCCTTCGACGAGGACTTCACCGATATGCCGGTCACCCGTCAGGCGGTGAGCGCCTGGCTGGGCAGCGAGCAGGGCATCCTGGCCACGCCCCATAGCCAGCGCAGCCAGGCCCATCTCTCGTTGCGTCTTGCCGACGAGCTGGACGAACTGCCGCTGCTGCGCCTGGTGGATGCGGTCGAACGCAGCCTGGGCACTGCGCTGCAAACCGCGGTCAAGCGCATCGACGAGCAGGCCTTCGCCCTGGCCAACGGCCAGAACCTGATGTTCTGCGAGGACGCCGCGCGCCGCCTCCACCATACCCTGCGTGACCAGCCTGGCATCCGTGGCTTTCGGCTGCGGGTGGTGCACGCCGAAAGCCTGCATGCCCACGATGCCGTGGCGCGCAGCGAGTGGAACTGGGAGGAGGAGAGTGCTGACGAGGAGCGGCCATGACGATCTGGATGCAGCTGGAGGAGGCCGCGCTGAATGAGCGGCGGCCACTGCCGGACGTGCTCGAGGCGATTCCCTGGAACGCCGACGGCTTGATCACCGCCATTGCCCAACAGCACGACAGCGGCGAGGTGCTGATGCTGGCCTGGATGAATCGCGAGGCCCTCGACGAGACCCTGGCGATGGGGCAGGTCTGCTACTGGTCGCGCTCGCGACAGACCCTGTGGCGCAAGGGGGAGAGCTCTGGCCACCGCCAGCGCCTGGTGGAGGCTCGGCTCGACTGCGATGGCGACGCCGTGCTGCTGCTGGTCGACCAGCAGGGGCCCGCCTGCCACACCGGGCGTCCGACCTGTTTCTACAACGCCGTGCGCGGCGATGCGGTGCAGGTCATCACGGCGCCAGCGCGATAGGCCGTTGTTTCTTCGATAATACGCACAGCCGGCAGGAGCGAGATGCAACTCTACAACACCTTGACGCGGCAAAAGGAGCCCCTGCGGACCGAACGTCCCGACCGGGTGACTCTGTATGTCTGCGGTCCTACGGTCTACAACTTTGCCCATATCGGCAATGCTCGGCCCGCGGTGGTCTTCGATGTGCTGGCCAGGCTGCTGCGCCAGGCTTACCCGCGCGTCGTCTATGCGCGCAACTTCACCGACGTCGATGACAAGATCAATGACGCGGCCAGCGCTGCCGGCGTACCGATCGATACGATCACCACGCGTTACATCGATGCCTATCACCAGGACATGCAGGCACTGGGCGTGCTGCCGCCCGACCTGGAGCCACGGGTGACCGAGCATATTCCCGATATCGTCGAGCTGATCGCCACCCTGATCGAACGCGGCTATGCCTACGAAGCTGAAGGCCATGTGCTCTTTCACGTCGCGTCCTATCCGGACTACGGGCAGCTCTCGGGACGTCGGCCCGAGGACATGCTGGCAGGTGCCCGGGTAGAAGTGGCGCCCTACAAGTGCGACCCGCTGGACTTCGTGCTGTGGAAGCCCTCCTCCTCGGAACAGCCAGGTTGGGACAGCCCCTGGGGCCGCGGCCGGCCCGGCTGGCACGTGGAGTGCACGGCCATGATCGGCAGGCACCTGGGCCACACCATCGATATTCACGGTGGCGGGCAGGACCTGATCTTCCCCCACCACGAGAACGAGATCGCCCAGGGCACCTGCGCCCACGGTACCCGCTACTGCCACACCTGGGTGCACAACAGCTTCGTCACCGTGGACGGCCAGAAGATGTCCAAGTCACTCGGCAATGTCCTGCTGGTTCGCGACCTGCTGGAGCAGGCCCCCGGCGAGGCGGTCCGGCTGGCGCTGCTGTCGACCCACTATCGACGCCCGTTGGACTGGAACGCCCAGCGCCTCGAGAACGCCCGACGCACACTGGTGCGGGGCTATGCCGCCCTGGCCCGGGTGGAGACGCTGCCGATAGCGCAAGACAGTGAGCCGGATGCTGAGGTCGTGGCCGCGTTGCATAACGACCTCAACGTTTCCATGGCGTTGACGCGCCTGAGGCGGCTGGTCGATGAGCTGGCACAGGCGCAAGACGATTCCGCTCGGGCTCAGGCCAAGGCGCGCCTGTTGGCTTCGGCCAGGCTGCTGGGGCTGCTGCAGCAGCCACCGGCACTGGCACTGCAGGCACTGCGAACCGAGCAGAAGCGCGAGCCCCTGCCCACGGCACGGATCGATGCGCTGGTCGCCGAGCGCAACCGCGCTCGAGAGGCTCGCGACTTTGCGCGAGCCGATGCGCTGCGCAGCGAGCTGGAAGGGCTGGGCGTGAGTATTCGCGACACGCGGCAAGGGGCTGTATGGGAACCCGCGGAAGAGCCAGAGTCATGACGGTTCGCCAACGTTTCGGCCTCGTCGCCGGGCATGGCGCCGGCATCTCCTGTCTGTTGCTGGGTGGCATGGCGGCAGGGGCCGCCCTCGGCCACACCCTGCCGGCCGGCGGTCAATGGCTGGGTGAGCGCATGGATGCGACCCTGCTGCTGCTGATCGTGCTGCTGCTATTCGGGGTACGCTTCGAGGCCATCGTCAAGGCGCTGGGCAACCTGCGCTTTATCGGTATCGCGCTGGCGGTCAACTTCGTGGTGATTCCCGCCGTGGGGTATGCCATCGCCTCTTCGTTCCTGCATGCCCACCCCTTGTTCATCATCGGCCTGACGATCTACTTCATGTCCCCCTGCACCGACTGGGTGCTGGGGTTTACCCGGCTGGTCGACGGCAACGTGGCCCTGGGCGCGGCGCTGATACCGATCAACATGCTGGTGCAGCTGCTGCTCTATCCGCTCTACTTATCTCTATTCACACGCCACCTGGTAGCGGTGGAGAGCACGCTTATCGCCACGACGCTACTGCAGTGGTTCCTGCTGCCGCTGGCCGTGGCGGTGATCGCACACTTGGTGTTGCGGCAGTGGCTCGGCGCGGATCGCTTCGCTCGCTTGCTGACCTGGAGCGACCGACTCACCCCCTGGGTGGTGGCGCTGCTGGTGGCACAGATCTTCGCCGACAATATTGCCGTTATCCTCGAGCACAGTGGGGTCTTCGGTCGGGTTCTGCTGGCGGTGTTCGTGTTCTTCCTGGTGACCTTCCTGCTGGGGGAGTGGGTCAGTCGTCGGGCACGCCTGGCGTATCCGGAGCATGCGCTGCTGACCATGACCACGGCGGCGCGCAATGCGCCGCTGATGCTCGCCGTGACCATGACCGCACTGCCCGGCCAGCCCCTGATCCATGCCGCCATCGTGATCGGCATGCTGCTCGAATTTCCACACCTGACCCTGCTGCGGCACCTGCTGCTCCACTCCAAGCGCAGCCTGGCCGATGGCCGCCTCCACTCCTGACGAGCCTGACACATGACCAACACACCTCCGACCGCCGACAGCATTGTCATCACCCTGCCGGATGGGGCGCAGCGCCACGTTACATCTCCCACCAGCGTCGCCGAGGTGGCGGCGGCGATTGGCCCGGGCCTGGCGCGCAGCACCCTGGCTGGCAAGGTGGACGGTCGCCTGGTCGATGCCTGCGATCCCATCGAGCATGATGCCCAGGTGCAGATCATTACCCCCCAGGATCCCGAGGGGGTAGAGATTATCCGGCACTCCTGTGCCCACCTGATCGGGCACGCCGTCAAGCAGCTCTACCCGACGGCGAAGATGGTGATCGGCCCGGTGATCGAGGACGGCTTCTACTACGACATCGCCTATGAACGCGCCTTTACCCCGGAAGACCTGGCGGCCATCGAGACGCGCATGCGGGAGCTGATCGCCAAGGAGTACGACGTCATCAAGCGCATGACGCCGCGGGATGAGGCCATTCGACTCTTTCGCGAACGTGGCGAAGACTACAAGCTGCGGCTGATCGATGAGCTGCCCGATGCAGCAGAGCTGGGGCTCTATTTTCACCAGGAGTACGTGGATATGTGCCGCGGCCCCCACGTGCCCAACACCCGCTTCCTCAAGCATTTCCGGTTGACCAAGCTGTCCGGTGCCTACTGGCGGGGCGACGCCAACAACGAGCAGCTGCAGCGCATCTACGGCACGGCCTGGCCCGACCGCAAGGTGCTGCAGACCTATCTCAAGCGCCTCGAGGAGGCGGAGAAACGCGACCACCGCAAGCTCGGCCGCCAGTTGGACCTGTTTCACTTTCAGGAGGATGCCCCCGGGGCGGTGTTCTGGCATCCCCGGGGTTGGGCGGTATTCCGCGAGCTAATCGCCTATATGCGGCGTTGCCAGGAAGACGCCGGCTACGTCGAGGTCAATACCCCGGACGTCATGGACCGCAGCCTCTGGGAACTCTCCGGCCACTGGCAAAACTACCGTGAGCATATGTTCACCACCGACACCGAGGATGGCCGTTCGCTGGCCCTCAAGCCGATGAACTGCCCGGGCAGCGTGCTGCTCTACCGCCACGGCCTGAAAAGCTATCGGGACCTGCCTATTCGTATGGGCGAGTTCGGCAAGGTGCACCGCTACGAGCCCTCCGGGGCGCTACACGGCCTGCTGCGGGTGCGCCATTTCACCCAGGACGATGCCCATATCTACTGCACGCCGCAGCAGATGATCGGCGAATGCCGTGATGTGGTTACCCAGGTGCTGGATATCTATCGTCAGTTCGGCTTCGAGGAGGTGCTGATCAAGCTCTCCACCCGGCCGGACAACCGCATGGGCGATGACGCCACCTGGGACCTGCTGGAGAATGCCCTGATCCAGGCGCTGGACCAAGTGGGGCTGGCCTACCGCTACAACCCCGGTGAGGGCGCCTTCTATGGCCCCAAGCTGGAGTTCGTGCTGCGCGATGCCATTGGTCGCGACTGGCAGTGCGGCACCCTGCAGGTGGATATGAATCTGCCCGAACGCTTCGGCCTGGACTACGTCGACGAGGATGGCCAGCGCAAGCGCCCGGTGATGTTGCACCGCGCGCTGTTCGGCTCCCTGGAGCGCTTCACCGGCATCCTGATCGAGCACCACGCCGGCAAGCTCCCCGCCTGGCTGGCGCCGCTGCAGGCGGTGGTGCTCTCCATCACCGAGCAGTATTCCCGCTATGCGCTGGAGGTGGCCCAGGCGCTGCGCGATGCGGGTCTGCGCGTGGAGGCGGATATTCGCAACGAGAAGATCGGCTACAAGATCCGCGAGCAGACCCTGCAGCGCGTACCCTTCCAACTGATTGTCGGCGCCAGGGAGGCCGCCTCCGGCAGCGTGGCGATTCGCAGCCGGGACGGCGACGACCTGGGCAGCCTGGAGATTGCCGACGCTATTGCCCTGTTGGGCGAGCGCTGCGCGGCCCCCGACACCCGGCAGCGGCGTGCCGCCCAGGCGGCGCTGCTCGAGCGGCTGCAGGCGAGCGGCCGGCGCGAGGTCGTCTCATAAGCCGTGTATCGTTGGCGCGAAAAAAACCGGCCCCGTGAGGGGCCGGTGGCGGCATTGCCTTGATGGACGTGTCGCTTAGGCAGGCTGAGGCTTATCGATGGGCTCTCCTATCAGCTTGCCCGGCAGGGGGCCTGTCATGGTCTCCTGGGGCTGATAGTGAATGACCGAGCGAATCGCTTCGCCACGGTGCAGCAGATCGAAGGCGGTATTGATGTGGTCGTGGGTCATGTTGTGCGAGATATAGGGATCGACGTCGAAACGCCCCGACAGCCACTCATCGACCATACCCGGCAACTCGGAGCGCCCCAGTACGCCGCCGAAGGCGCTGCCCCGCCAGACGCGACCGGTGACCAGTTGAAACGGACGCGTCGAGATCTCTTCGCCGGCCCCAGCAACACCGATGATGATGCTCTCGCCCCAGCCCTTGTGGCAGCACTCGAGGGCGGCGCGCATCAAGCGCACGTTGCCGACGGCTTCGAAAGAGTAGTCGACGCCACCGTTGGTCATCTCGATGATCACCTCGTGCAGCGGCTCGGGGTAGTCGTTCGGGTCGAGGCACTCCGTGGCGCCGAGGGACATGGCGAGGGGGAACTTGGCCGGATTGACGTCGATGCCGATGATGCGCCCGGCGCCCTGCAGCTTGGCCCCCTGGATCACCGCCATGCCCACGGCGCCCAAGCCAAATACCGCCACCGTATCGCCGGCCTGCACCTTGGCGGTATTCCTCACCGCGCCGATACCGGTGGGCACCGCACAGCCCATCACGCTGGCCTTGGCCAGGGGGGCGTCACGGCTGATCTTGGCCACCGCGATCTCGGGCAGCACCGTGTACTCGCTGAAGGTGCTGGTGCCCATATAGTGGTGCAGCATCTTGCCCTTGTAGGAGAAGCGGCTGGTACCGTCCGGCATCACCCCCTGCCCCTGGGTCTTGCGAATGGTCTGGCAGAGATTGGTCTTGCCCGAGCGGATATAGGGGCAGTTCGGGTCTTCCGGGGTATACAGCGGGATCACATGGTCGCCGGGCTTCACCGAGGTGACCCCGCGTCCGAGCTCCTCGACGATGCCCACGCCCTCGTGGCCCAGGACGCAGGGAAACAAGCCCTCCGGGTCCTTTCCGGACAGCGTGAACATATCGGTGTGGCACAGGCTGGTAGTGACGATCCTGACCAGGACCTCACCCTCTTTCGGCCCCTCCAGGTCGATCTCCTCGATTTCCAGAGGCCGGTTGGGTTCCCAGGCAATGGCTGCGCGTGTCTTCATGATGACCTCCGCGGGTGGGTCTTGGTTCGCCTCGCCCCAGCAGGAGTCCGGCGCTGCGAAATGTTCGTCGACCTTGATCAGCTGGCCGGTAGAGGCAGAGCACTTGAATTTATATGATACGTTATAACATATCAAATATATCGCGCAAGCGAGAGACCGCTCACTATTCCGTTAGCTCCTCCAGGCTTCGGCGATAGTGCTCGTCGCTGACCAGCCTGCTCTGCGCGACCGTGGGACGGCGCTTGTAAATGGGCAGATGTGGAGACAATGCGTTAAGGTTCGGGTATTGCACGTAAGAGCATGATATGGAGGGAGGAGTGGCGCAGATGGAACTGAACCAAGTGCAGTGTCCAGTGGACGGGATGGGGGTGGTGGCGCCCAGTAGTGAGCCGGATTCAGGGTGCATGCTTGGACAAAAGGATGCAGCCCTGGCGGAGCAGGCGCGAACCACGGTGGAAAGCCTGCTGCAGACCAGTCCTGATGACCGGAAGGCACGGGATGAGGCGCGTAATGCCATCGAGCGCATGGACAGATCGCACCACGTTTCTCCGGTGCTGGAAGTCGAAGTGAGCTGAGCCGCTGCTCTCAATGTATCCGTGCAGAGGAAGGCGGGATGTGCCGGTGAATGACAACGATGTACGCAGGCTTATCGCCTACTTCCGCGATTGTCTGATGGAGGAGGGCGGCGAGCGCCAGCTCACGGATGTTTTCGGGCGTGAGTCATGGGAACACTATCTGTTCGCGTGCCCAGGCGGCTGGTGGGAGCAAGACGCACCGTTGTCGTTGCCTCGTGAGCATGCTGAGCGACTCAGTGCCATGCTGCACCTGCATCGGCAGGAGCGGGAACTTCTGGTGGGCACGTGCCTGGTCATGGGGCCGGTGCGAGAGCCTGGAGGGACAACGCGTCACCTGCGGGCTCCGCTTTTCCTGCACTCCGCCGAACTGCTGGATCACGAGGGCCAGGTCATCGTGCACCTTGAGCCAGGCGCATGGCGGGTGAATCCAGCGGTATTGCAGAGCCTCGATCTGTCCGAGGAGGAACTCGGCATTACGGGCGGAGAAGTCGACGTGGCATCTCTGCAACGAGCACTCGGTCGGTTCGAGCGCTGCGAGCACGGTGAAACATCCCAGGCCTTTCCACGTTGGCGCAACGGCCAACCGCTGCGCTGGGCTCCTTCGGGAGTCGTCTGGATCACGGCTCGTTCGCAATTGGCACGCAGTGTGGCTTACGAACTGGAGGCCCTGAGTGATGCTGGATCGACCCTGTCGCCTCCTATACGGCAGCTATTGCAGGCTTCGTCACAGTCTCGCAAGCCAGCTTCTGCTCCCCCGGTGCCTGAGACCCTGCCCACCAGTCTGACATTGGCTCAGGAGCGAGCACTGCACAACGCGGCGGTCGAGACGCTCAGTGTAATCAATGGCCCGCCGGGGACCGGCAAGACCTATACCCTGGCATGCCAGGCCATTGACCGAGTGATGCGGAATGAACGGGTGCTGGTGGTCTGCAGCAATGAGCATGCCGCCGACGTCGTACGCACCAAGCTGGCGGAGCTGTTTGGTCCCGCCCAGGGGCTGGTCGTGCGGGCCGGGCGGGGCAACCATCGACAGCAACTGCTGGAACGCCTGGATGAGCTGCTGGCCGAAGCGTCCAACAAGGATGAGCATGAGTCACCGCCGCGCTTGGCCAGCAGATTACAGGCCATGGCGCGTGATTATCGCCGCAGCGAGCGACGCTTCCGCAAGGCACTGGTTGCGGCAGTGGATGAAGGGGCGCTGTGGCGTAGGCGCGGTGGGCTCTGGCACGGTCTACGGCTGTGGTGGCTGCGCCGGCGTGCGGGGCGCCGGGACCTGCTCTCTCAGCGCTGGGGCGAGCTGCAGAGCAAGGTTTCTGCCCATCAGGCCCTGGCGAGGAGTTACTTGGCGGCGCTGGCTCATCATCAACGACGAACGCTGCAGAGTACCCGCCGCCAGCAGCTGAGAAAACTGGCGACGGCGCTACGCTCGCGTGCCTCTGGTCGCCGTGAGGCACGCTTCGAGGCCCTGGACTGGTCGGTACTGACTCGGGCCTTCCCCGTCTGGGTCGTCTCGGCACAGGCACTGCATCGCACCCTGCCGCTGGAGTCCGAACTGTTCGACCTGTGCATCATGGATGAGGCGACCCAGTCCAATCTGCCGTTGGCGCTACCCGCCCTGCAGCGGGCCAGTCGAGCGGTCATCGTTGGAGACCCCAGGCAGCTGCGGCACTTCTCGTTCCTGTCGCAGGCGCGTCAACACGAGTTTGCCGTTCGCCACCAGGTTCAGTCGCTGCCGGTGGACCTGAATTACCGCGAGCGCTCGCTGCTGGACTACGGGCTGATGGCGATAGCGGGTGGCCATGCCATCGTCTTGTTGGATGAGCATTTTCGAAGTCACCCTGCCCTGATCGGCTTCAGCAACGATCGCTTCTACGCTGGTCGCCTGAAAATTCTGACTCACCTGGCCCAGGTGGTCGATGCGCCGCCCATCGCATTGGTGGACTGTCCGGTGCGCATCGAGGGCGATGTCAATGCCGCCGAGATCGAGGCCGTGATGGAGCATCTGGAGGCGTTGGCGGCCGAGAGCGCCGACTTGCCGGATCACGAGTGTCAGAGTATCGGTGTGCTGGCGCTCTTTCGCGCCACTGCCCTGGCGCTGGAAAAAGCGCTGTTGGACCGTGTCGATCTGCGGACGATTAGCCGCCATGACCTGCGTGTCGGCACCCCTTATGCCTTTCAGGGCGAAGAGCGCGACATCATGCTGTTGGCCACCGGCGTATATCCCGGGCGCGCCGCCGCGGCCTGGACCTACCTGAACCGGCCTGATGTATTCAATGTAGCGGTGACACGGGCGCGTCACCGGCAGGTGGTGTTCATGCCCCAGGAAGCCCTGGAAGGCGTCGGCTCGAACCTGCTGGTAGATTACGTGGCCTACGCCCGCACCAACCGGCCCCGGCCCATGACGTCGCCGCCAGCCCATGATGGTATGCGTACGGAGCTGATAGCCATCCTGGAGGCCTGGGGGGCGCGCTGTCGAATAGACTATCCCTTTGCCGGGCAAACGCTGGATATTCTGGTGTTATACCAAGGACATGCGCTGGCAGTGGACACCATTGGAACCGATGCCACAGCGGGGAAGGCCTGGGATTGGGAACGCTACCGCCTGCTGGAACGCGCGGGGTTGGCGATTTTTCCGATTGGTTACGTGAGTTGGAGGACGCGCAGGGAGGAGGTGCTGGAGTGCCTGCGGACGATGCTGGGCATGGAGGCAGCCATTGCCGATGACGAGGCGGCATCCGCGTCACTCTCCCTGCGCTGGCGTCTGCAGGAACTCAGTGAACCAGATATGCTCGTCTTGCTGGATGAGCTTGATCAGGCCTACCATCAGATTCTGCGCTGGCTAGACAGGCATTTCGATCCTGGCGAGCTCACCTATCTACGTTATCGTGATGGGGTCGAACGACTGCGACGAGCGGCTATTACCGAACTGCAGGGCGCCTGTATGTTGCTGGAGGGAATTCGGGACTTGGCTGCCGAGGTCGAGGATATCGGTCTGCGCTCGTCCGTGGATGAGCGCTTGGCGCGCTGTCGTGAGGCGATCACCGGTCTGCAACACCTGATACGGGAACTTGCAGTATTGCGCACCCAGCCCTCGGGGATCGAGGCGGCGCTGGAGGATGTCACCCGCTTGTCGGCGCGAGTGCAGCGCTACGGTGTCGATGCGCCGCAGGCTTCCAAGCTAGTGCCGCCAGCAGGCCATGAAGGGCGATGAAGGGCTCAACCGGGAAGGAGGATCATTATTTCCCCGCCCGCTAGTGCCTGGGTGCTCTTCAATGGTTAAGAGACTACGTAAGGACACGACATGGCCTCCATTCGCCGCGAGCTGACGGCACTGATCGAGCACGAAGCGATCCCGCGGGAGCAGGTGCCGCAGGCGGTCGCGCTCTCCGGGCTGCACCCCTCGGGGCGTGCCTGGGGCGTGTTTCTCGATCGGCTGTTGCTGTGGCTGGGCACCCTGGCACTGGTCTGCGCGGTACTGTTTCTGGTCGCCTACAACTGGAGCGAGATGGCGCGCTGGCTGCGCTTCGGACTGGTGCAGGCGGCGCTGGTGGCGGCCATCGGCGTCTACTGCTGGGGCGCGCAGCGCAGGGTGGTGGCGCGCGCCGCCTTGACGGCGGCCTCGCTGCTGCTGGGGGTGCTGCTGGCGCTGTTCGGCCAGGTCTACCAGACGGGTGCCGACCCTTGGCAGCTGTTCTTCTGGTGGGCGCTGCTGATGCTGCCCTGGACACTGGTGGCACGCTTCGATGCGCTCTGGATGCTGTGGCTTGGGCTGCTCAATCTCAGCATTGCCCTCTACTTTCGCTCGTTGAGCGGGGCCTTCGGTATGGTGTTGGTGAGCGATGTGGCTGCCCTGTGGTGGCTGTTCGCCCTCAATACCTCGGCGCTGGCACTATGGGAACTGGGCGCGCGCCGCTGGCGCTGGCTATCGGTCGGCTGGGCCACCTGCCTGCTGACACTCGGCAGCGGCGCTCCAGTGACTGTGCTGATGCTCGCGTTCACCTTCGGTGAGCGGTCCGGCGTCTGGCTGGTGGCGCTGCTCTATCCGCTCTGGCTGGCAGCGATCTACGGCGTGTATCGCTATTGGCGCCCCAATCTCTTCGCGCTGGCCGTAGGCTGCCTATCGGTCATCGTCGTGGTGACCGCCTTCCTCGCCAAGGAGCTAATGGAGCAGGGCGATCCGGGCGGCCTGCTGGTGCTGGCGATCGTGGTGCTGGGGCTGGGAGCGCTGGCAGCGTATTGGCTCAAGCGGCTGCACCGGGAGATGCCGACATGACCGATCTGCTCAAGGAACGGCTCGGCCAGGGCGGTATCGACGTTGCAGAGCGCGAGGCGCCGCTGCCGCTCGCGACGCCCTGGTTCGTGCGCGCGCTGCAGGCGTTCTCGGGCTGGCTGGCGGCGCTCTTCCTGATTGGCTTTATCGCCATGGGCACGGTGTTCATTCTCGACAGCAGTGTCGCTGCCGGCATCCTGGGGAGCGTCTTTATCGCCGGGGCTTATGCGGCACTGCGCGCCAACGGCGGCGACTTTCTGGAGCATCTGGCGCTGGCCGCCAGTCTCACTGGCCAACTGCTGGTGGCCTGGGCGGTGGCATCTGCCATGGGTGGTGAAAGCGCCGGACTGTGGTGGCTGCTGCTGCTGTTTCAGTCGCTGCTCGCCCTGATCATGCCGAGTCTCACCCACCGCTGCGTGTCGGCGTTCGCGGCGTGCCTGGCACTCTATCTGGCCTTGATCGGTAGCGTTGCGGCGACCTCCCTGGCGGGCGGTCTGGTGCTGCTGGTGGCCACGGCCCTGTGGCTCAACGAGTTTCGCTGGCCGGCCTATATGCGCCAGTGCCAGGCGCTGGGCTATGGCCTGTTGCTGGGCCTGCTGGCCATCCAGGTCATGCAGTATGCCGGCCGCTCGCCGTTCATGTTTCGTCACGACGACGGCTCAATGCAGGCCTGGTTGGAACCCTGGGCAGGTGACGGCCTCGCCATGCTGGCGCTGCTGCTTTTGCTGCGGAAGGTCTTGCAGCGCCACGCCCAGGTCATGGCGATAAAGGGGAGGGTGGTGGCCTGTGTTGCCGCAGCGCTATTGATGCTGCTCTCGCTGCAGGCTCATGGCCTGAGTCAGGGAGCCGTGGTGATCATGCTGGGCTTTGCCATCGGCAACCGCCTGATCATCGGGCTTGGCGTGACGTTGCTGCTGATGGCCGGCGCCAACTACTACTACTGGCTGGAGGTCACGCTGCTGGTCAAGTCGGCGACCCTGTGCGTGCTGGGACTGCTGCTGCTGACGCTGCGCTGGGCGATGCAGCGCTACTGGCGGACGCCACCACGAGACGCGATGCCGGGCGGGGAGACGCCATGATCTTGGCCACCAGGGGTAACCGGATCGTGGCGGTGGTCGCTACGCTGCTGATCCTGGCGCTGGTCAACTGGTCGATCTTGGCCAAGGAGCGCCATCTTGCCGAGGGCGAGGTGGTGTACCTCGAGTTGGCGCCGGTGGATCCCCGCTCATTGATGCAGGGCGACTACATGGCCTTGGACTTCGAGCTCGGCAACGCTATCCGCGACGCCCGCAGTGCGCAGCGTGCACAGAGCGGTGAACCGCTGGTCAACCATGGCCATGTGATTGTGCGCATGGATGCCCAGCGCGTTGCGGAATTCCAGCGGCTGGACGCTGGTGAGCCGCTGGACGCCGACGAAATGCGCCTGGAGTATCGACTGCGCAACGGCCGGATCCGGTTCGCTACCGGTGCCTTCTTCTTTCAGGAGGGCCATGCCGAGCGGTACGAACCCGCTCGCTATGCTCAGTTCCGCGTCAACCAGCGCGGCGAACCGCTCTTGGTGTCGCTGCACGATCACGAGCTGGCGCTGCTGGGGGAGATGGAGCGCTAAGGCGCTTCGGCAAGCTTGGCGTGGCTGAGGCGTGTGAACGCAATTACATAACACCGCGGGTTGGGACTATGTTGTAGGGGCAGAGAAGCCAAGGAGGTTCACCATGTCTCAACAAGAGTGTGCATGCCCCAAATGCAAGTGTGCAGTTGATCGAAACTCTATCGAGAAAGACGGCAAGCTTTACTGCTCTCAATCCTGCGCCACCGGACATGCCGACGGTTCAATCGACTGCGGCCATGACTGTAAGTGCGGGTAAACATGGAGTTATCTGCTTATAGCCAACGTTCAGCAGTTTACCGCTGACGAACGTTGGCTGATTTCCTTCTGGCCTGCTCGACATAACATTGCCCCTCCCCTTAGCGGCGTTTCTCCGAGACCTCCGGCCGCTCCCTGCCCTGGGCCAGTCCGAAAACCCAGCGTTGTAATCATGTAAAACATCATGCCTCTCAGCCAGGCCGGCGGTATATGATGGAGGCTAATATTGCGGCTTGTGTCAGGAGTCATATGAACAGGGATGTCGTCCACCGTATTTTGATAGCCGCCGAGATGCTCTTGCTGGCGCTGCCGGCGAGCGCGATCTGCGTGTTTTTTAGTCTGGCCTTGCTGTCCACCGTGGGATTCCCATGGGACTTTGAGGCGCTGTTGATCATGCACTTCGTGCTGCTGGGCAACCTGGGGATTGTTGGTCTATGGCGGTCGGCGATTGCCTATCTTTGGCATCGAGGAGCGGGCCTGGGCGCGCTGCTATGGTGGTGGCGGGCGGCTTGCCTGGGGGCAGGGTTGGCGTGTGTCTCGCTGCTGCTGTCAGAGCTGCTCGTTGCCGGTTGGCAGGCGCCAGAGATCGTGGCCATCGTGGCCACCGGCAGTTTGGCCAGTCCGCTGCTGGTGCCGTTTCTGCATCTTGCGTGCTTGCGGCGGGGGGCATATAGACACAACGCAGCAGGGCCCGCCTAAGCGGGCCCTGCTATCGGACCGGTGAGGTCCGAGCATTCACCAGATCGTTAGATCAAGCGATTGCTTTGATATTCGACGCCTGGAGGCCTTTCTTGCCCTGAGTCACGTCAAAGGAAACGCTTTGACCTTCCTGCAGAGACTTGAAGCCTTCAGACTGAATTTCGGAGAAGTGGGCAAAGACGTCATCGCTGCCGTCAGCCGGAGCGATAAAACCAAAACCTTTTGAATCGTTGAACCACTTAACTGTACCAGTCGTCATAATAAATCCTTTCGCGCTTAGCGCTTTGCAATACAATCCTGGTGTTACCCAGACGATAAGTAGCGGGTAAAACAAGGAATACAATTACAGGCTGCCGAAAGAATTCGAATGCTTCTGAAACTATGCTTGCTTGCTAACCAACTGCACACACAGTGACACGCTTGGCGGTGCGGGTCAAAGGGTTTCGGATATTGTTTTTCATTGCACCGGCACCACAGGGTGCCGGCGGGGTGGGCCATGGATGCTTGCTTACGTGGCGGGCTCCACGATGATTTTCACATGTGATTTGTCATTGAGCAGTGCGTCGAAGCCTTTCTCTACGATGTCGTCCAGGGCGATTCGCCCGGTGATCAGGTCCTCCGCCCGGAAATAACCCTGCTGCATCAATGCTATAACCGCCGGGTAGATATGGCGGTAGGCGATGATGCCTTTCATGCTGCGTTCCTTGATCACCAGATCGTTGGGCTGGATGGCGGCATCGGATTCCCAGATGCTGACGACGACTGTTTCGCCGCCAGCGTGGGTGCTGTTGATGGCTTGGCTCAGCACGGCAGGAACCCCGGTCACCTCGAAGGCGAAATCCGCGCCACCTCGCGTCAGCTCATGGAGCTGCTCGACCGCATCACCTTGCTGAGGGTCCAGTACGGTGGCGCCGAGGTCAGTCGCTTTCTGCCTGCGCGCTGCCGACAGCTCGACGGCATAGATATCGGCGGCACCGGCGGCCTTGAGGGATTCGATCACCATCAGCCCGATGGGGCCGGCGCCAAATACCACCGCGCTGTCGCCTGCTTTCAGGGAGCTTTGGCGCACGGCATGCAGGCCAACCGCGGCGGGCTCCACCAGGGCGCCTTGCTCATAGGAGAGTGTCTCGGGCATGGGGTGGACCATATGCTCGCCGACCACGGTGTACTCCGAGAAACCGCCGCCGCCTCCCGATAGGCCATGGAAGCCCAGTAGCGGCGTAAGATTGTAGCGCTCCATCAGGTAGTGGCCGTCTCGATGCGGGGAGAGGATCGGTTCGATGGCGACGCGATCTCCAACCTTGACCCGGGTGACCCGTTCACCCACCTCCACCACTTCACCGGCAAACTCGTGGCCCATGATGATGGGGGCCTTCTGCTGGCTGATGGGGTGCGGGGTATCCACCGGGATGAAGATTGGACCGGCGGCATATTCGTGTAGATCGCTGCCGCAGATACCGCAGGCGGCGACTTTGATCTTGACCTGGTGCGGGTCCTCGAGCCGGGGAATCTCCACCGGTTCCACACGCAGGTCGCGGGCACGGTACCAGACCGCGGCTTTCATGGTGTCCTTGTTGCTCATGGGATGACCTCGATATTCTCGTCATGCGGGCCGGTCTTTGTGCCGGCCCGCTGTGTCCAGGTAGGGATCACGCAAGGTGATGAACGTCCTGCAGCCCATAAACGGGCGTTGCAATGCCCTCCATGCGTGCCTTGAGCTGTAGCGCCAGGTAGTGGGAGTAGTGGCGTGACTGGTGCAGGTTGCCGCCGTGGAACCACAGCGCCTGCTGTTGGGTAGGCTTCCACATATTGCGCAGTTCGCCCTCCCAGGGGCCGGGATCCTTTGGCGTATCGGAGCCCAGGCCCCAGCACTTGCCGACCTTGTCGGCCACTTCCTGGGAGATGATGCGTGCTGCCCAGCCGTTCATGGAGCCGTAGCCGGTGGCGTAGACGATCAGGTCGGCGGGCAGCTCGGTGCCGTCGGTGAGGGTGATCGAGCGTGGATTGATACACTCGATGCCGACGCCGCTGCGCAGCTTGATCTCGCCATTGGCGACCAGATCGCAGGCACCGACGTCGATGTAGTAGCCGGACCCTCGCCGCAGGTACTTGAGGAACAGTCCAGAGTCGTCGGCGCCGAAGTCGAGCAGGAAGCCGGCGTCTTCCAGTTTTTGGTAGAACTCGGCGTCGCGCTCGCGGATCTTGTCGAAGGCGGGACGCTGGAAGTCGGGCAGGACCTTATAGGGGATCGAGGCGAAGATCAGATCGGCCTTGTCGTGGGTGATACCGCTTTTCAGCGCTTCTTCGGAGTAGAGCGGGCCAAGGACTTCCTCCATCAACGAGTCGGACTTGACGATATGGGTCGAGGAGCGCTGGATCATGGTCACGTCGGCGTCGTTTTCCCACAGCGCCGCGCAGATGTCATGGGCCGAGTTGTTGGAGCCCACCACGACCACCTTCTTGCCGCGATAGGCATCCGGCCCGGGATGCTGGCTGGAGTGCTGCTGTTCGCCTTCAAAGGTCTCGGCACCGGGGAAGTGGGGCACGTTGGGTACGCCTGACATCCCAGTGGCGAGGATCAGCTGCTTGGGCCGCAGCGTGACCGGCTTGCCGTCGCGGTTGACGTTCACCGTCCACTCGCCGCTGGTGGCGTCGAAGCTGGCACCCTCGCACTCGGTGGAGCTCCAGTAATTGAGCTCCATCACCTTGGTGTACATCTCCAGCCAGTCGCCAATCTTGTCCTTGGGGGCGAACACCGGCCAGTTCTCGGGGAAGGGGATGTAGGGCAGATGGTCGTACCACACCGGGTCGTGCAGGCACAGCGACTTGTAGCGATTGCGCCAGGCGTCTCCGGGGCGAGGGTGCTTGTCGAGCACGATGGTGGGTACGTCGAGCTGGCGCAGCCGCGCGGCGAGGCCGATGCCGCCCTGGCCGCCGCCGATGATGACGCAGTAGGGCTGGCGGGAGTAGCCGAGCTGCTGCGCTTCCCGCTGGCGCGCCTCGAGCCAGGTCTCGCGGGTCTTGCTGGCGCCGTGCTCGGCTCCCATGGGCCGCCTGGCGCCGCGTGGTTCGGGGTGCTGCTTGAGCTCCTGCATGGTGGTCAGCAGGGTCCAGCACTTGCCGTCCTTGAGGCGCAACAAGCCCTTGCCGTGGGCCTCGCCGGTCTCGAAGGTGAACCAGGCTTCGGTAACGCCGTCAGTCTCGCTAGCTTCGCCATCGATCTGCCAATTTGCCGGGCGTGTCTCGCTCAGGGTGGCGTCGAGCATCGATTGGATGGCGTCCTTGCCCTCGAGCGTCTTGAGGTTCCAGGTAAAGGCGACCAGGTCGCGCCAGTAGCACTCGTCACCGAACAGAGTGATGACCTGCTCGATATTGCGCTGGGTCAGCGCTTCTTCGAAGCCACTTAGCCATTGCTGGGCGGTCTGGGTTGGCGTGCGTGTCGTCATGATGGTTCTCCGCTTGTTATTGGTAGACACAGCCTAGGTAGCGCAGGAAGCGTGCCAATTCCGCGAAATCACTGATCAATCGCTATATGTGTTTGAAAATAAGATGGTTTGTCCGTGGGGGAGAGGTGGCTGTGGCTAAGGTGATAGGCGGGACGCCTCCCAGGCGTGACAGCTGTCACGTGACAGGCGAATCGTCGGCGTTACACCTGTAACCCTCGACCAAGGGCGAATGCAGCGCCGATTGACTCCCGTGCGAGGCGGCATAGGCTGAAGGAGAAACCTGCCAGATAACCACGAGCGCTCTGATCTGGCCTGCGGCAGGTACGGCGTATCAGCGCGCAGAGAGACAGCCATGGCCCTGCTTACGGAACAACGCCAGCATATCGAGACCCTGGTCCGGCTGAGTGAAGGTCATACCGCGGACCTCGGCGGGTGTCGCGAGGTGATCCGCCGCTCCTGGGAGCGCTGCGTCGGCGAGTATCGTCTCGACCCGGGACGTCCGCGGCCCGTTCGGGTGTTGACGCAGCAGGCGCTCAAGGAGCATCAGGATTCGGTGGACGAGTTACTCCATGTGGCCCGGGCGGGCGTCGACCAGCTCTATGCCCAGATCGCCCCGCTGGGCTATGTGCTGCTGCTTACCGACCGGCGAGGCATCACGGTGGATTTCCGCGGCCAAGCGACCCATGCGCCGGCGCTGCGCCGCGCGGGCCTCTACCTGGGAGCTGACTGGGACGAGCGCTATGCGGGCACCTGTGCGGTGGGGACCTGTGTGCACGAGGCCCAGGCGATGACCTGCCATCAGAGCGAGCATTTCGATGCTACCCATATCAGCCTGACCTGCACGGCGGCGCCGATCAGCGATCCGCAGGGGCGGGTCATCGCAGTGCTGGATATCTCCGCCTTGCAGTCGCCGAGGGCCCACGAGAGCCAGAACTTCGGGCTGCCGCTGGTCAATCTCTACGCGCGCATGATCGAGGATGCCTATTTTCTGCATCGCTACCGCGACTGCTTGATTCTGCGCTTTGATAGCGCCCGCGAGTTCGTGCATCTCAATGGCCGGGGGCTGATTGCGATCGAGGAGGATGGCAGCGTGATTGCTGCCAACGGGGTGGGGCGCGGCATGATCGACACGCATCTGCGCCGTTGGCCGCCCTGGTCGACGTCAGCGATGCCCACGGCGCCCCAGCTGTTCGACGCTGGGATCGGCGACTTGCTCGGCATCCTCTCCGCCAGCGACGACCAGATTCGCGCCTTTCGCGTGCGTGCCAGTGACGCGACCTGCTTCGTCACCCTGATCGAGCCACGGCGGCGGCTGGCGATGCGCCATGCGCCGTCATCGCCTTCGCCGATCCCCGCCCTCGACCGCCTGGCCACGGATGATCCCGCCATGCACCGTGTCCTCAAGTTGGCGCGACGCTTACGCAACGAGGAGGTGAGCGTGCTGATCAGCGGGGAGACGGGGACCGGCAAGGAGGTACTGGCGCGGGCGCTGCATGACAGCGGTAAGCGCGCCAAGGGGCCTTTCGTGGCGGTGAACTGCGCAGCGATTCCCGAATCGCTGATCGAGAGCGAACTGTTTGGCTATCTGCCTGGTGCCTTCACGGGTGGGCGTAGCAAGGGCATGCGCGGGCTGATTCAGCAAGCCGAGGGCGGCACGCTGTTTCTGGATGAGATCGGTGACATGCCCTTGCCGCTGCAGAGCCGGCTGCTGCGGGTGCTGGCCGAGCGTGAGGTGATGCCGCTGGGCGCCGACAAGGCCGTACCGGTGGATATCCGGGTGGTCACCGCCACCCACCGTGAGATGGGGGAGCTGATCGCCGCCGGCCACTTTCGCGAGGATCTGTATTACCGACTCAACGGCGCCCAGTTACGGCTACCAGCACTGCGCGAACGGGCCGATAGACACTACGTGATTCGCTGCGTATTCGAGGTGCTGCTGGCCGAACGTGAACGCGACATGCGATTGCGTGCGGATGCGATGAGCGCGCTGCTGGCCTACACCTGGCCGGGCAATATTCGCCAGCTCAAGAATGCCCTGGCCTTTGCCCTGGCCACGGCAGATGACGACGAGATCACCGTCCACGATCTGCCCGAGGAGTGTCAGGGGAGTATCGCTGGGGCCCCGAAAACCCTTCTGCCGGCCCTGCAAGCGGTGACATCCAATGAAGGGCAGCGGCTACAAGCGCTGCTCAAGGCGACAGGGTGGAATGTCAGCCTGGTGGCGCGCCAGCTTGGCGTTTCGCGACCGACGGTCTATCGACGTATGCGTCGCCATGGCGTGGTACCGCCAAACTGGCAGGAATTTACTCCATGAAATGAGTAGGGCAGCGCGGTGCGAAGGCTGACTTCGCGGATGAAACCTTAACAGGCTATCGTTTGTCGCAAGGCACACCGACATCATCCGTTGAGGAGTCAGCATGAGCCAGGAAACCGAATACGTTCCACCTGCGGTCTGGACCTGGGAAAAAGCCAGCGGCGGGACTTTTGCCAGCATCAACCGGCCGGTCGCCGGGCCCACACACGACAAGGCGCTGCCGGTGGGGGCGCATCCTCTGCAGCTCTACTCGCTGGCTACCCCCAACGGGGTCAAGGTCACGGTGCTGCTCGAGGAGCTGCTGGCGCTCGGCCATACGGGTGCCGAATACGACGCCTGGCTGATCAACATTGGTGAGGGGGATCAGTTCGGTAGCGGCTTCGTCGAGATCAATCCCAACTCGAAGATCCCGGCGCTGGTGGACTACAGCACGCCCAAGCCGACCCGGGTGTTCGAGTCGGGCTCGATCCTGCTCTACCTGGCAGAGCGCTTCGGCGACTTCCTGCCCAAGGGCCCGGCGGCGCGGGTAGAGGCGCTGAACTGGCTGTTCTGGCAGATGGGTAGCGCGCCCTATCTGGGCGGTGGCTTCGGCCACTTCTACGCCTATGCGCCAGTGAAGCTGGAGTACCCCATCGACCGCTTTGCGATGGAGACCAAGCGCCAGCTAGATGTGCTGGATCGGCGCCTGGCCGAGGTGCCTTACCTCGCCGGGGACGCCTATACCATCGCCGATATGGCCAACTGGGCCTGGTACGGTCAACTGGCGCTGGGACGGCTTTATGATGCCGATGAGTTCCTGCAGGTGCAGGACTACCAGCACCTGCAGCGCTGGGCCAAGGCGATCGATGCGCGTCCGGCGGTACAGCGTGGGCGCATGGTCAATCGCACCTTTGGTGAACCTGAGATGCAGCTCCATGAGCGACATGATGCCAGCGACTTCGAGCGCAAGACGCAGGACAAGCTGAACTCGGGTGTCTGACGCAGAGGAGATCCGTTAACGCAACGCGCCCGCCACCTGAACGGTTGGCGGGCGCGTTGCGTTGTGCTGCTCGGTGGGCCGAGTATCAGTTCGGAGTGGCGACCGGCATGACCTCGACCCGCGCTATACCGCGGTGGAGCATTTCGAGCTTGCGGGCAGCGCGCTTGGAGAGGTCGATGATGCGACCATCGATGAAGGGGCCGCGGTCATTGATCAGCACTTCCACTTCCTTGCCGGTGTCGGTGCGCGTGACCACCACGGTGGTACCCAGCGGCAGCGTGGGGTGGGCGGCTGTCAGTGCCTGCTGGTCAAACGGCTCACCGCTGGCGGTAGTGGCGCCCTGAAAGCGGTCGCTGTAGTACGAAGCGATTCCTTGCTCGGTGTCGGCGGCTTGCTGGGACTCGGCTGAATGCGCAGTGCCAGCAACCAGCAGCGTAGCCAGGCCGCAGGTGAGTAGTACTCGGGATAGGCGTCCCATGATGATACCTCACGGATCTCGTGTTGGCCGTGTGTCCATCGATGCGATGAGGGGCCATAAGTTCCCGGATAGTAACCCCAGCGGCCGGGTCTGGCAACCAATCATGAAGATCGACGATGATGGCAGCTGAATGGCGAAAATCAGCCGTGATGGTCAAAATGCTTCAGGTTGGCTTGCTGCGGAGCGCTAGATGCCATTTGGCCGAGATTCGAAAGTGGTACTGGGCATGGTGGTGAAAGGCTCGCTGTCCTGTTGCGCCCATCTTGTTTTGCCATATAGAGCGCTCTGTCGGCGAGTCGGATCAAGTCACGGCTACTATCTCGATCCCCGGGCATTATGCTGGCAACACCAATGCTGACGGTAACCAACGCTGAAGAGGGTGAAGCAGCAAAGGGGATCGCCTGACGTGAGAGGTGATCGTGAACGCGTTGAGCGACGTCAAGACCACCGCTGAGTGTGGTGTTGGGCAAGAGAATGACGAATTCTTCTCCTCCATAACGAGCGACGATATCACCTGGTCGGCCGAGTGCCTCTTCTAGCGACTGTGCAACTCGCTTCAGGCAAGTATCTCCTTGGGGATGGCCGTAACTGTCGTTGTAGACCTTGAAGTGGTCCACATCAATGAATAGCAAGCTAAGCGCTTGCTTTTCGCGACTCGCCCGTTTCCATTCCAGTGCCAGGAGGCGTTCTAGTCCGCGGCGATTGGTAATGCCCAGCAGGCTATCAGTGCACACTTGATGTGCCAGCAGGCGGTTGCGGGCCTCTAGCTTACGGTGTGCTCGCTCAAGGCTGAGAAAGCTGCTCTCGCGTACTTGATAGGCTCGGTAGAGCGGGCCCACGATAGCAATGAGGACAAGTGCAATACCACCGAGAAACGCAGCGCTGACCAGCGGCTCAAGGTGAAAATCAGCCCCCGTACTGGTGACGGAGTGCCCTCGCTGCTTGAACCACGTCGCCATGATGGGCCCGATGGCGAGAGCAAGAATGGTGCCGATAAGCAGAACGTTGAGGTTAGTTGCTATAGAGCGATGTTGAGTTTTTCTCATATCAGGCGTCTCGATTCAAAATCTGCAGCTGCTGGGCGTAACAGAATTGCCAAGATACGCATGTCGCTGAAGGGTTGAGCCGTGGCGCGCCTAGTCGCGCAGCGTCTGTAAAGCGCTGCGGCAGGACGAAGAAAAGAGTGATTAGGTGCTTGAAATAGTAAGTCCAAGTGAAAGCATCCTTGCTGCACTCATCCATGCATCTGTCCATGACAGACTGTCGTGTGGCCACTGGCTGGCACGAATCAACCTTCCAGTCGAAGCTCAGTAGCGAGAACTGTTCCAGAGTCTGGTAGCAATGAAGAAAAACAAAGAGGTACCGACACTTTTTCAGGCGACCCGTAGTGCGGTTGTGAGCATATGCCATCGGTGAGCAGTTCAAGTGTCTCCAGTTGCCAACATGAGTGATGAGTGATGAGCGTTACTGTAATTAAAACAAGTGATTGGCGTGTTGTTGTTTGGCTACATGTGTAGCCGCGAGGTGCCGATGCGCCTCGGCCAGCGCTGTGTCGTCGTATGATTGGGGTTGCCGCTCTAGGCGGTTGAGGCGGGACTGGGCCATGGCCGATGGCGGACAAGGGGGGGTATCGATATCGAGAGGAGCTGTTGCGGCCGTCGGATAGACGGTATTCGCTGGTACGGTAGGCAGGTCGCATGAAGCGTCCAAGACACCCATGTTTGTGACTCTATAGAGCAACAGCATCGAAGGGCAGAAAACGAGATGTATGCATCGTCATCTCAGCTCTCATTTACAGTATGCGACAGGCGGTTGTATATAGAGTCGTCAGGAGAATGAGACGGCGCTATTTCTCGCTTTTCCCCATGACGTCAAACCTGACGCGCTGGCCGTTGGGCAGCTCGATGGGAGCAGTGATCGTGTCTATCAGGCGCTGGCGGATCTGGGCCACGTCGTGCTCTTCGCCGCAGTTCTCGGCCAGGACGTTGAACTCGTCGCCGCCGAAGCGTGCGCAGCCACATGGGGGCCTGGGTGTAGCCGAGGTGTAGGTCGCTGCGCTGGGGTGAAGTCGATGGACTCGGTAAGCAGCGCTTCGGGTGGTCGGCCAGTGCTACTTGGCTAAGCCAGCAGAGCGACAGCTGTACGCCGACTAGCAGGCGTGGTGACAATCGGTAGCGCTCAGCGGGCTTCAGTAGGCGGTCTCATGAAATGGGCACGCAGGATACTAAGCTTAACGGTCATGGATGAAATATCTTTAGCTCTTTTTGCTGAACGACACAGCCTTCTACATTACTCCTGGGTCGTCGGCAGAAGGTATGCTCTTGATTCAGCGTTAACAGCGTAATTGGGCCAGCGAGGGGATGATGACCATGGTGTGTGGTAGTGCAAGCGAGATGAACAGGGGAGGCGCGCGACGCTGGATATGGCATGCCGGAACGCTTTTGCTGGTGATGCTGTCGAGCGGTTGCGCGATGATGGCCCCGGCGCCGCCTCAGGATCAGAGCAACATCTGCGCCATATTCCGTGAGCAGCCGCGCTGGTATGACTATGCCCGGGAGTCTCAGCAGCAGTGGGGCACGCCGATTGCGACGCAGATGGCCTTTATCCAGCAGGAGTCATCGTTTCGCAGTCATGTGCGCCCAGATCGCAACCGGATTCTCGGCTTTATTCCTGGCAGTCGCCCCTCCTCGGCGCGGGGCTACGCCCAGGCGCAGGATCCGGTGTGGGGGGAGTATCGGGAGCAGGCGGGCAGTACCCTGGCAAGGCGCTCGCACATGAAGCATGCGACCGATTTTATCGGTTGGTACAACGCGCGTACCAATCGCCAGGCCGGCGTCTCGTTGAGCAACCCTGAACACCTCTACTTTGCTTATCATGAGGGAGTAGGCGGCTATCAGCGAGGCACGCATCGTGGCAAGCCGCAGGTGTTGCGGGCCGCCAGTCAGGTCAGTTCGCGGGCTAACCGCTACCAGGCGCAGTTGGCCAGCTGCGAGGCGGAGTTTCGCTGTCGGCGTTTCTATCAGGTAGGGCCGCTGTGTCGGGCATGATGCCCAACGAAAACACCCCACGCTGCAGGGCAGGGTGGGGTGACGTCACCGCGTTACATCGGATAGCTAGGTGCACTTATGTCTGCGTCATACCATCCATGGTCGCGGTCAGTGCTGGAAGTCTTCCTCGAACAGCTCAGCCTTGGCATTGCGCATGACATCTTCACATGCGGCCTGCTGGGCGAGTTGCATCAGCAGGCTCTGGGTTACTTCAAACCCCTTGCCGAGGCAGCTATCCATGTCCTGACGGCTGACCTTGGGAGTAACATCGCAGTCAATCTTGATCGTTCTTCCGCTTCCGTCCAGCCTGTCTGCGATATCTCGCATAAACCAGGCGATACGCTCTTTCCAGCTGGCGGATTCTTCTGCGCTCTCGTTTACGCTAAACGTGCAGTGCCACTCAGGTTTATAGACCTTCATGAGAACCTCCGATAGGGCTTGGAAAGAATGATCGATCGTGGTGTCTACTCCGTGCTTGACGATGTTGCCTGGCCATCATAACAGGCTTTGCGCATGCCGCGCAGGCCACGGGTGGCTGAGTTTTCTTCGCGGTGTCGGCTGACGTACTCTCGCAAGGCCTCGGCGGCAGTGCGTAGGCACTGGGCTTGGTTGAACCAGTGCTCGAAGACATCGTCATCGGCTGGTTGTGACGTCGACGGGGTAAGGTACATGGCGTTGACCCTCCTGAGGGTGACTTCTTCACTCTAGTCGCAATTTTGCTGCAGTGCAGCATAAGATTGTATGTCAGACTAAGAAAAGTGTGGCCGCGACGAGAGAATGCATGATGAAGCGCAAGGTATGGGTAGCGTGGCGAGCAGCACCAGTAGCTCCTCCAGCAGCTCCGGCTCGGGCAGCAGTTCGCGTGCCCAGAGCTCGGTCAGCGGCCAGGACGCCACCGTCACGGTCAACGGTCATAAGTTGGAGGTGAGCGGCGGTCGACTGCAGCTGGACGGGGTGGCGCACGGCGAGGTGACGCCGGCACAGATCGTTACCCTGCGCGTCGAGGATGGCGTGGTGACCCTGCTGGTCGACGGCGTCGAGCGGCCACCCGAGAGGCAGTGAGATTCCACGGCTCTCACTGAAATATCGCCGTAGGGCGGCACCTGTCGCGCGCTTTCTGGTATCCTCGCCGCCCATTTCTTCGCTGCAGGTATCGCTCCGTGTCCGATGCTCCCGCCGACGGTGATTTCACCGCGCTGCCGCTAGCCCCTGAACTGCTCGCCAACCTCGAGTCGCTGGGCTATCAGTGCATGACACCGGTGCAGGCCGCGGGCCTGCCGCCGATGCTGGCCGGACGCGATCTGATCGCCCAGGCCCAGACCGGGTCGGGCAAGACCGCGGCCTTCGGTCTGGGGCTGCTGTCGCGCCTTGATGTGGTGAACTTTCGCGTCCAGGCGCTGGTGCTCTGCCCAACCCGCGAGCTGGCCGATCAGGTGGCTGAAGAGCTGCGTCGTCTGGCGCGGCTGCTGGCCAACGTCAAGGTGCTGACGCTGTGCGGTGGGGCGGCAATGGGGCCGCAGCTCAGCTCGCTGGCTCACGGTGCGCATATCGTGGTGGGCACCCCGGGGCGCGTCGAGGAGCATCTGCGCAAGGGCTCTCTCAACCTGCGCGGCCTGGAGACGCTGGTGCTGGATGAGGCCGATCGCATGCTCGACATGGGCTTTCAGGCCGCCCTCGAAGCGATCATTGCCGAGACTCCGCCGCGCCGTCAGACCTGGCTGTTCAGCGCCACCTACAGCGAGGCGGTCAAGGCGGTGGCCGAGGCGCTGCTGCGCGAGCCGGTCCGGGTCGAGATCGCCTCGACCCATGACGCCGGCAGCATCGAGCAGCGTGTCTATCGTGTCGCCGACGAAGCGACGCGTTTCGATGCCCTGCGGCGTCTGCTGCTGGCGCTGCGACCGACGTCCAGCGTGGTGTTCTGCAACACCAAGCGCGAGACCGACGAGCTGGCCGCAGCGCTGTGCGACGCCGGGTTCAGCGCCCTGGGGCTGCACGGCGACCTCGAGCAGGCCGACCGCGATCGCCTGCTGGTGCTGTTTGCCAACCGCAGTGCGTCGATCCTGGTGGCCACCGACGTGGCGGCCCGTGGGCTCGATATCGATGCCCTCGATGCGGTCTTCAACTACCAGATTGCCCGCGACCTCGAGGTGCATGTCCACCGGGTCGGGCGTACCGGGCGTGCCGGCGGCTCCGGCGTGGCCTGCACGCTGGTCAGCGAGGCGGAAAGCTATCGCCTGGAACGCCTCACGGAATTTCTCGGCGAGCCCCTCGAGGAGGCAACATTGCCGCCACGCAGCGTGCTCGATCGCGAGCCGCTGATGCCACCGATGGCTACCCTGCAGCTCGGCAGCGGCAAGCAGCAGAAGCTGCGCCCCGGTGATATCCTGGGAGCTCTGACGGGGGAGGGCGGCATCGCCGGTGACCAGGTCGGCAAGATCAAGGTGCTGGCACGCAGCGCCTACGTGGCGGTCAGCCGCGAGGTGGTCGACCAGGCGCTGGCCAAGCTGAGTGCCGACCCGCTCAAGGGGCGTCGCGTTCGCGTGCGCCGAATTCGCCGCTGATATGCCACACTAGGTCCATGAAAATACCCAAACGTCTACAGCCGCTGGTCGAAGATGGGATGATCGATGAGGTCGTCACCCAGTTGATGAGCGGTAAAGAAGCTCAGGTTTACGTGGTGCGCTGCGGCGAGGCGCTGCGCTGTGCCAAGGTCTTCAAGGAAGCCAAGCAGCGCAGCTTCAAGCAGGCGGTGCAGTACCAGGAGGGGCGACGCGAGCGCAACACTCGCCGTGCCCGCGCCATGGCCAAGAAGACCCGCTACGGCCAGAAGGAGCAGGAGCAGGCCTGGCTGACTGCCGAGGTTGATGCCCTCTACCGGCTGGCCGCGGCCGGAGTGCGTGTGCCGCAGCCGCATGGCTTTGTCGACGGCGTGCTGCTGATGGATATGATCCAGGACGCCGAGGGCGCCGCGGCACCGCGGCTGGATGATGTGGAGCTGAGCGCCGAGCAGGCCATCGACTACCACGCCCAGGTGATGCGCGACGTGGTGCGCATGCTCTGTGCGGGCCTGGTACACGGCGATCTCTCGGAGTTCAACGTGCTGGTCGATACCCAGGGGCCGGTGATCATCGACCTGCCCCAGGCGGTAGATGCGGCTGGTAACAACAGCGCTGCGAGCATGCTCGAGCGTGACGTCGACAATATGCGGCGCTACTTCGGCCGCTTTGCGCCGACGCTGCTCGAGACCGACTACGGCAAGGAGATCTGGGCGCTCTACGCGGGCGGCGAGCTGCAGCCGGATACGCCGCTGACCGGTTGCTTTACGCCCGACACCAGTGAGGTCGACGTCGATCAGCTGCTGGACGTCATCGAAGATGCCCGCGAAGAGCATGCCGAGCGTATGGCGGCGTTGGCGGATGATCAACGCGACGACGATTAATGAGTGTCTCACACATTCATATATAGGAATTTTCTCTAATATTTATATTTTTAATATATGAGTGGCCGGCCTGATATTTACTGGGCAAATGCCTAAAGTCTCTGCGGCGAATGCCGATAAGCGAAGTAAGACAGTCTGCACCCGATAAAAATACCCCGGCGGCCTTGGCAACCCAGGCCAGCCGGCGCTTCGCCGACTCGCAGAGGAACCCTCCCATGAATCAGATGCTGACGCCGTCGCCTGACGGTTATCACGGGCGCCAGAAAAACGACAATAAACCGAATGCTAATCAAACCCGCCGACTGGGATTCAGCAGCCGTTTGACGCTGATGATCGTGTCCCTGGTGCTGGTGTCGGTCATCGTGGTCGCTAGCCTGGTGTATATCCAATACCGCCAGTCCTACACCCAGGCAACGGTCAATCAACTTCAAGGCACCGGTGAAATGATGACCGAGTCGTTCAGCCAGTGGCTGGATGCCCGCCAGGATGACATGCGCTACATCGCCGGGCTCGATCCGGTGCGCCAGGTCGAGGTCGAGCAGATCGATCATCTGCTGGCCCAGATTGCCGCTCAGGACGGTTTCTACGACACCATCTTCTTCGTGGGGCCGGATGGTCGCGGTGTCTCCGGGGTCAGCTATGACAACGGCGCTGTGGTGATGTCGCCGAGTGAGGCAGCGGAGTTCGAGGTCGCCGATCGTGCCTGGTTCCAGGAGGCCATTCAGGGCGAGATGGTGTTCTCGCAGCCGCTGGTGTCGCGTGCCACCGGCAACCAGGTCAGCAACGTGGTGGTGCCGGTATACGACGACGGCGGCGACGTGATCGGGGTGGTGCGCGCCGCGGTACGTCTGGGGGTGCTATTCGATCGTATGGCCGAGATGTCACTGGGCGGCAGCTCGGACACCTTTCTGCTGGCCAGCGACGGCACCCCGGTGACCCCGGTGGCCGCGCTGGGCGGGGCGGAGGATGCCCTTACCACCCGCGCTGCCGAGGCGGTGGCGGCAGGCGAGGCGGGCGTCGGCCAGTACCGCGATGCGGCGGGTACACCGGTGATCGGTAGCTTCACCTATCTGCCGCGTCTCGATTGGGGGCTGGTGGTGGAGATGCCCGAGGGCGAAGCGCTGGCCGAGGTGAGCCGGGTGTTCTGGCTGCTGATAGCGATTACGGCGGTGATCGTGGTAGTGGCGTTACTGGTCGGGCTGGGCGTGGTGCGCTCGGTGGTCAAGACCCTGGGCGGCGATCCCCAGCAGGCCAGCGATGTGGTGCGGCGGGTGGTCGATGGCGACCTGACCATGCGGGTGCCGGTCAAGGCTGGCGATACCACCAGCCTGCTGGCGCATATCGATGAGATGCAGACCAACCTGCGACGCATGATGGTCGACATCAAGGGCACCGCCGACTCGGTGAGCACCGCCAGCAGCGAGATTGCCCAGGGCAATGAGGACCTGGCCAGCCGCACCGAAGAGCAGTCCTCGTCGCTGGTCGAGACCGCTACCAGCATCGAGCAGATGACCGCGACGGTGCGCCAGACCGCTGATTCTGCGGGCCACGCCGAGCGCCTGTCGCGGGAACTGGACGACAAGGCTCGCCAGGCCGGCGGTGTGGGCACCGAGGCGGCAGCGGCGATGCAGGCGATCAAGGACGCCAATCAGCGGGTGGTGAGCATCATCGAAGCGATCGATGCGATCGCCTTCCAGACCAATCTGCTGGCCCTGAATGCTTCGGTGGAGGCGGCGCGGGCTGGCGAACATGGTCGCGGTTTCGCAGTGGTCGCCTCCGAGGTGCGGCAGCTGGCCGGGCGCTGTGCCGATGAGGCCAACCAGATCCGCGGGGTGGTCAAGGCCAGCGTCGAGAAGGTCGACGAGGGCGAGGCGCTGGTCGCCGACGCCAGCCAGCAGCTGCTGGCCATCGCCGATGGTGTCAAGCAGGTCACCAGCTTCGTCAGCGAGATCGCCACCGCGGCCACGGAGCAGTCCACCGGGATCGAGCAGATCAACCAGGCGGTCAGCCAGCTCGAGGAGGTCACTCAGCAGAATGCGGCCCTGGTCGAGGAGGCCTCGACCTCGAGTCAGTCGCTCAAGGACCAGGCCCGCGAACTGGCGCAGCTGATCCAGCGTTTCAAGGTCGAGGAGGGGCCGGAGGCGCGGACGGCGCTGCCGAGCTACTGAGGGAGGCGCGACGGGCGACGGATTACTGCTAAGGTGGGAATATCCGCTCGTCCATCGCTACCAAGGAGCCCCCATGCGACTGCAGCACGCCACCTGGCAGGAGGTCGAAGCCTACCTGACCCGTCACACCGGCATCATCGTGCCGATCGGCTCCACCGAGCAGCATGGCCCCAACGGCCTGGTGGGGACCGATGCGATCTGCCCCGAGGCGATCGCCTGGGCGCTGGGCGAGCGTCATGACGTACTGGTGGCACCGACCCAGAACATCGGCATGGCCCAGCATCACCTGGCCTTTCCCGGCTCGTTGAGTCTGGCCCCCAGTACCCTGATTGCGGTGCTGCGCGACACCATCGAGTCGCTGGCCAAGCACGGCTTCACCCATGTGTTCTTCCTCAACGGCCACGGCGGCAACATCGCCACCGTCAAGGCGGCCTTCGCCGAGGTCTACACCGCGCGCAGCCTGGCCGGCGATGACCGGCCGCTGAATCTGTCGCTCTACAGCTGGTTCAGCGGTCGCCGCGGTCGCGAACTGGCCGACTCGCTGTATGGCGACGCCGAGGGCAGTCACGCCACGGCCTCGGAGGTGGCGCTCTCCTGGTACGCCGCCGGGGTCGAGAAGCCGGTGGCGATGTCGCCGCAGCTGGCGCCCAGGGGTAGCGCCGAATGCGATGCCCACACCTTTCGCCAGCGCTTCCCCGACGGCCGTATGGGCTCCGACCCCTCACTGGCCAGGATCGAGCACGGTAAACGCTTCCTGGAAACCGGGGTCGAGGATGCCTGGGAGGCCTACCAGGCGTTTGTAACGGGATAAGCGCGCATTGCCAGGTGCCGCCCTTTCATCGGACCATGACGCTTTACCGTCATCAGGAGCCGAGCATGCCGATCGTTACCATTCAGCAATTCCCCCGTGACCTGGATCAGAAGCGTGAGCTCGCCCAGCGCATTACCGCGGCCTTCGTCGAGGTCTATGACGCCAAACCGGAGTCGGTGCAGGTGTTTTTCAGCGAAGTGGAAAGCGAGGATTGGGCCAAGGGAGGGGTTATGGGCTGTGACAGCACGTCAACCTGAGCAATCCGGCACCTAATGGCGGTGCGGTGGTCACAGCCATTATGCTTATCTTGCTAACAGACTCATGAATGTGACCCTGACGCTGGTCACCCTGACGGTGCTGGTGTCGGCGCTGGGCTGGCTGCAGCCGGCGCTCAAGCGAGCGCTGATCTACTGGCCGCCGGGCGTCTCGCGGGGGCAGTGGTGGCGGCTGATCAGCCACGGTCTGCTGCACGCCAACATCACGCACCTGGCCTTCAATATGGTCACCCTCTACATATTCGGCACGGTAATGGAGCTGGTGCTGGTGCCACATATCGGGGTGCTGGGGTTCGTGCTGTTCTATCTCGCCGGGCTGCTGGTGGCGATACTGCCGACCCACCTGCGCCACCGGGGCGATGCCGACTACCTGAGTCTGGGCGCCTCCGGGGCGGTAGCAGCAATGCTGTTCGCCTATATCCTGCTGCGGCCCTGGTCGCTGCTGTTCGTCTTCGTGGTGCCGATACCGGCGATCGCCTTCGCCGCGCTCTATGTGATCTATTCGCTGTGGGCGCAGCGCCATGCCGATGATAACGTCAATCACAGCGCCCACCTTTGGGGTGGCGCCTGGGGATTGACCTTCATGCTCGGCCTGATGGCCTCGACCTATCCCAATGAGCTGATCTGATGGTACGCGTACTGATCTCGCTGGCAGCGGTCTATGGATTGGTGGTGGCATTGATGTGGGCCTTCCAGGAGCGCCTGCTTTACCTGCCCCACGCCGGCCGTGAGCATGTCGCCACCCCGGCCGATCGCGGCCTGGCGTGGGAAGAGGTAACGCTGACCACCCAGGACGACCTGGCCCTCGATGCCTGGTGGATACCGGCGCCAGAGCCGCGCGGAAGCCTGCTGTTCTTCCACGGCAACGCCGGCAATATCTCCCACCGCCTGGAGAGCATCGCCCAGTTTCAGCGCCTGGGGCTGTCGGTGTTGATCATCGACTACCGCGGCTATGGCCGCAGCGAGGGGCGTCCGTCGGAAGAGGGCACGGCGCTGGATGCCCGCGCCGCCTGGCAGTGGCTACGCGATGACGCCGGGTTGGCGACCGATGAGATCGTGGTGTTCGGCCGCTCGCTGGGGGCGGCGGTGGCCGCCGAGCTCGCCGTGGGCCTCGAGGAGCAGCAGGAACCCCCCGCCGCGGTGATTCTCGAGTCGCCGTTTCGCTCGGTGCCGGAGCTCGCTCAGCGGCTCTATCCGTTCCTGCCGGCGCGCTGGCTGGCGCGTATCGACTATCCGGTGGAGAGCTACGTCACGCAGATCTCGGCGCCGCTGCTGGTGGTCCACAGTCGTGACGACGAGGTGATCCCCTACGCTGAGGGCGAAGCGGTGTACGCCGCGGCCAATGCGCCCAAGCGGCTGCTGACCATTAGCGGCGGACACAACACCGGCTTCGTGGATAGCGAGGCCGACTACCTGGAGGGCATCGACGCCTTCCTGGCCGAAGAGGCCGGCCTGTCCACTCCCCGCTGAGCTTCTACACTCTGGTGATACGTGACCGGAGACCACCATGGACCATACCGCCTATCGCCAGATGCTCGCCGAGACGCTGGCGCGCAGTGAGCTGCCGTTCGACGCTGACGAATACGAGGCTCGGCTGACCAGGGTGCGTGCCGCGATGCAGCGCCAGGGTTTCGATGCACTGCTGCTCACCGACCCCGCCGATATCAACTACCTCACCGGCTACCACACCTTCGAGGTCTCGGTACACGCCTGCCTGGTGTGCACCGCCGAGCGCCTGGTGCTGCAGGTGGCCTCCATCGAGACCGGCGCGGCGGTGGTGACCGCCCGTGCCGACGAGATCCTCGGCTACCGCTGGGAGAATCCCGATGAGGTCATCGCGCCGCTGTGCGACCTGTTGGCGCCCTGTGTCGCCGTGGGCATCGATGGCTGGCATGCCGGCCTGCGCCATGGCGTGATGGCGGCACTGGAAGCGCGACTCGGTAGTGAGCGCTTCCAGGAGGCCGGTGCGTTGATCGATGAGGTGCGCATCGTCAAGAGCGCCGCCGAGCTTGCCTGCCTGCGGGAGAGTGCGCGGATCACCTCGCTGGGGCTCGAGGCGGCGATGGCGGTGATCCGTCCCGGGGTGACCGATAACGAGGTGGCCGCCGAGGGCGCCCGGGCGCTGCTGGCGGCGGGCAGCGAGTTCATGAGTCTGCAGCCGATCGTCACCAGCGGTGCGCGAATCGGGGTGATCCACGTCAACCACAAGCGTCGGGTCATTGCGGCGGGGGACCCGGTGTTTCTCGAGTTCGGTGCCGCCTATCAGCGCTACACCGCACCGATGATGCGCACCGCCGTGGCCGGGCGCGCCAGTGACGAGATGCAGGCCGTCGCCGATCTGTGCCATGAGCTCTATGCGGTGCTGTGCGAGCATATGCAGCCGGGAGGCACCTTCGATGCCGCGGCTGAGGCCGCCGAGGCGACGCTGGCGCCCTGGCAAGAGCGGCTTTTTCACTCCGGGGTGTTCGGCTATGCGGTGGGCGCGCAGTTTCCGCCCAGCTGGGTCGAGGGCACGGGCTATATCGCCAGGGGGCAGAGGCGGCGATTCGAGGTAGGGATGGTCTTCCACCTGCCGCTCTGCCTGCGCCTGCCTGGCCAGTGGGGGGTGGGGCTCAGCGATACCGTGATGGTCACCGAGCGGGGCGGCGTGGCATTGACCGACAACGACTGGCGGCTCCACGAGCTGCCCGCCTGACAGAGGCATCAGGCAGGCCAGGCGGATCAAGTCTCGGTGGGAAGCTCGGCGTTGTGGAAGACGTTCTGCACGTCGTCCAGGTCGTTGAGCATATCGAGGAATTTCTCGAACATCGCCACATCGTCGCCCTCCACCGGGGTGGTGGTCTGGGGCACGAACTGGATCTCGTCGACCTCGAAATCGAGCTCACCGAAGGTGTCGATCAACGCCTGCTTGGCCTTGGCATACTCGGTATGCGGGGCGAACACGGTGATCTGACCGTCTTCGTTCTCGATGTCGCTGACGTCGACGTCGGCCTCCATCAGCGCTTCCAGGGCGGCCTCTTCATCCTCGCCGCGGTAGGCGAGAATCGCGCAGTGGTCGAACATGTGGCTGACGCTGCCGGGGGTGCCGATCTTGCACTTGGTCTTGGTGAAACAGGCGCGGACATCGCCGAAAGTGCGATTGGGATTGTCGGTCAGGCAGTCGACGATCACCATGCAGTTGCCGGGGCCGAAGCCCTCGTAGCGGGCCGGTGAGAAGTCCTCGCCGCCGGTACCGCTGGCCTTGTCCAGGGCCTTGTCGATGACATGACTGGGGACCTGATCCTTCTTGGCGCGCTCGATCAGGCCGCGCAGGCTCAGGTTGCTGGCGGGGTCGGTACCGCCCTGCTTGGCGACCACGTAGATCTCGCGGCCGTATTTGCTGTAGACCTTGGTCTTGGCGGCGGCCGTCTTGGCCATGGATTCCTTGCGGTTCTGGAAGGCCCTGCCCATATCGTTGTCCTGTCAGCTCATCAATACGGCAAGAATGTTACTCAACAAGGCGCAGCGGGAACAGGGTTATTTGCCGCATGGCAGGCCTCGACAATGAGTGCCATCCTGAACCCGAACACACCTTATGTGGCCGATACGATGATCGAGAAGGCTACCAAGGAGATAGCATGCAGAGGTCGTTACCACGGCGCCTGTTGGCGTCGCTGCTGATTGGCGTGATGTTGAGTGCCGCTGCCGGCCTGGCGGTGGCCCGAGAGCTGGCCGTCGACCCCGATGAGATGATCGAGGTGGAGATCGCCACCGTCGGGGTGGCGGGGGCGATGGGACCACCGGTGGTGCTGCTGCGCGAGCCTGGCGGGGAAGACGTGATTCCGATCTTCATCGGCCCCAACGAAGCCGAGGCTATCCTGCGCGCACTGCGCGGAGATCGGCCGCGGCGGCCGCTGACCCATGAGCTGCTGAATGACGTGATCGATGGCCTCGACGCGAATCTGGCCCGGGTCTACGTCGATGCGCTGCAGGAGAACACCTTCCTTGGCATGCTCGAGCTGGAGATCGATGGCCGCGACGCGCCCGTGCGCATCGACAGCCGTCCCAGCGACGCCCTGGCGCTGGCGCTGCAGGCCGGTGCAACCATTCACGTGGCGCCCGAGGTGCGCGAGGCGGCGCGGCAGATCGACTATGAGGGGCTGGAAGATAGCGTGGTGGCGGCACTGGGCATCACCGTGACCCGCGTCAGCGATGACCTGCGCGACGCCCTCGGCCTGCCCGACGATGACGGTCTGCTGGTCAGCGACGTCAGCGGTGCCGCCGAGGAGGCCGGCATGGCGCCCGGCGCCTTGCTGCTGGAGGTCAACGACCAGGTGCCCTCGTCGCCGATGAACTTCCTCGAGCTGGTGCGCGACACCCCTGCCGATGAAGAGGCCCAGCTGCGCTACTGGCAGGAGGGTGAGGTGCACGACATCACGCTCTCCACCGACGTGCCGACGCCGCGGCCCCGGGGGCGCGGGGCGCCAGAGAGCGACGAAGAGCCGGGCATTCGCCTGTAGACGCAGGGCATCCGCGTCGCGAAACATAGCGCGCTAATATAAACTGTTGACGCTTGGCGGCCGGCATGTTGCCGGCCGCCTGTCGTTATCAGGAGTCATCGTGTCGCTGCTCGTCGGTGCGGTCTTCGTGGCCGTGGTATTTCTCACCTCGATGCTGTCGGGGGTGTTCGGCATGGCCGGCGGCCTGGTGCTGCTGTGGTTCTTGCTGCTGCTGTTTCCGGCCACCACGGCGATCGCCGTTCACGGCGTGATCCAGATGACCGCCAACGGCTCGCGGGCCTGGCTGTCGCGGCAGTTTATCGTCTGGCGGATCGTGGCACTGATGACCTCCGGTGTGCTGGCGGCGGCGGGCCTGCTGCTGTGGATCGGCTACTCGCCGGATGCCGCGACGGTGTCGATTCTTATCGGCCTGATGCCGATCCTGGTGTGGATGCCTCGCTACTGGTTCCAGCTCGACGCCAGTCGGCCCAGCCATGCGCTGACCTGTGGGGTGGTGTCTGGCGGCTTGACCATTGCCGCCGGGGTATCCGGGCCGCTGATCGATATCTTCTTCGTGCGCTCACGCATGGATCGCCGCCAGATCGTCGCCACCAAGGCAATGATCCAGGTGGTCTCCCACGCCATCAAGGTGCTGTTCTATCTCGGCTCGGCGTTGGCACTGAGCGCCGGCGAGTGGGGCATCATCCTGCTCGCCGCGCCTTTTGCGATATTCGGTACCCACACCGGCAACCGCATTCTGGCGCGCCTCACCGATGCCAATTTCCGCACCTGGACGCGCTGGATCGTCACCGCCATCGGCGCGTTCTACCTGGTTCAGGGGCTGGTGCTGACCTTCCAGGGCTGACTCAGTCACGGACCCGGATCAGGCCCTCCTGGGCGCTGGAGGCGACCAGCTGGCCGCGGCGGTTGTAGATGCTGCCGCGGGCGAAGCCGCGCGCGCCGCCGGCCCAGGGGCTATCCATGTCGTAGAACAGCCAGTCGTTGACCCGAACGTCTTGATGGAACCATAGCGCATGGTCGAGGCTGGCGATCTGGAGCCGCGGGTCGCCGAACTGGATACCTCGAGGCACCAGGCTGGTGGTCAGCAGGTTGAAGTCCGAGCTGTAGGCGAGCAGATAGCGGTTGAGTGCGGGGTCGTCGGGCAGTTCGCCGGCGAGTCGGAACCACAGCTGCTTGCGCGCCGGCTGCCCGGGCTGATACTGGTCGTCGAGATGCAGAAATTCGATGGGGTGGCCGTCGAAGCTCAGCACCTTGGCGCCATTGGCGATCAGGGTGTCGGGGTCGTCGAGGGCAGGCATATCGAGCTGGTGGGCGTGGCCCTGCTCCTCGCCGTGAAAGGAGGCGCTGCAGAAGAAGATCGGCTTGCCACGCTGGATGGCGGTGACGCGGCGAGTGGTGAAACTGCCACCGTCGCGCACCGCGTCGACCTGGTAGACCACCGGGCGCTTGGGGTCGCCGGGGCGCAGGAAATAGCCGTGCTGAGAGTGGACCCGGCGCACCGGGTCGAGGGTCTGGCTGGCTGCCGACAGCGCCTGGCCGAGTACCTGGCCGCCGAACAGCTGGGGGAAACCGAGGTCCTGGCTATGGCCTCGGAACAGGTTTTCCTCGATCATTTCCAGGCCTAGCAGGGCAACCAGGTCATCCAGAGCGCGGGACATGTCAGACTCCTCAGGGTGGATCGGGTCGGAATGAGCGGGCCGGTGATGGCCTCATACAGTTGTTTCATTTTATCAGGATTCGAGTGGGCGATGGCGATGCGCAGCGATGATTTCTATATGCACCGGGCGCTGGATCAGGCGCGTCTGGCGCTGGCAGCCGGAGAAGTGCCGGTGGGCGCAGTAGTGGTAGACGCCGCGGGGGAGATCATCGGCGCCGGCTTCAATGCCCCGATCAGCGAGCACGACCCCAGCGCCCACGCCGAGGTGCAGGCCCTGCGAGCGGCCTGCGCCAGCCTCGGCAACTACCGCCTCGATGGTTGCACCCTCTACGTGACCCTGGAGCCTTGCATGATGTGCAGCGGCGCGCTGATCCATGCGCGCCTGGCGCGGCTGGTGTATGGCGCAGCAGAACCCAAGACCGGCATGGCCGAGTCGCGGGCCAATCTGTTTGCCCAGCCCTGGCACAATCACCGCGTCGAGGTCGAGGGTGGACTGCTCGCGGTACAGGCCAAACGGCTGCTGCGTGATTTCTTTGCTGCCCGCCGCGATGCGCCTGAAGGCTAGCCTACCTTCGCCATGTCGGCGACAGCTGGCCTGATGGATCATCAGAGGTGATCAGCGTACGCCCGCTGACAACGCGATTGCGACCGCTGGACTTGGCGGTATATAGCGCTTCATCGGCGACCTGCATCAACTGGCCGATATCCAGTGCCCCCTGCGTCTGGGTGGCGATACCAATGCTGATGCTGAGGCGCTGGCCGTCGTGGTGATGCAGGTCGGCGGCGGTAACCGCCTGACATAGCCGCTCAGCCAGCCGTTCGGCTTGCGTGGCGTCGACGCCGGGCAGGCAGGCGACGAACTCTTCGCCGCCGTAGCGCGCGAACAGCCCGTCCCGCTCGGCGACCACCCTGCGGCCAATCTCCCCGAGCTGGCGCAGATAGCGGTCTCCGGCCAGATGTCCCAGATGGTCGTTGATGCGCTTGAAGTGATCGACATCGCAGATCAGGATGCTCAGCGGGCGTCGCTCGGCGTTGGCGTTGAGGGTCTCCATGAACAGCCGCCGGTTGGGCAGGTCGGTAAGCTCGTCGTGGCGCGCCAGCCACTCCACCTCGCGCTGCAGTACGCTGCGTGCCTGCACTTCGCGGCGCAGCTCCTGATTGGCGTGATGCGCGGCACGGTGCTGTCCGGCGAGACGTTGATAGGCAAACAGCACCAGATACAGCAGGTAGGCAAACGTCAGGCCCACCAGCAGGCTGACTTCCGGCAGGCGGGCGCGCTGCATCAGCAGCGGAGTGCGACCCGGGAGCGCGTCGAGCACCAGCGGCTGGCCGCCGACATCGATGGTGAAACGATGCCACCAGCTGACTCGGTCATCGAGGGTGCCGACGCTGGCCAGTAGTTGGTCACCGGCAGACAGGCGCAGCGCCTGGGCGCGGGTATCGATATCGTTGAACAGGGTGTCGAGCAGTGCCGGGAGGCTGACCACCATGGCGGTGGCGCCGAGGATCTCGTCGCTGGCGCTGCTGCGCACCGGCAGGTAGTGGATGATGCCGGGCACGCCCTGCAACAGATCGATGGCGCCGGTGCTGCCTTCGCGGCCATGCAGCAGGGCTTCGCTGAGGGCACCGCGCCCGGCGGGCTGGTCATCGAACAGGCGAGCGCCAAGGGCCGCCTCGTTGCCGGCCAGGGGATATACGCGAATGATGTCGCTGCTCGGAAGGATGAAAGCGATGTTCAGGAAATAGCGATAGTCCTGATGATAGCGGCTGGCCTGACGGGCCCAGGCCGCTTCGTCCGGTGGCGCGTCGTAGAGCTCCCAGAAGCTGACGAAGCGGCGCATCGCCGCCAGATGGTCGGCGTTCTCGCGCTCGAAGTCTTCTGCCAGGGCGTGGCTCTGGGCGGCGCTGGCGTGATACTGACGACGATCCTCAAGCGTGGTCTGCTGATGCCAGAACAGCAGGGCGGCAACGCTCAGCGTCACGCCGGCCAGTAGCGGACGGCGCAGCCTGGCCAGCTGCTGACGCCGACGCAGGATCAGCAGGCTTGCCTGAGCGATCAGCAGGCAACCGGCGGCGACCAGCAGCGGCAGCGGTGCGGCGTGGTCCAGCACCCATAGGTCGCTCAGCGAGCGCTGGTCGATGGCCTGCGTCAGCAGCATCAGCCCGGCAAGGGCCAGCAGCAGTGGGGCACCCAGCGCCAGGCGCAGGTTCAGCAGCAGGCTGGTGGCGAGCAGCGCCAGGCACAGCGTCATCAGCACCGGGGGCCGCCAGCGGTAGGCGCCGGTGGCACTGTCCAGCGCCTCAGGCAGCGGGCTCAGCCAGGCGTTCCAATCGGCGACGCTCAACCAGTATTCGGGCAGCAGGTAGCTGACCATCACCAGTGCCAGGATCAGCAGTAGCGTTACCAGCAGCCAGGTACGCAGGCGTCGCACGCGGTCGAGGCGCCAATGGGCCGCGGCCAGCATGCCGAGTAGCACAGCGGTGCTGTAGTCGGCGGGCTCGGCGTCCCGACGCAGCATCGCCAGCAATGACAGCGCGAGTGCCGTAAGGGCCAGCAGGGGAGCCGTTCGCGTCATGCGTCACCTCGTGACGTGGCGGTATCAGAGCACTGGGGGAACGACGTCGAACAGGTGATTGTCGTCATCGTCGTCGGGCAGGCGCTCATTGAGCTGATAAAACTGCTGCTGGCTGCGGTCCACGTAGTCGAGAATCTCGTAATAGCGGCGAATATTGCGCACATAGATCACCGGTTCGCCGCCCCGCGCATAGCCGTGGCGGGTCTGACTGTACCACTCGCTGTTCTGTAGCAGCGGTAGCGCCTCGCGCACGTCGGCCCAGCGGTCGGGGTCGCCGCCGCGCTGCTCGGCGATGCCGCGTGCGTCGTACAGATGGCCTAGTCCAACATTATAGGCGGCCATGGCCATCCACAGGCGGTCGTCACCGTTGATTGAGTCGGGTAGACGTTCTTTCATTTGACGCAGGTAGCGGGCGCCGCCGTCGATGCTCTGCTGGGGATCGAGGCGGTCGCTGACGCCGAGCTCCTCGGCAGTGGGGTTGGTCAGCATCATCAGGCCGCGCACGCCGGTGGGTGAGGTGGCCTCGGGATCCCAGTGCGATTCCTGATAGCCGAGCGCTGCGAGCAGCTTCCAGTCGAAGCCGCTGTCTCTTGCCGCCTGTCGGAACAGTTCGGCGTATTCGGGGAGTTTTTCGCGCACATGGCTGATGAAGATGCGCGCCCCGACGTACTCCAGGTAGTCGTCGTGGCCGAAATAACGGCCGACCAGCTCGTCGAGGGTGCCGTCCTGCTGCAGGGCGTGGAGAAAGTCGTTGGCGCGCTGCTGCAGCGCCGCACCCTGGCCCGCGGGAAAGGCCCAGACCATCGATAGTGGCTCGCCAAGCGGAAAGCCCAGCTCGACATCGGGAAAGAACAGCCGGTTGGTCTTGAACTGATGCTGATAGACCACGGCGGCATCGAGACTGCCGTTTTCGATGCGCTGCAGCAGGTCGGCGACTTCCAGCTCGTCGGACTCCTTCCAGCTCAGCTCCGGGAGCTCCTCCTGCAGCTCACGCAGGATCTGGCCGGTGCCCGAGCCGCGGATGCTGGCGATGGTCAGGCCACTCAGGTCGTCGATATCACGTACCGATGGAAGGCCGCGACGGTAGACGACCTGGGGCTGCAGCGAGAGGATCGGCCGACTGTAGATCAGCCCTTCCTGGCGCAGATCCAGCGGCAGGGCCGCCGCGCCGATATCGGCATGGCCCAGACGTACCGCCTCGAGGACGCCTGCCGCATTGGGCTCGGTGTCCATCGACAGACTCACGCCAAGATGCTCGGCGAAGCGTCGCGCCAGATCATACTCGAACCCGGTGGGGCCGTGGCGTCCTTCGTAGTAGGTGGTAGGGGTGTTACGGGTGTGGACCGCCAGGAAGGCGCGGGCTTGAATCGCCTCCCACTGGGCGCTGTGTGGCGTCGGCTGGAGTGGCGCCAGCCACATCAGTGCGATACCGACACACGTCAGCAGATAGCCGCGCGGGCGGCGGCGCAGATGAGTCAGGACAACCTTTGGCATGAAGGAAACAATCGGCAGCAGGACCCTCCACGATAGCGGGCGTGACACAGGCTGTCACCTGCGCGGATTTCGCGCCCCGGCTGCTTTCCAGTATCATGTGCGCTCATCGCCGCCGGCCGCGGCCCTCATTTCGCTTTCTCCAGAGGCTCGATCGACCATGCTTGAACTGCGAGGTGCGCCCGCCCTTTCTGCTTTCCGACATGCCAAGCTGCTGGCCACCCTGCGCGACCGGGTTCCCGAGGTCGACGCGCTGCACGCCGAGTACGTCCATTTCGTCGACCACGACGGTGAGCTCGAGGATGGCCAGCGCGAGGTGCTCGCGCAACTGCTCGACTACGGCAGCGCTGGCAGCGTCGTGAGCGAGTCCCGTGAGGGGCATCTGTTTCTGGTGGTGCCGCGGATCGGCACCCAGTCGCCGTGGTCGTCCAAGGCCACGGATATCGCGCACAATTGCGGCCTCGCCCAGGTGCGGCGATTGGAGCGCGGCGTCGCCTATCGCGTACGCCTCGACGGCACCCTCTCCGAGGACGCCTTCGAGGCGATCGTGGCCTGCCTGCACGACCGCATGACCGAGACGGTGCTGGCCAACTCGAGCGATGCCGCGCGACTGTTCGCCCATCACGAGCCGGCACCGCTGGGCCAGGTCGATATTCTCGAGGCCGGCCGCGAGGCGCTGGTCGAGGCCAATCTCCAGCTCGGCCTGGCGCTGGCCGAAGATGAGATCGACTACCTCTACGAGGCGTTTCAGGAACTGGGCCGCAACCCGGCGGATATCGAGCTGATGATGTTCGCCCAGGCCAACTCCGAGCACTGCCGGCACAAGATCTTCAACGCCGACTGGGTCGTCGACGGCGAGACGCAGCCCCACTCGCTGTTCAAGATGATCAAGAACACCCATGCGTGTTCACCGGACGATATTCTCTCCGCATACAGCGACAACGCGGCGGTGATCAGGGGCAGTACGGCACCGCGTTTCTTCGCCGCCCCGCTCACCGGTGAGCTGGGCGAGCGCGCCCGCTACGCCGCCCAGGAAGAGCCGATCCAGATCCTGATGAAGGTGGAGACGCACAACCACCCCACGGCGATCGCCCCCCACCCAGGCGCAGCCACCGGCGCCGGCGGCGAGATTCGCGATGAAGGGGCCACCGGCATCGGCGGCAAGCCCAAGGCGGGGCTAACCGGCTTCAGCGTCTCCAATCTGCGTATCCCCGAGTATGTGCAGCCCTGGGAAGCCTTCGACTACGGCAAGCCGGAGCGCATCCAGTCGGCGCTGGATATCATGCTCGAGGGGCCGATCGGTGGAGCGGCCTTCAACAATGAGTTCGGTCGCCCCAACCTGGCCGGCTACTTCCGCACCTACGAGCAGGACGCCCTGGGTCGCGACGGCATCGAGCGGCGTGGCTACCACAAGCCGATCATGCTCGCCGGCGGCTACGGCAATATCCGCGACGGCCACGTGCAGAAGGGCGAGATCCCGGTCGGCGGCAAGCTGATCGTGATGGGCGGCCCGGCGATGCTGATCGGCCTCGGCGGCGGCGCGGCCTCGTCGATGGCCTCGGGCAGCTCCAGCGAGGACCTCGACTTCGCCTCGGTGCAGCGCGACAACCCCGAGATCGAGCGCCGCGTTCAGGAGGTGATCGACCGCTGCTGGGCGCTGGGCGACGACAACCCGATCTGCTTTATCCACGACGTGGGTGCCGGTGGCCTGTCCAACGCCCTGCCGGAGCTGGTCAAGGATGGCGAGCGCGGCGGTCGCTTCGAGCTGCGCGCGATCCCCAATGCAGAGCCGGGCATGAGCCCGCTGGAGATCTGGTGCAACGAGGCCCAGGAGCGCTACGTGCTGGCGGTGGCGCCGGCGCAGCTCGAGCGCTTCGCCGCGCTGTGCGCCCGTGAGCGCTGTCCCTATGCGGTGGTCGGCGAGGCCACCGAGGCACACCATCTGGAAGTGCGCGACGGTCACTTCGAGACCAAGCCGGTCGACCTGCCGATGAGCGTGCTGTTCGGCAAGCCGCCCAAGATGACCCGCGAGTTCCAGCGCGAGTCGCGGGTGCTGTCCGGCGTGATGCTCGACAACCTCGACCTGCGCGAAGCCGTGGATCGGGTGCTGCGGCTGCCCGCGGTAGCCTCCAAGAGTTTCCTGATCACCATCGGCGACCGCTCGATCACCGGCCAGGTGGCCCGCGACCAGATGGTCGGCCCCTGGCAGGTGCCGGTGGCCGACGTGGCGGTGACCACGGCGAGTTTCGATACTCACGCCGGCGAGGCCATGGCGATGGGGGAGCGTCCGCCGGTGGCGATGGTCGATCCGGCCGCCAGCGCGCGGCTGGCGGTGGCCGAGGCGATCACCAACCTGGCCGCCGCGCCGATTGCCAAGCTGGGCGATATCAAGCTCTCCGCCAACTGGATGAGCGCCGCCGATCACCCCGGCGAGAACCAGGCGCTGTATGACGCCGTGCATGCCGTGGGCATGGAGCTGTGCCCGGCGCTGGGTATCGCCATCCCGGTGGGCAAGGATTCGATGTCGATGCGTACCGCCTGGCAGGAGGAGAACGCCGCGGGCGAGCGCGAGGAGAAGAGTGTCATCGCGCCGCTGTCGCTGGCCGTGACCGGTTTCGCGCCGGTCACCGACGCCATGCGCACCCTGACGCCGCAGATCAACCTCGAGCAGGACGAATCGGACCTGATTCTGATCGACCTGGGGGGCGGCCAGAATCGTCTCGGCGGCTCGGCGCTGGCCCAGGTCTACGGTCAGGTCGGCGACGAGTGTCCGGACGTCGATGACCCGGAGGACCTCAAGGCGTTCTTCGAGGTGATCCAGGGCCTCAACCGCGACGGCAAGTTGCTGGCCTACCACGACCGCAGTGACGGCGGCCTGCTGGTGACCCTGCTGGAGATGGCCTTCGCCGCCCGCGCCGGCCTCGAGATCAAGCTCGACTGGCTGATCGACGAGCCGGTGGATGCCTTCAATGCGCTGTTCGCCGAGGAGCTCGGCGCGGTGATTCAGGTCAACCGGCAGTACACCGAGGAGGTGCTGGCGCAGTTCGCCGGGGCCGGTCTCGAGACCTGCGGCGTGATCGCCCGGCCGCGCTACGACGACCAGGTGCGGGTGACGCTGTTCGAGGAGCCGCTGCTCGAGACCACGCGGCTGCTGACCCAGCGTACCTGGGCCGAGACCAGCTACCGCCTGCAGGCGCTGCGCGACAATCCCGACTGCGCCAAGAGCGAGTTCGACGGTCTGCTCGACGACCGCGACCCGGGCCTCTCGGCGCAGCCCAGCTTCGACGTCGACGAGGACATTGCGGCGCCCTTTATCAACACCGCGCGCCCGGCCATGGCGGTGCTGCGTGAGCAGGGCGTCAACGGACAGGTGGAGATGGCCTGGGCCTTCGACCGCGCCGGCTTCGAGGCGGTCGACGTGCATATGAGCGATATTCTTGCCGGGCGGGTGTCGCTGGACGACTTCAAGGGGCTGGTGGCCTGCGGCGGTTTCTCCTACGGCGATGTGCTTGGGGCCGGCGGCGGTTGGGCCAAGTCGGTGCTGTTCAACCCCCGCGCTCGCGAGCAGTTCGCCGCCTTCTTCGGCCGCGACGACAGCTTTGCCCTGGGCGTCTGCAACGGCTGCCAGATGCTCTCCCAGCTCAAGGCGCTGATCCCCGGCGCCGACAACTGGCCGCACTTCGTGCGCAACGAGTCGGAGCAGTTCGAGGCGCGGGTGTCGATGGTGCAGGTCGAGGAGAGTCCGTCGATCCTGCTGGCCGGCATGCAGGGCTCCAAGCTGCCGATCGCCGTGGCCCACGGCGAGGGGCGCGCCGAGTTCCGCGACAGCGGCCACCTGCGCGCCATGCAGGGCAGCAGCCAGATCGCGCTGCGCTATGTCGACAACTACGGCCAGGTCACCAGCCGCTATCCGGCCAACCCCAACGGCTCGCCGTCGGGTATTACCGGCCTGACCACCCCGGATGGCCGGGTCACCATCATGATGCCGCACCCCGAGCGGGTCGCGCGGGCGGTGACCAACTCCTGGCGTCCCGCCGAATGGACCCAGGACGGCGCCTGGCTGCGGCTGTTCCGCAATGCCCGGGTGTGGCTCGGCTGAGCGCCCTGGGTGACAAGGCATGACGTGAACAAGGCGGCCCCCGGGCCGCCTTCGCCGTCTTCACCGCCGGCGCTGCGGCCCTATCAGCAGGAGGCCGTGGCGCGGGTGGTGGCGCACTTTCGCGGCGGCGACGAGCCGGCGGTGGTGGTGCTGCCCACCGGCAGCGGCAAGTCGCTGGTGATCGCCGAGCTGGCGCGCCTGGCTCGGGGGCGGGTGCTGGTGCTGGCCCACGTCCGCGAACTGGTCGAGCAGAACCACGCCAAGTACCTGGCCTACGGGCTGGAGGCGGATATCTTCAGCGCCGGGCTGGGGCGCAAGGAGAGCGGCCGTCAGGTGGTCTTCGGCTCGGTGCAGTCGGTGGTCAGGAATCTGCCCGCGTTCGGTTCGCCCGCCCCGGGGCAGAGCGACTTTACCCTGCTGGTGATCGATGAGTGCCACCGGGTCTCGCTGGATGACGACTCCAGCTATCGTCAGGTGATCACCTATCTTCAGCAGCGCAATCCGCGGCTCAAGGTGCTGGGTCTCACCGCGACGCCCTACCGCCTGGGGCAGGGCTTTATCTATCACCGCCATCATCACGGCATGGTGCGCGGCGACGAGGCCTGTTTCTTCCGCGACTGCGTGTTCGAGCAGCCGCTGCGGCTGATGGTCAAGCAGGGCTACCTGGCGCCGCCGACCCGTGTCGATGCCGCGGTCGAGCGCTACGACTTCTCGGCGCTCACTCCGGCGGCCAGCGGTCTCTACCGCGAGGAGGAGCTCAACCGGGTGGTGGCGGGCCACCGCGCGACGCCGGGGATCATCGCCGAGATCGTCGAGCGCGCCGCCGAGCGCCAGGGGGTGATGATCTTCGCTGCCAGCGTGGCCCATGCCGAGGAGATCCTCGGCTACCTGCCCCAGCCCGAGGCGGCGCTGATCACCGGCGCCACCCCGGGCCGTGAGCGCGAACGACTTATCAACGCCTTCAAGGCCCGCGAGATCAAGTACCTGGTCAACGTGGCGGTGCTGACCACCGGCTTCGACGCGCCCCATGTCGACCTGATCGCCATCCTGCGGCCCACCGAATCGGTAGGCCTCTACCAGCAGATCGTCGGCCGCGGCCTGCGCCTGGCACCGGGCAAGCGCGACTGCCTGGTGCTCGACTATGCCGGCAACCCCTGGGATCTCTATGCGCCGGAGGTGGGCGCGCCGAAGCCCGCTTCCGACGCCGAGCCGGTGCAGGTCGAGTGCCCCGAGTGCGGCCACGCCAATCTGTTCTGGGGCAAGCGCGACGGCGAGCTGGTGATCGAGCACTACGGCCGCCGCTGCCAGGGGCTGGTTGAAAGCGCCCGAAGCCGCGCTCAACGCGAAACATCAAGGTCGGCGATGATGCAGTGCTCATTTCGCTTCCGCTTCAAGGTGTGCGGCGAGTGCGGCGCCGAGAACGATATCGCCGCGCGGCGCTGCCACGGCTGCCAGACGCTGCTGGTGGACGCCGACGACAAGCTCAAGGCGGCGCTCAAGCTCAAGGATGCCCGAGTGTTGCGGGTCAGCGGCATGCAGCTCGAGGCCACCACCAATGGCCGCGGCATGCCGCGCCTCAAGGTCATCTACCATGATGAAGACGGTGCCACCCTGGCCGAGTGGTTCGCCCTCGAGACCGCGGCCCAGCGCGGCGCTTTCCAGGCGGTCTTCCTGCGCGACCATCTGCGTGCGCCTGGAGTAGCCTGGCGTCCCACCAGTCCGCAAGAGGTGATCGCCGAGCAGCACCGCCTGCGCGCGCCGGACTTCGTGGTGGGGCGCAAGGTGGGCCGCCACTGGCAGGTGCGCGAGAAGCTGTTCGACTACAGCGGTCGCTATCGTCGCGCCGACGCGGCGGAGTGAGCGGAGCGGCGGGTCGGAGAGGTGAGAGGCTTGCCATCCCCATATAGTTAGTTAGAATAACTAACTATATGGGGATGGAGGTATACCATGACGCTTGAATCGGACCTGAAGGATCTGGGCTGGGAGATATGGAACCGTTGGCGAGAGCATGGCCGACGCAGCGGCAGTATGGAGCTCACCGCTGCTGAGCTCGACTACCTCTATGCCCTACTCTCGACGCCGGATGGGATGCGCCTGACGCAACTGGCCGCCTTGCTGCGGGTGAGCAAGGCCTCGGCCAGCACCATGGTCAGCAAGCTGGAGACGCGTGGCTACCTCTATCGCTCGGCCTGTCCGGAGGATGGGCGGGCCGTGCTCTTGCATGCCACGGACAAGGCACGACACATCGAGAAGGAGGAGTGCGACGTCTATGCGGAGACCGCCGCGGCGCTGCGCCAGCGACTCGATGACGAGGAGATCCGCCAGCTGGAGTGGCTACTGGGCAAGGCTTGTGAAGGACTGGGGGAAATCGACTGATGCACTCCGGTTCGATCACTCGCGCCTACTGGCGTTATACCCTGCCCGCGGTCATGGCGCTGATGGTCAGCGGCATGTACCAGGTGGTGGACGGCATCTTTATCGGCCACGCCATTGGCGAGCCGGGGTTGGCCGGCATCACCATGGCCTGGCCGGCGGTCAGTGTGCTGCTGGCGGTCGGCATCATGCTGGGTGTCGGGGCCGGTGCCCAGTGCTCGATTGCCCAGGGGCGCGGCGACGAGCCGCGAGCGGCGGTGATGCTGGGGCAGGGCGGCTGGCTGCTGGGCCTGCTCGGGGTGCCGGTGGGTGCACTGATACTGTGGGGTGGCGACGCCTTTCTGGCCCTCCAGGGGGCGACCGGACGGGTCGCTGAGCTGGCGGGCGACTACCTGGCGGTGATGGCCTGGGGCGCACCGCTGGTGGTGGCCAGCCTGGCACTGCCCTTCTGGGTGCGTAACCTTGGCGCTCCGCGCTTGGCGACCCTGGCCATGGTGGTGGGTGCCTTGGCCAATATTGCCTTCGACTACGCCTTTATCCTGTGGCTTGGCTGGGGGCTCAAGGGGGCTGCCCTGGCCACCCTGCTGGCGGAGAGCCTCACCGCCCTGATCTGCCTGGGCTTTCTGGTGAGTCGCCAGGCCCCCATCCGCCTGAGCCTGCAGCCACTGCGTCTCTCTGCCTGTCGGGCGGTGCTGGGCACCGGGGTGTCGAGCATGCTGATGTATCTCTATCTCGGGGTGGTGGTGGTGCTGCACAACATGCTGCTGATGAAGTATGGCGGGCCGGTGCAGGTTGCGGCCTATGCCATTGCCGGCTACTTGCTGGCCTTCTACTACATGATGGCCGAAGGGGTGGCCAACGGCATGCAGCCCCTGATCAGCTATTTCCATGGGGCGCGTCAGGCCAGCTATATCAAGCGGGTCTTTCGCCTGGGGCTATATACCGCCATCGGGCTCGGCGCGGGGATGGTGGCGGCGCTGATGGTGTGGCCCGAGCGCATCGCCGGCATCTTTATCTCCGACGACGCCAGGCTCCTGGCAGCAACGACCTTGGGGGTTCGCCTACACCTCTTTGCGCTCTTCCTGGATGGCTTTATCGTGTTGGCGGCCTGCTTTTTCCAGTCGATGGGCCTGGGGCGCCAGGCGGTGCTGATCACCCTCGGAAACATCGTGATCCAGGTGCCCTTCCTGGCCCTGCTGCCTCTATTGATGGAGCTGAACGGGGTCTGGCTGGCCCTGCCGCTCTCCAATCTGGTGCTGGCATCCGTGGTGCTGGCGATGGTGATGCGGCGCTGGCGTCGCCTGGAGGCGTCTGGTTGAGATGCTTCTCGCCGCTAGGCTGCCTTTGCGCTGCTCGAGTCGCTGACGCTGTGAGCGGTGCCTGTCTCTTGCTAGACTGCACGATTGATCACCACGTCGAGCCGAGAGACGCCCCAGGAGGCCAGGCCACCCGTGAGCGAGACGCCCACCATTGCCGTCGAGGAAGTCCCCGCGCCAAAGCAGGGCGACCTGTTCGCGCGGGTGCTCGACGAGCCGGTCTATGCGCCGCCGGAGGATCTGTATATTCCGCCGGAGGCGCTGCGGGTGTTCCTCGAGACCTTCGAGGGGCCGCTCGATCTGCTGCTCTATCTGATCCGCCGCCAGAACCTGGATATCCTGAGCATCGATGTCGCCGCCATCACCCATCAGTACATCGAGTACGTCGAACTGATGAAAGCGATGGAGATCGAGCTGGCCGGCGAGTACCTGCTGATGGCGGCGATGCTGGCCGAGATCAAGTCGCGCACGCTGTTGCCGCGGCCGCCCAAGGGCGATGACGAGGACGACGAGGGCGATCCGCGCGCCGAGCTGATTCGCCGGCTGCAGGAGTACGAGCGGCTCAAGCACGCTGCCGAGGCGCTGGGTGAGCTGCCGCGCCTGGGTCGCGACTGGTTTCCCGCTCAGGCGGGCCTAGCGTCGCTGGAGTCGCGGGTCATTCACCCCGATGTCGAACTCGACGAGCTATTGGCGGCGCTGTCGGGTATCCTGCGCCGCGCCGAGCTGACTCAGACGCATCAGATCAGCCGCGAAGTGCTTTCGACCCGCGAGCGCATGCTGGCGATCATGTCGCGACTCGAGCATCAGCACTACACCCCCTTCGAGGCGCTGTTTACTCTCGAGGAGGGCCGTGCCGGGGTGATCGTGACCTTTATGGCGATTCTCGAGTTGGCCAAGGAGGCGATGATCGAGATCGTCCAGAATGCGCCCCTCTCGCCGATCCATGTGCGCGCGAGGTTGGCCAGCGATGCCGGCGAGGCGCCCGCAGACGTCGACGACGAGGCGGGCGAGAGCCCGTTCGACCACGAGGAAGCGTTACCACCATCATGAACACGCGTATCAGCGACCCGGTGAGCCCCCTGGACGAGATTCTCGAAGCGGCGCTGCTGGCCGCCGGCGAGCCACTCTCGCCGGAGCGGCTGGAGGCGCTGTTCGACGAGCATGAGCGGCCGCCACGGCGCGAGCTGCGCGAGGCGCTGGTGCGGCTCGGCGAGCGTATGGAGCACGGTGCGCTGGAGCTGATCGAGACCGCCTCCGGCTTCCAGCTGCGGATTCGCTCGCGGCTCTCGCCGTGGGTCTCGCGGCTGTGGGATGAACGCCCGCAGCGCTACTCCCGGGCGCTGCTCGAGACCCTGGCGCTGATCGCCTATCGCCAGCCGGTGACCCGCGGCGATATCGAGGAGGTGCGTGGGGTGGCGGTGAGCAGCTCGATCATGCGCACCTTGGCCGAACGCGGTTGGATTCGGGTGGTGGGACAGCGCGATGTGCCGGGGCGGCCGTCGGTGTATGCCACTACCCGCCAGTTCCTCGACGACTTCGGTCTCAAGACGCTGGATGCTCTGCCGCCGATGCACGAACTCAAGGATTTCGAAGAGCGCCTGGTCGACTATGAGCAGGGCGAGGCGCGAGATGCCGAAGCGCGCGAGAAGAGCGTGCGAGACGAGAGTCAGCAGCAGGCGACGACCGGGACGGTCGCCGCCGAATCACACGCCGGGACGGCGTCCACGCGGTCCGGACTGAGCTTCGCCGATCTCGAAGCCCGCCTGGCCGGACGCGCCCCCGAGAGCGTCGACGATGACGGACGCGGGGGCGTGGAATCCTCTACAGACGAGATGTCAGAAGACCCATGACGACTACCACTGAAAAGTTACAGAAGGTGCTGGCCCGTGCCGGCCTTGGCTCGCGCCGCGAGATGGAAACTGCGATCAGCGCCGGGCGCATCAAGGTCAACGGCAAGTTGGCGACCCTCGGTGATCGCATCGAAATGCGCGACAAGGTCACCTTCGACGACCGCCCGGTGACCCTGCGCGGCGCCGACGAGACCCCGCGGCGGGTGATCATGTACAACAAGCCCGAGGGCGAGCTGTGTACGCGCAAGGATCCGGAAGGGCGGCGCACCGTGTTCGAGCGGCTGCCGCGCCTCAAGGGTGAGCGCTGGATCGCCATCGGCCGGCTGGATATCAATACCAGCGGCCTGCTGCTGTTCACTACCGACGGCGAACTGGCCAACAAGCTGATGCACCCCTCCACCGAGGTGGAGCGTGAGTACGCGGTGCGGGTGATGGGCGAGGTGCGCCGCGAGCAGGTGGTGGCGATGGTCGAGGGGGTGATGCTCGACGACGGCCCGGCGCGCTTCAGCGACGTCCAGGAGTTCGGCGGCGAGGGCATCAACACCTGGTTCCACGTGGTGATCCTGGAGGGCCGCAACCGCGAGGTGCGCCGGCTGTGGGAGTCCCAGGGCCTCACCGTCAGCCGCCTCAAGCGGGTGCGCTACGGCAATATCTTCCTCGACAAGCGTGCCAAGGCCGGCGAGTGGACCGAGCTGACCCAGGATGAAGTCGACGATCTCTCGACCCTGGCCGGGCTTGCCAGTCGCAAGGTGCCCGAGCTGACCCCGGACGAGAAGAACCGCTGGAGTCGCGACAAGAACAAGCGGCGTCCGGTGCAGGCGATGCGCAAGCCCAAGAGCACGCGCAAGCCCTGAGACAGGAACGAAACGCCTGCCGGTTGGCACAAAAAGGCTTGTCATCGTGGGGCGCCGTGGGTAATATGTGCGCCCTGTCGGGAGGGGAAACATGACGTGGCCCCTGTCGTCAGATGGCGGCGGGTCGTTAGCTCAGTTGGTAGAGCAGTTGGCTTTTAACCAATTGGTCGTAGGTTCGAATCCTACACGACCCACCATCTCCGCCGCCGTTACGTAAGCGAATTTGCTTACGCTTGCGGGTCGTTAGCTCAGTTGGTAGAGCAGTTGGCTTTTAACCAATTGGTCGTAGGTTCGAATCCTACACGACCCACCAGACATGAAAAAACGCCCCGACCTTTCCAGGCCGGGGCGTTTTTTTTCGTTTAGTCGCTGGCGAGCACGATCTCCACCTGATGCTCCTGGCCATCATCGTAGAGCGCAATGATCGGGCTGGCCTGAGTGACGCCGTCGACGCGGGTGGTCGTTGATGGATGCACCACCTCGCCGGACTGGTAGACGTCGATGCAATAGGTGGCGCTATGGAAACGGTAGCGCAGGCGGATATGCGGCCAATCGGCAGGCAGGCAGGGCGTTACCGTCAGGGTGTCGCCAGCCTGCTGCAGCCCAAGCAGCGACTCGCTGATCAGGCGATACATCCATCCCGCCGAGCCGGTATACCAGCTCCAGCCTCCGCGTCCCACGTGGGGCGGCATGGAATAGATGTCGGCCGCCATCACATAGGGCTCCAGCCGATATCGGGCCATGCCGGATGCCGATAGTGAATGGCGGACGGGATTGAGCATATCCATTAGCTGCCAGGCGCGCTCGCGCTGGCCGAGCCGGGCATAGGCCATCGCCGCCCAGATCGCGGCGTGGGTGTACTGGCCGCCATTCTCACGCACGCCGGGCACATAGCCGCGGATATAGCCTGGGGTCGGGCTGGCCTTGTCGAAGGGCGGCGAGAGCAGTTGGATCAGCTGCTGCTCGGGGTGCACCAGGTGGGTGAAGACCGCGTCCATGGCCTGCTCGGCGCGCTGCGGATCGCCAGCGCCGGAGAGCACCGCCCAGCTTTGCGAGATCGAGTCGATACGACACTCGCTGCCCGCTGCCGAGCCCAGCGGCGTGCCGTCGTCGAAGTAGGCGCGGCGATACCAGGCGCCGTCCCAGGCGTGCCGGTCGAGGCTAGCACGCAGCGACGCGAGCGAGGCCTGGCAGCTTTCGGCGGTCTCAAGATCGCCGTAGCGCTGTGCCAACTGAGCGAACTCCTCGAGGATCTGGCACAGGAAGAACCCCAGCCAGACGCTTTCGCCACGGCCCTTGATGCCGACCAGGTTCATGCCGTCGTTCCAATCCCCAGAGCCCATCAGCGGCAAGCCGTGTTCACCGAGCCGTAGCCCGTGGAGCAGGGCGAGTCGGGCATGCTGATAGAGGCTTGCCTCGCCGGGGGCGCGGCCAGGCAGGTCGTAGTAGGCCTCGTCGTCTTCAGCGACGGGGCGCCCCTCGAGGAAGGTGACCGGCACGTCGAGCACCGCAGTGTCATTGGTGAGTCGCACATAGCGACACAGCGCCAGCGGCAGCCATAGATAGTCGTCGGAGCAGCGGGTACGCACGCCGCGGCCCTGGGGGGGATGCCACCAGTGCTGCACGTCGCCTTCACGGAACTGACGGCTGGCGCATAGCAGCAGCTGGTCGCGCAGGCGCTGGGGCATGGCGTGGGCCAGCGCCATGCTGTCCTGCAGCTGGTCGCGAAAGCCGATGGCGCCGCCAGACTGATAGTAGCCGCTGCGCGCCCACAGTCGGCAGGCCAGGGTCTGGTAGAGCAGCCAGCCGTTGGTCATCACGTCCAGCGCTGGGTCGGGGGTCTCGATCTGCAGCGCGCCGAGGGCGTGCTGCCAATGCGCCTGCACCTCCTCCAGGGCCTGGCTGGCCGCCCCCGCAACGCGATAGCGCTGGATCAGCGCAGCGGCTTGCTCGCCATCGCTGCCGACCCCGAGCCGGAAGATCAGCGTGCGGCTCTCGTCGGGCGCCAGCGAGAGCTTGACCTGCAGGGCGGCGCAGGGGTCGAGACCGGCGCCGACCTTGCCGGAGAGATGGCTGCGTCGCAGAGCGGCAGGCTGCTGCAGGCTGCCGTTGCGACCGATAAATTCTTGGCGATCACCGCTTAGCGTGCGGGTGGGATCGTCGACGTCGAAGAAGGCCACCTGCTCGCTCAGTTCGCGATGAAAGACATTGCGCGCCAGCAGCGCACCGCTGGCAGCGGCCACCTCGGTGGTCACGTGCATGGCGGTCTTGGCGGAGAGGTCGCCAAGGACCCACTCGACATAGCCGGTCGCCGAGAGGTGGCGCGCCCGCGCCGACAGATTACGCACCTTGAGCACCGAGAACTTGATGCTGGCGTCGAGCGCGACGTAGATCCATAGCTGGGTACCGATACCGTCCTGCTCGGACTCGAAGACGCTGTAGCCGAAGCCGTGGCGCACCAGGTAGTGGGCGTCGTTGCGCACCGGCAGTGGGGTGGCAGACCAGACATAGCCGCTCTCTTCATCGCGCAGGTAGAGCGCTTCGCCGCTGGTGTCGCTGACCGGGTCGTTGTGCCACGGCGTCAGCCTGTTCTCGTGGGCGTTGATACTCCAGGTGTAGCTGCCACCGCTCTCCGATAGCACACAGCCGAAGTTGGGGTTGGCGATCACATTGATCCAGGGCGCAGGGGTGTGCTGATCGGGACCGAGCTGAATCACATACTCCCTGCCGTTGGCGCTGAAGCCCCCTAGCGGGTTGCTCAGGATAAGCCCCTGAGGGGCGGCCGGGATGGCGCCCAGGTCGGGCCGGTGAGAGTTGGTGATACTCAGCACGGGCGGTCTGGGATCTTGGCGCTGGCGCTGGTCGAGCTGCTCCTCCAGGCTGCCGTGGCTATCGAGAATGATGGCCCGGGCCACCGCCTGGAACAGCAGGCGATCCTCGCCGCTGATCTGCTCCAGCGGGCGTACGAAGATGCCGCCGGGGCGGTCGATATGGCTGGCGCCGCTGCTCGACACCACCAGGCCCAGGATCTGCTCCTGCAGCTGCTGGCGGTAGACGGCATACTCCTCATTCCAGATCACCAGATCGACGGCCAGGCCCTGCAGGCGCCAGTGGGCATGCGCCTGGATGAGTTGGCGTACCAGCACCAGGCTGGTGCTGCTGCGAACCCGCAGCAGCACGATCGGCAGATCGCCTGAGATGGCATAGCTCCACAGCGCCGACTGCCCGCGGCGGTTGGCGGCGATAATGGTGGGCTCGGCGCGCAGCGCGGGGTGGGCATAGAGGACCGCACTGGCCAGTCGCGCATGTAGCTGGGCGTCGGCTTCGCTGGCATCGAGCTGCTGGAGCACCACTTGGCGGTGGGTCCAGGTGAGCTCGAAGACGCGGTCGGCGAGGTGGTGGTCCTGATACTTGGCGATCAGACACTCGGCGTCGGCCCGCGAGCTGGCCATCCCGGTGACCAGGTCGAGGGTCACGGCGGCGTGGGGCTCGATGCTGAAACCGCGACGGATGGCGGCGATCGGGTCGAGCACCGCCCCGGCGTGGCCGGAGAGCTCACCGGGACGCTCCATGGCCAGCGGTGCCGCGGGGCTTCGGCAGCGGCCGACGAACCCCAGCCGGTCGGTTTCGTAGGAGGCCGCGGGGCTGACAGCGTCACGCACGATCAGCAGCTGGAACATCCACGCCGAGCGCTCTTGCGGTGACCGCGAGCGACGGTGGCAGAGGATCGCGCTATGCGCGGCGATGATCTCGGTCTGCACGAACAGATTGCTGAAGGCGGGGTGCATGGCATCCGTGGCGGCAGGCGCAATGACCACCTCGGCATAGCTGGTGACCTCGATCTCGCGGCGCTGGGCGGTGTGATTGGTCAGGCGTAGCCGGCGCAGCTCGATATCATCCTCGGGGGAGACGGCGATCTCGGTATAGGTCTCCAGCTCGCCGCTGTCGATGCGGTCGCGGCGGCGGTACTCGGCGCGGCCCTCGGCGAAGATCGCCTGATAGTGGCTGCTCGAGGCGCGGGTGGGCTGGTGGGCGTTGGACCAGACGTGGCCGCTGTCGAGATCGCGCAGATAGCAGAAGATGCCGTGGTGATCACGGGTCGGGTCTTCGCGCCAGCGCGTTACGTCGAGATCGCGCCAGCGGCTATAGCCGCCGCCGGCATTGGTGACCATGACGTGATAGCGACCGTTGGAGAGTAGCTGTACCGCCGGGGCGGCGGTGTCGGGGCTGTCGAAGACACGTATCGGCGGGTCACTGCGGTGGCTTGCCGGATGCACTTCGGCCAGGCGCGCCACGTGAGTGAACAGGGCGCTGGTGCGGGGGATACGCTCCTGCAGCAGCAGCAGCACGGCCTGTACGTGGCGATCCGCGCTAAAGCGGCGCTGCATCGGCTGTTCCAGCAGCAGGTAGGCCAGCGCCAGCAGGCTCATGCCCTGGTGGTGTGCCATGAAAGAACGCACCAGCGTCTTGTGGGAGCCGCGGCGTTGGCGAGAGGGGCTATAGTCGACTGCCTCGAACAGCCCGAATTTCCCCATCACGCCTTCGCGAGCCAGGCGCTGCAGGTTGTGGCAGGCGGCGACTGGCGCCACCATCAGCGCCATTACCGAGGCGTAGGGAGCGACGACCAGGTCTTCCGCCAGGCCGCGCTTCAGTCCCAGACCGGGCGCGCCGAAGGCGCGATACTGATAGTTGAGCTTGGCATCGACGCTGTTGTAGGCGGACTCGGAAATCCCCCAGGGCACTCCGCGCTGCTTGCCATAGTCGATCTGGCGAGCGACGGCCGCACGGCAGGTCTGGTCGAGCAGCGTATTGGGGTAGGTCGGCATCACCAGCATCGGCATCAGATATTCGAACATCGAGCCGCTCCACGACAGCAGCACCGGTTTCCCCCCAGCGCGGGTCAGCAGTCGACCGAGGCTGAACCAGCTCTCCTTGGGTAGCTGGCCAAGGGCGATTCCGACGAAGCTGCTCAGCCGAGATTCCGAGGCGAGTAGATCGTAATAGCCACTATCCAGACGCTCCTCGGTGACGTTATAGCCGATGGCAAGCAGGTGTTTGGTGCGGTCGAACAGGAAGCCATACTCAACCTGAGCGAAACCAGCGCAGCTGGCGGCGAGCCGCTCGAGGGTAGCGATGCGCTGCTGGGCGCGCCGCTTGGCGAGCTGGATCGCCTCCCGTAGCGGGGCCGCTTGAGTGTCATCGATCGCGTGTTCGGGGGGCGTTGCCGCGACGCTGCCGAGCACGTTGTCGAGGCTGGCGATGTCGACCAGAGTGGGCAGCGCAAGGGCGTTGAGGGCTCTGCCGAGCGGGCAGTCGTCAAGACACTGCGACTGCGCCAGCCAGGGCGCCAGATGGTCGAGTTCATCGAGCATGGCGCGGGTCTGCTGCTGCAGGCTGAGCGCCCACTGGTGGGCGTTCTCCTCCAGCAGCGGGGCTTGAGGTGATGTACTCGCCTCGGGGTGCGCCGCTGTGGCATGCGGATGCATGGCGGCGCACAGCGCAACACCTGCAGCGCTGAGCCGGGTCAGCGCCTGATGCCAGCTCGCGAGGCGCTGCTGCGGTGTCGGGCAGCTGTGGTCCAGCTCCCGCCGGTAGGCCTCTAGCGGCACCCGTGCGGCGTTGCCGCCACACTCTTCGATAAGCGCCAACGTATCGTGCATCCCTTGCCAGCAGCGCAGGGGCAGCAGCGGCGCGTCTGCCACCTCGAGTAGCCCACGGCCAAGGGTCAACAGATGGCCCGAGAGGTTACCGCTGTCGACGCTGGAGACATAGTGGGGCGGCAGCGGCTGCAGGGTCTCGGTGTCGTACCAATTGTAGAAATGACCGCGATAGCGGGGTAGCACACTCAGCGTTCCCAGGGTCTGCTCGCTGCGCCTGATCAGGTCCGCGGCGCTGAGATAGCCGAAATCATAGGCCGATAGGTTGGCCAGTAGCGCCATGCCGATATTGGTCGGCGAGGTCCGATGGGCCACGGTGGTCTCGCGGTACGCCTGAATATTGTCGGGGGGGAGCCAGTGGTCCTCGGCGCTCAGCGTCTGTTCGAAAAACGCCCAGGTACGTCTGGCCAGGCGTCTTAGAAACTGAGTTTGCACGGCATCCAGCTGCGAGGGTGGCGGCAGCTGTGGGCGGCTTAGCCACCAGGCCAGACCCGGAGCGCTCCCCCATAGCACCAGGAAGGGAGCCGCGGCGAGCAGCGTCAACGGGTGAGCGACGGCGAGTATCAAGGCGACACTGGTCGCCACTGCAGGCGCGAGCCACATCTGCCGGAACATGTTCTGCACGCCGTCGCGCGGCGGGCGCGCCTGGCAGGTGCTCGACGGTACCCACTCCAGCAGACGCCGGTGGCTGACATGGCGTCGCCACAGGGTGCGCAGGATGGCGTCGAGGTGGATGTAGGCCTCGTAGGGCAGGCAGCTAAGCTGGAAGCCGAGCTGGCCGATGCGTCCGAGCAGGTCGCGCGAGGTGCATGCGAGGTGCTGGCCAAGGGGGCGCTCGTCGGGTTTGCTGAGCAGCTCGCGGAGTACGTCGCCGAGCATCGGTATCAGCAGCAGCGCGGCGCCGCCGAGGGTCCAGACCCAGGCGGTCGCGGGCTGAGTCCAGCCCACCAGCAGCAGCGTCATCAGAGCGATGGGGAAGAGGCTGCGCCGCAGGTTGTCGAGCAGCTTCCAGCGTGACAGCAGCGGCAGGGGGTTGCCGCTTGGGCTGCCCGGACGGGAGTCTCCCATGGGCGGATGTCGGCTTAGCCAGCCGGTAAGCTGCCAGTCGCCGCGTATCCAGCGCTGGCGGCGCTTGATGTCGTCGAGGTAGTCGCTGGGATGGTCCTCGTAGAGCGAGATATCGCTGACCAGCCCCGAGCGAGCGTGGCAGCCCTCCAGCAGGTCATGGCTGAGGATCAGGTTCTCGGGGAAGCGGGTGTCGATGGCCCGTTCAAAGGCATCGACATCGTAAATGCCCTTGCCGATATAAGAACCTTCGTCGAACAGGTCCTGATAGAGATCGGAGATGGCCCGGGTATAGGGGTCGATGCCCGCCTCGCCGCCGAACAGTCGCGCATAGCGTGACCGGTTGGCGCCCTCCAGGCTGGCCGCGACGCTTGGCTGCAGAATGCCATGACCGTCAACGACGCGGTTGGTAAGAGGATCATGACGTGGACGATTGAGCGGGTGGGCCATGGCGCTGACCAGTTGGCGAGCGGCATCTCGGGGGAGCTGAGTGTCGCTGTCCAGGGTGATGACATAGGCCACCTCTGACAGCGGCGAGATATCCCCCACGGTCAGTGCGAAGCGCTGTCGGACGCTGGTCTCCGGCTTACCTCGCAGCAGGGCGTTGAGGTCGGCGAGCTTGCCGCGCTTGCGCTCGTGGCCCATCCAGCACTGCTCCTGGGCGTTCCAGCAGCGCGGGCGGTGAAAGAGATAGAAGGGAGTGGCGTCACCGCCGAGGGCACGCCAGTGTTCGGCATAGCTGGCGTTCAACTGGCTGATGCCATCCTGTGCTTGCGTCAGCAGGGCATCGTCACCTGGGAGCGTGGCCTGCGGGGCATCGCTGAAGTCGGTCAGCAGGGCAAGATGCAGATGGGCATCCTGGTTGGCCAGGAAACGCACCTCGAGCGATTCCAGCAGCGCCTCGATACCGGCAGCATCTGTCAGCAGGGTTGGCGTGACCACCAGGGTGCGGCAGTGGGCGGGGATACCCTGCTTGACCTCCATACGCGGTAGCGTGCGCGGTGACACCATCAGCGCCGTGAGCCGGTTGACCAGCGACACAGCGGTCTGGCTGCTGACCAGTAGCGACAGCACCGTGACGCTGACTATCCACGCCAGTGGCGCCGGGCCAGTGAGTCGCGCCTCGGCGGCCAACAGCAGGGTCGCGCTGAGCAGCAGTGTCACGGCGCCGATAGCGCCAAGGTAGAGGGGCAGAGCGCGTCGCCGCATGCTGATACCCAGGCGACGCATTGGGGAGCGGCTTGCCCTAGCTTCCCGCGTCAGGTCGGCCAAGCCCGCGCCGATCAGGTAGTAGCCGACGTGTCGGGTGCGCTCGGGATCATTGCTCGCCTGGTCGGCCGAGGCGGCGAGCTCGATGGCCAGGCTCGCTACCTCGCTCTCGCCCAGCGCCGAACGGCTGGCCAGGGCTTCCACCACATGCCGATAACGGTCGCGGGTGGCAAAGTCCATGCTTGGGTAGATACCGCTGGGATCCTCTTGCAGGACATGTTCTACCGCGCTTTGCGACTCCACGAAGTCCTGCCAGTCGATAGCAGCGATGATCCTCAGGCTGCCGATGCTGTTGCTTACCGACACCTGATCGGAGGCCTGCTGTTGATTGGCGATCAAGATATGCTGTTCGATACTGGCACCGGAATCCGAGAGTCGCTGCTCGACCCACGAGAGCGGCAGCGAAAGCGACGGCCCGCGTCCCTGCAAGCGTCGTGACAGCACGGCCACGAACTCGCTGCTCATCAGCGGCTTCGAGCGGGCCATGTCGGCGACCTGCAGGATCAGACCCTTGGGGTCTTGCTCGGCGGTGGCGATCATGCGCTCTGCCCAGGACTCCGCCAGCAGGCATTCGCTGAGTCCCGCGTCGAGGCGGTCAGCCACCTGGCGCAGATTTTCGATCAGCGCCAGGCGCAGCATGATCGGGATGGCCCACAGCTCGCCCAGCGTCAAGGTAATGTTGCGCTGATAGGCCGCCACGAAGCGATGCAGGTTGTCGAAGGCGAGATGGCCGTCGCCGTGGGCGATAGCTTCCATGGCAATGTCGTAGACCCGTGGACGTCCCGCCGAGGGGCCGCTCGATAGCCTGGGGAGTGAGGTGCTATAGCCGGGGGGAAGATGGCGCCGGGCGGTCAGCATCTGCTCTTCGAGGAGATGGAAGTTGTCGAGCATCCCCTCGCCGGCCGGTGCAATACGCTGCTGTTCGGCTACTGCAGTGGCCAAGCGGTTGCAGCTGGCGACCAGCGTCTGCTCATTGTTACGCAGACGGGGTAGCAGCAGGTCGGGGGCGTGTCCGTTGGCGAGCTGGTGGCAGTTGGCTAGCCACTCTCCGTGGGCCTCCATCTGCGCAGTGCTGAGGAGCTCTGCGCGGGGCGGTAAGGCCGTCTCCACCTGCGAGGCTTGGCTACGTCTGGTAGCAAGCCACTGTGTGAGGCGGTAGCGGCATTGGCGGTAGTCGTCGAGAAGCGTCAAGGCGAGCGTCTAGCGCAAGCCCAGGACCGACAGTACGACCAGTACTATCACCACGGCTCCGACGATCCATACGAAATTGTTCATGGTGCCTCATGTCTTATCAATAGCCGTCATCTAGATTGATGTCGATATCTTTAGAAAGGTCACTGGAAGCCAGGTGGTCAGCTTCTGGGAACGGTTCGCTGGCCGATATATCAGACGTTGAGTCAGCGGTTGGTAACAGCATCGTGGCGATAAACAGCATAATAGTGGACGTCGAGATGACGGCCTTATTGAACGTCTAGTGGCGCCGCGCTCCCTGCGACGCAATGTGCGACATCCTTGTCTAGGCACTTCCCTTGCCACACTCGTTACAAGAATATACGTTGCTGATCACGCCGACTGTGCGCTAGCGTACGCTGGAGAGCAATCAGCTATAGGGGGCGCCTTTATATCGTGAAATGGCGCTCGAGCCTGGAAGATCATGTGAGTGGCTGGGCAGCATATCACCGGAAAAGAACTGGTAACTGTTCCGCCCCTGGCGCTTGATATGGTACATGGCGGTGTCCGCGCGATGCATCAGCTCGTCTGGCGTACTGCCACTGTTGGGATAGAGGCTGATGCCGAGGCTGGCCGTGATGTCGATCGTTCTTTCGCCAATGTAATGTGGCGGTAGTAAGGCGTCGAAGATGGCTTCGGCCACCTGGCGGGCATCATCGATGCTGCTCACCTCGGTCAATAGAATCACGAATTCATCGCCGCCGAGTCGACAGACGGTATCGGTGTCGCGTACGCAGCTTTTCAGTCGCCTGGCGATGCATTGCAGCAGCGCATCGCCGGCGGCGTGGCCGAGGCGATCATTGATGGCCTTGAAGTCATCCAGGTCAATGAACAGCAGGGCCACGAGCTGACGATGCCGCTGGGCAAGGCCGATCGCACGGGTCAGGCGCTCGCGTAGCAGCACGCGATTGGGCAGGTCGGTCAGCGCATCATGCAGTGCCAGGTGCGACATGCGCTTGGCGATGGTCAAGGACTGGTTGACGTGATGAAACACGATCACCGCGCCGGTGACCTCACCACTGCGGTCGTGGATGGGCGCCGCGGAATCCTCGATCGCCAGTTCGCTGCCGTCGCGCCCAATCAGGATCGTGCCCATTGCCAGGCCGACAATGCGGTTTTCATCGATGGCTCGCCGGGCGGGGTCACTGGCAGGTTGGCGTGATGTTTCTTCAACAATACGGAAGACGTCGGTGATAGGCCTGCCCAGGGCACTCTCATGGGGCCAGCCGGTCATCACCTCGGCTACCCGATTAAGGTAAGTCACTCGGCAGGCGTTATCGGTCGAGATAACCGCATCGCCGATCGAATTCAGTGTGACCTGAGCGCGCTCCTTCTCGATATACAGGGCCTCCTCGGCGGCGCGCAGCAGGCGGTCGTCCTGCTTTCGTGAGGTGATGTCCTCCACGGTATGGATATATCCGCGCGCTCCGCTCAGGCATGCGGCATTGATGCTGACCCAGGCGATGCTGTTGTCCGGACGCAGTATGCGCGCCTCGATATGGCAGGGGGTGTCGCTCTCGAAGGCCTGCTGCCACTCCTGGGTGGCCCGCGAGCGGTCATCCGGGTGCAGGGCGCATGTCCAGTGCCTATCACTCAGCGGGGCGGCCGCTTGACCACAGATGCTGCGATACCGGGCATTGCTGCGGCAGCAGGTGCCTTGCATATCGGTGATCAGGGTGCCAATCGGCAGGGCGTCGTTGATGGTGTCCAGGTGCGTATCATGTTCATCAAGCTCACGCTTTGGCTGATTCAGATGCAGTGCCGTATCCAGCAGATGCAAGAGCCAGTATGCGTCGAGCTTCGGCAGAGTGATGGTGTCATGGGCACCATGACAGCGAGCTTCATCTGACGAGGGGTGTTCGTCGCCGTCGGCCAGGCCGATGCGCAGCGCCTGCGGCGCGGCATTGGCCAGCTGTTCAAGCGCGGCGCGCCACGGGCATTGTGTCAGGGTGAGATCGAGCAGCAGCATGTCGAAGGATTGCTGCTGAAGTAGGTCCAATGCTTGCTGCAGGTATTCGACCCGGGTGGTGCTGTAATCCGCCTTGGCTGAGCACAGTATCGCCTCGAGGCCTAGCATATCAGGCGTACCGGGGCCGATTAGCAGCACTTCGAGCAGCGGCCGCTGGACTTGATGAGTTCCTTGGTCGTCTTGTGCTGGGTCGGGCGTTGGCAATGTCGTCAATCCTAGGCGCATAACTCACTCCATGAGAGCCATCTCAGTGGCAGGCAACGAGCAGGCAGGTCGTACGGATTGGTAACAATGTAGTTACGTTTCTGGCTGCGCTCTGTGCGATAGCGTACAGAGCGTGTCGCCAATTACCCTATACTGATATAGATATGCCAGCGATCGCAGTAGATTCCACTGTCGGAAACGCTAGCGGCGCTCCTCGAAGCGCCGCTGACATGTCTAGTGAAAGATCACGGTTTGCTGACTTCGTGGCCTATGACGCCCCCCACAGCGGCGCCACCGACGGTGCCGATGGCGGAGCCGCCGGTAAGGACTGAACCTCCTACGGCCCCTACGCCGGCGCCTATCGCGGTGCCCTTGTCCTGTGACGACATGCCGGAGCAGGCGGCGAGTGACAGCAGTGCCAGAATAACGGTAGTGCTACGAATCAGCGGTTTGAGGTGTTTCATGACGGTGTCGCTCGGGTTAGGGGGGACGTGCTCGCAGCGGGAGTTACCTGAGGGCGGCGCGGCTGCGACGGACCGCTACACTCATCATAAATGCAGGATGAGAGTTTCATCCGTTGGTTGGCGCACATAATCTTGACGAAGTAGCTCCGACACTGACGCACAATGGAGGGCGGAATGTCGACTCCACAATATGACCCGCGGAACCGGCTGTTGGCGCTGCTGCCGGAGGCCGAAATGGCGCGGCTGCTACCCGATCTCGAGCGCGTGCCCTTGCCGCTGGGCAAGTCGCTGAGCGAATCGGGTGGCGTGATGCAGTACGTCTATTTCCCCCTCGACGCCATCGTGTCGCTGCTGTGCGTGATGGAGAACGGTGCCTCCACGGAAATCGCCGTGGTGGGTCATGAAGGCATTGTCGGCGTGTCGCTGTTCATGGGCGGCGAGACGACGCCGAGCCGGGCCATCGTGCAGAGTGCCGGCGAGGCCTACCGTCTCAAGGGGCAGCGTCTCAAGGATGAGTTCTACCGAGGGGGTGCGATGCAGCGGCTGCTGCTGCGCTATACCCAGGCGCTGTTGACACAAATGGCCCAGACGGCGGTCTGTAACCGCCACCACAGCGTCGATCAGCAACTCTGCCGCTGGCTGCTGCTGAGTCTCGACCGGTTGCCGGGTGACACCCTGGTCATGACCCAGGAGCTGATCGCCAATATGCTGGGGGTGCGCCGCGAGGGGGTGACCGAGTCGGCGGGCAAGCTCCAGCGAGCGGGGCTGATTTCCTACCAACGCGGGCACATCACCGTGCTCGATCGGCCGGGTCTCGAAGCGCGGGTCTGCGAGTGTTACGCGGTGGTCAAAGGCGAGTACGATCGGTTGCTGGACCGTCACTCCATTCTCTGAGCCCTCGGACTATCTTTGTCGCAGCGTCTATGTACGCTAGCGTGCCGACGCATGATTCATAGCATGCTAATCTGCACATATATCGCCCGGGGTCAGGCTCCGGGATCTCGGTCTGCAGTCGACATTGAAAAATTCATACCCTTTGTTCATGCCGCTTGCCAGGTACGTCGACGCCGGAGCAGCCATGACACCCCGCCACGCTATTCCCGCTGCCAACCAGCTGCTTTTCGGTCTGCCGCCGACGGAACACGCTGCCTTCATGGCCGCGTGCGAGCCCGCGACGCTGGTATTTGGCGAGGTGCTGGTCGAGCCAGGCGCCGTGATCGAGCATGTCTACTTCCCCGTCGACAGCTTTATCTCACTGATCGTCAGCCTCGATGACGGCGACAGACTGGAAGTGGCCATGGCAGGGCGTGAGGGCATGATGGGGGTGTCACTGCTGCTGGGGGTAAGAGAGTCACCCCTGTGTGCACTGGTTCAGGGCGCCGGCGCGGCGCTGCGTATGGATGCCGCCAGGTTCCAGCACCTGCTGCTATCCTGCCCGGCCCTGCATAAGCGGCTATTACGCTACCTGTATGTGGTCATGAACCAGCTCGCCCAGACGGCTGCCTGCACGCATTTTCACCAGGTCGAGGCGCGCCTGGCGCGCTGGCTGCTGATGACCCATGACCGTGCCTCTTCCAATAACCTGCAACTGACCCATGAATTCCTTGCCGTGATGCTGGGTGTCCGGCGTGCCGGCATCACTCAGGCAGCCATGGCGCTGCAGGCGCGCGGCTTGATCAGCTACCAGCGAGGCAATATCACTGTGCTCGATCGAGCGGGGTTGATCGAGGCGTCTTGCGGCTGTTACCACGCTGACCGGCTGCTATACGCCAGGGTGCTGGGAGACCAGCATTCAGGCACGTGAAACGATATGCCAACTAGCGGGGTACTAGGGGAGCAATTTCGGTGCATTGTGGTCTAGAATAGTGCAAGGCAGCTGCGGCGGGAGCCGCCGCACATGCTGCCTTCTGGCGTGTGCCGCCGGGCAGAGAGCCCGTCACGGTACACCTGGTACATAGCAGGGGGAGCCCCTGCCAGTCACAGTGGTAGACACGATGACGATGATGACTTCCCGTGCCGAGGTGCAAGAGCACCTGGCCCGCGCCTACTGCCCGACGCGGATTCCCGCCGAGGATGAAGCGCGCGTCGATGAAATAAAGCGACTGCTCAAGGCGCACAACGCCGTGCTGGTCGCCCACTACTATACCGATGACGCCATTCAGCAGCTTGCCGAAGAGACTGGCGGCTGCGTGGCCGACTCCTTGGAAATGGCGCGCTTCGGTGCTCGCCACGAAGCCGAGACGCTGGTCGTCGCCGGGGTGCGCTTCATGGGCGAGACCGCCAAGATCCTGTCCCCCGAGAAGCGCGTGCTGATGCCAACCCTGGAGGCGACCTGCTCGCTGGATATCGGCTGCCCGGCCGATGAATTCGCGGCCTTCTGTGACCAGCACCCGGATCGCACCGTGGTGGTCTATGCCAATACCTCTGCAGCGGTCAAGGCGCGCGCCGACTGGGTGGTGACCTCGTCTATCGCGGTGGACGTGATCGAGCACCTCCAGGCCCGCGGCGAGAAAATCCTGTGGGCGCCGGACAAGCATCTGGGCGGTTATATCCAGAAGCAGACCGGCGCCGACATGCTGCTGTGGGACGGCGCTTGCATCGTGCACGAGGAGTTCAAGGCCAAGGGCATCGAAGACCTCAAGGCGCTCTACCCCGAGGCCGCCGTGCTGGTGCATCCGGAGTCGCCGGCAGCGGTGGTGGGCCTGGCCGACGTGGCCGGCTCCACCTCGCAGCTGATCAAGGCCGCCAAGGAGTTGCCGAACGATAGGCTGATCGTGGCCACCGACCGCGGGATCTTCTTCAAGATGCAGCAGGCGGTGCCCGATAAAATCCTGTTCGAGGCGCCCACTGCGGGCAACGGTGCGACCTGCAAGAGCTGCGCCCACTGCCCGTGGATGGCCATGAACGCCCTCGATAACCTGGCCGGCGCGCTGCGCCACGGCAGCGGCGAAATCTTCGTCGACGACGCGCTGCGCCTGGCGGCGCTCAAGCCGCTGGAGCGGATGTTGAATTTTAAGGCCTAGAACCGCTCCAGCGCTTCTCGATAGTCCATAAACGCCTCGCGGCGCTGCTCGATACGGCTCTCCAGGCTGGTGTCACCGGCCTGGCGAGCGCTGTCGCGGGCCACTTGCAGCTGGCGGATAGCGCTGTCCATGCGCCCCGTCAACTGCAGGTGCTCGGCGCGGGCCAGGTGGCCCCAGCCGTCGCGGCCGCTGCGGCCAGCCGCCTCGGCCAGTAGCGCAAATACCTGCGGGTCTTCCTGGCGTCGTTCGCTCAAGTCACGCAGCACCCGATAGGCTTCGTCCGGGTCGCGCTGCAGCAGGGCTTCGCCGAGCACGCGGCTGGCCGGCGCATAGTCGGGCATCAGTCTCAGTACCCGGCGGCTGCGCTCGATGGCGGCGTCGTAGTCGCCGGCGTCATGGGCCACCTCGGCGGCAGTGACCGGCAGCATCGGCAGGTCGGGAAGCTGGTTGGCGAGTGAATCGAGCGTCTCCAGGGCGCTGCCGTGATTGCCGCGCTCGGCGGCGATCAGCGCCTCCAGGTAGCGGCTGACCTGCGGCTCGGGGTCACTCTGGGCGAGGCGCGCCGCGGCCTGGTCGAGATTGCTGCGGTTGACCGAAACCAGCGCCCGAGCGCGCACCAGCCCGTAGCGCGGGCCGACCTCACGACGTTCGCGGGCACTCAGCTGGCTGGCGCGGGCTTCGGTATCGGTGATCCGCGACTCGGTGACCGGGTGGGTGAGCAGGAACTCGGGTGGATTGCCGCCCTGCAGGGAGGCCATGCGCTGCATCGCGCGAAACATGCGCACCATGGCCTGGGGATCGTAACCGGCCCGCGCCATGGCCTGCAGGCCGACGCGGTCGGCCTCCTGCTCGAAGCGCCGCGAATAGGCCAACTGGTCCTGAATAAACGCCGCCTGCGAGCCCATCGCCACGCCGATGCCGGCATCGCCGCCGCCACCCGCGGCGATCAACATGCCGGCCAGCATCGCCGCCATGGCCGGTACCTGGGTCTGCTCGGCGCGGGAGACCTGGCGTGCATAGTGGCGCTGGGAGAGGTGGCCGAGCTCGTGGGCGATCACCGAAGCGAAGGCATCCTCCTCTTCGGCGAAGGCGAACAGCCCTGAATTGACCCCTATCACGCCACCGGGCACGGCGAAGGCATTGAGCAGGCGGCTGTCGACCAGGGTCACGCTGGTACGGTTGTCACCCAGGTCGCTGTGGGGCAAGAGTCGTGCAATCACCGACTCGACGTAGTCCTGGGTAATCGGATCCTGCCAGGCCGGTGCGCGGGCGCGGAACTGGCGTAGCCAGGCGCGCCCCAGACGGTACTCTTCGGCCCCGGCGGCGCCGGCACCGCTGCTGCCGAGCTGCGGCAGGCCGTAGTCGTCGGCGGCGCTGGCGGAGGCCGGCAGCAGGCTGGCCAGAACCAGCGCGGTGGCGGCAAGACAGGGCTTTAGTATCTGCAACATAGCCATCCTCGGGGCGGTCGGGCATCCTAGACGATGCCTATCGGACATTGATTCGCTCGGCAAAGTGCCTTTAAATCTCAGTGGCTTCAGACATCTTTCGGGAGATCGCATGGCCCTGCAACCAGATAATCATCTCGACGCCCGCGGTTTGCCATGCCCGCTGCCACTGCTCAAGGCCAAGCAGGCCTTGTCGCGCCTGGCGCCTGGGCAATTGCTCGAAGTCCAGGCGACCGATGCCGGCTCCTGGCAAGACTTCGAAACCTTCGCCAGCCACAGCGACCATCAACTGGTGGCCCGCGAGACCCGCGGCGAGATCTACGTCTACTGGATTCGCAAAGGCCCTGAGGCTGCGACGGCATGACCATGCGCGCGTTATTCAAGAGCTGGATCGAGCGCTACTTCTCCGATGAGGAGGCGGTGATCCTGCTGATCGTGCTGGTGCTCGGCTTCACCGCGGTGATCTGGCTGGGCAGGATGCTGGCGCCATTCTTCACCGCGCTGGTGATCGCCTTCCTGTTGCAAGGGGCGGTCAATGCCCTGACGCGTCGCCACGTACCACACCTGCTGGCGGTGTCGGTGGTCTTTCTGGGCTTTATCGGCCTGCTGCTGGCGATCGCCTTTATCCTGATGCCGCTGATCTGGAACCAGTTGGTGGGGCTGGTCCAGGAGACGCCTCGCATGTTCGCCGCCGGCCAGCAGCTGCTCGATAATCTCCAGGAGCGCTACCCGCAGCTGGTCACGCCGGACCAGATCCAGAACTGGATCGGCGTGGCCGGGCGCGAGATGACGCAGGTCGGTCAGCGCGCACTGACGCTGTCGCTGGCCTCACTGGGCAACGTGCTGTCGCTGATCATCTACCTGGTGCTGGTGCCGATTCTGGTGTTCTTCATGCTCAAGGACAAGGATCGTCTGGTCGGTTTCACGCTGTCGCTGCTGCCCCAGAAGCGCCTGCTGATGACCCGCATCTGGAACGAGATGGACGATCAGATCGCTAACTACGTGCGCGGCAAGTTCATCGAGATCATCATCGTCGGCACCGTGGCCTTCCTGACCTTCGCCTTCTTCGGGCTGCCCTATTCGGCGCTGCTGGCGGTGCTGGTGGGGCTGTCGGTGCTGGTGCCCTATATCGGTGCTGCGGTGGCCACGCTGCCGGTGGCGGCGGTAGCGGGCTTCCATTTCGGCATCAGCGACCAGTTCGTCTATGTGCTGATCGCCTACGGCATCATCCAGGCGCTGGACGGCAACGTGCTGGTGCCGATCCTGTTCTCCGAGGCGGTCAATCTGCACCCGGTGTCGATCATCGTGGCGGTGCTGTTCTTCGGCGGGGTGTGGGGCTTCTGGGGGATCTTCTTTGCGATTCCGCTGGCAACTCTGCTCAAGGCGCTGGTGGTGGCCTGGCCGCGGGGCATCGGCAGCCGCGAGCGGCACGAGGCGCTGGAGACGCTCTCCGAAGAGTAAGCCCCGCCGTGGCGGGGCCTGATGGCTTAGCCGGCGTGTAGCGCCTGGGCCGCCTCGAGCACCTCGTCGACGTGGCCCTTGACCTTGACCCCGCGCCACTCCCGGGCGAGCTTGCCGTCAGCGTCGATCAGAAAGGTACTGCGCTCGACGCCGAGATGCTCCTTGCCATACATCTTCTTGAGCTTGATGACGTCGAATAGCTGGCAGACCGCTTCGTCCTTGTCGGAGATCAGTGCGAAGTTGAAGGCCTGCTTGGCCTTGAAGTTCTCCTGGGCGCGCAGGCCGTCGCGGGAGACACCAAGGATCACGGTGTTGGCGGCGTCGAAGGCCTCCTTGCGGTCGCGGAAATCACCGCCCTCGGTGGTGCAGCCGGGCGTGCTGGCCTTGGGGTAGAAGTAGATCACCACCTGCTGGCCCTTCAGGTCGGACAGGCTGATGGTAGTGTCACCGGTGGCGGTGGCCGTGAAGTCGGGCACGGGCTGGCCGAGACTGACGCTCATGAAGCTCTCCTCGAGGCTGAATGAAAGGACGCAACGATTACACGCAACCGGCACTGCGCTGTAAAGCGCCGCGTCGGCAATCGCCACTGACTGGCATCCGGTTCTGTACAGACTTTCGCCGCCTGAGTACCATCTAGCCCCTGAATGTCTGTCCCCGAGGAGTGCCGATCGGGCGAAGCGCTGGCAGGCCACGGTTTTGGAGAGGAACAGAGCATGATCACAGGCAGTATGGTTGCCCTGGCGACGCCGATGAAGGTGAGCGGCGAGATCGACTGGCCGGCGCTGCGTCGCCTAGTCAACTTCCACCTTGAGAATGGCACCGACGCCATCGTCGCGGCCGGCACCACCGGTGAGCCCACCACCATGTCCTTCGCCGAACACTTCGACGTGATTCGCACCGTGGTGGAAGAAGTGGCGGGGCGGATTCCGGTGATCGCCGGCACCGGCGCCAACGCCACGTCCGAGGCGGTCGAACTGGCCCGTTACGCCAAGGAGGTCGGCGCCGACTACTGCCTGTCGGTATGCCCGTACTACAACAAGCCGACCCAGGAAGGCTTGTACCAGCACTTCAAGGCGGTGGCCGAGGGCGGCAATCTGCCGGTGATTCTCTACAATGTGCCGGGACGCACCTGTTCGGACCTCTACAACGAGACCGTGCTGCGCCTGGCAGAGATCGACAACATCATCGGCCTCAAGGACGCCACCGGCAACCTCGAGCGCGCCGAGGATCTGATCGCCCGCCTCGAGGGCAGCGATTTCAAGCTCTACTCCGGCGACGACGCCACCGCCTGCGACTTCATGCTGATGGGCGGCCACGGCGATATCTCGGTGACCGCCAACGTTGCGCCCAAGGCCATGCATGAGCTGTGCGCCGCCGCAGTGGCCGGCGATACCGAGACCGCGCACTCGATCAACACCCGGCTGATGCCGCTGCACACCAACCTGGGGATCGAGTCGAACCCGATCCCGGTCAAGTGGGCGCTGCACCGCATGGGCTACGCCGAGGCCGGCATTCGTCTGCCGATGACCTGGCTATCCGAAAAATATCATTCCACGGTCAGCGAGGCGCTGCAGCTGGCCGGCGTCATCGACGACTGAACGACGACGTACCGCTGACAGCTCCCGTGGACTCTCAACAAGGTGGATGCATGAACCCTGCGCTGAAATGGATGCCGCTCGTCGTATCGGTTGCTCTGGTAACCGCTGGTTGCGCCCGCGATGGTTATTTTCACGACCGCAACATCGACTATGCAGACGCGGAGCAAGGACGGCCGCTAGTGCTGCCCGAGACCCGTGACCAGAGCCGCTATCGCGACATCATGCCGGTGCCCGAGGCGCGCGATGAGTTCGTCGCCAGTGACGGTCGCTTCCGGGCGCCGCGTCCCGATGCGGTGGCCCGTGGCGGTCAGCGCGACTTCGTCGAGCGCCGTGAGTCGGGCGGCGATCGCTGGCTGCTGGTCAATGCCGATGCCGGCGACGTCTGGCCGCGGATCGAGGACTTCAGTCGCCGTCAGGGGCTGAGCGTGACCGACAGCAGCCCGCAGCGTGGTGTGCTGGCCACCAGCGAGGCGACCTTTACCCTACAGCCCGGGGTGCGCAGCGGTGCCACCGAAGTGCGCTGTGAGCAGGGGGGGGCCATTCATACCCAGTGCCTCGATGCCCTCAACGATTTCCTGACCGCCGAGAGCCGTACCGCGAGTGCCTCAGCACTGGCCACTCAGCGTGCCCAGCAGCAGGAAGAGAGCGTGCGTCTGGAGCGTAGCGACGACAGCTGGCAGCTGCTGTTGGCCGCCGACATGGAGCGTACCTGGGCCGAGCTGGACTATCAGCTGTCGCGCAACTTCACCCGCGAGAACCGCGAACTGCTGCTCGAAAGCGACGAGGCCAATCGCGACTTCCTGCTCGAGTACATGACCGCCAGCGAGCGCAATCGCGGGGCGTTCTCCATCGTGTTCAGTCCCGATGTGCGTCAGACCGCCCAGTGGCTGCGGTTGAGTCTCGATCAGGCGCCCGGTGGCGAGACCCGCGTGCGGGTGATCAATGAGAGCGACAAGGACCTGACCGCCGACGACACTCGCGAGCTGCTTGACCGCGTTGCCGCCCTGTTGCGCTGATGTCGAACGTGGAGGAGGGCGCCGCGCTGAGTGCTGCGTCGGGGCTGCGCTTCGCCTCGCTGGGCAGCGGTAGCAAGGGTAACGCCACCTTGGTCTGCGATGGCCAAACGCGCCTGCTGATCGATTGCGGCTTCGCCATGCGCGAGGCCGAAAAACGCCTGGCAGGCCTGGGGCTGCATCCACGCCAGCTCGACGCGATTCTGGTCAGCCACGAGCATGGCGACCATATTCGCGGTGTGGGGGCGCTGGCGCGTCGGCATGGCGTGCCGGTCTATCTGACGCCGGGCACCTGGCGCAGCGGCCGCCTCGGCACGCTACCGCAGCACCACTGGGTCACCCCGCAGCAGCGCTTCGCCATCAATGGTCTGGAGATCGAGCCGGTGACGGTGCCCCACGATGCCCGCGAGCCGGTGCAGTTTCGCTTCCATGCCCATGGCCGCAGCTTCGGCGTGCTCACCGATCTGGGCCATCCCACCGCGCATGTGGCCGAGGCGTTCCATGGCTGCGACGCGCTGGTGTTGGAGTGCAACCACGACGTACAGATGCTCGCCGAAGGGCCCTATCCGCCGCGCCTCAAGCAGCGCGTCGGCGGCGACTGGGGGCACCTGGCCAACGCCCAGGCCGCGGCGCTGCTGCCGCGTCTGGGGCTCGACCGGTTGCAGCGCATCGTCTGCTCGCACCTGTCGGAACACAACAACTGCCCCGAGCGCGTGCTGGAAGCCCTGACGCCGCTGCTCGACGGCGACGATTCGCGGCTCTCGGTGGCCGCCCAGGACCACGGCCTGGCCTGGCAACATATCGCCTGATCGGCCGCTCGACTCAACACTGATTTTTGCGGAGACCGCTCCCATGGAAAAGCGTCAACAGCTCTATGCCGGCAAGGCCAAGTCGGTCTACCACACCAGCGACCCTGAGCGCATGATTCTGCACTTTCGCGACGACACCAGCGCCTTTGATGGCGAGCGCATGGAGTCGCTGGCGCGCAAGGGCATGGTCAACAACAAGTTCAACGCTTTCATCATGCAGAAGCTCGAAGCGGCGGGTATTCCCACCCACTTCGACGGCCTGTTCTCGGATACCGAGTGCGTGGTCAAGAAGCTCGAGATGATCCCGGTGGAGTGCGTGGTGCGCAATATCGCCGCCGGCAGCCTGGTGCGGCGCCTGGGGGTCGAGGAGGGCATCGAACTGAATCCGCCGACCTTCGAGCTGTTTCTGAAGAACGATGCCCAGCACGACCCGATGATCAACGAGTCGCTGGCCGAGAGTTTCGGCTGGGCGACCCCGGAGCAGCTCGCCGAGATGAAGAGGCTGACCTTCAGGGTCAACGACGTGCTCAAGGCGCTGTTCGCCGACGGCGGTCTGCTGCTGGTCGATTACAAGCTGGAGTTCGGTCTGTTCGACGGCGAGATCGTGCTGGGTGACGAGTTTTCCCCGGACGGCTGCCGGCTGTGGGACGCCAAGACCCGCGAGAAGCTCGACAAGGACCGTTTCCGCCAGGGGCTGGGCGGTGTGATCGAGGCCTATGAGGAGGTCGGCCGGCGCATCGGCGTCGATTTCGGCTGATAGGCGTCTAGACAGCGCTCTGGACTGATCCGGGCGAGTGCCACCGCCACTAGCGAGGAACGCCGGGGGTAGGTCGAAGAGGGGGTTTGCGCCATGGATGGCGCAAGGTAGCGCCCAGGGATGGGTTCACAGCGCCCCCTCGTAGGCCTACCCCCGGATCAGTTCCGAGCGGTGCAACTGACGGAGATGGTGCTAACTCCGGAGAGTTTCGTCGTCTCAAGTCGGTATGATCTCCACCACGCGAAACCCCTCCCCCTCGGCGCGAAAGCGCACATCCAGCTCCCTTAGCCGCACGCCGTAGAGGCGCTCGGCGTCGCCCTTGTCGCGGTGGTAGGCGGGGCGCGGGTCCTGGGCCAGCACCTGCTCGATCAGGGCGCGGAGCGAGCCGCTGCCGCTATATCGCTCGAGGGCGGCCTCGGCCTCAGGGGAGAAGCGTACCGCATAGCGCGGCGGCGCGGCCGGCGCCACCCTGGCCCGGGCATCGGGCAGCGCTTCGACCCACGGCAGATAGGGCTTGATATCCAGCACCGGGGTGCCGTCGACCAGGTCGCAGCCGTGCAGCTCGAGGGCCACACCGTGGCGGGTGTCGATGTTGCCGAGGGCGGCCAGGGAGAGCCCCAGGCGGTTGGGGCGATGGGTACTGCGGGTGGCGAAGACGCCGAGCTTGGCGTTGCCGCCCAGCCGCGGCGGGCGCACCAGCGGCGTCCAGCGCTCGGGACTGTGGTGGAACACGAAGGTCAGCCAGACGTGGCTGTAGGCGTCGAGGCCGCGCACCGCGAGCGGGTCGGCGTAGTCGCCGTGCAGCACCAGCCGGGCGCGGGCGGCGGGGGCCAGCCCCGGCTGGCGGGGTACGCCAAACTTGTCGGGAAAGTCGCTCTCGATATGGCCGATGGCCTCGAGCCGATAGCTCGCCGCTGGCGCGTCCACGCCTAGCGCGACCACGTTTCAAGAATACGCATCGACAGGTCGATGGCCTTGATGTCCTTGGTCAGGGCACCGCTGGAGATGCAGTCGACGCCGGTTTCGGCGATGCTGCGCAGGGTGGTGTCGTCGACGTTGCCGGAGGCTTCCAGCGTCGCGCGGCCGGCGCTGCGGGTGACCGCCTCGCGCATCTCTGCGAGGCTGAAGTTGTCGAGCATGATCACGTCGGCGCCGGCGTCCAGCGCCTGATCGAGCTCCTCGAAGGTCTCGACTTCCACCTCCACCGGCAGGTCGCGGGCGATATCCCGCGCCTCGCGGACCGCCGCGGCGATCCCGCCGCAGGCGGCGATATGGTTCTCCTTGATCAGGAAGGCGTCATACAGCCCGATACGGTGGTTGTGGCCGCCACCGCAGCTCACCGCGTATTTCTGTGCCAGGCGCAGGTTGGGCAGGGTCTTGCGGGTATCGAGCAGGCGCACCCCGGTGCCTTCGAGCAGGTCGACGTAGGTGCGGGTGCGGGTGGCGGTGGCCGACAGGGTCTGCAGCACATTCAGTGCGGCGCGTTCGCCGGTCAGCAGGCTACGTGCCGGGCCTTCCAGCTCAACGAAGGGTTGGCCGGCGGCAAGGCGATCACCGTCTGCGGCCAGCCAGTGCAGGCTGACCTTGGCGTCGAGGCGGCGAAAGAGTTCGTCGACCCAGGCCACGCCGCACAGCACGGCGTCTTCGCGGCTGATCACGCTGGCCTTGGCCCACTGCGACGCGGGGATCAGCTGAGCGGTGATGTCGCCGGGACCGACGTCTTCGGCGAGCAGCCGGGCAGCGGCTTGGCGGATCTCTTCGACGAGGGCTTGCTGATAGTGCATGAGGGGCCTTTGAACGTGGGCGATCTGGGTATGCGACAATGCCTGCCAGTATAGGCAATTCAGCCAGAGGAATCAGCCGTGATGCGTGCTGCCACCGGCATCAGCGAGGGCTGGCTCGACGCCGCCCGCCGGGTGCCTTCGCCCAACTGCAATGCGCGCCCTGCAGACGAAGTGTCAGCGCTGGTGCTGCACTCGATCAGCCTGCCGCCGGGCCAGTTCGGCGGCGCCGATATCGAGCGTCTGTTCACCAACTGCCTCGATCCCCAGGCGCATCCCTACTTTGCCGCCATCGCCGGACTCAGAGTGTCGGCGCACCTGCTGATTCGCCGCGACGGCGAGTGCGTGCAGTTCGTGCCTTTTGATCAGCGCGCCTGGCACGCCGGCCGTTCGCGTTGGTTCGATCCCGAGCGCTGCTGTGAGCGCGTCGAGCTCAATGATTTCAGTATCGGCATCGAGCTCGAGGGCGATGAGGTATCGCCCTATCGCGAGGCGCAGTACCGCGCCCTGGCGAGGGTCATTCGGGCGCTCTGCGACGGCTACCCGGGGCTCACGCTGGGGCGCATCACCGGCCATGCGCATATCGCGCCGCTGCGCAAGACGGACCCCGGGCCGAGTTTCGATTGGGCCTATCTGCGCCGCTGTCTGCTCGATTTCATGTAGTTACACTACATCGCGACGCTTTTCGTCTAGGCTTGAGGCAGGGCGCGCAAGGCCTTGTGCTGCGGTGCAATATTTTATGTGAAAATTATTTCCACGACGGTTACAATTGGCAGGAGGCGGGCTTTGCGGTATCTTCAACGGCCTGCGACGGGCTTACTACGCGCCTAGCTGTAGCGAATTTACAGCAAGATTTTCCGGAGATATGACCCATAGAAGGTCATGCCCGCACTGAAGAGCGCCACACGCCCCTCCACCCACTGCGGTGAGGGCGGACCGACACAATATCTTCATTCGGAGAGACGTCTATGAGTCTGGAGGCAAGAGAAGATCTCGATCCGGTCGAAACCACGGAGTGGATGGAATCCCTGGAATCGGTCCTGGATCGCGAGGGCGAAGATCGCGCCCAACACCTGTTGAGCCGTCTGGCCGATCGCCTGCGTCGTGACGGCGTACAGGTACCCTTCTCGGTGACGACCCCTCATCGCAACAGTATCCCGGTGCATCGTGAAGCGCGCATGCCCGGCGATCTGTTCATGGAGCGGCGCATTCGCTCGCTGATTCGCTACAACGCCATTGCCCAGGTGATTCGCAACAACAGCGCCAACCCGGGGCTGGGTGGTCACATCGCCAGCTTCATGTCGGCGGCGACGCTGTATGACGTGGGGTTCAACCACTTCTTCCGCGCCCCCAACGGCGATTTCGAAGGCGACCTGGTGTATATCCAGGGTCACGTGGCGCCGGGCATCTACGCCCGTGCCTTCCTCGAAGGCCGCCTCACCCGGGACCAGATGGACAAGTTCCGTCAGGAAGTCGACGGGGACGGCCTCTCCTCCTACCCGCACCCGTGGCTGATGCCGGATTTCTGGCAGTTCCCCACCGTGTCGATGGGGCTGGGGCCAATCCAGGCCATCTACCAGGCCCACGTCATGAAGTATCTCCACTCCCGCGAAATGAAGGACATGCACGATCGCAAGATCTGGTGCTTCATGGGCGACGGCGAGTGCGACGAGCCGGAATCGCTGGGCGCCATTCATCTGGCCAGCCGCGAGCGGCTCGACAACCTGATCTTCGTCATCAACTGCAACCTTCAGCGTCTCGACGGCCCGGTGCGCGGCAACTCGCGGATCATGGACGAGCTCGAGGGCGTCTTCCGCGGTGCCGGCTGGAACGTGCAGAAGGTGGTCTGGGGGCGCTTCTGGGATCCGCTCTTCGAGCAGGACAAGAAGGGCATGCTGCAGAAGCGCATGGATGAGGCGGTCGACGGCGATTACCAGAACTACAAGGCCAACGGCGGCGCCTATACCCGCGAGCACTTCTTCGGCAAGTACCCGGAGACCGCCGAGCTGGTCAAGGATATGTCCGACGAGGACATCTGGAAGCTCAACCGCGGCGGCCACGATCCCTACAAGGTCTATGCGGCCTACCACGAGGCGGTGAACAACGCCGATGGTCGTCCCACCGTGATCCTGGCGCATACCGTCAAGGGCTACGGCATGGGCGGCGGCGACGGCGAGGCGGCCAACGAAGCGCACCAGCTCAAGAGCATGGAGTACGAGGCGCTCAAGCGCTTCCGCGACCGCTTCGGGATTCCGCTCTCCGACGAGCAGCTCAAGGAGATGCCGTACTACAAGCCCGACGACGAGTCGCCGGAAATGAAGTACATGCATCTGCAGCGCCAGCGTCTGGGCGGCTACCTGCCCCAGCGTCGCAACGACTTCGAGGCGCTCGAGATTCCGGCGCTGGAGGACAAGACCTTCGCCTCCCAGATGGGCGGTTCCAAGGGCCGTGAAGTCTCTACCACCATGGCCTTCGTGCGGGTGCTCAACGGCCTGGTCAAGGATAAGAAGATCGGCAAGCAGGTGGTGCCGATCATCCCCGACGAGGCGCGTACCTTCGGCATGGAGGGCATGTTCCGTCAGCTCGGCATCTATACCTCCGAGGGCCAGAAGTACGAGCCCATGGACAAAGGCCAGATCATGTTCTACCGCGAGGATCAGAAGGGTCAGATCCTCGAGGAGGGCATCACCGAGGCGGGCGCCATGTCGGCGTGGATCGCCGCGGCCACCTCCTACAGCAACCACAACCTTCCGCTGCTGCCGTTCTACGTCTACTACTCGATGTTCGGCTTCCAGCGCATCGGCGACCTGGCGTGGGCCGCTGGCGACCTGCAGGCGCGCGGTTTCCTGGTCGGCGGTACCGCCGGTCGCACCACCCTCAACGGTGAAGGCCTGCAGCACCAGGATGGTCACAGCCATATTCTGGCCTCGACCATCCCCAACTGCCGCAGCTACGACCCGACCTATGCCCACGAGGTAGCGGTGATCGTCCAGGACGGTCTGCAGCGGATGTTCGTCGACAAGGAGAACTGCTTCTACTACCTGGCGGTGATGAACGAGAACTACGAGCAGCCCGAGCTCGAGACGGTGCCCCGTGAGGACATCATCAAGGGCATGTATCTGCTGCGCGAGACCAAGGGCAAGAAGGGCAAGGGCCACGTTCAGCTGCTCGGCTCCGGCACCATCCTGCGTGAGGTCGAGGCGGCCGCCGAGATGCTCGCCGAGGAGTGGGGCGTCGGCTCCGACATCTGGAGCGTGACCAGCTTCAACGAGCTGCGCCGCGAGGCTCTCGAGGTCGACCGTCAGGCCTTCCTCAACCCCGAGGCCGAGCCGGGCAAGCCGCATGTCACCACCTGCCTGGAAGGGCGCAAGGGCCCGGCGATTGCATCGACCGACTACATGAAGCTGTTCGCCGATCAGGTCCGCGCCTGGGTGCCGACCGACTACCATGTATTGGGTACCGATGGCTTCGGGCGTTCCGACACCCGTGAGAAGCTGCGTCACTTCTTCGAGGTCGATCGCAAGTTCGTCACCGTGGCCGCGCTCAAGGCGTTGGCCGACCGCGGCGAGCTGGACCGCAAGGTGGTCAGCGAGGCGATCAAGAAGTACGGCATCGATCCCAAGAAGCCTAACCCGCTGATGGTATGAGCCGTTGACCCGCTGATCTGGATCCGGCGGTGTGCCGCCCGACGGCCCGCCGGTTCCTCGCACGATTTGGAAGGAGCGCGACCTTGAGTAGCGAAATCATCAAAGTCCCCGACATCGGCGGTAGCACCGATGTCGAAATCATCGAGATCGGGGTGTCCGAAGGCGACGTCATCGAGGCCGAAGACACCCTGATCACCCTTGAGTCCGACAAGGCCAGCATGGACGTGCCGTCGCCCAAGGGCGGCAAGGTGCTGAAAGTGCTGGTCAAGGAGGGCGATACCGTCTCCGAAGGCGACGACATCGTCGAGCTGGAGGTCGAAGGCAGCGGCGATGCCGGTGGTGCCAGCGATCAGAGCGCCGAGAAGGCGTCTGATAGCGGTCCCGCTGCGGCCGAGCCGGCCCCTGCCCAAGAGAAGCCTGCAGCCAAGGCAGCCGCTGGTGGCAAGCGCACCGTCGAGGTCAAGGTGCCAGACCTGGGTGGCTCCAGCGATGTGGAAATCATCGAGGTGGCCGTCTCCGAAGGCGACGAGATTGCCGAAGAGGACACCCTGTTCACCCTGGAGTCGGACAAGGCCTCCATGGATGTGCCGAGCCCGTATAGCGGCAAGCTGATCACACTCAGCGTCAAGGAGGGCGATACGGTCTCCGAAGGCGACGTGATCGGCAGCATGGAAATTGCCGGCGAGGGTGGCGATGAGGCCCCCGCCGAGCCCGCCGCTGCCCAGCCAGCGCCGTCAGCCGCCGAGCCCGAACCCGCCGCACAGGAGGCCGCCTCCGGCGAGCCCGAGCGCAAGGAGATCCGGGTACCGGATCTGTCTGGCTCCAGCGACGTGCCGATCATCGAGATCGGCGTCAGCGCCGGCGACGAGGTCGACGTGGAGGACCCGCTGATCACCCTGGAGTCCGACAAGGCTTCCATGGATGTGCCGAGCCCCTACAAGGGCAAGCTGCTGGAGCTCACCGTCAAGGAGGGCGATAGCGTCTCCGAAGGCGATCTGATCGGCTATATCGAGGTAGCCGGCGCGCCAGCGGCGGCCAGCAAGCCGGCGTCCAAGGCCGAACAGCCGGCTACCAAGGCCGAGGCACCCAAGCCAGCGCCGGCGGCGGCCGGTACCCCGAGCCCCGAAGCGCAGATGGCGGCCCACAAGCCGCGTGACGGCAAGCTGGTCCATGCCGGGCCGGCGGTGCGTATGCTGGCCCGTGAGCTGGGTGTCGACCTGGGGCTGGTCAAGCCCAGCGGCCCCAAGGATCGGGTGCTCAAGGAGGACGTCCAGGCCTACGTCAAGCAGGTCATGGCCGGCAAGGCACAGGCGCCAGCAGCCGCTCCCGCGGCGGGTGGCAGCGGTATTCCGCCGATCCCCGATCAGGACTACAGCCAGTTCGGCGAGATCGAAGAGAAGCCGATGGGCCGCCTGATGAAGATGGGCGCCACCAATCTGCACCGCAGCTGGGTCAATCTGCCCCACGTGACCCAGTTCGACGAGGCCGATATCACTGAGCTGGAGGCCTTCCGCAAGTCGATGAAGGCCGAGGCCGAGGCGCAGGGTGCCAAGCTCACGCCGCTGCCGTTCCTGATCAAGGCGTGTGCCTTCGCCCTGCGTCAGTATCCGCAGTTCAACGTCAGCCTCAGGCCCGACGGTGAGACCCTGGTGTGGAAGAAGTACGTGCATATCGGGCTCGCCGTGGATACGCCGGACGGCCTGATGGTGCCGGTGATCCGCAACGCCGATCAGAAGTCGCTGCTCGAGTTGGCCAAGGAGAGCGTTGAGCTGGCCAAGAAGGCGCAGACCAAGAAGCTCAAGCGCGAGGAGATGACCGGTGGCTGTTTCACCATCTCCAGCCTGGGCTCGATCGGCGGCACGGCGTTCACGCCCATCGTCAACGCCCCGGAGGTCGCCATCCTGGGGATCTCCAAGGCGCAGATGAAGCCGGTGTGGGATGGCGCGGCCTTCCAGCCGCGGCTGATGATGCCGCTGTGTCTCTCCTACGACCACCGGGCGGTCAATGGCGCCGATGCGGCACGCTTCACGGCGCTGCTCGGTCAGCTATTGACCGATATCCGCCGCCTGCTGATGTAAGCCGGTACGCGGAAGTCGAGACGGCGCCTGCGGGCGCCGTCTTGCATTTGGGGCCTCAGTGGGCGCCAGACCAAAGTGCAATGTTTTGTTCAAGCATATGAATTGAAAGTTTTTTTATAAATAGTGGAGGGGGCGCTCAGCGGATGGTCGGCTTGTCTGGGCGGGCCGCGCGGGGTATTGTCGCGCTAATTACGCTTACCTGTTGGTTATTACCCACATTTATAAAAACGTTTTCAACTCGTTCAAGGAGCAGTACCCATGCGTTTGATCCTGTTGGGCGCCCCGGGTGCCGGCAAAGGCACTCAGGCCCAGTTCATCTGCGAGCGTTTCAAGATTCCGCAGATCTCCACCGGCGACATGCTGCGTGCGGCGGTCAAGGAAGGCAGTGAGCTGGGGCTCAAGGTCAAGGAGATCATGACCAGCGGGGGCCTGGTGTCCGATGACATCATCATTGCTCTGGTCAAGGAGCGCATCGCTCAGAAGGACTGCGAGAACGGCTTCCTGTTCGACGGCTTCCCGCGCACCATTCCCCAGGCCGACGCCATGAAAGAGGCTGGGGTCAAGCTCGATCACGTGCTGGAGATCGCCGTGGCCGATGAGGAGATCGTCAAGCGCCTGGCCGGACGTCGCGTACACCCCGGCTCGGGTCGCGTCTACCACGTGGAGTACAATCCGCCCAAGCAGGACGCCAAGGATGACGTCACCGGCGAAGCGTTGATTCAGCGCGACGACGATCGCGAGTCGACGGTGCGCAATCGTCTCGCGGTCTACCATGAGCAGACCGCGCCGCTGGTCGACTACTACCAGTCGTGGGCCGAGCAGGACCCCGAGGCCGCACCGACCTACCACCGTGTGGAAGGTGTCGGTAGCGTCAACGATATCACCCGCCAGGTGATCGAGGCCCTGGAGGGCTGATTCGTTTCCGCCTTGGTGCTCAACGGCCCGCATTCTGCGGGCCGTTGGCGTATAATTCCCGGCCTCTGATGTGCCGATCGCGAGCGATGCCCCATGCCGACCCTGCTGGCGCTAGACGCCTCCTCTCATGCCTGTTCCGTGGCCCTCTGGCATCAGCCCGCCGGGCGTGATGCCGAGGTCGTGGCGCGCTACGTCGAGGCGCCTCGGGAACATACCCGGCGACTGATGCCGATGGTCGACGAGGTGTTGGCCGCGGCGGGCGTGTCGCTGGCCGACCTCGACGCCCTGGCCTATGGCCACGGACCCGGCTCCTTTACCGGCCTGCGCATCGCTGCCGGCACCGCCCAGGGGCTGGCCTACGGCTTGGAGAAGCCGCTGCTGGGCGTCTCGACCCTGGCCGCCCTGGCGCTAGCCGCCCACCGGCGGCTGCACCTGCGCTACGTGCTGCCGGCCCTCGATGCGCGCATGGGCGAGATATACGTGGGCGCCTATCGCTGTCACGACGGCGCCGTTACCCCACTCGCGGCGGAGGCGGTGATGGCCCCGGAACGTCTGACGCTGCCGGCCGATCCCGCCGAGGTCGACTGGGTTGGGGTGGGCTCGGGCTGGTCGCTGTGGCCATCGATGAGCGCCACGCTTCAGGCCGGGGTCAGTCAGCACCTCGACGACTGGCAGCCCACCGCCGAGGAGCTGGTGCGGCTGGCCGCTCAGCGCTATGCCGACGGTGAGCGCACGTCCCCCGCTGAGGCCCAGCCAGTCTATCTGCGCGATCAGGTGGCGTGGCAGAAGAGTCGTTGAGCACGATGGCTGATAGCCGTGGGGTGGTGGTATGCGGTCCCGGGCTCGAATCCCTCGCCGCTCGCTACGGCCTGCCCTGGCAGCACGCTGACGGGGTGGCGGGGTTGAGGCTGCTGCGTGACGGCGACGCGCTGGTGCTGGCCGGCGACGAGGGCCGCTATGGCAAGCCGCTGAAGGTCGATTTCGTCGGCGGTAAAGCGGGCCATCGGCGCCGTTTCGGCGGCGGCCGCGGCCAGCTGGTGGCCAAGGCCTGCGGGCTGGGCAAGGTGCTAGCGCCGTCGATCGTCGACGCCACCGCTGGCCTGGGCCGCGACGCCCTGGTACTGGCGAGTCTCGGCGCTAGAGTCCTGATGATCGAACGCGTCGGCGCGATTGCCGCGCTGCTCGAGGATGGCCTGAACCGCGCCGCCGCTGACCCAGAACTGGCCGAGATCGCCGCGCGCCTGACGCTGATACACGGCGATGCTGCCCGCAGCCTGGCGGCGCTGGTCGACGAGGCGACGGTCGTGCCCCAGGTGATCCACCTCGACCCGATGTTTCCGCACCGCGACAAGTCGGCGCTGGTCAAGAAGGAGATGCGGGTATTCCGCGAGCTGGCTGGCGACGACGCCGATGCGCCGCGGCTGCTCGAGGCGGCGCTGGACGTCGCCACCCACCGGGTGGCGGTCAAGCGGCCGCGCAAGGCGCCGCCCATCGCTGGCCCCGCACCGGGTCACGTTATCGAAGGCAAGACCAGCCGCTACGACCTCTACGTTCACCGCTCGCTGTCATCCTAGCCTAAGCCTCACGCCCGGCACCGAGCTGCATCAGGCGCTGGCGCAGCGCCGGGTCGAACAGCTCGCGGGCCTGCTGGGCGGCCTCGACCAGACGTACGTCGTAGCAGAGCCGCTCCTCCTGCTGCCATAGCCACCTCTCTTCGATCAGGCTGTCGACCAGTCCGGCGAACAGCCGTGGGTCGAAGAACTCCGGCGCATCGAGCCCCGACAGCAGCGCCAGGCGTTCGGCGAGCTGACGGCCGCGCTCGGCGAGATCGTCACGGCTGAGCCTGCCGCTGGGGGCATCGAGCAGCAGGCTGAGCAGCAGATAGCCGCGCTCCAGGGTCGGCTGAATCAGCTGGCTGAGCAGGCGCAGCTGCTCGAAGGCCTCGAGGTGGGTGGCGGGGCGCTGCCAGCGCTCGCCGTCGTGAGCCAGCAGGCCGAGTGCAGCGAGCGTCGACAGGCTTTCGCCGAGGTCCGCATCGAGCGCCTCGGGAATCGGCAGGAACAGCTCCTGGGCGATGATCGGCCAGCTCGGCGCCAGCCGCTCGATCAGCTCCTCCTGGCTCAACGAGACGTGGTTGCGAAAGGCAAAGGCCACCAGCGCCGGATAGGCCAGCAGGTGCAGCACATTGTTGCGGTACCAGCTGAGCCGCTCGGCCTGATCGGCGCTGGCCAGGACCAGCTCGCCGAGCGCCTGATCGCGACGCTGGACCATGCCCAGGTCGGCGACCCGTGCGATCCAGCTGGCGGGGTCGCCGGCGGGGCGCTGCGCTGGTGTACAGCACGCTGCCAGTAGCGCTAGCTGGCGGGTCAGCAGTCGCGTTTCGATGGCTCGGTGAGGCGTGGCCAGCAGCACCAGGGCGACCAGATTGACGGCGTTGAGCCGGGCGGCGGCGTTGATACGTCGTGCCAGCTCATCACCGAGCGCTGGGACTGCCTGGGTCAGCCAGTTGGGACGGGGGGTTTGATCGTGGCGCCAGCGTGGGGCGTGGCGATCGAGGAAGTCGGCGGCGATCAGCGGTTCGCCGACGCTGACTGCTACCTGTCCGAACGGCTCACGCAGCTGGCGGGCCACCCGCAGCAGCCCCAGCGGTGACTCCTTGCGCTTCTTGCCGCCATGCAGCTCGCGCTGATAGCTGCCGCCCTCGAGGATACGTTCGTAGCCGATATAGACCGGGATAAAGGCCAGCGGCCGGCTGGCGTCACGCTGGTGGGAGCGCAGCGTCATGGCCAGCATGCCCGGCCGCGGCGGCAGCATGCGGCCGCTGCGCGAGCGCCCTCCTTCGATGAAGTACTCCAGCGGGTGGCCGCGGGTAATCAGACGGTGCAGGTATTCGTTAAAGACCGCGCCGTAGAGGCGGTTGTCCTTGAAGCTGCGGCGCAGGAAGAAGGCGCCGCCACGGCGCAGCAGGCCGCCGATCAGCGGCATGTCGAGGTTGCGGCCGGCGGCCACGTGGGGCGGCATCAGGCCGTCGCGGTAGAGCACATAGGAGAGCAGCAGATAGTCGACGTGGCTGCGGTGGCAGGGCACATAGACCAGGGTATGGTCGCCGGCCAGTGACTTGACCCGCTCCAGCCCCTGCACCTCGACACCGTCGTAGAGGCGATTCCACAGCCGCGTCAGCAGCTGGTCCATAAAGCGCAGCACCGGGTAGGACATGTTGGAGGCGATCTCCAGCCCGTAGCGCTGAGCGCGGCGCTCGATGCGCCGGGGAGAGCGGCGCTGGGCGCTGGCCACTTCCTGGATCGCCTGGCGCACGGCGGGGCTTGCCACCACGCCGTCGACCAGGGTGCGGCGGTGGGAGAGATCGGGGCCCAGCACCCGGCTGCGCATGCGCCGGAAGTGCACCCTGAGTAGCCGTGCCACCTTGCGGTTGGCGAGCGCATCGTCGCGCCCATCGCGTAGCTCCGAGAGGCGCAGCGGCGCGCCAAAGTGGACCTCGACGTTGCGGCCATTGACGAGCACCGACCAGGCGCGGCGCAGGCGGCCTACCAGCTGCCAGTCGTCGTCGGCGAGCAGCTTGGCGAGGCCGAAGCGTTTGCCCGGCGCGCGGCTCCAGAAGATGCTCACCGGCACCAGCTGGACGTCGCTCCCCTGAGCATGGTCTAGGTGCTGCAGGGCGGCGAGGAAAGGCGGCTGGCGCGAGGCGCGCCGCCAGCGTCGACGCCGCGGCGCAAGACTCAGCCGGGCCGCGTGGGGGCTTCCAGCGAGGCTCAGTGAAGCGTCGGCATCGGGCAGGCCATGGCGGCGGCAGAGCTCACCCAGTAGGGCGGCGTCAGAGCTGGCGGGATAGGGCAGTACATAGAGCGTAGGCAGCGTCGGGTCGAGGGCGAGGCTGGCGGGGTCGGGTTCTGTCAGGCGTACCACTACCCAGCGCGATAGCAGCCAGCGTAGCGGGTGTCGCAGAGGGTTTACGGCCATTCCTTTGCCTTTATGACGAGATGTCGCGTCCAGTATAGCCAGGCGCACAGGCGCCGAGCAGCTTTCGTTGGGCCGGCAAACGTGCGTCAATGCCGAATATCCAAGGGGAGGATCATCATGCGCGGGGTATGGCGAGACGGCAACCGCTTCACGCTGCTGGCGGAGGCCAAGTGCTTCATTCCGGTCATGTTCGATGCCATCGAGGCGGCAGGCGAATCGATACTGGTCGAGCTCTACCTGATGGAGTCGGGGCGGCTGGCCAGCGATCTGATCGATGCGCTTTGCCGGGCCGCCGAGCGTGGGGTCAATGTGATGCTTATGCTGGATGGCTACGGCGGCATGGGGCTCTCCGACGACGAACGCTGCGAGCTGCGCGACCGCGGGGTGGCGCTGCGTTTCTTTAACCCGCTGGGCTTTCACTCGCTGGCGCGCAATCTCAGCCGTGACCACCGCAAGCTGGTGGTGATCGACGGCGAGGTGGCCTTTACCGGCGGCTTCGGTGCGGTGGATGAATTCCTCGACGCCTGGTACGAGGTCGCTGTGCGCATCGAGGGGCCGGTGGTGGCCGACTGGGTGCGGCTGTTCTCGCGGGTCTGGGACTCGCCGCTGACCCGCGGTGACGGGGACGCACAGCGGGTGCGTCAGCTGGCGGTCGACCCCCACGGCAGCGACGACTACCAGGGCATGCGCGGGCGCGTGGTGTGGGGGCAGGGCTATCGCTACCAGGCCATTCGCCACTCGCTGCAGCAGCAAGTCTCATCGGCGCGCCAGCGTATCTGGATCTGTACGCCCTATTTCGTGCCGACGCTGTCGCTGCGCATGCGCCTGGCGCGGGCCGCACGCCGCGGCGTCGACGTGCGGCTGCTGCTGCCGGGGGATGACCACGACCACCCCGGTGTGCGCTACGCCGGGCAGCGCTTTTACGGCCGCTTGCTGCGCGCCGGCGTGCGCATCTTCGAGTTCCAGCCGACCTTTATCCATGCCAAGTTCTCGCTGGCCGACGACTGGTGCACCCTCGGCTCGTGCAACTTCGACCACTGGAGCCTGCACTGGAACCTCGAGGCCAATCAGGAGGTGGACGATCAGCGTTTCGCCAAGGACGTGGCAGCGCTGTTCGAACGTAACTTCGCCACCAGCCACGAGATCGACCCGGTGCAGTGGGGCCAGCGCCCGCGCTGGCAGCGCCTCAAGGAGTGGCTATTCGGCAGCCTCGACGGGATGCTGACCCGACTGCGTTAGCGCCCGGATGCAAGTGTTGCCGCAAGCCCATAGTTCCTAGCAGGCAGGGACGCCGGGGGTAGGTCGAAGAGGGGTAGGCCTACCGCCGGATCAGTCCCGAGTTGCGATCAAAGTTTTTAACGCTTTCCACGACCGCCGCGGGCCTTCTTGCGCGGCGTGGGCTTGGCTTTCTCCGGTGGCACTCGATAGTTGAGGTAGAGGTCGAGTACCAGCTCGGGCAGCTGCTGAACCAGCGCCTCGAGGCGCGTGGGGTCGACCATCTCGGCCATATCCGGCTCATCGTCGAAGAGCCCGGAGAGCGCCATGAACGGCAGCAGCAGGGTGGCGGCACCCTCTTCGTCGTCGCCGAACCAGGCTGGCTCGTCGAGGAACACCGCCTCCATGAAGCCGGCGCACCAGTCGCCGATCGGCGTCTCCTCCGGCGCCAGTCCGCCCAGGGTCAACTCGAAGGGCAGCTCCGGCAGCAGACCCTGCTCCAGGGCGGCGACGGCATTGGCCTTGAGCGCTTCGAGCAGGCCGAAGATCGCTTCGCGTTCGGCGTCGTCGGCGAAGGTCGGCTCGCCCTGGAACAGCTCGCCGATCCACACCGCCGGGTCGAGCTCGCGAGGGGCCACCGCCAGCGCCACCAGATAGCCGTGGCTGCTGATCAGGTCGAGGGCGTCTTCGCCGACGCGCTCCGAGGCGAGGAAATCATCGAGACGGTCGAGGTCGTCGTCATCGAGAAGCGGCTGAGTAAGCGGCGTATCGGACATGGGTCTCTCTGGCTGGACGGCGGCTAATAGGTCGGTCATTCTAGCACCCCATGACCTATTCAGCGCTCCCCGTCCCGTCTCGCGAGCACCTCGAACGACTCGACATGGCTCAGCTCGAGGCATGCCTGCTGGCCCAGGTCGACGCCGCCTGGCAGCGCTGCCGCGAGGTGCACCCCGATCTGCCGCAGCCCCGGGTGTGGTGCGACCTGCGTGGCAAGAGCGCCGGCCAGGCCCACTTCGGGCGCGGCGGGCTGCGCTTCAATGCGCGGTTATATGCCGAGAACCGCCATACCTTTCTGGCCGAGGTGGTGCCTCACGAAATGGCCCATTGGCTGGTCCACCATCTCGATCGAGGGCCGCGCATGCGACCCCATGGCCGCGAGTGGCAGACGGTGATGCGCCGGCTGTTTGCGCGCCCGCCGCATGTCACCCACCGCTTCGACGTCAGTCGTGCCAGCCCCGCGCCTTACCGCTATCGCTGTGACTGTCGCGACCACTTTTTCACCGCCCGTCGTCATGGGCTGGCTCGTCGCGGTAGTCGCTACTGTTGTCGACATTGTGCTCAGACCTTGGTCTATGCACCACTGAATAATGACGAAAAATCGGCATAAGTTATTGTTGTAGAATGGTTATTTGTTAATACCAATGTCTAAAAGGCGGGCGCTCTGCAGGGGTATATGCTGGATGGGCTTTTAGGGTCGACGCGCTGCAGCAATCTTCGCCGTCGGCAATCGTCATTCCATAACCACTCATGGACAGGGGTTAATCGATGACCGAACAGCAGCATGTCTATCCGGTACGCGAGTCGTTCGCTGCCAATGCCTGGGCCGACAACGAAAAATATCTGGCGATGTACCAGCAGTCGGTCGATGCGCCCGAGGCCTTCTGGGCCGAGCAGGCCAAGCGACTCGACTGGATCAAGGCGCCCACCAAGATCAAGAACACCTCCTACGCGTCCGACAACGTCGATATTCGCTGGTACGAGGACGGCACCCTCAACGCCTCTGCCAACTGTCTCGATCGTCACTTGGCGACCCGCGGCGATCAGCCGGCGATCATCTGGGAGGGCGACGACCCCAACCTGTCCAAGACCCTGACCTATCGCGAGCTGCACGCACGTACCTGCCAGTTGGCCAATGCGCTCAAGTCGCTGGGCGTGAAGAAGGGCGACGTGGTCACGCTGTACATGCCGATGATCCCCGAAGCGGCGATGGCGATGCTGGCTTGTGCGCGAATCGGCGCGATTCACTCGGTGGTATTCGGCGGCTTCTCGCCTGACGCCCTGGCTCAGCGGGCCATAGACTCCCAGTCCAAGTTGGTGATCACTTCCGACGAGTCGGTGCGCGGCGGCAAGCAGGTGCCGCTCAAGGACAACGTCGACGCCGCCCTGACCCGCGATGGCACTGATGTCGTTGAAAATGTGCTGGTGGTCAAGCGCACCGGCGGCGACATCGACTGGCACGACGGTCGCGACGTCTGGTTCGACGAGCTGGTCGATCAGCAGTCCAGCGACTGCCCGATCGAAGAGATGAATGCCGAGGATCCGCTGTTCATCCTGTATACCTCCGGCTCCACCGGTGCGCCCAAGGGCCTCAAGCACACCACCGGTGGCTATCTCACCTTTGCCAGCCTGACTCACCAGTACGTCTTCGACTACCAGGATGGCGAAGTCTACTGGTGCAGCGCCGACGTTGGCTGGGTCACCGGCCACAGCTATATCGTCTACGGCCCGTTGGCCAACGGCGCCACCACCCTGATGTTCGAAGGGGTGCCGAGCTACCCGACCAATGGGCGCCTTGGCGAGGTCATCGACAAGCACAACGTCAGCATTCTCTATACCTCGCCCACCGCGATCCGCGCGCTGATGGCCCACGGTGATAAGGTCATGGATTCCAGCAAGCGCACCAGCCTGCGGCTGTTGGGCTCGGTGGGTGAGCCGATCAACCCCGAGGCCTGGGAGTGGTTCCACCGCGTGATCGGCAACGGCCAGTGCCCGATCGTCGATACCTGGTGGCAGACCGAGACCGGCGGCATCATGATAACCCCGCTGCCCGGCGCCACTGACCTCAAACCGGGCTCGGCGACGCGGCCGTTCTTCGGCGTGCAGCCAGCGCTGGTCGATAACGAGGGCAATATCCTCGAAGGCGCCACCGAGGGCAATCTGGTGATCCTCGACGCCTGGCCGGGCCAGGCGCGGACCATCTGGCACAACCACGAGCGCTTCGTCCAGACCTACTTCTCGACCTACGAGGGCATGTACTTCACCGGCGACGGTTGTCGCCGCGACGAGGATGGCTACTACTGGATCACAGGGCGCGTCGACGATGTGCTCAACGTCTCTGGCCACCGCATGGGCACCGCCGAGATCGAGTCCTCGCTGGTGGCACATTCGTCGGTGGCCGAGGCTGCGGTAGTGGGTTTCCCCCACGATATCAAGGGCCAGGGTATCTATATCTACGTGACCCTGACCGACGGCACCGAGCCCAGCGACGACCTCAAGAAGGAGTTGACCCAGTGGGTACGCAAGGACATCGGGCCGATCGCGTCACCGGATATCATCCAGTGGGCGCCGGGGCTGCCCAAGACTCGCTCGGGCAAGATCATGCGCCGCATCCTGCGCAAGATCGCCGCCAACGAGTGTGACGGCCTGGGCGATACCAGCACCCTGGCCGATCCCACCGTGGTCGACGAGCTGATCGAGAACCGCGCCAATCGCTAGGCGAGCGTCGGGCACTGCCAGTCAGTATTTGCTGGCGCTCTGAGAAATGCCGGCCGAGTGCCGGCATTTTAGCGTGCATTGGCATTAATCGACCCGCCCGCCTAGGGTTTAATATGCGGGCTTGGGATTATTCATCGCCATGGGGTAACATGCCGTGTAACTATGGCGATCCCGCCCCTTGACGTTGAGGGTCGGGCGCGCGTTGGCAATGGCCGCGCGTTCGCGACAAGAGGAACCGGAGGAGTCTCAATGGCCTTTGCCCAGAAATTCATCGTCGCCGATGATCATCCGCTGTTCCGTGCAGCTCTGACCCAGGCGCTGCGACAGCTGGCACCCCAGGCCGAGATCGTAGAATCCGACACCATGGAAGCCACCACAGAGGTGGTCACAAGGCATCCGGATGCCGACCTTATCCTGCTTGATCTGCATATGCCTGGCGCCCACGGTTTCTCCGGGCTTATCCAGTTGCGGGGCCAGATGCCCGATATCCCGGTAGCGGTGGTGTCCGGCAGCGATGAGCCCTACGTCGTTCGCCGCGCCATCGATTATGGCGCCTCGGGCTTCATTCCCAAGTCATCGTCACTGTCGCTGATTGCCGAGGCGGTGGGCGAGATCCTCGGTGGCGAAGTTTGGCTGCCGCCGGAGATGGCCGATGTGCTGGGCGAGTCCAACGAGGAGGAGACCAAGTTCGCCGAGGCTATCGCCTCGCTGACGCCGCAGCAGTTTCGGGTACTCAACATGCTCACTGAAGGCCTGCTCAACAAGCAGATCGCCTATGAGCTGAGCGTGTCTGAAGCCACCATCAAGGCTCACGTCACGGCGATCCTGCGCAAGCTGGGCGTGCACTCCCGGACCCAGGCAGTGATTGCCGCCCAGAAGCTCGAGGTCGACCCGCCGAAGGTGGAGTCCTGAGCCGGCTCAGGAGCGCCTAGCTGCAAGCGCCTAGCGCCCAGCCGCTCGGTAACGGGCGGCAGGTGCAGTGGACGAAGACGAGAAACCCCAGCGGGTATAGAGTCCGCTGGGGTTTCTACGTATTGACGCCAGCATTGGCGGTGCCATCATCCTGCGGCGCTCGGCGCTATTTCGTCGCCCGGCTGGCCTGCAAGGTGCGGGTCAGCAGGGCGCGTAGCGCCGCCGGGCGCACCGGCTTGAGCAGCAGCTGGTAGCCGGCGCGGCGGACTTCCTCGGCGACCTCATCGGTACGGTCGGCGGTGATCACGATGCCGGGCACGGCGCCGTCGAGGCGCTCGGCGAGGGACTCCAGCGCCATCATGCCGGTGACCTCGTTGTCGAGGTGATAGTCGGCGAGGATCGCGTCCGGGTCACCCTCCAGGTGGCGCAGGATCGACTTGGCGCCGCCGATCGAGGTGGCGGTGAACACCTCGCAGCCCCAGCCGCTGAGCATCGCCTTCATGCCCTCCAGAATCAGCGTCTCGTTGTCGATACAGATGACCTTGGCGCCGGCCAGCTTGTTGCCGCCGCGCCGCGTCGGGCGCTCCTCATCGCTGCTGCGCGGCGCCTGGGCCGCCACCAGCGGCACGCTGACCGAGAACACCGTGCCGAATCCCTCCCAGGAGCGTACCCGAATCGGATGGTCGAGTACCCGGCTCATGCGGTCGGCGATGGAGAGTCCCAGCCCCAGGCCCTTCTCGCTCTCCTTGTGGCGCGAGACCTGGTCGAGACGGCGGAACTCCTGGAAGATCTCCGAGAGCTTCGACTCAGGAATGCCGGGCCCGGAGTCCCACACTTCTATCGAGAGGCGCTCGCCGCGGCGCCGACAACCCAGCAGCACGCGGCCTTGCTGGGTGTAGCGAATGGCGTTGGAGAGGAAGTTCTGCACGATGCGGCGCAGCATCTGGGCGTCGCTGTCGACCCAGCAGCCGGTGGTGACCACCATCAGGTCGAGGCCACGCTCCTCGGCCATCACCTCGAACTCGGCGCGTAGCGGCCGGATGATGTCGGCCAGGGCGAAGTGGCTGCGCCGCGGAGTCAGGGCGCCGGCGTCGAGCTTGGAGATATCGAGCAGGGTGCCGAGCAGCTCCTCGGCGGCCTGTAGCGAGTTGTCGATATGCCCGATGGTGCGCTTCATGTCTTCGGCGTCGACCTGCTGGGCCAGCGCCGAGGTGAACAGCCGTGCGGCGTTGAGCGGCTGCAGCAGGTCGTGGCTGGCCGCGGCCAGGAAGCGGGTCTTGGAGGCGTTGGCGTCCTCGGCGACCTGCTTGGCCTGGCGCAGTGCCTGCTCGGCTTCGGCACGCACGCGGTTCTCCTGGCGTAGCGCGGCATTGGCTTCCGACAGCGCCTGGGTGCGCTCGCGGACCCGCTCCTCGAGGTTCTCGTTGGTCTCCTTGAGGGCGATCTCGGCCAGGCGTCGCTCGGTAATATCCTGGTACAGCGAGAAGAACCCCAGAATCGTGCCGCTGTCGCCAAAGTGCGGCGTGTAGGTGACCAGCATATAGCGGGTGCCGCCGTCGCCGTCGTCCAGCGAGATCTCGAAACTGACGCGCTCGCCGGCGAGGGCGCGCTTCATCCAGGGCGCGCGGTCGCGGGCGATATGCCCCGGCATCACCGCCTCGACCCGCTCGCCGATCACTGCATTGCGGTCGATACCGAAGGCCTGCTCGTAGGCGCGGTTGGTGAAGAGGTAGCGACGCTCCTTGTCGAAATAGGCGATCAGCGCCGGCACGTTGTCGGTGTAGATACGGATATTGTTCTCGGAGCGGATCAGCGCTTCCTCGATGCGCTTCTGCTGGGTGATGTCCTGATAGGTGTAGACGAAGCCGCCGCCCGGCATCGGGTTGCCCTGCACTTCCAGCACGGTACCGTCCTGGCGATAGCGCACATAGCGGTGCGGATGGCCCTGGCGGATGTTGTCGATCAGCAGTTCGACGTGCTCCTCGGGGTCGCCGGGGCCGTATTCACCGTTGTGGGCGTTGTAGCGAAAGATCTTGTCGATGGGGGCGCCGACCCGAATCAGATGGTCAGGGAAGCGGAACAGCTCCAGGTAGCGCTGATTCCACACCACCAGTCGCAGGTTCTGGTCGACCACGCTGATGCCCTGGTTGATGTTCTCGATGGTGGCCTGCAGCAGGGCGCGGTTGAATTCCAGCACCTGGGAGGCTTCGTCGACGATCGAGATCACGTCGGAGATGCCGATGCCGCGCCCCTGCAGCGCCGAGTTGACCACGATGCGTGCCGATGAGGCGCCGAGCACCGAGGCCAGGAAACGCTCGGTGAACTGGATCACGTCGATCGACGCGCGGGCGGTATCCTCCAGCGGTTTGCCGGTGCGCAGGGCGTAGTCGTCGAAGGCCCGTGACACCTGGCCGGCGCCCAGGAAACGTTCGCACAGCACCTTGAGGTCGCCCACCGTGGTGGCACCGGTCCAGGGGCGGTTGACCGAGGTCTGGCGGGTCTCGACGCTATCGACGAACAGCGAGGCCTGGATGCGTTCGACGACCCGCTGTGGGGTCATCTGCGAGACGAAGATATAGAAGAACAGGTTGAGCCCCAGCGACAGCATCACGCCGTGGGTGAAGCTGTCGCCGATATTGAGGCCGAACAGCTGGGTCGGCGCCAGCCAGCCGATGCCCAACGGGCCGCCGGTCAGCCACCCCTGGGGCAGCACGCCGGCGGTGATCAGGGTCGGCATCAGCAGGGTATAGGCCCAGATGCCGAAGCCGATATTCATGCCGACGATCACGCCCAGGCGGTTGCCGCGCTTCCAGTAGAGGCCGCCGAGCAGCGCCGGGGCGAACTGGGCGGCGGCGGCGAACGACAGCATGCCGGTGGAGGCCAGGGTGCCGTATTCGGCAATCAGCTGATGGAAGCCGTAGGCCAGGGCCAGAATGGCGACGATGGTCACGCGCCGGGCGCGCAGTACCAGACGGCCATAGTCGCGGGGCTTGGTGTCGAACCAGCGCAGCCGGAACAGCGCCGGAATCACGATCTCGTTGGAGATCATGATCGATACCGCCACGGCGGCCACGATCACCATACCGGTGGCCGCCGAGAAGCCGCCGATAAAGGTCAGCAGCGTGAGCAGCTCGTTGCCGGTGGCCATGGGGATGGCGAGTACGAAGGTGTCGGGTTCGACGTCACCGCCGGGGAACATGATCAGGCCGGCGGCGGCCAGCGGCAGCACGAAGAAGCCGATCGCGACCAGGTACAAGGGGAACAGCCAGCGCGCCTTGGTGGCGTCGTCGCGGTGGGTGTTCTCGACTACCGCGACATGGAACTGCCGCGGCAGGCAGAATATGGCCAGCATGGCGAGCAGGGTCTGGGCCCAGAAGCTGCGGCCGAAGTCCTGGGTGGCCAGCTGCTGCTGCAGCTGCATCTGCTGATCCGCCTGGCTCAGCAGGTCGCCGAGCCCACCGAACAGCCCCCAGGTGACGTAGGCGCCGAGGATCAGGAAGGCCAGCAGCTTGACCAGCGACTCGAAGGCGATGGCGTGCACCAGCCCCTCGTGGTGCTCGGTGGCATCGGTGTGACGAGTGCCGAACAGGATCGCGAACACCGCCATCACCGCGGCGACATAGAAGCCGGTGTCGGCGAACAGCGGCGTACGGGTCAGATCCGAGGTATCGGTCAGCACCATGAAAGAGGTCGATACCGCCTTCAACTGCAGGGCGATATAGGGCAGGGTGCCGATCAGCGCTACCAGGCTGGCGAAGGCCGCCAGCGACTGGGTCTTGCCGTAGCGCGAGGCGATGAAGTCGGCGATCGAGGTGACGTTCTGGTGCTTGGCGACGCGAATCATCTTGGCCAGTACCGGCCAGAACAGCAGGAAGGTCAGGATCGGCCCGACGAAGATGCTGGCGAACGACCAGCCCGAGGTCGCTGCTTCGCCCACCGCCCCGTAGAAGGTCCAGGAGGTGCAGTAGATGGCCAGCGCCAGGCTGTAGATCACCGGTCGCCGACGGCTGGCGCCATGCAGCCTGGCGTGGCGGTCGCCGCGCCAGGCGATGGCGAACAGCACGGCGATATAGGTCAGTGAAACAGCGATCAGCAACCAGCCAGCGAACATGCGCACTCCCCTAAGTCTGCGGCCATGTTAAGCCAATCCGCTGGCGGGTGGCAGGGCCATTTGCGGCGGTAGTTAGCCGGCGTTGCATACCGCGTGGTAGAGCGGATCGCCGTCGTCGAGGCTGCGCAGCGCCGAAAGCTGTGGCTGCCGGGTCTCAGCGGACAGCGGGATCAGTTCCTGAGAGGCACAGTTCATCAGATAGGCCTGATGGGTGACCAGGTCCACGTAGTGACGTTCAAAACGGTAGCGGATGAACTCTACCAGTCGCTCACCGTCGCTCTCCGTGACCGACAGATTGGCCTGGTCGACCACTTCGAAAGCGTTGGCGATAGGGAAAAAGTAGGTCCAGGGCCGCCAGAAGGCCCCGCCGTGCTCCACCGATACCACTTCTGCAGAGTCGGGTAGCTGCAGCTGCTTGTGGCTATACCAGGTGTACTCGTGATGGATCTGATAGCCGAGAACCCCGAGCCCTGCGCAGGCCGGGATGATCCAGCGCGGCAAACGCTTGCCGCTGAGAAAGCGCAGCAGCAGCCCGAGGCCGGCGGCGCCGAGGCCGGCAAAGGCGGCTGCAATCAAGTGCCATATCATAATATACCTTTCTGAAAGCAGTCGGGCTTCCCTGGGGGAAGCCCGACGCGTTGCGGTGAGCGAGCCCCGGCGCCTGGCGCCGGGGGCCATTATGGCTTAGTGGTCGACGGCACCACCAGCACCTTTCGGATAGCGCACGCTTTCCACCAGGTCCTGGATCTCCTGAGGAGGCTCCTCGGTAGCATGTGATACCGCGAAGGCCACGGCGAAGTTGATCATCGCCCCTACGGCACCGAACGACAGTGGTGAGATGCCGAGGATCCAGTTGTCCGGAGTGTTCGGCAGCATGTTGGTGCCGGGAATGAACAACCAGCCAAGGTAGGTGAAGATGTACAGCAGGGTGGCGACCAGGCCAGCCAGCATACCGGCCACGGCACCCTTGCTGTTCACCCGCTTGGAGAAGATCCCCATCATCAGCGCCGGGAACAGTGAGGCGCCAGCGATCCCGAAGGCGAGGGCGACCGTCTGAGCGGCGAAGCCCGGCGGGTTGAGGCCCAGATAGGTGGCCAGCAGGATGGCGCCGGCCATCGAGATGCGAGCCGCCAGCATCTCACCCTTCTCGGAGATGTTGGGATTGATGGTCTTCTTGATCAAGTCATGACTGATCGCCGACGAGATGGCTAGCAGCAGACCCGCCGCGGTGGAGAGTGCCGCTGCGATACCGCCTGCGGCGATCAGACCGATGACCCAGCCCGGCAAGTTGGCAATCTCCGGGTTAGCGAGTACCAGGATATCGTTGTTGACCTCCAGCTCATTGCCTTCCCAGCCGAGTTCGGCAGCGGTGTCGGCGAAGTCCGGGTTGTCATCGTTGTAGACCTGGATACGGCCGTCATTGTTGAGATCGGTGAACTCGATCAGGCCGGTCTCTTCCCAGGTTCTGATCCACTCGGGGCGCTCTTCGTAGAGCAGGGCGTTGTCCAGGGCCTCTTCGTAGTTCTCCACCTGGCCAGCGGCATCGGGGTATATCGTCGTCAGCAGGTTGAGGCGCGCCATGGAGGCGACCGCCGGTGCAGTCAGATAAAGCAGGGCGATAAATACCAGCGCCCAGCCGGCCGACCAGCGCGCGTCGGCGACCTTGGGCACGGTGAAGAAGCGGATGATGACGTGGGGCAGGCCCGCGGTACCGACCATCAGCGACAGGGTGAACAGCACCATGTTGAGCTTGTTGTCGACGTCGGCGGTGTAGTCGCGGAAGCCGAGCTCGTTGAGCACTGAGTTGAGCTTCTCGAGCAGCGGCAGGCCAGACTCGGTGTGGGTGCTGAACATGCCGAACATCGGGATCGGGTTGCCGGTCAGCTGCAGCGCGATAAACACCGCCGGAATGGTGTAGGCGATGATCAGTACTACATATTGGGCGACCTGGGTGTAGGTGATGCCCTTCATGCCGCCGAATACCGCGTACAGGAACACGATGAAAGCGGCAATCCAGATCCCCCAGGTGTTGCTGACTTCGAGGAAGCGCGAGAAGGCAACGCCAGCGCCGGTCATCTGGCCGATGACGTAGGTCACTGAGGCGACGACCAGGCACACCACGGCGACGATGCGCGCGGGGGTGCTGTAGAAGCGATCACCGATAAAGTCCGGCACCGTGAACTTGCCGAATTTCCGCAAGTAGGGGGCCAGCAGCATGGCCAAGATGACATAGCCGCCGGTCCAGCCCATCAAGAAACTGGAGTTGGCGTAACCCCCGGAAGCGAGCAGGCCCGCCATGGAGATGAACGAAGCCGCCGACATCCAGTCGGCGGCGGTGGCCATGCCGTTGGTAATCGGATGTACGCCGCCGCCGGCGACGTAGAAGTCCTTGGTCGAGCCCGCGCGGGCCCAGATCGCGATGCCGACGTAGAGGGCAAAGGACGCCCCGACGAACAGCAGATTGATGGCAAACTGACTCATGTCTGCTTACTCCCCCAGGCCAAACTGCGCATCGAGCTTATTCATTCTCCACGCGTAGAAGAAAATGATGCCGATAAAGGTCAGGATGGAGCCCTGCTGGGCGAACCAAAACCCAAGGTCGGTGCCGCCAATGGGAATGCCGGACAGCAGGGGGCGTAGCAGAATGGCGAAGCCGTACGATACCAGCGCCCAGACGATCAGACAGCCGGTGATCAAACGCACATTCGCTTTCCAGTAAGCAGCGGCATTGGACTTATCATCTGCCATGGTGAAGCTCTCCACATGTGTTGGAAGTGTTGGTGTGGTGATGAAAGTTGGCGTTATCCAGCAAGGCAATCGCACCTATCGAACGGCAGTGGCGGTGTCATCAAAAAGTATATGACTAACGTCGACCCCATTATCCACGTGTGATTGCCCTGCGTGATTCACGAGTGATAGTGGTCAATATATGGCGAAAAATAAATCCCAGACTTTGGTATCACGCCTTTTGTTGATGGATATTCAATTATTCTATTTCTTTAATTATCAATGACTTATTATTAATACCGAAGAAATTTGAGGGGTGCTTTTGCTCCACTATAGGACGATGGTATAGCCCCCAGTCAGCGATGCTGTGTTCTGGAGAAGAGATGTCGTTGAACGATAGTCTAGCTGTCGGAGGTGTCGCGGGCTTTGCTACTCTATGGTTGTTAAACAGTGTCAGTGTAAAAGAGTTAACCCAAAGTATACGAGCGGAAAGTCTTACGCGTCTTCGAGGCACCTATCCATGGTCGATGTCGATCTTTCCCAACCACCTTTCACGCTACTCGATGAGGATGGGCGGGATCGGGTGCGTGGCGGTGTCGACCTGGCCTATTTCGATAACCAGGAAGTCATCCTCGATGCCGGACAGCCAGGTGAATTTGTATTCATGATTCATAAGGGTGAAGTGGCCGAGCTCGATCCGACCATGCCGACAGCGGCGTCGCGGATTGGCCACTACACCGCCGGCGATCTTTTCGGTGCGATCAGCATCCTCAATGGCAAGAGCCGCTACCGCTTCCAGGCCGAGCAGGAGAGCCTCTGCTATCTGCTGCCCAAGGCGCTGTTTCAGCGGCTATGCGATGACTATCCGGCCTTTGCCGAATTCTTCCGTCAGAGCCTGACCCACAAGGCGCGCCTGTTGACCGAGAGGCGCGCCGAGGGGGGGGTGACCATGGCCGGCTTTATGCTGGCACGTATCGGCGAGTGCATGCGCGAGCCGCTGGTGGTCGACCAGGCCACCAGCATCTTCGATGCCGTCAGCACCCTGAATGCCAGCCACGCCGACAGCCTGCTGGTGTGCGACGGCGAGCGTTTCGGCATGGTTACCAAGACCGACCTGCTCAACGCGCTGGTGATCAAAGGCCTGACCCAGGAGCGTCCGGCCATCGAGGTGGCGCATTTCGAGCTGGTCACGGCCAGCGCCGACCAGTATCTGTTCGAGGCGCTGGTGCGCATGACCCGCCATGAGGTGGCGCGGGTGGTGGTGGTCGAGGACGGCAAGCCGGTGGGGGTGGTCGAACTCACCGATGTGCTGAGCTTCTTCTCCAGCCGCAGCTACGTGGTCAGTCTCCAGGTCGAGCAGGCCGACAGCCTCGATGAGCTGGCCCGGGCCAGTGCTCGTACGCCGGAGCTGGTGCGCGCGCTGATGGCCCAGGGCGTCAAGCTGCGCTTCGCCATGGGCCTGCTGGCGGCGCTCAACGGTCGCATCATGGCCAAGGCGTGGGGCTTCGCCATCGACGAGGCCCACCGCGACGCCAGCTGTCTGGTGGTGATGGGCAGCGAGGGGCGCGGCGAACAGATCCTCAAGACCGATCAGGACAACGCCCTGATCCTGGCCGATGATCACGCCTGGCCGGGGTGCGAGACACAGATGCACGACTTCACCAAGACGCTGATCCGCCTCGGTTATCCGTCGTGTCCGGGCAATATCATGGTCTCCAATCCCGAGTGGGTGGGCACCGTCAGCGAGTGGCGAGAGCGGATTGCGCGCTGGGTGGCACGGCGCGATGGCGACAGCCTGATGAAACTCGCCATCATGCTCGATGCCCACGCTGTGGCGGGCCAGACGGCGCTGCTCGACGGGGTCCGCGACGAACTGTTCGAGCGCTGCCGGCGCGACGAGATACTGCTCTCCTACTTTGCACGCACCGCGCTGCGTTTCTCGACGCCGCTGACGCTGTTTGGCTCGCTGAAGAAGCCGCAGCACGGGATCGATATCAAGAAAGGCGGCATCTTTCCCATCGTGCACGGTGTCCGCACCCTGGCGTTGGAGCGCGGTATCCGTGCCACCTCGACCCTCGAACGACTCGATGCCTTGGCCGAGGACGGTCGTCTGGAAGAGCGTTTCGCCGAAGACCTCGGCGAGGCGCTGGCGATGTTTACCGAGCTGCGCCTGCGTCAGCAGCTCGAGCGTGATGGCGACGGTGAGGACGCCAACCGGGTGGTGGTGCAGCAGCTGTCGTCGCTGGAGCGCGACCTGCTGCGCGAGGGGCTGCATATGGTCAAGGATTTCAAGCAGCGACTATCGCAGCGCTTTCATCTGGAATATAGCTGAGGCCTGTCGCCTCGGCCCAAGACAACAACCAACGAAGAGCCGTGGAGGTTCTTATGCTGCGCGCCCTGCGCCGAGCCAGCGACCGCCGCCGCCATGCCGAAGGCGAGTATGGCTGGCTGTTTCACCCCTATACCGGCAACGAGATGGTGGCTATCGACTGCGAAACCACCGGCCTTGACACCCGCACTGCCGAACTGGTGTCGATCGCCGCGGTCAAGGTACGTAACGGTCGCGTGCTGACCAGCGAGTCGCTGGATCTGCGGCTGCAGCGACCCGCCAGTCTCAACGGTGATTCGATCCGCATCCACGGGCTGCGCGGCATCGACCTGGATGGCGGCGATTGCGTCGAAGCGGCGCTCGACAAGCTGCTCGACTTTATCGGCAATCGACCGCTGATGGGCTGGTGCCTGGATTTCGACATGGCGATTCTCAACCGCCATCTGCGGCCGCGCTTCGGCTTCGACCTGCCCAATGCCTTGATCGAGGTGTCGCAGCGTTATGTTCGCGATCTGCGCCGCACCCATCCCGAGATCGAACCCAATCTACGCTTCGAGGCGGTGGCCAAGGCCCTCGGCGTGCCGGTGATCGGCCGGCATACCGCCCTGGGCGACGCGGTGACCGCGGCGCTGATGTATCTGCGTCTGGAGAGGGGCGCGATGCGCGGCGACTGACTCCATCGCCCGGCGATGGTAAGATGGCCGCCCATTTCCGGCCCCGATGCTGCGATCATGTCCGAGATACTCTCCCCCCAGGCGGTGGGCGCCAGCGACGCCCGCGACAAGCGTGAGTTCAACAAGCTGCAGAAGCGCCTGCGTCGTCAGGTGGGCAATGCGATCATCGACTACGGCATGATCCGTGACGGTGACAAGGTGATGGTCTGCCTCTCCGGTGGCAAGGACTCCTACACCATGCTCGAGATCCTGCGCAGCCTTCAGCGCAGTGCGCCGGTAGATTTCTCGCTGGTGGCAGTCAATCTCGACCAGAAGCAGCCCGGCTTTCCCGAGCAGGTGCTGCCCGAGTATCTCGACGCCATTGGCGTGGACTACCACATCCTCGAGCGTGACACCTATTCGGTGGTCAAGGAGAAGACCCCGGAGGGCAAGACCACCTGCGCGCTCTGCTCGCGGCTGCGGCGCGGCTCGCTGTACGGTTTCGCAGAGGAGATCGGTGCCACCAAGGTGGCGCTGGGCCACCATCGCGAGGACATCCTCGAGACGCTGTTCCTCAACATGTTCTTCGGTGGCAGTCTCAAGGCGATGCCGCCCAAGCTGCTCTCCGACGACGGCAAGAACATCGTGATTCGCCCGCTGGCCTACTGCCGCGAGGCGGATATCGCCGAGTTTTCGCGGCGCATGGCGTTTCCGATCATTCCCTGCAACCTGTGCGGCTCGCAGCCCAACCTGCAGCGTCAGGTAGTCAAGGAGATGCTCTCCGAGTGGGAAGCCAAGCACCCAGGGCGGCTCGAGACCATGTTCAAGGCGGTGACCAACGTGGCACCGTCGCAGCTCGCCGACCGCGAGCTGTTCGACTTCGCCGGCCTCGAGGACGAGCAGGCGCAGCGCCAGGCCAACCGCATCGAGGCTTTCGATCTGGCCAGCCAAGTGGGGTAGGGCACCGTCACCCCGGTTGCTGAACCGAAAAAAGTGCAGCGCCCCCGTCGATCACTCGGCGGGGGCGCTGTCGTTGCGGTGCTGAGCGTGACTAGAGGCAGCCGTCGCCTTCGGCCAGGCCTTCGAGTGCCGTCAGGTCGAGAATATTGACCTCGCGGCCGGCCACGGCCACCAGCTGCTGCTGCTGGAAGCGGCCGAGGATGCGGCTGACGGTTTCCACCGCCAGTCCCAGGTAGTTACCGATATCGGCGCGCGACATCGACAGGCGAAAGCTGTAGGCCGAATAGCCGCGGCGCCGGAAGCGATTCGAGAGCCCGATCAGGAAGCTGGCCAGGCGTTCGTCGGCGGTCTTGCGCGACAGCAGGCGCATCATCCGGCGGTCGTCGCGCATCTCCTTGCTCATGCTGCGAAACAGCTGGGTGCGTAGCTCCGGCAGCTGTTCGGAGAGGTGATCCAGGCGGTCGAAGGGGATCTCGCACACGGTGGTGGTCTCGAGGGCGGTGACCGTGCCGGGGTAGCGTTCGTCGTCGATGGCGTCGAGTCCAACCAGTTCGCTGGGCAAGTAGAAGTTGGTCAGCTGATCTTCGCCATTCCCCTCGCTGGCGAGCTGCTTGAGGCTGCCCGAGCGTACCGCGAACACGCTGGTGAATGTCTCGCCCTGGCGAAACAGCGCCTCACCCTTCTTGAGTGGCGCGCGGCGTCGAATGATGGCGTCGAACTGATCGATGTCGGACAGTTCCAGGGCTAGCGGCAGGCACAGCGAGCTCAGGCTGCAGGTCTGGCAGCGCGTCTCGTGCAAACGAGCGCTTCTGGGAGCGGTGGCGGGGGCTGGCATGACCTCCTCCTGGATGGTGGCATTACCCTCAGTATGGTGGATCGTGGCGCTACGGCAAAGGATACTTTCCGGCATGATCAAAGGATCCTCGAGTAGCGCGGCCCCTGGCCCGGCGTGAGGTGAGCGTCGAAAGCCATCGCCAGGTGCCGAATCAGTAGCTTGCCGATCGGAGTGGCGGTCAGGGTCAGGCCACGGCGTTTGATGAGGCCGTCGCGCTCGGCGTCTTCGAGCTGGCGCAGGCTGTCGGCGAAGTAACGCTCGGCGTCGATGCCAAAGCGAGAGCCGAGCTCGGCCAGGTCAAGACGCATATCGCACATCAGGCGCTCGATGGCGTAGCGGCGGTAGTGGTCGTCTGGACTTAGTCGGACCCCGCGCTGGGTTGCCAGGCGGCCGCTGTCCAGTGCTGCCTCGTAGCTGGCCAGGTCGGTGGGGTTCTGGGCATAGAGGTCGTCGACCCGCGAGATCGCCGAGACTCCGAGCCCTATCAGGTCGCTATCGGCGTGGCTGGAGTAGCCCTGGAAGTTGCGCTGCAGGGTGCCGTGACGCTGGGCCACGGCGAGGCTGTCGTCGGGACGCGCAAAGTGATCCATGCCGATATGCACATAGCCGGCGGTCTCGAGCATGTCGATGCTGGTGCGCAGGATGGCGAGTTTTTCGTCGGCGCTAGGCAGGTCGGCCTCGCTGATGCGCCGCTGCGGCGGGAAACGCTGCGGCATGTGCGCGTAGTTGAACACCGACAGCCGTGCCGGGGCCATGTCGATGACCTGCTCCAGGGTCGCCGCGAAGCTGTCGCGGGTCTGGTGCGGCAGACCGTAGATCAGGTCCATGTTCAGTGAGCGAAAGCCGAGCCGGCGCGCCTCGTCGACCAGGTTTTCGGTGAGTACCCGGGGCTGCACGCGATTGATGGCCTTCTGCACTCGCAGGTCGAGATCCTGCACCCCCAGGCTGATGCGGTTGAAGCCCAATGCCTGCAGGTGCCGCAGGGTCAGCATATTGGCTTCGCGGGGGTCGATCTCGATGGCGTAGTCGCGCTGGGGATCGCTGCTCAGGCCGAAGCGGCTGTGCAGGCGGTCGACCAGATCGCTCATCTGGTCGAGGGTCAGGAAGGTCGGCGTGCCGCCCCCCCAGTGCAGCTGGCTGACCGGGCGTGAGGTGTCCAGATGCCGCGCGGCGAGCACCATCTCGCGATCGAGCCGCGCCAAGTAGGGCTCAGCGAGACGCGTGTTCTTGGTGGCGATCTTGTTGCAGGCACAGTAGAAGCAGATCTTGCGGCAGAACGGCACGTGCACGTAGATCGACAGCTGCCGGCCACCGGCATTGCTGCGCGACAGAGCCTCGGACAGCGCTTCTGCGCCGACGCCATCGTGAAACGATAGCGCGGTGGGGTATGAGGTGTAGCGCGGTCCGCTGATATCGTAGCGGCGAATCAGCGCCTCGTCCCAGGCAGAGGATGCCGCCGCCTGGGGTGGCGCGATGGGCGTGGCGTAAGACATGGGGCACTCCTGACGAGGAACTTGCGCCCATGCTAGCGCCGGCGCGACGCGGCGATCTTGCCTTGGATCAAGTCGTGGCGGTTTTGTGGCGGGGTTATTGGCGCTGCGCTTAGCGAAGGACGCCGAGGCGGTCAGCGCGGCATAGAACACCGCTCGGGACTGATCCGTCGGCAGGCCTACGAGGGGGCGCTGTAAACCCGTCCCTGGGCGCTACCTTGCGCCATCCATGGCGCAAACCCCCTCTTCGGCCTGCCCCCGGCGTCCCTCGCTATGGTCGTGGAACTGAGCCGGCGGCAGGTGCCGGGCATCTCCATCATTCAGTGGCCGGTGGCGCCCGGCAGTAGCCGCCACAGCTGCCAGAGTGCGAAGGCGATGATACTGAGCGCGGCCACAGCGCGGGTGGCGGGGTGGCGGATCAGCCCCGCCAGGCTATTGGCGGCGAAGCCGGTGGCCAGCACCGCCGGCAGGGTGCCGAGTCCGAAGGCGGCCATCAGTGCCGCGCCCTGCAGCGGGCTTGCCAGGGTCAGGCTCCAGGCCAGCATCGAGTAGACCAGCCCGCACGGCAGCCAGCCCCATACCGCGCCCAGGGCCACCGCCTGGGGGATCTTGACCACCGGCATCAGGCGCCTGCCGTAGGGTTCGATATGGCGCCACAGCCGGCGGCCGAGGCGCTCGACTACCAGCAGGCCCTTCCACCAGTTGGCGATATACAGCGCCATCAGGATCAGCATGATCGCCGCCAAGACCTGGAACACTAGGCGCACCTCGCCGGCCAGGCCACCGATCAGGGTGCCGAGTCCGGCGACCAGCGCGCCGGCCAGCATATAGCTGGCGATGCGGCCCAGGTTGTAGCCCAGCAGCAAACCGGTGAGGCGCGCCGGGTGGCGCATGCTGGGCGGCACGGCGAAGGTCAGGGCGCTCATGATGCCGCCGCACATGCCGATGCAGTGAGCGCCACCGAGCAGTCCGAAGACGAAGGCGGCTGCCAGCGGGGGAAGGTCCAGGCCAGTGGGGTCCATTAGCGCTGGGTGGGCTCGTCATCCTGGGGTGGCGGAGCGTCGCGCTGGGCCGCCTGGGCGCGGCGGCGCTGGCGCTCCTCCGGGGTGAGGTCGTTCTCGTCCTCGTCGAACAGGATGCGGTGGGCGGGGCCTTCGAGGTCCTCGAACTGGTCGTTGCGCACCGCCCAGAAGAAGGCCCAGACGGCCAGGGAGAGCAGGATCAGCGTCAGCGGAATCAGCAGATAGAGAATCGTCATGCGGGCTCCGGAGTGAGGGCGGGCGGCGCGGGGCTAGCGGGCTGCATACGGGTCAGGCGCAGGGCGTTGCCGACCACTACCAGCGAACTCGCTGACATGCCCAGGGCGGCGACCCAGGGCGGTACGACGCCGAGGGCGGCAATCGGCAGCGCCGTGGCGTTGTAGCACACCGACCAGATCAGGTTCTGACGGATGATGCGCCGCGTGGCCCGGGTCAGCTCGATGGCCTCGACGATACGCCCCAGGCGCGGGCTGAGCAAGACGGCATCGGCGCTGGTGCGGGCCAGGTCGGTGGCGCCGTTCATGGCGATCGAGACGTCGGCGCCGGCCAGCACCGGCACGTCGTTGATGCCGTCACCGACCATGATGACCTGCTCGCCGGCGGCCTGGCGTGCCTCGATATGGGCGAGCTTGTCCTCGGGGCTGGCGCCGGCCTGCCAGTCGTCGATACCGAGCTGGGCGGCCAGTGCCGACACCGAGGCCGGGGTGTCCCCCGACAGCAGGCTGACCGCCAGCCCCTGGGCCTTGAGACCGGCAACGGTGGCGGCGGCGTCTTCGCGCAGGTGGTCGCGCAGGGCGAACCAGGCCAGCGGCTTGTCGTCAGTGGCCAGCAGCAGCCACTGGCCGTCGCTGGGCGGTTCGAGGCCGTGTTCGGGGGCGGCGAAGGCCGGCTTGCCGAGGCGGTAGCGCTGGCCGCCGATATCGCCCTCGAGACCCAGCCCGGGGCGACTGACTACGTCGCTGGCGCGTAGGGTGGAGAGCCGGTGGGGGCGAAACGCTCGGGCGATAGGGTGCTCGGAGTGGGCCTCCAGGGCGGCGGCCAACTGGCGCAGGCGCTCGGCGTCGAGCCGTGCCGCCAGCGGGCGGGTGTCGACCAGCTGCATTTCGCCGCGGGTCAGGGTGCCGGTCTTGTCGAAGATCACCCGGGTCGCCTGGGAGAGCCCCTCGATAGCGTGGGCGCGTGTCACCAGCACGCCGCGACGGCGCAGCTGGCCGTGGCCGGCGGTGAGCGCGGTGGGGGTGGCCAGCGCCAGGGCGCAGGGGCAGGTCACCACCAGCACCGAGAGGGTCACCCACAGCACCCGCGACGGGTCGATAAACCACCACACCACGGCCACCCCGACCACCACCACCAGCAGGCGCAGCACGAACAGGTGGGCCATGCGCGCGGCGGCCTCGGCGATCTTGGGGCGGCTGGTAAAGGCGCGATCGGTGAGGTCGACGATGCTGGCGACCCGCGCCTCGCGGCCGGCGTGGGTGACGCGCACCGTCAGCGGGCTCTCGACGTTCTGGCTGCCGCCGGTGACGGTGTCGCCGACGCCGCGGCTGACCGGCAGGTACTCGCCGCTGAGCATGGACTCGTCGAGGCTCGATTCACCGACTTCGATGACGCCGTCGGCGGGCACGCTGTGACCCGGCTTGACCAGCACCAGGTCGCCGGCAGTGAGCTGGCTGGCGGGCAGGATACGCTCTTCGCCGTCGGCGGTGAGACGGATCGCCGAGAGCGGCAGGGCGCCGGACATGGCGTTGCCGCTGTGGCCGCTGCGGCGACGCGCGCGGGCCTCGACGTAGCGGCCGAAGAGCAGAAAGCAGGTGAACATCGCCACCGAGTCGAAGTAGACCTCGCCGACGTCGAAGATCACCGCATAGCCGCTTGCCAGGTAGGCGCCGCCGATGGCGATCGACACCGGCACATCCATGCCCAGGGTGCGCGTGCGCAGGTCGCGCAGCGCGTTGCGGAAGAACGGCTGCGCCGAGAACAGCACCACCGGCGTGGTCAGCGCAAACGACAGCCAGTGAAACAGGGCGTAGAAGTCGGCGCTGATCTGGCCCGGCTCGGCGACGTAGATCGGCACCGAGAACATCATCACCTGCATCATGCCCACCGCGGCGACGATCAGGCGGCGCACGTTCATGCGCTCCTCGTGCTGAAGCCGCGCCTGGGCGGCGTCGGGCTCGTAGGGCTGGGCGCTATAGCCGATGGCGGCCATCTCGGCGAGGATCCGCGACAGCGAGATGCGGGCTGGGTCCCAGCCGACCCGCACGCGATGGTGGCTGAGGTTGACGGCGCTCGAGGTGATGCCGTCGAGGGCGTTGAGGCGATGCTCGATCAGCCAGGCGCAGGCGGCACAGGTGATGCCGTCTACCGCCAGGGTGGCGGCCACGCCGTCGCCGTCGGCGTGCACGAACTGGCGCTGCAGGCCGGGGTCGTCGAACACCGCCCAGGTTTCGGCCTTGACCGCCTGGCGGTCGTCGGGGCGCTCGGGCAGCTCGGTACGAAAGCGGTAATAGCTGCCCAGGCCACCATCGACGATGGCGTGGGCCACCGCCTCGCAGCCGGGGCAGCAGAGTGCATGGCGCTGATCGTCCAGCTTGATGGACCAGGGCGCATCTGGGGGCACCTCACTGCCGCAGTGGTAGCAGCTAGTTGATGCCGCCACGGCGAGAGACTCGCTCATGCTTGCCTCAACCAGGGCCGCCCGGCGCCAGCGAGATGGCGTCGTCGACCGGGAAGGTCGCTTCGCCGCTCAGGCGCCACTCCGGGGTCTCGTGATCCGGCTGCAGCTGCAGGTACCAGCGGTAGTTGAGACGCTCCTCGGCCTGGCCGATATAGCGGCCGTCGCGGACATGCTCGAGGGTGAAGGTCTGGTCGCGATCATCGCGGGTCGGGAACAGCAGCTGAAGGATCAGTCGCTCGGGGCGGTCGTCGCCGGCCAGCTCGAGGGTGATATCGCCGGTCTGGTCGTCGATGCGCAGGTCGCCGACGAGCTCCAGCTCGGCGGCGCGCTGCTGCTTGGCCAGCACCATATTGATGGCGCGGCCGTGTTCGTAATAGTCCTCCTGGACCATGCCGTCGGCGGAGCGTATGGCCATCACCGCCAGGGTGCAGCTGGCGGTGATCGAGGTGAACAGCAGGCCGAGCAGCAGCCACGGCCAGAACTGCTTGTACCAGGGGGTGACGGGGATGGTGCTCAAGGCTATCTCCTGATCTGTCCAATAAAGCGCGATTCGCGCGTCTGGCTGATGCTGGCGTCGCTCTCCGACACCAGGCGCACCTCAATGGGCATGCTGGGCATGTCGATCTGCTCGGGGTCGAGGGTCAGCTCGATCACCGCCAGCCGCGAGCTGTTGGCGCCGATACGCACGCTGTCATTGCCGACCAGCGTCAGCCCCTCAGGGCCGGATACGTGAATGCGATAGGTGTGTTCACGATCGTCGAGGTTGCGCACGTTGAGGGTGTAGACGTTGCTGATGCGGCCGTCGCGGGTCTGCTGATAGAGGCTGTGGCGATCGCGCTCGAGATCGAACTCGAGCGGCACGCGCTCGCTCAGCGCCCAAGCGAACAGGCCGATGGCGATCGCCAGCGCGGCCAGGTAGCCGGCCAGGCGCGGGCGCAGGATATGTGTCTTGCCCCCCTCGAGGACGCGTTCCGTAGTGTAGCGCACTAGCCCGCGGGGGTAGCCCATGCGATCCATGACGCTGTCGCAGGCATCGATGCAGGCGGCGCAGCTGATGCACTCATACTGCAGGCCGTCGCGGATATCGATACCGGTAGGGCAGACCTGCACGCAGAGCTCGCAGTCGATGCAGTCGCCGAGCCCCTGGGTCTTGGGGTCGGCGTCGCGCTTGCGCGAGCCGCGTGGTTCGCCGCGGGCGCTGTCGTAGGAGACGATCAGGGTGTCGCGGTCGAACATCACCGACTGGAAGCGCGCATAGGGACACATGTAGATGCACACCTGCTCGCGCAGCCAACCGGCGTTGAGGTAGGTGAACACCATGAAGAAGCCGACCCAGAAGTAGGCCCAGCCGTGGGCCTCGAGGGTGGGAAGCGTCACGATCAGTTCACGGATCGGCGTGAAGTAGCCGACGAAGGTGACGCCGGTGGCCAGGGCGATCAGCAGCCAGACGCTATGTTTGGCGGTCTTGCGCCACGCCTTGTCGAGGCTCATCGACTGTTGGTCGAGCTTGATACGGCGGTTGCGGGTGCCCTCCAGGCGGTGCTCGACCCAGATGTAGAGAAAGGTCCAGACGCTCTGCGGGCAGGTGTAGCCGCACCATACTCGTCCGGCGAAGACCGTGATCAGGAATAGCCCGAAGGCGCAGATAATCAGCAGCCACGAGAGCAGGATGAACTCCTGGGGGTAGAAAGTGCCGCCGAGGATGTGGAACTCCCGCGAGGGCAGGTCGAACCACACCGCCGGACGGCCGCCCCAGGTGATCCAGGGCGTGGCCAGAAACAGCAGCATCAGCGCCCAGTTGGCGCTGCGCCGCAGGCGCTGGAATAGCCCTTTGATCTCACGTACGTAGATATGCCGCCGGCTGGCGTACATGTTCTGCTGCACGCTGGTAGGAGGATGATGGCCGACTGCCGTATCGGACGTAACGTCTCGGCTGGGAATCCGCTCGGACATGTCGATCTCACCACGCGCGCAGGGCGCTGAAACAGGGAAGAGGAGAGGAGAATTGTACCGTCGCTTCAGGGACGATAGCGCTGGTGCGACCGCGGGCCGCACCCGCAAATCGCACCGGCAGCAGTGGTATTACGCAGGCGCCGCCAGGCGCCAGTCGTGGATCACTCCTCGTCGTGGTCGAGATTGAGGCTGTAGACGTAGGCGGCCACCAGGTGCACGCGCTCCTCGCCGATATAGGCGGCCTGGGCCGGCATATGGCCGTTGCGGCCATTGCGCAGCGTCTGGCGCACCGAGTCGGCGACGCTCTGCCCGGGGGCTTGGTAGAGCCAGATGTCGTTGGTCAGGTTGGGCGCACCGAGGGCCTGGTTACCGAGGCCCTCGGCACCGTGGCAGGCGGCGCAGGAGGCGGCGTAGATCGGCTGGCCCTGGTCTGCGCGCTCCTCATCGTGGTCGAGGTCGGATAGCGCCAGCACGTACTGGGTGACGTTCTCGATATTGGTGGCGCCAAGCTGCTGCCAGGACGGCATCAGGCCGTTACGGCCGCGTACCAGGCTGGTGACGATATTGTCCGGCTCGCCGCCGTAGAGCCAGTCGCCGTCGGTGAGGTTGGGGAAGCCGTAGCCGCCCTGGGCGTTGGCGCCGTGACACACCGCACAGTTGTTCTGGTAGATACGCTCGGCCACGCGCATGGCGTCGGCATCCCGCGCCAATTCGGGAATCTCGATCTCGTTGTACTGAGCGAAGATCGGCGTATAGCGCTCCTCGGCGCGGGCCACTTCGTCCTCCCACTGGCCGACCTGAGTCCAGCCGAGGATGCCGCGGAAGTTGCCCAGGCCTGGGTAGAGCGCCAGATAGCCCAGCGAGAAGATGATGGTGCCGATGAACAGCATGAACCACCAACGCGGCAGCGGGTTGTCGTACTCCTCGATGCCGTCGGCGGCATGGCCGGTCGTCTCGACGTTACCCTCGGCGTCCGGCACCTTGTCGGTGCGGCGGTTGGCGAACAGGATCCAGGCGCAGAAGGCGATGGTGCCCAGCGTGATGACGATGATCCAGGCGCTCCAGAAGCCTGAGAGGGAGTCATCCCAGAGATTGCTCATGTGTTCTTGTCTCCCTTGTCGGTGCGGGATTCGGCCTTGCGAGTGTCAGGCTCGCGTTCTGGGGCGCTGGCGTCTGGCGGCAGCTCATCGTCATCGGCGAACGGCAGGTTGGCGGCCTCCTCGAAATCCGGCTTGCGGCGCTTCGAGTAGGCCCACCAGGTGATGCCGAGGAAGGAGACCAGCACCAGGAAAGCGATAATGCCGCGAAAGGTTCCGGTATCCATGATCAGCGGGTGCCCTCGAGCACGGTGCCGAGCTGCTGCAGGTAGGCAATCAACGCCGTGATTTCCTGCTGGCCGCGTACCTCGGCGGTGGCATTCTCGATGTCTTCGTCGGTGTAGGGCACGCCCATGCTGCGCAGCACTTGCATCTTGCGCGGTGTGCTATCGCCGTCCAGGGTGCGTTCGAACAGCCACGGGTAGGCCGGCATGATCGACTCGGGCACCACGTCGCGGGGGTTGTACATGTGCGCACGGTGCCAGTCATCGCTGTAGCGACCGCCGACGCGGGCCAGGTCCGGGCCGGTGCGCTTGGAGCCCCACAGGAAGTTGTGCTCGTAGACGAACTCGCCGGCCACGCTGTAGTGGCCGTAGCGCTCGGTCTCGGCGCGGAATGGGCGGATCATCTGCGAGTGGCAGCCGACACAGCCCTCGCGGATGTAGATATCACGCCCTTCGAGTTCCAGGGCAGAGAGCGGCTCGAGGCCCTCCACCGGCTCGGTAGTGTCCTCCTGGAAAAACAGTGGCACGACCTCGGCCAGGCCACCGAAGCTGATCACCACGAGGATCAGCACGGAGAGCAGGCCGACGTTCTTTTCGACAATCTCGTGTTTCATGCTAACGACTTCCCCGGGTTGCTCAGGCGGTCTGCGGCAGCGGCTGCTGGGCAGCGGTGCTACGCTTGATGGTCATATAGGTGTTCAGGGCCATCAGCAGCATGCCGGTGATCCAGAACAGGCCACCGATCCAGCGTACGATATACCCGGGCCCGCTGGCCTCCACCGACTCGATGAAGGTGTACATCAGGGTGCCGTCCGGATTCACGGCGCGCCACATCAGGCCCTGCAGGATGCCGTTGACCCACATCGCGGCGATGTACAGCACGGTGCCGATGGTCGATAGCCAGAAGTGTATGGCGATCAGCTTGATCGAGTACATCTCGGTCTGGCCGTAGAGCCGTGGTAGCAGGTGATAGATCGAGCCGATGGTGATCATTGCCACCCAGCCCAGTGCCCCGGAGTGAACATGGCCGATGGTCCAGTCGGTGTAGTGCGACAGCGCGTTGACGGTCTTGATCGCCATCATCGGCCCTTCGAAAGTCGACATGCCGTAGAAGGACAGGGCGACGACCAGGAAACGCAGGGTCGGATCGGTGCGCAGTTTGTGCCAGGCGCCGGAGAGGGTCATCATACCGTTGATCATGCCGCCCCAGGAGGGCGCCAGCAGGATGATCGACATGATCATGCCCAGCGACTGGGCCCAGTCCGGCAGGGCGGTGTAGTGCAGGTGGTGGGGACCGGCCCACATGTAGATGATGATCAGCGCCCAGAAGTGAACGATCGACAGGCGGTAGGAGTAGACCGGACGCTCGGCCTGCTTGGGCACGAAGTAGTACATCATGCCCAGGAAGCCGGCGGTGAGGAAGAACCCGACCGCGTTGTGGCCGTACCACCACTGCACCATGGCGTCGATGGCGCCGGCGTAGATCGAGTAGGACTTCATCATCGTCACCGGAATGGCCGCATTGTTGACGATATGCAGCACCGCGACGGTGAGGATGAAGGCGGCAAAGAACCAGTTGGCGACGTAGATATGCGGGGTCTTGCGAATCTTGATCGTGCCGAGGAAGACGATGGCGTAGGTCACCCAGACGATGGCCAGCAGGATATTGATCGGCCACTCCAGCTCGGCGTACTCCTTGGAGGTGGTGAAGCCCATCGGCAGAGAAATCACCGCAGAGACAATCACCGCCTGCCAGCCCCAGAACGTGAAGGCGGCGAGCTTGTCGGAGATAAGACGCGTTTGACAGGTGCGCTGGACCACGTAGTAGGAGGTGGCGAACAGCGCCGAGCCGCCGAAGGCGAAGATGACGGCGTTGGTGTGCAGCGGACGCAGGCGGCCGAAGCTCGTCCACGGCAGTCCAAGGTTCAGTTGTGGCCAGATCAGCTGTGCGGCCAGGATGACACCGATGGCCATGCCAACGATGCCCCAGACCACCGTCATGATCGCGAACTGCCGAACTACCTTGTAGTTGTAGGTCGGGTGTTCAAATGCTGTGCTCATGTGAGGTTCCCATCGAACGCGTAAGGGGGAGACGTTCCGAGCGCTAGTGTGCCCGGGCGCGGCCGCCCGCATAATGATGCAGATCAAGATATCAGGCGGCGATTCTAGCGCAGCCGTCGCCTAAGCTGAACATCCAATATATGCACGAGCGCAGACCTTATCAGGAGATGAACGTGGCCCACAGGCAGGGAAAGAAAGAAGTTGGTGTGGTACCCCAGCAGGTGGCGGAGTGGCTCATCGAGGGGCGTCAGGGGGCTCTCGACGTGGTCGGCCATGGTCGCCTGGAGGTTGCCGGCGAGGCACGTCTTGGGCGGCTGATACTGGCCCATGGGGCAGGCGCGGGGCAGGATTCCACGTTTATGCAACGGCTGCGCGAGGCGCTCGCCGAGTGCGGCGTGCAGGCGCTCGGTGTGGAGTTCGATTACATGCGCAGAATGCGCGTGGAAGGTCGCCGCCGGCCACCGCCGCGGATCGATAAACTGGTCGATGAACTGGCTGCCTGGTGCGACATCGTGTCACATAATTCGCTGCCCGCTCCCTGGCTGGGTGGCAAGTCGATGGGCGGACGCGCGGCGAGCCTGCTGGCGGCCCGTGACGAGGCGCCCGGGCTGGTGCTGTGTGGCTATCCGTTTCATCCACCGGGCAAGCCCGATACCACCCGCCTCTCGCACTGGCCGCTGCTCGCCTGTCCGATCGTGGTGCTGCAGGGGGCCCGCGATCCGTTCGGGACCCGTGAAGAGGTCGAGGGCTACCGGCTGCCGCATCAGACACAGCTGCACTTTCTCGAAGATGGCGAGCACGACTGGAAGCCGCGCAAGAGCTCGGGGCGCACCCAGGCTTCCTTGATCACTGAGGCGGCCGGGGTCATTGCTGCGGCAATGCGGGCAAGTCGATGAAAGTCAACCAAAACCCCGGCTGTGTAACGAGTGGCTTGATGAATACCATGTGAGCAAAAAGCGTTGACATCACACCGCTGCGCTGTAGAATGCGTCGCCACGTACCGAGGGGTGGTTAGCTCAGTTGGGAGAGCACCAGCCTTACAAGCTGGGGGTCACTGGTTCGAACCCAGTACCACCCACCATCGCTAGCGATGGGGCCTGAGACAGCAGGCTTGGTGACGTAGGAAATACAGCGGACCGGTAGTTCAGTTGGTTAGAATGCCGGCCTGTCACGCCGGAGGTCGCGGGTTCGAGTCCCGTCCGGTCCGCCACTTTTCCGATCGGCAGTTCGCTGCCAGCAGCAATAGACAAGATGTGCGCTCTGGCCGACAGGCCTTATCGCCAATGCGGACCGGTAGTTCAGTTGGTTAGAATGCCGGCCTGTCACGCCGGAGGTCGCGGGTTCGAGTCCCGTCCGGTCCGCCACGTCTGTTCTTGCATCGTTGTCGTACGCGTGGGTGATTAGCTCAGTTGGTTAGAGCACCAGCCTCACATGCTGGGGGTCACTGGTTCGAATCCGGTATCACCCACCATGCGGACCGGTAGTTCAGTTGGTTAGAATGCCGGCCTGTCACGCCGGAGGTCGCGGGTTCGAGTCCCGTCCGGTCCGCCATATCGACACCTCAGAATTTCGCAAACCCCGAGCCTCCAGGCTCGGGGTTTTTGCTGTCAGGCCTCCTCGAACCACTCGACCAGGCTGGGAAAGACCTCCTGCATGGCCGCCGGGTGGGTGAGCATATCGAGGTGGCCATAATCGCGTTTGAGTCCCTGATCGCGTCCCAGCGTCACATGGCGCTGGGGATGCGGTCCGCACTCGCTGGCGAAGCGGGCCACGTCGTCGGGGTGGCCCAGGGCGCGATCCGCCGCGCCGGCGATATGCAGCACCGGTGGCAGGCCGCCATCTGCCAGGGCAGCGGCGTAGTCGAAGCCGTCGCGGCGGTCGACCCAAGGGTGCGGCCGCACCCAGTCGGCGCCTTGACGGTGGCTGCCGGCATACTCGTCATCGCTGCCCCAGCGCAGCGCCCGTGCCGGCAAGTAGCCGCACACCCCCCGCGCCAATGGCGCCACGCCTTTCCAGATCAGATCGACGTAGAGCAGCCGCTGCAAGGTCCAGCTCTTCACGCTACGCTTGGTACCGAAATAGGCTTGGCGACCGATGTGGTCGCGCAGCGTCGGAAACCGCGCCAGGCTCGAGGCAAACAGCACTCCGCCCCAGGAGTGGGCGACCAGGTGCAGTCGCGAGGCGCCTGAGAGCGCCAGACAGGCCTCGATGGCGGCGGGGATCTCATCGACGATAACGTCGGTCTGATCCAGCCTGATGCCGCGCGCCGGGCGCGGCGGCGCCTCGCCGCGGCCGCGCTGGTCGGCGACGAACACCTCGTAGCCCTGGCGCGTCAGCCACGGGGCCAGCCCCTTGCCCGAGCGGCTGTGAAAGATGCGGCCCGACTCGATGGCACCGTGCCAGCACAGCACGCTGCCCCGCGAGGGGCCGTCAGGGCGGAAGCGGGTCAGGTGCACGGCGCCCACCGCGAGGGGCACCGAGTGGCGTTCAACGAGGGGGGCGGCGAGGTCGGACATGCGGGCTCCTTGGCGATGACGGAATGCCGTTACGGCCTTGGTCGGGATTGAGTCCCTGGCCGGCTCGGCTACACTCTACCTCAGAACTGTCATACAGTTGTTTGAATTTTGCCGAATAAAGAGGCAGTCACCGTGACTCACTATCCGCACTTGTTCCGTCCCCTTCGCGTGGGCAGCGTGACGCTGCCCAATCGCGTACTGATGGGCTCCATGCACACCAACCTCGAAGAGGCGCCCAACGGCTTTGCGCGCCTTGCCGCCTTCTACGCCGAGCGCGCCCGCGCCGGCGTGGGGCTGATCGTCACCGGCGGTATCGCGCCCAACCCGGAGGGCGCGGTGTTCCAGGGCGCCGCTCAGTTGACCAGTGGCGAAGAGGCCGAACGTCACCGCCCAGTGGTCGAGGCGGTGCACGCCGAGGGCGGACGACTCTGTCTGCAGATCCTGCATGCCGGGCGCTACGCCTCCTCCCCCGAACTGGTGGCGCCGTCGGCGCTGCAGGCACCGATCAGCCCGTTTATGCCGCGTGAGCTCTCCAGCGACGAGGTCGAGCAGCAGATCGACGACTATGTGCGCTGTGCCAGCCTGGCCCGCGAGGTCGGCTATGACGGCATCGAGGTGATGGGCTCGGAAGGCTACCTGATCAACCAGTTTCTGTGCCGGCGCACCAACCAGCGCGACGACGCCTGGGGTGGCAGCTTTGACAACCGCATGCGCTTCCCGGTGGAGATCGTGCGCCGCATCCGCGCCGCCTTGGGTGACGACTTCCTGATCATCTTCCGCCTCTCGATGATCGACCTGGTCGAGGAGGGCAGCAGCTGGGACGAGATCGTGACCCTGGGACGGGCCATCGAGGCCGCCGGTGCCAGTCTGATCAATACCGGGATTGGCTGGCACGAGGCGCGGGTGCCAACCATCGTCACCAGCGTGCCGCGGGCGGCCTTCAGCGAAGTGACCCGGCGCATGAGGGCCGAACTGTCGATCCCGCTGATCGCCACCAATCGCATCAATATGCCCGAGGTGGCGGAAAAAGTACTGGCCGACGGCCACGCCGACATGGTCTCCATGGCGCGCCCCTTCCTCGCCGATCCCGAGTGGGTGGCCAAGGCCAGTGAGGGGCGCAGCGCCGAGATCAACACCTGCATCGCCTGCAACCAGGCGTGCCTGGATCACGCCTTCCAGGGCAAGCTGACCTCCTGCCTGGTCAACCCGCGTGCCTGTCACGAGACCGAACTGGTCATCGAACCTGCGGCCGAAGCGCGCGACATCGCCGTGGTGGGCGGCGGGCCGGCGGGTCTGGCAACCGCGGTCACCGCCGCCAGCCGCGGCCATCGCGTGACGCTGTTCGAGCGTGACGCGGAACTCGGCGGCCAGTTCAACTATGCGCGCAAGATCCCCGGCAAGGAGGAGTTTGACGAGACGCTGCGCTACTACCGGGTAATGCTGGACAAGCATCGCGTGCGGGTGCGCCTCAACTGCGAGGCGGACGTGCATGCCCTGCGCGACTTCGACGCGGTGGTGCTGACCAGCGGCGTACGGCCGCGGCGCCTCGAGCTGCCGGGCAGCGACCATCCCAAGGTGATGAGCTACGCCACGGCGATCACCCATCCCGAGCGGGTCGGGCGGCGGGTGGCGATCATCGGCGCCGGCGGCATCGGCTTCGATGTCGCCGAGCTGCTGACCCATGTCGGCCACCCGGCGCTGGATACCCAGGCCTGGTGCGATGAGTGGGGGGTCGACCTGGCGGTGGCCGAGCGCGGTGGTCTCAAGCCCCGCCAGCGCCCCGAGGTGCCGCGCCAGGTGTTTCTGCTGCAGCGCAAGGCCTCCAAGCCGGGCAAGGGCCTGGGCAAGACCACCGGCTGGGTGCACCGTGCCGCGCTCAAGCAGCGCGGCGTCGAAAGCCTGGCCGGTTGCGAGTACCTGCGCATCGACGACGACGGCCTGCATATCCGCCACGACGGTGAATCGCGGCTGCTCGAGGTCGACAGCGTGGTGGTTTGCGCAGGGCAGGAGTCGGTGCGCGAGCTGCTGGCGCCGCTGCAGGCGGCGGGTGTGGCGGTGGAGGTGATCGGCGGCGCCGACGAAGCGGCCGAACTGGATGCCAAGCGCGCCATCGATCAGGGCACCCGGCTAGCCGCGCAGCTCTAGGCATCGGCGTAACGGGTCATCGAACCGGCCAGCAACAGGGCGATCAGATCGGCTTGACGGTGGGTGTCGGTCTTCTGGAACAGGTTGCGCAGGTGAAATGCCACGGTGGTGGTGGCAATGGATAGCCGTTCGGCGATCTCGTCGGTGCGCCAGCCCTCGGCCAGGGCCACGGCGATGCGTGCTTCACCGGGCGTCAGGCCGAACAGGCTGGCCAGCATCTGCTGGGAGAGCTTGCCGCGATGCTCGGGGTCGGCGAGCATCACCACCACCGAGGGGGCCGTGACCATCGCCATATCGGGATGGGGCAGCGAGCAGGCCAGCAGCAACAGATCACGCCGTTCGCCGGGGCGCGGCAGGCGTAGGCAGCGGGTCGTGTCTTCGCCGGCCTGGCTGGCGGCCAGCGAGGCGTCGAGGATCTTCTTCAGGGCCCGTGAGTCGCGCTTGCCGAGCGCCATCAGGGAGTCGTCCAAGCGCAGGCCATTCTGTTCACACACCAGTTGCTGGGCCTGACGATTGGCGAATAGACGCTTGCCATCATGGTCGAGCAGTACCATGCCCGGTGCCACCAGATCCAGCGCTCTGGTGGCGGCGCCGAAGGCCTGCTGGGATATTTCATGACGCAGCTGGGCCATGGCTTGACGCAGCTCGTCGAGCTCCTCATGCGCCTTGTGTCGCATGCGCCGCACTTGGCGCAGTCGAGCGCCGATGGTAACCAGCAACAGGTCGAAATCGACCGGTTTAACCAGATAGTCGTCGGCACCGAGACGCTTGCCATCGACGATATCTCTGGGTTCCGAGAGGGCGGTGAGGAAGACGAACGGGGTGTCGGCGAGGTCGGGGCGACGCTGCCGAATATCCTCGAGTATCCGGTAGCCGTCGTGCCCTGGCATGTTGATATCGCATAGGATCAGGTCGGGAACGGCACTCTCGAGCTGCTGCATCGCCTGGTCGCCGTCGGCGGCCTCGATCACGCCGTAGCCGGCTTCCTTGAGCTCTTCGCAGATGTCGCGGCGCAGTTCGTGGTGATCTTCGGCGCACAGGATCAGTGGGGGGCGCGGGTCCGTGGTCGATGTCATGGGGCCTCTCCCGTTGCAGTAGTGGCGGCGCTGGCATGGGGTAGACGCAGGCGGAAGGTGGTGCCGGTGCCGGGGTGTGAATCGACATCGATATCGCCATGCTGAATGCGTGCCAGATGACGGGCGATATTGAGCCCTAGCCCGATGCCGGGTTGATCGGTGGCATTGGAGGAGCGGAAGAAACGTTCAAACAGCCGCGCTTGATCCACGTTGTCGATGCCGCGGCCGTGATCACGAACGGCACAGTAGACACCGAGGTCGTCACGCCCCAGGCAGACCTCGATGGGGGTGTCATCGGGTGAGTATTTGAGGGCATTCGAGAGCAGGTTGGTAAGAATCTGCTCGACCAGTATGGGGTCGCAACGGGCCAGCAACGGGGCATCCTCCTGGTGCCTAAGTTGGATGCGTGATGAGCCGCTGGCGTCGGCTTGCAGATGGCAGCATCGCTCTGCCAGGGGCTGCAGGTCACAGCATGTCGAGGCGGCCTCTATCTGGCCGCCATCCAGGCGTGCGGCGGTCAGCGAGCTGCCCACCAGGCGTGTCATGTGGGCAACGGCGTCGCGCAGGCGCTGGTAGCGCTGCTGGCGCTCCTCGTCAGCAAGGCTCGCGCCGCGCCGCTGCAGGCGCTGCAGGCCGGAGTCGATCACCGCCAGAGGGGTGCGGAACTGGTGCGAGACCATGGCCGCAAAGCTGCGGTAGAAGTCGCTGACGCCGCGCTCGCGCTGCAGGGCGCGCTCGAGTGCCTCCGAGGCCTGCTTGTAAGGCGTGATATCGGCCAGCCGTATGACATGGCCGCCATCGCGGCTGCTGGTCATGGTCAGCTGCAGCCAGCCCAGCTCGGCGATATGCAGATCGCAGCGCAGCGTGCGTTCGTGCGCGACGCCGTCCAGTTCGCCATTATCGTCGCAGTCGCGGAGTACCGTCAGGGCGTGCTCCAGGGAGCATCCCAGCGGCAGTCGTCGACTGGCATCGGGCAGCATCTGCGTCAGTTTGGGATTGACCAGCGCCAGTCGGCCATCGGCATCGAAGGCGGCAAAGGCATCCGGTGCCGTATCGATGGCCGCGACTACCCGATGTCGCGCTGCCTCGAGATCCTGGGTACGACGCTCCACTTCGACTTCCAGCTGGTCGCGATGCTCGGCCAGTGCCTGCTGGGCAGCGCGTCGCTGGCGCAGTGCACCGATGAGCAAGGCGGCCAGGGCCAGCCCGCAAAGCATGAGCCCCACCACCGACGCGATCACCTGCAGGGTGCTGTCGCGGTGCCGGTCAAGGCGTTCGCCGGTAGCCTCCCACTCTTCGACCATGACGGCATTGGCAATGCGGTTGAGGTCCTGCATCAACGGCTTGAGCTCGGCGTGGATACTATCGGCCACTCTCGGTGCGTCGGGCGCGATGGCGTCGAGTTGCGGTTCGATGGACGCCAGGCGCTCGAAGGCGTCATCGACCTGCTCGGCGAAGCCCAGCGCCTCCAGGTAGCGACGCTGGGGGCCCTCGTCGAGCAACACCAGGCGGCTGGTCAGCACGTCATAGCGCAGTGCCGGGCGAGCGGCCTGGTCACCGAGCGTAAGGCGGTGGACTTCTTCGTCGAGCCGGTGGCTGGCCACCTGCGCCTGGGAAATCACCCATAGCATGTTCTCGCTGACGTTGCTGCGCATGTCCTGCTCGACCTGGATCAGGCGCACCAGTGAGAACGTCAATAGTCCGGCGAAGGCGACCATCGCCAGGGCCGGCAGTGCATAGGCCGGGCGGCGACGCCAGACCATCAGCGGATCTCGAGTCGTTCGAGTTGCCACACCCAGCGATAGTCGTAGCGAATATCCTGCAGCTCGGTGTGATCGTCACGCGGATAGACGATCCAAAGCGGCCCCTTGTCCTGGGCGGTGAGCGTTTCGCCGTCCATGGTGTCGGCCAGCAGTACATCGTATTCGTGAAAGTCCTGCATGGGGATGTCGATGATGTAGTCGTTCAGGGCCGTGGCCACGGCCTTGTCACCCTCGGCGCCGACGGCATCGAGCAGGTCGCGCATCAAGACCCCTTCGAAATGGCTGACGCCGTCGGTGACCACGGTTGCCGTGTCCAGCGTCTGGCGGGGCAGGTCGTCGAACAGGCTGCGGTCGAAGTGGGCTTCTTCGCCGACATTGGGATGGGCGATAGCGCCGCTGATGTACAAGAGGGGTGTCGTCTCGGGAGCGGGGAGTCCCGCTGCGGCAGCGGGCAGGGCGATGCCTGCCAGGAATCCGGCGGCCAGCCGGCGAAGGGCGATGGTGGTCGGTGTGGAGTCGTCGCGCTCCAGCATGATGGGCTCCTTTGTCATGGGGGTATGGTCACCATAGCCAATATCAGCGATCTCATCTTCCGACGGCTGCTCGTTGCTGTCCCCGTCTGAATGAACGGGGGAAGACGCAACTACCTGCACTAGGCTGGGAACATACAAAAATAGCAGGGGAATCAGGATGCGAGTCGCCGGCCGAGTGGGAGCGGCGCTGCTGGCAGTGGCAGTAGCGCAGGGTGTCGATGCCTATCCGCAAATGACGTTCTCACAAGAACCCAATGACACCCCCGAGCAGGCCCAGTCGGTGACCGGTGAGGCGCGGCTGGTCGGCGAGGTGTCCGGCGACGACAGCGATCTGTTCTGGTGGGCGCTGGATGACAATGAGACCGACCGGCTATGGCAGGTCGAGCTGCAGGGCGATACCGAGGCGGCCATCGAGGCGCACATCGCCTGGCCTGCAGAGGAAGAGACGTCGGCATCCAGCGGCGTTGCGCAGTTCGGGGAGACCGAGCCCGAGGAGACGGCTGCCGAAGAGACGCGCCTGCTGACCATGGAGGTCAGCGCCGACCAGCCGCGGCAGCGTCGCCAGCAGCTGATTGTTCCTCCAGGCGAACACCTGATCAGCTTCCTGCCCCAGGGCATGGGCGGTGAGTACCAGTTGACCCTGACCGAAGCGGGGCGCTTGAGGATCCGAGGGCAGGTGGGACCCGACGAGGCGGATGAGCTGGAAGTGACGCCCGGTCGCGAGTGGTTCTTCCATCTCGATGTGGCCGAGCATGAGATCCCCCTGGTACCGGAGGAGGGCGCCGAGGCGCTGCTGTGGCGTCTCGATCTGCTGGGTGAACTGGGCGTGTCCCTGGAGGCCTGGGTCGAGAACGACGCCGGTGAGCGCATCGCCGAGGTAGAGGCTGATTCACCCGTTCAACACCAATGGGGACGTCTGGACCTTGCCGAGGGCAGTCAGCTGCATCTGCGCAATCCCCAGGGCGTAGCCATTGGGCGAGTCGGGCTGGAACTGATCGAGGATGGTCAGCGCCCTGAACCGGCTGCGGATGAGCAGGATGTCGTCGAGCTAGAGGTCGAAGCCGCGTCGCAAGACGAGGCGCTATGGTTCGGGGTCGGTGAGACGGCTGCGCTGGACCTGGTGCCGCGTCAGCGTCAGTACCTGGCCTTCTCCCTGGATGCATCGTCGGCGGGACAGCGCCTGGATGTGATCGGCGATACCGACCGTGATATCGGGGTCTGTCTGAGTCGACGCGGCGACGACGCCCGCGACCCGGTGTGCCGTGATGGCCCAGCCGAGGCGCTGTTCGATCGGATGCAGCTCGCGGCGGGGGACTATCTGCTGCAGTTACGCCTGTCGCGGCGCGCCGATGACCCCGTGCCCACCGAGGTGCGGCTGATGGAGGCGGATGTACCTGAGACGAGCGGCTGGGTAGGCGCCCCTAACGACAGCCGTGACTGGGCCGCGGTGCTGAGAGCCGGCGAGGTCCGCCAGGGGCGCTTCCAGGGCGGGGACGCCGCCTGGTTCGAGCTGCTGGTCAGTGGTGACACTCAGGTCTGGGCGTTGCATGCCGAAGGCGATCCTATCGAGCGCCTGGCGCTCTTCCATGATGGTGATCGTCGGCCCTTTCTCGACAGTCGGCAGTCGCGGCGCGACGATCCTCTGCAGCAGAGGCAACTGAGTCCGGTGCGGCTGTTGCCGGGGCGCTACCAGGTGCTTGTGGAGGGAGAAAGCACCGACTACCGTCTCGAGGCCCAGCCGCTTGGGCAGCCCCAGCCGGGGCGCGAGATGGAGCCCAACGACGAGCCGGAGGATGCCAACCCGGTGTGGCTGGGAGCGTCTGTCGAGGGGCATTTTCACAGCGAGGATGACGAGGACCACTTCCACTTTCATCTGCCCGGAAACAATCGGCTGGTGATGGACATTGAGCCGCCGGCCGGCGGAAGCCTGGAGGCGCGACTGTTCTGGCAGGGTAGCGAGGTGCTGCGGACCCTCGACCTGGAAGACACCACGCGGATCAGCCGGATGCTACCTCCCGGTGACTATGTCCTGCGGCTCGAGGGGGTGTCGCCTTCGCAAGCCCCCTATCGCGTCGAGTTGGACCTCGGCGATCCCTGGCACCACCAGGGCGTGGTCGGGCTGGCGAAGGACATTGACCAGGCCGCCCTGGTCCCCGAGGACGGCGTGATCAACCCCGAGGAGCGGGGCCTGGAGGATTCCGAGGGCTATCAGCGGCTGCCGGTGACCGAGCAGGCGCGCACGCTGCATTTCGAGGCGCGGCGTTTCGGGGATCGACTCCGTTTCGTCGATGCTGACGGCAGTGAGCTCGAGATCGAAGAGACCGACGAGCGGGGTCGCCACGCCGTGACGGTGCCTGCGGGGGAGCAGTGGTATGTCTGGGCCAACATCGGCCGACGCCTCAGAAGCCTGACCCTGGAGGATCCGGCGCAGCCCTATACGCCGGAAACGGCGCCCATCAGCGTCGAGCTGGACAGCGATAGCCGGCGCTTGCCGCCTTTCCAGCCCCACGCCCAGCGCGTCGAGACCCGCTTGACGGTCAGCAACCACGATGAGACGCCCCGGGAGCTGCCCCTGAAAGCCCATGCCAGCCAGGCCGGATGGTCGCTGTCGGGGCTGCCCGAGGCGATCCGGCTCGATCCCGGTGAGCAGCGTGAGCTGCCCCTGAGCTGGACGCTGCCGCCAGAGATGCTGGAGAGTGATCCGCCCTCGCTGTTCGTGGCGGTGGGGGAGCATACGGCACGCCATGACCTGCACATGGACCCCACGGCGGTGGCCCTTGATCCGCAGTCGGTGCCTGCCGTGCCAGCGTCGCTCGATGGCAAGGTGGACATGGCCTGGAGAGGCCTTGGCGCGCACTTCGTCGATGCCGATAACGAAGCGCTGGACAGCGACCTGGGCGGCATCGCCCGCGGCGGGAACCACCTGATCGACGGCATGGCCAGTGCGGGCAGTTCCATCGAAGTCGATGCCGATCCGGGGGAGCCGCTGCCGGCGATCCGTCTGGCCGGCGATGGAGGCCTGGTGCATGGCCTGGCCCTCAATCAGCGCTCTCGGCATGCGCATAGCTATCGCTGGCAAGCGGTCGAGGTCGCGCTCGGCGAGTCCCTCGACGACCTGGACGTGGTCACGACCCTGGCGCTGGAGAGCCGCGACGGCGAGCAGTTTTTCCCCTTCGATGAGCCGCTGGAGGCACGCTATGTGCAGCTGCGGCCGCTGTCGATCTTCCTTGCCGAAGGCGAGCGTCGGCGCTCACGCCACGGCAGCGGAGAGCTGCGGGTGCTCGGGGAGCCCATTGGTGAGCTGGCCGAGCGGCGTCATGATCTGCTCGACCGTGAGCTGGGCGGACACTGGCTCTACACCCTGCCGGACATCAACAACCTGTATGGCTTTCAGGGGCAGCGCTACAGTCACCGTGGGGTGATGAACGAGCGGCGCGTGCGTCGCGGTCAGCGCATCGCCGGCGAGCGTATCGAGATGGTCTTCGCTTTCCTGCAACAGCGAGCGGCACGGGTCGATGAGCTGCGCTGGATCGAGAACCTCGACTGGGATGGCCTGCCGGTGGAGGAGGTGGCGGTCTATTCGGCGATGGAATCGCCGGTAGGGCCCTGGGAGCACCAGGCGGACTGGCGCCTCTCGCGGGACGATGAGGGGCTGGCGACCCTGGCGCTATCCGACGCGCCGCAGGCGCGCTATCTGCGCCTGGTCTTCGACGAGCCTGACACGCCTGAGGGCGAGCGCCGGGCCAGCTGGCGCATCCCCGAAGCGCTGCAGGCGATCGAAGCCGATGCCCTGGGCAGCGGCCGCTCGATCCTTGGCCACTGGGGACTGGACGGCCCTCGCGGTCCGCTGGAGGCGGAGCAGGATGCCGGCCAGGTGCAGGCGCGTGAGGTCGAGGATGCCGACAGCCATGCCGAGGCGCCCTACGCCCTGACGGAGCGCGTCGTAGGGCGCGTCGAGGAACCCGAGGATACGCGCCACTATGCCCTGACCCTCGAGGCGCCGGACAACACCCTGGCGTTTGAGCTGGATGAGCCGGCTCGGGATCGGCTGCGCGCTACTCTGCATGACCCGCAGGGCGACGCTGTGCCCCTCGATTGGTCTCCGGCCGGTGGTGGTCGTCGCCAGGCCGAGGCGGTGGGTGTTGCGGAGGGCGAATACCGCCTCACGGTCACCGAGCCGCCGCGCTCGATTGTCTTCCTGTGGGATGGCAGCGGCAGCCTGTCCAATCACCAGCCGGCGATCTATCAGGCGCTGAACCGCTTTGCCGAGGGGCTGGAACCAGAGAAAGAGGTCTTCAACATGCTGCCACTGGGTGGCCCGTTGCTGATCGATGGCTGGGCCTCGCAACCCGCTCAGGTGGCCCAGACCCTGGCGGCCTATGACGATACGTTCAGCAGTTCCAACTCTGAGCCGGCCCTGGCCCTGGCCAGCCGCGCGCTGGCGCAGCGCGAGGGGCAGCGGGCGATCTTCCTGATTACCGACGCCGAGCAGACCGGCCGCGACCTGAGCGCCTGGGAGCCACTGTCCGAGGTGCGGCCGCGAATCTTCAGCCTGGAGGCCACCCATGGTTCTAGCTCGGACACCGATGAGAACCGCTGGTACCAGAATCAGATGCTCAGCTGGGCCCAGGTGGCCGACGGCCGCTATCGCTACAGCGTCGACCGCACCGACCTGATTCGCGGTTTCGAGGCCGGCATGCGCGAGCTGCGTCAACCCAGTGAGTTCGAACTGGCGGTAGAGAAGCGCTATCAGGAACCGCCGGAGCCCGGCAGTCTGGCGGTCGTCAACGCCGACCCCGAGCAGCCGGCGGTGGCTGGCGGCGTCGTGCATCTGATCTTCGACGCATCAGGTTCCATGCTGCGCCAGATGGAGGGTGGACGTCGTATCGACGTGGCCCGGCGCATCGTTCAGCAGACCCTCGACGAGCGCATTCCCGACGAGGTGCCGGTGGCCATGCGCGCCTATGGCCACACCGAGCCACATAGCTGCGAGACGGAGCTGCTGGTAGCGCCCGAGGGCGACAATCACGCCGAGGTGCGTGAGGTGGTGGACAACATCCAGGCCATCAACCTGGCACGTACGCCGCTGGCAGCTTCCCTGGATGCGGTACTCGACGACCTCGATGGCTACGAGGAGCAGCCGCGGCTGGTGGTGATGCTCACCGACGGTGAGGAGACCTGCGACGGTGACGTGGCGGCCTCGGTCGATGCCCTGATCGAGGATGGCGTCGGCGTTCGCCTCAATATCGTCGGCTTTCATATCGACGAGATCGGCCTGCAGGCCGAGTTCGAGCGCTTCGCTGCCCGGAGCGGCGGCGAGTACTTCGACAGCCACGACGGCGACGAGTTGATGGCCGGACTGGCCCAGTCGCTGGCCGCTACCTGGCGGGTGCTGGACGCCGAGGGCGACGAGGTCGCCCGGGGACGCGTGGATGACGATCCCATCGAGCTGGACGTGGGTGAGTATGCGCTGGTGGTGGAGACCCAGGCGGGTGAGCAGCGCCGGGCATTCAGCGTGGGAGCCAATCAGAACAAGACATTGGAGGTGGGGCGTGATGACTAGGCTGGCCCTGTTGGGTCTCTCGCTGATGCTGGCGCCAATCGCCTCGGCAGCGATGATGTGCCCGGGTGCGCCCGGCATGAGCGAGAGCGACCAGCGCTATCTCGAACAGCGCGTGCAGAATCTCGACCGCAACGTGCGCGATGCCTATCACGACTTGCCGTGGGAGACCCTGCGGGTAGCGGAGGCCCAGCAGGCGGTGAGCAGCCGCCCCGAGGCCCTCTTTGAATGGGTGCGTGACGAGACTCGCTGGCTGCCCTATGCGGGGGAGCTGCGCGGGGCGCAGGGGGTAATGCAGGACCGTATGGGCTCCAGCCTGGACCGTGCCCTGCTGCTGGCGGCGCTGATGGAGGAAGCCGGCCACACGGTGCGCCTGGCCCGCGCCGCGCTGTCCGGCGCTGCGCGTGAGCGACTTGAATCGGCCTGGGCCGACGAGCCGGTGGCCAGGCGACCGGCTGGCCCTGTCGACATGGATCTCTCCGAGGCGTCCATCGCGGCGCTGTCCGAGCGGCTCGAGAGCGATCCCGAGGCCATGGCCGAGGCGCTGCGGGAGCAGCGTGAGGCCGCCGAAGCCCGTCAGACGAGACTCCTGGCCGACAGCCAGCGGCTGGCCGAGGCGCTGGCCGCGCTGCTGGACGATACCCCTGATGACGCTGGCATCACGGACGACGTCCCGAGCGATCACTGGTGGGTGCAGCAGCGCACCGCCGATGGCTGGTCGGACTTCGACCCGGCGTTGCCAGCACATGCCGCCGGTGAGCGACTGATCGAGACAGGCGACGTCGAGCGTCACTATCCCGAGGCGCTCCCCGAGGAGGTGCGCCACTGGCTGACCGTCGAAGTGGTCGCCGAACGGCTCGAGGGCGATCGGCTGGAGGAGACGGTGGCCTTCTCGCATCGTCTGCCTGCCGCCGAGCTGCTGGGTCAGCAGCTGCACCTGGAGCTCTATCCCATGGCGCTGCCGCCGCCCCAGTCGCTGCTCGATGGGAGCCTTGAGCTGGATAGCCTGCCGGAGGCGCTGTTCAGCCAGGAGCAATGGGTGCCCTACCTGCGCCTGGGTGACAGCCTCGAGCGCCAGGACGGCATCATGGCTGACGGTAGCGTGTTCGATCTCGGCTCTGAGGCCTCCATCGCCGGCGCCTTCGGCGACGCCGGCAGCGCGCTCGGCGAGGTGGGCGTCGGCGGACTGGGCGCCGACGAGCCGGACACGCCGCCGGAGCTGAGCGCGGTGATCACGCGTTTCCACGTCGAGGCGCCGGGCCGTGACACGCACAGCGTCGAGCGTCCGCTGATGGACCTGATCGGCCCGGCCAGACGCAGCGCCGGCATCCAGGGATTCGAGATCGATGAGACCCTGCGCGAGCAGCGCGCCGTCGAACTGCTGAGCACCCTGGAGGTGCTTGGTCAGACGACCTGGGTGCCGCCGGCCCAACTGGCCGCCTGGGACTACGAAGGGCTGATGAACAACCGCCAGGCGGCCCTGGCCGGCGCCTACCTCGGCGCCCAGGGGGATGACAGCTTTATCGGCGAGGCCCTCGAATCGCGCAGCATTCGCCGCTCGGCGCTGGATCAGCTGGCGGCCATGCGGCTGGCCTATAGCCCTGATCCTGAACGCGTCGCGCTGACGCGCCTCAACCTGCTGGGCTATGTGACGCTGATGGAGTTCGAGGCGGGCGAGCACCGCCAGCGTGAGGGGTTCGACATTCTCGACAACCGGGTCGCGGTGCCCAGCGGCGAGAGGGTAGCCGAGACGCGGCTGGCCCAGGGGGCACTGGACACCCTGCTGGAGGCCGAGCTGGCGATAGACGAACACGCGGCTCTGGGCAACACCGCCCGGGCGTTCCTTTCCGATCTGCGTGAGGGGGGCGAGTGGCACCAGGTGACGAGCCCGGAAGGTCTCGAAGCGCTTGGCTGGGAGCCGGAGGCCGATCTCGAAACGCACTTCGCGGCGCGACTCGAGGCGGGGCAGGCGCTGCTCCTGCCCGATACCCCGGCGCGGGACGCTGCACCGACCTGGTGGCAGCTCGACCCCACCACCGGTGATCTGCTCGGCTACGGTCGCGATCGTCGCGGCCAGTACGTCGAGGGGATACTGACCCTGATGAGTGCCGGCGACAGTGCCATGGGCGCGGTCGGTATGGTGCAGAGCATCTGGAGTTGCCTGTTTACCGCCAGTGACCCGCTGTGCTGCACCCAGGATGCCGCGGCCCAGGAGATGATCGGCCGCGCCGTCAGCGCCGGGCTCGGAGGACTCGCCGAGGCCCATGAGATCAATATCGTCATTGGGCGTGAGCTGGTCTCCGGTGGCGCCTTCGACCGGCTCAATTCGGCGGGCATCGGCAAGGTGGCCGGCGACGTGGCCGGGGCGGGTGCCGGGTACATCGTCGACTCCTGGGGCCGCTGCAATTGAGGAGATGCCAATGAATCAGCCACGCACGCGCCAGGCCTTGCGGTACATGGCGGGGCTGCTGGCCCTGACCGGCCTGGGGGCGGTGACCCCTGCGGCGGCCCAGCCGCCCTGCGTAGAGGCCGTGCAGGAGCGCCTGCCCGCCCTGGGCTGCAATCGTGCTTTCACCTTGCACGTCAAGGAGATGGCTTTTCGCGACGAGCTGGACGGCCAGGCGCCACCGCCTGGGCAGCGCTGGATCACGCTGGAGGTGCGCTTCGACAGTTGGATGCCCAGCGACTTGGTGTTCGGCCTCGGCTATCCCGAGCCGCTGCTGGTAGCCGCGCTGGAGCGCCAGCTCTACCTGCTGGTGGATGACCGACAGGTGACGCGGCCGATCCTGCCGACTGGGTCGTCGCTGGAGGATGAGTTCGTGCTGCCTCGGTCCGGCGCCCGGCGCCAGGGGGAGGTCGCGTTCGCCGTGCCCGACGAGTCGCTGTCGCAGCTGTCGCTGCACTACTACCACGACCAGTACGCGCCCATCGTGGTGCCGCTGCTGGGCGAGCGTGCCGAGCCCGATGAAGGCGCTGCGCAGGTGAACCGCCAGCAGAGCCACGACCTGCTGGCACTGGGCGTTCACGACGTTGAGCGTCACGACCGCTGGCAGGGCGAAGCGGCGCCCGAGGGGATGCAGTGGCTGGTGGTGGACCTGCGCGGCCAAGGGGAGTGGCGCACCCAGGTGGACGCCCGGGCGCTGGACGCCTCCGCCGAGCCTGAGGCCGAGGCCGCGCTGCGTCGTGTGATGGAGTACATCGAGGCGCCGGGACTGCTGCAGGCGGTGGTGGACGGTCGTCACGCCTATGTGCGTGACCTCGAGCTCAGCACCCTGGACGATGATCCGGCGCTACTGCCCGATGCCTGGGCCGGCGGTGACGCGGTGTTCCCGATACCCGAGGCGGCCGAACACATCGAGCTGGTGGCCTACATGCCCCAGTTTGGCGGTACCGATATCTCCTCGGACATTCGCCCGGCCCTGCGCTTCGTGCTGGAGGAGGGCGAGCCTGAGCCGGACGCCGAGCCGCAGGCGTCGATCGAGGACGGCCCGATTCGCTTTCGGGTCCATGACCTGACGCAAGGCGACGCCTTCGCCGGCCACACCGCCGCAGAGGGGGAGACGCTGGTCTGGATCGAGGCGGCGATGGCCAACCAGAGCGAGGTCGGCGGCATGATGGAAGTCAGCAATCGCCTGCGACCGCAGGAGCCGCAGGGCGAGTTGTTGGGTGTCTATCAGGCCGGACCCATGCCGCAGCAGGAGCCCTTCTGGCTGCCGGCGGGCGATGAGCCGCGTCACTTTCAGCTGCTCTATCGCTTCGCTGAATCGGCCGACACCTACGCGTTCGAGTATGGCGGCGTCGCCGTCAATCAGCAGGTGAGTCTCTCCGCGGTGGAGTGACTGGCCCAACGCCGGCTTTTCCCCTGTGAACGAACGGGGCCAAGCGGCAAAAGGCTGGTTAGTCTCATGGGATGCGCGCAACGCGCTAGCCCAGACAACCAACAATACGCTTTCTGCGCAGGGGGGCATCATGTGGGATTTCAGCATCGGCAAGGCCCTTGGCCTGATGGTCAAGACGCTGCCATTCGTGCTTTTTCGGCTGGCGGTCTATTTCGGCGTCGCGCTGGCCTACGTGCTGATGACCGGCGTCGGCGCCGGGGTCGGCTGGGGCATCGGCGGCTTGGGCGACGAGGGCTTTCGCGCCGCCAGCACCTTCTGGGGCGGCGTTGCCGGCTTCGGTATCGTCGGCGTGGTGATGTATGTGCTGCGCGAGTACCTGCTCTACATGGTCAAGGCCGGGCATATCGCCGTGCTGGTGGAACTGCTCGACGGCCAGTCGTTGCCCCATGGGCGCAGCCAGATTCAGCATGCCAGCGCGTCGGTCAAGGAGCGCTTTGGTCAGGCCAGTGCGCTGTTCGCTGTGGATCAGTTGATCAAGGGCGTGCTGCGCGTCCTCACCGGCCTGGTCCGCGGCATCTTCGGCTTGCTGCCGATTCCCGGCGCGCGGCAGTTCTTGCGGCTGTTGCAGATGTTCTTGCGCATCGCCGTGGGGTTTATCGACGAGGTGATCCTGGCCTATAGCTTTCGTACTCGAGCCGAGAATCCCTGGGGCGCCTCCCGGGATGGGCTGGTGCTGTACGGCCAGAACCTCAAGCCGATGTTCAAGAATGCCGCCTGGCTGGCGTTGATCGTCTACGGCCTCTCCTTCGTCATCTTTCTGATCATGTTGGCGCCGGCGGCCCTGGTGGCCTATCTGATTCCCGGCGGCTGGTCGGCCACTGGCGTTATCGTGGCGCTGCTGTTCGCCTGGAGCGTCAAGGTGGCGGTGCTGGAGCCTTTCGCCATCACCTGCATGATGCAGGCCTACTTCAAGACCATCGAGGGTCAGACCCCCGACCCGGAGTGGGAGGCCAAGCTGGATGGCCTCTCCGCCAAGTTCCGTACGCTCAAGGGCAAGGCCACCGGTGCGGGTGCGACAGGCAGCGGCAGCGAAACGCAGGGGGCGGAGGCCTCACGTTGAGCAATGCTGAGCGGGCTGGCAGCAAATAAATGACAAGTACAGCATCGATGCCAGCGGTGAGGATGACGTGCGGCTGGTGGGGGATCTGCGCTGGTTACGCTGGATGATGAATAAGCCGGCAACTTGATCGGTTGCTGAGTCGACATGCCACATTAAAGGGGAAGGCGAGCATGCATAACAAACGCACTCTGGGTATTGCGCTGCTGGGGTCTGTTCTGACGCTACCGGTCACCGCTTCGGCGTTGGCCGATGACGTGGTCGAACAGATCGAGCTGGGCCTCGAACTTTATCAGGAAGAGGATTATGGCGGTGCCATCGCCGAACTGGAATTCGCGATCAACGATATCCGCAGTCTGGTATCCGGGCGCATCGCCGAAACCTTTCCCGAGCCCCCGGCGGGCTGGAGCGCCGAGGAGGCGCATTCAGCCGGGAACGGTGGGGCTGCCGCCTTGCTGGGCGGCGGCGGCGCGATGCTCGAACGCCAGTATCGGGAGGATGACGGCAACGGTCAGATGGAAGCGACCTTGATGGTCGACAATCCCATGGTTCAGGGCATGGCCGCAATGTTCAACAATCCGGCACTAATCGCGGCTCAGCCCGAGCTGGAGCGGGAGCGCATGGGGAGAGAGACGGCTATCGTCAAATGGGAACCTGATCGCTCCCGGGTAGAGGTCTCCATGCTGCTGGATAGCCGTATCCTGATGCAGATAACGGGGCAGAATGTAGACTCCGAGGATGTCGCGGTAACGTTGATGCGCGATTGGGATATCGACGCGGTGCGTGAGCAGGCGGCTCGCTGATGCCTGCCAGGCGTTCGACACGAGATGGCCACGCCGGCTCCTCCGGCCTGCGACACAGTGACGCCTCAAGCATTGAACATGATTAACGGTATTCAACGAACTTGCTCGAAGAAACGCGCTCTGAGGGGTAACGGGCCCTGTCGAGGCGATTAGCGTTGAATCGGCGGAGGCTGTATTCATCCGGCGCCGTCTAATTCTGTCTACGCTGATAGAGTCACCTCGACCGGCATGGGGTTTGACGCTGCCGCCGAGGGTCCGCGCTTAAGGAGGCTTCGATGAGCATCTTCGATCATGTGCAGAACCGCTACGAACGCGTTCAGCAGGAAGAAATCAGCCTGCAGGAATACTTGGAACTGTGTCGCAGCGAGCCCACCGCCTATGCTACCGCCGCCGAGCGGATGCTAGTGGCGATCGGTGAGCCCGAGGTGATCGATACCGCCAAGGACTCCCGGCTGTCGCGGATCTTCTCCAACAAGGTGATCCGCCGCTATCCGGCATTTTCCGAGTTCTATGGCATGGAGGAGGCGATCGAGCAGATCGTCTCCTACTTCCGCCACGCCGCTCAGGGTCTGGAGGAGAAGAAGCAGATTCTCTACCTGCTGGGGCCAGTGGGCGGGGGTAAGTCATCACTGGCCGAGCGCCTCAAGCTACTGATGGAGCGGGTGCCGTTCTACGCCATCAAGGGCTCGCCGATGTTCGAGTCGCCGCTGGGGCTGTTCTCACCGGAAGAGGACGGTGAGCTACTCGAGAAGGAGTACGGCATCCCCCAGCGCTATCTAAAAAGCGTGATGTCGCCCTGGGCCGCCAAACGCCTCAAGGAGTACGGTGGCGATATCTCGCAGTTCAAGGTGGTCAGGCTCTATCCGTCGCGGCTCAACCAGATCGCAATCTCCAAGACCGAGCCCGGCGATGAGAACAATCAGGATATCTCCTCGCTGGTGGGTAAGGTCGATATCCGCCAGCTCGAGCTCTATTCCCAGGATGACCCGGATGCCTACAGTTTCTCCGGTGGGTTGTGCAAGGCCAACCAGGGGTTGATGGAGTTCGTCGAGATGTTCAAGGCACCGATCAAGGTGCTGCATCCGCTACTGACTGCCACCCAGGAGGGCAACTACAACCCTACCGAGGGCATGGGGGCGATCCCCTTCGATGGCGTGGTACTGGCCCACTCCAACGAGAGTGAGTGGCAGGCGTTCCGCAATAACCGCAATAACGAGGCCTTCCTCGATCGCGTCTATATCGTCAAGGTGCCCTACTGCCTGCGCGCCACCGAAGAGGTCAAGATCTACCAGAAGCTGCTCGAGCACTCGTCGCTCAGTCAGGCTCCCTGTGCGCCGGACACTCTGCGCATGCTGGCGCAGTTCTCGGTGCTGTCGCGGCTCAAGGAGCCGGAAAACTCCAGCGTCTACTCCAAGATGCGCGTTTACGATGGCGAGAATCTCAAGGATACCGACCCCAAGGCCAAATCGATCCAGGAGTACCGTGACGCCGCCGGAGTCGACGAGGGTATGGAGGGGCTTTCGACCCGTTTTGCCTTCAAGATCCTCTCCAAGGTGTTCAACTTCGACACCCACGAGATTGCCGCCAACCCGGTGCATCTGCTGTATGTTCTGGAGCAACGCCTCGAGCAGGAGCAACTGCCCAAGGAAGCCCATGAGCGCTATCTGCGCTACATCAAGGAGTACCTGGCGCCGCGCTACGTCGACTTCATCGGCAAGGAGATCCAGACCGCCTATCTCGAGTCCTACTCCGAGTATGGCCAGAATATCTTCGACCGCTACGTCACCTACGCCGACTTCTGGATCCAGGATCAGGAGTACCGCGATCCCGAGACCGGCGAGCTGTTCAACCGTCAGTCGCTCAACGACGAGCTGGAGAAGATCGAGAAGCCGGCGGGGATCTCCAATCCCAAGGACTTCCGCCACGAGGTGGTCAACTTCGTGCTCCGCGCGCGTGCCCAGAACAACGGCATGAACCCCAGCTGGCAGTCCTACGAGAAACTGCGCGGGGTGATCGAGAAGAAGATGTTCGCCAATACCGAGGAACTGCTGCCGGTGATCTCGTTCAACGCCAAGGCGTCACAGGCGGATCAGCGCAAGCACGAGGACTTCGTCGCACGGATGGTCGACCGCGGCTATACCGAGAAGCAGGTGCGGCTGCTCTCCGAGTGGTACCTGCGGGTTCGCAAGTCGCAGTAGGCTTAAAGCGTCTAGCGCCTGGCCAGGCGGCCAATATGCCGTGCGGAAGCGCTAGTTCCTGCAGCCGCGGCAGGTGAACAGAGGAGGTCGGCATGACCTATTTCATCGATCGGCGAGCCAACGCCAAGCACAAGAGCGCGGTCAATCGGCAGCGCTTCCTCGACCGCTACCGCACGCACATCAAGCGCTCGGTGGAGGAGGCCGTCAACCGCCGCTCGATCACCGATATGGAGCGCGGCGAGAAAGTCTCGATTCCCTCCCGCGATATCTCCGAACCGGTGTTTCAGCATGGCCAGGGCGGTCAGCGCACCATCGTCGCGCCGGGCAACAAGGAGTTCGTCGAAGGCGATCGCCTGCGCCGTCCGGGTGGCGGTGGCGGCGGCGGTGCCGGTGAGGGCAACGCCTCCAATCAAGGCGAGGGGATGGACGAGTTTGCCTTCAGCCTGACCCGCGAGGAGTTTCTCGACTTCGTGTTCGACGGTCTGGAACTGCCGCACCTGGAGCGCAAGCAGCTGATGGATCTCGAGGAGGTGCGCCCGGTGCGCGCCGGGATCTCTCGCGATGGGGTGCCGGCGCGGATCAATATCGTACGTTCGATGCGTGAGGCTCAGGCGCGGCGCATCGCCATGCGTGCGCCGATTCGCCGCGCCCTGCGCGAGGCCCAGGAGGCGCTGGAAGCCGAGGAGCGCAAGGATGCGGTGCTGCGCAATCCGGCGCGTATCAATGAACTCAAGGCCGAGATCGAGCGTCTCGAGAAGCGCCTCGAGGCGGTGCCCTTCATCGATACCTACGACCTGCGCTACAACAACCTCACCAACCAGCCGCAGCCCTCCAATAAGGCGGTGATGTTCTGCATCATGGACGTCTCTGGCTCGATGACTCAGGCCCATAAGGACATCGGCAAGCGCTTCTTTCTGCTGCTCTATCTGTTTCTCGAGCGCAACTACGAGAAGGTGGAGCTGGTCTTTGTACGTCACCACACCGCGGCCAAGGAGGTCGACGAGGAGGAGTTCTTCTACTCCCGCGAGACCGGCGGGACCATCGTCTCCAGCGCGCTGACGCTGGTCGACGAGATCATCACCGATCGCTATCCACCTGGGCAGTGGAATCTCTATGTGGCCCAGGCCTCGGACGGTGATAACTGGGATGACGACTCCACTACCTGTCGCGATCTGCTGCTCAAATCGCTGATGCCGCGGCTGCAGTATTTCACCTACGTCGAGATCACCCCCCACGCCCACCAGGCGCTATGGGAGGAGTACGAAACGGTGGCGGCGCGCTTCCCCTCGCGCTTCGCCATGCGTCAGATCGTCGAAGGCAACGATATCTATCCGGTATTCCGCGAGCTGTTCAGGCGTCGAGAAGAGGCCTGATCGTACAGCGGGGAGGACAGCGCATGACATCACGCAAGCCTATCGCCAGCGGGTCGGACTGGAATTTCGAGATTCTTGACGAGTTCGAGCGCGAGATTGCGCGGCTGGCCGACGAGTATCGCCTCGATACCTACCCCAACCAGATCGAGGTCATCACTTCCGAGCAGATGATGGACGCCTACGCTAGTGTGGGCATGCCGGTAGGCTATCACCACTGGTCGTTTGGCAAGCAGTTCCTGGCTGTGGAGCAGGCCTATCGGCGCGGCCAGATGGGCCTGGCCTATGAGCTGGTGATCAACTCCGACCCCTGTATCGCCTACCTGATGGAGGAGAACACCCTGATGATGCAGGTGTTGGTGATAGCTCATGCCTGCTATGGCCACAACTCCTTCTTCAAGGGCAACTACCTGTTCCGTGCCTGGACCGATGCCTCCTCGATCGTCGACTACCTGGTGTTCGCGCGGAAGTACGTCGCCGAGTGCGAAGAGCGCCACGGGGTGGTGGCGGTGGAGCAGCTGCTCGATGCCTGCCATGCGCTGCAGAACTATGGGGTCGATCGCTACAAGCGGCCATCGCCGATTTCGGCAGCCGAAGAGGCCCAGCGCCAGAAGGAGCGCGAGGCGTATCTTCAAGCCCAGGTCAACACCCTGTGGCGGACCATTCCCAACCTCGGGGGGGATGAGCCTGAGGCATCAATGCCGGATGATGACGACCCCCTCGGCCTTCATCAGTACCAGCGCTATCCGCCGGAGCCTCAGGAAAACCTGCTCTATTTTATCGAGAAGAACGCGCCGCTGCTGGCGCCCTGGCAGCGCGAGATCGTGCGCATCGTGCGCAAGCTGGCGCAGTACTTCTATCCTCAGCGCCAGACTCAGGTGATGAACGAGGGCTGGGCGACCTTCTGGCACTACACCCTGATGAACCGCATGTTCGACGATGGCCTGGTCGATGAGGGGCTGATCCTCGAGTTTCTGCAGTCGCACACCGCGGTGGTCAACCAGCCCGACTTCGATAGCCCCCACTATAGTGGCATCAACCCCTACGCCTTGGGGTTTGCCATGTTCAGCGACATCAAGCGTATCTGCCAGGCGCCCACCGATGAAGATCGTGAGTGGTTTCCCGATATCGCCGGTAGCGACTGGCTGGAGACCCTGCACTTTGCCATGCGCAACTTCAAGGATGAATCCTTTATCCAGCAGTTCCTGTCGCCCAAGGTGATCCGTGACCTCAAGCTGTTCAGCGTGGTCGATGATGATCAGGATGAGATGCTCGAGGTCAGCGCCATACACGACGAGCGGGGCTATCAGCGGGTGCGCGAGGCGCTGTCGGTGCAGTATGCGCTGTCGGTACGCGAGCCCAATATCCAGATCTACGCTGCCGATATTCGCGGCGATCGTTCCTTGACCCTGCGTCACGTGCAGGATCGTCGCCGGCCGCTGGCCAAGAGCGTCTACCCGGTGATGCGCCATCTGCATCAGCTATGGGGCTTTGCGGTACGCCTGGAGTCGGTAGAAGAGGGTGAGGTGGTGCGCCGCTATCAGTGGCCGCTACCCGACGAAAGCCACCGCGAACCGGCGTGAGCGAGTGTGATAAGCAAGAACGCCGCACTGGGCGGCGTTCTTGAGAGGCACTAAAGGTTGTTACCTATCAGCCGTTCATCTCGACCCAGGACTGACACCAGCCAGCAGGTTCGACGCTGTTTTCCGGGAACAGTGTGCAGCCTTCGTTCGCTTCGGTGTAGAACATGCAGTTATCGCAGCGTTCGCCCTCTTCATAGGCGGGGTGATCGCTGGCATCGCTGGCGTCTTCCACGTAGTTGAGTGCTTCAGCCTCAGGGGCTTCCGGGTCGAGACGCGGCAGGCTGTCGGCGAAGGCGCTCTTGGATAGAATGCCCGCGCCCAGCGGCAGGGCGGCCATGCCCAGCAGACTGTTACGCATAAAGTCACGACGACTCTGGTTAGCCATGGTATCTCCTTATCATCTTTATTTGGAGTTTCGTTGCGCCCTGCCAGGGGCGGCGAAGACTCCTTTCACGGTTCGTGATGGTGGCCGAAGGCCGACCATAATCGGGCGGTGTCCGCCTCTAATATAGGGCAAGCGTTGACTGCCCTGCCGCGCGCCTCGAAACATGGTCCGAGACTGGCGCTATCCTACAACGAGCGAGCCCGTCATCGACGAGTATATGACAATGCTTGCGCCTTGCAGTTCGCCTCTCATGCTAGAGCATCTGGCCTGTGTTTCGCGAATCTGCGTCGAGATGTCGCGCTAGCTACGGTGCCATCATGGTTCAGTACAAGGAGACGTCATGCGTTACACCCAGTTCGCCTCGCCGTTTGGCGAGATCCTGCTGGCCGGCGATCAGTCTGGCCTGGCCCACCTGGTACTGCTCGACGGCGAGGCGAGCCTCGAGATCGGCGACACATGGCAGCGCGACGATGCTGCCTTCGACATGGCGCGTGAGCAGGTGCTGGCCTATCTGGATGGACGCAGACGCAGCTTCAGCCTTGAGCTGGCGCCCCAGGGCAGTGATTTCCAGCGTCAGGTGTGGGCAGCACTGCTGCGCATCCCCTACGGCGAGACGCGCACCTACGGTGAGTTGGCCAGGCGCCTGGGGCGTGAAGGGGCGGCGCGCGCGATTGGTGCGGCCAACGGCGCCAATCCGCTGCCGCTGCTGATCCCTTGCCACCGGGTGGTGGCCGCCGACGGTTTGGGCAGCTACAGCGGCGGTGAGGCGCTCAAGGCTCGGCTGCTGGCGCTGGAGTCGCCGTCAGCGTGAACGCCGCCCCTTGGCCACCAGCTGGGGCTGGGGTAGGGTGGGTTTATTGACGACCTGATTCGAATCGCTACGCAAGGATGCCGCCATGCCCTGGATCAAGTTCGTGCATATCGCCGCACTGGTCTGCTGGTGCGGGGCGCTGCTCTACCTTCCTGCTCTGCTGATGGCCAGCGTGCGCCAGCGCGCCGATGGTGGCTTCGATCACGATGCGCCGCCCATTCCCCGCTTCCTTTTCAATAGTGCCGCGACCCCGGCGGCGCTGCTGGCGATTGCTTCCGGCACGCTGCTGTTCCTGATCTATGGCCTGGCCGGCGGCTGGCTGGTGCTCAAGCTCGCCGCGGTGATGGGCATGGTGCTGTGCCATGCGCTGTGCGGTTGGTTGATACTGCGCGTTGAGCAGAACCACTGGCGGGGGGTATGGACGCTTAGCGCGCTGACGGCAGCGCTGGCGTCGCTGCTGATGCTCACCGTTATCGCACTGGTATTGGCCAAGCCGTTCGCCTGACGCCACTCATGAGGAGACGCCGAATGCAGCAAACGCCGGGGCCGTGCTCAGTCGTCGACGTCGACACCCACCGCATGCTCATAGACCAGCTGGCCGCCGAGCCAGCCGGCCAGGGCGATCATCGCCGCGGTCAGCAACGACAGGGCCAGTCCCCAGGGCAGCAGGTCGCTGGGATCATCGAGCCGAAACAGCCAGTTGAGCGAGGCCAGCGAGAGCATCATCACCGCGATGATGGCGTGACTCCAGCCGGTAATCAGGCGGCGAATGCGCTTGACCGTGACCAGGTCGATGATGCCCGCGATGCTGGCGATCCAGCCGCCGAAGGCGCCGACGCCGGCCAGCCACAGGCTGGCGCGGGCCCAGAACGGATCGCCGCTGTAGAGGTAGCCCAGGTCGCTGACCACCAGCGCCATCAGCGCGGCCACCGGGAAGTGGATCATCACCGGATGCAGCGGGTGGCCGGCGAAGGAGGCGCGGCTCTTGATCGAGCGCTGTGGGGTCTTGGGAGGAGAGCTCTTGGCCATGGTCGCGTCCTCTGCGCCAGCGATACGAAAGGGGTACCTGGCATTCAACGCGTCCTGCGACGGTGGGTCAACCGCGGTTCGCTCGCCCTGGTAGCGTGGCTGGGACTGGCGCTATCCGGCTGCAGCGGCGACCGTTCGATTCTCGACCCGGCCGGCCAGGCCGCGCGCGAGGTGGCCTGGCTGTGGTGGGGCATGCTGGCCTTCTCGACCGTGGTGCTGGTGGTGATCACGCTGCTGTGGCTGTACGCCTTCCGCGGGGGCCAGCGCGCAGAGCGCTCGACCCGCGACGAGCAGCGTATCGCGCGGCGCTGGATCATCGGCGGCGGGCTGCTGCTGCCGGGGCTGTCGATCGTGGTGCTGCTGGCGTTTGGAGTGCCCGTGGGACAGCGCATGCTGCCCCTGCCGCTCCCCGACGGCCAGCAGGCCGAGCGCATTGAGGTGATCGGCCACCAGTGGTGGTGGGAGGTGCGCTATCCCGACGCCGAGGGCGGCGAGGTGGTGACTTCGAATCAGCTGATGATGCCGGTGGGCGAGCCGGTGGACTTTCATGTCACCGGAGCCGATGTGATCCACGCCTTCTGGATCCCGCGTCTGGGCGGCAAGATCGACATGATCCCGGGGCGCACCAACGTGATCCGCCTCGAGGCCGACTTCGCCGGGGTGTTCGGCGCCCAGTGCGCCGAGTTCTGCGGCGCTCAGCACACCAATATGCAGCTGCACGTGGAGGCCATGCCGCGGGACGACTTCGAGGCCTGGCTGGCTGCACGCCAGTCGCCGCCTGAGCCGCCCGACGATACCGCTCAGGAGGCCTTCGTCGAGCACTGCGCCAGCTGCCACCGGGTGGCCGGGGTGAGCGACGGCCAGCAGGGCCCGGACCTCAGCGATATCGGTGACCGCGTCAACCTCGGCGCCGGGCGACTGGCCATGGAGGAGGGCGCCATCGCCTACTGGCTGCGCCACCATCAGCAGCTCAAGCCCGGCAACCGTATGCCGTCCCATGACCACCTCGATGCCGAGACGCTGGATGCGCTCGGCGCCTGGCTGGAGACCCTGAGCCCATGAGCGAGACCGCCCAGACGGCAACGCCGCAAGACCCCCAGCGCCTGCATGAGGACATGCATGAGGTGTGGGGCAATCCGCGCGGCCTCAAGGCGCTGACCATCGTCAACCACACCACCCTGGGCCTGCGTTTCATGGTCACCGGGATGGTGTTCTTCCTGATCGGCGGGATCCTGGCGATGCTGGTGCGCACCCAGCTGGCCTTCCCCGACCAGGAGTTCATGTCGCCGGAGATCTACAACCAGGTCTTCACCATGCACGGCACGGTGATGATGTTCCTGTTCGCCATCCCCATGCTCGAGGGCCTGGCGATCTACATGATCCCCAAGATGATCGGTGCCCGCGACCTGGTCTGCCCGCGCCTCACCTCGCTGGGCTACTGGTGCTATCTGTTTGGCGGCATCATCCTCACCTCGAGCCTGTTCCTGGAGATGGCGCCGGACAGCGGCTGGTTCATGTATACCCCGCTGAGCAGCGGCGAGTTTGCGCCGGGGCCGGGGTCCGACTTCTGGCTGCTGGGTATCACCTTCATCGAGATATCGGCGCTGTCTGCCGGGGTCGAGCTGGTGGTCTCGATCCTGCGTACCCGCACCCGCGGCATGTCGCTGGACAAGATGCCGCTGTTCGCCTGGTACATCCTGGCCATGGCGCTGATGATCGTGGTCGGTTTTCCGCCGCTGATCCTGGCCAGCGTCATGCTCGAGCTCGAGCGCGCGGTGGGCATGCCGTTCTTCGAGGTCGCCGCCGGCGGTGATCCGATCCTCTGGCAGCACCTGTTCTGGCTATTCGGCCACCCCGAGGTCTATATCATCTTCCTGCCCGCGGCGGGGATCGTCTCGACGCTGATTCCGGTCTTCGCCGGGCGCCCCATCGTCGGCTATCGCTGGGTGGTGGTGGCGATCATCGTCACCGGCTTCATCAGCTTCGGGCTCTGGGTGCACCATATGTTCACGGTGGGCATTCCGCAGCTGGCCCAGGCGTTCTTCTCCGCGGCCAGCATGCTGGTGGCGGTGCCCACGGCGATCCAGGTATTCGTATGGCTGGCCACGCTATGGCTGGGGCGACCGGTGATGAAGCTGCCGATGCTGTGGGTGCTCGGCTTCCTGATCATCTTCGTATGCGGTGGTCTGACCGGGGTGATGCTGGCGCTGGTACCCTTCAACTGGCAGGTACACGACACCCACTTCGTGGTCGCGCATATGCACTATGTGCTGGTCGGCGGCATGCTGTTCCCGCTGATGGCCGGCCTCTACTACTGGCTGCCGCTGTTCTCCGGGCGCATGCCCTCCGAGCGCCTGGGACGCTGGGGCTTCTGGCTAACCTTCCTCGGTTTCAACGCTACCTTCCTGATCATGCACTGGACCGGCCTGCTGGGCATGCCACGACGGATCTACACCTATGAGACGGCGATGGGCTGGGACATCTTCAACCTGCTGTCGTCGATCGGTGGTTTCGTGATGTCGGCGGGTATCGCCATGGTGCTGTTGGATATCGCCCTGCATTTCCGCTTCGGCCGGCCGGCGCCGCGCAACCCGTGGAACGCCGACACCCTGGAGTGGACCACCTCGATGCCGCCCAGCGCCTATAACTTCGCCAGTCTGCCGCGGGTGGATAGCCGCCACCCGCTGTGGGACGACCCGGACCTGCCGCGCACCATCGCCGCGGGCCAGCATGACCTGGCGGTGATCGACCACGGCCGTCGCGAGCTGTGGGGCAGCGATCCGCTCACCGGCAAGGTACGCGAGATCATCCATCTGCCGGGCAACTCCTGGTGGCCGCTGTTTGCGGCGCTGGCGCTGGCGGTGGTGTGCGTATGTTTGCTGGTGCGACTCTACCCGCTGGCCGGCTTCGCTACGCTGGTGGCGGCGGTCTTCCTGCTGCGCTGGTCGTGGGAGAACGGCGCCCACCCCAGGGCCGCGCCGGATGCCCGGGTACAGCCGGGCGATCCGCCGCTGCACTCGCGGACCATGGACGGCCCCGGGCTGTGGGCGATGTCGATTGCGCTGCTCGCCAACGGCTCCTTCTTCCTGTCGTACCTGTTCGGCTGGTTCTACCTGTGGACGGTATCGCCCGAGTGGAGCATGCCCGACACCACGCCGCTATCGCTGCCGCTGATGGTGCTGGCAGGGGTGGCGCTAAGCGTCGGCACGCTGTGGCTGGAGAAGCTGGTGCGTGGGCTGCGTCGCCAGCACGACCACGGCCTGGCGTCGGGTCTGTTTATGGTCACCGCGCTGGGCGGCGCCCAGGTAGCTCTGCTGATCGGGGTGATCTGGCAGGCCGATCTCGCCGCCACCGAGACGGCCCACGATGCGGTGCTGCTGCTGGGCCTGATCTATGTGCTTCTGCACGCTGCGCTGGGGGCGGTATTGACCCTGCTCCAAGGGCTGCGCGTCGGCTACGGCTACGTTAGCGCCGAGGCGCCTTACGAGCCAGCCGTGGTGGCCCGGCTGTGGCGTTACAATCTGGTGGTTTACTGGATCGTGGTGTTCGCCACCCTGGTGATGCCAATGTGGCTGGGGGGGAGCGCATGAGCCGTCTGGCGCTGACCCATCCGCTGCATCTGGTCATCGGACTGACGCTGTGGAGTATCTGGTTCGTGGCGATCTATGGCGGGCTCTCGGTGGCCTGTGCGGTGGCGCCGCCGGCGCCGCAGCAGGGTGCGTTGACTGCCATCAACGTTACGCTGGGCCTGCTCACCGCGGCGACCACGGCACTGCTCGCCTGGCTGGCCTGGGCCTGCCTGCAGGCGGCTCGCGATGAGCTGGGCAGGCCGCGTTTCGTGGCCGCGGTATCGGCCGGTCTCTATCTGTTCTCGGCGGTGTCGACGCTGTTCGTGGGGATTCCGGTGATTGGCGTGCCGCCGTGTCTCTAGTGCAGCATCTGGCTGAGCGACGGCTGCTTCAGCGCTCGGGACTGATCCGCCGGTAGGCCTCCTCTCCTCCCTCTTCGACCTACCGCCGGCGTCCCTCGCCTAGCGTAGCGGCGATAGCCTAGCGTTACCCTTGAGCAAAGGACGCCGAGGGCGCCACGCTGCTATACTCCCGCCAGCGCTTTTCCCCCTATTTCAGGAGCGACTCCATGCAGAACGCCGTGATTCTGATCAACGCCGAGAAGGGCAAGATCAAGGCCGTGGCCGAGCGCTTGGCCGATGTCGAGGGCATCAGCGAAGTGTTCTCCACCTGCGGCCGCTACGACCTGGTGGCGATCGCCCGGACCCGCGATTTCGAGGGCCTGGCGCAGCTGGTCACCGAGCGCCTCGACCAGGTCGAAGGCATTCGCGAGACCGAGACCCTCAATGCCATGCAGGTGCATTCACGCCACGATCTGGAGACGATGTTCTCGGTGGGTTGGTAAGTACTTACCGGGGCGCGAGGTGAGATACGCCATCCGCCTGTGCGGCCCCTGGGCGCAAGGATATGAGGGTTAGCGAGTGTTTACTGCATGAAGCGGCGCATATCACGCTGGCGCCGTCAGGCGCGTGGGATCGGCATCAGTCTGGTGTTCGTGTTGGTGGGTACCGGCCTGTGGTACAGCCAGGAGCAGGAGTATCGCGACCAGCTGGTGTGGATGGGCGTGCCGACCTGGGAGTCGCCGACGCCTACCAGCCTGCACCGGGTGCTGCGCAACGACGGCTTCCTGGTGGGGTGGTCGGATCTGCGCGTCAATCCGCTGTGGGTCAGCTACACCCTGCACGCGGTGGACGATCCGAGTGCCGGGCCGCGGCCCAATTTCCAGCGTGACTGGCGGACCCTGTGGCCGATCACCCCGGACAGCTACCTGGGCAGCGGTTACGACCGCGGCCATCTGGCGCCCAACTACGCCATCGCCGCGGTCCACGGCGCCGAGGCCCAGTCGCAGAGCTTTCTGATGAGCAATATCTCGCCGCAGCGACCGGATCTCAATCGACGCCTCTGGCAGCGTCTCGAAGAGGCGGTGATCGACTACTTCGTGCCGCGCTTTGGCGTGGTGCAGGTGATCACCGGCCCGGTGTTTCCCGAGCGCTTCATGGACAATATCTTCAACCGTGTGGGGCTGGTCGAGATTCCCGAGGCCTTCTACAAGATCCTGGTGGTGCCCGCCGAACAGCCGCTGGCGCTGGCCTTTATCATGCCCCAGGAGGTCGCCGGCGATGAGCCTCTGGGCGACTATCTGGTCAGCATCGACGAGATCGAGGCGCGCACTGGGCTCGACTTCTTCCCCAATCTGCCCGAGGCCGCGGCGCAGCGGCTAGAGAGCCGGGTGGAAACCGATGGCTGGGGGCTGGAAGAGGTGTCCAGGCTGCCGGGGCGCTTTGATTAGAGATTAGCAGCCACGCGAAAACGCCGCCCTGGCGAGTGCCGGGTGGTGCGAAAGATGTAGGGAGTAACAGATAGGGCAGAGGGGGTGCTGCAATCAACGTTTACACGATACGTATGGTGCCCAGGAGAGGACTTGAACCTCCACGTCCTTACGGACACTAGCACCTGAAGCTAGCGCGTCTACCAATTCCGCCACCTGGGCGTATCGTGTGGTCATGTTCGCGTGGTGCCCAGGAGAGGACTTGAACCTCCACGTCCTTACGGACACTAGCACCTGAAGCTAGCGCGTCTACCAATTCCGCCACCTGGGCGAACATGAACCATAGTGCTGATAAAGAGCGTGGAATCTAGGATTCCGTGACATCGCAAGATGTCGATTGGTGCCCAGAAGAGGACTTGAACCTCCACGTCCTTACGGACACTAGCACCTGAAGCTAGCGCGTCTACCAATTCCGCCATCTGGGCAAGTGGCGAGCATAATACCTATTCCGCTCTTGATTGCAAGCCCCAAGCGCGGCTTTGGCGCACGTCAGCGCGCCAATACGCGCTTGGCTAAATGCCGAGCAGCGGCTATGGGTTGGGTGTAGAGAGCGGCGGCGCTATACTGCCGCCATGACATTGACAATTCGACCGATTATTGCCTCCCGCCCGCAGTGCCTCGCGCGCATTTCTTCAAGGACGCCCCTCGCATGACTCATTGGACGCTCAGCGACGACCCACACGCGGAACGTGAAGCCCACAAGTACGACAACCCCGTCCCCAGCCGAGAATATCTGCTGGCCCGACTGGAAGATTGCGGCAAGCCCATCACCCATGAGGAGATGAGCCGCATGCTGGGGCTCGAGGATGAGAACCAGCTTGAGGCGGTGCGCCGCCGCCTGGCGGCGATGGAGCGCGACGGTCAGATTCTGCGCGACCGCCGCGGCGCCTACGCGCTGATCAACAAGCTTGACCTGATCAAGGGCAAGGTGCTCGGCCATCGCGACGGTTTCGGTTTCCTGATTCGCGACGATGGCAAGAAGCCCGACCTGGTGATGCCGCCTCGGCAGATGCGTCGCGTGTTCCACGGCGATCACGTGCTGGTCAGGGTCAGCGGTCGTGATCGCCGCGGTCGCGACGAGGCGACCATTGCCGAGATCATCGCCCGTAACACCCAGACCATCGTCGGCGTCTATCGTCAGAATAACGACGAGTTCGGGGTGCTGATCCCCGAGAACTCGCGCATCTCCCAGGAAGTGATCATCCCTCATAGTGCCTGCGGTGGTGCCCAGGACGGCCAGGTCGTTTCGGCCAAGATCGTCAAGCAGCCCGAGACTCGGGTGCAGCCGGTGGGCGAAGTGGTCGAGGTGCTCGGCGAGCGCATGGACCCGGGGATGGAGATCGACATCGCCATCCGCAGCCACGATATCCCCGCCGAGTTTCCGCCCGATGTGACCGACCAGATCGCCAGCATGTCGGCGGAGGTGGCCGAGGGCGACAAGGCACACCGCATCGACCTGCGCGACGTGCCGCTGGTGACCATCGACGACGAGAGCGCCAAGGACTTCGATGACGCGGTATGCGCCTGGAAGACCAAATCAGGCAGCTGGAAGCTGCTGGTCGCGATCGCTGACGTCTCCCACTATGTGCGTCCCGGCAGCGCTCTGGATCAGGAAGCCCACACTCGCGGCAACTCGGTGTACTTCCCCGGTCAGGTGGTGCCGATGCTGCCGGAGCTGCTCTCCAACGGACTCTGCTCGCTGAATCCGGACGTCGATCGCCTGGCGCTGGTCTGCGAGATGAATATCTCCCAGAGCGGGGTGATCAGCCGCTACCGCTTCTACGAGGCGGTGTTCCGCTCCCATGCGCGGCTTACCTACAACAAGGTCGGCAAGATCCTCGAGAGCGAGGAGAGCCCCGAGCGCCAAGCGCTGCGCGAGGAGCACCGCGAGCTGGTGCCCTCCCTCGAGAACCTGCATGCGCTCTATCAACTGCTGCGCAGTTCGCGCAGTGAGCGTGGCGCGATCGAGTTCGAGACCACCGAAACCGCCATCCTGTTCAACGATGAGCGCAAGATCGAGAATATCGTGCCGCGTTCGCGCAACGATGCTCACAAGATCATCGAGGAGTGCATGCTGGCCGCCAACGTGGCCACCGCACGCTTCCTCGACAAGCATGATCTGCCGGCGCTGTATCGCATTCACCAGCCGCCGTCGCCGGAGCGACTCGACAAGCTGCGGCTGTTCCTCAATGAGCTCGGCCTGTCGCTGGGCGGCGGCGACGAGCCGACGCCGCAGGACTACCGGGCACTGAGCGAGGTGATCAAGGACCGCCCCGACTTCGACATCATCCAGACGGTGATGCTGCGCTCGATGAACCGTGCGGTCTACTCGCCGCACAACGAGGGGCACTTCGGCCTGGCCTACCCGGCTTACGCCCACTTCACCTCACCGATTCGCCGCTACCCGGATCTGCTGGTTCACCGCGCGATTCGCTCGGTTATCCGCGGTCCGCGTCAGACCGCCACGGTGCTGCGCGCCGAGGGCGCGCCGGTGGATCCGCCGAGCAGCTGGTGCCCCTACACCTTCGAGCAGATGATCGAGCTCGGCGAGCACTGCTCGATGACCGAGCGGCGCGCCGACGACGCCACCCGCGACGTCGAAGACTGGCTCAAGTGCGAGTTCATGTCCGACAAGCTCGGCGAGGTCTACGACGGCACCGTTGCCTCGGTGACCCAGTTCGGGATCTTCGTGCGCCTCGACGACATCTACGTCGAGGGCCTGGTCCACGTCACCTCGCTGCCCTCCGACTACTACCACTACGAGGCTGAAAAGCACCGCCTCAAGGGCGAGCGCTCAGGGGTCTCCTACCGGCTGGGCGACGGCGTCACCGTGCAGGTGGCGCGGGTCGACCTCGATGATCGCAAGATCGACTTCGATCTGGTCGATGACAAGCCGCGGCCGCAGCGCCCGCCCAAGCGTCGCAAGCCGGCGTCTGATGCCCCTGCTGCCAAGGCTGACAAGAGCGACAAGCCGCGCCGCCGCCGCGGTCCGCGCAAGCCGAAGGGCGATAAGCGCTGATGCCGATCCATAAGCGCCGCAAACCGTCGTCGAGGGGCAAGAAGGCCCAATCCCCCGGCGGCCTGGATGCAGTCTTCGGCGTGCATGCGGTGCGTGCGCTGCTCGACCGTGGCGAGCGCCCCCGCGAGCTGTGGGTGCAGGAGGGCGGTGCCGCCGCACGGCTCGCCGAGCTGGTCGAGACTGCCCAGCAGCGCGGCACGCGCCTGGTCAGCCAGCCCCGCGAGATCCTCGATGAGTTGGCTCAGGAGGCCGCCCACCAGGGCATCGTCGCCTTCTGTACGCCGCTAGCTGCAGAGGGTGAAGCCTCGCTATGGCTGCGCCTAGAGGCCTGGCCCGAGGAGGCGCCCGCGCCGCTGCTGCTGATCCTCGACGGCGTGACCGATGTGCACAACTTCGGCGCCTGCCTGCGCAGCGCCGATGCCGCCGGGGTCCACGGGGTGATCGTGCCCAAGGACAAGGCGGCTCCACTCAACGCCACGGTGCGCAAGGTCGCCTGTGGTGCGGCAGAGAGTGTGCCGGTTTACCAGGTCACCAACCTGGCCCGGGCCATGGCCAAGCTCAAGTCGCTGGGCGTGTGGATCACCGGCACCGCCGGCGAGGCGGAGGTGAGCCTGTTCGAGGCGGATTTTAGCGGCGCCACGGCGCTGGTGATGGGCGCCGAGGGCAAGGGCATGCGGCGTCTGACCCGTGAGGCCTGCGACGGCCTGGTCAAGCTGCCGATGGCCGGCAGCGTCTCGAGCCTTAACGTCTCGGTGGCCACCGGGGTCTGCCTGTTCGAGGCGGTGCGTCAGCGGGGCTCAACTGCGCGGCGATCTTGAGCTGGCTTGCAATTGCCTTAGGCACTAGCGTCGATAAGAGACCGCTTAGGACTGACCCGGCGGCAGGCCTACGAGGGGGCGCTGTAAACCCGTCCCTGGGCGCTATCTTGCGCCATCCATGGCGCAAACCCCCTCTTCGACCTGCCCCCGGCGTCCCTCGCGCCACCTCAGTCCCGAGCAGTGGTATCGTTGTCTGCGATTGCCCTGCTTTTCTACTCCTTTAGCTTGCGATTTTGGTGTTTAATCCCTAGAATATTGGCGCCCGTGCGTCCTTCGTACGGGCGCCAGTATTTCCACTATCACCTCCTTGCTTCCCCTGGTCATGCCACGTCAGGCCTCAGGAAGCTGTCAAACCGAAAGGAGCTAGCATGCGCCATTACGAAATCGTGTTCATGGTCCACCCGGACCAGAGCGAACAGGTTCAGGCGATGGTCGAGCGCTACACCACTCTCGTGACAGAGGGCGGCGGTACCGTACACCGTCTGGAAGATTGGGGTCGCCGTCATATGGCCTACCCGATCAACAAGATCCACAAGGCTCACTACGTGATGATGAACGTCGAGTGCCGCGGCGAGACCCTCGATGAAATCGAGAACATCTTCCGCTTCAACGACGCTATCATTCGTAGCCTGGTCGTGCGCTGCAAGGAAGCCATCACCGAAGCGTCACCGATGATGAAACCGGCGGAAGAGAAGCGTCCGCGCCGCGAGGACAAGCCCCGCGAGCGGAACGAGAATGAGAACGAAGAAGAAACCGCCGAAGCCAACTGATTCCGCACGTCCATAGGAGACTTTTCATGGCACGCTTTTTCCGTCGCCGTAAGTTCTGCCGTTTCACTGCTGAAGGCGTGAAGCAGATCGATTACAAAGATATCGATACGCTCAAGGCCTACGTCACCGAAACAGGCAAGATCGTTCCGAGCCGTATCACTGGTACCAAGGCCCGTTACCAGCGTCAGCTGTCCACCGCGATCAAGCGGGCACGCTACCTGGCGCTGCTGCCGTACACCGATAGCCACCAGTAAGCCGCGGGCGTGATGCTGCCTGTCGCACGCTGGCTGATGCGCGGCACCCCCTACGCGGTGGGCGCCGCAGCGCTCGCCTCCGTCGTACCCTGGCTGTTCTGGTTCGGCGCGGCTATCGCCGCCCTGATGACGCTGCGCCGGGGCCTGGCTCCGGCGATGCCGGTCATCCTCGCCGCTGCGCTGCCCGCCGGCTGGTGGTGGACTCAGGGGGATGCCATTCCGCTGGCGACGGTACTGCTGGTGACGCTGATGGCGAGCGTGCTGCGCGCCCGGATGCGCTGGAGCGAGGCGCTGATCGTCGGTGCCTTGGCCGGTGCGGGAATGGTCCAGCTTGGACTGTTCGTGCCGCCCGGTGGGGCCGGCCCACTGCTCGAACAGGTGCGGCAGAACTCGGCGGAAGTCGATCGCATGCTCACCGAGTTCGCCAGCCAGGGGCTCGATACCGAGCGTCTGGCGGTGCTGCTGATCGGCGGGGTGACCGGCTTGATCGTGCTGGTGGCCGCAGTGGCCTGTCTGGCACTGGCGCGCAGCTGGCAGGCCGGGCTCTACAATCCCGGCGGCTTCCGCGAGGAGTTCCACGGGTTGCGTATGGCGCCCAAGGAGCTGGCGGTGCTGGTGGTACTGGGGGTAATCGGCATGCTGCTGGGGATTCCGGCGCTGGCGATGCTCAGTTGGGTGCCGCTGCTGGTGGCCGGTGTCGCGCTGGTACACGGCTTTATTGGTCTAAAAGGGATGAACGGGCTGTGGTTGGTGGCCTTCTATGTATTGCTGATAACCACCTGGCCCATGATTCTGATTGTGCTGCTTCTGGCCTTCATCGATACGCTCGCGGACTTCCGTGGGCGCCTGGCCCGAAGCGACTGACAAGAGGTTAACGAGATGGAAGTCATTCTGCTCGACAAGATTGGCAAGCTGGGTGGCCTGGGTGACAAGATCACCGTCAAGCCTGGTTATGGTCGCAACTACCTGGTGCCCTACGGCCTCGCCGTGCCGGCCACCAAGGACAATGTCGCCGCTTTCGAAGCGCAGCGTGCCGAGCTCGAAGCTCAGGCCGCGGATCGCAAGGCCGAGGCCGAGGCGCGTGCCGCTCAGCTTAGCGAAATCGAACTGTCGCTGGTCTCCAAGGCCGGCGACGAAGGCAAGCTGTTCGGCTCGATCGGTCCGCGTGATCTGGCCGAAGCGATCGCATCGGCCGGCATCGACATCGCCAAGAGCGAAGTCCGTATGGCGGAAGGTCCGATCCGTGCCACCGGTGAGTACGACGTCGCGCTGCAGCTGCACGCCGAAGTCGCTACCACCGTGCGCGTGGTCGTGGTCGCCGAGTAAGCGCGACTCGCCTCTGGCGGCAGTGGTTCATCGCCGCCTGGCATGGAGCCCGCGTATCCCAAGCCCCCGTAGCCTTGCTACGGGGGCTTGCTCGTGTCTGGTCGTGTCGATTTCGGCACGCGCTAGATGTGTGGGGATTTTCGCGAGCGACTCGGCGTGTCTGCATGGGTTGGGGTAGAATGCGCCTTGGTTTGGCGTGACACCTCACGCGCAAGCCGCCCCGATTTCCCCCCAGGCCGTGAAGCGTCATGAACGACATCGTAGAGACCGACAAGGAAACCGCCGCGCTCAAGGTGCCGCCCCACTCGCTGGAAGCCGAACAGTCGGTGCTGGGCGGGCTGATGCTCGACAACCAGGCCTGGGACACCGTCTCGGAGCGGCTGGTGGGCGGCGACTTCTACCGCTATGAGCATCGGCTGGTGTTCAATGCCATGCAGGGGCTGGCCGAGGGGGGCCACCCGCTGGATGTGGTGACCCTCTCGGAGGCGCTCGAGAATCGCGACCAGCTGGATACCGTCGGGGGGCTGGCCTATCTTGCCGAGCTGGCGCGCAGTACGCCCTCGGCGAGCAATATTCGCGCCTATGCCGATATCGTGCGCGAGCGGGCGACCCTGAGGAAGCTGATTCAGGCCGCCAGCCAGGTCGCCGAGAGCGCCTTCTCCCCCCAGGGGCGGCCCGCCGACGAGCTGGTCAACGAGGCCGAGCGGCTGGTGTTTCAGATCAGCGAGGAGCGCCCCAAGAGCGGGGGGCCGATCGGCATGAGCGAGCTGCTGGCCAAGGCGGTGGATCGCATCGACGAGCTGTTCAACATGCAGGGCGAGATGAGCGGCCTGTCGACCGGCTTTCGCGATCTCGACGACATGACCTCGGGCCTGCAGCCCTCGGACCTGGTGATCATTGCCGGTCGCCCTTCGATGGGTAAATGCATTATGGCCGGATCACGCTTGGTGGATCCGAGCAGCGGTGCCCTGGTGACCATTGATGAACTGGTCGCTCGCCAGCAGGCGGACCTGCTGACGCTAAATGACGGCTTTCGCCTCTCCCCCTCTAGCGCTAGCGCTTTCGTTGATGATGGTCATAAGCCGGTCTTTCGGGTGCGTACCGCGCTTGGGCGCGAGATCTGCACGACCCTGACACACCCCTTCCTAACGGGAGAGGGCTGGCAGCCGTTGGAGCGCCTAGGTGTGGGGGAGCGTGTTGCCGTGCCACGGCGTCTTCCCGTATTCGGCCAGTTACGGATGCCCGAGCATCAGGTCAAGGTGCTGGCCTACATGCTGGCCGATGGTGGCACCACCCAGAGCTGCGCGAAATTCGCCAACAGCGACCCACGGCTGCGCGAGGACTTTAGCGCCGCCGTTCGGGCCTTTCCTGGGCTAGCGTGCCGCTTGGTGGAGGGCGGCTGGCGTACCCCGACGCTGCGCGTTAGCAGGGAACGCCTGGCACTTGCGCAAGCGCGTCAGGCGTTCGCCAAGGCGCTGCGGCGGTCGCTGGCGCGGGTGCAGATGACGGGTGAAGCCTTGGCGGGCAGCCTCGGCGTCAGCAAGGCGTCAGTCAGTGCCTGGTGCAACGCCCGGGCGATGCCAGCTGAGGCGACGTTCGGGCGTCTCTGCGATGAGTTGGGTGTGCCGCCGCAGGAGCTTGACGTGGCCGACTACGCCGATGTGGCAAAGAATAGCACCAACCCGCTGCGCCGCTTTCTGGAGACGCATGGAGTGTGGGGGCAGCAAGCCCAGCACAAGCGGATCCCGAGCGATGTCTTCCAACTGGAGAGGCCGCGGTTGGCGCTGTTTCTCAATCGTCTGTTTGCCTGCGACGGCAGTGCTTTCGTGCAGGCCAATGGCCAGGCCAGGATCAGCTATGCGTCCTCGAGTCGTGAGTTGATCCGTGATCTTCAGCACCTGCTGCTGCGCTTCGGCATCCTCGCCAAGATCCGCGAGAAGGCCAACGCTTACGCGAACCTTGTCTATCCTCCCTGGGAACTGGAGGTGCTGGATCGTGCAAGTCTCGAGGTCTTTATTGCTGAGATCGGGATCTTTAGCAAAGAGCAGCGCTTGAACGATGTCGCCAGCTGCTTGAGGGACAAGCGCCTTCACAGCAATCGCGACAGTTTGCCCGCCTCAGTGAATCACTACGTGAAGGCTGCCAAGGGCAGCCGAACCTGGAAACAGCTGTTCGAGGCGGCGGGTAGGCAACTGCCGGCGGGGGGCAATCTGCATCTCTCCGGGAAGAGTGCGCGCTGCCTGTCGCGTGCTCGAGCAGCTGAGCTGGCTGAGGTGCTTGACGATGGCTACTTGGCGAACCTGGCGCACTCGGATCTCTACTGGGATGAGATCGTCGAGATCACCCCGCTGGGGCTGCAGCAGGTATACGACCTGACCGTAGAGGGCACGCACAACTTTGTCGCCGAGGATATCTGCGTCCACAACACCACCTTCGCGATGAATCTGGTCGAGCACGCGGTGATCTCCAGCGACAAGCCGGTGGTGGTGTTCTCCATGGAGATGCCCGCCGAGTCGCTGATGCTGCGGATGCTGTCGTCGCTGGGGCGTATCGACCAGACCCGGGTGCGCACCGGCCAGCTCGAGGACGAGGATTGGCCGCGGCTGACCTCGGCGGTCAACCTGCTCAAGGACAAGCAGCTGTTTATCGACGACACCGCGGCGTTGTCGCCCAACGAGATGCGCTCGCGGGTGCGGCGCATCGTCCGCGAGCACGGCAATGTCGGGCTGATCATGATCGACTATCTGCAGCTGATGCAGATCCCCGGCTTCTCCGAGAACCGCACCGGTGAGATCTCCGAGATCTCGCGCTCCCTCAAGGGCTTGGCCAAGGAGTTCAACTGCCCGGTGGTGTCACTGTCGCAGCTCAACCGCTCGCTGGAGCAGCGCCCCAACAAGCGTCCGGTGATGTCGGATCTGCGCGAGTCAGGGGCCATCGAGCAGGACGCCGACGTGATCGCTTTTGTCTATCGTGACGAGGTCTATAATCCGGATAACCCCGACAACCAGGGGCTCGCCGAGTTGATCATCGGCAAGCAGCGTAACGGACCGATTGGCACCGTGCATATGGCATTTATCGGCAAGTACACGCGCTTCGAGGATCTGGCGCCGGACAGCTATGGCCAGCACTTCGGCGAATAGCCTGGCGAAGGCCTCGCGCCCTTGAGCCGTGGCGCCCAGCCCGTATAATGCCGAGCCCCACGCAACCCGCAACAGGAGGCCTCATGGCAGGCGGATTTCGACGCGGTAACCGTAAGCGTATTCCCAAGCTGGAAGGGCGCGGCGAGCTCCAGGAGCTCGAGCGCGAAGGCCCCTTCAAGGAGTGGCTGGGTATGCCCGACCTCTACCGCTACCGGCTGGTGGTCGACGGCGTGACCTACAGCTACCAGACCGAGGACTCCGAGGTGCCGGTGGCGGTCGGTGACCGGGTGGTATTCCGCTACAAGGAGACCAAGGCCGGCAACTGGGTTGATCGCAACTCGCTGGGCAAGGCCATCGATCCTTCCGAATACCAGTAAGCGCTCTCGCACCAGGAACTTGACGATGTGGACAGGGTCATAGAACTGTCGTCGTAGGGACACGACGCTGTCACCGGGTGGCCCCATGCTCACCCCAATTTCCCCCTATTTCGTCGTCTTTTTCAGGGAGCAGCATCCATGGAGTTCGATCATCTCAAGGCCTTCGTGGCCGACCACAACAATTTCGAGATTCGTGTCATCAGCCACGCCGGTAGCCGCTACTATCAGGTAGAGCTGGAGGACGTAGAGGGGCAGCGCCACATGCTGTGTCGGCGCGGCAAGCCGGTGATGTTCCGCGCACTCGACGATATCTACCTAGAGCTCAAGCGCGCCGGCATTCACCGTGCCTATCTGGTGCAGTACGTGGCCCACGATGAAATGATCGGGCGAGACGCGCACTATCATGACCCGCTGTCGTCGCGGATGCCGCTGGTGTTTTAAGCCCGCAGTATAGCCACTCAGCGCCCCGCGCGACGCGCCATCCACCAGCGCCCCAGCCGCACCCGGCGACGGGCGAACCAGCGATACCCCGCATCGAGTATGCCTGCCAGCCCCGGCAGGCAGCTGATCCATACCAGACGGCGGTAGCCGAGCACGGCATACAGCGCGCGGCTGGCATCCATGCCCACGAACCACTGATTCGTCGCATCGCGCAGGTGCAGGCGTCCCATCATCGCCTCGAAGCTGCCGTCTACGGCCCCGGCGTCGAAGTCGTCGGCCTGGATATCGATCAGGGTGACCCGGTCGCGACGCGGATGCCGCGCCAGCCACGCGACTTCTCGCTGGCACAGCGGGCAGTGTCCGTCATGGAACAGCGTGACCGGTGAGCGGGCGGCGAGGGGGCGGTGTCGTGTCATCAAGCTGTCTCCTGGTGGTAGCCGCTGCGGTGTGCCTGGCGTTGAGTGCCGCCGCCGTAGCTCTCCTCGCCGTCGAGACGGGCCAGAAAGGCCTCGGCCTGCTGGCGGATGGCGTTGCGCTTGGCGTCGTCCATGCGTCGCAATGAGCCGTAGATCAGCGCCATGCGAGGGTTGCTGGCCAGCTGCTCGGTATGTTGCTCGAGAAAGTGCCAGTAGAGGCTGTTGAGCGGGCAGGCGTGGGTGCCGGTGATCTGCTTGGGGTCGTAGCGGCACTGGCGGCAGTGGTCGGACATGCGATCGATATACTTGCCCGAGGCGCAGTAGGGCTTGGAGCCCATCAGGCCGCCGTCGGCGTGCAGCACCATGCCCAGGGTATTGGGTAGCTCGACCCACTCGCAGGCGTCGGCGTAGACCGCCAGGTACCAGTCGCACAGCGCCTCGGGGGCGACGCCGCAGAGCAGGGCGAAATTGCCGGTCACCATCAGCCGCTGGATATGGTGGGCGTAGGCGTTGTCGCGGGTCATCTCGATGGCCCGCTTGAGGCAGCGGAGGTCGGTGTCGCCGCTCCAGTAGCTGCTCGGCAGCCCGCGCTGGGCGCCTAGGTGATTGTGCGTCTTGTAGGTGGGCATGCGCGTCCAGTAGAGCCCCCGCACATACTCGCGCCAGCCGAGGATCTGGCGGATAAATCCCTCCACGGCGTTAAGCGGCGCACGCCCCGCGAGGTACTCCTGCTCGGCCCGCTGACACACCTCCTGCGGCGACAGCAGGCCGAGATTGAGCGGCGGCGCCAGCCGCGAGTGAAACAGCCACGGCTCGGCATCGCTGATGGCGTCCTGAAAGCGGCCGAAGTCGGGCAACGCATGGGTCAGAAAGTGGTGCAGGTCGGCCAGCGCCTGGCGGCGGGTCACCGGCCAGTTGAAGCCATCGAGATGACCAAAGTGGTCGGCGAAGTGGTCGGCGACCAGCGCCAGCACCTCGCGGGTCGTGGCATCGTGACGGTGGCGAGGCGGCTCGGGTGGCTTGGCATCGGCGGCCAGCGGCTGACGGTTGTCGTGGTCGAAGTTCCACTTGCCGCCGGCCGGCTGGTCGCCTTCCATCAGCAGACCGCTGCGGCGGCGCTGCTGGCGATAGAAGTGCTCCATGCGCAGTGTCTTGCGGCCCTCGGCCCAGTGGGCGAAGTCGTCCGGGGTGGTGAAGAAACGGGTATCTTCATGCAGCTGCCAGGGCAGGGCGGCATCCCGGCGCGCCTGCATCGACTGCCATAGACGCCACTCGCCGGGGCGCACCACGTGAATGGCGTCGCACCCATAGCGCTTGGCGAGGCGCTCCGCCTCGGCGATCAGGGTCTGGGCGTTATCGTCATCGTCGAGTCGACTGTAGTGCACCGTGAAACCGCGCTGACGCAACTCATCGGCGAAGTGGCGCATCGCGGCCAGGATCATGGCGATCTTCTGTGGATGGTGCGGGACGTAGCGGCCTTCGCTGTCGACCTCGCAAAGCGCCACCACGGCGTTCGAGGGGGCGTCGCACAGCAGCGCGAGGTCGTGGCTAAGCTGGTCGCCGAGCACCAGAAGCAGCGGCTTGGACATAAATTAACCTGAAGTTATACAAATAATGTTGATAGTATAACTCGATTCTTCTCGGCCGTGAGCCGGATGTTAGAATCGCACCACGACTTCGACCCAACTCAGGGCTACTGCGGTAGCGCGGTGACCCAACAAGGATGCCAACGCATGTCAGCAACTGATGTGGAACTCGACCAGCCGGGCCAGGGCCGGCTGGCCCATGCCGGACCCGACCACCCGCCGGTGACCCGCGCCAAGATCGGGGTGGTGCTCGCCAACCTGGGCACCCCCGACGCCACCGACTACTGGTCGATGCGCCGTTACCTCAGCGAGTTTCTCTCCGACAAGCGGGTCGTCGACTACGCCTCCTGGAAGTGGCAGCCGCTGCTGCAGGGCATCATCCTGACCAAGCGTCCGTTCAGTTCCGGCAAGGCGTACCGCAGCATCTGGAACGAGGAGAAGAACGAGAGTCCGCTGCTGACCATCACCCGCGACCAGACCGCCAAATTTGCCGCGCGGCTCGAGGCCGAGCTGGGCGACAAGGTGGTGGTGGACTTCTGTATGCGTTACGGCAACCCCTCCACCGACAGCGTGCTGCGTCGGCTGCAGGCCCAGGGCTGCGAAAAGATCCTGTTTTTCCCGCTCTACCCGCAGTACGCCTCGCCGACCTCGGCGACGGCTAACGACCAGGCCTTCCGGACCCTGATGAAGCTCAAGTGGCAGCCGGCGATCCGCACTGTGCCGGCCTACTTCGAGCATCCGGCCTACCTCGATGCGCTGGCGGCCTCGGTCACCGAAACCTACGCCGCCGCCGCATCGCGTCCGGATATCCTGGTGGCCTCCTACCACGGCGTGCCCAAGCGCTATCTGTTGGAGGGCGACCCCTACCACTGCCAGTGCCAGAAGACCACGCGGCTGCTCAAGGAGCGGCTGGGCTGGGACGATACCCAGATCGTGACCGCCTTCCAGTCGCAGTTCGGTCCCGAGGAGTGGGTGGGGCCACAGACCGTCGATCATGTCGCCGAGCTGGCGCGCCAGGGCCACAAGCATATCGCAGTGGTCTCGCCGGCCTTCGCCTCCGACTGCGTCGAAACTCTCGAGGAGATCAACGAGGAGATCCGCGACAGCTTCCTGCACGCCGGTGGCGAGCACTTCACCTATGTGCCCTGCCTCAACGATCGCGACGACCATATCGAGGCGCTGGCCCAGGTGGCGCTAAACGAACTAGGAGGGTGGGTGTAGGCGGCGCCTAACGCCGCAGGCGCCAGCGGCGCTTCTGCTGCCCCTCGCTGGCCGGGCGGTGGGGTTGCGGCGGGCGCGCCACACGCCCCTGGCCGACGTCCTCGTCGCGCAGCTCCGGCGGCGAGCCGCGGGTATCGCGGGTGTAGCGCAGGTGCATATGCAGGCCGGTCTTGGCCAGCATATGGCCGGTGACCGGCGCGGTGATAAACAGAAACAGGGTGATCAGCAGCTCCTGCACGTGGATGCCCGGCTGTACCACGCTGAAGTAGATCATCGAGGCGACCAGGATGCAGCCGATACCCAGGGTGGTGCCCTTGGTCGGCCCGTGCAGGCGCATGAAGAAGTCCTTGAACTGCAGCATGCCCAGCGAGCCGACGAAGGCAAACACCCCCCCGGCGATCAACAGCAGACCGATCAGCCATTCGAGAAAGACGTAGAACGCCATGCGATGACTCCCTATTCGATGATGTCGCCGCGCAGCAGGTAGCGGCAGATGGCCATGGTGCTGACGAAGCCGAGCATGGCAATCAGGATCGCCGCCTCGAAGTAGACCTTGGTGTTGAGCCACAGCCCCAGCAGCACGATCAGGGCGATGGAGTTGACGTACATGGTGTCGAGGGCCAGCAGCCGGTCGGGAATGTCCGGCCCGCGGGCCAGGCGCACCACGTTCATGGCCAGGGCGGCGACGATCAGCGCCAGGCTGATCCACAGCGCGGTATCTAGCATTCGAAGATCTCCTTCAGCGGCTGTTCATAGCGGGTGCGAATCGCGTCGACCAGCGCCTTTTCGTCGTCGAGGTCGAGTACGTGGATCAGCAGTGACGAGCGGTCGAGGCGTATGTTGGTCGAGACGGTGCCGGGGGTCAGGGTGATGGTATTGGCCAGCAGCGTAATGGTCAGCGGCTCGCGCACCAGCAGCGGGTATTCGACGAAGCCGGGCCGGGGGGCGCGCCCAGGTTTGAGAATCAGGTAGCTGACCTCGAGGTTGGCCTTGAGAATATCCCACAGTACCCGGGCGACGAAGCGGCATAGCGTCCAGGGGCGGTGCACGCTGGGCAGCGGCTCCCACAGGCGTCGTGTTAATAGCGGTATACCAACCGCCAGCAGCAAACCCAGAAGCAACTGGCCGGGGGCCAGGCTGCGCACCAGCAGCAGCCAGATCACCAGCAGCACCAGCGACAGGGTAGGGGTGGGTAGCAGGCGGCCCAGCGGCTTCATGGTCGTGCTCCTGGTGTGGCGCCAAGTGCCGCGGGTGCCATGCTCTCGGTCCTGGCCAGCTGGTCGGCGGTGGCCTCGGCGTAGCGGCTGACCGGGCCGGCGAAGATCACCAGCAGTGGCAGAGTGGCGAGCAGCCACAGCACCCCGGTGAGCTGCGCGGGGCGCACTCGCTGGCTCCCGGGTTTGCCCTTGTGGCTGGCCCAGAACAGTACCGAGCCGGCCCGCGACAGGGCGATCAGCGCCGCCAGGGTCGCCAGCAGCAGTAGCGGCCACAGCCACGCCTGCTGGCCGGTATCGGCGGCCTGCAACAGCCATAGCTTGGCGAGTGCGCCGGATAGCGGTGGCAGGCCGACCGCGCCGATGGCGGCGACCAGAAACAGGCCGCCGAGCAGGCGTCGCTGATTGAGGCGCCGGCCGCATACCAGACGGGTGCCGGCCTGGCCGCGCTGACGGTCGATCAGTTCGGCGATCAGGAAGAGCGCCGCAGTGACCAGCGTCGAGTGCAGCAGATAGTAGAGCAGCGCAGCGTCTCCGGCACGCTGCCCCATGCCCAGACCGACCAGCAGCGCACCCACCGAGATCAGTACCAGATAGGCCACTAGCATGCGCAGGTCGCGAGCACCGAGGGCACCGATCATCGCCAGCGCCAGGGTCGCCAGGCCGGCGCTCCATAGCCAGGTCTGGATAGGGACGCTGGCGCCGGTGCCGGCGAACACCAGTGACTCGACGCGCAGCAGCGCATAGACGCCGACCTTGGTCATGATGGTGAACAGTGCAGCCACCGGGGCGGGGGCCGCGGCGTAGGTGCTCGGCAGCCAGAAATAGAGCGGCAGCGCGGCGGCCTTGAGGCTGAACACCACCACCAGCAGCAGCGCGCCGGTGGTGGCCAGCGCTGCCTGGTCACCGTCCAGCGCGGCCAGGCGCTGCCCCATGTCGACCATATTGAGGGTGCCGGTGGCGCCGTAGAGCACGCCAAGGGCGATCAGGAACAGCGCCGAGCCGATCAGGTTGAGCACCACGTAGTGCAGCCCGGCGGCCACCCGCGCCTTGCCGCCACCGTGCATTAGCAGGGCATAGGAGGCCAGCAGCAGGATTTCGAAGAACACGAACAGATTGAACAGATCGCCGGTCAGGAAGGCGCCGTTGAGCCCCATCAGCTGCAGCTGAAAGAGGCCGTGGAAATGGCTGCCCTGGGCGTCTTCACCGGCGCAGGCGAAGGTCACGCAGCCCAGCGCCAGGATGGCGGTGAGCAGCACCATCAGCGCCGCCAGGCGATCGAGGGTCAGGGTGATGCCGTAGGGCGCCTGCCAGTTGCCTAGCGCATAGTGGCGGATCTCGTCGCTGCCGGCCTGATACAGCAGTAGCGCGGCGAGCCCGCACAGCAGCAGGGTGGCGGTGAGGCTGACCAGGCGCTGGCGCTGCTCGTCGAGACCCAGGCCGAGCAGCACCAGCGCCGCCAGCATCGGCAGCAGGATCGGCAGTATCGGTAGATGCTGGGTGATCATCGCGGTGGCTCCTCATCGCCCTGCCGGCCGTCGACGTGGTCGTTGCCGAGTTCACTGCGCGCGCGAATGGCGAGGATAACCACGAAGGCGGTCATGGCGAAGCCGATGACGATGGCGGTCAGCACCAGCGCCTGGGGCAACGGGTCGCTGGGTGACAGCGACGCCCCGATTACCGGTGCGGCGTGGGTGTTGAGGCCGCCCATCGAGAACAGGAACAGGTTGACCGCGTAGGAGAGCAGCGTCAGCCCGACGATCACCGGAAAGGTGCGGCCGCGCAGCATCAAAAACAGCCCGCAGGCGGTCAGGGTGCCGACCACGCCGGCGAATAGCGCTTCCATCAGCTCTCCTCCTCGATACTGGGGCGATGCACGGTGGTCACCCGGCCGAGGTTGACCAGAATCATCAGCGTGGCGCCGACCACCGCCAGGTAGACGCCGAGGTCGAACAGCAGCACCGAGGCGAGCTCGATCTCGCCGATCAGCGGCAGCGTGACGTGTCCGAACGCCGAGGTCAGGAAGGGGTAGCCGAACAGCCAGCTGCCGAGCCCGGTGGCGGTGGCCAGGGCCAGCCCGGAGATGGCCACCAGCGAGTAGTTCAGCGGCAGTCGCTGGCGGGTCCAGTCGTAGCCCCGCGCCAGGTACTGCAGCAGCAGCGCCACCGCGGTGATCAGGCCGGCGATAAAGCTGCCGCCCGGCTGGTTGTGGCCGCGCAGGAAGATATACGCTGCCACCAGCAGCGCCAGCGGCAGCAGGATCTGGGCGATCACCGCCAGAATCAGCGGATGTCGATGACGCGACCAGCGAATGCCCTCGACGTTGCCGGACGGCATGAACAGTTTCATGCGGTTGAGCAGCTTGTAGGTGGCCAGGCCGGCCAGGGTCAGCACGGTGATCTCGCCGAAGGTGTCGAAGCCACGGAAGTCGACCAGGATCACATTGACCACGTTGCTGCCACCGCCGCCGGGCACGCTCTCACGAAGAAAGAAGTCGGCGATGCTCTGGGTCTCGCGGGTCAGTAACGCGTAGTTGAGGCTGGCCACCACCAGCCCGCATAGCCCGGCCACCAGCAGGTCGCGCAGGATGCGTCGGGTCGAGACCCAGGGCGGTGGGCGCTGGGGCAGAAAGAACAGCGCCAGCATCAGCAGGATCATCGACACCACCTCCACCGACAGCTGGGTCATGGCCAGGTCGGGGGCCGAAAAGCGCACGAAGGTCAGTGCTACCGAGAGCCCGACTACCGAGAGCATCAGCAGCGATACCAGCCGCCAGCGGTGGCTGAGGGCGCTACCCACGGCGCCGAACACCATCAGCGCCGCGCCCAGCACCAGCATGCCGTCCAGCGGCTGCACGCCGCGCTCGCCGGTGAGCCGCTCGAGCTGGGCCAGGCCGAACCCGGCCATGGTCACGGCGGTCAGCAGCAGCAGTGCCAGGTAGCGCTGCAGCGAGCCGTTCTCGAGCTTGAGGGTCAGCCACAGGCTGGCCTTGGTCAGGCGCACGATCCCGGCCTCGAACAGCCGCCGCGCATCGCGTTGGGAGAAGAGTGCCACCAGCTTGGCCAACTGCCGATGGCGGGTCACTGCAAGCAGCCCACCGAATACCGCGACCAGGCTGATCGCGAGCGGCAGGTTGGGGCCATGCCACAGCGCCAGCGTGAGCTCAGGTGTGGCGCTGCCCTGTACGGCCTGGCTTGCCAGCGTGACCAGCGGCGCGGCCAGGGTCATCGGCAGCAGGCCGATCAGCAGGCACAGGGCGGCCAGCAGCAGCCCTGGTACCAGCATGCCGCCGGATGGATCGTGGGGCAGCGGCGCATCGCCCTTGGGGCGGCCGAAGAACACCCCGTATACCAGCCGCAGTGAATAGCCCACCGAGAGCAGCGCGGCCAGCCCTACCAGCAGCGTCACCGCCAGGCCCAGGCCACCGAACAGGCGGCTGTCGAGGGTCGCGGCGAGCAGCAGCTCCTTGGAGAGGAAACCGTTGAAAGGGGGCAGCCCGGCCATGGCGGCGCCGGCCATGATGGTCAGAGTGGCGGTCAGCGGCATGGCCCGCGCCAGGCCGCCGAGGCGGCGCAGGTCGCGGGTGCCGGCCTGGTGGTCGATGATCCCGGCGCTCATGAACAGCGCCGCCTTGAACAGCGCGTGGTTGAGGATATGTAGCAGCGCGGCGGCGATCGCCAGCGGGCTGCCCAGCCCCAGCAGCAGGGTGATCAGGCCCAGGTGGCTGATGGTCGAGAAGGCCAGGATGCCCTTGAGGTCGCGCTCGAACAGTGCAAACCAGGCGCCGTAGAGCAGCGTGGCGAGACCGATCAGTGAGAGCGATAGCGCCCACAGCGAGGTATCGCCGAGTGCCGGGGTCAGGCGTGCCAGCAGGAAAACGCCGGCCTTGACCATGGTGGCCGAGTGCAGGAAGGCCGACACTGGGGTCGGCGCGGCCATGGCGTGGGGGAGCCAGAAGTGCAGCGGGAACTGCGCCGACTTGGCGAAGGCGCCGAGCAGCACCAGTGCCACGATCAGCGGGTAGCGGGACGAGGCGCGCAGCGTATCGCCAGCAGCCAGCACGTCAGCGAGTGCCAGACTACCCACTTCCTGGCCGATCAGCAGGAGTCCGGCCAGCAGCGCCACGCCGCCGGCGCTGGTTACCACCAGCGACATGCGTGCCCCGCGGCGGGCATCGCTGAGGTGCGACCAGAAACCGATCAGCAGAAAGGAGGCGAGCCCGGTCAGCTCCCAGAACAGCCACAGCAGCAGCAGGTTGTCGGAGAGCACGATGCCGAGCATGGCGCCCATGAACAGCAGCAGATAGGCGAAGAAGCGTGCGTCGGCCTCATCATGGCGGAGATAGTAGCCGGCATAGGTGATGATCAGGCTGCCCAGCCCGAGGATCAGCAGGGCGAACAGCAGGCTCAGGCCGTCCAGGCGCAGCGCCATGTCGAGGCCCAGGGCAGGCATCCAGCCCACTTGCCAGCGCAGCAGGTCACCGGCCAGCAGGCTGGGCAGCAGCGAGCCGAGCAGTAGCAGTGCCAGCAGGGGCGGCAGCAGGGCAGCCAGGGTCAAGGCGCGACGGCCGTGGCGGGCAGCGGCCAGCGGTAGCAGGCTACCGGCCACGGGGACAAGAAGAATCCACAGCAGTGACATCGAAGATCGGTCCCGTCGCAGCGGGGCACGCCCTGGGCGTTGCCATTGGGGTTATTGTCGTGGCGTGGCGACACTGAGGTGTCAGTGCGTCAGGCGATAAAACACCAGCAAAAACAGGCGGTAAGCGCGGAAAGTGACGAAGTGTTCCGGCGCGACGGGCCGCTATTTCTTGCCAACTATCACATTGATTCTATAGGCTTTACCTCCACCATTGTAGGCTTGCATGTCGCCCCGCGGTTAATCATTAGGCGTAGGAAATTTATAACATTGCGCCATCCACCGCCCTGCGTGCGCGGGTGACGACGACGACAAGGAGAGACCCGCGTTATGCAACTTGCCGTGCTTTCAGGCTTCGTGCTGGCCGCTTTCGCCCCGCTGCTGCAGCGCTGGTGTGCCGCACGAACCAGCCTGGTATTGGCGCTCTATCCCGCGGCGCTGGCGCTGTGGCTACTGACTCAACTGCCCGCGGTGATGGGCGGCGAGGTCCTGGTCTTCAGCCTGGAGTGGGTGCCGGCGCTGGGCATGAGCCTGACCTTCGTGCTCGACGGCCTGTCGATGCTGTTTGCGCTGCTGATTACGGTGATCGGTACCTTCGTGCTGATCTACGCCGGCGGCTACCTCAAGGGTCATCCCGACCTGGTACGTTTCCATGTGGTAATCGTCGCCTTCATGGTGTCGATGCTGGGGCTAGTGCTGGCCGACGGTCTGATGACGCTGTTCGTGTTCTGGGAGCTGACCAGCATCACCTCCTACCTGCTGATCGGCTTCAACCACACCGATCTCGAGGCCCGCAAGTCGGCGCGCCAGGGCTTGTTCGTCACGGTTGGCGGCGGCTTGGCGCTGATGGCGGGGCTAGTGATGCTGGCCATCGCCGGCGACAGCTGGTCGCTGCAGGAGCTGCTCGCCGGTGGCGATGTGCTGCGCGACCATGCGCTCTATCTGCCGATGCTGCTGTGCCTGCTGGGCGGCGCCTTTACCAAGTCGGCGCAGTTCCCGTTCCATTTCTGGCTGCCCAACGCCATGGCCGCGCCGACCCCGGTGTCGGCCTATCTGCACTCGGCGACCATGGTCAAGGCCGGTATCTACCTGCTGGCGCGCCTGCACCCTGGGCTTGGCGGCACTGAGGCGTGGATCGGCATCCTCTCGGTGGTGGGGGCGCTGACCATGTTCACCGGCGCCTTCCTGGCGCTGCGCCATACCAATATCAAGAAGCTGCTGGCTTACTCGACGATCATGGCGCTGGGTACCCTGACCATGCTGCTCGGCATCGGCACCGAGGGTGCGCTGATCGCCTTCGTGACCTTCCTGCTGGCCCACTCGCTGTACAAGGGGGCGCTGTTCATGGTCGCCGGTATTCTCGACCATGAGACCGGTACCAAGGATGTCACCGCCATGGGCGGGCTGCGCCGACTGATGCCGGTGACCGCGCTGGTGGCGTGTATCGCCGCGCTGTCCCTGGCCGGGGTGCCACCGCTGTTCGGCTTTATTGGCAAGGAGCTGATGTTCGAGTCGGTGCTCGAGGCCGGCAGTTTCCGCGCGATCATCTTCCTGCTCAGCTTCACCGCCGCGATCTTCACCATCGCCGTGGCGGCCATCGTGGTGCTGCGGCCGTTCTTCGGCGAGCGCCGCGAAACCCCCAAGGCGGCCCATGAGGCGCCCAGCGCCATGCTGGCGGGGCCTGTGGGGCTGGCCATCCTGACACTGGCCTTCGGTCTGGTCCCGGTGCTGGCCGGGACCGGTTTGCTCACGGCGGCGGCCTCGGCGGTGGCCGGTGAACCGGTGACGGTGTCGCTGTCGCTGTGGCACGGCATCAACCTGCCGCTGATCATGTCTCTGGTCAGTTTGACGCTGGGCTACCTGCTGTTCCGCCACTGGGATCGGGTGCGCGGCAACCTGTCCCGGCTCGACCCGCTGTTCGCCCGCGGCCCGGAGGCCGGCTACGAGAGCTTGATGGATGGCATCGTGCGGTTCTCCGAGTGGCAGACCCGGGTGCTGCAGAACGGCTATATGCGCAACTACATCATGGTCATGGTGGTGGTGCTGATCGCGCTGGTGGGCAATTCGCTGCTGCTGCGCCATGCCCCTGAGTTTGCGATCAGCTTCGACGTGCAGTTCCACGAGGCGGTGGTGGCTGGACTGATGGTGGCGGGAGCGCTGTTCGCCTGTATCTCGCGCTCGCGGCTCGCCGCGGTGGCCTCGGTGGGCATCATGGGCTTCTGTATCGCGCTGATCTTCATCCTGTTCAGTGCCCCCGACCTGGGCATCACCCAACTGCTGGTCGAGACGCTGACCGTGATCCTGCTGATTCTGGTGCTGTTCCGCCTGCCACGCTTCGCCAGCCTGTCGACGCCTCTGGAGCGCGTTCGCGACCTGGTGGTGGCAGGCTCGATGGGTGTGCTGATCATGCTACTAATCCTCACCGTGGTGGCCAGCAACCAGTTCGTGCCGGTGTCTGGCTACATGATCGAGAACAGCGTGCCGCTGGCCCATGGCCGCAATATCGTCAACGTGATCCTGGTCGACTACCGCGCGCTGGATACGCTGGGCGAGATCTTCGTGCTGGCGCTGGCGGCTATCGGTGTGATCGCAATGCTCAAGCTACGCGCCCCCAAGCCGGAGGCCAAGAGCGCCGGCAAGGGCCAGGCAGCCAAGGAGTCCAACGATGGTTAAGTCGGGTACCATCATTCTGAATACCGCCGCAAGCCTGCTGATGCCGCTGCAGCTGCTGTTCTCGGTGTTTCTGCTGCTGCGCGGCCACGATGAGCCGGGCGGTGGCTTTATCGCCGGCCTGGTGGCGGCAGGCGCGTTCATTCTCTACTTGTTTGCGTTCGGGGTGAGCGCCACCAAGGAAGTGCTGCGCATGGTCGACCCCCGCGATCTGATCGGTATGGGACTGCTGCTGGGCACGTTATCGATTCTGCCGGCCTGGTTCGTTGGCGAGCCGTTCTTTACCGCCCAGTGGTGGGAAATTCCTGGTATCGACTTCAAGGCCTCCACGCCGCTGATCTTCGATATCGGCGTCTACCTGGCGGTACTCGGTACCCTGCTGGCAGTGATCATGACGCTGATGGAGGTGGACAAGGATGAGCCCTGACCACGCGACCCATGCTGTGATGCTTACGCCCATGATTCAGGAGGTGCCATGGAACCGCTGATGGCGCTCGCCATAGGCCTGCTCTACGCCACCGCGATCTATATGATGTTGCGGCGCTCCATCGTCAAGCTGGTGATCGGCTTGATGCTGCTCTCCAACGCCGCCAATCTGCTGATCTTTACCTCGGCGGGGATGATGCGCGGTGCACCGCCGCTGATCCCGGAAGGCGCCCTGGCACCGGCCGGTCAGGTCGCCGACCCCTTGCCCCAGGCGCTGGTGCTGACGGCGATCGTGATCGCCTTCGGCGTGCTGGCCTTCGCCGTGGTACTGATTCGCCGCGCCTATGAAATCGTCAAGGCCGATGATCTGGACAAGATGAAGGATACCGACACGTGAGGCCTGAAGTCGCACTTCCCGTTATCATTCCGCTGCTGTCCGGCGCGATATCGCTGCTGTTCTGGCGCTCGCGGCCCATGCAACGCTTTATCGCCGTGGCGGGCACCCTGGCGCTGCTGGTGGTGGGCCTATGGCTGATCACCAGCGTCTCCAATGAGGGCTATGTGGTCATCCACATGGGCAGCTGGCAAGCCCCCTACGGCATCAGTCTGGTGGCCGACATGCTCAGCGCGATCATGATCCTGCTGACCGGCATCATCGGCCTGGGGCTGGCGATCTATTCGCTCGCCTCGACCGGTCCCAACCATGAGAAGTTCGGCTTCTACCCGCTGATGCATCTGCTGCTGGCGGGGGTTGCCGGGGCGTTTCTCACTGGCGATATCTTCAACCTCTACGTGTGGTTCGAGGTGATGCTGGTGGCGTCGTTTGCGCTGCTGATTCTGGGCGGCGAGAAGGCGCAGATGGAGGGTGCGATCAAGTACGTGACCCTCAATCTGCTGGCCTCGGTGATCTTCCTTACCGCCATTGGTCTGCTCTACGGCATGGTCGGCACCCTCAATATGGCCGATATCGGGCAGCGCCTGGCCGAGGCCGAGAACCAGGGCATGGTCGAGGTGCTGGCGATCATGTTCATGATCGCCTTCGGCATCAAGGCCGCCGCCTTTCCGCTATTCTTCTGGCTGCCGGCCTCCTACCACACCCCGCCGGTGGCGGTGTCGGCGCTGTTTGCCGGGCTGCTGACCAAAGTTGGGGTCTACTCGCTGTTCCGGGTCTTCACCCTGATGTTCGATCAGACCATGCCCTATGTGCAGGATATCCTGCTGTGGGGGGCGGCCTTCACCATGGTCACCGGCGTACTGGGGGCGGCGGCGCAGTACGAGTTCCGGCGTATCCTGTCGTTCCATATCGTCAGTCAGATCGGCTATATGATACTGGGGTTGGCGCTTTTCACGCCGCTGGCGCTGGCGGGGGGGATCTTCGCGGTGATGCACAACATCATCGTCAAGACCAACCTGTTCCTGATCAGCGGCATTACCCATCGGCTGCAGGGTACCTACCAGCTCAAGAAGATGGGCGGGCTGTTCAAGGAGCGGCCGTGGCTGTCGGTGGCGTTCTTCCTGTCGGCCTTTTCGCTGGCCGGGGTGCCGCCGCTGTCGGGCTTCTTCGCCAAGTTCGTGATCGTGCGCGCCGGCATCGAGGCCGAGGCCTATGTGGTGACCGCGGTGGCGCTGGCGGTGGGTCTGATGACCCTCTATTCGATGGTCAAGATCTGGAACGAAGTGTTCTGGAAGAAGCTGCCGGAGGATAATCTGGTACCGGAAAATACCACGCCCAGCGGCGACGAGGGGCGTCTGGTCAAGAGCTCGCTGGGGCTGATGTACTTGCCGGTGGCGATCCTGGCGCTGTTCGCGCTGCTGATCGGTGTCTTCGCTCAGCCGCTGATGGAGATGATGCTGATGGCCGGTGAGCAGTTGATGGACCCTCAAGGCTATATGGATGCTGTGCTGGGGGAGGATCGGACAGTGCTGCTGCGTGAAGCCCTGGAGGTGAGCCCATGACCGGTGCGATCTGGAACCTGCTGCTGGCGTTGGCCTGGGTCGTCCTGGGCGGCGAGTTCACCGGCATCAATCTGTTGGTGGGCCTGGTCTTCGGCTATGTCACCCTGGTATTGATCGAGCCACAGGTCGATGCGCTCAAGGGTTATCCCGGACGGATCCCCAGGATCATCATGTTTATCGGCTTCTTCATCAAGGAGCTGATACTCGCCAATATGCGCGTGGCCTTCGATATTCTCACCCCGCCTTGGCACATGCAGCCGGGGGTGATCGCCATGCCGCTGAAGGCCGAGACCGAGCTCGAGATCACCATGGTGGCCAACCTGATTTCGCTGACGCCCGGCACCTTGAGCCTGGATGTCTCGGATGACAAGCGGGTGCTTTATATTCACGCGATGTTCCTCGATAACGAGGAGGAGCTACGCCAAAGCCTGCAAGAGATGGAGAGTCGTGCATTGGCGCTGTTCCGCTGATCGTTCGACGCCCTGTGAGGAGTGACCTTGGATACCGTGATCCTGATAAGCCAGGTGCTGATGGGCCTGGCGATGATTCTTGCCTTCGTGCGCCTGGTGCGTGGCCCCAGCCTGCCCGACCGGGTGGTGGCGCTGGAGCTCTTCGCCAGCATCATCGTTGGTCTGGTCGGCGTGCATGCCATCAGCTCCGATCTGTCGAGCTTTCTCGACGCGGCGATCGTGATCGCGCTGATGGCGTTCCTGTCGGCCATCGGTTTCGCTCGATTCCTGGAACGTGGAGGGCCTCGCGATGATTGAAGTGATCAAGGGGACGCTGATCATCGTCGGCGCACTATTCATGCTGCTGGCGTCGCTCGGCATCCTGCGTCTGCCGGATCTGCTCACGCGCATGCATGCCACTACCAAGGCTGCCGCCCTGGGCGTGATTCTGGTGATGCTGGCGGTGGCCATGCACTTCGCCGAAGTCGGCGTGGTGGCGCGTGCCTTTGCCATCATCACCTTCATCCTGATGACCGCCCCGGTAGCCGCCCATGTGATTGGCCGCGCCGGCTACTTCGTCGGCTCCAAGCTGTGGAGCGGCACGGTCAAAGACGAGCTCAAGCCCAACTATGACCCGCTGACTCACGAGCTCAAGAGCGGCCTGGAGACCGAAGCCAACGCGGCCCGCCAGCCCAAGGACACCGACGTGCCCTGACGGCACCTAGGGTACGCGTTGACAGCAGGGCCACCCCACTGGGGTGGCCCTGTTGCGTTGGTGGGCAGGGCGCGATACGGCTGTCTTTTTATGTACATGGCGTGTAGATTAATATCACTATTGTATAGATATTGAGCCCCGCCTCGTCTGGCGGCCAGACTTGAAGCACCCGAGGGTGCAAGCGAGCCTCTGCATGCGTCGAACCGCCGATCTGCCCACCAAATGCTGCGCACACTGCCAGCGCTCCTACCGCTGGCGGCGCAAGTGGGCGCGCTGCTGGGATGAAGTGCGCTACTGCAGTGAGCGCTGCCGCCGCACCGCACGCCTCGCCAGGAGGCAGGCATGAGTACCGCTATCGTGTGGCTGCGTCACGACCTGCGGGTGGCCGACAATCCGCTGTTCAGCGCCCTGGGAGGGGCCACGGCCCTGGCCTGTGTCTACGTACTGGATGCGCATGAATTGCGCCAGTGGGCGCCAGAGCAGGCAGCGAGCCGCTGCGGACCGGCGCGGCTGCGCTTCTTGTGGCAGAGCCTGATGGCGCTGCGCGGCGAACTGCTCAAGCGCGGCAGCGATCTGCTGGTGCGCATTGGAGACCCCGCCGCAGCTATCGCCGAGCTGGCCCTGCGGCTAGATGTCGACCGGGTGCTGGTACGTGACGAACCCGGCGTCGAGGAGCGCGCCCAGATCGAGCGCCTGGCGCAGTCGCTGGCGCAGCGCTGTCGGCTACAGTCTGTGGAGTCGGGCATGCTGTTCGAGCGTAGGCAACTGCCCTTTACGCTGGACGCCGTACCGACGTCGTTTTCGGCCTTTCGCCGACGGCTGGAGCGCGACTGGCAGGTAGCGGATCCGCGACCCGCTCCGGTGACCCTGCCGATGTGGCCGGATGGCGCGCCACGCGGCCTGCCTCCTCTCGATCAGGTCTGTCCGCGGGCAGCGGCATGGCGGCCGAGTGCTGCCGCCAGCCTGGCCCTGGAGGGCGGCGAGGAAGCGGCTCACGCTCGCCTTGATCACTACCTCTGGGGCAGCAATGCGGTGGCCACCTACAAGGAGACCCGCAACGGTCTGCTGGGAGCTGACTTCTCGACGCGCTTCTCGGTATGGCTAGCTCACGGCTGCCTGTCGGCGCGCCAGGTGCATGCGGAGGTGCGCGCCTGGGAGGCGGAGCATGGGGCCAATGCGTCGAGCTACTGGGTGATCTTCGAGCTGCTGTGGCGAGACTACTTCCACTGGGTCGCATGGCAGGAAGGGGCGGGGCTATACGGCGGCGCCACCCTGTCGACGCCTGAGACAAGCCTGGTGGCATGGTGCAAGGGCAATACCGGCGTGCCCTTCATCGATGCCGCAATGCGCGAACTCGGCGCCACCGGCTGGCTCTCCAACCGCGCACGACAGAACGTGGCCAGCTTTCTGGTCAAGGACCTCGGTGGGGACTGGCGGCTGGGGGCGGCGTGGTTCGAGCACTGTTTGATCGACTATGACGCCAGCAGTAATTGGGGCAACTGGCGCTATATTGCCGGGAGCGGCCGTGATCCACGCCAGGACCGCTATTTCAATGTGCTCAAGCAGGCGCGCCACTATGATCCCCAGGGCCACTATGTGACCCACTGGCTACCCGCCCTGCAGGCGCTGCCCCAGGGGGCGGCTCGCCATCAGCCCTGGCAGGCGGCGCCCGACCGGTTCGCTGCGCCGCTGGTCGAGCCGTCGTCGTGGCGTGAGTGGCGGATACCGGCATTGAGTGGCAGCGAACCGGTGGAGCCCGATGAATAGGCCCGTGGCGCGCGGTGCGTTGATTCAGGGACGCCTGACCACCCGTCTGGGGGGTGCCGGCCTGCTGCCATTCGCCTTGGCGCTGGTAATCGCCTGGGCAGCGCCTCCTGACTGGCAGGCTTGGGCAGTCGGCGCCTTTCTCTTCTATAGCGCGGTGATCCTGTCGTTTCTCGGCGGCGTACAGTGGGGTGTGGCGATGAGCCTGGATACCCCCGATGACCCCGCCTTCGCCTCACGCATGCTGCGCAGCATGCTGCCGAGCCTGATCGCTTGGCCGGCACTGCTGCTGCCGGACCTGGCTGCCACCGCGGTTCTGATGGCAGGATATCTGCTGATTCACGCCTATGAGTGCCGCCCCGCCAGCCGCGCTCGGCTGCCCGACTGGTATCGTGCCCTGAGGCGCTATCTCACCCTATGCGTGGTGAGCGCGCATGCGCTGATGCTGCTGCGTCTGATGATCGGCTGAGAGGCGATAAACGGGGCTGGTTCCGGTGGCACTTCTGGGCGATGATCCGGGTCAGAGACTATCTATTCCGGAACCGCCGACAGGGATTGCCATGCGTAAGCTTTTCTTCACTTCACTCGTCTTCACCATGCTTGCCGGCTGCCAGTCCGGCGCCCAGCTGGCGGCGCCGGCCGCTGCCGACGACACCCAGCCGCAGGGCAACGACACCGCCTCTGGCAGTACTGCCGAGGCCAGCGCTTCTGCCTCGGCAGCCGACAATGGCGCAGAGCGACCGGCCAGCTTCACCGCCTGGGTCGATGCCTTCCGCCGTCACGCGCGTAGCGAGGGGATTTCCCAGGCGACCCTCGATGAGGCTTTCGCCAACGTGCGCTACCAGCCGCGCATCATCGAGCTCGACCAGTCGCAGCCTGAGTTCGTACGGCCGATCTGGGAATATCTCGACACCGCGGTCTCCTCGACGCGCATCAATCAGGGCCGAGACAAGCTCGCCGAACATCGCGATACCGCGCGTGAGATGGAGCAGCGCTACGGCGTGCCGGCCGAGATCGTGGTGGCGATATGGGGCATCGAGAGCAACTATGGCGGTAACTTCGGCAGCTTCTCGACCATCGATGCGCTGGCCACCCTTGGCTATGACGGCCGTCGCCAGAGTTTCGCCCGCGGCGAGTTGATGGCGGCGCTACGCATCATCGAGCAGGGCGATATTGCTGCCGAGCGGATGGTCGGCTCCTGGGCCGGTGCCATGGGCCATACCCAGTTTATCCCCTCGAGCTTCGAGGCCTACGCCAAGGATGGCGACGGCGATGGGCGCCGCGATATCTGGGGCAGCATTCCCGACGTCATGGCCTCTACCGCCAACTATCTGGCGCGGGCCGGCTGGCAGCGCGACCAGCCATGGGGCGTGGAGGTCGAGCTGGGCAGTGGTTTCGACTACTCCCAGGCCGACGATACGCGCTTGAGTAGCGCACAGTGGGCCGAGCGTGGTGTGCGCCCGGTGAACGGTGGCAGCCTGCCCGACTTCAACGAAGCGGCGGTGGTGGTGCCGGCGGGTGCCAACGGGCCAGCGTTCCTGGTCGGTCCCAACTATCGGGCGATCCTGCGCTACAACAACGCCACCAGCTACGCATTGGCGGTGGGCAGCCTGGCCGATCAGATCGCCGGGCGCAGCGGCGTGGTACAGGGCTGGCCGCGCAGTGAACAGCCGCTGACCCGCAGCCAGGTGCGCGAGCTGCAGGAGCGCCTCAACGCTGCCGGCTTCGATACCGGCACCCCGGACGGGGTGTTCGGGCCTAACACCCGCAGTGGTCTGCGTAGCTATCAGCGCGCCGAAGGACTGGTGCCGGACGGTTTTGCCACCGCCAGCCTGCTGGAGCGACTGCAGCGCCGCTAGGTAAGTCGGCCGCTCGCGGTCAGCCCAGCCGTGCCAGCAGCGCCACCACCGCGGTCTCGACGCGCAGAATGCGCGGGCCGAGGTGGACGCCCTCGCAGCCGGCGGCCAGGAGCTGCTCGACTTCGTAGGGGATAAAACCGCCCTCGGGACCGACCAGCAGGGTAGCCGGCGTATCGATGCCCCGCGGGCAAGCAGCCGGCATGCCGGGGTGTGCCAGCAGCGCCCGGCGCCCGTCGATCTCCTCCGTCAAGCTGTCCTCGACGAAGGGTTTGAAACGGGTGGCCAGGCGAACCTCGGGGAGCACGGTGTCACGGGCCTGCTCGAGGCCCAGCAGCAGATGCTGATGCACCTTGTCGGCGGACAGCTCCGGCGACTGCCAGTAGCTCTTCTCGACGCGCCGGGTATGCAGCAGGGTGATTCGCTTCACGCCCAGCGCGGTGACATGCTCCAGGCTGCGAGCCAGCATGCGTGGGCGCGGCAGGGCCAGGACCAACTCGATGTCGAGTGGCGGCGGCGGCGGCTGGTCGAAGTCGTCCACCGCGAACCAGGCGCCATCGGCGTCCAGTCGGGTCAACCGGCCGCGGCCGATGCCGCCGCCGAGCCGGCCCAGAGTCAGCTCGTCCCCGGGGCTGGCGCGGTGTACGTCGCGTAGGTGGCGCAGGCGCCGCGGGTCGCGGATATGCGCCTGGCCGTCGGCCCGCCATTCGTCTGCTTCCAGCAGTATCAGGTTCATCTCGACTCTTCATTGCGGCTTGGCTAGCAGCCGCTAGTCTACCCCAGCGGGGACGAGTTTCGTTTGCATGACCGGCCAGCCGGTGCACAATACCCTCAACAATGGATAAAGGAGCAGCGCCGTGCGCGTGATTCGCAAGTATGCCAACCGCCGTCTCTACGATACCGAGCAGAGTCGCTATGTGACCCTCGAGGATCTGCGCGGGCTGATTCTCGAGGAGCAGCCGTTCCGCGTCGAAGACGCCAAGAGCGGCGAGGATCTGACGCGTACCATCCTGCTCTCGATCATCATCGAGCAGGAGCAGGCCGACGGTGAGTCGGAGGTATTCTCCAACGACCTGCTGGAGCAGTTGATCCGGGTCTATGCCATGTCCCAGCCGCTGCCGCTGGCGCGCTATCTGGAGCAGGGCACGCGCTTGATGATGGAGCAGCAGCAGCGCATGCAGGATCAGTGGCAGCAGGCCATGCGCCACTCGCCGATGGAGCTGATGCGCGAGCTGGCCGAGGAGAACATGCGCTTCTGGCAGCAGACCATCAACCAGGGACAGCAGCAGCAGCGCAAGGACGACGAGGAGTGATGGCGGCCGACAGCCTGCCGGCCTTTCTGGCATACTATCGGCCCGAAATCTTTCCCATCCTGCGTATCAATCTGTCGAGCAAGGTCTGTAGATGAAGGTTCTGATCATCGGCGGCGGTGGCCGCGAACATGCCCTGGCCTGGAAGGTCGCCCAGTCTCCCGCCGTAGAGCGGGTCTTCGTGGCGCCGGGCAATGCCGGTACCGCCCTCGAGCCCAAGCTCGAGAATATTGCGGTGGCGGCCAACGATCTGGCCGGGCTCGAGGCCTTCGCCAGCGAGCAAGGCGTCGAGCTGACCATCGTCGGCCCCGAGGCGCCGCTGGTCGAGGGCGTGGTGGACCGCTTCCAGGCTGCCGGGCTGACCATCTTCGGCCCCAGCCAGGCAGCCGCCCAGCTCGAGGGCTCGAAGTCGTTCACCAAGGATTTCCTGGCGCGCCATGCGATCCCCTCCGCCGAGTACGCCACCTTCACCGAGATTGCCCCGGCGTTGGACTATCTGGCCGAGAAAGGCGCGCCGATCGTCGTCAAGGCCGACGGCCTGGCGGCCGGCAAGGGGGTGATCGTGGCCATGAGCGAGGCCGAGGCCGAAGCGGCGATCCGCGACATGCTCGAGGCCAACGCCTTCGGCGACGCCGGGGCGCGGGTGGTCATCGAGGAGTTTCTCGACGGTGAGGAAGCCAGCTTTATCGTCATGGTCGACGGCAAGCACGTGCTGCCGATGGCTACCAGTCAGGACCACAAGCGCGCCTATGACGGCGACACGGGCCCTAACACCGGTGGCATGGGCGCCTATTCGCCGGCGCCGGTGGTGACCCCGGCGGTCTACCAGAGGATCATGGCGCAGGTCATCCAGCCCACCGTCGAGGGCATGGCCGCCGAAGGCCATCCCTATGTGGGCTTTCTGTATGCCGGCCTGATGATCGATGCCGAGGGCAACCCCAAGGTGATCGAGTACAACTGCCGCTTCGGCGACCCCGAGACTCAGCCTATAATGCTGCGTCTGCAGTCCGACCTGGCCGAGCTGTGCCTGGCGGCGACCCGCGGTGAGCTCGACGCGGCGAACTGCGAGTGGGATCCCCGCGCCGCGGTGGGTGTGGTACTGGCCGCCGAGGGCTACCCGGGTGACTACCGCAAGGGCGGTGTGATCGAGGGTCTGGAGGCCGCCGCGGAGACCGGCTGCAAGGTCTTCCATGCCGGCACCGCGAGCGATGCCGAGGGGCGCGTGGTGACCAGCGGTGGACGGGTGCTGTGCGTTACGGCACTGGGTGACAGCGTCTCCCACGCGCGCGACCTGGCCTACCGCGGCGCCGCGGCGATCGACTGGCCCGGGGTGCTGCTGCGTCGTGATATCGCCTATCGGGCGATTGCCCGCGAGGCGTGATGAGCGCCATCCTTAGGTTGTCTGCCGTCGGCCCGTCCATTGCCGCTTACAACAACAATCGGAGAGACCCATGATACCCATCGCTATCCGGCGCCGTTGCTGTCACTCCATCGTGGGGCGCGACTGATGTCCCGCGAGTACCCGGTAATCGCGGTGACCGGCTCGTCGGGCGCCGGCACCACCACGGTGCGGCGTACCTTCGAGCGCATGTTCGCCCGTGAGGACGTGCATGCCGCCTTCGTCGACGGCGACGCCTTCCATCGCTATACCCGCGATGAGCTGGCGCGGATGTTCCGTGAGGAGCCCGAGCGCACCGATGAGCTGTCGCATTTCGCCGTCGAGGCCAACCTGCTCGATCGCCTCGAGGCGCTGCTGCAGGAGTATGGCGAGCAGGGCACCGGCACCTACCGGCACTATATTCACGCCGAAGACAAGCGCATGATCGAAGGCGGTCACCAGATCGGTACCTTTACCGACTGGCAACCGCTGCCCTGCGGCACCGATCTGCTGTTCTACGAAGGGCTGCACGGCGGCCTGGTCACCGCCGATCTGGATATCGCCCGTCACGTCGACCTGCTGGTCGGGGTGGCGCCGACCATGAACCTGGAGTGGATCCAGAAGATTGATCGCGACACCAAGCTGCGCGGCTACTCCCAGGAGGCGGTGATCGACACCATTCTGGGTCGCATGCACGACTACGTGCGCTATATTCAGCCGCAGTTCTCCCGCACTCATATCAACTTCCAGCGCGTGCCCACCGTGGACACCTCCAACCCCTTCGAGGTGCAGGATATTCCCACCGACGCCGAGTCGTTCGTGGTGATTCGTTTCCGCGACCCTTCGGCGGTGGACTTTCCCTATCTGTTGGCGATGATCCAGGATGCCTTCATGAGCCGTCCACACACCCTGGTCGTGCCCGGCTCGCGGATGCCGCTGGCGATGGAGCTGATCCTGGCTCCGCTGGTGCGCCATCTGCTCGCCCAGCGGCGCTTTCGTTGACCGCATCACCCGTGAGGAGTCGTCATGTCTACGCTGTTCAGCAAGATCATCGATCGTGAAGTGCCCGCCGACATCGTCTATGAAGACGACCAGGTGCTGGCCTTTCACGACATCAATCCCCAGGCCCCGACGCATATCCTGATCATCCCCAAGAAGCCGATCGCTACCCTCAACGACCTCACCGAGGAGGATCAGGCCCTGGTAGGGCGGTTGCCGCTGGTCGCTGCCCAACTGGCCAAGCAGCTGGGCTTCGCCGACGAGGGCTATCGGGTAGTGATGAACTGCAATGAAAATGGTGGCCAGACGGTCTACCATATACATATGCACCTGATGGGCGGTCGCCGCTTCACTTGGCCGGCTGGCTAGCTGGCGCTCTGCGGACTCCGCGCACCTAACAAGCGCCGCGACGCATCGGTGCATACCCTTTCCGTACTAACAGCGCAGTAACGGACGGTCGCTCCTCTCGGGGCGGCCGTCTGCTGCGCGCATCCTTTGTGCCAGGAGGCGCCGCCATGTCACGCCAACTCTCCTCCACCGACCAGTGGATCGGCCAGTTCGATAGCGTGCTGCGTACGCTGTTGCCAAATGCCGCCCAGGCGTCGCGACCGTCACCGGCCGACGACCTGCCAGAGGCGACGTTCAGTGAGGCCGAGCGAGAGCACACGGTGGGGTTGATGCGTATCAATCACACCGGTGAGGTGTGTGCCCAGGCGCTTTATCAGGGCCAGGGGCTGACCGCCAAGCTGCCCGATACGCGAGAGCAGATGGAGCGCGCGGCCCAGGAGGAGATCGACCATCTGGCCTGGTGCGCCGCACGCCTGGAGGAGCTCGATGGCCGCACCAGCCTGCTCAATCCGCTGTTCTATGCCGCCTCGTTCGGGCTCGGTGCGGTGGCCGGTGCGGTGGGCGATCGGGTCAGCCTGGGATTCGTGGCTGCCACCGAGGAGCAGGTCGGCAAGCACCTCGATCAGCACCTGCAGGAGCTGCCGCCCGCCGATAGTCGTTCACGGGCAGTGCTCGAGCAGATGCGCGAAGATGAAGCGCATCATGAGCGCTGGGCACTGGAGGCCGGCGGTGCGCGCTTCCCGCTGCCGGTCAAGCTGGGCATGCGGCTGGTCTCCAAGGTGATGACCCAGAGCGTCTATCGTCTGTAGCGCTCGGCGCTCTCCTTACTCCTCGAGAATGGTGTAGGCGTGGCTGATCTCGACGCCGCCTTGGGCGAGCATGATCGAGGCGCTGCAGTATTTCTCGGCGGACAGTGACACCGCGCGCTCTACCTGCTTCTCCTTGAGCCCTCGGCCGGTGACGGTGAAATGCACGTGGATCTTGGTGAACACGCTGGGCACGCTGTCGGCGCGTTCGGCCTCGATGGTCGCCACGCAGTCGCTGACCGGAGCGCGGGACTTCTCGAGGATCTCCAACACGTCGAAGGAGGTGCAGGCGCCGAGGCCCATCAGCAGCATTTCCATCGGGCGTGGGCCGGTGTTACGGCCGCCATGATCCGGCGGGCCGTCGATGACCACACTGTGGCCGCTGCCGGATTCGGCAACGAACTGGCGACCGTCGGTCCATTTGACACTGGCTTTCATGTGGCGAGTCCTTTGGTGATTTATTGAGCGGCGGGCGATTGCCGCAGGTAAGTATCCAGCGCGTCTAGCCGTGCCGGTGTGCCGACATCGACCCAGGCGCCGCGGTGATGCTGCCCGCTGACCTGACCGGCATCCATGGCGCGCTTGAGCAGCGGCGCCAGGGCAAAGGCGCCCGGCGGCTGGTCGGCGACCAGCGCCGGATCGATCAGACTCAAACCGGCAAAGGTCAGACGCGGCGTGCCATCGACGTGAACGGCGCCGGCATCGTCGAGATGAAAATCGCCGGCCGGATGGTGGTCGGGGTTGTCGACCAGCCATAGATGCGCCAGGGCGCCCTTCAGCGCTGGCAGGGCGCTGAGCTCGGCATCACACCAGATATCGCCATTGACCAGCAAGAACGGCGCCGTGCCGAGCAGCGGTAGCGCCTGGCGGATGCCGCCACCGGTCTCCAGCGGCGTCTCTTCCCGGCTCCAGGCGATGCGTACGCCGTAGTCGCTGCCATCGCCCAGCGCCTGGATGATCTGTTCGCCGCGGTAGCTGACGTTGATCACGATATCATCGATGCCCGCCGCCGCCAGCCGCGTCAGGTGGTGGGCGATCAGCGGTTTGCCGGCCACTGGCAGCAGCGGTTTGGGGCAGTGGTCGGTGAGCGGACGCATGCGAGTGCCGAACCCGGCGGCGAGGATCATCGCTTTCATTGGCCGCTAACCTCGACGCCGCGGGTCTGCAGTGCGCTATGCAGCGCCGGGGCGAACTGCTGCTGCAGCCACTCGTGGATATCGGCAAACTCGACGTGGGGTGCAAGGCTGTCTTCGAGATGGGCGAGAAAGTGCGGCAGGCGTGCCAGGTATCCCTGCTTGCCGTCGCGCTGCGCCAGGCGGCAGAAGATCCCCAATACCTTGAGGCTGCGCTGGGCGGCCATGGCGTCGACGCGCAGACGGAACGGCTCGGCACCGTCGTCCCTGGACAGGCGTCCATCGGCCAGGGCGCGCCGCTGAAAGGCTTCGCAGCGCTGGCCGAAGTCTGCCAGGTCGAAGCGCCGGTAGCGGCCGCGCAGTAGCGAGATCAGGTCGTAGCTGAGGGGGCCTGCCACGGCATCCTGAAAGTCGATCAGATAGAGGCGGTCGCGATGGAGCATCAGGTTCATGGCATCGTAGTCGCGATGCACCGCTACCCGCGGCAGGGCCAGCGCCAGGTCGATCAGCCGCTGCCGCCAGGCTGACCACTGCGGCGGCGGGGCAAGACCGACCACCCGCGCCAGACACCACGCCGGGAACAGATCGAGTTCGCGGCCGAGCAGGGCGGCATCGTAGGCCGGCAGGCCCTCCAGCGGCGCTTGGGTCTGGAGCCGATCGAGGAGCGCTTCGGCATCGTCATAGGCGGCGTCGCTCAGGCAGTCGTTGAGCGGGGTGTCGCCAAGGTCCTCGAGCTCGAGGAAGCCCTGCTCGAGATCGGCGGCGTGAATCTGGGGCACCGGCAGATTGGCATGGCGCCACTGCTGGGCGATGCGCACGAAGGGCGCGCTGTCCTCTTGTTCGGGTGGCGCATCCATCACGATGCGCGTAGCGCCGTCGGGTAGGGTCAGGCGATAGTAGCGGCGAAAGCTCGCATCGCCTGCTGCCAGCCTTAGATCAATGCTGTCGACCGCAAGGCCGTGGCGAGTCGCGCTCCAGTGGGCCAGGGCAGTGAGGCGCGGCGAGTGGGGCATGAAGACTCCTGGTCGAATGGGCTGGGGGGCCGCCGTACAGGCGTCAGCGGTTGACGGGCCGCGGGAGCCACCGCATGCTGAGCCAGACGCCACCGGCGACGAGCGCTATCTGTAGGACGACAGCCGTAATGCGCTCTGTATAATACCGATTTCACTCGCCAAGGACATCGAGAAACATGGGCAAGCGACTCTTCTGGACTGCCCTTGTCGGGCTTGCCAGCGGCTCCGGCCTGCTGGTACTGACGGCACAGGCGGCGCCACCGGATCCACTTCCGGGCGAGCGTCTCGATTGGCAGCCATGGGGGGAGCAGGCGCCGGCCGATGCGCTGTGCCGGGGGCGCTATGTGATGCCCGACTACCGCATACAGGCGGCCCCGGCCCCGGAACAGGTGCGCTCGGAGTCTGACGATGCCCACTACGGCGAAGACGGCGAGACGATTCTCGGCGGCGAGGTAGTACTGCGTCGTGGCGAGAGCCAGCTCGAATCGCCGCGGGTGCGCGTCAACGCCGAGCGCGACCGAGCCTTTGCTTCGGGACCGGTAACGCTGCGCGACCGGGGGCTGCTGCTGCGTGGCGATGCTGCCGAGCTCTCGCTGGTAGACGATCAGGCGCAGGTCGACGTTGCTCACTACGTGTTGCACGACCAGCATCTGCGTGGCGGTGCCCAGCGTCTCGACCGCCTAGAGGATGGTCGTTATCAAATGACCGAGGCCAGTTTCACCACCTGCGATCCCGGCGACAACCTGTGGCAGTTAGTCGGTAACGACGTGGTGCTCGACGAAGAGAGCGGTTTCGGCACCGCGCGTCATGCGCGGCTCGAGGTGGCCGATGTGCCGGTGTTCTACTGGCCCTGGGTACGCTTTCCCATCGATGACCGCCGCCAGAGCGGCTTTTTATGGCCTACCCTGGGGATCTCCAGCAACTCACTGGACTACGCCCAACCCTACTATTTCAATCTGGCGCCCAACTACGATGCTACCTTGACCCCGCGCTGGATCACCGACCGTGGCCTGTTGCTGGGCGGTGAATTCCGCTATCTCTTCGAGAGCGACGAGGGCCAGATCGAAGGGGCTTATCTGGCCGATGATCAGGGCGGCTCGGCGCGCGACCCCGAGAATCCCAGCCGTCGTTTCGAGGGTGAGGACCGCTGGTATATCGATTACCAGCACCAGGGGCGTTTTTCTCCTCAGCTGCGCTACCAGCTACGCTATGGCGGCGCCAGCGATGGGCGTTATTTCGAAGACTTCGGCGGTGATTTCGGCGAACAGGAGACCGAGAATATGCCGCGTCTGGCGCAGCTCGCCTATCGTGGCAGCCTCTGGCAGCTCGAGGCGCGTGCCCAGGGTTTTCAGAAGCTGGAAGATCCGCTGCGCGACCGCGACAAGCCCTTCTATCGGTTACCCAGCCTGACCGCCAATGCGACCTGGCGGCAGGAGAGTGGGCTTTATCAGCAGTGGCGCTCCAACGCGACCTACTTCTGGCGCGATGTCGATGAAACCATAGTGCCGTTGCGCGAGTCGGCCACCGGTGGGCGGGTCCATCTCTCGCCGGCACTGGGTTGGCGCGGCGATACCAGTTGGGGATTTTTCGAACCGCGGGTGGAGATGCTGCATACCGCCTATGAGGTCGATTATGGCGATCGTCAGACCGACCGCGATACCAGCCTGACCCGCACCGTGCCGGTAACCTCCGTGGACGCCGGTCTGATCTTCGAGCGTGAGCTGGACGTGCGCGGCAGCGGCTATCGCCAGACTCTGGAACCGCGCCTCAACTATGCTTATGTGCCGGCGCGTGATCAGAGCGATTTCCCGGACTTCGATACCAACGAGCGGGCCTTTTCCTGGAACCAGCTGTGGTCGCCGCATCGCTTCTCAGGGGCGGATCGTGTCGGCGATCTCAACCGTCTCTCCTATGGCGTCAGCACCCGCTTTCTTACCGATGACAGCGGCCGCGAGCGCTTCTCGCTGGGGGTGGGGCAAGCGACCTACTTCGATGACCGCACCATCGACATGAACGGCGACCCGGACACCCTGCCTCCCGAGTCGAACTTCGAACGGCGCTATAATGCGGTTCGTGACCGCTCGCCGGTAGTCACCCGGCTGGACTGGCAAGTGACCGATCGCTGGAGTGCCGGCTATGAGCTGCTTTACGATGAGCAGCGCCGCCTGACCGAACGCAACTCGGTGGATCTGCGCTATCGTGATCCGCGCGGCCATGTGTTGAACCTTGGCTATCGCTGGGAACTCGAAGGCTTCGATCCCTCGCTGGATGAGGAGGATCGGCTCGACTACAACCGTGAGGAGTACGACGTCTCCGGCGCCTATCGGGTCAGCCCGCGGCTGGACGTCATCGGCCGTTTCACGTATGACCACACCAACAGCCGCTCTCTAGAGCAGTTGGCCGGGGTGCAGTGGAACGATTGCTGCTACGGCCTGCAGCTGGTATGGCGCGAATGGGTCGACGACAATGATACGGCGAGAATCGACGATGATTTTACCGATCGCGGCATCTTCCTGCGTTTTGTGTTCAAGGGCCTGGGCGGCGTGGGGCGTGACGCGGACAGCTACTTCGAAGAGGCGATCCCCGGCTATCGTGCCACCCAGTTCTAATATCCGGCCGTTGCCAGGGTAATGGCGGCTACATACATCGCGTCCTGAGCGCTGAGCGGGACGCCGAGCAGAGAGTCAATTGATGAGAGTAGAAGAGGTAGCTATGCGCAGTCGACAACACTCCCTGCGGCTCGCGATGGCGAGTTGGCTGGTCCTGGCCATCGGCCTGCTGCTGTCGCCGAGCGTCTTGGCGCAGTCGATTCAGCCGCTCGATCGCATCGTCGCGGTGGTCAACCAGGGCGCGATCATGGCCAGCGAGCTCGAGCAGCGTGTGGAGCAGGCGCGTAGTCAGCTCACCGGGCGCGGGATCGATTCGCCCCCGGACCAGGCGCTGCGGCGCCAGGTGCTCGAGCAGATGATCAACGAAGAGATCCAGCTGCAGATGGCGAGGAGTGCCAACTTGAGCGTCGATGATACCGAGCTCAACCGCGCAGTGCGCTCGATCGCCGAGAGCAACAACATGACCCTCGACCAGTTTGCCGATGCAGTGGAAGCCGATGGCCTGACGCTGGCGTCGGTGCGCGAGGAGGTGCGCCGCGAGCTGATCATGCGCGAGCTGCAGCAGCGCCAGGTAGGCAGCCGAGTCAACGTCAGCGAGCGCGAGGTGGATCGCTACCTCGATCAGCAGGGCGCTAGCGAGGGTGCACGCTACCGGCTAGCCCATATTCTGGTGGCGTTGCCGCAGTCGCCGACCAGCGATCAGGTCAACGAGGCGCAGCAGAAGATTCAGCGTCTGCTTGGTGAGCTGCAGGATGGCGCCGACTTCGCCCAGCTGGCCGCCGCCGAGTCCGACGGTGGCCAGGCCCTCGACGGTGGCGAGATCGGCTGGCGCGAGGCCGGCGAAGTCCCCAGCGTATTCGCCGATGCGGTCCCTCAGTTGGAAGTGGGCGACGTCAGCCAGCCGCTGCGCAGCCCCAGCGGCTTCCATATCGTCAAGCTGCTTGACCGCGAGCAGAGCGGCCAGTCGGCCAGCGGCCAGGATCAGCGCGACCAGGCGCGACAGGCGCTGTTCCAGCGCAAGGCCAATGACGAGTTGGATATCTGGCTGCAGGAGATTCGCGCCGACGCCTTTGTCGAGGTAAGGCTGTAAGCATGCTCCCGCTGGTGATAAGCGCCGGTGAGCCGGCGGGGATCGGGCCCGACCTGATCCTGCAGCTGGCCGCCGAGGGCGCCCAGGTCGAGCGGCCTTGGCTGGCGATTGGCGACCCCGAACTGTTCCGTCAGCGTGCGCTGCAGCTGGGTGTTGAGGTCGAGGTTGTCGCTCTCACCGATAGCGAGGCCCCGGAGATGGCGCCGGGCCGGCTATCGGTGTGGCCGGTGGTTCTCCAGGTGCCCTGCGAGGCCGGTCGGCTGTCGGTGGCCAATGCTGGCTACGTGCTGGCCTGCCTCGATCTGGCGATTGCCGCCTGTCGCGATGGCCGCGCCGCGGCCATGGTGACTGCCCCGCTGCACAAGGGGGTGATCATCGAGGCGGGATGGACCCGTTTTACCGGCCATACCGAGTATCTGCGCGATGCTTGCGGCGTCGACGAGGTGGTGATGATGCTGGCCACCGACGATGCCCTGCACGCCCGAGCGCCTGGCTGGCAGGGTGGCTGCGGGCTGCGGGTGGCGCTGGCCACTACCCATCTGCCGCTGCGTGACGTGGCCGATGCCATTACCGCGGCCTCGCTTGGCCGGGTGCTGCGGATTCTCGACCACGACCTGCGGCGTGATTTCGGCATTGCCCGGCCGCACATCGCGGTGTGCGGACTCAACCCCCACGCCGGTGAGGATGGACACCTGGGGCGCGAAGAGATCGAGGTGATCACGCCGACCCTCGATACCCTGCGCGGCGAGGGCTTGAGCCTGGATGGCCCGCTGCCCGCCGATACGCTGTTCACGCCGCGCCATCTCGATGGCGTCGATGCGGTGCTGGCCATGTATCATGATCAGGGCTTGGCGGTACTCAAGTACGCTGGCTTCGGCCGCGGCGCCAATATCACCCTGGGCTTGCCGATCGTGCGCACCTCGGTGGATCACGGTACCGCGCTTGACCTCGCCGGCAGCGGTCGCGCCGACGCCGGCAGCCTGGCGGTAGCGCTCAATATGGCCGCCGAGATGGCCGCCGCGCGCGCCAGCGCCTGACACACGTTTTTCGCTAGACCCATGGAGACATTTGTACAATGTCTCCCCATCAAAGGATGCTAACCCGCATGCCCCCTCGCCCTCCCGTACACCGGGCCCGCAAGCGCTTCGGCCAGAACTTTCTGCGCGACCCGGGCATCATCTCGCGCATCGTACGCGCCATCGCCCCCAGAGAGGGCGATCGCCTGGTCGAGATCGGCCCCGGCCAGGGCGCCCTGACCGAGCCGCTGCTGGAGGCTGCCGATGGGCGTCTCGAGGTCATCGAGCTGGACCGCGACCTGATTCCCGGGCTGCGCGTGCAGTTCTTCAACTATCCGCAGTTCACGATCCACGAAGGCGATGCGCTGAAATTCGACTTCGCTGCGCTCAAGGCCGACGGCCCGCCGCTGCGGGTCGTGGGCAATCTGCCCTACAACATCTCCACCCCGCTGATCGTGCACCTGCTCGAGCAGCGCGAGGCGATTGCCGACATGCACTTCATGCTGCAGAAGGAAGTGGTCGAGCGGCTCGCTGCGTCCCCCGGCGGCCCCGACTGGGGGCGGCTGTCGGTGATGGCCCAGTACCGCTGTCGGGTCGACTCGCTGTTCACGGTGCCGCCGGAGGCCTTTGTGCCTCGCCCCAAGGTCGACTCGGCCATCGTGCGGCTGACGCCCCACGCCGAGTTGCCGCATCCGGCGCGGGATGAGCGCCTGCTGTTCGAGGTGGTACGCGAGGCCTTCGGTCAGCGCCGCAAGACCCTGCGCAACAATCTCAAGGGGCGCATCGCCGCCGAGACGCTGACGACCCTGGAGATCGACCCGGCGCGCCGGCCACAGACGCTGCAGCTCGAAGAGTTCGTGCGCATCGCCAATCACCTGGCGGAGGTCTCAGCATGAGCCCCAAAGCGCTGCCCGAAGGCGTGCACGTCGACGTCGAACCGCTCTATCGCGAGGATGAGTCCTCCCCCGATGAGCAGCGTTTCGTGTTCAGCTACACCATCACCGTACACAACCACTCGCCGACCAGCGTGCAGCTGCTGGCCCGCTACTGGAAGATCACCCAGGGCAGCGGCAAGGTGCAGGAAGTGCGCGGCAAGGGTGTGGTCGGCAAGCAGCCGATGATCGGGCCGGGCCAGACCTTCCGCTACACCAGCCGGGCGATTCTCGACGGTCCGGTGGGTGTGATGGAGGGCACCTATACCTGCGTGGATACCAATGCTCAGCGCGCCTTTGATGTCGCCATTGCCCCCTTCCGTCTGGCTGGACCCAATCAGGTACACTGAATGCTGGGTGCCGCCGCTGGCGGTGCCGATCCCCATTTTGAACAAGGAGAGCAGCATGGCGCGCTATGCCGTTGGCGACCTGCAGGGCTGTCACCGCGAATTCGTTGCACTGCTCGAGCGTCTGGCATTCGACCCATCGGCCGATCAGCTGTGGCTGGCCGGTGACCTGGTCAATCGTGGCCCGGGGTCTCTCGACTGTCTGCGCGATGTCCATGCCTTGGGCGATGCGGCGCGGGTGGTGCTGGGCAATCACGATCTGCACCTGCTGGCCGTGGCGCGGGGAGGGGCTTCGATCAAGCGCAGCGATACCCTGGACGCCATCCTCGCCGCGCCTGACCGTGAGGTGCTGCTCGACTGGCTGCAGCAGCAGCCGCTAGCGGTCGCCGAGGGTGAGCACCTGATGGTGCATGCCGGGCTGCTGCCGCAGTGGTCCTGGGAGCAGGCCCAGGCGCTGGCCGACGAGGTGCAGGCGCGCCTTGCAGGCCCGGGGGCGGGCGCCTTCCTCGAGCAGATGTACGGCAACCAGCCGGCCTGCTGGCGCGACGACCTCGACGGCATCGAGCGGCTGCGGGTGATCGTCAACGCCTTCACCCGCATGCGCTTTATCGACGCCGACGGCTGCCTCGACTTCGCTGCCAAGGAGGGGCTCGACTCAGGGCCGACGGGCTTTGCCCCCTGGTTCAGCTATCCGCGTAGCGACGACCCGCAGATTATCTTCGGCCACTGGGCGGCGCTGGAGGGAAAAACGCCAGGCAGCAGAGTGCGCGCCGAGGCGCTGGACACTGGTTGCGTATGGGGCGGCCATCTGACCGCGCTGAACCTCGACAGCGGCGAACGCATCAGCGTGCCGAGCCAGCGACGCTGAGGCGTCGCCTTTGCCACCGCCACAGGAGACTCCGATGAGCGATAGCGCCTTTGATCATCTCGACCCCACCACGCTGGCCGACTGGCTCGACGCCGAGGCGCCGCTGACGCTGGTCGACATCCGCGACCCGATGAGTTTCGCCCAGGGCCACATTCCCGGCAGCCGGCACCTCGATAACGCCAGCGCCGGGGCGCTACTCGACGAGACGCCCCACGATCGACCGCTGGTGGTGGTCTGCTACCACGGCCACTCCAGCCAGCAGGCCGCCACTTGGCTGTCTGGCCAGGGCTACCGTCAGGTCTACAGTCTCGACGGTGGTTTCACTGACTGGGCGCATCGCCACCCGTCCCGGGTAGCGCACTGACCATGACCGATACCGCCGATCGCTGCACCGCCGGGCTCGAGGTCTATCGGGTCGGCGGGGCGGTGCGCGATGCGCGACTCGGCTGGCCGGTCTACGACAACGACTGGGTGGTGGTGGGTGCCACGCCTGAGCAGATGACCGCCCGCGGGTTCAAGCCGGTAGGGCGCGACTTCCCGGTATTCCTGCACCCGCAGAGCCATGAGGAGTACGCCCTGGCGCGCACCGAGCGCAAGGCTGGGCACGGCTATACCGGTTTCGTGGTGCATGCCAGTCCCGAGGTGACCCTCGAGGAGGATCTGGCGCGCCGCGACCTGACCATCAACGCCATGGCTGAAGCAGCAGACGGACGCCTGGTCGACCCTTACCACGGCAGCGACGACCTGGCAGCGGGCATACTGCGCCATGTCTCGTCCGCCTTTGCCGAGGATCCGCTGCGGGTGCTGCGCACGGCGCGCTTTCTGGCCCGCTATCAGGGGCTCGGCTTTCGCATTGCCGACGCGACTCAAGCACTGATGGCGGAACTGGCGGCCAGCGGCGAGATGGCCCATCTGGTCGCTGAACGCGTCTGGACGGAAACCGAGAAGGCCCTCGTCGAGCCGCATCCGGCGGCATACTTCGAGAGTCTCGACGACTGCGGTGCGCTGGCGCAGCTGATGCCGGAACTACGGGAGGAGGCTGGTGACGCGTTAGAGGCAGCCCTGGCACGCCTTGATCGAGTCCCGGAAGAGCCCCTCGATGACCTCGCCGGGTCGCTGCCGCGATGGCGCTGGGCAAGGCTGGTCGAACATCTCGGTGACGCCGAGCGGGAGGCGCTGAGCAAGCGGCTGCGGCTACCCAACGCCTATGCCGACCTGGCCCGCCAGGTAGCCCTGAGCCGCGCCTTGTGGCGCCAGGAGCACCCCGATGCGGCAGCGATCCTGGGCTGGCTGGACGCCATCGACGCCTGGCGGCGCAGCGCCCGGGTGGTGCCCCTGATCTCGCTGGTCAGCCTCGAGCGGCCGGCGCTGGCCGCCGACCTGGCGCTGGCCTGGCGGCTGGCGCAACAGGTGGTGCCGCGGCTGCTGTTGGAAGAGGGCTATCGCGGCAAGGCGCTGGGTGAGGAGGTGCACCGACGCCGCTACCAGGTGATCGCCGACGCGTTGCTATAAGGCTTGTCCTTGCCACACGAAGTCGACCGGCCATAGCGGCTGCTGGCGGGCCTGCTCGCGCTCGGCGAAGCGCGCCCAGAGGGTCGCATAGCGCTGGCCGTTTAGCGGGTGGCGGTGATCGGGAAGTAGCTCGGCCAGCGGGCGCAGCACGAAAGCGTGCTTGTCGATCTCGTCTCGGGGCAGGTCGACTCCGTCCACCAGGCCGCAGGCCTCGCCGACCGTGAGCAGGTCGATATCGAGGGTGCGTGGGCTGTACTTGGGGCTGTCCTTGCGCCGGCCGTTGGCGTATTCCAATGTCTTGCACCAGCGCTGCAGTGCGCCCACGCCAAGTTCGGTCTCGAAGGCGGCCACCAGGTTATAGAAGTTGCGGCCATCCTCGAAGCCCACCGGCTCGCTCTCGAAGACTCGCGAGATCTGCAGGCCGTCAAAGCGCTCGGCGAGGGCATCGAGACACACCCGAACGTGGTGGTCGCGCTGGATATTGCTGCCGATGCTGACGGTCACCAGTGCCATCATGCCCACTCCCGCTCGATACACACGCCCACTGCGTTGGCGGCAGCCACGGCGCCAGGCTTGCGTACCGTCAGTGCCAGCCGGGTGATGGCGAACTCCTCATGCAGCACGCTGGCGAGTCGCTCGGCGAAGGTCTCGACCAGGGCAAATGACTGCTCGTTGGCAAAACGCGCGATACGCTGGCTGATGGCAGCATAGTCGAGGGTCAGGTCGATGTCGTCGGTGGCGGCGGCGGCGCGGATATCGGTGGCCAACTCGAGGTCGAGCACCAGGCGTTGCTGGATCTCACGCTCCCAGTCGTAGACACCGATCACGGTCTCTACCGCCAGTGCCTCGATGATCACCCGGTCGCTGCGCATCCCTCTCTCCCATCCCGCTAGCTCATGAAGCGGCGATTGTACTGTAGGCGTGTCGTCAACGATAGGAAGCCGGCGGCTACCGCTGGCCGGTCAGGGCTGGCAGAATCGAGGCATCCTCTGTTATGGCGCGCTGGCCATGTCGTTAGTCGAACTGCTGCTCGTGACCCTCCTGTTGATGGCGTTGGCCTATGCCTGCGGCGGTTGGCTGGGGGCGCTCAGCGTGTGTCGCTGGGCGGGGGTGCGCGACCCGCGACTGGCAGGGTCGCGCAATCCGGGGTTCTCCAACGTGCTGCGGCTGTATGGCAGCCGTCTGGCGCTGGCCACCCTGGTGTTGGATGCCGCCAAGGGAATGCCGGCGCTGTGGTTGGCCAAGGGGGCGGGACTGCCGGCCTGGGCCCAAGGATTGGTCGGCTTCGGGGTGCTGCTCGGCCACAGCTACCCGCTATGGCACCGCTTTCGCGGCGGCAAGGCGGTGGCCAGCGCCTTCGGCGTGCTGTTGGTGCTGACGCCCTGGGTGGCACTGCTGTGTGCGCTGTTGTGGGCGCTGCTGGCGTGGCGCATGCACACCGCAGCGATCGCCTCGCTGGCGACGGCCTGCCTGGCGCCGCTGGCCAGCTGGTGGCTGGCGCCGGATTACGTGTGGGTGGTCAGCGCCTTCGCGCTGCTGGTGGTAACCCGCCACGTGTGGAATATCCGACGGCTCGGGCGCGGCGGCGAGTGGCGCATCGGTCGCCGCGGGATCAAGCCGCCGGAAGAGTGAGTTGCTCCAGCGGCCTGAACATGAAGCGTGCGATCATTGCGGGAGTGGAGAATTGGCAGGCGGGGTGAGATCCGCCAGCGGCCAGCGCGGTACCGCGAGCATGGTGGCGCTGTCGCGTTCGCCGGCCAGCAGGCGTTGGGCACCCGCATAGGCGATCATTGCGCCGTTGTCGGTGCAGAAACGGCCCCGTGGGTAGTAGGCGCGGGCGCCGCGTTTGGCGCACTCCTGCTCGAGGCGTTCGCGCAGACGCCGGTTGGCGCTGACGCCGCCGGCCACCACCAGCCGCGTCTGGCCGCTGGCGTCCAGCGCGCGGCGGCACTTGATCACCAGGGTGTCGACTACCGCCTCCTCGAAGGCGCGAGCCACGTCGGCGCGCGCCTGGTCGTCCAGCGCGCCGGTCGCATCGAGCTGGCGGATGGCGGTCAAGGTATGGGTCTTGAGGCCGGAGAAGCTGAAATCGAGCCCTGGGCGGTCGGTCATCGGCCGCGGGAAGCGCAGCCGCTTGGGATCGCCGCGCTCTGCCAGGCGCGCGATTTGCGGGCCGCCTGGGTAGTCGAGGCCGAGCATCTTGGCCGCCTTGTCGAAGGCTTCGCCAGCGGCGTCGTCCACCGACTCACCGAGCAGGCGGTAGCGGCCCAGGCCCAGCACCTCGACCAGTTGGGTGTGGCCACCCGAGACCAGTAGCGCGACGAAAGGGAAGGCGGGGGCATCGTCTTCGAGCATGGGGGCCAGCAGGTGGCCCTCCATGTGATGCACCCCGAGCACTGGAATCTCCAGGGCACGCGCCATGCCGTGGGCGGTGGCGGCACCCACCATCAATGCGCCGACCAGGCCGGGGCCTGCGGTATAGGCGATGCCATCGAGATCGCGACGGTCCAGGCCGGCCGTGCCCAGGACCTCGTCGATCAGCGGTAGCAGGCGCCGGGTGTGATCGCGGGACGCCAGTTCCGGCACCACGCCGCCGAAGTCGGCATGCATGGCCACCTGGCTGTAGAGGGCGTCGGCGAGCAGGCCGCGCTGGCTGTCGAACAGGGCGACGCCGGTCTCGTCGCAGGAGGTCTCGATCCCCAGTACGCGCATCGTGGCTGGCTTCCGTGGTCGCTGTGGGGCATTCATTCTACGGACTTTGCAGCGGCGGGGGCAGAGGCTGGCCGGTAAATTTGCAAACAACGGAAACCACGACTAGACTACTGTGCGCTGTAAGACTGGGTCGTGCGCCCGGGATGCACGCTTTCTTTCGCTTCTCCCTTTTGCTGCCCTTGCCTGTTTTTATGGCCAAGTCAGCCAGTGACGAAACGCGTGAGGGACGCTGCTCCCCAAGGCGTGCGTTCAAACCGAACTCATGATTCCAAGGTAGGTGAGTGCTTAATGCCTTCTGTCAAAGTACGTGATAACGAACCGTTCGACGTCGCTCTGCGTCGCTTCAAGCGGTCCTGTGAAAAAGCCGGTGTTCTCTCCGAGGTGCGTCGTCGCGAGCACTATGAGAAGCCGACTGCCGAGCGCAAGCGTAAGGCCGCAGCCGCCGTCAAGCGTCACGCCAAGAAGCTGCAGCGTGAGCGCAAGCGTTTCGAACGGTTGTATTGATCCGTACTGGGAACGGTCGCCGTCGCGTTGACTGACCGTTCCAAGAGGGACGCCAAGCGGCCGCCAATTCGGTGGCCGCTTGTTTTTCACGCGCCGCCTATGTCGAGACAAGTACGGGCGCGTGTATTTCAGGATCGCTGAGGTTCATGGCCGGCCAAATTCCGCAACGCTTCATCGATGATCTGCTGGCCCGCGTCGACGTGGTCGAGGTGGTGGGTGAGCGCGTGCAGCTCAAGAGGAGCGGTCGCAACCACTCGGGCCTGTGTCCGTTTCATCAGGAAAAGTCGCCCTCCTTCACCGTCAGTCAGGACAAGCAGTTCTATCACTGCTTTGGCTGCGGGGCTCACGGCAATGCGCTGCGTTTCCTGATGGAGTACGACAATCTGCGTTTTCCCGAGGCGGTCGAGCAGCTGGCCGCACGGCAGGGCATGGAAGTGCCGCGGGAGGGTGCCGATGACCCGCATGCTCAGGCACGCGAGAAGAAGCGCAAGCAGGGGGTCAACCTGCTCGAGCTGGCGGCACGCTTCTACCGTGAGCGCATGAAGATGAACGAGGGGCAGGCGGCACGCGGCTATCTGGAGCGTCGCGGCCTGTCTTCGCAGGTGGTCGAAGAGTACGGCATTGGCTTCGCGCCCAACGACTGGGAGGCGCTCAAGCGCCATCTTGGTGAGCAGGGTATTAGTGAGGCGGTTCAGGTCGAGTACGGATTGCTGGTCCATCGTGAAGACAGCGGTCGGACCTACGATCGCTTCCGTGACCGGGTGATGTTTCCGATCCGCGATGTTAAAGGCAATACCATCGCCTTCGGCGGCCGTGTGCTGGGTGACGGCAAGCCCAAGTACCTGAACTCGCCTGAAACGCCGGTGTTCCATAAGGGGCGCGAGCTATACGGGCTTTACGAGGCGCGTCAGGCCAATCGCCAGCTGGAGCGGGTGCTGATCGTCGAGGGCTACATGGACGTAGTGGCCCTGGCTCAGTTCGGTATCCGCAATGCGGTGGCGACCCTGGGCACCTCGACCAGCGAGGACCATCTGACGCGGCTGTTCCGGATGGTCAGCGAAGTGGTGTTCTGTTTCGACGGTGATCGCGCTGGGCGTCAGGCCGCCACCCGGGCATTGGAGACGGTGCTGCCGTTGATGATCGACGGTCGCCAGGCGCGCTTCCTGTTTCTGCCCGAGGGCGAGGATCCGGATACGTTGGTGCGCAGTGAAGGGACCGAGGCTTTTCAGGATCGTGTGACCTGTGCCAGCCCGCTGTCGGAGTTCCTGTTCGATCAGGCGGCGGCGGGGCGCGACCTGGCGCGGATCGAGGAGCGCGAGCGCTATGCCAGTCAGGTGCTCAAGGCGCTGGCCAGGCTGCCGGAAGGAGTGCTCAAGTCGCTGCTACTTAGCGAGCTGGCCAAGCGCACTGGGGTCGAGCAGGCGCGCTTCGAGGCCCTGCTGGCCACGCCGGAGCCTCAGAGCTCGCCAGTGACAGTCGAGGCGACCGAGGAGACGCCGCGTCGCGAGCGTCCTGCGACGGCGGGCGGTGCGCTCAGCCTGGCGGCACGCGCGTTACAGCTGCTGGTACATGAGCCGGGATTGGTGGAGCGGCTGCCAGAGGGCAGCGACTGGTGCCCTGATAGTGACCCGGATGGGGTGTTGTGCCGCGACGTGATTGCGCTGATTCGCGCCGGTGGCTACCGCAGTGCGCAGGTGCTGTTGGCGCACTTTCACGGCAGCCAGGAGGGCGAACGGCTGGCTGAGCTGGCGCGTCGTGAACTGCTCATTCCCCGCGTCCATCGCGGCACCGAGTTGGACGGGCTGGTGGCTTACTTCACGCGTAATCGGCAGCAGCCCACCCGCCAACAGGAAATCGAGACATTGCTGGAAAGAAAGCGTCAGGGAGAGACGTTGACGGCCGAGGAACGGCGACGCCTCATGAGCTTGTTGTCAGAGGCAGAAAAATGAGCGGTTAGGGTCTTTATTGGCGTGAGGGTTGAATTGTTGCCCACCATCACCATCTAAGGGGGAACAAAGCAACCCCTGGCGTGAGCCTAACCGAACAAACTAACACACCTGAACGTCGGCGCAAACGCATCACTGGCGGACCCCTATGGCGAGCAGCTATACTGGTCGGCTTCACGATTTTCTTCGCCTACCCGTTTGGGTGCTTCATTCTTCTTCGTCGAGATAGGGTTTCTATGGCTGGAAATGCGCAGCAGCAGTCACGTCTGAAGGAGTTGATCGCGCGCGGCAAGGAGCAGGGCTTCCTGACCTATGCCGAGGTCAACGACCACCTTCCCGAGGATATCGCCGACCCGGATCAAGTGGAAGACATCATCGGCATGATCAACGACATGGGCATCAGCGTCGTTGAGGAAGCCCCCGATGAAGACACCTTGATGATGTCCGATCACTCCACCGATGAGCAGGCCGCCGAGGAAGCGGTGGCGGCGCTTGCGGCGGTTGAGAGCGACGTGGGCCGTACCACCGACCCGGTGCGCATGTACATGCGCGAGATGGGTACCGTCGAGCTGCTGACACGCGAAGGCGAGATCGAAATCGCCAAGCGTATCGAGGAAGGCACTCGCGAAGTCATGTCGGCACTGGCCTACCTGCCTGGTGCGGTGGAGTCGGTGCTCGAGATCTATGACGGCACCCAGGACGAAGAGGCGCCGGGCCGCCTGTCCGACCTGTTCTCCGGCTTCATCGATCCCGATGAGGGGATTCCCGGTGTCGCCGAGGCCGAGGTGCCCGAAGAGGAGCCGAGGGACGAAGAGGCGAGCGACGACGACGAGGAGGATGGCGAGGCCGAGGAGGAGACCACCGGCGGCCCCGATCCCGAGGAAGCCAAGGCGCGCTTCGAGCAGATTCGCGAGCAGAACGCCCTGGTTCACGCAGCCATTGCCAAGCATGGCCGGCGCTCCAAGCAGGCACTCGCTGAGCAGGCGCGTCTTGCCGAGCTGTTCTCGCCGATCAAGCTGGTGCCCAAGCACTTCGAGCGTCTGGTGGGGCAGGTCAGGATCAGCGTAGAGCAGGTCCGCGAGCAGGAAAAGGTCATCATGCAGGTGTTCGTCAAGCGCGGTAAGGTGCCGCGCAAGACCTTCATCAAGTCGTTCCCCGGTAACGAGTCGCGCAAGGACTGGATGGACGACTTCCTGGCCGCCAACGCCAAGTACAGTGATCGCCTCGCGCCGTTTCGCGGCGATATCGCTCGCGCCCAGCGCAAGATCGCCTTCGAAGAGGATATGGTGCAGCTGCCGGTATCCGAGCTCAAGGAGGTCAATCGCCGCTTGTCGATCGGTGAAGCCAAGGCGCGCCGGGCCAAGAAGGAGATGGTCGAGGCCAACCTGCGTCTGGTGATCTCGATCGCCAAGAAGTACACCAACCGTGGCCTGCAGTTCCTGGACCTGATTCAGGAGGGCAATATCGGCTTGATGAAGGCGGTAGACAAGTTCGAATATCGCCGCGGCTACAAGTTCTCGACCTATGCCACCTGGTGGATTCGTCAGGCGATCACCCGCTCCATTGCCGATCAGGCGCGCACCATTCGTATCCCGGTGCATATGATCGAGACCATCAACAAGCTCAACCGCGTATCGCGGCAGATGCTGCAGGAGATGGGGCGCGAGCCGACGCCGGAAGAGCTGGGCGAGCGCCTCGAGATGCCCGAGGACAAGGTGCGCAAGGTGCTCAAGATCGCCAAGGAGCCGATCTCCATGGAGACGCCGATCGGTGATGACGACGACTCGCATCTGGGCGACTTCATCGAGGATGGCACCATGCTGCTGCCTATCGATCTGGCCACCGGGGAGGGCTTGATCGAGGCGACTCGTAATGTGCTGGGCGGGCTCACTGCGCGTGAGGCCAAGGTGCTGCGTATGCGTTTCGGTATCGATATGAACACCGATCACACCCTCGAAGAGGTCGGCAAGCAGTTCGACGTGACCCGCGAGCGCATCCGTCAGATCGAGGCCAAGGCGCTACGCAAGCTGCGCCACCCGAGCCGTTCCGAGCCGTTGCGTTCGTTCCTCGACGAATAACCGCTCCCGCGGCTTAGACAAGACGCCCGCTGCCGAAAGGCTGCGGGCGTCTTGCGTAGTGCGGCGGGGGTTACGACTGTGCCGGTGCGCTGCGCCGGGCCTCCTCCACCAGCCAGTCGTGGACCGCGAGGACACGGCGGTCGTCGAGAGCGCCCTGGGCATGCACGATGCCGTAGCGCTTGCCGGTGGCCACGCGCTGGGGGAAGGGCGCAATCAGGGCGCCGCTCTTGAGCTCGCCGGTGATCAGCGTCTGGCGGGCGATGGCGACGCCCATGCCGGCAATGGCCGCTTCCATGGTCAACTGGTTGCGATTGAAGGTGTAGCCGCGGCGCACATTGACGTGGGGCGCGTCGATGGAATGCAGGTAGTGCTCCCACTCGGCGTAGTCGTGACTACCGCGCCAGGCGGTGACGTCGTGCAGCAGCGGGTACCAGGCCAGGTCCTCGGGGGCCGATAGCGACGGCTTGCCGCGTAGCAGCGAGGGAGCGCAGACCGGAAAGATCACCTCGTCCATCAGCGGGGTGATGGCAAGCCCGGGGTAGTGGCCGTCATTGAGATCGAGCGCGAGATCATAGTCGCCGTCGCGTAGCGAAATATTGCTGTCCTCGGCCACCACCTGCAGCTCGATATCGGGAAACCTCGCCTGGAGCCGCGGCAGACGCGGCATCAGCCACTTGGCCAGAAACGACGGCACGCTTCTCAGCCGCAGGATGCCGCTCATCACACCACTGCGCAGTCGCCTGACTTCGAGCCCCACCGACTGGTAGGCGTCGTCGACCACTACCGCCAGCCGGCGCCCCTCGTCGGTTAGCTCCAACTGCCGCGGTCGGCGTCGAAACAGCTTGAACCCGAGGCGCTCCTCGAGCTGCTTGATCTGCTGGCTGACGGCGCCGGTCGTGACGTGCAGCTCCTCGGCGGCGCGGGTGAAGGAGAGGTGGCGGGCGCTGACCGCGAAGACCTTCAGCCAGGCGTGGGTCTGGGCGTTGAGTGAACGGCTCATGGTTTAGTTTAAGTAAATCCAAGGCAAGTTATTCTCGATTGTCGCCTATCTCATTCTGATTGAACATGGCGCAAGCACGTCGACTATCCTTTTTGGGGATATGCGCGCCGTGTGCAGGGTTTAGTCAAACTGATTTAGAGGCCGTGAGGCCAGCCGGGAGTCTGATAATGTCCATCAGCGTGTTCGACATGTTCAAGATCGGCATCGGGCCGTCGAGTTCGCATACCGTGGGGCCGATGCGTGCCGCCTGCGACTTCGTCGCCGAGCTGCGCGAACGTGAGCTGCTCGAGCGGGTGATGCGCCTCGAGGTACACCTCTATGGCTCTCTGTCCGCTACCGGTGAGGGCCACGGCACCGATCGTGCGGTGATCATGGGGCTGATGGGCGAGCAGCCCGACCGCATCGATCCTGCGATCATCTCACCCTGCATTGAAGAGCTGCTCGAGTCACATACGCTGCTGCTCGACAATCGCCTGGCGATCCCCTTTCTGTGGGCGCGGGACTTGCAGTGGCACGACGAGTGCCTGCCCCACCACCCCAACGCCATGCGGCTGGTGGCCCACGGGCATAGCGATACGCTGTATCACAACACCTACTACTCAGTAGGTGGCGGCTTCGTGATCGACGAGCGCCAAGCGCAGTCCGGCGAGCTGGACAGCGACACCACTGTCCTGCCTTATGACTTCAACTCCGCGGCGGAGTTGATGGCGCTGTGCCGCCTTCACGACATGCGTATCAGCGAGCTGATGCTCGAGAATGAGAAGGCCTGGCGCAGCGAGCAAGAGATTCGCGACGGCCTGTGGACGATCTGGCAGGCGATGTGTGACTGCATCGATACCGGCTTCGCCCACGAGGGCGTGCTGCCCGGTGGGCTCAACGTCAAGCGCCGCGCCGCCGCCCTGCATCGCCGCCTGGAGGCCATGGAGGGCAGCCACAGCCTGATCGCCTCCACCTTTTCGGCAATGGACTGGGTCAACGTCTTCGCCCTGGCGGTCAACGAGGAGAACGCCGCTGGCGGGCGCATGGTCACCGCGCCCACCAATGGCGCAGCGGGCATCATCCCGGCGGTGCTCAGCTACTACATGAAGTTCCAGCCCGAGGCTAGTGAGCGCGATGTGGTCGACTTCCTGCTGGCCGCCGGGGCGGTGGGCATTCTGTGCAAGAAGAACGCCTCCATCTCCGGCGCCGAGGTCGGCTGCCAGGGCGAAGTCGGCTCAGCCTGTGCCATGGCCGCCGCGGGGCTGGCCGAGCTGATGGGCGGCAGCGTCGGCCAGGTGGAGAATGCCGCCGAAATCGGCCTGGAGCACAACCTGGGACTGACCTGCGACCCGGTAGGTGGGCTGGTGCAGGTGCCCTGCATCGAGCGCAACGCCATCGCCTCGGTCAAGGCGATCAATGCCGCGCAGATGGCGCTGCGCGGTGACGGCGAGCACTTTATCTCGCTGGACAAAGTAATTCGCACCATGCGCGATACCGGTGCCGACATGCAGGAGAAGTACAAGGAGACGTCCCGCGGGGGGCTGGCCGTTAACGCCATCGAGTGTTGAGCGGCGGCGCGGCTGGTCTAATGAGATGGCGCGGATGGAAGTCGGTTGTCCATGGATTGTAGGATATAGTACAAAAAATGCTGAGACTCGAGTCGACGAATCGACGTGATGGGGCGTACCGCCAGCATCGATAGTGCCGACACGCAGTGCTCGATATCGTCAGTCACAGGAGAGGACGGTCGTGGACTTCAAGGACAGCTGTATCATTCGGCACTTCAGCCACTACTGCGCGTTGTCCGACGACGACAAGCAACTGCTCCATGAGCTGGAGCAGAGCCCTACCGAGGTCAAGGCCGGCGATCAGTTGTGGGCGGAGGGTGACAGTGCCAATGAGTTCTGCACCCTGCGCACCGGCTGGGCCTACTCCTTCCGATATCTCGAGAACGGCAACCGCCAGATCCTCGAGGTCTATCTGCCTGGCGATATCATCGGCCTGAGTGAATTCGCCTTTTCCCAGCGTCTGGCCGGTGTGCAGATGATCGAAGACGGCGTGGTCTGTCACTTCCCCCATGCGCGGATGCTCGAACTGTTTCGTCAGTCTACCACCCTGACCGCAGTGCTGTTTGCGATCTCCAGCCGTCATCAGGCGCTGCTGACCGAACGTCTGGTCAACCTGGCCCGGCGCAGCGCGCGCCAGAAGATGGCGCACTTTCTTCATGAGATGTATCTGCGTCTGCGCCAGACCGAGCCAGAAGGTGGCGCTGCCTTCCGCCTACCGCTCTCCCAGGAGCAGCTGGCCGATATCCTTGGGCTTAGCCCGGTTCATGTCAGCCGCACCTTCAGTGCGCTCGGCGAAGACGGTCTGGTTCACCGCGATCGCCATCAGATATTGGTTCCCGACCTCGAGGCGCTCGCCTGCGAGGGAGAGTTCGACGAGTGCTATCTTACCGACAATGTGCGGCCACTCTTCGACAAGACAGGCTAGGCGCTGTTCGGACGCAGCCTAGGTGCGGCCCGGTGGCTGGAAGCCCACCCCGGGGTGGTCGTGACAGTGCTGGATACGCTCGCGGATATTGGCGACCAGATGGTCGACCAGCAATCTGACCTTGGGTGAGAGGTGCCTATGTCGCGGGTAGACTGCCCATACGGCGGTATCGGTATGCTGAAAAGCGTCGAGCACCGCGACCAGCTCCCCCGACTGCAGGTAGGGCTCCACGTAGTAGTCTGGCAGCTGCGCGAGCCCCAGACCCTTGAGCGCTGCATCGAGCAGCGCTGGCCCTGAGTTGGCCTGCCAGCGCCCCTGAACCCTGACCTCACGGCGCGAACCGCGCACATCGAACAGCCAGAAATCCCGTGAACCGAGCAGGCAGCGATGGCTGGCCAGCTCGGCCAGGGAGTGGGGACGAGCATGCTGTTCGAAATAGGCCTGCGAGCCGACCACGTATTCGCGGCGTTCGCACAGTCGGCGTGCGATCAGCGTCGAGTCCTTGAGCACCCCCATGCGGATGGCGATGTCATAGCCCTCGTCGATCAGCTCCACCTGGCGGTTGGTGAAGTGCATGTAGACTTCAAGCTGCGGGTACAGACACTGGAAGTCGTTGACCAGCGGAGCCACGAAGCGCTCACCGAAGGTCGTGGCTGAGGTCAGCTTGAGGATACCCTTGGGACGCCGCTGGAGATCGTCGATGGCGGCCTCGGCCTCGCGAAAGCCGTCAAACAGATGGTGACAATGCTCATAGTAGAGCGCGCCGGCATCGGTCAGGCGGATCTGGCGAGTGGTGCGGTAGAGCAATTGGGTGCCGAGCTGGTTCTCCAGTTGCCCCACCAGGCGGCTGACGTGGGAGTTGGATACCTTCAGGTGGCGTGCAGCGGCGGAAAAGGTCCCCAGCCGTACGACCTCGATAAAGGCCTCGATGCGATCCCAGCGTTGCATGGCGGTGGTTTCCCCGTCGGATTATTGCTTAGTGACAATAATCTTATGAGCCTAGCCCAGTTTATCCAAGGTGGACGCCTGACCTAGACTGACAAGACACTGGCGTGGTGCGAGGCAGTCGCCGGCGCACGCCTTGATGCATGGGTCTACAGGAGTTAGCTAATGAAGTCACGCGCCGCAGTTGCACTGCAAGCCGGCAAGCCGCTGGATGTCACCGAGATCGACGTCGAAGGACCCAAGGCTGGCGAGGTGCTGGTGCGCATCAAGGCCACCAGCGTCTGTCACACCGACGCTTTCACCCTCTCTGGCGCCGATCCCGAGGGCAACTTCCCCTCAGTCCTCGGCCACGAGGGCGCCGGCATCGTCGAGGAGGTTGGCGAGGGCGTCACCTCGCTGGCGGTGGGCGACCACGTGATTCCGCTCTATACCGCCGAGTGCGGCAAGTGCAAGTTCTGCCTCTCCGGCAAGACCAACCTGTGTGGCAGCGTGCGCGCCACCCAGGGCAAGGGTCAGATGCCCGATGGCACCAGCCGCTTCTCGCTGGACGGCAAGATGCTGCACCACTACATGGGCTGCTCGACCTTCTCGGAGTACACCGTGCTGCCCGAGGTGTCGCTGGCCAAGGTCTCCAAGCAGGCACCGCTGGACAAGATCTGCCTGCTCGGCTGCGGCGTGACCACCGGCATCGGCGCGGTGCTCAACACCGCCAAGGTCGAGCCGGGGTCCACCGTGGCCGTGTTCGGTCTCGGCGCCATCGGCCTGGCGGTGATCCAGGGCGCGCAGATGGCCAAGGCCAGCCGCATCATCGCCATCGACGTCAACCCCGACAAGTTCACCCTCGCCGAACAGTTCGGCGCCACCGAGTTCGTCAATCCCAAGGATTACTCGGATCCGATTCAGCAGGTGATCGTCGATCTGACCGACGGCGGCGTCGACTACTCCTTCGAGTGCATCGGCAACGTCAACGTGATGCGTTCGGCGCTGGAGTGCTGCCACAAGGGCTGGGGCGAATCGATCATCATCGGCGTGGCCGGGGCCGGCGAGGAGATCTCCACGCGGCCGTTCCAGCTGGTCACCGGGCGGGTCTGGAAGGGCTCGGCGTTCGGCGGGGTCAAGGGGCGCACAGAGCTGCCCGGCTATGTGGACCGCTACATGAATGGCGAGCTGAAGATCGACGAGTTCGTCACCCACGACATGCCGTTCGAGCAGATCAACGAGGCCTTCGAGCTGCTGCATGCCGGCAAGAGCATCCGTACCGTGCTGCACTTTTAATCGCGTCCTCTCCCTGGCCACCTTGCGGTGGCCGGGGTGATGGGACTTGAGGAGAACGACCCATGACCATGAGTGAACAGCTGGAGCTGGTGTCGGCCAACAAGTCGTTTGGCGGCTGGCTGAAGCGCTACAAGCACCACTCTCGGGCGCTGGACTGCGAGATGATCTTCGCCATCTATCTGCCGCCCCAAGCCGAGAATGAGCGGGTGCCGCTGCTGTGGTGGCTGTCCGGGCTGACCTGCAACGACGAGAACTTCATGCAGAAGGCCGGCGCCCAGCGGCTTGCCGCCGAGCTGGGGATCGCCATTGTCTGCCCCGATACCAGCCCGCGGGGAACGGATCTGCCGGGTGAGCACGATAGCTACGACTTCGGCTCCGGCGCTGGCTTCTATGTCAACGCCACCCAGGAGCCCTGGTCGAAGCACTATCGCATGTACGATTACGTCTCCGAGGAGCTGCCCTCGGTGGTGCGCCAGCACTTCCCGGTCAACGGCCGCGAGGCGATCAGCGGGCACTCCATGGGTGGCCACGGGGCGCTGGTGCTGTCGCTGCGTCGGCCAGGCCATTATACGTCGGTGTCGGCTTTCGCGCCGGTCGTCAACCCTACCACTTGCCCGTGGGGCAAGAAGGCCTTCAGCAACTACCTGGGCGACGATGCCGGTGCCTGGACCCAGTACGATGCCTGTGAGCTGGTGGCCAAGGGCGCTTCGCGCCAGCCGCTCTTCATCGACCAGGGCGAGGCCGACAATTTCCTTGAGGAGCAGCTGCGTCCGGAGCGTCTGGAAGCGGTCTGCGCCGAGCATGACCATCCGCTGACCCTGCGTCGCCAGCCGGGCTACGACCACAGCTACTTCTTCATCGCCTCCTTCATCGAGGACCACCTGCGCTATCACGCCGAGCACCTGTTCAAGAAACGCTAAACGCTACATGGCCGATGGCAGGCAATTTCCGTATGAAAGCCGAACGACGCCGCTGCTTCGCAGTGGCGTCGTTGGTTGGCAAACGGCGATGAACACGACCTCGGCATGCCGGTGTGCGACACGATTGTCGCAAATTACTGCATCTCGGCGATCCGATAGGCAAATTTGAGCTGTGTCAGCGTCGATGCGCGATTACATTGCCGGGAGACATAGCTATTTGCGACATGCAAGCAGCAACACCTAATAACGATAACAGTGGTCGGCGGTGCTACCGGCGGCCTCCCTATGCCAACCGTGCTGGAGTGACCCATGACACTCTCTCCCCAGACTGCCCGCCCCCCTGATGCCCCTCAGACGCTGGGTTTTCTACTGCTGGACAACTTCACCCTGATTTCGCTGGCCTCGGCCATCGAACCGCTACGTATGGCCAATCAGTTGGCGGGCCGCGAACTCTACTGCTGGTACACACTGAGCCACGACGGTGGGCCGGTGCGCGCCAGTGACGGTCTGCAGGTGACGCCGGATGCTGCTACCAGCACGCCGCTGTCTCTCGATATGGTGATCGTCTGCGGCGGGGTCGGGCCGAACCGCAGCGTGCAGCGCGAGCATGTCCAATGGCTGCAGTCCCAGGCCCGCCAATCGCGGCGCCTCGGCTCGGTGTGTACCGGTAGTTGGGCGCTGGCCCGCGCGGGTCTGCTCGACGGTTACGAGACCAGTATCCACTGGGAGTGCCTGGCGGCCATGCAGGAGGCATTCCCACGGGTTGCGTTGACCACGCGGCTGTTCTCCATCGACCGTGACCGGGCGACTGCCTCGGGTGGCACCGCGCCCCTGGATATGATGCTCAATCTGATCGGGCGCGATCACGGCCGTGAGCTCTCCGCCGGTATCTCGGAGATGTTCATCTGCGACCGGGTACGCAATGAGCAGGATCAGCAGCGTGTGCCCCTCAAGCATGTACTAGGGACCACCCAGCCCAAGCTGCTGGAGATCGTCGCCCTGATGGAGGCCAATCTCGAGGAGCCCATCGGCCTAGACGAGCTGGCGAATTACGTTGATGTGTCGCGTCGCCAGTTGGAGCGACTGTTCCAGAAGTACCTGCACTGCTCGCCGTCGCGCTACTACCTCAAGCTGCGCCTTACCCGTGCACGACAGCTGCTCAAGCAGACGCCAATGTCGATCATCGAAGTGGCCTCGGCGTGTGGTTTCGTCTCTACGCCACACTTCTCCAAATGCTACCGTGAGTACTTTGGCATGCCGCCGAGGGATGAGCGGTTGGGGGCTTCGCGTCCCGGACAGCGCGTGGAGGTCGCCGTGTCGAGCCCTGTCGCTGAGGGAGAGCTGTCCCAGGAACTGGTGTCGAGTGCCGTGCTGGCGCTGGCCCAGGCGCGTGGTGAACCGACCTATGCTAGCGTGCCGCTCTAGGCGTATCCTGCTCCCTTCCGTTGCGTTGAGTGCGCGCCCCGATTATCGGGGCGCGCTTGTTATACTGCCGGTATTCGCTATCCCAGGCGCGCGGCGCCACCGACCCGAGGAGCTCAGCTATGGCCCAGGCCTGGCGACACCGAGTCTCGCTACGCGGCGTGCTGCGTGGTCTGCTGTATGCCGTGGTCGGATTCGTCGTCCTCTCGGTGCTGCTGGTACTGCTGTTCCGCGTGGTGCCGGTATTTGGCTCGATGGTGATGATGGAGCGCAAGGTCGAGTCCTGGGTGGCCCGCGAGCCGATCCGCATCGAGCACCAGTGGCGGGCCTGGGGCGAGCTCTCGGAGCATGCCAAGCTGGCGGTGATCGCCGCCGAGGACCAGCGTTTTCCCCATCACCGCGGCTTCGATGTCGACGAGATGCGCCGCGCCTGGGAGGCCAGCCGCGAGGGCGGCCGCCTGCGCGGTGCCAGCACCATCAGCCAGCAGACCGCCAAGAACCTCTTCCTGTGGACCGGGCGCAGTTGGATGCGCAAGGGACTCGAGGCGTGGTTCACGCTGCTGATCGAAACTCTCTGGCCCAAGGAGCGCATCCTCGAGGTCTATCTCAATATCGCTGAATGGGATAGCGGCGTATTCGGCCTTGAAGCAGCCGCTCAGCACTACTTCGGCGTCTCTGCCAGCCAACTCAATGCCCATCAGGCCAGCCGCCTGGCGGCGATTCTGCCCAGTCCGCGCAACTGGAGCGCCTCGCAGCCCAGCGCCCACGTCGAGCGGCGCAGCGCCTGGATTCGCCAGCAGATGAACAACCTCGGCGGCACCGGCTACCTGCAGCAGCTCTGAGAGGGTGTCGATATTACGACACCCATGACGCTTTTGGGATTTCCCTCGTCGTTTCCAAGCGACGCCCGACCCTGGGGCGGCGCTATGCTGCCGGCAAGTCAATGACACCGCCGGAGCAACCCCATGACCCCCCGCGAACTGCACGACGACGCCATCGTCATCGATGGCCTGATCATCGCCAAATGGAACCGCGAGCTGCTCGAGGATATGCGCCGCGGCGGTCTCACCGCGGCCAACTGCACCGTCTCGGTGTGGGAGGGCTTCCAGGCCACCGTCGACAACATCGTCAAGTCCAACCAGCTGATGGCCGAGTGCAGCGAGCTGGTACGCCCGGTGCGCACCACGGCGGATATCAGCCGCGCCAAGGAGGAGGGCAAGACCGGCATTATCTACGGCTTCCAGAATGCCCATGCCTTCGAGGACCAGATCGGCTATGTGGAGATCTTCAAGCAGCTCGGGGTGGGCATCGTGCAGCTTTGCTACAACACCCAGAACCTGGTGGGCACCGGCTGCTACGAGCGTGACGGCGGGCTCTCGGGCTTTGGACGCGAGATCGTCGCCGAGATGAACCGGGTTGGCATCATGTGCGACCTCTCCCACGTCGGTGCCAAGACCTCCGAAGAGGTGATCCTCGAATCGCAGAAACCGGTCTGCTACTCCCACTGCCTGCCCTCGGGCCTCAAGGAGCACCCGCGCAACAAGTCCGATGAAGAGCTGAAGTTCATCGCCGATCACGGCGGTTTCGTCGGCGTGACCATGTTCACCCCCTTCCTGCGTGCCGGCGTCGACGCCACCATCGATGACTATGTCGAGGCCATCGAGTACGTGATGAACATCGTCGGCGAAGACGCTATCGGTATCGGCACCGACTTCACCCAGGGCCACGGCCACGACTTCTTCGAGTGGCTGACCCACGACAAGGGCTACGCCCGCCGCCTGACCAGTTTCGGCAAGATCATCAATCCCGAGGGCATCCGCACCATCGGCGAGTTTCCCAACCTCACCGAGGCGCTGTTGAAGCGCGGCATGAGTGAGACTCAGGTGCGCAAGATCATGGGCGAGAACTGGGTGCGGGTGCTCAAGGACGTCTGGGGCGCCTGAGGCGACTCCTTAGCGAGGGGCGCCGGGGTCTGTCGCCGGGCCAGCCCCGCCACTATAGCCGAGGGGCGCCGGGGGCAGGCCGAAGAGGAGGTTTGCGCCATGGATGGCGCAAGGTAGCGCCCAGGGATGGGTTCACAGCGCCTCCTCGTAGGCCTGCCGCCGGATCAGCCCCGAGCGATGCCGCCACCGACAACGGCTTCGCCACATAACAATCAGCAAGATCCGAGGAATTCGACCGTGACCAAACTGGCCCCTGAACTGCCCATCGAGGTGGATAGCGAGACCGGCGTATGGACCACCGATGCGCTGCCGATGCTCTATGTGCCGCGCCACTTCTTTATCAACAACCACACCGCCGTCGCCGACGCTCTGGGTGTGGATAAGTACGCCGAGATTCTCTACCACGCCGGCTACAAGAGCGCCTGGCACTGGTGCGAAAAGGAGGCCGAAGCGCACGGCCTGGACGGTGTGGCGGTCTTCGAGCACTACATGACGCGACTCTCGCAGCGTGGCTGGGGCAAATTCATTACCGAGGCCATCGACCTCGACGCCGGCACTGTCCGGGTGCGCCTGGAGCACAGTGCCTTCGTCTACCAGCTCGGCAAGACCGGGCACAAGGAGGAGTACATGTTCACCGGCTGGTTCGCCGGCGCCATGGACCAGATCCTCGCCGCCCGCGGTAGTGCGCTGCGCACTGTTGCCGAGCAGACCCAGAGCGCTGCAGAAGACGGCTGTGAGGTGGGCTATTTCGAGACCAAGCCGCTGACCGGCGCTGCCCGCTAATCTCGGGTACGAGGAGACAACCATGGCATTCGACGCGATCTTCCAGCCGATCGAGATCGGCAAGCTGACCATCCGTAACCGCGTGGTCAGCACCGCCCATGCCGAGGTGCATGCCACCGACGGCGGCATGACCACCGAGCGCTACGTCAGGTACTACGAGGAGAAGGCCAAGGGCGGCTGCGGCCTTTCGATCTGCGGCGGCTCTTCGGTGGTCTCCATCGACAGCCCCCAGGGCTGGTGGAGCTCGGTGAACCTCACCACCGACCGGATCATCCCGCACTTCCAGAACCTCGCCGACGCCGTGCATAAGCACGGCGGCAAGATCATGATCCAGATCACCCATATGGGGCGCCGCTCGCGTTGGGATGGTTTCGACTGGCCGGCTCTGGTGTCCCCCTCTGGTATCCGCGAACCGGTGCACCGCTCCACCTGCAAGACCATCGAGGAGGAGGAGATCTGGCGCATCATCGACGACTTCGCCCAGGCAGCGCGTCGGGCCAAGGAGGGAGGTCTCGACGGCGTCGAGCTCTCCGCCGTGCACCAGCACCTGATCGATCAGTTCTGGAGCCCGCGAGTCAACAAGCGCGAGGACCAGTGGGGGGGAAGCTTCGAGAACCGCATGCGCTTCGGCATGGAGGTGCTCAAGGCGGTGCGCGCCGAGGTGGGCGACGACTTCGTGGTCGGCATGCGCATCTGTGGCGACGAGTTCCATCCGGACGGTCTCTCCCACGACGACATGAAGCAGATCGCCGCCTACTACGATGCCACCGGCCAAGTCGACTTCTTCGGCGTGATCGGTTCAGGCTGCGACACCCACAACACCCTGGCCAACGTGATTCCCAACATGTCCTATCCGCCGGAGCCCTTCCTGCACCTGGCGGCGGGCATCAAGGAAGTGGTCAGCGTACCGGTGATCCACGCCCAGAATATCAAGGACCCCAACCAGGCCCAGCGCATCCTCGAAGGCGGCTATGTGGACCTGGTAGGCATGACCCGGGCGCATATCGCTGACCCGCATATCATTGCCAAGATCAAGATGGGGCAGATCGATCAGATCAAGCAGTGCGTGGGCGCCAACTACTGCATCGACCGCCAGTACCAGGGCCTGGATGTGCTATGCATCCAGAACGCCGCCACCTCCCGCGAATATATGGGCCTGCCGCACATCATCGAAAAGAGCGAGGGGCACAAGCGCAAGGTGGTGGTAGTGGGCGGTGGCCCCGGCGGCATGGAAGCGGCCCGCGTCGCCGCCGAGCGCGGCCATGACGTCACCCTGTTCGAGGCCGCCGAGGCCCTGGGTGGCCAGATCACCATTGCTGCCCAGGCCCCGCAGCGTGACCAGATCGCCGGTATTACCCGCTGGTATCAACTGGAGCTGGCGCGCCTCAAGGTCGACCTGCGTCTGGGGACCCGGGCCGATGAGGGCACCATCGAAGACCTGCGCGCGGATATCGTGGTGCTGGCCACCGGAGGCCAGCCCTTCCTGAGTCAATACCCGGAGTGGGGCTACTCCGCAAGCCCAGAAGAGAGCCTGGTGGTCAGCACCTGGGACATCCTCTCGGGCAAGGTGGCCCCGGGCAAGAACGTGTTGATCTTTGATGCCATCTGCGAGTTCTCAGGCGTTTCGGCGGCAGACTACCTGGCCGACAAGGGCGCCAAGGTGGAGATCGTCACCGACGATATCAAGCCTGGCGCGGCGGTGGGCGGTACCACCTTCCCCACTTACTACCGCAGCCTCTACGAGAAGGAGGTGATCATGACCTCCGACCTGATGCTGCACAAGGTCTACCGTGAGGGCGACGGCCTGGTGGCGGTGCTCGAGAACGAGTACACCGGCGTTCAGGAGGAGCGGGTGGTGGACCAGGTGGTGGTGGAGAACGGCGTACGTCCCGATGAGGCGCTCTACTACGCCCTCAAGCAGCGCTCCCGCAACAACGGGCAGGTAGATCTGGAGGCGCTCTACGCCGCTCAGGCGCAGCCCTGCCTGAGCGAGGACGGCGACGGCTTTTTGTTGTTCCGCCTGGGCGACTGCACTGCGCCGCGCAATACCCATGCGGCCATCTACGATGCGCTGCGGATCTGCAAGGACTTTTAGCCACACAAGGTCTGGCGCAGGCCGAGGGTATCCACAAGCAGCGCCTTCAGCAGTTCGCCCGAGTCGAGACGCCGCAATGCGGTTCTGCCGAAGGGACTCGGCAGAGGCGTGGGGGCCAGGGATGGCCCTTCCACGCCGTGACCGCAGATTGCCAGTCGAGACTCGGCACAGCGAATGCGTGGCGCGCTTGGGATGCTCCTCGGCAGGCAAGTCCGGCATATGCAAGGGCGCTGAGTCGCCGCGCCACTGGACCCATGCCATGGCCGTACCACTATCGATGAGGTGAGCGAGATGCTCGAGACCCTACTGCCGATCCTGATCTTCTCCGCCCTGGCGCTGGCGGCGATCGGCGCGATGCGTCGCATCCGCCTGTGGCGCCAGGGGCGGCCCGCCCAGGTTGACCTGCTGCGCGGTCTCGCCGCCATGCCGCGGCGCTACCTGGTGGATCTGCACCACGTGGTGGCCCGTGACAAGGTCATGTCCAACACCCACGTGGCCACCGCTGGTGGCTTCGTCGCCGCCGCCGCGCTAATGATTCTGGTACATGGCCTGGGGCTCGCCAATCCCATATTGGGCGGGCTGCTGCTGGCGGCCAGTGCCACCATGTTCGTGGGCAGCTGCTTCGTCGCCCGGCGCCGGCGCAACCCGCCCGCGCGCCTCTCCAAGGGGCCCTGGATGCGCCTGCCCAAGAGCCTGATGGCCTTCTCGTTGGGTACCTTCCTGATCACCCTGCCCACGCTGGGGATCCTGCCCGCCGGCCTTTCTCAAGTGATGGGCCACTGGATCCTGGCGCTGGCACTGGCCGCCGTGCTGGTGTGGGGCCTGGGCGAGATGTTCTTCGGCATGACCTGGGGCGGGCCGATGAAGCACGCCTTCGCCGGTGCTCTGCACCTGGCCTTCCACCGTCGCGCCGAGCGCTTCGGTGGCGGCCGCTCCAGCGGCCTCAAGGCACTGAATCTGGACGATCCCGAGGCCAAGCTGGGCGTCGAAAAACCTGCCGATTTCACCTGGAACCAGCTGCTCGGTTTCGACGCCTGCGTGCAGTGCGGGCGTTGCGAAGCGGTGTGCCCGGCCTTCGCCGCCGGCCAGCCGCTCAACCCCAAGAAGTTGATCCAGGACATGGTAGTGGGCCTGGCCGGCGGCAGCGATGCCCACTATGCCGGCTCCCCCTACCCCGGCCAGCCGGTGGGCGATCACGCTGGTTCTCCTGATGGGCCGATCGTGCTCTCTCCAACAGGGCACGAGGGCAAGGCCCTCGTCGATGCCGAGACCCTATGGTCCTGCACCACCTGCCGTGCCTGCGTGGAAGAGTGCCCGATGATGATCGAGCACGTCGATGCCATCGTCGATATGCGTCGCCACCTGACCCTGGAGCGGGGCCAGACCCCCAACAAGGGCGCCGAGGTGCTCGACAATCTGATCGCCACCGACAATCCCGGCGGTTTCGATCCCGGCTCGCGGCTGCACTGGGCGGCGGACCTCAACCTGCCGCTGATGGCCGATGTCCAGCAGGCCGAGGTGCTGCTGTGGCTAGGCGATGGCGCCTTCGATATGCGTAACCAGCGCACCCTAAGAGCCCTGATCAAGATACTGCACGCCGCCGAGGTGGAGTTTGCGGTGCTGGGCACCGAGGAGCGCGATAGCGGCGACGTGGCGCGGCGCCTGGGTGACGAAGCGACCTTCCAGTCGCTGGCCAAGCGCAATATCGCTACCCTGGCGAAGTATCGCTTCCAGCGTATCGTCACCTGCGATCCGCACAGTTTCCATGTGTTAGGCAACGAGTACGGTGAGCTGGGTGGACACTATGAGGTCCGTCACCACAGCACCTTTATCGCCGAACTGTATGAGGCCGGCCGGCTGGCCTTCGCGCCCTGGAAGGGCGGTGGCGTCACCTATCATGACCCCTGCTATCTGGGCCGCTACAACGGCGAGTTCGATGCGCCCCGCAACGTGCTCAAGGCGCTGGGTATCGAGGTCAAGGAGATGCAGCGCTCCGGCTTCCGCTCGCGTTGCTGCGGCGGCGGTGGTGGGGCGCCGATCACCGATATCCCTGGCGAGCGGCGGATTCCCGATATGCGCATGAATGATGTCAAGGAGAGCGGTGCCGAGCTGGTGGCAGTGGGCTGCCCCCAATGCACCGCCATGCTGGAAGGCGTGGTGGACGCCACCGCCGAGGTGCGCGATATCGCCGAGCTGGTGGCCGATGCCCTGGTGGCGCGCCCCGCGGCCTCCGGGGATGTCCGGGCCCCGCAGCCTGCTGCTGAGGAGATGACACCATGAGCGAGATAGTTCGTCGCGACCCACGCCGCGAGTGGATCGCCCGTAACCGCCTGCATCCGGAGCACGCCAGCGTGCTGGCCGAAATCGGGGGCGGGACCGCTGTCAGCGAGTGGTTGGGCCCCCATGGGGTGATTCGCAAGAACCCCCGCGCCATCGGCTTTATAGGGCCCAATGGTATCAAGCGCATCGACCGTAGCGGCGCCCAGCAGGGCGGCCAGGCGGCGGGTGCGGCCCGCCAGGCGGCTCAGGATAGCCGTCGCAAGGTGAACATCGAGGCCCCGGCCTTCCTGGTGGCGGTGGTGCCGGACATGACCGGCGGGCGTCTCTCCGGCCACGACAAGGACCTGCTGGGCCTGGCCCGGCGACTGGCGGATGCCGATCCGGAGCGCCCCGGCGCCGTACTGGCCGTGGTCTTCGGCGAGCATAACCGCGAGAGGGGCGGCGAGCTTAAGGAGCAGAGTTTTGGCGAGGCGGGCATCGACCGCCTGCTGCACCTCGACGATGACGCCTACGCAGGCTTCGCCCCCGAGGCGCGCCTGGCGGCGCTGGCCGCCGTGGAGCGCGAGCTGGCGCCGCGTCACTGGCTGCTCCCGGATTCGCCCCTGGGCGGGGCCGACCTGGGGCGGCGCCTGGCCATGCGCTTAGGCGAGCGCCCCGCCACCGGAGTCTGGCAGATCGAAGCCGATAGCGAGGCCCCCCAGGGCTGGTGCTGCACCGCCCGTGGGGCGGCGGAGAGCCTGGATATCCAGCGCCCGCTGCCGCGGGTCGCCCTGGCGCTGGCCGAGTGCGCCGAGCCGGTGGACGAGACCCGTCACGCCGCCGCGCCGCTGAGCCTGACGGAGACGATTCCCAGCGCCTTCTCGCGGATCGAGGATCTGGGCCAGGTGGCGGTGGACCCTGCCGGGGTGGCGCTGGCCGAGGCGGAGTTCATCCTCTCCGCTGGCAACGGCGTCAAGGACTGGGAGGGGTTCCATCATGCCGCCAGGGTGCTGGGGGCGACGGAAGGCGCCTCGCGGGTGGCCGTGGACGACGGCTTCATGGCCCGCGACCGGCAGGTGGGGGCCACCGGCACCTGGGTTACCGCCCGGGTCTATCTGGCGGTGGGCATTTCGGGGGCCATTCAGCACCTGCAGGGTATTCAGAGCTGCGACAAGGTGGTGGCCATCAACCTCGACCCGGGATGCGACATGATCAAGCGCGCCGACCTGGCGGTGATCGGCGATAGCGCCGAGATCCTGGCAGCCCTGTTGGCCAAGGTGGAACAGCAGCGAGGAGGGCAGCGCGATGCGGCCTGAAGAGCAGGGAATCGACGTAGCGGTACTGGTCTCGGTGGGGCGTCACCCCATCACCGGGCGGGCGCGGCGCGCCGATCAGGATGCCCGGGGGCTGGAGCTGGCCCTGGGGTTGGAGCGCCAGTTGCCCGGCAGCCGGGTCAGCCTGCTGCACGCAGGCCCCTGCGCGGAGGAGAGCGAGGCGGCGCTGCGCGGCTACCTGGGCATGTCCGCCGGTACGGGGCTGGAGACCCTGACCCTGCTGGAGCAGGCCGAGGGCAGCGATGCCATTCCGGCCCTGGCCGAGCACCTGGCCGCGGCGCCGCCGCAGCTGGTGATCACCGGCGCCCGGGCGGAGCGCGGCGAAGGCTCGGGGCTACTGCCCTATGCCCTGGCCGAGCGGTTGGGCTGGCCGCTGGTCAATGGCCTGGCCGCGGTGGAGAAGATCGAGAAGGGTGTGGCGACCCTGCTCCAGGCACTGCCCCGGGGCCAGCGGCGGCGCCTCAAGGTGCGCCTGCCGGCCATCGTCAGCGTGGATGCGGCGGCGCCGGTGGCGCGCCAGAGCGCCTTCGGCCCGGCTCGCCGGGCCGGCATCGAGGCGACTCCGGTGCCCGCCGAGCCGGATCGTGAGCTGGCCGCGTGGCAGCTGGCGCCGGCCCGTAAGCGTCCCAAGCGCTTGAAGATCGTCAAGGCCGCCTCGGCGCGGGAGCGCTTCAAGGCCGCTGCGGCGAAGGCCGAGGGCGGTGGTGGACAGGTACTGACAGACGTGACACCGGAGCAGGGCGCTGAGGCGATCCTCAAGCTGTTGAAGGAGGAGGGCGTGCTGCCGCGGGGCTAAATCAGCGCTGTATCTCGCTGCGCAGTTCGAGCAGCATCTCACTCAAGGAGTGCTGGCATAGCGACTCCAGGGCCGGACGAGCGAAGTAGAACCCCTGCTGGCTACTGATACCCAGGCGGGCTAGCCAGAGGGCTTCCTCGCGCAGCTCAACACCTTCGGCAATCAAGCCAACATCGAGCTCTCCGGCCAGGCCATGCACGGCGCGCAGGATCGCCTGCCGGCGTGGATCCTCATGGCAATTCATGACCAATTCACGGTCGATCTTGAGCTTGTCGGGGCGCAGATCGGTGAGCAGGTCGAGATTGGCATAGCCGTTGCCAAAATCGTCGATAGCGGTAGTAAAACCCATGCTGCGGTAGGCATCGATGATGCCGCGCAGGTGCATACGATCCTTCACCATTTCAGTCTCGGTGATCTCGAAAACGATCCGGTCGGTAGGCCAGCCGACGCGACGCGATACCTCCAGCGTGGCCTGAATGCACGCCTGGGGTTCATAGACGGCGTTAGGCATGAAATTGATCGACAAGCGCTCCTGCATGCCCAGACGGCTGGCCAGTTCGATCGCCCTGACCCGGCAGGCCTGATCGAAGCGATACAGCAGATCGTCGGTGACCTTGGAAATAATGCTGTAGGCCGATTCGCCGCCGGGACCGCGCACCAAGGCTTCGTAGGTCACAATGCTGGCGGATTCGATATCAACGATCGGTTGGAAAGCCATCGTGAAATCGAAGGGGAGGGGGATATCGCAGCGCTTGCAGTGGCTATCGACCCTGGCACAATTTCCCATCAGCTTTCCCTGTCATGTTGCTGGACTAACCCAAGGTTAGTTAATCATAAATTGTTTATCGGCTCATCCGCGTGGGACTTTAGCCGTGCCCTTGGCGGCATGCTGCTTGCCCTTGACCGTCATCACCACGCCGCTGAGTGCGATCGCCATGCCCAGCAGTGCCACTGGCGGCAGGCGCTCACCGAACAGCCACCAGGCCTCCAGGGCGGTAACCGGTGGCACCAGATAGAACAGGCTCGCGACCCGCGATGCCTCGCCGCGCTTGATCAGCGCCATCAATAGCAGGATGGCGGCAATCGACAGAATGCACACCAGCCAGGCCATGGTCAGCATGAAGGTCGGTGTCCAGTCGATGTCGCGCTGCTCGAACAGCAGCGCACCAACACCGAGCAATACTCCGGCTGCCATATACTGCACGACTGTACCGGAGAGTAGAGGCATACCGGTACAGAAGCGCTTCTGATAAAGGGTACCGCAGGCAATGCCAATCAGCGCTACCAGCACGGCCAGCAGGGCGGGCACTCCGAAGCCCTGGAACAGTGCCGCACCTGGGTCGAGCTTGCTACCCAGTACCAGCACGATACCCACCAGCCCCAGTGCCAGGCCCAGCCACTGCCAGCGGGTTAGCCGCTCATCCAGCAGCGGCCCGGCCAGTGCGGCGGTAAGCAGGGGCTGCAGGCCCACCAGCAGCGAGGCCAGTCCCGCCGGCATGCCGAGGTAGATGCCGTAGAACACGCCACCCAGATAGGCGCCGTGCACCAGCAGGCCGCTGACGGCGATGTGGCCCCATAGCCCCCCCCCTTGCGGCCAGCTGCCCTTGAACAGCAGTACCAGCGGGATCAGCAGCGCCAGGGTCAGGACGAAGCGCACGAACAGAAAGGTAAAGGGCTCGGCATAGGGAAGTCCGTACTTGGCGCCGATGAAGCCGGTGCTCCATAGCAGCACGAAGACAATCGGCATCGCGGCGAGAGCCAGGGTGGTGCGGCGTTGGGCGGGCATTAATGGGTTCCTTGTTCTCGACGGGCGGGGAATCGCCACGAGAGGCTACGCCTTTGGAGGCGATGGCGAAAAGTATCTCCTCTCGCTGTTTTGCAGCGATAGGGTAAGAGGATTTTGTTGAGAATCCATATCATGAGGGGTTGCCGCTATCGATGGCGTTGCCTTGAAGAGCGCGCTGGCAGGTTGGCATCCTTTCGCGTGTCTCGGTATCGCGACGCTTGTAACGGTATTGGAAATCAATTGTTTCTTTCTGTTACTCAAAAAATATGAACCCTTGTGGAGCACCACCGTCACAGTGGGGCACATACTCAAGCAAAACCCTGGAGGTATTGATATGCAACGGATGACTGCCCTGTTTTCTGCCGCGCTGCTGACTGCCGGCCTGATGTCTGCCCAAGCAGCCTTCGCTCAGGATCCTGCCCAAGATCCTGCACAAGATCCCGCAGCGGCGCCGGAGCAGCAGGCGGCACCCGCTCAGGATTTCTCTGATCAGGAGCTCCAGCAGTTTGCTGACGCTTCACAGGAAATCGCCATGATTTCTCAAGAGTACACCGAGCGGCTTCAGGGCGCTGAGGACGAAGCCACTCAGCAGGAAGTGCGCATGGAAGCCAACGACCGCATGGTTGAAGTCGTAGAGGATAGCGGTCTGGATGTCGATACCTTCAATGCGATCGGTCACACCATTCAGCAAGATCCGGAAATGATGCAGCGCGTTCAGGAAATGGCTGAACAGTCGTAAGCTGTACTGCCGTCGACTCCCATCGACAGCAAGCTCACCAAGGGCCACCTCAGGGTGGCCCTTGGTGTATCTGACTGACACCCAGCCCACAGAACAGCATGCGAGATGCGACTTTACAGCGGACCGCAGGCATATCAGACTTCAGGCAATCAACCGCGGGGCCGGAGCGCGTATGGACATCGAACTGCTGGAAATCCGCGAGCATCTGGCCCGGTTCGCTCCCTTCGACGCCTTGAGCGACGCCCAGCTCGACGACCTGGTAGGCACCATCGAAGTCGCCTACTTCAAGGCCGGTAGCGAGATCCTTGCACTCGGTGAGCAGATTGAGGATCTTCACTACATCCGCAGCGGCGCGGTAGAGATCAGCTGGCGTAACGGCGAGCTCTTCAACCGTCTCAGCGAAGGCGATATTTTTGGCCACTTCAGCCTGCTGCGCAACCGCAAGGTGCGCTTTCCCGCCAAGGCCCTTGAAGACACCCTGATCTACTTCATTCCTGGCGAGCGCTTTCACCAACTGTGCGAAGCGGATGAGCATTTCGCCGAGTTCGTCGAGCTCGGTCAGCCGCGGCTCAAGTCCGTGGTAGAAGAGCAGCACAAAAGCAACGACATGATGATGACCCGGGTGCGCAAGCTGGTATCGCGCCGCCCGTTAATGGTCGAAGAGAGCACCAGCGTGCAGGAGGTGGCCCAGCGCATGAACGAGGAGAACGTCTCCTCCGCGCTGGTGCTATCGACTCGGGAGGGCGACCCGCGCTATCAATTCAGCGATCCGGATGGCCAGAGCTGGACGCTGCAGGGCATCGTCACCGACCAGGATCTGCGCAACCGGGTGCTGGCCGAGGGGCGCAGCGTGTCGACGGCGGTGGCGGAAATCGTCAGTTCGCGCTTGATCAGCGTGCAGTCGGACAAGTCGGTTCACGAGGCGATGCTGGCGATGCTGCGCAACAACGTGCATCACCTGCCGGTGCTCTATCGGCGCCGACCGATGGGGGTGCTGCACCTGTCCGATATTATCCGCTACGAGACCCATAGCAGCCTCTATCTGGTCAGCAACATCTTTCATCAGCCCGATACCCTGGGGCTGGCACGACTCAAGCCGGACGTGCGCCAGGCATTTGTCAGGATGGTCGAGGAGGGCGCCAGCTCGCACATGGTCGGCTCGGCGCTGTCGACCATCGGCCGCAGTTTCACCCGGCGGCTGCTCGAGCTCGCCGAAGAGGCGCTGGGCCCCCCGCCGGTGCCTTACTGTTTCATGGCGCTGGGGTCGATGGCGCGTAACGAGCAGAGCATCGTCACCGATCAGGACAATGCGCTGATTCTCGACGATAGCTTCGACCCGGCCCAGCATGACGAATACTTTGCGGCGCTGGCCCAGCACGTCAGCGATGGCCTCGATGCCTGCGGCTACACTTACTGCAAAGGCGACGTCATGGCCACCAACCGCCAGTGGCGTCAGCCGCTGGCAGTATGGAAAGGCTATTTCAGTGAATGGATCGATCAGCCGCGGCCCGAGCACCTGCTGCACAGTTCGATCTTCTTCGACCTCGACAGCGTGCACGGCGAAGAGGCGTTCGTCGAGCAGCTCCAGGACCTGGTGGCGAGCAAGGCGTCCCAGAGCCCGCTGTTCCTGGCTGCCATGGCCCGCAATGCGCTGGGTCGAACCCCGCCGCTGGGGGTGTTTCGCACCTTCGTGATGGAGAAGGACGGTAAGCAGAACAACACCATCAACATCAAGCGCCGCGGCACGGCACCGATGGTGGATCTGATCCGCGTGCATGCCCTGGCCTGTGGCTCGCGGGCGCAGAATAGCTTCGAACGCCTCGACGATATCGCCAAGACCCAGCTGCTGCCGGCCGGCACCGGCGACAAGATCCGCTACGCCTTCGAGTTCCTGTCCATGGTGCGCATTCGCCACCAGGCCATTGATCTGCAGGAGGAGCGAGAACCCGATAACAACATTGCCCCGGGCAACGTCTCTGACAGCGAGCGGCACCACCTCAAGGACGCCTTTCAGCTGCTCAGCAATGCCCAGAAGTTTCTCAAGTTCCGCTACCCCATGCCGTCGCGGCGCTAATCGACATGCCTTCACTGCGTCCGTTCAAGCGCCCGGCGCCCAACTGGCCCGACTATCTGGCACGCCGTGCCGCCGAGGCCCGCGATCCGCGTCTGGCCGAGTTCTTCGCTGCTGGCCAGTTGGACCCGGAGATGCCCATCGGCGAGGCACCGCTGGTGGCCCTGGATATGGAAACCACCGGGCTGGATGAACGGCGTCATGCGATTGTCAGCATCGGTCTGATGCCCTTCAGCCTCGGCCGCATTCGCCTGGCCGAGCGCCGCTACTGGGTGGTGCGCCCACCACGTCCGCTGGTGCGCCAGTCGGTGGCCTTTCACCGTATTACCGACTCCGAGATAGAGCATGCACCGGACCTCGACGATATCCTGGACGAGCTGCTGGCGGCCCTTGCCGGGCGTCTGGCCGTGGTCCACTACCGGCATATCGAGCGGCCCTTTCTTGACGCGGCAGTTCAGGCACGTCGCGGCGAGGGTCTGCGTTTTCCGATGATCGACACCATGTCGCTGGAGGCGCGTATCCATCGCCAGTCGCTATGGGCGCGCTTTCGCCGCTGGATGGGGCGCCCGCCGGTATCGATTCGCTTGCACAACAGCCGCGAGCGCTATGGCCTGCCGCCCTATCAGGGGCACCATGCGCTGGTCGATGCCCTGGCCACCGCCGAACTGCTGCAGGCGCAGATCGCTGCACGACATCAACCCAGTACGCCGATCGGCCAGCTCTGGAGCTGAGTGCCAGACACGCAAAAGGCGGCCCGTAGGCCGCCCATTGCATTGCGCGATGGCTGAAGGCGATCAGCCGCGGGGTTCGCTCATCAACCCCTTGACGATGGCATAGCAACCTACCAGCAGCACCAGGGTGAAGGGCAGGCCGGTGGAGATCACCGCTGCCTGCAGCGCCGCCAGACCTCCGCCGAGCAGCAGCGCGATGGCGATGGCGCCCTCGATGATGGCCCAGAAGAGGCGCTGCGGCTTGGGCGCATCGACCTTGCCCCCGGCGGTGATGGAGTCGATGACCAGCGAGCCCGAGTCCGACGAGGTGATAAAGAACACGATCACCAGCACGATGGCGATAAAGGAGGTGATCTCGGTCAGCGGCAGGCCGGCCAGCATCACGAAGAGCGCATCCGCCTCGCCTTCGAAGGTGCCGGCGAGCAGCTGTTCGATGCCGGCGCTACCGAAAGAGGTCATCCACAGGACAGACACCGTAGACGGTATCAACAGCACGGCGATCAGGAACTCGCGCACGGTGCGCCCGCGGGAAACCCGTGCGATGAACATGCCGACGAACGGTGACCAGGAGATCCACCACGCCCAGTAGAAGGCAGTCCAGCCCTGGCTGAAGTTGGCGTCCTCGCGCCCGAAGGGGTTGGAGAGCGCCGGCAGGTTGACCAGGTAACCCAGCAGGTTCTGGAAGAAGCCGGTGGCGATCATCAGCGTCGGCCCGACGATGATCACGAAAGCCAGCAGCAGGAAGGCCAGGCCCATATTGAGCTGGGAGAGGCGCTGCACGCCCTTTTCGACGCCCAGGAAAATCGAGCCCATGGCGACGATGGTGATGGCCACGATCAGCAGCACCATGGTGGTGTTGGTATCGGGAATACCGAACAGATCGTTGAGGCCGCTGGTGGCCTGCTCGGCGCCCAAGCCCAGTGAGGTGGCCAGACCGAACAGCGTCGCGAATACCGCCAGGATATCGATCACATGCCCCGGCCAGCCCCATACGCGCTCCCCCAGGATCGGGTAGAAGATCGAGCGCATGGTCAGCGGCAGCCCCTTGTTGAACGAAAAAATCGCCAACGCCAGCGCCACGATGGCGTAGATCCCCCAAGGGTGCAGGCCCCAGTGGAAGATGGTGGCGGCCATGCCCAGCGCCACGGCACCGGCTTCGTCGCCTTCGGCGCCGCCCAGCGGGGCCCAGTCCGTGCGTGCCCCGTTCTCGGTCGCGACGCCTCCCATGGCGGCCTGGAAGTGGTCCATGGGCTCGGAGACGCCGAAGTACATCAGGCCGATGCCCATGCCAGCGGCGAACAGCATCGCAAACCAGCCTGCGTAGCTGAAGTCCGGCGTCGCATCTCGCCCGCCGATGCGCACCTTGGCCAGGGGCGTGAAGATCAAGACGATCGCGAGGAGCACGAAGATATTGGCCGATAACAGGAAGAACCAGGCCATATTGCTGGTCAGGAAACCGAAGGTAGCGTTGAAGAGCGGAGCCACCTGATCCTGCAAGGCCAGGGTGATGATCACGAAGAACAGCACCACGATCGACGAGAATATGAAGACCTTGCCGTGCAGGTCCAGGTTAAAGCCCATCGGCGAGGCGGTGATATTGTCCTGACCGATCACATAGTCGGTGTCGATCAGATTCGCCGGGCCTTCAGGGGCAGGAATGCCTTCGGAGCTCTCTTGCCGATCCTCGGCAGAGGGATCTTGAGAATTCTTATCCACTGCGAAATCTCCGTTATGCAAATGTTGTGATGGCTCACCACGTCATTGTGACGGTTTGCCAGTGAATTGCCAGGTAAGCGACGCATTTGGTCAGCATAGGCGCCGGCGCCAGAAACATTATTGCTTGCGGCGCGCGGTGTCGATATCGCCGATACGACGCTGACATATCCGCAGACCATCAGACGCAGTCAGGCCCGCCGAAGGGCGGGCCTGAGGGGTGGCGCTGAGCCAGAACAGCATCAGTCGTTGACGGTTTCGCCTACCGTATCGCCGATACTTTCGGCACCTTCGCGAGTGCGCTGCCAGGCGCTTTGGGCCCCTTCGCGAGTGGCCTCCCAGGCCTCGGCGGCATTTTCGCGAGCATCGTCCCACCAATCCCGGTCATATTCGGGCAGCTCCTCGAGCTCTTCTGCGGTGGCATCGAGGTAGACGCGGTGTATGGTATTGCCGTCCTCATCGGTCTCGGTCTCCAGACGATAGTGGTCGTTGTCCAGGACCACGTCGCGTCCCCCAAGCCCTAAGGTGGCGCCGGTTTCGATAACGATGGCTTGAACGCTCATGTCATCGTCGAGCAGGATGTCTTCGACGTCGCCAACGCGCTCATCGGGGGCGCTGTCGAGATAGACATCGGCGTCCATGATAGCGTCGGCGGAGTAGAGGCCTTCGACATCTGCCTGGGCGGTGCTGGCCAGTACCATGCCGCCAGCGGCGAGAGATATGCTGAGTGCGAGTGTCGTCTTGCGCATGCTGTGATCTCCTCGATCATCCATTTCCGTGGTGCCACCAGAGGTGACAGTTACAGCTTTGCGGCCCAATCATTGGCGCGTTGTTCCGCTTCTTCCTTGGTAATGCCGTACTTGGTCTGCAGCTTGCCGATCATCTGATCCTTCTTGCCGGCAATCTGATCAAGCTCGTCATCGGTCAGCTCACCCCAGCTTTCGCGTGCCTTGCCGCGAACTTCCTTCCAGCGTCCTTCGATCTGGTCCCAATTCATGGCGGTCCCTCCTTGTGGTTGCCATTGCCTGCCTCAAAAGCCTAGTGTTCCAGCCGCCCCGACGTCGTTTTCAGGGAGGTGCTCGCCGTGTGTGGCGAGCATAGCGACTATGCTATGTGACAGACTGCCTGTGACAGCGCATCCTTTCTGTTGTGTGCACTGGTAAAGATAATACCGATTTATCGAACTTCAATGCCTTGATAACAAAATATTTCAGTTTGACGTGTGGCTTTGCCACGATGATGAGTGAAACAACCACAACGAGCCCGCCCATGACCGAGACTCCCGCGACCCCCGTGCGTCGCTTCCGCGCCACGCCGCGCGGCCGCGAGCTGGCCCCCGAAGCGCTGTCAGCGCTACGTGCGCTGCTCGGCGACGAGCGTGAGACCCCGGCGCTGCAGCGCCGCGACCTGCTGATCGAGCATCTGCATGTCATCCAGGATCACCACGGTTACCTGTCGATGACCGATTTGCGTGCCCTGGCGGCCTACATGAATCTGCCCATGGCGGCGGTCTACGAGACCGCCACCTTCTATGCGCATTTCGATGTGATCCACGACGACCAGGCGCCGCCAGCGGCGGTGACGATCCGTGTCTGCGACTCGCTCTCCTGCCAGCTGGCTGGCGCTGCAGCGCTCCAGGGCGAGCTCGAAACCGGCGTCGACCCGGCCCAGGTGCGGGTGCTGCGAGCGCCCTGCATGGGACGCTGCGAGAGCGCCCCGATCGTCGAGGTCGGCCATCGTCACGTGCTGCACGCCAGCCGCGAGGCGGTGGAGGCGGTGGTCGATACCGGTCACTTTCATCCCGAGGCCATCGACTGGCAGCACCTGGACACCTATCGCGATGCAGGAGGCTACCGGCTACTGCAGGCCTGCCGCGACGGCGAGGTGGCGGTAGAGACCCTGATGGAGACTCTCGAAGCGGCTAATCTGCGTGGCCTGGGCGGCGCTGGTTTTCCGACCTTCAAGAAGTGGTATTTCGTGCGCCAGGAGCCTGGCCCGCGCTACTGTGCGATCAACGCTGACGAGGGTGAACCCGGCACCTTCAAGGACCGCTTTTACCTGGAGCGTGACCCGCACCGCTTCCTGGAGGGCGCGCTGGTCAGCGCCTGGGCGGTGGAGGCCGAGGCGCTGTATATCTACCTGCGCGACGAGTATCCCGGCCTGCACCGCGTGCTACACGAGGCAGTCCGCGAGCTGACCGCCGTGGGGCTGGTCAGTCCCGGCTATGTGGTGATCCGGCGCGGCGCCGGCGCCTATATCTGCGGCGAGGAGTCGGCGATGATCGAGTCGCTGGAGGGCAAACCCGGCAAGCCTCGCCACCGCCCGCCGTTCGTCGCCCAGCGCGGCCTGTTCGACCGTCCGACCCTGGTCAACAACGTCGAGACCGTCTACTGGATCCCGCTGATCTGGGAGAGGGGAGCCGAGTGGTTCGCTAGCCACGGCCGTCACGGCCGCAGCGGCCTGCGCAGCTTCTCGGTATCCGGGCGGGTCAAGCGCCCTGGGGTGCACCTGGCTCCGGCGGGAATCACCCTCGAGGAGCTGGTCGAGGAGTACTGCGGCGGCATGGCCGACGGTCATCGCCTCGCCGCCTACCTGCCCGGGGGCGCCTCTGGTGGCATTCTGCCGGCCAGCAAGGCGGATATCCCGCTGGACTTCGACACCCTGCAGGCCGAGGGCTGCTTTATCGGCTCCGCAGCGGTGATCGTGCTCTCGGACCAGGACGATCTACGCGGGGCTGCCAGCAACCTGCTGGCCTTTTTCGCCGACGAGTCCTGCGGGCAGTGCACGCCGTGCCGCGTCGGCACCGAGAAGATGCTGACGCTGATCGAGCGCGATGAGTGGCATGCCACCGATCTCGAGCGGCTTTCCCAGGTGATGATGGACGCCTCGATCTGTGGTCTGGGGCAGGCGGCACCCAACCCGGTGCTGGGCCTGCTCAAGAATTTCCGCGAGGGATTGGCGGCGCAGCAGATCATCGTCAAGGGCTGAGGAGGTCACCATGACAGAGCAGAACTTTACCCTGACCCTCGATGGCGCCGAGGTCACCGCTCACGCCGGTGAGACGCTGTGGCAGGTTGCCAAGCGCGCCGGCGAGACCATTCCCCACCTGTGCTACAAGGATGCTCACGGCTATCGCGCCGACGGCAACTGCCGCGCCTGCATGGTCGAGATCGATGGCGAGCGGGCACTGGCGGCGAGCTGTCTGCGCCAGGCTGCGCCAGGCATGGTAGTCAGGAGTGCCAGCTCCGAGCGCGCGCGGATCTCCCGCGAGGCGGTGATGGAACTGTTGATCGCCGATCAGCCCGAGCGCGAGGCGAGCCCCGACCGGGCCAGCCACTTCTGGGCCATGGCCGACCAGCTCGCCATCGACGCCGCGGCGGTGCGCGAGTGGCTGCCGCCGCGCAGCGCGCGCGACGCGCCCACGGTGCACCATGTCGCTGCGCGAGACGGCGCCTTGGGTCATGCCCAGGGCCACGATGCCAGCCACTCGGCAATGAACGTCAATCTCGACGCCTGCATCGAGTGCAATCTGTGCGTGCGCGCCTGTCGCGAGGTGCAGGTCAACGACGTTATCGGTCTGGCGCACCGCGGGGCGGCCTCCAAGATCGTCTTCGACTTCGACGACCCCATGGGCGAGAGCACCTGCGTGGCCTGCGGCGAGTGCGTGCAGGCCTGCCCCACCGGAGCGCTGATGCCGGCGACGTTGATCGACGCCGCCGGACGCGGTGACTCGACAGTGGCCGACCGTCAGGTCGACTCGGTGTGCCCCTACTGCGGGGTGGGCTGTCAGCTCACCTACCACCTCAAGGATGACGAGATCCTGTTCGTCGAGGGTCGCGACGGGCCCTCCAATCACAACCGGCTGTGCGTCAAGGGGCGCTTCGGTTTCGACTACCCGCGCCATCCGGCGCGGCTGACCAAACCGCTGATCCGCAAGCCCGGGGTCGCCAAGGGGCTCGACCCCGCCTTCGACCCGGCCCAGCCGTTGAGCCACTTCCGCGAGGCGAGCTGGGAGGAGGCGCTGGACCTGGCCGCCGGTGGCCTTACCGCGCTCAAGGCCGACCACGGCCCAGCGGCGTTGGCCGGCTTCGGCAGTGCCAAGTGCTCCAACGAGGAGGCCTGGCTGTTCCAGAAGCTGGTGCGCACCGGTTTCGGCTCCAACAATGTCGATCACTGCACCCGGCTATGTCACGCCAGCTCGGTGGCGGCCTTGATGGAGTGCATTGGCTCCGGGGCGGTGACCGCCTCCTTTATGCAGGCCGAGCAGGCCGACGTGGTGATCCTCACCGGTTGCAACCCCACGGTGAACCACCCGGTGGCGGCGACCTTCTTCAAGCAGGCCGCCAAGCGTGGCACCAAGCTGATCGTCATCGACCCGCGGGGACAGTCGCTGGGCGCCTACGCCCATCAGACCCTGCGCTTCACCCCGGGCAGCGATGTCTCGCTGTTCAACGCCATGCTCAACGTCATCGTCAGTGAAGGCCTCTACGACCAGGCCTATATCGATGAACATACCGACGGCTTCGAGGCGCTCAAGGCCCATGTGGCCGAGATGACCCCCGAAGCGATGGCGCCCGCCTGCGGCGTCAGCGCCGAGGAGATTCGTCAGGTGGCGCGGGAGTATGCCAAGGCCGAGCGAGCGATGATCTTCTGGGGCATGGGCATCTCCCAGCACACCCACGGCACCGACAACGCCCGCTGCCTGATCTCGCTGGCGCTGGCCTGCGGCCACACCGGACGCCCGGGCACCGGCCTGCATCCGCTGCGCGGCCAGAACAACGTTCAGGGCGCCTCGGACGCGGGCCTGATACCGATGGTCATGCCCGACTATCAGCCGGTTTCCGACGCCCAGGTGCGCAGCGCCTTCGAAGAGCTGTGGAATACCCAGCTGGACCCCGAGCCGGGCCTCACCGTGGTCGAGATCATGGATGCCATTGCCGCAGGCACCATCCGCGGCATGTATATCCAGGGCGAGAATCCGGCGATGTCCGATCCCGATCTTGATCACGCCCGCGCCGCCCTGACCAAGCTCGAGCATCTGGTAGTACAGGACCTGTTCGTCACCGAGACAGCGCAGTACGCCGATGTGATTCTGCCCGCCTCGGCGTGGCCGGAAAAAGATGGCACCGTCACCAATACCAACCGCCAGGTGCAGATGGGCCGCGCCGCCATGCCGCTGCCCGGCGATGCCAAGCCCGACTGGTGGATCATTCAGGAGATCGCCCGGCGCTTTGGTCTGGACTGGGACTACGCCCACCCCCGCGAGGTGTTTGCCGAGATGCAGCGCGGCATGCCTTCGCTGGACCACATCAGCTGGGAGCGCCTCGAGCGCGAGGATTCGGTGACCTACCCGTGCCCGGCGGATGATGCCCCCGGCGCCGACGTGGTCTTCTCGGACGCCTTCCCCACCGTCACTGGGCGCGCTCGCTTCAGTCCCACGGTGCCACTGCCGCCGGATGAGCCGATCGACGGCGACTATCCCACGGTGCTGACTACCGGTCGTCAGCTGGAGCACTGGCACACCGGCTCGATGACCCGGCGCGCCAAGGTGCTCGACGACCTCGAGCCCGAGGCGGTGGCCAGCCTGGCGCCGGGAGAGCTCCGCCGCCTGGGGCTTCAGCCCGGCGACCCGGTGACCATCACCACCCGGCGCGGGTCGATCAGCCTGCGCGCGCGGGCCGATATGCTGATGCCCGAGGGCATGGTGTTCGTGCCGTTCTGCTACGCCGAGGCGGCAGCCAATATCCTGACCAACCCGGCGTTGGATCCCTACGGCAAGATCCCCGAGTTCAAATACGCCGCCTGCCGACTGACTGCCGCCGCAGCGACGCCGGCGTAGTTCGAGGCCTTTATGGGAGGAGGGCAGTGCCATGATGATTGCCGAACTGATAGACGGGGACGACTTTCGCCAGCGCCTGGTGGCGCTGGGCGTGCAGTTGCCCGAGGGGGCCTGCCCCGAGACTTGCGCTCGGCTGGCACGGCGTAAGCAGCTTGAGGTCGGCGTACCGGGACTGGAGGCGGAGATTGCCGCGCTGATGCAGCAGCGAGAGATCATGCTGCCATCGGTGCGTCGGGCTATCGAGGATATTCTCCAAGCGCGCTAGGCAGCACCTGGCCATTGCGACCCATGTGTCATTTTTCGCCACTCCTGGCCCCTTGGAAAGGGCCAGGAGTGGCTCCTGTCGATGTGCACATGAATATATAAGATCCTGTTTTTAAATACATTTTATTGTTTTTCGGGGCGGATGGCGCGCTATGTGCTTGGTGTTGGGTGACACTCAGCAATCGTCAGGAGACAAGGATGAACACTCGCACCAAGGCAAGTCGCAAATTCATGGCCGCCACATCGATTGCCGCCATGCTATTGGGCAGCCTGGCGCTCGCGGGCTGTGGCAACGATGACGATATGCCCCCTATGGAAGACGATCCGGCAATGGATCAGCCCATGGAAGAGGAGCCAGGAATGGAGCAGGACATGGGAACCGATCCGGCAATGGATGATCCCGACATGGATGGTGGAATGGGCGACGACGACATGATGGACGAGGACGAGTCATTCTAATTGCGGCTTCGTAATTTTCAGCAAAGCCCAATGATGGCGGGAAACGGAGGTCCCGCTGGCCGATCGGCGACCCGTTCGCCGGCTGGCTACACAGGGATGTGGCCTTATACGGATCAGGAGGTTATTCGCGATGATGTCCAAGGTATTCTTGAAGCAGTTCGGTATTCTTGGTGTCGCTCTGGGGCTGACAGCAAGCCCACTGGTGATTGCCGATACACATGACACCGGTGCGCCAGCGGACCCAGCCGGAACCTCGGATCCCGCTTCGCCAGGTACGCAAGATCCTGCCAGCCCTGGGACTGACCCCGCCGAGATGGAAGAGGGCACTGCGGATCCAGCGACTGGCGACCCTGGTACCGGTGATGAGCCCGAAGCAACCATGCCGGATGAGGAAGAAGCTGGCTTTGGCGATGGTGGCGAAGCAATGCCCGGTGAAGCGGAGCCGCCCGCCGAGCATTCCGGGGAACCGCTACCCGAAGACGAGGAGTTCGATTGATCGCGATCTTATGTCCTTAGTTTTCTGATCGTTCGCACCAACGGCGCCTATCAAGGCGCCGTTGGCGTTTCTGGCATATCAGGTGCGACTCAACTGGCGTCGTCCGGGTCCTCAAGCCGGCGATAAAGGGTCTTGCGCGCAATGCCCAGGATGTCGGCGGTGCGCCGCTTGTTGCCACCGGTGGCTTCCAGCACCTTCTGGATGTAGCGCTTCTCGACGTCCTCAAGACTCGGCCAGTGGGTGCCTTGGGTGGCGGGCACTCCTTCGCTGCCGACTGCGGCGCGCCTCGTCTCGGCGTGGCCGCGCAGGCGTTCGGGCAGGTCGTCGTGACAGAGAATACCATCCTCTGCCAGGGTGACCGCGCGCATGATGGCATTCTCCAGCTCACGCACGTTACCCGGATAGGGGTAGTTGATCAGCGCCTGAAGCGCCAGCGGCTCGACCTGTTCGATGCTCTTTCCCTGCTGCTCGGCGTGCTTGTCGATCAAGGCGGCGATCAGTCGCTCGATATCGCCTTCGCGTTCGCGCAGCGGTGGAATGCGTAGCGAGAAGGTTTCCAGCCGGTAGAAGAGGTCGCTCCTGAAATTGTCGCTCTCGATCTCCTTCTCCAGATCGCGGTGGGTGGCGGCGATGATGCGCACATCCACCTTCTCTTCCTTCTCGGCACCCACGGCGCGCACGGTCCTTTCCTGCAGGGCGCGCAGCAGCTTGGCCTGCAGCGAGGGGGGCATCTCCCCTATCTCATCGAGAAACAGGCTGCCGCCGTTGGCGGCGTGGAACAGCCCCTGGCGCGCTTCATTGGCGCCGGTGAAGGCGCCCTTGACGTGGCCGAAGAACTCGCTCTCCATCAGCTCCGAGGGGATGCTGGCGCAGTTGACGGCAATGAAGGGAGCGTCTTGACGGGGACTTTCGGCGTGGATAGCACGGGCAAGCAGCTCCTTGCCGGTGCCGCTTTCGCCGAGAATCAGCACCGGTGCGGTGCTCTTGGCCAGCCGCGCGGCATCGTGAAACAGCGACTGCATCGTCTCGCTCTCGCCAACGATGCCGTGAAAATGCGGTCGTGCGCCGCCAGCGCTCTCGAGGCGTGCCGCCAGTCGACGATTCTCGAGGACGCGGTAGACGGCGTCGCGCACATTTTCGAGATCCAGCGGCTTGGTCAAGAAGTCGTCGGCGCCGATTTTCAGCGCCTCTACCGCCTGCTCGATGGTGCCGAAGGCGGTAATCACGATAAACCCTACCTTGCTGTCATCGTGGCGCAGCCGCTCGAGCAGCTGCATGCCGCTGATGCCCGGCAGGCGCACATCGCTGATGATCAGTTCGACGCTCTCATGGCTGAGAGTGGCAATCGCCTCCTCGGCGCTGCCGACTCCCAGGGTGGTATAGCCAGCTTCCTGCAGCTCTTCCTCGAGCAGTTCGAGAATCGCCGGGTCGTCTTCGACGATAAGAATCGGCGGGGTCACGAAAGCCTCCTTGTCATGCGGGTTGCGCTCCCTGAGTGGGTTTCGGGTCATCGGTGGGGAAAGTCAGCTCGAACCCGGCGCCGCCGAGGACGCTGTCGAAGACCCCCACGGTGCCGCCGTGATCGTTGATGATACGGTGAACCATCGACAGTCCCAAGCCGCTGCCCTGGCCGACTGGTTTGGTGGTGAAGAAGGGATCGAAGACCCTGCTCTTGTTGGCCTCATCGATCCCCGGCCCGTCGTCCTCGACCTTGATGTGCAGTTCCGCGTTGAGGGTTTCGGCGCTGACCCGGATATGCCCGCCGGGATTGGCCTGCAGCGCGTTGTGCATCAGGTTGGTGAACACCTGGGTGAGCTGCTGACCGTTGACGACTATCTGTGGCGCAGGATCGGGGAGGGCGACCTCGACATGGCTGCCGTGGCGCTCCAGCTCCTCCTCGAGCAGGCCGATCGCCGAGGCGATCAGCTCGTCGAGTCGACAGCACTCCTTCTCGACGTTGTGCTGGCGGCCAAGTTCCATCAGTTGACGCACGATCACCACGATACGTTCGACCTCGCTGCGAATGCGGCCCAGTTTGGCACGCTCGTCGTCGCCGATCACCTCGCGCCGCGCCAGGCGCTGAGCCTGGCCGTTGATGACCGTCAGCGGTGCACCGATCTCATGGGCGACGCCGGCGGCCAGGACACCCAGCTCGGCGAGTTTCTTCGACTTGCGCAGGCGCTTTTCGAGTTCGATCTCCTTGCGTTGACGCGCCTCGATATCGGCATCCTTTTCGGCCATCGAGTCGAGCATGCCGTTGAGGGCCAGCGACAGCTTACGATACTCGGCGGGGCCGTCGATCGCCGCGCGCTGGCTGCGGTCGCCTTTCTCGACACGCTCCATGACCCCCAGCAGGCGATTGAGTGGCCGCTCGATATAGTGGCGAAAACCCCACCAGATCATCAGCACGATACCGGCAGCGCCCACCGCGAACACCACTACCGCGACGATGCTGATGAAGCCAGTGTAGTTCTCGATACCGGTATTGAGTCGGTTGACCTGCAGCACGCCGCGAATTTCGCCGCCGGGGGTGGTCAGCGGCACCAGCGCCGAGTAGTAGTTCCAGCGCTCATGCTGGCGGTAGTCGCCTGTGGGTTCCTCGGCCTCGACCACGGCGCGGATATCGTCGGCGTCGAATAGCTCCTCGCCGAGTCCCAGGCCGTAGATCTTCTCGCCCTCGGTATCGAACACATAGGCGCCGTAGATGCGGTGAAAGGAGAACGCCGAATGCAGCGACTCCTGGAGCGCGTCCGGGGTGTCGCGCTCCAGGGCGTAGCCCAGTGAGGTACCAATGGCGTGACTGATGATCTGCACCTCGCTCTGCAGCTTGGTGCGTACGTTGTCCTCCAGCGATTTGATCGCTACCAGGCTGAACACCAGCAGAATAAGGAACAGCGGCACGAGGACCGTGACGATGATGATGTTGCGTAGGCGCATGGGGGCTCACAGGGACGCTCGGACGAGAAACTATCCCAACACGCCGTGACGCGGAAATCCAGCCGCTTTGAAGCGGGCCACCGGCAGCGGAGCCGGTGGCCTATACAGCGAAGATCAGCTCTGCACTACCCTGAGGTGTGGCGCGGTGTGGCCGAGGTTTTCCTGCATGCGCTCGCTGTACCAGTCGATAAAGTCGATCACCCCGAACTCGTAGGTCGCCGAGTAGGGGCCTGGCTCATAGGCCTTGGAGTTGATGCCGCGCTGGTTCTCTTCGGCCAGGCGGCGATCCTGATCATTGGTGGCATCCCACACCTTGCGCAGCTGCTCCGGGTCGTAATCAACGCCGGCCACGGCATCGGCATGCACCAGCCACTTGGTGGTTACCAGGGTCTGCTGCGGGCCCAGCGGCAGGACCCGGAACACCACCGCGTGGTCACCCATGAAGTGGTTCCAGGAGTTGGGCAGATGAAGAATCCGCAGCGAGCCCATGTCGGGGCTCTGCAGGCGTCCCATCAGCTTGCGGCAGCCGGGTTTGCCGTCCATGGTCATCGACACGGTGCCCTCCAGCAGCGGGGTGCGGGTCAGGCGGTTGCGCTTGCCGAAACGCTTGAGCTGCCAGGGCACCTGCTCGGCATCCCAGTCGGCCTGTTTGCGCGCGACCTGGGCCTTGTAGGCAGGGGTGGCACGGGGATCGTCGCTGTCGTCGAACTCGAGCAGGGTATTGAGCAGCTCTGGGTGAGCGCCGTTGCAGTGATAGCACTCACGGTTGTTCTCGAGCACCAGCTTCCAGTTGGCCTGCTCGACGATCGAGGACTCCACCGCGACCTTGGTGTTGGCCATGTCGTAGGGCTCGAGATAGTGCTCGAGGGTAGTCAGAAAGTCATCGATGACCGGCGGCTGGTCGGCGAGGCTGACGAAGATGAAGCCACCGGCGGTGCGTACATGAATCGGCTTGAGGCCATACTGGCCGAGATCGAAGTTCTCGCCCATATCGGAGCCGGCGAACAGCAGCCGGCCGTCGAGTTCGTAGGTCCACTGATGGTAGGGGCAGACCAGTTTGGCCACCTTGCCCTTGTCCTTGACGCATAGCCGCGAGCCGCGGTGTCGGCAGACGTTGTGAAAGCCATGAATAGTGCCGTCGGCGCCGCGAACCAGGATCAACGGATTGTCACCGACCTCCAGGGTCAGGTAATTGCCCTTGGCGGGAATTTCGCAGCTCATGCCGGCGAACAGCCACTCCTTCGCGAAGATCTCCTGCATGTCCAGCGCGAACAGGCGGGCGTCGTTGTAGAACGGCTGGGGCAGTGAGAACTGCGGCCTACGCTGGGTGAGCATGGTGCAGGTGGCCTCGCGGGCGCCGGCCAACGGGTCGTCGAGACGCTCGAGTGACATCGGGTCCATGGAAATGCTTCCTCTGTAACGGGGGCCGCGGGCTGCGGCGCGGATGTAGTCGGGGATGGATGTGGCCGGCGCGATCGAGAATGCTTGCCGGCGAGTGTGTACCAGCCGCACGGAGTGCAGTTGTCTGGCGACGACAAGGCATGATGCAACGGCGACGCGTGTAGCAAGAATCCTGCCCGGCGCTGGAAGTGGGGGGTATGTCGGTGTCGCAGACAGGCATGTGGCATGTACGCGCTATGCGCAGAATTCCCGACAACGGTACCGCCACACGGGCGCGGTGCCATTCACATGATCGCAGCCCAGGCGAGTGCCCCTATGACCATGAACTTCCTCAACCCGGTCACCACCCAGACCTGGACCAACGGCCGCCACCTGGTGCGCTGCGTGAAGGTGATCCAGGAGACCTGGGACGTACGCACCTTCTGCTTTATGGCCGAGCAGCCGGTGCTGTTCTTCTTCAAGCCGGGGCAGTTCGTGACCCTGGAACTGGAGATCGACGGCGAGCAGATGATGCGCTCCTACACCATCTCCAGTTCGCCCTCAATCCCCTACAGCTTCTCGATCAGCGTCAAACGTCTGCCAGGGGGGCGGGTCTCCAACTGGCTGCATGACAATCTGCGCATCGGTACCGAGCTGGCGGTGCATGGGCCGGTGGGCAACTTCAACGTTATCGACTATCCCGCCGACAAGATTCTGATGCTCTCTGGTGGGGTGGGGATTACCCCGTTGATTTCCATGGCGCGCTGGTTCTTCGATACCAATGCCGCGGTGGACCTGGAGTTCGTGCACAGCGCGCGCACGCCGCGCGATATCCTGTTCCAGCGCGAGATGGAGCATATCTTCTCGCGAATTCCCGAATTCAAGCTGCATATCGTGTGCGAACGCAGCGACGAGCTGGGCGAAACCTGGGCTGGCTTTCGCGGCTATCTGAGTCAGGCGATGCTCGAGCTGATGGCGCCGGACTTTATGCAGCGCGAGATTTTCTGCTGCGGCCCGACGCCCTACATGAACGCGGTCAAGCAGATCCTGCGCGATAACGGCTTCGATATGGCGCACTACCACGAGGAGTCGTTCGGTGCCACGCCGCTGGATGTCCAGGAGGAGGTGCAGGAGCTGGTCGAACAGGCTGAAGCCGAGGCCGAAGAGCTCGATGTGGCGGAAATGCTCAGCGTCGAGTTCTCTGCCAGCGGCAAGAGCGTGCGTATTCAACCCGGCGAGACGGTGCATGCCGCCGCCGCCAAGCTCGGATTGCACATTCCCAAGGCGTGCGGGATGGGCATCTGCGGGACCTGCCGCGTGCCGCTGAACTCGGGGCAGGTCAATATGGAGCACAACGGCGGCATTACCGATGAGGATATCGCCGAGGGCTACATTCTGTCGTGCTGTAGCATGCCCATCGGCGACGTGGTGGTGGAGTACTGAGCCGACAGGCACTGCTGAGCGCCCCATGCCGCCTGCTGCGTCATGGGGCGCCTGCACTACAGGTCCTTGACCAGTCGCAGCGCATCATAGATGGCCGCGTGGGTATTGCGTGACGCTACGGCATCGCCGATACGGAATAGCTGGAATTCACCCTTCGCGTTGCGGACAGCCGCCTGGGGCCGACCGACGATCAGGTCGTCGTAGTTCACCTCGCCGCCGTTGCTGGCGTGGGGCTTCAGCGCGAAGTAGATGTCGGCCATCGGCGTGATACCGTAGTTGACCACCACCTGGTCGATGCGCCGCTGATGCTCGAGGTCCTTGTAGTCGCTGGTGATCCTGGCCAGCAGCTCGCCGCCATCCCGCTGCACGGACTTCAGCCTGTAGGTGGGCGTGAAGGTGACGTTGGAACGCTGTAGAGATCGCATATAGGGCACCAGATTCATGGCCATGATCTCCGCCGAGAAGGTGCGGTCCGGGGTCATGATCTCCAGCTCGGCGTCGCTGGCGGCGAGGATCTCCGCCGCCTGCATGGCGGCGTGATCGCCGGCATCATCGAACAGCAGCACTCGCTTGCCCGGTGACACATGGCCGGAGAGGACGTCCCAGGTGTTGACCACCAGTTCGCTACCAACCGCGGGCTGATCTTCCATGGGATAGCCACCGGTGGCCACGATTACCACATCCGGTTGTTCGGCAAGCACCTCATCCACCTCGGCCCAGACGTTGTAGCGGATCTCGATACCCAGCGCCTCGCACTGCGCCAGGCGCCAGTCGATGATGCCCAGCATCTCGCGGCGACGCTCGCTCTGCGCCGTGAGTCGCACCTGACCGCCGGCATCGCTGGCAGCTTCCAGTACCACCACCGAATGGCCTCGCTCGCCGGCGACCCGGGCGGCTTCGAGCCCGGCGGGCCCGGCACCGACGATCACCACTCGACGCCGCTGTGCCGCCTTGGGGATGGTGTGGGGCATGGTGGTTTCCCGCCCGGTGGCGGCGTTGTGGATGCAGTAGGCCGCGCCGCCCTGGTAGATGCGATCCAGGCAGTAGTTGGCGCCGACGCAGGGGCGGATCTCCTCCTCGCGGCCTGCGATGATCTTGCTCACGATGTGCGGGTCGGCCATATGGGCACGGGTCATGCCGATCATGTCGACCTTGCCCGAGGCGATGGCGTGGCGGGCGGTGGCCACGTCCTGGATCTTGGCGCCATGAAAGGTGGGGAAATCCACCTGGCGACGGATCTCGCCGGCAAAGTCGAGATGCGGGGCGCTGGGCATGCCCTGGATGGGGATCACGTCGGTGAGGCCGGGGTCGGTGTCGATATGGCCGCGCACCACGTTGAGGAAGTCGACCATGCCGCTGTCTTTGAGACGATGGGAGATCGTCATGCCCTCATCCGCCGTCAGCCCGCCGGGCAGCATCTCATCGCCGGTGTAGCGTACGCCGACGATAAACGCCTCGCCGACCCGCTGGCGAATGGCGTGCAGCACCTCGAAGGTGAAGCGCAGTCGGTTGCCGAGCTCCCCACCATAAGGTCCTTCGAGGGTATTGGTCAGCGGCGACCAGAACTGGTCCATCAGGTGGCCATAGGCCTGCAGCTCGATGCCATCCAGGCCGGCCGCCTGCATGCGCTCGGCGGCGTCGGCGTAGTCGCGGATCAAGCGCTCGATATCCCACTCTTCGACCTGCTTGGGAAAGGCGCGGTGGGATGCCTCACGATAGTGCGAGGCCGACACCGCCGGTAGCCAGTCGCCCTTGTCCCAGCGGGTGCGACGGCCCAGGTGCGTCAGCTGGATCATCACCGCGGTGCCATGCTCGTGGCAGGCGTCGGTGAGCTCGCGCATCCACGGCACCACCTCGTCCTTGTAGGCCAGGATATTGTTGAACACCGGCGGGCTATCCTTGGCCACCGCCGCCGAACCGGCGGTCATGGTCAGGCCCAGCCCGGCCCGGGCACGCTCGACGTGATAGGCCCGGTAGAGCGCCTTGGGCATGCCATCCTCGGGGTAGGCGGGCTCGTGGGCCGTCATCATCAGCCGGTTCTTCATGGTCAGATGCTTGAGCTGGAAGGGCTCCAGCAGCGGGTCGTTGGCCATCGTCAGGACTCCATCTTGTTGTGTAATGGGACGCCACTAACATGAATGTACATCATGGTCTTTTAAATGTACAAAGATGTACATTTTGGGGGAGCATATCCGACCGCCACGCAGGGCGGCGTGCCGGGTAGTGACGGGCGATCAGAGTGGCTGTGGCTAGCCGCTATCGGTTGGAGAAAACCCATGACGGGCGTGGAAGCGTTTCAGCTCGCGAGGCTCGGGACGCTGACCGGTGAAGATTTCCACATAGGCTGGGATGCGCTGCATGCGCACCTCGAGGGGCTCCTGGGTCTTCATCGAGATATAGCCGATCTGGGTCAGATAGATGGTTCGGCCACGCACGTTGGCCGCCAGGGGGGCGTAACCATAGCGCTCGAACATCCGCGACAGTGCGTCGATACGGGTGGCGTCGGCGGCCTCGATTTCACTCACCACCGGCGCCGACTGCAGCGCCCAGCTGCGCATGGCGAACTCCAGCGGAGAGTCGAACAGCCGAGGGTTCAGCCAGCAGTCGAAGACATTGAGCATCGCCTCGGCGATGGTCTCGGCATAGGCCTCGGTCTGACGCACCAGTCCCTGGGTATTCTTCTCCCGCCAGCGCGCGATCAGCGCATCCAGCAGCGCTTCGCGATCCTTGAAGAACCAGTAGAAGCTGGTTCGAGACAGCTTCAGCCGCTTGGCGAGGGGGAGAATGCGTACGCTATCGACGCCGGACTCGAGCAGCATGTCAAACGCTGCATCGAGCCAGACGTCCTTGGAGCCCTTGGCGGAGGTCGTACTGGGTGATGGCATCGCGGCGGTCTCTGGAGGCGTCGTGGCAAAGTGTACATAGGTGTCATTTTTATGTACACGTTGCCTTGCGACTGACCGCCACCCACCCTACTCGTCGGGTTCGAGGCGGTAGAGCCCGCCGTCGCCATGATCGGTGAGCAGGTAGATATAGCCGTCGCTGCCCTGGTGCACCTCACGAATGCGGCCGATCTCGCCGTCGAGCACGATCTCGCGGTGGGCTACCTCGCCATCTTCCATGACCAGCCGCTTTAGCTGCTCGCTGCGCAGCCCGCCGGCGAGCAGATTACCCTGCCAGGCGGAGAGCGCCTCACTGTCGACCTGGGCCAGCCCCGAGGGGGCAAAGCGATCCGCGTAGATATAGCGCGCGTCCTGCATATCCGGGTGCGAGTCGACGCCGATCGGCTCGCGGGTGCCATAGTCGACGCCGCGGCTTACCGTCGGCCAGCCGTAGTTCTCGCCGGCTTCTATCAGGTTGAGCTCGTCGCCGCCCAGCGGGCCGTGCTCGCTGGCCCAGATCGCGCCGTCGGCATCCACGGCGAAGCCCTGGATATTGCGGTTGCCGATGGAGTAGATCTCGTCCAGGGCACTGTCGTCGTCGACGAAGGGATTATCGTCAGGCACGCCGCCGGTCTCGGTCAGGCGCAGCACGCTCCCGGCGTGGTCGTCGGCATCCTGGGAGCGCTCGGGCTCGACGCCGCGGTCGCCGACGGTCATCAGCAGCGTGCCGTCGGGCAGCCAGGCGAGCCGCGAGCCGTAGTGGCGCCCCGGCTGGGAGTAACGGTCCTGCTCGAACAGCTCCTCGACATCGACCAGCGCGTCGCTATCCAGGCGCGCCCGGGCCAGGGCGCTGACGGTACCGCCGTCGCCGGGCTTGGAATAGGTGAAGTAGAGCCACTCCTCACCCTCGGCATAGGCGTGATGCAGGGTGACATCGAGCAGGCCGCCTTGGCCGTTGACGGCCACTTCCGGTACGCCGTCGAGGTGGGTGATCTCGTCGCCGTCGATCAGCGCCATGCGACCGCTGCGTTCGGTGACCACGAAGCGACCATCGGGCAGCTCGGCGATGCCCCAGGGATTCTCCAGGCCGCCGACCAGCTGAACGATGCGCAGCGTCGCCTCTTCGCTATCGATGCCCTCGGCGACGACCTCCTCGGCATGGGCGGTACTCAGGCCCAGCAGGCCGCCGGCGACCAGTGCGCTGCCCAGCACGGCGCCTTGCGATGTCTTGCCCAACTTGCTCATGATCTCGCTCCCTGTGTCGAACTCACTGACATGAATGGGTGACCCTTACCCTAGCAGAGACCTCGGCAAGCCGGGTTTTCTCCGCTACATCATGATCGCCAGCAGGATCGGCAGGTAGATGAACGACAGCAAGGTGGAGCAGAACACCAGACCGGCGACGTACTTGGGGTCGTGCCCGGAGCGCTGGGCGAACAGGTAGTTGAACACCGCCACCGGCATGCTCATCTGCAGCACCAGGATGCTGTGGGCCAGCGGCGGCAGGCCGATCACGGTGCCGATGCCCCACGCCAGCAGGGCCGCGGCCAGGGTGCGGATCACACTGAAACCGACCCCCGACGAGAGGTTGCGGGCCTGGATGCTGGCCAGCGATACGCCCAGGGTGATCAGCATGAGCGGCACCGTGAAGCCGGAGATCAGGTCCACGGTATTGTCCAGCCAGCGCGGCAGGGCGGTGTCGGTAAGCAATAGCAGTAGGGCGATGCCGATGGCGTAGATGGTCGGAGTACGGGCCAGGGTGCGCAGTGGCCGGCCGCTCTTGCTGTGCATGGCGGCGCCAAAGGTGAACTGCACCAGCGACACCGTGACCATCGAGGCGATGGCGAAGGCGAAGCCGCTGCTGCCGAAGGCGTAGAGCGTCACCGCCAGTCCCATGTTACCGGTGTTGGGATACATCATCGGTGACAGCAGTACCCGCCAGTCCTTGCGCACCAGCGGCGCCACGGCAAAGGTCAGTAGACCCATGGCCACGATCACCAGCAGGGTACCGAGCATGGTCCTGCCCAAGCTGTTGGCGTCGATGTCGGCGCCGGTCAACGAGGCCAGAATCAGTGCCGGGGTACCGATATTGAAGACCAGCTTGGTGACGAACTCCACCGGGTAGGCGTGGCCGAGGCGAATCCAGGTGAAGCCCAGGCTGGCGCCGACGAAGACCGGAGCCATGACGGCAAAGAGTTCGACAAACATGCGGTGTCCTTGGTGGTCGGCGACGAAGGTCTAAGGCATGCGGTTATTGTCGTCGATTCATGCTGCGCTGCAAAGCGCGCGTCGGATGTCGCAATACGGCACTGCTGTCGCAAACGCATCGCGTCGTGACGTCGCCAAGCATCTTGGCCGTCGGGGCGGGGGATACCATCGCCGCAAGTGAATTAGCTCTCCCCCTCGCGTACCCCCTGGAGGCCCCTATGCCACACCGCGACGGCTTTGCCCATACCGACACCTTGGCGGCATTCGACGCCCCTCTGGCCGCGGCCATCGCCGACGAGACGGCGCGCCAGGAGGCGCATGTCGAACTGATCGCCTCCGAGAACTACGCCAGCGTGTGGGTCATGCAGGCTCAGGGTACCCAGTTGACCAACAAGTACGCCGAAGGCTATCCAGGCAAGCGCTACTACGGCGGCTGTGAGCATGTCGATGTGGTCGAGAAGCTGGCCATGGAGCGCGCCTGCGACCTGTTCGGTGCCGACTACGCCAACGTCCAGCCGCACTCCGGGGCCCAGGCCAATGCCGCCGCCTTCATGGCGCTGGTGAAGCCCGGGGATACCGTCCTCGGCATGAGCCTGGCCCACGGCGGCCACCTGACCCACGGCGCGGCGCCCAACTTCTCCGGCAAGCACTATCACGCCGTGCAGTATGGCCTGAATCCCGAGACCGGCGAGATCGACTATGCCGAGGTCGAGCGGCTGGCCCATGAGCACCGCCCCAAGCTGATCATCGCCGGCTTCTCGGCTTACTCGCGGGTCGTCGACTGGCGTCGCTTTCGCGCCATCGCGGACGCCGTGGGCGCCTGGCTACTGGTCGATATGGCACATGTGGCGGGCCTGGTGGCTGCCGGCCTCTATCCCAGCCCGCTGCCGCATGCCCATGTGGTGACCACGACTACCCACAAGACCCTGCGCGGCCCCCGCGGCGGCCTGATCCTCTCGGCCAGCGGCGATGCGGACCTCTACAAGAAACTCAACGGTGCGGTATTCCCCGGCCAGCAAGGCGGGCCGCTGATGCATGTCATCGCCGCCAAGGCAGTGGCCTTCAAGGAGGCCATGAGCCAGGAGTTCGTGCAATACCAGCAGCGGGTGATCGACAACGCTCGGGCGATGGCCGCGGTGTTCATCGACCGCGGCTTCGAGGTGGTCTCCGGCGGCACCGACGATCACCTGTTCCTGGTCTCGCTGATTGCCCAGGGCGTCACCGGCAAGGACGCCGACGCGGCGCTGGGGCGCGCACATATCACCGTCAACAAGAACGCCGTACCCAACGATCCGCAGAGCCCTTTCGTCACCTCCGGCCTGCGCCTCGGTACTCCGGCGGTGACCACACGCGGCTTCGATATCGACGACTGCCAGACGCTCGCCGAGTGGATCTGTGACATCCTCGATGCCTTGGGCGAGGGCAGTGACAGCGCCGCCGTAGAAGCCGAAGTGCGCGACAAGGTCGCGATCCTGTGCGCTCGCTACCCGGTCTATGCTGATAGCCGACATGTCGACGCCGAGCGGCACAGCGCCATCGCCTGAACAAGGCGTAGGCCATCACCCATAAGGCAGCCTAGGCAAATAGCGTCTTTGGCTGCTCAAGCAGGCTAGCCTGGCGGATGATGCTGTTGGCTAGCCTTTGCCTTTCGGAAGCGGCCAGGTGGAATATCGAATAGCTGATGGAAGCTACGTCGGAAGTGGGAAATACTGATAAATCCAGTGGCTATGGCTATTTCGGTGATGGACTTGTTGGTCTGTTGCAGTAATCGGCGAGCATGAGTCAAGCGCAGTTCGAGATAGTAGCGTGAAGGGCGGGCATCTACATGCCGCTGAAATAGGCGCTCCAGCTGCCGCCTTGAGATATCGATGCAGTCGGCGATTTCGTGGATGGAAAGCGGTTCTTCTATGTTGTTATGCATTAGCTCTAGCGCTAATTTTAGCGACTGTGGCAGGGTCGGGTCGTTATCGATACTGATGACAGATATATCAGCTACTTCCTGACGCTTATCGCAGCTCAGGATCTCCTCAATGGCGTTAGTAAAATCTTCTCCGCAGTCCCGGCGCACTACTGCCAGCATCATATCTAGCGAGCTGTTGGCCCCCGCACAGGTCAATCGCTCTCTATCCAGGACATGATGATGCTTAGAAATTATGACCTCAGGAAACATCTCTCGCAGAGCGGTGCGCCCATCAGGATGATAGGCGCATTCATAGCCACTCAACAGCCCAGCTTCGGCCAGGAGCCATGCGCCGTTCCACAAGCCCCCTAGCGTGACGCCCATTTTGCTGGCAGCCCTGAGTTTGTTGCGCACTACGGGAGCATGCTGCAGATCAACCCTCAATCCACCACATACAATCAGCATATCTAGCTGTCTTTCATCGAGCTCCTCAAGTTGACAGCTTACGGGGGTCTCGATGTTGAGGTCGCTCAATACATGCTTGCCTGAAATGCTAGTCACTATCACCTCGTAAGGCGTAGAGGGGCGCATCAGATTGGCAGTCACCAAGGCATCCACCGCGCCGGTGAAGGCCATCATGGAAAAATGCTCTAGCAGTACGAAAGCAACCTTACGCGTCTGGGGCTGCCCCATTTGGTGCGAGCTGGGCGGGAGGTAAGCCCTGTTCTTGTTCTTGAGCAAGCTTTCAAAATGAGCGGCCATGTGAGAATGGGCTCCTGATGTTGGGTCTCTGGCCGGGACTGTCCGGCTAGACCAAAGTTCAAGATACGCAAAGTGATGCGGAAATCAAAGCCGTCGCTCTGCGGCACGGAGGTGTCGCATGCGGTCCGCTGCTGAGGGGGTGGGGTGCCCAGAATGAAGTTCTCCTCCTCATTCGAAGGTAGTGAATCGATGAAAGATAACAAAATCAACAAGCTAATAATTTGTTTGCCGCTGCTAGGCTTAGCCTTGGTGACATCCGATGCTCAGGCGAGCGAGACCACACTGAATTTCCATAGCGGTCTGGCGCAGTCCCGGCCGGAGGCAGCGCATATTGAGGAGTTCGCCAGGTTAGTGGAGGAGAAATCCGGCGGCGAACTGAAGATTAACGTCAATCATGCTGGTGCACTGGGGCTCAGGGAAGCGGATATACTGCGTACCTTGCAGCGCGGCATGGTGGATATGGCACTGTTGTACGGGGAGTATTACACCCGGGATGCGCCTGCACTCTCCGCGGTATACGCCCAAGGGGCGATCACCGAGCCAGAGCAGCACCTTGAGATTCTGCCCGTCATCAAGGAGCTGTACGACGATGGCTTCGCACAATGGGATATTCACACTGTGGGGGGAGTGGTAGCGCCGGTATTCGATGTGGGGTTGCACTGCAAGGAGCCGGTTAACACCCTCGAGGACTTACAGGATAAGAAAGTGAGGGTCTGGTCGAGGCACCTCGTCGAGACCTTCGATGAGTTGGGCATTGCCGCTCAGGTGATCCCTCAGAATGATATGTATATGGCCCTACAGACGGGTGTCGTGGACTGCGCCTACTATCTCTCTACTGTCGCCAAGACCATTTCTCTACAGGAAGTAACCGAATACGAGGCTTACCTGCATCCCTGGGCCGCGGCACCCTGGATATTCGGCATCAGTGAACGAGCACTGGGCCGATTGAACGACAACCAGCGTCAAGCATTGGAAGAGGCCGGTCAGGAGGTGTGGGACATCACTCGTGAGCTGGCCGTGGATCCAGAGCGAGAGTCCGAGGCACGCACAGAGCGCGAAGCGCTGGGTATCACCGTGCTCGAGCCATTCTCCGCTGAGGATGTTGATACCTTCGTGACGGCGGCCTGGAACAACTGGCAGAGCCTGGCGGAGAACGCTGGGGAGGATGGCCTGCGTTACTACGAGACAGTGACCAAAGCACTTTCCGAGTGAGGCCTATCCATCGGGAGCCAGTCACTGGCTCCCGAGTTTTTGTCATTTCAGGGTGGATAAATCGATGCTGAAGAAAATGAGCGCCATCGTCGAGCGATCGGCTCATGGCGCCTTTCTGCTTGGCGTGCTCAGCGGTATTGCGATGACGGGGCTGATCTTCGTCAGTACGCTGATGCGCTATATTGGTGGCCGGCCCGTGCGTTTTTCTGACGAGCTGGCCGGTCTGTTATTTCTTTCCATGACCTTCCTCTGCCTGCCCTACGTGCTGGACAAGGGGCGCCATATCCGCATAGAGATCGTGCGAAGGCTGGTGCCAGAGCCGGCGGCCGGCATAATGGATATGATCGGCACGCTCACCTTGGTGACCTTCTGCGTGGTGTTCGCCTATGAGGCGTGGGACTTCATGGAGTTCTCCCACTCTATCCGATCGCGAACGGATATCAGCGGCATCCTGCTATGGCCCTGGATGACGCTCATGCCGATATCCATGCTGCTGTGCATACTGGTGCAATTTCGCCATGGCATACGTCAAGCGCCTAGCGACAATGTTTCGTCTGGGGAGGTTGGGCCATGAGCTGGTTACTGCTTAGTGGTGGGCTTGCCGTACTTCTTACTAGCGGGGCAATCCTGGGTGCGGCGCTGGGGTTGGTTGGCATGGCGCTGCTGCATTTCCAGGCCAATGGTGCTACACCCCTGGCGATCACCGCTTCTTGGAACATGTTGACCGACTTTACCCTGAGCGCGGTGCCACTGTTCATTTTTCTTGGGGAGGTTCTCCTGGCGAGTGGTATATCCAAGCGAGTCTATAATGGTCTGACGCCACTCTTTGCACGTGTGCCGGGGCAGCTGCTGCATACCAATATTGCGGTATGTACACTGTTCGGTGCCGTCAGCGGCTCCAGCACCTCGACGGCCGCTGCCATTGGCTCGGTAGGTTATCCTGAGCTGAGATCGCGCGGCTATGAGCCCGGTATGGTGGTAGGTAGTTTGGCGGCGGGCGGCACCTTGGGCCTATTGATACCGCCGAGCCTGGCGCTGATCATCTACGGCGCCACCCAGAATGTCTCCATCGGCACCCTGTTCGTCGCCGGTATGCTGCCGGGCCTGATGATTGCTTGCGCCTTTTCAATATGGATCATCGTACGCACTAAGCTTGGCGGGCCGATTGCACCCGTGGCGGAGGGGCGGATGGACTGGCTAGCGGTGGCCCGCGGGCTTAAGGAGATCTGGCCGCTGCCGATCCTGATCTTCTTTGTTCTCGGGACCATTTACTTAGGTATTGCGACACCAACAGAGTCCGCTGCTCTAGGTGTTGTCGCGAGTATCGTGCTGGGCATGACGTGGGGAAATCTCGATCTACCCAAGCTGTGGCAGGCGTTCAAGAACGCCTCCCTGATGTTTGCGGCAATTGGCATGATTTTACTCGGCACGGTCATTCTATCTCAGGCGGTTAGTCTGTTGGGCATCCCCCGCTCCGCGATAGACGCTATCAGTGGTTTTGGCCTAGGCCCCTACGGTATTCTGCTATTAATCGTCATCATCTATATTGTGCTGGGTTGTTTTTTCGATGGTATTTCACTGCTATTGATGACGCTACCCATCACCTTCCCTATGATTATTGGCCTTGGGTTTGATCCCATCTGGTTTGGCATCGTCGTTACCTTGTTGGTCGAGATAGGAATGATAACTCCTCCCATGGGGTTGAATCTTTTTGTCTTGACATCCATTTCCAAAAACGAAGTCGACCTCACCACTGCGGCCAAGGCTTCCTTGCCCTATTGGCTGATACTGCTTGGCGCGGTGGGGCTGTTCACGCTTTTCCCTGAGCTAATCCTCTGGGTCACACGCTGGTAGCGGAGTAAATATCTTCATACTGCTCGACCTGCCATGGGGGTTGTGCATGGCAGGCTGCGCTTCTCTTGACCTGTCTGTCGCAAATGCGACCTGGCATGACGCTGGCGAGTAGTTCGTCGCAACGAACGACTCTTACCATCGTCGGCAGTGATGAAGTCATTCACCACCTTGCAACTGCGCCCGGCGCAGCCATCCCGCAGGAGTCGACCATGCAACGATATTCCGGCTTCGGCCTGGTCAAGCACGCGCTGAGCCATCATGAGCACTGGGAGCGCCAGTGGCGCAACCCCACGCCCAAGAAACAGTACGACGTGATCATCGTCGGTGGTGGCGGCCACGGCCTGGCCACCGCCTACTACCTGGCCAAGGAGCACGGTATCACCAACGTAGCGGTGGTCGAGAAGGGCTGGCTGGGCGGTGGTAATACGGCTCGCAATACCACCATCGTGCGTTCCAACTATCTATGGGACGAAGCGGCGGCGCTCTACGAGCACTCCATGAAACTCTGGGAAGGGCTCTCCCAGGACATCAACTACAACGTGATGTTCTCCCAGCGCGGCGTGCTCAATCTTGGCCACACCCTGCAGGACATGCGCGACATCCAGCGCCGGGTCAACGCCAACCGCCTCAACGGCGTCGACGGCGAAGTGCTCGATGCCGCCGGCGTGCAGCAGATCGTGCCGATTCTCGATTGCTCCAAGCGTGCGCGCTACCCGGTGATGGGCGCCTCCTGGCAGCCGCGGGCCGGCGTGGCACGCCACGACGCCGTGGCCTGGGGCTATGCCCGAGCCGCCGATGCGCTGGGCGTCGACCTGCTGCAGAACACCGAGGTCACCGGCTTCAAGATCCGCGACGGCCGCGTCTACGGCGTGCACACCAACCGCGGCGATATCGAGGCCAAGACCATCGGCTGCGTCACCGCCGGCAACTCCGGGGTGCTGGCCAAGATGGCCGGCTTCCGGCTGCCGCTGGAGTCCCACCCGCTGCAGGCGCTGGTCTCCGAACCGCTCAAGCCGGTGCTCGACACCGTGGTGATGTCCAACCACGTCCACGGCTACATCAGCCAGTCGGACAAGGGCGACCTGGTGATCGGCGCCGGCATCGACGGCTACAACGGCTACGGCCAGCGCGGCAGCTTCCCCACCGTGGAGCACACCCTCCAGGCCATCGTCGAGATGTTCCCGATCTTCTCGCGGGTGCGCATGAACCGCCAGTGGGGCGGCATCGTCGACACCTGCCCGGACGCCTGCCCGATCCTGTCGAAGACGCCGGTGAAGGGGCTGTTCTTCAACTGTGGCTGGGGGACCGGTGGCTTCAAGGCCACGCCTGGTTCGGGGCATGTCTTTGCCGCCAGCCTGGCCAAGGGTGAAATGCATCCGATTGCCGCGCCGTTCTCCATCGACCGCTTCCATAGCGGAGCGCTGATCGACGAGCACGGTGCGGCCGGCGTAGCGCATTGAGTGATTAATGAGAATAGGCGCCCCGACAAATCGTCGTGGACAGGTGCTCGAGATGAGCGCCGGATAAGCTCATCGATGCCGGATTGAGAAAGTCTCTCCAAGGGAGAACCCCATGTTTCAAATCTACTGCCCCTATTGCGAGGAGCTCCGCGAAGAAGAGGAGTTCCACCCCAAGGGCCAGGCCCATATCCTGCGGCCCGCGGACCCCGACGCCTGCACCGATGAGGAGTGGGGCGACTATCTGTTCTTCCGCGACAACCCGCGCGGCATCCATCACGAACTCTGGGTGCACGCCGTCGGCTGTCGCAAGTTCTTCAACATCACCCGGCACACCGTGAGCTACGCGATTCTCGAAACCTACAAGATCGGCGAGCAGCCCAGCGTTACCGCTGAGCCTTCGGTCAGCGAAGCGGCCACCGCTACTGATGATGTCCGCCAAGGAGTCCGCGCATGAACCAGCAAGTGCAGCGCCTCGCCCAGGGCGGGCGCATCGACCGCAGCCGACCGCTCAGCTTCACCTTCAATGGCCAGACCTACCAGGGCTATCACGGTGACACCCTGGCCTCGGCACTGATTGCCAACGGCGTCGATATCGTCAATCGCAGCTTCAAGTACTCGCGGCCGCGGGGCATCGTCGCCGCCGGCGCCGAGGAGCCCAATGCGGTGGTTCAGCTCGGCGCCTCGGAAGCCGCTCAGGTACCTAACGTGCGCGCCACCCAGCAAGCGCTCTACGACGGCCTGGTGGCGCGCAGCACCAACGGCTGGCCGAGCGTGCAGAAGGACCTGATGGGCCTGGTCGGCAAGGTCGGCGGCCACTTCATGCCGCCGGGCTTCTACTACAAGACCTTCATGGCCCCGGCCTCGATGTGGATGACCTACGAGAAGTATATCCGCAAGAGCGCTGGCCTCGGGCGCAGTCCCGCCGAGGCCGACCCGGACATCTATGACCACTTCAATCGCCACTGCGAGGTGCTGGTGATCGGTGCCGGCCCGGCGGGGCTCGCCGCCGCCCTGGCTGCCGCGCGCAGCGGCCTGCGGGTAATCCTCGCCGACGAGCAGGAGGAGATGGGCGGCTCGCTGCTGGATAGTCACGAGATCCTCGACGGCCAGCCGGCGGACCAGTGGGTCGCCGGGGTGCTCGAGGAGCTGGGCGGCATGGCCAATGTCACCCTGCTGCCGCGCACCACCGCCAACGGCTACCACGACCACCACTTCGTCACCCTGCACGAGCGGCGCACCGAGCACCTGGCCGATTGCGCGCCGGCCAGCGCCGAGGGCGCACGCCAGAGCCGGGCGCGACTGCACCGGGTGCGTGCCGGCCAGGTGATACTGGCCACCGGCGCCCACGAGCGACCGCTGGTCTACGCTGGCAACGACGTGCCGGGCAATCTGCTGGCCGGCGCCGTCTCCACCTATATCCGCCGCTATGGCGTGGTGCCAGGCAAACGGCTTGTGCTCTCCACCAGCAATGATCACGCCTACCGCGCGGCCCTCGACTGGCACGCGGCCGGCCATGAGGTAGTGGCCATCGTCGATGCTCGCGAAGCGCCGGATGGCAACCTGGTCGACGCGGCCCGCCAGCGCGGCATCCGCGTGATCACCAGCAGCGCGGTGATCGAGGCCAAGGGCGCCAACCGCGTCTCGGCGGCGCGTGTCGCCAAGATCGATATCGACGGCTTCCGGGTGGCCGGACCAGTGGAGACCCTGGCCTGCGACTGCGTGGCCAGCTCCGGCGGCTACAGCCCAGTGATTCACCTCGCCTCCCACACTGGCGCGCGGCCGACCTGGAACGACGCCCTGCTCGGCTTCGTACCGACTCTGGTCGACGGCGTCCACGCCGCCGGGGGCGCCCAGGGCATCTACTCTCTGGGTGAGGTACTGGCCGACGGTGCCGCGGTTGGCGCCCGCGTCGCCTCGGTGCTTGGCGGTAGCGCCGAGCCGCTGACCCTGCCGGCCTGCGAGGCGATCAGTGAATCGCCGGCCTGCGCGCTCTTTCAGATTCCCCATGAGAAACCGACCCTGCGCGCGCCCAAGCAGTTCGTCGACTTGCAGAACGACGTCACCGCGGCGGCCATCGAACTCGCCACCCGCGAGGGCTTCGAGTCCATCGAGCACGTCAAGCGCTACACCGCCATGGGCTTCGGCACCGATCAAGGCAAGCTCGGCAATATCAACGGCATGGCCATCGCCGCGCGCTGCCTGAAGCGCACCATCCCCGAGGTGGGCACCACCGTATTCCGCCCCAACTACACACCGGTGACCTTTGGCGCCATCGTCGGTCGCCACTGCGGCGAGCTGTTCGACCCCGAGCGCTACACCGCGCTGCACCAGTGGCACGTGGAGAACGGCGCCGAGTTCGAGGACGTCGGCCAGTGGAAGCGTCCCTGGTACTACCCCCGCACGCTGAGCGGCAAGCCGGAGAGCATGCACGAGGCGGTGGCCCGGGAGTGCCGTGCGGTGCGCGAGGGGGTCGGTATCCTCGACGCCTCGACGCTGGGCAAGATCGACATCCAAGGCCCGGACGCCCGCGAGTTCCTGGCCCGCATCTACACCAACAAGTGGGCGAAACTGGCGGTGGGCAAGTGCCGCTACGGCCTGATGTGCAAGGACGACGGCATGGTCACCGACGACGGTGTGACCAGCTGCCTGGCCGATAACCACTTCGTGATGACCACCACCACCGGCGGCGCCGCGGCGATCCTCGAGTGGCTGGAGCTGTGGCACCAGACCGAGTGGCCTGAGCTCGACGTGACCTTTACCTCGGTGACCGACCACTGGGCGACCATGACGATTACCGGGCCCAAGTCGCGTCAGCTGCTCGCCGAGCTGACCGATATCGACCTCGACCGCGACAGCTTCAAGTTCATGGACTGGCGCGAGGGCACGGTGGCCGGGGTGCCGGCGCGGGTCTTCCGTATCTCTTTCACCGGCGAGCTGACCTTCGAGATCAACGTCCAGGCCCACTACGCCATGCACGTCTGGAAGGCGCTGTTCGTCCACGGCGAGAAGTACCAGCTGACGCCTTACGGCACCGAAACCATGCACGTCCTGCGCGCCGAGAAGGGCTTTATCATCGTCGGCCAGGACACCGACGGTTCGGTGACCCCGGAAGACCTCGGCATGCAGTGGTGCGTGGGCTACGACAAGCCGTTCTCGTGGATCGGCAAGCGCGCGCTGACCCGCAGCGACACCGCCCGCCGCGACCGCAAGCAGCTGGTGGGCCTCAAGCCCAAGGACCCCAAGGTAGTGTTGGAGGAGGGCGCGCAGATCGTCTTCGACCCAAACCACGCCATCCCCATGCCGATGGTGGGTCACGTCACCTCGAGCTACTACAGCCCGACCCTGGAGAGCGGCTTCGCTCTGGCGGTGGTCAAGGGCGGCCACGACAGGATGGGCGAGAGCGTCTATCTGCCGATGGTCGACGGCAGCGTCCACGAAGCGGAGATCACCAGCCCGATCTTCATCGATCCCAAGGGAGAGCGTCAGCATGTCTAACTCTGCGATGAGCCGGGTCAACCTCTACGATACCCGCGCCGATCACGCCAGCGTGGCGGCCGAGACACCGCTGGCCTACTCGCTGCAGCGCAGCGGGGCGCCGGCCCCCAGCGCCGCAAGCCGCGTGGTACTGCGCGAGCAGGCGTTTCTCGGCCACCTGATCCTGCGCGGCGGGGCCATCGTGCTCGACGAGGCGCTGCGCGAGGTGCTGGATATCGGCCTGCCGGGCCGTCCCAATACCCTGAGCTGGGATGCCAGCGGCGAGCGCTCCATCCAGTGGCTATCGCCGGACGAGTGGCTGCTGATCGTCCCCGGCGGCGAGGCCTTCGCCGTCGAGCGGCAGCTACGCGAGCGCCTCGGCGATGCCAGCTTCGCTATCGTCGACGTCAGCGGCGGCCAGACGCTGCTCACCCTCGAGGGCGACGCGGTGCCCGAGCTGCTGATGAAGTCGGTGGTCTACGACGTCGACCCGAGCCACTTCGCGGTAGGCAAAGGAGTGACCACGGTATTCGCCAAGGCCACCGTTATCGTGCGCCGCAGTGGCGAGTCGCGCTGGGAGCTGGTGGTGCGCAGAAGCTTCGCCGACTACTGCTACCGCTGGTTGCTGGATGCCGGCGAGGAGTATGCAATAGGGGTAGAGCGCTAGTTGGCAACGCGAACACCGCTATGGTCAGCATAAGCGACAAGGGGCATGCTCAAGCAAACCGTCTACGGCAGGGATGCCGTCGTCGAGCCCCCAGGGATGGGTTCACGGCGTGTTTGCGGAACATTCCCCTTCGTCGCGTAGCGAGGGATGGCGAACTCCAGATGAACAGCGCCTCCTCGTAAGCCTGTCGACGGATCAGTCCTGAGCTATCTGCGATAGCGCTGCTCAATAGTCAATATAAGCGACAATAGGCATGCTCAAGCATACCGTCTGCGGCAGGGATGCCCATCAAGGAGCCCCCAATGAATCACTCATCCGATACCTGGATTCTCGCCGCCCAGTGCCCCAGCCGCCTGGGCACCGTGGACGTGGTCACCCGCTTTCTCAAGGAGCAGCGCTGCTATATCACCGAGCAGCAGTCCTTCGATGATCGCCTCAGCCAGCGCTTCTTCATTCGTACCGCCTTCTTCCCCGAGGCGGCAGGGTTTGACGCCGATACCTTCCAGGCAGAGTTTGCCGCGCGCGCCGCCGAGTTCGACATGAGCTTCGAGCTGGCCTCGCCGGGGCAGCTGACCCCGGTCGTGATCATGGTCTCCAAGGCGGACCACTGCCTCAACGACCTGCTCTATCGCTACCGCACCGGCCAGCTACCGATCGAGATCCGTGCGGTGGTCTCCAACCATCCCGACCTCGAGCCGCTGGCCGCCTGGCACGATCTGCCCTACTACCACTTCCCGATCACCCCGGAGACCAAGGCCGAGCAAGAGGCCAAGGTGTGGCAGGTGGTCGAGGAGAGCGGCGCCGAGCTGGTGATCCTGGCGCGCTACATGCAGGTGCTCTCCAGTGAAATGAGCGAGAAGCTGGCGGGCAAAGCGATCAATATCCACCACTCGCTGCTGCCTGGCTTCAAGGGTGCCAAGCCCTATCACCAGGCTCACGAGAAGGGCGTCAAGCTGGTCGGCGCCACCGCCCACTATATCAACGACGACCTCGACGAAGGGCCGATCATCACCCAGGGCGTGGAACCGGTGACCCATGCCGATACCCCCGACGACCTGGTCGCCAAGGGCCGCGATATCGAGTGCCTGACCCTGGCCCGGGCAGTGGATTACCACGTCGAGCGGCGGGTGTTTCTGAACGACAAGCGCACGGTGGTTTTCGCGCGCTGAGGGGAAGACGAAGCAATAAAAAGACAGGATCTTGGCCGTCCCTGACCAAGCATCCTGTCAACAGTAAGCCACGTTCGAGTTCGCGAGAGCTCGAACGCTGAGTCAGTCGATGATCTTGCGTGACTCGGTCAAATAGACCTCACCGTGCTGTCTTACCCCATCCACGTCCTGGGTTTTAAATCGTCAAAGTGGCTATTGGTGTGCTCGATATACCTGCTATGGCATTCTTGCTAACAAAGTCACCTATTAATATGATGACAAAAACCATAAATACTATATAGAGTGCGGAGTGGTGAAAGCTGTTGGTGCGAAATTTTACAACTGTGCTTGACATAGAGAAGTTTCATGGGAGGGCCGGATATAAGTCTGTAATGTAGACTCAGCTTTCAGTTGAAAATAAAATGGAGGGTATTTGATAATTTTCCATTGTGTCATCTTAGAAGTCATATTTTAGTGTCAAGTTTGCGCTGCGTGGCGCGCCGTATGCCAACTGACTGAACCAAGCACCACTATTGGTGTAATACTTTTCGTCAAATAGATTGTTGATGTTCAACTGGGCGCTTAACTCCGGTGTCATCTGATAATTGGCCATCAGGTGAGCAAGTGCATAACTACCCTGTTTTATTTCTTCGCTGTTCCCCAGCGGGTTGGTTAACCTTGTGTAGTTGGAGCTTTGCCAATTGAAGCCGCCACCGAGGGTTAAATCGTTTAATTTATAGGTAGTGAACAAGGTTGCGGTGCGGCGAGGCTGAGCGGTATTGACTGCTGAACCCTCGGCATCTTCGGCCTGAAACTGTGACCACCCGAACATAAGGTTCCAATCATCGGTGATAGCACCTGATACTTCAAACTCATAACCAATACTGGTGGTGCCTTCCGCAGCATATGAGGCCTGGTTAGTGGTGCCAGGAACCAAATAACCCACATCGGGCTGCGCCAAGTTATCCTGATCGATACGAAATACTGAGATCATGGCGTTCAGGCGCCCTTCAAAATATTCCGCTTTAATGCCGGTCTCATAGTTTTTACCTTCCACTGGATCCAGGTAATTACCATTTCTATCCTGCTCGTCCTGGGGGTTAAAAATATCTGTATAGCTGACATAAGCTGAATAGGTATCATTAATGTCGTAGATTAAGCCAGCATAGGGTGTGACTATTTGGTGGTGATTGAAATCATAGAAGTCACCGTTTGATTTTATGCCTTCGGTATCCCAGTTAGTAATGCGACTACCCAGAATCAGGGTCAGCGGGTCAGCCAGCGATAAGCGTAAAACGCCATAACCACCAAGTTGTTCAGTTTCTTTTCTTGTATGGGGTGTTTTTGGACCCCACTCAGGCTCTGGATAAGAGCCATCCCACTCATAGAAATTTCCGACTGGCGGCGCATTCAGTGGATTCCGCTGTTCGGAGGTAAAGTCCTGCTTACTGTGCATCAGACCTACCGTTACCTCATGGTCACGGCCAGAAAGTGAAAACGGCAGGTTGCCATAAATATCGATATTATCCTGCTTACGCTCGACGTCATACCAAGCTGGCAGCGCACCCATTCCCAGGCCAGTTTGTTTATCAGGAGTGCCGTATAAATAGACTAATGGCAAGTCAGCTTTATTGATGCTTTTGCTATAAGCGGCGTAAATGGATGCGCCGGAATCAAAATTATGCTCGAAGTTTACGAAGTGATTAGTTACTTCAGAGTCCCATCTTGTCCAGTCTGCGCCAACCGTTTTAGAGCGAGACCAATCTGTTCTTTCACCATCACTAAACCAAGCAGGTAAACCGCCCCAGGTTGAACTGGTCGGTTTATTCTGTTGTTGGCTAATACCGACATTCATTACAGTGTTATCTGATAAATCAGCAGCTAAGGTGCCATAGAAAACGGATTTTTCATTTTCCAAACGATCAACGAAAGAACCTTCTTCGAGATAGCTGCCAACGACGCGTCCGCGTACCGTTCCTGCTTCATTTAACGGCGTCGAAATATCCACAGTACCCTGATAGCGATCCCAGCTTCCAGCACTGATAGTGGCATGTCCAGTAAATTCCTCACTATCCGCTTTCTTGCGCACAAGGTTGATCGCAGCCGAAGGATCACCCGCACCGGAAGTCAAACCACTGGCACCGCGAACGACTTCAATACGGTCATAAAGGATAGTATCCATTTGTGATTCTCCAGCGGAATAACCACTTTCCCAAGTCGTTGGTATGCCATCAATCTGATAGTTGTTAATCTCAAATCCACGTGCTGAAAAAACATGTCTTTGGCTGTCTTGCTGGGTTGAAGTGAGGCCCGTCACTGTATTGACCACATCCGTCAGTGATTCCAACTGCATATCATCAATCAGCTGTCGGCTGATCACTGATACTGACTGCGGTGTTTCTCGAATGGATAAGCCTAGCCGCGTCGCGGTATCCATTGAGTCTGTGGTGTATGAGCCTGTTCCTTCAGTCGAGGCATCACGCAGGTACTCGCCGGTTACCTGAAGGGGGGGCAATGTATCGATGGTGTCGTCATTTTCTGCCGCCTGCGTTGTGGCGTCCTGGGCAAGTATGGCGGGCGAGGCCAACAGTGCTGAAGCACAGATATTGGCAATAGCAACAGTGAGGAGAGGCCTGCATAGGGAGGGGGACATCGTTGATCTCCAGTGAAGTTCCCTTGGATGTATTGGCATTTATTGATAATGAGAAATGTTTTTATTAGATTTAGTATACGCATGAAGAGGGCCGGTGCAACTACTCGTTACATCCCGGCCGCTGTCGGTTGGGCTGTCTATGCTGGCAGGAGGATATGCAGGTCTGAGGCAGGGTAAGAATCAGCCCTGCTTATGGCGGTGCTGCAGGAGCAAGCGCCACAGCGTCCACGCGCTCAGGTCACGTCTCTTCACGCGGCACGGTGATAGGGCACCTAACACGCCACGGCGATGCGATGCTCGCCGTTGGGGTGGGGCATCACCTGCATGGGCAGACCGTAGATCGCTTCCAGAGTGTCGTTGGTCATCATCTCCTCGGGGGAGCCGTGGGCGAGCACTCGGCCGCTGTGCAGGGCGAGCAGCTCGTCGCAGTAGCGCGAGGCCATGTTGATGTCGTGGAGCACGATGATCACGCAGAGCTTGAGTTCGTCGCACAGCTTGCGGATCAGTGCCAGCACTTCCATCTGATGAGAGATATCCAGCGCGGCCAGCGGTTCGTCGAGAAGAAGGAAGCGGCTCTCCTGAGCCAGCAGCATGGCCAGCCACACGCGCTGGCGTTCGCCGCCGGAGAGGGTGTCCACCAGACGGTTGGCAAAATCCTCGGTATGGCTGAGTTCGATGGCGCGCTCGACGGCAGCCTTGTCCTCCCGGGTGTGGCGGCCCAGCAGCCCATGCCAGGGGTAGCGCCCGAAGCTGATCAGCTCGCGCCCGATAAGATTCTCGGCGTTCGGTAGGTGCTGGGGCAGATAGGCCACCCGGCGGGCGAACTCGCGTTGGCCCCAGTCACGCACGGGGCGGCCATCTAGCAGCACCTCACCCTGGCTGACCGATTGCTGCTGGGCGAGCAGCCTGATCAGGGTCGATTTCCCCGAGCCGTTATGGCCGATCAAGCCGTAGACCTTGCCCTCTTCGAAACGGTGCTCCACGGGATGCAGCAGGCATTTGCCGTTGATCTCGAAAGTGGCGCCCTTGACCTCGAACATGCTGGATTCCTTGTCTTTATCTACCGTGCTTGACCGGCTCGAGCTCATGGTCGAAGAAACGCATGAGGACAGCGCTGACGTTGGCAGACGGCCGTCACCACCCCAGCCAACCACGCAGCCGCTGGCGAGGAGATGAGGCGGTGGCAGGGGTTCGCTGAGTGCTACTCGAGAGCTGTGCGGTGGCTTCCTTCAACGGCGCCATGATCGCCGAGAGATGGTGCTGGCAGAGCTGGCGGTTGAGAGCAGCGGGGCACTGCGCCATTAGCAGGCCGCAGTGATAGATCGCGGTATCCAGCGGCTGGTTGACCTCTTTGAAGGGCGCTGCCTCCTGGCGGCAGCGCTGCAGCTCACCAAGCAGCATGCGCAGCGTTTGAGCATCCAGCCAGCAGGGCGTGTCGTCTCTCCTCGGCGAGGTGGCGACCGAGTTCAGGATCGCCTGGAAGGAGACGTGCAGAAAAACGCATGTGTAATACAGCTGGGAGCGTTCCGCGTTCATAGGACACCATAGCTTATCTCAATGAGATTGATTTGCATTCTGGTGCTTGGTAGCGGTTATGTCAAATTACAGCGCTTGCTGTGCTGGCGGCTCGGCTGTTGGACCCAACGCTGAGCGGCGGGTATTTTCTTGCTCAGCTTTAGGTATGTTATAACGTAATGATATTTGGGTTGACACTTCCCCTCTGTCGCACTCTGCAGGAGCCAATATGGTCGACCTGATCCCCAACAGCTATGACGAATGGCGCTACTGCATTACCGAAATCTGCGGTATCTCGCTGACTGAATCCTATATTCGCAAGCGTATCAACGCCTTAAACGACCAGCAGGATTTTATGACGGCCCGCTTTATCGAGCTATACGGCGAGGCTCATCATCAGCAGACCCTGGCCTGGTTTGAGCAAGCCCTGGGGGAGGTGGCCTGATGGTGGAGTCCAACGCTTTCGACGTAGATGTCATCATTGTCGGCGCCGGGCCGGCGGGGCTAGGCTGTGCCGCTTTGCTGCGACAGATGCAGTTGCCTCGGGAGCGGCTGCTGGTGTTGGATGCCGGCCAGGTCGGTGCCAGCTTCCACCGCTGGCCTCGGGAAATGCGTTTGATCACGCCGTCGTTTCCGGCCAATGGCTTCCACCAAACCGATCTCAATGCCATTACGCCGGATACCTCCCCGGCGTTTAGCTTGAGGCGGGAGCACCCCACTGGCGTGGAGTATGCCGACTACCTTGGCAAAGTGGTCGACCACTACGATATTCCCGTGGCCACACAAGAAGCGGTGACCGAGGTCTATCCCTTGAAGGAGGGGTTCGAGCTGTACACGGCGCGTCCTCGCCGCCTGCGCTGCCGCTTTGTGATCTGGGCCGGGGGCGAGTATGGCGCCGCGCTGATTCCGACCATTGAGGGGGCCGAGTGGGCTCGCCACAACAGCGAGCTGGGCAGCTACGCAGAGCAAACGGGCGACCACCAAATCATCATTGGCGGTTACGAGAGTGGTATAGACGCCGCGTGGCACTGGGTGGGGGCAGGCAAGTCGGTCACCATGTTGGAGCGTCGTAATGAATGGGAGCACACCTATGACCCCAGCCGTGTGTTAAGTCCGATCTCGCAAGAGCGCTTCGAACAGCTGCGGGACAATCCCCGTTTTGAACTGGCCAGTGGCCGCGAGGTGACCCGCATTGAGCGGCAGGCGTCAGGCTACCGGGTATTTTGCCAAACCGGGGAGCAGTGGTCCGCCATAGACGCGCCGACCCTTTGCACCGGCTTCAATGCCAACCTTGGGCCGGTGGAGTCGCTGTTTCTGTACGATGACGAAGGGGTGCCGTTTACCAATAGCTTTGACGAATCCACTCTGGTGCCTGGCCTGTTTCTGACCGGCTCGCGTCTGGCGTATGGCGATATACTGCTGTGTTTCATCTACAAGTTTCGCGGCCGTTTCCCGGTGGTGTGCGGCACCATTGGGGCCGAGTTGGAGCTGGATGTGGAGGTAATGAGGCATTATCAGCAAGCCGGTATGCTGCTGGATGACTTGAGTTGCTGTGAGGACCAGCAGTGCTTCTGTTAGAGCTGATCGTAGTGCCCGCAGGCGGCCTTCGATGGCTTTCCTACGCGCGCATTCCAATGATAATCGTTTTCAATTAAAGTGTGGGCCGCCTGAATCGTCTTTGTACAGGGGGCAGAACGCATGATCGACGGTAGCTTGCGCCACCAGCAGGAACCGGCACATTGGGCATGACAGGGTATGCGATGCGCAGGGGGGCGCCGGCGCTTGCCTGCTGGCTGTTAAGCCTGCCATTGCTGGTGCTGTTCTGGCTGGGGTTGGAGTCCCAAGGTGGGCTGGGGCTGGGCTTCAAGGCTCTGTGGTCACCCTCGTTCGAGGATATCGACCAGCTACTGCTGCACTATGCGTGGTGGCCAAGACTCTCCATCGCTCTGCTGGCGGGGGGTGGCCTGGCGCTGGCCGGGGTGTTGATGCAGCAGGTGCTGCGCAACCCGCTGGCGTCGCCTACTACGCTGGGGGTGGCCTCGGGGGCCAACCTGGCGCTAATGACGGCGACCCTGCTGGCGCCAGGGCTTCTGGCCATTGGCCGCGAGTGGGTGGCGCTGGCCGGTGGTGCGCTGGCGGTGGGGCTGGTGTTTATGCTGGCCTGGCGGAGGGGCTTGGCGCCGATCGTGGTGGTGCTGGCCGGATTGGTGGTGAACCTCTACCTGGGGGCGCTGGCCACGGCGCTGCTGCTATTCAATCACGAGGCGCTGTCGGGGCTGTTGATCTGGGGCGCCGGCTCACTGGCTCAGAACGGCTGGGACGGCGTGGCGATTCTCTGGCCGCGGCTGGCCATTAGCTGCGTGCTGGCCTGGTTCCTGCTGCGACCTTTGGCGGTGCTGGAGCTGGACGATGCCAGTGCCAAGAGCCTGGGGGTGTCGCTCACCTATCTGCGCTTTGCGGGCATGGGGCTGGCGGTATTCATCACCGGCAGCATCGTCAGCGTGGTGGGCATTATCGGCTTTATCGGCCTGGCGGCGCCCAATATCGTGCGCATGGCGGGGGCGCGTCGCCTTGGCGAGCGGCTGCTATGGGGCACGCTGCTGGGAGCCGTGCTGCTGGCCACCACCGATCTGCTGCTGCAGAACTTCAGCGGCCTGGTGCCGATGCTGATCCCTACCGGCGCGGTGACCGGTGCGCTGGGGGCGCCGCTGTTGATGTGGCTGATCCCGCGCCTGAAGATGCACGGCAACAAGGCGCCCCAGCCCTCGGCCGTGACCGCGAGCCGCCACCCCGCCCCGCCCCGACTGGCGACGCAACTGGCCATCGGCCTGTTGCTGGCCATCGCCCTGGGGCTGCTGCTGGGGCAGGGGGTGAATGGCTGGTACTGGCTGTCGCCAGACAACTGGAGCGTTATGCAGTGGCGGCTGCCCCGGGTGGTGGCGGCGGCCGCCAGCGGCCTGATGCTGGCGGTGGCGGGCACGCTGCTGCAGCGCCTCTCGGCCAACCCCATGGCCAGCCCCGAGGTGTTGGGGATTAGCGGCGGCTGTGCCATCGCCTTGATCCTGGGGATCTTCCTGCTACCGGCGCCGACCAGCGGCATGCTGGTGGGTGTAGGCACGTTGGGCGCCTTGGCCACCTTGCTGATTCTGGTCGCGCTCAACCGCCGCAGCGGTTACGTCCCCGAGCGCCTGCTGCTTACCGGGGTGGCGGTGACGGCGCTGTTCGATGCAGTGCGCAGCGTGATGCTGGCGGGGGGAGACCCACGCGGGCAGCAGGTGATCGCCTGGCTGGCGGGCTCCACCTACTACGTCGATCTGACCAGTGCTCTGGTGGTGGGGACGCTGGCCGCGGTGCTGACGTTGTGCACGTTGCCGCTGACCCGCTGGCTGGACATCCTGCCGCTGGGCGCGCCCACCACGCTGGCGCTGGGCATTGCCCTCAATCGCGCTCGCCTGGTGCTGTTGCTGCTGGTGGCCCTGCTCACGGCCTGCGCCACCTTGGTGGTGGGGCCGCTCTCCTTCGTTGGGCTGCTGGCGCCGCATATGGCCAAGCTGCTGGGGCTGTCGCGGGCCCACCATCACCTGCTGGGTGCGGCGCTGGTGGGCATGCTGCTGATGGTGCTGGCCGACTGGCTGGGTCGCCAGGTGATCTTCCCCTATGACATGCCGGCCGGGCTGGTCGCGTCGCTGATTGGCGGTGCCTATTTCATGTGGGGGCTGCGCAGGCTGTGATGGTGGGCCGCTCCCGCTCAGCCTGAGATGCAGATGTCGTTAAAGCAACACTCCATGCTGCAGCGCTTCCCTTAGCGTTCAGCTCTCTCAAGGAGCCAAGGTTAATGGAGCTGTTCAGAATCGTATGGCGGGATTACCGCTGGCCCTTCGTGGCCGTGGTGGTGCTGAGTCTGGCCAGCGCTGGCCTGGGCATCGGGGTCATCGCCTTTATCAATCAGCGGATGCTGGGTGCCTTTCCCGACCCCTGGGGAGTCCTGCCGGAGTTCCTGGGCCTGATTGCGCTGTTGCTGGTGATCACCCTCGTCTCGCAGTTGGCGTTGACCACCTTGGGCCACCACTTCGTGTTTCGGCTACGGGGGCAGCTGATCAAGCGCATTCTGGATACCGATATCGAACGTATCGAGCAGATTGGCAGCGCGCGCTTGCTGGCTAGTCTGTCCACCGATGTGCGCTATATCACCGTGGCCTTCGTACGCTTGCCTGAGCTGGTGCAGGGCGGGGTACTGACCGCGGGCGCCTGCCTCTACCTGGGCTGGTTGTCGCCCTCGATACTGGGAGTGACGGCACTCTGGACCGCGGCCACCATCATCATTGGAATGCGCCTGGTCACCTGGGTCTACCAGCATATGGCCAAGTTGCGCGAGGTCGAAGATCGGCTCTATGCGGACTATCAGTCGGTGATCGAGGGGCGCAAGGAGCTGGCGCTCAATCGCGATCGGGCCAAGCGGCTGTATCGCGATGTCTATACGCCCAATGCCGATGCCTATCGACACCATATCGTCCGCGGCGACACCTACCATCTCAGTGCGATCAACTGGTTCAATATCATGATGCTGGGGGCCATCGGCGTGGTGTTCTTCCTGGCCAATGGCCTGGGTTGGGCGTCGGCGCAAGTGGCCACCACCTTCTCCCTGACGCTGCTGTTTCTGCGGGCGCCCTTGATCCAGGCCGTGGGCGCCTTGCCGACGCTGATCAACGCCCGGGTGGCCTTCGACAAGTTGAGCTCTCTGGCCCTGGCGGATTATCGCGATAGCTTCAATGACGACACTCGGCGTCACGACTGGCAGGAGATTGTCCTGGAGAAAGTGACCTATCGCTATCCTGAAGAGGAGGCGCGGCCGGGCTTCGCGATCGGGCCCATCGACCTGACCCTGCGGCGCGGCGAGGTGGTGTTTCTGATAGGCGGCAACGGTAGTGGCAAGTCGACCCTGGCACGGCTGCTGACCGGGCTCTATCAGCCTCAAAGCGGGTCCGTGCGGGTCGATGGCCGGGCGCTGCAGGAGGCGGACTGGGTGACCTATCGCCAGCACTTCTCGGCGATCTACACCGACCTGCACCTGTTCGACCGCCTGATGGGCCCAGGGGGCGAGCCCCCCGATGCGATGCTGATGGAGGAGTGGCTGGCCGCCCTGAGCATGCACAGCAAACTCGACTTCGAGGGCGAACGCGTCACCAATATCAATCTCTCCCAGGGACAGCGCAAGCGCCTGGCAATGCTGCTGGCGGTGGCCGAGCATCGCGATCTGCTGCTGCTCGACGAGTGGGCAGCGGACCAGGATCCGCAGTTCCGACGGGTCTTCTATCGTGAGCTGTTGCCGCGCCTCAGGGCGCTGGGCAAGACGCTGGTGGTGATCAGCCATGACGACCACTACTTCGACCAGGCCGACCGCCTGCTGGAGATGCGCGGCGGGCAGCTCCATGAGCTGACCGGGGAGGAGCGCAAAGCCGCCAGTCGCGATGCAGTGGCCAGGGTGGATCATTAGGCGCCGGTGTAAGACCGGTACGTTAAGCGAATCAGAGAGTCGCTATCCGGCTATGGATGCTTCGGGCAGGGCGTCCACCAGGAGTTCGGCGAAGCGCTGTGCCGAGGGCAGGGCGCCGAAGCTCCAGGTCGGTGGCAGGGTAATATAGGTGCCGCCGCGTAGGCTGATTAAATGCTGCCATAGCGCACTGCGGCGGAGCTTCTCCTCGACGCCGGTGGGGTAGGGCTCAACCACCACGAGTTGCGCGTCGAGCGCCATCAGTTGTTCGAGGCCCGCCAGGCTGAAGCCCCAGGCGTTGGTTTCCTCCTGCCAGGCATTCTCCAGTCCTAGCTGATCCAGCACCGCTTGGAATAGACCGTTCTCACCGAAGACCCGCACGTGCCGATCATCCATGAACTGGATAATCAGCAGTGGGGGCATGCCGGCTGGCAGCCGTTGGCGCAGCGTCTCGAGGCGCGTGGCGGTCTCTTCGATCAGGCTGTCGGCCGCCGCGGTGCGGCCGGTCATTTCGCCCAGCGCGCGGGTCAGCGTGACCGCCTCCTCCCAGGTGTCGTGGCCGGGCGTATAGAGGTGGAAGGTGTCGACCTGACCGATCCCGCTCAAGCGTGGCACCAGGTTGGCGAACATCGGCGAGAGGAGGATATGCGTAGGCGCCAGATGCGCCAGCAGTTCGGTATTGGGCTGCGAGCGCAGCCCTAGATCGATCACCTGATCGTTCAGGCGTGGCTCACCGACCCACTCGTGGTAGGCGTCGGTCTGGGCGACACCGTGGGGAGAGGCATCGATCGCCACCAGGGTCTCGGCCAGGGTCCAGTCGATGCTGGCGATGCCGTGTGCGGAGGCGTCCAGGGCAAGTCCTGTGAGGAGCAGAGCAAGGCCCCGCTTTATATAGCGTGAGCAGCGGGAAGGGGCGTCAGGCATGGTGCGGATATGGCTTTCGCAGGAGTGTATGAGGTTCGAGTTGTTGGAGTGAGACCGCTTGCCAGACCCAGGTGGCCTTGGCCGGAGCGTCGAGATCGGCGCAGGTGTCGAAGCGCTGAAGGATGCGCTGTACGCACTCCACGGCCAGAGTGCCCTGGTCAGTGGCCGTTTGCCATTCCGCGATCAACCGAGATCGAGACGCCTCGGGATCGGATGGCGGGGAAACCGACACGCTGGGGTAGAGGCTGCGTTCGGCCAGCCACTCCAGCGCGGCGACTTGAGCGCACTGCTGCACGGGGCTGAGTCGTGAGTCGCCGCGATAACAGGGCAGGTAGGGACGATCGGCCATCTCGCTTTCGAGTAGCGGCAGCACATCCTCCTCGCCGATGCGGCCGTACTTGCGCAGGGTGGGAAAGACCACGGCACTGGCTGCCAGGCGACAGCCGCCCAAGTGGGTGCTTTCCCACACCTCGAAGGGCAGGTCGCGCTCCGCTACTGCTGCGCCCAGGGCCTTGTAGGCGGCATAGCCAAATTTTGCACAGCACTTGTCCTTCTTGCCGTGGGTACAGCACAGCAATAGCGGGACGGCGGGCGCGGCCCTCTCCCAATGCGCGAGCGGTTCATCCCGCTGTAGCGCTGCCAGTAAATCCGGTAGTTCGTCGCGCGATACTTCGTAGCGAAGATTCTCCGGCATCAGGTAGAGGCAGTGGCTTTCGCTGGGCTGGTCACGCCGATGAATCAGGTTGACCCGTCGCCCCGCCTCGGCAACGGCCTCGAGCCGTGTCGACACCTCGGCGGACATGTCGCTGGCCTGACGTAGGCTGCGTTGCCATTTCGGCCGTGGCCAGCTGAGTAGCAGGTTGCGCTCGGCGTGGGCAGCGCTGCCTGCCAGCGGGTCGCCCTGCGCAAGGCTCTCCTGGGCACAGAAACGATGGGGGGCAGTCATGCCGGTAGCTCCTCCTTGTGCCTGGCTGAGGAGATAGCGCTGCTGAGGGCCGGGATGCAGACCGGGCGGCCGGTACTGGGGGCATTGATCACCTCGGCATCGAGATCGAATACCTGCTTCAGGTTCGCCGCGGTAAAGACCGCCTCCGGTGAGCCGCTATGCTCGATGCGTCCGTTGCGCATCATCACCAGCACGTCGGCATGGGCTGCGGCCAGGTTGAGGTCATGCAGCACCACCAGCAGGGTGCGCCCACGATCGTGGGCCAGCCGTACCAGCAGCTCCAGCAGGTCGACTTGAACCTTGAGATCGAGAAAGGTGGTCGGCTCGTCGAGCAGGATGAGGTCGGTGTCTTGGGCCAGCACCATGGCGATCCAGCAGCGTTGGCGCTGGCCACCGGAAAGGGCGTCCACCGGACGCTTGGCAAGGTCCGCGACCCGTGCCACGGCCATGGCCTCCGTTACCGCCTGTTCGTCCTGCCTCGACCATTGCCGCCACAGCCGCTGATGGGGGAAACGCCCCATGCCGACCAGCTCGCGTACCGTCATGCCCTCTGGCGCCGTAGGGCTCTGGGGCAGGATGCCCAGGCGATGAGCGACTTCACGGGTGCGGTAGCGGTGAATCTCCTGGCCGTCGAGCAGCACGCGGCCCCGCTGTGGCGTCAGCGTGCGAGCCAGTGTCTTCAGCAGCGTGGATTTTCCGCAGCCGTTAGGGCCCAGCAGTACCGTGAGACGCCCTTCGGCAACACGGAAATCGATGTTCTCGAGGACCTGGTGGTCCTCGTAGCCGGCGGTCAGGCCTTCACCCAGTAGGCGGCAGGCTTGGGAGCGAGAAGTATCCATTGGCGATGTCACAGCTTGGGATGCAGGCGACGAGTATAAGCATTTCTCATTCTCGATGCGACGTATTACATATAATTACCAAATGCTTTTGATAACTATTTGTATTTAGAGGTTGGCTGTGCCAGCCTGGCGGCATCGTCCAGGTTCGCCCCCCTGCAACTCATGGGGCGTAGGGAAGAGAGGAATGTCATCCAAGGGAATGTCATCCAAGGATAGTGCCGCGCGTCGAGTGCTTGTGACCGTGCTGCTGGGAACCTTTACCGTCAGTCTCAATAACAGCGCCTTGAATCTGGCGATCCCCGAGTTGATGCGTGTGTTCGACGCCGCCGCCATTCAGGTGAGCTGGGTCATGACCCTGTTCCTGGTGGCGATGGGTATGACCATGCCGCTGACTGGCTTTCTTGCCAGGCGCTGGGGGACGCGGCGTTTCTATCTATTGGGGCTGTGGCTATTCCTGTTCGCTTCCCTGCAGGGAGCGCTGGCGGCGAGCCTGGCCTGGGTGCTGGTGGCACGCGCCCTGCAGGGTGTAGCTGCCGGCCTGATGATACCGCTCTCGCTGCCGTTGATTTTTGCCGCTTGGCCTGCTGAACAACGGGGGCGGGTGGTAGGGATCTGGGGCTTTGCCGTGATGATCGCGCCAGCCATCGGGCCTAGCGTCGGCGGGCTGCTGCTGGAGGTGAGTTCCTGGCAGGCCCTGTTCCTGATGAATTTGCCCGTCGCGGTCCTGGCGTTGGCAGGCGGTCATTTCTGCCTCGAAGGGGGGGAGTGCGACCGCGAGCGTCGTTTCGACCTGCCCGGCTTCGTGCTGGTGGCCCTGGGAGTCGGTGGGGTGCTTGTCGCCCTGGCCGGCATGGCGTCTCCTGCCGATCTCCTCGACGCCGCGCATTGGGGGCCATTGGGTCTCGGAGTGGCGTTGCTGATCGCCTTTGTCAGGGTTGAACGACGTGCCTTGCACCCGTTGCTTGAACTCTGCCTGTTTGCCATCTCTCCTTTTCGCGCCAGCGTGCTCATTGCCTGCGCTCAGGCCATCACTACCTTCGGGTGTCTGTTGTTGATTCCGATCTGGATGCAGCGTGTTCAGGGCTACGACGCCCTCACGACCGGCCTGATGTTCCTGCCCACCGCGCTGATGGCGGCTGTCTGCTCGCCCTGGGCCGGCCGTCTGGTCGATGGCTGCTGGGCGCGTCAGGTAGTAACGGGAGGCCTGCTGGTGTCGGCGGTGGCGCTGGTAGGTCTTGCCGTGCTGGGAGATGAGGCACCCCTCTGGCTGATCGGCGTGTTGATGGCGTCACGCGGGGTCGGGCTCGGCTTCGGCTACCTACCGGCAACCACGATCGGGCTCAACGCAGTGGGTGATGCTCATATCGCCCAGGCCTCGGCAATGAACAATCTGGCCCGACGACTCGCTTCGGCGCTGGGCATTGCCCTCCTGGCCCTGCATCACGACCTGCGTACATTGCAGTTCGCCGCCGAGGGTGCTGCCCATGAAGCGGCCGTCCTGGCGGCGTTGGGTGAGGCCTTTTTCATCCTGGCTGCTCTGGTTCTCGTGGTGACGCCCTTGGCGTTGTCGCTTCCCTCCACCCGCCATGAGGTAACGCCAGCTCATGATCCATGTAGAGCTACCCAAATTTCCCGCAAGTGAGCGGGAGGCAAGTCAGTCGATGATGCCGACGCCACACACGACCTGCCCCTCCTATGGCAGCCATCTTCAGGCCAAGCAAGCCACCCTGCGTGCGCTGCTCAACAGCTACCTGCGAGAGACAGGATGCCACGATCCACGTCATGGCGAGAGCTGCCTGGCGACATCACTGCTCGATGTCGGTGAGCCGTTCTGCCTGAGGTTGCCCGCAGGCGAGCTGATCGGCACGCTGCGAGACTTCTCTCTGTCGGGACAGCATCGCTATGGTGCGGCGTTCTACCTTCGCGATGATCAGGGAAGCGTGGTGCCACTCGACATGCAGGACATCATTCAGCGGCTGCTGGAGTCGCTGAGTGAGCCGGCGATCGACAATACCCACGAGCTGCGGCTGTGGGACATGCGCGACAAGATCAACAACAGCTTTACCCGTATGGCGGCGCATCTCGACGACTTTCATCACCGCCATGGCCGCGCGGCGACTGAGGCGTTGGATTTCATCGCCGCCGAACAGTCGCTCTACCTCGGCCATCCGTTCCACCCCTTCCCCAAATGCTCCCAGGGCGCTGAGCGCCGCGCCTTCGACGGCTTCAGCCCGGAGCGAGGTGCCCGCTTCCAACTGCACTACCTGGCCGTGCGCCGCGATCTGCTGGTGGAGGCATGGCTCGACGGTCCTGACGATGGGCTGGCGGACAGCGTGCTGGAGGTGGCCCGGCAACGACTCGGCGGACGTCACGCCGACTATCTCCTGCTCCCCATGCATCCCTGGCAGGCGGGCTACTTGCTGCATCAGCCGGACATCCGCTTGCTGCTGGAGGATGAGCTTCTCGTCGATCTCGGCGCTCTGGGGCCGCTGGCCTATCCCACCTCCTCGACGCGCTCGGTATGGGTGCCGGAGACTGGCCAGGGCTACAAGCTGCCTCTGCAAGTGCGCATCACCAACCTGATTCGCGAGAATACCCTCGAGCAATCGCGCCGAACTCTGGACGCCGCGAGGCTTATCCAACACCTGCGTGGTGAGCTGCAGAGCGATGTCTTCCGAGTCGTGATGGAAACCGGCTATCGCACCCTGGATCCCGAGCACCCGGCCCTGGCCGGCCACCGTGCGGCTGCCTTTACGGTGATCTACCGGCCCATGCCCAGCGAGGCGCAGCATGCCTGCGTGCTCGCCTCGCTGCTGGAACCCTACCCCGGGGAGGCGGAACCCAAGCTGGTGGCGGCGATTCGCCATGGCGCAGGCGGCGAGGTGGACCTGGAGCGCTGGTTCGCAGCCTATCTGGAAATCTCGCTGGTGCCGATTCTCGAAGTCCTGGTGCGCACCGGCGTCAGCTTCGAGGCTCACCTGCAGAACAGTCTGCTGCGCCTGGAGCGGGGCTGGCCCGCCACGCTATATGTACGCGACCTGGAGGGGGTGAGCCTGGACCGTGAGCAGATCAGCCGCCTGCCGGCGTGGTCTTCGCTTGGCATCGCGGCGGACAGCCCGCTGCTCTACTCGCCAGAGGTCGCCTGGCGGCGCACGCAGTACTACTTCTTCGTCAACCACCTCGGGGGTGTGGTGAACGCCCTGGCAACGCATCTCGATGTCGACGAAGGGCGCTTCTGGCGCCAAGCGGGCACCTGCCTGGTGCGCCTGCGCGAGCTAGGCAACCCGCGCCTAGCGGCCTACGCCGAAGACCTGTTGCAGGCTGACCACTTGCCGGCCAAGGCCAATCTGCTCAGCTGCTTCCGGCAGCGGGGGGCAAGCCCGCTGTTCGTCGATATCGTCAATCCCATCAAACGAGCTGGATGACCACATGGAAGCGATCCTACGACCCACGCAAGCAAGCGTCGACCTTGGGCAAATACCATCGTCGCCGGAGTATGTGCGCGTACAGCAACGGGTGCTGCGCCAGTTCATCCAAGGCCTGCTGTTCGAAGCGGTTCTGCCAGTCGTCGAGGAGGCGGCCGGGCCGGGTGAGACGTGCGCGTTCTCGCTGATAGGGCGCGACGACTACGGGCATGAGGTGCGCTATACCGCCTGGGGCGCGCGCAAGGCCAGCTTCGGCCGGGTGCGACTGGCGAAGCGCCCCGTCCAGCGCCATGATGCGGACGGTCATCGTCAGGAGGCGACCCTGTCCGGCTTCATGGCCGAGGTGATGGCCTTGGTGGTTCCCGCAGAGCGCCTACCCCACCTGCTGAAAGAGCTGCAGCAGACCCTGCTCAAGGATACCCAGTCACGAATATTGCGCGGCATGCCAACCACCCCGGACCTGACTTGGGACCATGATGCCTGGGAAGGGTGGCTGCAGGAGGGGCATCCCTATCACCCGAGCTACAAGTCGCGGCTTGGCTTTTCGCTCGCCGACAACGCGGCCTATGGCCCCGAGTTCCGTCAGGACGTCCGGCCGGTCTGGCTGGCCGTGGACCTTGGGCACTGCAGGGTCTCGCTGTCGGTTTCGTTGAACCACGCTGCTTTCCTGCGCGATGAGCTGGGCGAAGCGACGCTGGCGCGCTTCCGGCGCCTGCTCGTTGCGGCGGTACGACGCCCCCAGGACTATGTGTTCCTGCCGGTGCATCCCTGGCAGTGGAACCACATTATCCTGCCCACCTTCCAGGCCGAGCTGGCCGATGGGCGCCTCTGTTACCTGGGCATGGGGGACGACGCCTACCTGGCCCAGCAGTCGATCCGCACCCTGGTCAATGCCAGCCGGCCTCGGCGCGCCAGCCTCAAGCTTGCGCTGAGCATCGTCAACACCTCCACCAGCCGCATCCTGGCTGCCCACACCGTAGAGAACAGCGCGCGTATCAGCGACTGGTTGCATGACCTGGTGGCGCGTGATGATACGGCGCGCGAGTGCGGTGTGGTCATTCTGCGTGAGGTGCTGGGGGTGGCCTATGATGCCTCGCGCCTGGCCGAACCGCAGCGCAGCCTGGCCTACGGTACCCTGGGCGCCGTGTGGCGCGAGAGTCTGCACCGCTACCTGCAGCCGGGGGAGCGCGCGCTGGCCTTCAATGGATTGACCCAACTCGCCGCCACGGGGACACCGATGCTCGATGGTTGGGTGCGGCACTACGGGGTGGCGGCCTGGACCCGGCGGCTGCTCGAGGTCACGGTGACACCGCTGATTCACCTGCTCTATGCCCATGGCATCGGCCTGGAGTCGCATGGCCAGAATATCCTGCTGATCCACCGCGATGGCTGGCCCGAGCGCATCGCGCTCAAGGATTTCCACGATGGGGTGCGCTACAGCCCGGCACTTCTGGCCGAGCCAGAGCGAGCCCCCTGCCTGGTAGCGGAGCCGGCCAGCCATGCCGCCGTCAACCGCAACTCCTATATCCAGACCGAGAGTGCCGACGAAGTGCGTGATTTCACCTACGACGCCTTCGTATTCATTGCCCTCACCGAACTCTGCTTGTGCCTGGAGCAGTACTACGAGCTGCCCGAGGCCAGCTTCTGGGAGATGACTGCCGCCGTCATCCTGGATTATCAGGTGGCACACCAGGCGCTGGAGCCGCGCTTTGCGCTGTTCGACCTGTTCGCGCCGACGGTGAGCATCGAGGAGCTGACCAAGCGAAGGCTGTTTGGCGACGCCGAGAAGCGCTTCGCGACCCGCGACAATCCGCTGTATCCGTACCGGCCAGGCGCCTGAGGAGGGGTGATGTTAACGCCCAATGAACTGAAGCGCCGGCTGGCGCGCGGCGAGACGGTGCTCGGCCTGTTCGCCTCGATTCCCACGGCAGTGACCGTCGAGATGATCGGCCAGGCCGGCTTCGATTTCGTCATCCTCGATACCGAGCACACCTTGGTGAACCCTGAGACCCTGGAGCACATGCTGCGCGCCGCGGAGCTTGCCGGGCTCACCGCCCTGGTGCGGGTGTCGCGCCCCGACCCGGCCAGCGTGGTACCGCTGCTCGATGGCGGTGCCCGGGGGATAGTGCTGGCCGACGTGCGCAGCTCCGAGCCCCTGTTGGCGCTCAACGAGTGCCTGCGCTTCCATCCCCTGGGGCGGCGCAGCATGAACACTGGTCGCCCGGGGCGCTTCGGTGCTGACGATCCGGTCGACTACCTGCAACGGGCCAATGACGAGCTGATGCTGGTGCCGATGATCGAGAGCCTGGAAGGGGTAGAGAACCTTGAGGCCATCCTGCGAGTACCCGGGGTGGACATGGTGCTCGAGGGCGCGGCGGACCTGTCGCAATCGCTGGGCTTGCCCTGGCAGACCGAATCGGCGCAGGTACGCGAGGCGCTGGATCGCATCCATGCCGCCTGTCGCTGCGCCGAGGTACCGTTCTGCGCCATTCCCCGCAGCGCCGCGCGGCGTGACTATTGGCGCGAGCGGGGCGTGCACGCCTTCGTGCTGGGGGATGAACGCGGTACCGCCTTTCGTGCCCTGCAAGCGAAGCTGACTCCCTATCGTGAGGAGGCGAGCCCATGACCAGTGTGGTCAAGATATTGCCTCGGGCGCCCTGGAACCCGCCTTCCGAAGCGGTCAGGCGTTGCCTGGCGGCACTCGGCGAGCCGGCTCCCGAGGGCGCGCGCGAGCCTGTCTGTGCCTTTGTCTATGACCTGACGGCACTGCGCGAGCACGTTCGCGCGATGCTGGCGGGGCTGCCGCAGTCCTGCCGGCTCTATTATGCGGTCAAGGCCAACCCCGACCGGCGCCTGATCGAAACACTGGCACCCTTGGTCGCGGGCTTCGAGGCTGCCTCGATCGGCGAGATTCGCCGTATCCGCGAGGTCAGCGACTCCGTACGAGTGATCTTCGGCGGCCCCGGCAAGAAGGATACGGAGCTCGAGGAGGCACTCACCCTCGGCGTTGAGCGCATTCACGTCGAGAGCCTGCACGAACTGCGCCGGCTCAACCTGATCGCCGAGCGTCGTGGCAGGGTGGTGCCGATCCTGTTGCGGGTGAACCTGCACGATGCACTGCCCGAGGCTACTGTCACCATGGCCGGGCGGGCGACCCAGTTCGGCATCGATGAAGCGCAGGTGGAGGAGGTGATCGAGGAGGCCCAATGCAGCCCGGCGCTGCAGCTTGATGGATTCCACATGCACTCGATCTCCAACAATCTCGATGCGCGACTGCATGCACGGCTGGTGGCCACTTACCTCTCACGGGTGCGAGGCTGGGCTGAGCGCTTTGACTTGAAGATCCGTTGCCTCGATGCCGGTGGCGGCTTTGGCGTCTCCTATGACGAGCGCCCGGACTTCGACTGGGCGGCTTTCCTCGAGGCGCTGCGTCCTCAACTCGCTGCCGACCCACTGCCCGGGGCGGAGCTGTTGTTCGAGCCGGGGCGCTACATCGCGGCCTTCTGCGGCTACTACGTTGCCGAGGTTATCGATCTCAAGCAGAGCCATGGGCGCTACTTCGCCATCCTGCGTGGCGGTACGCATCACTTCCGCTTGCCCGCTTCCTGGCAGCACGACCACCCCTTCGAGGTGCTGCCATGCCACCTTTGGCCTTATCCCTTCCCACGCCCTGAACTCAACGGTCAGCGCGTGACTCTGGCCGGTGAACTATGCACGCCGAAGGACGTGCTGGCCCGCGAGGTGGCGGTGGGGCGGCTGAGGGTGGGGGATCTGGTGCTCTTCCACCGTGCCGGCGCATACGGCTGGACCATTTCACATCACGACTTCCTGGGCCATTCCCACCCTCGGCATCTCTACCTCGACGACAAGGAGCCTGTCTCATGATTCCCTTTTCCTCACCGCCCGATGCAGGCGTTGCCGAGGCAGGACGCCTCGCCGAGATACGCCTGATAGGCGATCTCGTCGACACGCTGCTTGCCGAGGGCTTTCTTGACGGTCAGAGCGTCGATTGGCCGGCGTCCGATGCGTTGCCTGCCGCCCTGGCCTGGCCGCGTGGGGTACAGTGTCTGCGCTGGTGGACGGCGCGCGAGGCGGGAGAGGTGGTGTTGATTGCGCTGCGTGGCGCGATTCTGCCGTCGTACCGGCATGTCGCGACAACCGGTGTGTTCGCGGCGAACTGTCGGGACGACGGCTATATCGTCGCCTGGAGGCGCCTGGCAGCGGTCGAGCTGCTTGAGCTTGTGGTGAAGCACTGTCTGAACGATACCCAGCGCCAACAGCCGGGGGTGGCCAACGTCCATCGGCTGTTGCTCACCACCCTGTGGCAGACTCGCCAGTCCATCGCCGAGGCGGCGCCGCTGGATATGCCACAGGTGCACACCGCAGCAGCGAGCCTGCGTATCCACGAGCGCCGTGCCGCGCTACGTGATCGGCCTTTTCATCCGCTGGCCAAGGCCAAGGAGGGGCTCGACGAGGCGGATCATCGTTGCTATGCGGCGGAGTTTTCCCAGCCGATCCGCATGCGTTGGCTGGCCATGCGGCGAGACTGTCTGACGGCCGGGAGCAGGGCGGCGGCCGGGGCCTTGGAGCCGGTGGATCTGCTGCTGAGTGCCGCGGCGCGCAGCGAGCTGGAAGAGGAGATGGAAAGGCGTGGCTTGGACCCTCGTCGCTACCTGGCGCTGCCGGTGCATCCCTGGCAGTTCGAGCACGGTTTGCCGCGCCATCTCGCTGCCATGCTGGCGGCACAGGAAGGCGTGGCGCTGACAACGGCTGTTGGCGACTTTACGGCAACATCGTCGCTGCGCTCGCTGGCACCGCTGGACGAGAGCCGCTTCCATCTCAAGCTGCCGATGGCGGTTTTCTCGCTGGGCGCCGCTCGCTATCTGCCGGCGGTCAAGCTGATCAACGGGGAGCGTGGTCAGACGCTGCTCGAACAGGCCAAAGCGCGGGATCCGGAACTCCAGGCGCGGCTGTACCTTTGCGATGAGCGTCGCTGGTGGTCCTACCTGCCTCAGGGCGGTGGTCTGTTCGACGATCCGCCCCGCCATTTGGGGGCACTGGCGCGGGAGTATCCGGCTGCACTGTTGGATGACCCGGCGGTGCGCCTGGTACCGATGGCGGCACTGGGCGTATCGAGCGCCCAGATGGAGCGTGCCGGAGAGCATCCCTTCGATGCATGGCGGCGGCAGCGCGGCTGGTGCGACACCGAGGCGGCGGTGATCGCCCTGTTCGGCGAAGTGTGCGAGACACTCTTCGATATCTCGCTGCGCCTCTACCGCCTGGGGCTGATGCCCGAGATTCATGGCCAGAACGCTGTGTTGGTATGCCGCGACGGTCGTCCCGAAGGGATGCTGCTGCGCGATCACGACTCGGTGCGCCTGCATCTTCCGTGGCTCGACCGCCATGGCATCGATGATCCTCAATACCGTATTCGCCCAGGCTATGCGAACAGCCTTTACAACGACACTCCAGAGGACTTGCTGTTCTACCTCCAGACCCTGGGCATCCAGGTCAACCTGCTGGCCATCGTCGAGAGCCTGACGCGGCATCATGCTCACCTTGGCCTGGCAGAGGCGCGGCTATGGCAGGAGATACATGTCCGCCTGGAGGCGCGAATTGCGTCGCTGCCGTTTGATACCGCGCAGCGACGTACCCTGCATGCCGTGCTGTTCGAAGCGTCGCGTTGGCCGCTGAAGTGCGTGCTGCGACCGCTGTTCGAACAGCAGGGTGTGCCTGGCAGCATGCCTTCGGGCAAGTCGAGTCTGCCCAACCCGTTCCACGCGGCAATGCTGGGCAGCCGGGGGCGGGAAGGTGCGTGCGTTGTCGGGGCTGAACCTGTATAAAGGGGCCGACTTTCGAAATGACGAATGATTCTCATGCTCTTCTTGTGCGCCTGCCGCCGCGTCATCACCTTGCTGCTGACGGGATGCCTGACCGTGATGGCTCATGCCGAGACGACACGCAGCGTCGGACACGCCTTGGGTGAGGCACGCATCGAGGGCCAGCCCCAGCGTATCGTGACGCTCTACCAGGGGGCCACGGATACCGCGCTGGCGCTGGGGCTCGAGCCGGTGGGGGTGGTCGAGTCGTGGCTCGAGCCCCCCATGTATCGCTACCTGCGCGACGAGCTGTCCGCGGAAGTGCGCTACCTGGGGCTGGAGACCCAGCCGGACCTGGAGGCGGTGGCGGGGCTCGCGCCCGACCTGATTGTTGGCGCCCGCTACCGCCATGCCGGGGTCTACCCGCTGCTGTCGCGTATCGCGCCTACGCTGATTGCCGATAGTGCCCATGATTTCGAGACCATGCTCGAGCTTATGGGCGAGGCCACTGGTCGCGAGGCCGAGGCCCGGGCGCTGCTCGCCGGCTGGCGGGTTCGTGTGGCCGACTTTCGCTGCCGTGTCGAGGCCCGGCTGGGCGATGCCTGGCCTCAGCGGGTCTCGGTGGTCAGCTTCCGCGGTGACCACGTGCGTCTCTACTACGATGGCTTTGCCCGAAGCGTCCTCGATCAGTTGGGATTTCTGCGTCCGGCAGGCCAACAGGGCAGCGGCTGGGGCATCAAGCTGGTCAGCCGTGAAACCCTGCCGGCCCTGGATGCCGATGCGATCTTCGTGTTCATGCGCGACGATGCGGCGGTGGCCGAGCTGCATCGCGAGTGGACGGCACACCCACTGTGGCATCGTCTCGAGGCGGTCGAGCGGGAGCGGGTCTATTACGTTGATCCGGTGATCTGGAGCATGGGCGCCGGCATCCTGGCCGCCCATCGGCTACTCGACGAACTCTATGATCACTACGAGCTGGACGATAGCGTGCGCCAAGGAGAAGGTGCGCCATGCTGACGACCCCCTCAGCCAGGTTGCTTGGGCTGATTGCCGGGGCGCTGTTGGCGCTTGCCGCCGGCTTGGCCAGCCTGGCACTGGGCGCCACTGCGATGGCCCCGGCCACCCTGGTGGAGGCCTTTCTCGCGCCCGACCCGGGGTCGGTGCAGCACCTGATCCTGCGTACCGAACGTCTGCCACGCGCGCTGATCGCTGCCGTGGTGGGGGCCAGCCTGGCGGTGGCCGGCGCCTTGATGCAGACCTTGACGCGCAACGCCCTGGCGGCACCGAGCATCCTCGGCATCAACGCCGGTGCCATGTGCTTCGTGGTGGTGGCGAGCAGTGTCTTCGCCCTGCGCTCCCCCTTGGCGCTGGCCTGGGTGGCCTTCCTCGGCGCCCTGGTAGCGGCACTGTTGGTCGCGCTGCTGGGGCGAGGGCGCGATGGCATCTTCTCGCCGGTGCGGGTGGTACTGGGCGGAGTGGCGGTCACGGCCTTGTTCGTCTCGCTGGCCCAGGGGCTCTTGATCGTCGACCAGGAGGGCTTCGAGAGCCTGCTGCTGTGGCTGGCGGGCTCGGTGGCGGGGCGTAGCCTGGACATGCTGCTGCCGCTGCTACCGTTCTTCATGGCCGCCGCTGCTGTCTGCCTGCTGCTGGTGCGTCAGCTCAACCTGCTGGTGCTGGACGACGAGGTGGTCAAGGGATTGGGCCAGCGCACCGGTCGGGTCAGGCTACTGGCGGGGGCGGTTGTCATCGTGCTGGCGGGAAGTTCAGTGGCGTTGGCCGGGATGATCGGCTTCGTCGGACTGATCGTGCCGCACATGGTGCGTGCCCTGTTCGGCCGCGACCATCGCTGGGTGCTGCCCGGCTGTGCCCTGCTAGGTGCCGGCCTGTTGCTGGGGGCCGATACTCTGGCGCGCTTCCTGATGCCGCCCCAGGAGGTGCCGGTGGGAGTAATGACGGCGCTGCTCGGCACCCCATTCTTTCTCTATCTCGCTCGCCGCCGGAGCCTGGCTCCATGAGCCATCCCGTTGTCGTGCGCACGGCCAATGGGAGATTCTCCCTGCGCCTGGAGCGCCGCCCCCTGGTGGTGACGCTGCTGCTGACCCTGGCGCTCGTGGCCAGTGCCCTGGCCTCGCTAAGCCTGGGCAGCCAGGCCACGTCGCTGGGGGCGGTGCTGGAGGCGCTGCTGTGGCCTGGGCGCAGCGATATCGCCTTGATCGTCCACGAGATCCGTCTGCCCCGGCTTGTGCTGGCCATTCTTGTCGGTGCCTGCCTGGGCGTGGCTGGACTGCTGCTTCAGGGGCTGGTGCGCAATCCCCTGGCCTCACCGGACGTGATTGGCATTACCGGCGGCGCCTCGCTGGCGGCTGTCTGTTTCCTGGCGCTGGGCGGAACGGCGCTGGGGGACGCCTGGCTGCCGTTGGCGGCGCTGAGTGGTGCACTGCTGGTGGCGCTGGCCATCATCGCCTTGAACGGGCGCGTCGTGACGCCAGCTCGCCTGGTATTGATTGGCATCGGAATTGCCGCCGCGCTCGGAGCGGGGACCACTCTGGTGTTGGTGCTGAGCGCCGATACCACGGCCATGCAGGCCTATGTGTGGTTGACAGGAAGTCTCTACGCTGCCCAGTGGCGCGAAGTGGCGGGATTGGCACCTTGGGCATTGCTGGGGCTGCCATTGGCTTTGGCGTTGGCACGGCGTCTGGATGTACTGGCTCTCGGCGATGAACTGGCCGTGGGGCTGGGCACGGCGCTGCACGGCAGCCGCCTGGCCCTGCTGCTGCTGGCCGTGGCACTGGCGGGAGCAGCGGTAGCGTTCGCTGGCGGCTTGAGCTTCGTCGGTCTGCTCGCGCCACATATTGCTCGCCGGCTGGGGGTGCGTGGCCATACCGGCCTGGTGCCGGTCACCGCCCTGGTCGGCGCGCTGATCGTGTTGCATGCCGACCTGATGGGACGAATTGCTTTCCTGCCCCGGGACCTGCCGGCGGGTATCTTCGTCGCCGGTATCGGCGCGCCGTTTTTCGTCTATCTGCTGTATCGCTGGCGAAGCTGAGTGCCAGTCATCGATGACAAGGAGTCTTGCCCATGTTCGCTATTCGTCCCCGGGTGGCGGGCGCTTCGCCTGAGCTTTTGGCCCGCTATCGTGAGGTGGCAACCTCTACCCTAGGACACTTCACCGACTTCGGTGCGGTGACTGATCTTGCGCCGCTACGCCGTCCCACGCGGCTACTGGGTAATGCCCTGACGGTGCGTATTCCGCACCTCGATGGCAGCGTGATCCGCCAGGCATTGGAGATGGCGGAGACAGGGGACGTGCTGGTAATCGATGTTGCCGGCGACGAGCGTCGCGCCTGCTGGGGTGAGCTGCGGACCTATGCGGCCCTGCGCAAGGGACTGGCAGGCGTGGTGACGTCTGGACGGGTGACCGATACAGCCGAGCTGATACGGCTGGGATTGCCCATCTACTCACGCGGTGCGAGCCCGCTGACCACGCGATCTCTCAAGCTGGAAGGTGAGGTCAATCTGACGGTGGCCATTGATGGCGTGGCGATCTCTCCCGGTGACTTGATCGTCGGCGATGACGATGGCCTCTATGCGTTGACTCCCGAGCGCGCGGAGGCACTGCTGGCGCCCGCGCTCGACAAACAGGCACAGGAAGCGGCGCGCCGACAGGAGTTCATGGCTTCCAATCCCGAGTGGTGGCGCTGAGGAGAGGCAACAAAAAAACGGCACCCGAGGGTGCCGCAAGTAGTAAGCCAGGCCCCGAGGGGCGAGGAATCAAAAGTCCAGTTGATAGCCGAGGGTCAGGGTGCGTCCGCGGCCGGTGAAGTAGTACTCGTCGCTGATCCGCGCCGACTGGGAGTAATAGGTGATGTACTCCTTGTCGGTCAGGTTCTCGATGCCGAAGGAGAGCTTGCCGGCGGGCAAACGGTAGGCCAGCGAAGCATCGACCAAACCGTAGCCGTCGAACTCGAGTTCCGGGTCGTCGACGCTGCGGTCGAAGTAGTAGCTGGCCTGCAGGTGGGAGGAGAGCCGATCACTCCAGGCTGCACTCCAACCCAGGCGCAGCGTATCTGGAGCGATGTTGATCCCGGTCAGTTTGGTATCGACGCGGCCGTCGCCGCTGGTATCCGACTTGCCTTGGGCATGGGCATAGGAGAGGCGCAGGTCGTGTGCGTCGCCAAGGCGCATCTCGCCGGTGACCTCGACGCCTTGGATCTCAGTCCGCTCGCGGCTGCCAACGAAGGTGCCGTTCTCTTCGGTGAGTCGCTCGCCGTAATCGGAGTTGGATTCGTAGTAACTCAGCTCGAGGCCGTAACGCTCCCAGTCGAAGCGTGCCCCGATCTCGCGATTATCGGTGACGATGGGCTGGAGCTGCAGCAGGGTATCGATGTCCTGTCCGGGAGTGTCGATGCCGCGCAGTACCCGGCCCACATCGGGCATGCCGAACCCTTCGGAATAGTTGGCATAGAGCTGGGCCCAGTCGGTGACCTGGTAGACCAGCCCCAGGTTGTACAGGGTCTCATTGAAGCTCGGTGAGCCCCCCTCGACGCTGACATTGTCCTGAGTGACATTGCTGCGGTCGAGGGTCGAAAAGGTGTCGACATCGAGTTCGGCATATTCGTGCCGCACACCGGTATGCAGGCTCAGAGAATCGGTCAGGCTGATATCGCCCTGCACGAAGGCGGCGTAGTTGCGGAACCGTGTCTCCGGCACATAGGTGCGTTCGGTGTGGACCAGCATTTGGCGAGTCTCGTCCTGTAGCACGTCGATGCCGGTGGTCAGTTTCAGGCGGTCGTCGAGCAGGCCGTCGCGGCTGATGGTGAACTTGCCCCCCAGCTTGTCGGATTCGTTGCGGGTTTGGTCATAGCGAACGCTGCCCGTTCCATCCTGATAAGGAAAGAATGGCGTAGTGGCGAACTGGGCGCGGAAGCGCTGGCGATAGACCTGGGCATCCAGTGCATTGCCGTACCAGTCGGCATGCGAGTAGGCCAGCCGTGCCATGCTGACCCGGTTGTGACCAGGCTCACCCTCTGGGTTGCCACGGCGAGCAGTAGTGGGAATGCCGGCGCTGCGATCGCCTACCACGGGGACGTAATCGTCACCTTCTTCCAGGTCGAAATGGTTGAGAGAGAGTTCCAGGTTCTGGTCGTCGTCGATCCAGTAGCCGAACTTGCCGAACAGGTCGTGGCTGGTGGAGTTCTGCAGCTCCCCCGGATAGGCGATACCCACGATGTCGTCGTTGCCATCGAAAAACACCCCATGCTGTTGGCGGCTGATGGCGGTGAGATAATCCCAATCGCCGCTCTGGCCACTGAGGCGGTAGTTCAGCTTGTAACCCAGGCCTTCGGATCTGAAGTCATCATCGCTGGTAACGCTTATCCCCGCGTGCTGGTTGACCCCGTCGCCGTCGGCACGACGGGTGACGAAGTTGATCAAGCCGCCCGTGGCGCCCAGGCCGTGCTCGGCGCTGGCGCCGTGGATCACCTCGATGCGTTCGACCATCGACAGATCGATGGTATAGCTGTCGCGGGAACTGTCACGCAGGGGGTTGGATTGTGGGACCCCGTCGATCAAGAACAGCGGCGAGCGGCCGCGGAAGGTTTCACCGGCGTTGGAGAGCTTCTGGCGGCTCGGAGAATACGAGGGAATCAGGTTGCTGAGTACCTGGCCAGGGTCCTGGGTAATGGCAAGCTGCTGTTCGATCTGCTCGCGAGTGATGACAGTGACTTTCTGGGGTGTTTCGCCGGCTTGGCTGCGGTTGCGGGTGGCGGTTACCACCAGCGGCGATAGATCGGGCGAGGCGGTGGTCTCGTCATTGGCCTGGGCTAAGGCCAACCCCGGCAGGGCGGAACCGAGCATTACCGGAGCCAGCCAGGCGATATGCATCTTGTGGGTCATGGAAGGTCTTTCCCTTGCTTGGTGTTGGGCTGTCGAGGTGTCTCAGCGAAGACCATGCAGAGCTATGCTCCTCCGCTTAAACGATAATGGTTTGTATTTATTTTTTCAAACGACAATTAAGGGCATATAGACTTTTAATAATGTTTGCTATTCATTGCCACCGCACCAACTGAGGCGGTACGAGTCGCCCAGGTTTATCGGGATGTCAGAAGGCGTAGCTCACGCTACCCATCACCCCGCGCTCTGCACCGAAGTAGCAGTACTCCAGCGAGTTGCAGGCGGCGACGTACTCCTCGTTGGTAAGGTTGGTGACGTTGAGGCGTGCACTCAGGCCGTCGATGCCGAGCTGGCCCAGGTCGTAGCCGAGGGTGGCGTCGACCAGGGTGTAGGCCGGCAGCTTGGCGGTATTGGCGCGGTCGGCCTGGATGTCGGCGTAGTGACGTACACCGAGGCCGGCATCGAGCCCCTCGAGCCTGCCGCTGTCGACGGCGTAGTGCCCCCATAGGCTGGCCTGATGGCGCGGTGCGTAGATGGCCCGGTTGCCCTGGTTGCCGTCGTCGCTGCGCTTGTAGGTGATGTCGGTATAGCTGTAGCCCGCCTGCAGTCGAAAGCGATCGGTGATCTGGGTATAGGCCTCGAACTCCAGGCCCTGGGACTTGATCGCGCCTACGGCGCGGTAGGGGTCGGTAGGCTGCTCCTTGGTGGCGACGTTCTCCTGATTGATGCGGAACAGCGAGGCGCTGTAGCGATCCTGGCTGCCGGGCGGCTGGTATTTGAGGCCGGCTTCGAGCTGCTCGCCCTCCATGGGCGGCAGCAGGTCGCCCTCGGCATCGACGAAGCTGGTAGGGGTGAAGGCGGTGGAGTAGCTGAGGTAGGGGGCCAAGCCGCTGTCGAACAGGTAGAGCAGGCCGGCACGGCCGCTGAACTGGGTGTCGTCCAGCTCGCTGCGCTCGCCGCTGTCGAGGTTGGTGTTGGTGATGTCGACCCAGTCGTAGCGCCCGCCGAGGGTTAGCCGCCACTGGCCCATGGCCATCTGGTCCTGCAGGTAGACCCCGGTCTGGCGCAGCCGATGATCCTCCCGGGCGGAGGGGGACATGGCGGTGGGCTCGGCGCCGTACTGCGGGTCGAAGGCATCCAGGTTGGGGAAGGCGCCCGACGGCCAGTCGACGCGATTGTCGCGCTGCTGGTAGTCGACGCCCAGCAGCAGGGTGTGGTCGATGAAACTGCCGCTGAGGTCGGCTTCGAGCTGATTGTCGAGGGTCCAGGCCTCCAGTGACTCGTCGCCGCCTGAGTAGTAGCGGGTCAGTTCGCTGTCTGTGGCCCAGCCGAAGCCATAGACCTGATCCAGGACCACATCGGCGTTGAGATAGCGCAGCCGCTGGCGCGCCCGCCACTCATCGTTGACGTGGTGTTCCAGCTCGTAGCCGAGCATGCGCTGGGTGCGCTTGAATTTGTCGTACTCCTCTTCGCCGTCGAAGAAGTTGTTGGAGATGCGCCGGCCATTGCGGTCGATCACCGCGCCTTCATAGGGCACCCCGGAGTGGTAGCCGCCTTGCGGATCCTGCTGCAGATAGGCGTACAGCGTCAGGCTGGTGGCCTCGGTGGGGTCCCAGGTCAGGGAGGGGGCGATGGCGTAGCGCTCCTCCTCGACGGGGCCGAACTGGGTGTCGGCGGCGCTGGCGAGGCCAGTCAGGCGGTAGGCGACTCGGTTCTGGTCGCCGAGCGGTCCGGTGATGTCGAAGGCCGCGCTGCGCTGGTGGTTGTTGCCCAGCGAGAGGCGCAGCTCGCCGCCGGGTTCGAACTCGGGGCGCTTGCTGGTCAGGGCGACCACCCCACCGGGAGAGGCGCGGCCGTAGAGCACCGAGGCGGGCCCGCGCACCACCTCGATGCTGTCGAGGAACCACGGGTCGACGCTCATCGAGCTGTAGGAGTTGCTGTCGCCCATTACCTTCAAGCCGTCGAGGAAGGTGTTGCTCAGGCTACCGTCGGAGAAACCGCGCAGCACCAGGTAGTCGTAGCGGTTGGAGGCGCCGACCTGATTGCTGAATACCCCCGGTGTGTAGCGGGTAGCGCGCTGAACCGTGGGCGCGCCCTGGGTGTCCATGTCCTCGCGGCTGATCAACGACACCGCCTGGGGTGTCTCGACGAAGGGCGTGGTCACCTTGGTGGCGGCCTGTTGTGCGGTGACGGTGAGGGTGTCGAGGGCCTGTGCCTGCTCCCCGTCTTGGCCCCAGGCGCTGATGGCGGTCGCGCTGGCAAGCATGGCGATGGCGAGTGACAGTTGGTGCGGCTTGAACATGGCGGTGATGTCCCCTGGCGTAGTGATGCAATCGACTCGTTCTGGTAATGAGAATTATTACATCGCGAGGGGCGCGTGACCTTTGCGTCGTGCCAGAATGCTTATGCGCTATGCCAGAGAGCGGGTGAGGCGTCGCGGCGAGACACCGAAGTGGCGGCGAAAGGCGGTGGTGAAGTTGCTGGCGTGGCGGTAGCCGCAGCGCAAGGCGGTCTGCTGAACGCTCAGCCCTTGGGCCAGATACTCCTGGGCCAGAGTCAGCCGCCGTTCGCGCAGGCAGTCGAATACCGACTGGCCATAGGACTGGCGAAACTTGCTGCGCAGGCTGCTCGGGCTCATCGCCGCAAGGCGCGCCAGGTCCTCGAGCCGATAGGCCTCCATCGGCTGCTGCAGCAGGCGCTGGCGCACCGCTTCGAGGCGTGCCTGTTCGCGGGGTGAAAAATTCACCCGCTCGGGGGCATAGTGCCGAGGAGCATCGACAGGGCCGGCGTGCTGAGCGTGGGCGAGTAGCTGCAGCGCCAGCCCCTCCATCATCAGGCGGTGCGGGCCCGCCTGCCACTGCCCCTCCAGGGCGTACTCCAGTGAGCGCTGGAGGGGCTCGGGCAGGTGCCAGGCGGATGGCGTCGCCGCCGAGTCGAGCGCTAGTTGCGGTAGCGCTGCGGCCTCCTCCAGGCCCAGCGTCAGGGTGCGCAAGCGCTGGCCGGGCACCTGGCTGGCATGCAGGGCATGGGCCGGTCCGGTCAGCTGGGTGCTGCATGCCATCCCCGCGCGGAGGTGCAGGTCGGCGTCGCCCAGGCGCAGCCTAACGCCGCCCTCGAGCACGATCACCACCAGCAACCTGGCCGACTGCAGCGAGCTGGAGCCGTAGTGCTGGAGCACCTCGACGTCGGAGTGGGTCAGGCGCATGCCCGGGCGTAGCGTGAACTCTTCCACTCGACCCTGGACCACTGGCAGCGGCCCGCGGCGGGCGAAGTGGTAGGCGATCCCGAAGCGCTGCCCGTAATCGATAAAGTCGTCGCGAGAGTAGCGCTGGAGTGTGGAAGTTGGCATCTCGTGACAGGCCTCCTCGGTGAGAGAGGGGTATGGTAGTACAAAGGGTGAATGATGTTGATTCGTATTTTTATAGGGTGGGGCAACTGCCACTGCGAACCTGGCGAGGAGCTGCTTCAAGGGTGATAATATTGCTTGGCGCGGTTCGCGTTGGCCGGCCATTCTGAGCTAGCATAAGGGACCGCGGCAAAGCGCCGTATTTTTCGATTAGCAAAGGGAGGAGCTAGATATGCCTCATACACTGCCCGATTTGCCTTACGCTTACGACGCGCTGGAACCGCACATCGACGCGATGACCATGGAAATCCACCACTCGCGTCACCATCAGACCTACGTCAACAACCTCAATGCCGCCCTCGAAGGGACTGGCCTCGAGGAGATGCCGGTCGACGAGCTGATCGCCAGCCTCGACAAGCTCCCCGACGACAAGCGTCAGCCGGTGATCAACAACGGTGGCGGTCACTCCAACCACTCGATGTTCTGGAAAATGATGTCGCCCCAGGGCGGCGGAGCGCCCAAGGGCCAGGTGGCAGCTGCCATCGACGAGCAGCTGGGTGGCTTCGATGCCTTCAAGGACGCCTTCAAGAAGGCTGCCCTGGGACGCTTCGGTAGCGGCTGGGCCTGGCTCAGCGTGACCCCGGAGAAGAAGCTGGTGGTGGAAAACACCCTCAACCAGGACAGCCCGCTGATGCACGGCAACACGCCGGTGCTGGGTCTGGACGTGTGGGAGCACGCGTACTACCTGAAGTTCCAGAACAAGCGCCCCGACTACATCGAGGCGTTCTTCAACGTGGCCAACTGGGACGAAGCCGAGCGTCGCTATCAAGCGGCCATCGCCTAAGTACCGATCGGTGGCGTTAGCATGATCGCCGCGGCCAACTGGCCGCGGCGCTCTTTTGTCAGCGTCTTGCCTACCCTGGATCGCCGCCTTTCTTGATCTCCATTAAGGTCGCGCTTCTTCAAGCCGCTAGACTGGTCTCGCCAGTGCTGCCCCTTGCTGGGTGGCCCCCAGCGGCGGCCGCACCGCCTTTTCCCCGGCTACCCCATGCGGGGGTGATTTCGGTCGATAGATACTATATATTGATTTCTTCGTGGCAGACTTCACCAGATGTGGTGTATTCTAGGGACTGTCGGTTACGCGATACTTGACCTGTTTTGTAAGGGAATGATAACCATGAAGATTGAGATTTACAGCAAGCCCGCCTGCGTTCAGTGCACCGCCACCTACCGCGCGCTCGACAAGCAGGGGCTCGACTACGAGGTTATCGATCTTAGCCAGGACCCTGCCGCCCGCGAAACGGTAGAGGGCCTGGGTTACCGTCAGCTGCCGGTGGTGGTGGCCGGTGACGACCACTGGTCGGGCTTCCGTCCGGACCGCATTCAAGCCCTGGCGTAAATCGCCTCGAGGCTCGTCTCAGGAGGTTGCCATGTCGGCCGCACAAGCACAGCACGCAGCGCTCAGCGCTGCTCAGCCGCAAGGCGAGCTGGTCTATTTCTCGACCAAGTCGGGCAATACCCGGCGCTTCGTCGAGAAGCTTGGGTTGCCGGCACGGCGTATCCCACTGGGGCGCGATGAGCCTCCGCTGCGGGTCACCCAGCCCTATATTCTGATCACTCCGTCCTATGGCGGGGGTAGTACCCAGGGCGCGGTGCCCAAGCAGGTGATCCACTTCCTCAATGACCCGCACAACCGTGGGTTGATCCGAGGTGTGATCGCCGCCGGCAATACCAATTTCGGCGCCGCCTACGGCCTGGCCGGGCGCATCATCGCCGACAAGTGTGGCGTACCGCTGCTATATCGATTCGAACTGCTGGGCACCGAGGATGACGTGGCCAGGGTTCAACAGGGAGTAGACGCGTTTTGGAAACGACAGCCATGAGCGAGACCCATCGGCCCGCCGGCCAAGGCGAGGCGGCCCGCACGCTGGATTATCACTCCCTCAACGCCATGCTCAATCTGTATGGCCCCGAGGGTGAGCTGCAACTGGACAAGGACCGCGAAGCGGCGCGCCAGTATTTCCTGCAGCACGTCAATCAGAACACGGTGTTCTTCCACTCGCTGGAGGAGAAGCTCGACTACCTGATCGAGGAGAGCTACTACGAGCCCCAGGTACTCGAGCAGTACGACCGCGCCTTTATCAAGTCGCTGTTCGAGCAGGCGTACGCCTACAAGTTTCGTTTTCCGAGCTTCCTCGGCGCCTTCAAGTACTACACCAGCTATACGCTCAAGACCTTCGACGGCAAGCGCTATCTGGAACGCTACGAGGATCGCGTGTGCATGGTCGCGCTGGCGCTGGCCCGCGGCGACCAGACGCTGGCCCGGGCACTGGTCGACGAGATTATCAGCGGCCGCTTTCAGCCCGCCACGCCGACCTTCCTCAACTGCGGCAAGCGTCAGCGCGGCGAGCTGGTGTCGTGCTTCCTGCTGCGTATCGAGGACAATATGGAGTCCATCGGCCGCGCCATCAACTCGGCGCTGCAGCTCTCCAAGCGCGGCGGTGGGGTGGCCTTCCTGCTCAGCAATATTCGCGAGTTCGGCGCGCCGATCAAGCGTATCGAGAACCAGTCGTCGGGCATCATCCCGATCATGAAGCTGCTCGAGGACGCCTTCTCCTACGCCAACCAGCTGGGCGCGCGGCAGGGCGCCGGGGCGGTCTATCTCAACGCCCACCACCCGGACATCCTGCGTTTCCTCGACACCAAGCGCGAGAACGCCGACGAGAAGATCCGCATCAAGACGCTGTCGCTGGGCGTGACCATCCCCGATATCACCTTCGAGCTGGCCAAGCGTAACGAGGCGATGTACCTGTTCTCGCCCTACGACGTGGAGCGCGTCTACGGCGTGCCCTTCGGCGATATCAGCGTCACCGAGAAGTACCACGAGATGGTCGACGACCCGCGTATTCGCAAGTCGAAGATCAACGCTCGAGAGTTCTTCCAGATCCTCGCCGAGGTGCAGTTCGAGTCGGGCTACCCCTATGTGATGTTCGAGGACAACGTCAATCGCGCCAACCCCATCGCCGGGCGCATCAACATGAGCAACCTCTGCTCGGAGATCCTCCAGGTCAATACGCCGAGCCTCTACGACGACGACCTCGGCTACCGCCACACCGGTGAGGATATCTCCTGCAACCTGGGCTCGATGAACATCGCCAAGGTGATGGACGCCGGCGATATCGGCACCAGCGTCGAGATTGCCGTGCGCGGCCTGACCGCGGTCTCCGAGATGAGCCACCTCTCCTCGGTGCCGTCGATCGCCGAAGGCAACGCGCACTCCCGCGCGATTGGCCTGGGGCAGATGAACCTGCACGGCTTCCTGGCCCGCGAGCACATCCACTACGGCTCGGAAGAGGGGCTGGACTTCACCAACCTCTACTTCTACTGCGTGGTCTATCACGCCCTGCGCGCCTCTAACCGCCTGGCCATCGAGCGCGGCGAGGCCTTTGCCGGCTTCGCCGACTCCGACTACGCCAGCGGCGTGTTCTTCGACAAGTACACCGGGCGCGAGTGGCTGCCGCGTACCGAGAAGGTCCAGGGGCTGTTCGAGCGCGCCGGTATCGCCATCCCGAGCCGCGAGGAGTGGCTGTCGCTCAAGGCCTCGGTGATGGAGCACGGCCTCTACAATCGCAACCTGCAGGCGGTGCCGCCGACCGGCTCGATCTCCTATATCAACCACTCCACCTCGAGCATTCACCCGGTGGCGGCCAAGATCGAGATCCGCAAGGAGGGCAAGCTGGGCCGTGTCTACTACCCGGCACCATTCCTCGCCGACGACAACCTGGAGTACTACCAGGACGCCTACGAGATCGGGCCGGAGAAGATCATCGACACCTACGCCGAGGCCTCGCAGCACGTCGACCAGGGGCTGTCGCTGACGCTGTTCTTCCCCGACACGGCCACCACACGCGACATCAACAAGGCGCAGATCTACGCTTGGCGCAAGGGCATCAAGACGCTCTACTACGTGCGCCTGCGCCAGAGCGCCCTGGAAGGAACAGAAGTAGAGGGCTGCGTTTCCTGCAGCCTCTGACAAGCGAGCGAATCATGACCAACGCACATGCAGCACAGGGCACGGCGCCGCGCCTATCGCGGGTCGATGCCATCAACTGGAACCGCCTCCAGGACGACAAGGACCTGGAGGTGTGGAACCGCCTGACCAGCAACTTCTGGCTGCCGGAGAAGGTGCCGCTCTCCAACGATATCCAGTCGTGGAACACCCTCACGCACCAGGAGCAGCAGCTCACCATCCGCGTCTTCACCGGCCTGACGCTGCTCGATACCATCCAGAGCAGCGTCGGTGCCCCGACGCTGATGCCGGATGCGCGCACCCCCCACGAAGAAGCGGTCTACGCCAATATCGCCTTCATGGAAGCGGTGCACGCGCGCTCCTACAGCTCGATCTTCTCGACGCTGTGCACCACCCGGGATGTGGACGACGCCTTCCGCTGGAGCGAAGAGAACCCGACCCTGCAGGCCAAGTCCGACCTGATCCTTGAGCGTTACCGCGCCGACGACCCGCTGATGCGCAAGGTCGCCAGCGTGTTCCTCGAGTCGTTCCTGTTCTATTCGGGCTTCTACCTGCCGATGTACTGGTCCAGCCACGCCAAGCTGACCAACACCGCCGACCTGATCCGCCTGATCATTCGCGACGAAGCGGTACACGGCTACTACATCGGCTACAAGTTCCAGCAGGCGCTGGCCGAGGCCTCGCCGGAGCGCCAGGCGGCGGTCAAGGAGTACGCCTACGAGCTGCTGCTGGAACTCTACGACAACGAGATCAAGTACACCGAGTCGCTCTACGACGAGGTGGGGCTGACCGAGGACGTCAAGAAGTTCCTCCACTACAACGCCAACAAGGCGCTGATGAACCTCGGCTTCGAGGCGTTGTTCCCGAGCAGCGTGACCGACGTCGACCCGACCATTCTCGCCGCGCTCTCGCCCAACGCCGACGAGAACCACGACTTCTTCTCCGGTTCCGGTTCTTCCTACGTGATCGGCAAGGCGGTGGCCACCGAGGACGAAGACTGGGCCTTCTGATCCGCACTTCAGGCCGCCGCAGGGCGGCCTTCCCACCCATCCGCCAAGAGAACCCCCGTGAGCCCTGCCCAGCCTTCCAGCAGCAGTAGCTTCCATGCCCTGGTGCGCCTGCTGCGCTATGCCCGTGGTTACCGGCGGCGCATCATCGCCGCGACCAGCTGCTCCGTCATCAACAAGATCTTCGATATCGCCCCCGAGATCCTGATCGGCGTGGCCATCGACGTGGTGGTCAATCAGGAGCGCAGCTTCGTCGCCCGGCTCGGCTTTACCACGCCCCAGGAGCAGATCATGATCCTGGCCGTGCTCACCTTCTTTATCTGGGCCGGCGAGTCGATCTTCGAGTATCTCTACCAGATCCTGTGGCGCAACCTCGCCCAGCGGCTGCAGGCCGACCTGCGTCAGGACACCTACGAGCACGCCCAGCGGCTGGACATGGCATTCTTCGAAGCCAGGAGTTCAGGCCAGCTGGTGGCGACCATGAACGACGACGTCAACCAACTCGAGCGCTTCCTCGATGGCGGCGCCAATGCGCTGGTGCAGGTCGGGGTTACCGTGGTCGCGGTGGGGGCGGTGTTCTTCGTGATATCGCCGCTGATTGCGCTGCTGGCCTTCACCCCGATCCCGCTGATCGTGTGGGGCGCCTTCTACTTCCAGCGCAAGGCCGGGCCGCTCTATAGCGACGTGCGCGAGAAGGTCGGCGACCTCTCCAGCCGGCTCTCCAACAACCTCGCCGGCATCGCTACTATCAAGAGCTTTACCAGCGAGGCCCGCGAGGCCGAGCGGTTGCGGGTGGCCAGTGAGGCCTATGTGCAGGCCAACCGGCGGGCGATCCGGGTCAGCTCGGCCTTTATCCCGGTGATCCGCATGGCGATCCTGGCCGGTTTCCTGGCGACCTTTACCGTCGGCGGGATGATGGCGCTGCGCGGCGACCTCAATATCGGCGCCTACGGCGTGCTGGTGTTCCTCACCCAGCGCCTGCTGTGGCCGCTGACCGGCCTGGCCGAGGTGATCGACCTGTTCGAGCGCGCCATGGCCAGCACCCGGCGCATTCTCGACCTGCTCCAGGTGCCGATCACCGTGCGCGACAAGAGCGAACGCGAGCTCGCCCAGCCGGTGCGCGGTGCGGTGAGCTTCGATGCGGTCAGCTTTCACTACCCCAGCAGCGGGGCCGGGGTCGAGGCGGTCAGCCTCGAGGTGCCGGCGGGCACCACCCTGGCGCTGGTGGGCGCCACCGGCTCCGGCAAGTCGACGCTGATCAAGCTGCTGCTGCGCTTCTACGACCCCGAGCGGGGCGAGGTGCGCGTCGACGGCCAGCCGGTGCAGAGCGTCAGCCTGGCCTCGCTGCGCGGTGCCATTGGTCTGGTCAGCCAGGACGTGTATCTGTTCGAGGGCTCGATCCGCGACAACATCGCCTACGGCAGGCCCGAGGCCAGCGACGCCGAGGTGCTCGAGGCGGCGCGCACCGCCGAGGCCTGGGAGTTTATCGAGGCCTTGCCCCAGGGCCTCGAGACGCCGGTGGGGGAGCGCGGCATCCGCCTGTCGGGCGGCCAGCGACAGCGGCTATCGCTGGCCAGGGCGCTGCTCAAGGACTCGCCGATCCTGATCCTCGACGAAGCCACCAGCGCGGTGGACAACGAGACCGAAGCGGCCATTCAGCGCTCGCTGAAGCGCATCGCCCATGGCCGCACGGTGATCATGGTCGCTCATCGCCTCTCGACCATCGTCCACGCCGACGAGATTGCGGTGGTGCATCGCGGGCAGGTGGTGGAGCGCGGCTCGCACGCCGCGCTGCTGGACCTCGACGGCTACTATGCCGCCCAGTGGCGGGTGCAGACCGGCGCGGCGCGAGCCGAGGATGTACCGCTCGCTTAATGCGGGGGGTTAACGATTGACCAGAATGGCGTCCAGCACCACTGGCACCTCATCGCCGATGCGCTGGTAGCCGAGCATCGTCAGTACGCTGCGCACCGTGGAGTTGGCCATCATCTCCTGGCCATCCAGGGCCACCGCTTCGGCAGTGGTGACCCGCACCGTGTTGAGGTCTTCGCGGGTAAAGCGCAGGTCCACCGGCTCCTGCTGCAGGCCGCCATCGGCGCGCACGCTGAACATCAGCGTCTCGACCATCGACTCGCCGATATCCAGGGCGTCCAGGCGCTCCGGAGGCAACTGGGTATTGAGGGTCGCCAGGGGCATGTCGGTGATGCCGGACAGCCAGGGCGGCAGCGGACCCAGCCGGTCCAGTACATCGGTCTGGTTAAGGCGCAGTGGCAGCGTCAGAATACCGTCCTCGGAGATATCGCCACGCAGCTCGCGGACGCGATGCTGGTGCTCCACCGGGCCGTTGTCGGTCAGCTCGATAATGGTCGCATCGACCCGCGAGCGGTCGGGATCGAGCTGCCAGCCGGCGTGGACGGGCAGGGCGAAGAGCAGGGCAAACAGGGCAAGGTAGGCTTTCACATGACGTCTCCCGGTCAATGACACTGCACAGACACGCCGCTGGTGGAAAAGTGCCTGAATGAGGCAAGCATCAGGGGAAGCACTGGCCTCAACCATCGGCATTCGCTATCATACGCCCGCGCTTACGCGCTCCTCCCGATGGGCCTATAGCTCAGTTGGTTAGAGCAGGGGACTCATAATCCCTTGGTCGCTGGTTCGAGTCCAGCTGGGCCCACCAAAATCAATGGTTTATGCACATTATTTGCTGCCATTGCTGCACTTTTCCGCGTTTTGTCTACATCTTGTCTACACGGTTATTCTGGGGTGTAGCTAGCCGCTTCCACCTGCTGGTTTTAGTGCTCGAACGAATGGGATAGCTGCTCACTTTCTGGATAACAGGAAAAAACGGGCTTATAATCAGTATTGCAGAAAATCGCTGCCTGCAACCTGAGGAGCCGTTGTGAATCAAGAAGAAATCAGCCGTTTCATCTGTCAGGAACTGCCTCGCCACCAACTGCAGAGGGTGCTTGAGAGCATCGAGGCGGCGTTCAACAAGAGTGATCGTCACCTCAAAGCTACCTATCAGAAAGTGCCTTTGGCAGGTCCCGGGCCGCAATCCCACCACTACATGGTGCAAGAGGCTCTGCTGGGGTTGCCAGAGGATGAGGGCTTCGAGGTGATCAACCGAGCCACACGCCCGGCCGGCGGTCACTACGCGCTTATACGTGCCGGTACTCTACAGATCACAACCAGCATCGTGACGGTTGATAGGGTTCCTCCGGTCCGGGAGGCCAAGTTTCGGCGTGACCTCCGTGTGGAAAACGAACGGTTGCAGCAGCAACATCCTGATTTGTTTGCTCCCTTTGTTCCCCCCTTCGGTCCAAACGATGACTCGCTTCATGCTTTGTTGTTGCCACATTCGGCTAAGTGGACTGAGGGGGACCATAGCAGCCCGTTGGGTTTTGTGATTGCCGTTCCTTACAGTGACCAAGGGTCACGCTATCACCTATGGGCAGAGGTAGGTCAGCTCTGGCAGTACTATGATGAGGAAGGGGAGCTGCCTGATGTTGCCTATCCGACCCTGCGTGATAGGATGCGCGACGCCGAGTCCGAGGACAAAAGCGAAGAAGGTGGAAGCGAGTGATATGAGAACAGGGGTGGAGGGTTTCCAGGGCCTGCGGTTGAGCCAGTTGCGCACGGTCCACAATTTAACCCTGACGGAGCTGGGAGAGCAGGTCGGTCGCTCTTCCAGTACTGTTTCGGCTTGGGAGAAAGGTGCCCAGCTGCCTGAGGCCGAGTCATTGGATCGTCTGTGTTGCGTGTTTAATGTTTCTCGCATGTGGTTTTTGAGGCCGGTGCCCGCTGCAGTCGAAGAGAAACCTCGCCCTTATTTTTTCCGTTCCCAAGCGGCTGCTCACAAGCAGGCACGTGAAAGGTCTCAGCTGTATTTGGCTTGGCTGCAAGAGATCTCTGACTTCTTCCAGGATGCGATGGAGTGGCCTGAAGTCAATGTGCCAATGCTAGGTGCCGACGATTGCCGCCTGATTAGCGACGAGGAAATAGAGGAAATCGCTCGGGAGTGCCGCGAGACCTGGAAGCTCGGAGCGGCTCCTATCCCAAATGTTATCCAGGTGATGGAGAATGCTGGGATCATTTGCACCCGTGCAACGCTGGGTCATGTCAAGATGGACGGTGTTTCCCATGTGTCAGTTCTGGATGGTCGTCCGTATGTGCTTATCGCTGAGGACAAAGCGAATGCGATTCGCAACCGCTTCGATGCTGCGCATGAGCTTGGACATGTCGTGCTTCACTCTCGAGTTCCGGCTTGGCAATATGAAAAGAAAGAGCTCTACGATCTTTTGGAAGAGCAAGCACACCGGTTTGCTAGTGCTTTCTTGATGCCTCCCGAGAGCTTCTCCCAAGAGGTGGTATGGCCGACGCTCGATAATTTGCTTTCCCTTAAGCCGCGCTGGAAGGCCTCGGTTGCTTCAATGATCGTACGCTGCCGTGACTTGTCACTTCTTTCTGAACAACTCGAATTAAGGCTATGGAAAGGGCGTTCGGCTCGTAAATGGACGAAAGGCGAGCCGGGCGATGAGGCTTTTGCAATCGAGCAGCCCAAGCTGATGATGCGTGGAGTTCACCTGCTGGTTGATAACGGCATCTTTGAACGTGCTGAGCTGGCACATCAAATTGGGCTGCCGCCAGAAACTATCGAGATGCTTTGCAATCTGCGCCCTGGTTACCTGAGTACGCAGCCTGACGCTGGAGATAACGTGGTACCTCTCAAGCTGAAGCGCAATGGTGCGAGGTCTGGCCGAGCTACCCAGGCGGATATTCTGCCGTTTCAGAAATAGTGTCGAGAAGCGCGCTGTATTCGGCACCAGAGTTATTGGTGAAGACGCTCCTGACCAGGCTCATCAACAGCCCTCGGAAGAGTAGAAACCGAATTGATGCGTTGTCGCATTGGAGGCATTCCAGCGCTACTCGAGCGACACGCACGACTTTTCAGCAGACGATCCTGGCCGTTGACATGGTTGGGCCAGCACAGCATCATGGATGACACACCCGCCATGCCTCTCATGGAAGCATACTCTGGCGGGTTTTTTGTGCAGTATCCTCAGAAATGGGGTGATTTAGAGCTGTCGGATATCTCGTTTAAAATCGGCACGAATGGCTGAAGACTGAAAGTTAATAAGTCATATAAGGGCGCGGTTGAAAATTTAAGTATTTTTGCAAGGGGCTAATAACGGTGCTGGTCTACAATGCCACCAAGCAGCAGTTCATTGATGACGTGCGGGCTAACGTTATCACCGACGCCATAGAGAACGAGGTGGCACGCAGGCTGAACCGCAACTCGCCGCGCAGTGAGGTGACGTCCTGGGAGAACTCCTTGCGCTTCATGATGAGCGTTCTGCTCGATGAAGGGATTCCCGCATCGGCAGGCGTGGCCATCGAGTACAACATCCCGCTGACCAATCGCCGCGTGGACTTCATCCTGACCGGAAAGAACCACCAGCGGGACGATGCGGCGGTCATCGTGGAACTGAAACAGTGGCAGTCCGTCGAGGTGACGACGAAGGACGCCATCGTTCGTACCCAGCTGGGCGGCGGAGTACGCGAGACCAACCATCCGTCGTATCAAGCATGGTCCTATGGCGCGCTGATTGAGGACTACAACGAGACGGTACGCTCCGAGTCGATCCGCCTGGTGCCCTGCGCCTATCTGCACAATATGAAGCAGGGGGACGCCATCAATGACCCCTTCTACGAGCACCATACGAGCCGTGCGCCGGTCTTCATCTCTCAGGACGCCATGAAGCTTTCGGCGTTTCTAAGCCAGCATATCAAGTACGGCGACAGCAACGACATCATGTATCGCATCGAGCATGGTGTGATCAAGCCGAGCAAGAACCTGGCGGATGCCCTGGCATCGATGATGCAGGGCACCACTGAGTTCCTAATGATCGATGAGCAGAAGCTGGTCTATGAAACTGCGCTTGATCTTGCACACCGTGCAGGCAGCGGCAACAAGCAGTGCCTGATCGTCAAGGGCGGACCGGGCACCGGCAAGTCGGTGGTGGCCATCAACCTGCTGGTGGAGCTGACAGGGCGCGAGATGATGACGCAGTACGTGTCGCGCAACTCGGCCCCTCGGGAGGTATTCAAGAAGAAGCTGACCGGAACGCGCAAGAAGACCCACATCGATAACCTGTTCAAGGGCTCGGGTAGCTACGTCAACGCCGTGCCAGACACCTTCCATGCCCTGATCGTAGACGAGGCGCACCGTCTGAACGAAAAGTCCGGTATGTATCAGAACCTGGGGGAAAGTCAGATCAAGGAGGTGATGGCCGCGTCACGCTTCTCGATTTCTTCATCGATGAGGCGCAGCGGGTGACGCTGAAGGGAAGCCGCTAAGAGCGATGTGTTCGATTATATTGAGATGTTCTACAACCCAAGGCGCCGCCACAGTACGAGTGATGACCTGTCATCCGTCGAGTACGAGCGGCGCCATTTCCAGAGCCTGACGGGTGTCTAGAATATCCGGGGCGATTCAATAATCTGTTCTGGCGATTTACGGACTTATAGCTCCGGCGCTAACAGCATGGTGGAGAGCTTTAATGGCCGTCACAGCGATATGGCGACTCGGTGTTATGCCTCAGGCGAAGATTTAAAGCGGATGCTGAAATGCTACAGCTGGTTACTCAATCACAACATCCCGAAGAAGGCGCCGCACCCTCAATTGCTGATTGCAACGACTTATGAATGGCGGGGCAAGTGGTCTGGGATATTGCCAAGCGAGTAGTCAATTACATGATACCCGATATGTAGCCTTAGAAAAATAGCGTATTATGCTCAGATAGTTTCACGAAACTCTATATCGAGTATGGATAAGAAATTCTTAGATCCTGCTTATTTCGTCTAGGAACTGGGCAACATCGCTTATGTGGGGGGTTTCTCCATTTTTCCTTAAGTGGTAATTAAATAGTGTGTGTTGAATTTCGGCACTGGAACCAAGCTTTTCTTTATCCAGGTGTTCAACAAGCAACTCTTTGGCTTCTTGGTTTGATAGTGAATGGGCATCACTATATCCTAGGGCTTCTAAAAAAATTGCTTCGGGACATTCCATGTGAATGTTAAAGACATTTTCCTTTGCTCTTCTTATGTAATTCATACAGCCTTCCTTATCATTTGACTTGAGATGTAATGGCTCGCAGCAAAATGCTTCTTTTATTTTATCGAAAATTTCTTCCGATTCCATGGTTTCAAGCTTTTCAAGGTCGAGGCTAACTTTTGGTTTTTTGTCCCCATCTAATATATAGTAAACCTCTCTTTTTTCTTTCCCATGTATGGGTAAGAGATATTTAAAAATTTCATCTCCACCGCTTGAAGGTAAGTCCAGGCTTATACTTTCTTTCTGCCAGTCTGATAGCTCATCGAGAGCCACCTCAACTAGCTTCAAAAGTAATTGATCCTCGACGATGACAAGTTTTTTATTATCGGGGATATGGCCTATTCTGTGAAAGGCCATGTGGGGATGTGCAACCTGAGATATAGCTGTGCTCCCTTCATCCGTTTCTAGGAGTGCATAAAGGGCTTCCTTTGGAAGCGACTGAGTTATTGTAGGTGAATGCGTTGAAATAACTATTTGGTAATGCTTTTCTATTACTGTCCACAAAAGAAAACGTATAAGATTCTCTTGTGCTCCAGGGTGTAATGATGTTTCAGGTTCATCCAATAGGACTAGGCTATTTTGTTCACCATTCAGTAATTTTATTACTAAGTTTACGACAGCTAGCTCTCCGCTACCAGCGAAAGCTTCTGAATATTGCCCATTTTCTGTCTGGAATATGATGCTTAGGCCACTCTCTTTTTCGTAAAGTCGATGCTTCAAATATGTTGCGCCGACATATTTTTTTCCCAATATGTGGTTTATCCATATAAGCTCGCTTTCGGTTAATGGTCTGTTGGTAAAAACGGACTCTACCCCGCCTGGTTTATAAGATTGCTTTCCTTTAGAAATTACTTTGCTTATTTTTGTTGCACTTTTTTTTATTTTTTCTATCCGCTCTTGTATTGTTAGGCCAGTGTTGTTTACATGGAATGCTCTATCAAAAGCACTAAACTGGTACTTAAAGCTAATGTAAATGGGGGCTCTAAAGGTAGGATACCACCGGTCCGCTACCCGAAATTCTCTTTCTTTTTCAGTATATTCTTTAGGGATGGCTTGCATTCCATCTGGTCTTGATACCCTAGCAGGCTCCCAGTAAGATTCATTTCTCTTGCGCCTTATTTTTTTGGTCTCGACGTGTTTTGATATATCTCTTATGAGATGAGCATAGAAGTATCTATTTGCTCCTTTATTTTTCCCTTCTTCAATCGGATCCAGAGTAGTAGAAAACCAAAAACGGCTAGTGCTGAAGTTGTATGGCATTCCATATAAAGCATGTAGTATTGAAGATTTACCAGACCCATTAGGCCCTATTATAGCTGTTACAGGGAAATTAAAGTCTATCCTTGCCCCATTTTCAAGGTTTTTAAAATTGGGAAATACGGCATATTTTATATACTTATCAAGCTTGTTATTTTTGCATAATCTAGTTGCTATTTCAATATAGCGATTAAGGCTCTGTGCTGTTGGCTCTTTTCTAGCTGGCATTCCTGATGACCTTTACTATTTCCGCTGCGTGGGCCTTAATGAAAGGTGGCGGCAAGGCGTTACCTATCATCAATCCTAAGGACTCTTTCCCATGCTTTCTTATAAATTTGTAATCTTTAGGGAACCCTTGTAATAGAGAGGCTTCCCTAAGAGTTACGGTTCTATCTTCATCAGGGTGTAAGAACCTTCCCTTTGAAGGGTTGTGGCAACCACTGGTAATTGTTGGGGATTGAGAATCCCATTTCATTCTTCCATAGACATCACTAAACCCAGAAAAGGAAATGTGGCACTTAAGTACCAAGTGCTCAGGGAGGTCTTTTCTACTTCCCCCGTCTTTAGGAATATTTTTTATTATTTCTTTAACTTGGTTCGTTCTTTTTTCGGGGATTGTATGTATATCATCCTTGCTTTCGCTTGGTGATTCTAATCCGCCAATGATGCTGGCAACAGTTTCCTTCATCTTTATTTTGTCGGCAAAGACTGGATCTTGAAGCTTGTTTGCTAGTAGTATCAGCCTGTTTCTACGCTGAGCTACTCCATAATCTGAAACATCTAATATCTTATAACTAACTTTATACCCTTCTCTGCGTAGAGAGGATACGAATTGTTTGAATCTATAGTGCTTTTCTAGTCCCGGGACATTCTCTAGCATTACTGATTTTGGAGATAAGTGTATTACATAGCTAAGAAAGTTATCGATTAAAGCGTTTCTTTCATCTCTGCTGGCTCGCTTATTGCGCGTTCGGAGAGTCGAGAATCCTTGGCATGGAGGACAGCCGGCTAATAGGTCAAGTTTCCCTTTTTCTATTTTTAGTTTGTTTGAAAAACATTCGGGGCTTATTCTTCTAATGTCGTCTTCAATTAGTTCAACTTCTGGATGGTTGAGTTTGTAGGTCTGGCAAGCCTTGGCATCGAATTCCAAAGCGCCGATTACCTTAACTCCTGCTTGTTTGAGACCTTCTGTCAACCCTCCACAGCCGGAAAAAAGGTCTACTGCATTTAGCGTCTCACTCGTCTGGTGCATTTCGATCTTCGTAGCCCTAGTTTATCCTGCTATACTCTCTATATAGCTAGCCCAGCAAGGATACCCTAATTTTTCTATCGGCAAAAGGGTACTAATATGTCATCAGCCTGCCCCCACCTGGGACTTGCTAGCAAAACCTAGCTGTAGGGAACTCATCCCAGTGTGTCGTCCAGCGATGCGTACGGTTGACGCCATGCAGATCCAGGGCCGCCCGTCGGCATGTCCAAGCGTGCACTTACATACCGTACCACGTCCCATCCTATGGTTCAGTTCGTCCATGAGATCAATGAGGCGCATGTTACGTGGATGGCCTACCTCGCTCTGCTGTCAACGCCAGTGAAGGTTGTCCGCTTTTCATCAATCCAGATTGTCCGGTTTCTGTCAGTGCTCTTTCATCGGAACAGATTCAGGCTCGTGTGAGGTTTCGTCCTCCTT
>NZ_JACXZT010000013.1 GCF_014779595.1 Halomonas sp. ML-15
CGGCGAATCGCCACGCGCTATGACAAGCTGGCCCGCAGCTTTCGCGCCATGGTATGCCTGGCTTGCATAGATCGTTGCCTACGTGCCGACTTTTCGTACAAAACCTAGGACAGCATGAAAGCATCGCTCCACTCGCCAGTACGGCAAAGCACGTCCAGGGCTGAAGCAACATCTTGCTTGTTAACCTGCCAGGACCCCGACCTCAAGGTTCATCTTCGTCAATCCTGCGTATCGAAGTATCAGCGAGCATGCCTTAATCAGAAAAATTTAAACTAAAGTATTATCCCCATCATTGCGATACATAAAAAATATTAAAATCAGCACCTTGCTAAATATTTTCTCTTCCATATCGGCTCATGGAATCACTTATCGAGCTGATACCCCCTGACTAAACTTGCAGCACATGCTGATATGATCTAAACAATGTAATGCATTACATTGCATCGATCTTCTCGAATTCAGGAGATCTACATCGGAGGTCTATGATGCGAAATCTCCGGATGAAAGACATCATATCTGCAGAGATATTCGTAGCTTATAAACTTCCAACAAGGAAAAAATAACGGAGACTGGCATGCCTTCACGTATATCAAAATGGAAGAAATACGCTGCCATTACAATAGGATGTAGCGCTTTCACTGCCATAGCCATACCTAGCTTTGCGCAGCAAGATTCGAATGAACTTCCTATAGCAGTGCAGATGTACACACTACGTGATTTCGGAGACCTGGAAGAGCAGATGGCCGCCGTTCAGCGAGCCGACGTCGGTGCCATCGAGACGGTGGGAGATCAGGGGGTTTCGTCAGACGAACTCAAGGCGCTGCTGGAGGAGTATGAGCTGGAGGTGATCTCGAGCCATATTCCCCTGGAGGATCTCAGGCATCGCCTGGATGACACCATAACCTTCAATCGTGCCGTCGGCAATGACACCCTCACCCTCCCTTATCTCGCTGAGAGCGAGCGACCCGAGACTATTAGTGAGTGGCAGTCACTAGGCCAGGAGCTAGGCGATATTGCCTTGCGGTTAAGTGATGAAGGTTTCCGTCTCGCCTACCACAACCATGAGTTCGAGATGGAGATATTAGAAGGCAAGACAGCGTTGGAGCATATGTTCGATGCCGCCGGCCCCAAGCTCCTGGCGGAGCTGGATATCGCCTGGATCGCTCGCGGTGGGTTGGACCCAGCAGAGTACGTGGGTCGCTTTGAAGACCGTTTATTTGCCGTGCATGCTAAGGACAATGCGCCTGAAGGTAGCGCCGAAGAGGAAGGTGGTTTCGCCACTCTCGGCATGGGCGTACTCGATTGGGAAGCGATTCTACCCGCTATCGAATCCAGTGAGTCGGAGTGGTACATCATCGAGCACGACCACCCCATCGATGCTGAAGCCGTGATCACCGAAGGCAGTCGCTTCCTGCGTGAGGAACTGACCCAGCTGCGCATGGAGTGACACATCCCAGCTGCCACTGGCTCGAGACGACAATAATGAGGTTGGCATCATGAGCAACGCCATCGACAGACGACGCTTTCTATGCCATAGCATCGCCAGCGCTGCGGGGTTGGCGGTATTGAGCACTGTCGGCACCAGGACTTATGCCGATGATGACGTTACGCCCTTGACACTCAAGGGAAATATCAATCACTCAGTGACTCGCTGGACATTCGACTTTCTCTCCCTAGAGGAGCTTTGCCAGCTCGCAGCAGGACTGGGTATTTCGGCTATCGACCTGGTCGGGCCTAACGAGTGGCCGGTACTTAAACGCTACAGTCTCGACGCCTCCATGTGCAATGGCGCCGAGCTGAGTCTCGAGGATGGTTGGGGAGACGAGCGCTTTCATTCGGCATTGGTCGATCGCTACCTTGAGCATATCGACCTGGTGAGTGAGGCCGGCTACACCAACCTGATCTGTTTCAGCGGTAATGCTCGAGGCATGAGTCCGGAGCAAGGGCTGGACAATGCCGAGAAAGGATTGAAGAGAGTTCTTTCTCACGCCGAGGAGAAGGGAGTCGTTCTGCAAATGGAGCTGTTCAACAGCAAGATTGATCACCCCGACTATCTTTGTGACAACTCTGCCTGGGGCATCGAGCTATGCCAGCGCCTCGACTCCCCCAACTTCAAGTTGCTCTACGACATTTATCATATGCAGATAAGCGAAGGGGATATTATTCGTACCATTCGCGATCATCATGAATACTTTGGTCACTACCATACGGCTGGAGTTCCTGGAAGAAATGAAATCGATGATAGCCAGGAATTGAACTACCCCGCTATATGTCGCGCGATACGCGATACCGGCTTCCAGGGATACATTGCCCAAGAGTTCCTTCCTGACAGGGACCATGATATCGAGTAGGAGGGGGAGTCGCCTCCCCCGTCCTCTCACACCACCGGGCATACGGTTCCGTACCACGGCGGTTCACGAAGAACGGCTAAGCCCTCTTACCGTATCCAGCA
>NZ_JACXZT010000014.1:0-287 GCF_014779595.1 Halomonas sp. ML-15
CTGTGGGACAACGTCAAGGAGGCGCCGCTCTACAACGATGAGGTGATCCGGCCCTGGGACAAGCCGCTGCGCGAAGATGGCGGCATGTGCGTGCTGCGCGGCAACCTGGCGCCCCAGGGCGCGGTGCTCAAGCCCTCGGCGGCGACCCCCGAGTTGATGACCCACCGCGGCCAGGCCGTGGTGTTCGAGAACTTCGACGACTACAAGGCGCGCATCAACGACCCCGACCTGGACGTGACCGCCGACAGCATCCTGGTGATGAAGCACTGTGGACCGCGGGGTTATCA
>NZ_JACXZT010000014.1:638-1813 GCF_014779595.1 Halomonas sp. ML-15
ATTGGCGGCGGTGCGCGACGGCGACTGGATCAGCCTCGATTGCGATGCCGGCCAGCTGCAGCTGGAGATCGACGACGCCGAATTGGCCACGCGCCTGGCGGCGGAGGACCCGGGGGCGGCCTCGCGGCGTATCGCCAGCGACGGCGGCTATCGCCAGCTGTATATCGAGCATGTGCTGCAGGCCGACGAGGGCTGCGACTTCGATTTTCTGGTGGGCTGTCGCGGCGCCGAGGTGCCGCGACACTCCCATTGAGGCCGCGACATGGGGAGTAAGCGCCATGGTTGAGGCCACTGCAATCGAGTGTGTCTGGGAGGGGCGGGCGCTGCTGGGCGCGGCCCCGCTGTGGTGCCCCGAACGTGGCGACGCCGGACAGCTGCTGTTCGTGGATACGCTCGCTTCGCGACGCTATGCCTATGACTTGGCGAGCGGCAAGACCCACAGCTGGGCGCTGGACGAGACGTGCTGTGGCTTGGCGCGCGTCGCCGGCGGGTCGGCGCGCAGTCCCGATGGAGCCACGCTCTACCGTAGCGATACTCCAGCTGGCGTGATCCATGCCTTCGATCTCGATGCGCAGGGCAACCCCGCCCGCCAGCGCGAGCATATCCGCTTCCCGTCGACCCAGGGCTACCCCGACGGCATGGCCTGTGACCGTGAGGGAGGCCTCTGGGTGGCGCACTGGGAGGGTGGGCGCATCAGCCGTTTCCTGCCCGATGGTCGGCTCGACGAGACGCTGACGCTGTCCGCCTCACGGGTGACCGCCTGCGCCTTCGGAGGCGCTGAGCTGGATCAGCTATTTATTACCACCGCGGCCACGGGACGCGACGATGAGACGGCGGCCGGGGGACTCTTTCGCTGCCGGCCGGGTGTCGCGGGCCTCAGCGTCGCCGAATATGCCAGCGACGTCATACTTCCCGACGCGATATAAGCTAGGTAAAGCCTAAAGGGGCATGGCGTTTTCACGCCATGCCCCTCTCTTAGCTTGCTTTGATATCAGCCCTTGGCTATCGGCCGATCGGCGTTACCCCTCGCGCTTGCCATCCACCAGCCGGCTCACGCCCAGCGGATTGCCGTCCTTGAGCGCCTCGGGGAGCAGCCCCGCCGGCAGGTCCTGGTAGCACACCGGGCGCAGGAAGCGATGAATGGCGGCGCTGCCCACCGAGGTGGTGCGGGCGTC
>NZ_JACXZT010000015.1 GCF_014779595.1 Halomonas sp. ML-15
TCGGCGTAGCGGTCCCAGGGGAACTGCACCTTGACCCGGCCGTGCTCGTCGCAGTGGATCTCTTCGCCCTCGGGGCCGACCACGAAGGCGACCTGGGGGCCGTCGACCCGGGGCTTGGGGTCGGGGGTGGGGCGCCAGGCGACGTCGCCGGGGGTAAGGACGACGTCATTATGATACCGAGTCATTCCGGCACTGTCGGCGGCGGTAATACCGTCCTCTTCCAGCGCCTGGGGCTGTTCGCCGCGGTGGGTGACCCGCACCACCTGCCAGTCGCGGTTGAGGCTGTCGGCGTCGTGGTCGCTGAGGGTAAAGCGGCTGCCGGGGGCGAGCTCGGGGAGGTCGCTGTTGGCTTCCGCGGTCAGGGCGTCGTGGCGCAGCGCTTCGAGGCGTATCTTGGTGAAGGGCTCGCCGGAGGCGTCCTGCTTGTAGCGCCCGGGGTAGTCGTAGTGCTCGTAGTCGTCTCGCTGGCCGTGGGCTTCGAGGTCGTCGCCGACGTGCTCGTGCAGCTGGGCATAGGCGGGCTGCTTGAAGGAGTAGTCCTTGAGGGTGGCGCTGGCCGGGGCGACTCGGGCGACCTGTTTGAGCCGGCGCACATGGCGGGCCGGCGGGGTGCCACCGGCGCGGCTGTGGTAGCTGCGCTCGCCCAACTGAGTCAGCATCTGCGGGTCGTCGGCGAAGACCAGGCGGTGGGCGCCGCCGGCCTCATTCTCGAATTCGTGAAAGTAAAACAGCCCCTCCTCGGCGGCCAGGCGCTGGATAAAGGCGAGGTCGGTCTCCCGGTACTGTACGCAGTACTCGCGCTCTTCGGGCTCACGGGTAACGGCGAAGGCGACATCGGTGATGCCGCGCTCCTCGCACAGGGTGTTGATGATGGTCAGCGGCGAGACCTGCTGGAAGATGCGCGAGTTGTGGCGCAGCGAGAGGCGCCACAGCGCCGGGCGGATGACCAGCGAATAGAAGGTGCGGCGATGGCCGCGGTCGCCGCGGCTGAATTCGGCGGCGATGCCGTGCACGCGGCGCAGCGGTTCGCCGTCCTGCCAGACGGTGAGGGTCAGCTCGCGGTCGAGGAAGGCCTCGGGGGAGAGGTCCGACGCGCGGCTGGCGAAATCGACCTCGAGGCGGAACGGCGCCGAGAGCGACTCCTCGAGGGTGAAGTCGATCACCGCCAGGTCGAGGCTGTCGTCGCTGGCCAGGGCCAGGGTAAATTGCAGTCCGGTGGCCATCTCAGCTGCCCTCCCCGCTGGCGGAACCGATCACCACGCCGCCACAGTCCACCGCATGACCGGTGAGCGCGGCGGGCTTGCCGTCGATCAGGATCGAGCCCGAGCCTTCGGCGATGGCGCGGGGGTGCTGCGGGTGCTTGGGTTTGTCGTGGGGGGCCAGGGGGTCGCCCAGCCGCGCCACCGGCTTGCCATCGATCATGGTCGTGGGACTGCCGGCGATGACCGGTGTCGGCGGGAAGCCGTCATGGTCGGTGCCGATATCTCCTACGAGTACGAGCTTGCGTCCCATCCGTCGTCCTCCTCTGGTCAGGGCGTCGCCGTCAGTGCCACTCGGCCGGCGCCTCGAAACTGGCCACCTGGGTGGCGTCGATATGCATGCGCTGGAAGCCGGCGGCCTCCAGGCTGTGAATGGCCGCCTTGCAGCTGACCGGCAGGCGCGCCTGCAGCGGGCTACCGCTGAGGCTCTGGCGCGCCGCCATCAGCAACCGGGCCCCGTGGCCGCTGCCCTGCCACTCCGGCTCGATAAAGAAGAAGCGCAGCTGCCAGGCCGCTTCATCGTCGGGGCGGCAGGCCAGCAGCATGCCGAGGGGCGGCCCGTCGGCGTGGCGCAGCGCCAGCAGCCGCCCCTGCCAGTGGGATACGCCCTGCGCCTCGCGCTGCAGCCACAGCCCGCGGTGGAGGGTGAACTCCAGCGCCCGGCGCAGGGTCTCGATGCGCGCCTCGTCGCGCAGCACCCAGGGCGCCTGGTTGTGCTCGTCGGCGCGGCAGGCGGCGTCGAGGAAGCGCTGGATATCCTCCTCCCGGGCCGCCACCAGGCCGCCGCCAAGCGCCTGGCCGGCTTGCCGCGCCGGTGGGGAGGCGCGCTCGCCCCCCAGCAGCCGCTTAAGTGTCGTCAGCATCCAGGCCTCCTTCGGCATAGAGGGCGGTGGGCAGCTGGAAGCCGGCGGCCAGCGGACGAGTAAAGGGATTGCGCGAGCCGTTGGCGTTCAGGCGGTAGCGCACGCTGCCACCGTCGACGCTGAAGCGCAGTTCCAGCTCACGCTCGCTGGCCGAGGTGATCTCGGCCTCGTCGAGCAGCCGGAACCAGGCCCAGGCGCCGTCGCGGGTCAGACTGCGCGGTGAGCGATTGACCTCGCTGGGAACCAGGGTCACCCGGCTCTCGGTGCCGCCGCGCAGGGCATTGGGCCAGATCATCGAGACCCGGCTGCTGGCGCTGTGGGCGTACTCGATCAGCTGCCCATCGACGCTGATCACGCTGCGCCGCTTGTCGGGGCTGAGGCTGATCGGCTCGAGGGAGAACTCCACGTCGAGGGCTCCGTCGCGGCCGAAGTAGGCCTCGCGAATGCGCTCGGCGCGCTGCACCGCGGTGAGCACGCTGTCGCGCAGCAGCGAGTTGCCGTCGGCATCGAGCAGCTCCTGGGGCGCCTCCTCGATAAACGGCCGCAGGTTGTCCTGGTAGAAGGCATCGAGGGTGCCGCCGGGGGCGAAGAAGGTCTCGAAATCGCTCAGCGCCACGTCCCGCGAGGCATCGGGTGCCAGCGGGTAGCGGCCGGCCAGGCGCTCCTGGTAGGGCGCCACCACGTCATCCAGCCACTGGTGCTCGAGGTGGCGAATGGCGCTGGCCATCAGCAGCTGCCAGCTCTGGTCGGCGAGGCTCTCGAGCATGCCGTCGACCGGCGCCGGAGTGTCCTCGGCGATGCGCTGCAGATTGTGGATCGGGTCGCCGCCGCGCAGTGCCAGGCGGTCACGGGCACTGACGAAGGCCGCCCGCCCCGGGTCACTGGCGCCCTGCACCTGGCGCAGATAGTCACGCAGCTCGGCGATGGCCTCCTTGATCTCGGCGATCTGCGCCGGATTGCCGTCGCGCGCCTCGAGCAGGCCGTTGAGATCGCGGAAGTGGCGTTCGATATCGCCGGCCAGGCGGTAGCGCGGCGAGCGCTCCAGGGCGCGGCGCGCGGCCTCGTCGTCCTCGGGCAGCTCGGGATAGAGCCGGGTATGGGTGGCGACTTCGCCGAGCAGTCGATCCAGCGGCCGGCTGGCGCCGAGCAGGGCGTCGGCCACCACCACCGCCTGGTCGATGTCGGGGATCGGCACCAGCGAGATATCGTCGAGGGCCTGGCGCCAGGTGACGTGATAGTCGCTGACGTAGCGCTCGCGCAGGGCATCCTGCAGCTGGCGCTGGTCGGCATCGCTGAAGTCGATATCGTCGCGCTGGCCCAGCACCCACAGATCGATCAGCGCCAGGTCGGTGGCCTGATCCAGCTCCTGCAGGAAGTAGCCCTCGAAGCCGTGGCGGGTGGTCAGGCTGGGAATGCGCACGTTGGCGGGCTCATCGTCGCGGGCCATAAAGACCGCGCTGAAGGTCGGCCCGACGCCCTGGCGCAGGTCGAGTACCGCCCCGCTGCGGCGGTCGCTGCCAGCCTTGAGGGTGGCATAGACGCGCTCGTCCATGGGCTGGCGGGCAAGCTCCTGCTGGGCGCTGTCGATGCTGCCGCGCAGCGGCTGCATGGCCATCTCGGCGCGGCGATCACCGGCGGCGGCGTGGCCTTCGAGGTCGGTGAAGGCCAGGGCGTAGTCGAGGTGCGCCAGCAGACGCTCCTGAACGCTGCCGCGCTGGGGGAATTCGCTCTGCCAGCGGCGCGCCATGAAGTCTTGCACCCGCTCGGCCTGACGGCCGCTGGCATCGGACATCATGCGCAGGATGCGCAGCAGCGCCAGCTGCTCGTTGCTGCCCTCCTCGGCACGGTTCATGTCATCCATGATCCCGACCATCAGCGAGGGCAGGAAGTGGTATTCGAGCATCGCCAGATAGGCGCTCTCCACGTCGCGCCCCACGGCGCCCTGGTAGAGCCCCATATCGGCGATCAGCGGCACCTGCTCACGGTGGTCGCCGAAGGCCAGGGTGGCGCCGCGCAGGCGGTCGAGGGGTTCGAGCAGGGCATAGCCGGTGGGGTCGTCGCTATGCAGTTCGGAGGGCTGCGCAGCGAGGAAGGCCTCGGTGCGCTCCTCCACATCGGCCAGCGCTGCGGCGTTCTTCTGGTAGAAGTGACTCCAGCCGCCGACCATGGCCGCACCGCCGAACAGGCACACCAGCATGCTGGCACGGCGCACCCGCTGCCGACGCCGGGCGGCGCGGGCGTTGTCGCCGGCCAGCCCCGCCTCGGGGTAGATCACCTTGTCGAACAGCTCCTCGGTGAAGTAGAGCGCACTGCGCGCCGCCCGATGCGCCGGCTGCACGCTGTCGGCCATGCCGTAGCGGCGCGCCGCGGCGTCGACGAAGGGGTCTTCGGGCACGCCCTGCTGATAGACCGAGGTGAAATAGGTCCCGCGGACCATTGCCGCGGTGGAGAAGCGGTCGCTGGAGAGCGCCTCGGTGAGGAAGCCCTGCAGCACGTCGCGCAGCCCGGCGAGCTGGCGCACGAAGCGGAACACCGCCTCGCGCTCTTCGCGGTCGCGGCACTCCGACAGCAGGGTCGGCAGGCTGGCGTTGAGACGCTCGAGCATGGCATCGAATGAGTCGCCGAACTCGGTCTCCCACAGCCCGGGGCGCTCGATCGACTCGGGGCTGAAGGTGAAGCCCAGCGGCGCGCGGCGCGCGGCGCGGGAGTAGTGGCGGAAGAAGTCATCGAAGCCGTGCAGCAGGTCCATCTTGCTGAAGGTCACGTAGACCGGCAGGCGCGCGCCGTGGCGCTCCATCAGCTCGCGCAGGCGGGCGCGCAGCAGCGAGGCGTAGGCCTTGCGCACCGCCACCCGGGCATCGCTGAGGCGCGCCAGGTCGAGAACCAGCACCACGCCATCCAGGGGGCGTTGCGCGCGCTGGCGCTCCAGCCAGTCGACGAAGTGGTCCCACAGCCGGCTCTGTACTTCCTGGGGCTCGCCCCCCTCCAGCGCGCCCTGGGTCAGCAGCTCGCCGTCGGGGTCGATCAGCACCGCCTTGTCGCCGATCCACCAGTCGAAACCGAACTGGCCTTGCTTCTTGCCCTGGCCGGAGGCCTTCATCACATGGGTCAGCGAGAAGTTCTGCCCGGAGCGGTTGATCAGGCTGGTCTTGCCGGCATTCTCGATACCCATCACCAGGTACCAGGGCAGCTTGTAGCGCGCACTGCTGCCCCCGCCCAGGCTATCCTCGAGCTCCTCGAGGGTCGCATCGAGGCTCGCTTCCTGGCGCTCTACCTGGGCCTGGGCAGGGTCGAGCTGCAGACGCTCGGCGTGGCTACGCTCTTCATCGACCTGGCGCAGCCGGCGCGCCAGGCGCACGCCCCATACCACGGCCACCACGGTGACCAGCGCCAGAGTCGCCAGCAGGCGGTTGGGCCAGGGGCCCAGCGGGAAGACCTCGCGGACCTCCCAGCGCGGCCCCAGCCACCAGATCGCCACCACCAGGGCGATCAGCAGCAGCCACCACAGCGCCACGATAAAGCGCTTGAGCCCCTTGGCCTTGTTGGCGTGGCCCTTGGCCTGATTGACGTTGCTTTGAGCGCGTGATGCGCCAGGCACGAAGCGGCCCAGCGCCGACTTGATTCCTCTCCACATGAGCCTTATCCCTCGTCCCTGTCATACGTTGTGTTATGCATGGTCGTGCTCCTGCGCGCGGGGCGCCTGTTGCTCGGCATCAGCCCTTGAGCGATGCCCGGAGCCGTGCGACCAGCGCCGGCTCCCACTGCTCCAATTCGAGTTCGGCCACTGCATCGTGCAGGGCCTGGTAGTGCTGCTGAGCCAGGCTCTCGAGGCCGGCCGCCGCCAGCAGATCGGCGCTGGCCAGCCGCCAGTAGGCGCTGTCGCGGGGCGAACGCGCCGCCGCCAGACCCTGGTCGAGCATGCCCAGCGCCGGCGCCAGGCCGTCGCTGTCGAGCGTCTCGCGGGCGGCATCGAGGGCCACCTGCCACGGCTCGGCGTCGCCGCCACCGCGCGCCTCACCGGCAGCCCCGGGGGCGCTGTGCAGCCAGCGCAGCGTCTCGTCGTCGACGAACGGGCTGGCGTCGTTGAAGCTCAACCCCTCGATGCCCGGCAGCCGTTCGAGAAAGCGCGCCGCCTCGTCGCGGATCGCCGCGGCACAGCGCGCGTGGCCGAGCCGCTCGGCGAGCTGGGCGCTGAGCCGGTGGCCCTCCAGCCAGTAGGGGCTGACCGCCAGGCTGTTCTCGATGCGCCGCCACAGCTCGCCATCGCCGCCCTTGCTCAGCGCCTCGCGGTAGTCGGCGATGCGGTCGGCAGAGACCGGCGCCAGCTCGGTGCGGCCGCCCTCCCGCGAGGCCGGCAGCGCCTGGATCGCCGACCAGATGGCGTGGCGGCGCAGGCGATAGCCGAGCGCCTCGCCGGGCGACTGCTCGTTGAGGAAGTCGGCCAGCTTGAGCAGCACCTGGCGGTTGGCGCGCTCGTTGCCCGCCTCCAGGCGCAGCTCGGGCAGCTTGGTGGCGCTACTCGCCGAGGGCGTGCTCGCCCCCGGCGTGTTGGCCCCCGAGCCATTGTCGGCCGCCGCCGCGGGGGGCGGCGCTTCGCGGCTTGGCCGCAGGGCGTGCAGCTGGCGCGCCAGCTCGGCCAGGGCATCGTCGGGCAGCTGGCGGGCAGTGGCCGCCTCGCGCAGCGCTTCGAGGGCCTGATCGCAGGCCTGGTACTCATCCTCGGCGCTGCCGAAGTCGAGCGCGGCGGCGAGCTTCACCGCGCGCTGAACGAACTGCGCGAATAGCCGTGGACGGCGCTTGGCCCCGCGCGGCCCGGCATAGGGGTAGGCCGCCTCCCACCACTGCTCGAGGCTGCCGGCCAGCAGCCGCAGCGACAGCGCGAAGCGCACCCCGTCGCCGTCGCGCTGCAGGCAGTGCAGCAGGTGCCCCAGCACCCGCAGATCCTTGCCCACCTGGCCGAGCAGGCGCACGGCGCGGGTCTCGGCGCCCTCCCAGTCGACCTCGCCATGCTGCAGCGAGCCGACCTTCATCATCTCCTCGTCGAGCCACAGGTAGTCCGCGCTCTCCTCGATGTCGGCGCCAATCCGCGACTCGCCCAGCGGGGCGAGCAGTGCGGCGAGCTGAGTATCGGACGTGATGCGCATAGGCTCCCTCACCAGCGACAGCTGTCGCGCAGCGGCTGGATCCGCTGCCGCAGCTCGCCGATATCGAAACGCAGCCCGTCGAGGGCGGCGACCTCGCTGCCCAACTGCAGCTCATCGGCGTCGAGCAGTTGACGCAGGGTCTCGATGGCCGGCAGGCCGCGGCCGCCGCTGACCACATGGCCGGCGTCACGCACCCGCCAGGCCTGGTTCAGGGCACGGCCGTTGGCATTCAGCACCAGCTCCGCCCGCGGCACGCCAAGCGCCTCGGGCAGATGCAGCTGGAACCGGGTGATCGACTTCTCGCAGGCGATCACCAGCAGCGGCCGCGGCGGCGTGGTGCCGCGCGCCGGGGCGCTGAGCAGCACGTCGCCGTCACCCTCATCGACGCGCAGCGAAAAGTCGTCGGCGTCGCGATCCGCTTCCAGGCGCTCGATGGCGTGCCATAGCGGCGGCAGGCCAACCTCGTCCGCCTCCTCGTCCAGGTCCTGAAACAGGGCGTCGTAGCAGCCCAGTCGCTCGAGCCGCGAGGGCTCGGCGGCACACGCCCGCGCCGCCTCGAGGGGATCGGCGATGGCCGCTTGGCTCAGCGCGAGCAGCAGCCCCACCAGGGCGGCCTGGCCGCTCGGCCATATCACTCGCATTGCATTCATGGGGCATCCACTTCCAGCAGTCGGCACTTGTGTGCCAGGGTTCGCTTGGGTACGCCGAGACTCTCGGCGGCCAGGGCGCGGTTGCCGTCGAAATAGCGCAGCCGCTGACGGATCAGTTCGGCTTCGAAGTCGCGCAGCGCCTGGCGCAGGTCGTCGACGGCCACCGACGGCGCGGCGAGCGGTGTCTCCGCGGCCGGCTCGCCAGCCTCGCTGGCCTCGGCGGGCAGTGCGGCCGCTTCGAGGTCGGCGCCCGGCGGCGACATGGCGCAGGCGTAGTCGACCAGGTTCTTCAACTCGCGCACGTTGCCCGGATAGTCGCGCTGGCGTAGCTGACGCAGCGCCGCGGGGGTAATGCCGACCTCGTCGCGTCCTTCCCGGGCGCAGAAGTCGGCGACGAAGGCCTGGGCCAGGATGGCGATGTCCTCGCGCCGCTCGCCCAGCGGCGGCAGGCTGAGCGGGAACTGGCCGAGGCGATAGTAGAGGTCGGCGCGGAAGCGCTGGTCGCGGATTCGCTCGCGCAGCGGCTGGTGGGTGGCGGCTACCAGCCGCAGGTCGGCGCAGCGTTCGTCGCTGGCCCCCAGCGGGCGGTAGCGGCCGCTCTCCAGAACGCGCAGCAGCTTGGCCTGCAGCGCCAGCGGCATATCGCCGATCTCGTCGAGAAACAGGGTGCCGCCGTCGGCCTGCCCGATCAGCCCCACGCGGGCCTGGTCGGCGCCGGAGAAGGCCCCCTTGGCGTGGCCAAACAGCTCCGACTCCAGCAGCGACTCGGGAATCGCCGCGCAGTTGATGGCCATGAAGGGCCCCTCGGCCCGCGACGAGAAGCGATGGATGGCGCGCGCCACGCAGTCCTTGCCGGTGCCGGTCTGGCCCTGCAGCAGCACCGCCAGCTGGGTTTCGGCGGCGCGAATCACCTGGCTGCGCAGGTGCTGCATGGCCGCCGAGTCACCCAGCAGATCCTCGGCCAGCCGCTCCGCCAGGCCCTGGCGTCGTGCGCCGTCGTTGAGCTTGGCCAGCGACTCGCGCAGCGCCGCCGAGCGCTGGCGCTCGCCCTGGCTACGCGCCAGCCGCGCCCAGAGGCGGCACAGCAGCGCCTCGAAGGCGGCAAAGCCGGCGTTGTCGGCCAGCCCCGCGAGGGTCTCGGTGTCGGCGGCCAGCGCCAGCGCCCCCAGCCATTCACGTTGGCCATCCAGCGCGCGCAGCGGTCGGACCTGCAGCCCCAGGGCACCCGGCAGCGCCGCCACCTGGGCCTGAAAGTCGGGGTGGTCGAGGCGGGTACGCGCCTCGGCCACGCCCAGCGTCAGCGGGGCGCCGCGGCGAATGGCGTGGGCATAGGGGTGGCGAAAGTCGTCGCAGTCGAGGCGCGCCTCGCCGTGATCGCGCCCCAGCCAGCGCCCGCTGCCCTCGACGAACAGGCACTCGACCCAGGCCAGCCCCAGGCTGTCGCGCAGCAGCCGGCTCCCGCACGCGCGCAGCGCCGCCGGGGTGGCGCACTCGACCAGCGCCAGTGCCGTGGGCATGGCGGCCAGGGCGGGGCCCTGCGGCCCTGTCTGCGGCATACGCTGATCGACGGCCTCGACGCCCATGGGCTTACGCCACCTCCGCGGTAAAGGCGCCGCTCTCGGCATCCACGCCCAGCGCGACCCGGGTCACCGCCTCACGCCGCGCCATGCGCTCGAGCAGCGCCTGGGAGAGCGGCGGCAGCAGTTCGCCGTCGATCACCGACTCGAGCATCCGGGCACCGTTCTCGCTGCGCGTGGCGCGAGCGCAGATGGCGTCGCGCAAGGCGTCGTCGAGGACCACCTCGGCGTGACGGTGGCGGGCGCCGATGCGCTGCGCCAGGCCGTCGAGCTTGGCGGTGACGATGGCCTGCAGGGTCGCGCCGGAGAGCGGCAGGTAGGGCACCACTTCCATGCGCGCCAGCAGCGCTGGCTTGAAGAAGTCGGCCAGCACCGGGTAGAGCGCCTCGTCCAGCGCCTGGCGATCCTCGCCGTGGGCGACGATCGCCTCATAGCCGAGGTTCGAGGTCAGGAAGAACACCACGTTCTTGCAGTCGATCAGGCGCCCCTCGCCGTCGGCCAGCTCGCCCTTGTCGAAGGCCTGGTAGAACAGGTTGAGCACGTCGGGGTGGGCCTTTTCGACCTCGTCGAGGAGCACCACCGAGTAGGGGCGCTGACGGATCGCTTCGGTCAGCAGGCCGCCCTCGCCGAAGCCCACATAGCCCGGCGGCGAACCGATCAGCCGCGATACGGTGTGCTTCTCCTGGTACTCGGACATATTGATGGTGGTGAGGAACTGGCGGCCGCCGTAGAGGTGCTCGGCGATCTGCACCACGGTTTCGGTCTTGCCCACGCCGCTGGGCCCGACCAGCAGGAAGGCCCCCAGCGGCCGGCCGGGGCGGCGCAGGTCGGCGCGTGCCGTCAGCAGGTGGCGGTGGACGCGCTCGATGGCGATCTCCTGGCCCTGCACCAGCCGCCCCAGGTGGGTGGGCAGTTCGGTCAGACGGGTCAGCTCATCGCTGGTCATGCGCTCCACCGGCACGCCGGTCCAGTCGCCGATGACCTGGGCGATCTGCGCCTCCTCGACGCTGGCGTTGACCAGCGCGAACTCCTGCTGCAGCTCGCGTAGCCGCGCCTCGTGCTCGGCCAGGGCCGCGTGGGGGTCGGCCTCATCCGGTGCTGGCTCGTCAGACGCCGTCTCGTCAGCGCCGTCGAGCAGTCGCCGATGGAGCGCGACGATGGCGTCGACGCACTCGCGCTGCTGCTGCCAGGCCGCCTCCAGGCTGGCCAGCTCGTCGTCCAGGCGCCCCAGCCGCGCCGCCAGCTCATCGCGCTGCTCGGCGTCGGGGGTCCGACCCAGTAGCGCCTCACGCTCGAGCTGGTCGCGCTCGCGCAGCGTCGCCAGATGCTCGCTCTTGAGGTGGCTGAGCCGCCGCGGCGGGGTCTCCAGCGCCTGGGAGAGCCGCGCGCAGGCGGTGTCCAGCACGTCGATGGCCTTGTCCGGCAGCTGGCGGCCGGCCAGGTAGCGCGCCGAGAGTGCGGCGGCGGCGCGCAGGCCGCTGTCGCCGATCAGCACGCCGTGGGCGCGTTCGTAGACGTCGCGCAGGCCGCGCAGGATCACCAGCGCCTGCTCGACGCTGGGCTCGGCCAGCGCCACCGGCTGGAAGCGCCGCGACAGCGCAGGGTCCTTCTCGAAGTACTTCTTGTACTCGCGCCAGGTGGTGGCGGCGATGGTGCGCAACTCGCCCCGGGCCAGGGCCGGCTTGAGCAGGTTGGCGGCATCGCCGCCGCCCTCCTGATTGCCGGCGCCGATCAGGGTATGCGCCTCGTCGATGAACAGCAGGGTCGGCCGGGGGGCGTTCTTGACCTCGTCGATCACCGCCTTGAGGCGCTTCTCGAACTCGCCCTTGACCGCCGCGCCGGCCTGCAGCGCTCCCAGGTCGAGGGTCAGCAGTTCGACATCGGCCAGCGCCGTGGGCACCTCACCGGCCACGATGCGCGACGCCAGCCCCTCGACCACGGCGCTCTTGCCGACCCCCGCATCGCCGATCACGATGGGGTTGTTCTTGCGCCGCCGGCCGAGGATATCGAGCATCTGGTCGATCTCCGGGTCACGCCCCAGCACCGGGTCGAGCTCACCGCGCCGGGCCTGCTCGGTGAGCGAGGTGGCGAAGCGCGCCAGGGCGCTGTCGGCGCCGCTGGCCGCGCTGTCGCGGCGGGTCGTGGTTTGCTCGTCGCCGCGCGGGGCCTCGGCGGAGTCGGCGCTGAGCCGTTCGAGGTTGGCGCGCAGGCTCTCGCGGTTGATGGCGGCGAGCAGCGCGACGCTCCGCGGCCCCAGGTAGCGCGAGGCGTTATGCAGCAGCGCGGTGAAGATCACCCCGCTGCGCAGCGTCTGGTGGCCATACTCGGTGGTGGCCAGCAGCCAGGCATCCTGCAGCAGCTCGACCAGCAGCGGCGAGAAGCTCGGCGTGGTGACCTCGAGATCCTGGGCCGGGCGGGTCTCCTCGGCGAGCCGCGCGCGCAGCTCGTCGCTGTCGATCTCGAGGGTCTCGAGCAGGCTGCGCAGGTCGCACAGCGGCTGGTCGATCAGCGCGCGCAGCAGATGCCCGGCGCTGACCTCCGGTGCCTGCTGTTCGGCGCACAGCACGGCGGCCTGCTCCAGTCCCTGGCGTGCGATGGCATTGAGTCGGCCAATGAGTGCCGGTAGCGCTACCCTGAGCATGTCGTCTCCTAGCGATGAATCTGATCGAGCAAGGCACTGACCTGGCCGGCCTGCTGGTCGAGCGACCAGGCGAGCCCCAGATAGACGCCCACCATGGCCACGCCGAATAGCGCGAAGATCGCCCACACCGGCAGGCCATGGCCGCCGCGACGGCGACCGCGCACCACGTTGTCGAGGGGCCGGGTGAGCATGTCGTCCGGGGTCTCGCCGAGTGCCGCCAGCTGGTCGCCCAGCGCGCGGACCACCTGCTCGTACTCCTCGCGTCCCTGTGACATGACCCGATAGCGGCCCTCGAAGCCGAGGCACAGGCAGAGGTAGATAAAGGCCAGCATGTCGCGGTAGCGCTGCGGCTCCTGCTGCAGGCGGGCGAGGATCGAGAAGACCTTCTCGCCACCCCAGGTCTCGTTGTGGAAACGGGTCAGCAGCGAGTGTTCCGCCCAGGCGCTCTGCTGCCCCCAGTCGGTGCCCATCACCGCTTCGTCGATAAACGAGCAGAGCACGTAGCGATAGGCCAGCAGGGTCGGACGGTCGTAGCCCTGCTCGGTGAGCTCGACTTCGATGGCGGCGATCTCGTCGACCACCTGGCGGTAGAGCCGCTCGATATCCTCCATGCTGTCGAGCTGGCGCACCCGCACCACCATGCCGAGCAGCGAACTCGCCGCATCCACCAGCGGGTTGAGGCTGTGGCCGCGCAGCCGGAACCAGTAGTCCTCGTCGGCATCGAGATGCTCGGCGTGGCTGTGGATCAGCTGGTCGAGACCCTTGTTGTCGATGCGGTCTTCGTGTCGCCCCGGGCTATAGCGCTCCGGGGCCCCCCTGCCATCGGTCATTGTGATGTCTTGCATGCTTAGCTCCTGATCGCCCAGAACTGCATTTCCAATCCAGGGAAGTCGCCTGCCACGTGGAAGGCGAAGCCGCTGGCCCCGTCGAGCATCTGCCAGGCCTGACTCTGGCGGTCGAGCTGGAAGTAGCTGTAGCCGGCGTGATAAGGCAGCTCACGCGGCGCCACCGGCAGCGGTGTCAGCGGCACCCCCGGCAGCTGCAGGCTGATGAGATCGCGAATGCGCTCGACGCTGGCGACCTTGGTCTGCTGCAGGAACAGCTTGCGCAGCCGCTCGTGGGGCATGTCGGCACGCACCGCAAGAATGAAGTCGGCGGCGTCGAGCAGGCTCGGATCCGAGAGCGGCGCCACCAGTAGCCCGTAGCGACGCGACTGCAGCTGGATGGCCAGCGCGCGGGGCTCGAGCACCGTCGACAGCGACTGTCGCAGGCTCTGCATCAGCGGCCGGAAGGCGCGCTCCGGGTGGTCGTGGTCGTAGGCGGGAAACTCCGGCGGCAGCCGCGATTCATCGGTAAAGGTGATCAATTCGCTGGCGGTCTCGAGCATGGTGTCGTAGAGCCGCTCAGGGTGCAGCTGGCCGAGCCGCGCCAGATGCTGGAAACGCGGCTGGGCGCGGTTGAGCAGCTGCAGCAGCATGAAATCGGAAACGTCGGCGACCCCGGTCTGGTGGGGCGTGGCCAGGCGCTGGGCAATGTTGCGCGCCCGCTCGCGCATCAGCCCGGCCATCTCGCCGACGAAGCGCTGCAGGCTGCTGGCGGCCTGCACGTTGAGCAGGGTCGGCAGAAAGGTCTCGTCGAGCACCAGGCTGCCGTCCGCGCGCCGCTCGATGATGCGCGCCACGGCCAGGCAGGCGTAGGCGCTGCGGTCGTCGCGCTCGAGCAGCAGCCGCGGCGCCACCCGCGCCACTTCGAGATCGGCGTGGTCGCCGTCGCGGGAGTGCAGGTCGCGCACCTGCCGGGTCGAGGCGCGGTAGCGCGCCGGCAGCGCATCATCGGGCCAGTGCACTTCGCCCACCGCATCGGTGGCCAGCGGCAGGCCCAGATAGACCATCTGATTGGTGATCGAGGCGTCGTCGATCTCCAGCGGCGCCGGCTCAATGTCATCGTCCGGCAGCTGAAAGGCGGTGCCGTCCGGCATCACGCCGCTGGCGCGGCTGATGGCGATGCGGCCGAAGCTCAGAAACTCGGCGTTGAGCTCCAGCGTCAGAAAGCCGTAGAGATCATCGCTGACGCCGCGCAGGCGCATGTCGACCAGTCCCTCGAGGCTGCGCTGCTGCTGCTGGAAGTGCTGCGGCTTGATGAACAGCCCCTCACTCCAGACCACTCGGTTGCGGCTGGCCATCAGTCTTCCTTCCTTAGTTCGGCTTCCAGGGCGCGCAGATGCACCAGCAGGTGGTAGTGCTCACCCCGCGACTGCACCCTGACCACCTTCTTCCACTCCGCCTCCTCGCTATTGGCATAGAAGGCGATAAGGCCGATATAGCGCGTCTCTTCATCGATCTCGAACGGCTCGTAGAACTTCCACTGCTCGGGCAGCAGGGTGAAATCGTCGTGGGTCAGATAGTTGGTGCCCAGCGCCTCTTCCAGGTCATCGCGCAGCTGGCCGAGGTCGGCGGCCATCAGCATCGAGTCGTCCTTGAGCTGGAGGATCTGGAAGCGCAGCGGGGTGCCCTCGCCGTCGACATTGGGATTGACGTCGGGCTCGGCGATCATCGCCAGGTCGACCCGCGTCGGGCGGTCTTCGGGGTGGCCCACCGGTATCGACGGATCGCGCAGCACCTGCCAGGTCTTGCTGCCGGCCTCACGGGTCGAGGCGCAGCCGCTGAGCAGCAGGCCGATCAGCACCACGCAGCACCAGCCGGCGTAGCGGGAGGTCAGCTGAGTCATGCTCCCTCCCGCTGCTGGCGACGCACCGACTGGTCATAGGCCTGCTCGAAGACTTCCCAGAACAGTTTCTCGAAGCCCTGCTGGCGGCCCGAGTTGAGCTCCTGGAAGTAGTGGCGGTACATCTCCCAGGCCCAGCCGCCTTCGTCTTCGATGCGATTGCCGGCGCCGCGGTAGGCGTGAAAGCGCTTGAGCAGCGCCTCGGGAGCGAAGGCCGAGAGAATCGCCTGCAGCGCTTCGCCGATGGCATCCTCCACCGCTGCCTGGTGCTGGCCCTGGTGAGCCAGGCACTCGGCCACCGCCGCTGGCGCCGAGAGGTGCACCGGGCTACGCTCGGCGGCAAACAGGGTGGAGACGGTCTCGCGGTAGGGCTGGCCGAGGCGCAGCGGGTTGTCCTCGATCGGCTGCAGGCGACGGTCGCGCAGCGGGTAGCGGCTGTCGTCCTGGGCCTGGTGCAGCGCCTGAAGCCCCTCGATGGTGGCGCGCAGGGTATTGCCGGCTTCCTGCAGGAAGGCCTGCTGTTCGGCGCTGTCGCGAAAGTGCAGCTCGGCGCCCATGGCGCGCAGCAGCGGATCGGCGCCGACGTGCCCTGCCGCCGTGGTGGCCGGCTCATGCCAGCGATCCTCGAGCTGTTCGCCCACCGAGCGCTCCAGATCATCCAGCAGCCGTTCATCCATTTGCGTACTCCTGTCCATGCCCTTCTCCTCGCGTTGTTTGATGGCCGGCATGCGCATCGCCGCCTGACGCCGGTCGTGTAGGTCATATGCCTTGTCACCGGGGGCTTGGGGCTCGTCCCAGGCGCTATCCAGCACATCGATCACCGTCTCTTCATCGCTGGCCGGGTCGGCCAGCGCACTCAGCGGGTCGCGCTGCCGCGCCCCCGGGGTCGACTCGCCCAGCGCCTCGAGCGGATCGTCATGGCGCGCCGTCACTGCCTGCTTGAGCGGCGTGCCGCTGCCGTCCAGCGCCTCCTGCTCTTCGGTGACCAGGGCGGCGAGCGGCTGCGCCCCCGGCTGTGACGCCTGGCGGTCGCCGAGATGGACCCGCAGTCGGTACTCGCCGACCAGCAGCTCATCGCCGTCACGCAGCGCCACCCGGCGGTCGCGCCCAATCGGCAGGGTGGCGTGATTGACGAAGGTCTGGCCGCTGCGGTCGACCAGGCAGAAGCGCCCATCCTGACGCTGCAGCTCGGCATGCCCCGGCTGGATGCGCCCGGCGTGATCCTGCAACAGCCAGTCATCGCCGCCGCCGCTGCCCAGTGTGCCGCCCACCTCGTGGAACACATGGCTGCTGGTCGAACGCCCCTCGAGGCGTTCGCTGTTGGTGACCACCAGGGTGATGGCCGAGTGTCGGGTTGCGTGCATGGGCATTAACCTGTCATCTGAATACGCACACGACGGCGCCGCGCGGCGCCGCCGGATTCGGGATTGACGAAGGTGGTCCAGCCGAGCTGGCAGCTGCCGCCCTCGCCCAGCCGCATCGGGCGCACCGCACTCTCCAGCAGCTCGAGCTCGAGGTCGTAGGCCAGCGGCTCGCGCAGCACGAAATCGACCAGTGTCTTGAGCGGGGCATGCTCGCGGCCATCGGGCAGAAAGTCGCGAAAGCGCTCGAGGGTCAGGCCGCGCAGGCGCAACGCGAACTTGCCGCCGATATCCGCCACCCACTCCCCGGCCACCATGTCCTGGCCCAGGGTCATGCCCGAGAGTCCGGCACGACTGCGCTGGTCATCGGGGATCTCGACCCAGCGCTTCACCCACTCCTCGATCTCGACGCCGTCGAGATCGAAGCAGTGCCCCACCACGCTGCTGACCACCTCGGGGGAGCGCGAGCGGCCGGCCAGCAGGCCGGCGTAGGCCAGCATCTTGCTCCAGTTGATCGGCGTCTCGCCGCGCAGGTCGCCGTCGGCGAGGCCCACCAGGGCGAAGACCGCCGCCGAGAAGCCATCGCTGGCGCCGTCCTGGTAGCGCACGTAGTGGCGATACTTGCGCCAGTTGCGGTGCACCAGGGTCAGCAGGCGGTGATTGAAGAAGTCGAGAAAGTCGCCGGCCACTCCCTCGTGATGGGCCGCCTCGTGGGCCAGCGCCTCGAGGTAGTAGCCAGGCAGCGGCGACTGCGACCCCTGCAGCCCGAAGAAGCTGACCTCGAGTTCGTACTGCCCCGACGGCGACGGCGCCAGTGCCAATACGTCGCTGCCGGGGAAGCCCAGCGACGCCGAGGCCTTGTAGCGCACCCGTTCGGCCACGCTACCGCCACCACCAGCCTCGAGATCATCCTCGTGGTGGCGGTGCAGCAGCTCGACGAGCTGGTAGAAGTCGTAGCGCCGAGCCCCCTTCAGCAGGGGCGCCAGCGCTACATCAGTGGCTGTTGTCCCGACTGCAAGGTCCATGTGTAGCGCTCGCGGTTATGGCGATTGATGACGTGCAGCTCGTGAAAGGAGTTGATGCTGGCGTAGAGCGAAAAGAAACGCGCCAGCACGCTGCCAAACAGATACAGGCTGCCCTCGTCGCCGAACGCGTCCTGATCCAGGGTCATCACCGAGCGCAGCCCCCGCACCGGCAAGCCGCGCGCCAGGCGGTCGATGGACGTGGTCTCGATCGCCACGATCCCGGCCAGGCGTTTCTGGGCAATGCGCTCGGCCTGGCGGTCGACCAGCGCGCGGAAGTCGTAGGCGCGCAGCACCGAGCAGAGCGCATCGCGCTCGAGCAGCGACAGGTAGTTGAGCGACAGATTGGAGATCAGCGTCCACAGCAGGCTGCCGTCCAGGGTCGGACGCAGTGCCGGTGTCGGTCGGGTGATATTGCGAAAGCCGGCGTAGGCCGGACTATCTTCGGTGGGTACGCAGATATCCCCCACCGTGAGCCGCTCGGGCAGCCCGCGATTGCTGCAGGTCAGGCGCAGCGAGACGGTCTCGCGTAGCCCCAGGCAACTGCGCTCGTCGCCACGCACGAAGGCGATGTCGTGGTCGAAGCCGTCGCCGCGCAGGCTGTCGCGCACGCGCACCCGGTAGTAGAGCGCCTCGCGCTGGCGGTCGCGCTCGATCTGATGCTGGAAACTCTCGAACGGCACATAGTTGCGCGGCTCGCCGCGCACCTTGCCCGACTCGCTCTCCAGCCAGCCGTGCACCGCATCGACGCTGAATACCTCGTAGTGGGCGGGGTAGCGACTGCTGGGGTGAATGCGGTATTCGCTGCGCTCACCGTTGAGGTCGACCGGATCGGCGTCATGGGAGAACAGGTTGATGGCCGGCGAGCAGTAGAGCGCCAGATGCTCGTCGCGCACCTTGGCATCCGCCGGCAGGGTGCGCGAGAACACCAGCCGCAGCGTGACCCGCTCGGCATGCTGCGCCGGCAGGTGATCGCCCAGGCCGACCAGATCGAAGAACTGGAACGCCTCGGGGAAGCAGAGGTACTCCTGCAGAATGCGGTAGCCCTGATAGACGTTGCGCGGATAGGGCAGCAGCGCATCCTCGCGGGAGAAGCCCACCGGCTGTAGCAGCCGCTTGGGCAGCGCCACCCGTTGACCATCCACCTCGAGTTCGAGTCGCGCCAGATAGTGGCTTAGCCACAGATAGAGGGTGCGCGCGGTATAGCCGTCGCCGCCCAGGTGCAGGCGCAGATCGTCGACACCCAGCGCATCCAGTGGCTGATCGCTGTGCACGTCCAGCGCCAGCTCGACCACCGAGGCCTCCCGCGAGTGGCGCGCCTCGACCCCGGCATGGGCCAGGGGATAGAGGGTCACCTCGTGGCAGGTGCGAAAGCGACACGCCGTGCCCTCCACCGGCCGGCTGGCCAGGGCGGTACCCCGCGGCACCTGCTGGCGCGCGCTGAGCGCGTGCCAGGTCGGGGTGAACTGCACCACCGTCATGCTCGGCACCGGGCGCAGATAGTTGGGCCACAGCATGCCGAGCAGCGAGTGAGTCAGCTCGGGAAACTCATCCTCGACCTTCTCGCGCATGCGCCCGGTGAGAAAGGCGAAACCCTCGAGCAGCCGCTCGACGTCGGGGTCGGTGCTGCGCTCGGACAGAAAACGGCTAAGGCCGGGATTGCCCTCGGCAAATTCCCGTCCCTGACGTTTCAGGAAATTGAGCTCGTCTCGATAGTAGCGATTGAGCATGCGGGCCTCGGTGACATCGGCACTCAGTCAAGACACTGGTAGCGCTTGTTGTTGAGCAGCAGGTCGATGGTGGTCTGGGCATTCTCCCGGCCCAGGGCCAGGGTGGCATGCACCTGAAAGTGCAGCTGCAGGGGGTCGCCGTGATTGGGCACCGACTCGACCTCGACGCGGCTGACCCGGGGCTCGAAGCGCTCGATACACTGACGTATCGCGCGCTGGATACTGAGCTCCAGGTCGAGCACGCCGATGGTGGCGTCATTGAAGTCGAGCAGTCCCAACGCCGGGGCACACTCGCTGTGCCCCGGGTGGCTGTTGAGCAGATCCACCAGATGCCGCTTGATCGACTCCACGGTCTCGCCGAGATCAGGCTCGCCTACCGCAACCTCCGCCTGTTCGGGCACCGCCAGGCGCTCGAACAGGCGGCGCCCTAGCACGCCGCCAGTGTGATAAGCCATGGCGGTGGCGCTCCCTTATTCCTTGTCGAGGCGCCCGACCAGCGACAGCTCGAAGTTGGCGCCCATGTACTTGAAGTGGGGGCGCACGGCCAGCGAGACCTGGTACCAGCCCGGCTCGCCTTCGACGTCGGAGACCTGGATCGAGGCAGCGCGCAGCGGCCGGCGGCTGCGCACGTCAGCCGGCGGATTCTCCTGGTCGGCCACGTACTGGCGAATCCAGGCGTTGAGCTCGCGCTCGAGGTCCTGGCGCTCCTTCCAGGAGCCGATCTGCTCGCGCTGCAGCACCTTGATGTAGTGGGCCAGGCGATTGATGATGAACATGTAGGGCAGCTGAGTGCCGAGCTTGAAGTTGGTCTCGGCGGCCTTGCCCTCGGCGGTGTTGGGGAAGACCTTGGGCTTCTGCACCGAGTTGGCGGAGAAGAAGGCGGCGTTGTCGCTGCCCTTGCGCATGGTCAGTGAGATAAAGCCCTCTTCGGCCATCTCGAACTCACGCCGATCGGTGACCAGCACCTCGGTGGGTATCTTGGCCTGCACCTGACCCAGCGCCTCGTAGGTGTGCACCGGCAGATTCTCCACCGCGCCACCGCTCTGCGGGCCGATGATATTGGGGCACCAGCGGTACTTGGCGAAGCTGTCCGTCAAGCGCTCGGCAAGCAGGTAGGCGGTATTGCCCCACAGGTAGTGTTCGTGGTCTTCGCTGACGGTTTCGCGATAGTTGAAGCTCTTGACCGGATTCTCGACCGGGTCGTAGGGCATCCGCAGCAGGAAGCGCGGCGCAGTCAGGCCCAGGTAGCGGGCGTCTTCCGATTCGCGCAGGCTGCGCCAGCGGGCGTACTTGGGCCCCTCGAAGATCGCCTTGAAATCCTTGATGTTGGGCAGTTCCTCGAAGCTGTCGACACCGAAGAAGCTGGGCGCCACCGAGGAGAGGAAGGGGGCGTGGGCCATGGCCCCTACCGCCGAGGTGTACTGCAGCAGCTTGATATCCGGGGTCGAGGGCGAGAAGTCGTAGTGGCCGATGATCCCGCCCACCGGCTCGCCGCCAAACTGGCCGTAGCCGGAAGCGTAGACGTGCTGGTAGAGGCCGCTTTGGCTCAACTCCGGGGCGAACTCGAAGTCTTCGAGCAGCTCCTCCTTGGTGGCATGCAGCAGGTCGAGCTTGATGTTCTCGCGGAAGTCGGTGCGGTCGACCAGCAGCTTGAGGCCGCGCCAAGCCGACTCGATCTGCTGGAAACCCTGGTCATGAAGGATCTCGTCGACCTGGCCGCCAATCTTGCGGTCGAGTTCGACGATCATGCGATCGACGACCGACTTGTTGACCTGAGGCGCTTCGCTGTCACTGTTCAGCAACTCGGCGATAAACGCCGCCACGCCCTGCTTGGCAACATCGTAGCCCTCGTCGGCCGGCGCCATGCGCGTCTGCGCCATGACCTGGTCAAGAAGGGATTCCTCGGCCACGGCCTCGGCGGCCTGGCCCTGCTGCTGTGCCGTATCACTCATCTCAATGCCTCGAATTCATCGGTGACCGCAGCGCCCAAGCGGGCGCCAGCGGAGAAATCAGCTGTCGCCCTTGCCGTCGCCGTCGCCGTCGAGCAGTTCGAGCTCGGCCAGCAGCTGCTGACGCGCCTCGTCGCTCTCCAGCAGTTTCTGCAGCCGATCGCGGAACGCCGGCACGTTACCCAGCGGCCCCTTGAGGGCGACCAGCGCCTCGCGCAGCTCGACCAGCTTGCGCAGCTCGGGCACCTGACGGGCAACGCTGTCCGGCGCGAAATCGTTGAGCGACTTGAATTCGAGATTCACCGCCAGATCGGCAGCATCATCGCCATCGGTCAGGCGATTGGGCACGCTGGCCTGCAGGCCGAGCCCGGCCTCGCGCATCACCGACTGGAAATTGTTCTTGTCGACCGAGACCGCATCGCGCTCTTCGATCGGCGTTTCCTCGGCACCGCCCTTGAAGTCACCTACCACCAGCAGCTTCAGCGGCAGCTCGGTCTCCGCCTGCTGGTCACCGGTGGCCGGCACGTACTTGATGTTGATGCGCTCTTTTGGCGCGACCGTCCCTTCCTTCGCCATGCGACGACCCTCCCTGCGATGAATCCGGAATACTTGTTTCGAGGGCGCGAGGGTAGGCAGATGACGACATGCAAACCAGTAGGGGGTATCAGCATGGTGAGTCGCACACCGCCCCATCGAAACAATGGATAATCGCTACAAATAGGAGAAATTCATCGCTTTTCGTCTCAAAAAACTGGAATTAAAGGGTCTATTTCTATCTTTGAAATTCCCCTGGATTACATTAAATGTCAGCAATGTCTTACATAACAAAGCGGCAATGTCGCCGCCCAATCTCATCGATAACGTCGTTTTCAATCGTCGCTCACGCAGGCTGGGCAATCTTTTAAATAAACAGAGGGAATAAGGAAGGAAATAAAAGCGCTAAAAAACCCCGACCAGAGGCCGGGGCGTTGTTATCACGCAGGCTGTGACAGCCGTGGGCGAATCAGCCGCCCGCTAGCCGGTGCCGAATCGCCGCTTCGATGCCGGCAGCATCGAGCCCGCACTCGGCCAGCAGCTCGGCCGGCTTGCCGTGCTCGACGAAGGCGTCGGGCAAGCCGAGATTGAGCACTTCGACCTGCACGCCCTCGGCGGCCAGCAGCTCGTTGACCGCCGCGCCGGCGCCACCGGCCACCACGTTCTCCTCCAGCGTCACCAGCAGCGCATGGTCGCGGGCCGCGGTGAGCACGGCGTCGCGGTCCAGCGGCTTTATCGAGCGCATATTGAAATGACTGGCATCGAGCCGTTCGGCGATCTCGGCCGCCGGCGCATTGAGGCTGCCGAAAGCCAGCAGTGCCACTTTTTGTCCCTGGCGTCGATGCTCGGCGCAGCCAATCTCGATGGGGTCGAGATGCTCGGGAATCTCGCTGCCGGGGCCGGTGCCCCGCGGGTAGCGCACCGCCGCCGGGCCGGGGTGATGGTAGGCGGCGCTGAGCATGGCACGGCATTCGGCTTCGTCGGCGGGCGCCAGCACCACCATCCCCGGCACGCAGCGCAGGAAGGAGAGGTCCATGCTGCCGTGGTGGGTGGGGCCATCCTCACCCACCAGGCCGGCGCGATCGATGGCGAAGGTAACGTCGAGCGACTGCACCGCCACATCATGGATCAGCTGATCGTAGCCGCGCTGCAGGAAGGTCGAGTAGATCGCCACCACCGGCTTGGCAGCTTCGCAGGCCATGCCCGCCGCCAGCGTCACCGCGTGCTGTTCGGCGATGGCCACATCGAAGTAGCGCTCAGGGTACTCCCGGGAGAAGCGGATCAGGTCGGAGCCTTCACGCATCGCCGGGGTGATGCCGATCAAGCGTTGGTCGGCGGCGGCCATATCGCAGATCCAGTCGCCGAAGACGTTGCAATACTTGCGCGGCTTCGGACGCAGTAGATCGTTGCGCGGCGCCTTGGCGACGGGCGGCGGCGTGTCGCCGTTCTTCTCCAGCTTGGTGATCGCATGGAAGCCGATGGGATCGGCCTCGGCGGGCTGGAAACCGCGCCCTTTACGGGTCTTCACATGGAGAAACTGCGGGCCGTCGAGGTCGCGCATATTGCCCAGCGCATGGGTCAGGGCATCGAGGTCGTGGCCATCGATGGGCCCGATATAGTTGAAGCCCATCTCCTCGAACAGCGTGGCCGGGCTGATCATGCCCTTCATATGCTCTTCGGTGCGCCGCGCCAGCTCCAGCGCGCCGGGCAGGTGCGACAGCACCCGCTTGCTGTTCTCGCGCATCGCGGTATAGGGCTTGCTGGCCAGGATCCGCGCCAGGTAACTGGCGATGCCGCCCACGTTCTCGGAGATCGACATCTCGTTGTCGTTGAGCACCACCAGCAGGTTGGCGTCGACGTGGCCGGCGTGGGCCAGCGCCTCGAAGGCCATGCCGGCGGTCAGCGCCCCGTCGCCGATCACCGCACATACGCGGCGCCGCTCGCCGCGGACGCGGGCGGCCAGCGCCATGCCCAGCGCCGCCGAGATCGAGGTGCTGGAGTGTCCCACGCCGAAGGTGTCGTATTCCGACTCGGCGCGGCGTGGAAACGCCGCCAGGCCGCCGTACTGGCGAATGCCGAGCATCGCCTCGCGGCGCCCGGTGAGGATCTTGTGCGGATAGGCCTGATGGCCGACGTCCCACACCAACCGGTCATGGGGCGTGCTGAGGGCGTGATGCAGCGCTACGGTCAACTCGACCACACCCAGCCCGGCGCCGAAGTGGCCACCGCTGCAGCCCACGCTGTAGAGCAGGTAGGCACGCAGCTCATCGGCCACCTGAGCCAGCTGAACCGCACTCATGGCGCGCAGCCCGGCCGGGGTATCGAGCGTGTCGAGCAGCGGCGTGGCCGGGCGCTCAGCGGGAATTTCGTCGAACAGCTTCATGGAATACCGTCGTCAGTGGTCGCGCTCGATCATGTAACGCGCCAGCTCGGCGAGTGCCGCACCGCGCTCACCGAGCGGCGCCAGCGCCGCCAGGGCGTCATCGAGCAGCCCGTCGGCCTTGGCGCGGGCGCCAGTCAGGCCTAGCAGGCTAGGATAAGTCGGCTTGTCGCGTGCGGCGTCGGCCCCGGAGGCTTTGCCCAGTACCTGGGTGTCGCCGATGACATCGAGCACGTCGTCGTGAATCTGAAAGGCCAGACCGATGGCCTCGCCATAGGCGACCAGTGCCGCCAGCCGCGGATCGTCCTCGGCGACGGCGGTCAGCCCACCCAGGCGCAGTGCGGCGCTTATCAGCGCGCCGGTCTTGTGGCGGTGCATGTTCGCCAGGGCCTCGACATCGGGCTGCCCTCCCACTGCGGCCAGGTCCAGCGCCTGCCCGGCCACCATACCATTGCGGCCAGCGGCCTCGGCCAGAGTACGCATCAGGGCCCCCAGGCGCGGCGACGCGCTGCCGGCCAGCACTTCGAACGCCAGTGTCTGCAAGGCATCGCCGGCGAGGATCGCCGTGGCCTCGTCGAAGGCCTTGTGCAGGGTAGGCTGACCGCGGCGCAGGTCGTCATCGTCCATCGCCGGCAGGTCGTCGTGGACCAGCGAATAGGCGTGGATCAGCTCGATGGCCACCGCCGGCACGTCGAGGTCGGCATCCGCCGCCCCCAGAGCCCGCCCGGCAGCATATACCAATACCGGCCGCAGCCGCTTGCCGCCACCCAGCACGGCGTAGCGCATGGCGGCCTCGAGGCGCGGTTCGACGGGGCGTTGCGCCTGCCAGAGCGCCTCCAGGCAGGCATCGACTCGCGCCCGATCCTCGCCGAGGCGCAGCGCCAACGATGACGCCTTGGCCGTCACCGCGCTGCACCCTCGGCACCGAACGGCGCCTCGCCGAGCTCGCCGCTAGGCTGCTCGACCAGCTGCCGCACCTTGAGTTCGGCGGCGTCTAGACGCTGCTGGGCATCGCGGGTCAGACCCACCCCCTGCTCGAAGGCGGCCAGCGAGTCTTCCAACGACAGTGCGCCGGATTCGAGCCGCGCCACCAACGCTTCGAGGCGTTCGAGGGTGGCGGCGAAATCCTGCGGTGCCTGGGGGGTATCAGCCGGGGTATCGACCATGGCGTCTATTGCTCTTCGCACGTGTGAAAGTGATGCCACAGTATACACGCTCCACCCCGGGGGTCGTCTGCCCCGGTGATGCCACCCTGTACATGCAGCGCGCTCATAGTGTCGGCGCAGGATTTTCATCGCCGCCGCCGGCCGAGGCGCGGTTCGGCTGTGCTAGGATAGCGACCCTGTTGCAACAGGCTCACCACGATACCTATACCGATAGCAAGCGGCACGACCGCGCAAGGGTTGATTCGACGATGGCCAAAACGTCCCTGGACAAGAGCAAGATCAAGATCCTGCTGCTAGAGGGCGTCCACCAGAGTGCGGTGGACAACTTCCTGAACGCCGGTTACACCAACATCGAGCACCTGACGACGTCCCTGGATGAAGAGACGCTGATCGACAAGATCCGTGACGTCCACTTCCTCGGCATTCGCTCGCGTACCCAGCTCACCCAGCGGGTGTTCGATGCCGCCGAAAAGCTCGCCGCGGTGGGTTGTTTCTGTATCGGCACCAATCAGGTCGACCTTGGCGCGGCGCTGACTCGCGGCATTCCGGTCTTCAACGCGCCCTACTCCAACACCCGCTCGGTGGCAGAGCTGGTACTGGCCGAAGCGATCATGCTGCTGCGCGGCATTCCCGAGAAGAGCGCTCGCGCCCACGAGGGCGGCTGGCTGAAGTCGGCCAAGAACTCCCACGAGGCGCGTGGCAAGACGCTGGGTATCGTGGGCTACGGCAGCATCGGCGCGCAGCTCTCGGTGCTCGCCGAGTCGCTGGGCCTCGACGTCATCTACTACGACGTGGTGACCAAGCTGGGCATGGGCAACGCCCGCCAGGTGGCCAGCCTCGAAGAGCTGCTGGCACGCGCCGACGTGGTCAGCCTGCACGTCCCCGAGCTGCCCTCGACCAAGTGGATGATCGGCCGTGAGCAGATCGCCCTGATGAAGCAGGGTGGCATCCTGATCAACGCCTCGCGTGGCTCGGTGGTGGTGATCGAGGAGCTCGCCGAGGCGCTCAAGGCCGGCAAGCTGCTGGGCGCGGCCATCGATGTCTTCCCGGTCGAGCCCAAGGGCAACAACGAGGAGTTCGAGAGCCCGCTGCGCGGTCTGCCCAACGTGATCCTGACGCCCCACGTCGGCGGCTCGACCCTCGAGGCCCAGGAGAACATCGGCGTCGAGGTCTCCGAGAAGCTGATCACCTACTCCGACAACGGCACCACCGTGACCTCGGTCAACTTCCCCGAGGTGGCGCTGCCGGCACACCCGGACAAGCATCGCCTGCTGCACATTCACGACAACGTGCCCGGGGTGCTGTCCGAGCTCAACCGCGTACTGTCGGAGAACGGCATCAATATCTCCGGCCAGTACCTGCAGACCAACGAGAAGGTCGGCTACGTGGTCATCGACGTCGACAAGGCCTACGGCCCCCAGGCGCTCAAGGCACTCAAGCAGGTCGAGCACACCCTGCGCGTGAGGGTGCTCTACTCGGAGACCAACTTCGAGGATTGAGCCCACGCTGACCGCTGCACCATGAGGCCCCGTTCACCGCCGGTGAACGGGGCCTTGTTGTCTGCGCTTGACCTTGATCAACCGCTGGTGGATGCAGCCGGCCCCGCGCTTGAGTAAAATGCCCACCTCAACCCATGGTCCGCCCTTTGCGAGGGCGACTACCAGGAGGCCACATGCCAGTCACCGCCGATTCGCCGCCCATCGTGGTCGCGGCGCTGTACAAGTTCGTCACCCTCGACGATTTCGAAGCTCTGCGCGAGCCGCTGCGCCAGACCATGCTCGAGCACGGCGTCAAGGGCACCCTGCTGCTGGCCCGCGAGGGCATCAACGGCACCGTGGCGGGCAGCCGTGAGGCGATCGATGCGCTACTCGCCTGGCTCACCGCCGACCCGCGGCTGACCGATATCGACCATAAAGAGTCGTACTGCGACGAGCCGCCCTTCTATCGCACCAAGGTCAAGCTGAAGCGTGAGATCGTCACCATCGGCGTGCCCGACATCAACCCCAACGACAGCGTGGGTACCTACGTCGAGCCCGAACAGTGGAACGAGGTAATCAGCGACCCAGAGGTGCTGGTGATCGACACCCGCAACGACTACGAGGTCGCCATTGGCAGCTTCGCAGGCGCCATCGACCCCAAGACCACCACCTTCCGCGAGTTCCCCGACTACGTTCGCCAGCACTACGACCCGGCCCGCCACAAGAAGGTGGCGATGTTCTGCACCGGCGGCATTCGCTGCGAGAAGGCGTCGAGCTTTATGCTCAAGGAGGGCTTCGAGGAGGTCTACCACCTCAAGGGTGGGGTGTTGAACTACCTCGAGAAGGTGCCCGAGGCGCAGTCGCTGTGGCGCGGCGAGTGCTTCGTGTTCGACAACCGCGTCACCGTGCGCCACGATCTCAGCGAGGGCGACTACGAGCAGTGCCACGCCTGCCGTATGCCGGTGTCCACCGAGGAGATGCGCTCCAGCGCCTATGAGCCGGGGGTCAGCTGCCCGCACTGCATCGATTCGCTGCCCGAGAAGACCCGCGCCGCCGCCCGCGAGCGCCAGCGCCAGATCGACCTGGCCAAGGCCCGCGGCGAGCCCCACCCGATCGGCCGCGATCCGCGCACCATGAAGGAAGACGCCACCGAACGCTGAGCGTCTACCTCTGGCGTCCTTCGCTTAGTGATAACGGCGGCCACCTTGCGTCCCATCCGCCGCCTCCACCAGAAGGCGGCGGTTTTTGTTATGCTGATGGCATCATGCGGGAGGATTCACTGCTGTCAGGCGTATTGCTGCGCAGCATATACCACTCCCCGCCTTCACCAAGGACGGATGCCATGCCCACCTCAGCGGCCTATCTCATCGTGGTACTGGTCTGGGCCACCACTCCGCTGGCCATCAAGTGGAGTGCCGAGGCCGGCGCGCCGGTGGGCAGTGTCTGGCTGCGCATGGCGATTGCGGTAGTGCTGGGGCTGGCGATTCTCTACGCCAGCGGCCGGCGCCTGAGTCTCACCAAGCGCGCCCTGGCTAGCTATGCCGCGGCGGTGCCCGGCGTCTTCGGCGCCATGGCGCTGAGCTATCACGCCTCCCAGACCCTCGCCTCGGGCCTGATGTCGGTGATGTTCGGCCTGGCCCCGCTGCTCTCGGGACTAATGCTGCAGCTGCTGCCGGGCGCCAACAAGCTGGCCCGCTGGCACTGGATCGGCTGCGTGCTGGGGGTGGTCGGGCTGGCGGTGATCTTCGCCGACTCACTCAGCGTCGGCCAGCAGCAGCTCGGCGCGCTGGCGCTGATGGTCGTCGCCGTGACGCTGTTCAGCGGCAGCGGGATCGCCGTGCAGCGCGTCGCGGCAGGCTTGCACCCACTCAACCAGACCGTCGGCGCCCTGCTGCTGAGCATGCCGTGCTTCGCCGTGCTGTGGCTGGTCAGCGGCGAGCCGCTCATGGTGCCACTAACCCAGCGCGGGCTCTGGTCTGTGCTCTACCTCGGCGTATTCGGCTCGCTGCTGGGCTTTCTGTGCTACTACCTGATCCTGTCGCGGCTGAGTGCTGCCACGGTCGCCCTGGTCACGCTGATCACGCCGGTGCTGGCACTGGGGCTGGGCATGGCCTTCAATGCCGAGCAGCCCTCGATTTCGATGGTGGTCGGCGCACTGCTGATCCTGACCGCGCTCGGCGCTTACCTGTTCGGTGACCGGCTGGCGCGCCTGGCCGCACCGCCACGCTAGGATCACGTGGATGACGCCGCCCGCATTATTGACCATAATGCAAAATTAAACGCCTGCTTGAGCGGCGATCGTCGAATCCCCATGAGAGAACACCCTTGAGAATTTCCCGGACTGGCGGCACACGCCGCGACAAGCAGAACGAGCCGGCCCATAGCGAGAAGCAGATCGAGGGCACGCTGATCATGCTGATCTACTCCGGTCGCCATACCAAGGCCGTTACCCTGTTCGCCGAGGCTCGGCGCATTCTGCCGGGCGTCGACCCCTGGCAACTCGACCGCGTAGCCAATCGCCTGGCCAGTAAGCTAAAGGAGAACGGCATCGAGTATTAAGGTGCCTCAGCCTCTCAAACGGTAGCCGTGGGCATCGTGGCTAGTCGAGGTGGCGAGTTGGGTGGCATCGAGACGCGCCGCTTCGAGGGCCTCATAGTTGGGGGTAAAGCCAAGCCCCGGGGCGCCCGAAAGCTGCATGCGGCCATCCAGCGGGTCGGGCGTGCCGTGGAAGAAGTGCTTGCCGACCTGCCAGATGCCGTAGTGAAACTCCACCGCCCCGCCGTTCATCAGTCCACACAGCAGATGCATGTTGAAGATCGGCCAACCACCACCGTTGGTCATCGGCATATTGAAGGCCTGGGCCATGTGCGCGACCTTGATCGATTCGGTAAAGCCGCCGTTGTAGATCACGTTGGGCTGGATGATATCCACCGCGCGCTCGGCGATGAACTCGCGGTAGCGCCAGCGATGCCCCTCCATCTGCCCCACCGCCACCGGCATGCTGACCTGAGCACGGAAGTCGACCAGTGCCCGCACGTCGTTCTGCTGGATCGGCTCCTCGAACCACAGCAGCCGGCAGTCGGATACTGCCTGAGCCAGCTGCCGCGCCTCGAACGGGTCGAACCAGCAGTTGGCGTCGATGATCAGGTCAGCGTCGTCGCCGATCGCCTCGCGCACGCAGCGCACCCGCTCCACGTCGTCCTTCCAGGTGCGTGACGGATCACCGCCAACCACCATCTTGAGCATCCGATGACCCTCGGCAAGAAAGCGCTTGGCGTGCTCGGCAAGCTGGTCGGTATCGAAGAACGGATAGCCGAAGGTGGCATAGGTCGGCGCCCAGTCGCGATAGCCGCCGATCAGTTCATGCACCGAGCGCTGCTCCTGTTTACCCCAGATATCCCACAGCGCAATGTCGATGGCCGATAGGGCATTGGAGATCACCCCGGTATAGCCGCGGGTATTGAGCTTACGCCAGACGTGGGCGTGGATGCGCTCGCGGTGCAGCGCCGGCATACCGAGCAGCGCCGGCTTGAGGTGGTGCTCGATACAGGCCACCACCGCCGCCGGCAGCATGGCACCGGTGAGACCGAATCCCGACACGCCAGTGTCTGTATCCACCTCAACGAACACGAACACGCGGCGCTCGACCGAGGCCTCGACGCCGGGCACGTCGACGTCCAAGGCATGGATCGTGGCGCGGATATCGGTAATGTTCATGGCAACGCTTCCTGATCGTGGTAGTGGGGGGGTCAGTGGCCGGCGGCCAGACGACTGGTCTCGTAAAGATTCTCGCGGCTCAGGCCGCCGATCTCGGTGACGCCGAGTAGCGCCATGTCGCGGCGCATCTCATCGGCCAGCAGGGTTGCCGCATGCCGTACGCCAGCGTCGCCGGCACAGGCTGCGGCGTAGTTGAAGGGCCGCCCGAGGAACACGAAACTCGCGCCCAGCGCCAGCGCCTTGATCACGTCGCTGCCGCGGCGGAAGCCGCTGTCGATCATGATCGGGATATCCGGCACGTCCGCCACCACCCGCGGCAGCACCTGCAGCGGCGAAACGGTGCCATCCAGCTGGCGACCGCCGTGATTGGAGAGGATGATGCCGTCGACCCCGGCCTGCCTCGCGCGTACCGCGTCCTCGGGATGCAGCACCCCCTTGACCACCAGACGTCCCGACCACAGCCGCCGCACCAGATCGAGGTACTCCCAGTCGAAATGGCTGCGGCCGGAAAAATCGCGAGCCACGTGCCGTGAGATGATCGGCGCGCCGCGCTCGGCATAGTTGTTCTCGAAGTGCGGCATGCCGTGACGCAGCAGCGTGCGACAGAAGGTGTCGAGCAACCAGCGCGGCCGCAGCAGGCCGTCCACCGCCAGCCGCGCGGTGGGCTTGAGCGGCGACGAGAAGCCGCTGCGAATATTGTGTTCCGGGTTGGGTGGCACCGGATAATCCAGCGTCACCACCAGGTTCTTGAAGCCGGCACGCTCGACGCGCTTGATCAGCGCCTCGATGGCATCCGGCGTGCCCGGCAAATAGGCCTGGAACCAGTCGGTACCACCGCTGGCGGCGACCTCCTCCATGGGAATCAGCGAGGCACCGCTGAGGATCATGGGGATGCCGGCAGCCCTAGCGGCCTGGGCAAGCACCAGGTCACCACGATAGGCCGAGATGGCGCTGATGCCCATTGGCGCGATACCAAACGGCGCCTGGTGGGTTTCGCCGAAGAGCGTGGTCTCGAGGGATATCGACGAGACATTGACGAAGGTACGCGGCACGAAGCGATAATCATCGAAGGCCGTGCGGTTGGCCCGGTAGGTCTTGCGATCCTCGGCGGCGTTATACACATAGCCGAAGATCGGCCGCGGCAATTTCTTGCGGGCCGCCACCTCGAAATCGTGCAGGTTGAGAATACCGGCCAGCTTGCGGTTGCGATGCGTCATCGAAGGGTTCCTGGACTCACATGGAGAAGCCGTGCTCACCGAGCGCGGCAGCGAGCTGGCGGCGCTGCGCCTCGTCCAGCGCCACCAGCGGCGGACGCACCCGGCACCAGTCGTCGCTGGCGCGGAAATCGGCGATCGCCGACTTGAGCGCAGGGATCATCGGAAAGCCTTCGAAGATGTCGCGGGTGGCATTCAGCGCCCTCTGCGCCTGATCGGCATCGCTTGCCTGCCACTGCTTGGCCAGCGCCACGATGGCGCGACCGTTGACGTTGGCCGTGGCGCTGATGCAGCCCGCACCACCCTCGCGCATGGTCTGCAGCAGAAACCTCTCGTTACCGGCATACACCTGGAAGCCATCGCCAGCGAACTGCTGGATCATGGCCCGGGTATTGTCCCAGTCTCCCGAGCTATCCTTGATACCGACGAAGGTCTGCGGATAGGCCTTGCGCAGACGCTCGATCAAGCCAAGGCTGATCGGTACCTGGGCCACCGGCGGAATGTGGTAGAGATAGATCTTGAGCGCCGCATCGCCGACTCGCTCGACCACTTCGGCGAAGTAGCGAAACAGCCCTTCGTCAGGCACGTTCTTGTAGTAGAACGGCGGCAGCATCAGCACTCCGTGACAACCCGTCTCGAGGGCATGCCGACTCAGCGTCACGGTATCTTCGATGGCACAGCTGCCGGTGCCCGGCATCAGCCGGCTACCCGGCACGCCGGCGTCGACCAGCGCATCGAGCAACTGCTGCTTGTGCGTCACGCTCAGCGAGTTGGCTTCCGAATTGGTGCCGAAAACGGCCAGACCCACGTCGCTGTCGACCAGCCACCGGCAATGTTCGATATAGCGAGACAGATCGGGCGACAGGTCGTCTTGAAACGGCGTCACTACGGGTGACCACACCTTGCCGCTGGCGCTACTGGCATTCATTATCTTCTCCTTGTGATTTGTCGTGACGGAAGACACCCGCCAGGCTCACTGCGGGGCGTCGTCCTGGCGTTCCAACCACCGTGCCAACCCCTTGCTGGTATGCGCGAGTCCCGCCTGATAGGCGCGGGCCTTGTCGTTGGCGACAATGGCGGCAACGATTTCGGTATGCTCCTCGTGGGACTTGCTCATCACCACCGCGCCCTGCAGCAGATACTTGCGGGCCAGCAGCGAGTCTTTGACCAGGTCACGATATATCGCACTGGCGCGCTGATGATTGGCAATTTTCAAGATAAACTCATGGAAGGCCAAGTTGAGATAAAAATACGCATCGGCATCATCTTGCGCTGCGGCTTTACCCATCTCGATCAGTTTTTTCTGCAACTCGCTTTTTTCTTCGTCACCGGCATTTTCTGCAGCCTTGCCGCATAAAAATGCAGTAATAAGCGCTCGAACTTCGCTATTCTCTACATACTCTTCGCGAGTGACTTTTTTCACGAAAACGCCGCGATTGGGAAGACTGTTCACTAACCCTGCTCGCTCCAGTCCCCTCCGCGCTTCGCGGACGATGCCGCGGCTGACATTGAACTTTTCCGCCAGACGCATTTCGTTAAGTCGCTCGCCAGGCTTTAAATAACCGGAAAGAATCAACTTTTCCAGTTCTTCAGCAACGATCGTCGTCAATGACGAAGCCTTGCGTTCGGTAATGATATTGGCCGATTCCAGCACAGGATCCATGGCGCGCCTCACTTATCAAAGAGATATCGGAGTGATCATATCAACACCAACTTCTCGAACGCCACCCACAGCAACCGGATGGACAACAGTGTCAGCAATATCTTCATGACAAAATCGAAGTTATTATTACTAACTTTCCGTAATACTTTAAGGCCTGCCCAGGTACCCACAAATCCTACGCCGATCATGGCCGCCATCAGCCATAGCCAGTCGAAGAACACGAAGCCTGCGAAGCCGAAAATGAACGCCTTGGAGAGATGCTGCAGCGACATCACCGCCGAAAAGGTCGCCACCCGCACCAGGCGCTCAGGGCTGATGTGCTTGAGATAGGCGGCCACGATCGAGCCGGCGGCACCGACGAAGCTGGACAGAAACGTGGTCAAGGCACCCATCACCAGGCTGCCGCCCATGCCCACGGCACGGGAGGGCAGCGACGGTCCCCAGCACATGAAGATCATGAAGCTGGCGATGATCAGTTCCAGCATCCCTGATGGCAAACGTATCAGCAACCAGGAGGCCATCGCTGCCCCGATCAGAATACCGGGGACGATGGCCGCCAGCCGCCGATAGTCGACGTCGCGCCAGGTCAGCCCGAAGCGGCTGCCGTTGGCACCCAGCTGGACCATCCCGTGCACCGGGATGACCGCCGCTGGCGGCATGACCTGGGCCATGGACATGATCAGCAGGGCGCTGCCGCCGATACCGAAGGCGCTGGTCATCCAGGAGGTGATCAAGCTCAGTAGCACCAGCAGCGCGTTGACGCCCCCCGACAAGGGGGAGAGTCCATCCAACAGCGCAAGCAGGTCAGCCATTCGCGGGCATCTTCCAGGTAGACGTCGCCATGCCAACCAGCTTGCCGGCCTCGTCGAAGGCGCGCGACTCCAGGAACGAGACGTTACGGCCCTGCTTGATAAAACGGCCCTCGAGCCTTACCGCTCCCACGCTGGCCGGACGCATGTACTGAATCTTCATTTCGATGGTACTGCCCCCCGCCCCCATGACGTGGTGGATGAGGTGTCCCATGGAGACATCCATCGCCAGCGCCATCACGCCGCCATGCAGGCTCCCCTGGGGGTTGTAGAGATGCGGCGCGACCGGCAGCGCCACATGACACACCTCGTCGGCATAGGTAATCGAGAGCTGCAGGAACTTGGCCAGGAAGAACTTCTCGAAGGCCGGTTCCTGGGTGGCAAGCGCCTCTTCGAACACCTCTCTTACCTTTGCTTCATCTATCATAATGGGGCTCCTTGGATATTGGCTTTCTTACGATAGGCGTTGAGCAGAATGCCGGAGAGAATCACCGCGACAAAGAACACCATGATGTAGAGCGACGACGAGCGCAGGAAGAAGATATCGAACGAGCCGCGGCTGATGATCAGGGTCTGGCGCAGCGACTCCTCCGCCATCGGGCCCAGCACCAGCGCCAGCACTACCGCCGCCGGCGAAAAACCGAAGCGCTTCATCAGAAAACCGATCACACCTGCACCCAGCATGATGAATACCTCGATCACGCTGGCATTGACGCTGAAGGTCCCCATCACGCAGACCACCAGCACCAGCGGGGCCAGAATACGGTAGGGTGCCTTGATGATGTAGACGAACAGCGGGATGGCAAAGATGCTGATCACCAGCAGTGCCATATTGCCCAGGTACATGCTGCTGATCAGGCCCCAGGCAAACTCGGGATTTTCCGCCATCAGCAGCGGGCCAGGGCGCAGCCCCCACATGATGAAGGCCGCCAGCAACACCGCCGTGGAGGCCGAGCCAGGGATCCCCAGGGTCAACAGCGGTACCATGGCACCGGAGGACGCCGCATTGTTGGCCGACTCCGGCGCCGTCAAGCCGCGCATTTCACCCTGACCGAACTTCTTGGGCGTGTTGGAAAGCGACTTCTCCAATGAGTAGGCCATCAGCGAGGCGATCGTCGCACCGGCGCCGGGAATCAAGCCGATACAGAAGCCAAGAATGGCATTGCGCGGCATGGTGAACTTGCTCTCGCGGAAATCCTTCCTCGTCGGCCAGAAGCGCTCTTCGTTCTGGTACTGAACGATCCCTCCAGTGCCACTCTTGTGAGCCCCGCTATAGAACGCATGGAAGAGCTCGCCTATCCCGAACAGGCCAATCGCCACAGGGATGAAGTGGATCCCACCGATCAATTCGCTTGAACCGAAGGTAAAGCGCTGATGACCGGTCTCCAGATCAACGCCCACCGTGCCCAGTGCGAAGCCAATCAGCGCCGACACCAGGCCCAGAATCCAGTTCCCGGACATCAGCGCCACCAGCGTCAGAATACCCAGCAGACAGAGCAGAAAGAATTCAGGCGGGCCGAAGCTGCGCGTGACCATGGCAAACATCGGCGCCAACAGGGTGATCAGGATCACCCCGATAGTGCCGCCGGTAAAGGACGCACAGGCCTGCATGACCAACGCCGGCCCGGCGCGCCCCTGCTTGGCCAGCGGGAAGCCGTCAAAGGTCGAGGCTACCGTAGTGGAGTCACCGGGAGTATTGAGCAGGATGGCGGTGATGGTGCCACCGTACATGGCGCCATAGTAGATCGCTGCCAGCATCATCACCGCACTGATCGGGTCCATGCTAAAGGTGACCGGCAGCAGGATCGCGATGCCTGCCGAGGGACCAAAGCCGGGAATAGCCCCGATCATCATGCCGATCGCCGCACCCAGCAGCAGGTACAGCAGGTTCATAGGTGTGATGGCGATCGACAAGCCCATCAACAGATTGTCAAAGATTTCCATTGCGATACCCTTGTCTATTTGTTGTGGACTACCACCACAAACCGTGTGGCAATGATGCGTTCAGCAAGCCACCAAACAGGAAGTGGATGACAACCGGCACCGCTACCGTGACAGCAGCATTGGTAACGTGCTTTCCACGGTTGAAATAGAACAGCGTGGCGCCGATATAGGCAGGTATTGCGATGATATAGCCAAGCACCATCAGCAGCACGCCAAAGGTCAGCGACAAGCCGATCAATACGGCCGCGTCCTGGTACTGGCTGTCCTGAGCCCCGGAAAACAGCGTGCCTTTCTTGATATCGAGCAAGATCGTCAACAGCATGGCCAGGACGATGGCTACGCCCAGGATTCTAGGGAAAAAACCTGGCCCCATCCGTCCGCGGTTGGTAAAGAACGTCAGGTCGACAAATGCCATATAGGTGTAGCAGACCGCTACGACCAGAATAAAAAGGTAGAAAAAGAGTCTCATGATAAGTCTCACTGAGGCTGCTGCGAGATGTAAATGCTGCACAGCCATCTGCGCAGCGTGGCCACATTCAGCGTCTGATTAACCCGGCCATGCCTGCGCATGGCCGGGAGCAACCTTTATTGCTACTTACGGATCAGATCGCACCAGTTTCAGTGAGAATGGTCTCGAAGTTATTGATCGTGTTTTCCAGGAAGTCGGTAAAGTCATCCCCGAACTGAACGTTTTCGGTCAGGAAGTTGGACTCCACGTATTCAGCCCACTCGGGGGTTTCCACCACCTTGGCAATGGTATCGATCCACCAGTCGCGGGCTTCATCCGGCACCCCCGGCGGCATGATCAGGCCACGCGGCATGGCCACTGCAGCATCGCCATAGCCAAGCTCAGCGAAGGACGGCACGCCCTCGAGCGCATCGGGTACGCTCTCACCACTGAAGGCCAGCGCGCGGAAATCACCGGATTCGATCAGGCCGATAACCGAGCCGGGCGTTGCCACCATGGCGTCGACCGACTTCGAAAGCAGTGCCGTGGTGAGCTCCCCCTGCTGGTTGAAGGGCACGTAGTCATAGTCGTAGTCCGCTTCCTGGGAGAGCAGCTGGGCGACGATGAAGTCGTTGTTGACCGAGCCGATACCGCCTACCGCCGGCGGATTTTCACGCGCCCACTCGAGGTAGTCATCGAAGTCCTGGATATCGCTCTCGCCATTGACGACCAGCACCTGGTCATCCGCAGCCATCAGCGCAATATGCGTGAACGACATGGTGTCCCAGGGAGTATCGGCCTGCAGCGGGGTCGCGATAAAGCTACCGCTGGTCGTGGAGAGGTGGTAGGGATTGCCTTCCTGGTTGAAGACGTAACCCCATCCCACTGCACCACTGCCCCCGGGACGATTGGTGGCAACGATATTTTCGGGGTACAGGTCGTACTTCTCGAGGATATCGATCAGCGTGCGAGACAGCACGTCATTGCCGCCACCGGGGCCAAAGGCAATAGTGATATTCAGCTGCTCTTCCGGCTCCCAGCCGTCAGCGAGGGCATGGCTGCTGGTCAAGACCAGACTGCCGGCGGCGAGTGCAACAGCGGTAGCGAGCGTGGTACCAGTCTTCTTGAGCTTGGCGTTGTTCATGACGTACTCCTGGTTATTCTTGGATCTATGGGTAGTGACGAGGTTTTACTTTTTTTACGCTTACTTGCCTTTGAAGTGGGGTTTACGTTTCTCCTTGAATGCGGCCTGGCCCTCTCGATAGTCTTCACTTTCGAAACATGCCGTTACCATACGGCTGACCTCTTCCACTGAAGGAGCGTCGTCCTCCTGCAGCACACAGCGGATACCGGTCTTGACCGCCTGCATGGTCAAAGGTGCATAGCCGGCCATGGTGGTAATGCGTTCATCGACGATCTTGTCGAAATGCTCTTCGCTGAACACCTCATTGACCAGGCCGATCCGGCCCGCCTCGCTGCCACTGAAGGTACGGGCAGTAAGGAACAGCTCCGCCGTGCGCGTGGCACCGACAATATCCACAAAACGCTTGATGCCCTCATAGGCGTATCCCACACCAAGCTTGCCTGCCGGCATGCAGAACTTGGCCGTCTCGGTGCTATAGCGCAGGTCACAGGAGAGTGACAGCCCCATGCCTCCGCCCATGCAGATGCCCTTGACCGCGGCAATGGTCGGCTTGCTGCTGCTGCGCAGTGCCGATTGAGCGGCGTTGACACTGTCGGCGTAGTGCTGTGCCTGCGCCTTGTCACTGCGCTTTTCCTTGAACTCGCTGATGTCGGCCCCCGACATGAAGGCCTTTTTGCCAGCCCCCTGCAGCACGATAACGCGCACGTCATCGTTGCTCTGTGCATCAGTCACGGCCTTTGCAACGCTCTTCCACATGTCCAGTGACATGGCGTTATAGCGCTTTTCATTGCAGATAATGATGCGCAGTACGCCGCCATCTAGCGTGGTATCGATATAGCCGGGTGGTTTTTCCTGGACACTCATTGTTGTGCTTCCTCGTATTAGGTCAGGCAGGCCTGATTAGACGGCACCAATCTCATGAAAGTGACGGATCTGTTCCTGGGAATACTCCAGCTCGCCGAGAATTTCATCGGTATGCGCGCCACATTTTGGCGCCACTTTCGCCACCTTGGCAGTGGTGCGCGACAGCGTGACCGGCTGAGTGATGAAGTACTTTTTGCCAATCTCAGCATCATCGACTTCCTGATAGACGCCGAGGTGTTGAATCTGCGGGTCTTCGAACATTTCCGGTACCGTGTAAACCGGCCCGGACGGTACGCCGAAGGCATTCAGACGATCGACCCAATAGTTGACGCTCTGGGTGGAGAAGATCTCCTGGATCAGGGCATTGAGCTCCTGGCGATGCTCGCGACGATCCTTGACCGTCTTGAAGCGCGAATCCTCGCCCCACTCCGGCTTGTCCAGCGCCTTGCAGAACTGAACCCATTGGCCATCGCCTGAGACCCCGATATTGAAGTCGCCATCGTTACCGTGGAACAGCCCCATCGGGCAGCTGGTGGGGTGATCGTTACCCGCCTGAATCGGCACATCGCCCTCGTTGAGGAAACGCGCTGCCTGGAAGTCGAGCATGGCGATCTGGGCATGCAGCAGTGACGTATGCACCCACTGGCCCTCGCCGGACTGCTCACGCTCGAGCAGCGCCGTCATGATTCCAAGCGCGGTGTACAGGCCGGCGCTGGAGTCGGCCACGGCGATCCCCGCACGTACCGGCCCCTGGCCCGGCAGGCCGGTCACCGACATCATGCCGCCCATGCCCTGGACGATCTGATCGAACCCTGGCCGCTTGACGTAGGGGCCCGACTGCCCGAAGCCGGATATGCTGGCCAGGATGATGCGTGGATTGATCTTCTTCAGCGACTCGTAGTCGACCCCCAGCCGCTCCTTGACGTCAGGGCGCCAGTTCTCGACCACCACGTCGGCCTCTTCCACCAGCTTGTAGAGGATCTCCTTGGCTTCCGGCTTCTTGAGGTTGAGCGTCAGCGAGCGCTTGTTGCGGTTGAGGTTCTGGAAGTCTCCCCCAAGGCGCACATCGGCAAACATATTGGCGTTGGGATCGACGCCCATCGGCGGCTCGATGCGGATGACGTCGGCACCGAAGTCGGCGAGCATGCGGACACAGGTTGGTCCCGCTCTGACGCGGGACAGGTCCAGCACACGAAACCGCTTCAACGCGCTTGACGCTTGAATCTTCGCCATCTCACACCTCTTGTAAATTGTTAACAGTTTACAAAAGCTAGCAGCGCTGGCCGAAAGCGGTCAACGAATAATCGATTTTCGGCGCCTATACATTGGTCGTAGGGGAGTGCTTGAAAGCCGGTATGAGCGGCTTACAGGCAGTACATGCTTGCGGCAGAAACAGGCCAGGAAACAGCACTCTCGCGCTTCCTGGCCGGTCACTTCAGTGGTGGGTACCCCTGCTCCGCCTGTCAGCGAACCTCGAGAATCTTCAGGGTATTGGTGCCGCCGTGGGCGTTCATATGGTCGCCGCGAGTCAGGATCATCAGCTGGCCGGCCTCGGCGATACCGTGGTCCTTGAGGATATCCATGGCCCGGCGGTTGAGCTGGGTGGGGTCCATGTTGGCGGTGTCGAAGGGCAGTGACACCACCCCGCGATACAGCGCCATGCGCCGCTGGGCGGTGGGCCTGTGGGCCAGCCCGACGATCGGCAGCCCGGAACGGATGCGCGAGGCGATCAGCGGCGTATAGCCGGTGGCGGTCATGCAGGCGATGGCGGCCACGCCCTCGAGGTGGTTGGCGGCGTACATCGCCGACAGCGCGATGGTCTCGTCGATCTGGGTGAAGCCCTCGTGGATGCGGTGGCCGGACTCCTGGGCGCTCTTCTCGCGCTCGGCGCCCAGGCATAGCCGGTGCATCGCCTCGACGGTCTCCACCGGGTAGCTGCCGGCGGCGGTCTCGGCGGAGAGCATCACCGCGTCGGTGCCGTCGAGCACCGCGTTGGCGACGTCGAACACCTCGGCGCGGGTCGGCAGCGGCGACTCGATCATCGACTCCATCATCTGGGTGGCGGTGATCACCGCGCGATTGAGGCTGCGGGCGCGCTTGATCATGCGCTTCTGGACGCCGATCAGTTGGGCGTCGCCAATCTCCACGCCGAGATCGCCGCGGGCCACCATCACCGCCTCGGAGGCGGCGATGATGCCGTCGAGGGTGGCGTCGTCGGCCACCGCCTCGGCGCGCTCGACCTTGGCCACCAGGCCGATCTCCTTGCCGGCTTCGCCGAGCAGGTCACGCGCTTCCTGCATATCGGCGGCGGAGCGCGGGAAGGAGACCGCCAGGTAGTCGACGCCGATGTCGACGGCGGTCTTCAGGTCGGCCTTGTCCTTGTCGGTGAGGGCCGCGGCGGAGAGGCCGCCGCCCTGCTTGTTGATGCCCTTGTTGTTGGAGAGCTTGCCGCCGACGATCACCGTGGTGTGGACTTCCTGGCCGCGGATCGCGCTGACCTCGAGCACCAGGCGGCCGTCGTCGAGCAGCAGGCGGTCGCCGACGGCGACGTCGTCGGCCAGGGTCTTGTAGTCGCAGCCGACCCGGGACGCGTCGCCGGCATCGCTGTCCAGCGCCATATCGAGCACGAAGGCCTGGCCTTCATCGAGGTTCACGGCGCCATCGGCGAAGCGGGCGATACGGATCTTGGGGCCCTGCAGGTCGCCGAGGGCGGCGACGCTCCTGCCGAGGCGTGCGGCGATCTCGCGGACCCGGGTCAGGCGCTGGCGATGGTCGTCGGCGGAGCCGTGGGAGAAGTTGAGGCGTACCACGTCGACGCCGGCCTCGAGCATGGCCTCGAGGACGCCCTCGCGGTCGCTGGCCGGCCCCAGGGTGGCGACGATCTTGGTGCGGCGGATGGCGTTGAGCGGGACGGTCGACATCTGAGTCTCCTGAGTGGTAATGCCAGACAATCAACAGGTTGGATGCTATCGCTGCATCGCTGTCCGGCGTGTTCGATGTTATGTAGTGATTTTACTACATGATACTACACCATGGCCTTGGCACGAGGAAACGCCTTGCCGAGCCCCACCTCGGCGGTCTAGGGTCAAAGGGCCTTGGCGGTGCCACCGTCGCAGTAGTAGGTGGCGCGGCGCCAGGCGCCGGGACTAGCGCGTCCTCGGGCGCTGAGTTAGGGTAGGCGCATTTTTCCATCACCGCCGCGTACGGGTGGTGAACGACTCGCAGGTCCAGGGCGCAGGCCCGGACAACAGGAATGTGGAGCACTATGGGCAAGTCACTGGTCATCGTCGAGTCGCCGGCCAAGGCCAAGACGATCAATAAATACCTCGGCAACGATTTCATCGTGAAGTCGAGCGTAGGTCATATACGTGACCTGCCGACCAGCGGCTCGGGAAAGACGGCCTCTGATCCCAAGGAGCGCGCCCGCCAGGCCGCGGCGACGCGCAAGATGTCGCCGGAAGAGAAGGCGGTGTATAAGAAGCAGAAATCGTGGGATCAGCTGATTCGGCGCATGGGCATCGACCCCGAGCACGGCTGGGAAGCGCACTACGAAGTACTGCCCGGCAAGGAGAAGGTGGTCGCCGAGCTGCAGAAACACGCCGAGAAGGCCGATGCGGTCTATCTGGCGACGGATTTGGACCGTGAAGGGGAGGCCATTGCCTGGCACCTTCAGGAGACCATTGGTGGCGACACCTCGCGCTACAAGCGGGTGGTGTTCAACGAGATCACCAAGAACGCCATCCAGGAAGCCTTCAAGGCGCCGGGCAGCCTCAATATCGAGCGCGTCGAAGCCCAGCAGGCGCGGCGCTTCCTCGATCGGGTGGTGGGCTTCATGCTCTCGCCGCTGCTGTGGTCCAAGGTGGCCCGAGGGCTCTCCGCCGGCCGCGTGCAGTCGGTGGCGGTGCGCCTGATCGTCGAGCGCGAGCGCGAGATCCGTGCCTTCGTGCCCGAGGAGTTCTGGGACGTCCACGCCGACCTGGCGGTGGCCAACGACGCCAAGGCCGAGCCGATCCGCTTCGAACTGGTGCGTCAGGACGGCAAGGCGTTCCGTCCCACCTCCGAAGCCGAGACCATGGAGCGCATCGCGGCACTGCGCAAGGCCTCGCTGGCGATCACCGCGCGGGAGGACAAGCCGACCCGCTCCAAGCCCAATGCACCCTTCATTACCTCGACCTTGCAGCAGGCCGCCAGTGGCCGGCTCGGTTTCTCGGTGAAGAAGACCATGACCCTGGCCCAGCGTCTCTATGAAGCGGGCTACATCACCTATATGCGCACCGACTCCACCAATCTCTCCAAGGATGCGGTGGACAGCGTGCGCGAGCATATCGAACAGGCCTACGGCAAGCGCTACCTGCCCGAGGCGCCCAACCGCTACTCCAGCAAGGAGGGCGCCCAGGAGGCCCACGAGGCGATTCGTCCCTCCGACGTGGCGCTCAAGGCCACCGATCTGTCCGGCATGGAGCGCGACTCCGAGCGACTCTATGAGCTGATCTGGCGCCAGTTCGTGGCCTGCCAGATGACCCCGGCGGAGTATCTCTCCAGCACCCTGACCGTGGAGGTCGACGGCTACGAGCTGCGCGCCAAGGGCCGGGTGCTCAAGTTCGATGGTTATACCCGGGTCATGAAGCCGTCCGGCAAGAACGAGGACCAGTCGCTACCCGACCTTGCCGAGGGCACCGCGATGACCCTCGAGCAGCTCGATCCGCAGCAGCACTTCACCAAGCCGCCGGCGCGCTTCACCGAGGCGAGCCTGGTCAAGGAGCTGGAGAAGCGCGGCATCGGCCGGCCCTCGACCTACGCCTCGATCATCTCGACCATCCAGGACCGCGGCTACGTCAAGCTGGAGAGCCGCCGCTTCTACGCCGAGAAGCTCGGCGATATCGTCACCGAGCGCCTCAAGGAGTCGTTCCCCGACCTGATGGACTTCTCGTTCACGGCGCGCATGGAGGACAGCCTCGATGAGGTCGCCGAGGGCGAGCGCAACTGGCGGGCGCTGCTCGACGCCTTCTACGCCGAGTTCAAGAAGGAGCTGGAGGCCGCCGAGAGCGACGATGGGATGCGCCCCAACCAGCCGGTACCGACCGGTGTCGACTGCCCGACCTGCGGTCGCAAGATGCAGATTCGCACTGCTTCCACCGGGGTGTTCCTGGGCTGCTCGGGCTACAACCTGCCGCCCAAGGAGCGCTGCAAGACCACCATCGATCTGATTCCCGGCGACGAGGCGGTGGCCGCCGATGCCGGCGAAGAGGCCGAGACCGAGGCGCTGCGTGCCAAGCACCGCTGCCCCAAGTGCGGCACCGCCATGGACAGCTACCTGATCGACGAGACCCGCAAGCTGCACATCTGCGGCAACAGCCCCGACTGCGACGGCCACGAAGTGGAGCAGGGGCGCTTCAAGATCAAGGGCTACGAAGGCCCGGTGATCGAGTGCGACAAGTGCGGCAGCGAGATGCAGCTCAAGAGCGGACGCTTCGGCAAATACTTCGGCTGCACCAACAGCGAGTGCAAGAACACCCGCAAACTGCTCAAGAGCGGTGAGGTGGCGCCGCCCAAGATCGATCCGATTCCGATGCCCGAACTGGCCTGTCAGAAGGTCGACGACTACTATGTGCTGCGCGACGGCGCCAGCGGTCTGTTCCTGGCCGCCAGCCAGTTCCCCAAGAACCGTGAAACGCGCCCGCCGCTGGTCAAGGAGCTCAAGGCCCACGCCGAGGAGTTGCCGGAGAAGTACCACTTCCTGCTCAAGGCGCCCAGCGAAGACCCGGACGGCCGCCCGGCGCAGATTCGTTTCTCGCGCAAGACCAAGAGCCAGTACGTGATGACCGATGAGGAGGGCAAAGCCACCGGCTGGAAGGCGCTGTTCGAGAGCGGCAAGTGGCAGGTGGAGGACAAGCGTAAATGACCCCCCGCGGGCGCACCAACCAGCTGCTCTACCAGGCCGAGCTGCTGCTCGCCCAGGCGCCGGGTGACGACGAGCATGCCGCCGCTCGGCGCATGGCGCTGGAGGAGGGCGCCCTGGCGCTGCTGGAGTTGGGACTCAACGCCGCGCTGCGGGAACTCACCGAGCACGCCATGCTGCCGCGCCACGACTGGCGTGAGCTGCTGGCCGAGGAGCGTCCGCCGCTGGCGGCGCTCGAGCAGCTCAGCGAGCTGGCGCGCCGCGAAGGCAGTTGGCTTGATGTGCTGCTGACGCGCATCGAGGCCCTGCATGACGTCGAGGGCGCAGCGCGGCGCCAGCCGTCGCGCAGCGGCTTGATCATCAGTGCCGCCGAGCAGTCCCTGGGCGATGAGTTGGGTGAAGCACTCGCCGGGCTCAAGGCGACCCTGGCCACCCTGCGCGAAACCAGCGAGGAGTGGTGACGCAGCGCCGCTTGAAGTGGTAGTCTGAAGGTCTTGACGACGACCATGGTCCTTGCCCTGGTCGTTTTTTGTTGTCACCGCTAGTGTCCCCACGCTGGGAGAGAGGTCGCCGTGTCTGATACCGCTATCCTGGAAATCGTCGAACTCAGCGACGGCGAGATCGTGTTGCGACCCGCCGAAGGTGAGGGCGAGCCGCTGCTGCGTATCCGCTTCTCCGAGGAGGCCGCCGAGCTGCTGCGCCAGAGCCGCTTCGAGGTCGCCCAGGAGATGATCGACCACGCCATTACCCGCAGCAAGCTGTGGCAGGAAGAGAGCGACGATCAGGATTTTCCCGCCACCCTCCACTGAGGGTTAACCGCTATCCGATCGGGCCCGCCATCCTATTTGGCGGGCTTTTTGCTGGCTGGCTGGAAAAATTCAATCACTCGTTTAAACTCGAGCCATCCAACCCCCGAGCCGCTGAGAGCGTAACCGAGTCCGCTAACGACGTGGCGTAATTTTGATTGCTGCACGGTGAGTGACACCATGAACGCAGGGATGCTCAAGTACTTGACGGTTTTGACCGCCTGCCTGCCAGCACTGGCCTGGGCGGCCAGCGTCAGCGTGTCTCCGGCGGACCTGCCGCGGGGCAGTGCCTCGCTGCCGCTGCTGGCGGGGGAGCTGGAGCGGCTGAGTGCCGGCCGCGAGCCGCTGCGGCTGGTCAGCGACGCCGCCGCGCCGACCTTCAGCGATGCCGACAATCTCGACCAGGGCCTGCGCGGCGAGCGCGATCCCTTTGCTCACCTGCCCGAGGATGTGAGCGGTCGTCAGCCGCCGCGGCATGTCGCCATCGTCGGTCCCGCCGAGCAGGCTCAGCGGGCTGCCGCGCTGCTTGCCGAACGCGCCGAGGCGCGCGGTATCAGGCTCTCTACCCACGCCGCCGATCAGCGCGCCATCGATGCTATATCCGCTGCCGACGTGGCGCTGATTCTGGCGCTGCCTGAACAAGACGCGGACGTTCAGCGCGACTGGTTCGCTGCGCTCAATGCCGCCGGCGTGCCCAGCGTGGCGCTCTCCGATCCCATCCAGGTCGAGCACGGCGCGCTGCTGTCGCTGCCCGGAGCGGTGGATGAAGCCGCCTGGCTAAGGCGCCTGGCGTTACGCCTCGACGACCGCGCCGCGGGACGTGCGCCGGAAGCGCTGGACGCCTGGCCCACCCAGGGGCGCGAGTGGCTCAATCTGGCCACGGCCAGGAGACTGGGCTGGTCGCCGGACTTCGCGCTGCTGACCCGCGCCCGGCTGCTCGAGGCCTCCCGTGGCGATGATATCGCCGAGGCGCAACAGGAGGGCGCGCTGAGCCTCGAGCAGGCGGTGGCCGTTGCGCTCTCCGGCAACCTGCGCCTCGAGATCGCCCGCCATGAGGTCGAGACCGAGGCTCTCGACCGCGACGAGGCAGGCTCGCGCTGGCGGCCCAATCTCTACCTGGAGGCGACCGGTCGCGAGATCGACGAGCAGCGCGCCGCGCTGGGCTTGGGCCAGCAGCCCCAGCGCCGTGCCACGGCCGGGGTGACCCTCGAGCAGCTGCTATTCTCCGAGCCGGCGCTGGCAGCCATGGCGGTGACGGCGAGCCTCGACCGCGCGCGCCGCGCCGAACTCGAGGTCGAGAGCCTCGACCTGGCGCTGGATACCGCCCGCGAGTTCCTCGATGCGCTGCGCCTCGAGGCCCAGGTAGAGGTGCTGCGCGAGGACCTGGAGCTCACCGAAGCCAATCTGCGGCAGGCCGAACGACGCGAGGCGGCCGGCGCCGTCGGTCGTGAGGAGCGGCTGCGCTTCGAGAGCGAGCGCGCCCAGGCGCGTGAGCGCCTCGATCAGGCCGAGGCGCAGCGTGAACAGCTCACCCTGGCCCTCAATCGGCGCCTGGGGCGCGCCGCCACGGCGCCGCTGAGCCCGCTGGCGCCGGATACCGACCGCCCCGAGTGGCTGGCCGCCGACCCGCGTTTTGCGGCGGCGGTGCGCAGTCCCGCGCAGCTGGCCGCCTGGCAGGAGGCGCTGCTTGATAACGCCCTGCGCGACTCCCGCGAGCTGCGCGCCCTGGCCGCGGGACGCGAGGCCGCCCAGCGTGAGCTGGTGTCGCGGCGGCGCGCCTTCTGGGCCCCTGAGGTAGGGCTGCAGGTCAGCTATGAGCGCGAGCTTTACCGCGACGGCAGCGGCGACAGTGCGCCATGGGAGTCCGATGACGCGCAGCTGCAGGCCGGGGTGGCGGTCCTCGAAGACGCCGGCGTGAGCTTTCCTGAGACCGGCTCGGACGAGTGGAGCGTGGCGATTTCGGCGCGCCTGCCGCTGTATGCTGGCGGCCGCCGCAGTCTCGATCGCGAGCGCAGCGCGCGCCAGCTGGAGAGCGTGACGCTGCGCGAGGAGGAGGCCCGCCAGGGCCTCGAGACCCAACTGCGCGCGGCCAGTATCGCGCTGGCCGCCGCCTGGCGGCGTATTGGCCTTCGCGAGACCTCCCGCGACAACGCGGTGGCGGCCCGCGCGCTGGTCGAATCGGCCTGGCGCGAGGGGGCCGCCGAGCAGGTCGCGCTGCTCGATGCCCAGGCCAGCGCGCGCCAGGCGCAGTTGGCCGAGGTCGAGGCGCGCTGGCAGTACCTGCAGTCGCTGGTGCATCTGCAGCGTGCGCTGGGGATCCTGCCAGGGCCGCTGTCGCCCACTGACCGTGAGCGTCTGCTGGCGGCTTCATCGTGATTCGTTCTGTGACTCGGATACCCTGCCTATGACCCCCCGTACTCTGCTCCCTGCGATGCTGTTGCTGGCCTTGACGCTGGCGGGATGCGGTAGCGAGCCCCCCGCCGACGAGGTGCTGCGGCCGGTGCGGACGCAACTGGTCGAGCCGGGCGCCCCGGACGCCGAACGGCGCCTGCCGGGGCGGCTCGAGGCGGGTGCCAACCGCCGCCTGAGTTTTCGCCTCGATGGCCAGCTCGAGACCTTCGAGGTCGGCGTCGGTGAGCAGGTCGAGGCGGGCCAGCCGCTGGCGCGCCTCGATGCCACCGATATCGAACTGCAGCGCGACCAGGCCGAGGCCAGCCTGGCCGGGGCCAGGGCCGCCGCGATCAACGCCGAAGCCGAGTGGCAGCGTGCCCGGCGCCTCTACGAGGCCGGCAGCGCGCCGGCGCGCCAGCTCGATGGTGCCCGCGCCCAGGTCGAGTCGGCCCGCGCCCAGCAGCGCAGCGCCGAGCGTCAGCTGGCGCTGGCTGAGCGGCAACTGGGCTTTGCCGAGTTGAACGCGCCCGGCGAGTGCCGAGTGGCTCAGCGGCTGGTCGAGAGCGGGGAGAACGTCGGCGCCGGCCAGCCGGTGCTGGTGCTCGCTTGCGGCGAGGGCATGGAGGTGCGTGCGGCGCTCTCCGAGGATCTGCTCGAGCGGGTCGAGGAGGGCGATCGCGTCGAGGTGGAGCTGCCGCTGCTCGGCCTTACGCTGCCGGGGCGGGTGACCGAGATCGGCCTGCCGCTGCAGCCGCCTCAAGCGACCTGGCCGCTGCGGGTGAGCCTGGATATCGACTCCCAGGATGCCGGCGCAGCCACCCTGACCCCGGGTATGGCCGCCGAGATTCGCCTGCCGCGTGGCGCCAACGGCAGTGACGCGCTGTGGGTGCCGATGGCCGCGGTGGGCGAAGATGACGCCGGCCACTACGTCTATGTCGCCCATCAGGAGAGCAGCGCTGAGGCGGATGCCAATGGGAGACCCCTGGCCCGTATCGAGCGGCGCACGGTGAGCCTGGGGCGTCGGCAGGGCGAGTCGCTGGAAGTGGTCGAAGGGCTCGAAGGCGGCGAACGCCTGGTGGTCGCCGGCATGAGCCGCATCAGCGATGGTCAGCAGGTTCGCCTGGAGGCGCGGCGATGAGTATTACCGATGCCGCGCTGCGCTATAACCGCGTTACCGCGGTGGCGCTGCTGGTGATCTTTATCGGCGCGGTGATCAGCTACCTGGGTATTTCCCGCGCCGAGGATCCCGCGGTCACGGTACGCGTGGCACAGATCGTCACGCCGATGCCGGGGGCGACACCCGAGCGCATCGAACAGCTGGTCACCGACCCGCTGGAAACCGCGATCATGGAGATGCCGGAACTCGACCATGTCGAGAGCACCTCGCGGGCGGGGGTGTCGATCATTCGCGTCGAGCTGCGCCCCGATGTCGACGACGTGCAGGCCGGCTGGGACAAGCTGCGGCGCAAGATCGGCGATATGCAGGGTGAGTTGCCCGATGAAGCCCATACGCCGCAGATCAACGACGAGTTCGGCGACGTGTTCGGCATCATGCTGTCGCTGACCGGCGAGGGCTTCGCGGCGTCGGAACTCAAGGAGGTCGCCGACAAGGTCCGCGACCGGCTGCAGCAGCTGCCCGACGTGGCCAAGGTGAGCATTCACGGCCACGCCGAGGAGCGGGTCTTCCTCGACTACAACGAGGCGCGGCTGGCCGAGCTGGGCGTGTCGCCTCAGGGCCTGGGCCAGCTGCTGGCGGCGCGCAATATCGTGCTGCCCGGCGGGGCGATTCGCTCGGGCAGCGAGCGACTGGTGCTCGAGCCCACCGGTAACTTCGAGACCCTCGAGGATATTCGCCGTGCGCTGGTGCCGCTGCCCGAGGGTGAGCTGGTGCCCCTCGGTTCGCTGGTGGAGGTCAGCCACGGCTACGCCGATCCGCCCATGACCCGCTACCACGCCAGCGGCGTGCAGGGGCTGGCGCTGGGCGTGGCGATGCGTCAGGGCGGCAATATCACCGAGCTCGGCGATCAGGTACGTCAGCGCCTCGCCGAGATCGAGGCCGAACTGCCCCTCGGTCTGGACATCGAGGAGTTGGCCTTCCAGCCGGACCGTGTCGACGATCGCATCAACGAGTTTCTGATCAATCTGCTGCAGGCGGTGGCGCTGGTCTGCGTGGTGATGCTGCTGTTCCTGGGGCTGCGCACCGGGCTGATCGTGGCCAGTCTGGTGCCGGCGGCGATCCTCTCTTGCATGGCCTTTATGGGGCTGTTCGACATCGGCCTCGACCAGGTGTCGCTGGGGGCGCTGATCATCGCCCTGGGGATGCTGGTCGACAACGCCATCGTCATGGTCGAGTCGATCCAGGTCTCGACCCGCGAGGGCAAGAGCGTGCGCGAGGCGGCGCTGGAGTCGGCGGCGCAGCTGCGTTTTCCGCTGCTGACCGCCTCGCTGACCACCTCGGCGGCCTTTCTGCCCCAGTTCCTGGCGGTCTCCGACGTCGGCGAGTACACCCGCTCGCTGTTTCAGGTGGTGACCATCACCCTGCTGTCGTCGTGGCTGCTGTCGCTGACCATGATCCCGCTACTGTGCGTGGCGCTGCTCAAGCCCAAACGCAACAAGGCCGATGCCAAGCAGCAGGAGACCAGTGAGGAGCCGCCTCAGGGGCGGCTGGCGCGAGCCGTCTATCCGCGCTACCGGCGCGGGCTGCTGGCGCTGCTGCGCCATCCCGTGCTGACCCTGGCTGTCGTGCTGGGGCTATTCGCCATGACCCTGCTGGGCTATGGCTACCTGCCCAAGATCTTCTTTCCCCAGGCCGAGCGCACCCTGATCACCGTGGAGCTGCGGCTGCCCTATTCGGCCCCCATTGAGCGCACCCGTGAAGCGGTCGAGGCGGTCGAGGCCTACCTCGCCGACGAACTGTCGGCCGAGCGCGACGATCGGGGCGAGTGGAGCCGCGACGGTATCACCCACTGGGGCAGCTTTATCGGCTTTGGCGGCGAGCGCTATATCATCAATCACGCCCCGGAGCCGCCGAGCCCCGAGTACGCCTTTATGCTGCTGCAGGCCAACCGCTGGGAGGCCGTCGATCCGCTGATCGGTGAGCTGGGCGACTGGCTCAACGAGGAATTTCCCGACCTGCGCGCCAGCGTCAAGGCCACCAGCTTCGGGCCGCCGGTCACCGTGCCCCTGGCGATTCGCCTGTCGGGCAACGACCGCGAACGGCTCAGCGACATTGCCGAGCAGGTGCGCCGCTATACCAGCGAGCAGCCGGGCACGCGCAACGTGCGCGACGACTGGGGCGACTGGGTCAAGCGGCTGCGCATCGACGTCGATCCGGCGCGGGCGCTGCGCGCCGGGGTCACCGAGCGCGACGTGGCGCTGAGCCTGCAGTCGGCGCTGTCGGGGATCGAGGTCTCGACCTTCCGTGATGGCGACAACCTGGTGCCGATCATGCTGCGCCATGAGCGCGGCGAGCTGCGCAATGCCGATGAACTCGACGATGTGATCGTGATGCCTCAGGAGGGTGGCCAGGGCGTGCCGCTGGCTCAGGTCGCCAGCGTCGAGATGGTCTGGGGTCCGCCGCGCATCCTGCGCCGCGACCGCTACCAGACCATCTCGGTGGAGTCGGAACTGGCGCCGGGTATCACCGCCGAATCGATGGCCGCCGAATTGCGCCCCTGGCTCGATGCTCAGCAGGCCAACTGGCCGAGTGACGTCTTCTACGAGTTCGGCGGCGAAGTAGAGTCGTCGCAGATCGCCACCGCCTCGATCGGTGAGAAGCTGCCGATCGGCGCCATGGTGATTCTGGTGCTGCTGGTGATGCAGTTCAATTCGATCCGCCGGCCTCTGATCATCCTGACCACCATTCCGCTGTCGCTGATCGGGGTGGTCTTCGGTCTGATGATCACCGGCTCGCACTTCGGCATCATGACCTTTCTCGGCGTGGTGTCCCTGGCGGGGATCGTGATCAACAACGCCATCGTGCTGATCGACCGGATCGATCTGGAGCGAAGCAAGGGGTTGGCACCCCAGGAAGCGATCCTCGAGGCGGGCAGCCGACGCCTGCGGCCGGTGGTGATGTCGACCCTGACCACCAGCGGCGGGCTGCTGCCGCTGTGGCTGGGCGGCGGCCTGCTGTGGGCGCCGATGGCCATCGCCATCATTTTCGGGCTGCTGGCGGCGTCGATCATCACGCTGTGCGTGGTGCCGGTGCTCTATGCGCTGCTGATGCGGGTGCCCATCGACCGCGCCTCGACAAGCGACGCCGAGGGCGCCACTGTGTCACGCTGAAGGTCATTTCCCGATGAGGCAGCCGCGCGTGGAACGAGTCGCGATCCTGGTCGACGTACAGAACGTCTACTACACCACCCGTCAGGCGTTCGAGCGCCACTTCGACTATCACGCCTTCTGGGCGCGCTTTGCCGCTGGCCGCGAGGTGGCCGTCGCCAACGCCTACGCCGTGGAACGCGGCGACCCGCGCCAGCAGCAGTTCCAGGCGATCCTGCGCAGGATCGGCTTCGAGGTGAAGCTCAAGCCCTATATCCAGCGTAGCGACGGCTCGGCCAAGGGTGACTGGGACGTCGGCATTGCCCTGGACGCCATGGACGCCGCGGCCGCGGTCGATCGGCTGGTGCTGGTCTCCGGCGACGGCGACTTCGACCTGCTGGTGACGCGGATTCGCGAGCGCCATGGGATACCCGTCGAGGTGGTCGGCGTCGAACGTCTGACCGCCGCCTCGCTGATGCGCGCCGCGAGTCACTTTGTGCCGATCGAAGGCGACTTGTTGCGCTAGCAGCACCGCTCGGAACTAACCCGTCGGCAGGCCTGCGAGGAGGCGCTGTAAACCCATCCCTGGGCGCTCTCGATGCCATCCATGGCATCGAAAGCTCCTCTTCGGCCTGCCCCCGGCGTTCCTCGCTAGCGGCCTAGCATAGCTGGGAGGGCAAGATCGCCCAAATTGACTAGGCTGTAGGTGAGTCGCCACGTTGGACGCCAATCATGGCGTCCATTCACGCGAGCCACCGGAGGTGATAGCGATGTCGGATCAACTGCTTTCCCCCAAGATGCTTGGCTACTGGACGCTGGATGAGCTCAGCGAGGTACCCGATGAGTCGGGCATCTACTGCGTGTTCCGTGCGGCGCAGGATCCCGAGAGCGGGGAGATGGAGGTCCAGGAACTGCTGCATGTCGGCGAGCACCGCAATGCGCGCCACGGCCTGACCTTCCATGAAGACCATGCGACCTGGCGTGACTTCCTCCAGCAGGGCGAGGAGCTTTGGGTCAGCGTCGGCCTGTCGGGGCATATCAACCGCGAGCGGCTGGCTGCGGCGATGATCAATGCCCACAAGCCGCGCTTCAATCTGCACAGCGAGTATATCGACGACTTCCCCTTCGATCAGACCACCGTGCATCTCTACGGCAAGAAGGACAAACTGCAGTCGATCTTCACCGTCGACCGCCACGACCCGCCCCAGCAGCAAGCCGCTGTGTAGGCTTGTACGGCACTGTTCCCGGCCTAGTTCGTCGCAGTTGCTCTCAGCAGCGAGGGACGCCGGGGGCAGGCCGAAGAGGAGGTGTCGATGCCAGGGGTAAGGAGCATGCTCCGAACGGGCTGGCCAAGGATGGCCAGCACTGGTCCTGCAAGCGGAGCAGGATGCGAGAGCGCAGCAGGGCATCGGGAGCGCCCAGGGATGGTTTACAGCGCCTCCTCGCAGGCCTGCCGCCGGATGAGTCGCGAGCGATCCCGGTAACTTCACTACCTTTGTCTCTCGGGAGACAGAGCGCAATGCGAATCCTAGCCAGGGCGGGATGAACTGCGGCCCAATAGCGCGTACAATCGCGCCCCTTTGCACCATCGCACCGGGACGCCGCTTTGATCTCTACCGCCAATATCACCATGCAGTTCGGGGCCAAGCCCCTGTTCGAGAACGTCTCCGTCAAGTTCGGCAAGGGCCATCGCTACGGCCTGATCGGCGCCAACGGCTGCGGCAAGTCGACCTTCATGAAGATCCTCGGCGGCGATCTCGAGCCGAGCGGTGGGCAGGTGATGGTTGACCCTGACGCGCGGCTCGGCAAGCTGCGCCAGGACCAGTTCGCCTTCGAGGAGCAGCGGGTCATCGACACCGTGATCATGGGCAATACCGAGCTATGGTCGGTAGCGGCCGAGCGCGAGCGTATCTATGCGCTGCCAGAGATGAGCGAAGCCGATGGCATGGCGGTGGCCGATCTGGAAGTGCGCTTCGCCGAACTGGATGGCTATACCGCCGAGTCCCGCGCCGGTGAGCTGCTGATGGGGCTGGGGATACCCCTCGACGAGCATTACGGCCCGATGAGTGCGGTGGCGCCGGGCTGGAAGCTGCGTGTGCTGCTCGCCCAGGCGCTGTTCGCCGACCCTGACGTACTGCTGCTCGACGAGCCTACCAACCACCTCGATATTGCCACCATCAGCTGGCTGGAAGGGGTGCTGACCGCCCGCGACAGCACCATGATCATCATTTCCCACGATCGCCACTTCCTGAACAGCGTCTGTACCCATATGGCCGACCTGGACTATGGCGAGATCACCCTGTTCCCCGGCAACTACGACGACTACATGACCGCCGCCACCGCCGTGCGTGAACGCATGCACGCCGATAACGCCAAGAAGAAGGCGCAGATCGCCGAACTGCAGACCTTCGTCAGCCGCTTCTCGGCCAACGCCTCCAAGGCCAAGCAGGCCACCTCGCGGGCGCGCCAGATTGACAAGATCAAGCTCACCGACATCAAGCCGTCGAGCCGGGTCAGCCCCTTTATCCGCTTCGAGCAGAGCAAGAAGATCCATCGCAACGCGCTCAACGTCGAGGGGCTGAGCAAGGGCTATGACGGCAAGCCGCTGTTCGACGGTATCTCGATGACCGTGGAAGCCGGCGAGCGGATTGCCATCATCGGTCCCAACGGCATCGGCAAGACCACGCTGCTCAAGACCCTGAGTGGCGAGCTGGCCCCCGACAGCGGTAGTGCGAAGTGGACCGACAGCGCCGAACTTGGCATCTTTGCCCAGGAGCACGGTGACGACTTCGCCAACCCGGCGACCCTCTACGAGTGGATGGCGCAGTGGACGGACGCCGGCGAGCAGGTGGTGCGCGGCGCGCTGGGCCGGATGCTGTTCGGCAGCGACGATATCGGCAAGTCGGTGAAAGTGCTATCCGGGGGCGAGCAGGGGCGCATGCTGTTCGGCAAGCTGTCGCTGATCAATCCCAATGTGCTGCTGATGGATGAGCCTACCAACCACCTCGATATGGAATCCATCGAGGCCCTCAACCTGGCGCTGGAGCACTACCCCGGCACGCTGATCTTCGTCAGTCACGACCGTGAGTTCGTCTCCTCGCTGGCAACCCGGGTGCTGGATATGAGCGCCCAGGGCATCGTCGACTTCAGCGGCAGCTACGAGGACTACCTGCGCAGCCAAGGCGTGGCATAGTGGAGTGGCGCTCTGCCGCCAAGCCGCTAGCAGGCCCCTGGCGTGGCGGCGGCTGTTGCTGGGCCGCTATTTCAGGCAGCATCGCTCGTGCTGCGCTAGGGCGTTGAATACGGGGTGGAAAATAGGATTTGTCACAACGCGAACAATAGCGTAGAAAGCACTCATTGTACGCGTTCGACGAGAGTACCCAGTTCCATGAGCCGACTCTTCAGACTGTTCGCCGTAGTGGCGATGCTGCTGATGCCTACCCTTGGTCTCAAGGCCAGCCTGATTGACAACATTGCCACCGACTTTGGCCCCCGCGATCCGTTTGAAGTCTGGGTCAAGGTCGACAACAGCGATGCCACCCTCACCGTGTATCGCGGCGACTATGCTGTAGAGCGTATTCACGGCATATCGATCGGTCAGCGCGGCGCCTCGCGAATGCGCGTAAGGGGCGACAAGCAGACTCCGCAAGGTGAATTTCGTATCAACGGCATCAATCCGGAGAGTCGCTTCCATCTGTTCTTCAGTGTCGATTACCCGACGCCCTGGAACGCCCTGGAAGCGCTCAATGCCGGTGTAATGAGCCGAGTGGAGTACGAGGAGTACCACTATTTCCTGCGTCGCCATGGGCGTCCACCCCAGGATACCGTGCTCGGCGGCAACATCGGTTTGCACGGTATCGGCGAAGGTGACCCCGAAATTCACGGCCGCTTCGACTGGACGCTGGGCTGTGTGGCAGTCACCAATCAGGAGATCGAACGTCTCGCTGAGCTGATCGGCATTGGCACACGGGTCGTGATCCGCTAGGCTCAAGGGTACGTTAGGATGTTGCGTGTAGACAGGAGGGGCCTGTCTATAATAAAACAGTGTTTGACATCACGCTTTGGCCGTCTATGATTGCCATCGTGACGTGCAGAAGAACCTGCGACAGCAGGACGCCTGTTGACCAGGCACAACCCAAGCTGAACCAAGGAAGTCTCTCAAGGAGAACACCATGACCATTAAGAACACTCTGAAGCTTACCGCCGCTGCCGCATCTCTGGCCATTCTGGCGGGCTGTGCCTCTACCGGCGCCCTGGACGAAGTGCGCATGACCGCTGAATCCGCTCAGGCCGACGCTTCTGAAGCACTGAACGTTGCCAACCAGGCGCAGAACACTGCCAACCAAGCGCAGCGTGATGCCCAGGCCGCCCTGCAGATGTCTCGCGAAAACCGCGAAGAAATGAACCGCATGTTCGAGCGCTCCATGCAGAAGTAATTCTGTCATGAGTGCCGAAAGCTAACGCTTTCAGCATCGGTTTACCCGAAGCCGGCTCCCTAAAGGAGCCGGCTTCGGCGTTTGTAGGGGGAAACTAAAGAGAGGGGGTAAGCGAAGAATTGTGGTGGTTCAGGTCGTCTTTTGTCGACAAGTCACCCTGGGCCCGTCGGGTAATATGGCTTGGCAAACGACTAGCATCCCATCGCCAATCGTTTGCACCCTGCAAATTTCGCCCGGGCCTACGGCCCGGGCTTTTTTGTCAGCCCATGGCCAGTTCGATCTGCTGGTAGAGACCATTGTCAGGCTCGCCCAGATGGCGGTAGAGGCCTTCCGGAGTGGGCTGCGGCTCTTCGGCGGTCTCGATGGGCTCCTCGCGGGCCTCGCGCAGCACTGCGACCGGCTGGCCCTTGGGCACCTCGACTTCGGCGCGCACCCGGGCATAGTCCACCGGCGGCTGCTCATCGCCGAAGGCGTTGGCGAGCATCTCGAGGGCATTGAGCACCGGTTCGAAAGAGCCCTCCTGCTCATCCAGCAGCGGGAAGGACTGCACCAGAAGCGCGCCGTCGGCGTCCCAGCCGGCCTTGAACGGCTCGTTGACCAGATGCACGGCGGTACCCACCGGCACCCGCGAATAGAGCGATTCGATATCCCGCGGCAGCATGCGAATGCAGCCGCGGCTGGCGCGCATGCCAACGCCGTCGGGCTGATTGGTGCCGTGGATCAGGTAGCTCGGCAGCGCCAGCAGGATCGCATGGCGTCCCAGCGGGTTGTCGGGGCCCGGTGGCACCACGGCGGGGGGCGGCTCGCCGCGGGCGGCGGCTTCTGCACGCATCGAGCGCGGCGGCGCCCAGTGCGGATCCTTGATGTTCATGGTAGTGCGGGTCGAGGCGACCGGCGTGGCAAAGCCATCGCGGCCCACGCTGATCGGATAGGTCTCGACCATCGGCGTCTCGCCGCTGGCCGCCGGCGGGTAATAGTAGAGCCGCATCTCCGGCAGGTTGACGACGATGCCGTCGCGCGGGCCGGGTGGCAGGATGTGCTGGGTGGGCAGCACCACCTCGGCGCCTGCGCCGGGGTACCACAGGCTAAGCTCGGGGTTGGCGCGACGCATCTCCTCGATACCGAGGCCGAAGCGGTGGCCGATATCGATCAGGGTGTCTTCCTTGGCGGCGGTCACGGTCTGAATGCTGCCGATCACATCACCCTGCTCGGGAATCGGGTAGTGTCCCACCGGGCGTTCGCCGTTCGGGGTTTCTGCCAGGGCCAGCGGCGTGATCGCCAGCAGGGCGCTGGCCAGGGCGGCGCGAAGCGGCCCGGCCAGGCGCTGGGGAAGGTGCATGTTCATGGGCTTGGTCTCGTTCACCGAGTCATACCTTTATCAGCAGGCGCTTGCTCGGTGTCAGCCGTTCAAGCCGCCTCGGTCTTGCGGTTCAATCGCTCCAGCAGTCCTTCGACCACCGCGAAGCGCGTTTCTTCGGTTTCCATCTCCAGCTCGAAGCGCAGTGTGTCTGCGCCATCCAGCCGGTAGTGAACCGGATCTTTCTGTATCAGCGTGACCAGCGTCATCGGATCGACGGCGGTGCCGGTGGCGAAGATCGCCCGGCCGCGCTGCGGACCCGCCTCTAGGCGTGAGATGCCCAGCCGTTCGGCGCGCTGACGCAGCCGAGTCTGGCGCATCAGAGTCTTGAGCGGGGCCGGCAGCAGGCCGAAACGGTCCACCAGTTCGACCTGCAGTTCCTTCAGCGCGGCCTCGTCCTCGGCGCTGGCAATGCGTTTATACATGATCAGGCGCTGCTGCACATCAGGCATGTAGTCGTCGGGGATCAGCGCCGGCAGGTTGAGGCTGATCTCCACGCCCTGATCCAGCGGCGCCTCGATGTTCGGCGTCTTGCCTGCCTTGATCGCCTTCACCGCACGATCGAGCATCTGCATATATAGACTATAGCCGATGGTTTCCATCTGGCCGCTCTGCTCATCGCCGAGCAGCTCGCCGGCGCCGCGAATCTCCATGTCATGGCTGGCCAGGGTAAAGCCGGCGCCGAGGTCCTCGGCCTGGCTGATCGCCTCGAGCCGCTTGGCGGCATCCTTGGTGATCGCCTTGGGGTGAGGGGTCAGCAGATAGGCGTAGGCCTGATGGTGGCTGCGGCCCACCCGGCCGCGCAGCTGGTGCAGCTGGGCCAGGCCGAACTTGTCGGCGCGCTCGATGATGATGGTGTTGGCGCTGGGCACGTCGATGCCGGTCTCGATGATGGTCGAGCACACCAGCACGTTGAAGCGCTTGTGATAGAAGTCGGACATGATGCGCTCCAGCGAGCGCTCCGGCAGCTGGCCGTGGGCCACCGCGACTCGCGCCTCGGGTACCAGCTCACGCAGCTTTTCGGCGCTGGTCTCGATGGTCTTGACCTCGTTGTGCAGCACATAGACCTGACCGCCGCGCAGGATCTCGCGCAGGATCGCCTCCTTGATGACCGCCTCGTTGCGCTGCTGAATGAACGTCTTGACCGACAGCCGGCGTGCCGGCGGGGTGGCGATGATCGACAGGTCGCGGATGCCGCTCATGGCCATATTCAGGGTGCGCGGAATCGGTGTGGCGGTCAGGGTCAGGATGTCGACCTCGGCGCGCAGGCTCTTGAGGCGCTCCTTCTGGGCGACCCCGAAGCGATGCTCCTCGTCGATGATCAGCAGGCCCATATTGGGGAAGCGCATGCTCTTGGAGAGCAGCTTGTGGGTGCCAATGACGATATCGGCGCGCCCCTCCTCGATGCGCTTGAGGCTCTCGGCCTGGCCCTTGCCGCCGGTGAAGCGCGAGATCAACTCGACCTGCACGGCGGTGTCGGCGAAGCGGTCGCGGAAGTTATCGTAGTGCTGCTGGGCGAGCAGGGTGGTGGGCACCAGCACGATCACCTGGCGGCCGGAGTGCACGGCCAGGAAGGCGGCGCGCATCGCCACCTCGGTCTTGCCGAAGCCCACGTCGCCACACACCACCCGATCCATGGGCTGGGAGCGTGTCATGTCGCCGATTACTGCGCCGATGGCAGCGTGCTGATCGGGGGTCTCCTCGAACGGGAAGCTGCCGGCGAAGCGCGCATACTCCTCCACCGGGAAATCGCAGGCGAAGCCGACCCGCGCCTCGCGTCGGGCATAGACGTCGAGCAGTTCGGCGGCGGTGTCGCGGATCTTCTCCGCGGCCTTGCGCTTGGCCTTGTCCCAGGTTTCAGAGCCCAGCTTGTGCAGCGGCGCCAGCTCATCGCTGGCGCCGGCGTAGCGTGAAATCAGATGCAGGCTGTCCACCGGTACGTAGAGCTTGGCGCCGTCGGCGTACTCCAGGGCCAGAAACTCCGCCGCCTGGCCGCCGGCCTCGAGGCGTTCGAGGCCCAGGTAGCGACCCACGCCGTGAGCCTGGTGGACCACCGGTGAGCCCTCATGCAGCTCGGCCAGGTGGCGCACCGCCAGCTCATTGTCGTCGGTGGCCTTGGCGCGGCGTCGACTCTGGCGCACCACCTCGCCGAACAGCTCCGACTCGGTGATCACCGCCAGGCGGATCTCGGCGTCGCTGTCACCCAGTGCCAGGCCGGCGTCGAGGCCGCCCTCGGTGACCGCCATGCGCTGATCGCCGCTGGCAAAGGTCTGCCAGTCGTCGACGTGGGGCAGGCTGAGATGCAGCGGCGCGAGCTGCTCCTCGATGGCCTCGCGGCGGCCGCGGGACTCGGCGACGAACAGCACCCGGGCGCTGCTGTGCTCTTCCAGAAAGCGTTCGAGCGCCGCCAGCGGCTGCTGGGCGCGGGCGTTGATCGCCACCGTGGGCGGCGGCTGGGTGGCCGAGAGATGGGCGTGGGGGTGCTCGACATCGTCGGTCATCGCCACCCGCGGGTGGCGCTTGATGGCGCCGAACACCTCGGCCACCGGCACGAAGGCGCGGTGCGGCGGCAGCAGCGGCCGGGTCGGGTCGACGCCGAGGTTCTCGTAGCGGCTCTCGATGGCTGCCCAGTGATGCTCGGCGGCCTCGAAGACCCCGGGCAGGGTGGCGACACGGGTGCCCGCGGCGAGGTGCTCGAACAGCGTCGCGGTCTCCTCGAAGAACAGCGGCAGGTACTGCTCGAGACCCGGCGAGGGGATACCCTTGAGCGCATCGACGTAGAGCGGGCACTGGCGCGGATCGACATCGAACAGCGTCTCGAAGCCGTCGCGGAAGCAGGCGATGGCGCTGCGCGACAGCGAATACTCATGGGCCGGCAGCAGCTCGATGCGCTCGACCTTGTCCTGGCTGCGCTGGGTATCGGGATCGAAGTGGCGCAGGGTATCGACCTCGTCATCGAACAGGTCGATGCGCAGCGGCAGCGTAGAGCCCATCGGGAAGAGGTCGATCAGTGCGCCGCGCAGGGCATACTCGCCGGGCTCATAGACGGTCTCCACGGCGCGGTAGCCGGCCCGCGACAGGCTCTCGCGGAAACCTTCGCGATCCAGCTGCTGGCCCACCTCCAGGGTCATCACCCGCCCGGCAATGTACTCCACCGGCGCCAGCCGCTGCATCAGGGTATTGACCGGCACCAGCACGATGCCGTGACTGGCCTGCTGCAGCTGGCGCAGCGTGCGCAGCCGCGCCGAGACGATGTCCTGGTGCGGCGAGAAGCTGTCGTAGGGCAGCGTCTCCCAGTCGGGGAAGGGCATCACCGGAACATCGGCGAAGAACGCCAGGTCGTTCTCCAGGCGCTGGGCCTCGGCGGTGTCGGCGGTGATCACCAGCAGCGGCGTGTCGGCGGCCAGGCGCGCCAGCGCCAAGGCCGGGGCACTACCGTGGGGGCGCTGCCAGTAGAGCGTCTCGCGGGTGCCGGAAGGGCGGGGTGGGTCGAGCGGAGAAAAGTGCAGCATGGTATCGAAATCGCGAACCTTGAGAGCGAGTCCGCGATGATAGCAGCCTTATATGAATCTTGTAGTCAACCCCGCGATTCTGTAATTGCCTTACAGCGGGTGCGACTATCCAGCAATTGCCGCCGTGCTGCGCTGCCGCGATAATGGCGCCACATTTGATACCCGATGACGAAGTGAGGCCCTACGTGAGTCAGGAAACGCTCGAGACCGTCTTTGAGGAGTGGCAGGAAAGCGAAGCCACCGCCGAAGAAATGATTCCGCTGCTGGGCAAGCTCTACCGCCAGTACAACATCGTCACCTCGCTGTTCGGTCGCTCGCTGATCAATCAGTCGGTGATTCGCATCCTCAAGGACCACCGCTTCGTCAAGAAGGTCGAGGGCACCGAGCTCGACGTGCGTGATACCTTCCCGCTGGTCAAGGCGATGACCGAGCTCGACCTGGGGCCGGCGCACATCGACGTCGGCAAGCTGGCGGTGGCCTACAAGACCCGCGGCAATGGCGACGTGCACGCCTTCCTCAAGCGTGAGCTGGCCGAAATCATCGGCGGCCACCAGGCCAACGGCAATCACAATGAGCCCAAGGACGTGGTGCTGTATGGCTTCGGCCGTATCGGCCGGATCCTCGCCCGTATCCTGATCGAGAAGGCTGGCGGCGGCAATCTGCTGCGCCTGCGCGCCGTGGTGGTGCGGGGCCGCGGCGATATCGCCAAGGATCTCGAAAAGCGCGCCAGCCTGCTGCGCCGCGACTCGGTGCACGGCCCCTTCGCCGGCAGTATCAGCATCGATGCCGAGGCGCGCACCATTACCGCCAACGGCAACGTCATTCAGGTGATCTACGCCAACTCCCCCGACGAGATCGACTACACCGCCTACGGTATCGACAACGCCCTGATCGTCGATAACACCGGCATGTGGCGCGACGAGGAGGGCCTCTCCCAGCACCTGGCGTGCAAGGGCGCGGCCAAGGCGCTGCTCACCGCGCCGGGCAAGGGCGACGTCAAGAATATCGTCTATGGCATCAATCACACCGACATCTCCGGCGACGACCGCATCGTCTCGGCGGCGTCGTGCACCACCAACGCCATCGTGCCGGTACTCAAGGCGGTCAACGACCAGTACGGCATCGAGCACGGCCACGTCGAGACGGTGCACTCCTACACCAACGACCAGAACCTGATCGACAACTACCACAAGGGCGATCGCCGCGGCCGCAGCGCACCGCTCAACATGGTGCTGACCGAAACCGGTGCCGCCAAGGCCGTGGCCAAGGCGCTGCCGGAGCTGAGTGGCAAGTTGACCGGTAACGCCATCCGCGTGCCGACCCCCAACGTGTCGATGGCGATTCTCAACCTGACCCTGCATCAGGGGACCGACGCCGAGGCGATCAACGACTACCTGCGGCGCATGGCGGTACACTCGCCGATGCAGAAGCAGATCGACTATGTCGACTCGCCGGAAGTGGTCTCCTCGGACTTCGTTGGCAATCGCCACGCCGGTATCGTCGATGCCAAGGCGACCATCGCCAACGGCAGGAACGCCGTGCTCTATGTGTGGTACGACAACGAGTTCGGCTACAGCTGCCAGGTGGTGCGCATCCTGCAGCACATGTCCAACGTCAGCTTCCTGGTTTTCCCCAAGGATCGCGACTGAACGTCAACGCTGGGCGGAGTGCCGCTCAGCGCCGTTTTGACCCTGATAGACGGCCCGCCGAGACCTTCGGCGGGCCGTTTTAGCCTGTCCGGCCGGTGGCCTTTCGCTGCGTATGTCTTTATAATACTCAGGATTTTTGGCACGGCTCGAGCGAGCTCGAGTCGAACTGGCAACCTTCTGATAAGAAAAGAATTCGAAACCCGTGACGAGCGATCCGGCGCTGTCTGCGCTGTCGCGTACGTCCGACGAACCGCTTTCCTTCCACATCAGATCCTAACTGGGCGAGACTTATGATCGAAGTCAAAAAAGGCCTGGATCTCCCCATCACGGGGGCGCCTGAGCAGCGCATCGAAGATGCGCGCGCGGTGCGCCACGTGGCAGTCCTGGGTACCGACTACGTTGGCATGAAGCCGACCATGGAGGTCCGGGAGGGGGACAGCGTCAAGCTGGGCCAGCTACTCTTCACCGACAAGAAGATCGACGGCGTGCGCTTTACCGCACCGGCGTCGGGTGAAGTGGTAGCTATCAATCGCGGCGAGAAGCGCCGCCTGCTATCGGTGGTGATCAAGGTCGCCGAAGGCAGCGAGGAACGCGTCGAGTTCACCGCCCACGGTGCCGACGCCCTGGCCGGTCTCGAGCGCCAGGTGGTGGTCGACCAGCTGGTCGAGTCCGGGCTGTGGACGGCGCTGCGCACGCGTCCCTACTCGCGCACCCCGGCCCTCGACGCCACGCCCGAGAATATCTTCGTCACCGCCGTGGATACCCATCCGCTGGCCGCGGACCCGGCGCTGATCATCAATGATCAGCCCGAGGCGTTCGCCAACGGCCTCAAGGTGCTGACCCGCCTGACTCAGGGCAAGGTGTTCCTGTGCACCGGCGCCAACGCCCAGCTGCCCGGCGGCGACGTCGATGGCGTCCAGGTCGAACAGTTCAGCGGTCCCCACCCGGCGGGCCTGGTCGGCACCCACATTCACTACCTGTCGCCGGTGGCCCTGCACAAGCAGGTCTGGCATATCGGCTACCAGGATGTGATCGCGGTAGGCAAGCTGTTCGCCGAGGGCACCCTCGACGTCAACCGCGTGATTGCCGTGGGTGGCCCCCGCGCCGAGAATCCTCGTCTGCTGCGCACCCGGATTGGCGCCAGCACCGAAGAACTCCTGGCCGGCGAAGTGGTCAATCCCGATGACACCCGCGTGATTTCTGGGTCGGTATTCTCTGGCTTCACCTGTGAGGGGGCGCTGCGCTACACCGGGCGCTTCCAGAACCAGGTCAGCCTGCTCGAAGAGGGCAACAAGCGCGCCTTCATGGGTTGGCTCTCGCCGGGCAAGGCGCGTCACTCGGTACTGGGTATCTACGTGTCCAAGTTTCTTGGCCTGCCTAACTATGCACCCGATACCTCGACCAACGGCTCCGAACGCGCCATGGTCCCGGTAGGTGCCTACGAGACGGTCATGCCGCTGGATATCCTGCCCACTCAGCTGCTGCGTTCCCTGATCGTCGGTGACATCGAGGCCGCCATGCAGCTCGGTTGTCTGGAACTGGATGAGGAAGATCTCGCGCTGTGCACCTACGTGTGCCCAGGCAAGTACGAGTACGGCCCCATCCTGCGCGACAATCTCACCACGATCGAGAAAGAGGCTTGATGATGGGTATCCGACAGACACTCGACAATCTCGAGCCGCACTTCCACAAGGGCGGCAAGTACGAGAAGTTCTACCCGCTGTACGAAGCCGTCGACACCATCTTCTACGCGCCGCCCAGCGTGACCAAGACCACCGCGCACGTGCGCGATGGCGTCGACCTCAAGCGCATCATGATCACGGTCTGGATGTGTACCTTCCCGGCGATGTTCTTCGGCATGTGGAACGCCGGCTGGCAGGCCAACACCGCCATTGCCGGCGGCTACGAGTCGATGGCCGGCTGGCGCGAGGCGATCATGATGCTGCTCGCCAGCGGCCATGATCCGGGCAGCCTGTGGGCCAACTTCGTGCTCGGCGCGACCTACTTCCTGCCGATCTACCTGGTGACCTTTGCCGTGGGCGGCTTCTGGGAAGTGCTGTTTGCGGTCAAGCGCGGCCATGAGGTCAACGAAGGCTTCTTCGTCTCCTCGGTGCTGTTTGCCCTGATCCTGCCGGCGACGATTCCGCTGTGGCAGGTCGCCCTGGGTATCACCTTCGGTATCGTGATCGGCAAGGAGATCTTCGGCGGCACCGGCAAGAACTTCCTCAACCCGGCGCTGACTGGGCGTGCCTTCCTCTACTTCGCCTACCCGGCGCAGATCTCCGGTGACGCGGTGTGGGTGGCGGCCGACGGCTACAGCGGCGCGACCGCGCTGTCGATCGCCTTCCAGGACGGCATGGCCAGCCTGACCACCCAGTACAGCTGGTGGGACGCCTTCCTGGGCTTCATTCCCGGCTCGGTGGGTGAGGTCTCGACCCTGGCGATCTTTATTGGCGCCGCGGTTCTGCTATGGACGCGGATCGCCTCGTGGCGAATCATGCTCGGGGTGTTCCTCGGCATGGTCGCGACCAGTGCACTCTTCAACCTGATCGGTTCCGACACCAATCCGATGTTCGCCATGCCGTGGTACTGGCACCTGGTGATCGGCGGCTTCGCCTTCGGCATGGTGTTCATGGCCACCGATCCGGTGTCGGCCTCCATGACCAACCAGGGCCGTCTGATCTTCGGTGCGCTGATCGGCGTCATGACCGTACTGATCCGCGTGGTCAACCCGGCGTTTCCCGAGGGCATCATGCTGGCGATTCTGTTCGCTAACCTGTTTGCTCCGCTGATCGACCACATCTTTGTTCAGGCCAACATCAAGCGCCGTCAACAGCGCGTTGGTGCGCCGGCCGAGGAGACTGCCTGATGGCACAGAGCAACAACTCCATCAAGAAGATCCTGATCGTGGCGTTCGCGCTATGCATCGTCTGCTCGGTGGTGGTTTCCACCGCCGCGGTGGCGCTGCGCCCGATGCAGGCACTCAACGAGGAGCTCGACCGCAAGACCAACATCCTGCGCGTCGCCAACCTCTACGAGCGCGGCATGGACGTGGAGGCGGCCTTCGCCGAGATCGAGCCCCGCGTCGTCGATCTGCGCACCGGTGAGTACACCGATGAGTTCGATCCCGACACCTTCGACCACTTCCAGGCCGCCCGCGACCCGGCATCCTCGCGCACCCTCTCGGGGGAGCGCGACATCGCCGGTCTCAACCGGCAGGAGAACTACGCCACCGTCTACCTGGTCGGCGACGGCGACGATCCCGATCAGATCATCGTGCCGATCCGCGGCCAGGGGCTGTGGGGCCTGATGCGCGGCTACATGTCGATCGAGGGCGACGGCAACACCATCGTCGGCATCACCTACTACGAGCACAGCGAGACTCCCGGCCTTGGCGCCGAGGTCAACAACCCGCGCTGGCAGTCGCAGTGGGAAGGCAAGCGGATCTACGACGAAGAGGGCAGCCTCAACCCTGCCATTCGCGTGGCCCGCGGCAGCGGCAGCGGCGACTATGAAGTCGATGGCCTGTCCGGCGCCACCCTGACCGCCAACGGGGTGACCAACATGCTGCAGTTCTGGCTTAGCCCGGAAGGCTTCGGCGAGTACCTGGCGCGCTTCCGCGATGGCATCAGCCTCGATGAAGCCCAGGACGCCGACGTCGAACTCGATTCAGAGGGAGCGTAATCATGGCTGCTGATTCTCCTAAGGGCGTTCTGGTAACGCCGCTGTTCAAGAACAACCCGATCGCCCTGCAGATCCTCGGGGTCTGCTCGGCGCTGGCGGTCACCACCAGCATGAGCGTATCGCTGGTCATGACCCTGGCGGTGGTGTTCGTGTGTGCGTTCTCCAACCTGTTCGTATCGCTGATCCGTCAGCACATTCCGTCGTCGATCCGCATCATCGTGCAGGTCACCATCATCGCCTCGCTGGTGATCGTGGTCGACCAGGTGCTGCGTGCCTTCGCCTACCAGATGTCCCAGCAGCTGTCGGTCTTCGTCGGCCTGATCATCACCAACTGCATCATCCTCGGCCGCGCCGAGGGCTTTGCCATGCAGAACAGCCCCAAGATGTCGTTCATCGACGGCATCGGCAACGGGCTCGGCTATGGCGTGGTGCTGATGGTGGTGGGCTTCTTCCGCGAGCTGTTCGGCTCCGGTAGCGTGTTCGGCCTGACCATCCTGCAGCCGGTGCAGGACGGCGGCTGGTACGTCCCCAACGGTCTGATGCTGCTGCCGCCCTCGGCGTTCTTCATCATCGGCCTGATGATCTGGGTGATCCGCGAGGCCTACCCGGAGCAGGTCGAAGAGAACGAGTTCAAGATGAAGCACAACACCGAACCCAAGGAGGCTGTGTAACATGGAACACTATCTGAGCCTGTTCATCGCCTCGGTGTTCGTCGAGAACATGGCGTTGGCGTTCTTCCTCGGCATGTGTACCTTCCTGGCGGTATCCAAGAAGGTCTCCTCGTCGTTCGGCCTCGGCGTGGCGGTGATCGTGGTTCTCACCATCACCGTGCCGGTCAACAACCTGGTGCTCAACTACCTCCTCGCAGAGGGCGCACTGACCTGGACCGGCATCGCCGGCGCCGAGAACATCGACCTGTCGTTCCTCGGGCTGCTCAGCTATATCGGCGTCATCGCCGCGCTGGTCCAGATCATCGAGATGTTCCTCGACAAGTACGTGCCCGCGCTCTACAACGCGCTGGGCGTGTTCCTGCCGTTGATCACCGTCAACTGCGCGATCCTCGGTGGCGTACTGTTCATGGTCGAGCGTAACTACAGCTTCGGTGAGTCGGTGGTCTACGGCGCCGGTGCCGGCTTCGGCTGGGCGCTGGCCATCACCGCCCTGGCCGGTATCCGCGAGAAGCTCAAGTACAGCGATGTGCCCGGCGGCCTGCAGGGCCTGGGCATCACCTTCATCACCGTGGGCCTGATGTCGCTCGGCTTCATGTCGTTCTCCGGCATCCAGCTGTAATGCGCGTGCCGGGCGGCGTGGCTGCCCGGCACGCCCCACGTGACAAGGCAACGATTGAAATAGGAACCCGACATGGTTGATATTACTGTCATCTTGCTCGGCGTCGTCATGTTCACCCTTATCGTCATCGCCCTGACGTTGGTGATCCTGGCAGCACGCAGCAAGCTCGTCAGCAGCGGGGACGTGACCATCGAGGTCAACGGCGACCCCGAGCACACCTTGACCACCCAGGCCGGCGGCAAGCTGCTCAACACCCTGGCCGCCAACGGCATCTTCCTGTCGTCGGCGTGCGGCGGTGGCGGCTCCTGCGCCCAGTGCAAGTGCCGTGTGGAGGAGGGCGGCGGCTCGATCCTGCCCACCGAAGAGTCCGCTTTCACCATGCGTGAAAAGAAGGAGGGCTGGCGCCTCTCCTGCCAGGTGCCGGTCAAGCAGGACATGAAGGTCGAGGTGCCCGAGGAGGTATTCGGCGTCAAGCAGTGGGAGTGCGAGGTCATCTCCAACCCCAACGTCGCCACCTTCATCAAGGAGCTCAACCTCAAGCTGCCGGAAGGCGAGAACGTCGACTTCCGCGCTGGCGGCTACGTGCAGCTGGTGGCACCGCCCTACGACATCAAGTTCTCCGACTTCGATATCGAGGACGAGTACCGCGAGGACTGGGACAAGTTCGACCTGTTCAAGATCTCGCACAAGAACCCCGAGGAGACCATCCGCGCTTACTCGATGGCCAACTACCCGGAAGAAGTGGGTATCCTCAAGTTCAATATCCGTATCGCCACGCCGCCTCCCGGTACCAACCATCCGCCGGGCATCATGTCGACCTACGTCTTCAATCTGAAGCCGGGCGACAAGGTGCAGGTGATGGGGCCGTTCGGTGAGTTCTTCGCCAAGGAGACCGACGCCGAGATGGTCTTCGTCGGCGGCGGTGCCGGCATGGCGCCGATGCGCAGCCATATCTTCGATCAGCTCAAGCGCCTCAAGTCGAAGCGCAAGATCTCGTTCTGGTACGGTGCGCGCTCCTGGCGCGAGACCTTCTACAACGAAGAGTATGACCAGCTGGCCGAGGAGTTCGACAACTTCGAGTGGCACCTGGCGCTCTCCGACCCGCTGCCCGACGACAACTGGGAAGGCCCCACCGGCTTTATCCATAATGTGCTCTACGAGAAATACCTCAAGGACCATCCGGCCCCCGAGGATTGTGAGTACTACATGTGCGGGCCACCCATGATGAACGCCTCGGTGATCAAGCTCCTGCTCGATATGGGGGTAGAACCCGAGAACATCATGCTGGATGACTTCGGCGGATGATCGGAGTCGCCTCACGGCGACGCACAGGGCTGGCCCGCGGGCCGGCCCTTTTCCTGTCGGCCCTGCTGAGCCTGGCCATGGCCAGTGCCCTGGCAGGGTGCCGCGACAGCGGCAGCCAACGGCTCGACGTGCAGGGCTCAGCCCTGGAGCGTGGTTTCCATCTCACTCTGTATGGTGATGCCTCCGCCAGCGACATCCAGGCACTGGACGTCGCCATACACAGTGAACTGGTGCAATACGAACAGCAGCATACGGCGTTTCTCGACCGGCTCGCCCGGCTCGATGCGGCACTGCCGACGAGGTTCGGCGTCTCCGCCGATCCACTCGAGCAGGCCTACCGCCGGATGGCCCATGCCTGGCTGATCGACTCCCTGGCGGCGTGGTTAGACGCCCGCGGCGAGGAGCGCTACTTCCTCGAAGTGGGGGGCGATGTGCGCGCCCGCGGTACTCAGTCCGCGCGGCGCCCCTGGCAGCTGGCCCTCGAACAGCCGGATGCGCGTGGTGTCTCAGAGGCCCGGCTGCTGGTCCTCGACGATAGGGCGCTGTCCACCGCGGGGGATTTCCGCGACCGCTGGCGGGGGCTGGCCGGCAACGCCGAAACCCCTGCCGGCTGGTGGTTGGCCAACGGTCGGGAGCGCGTGGTGGAAGTCAGCGTGCTGGCCGAGAGTGCCGTGGAGGCCGCCGCCTGGGCCGCCTGGTTGCAGAGGATGACGCCGCAGGCAGCGTTGGCCCTGGCTGAACAGCGAAGCATCGCAGCGTATTTTATTGTCACAGCAGGAGCGGGCTACGATGTGCGCATCAGCCCAGCCATGACGCCTTATTTGGACGTTGAACGAAACGTCAGCGATTGATATGCCCCACAAGGGCATTCGGGAGGAACGATGACTATCTGGTTACTGGTATTGGGTTTCATGCTGCTGCTCATGGCCGCCATGGCGGTCGGTGTGATAATGGGTCGCAAGCCGATTGCCGGCTCCTGCGGCGGACTCAACAACATCGGCATGAAGGATGGCTGCGAGGTCTGCGGCGGCAAGGATGAAGTCTGCGAGGAAGAGAACCGCAAGCGCGGCAGCGCGCGCCGTCGCGGCGACGAGAGTCGCGGCGCCGACCTCGGCTACAACGCCATTCGGCGCTAGGGGCTGGGGAGTGGCGCCAAGGCCAATGTAGGAGCGACTTCAGTCGCGATGGGGTTTTTCCGGCAGCGCTGCGCGCTGCATCGCGGTTATAAACCGCTCCCACAGGGGAGTGGCGCTTGGGGAATGACACATTCAGGGGAAAGGAGACGCGACAGCACATGGCAGTCCACAACTATGATGTAGTGGTTATCGGCACCGGCCCCTCCGGCGAGAGTGCCGCCATCAACGCCGCCAAGCACGGCAAGCGTGTAGCGATCATCGAGAAGCAGCAGGCGGTGGGCGGCAACTGTACCCACTGGGGCACCATCCCCTCCAAGGCGCTGCGCCATCAGGTCAAGCAGATCATGCAGTTCAACACCAACCGCATGTTCCGCGATATCGGCGAGCCGCGCTGGTTCTCCTTTCCCAAGGTCCTCGAACGCTCCCGAGTCACCATCGACCAGCAGGTCGAGATGCGCACCCGCTTCTACGCCCGTAACCGCATCGACGTGTTCTTCGGCGTGGCGCGCTTCAAGGACGAACACACCCTGGTCGTGCGTGACAATCACGAAGGCGTTGAAGAGATCTGTGCCCAGAAGGTCGTGATCGCCACCGGCTCGCGGCCCTACCGCCCGGCCGACGTCAATTTTCGCCACCCGCGTATCTACTGCTCCGATACGGTGCTCGGCCTCTCCCACACCCCGCGCACCCTGATCATCTTCGGTGCCGGCGTTATCGGCAGCGAGTACGCCTCGATCTTCTCCGGGCTCGGCGTCAAGGTCGATCTGATCGACTCCCGCGACCGCCTGCTGTCGTTCCTCGACGACGAGATCTCCGACGCGCTCTCCTACCACCTGCGCCAGAACGGCGTGCTGGTGCGCCATAACGAGGACTACGAGCGTATCGAAGGCGACGAGTCCGGCGTGGTGGTACACCTCAAGTCGGGCAAGCGGCTGCGTGCCGACGCCTTCCTGTGGGCCAACGGGCGCACCGGCAATACCGATCAGTTGGGCCTCGAGAACATCGGCCTGGAAGCCAACGGTCGCGGCCAGCTGCAGGTCGACAACCACTACCGCACCGCTATTCCACATATCTACGCGGTGGGCGACGTGATCGGCTGGCCGAGCCTGGCCAGTGCCGCCTACGACCAGGGGCGCAACGCCAGTGACGATCTGCTCGACGCCGAGTTCCGCTTCGTCGACGACGTGCCCACCGGTATCTACACCATTCCCGAGATCAGCTCGGTGGGCAAGAACGAGCGCGAGCTGACCGACGCCAAGGTGCCCTATGAGGTCGCCCAGGCGTTCTTCAAGGACACCGCCCGGGCCCAGATCACCGGCGACACCGTCGGCATGCTCAAGATCCTGTTCCACCGCGAGACCCTCGAGATCCTCGGTATCCACTGCTTCGGCGACCAGGCCTCGGAGATCGTGCATATCGGCCAGGCGATCATGCAGCAGCCCGGCGAGGCCAACACCCTCAAGTACTTCATCAACACCACCTTCAACTACCCGACCATGGCCGAAGCCTACCGCGTCGCCGCCCAGAATGGTCTGAATCGGTTGTTCTGAGGTCGGCAGCGCTGCGCGCTGCAATCGCGGTTGAAACCGCTCCTACTTTGGGCATGGCGCGAAGGCCAATGTAGGAGCGAATTTATTCGCGATGGGGTTGGTTGGTCTGGCAGCGCTGCGCGCTGCAATCGCGGTTGAAACCGCTCCCACACTGGGTATGGCGCCAAGGCCAATGTAGGAGCGAATTTACTCGCGATGGGGTTGGTTGATCTGGCAGCGCTACGCGCTGCATCGCGGTTGAAACCGCTCCCACACTGGGCATGGCGCCAAGGCCAATGTAGGAGCGAATTTATTCGCGATGGGGTTGGGGTTGGCCCTGCCCGGCAGCGCTGCGCGCTACATCGCGGTTAAAAACCGCTCCCACACTGGGCATGGCGCCAAGGCAAGTGTAGGAGCGAATTTATTCGCGATGGGGTGGTTGGTCTGGCAGCGCTGCGCGCTGCAATCGCGGTTGAAACCGCTCCTACTTTGGGAATGGCGCCAAGGCCAATGTAGGAGCGAATTTATTCGCGATGGGGTTGGGTCAGCCGCGGTAGCGGTAGACCCGCAAGCTGGGCAGAAACACCTCATCCTCAAGCTTCTCGTCGCTGCGCTTGGCGCGGGTGCGCTTTTCGCTAGGGGCGGGGGGCGGCAGGTTGTAGTCGGGCAGGCGTCCATCGCGACTGGGAATGAACAGCGGCAGGGCGACGTTCATGGCGCGGCGGCTGCGACCGTCGGCCAGCGGCTCGGCGAAGAACAGGTTGGCGCGCATCAGCGGGGCCTGCTTCTGCACCTGGGCCAGCGGCTCGGCGCTGGGAATTCCCGCCAGGCGCCTGAGCTGGATGCGCACATGGGGCGCCTCGCTGTCCAGCGCCAGCAGCTTCTGCTCGGCCTCGCCCACGCTGAGCTTCTTGATCGAGCGGCCGCTCGAATACCACGCCAGCCGAACCCGCGCCAGCGGCGCATCGGCCAGCGGAATCGCCCGCCAGCACTGCTTCAACTGAAGGCGCGCCAGGCCCTGGCCGCGCAGGTGGGTGTGCAGCGTCGGGTGGCGAAACGGCAGCACCGCCTTGAGCTCGGGGATCAGGCTCGCCGCCTTGGCACGAATCTCCGCCAGCAGCGCCGCAAACGCCGCCTTGGCGGCGTTGACCCTGGCCACCTCCGCCAGCAGCGCCTCGTCGGCGGCCACCAGCCCCACGTGGCTGCGGGTAGCGCGGCCGTCCTGCCCGTCCTGATACCAGAAGTCGAGCAGCACCTGGCGCAGCCAGTCGGCGTCCGGGGTGGGCGTGTGCAGCGCCCAGGCCGCTCCCGGCGACTCGCGATACACCTGACACAGTGCCTCGACGCGCTCGATCAGCTGATCGAACGCTGCCTCCAGCTCGGCCAGCAGGCGGTATTCGGTGGGCGGGCGAGTCGCGGCCACCGTCAGTCGTCCTTGCCCATCTCGCCGCGCTCGGCGCGCAGGATCATCTCATCGATCTCGGTCTCGTCCATCGCCGGCTCGCCGGCAATGCGGTGCGCGCCGTCGGCCCAGGCGCCAAGGTCGATCAGCTTGCAGCGCTCCGAGCAGAAGGGGCGGAATTGATTCTCCTCAACCCACTGCACGGGCGTCCGGCAGCGGGGGCAGGGGACCTGAAGCGGAGAGCGGTGTGTCTGTGTCATATCATGGCCTGGCAGAGTCTGAAACGAGGTATCGATAGTATCGGTCGAGGTCGGCGACGCCCTGATGCAGCGCGTCGAGATCGCCGCCATTGTCGAGGATATCGTCGGCCAGGGCCAGTCGCTCTCGACGCGGCATCTGGGCCGCGACGATGGCGCGGGCCTGGGCCTCGTCGACGCCGTCCCGCGCCGCGGTGCGGGCGATCTGCTGCGCCTCGGGCACGTCGATCACCAGGCGGCGGTCGACCAGCTCGGCCTGGCCCGACTCGAACAGCAGCGGCGAGACCAGCAGGTGGTAGGGTGCCGGGCCCGCGGCCATCTCGGTGAGGCGCGCGTTGAGGCGCTCGCGGATCCGCGGGTGGGTCACCGACTCCAGCCAGCGCCGCTCGTCGGGATTGGCAAACACGATCTCGCGCAGCGCGCGGCGATCGAGCCGGCCGTCGTCCTGCAGCACGCGTGGGCCGAAGCGCTCAGCGATTTCGTCAAGTGCCGGCTCGCCGGGTTCGACCACCTCGCGGGCCAGATCGTCGGCGTCCACCCAGGGGATGCCGAACTCGGCAAAGGCGCGTGCCACGCTCGACTTGCCAGAGGCGATGCCGCCGGTGACGCCAATACACAGGCTCATGCATCCTCCAGCCAGTTTTCCACCGCCAGCCCCGCCACGCGCTGGAACTCGCCAACATTGGCCGTCACTACCCGGCACGGCAGCGCGAGTGCCTGGGCGGCGATCAGCATGTCGTTGGGGCCAATCGGCGTACCGGCGCTGAACAGCTGCACGCGCAAACGCGCATAGTGCTGGTCCATGGGGGGCTCAAAGGGCAGCACCGGCAGCGCTGCGAGGATTCGTCCGACCTGCCGGGTCAGCCGCGTGCTGGCGAGTTTCAGCGCGCCGAAGCGCAGCTCGGCGGCAACGATGACGCTGGTGCACACCGTCTCCTCGCCGACCTCGGCGATGCGCCTGGCCACGCGTCCCTGAGGCTCGCAAACCAGTGCCGACAGGATGTTGGTGTCCAGCAGATAGCGGTAGGGCGCATTCACCAGGCGTCGTCCAGCGGCTGCAGGTCGTCGTCGATCCCTTCCTCCAGCGCCTCGTCCAAGGGCTCGAGCGTGGCCAGGGTCGCGAGCAGGCCGTGTGGCTTTAGCGCACGGATAATCAGCCGGTCACCTTCGCGGCTGATGATGGCTTCATCGCCTTCCAGCTCGAATTCGCGGGGGATTCTCAGCGCCTGGTTGCGGCCGTTGCGAAACAGCCGGATATGGCGTTCTTCAGGCATATGGCGCTCCTCGATCATTTAGGCCTATGCCTAAGCATAGGCCTGGCATCGCTGCCGGGCAAGCGCTCAGCGCTATACCCCGACGATCCCCAAATAGAGCGCCATCAGCGGCTCGCCCATCAGCAGTGCGATCCAGCCGGCCATGGCCAGGAAGGGGCCGAACGGCATCGCTGCGCCGCGCAGCTTGGGCATCGCCAGCTGCAGCGCGATACCCACCAGCGCGCCGACACCGGCGGAGAGGATCAGCACCAGCGGCAGGTACTGCCAGCCCAGCCAGGCGCCCAGCGCGGCGAGTAGCTTGAAGTCGCCGTAGCCCATGCCCTCCTTGCCGGTGACCAGCTTGAACAGCCAGTAGAAGCTCCACAGCGAGAGATACCCCAGCATTGCGCCGATCACCGCGCTGGGCAGCAGCAGCGGCTGGAACAGCAGCTGATAGAGCAGTCCGGCCCACAGCAGCGGCAGGGTCATCGCATCGGGCAGCAGCTGGATACGAAAGTCGATCGCCGCCAGCGCCAGCAGCGTCAGGCAGGCGCCGACGATAAACAGTCCGGCCAGGGTCGGGCCGTGCAGCGCCAGGGCGGCCAGGGTAAGCGCCGCGCCGGCCAGCTCGATCAGCGGGTACTGCGGGCTGATCCGCCCGTTGCAGCCGGCGCAGCGGCCGCGGCGCTTGAGATAGCCGAGCAGCGGAATATTGTCGTGCCAGGCAATCGGCTCGCCGCAGCCGGGGCACTGCGAGCGCGGCGTCAGCAGATTGAAGCGCGGCACCGCCTCGGGCTGCTGCTCCAGGGCGTCCAGCGCCTCGGCGCGCCAGCCCTGCATCAGCATCACCGGCAGGCGGGTGATCACCACGTTGAGAAAACTGCCCAGGCAGAGCCCGAGCACGGCGGCCAGCGGCCACAGAATTGCGGGGGGAAGGTCCAGCGTCAAGGCGGGCTCCAGGAGTGATGATTACGCCGCGTGGCTTTTCAGCAGTGGCCAGGCGCCTTGCTTCGAGGCGTCGAGTACGACGATTTCGACGATGCTGCCGTCCTCGGCGTAGCTCACATGCGTGTTCCAGTCTTGCGAGACTTCCTTGACGATAGGCTTGTCGGAAAGATGTAGGACGAGGATGTCATCCGCTTCATCGTAGGTTGTTCGCATGGTTCATTCACTCCACTGAAAATGGTGCATCACTGTCTTGATCACCAGTCTATCTTCGATGACTGCCGCGACACAGATCAGGTTGTCAGGCCTTTCCGAAAAAACTGGCTGCGATCCACAAGTGCTGGTCGTCTTTGTAGCGATATACACCACCGTCGAGAAGCTGAGAGAGCCGTGCTTCCGAGATATTTCTCTGCGTCATTCGCTCTCTTGCATGACGTGTCAGGTGTACGTCCAATCCGAGGCGGTAACAGTGCACGTTTCTCTACGTTCGCACAATTTCCTCATTCCCAGCGCGTTACTCGCGGTGCGTAGTCAATTGCCTATTGTGACATGAACCGTGACTCATACGTCACACTCAAAGCACGCTCCCGAGTTCGAAGATGGGCAGATACATCGAGACCACCAGGCCGCCGACCAGTACGCCGAGGATCACGATGATAAAGGGTTCGAGCAGAGAGGTCAGGGCGTCGACCTTGTTGTCGACCTCCTCTTCGTAGTAGTCCGCGACGCGGTTGAGCATGGCGTCCAGCGAGCCGGCTTCCTCGCCGATGCTGACCATCTGCACCGCCAGCGCCGGGAAGCGCTCGGTGAGGCGCATGGCGAAGTAGAGCTGCTGGCCGGTGGCGACATCGTCGCGCACCTGGATGACCGCGCGCTCGTAGACCTTGTTGCCCGCGGCGCCGGCGGCGGTATCCAGCGACTCCACCAGCGGCACCCCGGCGCCGAAGGTGGTGGCCAGGGTGCGCGAGTAGCGCGCCACGCAGGACTTGTCGAGAATATCGCCGATCACCGGCACCTTCAGCGACAGCGCGTGCATGCGGTAGGCGAAGGCCTCCGAGCGCTTCATGCCCTGGCGGATCACCACCACTGTGCCGACCACGATCACAATGCCCCACAGCCAGTAGTCCTGGGCGAATTCCGACATGGCGATGGTCATCCGCGTCATCGCCGGCAGCTCGGCGCCGAAGCCGCGGAACAGGCTCTCGAACTGCGGTACCACCTTGATCAGCAGCAGGGCGGTCACCCCCAACGCGACCAGGATTACCGCGATCGGATAGTAGAGCGCCTTCTTGACCCGGCCCTTGAGCGACTCGACCTTCTCCTTGTAGGTCGCCACCCGCTCCAGCATGCGGTCCAGCGAGCCTGACTGCTCGCCGGCCTCGACCATATTGGCGAACAGACGGTCGAAGTGCTCGGGGTGGCGCTTGAGCGCTTCGGAGAAGCTCGCCCCGGCCGCCACCTCGTTCATCAGCTCCTGCACCAGAGCGCTCATGGCCGGCTTCTTCAAGCTCTCGGCCACCACCTGGAAGGCCTGCAGCACCGGTACCCCGGCGCGGATCATGGTCGCCATCTGGCGCGCGAACAGCATTATGTCGCGGGGCTTGATCTTGCCCATGCCGCCGGTCAGCGAGCTCTTGCGGCGCACGCTCTTTACCACGATGCTCTGGCCGGCCAGTTCACGCTCCACCTCGGCCTTCTGGCTGGCGACGATCTCGCCCTGCACCTTGCGCCCGCTGGGGCCCTTGCCGGCCCACTTCCAGCGGTGCAGCTTGACCTTGGTCGGCGCCTTCATCTGTCGTGTCGCCATTATCGTTCCCCTGCGTTGAGTTGGGCAGCGCGAAGCCAGGGACGCCGGGGACAGACCGAAGAGAAGGTTTGCGCCATGGATGGCGCAAGGTAGCGCCCAGGGACGGGTTTACAGCGCCTTCTCGCAGGTCTGTCGCCGGGCAGTCCCAATCGTCAAGCAACTGGGCGCTCGGCGTCTCTGTTTTAGTCCTTCGTCACCCGGTTGATCTCTTCCAGACTGGTAATGCCCTGCATCACCTTCAGCAGGCCGCTGCGGCGCAGGTCCGGATGGCCCTCTTTGCGCGCCTGTTCGTCGAGCTCCATGGCGTTGCCGTTGCGCATGATCAACTGGCTGATCGCGTCGGATATCGGCACCACCTCGTAAATGCCCACCCGGCCCTTGTAGCCCAGGGTGCATTTGCGGCAGCCCACTGGGTGGTAGATGGTCGCCCGGGCGATCTCGTCTTCGTTGAAGCCTGCTTCGCGCAGCGCCTCGGCGGGGATCTCCACCGGCTCCTTGCACAGCGGACAGAGCTTGCGCGCCAGGCGCTGGGCGATGATCAGGCTCACCGAGCTGGCGATATTGAACGCCGCCACCCCCATGTTGGAGAGGCGGGTCAAGGTCTCGGCGGCGGAGTTGGTATGCACCGTGGAGAGCACCAGGTGGCCGGTCTGGGACGCCTTGACGGCTATCTCGGCGGTCTCCAGGTCGCGAATCTCGCCGACCATCACGATATCCGGGTCCTGGCGCAGGAAGGCGCGCAGCGCGCTGGCGAAATCCAGGCCGATCTTGGCATTCACGTTGACCTGGTTGACCCCCGGCACCTTGAGCTCCACCGGGTCTTCGGCGGTAGAGATATTGCGCTCGGTGGTATTGAGGATATTGATGCCTGTATAGAGCGTCACCGTCTTGCCGCTGCCGGTGGGGCCGGTGACCAGGATCATGCCCTGGGGCTGGGCCAGCACGGTTTCGTAGAGCTCGCGCTGGGTGGGGGTGAAGCCCAGCGCATCGATGCCCAACTGGGCCGAGGCCGGGTCGAGGATACGCAGCACGATCTTCTCGCCATATACCGTGGGCAGCGAGTTGACGCGAAAGTCGATGGAGCGCTGCTTGGAGAGGCGCAGCTTGATGGCGCCATCCTGGGGCAGGCGCCGCTCGGAAATATCCAGGCGCGCCATCACCTTGAGGCGCGCGGCAATCCGCGTGCGCATGCCGAACGGTGGCCGCGCCGCTTCGAGCAGAATGCCGTCGATGCGCAGGCGAATGCGGTAGCTGGTCTCGTAGGGCTCGAAGTGGATATCCGAGGCGCCGCGCTTGATGGCGTCGAGCAGGATCTTGTTGACGAAGCGCACCACCGGCGCGTCGTCGCTGCTGGCGGTGACGGCGCTGTCGTCCGCTGGGTCGTGCTGGCCATACTCCAGCCCCTCCAGCGCCTCGTCGGCGCCGGCCAGGCCCTCCATCATCTGGCTGTCGCCGATCTGGCTGAGGTAGTTCTCCAGCGCCGGCGCCAACTGGTCGATGGGCGCCAGCACCCCCTCCACCGAGAGCCCCAGGGCGAACTGCAGCTCGTCGAGCTTGGCCAGGCTCGAGGGGTAGGGCACCGCCACCGTGACGCCGGTCTCGCTGCGGGTCAGCGGCATGACGCCTAGCTTGCGCAGCAGCGCCTCGGGCATGGCGTCGGCGGGGGGCAGGCTGTCCGGGCGCAGCGCATCGAGGTCGAGCAGCGGCAGGCCGTACTCCCAGGCCGCCGCCATCGCCGCCTGGCGTGGCGTTACCAGGCCGCCCTCGACCAGGTGCTGCATCATCGAAACCTCCTCCTCGCGCGCTTCCTGCTCGGCGCGGGTAGCCGCCGCAATGGAGAGCAGCCCCTCCTCCACCAGTCGCCCGGCGATGCCGCGTAGGCGGGTGGGGGGCGGAGCATGAGGAGGCGTGCCGGGAGGCAGGGCATCGGACATGAAGAATCTCGGCGGTGGCGTTGGATATCTCTCAGTCTACCCGGGATTAGAGTTGAGGAAAGCCATGAAAAGGTACAAAAGCGACCGGCTTCAAGCGCCCAGGGCCCGGGGCCCAGGGCCCAGCGCCAGGCTTAAAGCTAACTGCTTCAGTGTGGAAGCGACTTCAGTCGCGATTGCAGCGCGCAGCGCTGGCGGCTCACGCCCCGGCGCTAGGGCTGCTAGCTTAGCGCCCGGCGCTGCCACGTCTCATAAAAAAGTGGCAGAGGGTTGTTCTGGCGGCGAGGGTAACTTATTGTAATCAAAGGTCGCGGGTGAGCCGCATGAGCAATATAGCAAATAGCGTTGAAATGTCGCGTTAGTCACCGTATAAGCGGGTAGCTAAGCTGGGATAGACTAGAGTGGGAGGAAAGGTAGCAAGAACGGCTGAGGGATGGCAGTCGAGAGTGGTTATAAAGTACCAAAAGCAGGGCTGGCAGGTGTTGGACGCGCCGAGCTGACCGACAAGGCATGTGCCAAACACAGAAGGGGTATAAGAATGAAAACACCGATGACTAAGCAGTCCGTCAAGGGCAAGGCCGGCCAGGGCGGTTTTACCCTGATTGAACTGTTGATCGTGGTGGCGATTATCGGGATCTTGGCGGCGATTGCGATTCCGCAGTATCAAGCTTACACCCAAAGAGCAGCAAATAGTGCATGTCTCTCTGAAGCAACTTCAGTAGCGAGAATTGCTGTAATCGAAAGGAATGACCGGGATGGAGTTTTTACGGATATAGATGATTTTGATTGGTCTGCATGTGTAGAAGCAGGACCAACATTCGTTGGTGGTGACGATTATGAAGATTCTGACAGCTTTACTATTGCCGCTGCGGATCCAGGTACTCAACAAGCTGATTGCGATCTTGAATCTGGACGGTGTGAATTAGAAGCGATTCCTTAACAATAGAGAATTTTTCATGGCCGGCACCTGCCGGCCTTTTAATTTTGCCTCATCCATCCCATCTCCACACCCCTTGCACGCTTTGTCGCTATGCTGGCGGTAAGCCCTTACGCAAGGAGGTGCTCCATGTCCCATAAACTAATGCTGTTTCGCCTGCCGCTGGTGGCCGCCGGCGTCCTGACGCTGGCGCTGGGGGCGGCCAATGTCCAGGCTCAGGGGGCGTCACCTCAAGGGCAGGGGGCCTCATCCCAGGGCCAAGGCGCCTCATCTCAAGGTCAAGGGCAGGGCCAGGGCCGCGGCAATGCCCAGGGGCAGAGTCGCCAGCAGCAGGAGCGGGCCAGTGAGCCGCGCCGCGAGTCGACGCGCCAGGAGCGCCGCCGTGGCGACGATCACGGCGATCGGGACTGGCGCCGCGACGGCCCCAGCCTCGAGGAGCGGGTGATTCGGCGCATCTTCGAGGATAACCGCGACTACGTCAGCCGCGACGCCGACTTGCCGCCGGGCATACGGATGAACCTCGAGCGCGGCAAGCCGCTGCCCCCGGGCATCGCCAAGCGCTTCGACGACCGTCTCTACGGCGACCTGCCCCGTTACGAGGGGTACGAATGGCGCCAGGCCGGCCCCGACGCCATCCTCGTCGATATCGTCAATGATGTGGTCTACGAGATCCTGCGCGGGGTGGTGTACTGAGTTCCATGCCAACCCCATCGCGGCTGAAGCTGCTCCTACGTTTGCCAAGGCACCCGAGCCCAGTGTAGGAGCGACTTCAGTCGCGATTGCAGCGCGCAGCGCTGCCGTTTCGGGCCAACCCCATCGCGAATAAATTCGCTCCTACTTTTGCCTGGGAGGCAGTGCCATAACGTGGTGCCACCACCCCAGTGTGGGAGCGGTTTCAACCGCGATTGCAGCGCGCAGCGCTGCCGTTTTGGGCCAACCCCAATCGCGAATAAATTCGCTCCTACTTTTGCCTGGGAGGCAGTGCCATAACGTGGTGCCACCACCCCAGTGTGGGAGCGGTTTCAACCGCGATGCAGCGCGCAGCGCTGCGGGCGGTAATAACCCCAATCGCGAATAAATTCGCTCCCACTTTTGCCGAGGCGCCCGCCCCAATGTAGATACTCCGTTTGGGGTCAAGCATTCATATGCTCGTCGCTGAAGAGCAACGACGAATCGAATGGCGTTTGATTCTGCATGCAGGCCCACAGGCCGGTGAGGTACTT
>NZ_JACXZT010000003.1 GCF_014779595.1 Halomonas sp. ML-15
CATCAACGGATCAAGCAGAGACTAAAAGGCCTGAGCCCAGTGCAATACAGGACTCAGGCCATGGTCGCCGGTTAAGAGAACTAACCGTCCAACGATTGGGGGTCAGTTCAGATCCCGGGCGCTTTGCTGGAGAGATAGCCGGAGGCTGGCCGGCTCAGTTGACCGCAGCGATCGCCTTGGCCAGGTACTCGAGCTTCTCGGTAGAGAAGCCGGCCACGTTGGCTCGCCCTGAGCGCACCATGTAGATGCCGAACTCGTCGCGCAGGCGGTCGACCTGGGTCGGGGTCAAACCGGTATAGGAGAACATGCCGCGCTGCTCGGCGATGCAGGCGTATTTGGCGTCGAGCCCGTAGGGCTTGAGGGCGGCGACGAAATCCTGACGTAGGCCGTTGATGCGGCTGCGCATCTCGGTCAATTCCTCGCGCCACAGGGCGGCGAGTTCTGCCGACTCGAGAATCTCGGTCACTACCGCACCGCCGTGGGAGGGCGGGTTGGAGTAGTTCTCACGGGCCACGATGGCCATCTGCGAGCGAACGTTCTCCATCTGCTCGGCATTCTTGGCCACGGCGATCAGCGCGCCGGTACGCTCGCTGTAGATGCCGAAGTTTTTCGAGCAGGAGCTGGTGATCAGCAATTCATCGAGGGTTTCGGCAAACAGCCGCACGCCGAAGGCGTCCTCGTCGAGGCCGTCGCCAAAGCCCTGGTAGGCGAAGTCGATCAGCGGCAGAAGCTCGCGCTCCTGCACCACGCTGAGTACCTCGCGCCACTGGGCCTGGGAGAGGTCGAAGCCGGAGGGGTTGTGGCAGCAGGCGTGCAGCACCACCACGTCGCCCACCGGGATCTGTTTGATCGCCGCCAGCATGCCGTCGAAGTCGAGGCGGTTGTCGGCATCCACATAGGGATACTTGCTCAGCTCGAGGCCCGCGGCAGTGAAGATGCCCAGATGGTTGGGCCAGGTCGGGTCGCTGACCCAGATGCCCTTGCCGGGCAACTGGGTCTTGATGAAGTCCGCCGCCAGGCGCAGCGCACCGGTGCCCCCCGGGGATTGGGTGACACTGGCGCGGCGCGCCTCGAGCACCGGCGAGTCGGCGCCGAAGATCAGCGGCTGAATGACCTGACCGTAGCGCGGATCACCATGCGACCCGATATAGGTCTTGGTGGTCTGGTTGTCGAGCAGCAGCGCCTCGGCTTTCTTGACGGCCCGCATCACTGGCGTGTTGCCCTTGGCATCACGATAGACCCCGACCCCAAGGTCGACCTTGTTAGGATTGGTGTCCTGATTGAAGGCCTCGATCAGCCCGAGGATGGCATCCCCGGGGACCCGCTGAATCTGCTCGAACATTTACTCGGCTACCTCGTCGGTTCTGGCGGCAAGAATGAAATCGTTCTTGTGCAGGCCCTTCATCTCGTGGGACCACCAGGTCACGGTGACCTTTCCCCACTCGGTCAGGAGTGCCGGATGGTGGCCGGCTTCCTCGGCGATGTCGCCTACGCGATTGGTGAACGCCAGGGCCTGCTTGAAGTTGCGGAACGTGAACACACGCTCCAACTGCATGATGCCATCGCGCTCCATGATCTGCCACTCGGGAATGGCCTGGCGATACTCGCTGATCTCGGCCTCGGTGACGTGGGGGGCATCCCAGCTGCAGGCTTCGCACTGCTGTTGTGAAAGATCGCTCATGGGGTCTCCTGGTTGGCTATTGGGGGGTGTAGAGGTAGGCGTCATGCCTCAAGCGGCCTTGGGCGGAAACTTGGGCTCGAACAGGCCAAGCGTCATGGCCTGTTCGACCATTGCCATGATGTCCTGACGTGAAAGGTCGTGCAGCCGGTGCAGATCGTCAAGCACATAGTAGAGCGGCTGCAGAATATCGATGCGATATGGCGTGCGCAGCGCATCGACGGGGTCGAAGGGGTGGTGCTCGGGTGTCTCTGAGAGGGCGTGAAAGGTCTCCTTGGGTGAGGAGATGATGCCGCCGCCATAGATGCGCCGGCCCTGGGGCGTATCGACCAGGCCGAACTCCACGGTCAACCAGTAGAGCCTGGCGAGATAGACCCGCTGCTTGGGGGTGGCTGCCAGGCCCAACTGGCCATAGGTAGCGGTAAATTCGGCGAAGTCCGGGTTGGTGAGCATCGGGCAGTGGCCGAAGATCTCGTGGAAGATGTCCGGCTCCTTCAGATAGTCGAGCTCTTCCGGTGTGCGGATGAAGGTCGCTACCGGAAAGCGGCGGCTGGCGAGCAGCTCGAAGAAGGTGTCGAAAGGAATCAGGGCCGGTACCTGGGCGGTGCGCCAGCCGGTGGCCGCCTCCAGCACGCGATCCACGTCGGCCAGCTGGGGAATCCGATCATGGGGCAGCCGCAGACGTTCGAGGCCGTCGATATACTCCTGGCATACACGACCGTCGATGATCGAGGTCTGACGTTCGAACAGCGTCTGCCAGGTGGCGTGCTCCTGGTCACTGTATTCTATATAGCCGCTCTCATCCGGCATGCGGGCCTGGTACTGGCTAGCCTTGGCGCTTTTCTGCTGGGTCATGGCAGGCTCTCCCTGAGGTTGTGGTTATTGTGAGCATGGGAATCCATGTCAGTGTCGGCGCAGCATGAAGTTCCGGGTAGGGGCCAATCGGGCGAGGCGGGCAGCATGTGTGCCGGGCGGCGTAAAGAAAATGTTACGAGAAGGCGTGCTTAGCCGCTGTAAAAGCGCTACATCACGTGCTCAGCACCTTGAGTCGAGGGTAACTGTCACGCTACGTTGACACTACAGTCACGCCAGCTTGACGCTAACGTCAGCGGCAGCCCGCTGTGGCGTTCAAGGAGCCCGAATGCGTCTCAAGATTCACTGCCAGAACCGTATCGGTATCCTGCGCGATATCGTCTCGCACTTCGCTGACTACGGCGTCAACGTGGCCCGCGGCGAAGTGGGCGGTGATCACGGCAATACCATCTATCTGTTCCTGCCGCGGCTGCTCAATGCCCAGCTGGCCACGCTGAAACCGACCCTGGAAACCGTCCCTGGAGTGTTCAGCGTCAAGCGCGTCAACCTGATGCCCAGCGAGCGCCGTCATCTTGAGCTCGATGCACTGCTGTCGTCGCTCTCCGATCCGGTGATGTCGATCGATATGGAGGGGCGCATCGTCGCCGCCAACCGCGCCGCGGGGCAGATGCTCGGGGTGCGCGTCGACGAGGTGCCGGGGCTGTCGCTGGATCGCTACCTGCCGGACTTCGACCTGCCCGAATTGATCCGCCGTAACAACGCCCGGGTCAACGGCCTGCGTCTCAAGCTCAAGGAGGCGACCTACCTGGCCGATATCGCCCCGCTGCACAGCGAGAGCGACGATGACGTGGCCTCGCTGGCAGGGGCCGTGGTCACTCTGCACCGTGCAGATCGCATCGGCGAGCGTATCTACCAGGTGCAGCGCCAGGAGCTACGCGGCTTCGAGGCGATCTTCCAGGCCAGCCCGCGGCTCGCCGAGCTGATTCGCGAGGCGCGGCGCATGGCGCCGCTGGATGCACCGCTGCTGATCGAGGGCGAAACCGGGACCGGCAAGGAGTTGCTGGCCCGCGCCTGTCACCTGGCCAGCCCGCGGGGCCAGGCTCCATTCATGGCCCTCAACTGCGCCGGCCTGCCGGAGTCGATGGCCGAGACCGAGCTGTTCGGCTACGCCCCCGGGGCCTTCGAGGGGGCCCGTCCGGAGGGCAAGCTGGGGCTGCTGGAGCTCACCGCCGGCGGCACCATCTTCCTCGATGAGGTGGGCGAGATGAGTCCGCGGCTGCAGGTCAAGCTGCTGCGCTTCCTGCAGGATGGCGGCTTCCGTCGCGTCGGCAGCGACGAGGAGACCTTCCTCGACGTGCGGGTGATCTGCGCCACCCAGCAGGACTTGCCGCAGCTCTGCGCGGCAGGGCTGTTTCGCCACGATCTCTACCACCGGCTCAACGTACTGTCGCTGCAGGTCCCCCCGCTGCGCGACTGCCTCGACGGCATCGATGAGCTGGCGCGCCACTTCCTCGACCGCGCCGCGCGCCAGATCGGCTGCCCGCTGCCACAACTGACGCCGGCGGCGCTGGCACGGCTTTCCGCCTACCACTGGCCGGGCAATGTACGTCAGTTGGAGAACGTGCTGTTCCAGGCGGTGTCGCTATGCGAGCAGGCCACCATCGAGCCCCAGCATCTGCGCCTGCCCGACGTTGGCCAGGCGCCCGGTCTGGCGGGTATCGACCTCGACGGCGAGCTGGGCACGATCCTCGGCGAGGTGGAGAAGCGGGTGCTGGCGGCGCTCTATCCACAGTATCCGTCGAGCCGTCAGCTCGGCAGGCGGCTCGGGGTGTCGCATACCACCATCGCCAACAAGCTCAAGCGTCACGGCATTGGCAGTGGTGAGGGTGAGACGTCCTGAGCTGCTAGAGTAGAGGCACCGCACCGACAAGGAGATGACCATGGCCGATTCCTCGGCAGCCGGTGTGCCGCGCTGGCTCAAGCTGGCCTTTACGCTGTGGATCCTGATCTGGGCGCCGAGCTATGTGGTGCTGCTGGGCGCCCAGAACTTCTTCTGGCTGTGCAACGTGGCGAGCTTCCTGCTGCTGGTGGCGCTATGGAGCGAGCATCGTACCCTGATGTCGATGCAGTGGCTGGCGGTGGCGCTGGTCGGCGGCCTATGGACGTTTGACGTCGCCACGGCGGCGCTGACCGGCGTCCACCCCATCGGCGGCACCGAGTACATGTTCGACCCCGAGCATCCGCCCATGGCGCGGGCCATGTCGCTCTATCACGTGGTGCTGCCGCTGGTCGCCGGGATCGGCGTCGCCAAGCTCGGCTACGCGCGCCGCGCGCTGCTGTGGCAGACTCTGCTGACCTGGATCGTGGTGCCCTTGACCTACCTGTTCACCGAGGCCGAGCGCAATATCAACTGGGTGCACGGCCCCTTCGGCCAGCACCAGGAGACTCTCGACCCGCTGCTCTATCTGTTTCTGCTGACGCTGCTTTGGCCGGTAGCGGTCTACCTGCCGGTGCATCTGCTGATGGTCGGCTGGCAGCGCTGGCGGCGCTGACCGCCGTCAGTGGCCGAACTGGCGGTTCAGCGCCTCGCGCACCTCAGCGTAAGGCCACGCCTCCAGGGCGGCGAACCCCTCGAGCTGGCGCGCCTTGAGGCGTGTCAGCAGCGGGGTGGTCAGGCCGGTCAGAAAGCGCGTTAGTAGATCGACGCTAGGCGCCGGCGCCTCTGCGCTCTCGGCGATCCGGTTGAGCAGCGGCTGGCACAGTGCCGCTACCTGCTGTGCATCCAGCGGGGCCGGGGCTTCGCCGCCGGGCAGCCGCGCCACCTGCCCGTGGCAGGCGGAGCAGTGGCCGCACTGCTGAGGGACACGGTCGTCGCCGAAGTACTCGGCCAGCCGCCGGCTGAGGCACTGGTCGGATTCGAACAGCGCCAGCATCGCCTCGAGCCGGGCAATCTCGGCGCGCTCCTTGTCGCGAAAGTAGTCGAACAGCGCATCGGCCAGGCCCTCGACGTCGATATCCGGCCGCGAGATCGCGTAGACCTCGGTCATCTGCTTGCTCTCCAGGGCGATCCAGCCCTTGTCGCTGAAGTACTCAAGGGCGCGAATCACCCGCGGCCGGGCCACGTCAAGGCCGCGTTCGGCGCCGAGCCGGGTCAACGCCTCGAGGTCGAGGCTGCACCAGGTCTTGGCCCGCGGTGCGGCCTCGACGATGGCGGCGACGAAGTCGCGTCGCTCGCCGTCGAAGTGAGCGATCAGCGCCTCGGGTTCGAGCCGATACTGGAAGCGGTACTCGGCGAAGTAGGCGTAGCGCGGGGCGATCACGCCGCGCAGCTCGAGCTGCACCAGTAGCGTCTTGAGCGGCAGCGGGCGGATATTGCTGTGCTGGGAGAGGGCGTTCAGGGTCAGCTCCCACTGGCCCTGGGGGGCGGCCTCGCGGATCGTCTCCAGCACTCGCAGGATGCCGTCGCGCTCCGGGGTGTCGCCGTAGACGAAGTTCTCCAGCGCGGCCAGGGCGTCGCGGCCGCCCAGCATCAGGCAGTCGGAGGGCTGGCCGTCGCGCCCGGCGCGGCCGATCTCCTGGCTGTAGTTCTCGATCGACTTGGGCAGATCGACGTGCACCACGTTGCGAATATTGGCCTTGTCGATGCCCATGCCGAAGGCGATGGTGGCGACGATACAGTTGACCTCGCCGGCCATGAAGGCCTGCTGCAGGGCGTCGCGGGCCTCGCTCTGCATGCCGGCGTGGTAGGCGCGGGCGTCGATGCCGGCCTTGCTCAGATAGGCAGCGATCTGCTCGGCGCGTTTCTGCAGGGTGACATAGACGATGCTGGGCTGCGGCGAGGGGCCTTCGAGGCGCGGGCGCAGCCAGTCGCGCAGGGCGCGGACGCGCTGTTCGGCGGGCACCGGCTGGACCAGCAAGTTGAGATTGGGGCGATAGAAGCCGGTCAGGGTGACGTCGTCGGCGTCGATGGCGAAGCTGGCGCGCATGTCCTCGATCACCCGCGGCGTGGCGGTGGCGGTGAGCAGCAGCGCCTGGGGAATGGCGAACTCGCGCTGGTAGTCGGGCAGCTTGAGGTAGTCGGGGCGGAAGTTGTGGCCCCACTCGGAGAGGCAGTGCGCCTCGTCGACCACCAGCAGCGATACCGGCACCTGGCGCAGGAAGGCGCGGAAGCGCTCGTTCTTGAGGCGCTCCACGGAGATCATCAGGACCTTGATCTCGCCCCGGCGCACGCCCTCCATTACTGCGCTGGCCTCTTCGCGGCTCTGGCGCGAGTCGATGCTGGCGGCGGCGATGCCATGGCGGGCCAGGAAGTCGAGCTGATCCTGCATCAGTGCCAGCAGCGGCGACACCACCAGGGTCAGATTCGGAAGATGCAGCGCCGGCAGCTGGTAGCAGAGCGACTTGCCGGAGCCGGTGGGGAAGATCGCCGCCGCCGAGCGGCCGGCCACCAGCGCCTCGACCACCTGGCGCTGGCCGGGTCGAAAATCGTCGTAGCCGAAGACCTGCTTGAGCGTGGTGGCGAGTGCGTCGCGGGGCATGGCTAACCTCCTTGTCTGGCCAAAGGCTCTATCCTACACCGCTGGGCGTGCCCCGGCTTGGTGCTAGCGACGAACTACCACGAGATGAGGGGCGCCGGGGGCAAGCCGGAGGGGAGGTTTGCGCCATGGGTGAGGAGCACCGCTCCGAACGGGCTGGCCATGGATGGCCAGCACCGGTCCTGCAAGCGGAGCAGGATGCGAGAGCGCAGCAGGGCGCAAGGTAGCGCCCAGGGACGGGTTCACAGCGCCTCCCCATAGGCTTGCCGCCGGATCAGCCCCGGGTGGGGTTACCGTCCAGGCTAGGCTGTGCCCCCCGGCGCCCCTCACAGTTGTGCTGGATAATAATCGCTCATGACCCGAGGGGGTACTCCTTGGCATAATGGCGCTTTTGCCCTCAGGGAAGACCCATGACCGCCTGGAGCCAGCTACTCGTCGCCACCACGCGGCTGATCGACCTGCACGACAGCGGCCACGAGCCCGGCTCGCCGTTCGTCCAGGTCAGCCAGGAGAGCCGCCGCGGGCTGCGCGACGGCTACTGGCTGGACCTCGGCTGCCTGCTGCTCGACTATCTGCTCGACGTCGACTTCGCCACCAACAGCGCCTTCGTGTCGCAGACCCGCTGCCTGGCGCAGCTGCGCGAGACCTACCCGGACCTGCCCCACGATGACCTGAGCTTCGTGATCAACCTGCTGGCCACCCCCAGCGAGCTGCACTTCCGCCAGCTCGGCGTCGAAGATAACGCCGCGCGGGCCTCGCGCAGCACCAAGCGCACCGCGCTGATCGAAAAGCAGGGGCAGACCGGCCAAGTGCGCCTGACCGCCAGCGGCCGCCAGGCGGTAACCCTGGCCAGCCAGGTCGAGGACCTGCTCTACTCCGAGTACGATGCTGCCAAGGTGTTGGCGGCATTGGCCCGCGGCGACTTCGCCCGGGTGCCGGATATCACCAACCAGATCCTGCTGGCGATCCGCGGGTTGACCCAGGAGCTGCGCCGGGTGCGCGAGAACCCCACCCGGGAGGGCAAGCTGGCGGAGCTGCTCGATAACCAGCGCCACTACCATAATGCGCTGTCCAGCATCCAGCGCACCCTGCTCGACGCTCGCTCGCAGCTGGCGTCGCCGCGGCTGATGGAGCGCTTCGCCGAGTGGCGCGAGACCGAGCTGGCCGCCAGCGGCGAGGAGTGGGATCTGCGCATGCTCTCCAGCGCCATCGGCCGGGTACTGACCGCCATCGAGAACCTCTCGCGGCGGCTCGCCGAGCTGCTCGCCGATATCGCCGAGGGGCGCATCCAGTCGATGGGGGTGGTGGACTTCGCCGCCCTGGCCCGCGGGCTGCTCAATAGTGCACCGGCGCCGGCCCTGCAGCAGGCGCTGGTGGCGCGGCTGATGCCGCTCCACGTACAGGTGGCGGTGCCGCGCATGGCGCCGCTGATTCCGCTGCTGGAGACGCGCCGCGCCGAGACCAGCCACGCTGCACTGGTGTTCGACGAGCACCACGATGCGGCGCCCGAGGATCCGCTGCTGGCGCGCTTTCTCGAGGCCCGCGGGCCGGCGCTGCGCCAGCGTATCCAGCGCGAACCGCTGTCATTGCCGGCCGCGCTGGCCGAGGGCTGGCACTGCTTCGAAGAGGGCGACTGCCTGGCACAGCTGCTCAACACCTTTGTCGATACCGAACTGCTCGATGGCCGCCTGGCGGTGGGCATCGATGCCACGCCGTTCGAGCTGACCCTCGACGACGGCCGATGTGTCCGCGGCGCGGTGACCCCGTCACTGCGCCTCTCTGATCAGGATGATCCGCGATGAACATGAGTGAAATGGGCGAAGTGGTCGCCTATCTGCTGCGCTATCGCAGCGCCGAACGCGCCCCGGGCAGCGGCCGCAAGCGCCGCGCCGCCCGTGAAGGGCAGCTCTCCGAGCGTGACGTCTGCGCCTTGATCGATGACGCCAGCGACCTCGAGCGCGAGGCGCTGCGCGATTTTCTGGCCGGCCAGGGGCTGCGTCTCAAGGCCTTCGAGTCCGGCGACTATCCGGGCATCGCGCCGGGCTCACGCTACTATGCGCTGTTACCTGACCCGGATCTCGAGCAGCCGCCGCTGTATACCCGCGAGCCGGTGTTCGAGGCGCTCAAGCTGCGCCAGGAGAGCCGTGCCGAGTTGGCTCAGTGGTACCTGCAGCTGTGGCTATTGATGCATACCCTGCTCTACACCCGCTACAACCGTGCGCTGTCCGACGTCAGCCGCTACCAGGAGGCGACCTTCGCCACCAGCGAGCTGCTCGACCTGCTGCGCGAGCAGCTCGAAGCGCTGCGCAGTCTTGGCGACGCCGCCCCGGAGGCGAGTCGTGCGCTGCTCGATGAGCGCGGCGAGGATCTCAACCGCCGGGTGCGCGCCTTTATCGAGCTGCAGGCCCGCGCCGGCCTACTTGAGGCGCCGCGGGAGACGCCGTCGGATGAGGAGGGCGAAGCCGGCGGTGACATCTGGCAGCAGACGCTGCTGGGGGCGCTGGAGAGTGAACAGGTCGGCGTGCATCAGCTGGGCCACCTGCAGTCGCTGGCCGAGGGGCGTATCGCCGAGTCGCCACTGCCAGAGCCTGAACAAGCCGCCGGCATGGAGGCCGACACATGAGCGTGATCAACCGTATCGAAGTCGCCAACCTGCTCAACAAGCACGGCGATATCGCCTCGCCCTGGGACGCCAAGATGCGTCACCTGCTGCTCGACCTGCGCGGCCAGTCCAGCGCCATCAGCATGGAGAACGGCTTCGGCAAGACCACCCTGGCCGAGGCGCTGATCGGCTTGCTGTCGCGGGACCGCTCACTGATCTCGCGCACCCGGCGCAAGTGCTCGCCGTCGACGGTGGCCGGGCAGGGGCGCAGCTGGAGCCATCTGCGCGTGGAGTTTCGCTCGCGCAGCGGCGGCGAGCGCCAGGACGATATGCTCGCCGCCGCCGGGGAGGAGGTCGCCGGCGAGACCTTCGTGTTCGGCTTCTACGGCTACAGCGACGGCAGCGGCCTGTCGTTCTACCACTATCCCGGACGGCTCGAGGATATCCCGGTTCACCATATGACCGCCGATGGCATGCTGGCACTCTACGCCAACAGCGATATCAAGACCGCCATGGCAAGCCGCAACGTGCGCCTGACCCATAACCGCGAGGAGTGGCTGGATGCGGTGGGCGCCCACGTCTCGCGCCGCGAGCTGGCGCAGCTGGCCGCCTTCCAGAAGGAGGGCGGCGCCGACAAGAGCCAGATCTTCAATGCCATCAAGCCGCGTGGCGGCGAGAAGGCCGACCAGGCGTTCTTCTTCGAGGTGCTGGCGCCGGAGATTCTGTCCGGGGCGACCCGCGGCGAGACCGACGAAAGCGAGGAGTTGATCGAGGAGGTGATCCTCAACTCCGGCACTCATATCACCGAGCTGCGCCACCGCCTCGACGAGGCCGAGAGCGATCAGCGCCGCACCGCTGACAAGGTGGCCAGCCTGGCGGCGCTGAGCGCCGACGGCACGGCGCTGCTCGAGGCCCGCGAGGAGCGTGAGCGTCTCGACGAGGGGTTGGCGAGCCTCGAGCGGCTGCTCGGCGGCCAGGCCCTGGCCGGGTTGCCGGGGCTGCCCCAGCAGCGCAGCGACGACGACATCGATGCCGCGACCCTGTCCGGCTTCGCCTGGGCGGTGGGCGATACCGGCCGGCCGCGGGTCTCGACCTGGTTGCTGGCCCGCCTCAGCGGTGCCAGCGAGCGCAGTGTTCGCCAGGCGCTCTCGGAGCGCGGGGCGCGGGTCGATGCCCATCGCCGGTTGATCCACCTGCCCGGTGCCGAGTGGCTTGGCGGCCGCGACCTGGGCCACGTGGCCTTTGCCGCCGCTCGTGACTGGCTGGCCGAAACGCTCAGCTTCAACGATGACAGCGCCCGCCACCGCGCTCTCGAGACGCTGGATGGCGGTGCCGAGGCGTTCGAGACGCTGGATGGCAACCGCTTCCGTGAGGAGGTGATCGCCGACCACGCCTACCTCGACGAGCTGGATCATGACCTCGAGAGCCTCGAAGGCCAACTGGAACGGCTGGAGCAGGAGCGTGAACGCCTGGAGGGGCAGCAGCGCGAGTTCGTCGACAACCAGAGCTTCTATACCCAGGCGCTCGGCGATGGGCTGTTCAGCGAGGCCGAACTGGAGGCGCCGGAGCAGACCGCCGAGGCCAGTCGCCGCGAGGCCGAGGAGGCGAGGAGCGCGCTCAATGCCCATCTCGGCCGTAGCGGTGAGCTCAAGCAGGTCGCCGCCTGGCACGCCGAGTTCCGCCAGCGCCACCCGCAAGAGACACCCGCCGAGCGGCTGGCCGAGAGAATTGAGCGCGAGGCGTTGATTGAGGAAGCCCGCGACGACGCCGAGCAGCAGCGCCAGCCGCTGGTTGAGCGCTGCCGCGAGCTGCGTGATGAGGCTGCCACTCTGCGCGATGAGCAGCAGCGCCTGGCCGGTGAACAGGGCTTGCTCAGCCACAGCCAGGGGCCCTGGCAAGCGTTCGTCGATGGCTGGCCTGACGAGGATCCACGCGGCTTCTGGTCGCGCCGCAAGACCCAGCTGGCCGAGCTCGAGACCCGCTGCCGCGAGGCGCAGCAGCGTCAGCAGGATGCCCGGCGCGAGCAGGCACGCCTGGCGCCGCTGGCCGAGGCCGCGCGGCGCTATGCCGAGCTGCACGGCGACGACGAGCCAGTTCACCTGCGTACCCGCCTGCGTGAGCAGGAGCGTGAGATGGCCGACGCCGAGCATCGCCTCGCCCAGCGCGAGGCCGAGCTGCGTGAGCTGCACCAGGCGCGATTGAGTTTCGCCGAGCGCAGCGAACTGGCGCCGGCCGAGTGGCTGCGAGACGCCCAGCGCCGCTACCCGCGGCTGCTCAGCGAGGCCGAATCGCTGGAGGCTGCCATTGCCGAGCGCCAGCGTTATCTGGAGAGCCTCAGCGGCGATCCCCTCGAGCGGCGTGCGGTAGAAGCCGAGGCTGAGCGCCTGCTGGAGCGTGAAGAGATCGCCTGGCAGCCGCTGCACGAAGTGCTCAACGCCGACCACTGGCCGGAAAACCAGCGCCGTGAATGGCTGGCCCAGGCCGCTGGTGTGCTGTTCGCCCCGGTGGTCGAGGGCGACGCCAACGCCGAAGACGTTGCCGGCCTGCTGGTCGACGCCGGCCTGGCGCTGCCGGCACTCGAAGCCGCGACGCTGACGGCGCGACTGACGGCCGGGCGCTCGCCGCTGGGCGCGGTACAGGGCGTCGAGACGCTGGCGGTCAAGGCGGCACTCGATCCGCGCTATCTGGACGAACTGCGCCAGGCCACCGAGTGCCGGCTGGCCGCTGACCGCGAGCGCCAGGCCGCGCTGGAAGTCGAGTGTCGGCGTCTCGATCCTCACGGCGAGGTCTACGCGCTGGCGGTGCGCGCGCGCCAGGCCGATGAGGCCGACGTGGTCACCGCGTTGGAGGCGCTGGGCGCCGAGCAGGCGACCCTGGCCGAGCGCCAGGCGGCGTTGGCACCGCGCCTGAGTGATGTCGCGCTGAGTTGCATCGACGACTACCAGCGCTATCTCGAAGAGGGTGGTGAGCTAGCCCTTGAGGCCACTGCCGAAGCGGCGCTGGCGGCGGAGAGCGAGCTGGCCGAGCAGCGTCCTCGGCTGGTCGAGGCGCAGCAGGAACTGGAGCGCCACGGCACAACCTGGCTGGCGGCGGAGCAGTTTGCCAACGCCGGCGGCGTCGAGCGCCTCGAGGCGCTGGAGGCACGTCTCGATGCCTTGGCCGAGCGTCAGGCCGTGGTCGGCGAGCGGCTGCAGGAGGCCGAGGAGCTGCGCGAAACGCTGGAGCGTCGTCTCAGTGATCTCGATGCCGAACGACACGGGCTGTTTGCCGACGGCGAGCGCGACCGGCTGCGTGCTCTGGCCGAGTTCGAGGCCGAGGGCGGCGTCGAATTTATCGAGACCGCCGCCGAGGTACAGGAGCAGCTCGAGGCGCGCTTGGCCACGACCAACCGCCGCGCAGACTTTTCGTTCACGCGGATTCGTGCCTATCTCGACGTACGCGATGCCGGCGGTGGTGGTCACAAGCTCGAGCGTGAAATCGCGCGGGTCAAGCGCGAACACGGCGAGCGTCGTCAGCGGCGCAAGGACAAGCGCGACGAGCGCGACGGCGTCAGCGAGCGGCTGGCCACCCAGCGCCGGGCCATGGAGTGGGTCGACCAGCTCGCTCTCGAATGGTTGGCGGTGGTGCGCGAGCTGCCCAGCGGCTGGGCGCAGCGACTGGCGGCGCTGCCCACGCCGCAGGATAGCGCCGTATGGCCCCAGGACGACCCGGCAAATGAGCTGCGGCAAGCGGCGCTGGATGACTGGTGGCAGTGCGCCGGCAGTAGTGCCGCGGATCTCGACCTGGCGGCCCTCGAAGCGTGCCAGCAGACCCTGATCGAGGCGCTCCACGAGCTCAACCTCGGTGAGCGGGCGCGTAATCGTGAGCGCCAGGACAAGGCGGTACGCGCCCTCGAGCGGCGGCTGGCCGAGGCGCTGGAGGCTGCGGCCCAGAGCCGCGCCTTCAGCGACACCGAGCGCGCGCGACTCGGTGCACTGCAGGGCGTCAGCGCCGCGGCGCTGGCTGATCTGGCGGCACTCCACGACCAGCTCGATGCCCAGCTCGGTGAGCATCGCCAGCGCGTCGAGCGGCTGCACACCTCCCGCGAGCAGATCGAGGGCACCCTGGTCGAGCGCCTCAGCTCGATTATCGCCGACGCCGCCGGCAATCTGGATATCCTCAAGCGCGTGGCGCGTAGCCACGGCGAGGGGGGCGCCTACTTCGAGGTCAAGGCCGCGCTGATCGACGGCGAGCCGTTGCGAGAATTGATCACCACTCTGCTGGCGGATATCGATGAGCACCAGGTGGCGCAGAAGCGCCGCGCCGAGCGCGACGGCGGCATGCCTGACGGCGATGCGCGACGCCGCGACGACGACCTGCTGCGCCAGATCCGCCGGCGCATCTACCGCGGGCTGTTCCATGAGGTCGCAATCCGTCTCAAGCACGATGCCATCCGCCCTCACGGCCGGCTGTTCTCGCTCAACGAGGATATGTCCGAGGGGCAGCGCGAGGCGGTCTCGCTGATGTGGCTGGTCAAGCTCTCGGAGTTCGCCATCGAGCGCGAGTTGCGTGAACTGCCCGGCCACCACAAGCGCCGGGCGCGCAACAGCCGCGAAAGCGTGATCCTGCTCGACGGCCTGTTCTCCAAGCTCTCGCACCGGCGCCTGATCCAGGACTCGCTGGAGTCGCTGCGCAACACCCGCGGGCGCTTCCAGATGATCGGCCTGATCCACAATCCCAACTACGAGAACGACCCGGCAATCTTCCCCACCTATCTGGTGGGCAGCGTGATCGGTGGCGTCCAGGGGCAGGGCGGCCACGTGATGGTCCGCGACGGCCGAACCGTGGAACCGGAACGGCTCGGCCGCAGCGCCGGTGAGGCCAGCCTTTTTGGTATTCACGTTACCGAGCCGGTCGAAGAGGAGTCGTGATATGAGCCATCCGCCTCGGGTATACGGCGTCGGCGACAGCACCCTGCAGGCGTTGGGTGGGGAAGCGGCGGTGGCGGCGCTGGTCGAGCGCTTCTATGCGGCGATGTCGCGGCTGCCCGAGGCGCAGCGGATTCGCGCCATGCATCTCGACGACCTGAGCGAGTCGCGGGACAAGCTGACCACCTTTCTGATTGGCTGGATGGGCGGTCCGAAGCGCTACCGCGAGCGCTTTGGACCGATCAGCATCCCGGGGGCGCATCGCCATCTGGATATTGGGCCGGAGGAGCGCGACGCCTGGCTCTTGTGCATGGCCACGGCCCTTGATGAGCAGGGTGTGGATGCCGAGCTCAAGGCGTATTTGCTGGCCCAACTGCGCCACCCGGCGGAGATGTGTCGACGCCGCTGAGCGGGTTCAGGCCCCGCTGATGACTCGGTCGCGCCCTTGATGCTTGGCAGCGTAAAGGTTGCGATCGGCACGTTCGATAAACGCCTCACGGGGCTCGCCCATGCGGTACTCGGCGAGGCCGATGCTCGCCGTGACGCGTCCCGCGCCGAAGCCGAAGTCGTGGTGGGCGATCGCCTCGCGCAGGCGCTCGGCAAGCGGTAGGGAGTGTGACAGCGGGGTCAGCGGCAGCACCACGGCGAACTCCTCGCCGCCTAGCCGTGCGGGGATATCCTCCTCGCGCAGCTGCTGCTCACAGAGTCTTGCCAGGTCCTCGAGCACCTGGTCCCCCTGCAGGTGGCCCCAGGTGTCGTTGATACCCTTGAAGTGATCGAGATCGATCAGCATCAACGATAGCGGCGAGCCGTGGCGACGTGCGGAGGAGATCTCTTCGTCGAGGCGGCACATCAGCTTGCGGCGATTGGCCAGGCCGGTGAGTTCGTCGGTATCGGAGAGCTCGCGCAGATGCGCCTCATGGGCGACCTGCTCGCTGACATCCATCATCAGGCCGTGCCATAGCGTGCCGTCGCCGCGCCATTCAGGTTGGGCGCGGACCGAGATCCAGCGTACCTCGCCACACGGCTGATAGAGGCGGAATTGGTTGGCCAGCGGCGTCAGCGATTTGGCTGAACGCTCCATGGAGGCCATCAGACGCGGAAAGTCTTCGGCGTGGATACGTCCGAACGCGTAGCTGGCATCGTCGGCCAGCAGGCGGCGTTCGCCGTCGCGGACCAGGGTCGCGTTACCGGCCAAGTAGGGAAAGCGCAGCTTGCCGTTGGCACTACGGAAGAGTTGAAAGATCATGCCGGGGATACGTTCGGTCATGGCTTTGAGCTGCTCTAGACTCTCCATGGTCTCGGGCAGCACATTGTCATCGGCAGGCATGGGTGGCCTCCTGGCTAGGCTTCCGCTGCGTTGGTGGTTTTTGTTATTGATTGGGCGTTGGCGCCTCGTTATATAAGCGGGTCAATATACGCCGTTGCCGGGGGAGTCGTCACCCTGCAATGGATGTAAGCGATTGACTACAACTAGTGACACTCTGTGGTTGCCCAGTTACCGCGGTGCATCATAGCGACCGGCGCGGCCGCGTGAAAATACCAGCTGCCATAGCTGCAGGTCGCGGGCGCGGAAGGCCCCGGCACACACCGAGAGGTAGTAACGGAACATTCGCTGGACGCGATCGCTGTAGCGCTCGGCGATCTCGTGCCAACGGGCGTCCAGGTTGGCGAGCCAAGCCATCAGTGTGGGGTCGTAGTCGGCACCGAAGTTCTGCCAGTCCTCGAGCAACAGATGCCCTTCGGCGGCCCGCGCGATGTGCATCGCCGAGGGCAGCACGCCGTTGGGGAAGATGTACTTGTTGACCCAGGGGTCGGCGGTGATATCGGAATTGTTGGAGCCGATGGTATGCAGCAGGAAGAGTCCATCGCCCTCAAGGAGGCGCTCTACGGTCCTGAAGTAGGTGGCGTAGTTGCGGTGGCCAACGTGTTCGAACATGCCGATCGAGACGACACGATCGAAGCGGCCGTCGAGGTCGCGGTAGTCCTGCAACAGAATCTCCACCGGCAGGCCGTCGCAGCGCTCGCGCGCCAACCTCGCCTGTTCGCGGGAGATGGTGATGCCGGTCACCTCGGCACGGTAGTGGTGGGCGGCGTACTCGGCGAAGCTGCCCCAGCCGCAACCTATATCGAGCACTCGCATGCCGGGCTCGAGCTTGAGCTTACGGGCGACCAGGTCGAGCTTGTCGAGCTGGGCCTGGTGCAGTGAGTCTGCGCGTTTCCAGTAGCCGCAGGAGTAGCACATGGTGGGGTCGAGCATGCGCTCGAAGAGATCGTTGCCAAGGTCGTAGTGTCTCTCGCCGACGATATAGGCCCGCGCCTTGCTCTGCAGGTTGAAGAAGCCGGTCTGCAGGCGGTACATCAGCCGCTCCGAGGGCGTGTGGGCGCGCTCGCCGAGCCCGTGCATCAGCAGCCGGCAGGCCATCTCGTCGATGCGCGTGCACTCCCACCAGCCGTCCATGTAAGCTTCGCCGAGTCCCAGTGTGCCTTGATGGAGCACGCGCGTGAAAAAGTCGGGATGATGCACCTGGATATCCCAGTCGGCGACGCCGTTGAGGGTCACGCCGGAGCCCTCCAGCAGTTGCTCGACGACGCGACGGGCGCGGGTATCAGGTAGGGGGACGGGGCCGATACGGGGGTCGCTGGTCATGGCGGTCTCCTGATCCGTTTGCGTTGGCTACGTTTGACGGCAGGGCTTGCGGCGACATCTTGTTACTGGTTTAACGACATGATTATTGAGCATAGTCGATCAACAAATAGCGCGGTAATTCGATCAGGTGATGTGAAAGGAGCAGCAGCGAATGTATGTGATCGTGGATCTTTGTGTCGTACCGATCGGCGTGGGTGTCTCGGTATCGCCGCATATCGCGGCGTGCCAGCGGGAGATCGATGCAGCGGGTTTGAGCCATCAGATGCATGCCTACGGGACCAATATAGAGGGCCCCTGGGATGAGGTGATGGCGGTGATCAAGCGCTGCCATGAGGTGGTGCATGAGATGGGGGCGCCGCGTATTACCACTACCCTCAAGCTGGGCACGCGTACCGATCGCGAGCAGCGTATGCAGGACAAGGTCGATAGCGTCGATACGCTGCTGGACGAAGGCTAGGCTCGGCAATGTCTGGAATAGGCATGCCGATGCCTCGCCTGAGACGTTCCAGGATGCTGGCTTGACTAGGCTGTAGGCGCGATATGTCGCCAATGACAACACAGCGAAGGACGCCAGCCATGAGTCAAGCCAACCGCGGGGTGGTCTATATGGGCCCCGGCAAGGTCGAGGTCCAGGCCATTCCCTTTCCCGAACTGGCACTGGGCAAGCGCAAGTGCGAACACGGTGTGATCCTCAAGGTCATCACCACCAATATCTGCGGCAGCGATCAGCATATGGTGCGAGGGCGTACCACTGCGCCCCAGGGGCTGGTGCTGGGCCATGAGATCACCGGCGAGGTGATCGAGTGCGGGCGCGACGTGGAGTTTGTCGCGGTCGGCGACATCGTGTCGGTACCCTTCAATATCGCTTGTGGCCGCTGCCGCAACTGCAAGGAGGGCAAGACCGGGATCTGCCTCAACGTCAATCCGGCGCGTCCCGGTGCGGCATACGGCTACGTCGACATGGGCGGCTGGGTCGGTGGGCAGACCGAGTACGTGATGGTGCCCTATGCCGACTTCAATCTGCTCAAGTTCCCAGACCGCGAGCTCGCCATGGACAAGATCGGCGACTTGACGCTGCTCTCGGATATCTTCCCTACCGGCTTCCACGGCTGCGTCACCGCCGGAGCCGGGCCGGGCAGCACGGTCTACATTGCTGGCGCTGGCCCGGTTGGGTTGGCGGCGGCGGTGTCGGCGCAGCTGCTGGGGGCGGCCTGCGTGATCGTCGGTGACATGAACCCCGCGCGGCTGGAGCAGGCCAGGAGCTTCGGCTGCGAGACCCTCGACCTGCGCGAAGATACGCCGATGGCCGATATGCTGGAACCGATCCTTGGCGATCGCGAAGTCGACTGTGCGGTGGACGCGGTAGGCTTCGAGGCACGCTGTCACGGCCATGATCACTCCCACGAGCAGCCCGCGGCGGTGCTCAACGCCTGCATGGACATCACCCGCGCAGGTGGCCAGATCGGTATCCCAGGTCTCTACGTCACCGAGGACCCTGGGGCCGAGAGCGCCGATGCCCAGCACGGCAATCTGTCGATGCGGCTGGGTCTGGGCTGGGCCAAATCGCACTCCTTCCATACCGGCCAGTGCCCGGTGATGAAGTATCACCGCCAGCTGATGCAGGCGATCCTGTTCGACAAGGTCGATATCGCTCGTGCGGTCAATGTCCAGGTGATCTCGCTGGATGACGCGCCGCGGGGCTATGCCGACTTCGATGGCGGGGTGGCCAAGAAATTCGTCATCGATCCCCACGGCAGTGTGGCCGCCTGAGGGCGTCAGCCCCCGGGTGCATCACTGGGCGACACCAGCCAGGCATCGCTGAGCGACAGCAGGTGGGAGGTCAGGGCATCCAGTACCTGGCCGCCCTGGCGCCAGTGATGCCAGTAGAGCGGGATGTCGACGACCCGCTGCGGTGAAAGATCGACCAGCCGGCCATCGGCCAGGTGGCCGCTGGGATCGATCTCCTGAAGGCTACCCTCATCGAGTTCGCGAGCCGCCTGACGCTCCGGCACCATGCCCCAGCCGAGTCCCGCCAGGGCCAGCCCGACGAAGCCCTGAGACGAGGGGCAGAGATGGTAGGGAAATGGCGGCTCGACCCCGTACATGGCCAGAAAGCGATGCTGCAGGCGGTCGTCGGGGCCAAACACCAGCGCCGGGGCACGCTTTAGCGCCTCTGGCGTAAGGCCCTCGGGAAAATAGCGTGCGATAAAGGCGGGGCTTGCCAGCGCGCGGTAGCGCATGCTGCCCAGCGCGTGGCTGCGTGCGCCCTGCACCGGCCGCGGTGAGTCACAGATGCAGCCGGCCACGTCGCCGTCGCGCATGCGCTTGAGCGCCACTTCCTGATCCTCTACTACCAGTTCGAGCAGCACCCGATGGCGGTCGCTGAAGCGGCCCACCGCGTCTGGCCACCAGGTGGCCAGGCTATCGGCGTTGATGGCCAGCCGCAGGCGCCGCTCCTCTCCGCTACCCAGTGCAGGCACCTGCTCGAGCAGTTCGTGCTCAAGCAGCCGAACCTGCTGGACATGGTTGAGCAGGCGCTGGCCCAGCGGAGTGGGCGCCAGGCGCGGGCTGCGGGTCAGCACCGGCTGGCCGAGACGCGCCTCGAGCAGCTTGATGCGCTGGGAGACGGCCGATTGGGTCAGGCCGAGCTGTCGAGCACCGCGCTCGAAGCCTGCCTGGTCGACGACCGCGGCCAGCGCGGCGAGCAGCTTATAGTCGAGCATGGTGATGACCTGTGTCAGGTGAAATTCTCATTAACTTATCTAATCGGGCAGTCGTTTTATTAATTTCATTGATTGTCAGGGCCAGCGTAGCCTTCCCGGCATGATCTTCCAATAGATGCTGCCAAAAGGAGCTTAGTGTGCTGGTTTCCCTGATTCATGGACTGTTGATCTGTGCCGGTCTGATCGTTGCCATCGGCGCCCAGAATGCCTTTGTGCTCCAGCAGGGGCTGCGTCGTGAGCACGCCTGGCTGGTGGCGGGCGTCTGTGCGCTGTGCGACTGGCTGCTGATCGGCCTGGGGGTGCTGGGACTCGGTGCCCTGATCGCTCAGCAGGCGCTGCTGATGGAGGTGGCGCGCTGGGCGGGGGCGGCGTTTCTGGCCTGGCAGGCGGGATTGGCACTGCGCCGTGCGCTCAGCCCGCATGCCCTGGTGGCCGGCGGCGCTGGCCTGGCTTCCTGGCGTGCGGCGCTGGCGGCGACCCTGGCGGTCACGCTGCTCAACCCGCAGGTCTATCTCGAAACTCTGGTACTGCTGGGCGCCATCGGTGCCGTGCAGCCGAGTCCGCTGGGATTCTTCATCGGCGCGGCCCTGGCCTCATTCGGCTGGTTCTTCGGGCTGGTCGCCGCGGCCGGCTGGCTGGCACCGCGCCTGGCCAGTCCCCGGGTATGGCGAGTCATCGACGCGCTGATTGCCCTGATCCTGGCTTGGGTGGCCTGGCGGCTGGCCAGCGGGGCGATGCTGCCGTGAGGTGTAAAATTTTCGTTACGGGGTGTCAGGCAATTCGACCGCCGGGGCGGCGTAGCGCCACGCCTTCCCGTGCATGGCAAGAATGTGTTACAGCGACGGCCAGTGCGAGGCGAAAACACCCCGCCTGGGGCAAGAAATAGCGCTGCTCGTCGCGCTGCAGGGGCTCTAGTCTGGGGGCACGACATTCGTCATGACCCATAACAACACCCTGAGGAGTTCCCCATGAACGCACCGGCACAGGTCGCCCCGCAGCAGAGCGCGCACAACCCGATCGGCACCAACGGCTTCGAGTTCGTCGAATATACCGCGCCGACCGCCGAGGGCATCGAGGCGCTGCGCGCGCTGTTCATTCGGATGGGCTTCACCGAGACGCGCAAGCACCGCTCCAAGGACGTGTTCCTGTTCCAGCAGGAAGGCGTCAACTTCGTGCTCAACGCCGAGCCGAACAGCCCCGCTGCCGAGTTCGGCAAGGTCCATGGCCCCAGCGCCTGCGCCATGGCCTGGAAGGTCGCCGATGCCCAGCAGGCGTTTGAATATGCCGTTTCGCAGGGCGCCGAGCCGGTAGAGAACCCGGTGGCCGCCGATGAGGTTGGCATCCCGGCTGTGCGAGGTATCGGCGGCTCGCTGCTCTACTTCGTCGATAACAAGGTCGATGGCCAGGGCCGTACCATCTACGACATCGACTTCGAGAAGATTCCCGGCCGCAACGCCAATGATCGCAGCGTGGGTCTCCAGGTGCTCGATCACCTGACCCATAACGTCGATCGTGGCCAGATGGACGTCTGGGCGAACTTCTACACCGATATCGCCAACTTCCGCGAAAACCGCTACTTCGATATCAAGGGCAAGAAGACCGGCCTGCTGTCGCGGGCGATGACCGCGCCGTGCGGCAAGATGCATATCCCGATCAACGAGTCAGCCGACGACAACTCACAGATCGCCGAATTCCTGCGTGAGTACAACGGCGAAGGCATCCAGCACCTGGCCATGGCCACCGACGACATCTACGCCACGGTGCGTGCGCTGCGGGCCAACGGTGTGACCTTCCTGAGCACCCCGGACACCTACTACGAGAAGGTCAATGCGCGGGTGCCCAACCACGAGGAGAACGTCGACGAGCTGCGCGAGCTAAGCTTGCTGGTTGACGGTGCCGAGGGCGAAGGCGTGCTGCTGCAGATCTTCACCGAGACGGTGATCGGCCCGATCTTCTTCGAGATTATCCAGCGCAAGGGCAACGACGGCTTCGGCGAAGGCAACTTCAAGGCGCTATTCGAATCCATCGAGGAAGACCAGATCCGCCGCGGCGTGATCAAGGACGACTGATCACGTCGTTCCCCTTGGCGATTGACCTTCGACCCCGCGGCCAGCCGCGGGGTTTTTGCCTGTTTATTCGCCGATCACCAGCCAGCCCTCTTCATCCACTGCCAAGGGCACTGGGTCCAGTGTGCAACCCTCGCCCAGACCGCCGCTGCCTTCACCGCTGTGCGCTGAGAAGCTGGCGTCGTGGTTGGTACAGCGTAGGGTCTGGCCGTCCTGGCTGAGAATGCGACTGCCACGCTGGTCGAGAGGCAGGTACTGGTGAGGGCAGGCGTTGACGTAGGCGCGGGGGCCGTCGGCGAGCCCGACCAGCAGCAGCGGGAAGCTGCCGCGTTGACTGTCGAGCAGCATGCTGTGAGTGGTGCCGACGGCCAGTTCGGCGGCGGGCAACAGACGTGAGCCGCTGGCGGGGGCCGAGCGGTAGGTTTTCCAGGCGTCGTTCATGAGGGGCTCCCTGAACGCGCGGCGCCGTGCTTGTGCACGGCGCCGCGGTAACGGCAGTAAGGGGTCAGCGTGCGTCAGGCTGGGCCGCCGGTGTGGCCTGGGCGAAGGCCGGCAGGGCGCGGCAGTTGGCGGCAATCTGCTGGATGCGCGGGTAGTTCGAGAGGTCGCACTCGAAGCGCTCGGCGTTGAACACCTGGGGCACCAGGCAGATATCCGCCAGCCCCGGGGTGTCGCCGTGGCAGAAGTCGCCGCAGCCAGCGTCGCGGGAAAGCTGCGCCTCAAGGGCGGTGAAGCCCTCGTCGATCCAGTGGCGGTACCAGCTCAGCTTGGCGTCGTCGGTAGCACCAAGCTCACCCACCAGGTACGTCAGCACCCGCAGGTTGTTGAGCGGGTGCATCTCGCAGGCGATCAACTGAGAGAGGGCGCGTACCCGCGCCCGGCCGGGGAGGTCCGCCGGCAGCAGTGCCGGCTCGGGGTAGCGCTCTTCCAGGTACTCGCAGATCGCCAGCGATTGGCTCAGGGTAACGCCGTCGTCGGTCACCAGTGCGGGCACCAGCCCCTGGGGCTGGCGGGCGAGGTGGTCTGCCTCGCGCTGTTCCCCAGCCACCAGATCGATGCTTGTCTGGTGGTACGCCAGGCCCTTGAGGTTCAGGGCGATGCGCACTCGATAGGCCGCCGAGGAGCGAAAGTAGCCGTATAGCGTGGTCATTCGGACTCCTGATACTTCACTACCCGCTGGTCGATGGCGCCGAAGAGGCTCTGGCCCTTGCGGTCGAACATCTCGATGCGGACACGGTCGCCGAAGCGCATGAAGGGGGTCTTGATTTCGTCATGCAGAATCTTCTCCACCATGCGCACTTCGGCCAGGCAGCTGTAGCCCACGCCGCCGTCGGCAATCGGCTTGCCGGGGCCGCCGTCGGGGTCGGGGTTTGACACCGTGCCCGAGCCGACGATAGCACCGGCACCCAACTGGCGTGTCCTGGCGGCGTGGGCCACCAGTTCGGGAAAGCCGAAGATCATGTCCGGCCCGGCCTCTGGCTCACCGAACTTTTCACCGTTGAGATGCACGCTCAGCGGCAGATGTACGCGGCCGTCCTGCCAGGCGTCACCCAGCTCGTCGGGGGTCACGCACACCGGCGAGAAGCTCGAGGCGGGCTTGGCCTGAAAGAAGCCGAAGCCCTTGGCCAGCTCACCGGGAATCAGCCCGCGCAGGCTGACGTCGTTGACCAGCATGATCAGCTTGATATGGCTTGCCGCCTGCTCCGGCGTGACCGCCATCGGCACGTCGTCGGTGATCACCGCGATCTCGCCTTCGAAGTCGATGCCGTGCTCCTCGCTGACCGCCTCGATATCGTCGTAGGGTCCCAGGAAGGCATCGCCGCCGCCCTGGTACATCAGCGGGTCGCTCCATAAGCTCTCGGGCAGCTCGGCGCCGCGGGCCTGGCGCACCAGCTTGACGTGGTTGAGATAGGCCGAGCCGTCGGCCCAGTGATAGCTGCGCGGCAGCGGCGAGTGCAGGGAGGGCATGTCGAGATCGAAAGCGCCCACGGCCTGGCCGTCATTGAGCTCGGCGTAGCGTTTTTCCAGCAGCGGACTGACCGCCGTCCAGCGTTCCAGGGCCTGCTGCAGGGTGTCGGCGATATCGCTGGCACTGACGGCCTGGCGCAGGTCGCGGGAGACGATCACCAGTTCACCGTCGCGGCACTGCCTGGGGTCGAGTTTGAGGGTAGCGAGTTTCATGGTCTGGGAGTCCTTGTCGTCGGAGGAGAGGGGATCACGGCCGCTCGGCGTCGAAGTGCGAGCGCAGGGTCGACCAGACGTCGACATAGTCGCGCTGGCGGAAGTCGGCATCGCGTGCGCCGGGCACGGTCTGGAACGGGTAGCGGCTCTCGAACATGAAGGCCAGTGTCTTGCCAAGGTATTGCGGCGTGAGCTCAGCATTGCTGGCCTTCTCGAACGTTTCGGCATCCGGGCCGTGGGGCGACATGCAGTTGTGCAGGCTGGCGCCGCCGGGCACGAAGCCTTCGGCCTTGGCATCGTACTCGCCGTGAATCAGGCCCATGAACTCGCTCATCAGGTTGCGATGGAAGTAGGGCGGGCGGAAGGTGTCCTCGGCCACCATCCAGCGCGGTGGGAAGATCACGAAGTCGATATTGGCCATGCCCGGGGTGTCCGAGGGCGAGGTCAGCACGGTGAAGATCGACGGATCGGGGTGGTCGAAGCTCACCGTATTGATGGTGTTGAAGTGGGCCAGGTCGTACTTGTAGGGCGCGTAGTTGCCGTGCCATGCGACCACGTCCAGCGGCGAGTGATCGAGGTGGGTCATCCACAGCCGGCCGGCAAAGCGCGCCAGCAGTTCGACCTCGCCCAGGGCGTCTTCGTAGGCGGCGGACGGCGTCAGGAAGTCGCGCGGGTTGGCCAGGCCGTTGGCGCCGATCGGCCCCAGCCCAGGCAGCTCGAAGGGCGCACCGTAGTTTTCGCACACATAGCCGCGCGCCGCCTCGACGCCCTCGGCCAGCTGCACCTGACACTTGACGCCGCGGGGAACTACCGCGATTTCGCCGCTGGCGACTTCGAGCACGCCCATCTCGGTGCGTACCATCAGGTCGCCAAGCTGCGGCACGATCAGCAGCTCGCCATCGGCATCATAGAAGAAGCGCTGCATGCTGCGGTTGCAGGCATAGACGTGCACCCCGCAGCCACTCTGCGCGGCGACGTCACCGTTGATGCCGATGGTGGTCAGGCCGTCGATGAAGTCGGTGGGCTCAGTGGGCAGCGGCAGCGGATCCCAGCGCATCTGGTTGGGATCGGCCAGTGCCGTGGCGGTGGGGGCGGTCATCCAGCTTGGGTGGTCGAGGGGATGGTAGGCGCCCTGCACCACCGAGGGGCGAATGCGGTACAGCCAACTGCGCAGATTGTCGCCGCGGGGTGCGGTGAAGGCCGAACCGGTCAACTGCTCGGCATAGAGGCCGTAGGGGCAGCGCTGCGGTGAGTTCTGGCCCTCGGGCAAGGCGCCGGGTAGCGCCTCGCTGGCGACATGATTGCGAAAGCCGCTGTGGTAGGACGGTGTGGCGGGCTGGGATTGCATGTCGGTGCTCCTGGCTAGGCGTATTGCTTCGCCTTGTAGTTTCATTTGAAACTAAATCTAGCGGGAGCCCCCTGTCGGGTCAAGTCTCGGTCAACTGATCCAGGCGTGCATCGAGCTTGTTGAGCAGCCGGAACAGGTCGCGATACTCGGCGGCACTGAGACCATCGACCAGTCCACCCTCCCACTCCAGGGCCAGTGGAATCGCCTTGGCCATCAGCGCCTGGCCCGCCTCGGTGAGACTCAAGCGCAGGCTGCGCTGGTCGCGGCGAGTGCGCTGGCGAGCCAGCAGCTCGCGCTCGCCGAGCGACTTGACCGCTCGCGATACCCGCGCCTTATCCATGTCGGTGAGTTCGCAGATCTGGCTGGCGGTGAGGCTACGGCGCTGGTGCAGCCAGGCCAGGACGCGCCACTCGGCAATGCTGAGCTCGAATTCGCGGGCGTATATCTGCGCCAGCGACTGGCTGATGCGTTCGGCGAGATGGGCCAGGCGATAGGGCAGAAACTGCTCCAGCTGCAGCTCGGGCGGCGGAGATGAGGGGGCTTGGCTCACGGCGGATGTCCTGTGTCGTAGCGGTCGAGTCGTGCCCCAGTGTAACCGAGTGCGAGAGTCGATGGCGCCAGGGCAGCGGGTGTCAGCATATCGTTACGATTTTCTGGGTCGAGGGGGAGCGCGGTAGCCGATCAGCGCTTGCCGGGGCATTCGATGCGGCATATTGTTTCAAAAGAAACGTTATTTTGTGTTGTTAATGGCGCTTCACTTGGCTGATGAAAATGGTAGCGGGCATTTATATAGCGAATTGCTCGGTTATCGATGACAATAACAAACTTCCTCAATAGGTTTTGCAATGACGACAAGACAACAACCCAAGAATCTCTGGCTTGGTCGCTGGGGGTTCGTGCTGGCTGCTACCGGTTCGGCGGTGGGACTCGGCAACATTTGGAAATTCCCCTATATCGCAGGCGAGTTCGGCGGCGGCGCCTTCGTGCTGGTGTACCTGGCCTGCATCCTGGCGGTAGGGGTGCCGATCATGATGGTCGAGATCGCTTTTGGTCGGCGCGGACGCGGTAGCCCCATCGATGCCATCCGCCGTGTCACCCGCGAGTCGGGACACGGCCGGCTGTGGTCGCTGGTAGGCTGGATGGCGATGCTGGCCGGGTTCATGATCCTCTCCTTCTACGTGGTGGTGGCCGGCTGGTCGTTCTCCTATTTGTGGAAGATGCTGAGCGGCTCGCTGGGGGGATCGAGCGTCGATGACATGGTGGCAATTTTCGATGCCAACAATGAGGACCCCTTCAACCTCGGCCTGTGGAGCACCCTGGTGGTGGTGCTGACCATGTGGATCGTCGGCAAGGGAGTTCAGGCCGGGATAGAACGCAGCGTCAGCTGGATGATGCCGGGCATGGTGATCATGCTGGCGATCCTGATCGGCTACGGGATCTTCTCTGGTGGCTTCGGCGAGGCGGTTGCCTTCCTGTTCTCGTTCGACACCAGCGGACTTACCAGCGAGGGCATGCTGGCCGCACTGGGCCACGCCTTCTTTACCCTGTCGCTGGCCTCCGGGGCGATCCTCACCTACGGTGCCTATCTGCCCGATCGCACCTCCATCGCCCGCACCACCTTTAGCGTTGCCGCCGCGGATACCGTAGTGGCGCTGATGGCCGGCCTGGCGATCTTCCCGATCATCTTCGCCAATGGCATGGACCCAGGCGAGGGCCCGGGCCTGATTTTCATGAGCCTGCCACTGGCCTTCCAGTCGATGCCGCTGGGCACGCTGTTCGGGATCCTGTTCTTCGTGATGCTGTCGATGGCGGCGCTGACTTCATCGATCTCGATGATCGAGGCCACCGTGGCCTGGCTCAACGAAAGCAAGGGGATCGCCCGCAAGCACGCCGCATGGGGGGTAGGGATCCTGCTATGGCTGGTCAGCACCCTGGCAATGCTGTCGTTCAACTGGGGGGCCGAATGGACCCTGGCGGGCCGCAACGTCTTCGACTGGCTCGACTACCTGACGTCGCGCTGGATGATGCCGCTGGGCGGCCTTGCCATGGCCCTGATGGCTGGCTTCCTGCTGCGCCATGAGATCTTCAAGTCGGAACTCGGCCTGTCCGACACCCAGCACGCGCTGTGGCTGTTCATGATTCGCTATGTCAGTCCGCTGGGTATCCTGTTGATCTTCGTCGATGCGCTGGGTATCGCAACCCTGCACCTGGCATCGCAGTGGCCGTGGTTGCTGGCCCTGCTGATGCTGGTCGTGGTGGTCGGTGAAGTCATCAGTCCACGGCTGTGGCGATCTCGTCACACCTGAGTTGGGCGAAAAGTCTAGCACCGCCCCGTCGGCCAGCGGCCGACGGGGCGGTGTCGTGTGTATGGCAGGCTGGCGGCGCCCGCTGTGATGCCCTAAACTGCGGCATATATATCCTGCTTCTTATATCTTTTGGTTCTTTAGAATGGCCGACTCGACTCATTCCCCCTTATCATCCGCCGATGCCAGTCTGGCCAGGCGTCGCGACTTCCCGCGGGGGCAGGTGACCCTGGTGGGCGCCGGCCCGGGTGATCCTGAGCTGCTGACCCTCAAGGCGCTCAAGCGTCTGCAGCTGGCCGAAGTGATCCTGCATGACCGTCTGGTCAGCGAGGAGATCCTGGCCATGGCCAATCCTCACGCGCAGCGTTTCTACGTCGGCAAGGCGCGCTCGCAGCACAGCGTGCCCCAGGAGGGGATCAACCAGGCGCTGGTGGACTGGGCGCGTCAAGGCAAGCGGGTGGTACGCCTCAAGGGTGGCGATCCGTTCATCTTCGGCCGCGGCGGTGAGGAGCTCGAGGCATTGGCCGCGGCGGGAGTCGGCTTCGAGGTGATCCCCGGGATCACCGCAGCAGCGGGCTGCGGCGCTTACGCCGGCATTCCGCTGACTCACCGCGATCATGCCCAGTCGGTGCGCTTTATCACCGGGCATCTGCAGAACGGCAGCTGTGAGCTGGATTGGGCAACCCTGGCCCACCCGGGCCAGACGCTGGTGTTCTATATGGGCTTGGGCGGACTACCGATCATCAGTGCCCAACTGCGCGCCCACGGCCTCGCCGAGGACACCCCGCTGGCGCTGATCGAGCAGGGCACCACGGCGCTCCAGCGGGTGCATGTCGGTACCTTGCTACACTTGCCGGACGCGCTTGCGGCGGGCACTATCAAGCCGCCGACCTTGATCATCGTCGGCCAGGTCGTGGCGCTGCATGCGCGGCTGGCGTGGTTCAACCCGCGCGAGGCTGGCAGCGGTGGCTGGCAGGAGGGCAAGCACCCCACCCCGGAGGCCAACGCGGACAGCGCCTGAAGACGATATCCGTTGAGGTAGTCAGGCCATGCAAGGATTCGCATGTAGTATTGCCGCGTCGAGGTTTTCGAGCAGGGGCGTGGCATTGGTGGTCGCGCTGATGGCAATGCTGCTCGTCAGTGGCTGCGCCAGCCGCGACACGCGACATTCGAGCGGCGCGGCGTCAGTCGAGGAGGGTGTCGCTTCCTACTACGCTGATCGCTACCAGGGGCGTCAGACCGCCAGCGGGGAGCGTTTCGATCAGCAGGCCTTGACCGCGGCGCATCCCAGTCTGCCATTCGGTACCCGAGTCCGCGTCACCCATCTCGATAACGGTCGCGAGACGGTGGTGCGTATCAATGATCGCGGCCCCTTCGTGCGCGGCCGCATCATCGACCTGTCGCGACGTGCCGCCGGCGAGCTCGATATGCTGCGTAGTGGTACGGCACCGGTCCGCGTCACGGCCGAGTAATACGCGCGACACGTCACTCGATGGCTTGATCGGCGGTCACGGCGTGCGACAATGAGCCGTCGCCCGTTCGCCGAGGCCCCTGATGCCCCCAACTCGTCCCGAAGTCATTGCCGAGGTCGCCCGCTGGCGGCGGCGTGGCCGCACCCGTCGTGGGCTCAAGCTGCGCAGCTTTCGGCTACAGGTGATGCTGCTGGTGGGCGCGCTGCTGGGCGGCATGCTGCTTGCCCAGGGCGCCTATCTCAATCACCGCAAGGCCGAGATCATCGCCGATCAGATCGGCCAGCGGGCACTCTCGGTGGCACTCTCGGTGGCCAGTATCCCTGGCCTGATCGAGGCCTTCGACGACGACGATCCCAGCGCCACCATCCAGCCCATTGCCGAGCGCATCCGACGCGAGACCGGTGCGCGTTACGTGGTGGTCGGCGATGACCAGGGGATCCGCTATTCCCACCCACTGGAAGAGCGACTCGGCCTGCCGATGGTTGGCGGCGACAACGACCGCGCCTTGATCCACGGCGAGTCCTACGTTTCCGAGGCTACCGGGTCGCTTGGCGAGGCGATGCGTGGCAAGACCCCGGTATTCGACGACGACGGCAATATCATCGGGATCGTCTCGGTGGGCTTCATGCTCGACCGCGTGGAGCTCGACGTTGGCGAGCATACCAGCCTTGGCTGGCTGCTGGTGGCGATGATGATCGTGTTCGGTTTTGCCGGTGCCTACGGGCTGTCGCGCCACCTCAAGCGCGTGATCCTGGGGCTGGAACCCCACGAGATCGCACGCCTGGCGATGGAGAAGGAGGCCATCCTGCAGTCGATCCACGAAGGCATTCTGGCGGTCAATCACGATGGCGAGATCACCCTGCTCAACCAGCAGGGGCGGCGCTTCCTCGATCTGCCCAGCGAGCGCGAGGTGCTCGGCAAGCCGGTCCAGGACGTGGTGCCCAATTCGCGGCTGATGGAGGTGCTCGACAGCGGCGAGCGGCAGTTCGATCAGGAGATGTGGCTGGGCGATCACCCGGTGGTGGTCAACCGCGTACCGGTGATTCACGAGGGGGTGGTCGAAGGGGCGGTGGCCACCTTCCGCAGCCGGCGCGAGATCGTCGATCTCTCCCAGGCACTGAGCGCCGTCACCCGTGACGTCGATATGTTGCGCGCCCAGGCCCATGAGTTTTCCAACAAGCTCTATACCATCTCCGGGCTGCTGCAGCTCGATCGGGTCAAGGAGGCGCTGGCGCTGATCCACCAGGAGAGCGAGCGGGCTCAGGCGCAAATGGCGTTTCTGATGGGGCACGTCGCCGACCCGGTGCTCAGTGGTACCCTGATGGGCAAGCTGACGCGTGCGCGTGAGCTGGGGGTGATCCTCGAAATCGACGAGCAGAGTTCGCTGAGCGTGCCACTGACCCTGCACGGCCAGGAAGTGCTGATGACGGTGATCGGCAACCTGCTCGATAACGCCTGCTATGCCGCGGTGCAGGGCATCGGCACGCCCAGCGCCGCCGGTCTCGATGCCGATGCCGGCCCGCGCCAGCCGCGGGTACGGTTGTTCTTCACCGACCTCGGCGAGCAGCTGTTGATCGAGGTCGAGGACAATGGCCCCGGTGTGCCACCCGAGCAGATCGAGTCGATCTTCAGCGAAGGCTTCTCGACCAAGCCCGGCAAGCACCGCGGTATCGGCCTGGCGCTGGTCAATCGCCTGTGCCAGGAAAACGGCGGTGCCATCACGTTGGAAGACAGCGAGCTGGGCGGCGCCGGCTTCACCGTGGTGCTCGACAAGACGCTGTGCCGAGCGCCCAGCGTCAGCGACGTCTGATCGCAAGCACAGCACGCCAGCAATGCACAGAACAATAGGGAAACAGATGAGCGAACCCGTGTATGGGATCCTGATCGTCGAGGACGATTTCCGCATCGCCGATATCAACCGTGCTTTCATCGAGCAGAGCGAAGGCTTCGAGGTAGTGGGCATGGCCAAGACCGGCGCCGAGGCGCTAGCGCTGCTCGAGCGCGACGCGGCCAATGTCCATCTGGTGCTGCTCGATGCCTATATTCCCGACGTCGAGGGGCTCGAGCTGCTGTGGGAGATGCGTCGCCGCCATGCGCACCTCGATATCGTCATGATCACCGCCGCCAAGGAGGTCGAGACCATCGCCGAGGCGCTGCGTGGCGGTGTCTTCGACTACCTGATCAAGCCCACCGAGAGCGAGCGCATGGGGCAGATGCTGCGCCGTTTCCGCCAGGAACGTGCGGCGCTGGACCACAAGGCCGAGATGAGCCAGGAAGAGCTCGACCGTACCCTGGGGCGCATGCGGGCCAGTGCCGACAAACCGTCGCCGAGCGGACGCGCGGCGCTGCCAAAGGGCATCGACCGCCTGACGCTGGGCGCGGTGGTCACTGCACTGCGTGAGGAGGCCGGGCCGCTGACCGCCATGCAGCTGGCCAGCAAGATCGGTGCCAGCCGCTCTACGGCGCGCCGCTACCTGGAGTTTCTGGTCGCTGAAGCCGTGGCCTGCGCCGAACTGGGCTATGGTGATGTAGGAAGGCCGGAGCGCCGCTACCGGCTGGTCGGTAACGCTGAAGGCTTGCTGGGTGTAAGCGGATGAGCGTCAGGTATCGCCGAAAACAAAATGAACAAAATGCTTACAATAGTTTTTTTACGGTTTATCGACACAAGGTTGTCGGCGCGAAGCGCCCTGAACTAGGGTGCAAGTCGAGTGATACCGAGGCACCGCCAGTGTGCCGATAACAACCAAAGCAACAAGTGGAGAACGCCATGACCGCCAAACTTTCCCGTCTATCCTTCCTGGCCCTGCCGCTGGCCGCCACCATGGCCTTTGGCGCCGCCACCGCCCAAGCCGATGACTGGGAGCCGACCAGCTCAGTCGAATTCATCGCCCCGGCCAACCCGGGCGGCGGCTGGGACACCCTGGTGCGCACCACCTCGCGGGTGATCCAGGAAGAGGGCCTGGCCGAGCGTAACTTCGCCGCGATCAACACCCCCGGCGGCGGCGGTGCCGTGGCCTGGGCACAGATTGCCCGCGACGCTGGCAACCCGCACAAGATCTTCGCCACCAGCCCGCCGATCATCCTGGTGCCGCTGGCCGGCACCTCGCGCTACGATCACACCGACTTTACGCCGATCGCGCGCCTGATCACCGACTACTCCATCGTGCTGGTCCCGGCAGACTCCGAGTACGAGAGCCTCAATGACCTGATGGAAGCGATGGCTGAGGATGCGAGCCTCAGCGTCGGCGGCGGCAGTGCGCCTGGTTCCATGGATCACATCTCCATCGCTGGTCTGGCCTCAGCCGCTGGTCTCAATGCCTCGGACGTCAACTACATTCCGTTCTCCGGCGGCGGCGAAGCCATGACCAATCTGATGGGCGGGCACGTCGAAGCGGTCATTACCGGTGCCGGTGAAGCCGCGGGTCAGTTGGGCGAAGACAGCGACATCCGTGCTCTGGGCGTGTCTGCGCCGGAGCGTCTGGGTGGCTCGCTGGCCGATATTCCGACGTACCTTGAGCAGGACATCGACTACACCTTCGATATCTGGCGTGGCGTGATGGGCACCCCGGACATGCCGGAAGAGGCGGTGTCCTATTACGAAAACCTGTTCGCCGAGATGCTCGAGACCGATGGCTGGGTCGAGGCCCGCGACCAGCTGGGCTGGCTCGATGCCTATCAGGACAGCGAAGAGTTTGGTGCCTTCCTCGACGAGCAGAAAGAGCTGTTCAGCGAAGTACTGAGCGAGCTGGGCCTGCTCGGCGACTGAGCCGACTGCATCAGCGCTGTTACGGCGTGGGCCTCGCTAGCGGGGCCCGCGCATTCTCGAATGTGACACTTGAACCCGCTCTCACAGGGTTCGGGGCAGACTCCTCATGACACGACTCAACGCAAACCAGATACTGGCGCTGTGCCTGGCACTGGTCGCCGTGGGCTATTTGGCCATGGCCTGGCAGATCCCCAACTTCCCGCTACCGCGCCCGGTCGATTCCGACCTGTTTCCCAAGGTGCTGGGCTTTACGCTGCTCGGCCTTTCGCTGCTGCTGTTCCTGGAGAAACCCAAGGCGCAGGACACTCCCGATGAGCTTGATGCCGATGAACAGGCCTTACCTCTGCTCATGCGCCCCTGGTCGCGGGTGGTGATTACCTCCATCGCCATTGCCACCTACGCGGTGCTATTGGCACCCATCGGTTTCGTGGTCGCTTCCACCACCCTCTGCTTCGGGTTGGCCTGGTACTACGGCTACCGCCGTCACGGGGTCAACCTGGCGGCATCGCTGGGCGTGGTGCTGACGCTGTATCTGACCATGACTAAAGTCATGGGTGTCTATCTGCCGACGGGCATTCTGCCGCTCTGAGTCGACGCTAACGTCACGTGAGAGAGATACTTTCATGGAAGCTTTCAATAACCTGATGTATGGCTTCGGCATTGCGCTGGAGCCGATGAACATCGCTTACGTCTTCTTCGGGGTGTTCGCCGGTACCATCATCGGCATGCTGCCTGGCTTGGGGCCAATAAGCGCCCTGGCGCTGATGATCCCGATCACCTTTGCCATGGAGCCGTCGTCGGGCCTGATCCTGATGGCCGGCGTCTACTATGGCGCAATCTTCGGCGGCTCGACCTCATCGATCCTGCTCAATGCGCCGGGCGTGGCGGGTACCGTCGCCACCTCGTTCGATGGCTACCCGATGGCCAAGCAGGGTATGGCCGGCAAGGCCTTGGCTATCGCGGCATACTCCTCTTTCATCGGCGGCACGGTGTCGATCATCTTCCTGATGCTGGTCGCGCCGATGCTCGGCCGAGTGGCAGTCAGTTTCGGCCCCGCCGAGTACTTCGCGCTGATGGTACTGGGCCTCACCGCGGTGGTCTCGCTGTCTGACAAGTCGCTGGTAAAGGGCCTTATCGCGGCGGTGATCGGGGTGATGATCTCGATCATCGGCATCGACCTGCAGACCGGTACCGAGCGCTACACCTTCGGTAGCGCCCACCTGCTGGACGGCATCGACTTCCTGGTGGTGGCGCTGGGCATCTTCGCCCTGGCCGAGGTGTTCTATATGCTGCTGCGCGGGGGCGGTGGCAAGGAGCAACCGCGCAACGCCATTGGTTCGCTCAAGCTCAGCGGTAAGGAGTGCCGTGCTATCGCCGCTCCGATCGGTCGCAGCTCGATCCTCGGCTTCTTCACCGGCGTGCTGCCGGGCGCCGGTGCTACCATCGGTTCGTTCCTCGGTTACAGCATGGAGAAGCGCCTGGCCAAGGACGGTGACACCTTCGGCAAGGGCAACATCAAGGGGGTGGCGGCACCGGAAGCGGCCAATAACGCCGCCTGCACCGGCTCCTTCGTGCCGCTGCTGACCCTTGGCGTGCCGGGGTCGGGGACGACGGCGGTACTGCTGGGGGCGCTGCTGGTGATGGGCGTGACACCCGGGCCGGCGATGATCGAAAGCCGCCCGGATGTGTTCTGGGGTGTGATCGCCAGTATGTACCTTGGCAATATCTTCCTGCTGGTGCTCAATCTGCCGCTGATTCCGCTGATCGCCAAGATCCTCGATATGCCGCGCCCGCTGCTGCTGTCGCTGATCCTGATCTTCTGCATGATCGGCGTCTACGGCATGAGCTTCAGCGTGTTCGACCTGCTGCTGCTGCTGGCTTTTGGCCTGATCGGCCTCGGGATGCGGCTGTTCGGTTTCCCCGCGGCGCCGCTGATCCTGGCGCTGATTCTCGGCGACATCATGGAGGAGTCGATGCGCCGTGCGCTGCAGATCTCTGGCGGCGACTGGTCGATCTTCATCGACAAGCCGATCTCCATGTGGCTGCTGATCATCGCCGCGCTGTCGCTGATCCTGCCGCTGGTCAAGAAGGCAATTGCAGGCGCCCGCGCCTGAAGCCTATCGGTACTACCCTTTGCGGGGGCGTCGGCACAGCCGGCGCCCCCGTGTTTTTGTGGAGCGTCTACGCCCAAGGTCGCTATGACAGCGGGTCCTCCGTTGGTCTAGTATTCAAGCAAGCGTTTGAATTTTGCCCGGTGCCGCAGTAGGCGATCACCGGCGACGATCAGGAGATAGACCATGGCCTATTACCGGGCACCGTTGACCGATATGCGTTTCGTCCTCAACGAGGTGATGCAAGCCCCTGCGCTGTGGGCGGCCATGCCGGCTACCGCCGAGTTTGGTGCCGAGCTTGCCGATGCCATTCTCGAGGAGGGGGCCAAGGTGACCGAGGCCGAACTGTTTCCGCTCAACCAGAGTGGTGATGCCGAAGGCTGCCGGCTGCGCGACGGTGAGGTGACCACTCCCGGCGGTTTCAAGGCGGCTTGCAAGACCCTGGCCGAGGGTGGATGGCTGGGCCTCGGCGGCAACCCCGACTATGATGGCCAGGGCCTGCCCAAGATGCTGACGGTGGCCTTCGAAGAGATGCTGTATGCCACCAACGCCAGCTTTGCGCTCTATCCGGCGCTCAACAATGGCGCCACCCTGCTGCTCGATCAGTATGCCCCGGACGCCATCAAGCAGGCCTATCTACCGCCCATGCACCGCGGCGAGTGGCTAGGCACCATGTGCTTGACCGAGCCCCACTGTGGCACCGACCTGGGGCTGATCAAGACCCGCGCCGAACCGCTCGGCGATGACCGCTACGCGATTACCGGCAGCAAGATCTGGATCACCGGCGGCGAGCACGACATGGTCGACAATATCGTTCATCTGGTGCTGGCCAAGCTGCCCGATGCGCCGGCCGGCTCGCGGGGTATCTCGGTGTTCCTGGTGCCCAAGTTCAAGGTCAATGCCGACGGGTCGCTCGGCGAGCGCAATGCGCTCAGCTGCGGTGGCCTGGAGCACAAGATGGGCATCAAGGGCAGCGCCACCTGCGTGATGAACTTCGACGGCGCCGAGGGCATGCTGATCGGCGAGCCGCACCAGGGCCTGGCGACCATGTTCACCATGATGAACTACGAGCGCCTGTCGATTGGCATCCAGGGGCTCGGGCTCGGCGAAGTGGCCTATCAGAGTGCCATGGATTTTGCCCGTGAGCGGCTGCAGAGTCGTGCGCCAAACGGCCCGGCGGCCCCCGGCAAGCCGGCAGACCCCATATTGGTGCATCCCGATGTGCGGCGCATGGCACTCAATACCCGCGCCTGGAACGAGGGCGGCCGAGCCTTTGCCGCCTTTGTCGGCAGCCAGCTCGACTGCGTCAAGTTCCACCCCGACGCCGCCGCACGCGACCAGGCCGCCGACCTGGTCGCTTTGCTGACGCCGGTGGCCAAGGCTTTTCTGACCGACCGTGGCTTCGCCGCCACCGTCGAGGCTCAGCAGCTCTACGGCGGCAACGGTTACTGCGTTGAGTGGGGCGCCGAGCAGTATGTGCGCGATGCGCGTATCGCGATGATCTACGAAGGCACCAACGGCATTCAGGCCATGGATCTGGTGGGGCGCAAGCTGTTTCGCAACCGTGGCGCCTATGTCGAGCGCTTTGCGGAAGTGATGCGCGCCGACCTGGCCACCGCCGCCAGCGACACGCTGGTACCGTTCCAGCGCGCCTGTGAGCAGGAGCTGTCACGCCTCGAGGCGGTCACGGCAGCGCTGCTCGAGGCCGCCGATGGGCATCCCGAGGAGCTCGGCGCCGCCGCCCACGACTACCTGCAGCTGTTCGGTCATGTGACCTATGCCTGGATGTGGTGGAAGATGGCGCGTGCCGCCGAGCAGGGCCTGCGGCAGGATGGCCCGGCCGGGGCAGCCTTCTACCAGGCCAAGCTCAGCGTGGGGCGCCACTTCATTGCCCGCATGCTGCCGCACACTCTGGCCCTAGAGCAGCAGATCCGTGCCGGCGCCGAGCCACTGATGGCCCTCGACGAGGCCGCCTTCTACCCGCTGTAAACGACGCCGTTGTTGCCACGATGGAGATGCCGCCCCAAGGGGCGGCATTTTTTTGCACCGCCTGGGTGCGCGGCAATTCCCCGTTCTGGCGCAACAATGGAGTGCAGTGCAGGCGAGATGCACAATTTTGGTGCATGTGGAATGGTTTCAGGATAGCGATCTTGTGTTCATATGATTGAAAAAGAAGAGGAAATAGCGGTCGTTAGCGGGTTGGCATAGCCCTTGCGACATATCCCTTGCGATAGCCGCGCCGTGTCACCTGACATTGGCTGGCGCGTCGCTGGACACAACGCTGGGGTAGCGGGTTTCGCCCCTCCGCCGGCGCATAATAACCAGATTCCGCAAGGAGAATCTCGTGAACGCACCCAAGGCATCCTTTACTCCCCGCCGTCTCGCCGCAGCCATGCTGGCAGCCGGCACCCTGGCTGGCGCTACCCAGGCGCTGGCCGACGATCCGATCAAGGTCGGCATTCTGCACTCGCTGTCCGGCACCATGGCGATCAGCGAGTCGACCCTCAAGGACACCGTCGAGATGCTTATCGAGCAGCAGAACGAGCAGGGCGGTCTGCTCGGTCGTGAGCTCGAGGCGGTGGTGGTCGACCCGGCCTCCGACTGGCCGCTGTTCGCCGAGCGCGCCCGCGAGCTGCTCGAACAGCATGAAGTGGACGTGGTCTTCGGCAACTGGACCTCGGTCTCGCGCAAGGCGGTGCTGCCGGTATTCGAGGAGCTTAACGGGCTGCTGTTCTATCCGGTGCAGTACGAGGGCGAAGAGTCCTCCGAGAACGTCTTCTACACCGGCGCCGCGCCTAACCAGCAGGCGATTCCGGCGGTCGAGTACCTGATCAACGAAGTGGGTATCGAGCGCTTTGCACTGGTCGGTACCGACTACGTCTATCCGCGTACCACCAACCGCATCCTCGAAGCCTTCCTCAAGGAAGAGCACGGCGTGGCCGACGAGGACATCATGATCGAGTACACCCCATTCGGGCACTCCGACTGGCAGAACATCGTCAGCGAGATTCGTCGCTTCGGCGAAGAGGGCAAGCCGACCGCCGTGGTTTCGACCATCAACGGCGACGCCAATGTGCCGTTCTATCGCGAACTGGGTAACCAGGGCATCGACGCAGCGGACATTCCGGTCATCGCCTTCTCGGTGGGTGAGCAGGAGCTGTCGGGCATCGACACCGCTCCGCTGGTCGGCCATCTGGCGGCCTGGAACTACTTCATGAGCGTCGACACCGACGAAAACTACGACTTCATCGATGCCTGGATCGACTGGACCGGCGATGAAGAGGCGGTGACCAATGATCCCATGGAAGCCCACTACATCGGCTTCAATATGTGGGCCGAGGCGGTGCGCAAGGCCGGCACCACCGACCCTGATGAGATCAAGGACGCGATCATCGGCGTCACCGTGCCCAACCTGTCCGGCGGCTATGCGGCGATGATGCCCAACCACCACATCACCAAGCCGGTGCTGATCGGCGAGGTGCAGGACAATGGCCAGTTCGACATCGTCTGGCAGACTCCGTCCACCGTGGCCGGCGACGCCTGGTCCGACTTCCTGCCGGGTTCGCGTGACCTGATGGCCGACTGGCAGGCACCGATGCGCTGCGGTAACTACAACGTGGCCACCGGCTCCTGTGGCGGCAGCACCGCGGCCGAAGAAGCCGAAGAAGCCCTCGCCGAAGAGTGATAGCACCCAGCCCCGCCGCCGCTCGGCGGTGGGGCGCACGCCTGCTTGACCGATTTCGTTACTCCCTATCGCAAAGGAAGAACCCATGAGGAGTCTCCTTTTACTCTGGCTGCTGGTGCTGCTGGTCATGCCGTTGACCGCGCATGCCGAGACCTCGGCTGACGACGAAGCGGCCATCGAGTTGCTCGAAGCGCTGGATGTCGACAGCTTTCCCGCCAAGGGCGAGGCTATCGATGCCATCGTCGCCAGTGACGATGAGCGCGCCCGCGGCTGGCTGCAGTCACTGCTCGACGGCCGCCTGCAGCGCGCCGACGACGGCCGCTTCGTGATCGTTCTCGACAACAGCGGCCGCGACTGGCCGGTGGAAGATGCCCTGACCGGTGAAGACCTGGGCGAGATGTCGCGCCGCGACCTCGATCGCATCGGTATCAATAACGCGCTGCGTAACCAGCTGCGCAGCGTGATCGCGGTGGTCGATCTCTACTCGCCCAACCTCGACCAGCGGCGCACCTCTGCGGAGCGTCTGCTCGGCGAGGTGGACGAGGACCTCGCCGAGCCCATCGAGGCACTGATCGAAGAGGAAGAGGACGCCCGGGTGCGTCAGCGTCTGACCCTGGCGCTGGCCATCCATCGCCTCGAGCAGGGCGATGTGCTGGCCATCGAGCACCTCGACGGCAGCCTGCATCCACGGGTGCGCGTGGCGCTCAACCAGGCCACCAACAGCGACGATGAAGAGGTCGCCGAGGCGGCCGCCACGGCGCTGGCCAATATCGAACAGAATCTGCGTTTGAACCGCGCCGCCGAGACGCTCTACTTTGGCCTCTCGATGGGCTCGGTACTGGTGCTGGCGGCGATCGGCCTGGCGATCACCTTTGGGGTAATGGGGGTCATCAACATGGCCCACGGCGAGCTGATCATGCTCGGCGCCTACACCACCTGGATGATGCAGCAGCTGCTGCCCGGCCAGCCCGGACTGGCGCTGATCCTGTCGATACCCGCCGGGTTCATGGTCGCGGCGCTGGCGGGAATCGCCATCGAGCGAAGCGTGATCCAGTTCCTCAAGGGCAGGCCGCTGGAGACGCTGCTGGCCACCTTCGGTGTCAGCCTGATCCTTCAGCAGCTGGTGCGCACCGGCATCTCGCCGCTCAACCGCACCGTGGTCACCCCGGAGTGGATGAGCGGCTCGGTGGCCATCAACGATGCGCTGTCGCTGACCCTCAACCGCATGTATGTGCTGGGGTTTGCGCTGGTCGTCTTCGCCGCGCTGATGCTGGTCATGCGCCGCACCCGCCTCGGTCTCGAAGTGCGCGCGGTCACCCAGAATCGTGCCATGGCACGCTCCATGGGCATTCGCGCAACGCGTGTCGATATCATGACCTTCGCCCTCGGTTCCGGTGTCGCCGGGCTCGCCGGGGTGGCGCTGTCGCAGCTCACCAATGTCGGCCCCAATCTGGGTCAGAACTACATCATCGACTCCTTCATGGTGGTGGTGTTCGGCGGCGTGGGTAACCTCTGGGGCACTCTGGTCGCCGGCCTCTCGCTGGGCGTGATCAACCAGGTGCTGGAGCCCTGGGCAGGCGCCGTGCTGGCCAAGATCATCGTGCTGGTGTTCATCATCCTATTTATTCAGAAGCGCCCCCGCGGACTCTTTCCGCAAAAGGGCCGTGCGGCGGAGGGCTGATCGCGATGTGGTTAATGCAACCGTTCAATGAGCGCTCGACCCAGCTGTTTATCGGCGTGCTGCTGGCGGCGATGACCCTGGTCACACTGCTTCACGTGGTGGTGCCGGCGGGGCATCCGCTCTACGTCAACGCCTATACCGTCAACCTGTTCGGCAAGTACCTGAGTTACGCGCTACTGGCCGTGGCGGTGGACCTGGTATGGGGCTATCTGGGCATCCTCAGCCTTGGCCACGGCGCCTTCTTCGCCATCGGCGGCTACGCCATGGGCATGTACCTGATGCGCCAGATCGGTGACCGCGGCACCTATGGTGACCCGGTCCTCCCCGACTTCATGGTGTTTCTGAGCTGGGAGTCGCTGCCGTGGTACTGGCTGGGCTTCGACATGGCCTGGTTTGCCTTCCTGATGGTGCTGCTGGCCCCCGGCGCCTTGGCGCTGGTGTTCGGCTTCCTGGCGTTCCGCTCGCGGGTCACCGGGGTCTACCTGTCGATCATCACCCAGGCGTTGACCTTCGCCCTGATGCTGGCGTTCTACCGCAACGAGATGGGGTTCGGTGGTAGCGACGGTCTCACCGACTTCCGCGATATCCTGGGCTTCAACCTGCGCAGCAACGAGACTCGGCTAGGGCTGTTCCTGGCCAGCGGGGTGGCACTCGGCGCCAGCTACCTGCTGTGCCGCGCCATCGTCGGCAGCAAGCTGGGCCGGGTCTGCGTGGCAACCCGCGATGCCGAGGCGCGCACGCGCTTCCTTGGTTACCGAGTCGAGCGCTTCCAGCTGTTCGTGTTCGTTGTCTCGGCGATGCTTGCCGGCCTTGCCGGCGCCCTCTATGTGCCGCAGGTGGGGATCATAAACCCCAGCGAATTCTCGCCGCTGTTCTCCATCGAGATCGTGCTGTGGGTGGCGCTGGGCGGCCGTGCCACCCTGTACGGTGCGGTGATCGGGGCGATCCTGGTCAACTACGCCAAGACCGTGTTCACCGGGGTGATGCCGGACGCCTGGCTGTTCGCCCTGGGCGGCATGTTCGTGCTGGTCACGGTGTTTCTTCCCAAGGGCGTTGCCGGCCTGCTCGCCTATCGTCTCAAGCGGCGTCGTGACAGCGATGCTGCCCCCGGCCAGGAGGTGACCTCATGAGCCTGATCAAGTCGCTCGCCCAACGTGACCGCGTATTCGACTTCATGGTGCCCGCCCAGTCGCCGGTGGATGTGCGCCACGGGCCGATCCTCTACATGGAGGACGTCACGGTGAGCTTCGATGGCTTCAAGGCCATCAACGACCTCAACCTCACTGTCGATGACGGCGAACTGCGCTGCATCATCGGCCCCAACGGGGCCGGCAAGACCACCATGATGGATATCATCACCGGCAAGACCCGGCCGGACCAGGGCAAGGTATGGTTTGGCTCGCGCCACAATCTGCTGACCATGAGCGAGCCCGAGATCGCCACTCTCGGCATCGGCCGCAAGTTTCAGAAGCCCACGGTGTTCGAGGCGCTGTCGGTGTTCGAGAACCTGGAGCTGGCGATGACCGCCGACAAGCGGGTGCTGCCTACCCTGATTGCACGTCTCGCTGCACCGGCCCGGGAGCGCATCGATGAGGTGCTGGAAATGACCGGCCTCACCGAACTGCGCCAGCGCCCGGCGGGTATCCTTTCCCACGGCCAGAAGCAGTGGCTGGAGATAGGCATGCTGCTGATGCAGCGTCCGCGCCTGCTGCTGGTTGACGAACCGGTGGCCGGCATGACCGAGCAGGAGATGGAGCGTACCGCCGAGCTGCTCACCGGCCTGGCCGGCAAGCAGTCGGTGGTGGTGGTCGAACATGACATGGGCTTCGTGCGCTCGATTGCACGGAAGGTCACGGTGCTGCATCAGGGCAGCGTGCTGGCCGAGGGCAGCATGGACCAGGTGCAGAGCGACCCGCGGGTGATCGAAGTGTACCTCGGCGAAAGCGAGGAGGCCGCCTGATGCTCAAGGTCGACAAGCTGAATCAGTACTATGGTGAGAGCCACACCCTGTGGGATCTGACCCTCGACGTCCCGCCCGGTGAGTGCACCTGCGTGATGGGCCGCAACGGGGTTGGCAAGACCACCCTGCTCAAGTGCGTGATGGGCGAGGAGCGGGTGGCCGACGGCAGCCTGCGCTTCGGTGACGACATCGAGCTGACCCGCAAGCGGGTCGAGGAGCGTGCGCGACTGGGCATCGGCTATGTGCCCCAGGGACGCCAGATATTCCCGCTGCTGACCGTGGAGGAGAACCTGCGCACCGGACTGGCGGCGCGCAGCGACGGCAAGCGCACGATTCCTGAGCGCGTCTACGAGCTGTTCCCGGTACTCGAGGAGATGCGCCACCGCCGCGGTGGCGACCTCTCCGGCGGCCAGCAGCAGCAGCTGGCCATCGGCCGGGCGCTGGTCATCGAGCCCAAGATGTTGATCCTCGACGAGCCGGGGGAGGGCATTCAGCCCAATATCGTTGCCCAGATCGGCGAGGTGATCCGCAAGCTGATCGATGAAGACGGCCTGACCGTGCTGCTGGTGGAGCAGAAACTGCCTTTCGCCCGCAAGTACGCCGACCGCTTCGTAATCATAGATCGCGGCCGTGAGGTAGCCAAGGGGCCCATTGCCGAGCTGTCGGACGGGCTGATCAAGCAGCACCTGACGGTATAGGCGCTGCCGCGAGCGCTCGTTCGGCGATATGATCGCCTTGCCATACACACTTTGACGGACACCGCTTTATGACGGCTATCCCGCACGCTTTGCCAACGGCTTCCGACTCGGGGCACCGCTTCGATAGCGAACGGCATTGGGCGGCCTCGCTGGCGCTGGGCTTCGAGCGCCGCGACAGCGTCACCCGCATGGTGCAGGCGCGCCATCAGGGGCCGCTGCGGGTGCAGCGGCCTTTTTACCCGGAAGGCCGTGAGGGCGCATGCCACGTCTATCTGCTGCATCCCCCCGGCGGCCTGGTCAGCGGCGATGCGCTGCATATCTCGGCGCATCTTGCCGCGGGAAGCCATGCACTGCTTACCACGCCGGCAGCCAATAAACTCTACAAGGCCGACAGCCAGGGCGTGGCCTGGCAGCAGCAGACCCAGCTCAGCGTCGACGATGGGGCCAGCCTCGAGTGGCTGCCCCAGGAGACCATCGCCTTCGACGGCTCGCGGGGCGCGCAGACGACCGAGATCGCGCTGCGCGGTAGCGCGCGCTGCCTGGGCTGGGAAGTGCTGGCGCTGGGCCGGCCGGCCAGCCAGCTGCCGTATGTGTCGGGGCGCATCGATCAGCGCTTTCGACTGACCCTGGATGACAAGCCGCTGTGGCTGGAGCGCCAACCGCTGGACCCCCAGCACCGGCGCTTTCACGGGCGCTGGGGGCAGGGCGGCGCCAGCGTGCAGGCCACGCTATGGGCGGTGGGATTGATCGACAGCGAGGCCGCGGCAGCCATCGAGACGCTGCGTGAGTCGCTGCCCGCGGTCAATCGCTGGGCGGTCACGCTGCGCCACGGTGTGCTGCTGCTGCGCTACCTTGGCAGCGAGCGCAATGAAGCCTGGGCGATCTGCCAGCAGGCCTGGGAGCTGCTCAGGCCCCTGCTGATGGGCAGCGAGGCGCATACACCGCGCATCTGGCTGACCTGACGCGGCTGGCCGCAGACCCAATGTAGGTGCGGTTTCCACCGCGATGCAGCGCGCAGCGCTGCCGACAAACATCGACCAGACATAAGGAGCGCGCTATGGAACTGACCCCCAGAGACAAGGACAAGCTGCTGCTGTTCTCTGCCGCACAGCTTGCCGAACGCAGGAAGGCCCGTGGCCTCAAGCTCAACTACCCGGAAGCGGTGGCGCTGATCAGCTTCGAGATCATGGAAGGGGCCCGCGATGGGCGCAGCGTCGCCGACCTGATGAGCTATGGCCGCGAGATCCTCGGCCGTGACGACGTGATGGAGGGCGTGGCCGAGATGGTCGACGAGGTGCAGGTCGAGGCCACCTTCCCTGATGGGACGAAACTCGTGACCGTGCATACCCCTATCGTCTAACACTGGCCGCAGGAGGGAGGAATCCTATGATTCCCGGTGAGTATCAATTGCAGGACGGTGATATTGCGCTCTGCGAAGGGCGCGAGCGGATCTCCGTCGAGGTCGCCAACACCGGCGACCGGCCGATCCAGATCGGATCCCACTACCACTTCGCCGAAGCCAACCCGGCGTTGGTCTTCGACCGCGACAAGGCCCGCGGCTACCGCCTCGACGTGGCCGCGGGCACGGCGATCCGCTTCGAGCCGGGGCAGACCCGCGAGGTGACGCTGATCCCCTTCGTCGGTCGCCGGCATATCTACGGCTTTCGCGGCGATGTCATGGGCAGCCTCGATGCAGCCACTCAAGGAGGCCAGTCATGAAGTCGACCAACAGCATCAGCCGGCAGGCCTACGCCGATATGTACGGCCCCACGGTGGGTGATCGGGTGCGCCTGGGCGATACCGAGCTGTGGATCGAGGTGGAAAAGGACGCCACCCACTACGGCGACGAGGTCAAGTTCGGCGGCGGCAAGGTGATTCGCGACGGCATGGGCCAGAGTCAGCGGTTGGACGAGGCGGTGATGGATACCGTGATCACCAACGCCCTGATTCTCGACTGGTGGGGCATCGTCAAGGCCGACGTCGGCCTCAAGGCGGGGCGTATCGCGGCCATCGGCAAGGCCGGCAACCCCGATACCCAGCCGGACGTGGAGATCGTCATCGGCCCCGGCACCGAGATCATCGCCGGCGAAGGCAAGATTCTTACCGCCGGCGGTATCGATGCGCATATCCACTTCATCTGCCCCCAGCAGGTGGAAGAGGCGCTGATGAGCGGTATCACTACCATGCTCGGCGGCGGCACCGGCCCGGCGACCGGCTCCAACGCCACCACCTGCACCCCCGGCGCCTGGCACATCGGCAAGATGCTGCAGTCGGTGGACGACATGCCGATGAATATCGGCTGGCTGGGCAAGGGCAACGCCAGCCTGCCCGAGGCGCTGGAGGCACAGCTCGAAGCCGGTGCCATGGGCCTCAAGCTGCACGAGGACTGGGGCACCACGCCTGCATCGATCAATAACTGCCTGAACGTGGCTGATGCGTACGATGTCCAGGTGGCGATCCATACCGACACCCTCAACGAGTCGGGCTTTGTGGAAGATACCCTGGCGGCGTTCAAAGAGCGCTGCATTCACACCTACCACACCGAAGGGGCGGGTGGCGGTCATGCGCCGGATATCCTCACCGCCTGCTCCAAGGCCTATGTGCTGCCGTCGTCGACCAACCCGACCCGGCCCTACACGGTCAACACCATCGACGAACACCTCGATATGCTGATGGTGTGCCACCACCTCGACCCCAACATCCCCGAGGACGTGGCCTTCGCCGATTCACGCATTCGCCGCGAGACCATCGCCGCCGAGGACATCCTCCACGATATGGGCGTGATCTCGATGATCGCCTCCGACTCCCAGGCCATGGGCCGGGTCGGCGAGGTGGTCTGCCGCACCTGGCAGACCGCCCACAAGATGAAGGTGCAGCGCGGTCTGCTGCCCGAGGATGAGGCGCTGGGTGCCGACAACTTCCGTGCCAAGCGCTATATCGCCAAGTACACCATCAACCCGGCGACCACCCACGGCATCGCCCACGAGGTGGGCTCGGTGGAGGTTGGCAGGCTGGCCGACCTGGTGCTCTGGAAGCCGGCGTTTTTTGGCTCCAAGCCGTCACTGCTGATCAAGGGCGGGATGATTGCCGCCGCCCCCATGGGCGACCCCAACGCCTCGATCCCCACGCCGCAGCCGGTGCACTACCGCTATATGTTCGGTGCCCTGGGGCGCGCTTCCAGCCAGACCCGGCTCAGCTTCGTCAGCCAGGCGGCCATCGACGCCGGCATCAAGGCGCAGTTGGGGCTGCACAGTGAGCTCGCCGCCTGCAAGAACGTGCGCGGCGTGCGCAAGGGCGATATGAAGCTCAACGACGCCTGTCCCGATCTGACGGTCGACCCTCAGACCTACGAGGTGCGCGCCGATGGCGAGTTGCTGACCTGCGAGCCGGCCACCGAGCTGCCGCTGGCACAGCGCTATCATCTGTTCTGAATCATGGCTGTCACTCACAGCAACATAGTAAGCCAGCTTGTCATCGCGAAACCTTGCGTGGCCGCTGACTCCCCGGGCGAGGCGACGCGGTCGATCTTCATGGATGAAGATCGAGGAAAGCCGACACAGGGATGTGCCGTCTTTCCGACCGTGAGAGCCCGTCCGGGGCGTCAGGGTTTCGGCCATGTGGTGTTGAGCGAAGACAAGACTGGCTTGGCTGGTACGCGCAAGATGGCTCGACGAGCTCCGACATGGCGCTTGCCCGGATCAGCCGCGGCTTACATCAACGAGACGTAACCAATGCTAAAACTGACCGAACGCCTGGGGCCCATCGAGCATGGCCAGGCCAACGACACTTTGACGTTGCCCTTCGAGCCGCGCACCAAGGGGCGACTCAAGGCGCTGAGCGATAGCGGCCGCGAACTCGGCCTGTTCCTCGACCGCGGCCCGGTGCTACGCGCCGGTGAGGGGCTGCGCGCCGAGAGCGGCGAGGTCATCCGCATCGAGGCCGCCGATGAGCCGGTGGTCACCGCCCGGGTAGCCGCCGGGCTGCCGCTGGCGCGGCTCGCCTATCATCTCGGCAACCGCCACGTGCAGCTGGCGCTGGGCAGCGACGATGCCCGGCCCGACCAGGGCTGGGTGCGCTTTCCGCCGGATCATGTGCTCGAAGAGCTGGCCGAGCTGCTGGGGGCGACCCTCGAGCATCATCAGGCGCCCTTCGACCCCGAACCCGGCGCCTACCAGCAGACCGGCGGGCACTCTCATAGTCACTCGCATGACCATGACCATGACCATGACCATGACCATGACCATGACCACGGACACGACCATGAGCACCCGCATGCCCACTGACGCTGTCGTATCCTCAGCACAGGGCGACGACCTGGCGCTGCTGGGGCTATTGCAGCTGGTCAGCCCGGCGCTGCCGATCGGTGCCTTCGCCTGGTCTCAGGGCTTGGAGAGCGCTTTCGAGCTGGGCTGGGTCAGCGACGAGGAGAGCCTCGGCGAATGGCTGGCTGGAGTGCTCGACGACGGCCTGGCGCACTGCGAGTTGCCGGCACTGGCGCGCCTGCATCAGGCTTGGCAGCAGGACGATGCCACGGCCATCGCCGAGTGGGATGTCTGGCTCGCTGCCAATCGAGAGACGGCCGAACTGGCCGCCGAGGATAGTCGGCTAGGCGCCTCCCTGGCGCGGCTGCTGGGCAGCCTCGAACGGCTGCCCGACGCAGGCATGCTGCCACCTGGCGCCGGCTATGTGACCCTGTTTGCCTGGACCGCCCAGATGCGCGGTGTGACGCAGCGTCAGGCACTGCTCGGCTTCGCCTGGGCCTGGCTCGAGAACCAGTTGGCGGTGGCCTGCAAGGCCCTGCCGCTGGGGCATACCGCGGCTCAGCGGCTGGTCGAGCGACTGCGTCCGGCGCTGGTCGAGGCCGTTGATCTCGCCCTGGCCCTTGACGATGACGAGCTGGGCCCGGCGCTGCCTGGTCTGGCCATGGCCAGCGCCTTGCACGAAACTCAGTATTCCCGACTATTCAGAAGCTAGTCTTGAGCGCCCAGCGACTGGAAGGCATACGACTAAAGCATGAACGAGGAGAGAACGAGATGACTCATTGCCTGCGAGTAGGCGTCGGCGGCCCGGTGGGCTCCGGCAAGACCGCGCTGCTAAAACAGCTGTGCCTGGCCCTGCGCGATTACTACGATATCGCCGTGGTCACCAACGATATCTACACTCGTGAGGATGCCGACTTCCTGCTCAAGCACGATGCGCTGCCAGCGGATCGTATCCTCGGCGTCGAGACCGGCGGCTGCCCGCATACCGCAATCCGCGAGGACGCCTCGATGAATCTGGCGGCCATCGATGATCTCCAGGCGCGTCACCCGAACCTCGAGCTGGTACTGGTCGAGTCCGGCGGCGACAATCTTTCGGCCACCTTCAGCCCGGAACTCTCTGACCTCACCCTCTACGTGATCGACGTCTCCGCTGGCGACAAGATCCCGCGCAAGGGCGGCCCAGGCATTACCAAGTCGGACCTGCTGATCATCAACAAGATCGATATTGCCGAACAGGTTCACGCCTCTCTCGAGGTGATGGAGCGGGATTCCAGGAAAATGCGCGGCGAGCGGCCGTTCGTGTTCACCAACCTCTATGACGGCGTCGGACTCGAGGAAATCATCCGCTTTATTCTCGATCGTGGCATGCTGCCGGAGCGCCGTGAGCAGGTGGGAGTTGCCGCCGACTGAGTGGCGCACAAAAAAGATTGCCCTGATCGAGTCAATGACTCGATCAGGGCAAGGCAGGGGTGTGAGCGGCATCCTGGCCGCAATGGGTCGTCCTTGACCCCACTCGGGCCACACTGGACCTCTAGCCGCATCCTCGCCTTAACCCAGGTTATGCAATGCTAAATTACCGTATATTGGGTACTAATCACTTGCTGACCAAGTGGTTAGCAGCGCCGAAGTAGCAGTCACGGCCCTGATGCTTGGCCTGATACAACCGCTCGTCGGCGCGTCTGACCAGGTCGTGTGGGCTCCGGTCTCGCTCATCGAGGCTGGCTACGCCGAGGCTCAGGCTATAGCAGATGGGGCCGGCGTCGCTGGCCACCTGATGATTGCGGTTGGCCTGCCAGATGCGCTCGGCCACCAGTAGCCCCTTAGCGTGATCGGTGCCGGGCAGCAGCACCGCAAACTCCTCGCCGCCATAGCGAGCGAAGTGGTCTTCGGTGCGTAGCTCCTGCTGGGTGATCTGGGTGATCTCTATCAGCACCCGGTCGCCGGCCAGGTGGCCATGGCTGTCATTGACCTGCTTGAAGTGATCGACGTCGAACATGATCAGGGTCAGCGGCTGCTTATGGCGGCGGGCATGGGCAAAGCACTGCTGCAGATGTTCTTCGAACAGCCGGCGATTATCGATACCGGTCAGGCCATCCTTCTCCGCCAGCTCACGAAGCGCTTCCTCAGCCTTGTGGCGCCGCGTTACCTCACGACGAAGCTGCCGATTGATCATCAGCAGGTAGCTGGCCAGGGCGATCACCAGCAGCAGCAGGGTTCCACCTCCGAGTGCCACGTGCATCAGGCGCTGCAGGTCGGCACCGCGGTTGTCTGCTGGTGGCTGGTAGAGAAAACCCTCCAGGTCGTAGCCCTCGATCATGCCCAGCTCCAGGTACACCTCGGCTATCGCCTCCCAGCGTGAGGGATTGATATAGCCGATCTCGATCAGCTCCGGCTGCATCAGGCTGCGCAGCTTGTTGGCTTCGTGACGCAGGAAGTGAATGTCGTAGCGCGCATTGCGGGTCGGATAGTACTGGGTGATCAGTTCGGCCACTTCCTCGACGTTGTCCAGCGCGTAGGCCCAGCCGCGCAGGGCGGCATCGCGGAACGCCTCGACACGCTCGGGCCGGTCTTCGAGCAGCGCCGCACGGGTGAACAGCAGATCGCCGTAGAAATCGATGCCGTACGATTCGGGGCTAATGGTGACCGGGTCGGCGCCGAACGCCTCTAGGAAGTAGGGGGCATCGGTGAGGTAGCCGGGCATCAGTTGGGTGGTGCCGTTGAGCAGGTCCTCGAGCTCCCAACTGGGGGCCTGGTTGTTGAGCTGCTCCAGGTCGAGGCCGGCGCGGTGGAAACTGGCCAGGGTCTCGGCGCTAAGCCGCGCATCGACGTCGGGAAGGGTAACGCTGATGGGTCGCTCGCCGATATCTTCGAGACGTGAGAAGCCGTACTCCTCAAGGGTAAGAAACACCAGCGGTGAACGCTGCATGATGTTGGCCAGGATCACCACCGGCAGGCCCTGGCTGTGATAGAGCAACAAGTCGGAGCGCGATACGCCAAAGTCGGCGCGCCCGAATACCACGTCCTCCACCGGATCGATGGGCCGGCCATAGTCATCGTGGCCACCATGGCGTAGCTCCACCTCGAAGCCTGCCTCACGAAAGTAACCCTGGTGCTTGGCGGCGTAGTAGCCAGCAGACTGGAACTGATGGTACCAGGCCAACTGCAAGGTGACGTGCTCCAGATCGGACTCATCCGCCGCAACCAGAGGGGCGGTGATCAGCAGGGCACTGCTAAGTAGCCACCGCAGCAGTGAGCGGTGGCCCAGTAGGGATGGCATGGGCACGTCCGAAGGAAAACTGTCGTCGATTAGAGACTAGCCTATCGGCGGCCGAAATCGAACTTGTGATTTAAACGGTCAGCGGCCTGGCAGTGGCTCGATGGACTCGAATTTGCCTGCCGTGGAGAAGTGCAGCCGGAACACGCCGTCGATGCCGTCGCGGCCAACGATGCGCGTCAGTGCGCTGGTGGGAAAGACCACCTTGCGACCGTCGAGGCTGCGGGTATGTACGCTCAGGGCGCGGCCCTCGTAGTGGGCCAGGCACTCGTCGCGGGTCAGGCGAATCACCACATCGATACTGGGCATGACGGCGGGCCGTGGCTGCAAATCGCCGTTGATGATACCCCAGTCGCAATGCGCTTGGCAGCCGACATCAGGGGCGTGACGTCTCGAAGTAGGCGTCAATACGCGCCTAGGTGCGGGCATACCACTGCTCGTCTTTCTCGATGGCGCCGGCCCATAGGGATGCGTCGTGCCAGTTCGGCAAGACGCTCGCCGCGGGTGGCGAAGCGGATGAAGTCGCGGGTGGCATGGGATGCCGGAAGCGTGTCCATGTTCAAGGTGTAGGCGCAGCGCGCGCTGCCGACAAGCGCTGCCGGCAACGCGAGGGGAGGCGAGGCGTTGGCGGCCTCGAATGGTCAGCGATGGTGGCTGAAACGGCCGTGGGGAGCGCCATCCATCAGGCGCTCGAATTCGCGGCCGCTCATATGCACCAGAGTTTCGTGGTCGCCCGCCTCGAAGTAGATGTCCGGCTGATGGCGCAGCATGTCGTCGACATACACCTTGAGACCATAGGCCTGGCCCACCGGCGTTGCGGCACCGGGGTCGCAGTCATCGAAGCTGCTTGAGATTTCCCCCTCCGAGGCGAACTCGAATCGCTCCTGGAACAGGGCGGTCAGGCTGTCGAGATCGGTGTCGTGAGTGCTGGGCACTACCGCCAGACCATAGCCGGATTTACCGTGCAGCATGACGGCCTTGGCCAACTGGTCGCCGGGGATATGCGAAATCTGGGCGATACGACTGGTGGTGACTTCGCGCGGGTGGGAAACCTCCTCATAGTCGATGTCGCAGGCGCGGAGGTACTCCCGTAGCGTCATCGGAATGGTCATGGTAGGGCTCCTTCGGCCGTCTGGGCCGCAAATGACCTGGGTGCGTCTCCCTACGCTGTCTGTGTCTCTCCTATCAACCAGCATAGACGGCCAACGCCTGCCATGCCCACGGTCTGCCGGATGTCGATTTCGCTGCTGGCCGTTCGATATCCGCTGAGTAGACACCCAAAGCTCGCCTCGGCAGCGCCGGTGCGAGTATCCCTAAGAGACACAGGAGGAGAGTCATGACCTACGTAGACGGATTCGTTGCTGCGGTGCCCACCGCCAACCGTGACAAGTACATCCAGCATGCCCGTGACGCAGCGGTGGTATTCAAGGAGCACGGTGCACTCAAGATGGTGGAGTGCTGGGGCGATGACGTGCCCGACGGCAAGCTCACCTCCTTTCCTATGGCGGTGAAATGCCAGGCGGATGAAACCGTGATCTTCTCATGGCTGCTGTGGCCGTCTCGCGAGGTCCGCGACCGCGGCATGGCCAAGGTGATGGAGGACCCTCGTCTGCAGCCGGACGTCAATCCCATGCCATTCGATGGCAAGCGGCTAATCTACGGTGGTTTTGAGATGGTGGTGGACGAGTAGCACAGCGGCATTATCCATTAGTCGTAATTGAGACGATTCGTCTCAACCTTCCCCCGGCGTGGCCGATGACATGTTGAATATCGCCATTGCAGGGGGACGCGGCAGATGAAACACCTATCCATCAAGTGGAGCTTGACAGCAGCGTTGGCCGCACTGGTGCTGATGATTGGTCTGATCAGTGGGCTGGGCTTCTACGCCAGCGCTACCAGCGAAGACGCGCTGCATGAACTCGCGGAAACCAATGTGGAGCTCTCCACGCTGGCCAACCGCACTCAGGTCAATGTGCTGCGTGCACAGATCATGCTGGACCGATTTGCCAGCCTCAGCACCCAGGGTGACCCTGAGCGGGGCCAGCAGAGCCAGAAACAGGCACTGGAAGCGCTGGCCGGCGCCCATGAGCGCTTCGACGCCTTCCGCGCCGTGTCCATCGACGCCGACGACTCGCGCGCGCCTTACGTCGAGGCGATCATCGCCGCCTACGACGCCTATGTGGTAGAGGGACTCGAACCGCTGATGGACGCTGCTCCCTTCCAGATTCAGCGCAGTCAGGATGAGATGGCCGAACTCGGTGCCCAGTTGGATGCCGCCATGGAGGAGTTCGCCGCCTATTCCGAGCGCCGCGGTACTAGCGTGATCGCGCAGGTCGGTCGGCTCGGCGACATCGTCGCCATGATCGCCGTGACGCTGCTGGTGGTGGCGCTGCTTGCGGCGGTGGCGATCCGCATGGCGATGATGCGGGTCGTCGTCACACCGCTGCGCGAGGCCATTGATCACTTCGAGCGGATTGCCGATGGTGATCTCACCGAGCAGATTCGCGACCGTGGTCGCAACGAGATCGGTCAGCTATTCAGCGCCCTGGCGCGTATGCAGGACAAGCTCAAGACTCTGGTAATTTCGCTGCGTAGCAGCAGCGACAGCGTATTCCTCGGTGCTGGCGAGATCGCTTCGGGAAGCCAGGACCTTTCCTCGCGTACCGAGCAGCAGGCCTCGGCACTGCAGGAAACTGCCTCCAGCATGGAGCAGATGGCCGCCACGGTGAGCAAGAACACCGAGACTGCCCAGGAGGCGGATGGCCTCTCGGCGTCCGCCTCGCAGCGTGCCGAAGCCGGTGGGCAGGAGGTCGAGCACACCGTGCAGCTGATGCGCGAGATTTCGACCAGTGCCAGCCGCGTCAACGACATCATCGGCGTGATCGACTCGATCGCTTTTCAGACCAACATCCTGGCGCTCAACGCCTCGGTAGAGGCCGCAAGGGCAGGGGAGCAGGGGCGTGGATTTGCGGTGGTAGCCAGCGAAGTGCGCAACCTCGCCTCGCGTAGTGCCGAATCCGCCAAGGAGATCCGCAAGCTGATCGAGGAGACCACCGGCAAGATCGCCAGTGGTGCGGAACAGGCCGAACGCAGCGGCGCCACCATCGGTGAGACCGTCGAGTCGATCCGCCAGGTCACCGCCCTGATGGGAGAGATATCCAGCGCCACCCGCGAGCAGAACAGTGGCATCGAGCAGATCAACAGTGCCATTACCGAGATGGACTCGGTGACTCAGCAGAATGCTTCGCTGGTGCAGCAGACCAGTGCCGCCGCCACCTCACTGGAAGACCAGGCCAAGCGCCTAGCGGATCTGATCGCCACCTTCCGCATCGACGAGAGGGCCGCTCAACCGTCCAGCCAACTGACTCACCACGACGAAGGCCAGGGCGAGACGTCCCAGGGCCAGCAGCGAGTGGCTGTCCCCAGCGATAAGGCTAAACACGCTTACAAGAAACCCGCCGAAGCCGTCGAAGACTGGAGCGAGTTCTAAGCGAGACCCGCTGCCAGCCAGCCTACGGCCGCTCCCCTCGGGGAGCGGCTGTCGAATTTTGGTCTGTCTGAACGACTATCCCAAAGAAATAGCAACGCCTTGGGAGCTCTCCATGCATCCAGATATTCAGACCTATAATCGGCAGCAGGCGCCAGAAGACAGGGACGTGTGTAGTCGCCTTGCCGAGGAGATCGACCAACACCTACCTGACGCCGAGAGCAAGCTATGGCACGCCCATCCCGTCTGGTTTCTGGAGGGCAATCCCATCGTGGGGTACAGCAAGCTCAAGCACTGCGTGCGGCTGCTGTTCTGGAGCGGTCAAACGTTTGGCGAGAGCGGGCTTCGCAACGAGGGGAGTTTCAAGGCCGCCGAAGTGCGGTACACCGCAGCGGAGCAGATCGATGTCGAGAATCTTCGCCGTTGGCTTGGCAAGGCGCGAGATATCCAGTGGGATTACAAGAATATCGTGCGCCGCAAGGGGCGGTTGGAGAGACTAAAATGACCCGACAGCCATACAGCGCTTAACACTGCCAAGTAATACCAACCCCCATCGTGGCTAAATCCGCTGCTACTTCGCCAAGAGCACGATACCCAGTGTAGGAGCGACGTCAGTCGCGATGCGGCGCGCAGAGCTGCCGGGTAGGGCAACCCCATCGCGAATAAATTCGCTCCTACCTTTGCCAAGGGCGACGTACCCAGTGTAGGAGCGACGTCAGTCGCGATGCGGCGCGCAGAGCTGCCGGGTAGCTGGCAGCCTCGAAGGACGGCGGCGAATATCGTAGAGTTATCGCGTCGAGGCTGAGCGCGCCTCTCTCCTTGGTAGCGAGACGATCCAAGCATGGTACATGTCAACCATCCCCAGTTCTGGCGCGATCCGCGTATGCCCTATGTGGAGCTGCGCAAGATCGAGGATGGCCGCAAGATCTGTTATGCCCCTCACAGTCATACTCAGTGGTCTCTGGGAGCCGTCATCGCGGGACAGAGCACCTTTCGCTATCGCGACGAGCTTTATCGGATTGGTTCCGGTCACCTGGTCTTGATGAATCCAAACTGGGTGCATGCCTGCAATCCCGTTGACGACAAGCCTTGGGCCTACCGCATGCTCTATGTGGACGTGGAGTGGTTGACGACGTTGCGCCATACAGCAGGGCTGATCGAGACGCCACACTGGCAGGATATTCTTACTGCGGTGATCAATCAGCCCCAGTGGTATAGCGGCTATTGCCGCATGACCGATACCTTGTTGGATCCGCAGCGCGACCTGCTGGATAAGCAGAGCGCGATGGTCGAATACCTCTCGGCGCTGATGCACTATCTGGCTGGCCAGCCGGCCAGACATTGGCCATTACCACCAGCCGCGCTCCGCGAGTTGGCTGCATACCTCGACGAGCATGCCATTCAGGAAGTCTCCCTGGACACCCTATGTCGGCGCTCCGGCTACAGCGCTGGCCATCTGATTCGCGCCTTCAAACAGCACTTTGGCCTGACGCCTCACGCCTATCTGATCAATCGCCGTGTCCAACTGGGACAGCGGGAGCTCAAGCTCGGCAAGCCGATCGCCGAGGCGGCGCTGAATGCCGGTTTCAGCGATCAGCCGCATTTTCAGCGCACCTTCAAGCGCCTGGTCGCTGCCACGCCCCATCAATACCGGTGCCCACTACTCGAGCAGTAAATAGACACAGCTCGCCGCGAGCATCACCGCCAGGATCCGATTGATGGTCGCCAACAGGCCGGGGCGATGGACGTGGCGGCGTAAAAAGGCGCCGGCATACACCCAACTGCCCAGTGAGAGCCAGCAGATGGGCAGATAGAGCAGAGCGAATAGCCACATCAGCCTGATGTCGCCGCCGGTGTAGGCACCGATCCCTGACGCCGAGGCCAGCCAGGCCTTGGGGTTGAGCCACTGCATCAGGGCTCCCGCCATAAACCCCGGTGCCCGCTGGGCATCGTCTTCAGGCAAACGGCCATCGTCACGGAACAGCCGCACGCTCAAGTAGAGCAGAAAGGCGACGCCGGCCCAGCGCAGCGCCATCTCCAAGCCCGGCACCAGCGTCAGCAACGAGTAGAGTCCCAGCCCCACGGCGATAAACAGCGCCACGAACCCTAGAGTGGCACCGCTGACGAATATCAGCCCCTTGGGCAGGGGATAGCGGGTACCGCTACTCAGGCACATCAGATTGACCGGCCCTGGTGAAATCGAGGCGGCAAGGGCAAAGGCCGACATCGGCAACATCACGCTCAGGCTCATGGCACTCTCCTTGAGGAAGCTCGAAGCCGAAGTCTGCGTTGTCGGGGTTATCCGGTATTGAACGAAATTGAGGTGCCGGCCATAGCCAACATCTATCAAAGGTGTTGGCTCGCCAGCATTGAACAAAACCCTCCAGGCTAGCTCAATGAGTAGTGGCAATGACCGTTGACAAATAGCGCCATGCGCCGGGCCTGACACCCGTCGCGTGCCAATAACTACGACATGGAGTCCTCATGAGCCAACCTATCATCGCCGATAACAAACCGGCCAAAGTAAGCTTGAAGAAAGGTGAGGAGTACGCGTTCTGCATGTGCGGACGCTCTGACGACCAGCCGTTCTGTGACGGCTCCCACTCGGGGACCGGCATCACCCCCAAGATGTTCAAGGCGGACAAGGACGGTGACGCCTTCCTCTGCCAGTGCAAGCAGACCCAGGACGCGCCGTTTTGCGATGGCACCCACAAGCAGTTCAGCGACGACGAGGTGGGTCGGGAGAGCGGCCAACGCGAGGCTGGCTACAGCGAGCAGGGCAGCGGCGGCCAGCCCGCCCCCAAGGCCAGCGAGGAAGAGCCCACCGTAGAGTTTATCCACCAACTGGCTAAGGAGGGCATCGAGGGCGTTGGCCATCACGGACCGATGACCGCCATGGGGGTACCGCGCCACACTCTGCCGCACTGGGACGATCTGCAGCTGATGGTTGCACAGATGGCCAGCAAGCCGCTGATGGAAGATGTTGCGGTGGATACCCAACTGGTGATCGGCCCTGAGGCCAAGAAGCCGCTGACGCTCAAGATCCCCCTGTTCGTCTCCGACATGAGCTTTGGTGCATTATCACCGGAGGCCAAGATCGCCCTGGCCAAGGGCGCCGAGATGGCGGGTACTGGTATCTGCTCAGGGGAGGGGGGCATGCTGCCCGAGGAGCAGGCCGAGAATTCACGTTACTTCTTTGAACTTGCCAGCGCCAAGTTCGGCTACAGCGAAGCGCTGCTCGAGAAGGTCCAGGCCTTCCATTTCAAGGGTGGCCAAGGCGCCAAGACCGGCACAGGCGGTCATCTGCCCGGCAACAAGAACACCGCCAAGATCGCTGCAGTGCGTAATATCACCGAAGGTGAACCGGCCATCTCCCCGCCTACCTTCGAGGATCTCTCCAGCGTCGCCGACTTCAAGCACTTTGCCGACCGTGTGCGTGAGGTGACCGGCGGCGTGCCGGTGGGCTTCAAACTCAGCGCCAACCATATCGAGCGGGATATCCAGTTCGCCCTGGATGCCAGCGCCGACTACATCATCCTCGACGGTCGAGGCGGGGCCACCGGGGCCGCACCGGCGATGTTCCGCGACCATATCTCGGTACCCACCATCCCGGCGCTTGCCCGCGCCAGGCGCTATCTCGACGCGCAGAAGGCCAGTGGCCGAGTGACGTTGATCATCACCGGCGGCCTGCGGGTGCCGATCGACTTCGTCAAGGCCATGGCGCTGGGCGCCGACGGCATTGCGCTCTCCAACAGCGCGATTCAGGCCATCGGCTGCGTGGGGGCGCGAATTTGCAACACTAACAACTGCCCCGCGGGCATCGCCACCCAGCGTGACGACTTGCGAAAGCGCCTCGACGTGGATGCTTCGGCAGAACGCCTCAATACCTTCTTTGGTGCCTCAGTCGAACTGATGCAGGTAATGGCCCGCGCCTGTGGTCACGACGCTCTTAACCAGCTCAACCAGGACGATCTCGCCACCTGGCATCGGGATATGGCGCTGTTAAGCGGTGTGCAGTATGCCGGCGTTGGTCAGCCCTAGCCACGGCACACAACAGCGCATTGCGTTGCCTCTTGGCGCCAACCCCCCTGGGTTGGCGCCTTTGCTTTCATTCCCTTTTTTGCAACTAACGTCGACCCCGTTTAGGCTAATCTGAAGGCTGCTAATATTGGCTTGAATAACGACAACAGAGACTATCGCACCGATGGCGCCCATCGTGCAGGGTAGGGGCGGTAGCGTGTCAGGAAATTCTCCATGAATTGCCCTAGTCATGTCATTTACCAGTTAACTCCCGATGATCTGGCGCTGATGGACGCGCTGCGGGTGACCTTTGGCCAGGTATTCAATCAGCCCGACACCTACACTGGCACTCCCCCCGACGCCGACTATATGCGCCAGCTTCTTGCTGGTGACCACTTTATCGCTCTGGTAGCGGTGAAGGATGGTGTGGTGGTGGGTGGACTGGCGGCATACGAACTAAAGAAGTTCGAGCAGCCGCGCAGCGAAATCTATATCTACGACCTGGCGGTGGTGGAAGCGCACCGTCGACAAGGGATTGCTACCGCCTTGATCCAGCAGCTCAAGCAAATCGCGGCTGAGCGCGGCGTCCATTCCATCTTTGTCCAGGCCGACACCGAAGAGGAAGACGCAGCCGCCATCGCCTTGTACAGCAAACTCGGCACCAGGGAGGGGGTATTGCACTTTGATATCGCGCTAGATGAGCAGGGACAGCGGCACCATAGCGTCAAAGGAAACCGGTAATTATTGCTAACAGGGATGCAAGGAGATCAAGGTGCTAAGTATCCGAGAAGCACGGGAAGCGGATTTACCCTCTATTTATAGGCTGTCGGATGCCATCAATATGGAGCATCATGTGAACATGCCAAAAGATTTCATCAAACCAGATGGAAATCATGATGATGAGTCATACTGGCGTCGATTTCTCGAAGATGATAGCTCGGCCGTATTCGTCGCCGAGCGCAATGCGAACGTTGTTGGCGTTATATCTGTATCCGTCTCAAATAAAGCGCCTTTTCCATTTCTTGTTTCTCGACCACGGGCCTACGTCGCCACGATAGTGCTGGATAAAGCATTTCGCGGCCAGGGGATCGGTCGCCATCTCATGTCTGCTGCTGAGGATTTTGCCAAGGCGAAAGGGGCTTCCGATATCCGACTCGAGGTGATGGCCTTCAACGCTAGTGCCTTGGCGTTTTATGAAGAGTTAGGCTATGAAAATATGTCCTATCGCCTTATGAAGCCACTTTTTTGAATGTTTCAGGGATATATTTATTTGCCTTCTTAGCTACCCAAGAGAAAACCTATGATTCGGTCTGCTAGTGTAGAAGATGCCTCCGCTATTGCAGTGATCTACAATCACTATATAGAAAACACACCGATCACCTTTGAAACTGATCGCGTATCAGAAGAAGATGTGGCGAGACGAATCGAAGAGTGCCAAGGAGGTAATCTTCCTTGGCTTGTGGCAGTACATTATGGGAAAGTCATAGGGTATTGCTATGCGAGCAAGTGGAAAGGCCGCTGTGCGTATCGTCACTCCGTTGAAGCTACTGTCTATCTAGACCCCGCAGCCACTGCGAAAGGCTGGGGTACAAGGCTCTATATGTCGTTGTTGGCTGAGCTGGAAAGTCTCAAAATTCATGCTGTCATCTGCGGTATTGCTCTGCCCAATGAGGCCAGCATTGCGCTACACGAGAAGCTCGGCATGGAGAAGGTGGCACATTTCAAGGAGGTCGGCAACAAGTTTGGAAAGTGGATAGATGTCGGCTATTGGCAGTGTTTGATCAATGCCTAATTTGGTGTTTCGGTAGACGTTCGGGACTCCCATTGCTGGGCCGAATGTCGTTAAAAAGGAGTATGCAATGTCAGATGTAAAGATTCGTCAAGCTACAGCGGATGACGCTGCGCTGATTTATCGATTCGTTGTAGAGCTTGCCACCTATGAGAAAGCAGAGCATGAAGTGCTGGCGACAGTGGCTGATATCGAAAACGCACTGTTTGGTGAAAAGGCGACAGTAGGTGCGATAATTTGCGAGTTGGATAACGAGCCTATCGGGTTTGCTGTCTACTTTTTCAATTTCTCGACGTGGCTCGGCAAGCATGGTTTGTACCTTGAGGATTTGTATGTTTCTCCTGACTACAGGGGTGTAGGTGCAGGAAAAGTTCTTCTAAAGCATCTTGCAAATCTCGCACTGTCAAAAGGCTGCGGTCGCTTCGAGTGGAGCGTACTTGATTGGAACGAGCCGGCGATACGGTTTTATAACTCTATCGGCGGGGAGCCACAAAATGAGTGGTTGGGTTATCGTTTGACTGGAAGGGCATTAGAAGAGCTAGCCAGCAGTTAGCAACAGGTGTTCGCTTTTTACGAGTCAACCTCTACTATGTGCTCGAGTGGTTTCGGTGTTATAATTTCATATGAATAGAGTTTCTGTTGTTAAGAGAAGGTAGTGTTGCGATGAAGAGTGTCTTGAGAAGAGTGTTTTGGCCGATACTACGATTTTTCGAAACGGGTGAGGGCTCTGAGGCCCATAAGAAGTCTCACAGGGTAGCCCTGAATATAGTGGGCGTCTTGTTTATGTCGCTATCGCTCGGTTCTGCAGTGGCCGGCTATACTAGTGGTCAAATGGCTTCGCTTATTCCCGTACTGGTTTTCTTCTGCGTAGGCTTGGTGGCGGTGGTGTTGGGTACGCTAGGTTCGAATAGTGCTATTTCAAAAATATGGGGTATAAAGTAAATATTTTACTATTGTTGGTGAATTTATGCTGTCGCTAGCAGGGGGGTGGGAACTGTTTTCCAAGCGCTCCGAGTGAGCGCAGCTCAAGCGTGTAGTCCTCGGGCTTCGGCCCTTGTGAAAGCCTAGATTGGCAGGGAGGCCAGAAATGAACGTATGTGCCGCACAGCTTCGCCCGGCAGCAGGCGATATTGCGAAGAACATGGCTAGGCATCTAGACCTTATCGACCTTGCCGCCACCCATAAGGCGGATCTCGTGTTCTTCCCTGAGCTCTCGCTGACGGGCTTTGAACCGACATTGGCGAAATCGCTTGCTATTGATGCGTATGATCATCAACTTGATGTGTTTCAAGCGTGTAGCGACAGCCATGACCTGCTTATCGGTGTCGGCATACCCATTGCCGTTGGTTCTGGCGTACAGATCGGGATGATCTGGTTCACGCCCGGCGAGGCTCGTCGTGTCTACGCCAAGCAGCAACTGCATGTCGACGAGTCTCCTTATTTCGTGCCAGGAGATGAACAGCTCTTACTTGAGCACCTTGGTTGCAAACTCGCCCCTGCCATCTGCTACGAATCGCTTCAGATGGAGCACGCCGATAGCGCGGCGGCGCTAGGCGCCGAGACTTACCTTGCCAGTGTTGCCAAGCCTGTAGGCGGTCTAGCCAGAGCGGTGGCGCACTATCCCGATGTCGCGCATAAACATGGCATGCTGGTATGCATGGCAAACTGTGTCGGGCCGAGCGGTGATTTTCTCAGCGTCGGCCAGTCTGCGGCCTGTAACGCTAGTGGTGAGCTATTGGCGCAGATGGATTCGGAGTCTGAGGGCGTTGTGCTGCTGGATAGTGCCGCCGGAAGGGCCCGTGTGCATGAACTTATTGGTGCTTGATCATCAAGCGCTTCCATTCCACACAAGGAAATGCTTTGGATATCACGAATCTTCCCTTTGGGGTGACTAACTGGGCTGACGTTCAGAAGACGGAGCATGCCGGAGAGCAGGGTGTTGCCTATTGGCAGACCCGCCAGTTTGGGAATATCCGGGTGCGTATGGTCGAGTACAGCCCCGGTTACCTAGCCGATCACTGGTGCGCCAAAGGGCATATTCTGCTGTGCCTGGAGGGCGAGCTACATACTGAGCTGGAAGATGGTCGCCGTTTTGTCCTCCACCCCGGGACGAGTTACCAGGTCGCTGATAATGCCGAGCTTCACCGCTCCTCAACCGAGCAGGGCGCCAAGCTTTTCGTCGTCGATTAACACTTACTTGCCGAACATATTCCGGATAGGGATATCGCTGGTTATGTAAGGGGCACGCCGGTGGCACTTAGTCGCATCAAGAGCCGGATAACGCTCAAGCAGGCGGCTTCGTCAGAATCGGCTGACGATACTTCTCTGTGATAGCTTGGCCAGGGTATCGACGGTTACCACGGCGAGGGAATCGTTCCCTTGTCGATATAGCGCTGGGTGCGGGTGCGATAGCGGAGTAGCTCGCTCTCGATTTCTTCGCTCTCGTCGGTCTCGCCGTAGGCCGAAGCCACGATCGGAGCATGAGTAGCAGGTATCTTAGAGAAATACTGCCCGCAAGCTCCGCAGGGCATCGACTCTTTATCACAGGAGCTTCGCGCGGATGGCCTACGGGGTTTCAGGTAGCGACAGCCGATATAAGGCCCTGGCCCTTAGCTTGCCATCGCCCTAGCACGGCTAGCCAAAGCGGTAGGCCGACAGCTGGGTTTTTAACACCTGCTCCGAATAGACCTGGCGGCCGGCGTCCTGACCGGCTGCTCCTGCGGCGACCATCAGCGGTAACAGGTGCTCCTCCTCGCCCGGAGGGTGGCAGCGGTGCGCATCGGGTGCCTCGGCCCACTTGCCCAGGGCGGCGTTGCGCTGATTTGGGGCGGCTTCCACGGCACTGGTCAGCCACCTGTCGAAGCGCTCCGAGGGCTGGGTAAAGCGCGCATCGCCATAGCCGCGCATATTGTGGAAGCTCATGCCGGTGCTGACGATCAAAACGCCCTCGTCGCGCAGCGGCGCCAGCGCCTGGCCGGTTGCCAGGTGTACGGCGGGGTCGAGATCATTGCGCAGCGACAGCTGCACCACGGGAATATCCGCCTCGGGAAACATCAGCTTCAACGGAATGAACATGCCATGGTCGAAGCCGCGCCGGGCATCCGGCTGGCAGGCCAACCCCGCCCCAGCGAGCAAGCCCTCAATCCGCGTCGCCAGCGCCGGCTCACCCGGGGCGGGATAGTGCAGCGCATAGGTATGATCCGGAAACCCGTAGTAGTCGTAGACCAGCGTCGGGTGCTCTGCCGACGTCACGCTGAAGCCGCCGCTGGTACGCCAGTGGGCAGAGACCACCAGCAGCGCGCGGGGTCGCTTCGGCAGAGTAGCGGCGATGCCCTTGAGGAAGGCCGCCATGCCGTCCCAGGTGCCGGGCGGATTCCACTCCATGAAGAAGCAGGGGCCGGCGCCGTGGGGAATGAAGAGCACCGGCTGGGGGGCTGACTCGGGGTGGGTGTGGCGCGCGTCGCGCATGGTCAAGCTCCTGGGCCTGTGGCCGCTATCGTGCGTATGAGTAGCACGTTAGCCCTTGCTCATCGGCAGGAGAATCACCTAATCGGCACCACACCGTTAACCCTGAGGATTCAGTCGGCGTTTATCGATGCCGCCACCATGTCAGCCATCGGTGTCGTCGGCCGGCCAATCAACTGGCTGAGTTGATGGCTATCATCGAACAGCCCACCCTTGGATGCGCCGACATCCGATTCAGCCAGCAGCGTCGCGACAGCCTCTGGCAGGCCTGCCTTAAGCAGCGCTGCCTTGTACTCCTCCTCGGGCAGATGCTGATACGCCACCGTCTTGCCAGACTGTCTGCTGATTTCGGCGGAAAATTCAGTCAGGGAGTAGGACTCGTCGCCGGCCAGTTCATATACCCGGCCTGCCTGGTCACCCTGGGTGAGGACCGTTGCGGCCGCCTCGGCATAATCGATGCGTGCGGCTGAGCTGATGCGGCCCTCTCCCGCACTGCCGAATACGGCACCTAGCTCGAGTGCCGTCGGAATGCTGGCGAGATAGTTCTCGGTATACCAACCGTTGCGCAGCAGCACGGCGGGTATGCCCGAGGCACGGAGCAACTGCTCGGTCTCAATATGTTCGGCGGCCAATGGCAGTGGCGATGTGTCGGCATGCAGGATACTGGTATACGCCAGTAAGCCAACACCGGTGCGTTTGGCCGCCTCGAGCACAGCACGGTGCTGCGGCACGCGACGACCGACTTCGCTCGACGATATCAAGAGCAATTTGTCCACCCCCTTGAAGGCCGCGTCCAGTGAGGCCGGGTCGTCATAGTCCGCCTGCCTCACCTCGATGCCCAGGGCGGCCAGGTCGGCCACCTTATCGGGGTGGCGCACTGCCGCGGCAATATCACCTGCAGGCACTCGCTTCAGCAGTGCATCAATTACCAAGCGGCCCAACTGGCCTGAGGCTCCAGTGACTAAGATCATGGTGAGAACTCCTTTCGTCTGTTGGAAGAAGCTGTCACCCTAGCAAGTAAGCTAACTTTTAGTAAGTACGTACAAAAAGGTAAGTGTAAAATGCGTTCACAAACCGACCCTCCGGCGTCTCAGCCTGTCGCGCTCAGCGGAAAGTTGCTGCGGGGCGATGTCATGGCTGACAAATGCCCCTCTCGCCAGATACTCAACCACGTCACCAGCCGCTGGGGGGTACTGCTCTTGATCGCGCTGCGCGGCGGCACCTATCGCTATAGCGAGCTGCGCCGCAGGGTCAACGGCATCAGCGAGAAGATGCTGGCGCAAACCTTGCAGCTACTGGAGGGCGACGGCTTTGTGGAGAGGATCTCGTATCCTGTGGTTCCCCCCCATGTGGAGTATCGGCTGACCCCACTGGGTGAGGAAATCAGTCATAGGGTCAAAGACTTGGCAGACTGGATCGAGGTAAATCTTGAAGAGATCCTGGCGGCAGCGGAGCCCGCCGAGGAGATGTAGCTGGCTGATGGTGCTATTACCCCGAGCCAGCCGATTGGCTCGGCGAGGGGCGTAAGCCGCCTCCAAGTGAGGGCTTGGCGCTATAGCTTACTCACGATCAGTGCCGCATTGACGCCACCGAAACCGAACCCGTTGCAAAGCACGTGTTGGCTACGATGCTCGCGTGCCGAGCCCGAGACGACGTCCAGGTCCTGGAGGTCATTGTCGATATTCTCCAGATTCAGGGTCGGTGGCAGGCGGTTGTGCATCACCGACAGGGCCGAGAAGATGCTCTCCACGCCGCCGGCGGCACCGAGGAGATGACCGGTAGCCGACTTGGTCGCGGAAATCGGGATGTCGCCGAGGGTGTCGCCGAAGGCGTTGCGCAATGCCGCGATTTCGGCTCGGTCGCCGACCGGCGTCGAGGTGGCGTGGGCGTTGATATGGTCGATATCGACGGGAGAGAGCCCCGCCATCCTCAACGCTGCCCGAATGGCCGCCGCGGCACCGGAACCGTCTTCCGGGCCGGCAGTGATGTGGTGAGCATCGGCGCTGGTGCCATAGCCGCTGAGAATGGCCAGCGGCACTGCCCCGCGCGCCTCGGCATGGGCCAGGGTTTCGATCACCAACAGCCCCGCTCCTTCCCCCATGACGAAGCCGTTGCGCGCCTGGTCGAAGGGGCGTGACGCCTTGGTGGGAGTGTCCTGCTCGGTGGAGAGTGCTTTCATGGCATTAAAGCTGGCCAGCGACAGCGGGTCGATGCAGGCCTCGGCGCCGCCCACCAGGGCCACATCGGCTTCGCCACTGCGGATCATGCGCATGCCATCGCCGATGGCCTGGAGTCCTGCCGCACAGGCGGTCACCGGGCAGCCCATCGGTCCGCGCAAGCCATAGCGGATCGAGACATTGCCCGCCGCCAGGTTGGCCAGGAAGGCCGGTACGGTGAAAGGGGAGAGCCGGCGGTGGCCGCGCGTCGACAGGGTATTCTGTGCCTGGGTAATAGTAGGGAAGCCGCCGATGCCGGAACCCACGATGGTGGCGGTGGCCAGCCGGCCCTCGTCGCTGGATGGGAACCAGTTGGCCTGGGTCAGCGCCTCTTCGGCGGCGGCCATGGCATAAAGACTGAACAGCTCCAGCTTGCGACGTTCTTTGGCATCGAGCACGCGATCGGGATCGAAACCGGCTTGCGGGTCGTCGGTGATGCCGGGCACCGAGCCTGCGACCTTGATCGGCAGCTCGCCGGTGTCGAAGCGGGTGATCGATGAGATGCCGGAGCGGCCGGCGAGCAGGCGCTCCCAGCCCGCCTTGACGCCGCAACCAAGCGGGCTGATCATGCCCATGCCGGTGATAACGAGTGGTGATTGCATGGTAATTTCCTGAATAGCTTGGGTTTGTGCCACGCTAACACCGGACTTGATATGATCAAGATAATATTCAGCGTGGGAGTGTGAGGTCGCCATGTCGGACTCGACGAACCGCAAGGCCAAGTCACGGGAGCGCATTCTCAAGTCGGCTATCGAGCTGTTCAGCCGCCAGGGCTTCGAGAAGGTCTCCATTGGCCAAATAATGAAGCTGGCCAAGATGACCCACGGTGCCTTCTATGCGCACTTCGCATCGAAGGAAGCGCTCTACCACGCCTCGGTGCGGGAAACCCTGGAGAGCAGCCGCGCGGCCAGGCTGGTCAAGGGGCCGCTGTCGGTGAAACACCTCACAGAGCTGGTGGCCAACTGCTGTAACCTTCAGGAGCTGGAACGCAAGCACAAGCCGGGGCCCGAAACCGTACTGTTCAACGAGATCGGCAACCAGAACGCCGAGATACGTACACTGTTCGAAGCCTCCTACTTGCGCATGAAGAAGATGCTGGAGACCCGACTCATCGCCCTGAGCCGACTGAAGAAACTTCCTTTCGAGCCCGACCGCGAGGTCATCGCCGATAAATCCCGCGCCATACTCGCCTCACTGGTCGGCGCCGTCGCCATCGCCAAGAGCCTGCCCGGCGAGCAGGAGCGACAGCAGATTCTCCACGCCGCCCAGCGCAACATTCTGCAGATGCTTGGCGTCGAAGAAAACGAACTGGAAAGCATGCTTGGCGAAGTGGGGCCAGCGTAGCGCTACGCGCAAAATGCCAGAGACACTACGTCAAGTCATCAGGAGACAATATGGCACAGTGGATCGTGCATTATGCCAATGCATGTGGGCAACTCGATGGTTGGATAGAACGCATAAGCGGTGGGATAGCGGAAGCGCGCTATCGTGCAGAGCAGGTATCGAGTCCGATCAGCCTGGATGTGGTGGTTCAAGTCTGGCCGGGACAAGTGATCGACTGTATGGGATTTGTTGGCTATGCGCCCACGGGAACCATGATGCAGTTAACCCTCGATCCGGAGAATGCTAACTTTGCAAGCAGCATGGAAGAACCCTTCGAACGAATGGTGGTTCATGAGCTGCATCATGTGATGCGCTGGAGAGGGCCAGGCTACGGAAGAACCTTGGGAGAGGCGATGGTATCCGAGGGGTTGGCGGGACATTTCTGCCGACAGCTCTATGATTCACCACCCGAGCCATGGGAGTCTGCATTAAGTGGGAAAGAGGCAGTTGACTGCGCCATTAAGGCGAAGCAGCAGTGGTCTACCACACTCTATCGGCACGGAGAATGGTTCTTTGGCCAGGGCGACCTACCTCCTTGGGCTGGCTATAGCCTCGGTTATGCTCTGGTCGACAGCTATTTAAGGCATAATAGCGAGCAGAGTGCTGCGTCATTGATGCACGAGCCTGCTGAGAGCTTTTATCGACACTTATAGGGCTAGCCTTTCTGACTGCTGCTTAGCGGGGCATCCTGGAAATATTCGCCGTCGGTACCAGAAAATTTCGTGTGCTGGACCCCGCTTCACTCGATACCTTATGGGAGGAGATATAGATACTCATGGCGCTACACATTGCAACTCCGCTTATTGAGTCCTGTTCCATGAGCGCCAGCACTGGGCGTCCAACCTGGCTTAAGCTGGATGCCATGCAGCCATCAGGTTCATTCAAGATACGGGGGATAGGCTACGCATGTGAGGCCTATCTTGCTAAGGGCGCTAAAAGGTTCATTTCCTCTTCTGGCGGAAATGCTGGCTTGGCTGTTGCGTATGCAGGCCGTCGTCTAGGCGTTCCTGTTGTGGTTGTCGTACCTGAAACTACCACTGAAAGAGCTAAGACGCTCCTACGGCTAGAGAAAGCGGAAGTTATCGTGCATGGGGCCTCATGGCAGGAAGCTAACGCCTTTGCGCAATCGCTGATCTGTGAATCGGATGCCTTTCTTCATCCCTTTGATGACCCTATGATTTGGCAAGGGCACGCTACACTGATTGATGAAATTTTCCGCTCCGGACATAAGCCCGATGCCGTCGTACTCTCTGTCGGTGGCGGTGGGCTAATGTCAGGCGTCATTGAAGGTCTGCATCGGAATGGGGGGAGTACAATCCCCGTCATTGCTGCTGAAACTACAGGGGCCGCATCTTTTCATGCAGCCATTGAAGCAGGCCGTACCGTTGAGCTGGAACACATCACAAGCATCGCCACTTCGCTTGGAGCCAAGCGTGTTTGCGAGGAAGCCTTTCGCTGGTCGAAAAAACACCCGATCCGAAGTGTAGTGGTATCAGATCAAAGCGCGCTGACTGCTTGTGAGCGTTTTCTTGACGATCACCGTATACTGGTAGAGCCTGCCTGCGGTGCCAGCTTGGCAGTGGTATATGAGAATGCACCGGAGCTCAAAGCCTTCAGTAATGTCCTTGTGGTGGTATGTGGTGGGGCCACTTTTACAATCGACCAGATTAGGCAGCTGGAAAGGGGGTGAGGCCTACTTTGCAAAGCGATACCGAAACTCTACGCTCTTATAACATACGAACAAGCTACGGAAGCCTCGCTTGACCACTTTCTAGCTTCGCTGTCGTTATGGATGAGCGTTGTAGGCGTTATTGAGTAGTAAGTCATGATCCGCTGGGGGGGGGCGAATGAAGATCAAGTGTATTGCCGGTTTTGCTTCGATTACTAAAGATGCTTCTGCAAGTGCGGCCCTGTATCAGGATGCTTTGGGTCTGCCGCTCGAGCAAATGGGCGATTATCGTTTCATGGATAATTTCCCCGGGGCCAATCACTTTGGTGTATGGCCCCTTGTAATGGCAGCTCAGTCTTGCTTTGGACAGAATGAATGGCCGGAACAGGTTCCCGAACCGACAGCGACAATCGAGTTCGAACTCACGGACGCCGCTGCTGTCGAGGCAGCAGTTCAGGAAATGAAGGAACAAGGGCAGGAGTTTGTTCATGAGACCAGGACTGAGCCTTGGGGGCAAACAGTTGCACGATTTATGAGCCCAGAGGGTGTACTGGTCGGTCTGAGTTATGCGCCTTGGCTTCATGAATAATATCTTGATAGTCATGCCGGCGCAGCCGTGGGGCTTTCAGTGAACCTTGCTTTACTCGTCAGGTAATGGCAACGCCAAGCCGTACGGGAGCGCTCCTCAAGCAACCAAGCATGAGCATGATCCGTCCGGCGTCCGGGGGTAGAGGCTTCGGTGCCAGAGGCGGCGTACTATACCTTCAACGCAGCTGAACGAGGGGTATGGCAGCGGATTTTGCCCTCCCCCGAGACGGCGGCGGCGAAAAACTGGATAATGGCAGGTTTTCTGCTCTTGCTTCGCCCAAGCCCCTACGTCCGGTGCCCGTCCATGGAAATCAAGGTCAACTATCTCGACAACCTCCGCCTGGAGGCCAAGTTCGACGACTTCACGGTCATCTCCGACCAGCCCATCCGCTACAAGGGTGACGGCTCGGCGCCGGGGCCGTTCGACTACTTCCTGGCCTCCTCGGCGATGTGCGCAGCGTACTTCGTGAAGGTGTACTGCAACACCCGGGGCATCCCCACCGAGAATATCCGGCTGTCGCAGAACAACATCGTCGATCCGGAGAACCGCTACAACCAGATCTTCAAGATTCAAGTCGAGCTGCCGGAGGATATCTCCGACAAGGACCGCCAGGGCATCCTGCGCTCCATCGACCGCTGCACGGTCAAGAAGGTGGTGCAGACCGGCCCCGAGTTTCAGATCGAGACCGTCGAGAATATCGATGAGGACGCCCAGGCCCTGCTGATGGGCGCACCGGAGGGCGAGGGTAGCACCTGGATCGAGGGCAAGGACCTGCCGCTCGAGCAGACCATTGCCAACATGAGCGCGATCCTGGCCGACCTCGGCATGAAGATCGAGATCGCCTCGTGGCGCAATATCGTGCCCCACGTGTGGTCGCTGCATATTCGCGATGCCGCCTCACCGGCGTGCTTCACCAACGGCAAGGGCGCCACCAAGGAGAGTGCGCTGTGCTCGGCGCTGGGTGAGTTTATCGAGCGCCTCAGCTGCAACTTCTTCTACAACGACCAGTTCTTCGGCGAGGAGATCGCGGGCAGCGCCTTCGTCCACTACCCCAATGAGGAGTGGTTTCAGCCGGGGCCCAACGATGAGCTGCCGGAAGGCATCCTCGATGACCACTGTCGGGCGATCTTCGACCCGGACGGTGAGCTGCGCGGCTCTAATCTGATCGATACCAACTCCGGCAAGATAGCGCGAGGCATCGTATCGCTGCCGTTCGTGCGCCGCTCCGATGGCGAGACGGTGTACTTTCCCTCCAACCTGATCGAGAACCTCTACCTCAGCAACGGCATGAGTGCCGGCAACACCCTGCATGAGGCGCAGGTGCAGTGCCTCTCGGAGATATTCGAGCGGGCGGTGAAGCGTGAGATCATCGAGCAGGAGATGGTGCTGCCCGACGTGCCTGAAGAGGTGCTGGCACGCTACCCGGCGATTACCGAGGGTATCAAGGCGCTGGAGAAGCAGGGCTTCCCGGTACTGGTCAAGGATGCCTCGCTGGGCGGCCAGTACCCGGTGATGTGCGTGACCCTGATGAATCCGCGCACTGGTGGCGTGTTCGCCTCCTTCGGCGCCCACCCCAGCTTCGAAGTGGCGCTGGAGCGCAGCCTCACTGAGCTGTTGCAGGGACGCAGCTTCGAGGGGCTCAACGACTTTATGCCGCCGACCTTCAACTCCCTGGCAGTGTCCGAGCCGAACAACTTCGTCGAGCACTTTATCGACTCCTCGGGGCTGATCTCCTGGCGCTTCTTCAGCAGCAAGAGCGACGTCGAGTTCGTCGACTGGGACTTCTCCGGCAGCAACGCCGAGGAGGCCGCCTCGCTGTTCGGCATTCTCGAGGAGATGGGGCTTGAGGCCTACATGGCGGTGCACGAGGACCTGGGTGCGCCGGTGTGTCGCATCCTGGTGCCGGGTTACTCCGAGGTCTACCCGGTGGAGGATCTGGTGTGGGACAACACCAACATGGCGCTGCTGTTCCGCGAGGATATCCTCAACCTCCACGCCCTAGATGACGACCAACTGGCCGCACTGCTCGAGCGCTTGGAGGAGACTCAGCTCGACGAGCACATGGATATCATCACCCTGATCGGTATCGAGTTCGACGAAAATACCGTGTGGGGCCAACTGACCATCCTCGAGCTGAAGCTGCTGATCCACTTGGCGCTGGGCCAGCACGAGGAGGCGCTGGAACGGGTGCAGATGTTTCTGCAGTACAACGACAACAGCGTCGCGCGTGGGCTCTTCTACCAGGCGGTGCAGGCGGTCCTCGAAATCGCCCTGGATGATGAACTGGAGCTCGACGATTACCGCTACAACCTCTCGCGGATGTTCGGTGACGAGACCATGACCGCGGTGATCGGCTCGGTGGACGGCACGCTGCGCTTCCACGGCCTGACACCCACCAGCATGCAGCTGGAAGGCCTGGAGAAGCACCAGCGGCTAATCGAGAGCTACAAGAAGCTGCATGCCCACCGCGCCGCTCAGGCTGGCGTCTAAGCTAGCGCATGCCGCGGCGGCCAGACCTACGTCAAGGCCCACGCCGACCAGATGGCGTATTACGCAGCGGCAGATTGAGCGGTCGCGGGCTATCGCGTCAACCGAGAACACTTTTTTTACGGCGCTGAGCCTTGTCGTCGTACATGCGGTTGTCCGCCAGGGTCAGCACCTCTTGTGCGGGCACTTCGCTGGAGCTGGCGCTTCCCAGGCTCAAACGCAGCGTCACCGTCACCTCCTCACCATTGGCGGTGGTGAGAATACATTTCAGGCCCTCCAGGTGCGTCCTGATCAGCGTGGCCACGCGCTCTGGGGCCGATAGGTCGGCGGAGGGGAACAGGATGACGAATTCGTCACCGCCATAGCGAGCCAGGATATCGTCTTCCCGACACTGCGCCATCAGGCGCTCGGCAACCGCAGTAATGAGCTGGTCGCCGACCACGTGGCCGTGTTTGTCGTTCACTTCCTTGAGCCCGTCGACGTCCATCATCAGGATGGCAAAATCCAGCCCTGGCTGCTGTGTCCTGCCTTGGATACTCTGCTGGAGTGCCGACTCGAAGAAGCCACGGTTGTAGAGCCCTGTGAGCCCGTCGCGCTCAGCTGCTTTCTGTAGGGCCAGGTGAAGCAGTTTGTTCTCGGTCGCCGCTGCCAACTGGTCGACGAACAGCGTCAGCATCCTCTCCAGGGCGCCGTCCAGCTTGGGCGCACGAATCACCAGCCAGCCCTCGTATAGGCTGAGGCGCCCCGCCATGGAGGTGGCATAGAGCTGTTCGCCATCTGTTTTTTCGCTCAGTTTGACGGTGCTGGTATTCTGCTCATGCAGTGTCGACAGCCTGCTACGCAGGTGACGCTCATCCTCCTCGCTCAGACGCAGCCCGGCGACAGCTGCATAGCGCGTGACGTCGGGGCGCTGTCGCTCCTGGAGAAATACGGCAAACCCATATTCCGGAAAGTCTGCATGCAGATGCATCAAGGAGTCATTGAGCAGGGTGCTGATGTTGGGGGCCCGGTTGGCCACCATGCCAAGCTCGAGTAGCGCGTGAAAGACGCGGTTCTTGTATTTGATTTCTTTAATGCTGCGACCGATCTTGCGGTTTTGTCCGTACATCACCTGGGCAATGGCCAACATGTAGATCACCGCCCCGGTCACCTGATACACGTCCACCCCAATGCTGACGTACGGGCGAAACTCGAATCCCGTCAATACGCCCCAACCCACCGCCCCGCTGATGAACAGTGCGGCCGAGGCGGCCATCCGTCGCGGGCCGCCAACGACCATGTTGTTCATGAAGCAGGCAAGGCCGATGGACAGCATGGCAAAGAGGTAATAATCCAGCACGGCGCACCACGCGCCGAATACCAGGCTGTCGAAATAGAGATTTCTGAACTCGGCGCGTTTGGAGTCTTGCGCCAGGGTGGCGTGCACGAAGGCGACCGCCGGCCACAGTAATAGAAGCAGGGCCGGCAGAATCAGCGACCAGCCGCTGTCCTCCGCCAGCGCGATCCATACCGTGAGCCCGAAGGTATGGCAAAACGCAAAGGTGCGCGGGGCCAAGGTTGCCAGCGCAAGCCGGTGTGGGCGCTTGAAGGGGAGCTCGGCCCGTGATGAGGATGACTTGGTATCTACCATGCCGCCAGACTCTCCTTTATCTTCTTATACAGGCAAGGTGTCACTGGCTCGTCTGGTGCGACGCCTTAGCGAGCGTCAAGTGTCTCGATGCTGGCGATCTCCAACCGAAAGCCACCATCGCAGCGGTCAGCAATCAGCAGGCCGACCTGCTGGATAGCGTCTGGGGCGAGCGCTGGCGCATTTTCCAGCAGGCGACCACGGCGTACCGCCTCGAAAGCGTGCCAGGGCCGGGCGATACGCTGCCACTCTCCCGCTGGGGGCTGAAACACGCCACGGTAGGTGGCGCCATCGCTCAGCTGATCGCTATACAGGCGCAGTTGGTACTGGCGTCCGTCACCGCGCACTGCAACGATGACGCCTGGGTAGGCAGAAAGCCTCATAGGCTCGTGCCCGCGTCGTACTGAGGCGAAGCCGCCGCCGTTGGTCAGCGAGAGCTTTCCCGAGAAGACGCCGATAGCCCCCTCTGAGTAAATGGTGCCATGAGAGACACCACCCATGACGTCGTCGTTGATGGCACGCCAGCGGGTGATTTCTTCACTGGCGCTGAAATCGATCAGTGTTGGCATGTCTTGCACGTCTCCTTCGCCCGGCACAGAAGGGCTTGTTGCTACACTTGCTGATGCTGAGCGCCGCATTCCCCGCCGAAGCCCACAATAGCCCCAGCTTGCGACGCTCCTTGGCAATGAGCAAGCGGTTCGCATCGAGGGCATTGCCAAGTGCCATGAGTAATCCATGCCCTGGAGGATGCCAGAGTGAGAATTGCTCTTAACACAGAGCTCGGCTACGGTAATCATAAAGGGCCACATAAGAGTTACGTTGGCAGTGCGTAGCCAGCCTATATTCGAGACCCTTCCGGCCATGAAGGGATGTTAGGTCATGAGATTGAAAGAGTAGAGCCGGCGGAGATGCAGCGACGCTACGACGCCATGTTTTGATAATCATCACGTAAAATCTACACCGCAGACAGTACGAATTAATTCAAGATTTATGCACCTTTAGAATGAGGGTAATATGCAGCCTAGAATCAGCATGATTACATTGGGTGTTCGGGACCTCGCGAAGTCGATAGCTTTCTATGAGAAAGGCCTTGGATTCCCACGCATGGATTCTCCACCGGAGGTTGCCTTCTTCACCTTGAATGGAACATGGCTCGGCCTATTTAGCAGGAACGCGTTGGCTGAAGATGCGAACATCTCTTCCGAGGGGGCGGGCTTCAACGCATTTAGCCTGGCCCATAATGTTGCATCGGAAGCAGAAGTCGATGCGGTGGTAGCACAAGCCGTTAAGGCAGGTGCCACGCTGGAAAAAAAGCCTGAGAAGGTTTTCTGGGGTGGGTATAGTGGCTATTTCACCGATCCGGATGGTCATCTATGGGAGGTGGCGCACAATCCGCATTTCTGGGTGGGACCAAGTGATGCCGGTGCATAGCCAGTCGCTCAAGTTCATCGGGCCATGCTGCGGTTCTGCCGGGTGCGCTTACACTCGTCGCTCAGCTAATTCCTTCCCAAAGGAGTACAGGTTTGTCGTTTAAACCAGTCGCCATCCGACGAGGGCGTTGCTCCGATCTCGCAACGCTGCTGGAAGTTCGCAATTGCTCTGCATACTATGGCTGTGGTGCAGCCTACTCATCAGTGCAACTATCAGCATGGCTGGCACGCCCACTTCCAGAAAAAATGCTGGATCTTCTTAGTCGTGGCTGTGTCTATGTGGCAGAATCATCTGGCGAAATTGTCGGCTACAGTGCGCTGGATCCCGATGCTAATGAAATTGAAGCCGTCTTCGTGCTCCCATCTTTTTCGGGGCTTGGCGTTGGAGGCATGCTATTGCATAGTGCTGAGAAGCTTGCTATTAAGCAAGGCCTCTCGTCTTTGAGTCTATCTGCCTCATTAAATGCCGTGCCTTTTTATCGCAGTGCGGGTTATGTGTCGACCTCGCAGGGTAGACAGTCCCTCAATAAAGAGATTTTTCTTGAGTATGAATGCATGGAGAAAGTATTGTGCGACGCCAGCTGACCATGCATTCTAGTGGAAAGGGTAGATCGCTCAATTTTTCATTAGAAAATTAGTTCAAAGCCGAGGAGGCAGAGTGAATATTCGTCATGTAGTCGAAGACGACTTCGTAGAGATAACGGAGATACTCAACCACTATATCCTTCATAGCGATGCTCGTTATTTTGAGCCAGCTCCAGTGCCATTGGGTGGCAGGCAGGAATGGCTAAATACTTTCAACCAAGAGACACCGTATCAAATGCTCGTGGCAGAAAGTGATGCAGACGTCTTGGGTTTCTGCTGTTCACAGAAATATAGGCCCGAAGCAGCATTTAATAGAACAGTTGAAGTCAGCGTATATGTTTCACCTAAGTCGGCGTCGGGGGGTGTTGGAACAAAGCTGTATGATGAGCTGTTTACATTATTGAAAAAGTTTCAGCTTCATAGAGCACTTGCTGGAGTGGCGCTCCCTAATGAAGCTTCGCTTGCGCTGCATCAAAAATTCGGTTTCACAGAGGTGGGTACATTTGACGAGTACGGAGTGAAGGAAGGAAAATATATTAGTTCTACATGGATGCAAAAAAAGCTGTAGCTCCTCACTGCTAATAGTTGGCCGAGAAGTGAGTTTCAAGCAGGGCTTTTTCTCATGGTGTGTGACAAGTGAATGCACAAGGAGGTGATGGTGAAGATTTTCGAAACGGATAGATTGATGATACGGCCGCTGTCACTTCATGACGTTCCTCAGTTGACGACTATCCTTAGCGACCCAGAAGTGATGAGGCACTCGATCCGAGGGGTGTGTGATGAGGCCGCTACTCGTGAATTTATAAAGTGGTGTTTAACCTGCTATGACTCGCATGGTGTGGGGCCATGGGCCCTAATTGATAAGACAGATTCTGCGCTCGTGGGCTTTTGTGGTGTGGGACCAGAAATGGTCGTTGATGTTGAAGAAATCAATCTGGGCTACCGCCTCGCCACACGTTATTGGAACAAGGGGCTGGCATCCGAGGCGGCACAAGCAGTGCTTGATTACATCTTCAGGAAGGGACAGTACCATTCGGTGGTCGTAATCATCGAGCCCGACCATATCGCGTCGCTGAGAGTTGCAGAAAAAGCAGGGTTTAGTCAATTCGAAACTCTTGAATTTCATGGTCGCCTGGTGAGGCTATATCGATTGGCTTCTGAGCAATGGGCTGCACTTCATGGCGATGCCATGCATGTATCAGGAGTGGGTTTTTGAAGCTGACAGGGAAGCATATGGAGCCGATTGTTCAAGAAGAGATATCCGGCTGTGGTATCGCCGCGAGTGCCGTTCTCGCAGGTGTCAGTTATGAGAAAGCCAGCAAGAGAGCAAGCGCTCTTGGTATCCATGCATCAGATATAGCGCTCTGGTCCGATACCCAGTACGTGCGCAGACTATTGCGTGAATTCGGTGTTTCAGTGTCTTCCAAGGAAATTCCATTTGAGTCTTGGGAACGGCTTCCAAACAAGGCGCTCTTGGCCATCAGATGGCGTATGGAGATGGGGAAGCCGTTTTGGCATTGGGTCGTGTTTGTCAGAGAGGGTGGTGAAGCGAAAGTGTTGGATTCCAAGCAATCACTGAAATCGAATATTCGTCGTGATTTCTGGCGCATCAATCCCAAGTGGTATGTTGAGGTTCTCGGCGAATAGCTTGCACTTTCCTTAAGAAATATAGTATTTTCTTTCTTTGCCAGCGCGACTTGGAGGTCGCTGCTATAAAGGGAAAGAGCATGGCTCTTAATTTATGGAGAATATGATGGGTAGCCACTCACTTCACACTGACATCATGATCGACGCGAGGGCTGATCAAGTTTGGAGTGTCTTGTCTGATTTCAATGCTTATCCTGATTGGAATCCCTTTATCAGGTCAGTCATCGGGCAGCCGGTGCAAGGGGAGCGGCTGCGCATTGTGGTTCAGCCCAGTGGATCCAAGCCCATGCGCTTTTCTCCCCAGGTGCTGGTTGCAGAACCTCTGAGAGAACTTCGGTGGCGAGGTCGAATGATTCTGCCTGGCATATTCGATGGAGAACACAGCTTTACAATTGAGGCGCTGTCAGACAACAAGGTTCGGTTTGAACAGAGTGAAAAATTCAGCGGCCTTCTGGTGGGGGTGCTACGTACCACCTTGGAGCGTGATACCAAGCGTGGATTCGAGGAAATGAATCAGGCGCTTAAGGCACGCGTTGAAGCGTCGGTGCATGGTCAAGTTGACTAACAGCGCCATTCACTTTGCTCTTCACTCGGGTACGGTTTGAACGCACGAGCTGGGTAATCAGGTAAGGCACAGAGAGCGGCTTAAGGCGTGCAAGCGCAGAGGCGCATTGCACGGTCGCAATCTGTTACCCTTGAAGTCCTTTAATGCTAAAGCATTAGTGAAGCATGACGGTTGTCATGACTCGCATGCTGGTGAAAGGACGCCAATGGTGATAGTCCCCCAAGACGGGCGTTTGCGGCTGGATCGCCAGCGCTTGAAACAGCATCGCAAGCGGCTTGGCTTGAGTCAGGAGGCCCTGGCCGAACACTGCTTCGACCGGCGCCTGTGCGTCTCGATCGCGTCCATCAAGCGCGCAGAGAGTGGTCGGGCAGTACTCTATCGTACCGCCCGCCACCTGGCCGAGATCTATGGTGTCGAGGTCGAGGCGCTGTCGGTGGATGCTGAGGAGGCTTCCGCCGGGTCCGCTTCCGATGTGGAAGAGACGGAGAGCGCCCGTGTCCTGATCCAGCTGCATGCCATGGCTGCTGACCAGACGACCCTGGTGTCCTGGGTCGAGCATTTCGGCGGCAGCCTGGCGGAAGGGGGAGTGGCCCTCTTCGGGTTGCCAAGGGCTTACCGCAGTGATGCACAGCGCGGCCTGCTGTGCGCCGCGACCCTGGTGGATCAGGGAGTGGCCCATGGCGTCTACCTCCAGGCCGGCCACTGGCCGACTGCTAAATCCCCTGCGATAGCCCCGAAGCGCAGCGGCGTCTGGGTCGAGCGCGGGGTGGCGGTGCAGTTGGCGGAGCGCTTCGTCTTCGACGATGAAGGCGGCGATTGGCTGCTCTATCGCCATCCCCGGGATGAGGCTCAGGAGGCCCGCTTCGAGCTCGTGGGGCGCCGCCTGCAGCTGGGGCAGCTGCAAGCCATTCTGGAGAGTACCCGGGCCTACCAGGCTGGCCATCTGATCTATATCCGTGGTGTGGCGGGCATCGGCAAGACCCGTCTCAGTGCAGAATTCGCCGAGATGGCCGCGGCCCATGCCGATCACCATCAGGCCGAGGTGCTGGACTTCGGCACGCGCGCCGATGAAGGCCCACTGATGCAGCTGACCCGCTCGTTGCTGCAGGCGTTTGGTGAGGCAGTGCACGATGAGATAGACGAGACGTATCTGCTCGCTCGTCTGTCGGCGCTGCGCCTACCCGTGGATCATGCCATGCTGCTGCGTCCGCTGCTGGGGCTGGCTCAGCCGGAGGATGCGCAGCGTCTCTATGCGGCCATGACTCCCGCGACCCGCAGCCAGCGCTTGATCCAGGCGCTGCGCGACATCCTCCTGGCCCGGTCCATTCATGGTCCTCAACTGGTGGTGGTGGAGGATCTGCACTGGGCCGATGAGGCATTGCTGGGGACCCTTGCCGGGCTGCTGCAGGAGACCCTGGAAGCCCCGGTGATCTGGCTGTTTACCTCGCGACTGGAGCACGACCCGCTGGAGACGCGGCTGAGGCCACAGCTGCCTGACCTGCCGCTTACCCTGATCGAGCTGCCGCCACTGCGGCCCCAGGAAGCCGAGGCCCTTGTGGCCAGCTTCGGCACGGTGCCCGCCGAGCATGCCGCCCGCTGCGTGATCCAGGCCCAGGGCAACCCGCTGTTTCTGACCCAGCTGCTGCTGTTTCACCCCCACCGCAGCTTGCCGGCCAGCCTCGCCAATCTGGTACAGAGCAAGCTGGACCAGCTCACCGACCTGGATCGGCGGGCCATGAGCATTGCCGCCGCCATGGGGCAGCGTTTCTCCCTGGCGTCGCTGCAGGAGATATTGGGGCAGGCCGACTATCGCCCCGAACTCCCCCAACGCATCAGCCTGGTGCGTCCTCTGGAAGAGGGCAGCTACCGCTTTGTGCATGACCTGATCCTGCAGGGTATCTACGAAGGGATTCCCAAGATACAGCGCGACCGCCTGCATCTGCGTCTGGCCGAGTTCTACGGCGAAGCGGAGCCGGGGCTGCGCGCGCGGCACCTTCACCGTGCGCGCTCGCTGGAGGCGCCGAAGGCGTTCCTGCAGGCGATAGAGGCGGAAACGGCCCGCTACCGGCATGAGGAAGCCCTGGCGCTGCTGAGGCAATGCCGCTCCATCGACTATGCGCCGAAGGATGAGTACCGGCTGATGCTGCTGCAGGGGCAGGTGGCGATGGCGACAGGGGCGATCCAGGCGGCCCGGGAACACTTCGAAGCGGCGCGTACCTTCGCCCGCGAGGAGCGTCAGCGCATTGCCGCCGACCTGTGGCTGGCGCGGGTATTGAACATGCTCGATGCCCTGGAGGCGGAGGAGGCGATACTCGACGGCCTGCTGCCCCTGGCTGAGGTGCTGGAGAACCCCTTGCCCCTGGCTGAAGCGCTCTATCTCAAGGGCAATCTCTATTTTCCCCGGGGCGATTTTGCCACCAGTCGGGCCTATCATACCCGGGCCCTGGAGCAGGCCCGCCGAGGCGGCGATGTGCGCACCGAGATCCAGGCCCTGAGCGGGCTTGGCGATGCCCACTATGCCCAGGGGCAGATGCATAGCACCCTCGAGCTCTTCGACCACTGCGTAACACTCTGCCGGACCCATGGCCACGCCGACCTGGAGGCCTCCAATCTGTTCATGCTGGGTACGGCGCGCATCTATGCCAACCAGACCGCGGCGGCGCTGACCGACTGCCTCGATGCCGCCACGCTTGGCAAGCGGGTTGGCAACCGGCGTGCCGAAGTGGTGGCAAGGCTCACGGCTGGCTGGATCCTGATCTCCCAGGGCGACACCCATGGGGCCAACGAGCAGGTCGAACAGGCGCTGGCGGTGGCTCGCGGCCTGGGTTCAGGGCGCTTCGAGGCCTTCCTGCTGGAGAGTCGCGCCAGGGTCGGGCTGATCACCGGGCGACTGGCAGAGGCGCGAGCCAGCATCGCGCGGGCTTGGCAGCTGGTGGAGCAGCATCGGCTGCAGGCCTTTATCGGCCCCTGGGTGCTGGGCACCCGGGCGCTGCTGGAAGAGGACCCCGAGGCTCGCTCGGCGACCCTGAAACAGGGTGAAACGCTGCTGGATGCCGGCTGCGTGGGGCACAACGGCTACCGCTTTCTGATCGCGGCGGCGGAGGTCAGCCTGCTCGACCAGCGCCCCGACGCGGCCCGCCATTATGCCCGGCGCCTGACTCAACTGATGGCGGCGGAGCCCTGTGCCTGGGGCGAGCACCATCGGGCACTGATCAAGGCTCACGCCGATTGGCTGGATGTCGTCGAAACGAGTGTCGAGGAGAGCGCCCTGGAGACCCTACGAGCCTGCTGGCTACGGGGCGAAGCCGCTGGCCTGCTGATGACGCTGCCTCGCCTGGCTGCCAGTCGGCACTAGCCGCAGGGCTTTCTCATTCTGTCGGCCCGCTTTCCCCAGCAGCAGTTCGACGAGCTGTGCCGACTGTTCCAGGCACTGCTCCTGCAGGCCTGCACCGCGCGTCCAGCCGCCGGCAAACAGCAGCGGGCATACGTCGGGATGGCCCGCCAAACGCCGCCGGGCAATGTCCTGGTTATAGTCCGCTATCTGCGCCTGTGCCTCCATGCAGTTGGCATCCAGCACATTGTGCTTGAACAGGCTCCATGCCTTCGCCTCCAGGTCGCTGTCGAGGGGCGGTAGGCGGTCCCGGTAGCCAGAGTCGCTGGGTGCGGCGGCCGCTAGCGCCGTGGGTCCGTTCAGAGGCGAAGGGCTCCGCTCGAGCATCTCGCAACGGGGTATCCGGTTGAGGTCATCCACCAGGGAGACGAAGAACTGCGGTAAGCCGACCTGGTTGTAGCCCGGGGTCTCGCTATCGTTTTGGTGGCGATTGGCCACATAGTCGATACGGTAGGGGAAGAAGGTGTCTTCGGGACTCCGCACCTCGATGTTGTAGGTGCGCCACAGGTTGCGATTGGGGGGCAGGCGGTCCGCCGCGGTGTGGCAGACGCTGAAGCTGCGGGTGTAGCGCACCTTGCCGAGGATGTGCTGCAGGTCCCGCTGGGTGTCGGCCAGGCCGTCGCCAAAGGTCAGTAGCGGCAGGGCATCTTCGGCATGGGTGGCCATGATCAGTAGGTCCGCCTCCCAGCGGCGCTGATCGGCAGCGTTGCGCTCTGTCAGCGTTACACCCTGTATCGAGAGGCTTGCCTCCACGTCGATACCGCGCTGGATGGTGACCCGTGGGCCCGGCGTCTCGGGATTGACAATATGGGCGGCCAGGGCCTCCAGCCAGTGCTGGGCGCCGTGCTCGAAATAGCGGCGGTTTGGGGGTGAGCCGCCCTCCTGAATGCGGTAATACTCGAAGGGGGCCTGGAGCGGCATACTGCCCGGGCCGCGATCGTCGGCGAAGTACATGGCCGAGATGCGCGGGTAGTAGATAGTATGGCGGATACGCTCCAGCCGGGCCGGTAGTGCCGGGTCTTGCCAGTCGATGTTGATTCGCAGGCGATCCGCCGTGGCGGACAGCACCTCGGCGGGTACGGCGGCGCAGCGATCGAAAAAGTCATCCACCGTATAGCGCGGCGTGATGCACTGACTCTCCACCAGGTCGATGGCACTCTGGTGTACCACGGCGATCAGCGGCGCCAGTTTGCCTCCTTCGGCCTGGCTCAGCTCGTGGGCCGGGTCGCTGACACCGTGATATAGCTCGCTATCGTCGGTCAGCGCAATCGTCCCGTCACGACTGAAATAGCACTCGGTATTCTCCAGCGGCTTCATGCGCTCCAGCTCGCCGATCTCGCCGAGAATCGCGCGCAGGCGGTGATAGGTGGCCAGGTTGACATCGTTGACCCCCAGGTCGGCCCAGCGGCGGTAGGGCGACTCGGGCCACCCTGGTTGGCGCCGATTGCCCAGGTCGACCCACACCGTCTCGGCGTTGCCGCCCAGGGTGGCCTTGCGCTCGAAGATGGTGACCTCGATCGGCTGGGCTGCATCGCCGTCGTCCCCTTTCCTGCCGAGCTCTTGCCTATGGAACCTTTGCAGGTAATAGGCCAGCGACAGGCCGGAGACGCCGCCGCCAATGATAGCGATCCGAAGCGGTGAAGTGTCCATGGGGAGATGCTCCTCAGGCAGGATTTGCTTCAGAGTCGGTCAAGAGCGCGTCGTTACCAAGAGCATGAGAGAAGCTGATACCGAAGTGATCCGCTGGTGCTTGGCGTGGCCGTTTCGGCGGTCATGGTGATACCGAGGTGATGCGGTGGGTATGAGATATCTGGTCTGGAATGGTTAGGGCAAGTAAGTCGCGGTCGCTTTACGACCGCCGATGTCACGACATCCATACGAGGTATCTACCAATGAATGCTCCTCAAACCATCGACAAGCAACTGATCGCCCACGACTTCCGCGTTGCCATGCATGACAAGCTGGAACCTGAGCAGATCGATGACGTCGCCGAAGCACTGGTCACGTCCGAGAAGGCCTACTACGCCACCGGCAACGTGGCCAGCATGGTCTTCTACCTCAAGTTCCAGGTCAGTATCGACAAAGGCAAGACTTTTGACGGCGATGCCGGCGGCGTCTCTTCGGCCGGCGGTGGTGCCCTCATTGGTGAGGTCTACACCAACGATCTGGATCGGCTCTATCGCGATACGGTGAGCTTCGAGTTTCAGGCCACGCCCGTCTACCTGAGCATCCTGTTCTTCGACAGCCACAGCAAGCTGTTGGGCCACTTCCAGTCGGGTGCCGTATCCACCGTCTTCGGCATCGGCGGTGGTGAAGGTAGTTGGCACTGAGTGGCACACTTGGCTCCATAACCGGGGGTGCTCTCGGCGCCCCCGATTACCACGGCGCGGCTAGCGGCAATTGGCCCAAGCAATAATCCTTGCCAGAGCAATGGCAGGTCGTGGTCGAGAGAGGCTCATATTCACCCCACGCTCTCTTCGGTATTGCCCGCTGCATTGCGGTTAGATACGCTAAGTCTAAAGTTGCTAAAGCCACTTGCCTGAACAGGACGTACTCAGAGACTGCCGCCTTAGGTTGATGCGAAGCATCCATGCTGCCGGGTAGTGGCGGTAGCGTGCCCGCCTTGCTCCCTTTATAAACCTGCTGCATAGATCAGTCCCTGTGTAATATTCGGGTCGTGACTCAAATGCCTGCGCCTGGGCGTTCCGTCGAATAACCGTTTTTGGCTAGAGATCCCCGATGCGCCACGAAGGCAAACTCATAGACTGGAATGACGACAAGGGCGTCGGCTTTATCACACCACTGGCAGGCGGCTCGCGAGTATTCGTCCATATCACTGACTTCCCAAGAGGCAGCCGTCGACCAAGAGTGGACGAACAGGTCTCGTACGCTGTTGCCCGCGACAAGCAGGATAGGCCGAGAGCACGGAAGGTGCTTTTCCTGCGCTCGGCAAGCCTTGTATCCCCGCGTACCAAAGGGCTGTTGGCTGCATGTGGCGTGGTCGCGACGTTCTTCGGCTTCTTGGCGGCCCTCCGCGCTCTAGAGGATGGGTCCCTGGTCCTTGTTGGTGCCTATGCGCTGATCAGCGCGATTACCTTTACCCTCTACGGCGTTGATAAAGCCGCAGCGGGTAAAGGCAGTAGGCGTACGGCAGAAACAACGCTTCACTTCATGAGTTTGATAGGCGGGTGGCCAGGTGCGCTGATTGCGCAGCGGCTGTTTCGGCACAAGACCAGAAAGCAGCCTTTCCAGGTCTTTTTTTTGTGTGCGACAGTTGCTAACTGCGCAGCGTTTGCATGGCTTCTCTATTCAGATAAGGCAGCAGGCCTGAGGGCGGGCTTGGGATTCGGTTAACAGGGCGCTGGTAGTCGCATTTCACCTAGATGGTGACCGCTACACAATCCATCGGCTCTGGTGGCAGATGTTCGCAGACCATACGCTTCTTTTTGTAAAGCGTACTAAGAGAACGTCGTTGAGCGCGTATGCGCGTAAAGTCAATAGATATTAAACAGTGATACAGACATGTGGCAGAGCAATGTACCTAAGTAAAGCGTCGGAATCAAATGGAGAGCAATGCCCACTGTGCGGGGGAAGTTTGCGCTGGGTTCTCCCAGCGAATTTGAGAAACATCACTACCATGCTCCTGCATTTCGTTGCCTTCTTGGCAGGTCTGTTAGTCATCGTTATTTTGGGAGTCAAGGGGATAGGCTGGACTTTGGTGGCGCTCGCTGGACAAATACTACTCCTATACGCATTTCGTCGTGCGTACAAGACTGTCCTGCGGTGTGACGTCTGCGGTACGGTGATTCGAAGTCTGGATGTACTGTCCACTATTCGGAGGAAGTCCAGAATTGGCCCTATCAGGCGCTAGCAACAGTGAAAGAGGTCCTTGCCGCAAGGAGGTAGTGCCTGGGGCTGATGGCAGGCCGCCGCCACCTGCGCCTGAAGCGCTGGGTGTTATTGAAGAGGCATTAGCGCTCGAGCAGGTATCAAGAGGAGGTGCTGGGGTGATGAAGACATCGCTGTGAAAGGAGGGCACATACTAGTATCACGCTCACGCGGGAAGCCTGACGGGTTGAAGTAGCATAAGGGGTGGTGACATCTAGTGCAGTAATGTAAAGGATGTGATGATGAGCGGCAATAGTAACGACGGTCATGATGGGGATCCTAAGGGGAAATCTAATATCGGAGTCGGAATCGCAATTGGAGCGGGATTAGGCATTACGCTGGGTTTTGCTATGGACAATATTGCAGTTGGTTTGTCAATCGGTGTGGGGGTAGGGATCGCCATAGGCGCTGGTATGGGCAAAAAACATAAAGATAAGTGACTACCGAGCCAGCCGCCGATCGGCCCGGTCGTCTGGGGCTTCGAGCGCTTCTGGGGCTGGACCAAGGCCACCGTGTGTGACGGGAAATTGCAATAGGTTATCAGGGGGATATGCATATGTTCAAAGGCATCAATGTCGTTTCCATCTCAGTTCCTGATCTCGATGAAGCGAGGAATTTTTACCGCGATACACTGGGGCTCGGCGAACCAATCTACGATCTACCAGAGGCGGGTTGGATCGAGTTCGGTACTGGTGGGGGCGCCGGGAATCTTGCCGTGACGAAGGCGGAGAGTGATTGGATGCCTGGTTTTGGGGTGACAGTGGTTCTGGACGTGGAGGATTGCACTGAGTCTTGGGAAGAGCTCAAACGCAGGGGCGTTCGATGCGATGATCCACAGACATTTCCAGGTTATGTCACCTTCTGCAGTTTCTACGATCCGTTTGGAAATCGTCTTCAGATGTGTAGCTCGGCACCAGATGTCTCGGGTGATGAGCTGTAAGTGTACCTGGACCAACAAGACGTTTCAGTCAACGCGCTAAGCATGCTGCTGTTAGCCGAAACTGCGTTTAAATATGGTTAACGTGAATGCAATGAATGTAATAAAAGAATCTGACTGGAAGCTCTTTAAGATCATCAAGCAAGAGGCGCTAGAAAAATTTTGTAATGAGCGTCTGCGAGAATACGAAGAGATCATAAAAGATCGCTCACGAACTGCGCACGATAGGTACCTACATCTTTTCGATTTGTCTAGAAATCGAGATAAGGAGATGGCATCGCTCTTCGATGGCCATAGTCGCTCTATAGCATGCCCTCAACTATTGGAAATAAGGAGACAAGGGCTCGCGAATCGAACTCTGGTGGATAAGCTGTCCGACGATATTAGGGCGGCTACCGATCCTGAGAGACTTGGTAGGTAAACGCATAGAAAGGCGCATCATTTCAGTCATTCAGAGCAAAGCCGCCGTATTCACTGTATTCATCGCTGTGGGCGACAAAGTAGGCTAGGGTGTCCTCAGTTCATAAGGATAGCCAACTTTCAAGGAGGGATTATGCAAGAGCCAAAAAAGATGAAAGATTACCTTGTGCAGCGGCCTAAACCGAAGGGCATTGATGTACTTTGTAGTTTAAAGCATTTCGCGATTATCACCTATGCAGTTCCAGTAGAGAGATTTTTGGGGATATTTCCAGATCGTTTCAAGTTGGACACGATTGACGTCGGTGGTCAAGAGCTTGGGCTGATATCGGTCGTTCCCTTCATTGATGTTGATTTTACTTCAGCCGTATATCCGTTTCCAAAGTTTACAATGGGGCAAACAAACTATCGAATTTATATTATCGATAGCGAAACCGATGAGCGATGTGTATGGTTCCTTGGCACAACCTTAGACTCATGGACACTGGTCGTGCCCAGGTATTTGTGGAACCTGCCTTGGCATGCAGGGAAAGTCAATTTCGATTGCGCCTTAAACGAAGACACCGGACTGTACGATAAGTACCATATGGATACCCAATCGGACTGGGCCGAGGCCTCGGTTGATTTGGTGCAATCAGAAGCCGACTCGCTCATGTTTCCTGGTTTTCCAGATACTGAGTCTGCTCTAGTCTATCTTACGCACCCGCTGGCTGGATTTTATTATCGGAGAGACGGAAGGCTAGGTTCATATCGGGTTTGGCATAAGGAGCTTAAGGTTAAGCCAGCCAGGTTGAAGTCGGCAAAATTCAAGCTCTTGTCTGATTTGAATATTGTCAAGGCGTCTGAGCAAAGTTTGCCTTACAGTGTCTTAATTGAGCCTGTAAATGAGTTTACTATCTACTTACCCCCAGCAGTTATTGGATGAAAGGGGGCGTATCCGGGGCCATCTTCTGAGCAGCTTGAGGGTGTCCCCGATTCTCCTCTCCAAGCTATGGAATCAGGCTGGCAATCCGAAAAAGGCCATACGGCCAGTTTCTTAATGGGACTCAATTGCGCCAGGTGCTCACGGCCTGTTCGATGGCCTCGGGTGACACCTGGACTGCTCCCCGGAAGGGGTTGTCCTGGATGGCAATCAGCCACAGGGCGACGACCGCGGCGAGGCTGAAGATAACAATCGCGTGCCGGTTCGCGGACGCTCGGTCGAGGAATCCCATGCCCATCACAAATTGCGTCAGGAAGCCGAGCAGGAACAAGGCACTCCACGAAAATTTCTGGTAATGATTGGCCACAACGGCGATGCGATCTGTCCGTGCGTCGACAATGTCTTGTGCCAGAGACAGCATCTGGCCATGAGTCGCGGCCGAGTGGCCCTCATCGTTCGCGGCGTCTCGAACGGCGCGTAACAGCTCGAGCAGCGCCTGTTCCGTCCTGCTGCTGCCGCTTTCCTGAAGCAGGCGCGGCCATTCGTCTTTCACCACCGAGTCAGCGTAGTCGAGAAGCGCCGCGCGAATCCTTCCTTCGCTGGCCATTGTCGTTTCACTGGCGACGCCAAGTCCGAAGAGCGCTGCACTTTCGGTTTGGACGGCTTGGGACGCTCGACCCTTCCGGTCCATGGTGTCAGCGAGCAGGAAGGCTGCGAACAGCGCAAACAAGGTCGAAATGGCTACGAAGGTCGGCAAGCCGAGGGCGGCACCCTTGAGGCGAGTGCTGAACGGAGAATGAAACTGGAGCCAGTGGATCAAGGCCCCGGAAGCCAGAAATAACGCCAGCAGGAGCGGAAGGATCACCAGGGGGTGAAACTCGAACCAGAAACGGATCATCGCAATGCGCCGACTAACGTCTGGTACGGCTCAAGTCTTGCCGTCGGCCGGCTCAGCCGAATGGATCCTCGGCTCGTCTTCCGAGAGGTTGGCGTTTGCAACAGGAAAAGCAGGCGCATAGTTCCCCTCGGTTTGGGTTCTTATTAGTCCATCATTGGCGAGCGCATTTGCCAACGGCATTCTATCTTCCCCTGTATCGTGGCGGCATTCAATACAGCCACTCGGGCGCCAGCATCTGGCACTGGCCTGGTGGGGCAGGCTGGTCAACGCAGTGGCCGTTATGGGGTAAAATCGCTGTATGCCGACCACGCTAACCCTGAACCACCTTCGCCGCTACGCCATCGCGCGCAGTCTGTTCAAACCGAGAACCTTGGGACGCGCCGTCTCCAAGCTGGGGTTTGTACAGTTCGACCCGATACGTGCCCCTGCACGGGCTCAGGATCTCACGCTGCGCCATCGTGTCACCGACTATCGCGCTGGTGATCTGGAAGCGCGCTATCCGCGCCTGGCCGTAGAGGAAGATTTCTTCGTCAACTACGGGGTTCTGCCGCGTGCCACGCAATGCCTGATGCACCCACGGACGGCGCGTAACGAGTGGTCGTCCACGCGCTGGGCGCAGGCGCAGGCCGTGCTGGCGTTCGTGCAAAGCCGCGGTGTGGTTCACCCGCGTGAAGTGGACGCCGCCTTCGAGCATGGCACGACCAAGAACTGGTTCGGTGGCAACAGTCGGGCTAGTACCCAGCTTCTGGACGGTATGCACTATCGCGGTCTGCTGCGGGTGGCGCGGCGCGAGGGTGGGACACGTTTGTACGCAGCCCAGCTTGCCCATGAGCGTGACCATCCGGTGGACCCAGAGGCTAGCCTTGATGCGCTGATCGATGTGGCAGTGGGGAAGTACGCGCCGTTGCCTGCGTCCACGCTCAGCCGCCTCGTCACATGGGTGGTCTCTGCGGGGGCTCCGCAGTGGCGCGAGCGTCGCCGTGACGCACTGGCGCGTACCAAAGCGCGACTACCTCAGGCTACGGTGGACGGGAGTCGCTGGTACTGGCCGGTCGGCGAGAACCCCGGTAGTCGTCGATTCGCCAGCGATGATGTGTTGGACGAACGACTGCGCCTGCTGGCGCCCTTCGACCCGATAGTCTGGGATCGCGAACGCTTCGAGCGCTTCTGGGGCTGGGCTTACCGCTTCGAGGCCTACACGCCGGCACCGCAGCGGGTGCGTGGCTACTATGCGTTACCCATGCTGTGGCGGGGGCAGGTCATTGGCTGGGCCAATGCCGCCGTGCGTGACGGGCAGCTGCAGTTGCAGCCGGGCTATGTGAGCGGGCGTGCCCCTCGCGATGCTGCGTTCGAGTCTGCGTTGCAGGAGGAACAGGCGCGCTTGGAGTGGTTTCTGGGGCTGTGAGCGGAGCGGCTACGGGGCGGTCCGCAGAGATGGGGATCGCCGAGGCGGTGAAACGCCACAAGCAGGAGAAGTGGCTGAAAGACAATGCCAGAGCCCTGGCAAGCTCGAACGCATACGTTGAAGCTAACGGATTGCCGCTCGCACGTCAGAGCCTTGGGCTTTAGATGTAAAAAGACATATTTTTCAGAGACGTGCCGCAGTCATCTAATCGCTCAGCCCCCGAGCCAGATTATTTCTGACTCGGGGGCTTTGCGTTTCTGCCCCTAAATTACTTCGCCGCCAGCGCCACGCCCACCTTCGACCGGTTGGGCCTGCCGATGGTCTGGGTGATCCAGGTGCCGGTATCGGCGAGCTTGTCGAGGTCGATGTCGGTCTCGATGTCGAGGCCGTTGAGCAGATAGACCACGTCTTCACTGGCGACGTTGCCGGAGGCGCCCTTGGCATAGGGGCAGCCGCCGAGGCCTGCGACGGAACTGTCGACCACGCTGATGCCTTCTTCCAGCACGGCGTAGAGGTTGGCGAGTGCCTGGCCGTAGGTGTCGTGGAAGTGGGCGGCGAGCTTCTCCATGGGGATGTCGCGCCTTACGGCGTCGATCATGCGCTTGGCGGCGAGCGGCGTGCCCACGCCGATGGTGTCGCCAAGTGAAACCTCGTAGCAGCCCATGTCATAGAGTGCCTTGGCGACGTCGGCGACCTTGCCCGGGGCTATCTCGCCCTCGTAAGGGCAGCCGAGCACACAGGAGACGTAGCCGCGCACACGGATGTTGGCAGCCTTTGCCCGCTCCAGTACCGGAGCAAAGCGTGCCAGGGATTCGGCGACAGAGCAGTTGATGTTCTTCTTCGAGAAGGCCTCGCTGGCTGCGCCGAATACCGCCACTTCCTCCACGCCGCATTCGAGTGCCGCTTCCAACCCCTTGAGGTTGGGGGTGAGGGCGGCGTAAGTGACGCCTGGCCGGCGGCTCAGGCCGGCCATCACGTCGCGGTGGTCGGCCATCTGCGGCACCCACTTGGGGGAGACGAAGCTGGCCGCTTCGATATAGGTGATGCCGGCGGCGCCCAGGCGGTCGATCAGTGCGAGCTTGGTGGCCGTGTCGATCGGGGAGGGTTCGTTCTGCAGCCCGTCGCGAGGGCTTACCTCGACCAGGCGGACCTGCGTGGGAAATGCCATTATCTCTACTCCTTCCTGCTCACGGCATACGACCGGTGACTTTGTGCGCGGCTAACCCGGCAGTTGCCGCTTGCGAAGACGCTGTGAATCCTTCCCTGGACACTCCATTCTTCATCCATGAAGAATGAGCTTCGCTCACGGCAGCTCCCGGCGCCGCTAAACTAGTGCTGGGCGCTGGGCGCTGGGCGCTGGGCGCTGGGCGCTGGGCGCTGGGCGCTGGGCGCTATTCCTCCGGCGTAAACTCCAGCAGTACGTCGCCTTGGCCGACGGTGTCGCCGGCGTTGAAGTGGAACGCCGCCACCTGGCCGTCAGCGGGGGCGGTGAGGGTGTGCTCCATTTTCATCGCTTCCATGACCATCAGTGGCATGCCTTTCTCCACTTTCTGGCCCGGTTCCACCAGCAGCGCGACCACGGTGCCGTGCATCGGTGCGGTGAGGGTCGATTCCGCTTCGTGGTGGCCGTGGTCGATGGCGTCGATGCGGCGCCAGAACAGCCGAGTCTCGCCACGCGGGTCGGCCATTACCACCAGGCTATTGTCGACCAGGCGGGCCTGGAGACGGCGGCGGTGGCCGTTGAGGGTCACCGCCACGGCGTCGCCGGCCAGGCGTTCGAGGCGTGCGCTAAGGGTCTCGTTGCCAATGGTCAGTTGCCAGTCGGTATCGGTGCCCTGTTCGCGCCTTCCTTCTACCACTACGCCTGCGGTGTCCTGGGCCTGATGCTGGGCGAGCCCTGGATCGGATAGCGCGATGCGGATGGTGTGCGGGGCGTTGAGGCGGAAGCCGTCGTGGCGGTCCCAGGGCGAGTCGCTTTCGCACTCCCGGGCCAACTGATGAAGGCCGATCAGGGCGGCACCGGCGTACGCTTCGGTGGTGTAGTGCCGGGGGGCGAACAGGCTCGCCTCGTGCTTCTCGATAAAGCGGGTGTCCAGCTCGCAGTCCTTGAAGGCGGGGTGCGAGGCCAGGCGCTGCAGGAAGCCACGGTTGGTCACCACGCCCTGTATGTCCAGCGCCGCCAGGGCGCGGTTGAGGGTGGCCAGGGCCTGGTCGCGGTCGTCACCGTGGACGATCAGTTTGGCGAGCATGGGGTCGTAGTGCATGGAGACCGTATCGCCGGTCTCCACGCCGCTATCCAGGCGCACCTGGCAGGGGTCGAGTCCGGCGCCTTCCAGGTCCAGGGCGAAGCGCTCGAGGCGGCCGGTGGCGGGCAGGAAGTCCTGGGCCGGGTCCTCGGCGTAGAGGCGCGCTTCGAAGCTGTGGCCGGTGATGGTCAGCGCCTCTTGCGCGAGCGGTAGCGGTTCGCCCATGGCCACCCGCAGCTGCCATTCGACCAGGTCCTGGCCGGTGATCATCTCGGTGACCGGGTGCTCCACCTGCAGGCGGGTGTTCATCTCCATGAAGAAGAACGACCTGTCCGCATCCAATAGAAACTCGACGGTACCGGCGCCCACGTAGCCGATCTCCTTGGCGGCGCGCACCGCGGCCTCGCCCATCTCGCGGCGCAGCGCCGCGGTCATGCCGGGGGCGGGAGCTTCTTCCAGTACCTTCTGGTGGCGGCGCTGTACCGAGCAGTCGCGCTCGAACAGATAGACACCGTTGCCGTGGCTGTCGCAGAACACCTGGACCTCGACATGGCGCGGCTGGGTCAGGTACTTCTCGATCAGCATGCGGTCATCATTGAAGGCGGCCTGGGACTCGCGGCGGCAGCCGTCCAGCGCGGCCTGGAACTGATCGCTGCTCTCCACCACGCGCATGCCCTTGCCGCCGCCGCCGGCGCTGGCCTTGAGCAGCACCGGGTAGCCAATCTTGTCGGCCTCGGCCTTGAGCAGGGCGTCGTCCTGGTCGCTGCCGTGGTAGCCCGGTACCAGCGGCACACCAGCCTTGGCCATGCGCGCCTTGGCGGCGGACTTGTCGCCCATGGCGGCAATCGCCGCGGCGGGCGGGCCGACGAAGACGATGCCGGCGGCGTCCAGCGCCTCGACGAAGCCGCCGTTCTCGGAGAGAAAACCGTAGCCGGGGTGAATGGCACCGGCGCCGGTGCGCCGGGCGGCCTCGACCACCGCGGCGACGTCGAGATAGCTCTCCCGCGCCGCGGCGGGGCCGATTCGAATCGCCTCGTCGGCTTCGCGCACGTGGCGGGCATTGGCGTCGGCGTCGGAGTAGACGGCCACGGTGCGCAGGCCCATCCGGCGAGCGGTACGCATCACCCGGCAGGCGATCTCGCCGCGGTTGGCGACCAGCAGGGTGTCGAAGCGGGGTGCGGTCATGGCGTGTTGTCCTGTGGCGGGCGCCAGCGCGGCGCGCGCTTCTCGAAGAAGCTGTCCAGGCCGTGCTGGCCTTCGTCACTGACGCGCAGCTCGGCAATCACTCGGCAGCTCTGCTCGCGGGTGGCATCACTGTCGGGCTCCCGGGCAACCTCGGCGAGCAGCGCCTTGGTGGCGCGCTGGGCCTGGGGGGAACCTTGCAGCAGTGTCATGAGCACGGTCTCGACCTCGTTATCCAGGTGGTCGTGGCCCACCACCTGGTGTACCAGGCCGAGTCCCAGACTGGTAGCGGCGTCGAGCTCTTCGGCGCTGAGCGCGAAGCGGCGCATCTGGCGCGGGCCGATGGCGCGCTGCACATAGGGGCTGATCACCGCCGGAGCGAGACCGATCCTGACCTCGGAGAGGCAGAACCTGGCCTTCTCGGAGGCGATGACAATGTCACAGCAGGCTGCCAGGCCCACGGCACCGCCGAAGGCGGCGCCCTGCACGCGGCACAGGGTGAGGCAGGGCAGGGTGTCGAGGCCGTGCATCAGCTGGGCGAGCTTGCGCGAGTCGGCGAGATTGTCCTCGAAATCGTACGCCACCATGCGCTGCATCCAGCCGAGGTCGGCCCCGGCGGAGAAGTGCTTGCCCTCGGAGCCCAGCACCACCACGCGGACCTCGCCGCGCTTGGCGCCGTCGTGGAGCTCGGCGAGGTGGTCGTTGAGCTCGGCGATTAGGCGGTCGTCGAAGGCGTTGTGGACCTCCGGGCGGTTGAGCGTCAGCCAGGCGACGCCTCGACTGTCGATGCGCGAGTGGCAATATGTCGTCATTGCCATGCTGAAACCTCCATCCTGTGTGGGAGCGAATCTATTCGCGATATGTTTTTGACCAGCAGGGCTGCGCCCTGCATCGCGGTTGAAGTCGCGCCTACATGTTCTTAGGTGCTACATCCTGAATACACCAAACCTGGTGTCTTCTATCTCGGCATTCATGGCCGCGGCCAGCGACAGGCCGAGCACGTCGCGGGTCTGCAGCGGGTCGATCACGCCGTCGTCCCATAGCCGTGCGCTGGCGTAGTAGGGGTGGCCCTGGTGCTCGTACTGCGCCCGGGTCGGCTGCTTGAACGCCTCTTCGTCCTCGGCGCTCCATTCGCGGCCGTCGCGCTCGTGCTGCTCGCGCTTGACCTGGGCCAGCACCCCGGCTGCTTGTTCACCCCCCATGACGGAAATCCTGGCATTCGGCCACATAAACAGCAGGTTGGGCTCGAAGGCGCGGCCGCACATGCCGTAGTTGCCGGCGCCGAAGCTGCCGCCGATCAGCACGGTGAACTTGGGCACCCGGGCACAGGCCACCGCGGTGACCAGCTTGGCGCCGTGCTTGGCGATGCCTTCGTGTTCGTACCTGGAGCCGACCATAAAGCCGGTGATGTTCTGCAGGAACACCAGCGGGATCTTGCGCTGGGCGCAGAGCTCGATAAAGTGCGCGCCCTTGAGCGCGGACTCGGAGAACAGCACGCCGTTGTTGGCGACGATCCCCACCGGGTAGCCGTGGATATGCGCGAAGCCGGTGATCAGGGTGTCGCCGTAGTAGCGCTTGAACTCGTCGAAGTCGGAGTCGTCGACGATGCGGCCGATCACCTCACGCACGTCGAAGGGTTTCTTGAGGTCGGTGCCGACGATGCCGTAGAGCTCCGCCGGGTCGAGGCGCGGCGGCTTGGGCGCCTGCATGGCGAGCCGGCCGCGCTTCTGCCAGTTGAGGCGCGAGATGCAGGCGCGGGCCAGCTGCAGGGCGTGGGCGTCGTTCTCGGCGTAGTGGTCGGCGACGCCGCTGAGCTTGGCGTGGACGTCCGCGCCGCCGAGGGCCTCGGCGCTGATGCTCTCGCCTGTGGCGGCCTTCACCAGCGGCGGGCCGCCGAGGAAGATGGTGCCCTGCTCCTTTACGATGATCGACTCGTCGGCCATGGCCGGCACATAGGCGCCGCCGGCGGTGCAGGAGCCCATGACCACGGCGATCTGCGGAATGCCCTCGGCGGAAAGCGTGGCCTGGTTGTAGAAGATGCGCCCGAAGTGGTCGCGGTCTGGGAAGACCTCGTCCTGGCGGGGTAGGAAGGCGCCGCCGGAGTCGACCAGGTAGATGCATGGCAGGCGGTGCTTGCGGGCGATCTCCTGGGCGCGCAGGTGCTTCTTGACGGTGAGCGGGTAGTAGGTGCCGCCCTTGACGGTGGCGTCGTTGGCAACGATCACGCACTCCACCCCCGAGACGCGGCCGATGCCGGTGACGATGCTGGCAGCGGGCACCGCATCCTCGTAGACCTCATGGGCGGCCAGCGCCGAGAGCTCGAGGAACGGCGAGCCTTCGTCGAGCAGGTGGTCGATGCGGTCGCGCACCAACAGCTTGCCGCGGCCTTCGTGCCGGGCGCGGGCCTTGTCGCCGCCGCCCCGGCCGATCGCTGCGGTCAGCTCGCGAAGCCTCGCTACCTCCTTGCGCATGGCCGCCTCGTTGGCCTGGAACAGCGCGCTACGCGGGTTGATCTGAGTCGTCACAATGGCCATATGCCTCCCCCTAGCGTGATTCCGCGAAGATCTCGCGGCCGATCAGCATCCTGCGGATTTCGCTGGTGCCGGCGCCGATCTCATAGAGCTTGGCATCGCGCAGCAACCGTCCGGTGGGGTAGTCGTTGATATAGCCGTTGCCGCCTAGCAGCTGGATGGCGTCCAGCGCGACCTGGGTGGCCTTCTCGGCGCAGTAGAGGATCACCCCGGCGGCGTCCTTCCTCGACACCTTGCCGCGGTCGCAGGCGCCGGCCACGGCGTAGAGGTAGGCGCGGCAGGCGTTGAGGGTGGTGACCATATCGGCGACCTTGCCCTGCACGAGCTGGAACTCACCGATCGGCTGGCCGAACTGCTTACGCTCGTGGAGGTAGGGGACCACCACGTCCATGGCCGCCTGCATGATGCCGATGGGCCCGGCGGCGAGCACGGTGCGCTCGTAGTCGAGGCCGCTCATCAGCACCCGCGCGCCCTTGTTCAACTCGCCCAACACGTTGGCTGCCGGCACCTCGCACTCCTGGAACACCAGCTCGCAGGTGTTGGAGCCGCGCATGCCGAGCTTGTCGAGCTTCTGGGCCGTCGAGAAGCCGGCGAAGCCCTTCTCGACCAGGAAGGCGGTGATGCCCTTGGAACCGGCCTGCGGATCGGTCTTGGCGTAGACCACCAGCACATCGGCGTCGGGGCCGTTGGTGATCCACATCTTGCTGCCGTTGAGCACGTAGTTGGCGCCGCGCTTCTCGGCGCGCAGCTGCATCGAGACCACGTCCGAGCCGGCGCCGGTCTCGGACATGGCCAGCGCGCCGACGTGCTCGCCGCTGATCAGCCTGGGCAGGTACCTGGCTTTCTGTTCGGCCGAGCCGTTGAGAGTGATCTGGTTGACGCACAGGTTGGAGTGGGCGCCGTAGGAGAGCGCCACCGAGGCGCTGGCCCGAGAGATCTCCTCCATGGCGATGCAGTGCGCCAGGTAGCCCATGCCGCTGCCGCCGTCGGCGTCGGGCACGGTGATGCCGAGCAGGCCCATATCGCCAAACTTGCGCCACAGGTCGTGAGGAAATTCATTCGATGCGTCGATCTCGGCGGCGCGCGGGGCGATCTCGTCGCGGGCGAAGGCGTTGACCTGATCGCGCAGCATATTGAGTTCGTCGTCGAGGCCGAAGTCGAGGGCCGTATAGGGGCTGTGCATGGCGGGCTCCGTCGCTGGGATGAGGGCCTATTGCCTAAGATGGCAGATGACACCAATCTAGTCATAGTTGACGTTTACGTAAAGTGTCAGTAGCCCGCCATGCACCTTGTGTGCTTATCCTAGCCAGACGATCAGCTGGTGGTAGAGGGGGATCCCCACGATCACGTTGAGCGGGAAGGTAAAGCCCAGCGCGGCGAGCATCGCCAGGCCGATATTGGCCTCGGGGATGGCGCTGCGCATGGCCGCCGGGGCGGCGATATAGGAGGCGCTGGCCGCCAGGGCGGTAAGGATCAGCAGTGAGCCGCTGGGCAGGCCCAGCAGCAGGCCGACGCCCAGGCCGGTCATGGCCAGCAGCGGTGGGGCGGCCACGGCAAAGGTAAGCAGCCGCCAGTGGTACCAGGGAATCGGGCGCAGGGTCTCGGCGGCGGTCAGGCCCATCTGCAGCAGGAATAGTGCGAGTACCGCGTGGAAGGCGCTGGTGAACAGTTCGGTGACGTTGGCGCCCTCCATGGGACCGTACATGGCGCCGATCACCGCGCCGCCGGCCAGCAGGATCACGCCGCGGTTGGTCAGCGTCTCGTGCCAGATACCCTGCATGGCCTGGCTGGCGTCGCTGCCCTTGTAGCGGCGATAGAGCGCGATGGCGACCATGATCGCCGGCAGCTCCATCATCACCAGATAGAGGGTGACTTCGGCGCCGATGGGCAGGGCACGGCCCTCGGCAAAGGCCAGCGCCACGGCGAAGGTACCGGCGCTAACCGACCCGTAGTGGGCGGCGATGCTGGCGCTGTCGGCCGGCGACAGGCGCACCAGGCGGCGCAGGACCGGCATCAGCAGCAGCGGAATCAAGGCCCCCAGCGCCGCCACTGCAAGCAGTTCGGGCAGCAGTGACCAGCGCAGGTTGCCGTACAGCGCCATGCCGCCCTTGAGGCCGATGGTCAGCATCAACAGCAGGCTAAGGGTGTCGTAGGCGGCCTTGGGGATGGTCAGGTCGGACTTCACCACGCCGGCCAGCAGGCCGAGCAGGAAGAACATCACCACAATATCGGGCATTGAGATATCTCGTGCTGGGGGGAACGTGAAGACGTGCCGCGCATTCTGCTCAGTGGCATCCATTGCTACCAATAAAGAATTAAGCGATTTTATATAGATAACAATCTATGTAGGGTGCCGAAATGAATATCCGTCACTTCACTTTCCGCCTGCTGCAGGTGTATGTCGCGGTGGTGGCCAGTGGCACGGTGAGCGAGGCGGCGCGTCGGCTTCACCTCACCCAGCCTACGGTCTCGATGCAGCTCAAGCGGCTCGTCGAGGCGGTCGGGGAACCGCTGCTGGAGAGCCGCCAGGGGCGCCTGTTTCCCACCGAGGCGGGCAGCGAGCTGTATCGCGCCAGCCGTGAGGTACTGGGTCGCTTCGACGACTTCGATGACTATCTCTCGGCGCTGCGCGGCGGCGAGCGTGGGCGCTTCTCGATTGCCCTGGTCAACACCGCCCAGTACGTGCTGCCGCGGCTGCTTGGCCCACACAGCCAGGCGTTTCCCGAGGTGGAGGTGACGGTGCATATCGGCAACCGCCGGCAGATGCTGACCCGCTTCGAGCGCCAGGAGGATGACCTCTATGTATTCAGCCATCCACCGTCGCTGGCCCACGCCAAGGCCGGGCGTTTTCTGCGCAATCCGCTGGTGGCGGTGGCGCCCCGCGGCCACCCCCTGGCCGCTCGTGAGCGGATCGATATGAGCGAACTGCTCGGCGAACGCATGCTGCTGCGCGAGCCAGGCTCGGCCACCCGCATGCTGTTCGAGAGCTGGCTGCAGGAGCAGGGATTGACGCTGGGGCGGACCCTGCAGATGGCCAGCAACGAGGCGATCCGCGTCGGCGTGGCGTCGGGGCTGGGGCTCGCCGTGCTCTCCGAACATGTGCTGCCGCCGGAGCATCCCGATATCCTCATCCTGCCGGTGGCGGGCCTGCCCATCGAGAGCCACTGGCAGTTTATCGTGCGCTCCGACCGGCGCCTGTCCCACGCCGCGCTGGGTTTTCTGCGCTTCGCCGCCGGCCATCTCGACGCCTGCGTCGAGCCGCGCTTCTTGAGCAACGAACTCGAGGCGCTCCTGGCCGGCCTGGAGCGCGACGAGAGCCTACACTGAGACCCTTGACAGTTCGCCAAGCTGAGCCATAGTTGGGAATAGACCGGTCGGTCTAGAGGAGTATCCATGACGCCTGAATCCCAGGAAATCACCACCAAGGAGCGACTGCTCGAGGCGGGGCTCGGCATGTTACTTAAACACGGCTACAGCGACCTGGGCATCCAGGCCCTGCTGTCGGAAACGGGGATCCCCAAGGGGTCCTTCTACCACCATTTTTCCAGCAAGCAGGACTTTGCCCTGCAGGTGGTGGACCGCTATATGCAGGAGGTCCATCAGGGCCTGGATATGAGCCTGGGTAATCATGCCTTGCCGCCCCTGGAGCGGGTGCGTCTGTTCTTCGAGCTGTCGCGGGAGAAGTACCGCCGCGAGGGCTATCTGGGCTGTCTGCTGGGGGGGCTGGGTCAGGAGCTGTCCGGGGTCAGCGAGACCTTTCGCCACAAGATCGAGGGCTGCTTCAACCTGATCGCCGAGCGTATTACCGACTGCCTGGAGGAGGCGCATCAGCGGGGCGAACTGGCGGCGGATCAGGAGCCGCGACAGCTGGCGGACCTGCTGCTGGATTGCTGGGAAGGGGCCGCGCTGCGCAGTCGCCTGCGTCGCGATCCCGGCCCCTTGGGTGCCATGCTCGACTTCTACTTCGCGGTGGCCGCCAGGTAGTTCGAGGGGGTCATCGAACCTGGCCGGCGGGTCGATCTCGGACGGTGTCTGCACCGTCCATCAACAACGGCAAGGGTCGGCGTCATGGCCGATCCGGGAGGTATCTGATGACAACCACAAGCCTCTATCAGCGCCTGGGTGGCGAGCAGGGCATCGCCTTGCTGGTCGACGACATCGTTGAGGCGCACATGCAGAACCCAAGGGTCCAGGCGCGCTACCTGCCAGCGCTGGACGATCCGGAGCATCTCGATGAGTTGAAGGGGCACCTGCGCGACTTCCTCTCCGCCGGCACCGGCGGACCCGCGGAGTATCGCGGCAAGAATATGCTCGAGGCGCACCGGGGCATGAACATCGGCGAGGCGGAGTACATGGCCGTCATGGATGACATTCTAGGCGTGCTCGATCGCCATGGCGTGGATCCGCAGACCCGCCAGGAGATGCTGGGCATCGCCTATTCGCTCAAGGAGGAGATACTGCATGTGTGAGGCGTCAACACGCTAGTGCGCACAGACGCCCGGGCCATTGTCCCGGGCGTCTGCACGTTATCCCGACGTTGGCGGTTCGAACCGCAGTGCCGACCGGGGCTATTCGGCGCTGGGCGAGAACAGCGGCTCGCCATCGAGGGTATTGAGCAGCGCCTCATCGCCTTCGAACAGGATGGCGAGATCCTGGCGGTTATCGAAGGTCAGCCAGGTGGCGCGGTCGCTGACCACATAGGCGCCCATGGCCGCGGCGGTATTGAGGATCGCGCCCATGCCGCTGCCCAGCTCGCGGTACCAGCCGCCGTGGGTATCTACCCCCGCCTCTTGCCAGAAGCGCTGCTCGGCACGTCGGCGGCCTTGTACTCGTCGATCATCTTCTGGGCGTAATCGTCCTGCGTCATGCCATTAAACGGCATCTCGACGCTGGGTGCCTTGAGCTCCGGGGTCATCTTTACGCCCAACGCCTGGAACAGCTCGATGCTGGGTGATGAGAAGTGATCACGTGCAGTAATGTGAGTTATCGATTGGTCCACGTACGTCGAGCCACATCGGATAAATTAAACTTGGCCGCGCGATGGTTAGGCAGCATTGACTGCATATCACCGCTGCTGCGTTCTGCGAGTAGTCTATAACATTCCTCATCGCTAGATGTGTGAGGGCTTAGTAAATCCCCAAGAGTTGGAAGCTCTTTTATAACAGAGTCAGGAGGAGAGGGAATGCTGTTTATAGATGTAATAAGGTATATGTGCCTTGGGTAGCTGTAATATAGCATATAGATGAAATCACTATCCAATCCTGTGATTTTATGATTCGTGAACCCATCTTTGGGATCGCCATCAGAGCGAAAGTCCATTGAGGGAGTTCCCCCCCATGCCATATTGCCCCAGCTCATTGATCCAGATTTCATGGGTAAGCGTATTGCGCATAGGGCGTCGAATGTATAGCGTTCATCATTCAATTCGAAATGAGATGGGTATCGCTCCCCCTCATTAACACCTCTCATTATATCGGCGACAGAGTATAGTCCAGGACCGGCACCGTAACTATTCCAGTCCAAAGTTATTAGGTAACTCCTCTCGCCATCTTTCTGGATGTCTGGATTATTGATGTCTCTTCCTCTACCGAGCAGTGACCTGGGCACTTGCAGCATGATGGTCTCTTGCTCTCTTAGTTCCTCTTTCAGTTTTTCTGCTAGGTGGGTAGTCATATTGTTGGTTAGCTCGCTGTTGCTGCCAAATTTAACAAGGAGTTTTGTGTCGCTATCCCATTCTATTTCATATGGTTCTCTAGTATGCATTTCTAGTGCCTCGGTGACCTGCTCGAGTGCGAGACCTTTATTATCCACCGGCTCCTTGAATAGGAGTAATATGGTCTGGTCTCTGAGGGCATCACAACCGGAAAGAAAAATTAATATAAGTAATACTAAGTAGATTCGTTGCATGATTCTTCTTCGTCTCTCGCTGTTCTGATGGTGATGGAGGTTGCTATATATGCGTCAATGTCATGCTGGAGATGATTCTATGCATGTTAATGGGTGCACGTTGAGCCACTCAGATAGTATTTCATTTTTTAAACTCCATAATGCTCAGATGATTAGCAGAATTCGGTTTTTGGGCAGCTTGCTGAATGATGTTTGCAAGCCCTGGGTTCGGGTGTTTCTCATCAATAATACGACCCGTTCTGCTGCTCCGAATATTCCTTGCTAGGATATGTCTGCCTTGTGCGCACTAACAATGTGGCCTGTCTCATTAGGCAGGACTGTCATTTACAGGCGGATGCTTGTCATAGACTAAGAAGAAATGACTGCCGATAGAATCTTACATAACTTATCGGCGATGGCAAGTGGCGAAAGGATGATGCTCCGATGTCGCACATGAGTTGTCGTTGATCTCTTACAAGGCAGGTGCCTTGATTCCACCGCACGTACGGGGGTGGTGTTCATCTGAAACATGTACCGGTGGCCGCCCTTTGCCCAGTTGCTATAGATGCAAAGGGCAGAGAAATTGAAGCTCTGCTCGTGCTATTAATGCTCAGTTCTCCGTGTTACCGGATTCTCATGCACATTGAAGGTTCTAATCACATAGGATTTTATAATGTCAAAAAACATAAGAGGTCGATGCTAAGGAGTTGTCATGGCAACGCCTGAGAGAGCGGCTAGGGCGTTGCCCTGTAGGCGAAGTCCCGCGGGGACCTGCGTGGGATGGGCTCCAGCTATCGAGGCGGTAGATGGTTGAAAACGTCTGTTGTGGCCGTACACGCAGTCGCTGGAGCAGCAGTAAACACCCTTGCTGTTGTCACTGCGTCTCGGCGTTGGGGAAGAACAGTGGTTCGCCGTCGATGGCGTAGTCAGCAATGGCAGCTTGTCCCTGCTCGGAGACCAGCCAGCGGTGCCACTGCTCGGCGAGGCCGTGCTTGAGGTGCGGGTGGCGCTCGCGATCAAGCAGCAGGCTGGCGTACGGATTGACCAGTGCGTCATCGCCTTCGAACAGGATGGCGAGACCCTGGCGGTTGTCGAAGGTCAGCCAGCTGGCACGGTCGCTGAGCAGATAGGCGTCCATGGCCGCGGCGGTATTGAGGGTGGCGCCCATGCCGCTACCCAGTTCGCGGTACCAGCCGTCGGCGGCCTCGATGCCTGCCGCATGCCAGAGGCGCTGCTCGGCGCGGTGGGTGCCGCTGTCGTCGCCGCGGGAGGCGAACGGCGAGCCGTAGGCAGCAATACGGCTAAAAGCGTCGAGGGCATCGTCAGCCTCGGCGATATCCGCCGGATCGTCGCTGGGGCCGATAATCACGAAATCATTGACCATCACATCCAGGCGTTCACTGGCGTAGCCGTCGGCGATCAACTGAGCTTCACCCTCGGCATCGTGGACCAGCAGGGCGTCGGCGTCGCCGCGACGGCCGATCTCGAACGCCTGGCCGGTGCCCACCGCCACCACACGCACATCGATGCCGGTGGCTTCGCGGAACTGCGGTACGATCGCGGCGAATAGCCCCGACTGCTCGGTAGAGGTGGTCGAGCCCAGGGTGATATGGCGTTTCTCATCGGCGTGCAGTGCGCCGAGGGAGTAAGTCAGTCCCAGCGCTAGTGCCAAGGGGATCAAGCGGTCGTGGCGCGTCATGGACATCATCCCTTCGTTATCCATCAGGAGACTCGTAGCTACCAGGGCAGCTCGCCGCGCACGAAGGCGGCGGCTTCGCCGCTCTGCGGCGTGTCGAAGAAGCGCTCGGCGGGGCTGTGTTCGAGCAGCCGCCCGGCGTGAAGAAAGACCACGTCGTCGGCCAGGCGGCGCGCCTGATTGAGGTCGTGGGTGGTCATGACGATCTTGGTGCCGCGGTGGTGAAACTGGTTGACCGCGGCCTCCACGGCGCGGATCGCGGCGGGGTCCAGCGCTGCGGTGGGCTCGTCGAGGAACAGGATATCCGGTGCCAGCAGCCAGGCTCGGGCCAGCGCCAGGCGCTGCTGCTCGCCGCCGGAAAGTACCCGCGCCGGGCGCTGGGCGAGCCCTGCCAGGCCAAAGTGCTCCAGCGCCTCCTGGGCGAGGGCTTTGCGCTGGCGCCACGGGTAACCGCGGATCGCCAGCACATAGGTGAGATTGGCCAGAGCGGTGCGCTTGAGCAGCACCGGGCGCTGGAACACCATCGCCTGACGCAGTGCCAGCCCGGGGCTGGGTGGCTGGCCGTGCCAGCGGATCTGCCCGGCGCTGGGTGTCAGCAGGCCGTGGCAGAGGCGCATCAGCAGGCTCTTGCCGGCGCCGTTGGGGCCCATCACCAGGGTGCGGCCGGCTCCCAGAGTAAGGGTGATATCGTGGAGCAGGCGTTGGCCGCGGTGCTCGAAACCGACCCCTGTGAGGGCCAGCGGCAGCATCGGGGCCGTCACGGCCTGGGCCTGAGGCAGGTGAGGTTGGCTCAGGTCACTCATCCCATCTGCCTCCTGGCGCGCTCGCCGAGCAGGTGTGCCGCACCGTTGACGCAGGCCACCAGCAGCAGCAGGACAAGCCCCAGCCCCAGTGCCAGGGCCAGGTTGCCGCGGTTGGTCTCCAGCGCGATGGCGGTAGTCATCACCCGGGTCACGCCGTCGATATTGCCGCCCACGATCAGTACCGCGCCAACCTCGGCGCTGGCGCGGCCGAAGCCGGCCAGCACCACGGTGATGAGCGCCACTCGGGCGTCCCACAACAGGGTGGGCATCATGCGGGCACGGCCTAGCCCGAAGGAGGCCAGCTGCTCGCGGTATTCGCCGAGCAGCGCCTCGATATGCTGACGGGTCAGGGCGGCGACGATGGGCAGCACCAGCACCGTCTGTGCGATCACCATGGCAGTAGGCGTGAACAGCAGGCCGAGCTGGCCGAGCGGACCTGCCCGCGACAGCATCAGATAGACCATCAGGCCGGCCACCACCGGCGGGAGCCCCATAAAGGCGTTGAGTAGCACAACCACCGCGCCGCGGCCGGGGAAGGCCCACAGCGCCAGCGCCGCGCCCAGCGGCAGCCCGATCAGCGCCGCCACTAGCACCGCGCTCAGCGAGACCTGCAGCGACAGGCGCACGATGTCCATCAGCACCGGGTCGAGGGTGAGGATCAAGCTCAGCGCGGTGGTGAAGGCGTTGTCGGCAGTTGACATGCAAGGCTCCCAGCAGATGGCTGCATCATGTGCGGTTATCCTGCTGTATGCATCCTGTGCTGTAATCAGTGCAGTTATATGCAGTAATTTGCTATCCAGACTCCCGATAAGGCCTGCCATGACCGCCCACGCCTACCTCACCACCCGCGAAGCCGCCGACTACCTTCGCCTCAAGGAGCGCAAGCTCTATGACCTGGTGCGCCAGGAGCTGATCCCCTGCACCCGGGTCACCGGCAAGCTGCTGTTTCCGCGCCAGGCACTCGACCTGTGGTTGATGAACCACCTCGAGGGGGATCGGCAGAGTCGTGAGCCACTGGCGGCGATTCTCGCCGGCAGCCAGGACCCGCTGCTGGAGTGGGCGGTGCGCGAGTCGGGTTCGCAGCTGGCCTCGCTGTGCCATGGCAGCGGCGACGGGGTGCGCCGGCTGCTGGCGGGGCAGGCGCTGGTCGCGGGGGTGCATCTGCTCGATCCTGATAGCAGCCGCTACAACGACCCCGTGGCGCTGGGGCTGGGCGGCATGCGCGATCTGGTGGGGATCCGCTGGGCGCGACGCCGCCAGGGGCTGATGCTGGCCCCCGGCAATCCGCTGGGCATCGAGGGGCTTGCCGACCTGGCCCGGCCGCAGGTGGTGCTGGCGCATCGTCAGCCGGATGCTGGCGCCGAGCGGCTCTTGACGCTGCTGCTGACGCGCGCCGGGATATCGTTGGCGGCGCTCAATCTGAGCCCTGACGTGGCGTTGAGCGAGGATGACCTGGCGCTGGCGGTGCGCCGCGGCGATGCCGATGCGGGGCTTGGCGTGGAGGCCGCGGCCAGACGCCACGGGCTCGACTTTATCGGCCTGCACGACGAGTGTTTCGACCTGCTGATGCGCCGGCGCAGCTACTTCGAGGCGCCGCTGCAGCGCTTGATGCAGTTCGCCCGGCAGCCGCGCTGTCAGGACTGGGCGGAGCGGGCCGGGGGCTATGATCTGGGTGAGCAGGGCGCGGTGACCTATAACGCCTGAGGTCTTCTACAGCGCCCGTCGGTGCTGGGACTCATCTGCCAGGTCAAGGGGCCTGGTCAGAATGATCCCACCAGGGTGCCCAGGGTGATCAGCAATACCAGAGAGATGATCGGTACCAGCACGGCTACCACGGCAATGTCTAGATAGGCCTGGCGATGCGTCAGGCCGCAGATCGAGAGCAGCGTGATGACCGCCCCGTTATGCGGCAGGGCATCCAGTCCGCCGGTGGCCACCGCGGTGACACGGTGCATCAGCTCCGGGGCGATGCCGGCGGCCTCGCCCATGGCCAGGTAGGTGTCGCCCAGGGTGGCCAGGGCGATGCTCATGCCGCCGGAGGCCGAGCCGGTCATGCCTGCCAGCAGGTTGACGGCAATGGCCAGCGAGATCAGCGGGTTGTCGCCGCCCACCGAGGTAACCCACAGGCTGATCGCCTCGAAGGCCGCCAGGGAGGCGATAACCGAACCGAAGCCCACCAGGCTGGCGGTATTGAAGATCGGCAGCAGGGCGGCATTGGCGCCGCTGTCGAGGGTGGTGGTAAGGGCCACGAGGCGTCTGCGGTTGCTGGCGATGATCACGCCGATGGCGATCACCAGAGCAGCGATCACCGACCAGACGCCGCGCACCGAGTCGATACTGGTGGCGCCGTAGGTTGGCTCGGCGAGATAGCCGGTGTCCATGGCCGGGATCACCACTGCCGTAAACAGCAGATTCAGGGCGATGACCAACACGATGGGCAGCAGCGCGAGTATCATGGGAGGCAGGTCGCGGGGCGGTTGAGCCGGTGTGACTTCGGCAAGGTCGAAGCCCTCGCCGGCGGCGTGCTCGCGTAGATGCACGGCCTGGCGTACCTCACTCTGGTGGTGACCGTAGCCTTCGCCGGCCAGCTTCGCCTGACTCGCCCGATGGCTAAGCCAAGCCTGCCCCAGCCCCAGCATGACCAGCCCGGTGAGAATGCCGAGTCCCGGTGAGGCAAACGGCGAGGTGCCGAAGTATGGCATGGGAATGGCATTCTGGATGGCCGGCGTGCCGGGCAGTGCGGTCATGGTGAAGGTGAAGGCCCCCAGGGCGATGGTGCCGGGGATCAGCCGCTTGGGCAGGTTGGCCTGGCGGAACAGTGCCGCAGCGATGGGGTAGACCGCGAAGGCCACCACGAATAGCGAGACGCCGCCGTAGGTCATCACCGCACAGGAGAGCACCACTGCCAGGATGGCGCGGGTGTCGCCGAGGCGCTCGACGATGGCGCTGGCCAGTACCTCCGCGCTACCGGAATCTTCCATCAGCTTGCCGAACACCGCCCCCAGCAGGAATAGCGGGAAGTAGCGGACGATAAAATCGCCGGCGGCGCCCATGAAGACCTGGGTATAGCTAGCCAGCAGCGGGGTGTCGACCGATACCAATGCCACTAGTGCGGCCAGCAGTGGCGCCAGGATCAACAGGCTGAGCCCGCGGTAGGCGAGATACATCAGCAGCACCAGCGCAATGGCGATTGCCGAGATACCGATCATCAATTATTTCCTTTGCTATGTTCTTAGGTGGAGGTATCTGTTGACGAGATGGGGCGAAAGGTATCGGGGAACACTGCGTCCAGATCGAATGAGGAGTGTTCACCAAGGGCGGCGAAGTTGTCATCCAGCCAGCGGTCGGCCCAGGCGCGACCTTGAGCATGCAGACGGCAGAGAAAGTCCCACTCGGCATTCATCTTGCTGGAGGCGCTGAGCGTTTCGATGTCGTGTTCGGCATGAATCAGGTGCAGGCGCATCGCACGGTAACTCTCCAGTTCCAGGCCTTCGGCTTCGATCAAGCGGTGCAGCAGCTGAATGCTGCGCAGCTCCTTGATCAAGCTGGAATTGAAGGTGACCTCATTGATCCGGTTGAGGATATCCCTGGCACTCTCCGGTAGCTTTTGGCGCACCAGCGGATTGATCTGCACCACCACCAGGTCACGACAGCCCTGGTCATCGACCAGCGGGTAGAGGGCGGGGTTGCCACTGTAGCCACCATCCCAGTAGGCCTCGCCGTCGATTTCCACGGGCGCAAACATGAACGGCAGGCAGGCCGATGCCATCACCGTATCGACCGTCAGCTCGGGCTGGCGGAATATTCTCGCCTGGCCGGTGCGGACATTGGTGGCGGTCACGAATACCTTGACCTTGCGACACGCGTTGACGCGTTCGAAATCGACCAGTTCGAGGACCAGGTCGCGCAGCGGGTTGATGGCCATAGGGTTGAGCTTGGCCGGTGCAATCAGCTGGGTCAGGCTTTCGAAGAACAGATAGCTCGGCGAATTATCCAGGCCATCGTTGCCCATCAGCCGGTCCCAAGGCGTGCGCTGGATCGGTGAGAAGCGCGCGGCATCACTGACCGCTTTCCAGAAGGCATGCAAGGCGTCTCGGGCGCCGTTACGGCCGCCCTTGTGAAGCCCGTCGGCCAGCACTACGGCGTTCATGGCTCCGGCGCTGGTGCCGCTGATTCCGTCGATCTCCAGTCGCTCGTCTTCCAGCAGGCGGTCCAGCACCCCCCAAGTCAGCGCGCCGTGGGAGCCGCCGCCCTGCAGGGCCAGATCGATACGTTTCGTTGCGTCCTTCGCCATAACGGCTCCTTGTGTCAGCATGCTGCGCTGCAGTATAGGCGTCTCGAGAGCCGTTGTCGCTTAACGATGCCAGCCTGTCGCGAGTGCCTTCACGGGGCGTGACAGCCGCCATGGCGTCAGATCGTCTCCACCGCGAATCACATTGTTTCCATAATCCTGGCGCAGGGGCTCGCCGCAGTTGGGGTAAAGTAATTAGTGAACGCTGTTCGAGCCTGCCCGCCCATCAGAGGCGCAGGAACCCTGCGAGGGGGGCCCTTGCGATGCAGGCCGAACCGGGAGCGAAGGGGATAACGGAACGTTTCCTTATCCTCATGAGGCAAGACCATGCGACTGTTACCCCTGACGATTGCTGCCGTGGCACTGACCCTGGCCGGCTGTAGCTATTCGCCGGCGCGGATTACCCCCGAGCCGCTGATTGAAATCGATGGCCGCGATCACCGCCACCATCGCAGCGGCCGCCACAGTCATCACCACTATCACTACGACGACCGCCGCCGCGGCGGCTTCTGCCCGCCGGGGCACCGTATGCAGGGCCGCTGCTGAGGCGGTCCTCAGCGCTGGCCTGAAATTGCCGCGTCGAGGATTGCCAACTGTCCTGGCGCCAGGGCGTTCTCCACCGCGGTGACCCGCAGCACGTGGCCCAGCGCCGGGTCGGCAGGGCGGGCGATCAGCTTGCCCGCCTCGAGCATCTCGCGGTGTACCCGGCCGGCAAGCTCGGCGTCGGGCAGGCGCAGGCCGACGAAGTTGGTGGCGCTGGGCAGCACGTCGGCGCCCAGCGCGCGGAAGTGCTCGCTGAGCCGCGCGCGACGCTCGCGCACCGCGCGTACGTGGGCGTCGGTTTCGTCCGGGGCATCCAGCACCACTTCGGCGGCGGCCTGGGTCAGCGTCGACACCGCATAGTGAATCCTGACCTTCATCATCACCGCCAGGGTTTCGGCTTCGGCGATGGCATAGCCGACCCGCAGCCCGGCCAGGCCGTGAGCCTTGGAGAGGGTGCGCAGGCGAATCACCCCGTGCAGCACCCGCCGGCCGAACTCGCCGTCGGCGTCCTCGCGGAAGTCGTAATAGGCCTCATCGAGCAGCAGCCAGCAGTCGTCCGGCAGGGCCGCCCGTAGCGACAGGATGGCGTCGTCGCTGTGCAGGTGGCCGCTGGGGTTGTCGGGGTTGGCGAGATACACCAACCGTGCCTGGTGGTCACGGGCGGTGCGGGCCAGGGCTTCGAGATCCGGCGCCAGGCGACCGGGACCCTCATCGTAGGGTACTTCTTCGAGCCGACAGGCCTGGCCGCGGGCAAAGTAGCCGAAGGTGGGGTAGGTGCCGGTGGTGGCGACCACGCACTCACCGGGCATGACGGTGGCGCGCAGGGCCAGGGCGATCAGGCTGTCGGCGCCGGCATCCACCAGCATGGCGTCCAGGGCGATGCCGTGGCGGCTAGCCAACCGCTGGCGAATACCCAGCGCTTCGGCATCGCCGTAGCTGTAGACGTGTTCTGCCATGGCATCGCCGAAGTGTTCGCGCAGCGCCCGGTGGGGCATATCGAGGCCCTCGTTGGAGCCCAGTTGGTGGGGGATCTCGCGGCCCAGGCGGCGTTCCAGCACGCGTACCCCGGGGAAGGGGTTATGGGGGCCGTCGCCCTGCAGGTGTTTCGGAAATGTCGGCATCGGGGCCTCCCTTGAGAAGTGGCGTCCAGCGGGACGGATGAACTGATTTATGCGCTTTCACGGCCGTGCAGCATAACAATGGCGACGGCGGCCAGCGTCAGCAGCAGGGCCAGCAGGACTCTCGCCGTCAGCGGCTCGCCCAGCAGCAAGATGGCGCTGGCAACGCCCACCGTGGGAATGATCAGGGTGCTGATGGTGGATTGCGCCACGCTGAGCCGATTCACATTCATGAACCACAGCATCTGCGCCAGGCAGATCGAGAACAGCAGATGGTAGCCCAGGGCCAGCCAGGTGCTAAGTTGCCAACTGGACGGTGGCGGCGGCGACTCCAAGGCCAGCATCAGCACGATCGTCGGCAGCGCGCAGATGGCGAACTGCCAGCCGGTCACCACCACCGCATGGCTCTGCCATGTGCCGCGCTTCTTGATCAGTACCGTGCCCAGCGCCCAGGAGAGCGCGGCACCCAGGATCAGCAGCGGCCCCACCACACCCTGCACGCCGCCGGCCAGGGCCGCCGGACCGAGTAGCAGCAGCAAGCCCGCCTGGCCGCACGCCAGCCCCCAGGCCTGGCGGCGAGTGACGCGCTGACCGAGCAGCCACCAGGCCAGCAGCAGTGCCCAGCAGGGCATGGTAAAGGCGATGATGGCTGCCTGGGAGGTGGGCATTCGAAGCTGGCCGAAGGCCGTGGCCAGATTGAAGCCGAGGATGGTGAACAGCCCCGTGGCGGCGAGCCAGGGCCACTCCGCCGCCGGTACCGCCAGCGGCAGGCGGCGCCAGTGCGCCCAGGCCAGCAGCAGGGCGGCCCCGCTGGAAAAGCCGATGGCCCGCAGCGTAAAGGGCGGCAGATCCATCAGCATAAAGCGCACCGCCGGCCAGTTGCCGCCCCAGAACAGGCCGATGGCTGCAATCAGCAGCGCGGCGGCCAGACGGGGCGAGGCTCGCAATCGAGCGCGGGCCAGGGCCAGGCTCATCGGCTAGCGTCCGTCAGCACCTTGTGGCGGTTGAGCAACCCCAGAGGGTCGAGAGCCTGCTTGAGGGTGCGCATCAGCACAAGCTCTTCAGGGGTGCGGGAGAGTGGCAGGTAGTCGCGCTTCTCGAGCCCGATGCCGTGCTCGGCGGAGACCGAGCCACCGAGCTCGGCCAGCGGCAAGTAGACATGCTGCTCCACGGCGCGGCGCACCTCGGCACCGCCGCTGCCTACGCTCACCGAGAGATGCAGGTTACCGTCGCCAAGGTGACCAAAGGTGACCGCTCGACCCTCGGGCCAGTCGCGCCGGATCGCCGCCTCGACTCTGTCCACGTAGTCTTCCATCTCGGCGATGGGCAGGCTGACATCGAAGGTGAACAGCGGTGAGAGCGTCTTGATCAGGCCCTCTATGTCCTCGCGGATCGCCCACAGCCCGTGGCGCTGGCTGTCGGATTGGGCCAGTACGGCATCGCTGATCAACTCCTGCTCGAGGGCGCCCTCCAGGGCCTGTGAAAACAGCACCGTATGGCTGTCAGGATCGCTGCCCAGCGACTCGACGATGGCGTAGAAGGGGGCGTCCGGCGCCAGCGGCGGCGGGTGGCGCTGGCTCTCTACCGTCAGCAGCCGATAGTGGCTCTGCCACATCGCTTCGAAGGCAGCGAGGCTGCCGCCTAGCGAGCGCCCCAGGTGGCCGAGCAGCGCTGAGAGGGCGGAAAAGCTCGGGCAGGCGACCAGCGCGGTCTGCACCGCCGGCGTCGGTGGCTGCAGGCGCAGCACCGCACGGGTGACGATACCCAGGGTGCCTTCACTGCCGATAAACAGCTGCTTGAGGTCGTAGCCGGCGTTGTTCTTGAGCATATGGTTCATCGAGCTGACCACGCTGCCGTCGGCGAGTACCGCCTCAAGCCCCAGCACCTGCTGGCGCATCATGCCGTAGCGAATCACGCGGATGCCGCCAGCGTTGGTGGCGATATTGCCGCCGATGGTGCAGCTGCCGCGGGCGCCCAGGTCGAGGGCAAACTGCAGGCCCGCCGCCTCGGCGGCTTCCTGGACCCGCTGCAGCGGCGCGCCGGCCTGCACGGTCAGCGTCGCGCCCACCGGATCGAGCGCCTCGATGTCGGTCATGCGCTCCAGCGAGATCACCAGCTCGTGGTCTGCGGCTTCGGCGCCGTGTACCAGCCCGGTCAGGCCACCGTGGGTGACCACCGGCTGGCGGGCGGCGTGGCAGGCACGCATTACCGCGGCCAGTTGTGGAGTTCCGGCCGGGCGGACGATGGCCGCGGCCTGGCAGGGGGCGCCGGTCATCCAGTCCACCGCGCGGGCGCTGACCGCCTCACCGGTCAGCACATGAGTATCGCCAACGATGGCGGCAATCTCCTTGAGCAGGGCATCCATTCGTTGCTGGCTCTCCTTGTCAGGCATTGGCAAGTTCCTGGTCGCGACCGGGGATGGCGTCGAGGAGCTCGCGGGTATAGGCCTCTTGGGGTGCCAGGAAGACCTCCCTGGCCGACCCCTGTTCGACGATGCGGCCATGCTGCATGACGATGATGCGGTCGCAGATCTGTGCCGCCACGCGCAGATCATGGGTAATGAACAGCAGCGACAGCGACAGTTTCTGCTTGAGCTCCTCCAGCAGCTCGAGAATCTGCGCCTGAATCGAGACGTCCAGCGCCGACACCGCCTCGTCGGCGACGATCAGCTCCGGCTCCATGGCCAGCGCCCGGGCGATGCCGATGCGCTGGCGCTGGCCTCCCGAGAACTCATGGGGGTAGCGATCATCGGTCCCGCCCAGACCCACCAGCGCGAGCAGCTCCTTGGCCTTGGCGAAGGCCTGAGCCTTGGATATGCCGCTGGCCATGGGCCCCTGGGCGATGGCGTAGCCGACCCTGTGGCGGGGGTTGAGCGAGGCGTAGGGGTCCTGGAAGATCATCTGCACGCGGTGGCGCTCGCGGCGCAGCGCTTCGCCCTGGAGGTTCATGAAGTCGGTACCGGAGAGCTTCAGCGTGCCGCTGTCGGGACGCTCCAGGCGTACCACGCAGCGCCCCAGGGTCGACTTGCCGGAGCCCGACTCGCCGACGATACCGATGGTCTCGCCCTTGACCAGCGAGAAGGAGACGTCCTGCAGGGCGTGCACCTCCCGCGCCGCTTTGAACAGCCCACCCTTGGAGCGAAAGACCTTGTTGAGTCCCACCACTTCAAGCAGCGCGGTATCGGTCTCGGCGCCGCGCGCTTCGGGAATCACATTGCTGGGAATCGCCTCGATCAGCGCCCGGGTGTAGTCGTGACGGGGGTGCTTGAGCACTTCCTGCGCCTTGCCCAGCTCGACAATCTGGCCGTGGCGCATCACGCAGACTCGGTTGGCGACCTCGGCGACAACGCCGAAGTCATGGGTAATGAACATCACCGCCATGCCGCGGCGGCGCTGCAGGTCGCGGATCAGCTCGAGGATCTGCGCCTGAGTGGTGACGTCCAGCGCGGTGGTGGGTTCGTCGGCGATCAATAGTTCCGGCTCCAGGGCCAGGGCCATGGCGATCATCACTCGCTGGCGCTGGCCGCCGGAGAGCTGGAAGGGGTAGGCGCGAATCGCCTTGTCGGGTTGCGGAATGCCGACCTCGGTGAGCAGCGCCAGGGCCTTCTTCTGACGCTCGCGTCCGTTCAGCCGACCGTGGGCCTCGAAGACCTCGGCGATCTGGTCGCCGACCCGCATCAGCGGGTTGAGGGCGGTCATCGGCTCCTGGAAGATCATGCCGATGCGCAGTCCGCGTAGGGTGCGATGCTGCTTCTCGGAGAGCTTGAGCAGGTCCTGACCGTCGAAGAGCGCCTCGCCGCCGCTGGCGCGAACGCCCTTGGGTAGCAGGCCCATGACGGCATTGGCGGCCATCGACTTGCCGGAGCCGGACTCGCCGACGACGCAGAGGATCTCACCGCGATACACGTCGTAGCTGACGTCCTCCACCGCCAGAGCGCGGTCGGCGCCCTTGGGCAGCGAGATGCTCAGATGGCGTAGGCTGAGCAGGGGTGTCGTGTGATTATCGGTCATGCTGATGTCCCCTCAGGAGCGCTCGCGGGCGAGTTTTGGGTTGAGGGCATCGTCGAGCCCTTCGCCGACCAGGTTGAGCGCCAGCACGGTGAGCAGGATCGCTACCCCGGGGAAGAAGCTCAGCCACCAGGCCTGGCGAATCACGGTGCGCGCTGCGCCGATCATATAGCCCCAGGACATCACGTTGGGATCACCCAGCCCCAGGAAGGAGAGAGCGGATTCCAGCAGGATGGCGGTGGCGACCATCAGCGAGGCCAGCACGATAATAGGCGACAGGGTGTTGGGCAGGATCTGGCGTATGATGATGGTGCGGTTGGTCTGACCGACGAGACGCGCCGCCTCGACGTACTCCCGGTTGCGCAGCGACATGAACTCGGCACGTACCAGTCGCGCCACCGGCGGCCAGCTGACCAGCGCGATGGCCAGCACGATCGACGTCACGCTGGGCTGCATGATCGCCACCAGCACAATGGCCAGGGCGAAGTTGGGAATGGTCTGGAAGAACTCGGTGAAGCGCATCAGGGCGTCATCGATCAGCCCGCCGTAGTAGCCGGCCACGGCACCCAGCGGCACGCCGATCAGCAGCGCGACCAGGGTCGAGACCAGGCCGATCAGCAGCGATACCCAGGCGCCGTGCATCAGCCCGGCGGCCACATTACGGCCCATGGTGTCGGTGCCCAGCGGGAAGCCATCGACTTCCATGGGGGGCAGGAAGGGGCGCTGCACCATGCGCCAGGGCGATTCGGGAAACACCAGCGGTGCCAGGATCGCCATCACAATGATGGCAAGCAGAATGATCAGCCCGATCAGAGCGCCGCGGTTCTGGGCGAAGCGAGCGAAGAAACTCATGAGCCCTCCTTGATGCGCGGATCGGCCAGGCGATAGACCAGGTCGGTGATGATGTTGAATACGATTACCAGCGCCGCCGAGAAGAAGAAGATGCCCAGCAGCAGGTTGTAGTCGCGCTGCTGCAGCGCTTCATACATCAGTCGGCCGATGCCGGGCCAGGCGAATACCGTCTCGGTGAGGATCGCCCCGCCCACCATCTGCCCGGCCTGCAGGCCGGCCAGGGTAATGATTGGCAGCAGCGCATTGCGCAGGATATGGCGGCGCTGAATCACGCTGTTCTTGAGCCCCTTGGCGCGGGCGGTCTTGACGTAGTCCTGCTGGCTCGCCTCGAGCATCGAGGCGCGGGTCATGCGGGTGTAGATGGCCATGAAGAACAGCGCCAGGGTGGTAGCCGGCAGGATCAGATGCTTGGCCACATCGAGGACCAGGGCCAAACCGGTATGGCCGGCGCCCACGGTATACATGCCGTAGGCGGGTAGCAGGTCCAGGTAGACCGAGAACAGCACTACCGACATCAGCGCGACCCAGAACAGCGGGGTGGCATAGAACAGCAGGGCCAGGGCCATGATCAGCGAGCCGGACGGCTTCTTGGCCCGCGCTGCGGCCAGCGACCCGGCGAAGATACCCATGGCCAGGGAGAGCACGAAGGCGGTGCCGGTCAGCAGCAGGGTGGCCGGCATGCGCGCCATGATCAGGTCGAAGACCGGCACCCCCTGGCGGTAGGAGTAGCCGAAGTCGAGCATGGCGATGCCCGAGACATAGCGCCATAGCTGGACATAGAGGGGCTGGTCCAGGCCGAAGCGCTCGCGCAGCTGGCGCAGGAAGGCCTCGTCGGTGGCGCCGGCCTCACCGGCCAGTATGGCGGCCGGGTCGCCGGGTGCCATCTGGATCAGGAAGAAGTTGAAGATGATGATCATGAACAGCACGACCACGGCCTTCAACAGCCGCATCAGGATCAAGCGGACATAGAGCATGGGAGGGTCTCTGCAAACGAGGAGGCGGCCCACGGGCCGCCTCGATCAGGGGATCAACGGTCCAGCCAAGCGTCCTTGAAGCCGTCGTTGACGCCAACGCCGGAGGTCACCAGATCCTTCACGTCGCAGCGGTAGAGGGTCGGGAAACCGAGTTCCATCAGCCAGCCCACCGGCACGTCCTCGTGGAGAATCTCCTGAACCTCGTGGTAGAGCGCTTCCCGCTCTTCATCGGGGAAGGCCGTGGCGGCCTCGTTGAACAGCTCATCGACGCGCTCGTTCTCGTAGCCGCCGACGTTGTTCCACGGCGAGCCACGCTCGATGTTGGTGGAGAGGTAGGTGCGCGAGATGCCCAGCGCCGGATCACCGTACTGGTAGAGGAAGGTGAAGGCGAGGTCGTAGTCCCAGTCGCCCAGGCGCTGGTTCCAGCCGCCGACGTCGGTGGACTGGGTGCGCACGTTGATGCCTACCTCGCGCAGGTTCTGCTGCACCGCCTCGGCCCAGCGCGTCCAGGTTTCGCCATAGGGTAGCGGCAGCAGGCGCACCTCCTCGCCGTCGTAACCCATCTCGTCGAGCAGTTCGCGGGCGCGATCCGGATCGTGGTCGTAGGGATCCAGCCCGTCATGATGGAAGCGCGCGTTGGAGCCGAATGACGACAGCGGTACGTTGCCGAGCTCGTTCCACAGCACGTCGCGGGCGAATTCGCGATCCATGGCGTACATCACCGCCTGGCGGAAGCGCTTGTCTTCGGTGGGGCCTTCGCGGTTGTTCATCCACAGCATGGCAAAGGGGCTGAAGTACTCGTGACCCTCTTCGGTCATGCAGGTGTTGTCGAGTTCGGCGAGGCGCGGAATATCGAAGTTCTCGACGGTACCGTTGGGCAGCACGTCGACGGTACCGTTCTCGTAAGCCACGGCGCGGGAGGCGCCGTCGGGTATCACGTGCCAGTTGATGCCGTCGAGGTAGGGCAGGTCATCCACGTAGTAGTCGTCGTTGCGCACCAGCTCGATCACCGTGCCGCGGTCCCAGTTCTCGAACTTGAAGGGGCCGGTGCCGATGGGATGATCGTTGTGCTCGTTGTCACGGAAGTCGGTGCCTTCGTAGAGGTGCTTGGGCACCATGGTGAAGGTGCCGGCCTCGAAGGAGAGCAGAAAGGGACCGAACGGCTGCTTGAGGGTGAACACCACGGTGTGATCGCCGTCCGCCTCGATGCTCTCGATATGGTCGAGCACGGCGCGGGCGCTGGGGTTGAGGTCGCGGTGGAAGACATCGGCGGAGAACACCACATCCTCGGCAGTAAACGGCTCGCCGTCGTGCCAGGTGACGCCTTCGCGTAGCTGGAAGGTCCAGACCAGGCCGTCGTCATCGACTTCCCAGGATTCGGCCAGCTGCGGTCGCGGCTCGAGATCGGTGGAGTAGCTGAGCAGGCCTTCGTAGATATTGCCCGCTACCTTGCGGGTCGGGTCGTTCTGGATCATCCCCAGCACCAGGCCGGGAGGCTCGGGCTGAATGACGGTGTTGAGGGTGCCGCCGTGGCGCGGCTCATCGGCTTGAGCGGTGGAGAGCGTCAATGCCGCGGCGGCAATGGCCATGGCCAGAGGAGTTTTCATGGGTTACGTCCCTTGTTGTTGTCTTGGTACGTCGATGGCAATTCATCGGGTCGTCCTTGAACATAGCAACGCCTTGCCAAGCTGTCGACAGTCGGTGGTCGACATAACGAATTGATTAGCCATACTGTAATGATAGTAGCCTCACCAGTGCCTGGAGCAGGACGACGTCGATGCATGCCGATAGCCCCCCCGCAGTGCCGCGATTGCAGCAGACCAACCTGGTCGAACAGGTGGCCGACTACCTCACCGAGGCGATCATTGCGCGTCACTTTGCCCCCGGCGAGCGGCTCTCGGAGGTGCAGCTGTCCCGCGACCTCGGCGTGAGCCGAGCGCCGGTGCGTGAGGCGGCCCGGCTGCTGGAGAGTCGTGGCCTGCTGATATCGCGGCCGCGCAAGGGCTTCTTCGTACGTGAACTCAACGGCGACGACCTGGCGGATGTCTTCGATCTCAGGCTCTGCTACGAACGGCACGCCTTCGAACTGCTGGTGGCTCGCTTCGACGAGGCGGCCCACGCCCAGCTGTCGCAGCAGGTGGAGACGATGTGCGCGCTGGCCAGAGGCAGCGACGACGGGCGCAAGATCGAGGCCGATCTGCGCTTTCATCGGCTGGTGTTCGAGATGGCCGGCAACCGGCGCCTGCTCAAGGCCTTCGATGACGTGTCACACGAGCTGCGGCTGTGCATGGCGCTGATCGAGCGTACCCATGCCGAGCCCGAACGTATCTCCGCCAATCACTGGCTGCTGATCGAGGCGCTGGCGAGCGGCGATCCCCGGCGCTGTCGTGACGAGGTGGACTACCACATCGGCGTGGCGCGGGACTACGTTATTCAAGGACTTGGGGCCGATCCTGGCGCTGGACGCCCGATCGCCGAGTCTGCTGCAACAGGCGAGGAGGGGGGATGCTGAGCGAACAGGAGCAGCGGGTATTGGCGGAGTGCGATGCCAGCTTCGAGGAGACCTTGGCGCTGACCGAAACTCTGGTGCGCGAATACAGCGTGCTGGGCCAGGAGCAGGGTGCGCTATCGGCGATGGAGCAGGCATTGACGCGGCTCGAGCTGCCGGTGGAGCGGGTAGCGATGGATGCCCCGAGCCTGCTGTCGCACCCTCAGCACGCGCCGGTGGCGTGGTCCGGAGCGGGGCGCTACTGCCTGGTGTCGGCGCTCAATCGCGACGCCCCGGGGCGGCACCTGGTCTTCAATGGCCATCTCGACGTGGTCCCGGCGGAGCCCATCGACACCTGGACGCGTCCACCCTGGGAGCCCTGGCGCCAGGATGGCTGGCTCTACGGGCGCGGCGCCGGTGACATGAAAGCGGGGGTGGCGGCGATGATCATGGCGGTGGCCGCGGTGCGCCGCGCCGGCGTGGCGATCAAGACGCCGCTGACGCTGCAGACGGTGATCGAGGAGGAGTGCAGCGGTAACGGCGCGCTGGCTTGCGTCAATGCAGGCTACGGCGGTGATTTCGTGCTGATCCCCGAGCCGTTCGGGCCATGTCTCTACACCGGCCAGACCGGTGTGCTGCGCTTCCGGATTCGCGTCGACGGCGAACCGGCCCACGTGCTCGATGCCGCCGCCGGCAGCGATGCCATCGAGACCATGCAGACGCTGATGCCGGCGCTCAAGGCGTTCGAGGCGGAGCTCAACGCCGAGCGTGAACCGCCCTATGACGCCTATGATCACCCCTTCAATCTCAATGTCGGTCGCTTCGAGGGCGGTAACTGGGCCTCCAGCGTGGCCGCCCATGCAGAAATCGAGGGGCGGATCGGGTTTGCGCCGGGGGTGGCGCCGGCCGAGATCATGCAGCGCTTCGAGGCCTGCGTGGCGCGGGCGCATCGCGACCTGGGGCTGGCCGGCGAGGCGCCGCAGGTCGAGTTTCACGGCTTTCGCTCGCCGGGGCACCTGGTCGATCTCGAGGCGCCAGGGATCGGTCTGCTCGATGAGTGCCATCAGGCCCTGACTGGCCGCCCGCCGGAGCACTATCTCTCCACCTGCATCACCGATCTTTGCGCCTTCCATGTCGCCGGCGGTGTGCCCGGCACCTGCTATGGGCCGGTGGCCGAGCGTATTCACGGTATCGATGAGCGGGTCGACATCGAGTCGATCCGCCATACGCTCAAGGCCTACGCGCTGTTCGTCTGCCGCTGGCAACAGGGGGCGGGCTAGCCCGGCATGGGATAGCGGCGATCGGCCTTGCCCGCCTTGACCACCTGGCCCGGGGTGTCGTGTCCGATGAGCCCCGGCAGGGAGGCGGAAACCTTGAGCAGGGCGTCCAGGTCGACGCCGGTCGACACCCCCATCTCCTCGAACATATGCACCAGATCCTCGGTGCAGACGTTGCCGGTGGCGCCGGGGGCGTAAGGGCAGCCGCCCAGCCCCCCCAGCGACGCGTCGAAGCGCACGATGCCCGCCTGCCAGGCGGCCATGGCGTTGGCCAGGCCCATGCCGCGGGTGTTGTGGAAGTGCAGCGTGAAGGGGGTCTGCGGGAAGTGCCTGAGCACCGCCTCGCACAGGCGTCCGACCTGGGCAGGATTGGCCATGCCGGTGGTGTCGCACAGGCTCACGCCCTGTACACCCAGGGCCAGCTGCTGCTCGACCAGATCGAGCACCCGCGCCTCGGGTACCTCGCCTTCGAAGGGACAGCCGAAGCTGGTGGAGAGCGAGGCGTTGACGAAGACCTCGCGACCCTGCGGGTGACCGCGGACCACCTCGAGAATCGCAGTGAACTGCTCCAGGGACTGCTGCGCCGTCATGCGCAGGTTGGCCAGGCCGTGGGAGTCGCTCGCCGACATCACCAGATTGACTTCGTCCACGCTGCAGGCCAGCGCCCGCTCGGCGCCCTTGGCATTGGGCACCAATACGGTGATGCCCACTCCAGGGCGGCGCTGGATGCCAGCCACGACGACGCTGGCATCGCGTAGCTGGGGGATCGCCTTGGGCGAGACGAAGGACGTCGCCTCGATGCGCGCAAGGCCGGTGGCGGAGAGCGCATCGATCAGCCCGATCTTGTCGACGGTGGGCACGAAATCGGCTTCGATCTGCAAGCCATCACGGGGTGCCACCTCGTTGATCTGTAATGTAGACATGGGAACTCCTCGGGATTAGATGATGCCGGCGCTGCGCAGCTTGGCGCGAGTCTCGTCATCGATGCCCAGCTCGTCGAGCACCTCCTCGGTATGTTGGCCCAGGCTGGGGCCGCCGTCGCCGAGCCGGCCCGGGGTGGCGCTGAGGCGGGGCAACACGCCGGGAACCTTGAGCGGGCTACCGTTGGGGCGAGTGATGGTCTGAATCATCTCCCGGGCCAGGTAGTGCGGGTCGCTGGCGATATCGGCAGCGGTATAGGGGAAGCCGACAGGGACCCGGGCAGCTTCGAGCTTTTCGATGACCTCATCGCGTGAATGCTCCTGGGTCCACGCTTCGATGGCGCTGTCGATGCGCTCGGCCTGCCGGCTGCGTCCGTCGTTATGGGCCAGCGCCGGATCATTGGCCAGGTCGTCGCGGTGAATCACCTTCATCAGGCGCTTGAAGATGCTGTCGCCGTTGCCGGCGATGAGTACGAAGTCACCGTCCCGAGTGCGGTAGGCATTCGAGGGCGTGATGCCGGGCAGGGCGCTACCGCTGGGCTCGCGCACCTGGCCGGTGGCGTCGTACTCGGGCAGCAGGCTCTCCATCATGGCGAACACCGATTCATAGAGCGCCACGTCGATTTCCTGACCCAGGCCGCTGCGGCTGCGCTCCTGCAGCGCGAGCAGGGTACCGATGACCGCATACAGGGCAGAGAGAGAGTCGCCTATGCTTACCCCGACCCGCACCGAGGGTTCGCCGGGCTGACCGGTGAGATAGCGCAGTCCGCCCATGGCTTCGCCGATCACGCCGAAACCGGGCTTGTCGCGGTAGGGGCCGGTCTGGCCATAGCCGGAGACTCGCACCATGATCAGTGCCGGGTTGAGGGCGGAGAGTGCGTCATAGCCGAGTCCCCATCCCTCGAGTGTGCCGGGACGAAAGTTCTCCACCAGCACATCGGCCTCGCCGACCAGGCGGCGTATCAGGTCCTGACCCTGTGGTGTACGCAAGTCGAGTGACACCGACCGTTTGGTGCGGCTCTGGACGTGCCACCACAGGGAGGTGCCATCTTCGATGATTCGCCATTTGCGAAGTGGATCGCCGGTGCCTGGAGGCTCGATCTTGATGACATCTGCGCCAAACTCACCCAGCAGCTTGGTAGCGAAGGGGCCAGCGATAAGCTGTCCCAGTTCCAGCACCTTGAGGTGTTGAAGGGGGAGTTGGCGAGTCTCCGCGGTTGTCATGGAAGCACTCCTCGGCAGTTTTGTGACACAGCATGGCGCCTGGCACAGGGGCGAAACAATTAGGCGATGGGTAAGCCGGGCTTCGTCGATGGCGAACACTTCGCTAGGATAGGGCTCTATTTCTCTCCTCGCGAGTCACCATGCGCCGTTTCGACCTGGTTACCATGAAGCTGTTCGTCTCCATCGCCGATGAGGGGCGACTGACCGCCGCCGCCGAGCGTGAGCACCTGGCCCTGGCGGCGGTCAGCAAGCGGGTCCGGGACCTGGAGTCGCTGGTCGGTACCACGCTGCTCTACCGCCGTTCCCGGGGGGTGGAGCTGACCCCCGCGGGGCACGCCTTCTTGCACCATGCGCGGCGGATTCTCGAGAACATCGAGCGGCTGCAGGCCGAACTCAGCGAATACGGCGAGGGGATCAAGGGGCATGTGCGCATCCACTCCAACACCTCGGCGATCATCGCCTTCCTGCCGCAGGATCTGAGCGCCTTCTCGCGGCGCTATCCCGAGGTCAAGATCGACCTGCAGGAGCGCGTCAGCGCTGAAGTGATCGCTGCCGTGCGAGACGGCCTGACCGACATAGGAATCTTTGCCGGGCATGTAGCCGCCCCTGAGCTGCAGGTGATGCCCTACCGCAGCGATCGACTGGTGCTGATGACCCCGCGTGATCACCCCCTGGCCGCTCGCGAGACGCTCGATTTTCAGGAGGCCACGGCCTACGACTTCATTGGTTTGCAGCAGGATACCTCTCTGCAGTCGCTGCTCCATGAGCAGGCGAGTCGCGGCGGGCGCAGCCTGCGTATGCGTATCCAGGTGCGCAGCTTCGACGCCATCTGTCGCATGATTCACCACGGCATGGGTGTCGGTGTGCTGCCGCAGCGCACCATCTATCGCGACCTGCGCGACCTCGAACTGTGCAGCATTCCCCTGGCCGATCCCTGGGCGCGGCGTGAGCTGGTGATCGGCATGCGGCGCTACGACACTCTGCCGGTGATTGCCCGTCATCTGGTGGATCACCTGGTGGGCGAGGAGGCCTGATCGCGGACCACGTTGAACGGCGCCCACTGCTGGCATAGCGGGGCCACTTCGAGACGGGTGATATTGACGTGGGGAGGTAGCTCGGCGATCTGTAAGGCCTGCACGGCAACGTCATCGGGCTGAAGGGGCTGGGTGCCACGATAGTAGTTATCTGTCACTGACGTGTCCCCCTTCATGCGCACCAGGGTGAACTCGCTTTCGGTCATCCCCGGCGCCAGGTCGGTGACTCTGACGCCATGGGCGCTGACATCGCAGCGCAGATTGTAGCTGAACTGCTCGACGAAGGCCTTGGTGGCGCCGTAGACATGGCCGCCGGGGTAGGGGGTGCGGCCTGCGATGGAACCGATATTGATAATAGTGGCGCCGCTACCACTCTCGATCAGACGCGGCAGCAGGTGACGAGTGACGCTTACCAGCCCGGTGATATTGGTTTCGATCATACGCTGCCAGTCGCTGAGGTCCGCCTCCTGGGCGGGTCCTTTACCCAGGGCCAGACCGGCGTTGTTGATCAGGGCGTGAGGGGAGGCAAAGCGCTCGGGGAGGCTTGCCACGACCTGGGCTATGGCGTCCGGGTCGCTGACGTCGAGGACGGCGGTGTGGACCGGGACCTGCTCGCCCAGCGCGGCGGCAAGCTCATCGAGCCGCGTCTGCCGCCTGCCGGTGAGCACCAGGGCCCAGCCAGCAGCGGCGAAACGGTGCGCACAGGCGCGGCCGATACCGGAGGTTGCACCGGTAATGAAAACGGCGGGGCTGACTTCGTGCATGGTGAAATCTCCTCAGGGTAGGTCGGCCATCCGACGGCCAGCTACTACCATTGAGATGCGCGCTGATGGCGTTCTGGTATTACTCTTTAGTCGCGTTGAGGCGGGATGGCAGCGGGAAGCCTCGCTGTCATGGGATAGCCTTTGATATCGTCATTGACGAAGGCCCCCTTCATCAACGTCGATTTGAGCGTGGCTCGCGCTTGTACCAAGATCGAGTTCACGACACGCCATCCTTACCCATAATCACAATATTGAAGGGAGAGTCTGATGCAAAAGTCCCTGCTCGCCACTCTGATCACTGCCGGCATGCTGGCCGCGGTCCCCTATGCCCTGGCAGATACCATCGAGATTCAGGTCAACAACACCATGAGTGAAGGCGGCTCCGAGAGCGATGCCGTCGAGCGCTTTGCCGAGTACCTGGAAGAGCACGCCCCGGGCCGTTTCGATGTACGTCCCTTCCTGGCCGGTTCCTTGGGCGGTGAGAACTCGGTGCTCGAGCTGCTCAATCTGGGCCAGACCCAGATATCGATTACTGGCGGTAACTGGCGCCAGCAGTACGCGGAGGAGTATGACGCCATCACCGTGCCGTTCGTCTTCGCGACCTGGGAGGAGGTCGATGCCTTCATGGAGAGTCCTTCCGGAGAGCGGTTGATCGAGCAGGCCGAGGAGCGCGGGGGCTTGAAGTTCTTCGGCACCCAGCATCGCGGGCCTCGCCACATGACCGCCAACAAGGCGATTCACTCTCCGGAGGACCTCGATGGGTTCCGTCTGCGCCTGCCGTCACTGCCGGTCTGGCTCGAGGTATGGGAAGAGATCGGTGCCCAGGTCGTCAACGTGCCGGCACCGGAGATCTACCTGTCGATGCAGACCCGTCAGGTCGATGGCCACGAGAATTCGCTCTCCTCGCCCTATACTCGCCAGCTGTGGGAGGTCCAGGACTACATCATCCTTACCAGCCACGTGCAGTTTCCATGGAACTGGGTGGCCAGTAACCAGTGGTGGGAGGGCCTCGAGGCAGACGATCAAGCGCTGATTACCGAGGCGATCCATGTGGCCCGCGAGTACGGCACCGAGCGCGAGCGCGAACTCGATGAGTACTACCTCGAGCAGCTCGAGGAGCGCGGCATGACCATTATCGAGCCCGATATCGATGCCTTCCGCGACGCCGCCATGCCGGCCATCGAGCGACTGCTCGAGGAGATGGCCGACGGGGTGATGGACGACGCCCTCGGTGATGATGCCTGACGCGTTCTTGCCATGACCGGCAGCAGCGGCGACCCCTCGGGGCGCCGCTGCTGCATTGTGAACAACCTCAATTGGAGGAGTCTGCCGTGTCCCGTTCTCCAACGCCGCCCGCCGCCACCCTGGATCGAGTGGCCTTTTATCTTCTGCGGGGACTGACCGTGGGCTGCGATATCCTCGGGGTGCTGCTGCTGGCTGGGGTGTTGCTGCTGCTGGCTGGCGCCGTGGTGGCTCGCGACCTGCTCGGTCTGGGCATGCCCTGGTCCGAGGAAGTGGCCTCGATGCTGGCCATCTATGCGATCGGGTTCGGCTCGCTCTCCGCCTGGGTGCGTGGCGAGCATCTGGTGGTGGACCTGTTCAGTCACCGCCTCTCCGGCGTGGCGCGAGGCGTTCAGTATCGGCTCGTTGCGCTGCTCTCCTGCGGTTTTTTCGTGCTCGCTGCCTGGGGCGCCTGGGTCATGGTCGGTGCCAGTGCCAATAACCGCACCGTGTCACTGGGCATCAGCTTCAGCTATCTCTATCTGGGCATCCTGATCGGCTTTGCCGGCATGGCGGTGCTCTCCGCCTGGCAGGCGCTGCGTGGCCCGGTCGAGTGGCGACCCGTAGCGGACATGAACGAGGAGAGTGCCTGATGCTCGAGCTGCTGATTTTCGTCGGTGCCCTGTTGCTGCTGATGGCCATCGGGCTGCCGGTGGTGGTGGCGATCGGCATCACGTCTTTCGTTGCGCTGGGGGTGACCAGTGCCACCGGGCTGTCGGTAGAGCTGATGTCGCTGCGCATGGTGCAGACACTCAACAACTACACCCTGCTGGCGATACCGCTGTTCATCCTGGCCGCCAACATCATGAATTCGGGCTCGACGACCACCCGAATCTTCGACTTTGCCACTGCCCTGGTTGGCTTTACCAAGGGCGGGCTGGGGCACGCCAACGTGGTGGCCAGCTCGCTGTTCGCCACCATGTCCGGCACGGCGGTAGCGGATGCCGCCGGGCTTGGCAGCGTCGAGATCAAGGCGATGAAGGAGCGCGGCTACGACCTGGGCTATTCGGCGGGAATTACCGCCACGTCCAGCGTGATCGGGCCGATCCTGCCTCCCTCCATCGCCCTGGTGGTGTATGGCTGGTTGGCCAATGTCAGCATCGGCGCGCTGTTCATGGCCGGTCTGGTGCCGGGCGTCCTGATGGCGCTGATGCTGATGGGGCTGACCGTGCTGTTGGCGGTCACCAATCGGGTGACGATGCCGGCGCCTATCCCGTTCTCGGGGAGCGAGGTCGTGCGCACCGGCCGGCGGGCGATCCTGCCGCTGATGATGCCGTTGATCATCGTGGGAGGCATCTGGAGCGGTTTCTTTTCACCTACTGAAGCCGGCGCGGTAGCCTCGCTGTATGCGGTTATCCTCGGCGGCCTGATCTACCGCGATCTCGGCCTGCTCGATCTCTATCGTGCCTTCCGGCGCACGCTGATGTTCAGCGCGGCGATCCTGCTGATCATCGCGGTATCGAGCTTCTATGGCTGGCTGCTGGTGCGCATCGGCATTCCTCAGGCGCTGGCCGGCCAGGTGGCGGGGCTGGAGGTCTCGACCCTGGTGCTGCTGCTGGGCTTCGCGCTGTTCTTCCTGCTGATCGGCTGCTTCATGTCGGTGATCGAGAGCATCCTGATCTTTACGCCCATCGTGGTGCCGGCGGCGCTGGCGGCGGGGCTGGATCCGCTGCACTTCGGTATCGTGATGGTCATCACGCTGTCGGTGGGGGTGGTCACGCCGCCCTTCGGCACGGTGCTGTTCCTGATGGTGGGGATTACCCGGTTACGCTATGGTCAGGTGGTGATGTCGGTGCTGCCGTTTCTGGTGCCGATATTCTCCACTATTCTGATCTTGATCGCCTTTCCCAGCTTGGTGACCTGGTTACCGGCGCGACTGGGCTACTGACGAGTAATGTCTATGCAACTCTTTTATCACCCCGATCAGAAGCGCCATGCGCCGCCGAGCTTTCTACTCCGCGGCCGCCAGGTGCCCTCGCCGGAAGGCCCGCTGAGGGCCGAGCTGCTGTCTGCCGGGCTGGAAACCTGCGGCCTCTCGCTGACCGCGCCTGCCGCCAGCGACAGTGGGCGCCTGCGCGAGCGACTGTCGCGGGTGCATACGCCGCGCTACCTCGAATTTCTCGAGACGATTCATGCCCGCTGGAGAGCGCTGCCGGATGCTGCCGAGATCGTTGCGCCGAATGTGCACCCCTGCGGTGGCGGCTATCACTACCCGCGGCATCCGGTAGGCCAGGTGGGCTGGCATATGCACGATATGGCTTGCCCGATGACCGAGGAGAGTTTCGCCGGGATCCTGGCCAGCGCCGCCAGCGCCGAAGCCGCCGCCGAGGCGGTGCTGGCTGGCAAACGCCATGCCTATGCGTTGTGCCGGCCCCCTGGCCATCATGCTGGTGCCGAGCGGGCCGGTGGCTTCTGCTTCCTCAACAATTCGGCGCTGGCCGCCTCAGTGCTGCGCGAGCAACATGAGCGGGTGGCGATTCTCGACGTTGACCTGCATCATGGCAACGGCACCCAGGATATCTTCTACGCCAGGGGCGATGTGTGGACCGGCTCGCTGCACGCCGATCCGGCGGATTTCTACCCCTTCTTTTGGGGCGGCGCCGACGAGACCGGTGAGGGCGAGGGGGCTGGCGCCAATCTCAATATCCCCTTGCCGCTGGGCAGTGACGGGGCGGCTTTCATGGCCGCCCTGGAGCGCCTTATCGGTGCCATGCAGGCGTTTCGGCCCAGTGCGCTGGTGGTGGCGCTGGGGCTCGACGCCCATAAGGACGATCCGCTGGCCGGCCTGGCGCTGGAGAGCGAAGACTTCACGACCCTGGGGCAGCGTCTGTCGGCCATCGAACTGCCGACCGTCATCGTCCAGGAGGGCGGCTATCCCACCGAGTGGCTGGCCGCCAACCTTGCCGCCTTCATGCGCGGCTATCGTCAAACTTGACCGCTTACGTCAACCGGTTGGCCACCGCTGGCCAGCCTCTCACGAGAGAGCAGCACATGACTATCCAGTACCACGACAGCAACACCCGCATGAGTCAGGCCACCATTCACAACGGTACCGTCTACCTGGCCGGCCAGGTGCCGGACGATGCCAGCGCCGATATGCGCGGGCAGACCGAGCAGGTGCTGGCCAAGATCGAGCGCCTGCTGGCCGGCGCCGGCTCCTCCAAGGAGCAGCTGCTCAGCGCCCAGATCTGGGTCACCAGCATGGCCGAGTTCGATCAGATGAATGCTGCCTGGGACGCCTGGGTCGTGCCCGGTCGGCCGCCGGTGCGTGCCGCCGTCGAAGCCAAGCTGGCCAAGCCCGAGTGGAAGGTCGAGATCATGGTCACTGCGGCAATTCCGGGGGCCTGACATGCGTGTCGTCTCGGCCCAGGAGGTGGCGGCGTCGCTGCCGTGGCAGGCGCTGGTGGATCGGCTGGCGCGGACCTTTCGTGACGGCGTGGAATCGCCGCCGCGTCATCACCACGCCATGCAGCGGCCTGACGGTGAGGCCACCCTGCTGCTGATGCCGGCCTGGGAAGCGGCCGGCTATATCGGGGTCAAGATGGTCAACGTCTTTCCCCAGAACGCCGATCATGGCCTGCCCGCCATCGCCGGGGTCTATCTGCTCAGCGAGGGCGCCCACGGGCGCCCCCTGGCGTGCCTCGACGGCAGCGAGTTGACCCGTCGGCGCACCGCGGCGGCTTCGGCGCTGGCCGCCCGGGAGTTGGCCCGCGACGATGCGGAGACGCTACTGGTGGTCGGCACCGGCAAGCTGGCGCCGATGGTGATCGAGGCGCATGCGGCGGTGCGACCGATCAAGCGAGTGCGCATCTGGGGGCGTAGCCTGGAGAAGGCCGAGCGGCTGGCGGCGGAGTACGCCGAGCGTTTCGAAACCACCGCGGTGGAGGACCTCGAGGCGGCCACCCGGGAGGCGGATATCGTCAGCTGTGTGACGCTGTCCAGCGAGGCGCTGATCCGTGGCGCCTGGCTCTCGCCGGGCACCCATCTCGACCTGATCGGCGCCTTTCGACCCAGCATGCGCGAGACCGACGCCGAGTGCTTCTCACGCAGCGAGGTGTTCGTCGACACCTATGCCGGGGCCCAGGGCGAGGCGGGCGACATCCTGCAGGCCATCGACGAGGGGGCCTTTCGGTTCGAGGCCATCCGTGCCGAGCTTGCCGAGCTGCTGCGCGGTGAGAAGCCCGGACGCAGCAGCGATCAGGCCATCACCCTGTTCAAGTCGGTGGGGGCGTCGCTCGAGGATCTGGCGGCGGCCATCGAAGTATGGGAGCAGATCGAGGGGCGGGCATGACACAGCCCACCGGGTTCTTCTGGCACGAGCGCTGTTTCTGGCACGACCCGGGCGCGGTCGGGGTGTTTTCTGCGCCGGGTGAGTTTCTGCAGCCGCAGCCTGCCTCGGAAAGTCCCGAGAGCAAGCGGCGGTTGAAGAATCTGCTGGAGGTGTCGGGACTGATCGATGAGCTGGTGGTGGTCAAACCGCCCCCGGCGAGCCGCCGGGACCTGGAGTACTTTCACACCGCGCACTATCTCGACGCCCTCGAGAGTGGTGACACGGCACGCGGCGGCGACGCCGGTGAGGCCGCGCCCTATATGCCCGGCAGCCTGTCCGCGGCCCGCCACTCGGTGGGTTTGGCCATCGCCGCGGTGGATGCAGTGGTCAGCGGTGAGCTGACCAATGCCTATGCGCTATGCCGTCCTCCGGGGCACCACGCTGAGCCGGACCGGGGGCGGGGCTTCTGTCTGCTCGGCAATATTCCGGTGGCGATAATGCGCGCCCGGGCGCAGGGGCGGCTGGGCCGAGTGGCGATCCTCGATTGGGATGTACACCATGGCAACGGCCAGCAGGTCGCCTTCTACGACGACCCCGAGGTGCTGACCATTTCGCTGCACCAGGCCGCCAACTATCCCCTCGAGAGCGGTAGCGTCGACGAACGCGGCGCAGGGGCAGGTCTGGGGACCAATCTCAACCTGCCGCTGCCGCCAGGTTGCGGTATCGGCGCCTACGACTATGCCATGCGCGAACTGGTGGTGCCGGCCCTCGAGGCCTTTGACCCCGAGCTGATCGTGGTGGCCTGCGGCTATGACGCCTGCGCCAAGGACCCGCTTGGCAAGATGCTGCTAAACAGCGCGGCCTTTGCTGCGATGACGCAACAGGTCATGGCGGTAGCAGCGCGGGTCTGCGAGGGGCGTCTGGTGATGGCGCACGAAGGTGGCTACTCGGAAGGCTATGTGCCGCTGTGCGGCCATGCCGTGATCCAGACCCTGGCCGGCAGCAGGATCGGCGTGCCCGACCCCCAGAGCGACGAGATCGCGGCTTGGGGCTACCAGGCGCTGCAGCCGCATCAGCAGGCGCTGATCGACGATTGGCGGCGTCGGGTCATGACGCAGTAGGCTGGGCCAGGACAAGGCGCGTGATAACGCTCGATAACAATCGCCAGGGTGGGGAGAGCTGACGTGGATATTGCGGTGATCGGAGCCGGCGTGGTGGGGGTGACCACGGCGCATGCCTTGCAGCAGCGCGGTCACCGCGTGACGGTGGTGGAGCGACACTCCGCCGCTGGGCTCGAGACCAGCTGCGCCAACGCCGGCCAGCGCAGCTACGGCTATGTCTACCCCTGGGCATCGCCGGCGATGCTCAAGAAGGCCGTGCCGTGGCTGGTCAAGCGCGATGGCCCGCTCAAGCTGCAGCTGCCCCCCTCCCGAGACACCCTGCGCTTTCTGGCGGCGACCTGGCGCTTTGCCCAGACACCCGGCCTGTTCGAGGCCAACAAGCGTGCCATGCTGCGCCTCGGCGCCTACAGCCGGCAATGTTTCGAGGCGCTGGAGAATGATGTGACGCTGACCTTCGATGGTGGCCACGGCGGCCTGATCGAGCTGGCCAGTGATGTCGAGTCGCTCAAGGCGCTGCAGGTCAACGCCGGGCTGCTCGGCGATATGAACATCGAGCATCGATTGCTGACAGCGGCCGAGGTCGCCGAGCATGAGCCGGCCCTGGCTGGCAGCCAGCCGCTGGTGGGGGGCATCTGGCTGCCCGGCGATGGCACCGGCGACTGCTACCGCTTCACCCAGGCGCTGGCGGCTGCCTGTAAGGCCCGCGGGGTAGATTTCCTGTTCGATACCCTGGTGACCGGCGCCGAGCGCGACCAGGGGGGGCACCTGCGGGCGCTGACGCTGGCCGCCGCCGACGGTGAAGCACGTGAGCCGTTGGCCGCGGACGCCTTCGTGCTGTGTGCCGGCACCGCCTCGCAGCGGCTGGGGGAGCTGTTCGGCGCCCGACTGCCGATCTATCCGGTCAAGGGCTATTCGCTGACCATGCCGCTGCGCGATGCGGCTCGGGCGCCCCGGTCGACGGTGATCGATGACCGCTACAAGGTGGTAGTCACGCGCCTCGGCGAGCGCTTGCGAGTCACGGGTTTCGTCGAGCTGGCTGAGCACAATCGCCAGATCCCTGCGGCACGGCTGGCGACGCTGCGTGAGGCACTGGCGTCGCGCTTCGCGGGAGCCGCCGATCTCGATGCCGCCGAGCCGTGGACCGGATTTCGTCCCATGACCCCGGACGGGCCACCGGTGATTGGCGAAGGTAAGCGCAACAACCTGTTTCTCAACACCGGCCATGGCACTTTCGGCTGGACGCTTTCAGCAGCCAGTGCCCAGTTGATCGCCCAGTTGATCGACGGCGACAAACCGGTGCTGGCGATGGAGGCGTTCCGCCCCGGTCGCTTTGGCTGATGGCCTTCTGATTTGACAAGGATGTGTCCCATGACGCCTCTCTACGATCGTGATGGATGGATATGGCAGGACGGCGAGTGGCTGGCCTGGCGCGACGCTACCACCCATCTGCTGACGCACACTCTGCACTACGGCATGGGCTGCTTCGAGGGCGTGCGCGCCTACGCAGGCAGGGGCGGCACCCAGCTGTTCCGGGCCGCCGAGCACACCCGGCGGCTGGTGGATAGCGCCCACGCGCTGGATATGCCGCTGGCCTGGGATCCCGCGGCACTGATCGAGGCGCAGCGCGAGTGCGTAGCGCGCAACGAACTGACCAATGCCTACCTGAAGCCGACGGTGTTCTTTGGCGCCGAGGGCATGGGGCTGCGTGCCAAGGGCTTGACCACCCATGTCATGATCGCCGCCTGGGACCTGGGCGACTATCTCGATCCGCGTGCCGCGCGCGTCGGTCTGCGGGCGCTGACCTCCTCCTGGGCGCGTCATCACGTCAATATCAGCCTGTGTCGCGCCAAGACCAACGGCCACTACGTCAACTCGATCCTGGCGCTGAATACCGCGGTCAAGGCGGGGTTTGATGAAACCATCATGCTTGACCCGGAGGGCTACGTCGCCGAAGCCTCGGCGGCCAATGTCTTCCTGCTGCGCGACGGGGTGCTGCATACACCGGAGGTCACCTCCTGCCTGCAGGGCATCACCCGCGATAGCGTGATCCAGCTGGCGCGCCGCGAGCTGGGGCTTGAGGTGCACGAGCGGCGAATTACCCGCGACGAGCTGTATACCGCCGACGAAGCCTTTCTCACCGGCACCGCCGCCGAGATCCTGCCGCTGCGCGAGTTGGATGGTAGGCGTATCGGAGCACGCGGCGCCGATGCTGGTCTGGCGCTCGAGGAGATCGCTCCGGAGAGTGTCACGGCGCGACTACAGGCGCTCTACCGACGGCTCACTCGAGGTGAGTTGATGGGCTACGACGGCTGGCTGACAGCCGTTCAATAGGCCAGCCGCCGCACAAAAGAAAACGCCATGAAGCCCGACGCTTCATGGCGTATTCCTTCCTCCCTGGGCACCTTCCGGGTGCTATGGCCGAAGCCATGTCCTGTTGGCGCTCCCTGCGCCGTCGCATCCTTGACGAGGTAGAAGCAGTGTCCGTTGCGCCTGCCCAATCCGTTATAGACTGGTGAGATGACAGTCTAGTCACGATTGCGTGACCTTTCCTTGTCATTAATCACGTTCTCGGGAAAATGCTGCTCTACTGCGCTGAGCAGGCCACGCAGCAGCGAGAGCTCGCGGCGCGAGGGCTGGGCACGGGCAAACAGCGCCTGCAGCAGCTGCTCGGTGTTGGCATGGGGTTGGGTCAGAAAGCCGCTGGTGGCCATGACCCGCGACAGGTGCGTTTGAAAATAGCCGAGCTGCTCGCGGGTCGGCGGTTCGGCGTGGGCGGGACGCTGGTAGCGGTAGTCGCTGGTTGGCTGGCGGCGCCAGGCGCGGTGGACTTCGTAGGCGAGCACCTGGACCGCCTGGGAGAGATTGAGGATGCCATAGTCGGGATTGGCCGGGATGCTGACCTGATGGCTGCAGAGCCGAATCTCGTCGTTGGTCAGCCCCGAGCGCTCGCGGCCGAAGACAAGTGCTACCGGGGCTTGCTGGGCATTGGCAATGACCGCCTCGGCCATGGCGTCGGGTTCATCGTAGTGGGGCAGCGGCAGGCTGCGCAGCCGTGCGCTGGCGCCGACGACCTGCACGCAGTCGCCAAGCGCGTCGCTCAGCTCGTCGACCACTCGTGCCCCGTCGAGGACATCCTCGGCACCGGCGGCCAGCCTCGATGCTTCGGCGTCGGGGTAGCAGCGCGGTCGCACCAGCACCAGGTCGCTCAGCCCCATGGTCTTCATGGCGCGGGCTGCCTGGCCGATATTGCCGGGATGGAAGGTCTGGACGAGGATGATGCGGATATTGGAGAGCATGGCGGAGATTCAGTTGCGGGCAGAGGATATGGCGGTATCTTACAGCGCCGAGCGCCGAGCGCCGAGCGCCGAGCTGCTGGGCGCTTGCAGCTTGGCGCTTGCAGCTCGGCGCTCGGCGCTAAAAACAAAAAACCCCGCCGGTGTATCACCGGCGGGGTCTGTCTCAGGCTTATGCCTGGGGCAGTGGGCTGATTTACATCATGCCGCCCATGCCACCCATGCCGCCCATATCCGGGGCGCCACCGGCCTCTTTCTCGTCCGGATCGTCGGCGATCATGGCTTCGGTGGTGATCATCAGACCTGCCACGGAACCGGCTGACTGCAGCGCAGAGCGGGTTACCTTGGCCGGATCCAGCACACCCATCTCGAACAGGTCGCCGTATTCGCCGGTCTGGGCGTTGTAGCCGTAGTTGCCTTCGCCGTCCTTGACCTTGTTGAGAATCACGGAGGCTTCCTGGCCGGCGTTGGTCACGATCTGACGCAGCGGAGCTTCCATGGCACGCAGTGCGATGGCGATGCCGTGGGTCTGGTCCTCGTTATCACCCTTGAGATCCTTGATCCGGGTCAGCACGCGTACCAGGGCAGTACCGCCGCCAGGCACCACGCCTTCCTCGACCGCTGCACGGGTAGAGTGCAGGGCGTCTTCGACGCGGGCCTTCTTCTCCTTCATTTCGATCTCGGTCGCAGCACCAACGCGGATCACGGCGACACCGCCAGCCAGCTTGGCGACGCGCTCCTGGAGCTTCTCGCGATCGTAGTCGGACGAGGTGTCTTCGATCTGGGCGCGAATCTGACCGACGCGCGCTTCGATATCACCTTCGTTGCCGGAACCATCGATGATGGTGGTGTTTTCCTTGGACATGGTGATGCGCTTGGCGCTGCCCAGGTGGTCCAGGGTAGCCTGCTCGAGGGTCAGGCCCACTTCCTCGGAGATCACGGTGCCGTTGGTCAGGATCGCGATGTCCTGCAGCATGGCCTTGCGACGGTCACCGAAGCCCGGCGCCTTGGCGGCTGCGACCTTGACGATGCCGCGCATGGTGTTGACCACCAGGGTGGCCAGCGCTTCGCCTTCGATGTCTTCGGCGATGATAGCCAGCGGCTTGCCGGCCTTGGCGACGGCTTCCAGCACTGGCAGCAGTTCGCGGATATTGGAGATCTTCTTGTCGACCAGCAGCAGGTACGGATCTTCCAGTTCCACCGCCATGGTGTCCTGGTTGGTCACGAAGTAGGGCGACAGATAGCCACGGTCGAACTGCATGCCTTCAACGACTTCCAGCTCGTCTTCGAAGCCGCGACCTTCATCGACGGTGATCACGCCTTCCTTGCCGACTTTCTCCATGGCATCGGCAATGATCTCGCCGATGCGCGAGTCGCCGTTGGCAGAGATGGTGCCGACCTGGGCGATGGCCTTGGCGTCGGTGCAGGGTACGGCGAGGGCTTCGATCTCCTTGACCGCTGCGATCACCGCCTGGTCGATGCCGCGTTTGAGATCCATCGGGTTCATGCCGGCGGTAACGCCCTTCATGCCCTCGTTGACGATGGACTGCGCCAGTACGGTGGCGGTAGTGGTACCGTCGCCGGCCACGTCAGAGGTCTTGGAAGCGACTTCCTTGACCATCTGGGCGCCCATGTTCTCGAACCGGTCCTTGAGCTCGATCTCCTTGGCCACGGACACACCGTCCTTGGTCACGGTCGGCGCACCGAAAGACTTCTCGATTACCACATTGCGGCCCTTGGGGCCCAGGGTCGCCTTGACGGCATTGGCCAGGACGTCAACGCCTCGCGCCATGCGCTTGCGGGCATCATCGGAGAATTTGATCTGTTTCGCTGACATTGTTAATGCTTCCTAATCTGGGTTCGTGAATCTAGCGCAGTGCAGTAACGGGTAAGGGTTTAACCTTCGACCACGGCGAGAATGTCGGACTCGCTCATGATCAGGACTTCTTCGCCGTCGATCTTCTGCTTCTCGACGCCAAAGCCATCCTTGAAGATCACCGTATCGCCGACCTTGACGTCCAGCGGACGCACTTCGCCGTTGTCGAGAATCCGGCCGTTACCGACGGCGAGGACTTCGCCACGAGTCGGCTTTTCCTGGGCATTGCCCGGGAGCACGATGCCGCCAGCAGTTTTCTGTTCTTCTTCGACGCGACGGACGACGACGCGATCGTGCAAGGGACGGATGTTCATTGCTCACGTTCTCCTGATGGTTTGCTGTGTCGTGATAGTACACGACGGGTCCATAACAGCTCCGGAAGCGGACTTCCGGGAAGGCGGTTGCCTTCATGTCATTGGTGCCGAGGTCACCTCGGCAACCGAAGCTTGTCTACTAGCCCCAACAGTGGGGGCTGGAGGAAGCCTTTCAAGGCCGCCGGGAAAAAATTTTTCCGTTTTTCAGCGACTCAGCGGCGTGAGTCGTCGCGGCTGATGAAATCGCCCTCGATGGGCCCCTGGTCGTTGCCGGCGGCCCCCCTGTCGCGTGGCTGCCAGTCGTCGGGCCCCTGGCCAGCGCTCCGATGCCAGTCATCGGCCCCCGGGCCGGGCTGCCGATGGACGCTAAAGCCGCGCGCCTTGACACCGAGCAGGGCAAAGCCTCGCCCGAGCAGCTGGCGGGTCCCGGGGATCAGGCACATGAACCCCAACGCATCGGAGACGAACCCCGGGGCCATCAGCAGGGCGCCGCCGAAGATCAGGGCGGCGCCGGTAATCAGTTCGCCGGAAGGCAGCTCGCCATTGGCGAAACGCTGCTGGGCGCGTTGCAGGGTGGCAACGCCCTGACGCCTCACCAGGTGCAGCCCGATGAACCCGGTGGCCAGTACCAGCAGCAGAGTGGTGAGCAGCCCGATTTGGCTGCCCACCGTGAACAGGATGACGAAGTCGAGCAGGGCGAAGAGAGTAAAGAGTAACAGGAAGGGCATGGTGGCTCCCGGTGTCGTTTGCCCTTGATATGGAGGTGGTACAGGACTTTTCAAGTCGCCACGCTGTTGGCCGATAGCAGAGAGATGTCAGCGGTCACGTCAAGTCTTCGCCGATGGTTGGCTGGGCGAAGCGAACGACTCGTGCTAGGGTGATTTATGTTGCGATGCACAATAAGCGTCGGCCGCCTGATACCTTGCATGTCACATGGCGGTACGCATCTAGCGAGAGGGTCAGGTGTGCTGGCCCCGAAAGGAGATATCCATTATGCAGTGGAACGATTCGGTGGTGGCGATTACCGGTGGCGCGCGCGGGCTGGGTTTGGCCATGGCCGCGGTATTGGGGCGCAAGGGGGCAAAAATTGCCCTGCTCGATCTCGAGCGAGAGGGGCTGGATAACGCCGCTAACAGTCTACTGGATCAGGGCGTTCAAGCGACTGGTTTCGTCGTCGACGTCGCCGACGAAACGTCAGTGCGTCAAGCGTTTGCCGATATCGCTGCGAAGCTGGGACCGGTCACTGGACTGGTCAACAATGCTGGTATCACCCGTGATGGCCTGCTGATCAAGGCGCGGGATGGCAAGGTGGAGAGCAGCATGTCCCTCGAACAGTGGCGTCAGGTGATCGACGTCAACCTGACCGGGGTGTTCCTGTGCGGGCGCGAGGCGGCCAGCCAGATGGTCGAGGCTGGCCAGGGCGGGGTGATCGTCAACATCTCGAGCATTTCCCGCGCCGGTAACATGGGACAGAGCAACTACTCGGCGGCCAAGGCCGGGGTTGCGTCACTGACCGTGACCTGGGCCAAGGAGCTGGCACGTCACGGTATTCGCGTTGGCGCGGTGGCACCGGGGTTTATCGAGACCGAGATGACCAGCGCCATCCGTCCCGAGGTGCTCGAGAAGATCGCCAAGGGCATTCCGCTCGGCAGCCTCGGGCAGCCGGCGGATATCGCCGAGAGCGTGGCGTTCATCTTCGATAATGCCTACTTCACCGGGCGAGTGATCGAGTGCGACGGTGGTCTGCGCATCTGATCGATGGGGTTCGATCAAGAAGCCGGGCGGTCCAGAAGGACCACCCGGTGAGCTCAGTAGAGTGGGAGGGATCGTTGAGCTCCAAGGCCGGACACGCAAATTATTAATGTCGGTATCCGCAAGGGGCGCTCAGAAGCTTACCTGATCGCGGAAGCCGTCTATGGTAGTGGCACCGATGCCGCTGACTCGGCCCATGTCCTCGGCGTTCTCGAAGGGGCCATTGGTTTCACGCTCCTCGATGATCGCCTGGGCGCGGGTTTCCCCTATGCCCGGCAACTCCTGCAGCAGTTCCGCGTCGGCGGTGTTGACGTCGATGGGGGCCATCTCCTGGGCCAGGCTGGGCACAGCGAACAGCAGCAGCAGGCTGAGTGCGAGTCCCTTGAAGAGTCCTTGCATGATCTTCTCCTTCTATCCAGTTTTTGGGGAGGATGCCGCCGGGCGGAGTCACTGTCATTGCCCTGCGTGCCTATTAACCTTAGGCAGAGGCGAGCGGTATGGGGTGTGAGATATATCGCCATTTCGTGTAAGACTTATATAGCAAGTCATGAAAGATATGGCTTACACGCGATGGGCGGCACTGGGCTGATATACTAGGTTCTGTACGTAAGCCTAGATCCTAGCCTTCAGCCTGTACGGAGCCCTCCTCGCGCATGTCGATTTCCTCTCCCTTGATCATTGCCCTCGACTACGCCTCTCTCGATGCTGCCCTGTGCATGGCCGACCGCCTAGATCCGAGGCGCTGTCGGGTCAAGGTGGGCAAGGAGCTGTTCACCCGTAGCGGTCCTGCGGTGCTGGACGCGCTGCACGGGCGCGGCTTCGACGTATTCCTGGACCTCAAGTTTCATGATATTCCCAACACCGTGGCTGGCGCCGTAGAGGCCGCTGCCCAGCAGGGCGTATGGATGGTCAATGTCCATGCCGGTGGCGGGCGGCGGATGATGGAGGCGGCGCGGGAGCGGCTCAAGGCGGGGCGGTTGGAGACGCGCTTGATCGCGGTGACAGTGCTGACCAGCATGGCCGCCGCCGACCTTGTCGAAGTGGGGATTACGGACAGTCCTGCCGAGCATGTCGAGCGCTTGGCGCAGTTGACTCGCGATAGCGGCCTGGATGGCGTGGTCTGCTCGGCGCAGGAGGCCGAACGGCTGCGGACACTGTGCGGTGAGGATTTCCTCAAGGTTACACCGGGCATTCGCCCGGCCAGCGCCGCGGCTGGCGACCAGCGTCGGGTGATGACGCCGGCGGCGGCCATGGCGGCCGGCAGTACGCATCTGGTAGTGGGCAGGCCGGTGACCCAGGCCGAGGAACCGATGGCGGCGTTAGCCGCTATTGAGGCGGAGCTCGCAGGGCGTTGACCTCGATTACTCGCCGTGCAAGCCGGTAATCGGCCGCGTGCTGCCCCAGCTGCGGCAACTGGGGCACTGCCAGTGTAGCTGGCGGCCATCGAAACCGCAGCGCTGGCAGCGATAGTGGGGGCTGGCATCGAGCAGCGACTGGGTGTGCTGCTTGAGCAGTGCCATCGGCTGGCTCTCGGCGAGACCGGGCTGGTGGTGGTAAAGATCGACCAGATAATCGATGCCGCGCAGATTGGGCGCCTGGCTCAGTTGTTGGCTGACGAAATCGGCGGCGGCCTGGTTGCCTTCGCGCTGCTGCAGGCACTCGGCGAGCATGATGATGGCGCTGGTCGAGCGGGTCGCGTCGACCAGCGTGTGGAGGGCCTGTTCCAGGCCAGCGTGGTCTTCGCGACGCAGATAGGCGTCACGCAGCGGGGGCAGTATCAGGGCGGTGAAGTCCGGATCCTGTTCGGGAATCCGCATCAGCAGCTTGATCTCGGCCTTGTAGTGGCCCGTATCGTGCTCCATGCGTGACAGCATCCAGGTGGCGCGGACGCAGGCGGCATCGGTTTTAAGCGCCTGCTTGAGCCGCTTGCGGGCGAGTGACGGACTTGCCGAGTCCAACTCCTGCTGAGCCAGTTCGCACAGCCAGTGCGCGGCGGCCCGGCGCAGGCCCTGATCCTCGCGAATCAGCGGCTGCGCCACATCGAGTGCCGCTTGCCACTCCTTTTCACGTTCCAGCAGGTCGGCCAGCAGGCGCTTGGCGTGACGTCGTACCTCATCGAGGTGGGCGTCGTGGATCAAGCCCTGCAGCAGCTTTTCGGCGCGATCGAGGAGTCCCAGGTGGAAGAAGTCACGGGCCAGCTCGAGCTGTACGCTATCGCTCTGATGGGCGGTCAGGGTGGGGCGTGCCAGCAGGTTCTGGTGGATTTTGACGGCACGGTCGGCTTCGCCGCGGGAGCGGAATAGGTTGCCCAGGGCAATATGTGTCTCGATGGTGTCGCTGTTGACCTCGAGGGCGGCAACGAAGGTCTCGATGGCACGGTCGGGCTGCTCGTTGAGGAGGTAGTTGAGGCCCAGAAAATAGTCGCGCGTCAGTGACGGCTGCGGCGAGGCGTCGTTAGGAGGGCGTTGGCGGCGGCCCAGCCACCAGCCGATGGCGACCGCTGCCAACACCAGTGCCAGCAGCATGGGGTCGAGCATTTAGGGCAGTTCCTTGAGCTCCTGGACGCGCAGACGATCGAGTTCCTTGCGCTGCTGCTGATTGTGGCGCTGGGCGCGAGTCAGCAGGGTACGCAGGCGCAGGTAGACGCCGCTCATCGCCAGCATGCCGAGCAGTACCCCGCAGGCCAGCGCGCCAAGCAGCCACACCGAGAGCGATGCTGCCGGCAGTTCCAGCCAGATCAGGTTGAGCGGCATGGACTGCTGGTTGTTGACGGCAAACAGAATACCGATCAGCAATACGGCCAGCAGGATGGTTGCCAGGATCACGCCTTTGAGCCAACGCATGGTGATGGATTCCTTCAGTCGTTCAATAAAGCCGGAGCCGTGGGTCAGTAGCCGAGGGCACGACTGGCGTTGACCTGCTCACGCAGTTCCTTGCCAGGCTTGAAGTGTGGCACGAACTTGCCATCCAGTTCGACTGGATCGCCGGTCTTGGGATTGCGGCCTACGCGCGGTTCGCGGTAGTGCAACGAAAAGCTGCCGAAGCCACGAATCTCCACGCGCCCACCGTCGGCCAGTGCATCGGTGATATCGTCGAGAATCAGCCGTACGGCCGCTTCGACCTCCTTGATCGACAGCTCGGGCTGCCGCATTGCTATCTGTTCGATGAGTTCGGACTTGGTCATTGCTTGTCTCCAATGCGGTCTACGCCATATCCGGCTTTGTTGTTTGTCCTCAGCATACTGCGCAAACCGTGATAAAACAACGCACTAGACTGTGATCATTCGCTAACTCATTGCGCCTGTCCGACGCTGGCGTGTGCCCATCGCGGCGGCTCGGGTATACTGCGGCCACATCCACCGCGAGTTTCGAGGTTTCCCTTGAGCGAACAAGTGTCTGCCGAAGAGATCAACCGCAAGCGCCTGTACTGGCACTCCCGGCGCGGCATGTGGGAGCTGGACCTGCTGCTGATCCCGTTCCTCGAGCACCGCTACGACAGCCTCGATGCCGCTGATCAGGCTGCTTATGAGGCGCTCATTACCGAGGAGGATCAAGACCTGTTCGTGTGGCTGATGCGTCGAGAGTGGCCCGCTGAACCATCACGGCGGCGTGTTGTGCAGATGATCGTCGACTATGCCGAAACCACCGGTAACGATCAGTATCGCACCCTCTAGGCTGGCATTGGCCGCCCACCTCAGCCTGGCGCTGGCGGTGAGCGGAATGTTGATGTGGGTGGGGCCACTGTGGCTGGGCGTTGCGGCGCTACTGGGCTTGGTGGCGATTACCGCTCACTGGTGGCACCGGCAGCAGCCCTGGTCGCTACGCCATGCCGTCGCCGAGGGTGGGAGTTGGCAGATAGCAGAGAGGGGCTCTGTCGAAGAGTGGCGCACTGTGCGGCTGGGGTTGGTGTACCTCGGGCCCTGGTTGATCGGGCTACGGCTAGCAGGGCGCCAGGTGTGGCTATGGCCCGACAGCGCCGCGCCTGATGCGCGCCGCGAGCTTCGCCACCGTCTGCTGGCCGAGCGGGCCGCTGGCACGCTGACTGGCTAGGCTGGCGGTAGGTCACCGAGCCGTAGCCGTGAGGCGGCCGCCTGAGAGGTCTGCTCTGGGCAGTCGCGGTTGAAGTGCAGGCCCCGGGATTCGCGCCGCTGGCGCGCCGCCATCACGCTGAGGCGGGCCAGCCGCAAGGCATGCTGGAGGCGCGCCAGGCTTATGTCGTGGGCATATTGGCGGGCTTCGTCGCGCACCCCTCGTTCGAGCTCGGCAAGCGCTTCTGCGGCACTGGCGAGTCCGACATCACTGCGCACGATGCCTACCTGGCGGCTCATGATCTGACGCAGCGTCGCGAAGCGCGTGGCAACCCAGTCGGGGCAGCGCTTGGCCGATGCTTGCGCTGTCCATTCACCTTTCTCTACCGCGCCTGACTCACTCGTTGTGGCACTGCCGAGCAGGTGCAGAGCGGCAGCGCGGGCAAACACCAGGCACTCGAGCAGCGAATTGCTGGCCATGCGATTGGCGCCGTGCAGGCCGGTGCAGGCGCTCTCGCCGATGGCGTACAGGTGAGGCACACTGCTGGCGCCGTGGAGGTCGGTGGCGATGCCGCCGCAGCTGTAGTGGGCGGCAGGGACCACGGGGATCGGCGCCTGGGTGATGTCGATGCCGCAGGCGAGGCAGTGGGCATGGATGGTGGGGAACTGGCGGCGAATATCGGCGGCATCAAGATGACTGATGTCCAGCCATACGTGATGGCCTGCTTCGCGCTGCATCTCGGCATCGATGGCGCGGGCGACGATGTCTCTTGGCGCAAGTTCGCCGCGCGGGTCGATGGCCGGCATGAAGCGCTGGCCGGCAAGATTCTTCAGCACGCCACCTTCTCCGCGCAGCGCTTCGCTGATCAGGAAGGGGGTGCCCGCCGGGTCATACAGGCAGGTGGGATGAAACTGCTGGAACTCCAGGTTCATCAGCTCGGCGCCCAGCTCGGCCGCCATCAGCATGCCCTCGCCGCAGGCCGGTTGAGGGCTGGTGGTGTGCTGATAGAGTCCGCTGGCGCCGCCGCTGGCGAGCACCGTATCCCGGGCCAGCAGCGTCAGCGGCTCGCCGCTGGCGGTCAGGCAGTGGGCGCCGCGGCAGTTGCCATGACGGTCGCTGGCCAGGTGCACGGCGGTGAGGTCGTCGCGCAGGGTAATCGATGGGTGCCCGGCGGCCCGGGCCAGCAGGGTGTCGATAAGCGCGCGGCCGGTGGCGTCGTCGGCGTGAATGACGCGGCGGGCACCGTGGCCGCCCTCGCGGGTCAGGTGATAGGGGTAGAGTGCGTCGGGGTCGGTGTCCGGTGTGAACGGCATGCCCAGGCTGAGCAGCCATTCGATGGCGGCCGGGCCTTGGGTCACGGTAAAGCGTACCGCTGCCGGGTCGCACAGGCCGTCGCCGGCGGCCAGGGTGTCGGCAACGTGGGCGTCGATATCATCTTGGGGTGAGAGCACCGCGGCAATGCCGCCCTGGGCCCATTGACTGGCACCCTGATGGTCATGGCGTGGACGCAGTACCACCACCTGGCGCTGCTCGGCCACGCTAAGTGCCAGAGTCAGGCCGGCCACACCGCCGCCGATGATCAATACGTCACTCATGGAGCTTCCTTGTCGAGCGCGTTGCCGCAGGCCAGATATCAGGCAGCATCACACGCGCGTGTCGGTGCAGCATAAGGCGTTGGGCGAGTAAGGCAAAGCGGGGTGTAGCTAGGCATTGGTGCCCGGAGCCGGACTTGAACCGGCACGGTGTTACCACCGAGAGATTTTAAGTCTCTTGCGTCTACCAATTTCGCCATCCGGGCGGGAGTTTGAGCGAGGGTGTGACGGTGCAGAAGAAATGGAGGCTGGAGTCGGAATCGAACCGGCGTACACGGAGTTGCAGTCCGCTGCATAACCACTCTGCCATCCAGCCTCATATGTCAGGAGTAGAACGCTTGTTCCTGACGAATCATGGAGCGGGAAACGAGTTGCTATCGGACCGGCGCACCGGCTCGCGACATTGCTCGCTTCTAACTTATCCCATGTTGAATCATGGAGCGGGAAACGAGATTCGAACTCGCGACCCCAACCTTGGCAAGGTTGTGCTCTACCACTGAGCTATTCCCGCCTGACTCGAGTGCGTATTTTACGGATAACCGGCCGCTTGTCAATCGCTTATTGCCACTTGGACCGTAACTGACGACGGCGCAGGCTTACATTGCGCGGCTCAGGTGGGGCCAGGCGGCGCGCAGGTACTGGACCATGGACCACAGCGTCAGAGCGGCGGCGACGAACAGCGTGAGCACGCCGAGATTGGCGATCAGCGAGCCGGGCGAGAAGCCCAGCAGGATGAATATCGACACCATTTGCAGGGTCGTCTTGTACTTGCCTATCCAGGAGACCGCCACCGTGCCGCGTTTGCCCATCTCCGCCATCCACTCGCGCAGCGCTGAGATCACGATCTCGCGACCAATGATGACCAGCGCCGGCAGGGTCAGCCATATCGCGTCATAGCGTTCGATCAGTAGCGCCAGTGCCACCGCGACCATCAGCTTGTCGGCAACCGGGTCGAGGAAGGCGCCGAACGGAGTGCTCTGGTCCCAGCGTCGCGCCAGGTAGCCGTCCAGCCAGTCGGTGATCGACGCAATGGCAAACAGCCCAGCGGCCAGCGGCATGCTCCAGCTGAAGGGCAGGTAGAACACCATCACCAGCAGCGGAATGAAGGCGATACGCGCTAGTGTCAGGATATTAGGTATATTCATTGGTGCGTCGCGGGTCCTGGCGGGTGGACGGAAGGACCTATCTTAGCGGTCTTGGCAGCATTCATCCATGCACTCAGCCATGTAGGGCCTGATGAATGGCCCCGGCCAGGCTGTCGCTGATCCCGGGTACTTTGGCCAGATCCTGACGACTGGCCTTGCGTACGCCTTGCAGGCCGCCGAAATAGCGCAGCAGCTCGCGTCGACGCTTGGGGCCGACGCCTGGAATGTCCTGCAGTGTCGATGTGCGGCGGGCCTTGTCGCGTCGTGTGCGGTGGCCGGTGATGGCAAAGCGGTGCGACTCGTCACGGATGTGTTGAATCAGATGCAGCGCTGGCGAGGCGCCGTCCAGGGCCAGGCTGTGCTCCACGGTTTCGATGAAAAGTGTCTCGAGGCCAGCCTTGCGGGTGGTGCCCTTGGCCACTCCGAGCAGGCGAATATCCGCAATGCCGAGCTCGCGGAACACCTCGCGGGCCATGTTCAGCTGGCCCTTGCCGCCGTCTACCACCAATACGTCGGGGCGCTTGCCTTCACCATCCTGAAGGCGCTTGAAGCGCCGCATCAGTGCCTGGCGCATGGCGGCGTAGTCGTCGCCGGCCGCCACGCCGTCGATATTGAAGCGACGGTAATCTGACTTGACGGGGCCCTGGTGGTCGAAGACCACGCAGGAGGCCACGGTGGCTTCGCCGTGGCTGTGGCTGATATCGAAGCACTCCAGCCGCTGGGGGGTGTCGGTCATCTCCAGGGCGTCGCGCAGTGCGGTGAAGCGCTTGGCCAACTGCTGCTGGTTGGCGAGCTGGCTGGCTAGCTGCTGTTCGGCGTTGGTGCGCGCCAGCTGCAGCCACTGGGCGCGGTGGCCACGCACCTGGTGGGTCAGCCGCACGCGCTTGCCGGCGTGGGCGGAGAGGGCATCCTGCAGTAGAGCGCTGTCGGGTAGCGGATGGGTAGTGATTACCTCGCCGGGTACATCACGGCTCTGGCCCAGGTAGAGCTGGCTGACGAAATCGCCGAGCAGGGCTTCGGCACCTAGGTCGAGGCCGTTGCTGGGCGCGTGGTGGCTGGCGCCCAGCATGCGGCCCTGGCGTACGCTGAGCACCGATACGCACAGCGCGCCGGGGCGCTCGGCGAGGGCGATGATGTCGGCGTCGCCGCCCTCTGTATCCACGAACTGGCGGGCCTGTAGCTGGCGCAGATGCTGGACCTGGTCGCGTAAACGGGCGGCTTCCTCGAAGGCCAGTGCCTGGCTGGCACGCTCCATGGCGGTGGTCAGTTCATCGGTGACCTGCTCGCTCTTGCCTTCCAGGCACATGATCGCGTGCTCGAGGTCGCGGCGGTAGTCCTCTTCACTGATGTAATCGACACAGGGCGCGCTGCAGCGCTGGATCTGGTACTGCAGGCAGGGGCGTGTGCGATGAGAGAAGACGCTGTCCTCGCAGTTGCGGATGCGAAAGATCTTCTGCATCAGCGACAGGCTCTCGCGCACCGCGCCGCTGCTGGGGTAGGGGCCCAGGTAGCGGCCGTCGTCGCGGCGTGCCCGGGCTCGCTTGTACTCCAATGCCGGATAGGGGTGGCGATCGCTGACGAACACGAAGGGGTAGGACTTGTCGTCGCGGAGCAGAATATTGTATGGCGGACGCTGCTCCTTGATCAGGGTCTGCTCGAGCAGCAGCGCCTCGGTCTCGGTGCGGGTGATGGTGACCTGAATGTCGGCAATCCGGCCGACCAATGCCTGGGTCTTGGCATTCAGGGTGCCACGGAAATAGCTGGCCAGACGTGCCTTGAGGCGTTTGGCCTTGCCGACATAGAGGGTGTTGCCCTGGGCGTCGAGCATGCGATAGACGCCGGGCGCGGCGCTGACCGAGGCGAGGAAGTGCTTGGAATCAAAACTCATGGCGAATCACTGGCCGTTACTGCGGCCAGCATAACAGATTGCCGGCCCCTGCTCAGGCCTGCTCGCTGCTGCGATAGCCGTCGATCAGACCATGCCTGAGGCCGAGATGGGTCAGTTCGACGTCAGAATGTACGCCGAGCTTCTCGAAGATGCGGTAGCGATAGGTATTGACCGTCTTGGGGCTGAGATAGAGCCGGTCGGATATCTCGCTGACCTTCTGGCAGTTGACGATCATCATCGCCACCTGCAGCTCGCGGTGGGAGAGGTTGTCGAAGGGGTTCTCGCTGGACTCCATCTTGGTGAGCACCAGGCGCTGGGCAATCTCCGGGCTGATATAGCGCTGGCCGGAGAAGATATTGCGGATTGCCAGTACCATATCGTCAAGCTCGGCCCCCTTGCTGATGAAGCCGCTGGCACCGGCATCGAGCAGCCGCTGAGCGAAGGTTTCTTCGAGAAACGCGGTCAGCACGAGCACGCGGATGTCGGCCATGCCCTTGGCGATCTTGCGCGTGGCCTCGAGGCCGCCGATCCCCGGCATGCGGATATCCATTAGCACGATGTCGGGGCGCAGCTGGCGGGCCATGCTGATGGCTTCCTCGCCGTCGATGGCTTCGCCCACTACGGCGATGCCATCTTCTCCGTCGAGTAGCCGTGCAATGCTGGTGCGCACCAGATGGTGATCGTCTGCGACGAGGACCTTGATCAATTCAGCTCCCGTTCTTATCGGAGTGGGCCGGAATCAAACGAAACGATTCACCAGCCACAGCAAACTAGTAGTACCCAGGCTTACCAGGTCGCCCAGCAAGGCCCAAGCTTAGCTTTAATTAATTCTCTGATCCAGAGTGTTATCGTTACTGACGATGGTGCTACCGTAACTCGCGATGGCAAGCCGCAGGCAAGCAGCTCTTGACGACACCAAACCCGTTGTATATCATACGCTTCGTCTTGTCGGAGGGGTGTGCGTCAAGGGCATCCAGCAGGACCATGATGATGCTATGGTCGAACATGCCGGTATCATCACGTGGGGCCTTAGCTCAGCTGGGAGAGCGCAACACTGGCAGTGTTGAGGTCAGCGGTTCGATCCCGCTAGGCTCCACCAAAAATATTACCTGAATCAGCCGCTTGTCGTCATCCGACAGGCGGCTTTTTCATGCTGTGAACAACAGGCTGCAACATTCGTCATGCTCAGTCCAATTCAGCAGGGCCGTCATACCCTGCTGCCGAGGGATTCAGCTCTCGATGCGACCGAGCAGCAGGAATTCAAGCAGGGCCTTCTGGGCGTGAAGGCGATTGCCGGCCTCCTGCCAGACCGGCGCGCGCGGGTCGTCGAGCAGCGTTTCACTGATCTCTTCGCCGCGGTGAGCCGGCAGGCAGTGCAGGAACAGCACATCCTTGGCGGCACGATCGAGTAGCGCCTCGGTAACCTGGAAGCCGGCAAAGTCGGCCTCACGCTTGGCCTGCTCCTCTTCCTGGCCCATCGACGCCCACACATCGGTGGTAATCAGGTCGGCATTCTCGGCCGCCTGTTGAGGGTCGTGCAGAACAACGACCCGGTCGCCGGCGGCGTCAAGAATATCCTGGCGCGGTTCGTAGCCCTCGGGGCAGCACACCCGCAGCTGGAAGTCGAACTGGCGGGCAGCGTTGATCCATGAGTGGCACATGTTGTTGCCGTCGCCGATCCATACGGCGGTCTTGCCGCGTACATAGCCGCGCAGCTCCGTCCAGGTCATGACGTCGGCGAGTAGCTGGCAAGGATGGTAGTCGTCGGTGAGAGCGTTGATCACCGGGACGGTACTGGCAGCAGCGAATGCTTCCAGGCCCTGATGGGAGAAGGTGCGAATCATGACCGCATCGACCATTTCCGATAGCACCCGCGCGGTGTCCTCGACGGGCTCGCCGCGTCCAAGCTGCGTATCGCGCGAGGAGAGAAACAGCGCATGGCCGCCAAACTGGGCCATCGCCGTCTCGAAGGAGACGCGGGTGCGGGTCGAGGATTTCTCGAAGATCATCGCCAGGGTGCGGTTGGAGAACGGCGTATAGGTCGGGCCGTGGGTCTTGAGGCCGTTCTTGATAGTGATCGCGCGCCGAATCAGGTAGCTGAGTTCGTCGCTTGAGAGATCCAGCAGGGTCAGGAAATGGCGAGTCGCCATGATGTCGCTCCGCGAGAAAAAACAAACATCCTAGCCATCCCCCCGCTGCAGCGCAATGCGCCTGCAGGCGCTGATCCTTGCAGGGGTGTTTTCAATGCGCGCTGATCAGTAGAATGGGCCTAACGCCAAGCCAACCGAATAGGATTGCTCATGAGCACTACCGTAGAGAACATCCAGCAGCAGATCAGCGAAAACCCTATCCTCATCTACATGAAGGGGACTCCCCAGCTGCCGCAGTGCGGCTTCTCCGCGCAGACCGTGCAGGCGCTGATGGCCTGTGGCGAGCGCTTCGCCTTTGTCAACGTGCTCGACAATCCCGATATTCGCGCCGAGCTGCCCAAGGTCGCCAACTGGCCCACCTTTCCACAGCTGTGGGTCAACGGTGAGCTGGTCGGCGGCTGCGATATCGTGGTCGAGATGCATCAGAACGGAGAGCTTGAGACGCTGGTCAAGGACGCTGCCGCCAAGCAGCAGGACGACGCTTGATATAGCGCCCAGCTGCAAGCGCCCAGCGCCATGCTGCTCAGTGACGGGTAACTGGAGCAATGAGCGCAAAAATCAGCCCCGCTGGAATTACTCCAGCGGGGTTTCTGGCTTGGTACCAGCGTTCACGGTGGCATTATCCTGCAGCGCTCGGCGCTAGTCCTCTTCCATCCCCTGTTCGCGCTGAGCAAGGTGCCAGCCGCCGAGGTCCTTGTAGCGGTTGACCATGGCGCAGAACAGCTCGGCAGTGCGTTCGGTGTCGTAGCGTGCCGAGTGGGCCGAGGAGTTATCGAACTCTATGCCGGCGGCGCGGCAGGCCCGGGCCAGCACTGTCTGGCCGTATACCAGTCCTGCGAGCGAGGCGGTATCGAAGCTCGAGAAGGGGTGAAAGGGGTTGCGCTTGATACCGCAACGGGTCACGGCAGCGTTGAGGAAGCCGTGGTCGAAGGCGGCATTGTGGCCGACCAGCACCGCACGGGTGCAGCCGTTGGCCTTGATTGCCTTGCGCACCGGTCGAAATATCTCGCCTAGCGCCTCGGCCTCGCTGAGGGCGACCTTCTGGCGCAGGGGGTCATCGAGCTTGATACCGGTGAAGTCGAGCGCCGACTGTTCGACGTTGGCGCCCGGGAAGGGGGCAATATGAAAGGCGTAGGTGGCGTCGGGCGCGAGTACGCCATCCGCGTCCATGGCCAGTGTCACTGCAGCAATCTCGAGGATCGCATCTCCCTGAGCGTTGAAGCCGCCGGTTTCGAGGTCCACCACTACCGGTAGGAAACTGCGAAAACGCTTAGCCATCAGATCGCAGGCGATTGCCTCGCTCATGCACCTCTCCCTACCCGATTTAACAAATTCTCTGGCGGTCACCCGCATTGGCTGCGCAAAAGCTTAACACCTTTGCTGGGCCTTTGCCGCGGCGCGGCGGTATTCGTGGCCGCCCATCGGCGCTATAATCGTGCGGTTTCGACGTTCATCAAAAGGAGCCCAGAATGTCCGATGTCAAGAAGGTCGTCCTCGCCTACTCCGGCGGCCTGGATACGTCCGTCATCGTCAAGTGGTTGCAGGAAACCTACGACTGCGAAGTGGTGACATTCACGGCCGACATCGGTCAGGGCGAGGAAGTCGAGCCGGCACGAACCAAGGCTCAGGCGCTGGGCGTCAAGGAGATCTACATCGAGGATCTGCGCGAGGAGTTCGTGCGTGACTACGTCTACCCGATGTTCCGTGCCAACACCATTTACGAGGGCGAGTATCTACTCGGCACCTCCATCGCGCGGCCGCTGATCGCCCGCCGACTGATTGAGATCGCCAATCAGACCGGCGCCGATGCCATCTCCCACGGCGCCACCGGCAAGGGCAACGATCAGGTGCGCTTCGAGCTCGGCGCCTACGCGCTCAAGCCTGGTGTCAAGGTGATCGCACCGTGGCGTGAGTGGGATCTCAATTCCCGCGAGAAGCTGATGGCCTACTGCGAACAGCATGAGATTCCGGTGGATTTCTCCACCAAGAAGAAGAAATCTCCCTATTCCATGGATGCCAATCTGCTGCATATCTCCTACGAGGGCGGTAATCTCGAAGATCCCTGGGCCGAGGCCGAAGAGGAAATGTGGCGCTGGAGCGTGTCGCCCGAGGCGGCGCCGGAGCAGCCCACTTACGTCGAGTTGACCTATGAGCAGGGCGATATCGTAGCCATCGATGGCCAGGCGATGAAGCCCCATGAGGTGCTGGAAAAGCTCAATAAGCTGGGGGGCGACAACGGCATCGGTCGTCTCGATATCGTCGAGAACCGCTATGTGGGCATGAAGTCGCGGGGCTGTTACGAAACTCCCGGTGGCACCATCATGCTGCGCGCCCATCGCGCCATCGAGTCGCTTACCCTCGATCGTGAAGAGGCGCACCTCAAGGATGAGCTGATGCCGAAGTATGCCGAAGTGATCTACAACGGCTACTGGTGGAGCCCCGAGCGGCGCATGCTGCAGGCCGCCATCGACGAGACCCAGAAGAGCGTCAGCGGCGTGGTGCGCATGAAGCTCTACAAGGGCAGTGCCACCGTGGTAGGGCGCAAGTCCGAGCAGTCGCTGTTCGATGAGTCCATTGCGACCTTCGAAGATGACGCCGGTGCTTACGACCAGAAGGATGCCGAAGGCTTTATCAAGCTCAACGCCTTGCGGCTGCGGATTGCCGCCGGCAAGGGCCGCAAGCAGGATTGAGCGTTAGGCGGGCGAGGAGGTAACGATGCTCAAGAAATTGTTTTCCGGGCTGCTCGGCGGTGGTGGCAACAAGGCCGCTGCCGAAGCCGATCCGGTCGAGTACAAGGGCTACCTGATCATTTCCGATCCCCAGGATCGCGACGGCCAGTATCGTGTCAGCGGCTGGATCCGCAAGCCCCTCTCAGGTGAAGGGGCAGACGGCGAGACGCTGGAGCATCGTTTCGAGCGCTCCGACGTGGTCTCAGGTCGCGACGCCTGCGATGAGCTGATGGTCAGCAAGGCGCAGCGCTTTATCGATGATCTGGGTGACGCCATCTTCGACAAGTAGTCTCCTTACCTTCCAGCAGGACTGCGCGGCGCCCCCAGGGGCGCCGCATGCGTTTGTGGCAGCGCCTATGCGCCCTTTGGCCAAGCGCGCTGCCATCGTGCGTGGCGCTACACTGGGGGCACCACCAAGGAGCCTGTCATGCGCCTGTTGCATCGAGCCTCGCCTTGGCGCGCGCTGTTTGTCGGCGATGCGCTACCCGATCCCTCCCACTGGCCGCCCATGCTGGCCCCGTTGGCCGATGCAATCGCTGCGCTGGGGGCCGCGCCGAGCCTCGCCGATGCCAAGGCCTGGCAGCCACGTCTGGTCGAGGCGCTGCAGCGTCTCGATCTGCCCGCCTGGCGGATCAGCCAGCTGCTCAGCGACCATAACGACTGGCTCTATCGCCAGGCCGTTGAACGCAGTCTGAACGCCATGCAGGCTGCGGGGTGGGGCGAGCCACCGGCAGGGTTCTGCGTGCTCACGCTGGGCTCCGGTGCCCGCCATGAGAGTCTGCTCGGGCCGGATCAGGACAACGCCATGATCGTCGACGACTATCCGGACGATGCGCATACCGAGATCGATGGGTATTTTCAGGCCCTTGGCGAGCGCATGACCGATGCGCTAGACGATGCCGGTATTCCGCTGTGCAGCGGCCATGTCATGGCGCGCTGGCCGATGTGGCGCAAGCGCCTCGGTGAGTGGGGGCGTCAGTTGGAAATCTGGACCTCGGAGCGTCGCGTCAAGCGCGTGCAGCAGGCCAATATTCTGCTCGATTTTCACGCCGTTCACGGTGATCCGGCACTCGCCGAATCGCTGCGCGAGCTGGTGGCGGCACTGGTGCCGCGTGCGGCGCTGTTCCTCGATGAAATGGCCAGCCTGCTGGACGAGACGCCGGTGGCACTCGACCGCCTCGGGCGTCTGGCCGGCGACGGTGACGGCGCCCCCCATGAACGCGCCATCAATCTAAAACGCCAAGGTCTGCTGCCGCTTAGCGGAGCCGTGCGGTTGCTGGCAATGCGCCAGGGCTGCCGGGCACCGGACACCCGCGGTCGGCTGAGAGAGCTGGTGATGGCGGGGGGGCTGGATGCTCAGCGTGCCGCTGCGTTGGGCGATGCGCTGGGGCGTCTGCAAGGGCTGGTGCTCGATGCACAGCTGGCGAGTCTGGCCGCCGGCCGTGCCGCCGACGGCTGGGTCGATACGGCACGACTCGACGCCTCACAGCGCCTGCTGCTGCGCCAGGATATGCAGGATATTCGGCGCTTGATCAGGCTGGCCCAGTCGCCTGGCCGCTAGAAAGTCTCCCACTCGGTTTCACGATCTGCCGACGTCCGAGTGCTGGGGCGGGGAAGCTCCTTGGAGGCCGCTGGGTTGGAGGCGCGGCCGACATGCTGTGCAGTGTGACGATTTGTCGGAGCAGCCAGCGGCACCCGGCTGTCGTCACCCAGCACGAACTCGGCCATCAGGGTATCCAGTCGCTGGGCGTTATCGCGCATGCCGCCGGCCAGGGTGGCGTTCTGACTGACCATGGCAGCATTCTGCTGGGTCATGGTATCCATCTCGGCCACGGCAGTGTTGATCTGGTCGATCCCCGAAGTCTGCTCGCGGGCGCCGGCAGCGATCTCGGCGATCACATCGGAGACCTGAGTGATGCTGTGGCGAATCTCCTGCATGCGCTCGGCCGCGTCCTTGGCGATTCCGCTACCCTCCTGAGTATGATTGACCGAGGCGTCGATCAGCTTGCGAATGTCGCGAGCGGCATCCGCCGAGCGGCTGGCCAGCGTGCGTACCTCACCGGCGACCACGGCGAAGCCGCGCCCTTGCTCCCCTGCACGGGCGGCCTCTACCGAAGCGTTGAGCGCCAGAATATTGGTCTGGAAAGCAATCGAGTCGATCAACCCGATGATCTCGCTGATTCGCTTGGCGGAGTCGCTGATCGCCGCCATCTTGGTCTCCATCTGGTCCATGGCGGTGGTGCCGCGCTGGGTGGCGCTAGCCGCTTCGCCGGCCAGGCCATTGGCCTGTTCCGAGGCCTGCGAGGTATGCGCCACGGTGGAGTGGATCTCCTCCATGGAGGCCGACGTCTGCTGCAGATTGGCAGCCGCCTGCTCGGTGCGCGATGACAGTTCGTGGGTGCCATCGGCGATGTCGCTGGCGCCGGACAGCACCGTCTGCGCGTTGCCACGGACTTCGCGCAGGGTTGACTGCATGCGCTCGACGAAGGCGTTGAACTGCACCGCTAGTTCACCGACTTCATCGTGGCTGCGGACCTCTAGACGTCTTGTCAGGTCGCCCTTGCCGGCGGCAATGTCCGCCATCGCAGCTGCCGTATGCTTGATCGGTGCCAGCGCGCGCCGGGCGGCGACGGCGACGATCACCAGTAGCACCGCGAGGGTGAGGACACCGGCAATCAGCAGTGTGCGCAGCAGTTGCGTAGTCACGGCGGTGAAGGTGGTTGCCGGCACGTTGACGCCGGCTACCCAGGGCGTGCCATCGATGGGGTGCCACATGACCGCGTTGTGATCGCCATCCGGCAGACCTACCTGCCCCATGCCAGCCTCGCCCGCCAGCATGGTTTGGCCCAGCGTATCCATACCGGCGTAGCCATGCTGGTCGGCCTGGGCGAGATTGAGCGTCATGCGTGCATCTTCCTCGGGGTGGGCCACCACGGTGCCTTCGCTGTCAATCATCCAGCCGTAGCTGCCATCGCCGACGTCGATCGCCGAGGTGATCTCCGATACCGCGGCCATCGATAGAGTAATGCCGAGCAGGCCGACGCGGTTGCCGGCATCGTCGAAGATCGTTTCGGCGATGATGGCGGTGGGCTCGCCGCTAATCAGAGAGATGACAGGATCCGCGAGCAGACGGTCCTGAGTGCCCTGTGTGACCAGTGTCTGGAAGTAGTCGCGCTCGGTGATATCGGTCGTGGCTCCGGTGTGGGTGACGGTGTCGCCGCTGGCGTCGGCAAAGTAGAACGACTCGATAGTGGCATCGCCGGGATGGCGGCTTTCCAGCCATTCGAGATGCTCGCCGACGGGGACATCCGTCTGTAGCCGTTCGTCCTGGGCCAGGGCAGTGAGCCAGCTGCGGTAGCCTTCGATCCAGCGCGCGATTTCATCGGCGCGCGCTTCGATCTGGCGTGTGCCGGCATTTTCGACCAGCGTGGGTACGGTGCGATTGAGCTGCTGCTGGACAATCGTGCCAAGCACGATGCTGGCCAAGAGTAGCGGGATAGCGGTTGCAGCGAGGAGTTTCTGGGTCAGGGATAAGCGTGCCAGCCAGGCCATGGTGGTCTCCGGTTATTATATCTGTATTTACTTAGTTTCCCTGTACTGATAGTAAGTTGTTGTCATGCCAGGGCTGACAGGGGTATCGGCTGCGGGCAGAGGATCTTGACCCGAAATAGGCAATTGCTGCGTTCGCAGCGGCGAGGTGGGCTCTCCAGCGAGGTGCCGTGCTCGTCAGTCCGCCAGGTTATCCGCGCGAGCCGGGGCTGGCTGGGCAGCTCCGCAGCAGAGGGCCTCGTTTCATTGGCAGGCAGATAGCGTTGCCAACAACTCGAACGCATCTTGGTGTGCCTGCTGGTAGAGGTCGAAAAGTCGCGGATACTCACTCCCCGATGACCACTGACGCATGGCGACGCACTGCTCGGTGACTTCGATGCGCTGCAGTACCTTGCCATAGGCACCTTCGTGGCGGAGCGTGGCTGCCATGGTGGCTGAATCGAGTCCCAGGCTGGTTAAAAATTCTTCACCGGGAATGCCGAGTAGCAGCTCGGCGGAGGAGAGCAGCCCGATGAAGTAGGCGTCCTGGCCGTTCAAGCCCTCCTCTCTGGCCAACAGCTCGCAGGCTTTGGCGCGGGTCAGCGCCAGCTCGGCATGTGCTGAGCTGGCGTTGCTCAGCAGGCCAAACAGTGCCGCCCAGCTGGAGAGCTGCTGGAGGCCGATTCTGGCCACGACATCGCGCAGTGAGCTAATGGGGGCCTGATGACTGAAGTAGGCGCTGTTGGCGATACGAGTCAATTTGATGGCGAGCTCAGGGTCGGCCTGAATCAGCGCGATGACGGCATCAATGTTTGGCTCGTGGTGACAGAGGGTCTGGAGCAACTGCGTGGCATATAGGGTGGCGGCCGGCAGTTTCTTGCCATACACGGGGATCGGTCGTGCGTAGTAGTAGCCTTGGAAGAGGTCAAAGCCCATTTTCCGATAGGTGTCGCGCTCCTCACGCGTCTCCACGCGTTCGGCGACCCACCGGAGGTCCAAGTGAGCAAGCCGCTGTATGTGGCGTGCTGCTTGCGACGCTTCGATCGAGGAGATATCGACCTTGATATAGGACGACAGGGCAAGCAGAGGGGCCCACTCCGGGGCGAAGTCAAAATCGTCCAGGGCGAAGCGAAATCCCTGTTTGCGCAGGCGCCAAACGGCGTCGATCAAAGGCTGGCTTGGCGTGACGCGCTCGACGAGCTCGATCACCACCTGGTCGGGAGATACGGGCAGGAAGTGCTGCGACAGCAGGAGTCCCGTGGAGACATTGATAAAGGCGGGTGCCTTGGAATAACTGATGCGTTGCGTAATGGCGGTATTGAGGTGGTAGATGAGCTCGGCGGTTGCGACTTCATCGCCAACGTCAAGCGCTCCTAGTCCAGAGTCGCTACGGTAGAGTAGCTCGACACCATGAACGTCATCGTGGATATCAAAGATCGGCTGCGATGCTAGCAGCAGAGAATCTGCGCTATCTCTTCCCTGGGACATTCCATTGGCCTCAAATTAGCACACCAAACGATATATCGACTCCTGCGGCATCTTCTTGAGTCACGCTCGACAAGGGGGCCGATATGGGGCGGCTAGGGATCTTCTCGAGGCGCTTCAGGGAGCTCCATCACCAGGCAGGCGCCACCCAGGGTGGGGGCGTCCTCGACCCACAGGCGGCCGCCAAGGTGGGCGACGATGCCGCGACTGATGGGCAGGCCCAGACCGCTGCCGCGGGGACGACCGCGGGCCTTGCCGCTATCGTGCTGCTGCTTGATCTGATGGAATTTCTCGAAGACCCGTTCACGCTCGTCTTCGCTGATACCGGGGCCGTTGTCTTCCACTGCCAGGCGCCACTGCTGCTTGTGATGCCATAGGTGCAGGCGAACCAGCGGTGTATGGTCATCGGCGAACTTGCTGGCGTTGTCGAGCAGGTTGATGATCACCTGTTCAAGGCGGTCCGGATCACCGACTACCCAGGCCTCGTCGGCGTCGAGGTCGACGCTCAGCGTTACGCCACGCTCCTCCTGCACGCGCTGCACCGCGGCCACGCTCTGGTGGGCCAGAGCGGCGAGATCCAGCGGCTGGGGGTTAAGGGTCAGGCGCCCGCTCTCGAGCCGCGCCAGGTCGAGAATCTCCTCGATCAGCCGCGACAGGCGCTGGCTCTCGAGTACCATAACATCGAGAAAGTGGGCACGTTTTTCGTCGGGCAGCGACTGGCCGTCGCGCAGGATTTCGGCGAAGGCGCGAATCGAGGTCAGCGGCGTACGCAGCTCGTGGCTGACCATGGCGACGAACTCATCCTTGAGCCGATCGAGCTCACGCAGCCGCTCGTTGGCGGCGCGCAGTTCCTCGCCGATACGCGCCAGCTCCGCGGACTTCTGCTCCAGACGGCGGTTGTACTCCAGGGTCTGGGAGGTGGTGTCGAGGATGCTCAGCACCGCCTCCAGGTCGAGCGCCTCGCCGCGTACCACCGAGTTGATCAGCACCCGTGCCGAGGCGCTGCCCAGCGCCCCGGTCAGCGCCTGTTCGGCGCTGGCAATCACCTCCGGGGGCACCGCCTGCTGGTCGCCGTCGTCGCGTTGGCCGGCAAACACCCGAGTCGCGGCGCCGGCACCCAGGTAGCGGGCCAGCAGGGCTTCGAGTTCGCCGCGGGTGGTCTGACCCTGCCACAGGCTGGCATAGCTCACCACGGAATCCAGTGCGCCGGTGAACAGCGCGGCCTGGGTCTGCTCGAGACGACTCTGCCGCGTAAACAGTGACACTCCCACCAGCACCCCGACGTTGGCCAGTAGGCTCCACAGCAGCGAGTGGCTGTAGATATCGGCATTCTCGAGGCCGAACAGAGCGTAAGGGCGCAGCCAGGCGATGCCCAGCGGGCCGGCCTCGACGAAGCTCGGGTCGAGCCAGCCGGACTGGGCGAAGCCGGGCAGCAGCAGGGTGTAGACCCACACCAGGAAGCCCGCCATCAGGCCGCCGGTGGCGCCGAGCCGGGTGGCACCGCGCCAGTAGAGACCGATCAGCAGCGCCGGGGCGAACTGGCAGGCGGCGGCGAACGATACCAGGCCGATGGTCACCAGACTGTAGGAGTCGCCGACCAGCGCATGGTAGAGGTAGCCGAGCAGCAGGATCACGACGATGGCGACGCGACGTATGCCCAGCAGCCAGCCGGTGAGTTCGCCCCGCGAGCCGAGATGAAAGCGCGATGAGCGCAACAGCAGCGGCATGACCAGGTGATTGCTGACCATGGTCGAGAGCGCAATGGTCTCGACGATGACCATGCCGGTGGCCGCCGAGAGGCCGCCGATAAAGACCAGCAGCGGCAGCCCCTCGAGCCCCGCCGAGAGCGGCAGGGTAAGCACGAAGCTGTCGGGATCGCTGGCGCCGTTGCCGAGCAGCATGCCGGCCATGGCGATGGGGATCACGAACAGGTTGATGGCCAGCAGATAGAGCGGAAACAGCCAGCTGGCGCGCTTGAGATGGCGCTCGTCGACGTTCTCCACCACCAGTACCTGGAACTGCCGCGGCAGGGTCAGGAAGGCCAGAAAGGCCAGCACCAGGGTGCCGACCCAGCCCAGCGCCCCACCGGGCACGGCGTCGAGGCTCAGCGCATTGACCAGCGCCGGATGTTCGGCGGTGCGCGCGAAGAGGTCGGCGGGGCCGTGGAACAGCACGAAGACGGTAAAGATCCCCACCGCCAGAAACGCTACCAGCTTGACCAGTGATTCGAAGGCGATGGCGGCGACCATGCCCTCGTGGCGCTCGCTGGCATCCAGATGGCGGGTACCGAACAGGATGATGAAAACCGCCAGCACCAGCGCCACCCAGAACGACTTGTCGACCCAGAAGCTCTCCTCGGCCAGGCGCAGCTCCGGCGGCGCCGGGTAGTTGACCAGCACCGCGTGACTCAAGGTGATGGCCTTGAGCTGCAGGGCGATATAGGGGGTGATGCCGATCAGCGCGATCAGCGTGACCAAAGCGCCGAGACTGCCGCTCTTGCCGTAGCGGGCGCTGATGAAGTCGGCGATGGAGGTGATGCGCTGGGCGCGGGCGATGCGCACCATCTTGCGAATCAGAAAGGGCGCGGCGAGCATCGCCAGGGTCGGGCCCAGGTAGATGAGCAGAAAGCTGGGGCCGTGCTCGGCGGCGCGACCGACGCTGCCGTAGAAGGTCCAGGCGGTGCAGTAGACGGCAATCGACAGCGCATAGATGGTTGGCGAGCCGATCAGCGAACGGCCCTGCTCGGCGCGCCGATCGCCCCAGGCGGCGATCACGAACAGCAGCGCCAGGTAGCCGAAGGCCACCGTCAGTACCAGTGGATCGGTTCTCACCGAGCGCCTCGCGGCGGTTCGTCGCTGGGCGGCGCTTCGCTACTCTCATCGTCGTCGCTGCGGCTGGCCGGCTCGTGACGATACTCGAGCAGCCAGGCGGCCAGTGCGATCACCAGCGCCCAGGCGACGAACAGATAGAGCGCCAGCCACGACAGGCCGTTTGCGGCAGGGCGGTCGGCGATCAGGATCAGCGGCGGGGTGAACAGCAGCAGCGCCACGCCGATCAGCGCGATCAGCCGCTCGCCGAGGCGCGGTGTCTTCATGCGCTGGCATCCTCACGGTCGAAGGCGCCGGCCTGCAGGGTCAGCGCGTCCTGGAGGGTAATCACGCCACGCGCCTCCAGGCGCGGCAGCAGAGCCAACCACAGCTCGGCCGTCAGGCGGGCATCGCCGAGGGCGGTATGCCGGGCACCCTCGGGTACGCTGAGGGCGAAGCGGCTGGCGAGACTGTCGAGATCATGGCCGTCGAGGCCGGGGTCCAGGGCCCGAGACAGCAGCAGGGTATCCAGCACCGGAAGCTGGAAGTCGACCCCGGCCCCAGGGGGCTGGATCGCCAACAGGTCGAAGGCGGCGTTGTGGGCCAGCAGCACCGCTTCGCCGACGTAGCGGCGAAAGCGCGGCAGTACTACGTGCAGGGGCGGCGCGCCGGCCACGTCGGCATCGCGCAGGCCGTGGATCACGGTGCTGGCCGGAGGGATCGGGCGCCCTGGGTCGACGCGCACATCGAAGGTGTCGTCGGCCAGCAGGCGAGTGTTGACCACCCGACAGGCGCCGAGGCTGATCACCGTATCGCCGCGGCGTAGCTCGAGCCCGGTGGTTTCGGTATCGAAGGCGACGATCTCCAGCGCGCGCAGCGAGCAGGCCGCCAGTTCGGCATCCGGTGGCGGCAGGTCGGCGATGCCGAAGTCGTGGAATTCGGGACGCGGCGACTTTTGCGCGGCGGGGGCGCCGACTCGCTCGACGGCGGGGAGTGGCAGGCGCAGCCGGGCGTGCTCGCCGTCGGCGTCGGCCAGGCTCCAGGCATCGCTGCCGTGCTGCTGCAGTAGCTCACCGATGCTGGGCGCCAGTGGCAGGCTCTCGAGGCGCTGGGCATGCCATTCGGCGAGGGTGCGCTGAGGCAGTGGTGAACCGCGCCAGATCAGATCGAGGTACACGCGTTTGTTGCCCAGGCACATCTCGACTTCGAGGGCGTGGTGTCCGGTCGTGTGATGCAGCCGCTCGAGCAGCGCCTCGAGCAGCGGCAGCAGTGCCGGGGCGTCGCCCTTGAACCACGCCGGCATGCCGATCGGGGTGACGCGGGGCAGGGCGGGCAGATGGTCGAGACGCTCGTTGAGGGACTGCCAGAGATCGTTGGACCACAGCGGTACCAGGCGCTCACCCTGCTGCTGGAGGTCGTCGATGCGCTGGCCGAGACGCTCGAGTTCGGCGGTCAGCGCCCGGCTCTCCTCATCGATGGCGGAGGTGATGCGCGCACGCAGCGGATGGCTGTCGGTCGCCCCCTGGTCGGCATCGAGTCGCGCCAGGGTTTCGGCGGCGCTGGCCAGGCCGGCGCCGTGGCGGCGCAGTGCCGGCAGCAGTTCGCCGAGGGCGGCGCGGGTGTGGCTTTCGTCGGTGAGACTGGCGGTGGTGTCGGTGAGGGTGATCAGGGTCTCGCCCTGGCTCTGTGGGACGCGCTTGAGCAGGCAGCGCAGCCAGCGCTCGTCACAGGGCAGCAACAGCTCCCGGGGGGCTCCATCGTCGGGTAGCCGAGCCATGGCATCCTGCAGGCTGGCGACGCCGATCAAACCCTCCAGGCGCTTGCCGAGGCCCAGCCCCGGGTGACCGTCGAACAGGGTTTCGGCGGCGTGATTGAAGAGCAGGATACGGCGGTGCTGGTCGCACAGCAGCAGCGGCGTCTCCAGCACCTGCAGCAGGGATTCGAGCTCGAGACGAATGCGTGCCGCGCCGCGAGCGCCGTCGGTGTGGGCGGTGGCCAGCTGTTGGCGATCCTGGCGCCAGCCTTCACGCAGGCGCGCCAGATCAGGGCCGAGCCCGCGCAGCCAGCCCTCCGGGGGGTAGTCATCGCGGGCGTCAGGGTTGGCCGCCAGGCGAGCCATCTGTACCTGCAGATGACGTAGTGGGGTGAACAGGCGGCGTTCGAGCACCAGTCCCAGCAGCATGATCAGCACCCCGCCGCCCAGGCTGCCGACCCACAGTGCGGCGCGCTGCAGGCCGACAGGGGCCAGCTCGGCGTCCAGCCACAGTGCCAGCAGGGCGCCGCTGAAGAAGGCCAGCCCGCTGACCAGCAGCCAGACGCCGATCAGCCGCTGGCGGCGAGGCAGGTGGCCCCGAACGTGGCGCGGTGCCATCAGCCCGCCTCGCCAAGCAGGCCCTGTACCTTGTCGACCAGCGCCTGGGTGGAGAACGGCTTGGTGATATAGTCGTCGGCGCCTAGGGCAAGCCCCTTTTCCCGCTCTACCTCACGCCCGTGGGCGGTCAGCATGATGATCGGCAGCTCGGCATGGGCGGGGTCGGCGCGCAGTTGCTCGAGGACGTCGAAGCCGCTGATGCCGGGCAGGCTGATATCCAGCAGGATCAGATCCGGGGCGCCTTCGGCGACACTCGTCAGGGCGCTCTCGCCATCTTCGGCAGTGGCGACGTCGAACCCCGCCTGCTGCATCAGAAATTCCAATGACAGGACGATATTGGGTTCATCGTCCACCACCAGTACCTTGGCCATGGCGGCTCTCCCTCTGCGATGGCGTGTCTATTGCCTGCAGTCTAGTGGCGCGCGGTGGGGAGGGGAAAGACGACCTTGGCAGGAGGTGCTAGGGTGAAGCTCCCACTCCATCGACACGGAGCGCACGATGATCAAGGTTCACCATCTGGAAAATTCCCGCTCGCAGCGGGTCGTCTGGCTGCTCGAGGAGCTCGGCGCCGAGTATGAGATCGTCACCTATCGTCGTGATCCCAAGACCATGTTGGCGCCGGCATCGCTCAAGCAGGTGCATCCGTTGGGCAAGTCACCGGTCATCACCGACGAGGCCTACGACGGCCGCGTCATCGCCGAATCAGGGGCGATCATCGAGTACCTGCTGGCGCGCTTCGACGATGGCAGTCTGTCACCCACCGCGGGTAGCGACGAGTCACTGCGCTATCGCTTCTGGCTGCATCACGCCGAAGGCTCGGCAATGCCGCCGCTGGTCATGAGCCTGGTCTTCTCGATGCTCGGCAAGCCGCCGGTACCGGCCCTGATCCGGCCGATCGGCAAGCTGCTGGGGCAGGGCGTACAAAAGAAGTTTCTTGATCCGCAGATCAAGGATTTGCTGGCGCTGTGGGAGGCCGAGCTTGTGCGCTCGACCTGGTTTGCCGGTGAGGCGTTCAGTGCTGCGGATATCCAGATGAGCTTCCCGCTGTTGGCGGCCGACATGCGTCGCGGTCTCGATGACTACCCGGCACTCCAGAGCGCTCTGGCGCGTATCCGGGAGCGCCCCGCCTACCAGCGCACGGTGGCGCAGATTGGCGAGTTTTCGTCACCGGGGCGCTGACGCGTCGACGCCGCTTTATACACGCCCTTTATGGCCGGCCCGTAGAGGGCCGATCTGCTGATCCTCAACGCTGGGTAGTCGATAGCGGCTCAGCCGAAAAACACCGCGAAGCAGCGTATCGTTGCCCACCGAGACGTTGTTCGTCGCGACGATCATGCGTAGGCGTCGCCGCGAGATCTTGACCTGCTCGCTGGCCGTGTAGCCTGGATTATTGGCAATCTTGCGCAGCGTCGAGAGCGCCATGCCGATCGACCAGCTGCAGAATCGTCGAATACCGACCTCAGAGGTCGGAATGCGCAGCGTGTAGTCTTGCGCCAAGCGCAGATGGTGGTGGGCGACAGCGACCAGAAAGCGGATGCCGTCGCGATAACCGGGATGGTCCTGCCAGTGTTGTATCCGCCTCAGGTCGACGCCCCGTGCTTCGAAGACGTCACGCGGAAGCCAGCAGATGCTGCGCTGGCGATCATCCCACACGTCTTTCAGAATATTGGTCAGCTGCAGCCCCTGGCCGAAGGCCAATGACAGCCGCCGCAGCTCTTCCCGTTGATCGTGGATATGCGGATTGATGCCGGCGAACAGCTGGGTCAGCATTTCGCCAACGCAGCCGGCAGCCACGTAACAGTAATCGCGCAGGCAGGCACTGTCTTCGAGACCATGCGGGTTCTTCAGACGCTCGAAATCCGCCATGCCGTGACACATGGTGGTCACGCAGTCGCGCAATGCCGCCTGTTGAGCGACCGGCAGTTCGCCGAAGGCGCGCAGCACGCCGGGTGTCTGAACGATGAGTTCTCGTTCCAGCGGGTCCTCTACCAGTCCTGTACCGAGCAGTGCCTTGGAGAACTCTCGAGCGGCCTTGGCATCACCCAGCCCTATCAGCAGGCGCCGGTAGTGAGCGTCTTTCTCGTCGGGCGCCATGGCGGTGCTATCTTCCACCGTGTCGGCAATACGACACAGGAGATAGGCATTGGTGATCGCTGGGCGAAGGGGGGACGGTAGCTGTGGAATGGTCAGGGCGAACGTCCGCGAGACACCGGGCAGCAGATGGCTCTGTAGGGCGAGCGAGGCAGGCCTCATAGCAGCGTCATCTCCGATGTCGGGAGCAGGTCTGTTTCCTGCTCAAGCCAGATCATAGTGAATGCATCCGATCTCTCGGGATTGACGTGAAAAGGACCATGGGCGATAAACAGGATGCATTCTTTTACTAATGTTGGGGCTAACTCTCCGCATCACCTTGCGTAAGCCAGTCATGCGCTGTTCAAAGGGTACCGGCCTGGTTACTGGCCTGCAACGGCTCCGTTCGCGCCACCCCGTTTTTCTTCAGCAGGGTGCCAGACAGGCGCTTTTCAAGCAGCATCATGGTTTCCCGGTTTGCTGGTAGGATGATCGCGATACGGGATATCAGGTCGGCATGGATCGCTGATCCATTAGACGTGCCGTCTATTTTAACGGCACTCTCCATTTTTCTAGCGATGCCCAGGCATCGAAGGCGTGAGCATGGCTTCTGAAACAGCTTCCAAGACGCTCCCGGAAACGACAAACGCATCCCCCGTACAGATCAAACTGGCCAACCCGCGCGGTTTTTGCGCCGGCGTCAACCGGGCAATCGATATCGTCAATCGCGCACTGGATGTATTTGGACCGCCAATTTATGTGCGCCATGAGGTCGTTCACAACCGTTTTGTGGTCGAAACGCTACGCGAGCGCGGTGCGGTGTTCGTCGAAGAGCTGGATGACGTGCCGGATGACGTCATCGTGATTTTTTCTGCCCATGGCGTTTCGCGTGCGGTGCAGCAGGATGCCGAGCGGCGCGGACTCAAAGTCTTCGATGCCACCTGCCCTCTGGTCACCAAGGTTCACATGGAAGTGCTGCGCTACGCCAAGCTCGGCCAGGAGTGCATCTTGATTGGTCACGAAGGCCACCCTGAAGTAGAAGGCACCATGGGACGCTATGACACGTCCTACGGCGGTCGAATCTATCTCGTCGAGGACGAACACGACGCGGCCAATCTGGATGTCGAAGATCCCACGCAGCTGGCGTTCGTGACCCAGACCACGCTCTCGATGGACGATACCGCCAAGGTAATTGATGCGCTGCGGGGTAAATTCCCCGACATCAGTGGCCCGCGAACGGATGATATCTGCTATGCCACCCAGAACCGCCAAGACGCCGTGCGCGAGATGGCCGCCGAGTGCGATCTGGTGCTGGTAGTCGGCAGTGCCAATAGTTCCAACTCCAATCGCCTGCGTGAGCTTGCCGAGAGCATGGGTACGCCAGCCTATCTGATCGATAATGCCGAGCAGGTCGATGCAGGCTGGCTGACTGACGCGCAGAGCGTCGGCGTCACTGCCGGGGCCAGTGCGCCGGAGGTGTTAGTGAAAGGTGTGATTGAACGGCTGATATCCCTTGGCGCTGCCGCACCAGAAGAGCTCGCAGGACGCGAAGAAACCATCACTTTCTCGATGCCCCGTGAGCTGCGTCAACAGGTCATTGCTAGCAGCTGATGCCACCTGGACCATCAGTGCCCCTGCACCGGGCTGGCTATCTGCGGTCCAGGGTGTCTTGGCGAGTATCCGCAAGTGCCACGCCTAACCGCGCACGGTGGCGCAGGTAGCGGGTCTTCGTCATCGGGGCGCTGGGGCACTATTTATTGTCACCATTGGCCTGGGTGAAGCGCGGGGCCAGCGGTCCCAGCCACAGCCACACCTGCAGGACGACCAGCATGGGCATCAGCCATGCCGGCGCGCCGGTTACCGCGAGCAGGATGCGGTAGATAAAGAACGCGGTGATCCCGGCCAGCAGACCGACCAGCGGAAACAGAAACGGTCGCTGATAGCCGGGTCGGCGGCTGAGGCGAAACAGCGAGCCGGTGAAGGCGCCAAAGGCGGCGGACATGGCCAAAGGGGTCCAGAATGCATCCATGATGGAGGCCTCTACGAGATAATATCGGGCCATCGCCAAAGGCAATGGTCATGTTGGCAGCCTATCCTTGGCGTACAGCGCTTACCTTTCGACCTTCGATGTAAATTGCCTGGAAATGCCTTGCCTGCAATGGATTTATCGGAATCCAGACGCCATTATTAGGCGCGTAAGCATTGGCCTGATAAAAACGACACGTCGGAAAATCGCTACGCCGCGTTTTCCCCGCGCAAGGAGCCTCAGTCATGAGTGCAATTGTCCTATTGGTTCTGGGTCTTGCCGGGATGGCCGGGGGGTACTTCGTGTACTCCAAGTTCATCGCCGAGAAGATCTATCAACTGGATCCCGACTTCAAGACGCCTGCCCATGAATACGAAGACGGTGTCGACTACGTTCCCACCAACCGCTTTATTCTCTGGGGCCACCATTTCACCTCGGTAGCCGGTGCCGCACCCATCGTCGGGCCGGCGATAGCGGTGATCTGGGGGTGGCTGCCGGCTTTCCTGTGGGTGGTGTTCGGCACCATCTTCTTCGCCGGTGTCCATGACTTTGGTGCCATCTGGGCCAGTGTGCGCAATAAGGCCAAGTCGGTCGGGGCACTGACCGGCGATGTGGTGGGGACGCGTGCACGCAGCATCTTCATGATCGTGATCTTCCTGGTGTTGTTGATGGTCAACGCGGTATTCGCAGTGGTCATCGCCGGTCTGATGATGAACTTCTCGAGTGCGGTGGTGCCGGTGTGGGGGGCGATCCTGGTGGCTCTGATCATCGGGCAACTGATCTATCGCCGCATGTTGAGCCTGCCAATGGTCTCGGTAATCGGCGTGCTGGCGCTCTACGCGCTGATCGGACTCGGTCCGTCGGTGCCGATCCAGATGCCTGCCGAAGTGGCGGGTTTCTCCGGCAACGCGGTGTGGATTCTAATTCTGTTCGGCTATGCCGCTATCGCTTCGCTGCTGCCGGTATGGGTGCTGCTGCAACCGCGCGATTACATCAATGGCCTGCAGCTGTTCATCGGTCTGATCATCCTCTACGGCGCCATTCTGTTTCTCAATCCGAGTATCGTGGCACCGATGGTCAACAGTGATGTGCCAGCGGGCACGCCATCGATGCTGCCGCTGCTGTTCGTGACCATCGCCTGCGGTGCGATCTCCGGCTTCCACGGCCTGGTCTCGTCGGGCACCACCTCCAAGCAGCTCAACAAGGAGACCGACGCACGTTTCGTCGGCTATTTTGGTGCCGTGGGCGAAGGCATGTTGGCGCTGGCTGCGATTCTCGCCGCCACCGCTGGCTTTGCGTCCCTGGCCGACTGGCAGGCCATGTACACCGCCTTCGGGGCCGGTGGCGTGAACGCCTTCGTCGAGGGTGGTGCCTTCATGATCCATAACGGCCTGGGCCTGCCGGAAGCCACGGCCGCGACGCTGCTGACAGTCATGGCAGCACTGTTTGCCGGCACCACCATGGATACCGGCCTGCGCCTGCAGCGCTATATCTTCCAGGAGTGGGGCGAGATCTATAACCAGCCGTGGATGAAGAAATCGGCTCCGGCCACGCTGCTGGCGGTGGGTAGCTGCCTGCTGCTGGCCTTCGGTGCCGGCGGCGCCGATGGCACCGGTGGCATGATCATCTGGCCGCTGTTCGGCACCACCAACCAGCTGCTGGCGGGTCTGACCCTGCTGGTGATCACGGTGATGCTGGTGCGCCTGCGTCGCCCGATGTGGTACACCCTGGTGCCGCTGTGCTTCCTGCTGGTGATGACCATTGCCGCGCTGCTGATTCAGCTGCGCACCTTCTTCAACGACGGCAACTATTTCCTGCTGTTCCTGGACATCGTGGTGCTGATTGCCGCCATCATGGTGGCCATGGAGTGTGCGGCGGCGCTCAAACGCACCCGCGCGGAAATGGCCGAACAGGGTGACTGACGTTACCCGAGGAGCGATCTATGCACGACGATCATGACAGCGGTCATGATCCTCGTCGCGAAAAGCTACGGGCCTGGCTGAGCCAGGCCCGTTTCTTCGCCGAGGAGGTCTACTCCTCGCGCTATCGCGGGGCGATTGCTCGCGCCCGACGCGACGAGGACGACCTGTTCATGCTGCTGGTATTCTCGGAGATGATGGGGGTGCCCAATCCGGCCGCCTATTACACCCTGGAGCTCCAGCCGCTGCTGCTGGAACGCTTCCATGACTGGCATAAACGGATGGGAATGGAGCGCTCGCCGCTGGATCATTTCAAATGCTGCTAGCGCCGACGGCTGCGACACACAAGCGTACCCATTAGCATTGCTTGGGTGGCAGTGCTCGGGGCTGATCCGTCGACAAGCCTGCGAGGGGGCGCCGTGAACCCCTCCCTGGGGGCTACCTGGACCATCCCTGGTCCAGAACCCCCTCTTCGGCTTGTCCCCGGCGCCCCTCGCCGCAGCCGTTGCAACAGCCCCGCGACATTGGGATAAGTGCATGATGAAAGAACTACTGCAGAAACGCCTGCTATGGGTCGGCGGCAAGGGCGGGGTGGGCAAGACCACCGTGGCCGCCTCGCTGGCGGTACTTGCCGCACGCCGCGAGCGGCGGGTGCTGGTGGTCTCCACCGACCCGGCTCACAGTCTGGGCGATGTCTTCGATCGCGAGCTGAACGATGCGCCGCGGCGCCTGCTCCCCAACCTCGACGCCATGGAGATCGACCCCGATATCGAGGTCGAGGCCCATCTGGCGCGGGTCACCGAGCAGATGCGCCGCTACGCGGCGCCGGAGATGATGAAGGAGCTCGAGCGTCAGATGCGTCTGACTCGGCAGTCGCCGGGCACCCAGGAAGCAGCACTGCTCGAGCGCCTGGCGCGGCTGATGACCGATGACCAGTTGCCCTATGATCTGATCATCTTCGACACCGCGCCTACCGGCCATACGCTACGCCTGTTGACCCTGCCCGAGGCGATGGCGGCGTGGACCGATGGCCTGCTGGCGCACAATCGCAAGTCCGAGGAGCTGGGCAAGGTGCTCCAGCACCTGACCCCCAAGCGCGGCCGTGACGTTGCCACGCCGTTCGACGACCCCCAGGAAGACGCCTTCAGCGATCTCGATGAGCGCACCCGCGACGTGGCCCAGACCTTGCTCACTCGACGCCGGCTGTTTCACCAGGCGCGACGGCGCATCGAAAACCGTGACGAGAGCAACTTTCTGTTCGTGATGACTCCCGAGCGGCTGCCGATCCTCGAGACCGTGCGTGCCGTCGAGGCGCTCGAGGCTGTCAATATTCCGGTGGCTGGCACCCTGGTCAATCGGGTGATTCCCGAGGATGCCGACGGGGACTTTCTGCGCGCGCGGCGCGAGCAGGAAGCGGTCTACCTGGCCAGTATCGACCATGCCTTCAGCCATCTGCCAAGGCCACACCTGCCGTGGTTACCCACCGACGTGCAGGGTATCGAGATCCTCGACGACCTGGCCGACCGTCTCGAGGGCCTGGGCTTCTAGCGCGACATGTCGTGAGTGTCGAGCAGATCGAGGCGGCGCGTCGGCCAGTGCACCACCGCGGTGTGCCGTACCATGCGTTCGGCAAGTGCCGGGTGATCGCGGCGAATCACCTGGCTGGCGAAGTCCGACAGAAAGCGTGACTTGAGCTCGGCGCGGGCGCGATCAACGCCGATGTCCTGGTAGGGCGTCGAGGCCAGCAGCATGAAACCGTCGTCGGGAATCCGCCCGGCGCGCATATTGGCATCGATGATGCTCGCCGCCGTCCCGACGGGTTCCGAGAGGTTGGGGCTGTAGGGCCCGACGATTAGCGCGGTATTTGGCACATGCAGAAAGTCGAAGCCGCGGCCGACGCAGATCACCCATTCACGATGCTCGATATCCAGTGCGCGGGAGACCCCACGCAGCGCCTCGACGTGTGCCAGGTTGCCCTCCAGCAGTGGCAGCAGATCCCGTAGTGTGGCCGATGGCATATCAGGGCACAGCGTGGTGATGCGCTGGGCCAGGCCGTCGGCCTGATCGGCACTCAGCGAGCCGATATCGAGCGTCTTGCCGTCGTCGCCGTGAATGATCAGCGCGTCGCTGTCGGTTTCGAAGCCGCACACCAGCGGATAGACATGGCGGTGGTCAGCGCCGAACAGCTGCTCGGCCTGGGCGCGGATCTCGTAGGCATGGGCCAGTGCCGCCTGGCTGTCACAGTCGAACCCGGCGCAGCCGCGGGAGCGTTCACCGCGGGAGAAGTGATAGGTGATCAGCATCAGCACGCCGTGGCCGGCGCGCGCGGCTTCGCTGACGCTCTCGGCCAGCATCTCGCCCAGATAGGGCCAGCCGAGGTGGAAAATGCCACCAAGATTGCGAAACGGACGGATGATGCCCAGCGGCGTGCGAGTGGCATGTGGCAGATGAATGCGTCCGTCCATGCACTTCATCGCCACGATACGGGTCGGGTGTGCGGCCAGATAGCGCTCCCGGGCCAGCCAGGCCGAGGGGCTGCCGAACGTCTCTGCGTGATCCCGGGAGAGCGTTAGCAGCCACTCGATACGCTGTGCCAGGGGGCGGTCATGAATCTGCATGGGCGGCTCGTTGTATGGGTTAGAGTTCGACCTTGTCCTTGAACTCGCACAGGTCCTCGATCACACAGCTGCCGCAGCGCGGCTTGCGTGCTACGCAAGTATAGCGGCCGTGAAGAATCAGCCAGTGGTGGGCGTCCTGGCGAAACTCCCTGGGCACATGGCGCATCAGCTTCTTTTCAACCTCGACCACGTCCTTGCCCGGGGCGAGGCGAGTGCGGTTGGAGACACGGAAGATATGGGTATCGACGGCGATGGTGGGCTGGCCAAAGGCGGTATTGAGGATCACGTTGGCGGTCTTGCGGCCCACGCCGGGCAGCGCCTCGAGCGCGGCACGGGTCTGCGGCACCTCGCCGGCGTGCTTGTCGACCAGGAGATGACAGGTCTTCATCAGGTTCTCGGCCTTGGTGTTGTAGAGACCGATGGTCATGATGTGCTGCTTGAGGCCATCGATGCCAAGCTCGATGATCGCCTGGGGGGTGTTGGCAACCGGGAACAGCCTGGCGGTGGCCTTGTTGACGCCGACATCGGTAGCCTGGGCCGAGAGCAGCACCGCCACCAGTAGCTCGAAGGGCGTGCTCCAGTTCAGCTCGGTGGTCGGTTCGGGCATATGGTCGCGCAGCCGGGTAAATATCTCGTGGCGTTTCTGGGCATTCATGTCGGTTGGCCGTGTGACGGTGACTGAGAGGCGAGGGCGGCGCGAGCCTGCTCGAGCATGGCGCTGGCCTGGTCGATCTGCTGCTCGGCGCTGGCCTTGGCGGCGGGGTCATGTTGGCGCTCGGCGTGGGCCAACTGTTGGCGCGCCTTGCGCAGCGACTGTTCGGCGGCGTTGACCGCCATACGCTTCTGGTGCAGCGAAGAGGCGCGGGGGGGCGAAGCCTGGGGGGGCTGCCCGAGCTGCCGGTCGAGGGCGTCGAGCTGAGATTGGTGCTCGGCGATACGCGTCGCCAATGCCTCGCGCTGCTCATCGTCCGCGGCGTTCTGCTGCTGACGTGTCAGGCGTTTGAGGGCAGCGGTCAGCCTCACACGATTGGCGCGCAGGGCGCTGGCAGACAGCGATGGTGTTTGCGTAGTGGTTACCGGGGCGGCCTTGGCCAACCGCTCGGCGCGGCGCCGTTGCTTGGCCTCGGCCTGGGCCGCCAGACGCTGCTGGCGCGCCTCGAAGCGGCGCCGACCTTGGTGGGCACGATAGGCGAGATAGCGCTGCTGCTGCTGTTCGCTCCTGGCGGCCTGCCACTGCGGGTGCGGCAGCAAATCGATGCAGTCGACCGGGCAGGGGGCGACACACAGCTCGCAGCCGGTGCACTGATCAACGATGACCGTGTGCATCAGCTTGGCGGCACCGACGATGGCGTCCACCGGGCAGGCCTGGATGCACTTGGTGCAGCCGATGCACTCGTCCTCGCGGACATAGGCGGTCAGCGGCGACTGGGCCGGCTGATCCAGGGCGCTGACGGGGCGACCGGTGATTGCTGCCAGGCGTGCCACGGTGCGCTCACCGCCGGGTGGGCAGCGGTTGATGGCCTCGCCTTGGGCGATCGCCTCGGCATAGGGGCGGCAGCCCGGCTGGCCGCACTTGCCGCACTGGGTCTGGGGGAGCTCGGCGTCGATGGCGTCAATCAGAACATGCTTGCCCGTCACAGTGGCTCCTCATTGGGCTCGTCGACAGGCCATTATTGTACTGACTTTGCCGTGCAACAGGTACCGGACGGGCAGGTCGTTGGACCACTGCTAGGGGGCCAGGGTGGACGCGTGTCGCTGGGCAGGGTTTGCCTCGACCCGATTTCGCCCTTTCTCCTTGGCGAGGTAGAGTGCCTGATCGGCTGCCTGCATCAGCGTCACGGCATCTTTCAGTCCCGTGGGGTGGCATCTGGCGACGCCGATGCTCACCGTTACGTAGGGGGCAGTGGGTGACGTGGCGTGTGGCAGGGCCCGCGCTTCGATGGCCTGGCGCAGCGACTCTGCTTGCTCGATGGCCGCTTCGAGGGAGGTATCTGGCAGCAGAACGCTGAACTCCTCGCCCCCCGTGCGGGCGGCCAGCACGTGCTGGGAACCGAGATGCTGCTGCATGCACTCGGCCAGCGTGATCAGGCAATCATCGCCGACGAGATGTCCATAGTGGTCGTTGTAGAGCTTGAAATGGTCGATATCGATCATCAATGCCGAGACTTCGTCACCAGACATCAGCGCTTTATGCAGTGCCTGCTCGAGGCGTTGATCGAACAGGCGGCGGTTAGCGAGTCCGGTCAGGGAGTCATGCTGGGACAAATTGAGTAACAGAGACGACTGCTGCTGGTGGTGAGCGAGCAGGTCGCGAAACTCCTGGGCCAGGGTGCCGATTTCATCGCGGCGTTTTAGCAGCGACGCTGGCATTTGGGGAGGGGGAGATTCGAGGTGCACGCGCTGCGTGAATCGCGAGAACTGACGGAGTGGGGCCAGCACGATGCTTTCGAGCAGCCACAGCACTACCAGAAGCGTCACGATCAGTACGCCGCTTGTCCAGTAGAGGGCAAACCGAAAGGTTTCAAGGCTCGCTTGATAGCGCTGGCGCGGGAGTAGCGCCTCGATACGAATCAGGTGGTCATCGGGCAAGGCTTCGATGGTACGTCTGGCTGCCATCCTGGTCGCTGATACGCGCTGCAGGCCCTGGTGTGTCCCAGTGGCGTCGCGCAAGTGGCTTCTCAGGTCCAGGTCGATGCCGGTGGTATCGCGCAGCTGTTCGATCCACGACGTCGACATGGGGCGCACCATCAGCAGTGAGCCGGCCGCGGGGGACGCCTCATAGCTTCGATAGATGCCCGACATGGCAGCCATGGCCAGCTCGGGTTTGGCCGATAGCCACGTCTGGGTGTCGTCGTTCTGACTCTCGAGCCTCGGCTGCAAGGTGTCAATATAACTCTCGGCCCACTCGCAGGGAGGCGCTACGCTAGCACATGAAGTGAACTCGTCGTTGCCGTCGAACCCCACTATCCAGACAGGCTGATGGTGTGCGTCGAGAAAGAGCATCACCCTGAGGTCGAGCGTTTCCAGTGTGCTCTCATACAGGTTGGAGTCGACATACTCGGGGCGTTCGCCCAGCACGAACTGGTAGGTGTCATCCCACCAGGCCCAGTCCTCCACCACCCGCCTCATATGCGCAAGCTCGCTGTCCATGGCACGCTCGACTCGGTCGAGCTCGCCGCCCGCGAACTGCTCTTCGTCCTCGAGCAGGATCGGCATGATCTGATGGCGGGCCACCAGCACCAACGCCAGAAACGCAAGGCACAGCACGCCGCACAGGGCGAGCATGAAACGATGGCGTAATGAGGTGAACGGACGTGGCATTGAGATTCCTCGGTGCCCTGCGCACCGTTTTGTAAGAGATATCTTACAAAGCCTATCGGCGAGTACTAACGATTCTTTAGTTTCATGGCCACAAAAAAGGCGCCCGTGAGAGTCCGGGCGCCTGCCGCGAGTCAGCTGGTTGGGGCTACACCACGCGTTGGCCTGGTTCGGCACCTGAATCAGGCGAAAGCAGGTAGATACCGTCGTTGTTGCCGGCGGCCAGCACCATGCCTTCGGAGACGCCGAAGCGCATCTTGCGCGGAGCCAGGTTGGCAACCATGACCGTCAGCCGACCCTCCAGCGCTTCCGGCGCGTAGGCGGATCGGATGCCGGAGAAGACCGTGCGGGTCTCGCCGCCGAGGTCGAGGGTCAGCTGCAGCAGCTTGTCGGCACCTTCGACGTAGTCGGCCTTGGCGATACGGGCGATGCGCAGGTCGACCTTGATGAAGTCGTCGAAGCTGATCTCGGCGGCGATGGGATCGTCGCTTAGCGGTCCCTTGGGGGACTCCTTGAGTTTCTGTTCTTCCACCAGGTCCTCCTTGGATGCCTCGATCATGGCATCGATCTTGTCGCGTTCGACGCGGGTCATCAACGGCTTGAACTTGGCGACCGCGTGATCCAACAGCACCTCGTGGCGGCTGTGCCAGGCGAGGCTGTCGAGCTTGAGGAACTCGCGCGCGCCCTCGGCCATGGCCGGGACCACCGGGGCCAGGTAGACCATCAGCTGGCGGAACAGGTTGATGCCCACCGAGCAGATATCGAGCACTTCCTGCTCGCGCCCTGGCTCCTTGGCCAGCACCCAAGGCGCCTTGTCGGCGATATAGGTGTTCGCCTCGTCGGCGAGTTCCATTATCTTGCGCATGGCGCGGCCGAACTCGCGCGCCTCGAAATCGGCGGCAATGTCGTCGCCGGCGGCGATGAAACGGGCCACCAGCTCCGGCTCGGCGCAGTGGGCCGACAGCTTGCCGTCGCCCAACTTCTTGACGAAGCCGGCGCAGCGGCTGGCGATGTTGACCACCTTGCCCACCAGGTCAGAGTTGACGCGCTGCGCGAAGTCTTCGAGGTTGAGGTCGAGGTCGTCGACCCCCGAGGTCAGCTTGGCGGCGAAGTAGTAGCGCAGATATTCCGGGTTGAGATGCTCGGCGTAGGTGGCAGCCTTGATGAAGGTGCCACGCGACTTCGACATCTTGGCGCCGTTGACGGTGACGAAGCCGTGGCAGTTGACCCCGGTGGGGGTGCGGAAGTCGGCACCCTCGAGCATCGCCGGCCAGAACAGGGCGTGGAAGTAGACGATGTCCTTGCCGATGAAGTGATAGACCTCGGCGTCGCTATCGCGCTTCCAGTAGGCGTCGAAGTCGATGCCCTCACGGTCGCAGAGGTTCTTGAAACTGGCCAGGTAGCCGATCGGCGCATCGAGCCAGACATAGAAGTACTTGCCGGGCGCATCGGGGATCTCGAACCCGAAGTAGGGCGCATCGCGGGAGATGTCCCACTCGTTGAGCCCTGATTCGAACCACTCCTGCAGCTTGTTGCTGATCTGGGTCTGGACGTGGTCGCCGCGGGTCCAGCGCTTGAGGAAGTCGGCGAAGTCCGGCAGCTTGAAGAAGAAGTGGGTGGAACTGCGCACTTCCGGAGTGGCGCCGGAGATCGCCGACACCGGATCGATCAGCTCCGCCGGGGTATAGGTGGCGCCGCACGCCTCGCAGTTGTCGCCATACTGATCCTCTGCCTTGCACTTGGGGCAGGTGCCCTTGATAAAGCGGTCGGCGAGGAACAGCCCCTTGACCGGATCGTACATCTGTTCGATGTCGCGGGTGGCGATATGCCCGGCGTTGCGCAGACGGGTATAGATCAGCTCACTGAAGTAGCGGTTTTCGTCGGAGTGGGTCGAGTGGTAGTTGTCGAAGGCCACACCGAAACGCGCGAAATCCGTCTGGTGTTCGCGGGACACACGCTCTATCAATGCCTCAGAGGTGATGCCCTCCTGCTCGGCACGCAGCATGATGGCGGTACCGTGGGCGTCGTCGGCGCAGACGTAGTGGCACTCGTTGCCGCGGCTCTTCTGGAAGCGTACCCAGATATCGGTCTGGATGTACTCCAGCAGATGGCCCAGGTGAATGGCGCCGTTAGCGTAGGGCAGGGCGCTGGTAACGAGAATCTTGCGCGCATGGTGACGTGGCGAGTTGGACATAGTGGCGGTGACGTTTCCCAGAAAATCAGACTCACGATTGTAGCCATCTTCGTCGGCGCCTGCATCCGTGCGCCGCCTTTGTGGTCGAAGCTCGCTTAGGTCGGAGGCCAGGCGCATTGGCGCAGTATCACGCGCTTGGGTAAGATAAGGCCTAACCGTTGGGCAGGTCGAAGGAATCGACCGCTATCGCGGTACTCAGCGCACCACGTTTCGCATCGCCAATAACGTGTTGAACGACTGATCATTCATGGAGGATCACCAATGCTATTACGTACCCTAGTTCCCGCCCTCGTGGCCGTTGCCTTCGTTGCCGGCTGCTCCAGCAATGCCATCTCGCCGAACTATACCAGTGAGAATCCCGACATCATGCGCATCGGCGACGACCGGCCGGCCGATCCCGAGCGCTACGTCGAGGAGATGGGCTCCTACTGCGTCGAGGTCGAGGAGACCTGGAACGATCATGGCACCACTCCCGACGGTCAGACCTTGTGGGCCAAGGACACTGCGCGAAGCGTCGTGCCCTGCGACTGAACGACAGATCAGCATCGAGATGACTACCACCGGCCCGTCCTTGCACGGGCCGGTGGCGTATTGGCCTGACGACATCATCGTGGTCAGGGCGTACCATCCGTGCCTGAATCAATCGGCGAGGCGAGGCGGTGGCTGAACAGGGCTTTCTACTCACCCGACACTGGCGGGATACGCCGGCGGGCTGCAAGGTGTCACTGTGGGTGGCGACCGATGCAGGTCCACGCTATCTGGTATTGCCGATACAGCCAGTGGTGGCGTTCCTGCCCGCCGCCGAGCGTCAGCGAGCCATGCGGCTGCTGGAGAAGGAACGCGACGTTGAGCTGCGTGAACTGGGACTGTGCGACTTTCAGCAGCGGCCTGTCCTGGGCCTCTACTGCAGTCATCAACGGCAGCTGATGCAGCTGGAAAAACGCCTGGGCGATGCCGGTATCACGCTGCTCGAGGCGGATATTCGCCCTCCAGAGCGCTACCTGATGGAGCGTTTCATCACTGCCGCGGTGCGATTCAGTGCCACTCACGCTGAGGGTGGGCGACTACGTGACACTGGGCTCAAGCCGGATGCCACCTATCGCCCCACGCTGCGGCTCTGCTCGCTGGATATCGAGACCAGTGAGCGCGGCGATCTCTACTCCATTGCGGTGGAAGGCTGTGGTCAGCGTCACGTCTATATGCTCGATGAGCAGGGCAGCGCCGAGTCCAGCGCGGCGCCAGACGACATCGACCTGAGCTACTGTGCCACCCGCGCTGAGCTGCTGGAGTGTCTGAACGACTGGGTCGCCAGGCACGACCCGGACGCGATCATCGGCTGGAATCTGGTGCAGTTCGACCTGCGGGTCCTGCAGCGCCACGCGGAGCAACTCGGTGTCCCGCTGCGTCTCGGCCGCGGTGGCGAGGCCATGGGCTGGCGCGCCCACGGCAGCCAGGCCAACCACTATTTCGCCTCGGCGCCGGGGCGGCTGATCATCGACGGCATCGAGGCGCTGCGTCAGGCGACCTGGCAGTTCTCCTCCTTCAGCCTGGAGAGTGTCGCTCAGACGCTGCTTGGCGAGGGCAAGGCGATCGACAATCCCTACCAGCGCATGGACGATATCAACCGCATGTTCGCCGAGGACAAGCCGGCGCTGGCACGCTATAACCTCAAGGACTGCGAACTGGTCACACGGATCTTCGCCAAGACCGAGCTGATCGACTTCCTGCTCGAGCGGGCCGCAGTCACCGGCCTGCCGGTCGATCGCATGGGCGGTTCGGTGGCGGCGTTCTCGCATCTCTATCTGCCGCGCCTGCACCGCCTCGGTTTCGTGGCGCCGAGCCTCGGCGACGTTGAGGGCGACAACAGCCCCGGTGGGTTCGTGATGGACTCGCGCCCCGGCCTCTATGACTCGGTGCTGGTACTCGACTTCAAGAGTCTCTATCCATCGATCATCCGCACCTTCCTGATCGACCCGGTCGGCCTGGTGACAGGGTTGGCCGAGGAGCAGCACGCCCCCGGCAGCGGCCTGACGGTGCCAGGCTTTCGCGGTGCGTACTTCTCGCGCAACCGGCATGCCCTGCCCGAGATCGTGGCGCGGGTCTGGCGGGGCCGCGAGGCCGCCAAGCGCGACGGCAACGCTCCTCTTTCCCAGGCGTTGAAGATCATCATGAACGCCTTCTATGGCGTGCTCGGTTCGCGGGGCTGCCGCTTTTTCGATCCGCGGCTGGCCTCGTCGATCACCCTGCGTGGCCATCAGATCATGCAGCGCACCCGCGAGCTGATCGAGGCCGAGGGGTATACCGTCATCTACGGCGACACCGATTCCACCTTCGTATGGCTGGAGGGCGCTCACGATGGTGACGCCGCCGATGCCATTGGCCGCCGCCTGGCAGACAAGGTCAATGCCTGGTGGCGCGAGCACCTGCGCGCGGCCTACGACCTTGAGAGTGCCCTGGAGCTGCAGTTCGAGACGCACTATCGGCGCTTTCTGATGCCCACCATTCGCGGCGCCGAGGAGGGCAGCAAGAAGCGCTATGCGGGGCTGGTCGACGATGCCGGGGGGCAGCCCCGACTGGTCTTCAAGGGGCTCGAAACGGTGCGCGCCGACTGGACGGCGCTGGCCAAGACATTCCAGCAGACGCTCTACCGACGAATATTTCTCGGTGAGCCCTATCGCGACTTCGTGCGCGACTATGTGGCCCGCACCCTGGCCGGCGAGTACGACGACCAGTTGGTTTACCGCAAGCGGTTGCGACGTCGGCTCGGCGATTATCAGCGCAATGTGCCGCCCCACGTGCGCGCCGCCCGTATGGCCGACGAGCTCAATCAGCGCCTTGGGCGCCCGCAGCAGTACCAGCACGGCGGCTGGATTCGCTATGTGATGACCGTGTCCGGGCCGGAGCCGCTGGAGCAGCGGCGCTCGGCGATCGACTACCAGCACTACCTGACGAGGCAGTTGCAGCCGGTGGCGGATGCCATCCTGCCATTCGTCGATGACGACTTCTCCATGCTGATCGATCGCCAGTTGGGGCTGTTCTAGGTGGCGGGCACGCTGGGCGGTGTCTCGCCGTCCATTATCGCTCGGCGCAGGCGGTTCAGAGCAGGCCGGTCGAAGGGCTGGTCGCAGGTGCGGTAGAGCTCCTCGAGAAACTCGCGACGCCGCCCGCGTAGCGGGCCGACCAGCACCGCGGCCAGGCTCAAGGTGGCCAATAGCCAACGCCGTTCATTGGCGTTGAGCCGCGCCACGCCCTGTGAGTCGCGGGGCCAGTCGACATCCAGCCTGGGGGCCTGCCAGGCAAATGCATCCAGCAGTCGCGACAGCAGGTAGACGTGATTGGCGTGGGCATCCTGATGGCGCATGAGCATTTCCCCAACGCCGTGCAGGATCAGTTGGCGGGCGTCGTCCCCCAGGCTATCGATCTGCTGCTCGAGGTCGGCAACCAGGCTGTCGATGGCGAAAGGTCCCAGCGCGTTCTCCCGCGCCTGGCGCATGATCCAGTAGCTGATCAGGGCATTCCATACGGCATACAGCGGCCCGGTGACCAGCGGCAGGAGCCCGCGCAGTGCCATGCGCCCGAAGAGCCGGCGCATCAGGATGCGCAGCACGAAGCTGGTGACGCCGACCTTCATGCGATACAGCACGGCACGGGCAGTGAGTTTCCAGCGCTGCATCTGGGCGTAGGGATCGATGCCGAAGACGGGATCGCGAGGGCTGGGCAACTCGAGTGCCGCCCGCGCCAGGCCGCGCTTGATCAGCAGGGCGTGTGAGCCGTGCTGAAGCGGTGCCTGGGCGATATGACTGATGCGCAGCACGCCGCGCAGAGCATTCCAGTACAGGAACAGTATCTCGATGGCGCTGATCACGCCGGCTACGGCGAAGAACCCCGCCCAGTAGGGCAGCTGCTCGCGGAGCGTCATGTCCTGCATGCCACCGGCCATTTCCTGGCGCATGTACCACTCCATGCCGCCGATCACCGCGCCGGAGAGGATGCCGGCCAGGGCGGCATATAGAACACGACGTCGGCAGGCGCGGATCAGCGCCTGGCGTTCGGCAGTGGTGCGTGGTCGTCCGGGGTGTGTCACGCGTGGATGGTGGCCTGCCAGATAGTCGCCGGCCCAGCGCTCGATCATGCTGGGCTCGGACACATACTCACGGTGCGGCCCCGGTCGGCTCATGCAGGGCCTCGATCATCGCCCCGGTAGACGCCGAAGTGATCGAAGCCCTGGTCGGCAAGGTGTAGCGCCTGCATGCGGCTCATCACCCCCTGGTCGCAGTAGAGCAGGTAGCGGCGGCGGGGCAGGCTCGGCGCACGTTGCGCCAGCTCGAAGAACGGAATCGCCAGCGGCTCGCCCTCGGGCAGGGTTAGCGGCGCGGCATCGCGTTCGTGGGGGTGGCGGATGTCGATGACGGTGACGTCAGGGGTGGCAAGCAGCGCCTCGGGGCTGGCGACCTCGTCGATCTCGGCAAGTACCGGGGTACTCTCCAGCAGGCGGTCGCTGCGGGTCATGCTCGCTGCCGCGATGGCCGTCTCGAGTACGGCGTCATCGAAGCTCGCCTCGGCGTCCTCGAGCTGGGCCGGGCTGGGGCGCACATGGGGGCGTTGCGAGATCACGCCGCAATACTCGGGTAGCCGTTCGGCGAAGGCGGCGGTGCCGATGCATCGGGCGTCGGCGATGATGTCCTGCTTGTCGCTGGCGATAAGTGGCCGCAGGATCGGGCGCTCACTGACGGCATCGATCAACCCCAGATTGGTCAGGCTCTGGCTCGAGACCTGGGCCAGGGCATCGCCGGTGATCAGCGCCGGGAGGCGGGCGCGGGCGGCAACCCGGTTGGCGGCGCGCAGCATCATGCGTTTAAGGACTACCCCTGCCAGGCCGGCAGGCACATTGCGCTGGATCTCGTCGACCACGCCGCCGAAGGGCACGCTAATGAAGTTGACCCGGTGTGAGGCGCTATAGCGCTGCCAGAGATGGTGGGTGACCTCACGCACTCCGCGCTCATGGGCCGGACCGCCGAGATTGAAGAACAGGAAGTGGGTCTTGAGCCCGCGGCGCAGCAGTCGCCAGGCCGCCACGGGGGAGTCGTAGCCACCCGAGATCAGCGCCAGTGCCTGGCCTTGCGTCCCCAGCGGATAGCCGCCGAGGCCCGGCAGGCGCCGGCTGACCAGCAGCAGCCGTTGATCCTTCAGCTCCAGGCCAACGTCGATCTCGGGATGGCGCAAGTCGACGCCTGCCGTGGGCGCGGCATCCAGCAGGGCGCGGCCCAGGTAGCGCTCGAGGTCTTCGGAGCTGAAGTCATGCCGGCCACGGCGTTTGACACTGACCCGGAAGCGTCGGCCCGGCAGCGCGTCACGCCATAGTGCCACCAGCTGCTCGGCGGTGGTGGCGAAATCGGTAAAGGGGTGCGCCTCCACTACCTGGATGTCATGAATGCCGGGGATCCGCGTCAGGCTGGCCTCGAACGCTGCGCGGGCGCTCCCATCCAGGCCCCGCGAAGGGCGAATCTCCAGCGCGTCCCAGTGGTCGGCGACCCGCACTCGCGGGTCGATATGGCGCAGGCAATTGCGGATATTGGTGCGCAGGCAGCGCACCATCTCCTTGCGCACCGAGCGCGACTTGATGGTGATTTCGCCAAACAGCTTGATCCGATAGCGCATGCGCTTCACTTCGACAGGTCACAAACGGCTTATGGTAGCAATCCGCTACCGGTCACTGCCAGTTGGCTCACTACAGTTGATAGCCAGGAGAATTAGCCGTCACTCCTAGCGACAGAGCAGTCCTGAGCGATGCTGGCCGCTGCAGCAGAACTGGCTTAGGGCAGTGGAATCTCGTTGACCTTGTGCGGGCTATGGTAGCCGCGCTGTACCGCCGGTCGCGCAGCGATCTCGAGATACCAGCGTTTGACCGCGGGGTAGGCATCGAGATCGATGCGCTGCCACTCGAAACGCGACACCCAGGGCCACACCGCCATGTCGGCGATGGAGTAGTCGCCGGCCAGGTAGGCGCGCCCGTCGAGGCGCGTATCCAGGACTCGATAGAGCCGCTGGGTTTCGTCGAAGAAGCGGGTCTCGGCATAGGCGGCCTTGCCGGGGTTGAAGTGCAGGAAGTGGTGCGTTTGACCCAGGATCGGTCCCAGGCCCCCCATCTGCCACATCAGCCACTCCATGACCCGGTAGCGCGGCTCGCCGTCGGCGGGCAGGAAGCGGCCATGGCGTTCGGCCAGGTAGTACATGATGGCCCCCGACTCCATCAGGGTGACGCCGGTGTCGTCGTCGCGCAGCGCGGGAATCTTGTTGTTGGGGCTGACAGCGAGGTACGCCGGGGTGTGCTGCTCGCCCTGGGTGAGATCGACCGCGTGGGTGCGGTAGGCAAGCCCCAGCTCCTCGAGCAGAATCGAGACCTTGCGTCCATTGGGTGTGGTCCAGGTCCAGAAATCGATCATCTGCGTTGCCTCTCGGGTAAGCGTCGGATCATGAGCCTGGCACAGCCGCAGCGTGCTGTCATGGTGACACTATCAAACGCTGTTCGAAAAATATTGACGCGCACCTGAAAGCGGTGCTATTTAGCGCTACCGGCAATGTTTGTCGGGCCTATCAACGCTCTTCGAGGGTTTGTGAACATGCCTCTGCGCCGCTGTTTACCCATTCTGCTGGTGGCTGCCTTTGCCACAGGCTGTGCCAGCAATAATACCATTGCGCCGCGCTATACCACCGACAATCCCGATATCCTGCGGATCGGCGGCGAGCGTCCGGCCAACCCGGACAGCCGTATCGAAAATGCCGGCTCCTTCTGCCTCGAGATTTCCGAACGCTGGAGCGAGCATGGCAAGACGCCGGATGGCCAGACTCTCTGGGCCAAGGACACCATGCGCAAGGTAGTGCCCTGCCGCTAAGCCAGTCGGCTGGGCCCATTTCAGCGACCCCGGTGTGATGCTCACACCGGGGTCGCTGCGTTTAGTATGCTGTTAGGACTACTTGCCCTCGATCCAACCGGAGCCTTGTTATGTCAACGACGCGATTCGACCATCTGGTGGTCGCCGCCGAAAGCGTAAGTGCTGGCGTCGACTACCTTGAGCGGCATCTCGGCGTGCGGCTGCCGGAGGGCGGTGAGCACCCGCGCATGGCGACCCACAATCATCTGATGCAGCTCTCACAGAGCAGCTTCCTCGAGGTCATCGCCACAGACCCGGACGCCGCACCGCCGGCACGGCCTCGCTGGTTCGGCCTTGATGACCCCTATGTGCGGGCCAGTCTGGCAGCGTCGCCACGCCTGCTGACCTGGGCGGTCAACACGTCGAGCCTGGATGCGCTGGAGCTGGACTGCGTGCCGCTGGGGCGCAGTGAACCGATGAGTCGCGGCGACCTGAACTGGGATATCACCATCCCCCCCGACGGCAGTCTGGCGGCGGGTGGTCTGCTGCCGGTGGCGCTGCAGTGGCACGCTGACACGCACCCCGCCGGGCGAATGCAGGACCTGGGGTGCCGGTTGACCGGCCTGACGCTTTACCACCCACGGGCTGACTGGCTGAGCACATGTTTGCAGCGGCTGGGCGCCGCCGAGCTGGCCAGGGTCGAGGGGATTGGCGACGCCGAGGGCGCCTGGCTCGAGGCCGAACTCGAGACGCCGCTGGGACGCCGGGTACTGAGTAGTCGCGACCCGCATCTGCCGGCAGGTGTGTGATGCGTCTCGCAAGACTTTCGCACCGGGTACTGCTGCCTCTTGCCGTGGCGTTGCTGGTCGGTGGGACGCTTGCCGTCGGCGGCTGTGGCGGCGACGGCAAGCGTGAGGTGCCGCTCTATGTGTTGGCCAGCGAGGGGAGTGCCTATGATGGCCAGCGTGTCGTTACCCAGGGCGTGGTGCGGCGCTTCGATGACCCGCTGCACTACTGGATCGAAGACCAGGATCTCAATCGTGTCGAGCTGTTTCCCCACGAGGCGGTAGCGGACCACCTGGGGCAGCAAGTGCGGGTGAGCGGCACCTTCCGTCTCGGCGAGAGCGGAGGGCGCCGCATGACGGTGGCCGGTTTGACCGTGCTCGACGACTAGCCTGTCGGGTCAGTCATCCGACGCGCTTCTTCTGGCCGCTGGCGGTGCTGCGCGATGATCTGCGACCAGAAGTTCCTGACCGCTACCCGGAAGGCAGCCGTCCCCGCCCGGAACCAGCAGCGGCTCGAGGATCTCCTGCATGCCCTTGAGTACCTGCACGGGCAGTGCCGAGGTGAAGCGGAAGCTGTCCGACTCACTGCCTGGCACGAAGGCGGTCAGGGCACCGAAGTGATTGTCGCCAAGGTAGAAAACGAAGGTGGCGGTGCGGTTGCGGGCCTGGGAGCTGAGCACCTGTCCCCCTCGACCTACGGTCTCGAAGCGGTTATTGCCGGTACCGGTCTTGCCGCCCATCACCAACGGTGTGTCGTCTTCGAGGTTGAAGCTGCCCTGCAGTCGCCGCGCGGTGCCGCCTTCGACCACATCGGATAGGGCTTCTCGCAGCACCGCTGCCACCTCGGGCTCCATGACCCGCTGACCGCGCGTACCGGCCGGCACTAAACGGGTCTCGTAGGGCGTGTCGGCTGCGAAGTGCAGGTCGTCGATGCGCAGCGTCGGTAGCCGTACGCCATCGTTGAGAATGATCCCCATCAGCTCGGCCAGGGCCGCCGGGCGATCTCCCGAGCTGCCTACCGCTGTGGCCAGCGACGGCACCAGGTGATCGAACGGATAGCCGAGACGCGCCCAGCGCTGGTGGATGTCCAGAAACGCCTCGACCTCGAGCATGGTGCGGATCCGCACGTCCCGGGCGCTGCGGTGGCGGGTCTTGAACAGCCAACCATAGACCTCCTGACGCTCGTCGCGGCTGGCATGCGCGGCCTCACCAAAGCTGGCCTCGGGGTGATCGAGCAGGTAGCCGAGCAGCCACAGCTCCAGTGGGTGTACCCGGGCAATATAGCCCTGGTCGGACAGGTCATAGCTGCCCGGGGCATAGCTGCTGTACAGCCTGGCGATACGCTGTTCGCTGAGCGATTCGTGCGGCAGTCGCTCATGGATAAAGGCCGCAAAGGTGGCCTCATCGGCCTCCGGGAAAAGGTAACGGTGCACTGCCGCCAGTCGCGGTGCGGTGGTACGCAGGCCGTCGAGGAACAGCATGAGACGCTCCTCGCTGTCCTTGCCGCGGTACTTGTTCCAGAAGCGCTGCAGAAAGACGCGTCCTTCGCGGTCGGCAAAGCGCTGCAGGTACTCCTGCCGACGCGGGTCCTGATCGTCATCGAGCAACTGACTGCGGCGCTCGTTCTGGTGAGTGCTGTAGCGGACCAGATCCCGCATCAGGCGCACGAAGGGCAGGTTCAGGGACTCGCTCATCGACTCGCTCAGCGTCGGGTGGCGGCCATTGTCCTCGCGGCGGAAGTTGCTGAAGGTATGGCGGCCGCCGCCGGTGAAGAAGGCTTCGTGGGGGCTGGCCGAATAGCGTCGTTGCATGGCCGCATCGAGCAGCGTGCGCAGCTCCTGTTCGGGGCTGATGATCAACTGGTCGACGACCCAGCGGCTCAGGACGTCTTGAGAATTGATCTCGATGCTGCGCAGCTCTTCGACCGGTCTGCCGACGTGGCGCTTGTGCAGCTCAGCGATGACTTCCAGATAGTTGGCGAGCACGCGCAGCTTGGCCGTGGAGCCCAGCTCGAGCTTGCTGCCCTCGTTGATGTCGAAGGGCTGGCCGGTGTTGTCGGTCTGGATGCGAACGCGATAGCCCTCCTTGCCGCGTTCATAGAGCGTGAAGCTGTAGTTGACCTCGGCGGTCTTCTCCGGCGACAGCAGGCGATCGCCCAGCAGTCCGATCTCGCCAGCGAACTCGGGGTCGGCGAGCCGGTAGAGATAATCGGTGACCTGGCGCTGGAGATCGCCGTGCAGCGTGGTGCGCGCCGTGAGATCGAGACGGTCGAGGTCATAGAAAGAGGTGCCCAGCAGGCTGCTCAAGCGGCCGCGAGCCACCTGCAGGCCCTTGTCCTGCTCGACCCTGAGGCGCACCGGGTCGCGGGCGAAATCGCGAAAGCTGAGCTGCTGGACCAGCGCCGCATCACGCAGCATGGGGTCGATCACGTCGGCCTCGGCGAGAATGCGCAGATAGCTGTCAGTCAGTCGCTCGAGGCTTTGACGGCCGGTGTTCAGGTACCAGGAAGGTCGGCGCTGGGCGATCATCAGCGCGACCACCTGGCGCAGGGCGAGCCCTTGCTGCTGCAGGTTGGCGGGGCCGTTGAAGCCGGGCACCAGCAGCTGGTTGAGGGCATCGAAGTCGGCATCGAACCACACCCATAGGCCATCTCCAATGCCGTGGATCTCACCGTAGCCCGGTGCCGCCGAGAGCGGCACGCTGTTGAGATAGTCCAGTGCAACATCCTGTCGGGCGGCGAGTGTCTGCGGTCCTTGCTGATAGCCGCGGACACTGGCAGAAATCATCTGGCGCAGCTTCTCACGGGCCGAACCGGTCATGCCCTGGGGGGAGTGGCGGTACTTCTCGACCTGTGTAGCAAGGGTGCTGCCGCCGGAGGATTGTCCCGAGACATCCAGCGCGCGGCCCACCTGAGAGATCGCGGCTTTGGCGAAGCGCGGCCAGTCCACTGCCGGATTGGCGTAGGGAGAGCGTGAATCGAGCAGTTCGCGGTTTTCGATGAACAGCAGTACTTGCAGCACCAGTGGAGGGATGGCATCGAAATGCGGATAGTGGCGCTGCGGATGCCGAAAGCTGTACATCGCCTCGCCGCGGCACTCTTCCAGGCTGAGGCCGGCGCGGGTCTTCTCGGCGTAGGGAGGAAAGAACCCTCGTTGGGTGTATTCGAGCAGCGCCGGTGAAAAGCGCGCCTGACGCTCGACCACGAAGTCGCTGGCGCGCAGGCGCGCCTCGAACTGGGGCAGGCGTGTATAGCCTAGGCGGATGTCGAAGGGGCCGTGCTGGGGAAAGATGATGCGCTCGCTGGGGCCTGGCGATAGGGTATAGGAGAGGGTGCTGGCGTAGCGCGACAGCTCCTGAGCCTGAAAGTGAGAGGTGCGTGCTTCTGCGAGCAACAGCGTGGCCAGGCTGATCGAGATCAGCGCCAGCACGATCAGCACGGTGTTGCGCAGCCAGTGGCGGCGCTTCACCGGCACCGTTAATGGCTTCAGCGAGTCCTGGCCGTTGCCAGGGGGTCCTGCGTGAGACGAGACGGTTGCGCCCATGTGCCACCCCCAGCGCATACGTAGCCCGACAATATGATTTCGGCATAAGCTGCGCCTTACTCTGTAGCGTAGTCTGCGCGGGCGAAAGTGGATGCCTTTATTTACTCTTTCTCATGGTCGACACAGGGACGAGCTCCATGAACCACACCACCGCAGAGTCGCCGCGCACCGACGCCGGAGGTTATTGGCACCGCCTGCGTGAAGCAGCGTATCTACCCCGCGCCGAGGGCCGCATCGCAGCCATCGACCTGGCGCGGGGGGTGGCGATCTCGCTGATGATTGTCAGCCATGCGGTGAGCGGGCTGCTTGGCCTGCGGCTGGTGCCCGAGTGGGGCATGGTCCCCGTGCACCTGATGACCAAGTTCTCTTCGTCGCTGTTCATCCTGGTATTCGGCATTGCGCTGGCGGTGGCCTTCCTGCCCCATGCGCGCAGCGAGCACTGGCCCCGGCGGCGCCTCAAGCTGTGGCTGAGGGCGCTGGAGGTGCTGTTCTGGTACAAGGCGTTGACCATCGTCGAGATGCTGCCGCTATATGCGCCAGAGGATATTCTCGCCACCCTGCTGTGGCATAACTTCGCGATCTGGGTCGAGATACTCGGTTTCTATGCGATCGCGCTGCTGTGGGTGCCGCTGGTGCTGCCGCTGTGGGCGCGAGCGCCGCTATGGGGCCGACTGGCGGCGATGGCCCTGGTCACCGCGCTGGCCGCCTGGCTGCAGCGCGTTGACTTTGGAGAGCTCGAGATTCTGCAGGCGCTACTGGTCGACCATGAGGATCACTACGCCTGGGGGCAGCTGTCGCGGGCACCGCTGGTCATGGCCGGACTGCTGATCGGCGAGGCAGTGCTACGCTGCTATTTCACGCCAGCCTGGCGGCGTCGCCTGGTGATGACCTTGCTAGGGCTGGGAAGCGCCATGCTGGTGGCGTTCTTCATGCTCGCTCTACTCGGTGGCGAGGTTCACGCTGCCTTGATGTCGGTGGCACGTAACGTCGGCAAGCATCCGCCGGGCCTGGCCTTCATGCTGTTCAGTGTCGGTGGTGCCTTTATTATCCTGGCGGCGGCGCTGGCCGGCGGCGAACGACTGCCGCGACTGCTGCTGCCGATCACGCTGGTAGGCTCCGATGCGCTCAAGGCGTTCATCTTTCATATTGTGGTGATCTTTCTGGTACTGCGCTTCCTGCTCGATAGTTGGCAGGTCTACAGCTACCCCCAGGTGCTGGGTATTGGCGTCGCCCTGGTACTGGGGGCAGCAGGCTGGATCGCTCTGACCCGCTGGATAGGAGCCAACAAATGAGCTATCGCGGTTTGTGCTGCCTGGCGCTGCTGCTGGTCAGCCTCAGTGCCCACGCCGGCAGCATGCACGCTGACTGGTACTATCACGTCGACAAGCGCAGCGAGTGGCAATCGCCGTTGGAGACGCGCCTGGCGGGACTGGAGCGCGACTTTCCCGGCGAGTTCGGGGTCTATGTGCAGGATCTGCACAGCGGCGAAGCGCTGTCGTGGCGGGGTGACCGTCACTGGTACCTGGCCTCGCTGATCAAGGTGCCGGTGGCAGTGGAGCTGTTCGCCCGCCTCGACGAAGGAGAGCTGAGTCTCGATGAGCGCATGACTCTTACGCGCAGCGACTATATCGATGGCGCGGGTCAGACCAACTGGCATGACCCCGGCAGCCGGCTGACGCTAAGGTTTCTGCTCGAGGAGATGCTCACGGTCAGCGACAATACCGCCAGCGACATGCTGATCCGTCGGGTAGGGCTTGCCGCCAGCAACCGTCGTGCCCGTGACATGGTGGCCGCGGCAGGTGGGGATACCGCTCGACTGGGCGAGATCACCAGCCTGCTGGAGGTGCGCCATGCGCTATTCAGTGAGCTGCATCCTGATGCCCGCGAGCTGGCGGGCATGGACTATATCGCCCTGCGTCACAACGACAATCTCGAGACCCGAGTGGCCGCCTTCGCCGAGCGTCTGGGCGTGCCGCATGGTGAGCTTGCACTGGACAGTTACGATGCCGCCTTCGACGTTTACGAGGCCAGTGCACTCAACGGCGGCACGCTGGTGGCATTTGGCGATCTGTTGTCGACCCTGGTGCGTGGCGGTCCGTCCCGGTCGGGGTTGAGTGACGCCAGCCGTGAAACCCTGCTGGCCATCATGCAGCGCACCCGGTCAGGTGAGAAGAGACTCAAGGCGGGGTTTGGCGATGACGTTCGCTTCGCCCACAAGACCGGCACTCAGCATCGCCGTACCTGCGACGCCGGCATCGCCCGGCGCGGCAGCGACCGACCGGTGGCAGTGGTCGCCTGCACCCGCGGCCCGCTGGATGTGGCGCCCCATGAGCGGCTACTGGCCGAGGTGGGGGCGGCCATCGAGGCCAGCGGCGTGCTAAGCTTGCCAGTTCAATCCGCAGACTGATGTTCAGGAGTACTTACCATGGCACGCGCCAGCGCACGTCACATTCTGGTCGACAGCGAAGAGAAGTGTCTGTCCCTCAAGCAGGAAATTGAGGATGGGAAAGACTTTGCCGAGGTCGCCAAGGCCCACTCGTCCTGCCCCTCGGGCCGCCAGGGCGGCGATCTGGGTAGCTTTGGTCCGGGGCAGATGGTGCCCGAGTTCGACAAGGTGGTGTTCAGCGCCGAGCTGAATGAGGTCCAGGGCCCGGTCAAGACCCAGTTTGGCTACCATCTGCTGGAAGTCACCGAGCGCACTTGAAGCACTGACAAGATGCCCGCCGACGGTAGTCGGTGGGTACCGTTTGCACAAGGAGTCAGTCATGAACGAAGAAGCCTTCAATCTGAGCCTGCGCAAGTTTCTCAAGACCGTGGGCGTGAGTTCGCAGCGTGAAATCGAGCAGGCCGTCGACAAGGCGCGTGCCGAGGGGCGTCTCAGCGGCAATGAGTCTCTGCCGGCCACCATGACGCTCAACGTCGAGGGCCTCGAGCTTACTGTCACCTTCGATGGAACCATCGAGCTTGAATGATCTGGCAGCATCGCTCGCCGATCCGGATGCCAGCCGGGCAGCCGCCGAGCCAGTGATTCGTATCACTGGACTCGACAAGACCTATGCCGGCGGCTTTCGGGCCCTCAAGGCGGTGGATCTGAGCATTCGACGCGGCGAGATCTTCGCTCTGCTGGGTCCCAACGGCGCGGGCAAGACGACGCTGATCAGCGTCGTCTGTGGCTTGGTCAATCCCACCGCTGGCGAAGTGCGCGTCGACGGCTTCGACAGCGTGCGTGATTATCGCCAAGCCCGGGCGCTGATTGGCCTGGTGCCCCAGGAGCTCACCAACGAGGCCTTCGAGACGGTGTGGAATACGGTGAGCTTCAGCCGCGGACTGTTCGGCAAGTCGCCGGACCCGGGCCATATCGAACGGGTGCTCAAGTCACTGACGCTGTGGGACAAGCGTGACAATCGCCTGATTACCCTGTCCGGTGGCATGAAGCGCCGGGTGCTGATCGCCAAGGCGCTCTCTCATGAGCCGCGCATCCTGTTTCTCGATGAGCCCACCGCGGGCGTGGATGTCGAGCTGCGCCGTGAGATGTGGAACGTGGTTCGACAGCTACGCGACAGTGGCGTGACCATTATTCTCACCACCCACTACATCGAGGAAGCCGAAGAGATGGCCGATCGCATCGGTGTCATCAACGGCGGCCAGATCGTGCTGGTGGAAGAGAAGGCGGCGCTGATGCGCAAGCTCGGCAGCAAGCAGTTGACCCTGCACCTGCATAGCCCGCTGGCTGCCGTGCCGGCTCGCCTGTCAGGCTATGATCTGCAACTGGCCAATGAGGGCAGCGAGCTGATCTATAGCTATGATGGTGCCTCGGACGGCGAAGAGGGCAGTGGCATCACCGCACTGCTCGGCGACCTGGATGCGGCCGGCATCGCCTTCAAGGACCTGCACACTCGCCAGAGCTCGCTGGAGGACATCTTCGTCGATCTGGTCAAGGAGCGTTCATGAACCTCTATCCGGTGCGCGCCATCTACGCCGCCGAGATGGCGCGCACGCGCCGCACGCTGTTGCAGAGCATCGTCTCGCCAGTCATCTCCACGTCGCTCTACTTCGTGGTATTCGGTGCCGCCATCGGCTCGCGGATCAGCGAGATCGATGGGGTCAGCTACGGCGCCTTTATCGTGCCTGGCCTGATCATGCTGATGCTGCTGACACAGAGCGTCTCGAACGCCTCGTTCGGCATCTTCTTCCCCAAGTTCTCGGGGAGCATCTATGAGCTGCTTTCGGCGCCGATCTCGCATGTCGAGATCGTTATCGGCTATGTGGGCGCCGCGGCGACCAAGTCGATCGTGCTGGGGTTGATCATACTGGCCACGGCTGGACTGTTCGTACCGCTGGAGATCGCTCATCCGCTGTGGATGTTGACCTTTCTGTTGCTGACCGCGGTGACCTTCAGCCTGCTCGGCTTCATTATCGGCATCTGGGCCGACGGCTTCGACAAGCTGCAACTGGTGCCGCTGCTGGTGATTACCCCGCTGACCTTTCTCGGTGGCAGCTTCTACTCCATCGACATGCTGCCACCGGTATGGCAGACGCTGACGCTGTTCAATCCGGTGCTCTATCTGGTCAGCGGGTTCCGCTGGAGCTTCTATGGCATCAGCGATGTCAGCCTGCTGGCCAGCGTGACGATGATCCTGGTCTTTCTTGCCCTGTGTCTGGCGGTCATTGCCTGGATGTTCCGCACCGGCTACCGCCTCAAGCCGTGAGCGCTGGCGCTCACGGCCGCCTCTTACCTCCTGCTCAAACGTGATCTATGCCCGTACTGCAAAGCATTGTCCATCGCCTCGAACCCCATAGTGACAACGACCGCCTGGTGGTCAAGCCGGCCGCCACTGCTCATCCTGAGAGCACGGTCATGAGTGAACTGGTGGCCGCCGTCAGCGATGCCTATAACCCCAAGCCCAAGGGCTGGGGAGCCTTCGCCGAGGGTGAGTCTGCCAGCCCGCTGGCCGGCTGGTTGAGTGCCTATCTCGACGGCCAGCGCGACTTCGCCGATATCACCCGTACCATCGCCGAACGGCTGGCGGGACTGCTCGAGGATCGCCTTTCGGTGGGCGGCTATCTGGTGTTTGATCACAGTCGTCGCGGTGAGGCGGAGAGCCTTAGCCTGGCACTGGTACAGCAGCGACAGGGCATTGGTATCGACGATGCACACCAGGCGGTACCGGCCGCCCAGCTCAATCTCGGCCAACTGACACTGGCTGCGCGAATCAATCTCAGCCAGTGGCGCAGCGACTCACCGGGCGCTCAGTACGTCTCCTTCCTCAAGGATCGCGGTGGCAAGAAACTCGCCGAGAGTCTGGTCGAATTGCTCGGCGTCGAAGAGAGCATCGATGCGCCCAGCGAGACGCGCACGCTGCTCAAGGCCTTCAGCGACTATGTCGAGCAGGGCGATTTCGACGAGGACGCCAGCCGCGAGAAGACCGATGCCCTGGTCGACTATGCCAGCGAGCAGCTCAGCCGCGGTGAGCCAATCACCCTTGATGAGCTCTCGACGCTGGTCGACGAGCAGCAGCCCAAGGCTTTCTACGAGCATATCCGCCATGCCGACTACGGTCTGTCTGAAGAGATTCCACCGGACAAGCGCACCCTTAGCCAATTTCGCCGCTTCACCGGGCGTGCGGCGGGGGTCTCGATCAGCTTCGACTCTCATTTGCTGGGCTCGAGCGTTGAATACGACGAGTCTCGCGAGCGTCTGATCATCAAGACTCTGCCCAGCCAACTGCGCGAGCAGCTCAAACAGCGTCAGAAGGGAACGTAATCTCGACGATAGTTGTCGCTAGTAAGAGACAGAAAATGCTGGATGCCGAGGTGTGGATCGCCTCGGATATCGTTCACAAGGAAGGGGAGCATCATCATGCAACGCCTGTATTTCCTGACACCCAATGCCGACATCACCTCGGATATCGCCGACGAGCTGAGCCAGATGGGCCTGACCAAGGACGACCTTCACGTCGTCGGTCGCAACTGGAAGCCACTCGAGCGTGAGGGGGTGCCGGTGGCCACCGTGCGTGAGACCACCGACGTGATGAACGCCCCCAAGCGCGGGGTGCCTGTCGGCGCCGGCTTGGGCGCGGTACTTGGTATTATCATTCACTTTGTACTGGGGCCGAGTCTGATTGTGATCGTCCCCGCCATGGCGGTCTTTGGCGGCTTGTTCGGGCTCTGGACCAGCACCTTGGTAGGCGTGTCGGTCAAGGACGTGAAGGTCAGCAAGTACAAGCAGGCGCTCAATCGCGGCGCGCTGATGGTGATCGCCGATGTGCCCAATGAGAAGGAAGAGACCGTCAAGGAGATGGTGCGTCGCCATCACCCCGAGGTGGTGATCGACAAGATTACCGCTCGCGATGAAGCCCGGCCGGTGGGGCAAGGCCAGTAACGGAGTCGTCTGGACATGCTCGATGCGATACAGCAATTCTTTCAGCGTACCCTGGCCGAGCCCGAGGCCAGGGAAGATCGCACGCTGACGCTGGAACTGGCCACCGCGGCCCTGCTATGTGAAGTGATGCGCGCCGACTATGCCACCGGTGAGGCGGAGCTCGAGACCCTGCGTCGCATGCTGGTCGAGCGCTATCACCTTAGCGACACCGCGGTGGATGAACTGATGGCGCTTGCCCAGCAAGAGGTCGAGGAAGCCGTCGATCACTATCAATTCGTCAGCCTGATCAAGGACCATTACGGTTATGCTCAGCGCTGCGAGCTGGTTCAGTTGATGTGGCAGCTGGCTTGGGTGGATGGTGCCATCGACCCGCTCGAGGAGCACCGCATCCGGCGCCTGGCCGATCTGTTGCACGTCGGACACAATGATTTCATTCTCGCCAAGCTAGCGGTTCAGAAGGCGCGGGGGGACAAGGAAGACCGCCATGGATAAGGTATACCTGACTCTCAAGATCCTGATCACGCTGATCATCGTGGTGTTGTTCGTGCAGAACATCCGCGTGGTCGAGGTCAATTTCCTGGCCTGGAGCATGTCGCTGCCATTGGCCCTGCTGCTGGTAGGGGTATACGTGCTGGGGATGGTCAGCGGCAAGAGCCTGATGGCGCTGGTGAGGCGGCTGCGTCAGCGGTCGCACTCCGACGAGCGCTGACAGACGCTAAGTAGGTACGAAACCTCTACTCAACGGTGGTGATGACGGCATGGCGTGGGTCGGTATGCCAGGCCACGCCAACCCGATCACTGTGCTCGAGTTCGGCGATGACCTGGCCTCCGAGCAGCAGGATAATGGCGCCGATCTCGAGGCTCAGCAGCACCACGATCAGCGTGGCAAGAGAGCCATAGACCACATTGACGAAGGATATCTGGGCGAAGTAGACCACCAGCAGCAGCCGTACACCCTCCCATAGCAAGGCGGCGACGAACCCGCCTACCAGCGCTCGGCGTAGCGCGATGCGCACGACTGGCAGTACCTTGTAGACGGCGCTGAACAGCGCGAAGACTCCCACGAAGCTGAACAGGTTGAGCGCTACCCAGGAGAGTCCTGCCAGCGGCAGTTCACGTCCCAGCACCGCCAGCCACAGGTCGTTGATGGCACTCGCCATGGAGACCATCAGCGTCAATCCCAGGATGCCGCCACCCAGTACCAGCATGAAGGCGTAGGGCAGCAGCGCCGAGACCCAGGCGCTGCGCCGGCTAGGGTTGTCGGGTTGGTGGAAGATGATCGCCATGGCATCTTCCAGCATGCGAAAGGCGAAGGAGCTGAACAGCAGTAGCACCAGCAACCCGAGGGTGCCAATGGCATCCCGCGAGTCGACCAGGGCGCGAACCGCCTCGAGCAGGATATCGGCATGCGCCGGCGCCAGATGCTGGGTCTGCACCGTCATCACGCTGAGCAGGCGCTGCTCATCCACGACGCTGGCCAGCAGCACGGCGAGCAGCGCCAGCAGCGGCACCACGGAAAGCATGACGTTGTAGCCCACACCACCTGCCAACAGGATTCCGCGGTTGCGCAGAAATGCCGTTATGACCCGCCAGGCGAAGTGGGCCAGACGGGGCACCAGCGTGGCATAACGTTGGCGCTTAGGTTGCATCAATCTCTCCTGATGGATGTCGCGGCTAGGCTATCCGTAGCCACGCGGTTATCGTAACCTGCTGCCAGACCTGTGATCAGGGTACGCTTCACCGCACCGGCCATCCATTCTGCAGGGAGCATGACGATTGCACGACGCAGGAAAAATCCCCGGAACCTGGCGCCATACCCTTGCCTTTCTTCTCGCCTTTACACTGCTGCTCGGCCTAGGTTGGCAGGGCATGCGCGTCCAGCAATCGCTGCTGGAAGCCAATGCCGAGGTTAACCATAGTCTCGAGTTGATCACCGTCATCCAGGACATGCAGCTGAGCCTGCAGGATATCGAAACCGGTGAGCGCGGCTATGTCATCACCGGCCAGACAGCTTACCTGCAACCTTATCATCAAGCGCGCGAACGCATCGCCGCGGAGCGCGAGTCACTCCAGCAACTGCTGGAGCTGCGTGGCGTGGCCGCTGATGCGCCGCTTGCCGAGCTGGACGCGTTGATTGCCAGGCGCCTCGAGATCAGCGAGTCCAACATTGCCGTGCGCGAAAGCGATGGCCTGGAAGCCGCCTCGCTGCGGTTGATGGCCGCCGGGGGGCGTCAGACCATGGATCGCCTGCGCCTGACCCTTGAACAGCTGGAAGCCGATGAGCGCAGTCGCCTGGCGGCGGATACCCGGCGTGCCGAGGCGCAGGCCGAGCAGGCGCGCTGGCTGGGCTTGGTCGGCGCGCTGCTGGCGGCTGGGCTGCTGCTGGCGGCATTTCTATCGGTCAGTCGAAATCTGCGCTTGCGTCGGGGGCTGGCGCTCGAGGCACAGCACCGAGAGGCGCGCATGGAGGCACTGCTTGCAGCGGTACCCGATGAACTCTATCGCATTGTGCCCGGGCAGGGCGTGAGTCGTCTGATGCACAGCGAGCAACCTCCGCCCCCCATCGATCCAGATTTTGTCGAGGCGCTCTCCGGACGCCTGGGCGATGAAGAGGACCTGCTGCACAGCTTTATGTGGCATGCCCCCAGCGGCGATGAATTTGAAGTTCGCATGCTTCCCACCCGTGACGGTGAATACCTGGCAGTGTGTCGGGATGTCACCGATCGGCTGCGCAGTCGGCGGCGGCTGCGTGATCAGCAGACCTTTCTGCGCAGCATTGTCGATAGCGATGAGAACCTGATCTTCGCCCGCGATATCAGCGGCCGATTTCGTATGTGCAACCAGGCCTTTGCCGCCTTTCTGGGTGTCAGCCCTGCTCAGTTGGAGGGCCGCTGCGCCGCCGAGCTGCACCACGGCCACTGCTTGCTGCCCTTGATGGCCGGCGACAGCGAGCTGCTGGCAGGCAAGCCGGAGCAGCGCGACATGGCACTCGAGGTGCAGGACGCCGACGGCCAGACCCGCTGCCTGCAGCTGCTCAAGCGGCCTCTGACACTGTCCGACGGCAGCCGCTACCTGTTGGCGGTGGCGGTGGATATCACCGAACGGCGTGAAATGGAGCGCATGAAGGCGGAGTTTATCGCCACGGTCAGCCATGAGCTGCGCACGCCCTTGACTGCCATTCGCGGGGCCGTGAGCATGCTCAATAGTGGAGTGGCCGGCAGCCTGCCCGAAGATGCTGCGCCGCTGTTGGAGATCGCTGACAACAACAGCGAGCGGCTGATGCATCTGATCAACGATATCCTGGATATCGAGAAACTGGAATCCGGAGGCCTGTCCTTCCACTGGGAAAGGTTGCCACTGGGGCCACTGGTTGAAGCGGCAATAAGAGACAATACCCCGGTAGCAGCAAGTTTCGAGATCAGACTGGTGGCCGAGGGGGAGCCGTTGGATGCCCTGGTGGATGTGGATCGCCACCGTTTTGCCCAGGTCATGGCCAATCTGATCTCTAACGCTTGCAAGCATTCGCCGCCCGGTGAGCGGGTAGTCATCGCCCAGACATTCCATGAGACGGAGTGGCTGGAGGTGACGGTGACAGATCACGGGACGGGGATCCCGCTGGCATTTCAGCCTCGGGTCTTCGAGCGTTTCGCCCAGGCTGATGCGTCTGACCGGCGCCGCACCGGCGGCACGGGATTGGGTCTGGCGATCACCCGCGCGCTGGTCAAGCAGATGGGCGGTGAGATCGACTTTTCCTCGACGCCGGGTCAGGGCACCCGCTTCCGGGTACGACTGCCACGCCGTGATTCATCGTCGGTAATCGCTGGTAAGGAGACTCTATGAGTGAAGCCGCCACTAGCGCGTCGCGTATCCTGATGGTCGAGGATGAGGAAGACATAGCCTTTCTGATCCGCTTTCTGCTTGAGCGTAACGGCTATACGGTGGAGCATGCCGCCGACGGGCGCCAGGCACTTGAGCGCATCGCTTCATCCGATATCAGTGGCGATATCCCGGCCCTGGTCTTGCTTGACGTGATGCTGCCCTATCACGATGGCCTGGAGATACTCGAGCGGCTACGCGCTCAGCCGGGATGGCAAGCGGTGCCGGTGCTGATGTTGACGGCCAAGGCACGCGAAGCCGATATCGTGCGGGCCCTGGAGCTGGGTGCCGATGATTACGTGACCAAGCCCTTTCAACCCGATGAGCTGCTGGCGCGGCTGCGTCGTTTTATGAGGAGACGCTGATGCGTAGGGCTAGGTTGCGACGCTCGTCAGGCTTGGCGGTGCTGCTGGCGGTGATCGGCGGCGACCTTATGGCCGAGGAGCGGCGTCTTGAAGGCGAGATATCCTACCGCTACGAGAGCCTTGATAGCGGCTTTGACGATTGGCAGACCCAGCGCCTCGATCTGCAATCGAGTCGCCCCGGTGAGACGACCTGGTACGGCGCGGCGCTACGCGAGAGGCGCTTCGGTATCTGGGACGAGGGGCTCGAGCTGGGGGCCGCCGTGCCGCTGGATGGCAATTGGGTACTGCAGCCCGAAGTGGGGAGGACGTTTGACGCAGATTTCCTGCCCGAGTGGTATGCAGACCTGAGACTGCAGCGCCGGCTGTCGCAGGGCTTTGTGGGCAGCGCCAGCGTGCGCCGCACCCAGTACGACGCCTCGCGTGTAGATCGCCTGGCGCTTGGCGCCGAGCGCTACTGGGGCAATTGGCGTGCGGCTTACACCCTCAACGTCAGCGAGGTTCAGGGTGCCGGCAACCCGGTAGGCCATGCCGTGGCACTCGATCACTACTATCACGAACGCAGCGTGATCGGTGTGCGCGCTAGTGCTGGCCAAGAAGAGGAGGGCGTGCCTGGCGGCGAGGTAGTGACCAGCGATGTGACCTCGTTCACGGTGCGTGGCCGCCACTGGCTGGATACGAATTGGGCCCTGTCGTGGGAGCTGGGCACTCTCAGTCAGGGTGATCTCTATGATCGACACGGGATCCAACTGGGCGTGCGACGTGCTTTCTGACCTCGAGACAGCGTCGGAACTGATCATGACGGCGTTGGCGAGGCTCGCTAGCCTGCCGCAAGACCCCGCCTTGCGCCTGGCGGTTTACAGCGCCATGGCCCTGGCATTGCTTACTCTGGTGATCATGTCCCAGGTGCTGGTGCTCTCCGAGCTGGCATCTCGACGTGAAGTTCGTCGGCAGGCGTTTATCGCCGGCTGGCGGCCGCATCTGGCGGCCTGGAGCATGCAGGCAGATGAGCGCGCGCTCCCCGCGCCCCCGCGCGGCCGTCGAGAGCGGCTATGGTTTCTGCTGCTGTGGAGTCGAATGCAGCGACAGCTGCGCGGTATGGCGCAGCAGCGGCTCAACGTCCTGCTTGAGCAGCTTGGCATGCTGAGTCCCGTATTGAGTTTGCTCGAAAGCCGTGCGGTCCACCATCGCCTGGTGGCGCTGACCTGCCTGCGCTATCTGGCGGATGCCAGCCACTGGCCGGCGGTGTTGCCGCTGCTTGAATCGCGCAATGTGGCGGTCTCTCTAGCGGCCGCTCAGACGCTGGTAGCGATGGACGCCGAGCGTGCCATGCAGCGCATCATGCAGCGCGTGCAGGCGCGTCGCGACTGGGCGCTGCCACGCCTTGAAGCGCTGTGTCAGCAGGCCGGCCGTCAGGCGGTGACTGAACCACTGTTAGCAGAACTGAATGCCCCTCAAGGCAGTGAAGGGCGCGCCGTTGCGCTACTGGCATGGGCCGAACCCAGCCAGGCCGCGCCCTGGGCGCGTCGCTATCTGGCCGTAGCGCAAGCCAGCGATGCGTGGCAAGGGCTGGGCGAGGAAGCGTGCTGCGCGGCGCTTCGCAGTCTCGGCGAGCTACGCGACCCCCGCGACCGTGACCTGCTGCTGGTGTACCTGGACAGTGAGGCGCCGACGGTGAGGCTGGCGGCTCTGGCGGCACTGCGTCGTCAATCCAGCGCTGCCGACAAGGCGCTGATGGTTCCGCTGCTCGCCGACCCCAACTGGTGGGTACGTCAGGCGGCGGCAGATGCGCTGGTAGCGCTGCCCGACATGGATGACGTCGCGTTGACGATGCTGCTGGAATCGCTGGCGGATCGCTATGGCCAGGATGCCCTGCGCCGTGCCATGGCCGAGGGGAAACGCTGATGGAGATCCTGGCCAGACTGGCGAGCATCGATTGGGTGTGGTGGGGCCAAGTCGGCTTTATCGGCTATTTCGTACTGCTCAACGGTGGTTACCTGGCGCTCAACCTGCTGTCGATGATCAGCCTGCGCCGCTACATGCGGCAACGGGCCGAGCTCGGTGAGGATGCGCCCTATCTTGGCGTCGAGCCGGCGGTCTCGGTGCTGGTGCCGGCGTACAACGAGGCGGCGACCATTCGCACCTCGATCCTGTCGCTGCTGCAGCTGCAGTACCCCGAGTTCGAAGTGGTGGTGATCAACGACGGCTCCAAGGACGAGACGCTGGCGGTGCTGATCGACACCTTCGAGCTGGAGCCCTATCCCGAGCCGTTGCGGCGCACGGTGCCGCATCAGGAGGTGATCGGGGCCTACCGCTCGCGGCGCTACGCCAATCTCAAGGTGCTCGACAAGGTCAACGGCGGCAAGGCCGATGCCCTCAACGCGGGGATCAATGCGGCGCGACACGGGCTTTTTTGCGCGGTGGATGCCGACTCGATCCTGCAGCGCGACAGCCTGTTGCGGGTGGTGCAGCCATTTCTCGAGGATGAGCGCACCGTGGCGGCGGGGGGCACCGTGCGTATCGCCAATGGCTCCAAGGTGCGTGGCGGCTTCCTGCTCGAGGCAGGCATTCCCGATAGCCTGCTGGCGCGTTTCCAGATCGTCGAGTACCTGCGGGCCTTCCTGTTCGGCAGGCTCGGCTGGTCGCCGATGAATGCGGTACTGATCATCTCCGGTGCGTTTGGGCTGTTCGACCGCGAACGCGTCATGGCGGTGGGCGGCTACAGCACCACCACGGTGGGCGAGGACATGGAGCTGGTGGTACGCCTGCATCGCTACCACCGCGAGCAGCGCCTGCCCTACCGCATCTGCTACCTGCCCGACCCGATCTGCTGGACCGAGGCGCCCGAGGACCTGGGAACCCTGGGACGCCAGCGTAGCCGCTGGCAGCGCGGGCTAGCTGAAAGCCTGAGTCGCCATACTCGTCTTGCCACCAGCCCCCGCGGCGGGGCGCCGGGGCACCTGGCCTGGCCGTTCATGACGCTGTTCGAGTGGCTGGGGCCGCTGGTCGAAGCGGCCGGCTATCTGTTCATGATCGTGGGGTTCAGTCTGGGCATCATTTCGCCGCTGGCGCTGACGCTGTTCCTGCTGGTGGCGATCGGCATGGGGATTCTGCTATCGGTCAACGGCCTGCTGCTGGAGACGCTCTCCTTTCGTGTCTATCAGCGCCGACGCGACATGCTGCGACTGTTCCTGGTCGCGATTCTGGAGAACTTCGGCTACCGCCAGCTCAATACCCTGTGGCGCTGCCGCGGGCTGTGGCAGTGGTTTACCCGCCGCAAGCATCAGTGGGGGGCCATGAAGCGGAGCGGGCAGTGGGGCAGCGATTAAGTGCCAGCTTATTCAGGGTTGGTCGGCCGCGAGTAATATCTCGACCAGGCCATTGAGCTGGCGCTGAAACTGGCCTCCGGGAGAGGGCGGGTTGGGATCCGAGGTGATGGCAATCGTCAGCGCGCGCTCAGGCACCACGAACAGTGCCTGTCCGCCGAAACCGCGGCCATAGTAGGCCGGTTCGCCGGCCAGATCAGTCACGAACCAGCCGTAGCCGTAGCCGTCATTGGTCCAGGGTGAGCTGCCGCGGGCGGTCCAGGAGCGTTCGACCCACCCTTCAGGCAGAATGCGCTGGCCGTTGAGCTGGCCGTCGTGACGATAGAGCTCGCCGATCTGTACCAGCGCACGCGGTGACAGCAGCATGTCGTTACCGCCGAAGTAGATGCCTTGGGGGTCGCGTGCCCAGGCCGGAATGTTGATCGACAGCGGGTCGCCCAGCAGCCGCTGAGCCAGTGCTAGGGTCGACTCGCCGCTGGCGTCTGTCAGCGCCGCCGAGAGCAGGTGGCTTGAGCCGGTGGAGTAGAGCATGCGCCCGCCGGGCTCGTCGACGAAAGGACGACGCAGGGCATCCGCCACCCAGTCGTTGCTGGCCACCCAGGCACCGTAGTTGCTGCCGGAGGTGCGTTCGAGTCCGGCCTGCAGCGCCAGCAGGTGGCCCACGGTAATCTCGTTGACCCGCGGGTCGGCATTGGCCGGCACGCGATCCCCCAGCAGCTCGACCAGTGGCTGACTGTCGCTCTCTATTACCCCGGCGTGAATGGCGGCTCCGGTGAGTGCCGCCAGCACGGTCTTGGATAGCGATTTCACATTGGCGGGTGCGGCAGTCCCGGGGCCACCCTGGTGGTGCTCTAGTACAATCTCGCCGTCATGAGCGACCACCAAGGCATGCACTCTGTCGAGTCGCTGGGTTGCGTCTCGCATGTCAGCAAGCGCCTGCTCGGACGGCACATCGGCTGCCGCGCTGGAAGCCACCAGGCCAATCAGCGTCAGACTCGTCAGCACGATGAGCAGCGATCGCGACCATCCCTGAGGCGAGGCGGACATAGGCGAATCTCCTTGAGGTGGTTGGCCTGGTTTCGAGCCTGGCGGGCTGTGGTTGGTTCCCGCTGGCCGCCCATCGAGATGAAAAGCGACAGGTGGGCAAGGCCATGGCAGGCTGCTAGGCTGGAAGCGTCGGCGTGGCAAGCGCTGATGATGTGAGGCAATGGCGTGACGTCAGGATGACGCCGCTTTGCCTACTACCTACTTGAGATGCAAGGAGTGCCACCATGCGAAGCATTATCTATATCATCGGTCTGATAGTGGTTGTGATGTTCGTCTTATCTCTGCTCGGCCTACGCTGACGTAGGCCATGCGCGGCAAGTCTCCCGATCTAGCGTTACGGGTGTTCGGATCCCTGCTTGCCGCCATGCTGCTTGGCGGCTGTGCGGCACGGGTCGTCCCGGACGCCGGGGTCGAGACACCACAGTCGGTTTATCTGGTCGATCACGGTCGCCATGCCAGTCTGGTGATTCCCCATGCAGAGGGGCTCACTCGCTACTCCTTCGGCGAGTGGGACTGGTATGTGGAGGGGCGCCGTGGAACCATGGCGGGTCTGTCGGCGCTGCTATGGCCGACCGCCAGCGGTCTTGGCCGCATGGATCACCAAGCCGTCGAGGCATCGCCGCTGCCCTCGCGCGTGACCCCCGAGGGGCGCCAACGGGTATATGAGCTGGAGGCGGAGTCTGAGCGCGTCGAGGCCCTGCGACAGCGACTCGATGCCTATCACGCGGCGGCCCCCGCGCCGCCCGCTTACAGCGACACCTATGGTCTCTATTTCGTCCCCTACTCGCGTGACTACTGGGCCGGGCATCAGTCCAATCTCAAGGTCGTCGAGTGGCTCGAGGAGCTGGGTATGGAGGTCCGGGGCTCGGCCTGGCTATCGCGCTGGCGAATTACCCCGCCTTCAGATGACTGATTTTCATCACCCTTGTAATGGCAGAGCGTCATGCCCTGGCATGACAATTTGTGAGGGCGCCTTTCCTGGTTGCCGTGAGTGTGTATGCTGATGGTGTGAGTCTTACCCTAGCGTCGTGCGAGCGAGGCGGCGTAAACGCAGTTGACTAAGGGGAATCGATAGATGGCACAACAATCGATAAGTGAGCTCTCCCGAGACAATCGGGTGCGAATCCTGGCCGGCGTTGCGGTGATCGCACTGGTCTATGCCTTGATTGCCAGCTCCGGGGCAAGCTCTGCACGCGAGGAGCGTGATAGCCTCGAAGAGCGCGTTGCGGTGCTGGAAAGCGACAATGATGCGCTGCGCAGCGAAGTCGATACCTTTGCCGAGGCGCAAGGTAGCGTCGATGAAGCCCAGCAGGAGCTGGCGGCGCTCGAAGAGGATACCGAACAGGCTCGTGAACGTCTGGCCGAGGTCGAGAACGAGCTCGCCGAGAGCGAAGCGCAGCTGGCTGAGCAGGAGAGTGCCTACGAGGCGCGTCAGGCTGAGCAGGAAGAAGAGCTCGAGGCACGCCGCCAAGAGCAGGAAGAGGAACTCGAGGCTCGCCGTCAGGAGCAGGAAGAGGAGCTGGCTGCGCGTCGCAACGAACTCGAACAGCAGGTCGAGGAGCTCAATGAGCAGTCTCAGACGCTGGACGAGCAGGTTGCGCAAAAGCAGGCCGAGCTTGAGACGCTGGAAGCCCAGGCGGAAGAAGCGCGAGACGCCCGTGATAGTGCCCGGGAAGAGTTAGAAGGTCTCGAGGAGCAGATCGCCGAGGCGGAAGGGCGTCAGGCCGAGCTGGCCAGCCAGATCGAGTCCGGTCAGGATCGCATCGCGGCACTGCAGGAGGAGATCGACGCGCTGGAAGGTCAGGCCGAGGAGCGTCAAGCGACCCTTGATGAGCTCGATGCTCAGATCGCTGCCTCACAGCAGAGCTTTGACCACGTCGAAGAGGGTCTCGAAGCTGCTCTCAACGAGTACGAGGAGACCCAGGCGCAGGTCGAAGAGGCGGATGCGCGGCTCAACGAGCTCTCCGAGCAGACCAGCGCCCGCACTGAGCAGCTCGAGCGTCTTGAAGCCCAGTTGGCCAGCTGGCGCGACGAGCTCAGCGAGCTCGAAGCCAGTCTTGAAGCAGCCACTGCAGAGCAGGAAGAGGACGAATGATTTTACCTCTTAGGCGCAGGTGCCCTGACACGGCGGCGAGCATAACGCTCGCCGCCGTTTTTCATGCGCAGTGCTAAAGTTGAGTGCAGCGCTTGGTTATACCGGCGATCAGCGGGTTATACTGGCCAACACACCGACCGGCCATCACCGGTCGCCATGACCGACCAGCAGGAGTGAACCGTGATTGAAGGGGTAAAGCATATCGTCGCCGTGGCCTCGGGCAAGGGGGGCGTAGGCAAGTCCACCGTGACCGTCAATCTGGCGCTGGCGATGGCCGCTGAAGGCTACCGCGTGGGACTGCTCGACGCTGATATCTATGGCCCCAGCCAGGCGCAGATGCTGGGTATCGGCGAAGGCGTGCGGCCACAGCAGGCCGGCGAGAATCAGTTTCAGCCGCTCGAGGCCCACGGTATCCAGGCCATGTCGATGGCCTTCATGGTCGACATCAACGAGCCGATGGTATGGCGCGGTCCGATGGTGGCCGGGGCCTTCCAGCAGATGCTCAACCAGACCGCCTGGGACAACCTCGACTATCTGTTTATCGATATGCCCCCAGGGACCGGTGACATCCAACTGACCCTGGCCCAGAAGGTACCGGTGTCGGGAGCGGTGATCGTCACTACGCCGCAGGATATTGCGCTGCTGGATGCGCGCAAGGGTATCGAGATGTTTCGCAAGGTCAACGTGCCGGTACTCGGCGTGGTCGAGAACATGAGTCTGCACGTCTGTTCCGAATGCGGGCACAGCGAGCCGATCTTCGGCGCTGGCGGTGGCAAGCGCATCGCCGAGCAGTATCAGACCAAGCTGCTCGGCCAGCTGCCGCTGACCCTGTCGATTCGCGAACAGTCCGACGGCGGCCGCCCAACGGTGATCAGCGACCCGGATAGCGAGGCAGCAGCGACTTTCCGCGGTGTGGCTCGCGCGGTGGCCGATGGGGTGGCCGGTCAGCAGTCGGAGGGGCCGACCATCAGCTTCGGCGACTGATCCAGGCACTGCCAACTTTGTATTCGTCGAACGGGCCGTTATCATAACGGCCCGATTTCTTTCTGCTGGCGCAATGGCGCGGCAGTTTTCGCCCCATCAAGGACGCCCCGATGAGCATCAAATCCGACAAGTGGATCCGCCGCATGGCCGCGCGGGAAGGCATGATCGAGCCGTTCGAGGCCGACCAGGTGCGCTACGTGGACGAGCGCCGGGTGATCTCGTACGGGACGTCGAGCTACGGCTACGACGTGCGCTGCGCCGACGACTTCAAGGTGTTCACCAATATTCACTCGGCGGTGGTCGATCCCAAGGCCTTCGACGAGAAGAGCTTCGTCGATATCAAGGGCGACGTCTGCGTGATACCCCCCAACTCCTTCGCCTTGGCGCGTACGGTGGAGTATTTCCGTATTCCACGCAGCGTGCTGACGATTTGCCTGGGCAAGTCGACCTATGCCCGCTGTGGGATCATCGTCAATGTCACGCCGCTGGAGCCGGAGTGGGAAGGCCACGTAACGCTGGAGTTCTCCAATACCACCAACCTGCCGGCCAAGATCTACGCCAACGAAGGCGTGGCGCAGATGCTGTTCCTGGAGTCCGACGAGGTGTGCGATATCTCTTACAAGGACCGCGGCGGCAAGTATATGGGGCAGCGCGGCGTGACGCTCCCCAGAACCTGAGCGCTACTCTTCGTCCAGCTCTTCCGCCGCATCGGCATGCGACAGCCTTAGCCCTTGCGGCGGCAGCGGCATGCCGTCGAGAGTCGGGCCCTGCTGGCCAAGCTGCAGGCGGCCCTCCAGAAACCACTTCACGGCGATCGGGTAGATCAGGTGTTCACGGACGTGCACCTTCTCCTTGAGGGTGGCTTCGTCGTCCTCGGGATTCACCGCGACGGCGGCCTGTATCACCACAGGACCGCCGTCGAGCTCTTCGGTGACGAAGTGCACGCTGCAGCCGTGCTCGCTGACACCGTCGGCCAGTGCCCGGGCATGGGTGCCGAGGCCCTGGTAGGCGGGTAGCAGCGAGGGGTGAATGTTCATCAGGCGGCCGTAGAAGCGCTGCACGAATAGCGGCGTGAGGATGCGCATGAAGCCGGCCAGCACGATCAGGTCGGGCTCGTGACGTTCGATCACCTTGATCAAGGCGCCATCGAAGGCCTCGCGGCTATCGTATTCGCGGTGGGGCAGGGCCACGGCGTCGATGCCGGCGTCGCGGGCGCGTTTGAGGCCATAGGCGTCGGCCTGGTTGGAGATCACCGCGACGATCTCGCCTCCGAGCTCGTCATAGGACTGAGCGTCGATCAGGGCCTGCAGGTTGCTGCCATTGCCGGAGATCAAGACCACTACGCGGCGCGCCTCGCTAGCCTCGGCGGTGAAGTCGTTGAGGGTGTCGCTGGCCGGAGTAGGGGCGTCCGTGGTGCTGCTCATGCCGGGAGGTTCTCCAGTTGGACCTGAGCTTCGTCGCTGCGGCGAGCGCTGATCTCGCCGAGGCGATAGACCTGCTCCCCCTGGGCCTCGAGATGCGCCTGGGCTGCCTCGGCCTGGGCGGCAGAGACCACTACTACCATGCCCACGCCACAATTGAGCACGCGGTGCATCTCATGCTCGTCGACGTTACCCTGCTGCTGTAGCCAGTCGAAGACCGCCGGCCGGGTCCAGCTAGTCACGTCGACGTGAGCGGTGAGATCGTCGGGGAGCACGCGGGGGATATTCTCGAGTAGCCCACCGCCGGTAATATGGGACAGTGCGTGGACCTCGACGCCGCTCTCCTTGATCAGCGACAGCAGCGGCTTGACGTAGATGCGGGTCGGCGCGAGCAGGGCGTCGCCAAGTGGCTGGCCGTCGAGTTTGGTGTCGAGCGGCGCCGAGGAGACTTCGAGGATCTTGCGGATCAGCGAGTAGCCGTTTGAGTGCGGGCCGGAGGAGGCCAGGCCCAGCAGTACATCACCCGCGGCGACCTTGCTGCCGTCGAGGATGTCGGACTTCTCTACCACGCCCACGCAGAAACCGGCCAGGTCGTAGTCGCTGCCTGCGTACATGCCCGGCATTTCAGCGGTCTCGCCGCCGACCAGCGCGCAGCCGGCCTGGAAGCAGCCTTCGCCGATACCGGTCACAACGTCGGCGGCGATGTCCACATCCAGCTTGCCCGTGGCATAGTAGTCGAGAAACAGCAGCGGCTCGGCGCCGGCCACCACCAGGTCGTTGACGCACATGGCGACCAGGTCAATGCCGATGGTGTCGTGCTTGGCGAGGTCCATGGCCAGGCGCAGCTTGGTGCCGACGCCGTCGGTACCGGATACCAGTACCGGCTCGCGATAGCCGCTGGGCAGTTGGCACAGTGCGCCAAAGCCGCCGAGTCCGCCCATTACCTCGGGGCGAGTGGTACGCTTGGCAACGCCCTTGATGCGTTCCACCAGGGCATTGCCGGCGTCGATATCCACACCAGCGTCCTTGTAGCTGAGAGACGGCTGGGGTGATTGGGAGGAGTCGGACGAGCTGCGGGTCATGACCAATCCTGTCGAAGTACTGCGGAGAGATGGGGTGAAAATGCGGCGTGAATTGTAGCATCACCTGACAGTGCCCGCACCGCCGGTGCGTGGCAAATGCATGGGATAGCGCCACTGGAGTGGCGAATCGGCGCCAGGGAGTAACGGATGCGCAGAGAGTGGTGGTTGCTGGCGGTTGGGGTTGGTTTAGTGTGGCTGCTGATGCAGCTCGAGTCGATGTTGATGCCATTCATCGCCGGGATGATTATCGCCTACCTAGGCGATCCGCTGGCCAACCGGCTGCAGCGGCTGGGGCTTTCGCGGCCGATGGCGGTGACCGGGGTGTTCCTGGTACTGATCCTGGTGCTCAGTATCAGCCTGTTGATCCTGATTCCGCTGACAGTCCAGCAGGCCCGTCAGTTTGGTGAGGTGGTGCCGAATATCTTCGAGTGGTTCGAAACGGTGCTGGCGCCCCAGCTTCAAGCCTGGACCGGCTATGATCTCAGCGCTGAACTCGACAACCTGCAGGAAACCCTGGCCGAGCACTGGCAGGAAGCCGCCGGTCCGGCCGCCGAGATTCTGGGCCATGTCGGTCGCTCCGGACGCGCTTTCCTGACCTGGATCACCTATCTCTCGCTGGTGCCGGTGGTGGCGTTCTACCTGCTGCTGGACTGGGAGCGCCTGCTGCACAGCATCCGTAGCCTGTTGCCGCGCCAGTGGGAGCCAGATGTGACGCGGCTGGCCAAGCGCTGCGATGAAGTCCTCTCGGCCTTCCTGCGTGGACAGCTGCTGGTGATGCTGTGCCTGGGGGCGATCTACGCGCTGGGCTTGACCCTGATGGGGGTGCGCTTCGGTTTGCTGATCGGCCTGCTGGCTGGGCTCGCCAGCATCGTGCCGTTTCTGGGCTTTATTGTCGGCATCAGCGTGGCGCTGGTGGTGGCGTTCTTCCAGTTCGGCACCTGGCTGGCGCTGCTCGGTGTGGTGGCGGTATTCAGTATCGGTCAGGCGGTAGAGAGCACCGTCCTGCAGCCCAAGCTGCTGGGCGACAAGATCGGCCTGCATCCGGTGGCGGTGATCTTCGCCGTGCTGGCCGGCGGCAATCTGTTTGGCTTTACCGGCGTATTGCTGGCGCTGCCCGCCGCGGCGGTCATCATGGTACTCTTGAAAGAGGTTAAAGAGCGCTATAAAAACAGTACCTTATATGATGCTGTGCGGAATGACGGCAGTGATGAGGATCCTCAATGACCGCTGGCCCTGGACAGTTGCCGCTTGGCGTTGGGTTGCGTGACGATGCCACCTTCGCCAACTTCGAGCCGACGGGCAATACTAGCCTGGTGGAAACACTGCGCGCCCAGTGCCAGCCGGACGGCGAGCCCTTCCTGTTCGTTTGGGGCGCGCCCGGCGTCGGTCGCAGCCATCTGCTGCAGGCCGCTTGCCATGCGGCGTCGGATCGCGATAAGCGAGCGCTCTACCTGCCCCTCGCCGAACTTGGCCACTTCCCACCGCATATGCTCGAGGATGCAGAGCGTCTCGACCTGGTGGCCATCGACGATCTCGACCGAGTGCTGGGCCGAAAACGCTGGGAGGAGGCGCTGTTCCACGCCTTCAATCGACTCCGCGATGCCGGCAAGCGACTGGTGATTGCCGCGCCAGCGGCGCCGCGGCAGCTCGAGGTGGCGCTGCCCGATCTGGCCTCGCGCTTGACCTGGGGCACCACCTTTCACGTGCATCCGCTGGATGACGAGGGACGCCTGGCGGCGCTCAAGCTACGTGCCAAGGTGCGCGGCATGCTGCTGCCCGATGAAGTCGCGCGCTACATGCTGCACCGCGGGCCGCGGCGTCTGGGGGATATGTGCGACGCCCTGGACACGCTGGATCGTGCCTCGCTGTCTGCTCAGCGCAAGCTGACCATTCCCTTCGTCAAGCAGGCGCTTGGGTGGTAATGGCCCAGCGCCTCAGCGGCTCAGATTAACGTTGACGCGCTGACCGTTGCTCACGCTGACCTGATTGATGATGATCCGTGGCCGGCCGTCGGCCGGGGTGACGCTGCCCGAAACGTAGTAGTCGCCTGCCGGCAGACCGTTGACGGTAAAGCGGCCGTCATCATCGGTGCTGGCCTGGTGGGTATAGGCCTGGGCGCGGGGGTCGGCGGGTTCAACGGCCTGACCGGCGAGCGCCTTCTCGGCAGCTTCCGCCGAGTAGGTGGTGACCGGCGCCACCGACACTCGGCTATTGCGGCCGACCACGGTGCCCGAGGCAGTATCCAGGGTCAGACGACCACTGATCGAGGCGCTGCCCTGTTTCTCGAGTGCCGCGTATTCGGCTTCGGGGAAGGCCACCTCACGAGCCACGCGACCCGGCGGTGGGCCTTCGTCAGGAGCGCGTTCGGCGTCGGTGCCGACGTCGGTCACCTCGATGCGCTCCGGCGGTGGCCCTGGCGTGGTGTCGATCAGCTGACAGCCGCTCGCGGCGAGGCCAGCGGCGGCAATTATCAGGTACCTCATCAGCCTGCGGTGCATCGGGTCTCTCCTGCATCCATGTGCCCAGCGGAATAGTGAGTCTATGCTGCGGCCATCGACGGCGCCACTGCCGCTTGAAAGCTGCTCGGCCCGCTACCATGGTAAGGGTAAGAGCTCATCGACACGGAGGCGAGCATGAGCAAGACACGACGCGAGCGAGACAGCATGGGCGAGCTGGAGGTGCCTGCAGATGCCCTCTACGGTGCCCAGACCCAGCGTGCTGTGAACAACTTTCCGGTCAGCGGCCAGCGTATGCCGATGGCCTTCATTCGTGGCGTGGCACAGGTCAAGCTGGCTGCGGCCCGGGTCAACGCAGAGCTGGGATTGCTCGACCAGCCCCGCGCCGAGGCCATTGCCGCCGCGGCACGGGAAATCCTCGATGGCCGCCACGACGATCAGTTTCCAGTGGATGTCTTCCAGACCGGCTCCGGCACCTCCACCAATATGAACGTCAACGAGGTGATCGCCCGCTTGGCAACGCGCCAGGACCTGAGGGTAGGGGCCAATGACCATGTCAACATGGGCCAGTCGAGCAATGACGTCATTCCCACTGCGCTGCATCTTTCCACGGCTGTCGAGGTAGAGCATCGACTGCTGCCGGCACTGCGTCACCTGCGCGGGACCATCGAGGCGCGAGCGGTCGAGCTGGATGGGGTGGTCAAGACGGGGCGCACCCACTTGATGGACGCCATGCCGATACGCATGAGTCAGGAGCTGGGTGCCTGGGCGAGCCAGGTGGCGCAGGCCGGTGAGCGCTTGACGAGCGGCCAGCAGCGCCTGGGTCGACTGGCCCAGGGGGGGACCGCCGTGGGGACCGGTATCAATGCCCATCCAGAGTTCGCCGAGCGCATGGCACGAGTGCTAGGCGAACAGACCGGGCTCGAACTGTCACCCAACGATAGCCTGTTTGCCAGTCTGGCCTCACAAGACGCCGCCGTAGAGCTCTCCGGTCATCTCCGCGGCTACGCCTGCGTGGTCATGAAGATCGCCAACGACCTGCGCTGGATGAACTCGGGACCGCTGGCGGGTCTCGGCGAGATCGAACTCGAGGCGCTGCAGCCGGGCAGTTCGATCATGCCGGGCAAGGTCAATCCGGTGATCCCGGAGTCCGCCGCTCAGGTGGCCGCCCAGGTGATCGGGCTGGATAGCGCGGTGACCATCGCCGGCCAGAGCGGCAACTTCCAGCTCAACGTGATGCTGCCGCTGATCGCCAACAACTTGCTGACGTCGATTGCACTGCTCGGCAATATCAGTCAGTTGCTCGCCGACCGTGCGATTGCCACCTTCACGGTTCGAGAAGCCCATCTGCGTGAGCCACTGGCGCGTAACCCGATCCTGGTCACGGCGCTCAATTCGGTGATTGGCTACGACGCCGCGGCGGCGATTGCCAAGCAGGCCTACCAGGCGGGCAGGCCAATACTCGACGTTGCCGAAGAGCAGACCGAGCTGTCGCGTGAAGCGCTCGAGCGATTGCTGGATCCGGCTGCGCTGACCCGAGGGGGAATTCCGGAATAGACTGTTCGTAAGTGAACATGGCGTCAGGCGATATGCAGGTCCACGTCATGGCTCTCGAGCAGCCGGCAGATGGTGTCGGGTGGCTGGCGGTCGGTGAACAGGGCGTCCAGCTGTGAAATATTGCCCTGGCGCACCACCGGATTGCGATGAAATTTGGAGTGATCGGCCGCCAGGTAGACCTGCCGCGAGTTGCGGATGATCGCCTGGGCGACGCGCACCTCCTGATAGTCGAACTCGAGGAGTGAGCCGTCTTCATCGATGCCGCTGATGCCGATGATGCCGAAATCGACCTTGAACTGGTTGATGAAGTCGATGGTCGCCTCACCGATGATGCCGCCATCCCGAGCCCGCACCTGGCCCCCGGCGACGATGACATTGAAGTCTTCCTTGTGCTGCAGAGTGGCCGCCACATTGAGGTTGTTGGTAATCACCTCGAGCCCCTTGTGGTGATCGAGGGCGTCGGCGATCACCTCATTGCTGGTGCCGATATTGATGAACAGCGAGGCGTTGTCGGGAATCTTTGACGCCAACAGGTGGGCGATGCGGCGCTTGGCATCCAGGTTGAGCGTCTTGCGGGTACTGTAGGAGGTGTTGACGGTGCTCGATTCGAGCCCGGCGCCACCGTGCACGCGGCGTATCAGCCCTTCCGCGGCCAGCGCATTGAGGTCGCGGCGAACCGTCTGGGGCGTGACGTCGAAGTGGCTGGTAAGTTGTTCGATGGCGGCATAGCCCTGGCGTTTCACCAGTGCCACGATAGCGTCCTGACGTTCCCGCTGATTCATGCGACCTCCTTGACGTTGTGATTAGTCTACGTGATTTCGAGGATATGCAACATCGGGTATACGCAGTGGCCGCTGCAGTCACCGTGGCTAGCATTCGACTAAGGTGCAAGAGAGCGTCGCATGCAAAGGTTTGAGCCATTCACGCGAGTAGTTTAGTCTCCAGTTGTCGAAAACGAACATATATTCAGCGAAAACGAAAATCAAAGCGAACAATACAAGAGGACCGCGCCATGCCTGCCTACCTGCTTGCCATCGATCAGGGTACCACCAGTTCGCGGGCGATCCTTTTCGACCGGCAGGCTAACGTCGTCGAGGTGGCTCAGCAGGAGTTCACCCAGCACTTTCCCGAAGATGGCTGGATCGAGCACGATGCCGAGGATATCTGGCAGAGCGTAGAGCAGACCTGTCGTCAGGTGCTCGATCAGGCGGGTATCGGCGCCGACGAGGTGGCCGGCATCGGCATCACCAATCAGCGCGAAACGACGCTGCTGTGGGATCGCAATACCGGCGAGGTGCTGCATCGGGCGATCGTCTGGCAGGACCGGCGTACTGCCGACCTGTGCCAGCGACTGCGCGATGCTGGCCACACCTCCTTGGTCCAGGCGCGAACCGGGCTGTTGATCGATCCCTATTTTTCTGCCACCAAGCTGGCCTGGCTGCTTGAGCACGTCGAGGGTGCGCGGGAGCGAGCCGAGCGCGGTGAACTGGCCTTCGGCACCGTCGACAGTTTCCTGATCTGGCGCCTCACCGGTGGCAGGGTACACGCCACCGATGCGACCAATGCCTCACGCACGGCGCTGTTCAATATTCATCAGCAGTGCTGGGACGATGAGCTGCTGGCGCTGTTCGATATTCCGGCCTCACTGCTGCCGGAGGTCAAGGACTCCAGCGATGATTTTGGTCACGCGCGTGAGGGTTTCCTGGGTACGGCGCTGCCCATTGCCGGCGTGGCCGGTGATCAGCAGGCGGCGCTGTTCGGGCAAGCCTGCTTCGAGCCCGGGATGGGCAAGAGTACCTACGGGACCGGCTGTTTCATGATCCTCAATACCGGCGACAGCGCCGAAACCTCTCGCAACCGGCTGCTGACCACGGTGGGTTATCGCCTGAATGGCAAACCGACCTACGCCATGGAGGGCAGTATCTTCGTGGCCGGTGCTACGGTGCAGTGGCTGCGGGACGGACTCAAGCTGTTTCACGATGCGGCCGAGACCGAAGCCTTGGCGAGAAAGACCCGTGAAGGTCACCACGTCTACCTGGTCCCGGCCTTCACCGGGCTCGGCGCGCCGCATTGGGATCCTCAGGCGCGCGGGGCCATTTTCGGGCTGACCCGGGATACCGGGATCGCCGAAATCGTCGCCGCGGGGCTGCAGGCGGTCTGCTACCAGACCCGCGACTTGCAGGTTTGCATGAACGATGACATGGCCGCCAATACCGGTACGTTGAGGGTCGATGGTGGCATGGTCCGCAACAACTGGCTGATGCAGTTCCTGGCCGACATGTTGGGCGTTCCAGTGGATCGGCCTACGGTGCTCGAGACCACGGCACTGGGGGCTGCCTACCTGGCCGGCCTGCAGATCGGCTGGTACCGCGATCTGGAGGAGATAGCCGAACTGTGGCGCTGTGAGCGCACCTTCGAGCCGAACATGCCGGGGGAGGAGCGAGAGCGCCTCTATCAAGGCTGGCAGGATGCCGTGGCACGCGTCAAATCCTGACGCGGGACGTCTCCAAGCGGCTGATCGTGAAGATTTTTTGCGCCACTATTGCATTCGTGGGGCGGATGCGTAAAATACGCATCCGTTGCCAGGCAAGCTGTCTCCTGGAAGGCAGTAGGACCATAGCTCAGTTGGTTAGAGCGCCACGTTGACATCGTGGAGGTCAGCGGTTCAAATCCGCTTGGTCCTACCATCTCTTCGGTAGCCATGGGCAATCACAGCAGGACCATAGCTCAGTTGGTTAGAGCGCCACGTTGACATCGTGGAGGTCAGCGGTTCAAATCCGCTTGGTCCTACCAGAATCGTAAAAACGGCCCCTCAGGCAGCACCGAGGGGCCGTTTTGCGTCTAGGCCCCAGGTAATCAGTCTGCGGCGTCCAGGTCACTGCGGCTAGTAAAGACGGCCGCCAGCTGCTCGATGCCGGCCTGGTCGACGGCCGCGAAACGCGCCGGGAGTGGGCTGTCGAGGTCGAGCACGCCCCATAGCCGTTCTCCGTTGAGGATTGGCACCACTAACTCCGCACGTGAGGCCGCATCGCAGGCGATATGCTCGGCCACTGCATGGACATCGTCGACACGCTGGGTCGCGAGGCTGCGCGCTGCCGCACCGCACACGCCCTTGTCGAAGGGGATCGGGTGGCAGGCTGGCTTGCCCTGAAAAGGCCCCAGTGACAGCAGCTCGGGCTGGCGCTGCAGGTAGAAACCCACCCAGTTGAGGTCGGGCACGCTGTGCATGATGAAGGCGCAGGTCTGGGCGCTGTTGGTCAGCCAGTCGCGGCTGTCCAGCAGTGCCTCCAGCTGACGTGCCAGTAGATCATAGTTCGCTTGCATGAGATCTCCTTGCCGCACTCGGCCGGCACGAGGCCGGCCGAGTGCCGATGCGGGCCTTACTCCCAGCCGGGAATCGCGCCGCCATCAAACAGCTCTTCGGCCTTGGCGGCCACTTCGTCGCGCTGGTACGCGCTGACCAACTGACGAATCTCTTCACGCTCCTCGTCGCCGGCACGCACCACGATCAGATTGACGTAGGGCGAGTCGGGGCCTTCGCGGACCAGGGCATCGTTGAGGCTGAGGCCGGCGGGCTGGGCGAAGGTGTTGTTGATGAACGCCATGTCGACGTCGGGTAGCACGCGCGGCAGCTGGGCGGCCTCGATCTCGCGGAACTGGAAGTCGCGCGGGTTCTCGATCACGTTGACTGGCGTGGCCTCGAGGTTCTCCGGGTCGTCGAGCTCGATCAGGCCCTCGTTGTGCATCAGGATCAGTGAGCGGCCTTCGTTGGACGGGTCGTTGGGAAGCGCGATGATGGCGCCATCGGGCAGCTCGTCGATGCTGGTGTGGCGCTCGGAGTAGGCGCCGATCGGGTAGACGAAGCTGCGCCCGGCGGCGACCAGCTCGTAGCCGCGATCCTCGACCATGCTCTGCAGGTAGGGTTCGTGCTGATAGGCGTTGGCATCGAGGCTGCCGTCGGCCAGTGCGGCGTTGGGGGAGACGTAATCGGTGAATTCGACGATCTCCACGTCGAGATCGTACTCCTCCTTGGCGAGGCGCACGGCGACTTCCATGACCTCGGTCTCGGGACCGGCCACGGTCCCGACGCTGATCGAGCGGCTGGCGTCGGCATCGTCGCCGTTACCGCAGCCGGACAGTAGCAGGCTGCCGGTGATCACGGCGCCGCCGAGCAGGCGGGCGGGGGATAGGGTGCGTGACAGAGTAGCGTGCATGATGGTGAGTTCTCCTGAGAAATGCCTCCGCAGAGGCGGTAAAGGCGCTGGCGCACTCCGTGGCCGGCGCGCTATTTATGATCGGTGCGGCGCACCAGGTGGTCGCCGAGGCTCTGGAAGCCCTGGACCATGACCACCAGGATCGCCACGGTGATCAGCATGATCATCGGGTCGAAGCGGTTGTAGCCGTAGCGGATGCCCAGATCGCCCAGGCCGCCACCGCCCACCGCACCGGCCATCGCCGAATAGCTGACCAGGGTCACCACGGTGATGGTCAGGCCGGTGATGATGCCGCCGAGTGCCTCGGGCAGCAGCACTTTGGTGATGATCTGCAGTGGCGTGGCACCCATCGACTGGGCGGCCTCGATCAGCCCCGGCGAGATCTCGTTGAGGGCACCCTCGACCAGTCGCGCCACGAACGGAATCGCCGCGATGGTCAACGGCACGATAGCGGCGTTGGTGCCGATCGAGGTGCCGACGATCATCCGCGTGAAGGGAATGATCGCTACCATCAGGATGATGAAGGGCACCGAGCGGCCGATATTGGTGACGACCCCCAGGACCCGGTTGAGCAATGGTTGAGCGAGGATCTGGCGCGGCCGGGTGACATACAGCAGCACGCCCAGTGGTACCCCGAGCAGCGCCGAGATCAGGCTCGAGATGCCGACCATATAGAGGGTGTCGAAGGTGGCCTTGAGTATCAGGTCAATCATCGCGCTGGACATGGCCGAGCACCTCCACGTGGAGATCATGGGTTTCGAGGTAGTCGATGGCCTCGCGGGTCTTGTCCGCGGGCCCGATCAGCTCAGCGATCATCAGTCCCAGGGTGCGATCCTGTATCGACTCGACCTTGGCCTGCAGGATGCTGACGTCGATCTGGCAGTCGCGGGCCAGGCGCGAGATCAGCGGCGTGGATACCGCGTCGCCGGAAAACGCCAGACGTACTACTGGATGTGAATGGTCGCCGGGTGCGGCGTCGAGGCGTTCGATCAGCGCCCGCGGCGGTTCGAGCTCGAGAAACTCGTTGATGAACTCGCGGCCCAGCTGTGTGCTCGGGGCGGTAAAGAAGTCGCCTACCTCGGCTTCCTCCACCAGATAGCCGTCCGAGATCAGGCCGACCCGATGGCATATCCGCTTGACCACCTCCATCTCGTGGGTGATCAGTAGGATGGTCAGCCCCAGGCTGCGATTGATCTCCTGCAGTAGGGCCAGGATCGAGCCGGTGGTCTGTGGGTCGAGGGCCGAGGTCGCCTCGTCGCAGAGCAGCACCTTGGGCTTGCTTGCCAGGGCGCGGGCGATGGCCACTCGTTGTTTCTGGCCGCCGGAGAGCTGTGCCGGATACTGCTCGGTCTTGTCGCTGAGGCCGACCAGATCGAGCAGCGGGAGTACCCGTTGACGGATCTCGACGCGCGGCACGCCCATCAGCTCGAGGGGCAGGGCGACGTTGGCAAACACCGTCCGCGAAGCCAGCAGGTTGAAATGCTGGAAGATCATGCCGATGCGGTGACGAGCCTGGTTGAGCGCCGTGCCGTTGAGCGCCGTGAGCTCCTGGTCGTCGACGCTTACGCTGCCGCTGGTGGGGCGCTCGAGCAGATTGACGCAGCGGATCAGTGTCGACTTGCCGGCGCCGGAGAGGCCGATAACGCCGTAGATGGCGCCTTCGGGCACGTGCAGGTCGAGCGGCTTGAGCGCTTCGACGGCGCTGTCGCCCTGGCCGTAGGTCTTGGAGACGTTGGAGAGTGTAATCATGGTCCTGTCGCGTTACGGCGCCGGCGGGCGGAGGCAGCGGGCAAAAAAAAGGCCACCCTGGCGGGTGGCCATCAACGCTGGACACACCCTTTTAGCTGCACTTCTCCCTCCCTGGTGGGAAGGAGGGCGCCCGCAATCCGGGGTCAAATCGGCGCCTGAATATGTGCTGAGGATTCTAGGCGTCGCACTCGAATAATGTCAACGACTTTAGTCCAAGGTGAGTGTCACTTGCCAGCGATGTGGTAATTTTTCCTGTATTTCCACTATTTGAAGATTTTTCTGCTGATCGCGGCGGGGCGTTGGCGGCGCACCCAGCGTGGACGCCTGGCACGTTCATTCATTACACTCGACGGCTTTCCAACGCTCGTCACGACAGCCGGGCGTGGGTCGTCCAGGGTCAGGAGAGAGCATGTTCACAGGCATCGTACAGGGCATGGCTACGGTCACCCGGGTCATCGAAAAAACCGCGTTTCGCACCCATGTGCTAGAGCTCGACGCAGCGCTGCGCGACGGTCTGGCGCTGGGCGCTTCGGTGGCACACAACGGCGTGTGCCTGACGGTCACTGCCATCGAGGGGGATCAGGTCAGTTTTGACTTGATGCGTGAGACCCTGCGTTTGACCAACCTTGGTGCGGTGAAGGAGGGGGATCGCGTCAATATCGAGCGTGCAGCGCGCTTTGGAGACGAGATCGGCGGTCATGCCATGTCGGGTCACGTCAGCAGCATGGCCGAGCTGGTGGAGCTTGACGAGGCGCCCAACAATCGCCGGCTGTGGTTCGAGCTGGACGCCGAGTTCGGCCGTTTCATCTTCGACAAGGGCTATATTGGTGTGGACGGTATCAGCCTGACCATCGGTGGCGTGGCGACTGGCACGGCAGGGCGGGTGCGCTTCTGTGTCAATTTGATTCCCGAGACCCTGGCGCGTACCACCCTCGCAGAGCGGCGCCCCGGCGATCGTGTCAACATCGAGATCGACCCCCAGACCCAGGCCATCGTCGAGACCGTCGAGCGGGTGATGGCGAGTCGCCAAGGGCACTGAAACGCTTGCTTTGACCGCTCCGTCAAGTTTTCGTTGGTGGCGCGAGTGGCCAATGGCGCAGGGCTTGCTTATAGATAGAGCAGGCTGGCGAGATGCCGGTCATTACAACAATCAACGCAGGTCGCCATGTACCTTATATGTGTCTCGCATCCCCCGATGCCTTTGGGTACCATGTGCGGCTTTTCTCGCACCCCGGGCGCTGTACGCCCACGCGCAGGACTAAGCCGATGAAACGACTGCTGGATAACCACTTCAAGCTGTCTGAGAACAACACCACCATCAAGACAGAGGTCATTGCCGGGATCACCACCTTCCTGACCATGGCCTATATCATCTTCGTCAACCCCAGTATTCTGTCCGAGACCGGCATGGACTACGGGGCGGTGTTCGTGGCCACCTGCCTGGCCGCGGCAGTGGGCTGTTTGATCATGGGGCTGTGGGCCAACTATCCGATTGCCCAGGCGCCCGGCATGGGCCTCAACGCCTTCTTTACGTATGGCGTGGTGCTGGGCATGGGCTACACCTGGGAAGCGGCGTTGGGGGCAGTGTTTTTCTCGGGCTTTATCTTCTTCCTGCTCAGCGTGTTCAAGATCCGCGAATGGATCATCAATGCCATTCCGCTTTCGCTGCGGCTGGGGATTGCCGCCGGTATCGGTCTGTTTCTGGCCATGATTGCGCTCAAGAATGCCGGCATCGTGGTCTCCGATACCGCCACCTACGTGGCGCTCGGCGATCTCTCCGAGCCTGCGGCGATCTATGCCCTGGTGGGCTTCTTCGTGATCACCGCGCTTGCCTACCTCAAGGTCACCGGCGCGGTAATGATCGGTATCCTCGGGGTCACCGTGGTGGCCATCCTGTTCGGTCACAACGAGTACGGTGGCCTGGTCTCGGCCCCGCCGTCGATTGCTCCGACCTTCATGGCCCTCGACTTCGCCGGTGCGCTCGACATAGCCATGCTCAGCGTGATCTTCGCCTTCCTGTTCGTCGACCTGTTCGACACCTCCGGCACCCTGATCGGGGTGGCTCACCGCGGCAAGCTGCTCGACAAGGATGGCAAGCTGCCGCGTATCGGTCGCGCCATGATGGCCGACAGTGGGGCCTCCATGGCCGGTGCCGTGATGGGCACCTCGACCACCACCAGCTACATTGAGTCTACCGCCGGTATCGCCTCGGGTGGGCGCACCGGGCTGACGGCGGTAGTGGTGGCCGGGCTGTTTCTGGTCAGCTTGTTCTTCTCCCCGCTGGCCGGCTCGATCCCCGCCTATGCAACCGCCGGGGCGCTGCTCTATGTGGCGGTGCTGATGGCCGGTAGCCTGGCCCACGCCGACTGGGAGGATGTCACCGAGGCGGCCCCGGTGCTGATCGCTGCCCTGGCCATGCCGCTGACCTTCTCGATCGCCGAGGGGATCGCGTTGGGCTTCGTCAGCTATGTGGCCATCAAGACGCTCTCCGGCCGCTTCAGCGACCTCAACCCGGCAGTGATCATTCTGGCACTGCTGTTCGTTCTCAAGTTCCTTTTCCTCGACTGACCCGATGAGACCCGACCCGCGATGAGCATATACGGCGACTACATCAAATCCGTGATTCGGACCGTCCCCGACTGGCCACACCCCGGGGTCAATTTCCGCGATATCACGCCGCTGCTGCAGAATAGTGGGGCGTTCCGCAAGCTGATCGACAGCTTCGTGCACCGCTATCAGGAGATGGAGCTGGACGCGATTGCCGCCATCGATGCGCGCGGGTTCATCATCGGCGCGCCGCTGGCCTACGAGCTGGGCTGCAGCTTCGTGCCGGTGCGCAAGAAGGGTAAACTGCCGTTTCGCACCATCAGCGAGACCTACACCCTTGAGTACGGCAAGTCGGAGGTCGAACTGCACTCCGACGCCTTCCAGCAAGGCGATCGTATTCTGGTCATGGACGACCTGATCGCCACTGGAGGGACCATGTTGGCCGCGTCCAAGCTGATCTCGCGCAGCGGTGGCCAGGTGGTGGAAACCGCCACCATCATTGACCTGCCGGAGCTCGGCGGGTCACAGAAGATCCGCGATGCCGGCTACGGCGTCTTTGCGGTCTGTTCTTTCACCGAGGACGAGTAGCGCAACAGGGTCCTCCCCAGTGGTTTACCGGTATATCGATCATGAGCGCCAATCGCTATCAGCAGCACTTCACCGTTTCCTGGGACCAGCTCCACCGCGATGTGCGGGCGCTGTGTCATCAACTCGTCGAGCGTGACTTCAAGGGTATTATCGCCATCACCCGCGGCGGGCTGATTCCCGCGGCCCTGATCGCCCGTGAGCTCAACGTGCGGTTGATCGACACCGTCTGCATCAAGAGCTATGACCATATGGATCAAGGCGGCCTCGATGTCATGAAAGGCGTCGAGCATGACGGCGACGGCTGGCTGCTGGTCGACGACCTGGTCGACACCGGCAAGACCGCTCGGGCGGTGCGCGAGATGCTCCCCAAGGCACACTTCGTGACGATCTATGCCAAGCCGGAAGGGCGCCCGTTGGTGGATCAGTGTCTCACCGAAGTGGCGCAGGACTGCTGGATTCAGTTCCCCTGGGACATGGGGATCGCCTACGTTGAGCCGCTGGTCGATCAGGTCCGCGGACAGACTCCCTGACGGCTAACGACGACGAGGAGGTCAGGATGTCGGCATCGCCGCTTCCCGAGAGCTGGCAAGCGCATCTTGGAGATGAGCTGCAGGCACCTTATATGCAGGACCTGCGCGACTTTCTGGCTGCCGAGAAAGCTGCGCGCAAGGTGATCTACCCGCACTCGGCGCACTGGTTTCGCGCCTTCCAGCTGACCCCCCTCGAGCAGGTCAAGGTGGTGGTGCTCGGGCAGGACCCTTACCACGGCCCCGATCAGGCCCACGGGCTGTGTTTCTCGGTACGCCCCGGCGTGCCGACGCCGCCGTCGCTGCAGAATATCTACAAGGAGCTGGCCCAGGATCTCGGCACCACGCCGGTCAATCACGGCTTTCTCGAGCACTGGGCGCGCCAGGGCGTGCTGATGCTCAACAGCGTGCTGACCGTAGAGCAGGGCAACGCCGGCTCGCATCGCGGTCGCGGCTGGGAAACCTTCACCGACCGCGCCATCGCCACGGTCAATGAGCAGTGCGACCACGTCGCTTTCATGCTGTGGGGCAGCTATGCCCAGAAGAAGGCCGCCTTCGTCGACCGCAGCCGACACCTGGTGCTGCATTCGCCGCACCCCTCGCCGCTGTCGGCACACCGCGGTTTCTTTGGCCAGCGGCACTTTTCTCAAGCCAACGCCTTCCTTGCCGCCCACGGGCGTGAGCCGATCGACTGGCAGCTGCCAGCCGAGGTCGCTGGGCCTTAACCTGAGGGCGCGATCAGGCTAGAATTGCGCGCAATTTGTCCATCCACCAGACGTCAGCCTGACGAGGGAGCCTTCCGCCATGAGCGTTCACGCCATCGACCATCCTCTGGTACAGCACAAGCTCGGGCTGATGCGCGAAGCGGGAATCAGCACCAAGAGCTTTCGTGAGCTGGCCGGGGAGCTGGCCAAGCTGCTGACCTACGAGGCGACCCAGGATCTCGAGCTGCAGACCCAGGAGATCGATGGCTGGAGCGGCAACAAGATCCCGGTCCAGCTACTCAAGGGCAAGAAGGTCACCATCGTGCCGATCCTGCGCGCCGGTCTCGGCATGCTCGACGGCGTGACCGACCTGATCCCCAGCGCACGGATCAGCGTGGTAGGGCTCTACCGGAACGAGGAGACCCTCGAACCGGTGCCCTATTTCGAGAAGTTTACCAACGACCTCGATGAGCGCCTGGCGATCGTCATCGACCCGATGCTGGCCACCGGCGGCTCGATGCTGGCCACCCTCGATATGCTCAAGTCTCGTGGCTGCCCACTGATGAAGGTGATCGTACTGGTCGCTGCACCTGAGGGCATTCGCCGCGTGCAGGAAGCCTACCCTGAGGTCGAGATCTACACCGCGGCGATCGATGAGCGACTCGACGAAAATGGCTATATCGTCCCGGGGCTGGGCGATGCTGGGGACAAGATCTTCGGCACCCGCTAATACCCCTATCAATATTTCGCCCCTTCTAAAGGGGCATTTTTTTGCTCACAACAATGTATTGACGTAGAGGCAACGCTTTATGACCGACTCGACTGCGGCCGCAACGGAGCCCTCGCCGAGCCTGCCCAGGACGCTGTTGACCGGCGTCCAGATGCTGTTCGTGGCCTTCGGGGCGCTGGTGCTGGTGCCGCTGCTGACCGGGCTCGATCCCAGTGTGGCACTGTTCACCGCCGGTGCTGGCACGCTGGTGTTCCATGCCGTGACGCGGCAGAGCGTGCCGGTATTCCTGGCTTCATCGTTCGCGTTTATCGCGCCGATCCAGGGCTCGGTTGCCAGCTTCGGCGTCTCTGAAACCCTCGGCGGGCTACTCGCCGCGGGCCTGGTCTATGTCGCCATGTCGCAGGTGGTGCGCATCAAGGGGACCGACTGGCTGCACCGCGTACTGCCCGCCGTGGTGGTGGGGCCTGTGATCATGGTGATCGGCTTGGCGCTGGCGCCGGTGGCGGTGGAGATGGCCAGCGGCGAGACCAGCGAGCATATCGGTTACGGTCAGGCGATCACCCTGTCGATGATCAGCCTGCTGGTCACCCTGGTGCTGGCGGTGTTTGGTCGTGGGCTACTGCGCCTAATTCCGATCATGGGGGGGATCCTGACCGGCTATCTACTGGCACTGGCGATGGGGGTGGTCGATTTTTCGCCGGTGCGTGAGGCCAGTTGGGTGGCGCTGCCAAGCTTTACCGCGCCGAGCTTTCACTGGGCGGCGATCCTGTTCATGATCCCGGTGGCCATCGCCCCTGCGGTGGAGCATATCGGCGACATGGTGGCGATCGGCTCGGTGACTCGCAAGAATTACCTGGAGAAACCCGGCCTGCATCGCACCTTGCTGGGCGATGGCCTGGCCACCTCCACTGCGGCGCTGTTCGGCGGCCCGCCCAATACCACCTACTCCGAAGTGACCGGGGCGGTCACCCTGACCCGCGCCTTCAATCCGCGCTATATGATCGTTGCCGCCTGTTTCGCTATTCTGCTGGCCTTTATTGCCAAGCTGGGCGCCGTGCTGCAGACCATTCCCGGTCCGGTGATGGGCGGCATCATGGTGCTACTATTTGGCTCCATCGCAGTGGTCGGCATGAACACCATGGTGCGCGCCGGCCAATCGCTGACCGCGCCGCGTAACCTGGTGGTGGTATCGCTGATCCTGGTGTTTGGCATTGGCGGGATGCAGTTCGGCGGCGGTCAGTTCACCCTGCAGGGCGTGAGTCTGGCGGCAGTGGTGGGGATAGTCCTCAACCTGATCCTGCCGCCGGCACGCGAGGGCGAGTAGTGGCTCAGTGGTGGTGGCGCTCGCCGCTGCCATCGGAAAACGACGGCGGGTTGTTGGCACTCACAATGACGCACTCGCTGTCGCTGACGTTGCGAAAGCGGTGCGGCAACCGAGAGTCGAAGTAGTAGGCGTCGCCTGCGGTCAACAGGCGCGCTTCTCCATCGACGGTGAGCTCGATAGTGCCGGCTACCACCACGCCGCCTTCCTCACCGTCATGCTCCAGCATGTCTGCGCCGGTGTCGGCGCCGGGCGGGTAGCGTTCGTAGATGATCGACATGCTGCGATTGGGACGCCGTGCACCGACCAGCCTCCACGACAGCTGCCCATCGCCGATCTCGGTCAGTTCGCTGGCGCGGTAGAAGACCTGCTCCTGGCTGGTCTGCTCGCCGGCAAAGAATTCGCTGATCGAGACCGGCATGGCATCGAGTATCTTCTTCAGTGAACTGACCGAAGGGCTGACGCTGTTCTGCTCGATCAACGAGATGGTGCTGTTGGTCACGCCGGCCCGTTTGGCCAGCTCACGCTGCGAAAGCGCTGCCCGTAGTCGTAGTTGCTTGAGACGTGCTCCGACGTCGAAACCACCCATGCGCTGTCCTTGTTGAAGATCCTTGACGGCATGATAGCGTGTCCCCGGTGCAAAGATAAGCCGATGAAACGACTATGACTTTAGGCCTGTATGGCGGCTCCGATGGTCGCAGTCACAGCGCCCATGGGGTAGTCTTTAGACAAAGACTTACAGTGCCTGTCGGATTTGACCGTTTGGTCAGTTTTGGGCAGGATCAACGATCGGTCAATGGGCCGCCGTGAGGCGATAATGGTATGACGAGTGGCATGGAAACGAACCAGCGGTTGCCGCTCAGCGGTGTGATTCTCGCCGGTGGACAGGGGCGGCGCATGGGGGGCTGTGACAAGGGGCTTAGCGACTTCCTTGGACGGCCGCTTGTCGCACACGTCCGCGAGCGCCTCGACGGCCACGTCGAAGAGGTGGTGATCAATGCCAACCGCAACCTCGAGGATTACCGGGCGCTGGGTTGTCGCGTGGTGTGCGATCGCGAGACGGGATACCAGGGGCCATTGATGGGCATCTGGAGCGGCCTGCTGGCCGCCCGCCAGGCCTGGGTGGTGTTCGTGCCCTGCGATACCCCGGCGCTGCCCATGGAACTGGTGCCGCGGCTTTGGCAAGGCGTGGGGGAGCATGACATTGCAGTGGCCCACGACGGCGAGCGCGCCCATCCGGTGGTGGCGCTGATGCGTCGCGAGTTGGCCGATGATCTTGGCGCAGCGCTTACCGACGGCGAGCGCAAGATCGACCGCTGGTATGCCCGCCATGCCTACTGCCATGTCGACTTCAGCGACTGCCCAGAGGCCTTTGCCAATCTCAATCGCCCCGCCGAGCGCGAGGCGCTCGAGCGGCGCCTGGGAATATGAACAGTGACGGAATCTCGATGACGCTGACCTTCGATGCGCACCTGCCGCTGCTCGGTATCGCCGCCTGGAGCGGCACCGGCAAGACCACGCTGCTTGAAGCCTTGCTGCCGCGGTTGCAGGCGCACGGCATCAGAGCGGCGGTGGTCAAGCATGCGCATCACGCCTTCGATATCGACCAGCCCGGCAAGGACAGCTATCGCCTGCGCGAGGCCGGTGCGACACCGATGCTGATCGCCTCGCGCTCGCGCACCGCGCTGATGATCAACACCCCCGGAGACGCGGAGCCGGATCTGTCACAGCTGCTGGCGCAACTGGCGCCGCTGGCCCCCGATCTGGTGCTGGTCGAGGGCTTCAAGGCTTGGCCGCTGCCCAAGCTGGAGCTGCATCGTGCGGCGCTGGGCAAGCCGCTGCTGGCCACCGACGATCCCTGGATCAGGGCTGTCGCCAGTCCCGATGTGCTGGACCTCCCGGCAGGGGTCGAATCGCTCGATCTGGATGACCATCAGCGGCTGAGTAACTGGGTCGTTGCCTGGCAGCAGAGCTGGCCTCAGCAGGCGCGGCCGCGGGAGATGCCAGCATGACGCTGTCTTGTTTCGAACTTGGCGAGCGGATGCTCAGCGTCGATGAGGCGCGCGCGGCGCTCGACGCGCTGTTTGCGACGCCGCTCGGGACCGAGCGGGTCCCCCTCGCAGGGCTGCTCGGGCGCGTGTTGGCCGAGCCGCTGGTGTCACCCCTCAATGTACCGCAGCAGACCAATGCCGCCATGGACGGCATTGCGCTGGCGTGGCCTGAGCGGCCGCCGACACGCTGGCCGGTGGTGGGCGAGGTGCTCGCCGGTCAGCGCTGGGCGCAGCCGCTGGCGCCGGGCACGGCGCTGCGCATTACCACCGGCGCGCCGCTACCCGAGGGGGCGGATACCGTGATCATGAGCGAACAGATCGAGGAGGGCGGAGACGGAGCGGTGGTGATCAGCCGCGCGGAGCGCGTGCGCCGCGGTCAGAACGTGCGCCAGGCCGGTGAGGACATCGCCTTCGGGCAATCCGTGCTGGACGCCGGTACCCGGCTGCTACCCCAGCATCTCGGTCTACTGGCGTCGCTGGGCTTGAGTGAGGTCAGTGTCTATCGGCGGCCGCGGGTGGCGATTTTCTCCACTGGCGACGAAGTCACTGCGCCGGGGCAGCCGCTGCCTGAGGCGAGCATCTATGACGCCAATCGTTTTACGCTGCGCGGCATGCTGACCCGGCTCGGTGCCGACGTTCATGACCTGGGTATTCTCGCCGATCAGCGTGAGCGGGTAGTGGCGGCACTGGCCGAGGCCGTCAGCGATCACGATATGATCATTACCAGCGGCGGTGTCTCGGTGGGCCAGGCGGACTGGATCAAGGCAGCGCTCAACGAACTGGGCGAGCTCGGTTTCTGGCGGATTGCCATTCGTCCTGGACGGCCGCTGGCCTGCGGTCGGCTGGGGTGGCGTCAGGTGCCTTTCTTTGGTTTGCCGGGCAACCCGGTGGCGGTAATGGTCACCTTCCTCGAATTCGTGCAGCCGGTGCTGCGCGGCTTGCAGGGTGAGCCGGGCTGGCAGCCAACGCGCCTTACGGCCCGAGCCGAGATGACACTCAACAGCCGGCTGGAGCGGGTGGACTTCCTGCGTGGGGTCTATCGCTGCGATGCCGATGGCCAACTGTGGGTGCGCAGCACAGGCGCTCAGGGCTCCGGGATTCTATCCTCGATGAATGCCGCTAACTGTCTGATCGAGATCGAGGCATCGCGGGCAGCGGTAGCCCGTGGCGAGACGGTTACCGTGCAACCCTTCGACAGTTTGATATGAGGCACGAAACGTTATGAGCCTGACTCATCTTAACGCCCGCGGCGAGGCCCATATGGTGGATGTCGCCGACAAGCAGGAGAGCCGCCGTGAGGCAATGGCCGGCGGCCGCATCAGCATGCGGCCGGCGACCCTGGCGCTACTGGCCGACGGTGGCCTACCCAAGGGCGACGTGTTGGCCACCGCCCGCATTGCCGGCATTCAAGCGGCCAAGCGAACTCACGAGCTGATTCCACTCTGCCATCAGCTTGCGCTGTCCAAGGTCAGTGTGGACTTTCGCCTCGATGAGCAGCACTCCTGTGTCGAGGTCACCGCGACCTGTCGTCTGAATGGACGTACCGGCGTCGAAATGGAGGCACTGACCGCAGTGTCGGTGGCCTGCCTCACGCTGTACGACATGTGCAAGGCCGTCGACAAGGACATGCAGATTGGCGAGATTCGCTTGCTGACCAAGACCGGTGGTAAATCCGGCGACTATCGCCGTGGCGAGCCGGTACCGACATCCTGCCCCCAGATCGTCACCGATGACTGTTACAGTGGTGAGGTGAGTCTCGGCCCCCATGCCGATTCGCGCTGCGTGCGGGTCAAATGTCTTGCCGAATTGCGCGAGCGCTTGGGGGTCAGTGAGCTGGAAATACCCGTTGCGTCGCTGGCACGACCGGATGTTGCGGCGCTCAAGCTGGCACTCAAGGAGCGCGATGCCAACTTCACCCTGCTCGAGGAAGGCCGCATTCTATGTGCCGTCAATCAGGTCATGGGCGGTGACGACACCCCGCTGACCGAAGGTGACGAAGTGGCCTTCTTTCCGCCCGTCACGGGGGGGTGATGATGATCCGAGTTCAGCACGAGCCCTTCGATGCCGGTGCCGAGCAGCGCGCGCTTTGCGAAGGACGCAGCGACATTGGGGCGGTGGTCTGTTTCACCGGTCTGGTACGCGACTTCAACGAGAAACCCGACGTTGAAGCGCTGAGCCTCGAGCACTATCCGGGGATGACCGAAGCGGCGCTGGCGCAGATCGTCGCCGAGGCAGAGCAGCGCTGGCCACTCGACGGTATACGACTGATCCACCGGGTCGGTATGCTGACACCTGGTGATCCCATTGTGCTGGTGGCGGTTGCCAGTGCGCATCGTCGCGCGGCCTTCGAGGCCTGCGATTTCATCATGGACTATCTCAAGACGCGCGCCCCGTTCTGGAAGAAGGAACATACCCGCCACGGCGCTTATTGGGTGGCGGAGCGCAATACCGACAAGCACGCTGCACGCCGCTGGGAGAGTGTATGACGACGTTGATCGATGACTTCAATCGCCGGGTGCGCTATGTGCGTATTTCAGTGACTGATCGCTGCGACTTTCGCTGCGTCTACTGCATGAGCGAGGAGATGACCTTTCTGCCGCGAGCCCAGATATTGACGCTGGAAGAGCTGTCGATGGTGGCGCGGGCGTTCGTCGAGCTCGGGGTAGAGAAAGTCAGACTGACCGGCGGCGAGCCGCTGGTCAGGCGAGGGATTGCTCAGTTGGTGTCCGAGATTGGCACGCTGGGGCTAGACGATTTTGCCATGACCACCAATGGTGTCGGGCTGGTCAAGCATGCCCAGGCCCTGCGCGATGGCGGTCTCACTCGGCTCAACATCAGCCTGGACTCGCTGGATGCCGACAAGTTTCGCCAACTGACTCGCACCGGTGATCTGCATAAGGTGATCGATGGCATACGTGCCGCCCGTGACGCAGGCTTCGAGCGGATCAAGCTCAATGCAGTGGTTCTCAAGGGGCGCAATGATGATGAGGTGGTCGACCTGGTCGAGTTTGCGAGACGCGAACATCTCGACATCAGCTTTATCGAGGAGATGCCGCTTGGCGATGTGTCGGATCACTCGCGGGCAGAAACGTTCTGCTCGAGCGATGAAGTGCAGGCCCTGATCGAAGCACGTTATCCGCTGGTGCCGACCACCGAAAGCACGCTTGGCCCCTCGCGCTATTTCCGTATGGCCGACAGTGAATCACGGATCGGCTTCATCTCACCCCACAGCCATAACTTCTGCTCGACCTGTAATCGTGTCAGGGTCACGGTGGAAGGGCGCTTGCTGCTGTGTCTAGGCAACGAGCACTCGGTGGATCTGCGCGCCGTATTGCGCCGCCATCCAGGGAATATGGATGCCCTCAAGACGGCCATTGTGGAGGCCATGCCGCTAAAGCCGGAGCGTCACCATTTTACCACTGACGGTGATGTCCAGGTCGTTCGCTTCATGAATATGACCGGTGGCTAGCCGGCAACTCCATCGCTGTTTCGACACATAGATTGATGCTAAAGCCGTCGCACCACTCCAAAGCGGCGGTTTTTTTGTGTAGGCTTTTCTTGCCATGTCGTTATATCTGCTTATACTTTTTATCCAGGCGCAGCATATTCGTGTTCCCTGACTTTCAATATGGAGGAAGCCAATGTCTTCCGAATCTCTGGAGCGTATCGCTCGCAATAAGAACGTTGCTCGTGCAGCTGCACGCCAGTTGAGCATGGAGCAACTACATAAGCTTGCCGAGGTTATCGGTGAAGTGATCGAGCAGAAGCAGGACGAGGACAAGCAGCGCCAGCAAGAGGAAGCCATGAAAGAGCGCAAGCTGGCTGAGATTCGTGAGGCCATCAATGACGCGGGGCTTTCTCTGGATGATCTGGTTGGTGAGCAGCCCAAGCGCCGCCGAGGCCGGCCGCCTAAGAACGCTAAGAAGAGCTGATAGGCTGGATGTCATTGCTGGCGATCTTGAACTCGTCGGCTAGTGTACCAGCATGACAAGGGCGAGCCTCGCGGCTCGCCCTTGTCTTTATTTGCTTAGCAGATAAGGTCGAGCTACTGGTCGAAACGATCCCCGGCAAGTAGCTGCAGGTGCACGGTGGGCAAGTGGCGCATGCGCTCGCCGAGGTAGTCGATCATGCGTGGCTGTAGGCGACGACGCAGCTCGGCCAGGTCGTGGGCGTCGAGACCTTCCAGCTGATCGTCCAGCCAATCACCGAAATCCTCCTCATCAAGGTGCGAGGCGGCGCTGGCGTCGACCACCAGACGACCTAGGCGCGCCCAGCCCTCTCCGTCGGGTGTCACGGTAATCGCCAGAAACAGGCTGTCGCGCCGCGACGCGTCACTGCCGTTGAGGCCTGGTGCCGGGGTGATGGCATCCCGACTGACGATGCAGGGCGGCTGCGGATGGCGGCTTTCGAGCTGCAGCCCCTCGCCATCGAAGCGAACCAGGTCGCCGTTTACGGGGATCACCGGAGCGGCAATGCCGAGTCGCTCTGCAAGCGCCGTATGGGCTTGCTGATGGCGCTGTTCACCGTGCACGGGCAGCAGGTAGCGAGGCTTGATCCAGTCGTAGAAGGTGGCCAGTTCGTCCTGTGCGGGATGCCCTGACGCATGGAGCTCGGGGTGAAGTCGCTCGTCGAAGAGCGTCACGCCAAGGTGTCGCAGGCCCCGCTGGAGACGCTCGATGAGTCGCTCATTGCCGGGGATCGCCTTGGCGGAAAAGATCACGCTGTCGCCGGCCACCAGCTCGAAATGGGGGTGACGGTTCTGTGCCAGACGGGACAGGGCGGCGCGGGGCTCGCCCTGACTGCCGGTCGCGATCACGAGCACCTCCTCGGGAGGCAGATAGCCGAGATCGCGGACCGGTACCAGCGCCGGCAGGTCGTCCAGATAGCCGAGCCCTCGAGCTACGCTCACCATGCGCTCCATAGAGCGCCCCATCAGACACACGCGGCGACCGGTGTTTGCCGCAGCGCGGCCGACGGCCAGCACCCGCGCCAGATTGCTGGCAAAGCAGCTGACGATGACTCGACCGGGACAGTCGGCGAGGGTGCGTTCGAGTGCGCGGGCGACGTCGCCTTCGCTACGTGAATGGCCGGGGAGGTTGGCGTTGGTGGAGTCGCCGATCACCAGATCGACCGGGGCCAGCGCCTGAAACAGCGCGGGATCCATCGGCGCGCCAATCAGCGGTTCGGGGTCGAGCTTCCAGTCGCCGCTGTGCAGCACCTTATGGTGCGGCGTGATGATCAGCAGTGCACAGCTTTCCGGAATCGAATGGGTCAGTGGTAGGTAGCGCAGGCTGAACGGGCCGTTTTCCAGCGCCGCGCCGGGTTCGATCACCTGGATCATGTCGCTGGTCAGGCCGCGCTCGTGAAACTTGGCGCGCAGCAGGCCTGCCGCCAGCGGGGTGGCGTAGATCGGGCAGCCCCACTTGGGCCACAGCCAGGCCGCCGCGCCGATATGGTCTTCATGACCGTGGGTGATCACCAGCGCCTGAGGTACGATGTCCAGCGCGACGAGGGTGGCCAGGTTGGGCACCTGCAGCGGAGTGTCGGGCAGGTCCTGGCGAATCATCATCCCGCAGTCAACGGCCAGCCAGTGATCCTGATAACCGTAAAGCGTCATGTTCATTCCGATCTCGCCACAACCGCCAAGGGGCAGCAATCTGAGCGGTGGGCGCTGGCGACGGCGAACGGTAACGCGGTGTTGCGGCATGAGAAGGTTGGGCCTAATGAGAGCAGAGCGTCTCGACATCATACGGGAAGGCTCCCTGGCCCCACAACGCGCGTATTCCGATGCCGTTGAATTCGTTACACTATCGTGGAGCCTGCGGGCTCTGCAGCGTTCGTTTTCCCTACTGATGGTTCCCCGATGTCCGATTACTATCGTCTGGTAGTGTCCTGTCCCGATCAGGTCGGGATTGTCGCCCGTGTGTCAGGATTCATTGCCCGCCAGGGAGGCTCGATCACCGAAGCGAGCCAGCACTCCGACCTGGCGACCGGCCGCTTCTTCATGCGCTACGAAATTCTTGCCGACTCGATCGGATTGAGCGCCGTGCAACTACGCGAGGCCTTTGCACCGATCGCCGAGGAGTTCTCCATGGACTGGGCGCTGACCGATACCGCCAGGCGCCCCCGCGTGGTGCTCATGGTGTCTCGGGAAAGTCACTGCCTGGTCGACCTGCTGTATCGCTGGACCGCCGGTGAGCTCGACTGCGACATTCCCTGCGTGATCTCCAACCACGATGACATGCGCTCGCTGGTGGAGTGGCACGGCATTCCCTACTACCGGGTGCCGGTCACGCCGGATACCAAGCCCCAGGCGTTTGCCGAGGTCGAGCGGCTGGTCGAGCAGGCCGAGGCGGATAGCGTCGTGCTGGCGCGCTACATGCAGATCCTGCCGCCGGCGCTATGCCGGCGCTATGCCGGTCGGGTGATCAATATTCACCACAGTTTCTTGCCCTCATTCGCCGGTGCCAAGCCGTACCATCAAGCTTACCAGCGTGGCGTCAAGCTGATCGGGGCAACCTGCCACTATGTCACCGAAGAGCTGGATGCGGGGCCGATCATCGAGCAGGACATTCACCGCGTCAGCCACTGCCACACCGCCGACGACCTGGTGCGTTTTGGTCGCGACGTGGAGAAAGCCGTGCTCGCCCGCGGGCTGCGCTGGCACCTCGAAGACCGGGTGTTGATCCATGGCAACAAGACGGTGGTCTTCGCCTGACCGTCAGCGATCACGGAGAGTGCCATGACCTTCGCCGAAGTGGTGCTGATGCCCTGGATCCTGGGGCTTGGCTGGTTGATCAGCGCCGTAGTACTGGGCCTGGCGCTGGCGCAGCGGCCGTGGCAGGCGCTGCTGGCGGATGTCGCTCTGCAGCATCGCTGGCTGGCGGCGCTGGTCGCCGTGCTGCTGCTGTGGCAGCTGCGTGCCCAGGCGGTGGACTGGCTGACGTTGCATCTGGTGTTTACCGCGCTGCTGACGCTGGTGTTCAAGGCGCCGCTGGCGCTATTGATTTGTCTGGCGGTCAATCTCGCCATGGTGCTGCTGGGACGCGTGGCCTGGCCGCTGCTGGGCGTGAACGTGCTGATCAGTGGCGTGGTCCCGGCGCTGGTGATGGTGGTCGCCTGGCGGCTGGTGGACCGCTGGTTGCCCGACAACCTGCCGGTGTTCGTTTTCATCTGCGGCTTCTTCGGTACCGCGCTGGCCACTCTGGCCAGTGGGCTCGCCGCAGTGGCGATCGTGGGGCTCGGGGCGAGCGACCCGCAGGCCTGGTTCCTGGCCGGTGAGTATGCCCGCTTCCTGCCACTGCTGATGCCCTCCGAGGCCTTTATCTCCGGCATGCTGCTCAGCGTACTGGTGGTATATCACCCTGAGTGGGTAGCGACGTTCAATTCCCAGCGCTATATCGATACCAAGTAGTCGTTGCGGCGTATCGGCATGGCTGACCGGCGACGCCGCTGGATCATGACTCGTCGAACAGCGTCAGCTGTCGCTGGGCATCTTCGGGTACCAGCCTGACGCCGACACCAAGCAGCCTCACCGGTCTGGCGCCACGTTGCCACGCCTGTTCGAGCAGGTGCTGAAAGCCGCGGGAGTCATCGGCGTAGCCCGCGCTCTCCATGGTCGTCTGACTGAAATCGTCGAACTTCACCTTGACGAAGCGCTTGTCGCTGGGCGGATCGTCGTGGCGCGCCAGCCGTTTCCGGAGCTTGTCGATCAGTGGGGGTAGCGCCTGCCGGCAGGCGGCCAGGTCGGGCAGGTCGCGATCGAAGGTGGTTTCGACGCTGACCGACTTGCGCTCGCGGCTGATGTTGACCTCGCGCTCATCGATGCCGCGGGCGAGCTGGTAGAGGTGGCGGCCGAACTTGCCGAAGCGCTCCAGCAGCGTAGTCAGAGAGCGCTGGCGAAGGTCTTCACAGCGATGAATCCCCAGCGCTTCGAGCTTGGCAGTGGTGGCCGGCCCCACGCCGTGAAGTTTGCTTACCGGTAGCGGGCGCAGAAAGCCGTCCACGTCCTCGGGGGCAATCACCGTCAGGCCATCGGGCTTGTCCCAGTCGCTGGCGATCTTGGCCAGAAACTTGCTTGGCGCGACTCCCACCGACAGGGTGATGCCGGTACGCGCCAGGGTCTGCTCCTTGAGCCACTGGGCCATCCAGGTGGCGCTACCGTGGAAACGCGCTACCTCACTGACGTCGAGGTAGGCTTCATCCAGCGACAGCGGTTCGATAAGCGGCGTGAGTTCGAGGAATAGCGCCTGTATCTGCTGTGAAACGGCGCGGTAGCGCTCGAAATCGGGAGGCAGCACGACCAGCTCCGGACACAGCCGCCGCGCCGTGGCGGTGGGCATGGCACTGCGCACGCCGAAGGCGCGGGCGGGATAATTGCATGTGGCGACAACGCCTCGACGTTCGGCGCTGCCGCCCACCGCCAGTGGAACCTCGCGAAGCGCTGGCTGGTCGCGCATCTCTACCGCGGCATAGAAGCAGTCGCAGTCGGCGTGCAGAATCTTGCGCATGGCCGGGTTGAGGCTTAGCCCAGCGCCTGGCCGCTGCCACCGCGAATCACACCCACGCCGATGCCCTCGATTTCCAGCGCCTGATGGCGCAGGTCCACTTCGATGGGGGCGAACTCCTCGTTCTCGGCTATCAACCATACCTGGTGGCCCTGGCGCTTGAAGCGCTTGACGGTGACCTCGTCCTCGAGCCGTGCGACGACGATCTGGCCATCGCGAATGCGCTCGGTACGGTGCACCGCGAGCAGGTCGCCCTCCATGATGCCGATGTCCTTCATCGACAGGCCACGCACTCGCAGCAGATAGTCGGCGCGCGGCGTGAAGTACTCGGGGGGGAGCGGGCAGTGGCGGTCGATATGTGCCGCTGCCAGGATCGGGCTGCCGGCGGCGACCTCACCGATAATCGGCAGTCCCTGCGGGGCGCTGGTATCAGCCTCGGCCGACTCCAGCTCCTGGGCGGGAAGGCGGATGCCCCGCGAGGTGCCGGCGACCATGCGAATCACGCCCTTCTTGTTGAGTGCCCGCAAATGCTCTTCGGCAGCGTTGGGTGAGCGAAATCCCAGCGCTCGGGCGATCTCGGCACGGGTGGGCGGATAGCCGAATTCGGACATGGTCTTGACGATGAAGTCGTAGACGTTCTGCTGGCGCGGGGTAAGAGGGCGGGTCATATGACCTCCGCAGGTCGGTGGCGGTGTTTGGTTAAGTATACAGTATGGCTGAGTATCCAGTAAAAGCGTTGCAGCGTTTAAAACGCCAAGTTTGTGACGAACTGTCAGGTTGCGTAGAATGGGATAACGTTTAAAACAAATGTTTATCAACTCGGCAGAGGGGGAGGTATGGCGCAGGCGGATACGGTAACGCGCATTCTCGACACCGCAGAGGTGCTGTTCGCCGAGCGCGGTTTTGCGGAGACCTCGCTACGCAACATTACCAGCAAGGCCAAGGTCAATCTTGCGGCGGTGAACTACCATTTCGGGTCCAAGAAGGCGCTGATTCAGGCGGTGTTCGCGCGTTACCTGGACCCCTTCACCGAGCGATTTCATGCGGCGCTGGACGAGCTCGAAGCGCAGTACGCCGGCCGCGTCATTCCGCTTGAGGTGCTGCTGGAGACCATGGCAAAAACCGTTCTGGATGTCCCCGCCGAGCGTAACAGCCTTAAGGTCTTCATGCGCCTGCTGGGGTTGGCGTACAGCCAGGCCCAGGGGCACCTGAGGCGCTATATTCAGGAGCACTACGGGAGTGTGTTCAGCCGCTTTTCAGACCTGGTGCGACAGGCCACCCCGGATCTGCCTGAGGCCGAGCGCTTCTGGCGTCTGCACTTCGTGCTCGGCACGGTGATTTTCACGCTTTCCGGACTCGATGCGCTGCGCGATATCGCTGAAAAGGATTATGGTGAGCATGTCAGCGTGCGCGATCTGATCCGTCGGCTGCGCCCGGTGGTGGTGTCGGCAATGAATGCGCCGCTGCCGGACGCCCCATCCGATAGCCTGCCGGCCGCGGTATAATAGTGATCACCCCGCGACTCGATCAGCTGCCGCCGGAGACCGGCCACTGGCTGGAGGTCGATCTATCGACTCAGCGGCTGTGGTGCTGGAAGGGGCGAGAGCGGGTTGTCGATTACCCGATCTCCAGCGGTGTGGCAGGTATTGGCCAGCGTGACGGCAGCGGCCAGACACCGCTCGGCTGGCACTACGTGCGTGCGGCGATCGGCGCAGGCCAGCCACCAGGCGCTGTTTTTCGCGGTCGTCGCCCGACTGGCGAGGTATTCGATGCCACGCTGGCCGCCGAGTGCCCGCAGCGCGACTGGATCCTGACCCGTATTCTATGGCTGTGTGGCCTCGAGCCGGGCTACAACCGTGGCGGTCATGTAGATTCCCAGCGGCGCTATATTTACCTGCACGGCACCCCCCCGGACCAGCCGATGGGCACCCCGGCGTCGCATGGCTGCCTCAGGATGCGTGACGCGGCGCTACTGGCGGTATTCGATTTTGCACCACCCGGAACACCGGTGTGGCTTCACGACTGACCTATCCAGTGCGACCATTCCGACACCAAGAAAGCGCTAAGCGAGGGACGCCGGGGGCAGGTCGAAGAGGAGGTTCTACGCCATGGATGGCGTAGGTAGCGCCCAGGGATGGCTTACAGCGCCTCCTCGCAGGCCTGCCGACGGAGCAGTCCCGAGTGGTGCTAGTGTGATATCCCAGTGGAGCACCGCCATCCCCTGTTGTCAGCTTGGCGGTTGGTCTAGAATCTGCCCCTTCTCAGCCTAGGAAGATGATCATGACCCAACCTATCGGCCCGGTAATGCTGGACCTCGAGGGGCCCCGGCTCAGCCGAGAAGAAGGTGACATGCTCAAGCGTCCCGAGGTCGGTGGCGTGATCCTGTTTTCTCGCAACACCGAGGACGCTGCCCAGGTTCAGGCGCTGTGCGCTGCGATCCGTCGGGTGCGCCCCGACCTGCTGCTGGCGATCGACCAGGAGGGCGGGCGGGTGCAGCGCCTGCGCCAAGGGGTGACGCGGCTGCCGTCCATGGGCCAGCTGGCGGCGGGCTATGACGACGATCCTCAAGCGGTGGTGCAACAGTGTCAGGATGCCGGCTGGTTGCTGGGCATGGAGATGGCCGCCTGTGGGCTCGATGTGACCTTCGCCCCGGTGCTCGATGTCGACGGCGACTCGACGTTGATCGGCGATCGTAGCTTCTCTGCCGACCCTCAGGTCGTCAGCCTGCTCGGCGGCGCCTTTATCAGCGGGCTACACGATGCCGGGATGGTCGCTATCGGCAAGCACTTCCCAGGCCATGGCAGCGTGGTGGCGGACTCACATCATGAGCTGCCGGTGGACCCGCGCCCGCTTGCGTCGCTACGCGAGCATGACATGCGTCCGTTTGCCGAGCTGGCGCAGCGCCTCGATGGCGTGATGCCGTCCCACGTGATCTACAGCGCTTTCGACGACAAGCCGGCGGGATTTTCGCGCAGCTGGCTGGGACTGCTGCGCGAGGAGCTGGGCTTCAAGGGGGCGATCTTCTCGGACGACCTGTTGATGGCGGCAGCGCGTGTCGCCGGTAGTCCCGGGGACGCGGCGCTGGCGGCACTCGATGCCGGCTGCGATATGGTGCTGGTATGCAACGACCGTGCTGCGGCGCTGGAGGTGCTTGATGCCTGCACCGGGCGGGCCAAGAAGCGACCGGCCAAACTACGCTACGGCCGCGCTCGGCCGAGCCTCGAGGCGCTGCCGGCGCTATCGCGCTGGCGTCGCGTGCATGCCCGTCTCGAGGCCCTGAGTGCCAGCCAAGACGCCTGAGATCCTCCTTTTCCGTCTGCGACCCAGGACAATGATGTCTACTCTCGATCCACATACCCATGACTCTCTCACCACCATGCGCGAGGTGATGGACAACGCCGATTGCCTGATCACCCAGGCCGATGTCGAGCGCGCCCTCGATCGCATGGCCGACGAGATCAGCGCCGACCTGGGCGACAAGCTGCCGGTGTTCTACTGCGTGATGAACGGCGGCCTGATTACCACTGGCCATTTACTGACCCGGCTCGGCTTCCCCCTGGAGGTGGACTACTTGCACGCCACCCGCTACCGCGGAGCCACGCGCGGCGGCGAACTATTCTGGCGCGTTTCGCCGGAGATTCCCATGGCTGGGCGCCACGTGGTGATCGTTGACGATATTCTCGACGAGGGTGCGACGCTGGCGGCAATTCTGCGCTACTGCGAGGAGGCCGGTGCGGCGAGCATCTCCACTGCGGTACTGGTCGACAAGCGCCACGACCGCAAGGCGGTGCCCAGGCTCACCGCAGACTACTGCAGCCTGGAAGTGGTCGACCGCTATGTGTTCGGCTTCGGCATGGATTACAAGGGCTATTGGCGTAACGCGCCGGGGATCTTCGCGCCCAAGGGATTGTGATGTAGGAGGCGGGTTCCGCCGCAGTTGATCGATGAGGGCTGGCCCGAGGGTCAGTCCTCGCTGTTTTCGGGCAGTGCCTCCAGGGCCTCGCGGCAGCGGCCCTCGACGTCGTCCAGCTCCTTGCGCATCAAGCGAATGTCTTCCTCCTGGCGCTGCAGATTGGCGCGCTTCTCGGCGAGTAGCTCGAGCAGCCGCTGTAGTTGGCGGGCATTGCCATCGGGAAGGGCGTCATAGAGTTCGATCACCTCACGGATCTCGGCCAGTGAAAAGCCCAGCCGCTTGCCGCGCAGGGTTAGCTTGAGACGCACTCGGTCCTTGTCGAGGTAGATCCGCATCTGGCCGCGGCGCTGGGGCTCGAGCAGTCCCTCCTGCTCATAGAAGCGGATGGTGCGCGGGGTGACCTCGAACATGCGCGCGAGCTCGCTGATCGAGTAGGTGCGGGGCAGAGAGGTGCTGTCGGATGTCATGCCTGTCAGGATACTCGGCGTTGACGTTAACGTAAATCACCGAGCATGCTGTGGGCGTCCGTTACTCTGCCAGGAGGCCCAATGTCCACTCCCTCATCTCCCGTGCGCTTTTCCCTCTGGCCGACCCAAGACGGGCGGCGCATTGGCGTGGCGACCCTCGATGCCGAGGGCTCCCTCAACGCTCTCACGCTTGCCATGATCGAAGCCCTCGACCAGCAGTTGACAGCCTGGGAGCACGACGACAGCGTGGTGGCGGTATGGTTGGAGGGGGCTGGCGACAGGGCGTTCTGCGCCGGCGGCGATATCGTCGCGCTGTATCGGGCCTTGCAGGGCGAAGCGGCAACCGCGCGGGACTATGTGGTGCGCTACTTCAGCGCCGAATATGCCCTCGACTACCGCTTGCATACCTACCCCAAGCCGCTGCTGGCATGGGGCGACGGCATCGTGATGGGCGGCGGCATGGGGCTGCTGGCCGGGGCCCGGCACCGGCTGGTCACCGAGCGTTCGCGGCTGGCGATGCCTGAGATCAGCATCGGGCTCTACCCGGACGTTGGTGCCAGCTGGTTTCTCAACCGCATGCCGCCGGGTATCGGCGCCTACCTGGCGCTCACCGGTGCCCAGCTAAATGCTCGCGATGCGCTGGATCTGGGCCTGGCGGACCAGTTGGTGCCCGCCCAGCGGCGTGATGCCCTGATCGATGAGCTGTGCCGCGCCGACTATGGCGCCAGCGGCGACCTGCTGGCACATGATCGTGCCATCTGTACGGCGCTCGCCGCGGTGGCCGATCGTGACCTGGCGCCACGTGCCCAGCTATGGCCTTGGCGCGACCATCTCCAGCAGCTCACCAGTGCCGCCGATGCCGCCCAGGCGAGTGCGGCGATTCTCGCCGATCCGGAGCAGGACGAGTGGCTGGTCGCCAACCGTCGTCGGCTGGCCGAGGGCTGTCCGCTCACCGCACAGCTGGCTTGGGGGATGCTGAGGCGACACCGTCACGCCAGCCTCTCCGAGGCGCTGCGCGATGAACTGAGCCTGTCGCTGCGCTGCTGTCTCGAGGGTGACCTGGCCGAGGGCGTGCGCGCCCTGCTGATCGACAAGGACAAGCGCCCGCGCTGGTCCCACCCTGAGGTGGCGAGCGTGCCAGCCGCGCAGGTGGACGCGATGCTGCGCAGCGTCTGGCAGGAGGAGCATCACCCTCTGGTTGCGCTTGGGCGTGAGGGGGACAGTGTCACAGGGGGCTAGCGTTTTGCTGCTTTTTATTCTACATTTTATAAAAATGTAGAAATTTTAACGCTGCAATCCCGGAGCCACCATGAGCCAGATTACCCCGATCACCTGGGAAGACCCGTTTCGCCTCGTCGACCAGCTCAGCGAAGACGAGCGGATGGTCTATCAGACCGCCCACGACTATTGCCAGGAGAAGCTGCTGCCGCGAGTGCTGGAAGCCAACCGCCACGAGCACTTCGACCGCGAGATCATGAACGAGATGGGCGAGCTGGGGCTGCTCGGCGCTACCATGGATGGCTACGGCGGCGCCGGCCTCAACTACGTCAGCTACGGCCTGATCGCCCGAGAGGTGGAGCGGGTCGACTCCGGCTACCGCAGCGCCATGAGCGTGCAGTCGAGCCTGGTGATGTACCCCATCCACGCCTTTGGCAGCGACGCCCAGCGCGACAAGTATCTGCCCAAGCTTGCCAGTGGCGAGTGGGTAGGGTGCTTCGGCCTCACAGAGCCGGACCACGGCTCGGATCCCAACGGCATGAGCACCCGCGCCACCAAGATCGACGGCGGCTACAAGCTCAACGGTACCAAGAGCTGGATTACCAACTCCCCCATCGCCGACGTCTTCGTGGTGTGGGCCAAGGATGATGAAGGCGACCTGCGCGGCTTTATCCTCGAGAAGGGCATGGCAGGCCTCTCGGCGCCCAAGATCGAGGGCAAGTTCAGCCTGCGCGCTTCGATCACGGGGCAGATCGCCATGCAGGACGTGGAGGTCTCAGAAGAGCAGATGCTACCTGGCGTCAAGGGCCTCAAGGGGCCGTTTTCATGCCTCAACCGCGCCCGTTACGGTATCGCCTGGGGCACCATGGGGGCCGCCGAGGCGTGCTGGCATGCGGCGCGACAGTATACCCTGGATCGCAAGCAGTTCGGCCGCCCGCTGGCCGCCAATCAGCTGATCCAGAAGAAACTCGCCGATATGCAGACCGAAATCGCGCTGGGGCTGCAGGCGGCGCTGCGCGTCGGCCGCATGATCGACGACGACCAGCTGGTGCCCGAAGCGATTTCGCTGATCAAGCGCAACAACTGCGGTAAGGCGCTGGATATCGCGCGGGTGGCGCGGGACATGCACGGCGGCAACGGCATCTCTGACGAGTACCACGTGATTCGCCATGTGATGAATCTCGAGGCGGTCAACACCTACGAAGGCACCCACGATATTCACGCGCTGATTCTGGGCCGTGCCCAGACCGGTATCCAGGCCTTTTCCAACTGATCTGTTTACATACAGCCCGCCGACGATAACGAGGGGCGCCAGGAATAAGCTGAAGGGGAGGTTACGATGCCATGGATGGCATCGGTAGCGCCCAGGGATGGTTTATAGCGCCTCCCCGCAAGCTTGTTGCTGGATCAGCCCCGAGTGTATAAGGAGCTCCCGATGAGCGGACCGCTTGAGGGACGCCTGGTACTCGATATGTCCCGCGTGCTGGCCGGCCCCTGGGCCGGCCAGCTGCTGGCCGATCTGGGGGCCCAGGTGATCAAGATCGAACGTCCCGGCAGCGGCGATGACACCCGCAGCTGGGGGCCGCCATGGCTGGAGGACGCCGCCGGCGATCCGCTGGAGGCAGCCTACTTCCTGTGCGCCAACCGCGGCAAGCAGTCGCTGGCGGTAGATATTACCCGCCCCGAGGGCCAGGCGCTGGTGCGCGAGCTGGCCTCCCGCGCCGATATCCTGCTGGAAAATTTCAAGGTCGGTGGCCTCAAGAAGTATGGTCTCGATTACGCCAGCTTGAACGAGCTCAACCCCGGGCTGATCGGCTGCTCGATCACCGGCTTTGGCCAGGATGGGCCCTATGCTCACCGCGCCGGCTACGATTTCATGATTCAAGCCATGGGCGGTCTGATGAGCGTTACCGGCGACCCCGATCAGCTGCCGATGAAGACCGGTGTGGCGATCACCGACGTGATGACCGGCCTGTATGCCTGTGTCGGTGTGCTGGCGGCCCTCGACGAGCGTACCCGCACCGGGCGCGGCCGCCACGTCGACGTGGCGCTGCTCGACGTGCAGGTGGCGACCCTGGCCAACCAGGCGCTCAATACCCTAGTTTCGGGGCGCGATCCCCAGCGCCACGGCAACGCTCACCCCAATATCGTGCCCTATCAGGCCTTTGCCTGCGCCGATGGCTATCTGGTGCTGACGGTAGGCAACGATAGCCAGTTCGCGCGTTTCGCCACCCTGTTGGGCCACCCCGAGTGGGCCAGCGACCCGAGCTATGCCACCAACGGTGCACGGGTCGCCCATCGCGAGACGCTGGTGCCGCTGATAGAGGCCTGCCTGGCGACGCGCTCACGGGACGCCTGGCTTGCCGACTTCGAACGCCACGGCATTCCCGCCGGGCCGATCAATACCATCTCCGAGGCGCTGCACGACCCCCAGGTACTGCACCGTGGCATGGTGACCACCCTTGAGCGGGACGGCAACGCCGTGCCCCAGATAGGCAGTCCGCTGCGCTTCGACGGCGACAGCCAGACCAGCCGGCGCGCTCCACCTGGGCTCGGCCAGGACAGCGACAGCGTGCTCGGCAAGATGGGGCTCAACGCCGAGCAGATCGACACGCTGCGTCAGCAGGGCATCATTGCCTAGCGCGGCGAGAAGCGCCGGCTGAGGCCGGTATCGGCGATCATCCGCGTCGAGATCTCCTCGATGGAGAAGCGCGTGGTATCGATAAAGGGGATATGCATCTGGCGAAACAGCCCCTCGGCTTGTTGGACCTCCTGCATGCACTGGTCCATCGAGCAGTAGCGGCTGTTGGGGCGCCGTTCGCTGCGTATTGCCGCCAGCCGGCGGGCGTCGATGGTCAGCCCGAACAGCTTGTGGCGGAACGGTGCCAGGGCCGGTGGCAGCTTGAGGCTGCCGTCCTCGTCGAGATCGTCGTCGGTGAGCGGGTAGTTGGCGGCCCGAATGCCGAACTGCAGGGCCAGGTAGAGCGAAGTGGGTGTCTTGCCGCAGCGTGACACCCCGACCAGGATAATATCGGCCTTGTCGTACTGGTGGGTACGCGCTCCGTCATCGTTGTCGAGGGCGAAGTGCACCGAATCGATGCGATTCATATAGGCATCGTCGCGGCCGATGGAGTGGGTGCTGCCGACGCTGTAGGTCGAGCGCGTGGCCAGCTCCTTCTCCAGCGGCTTCAGAAAGGTCGAGAAGATATCGACCTTGAAGCCGCTGGCCTGGCTGATCACATCGCGGATGGCGGCATCGACGATGGTATCGATAATGATCGGCTGGGCGCCGTCGCGCACCGCGGTGGCATTGATCACCTCGACCAGCGCCTGGGCCTTGTCGACGCTGTCGATGTAGGGCTTGGTGAGCATGCGGATTTCGACGCTCTCGAACTGGGCAAGAAGGCTGCGCCCGAGGCTTTCGGCGGTGATGCCGGTGCCGTCGGAGATGAAAAATGCGGTGCGGGTCATGGCGGTCTCGTCTGGTCGCGGTGCAGCGATTACTACACAAAACCCCCCGTGTTGTAAAAATCCTCCAGTGACTTCGCTGTTAGACCAATGGCGAATACGACCATGGCTTGGTAGGGTGACGCACACTTTGCTAGCGGCAACGCCGCGCCTTGCGCCCATACCGCCACAAGCGGTATCCCGCACCTGAACAAGGGGGTCTCGTGGAAGAGTACATTCTGTGGTTTGACCAGCTGGGCATGAATGACGTCGAACGCGTCGGTGGCAAGAACGCCTCGCTGGGCGAGATGATCTCCAACCTGGCTGGGGCCGGCGTCAGCGTCCCCGGCGGCTTCGCCACCACCGCCCACGCCTACCGCGAGTTTCTCGCCCATGAAGGGCTCAATGAGCGCATCAACCAGGCGCTGGCGCGTCTCGATGTGGACGATGTCGCCGAGCTGGCGCGGGTCGGTGCCGAGATCCGTCAGTGGGTCATCGATACGCCGCTGCCGCCGGCCTTCGAAGCGTCACTGCGCGACGCCTACCAGCAGATGGAAGCCAAGCACCCGAGCCTCAAGGCCGCCGTGCGCAGCTCGGCCACCGCCGAGGATCTGCCGGATGCCTCTTTCGCCGGCCAGCAGGAGACCTTCCTCAATATCGAAGGCTTCGACAATATCAAGCGAGCGGTGCATGAGGTGTTTGCCTCGCTGTTCAACGACCGCGCCATCTCCTACCGCGTGCATCGCGGCTATGCCCACGAAAACGTTGCGCTCTCCGCCGGGGTGCAGAAGATGGTGCGCTCCGAGACCGGCGCCAGCGGCGTCATGTTTACCCTCGACACCGAGTCGGGCTTTCGCGACGCAGTATTCGTTACCGCCTCCTGGGGCCTCGGCGAGACGGTAGTGCAGGGCGCGGTCAATCCCGACGAATTCTACGTGCACAAGTCGACGCTGGCCGCTGGTCGGCCTGCGGTGCTGCGCCGCAATCTTGGCTCCAAGCTGATCAAGATGGTCTACACCGACGACACCAGCGCCGGCAAGTCGGTGGAGACCGTCGAGGTGCCGCTCGCCGACCGGGGTCGCTTCTGCCTCAGCGATGCCCAGGTCATGGACCTGGCGCGCCAGGCGGTGATCATCGAGCAGCACTATCAGCGCCCGATGGACATCGAGTGGGCGCTGGACGGTGACGACGACAAGCTCTATATCGTCCAGGCGCGCCCCGAAACGGTGGTCTCTCAGCAGGAGGGCGGCAAGCTCGAGCGCTTCCAGCTCAAGGAGAAGGGGCGCACCCTGGTCAGCGGCCGGGCCATCGGTCAGCGCATCGGGCAGGGTGCGGTCAAGGTGATTCTGACGCCGGATGAGATGGATAAGGTCAAGGATGGCGACGTGCTGGTCACCGACATGACCGATCCCGACTGGGAGCCGATCATGAAGCGCGCCTCGGCGATCGTCACCAACCGCGGCGGACGCACCTGTCATGCGGCGATCATCGCCCGCGAACTCGGCATCCCGGCGGTGGTGGGCTGCGGTGACGCCACTGCGGTACTCAGTGATGGTCGCGAGGTCACGGTGTCTTGTGCCGAAGGTGATACCGGCAACGTCTACGAAGGGCTGCTGGCCTTCGACCGCAAGGTCTCCAGCGTTGACGCCATGCCCGAGATCCCGTTCAAGATCATGATGAACGTCGGCAACCCGGATCGCGCTTTCAGCTTCGCCAGCCTGCCCAATGCCGGCGTGGGCCTGGCGCGTCTGGAGTTCATCATCAACCGCATGATCGGCGTGCACCCCAAGGCGCTGCTCGATTATGACCGGCTGCCCCTCGACCTGCAGCAGAGCATCGACCTGCGTACCGCCGGCTATGCCGATCCGGTGAGCTTCTACGTCGACAAGCTGGTGGAGGGCATCTCGACGCTGGCCGCGGCCTTCTATCCCCAGCGGGTCATCGTGCGTCTGTCGGACTTCAAGTCCAATGAGTACGAGAACCTGATCGGTGGCAAGCTCTACGAGCCCGGTGAAGAGAATCCGATGCTCGGCTTCCGCGGCGCCTCGCGCTATATCTCCGAGGTGTTCCGGCCGTGCTTCGAGCTCGAGTGCCAGGCGCTCAAGCGCGTGCGTGACGAGATGGGCCTCGACAACGTCGAAATCATGGTGCCCTTCGTGCGCACCCCGGATGAGGGCAAGGCGGTAGTCGACCTGTTGGCCGCCAACGGCCTGAAACGCGGCGACAGGGGCCTGCAGGTGATCATGATGTGCGAGCTGCCGGCCAACGCGCTGCTCGCCGACGAGTTCCTGGAGCACTTCGACGGTTTCTCCATCGGCTCCAACGACCTCACCCAGCTGACCCTGGGGCTGGATCGCGACTCGGGTATCGTCGCCCACCTGTTCGACGAGCGGAATCCGGCGGTCAAGAAGTTGCTGGCGATGGCCATTCAGGCCTGCAAGGCCCAGGGCAAGTACGTCGGCATCTGCGGCCAGGGCCCGTCGGATTATCCCGAGCTGGCCAAGTGGCTGATGGAGCAGGGCATCGACTCGGTGTCGCTCAACCCGGACGCGGTGCTCGAGACCTGGTTTATGCTGGCCGGCGAAACGCTGGGATAGCAGCCTAGTTGACCGGGCACACCACCGTCTTTGCTATTAGCGAGGGGCCTAAGAGGTCAGTGCTCAGGGGCATCAGTGATAGGCCTACGAGGGGGCGCTGTGAACCCATCCCTGGGCGCTACCTTGCGCCATCCATGGCGCAAACCCCCTCTTCGACCTATCCCTGACGCTTATGCTAGCAAGTGCCCGCTCGGCGACCCCATCGAGCGGGCGCTTTTCGTCTATGCTGTCAGTCTCTCCCACAATGTTAACGACAAGGAGCCTGTCGCATGCCCCTCTCTCCCGTTCGCTTCCGCCGCCGCCTGCTGCCTTGGGCTGTGGCCGTCATGCTTGGGGTACCGTTCGCGGCCCAGGCCGAGGTGCCCTTCGACTACGATATCCCGGCGATCGCCCCGGAAGTCAGCTCCGGCAGCGAAGAGAAGCCCGGCTGGGCCACCGAGCGCTTTGCCGTGGCCGCCGCCAATCCGCTCGCCACCGACGCCGGCTACCAGGTGCTCAAGGCCGGCGGCAGCGCGGTCGACGCGGCGATTGCGGTGCAGATGGTGCTGACCCTGGTCGAGCCGCAGTCCAGCGGGATTGGCGGTGGGGCCTTCCTGGTGCACTACAACGGCGAGGCGGTACAGGCCTACGACGGCCGCGAGACGGCCCCAGGCGATGTCGACGGTGAGCTGTTTCTGGATGAGGATGGCGAACCGCTGGCCTTCATGGACGCCGCTGCCAGTGGCCTCTCGGTGGGGGCGCCGGGCACGGTGCGCATGCTCCAGCTGGCCCACGAGCGCCACGGTGAGCTGCCCTGGGCGGCGCTGTTCGAGCCGGCCATTGCGCTGGCTGAGCAGGGCTTTGCGGTAAGTCCGCGGCTGCACACCAGCCTGGCCGGCGAAGAGCGGCTGCGCGATGACCCGCTGGCGGGGCCGTTCTACTACCCGGATGGTGAGCCGCTGGCGGAGGGACACGAGCTCAAGAATCCGGCCTTGGCCGCGATTCTTCGCGAGATTGCCGAACACGGCAGCAAGGCGTTGCATACCGGCAGCATCGCCGAGGACCTGGTGTCCCGCGTTCAGGGGCACGCCGAGCGGCCCGGCACGCTGAGCCTCGAGGATCTGGCCAGCTACTCGGCCAAGACGCGCACGCCGCTGTGTAACGAATGGCAAGCCTATCGAGTCTGTGGGTTTCCTCCGCCCTCGTCTGGGCATCTGACCATCATGCAGATCCTCGGGGTGCTCGAACACCTGCCTGAGCTGGAGGCGCCGCTCGACGAGGATCGCCCCAGCGTCGATTGGCTGCATCAGTTCCTCGAGGCGTCGCGGCTTGCCTTCGCCGATCGCGGCAAGTATATCGCCGACCCCGACTTCGTCGAGGCCCCGGGCAACGACTGGAACAGCATGCTCGACCCTCACTATCTCTCCGGGCGCGCTGCGCTGCTCGGCGAGGAGAGCCTGGGCAGCGACGGTGCCGAGCCGGGGGAGCCGGGCGAACTGAGCACTGCCTGGGCAGTGCAGCCCGATCAGCCGGAGTATGGCACCAGCCATATCAGCATCATTGACGAGCACGGCAACGCCCTGGCGATGACCACCACCATTGAAGCGGCCTTCGGCTCGCGGATCATGGCCGATGGTGGTACTGGCCTGCCCGGCGGCTATTTGCTCAACAATGAGCTCACCGACTTCTCCTTCACCCCGGAGGACGCCGACGGCAACCCCATCGCCAATCGCGTCGAGGCGCGCAAGCGGCCGCGTTCGAGCATGAGCCCGACGCTGGTATTCGACCGCGACAGCGATGCGCTGGTGGCCAGCCTCGGCTCGCCAGGCGGCGCGGCGATCATCCACTACACCGCCAAGGCGCTGGTGGCGATGCTGGACTGGGGGCTGGACGCCCAGCAGGCCCTCAACTTGCCCCATGCCATCACCCTGGGCGGACCGGTGTTCCTCGAGGAGGGCGCTTTCCCGGCCGAGGTGATTGATGGCCTAAACCAGCGTGGCCACGATGCCAGCGAGCGGGAACTGGTAAGCGGCCTGCAGGCCCTGCAGGTGGTCGATGAGGGGTTATTCGGCGGCGCCGACCCGCGTCGGGAAGGGGTGGTAATGGGCGAGTAACGCCCAGCGGGTGGCGCCCTGCGTCCAGCCTTGCGCGCGGCGCTCGGCGCTATCAGCCCCTCAGCCAGTTCCTCAGCTTGACCAGCAGCAGCGCACCATCGCTGAGTTCGCGGCGGTCGTGAAGCAGCTCGGCGAGCAGGTCGGGGCGGTCGGTAATGATATTGTCGACTCCCATATCGATCAGCTGCGACATCCGTGCGCGGTCGTTGACCGTCCAGGTATGCAACTCATAGCCGTAGTAGCGTGCGGCGCGGATCTCACCGTCGCTGACCCGGTTGTGGCGTAGTCCGAGGGCGTCGAAGCTGCTGCGATCCAGCGTGCCCGGCAGTACGAACTGTGCCAGCAGGGTGGTGCGCACCTGGGGTTCACGGGTCTTGATCTCGCGCACCAGTGACGGTGACATGGTCGCCATCAGCACGTCGTCATGCACGTCTTCACTGCCGCAGCCCTCTGCCGGGATTTCGTCCTGCTCGCGACAGCGCTCGCGCGCCTGGTTCTCTCGGGCCAGGCTCTCGAACACGGCGTCGACCAGGTCCAGCTCGCGGCCGGGGTCGGGCTTGAGATCGATCATCAGTGGGCTCTGTACCCGGGTGCGTGCCAGGGCGTCGTCCAGCGACGGCATGCGCTCGCCGACAAAGGCGTCGCCGAACCAGCTGCCGACATCGAACTGCTGCAGCTCCTCCATGGTCAGGTCGCGCACGTTGCGTGGATCTCCGGTCAGGCGCTGCAGGCTGCGGTCGTGGTAGAGGATAACCTGGTCGTCAGCGGTGAGGCGGACGTCGATCTCGGTGAAGTCGGCGCCGTCCAGGATAGCCTGATCAATGGCGGCCATGGTGTTTTCCGGCGCAGCCATGGAGCTGCCGCGGTGGGCGGTGATCAGCACTTCGTCGCGCAGCTCGAAGCTGTTGACGATCAGCCACGCCTGGCTGATGGCGAAGGCGATGACCCCTAGCTCTACGGCCCAGGCCCAGCGGCCGGGGTGAGCATCGGCGGTGGGGCGCGGTGGGCGGGGTTCGCTGTGCACCAGGCGCAAGTAGAGGCACGCCGAGAGCAGGCTGTTGGCCGCGATACCGACGAAAGTCACCGCCAGGGTCAGCAGCACATAGCCGCTGAGATAGGCAAGCATGGCCGGTATCAGTACCGCATCGCGCTCCGGCAGCCACCACAGCATCGGCGTGAAGACGCGATCGAACAGTGCCGTAATCAAGAACGGCAGGGCCATGATGGCGAGCAACAGCAGTATCACCGCGGCGGCAATCGGCCGGCGTCGACCGCGGGTCAGGCGGTGGCTGCGTTTGAGGGCGCGCAGCGGGCTCAGCGCCTCTAGCACCACCAGAGGCAGGGCCAGGATCCAGCGGAAGTAGAGCGTGGCGGCGATGCTGCCCCAGATCATCACCAGGGGCAGGCTGACGGCCAGGAATTGCCACATGGCCGGCGGGCGCACTCGTTGTACGTAATAGGGGTCGAGGCCGCCGAGGAAGACGCCATACAGCCAACTGATCGCCAGCACCGGCGGTAACACCAGCAGCAGGTGGCTGCCAACCTGTACCACCACCAGAGCGGCCAGCGCGGGTAGCCGGCGCAGGCTACCCCAGAAGGCCTCCCAGGCCAGACGATAGTGGTTATCGCGGGGGCGCACCGCGACCAGGATCATGCCAGCCTGCTGCAGGTAGAGTACCAGGAAGGTCAGGCCAATGGCGGCCAGCAGCCACAGCACGCCGCCTGGTGAGACCAGGATGTCGAGCAACTCGGCGTTGCTGATCACCGGACGACCGAACTGACTCAGCAGCGTGGTCAGGGTCCAGGCCACGGATGGCAGCAGGACGGCCGAAGCGAGGATAGTGAAGAACAGGTGGTAGGCTAGCAGAGGGCGAATATGCTCACGCAGTGAGCGCAGCACGTCACCGTATAGCTGGGACAGTGACAGCATGGCAATCCATATTGTTGAGCATCCTTTACCTAGCCTGTCATTGCGGCGCGCGCTTGGCAATCGCAGGAGGATGGCAGCTCACTAGGCGTCACGCCTCCAGTGGCAACCGCGCCTCGGCAATCACGATGCCGTTGTTGTCGGCGTACAGCCACTGGCCTGGGGCGATGCAGGCGCCTGCAAGCTGCACGCTGAGGTCGCGCTGCCCCTCGCCGTTGCGCTGGCTGCGCCGCGGGTGCACCCCCAGCGCCTGTACCCCCAGTTCCATTTCCGCCAGGACGTCGACGTCGCGCACACAGCCGTAGAGCACCACACCGGCCCAGCCGTTTTCGAGCGCCTGTTCGGCGAGGCGGTCGCCGAATAGTGCACAGCGGATCGAGCCGCCGGCATCGACTACCAGCACGGCGCCGTCACCGGGCTCGGCGACAGCCTGCATGAGCAGGGTATTGTCCTCGAAGCACTTGATGGTGCGCACTGGGCCGCAGAACGCTTCGCGTCCGCCGAGGTTGAGAAAGATAGGATCCAATACCTGTACCTCGGGGTGAGCATCGCAGATGTCCGGGGTGATGATATGGCTCATGGCCTTACTCCTGGCAGCTGGCGTAGGAAAGGACGTCATGTCTCTTTCCACTAGTAGGTATATCCCAGCATGAGGCCAATAAAAAGCGCCCCGCATTGAGCGGGGCGCTTCGGTCATCGGCTATGGCGGTCGCTGCCAGGCAGCGTGCCATCGATGTTGCGAGCATCGGCGACGATAGGTGTGATTCGGTCGATCAGGCTTCCTGAGCGACCGGGATCACATTCGAGGCAGCCTTCTGGTACTGCTCGATTTCATGGAAGTTCATATAACGATAGATCTCTGAAGCCATCGCATCGAACTGTCCCATGTAACGCTGGTATTCTTCCACGCTGGGCAGGCGTCCTTCAACCGCTGCGACGGCCGCCAGCTCGGCAGAGGCCAAGTAGACATTGGCGCCGTCACCCAGGCGATTGGGGAAGTTGCGCGTCGAGGTGGAGACCACGGTGGACTTGGCGGCCACGCGGGCCTGGTTGCCCATGCACAGCGAGCAGCCCGGCATTTCCATGCGTGCCCCGGCGCGACCGTAGATGCCGTAGTAGCCCTCTTCGGTCAGCTGGTGCTGATCCATCTTGGTCGGCGGTGCCAGCCACAGCTTGGTCTTGAGGCTACCTGCCGGCTGCTGCTCGAGCAGCTTGCCCGCGGCGCGGAAGTGGCCAATGTTGGTCATGCACGAGCCAATGAAAACCTCGTCGATCTTTTCGCCGGCCACTTCGGAGAGCAGACGGGCGTCGTCCGGATCGTTGGGCGCGCAGAGGATCGGTTCCTTGATCTCTTCAAGGTCGATCTCGATGACTTCGGTGTACTCGGCGTCGGCATCGGCGCGCATCAGGCTGGGGTTGGCCAGCCACTCTTCCATCGCCGCGATGCGGCGACGGATGGTGCGCTCTTCACCGTAGCCGCTGTCGATCATCCACTTCAGCAGGGTGATATTGGACTTCAGATACTCGCTAACGCTCTCCTCGGAGAGGGTGATGGTACAGCCAGCGGCGGAGCGCTCGGCGGAGGCATCGGAGAGCTCGAACGCCTGCTCGACGGTGAGGTCGTCGAGCCCTTCGATCTCCAGCACGCGGCCCGAGAAGGCGTTCTTCTTGCCGGACTTCTCGACGGTCAGCAGGCCATGCTTGATCCCGTAGTAGGGGATGGCGTGGACCAGATCGCGCAGGGTGACGCCAGGCTGACGCTTACCCTTGAAGCGCACCAGGATCGACTCCGGCATGTCCAGCGGCATGACACCGGTGGCGGCGGCGAAGGCCACCAGGCCAGAGCCTGCCGGGAACGAAATGCCCATCGGGAAACGCGTGTGGGAGTCGCCGCCGGTACCGACGGTGTCGGGCAGCAGCATGCGGTTCAGCCAGCTGTGGATGATGCCGTCACCGGGACGCAGCGATACGCCGCCGCGGTTCATGATGAAGTCGGGCAGGGTGTGCTGGGTCTCGACATCCACCGGCTTGGGATAGGCGCTGGTGTGGCAGAACGACTGCATCACCAGGTCGGCCTGGAAACCCAGGCACGCCAGGTCCTTGAGCTCGTCGCGGGTCATCGGGCCGGTGGTGTCCTGGGAGCCAACGGTGGTCATCTTCGGCTCGCAGTACATGCCGGGACGCACGCCATCCATGCCGCAGGCCTTGCCGACCATCTTCTGTGCCAGAGTGAAGCCCTTGCCGGTGTCGACCGGCTGCTCCGGCGTCTTGAACACGTCGGAGGGCGGCAGGCCCAGCTCGTTGCGCGCCTTTTCGGTCAGGCCACGGCCGATGATCAACGGAATGCGGCCGCCGGCGCGCACTTCGTCGAGAATCACTCGGGTCTTGAGCTGGAAGGTCGAGAGCACCTCGTCGCTGCCGTGCTTGCAGACCTTGCCTTCATAGGGGTAGACGTCGATGACGTCGCCCATCTCGAGCTTGGTGACATCGAACTCGATCGGCAGAGCGCCAGCGTCTTCCATGGTATTGAAGAAGATCGGTGCAATCTTGCCGCCGAAGCAGTAGCCGGCGGTGCGCTTGTTGGGCACGTAGGGGATGTCGTTACCGAAGAACCATAGCACCGAGTTGGTGGCGGACTTGCGCGAAGAGCCGGTGCCGACCACGTCACCGACATAGGCGACCGGGTAGCCCTTGGCCTTGACTGCCTCGATCTGCGCCAGCGGGCCCTTGCTGCCGGGTGCTTCCGGCTCGATGCCGTCGCGCGGGTTCTTGAGCATGGCATTGGCATGCAGCGGAATATCGGGGCGCGACCAGGCGTCCTGGGCCGGCGATAGGTCGTCGGTGTTGGTCTCGCCGGGCACCTTGAAGACCGTCAGGGTGACCTTCTCCTCGAGCTTCGGCTTGGCCAGGTACCATTCGGCGTCGGCCCAGGACTGCAGAACGTCCTTGGCTACCGCATTGTCGGCCTTGGCACGCTCTGCCACGTCGTGGAAGGCGTCGAACATCAGCAGGGTGTGCTTGAGCTGCTCGCCGGCCTCGCGGGCCAACTCATCATTGTCGAGCAGTTCGACCAGGGTGGCGATGTTGTAGCCGCCCTGCATGGTGCCGAGCAGCTTGACCGCGTGGATCTTGTCGATCAGCGGCGAGCTGGCCTCGCCCTTGGTGATGGCACTGAGGAAGGCGGCCTTGACGTAGGCGGCCTCGTCGACACCCGGGGGAACGCGGTCGGTGATCAGTTCGAGCAGAAACTCTTCCTCACCCGCCGGCGGCGTCTTCAGCAGCTCGATCAGCGCTGCGACCTGCTCGGCGTTAAGGGGTTTCGGCGGAATGCCCTCGGCGGCACGTTCCTCGACATGTTGGCGATAAGCTTCAAGCACGATAGGGCCCTCATCAAGTGTCATAAGCCAGGACGTTACCTGCGTGCCGAGTGCGGTTGCCCCCGTAGTCGACACCGGCGCTATGCCGTCCTGGTTCTCGCAGTAACCGTGTGAATAGGTGCTGCGGATCATACGTGAAACTGTCGACAATGTTAAGGAGACTAGGCGTGGTGGGACTTCAACTTTGGTCGGCGCGCCCTCGGGTGGGGGCTGCAATGGCGATATCGAGGGTGCCCCTGACGGCTTGACGCGGTACCATCGGCGCCGTCAATTCACCCGTCGTCATTCAGTGAGGGACGCCCATGAACCGCCGAATCGTGTCGCCCTGCGTGGGCCTGTGTTCGACTACCGTGGGCGATACCACCTGCCGTGGCTGCCAGCGTCACGATCGCGAGATACGCGACTGGCTAGGCTACGACGGCGCCGAGCGCGAAGCGCGCATGCAGGCGCTGGACACCTTGCGCGTGACGGTGGCCGAGCGGTACCTGACGGTGACCGATGCCGCACTGCTGGAGGCTCAACTGGTGCGCCATCGGATTCGCTTTCGACCTGACCAGCCGGCGCTGTCGCGCGCCGTCGAGCTGCTCCGGGTAGGTCGTCAGCGGATCAATGACATGCATCGCTACGGCTTGGCGCCACGTGCCGAGGTGAGCATGCTGCCGCCGGCAGAGCTTTATGCGACGCTCAACCGCGCCCTCAGTGTGGCCGCTCAGGCGCGCAGTGATGCCGAGCCTTGAACAGATTGTCTACATCCGACGCGACGGTCCGCTACATCAATGCAAGAGAGACTGACTATGCAAGACGCTTCGCAGGCGCTGCTACCCGATTCGCTGATGCACTTTCTGCGCTGCCCCACGCCCGATGCCTGGGTCGCGGCGGCGCTCGAGCATCAGGACCTGCTGCTGATTGACCACGCCCAATGCGAGAAGAAGGCCGCCTCGACGGCGATGAGTCTGATGTACCGTTACGTCGACCGCCCACTGCTACTGACCAAGATGTCGCAGCTGGCGCGGGAAGAGCTGCTGCACTTCGAGCAGGTGATCCAGCTCATGGAGAGCCGCGGCGTCAGCTACCGCCATCTCAGCGCGTCGCGTTACGCCGAGGGCCTGCGTCGCCACGTGCGGCCTGAAGATCCGGCGCGGCTGGTCGATATACTGATTATCGGGGCCTATATCGAGGCGCGCAGCTGTGAACGCTTCGCGCGGCTGATTCCACATCTCGACGCTGAACTTGCCAAGTTCTATCGCAGTCTGGTTAAGTCGGAAGGGCGCCACTTCGAGGACTATCTGATGCTGGCGCGTCGTTACGCGGTGGAGGGGGGCGATGCCGAAGTCGAGGCGCGAATCGTCTTCTTCGCCGAGTGTGAAGCCGACTTGATCAACCGTGAGGACAGCGAGTTTCGCTTCCATAGCGGCTTGCCGTGCGCCGCATGAGCGGCTCAGGCATGCGCGGGGCATACTGACCAGATAATAACGCAGGAACCATCATGATGCGGGAATCACCTGTCAACGAGCAGTTAGCGCTATTCGGTCACTTTTCTCTGATGCTCGGCGAGGACAGCCTTTCCCAGTTCAGCTATGACAAGGTCAAGGCGCTGCTGGTCTACCTGTTGCTGCATCGGCAGCCGGTCAATCGCTCGACCCTGGCCGAGCTGCTGTGGCCTGACCAGGGACTCTCGTCAGGGCGTACCAACCTGCGCCATGCGCTGCACTGTCTGCGCCAGTCGCTGGGTGACCAGGCCGAGCGCGTGCTGGTGGTGTCGCGTCAGACGATCGCCTTCAAGCTACCTGACGAGTGGGCGTTCGATCTCCATGAATTGCAGGAGATGCTCGACGCGCCGGCCAATATCACCCACCTCGAGTCGATTCTCGATATCTATCGTGGCGATCTGGTCGAAGAGTTGCAGCTATCGGCTTGCGCCGAGTTTCAGCGCTGGCTGCTGCGCGTGCGCAACGAGTGGCGTCAGCGGGTCATCGCCTATGCGGAAACCGTGCTCGAGGCCAATGATGAGGTGCCCGAGCATCTGCTGCGGGGGCTGGTCAGCCGCTTTTCCGGTTACGGCCCGTTTCATGAACGACTGGTGCGCCAGCTCGCCGAGCAGGGCCAATCGGCGGCGGCCCACGAACAGTACAACGCTTATCTGCAGCTGTTGGCGCTGTCCGGCCAGCAGCCCGAGCCGAGTTTCCTGCAGTTGGCTCGCCACTGGTCGGATGGCAAGAGCGACATGCAGCGCCTGTCGCCCCAGGGCGCCTTCTCGCGGGCCCTTGCCGCCGACAGTTCGCCACTGCGCGACGATGAGATCGAGCAGCGCCAGCTGTCGGTGATGGCCATTCGCCTGCGCCTCAAGGGCGAATGGCAGGATCGCGCCGAGACGCGCGCCTGTCTGGCGCTGCAGATAGAGCTGATGCGCTGGTTGGAGCAGCAGTGCCACCACCTGGGCGGGTTCTGGCTCACGGGGGCCACCGGTGGCCTGGGGCTGGCCTGCTTCGGCACCCATGGCCCGGCTCATCAACTGGCCGAGCTGGTAGCGCTCTACGAACACTGCCGCCGGGCGCTGCCCGACGAGTGTGCACGGCACTGGAAGGGCGACGGGGCGCTGCCCACCTTCGAGCTGGCGGCGGGGCTCAACAGCGGTCGGGTGGTGTATCTGCCTGAGCGTCAACTGGTCGATCCGCTCGGCCAGGTCACCCAGGTGTCGCTGGAGCTGATGAGCGCTGCGGAAGGTAGCGAGCTGGTGATCTCTCAGGAGTCTAGCCAGCATATGCCGCCGGCACTCGACCTGCAGCCACGGCTCTCCTCACGACTGCTGGCCAGTGACGGCAAGATTCGCCTGCGGGCACTGGTGCTGGGCGCCAATGAGGGTGGTCGAGAGGCCTTGCCGCCGAGCTTGATCGGCCGCGAAGCGGCGCTGCGCAAGCTGCGCGATGCTCTGGCCAGGGCCGGTATCGGCCTGCGTCAGAGCGTATTGGTACGTGGCGCCTCGGGGATGGGCAAGTCAGCGCTGCTGGTCGGCTTCCGTCAGGTCGAGCAGAGCCGCGACGCCGCGGTATGCTGGCAGCCGACCACGCGACTCTCGGTACAGATGCCCTATGGCGTGGCCCGCCAACTGCTTCACTGGCACCTCGGTGAAAATATCGATAGCGAGGTGTTCGGGGCGCTTCTCGAGCAGCTGCCGGCCCTGCGCCTGGACGAGGGCAAGCGCCGGTTGCTGGAGGAGGCGCTTGGCGTGCGCGAGCCCGAGGAGGTCTCGGCGCTGGCCCAGAGCGGTGAAGCGGTGGAACTTGTGGTCAGCCTGATGCAGCGGCTCATCGAGCTGCTGACCCAGGAAAGGCCACTGGTGATGATGGTCGATGATCTGCAGTGGCTCGACGAGCCCTCGTTCAAGGTGCTCTCCGGCCTCCAGGCGCGGCTGCCGATCAACTGTCCGCTGCTGATAGTGGCCAGCCACCACGGTCGTGAACCACTGCCGGCCAAGTTGCACTGGGATCAGCAGATAGCACTTGGACGCCTCGATGCGCTGCAGTCCTCGCGGCTGCTGTCGCAGCTGGCGCGCCGCTACCGGCTGCATTTGAGCCCGCGGCTGCGAAGTCAGCTGATCGAGCGCTGCGACGGTGTGCCGCTCTATCTGCAGGAGATCTGCCGCAGGCTCGACATGGATCGCCGCGAAGGGCGCAGCGTACAGATCGACGAGCTGCCGCGCGGTCTGCTGGGCCTGCTGGCCAGTCGCATCGACCAGCTCGATGTCGACCGCGAGATTGCGCATGTGGCAGCGGTGCTGGGGCGCCAGTTCCGCCTCGACTTCCTGGTCGAGTGCAGCGGCTGGGAGTCGGCGCGCCTCAAGCAGGCACTCGAGCAGATGTGTCGCCTCGAGGTCATTGAACCTTGTGACAGCGGCAGCGAATTCGACTACCAGTTCAGCCATCAGCTGCTGCAGGAAGCCGCCTACCTCTCCTGCCCCCGTGACCTGCGCATGCGCATTCACCTGCAAGTGGTCAACCTCATCGAGGAGCGCTTCCCGATGTGGATCAGCCGCCATCCCGGTGACTTTGCCACGCACCTGAGGCGCAGCGGCCACTATGCCCGTGGCGCTCGCTACTTCGAGCTGGCCGCCCGTGAGGCGCTCAAGGTCAGCGCCAACCGCACCGCCCTCAAGATGGCCGATTTCGGGCTTGCCAGCCTGCGCCACGTCAGCGACCAGAGCGAGCGCGAGATCAGCCTGCTGACCGTGCGCGGCCAGGCCGCCTTTGCGCTGGAGGGGCATGGCTCGCCTACCGCTCACGAGAGCTTCGTACGCGCCCGTGAGCTGATGGAGTGTGAGAGCGACGATGACGGCGACGAGGAGATCGATCTGGAGCAGCGTTTCCTGGTCAAGTGGGGCCTGTGGGTAGGCTGCAGTCAGCGTCACGCCCACGCCGATGCTTTTTCGCTGGCCTCGAATCTGGCCGACCTGGCCGCCCGGCTCGACGACGTGCGCTATCAACGCCTCGCCGACTATGCCCAGGCGACCTGCGAATATTGGGCCGGCCGCATTCGCCAGGCCTATGATCATCTCGAGGAGATCGATCCACTTAACCAGCCGATGCTGATCGAGTGGCTACCGTTCTCAGATCACCCCCAGGTCGCGGCTTCCTGCTATCAAGGCTGGGCGCTGTGCCTGCGCGGCGACTATCGGCGTGCCGAGCAGCAGGCCGAAGCCGCGATTCGGCTTGCCGAGCGTTTCAATCACCCAGGCTCGTTGGCCATGGCGCTACTGTTCTCGGCGGCGGTCTATCGTCAACTGGGACATGTCCATCTGGCGGGTATGCGCGCCCAGCGTGCCTTCGAGATGACCGGCACCCCGGATTTGCATCTGTGGCAGGTGTCATCCCAGAGCCTGATCGGCTGGCAGCGCGCCCTGGCCGGCGACAGTGAGGGCCTGGTGATGCTGCAGACGGGGATGGAGGAGTTCGAGGAGGTCACCGGGCGCGAGCGCTTTACGCGTCCAGTGCTGTGGTACGTGGATGCCTGCATGGCGTTGGGCGAGTACGCGCGCGCCGAGGATTATCTCGATCAGTGCCTGCTGGTGGCTCAGGAGCGCGGTTCGCTCTACCTGCCGGAGATTGCCACCCAGCTGGCGCGGGTGCGTCACCATCTGGGGCATCCCCGCGAAGCGGTTCGCGCCCTGGCCGAGCAAGCCCTGGCGCAGGCCCGTGAACACGAGAACCTGCACCAGCAGCTGCATGCCCTGGAGCTGTGGCTGACGCTGATCGATGCGTCCGACGGCAAGGCGCGGGACGACTTCCGGCGGCTGCTCAGCGAGGTGTCGCACAGCGATGCACCGGTGCTGATGCGCTGGCGCAACCTGCTGGATCAGCGCGTCCCGGCGAGCGTCGATAATGTCTGAGTCGGTCAGCTAGGCGGTGCTGAGCTCCAGTATATCGATGCGCTGCAGTGCCTGGTCGCGGTGACTGCCGCACAGTTCGATATCGAAGTCGAAGGCCCGGCACACCGCCGGGCGTTGCGGGTCGCCGAACAGCCGGCACAGGTTGGCGTCGTCGAGCTGCACGCAGCGTACCCCGGCCGGCTTGCCATGCGGCATGCCGGGGATCGGCGAGCTGATCGACGGGGCGATGCAGCAGGCCCCGCAGCCCGGCCGACAGCCTTCACTGCGCGCCTCGCTCACGCTCCCGCCTCGGCCATGGCACCCTTGTCGATACCCTCGTAGGCCTTGACCTTGATACGCTCGCCGCACTCCTTGGCAACCCGCTCGGCAAGCCAGGCGGCGATGTGCTCGACGGTGGTCGGGTACGGCAGCACGGCGCAGCGCGACCGGGGCAGACGCATCGCAAAATTGCCCTGGGGGGCGCGGTAGTGGCAGTGCAGGGTGTCGCTGTCGTCGTCGCCGATCACATCCTCGGCGTCGACCAGATAGCGGTCGGCCAGCCAGTTCGCCCAGCGGGCTTCCAAGCCGGCATCGCGTTGGCCTTGGCGCCAGATCTCGAGCCGCGAGCGGTGGCCGTGAGCGATGCGCTGACAGTTGCCGGCATGCCGCTTGAGGCCGTGGCTGTAGGTAAAGGCAGCACCGTCGATGGCTTCATCGCGCAGCGCCAAGCGGATCGCCTCGACCCGCGGCGGTGGACGCCGCATCAGCTCCTTGGCCAGATGCTCGCCGAGCCGCTCGCTGCTGACGGCCTGCCACGGCAGCAGGGTAAAGGCCTGCCGCGGGCCACGCACTTCCATCGGGTAAGGCAGCTGGGTGCGTATCGATAGCCCTTCACGGCACTCCTGGACGCTGATGCCCGGCGCGCGGCTCGGCACCAGCAGGGTGTGATCGGCGCCGCCATCCAGTCGCGACTTGATCCACGGCTTGACCTCGCCGAAGTCGAACAGCATGCCGTCTTCTCCCAGACTGCCGTCGAGCTCGACATCCGCGTGCCAGCTGGCGCCGATCAAGCCGCGGCTCGGACACCACAGCGAGACATCGAGCTGGGTCAGGCGATTCACGAATAGCGTCATGCAAACCCCGCGATCTTGTGCGTCTGCAGCGACAGCTGCCAGCGCGGCGTGGCCAGGCAGTAAGCCAGGGTTGCGTCGAGCGTGGTGCCATTGCCACCCTGGGGGGCCAGATCCATCGGCTGCAGGTAGAAGTGCTGGAAGTCGAGTGCGGCGAAACGCTCCGGCGGCGCGTCCGGCTGGGGGTAGACCAGCTTGAGCTCGTCACCAGCGGTCACGGCCAGTTGGCTGGTGCCTTTGGGGCTAACGCATAGCCAGTCGATACCGGCGGGTGGCGCCAGGGTGCCGTTGGTCTCCACGGCGATCTCGAAGCCCCGTGCATGCATGGCCTCGATCAGCACGGTGTCGAGCTGCAGCAGTGGCTCGCCGCCGGTGAATACCACATAGGGGGTGGCCCCGTGGCCGGGTGTCGGCCACTTGTCGAGCAGTTGGTCGGCGAGAGCGTCGGCGCTGGCGAAGCGTCCGCCGCCCGGGCCGTCAGTACCTACGAAGTCGGTATCGCAGAACTGGCAGACGCTGGTGGCGCGGTCCTGCTCACGGCCGTTCCACAGGTTGCAACCGCTGAAGCGGCAGAACACGCTGGCGCGTCCGGCGCGTGCGCCTTCGCCCTGCAGGGTGTAGAAAGCCTCCTTGACGTGATACATCAGCTGGGCGCTCCATCAATGCGAGACGAGGCGTTGCTATCGGGCCGCTCCATATAGCCGATAGGGTCGCTTATGCCGTTAGCGGCAAAGGCTGCCAGGCGTTCACGACAGCTGCCGCAGGTGCCGCAGGCCAGTTCTCCGCCCAGATAGCAGGTCCAGGTCTCGGCGTAGTCGAGTCCCATGGCCAGCCCGTCGGCAAGAATCTCCTCCTTGCCCCGCCGCAGGTAGGGCGCGACGATCTCTACCGCCTCAAAATTGGCGATGGCCGCCACCCCGTTCATTGCGTCGACGAACGCCGGGCGGCAGTCGGGGTAGAGCACGTGGTCGCCACCATGGGCGCCATAGTAGACCCTCGGCGCACCGATATTGACCGCCTGGGCGATGGCCAGCGAGAGCAGTATCATATTGCGGTTGGGCACCACGGTAGCGGCCAGATTGTCGGCGGCATAGTCGCCGCTGGGCATGTCGCGACTGGCATCGGTCAGCGCCGAATTGTCGATCAGGCCGTGGATGGCGCGAATATCGATGACTTGGTGGGGAATCGCCAGCCCCTCGCAGACATGGCGTGCGACATCCAGCTCACGGGCGTGGCGCTGGCCGTAGTCGAAGGAGAGGGCGTGGACACGCTGGCCCTCACGCAGTGCACGGTGAAGCACCGTAAAGGAGTCCATACCGCCGGAGTAGATCACCACGGCGGAGTTTGCATCGGTTGTCATGGGAAAGCCCCTGTCGGAGAATTTGTCCGGGGTCCGGTCCGGTTGCGGCGCCATTGTAGCGGCGCCGCTGGGGCCTGGCTATACGCCGGCCGTCCCGGTACTCTCGGGGCAGCGTCGTTACCATTGCAAGGATCGTTATGGCCACCATCGAGCACAGTGCCATTCTACCGGCCACCCCGGAGCGGGTTTTCGCCCTGCTCGAGCGGGTGGAGGACTTTGCCGATTACTCCGACCTGATCGAGGCCATCGAACCGCTGGGCGAACAGCGCTACCGCTGGCACGTGCGGGCGGTAGGCATGGACTGGACCTTCGATGTCGAGATCACCGAGCGCCAGGCTCCCGAGCGACTGGCCTGGGAGTCGTTGGACGGCGTGCGTAACCAGGGCTGCTATCGGCTGCGTCGGGTAGGGGATGCCACCGAGGTATCGCTGACCATTGAATACCGCATCAATAACCGGCTGCTGGAGCGTGCCGTCAATCGTGCCGCCAAGCCGCTGGTCAGCAAGGTCAGTCGGCAGATTCTGGCGCGTGTCGAGGCGCGGCTATAAGCCGCAGCGGCGACGCGCAGATAGCGCTACCGTAGAATCGCGACAGCGCCTATATTAGCGCTGTCGGAGCGCCTGCTCCTGAGCCTGGAATCTGCCGTCATGTGGAAGAGTTTGATGCTGTGTGTATCGATCCTGGTGGTGCAGCTCGGTGTGCTGCACTACATCGATCAGCGACTTCAGCCGGGAAATCCGGCCTCATCGGTGCTTGCCCAGCAAGATGATGAGACGCCTCCGCCACTGAGCTGATTGCCTGCCGCTTGGATCGGGCATGATGTCGGCGGCATTTCGTGGCACCATTGGCTCTTTTTGGATCTGCTGCGGATGCTCGGGAAGGCTCAATGCAAGGCGACATGAATGACGATGTGCGCGAAGCGCGCGGTCACTGGCGACTGGTGGCGATTGGCGCGTCGATCCTGATGGCCGTGCTGCTATGGATATGGCAGTCCCCCGACCTTAGCGCCTTTCGTCACTGGGCCGATGAAGCCTCTCACCACCCGCTGACCATGCTGACCGTGATGCTGGTGATGGCGGTGACGCTCGCCGTGGGCCTGCCGGGCAGCATCGGGCTGTGGCTGATCGCGCCCTTCCACCCGCCTTGGGTGGCGACCCTGATGCTGATCGTCGGCAGCGTGAGTGGGGCGCTTGGCGCCTACTGGTTGGCGGCGAACTTTCGTCAGCGCTACACCCCCAAGGGTCTGACCCTGCGCATCATGCGAGTGATGAGTCGGCGCAGCGATGCTCTGACCCAGTGCGCCTTTCGCGTGCTGCCTGGCTTTCCCCACTCGGTCATCAACTATGCCGCAGGCCTGCTGCATCTCCCGCTGCGCACCTTCGTGATCGCCGCAGTGATCGGCCTGGGGGTCAAGTGGGCGGTGTATGCCAGCGCCATTTACGGCGCTCTGGAAGCGGTCGAGACCGGTGATGCGCTGAGTGTCGGTGTGATTCTGCCGCTGGTGGCGCTGGCCCTGCTGCTGCTGCTGGGAGCCGGGGTGCGGCGTGCCGTGGAGCGTCGCCGTGAGGGAGAGGGCGACGCCTGAGCGATCAGGTTCAGGCGCTGTTGGGCTGCCCTTGCGTGAGTACGCCGGAGAGGTAATGCGCGATGCAGGCGCGACCGGCGTGTTTGGCGACGTACATGGCCTGGTCGGCGGCCTGGATCAGATCCTCGGCGTTGGCGAAAACGTTATCCGCCAGGCTGACGATCCCCATCGAGGCGCTGACGCGAATTTCCTTCTGTCCTGGAGTCGTCGCCAGGGTAGATCCCGCCATACGTTGCTGTAGCGCCTTGGCGAGACGCTCGGCGGTATCGCGTCCGGCGCCGGGCAAGAACAGTAGGAACTCCTCCCCGCCATAGCGTCCGCCCAGCACCCTATCACTCAACTGCTCGCGCAGCAGATCGGCAAAGCCTTTGAGGACGTCGTCGCCGAGGCGATGGCCATAGCGATCATTCAGCTGCTTGAAGTAGTCGAGGTCGATGAATACCAGGCTGAGCTCACGCTGCTGGTCCAGGGCGTCGCGAAAGTGCTGTTCAAGTAACACTTCCAGATGGGCACGATTGTAGAGGCCGGTGAGCGGGTCGTAACGGACACGCTGTGCAAGATCGGCCTGGAGCAGTCTCAGCCGCTCGATCTCCTGCCGCTGGTCGAGCAGCTGTTGACTGAGCTTGAGGTGATGGGCGTGCAGCTGCTGCTTGGCCCTGAGCAGGGTGCGGGTGGCGTCGAACTCCAGCGGGCAGCTGATATGCATCAGTTCGGCGGTGGTAGGGAGAGTCTTCTGGAGACCGCACAGCAGCTCGATCAGAGTGTCTTCATCGATTTCCAGTGCCGGTGAGATGCACTGCAGTACCCTGGTCAGTTTCACCACGTCGAAGTCGGTGTGATCGGCAAGGCCATCTGCGTTGTCGAGCCAGGCCTCGGCCAGTAGTCGCGAGGCGTTCACACAGCGCTGTTCGGGAGATACCTGGGGCAGTGGCAGGTGGCTGTCGGCGATGCCGGCTACCAGTCGCTTGGACAATCCCCAGTGCTGAGCAAGCCAGGCGCCGACCAGCGCGTGATCGCATCCCCAGGCCTTTTGCTCGGCGGCGCTTAGCGCGTCGTGACTATCAGCGCTCGACAGCAGTGCGGCATAGCCCCGTGGCAGGCAGGCATCCAGGGCCAGCATGCCGATATCCTGCAGCAGACCCAGCGTGAAGGCGCGTCCAGGGGAGGGCTGTGATAGATGCTTGGCAAGCGTGTGGCTTGCCAGGGCGCTGATCAGTGAGCGCTGCCAGAAGCGGGTCAGATCGAGACCGGGCGTCTGAGGTGGGCGCTGCTGTGCGAGGCCGAAGCCGAGGGCAACCGACAGCGTGGCGTCGATGCCTAGCCGGGTAATGGCTTCATGGCAGGTATTGGCAGGCGTGTCATGGGCGTGGAAAACGCTGTTGGCCAGTCCCAGCATGCGTAGCGTCAGCGCCGGATCGCGCTCGATGGTGGCGGTGAACTCCTGCAGGTTGGCATCCGGTGTGTCGGCCAAGGCGATGATCTGCATCACGGCGGTGGGCAGCGAGGGCAGGGCACGGTTGGTGCCCAGCAGCTCAGCCAGCGCCTCGGGCAGCGCCAGGGAGGTGTCGTCCGGGGCGTGGTCGCCAGACGCGGCAACGCTATCTGTGGCGCTGTCTTGCTCTGCGAAGGTGGGCATGCCGGTCTCCGTCCTGGTCGCTGGCGACTATACGCGGCGTCGCGAAGACCTGAAGGCAGCGCGCCGACCTGACTAATGCAGTGTCATTGTAACCGACTATTAATCAGGCGTTGCGTTGAGGTCAAGGCTGGCGTCAGGCGCGCGAAGCGATTCCCGCCAGCCCCTTGCGCTGGGATTGGCCATCTGGACCGTAGAGCGCCTTGCCGGCGGCTTCGTGCAGGAAATTGAGCGTGCGTTGATTATGGCTCAAACGCGTTGCGATCAGCTCACCGTTCTGGGCATTCAGGTGGCGGGCGCGTTCGGCGCTGTCGCGCATTGCCAGCCAGTCCTCGAGGCAGTCGGCGTCGCGGGCGGCGGCTTCGGCACCGGGCAGCCCCTCGGCATAGCCGAGCTTATGCTGAGCACTGCGGCGCTGGCTCTCGAGACGATCGAGCTCGTCGAATAGAGCCTGCTTGCCGGCCGCCAGTTCGTTGAGTTGCTGGCCATCCACGCGACCGGCGCACAGCGCCTCGCGCTCCTGTTCGAGGAGGATGACAAGCGCTTCGAGGCGCTGCTGTTGGCGGGCGAGGTGGGCTGCCAGGCTCATGAGCGCGGCGAGCCACTGCCGTCGCTGAGCATATCGCGGACGCTATCGATCAGGCCATCGGCGATGCGCTCGGCGTGGATGTCGAGTTTGCCATCACTGATCGCCTGGCGGATTTCCTCGACGCGAGCGGAGTCGACGTCCTGGCTGCTGTGGCTGCCGGTACTGCTCAGGTGCGTCACCGCAGCCGGGCTGCCAGGGTTGGTCGGGCCATCGCCACTGCCTGGCGTCTTGCTGGTGTTGCCTGTCTCGCCCTGCTGGGGGCGTGTCAGGGGGTGGGAGCTATCGATTTTCACGGGAAGCCTCTCTCGCTCAGTCCTTTCACCCAGTATCGGCCGGGAATGAACGAACTTGAATACTATTTTTGACAATCGCTGCTCAGGTTAAAAATCGACGCTGAGCCGATTGTGGCCGCTGACCTGGGCGTTGAGGATGTCGCGGTTGGCGAGTCTCACGCGGATCTCCCGGCCCATGCCGCCGCTGTCCAGCGCCTGGCCTTCACGGCTGACCGCGAAGCCGTCGCCTACCGCTTCGATGCGAACCGTGGCGCCACGTTCCACCAGCGTGACCTCGCGAAGCTGCTGCGATGTAATGGCATTGCCGGCGCGCAGGGCGCGGGCGCTCTCCTGGCCGATGACCTCATCAAGATCGGTCAGCGTTCCGCGCGGTAGGCGGCCAAGTTCCGCCTCGCTCAGTTCGAGCATCTCCGGCTTGATCAGTGTACCGGCAGGAATATCCTCGCGCAGCACCACATAGTCGCCGATCACCGCCACCGACGCCTGCATATAGCGAACCTGCTGCCCCTGTTCACCGCAGCGCACCCCTACCGATACCCGGCCCTGAGAGGGGGCGCGCTCATTGGGCATGAACGGCTCTGGAGATTCACATGCCGGTAGATGTGCCGATGGTGGGTGTACCTCGATATGCACCTCACTGCCGAGCTCATGACTGCGCTCATAAAGGAAGCCATGCACGCGCTCGACCAGCAGCTGGCGTGAGGCCTCGGCGCTCGCGACCAGGGGCATGCTCAGGCACAGCGCGGCGAGCAGCGTTGCAAGGGAGACTCGAATAATGCGGGGGGAAAGCGGCATGGTGACGTCCTCTGCGGCAGCGCGCAGGCGAGGTTGACCGAGGATCACGATTCTAGGCTGCTGCGCAGAAACGCAACGGCGAAAATGACGCGTAAAGCAGCCCCTGTTTGGCCCTTTGTCCTGACAGCCGCTCATCTATTCTCCACGCTGACCCAATACCCCACGTGCCGTCAGCGGCCATCGAGAAGGGAGGCTCAGCGGATGATCGACAAACTCTCGGGTGCTCTGAATTTTCATCAGGAAGCCCTCAACCTGCGCGCAGAGCGTCATGAAGTGCTGGCGGGCAATATCGCCAACGCCGATACGCCCAACTACAAGGCGCGCGACATGGACTTCTCCCGCGAGCTTTCCAAGGTGATGGAGAGTGGGCGGTCCGGCGGCAGCGGCATGGCGCTGGCCACGACCTCGGCGCGGCATATCCCCGCCCAGGCGAGCGCGCCGGGCGGTCAGGAGCTGCTCTACCGTGTGCCGGACCAGCCCAGCCTGGATGGCAATACCGTGGACATGGACCGTGAGCGCACCCAGTTCGCCGATAACGCCGTTCGCTACCAGGCGGCGCTGACCATGATCAATAGCCGCATTCAGGGCCTCAAGTCGGCCATGCAGCCCGAGTAACAGGAGTTATTCATGTCGATGTTCTCCGTTTTCGATATTTCCGGCTCGGCGATGAGCGCCCAGTCGCAGCGTATGAATGCCACCGCCAGTAACCTGGCCAATGCCGATAGCGTGGCCGGCCCCGATGGTGAGGCGTATCGCGCCAAGCAGGTAATGTTCGAGACCCAGGCCCAGGGGCGTCACGGCGTCGGCGGCGTGCGCGTCAGCGAGGTGGTCGAAGACCAGAGCCCGTTGCGCATGGAGTATCGCCCCGAACACCCGCTGGCCGACGAGCAGGGCTATATCCAGATGCCCAACGTCGAGCCGGTGCATGAGATGGTCAACATGATCTCGGCGTCGCGCTCCTACCAGGCCAACGTCGAGGTCATGAACACCAGCAAGCAGATGATGCTCAAGACCTTGACCATCGGGGAGGGCTGAGCATGTCCAACATCATCGATAGCAGCGTCACTAGCAGCATGAATGCCACCGCCGGTGGCAACAGCGCCCGCGAGTCGGACGAGCTGCGCGAAAACTTCATGACCCTGCTGATTACCCAGCTGCAGAACCAGGATCCGCTCAATCCGATGGAAAACGCGGAGATGACGTCCCAGCTGGCTCAGATCAACACCGTCAGTGGCATCGAAGAGCTCAACAGCACGCTAGAAGGCATCACCGGGCAGATCGACGCCGGACACACCTTGCAAGCCGTCGGCCTGATCGGCCAGGGCGTACTGGTGCCGGGCGAACGCATCCTGGTCGGCAAGGACGGCGCCACGCCGTTTGGTATCGAGCTCGACAAGTCCGCCGACAACGTCAAGGCGACGATTCGCGACGGCGGCGGACAGGTGGTTCGCAGCTTCGACCTCGGTGCGGTGTCGTCGGGCGTCGAGTCGTTCGAATGGGACGGCAAGCTCGACGGCGGCGAAATGGCCCCGGAGGGCGCCTACAGCATCTCCTTCGAAGCCACTGCCGGCGATGACAGCGTCGACGTCAAGGCGCTCAACTACGCCGTGGTCAGCGGGGTGTCCAGCGACAGCAACGGATCACCGCGCCTCGACCTGGGCGGCATCAGTGAGCAAGCCAGCCTCGAAGATATTCGTCAGATTCTACAACTCTAGCGTGACGGGCACTCCGTCGCACAGCGCATAAAAAATAGCCACCACACGGTGACACAGGGAGAAGGACCATGAGCTTTTCACAAGCCTTGAGCGGGTTGAACGCGGCATCATCGAGCCTCGGCACCCTTGGTAACAATATTTCCAACTCGCAGACCGTCGGTTTCAAGGGCTCGAGCACCCAGTTTGCCGACGTCTTCGCCGGCTCCGTGGGTCTGGGCACGCGAGTCTCGGCCACGCTGCAGGATTTCACCGAGGGTAACCTCGAGTCGACCAACCGCAACCTCGATCTGGCGGTCAGCGGTGAGGGCTTCCTGCGCTACGAGCAGCAGGGGGAGATCGTCTATTCGCGTAACGGTCAGCTCAACCTGACCCCGGACGGCACCCTGGTCAACGCCCAGGGCGCGCAGCTGATGGGCTATGGCCTCAACGCTGCCGGTGAGGTGCAGGTCGGCGGCCAGCCCCAGGTGCTCAATATACCCGCCGACGAGATGCCGGCCGGTGCCACCGAGAATGTGGGTACCACGATCAATCTCGATTCCCGCGAGAATGCCGATGAGGACCTGAGTACTACCCAGGTGACCACAGATCTAGCGACTGGTGATACTGAGGAGATTGGGTATCACTACTCGAACAATTTCACCGTCTACGACTCGCTGGGCAATCCGCGCAATGTGACGGTTTACTACGAAAAAGTGGATGAAGATGCTGCCGGTGATCCGGTCAACAATACCTGGAACGCCAAGGTCGTCATGGACGGCTACTACGATGATGCCAACGACTTCGAGGTCTCCTTCAACAATAACGGCACCTTGAATTCCGATCCCCAGCAGGAAATCAACTTCGGCGCCGACTCCCCGTTGGGCAACGACCCTGAAGAGCTGGACTTCCAGCTCGACCTGGCCGGCTCCACTCAGTTCGGCAATGACTCCACCACCAGCGCCCTGACCCAGGACGGCTTCACCTCCGGGGCCCTGGTCGGCATCACCATCGAAGACGATGGCACCATCATGATGAACTATGCCAACGAGCAGTCACGCCCCGCTGGGCAAGTGGCGCTGGCCTACTTCCGCAACCCGGAAGGCCTGCAGCCCAACGGTGACAACGCCTGGACCGCCACCAACGCCTCCGGTCAGGAGCTGGTGGGGGCGCCGGGTACCGGCATGTTCGGTTCCATCGAGTCCGGGGTGGTGGAGATGTCCAACGTGGATATGGCCAAGCAGCTGGTCGACATGATCGTCTCCCAGCGCGCCTACCAGGCCAACTCCCAGACCATCAAGACCCAGGACGAGATCCTGCAGACCGCCATCAACCTGCGTTGATGACGCCTCGGGGAGAGTGAACCATGGATCGTATCCTGTATACCGCCATGAGCGGGGCCAAGCAGAGCCTCGATCAGCAGTCGGTGGTCAACCACAACCTGTCCAACGCCGCCACCGCCGGCTTCCGCGCCCAGCTGCACGCCATGCGTGCGGTGCCGGTGGAGGGCGACGGCTTGCTGGACACGCGCGCCTCGGTGGCCGCCACCACGCCGGGCTCTGACTTCTCTCACGGCCCGGTGAGCACCACCGGTCGTGAGCTCGATGTGGCGCTGGAAGGCAATGGCTGGCTGGCGGTGCAGACCGACGACGGCGGCGAGGCCTATACCCGTCGCGGTGACCTGCAGGTCGACGGCAACGGCATGCTGACCAGCGTCGGGCGTCCGGTCATCGGCGACGATGGCCCGATCATCGTGCCCCTCGAGGCTCAGCTGTCGATCGGCGCCGATGGCACCATCAGCGCCATCGGTCCCGGTGAAGACCCCAGTGCGCTGGTGCCGGTAGGCCAGCTCAAGCTGGTCGATCCCGAGGACCAGATCCTCCAGCGCGGCGACGACGGTCTGTTTCGTGCCCCGCCCGCTGACGATGGCGAGATCCCGATCCTGGCTGCCAATGAGGACGTGCGGGTAGTCTCCGGCTCGCTGGAGGGCAGCAACGTCAGCGCCATCGAATCGATGGTGGCGATGATCGATACCCAGCGTCGCTACGATATGCAGATGAAGGTGATCGACAGCGCCGACGAGAACGCCCAGCGCGCCAATAACCTGCTGTCGATTCAAGGCTAAGCCTCTTGACCGGGGCGCTACCCAAGGAATTATCCCATGATCAAATCGCTGTGGACTGCCAAGACCGGCCTCGAGTCGCAGCAGGTGCAGATGGATGTCATCTCCAACAACCTGGCCAACGTCGGCACCAACGGCTTCAAGCGCTCGCGGGCGGTGTTCGAAGACCTGCTGTACCAGAATCTGCGCCAGCCCGGCGCTCAGAACGATGTCCAGAACGCGCTGCCGTCAGGCATGCAGGTCGGCTCCGGTGTACGCCCGGTGGCCACCGAGCGGCTGCATAACCAGGGCGGACTCGAGCAGACCGAGAACTCCCGGGACCTGGCGATCAACGGCCAAGGCTTCTTCCAGGTGCTGATGCCGGACGGCAATACCGCCTACACCCGCGACGGCAGCTTCCAGCTCGACCAGAACGGCCAGATGGTCACCGCCAATGGCTATCCGGTGGAGCCGGCGATCATCCTGCCGGAGAACGCGCTGTCGGTCAGCGTGGGGGAGGACGGCATCGTCTCGGTCACCCAGCCGGGCACCAGCGAGAGCCTGGAAGTCGGCCAGTTGAGCCTGGCGACCTTCGTCAACCCGACTGGCCTCGAGAGCATTGGTGGCAACCTCTACCTGGAGACCACCGCCTCCGGCCCGATGAACGAGACCATACCGGGCATGAACGGTGCTGGCCGTCTGATGCAGGGCTACGTCGAGACCTCCAACGTCAACGTGGTGGAGGAGATGGTCAGCATGATCCAGACCCAGCGCGCCTATGAGATCAACAGCAAGGCGGTGCAGACCAGCGATGAAATGCTGGCGCGCTTGAGCCAGCTGTAAGCGACACCCGGAGCAGAGCATGAATCGGCACACTTCCTCACGGCGCCCCTGGCGGTTATTCGGCGCACTGCTGCTAGCGGTCCTGATCACTGGCTGCGCGCAGATGCCACGCCCGTCGGTGGTGGGCGAGCAGGAGCAGGTCAGTATCCCTGACCGCCAGCCTCCCGAGCCCAACGGCTCGATCTACCAGCCGAGCCGCGGCCATCACCCGCTGTTCGAGGATCGTCGCCCGCGGATGGTTGGCGATATCCTGACCATCGTCCTCGATGAGGAAGTCAGTGCCAGCAAGAACTCCCAGAGCAACGCCAACCGCGGTGGCTCGGCGGGACTGTCGTTCCTGGAGCTGCCTGACGTGCTGGACCAGCTGGCCGACTACGGTTTCGACGTCTCCGGCGACAGCGATTTCTCCGGTGGCGGCGGTTCGGAGGCCAATAACTCCTTCACTGGCACCATTACCGTCTCGGTACTCGAGGTGATGCACAACGGCAACCTGCGGGTGCGTGGCGAGAAGCAGATCGCCATCAACCAGGGCGTCGAATTCATCCGCTTCTCGGGGGTTGTCAGTCCGCGCACCATCACCGGCCAGAACACCGTGCCCTCGACCCAGGTGGCCGATGCGCGCATCGAGTACGTCGGCGACGGCTACATCAACGAGGCGCAGCACATGGGCTGGCTGCAGCGCTTCTTCCTTAACGTTTCACCCTTCTAGCGGAGCCGCTGACGATGACCACGTTCACCGCCCGGCTGCGTGGCAGCCGCCTACTGAAAGTCCTGATGCTGGCCCTGCTGTTCGCCATGGTCGCCAGCCCGGTGCAGGCCGAGCGCCTGCGCGAGCTGGCGGATTTCGCCGGCGTGCGTGATAACGCCCTGGTCGGCTACGGCCTGGTGGTAGGGCTCGACGGCACCGGCGACCAGACCATGCAGGCGCCATTTACCGGCCAGAGCCTGACCAACATGCTCTCGCAGCTGGGCATCACCGTGCCGCCAGGCACCAATATGCAGCTGCGCAACGTGGCCGCAGTAATGGTTACCGCCGACCTGCCGCCGTTCGCACAGCCTGGTCAGCGTCTGGATATCAATGTCTCGTCGGTGGGCAACGCCCGCAGCCTGCGCGGCGGCACCCTGCTGATGACGCCGCTCAAGGGCGCAGACGGCGACACCTACGCCATTGCCCAGGGCAACCTGCTGGTCAGCGGCGCTGGCGCCGAAGGCGGCGGAAGCAGCGTGCAGATCAACCAGCAGGCCGGTGGGCGCATCGCCGGTGGCGCCATGGTCGAACGCGAAGTGCCTCTGCAGCTGGGCGCCAACGGCGGCGTCCTCGACCTGCAGCTCAAGGAGTCGGACTTCGGCACCGCGCGCCAGGTAGTGGAAGCGATCAACGACGACTTCGGCTGGCCGGTGGCGGCGGCCCAGGATGGTCGCACCATCCGCCTGCAGGGGCCCTCTGATCCCAATGATCGGGTCAACTTCATGGCCCGAGTCGAGAATCTGCAGGTCACGCCCAACGATGCTCCGGCCAAGGTGGTGCTCAACTCGCGTACCGGCTCGGTGGTGCTCAACAGTTCGGTGACCCTGCGGCGCGCCGCTGTGGCCCATGGCAACCTGTCGATCATCATCGACACTCAGTTCCAGGTCAGCCAGCCCGCACCGTTCGGCGAGGGCGAAACGGTGGTGGTGCCGGACACCGATATCGCCGTCGAGCAGCAGGAAGCCGCGCTGATGATGGTGGAAGGAGCCGACCTGGTCGACGTAGTCAATGCCCTCAATGCGCTGGGCGCCACGCCCAACGACCTGATGGCGATTCTCGAAGCGCTCAAGGCCTCGGGGTCGCTGCGTGCCGAGCTGGAGATTCTCTGATGAGCAATGATCTCGGCGGTCAGTTTGCCCTCGATATGCAGGGTATCCAGCGCCTGCGGCACACCGCCAGCCGCGACCCCAATGCCGGCCTCGATGAGGCCGCCAAGCAGTTCGAGGCGCTGTTCGTGCAGATGATGATGAAGAGCATGCGCGAGGCCACGCCGCGCTCCGATCTGCTGCATAGTCAGCAGACCGAGTTCTACGAGTCACTGCTCGACCAGCAGTGGGCGCAGCACCTCTCTGGCCGCGGCATCGGCCTCGCCGAGCAGCTGGTCAACCAGCTCGAAGGGCGCGGCATGGTCCCCGAACGTGAGCAGGCCGACAGCGAGGCCGATTCGCTGATCGCCGGGATTCCGCGTGGCACGCCGCGAGCGCTCAGCGGTGGCCTCAGCGCCGGTGAGATATCTGAGCGCGAGCCCGCCGACAGCGCCGCCGCGGCGACACCGGGCAGTTTCCTGGAGGCCCTTGATCTGCAGCGCGGGACTCAGCGAGATGCTTCTGAGGCTGCACAAGCAGCATCCGGCGCCGAGCGCAGCGAACCGCGCAGCGACCAGCCCGACCATGTGCGGGCCTTCGTTGACGAGCTGGCCGGCCCGGCCCAGGCCGCTAGTCAGGCCACCGGTGTGCCGGCCGAGCTGATTCTCGCCCAGGCGGCGCTGGAGACCGGCTGGGGCCGCCACGAGATTCCCGATGCTCGCGGCGGTAACAGCCACAACCTGTTCGGCATCAAGGCCGGCAGCCGCTGGCAGGGCGAGACCACCGACATCACCACCCATGAGTACCTCGACGGCCAGCGCACGCGACTCACCGACACCTTCCGCGTCTACGACTCCTTCGAGGAAGCCTTCACCGACTATGCCCAACTGATTGGCGATAACCCGCGCTATGCCGGTGTGGTGGAAGCGCCCAACGCCGAGCAGGCTGCCCGCGCGCTGCAGCAGGGCGGTTATGCCACCGATCCGGCTTACGCCGACAAGCTGGTGTCGATCATGAATACCCTGGGGCCGGTCGAGTCCGCCGGGACAACCTTGGCCAGTCGAGATGTACCGGCTGGCGGCAGTATCTATGCCCCGGGCAACAGCTGGTTCTAAGCGTTAAAGAAAACCGCGGCGGTGCCGATATAACAAGCATTGGCTTTAGGGAACGGAATCATGAGCATATTTTCGATCGGCTTGAGCGGGCTGAACGCCGCTCAGAACGCCTTGAACACTACCAGCAACAACATCAGCAACGTCTATACGCCGGGCTATAACCGCGAGCTGACACTGCTGGGCGAAGGCGGTGCGGCGGGCGGCGTGAAGGTCAACGACATTCAGCGCCAGTTCAACCAGTATGTCGCCGACCAGCTCAACGCGGCCACCAGCTCCTCCAGCGCCCTCAAGGCCTATCAGGGGCAGGTCAGCCAGATCGACAACCTGCTTGCCGACCGCGACGCTGGCCTGGCACCGTTGATGCAGAATTTCTTCTCGGCCATGGAAGACCTGGCCGGTGCGCCGTCTGATCCTGCCGCGCGCCAGGGCGTGCTCGGCGCTGCCGACACCATGAGCGCCCAGTTCCGCTCCTTCGACCGCTATCTTGACGACATGCAGCAGGGCGTCAACGGCCAGATCAAGGACGAAGTCACCCAGATCAACAACCTCACCGACCAGATTGCCGGTCTCAACAAGGAGATCGCCCTGGCGCGGGCGCGCCAGGGTGAAGCCCCTAATAGTCTGCTCAACCAGCGCGACGAGGCGATTGCCGAGCTCAGCCAGCGCATGGACGTGCGCGTCGACATTCAGGATGGCAAGACCTATAACATCTCGCTGCCCAACGGGCAGCCGCTGGTATCGGGCACCAATCAGTACGACCTCGAGGCCATCGAGGCGCCCAACGACCCGCAGCGCATGGTGCTCGGCTACCGTGACTCCAACGGCAGTATCTCACCGCTCAACGAAAACGCCGTGACAGGGGGCACCTTGGGCGGGCTAATGACTTTCCGCGCCGAGACCCTCGACAAGACCCAGAACCAGATCGGGCAGCTGGCGGTTTCGCTGGCGGCGGGTTTCAACGAGCAGCACCGCCTGGGTCAGGACCTCAACGGTGAGCAGGGCGAGGACTTGTTCAATATCGGCCAGCCACAGGCCTACGCCAATGACCGCAACGCCGGCGATGTCGAGATTGAGTCGACCCGCTTCGGCGATATCGATGATCTGCGCGCCACCGACTACACCGTGCGGGTGACCGATGGCGCCGCACCCGCCTTCGAGGTGGTACGCAAGGATAACGGTCAGGTCGTAGAGCACAGCTTCGATGACGACGCCAACGAGCTGAGCTTCGGCGGGGTGGTGATCGGCTTTACTGATGACGGTTTCGAAAACGGCGACCGTTTCGAGGTCCAGCCGGTACGGCGCGCCGCGGCCAGCATGGAGACCCAGATCAACGATCTCGACAAGATCGCTGCGGCGAGCTTCGTCGAGGCGGAGGGAGATATGCCGGTCAGTGGGCTCAGGGCTGCCGATGGCGCCTTCGGTGAGGGAGGAGCTCCCTATTCCCTGGTTGTCAGTGAAGATGGTGGCCAATTCAATATTGAGGTGACGGCTGAAGATGGCACGACCTTAGATTTCAACGACGTGAGTGCCGGGGATGAAATCACCATCGACGGGGTCAGTTTTACCCTGGGTGATATCCAGGAAGACCAGACCCTGACCCTTGGCGCGGCGCCTCCCGGCTCCGGCGACAACCGCAACGCCCTGGCCATGCAGGGGCTGCAAGATGTCTCGCTGGTGGGCGGCACCTCGAGCGTCAGCCAGGCCTACGGCTCCATGGTCAGCGACGTGGGCAACCGTACCAATATCGTGCAGGTCAACCTCGACGCTCAGCAGGGCCTTACCGACCAGCTCAAGGCCGTTCAGCAGTCCGAGTCCGGGGTCAATCTGGACGAAGAAGCGGCCAACCTGATTCGCTATCAGCAGTATTATCAGGCCAATGCACGGGTCATCGATATCGGTTCGTCGATGCTGGATACCATTCTGGGCCTGCGTGCCTGATTCGTTTAGGAGTTAACCGCGATGCGTGTCAGCACCGTTACCATGTTCGAGCAAAGCGTGTCGAGCATGAACCGCCAGCAGAATGATTTCATGAAGGTGGGCCAGCAGATCGCCTCCGGTCGCCGCGTGGTCAACCCCTCGGATGACCCCCAGGCCGCCTCGCGAGCGGTGGGCGTCGACCAGTCAAAGGCGGTCACCCAGCAGCATATGGATGCCCGGGTCAGTGCGCGCAACTCGCTGTCCCAGGAGGAGAGCATTCTCAACAGCGTCAGCGATGCCATCGCCAGCGCCAAGACGCTGATGATCCAGGCTTCCAGCGATACCCTGAGCGACGTTGACCGCGAGTCGATTGCCAGCGAGCTGCGCGGTATCTACGAGACCGTGATCGGTCAGGCCAACGCCACCGACGGCAACGGCCGTTACCTGTTCGGGGGCTATCAGGACAACAGCCCGCCCTATGTGCGCGAGGCAGACGGTTCGGTGAGCTACGTCGGTGATGACAACGTTCGCGAGCAGCGCATCGACTCCTCGCGGCTGATGCCGGTGGCCGACAACGGCAACAAGATATTTGCCAGCGTGCCCAGCGGCGCCAAGTACATCACCGAGATGGGCGACAATCAGGGCAGCGTGGTCGTCTCCGGTCCCACGGTGGTCGACTCCTCCGATCCTGGCTATGGCGAGCAGTATCGCATTGAGTTTGCCGGTGACGGGGATGATGCCACCTACACGGTAGAAACGTTTGATACAGATGCCCAGGCATGGGTCGCACTGGAGCCGGCTGCGGAGTATCAGGACGTCGACTATGTCGCCGGCGAGCAGATCCGTTTCGGTGGCCTGAGCCTGACCCTGGACGGGGAGCCCGCCGAGGACGATAGCTTCACCTTCGGCCGTGCCACCGAGATGGATCCCGATCTGTTCAAGACCTTCGAGAACGCCCTGGCAGTACTCGAGCAGCCCGCCGAGACCGCTCAGGAGAAGGCTACCCTGCGCAATACCCTCAACACCTCGATGCGCGAACTGGACAATAGCCTCGATAACGTCCTCACCGTGCGCGCCTCGGTAGGCGCGCGCCTCAACGAGCTCGATGTGGTCGACTCGGTGGGCGGCAACCGCATGCTCAACTACGAGCAGACCCTTTCCGATCTGGTCGACCTCGACTACGCCGAGGCGATCTCCGAATACAGCCTGCGTCAGGTCGGTCTCCAGGCCGCGCAGAAGGCCTTCGTCGATATCCAGGGCATGTCGCTGTTCGATCGTCTCTGAGTGGTGTGTGCTGCTCTCTTAACCGCTGCCTCGGCAGCGGTTTTTTTATGCCACCACTCGCAGGCACTGCCCCGCATGATAGAGCGTGAAGCCACTTTCATAGGCGGCACTTCGCAGGCCGCGAGCACTGATCGGGGCGTGACGCTTGAGCGGCAGCGGCAGCAGGGCATCGTCACCGCTGGCGACATAGTGCGCGAACCCCTTGCCGACCACGCTGCCGGTGGTCAGGCCGCGGCCGTTGTAGCCACTGGCGGCGAGGATTCCTGGTTGGGGTTCGAACAGGCGCAGGGTGTGGTCGGGCGTAAAGCCGATGCGGCCGGTCCAGCTGGTTTGCCACTCGACCTTGCCAAGCTCGGGAAAATAGCGGCGCTGAACCTGATTCGCCCACTGCTCGAGATAGGCCCGCGGGCGACCTTCGCCCTTGCCCAGGCTACCCAGGATCAGCCGACCCTGATCATCGCGGCGGATGCTGCTGAGCACCATGCGGGTGTCCCAGGCGCCCTGGCGCTGCGGCAGGATGCGCTCGGCGACGTCGCCCTCGAGGGGCTGTGAGGCGACCTGAAAGAAGTGACCGGGAAAGAAGTGCTGCTTGACCTGATTCCACTCATCGCAAGTGTAGGCGTTAGTGGCTAGAACAACTTGAGGCGCCGTGACCGAACCGTGCTCGGTGGTGACCCGCCAGCGCTCGCCGTGGCGCTCAATCCCGCTGGCGGCACTGGCGGTAAACAACCGTGCCCCTTGCGCGGCGGCGGCCCTCGCCAGGCCGTGGGTATAGGCCGCCGGGTTGAGCGTGCCGGCCCGCTCGTCGAGCAGCGCGGCCTGGATCCGGGTGGTGCCGGTCAGCGCATGGCAGGCCTCATCCTCGACCAGTGTCACCGGCGCGCCGCGCGACGCGAGTTGCGCATGGCGCCGCTCAAGTTCGCGGCGGCCCTTGGTGCTATGGCCCAGGTGCAGGGTGCCGGTGCGGGTCGCACTGCAGTCGATGGCGTAGCGCTCGATGATGTCGAACACCGCTGCCGGCGCTTCGCCGAGGATGCGATTGACGCGCTCGCCGTCGCGCTTGCCAAGCGCCTCGACGATATCGTCTGGCGGGATCCAGAGCCCGGCATTGACCAGACCCACGTTACGCCCTGAGCCGCCGCTGGCCACCGTCTCGCCGGCCTCAAGCAGCACGCTATCGATGCCTTGTTCGGCGAGATGCAGCGCCGTGCTCAACCCGGTGATGCCGCCACCGATGATACACACGGCGGCCTCGGTGTCCTGCTCCAGCCCCGAGGTCGACGGAGCCTGCTCGCGTGCGGTCATCTCCCATAGGCAGCGTGATTGCATATGCGTGTCTCCTTGTGCATCGAGCCGGCGGCGCGCCTGATCGGTAGGTGCGCCGCCGGTCGCCTATTACGATGAGTGGCCGCTAGCTACTTGGTAGTCTGGCGCCGGGGTCGCGTCATCGGCAGCCTCGTCGTGGGTTTCCCGTGGGATGAAGTGGCCGGTCAGTCCCCACAGCAGTCCGAACAGCGGAGACAGCCAGCAGGCGAAGGCAAACGGCGCGTAGACCAGTGTCGGTACGCCAATCGTCGACGCCACGAAGCCACCCCCCATGTTCCAGGGAATCAGCGGCGAGGAGAGGGTGCCGTTATCCTCGATGCTGCGTGACAGGGTGGTGGTCTTGTAGCCCATGGCCTGGTACTGGCCCTTGAGCAGCCGGCCGGGCAGTACCAGGGTGGTGTATACGTCTCCGATGATGGTACTGACCGCCAGTGTGGTGCCGGAACTGGTCGCCACCAGGCTGAAGCGTCCGCGTATCAGGCGCATCAAGCGTTGGATGATGGCGTCGATGGTGCCATAGGCCTCGAGCATCCCGGCAAAGCCCAGTGCGAAGAAGGTCAGGGTGACCACCCAGGTCATCGACAGCACGCCGCCGCTACTCAACAGCTCGTCGATGGCGCCGCTACCGGTATCACTGATGTAGCCGTTCTGCATCACATCGAAGACGGTGTGCAGACTCTCGCCCTGGATACCGATGGCCACCAGGCCGCCGAGTGCCGCGCCGGTGAAAATGGTCGGAAAGGGCGGTAGCTTGGCCAACGCCATGGCGATCACCACTACCGGGGGAATCATGGTGATCCACGACAGCGTAAAGGTGTCCGCCAGCGTCTCGCGGAAGGTGGTGATATCGGTGGTGCGCTCCAACTGGTCGGCATAACCGGCACCCAGCCAGGCATAGAGAATCAGCGCAAGCACGATGGCCGGCACGGTGGTCGCCATCATGCTCTTGATATGGCTCCACAGGTCGGTTTCACACACCGCCGGGGTCAGGTTGGTAGTTTCCGAGAGCGGTGACATCTTGTCGCCGAAGAAGGCGCCCGAGACCAGCGCGCCCCCGGTCAGGTACATCGGAATACCGAGGCCCTCGCCGATACCCATCAGGGCGATGCCCAGGGTGCCCACCGTGCCCCAGGAGGTACCGGTGGCCAGCGAGACCAGCGCACTGATCAGGCAGGTAGCGACCAGGAACACCGACGGCGAGATCATCTGGAAGCCGTAATAGATCAGCATCGGCACGGTGCCGGACAGGATCCAGGTGCCGATCACCATGCCCACCGCCATCAGGATGAAGATCGCCGGAATGCCGATCTTGACCACCTCCAGCATCGAGGCTTCCATCTGCGTCCAGCGGATGCCGCGCAGGCGGCCGAAAAAGGCACACACCATGATGCCGCAGGCCAGTGGAATGTGCGGGGTAAAGTCAGCGAAGACGAAGAATTGCAGAATCAGTACGGCGGTGGTGACCAGCAGCGGCAACAGCGCCATCATCAGCCCAGGGGGAGGGCCGATGCGTATATCGTCATTCATGTGGCACCTTCCTTGATTATGATTGTGTTGGAATGCCCCCGCCGGGCGGGGGCAGTGCTAGCTCAAGGCGGGGTCAATCGAACTTGATGCCCTGTGCCAGCGGCAGTTCCCGGGAATAGTTGACGGTGTTGGTCTGGCGGCGCATGTAGCTCTTCCACACGTCGGAGCCCGATTCACGGCCACCGCCGGTCTCCTTCTCGCCGCCGAAGGCGCCGCCGATCTCGGCACCGCTGGGGCCGATATTGACGTTGGCGATGCCGCAGTCGCTGCCCAGATCGGAGACGAAGGTCTCCGCCTCGCGCACATCGGTGGTGAAGATGCACGACGACAGCCCCTGGGGCACGTCGTTGTTCATGGCGATCGCCTCATCCAGCTCGCGGTAACTCATCACGTAGAGAATCGGCGCGAAGGTCTCGTGCCTGACCAGGTCGGTCTGTTCTTTCATCTCGACGATGGCCGGCGACACGTAGTAGCCCTCGGCGTACTGCTCGGCCAGCTGGCGCTCGCCGCCGAACACCGGTGCGCCCTGGTCGCGGGCCTTGGCCAGCACCCCCTGCATGGCATCGAACGCCTGGCGGTCGATCAGCGGGCCGACCAGCTGGCCCTCCAGCGGGTTGCCGATGGAGACGCCGGCATAGGCGGTCTTGAGCCGCGCCACCACCTCGTCCTTGATCGACTCGTGAACGATCAGGCGGCGCAGGGTGGTGCAGCGCTGCCCCGCGGTACCCACCGCCGAGAACAGGATCGCGCGGGTGGCCATGTCGAGATCGGCGCTGGGCGCCAGGATCATGGCGTTGTTGCCACCCAGTTCGAGGATGCTGCGGCCGAAGCGTGCGGCGACCCGCGGCGCGACCTCACGGCCCATGCGGGTACTACCGGTGGCGCTGACCAGCGGCACACGGGCATCGTCAACGAGCTGCTCACCGGCTTCGCGCTCGCCGATGATCACCTGGCTGAGGCCCTGCGGGACGTCGTCGCCGAACTCGGCCATGGCGCGCTCGAGCAGCGCCTGACAGGCGAGGGCGGTGAGCGGAGTCTTTTCCGAGGGTTTCCACAGCAGGCTGTTGCCGCACACCAGCGCCAGGGCGGCATTCCAGGCCCAGGGCGCCACCGGGAAGTTGAACGCCGTGATCAGCCCGATCGGGCCCAGCGGGTGCCAGCTCTCGCGCATATGGTGGCCGGGACGCTCGGAGGCGATGGTCAGGCCGAACAGCTGGCGGGACTGGCCCACGGCGAGATCGCAGATGTCGATCATCTCCTGCACCTCGCCGAGTCCCTCCTGGAGGATCTTGCCGCACTCCCAGGTTACCAGCGCGCCCAGATCCTCCTTGTGCTTGCGCAGCTGTTCGCCGAACAGTCGCACCAGCTCGCCGCGGCGCGGGGCCGGGACCTGCCGCCAGGCGTTGAAGGCATCGTCGGCGGCGGCGATCTGCGCGTCGACCTGCGCCTGCGAGGCCGGATGTACCTGGCCGATGATGCTGCCGTCGATGGGGGTCGTCACCGCCAAGGAGCCCTCGCGGTACTGGGTAGGCGCCACACCAAGCCGCTGCATGATATCGTCGATCATTCTAACTCCTATCGTTGTCGTCAATCGCAAAAGCGTGAATCGAGTATCACCACCATGGTTATGCGCCATCAAACGATGTTTACTAACCACATCATTCCTTAAAATCGTGACCTAAGGAGAGCCCATGAGCCGGCGCCATCTTCCTTCCCTGGCCGGGCTGCAGTGCTTCGAGGCGGCGGCCCGTCATCTCAGCTTCACCCGCGCGGCGGACGAGCTGAGTCTGACCCAGAGCGCGGTGAGCAAGCAGGTCGCGCAGCTCGAATCGGTGCTCGAGCATCCGCTGTTCCGGCGCATTCGGCGGCGGCTGCATCTCACCCCCGAGGGGGCCGTGTACCTCAGCGAGGCGCGCAAGATTCTCGCCCAGGTCGAGATGTCGACGCGCTATATGCAGTCCTACGGTGGCGAGAGTGATGTGCTCAATGTGGCGACGCTGCCGACCTTCGGCGCGCGCTGGCTGATCCCACGTCTCAACGGCTTTCGCTTCCGCTATCCGCGTATCAATCTCAATATCAGCAACCGGGTCGAGCCCTTCGACCTGCAGCAGGAGCGCATCGACGTGGCATTCTTCTTTGGCCACGGCGCCTGGCCACGCGCCGAGTGCATCAAGCTGCTGGATGAGGAGATGGTCGCGGTGTGTTCACCGCAAGTGATGGGGGAGGTGCCGATCGATGAGCCGCTGGCGTTGACGCAGCTGGTGCTGCTGCAGAGCGCCACGCGTCCCGAAGCCTGGCACGACTGGTTCGAGGCCCAGCAGGTGTATACCGAGCACAGCTACCACGGGCCACGCTTCGACACCTTCTACATGGCGCTTCGCGCGGCACAGGCGGGGTGCGGAGTGGCTCTGGTGCCGCGTTTTCTCGCCCAGGAGGAGCTCGACGAAGGCAAGCTGGTCATGCCGTGGTCGTTTGCACTCACCAGCCGGGATGCCTACTACATGGCCTACCCCGAACATATGGCCGAGCTCTACAAGGTGCGCTCGTTTATCGAGTGGATTCGTGAGCGGACGGCAGAGAATCCAGAATGTGTTCAACAAAGCGCCTGACCTTGGCCAGCTCGCCGAGGTGTTCCGGGTAGACCAGATAGTAGGCGCTGGCGCTGAGCAGACGGTGGGGCGAGGCGATGGCCAGGCGTCCGCTGTCGAGTTCTTCCTGCACCGTAAAGCGTGGCACCAGCGCTGCGCCTCCGCCGGCCATGGCGGTACGCACCAGCATCGGAAAGGTCTCGAAGCGGGTGCCGTGGTAGCTGCGGTCGGTGCCGATCTGCTGCTCGGCAAACCACTGGTGCCAGGCGTCCGGGCGGGTCGAGAGATGCAGCAGCGGCAGGTCGGCGAGATCCCGAGCATCGCTTGGCGCATGTTTTTCCAGCAAGCCGGGAGACGCCACGGCAAGCATCTCCTCGTCGGCGAGCTTGTGGCACTCCAGGTCGGGCCAGCTGCCGTGGCCGTAGAAGAACGCCACGTCGATATTCTGCTGCTCGAGGTCGAAGTCTTCGACGCGGTCGTGGAAGGCCAGGCTGATCTGGGGGTTGGCGGCGAGGAAGACCGGCAGCCTGTCGGCCAGCCAGCGCGCGCCAAAGCTGGGCAGGGTCGCGACCTTGAGCACCTCGCTGTTGCCGCGATAGGTCATGATGGCGTGGGTCGACATCTCGATCTGCGCCAGCACCTTGCGTACGTCGCTGAGGTAGATCGCGCCCTCCGGGGTCAGCACCAGGCTGCGCCGCACGCGACGGAACAGCTTATGCTGCAGGTAGGCTTCGAGCTGCGCGACCTGCTTGCTCACTGCGCTCTGGGTCAGGCTCAGCGCCTCGGCCGCGCGGGTGAAGCTCTTGTGCCGAGCGGCGGCCTCGAAGCACTGCATGGCGGTAGTGGAGGGGAGGTTGCGTGATGCCAAGCGGGGCGCTCCGGGGGGCTGGCCGGCCACCCCGTCCTGCTTCATGCGGGGTGGCCGGCGTGGCGGTGGTTGGCTCATGTGACGGGCTGAATGGCGGTGCTTTCGGGACGACGACGCTGCAGCCAGCCGATCATCGCCATGGCGACTAGCCCGGCACCGCTGGTAAGCACCTCTGGCACCACCATGGCCAGGCCAGCGGCCAACATTACCAGACGCTCCCAGGGCAGGGAATCCCGCACGAAATAGCCGATCAGCGCGCTACTGACCCCCATGATGCCAAGCAGCGAAAACAGCACCGCGCTTGCCAGCCCCAGCGGCGTGACATCGACCATCACCAGCATCGGATTGTAGATAAAGGCATAGGGAATGATGAACGCCCCGATGGCCAGTTTGACCGCGGTAAAGCCGGTCTTCATCGGGTTGGCGCGGGCGATGCCGGCACCGGCATAGGCTGCCAGGCACACCGGCGGGGTGATATCGGCGATGATCCCGAAATAGAACACGAACAGGTGCACCGCCATGGGTGGCAGGCCGAATTCATTGATCAGTGCGGGGGCGGCGATGGTGGCGGTGACCACGTAGTTGGCGGTGGTCGGCAGGCCCATGCCCAGCACGATGCAGGCCACCATGGTGAACAGCAGCGCAAGGATCAGCACGCCGTCGGCGAGGCTGATGATACCGGAAGCGAACTTAGAGCCGAGTCCGGTCATGCCCACTACCCCGGCGATGATCCCGGCGCTGGCCACTGCGGCAATCACCGGTAGCGCCACCCGTGCGCCCTGCTCGAAGATCAGCAGCAGCTTGCGCAACGAAGGGCGCGTCTCCTTGCGGATCAGGCTCACCGCGAAGGCACAGGCGATCCCCAGCAGCGCGGCGCGCTGGGCAGTAAAGCCCACCACGATGGTGCCGACGATCACCAGCAGCGGCAGTAACATGTAGCCCTTCTCCAGCATCAGCTTGCGCTTGCTGGGCAGCTGATCCTTGGGCATGCCGAGGATGCGGTGGCGCTTGGCCTCGAAGTGCACCCCAATGAAGATCCCGGCGAAATAGAGCAGCGCCGGGATCAGCGCCGCGGCCATGATTTCGCGGTACGACACCCCGACATACTCGACCATGATGAAGGCCGCCGCACCCATCAGCGGCGGCATGATCTGCCCGCCAGTAGATGCGGAGGCCTCGGCGGCACCGGCCACTTCCGGCTTGAAGCGGGCGTTCTTCATCATCGGTATGGTAAACGAGCCCGAGGCCACGGTATTGCCGATCGAGCTGCCCGAGATCATGCCCTGGAAGGAGCTGGCCATGACCGCCGCCTTGCCTGCACCACCGGTGAAACGCCCGGTCACCGCAAAGGCCAGGTCATTGAAGAAACGTCCTACGCCGGTATGCATCAGCACCACGCCGAAGAACAGAAACAGGAAGATAAAGCGTGCCGAGATCTGCAGCGGCGTGCCGAACACCCCGCTCTCGCGGAACCACAGGTAGGGTGAGACCTGGGTAAAAGAGAACCCGGGATGGGAAAGCACCTGGCTGGGAATCATGTTGCCGAATAGCGCATACAGAATCGCACAGCTAGCCATGATCACGATGGGAAGACCGACGGTGCGGCGTGTCGCTTCGAGCACGAACAGCACGCCCAGCGCGGCAATGGTCAGGTCGAGGGCCGAATAGCCGGTGATCCGGGCGCGAAGCACCTCTTCGTAGAAGAGAATCTTGTAGTAGGCGGTAAAGGTAGCCACGAAGGCCAGCACCACGTCGTACCAGGGTACCTGCTGGCGGCCGCTGCCGCGGGTGGCGGGAAACAGGATGAAGATCATCCCCAACGCCAGGCCAAGGTGCACAGCGCCCTGCTGTTGAGAGGGCAGTGTGCCGAAATAGCCGGTATAGAGGTGAAAGCAGGTGAGGGTGATGCCCATCAGGGTCACCAGCCAGCCCCATTTGCCTAGCTCGGTGCGCGTGTTGGACTCACGGTCGTACTTTTCTATCAGTGATGCGTCGTCAGCGGTTTTTTTTTAGCCACGGTAGCCTCGCAGGAGCAGGCGCTGCCGGGCGGCTGGCCCGGCAGCGATCAATCGGATAGGACGGATCAGTTGCCGATTTCGTCGAGCGATGTGATGCCCGAGCGCTCACGGGTCACGATCTGAATGACCTCGGGATAGATGTGACCGATGAAGGCAGCATTCTCGACCTGGCCGCCGTCGAACTCGCCGCGGCCGTCCACCGCCTCGCGGGCCGGCGCATGGACGGTCATGCCCAGGTCCATATTGCCATCACGGATGCTGACCATGTTCTCGATCGAGGCGCCGGTTTCGATATTGGTGAAGTTGGCGTCATCGAGGTAGCGGTTCCAGATGGTCGCCATCTCGCCACCCAGCGGGTAATAGGTGCCACCCTGGCTGCCGGTGCCGAGGATGAACTCGCGCTTCTCCTCGATATCGCCGAGCTCGGCGACCGGGTTGTCCACGGTCAGGCCCTGCTCCTCGTAGTAGCGCTTGGCACCGGGGTGGATCGGCAGATCGTCGGCGCCGTTGAGGGCGTTCTCGAGGGTCATGAACGCCGACTGGGAGTGGGTGTTCTCCTCGGCGTGCTCGACCATCAGGCGCGCCAGCTCATAGCCCAGCTCCTCGCCGATGGTATCGGTGTTACCCATCAGGATGGCGTAGGCGGTGATGGTGTTCACATCCTCGTCGAGGAATTCATAGCTGCCGCTGGGGATGGTGAAGCGCTGGTAATCGCTGTTGGCCTCGATGTACTCGATGGCGTCATCGCTCAGGCTCAGCATACGGGCATCGCCGCTGGAGGCCTGGAGGTTCTCGATGCTGCCCGAGGGCAGGCCGAGGATACCGATGGAGATATCGATATTGCCGTCCTGCACGCCGTCTAGCGCCGCGCCGAAGCCCTCCTGATAGGTGCTGTAGTCGTCCTCACCGATGCCGTAGGCATCGAAGATCAACTGCGACACGCTCTGGGTGGTACTGGCTGGGGGGCCGATGGCGATGTTCGGATTGCTGGTGCCGTCGCTGCCGCAGCCGGCCAGCAGAGCAGCCGTGGCGGCGCCGAGTGTCGCCATGGGGAATACGCGCTTCATGTCGTCTCCTGTTTACTTGCCTATCGTTATTATGTTCCCGGCGCACGACGGCGCTGCCGTGATCGCCAAGGATCCACTGTGACGGCTATTGTTGTCGTCCATCGCATATCAGGCAAAAGAAATTTAGTCCTACTTGTATTCCATTTTTTCCTGCATCTCTGTAATGACGCTCGTGCTGCCTCTGGTAGATGCTTCACCCTGAATAAACGGAATGCATAGCGCGCTTTTTTTCGTTTGAGGCGTGGGGCAGGGTCTGCTCTGATACCAGCATTACTGGAGGCTGCAGGAGAACGGACAGGACATGGAACTCCCCTTTGTCAGCGAGTCGATGGGCGTGGTGCACCCCATCTGCGTGGAGCAGGGCCGCAATGCCGAGGTGTGGGATGAGCAGGGGCGGCGCTATATCGACTTCATCGGCGGTATTGGTGTGCTCAATCTGGGCCACTGCCACCCGGCCATTGTCGAGGCGGCCGGCGCTCAGCTGGCGCGGCTGACCCACTCGGCGTTCAACGCCGTGCCTCACCGTGGCTATCTCGACGTAGTGGCGGCGCTGCAGGACTTTGTGCCGGTCAGCTATCCGCTGCGCTGCATGCTCACCAACAGCGGCGCCGAGGCCACTGAGAACGCGCTCAAGGTGGCGCGGGGCTATACTCGCCGCCAGGCGGTGATCGCCTTCGACGACGCCTTTCACGGCCGCACCCTGGCAGCACTCAACCTCAACGGCAAGGTGGCACCCTACAAGCAGCAGCTCGGCGCCTTGCCGGGGCCGGTCTACCACCTGCCGTTTCCGAGTGCCGACGGCGGCGTCAGCGCCGAGCAGGGAATGGCGGCGCTGACGCGGCTGTTCGAGGTCGAGGTATCGCCGGATGACGTGGCGGCCATCGTGGTCGAGCCGGTACAGGGCGAGGGCGGCTTTCGGCTGCTAGACCGCGACTTTGCCCGGCAGCTGCGCGCCGAGTGCGACCGTCACGGCATCGTGTTGATCATCGACGAGATCCAGTCCGGCTTCGGGCGTAGCGGTACTCGCTTTGCTTTCACGCATCTGGGCATCGAGCCCGACCTGCTGCTGATGGGCAAGAGCATGGCCGGCGGCCTGCCGCTGGCCGCGGTGGTCGGCCGCGAGGCGATCATGAACGCCCTGCCCAAGGGCGGGTTGGGTGGTACCTACTCCGGCAACCCGGTGGCCTGTGCCGCAGCCAAGGCGGTCATGCAGATCATGACCGAGCCGCGCCTGGGCGAGTGGGGTAAACGAATCGAACAGGCCATCGTCGCTGCGCACCGGCGCTGGCAGCAAAGCGAGCGCTTTCCGATGCTCGGTGCCATGACCGGCGTGGGCGCCATGCGCGGCATCGTCTTTGACGACACCGCCGCGGCCAGCGGCAGCCAGCACCTCGCCAGTCTGCTGGCCAGGGCCCGCCAGCAGGGGCTGCTGCTGATGCCCAGCGGGCGCCACAAGAACGTGCTGCGGCTGTTGATGCCGCTGACCATCGAGCCCGAGCGCCTCGATGAAGGCCTGGCCCTGCTCGAACGCTCCCTTGAGTCGCTCGCGGCCTGAGCCGCAGATCAGATCACGCTATGCTGAGAACAGACCGGCCACAGGAGGCCTCCAATGAGTAACTGGATAGCCCAGGACAAGATTCGCGACCGCTTCTCGCGGGCGATGTCCGAGATGTATCGCCAGGAAGTGCCGCAGTACGGCACGCTGCTGGCGCTGGTTGACACAGTCAATCGTGAGACGCTGGCCGCCAGTCCTGAGTTGCACGCCGCGCTGCGTGAGAGCGACGAGCTGGCACGGCTGGACGTCGAGCGTCACGGGGCGATTCGCGTCGGCACGCCGCAGGAGCTCGCCATGCTGCGGCGGCTATTCGCGGTGATGGGCATGTACCCGGTGGGCTACTACGACCTCTCCGAGGCGGGGGTGCCGGTGCACTCCACGGCGTTTCGTCCAGTGGACGACGGCGCGCTCAAGCGCAACCCGTTTCGCGTATTCACCTCGCTGCTACGCCTGGAGCTGATCGACGACCCCGAGCTGCGCCAGCGCGCTGCCGAGATCCTCGCCGCCCGCGATATCTTCACCCCAGCTGCACGCGAACTGATCGCCACCGCCGAGCGCCAGGGGGGGCTCGACGAGGCCCAGGCAGAGCGCTTCGTGGCCGAGGCGCTGGAGACCTTCCGCTGGCACCGCGAGGCTACCGTCGACCTGGCCACCTATCGCGCACTGAGCGACGAGCACCGCTTGATTGCCGATGTGGTGTGTTTCCGCGGGCCGCATATCAACCACCTCACTCCGCGGACCCTGGATATCGACGAAGTGCAGCGGCGCATGCCTGAGGCCGGCATCGATCCCAAGGCGATCATCGAGGGCCCACCGCGGCGCGACTGCCCGATCCTGCTGCGCCAGACCAGCTTCAAGGCGCTGGAGGAGGCGATACGCTTCGCCGGTGATGAGCAGGGCCATCATAGCGCACGCTTCGGTGAGATCGAGCAGCGCGGCGTGGCGCTGACCCGAAAGGGGCGGGCACTCTACGATCGTCTGTTGACGGCCTCGCGGGAAGGCGGGCCGGCCGCTGACAACGCCAGCCATCAGGCCAAGCTCAGCGCGGTGTTCGGCGACTTCCCCGATGACCCCGACACGCTGCGCCGCGAGGGCCTGGCGTTCTTCCACTACCGCGCGGTATCCAACGCGAGCGTCAATACCGGGCCCGGCGGGGAGGGTGACGTCGAGGCGCTGATCGCACGCGGATCGCTGGTCGCCACGCCGATGACGTATGAAGATTTCCTGCCGGTCAGCGCTGCGGGCATCTTTCAGTCGAACCTCGGCGACGGGGTGCGTGACGACTACGCCAGCCACTCGAATCAGGCGCAGTTCGAGGAGGCACTGGGGGCCAGGGTCACCGACGAGATCGCGCTTTACGAGCAGCGCCAGCAAGCGTCGTTGGAGCAGGCGCTGGCGGAGCTGGCGGGAACAGGCTGAGCGGTCTGCCATGCTGGCCAATGAGCTCCGCCAGGCGAGGTTAGCCTAGTGGAGCCATCGTCTCGAGTAGATTCTGCAGAAACCCCAAGCTATCGCTGAACAGCCGCTGCAGGAAGCGCGCGAAATCGGTCATCAGTACCATCAGCAGGAAAATGCCCACCGTCAGCGAGGTGGGGAAGCCGATATTGAATACCGTGAGCTGCGGCGCCGAGCGGTTGAGGATGCCCAGCGACAGGTTGATGATCAGCAGTGAACCGACCAGTGGCAGTGCCAGCAGCATCCCTGAGACGAAAATGGTACCGCCGAAGCGCACCAGCATCTCGAAGGCACCGGGGTTGAAGCCGCCCATGCCGATCGGCAGGGTGACGAAGGTCGAGGCGATGATCTCGATCACGATCAGATGGCCGTTGAAGGCCAGGAACATCAGCAGGGTGATCATGTAGAACACCCGCGACAGGATCATGGTGTTGGTGCCGCTGCCGGCATCGAAGAAGGTGGCGAAGGCCAGCCCCATCTGCAGGCCGATGAACTCGCCCGCCGCCTGCACCACCGCAAACATTACCTGCATGGTCAGCCCGATGGCGATGCCGATCAGCATCTGCTCGATCATGATGCCGAGGCTTGCCCAGGAGACGATTGGCGCATCCGGCAGCTCGGGCAGGCTGGGACCGATAACCACCGTGAGCAGCGCCGCCAGGCCGATCTTGACCTGATTGGGCACCGCCGAGTGGCCGAGCAGCGGCGCAGCCATCAGGAATGCCGTGATGCGCACGAACGGCCACAGAAACAGCATCAGCCAGGTCTGCAGCTGGGCGAAGGTGACCTCGACCATGAGTCGGCGCCGTCAGCTCAACATCAGCGGGATGTTGGTGAACAGCTCGCGGGTGAAGTCAGAGATCAGCTTGAGCAGCCAGGGGCCGGCAAACACCAGTACGGTGAATACCCCGAGGATCTTGGGGATGAACGACAGCGTCATCTCGTTGATCTGGGTAGCGGCCTGGAACAGGCTGACGGTCAGGCCGGTAAGCAGGGCGGTAATCAGCAGTGGACCGGCCAGCAGCAGCGTGACCCGCATGCCCTGGTAGGCCATGCCCATGACGACTTCGGGTGTCATTGCACTCTCCTCGCGGCGGTCATATGTAGAAGCTCTCGGCCAGGGAGCCGATGATCAGCTGCCAGCCATCGACGAGCACGAACAGCATCAGCTTGAACGGCAGCGAGATGGTTGCCGGCGGCACCATCATCATGCCCAGCGACATCAGGGTGCTGGCCACCACCAGGTCGATGATCAGAAACGGGATAAAAATGGTGAAGCCGATCTGGAAGGCGGTCTTCAGCTCGCTGGTGACGAAGGCTGGCATCAAGACGCGCATCGGCAGATCTTCCGGGCCCTGCATCTCACCGACATCGGCCAGGCGCACGAACATCGCCAGGTCCGGCTCGCGGGTCTGGGCCAGCATGAACTCGCGGAACGGCTGGCTGGCGACGAGAAGGAATTCGTCGAAATTCATCTCATCGGTCGAGAGCGGCAGCCAGGCATCCTGGTAGACCTGGGCGAAGACCGGTGACATCACGAAGAAGGTCAGAAACAGCGCCAGCCCCAGCAGCACCTGATTGGGCGGTGCCGACTGGGTGCCCATGGCGGTGCGCAGCAGACTGAGCACGATGATGATGCGGGTGAAGCCGGTCATCATCAGCAGCAGCGCCGGCAGGAAGGCCATCGAACTGAGCAGCAGCAGGGTCTGCAGCTGTACCGACCACTGCTGGCCGCCATCCTCGGTGGGCTGGCTGACGATACCGGGGATGGTGGCCTGAGCGACGGCGGCGCCAGGCAGCCACCACAGCAGCAGGCCGAGCACCAAGGGTAGGGTGAGGCGCATCGACATCACGGTCACGTTCCCTTGCCGCGGCCCAGGCCGGCGTTATGCTTCAAGGCACTGGCGAAGCGGGTCGCAAAGCTGCTGCCTTCGGGGTGAACGGCGGGGGGGGGAGTGGACTCAACCGGTGCGACGCACTCATGCAGCTTGGTGACCTGGCCGCCGCCGACGCCGAGCACCAACCAGGTGCCCTCGACGTCGACGATCACCACTCGCTCGCGGTTGCCCACGGCGGTGCTGCCTACCACCTTGAGATGCTGACCGTGAACGCGCCCCTGAGGGTGGAGCCGTTTGACCAGGTAGCTGCACAGGAAGATGATCGCCACCACCAGTGCCAGGGCGGCGGCGGTCTTGCCCAGCGTGGCCATGCCGAGCAGTGCATCGCTGGTGCCTACGCTACCTTCGAGCGCCGCCAGGCCGCTAGTGTCGACCTGGGTGGCGGGCTCGGGTGTGGAAACGCTCTCGCTCATCGGTTGAGTTTCTGCACGCGCTCGGAGGGGGTGATGATTTCGGTGACGCGGATGCCGTACTTGTCATCCACGACGACCACTTCGCCCTGGGCGATCAGGTAGCCGTTGATCAGAATATCCATCGGCTCGCCGGCCAGCCCTTCGAGCTCGATCACCGAGCCTTGCGCCAGTTCGAGCAGCTGCTTGATGGTGATGCGGGTACGGCCGAGTTCGACGCTCAGCTTGACCGGGATGTCCATGACCATCTCGAGGTCACGGGCGGTGCCGCCGCTCTGGCCCTTGTCCAGCGGCTTGAAGACCTTGGAACCGGCGGATTCCGGCTGGCTGGCAGGCTCGGCAGATTCGCTCTCAGCGTCGGCCTGCTCGGCCAGCGCTTCGGCCCAGGGGTCATCGTCGGCGGGCGCCGCATCGCCCTGTTCGGCCATGGCGCTGGCCCAATCGTCGTCTGTGGCGTTCTGATCGGGCTTGTTGGGATCAGAGGAGTTGGGATCAGTCATTATCAGATTCCTTGGCTTGCGGCGTTGACCCTTTGACGAAAGTTTCCTTGGCCGACTTGGGTGGCGAGGCATGCTCGATCAGGCGATTCACGCGCAGTGCGCGTTGACCGTGCTGGCTACCGTACTCGCACTGCATCACCGGCACGCCGTCAACCCTGGCGGTGACGATCTCGGGCAGTTCGATGGGCAGCACGTCGCCGACTTCCAGCGACATCACCCGGCCGATGCTGCTGGGGATCTCGACGAAGTCGGCGATCAGCTCGACGTTGGAGCGCTTGATTTCGCCGGCCATGCGCTGGCCCCACTGCCGTTCCTCTTCGGGGTGGCTGTCGGTGAGCGGACCGCTGAGCTGTTCGCGCAACGGCTCGATCATGGAGTAGGGCATACAGATCTGGAAGTCGCTGCTCAGATTGCCGACTTCCAGGTGGAAAGTGCTGTTGACCACGATCTCGTTGGGAGAATTGGTGATATTGGCGAACTTGACCTGCATCTCGGAGCGCAGGAACTCTACTTCCAGCGGGTACACCGAGCGCCAGGCTTCCTGGTAGGCGTCGATGGCCAGCTTGAGCAGGCGACGAATGATGCGCTGCTCGGTGTGGGTGAACTCGCGGCCTTCCGACTTGGTGAGGAAGCGCCCGTCGCCGCCGAACAGATTGTCGACCACCATGAACACCAGGCTTGGCGGAAACACGACCAGCGCTGAGCCGCGCAGCGGCTTGAGGGCCACCAGGTTGAGGTTGGTGGGTACCGGCACATTGCGGGCGAAGTCGCTGTAGCTCTGGTAGCGCACGGTATCGACGGTGATATCGGCGCTGCGCCGCAGCAGGTTGAACAGACTCATGCGGAAGTGGCGCGCAAACCGCTCGTTGATGATGTCGAGGGCATGCAGGCGCTCGCGAATCACCCGATGTTGAGTGGCCGGGTCGTAGGGGCGAATACGCCCCTCGCTGCCCTTGCTGTCGCTGGGAGCAGCTTCTTCTTCGCCGCTAACGCCTTTGAGCAGGGCGTCGATCTCTTCCTGAGAGAGCAGGTCGTCTTGGGACATGGCGCTATTGCACTTCTCGGTGAAGACTCAAGGGTTCAGCGTCGCGGTCACTGGACGATGAATTCGGTGTAGAGCACGTCGTTGACCATCAGCGAGGGCTGCGGGTCGGTCAGCGGCTGGTCGAATAGCGCCAGGATCTCGGCCGACAGCTGCTGCTTGCCCTCGGGGCTGGTCAGCTCCTCAGCCTGCTGGCTGGAGAGCAGCATCAGCAGCCGACTGCGGACCTGAGGCATGTGCTCCTCGATCAGCTCGCGAGTGGTCTCGTTACCCACCCGCAGCGACAGCCCCACATACAGCAGGCGCTGGTCGTAATGGCGGCTCTGGAGGTTGACCGTGAACGGATTGATGTCGACGAAGATCGGCGCCGGCGCGCGGGAATCTTCCACCGCGGTTTGGGCGCTCTCCGGCGCAGGGTCGTCGCGGTTGTCCATCATGAAGTACATGGCCGCCGAGCTGCCCATAGAGAACAGGATGATCAGAAGCCCGATGATCCACCAGGGTTTGCGGCTGCCCGCACTAGAATTCTTTGCCATTGTCTATGCCACCGTTAGATGGGCGACCCCGCAGGGTGCATTCCAGAAAGCAGTATGGCGATAGCCGGGCCATCGCCATGGTTCGAAAAGGCTGACCTAAACCGCGTATCTTGGCGCTTTGCCGTACGCGCTCGGTCCTTGACCTCATAAGGTGTTATCGGCACGAGGGGCGCTAGATTGAGGATGGCGGGGCAAAATGCCCCGCGCGTCGGCGGTGTCAGGCGTAGAGATCGACGCGACCGTCGAGGTCAAGCGGGCGTGCCGGCGTGGCCTGGCGGTCATCCTCGGCGAGATCGTCGTCGCTCGGCTGGCCGCCGGCCTGGCCGTTACCGCCGCCATTGGCGAATGCCATTTCACCCTGCTGGCCGCCGGCGTGTTCACCGACCATGGCTTCGCTAAGGGAGATGCCTTGCTCCTCAAGGGCTTCTCGTAGCTGCGGGATGGCCTGTTCCACCGCTGCTCGCACCTGGGCGTTGGCCGACAGGAACTGCGCCTGGGCGCCGCTTTCGCCAAGCTTGAGGCTCACCGAGAGCGGGCCCAGCTCGGCGGGGTTGAGGCGTAGCTCGACGCGCTGGTCACCGCGCTGGGTGAGGTTGACCAGCTGTTGGCCGAGCTGCTGCTGCCATTGCTGGCTGGCCACCGGGGCGCTCAGCGCGGCGCCGTTGGGAGTGGCCAGCGGTTGGCCGAGGGGCTGTGGGCTGGCGGTGGTGCCTTGAGCACTTCCAGCGCCCGGTGCCAGGATCCCTTGAGACTCACTGCTGGCGGCACTGGGCACCTCGCTGCGTCCGCTGAGAGCGGCGAACAGCGGGGCTTCACTGCCTGGCTGCGGCTGGGAGAACCCTGGCTGGGCACTGGCGCCGGAGTTGCCGTTGTGGCTCGCCGCGGGGGCGGCTTGGGCAACGCTGCGCAGCGCCTGCTGGGTGATCTCGGCGAGGGCGTCGCGCCCCGTGGCCTTGGCCTCGCGAACAGCGGCAGGATCGAGTAGCAGCGCCTCGCTGTGAGGACGCAATTCGCCGCCGGCCTGACCGGTAGCCGTGGCCTGGCCGCTAGCTCGGGTCTGCAGCACAGCTGGCTCGGCGCCGGGCTGCGGCTTGGCCATACCCTGGCCGGGCTCTGTCAGTGGCCGGCCGGCGGCATCGATCAGTGCCATGCGTTGGCGTACTTCGGCCAACAGCGCCGACTCTTCATCCGCACTCAGCTCTACTGTGTCTACCACCTGCCGCTGCGCTGCAGCGGCCTCGTTGAACAGTGCCTCCAGTGCAGCGAGGGGCGCCTTGTCCTGCATGCTGGCGGCCTCGTCCAATACACTCTCGAGCACGGCCAGCACCTCTCCCTGGTCGTTGGTCTCGGCGAGCTCGTTGGCCAGGGCCGCAAGCTCGGGGGGCAGTTCGCCCTCGCTGCTCGTCTGGTGCTTGCCGCGGATGGCCTGAGCGTCATCGCCGAGCAGCTGGGCGAGGCCTTCGCCGTGGGCGGCCAGGCTAAGCTGTTCGGCGAAGGCGCCGTCGGCGGGCAGTTGGCCGCCGGCCTGTGCAAGGCCTGCCTTGCTGACGCCTGTGTGGGCAGTCAGAAGCGCGGTAATGTCCATATTGCCTCCTTGATCGGGCAAGCCGGGGTCGCCGGCGGTGGGCTGCGCGTTGGCGCGGCCTCGGTTGTACTGTCAGTGACTGTCGTCTTGTTCGCGGCGGCGTCGCAGCATGGCGTTGGCGCTCAGTTCGTCGTTGACGCGCTGTTCGTGGCGCTGCGCCTGCTGACGGCTCTGAGCGGCACGGCGGCTGGCCAGGGTGTCGTAGGAGGAGAGCTTGCGCTGCTCCTGCTGCCAGTTCTGCTGGCTCGAGGCCACGCGCTGTTCCTGCTCGCCAAGGGCCTGCTTGGCACGCCCGATGGCGGCGTCCAGCGAGGCCAGGAACTGTTGATAGTTGTGCATGGTGGCCGGATCGATACCGGCGTGCATGGCGTCCTGCAGTCGTTGGGCGTACTCCAGCCGGTAGCGGTCCAGGGCGTCGAGCTGGGCGACGGTATGCTGCTGGGTGCGGCGCTCGTTGGCCAGCGTCATGCCGGCGTTGTCGCGCGCCTCACGGGCCAGGTCGAGAAGGGTATCGAGCGGTTGCTGATGTGTCATTTGGCCCCTCCAATAAGTGCTGACATCGACTGCTGGGACTGGGCGACCGTGGCCTGCTCATCGATCCGCTGTTGCAGGAACTGCTCCAGATGCGGGTAGATCTGCACCGCCTGGTCAAGCTGCGGGTCGTGGCCGGCGCTGTAGGCGCCGACGCTTATCAGGTCACGGTTGCGCTGGAAGCGGGAAAACAGCTGCTTGAACTGCTGTGCCTGGCGCTGCTGGTTGGTGGCGACGATGGCGGTCATGGCACGGCTGATCGAGGCTTCGATATCGATGGCTGGGTAGTGCCCGGACTCCGCCAGGGTGCGCGAAAGCACGATATGGCCGTCGAGGATCGCCCGCGCCGAATCGGCGATGGGGTCCTGCTGGTCATCGCCCTCGGTGAGTACGGTATAGAAGGCGGTGATCGAGCCGCCGCCGCGCTGGGCATTGCCGGCGCGCTCGACCAGGCCCGGCAACTTGGCGAATACCGAGGGTGGATAGCCCTTGGTGGCTGGCGGCTCGCCGATGGCCAGGGCGATCTCCCGCTGGGCCATGGCGTAGCGAGTCAGCGAATCCATGATCAACAGCACGTTGCGGCCGGCATCGCGAAAGCCTTCTGCCAGACGTGTGGCATAGGAGGCGCCCTGCAGTCGCTGCAGCGGCGAGGTGTCGGCGGGCGCGGCGACCACCACGGCGCGACGACGCCCCTCTTCGCCGAGGATGTTGTCGATGAAGTCCTGTACCTCGCGGCCGCGCTCACCGATCAGTCCGACCACGATCACATCGGCCTGGGTATAGCGGGCCATCATGCCCAGCAGTACCGATTTGCCCACCCCGGAGCCGGCAAACAGCCCCATGCGCTGGCCTCGGCCGACGCTGAGCAGGGCGTTGATGGCACGGATGCCGACATCGATCTGCTCCTCGATGGGCGCTCGCGACAGTGGGTTGAGTGGTGGCGTGGCCAGTGGCGCGAAGGGCGCGTCGTCGAGCGGTCCCCGGTCATCGAGCGGCCGGCCGTTGCCATCGACTACCCGGCCCAGCAAGGCGTCGCCGATCGGGAAGCGCCGCGCGCTGCCGCCATCACCATCGCTCAACGGCAGCACCCGGGCGCCGGGAGAAAGACCGCTGATCTCGGCCAGGGGCATCAGAAATAACTTCTCGCCGGAGAACCCCACGACTTCGGCCTCGGCATACTGGATACCACCCTGACCGTTGAGCTCGATCCGACAGCCGCTGCCCAGCGCCACCTTGAGCCCCACCGCCTCGAGTACCATGCCGGTGGCGCGCACGATGCGGCCGCTGGTGCGGTAGTGGGGCACCGCTTCGATACGCGAGCTGACCCGCGACAGGGTCTGATGCCAGTGACCCTGGTGGCGGTTGTGGGCGAGCTCAGCCATTGTCGGCGCCCTCGTCGGCGGGGGGCGGGGCGGTGTCACGTGCGCCGTTGGCACGGGTGTCGCCCTGATTGCGCTGGCGCACCATGGCGGTGATGGTAGCCCAGCGGCGCTCCCAGGTGGCGTCCAGCTCGCCGCTGGGGCTGGTGACGCGGCAGCCGCCGCGGCTGATGGTGTCGTCGGGCTGTAGCTGCCAGCCGGCGGCGTCGAATTCGTCGCCGAGATGGGCCTTGACCAGGCTGAGATCGGCGGGGTGCAGCCACAGCCGTGGCCGGCCGCTGAGAGTCGGGTCGGCGTGGAGCAGCTCACGGACGATATCGAGAATATGCTCAGGGTGGGCGTCGAGGGCCTCGCCGGCCAACTGTCGACCGGTGGTCAAGGCCAGATCGACGAGGTCGTCGGCGATATCCTGGTCGAGCCGGGTGAGCGCCTCGCTGAAGTGCTGGGCCAACGGCACCAGCGGCGCCAGGCTCTCCTGAGTCTGGCGCTTGAGCTCCTGCTCCCCGGTCTCGCGGCCTTCGGTCAGACCTTGTTCGTAGCCGGCCTGGTAGCCTTCGGCCTGACCCGCTGCATAGCCTTCCTGGTGCGCTTCTTCGCGGACCTTCTCGCGCAGCGCCTCTATCTCGGCGTTGCGCTGGAAGGCCTGCTGGCGGATCGCTTCGCGACGCTTGCGCTCGCGCTCCTGCTGGGCGCGCTGGGGCTGGCCCAGCTCGTCCATCTGCCAGCGACGCCAAGCGTCGTCGCGATCATCGAGATCGCGCCGGGCGTCAGACATAGGTGTCGTCTCCGCCACTCAGGACAATTTCGCCGGCGTCTGCCAGGCGCCGGACTACCTGCAGGATGTTCTTCTGCTCGGCTTCGACCTGGGAGACGCGGATCGGCCCGCGAGCTTCCATGTCTTCCTGCATCAGCTGGGCGGCACGCTGAGACATATTGCGCATGAACTTTTCCATCAGTGCGTCTGGAGCGCCCTTGAGCGCAATCACCAGCGAGTTGGTGTCGATCTCCTTGAGCACCATCTGAATGGCGCGGTTATCGAGCTCGAGCAGGTTCTCGAACAGGAACATCTCGTCGATGATTTTCTGCGCCAGGTCTTCGCTGTGGGCGCGCACGGTCTCGATGACCACCTCTTCCTGGCTGGAATTCATCAGGTTGAGGATCTCGGCCGCGGTTCTCACGCCGCCCATCTTGCTGCGCTTGAGGTTCTGACCGTCGAGCATGCCGCCGAGCACTTCGGTGAGCTCCTGAAGGGCCGCCGGCTGCACACCACTGAAGGTGGCGATGCGCAAGACCACATCGTTACGCAGCTTGTCCTCGAAGTGCTCAAGGATCTCAGCGGCCTGATGGCGCTCGAGATGCACCAGGATGGTGGCGATGATCTGCGGGTGCTCGTCGCGGATCATCTCGGCAACCAGCGAGCCTTCCATCAGGTTGAGCGAGTCGATACCGGAGCTGGTGCTGGTAGTCTCGAGAATGTCTTCGATCAGGCTCGAGGCACGCTCGTTGCCCAGCGCCTTGGTCAGCACTGAGCGAATATGGTCGCTGGAGTGAAGGTTGATGGCGGAGAACTGCTCGGACTCGTCATTGAAGTCGTTGAGCACCTGGCGCATCTCCTCATGGGAGACCTGATCGAGGGTCGCCATCTCCTGACTGATGTCCTGGACTTCGCGAGGGGCCAGGTACTTGAATACCTCCGCGGCGCTGTCCTCGTCGAGGGCGAGCAGCAGGATGGCGCCACGCCGGGCGCCGCTCATGGGGATGGGGGCGGTCTTGCTCATCAGCTCTTGCCCTCGTCGTTGTGGATCCAGCTGCGCACGATCATGGCGATAAGGCGCGGGTCTTCCTGGGCCAGTTCGCGCACGTCCTTGAGCTGCTGTTCATAGGCGGAAGCCTTGCGCTTCTTGCGCGGCGGTTCATAGCTGGCTTCGTCCTCGAGCTGAGCGCTGGCCTCGTCATCCTCGTCGGTGCCGCCTACGGTGGCACGCAGGCCAGGCTCCGGCATCGCCATGGCGGTCAGCGGCTGCTCGGTGTAGCGCTTGATCAGCGGGCGCAGCAGCAGCAGGTAGAGCAGCAGGGCGATAAAGGCGATCAGCAGGTAGCGACCGGCGCTGATGGCCATGGCCTGAAGCTCCGGTGACTCCCACCAGGCGCGCTCATCAAGCTCTTCCTGGTCGAGGGTGAAGGGGCTGTTGACCACTTCGACCTCGTCGCCGCGGGCTTCGGAGAAGCCCATGGCCTGGCGTACCAGGCGGTTGAGTTGAGCCACTTCGGGATCGCTCAGAGCGACGCGCTCGGTTTCGCCATCTTCGTTGGTTGTCTCACGGTAGTTGACCACCACCGCTACCGAGAGGCGATCGATCTGACCGCGACGGTGCTGTATATGGGCGACGTTGCGGTCGACCTCGTAGTTGATGACGTTGCTATGCTGTAGATCGCTGGGGGCGTCGCCCTCGGCGAGCTCCTCCTGCTCGATGGGGTTGCCATCTTCGTCGAGCGGCTGGTTGATCAGCGAGGGGGCTACGCCTGGTGGCGTGTTGGTGAGGGCGCCGGGAATCCCCATCGCCAGCTCATCGCCGCCGCGGTAGGACGTATTCAACTGCGAGCTGCGCACAGCGGCCTCGTTGGGCGCCTGGTTGGGGCCGTAGCGTTCGGAGGTCTCCTCGCGGCTGGAGAAGTCGATCTGGGCGGCGACCTGGGCGCGCACGTTCTGGCTGCCGAGGATCGGCGTCAGGATGTTCTCGATGCGGCGCTGATAGGAGCGCTCGACTTCGTCGATGTAGGCTAGCTGAGTGCCGTCCAGGTCACGGCTGCTGCCGCCGCTTCGGGTGAGCAGGCGCCCGGCCTGGTCGACCACAGTGACGTCGTCGGCGGAGAGCTCCGGAACGCTGCTCGAGACCATGTGCACGATCGAGTCGACCTGGCCTTCGCTGAGGTTGCGGCCGCCGTGCAGGGTCAGCACCACCGAGGCCTTGGCCGGCTCGCGCTCGCGCACAAACACCGAGGGTTTGGCCATGGCCAGGTGGATGCGTGCACGATTGACCGGACCGAGGGATTCGATGGAGCGCGACAGCTCCCCCTCCAGGCCGCGCTGGAAGTTGACCTGTTCGGCGAACTGGCTGACGCCGAAGGCCTGGTTATCCATCAATTCGAAGCCGACGTTGCCGCCCTGGGGGAGGCCCTGCTCGGCGAGCTGCAGGCGCAGGGTATGAACCTGGTCGCTGGGCACCAGCAAGGCCTGTCCGCCCGGTCCCATGCGGTAGTCGACGTCGCGGCTCTCAAGCTCATTGATGATGCGGCCACCGTCGGCCTCACTGAGATTGCTGTAGAGCACACGGTAGTCGGGGCTTCTGGCCCACAGCAGCAGGGCGATGATGATCGCAATGACCACTGCCGAGGCAATCATCAGCGGCACCAGCGGGTTGGCGCGCAGTTGCTCGGCGAGCTTGGCGGTAGAAATACCGCGCACTCCGGGTGCGGCGCCTTGGGCGCCGCGCTGGTTGCCGCCACCGGCGGCTTGATTGCTGGCGGTCTGTGCGCCAGCGCTAGTCTGGGCCTCGCTCACGGCGTGCCTCCCGCGGCTTTGCGACGTTGCCCTGTGTCGGTGTCGAAAATCATTGCGCCATCCGGCTCCACAAGCTGTCCGATTCGCCGCCTCAGTCGGCGGGCGGTTGTGTGATGACCGCCATTATGCGGAGGTAGGTAAAGGCTAAAGGAAAGAAAAGCCGGACTTTTGCTCGCCAATTGCCGCTTTGGTGGCGGTGCGTCCCTTGCTAGGCTTGTTGCCACGCTCTCCAACCAGCGAGTCGAGTGCATGAGTACACCCGCGATTCAGTCAGCCGTGGCGCAGATGCAGTCAATGGCGAGCCAGGCCGCCGGCGCCCAGCACAAGGGGCAACATCTCTCGACGGCGGTCGGGCAAGGTGGCTTCGCCAACGAGTTGCAGTCCTCCATTCAGCGCATCAATCGCCTGCAGCAGACTGCCAACGCCAAGGCCACGGCCTTCCAGTCCGGTGACCCGGACGTGGCGCTCAACGATGTGATGGTCGATATGCAGAAGGCCAGTACGGCGTTTCAGATGGGCGTGCAGGTGCGTAACCGCCTGGTGACCGCCTATAAAGATGTCATGAATATGCAAGTGTAGCGCCACGCCTGAAGACCGGCTTTACACCACGCTGCCCGGCCAATTGGCCGGGCAGCGTTGTCGTGGGTGAGGCTAAATCAGGCTTTGCGCAGCGATGCGTCGAGATGGTCGACGACTTCGGCCCAGTCGGCGTCGTCTTCCAGGGCCTCATGGAGGAAGTCGGCCTGGGCGCGGCTCCAGAAGGGCGCGTCGGGCAGTGGCAGGGCGTCGGGCAGTGGTGAGTGCTGCTCGATAAAAGCCTCGATCGAGGTGGCGTCGGCGGGCAGGCCGAGCTGCTCGAACAGCTCGCTGAAGTGGTGAACCGGTGGTTCCATGACACTCTCCCTGATGGACGGTGTGTCCCTACACCATAGCGGGTCGCGGCCGCCTTTGCCGTTTAGCGCTCACCGGCCAGCGGGGTGAGAAAGCGGTTGCGGCGCTGGTCGTCGGTGAGTGGCTGTGCCAGCAGGTGGACCAGCTTGGTGAGGGCGGCTTCCGGGGTCATGTCATCTGCGCAGAGCACGCCGGCATCGGCCAGGCCTCGGCCGGCGGCGTAGTGGCCGATCTCGATCCCGCCGTGGGGACACTGGCTGAGCGCTGCGAGCAGCTTGCCCTCGCCACTGGCCCGGGCCAGCACGCCGAGCAGTTCGGGGTCGTCTGGGGCGTTGCCCCCTCCCCATACTTCCAGCAGTGCGCCCTGAACCTCCGGTGGCTCGAGCCAGGCGGCGATCTGCCAGGCGGCGATGCCGGGCCAGAGAGTGATGCGCACTACGTTGGCGTGGTAGTGGGGGAGTTCGAAGCGCGGCGCGCCTCGCTGCTGCTCGGCGAGGCCGCGGCTTGGGTAGAGCACCGGGCGGTGGTCGACGATCTCGCCGAGTGGCGGATAGTTGGGGCTGGTGAAGGCGTCCAGGGCTCGAGTCTGCCACTTGCGGGTGCGGGTGGCGCGCAGCAGCTTGCCGGCGAAGCTGACGGCAACCTCCTGAAATCCTGGCTCGGCGGCGAAGCGCAGTGCGGCCTCGATATTCCCTAGCGCATCAGAGTCTTCGGCTTCGAGTGGCAGCATGGCGCCGGTGACCACCACGGGGATATCGATCCCCTGCAGTTGATAGGCGAGGCTGGCGGCGCTCCAGGCCAGGGTGTCGGTGCCGTGAAGTACGACGATGCCGGCGTGACGCTGAGCGGTGTGATGGTCGGCAATCAGGTTGGCCAGAGCCTGCCAGGTGGCCGGCGTGGCGGCACTGGAGTCGATCGGCTGTGCTGTCTCGATCAGTTCGAAGGGGGGCAGGTCGGCCTGGCGTGCCGGGGGCAGGCTGGCCAGGGCGGTCTTGAGGCGCTGGCCGAAGTCGCCAGCAGGGGCCAGGCCAGTGGCACTGGGCAGCATGCCGAGGGTGCCTCCGGTGTAGATGACAAGAAGCGGAAGAGGGGGCTGCGCCATGAAGGGTTTCCTTGCAACCTGAGGGAATCGGCCCGCCATGATACCCGAGGATGGCGCCTCTATCAGTCGCTGACCTGGTGGCTGAGGAAGTTGATGCCGGCCTCGACAGCCTTGCCGCGGGTCACGAAGCTGGTCAGGTGGCCGCGCAGCCGCTGCAGGTAGAGCTCGCTGTGGATGCCGCGCTCGAGCAGCGCCTGATGGAAATCTTCAGCGTGGTCGACCGGTACCAGGCGGTCCTGGGTGCCGTGGAACAGGAAGAACGCCGGGGCGCTGTCGCTGAGCTGATGCGCCGGCGAGGCGAGCCGGTACTGCTCAGGTGCTTCGGCTCGGGTGCCGCCCAGGAACTCCACCACCAGCCGGCCATCGTCGAACTTGAACAGGTCGCTGGGCATGCCGCCGGCCACTACGGCCTGGAGTCGAGTGTGTTCTCCGCCGTAGGGCGACGCCAGATCCGGCTGGTCGGCGCTGAGGCCGAGCAGCCCGACCAGGTGCGCGCCGGAAGAGAAGCCGACGCCTGTCAGGCGCCGAGTGTCGATGCGCCAGCCGGGGGCCTGCTCATGCAGCCAATGCATGGCGACCTGCAGATCATGAAGCTGGGCGGGGAAGCGGTGGGCAGGGGCGAAGCGGTGCTCGACGTTGACCGCCACGAAACCGGCCTTGGCCAGCTGCTCGGCGATGCCGTCCATGTCGCTGCGGTCGCGGCGCTGCCAGCCGCCGCCGTGTACCACCAGTGCCGCCGGACGCAGTGCCGTGCCGTCATCGGCCGGCAGGTACACGTCGGCCTGGAGTGTCTCGGGCCAGCCGTTCGGGGTGTAGGTCAGCCCTTGTAGGCGAGTTACTTGCGCGCTGGCGCTGTCGAGGTGGATGGGCTGCTCGCCGGGGCCATTGAAGTGGCGACTGCAGCCCGTCAACAGCAGCGGCAGGCAGATCAGAACAATCAGGCGTCGATAGGGCGGCATGGCGGCAGTCCGTGCGGTGGTGGGTCGAAGCATCTTGTACAAGCCTATATGCTCGTAGAGGCTTTGTGGATGCTTGATGCGACCCTCACCGCTTGCCGTGGTTCCCCCCAGGCGTCCAGGCGTTGTCGAATTTGGCCAGCCGTCGGCTTATGCCTCGAGGTTGATCAGGCGTCCCTGAAGTTCGCTCAACGACTCGGCGATACGCAGTACCTCCTCGCCGGGAATCTGGCGAATCACCTCGCCACTGTCACGGTCGATGATCTTAGTCACGGTGCGCGAATCGAAGTCGTTGAGGTGAAACTCGATACCATAGGGGCGCATCACTTCGTTGATGCGCAACACCGGTTCGGTGAGGTCGCCGAGGGGCGGCAGGGCGGCGGCGCCACGCTCGGCCTGAGGCTCCGGGGCGGGCAGTGGGCTTTGGCCGAGCTGGCCAAGCATGCTCTCCAGACGCTGCTGGGCAGTCAAGCCATGGGTGGCGTGACTAATATCGTTGATCAGGTCGCTCATTATATGGCCTCTTACCCTGCCGATAGTGGTTGTCACATTTACTATCGGCAGGGTGAGCGCCATCTTTAGGCTATGCCGGAGTACTGGCCGGGCACGGCCATGCGGCGTCAGGCGCCGGTGGGCGTGGGGGTCGGCGTGGCCAGTCGGGCGACCATGGCAGTTACCATGCGCGCCGAATGATCGGCGGCCTTGTCCAGGAACTGCTCGAAGCTCAAGTGGTTGTCGCCGCCGCCGGCAATATCGGAGAGCGCGCGGATCACCACGAACGGGCAGCCGTAGAGGTGGCAGGTCTGGGCGATGGCAGCGGCTTCCATCTCGGCGGCGAGCATGGTCGGGAACCGCGAGCGGGTCTTGGAGACCAGTTCCGGGCAGGCCATGAAGACGTCGCCGGTGGCGATCAGGCCTTCCACCACGCGGACTTCGCCGAGGGACTCGACGCTTTGACGCGCCACCTTGACCAGTCGCTGGTCGGGCAGGTAGGCGGCGGGCATCTGTGGGACCTGGCCGTGCTCGTAGCCGAATACCACGGCGTCGACATCGTGGTGACGCACTTCGCTGGAGACCACTACGTCGCCGATCTCGAGTCCTTCGCCGAAGCCGCCGGCGGAGCCGGTGTTGATGATCGCCTCGGGCTGGTAGGTATCGAGCAGCAGGGTGGTGCCGATGGCGGCATTGACCTTGCCGATACCGGACTGGAGGATCACCACCTCGACGCCGTGCAGTCGGCCGATATGAAAGGTGCAGCCGACGTGTTGGCGGGTCTTGCCATCCTCAAGCAGGCTCGCCAGGTAGTCGACCTCCTGGGCCATGGCGCCGATGATGCCGATGCGCTTCATGCGAAGACACTCCGCCACTCATCGCGCTTGGCGAGGAACTCGCGGGCGATCTGCTGGGCACCTTCGAGGCTGTGACTGGCTGCCCAGCCGCACTGCATCTCGTTGCAGGCGGGGACTTCCTCGGCGACCAGTATATCTTCGAGGGTCTTGCGCAGCAGTTCGAGGACATCGTCGTAGTCGTCGTGGTTGATCAGAGCGACATAGAAGCCGGTCTGGCAGCCCATCGGGCTGATATCGACGACCTTGTCGGTATGGTTGCGCGACAGCTCGGCCAGCAGGTGCTCGAGGGAGTGCAGGGCGGGCATCTCCATATGCGCCTGGTTGGGCTGGCAGATGCGCATGTCGTACTTGTGAATCTGGTCGCCATTATCTCCGACCTTGACCCCCGCCAGGCGCACGTAGGGTGCCTTGACCTTGGTGTGGTCGAGATTGAAGCTTTCTACGTTCATCTGCTGCTCGCTCATGCTGGCCTCGCGATGCTGAAAAAGGGAGCGTTGATAAAGGGCGCGTATTCTAGCTGAATCGGCTCAGCCTTGCATGGCGTCGTGCACGTCGGCGGCGTAGAGGGTGTTCTCGAGCAGCGAGGCGACGGTCATCGGGCCGACACCGCCGGGAACCGGCGTGATGTAGCTGGCGCGCTCGGCAGCGGAGGCGAACTCGACGTCGCCGATCAGGCGGCCGTCCTCTTCACGGTTGATGCCGACGTCGATGACGATAGCGCCGTCGCGTACCCATTCGCCCTTGACCACCCCAGGCTTGCCCACCGCCACCACCAGCAGTTCTGCGCGCCGCACATGGTCCTCGAGGTCGCGGGTGAAGCGATGGCAGACGGTGGTGGTGCAGCCGGCCAGCATCAGTTCCAGCGCCATGGGGCGGCCGACGATGTTGGAGGCACCGACCACGGTGGCATTCAAGCCGCGGACATTCAGGCCGCTCTCCTGGAGCAGGGTCATGATGCCCTTGGGCGTGCAGGGGCGCATTACCGGCAGGCGCTGGGCCAGGCGACCGAGGTTGTAGGGATGAAAACCGTCGACATCCTTGTGCGGCAGAATGCGTTCGAGGATCGGTCGCGCGTCGAGGTGCTCGGGCAGCGGCAGCTGTAGCAGTATGCCGTCGACGCTGGGATCAGCATTGAGGTCGTCGATCAGCCCCTCGAGCTCGGCCTGGCTGATATCGGCGGACAGTTCATGCTGGACCGAGTGAATGCCGGCCTCGTCACAGGCGCGATGCTTGTTGCGCACGTAGACGTGGGACGCGGGATCATCACCGACCAGGACAACGGCAAGGCCGGGAGTCCGTCCGCCAGCGTCACGGCGCGCCGCAACCTGGCGGGCGACCTGTTGGCGTACGTGAGCGGCAATCGCCTTACCATCAATCAACTGGGCGGTCATCTAGGAATCCCCTGGAGCATGGTGGTCATCGCCGCGGGATCGGCCGCGGCGCTGGAATCGTCATGGGCGGCGATTTTCGCATGAGCCGGGCCTGAGTCAAAGCGCCTATGTCGGGAGCTGTTACGGCTAAAGGCTTGACCGCGGGCGAAAGATCCGTAGAATACGCCTCGCATTGTCGGGGCCCAAAGGGTGCCGGCAAGCGGTGCAGAATGTCGACGGGGTGTAGCGCAGCCTGGTAGCGCGCCTGCTTTGGGAGCAGGATGTCGGGGGTTCGAATCCCTCCACCCCGACCATTTCAACTTTTTGATTATATTGAGAAATATCATCAAGGGGTTGTCGGCACGAGCCTGAAGGTCGTAGAATGCGCCTATAGCTCAATCGGATAGAGCAACGGCCTTCTAAGCCGTAGGTTGCAGGTTCGAGTCCTGCTGGGCGCGCCAAACTGGGCGTTGTCGTGGCAGGGAGCAAGAGCAGTCGGGCTGATTCATGGCGATGCTATGGTGGATGTAGCTCAGTGGTAGAGCCCCGGATTGTGGTTCCGGTGGTCGTGGGTTCGATCCCCATCATCCACCCCATTCGTCATCTTGCTCGGGTCGATTGCGCATTGTTTCAGGTAGTGGTGGATGTAGCTCAGTGGTAGAGCCCCGGATTGTGGTTCCGGTGGTCGTGGGTTCGATACCCATCATCCACCCCATTACCTCCCGCATCTCTCTCATTTCCCGTATCGAGATTATCCCTGTCTGCTACGCCGAATGGCGCTGGCGGATATTGGCGTGCGTGCGCATTAGGCCACCCTTCACAGGGGTGGGCGGCGGCGGCAGGCCTTGTAAACAAGCATACTGCCCCCATAGTCGAGGCATGGCGCGCTTGCCAGCGGCGAACGGGGTTCATAGAATTACTCTCTTTGCTCTCGCTGCGCAGAACAGCGCATTCACGTATTCAATAGACAATGCATTCATCAGAACGCCCAGTCGGTAGAGGACTATTCATGCAAGTTTCCGTCGAAACGACCTCCCAGATCGAACGCCGTGTCACGGTTCAGGTGCCGGCAGAAGAGGTCGACAAGGCCGTTGCGGCCCGCCTCAAGGATACTGCCAAGAACGTTCGCTTGAACGGCTTTCGCCAGGGCAAGGTGCCGATGTCCGTGGTCAGCAAGCGCTTCGGTGGCCAGGTGCGCAGTGAGGTGGTCGGCGAAGTGATGCGTGAGCGTTACGTGCAGGCGATCACCCAGGAAAGCCTCAATCCTGCAGGCTTTCCGCAGATCGAGCCGACCGTCAACGAGTCTGGCAAGGACCTCGAGTTCGTCGCCACTCTGGAGATCTACCCGGAAGTTGCGCTCAACGGCATCGAGGGTACCGAGGTCGAGCGCCCGGTGGTCGAGATTCAGGATGCTGACGTCGATCAGATGATCGAGACCCTGCGCAAGCAGAACGCGTCCTGGGAAGTCGTCGAGCGTGCCGCCGAGGATGGCGACCAGATCACCATCGATTTCCAGGGCTTCCTGGGCGACGAGCCCTTCGAGGGCGGTAGTGCCGAGAACCACGATCTGGTGCTGGGCTCCAACAGCTTTATTCCCGGCTTCGAAGAGCAGCTGGTCGGCGCCAAGGCGGGCGACGAGAAAACGCTCAGCGTCACCTTCCCGGAGGATTACCAGGCCGAGAACCTGGCAGGCCAGGAAGCGACCTTCAAGGTCAAGGTGCACAAGGTCAGCGCTCAGCAGCTCGCCGAGGTCAACGAGGAATTCATCAAGCAGTTTGGCGTCGAAGAGGGTGATGTCGAGAAGTTCCGCGCCGAAGTGCGCAAGAACATGACCCGCGAGGCCAAGCAGGCGGTCGATAACCGCGTCAAGCAGCAGGTGCTCGAGGCACTCAAGAAGGTCAACGACATCCCGGTGCCCCAGGCGCTGGTGCAGCAGGAGACCGATGCGCTCAAGCGCCAGGCCGCGCAGCAGTTCGGCCTGGGTGAGGACTTCGACGTCTCCCAGCTGCCCAATGAGCTGTTCGCCGAGCAGGCCAAGAGCCGTGTGCAGGTGGGTCTGCTGCTGGCCGAAGTGATCAAGTCCGGTGAGCTCGAAGCGACCGACGACGAGATCAAGGCCAAGGTCGAGGAACTGGCTCAGCAGTATCAGGAGCCGGAGCAGGTGATCGAGTACTACCTGAGCAACGACCAGCTCAAGACCCAGCTGAAATCGGCGATTCTCGAGGAGAAGGCCGTCGATTCACTGCTCGAGCAGGCTACCGTCAAGGATGTTGAAATGTCCTACGAGGAGGCGCTGCAGGCAGCTCAGCAGCAAGCCGAGGCCGGTGATGCCGAAGAAGACGAAGACGACGCCGCCAAGCAGTAAGTCGATGGTAGCGTTGACAGGCCCGGCAAACGCCGGGTTTGACGTCATGGTGTAAGGTAGACGTTATCCGGGCCAACCCGGGTGCTTACCATAGCGGATAAAGGACATCACACAGATGGGCAACGAGTTCGATTTTCAAAACGCCGGTGGCCTGGTGCCGATGGTGGTCGAGCAGAGTGCACGCGGCGAGCGGGCCTACGACATCTACTCGCGCCTGCTCAAGGAGCGTGTGATCTTCCTGGTCGGGCCGGTGGAAGACTACATGGCCAACCTGGTCGTGGCACAGATGCTGTTCCTCGAGTCCGAGAATCCGGACAAGGATATTCACCTCTATATCAATTCGCCGGGTGGGTCGGTGACCGCAGGCATGTCAATCTATGACACCATGCAGTTCATCAAGCCCGACATCTCCACGGTGTGTATCGGCCAGGCGGCGAGCATGGGCGCTCTGCTGTTGACCGGCGGCGCCGCTGGCAAGCGTTTCTGTCTGCCCAATTCGCGGATGATGATTCATCAGCCACTGGGTGGTTACCAGGGCCAGGCGTCGGATATCGAGATCCACACCAAGGAGATCCTCACTATCCGGCACAAGCTCAACAAGATTCTCGCCGAGCATACCGGGCAGGACATCGAGACCATTGCCAAGGACACCGATCGTGATAATTTCATGAACGGGGCCCAGGCGGCAGAGTATGGTCTGATCGATGCCGTGCTGGATAAGCGTCCGGCATCCTGATAGCGTGATTTCCTAATAAGATTTCACGATGGCAACTCCGGCGGCTTACCGGCCGCCGTCCGTAATGAGGTACGCGAATGGCCGACGGCAAAGGCAAGGACGACAGCGGCAAGCTGCTTTACTGCTCGTTCTGCGGCAAGAACCAGAACGAAGTCCGTAAGCTGATCGCAGGCCCGTCCGTCTATATCTGCGATGAATGCGTCGATCTGTGCAACGACATCATTCGCGAGGAAGTCCTCGAGGCCGATGCAGAGGGCGACGACGATCGTCTGCCGGCTCCGCGCGAAATTCGTCACACCCTCGATGACTATGTGATTGGCCAGGACCGCGCCAAGATGGTGTTGTCGGTGGCGGTCTACAATCACTACAAGCGGCTGCGCGCCGATGTTAAGTCCGACGATGTGGAGCTGGGCAAGTCGAATATTCTGCTGATCGGCCCGACCGGCAGCGGCAAGACGCTGTTGGCCGAGACTCTGGCGCGACTGCTCAATGTTCCCTTCACCATTGCCGATGCCACCACGCTGACCGAGGCGGGGTACGTTGGTGAGGATGTCGAGAACATCATCCAGAAGCTGCTGCAGAAGTGTGACTACGATGTCGAGAAGGCCCAGAAGGGTATCGTCTACATCGATGAGATCGACAAGATTTCTCGCAAGTCCGACAACCCCTCGATTACCCGCGATGTGTCGGGTGAGGGTGTTCAGCAGGCGCTGCTCAAGCTGATCGAGGGTACTACCGCCTCGGTGCCGCCCCAGGGTGGGCGCAAGCATCCGCAGCAGGAGTTCCTGCAGGTCGATACCGGCGATATCCTGTTTATCGTGGGCGGCGCCTTCGCCGGCCTCGAGAAGGTGATCCGTGATCGCGCCGAGAAGGGCGGCATCGGTTTCAATGCCGAGGTCAAGAGCAAGGACGAGAGCAAGGGCGTGGGTGATCTGCTGCTCGACGTGGAGCCGGAAGATCTGGTCAAGTTCGGCCTGATTCCCGAGTTCGTCGGTCGTCTGCCGGTGATCGCGACCCTCACCGAGCTCTCCGAAGATGCGCTGATCCAGATCCTCACCGAGCCCAAGAACTCGCTGGTCAAGCAGTATGCCAAGCTGTTCGATATGGAAGGTGTGGAGCTGGATTTCCGCGAGGATGCCTTGCGCGCCGTGGCGGTCAAGGGCATGGCACGCAAGACCGGTGCTCGAGGACTGCGCTCGATTCTCGAGTCGGTGCTGCTCGATACCATGTACGAGATTCCCTCGCTTGAGGGTGTCACCAAGGTGGTGATCGATGAGTCGGTAATCGCCGGCGAAAGCGAGCCGCTGCTGATCTACTCTCAGAAAGATGAGAGCAAGGTGGCTGGCAAGGACGGTTGAAGCCGTCACTCAACTACGTGCGGGGCCATGCCAGTCATGGCCCCGTTCGCTTGTAAAGTGCCGGCGGTGCCCCCATCACCAGACCAACCACCCGATTTTGAGGAACGTCTGCGATGCAGCAGAACGCCGAACAGACCCTGAGTCTGCCCCTTCTTCCCCTGCGCGATGTGGTCGTCTATCCGCAGATGGTCATTCCCCTGTTCGTGGGGCGCGAGAAATCCATCCAGGCCCTCGAGGCCGCGATGGAAGCCGACAAGCGGGTGTTGCTGGTGGCCCAGCGTGAAGCGGGCCAGGATGATCCGGACACCCAGGACCTGTTTGCCGTCGGTACCGTGGCCGAGATCATGCAGCTGCTCAAGCTGCCCGACGGCACCGTCAAGGTGCTGATCGAGGGCGCTTCGCGGGCCGACGTCGGCGCTATCAGCGTTGCCGAGGCCGGCTACACCCAGGCCGACGTTACCCTGCGCGAGAGCGTGCCGCTCACCGATCGTGAGCAGGAGTCGCTGGTGCGGGTTCTGCTCAATCAGTTCGAGCAGTACGTCAAGCTCTCCAAGAAGGTACCCAATGAGGTGCTCAGCTCGCTGTCCGGCATCGAGGACCCGAGTCGCCTGGTGGATACCGTCTGCGCGCATCTGTCGCTGAAGATCGACGACAAGCAGCAACTGCTGGAAATGGATCGCGTCCGCGACCGCATCGAACACCTGATGGCGCTGATCGAGTCCGAGATCGATCTGCTGCAGGTCGAGAAGCGGATCCGTTCGCGGGTCAAGGATCAGATGGAGAAGTCGCAGCGCGAGTACTATCTCAACGAGCAGATGAAGGCCATCCAGAAGGAGATGGGCGAGCTCGAGAACGTGCCCAACGAGGCAGAGAAGTACGAGACGGCGATTGAAGAGTCCGGGATGCCCAAGGAGGCCGCCGACAAGGCGACCCAGGAGCTGGGCAAGCTGAAGATGATGTCGCCGACCTCCGCTGAGGCCACGGTGGTGCGCTCCTACCTCGACTGGTTGATCTCGGTGCCGTGGAAGAAGCGCACTCGGGTCAAGCACGACCTGGTCCGCGCCGCAGCGGTGCTTGACGAGGACCACTACGGCCTCGAGGAAGTCAAGGAGCGCATTCTCGAGTATCTCGCCGTGCAGAAGCGCGTCAAGAAGCTCAAGGGGCCGGTACTGTGCCTGGTGGGCCCGCCCGGGGTCGGCAAGACCTCGCTGGGTCAGTCGATTGCACGTGCCACCAACCGCAAGTATGTGCGTCTGGCGCTGGGCGGGGTGCGTGACGAGTCGGAGATTCGCGGCCACCGGCGTACCTACATCGGCTCGCTGCCGGGCAAGATGGTGCAGCGGATGAGCAAGGCGGGGGTTAAGAACCCGCTGTTCCTGCTCGACGAAGTCGACAAGATCGGCATGGATCATCGTGGTGATCCCGCCTCGGCGCTGCTCGAGGTGCTCGACCCGGAGCAGAACGACAAGTTCAGCGACCACTATCTGGAGCTTGACTACGATCTTTCCGAGACCATGTTCATCTGTACGGCCAATTCGATGAACATTCCCGGACCGCTGCTCGATCGCATGGAGATCATCCGCCTGCCGGGCTACACCGAAGACGAGAAGCTGGCGATCGCCAAGCGCTATCTGGTGCCCAAGCAGCTCAAGGCCAACGGTTTCAAGGAGGGGGAGCTGGCCCTCGCCGACGATGCTCTGCTGGAGCTGATTCGTTACTACACCCGCGAGGCGGGTGTGCGTGAGCTGGAGCGCCAGATCGCCAAGGTATGCCGTAAAGTGCTGCGCGAGCGTCTCGAGGCAGAGGCCAAGGAGGGTGCCCAGGCGGCAGCGGCGTTGGCGGCGGTGGATATCGAGCCTCACGCAGGGGTACGCCGTTACAGCTACGGCCTGGCCGACAAGGAGGATCAAGTGGGGCGCGTCACCGGTCTGGCCTGGACGTCGGTAGGTGGTGAGCTGCTCAATATCGAATCGGTGGTCACGCCGGGCAAGGGGCGCATCAACAAGACCGGTTCGCTGGGTGACGTGATGAAGGAGTCGGTGAGCGCGGCCCAGACCGTGGTGCGGGCCCGGGCAGTGTCGCTGGGTATCGACCCTGAGCGGTTCGAAAAAGAGGACCTGCATATCCACGTGCCGGAGGGTGCCACGCCTAAAGATGGCCCGAGTGCGGGGATTGCGATGGTCACAGCGATGGTCTCGGCCTACACTGAACGACCGGTGCGATGTGATCTGGCGATGACCGGTGAGGTCAATCTGCGCGGCGAGGTGATGCCGATCGGTGGGCTCAAGGAGAAATTGCTGGCGGCGCGGCGGGGTGGTATAAAGAAAGTTCTTATACCCGAAGAAAATCGCCGTGACCTCAAGGAGGTTCCTGACAACATCAAGAATGCGTTGGATATCATGCCAGTGCGCTGGATTGATGAGGTTCTGGACGAGGCGCTGGTAGCGAAGAATGGCGCCAAGAGTGACGATCAGCGTCAGGACGATACAGGCGCATCGCACACAATGATTAGCACGCATTAACGGTATTTTCCCCACTTTGGCTGAGACAGAAGCCAGTCATAGTGGGGGCTGGAGCTAAGTGTTGCTTGACAGATCTTTGTCCGCATTGCTATAAATCATGCTTTGACATGATCGTCTAAGCCAACAAAAGATAGCGCCGATTAGAAGTCAATTTCCGAAATAGTCAAGGGGTGAAGTGTGAACAAGTCCGAGCTGATCGAAGCCATCGCTGCATCTGCAGATATTCCCAAGGCGGCTGCTAGCCGTGCGCTCGACGCCATGGTCGATAGCGTTACTGACAGCCTCAAGAAGGGCGATTCCGTTTCGCTGGTGGGTTTCGGTACCTTTACCGTCAAGGAGCGCGCCGCGCGTACCGGCCGTAACCCCCAGACAGGCCAGCCGATCGAGATCAGTGCCGCCAAGGTGCCGAGCTTCAAGGCAGGCAAGGCACTCAAGGATTCGGTCAACTAAGCAGGGCCCGATGCCCCGCGGACGTGCCGTAATGCCGCCAGGCGCATCGCGAAAGCGGTGCGCTTTTTTATTGCCCGCCACTCCTATCCGATCGCCTCTCCCTCGACACAGCGATGGTCGCCGCGTGGGGCGGGCGGGTATAATATTCGCCTACTCGATCTCCAGGGATTTCGTGCCACTCTTCAGCTGAGGCTAGCATGCTGCAAAGTATTCGGGACCGCTCCAAGAGTTGGGGCGCCAAGATCATCATCGGTGCCGTCGTGGCGACCATGGCCCTGTTCGGGGTCGACTCGCTGGTGACGCTGTTCACTGGTAGCCCGGACGACGTGGCCGAGGTCAACGGCCAGACCATTACCCGCCAACAGGTCGAGATGAACGTACAGCGAGCGATCCGCAGCGGCCAGGTGCCGCCTGAGCAGGAGCGGGCGCTGCGTAACCAGGTGCTCGATGAGCTGATCACCGATGCGCTGCTCGACAGCTACGCCGAGGATGGCGGCATGTACCTCTCGGAGAGTCAGCTCGACCAACTGATCGTTACCCTGCCGGAGTTCCAGGATCAGAATGGCCGCTTCGACGCCGACCTGTTCCGCAACCGCCTGGCCAGCGCGGGCTACTCGCCGACCGGTTTTCGCGAAGAGTTGAAGGCCGATATGCAGCGCCAGCAGTTGCAGCAGGGCCTCGCCTTCAGCGACTTTACACTGGACAACGAGCGTGAGCGTCTCGGCGAGCTGCAGCGTCAGACGCGTAGCTTCCGCTACCACTTGCTTGAGGTCGACGATCTTGAGACGCCCCCGCAAGCCAGTGAGGAGCAGCTCGAGGCCTACTATGAGGCCAATGCCGATAACTATCAGCGCCCCGAGCAGGTGCGTCTCGAGTACGTGATCATCGATCGTGAAGAGATGGCTGCGGAGTATGAGCTCGATGAGCAGGTGCTGCGCGACGCTTACGCAGAGCGCGGCAGCGATGCCGAGCGTCGCATCTCGCATATTATGGTGACCTTCAGCGCCGAGCGTAGCCGCGAGGAGGCGGAGGCCATCCTCGAAGAGGTGCAGGCACGCCTCGATGAGGGTGACGACTTCGCTGATCTGGCCGAAGAGTATTCCGACGATACCTCAACCAGTGATGCCGGCGGCGACCTGGGCACGGTCAGCCGTGGCTTCTTCGACGACGCCTTCGAGGAAGCCGCCTTCAGCCTCGGCGAGGGTGAAACATCGGACATCGTCGAGAGCGGCAACGGGCTCCACCTGATTCGCGTCACCGAGCTCGATATGCCCAGCTTCGAGGAGATGCGCGACGAGCTGCAGCGCGAAGCCGCGCTCTCCGAGGTCACCGACGACTTCAACCGTCGCGTCCAGCAGCTGATCGATGACAGCTTTGCCGCGGATGATCTGCAGAGCGTGGCTGACGATATCGGCCTCGAGCTGCATACCACCGACTGGGTGTCCCGTGACGATGCCGAGGGCGTGCTCTCCGAGCCGGGCGTGATGGAGGCTGCGTTCAGCGACGATGTGCTGGTAGAAGGCTTCAACAGTGAAGTGCTCGAGCTCGACGACGACCGGCGCATGGTACTGCGCGTCGACGAGCACCGCGAAGCGACGCTGCTTGAGCTTGACGAGGTGCGCGAGCGGGTCGAAGCGTCGGTGAATGCCAATTTGCGCCGCGCTGCGCTGCGCGAACTGGCAGAGGCGCAGATCGAGGCGCTACGCGAGGGAGAAGAGCTCGACCTCGACTGGCAGAGTGTGGACGAAGCTGATCGCCAGTCCGGAGCGGCGCCGCGGGCGGTCGTCCAGGCGGCCTTCCGGCTGCCGCAGCCCAACGGCGAAACCCGCTTTGGCCATGTCGTCGACGGCGACCAGGTAGCGGTTATTGCCTTGGACGGTGTCACTGCCGGTGAGGTGAATGCCGAGGTAGAGAGCTTTGTGACCCAGATGGCCGAGCGGCTGCGTGCTCAGGCGGCGATCCAGGGCCTGCTTGAATACCTGCGAAGCACCGCCGAGATCGAACGCCTGTAACGGGTGGTGTAAAAGTCGATGGGAAACGCGTGGCCAGGCCACGCGTTTTTTTACGCAGCGATTGTTATAGTGTAACATTTGTGCTGGTAATAGATTGAGGTAGCGATGCAGCGCAATCATCAGCAGGACTCTGCCAGCCCGATACCGGTGCACGTGTTGACCGGCTTTCTCGGCAGCGGCAAGAGCAGCCTGATTCGCCATCTAGTGGCGAACAAGCCCGACGACGAGCGCTGGGCGATCGTGATCAATGAGTTTGGTCAGGTGGGCATTGACCAGGCGATGTTCGAGTCGCGCCGCGATGTGGTGGTCAAGGGGCTGCCGGGTGGCTGCCTATGCTGCCAACTGGCCTTCGTGCTGCAGGCGGCGCTGGTCAATCTGATTCGCCGTGAGCGTCCGGATCGCCTGATCATCGAGCCCTCCGGGCTGGGGCATCCCGCGGGGCTGCTGGACTTGCTGCGCGGCGAGGCCTTTCAGGGAGTGCTGGAGATCCGTGAGGTCATCGCACTGCTCGACCCGCGCCGTCTCGACGATCCGCGTAGCCGACAGCATGACACCTTTCGCGACCAGTTGCTGATGGCGGATGCGGTGGCGTTGACCATGATCGATCTGACCACCGCCGCCCAGCGCCGCAAGGCACGGCACTACGTTGACGCGATGTGGCCGCCCAAACGCTGGGTGGATGAAGCGCCCTACGGCCGCTTGTCGCCATCGCTGCTGCTGGGGGGGCCTGCTGCTTTCCATGACTCAGAGCTGGTGCAGGCTGGCGCGCATCGTCAACTGACGTCAGCTGTGATACTGGACGATTTCGTCTACCGCGAGCCCACGCCCGGCCAGCCGTGCGTCGAGACGGGAGAGTCGCTTGGCTATGCAAGTCTCGGCTGGCGCTGGCACCCTTCGGACAGGTTCTCGCTGGATGCCCTGACGCAGCTGCTGGATAGCCTCGACCGAGGGATGCGCATCAAGGGGGTGTGGCATACCGATAGCGGCTGGCAGCTATTCAACCGTAGCGGGGGGCGCAGTGAGCTGTCGCCCAGCGCCTGGCGGCGTGATTCGCGACTCGAGCTGATTGGCGAGGCAGGCACGTTGCCGGACTCCCAGGCGCTGGGCCAGCGCCTGGTCGAGTGCCAGTTGGCAGCCGTGTCAGGGGACTGAGTGGCTCAGGCGCCAGGCAGCGGGAACTCCAGCAGTTGCGGCGGGCGCTCGGCCTCGATACGTACTTCCCAGCCGCGCTGCGGCTGCCAGTCGCCGAGGACCAGGCGGCGCGCCGGCTGGCCGTCGACCTCTAGCACGTGCACGGCGGGGCGGTGGGTGTGACCGTGGATCAGGGTAGCGACATCGTGCTCGATCATCGCTCTGTCGACCTCTTCCGGCGTCACGTCCATGATCTCCTCGGCCTTGTTGGAGTTGGCCTCACCGGATTGCTGTCGCAGGCTCTTGGCCAGCTCGAGTCGCGCCTCCAGCGGCATTGCCAGCACCTGCGCCTGCCACTGCGGATCGCGGGCCTGAGCGCGGAAGGCCATATAGGCCTTGTCACCGGTACACAGGCTGTCGCCGTGCATCAGCAACACTGGCTTGCCGCCCAGCTCGACCTGGTATGCGTCGGGCAGCAGGGTGGCTCCGCAGGCATCGGCAAAGCGGCTACCGAGCAGGAAGTCGCGATTGCCGTGCATCAGGTAGAGCCGAGTGCCGCCGTCGGTCAGCGCCTTGAGCCCCTCGACTACCTGGGTGGCCAGGGGGGCTATCTCGGGAGTGTCGAGGATGTCGTCGCCGATCCACGCATCGAAGAGGTCGCCGAGAATGTAGAGGGCATCGGCCTGGCTGGCGCTATTCGTCAGGTAGGCGAGAAAGCCCTCGGTGATCTCGGGGGCGCTGGGGTGCAGGTGCAGGTCGGCTATCAGCAGGGTGCTCATGGCATGGCTCCGCGGGCATAGGCGAAATAAAACGCCCGCGCGGTGGCGGGCGCTTCACTCGAATATCGGGCTCAGGCGTCCTTCAGGTAGGCGCGCTGAATGACCACGTCTTCAGTGGGGACATCGGCATGCATGCCGCGGCGGGTGGTCGGTACTTCCTTGATGCGTTCGACCACTTCCATGCCTTCGACGACTTCGCCGAACACGCAGTAGCCCCAGCCCTGAATGGATTTGCCGCTGTGGTTGAGGAAGTCGTTGTCGGCGATGTTGATGAAGAACTGTGCGGAGGCGGAGTGTGGATCCTGGGTGCGCGCCATGGCCAGGGTCCCGGTGAGGTTCTTGAGGCCGTTGTCCGCCTCGTTCTCGATCGGATCGCGAGTCGGCTTCTGATTGAAATCGGTGTCGAATCCGCCGCCCTGGACCATGAAACCATCGATGACGCGATGGAACAGGGTGCCGTCGTAATGGCCGTCGGTGACGTACTGTTCGAAGTTGGCGACGGTCTTGGGGGCCTTGTCGTGCTCGAGGCGGACAACGATGTCACCGAAATTGGTCTGCAGAACGATCATGTGAGCTTCCTGAGAGTCTGTAAGGGTGCGCCTTGGCGTAGCGCGTCTGCGTCACGCTATAATAGCCGTTTTGCATCGACACGCGAAGCCACAAGGAGAGGGTAGTTACCCGCCTTGGGGTGAGGCGGTCGCCTTCGCGCCAACCAGAGGTTTGCTCCTACACCATGACCACCGATACTACTAGCGCGCCGAATTTCATTCGTCACCAGATTCGCGACGAGATCGAGGGCGGTCGTGACGACAAGATCGTCACCCGCTTTCCGCCAGAGCCCAATGGCTTTCTGCATATTGGGCACGCCAAGTCGATCTGTCTGAATTTCGGGCTTGCCGAGCAGTTTGGTGGTGACTGTCATCTGCGTTTCGACGACACCAACCCGGCCAAGGAGGAGCAGGCCTACATCGATGCCATCAAGGCCGATGTCGAGTGGCTGGGCTTTCAGTGGGCCGGTGAGGTGCGCTTCGCCTCGGACTACTTCGACCAGCTCTACGCCTGGGCGCAGCATTTGATCCGCGAGGGCAAGGCCTATGTCGACGATCTCTCGCCGGATCAGATCCGCGAGTACCGTGGAACCTTGACCGAGCCCGGCAAGCCGAGTCCCTATCGCGAGCGGAGCGTGGAGGAGAATCTCGACCTGCTGGAGCGTATGCGCGATGGCGAATTCGACGAGGGCGCCAAGGTGCTGCGGGCCAAGATCGATATGGCGTCGCCAAATATCAACCTGCGCGACCCAATCCTCTACCGTATTCGCCACGCCCAGCACCATCAGACCGGCGACAAGTGGAAGATCTATCCCTCCTATGACTATACCCACGGTCAGTCGGATGCGCTGGAGGGGGTGACCCACTCGATCTGTACTCTGGAGTTCGAGGATCATCGACCTCTCTACGAGTGGTTTCTGGCCAATCTGCCGGTGCCCTGTGTGCCGCGTCAGATCGAGTTTGCGCGACTCAATCTCGCCTACACCCTGACTTCCAAGCGCAAGCTCAAACTGCTGGTCGATAAGCAGATCGTCGACGGCTGGGATGATCCCAGGATGCCGACCATCTCCGGCATGCGCCGGCGCGGCTATACCCCGGCCTCGATCCGCAAGTTCTGCGAGATGATCGGCGTGACCCGTGCCGACGGCGGCCTGGTGGATATTGCCATGCTGACCCACGCGATCCGCTCGGACCTCGAGGACAATGCGCGGCGGGCGATGGTGGTGCTCAAACCGCTCAAGGTAGTGCTGACCAATGTCCCTGAGGGGCATGAAGAGCTCTATGAGGTGCCTGGCCACCCGGCGCGTGACGACCTGGGCCTGCGCAAGGTGCCTTTTACCCGCGAGATCTTCATCGACCATGACGATTTCATGGAGGAGCCACCCAAGAAGTTCTTCCGTCTGGCGCCGGGCAAGGAAGTACGCCTGCGCAACAGCTACGTGATTCGCTGCGACGAGGTGATCAAGGACGCCGCCGGCGAGATCGAGGCGCTGCACTGTTCGGTGGACTTCGACACCCTTGGCAAGAATCCCGAAGGGCGCAAGGTCAAGGGTGTCATCCACTGGGTCAGCGCCGACCATGGCGTGCCAATGGAGGTGCGCCTCTACGACAACCTGTTCCTGGTCGAGCAGCCTGACAAGGACAAGGACGCCGATTTTCTCGAACATCTCAATCCCGAGTCGCTGATGGTGTGCCAGGCGATCGGTGAGCCGAGCCTGGCCGATGCCACCCCCGAAGCACGCTTTCAGTTCGAGCGGGTTGGCTATTTCTGCGCCGATCGCCACGCCTGCCGCGATGGCAAGCGGGTGTTCAACCGCACGGTTGGCTTGAAAGACACATGGGCCAAGGTTCAGAGGCAAGAGGCCCAGAAGCAGGCGCCAGGTCAGAAGAAGGGCTGATATGCAGATTTACAACACGCTGACGCGGCGCAAGGAAGCTTTTACTCCCATCGAGCCGGGACGTGTGCGCATGTACGTATGCGGCATGACCGTCTACGACTACTGCCATCTGGGCCACGCCCGGGTGATGGTGGCCTTCGATGTGATTACCCGCCACCTGCGCGCCCGCGGCTACGATGTCACCTACGTGCGCAACATCACCGACATCGACGACAAGATTCTCAAGCGTGCCGACGAGAATGGCGAGAGCATCAGCGCGCTCACCGAGCGCATGATCGCCGCCATGCATGAGGACGAGGCGCGGCTGTTCGTTGCGCGCCCGGATGCCGAGCCCCGCGCCACTGGGCATGTGGCCGAAATCATCGCCATGATCGAGACGCTGATCGACAAGGGTTACGCCTACGCCGCCGACAACGGCGACGTCTACTACCGAGTGCGCAAGTTCGAGGGCTACGGCAAGCTGAATAACCGTGACCTGGATGAGATGCGCTCCGGTGCCCGGGTCGACGTCGATGAGCACAAGGAGGACCCGCTCGACTTCGTGCTGTGGAAGGCGGCCAAGATGGGCGAGGCGAGCTGGCCCTCGCCCTGGGGCGAGGGGCGCCCCGGCTGGCACATCGAGTGCTCGGCGATGTCGACCTGCTGCCTGGGGGAGACTTTCGACATTCACGGCGGTGGGCCGGACCTGACCTTCCCCCACCACGAGAATGAGATCGCCCAATCCGAGGCGGCCACCGGCAAGCGCTACGTCAATACCTGGATGCATGCCGGGGCGGTGCGGGTGAATCAGGAGAAGATGTCCAAATCACTGGGTAACTTCTTCACCATCCGCGACGTCCTCGAGCACCACGACGCTGAGGTGGTGCGCTACCTGCTGGTGGCCAGCCACTACCGCAGCCCGATCAACTACGCGCCGGACTCGCTGTCTGAAGCGCGCAAGTCGCTGGAACGCTTCTATACCGCCCTCGACGGATTGGCGCTGGAAGGGGTGCAAGAGGCCGACAGTGAGGCGCTGGTCGAGGCTCAGCGCGCCTTCAACGCCGCCATGGATGACGACTTCAATACCCCGGTGGCGCTGGCTGCGCTGTTCGACCTGGTGCGTGAGCTGAATCGGGCCAGGAAGGAGGCACCCGAGTCGGCCCCCGGGTTGGCGGTGGGGCTCAAGCGACTGGCCGGCGTGCTTGGCCTGCTGCAGCAGGACCCGGCGCGCTTTCTCAAGGGCGGCGATACCGCGCTGCCGCTGCCTGTCGACGATATCGAGGCGCGTATCGAGGCGCGTGCCGCGGCCAAGCAGGCCAAGGACTTCGCCACCGCCGATCGCATTCGCGATGAGCTGGCGGCGTTGGGGATCGAACTCAAGGACTCCCGTGAGGGTACGACCTGGGTATTGGCCAGCGCCGACGACCCTGCATAGCGCTTCACGCGAGATGTCAACGGACGCCCGATCCACCCTGAGTGGATCGGGCGTCTAGGTTTCTGAGTGAGCAATATATTGCTCAAAATGGCGCTGATCAGTAATTATTGAGTGATATACTGCTCAAATCATGGGTTATCTGCTATATTTTGAGCGCTATATTGCTCATTGAGGGCGTCATGCATCTGACACTTCAGCTCTATCTGAATCAGCACTGGCAAGATGTTGCCGAACTCGAACTGCCGGAGCCCGAGCGGGGTATTCGTGGTCGGGCAGGCCTGCGCTATCGGCAGGAATATGCACTCGACTGGATGTTTCGAGACGACGAGCATGCCTGCAGTTTGAATCTGCCCGTAGAACTGATGATGACGCATCGTGGTAAGAGCTGGTTCGGCTTCCTGGAAGATATCATGCCCGCGGGTGCCAGCCGGCGATACTGGGTCGAGCAACTGGGACTGCAGGCGCTACCTGTCGGTGAGCAGGACAGCCGACTGCTTGCCCAGGGCACCATCGCGCCGGTCGGCAATCTGCGTATCAAGGAGGCCGTGCCGACCCTGCCTGGCGGCTCAGGCTTACGTGAACGGCGCTTCGCGCTGGCCAGCGTGGTCGAGAGGGATACCGACTTTCTCGAGTACGCCCAGCAGATGGGCGCCGCTTCAGGCGGTGCCACGGGCGCCGGCGGAGAGGCGCCTAAACTGCTGTTGAGGCGGAGCGCGGATGATGAGGTATGGATCGACACCTGGCAGGACGATCCGCATCAGCGTGATGAGTACTTGCTGGTGAAGTTTCCACGCGGTCGGCGCAGTCAGGATGACTGCGATATCCTGCGCGCGGAGTATCACTACTATCAGGAGCTAGCGGCGCTGGGGGTCGATACCATCGCCACCGCTGGCATGCGGTTGATCGAGGGAGAGCGCTATCCGTCCCTGTGGCTGCCACGCTTCGATACCGAATGGCGCGGGGACCGGCTGGTGCGCCACGGCCTGGAATCCGTCTACTCCCTGTTCGAGACGTCCGCCGGCAGCCATCTGAATCATTTCCAGGTGATTCGCCGCCTGGTGTCGCGCCTGGAAGATCAGTTTCGTGTGGTTGAGCTGAACGAGCACTTCGATCGGGAGGCGTTCGTGATCGAGTGGGTGAAGCGCGATCTGATCAATGTGGCGTTCGGTAATTCAGACAACCACGGTCGCAATACCGCCCTTATCAAGCGGCCAGAGGGGATCTGGCTGGCGCCGATGTTCGATGTCGCGCCAATGAAGGCGGATCCAGAGGGCATAACGCGCACTACTCGCTGGGGGGCACCCTTCGAGGAGGGCGGCGAGTACGATTGGTCCGCGATCGCCGCTGCGCTGGACGATCTGATCCCCGCTGAGCGCCTGATGAGCGCGCTGCGCCAGCTGGCCGCCGAGCTGATGGGGTTGGAGGAGCGGCTACGTCAACGCGGCGTGCCTGAGCGGATTCTCAGCATGCCGGCGGTGGGGCTGGCGTCACTCGACGAGCGCTTGGTGCGCTGGGGGCTGCAATGAGAGCGGGGCAAAAGGACCGTGAAGGGCAGCTGCTGGCGGCGCTGCGCTGCCTGCTTGCCGGCGAGATAAGTGAAGGGCAGCTGCTGCGCAAGCTGCGTCGTGAGGTGCTGGGCCTGTCGCAGCAGGAGTACGCCAGCCTGGTGGGCGTAAGCCGCCGCACCCTCTCCGACATGGAGGGTGACAGAGGCAATGTGTCACTGGCGGTGATGAATCGCGTCTTCCGCCCCCTCGGCCTGCGGGTGGGACTGCTACCGCGGCAAACGGCGCTGCTGCATGAGGCGCTGGAGGCTGCGCAGGCGTCGCCACGCGATGCATGACACGATAGCGCCCAGCCCGCTGTCGTGTGGGGCGCGGTTTGACAGCATCTCCATCTATTCACTAGCCTATTTATCATGATAAATAGGCTGGCGCTTCGTAGCCAGCTCCCACCAGGACGACAACATGAGTCTCACCTACCAACAGGCCGGCGAGCTAACCTGGCAGTGGCTGGAGCAGATCGCCCAGGTCAGCGAGACCGATGATCCGGACTGCAATGGCGTCACCCGGCTGTGCGCCACCCGCGAGCACCGCGAGGCGCTGGAGATGCTGAGCGGCTGGATGGGGGACGCCGGTATGACGGTGCGCAGCGACAACGGCGCCAACCTGATCGGCCGCTATGCCAGTGCCAACCCCGACGCTCGCACACTGCTCCTCGGCTCCCACCAGGACAGCGTGCCCCATGGTGGTAAATACGACGGCATCATGGGCGTTCTGCTGCCCCTGGCGTTGGTCCACTACCTCGATCATCACGCCATTGCGCTGCCGTTTCACCTCGATGTGGTGGCTTTTAGTGACGAGGAGGGTACCCGTTTCGGCTCGACGCTGCTTGGCTCCAAGGTGCTGGCCGGTGGCTTTGAGCCGGCCATGCTCGACGCCCAGGACGACCAGGGGGTGACCCTACGCCAGGCGCTGATCGACTTCGGCTGTGACCCGGAGCGTATCGCCAACGACCGCTATCCGCCGGGCGACGTACTGGGGTTCGTCGAGGTGCATATCGAGCAGGGCCCGCAGCTCGAGGCCGAGGGGCTGCCGATCGGCGTGGTCAGCGCGATCACCGGCATCGAGCGTCATAAGTTGAGCCTGCACGGTCAGGCGGGTCATGCCGGCACGGTGCCGATGCATCTGCGCCAGGATGCGCTGGTGGGCGCCGCCCGGGTGATCGGCCTAGTCGATGAGCTGTGCAAGGAGACGGATGAGCTGGTCGGCGTGGTGGGCAAGATCGGCAATTCACCCAACGGCGTCAATGTGATTCCGCAGCGCACCGATCTCACCATCGAGCTGCGTTCCCCCGACGATGCCACGCGGCTGGCTGCCCGCGAGACCCTGCTGGCGCGCATCGATGCCACGCTCGCTGGGCTCGATCTGCGCCTCGACCAGCAGCTGATCTATGAACAGGCCGCAGTGCAGTGCTCTGCCACTCTGGTGCGGCGCCTCGAGGCGGCGGTGGCGGCCAGTGGCGTGACTACCCGCACCCTGTTCAGCGGCGCTGGCCACGATGGCCTGGCGATGCAGGCGCTGTGCGATATCGGCATGCTGTTCCTGCGCTGCGAGCGGGGCATCAGCCACCACCCCGATGAAGCCATCCAGCCCAGTGACCTCGGCGTGGCGCTGGAGGTACTGGCGCGCTTCGTGACCGACCTGGCCGAGGATGAGTGTCGATCGCCCGGCGCTCAGGGCGCTTCCACATAAGCGGTGGTGTTGCCCCGCGTGACTAGCCGCAGGAGAGCCGAGTGCATGGCGGCAGCGGAATGCGCCGCGGCCAGTCGTCGGCGACGACAAACAGCCGCCGCCAGCCAGCGGCGCCGTGCAGCATCACCGGCAGCGGCGCGGAGCCCGCCGCAAAGTGCTCGCGGATATGGCTATCCAGCTCGGTCAGCGGCAGCAGTTGATCGAAGGCGGGCGGCGCTAGCCAGTGGGGCTTGCTGAGCCAGGCGCCGCGGGTGTTGGCATCGAGCCGCTGCCGGAAGGCGGCCCACGCAGAGGCCGGCAGCCACTGGCCGCGCAGATGGGCGCTGGTTGCCTCGCGGGGGGCGGCGACGGCAGAGGCATCGGCTGCCTGTGAAGAGTTCAGGGGGTAGAAGAGCGCGCCGGGAATCGCCAGGCGCTGTTCGATACCGACTGCCAGGGCGAGCTCGACCAGATCCGCTGAGCCGAGCAGTTGAGCGAGGGTTTCGGCATCGCTGATGCGGTTGAGCAGCGGCAGCTGGTGGTCATGCAGGTGCTGTCGCTTGACCGCCAGGCTGTCGACGCAGCCGGGACCGATCCAGCGCGCCTGGCTATCGGCGCCGCCGGGGCCTTCCAGCAGGCCAAGGTAGAACTTGATGGCCACCTCGAGATGCACTAAACGCCCGTCATCGCGACGCTGGTAGATCAGGTCGAGCTCGCCCAGGGTGCGCTTGTCGCGTTCGATGCGGCAGTTGTGGGCGATCAGGCGGGTGCCCGGGGCAGTCGCCAGCAGGTGCTGCCAGAGCCGCTCATGGTAGTGGCCGAGGCGGCCGCCGACGCTATTGCCAATGCGTTGCTCCAGCGCTTGGGGAGCGTGCTGCTGGGCGTCGAGATACGCCGTGAGGGCTGCGTCGGAAAGGCCGAGCTCCTCCTGCGACGGCCGCCCGGGCCATGGCATTGCCAGCAGGTCGGGGGCGGTGATCAGCCAAGCCAGGTCGCGTACCAGGGGGTGGGTGTAGCGTGCGATAAGGCGTTGATCATCCGTCTGGCACATGCGGCTAGCTTCCTTAATACTGAGCCCACACCTATTTGACACCGGAGCGGTTGCAATGAACAGGACCTTGACGTGGATGAGTGCCGTACTGGCCGGCGGCTTGCTGAGCCTGGGCAGCGCCCAGGCCGACGATCCCGTGGTGGTGTCGTCGAAGATCGATACCGAAGGCTCCGTGCTTGGCCAGTTGATCCTGCTCAGTCTGGAGCGGGCCGGCATCGAGGTCGAGGATCGCACCCAGCTGGGTGGCACCAGCATCGTACGCGAGGCGATCATCGCTGGCGAGATCGACATCTATCCCGAGTATACCGGTAACGGGGCCTTCTTCTTCGACATGGCCGACAGCGACCTGTGGCGGGATGCGGAGGCGGCCCATGGCGAAGTGGCGGCGCTGGACCTGGATCGCAACGGCCTGGTATGGCTGACACCCGCCAATGCCAACAATACCTGGGCGATGAGCGTACGCGGCGATGTGGCCCGCGAGCACGGCCTCGAGACCCTCGAGGACCTGGCCGACTACCTGGCCGACGGCGGTGAGTTCATCTTTGCCGCCAGCGCCGAGTTCGTCGAGTCCGAGGCGGCGCTGCCGGCCTTCCAGGAGGCCTACGGCTTCGAGCTGAGTTCCGACCAGCTGGTGGTGCTGTCGGGGGGCAACACCGCTGCCACCCTGCGTGCCGCCGCGCTGCAGACCAACGGCGTCAATGCCGCCATGGCCTACGGGACCGATGGCGGGCTCAATGCGCTGGATATCAAGGTGCTCGAGGATACCTTGGCGGTTCAGCCGGTCTATCAGCCGGCGCCGCTTATCCGCCAGGAGGTGCTCGAGGTTTACCCGCAGATCGAGTCGCTGCTGACACCGCTCTTCGAGGCCCTCGACCTGGAGACCCTGCAGCGCCTCAACGGTGACGTGGCGGTCGAAGGCGCCGATCCACGCCAGGTCGCCAGTGAGTTTCTCGACGGTCTCTGAGCGACGTGGGTAATGTAAACACGGCACCGCCAGCCACGGCACCCAATCCGGTGCTGCTGGTGCTCATGGTACTGGCCGCGACGGTAGCGCTCGGCTTGCCACTGGTCAGTGTGCAGCCCAACCGCATCATGCCCGGTGAAGGCCTGACGCTGTGGTCGCTGGGCGGGCCGCTGGCGCTGGCCGCGGTGCTGCTCCTCCTCGCCGCCCTGGCTTGGCTGGCGTGGCGACCCACACGGCGTGCATTGACGCTGTCCCTGGTGCTGGTGGGCCTGTGTCTGGCGCTGCTGCCGTGGGCGCTGGTGGCGGTGGCCGCCGAGCAGCTCGAGCCTGGCATGACCTCGGCTCGGATAGGGCTGGGCGCCGGCTGGTGGGCACTGCTGTTCGTGCTGCTGCTGGCGCTGCTGGAGTTGCTCAACCGCCTGGCGCTGGCGCCGCTGCTGCGCTGGGGGCTGACGCTGGCCCTGGCCTTGTCGCTATTCGCCGCCTTGATGAGTGGCGGGCTCGACAGCCTGGCGCTGATGCGCGAGTACCACGGCCGCAGTGCGGCCTTCCATGCCGCGCTACGTTATCACCTGCTGCTGGTGGCCGCGGTGGTGGGCGTCAGTCTGCTGCTGGCGGCGACGCTGGCGCTGGCCATGCGCCGCTGGTCGGGGTTGCGGCGGGGGACCTTCAGCGTCCTCAGCGTGCTGCAGACGATTCCCAGCCTGGCGCTGTTCGGGCTGCTGTTGGCGCCGCTGGCTTATCTCGCCGCACGCTTTACCTGGCTGGGGGACCTGGGGATTCGCGGCATCGGCTGGGCGCCGGCGTTTATCGCCCTGGTCGCCTATAGCCTGCTGCCGATGACCCGCAACGCCTACGTGGCCCTCGATGAGGTGGCCTCCGAGGTCACCGATGCCGCCCGCGGCATGGGCATGAGCCCTGGGCAGGTATTCTGGCAGGTGAGACTGCCGCTGGCGCTGCCGGTGATGCTGGAGGGGATTCGCATCACCGCGGTTCAGGCCATCGGCCTGGCCGCCGTGGCAGCGCTGATCGGCGCCGGCGGGCTGGGGACCTTTATCTTCCAGGGCCTGGGACAGGCGGCGATGGATCTGGTGCTGCTGGGGGCCTTGCCGATCATTCTTATCGCGCTGCTGGTGGATGGGCTATTCAGTGCCCTGGCCGAGCAGCTGCGCCGCGCTCAAGGAAGGGGAGACGCCCATGGCTGATCGGGACGCAAGCGCGCCGATCATCATCGAACTCGATGCGGTCACCAAGCGCTTCGGCGATGCCACTGCGGTGGACGCCATCACGCTGGCCATTCCCCGCGGTGAGCTCTGTGTGCTGGTGGGGACCTCCGGCTGCGGCAAGTCGACCACCCTGCGCATGATCAATCGCCTGATCGAGCACAGTGCCGGGCAGATTCGCATCGACGGCCAGCAGATTCGCGAGGTCGACGAGCAGCGTCTGCGCCGCCGGATCGGCTACGCCATCCAGAGTACCGGGCTCTTTCCCCACTGGACGGTGGCACGCAATATCGGTCTGGTGCCACGACTGCTGCGCTGGCCGGCGGCGCGCATCGCCGCCAGGGTCAGCGAGCTGCTGGCACTGCTCGGGCTCGACGAGGGCGAGTTCGCAGGTAAATACCCCCACCAGCTCTCCGGCGGCCAGGCGCAGCGTGTCGGGGTGGCCCGCGCGCTGGCCGCGGACCCCGAGATCTTGCTGATGGACGAGCCCTTCGGCGCGCTGGATCCGATCACCCGCGAGAGTCTGCAGGATGAGCTGCTGCGCCTCCAGGCGCGGCTGCACAAGACCATCGTCTTCGTCACCCATGATATGGACGAGGCGCTCAAGATGGCCGATCGCATCGTGGTGATGGATGAAGGGCGCATCGTCCAGCAGGGCAGTGCCGCTGAACTACTGCGGGCGCCGGCCAATGCCTTTGTCGAGTCGCTGCTGGGTGGTCGCGATCGCGGCCTCAAGCACGCCGCCCTGACCCGGGTAGCCGAGCGCATGCGTCCGCTAACCGACGCCCAGCGCGGTGGTCAGGCGCTGGAGGCGCTGAGCGTTGCCGCCGACGACAGCCTGCGCCAGGCGCTGTCGTTGATGCTGTGGCACGGCGTCGATAGCCTGCTGGTCAACGATGCGGAAGGGCAGCTGGTCGGCAGCCTCTTGCTGCAGGACGCCGTGATTCAGCGGAATACCACGCCATGAGCGGGGTGCATCGCTTGAGGACGCCGCTGGCCTGGGCGCTGCTGCTGGTGACCTTGATGCTGCTGATGCCGCAGCTGGAGGGGGTGTTTCGGCTCATCGCCCCGGATAACCGCACCCTGATCTATCAGCGCGACAGCTTCGCCAGCCTGGTGGTCAACCATCTCATGCTGGTCGGGGTCGCCTCGCTGTGCGCCATTGTCGTGGGCATGGGCGCGGCGATCCTGGTCACCCGCCAATGGGGGCGTGACTTCCTGCCGCTGGTCGGTCAGCTGGCGTCGATCGGTCAGACCTTCCCGCCGGTGGCCGTGCTGGCGCTGGCGGTGCCGGTGCTCGGCTTCGGCAGCACGCCGACCATCGTCGCGCTGGTGCTCTACGGGCTGTTGCCGATCGTGCGCAATACCCTGGTCGGGATTCAGGGCATCAACCCGGGGGTGATGGAGTCGGCCCGCGGTATGGGCATGTCGGGGCGCCAGATTCTGTGGCAGGTGGAGCTGCCGCTGGCTCGGCCGGTGATCCTGGCCGGTATCCGCACCTCGGTCACCATCAATATCGCCACTGCGGCGATCGGCTCGACCATCGGCGCACGCACCCTGGGCGATCCCATCATAGCCGGCATCGTCAACGGCAATACGGCGTTTATTCTGCAAGGGGCGCTGCTTATCGCGCTGCTGGCGCTGTGCGTGGACAGCCTGTTCGAGCGGCTGCAGTTACGTTAACCCCCGCTATTGGCAACCCTTCATCATATGCCTCGACTGTCAGTTACTTGGCAAGAATGTCGGCAACAAAAGATGGGCTATTTATAAGATATATATGAATTAAATATTGCTAATTTTCTCTTTCCTAGTCGATGCGCCATTCAGGCGCATGGGGAATAGGTGGAGATAGTTCAATGGAAAATATATCAGTAAAGAAGATGGTGGCGATCCCCCTCTTGTTATTGCTTGGTATGATCGTGTTATTGGGCGGTATGGGTATGATGGCAGAGCGTGAAGCGGCTCAGGTGCTGACTGAAATCAACCAGATCAGCGCCCAGCAGGCGAGCGCTGCCAACCGGGCGGAAACCAACCTGATGGAAGTGCGTGTGCGGCTGGAAAGGATGGTACAGCATTACCGCAGCGATCGGCCCGAGAGGGCGCAGGTGGCGCTAGAGGAAGCGCTCCAAGCGCTCTCCAGGAGCGATGCGCGAATCGACTCGCTCGCCAATGTCACGCTGCCCGAAGGCTCCGAACGGCGAGTGTTGATCGACAACATAGTGGATGGATACCAGCATGTCGTTAGTGATGCGCTGCGCGGCGATCTCGACAGCGCCCGGTTCGACGCCATCGAGCGCCAACTTGACCCTATAAACCAGCGGTTTGTTGCCTTTAGCGAGGCAATTGACACCTTTAATCGTTATGCCCTTGAAAGAGGCAGCCGGGTACATGCCGATAGTGTCAGAGATGGACAGGTCTTATTGGCAACGGTAGCGGTACTAATAGTGGTTGCCGTCGGGCTTTATTTGGTCATGCAGCGCTTGCTTAATCGGTTGCTGGTCTCACCATTACAGCGTGCCGTACAAGTTTGTGAGAACATCGCCAAAGGCGACCTGACCAGCGACATAGATGCCAAAGGGCATAATGAGATGGGGCGCTTGTATGCTGCGATGGCTAATATGCAGGAGCGCCTCGAAGAGATGATCGGCACACTGCACCAGAGTAGCGAAGCGGTCGCCAGTAGTTCGCAGCAAATTGCCAGTGGTAGTCAGGACCTGGCATCGCGTACCGAGCAGCAGGCCGCGGCGCTACAGCAAACCGCGGCGAGCATGGACGAGATATCCTCCATCGTCCGCCAGAACGCCGAGACCGCGAGCCAGGCCGAACGGCTGACTCAGGAGGCCTCGCGCAAGGCCGAAAACGGCCAGCAAACGTCCCATCAGAACAGCCAACTGATGCATGGGTTGGAAGAGAGCTCGAAGCGTATCAATGAGATTATTCAGGTCATCGACTCGATCGCCTTTCAAACCAACATACTGGCCTTGAATGCGTCGGTCGAGGCGGCCCGGGCGGGTGAGCACGGCCGCGGGTTCGCGGTCGTCGCCAGCGAAGTCCGCTCGTTGGCGACCCGAACGTCTAACTCCTCGAAAGAGATCCGTCATATGATCGAGGACATCTCCCAACGTATCATCGAAGGCGCCAATCAGGCCCAGCAGAATGGCAAAAGCATGGATGACATCAATCAGGCGGTGATAAAGGTCAATGACATGATGCAGGCCCTGGCGCTGGCGGCTAAAGAGCAAGAAACCGGCATCGACCAGATCAGCACTGCGGTGACCGAGATGGACTCCGCGACCCAGGAAAACGTGTCACTGGTCGAGGAAACCAGCACGGCGTCCGCGTCGCTGCAGCATGAAGCCAGCTCCCTGGCCGAGCTTGTCGCCACGTTCCGGCTTGCCCGTGCCCAGCACAGCGCTCCTACACGGTCCAATGCGTCCGTGGCTCCGCGCTTGCAGCAGCCAGATGCAAGCGTAACGGGCGCCAAGCATGCGCCATCTCGTACTACTCCGGAGTGGGACACGTTCTAGGTTTTGTACGAAAAGTCGGCACGTAGGCAACGATCTATGCAAGCCAGGCATACCATGGCGCGAAAGCTGCGGGCCAGCTTGTCATAGCGCGTGGCGATTCGCCGT
>NZ_JACXZT010000016.1:0-281 GCF_014779595.1 Halomonas sp. ML-15
GCCCCGAACAGCAGCGAGAAGACCCCTTCGGGCAGCTCGCACTTGGCCACGGCGCGCTGGATGGCGCGGCCCACCAGCTCGGAGGTGCCGGGGTGGGCGGAGTGGCCCTTGACCACCACCGGGCAGCCGGCGGCCAAGGCGGAGGCGGTATCGCCGCCGGCTACCGAAAACGCCAGCGGGAAGTTGGAGGCGCCGAACACGGCGACCGGGCCCAGGGCGATATGGCGCTGGCGCAGGTCGGCGCGGGGCATCGGCGCGCGCTCCGGCAGTGCCGGATCGTG
>NZ_JACXZT010000016.1:291-548 GCF_014779595.1 Halomonas sp. ML-15
TGCCAGCGGGAAGTTGGAGGCGCCGAACACGGCGACCGGGCCCAGGGCGATATGGCGCTGGCGCAGATCGGCGCGGGGCATCGGCGCGCGCTCCGGCAGTGCCGGATCGTGGCGCACATCCAGCCACTCGCCGGCGCGCACCACGGAGGCGAACAGGCGCAGCTGGCCGCAGGTGCGGCCGCGCTCGCCCTCGAGACGTGCCTGGGGCAGGCCGGTCTCGGCCATGCCGCGCTGGGTCAGGTCGTCACCGATCGCTT
>NZ_JACXZT010000016.1:558-834 GCF_014779595.1 Halomonas sp. ML-15
CAGCCACTCGCCGGCGCGCACCACGGCGGCGAACAGGCGCAGCTGGCCGCAGGTGCGGCCGCGCTCGCCCTCGAGACGTGCCTGGGGCAGGCCGGTCTCGGCCATGCCGCGCTGGGTCAGGTCGTCACCGATTGCCTCGATCTCGGCGGCGATGGTCTCGAGAAAGCTGGCGCGGGCCTCCAGGGAGGTCTCGCGGTAGCTGGCGAAGGCCGCCTCGGCGAGCACACAGGCGCGCTCGACCTCGGCCTCGCCGCCGCCGCGGTAGACCGGCTCGAG
>NZ_JACXZT010000016.1:844-18185 GCF_014779595.1 Halomonas sp. ML-15
GTAGCGCGGGCCTCCAGGGAGGTCTCGCGGTAGCTGGCGAAGGCCGCCTCGGCGAGGAGACAGGCGCGCTCGACCTCGGCCTCGCCGCCGCCGCGGTAGACCGGCTCGAGGGTCTCGCCGCTGGCGGGATTGATGGCGCGGATCTCGGCGCGGTCGCCGCTGACGGCCTGCTGGCCGATGAGTAGAGCTCCTTCTAGCTGCATGATGCCCTCCCTCTGTGTCATGGATTGATGATCTATCCTGAAAGAACCGGACAGTATGTTCAATCTCTTTACTTAGTGGGGCGGTGCGACTTTGGTCGAAGCGAGGGGTTATATCAAGTCACTGGGACCATGAATCACGCTGGCCAATACCTGCGCCGCGGCACCGCGGGCAGCGATGAAGGTGGAGTCCTCAATGACACGCAATGGAACTTGGTGACGGGTGCCAAGAAGGCGGTTCTGATGAGCGTTGAAGAAGGCCAGCGCCGGGTCGAGAAGGGGCGCGCCGAGTTGGACGAGTGAACCGCCGAGCACGATCTCAGAGGGGTTCTGCGTATGGTGAAGGTTGAGTAGCAGGGTACCCAGCGCTTCGCCAGCGCGGCGCAGGGTAAGTTGCACCTGCTCTTCATGCAGGCGAGGCAGTATGGCCTCGATAAGATTCTCTTCTTCGGCAATGCCGAGAGCTGCACGGATAGACCAGCCGCTGACCAGCGTCTCGGCACAGCCGCGATTGCCGCAATGGCAGTAGAGCCCCCCAGGCTGCAGTACGGTATGGCCGATCTCGCCGGCCAGTCCTTGGAGGCCGCGTGAGATGAGCGGCGGGTGGCTGCCCTCGACCATGCCGCTACCGATGCCGGTACCGGCGCTGACATAGACCAGCGAGTCGGGAATCTGGCCAGTGCGGAAGTAGAGTTCGCCGAAGGCGGCCGACTTTGCTTCGTTATCCATTATCCAGACCCCTGTCATCTGAGGCAGATGAGGGGAGAGCAGTTCGAGAAAACGAATGTCACGCCAGCCCAGGTTGGGGGCACGGCGCAGCACCGGAGTGGTGGGGTCGATAGGGCCGGGCAGAGCGATGCCCAGGCCCAGGCAGTGGCGCCCAGCAAACACGGGCGATGCCATTAATGTCTGCAGCAACTCGGCGAGCAGTTCGGCGGTAACCTCCGGCGTGGTCGGCACCAGGTGCTCATGATGCGAGGCCAGCAGCTCGCCCGACAGCGTACAGGCAACGAGGCGCAGGCCGTGTACCCCGACTTCGGCTCCCAGCATGGCGTAGTGCTGATCATTGAGATATAGCGAGCGGCCTGGCCGGCCGCCATTGCTTTTCTGCAGCTCGCCTTCGCGCAGCCAGCCCTGCTTGAGCAGCGACTGCACACCGCCACCTACGGTGGCCTTGGTCAATTGGGCCTGAGTGGCAATATCGGCCCTCGTCAATCCCGGAGTCCGGCGTATCTGCTCGAGGATGGCGCTACGATTGAGTCGTTTAAGAAAGTGCAGGTCGCCCGCTCTGTGCGGCTGGAAGCTGGTTGACATGGGTGATGGGTCACCTTTTGATTCTGGGCCGGTGGCGCAAGGTTTGCGCGCTGACGTGTCCTAGGCTTTGTACGAAAACTGCCTGCGCTCGGCCATGCGGCGTTAAAAATCGGCTCAAAATGCTCATTTACACCCCGTAAACTCCGCTTTTTCGCCGATTTTTGCCTTGCCTGACCTTCGCTCGCCGACTTTTCATACAAAGCCTAATCCCTACCGATAGCGAACGTTGTATCCATTCTCGGGACCTGAGGCATCATCTTGGTACTGACAATGAACGAACCCTCTGCCTGGAAACGGTAAGGCCCTCCGCTGCGGGCTTGCGTCGATCACCGATCTTACCTTTTTTCTGCACAGGTTGCCGCATTCATACCAAGGTCTCATTGCTGGAGTGCGCATTGCCTATCACTCTTTACTTAGTAAATAGATAAAACTAAGCAGGAGTGATAATGAGCAACGATGCGGCGCTTTACCTGAGTCTCGATCAGCGCGTGGTCTTCATCACCGGCGGCGGTAGTGGTATTGGCGCTGAGCTAACGCGAGCCTTTCATCGGCAGGGTGCGCGGGTGGCCTTCGTCGATATCGATGATGCCGCGAGCCTGGCACTGGTCGAGGAGCTTAAGGCCGAGAGTGGTCGGGCGCCGAGCTATCACCGTTGCGACATTCGCGATGTGGCGGCACTGCAGGGGGTCATCGCCGAGGTCGGCGAGACGCTGGGGGCGATTCATGCACTGGTCAATAATGCCGCCAATGACGATCGGCATGCCTGGCAGGATGTCGATGTCGATTACTGGGACGAGCGCATGTCGCTCAACCTGCGGCCGATGTTCTTCGCCGCTCAGGCAGTGGCCCATCAGATGATCAAGAACGGCGGTGGTTCGATCATCAACTTCGGTTCGATCAGCGTGCAAATGGCCATCGGCGATCTCTCCGCCTATATGACCGCCAAGGCCGCGGCACATGGCCTGACGCGTAGTCTGGCGCGGGACCTTGGTAAGCACAATATCCGCGTCAATACCCTGGTGCCTGGCTCGATCATGACCGAGCGCCAGTTGGAGAAGTGGATCGGTCCCGACGAGGAGGCGTCGATCCAGGCACACCAGTGCCTAAAGATGCGCCTGGTGCCGGAACATGTGGCGCCCCTGGCACTGTTCCTGGCCAGCCAGGAAAGCCAGGCTATTTCTGGGCAGGAAATAGCGGTCGATGGCGGCTGGGGCTGATCACCGACGCAAGGCGCTTCGCACATAGACAATAAGAGACGTGCGCCATGCTCTTACAACACAACAAGGAGTTCGCCATGAAGAGGTTTAATAAGCACCAATATGCTGCGATGCGCAAGCGTGGGTTGACGGCGGCGGTGGCCGTTGCCGCCGCCCTGGGGTCCTGCATTGCCGCGGCGGATACGACCGTGCGCGTGCTACGCGTCGAGATCAGTGACGTCGAAAAACAGTATTACGACGATATCATCGCCGAGTACGAGGCACAGAACCCCGATGTCACTATCGAGTTCGAGTATATCGCCAACGAGGCCTACAAGACGCGCCTGCCAACCCTGCTGCAGTCTGGTCAGCGCCCCGATATCTTCTATAGCTGGGGCGGCGAAGGGTTGCGCGACCAGGTCGAGGCCGGCTTCGTGCGCGACCTTACCGAGGAGATGCAGGACGGCTGGCAGGATATCTATCCCGAATCGGCCGTGCGTGCTTTCACCCTCGATGAGCGCGTATATGGCGCGCCGCTCTACGCCACCGTCGTAGGTTTCTGGGTCAATACCGAGCTGACCGAGCAGGCCGGCGTCGATATCGAGGCGATCGAGACCTGGGAGGAGCTGGAGCAGGCGGTGGTTGCCCTGCGCGAGAGCGGTATTACCCCCGCGGTGGTAGGCGGCCAGGATGGCTGGCCGATGCACTTCTACTGGGGCTATCTGGCCACGCGTCTGGCGGGCGGCGACGGGATCGAGGCCGCCAAGACGGGAGGCAACGGAGGGTTCAGCGGTGAATCTTTCGTGCGTGCCGGTGAGCTGTTGCAATCCTTCGTCGAGCTCAACCCCTTCCAGTCGGGCTTTATGGGCACCTCCTATGAGCGTGCCAGCGCCATGTTCGGCGATGGTGAAGCGGCACTGCACCTGATGGGTGACTGGGACTATATCCCCTCCAAGGAGCGTTCAATGAGCGGTGAGGGGGTGCCGGACGAGAACCTCGAGTTCATTCCCTTCCCTGCCGTGGAGGGTGGGGCCGGCAACGAGCATAGCTTCGGTGGCATGAACGGTTTCGCTGTCACTCGCGATGCGTCGGATGAAGCGGTCGATTTCCTGCGCTTCCTGCTCAATGCAGAGAATCAGCGCAAGGCCGCCAGTCTCGGCATCTTCGTACCGGTCGCCGAGGGGTCGGAGGAGGAGCTCGATACGCCCTATGCACGCCGAGTGGCCGAGATCCTCGATGAGTCGACTTTCCACCAGGTGTTTCTCGATCAAGCACTGGGTACCTCGGTGGGGGCGACCGTCAATGATATCAGTGGTGATCTGGCCCAGGGCGTGATTACGCCTGAGGATGCGGCGGCCCAGGTCGAAGAGGCCTGGCAGTTCAGATAATCCTGGCCGGTCAATGGCCTTGCTGGAGCGCCGGCGATACCCGCCGGCGCGCACCAACCCCCATCTCGGGATGGATGCTCACCATGACGACTATCACTCGCCCCGCTGTACATAAGCGAGGTACCGCCGACCGCATCAAGAAGAGCATGGTTAGTGGCAAGTTGGCCGCTGTGCTGATTCTGCTGCCGCCGGCCCTGATCATGTTCTCGCTGTTCGTGATTCTACCGCTAGCCGATGCGGCCTATTACAGCGGTTTCTCGTGGAACGGCTACGGCTCACCGACCAACTTCGTCGGCACCCAGAACTACGAGCGGCTGTTCGATCATTCGGTGTTCCATACCGCACTATCGAACACCGCCAAACTGATCCTCGTCTCGCTGATTATCCAGATGCCACTGGCGCTGGGGCTGGCGCTGCTGGTATACCGCAAGACACCCACCAATACCTTGTTTCGGCTGGTGTTCTTCCTGCCCTACATTCTCGCCGAGGTGGCTGCCGGGCTGATCTGGAGCTTCGTCTTCGACGGCGACTACGGCATCACCGCCATGATGTTCCAATCACTGGGCCAGGAGTCGATCTATGTGCTGGCGGACCGCCAGTGGGCCTTCCCGGCGATCATGACGGTGATCGTGTGGAAGTACTTCGGTTTCCACATGATGATTTACATTGCGGCGCTGCAGAGTGTGCCCAAGGATCTCATCGAGGCGGCCAAGCTGGAGGGCGCCAAGCCACGTCAGGTGGCGATGTTCGTGCAGATCCCTCTGATCAAGCACGCTATCGTGGTGAGTGGCTTCTTCGCCATCATTGGTTCGCTGCAGATCTTCGACATCATCATCCCGCTGACCAACGGTGGACCGTCCAACTCGACTCACACCATTGTCACCTATCTCTACACCTTCGGACTGTCGCGGCTGAATATTGGCTTCGGTAGCGCCGCCGCCGTAGTGCTGTTCGTGCTTGCCATGGGCATCGCGCTGTTCTATCAGCGTGCCACAGCGAAAGGAGAGCGCTCATGACCAGTGCCACTACCCGTAACACGCTGCGCGTGATCATCCTGATCCTGGTGGCCAGCGTGGTGATCGGCCCTCTACTGGCCTCTTTCTTCGGTGGCTTCAAGAGCAATGCCGAGCTGCGTACCAATCCGCTATGGCTGCCAGCGAGCTGGAACCCGGAGAACTATATCGAGATATTTCTCGACGGCAGCTTCTGGCGCTATATGGGCAACTCCTTCTTCATCTCCTCGATGACGGTGTTCCTGACGCTGGTGGTGGGAGCGGCCGCGGCCTATGTGTTCTCTCAGATCCGTTTCTTCGGCTCGAAGATGATTCTTTCGTATCTGCTGTTGGGGCTGATGTTCCCCTTCGCTGCGGCAATTTTGCCGCTATTCATCAAGGTCCGCGATCTGGGGCTACTCGACACCTACTGGGCGGTGATCCTGCCGCAGACCGCCTTCGGGCTATCGCTGGCGATCCTGCTGTTCAAGGCATTCTTCGACCAGCTGCCCAAGGAGCTGTTCGAGGCCGCCTACGTCGACGGCTGCAGTTATCTGCGCTTCTTCTGGTCGTTCACCCTGCCGCTATCGACGCCGATCCTCGCCACCGTGGGCGTATTCGTCTTCGTGCAGAGCTGGAACAACTTCCTGCTGCCGCTAGTGGTGATCAATGATCGCTCCCTCTACACCTGGCCGCTCGGCATGATGCAGTTCCAGGGCGAGTATCTGACCCAGTGGAACATGATTCTGGCCTTCGTGACGTTGACCATCACGCCAGCGGTGATCTTCTTCCTCGCCGCGCAGAAATACATCGTGGCCGGTCTCACCGGCGGCTCCGTCAAGGGATGAGGTGATACCGATGACCGACACTATCCGCAATCCGCTACTCACCGGCTTCAACCCGGATCCCTCGATCTGCCGGGTCGGCGAGGAGTACTACCTCGCCACCTCCACCTTCGAGTGGTACCCGGGGGTGCAGATCCACCGCTCGTGGGACTTGGCCAACTGGACGCTGGCCACTCGGCCGCTGACGCGGGCCGCCCAGCTCGATATGCGCGGCAATCCGGACTCCTGCGGCATCTGGGCGCCGTGCCTGTCGTTCGCGGATGGCCTGTTCTGGCTGATCTATACCGACATGAAACGCTACGAGGGCAACTTCAAGGATGGCCATAACTACCTGGTCACCGCGCCCGCCATCGAGGGGCCGTGGAGTGACCCGGTGTATCTCAATTCCAGCGGCTTCGACCCCTCGCTGTTCCACGATGATGACGGCCGCAAGTGGCTGCTCAATCTCAAGTGGGACTATCGGCAGCGCGAGGGCGGCGACCGCTTCGGCGGCATCCTGCTGCAGCAGTACGACGTCGAGCGCAAGCGCCTCGTTGGCCCGATCCATAACGTTTTCGCCGGCACCGGGCTGAAGCTCACCGAAGGGCCGCATCTCTATCGCCGCGATGGCTGGTATCACCTGCTGGTGGCCGAGGGCGGCACCGGCTACCAGCATGCGGTGACCATGGCCCGCGCTCGCGACATCACGGGTCCCTATGAGGTGCACCCGGACAACCCGGTGCTGACCACGCGTGAGCGTCCGGACAACCCGCTGCAGCGCGCGGGGCACGCCGATCTGGTGGAAACGCCGGCGGGCGACACCTATATGGTGCATCTGTGCGGGCGACCGTTGCCCGACACGCAGCGCTCGCCACTGGGGCGCGAAACGGCGATCCAACGGGTCGTGTGGGGCGAGGATGGCTGGCTACGACTGGCCCACGGCGGCAGTGCCCCGGCCCTGGATGTCGCCATGCCCGGTGTGGAGCAGCGTGCCCCGGCGGCCGAGGAGCGCTACGCATTCAAGCCCGGCGCGCTGCCGGCGGACTTTCAGTGGCTGCGTACGCCGCATCCCGAGCGGCTGTTCTCCCTCGACGCACGCCCCGGCTATCTGCGTCTCTACGGCCGCGAGTCGGTGGGCTCCTGGTTCGAGCAGGCGCTGGTGGCGCGGCGTCAGGATAGCCACTACTGCAGCGCCGACACCGAGCTCGAGTTCGAGCCTGAGGATATTCAGCAGTTCGCCGGGCTGATCGCCTACTACAACCGCTTCAAGTTCCACTACCTCGCCGTGACCTTGAACGATCACGGCGACAAGGTGCTTAGCGTGATGGGCTGCCACGACGAGTGGCCTAGCGGGCGTCTCGATATCGACGCTAGCGATGCGGTGGTGCTCGAGCCCGGTCGGCCGGTGCGTCTCGGTCTCGATATCCGTGAGCGCGAACTGCGCTTCCGCTTCGCCCAGGGTGACGCCGGCTGGCAAACGGTCGGCCCGGTGCTGGACGCCGGGCTGCTCTCGGATGAGGGCAGCGGTCGCGCCCACGGTTACTTCACCGGCAACTTCCTGGGCATGGCGGCCCATGACATCAGTGGGCGCGGCTGGCAAGCAGACTTCGCCGGGTTCCGCTATCGCCGCGAGTCACGCTAAGCGACTGCCTTCGACACACACAAGACGCGCCAGAGACGAGATTTCCCATGGCTGAAGTGACACTGGTAGACATCGAAAAGACCTTCCGTGGCAAGACCACGGTGATTCCCAATCTCAATCTACATATAGAGGAGGGCTCCTTCACCGTGCTGGTGGGTCCCTCCGGCTGCGGCAAGTCGACCCTGCTACGCATGATCGCCGGTCTCGAAACCGTGACCCGCGGTGCGATCTCCATCGGGGGAAACGACGTCACCACTGCCGAACCCAGCGATCGCAACATCGCCATGGTGTTCCAATCCTATGCGCTCTACCCGCATATGACGGTGGCCCGCAACATCGACTTCGGCATGCGCTTGGCCAAGGTGCCCGCCCAGGAGCGCAAGGCCAAGGTGGCCGATGCGGCGCGCCTGCTCAATCTCGAGGAGCTGCTCGAGCGCAAGCCGGCCGAGCTGTCCGGCGGTCAGCGTCAGCGTGTCGCCATCGGCCGCGCCATCGTGCGCAACCCCGGGGTCTTCCTGTTCGACGAGCCGCTCTCCAATCTCGATGCGGCGCTGCGCAACCGCATGCGCGTGGAGCTTGCCGAACTGCACCAGCGCCTCGACGCGACCATGGTCTACGTCACCCATGATCAGGTCGAAGCGATGACCCTGGCCGACTGCATCGTGGTGATGAACGCCGGCCGTATCGAGCAGGTGGGCTCGCCGATGGCGCTCTACCAGCGCCCCGAGACGCTGTTCGTGGCCGGCTTCATCGGCTCACCCAAGATGAACCTGATCGAGGGCAAGGTGGCCAAGGAGTATGGCGCCGCGACGATCGGCATACGCCCGGAGCATCTCGATGTTAGCCGCGACGCGGGGGAGTGGCAGGGCCGTATTCGGGTGGTCGAGATGCTCGGTGCCGACGCCTTCGCCTACGTCGATTGTGAGGCCACAGGCCCGTTGATCGTGCGCCTGGCGGGTGATGCCGAGGTGCGCAGTGGCGATACGCTCCACCTGACGCCGCGCCATGAGCTGCTGCACGCCTTCGATGCCGATGGCCAACGTTTGCCGGACGCCGCGCTGCGCCACCATCAGGGCGCGCGCGCCAACATCGCCTGACCAAGGAGAGGCCAAACACCATGACGGTCACGCTCGACAACGGCAGCCTGCGGCTCAAGGTGAATCCTGACCTCGGCGGCGCCGTGGTGCGCTTTGACAGGTTGACTGAACAGGGGCTCGAAGCGCTGATGCGACCGGGCAGCGACAGCGAGCGGGACCCCAACCGCCTGGCCATGTACCCGCTGGTGCCGTGGTCTAATCGCATCAGTGGCGGCGGCTTCACTTGGCGGGGAGCGTTTTACCCGCTTGCGCCTAACCTGCCCGGCGAGGCGCTGCCGATCCACGGTGACGGCTGGCAGCGTGCCTGGCAGATCGAGGCGCAGTCGCCCCATGAACTGCGCCTGACGCTGCGCTCCCGTGACCAGCCACCGTTCGACTACCGCGCGGAGCTGGTCTACCGGCTAGAGGACAATGCACTCGAGGTGACGCTTGCCGTCACCCACTTGGGAGACACGCCAGCCCCCTATGGGCTGGGCCTTCACCCCTGGTTCCCGCGCAGTGCCGAGGTGCGGTTAGACGCGACCGCCGAGGGCGTTTGGGAGGTTGACGGCGCTCAGCTACCCACCCTGTGGCGGCGACTGGACGCCGGCGACCCGTGGAGCTTTGCGCGCCCGGCCTCACTGCCTGCGGGCACCATCGACAATCTATTTACCGGCTGGAGCGGTCGCGCCGAGCTGCGTTGGCCCGAGCGCAGCGTGACGCTGCAGGTGGCGACCGACGCCTCGCGCTACCTGCTCTTCTCGCCGGGCTCACAGGCCGATTTCTTCTGCTTTGAACCGGTGTCCCACGCCGTCGACGCTCACCACGTCGACGACCCGCAACGCCACGGCCTGGTCGAGCTGGAGAGGGGGGAGCGCCATATGCTGCGCTGTCGCTTCTGCCTGGCCGGGCCGTAATCCCATTGCTACGCAAAGGAGTCTCAGACGCCCAAGTTTTGACCACTTAGTTCAGAGTTATTACCAACAATAAGCCATATCGATGCACCATCCACAAGGAGCACAACAATGAAAACGCCACGTCACGCTACGCTACCCCTGTCTCGCCTGGGGCTGATTGGGCTCGGCTGTCTCGCCTTCAGCATCGCCCAGGCCGAGGAGGACTTTACCTCGGCTATCGATTTCACCGGCTATGCCAGGTCTGGCGTAGGCAGTACTGCAGGTGGCGGCGACCAGGCCTGCTTCCGGGCCAGCGGCGCGGGGGCCAAGTATCGCCTGGGCAACGAGTGCGAGACCTATGCCGAGCTGGGCTTGGGAGCAACCCTCTATGAACAGGGCGACACCTCGTTCTACTTCAACAGCATGGTGGGGTACTTCACCGATCAGGTGAACGACAATGAGGATACCGAGGTGTCCCTCCGGCAGCTCTACGTCCAGGGCCACAACGTGGTCGAGGCCCTGCCTGGCGCCAGCCTGTGGGCCGGCAAGCGCTTCTACCGTCGCCACGACGTGCATATCAACGACTTCTTCTACTGGGACTCCACCGGTCCCGGCGGCGGCATCGAGAACATCGATGTGGGCACCGGCAAGCTGCACCTGGCCTGGATGCGTGCCACGGGGACTGACGATACCGAGTACCCCGATGCCGACAACCGCATCTCCAACGACACCCTGGATATTCGCTGGTCCGATATTCCCGTCAATCAGGATGGCTCACTGGTGCTGGGCTACAACTACGGTCGCGCTCAGCTGAGCGATGCCCAGAGGACCTACTACGACGACAGCGAGGCCAAGCGGGGCCATATGTTCACCGTGCAACACGAACAGAACAACTGGTTCGGCGGCTCCAACAAGCTGGCGCTGCAGTACGCCACCGACGGCATCATCAATGCCGGCACCGGGCAGGGGCGCATGAACGCCGATGTCTCCCCGGATGCGCCCGGTGGCGAGATGTGGCGTGTGGTTAACCACGGCAATGTCTGGCTCTCTCCCGGCAAGCTCGACCTCCTGTATGCCGCCATCTACGAAGACAAGAGCTTCGATGACGACTCCGGCGCGACCTGGATCTCGGCCGGGGTGCGTCCGACCTACTACTGGACGGACAACCTGAGCACCGCCCTGGAGCTCGGTCACGACTATGTCGATCCCGAGAATGGCGATGACAGTCGCCGCCTGACCAAAGTCACCCTGGCTCAACAGTGGGCCGCGGGCCTGGGCGGCTTCGCACGACCGGTTATCCGTGTCTTTGGCACCTATGCGAACTGGAACGGAGACGCCTTGCAGGCGGATCGCAGCAGCCGCTCCATCGATGCCGGGGCGGCGGGAGACGCCATCAACATCGACGACAACGACGGCCTCACCTTCGGCGTGCAGATGGACGTGTGGTGGTAAGCCGACATCGCCAAGCGCTTAGCGCGCTGTTTCATCGTCTTGGCGCCCGTCCGCGGGCGCCCTTTTTCAAGGAGTCGGGTCATGGCCAACCGCCAACCGCTTAGTCAACCCACCTATATCTTTATCATCTGTTGTATTGCTGCCCTCGGCGGCTTTCTGTTCGGTTTCGATAGCGGCGTCATCAACGGTACCGTCGATGGCCTGCAGGCGGCCTTCGACTCCGACAGTGCCGGCACCGGTTTCAACGTCGCCTCGATGCTGCTCGGCTGTGCCATCGGCGCCTTCTTCGCCGGGCGTCTGGCCGACCGCTTCGGCCGTCGTACCCTGCTGATCGTGGCGGCCATTCTCTTCCTGATCAGCGCCTGGGGCTCGGGCATCTCCGGTAGCTCTATGGAGTTCGTGTTCTGCCGTGTGCTGGGCGGCATGGCGGTAGGCGCCGCCAGCGTGATGACTCCGGCGTATATCAGTGAGGTGGCGCCTGCCGCCTATCGCGGGCGGCTGGCGACGATTCAGCAAGTCGCGATCATCTCGGGGCTGTTCGTGGCGTTCCTCAGCAACTATGTGCTGGCGCAGGTATCGGGGTCGGCCATGGCCGAGCTGTGGCTGGGGTTTGCCACCTGGCGATGGATGTTCTGGATCGAGCTGCTGCCGGCGACGGTATTCCTGGTGGCGCTACTGTTTATCCCGGAAAGCCCACGCTATCTGATCAGCAGCGGCCGGCACCATGACGCCCGGCGGGTGCTGGGGTTGGTGATGCCCGAGCGGCTTGTTGACACCAAGCTGGATGAGATCAACGCCACCCTGGCCCAGGATCACAAGCCGCGGCTAAGCGACGTCCTCAACAGGGCCACCGGCAAGGTGCACGGCATCGTCTGGGTGGGTATCGGCCTGGCGGTGTTCCAGCAACTGGTCGGCATCAACGTGGTGTTCTACTACGGCGCGGTGCTGTGGCAGTCGGTGGGCTTCTCCGAGGGGGATGCGCTGCTGATCAACGTGATCTCCGGTGCCGTCAGTATTGGCGCCTGCCTGGTCGCCATCTCCCTGATCGACAAGATTGGACGCCGACCGCTGCTGTGGGCGGGGTCGGTGGGTATGGCACTGACCCTGGTCTGCATGGCCTATGCCTTCTCTACAGCGACCATGATCGATGGCAGCCTGCGTCTCAGCGATGACATGGGCACGATCGCGCTGATCGCCGCCAACGCCTATGTGTTCTTCTTCAATGTCTCCTGGGGCCCGGTCATGTGGGTCATGCTCGGCGAGATGTTCCCCAACCAGATGCGTGGCTCGGGCCTCGCCATTGCGGGGCTGTTCCAGTGGCTGGCCAACTTCGCTATCACCATGACCTTCCCGATCATGCTGGCGTCGATCGGCCTGGCCGGTGCCTATGGCCTGTATGCCTTCTGTGCCGTGGTGTCGGTGCTCTTTGTGCTGCGTTTCGTCAAGGAGACGCGGGGCAAGGAGCTCGAAGCGATGGCCTACGAATGAGGGCATCAACCGCCCCAACCAACCAGAGGAGTTCCAGCATGCGACTATCACGCCGCCGCTTCTTGCAGGGCAGTGTCGCCCTGGCCGGCCTGGCCCAGCTCCAGGGGGTGGCCATGGCCCGGGCGCTCGAGACGACCGGACTCAAGGAGGTCTTCCGCGACGACTTTCTGATCGGCACGGCCATCAGCAACCGCACACTGGCCAGCGAAGAGAGTGCGCTGCTCGACATTATCGCCCATGAGTTCAATGCCATTACTGCCGAGAACTGCATGAAGTCTGGCGAAATACAGCCCGCTCAGGGCGAGTGGGACTGGGCGCTGGCCGACCGCTTTGTCGCCTTCGGGCGCGAACACTCGATGACCATGGTCGGCCATGCCCTGGTGTGGCACTCCCAGACCCCCGACGACCTATTCGTGGGCGCCGATGGGAGCCGGGTTTCGCGTGACGAATTGACCCGGCGCATGGAGACGCATATCACCACGCTTATGGAGCGTTACCGGGAGGATATCCATGTCTGGGACGTGGTCAACGAAGCGATAGATGAGGACCAGGGGTGGCGGCGCAGCCCCTGGTTCGAGATCTTCGGCGGGGCCGATTATATGGAGCAGGCCTTCCGACTCGCCCATGAGATCGCCCCCGAGGCCCAGCTGCTCTACAACGATTACAACATGCACGACCCCGGGAAGCGGGAGTTTCTGGTCGAGGTGCTGCGCGACTATCGGCGCCGTAGCGTGCCGATCCATGGCGTCGGCATGCAGGGCCATATCGGCCTCGATTTTCCCGATCTCGCGGAATTCGAGCGCAGTATCGAAGCCTACGCGGCGGAGGGCATGCGCGTGCATATTACCGAGCTGGAAGTCGACGTGCTGCCGGTGGCCTGGGAGCACACCGGGGCCGATATTGCCACGGACTTCGAGTACGCCGACGAGCTCGACCCCTATACCGATGGGCTGCCGGCAGACATCGAGGCGCAGCTTACCGCTCGCTACGTCGAGGTGTTCGAGCTCTTTCTTCGCCACCGCGACAAGATCGATCGAATCACCACCTGGGGAACCTACGATGGCGAGTCGTGGAAGAACGATTTTCCGATTCAGGGGCGCACGAACTATCCGCTGCTGTTCGACCGCGAACGCCGCCGCAAGCCTGCCTACCACGCCATTTCGGCCCTGCGCGGATGAACCGGTGAGGCAGAGGGCCGAGCCATTTTCATGCATAGGAGTGAGCCAACATGGTAGCGCTTTATAAAGACACAACGGCACCGCTCGATGAGCGGGTGCGCGATTTACTGGCGCGCATGACGCGCCAGGAGAAACTGGCACAGATCCATGCCCTATGGCTGCTGCTGGATCCTGAGGGGCAGCACCGCTTGCGCGAAGATGGCTTTGCTGGAACGTCGAGCGAGGGCTGGCAGAGCCGCCTGGCGCATGGGCTTGGCCAGATCACGCGCCCGCTGGGCTCCCATGGGGTCGATCCGAGGCAGGGCGTTCAGGCGCTTAACGCCCTGCAGCGCTACCTGGTAGAGAACACCCGCCTCGGTATTCCTGCACTGCCCCATGAGGAGTGCCTGGTCGGGGTGATGTGTCGCGGCAGCACGCTGTTTCCGGGGCCACTCAACCATGGTGCGACGTGGCAACCTGAACTGGTAGAGGCCGTCGCCAGCGCCATCGGCAAGGAAGCCAGGAGCATCGGCTGCCGGCAAGGCTTGGCGCCGGTGCTGGATGTCTCCCGGGACGTGCGCTGGGGGCGTACCGAGGAGACGTTTGGCGAGGATCCCTACCTGGTCGGCGTGATGGGGACGCGCTATGTCCGCGGCCTGCAGGGCGAATCGCGCGATATGCTGGCGACCCTGAAGCATTATGTCGGCCACTCGTTCAGCGAAGGGGCGCGCAATCACGCGCCGGTGCGCGTGGGCGAGTGCGAGCTCAATGACATCTTCCTGCTGCCGTTCGAGATGGCGATCAAGCAGGCCAACGCCGCCAGCGTGATGCCCGCCTACCACGACATCGATGGCCAGCCCGCTCATAGCGATCACCGGCTGCTGACACAACTGCTGCGTCAGCAGTGGGGCTTCGATGGGCTGATCGTGGCGGACTATATCGGCGTGAGCCTGCTCTATCAGCATCACGGCACCGCTCGCGACGCCAGTGACGCCGCCGGTCAGGCCTTTGCCGCGGGGCTCGATGTCGAGCTGCCGGGGGATGACTGTATCGGCAAGCTGGATCCGGAGGATCGCGAGGCGCTGCCCGATGCCACGCTGGATGCCATCGTCGCCCGGGTGCTGAGCGAGAAGTTCCGGGTGGGGCTCTTCGAGCAGCCCTATGCTGACCAAGATGCCATCGACTTGCAGCGGCCGGAAACCCTTGAATTGGCGCGGCAGCTGGCCCGCCAGTCGCTGGTACTGCTGGAGAACGATGGTGTGCTGCCCCTAGAGGAGGAGCGCTATGGCAAGATCGCGGTGATTGGCCCAACTGCCGCAGATCCCTTGGCTCATCTCAGCGGTTACAGCTTCCCCGTCCACTCGCTGCATGAGGCGACCCAGGAGAGTGCAGCGCAGGTTGCCACCCCGCTGCAGGCGCTGCAGCAGCGCTATGCCGGCAAGATCTCCTATGCCAAGGGGTGCGATATTCTCGCCTCGCCGCGCTCCGGCGGCGCGGTATTCCCGGGGGACGTCGAGGATAGCGCCTCGCTGCAGCTCGACTCCCCGGTCTCCATGGACACCGCCGGGTTCGACGAGGCGGTGGCCTGCGCCACCCAGGCCGATATCGCCCTGGTCTTTCTGGGTGATCTACCCGGCCTATTCCAGAGCGGCACCGTCGGCGAAGGCTCGGATACGGATAGCCTGGCGCTGCCCGGCGTGCAGCAGGCGCTGCTCTCGGCGGTGGTCGCTAGCGACACACCCGTGGTGGTGATCCTCTCCGGCGGCAGGCCATACTCCCTGGGTGGCCTGGAGGATAAGGTGGCCGCGCTGCTGCTCTCCTTTAGCGGTGGCCAGGAGATCGGCAATGCCCTGGTCGATGTCCTCAGCGGTGAGGTGAACCCGTCGGGGCGGCTACCCATTTCGGTGCCCAAGAGCGCCGGGGCCATGCCCTATTTCTACAACCACAAGTTCAAGAGTAGCGGAACGCCGATCTCGCGCAGCTTCGGGGCCCGCTATCCCTTCGGCTATAGCCGCTTTGCCTATCGCAGTCTGAAGATCGAGACCCCAGAGGTGGCCATCACCGGCGAGATATCGCTCGAGGTGACCATTGAGAATATCGGCCACTGCGACGGCGAAGAGGTGGTTCAGCTCTATGTGCATGATCGTCTGGCCAAGCGAGTGCGACCAGTCAAGGAGTTGAAGGCGTTCCGTAAGGTGGCGGTGCCGGCCGGTGCCGTCGCCAGCGTCAGGTTCACGCTGCCGGTCGATATGCTCAACTACACGGATCGTCCTTGGGAGCGCATCGTCGAGCCCGGTGAGTTCGATATTGCGGTGGGGCCCTCCAGCAGTGAGCTGCCGCTCAAAGAGAGTATCAAGGTGCTGGGTAGCGAAATCCGTGTCTTGCCCAAGAAATGGAAAATGGAAAGCACCGCCACGGTGGCGCATCAAACGAGAGGCTAGCGACATGAGAAGCGAGAAGATCACGCCCGACCAGTTGCGCTCGCGCTACTGGTTCGACAATCCCGAACATCCCGGCACCACGGCGCTGTGCATCGAACGCTACCTCAATTACGGCCTGACGCTGGAGGAGCTGACCAGTGGCAAGCCGATCATCGGCATCTGCCAGTCGGGCTCCGACCTTACGCCCTGCAACCGCCACCATATCGAGCTGGTGAAACGGGTGAAGGATGGCATTCGCGCCGCCGGCGGGGTGCCCTTCGAGTTTCCGATGCATCCGATTCACGAGAACGTGCGTCGGCCCACCGCGGCGCTGGATCGCAACCTCGCCTACCTGGGGCTGGTCGAGGTGCTGCACGGCTATCCGCTGGACGGCGTGGTGCTGACCACCGGCTGCGACAAGACCACTCCGGCCTGCCTGATGGCCGCCGCCACGGTCAATATTCCCGCCATCGTGCTCTCCGGCGGGCCGATGCTCAACGGCTGGCGGGGCGCCGAGCGGGTCGGCTCCGGCACCATCATCTGGGAGCTGCGCAAGCGCCTCGCCGCCGGCGATATCGACTACGCCGAGTTTCTCGCCCGGACCACCGACTCGGCGCCCTCGATCGGCCACTGCAACACCATGGGCACCGCCTCGACCATGAACTCCCTGGCCGAGGCGCTGGGCATGAGCCTGCCCGGCTCGGCGATGATTCCGGCGCCCTACAAGGCGCGTGCCATGGTCGCCTACCAGACCGGCGAGCGCATCGTCGAGATGGTCTGGGACGACCTGCGCCCCAGCGACGTGCTGACCCGCGAGGCCTTCGAGAACGCCATCGTCACCTGCTCGGCGCTGGGCGGCTCAAGCAATGCGCCGGTGCATATCAACGCCATCGCCCGGCACGCCGGTGTCGAACTGGATAACGACGACTGGCAGCGCCTGGGCCACGAGATCCCGCTGCTGGCCAACGTGATGCCGGCCGGGGCCTACCTCTCCGAAGAGTTCCACCGCGCCGGCGGCGTGCCGGCGGTAATGGGCGAGCTGCTCAGCGCCGGCAAGCTGCATGGCGGGGTGCTGACCGTCAACGGCCGCACCCTGGCAGACAATCTTGCCGGCCGTGGCATCGAGGATCCCGCGGTGATCTGCCGCTACGCCGAACCCCTGGTGGAGCACGCCGGCTTTCTCAATCTCAAGGGCAACCTGTTCGACTCGGCGCTGATGAAGACCAGCGTGATCTCGCGGGAGTTTCGCCAGCGCTTCCTCAGCGACCCCGACGATCCCGACGCCTTCGAAGGCAA
>NZ_JACXZT010000016.1:18271-18616 GCF_014779595.1 Halomonas sp. ML-15
GCCGCTGGTGGAGCACGCCGGCTTTCTCAACCTCAAGGGCAACCTGTTCGACTCGGCGCTGATGAAGACCAGCGTGATCTCGCGGGAGTTTCGCCAGCGCTTCCTCAGCGACCCCGACGATCCCGACGCCTTCGAAGGCAAGGTGGCGGTGTTCGACGGCTCCGAGGACTACCACGCGCGCATCGACGACCCGCAGCTTGGCATCGACGAGCGCACCATTCTGGTGATGCGCGGCGCCGGCCCGGTAGGGCATCCTGGTGGGGCGGAGGTGGTCAATATGCAGCCGCCCGAAGCGCTGCTCAAGCGCGGTATCGAGTCGCTGCCGTGCCTGGGTGATGGCCGCCA
>NZ_JACXZT010000016.1:18626-38689 GCF_014779595.1 Halomonas sp. ML-15
ATTCGACGGCTCCGAGGACTACCACGCGCGCATCGACGACCCGCAGCTTGGCATCGACGAGCGCACCATCCTGGTGATGCGCGGTGCCGGCCCGGTAGGGCATCCTGGTGGGGCGGAGGTGGTCAATATGCAGCCGCCCGAAGCGCTGCTCAAGCGCGGTATCGAGTCGCTGCCGTGCCTGGGTGATGGCCGCCAGTCGGGGACCTCCGGCTCGCCGTCGATTCTCAACGCCTCGCCGGAAGCGGCCACCGGCGGCGGTCTGGCGCTGCTCGAGAGCGGCGACCGGCTGCGCGTCGACCTCAAGCGCGGCGAGGTGCGGCTACTGATCGATGACGCCGAGCTCGCCGAACGGCGCCAGCGCCTGGAGGCCGAGGGCGGCTATCGCTACCCGGATCACCAGACCCCCTGGCAGGAGATCCAGCGCAGCATGGTGGAGCCGCTGGACCGCGGCATGACGTTGACGCCGGCGACCAAGTACCGCGACGTGGCGCGGGTCAGCCCGCCCCGGGACAATCACTGATAGTAAGAGGGGGAGAGACCATGTCAGATAAGCTTGTCGAGGTAGCGCTTGAACTGGAGATGAGCCTGGGCGAGAGCCCGGTCTGGTCCGCGGCGCAGCAGACCCTCTACTGGGTGGATATCAATCGCGGCACGATCTACGCCTGGCGACCGGCCAGCGAGGCGGCGCCGGAGACGATGACACTAGATGAGAAGGTGGGCTGCATCGCGCTGTGCGGCGAGTCAGGCGACGCGGGGTTGCTGGCCGCGGCGGCCTCGGGGCTGGTGCGGCTGAGGCTGCCGTTTGATGGTCAGCTCGAACACCTGGCGGCCAATCCAGAGTGGCAGAAAGAGCAACACGAAGGGCAGGGCAATCGCTTCAACGACGGCCGCTGCGACGCCGTCGGGCGTTTCTGGGTCGGCACCATCGACGCCGAGGAGAGCCAGCCTAGCGCAGCGCTCTACACGCTGCAGGACGGCGCCCTGGTTCGGCGCCTGTCGGGCATCGGCATCTCCAACGGGCTGGCCTTCAGCCCCGACCGGCGCTGGCTCTACCACACCGACTCGCTGACGCGGCGTATTCTGCGCTACCCCTACGACGTAGAGAGCGGTGGGCTGGGAGAGGGCGAGACCTGGGTCGATCTGGAGGCGCTGGGGCTTCCCGGCGTGCCCGACGGTGCCGCAGTAGACAGTGAAGGCTGCTACTGGAGTGCCCTCTATGACGGCGGCCGGGTGGTGCGCTTCTCCCCCGAGGGCGAGCTGCTCGCCGAGCACGAGGTGCCGTGCCCCCATCCCACCATGGTCGCGTTCGGTGGCCGTGACCTGCGCACGCTCTATATCACCACCGCTACCCAGCATCTGGATGACCCGGGCAAGGCGAGCTGGCCGGCGGCGGGCAGCCTGCTGAGTATGGCGGTCGCGGTGCCGGGGCTCGCCGAGCCCGGCTGGACGGGGCGCTGATCGGGGCTTAGGTCTCGACCATCCTCTCGCCCAGCGCCCGCATGAAGCGGCTGCCGGCCTCGAGCTGGTCGATGTCGATATACTCGTCGGGCTGGTGGGCCTGGCTGATGCTGCCGGGCCCGCAGATCACCGTGGACAGCCCTTCGCGCTGGAACTGGCCGGCCTCGGTGGCGTAGGCCACGGCGCCACCCGCTGCCTGCTCGCCGAGCAGCGCATGGCACAGCGTCAGCGCCTCGGCGTTGTCGCGGTCGGCCAGCGCCGGCACGGTATCATTGAGCGTTTCGGTGACGATGCCGGTGTGCGGTGCGCGCTGGCGCATCTCGGCTTCGAGTTGGCTAGCGTAGTCGGTGACGCGGCCCAGCAGCTCGTCGAAGCGGTCCTGGGGCAGGTGGCGGATCTCCCAATCGAAGCTGCACTCCCGGGCCATGATATTGATCGCCGTGCCGCCGGCGATCTTGCCGACGTGAAGGCTGGAGTGGATCACATTGAAGGCCTCATCCACGCGGCCCTCGGCCTTTAGCTCGCTCATCACGTCTTCGATCCTGGTGACCAGGCGCGCCGCCACGTGGATCGCCGAGACGCCCTGGTTGACCTGGCTGGAGTGGGCGGCGTGACCGGTCACGGTGGTGCGCAGGTTGGTGGCGCCTTTTTGTGCCACTACCGGTGCCATCGACGTCGGCTCGCCGACAATCACCGCCGACGGGCGCGGGTGGTCGGCCATCAAGCGCTCGATCATCCGCGGCGCCCCCACGCAGCCGATCTCTTCGTCGTAGGAGAGTGCCAGATAGATCGGCTTGGGGAGGTTCAGTTCCACCCAGCGCGGCACCTCCGACAGGGCGCAGGCGATAAAGCCCTTCATGTCGCAGGTGCCGCGGCCGTAGAGGCGACCGTCGCCCTTGTCGACCAGCATGAAGGGGTCGCTGGTCCACGGCTGGCCATCCACCGGCACCACATCGGTATGCCCCGACAGCACCACGCCGCCCTCGACGGCGGGGCCGATACGCGCCAGCAGGTTGGCCTTGCTGCCATCGTCGCTGTCGATGCGCCAGTGCTGCACGGCGTATTCGTCGAGGTAGGCCTCGACCCACTCGATCAGCGCCAGGTTGGAGTCGCGAGACACGGTGGGAAAACCCACCAGCGTCTCCAGCAGCGTCGCTGCGTCATTCATGCTGATGCCCCTTATCATGGAATCCCATCAGCCTAGCATGAGCCGGGGGCGGCTTCGCCACCTACACGGCCTGCGATACCTACTGGGACAGCGCCATGCCGCCTGGCTGGCGCGGCCGGAGGCCGCGGCGTAATAAGATTTACTAATATTCTCTTGCGGCCGCTGGTGCATAAATCAGTCCTAGCTCCATAAGGCCGTCTGCAGCGATGCGTCGGCCGGGTTAGCCGAGCAAAGGATGGAGGAGGAGAGGGCATGAGCGATGACAATCAGACACCTCTAGTGATCTATCAGCATGGAGATCATCCCGTAGAAGTGAGGCTGGATACTGGGCAGGAGACTATCTGGCTGCGTCAGGAACAGATGAGTGAGCTATTTGGCCGTGAGCGCTCGGTGGTTACCAAGCACCTGCGCAATATCTTCCGGGAGGGTGAGCTGGATGAGGGGGCAGTATGTGCAAATTTTGCACATACTGCCGAGGACGGTAAGACCTACCAGGTTTGCCACTACAATCTGGATGTCGTTATCTCCGTTGGCTATAGGGTTAAGTCACATGAGGCTACTCATTTCCGTCGCTGGGCAACCCGGGTGCTACGCGAGCACCTCACCCAGGGCTGGACGCTAAGCCGCCAGCGCTTCGAGGAGAATGCCCGCGAGCTGGAGGCCGCTATGGCCCTGGTGCGCAAAACGGCCGGCAGCCCGACGCTGGATACCACCAGCGGCCGTGGCCTGATCGATATCGTCACCCGTTATGCCCAGACCTTTCTGCTGCTGCAGCGATACGACGAAGGCCTGTTGACCGAGCCCCGCGCCCAGGCCGGCGGTCAACTGCCCACTCTGGCCGAGGCTCGCACGGCGCTGGCGTCACTAAAGTCCGATCCGGCTAACAAGGAGACCATGATCCGGCTGATCATGAATATGTTGGCCACACCCGAAGGGGGCTGACGACTCCTCAGCTTGCGGTGAGTGGTCACGACATGTTTACGAAACGCGATTTTTTCGACACGTCCCGCGGATATGTCGATGGCATCGACATGACGGCCGCCACGGAGGGGCATGAAGTTAAAATAACGCCGATCACGTTAGCCAAAAAAGCGGCTATGGAGACACCATGAAGCCATTTTCCATCCTGCTGATCCGATTGCTGGGTCTTTACATCTTCCTGCAGACCCTATTCGCGTTCCTTCCGGCGCTGCTTGCGCCGAATGCCGCTGAGTTCTGGTCGGGTGAGGTGCTGCCCATTGCCGTCGCTACGGTGGTCGTGCCGATGCTGGGCGGTGTGTTGCTGTGGTGCTTCGCAGCTCGCCTGGCAGGCAGGCTACATGGTGATGCCGGTGGCGATGTCCAGGTCAAGGACGATGATCTGGTGCGCGCCGGCACCTTTCTGATCGGCGTGTATCTGCTGGTCCGTTATATCGGCATGCTGGTGGGCGCCTATGTCTCCACGGGCAGCATCGCTTACGACGCCCTGATCGCGGTCGTGGCAGGGCTCGGCATGATACTGGGCGGCGGGTTCCTGACGACGCTGTATCGCAGGGTCAAGTATTACGGTGCCGATAGGTAGGCGATGTGACGAAGCCTGCTGACCGTATCAGCTGTTGCTACACTGGGCGTCTTGTAGGCGACGTCGGCATGGGAGCAGAGCGTTCGTGAGAAGAGAGTCCAGTACCCTGGCATTTTCCGCCTTTATGGCACTGCTGATTGGCAGTGTGGGCATCGTGGCGACCTTGGCCACCAACTCTCAGGCCATCCTGCTGGATGGCCTGTTCAACCTCATCTACTTTTGCGTCGCGCTGGTGACCATCAAGGTCAGCAAGCTGGCCAGCCGCCCGGATAGCGATTCCTACCCCTTCGGCTACAGCTACTTCGAATCGCTGGTCAACCTGTGCAAGGGCTTGCTGATACTGGGGGTCTCCCTCTTTGCCCTGGTGGATGCCGTTGTCGCGCTACTGACCGGGGGGCGCATGATCTCCGCGGGGCTGGCCGTCATGTATGCGCTTTTTGCTACGGCCGCCTGTTCGTTGACGGCCTGGGTCATGCACCGCAGCCAGCGCCATGTACATAGCCCGTTAGTGGTGGCCGATAAGTTCAACTGGCTGGTGAACAGTCTGATCTCGGCGGCGGTGCTTTGCGCCTTTTGTTTGGTCCTGCTGTTCGAACACTTGGACTGGCAGGCCGTGCTGCCGTATGTCGATTCGGTACTGGTGGTGGCGGTCGTGGTGCTGTGCCTAGGGGTGCCCGTGCGCATGGCCTCTCAGGCGCTGCAGGAACTCCTCAACAAGACCCCGGACGAGTCGGTCGCCGAGCCCGTCCGCCAGGCGGTGGCACGCGGACTTGCCGATATTGATACCCAGGAAGTTCGAGTGAGGATGGTTCGCCCAGGACGCCTACTGTACGTCATGGTTCATGTCGTGCTTGCCGTCGACCACCCGCAGTCGTCGCTAGCCAGCCAGGATCGATCGCGGAAGCGCATCGAGGAGGAAGTGCGCCAATACTACTCACCTGTTGTCTGCGATGTGGTCTTCACCGCTGACAAGCGCTGGGCAGCGCCATCCTGCGGGCTACTGGTGGAAAAGCACCCCTGATGCCCGAGCGCGAGCCTGTCATCGGGTGCGACGCTCTGCGCGGACTGTCCGCTAGGCCTCGGCTCTAAAGCACCTCCCGCGTCACCTCCATGACCCGCCCATCCACGCCGCGCTGAATCTTGTCCTCGATCTCGCTGCACAGCGATTCCACCTTGGGTAGCGTGGTGGCGGTGACCACGAAGGTCCACTCGCTGGCCTCAATGCGGTCGTGCTCGCCGCTTTCGCAGACTGCGACCGCCGGGTTGCGACCGAAACGCTCATGCAGGCCACCCATGCGCTGGCGCTTCTCCTTGAGGGAGCGACAGCCGGGCAGCGAGATGCTAAGGGTCAGTACGGCGATATGCATGATGGCCTCAGTTACCTGTGCCGATGCTCAATCTCAGCGCCTGCAGACCGTCGAGCTCCAGGCGGACCTCATCGGAGAAGACCGGGTGGCCGATCACTCGAACGTCCAAGCTCGCCTCGGCGCCGCGGTAGCGGACGTCAATGGAAAGCTGGGTATCGGTAGAGAGCGGGGCCAGCAGGCCGTAGTCGACGCTATCCACCTCAAGCGCACTAAGCCCCCGCGCCTCGAGCTGCTGCTCAATGGCGTCTTTTACTGCCACGCCGTAGTAGAGATACAGGCCGCCGTAGGCCAGCCCGGCGATCACGATCAACGAAAAGAGACGACCCATGGATTCCTCCTGAGGAACAGCTGCCTTGCAAGTGAGCGTAATGGAGGTGGGTTATACCACGTGGCGACGTCCGGCAGGGCGCTCGGGTTGCCAGGCGCCCTCGCGAATCGCCGGGCAGCCGCTGACACCATGGTTATATAGGTAGAGCCAGGCGGGGCCATGGGCCGTGGAATAGACCACCCGCTCGAAGTCGCCCTGCTTGGGCGTGCGCACGCGGTGATCCTCGAGGTGGTCGAGGCCGGCCATCAACTGGGCGTCGACCCGGAAGATTTCCACCTCGATACCCCGCGAGGGCTGTGGCTTGGCGCCGGGGTAGGGGCCCAGGTCGTAGAGGGTCACCGCGGTCAGGCGGTCGCTGCCGAGAAACTCGGCCCCCTCCATCCAGTGATGGTTGCGCAGCCCGCGCTTCAGCGTGCCGTAGACGGCCACCAGCGGGGTGTGGGCAACGGCAAGCACCGGGGTGTGGGCAACGGCAAGCACCGGGGTGTGCATAAGGCGACTCCGTAACGCTGGATTTTGACGCACATTCTATCATCCCGCCTGGCCGAGGCTCATATGCGCCCCTCGCTTGGAGCGTGCAGCTAGTCCAGCGGCTGCTTTTTCTTCACGTACAGTGTCTTCTTGAGCCTGGCGACCAGTTCGTCTGTTTCGTCCTTGATTAAACGACGGCGACATGACACGAACGCTGCTAGACCAGCACCTGCTCCGCCGAACGCCTCGGGCTCGGTGAGGCTCCCCGGGACGGGTAACCGACACGGAAGACGAAGGTTGGTTGCCAGTCGGCTTCGCCAACCAGCCGCCCAAGTGCCCGGGCAGCCTTAGGCTCGAAACCCAGTTCGCGTTCACGGTCCACCCGCTCAACGGGCTGGTTCAGCGGCTGCATCGCCAGCCCCTGTGTTGTTGCCCACAAGTGCATGCGCTGCCAGATCCGCCCGGCCCCCAGGGTCTGGGCACGGTCGTAGAGATCCTGCACGCCGATCAAGCCGAAGGCCGGTGCCGTGGCAACCTGGACATCCCTAGTGGCATCCAGCCAGTACCGATGATTGGTCTCGGCGGAGGAGCGCGGCATCACCTTCGCTATCGCCGTCATCACTGGCGAGAGTCCAGCCGCATCCAGCGTCGGGCCATCCCGATGCGCCTGAACCTCCTCCCAGGAGTGGCGAAACCAGCGCTCACTGTCGGTCACCATCGGCTCATCCGCAATGATCGCCTCCGTGGCTTCCACGATGAGTTGCCAACATGCAGCAATGGCCTGGTTCTCGGTGAACATCATGATGCCGACGCCGTCGTCATCATCGGCCATGGCCGCGAGGGAGCTTAGTGCCGCCGACGACACCGGGCGCTGGCTGTCGTAGGGCCCCCGGTTGGTGTGGCGGCGCGGAATCGCATCATGGAGAGCATCCTCGGTCGGGCCCACCTCCGAAAGAGCAATGCGTGCCACTCGCGCCTGCTCGGGCTGGGAGTCGATCGGTCCCAGCGTACCTTCCGAGAATGCCAGCTCCGCCGAGTAACCGTTGGCGCGGGCCGCACGCATCATGTTCTCCACCGCGCAGCCAAGCCCCAGGTGCATTTCGCGCAGGTACGGGTCGAAGGTTCCGAGGTTGCGGGTGCGATCGGCATAGAGCTCGACCGCATCCTCGTCGACGCGGAAGATCCAGGGCTGGGTGTTGTGGGGGTTGGCTGCCAGGATGCCGGCCCGGACGAGAGCCAGCGGTCCCGATTCGCTGGCTGCACGCCAATCGCTCCAGGGCTCATACGCCGGCCCGTTGCCGGCACTGAACACGCCCTGGTCGGCCGAACGCCAAACGGTCCCTCCCACGACAACAACGGTGACTCCGGCCAAGCCTTGCAAGAAACCTCGACGCTTCATGTGATTGTCCTCTTTGGCCCCTGCACCGGCGGCCGTAGTTCGACGCACCCTCCGGTGCGACATGCGAGCTGGATCGCCCGGCGTAGCTGTTGCCATCCGGCTTCCGTGTGACGCACCACTTCGCCGGTCAGCCGATGGCCTGCTGTACCTCTGGGGTGATAGCAACGCGGGGTGAACGAAGGGCACGTCAGCCAATCGGGCTGTCATTCAGGACACCCATAATCTGCCGACGATCAACAGCAGAGCGTCGGCACCGATGGACGATCTCCCACTGTGTGGATAGGCCGCCTAGCGTTCGGCGGCCTTTGCAAGCCGGGCGCCGAGTGATGGGTCGGCGTCGGGACCGGCGACCATGGCGATATCGGCCAGTTTGAGCGGGCGTCCATCGGCGCTCAGCACGCCCACCGGCGCAACCTCCCGGCCGGATTCTTTCTCGACGAAACGCATCGAGGCCTGGCCGTCGCACAGGTGCTCACTGGCCCACTGGGTCAGGCCTATCAGCACCGGAAACAGGGCTTGCCCGGACCAGGTGAGGCGGTACTCGACCACGCGTCGGTCGGTGGTCGAGGCCGCGCGTTCCATCAATCCCGCCTCGACCAGTTTCTTTAGCCGGTCCGCCAGGATGTTACGAGCAATTCCGAGCTCGCGCTCGAACTCGTTGAAGTGACGGGTGCCGAGGAAAGCCTCGCGTAACACCATCAAGGTCCATCCCTCGCCGATGATCTCGGTCACGCGGGCCATGGGGCAGTTGGATTGAAAAACGTTGGTTCGAGTCATGTGGGGATTGTGACAAAAGACAGTTGCAACTTGCAACTCTTTTTGATGTGGTGTCACATAGGTTGCAAAGTACAACCAGTATTGAAGCGCAACTTATACTTATCACCAGGAGATCACGCATGAACCCATCGGCTTTGATCCGCAATATCGGGCGCCTCGTCAGTCCGGTGCTGCCAGCAGCCTCGGCTCGTCTGGCCGAATCATTGGCAACGCAGCCGCGCCGGCGATCGTTCCGTTCGGACGATGCTGAGGCTGACGCCGAAACGGTCACTCTGCGTTTTGGCCTGAAGGCCTTGCGTTGGGGAGAGTCTGGCCCGGTCATTATTGCGCTGCATGGCTGGGAGGGCAGGCCGCAGCAATTTCGGTCATTGGGCATTGACCTGGCCGGGCGGGGCTATCAAGTGTTCGCCCTGACCGCGCCGGGCCACGGTGACAGCCCGGATCGCGAGGCCCATCCCGGCTTGTTTGTCGATGCGCTGCTTGAAGCGGCTGGTGAGCTCGGGCCGGTGCATGGAGTGATTGGACATTCCATGGGTGCGGGAGCCGCGCTGTTGGCGCAGGTGAACGGTTTACGGGTAGAGCGCTCTGTCTGTGTGGCCGGGCCGGCCGGGTACCGCGGGGTGCTCGAGCGCCTTGCCGATCAACTCGGCCTGGCACCGGCCAGCCGCGCCAGCTTCTTGCGCGCCATGGAGGCACGCACCGGCCTGCTGCTGAACCAGACCCATCCGGCTGAAGTGTTGAAAAGCATCGACACCCGCTTGCTGATCGTGCACGACCACGATGATCCGGTGGTGCCCTATGCCGATGCCGAAGCGATCGTCCGTCACGGTAGTGATCGGGTTGACTTGCTGGCGACCCGCGGTCTTGGTCATGGCCGGGTCCTGAAAGACCGTGCTGTGGTTGAAACCATCACCGATTTTATGCATTCCTGACACGGAGACATGCATCATGTTCATCCCCGACCACGTGTACAGCAGTGCATTTTGACTGAATGAATTCCCACCAAAATGGTTGGGGTGGCTCGCCTTGCTAAGTGGCGAAGCGATGATGCTCGCTGGATGAGGCCCTGGTCATGGCGGAGCTGGCGTCGTCGTGGCGTCAGGCGCGGGAGCTACAGCGGTGTGCGTCAATGGCCACCTTTTCGCTCGTCGAACACAGCAGCAAGGGCGCAATAATTAAAGGGCCGCTTTTCGTTAGAAAGCGGCCCCATCGGCATCACGTAGTTAGAAGCGTTCCAGCCTTAAGTAACGGAGAGGCTGGTCTACTTCTTGACTTTATCGGCTTCAGAACTCTTGGCTTTCTGCATGCCGTCGTTGACCTGATCCTGTCCTTTCTGGAAGTTTTCCTTGAGCTGCTGTTGGCCCTTCTGCATGTTTTCTTCGAGCTGTTTTTGGCCCGTCTGCATGCTGCCCATTGCCAACTGCTGGGTTTCTTTCAGATATTCCTGGCTCAGGGAGCTGATCTTGTCGGTGTCAGCCTTCAATCTCTCGCCCATTTCCCGAATAGAGTGTTGTTGCTCCTCGACCACTTGCTGAAAGCTCTCGGAATCCCTGACCTCAAGCCAAGAGCGCGATTGGGCCAAGCTTGTATCAGCAAATGCGCGAACAGCATCGAACTGTGTCGAGAACAGCTTTTCATAGTAATCGGTGGTCAGTGACCCGTAGGCACGCACCGGCTCTACCATTGAGCTGTCGAACTGCTGCTTGGCACGATCAGTCCCTTTCTCGATAGTGCTTTCAGCGTCTTTCTTGGTCTTTTCAATACTCATCTAACACCTCCATGTAATTTGGCAGATGAAATAAAAATGTGCTGGCTTATTCAAGATGCCCAGTTGAAGCCTAGGCCGAAATGCGGCATCGCTCTGTACGGCAACACACCGATTCGGGCTGCTTGACACCTCACTCCCGCTCGTCGCGAGTCGAGCGCAGCAGCACGCGGTCCATGCCGCGGGTGCTGAGCACCCGCCTTAGCGCTGCAAAGAGGTGGGTGGGCAGCGTCACCGCATAGCGGGGCTTGGGGCGGCGGCTCTCCAGGGCGTGGATCAGTTTGTCCACCACGGCCTCGGGGCCGAGGGTGAAGGGCGCCTTGCCGTCCTGGCTGGCGAGGCGCGCTTCCACCTTGCGGTAGGTGTCGGCATGGGCGCTGTGGGTGGTGTCGATATTGGCCTTGAAGGCCTGGTAGGCGTTCTCGCGGAAGCGGCTGGCGATGGGCCCGGGCTGGATCAGGCTGATATGGATGCCGCTACCCTGCAGCTCCTGGCGCAGGGTATCGGTCAGGCCTTCGAGGGCGAACTTGGAACAGACGTAGGCGCCACGGTAGGGCAAGGCAGCGAAGCCCAGCACCGAGCTGTTGTGCACAATCCGGCCGTGGCCCTGGGCGCGCATCATCGGCAGGACCCGGGTGGTGAGTTCGTGGGTGCCCAGCAGGTTGGTTTCCAGCTGTTCGCGCAGCACTGCCCGGGTCAGGTCCTCTACCGCGCCGGGCTGGCCGTAGGCGCCGTTGTTGAACAGGGCGCTTAGCCGCCCCGCGGTGCGCGCTTCCACCGTCGCCACTGCAGCCTCGATCGAGGCGCTGTCGGCGAGGTCCAGTGGCAGTGCCTCGAAACCCTCCTCCTCGAGCCGAGCGACGTCCGCTGCGGCCCGCGCCGTGGCGAACACCCGCCACCCTCGCTGGGCAAGCGTATGGGCCGCGGCATGGCCGATGCCGCTGGAGCAGCCAGTGATCAGTATGCTGCGCGTCGATGCATCAGGGGCGTCTGACATCCTCGTCTCCTTGTTGTGAGGGCCTGCATGATGAGGTTGCCTGGGAAGAATACGCAACATTGTCAGGCCCTTATGCTACCTCGACGGCATCGTGCCACCTTGCATCGAGTTGCTAGACTGGTAGCGAACGCAAGGCATTCTTCGGCGTGTGGCGTTGGATGCCAGCATAATAAAGGCCATGGAGGCGCAGGATGAGTGACACCAAGTACGCACAGCAAGGCATGACGTTTCGCCAAAGCGTGGAACACATGGTGGATCATGCCATCGAGATCATGGGATTGGACGAGGGAATCGGCAACGCCATGAAGGTGTGCCAGAGCGTGGTGCAGGTCTCCTTTCCGGTGGAAATCGACGGCAAGGCGGAGATCTTCACCGGCTGGCGAGCCACCCACAGCGATCACCGGCTGCCGTCGAAAGGCGGCATCCGCTACGCGCCGATCGTCGACCAGGACGAGGTCGAAGCCCTGGCGGCGCTGATGACCTACAAGTGCGCCATCGTCGACGTCCCGTTTGGCGGCTCCAAAGGCGGGTTGGTGATCGATCCGCGTAAGTACGAGCGCCATCAACTGGAAGCGATCACCCGCCGTTTTGCCCGTGAACTGATCCTCAAGGGCTACTTGAGCCCGGCTCAGAACGTGCCGGCTCCGGACATGGGCACCGGGCCGCGCGAGATGGGCTGGATGGTGGATACCTACCGGCAGATGTTCCCCAACGACATCAACTATATGGGCGCGCTGACCGGCAAGCCGGTAGAGCATGGCGGGGTACGCGGGCGCAACGAGGCGACCGGCCGCGGGGTGCAGTACGCGCTGCGCGAGCTGTTCCGTCATCCTGAGGAGCTGGAGCGCTGCGGCCTGTCTGGCAGTCTCGCCGGCAAGCGGGTCGTCGTCCAGGGGCTGGGCAACGTGGGCTACCATGCTGCCCACTTCCTGGAAACCGAGGATGACTGCCTGATCACCGCGATCATCGAGCGCGATGGCGCTGTGGTCAATCCGCAGGGCCTGGATGTCAGCGCGGTGCGCGATCATCTTGCCGAGACCGGCGGGGTCAAGGGCTACGCCGGCGGCGAGTATCATGCGGAGGGTGCCGCGCTGCTGGAGATGGCCTGCGATATCCTGATTCCGGCGGCGCTCGAGGGCGTGATCACCGCCGACAACGCCGAGCGCATCCAGGCGCCGTTGATCGCCGAGGCGGCCAATGGCCCGGTGACCTTCGCCGCCGACAAGATCCTTCAGGAGCGCGGCGTGGAAATCCTGCCGGATGCCTACTGCAACGCTGGCGGGGTGGTGGTCTCCTACTTCGAGTGGATTCGTAACCTCAATCATGTGCGCTTCGGTCGCCTGGAGCGGCGCTTCCACGAGGCCAGGGGCGAGCAGATCATTGCCGCCATCGAAGACGCCACGGGTGTCGAGGTCCCCGAGCACCTGCGCGAGAAACTGGCGCGCGGGGCCGATGAGTTCGACCTGGTGCGTTCAGGGCTGGATGACTCCATGCGCCTGGCGTTGCAGTCGATCATCCGCTTGCGCCGCGACAATCCGAAGATTCACGACTACCGCATGGCGGCCTACGCCATCGCCATCGAGAAGGTCGCCCGCCACTACCGCGATATCGGCTTCTGATCGTCTTTTCGCTATAGTGTGGGCGGGGTCGGTCAAGTGGTTACCAACCTCGCCCGGCGGGTGGCGTTGAGCGTCATGGTGGTGTGCCGATCATCCGTTCCAGCTCACGGTTGAAGGCTGCTGGCTTGGCCATGTGCAGGAAGTGGTCGCTCTCTTCCATGATCACGGCATCGAAGTCCGGTAACAGCTCGCGGTTGGCGTCGACGTCGGTCGGCCACAGGTCGGCGTTGATCGCTACCACGGGTATTGTCAGTTCCTCGAACTGCTGGGCCGCTTCGCCATCGGCTTGCCGCGACAGCATCTCCTGCATGGCGCTGATGGCCACCTCAGGCGGAGCGGCTGCCATATCCTGCATGACCCAGTCGCGCAGCGTGGCATCGGTGCTGTCGATAAACATCGACGCCACGAACTCGCGTGCGGCCGGAGCGAAGTCTTCCTTGAGCGGTTCCAGCAGCGCGTCGCGCTGCTCCTGGTCGACCTCCGCGGCCACGTCGTGGAAGGTGTCGACGCCGATGATGCCGATGACGCGTTCCGGCATCAGACGTGCCGCTTCGACGCTGACCGGTCCGCCCATGGAGTGGCCGATCAGGATCGCTTGCTCCACCTCCAGGTCGTCCAGCACCGCCTTCACGTCCTCTCCGAAGGCGGGCAGGGTGTGGGCCTCACGCCCTTGGCCAGAGTGGCCGTGCCCGGCAAGGTCGACCGTCACCACGCGATGACTCTGCGAGAAGTGCGGCAGCTGCCCGCGCCAGTAGCGCCCGTCGCCGCTCCAGCCATGGATAAAGACCAGCGTCGGCTCGCCGCTGCCCTGCACCTCGTAGGCAATCGGCACGCCGTCCGCCGAGTCGGCCACTCGCGGCCAGTTGACCTCGGCGGCCAGCGCCTGGCCGGCAAGGGCCAGCAGCAGCACTGCGCCATACACTGCAAATTTGCTCATGGTGCCCTCCCTCGAGTGTTCGTGACTTCTGCAGCATGACTTCTGCAGCATAGATGAGTCATGCGCTCACCAACCTCGCCCGGCTGGTGCCGTTGCCCAGCGGTTCGACCTGGATCTGCACCGGGATGCGCTCGTGCATCTCCTGGACGTGGGAGATCACGCCGACCCGGCGGCCCAGCGCCTGGAGGCCGTCGAGGGCCTCCATGGCCAGCGCCAGTGACTGGGGGTCGAGGCTGCCGAAGCCCTCGTCGATGAATAGCGATTCGATGGTGAGCTCGCCGGAGGCCATGGAGGCGAGTCCCAGGGCCAGTGCCAGGGAGACCAGGAAGGTCTCGCCGCCGGAGAGCGAGTGCACCGAGCGGCGCTCGTCGGCCATGTCGTTGTCCACCACCAGCAGGCCGAGCTCGCTGCCGCCGCGCACCAGGCGGTAGCGTCGGCTGAGCCCGGCGAGGTGCAGGTTGGCGTGCTCCAGCAGCTGTTCGAGGTTGTAGGCCTGGGCGATGCGCCGGAACAGCTTGCCGTCGGCGGAGCCGATCAGCTCGCTGATCTGCCCCCAGCGGCGGTACTCGGCGCGGGCGCTCTCGCGCTCGGCCTGGCCCTGCTGCTGGCGCTGGCGCTTGCGGTCGTCGTCGCGCAGGGCGTGGGCGGCTTCATCGCGCTGCTGCTGGGCGGCGTCCAGTTGCGGGGCCAGGGCATGGCGCGCCTCGATGAGCGCCTGGAGCTGGCGGGCGATCTCGCGCTGAGCGCCCTCACCCAGCAGGGCTTCGTCGGCGTCACTGTCGGCCAGCGACTGACCGCGGCGGTGCTCGAGCAGGGCGCTGCGGCGCTCGGCCAGGGTGGCGGCGGCGCGCTGGCGTGCCTGATCGGCGGCCTCGATGCGCTGCTCCTGCGTACGGGCCTCGTCCTCGCCCTGGGCCAGCAGGCGGGCGAGGGTGGCGTCGTCCAGCTCGGGGTGGTCGCTGCGCCAGGCGCTCAGCTCGCGCTCCAGGGTCTGCTGCTCTTGGCGTCTGGCGCTGAGCTGCTCGGCCTCGTATTCCCGCTGCTGGGTAAGGCGCAGCCGGGTCTGCTCGGCCTCATGCTGCTTGGCGAGTGCTCGCTCGCGGGCCTGGCGGGCGCTCTCCAGGGCGGCGTCGAGGTGCTGCTGCCAGGCATCCGCGCTGGCGTGCTCACCCAGTATTTCGGCCAGGCGCTGGCTCAGGGTGTCGCGCTGCGCCTGTAGCGGTGGCAGCTGCGCGTCGAGTTCGGCCAGGCGCCTGTCGGCGCCGGCCTTATCGGCCGCCAGGCGTGTCAGGGTCAGCTCGCCCTGGCGCAGGGCCTCTTCGAGGGGGGCGATTTCGGCCTCGGCTCGGGTGAGCTCATCGAGGGTCTGGCGCTCGCGCCGGCGCCGAGCCTCGCTGTCATCCTGCTGAGCGCGCAGCCAGGCATCGCGCTGCGCCTCGTTCACCTCCTCCAGCTCGCTATATAGCGGGTGCGCTTGCAGCGCCGAGCGGGCGCTGGTCAGGCGCCGCTCGGTCTCTTCCAGCTCCTTATGGCCCTGGACTAGAGCGGCCTCCACGGCGCGGTATTCGCCGACCAGGGTATCGCGCTGCTGCTGGGCGTCGTCGCGGGCCTGCTTGGCGTCATCCAGTTGGCGCGCCTCTTCCGCTTCCTGGGCGGCGAGCTGGGCGGCCTCGGGCGTCGCCGGCGGCTGCTGGCGCCAGGGGTGGTCGAGCCCGCCGCACACCGGGCAGGGCTCGCCGGGCTGCAGGCTTTCGCGCAGCTGCGCCACGCTCTCGCTGCGCACGGCTCGGCTGCGCTCGATCAGTGCGGTGACGCTGGCCAGGTGGGCGTCGGCCCGATCGAGACGCTGGCGCGCCGCCTGGCCGTCGGCGAGTAGCGTCTCGCGGCTCGCCTGGTGCTTTGCATGCAGCGCGCTGAGCCGCCGGTGGGCCGCCTCTACGCGGCCGAACTCCTGCCAGCGGCTGCCCAACTCGCCCAGGGCCAAGTGGCGCTGGGCGGCGCTGTCGTGGGCCTGCTGTGCGGCCTGGCGCGCGTCGTCCAGCCGCGAGTGAGTGCCCACTAGCCGGGTGAGGGCCGCCTGCCAGTCGTCCCGCTGCTGTTGCCGGCTCTGCTGCGCCGCCTCTGCCTGGCGGTGCTGCTCGGCGAGGGCGGAGGCCTGGGTCTGCTGCTGCTGGCGTTGCGCTGCCAGGTCGGCCAGCTGCTTCTCCAGGGTGGCCAGCCGCTGGGCCTGCTCGCGGGCGTCGCGCAGGGCGGGGTCGGCCTGATGGCGGGCGTCATTGGCCGCAGTAAGCGCTTGCTCCGCCTGGGTGAGCTGGGTGGCGGCGGCCTGCTGCTCATGGTGCGCGTCCTCCAGTGCCGCTTGGGTCTTGGCGTGGGTGGCCTCGAGAGCAGCGATCTCCCCGGGCAGCGCTGACTGGCGGGCGAGGGCGTGGCGGCGCGGGGCGATCAACTGGCGGAAGTCGCGGTCGGCGCGCTGCTGGGTAAGCGCTTGCCAGGCTTCGTCGGCCACTTGCCGCTCTGCCAAGCCCTGGTGATAGGCGTCGTGCAGGCGAGCATCATCGTCGTGCCAGCGCTGGCGCGTGGAGAGTGACTCCTGCTGACTTTTCAGGTGAGTAAGCGCTTGCTGGGTGGCCTCTGCGGCGCGCTCGAGTTCGGCGCGGGCCTCGGGCTCGGCGGGCAGGTCGTCGGCGAGCTTGGCGTCTAGGGCGTCTACCGCCTTCTTCGCCTGGGTGGCGCGGCGGTAGGCGGCGATCGAGATCTGCGAGTACTCGGCGGTGCCGGTGAGGCGCTCGAGCAGGTCGCTGCGCTCGTTGTCGTCGGCCTTGAGGAAGGCGGCGAACTCGCTCTGGGCCAGCAGCACGGCGCGGGTGAACTGGTCGAAGCTGAGCCCCAGGCGCTCGGGTAGCAGGCGGTCGAACTCGCGCTTCTGGGTGGTCAGCAAACGGTCGTCGTCGAGGTCGCGCAGCGACTGCTCGGCGGCCTGCAGCCGGCCGCTGGCCTTCTCACGGGCGCGGCGCACCGCCCAGCGGGCGCGGTAGCGGCGTCCGTCGCGGCCGAGAAAGTCGACCTCGGCATAGCCGCCGGCGGTGCCGCGGCGTAGCAGGGTGCGCGGGTCGGCGGTGTTGAGGGTCTCGCCCTCGACATCGGGTAGCGGGGCGTCGCGCACCGGTGCCTGGCGCAGCCGTGGCGTGCTGCCGTAGAGCGCCAGGCATAGCGCATCGAGGAGGGTGCTCTTGCCGGCGCCGGTGGGCCCGGTGATGGCGAACAGGCCGGCGTCGCGCAGCGGGGCGGCGGTGAAGTCGAGCTCCAGGGGGCCGGGCAGTGAGGCCAGGTTGGCGAGGCGCAGGGCGAGGATCTTCATGGCCGTGGTTCCTCGTCGTCGCTATCCAGCACCTCCTGCAGCAGCTGGTCGAGGTCGGCCATCACCGCCTCCCCCGGCGGTTCGCCCCAGCGCCCCTGCCAGGTTAGCGCGAACAGCTTGCGCGGGCCCAGGCTCTCGAGATCGACGCGGGTCTGGGCGTTGTGCTCGGCGACCTTGGGCAGGCGCCGCTCGAGCCGCAGCAGGCGTACCGACTTGCCCTCCAGGGCCGACTCGATGCGCGTGCGCAGGTCGGGCAGCGGGGCGTCGAGTTCCACCTTGACCTCCAGCCACGGCCAGCGCTCTCTGGGGAGTGCCTGTTCTAGCTCAAGCCCTTGGGGCGCCTCCAGGGCGGCGAGAGCCTCGAGCACCTCATCAAACGAGGCGGGTCCGACGCGAATCATCGCCACCGGGCGTGGCACCGGGATGGCCTGGGTGGCGACCAGGGCGTCGTCGGCAAGCGTGACCTCGACCACCTGATGGGGATAGTCGACCTCGCTGAAGTCCAGCGGCAATGGGCTGCCGCTGTAGCGAATGCGCGCCTCGCCGACCTGCTGGGCGCGGTGCAGATGGCCGAGCGCCACATAGGCGATATCCGGCGGGAAGAGGGCGGCGGAGATCGACTCCTCGCCGCCGATCACGATGGGCCGTTCGCTGGCCTCGGATACCGCGGCGCCGTGGAGGTGGGCATGGCTCATGGCCACCAGCGCCTGGTCGGGGCGGCGCTTCTCCTGCGCCGCGCCGATCAGCTGCTGGTGGACCCGGCTGATGCCGTCCACATAGTCGTTGCCCCGCTCGTCCTGGGGCTCGTCTGCCGTCGTGCCGACTCCGGTGACCTCGGCGGGCCGCAGGAAGGGCAGCGCCAGGCACCAGGCGCGGGTTTCGCCCTGGCTGTCGGTGAGCGGCACTAATAGACGCTCGGCGTCGAGCCGGCCGTCGTCGAGCCAGTTGACCCGGCCCAGGGCGTGGGTGCGCAGGCGTTTCATCAGCGGCGCCGGCAGTTCGATGCGGTTACCGCTGTCGTGGTTGCCGGCGATCAGCACGATATCGAGCAGTGGTAGGCGCTGGTGGGCGGTGACGATAAAGTCGTAGAGCAGCTCCTGGGCGCGCAGCGAGGGATTGACCACGTCGAAGATATCGCCGGCCACCAGCAGGGCATCGGCCTGGCGCTCATCGAGGGTGTCGAGCAGCCAGGTGAGGAAGGCGCGATGCTCGGCGTGGCGCTCCTGGCCGTGAAAACTCTGGCCGAGATGCCAGTCGGCGGTGTGGATCAGCTTCACGGTGGCTCCAATGGGGTGACACAAAGGCTCGATGATAGCGTCTGTCCGCCTCCACTGCAGCGCATGGCACACTTGAGGTGAGTCAGGTTGCCACAGGATTGCCTCTCTGGCGGCGTGGCCTAATCCATTAGTCGCAAAAGCTTTCAGGTGCTTTGCAGCCGGCTTTCCGCAACGCTACCCTTGATATTGTACATTCGCGCTTTCTTGTACAATTAATTACCTTTTTGCCATCGCAACCATTGCATCCCGCAAAACAACAATTGGAGTACGCTTGTGAAAAAATTTGCACTGCTTCCCCTCGCCGCCGCCACCGTGATGATGGCCGCTGCGACCCAGGCCGTGGCTGATCGCGACGGCTGGCCCGAGAGCTTCACCATGGGTACTGCCAGTCAGGGGGGCACCTATTACATTTACGGCTCTGGCTGGGCCAATCTGATTGCCGACGAGCTGGGCGACATGTCCGGCGGCGGTGAAGTCACCGGCGGCCCGACCCAGAACCTGGCGCTGGTCCACAACGGCGATATCTCCTTTGGCATGGCCACCATGGGCCCGGCCACTGACGCAGTGGCTGGCGAGAGTCCGCTGGCGCCGGGCGTGCCGATGGATAACGTCTGCGCGATGTTCCCGATGTACGAGACGCCGTTCTCGATTACTGCGCTGTCGAACTCCGACATTACCAGCATTTCCGAGATTCCCGATGGCGCTCGCATCGGCTTCGGCCCCTCCGGCTCGACCTCCGACACCTACTTCCCAGCGATCCTCGAAGAGCTGGGCATCGACTTCGAGCGTCGTAACGGCGGCTGGACCGACCTCGGTGGCCAGCTGCAGGATGGCCTGCTCGACGTCATCGCCTTCGCCGCGGGCATCCCGATCCCGGCGGTCAGCCAGCTCGAGGTGCAGACCGACGTCAACATCATCGAGTTCACCGAGGAGGAGCAGCAGGCCGCCATCGACGCCTTCCCGGTCTCCGAGTTCATGATCCCGGCCGACACCTACGAGACCCTCGAGGAAGACGCCCGCGCCGTATCGATGTGGAACTTCGCCATCGCTCGCTGCGACCTGCCGGAAGACTTCGTCTATGAGGTCACGCGCATCACCATGGAGAACAACGACAAGATGATGGACGTGCACCGCAGTGCCGCCACCACCATTCCCGAGAACGTCGTGCACAACACCGTGATGCCGTTCCACCCGGGTGCCGCGCGCTGGTTCAACGAGAATGGCTATGAGATCGATGACGATATGATCAACTAAGCGCTTCTTGCTTGATTCGCTTCGACTGGCCGCTCACCGCGAGGTGAGCGGCCATTTTGTCTATTGTCAATTCATGCGGTGTCGATTGGTCGACGCCGGGGCGGACACGACCGTCGCATGATGCCTGGAGGTGACGCTGATGAGCGATAATGACAAGACCCCGCCTGCGGGACAGGGTGCCGAGGAGACGCCCGATAACAAGGACGCCGCCGAGCTGCTGGCCGAGGGCGTCGACGAAGAGGTCATCGAGTCCAACCGCCGCCTGTTTACCGGCTGGCAGTGGGCGCTGTTCGGCGGTCTCGCCGTGGCCTACTCGCTGTTCCA
>NZ_JACXZT010000004.1 GCF_014779595.1 Halomonas sp. ML-15
AAGGACTCCCGAAAGCGGCGAAGAAGGAGACCAGGAAAACGGTAGAGAACACTGCTTAACTATAGAGGCCCCACGGGGGCATGTGTCAGGTGATTACCATCACTGTACACATAAACCCTAATTAACGAAAATTAATATAAGGGATTGAAAAATGGAAAATGAGATTATTTTTTCTGTTAGCTTAACCACGATATTAACATCAGCACTGGTTGCTTTTTTGGCAATAGTATCTGCAGCAGTCATCAGACCGTCAATTCATGTCCTGCGCGACATAGTGTTATGGAAAGTTATTGACAAACACATCTCTACCGAAAAAATATTAGCGCAAGCTGAGAAACATGAAAGATACAAAATCCGGCTATCATACCAATTTAAATATCGACCTTACGTAGCCAGAGAACCTTTCGACTCAGAACCAGAAATGGAAATAGCCGGCCAACCAGTAGATTTACATGATGCAATAGCACATGAAAAAATAAGGCAACACCTAACCACCACAATTTCTAAAGTGGGTGCTGACCTCGATAACAGGGAAAGAAGAATTAACACTTTACTCAAGCACTTTGGCCTCGACAACTTTAAGAATCCGATCACACACCACATGAATACTGCCAAGGAACTTTATCTTGAATCTCCCCCGGACTATATAGACACAGAAAAATTATTTAACGAAGAAGATATAAAATTAGCTATAGAGCGCGTTCTTTAACAAGGTGTCTTTTAACAGCCAACTAGCTTTTCCATCAGCTTATTTACAGCTCGGCTCACCAACCAATGCTAGATTAACCCAACAACCAAGTAGCGCACCAACAGAGCAGTACTTCACGGTCCGCCGGGCCAGGATAGAGCCACGTATCGTGGCTATCATCGTCGAGGATCAGGGGCATTCTGTCGTGCAACTCGGCAGCGATGCCCGCGCGAGCTCATTAAAAGTGATGCGTGATATTTTCGATTTTCGAATCAGGTATTGCCACAACACGATCCCGGCCAGTACTATAAACAAATACGTAATCACCCAATCGCCCGAGCACCCACATGTAGCATTCATCACAGCCAGCAACTTTTAAATAGCGGACCGGATGACTAGAATAACCAGCATCTTAAATAATATTCCTTGCGGCCCAGTTGGAAAAGGGAACGGTAAATATTAAAGAACCCATAACTATAGAGAGATATAAATAACCTACACGAGAACTTTCAAAGATAGAAGATATACCCAGAGGCCGCACTAACAAACCTGAGACATCTCTCAACAAGGCGACTGAAAAAACAACTGCAGCATACCATACATACTCAGTGGACACAGGGATATAAAGCGAACACAGCAACAGAAAAACAAATAAACCTATGAGTGCAGAAATGCCTGGCACCAAACTCTTAACATCCATATCAAAGTATCTTTTAAAGTCCGGGAGGTACTGCACAAAAAACCACCACAGAAACATCATAACAATAAAATTAAGAAGATAGTCACCAGAAGAGAACACAATATCACTGATTGCTATATATTGAAACACATCCACACCGAAATGCCTCCAATAAAATAGCTGATAGAAAAGCGAGATTACTTGCAACCAGATGAAAGAAAATGTCAAAAACTCAAAAAAAGACTTTTTATTCATTCTTATCCTTTACAAACTTTATCCTTGTCGTAACGGCCATAGCATTGATCGGCTCCGCCACTTTCCCCAAGTCTTTGACCGTTAGCCAAACCACAGCTGAAGCTACTCGGATGGGCTTCATGGAAAACCTACCGAAACATGGTGATCCTGGTCCCAGCGAGATGTTGTCCACGGCAGCCGCCCTTCTTCAACTATTTCAACTTCTTCAACACCTAGCCTCTGGGCAAACTTGGGATAGGTACTGGAGAAAGCCAAATGGCCATACATTTAATTTACTCTTCTCTTAACAAAAACCTTTTATCCACGAAACGCTTGCCTCCCCAATATGTATCGATGAATTGAGGCTCACTTACTGGATTGAACCAAACAACATTAGCAATATAGCCTACACATTTTGAGGCTTCTTTGAAGGCTTCTCGAGCAGCATCATCTCGTGAAGCAACGAAAGCAGAAGCGATAATCGCTGAATGAACCAAGTGACAATCTTTTAAAGCAACTTGCTTCACACAATCAACCAATTGGCTTTCATCTACATCTTGCGCTACATTATTCTCGTCATTAATACGGACAACTTTTCTACTCGCCACCATAGTCGCCAACCACTTCCTAGCAAAACGTGATGCGTGTTTTGCCCACTCCTGACTAAGAACGGGGCAAAATGCAACAACACCTTTATTCTTGCGAACTGACTCTAACAAGTTTCGACAATTACTTGAAACCGGATGATCAGTTTCGCCAGAAGATCTCGCCACATCGGCATCTATAACCACTTTATCACTTACTTTTTTCATAAAACACCTGCTCAACAGCATTCAAATAGTTCTCATCGGCCATCAAGCTAATGTCATCAAAATCTTCCGGCCAGTCACCAAAAGCACCGCACTCATCCAGTACAGAAGCGGAAACCTCTGCTTGCCCATTAAGCACATTTTGCTGAAACCAATTAAGAGATACTAGACCAGGCTCTAATTCGCCCTTGGCGACGGTTGTTTGAATGCCCCTTATCAAAATAGAGCTATGTGTTTCAATCACAACCAACACTCCTCTTCGAACAGCATCTGCTATAATTTCAGCCATAGCGTACTGAGCTTTAGGATGAAGATGTAATTCGGGCTGCTCAATAAAAACCAACTGGCCTTTTGATGCGACGAGCAGGGCGACTAATACAGGCAATGTTTGAGAAACACCAAAACCAACATCAGCAATATTTACATTATCATCAGAATTTTTACACTGTGAGAATCTTGAGACCCTTAATTCAATTCGCGTGTCGTTAATTTTTGAAGAACCGATATTGCTAGCCAAGCCTAGGCTAATCAGTCCACCTATGAGCTTTTTATATTTCGCCTGATATCTAGGAGAATTACTTTCACTCCAATGGGAAATAATCCCTGCCACATATTTTTCAAAGGATCCTGGAAAAATATTTTCTGCAAAAGCAACACGATAAGTCCTTTCAGGGTTCCCTCGCAAGCCAGGCACATGAATCAATCGCGTCACTAAACTCTCCAAGTCCACACTTGGATCAATGCCAGCAGAAAAGCCAGACGATACACCCTCTGTTTTAAGACGAATATTAAGAAAGCACTTTTTCCTCTCTACCATCCAGCGCAACGATGGCTTTTTCTTTTCAAAATACTTCTTGAATTGAAATATATCAGAATTAGGTATTTGGCTTTCTATCTCCTCTTCTTTCATCCCCTTTCTTATAAACAAACCATTAGGATAGTCTTCATCATCGTATACTTTTGTACTCTCTATACGAAACCCTCCACCTGAATAATATTTATAATTAAGCTCAACCGAATCATTTTCTTCACCATAATAAAGTGAAAACCCCTCGTACAATTCATCTGGAACTTTCGATAATAACTGAGAAGAGTCAGTAAACTTTACGTTCTCCCCTTCAAGAGTTAAAACTTTAGCATCATAATGGTTTTCGATGGTTTGCTTAAGAATCAAGAATGGCTGCATGAAGCTTGACTTTCCCGAACTGTTCGCGCCAGCTAAAACTGTAAGCCCATTAAAATGCAGCGCTCGTTTATCATAAATAGACTTATAGCCTTTAACTGCAAGATACATCCCTATCCCCTTCTCAATAATTAGTAATGAGCAGATTGCGTAAACACAAAAAGATTACGAAACCCTCCCAATCCTTATCTCACACCGCCCAAGGATCTCCACCTCGCGCATCTCCTCCGGCTTGATCATCTCGGGCTTGTAGTGCTCGTTATCACTGATCAGGTACAGCGCCCCGCCGGCCAGGCGCTGCACGCGCTTGATGCGCCGCTCGCCGCTCACCGACAGCAGGAAGACTCCCTCACGGCGCGGATCGCGGTTGGCCAAGTCCACCAGTACCCAGTCGCCATCATCGAGGGTGCCCAGCATCGAGTCGCCGCACACCTTCACCCCTGCCACGTTCGCCGGCGAGATCCCCAGCGCCGCCAGCTGCGCCTCGGGGAAGTAGAGCTGCCCCTCGATCCGCTCGCCCTCTAGCGATCTGCCAGCACCGGCAGCTCCCTCCACATCGTAAAGGCTGATCTTGGCCATACCGGGCGAGGGGCTTGCCTCAACGGCAATAGGGGCGCCATCCACTACTTGGGCTGCTGCAGTTGCAGTGCTGTTGATTCTGCCGGACAAAACGTAGGAGATATCCACCCCCATTGTTTCAAGACGAGCGAGTAATTCCACCGGGCATTTTTGCCGGCCGGACAGCACATCCTTCAACCGCTGAGAGCTAGATTCGCCGGCCTGACGAGCAGCCGCGGCTATTGACAGATCCAGCCGCTTAAGCTCCTCACGCAGCCGATAGGGTATTTCTTCCACCGATACGCTTGACATGGTGTATATATTCCACCAACCTGTTTATGCAGTCTTAGACAACCTTTAGGAAGCCTACCCCATGCAACCTGCTGAGACCATGAACACCGCTGTCGCTGCCCGCTCACCTCGCGGTTGCAGCAGCCCGGTCATGACCCAGGTCACCGATACCGAGCGCGCCAAGCTGGAGGACATCGCCCAGCTCGAGATGCGCTCGCTCTCGTCAACTACCCGAATGCTGATTCTGATGGGAATCGAGAAATACGAGGCCGACACCGAGCTGGCCGGCCAATCCTGATCCCTTTCTTCTACCTGCTGCATAAGGACTCCGACATGTACCAGGACGCCAAAAGAGTTCGTACCAAGGCCACCGTCTACCTCGACCAGTACGAGAGCGACGTGATCACCGCGCTGGCCAATTACCTGGGCGTACCCAAAGCCGAGGTGATGCGCCAGATGCTGATGAAGGAAGCGCGGGACGTGCTGGGCATCGACCCTGCCGGCCTCAACCCTAGCGTCGCTGAACAGGCGAGCTAAGCGCACCCCTACATCCACCGTGCATCCGAGGTAGCCATGCCGGAACAACCCATGGAGCTCGACCAGCAGGCCAAGGCAGTCCTCGACGCCGTATGCGAACAGCAGGGCCTGGACACCCGCGAGCAGGCGGCCGAGTGGCTGCTGCGCCGGCGGATTCGCCGCGGCGCCCAGGGCCTCACTGGCCGGGGGCGCGCACTCTACGAGGTCAACAGGAGGCCCACCCAGTCGTGACTGCGCCACACCAGATCCGGCTCTCGTGCCCCCACTGCGGGCAGTACATGAAGATTCGTGCGTCGCGCGGCGTCACGCCGCTGTACCGCGAGGCCTACGTCTACTGCACCAACGAGGCGTGCGGCTTCCGCGGAAAGCTCGGCCTGGAAATGCTCCAGACGCTTTCGCCCAGCGCCACCCCTAACCCCGAGGTAAAGCTGCCGCTGGCTCCGTCGTTGCTGAACCAGCTGCTCCACGAAGCGAACTGAAGGATCGCCGCCATGAACAACATCGCCCCAATCAATGCCGCACACGCCCCGCAGCTCGATACCCACAACCTGGCCATCGCCGAGCTGTGGCGCCACCGCTGGGAGAACCGGGTCACCGCGCTGGCCAACTGCATCGAGCATCTGGTCACCGTGCATGACATGAGCGAGCCGGCCGCCGAGCTGGCCGCCATCCAGGCCTATGCCGATCTCGAGAGCGAGAACAAGGTCGCCAGCATCGACACCGATGCCAGCACCTCGCATGTGGTGGTAATGCGCACCGAAGGCGGGCGGCCGGTGATGTTCACCGTCAGCGACCTGATGCGCTTCCTCGAGCAAGCCCGCCGCGAAGACCGCGCGGTGGTCGTCGATCGCCACACACGGCGCCCGGTCGTCATCGAGCACTAAGCCCCACCTTTTCCACGTCTTGATATAGGAGGCTCAGCGTGAATCCATCGCTGCGCCAGGACATCCTCGCGCGCTTGATGCGCGACTACGAGGCTCAGGAGCGAGGCCCGTACCTGCGCAGGGTGCGGTGCCCCGACTGTGGCATGCGTGAGGCGTACATCTCAGCCGAGGCGCCGTGGATGCTGAAATGTGGCCGCGAGAACAACTGCGGTAGCCAGATCCACGTCAAGAGCCTGTTCCCGGAGTTGTTCGAGTCGTGGACCGAGCGCTATGCCCCGAAGCCGGGGGAGAAGGCAGCGAGCCAGACCCCGGTGGCCGATGGCTACCTGCGCGATGGCCGCGGCTTCGAACTCGAACGCATCCAGGGCTGGTACACCCAGGAGAGCTACTGGCGCCAGGACGTGGGCGGCACCACCACCGTGCGCTTTGCGCTGCCCGGCGGCGCCTACTGGGAGCGCCTGCTCGACAAGCCCGAGCGCTTCGGCAAGCAGAAGGCTAACTTCGTCGGCCGCTACAAGGGCCAGTGGTGGTGTCCGCCTGTACTCATGCCCGACGACCTGGTCGCCGCCGAGGAGGTGTGGATCGTCGAGGGCATCTTCGATGCCATTGCGCTCTATCACCATGGCATCGCGGCCGTGTCCGCCATGAGTTGCGGTAACTACCCAGAAGCCGCCCTCGAGCAGCTGGCCGATGCCGCCCACCAGGCCGGCACCACCCGCCCCGCGCTGGTGTGGGCGCTGGATAGCAACCGTGCCGGGCAGAACGGCATCGAGAAGCACGTAAAGCGTGCCCGCGCCGAGGGCTGGGACTGCCAGGCCGCGCAGGTACCGGGCGGCGGCAAATACGACTGGAACGACTGCCATCAGCGCGGCGAGCTGACCGAGAAGCACCTCGACACCTATCGCTATTACGGCGACCTGCTGCTGGCTCCCACGGCCATGGCCAAGGCGCTGATAATATTCAAACGCCGCGAGCGCCGCGAGTGCTGGTTCGAGTTCAAACGGCAGCTGTGGTGGTGGAAGCTCGACGTCGATGCTTTCGACCGTGCGCTTCGCGCAGAGGGGGAGGACGGCGCCGACCAGCAGCAGCTCGACCCGGCCCTGCGCGATGCCGCCCTGGAGCAAGCCGGCAACGTCAAACGCATCTGCACATGCTACCCCACGGCACTCTACTACCAGGCCAACACCGTCACCGACGAGAGCTGGTACTACTACCGCATCGAGTTTCCCGACGGCCGCGCGCCGGTCAAGAACACCTTCAGCGGTGGCCAATTGGCCAGTGCCAGCGAGTACAAGAAGCGCCTGCTGGGCGTAGCGCCCGGCGCGGTCTGGACCGGTACCAGCCAGCAGCTCGACTCCCTGCTGCAGGACCAGATCGGCAATATCAAAACCGTCGAGACCATCGACTTTATCGGCTACTCCCGCGACCACGGCGCCTATGTGTTCGGCGACCTGGCGGTGGCCGGCGGCAAACTGGTCAAGATCAACAGCGAGGACTACTTCGAGCTCGGCCCGCGCAAGCAGCTCAAGACGCTGAGCCAGTCCGTCGCGCTGCACATCAACGCCGAGCGGCACGACTACCGCACCGACTGGACCACCCAGCTGCTCGGCGCCTTCGGTACCAAGGGCGTGATCGCACTGGGCTACTGGATGGGCAGCCTGCTGGCCGAGCAGATCCGCGCCGAGATGGGCAGCTTCCCCTTCCTGGAGATCGTCGGCGAGGCCGGTGCCGGCAAGTCGACCCTGATCGAGTTCCTCTGGAAGCTGGTCGGCCGCCGCGACTACGAGGGCTTCGACCCCAGCAAGGCCACCATGCCGGCCCGGGCGCGCAACTTCGCCCAGGTGAGCAACCTGCCGGTGGTGCTGATCGAGTCCGACCGCGAGCAGGAAGGCGGCGCCAAGCAAAAGCAGTTCGACTGGGACGAACTCAAGACCGCCTTCAACGGCCGCAGCATCCGCGCCCGCGGCGTGAAGAACGGCGGCAACGACACCTACGAGCCGCCCTTCCGCGGCAGCATCGTGATCAGCCAGAACGCCGCTGTACAGGCCGGCGAGGCGATCCAGACCCGCATCTGCCACCTGATGTTCACCCGCGAGGGCCAGAACGGTCAGACGAAGGAACTGGCCGAGGCGCTGGAGAAAGCCGAGCTCGAGCACGTCAGCCAGTTCGCCCTGGAGGTGGCTACCCGCGAGGCGGCACTGCTCGAGCGCATCACCAGCCGCGGGCGCGAGTACGCCAACCAGCTCGCCAGCGACCCCGATATCAAGGTTTTGCGCATCGCCAAGTGCCACGGCCAACTCGCCGCCCTGGTGGAGTGCCTGGGCCCCGAGGGGCTGGGCCTGTTCAACGCCCAAACCATCGACATGGCGATCGGCCATGTGTGGCAGATGGCCAGCGATCGCCAGATGGCCATCAACGCCGACCACCCCATGGTCGCTGAGTTCTGGGAGGCCTACGACTACCTCGAGGGACTCAACCAGGAACCGCTGCTCAACCACTACGGCAAGCACACCGAGCAGATCGCCATCAACCTCAAGGACTTCGAGCGCCGCTGCGCCGACTACCGCCTGCGCGTGCCCGAAATGCGCGAGCTGAAGCGCTACCTGCGCAGCAGCAAGAGCCGCAAGTTCATCGACGCCAACCGCACCGTCCGCAGCCAGATCCGCCTGAACAACGCCAGCGTGAAGTGCTGGGTGTTCCAGGCCTGAGCCAGTGACCGAGAGACAGGAGGCCACCATGCCACAGCGCACCTACTCACTCGACCAGGCCGCGGCCCTGCTCAACCAGGGCCGCAACACCCTGGCCCGCCGGATGCGCGAGGCCGGCGTGCTCGGCGCCGACAACCTGCCGGCAACCAGGTATCGCGGCAACACCCGCCTCATGGTGGTGGCCACCGGCACCTACTGGCACCCGATCTGCGGCTGGACCCACTACGGCCGCACCGAATTCACCGACGCCGGGCTCGACCACATCGCGGCCAAGCTCGGCCTGGAACTGGCGCCCCTGCCGCCCGCCGCGGCACGCCCCGCCCAATCCCAACCGCATCACGCAAGGAGCTGACAATGGCATGTCAACGCCAGTGAAGGTTGTCCGCTTTTCATCAATCCAGATTGTCCGGTTTCTGTCAGTGCTCTTTCATCGGAACAGATTCAGGCTCGTGTGAGGTTTCGTCCTCCTT
>NZ_JACXZT010000017.1:0-679 GCF_014779595.1 Halomonas sp. ML-15
TGCCGGTGGCCGGGTCGATGGCGTAGTAGCCGTTCGGGTCGCTGCCGTCGGTAAGGCCGTAGGTGAGCCCCTGACCCAGCGGGTCGCTGCTGGCGGTGACGGTGGCAACCTCGTTGCCTTCCTCGGCCAGCCCTTCGAGCAGGTCGTCGCCGCCGGTCAGGGTGATCGACGGCCCGGCGATGGTGCCGATCTCGGCGGTATCGCTGGCCGGGCGGTTCGAGCCGTCGGTGGCGGTGACGTCAACGGTGGGCAGATCGCCGCCGTCGTTGACGTGCTCAGCGCCGGCCGCGGTCAGGGTCACCGTGCCGGTGGCCGGGTCGATGGCGTAGTAGCCGTTCGGGTCGCTGCCGTCGGTAAGGCCGTAGGTGAGGCCCTCGCCCAGCGGGTCGCTGCTGGCGGTGACGGTGGCAACCGTGTTGCCTTCCTCGGCCAGCCCTTCGAGCAGGTCGTCGCCGCCGGTCAGGGTGATCGACGGCCCGGCGATGGTGCCGATCTCGGCGGTATCGCTGGCCGGACGGTTCGAGCCGTCGGTGGCGGTGACGTCAACGGTGGGCAGATCGCCGCCGTTATTGACGTGCTCAGCGCCGGCCGCGGTCAGGGTCACCGTGCCGGTGGCCGGGTCGATGGCGTAGTAGCCGTTCGGGTCGCTGCCGTCGGTAAGGCCGTAGGTGAGCCCCTG
>NZ_JACXZT010000017.1:907-119777 GCF_014779595.1 Halomonas sp. ML-15
CGTTGACGTGCTCAGCGCCGGCCCCGGTCAGCGTCACCGTGCCGGTGGCCGGGTCGATGGCGTAGTAGCCGTTCGGGTCGCTGCCGTCGGTAAGGCCGTAGGTGAGCCCCTGACCCAGCGGGTCGCTGCTGGCGGTGACGGTGGCAACCGTGTTGCCTTCCTCGGCCAGCCCCTCGAGCAGGTCATCGCCGCCGGTCAAAGTAATAGAGGGCAGCCCAAGTTCGGGTTCGGGCCCTTCAACGATAGTTTCTTCTACTTCCGCCGCATCCACCGGTGCGGACTCACCCTGGGCAGTAATGAATTCGCCACCCTGCACTGTACCGAACTCGAAGGCCAGCGGGTCGACGCCTTCGGTGATGCGCGCCAGGCGCACGAAGCCGTGGCCGCCGTCGGCGGCACCCGCGCCGCCGGCGCCGGCCGCGGTGGCATCGAGCACGTCGAGCAGGTCGATGTCGTCATCGTCGATGGCGGCGAGCAGCGCTTCGAGGTCGGCGTCCGAGACCTCGCTATCGGCGGCGTCTACCGGGGCGTCGGCATCGACTTCAGGGGTCATGGCAATTTCCTGACCGCCGCTGATCGTGGTCGGATCCAGGCCGTCGAGGAAGTCGAGCTGCACGCTGCCGTTATCGGAGGTAACCAGCGTTTCGCCTTCGACGAGGGTGTCGCCGACGCTGAGCTCGCGCAGGTTACCGTCGGCGTCGCGCGCCCAGGCCTGACCGGTAATCGAGAGGACGGTTGCAATTGCCATGGTCTGTTCCTTCTGCGTCATATGCTGTCGCCTTAGGCGGCGGCAGCGTTTTTATGGGGCTATGACATCAGATTAGGAGAGGCAAAGCAGGAAGAACATAGTACCGATGGACAGGTAACTCAATGTAACGGAGCGGCGACTCTCAGGCGTCGGTGGTGGTTTCGCTGCGCTGCGACAGCAGCAGGATCAGCTGCATGCGGTCGCGCACCTTGAGCTTGCGAAATACTGCCCCGAGATGCGCCTTGACGGTACGGTCGGTGATATCCATGTCACGGGCGACCTCCTTGTTGCTCTTGCCCGAGGCTACCGCCAACGCCACCGCACGCTCACGCTCGGTGAGGGCACTCAGGGCGTCGTCGCGCATGCGCGCTTCGCCGCCCAGGGCGCGGAACGTCGAGCCCACCACCTGGGCCAGCAGATCCGGCCACACCCAGATGCCCTGATTGGCGGTCACCACCTCGATCTGCTGCAGCAGCGGCGCCGTCGAGATGGCATGGGCGTAGCCGCGGGCGCCAGCATTCAGCGCCTGAAACGCTTCCACCGAGCTCGGCGTGTAGGAGAGCACCACCAGTACCGCGCCGCGCTGGGAGAGGATCTGCACCAGCCCGGCCCAGCCGTCGATCTGGCTGGCCACCCATACGTGATCGCCGGCGCCGGCCTGGGCCCGCGCCTGCTGCGGCGTGCAGCGGCGCAGGTGGGGAAAGGCCTCCTTCCAGCGCGGAATATCGTCGAGTTCCTGGCATACGAAAAGGTGTTGTTTCATGCGTTAGCGCTCGGTCAAGGCGTTACTGGTGCCGCGCAGAATCGGCTTGAGCAGATACTCCATGACCGTGCGCTTACCGGTCATGATATCCACCTGCGCCGTCATCCCCGGGATGATCGCCAGGTCCTGCTGGTCGGCGAAGCCACCCTCCAGGGTCCTCACCCGCACCAGATAGAAGGTGTTGTCGTTGTCGTCAGTGATGGTGTCGGCGCTGATATGATCCAGCTCTGCCTCCAGCCCACCAAAGATCGAGAAATCATAGGCGGTCAGCTTGATGGTGGCCGGCTGTCCGGGGCGCAGGAAGGCGATGTCCTGCGGGGCGATACGCGCCTCAACCAGCAGTTGGTCGTCGGTAGGTACGATCTCCACCACGTCCTGGCCCGGCTGGGCCACGCCACCCAGGGTGGTGATATGCATTCGCTGCACCACCCCGGCCACCGGCGCACGCACCTCAGCGAGCCGCACCCGGTCCTCGAGGCCGGTGCTCGATTCATCCAGGGCCGAGAGTTCGCCCAGCGCATCGGCCAGCGAGTCGCGCCACTCGCCGCGCCGTTCGAGAGTCACCTCGCGCAGTTGGGCCTCGGCCTCCTCCACCGCCGCTTCGAGCCGCGCCACCTGGGAGCCGGCCTGGCTGCGGTCGCCCTGGGCCCGCGACACCTCACGCTCGAGGCGCAGCACCTCGACCTCGGACACCGCGCCGGAGCTGAGCAGCGGCCGGGTCAGGTTGAGCTCCTGGCTGGCCATACTCAGCTCACGGCTGGCGGTACTCAGTCGAGACTGTGCTTCATTCAGCTCCTCCTGACGCTGGCGCAGCCGGTCGCGGGCGATGCTCTCGACCTCACGCAGCTCATCGCGACGGCTCTCATAGAGCTCGCGCTCCTGGTTGACGATCTCCGGCGCCTCGGCCTGCAGCTCATCGGAGGGCGAGAACGGCGAGCCGGTGATCAACGCCTGCAGCCGCGCGATACGCGCCTGCAGCGTCAATGCCCGAGCGCGGTTCTCGCGAAAACTCGACACGAAGCGGGTCGGGTCGATACGCATCAGCAGCTCACCGGCCTCGACCATCTGGCCTTCACGGACCAGGATATCCTGCACCACACCGCCGTCGAAGGACTGCACCTTCTGCAGCTGTTGGGACGGAATCACACGGCCGGTGCCGCGGGTCACCTCATCGATCTGGGCGAAGTACGACCAGGTGATCAGCGCCACGATGGCCAGCAGCACGGTGTAGAGAAAGCCGCGTGCGCGCATCGGATCCTGCTGCATGCGCGCCCAATCGGCGTCGCTGGCCCAGTCGCGATTGAGGTGGGCCGACGACACCCGGCGCGCAAACAGCCGGTCGATCAGCGGCCGGAATGGCTTGCCGCCGCCCTCGGAGAAGCGCCCGATGGCCTCGAAGCCCTGCTGCTCGGCTGTCTTGACCTTGTCCTTGGCCATCAGTTGGCCCTCCCGATCTGCCCGCTGCGCAGGGCTTCCACGACCTTCTCCTTGGGACCGTCGGCGACGATCTTGCCGTTGTCGACCACCACGATGCGATCCACCAGCGACAGCAGCGAGGTGCGATGGGTCACCACCAGCATGGTCTTGGCCGCGGCGTACTCGGCCAGGCGCTTCTTGAAAGCCTCTTCGCTGGCATGGTCCATGGCACTGGTCGGCTCGTCGAGCAGCAGGATCTGCGGATCGTGGACCAGTGCCCGGGCGATCGCCACGCCCTGGCGCTGACCGCCGGAGAGCATCTGACCGCGCTCGCCCACCGGCAGGTCGACGCCATGAGGGTGCTGGTCGACCAGCTCGCTGATGCCGCTGATCGACAGCGCCTCCAGCAGCGCTTCGTCCTCGACCCCCTCGCTGCCGCCGCCGGCCACCACGTTTTCGCGCAGCGAGCCGTAGAACAGGCTGACGTCCTGGGGCACATAGCCGATATGGCGGCGCAGCTCGATGGGATCGAACTGGCGAATATCCACGCCGTCGAGCAGCACCGCGCCGCTGGTGGGCTGGTAGAGCCCCAAAATCATCTTGTTGAGGGTCGACTTGCCGGAGCCGACCCGGCCCAGCAGCGCGACTTTCTCGCCAGGCTTGACCTTCAGCGAGATGTCGCGAATCGCATCGCGCTCCTCGTCCGGATAGCGCAGCGTGATGCGGTTGAGCTCGATCTCCCCACGCACCACCGGCCGCGACACGAACGACTTGCCCTCGGGGCGCTCCACCGGCTTGTCCATCACCCCGTTGAGGGACTCCAGGGCCGTCGATGACTGGTGGTACTGCGCCAGCAGCGCCGCCGCCTGACTGACCGGCGCCATGGCCCGCGACGACAGCAGATAGGCGGCGATCAGCCCACCCTGACTGAGGTCGCCCTCGATGATCAGGTAGACACCAACGATGATCACCGCCACCGCCACCGTATGCTGGGCCCATAGCGCCACGCTCGACACCGACGAGCTGATCAGCCGCAGCTGCGCCGAGGTGCGCGACAGAAACGCCGTGGTCTTCTCCCACACCGCCTGCAGGCGGCTCTCGGCGCGTAGCGTCTTGACCGTCTCCAGATTGCCCAGCGACTCCACGAGGGTGGCGTTGCGCTGGGCACCGACCCGCCAGGTGGTCTCGGACAGCTCGTGCAGCTTGCCCTGAGCGGCCAGCGCGTAGAGCAACACGAAGACGATACCCACCACGATGGGAATCGCCAGCGGCACGCCGATGATGGCGATGATCGCCACGAACATCAGCACGAAGGGCAGATCCACCAACCCCACCACCGTGGCCGAGCCGATAAAGGCGCGCACCGACTCGAACGACTGCAGGGTGGCGGCGAACGAGCCGGTGGAGGCGGGACGGCCCTCCAGACGCATGCCCAGCACCCGCTGCATGATCGACGACGATAGTTTGACATCGGCACGACTCGCCGCCAGATCGACGAAGGCGTTACGCATCAGCCGCAGCGCCAGGTCGAAGCACAGCACCACGAAGATCCCCACCGCCAGCACCCACAGCGTCTCGGTGGCCTGATTGGGGACCACCCGGTCATAGACGTTCATGACGAACAGCGGCATCGCCACCGCAAACAGGTTGATCATCACCGAACCGGCAATCACGTCGCGATAGAGCCGGCGATTCTCGCGAATCACGCCCCAGAACCAGTGGCGTGACTTCTGCTTGTTGACCTCCGGGCCACGGGCGTCGAAGCGGAACTTGGGACGGGCATAGATCACCCGCCCGCTGTAGCGCGCCTGCAGCTCATCGAGGCTGATCTCGGTAGCCGCCTCGCCGATCTCGGGGAAGACCACTCGGGCACTGCGGGCTTTCACGTCCAGCGACACCAGTACACAGGCGCGACCCGGCTCGAGCAGCACCACCACCGGCATCAGCGCCGGGTTGAGCTGCACCAGCCGCGAACGGGCATGACGAGCCGCCAGGCCGGCACGCGCGGCGGCACGCGGGAACACGCCCGGCGTCAGCCGGCCCTCCTCCAGCGGCAGGCCTGCCACCAGGGCATCGCGCCCCATCTCCTGGTCATGGGCGCGGGCCACCACTCGCAGGCATTCCAGCAGGTCATCCTGCGGCGGTGGCTGGCGCCCCGCCTCTACGGCGTGCTTGGCATCGCTGGTCACGGTCGTCCCTTCAGCCCTGTTGATTCATTCACACCTGCGGCTCGGGCGCTACGACGATCGCATGGTTCAGTTGCCGACGCGCCCCTCAAGAGGGGTTATCGGCCGAAATCAGATACGCTTCAGCGAATCCCAGCCCGGCCACTCGGCCACGCAGGGCCTCGGCCTCGGACTGAGCCACCGGCCCCAGCTGCACGCTGTACAGGCGGCCGCCGTTGCTGACCCGTACCGGGCCGCCCAGCTCGGCGCTGAGCTGCGCCTCGAGTTCGGCGGCACGCTCGGCGGAGCTCACTGCCACCACCTGCACCAGGGAATCGGCCGGCAGCTCGGGGGCGGCCGCTGGCGCTGCATCGGCCAGCGCCTCACCGCGCGGCTCGCTTGCCATGACCGAGGCAACTTCCTGATCCCAGCGCAGCGCCGCTGGCTGGCTGGCGAACGCCGGCGCATCGTGCTCGACGCTCGGCGGCGCAGCGCGCTCGGCGGTGTCGGAGGCCGGCGCTTCGAGGCTCCAGCGCGCGCTGAGGTCGCGGCTGCGCAGCGGCGTGCCGGTCATGTCGAGATTCTCACCGTTGGTCTCAAGGGTCACCTCAACGCGGCGGTTCTGGCGGCGCCCGTCGGCGCTGTCGTTGCTGGCCACCGGATTGTTGGAGCCGTAGCCGCGACTCTCCAGCAGCCCCGGCGAGACGCCCTGGGAGGCCAGGTAGTCGGCCACGCTGCGCGCCCGCGCTTCGGAGAGCGGATCGTTGATGGCGTCGGTGCCGGTGCTGTCGGCGTGGCCGGCAATGAATACCCGCCGCAGGTCGTCACGCTGGCGGATCTGCGCCGCCAGGTCGTTGAGCTCCTCACGCGCCGCGGGGCTCAGATCGGCGCTGTTGACGGCAAACAGCGCATCGGCGCTGATGGTCACATCCGGTGCGCGGGTTGGAGCCGGCACATTGAGGTCACCGGTCAGGTCCTGCAGGGTGAACCCCGAGGGCCCCGTGGCCGGGCAGATATCGTCGGCGTTGATGGTCACGCCATCGCTGGACAGCTCGGCCAGGGTCGGGGTGTCGTCGCGCATCACGCCCAACGCCGGCATCAGCTTGCCCATCGCCGCCAGTGTGCGGGCGTCGGCCAGTGCCACGTCATATTCGGCGTTGATGTAGGCGCGACTGGCCTCGAAGTACTCGTTCTCGCTGTCGAGCACGTCGAGCAGGGTGCGCTGACCGATATCGAACTGCTGCTGGTAGGCCCCGCGGACCCGGTCGATGGACTGGCGATGCTCGTTGAGGTACTGCATCTGCTCGCGCAGCCGCTGGGTGTCGTTATAGGCGATCTGAGTGGTCTGGCGCAGGTTGACGCATTCGTTGTCGCGCAGGTCGATGGACTGCTCGACCAGATCGCTGGCGCGGCGGAACGAGGCGCGGTCGCTGCCACCGCGGTAGAGGTTCATGGTCGCCACCAGCTCGGCGACGTGCTGGTCACGGCGGCCGGTGAAGTCGCTCTGGTTGTTGCTGCCGGTGCGGGCGCGGAACTCCAGGCGCGGCTGGAACGCCGAGCGGGTACCGGCCTGCTCGGCGCGGGCCGACTCGATATTCTCGATGGCGGCATGGAAGTTGGGATTGCCCTCGTAGGCCATGCGTACCGCGTCGTTGACCGACGCCGGCAGCTCGCCGTCCAGCATCGGTGCCGGGGCCAGGGTCTCGCTGGGCAGATCGCCGACCAGGCGCTGGAAGCGCGAGCTGACGTCGTGCAGGTTGGAGGCCTCGGTCATCAGGTTGGACTCGGCCAGCGCCAGGCGCCCGCTGATCTGCTCCAGGTCGACGCGACGCCCGGCACCAGAGCCGACACGCTCCTCGATCTGATTGAAGACGCGCATGTGCTCGCGGTAGTTTTCTCGCGCCAGCTCCACCAGTTCGCGATAGCGGCGCACATCCTGATAGGCCCGCGCCGCCTCCAGCGCCACCTCTTCACTGGCTCCCAGCAGCTCGTAGTAGCGCACCAGCTTGGCGCGGTCGAGACGCTCGACCTCGCTGCGGGTGGCGAAGCCATCGTAGATCATCTGGGTCAGCGAAAGCTCGGCGAAGTCGGTCTCGAAGCTGCCGCGGCCGTCACCCTCACGATCCTCGATCCCGACCCCGGCACTCACGTCAATGCTAGGCAGATAGCCGCCGCGAGCGATGTCCACTTCGTTGGTCGAGGCGCGGAAGCCGTTATAGGCCGCCTGGACCTGGGGGTTGGTCGATACCGCACGCTGCACCACCTCACGCAGGTCGCTGCTGCCCGGCGACGACATCCCCGCCAGGCCGCTTTGGGCCAAGGCAGTCGCCGGCAGCGCCGCACCGGCGAGCAGCACCAGAGTTGTCATATGGGTCGCCGTGTGGCGCGACAGAGAGGGAAAACGGCGGCGAAAGCCCGCGACGTTTGAGGATTTCATGAGGTACTGCTCCCTTGTATTGCATGGCAGCGCCGAACCTAGCCAGCACTACAGTGCTTGTTATGTTGCCTTGCGAGATGCTAGTTTTTTCACTCAGCTACCGTTTGTAATCAAGCGTAACCGAGATTGATGAATTGTCCAATACTCTTGATGGCTCTATTAGCTAGGAGATATAGGACACTTTCTGTAAGAAATCTCTTACAAGAGTAGCTGGCTAATGCCCGGTGAGCGTTGAAATCGCCAGTCCCGCCTCTCGCGGCGAGACCTTACCGCGCCCGCCGGCTGTGCTATCGTCTGGCTAAGCGCATCGCGCAGACTCCGCCAACCGCACGACAGGGCTCCCTTATGTCCGCATCCGAGATTCACAAGACTCGCGTAATCAATGAGCTACGCGGGTTCATCAAGAAACTGTTGCAGGACCCCGCGATCCTCGAGCAGTCACTGCTGATCGCCCGCCGGCACGCCGACCTCAACGAACGTGACATGCTCGCCGGCATCGCCCGTGAAATCAGCGACACCACCAGCGTGCATATCCCCGACGACCCGGCGGAGCACTCCGACGCCGACCGGCTGTTTCTCGAACTGCTCAAGGAGGTCATCAGCGAGGAGCAGGCGCTCTACTGAGTCGCTTGCGCATCCAATGAGGCCAGCGCGCGAAGACGCGCCCTCAGCTTTTACGCCACGCAGGGAATATGTCGATGGCCATAACGACCCGGGGGCCAGTCCCCCTCACGCTGGGGTGCTCCATTCCGCTGTCAGCCCTGCTGGCCAGTGCGTCTCTACTGGCCGCCGAGCTTGCTCCCAGCGATCACCCCCCCACCCAGGACAGTACGCCGGTGCTCACTATCGAGCACGCCGAGCAGCAGCGCCAGCTCTCCCTGGCCGAGATCGAGTCGCTGCCGCTCTACGCGGTCGAGATGGCCCACCCCGAAGGGCTCGAGGGGGAGTTCCTGGGCGTGCTGCTGGACGACTTCCTGGTCGAACACGGCCTCGACGACAGTGAGCGGCTGCGCTTTATTGCCCGGGACGACTACACCACCTTCCTGAGCCCCGCCGAGCGTGAGGAGAAGACCTACCTGCTGGTGACGCGCTTCGAGGGCATACCACTCCCCGACCACCACAACGGCCCGCTGATGCTGACGGTGCCCGCCGACATCGAGGCGGTACTCGACGGTAGCGAACCCATGACCCGCTGGATATGGGCAATCACCACGCTGCGCGCCCGCTGAGCCGCCGATGCCACGACTGATCCAGCGCATGTTGATTCGGCGCCTGCTGCTGCCGCTGTGCCTGCTATCCGGCGTGATCGGTGTCGTGCTGATCGCCAGCGTGTGGAGCTTCGCCAACAACGCCGACCGCCACCTGGGCGCCGACTACCTCGGCTTCGCCAGCGAAGTGGTGCGCGGCCAGCAGGACGGCGTCTATTTCCAGCAGGCCATCGAGAGCCTGGTCGACAATCCAGAGCCCCTGCATCAGCAGCAGGCCCTGGAGCGGCTGTGGATCATCGCCACCCGCCGCGGCAGCATCAACCAGTACCTCGAGCGCAGCGCCCTCCCCGAGGCCGACTACCAGCACATTCGCGACGAATATCGCGTGCTCAGCCGCCTGATGCGGGAGGCCGAGCCGCTGCTGGCCGCTGCCCCCTACCAACCCGAGCGTCTCGCGCAGCTGGACGCACTGAGCACCGAGCTCGACGACAGCCTGGCCTTCATCTACAGCGAGCTGCAGCACATCGTGTTCGGCTCTGCCGCCGAGCAGCAGCGGCTGATGCAGCGTCTGTCGCGCTGGCTGATTGCGCTGGCAACGCTGGTGATGGTGGTGATTACCGCGCTGATGGTTGCGCTCTACCAGATCGACCGCCAGAAACGTAAGGTCGAGGCGCTCAGCGTCACCGACGAGCTTACCGGCCTCAACAACCGCCGCGCCCTGCTCGACCAGGCCGGCCGGCTGTTCGCCCAGGGCCTGCGCAGCGGCACCCCGCTCAGCATGGCGCTGATCGATATCGACCACTTCAAGCAGGTCAACGACGACCACGGCCACCCCACCGGCGACCGCATGCTGGTAGCCGTGGCCGCGCTGCTCAGGGAGCATGTGCGCCGCGCCGACGTGGTAGCCCGCATCGGCGGCGAGGAGTTTTGCATATTGATGCCGCATACCGACGCCACCGGCGCCGCCGAACTCTGCGAGCGCCTGCGCCGCGCGGTGGCCGAGCACGCCTTCCACGGCGCCCCGGGCCGGACCGAAGGGCTCAGCCTCACCGTCAGCGTCGGGGTCACCACCAGTCGCACCGACACCGCCCCGCCCGACGACAGCTTCGCCGCCCTCTACCCCCGCGCCGACCAGGCGCTCTATCTGGCCAAGCAGAACGGCAGAAATCGTGTCGAGGTGGGGTAGAAAAAGTGGGAGCGAATTTATTCGCGATGGGGTTATTTCCGCCCGCAGCGCTGCGCACTGCAATCGCGACTGAAGTCGCTCCTTGTATGTTGACGCCATATGAGTTGGTAGGGTTATGCACCAGTTACCGGGGAGGCCGCCCGCTCCTGGAAGCAGCATCGACTGACTTCGTGTGTAGAGAGGCTCCCCGCCTCATTGCCAACCTCGAGGAGTATCCGGAAGTCAGTCTGGCTGAACTTCGCATCACAAGGTCGAGGCGACATCAAATGCGAGGTCGGGGAACCGGTGACTATTGTGACCCAACACCAGCCCAGGGGAAAAGTCGATGAGTGTGCATGTAGGGATCGATATCGCCGCCAAATCCTTTGACATGGTCAGCCGCAGGGACGGCAAGCCCTCAAAGGTCGAGACCTTCCAGCAAACACCCCAAGGGCATGCCAAGGTGGTGAAGCGGCTTCAGGCTCTTAAGCCAGCCTGCGTGATCATGGAAGCAACAGGCATCTACTACTTGGACCTCGCCGTCACCTTGGTCGAGGCAGGCCTTCCGGTGGCCGTCATCAATCCCCGGAGCTTCCGCCACTTTGCTGAACTGAAGCTCAGTGGCAGCAAGACAGATGGCTTGGATGCGGCGCTGCTTGCGGAATATGGCGAGCGTATGACCCCCCGACGCTGGGTGCCGCCAACCCGAACCCAACTGGCGCTGCGCGACTTGGGACGCCAGATCAACCGTCTCACGGCAGCACGTACTCAAGCAAAGAACCGCTTGCACGCTCTGCAGGCCAAAGGTGCGACGCTGCCATTGCTGATCGACGATGAGCAGGAAGGCATTGAGTGGCTGGATCGGCGCATCCAACGCCTTACGCAAGCGGCGCAGTCCATCATCGCCGAATGTGAAACATTGGCGGCCCATCATGCCAACATGACCGCTGCCATCGGCATCGGCGACGCCACCGCCATCGCGTTACTGGCTGAATTATGTGTCTTGCCCAAGACGCTGAAGGCTCCGCAGGTGAGTCGCTATGCAGGCTTAGATGTGCGACTCACGCAGTCCGGCACCAGCGTGAACCGGCCCGCGCGGCTCAGCAAAGCCGGCAATGCCTATTTACGATCGGCTTTGTACATGCCGGTCATGAGTGCAGTTCGACATGATCCGCGGGCCAAGGCGTTCTACGACGCGTTGGTGGCTCGGGGCAAGAAAAGGATCCAGGCCCAATGTGCGGTGATGCGCAAGTACCTCACCGGCCTGTGGGCCTGCATGCAGAATCAAACGCCATTCGATTCGTCGTTGCTCTTCAGCGACGAGCATATGAATGCTTGACCCCAAACGGAGTATCTACACTGGGGTGGTGGCACCTCGTTATGGCAATGCCTCCCAGGCAAAAGTAGGAGCGAATTTATTCGCGATGGGGTTGGCCCGAAATGGCAGCGTTGCGCGCTGCATCGCGAATAAATTCGCTCCCACAATGGGGGTGGCGCTCTTGGCAAATGTGGGAGCAGCTTTAGCCGCGATGGGGCTGTGGGTCATTGAGCCGCTGCTCGGCAAAGTCAAATAGCACGCGATAGTGCTGTTCACGAATAATGTCGAGGACTATGCGTTCATCGAGATTGAGGTAATCGTGCACTAACGCATTACGCAGGCCGATGATCTTGTGCCATTCCGCCTGGGTAGGATCCAGCCCCATGCTGCGCAACTTGGCAAAGGCTTGACGTGCATCGCTCGGCGCCATGACACCCTTGGCCTTGAGGGTTTGCTTGGCAATGCCGATGCAGGCTTCGGTCAGCAGCTGGAGGTTACGCTCCGCCGCCCGATAGACCAGCGGTGGCAGCCCTTGTGAGCTTACGAGGTGTTCGTGCAACTGCTGCAGCTCTTCGCTCAGGCGCGCCAGGTGCTCTCGCATCGATGCAACGTATTCAGGCTCCATAGCGACGGCCTTCCATGCTGTTATGACACGCCGTAGTGGCGCTGGTGATACAGATAATCGAGCTCCCACATTGAGGTAATGCGGTTCTCTTCCCTGGCGAGCCGCAACGGGCTACGCACACAGATCGCACGTCCAGTGCGGATTACCGCCATGGCCAACGGCAGCGGCGCTTGATTGATATCGACAATGGAAAGTATATCGTCGGCAATCCCCAGTGCATCGGCCCACTGCTGCGCCAGTAGTTCTGGCCGTAGGCGGCGTTCCAGAGGTGTCTCAATATTGACGTTGAAGGCCACCGCGAGGTCGTAGTCACTGCTTTCAGTATGGGTGCCCTTGGCACGCGAGCCGTACAACCAGACCACTTCTATCTGGCCGTCCGCAGCCGCCAGCTTTACAAGTTTGGCCAGGATTGGGTCCTGCTCGCTCATCCTGCAACTCCCAGTAACGGCCATTTCGTTGATCCTAGCATAAGGCGCATAGGGCAGCGCTTCGCGCTGCAATCGCGAATGAATTCGCTCCCACACTGGGGGCAGCCGAGCCGGGCAGCGCTTCGCGCTGCAATCGCGAATAAATTCGCTCCCACACTGGGGGGTAGCCTAGCCGGGCAGCGCTAAGCGCTGCATCGCGAATGAATTCGCTCCCACACTGGTGTTGTGGAGCGCTAGCGCAGCAGCCACGACAGCACCAGCAGCAGCAGCAGGATCCCCGCTACCCCCTGCCAGAATCTGGCCGGCTCCTTGAGCAAGCGTGGGCTGGTACGCTCGCGGCGCTCGCCGGCGGGGTCGCGCAGCGCATAGAGAAACTCCGACAGCCGCCGGAAGCGCAGCGCCCGCTGCGGGTCGAGGGCGCGGCGTAGCGCCTCGTCCAGCGCGGGGCTGATTTCCGGGTTGTGCATCCGCGCGCTGCGGTAGGCCAGCTGCTCGAGATCGGTATGACTACGCAGTTCGTGGGGCGGCAGCTCATAGGGCAGCGCGCCGGTGAGCAGCCAGTAGACCGTCGAGGCCAGCGCGTATTGATCGCTGCGCCGCCCCACGTCGGTATCGAGGGCATACTCCGGTGCACTGTGCTCGGTCAGCCCCAGCTGCCGGGCCAGCTCGCGGGAGTGCTTGTGGCCATCGCCCTCGCGCAGCCGACAGGCGCTGAAGTCGGCGAGCACCAGCTGACCATGACGATCGATAAGGATATTGTCAGGGTGAATCTGCTGGTGCAGCAGATCGCGCCGGTGCAGCGCCTGCACCGCCTTGCCCAGCTGGCGGGCAATATCCAGCCGCTGCGCCAGGCTGGCCTGAGGGTGACGACGCGACCAGTCCGAGAGCCGCTCGCCGTCGACATACGCCATCAGATAGTAGAGGTAGCGGCGCGGCCGCGACGACTCCATGACCCGCGCCACGAACGGCGAGTTGACGCGCTCTACCACCCACTGCTGCAGCAGGAAGTGCTCGAGATAGGAGTTGCGGCTGGAGAGCTCGGGGCTCGGCGCCTTCATCACCATTTCTCGGTCGCTGTAGGTGTCGCGCACCCGGTAGACCCGTGACTGGGCGGTACGCGACAGCACTTCCTGCACCTCCAGGCCATCGAGGCGCTCACCGGGGCCGAGCTCCGGCGGCACCGGCAGGTCGCCGTACAGGCGACCCGGGTGGTCCTGCTCGGCCTCCGGCAGATGATCGATACGTACCAGCTGGAAACAGAACGGTTCTCCGCCGTAGCCGCGCGCCTGGGCGCGGCTGCTGGCGGCGTCGGCGAGGCGCTCGCAGGCGGCATTGAGGTCGCTGGCATCGGAGCGAATCAGCTGCACATAGTCCGAGGGCATCAGGGTGCCGCGCACCGCCTGGGTGGTAAACAGGAAGATATCGCCCTGCTTGAGCGGCACCGACACGTAGTCGATGTCGATATTGCCATCCAGCCCCAGCGCCCGCGACGGATAACGGTAGCCGCCAAGGTCGGTGACATGATCGCGGGAGAGCTGTTCGAACTCGGCGCCACGCAGGCGAAACACCAGGGTATCGCCCATATGGAAGAGATGACCGTCGCGACCGCGATAGACCATCGCCGACAGTGACGCCATGTAGCTACCATTCTGGACGTGGCCGCTCTGGCTATAGCACCAGCCGTTGAGTGCCCGCAGCACGCGGGTCGCCGAGGTCTTGACGTCCCAGTGGTCGGGGGTCGAGTAGTAGTCGGCGAGAAAGCCTCGCACGCTGAGATCGCCAGCCTGCTTGGCGATGGCGTTGCGTGAGCTGGAGTCGCTGATCAGCGCACTGGCCCCCTTGGCCTCGAGCAGAGTCCGCTCGGCAGGCACACGAACCGACATGGAGCTGCGATGATGACGGCGATCGGGGGCGACAAACGCCTGACCGATGCTCAACGACAATTCAGAACTCACTGCTCCTCCCGAGACGACTCATTGGTCAGCTGAACACCGCGTGGGCGTCAGCGCTATCTATCATACACCGCTTATGCGACGAGCACGTGTCCACCAAAGGAGAAAGCCCAGTATTGGTAATCCCGCGAGGCTATTCGTATAATTCGCCGCATTGCAATAAATGCCAGCGTCCTGGCCAACGCCAGCACCCAGCATTCCCCCTACGTCAAGAAAGGACTGCACCATGAGTTTCGACAAGATCCCCGCCGGCAAGGACCTCCCCAACGACGTCTACGTCGTCATCGAAGTGCCTGCCAATCACGCGCCGATCAAGTACGAGATCGATAAGGACATGGATGCGCTGCTGGTCGACCGGTTCATGGCCACGCCGATGTTCTACCCGGCCAACTACGGCTTTATTCCCGACACCCTGGCCGACGACGGCGACGCCCTCGATGCTCTGGTCGTCACGCCCTACCCGGTCCAGCCAGGCAGCGTGATTCGCGCACGGCCGGTGGGCGTGCTCAACATGACGGACGAGGCCGGCGAGGACGCCAAGTTGGTGTGCGTACCGCACCAGAAACTCTCCGCTCTTTACGACGACGTGCATGAGGTCACCGATCTCCCCGAGCTGCTGCGCCAGCAGATCGCTCACTTCTTCGAGAACTACAAGGATCTCGAGAAGGGCAAGTGGGTCAAGGTCGAGTCCTGGGAAGGCGCCGAGGCGGCTCGCTCAGCGATCGAAAAGGCCGCGGCGGCCTACGCCAAGGCCTGAACCGCGGAAGCAGAACGTCAGCGGGCCGCCCCTTGGGCGGCCCGCTGGCGTTTCATGACGGGTTATTTCACGATTCGCTCTCGGCGTCATCGAGCTCTTCTGCCTCATCGGCCTCGTCGTCGTCCGCCACCTCCTCCACCGGCGGCTCGACGGCCTGCTCCTCTTCGGCCTGGTGCACCTCAGTGACCTCAACCGCCGCCACCCTCGATGCCAGCGAGCCGGCCAGGTCCCGCGCACGCACGGTATAGTTGGCCATCACCAGCGAGTGGTTGGCGAAGAGTCCAAACCCCGAACCGTTGAGGATCACCGGGCTCCAGATCCGCCGCTGGGTCATTTCCAGCTCGGCAATCAGCTGCTGCCAGTCAGCGCGGGCCTCGGCGGCCTCGAGCAGGTCGGCATAGTCGCGTTCCACGCCGCGCAGGAAGTGCAGCAGCGCCCAGCCGCTACCACGCGCCTCGAAGAAGATATCGTCGACGCGGTACCAGGGCGTGGCCTCGGGACGCTCATCGGCGTCGATGCCCAGCTCACGACTGGCGTCGCGCTCGCCAATGCTGGCCGAGAGGCGACGGGTGAGATCATCCAGCCGCGCCTCGACACGCTCGAGCCAATCGCCCAGCTGCTCGCCATGGGTCACGAAGCCGTCGGCGCCATCCTCACCCAGCTCGCTCAGATACGCCGCCAGCGCCTGGGAGGCCTGGCTGAAACGCTGCTCGGCGGAGGGATAGAGCCAGTCGCGGCTGCCCACCTGCAGCCGTCGCTCGGCCTCCTCGAGATGCGCGTTTTCACCGCCGGCCAACCCCACCATGGCGGCGGAAAAGTCCCGCGACTGGCGCAGCACGCCGAGCTCCCAATTGGGCATGTTGTCGAGCCATACGCCGGGCGGGGCGATATCGTTGCGCAGATAGCCGCCGGGCTTGTCGGTCAAGGTATCGACCACCTGCTTGAGGGTTGCGCTGGCCACCGTGCCACGCGCCCCGGGGAGTCCTGACTGATCACCTTCGAGGGCCTGACGCTGCTGGCCGGTGGCCTGCTCGACATCGAACGGCGGCGGCTCGCGGCTCCACCAGATCCCCAACGCCAGGGTGACCAGCAGGTAGATCAGTAGCAGCGCCAGCAACGGCTTCCAGATCCACCCATAGTCGGGGCGTTCTAGCTCACGACGGCGCGCGTCGCTCGCCGCCTTGCGTCTTCCCAGCAGTGACATGGCATCGCTTCCTTGATCCAAGTGGACAAATGGCCGCAGCGCAATGAACGCCCGCCCCTACTTGGGTTATCCTAGCATGTGGTCGCCTCGCCGAACGCCATCGAACCCACCCAAGGGACCAGGGCTTCGGCAGGCGACGTGTCGACCCAGCCAGCCCACGCGTTAAGGATAAGCTCTGTGATCTCGCGCTTCGCCGCTCTCGCTCTTCGCACCGCCTTCGTCTGGCTCCTGCTGTTGCTGCCGGCGCTCGCCCATGCACAGTGGTTCTCCGGGTCGTCCGATCGCGATTTCCTGCCGGTACACGAGGCCTTCGAGGCCAGCGCATGGCGGGACGACGACACCCTTTATGTGGGCATGCAGAGCGCCGACGACTACTACCTCTATCGCCACCGCTTCGAGGTCGAGAGCCTCGATGAAGGGGTTACCTTCGGCGACCCCGTCATTCCCCCCGGCGAGGCTCACAGCGATGAGTTCTTCGGCGATGTCTACGTCTTCTACGAGCCGGTGGTGCTGGAGATTCCCCTGGAAGGCGATCTGCCCGAGTCGCTGCCGCTGGCGCTGACCTTCCAGGGCTGCGCCGATGCCGGACTCTGCTATCCGCCCGAGCGCGTTACCCTTGAGGCGATGCCGGGCTCACCGCCGGGGGTATATGCCAATGCTCAGGCAGGCGGCGGCGACGCTGGCGGCAGCACAGGCGCCCCCAACCTTCAGAGCGCGGACGGCCGTTTCAACGCCCTGCTGGCCGGCGCCAGCCCGTTGCTGATGGTGGGACTGTTCTTCCTCGCCGGTCTGGGGCTGACCTTCACCCCCTGCGTACTGCCAATGGTGCCGATCCTGTCGTCGATCATCGTCGGCCAGAACCCCAGCCGCGGACGCGCCTTCGTGCTCTCGGCCAGCTACGTGGCCGGCATGGCCGCTACCTATGCGGCGGTCGGGGTGCTGATGGGGCTGTTCGGTGCCGGCCTCAACCTGCAAGCGCGGCTCCAGTCGGCACCGGTGCTGATCGCCTTCAGTGCACTGTTCGTGGTTTTCGCACTGGCCATGCTCGGCGCCTTCAATCTGCGCATGTCGCCGCGCCTGGCCAGTCGAGTCGACGCCTGGCAGGCCCGCGCCCAGCGTAGCGGCCCCCCCGGCCTGGCCCTGGCCGGCGCACTCTCGGTGCTGGTGGTGTCGCCCTGCGTGTCGGCGCCGCTGGCCGGCGCACTGGTGTTCATCTCCACCACCGGCGACGCCCTGCTGGGCGGCGCCGCGCTGCTGGCGCTGGCGCTGGGCATGGGCATTCCGCTACTGCTGGTGGGTACCTTCGGCACCACCTTGATGCCACGCACCGGGGTATGGATGAACGGCGTCAAGATCGCCTTCGGCATACTGCTCCTGGGGGTCGCGATCTGGCTGATCGAACGCCTGCTGCCACCGGCAGTGGCGCTGCTGCTGTGGGCTGGCCTTGCCATTGGCACCGCCTTGGCCCTTGGCGCGCTGCGCCTCGACGCCCCGCGCGGCTGGCCACAGCTGCGCCAAGGTGCCGGTCTGATGCTGCTGATCTGGGGTGTCGCGCTGGTCCTGGGCGCCGCCCGCGGTGCCCAGGACCCGCTGCGCCCGCTGGCCATGGCGCCAGGCGCCATGGCCGAGCAGGGCGGGGTCGAGTTGCCGACACCGGTCAGTGTGACCCGTCTGGAGGACTTCCAGGCGGCGCTGGCCGATGCCAGCCAGCAGGGGCAGCCGGTGTTCGTCGATGTCACCGCCGACTGGTGCATTTCCTGCAAGCAGATGGAGCGCAGCGTTTATCCCAGTGCAGCGGATCAGCTGGCCAGCTTCCAGCGCATTCAGATCGACGTTACCGAGACCAGCGCCGAGAGCCGTGAGCTGCTCGATCATTTCGGCCTGTTCGGCCCCCCCAGCCTGCTGTTCTTCGACGGCGAGCAGGAACTACGCGATGCGCGCATTCTCGGCGAGGTCGGGCGTCGCGACTTCGCCAACCACCTCGAACAGCTGCTCGGCTGGCTCGAGCAGCAGCGCGCCACCACGACGTGATCGTCGTCAAACATCCGTTTAATTGCCGGCTTCGGCGGCCATCACCGCGGCGCGCTGGACAAGCCTGATTTTTTTCGGCACACTTCGCGAACACTGTATTTAATGGCCTATATCACGATATTTTTCACCATCGTGCCGTCATCTGGACAAAGTCAGCGCAGGTTGACAGCGTCACCTGCCGACCCCATAACCCCGCTACCCCACCTCTGATCGAGACAGATTCATGGATATTCGCAAGGTCAAGAAGCTGATCGAGCTGCTGGAAGAGTCCAACATCAGCGAAATTGAAATTCAGGAAGGCGAAGAGTCGGTCCGCATCAGCCGTCATCCCAATGGCGCCCTCTATCAGAACAGCGTGCCGCAGTATGCGATGCCACCCAACGGCTACGCACCTCAGCCAGCGCCCCAGCCTGCCGCACCGGTCGCCGAAGAGAGCAGCGTCCCGACACAGCCCGACGGCCATGCCGTTGCCTCGCCCATGGTCGGCACCTTCTACCGCGCCCCGGCCCCCGGCGCCAAGGCGTTCGTGGAAGTTGGCCAGAGTGTCAAGAAAGGCGACCCGGTATGCATCGTCGAGGCCATGAAGATGATGAACCAGATCGAAGCCGACAAGGACGGCATCATCGAAGCCATCCTGGTCGAGGACGGTGAGCCGGTCGAGTTCGACCAGCCGATGCTCATCATCAGCTAACCTCCAAGGGGCGTAACCATCATGTTGGACAAGGTACTCATCGCCAATCGCGGCGAGATCGCCCTGCGCATTCTGCGTGCCTGCAAGGAGCTGGGCATCAAGACCGTAGCGGTCCATTCCAAGGCTGATCGCGAGTTGATGCATGTGCGACTGGCCGACGAAGCGGTCTGCATCGGCCCGGCCTCATCGACCCTCTCCTACCTCAATATCCCGGCGCTGATCAGCGCCGCCGAAGTCACCGACGCCAGCGCGATACATCCCGGCTACGGCTTTCTCTCCGAGAATGCCAACTTTGCCGAGCAGGTCGAACGCTCGGGCTTCGTCTTCATCGGCCCGCGCGCCGAAACGATCCGCCTGATGGGTGACAAGGTCAGCGCCATCGAGGCCATGAAGAAGGCCGGCGTACCCACCGTGCCGGGCTCCGACGGCCCGGTACCGGAGGACCCCCAGCAGGCGCTGGCCATCGCCCGGCGCATCGGCTATCCGGTGATCATCAAGGCGGCCTCCGGCGGCGGTGGTCGCGGCATGCGCGTGGTGCACAGCGAAGCTCACCTGCTGTCGTCGATCAGCGTGACCCAGAACGAGGCCAACTCGGCCTTCGGCGACGGCACCGTCTACATGGAGAAGTTTCTCGAGCAGCCGCGCCACGTCGAGGTGCAGGTACTGGCCGATGGCCAGGGCAACGCCGTGCATCTCTATGATCGCGACTGTTCGCTGCAGCGCCGCCACCAGAAGGTTCTCGAGGAGGCCCCCGCGCCGCATCTCGACCCCGAGGCCCGCGCACGGGTGCTCAAGGCCTGCACCGACGCCTGCCTGACCATCAACTACCGCGGCGCCGGCACCTTCGAGTTCCTGTACGAGAATGGCCAGTTCTTCTTTATCGAGATGAACACCCGGGTGCAGGTCGAGCACCCGGTCACCGAAATGGTCACCGGCGTGGACATCGTCAAGGAGCAGCTGCGCATCGCCGCCGGCATGCCGCTGTCGATCACCCAGGACGACGTGCAGCTCAGCGGCCATGCATTCGAGTGCCGGATCAACGCCGAGGACGCACGCACCTTCATGCCGTCACCCGGCAAGGTCTCGCTCTACCACGCACCCGGCGGACTCGGGGTGCGCATGGACTCGCATCTCTATACCGGTTATACGGTGCCGCCCTACTACGACTCGCTGATCGGCAAGCTGATCACCTGGGGCGCCGATCGCGAAATCGCTCTGACGCGCATGCGCATCGCCCTCGATGAGCTGCTGGTGGAAGGCATCAAGACCAATATCGACCTGCAGAAGGACCTGGTGCGCGACAGCTACTTCCAGCAGGGTGGAGTGAATATCCACTATCTCGAGAAAAAGCTCGCCCAGTAACCACCGGGTAGCCCAGGCTTCGTACGTAAAGTCGGCGAGCGCAGGCAATTATCGTACGAAGCCCAGCGGGGCGGCCACTGGCCGCCCCGCTATCGTTGGTTACCCGCCACAGGAGCCCCATTGATGCCCTGGCTGCAACTCAAGGCCCATACCCCACCCGAGCACGCCGAACGTCTCGAGGAACTGCTGCTCGATGAAGGTGCCAGCGCCATCACCCTGCAGGACGCCCATGACGATCCGGTATTCGAACCCGACCGCGGCACCACCCCGCTATGGAACGAGACAGTGCTCACCGGCCTCTACGACGACCTGGAGGGCGTCGAGGCGATGCTCGAGCGAGTCCGCCAGGCATGGGCGGTCGAACAGCCTGACGAGCCGTGTCCGGAGATTGAAGTCGAACTGCTCGCCGACCGCGATTGGGAGCGCGAGTGGATGGACGGCTTCACTCCGCTGCAGATGGGTCAACGCCTCTGGATCGTGCCCAGCTGGCATGCCGCACCGGATCCCGAGGCCGTCAACCTGCTGCTCGACCCCGGCCTGGCCTTCGGCACCGGCACCCACCCCACCACGGCACTCTGCCTGGCGTGGCTCGACGAGCTGGCAGTGGCCGGCGAGCTCGATGGCCGCGAGTTGCTCGACGTCGGCTGCGGTTCAGGCATCCTGGCCATCGCCGCGCTCAAGCTCGGTGCTGCCAACGCGGTGGGCACCGATATCGACCCCCAGGCGCTTACCGCCAGCCGCGACAATGCCGCACGCAATGGCGTGGACGATGCGGCCCTGGCGCTGCACTACCCCGAGCAGCTCGACGACGGACGGGCCTTCGACGTGGTCGTCGCCAATATCCTGGCCGGCCCGCTGGTCGAACTGGCTGCCATGATCGCCGGCCATGTCGCACCCGGCGGACGCCTGGCGCTGTCGGGGATCCTCGCCCAGCAGGCCGACGAGGTGCTCGACGCCTATCGCGCCCAGGGCATGATCATGGACGAGCCGTCGATTCGTGAGGGCTGGGTGCGACTAAGCGGCCAGCGCCCGGGCTGATTGCCCTTTCGTCTCAGGCTGGCTGAATGTCCACCTTCACCCGCGGCCAGGCGGTGGGTATGATATGCCCCCCTTGATAACGATTCATCGACGAGCCTTGATGCCTCTTGACGCCTCGGCGCTGCCGTCCATCGGCCGCCACCGCCTGCCCAACCGCGTGATCCTGGCCCCCATGGCCGGTGTCACCGACCGCCCCTTCCGGCAGCTCTGTCGGCGGCTGGGGGCTGGGCTGGTGGTGGGCGAGATGGTCACCTCGGATCCCAGCCTATGGCACACCCGCAAGTCGCGACTGCGCATGGATCACGCCGGTGAGCCTGGCCCCCGCGCGGTGCAGATCGCCGGCGGTGACGCTGCCATGCTGGCCGAGGCCGCCCGCCTGAATGCCGATCAGGGCGCCGAGATCATCGACATCAATATGGGCTGTCCGGCCAAGAAGGTGTGCAACAAGGCCGCTGGCTCGGCACTGCTTCGCGACGAGCGCCTGGTGGCCGAGATTCTCGATGCCGTAGTCGCTGCCGTGGACGTGCCGGTCACGCTGAAGATTCGCACCGGCTGGTGCGACGCCAGCCGCAACGGCGAACGCATCGCCCGACTCGCCGAGGACGCCGGCATTCAAGCCCTGGCCGTCCACGGCCGCACCCGCGAGCAGCGCTACAGCGGCTACGCCGAGTACGACACCATCGCCGCGATCAAGGCCGCGGTGTCGATTCCAGTATTCGCTAACGGCGATATCGACTCTCCTGAGAAAGCTGCCCGCGTCCTCGACTATACTGGTGCGGATGCAGTGATGGTCGGTCGTGGCGCCCAGGGCAATCCCTGGCTTTTCGCCGAGATCGACCACTACTTGAGTCACGGCCAGCGACTCGCCGCTCCTAGCACCACGCAGCGCCGCGAGGTGATGCTCGACCACCTCGCCACCCTGCATGCGTTTTACGGCGAGCACATGGGCGTGCGCATTGCACGCAAGCACCTCGGCTGGTATCTGGCCCGGCATGCGCCGGACCCCGACGCCGTCAAGACGCTACGCGCACGTTTCAACGGCCTGGAGAGTCCCCAGGCACAGCAACACTTCGTGGATCAACTGTTTCGTCATCCCGCCGACATGCGGCCAATGACGTCGAAGGGAATCAGTGCAGCATGACCAGCAGGCAACCCACACAACCCAGCGCTCTGATGGCTGCGACCCAGGAGACCCTGGACCTCGCAGCGGCACTGCCCGGCGATGACGAACCTGCGCTGTCGGCCACCCCTACCGATCGTCCGCTGCGTGAAGCGGTCGACGTCGCCATGCGACGCTACTTCGCGCACCTCGACGGCGAATCGGTCACCGACCTCTATGCCATGGTGCTGGCGGAGGTCGAGGCGCCGCTGCTTACCGCGGTGATGGACCATGTTGACGGCAACCAGACCCGTGCCGCCGACATGCTGGGTCTCAACCGCGGCACGCTGCGCAAGAAGCTCAAGCAGTACGACCTGATCTGACACACCAAGGGAGCCGTACACGGCTCCCTTGGTGTTTATCGCCTCATCACTTTTCGACTCACTACTTCGAGAGTAACGACATGGCCCAATCCGCCTCCTCGCTTCCCGTTCGCCGCGCCCTGCTCAGCGTCTCCGACAAGACCGGTATCGTCGATTTTGCCCGCGGGCTAAGCGAACACGGCGTCGAGCTACTCTCCACCGGCGGCACCTTCCGTCTGCTCCAGGAGAACGGCATCGCGGTCACCGAAGTCTCTGCCCATACCGGCTTTCCGGAGATCATGGACGGCCGGGTCAAGACCCTTCATCCCAAGATCCACGGCGGCATTCTCGGCCGCCGCGGCCAGGATGATGCCGTCATGGCCGAACACGGCATCGACCCCATCGACATGGTGGTGGTCAACCTCTACCCCTTCACCGAGACCGTGGCCAAGCCGGACTGCAGCCTCGAGGACGCCATCGAGAACATCGATATCGGCGGCCCGACCATGGTTCGCGCCTGCGCCAAGAACCACGCCCATACCACCATCGTGGTCGATGCCGGCGATTATTCGCGGGTGCTCGGCGAGCTGGCCGCCCAGCGTGGCGCCGTGAGCGAGGCGACGCGCTTCGATCTGGCGGTACGCGCCTTCGAGCATACCGCCGGCTATGACGCCGCCATCGCCGACTACCTGGGTAGCCGGGTGCCCGGTAGCGAGGATGGCTTCCCACGCACCTACAACCTGCAGTTCCACAAGAAGCAGAGCATGCGCTACGGCGAGAACCCGCACCAGAACGCGGCCTTCTACGTCGAAGCCGACGCCAGCGAAGCCAGCGTGGCCACCGCCACCCAGCTGCAGGGCAAGGCACTGTCGTTCAACAATGTCGCCGATACCGATGCCGCCTTCGAGTGCGTCAAGGCTTTCACCGACACCGCCTGCGTGATCGTCAAGCACGCCAACCCCTGCGGCGTGGCGGTGGGCGCAAGTCCCGGCGAGGCCTACGACAAGGCCTTCGCCACCGACCCCACCAGTGCCTTCGGCGGCATCATTGCCTTCAATGTTGCGCTGGATGCCGACACCGCGCGCGCCATCATCGACCGCCAATTCGTCGAGGTGATCATCGCCCCGGGGGTCAGCGAAGAGGCCCGCGCCATCGTCGCCGAGAAGGCCAATGTGCGCCTGCTCGACGTCGGTGAGCACTGGCCCGGCGAGCGCGAGCATGCTCACGATTTCAAGCGCGTCACCGGCGGCCTGCTGGTACAGGATCGCGACCTGGGCATGGTCGGCCGCGACGAGCTCAAGGTAGTCAGCGAGCGGGTGCCTAGCGAACAGGAGCTGCGCGACCTGGCGTTCGCCTGGAAGGTCGCCAAGTACGTCAAATCCAACGCCATTGTCTACGCCAAGGAGGGCCAGACCGTAGGCGTCGGCGCCGGGCAGATGAGCCGCGTCTACTCGGCCCGCATTGCCGGCATCAAGGCCGCCGACGAGGGCTTCTCGGTGCCCGGCTCGGTGATGGCGAGCGATGCCTTCTTCCCGTTCCGCGACGGTATCGACGCCGCTGCCGCCGCGGGAATTACCGCAGTGATCCAGCCCGGCGGCTCGATGCGTGACCAGGAAGTGATCGACGCCGCCAACGAGGCGGGGATTGCCATGGTTTTCACCGGCATGCGCCACTTCAAGCACTGAGGTAATTGAACGCTGGACCATCGCCCAGCGGTTTTCTCGAACAGTACTTATTAGAAAACCCCATTGGCCTAGGCCAATGGGGTTTTCTGTTCTTAAAGCTTATGAACTATGGCTTCCAGCTCCGGGCGAAGCCCGGTCAGCCCAGATCAATACACAGATACTTGGTCTCGACGAACTCCTCGAGCCCCTGGCGCCCGCCTTCGCGGCCCAGGCCCGAGGCCTTGACCCCGCCGAACGGTGTCGCCGGGTTGGAGATCAGGCCGGTGTTGATGCCCACCATGCCGTACTCCAGCGCCTCTGCCACCCGCCAGACCCGCCCCAGGTCGCGGGAGTAGAAGTAGGCCGCCAGGCCGAACTCGGTGGCATTGGCCATGGTGATGGCGTCCTCTTCATCATCGAAGGGGAACACCGCCGCCAGCGGCCCGAAGGTCTCTTCGCGGGCAACCTTCATACTGTGGTTGGCGGCGCTGATCAGCGTCGGGGTGAAGAAGTTGCCACCCAGCGGGTGCGGGTTGCCACCCAGCAGCAGCTCGGCGCCGTGATCCACCGCGTCGTGGACATGGTCGCTGACCTTGTCGACGGCGTTATGGTCGATCAGCGGGCCGATATTGATACCGTCTTCGGTACCGTCGCCGACATGCAGCTCACTGTGCATGGCCACCGCCAACTTCTCGCAGAAGGCATTGACCACGCTCGACTGCACCAGGAAGCGGTTGGTGCACACGCAGGTCTGACCGGCATTGCGGAACTTGGCCGCCATGGCACCGTCCACCGCGGCGTCGAGATCGGCATCCTCGAACACGATGAACGGCGCATTGCCGCCCAGCTCCAGCGAGATCTTCTGGATATGCTGGGCCGCCTGCGCCATCAGCGTGCGCCCCACCTCAGTTGAACCGGTAAAGGTGATCTTGCGCACCACCGGTGATTCAGTGAGCGCCGCGGCGATCTCCGAGGCGCGCCCCGGCACCACGTTGAAGACGCCGCGCGGCACCCCGGCACGCTCGGCGAGCAGCGCCAGCGCTGTTGCCGAGAACGGCGTCTGGCTGGCCGGCTTGACCACGATCGGGCAGCCCGCGGCCAGCGCCGCGCCGGCCTTGCGGGTGATCATTGCCGCCGGGAAGTTCCACGGCGTGATGGCCCCCACCACGCCCACCGGCTGCTTGGTGACCACCACCCGCTGGTTGGCGCTGGCAGCGGGGATCGTCTCACCGTAGATGCGCCGCGCCTCTTCGGCAAACCAGCGCAGGAAGCTCGCTGCGTAGGCGATCTCACCGGCAGCTTCCTTGAGCGGCTTGCCCTGCTCCAGGGTCATGATGGTGGCCAACTCCTGCTGATGCTCGTGCATCAGGTCGTGCCACTTCATCAGGATATCGGCACGCTCGAGCGCGGTCAGCGAGCGCCAGGCCGGAAACGCAGCCTCGGCGGCAGTAATCGCCCGCTCGGTTTCGGCACGCCCCAGCCGCGGCACACGACCGATGGTCTCGCCGTTGGCCGGATTGACGACGTCGATCTGCTCACCGCTATCGGCGGCAACCCAGCTGCCGTCGATGTAGGCGAAGGGACGAAATAGTGGACTGTCTTGCAGGGATGACATGATGTTCTCCTTTCCATCACTGCGCTGCGTCGACAGCGCACGGGGATGATGCGAAATTATCGCCACGAAAATTCTGGCCGCGGGGGTGGATCACAGCATGAAGGGAATCATGGCGACAGGGAAGGTTCGACCAGCGCCGCAAGCGTCGCGACGACAATGGCCAAGGCCACCGCCAGCCAGCAGAAAGCTCGCCCCTTATAGCGTAGTGGATCACGGCGGATCTGGCGCAGCCCGATCAGGGCCAGCACCGCGGCAGCGATATTCAGCGGCGGCACACGCCCTTCGAAGAACAGCGCCACGAAGGCGGTAATGATGGCCGCTACCGCAAAGCCGGCATAGCGCTTGCGTGGCGGATGGGACTCGGCGGGGGTTTCGGCGTGTGACAAGCCAGCATCTCCAGGCGTCTGTATCTCCCCATGCTAAGCCGACTCGCCCCCGGAAACCAACCCCGCCTCAGTGACTCGCGCCGAGCTCAGCCAGTATGGCGGGTCTCACGCGTATCCGACAGCGTGATCGATACCGAATCGGCAAAGCGCAGGGCATGGGGCTTGTCGATTTCGACCTGCGCGGTCAGTACCTGCTCGTAGGACATGATGATATCCAGCACCTCACGGGTCATTCGCTCCAGCAGCAGAAAGCGATGCCCCTCGACGTGGGCGATGACATGCTTGGTGATGGTGCGGTAGTTGAGCGCTTGATCGATATGGTTGAACTGCACCGCGCGTGCCGCGCGATAGCGGATGGTGGCATTGATCACCACATCCTGACGGTTCTTGATCTCGTCTTCCTTGATGCCAATATGGGTGCGCAACCGTAAGTTCTTGATTCGGATGGTCGCCAGATCGTGATCAAGATGCTGATCGTCAAGCGCGTGCAGTGGCATGGGCGGGCCTCCTCGGCCGGATGCAATCGGTGGTCAGCGCTACAGGATATCCTGGTGGCGATTCAGCGTGCGTTGACCAGGGTAAGAAACTCCTGACGGGTCGGCTGATTGTCGCGGAAGGCACCGAGCATCACCGAACTGGTCATGCTCGAGTTCTGTTTCTCGACCCCACGCATCATCATGCACATGTGCTTGGCTTCGATGACCACCGCCACACCACGCGCCTCGGTCACCTGAAGCACTGCCTCGGCAATCTGCTTGGTCAGGTTTTCCTGGATCTGCATACGTCGCGCATACATATCGACGATACGTGCAAACTTGGACAACCCCAGTACGCGGCCGTTGGGCAGGTAGGCGATGTGGCACTTGCCAATAAAAGGCAGCAGGTGATGCTCGCACATCGAATAGAGCTCGATGTCCTTGACCAGCACCATCTCGTCGGTCTCTGACTTGAAGACGGCCCCATTGATCAGCTCTTCCAATGACTGGTGATAGCCGCGGGTCAAGAACTGCATGGCCTTGGCGGCCCGCTTGGGCGTATCGCGCAAGCCTTCGCGCTGGGGGTCTTCCCCGAGTCCAGCGATAATCTGACGATAATGATTGGCGAGCTCTTCGTTCATGAGGGGGCCTATTTGCTGGTTCACCCTCTACGCCGAGGGGTGACGCTGTCCTGTGATATACAAAATATATACAGGAATTATGTTTTGTACAATGTTGTAGTGAGTCGCGCTACAATTCTAAGCCCTGCCACCACCCCCGTCGAGCAGCAGAGCTGCGCCGACCAGACCAGAGTGACATCATGTCACGCCTTGCCAGGCTGCTGTCGCCCGACGCTGTGATAAACTCACGCCACCCTGCACGAGTCCAAGCGAGTTTACCGGGAATGATCAAGCCTACGCGCGCCGCACTGACCCTGTTCGCCATCGCCATGAGCCTGCCGCTGACGGCCCAGGCCGGCACCCTGTCGCTGCCCGCCGGCGCCACCGTCAGCGTCGAAGTGATCGACACCCTGACCCTCGATCAGAGCACCACCAGCCAGGCCGATGTCCTGCTCAAGCCGACCAGAGCCGCCAGTGGCGAATATGACCTGCCCAACCACTGCCTGATCACCGCCGACGCACGGCTCAACGGCGAGCACATCCGCCTGAGCGCCTCGACCCTGACCTGCATTGAAGCGACCGCTGACGAGCGTGAGATCTTCAGCGGCGAATTCTCGGCCAGCGCCGAGGATCTCGACGGCAATACCGGCGTGCCGGCCTGTGTAGAAGGGAGCGGCAGCGACTGCCGGCGCGCCGAACTGCTCCCAGGGGACGTCTTCCAGCTGCGCCTGCGCAGTGAGCTCGACCTCGAGGCCCAGGAGAACCCTTCGGCGCAGATCAATGAGCGCCGCCGTCAGGCCAACGGCGAAGGCGTCGCCAACCCGGTACCCGCCGAACGCCCCGACCCCGACGATCAGTGAGCCGCCAGCCAGCGTGGGTGCTGCTCCAGCGCCTGGCGCTGCTGCTCCAGGCTGCGAATATGCTGATCCCAGTAGCCCTCCTCGGCGGCCCAGGGGAAGGCACGCGGAAACGCCGGATCTTCCCAGCGCGCAGTGAGCCAGGCGCTGTGGCGCAACAGCCGCAGCGTACGCAGCGGCTCGATCAGTGACAGTTCGCCGCGCGGGAAGTCTGCCTCCTGCTCATACCCTTCGAGTATCTCCGAGAGCTGCCACTGCAGCTCTTCGGGGGTCTGGGCGGTGAGCAGCATCCACAGGTCCTGAATCCGTGGCCCCATCAGTGCATCGTCGAAATCGACCAGGCTGAAGGTGGCGTCCCGCCCCAGCATATTGCCTAGATGACAGTCGCCGTGCAGGCGGATGGCCGACTGCGCCGGCCACGCATGCTGTTTCAGCAACTGCTGCAGCTCGCCGCTGATGCGCGCATAGGCATCCCGCTGGCGACGCGTCAGCCAGGGGCCGGCCAATACCGTGGCGCGACTCTCCTCGACCATGCTCAGCGGATCCAGGCTCAGGCGGCTGGTGAAGTCACGACGAGCCCCGACCGCATGCACTCGGCCGATCAGCTCACCCAGTGCAAACAGGTGCTCGGGATTCTCCAGCTCCGGCGCCTGCCCCGGCACCTGGGGAAACAGCGTCAGGCGAAAGCCTTCCCAGTGGTGCAGCGTCTGCCCTTCGGCATTCTGCCAGGGCGCCGCCACCGGCACCTCGGCTTCGGCCAGCTCGAGCAGGAAGTCGTGCTCTTCCTGAATCTGGGCATCACTCCAGCGCCCGGGACGATAGAACTTGGCCACCCAGCGCCGTCGTTCGTCGTCGCTGAGCAGAAACACCCGATTCTCGTAGCTGTTGAGGGCGAAGGGCTCGCCCGGCAGCCAAAAACCCAGCGACTCGACGGCCGCCACGATGCGTGCCGGGCTGAGCCGTTCGAAGGGGTGAGGGGTATCCGCCATGCTCGGCTCCTGAAGCGTAAAGCCTGGCATCTTAGCAGTCGCCGGCCACATATGCCGAAACAGCACTCGCCTACAAGCTATTGCAGGTAGCAGCACCGCTCGGGACTGATCCGTCGGCAGGCCTTCGAGGGGGCGCTGTAAACCCATCCCTGGGCGCTACCTGCGCCCTGCTGCGCTCTCGCATCCTGCTTCGCTTGCAGGGCCAGTGCTGGCCATCCATGGCCAGCCCGTTCGGAGCAGTGCTCCTCACCCATGGCGCAGAACCCCCTCTAGGACCTGCCCCCGGCGTCCCTCGCTTTGAGGTAGTGGAGGTCGCCAGGCCTCCCCCTTACTCCCGCGGCGTGCGCGCTACCGCCCATACCTCGATCAGCGACGCCCCCTGCGCCACGCAGGCCTGGGCCAGCGCTTCGCAGGTCGCCCCGGTGGTGATGATGTCGTCGAGTATGGCGATGTGCCCTGGCAGCGGCTGATCGACCGCAAAGGCCCCCTTCAGGTTGGCCTGCCGCGCCCGCCGGCTGAGCCCCACCTGGGTCGGCGTATGGCGCAGCCGACGCGCCTTGACCAGCGGCAGCGCAAGGCGCCGGGCCAGCCGCTCGGCGAGCCAGGCGACCTGATCGAAACCGCGCTGGCGGGCACGCCGCGGATGCAACGGGACCGCCACCAGCACCTCAGGCAAGCGCTCCACTCCACGCAGCTGATACTCGAGCAGGGCCAGCAGCACGGCCCCGGCCCGTGGCGAGGCGGAGAATTTGAACCCCTGGATCAACAGCGCGACCTCGTCGGCATAGCGCAGCGCCACCCGCGCCCGAGCGTAGCGCGGCGGCTGAGTCAGGCAGGCACCGCAGGGCATCCCTGCCGGGGTCAGCGGCGGCAGCGGTTCGGCGCAGCGTGGGCAGGCCGGGAGATTCCACGGCAACGCCACCAGACACGCCTCGCACCAGGGAGCGTCCGACGCGACCGGCGCCAGGCAGAAGTGACAGCGCCCTGGGAGCGCCTCGCGCAGCACCTCGTCAACTTTTCCAAAACACCGAGTTGACAGCATCGGCACAGTCCCTATCATCGTCGTTAACGTCCATACCCAACATTGTTGACTGACCTATCAGTCCTGCGGATCTCTCCAATGACCTTAGCTACCGATGCTGCCGTGCGCCACGACTGGACCCTCGACGAGATCCAGGCGCTATTCGCCCTGCCCTTCAACGACCTGCTGTTCCGCGCCCAGCAAGTACACCGCACTCACTTCGATGCCAACGCCGTGCAGGTCTCCACCCTGCTCTCGATCAAGACCGGCGCCTGCCCCGAGGACTGCAAGTACTGCCCGCAGTCGGGCCACTACAACACCGGGTTGGGCAAGGAGAAGCTGCTCGAGATCGAGAAGGTCGTGGAACAGGCCAAGGCCGCCCAGGAGGCCGGCGCCAGCCGCTTCTGCATGGGGGCGGCCTGGAAGAGCCCGCAGGAGAAGGATCTCACGGTGGTGCTGGAGATGGTCAAACGGGTCAAGGCATTGGGACTCGAGACCTGCATGACCCTGGGCATGGTGGACGGCAACCAGGCTGAGCGACTGGCCGAGGCAGGGCTCGACTACTACAACCACAATCTGGACACCTCGCCGGAGTATTACGGCGAGATCATCACCACCCGCAGCTATGCCGACCGCCTGGAAACCCTGGGCCACGTGCGCGAGGCGGGCATGAAGGTGTGCGCCGGCGGCATCCTGGGCATGGGCGAGGCGCCCCGCGACCGTGCCGCCCTGCTCCAGCAGCTGGCGCGCCTGGCGCCGCACCCCGAGTCGGTGCCCATCAACATGCTGGTCAAGGTGCCGGGCACGCCTCTCCAAGATGTGGAGGATCTCGATCCCATCGAATTCATCCGCGCCATCGCCGTGGCCCGCATCCTGATGCCGGAGAGTCACGTGCGCCTCTCCGCCGGCCGCGAGCAGATGAACGAGTCCACCCAGGCTCTGGCCTTCCTGGCCGGCGCCAACTCCATTTTCTACGGCGAGCGGCTGCTGACCACCGCCAACCCTCAGGCAGAGCGCGACCGGGCACTGTTCGACAAGCTGGGGTTACACCCCGAGCGCCGTGAAACCTGTACCGACGATGTCCAGCTGCAGGAGAGAGTGGAGGCCGACGTCGAGGCCGATCTGGCCCGTCAGGCGACGCGCCACGCCGCCACCCGTGCCGGCGAGCTGGCCTACGACGCCAGTGGCGCCTGAGCCATGAGCGCCGACTGGCCTTCGCGGCTCGCTGAGCGGGCCCAGGCGCGGCGGGCTGGCGGCCTGTGGCGGCAGCGCCGCACCTGGCGGCCCGCCCGTGGGGTGCGTGACTTTGCCGGCAACGACTATCTGGGCCTGGCCAGCGATCCGCGGCTGGCCGAAGCCATGGCTGCCGGCGCTCGCCGATTCGGTGCCGGTGCCCGGGCATCGCATCTGGTCAATGGCCACCTGGACGTCCACGAAGCGCTCGAGTGTCGACTGGCCGCGCTCACCGGACGCCCCCGTGCGCTGCTCTTCTCCACTGGTTACATGGCCAATCTCGGCGCCCTCCAGGCGCTCTGCGACCCTGAGACTCGGGTCTTTCAGGACCGCCTCAACCACGCGTCGCTGCTCGACGGTGCGGCGCTCTCCGGGGCGCCCTCGCGGCGCTTTCACCACCGCGACCTGTGCGACCTCGACCGCCTGCTGGGTCGCGCACCGGCCGCTGCCCCCAGATTGGTGGTCAGCGACGGCGTCTTCAGCATGGACGGCGACGTGGCCGATATTGCCGGCCTCGCCGCGATCTCCCGTCACCACGGCGCCTGGCTGATGATCGACGACGCCCACGGCCTCGGCGTACTCGGTGACCACGGCGACGGCTGCGTAGGCCGCGCCCACGGGCTCGACGACGTGCCGATACTGGTCGGCACCCTGGGCAAGGCGCTGGGCACCGGCGGCGCCTTCGTGGCAGGCAGTGCCGAACTGATCGAGCATCTGATCCAGTTCGCCCGCCCCTATGTCTACACCACCGCCCAGCCACCCGGGGTTGCGGCGGCCACCCTCAAGGCGCTCGAGCTGCTTGCCGACGAGCCCGAGCGGCGCAGCCGGCTGCACCACCTGATCGCACGCTTTCGCGCCGAGGCGTCAGACTTGGGCCTGCCGCTGGTAGAGAGCCCTTCGCCGATCCAGCCACTGGTGCTGGGAGACAGTCGGCGGGTGATGGCCTGGGCCGAACGGCTGGCCGAGCGGGGCCTGCAGGTCGGCGCCATCCGCGAACCCACCGTGCCCCGTGGCCAGGCCCGGCTGCGCATCACACTCTGCGCTGCTCATGGCGATGATGACCTGGAAGCCCTGCTCGCGGGGCTGGCGAACTGCCAGGCCGCGGAAGCCGCTGGCCATGAGCGGGTCGCAAATGCCGAGGAGGCGACCCCATGACACGGCTGGTGCTGCTCTCCGGCTGGGGCGTCGATGCGCGGATCTGGCAGCCGTTGGCCGATCATTGGCGCGCCGGGGTCAGTGTCTCGACCCCGGACTGGCCCGGCTATGGGACCCGCTCCCCGCTAGCGACACCCGCTAGCCTGGCCGAACTGGCCGATGCCATGGCGGCGGAGCTGCCCACTGAGGCAATCTGGGTGGGATGGTCCCTGGGCGGCCTGCTGGCCGGTGCGCTGCTGACGTACCTGCCTCCGCCGCGGGGTCTGATACAGCTAGGAACCGGCACGAGCTTCTGTACCCCAGGTGGCGTTACCACCGCGGAGCTCGCTGCCTTTCGACGCGCCTTTGCCCGCGCTCCCGACGCCACCCTGGCCCACTTCCAGCGCTGGCAGCTCGGCGGAGAGCCCCGCCCCCGGGATGCCCATCGGCAGCTATGCACCCTGCTTGACGAAGGTCCGCCACCAGACCCCGCCACCCTGGCCGCAGGCCTGGAGTGGCTGGCAAGACTCGAACTCTCGACCGACCCGACACATGGTGCGAGCCCGGTGGCCCGTCTGACCGGCGCCCGAGACCCGCTGCTGGCCCCGGCGGCCATTGCCGACGCCGACAGGGTTCTCGATCACGCCGGCCACTGCCCGATGCTCTCTCGTCCGGCGGCGCTGGCCGGGGCCCTGAGCGAGATGGCCCGCGTGCTCAAGCAGCGCCATGGGCGCCACGCCGAGGTCTCCTGTCCATGAGCGCATCGTCCAGCTTGCGTTGCCCCACCGCCCCGGCGTCGCCGGTTGACTGGCAGCGCCGTGTCGCCCGGGCCTTCTCCCGCGCCGCCGACGACTATGCGCGGCTGGCCAGTGCCCAGCAGGCCATGGCGAAGCCCCTCTGGGCCCGCCTGCCAACCCGCGCCAGCCGGGTGCTCGATCTGGGCTGTGGCCCGGGCCACTGGAGCGCCCGTCTGGCCGAGCGCTACGCCACAGACTGCTCCGTTCTCGGCCTCGACATCGCCCCCGGCATGCTCGACGCCGCCCGACGCACCCACGCCAATAAGCCCGGCCTGCACTGGCTGTGTGGCGATGCCGCCGACCTGCCGCTGGCCGATGCCAGCCTGGACCTGGTGGTCTCCAACCTGGCCATTCAGTGGTGCCCGGACCTGACCCGGGTGCTGACCGAAGTGCATCGGGTGCTGCGCCCGGGCGGCCGCGCCCTGATCAACACCCTCGCCCCTGGCACCCTGGCGGAGATCGGCCACGCCTGGTCGCGCCCCGGCGCGCCGGCGGCCCTGCTGCCGCTGCGCAGTCGTGACCGCCACCTGATCGCGGCACGCCTGGCCGGGTTTCAGCGTCCCCAGGTGAATCAGAGCGAGTGGCGCTTCCACTACCCTGACCTGGCCACCGTGATGGCGTCCATCAAGGGCGTCGGCGCCCAGACCGCCCGCCCCGGCGCCCGCCTCACCCGCGGCGACCTGGCCCGAGCGCGGCAGCGCCATGAGGCACTGCGCGAGCCCCAGGGCCTGCCGGTGACCTACCAGCTACTGACCCTCGACCTCAGCCGCGATTGAGGAGACGCAATGTCCGCCTACTTCGTTACCGGCACCGATACCGACGCCGGCAAGACCTTGATCACCAGCGGGTTGCTGGCGCTAGCGCGCCGCCAAGGTCTCAGTACCCTGGGCCTGAAGCCCGTTGCCTCCGGCTGCGAGATGACATCGGACGGTCTGCGCAACCGCGATGCGCTGACCCTGCAGGCAGGCTCCAGCCCCACGACAGCCTATGCCCAGGTCAATCCCTACGCCTTCGCTCCGGCCATCGCCCCGCACCTGGCCGCACAGCGCGAAGGCGTAAGCCTCGGACTCGCCAACCTGGGTGAGTGGTTAACCACACGACTCGCCGAAGCCCGCGATCTGACGCTGATCGAGGGGGCCGGTGGCTGGCGGGTACCACTCAACGACCACGAGGATCTCGCTGGCCTCGCCGGACTATTGCGGCTACCGGTGATTGTGGTGGTCGGGGTGCGCCTGGGCGCGATCAACCACGCCCGACTCACTCTAGAGGCCATCCGGCGTGACGGGGTCGAGGTGGCCGGCTGGGTCGCCAACCAGATCGAGCCGCAGATGGACGAGGCCACCGCGAATCTGAACTCCCTGGCCCAGCACCTGGACGCACCCTGCCTGGGCCAAGTGCCCTACCTGGAGAGGCCTTGTGCCGACGCAGTGGCCCACTTTTTACGACTGCCGGAATAACGCATTGACTTGCTTATATCCATCCGTAGAATATGGGCGGCTTGGAGCACGCTGCTGTAACGAATGCGGATGTGGTGGAATTGGTAGACACGCCAGATTTAGGTTCTGGTGCCTTCGGGCGTGGGAGTTCAAGTCTCCCCATCCGCACCAATTCGGCAGTGACGCCCTTGCAGTGCTCGCCCCCGAGCGTTTAACGCTTCCCCCCAACTTCGCGACTCACTTCCCCGCCGCTAACGCCCCGCCTGATATAACGCAACGCACTAAACAAGCGTCACGCCAAGCAGCGGCATATCAAGGCCTTGGCACTGACACATTCATGAAATGGCGTGGCATAGTGATACTGATCGTTAGCCGGGCGCACGGGTGCGCTCAAGTTCATTACCGATGGCGCCGATAACACTCTATCGATAACAACGTTCAGCGTTCGGAGGATCACGCGATTGAATGACCTGGTGACAACCCATGACGTCTTTCGTCGCCTGGCCGACAGCCTGTCGAAGGCAACCGACGACGCCTTCTTCGATCAGCTGGTGGCCGCGCTGAGCGATATCCTCGGGGTTGATTATGTCATGGTTGCCAGAGTCGAAGAGGACGGCGAGCATGCGACCACGCTAGCGCTGTGGGCCCTCGACCGGCTGATCGCGAATACCCGCTATCCGCTGACTGGCACCCCTTGCGAGCGGGTCAGCGGCCATGCGGCCTGTCACTTTGCGCATGATGTCTGCGCGCGGTTCCCTGACGACCCTCTCCTTGTCGAGCTCAACGTCGAGGCCTATCTCGGCGTGCCGATGTACGCGCCCGACGGACGCCCGCTGGGACTGGTCGCTGCCATGCACTCGCGGCCCATCGACACCTCGCGCCACGCCGAGGAGGTCATGCGCATCACCGCGGCACACGCCGGGACAGAGCTAGCCCGTCGGGAGAGTGAACTGCTTCACCGCGGACGGCTGCTGGGCACCAACCGTGCGCTCAAGCTGCTCAGTCGCTGCAACGAGGCGCTGATCCATACCGAACAGGAGCCCCAGCTGCTGGAGGCCATTTGCCAACTGGCCGTCGAGGTCGGCGGCTACTGTATGGCCTGGGTGGGCTACGCCATGCATGACGAGACACGCCGCATCGAGCCCCGAGCCTCCGCGGGTAACGTTCAAGGCTATCTCGACCACATCACCCTGAGTTGGTCAACAGATCATCGCAACGGTCTCGGTCCGGCAGGCAGGGCAGTGCGTAGCGGCAAGCCAGTAATCATCAATGACCTGGCCAACGACCCGAGCTTCGTCCACTGGCGCGGCATGGCGATGCAGCAAGGTTTCCGCAGCTTGGTCTGCCTGCCGCTAAAACGTGGGGGCCAGGTATTTGGCATCCTCGCGCTCTACCAGCCGCACACCGAACCGATCAGCGACGAGGAGGGGCAGCTGCTATCCGAGCTGGCCGACAACCTGGCATTCGGCATCGATGTCCTGCGCCAGCGACTCGAGCAGCAGCGCGTCCAACGCGCCGTGCTCCAGATCGCAACGGCGGTCTCGGCACGCAGCGGCGCGGAGTTTCTCGACCAGTTGACCCACCATATGGCCGAGGCGCTGGATGCCGAGCTGGCCTTTATCGCCCGCCTCGACGACGCCGACCCGAACCGCGCTCACACCCTGACCATCGTGATCGACGGTGAGCGTCAGCCCAACTTCAGCTACACCCTGCCCGGTGCACCCTGCGAGGATGTCGTGATCGAGGCCGAGAGCATCGTGCACGACGACGCTGGCAAGCGCCTGCCATTGGAGGGTCGCGAGGCGCTCAGCTGGGTACGCGCCTACGCCGGCCGGCGCCTGGACAACTCGGCTGGCCAGCCTGTCGGACTGATCGGCGTAATGTTCGCCCGGCCGCTGCACGATACCGAGCTGGTCACCAGCGTTTTGCAGATCTTCGCCGCCGGGGTCGCCGCCGAACTCGAGCGCCAGGAAGACGAGGCGCACATCCGCCGCCTCGCCTACCGCGATCTCGGCACTGGCCTGCCCAATCGGACCGCTTTCATGCAGCGCCTGCAGAGTGCCGTGGCGCGCGCCGACGGCACGCGAGTTGGACTGATGCTGCTCGATCTCAATCGCTTCAAGGACATCAACGACAGCCTAGGCCACGACATCGGCGACAAGGTCCTGGCAGCAGTGGCCAACAGTTTCTCTGGCGCACTGCTCGACAACGAATATCTGGCCCGACTGGGGGGCGACGAGTTCGTGGTGCTGGTCGATCCCGGCGACATGTACAGCATCACGCATACCGCCTCGCGTCTGCTGCGCTCGCTGGACGCACCGCTGCAGATTGACGAACAAGCCTTCGAAGTCGATGTCAGCATCGGCATCGCCTTCTACCCCGACGATGCAGGCAGCCCCCGCGAACTGCTCAAGTATAGCGACATCGCCATGTACCAAGCCAAGCAGCAGGATGTGCCCTACCGCTTCTTCGAGGCCCACATGGAAGCAGCTCTCGCCTCGCGGCTCGACATGGCCAAGCGCTTGGCCGGCGCCCTGCTGAATGGCTCGCTCAGCCTGAATTTCCAGCCGCAGGTCGACCTGGCCAGCGGTCGCCTGGTTGGCGCCGAGGTGCTATGTCGATGGAACGACCCGGAACTCGGCGCAATAAGTCCCGCCGAATTCATTCCGCTGGCCGAGGAGCGCGGCATGATCGTGGCGCTCGGCAACTGGGTCATCAACGCCACCTGCCGGCAACTCGCCGCCTGGAAGCACAGCGGATTCGAAATGCCCGGTCAGCTCGCCATCAACGTCGCCTCGCGCCAGTTCGACGACCACCAGCTGATCGCCACTCTGCAACGTAGCTGCGCCGAGCACAGCGTTAGCGCCTCACAGCTCGGCCTGGAGCTCACCGAAAGCGGCTTCATGAGCGACCCCGACCAGGCCGTTGCCATCACCGAGGCGCTCAAGTCGCTGGGCTATGGACTCTCTATCGACGATTTCGGCACCGGCTACTCGTCGCTCTCCTATCTCAAACGCTTTGCCGCCGACAAGATCAAGATCGACATGTCCTTCGTTGCCGATATGCTGGAAGACGACAACGATCACGCCATCGTCACTACCATTATCGCCATGGCCCGTAACCTGCAGATGGACACCGTGGCCGAGGGCGTGGAGACCGCCGAACAGGCCCAGGCACTGCTTGCCATGGGCTGTCAGCAGGCTCAGGGCTACCACTTCGGCAAACCGCTCAGTGCCGACGCCTTCGCCGCACACTGGCTCACCTCTGCGCTGATTCGCGAGCGCTGAACACCCTTCCCAGACACCACCATGGTAAGCGTGGGTATTGCTTCAGCGTTGTCTAACATGGGTTATCGAACCTCGCTGCCCTGCTTTGCATGATGAAAGCGTCGCTTCTGGATCAGGAGCGGCAGCACTTCATTAGACGATGCACAAGGAGCAAGTGATGAAACCGATGAAGCCTTTTCTGCTGAGCATCACCCTGGCCCCCGCCCTGGCGTTAGCCGCGGGCAGCGCGCTGGCCGATGACCACGTCGACGAACCCGACCATGCCGGCGTCGATGCCACCTTCCTGGCCGATCAGCCGGGTAGCACCCTGCATGCCAGCGAGCTGACCGACAAGGAGGTGAGGAGCACCGCCGAAGACGAGGAGATCGGCAGTATCGACAACCTGCTGCTGGACGAAGATGGCCAGATCGTGGCCCTGATCGTTGGCGTCGGCGGGTTCCTGGGCATCGGCGAGAAGGATGTCGCTATCGAGTGGGAGAGCGTCGAGCTGACCCAGGAAGACGACGACTACGTGGTGCACGTCAACGCTACCCGCGACGCCCTCGAGGAAGCCGACGAGTACGAGAGCGACTGATTCGCAGCACGCAACGGTATGCACCGCGAATCACGGCAACTTACGGCAAGCGCTCATGCGCTTGCCGTTTGTGTGCTGGGGAGGGTTAGCCGGCCGGCGCTTCAGCCGCCCCCTGCGGCGCGGGGCGTGGATTCAGCTGCTCGAACTGCGCCAGCAGGTCGTGCTCATGACCGTGCGTGGTGATATGAGCCATCAAGGGTTTACGATTACTGCCCATCCACTCGATTTCATTGCGCCCCTCTACCAGCGCGTGGTTGGCTTCGTCCGCGGTGGCCGGGCACACCCCATTGATCTTGAGAATCACCGAGCGCTCGCTGATATGCCCCTTCAACGGGCTGCCCTCCCCGATCCTCAACACCCGCAGGCCACTACACTGCAGCGGCTCCTCGGCGAAATGCGCCTCCCACTCCTCATCGGAGAGCTCATCCTCCAGCCCCAGCTCATCGAGCTGCTGATTGATGTGGGTACACAACAATGCGGCACCAAACAGCGTCACGCTCAACGCTCCCACTCCCAGCGCTGGCAGTCCGCCAAACTGTAATATCATCATCGTGGCAATGGGAGCCGACAGCGCCGCCGCCCCCCACAGCACAATACCTAGCAGCAAGCGTTCCCCATCAATGTTCATGTGCTCCCCCCAAGGTATAGTTATTATCACCTTGAGTTGTAGCGCATCTCGCCGCCAAGCAGTGTCAAGAGATGTACGCTGACGTTTCCCGACAGTGGCATATTGCTGCCAAACGGTACTTACAGCGGAGCATTCACCAGATCAGCCCGTCATGGCATGACCAAGCCGCGGCGTCTGGGTAGCTTCACGGACCTTGAACCGCCCCACCAGCGACGTCATCTCATCAGACTGATCGTCCAGCGACTTGCTGGCCGCAGCGGCCTGTTCTACCAGTGCGGCATTCTGCTGTGTGACCTCCTCGAGCTGAGACATTGCCTGATTGATCTGCTCGATACCCGCCGACTGCTCGATGGCGGCCGCCGCGATATCGCTGACGTAATGGCTCATGCGTGACATGCCTTCGACCACCACCTTCAACTGCTGGCTGGAGGTATCTACCAGTTGCTCGCCCTCATTTATCTTCTCGACACTGATGGCAACCAGTCGTCGAATCTCATTGGCCTCTGAGGCGCAGCGTTGGGCCAGCTTTCGCACCTCTGCGGCGACTACCGCGAACCCCCTACCGTGCTCCCCAGCACGGGCCGCTTCCACCGAGGCGTTGAGCGCCAGCAGATTCGTCTGGAAGGCAATCTCGTCAATCGCCGTGACAATACTGGTGACCTTATGATTCGACGCCTTGATCGCCTCCATGGCACTACTGGCGTCTCCAGTCGTGTGCCCCGCCTGGCGTGTTTGAGCGTCAAGCTCACCGGCCAACTGCCGCCCCTGCTCAGCGTTGTCAGCGGTCTGCCTCACCGTCGCGGTGACCTGCTCCAAGCTGGTAGCAGTCTCCACCAGCGAGCTCGACTGCTCCTCGGTGCGCTGGGCCAGGTCCTGATTGCCCTGAGCGATCTCACCGCTGGCGCTACTGATCGACTCGGCGTTGCGCTTGATCGACAGCACCATCTGCTCGGTGCTGTCGCTCGCCGTGTTGTAAGCAAGGTTGAGCTGCGACAGCTCATCACTGCCCAGCACCTCAAGACGTTGTGTCAGGTCACCCTTGCTGCTGGCAATCCGATGCAGGGTACGCTTGAGCGGCGCGACGATGCTACGAGTGATCCACCATGCCAACATCAGCGCCAGCCCGATTACCAGTCCAGCCACCAGCAAATAGCCGCTCAACGCCTGGTTAGCCGTCTGCCGCAGAGCCTGGCTTTCGGCCAGAAGCCCCGCAGCCACATCATCCTCTACCGATTTCAGCAGCCCTATGCGCTCGGTCTGCAAGCGAAACCAGTCACCGGCATCGACACCAAAACCACCCTGCTCGGCACCTGCGATGGCGCGCTCACGCAGCGTCAGCGCATCGCGTACCACGTCACTGTCGAGATAGCCGGCATAACCATCGCGCTGATCAGCAGTAGAAAACGCATGAAAGCCATCGATATACGCGGCCTCGGCACCGGTCAGTCCCAGCAGACGCTGCAGAAGCTCGCCATCGAAGGCATCGGCGGCAAACACGCTCGCCAGCACTGCACGCTCGACGCCCACCAGATCCTTGGCTTTCAGTAAGTTGTAGTAACCGGCTATCTGCTCCACCACACGCCCCTGGTCGGTAAGCTGCGTCAGCACCGGCACGATATCGATCAGCCGGTTGTTGAGCGTGGTGTAAGCATCGATAGCCGCCTCGGCGCCAAACGTACCGCCATCGACCCGCTGGCGTAGTTCAGCGATGGCGCCAAGCTCGGCGAGGGTCGCGTCGAGCTCTTCGTTGACCTCGGGTGCCAGGGCATCCCTCGGAAGGCCAGCCACCTCATGGGCAAATGCCTCCTGCGCCTCATCCACGCGCTGGCGCTGGGTGTTCAGCTCTGTGGAAAACTCACGTCCGTCACTGTTCAAAAAGCCTGCCGATAGCCCCCGCTCAGCCTGCAGGGCATGCACTAGATTGCCAGCATCGCTGGCCACCTCGGTAAGAAACGCCACCTGGTGCATACTGCGACTCAGTTGCCAGCGCTCCCATGCCCCCGATCCGGCAAAGTAGAAGACTGCCAGTAGCGGCAGCAGCAGTACCAACATGAATTTCATGCCCATCGGCACTCGGTGCAACAGCTTCATAGATCAAACTCCCTGCAAAGTCACTATGACGAATCGACATAGTGTGTGGCGTTTTTTTGGTTGTGGCTTGCCTACTCCAGCTCTATCGGCTTCAGCTGATACAACTTAAGTATTATGAACAATTGCCTCGCGACGTATTGGTCTGGCTCAACCAATGGCTTAAAACAGAACGAACGAATGTTTTATCACCAAAGATTAAAGACTTGCGCCAAGGAGTCGATAGATCAGTTACAGGGCATTTCCCCCATGTACCGCTTACGACGGAAAGAGAAATCCGGGCAACCGACATCGCCACGGCTACCCAGTAGCGCGTCAATGGCCACCAACGATTGACGACCAACTGGCGGTAAATATGTGTTACACCTGTGAATGTCCCAGCCTTTGGGCGACGACCACATGGATGCCGAGGCAGTAACCATGCAGACCCCGCAACTACACGACAATGAAGCACAGCGTCTGCACAGACTGTGGCGATATACGCTGCATGACCATCGCCGTGACGCCGAGCTCGATCTCATCACCCAGCTGGCCGCCGAACTGCTTGAAACCCCGATGGCGATCCTGTCGCTGGTGGACGAGAGCTGTCAGTGGTTCAAGAGCTCGACGGGCATCCCCTTCGACCAAACGCCTCGCGATATCTCGTTCTGCGCCCACACCATCTTGAACGACCATCCGATGGAGGTGCTCGACACCCGCCTCGATCCGCGCTTTGCCGAAAACCCTCAAGTCATTGAGGCGCCTTTCGTGCGCTACTACCTGGGCGCCCCGCTGATCACCCGCGACGGCTACGCCATCGGCTCGCTGTGCGTGCTCGACACCCAGCCGCGCCGCGCCAGCCCGCTGCAGCGCCACCTGCTGCTGCTGTTAGCCCAGCAAGCGGTTCACTTCTTCGAACAGCGGCTGGATAAGCGACTCCTAGACGCCGCGGATCATGCCGGCATCGGCGTCTGGGAGCTCGATGTCAGTTCCGGCCTTGCCTTCTGGAGCACAGCGGTTTTCCAGCAACTCGGCATCAAAGGCGACGAGCCTACGCCACCCGAGGCCGCCATCTCGCGCTACCACCCAGACGACCAGCAGATACTACGCCAGGGCCTCAACGATGCCATCGAACAGCAACAGGGTTTCGAGGTGGCGCTGAGACTGGCCTCAACCGGGGGTGGCCACGACTGGGTGCAGCTCACCGGCCAGCCGCTGGTGGTCGATGGCAAGACCGTGCAGGTACTCGGCACCTTGCACAACGCCAACCAGCTCAAGCGCATCGAGCAGCGCCTGCAGCACCAACACCAGCTCGACAGCGTTATCGTCAAGGCCCAGTCGCACTTCATCGCCAGCGACGACGGCCATCAGGCCTTTGAGCCACTGCTCAAGGCAGTGATTGCCCTGACCGATAGTGAGTTCGGCTTCATCGGTGAAATTTTCTACGATGGCGAGGATCAGCCCTACCTAAAGGAGCACGCGATCACCGATATCGCCTGGGACAAGGCCTCCCGGGCAATGCTCGAGGCGGCCCCGGATGGCCTCGAGTTCCACAATCTCGACACCCTGTTCGGCCACGCGCTGCGCACCCAGCAAACCGTGATCAGCAATGATCCTGCCAACGACCCGCGCAAGGGTGGACTGCCACCGGGGCACCCGACACTGGCCAGCTTCCTGGGGGTGCCGATCAGTATCAACGGCCGCATGGTCGCCATGCTGGGGCTGGCCAACCGCCCCGGCGGTTTTGACGATGCTCTGGTGGATTTCCTGTCGCCGCTGCTCAGCACTACCGCACAGCTGGTCGATACGCTGCGAGTGAGGCGTGAACATCAGCGTGGCCAGCAGAGCATCACGCGGCTGTCGCAGGTCGCCCAGCGCACCAGCAACAGCGTCTTTATCTGCGATGCCAATGACCGCATCGAGTGGGTCAACGAAGGCTTCGAGCGTTTGACCGGCTACACGCGCGATGAAGCACTCGGCAAGCGCCCCGGCGAGCTGCTCCGCGGCCCCGCCACCGACCCTATCGCCAACGCCCGCATCGAGGCGGCGCTGGCGCGCGGCGAAGGCTTCGAGGAGGAGGTGATTCACTATCGCCGCGACGGCACCTCCTACTGGGTGCATATCCGCTGTGACGCACTCTACGACGAGCAGGGCCAACTGACGGGTTTCATCGATATCCAGTCGGACATCAGCGAGCGCAAGACCTTCGAGGAGCGCCTCAAGCTCGCCGCGAGGGTTTATGACAACACCCAGGAAGGCATTCTGATCACCGATACCGAGTACGTCGTGGTCGACGTCAACCCGGCCTGCTGTGCGATCACCGGCTACACCCGCGAGGAGTTGATCAACATTGATGCCACTCAGCTGGGCTCGGTGCTGCCTGGATTGGCCGACGCTCCCACCGTGATCAACCAGTTGGAGAAGGGCAAGGACTGGCACGGCGAATTTGCCGGCCGACGCAAGAACGGCGAAACCTTTCCCGCCATGCTGTCGGTCTCGGTGGTCTTCGACGACCAGGGCCAGATCATCAATCACGTCGCGGTATTCTCCGACCTGACCCGCAGCAAACGCCACAGCGAAGAGCTTTACCGCGCTGCCAACTTCGACACCCTCACCGGCCTGGCCAATCGCGATCACCTCACCCAACAGCTGCAGGATCTCCTCGACTATGCCGAGGGCTTCGACCAGTCGCTGACCGTCTGCATGCTCGACCTCGACCACTTCGGCAGTATCAACCAGAGTCACGGGCATCAGGTCGCCGACCAGCTGCTGGTGATGTTGGCCCAGCGTTTCAAGGGGGTGCTCAAGGACCACGGCAAGCTGGCCCGCGTAGGTGGTGACGAATTCGCGCTGATCTTCCCCGAGGAGGGACCGGGACCGGGTCTGGAGACTTTCGATCACCTGCGCAACGCCCTTGCCAAGCCGCTGATCATCGACGGCGAAACACTCAGCATTACCGCCAGCATTGGTATCGCCACCTATCCCCAGGACGATAGCGACGCCGATATGCTGCTGCGTCACGCCACTCAGGCGATGTACCAGGCCAAGGAGCGCGGCGGTGACTGCTACCAGCTGTTCGACGCTAGCCAGGACCTGCGCATCCGCCGCCAACGCGAGCAGCTTGCAAGACTGACTCAGGCGCTTGCCAGGCATGAGTTCGAGCTGTTCTACCAGCCACAAGTCGACATGAGCACCCATCGCCTGGTCGGCGTGGAAGCGTTGATCCGTTGGCGACATCCCCAGCGCGGCCTGCTGGCGCCCGGCGAGTTCCTGTCGTTGCTGGCCGGCACCGAGCTCGAGCAGGCCATTGATGAGTGGGTACTGGAAGCCGCGCTGCGGCAGTCAGATGCCTGGCGTCACACCGGCCTGGTGCTGCCGATCAGCGTGAACCTGAGCCCGCAGTCATTGGTCCGACTCGAGTTCCTCGATGTGCTTGCCAACCTCATGCGGCAACACCCGCAAATTGGCCCCGGCGATATCAAGATCGAAGTACTGGAATCTGCCGCACTGGACGACATCGACGCGGCAATGCAGGTCATGGAAGGCTGTCAGGCGCTGGGAATCGAGCTGGCACTGGACGATTTTGGCACCGGCTACTCGTCCCTCTCCTACCTGCGCAATCTGCCGGTCGACCTGATCAAGATCGACCTCAGCTTCGTTTCACGCATGCTCGATAACGACGAGGACCACGCTATCGTCGAGAGCGTCATCTTCCTGGCGCGCAAGTTTAAACGCCCGGTCCTCGCCGAAGGCGTGGAGAGCATGGCTCACGCCCGAGCGCTGGAGGCGCTGGGCTGCCACCTGATGCAGGGCTACGGTATCGCCAGGCCAATGCCCGCCGACGAGATCTCCGCATGGCAACAAGCGTGGCACGCCGCCGAAATCACCTCCTGAGCCCACTGCTGGCGGAGGCTGGTCCCGGGACTGAGATAGCCATTGCGCCAGCCTGAGAGGATCAGGCCGCCCGCTCCTCGGCTCCCTCGCGATCAAGCATCGACAACGTATAGACACGCTGGTCAGCCACCGCCTTGGCATAGATGGCATGTACGTCGAGATAGTCGGCTTGATGCGTCTCGTCCATCCCCGATGCCTCGAGGCGCACCATCAGCGCACGAGCGTCGCGGATCAGGCTATCGAACTCCTCAATGACCTGCTGGTAGTCGGTTGGAATCACGGTAATCTCTCAGGGTGGTGGAATAGTGCTATCCCCAGTGTATATCCGTCAAATCGTGCCCGATACACTGAAAAGCGCAGGGGAAGGGGCGTTTACGGCGAGGATGAGACAGGCCAGTCAGCGCGTCTGGAGCGCCTGAGTCTGCTCATATAGCGCCCTGGCACTCTCCAGCGCCACTCGCTCATGCTCATCGAGCTTTAGCATCTGGCCGGGCGAGAGGTCGTCGGCCTCGCTCACCTCGTCAAGCAGATGAGCATGGCGCTTCAGCAAATGCTTCAGATTCATGCGGATCATGGTCAGGTTGAGCTGGAACTCCTGCCGCTGACGCTCCCGGCGTAAGCGCTCTTCCCCGGGCGGGGCCTGATCGATCATCACCACCAGGGTGTCGTTGACGAAGCTCTCCGTGGCTTTCAACTTGGGGATGAGATCGTGCAATAGATCCCGCGCGGATATGCCTCCGGCGGTCATGGACATGAGAGCATCTCCACATGGTGGCGACCACGCCTCTCACCAACGCCGATCTCGATCATTGCCGCATGGGGGCAACCGAGCCTCGTCTGACAGTGCTGAAGTTTGCGCCTCTCACGGTGGCGAGCGCTCTGGGCATCGCTCTTCAGCACTTCGATCACCGCCAGGGTTTCTCCATCGGCACGGCGATGGATCAGCAGGTCGGGAAAGATGGTCGGCGCCTCGGTGGTGGCGCTGGTGGTGGAGACCACGACATGGCCTCTACGCTGCAGCGGCCCGCGCCAGCAATTGAACTCACAGTCGACATCCCAGTCGGGAAACAGCTCCTGCAGATATCCCCCGAGGCGGGCAGTAATAGTACGCTCATTGGCCTGCGCCTCAAGCAACCCCGCATCGCGTTCCTGCAAACGCCTCAATGCCTGCTCCAGACCACCAATGACGTCCACCTCAAGGGCGGTGGGAAAGGTCTCGAAATGCGTCAACGTCTGTTCTCCCTGCATGAAATATCGGTATTGTTGTTATTCACAGCATTGCTATATCAGAATATCGGCAAGCTATCACCAAACTTGAGACCGCTATATCACGACAATGCCCGGGTCACATGGCCCGGGCATATCGTCCTGCGAATGGCTTACTCAGAAGGTGTAAGAGACCCCGACCACCGCCACCGGGTAGAACGGCAGCTTGTCGGCCTCATCTTTCAGACGCTGCTCTTCGCGACGCAGGTCGCGACGGAAATCACCATCCTCCGCCTCGAAGTTTTCAGAGGTACTGAGCGACACGTCGATACTGGTCGCCATCACCCCGAGTTCGGAGAAAATCCCGAAGCCCTGGCGATGCGATGAGCGCCAGCCCAGCCCGGCATAGGGCTGTACGCCGTCGGCAATGGTCAATGTGCCGTGCACGCTGCCGATATCGCTCGCAGCGTAGGTTACGCCGTCGAACTCGAAGCTATCATTGTGCTTGGAACGCCCGCGAACGTTGGCTTCCATGTCCGGCAGCATGGCGCCAGCAGTCAGGTAAAAGCGGCCGGCAAACGGATAGTAGTCGAACTTGATGGCGCCGGCAGAAATATCCAGATCGCCGTCGTAATCTACATCGTCGGTATCGAAGTCGCCGCTCCAGCTCAACCCGCCGGCGTATTGAGCGGTAACGCCCATGCGTTCATGAAAACGCCACGAGACCTCTGCCCCCACCCCGGTCGTCCCGGCCAGCACGCCTACGCTGACACGATCTTCAAACGCCTGAGCGCCACTGGTGCCAGCAGCCAGCAACAGAGCCGTAACACCGGCAGTCATTATCTTTTTCATGGGTATCCCTTGCATATTGATGTCATGCAGCCCTCCCAAGGCTGCAAAGGGATTATCGGCACTTGGCCATCATTCTTTAAGGATTATTGAAGTTAATCAGTAAGATATCATCGCCCCAGAAGCGTAAGGATAGTATTCGGCAGCTGATTGGCCTGAGCCAGAATCGCCGCGCTGGCCTGCTGGAGAATCTGCGCCCGCACCATCCGCGACACCTCTACAGCATAGTCGGCGTCCATGATCCGCGACCGCGAGGCGGCCAGATTGGTTTGCGTGGTGGCCAGGTTATCGATCACTCCTTCGAGCCGGTTGTGCGTCGCGCCAAGATAGCTGCGCTGGCGGTCAACGCGCCGCAGCGCCTCGTCGAGTTGGGCCAGGCGCCCTTCGTCTTCCCCCTCAACGCTGAAATCTTCGAGGCCCAGCCCGCTAAGGTCGAGCGCCGGTAGCTCAATATCGATCACCTGGCCATCATTGGCGCCGACCTGAATCGAAAGCGAGCGCGTCTGCCCCAGCGGTTTGACGCCGTTGAAATCGGTCTGGCCGGTGAGCCGGTTGATCTCTTCCAGCCGCTGATCGACTTCGTTCTGAATCGAGGCCCGATCACGTGCACTGAGCGTGCCGTTGGCCGCCTGAACCGAGAGTTCGCGGATACGCTGCAGGTTATCGTTGACCTGATTCAGCGCACCCTCGGCGGTCTGCACCAGGGAGATACCGTCATTGGCGTTACGCTGCGCCTGGGCCAGCCCGCGGATCTGCGCGGTCATGCGGTTGGCGATCGCCTGACCGGCGGCATCGTCCTTGGCACTATTGATCCGCAGCCCGGAAGACAGCCGCTGCATCGCCGTCTGCAGCTCAGACTGGCTAGCGTGGAGATGCTGGCGCGCCAGCATCGACATGATAGAGGTATTGAGCACCAGCACCGTAGCATGCCCTCAAGCGCGCGCCGGATGGCGCGCAGGGATAGATAAACAGGTTATCGGCAGGCGGCAGGGAAACTTGAGGGCGATGACATATCAAAGCGTTCTCCGAACGGTTCAGCGTCAGCCCAGCACTGGTTTTCAAGGCGTCACGCTAAATCACTCAGCTCCACGCCCAATACGCCGGCGATTCGCTTCAACACAGCCAGCGAGCCGCTCTTCTTGCCAGCTTCGATCTCCGACAGGTAGCCCTGACTGATCCCCGCCCGCTCAGCAAGCTCGCCTGCACGCAGCCCCCGATGCTCACGGAACACCTTTACCGGTGCCCCACCATTGAGCAACGCCTCGACGACACTGGATGGAAATGTCTCCTCACCCGCCTCGATACGGGCACGAACCTCATGCGCCGCCTGGATATCGTGATGGTCTTCCGCCTGTTCGAGCAGCCTGGCATAGTCCTGTTCACTCAGCACCACCAGTCGCTCGCCGGCAGGGGTTTGGATGAACTGTGGTGTACCCATGATCCGTTTCCTCGTGATTCGTCACCGATAGACATCGCCGCGGGCGCCAATTTTGAGTACCAACAGCACCGTACCCCGGTCGTCCATGATCACCCGCCACTCCCCAACCCGCAGGCGGATATACTCGCTCCCCACCAGCGCCTTGACGTTGTTGCGCTGGGCCACCGGATCTTCGGCATAGATCGCGATCTTACGCTGGATGCGCTGCGCGTCTGGCGGACTCCACGCCACTGCCTAGCATACTCTGGCCAGCGCTTGTATGATATTCAGGTAACACCCATGGTAACGAGGCAACCCAAATGACAAACAAGCTTGATGCAGAACAGCGCTTTGCTAAGAATACGGCACGTTATACGCGCCGCGCCTATAACGCATCACTGAGCAGCGGCCAAACGGTAATAGAAGTCGTCGATGGCAACCTCGTCGAAACCTACCCCAATGGCACCCGCCATATTTTGAAAAAAGCTCCACCCAAGCACAAGGTATCGGCAGGCATGAAACTGAAGGTAACCTGATGGACAGTACACCTCGTTTGCGAATGTTTGCTGGGCCAAATGGTTCAGGAAAAAGCACTATCAAGGATGTCATCCCCACTCAGATGAAAGGGGTTTATATCAACCCTAATGACATTGAAAGCGATGCTAAAGAAGCAGGCGCCATATATTTTTAAGATTATTCAGTCGAGCTATCCGAGGATGAAATTGAGCAATATTTTTATGAGTTGCCCTTAACAAAAAATGCATTCCTGACGCAGCAGCTAAAAGAAATAAAATTTGAAGAAAACCGTATAACTTTTCCTTCCTTCTCGCCGCCAAATTCCTATATTGCTTCTATTGCCTCATCTCTTATTCGAGAAAAACTCATTGATTCAAAAACAAGCTTTACATTTGAAACAGTAATGTCATCAGATGACAAGATTAGAGCACTAGAAAGAGCACAGGATGTAGGATTTAAAAACTACCTATACTACATTGCTACTGACGATCCTGACATAAATATTCAGCGTGTTCAGAATCGCGTAAGAGCAGGCGGCCACTCTGTGCCAGAAGAAAAAATTCGTCAGCGCTACTATCGCTCGCTCAACCTATTGCTGGATGCTATTAGGTTTTCTGATCGTGCATTTATATTCGACAACTCAGGCAATGAGAACATATGGCTAGCAGAAGTAACACCGACAGGCAATATCGACATAAAAGTAGATGAAGTGCCCGATTGGTTCTACAACAGCATATTTCTCAAAATATAATACATCCAAGCAAGTAACCACCTCCCCCATCGTAAATCAGAGTAATCGTGTAATGTAGCCACAACTCGTCACTCACGGCCTCTTATAGAGGAAAGTGCCACAGTGACGACATTCAAACATCGCTTTACCTCGTTCATTCAATCGATGCTGCCAAATCACTCCCGAATTGCACTCACAACAGCGCAGACCTCTCGACGTTTGACAGTGCGGATATTCCTTACGGTACTCCTCAAGGGTGGGCAATTCACGCCACAGCAGCCAACGGCTATACAGCGACTCTATCAGGTGATAGACCAAGAAACAGACGATGGCAATGGGAAATAGAACTATAAAAAAAGATAATAAGCCATCCATGAATGTCACCTTCAGCGACCAGTATTTAATCAAACTGGGCATGACAATGGTTAATCAGTAACGTCCGTGAAGTTTCTCCGGAAGCCGGCAATAAAAAGAAGCTATCTCAGCATCGCCATGGTATTCGCCCGCTGTTGCTTCACAGCATCGTCTAGAATACTCAGCAGCGCATTGTAGTCCCCTGGCATCTGCGTATCCATGCCAGTCGCTTCAAATCGATCAATCATAAGTTGTGTTTCCTTGATCATCCCCTGAAGCTGCTCGACCACCCGCTTATAGTCGTCAGGAGTCATGACCCACCTGAAATATTGTAGTTCCTTTCCCTTAGCACACTTCGTGCAACACTTTTCCTTGTGCTTGAACCACCCAGCTCATTCCATAATCCCATGTCTTGCTCCTTGCAAGAAAGACTCTCAGCCTTCAACAAGGCTGCAGACTGCCCTATAGCTATCGATCTGGACACGTCCGCTTATCGTGTTGATAACTGCCACAAACACTGCATCGCCTAGCATCGGGGCATGTCTGAATATTATGACCAACACCACCACAGTTTGAACAACGCTGTGGTTGCGGGCAATTCCTCGCCGTGTGACTTCCCGAACTACAGATAGTGCAAGCCATCTTTCAACATTCCTGCTTATGTTCTGAAAAAACGGGGGCCCTTAGGCCCCCGTCGTTACTTACTACTGCAGCCTTGCGGCCAAGCCTCAGATTAACCCAGCAGAGACAGCACGTTCTGCGGGATCTGGTTGGCCTGTGCCAGCACAGAAGTACCAGCCTGCTGCAGGATCTGGGCGCGAGTCATATCGCCCACTTCCACGGCGTAGTCGGCATCTTCGATGCGCGAACGAGCGGCAGACAGGTTGGTTTCGTTGGTGTTGAGGTTGGTGATAGCGTCTTCGAAACGGTTCTGAACGGCACCAAGCTCGGAGCGCAGGCTATCGACCTGGTTCAGGGCTGCGTCCAAAGCTGCCATCGGGCCCTCAGTGGCAATGACCTCGGGGTCAGCGGTAAACTCACCTTCTTCAACGTAAATCTGGTCTGTTCCATCAGTGACGACGCCCTCAGCATCAACTTCATAAGTCTCGCCACCGAAAGAAGCTTCAAACACACCGTCGTTATCAGCAACAGCCTCCTCGATCTCACTAAATTCGGTTGCAGCAGCAGCTGTGGCTGCATCGTCCGCACCACCTAAACCGGCGGCATCTAGAGTAGACCAACCTGTAAACGCATTACCATCGTCATTGTCTACTTCATCATGATAAGTATATGTAGTACCACCAACCTCGATAGTATCGCCGTCAGCGGGTTCATCCTGAGCAGCCGCTAATACATCATTGCCGGTTGCTGCTTGCGCACCGTTGACGTTGAAATCACCAAGATTCAATGTTTCTGCATTGATTTCTTGCAGATTAACGGTGATGGTTTGACCGTCGTTAGCACCAACCTGAATCTGCAGCCCCTGGTTACTCGCCAGCACATCGACGCCGTTGAAGCTGGTCTCTTCAGAAATCCGGTCGATCTCGGCCAGACGCTGGCCAATCTCATCCTGGATGGACTGCAGGTCATTCTGACTGTTGGTGCCATTAGACGCCTGAACGCTCAGCTCACGAATACGCTGCAGGTTGTCGTTGACCTGGTTCAGCGAGCCTTCGGCGGTCTGGGCAATCGAGATACCGTCGTTGGCGTTACGCTGGGCCTGGGCCAGGCCGGTGACCTGGCTGGTCATGCGGTTGGCGATGGCCTGACCGGCGGCATCATCCTTGGCGCTGTTGATACGCAGGCCGGAGGAGAGACGCTCCATGGAGGTCTGCAGGGCGTTCTGGGACTTGTTCAGATTGGACTGGCCAATCATGGAAGTGATGTTGGTATTGATCACTGACATGGTGATATTCCTTCCTGATAGTTGAGGGCTCCATTGGCGGGCCCGGTCTTCTTGATGTTGCGGCCCGATCCCTCCGGGCCCGCCGCAACGGCGCCGTTGGCCGTTACTCTAACTATCGGAAGCTGATGGGAAACCTTTAGGGTCTTGGGAAGTTTTTTTGCAAAAACTGTCTGTTTGAAACGTCGCTGGCGGCCCGGAGGCCGCCAGCGTGACGAAGCTGTGATGTCCACAACACACGATTATCTCTACCCACGCCCCAACTGGGCATCCATGGCACTGAACTGCTGGGTAAGGTAGTCGCTGGTCTGGTTCATCTGGGCGATCATGGCGTCGAGCTGGCCAAACTGGATACGATAGCGCGAAATGGTCGCTTCGATGCTCTTTTCCATCCGCGCATAGCGCTCATTGAGGCTCTCGACGCGGCTCTCAGCGCCACTGATAGTGTTCTCCACCAGGCCGTTGCTGCCCAGCATCTGGTCAAGGCTCTGGTTGAGCTGTCCCGCCATGCCGGCGTCCTTGCCGTCGCCGGCAAAAAAGTCGCTAAGGCCGGCCATGTTGTCGGTCACTAGCTCATCGAGACGGTCGCTATCCAGCTCCAGGGTGCCGTCGCGCTGCAGCGAGATGCCAACTTGGTTGAGGGTGGCGAGCTCGCCGCCGGCCACGCCGCCGCTAAGTATGCTGCGCATGCGCGACTCGATGGTACGGACCATGCTGTCGCCGTTGAGCTCACCGGCCGTGTTGGTCTCGGCATCATACCCAGTAAGGTTGCCGATGGTTTCCTTCAGATCGTTATAAGCGTCGACGAAAGCGGTCACCGCCTCGCGCACGGCGCGGGTGTTCTGCTCCACCACTACGGTGGAGGTGGAGCCCTCGGTGCCAGGCTCAAGGTTCAGGGTCACGCCCTGGATGGCGCCTTCGATACGGTTACTGGCACTGGTGATGAGAATGCCGTTGACGTTGAGCTCGGCATCGATGCCCTCACGCTGGGTCGCCGGATCTGCATCCAGAACCACACCATCGGCCAGGCCACTGAACTCGAGACCCTCGATAGAGGCATCCTGGCCGGTCTCCTTGGAGCTCAGCGCCAGGCGATAGCCGCTGCCGTCATTGACGATGGAGGCTGTGACCCCAGCGTCGTCAGAGGCGTTGATGGCGTTTCGGATATCGATCAGGGTAGCGCCTTCCTCGAGATCCAGAGTGACGCTGGCGGGTTCGCCCGTATCTGGGTCGATACGGCCAAAGTTGAGGGTCAGCTGAGCGTCGGCAGCGGTCAGCGGCTGATCATTGGCGGCCACGCTACTGGTAGCCAGGCTGCCAGCGCGTGCCGCATTGACTACTTCCACCTCGTAGCGGCCAGCGTTGGCCTCGGCAGAGGCAGTAGCGGAAACGCCCTCTCCGCCGGTTACATTGGTGGAAAGGCTCTCGAAGAGCTTAGGGTCGTTGACCTTGGCCACCGCATCCTGGAACTCGTTGAGCCCCGACTGTAGCTGGCCGTAGGCCGATATCTTGGCCTGCTGCTGCTCCTGCTGGCGCGCAATGGGCTCGAGCTTGCCGCGCTCAGCTTCGTTGAGCTGCTCGAGCAGGCCGTTGAGGTCGAGGCCCGAACCGATGCCCAGTGATGTGATGGTGGTCATGCCGTATTACTCCCTGTGAGCGGTCTTCACCCTGATAACGTCATTATCGGCAAGTAGCGCGGTAACTTTAGGCGCTTTTTTTCTATGGCGTAAAAAAACCCCGGACTAAGCCGGGGTCGGTAAGCGCTTATCTCGGGCGGTCCTGCTACATCATTCCGCCCATGCCACCACCGCCGCCTTGGCCACCACCCATGCCACTCAGCTGCTCAGTGAGGTAGTTACTGGTCTGCTGCATCTGCCCCATCATGCTATCCAGCTGCTGGAACTGGGTGCGGTAACGGTCGATGGTCTGCTCTATGCTCTGCTCGGTGCGCTCAAAGCGCTCACCCAGGCTGTCGATGCGATTCTCGGCGCTGTTGATGGAGCCCTCCAGGGCACCGTTGCTGCTCAGCAGCTGCTCGGTAGTGCTTTCCAGCCGCCCAGCCAGCCCGGCGGTGGCGTCATCGCCGGCGAAAAAGCCGGCCACGGCATCGGGATCGTTCGCCAGGGCGCTGTCCAGCTGCTGCTCGTCCAGTTCCAAAGTGCCATCCACGCTGAGCGAAAGGCCCATATCGGAGAGCAGCGACAGCTCACCGTCCTGCATTTCGCCAGCGCTGAGTTCGTTGCGCAGACTGGATTCGATGGTACGTACCGCGCTATCACCGATCAGCGGGCCGGCCTCTCCCTCTTCGCTATCAAAGTCGGTAAGGCGGTCGGTGGTGTCCCGCAGCTCGTTGAAGGAATCGACGAAGCCGGTGACCGCCTCGCGGATGCTGCCAGTATCCTGCGCCACCGTGATTACACTGCTACCCGGCTCCTGGAGGTCGAGGGTCACACCCTGAATGGCGTCTTCGACCTGGTTCGTGGGGCTGGTGATGTCGATGCCGTTGACCGACAGCTCGGCATCCTGCCCAGGCTGGCCAATGGTGCCGCCCGGCTCATCAGCGAGGTTGCCTTCCGCCAGCTCGGCGAAATTGGTGCCGGTGATCGATGCCTGCTCGCCGGTGCCCTGGGACATGAAGGTGAGGCGGTGGCCTTCGCCATCGAACACGATAGAGGCGTTCACCGCTGCGTCGGGGTCGGCGTTGACCGCGTCGCGCACGTCTTCCAGAGTGCTGTCGGCGGCAATATCGACCGAGTGATCCAGCTCATCGTTGGCGAACGTCAGCGCTAGCTCGCCGCCCTCTGTGGAAACGATGGTGTCGAGGTACTCGACCCGCTCGCTGGTGAGGTTGCCGGCCGTGGCCGTGCTCTGCACGTCGACCTCGAAGCGGCCGGGGCTCGCCTCGGGCCCGGCGGCCGCCTGCACGGCGTCACCGCTGACCTCAGCGGTGACGCTCTGGTAGAGCGAGGGGTCGTTGAGATTGGTGACGCTGTCGCCGAACCCCGAGAGCGCACTCTGGATCTCACCGTAGGCCGAGATCTGCACCTGCTGCGACTCGACCTGCTGTGCGATGGGTTCGAGCCTGGCTTCCTCGGCTTCCTGCATCTGCCCCAACAGACCGTTCAGGTCGAGACCGGAGCCTACTCCTAGTGAGGTGATACTCGACATACAACCAACTCCAAAGTGCGTGTATTTTCCTCTCTACTCTGGGCCATCGGCGGGGAGGAGTGGGAACTTTAGGGTGCAGGAGGAGATTTTTTCAGGCGCTTTACGCGGCAGGCATGATTCTGAGGCCCTGGCAGCGCTTCGCGCTGCAATCGCGGTTGAAACCGCTCCCACGAATCGCGAATGGCGTCGCTCCTACACGGGGATGGTGCCAAGGCAGAGGTGGGAGCGGGCCCTGGACGAGGTCACTGATGCTGACGTTGCTCGTAGTGCCGACGTTTGCTGGTGAGTAGCCTCTGGTCGGCGCGGCCGGCCAGGCTATCCAGGCTGTCGTCCTGCTCCACCAGCGTGGCGACCCCAAGGCTGATCGAGATGTCGGTCAGGTCGACGATGCGCTGGCACAGCCTTTCGGCAGTGGCCTTGGCATCCCGCTCGGCGATCCCGGGCAACAGGACCAGAAACTCGTCGCCGCCGAAGCGCCCCAGCAAGTCGCTCTCGCGCAGTTCACCGGCGAGGCTGGTGGCGACGCGCTTGAGGGCGATATCGCCGGCGGCATGGCCATGGGTATCGTTGACCTGCTTGAAGGCGTCTAGATCGATCATCAGCACGCTGAGTGGCGACGCGTAGCGCCGTGCGCGCTCCAGCTCACGCTGGCCAAGCACTTCGATATGGCGGCGGTTATAGCAACCGGTGAGAAAATCACGGCTGGCCATCTCCTCGAGCTGGGCATTAAGCAGCGTCAGCTCGTGGTTGGCGCGAGTCAACTCTGCGGTGCGTTGCATAACGCGAGCTTCCAGCGCCTGATTGTGCTGCTCCAGGGCATCACGAGCGTTCCGCAGCTCGGTCACATCCTGTGCAATGCCGAACAGATGAGTGACGCGCTGCAGGTCATCAGGGTCGTTGTGCAGTGGCACTATCAGCGTTAACCAGTAACCAAACTGCTCCTGGCCTTGCGTATCGAAGAAGGCGACGTGCTCCTCATAGCGCATCGGTATATCTGCCGCCACGCATTCACGATAGCGAGCGTAGATCGCCTCGACAGTCGCTTCTGGCATAAACGCCGAGAGCGGCTTGCCGAGGCACTCGCGGCCAATGGTGGCTAGCTGCGCCGGATTGGCAGCCTCGACCACGAAGTGGCCGTCCTTCTCGGCCCGCACCAGAAACATATTTTCAGGAAAATGGTGCCACAGCTCGCGGACCAGAGGATGCGCCATCAGCGCCTCGTGGAAGGTCAGTCGTGCCGCGCTGGGAGGAGGAGTGTCACTCATGGCGATACCAGGGACGTTTGCGTCAACCATTGCAGCAACGGCGGCAGCTGGCAAGCAATGGTTAAGAAGCGGCAGCGCTACGCGCTGCAATCGCGGTTGAAACCGATCCCACATTGGGGTCGGGCGACCCTGGCAAATGTAGGAGCGAATTTATTCGCGATGGGGTTGATTTGGCCGGCAGCGCTGCGCGCTGCAATCGCGGTTGAAACCGCTCCTACATTGGGGTCGGGCGACCCTGGCTAATGTAGGAGCGAATTTATTCGCGATGGGGTTGGTTTGGCCGGCAGCGCTGCGCGCTGCATCGCGGTTGAAACCGCTCCCACATTAATTGCGCTGGAGTGGCTAAACCAGGGCGTCCAGGCCGCGGGCCAGGTCGCCCTTGAGGTCGTCGAGGTCCTCGAGGCCGACGGCGACGCGGATCAACCCTTCGCTAATCCCGGCGGCGGCTTTCTGCTCCTCGTTGAGGCGGCCGTGGGTGGTGGTGCCGGGATGGGTGATGGTGGTCTTGACGTCGCCCAGGTTGCCGGTGATCGACATGATCTGGGTGGCGTCGATTACCGACCAGGCCGCTTCACGTGCGCCCTTGCCACTGCTCGGGGCCACTTCCAGGCCGAGCACGGCGCCATAGGCCTTTTGCTGGCGGCTGGCCAGGGCATGCTGGGGATGGCTTTCGAGACCGCTGTAGTGCACCCGCGCAACCGCCGGGTGAGCCTCGAGCCAGCGCGCCAGCTCAAGGGCGTTCTCGCAGTGCGCCTTCATGCGCAGATTGAGGGTCTCGAGGCCCTTGAGGAAGATCCAGGCGTTGAACGGGCTCATGCAGGGCCCGCAGGTACGCACCACGCCGAACAGCTCCTCGAGCTCCTTGTCGCGACCGACTACCGCCCCGCCGATGGCGCGCCCCTGACCGTCGAGGTACTTGGTAGCGGAGTGGATCACCAGGTCCGCACCGAGTTCGATGGGCTTCTGCAGCGCCGGGGTCAGGAAGCAGTTGTCGATGGCCAACCAGGCGTCGTGGCGATGGGCGATCTCGGCCAGTGCCTTGATGTCGACCACCTCGGAGAGCGGGTTCGACGGCGTCTCGGCGAACAGCAGACGGGTCGCTGGGGTAATCGCGGCTTCCCAGGCCTCGAGATCGGAGAGCTCGACGTAGCGGGTGGTAATGCCGAATTTGCCCAGATACTTGTCGAACAGGCTGACGGTGGAGCCAAACAGCGAGCGCGAGGCGACGATCTCGTCACCGGCCTGGAGTAGCGCCAAGGCGGTCGAGAGGATCGCCGACATGCCGGAGCTGGTCGCGACGCAGCGCTCACCGCCCTCCATCACCGCCAAGCGCTTCTCGAAGTTGCGCACCGTGGGGTTGGTAAAGCGCGAGTAGATATTGCCCGGCTCCTCGCCGCCGAACTTGCGCGCGGCCTCGGCGGCGCTGCCGTAGACGAAGCTGGAGGTCGGGAAGATCGGCTCGCCGTGCTCCTGCTCGTGGGTGCGGGCATGGCCGGCGCGGATCGCCTGGGTGGCCAGGGCCCAGTCGTGTGAGTTGTCAGTCGTCATCGAAGTCATCCTGATTGTGCATGCCGACCAGGGCATGGTCGCTGACGTTCTGGTCCTTGGCGCTGTCGTTACGCGAGGCCTCGAGCTGGCTCAGGTAGGCGTCGTCGATATCACCAGTGATGTACTGGCCGTCGAACACCGAGCAGTCGAACTGCTCGAGGGCCGGATTGACCTCGCGGCAGGCGTCGCGCAGGTCGTCGAGGTCCTGGTAGAAGATGCGGTCGGCGCCGATCAGCTCGCCGACCTCGGCTTCGCTGCGGCCGTGGGCGATCAGCTCGTTGGCCGCCGGCATGTCGATGCCATAAACGTTGGGGTAGCGCACCGGCGGCGCGGCGGAAGCGAAATAGACCTTGCTGGCGCCGGCTTCGCGGGCCATCTGGATGATCTGCTTGCAGGTGGTGCCGCGCACGATGGAGTCGTCGACCAGCAGCACGTTCTTGCCCTTGAACTCGATGTCGATGGCGTTGAGCTTCTGGCGCACCGACTTCTTGCGCTGGGTCTGGCCGGGCATGATGAAGGTCCGCCCGATATAGCGGTTCTTCATGAAACCTTCGCGGTAGGTCACGCCGAGATGCTGGGCGAGCTCCAGCGCCGAGGTGCGGGAGGTATCAGGGATCGGGATCACCACGTCGATATCGTGCTCCGGCCACTCGTGCTGGATGCGGTCGCCGAGCTTGCGGCCCATCTGCATGCGGGTGCCGTAGACGTAGGCACCGTCGAGGATCGAGTCGGGCCGCGCCAGATAGACGTGCTCGAAGATGCACGGCGCGAGAATCGGCTTGTCGGCGCACTGCTGGGTGTGGATGTTGCCGCGCATGTCGACGAAGATCGCCTCGCCCGGGGCGAGGTCGCGGTGCAGCTCGAAGCCGCCGACGTCCAGCGCCACCGACTCGGAGGCGATCATCACGTCCTGGTGGCCGCCCTCGTCGCGGGTACCGAACACCACCGGGCGGATGCCCTGGGGGTCGCGGAAGGCGACCATGCCGAAGCCGTTGATGATCGCCACCGCAGCATAGCCGCCCTTGCAGCGACGATGCACGCGGCGCACGGCGTCGAAGATGTCCTCGGGCTCGAGATGATGGCCCTGCTTGCCCAACTCATGGGCGAAGACGTTGAGCAGTACCTCGGAGTCGGAGCTGGTATTGATATGGCGCAGGTCGGTGGAGAACAGCTCCTGCTTGAGCTGATCGGAGTTGGTCAGGTTGCCGTTGTGGGCCAACGAGATGCCGTAGGGCGAGTTGACGTAGAACGGCTGCGACTCTGCTTCGCTGGACGAGCCAGCGGTGGGATAGCGCACGTGGCCGATGCCCAGGTTGCCCTTGAGGCGCGCCATATGGCGAGTATGGAAGACGTCGCGCACCAGTCCGTTGCTCTTGCGCAGCAGGAAGCGGTCTTCATGCCATGTCATCATCCCGGCGGCATCCTGGCCACGATGCTGAAGGACTGTCAGCGCATCATAGATGCTCTGGTTGACCGCCTGGTTGGCCATCAGGCCCACGATACCGCACATTCCGCCTTACCTCGCTGCACTGTTTAACGACCGACCGACAACGCCGGCCCTATAAAATAGTTGGGATGCTACTGGGCGGGCGGCGCTCCGCCCTGCCTATCGGGATCGTCGAGCGCCCCATCATCATCGGCGTCATCGCCCCCGAAACCGGGTAGCGAGATATTGCGCCACGCCTCGGTGCGCTCGGGGTCACGCTGTTCCCAGGCCTCGACCTGGCTGATCACCCAGCCGCGCAGCTCCTCGAAGGTGGGCCGTAGCTCGGCGTTGCGCCACGCTTCGAGCTGCGACAGCGGCGTCAGCGAAATCAGCACGGTGACGAGCACCAGGATCGCCGCGCCGCGCAGCACACCGAAGGCGGCCCCCGCCATGCGGTTGAAGAAGCCCATGCCGACCCACTCTACCGCGGCATGGACGGCACGGATCACCAAACCGCAGATCATGATCACCACGAAAATGACCAGAATGAACGACAGCACCAGCCTGCCGTCGGCGTTGTCGATCAGCCCGCTGAGCATGTCGGCCACCGGCTCGGCGAACATGCGCGCGGCGATCAGCGCGATGACCCAGGCTGCCAGACCCAGCCCCTCGCGGATCAAGCCGCGCATAAAGCCCGCCAGCATCGAAATGGCGAGCACCGCCAGAAACGCCATGTCCAGCCAGGTGAGACTCATCAATCCTCCCGCACCCGAATCAGCAGTCCCTGGATATTGGCGCGCTCCTGGAGCTCGGTCCGGGCCTGCTCACCGTCGCTGGAGCTGGCGAAGGGCCCGACGTAGACGCTGGTCATATCGTTGTCACGCGCGCGGCGGTAGGCGCTGAAGCCCTGCTCGTTGAGCTGCGCCTCGAGGCGTTCGGCGTTGGCCGGCTCGCCGAAGCTGCCTACCTGCACCGTCCACTCACCGCCTTCAACGGCAGCCGTAGGTGCCTCACTGGCAGGCTCTGACTCGGCCTCCTGCGTCGGCTCGGGTTCGCTGGGCGCCTGGGCGGCCTCGGCCAGCTCGGCGATGGGATCGCTGTCGACCTCGGGCTCGGCCGGGGTCGGCTCGTCGAGATCACCCGGTTCGTCGCGCACCACCGGTTCGGTGGCCTCGACCACCTGCTCGACATCGACCTCGGGCGGCTCGTCGATCTCGCCTGACGGCGGCGTCGAGAGACTGGCCGGGGGGCTCGGCTCGTCCACCGGGGTGCGCTGCACGTCGATAGGCTGCTCGATGGTAAGCACCGGTGCCGGGCGCTCTTCGCGGGGCGTCGGCGTATCGAACAGCATCGGCACGAAGATCACCCCCAGGGCAATAATGATCACCGCCCCACTGATGCGTTCACGCATGCCATATTTCATGCTGATCCCTCCTCATGCCAGATGCTGGCATCCTCTGCCAACGGCGGTAGTTGCCTAGCCTGAACCTCTGCCAGCGCCTCGGCCACGGTGAAGAACGAGCCGCACACCAGCACTTGATCATCAGCGCCGAGGCGCTCACTCAGCCAGGCGACGGCGGCGGCCACGCTCTCGGCGCGGTGTACCACCGGTTGGCCGCTGGCCTTCAGCGTATCCGCCAGCGCCGCGGCGCTACGCGCGCGTTCGCCGTCGAGACTTGCCGTGACCCAGGCGTCGATCTGCCCGGCCAGTTCACCCACCACGCCGGCGGCGTCCTTGTCGGCGAGCATGCCGAGCAGCGCATAGCGCTTGCCGTCACAGGGCCGTTGAGCCAGGCGCCTGGCCACATAATGGGCCGCATGCGGGTTGTGCGCCACATCCAGGCACCAATTGCCCAGCCACTGCATGCGACCGGCCAGCTGCACCTGCGCCAACCCCTGGCGACAGCACTCGGCGTCGAGCGTCAGGCCGGTCAACGCCAGTGCCTGGAGCGCACTCGCCGCATTGTCCAGCGGCAGCCCCGGGTCGGGCAAGTGGTCAAGTGTCAGCGAGTCGCCTTCGCGCTGCCCTGTGATGTGTCCCTGCCACTGCCAGCGCCCGTCGGCATCGGGCTCGCTACGGGTCATCTGCTCGCCCAGCGCGTACAGCGGTACACCCAGCTCATCGGCATAGGCGCGTACGCTGGGCGGCAGTTCGCTGCTGCCCAGCACCGCTGGACGCCCAGCTCGCATGATACCGGCCTTTTCGCGGCCGATCTGGGCGATGTCGGTGCCGAGAAAGGCGGCGTGATCCTGGGCCACGGTGGTCACCACCGCGACGTCGGCGGAGAGAATATTTACCGCATCCAGCCGCCCGCCCAGGCCCACTTCGAGTATCGCCAGCTGCGGTGAGCGTTGCGCGATGCTGTGCAGTGCGGCCAGGGTACCGACCTCGAAGTAGGTCAGACTGATCGGCTCGTCGGCGAGGCGCGCCGCCTCGACTGCCGCAAAGCCCGCGATCAGGGTGGCGTCGTCGGCTTCGGCGCCGTCAAAGCGCAGGCGCTCGTTATAGCGCAGCAGATGCGGCGAGGTGTAGCTGGCGGTGGTCAGGCCGTGGGCACGGGCCAGCGCGTCGAGCACCGCCACCGTGGAGCCCTTGCCGTTGGTGCCAGCAACAGTAATCAAGCGCCCGGCGACGGGTGCGTCGAATAGCCCCATGCGTTCGGCCACCGCAGCGACACGCTCTAGGCCGAGCTCGATGCTGAGCGGATGCTGGCGTTCGAGATACGCCAACCAGCCCGCCAGATCGGCGGGCTGTGAGGGGCTATCGGGCGGACTCATGGGGCGCTCCGTCAACGCGGCTCCTGGCCGTCATCCTCGGCGGGCTGCTCCAGCGGCTCCTCCGCCTCGCTGGCCTCGGCGGGCTGCTGCTCGGCGACATCGACCAGGTCGGGCTCGTGCTCCTCGGGCATGCCGGTCACCGGCAGGTGCATCAGCTTGCGCAGTACTGCCCCCAGGCGCTCGCGCATCTCGCTGCGATGGACAATCATGTCCACGGTGCCGTGCTCGAGCAGGAACTCGCTGCGCTGGAAGCCTTCCGGCAGCTTTTCGCGCACGGTCTGCTCGATGACCCGTGGCCCGGCGAAACCGATCAAGGCGTTGGGCTCGGCCACATTGAGATCGCCAAGCATCGCCAAGGACGCCGTGACGCCACCGTAGACCGGATCGGTCAGCACCGAGATATAGGGAACCCCGGCCTGCTTGAGCTTCTCAAGCGCCGCAGAGGTCTTGGCCATCTGCATCAGCGAGAACAGCGCCTCCTGCATGCGCGCGCCACCCGAGGCCGAGAAGCACACCAGCGGGATGCCCTCCTCCAGCGCGGCGCTTGCCGCGCGCACGAATTTCTCGCCGACGATGGCGCCCATCGAGCCGCCCATGAAGGTGAATTCGAAGGACACCGCGACGATCGGCATGCCGTCGAGGGTGCCGCGCATGGCGACCAGCGCGTCGTTCTCGTCGGTGCTCTTCTGGGCTGCGGCGAGGCGGTCCTTGTACTTCTTGGAGTCGCGGAACTTGAGGCGGTCCACCGGCTCGAGGTCGGCGGCAATCTCGCTGCGGTCCTCCTTGTCGAGGAACCAGTCGAGGCGTTTGCGCGCAGTCAGCCGCAGGTGATGGTCACACTTGGGGCAGACGTTATGGTGTTTATCGAGTTCGGGCAGGTAGAGCACTGCCTCGCACTTGGGGCACTTGCGCCACAGCCCGTCGGGCACGCTGGCGCGTCGGTCCTTGCGCTGGATACGGCCCATGGAGGGCACGATCTTGTCTAGCCAGCTCATGTCAGAATGCTTCCCGTATGCTGAAACGTTGAGTCATATATCGTTGGCGCTCGCTCAAGCGTCCATGGCCTGGCGCATCTCGCCCAGTACCGCCTTGAGCTGAGGCGCGATAGCGGCCGGATTGTCGGCGTTTTCGGCAATCCGATTGACCAGCGCAGAACCGACGATCACGCCGTCGGCGACCTGGGCCACCGCCGCCGCCGAGGCGCCATCGCGGATGCCAAAGCCGACGCACAGCGGCAGCGTGGTCATCTCGCGCAGCGGCGCCAGGTGGCTGGCCACGTCCTCGGCGTTGAGACTGGCGGAGCCGGTCACGCCCTTGAGCGACACATAGTACAGATAGCCTTCGCCATGGGCGCATATTGTAGCGGCCCGGGCGTTGGAGGTGGTAGGCGCGACCAGGAAGATCGACGCCAGCCCGAATGACTTGAGTACCGGGCCGAACTCATCGGCCTCTTCCGGCGGCATGTCAACGGTCAGCACGCCGTCGACGCCAGCGGCGCTGGCGGCATCGGCGAAGGCTTCATAGCCGATCCGCTCGACCGGATTGAGGTAGCCCATCAATACCACCGGCGTGGTGGTATCGGTCTGGCGGAACTCGCGCACCATGTCGAACATGTCGACCAGCCGAGTGCCCTTGAGCAGTGCCCGCTCGCAGGCTTTCTGGATCACCGGACCATCGGCCATGGGGTCCGAGAACGGCACCCCGAGTTCGATGATATCGGCACCGGCCTCGACCAGGGCGTGCATGAAGCCCACGGTATGCTCGGGGCCCGGATCACCGGCAGTGATGTAGGGAATCAGGGCCTTTCGGCCCTGCGCCTTGAGCTCGGCGAAGCGTTGATCAATACGGTTCATCGCGGGTCCTTAGAATTCAATGCCGTCGAGCTTGGCCACCGTCATGATGTCCTTGTCACCGCGACCGGAGAGGTTGATCACGATGTGCTGGTCGGGGCGCATGGTCGGTGCCAGCACCTTGGCATGGGCCAGAGCGTGGGCCGACTCCAGAGCCGGCATGATGCCTTCCATATGGGTCAGCTCGCGGAACGCCTCGAGCACCTGCTGGTCGTTGGCGGTCACGTAGTTGACGCGCCCCACGTCTTTCCACAGCGCATGCTCGGGGCCTACGCCCGGATAGTCGAGACCGGCGGAAATCGAGTGGGTGTCGGAGACCTGGCCGGCCTCGTCGGACATCAGGTAGGTGCGGTTACCGTGCAGTACACCGCGCGGCGCATTGGAGGCCAGCGGCGCGGCGTGGCGGCCGGTCTCGACGCCGTCACCACCGGCCTCGACGCCATACATGACCACCTCGTCATCCTCGACGAACGGATAGAACAGCCCAATGGCGTTGGAGCCACCGCCGACGCAGGCGATCAGCGCATCCGGCAGCCGACCGATCTGCTCCAGCGACTGGCGGCGCGCTTCGCGGCCGGCCACCGAGTTGAAGTCGCGCACCAGCAGCGGATAGGGGTGCGGGCCAGCCACGGTGCCGATGATGTAGAAGGTGTCGTCGACGTTGGTCACCCAGTCGCGCAGCGCTTCGTTCATGGCGTCCTTGAGGGTGCGGGTGCCGGACTCTACCGGAATCACCTTGGCGCCCAGCAGGTGCATGCGATAGACGTTGAGCTTCTGGCGCTGAACGTCTTCGGCGCCCATATAGACCTCACACTGCAGGCCTAGCCGCGCCGCCACGGTGGCGGTCGCCACGCCGTGCTGGCCGGCGCCGGTCTCGGCGATGACCCGCGGCTTGCCGCTCTTCTTGGCCAGCAGCGCCTGGCCGACGGTGTTGTTGACCTTGTGCGCGCCGGTGTGATTCAAGTCCTCGCGCTTGAGCCAGATCTGCGCACCGCCCAGTGAGTCCGACCAGCGTTTGGCATGATACAGCGGCGATGGCCGCCCCACGTAGTGGGCTAGATCATGGTCGAATTCGGCCTGGAACTCGGGGTCGTCGCGTAGCGCGGCGTAGCTCTTCTCGAGTTCATCCAGGGCGAAGCTCAACGTTTCCGAAACGAACCGGCCGCCGTAGGGGCCGAAATGGCCGCGCGCATCGGGCAGTCGGGTCAGGTCGCTGAACTTGGTCACGAAAGACACCTCACAGGGTCGCTTGAGCGGATTGGAGATTTAGCCAGAAAGTTCATGGCTGAGCCCCATCGACTCGATGGCTCAGGCACGAACGAGCACGGCAAATCGGCCCATGAGGATATCAGGTTTTGGCGGTGTTGCAGAGCATGATACGCGGCGGGACGGACATCTCTGGCCTTTGGCCACAGCAACGCTGCGCAGCCAGGAACGGCCGCTGACGGGAGTTGGGAGTGTTGACCTGTCAGGCAGATAACGGCACACGACACCTGAGCAGGTCAATAGCCTGGCGTCAGCAGTGGTGCACTAGCGCAGCTCGGGCGTCACGCTGCCTGGCTCCAGACCCGGAATGGGTTGATCATCGCGCTGCTCGGTGAGGTCTGCGACGCGGCCCCACTGCTTGAGCTGAGGCGGATGGTACTCGATGCGCGGAGAGGCTTCATTGATCTGGGACTGCTCTTGACTCGCCATGGATATCACCGTTCAGGTAGGCACGTTATGCGACACTTTGTAAATCTATCACACCAATTGGTTACATTCCAATCTCATAATTCCAATAACCACTCTCGTTCGTACTTACGAAAAACAAAGCTCGATGGACTGAGAAGCCATCGAGCCAAATCCAGCCCAGCGGGCTGGCACCACTAATCATCACTCGAAGGTGATGCCGCCCGGGAAGACACTGCCATTCTCGGAACCTACCTGCTTACCCGGCTTGTTATAGCCGATGTCTCCAGGGCCTCCGGAATTGCCGAGCTGGGTCATGTCGGAAACGCTGCCCCACTGCGCCAACTGGGGAGGCGCATAGCCAAGGCGCTTGCCATTCATTCGTTCTACGTCATTGCCCATTGCCATCGCTCCTGCGCAAAGTATCTGCTTGCCGTGCCGATTGGCACAACATCAAGTTACTCCAAGAAACAAAATGAAACAATATGAGCAGCGGGTGGTTTTTGCCATCCTGGGATATCAGATGCTCTCAGCTCTGCGGCTATCCCCAGCACGACTACCAGTGCTGCCGAAGCCACAGCTCAAGGGAAAGCATCGGCCATAGATCGACGTCGTTACGCTCGCCAGCGAGCAGGCTCTCGCACTGCTGCCGCAGAACCCGCTCATCAACAAAGCCCATCGCCGCACAGCGGCTATCAGTGACGAGATCCCGCACGGTGTCGCTCGCCTCTTCTCGCAAGGCATGCAGATAGAGGGGTTCTGGCGTGACTTTGCGGGCCGCATGAATCGCCTCATCTGGCATGATGTCATGCATGGAGCGCTTGGCGAGCCGTTTGAACTGGCGCGGCCGCGTCACGATATGTTGCGGACATGACAGCACGAACTCAAGCACTCGCCTATCGCTCCAAGGGTCAATAAAATCAAGACCATAACGTGCACAAAGCCGCTCACTGAACTGCACGACACGAGAAGCCAGCGGGGAATTGACCAGAGCATACCGTTGCCGCGCCGCAACGCCCGGCCACTGCTCGGCAGTGACTTCCTGGGGATCTCTGCGCGGCAGCCCTGCCCGACTGAGGAACTCCCTGCTGACGTAGCTGGCTGACCGCCGTGAGGCCCACCCCGGCGCAGAGTGGCGATTGAGCCCTTGCGCAGCATAGTGACGCCCGAGACTCAATAGGCGTTGGCTCAGCACGCCGGCGCGTCGCGGAAACAGATCAGAGATTGCCGGACTCAAGACGTACTCGAACAGCGTGGCCAGCCGCGACGTGCCATACATGCGCGAGAGACGCGCCAGCTCTCGGCGCGACTCGGCGTAGAGCCCATCGCGCAGCATCCCATTAATGTCGAATACCGCTTCGCCGCTCATCAGGTCGCCGCGAAAGCCAAACATCATGGCGCTTGCACCATCGTCCGCCGCTGCAGATATCGCACGATGCATATAGGCATGATAGATCGACATGTAAGGATCATCTCGATGGGGCCGATAAGCGTCGGGATTCACCAGGGGATAGGTCTCTTCGGCAGCAATTTCATGCACCGGGATCGCATAGCGCCCAGCCACTTTATGAATGTTGTCACGTTCATCGCACTCGGGAAAACGCGTGAAGGCCCAACTGTAGGCCTTGATAGCCGCCACGTCCTCGCCTCGCTGGGCCAACCAACCAGCCAGCGATGCTGCCGTAGATGAATCCATGCCGCCGCTCAGGCTGATCCCCATGAACGACTTGGTAACGAGTCGATCGCGCATGACATCGGCCATGAGCTCGCGAAAATGCTCATCGTAGTCACGTACGTCTGCATAGTGCAGGCGCCTGGCGGGATCGGGTTTCCAGAAATAGCGGCGCGATACCCTACCCGACATGCTGATTGTCACTTCTTCGGCTTGCCTTACCTCTTCCATTCCTTGATAGAAGGTGCGGCCTCCCGGAACCTGCATATCCGTGAAATAGTGCGCCACGGTCTTCTCATCGACTCGTGCCGAACCAACACTCACTGCGAGCAGCTGACTGATCTCGGTGGCAAACAGCACCCGATTGGGTTCCACGCGGTAATAGAGGGAGCGCATCCCCATGGCGTCTCTTGCCAGCGTCAACTGGCTACGGCGCTGGTCCCAGAAAGCAAAGGCAAAATCGCCCAGCAGACTTGCAGCAGCCTGCTCTGGGTTAGCCAACAGCTGCTGCAGAATCACCTCAGCATCGCTGCTTCCCTCAACTACCGGTGGGGAGAGCTGCCGACGGTTATCGATTCTCGCAGTCGCCGCCAGCATGATACCGGCTTGCAGATCTATCAGCGGCAGGCACCTCCCCCTCCCTGCCCGCAGTGTTTCAAGTGACAGACAAGCAAACCCCACGGCACCTTCCTGAAGGTAGGTGACGCCGTCTCGGCCGCGGCACCCCGCGGGTGACACCATCGCCTCCAGCTCTGCGCGGGCGACGGCCGCACCGTCAAAACGCACGATGCCGCAAATGCCACTCATACTCGGCCTCCTCGTTCAGGGTGGGTCACGGACGAGGATGACCTGATGGTCGACCAGTTGAGTCAAGAAGGCCTTCAGGTCCTCCAATAGACTGTCGGCATCGACGCGATAGCGTGCCAACAGGGCCTCATGAGTCGCCTCGAGCGAGCCACTGCCCATGAGGTGACGCCACATATCTGCCGCTACGCCGGCCAAGCTGAACACCGGAATCGAACTGTCAGCACCCAAGGGCAGTCGAGCGAGGACTACCTCATCCCCATTATCCAGCCATAGCAAGCGTTGCGACGGGAGCAGCGGTCCTGTCCCAGAATGCTCCAGGATCGACCACCGGGATCGCATCATATTCATGGCTTGGGCAGCTACCCGCCGCTTGATGCTCAAATCAGGCGGCAATATGTTCCATCCAGCGGAAAAGCCCTGGATGCGTTCGTCCCAATAGCGTGTTTGAGGCTCACACCAGGCAAAGGCCAGATACTCGGTAATCCCCACCCAATAACCATGCCCGCCCAGAAGCTGCTTGCGCCTGTCACGCCATGTCGGGTAATCGTCGCCATAGCGTGCCGGGCCAATATCCTCCAGATCCTCAGCACTCAGGCAGGATACTACCCGTGACTCCCGCGCCTCGATATTCCGGCATAACGCCGGCACCGAGAACAGAGGACAGAAGATGACGCTTTCATGCTCGAGCCGCTGTAGCGTCTGCTGGAAGCGAACCCCCGACAGCGCGCAGTCATCGACGATGATGAGCAGGTCATCCGGGCTGCAGGGAGGAGAGTCGATGCCAACCAGTTGCCTGGGACACAGCTCTAGGTAGTAAGACAGCATCCCCAAGATGACCCAACCGCCACGCGGAATAGCGGAAAAATATGCCTTGGCAATACACTCCGGGCCAAGCTCAGCTTTCAACTTTTCGGCCAAACGCTCCACTGCTCGCTCGGCATCGACATAGTCAACATAGCGATGCCGAGTCAGCCCTTCGCGCAAATGGATAGCGAGATCTTCCAACCGTGCGAGCTGGAAATCAGTGAAATTTCCAAACACGCCCAACATGACGTCGGGCTCTACGCGCCCCACGAGATGCGCTTCGGGCATCTCTTCCCACAACGGGTTGGCACAGATTGCTTCCATCAAGGAAGCCAGGGAGGCTTGCGGGCTGTCCTGGCGGGTAAAGGACATGACGCGTTCAGCCGGGATAGTGCCGCTGAGCAGCACCACCAACCCATGGCCGGTACGGGTCATGTGTCAGACACCTTAAATCCCTGGTAGTCGATCAGGGCCTACCGCGGCCTTGGCCGCCACCACCGCCACTAGTATTGGCGGGAGTAAAAACGCTGCCATTTTCAGACCCCACCTGATTACCACCAGGGTTGAAGCCGATATCACCGGCGCCACCAGATCCTCCGAGCTGTGTGAGATCGGCAACGCTGCCCCACTGCTTGAGCCGTGGGGCGCTGTATTCGAGACGCGCAGTATGCTCTACACCAACGTCATGCAAGCCTTTCATCGATAGCTCCTAGTATGGAGTGGACTGCTAAAACTTTTTTATGGCTTCACTCGACCAAAGATACACACATTTACATAAAAGTGACAAGCAAAGCCGGATCATCCGGCTTTACTGTTGTAGATAATTCTGATTTTCCTTCTGTCGAGCTATCAATACGCCCTCTTCGTCAAGCGCTCATCTACCGCCATGACGCTGCGTAGAAAGCCACTCATCAACTCGGCCTGCTTGATGCCTGGCGACGACTCGACGCCTCCCGAGACATCCACCGCGAACGGTCGTACCGCACTGATGGCCGCCGCGATATTGGCGACCGTCAGACCACCTGCGAGGATAATAGGCTTTGCCAGGTCTGCGGGGATCCGCGACCAGTCGAACGTCTCGCCGGTGCCCCCTGGCACGCCGGGTTTATAGGCATCGAGCAGCAGCGCACGAGCGCCGACATAGTCCGCCGCAGCGGCATGCAGGTCGATACCGTCGCGCATGCGCAGCGCCTTGATCCAGGGGCGCGGTGCCGCCGCGCAAAAGGTTGGCGACTCATCACCGTGGAACTGCAAAAGGTCCAGATGCGGCGCGCAGTCGGCAATGGCCTCCGCTGACTGGTCGACGAACAGGCCCACCCGGGTCACGAAGGCGGGTACCCGTGCGCTGAGCGCGGCCAGCTGTTCGAGATCCACGGCACGCTTGCTGCCCGGCCACAGCACAAAACCCAACGCATCGGCGCCAGACGCCACCGCGGCATCGACGTCCTCGACACGGGTCAGGCCACAGACCTTGACTCGGGTACGACGCTGCTGGTTCATGGCGACTCCCCTTCCGGTGTCGGGGCGGCGACCTTGGCGGGCTTGCCACGATACTTGGGCAGCGAAGGATGCCCCTCATCCTCGGCCAGCGGTTGACCACGGCGATAGCGCACCAGCGGCGAGTCGGGCAAGTCGCGCTCGCCGGTCCACTCGCCGAGAAAGGCCAGCAGGTTGGGGCCAAGTGGCTCGCGTGGCAGGGCGTACTGCGGATCGTAGATCGAGTCGACGAAGTGCAGCCCGCAGCCCGGCGCCGTGGCACTGGCCTGGGTGCGGTCGCGCAGCGACAGCAGCGTGGCAATGTACTCTTCAGGCTTGGAACCGCGCCCCACATCGACCAGCGCGCCAACGATGTTGCGGATCATGTGATGGACGAAGGCGTTGGCCTGCACGTCGACCACCACCAGCGAGCCGTGGCGATGCACTTCAATGAAATGCAGGTGACGCCAAGCAGTTTTCGACTGGCAGCCGGCGGCGCGAAAACTCGAAAAGTCGCGCTCACCGACCAGTACCTGAGCCGCGCGATGCATGGCATCAGCGTCCAGCGGGTCGCGACACCAGGTGGCGTTGGCGCGCTCCAGTACCGGACGGCTGGGCTGATTGAGGATCACATAGCGATAGCGACGTGCCAGGGCCAGAAAACGCGCGTGAAAGTCGTCGGCCACCGGCACCAGCCAGCGGATGGCGATATCCCGCGGCAGGTTGGCGTTGGCACCGAACACCCAGGCCTTCTGCGAGCGCGACACCGGCGGGTCGAAGTGGATCACCTGGCGAGTGGCATGCACACCACTGTCGGTGCGGCCGCTGCAGTGCACGGTGACCGGTTGATTGGCCACCCGCGCCAGGGCCTGCTCGACTTCGTACTGCACCGAGGAGGCATGCTTGAGGCGCTGCCAGCCACAGTAGGCGGTGCCGTCGTACTCGACGGCGGCGGCCAGGCGGCCAGTCAGGCGGGTCTTTTCGTCCAGGCGTTGAAACAGAGGCATCGGTTCGTCAGCGGCTCGTCGGGGTCAGCGCGCCGCAGAGCCGCGCGCATCACAGGTCGTGTTGGGCAATCAGCTGCCGCGCCTCGGCCTCCAGCTGGTCATCTCCTCGGGCCTCGGCCAGCGCCTGATCGAGCAGCGAGCGAGCCGCTTGCGGCTGGCCCTGATCGAGGCGCTGGCGGGCCGCATCGAGTAGCGACTGGGGCGAGTCGGCGGCAGGACCCTTATTATCCAGATGCAGCGGCTCGAACGCCACCTCCTCGACCTCCCACTCCTCCTCGGCGGGCCGTGCCGCAGGAGACTCGGGCAATACCGGCTCACTCGGCTCGAACTCAACGCTGGGCTGCATGGGCGTCTCTTCGCGCGGCGGCGCCGAGGGCTCTAGCGTCGGTGGGCGATAGTCGATCACGCGCGGCGTCTCGGCACCGCCGGATGCCGCAGGGGGCGGCGAGACGGGCTCAGGCTCAGGCTCGGGCTCAGGCTCAGGCTCAGGCTCGGGCTCAGGCTCAGGCTCAGGCTCGGGCTCAGGCTCAGGCTCAGGCTCAGGCTCAGGCTCAGGCTCAGGCTCAGGCTCAGGCTCAGGCTCAGCAGAATGATCATTCGGGGTAGCGGCTTCGGGCAACACGCCGTCATGAACCTGCTGACGTCGCGCCATCAGGCGCTCGACATCGACCTGCACGGCCGGCTCATCGACACCGCGCAGGGTATCGGCCTCGCGCTGTGCCGCGCCCCAGTCACCCTGCTCAACGTGGACGGTAAGCAGCTTGAGGCGTAGATCGTGCCGCTCGGGCTGTTCATCGAGGCTTGCCTCGAGCAGCTCGCGGGCCTGATCGTAACGGCCATAGGCCATGAAGATATCGGCTTCGCTTATGGCCTCGGCCTGGGGCATCGGCCGCGTGACGGGCGGCTCTGCGTGTGGGACGCCATCCGACGACGCAGCACTCGTGCGCTGCGCCTCAGGCGCAGTGGCCTGAACATGGCTCGGCGCATAGATGCTCGGCATCACTGCCGCACCGTCAACATAACGCTGCCCTGCCCGCGGCGCGCTACCGCTTTCGCGCCGACGGCGCACCAGCGCCCATAGCGCCAGCAATGCCGCCAAGGCCAACCCGGCCACGGTCAAGCTGCCGTCACGTACCTGCTGCCATAGCGCCCCCCACCAGGGCTCGGGCTCAGGCGCGGGACTTGCCGCCGGTGGCGTCACTCCGCCGGCGCCAGCCGCCTCATCTGGCGTGCCGTCGCCGACGCTGAGCTGCGCCAGCTGCTCGCGCATGGCAGCGAGTTCGTCGCGCATGTCGCGCATCTCCTGCTGCAGCTGGTCGCGTTCGTTCTCGACGTTGCGCAACGCCTGCTGGCTTGCCAGCAGCTCGGCTTCCACGCGCATCAGACGTTCATCCTGGTCGGCGCTTTCAGCGGAGGCCACGCCAGCAGCCGACGCATCGTCGCCTCCCTGCCCCGTTTCGCCATCACCGGAGGAGACCGGGGCGGCCACCTCAGCCGCCTCGGCCAGCGCCAGCTCATCTGCGTCACCATTCTCCTGCTCAGCGGCCAGCTCTTCATCACTCAGCAGGGTCAGGCGCGGCGCTTCTACTGCGTCGTCGGCGCCCTCTTCGCTATCAGCAAGCTCGGTGGCGGCCACCTCAGCAGCCGCATCAGAATCGGGCTCGGCCTGATCAACCGCAGCGGTGGACTCGACCTCAGTACCGGCGGGAGTAGCCTCAGCAGCCGGCCCGGACAGCGCACTCGCCGCTACCGCCGCGCCGCCATCGCTCTGGCGCACCGCCCAGGCCTGATTCTGGGTCTGCACCAGGGCGCTTGATTCACTGGGCGAGCGCCGCGTGATCGCCTCACGAGACGGTACATTGAGGGTCACCCCAGCGCGCATCGAGTTGATATTGCCGGAAGGGAAGACCTCGGGATTGGCTTCGACCAGCGCCAGCATCATCTGATTGATATCGATGTCGCTGCCGGGACGCAGCCGCGAGGCTACCGACCACAGGGTGTCACCACTGCGCACCTCTGAAGGGTCGGCACTACGGCTAGCCGCTTGCGGCACAGAAGGAGTAGTAGACGCGGCAGGAGACGGCGGCGAGGAAGGCACCAATGTCGGCGCAGCTGTGCCGGCGGAGGACCCGACCACCAGCACCGGGCTGTCTTCGTAGCCTGGAGGATCGAACAACAGCGTCACCTGGCGCAAAACACGCCCATCCGGCCAGTCGATATCCAGCAATAGATCGAGGAAGGGATCCCGCACCGGCTGCTCGGAGCGCATGGCGACGACCAGCTCACCGCCCTGGCGCTCGATGCTGAAGTCGATGCCACGTGCCAGCAGTTCGCGACTCAGGCCAGCCTGCTCGAACGCCGACTCGTCGGCCAGCGACACCCGCATGCGCCGGGGATCTACGCCCTCCACATCATTGAGCGGCAGGGTCGCCCGCAGCGGCGCATTGAGGCGCGAATGCACTTCCGCCTCCCCCAGCCCGAGTGCCAGCAGCGGCATGCTGGTCGCTGCGGTAAGCGACAGTGCAGTGACCAGTGGGAGCTTGCGGTTCATTCTTATGTGTGCCCCTGCGACCTGATGATACCGTGGCTTGAAAGCATCGTTTTTATCTCAGCAGAAAGCATCAGGGGAGGTCTGACAAGCCTGTTCATTCAACGTATGTCCGTTTGCCTCCCGCTGACAAGACGACGCCTCCGCGAAGGGAGGCGTCGTGACGGTCACGGCGTGGCGCGACGCCTACTGCTCGCGCAGGATCTTTAACATGCGCTTGAGCGGTTCGGCGGCGCCCCACAGCAGCTGGTCGCCGACGCTGAAGGCAGACAGGTACTCACCGCCCATGGCCAGCTTGCGCAGGCGGCCTACCGGGACGCTGAGTGTGCCGGTGGCGGCAGCCGGCGTCAGGCCGTCATTGCTGGCATCCTTGTCGTTGGGGATCACCTTGACCCACTCGTTGTGCTTGGCCAGGCGCTCCTCAATCTCGTCCAGCGGCACATTCTTCTTGAGCTTGATCGTAAACGCCTGGCTATGGGAGCGCATGGCGCCGATGCGCACGCATAGGCCGTCGATGGGGATCGGGTTGTTGTCGAGCCCGAGGATCTTGTTGGTCTCCACGCTGCCCTTCCACTCTTCGCGGCTCTGGCCGTTGTCGAGCTTGGTGTCGATCCACGGCAGCAGGCTGCCGGCCAGCGGTGCGCCGAAGTTGTCGGTCGGGAAATCCCCCGAGCGCATCGCCGCGGTAACCTTGCGGTCGATATCGAGGATCGCGCTGGAGGGATCGGCCAGCTCATCGGCAACGCTGTCGCGCAGGGCGCCCATCTGGTTGAGCAGCTCGCGCATGTGCTTGGCACCGGAGCCGGAGGCCGCCTGATAGGTCATCGAGGTCATCCACTCGACCATGTCTGCCTCGAACAGGCCACCAAGGCCCATCAGCATCAGGCTGACGGTGCAGTTGCCGCCGACGAAGGTCTTGGCGCCCTTGGCCAGTTGGGCGTCGATCACACCGCGGTTGACCGGGTCGAGCACGATGGTGGCCTCATCGGCCATACGCAGGGTGCTGGCGGCGTCGATCCAGTAGCCTTTCCAGCCCGCCTGGCGCAAGTCCTGGTAGACCTCCTTGGTGTAGTCGCCGCCCTGGCAGGTGACCACTACGTCGAGCGCCTTGAGCTCATTCTGATCGAAGGCGTCCTTGAGCGGAGGCACGTCAACGCCGATGTCGGGGCCGGGCTTGCCGACCTGGGAGGTGGTAAAGAACACCGGCTCGATGCCGTTGAAATCCCCATCCTCAACCATGCGCTGCATGAGCACGGAGCCCACCATGCCGCGCCATCCGACGAAACCGACTTTCAACATGTGAAGTCCTCCTGAAATCAAATATGGCCAATATTATACATGAAGCGTATCTAGCTCGCAGCGGCGGAAGCGGCCTATAGCCCCTCGAATGCCGCCAGCACCGCGTCGCCCATCTCGCTGGTGGAGACTTGTTGGGTGCCAGGGTAGGCGATATCGGCAGTGCGCAGGCCGTCGTCGAGGACCTTGCCCACCGCCGCTTCGATGCGCTCGGCCAGCGCCGGCTCGTCCAGCGAGTAGCGCAGCATCATCGCCACCGAGAGGATCGTCGCCAGCGGGTTGGCGATATTCTGCCCGGCGATATCCGGAGCGCTACCGTGGCACGGCTCGTACATGCCCTGCCCGCTCTGATTGAGCGACGCCGAGGGCAGCATGCCGATGGAGCCGGTGAGCATCGCCGCAGCGTCCGAGAGGATATCGCCGAACATGTTGCCGGTGACGATCACGTCGAACTGCTTGGGCGCGCGCACCAGCTGCATGGCGGCGTTGTCGACGTACATATGCGACAGCTCGACGTCGGGATACTCCGGCGCCAGCCGCTCCATGACCTCGCGCCACAGGATGGTGACTTCCAGCACGTTGGCCTTGTCGACGCTGCACAGCTTCTTGCCGCGCTTCTGCGCCATCTCGAAGGCGACCCGGCCGATACGCTCGATCTCGCTCTCGGAGTAGACGTAGGTGTTGAAACCGACCCGTTCGCCGTCGCGCACTTCGATGCCGCGGGGCTGGCCAAAGTAGATGCCGCCGGTAAGCTCGCGCACGATCATGATATCGAGCCCCGAGACCACCTCGGGCTTGAGGCTGGAGGCCTCGGCGAGCTGCGGGTAGAGAATCGCCGGGCGCAAGTTGCCGAACAGGCCGAGGTTCTTGCGCAGGCCGAGCAGGCCCTTCTCGGGGCGCTTGCTGAGATCCTCTATGGTGTCCCATTTGGGGCCGCCTACGGCGCCGAGCAGGATCGCCCGGGCGCCCTCGGCCTTGGCCAGGGTCTCGGCGGGCAGTGGCTCGCCATGGGCATCGTAGGCAGCGCCACCGACCAGCGCTTCCTCGACCTCGACGTCCAGGCCGCGGGCCTGGCAGGCGGCCAGCACGCGGCTGGCCTGGGCGGTGATTTCCGGGCCGATACCGTCGCCCGGGAGAACCAGAATCTTGCGTGTCATGTCGCTCTCAATCCTTGTAATGCCACGTAGCCATTGGTGGGTGTTATCTGATCCAACGGCGGATATGAATGCTTTATGCCGGCGTCGGTGGCAGCGAGGCTGATCCGGCGGCAGGCCTACGAGGAGGCGCTGTGAACCCATCCCTGGGCGCTACCTTGCGCCATCCATGGCGCAAACCTCCTCTTTGGCCTGCCCCCGGCGCCTCGCGTGCGACCTAGTGCAGCCTTCAGGCCGGAGCCTTGTCGCGGAACAGCCACGGCCGGTTGACGCGGTGTTTGGCTTCGAAGTCGCGAATCGCATCCTCGTCCTGCAGCGTAAGGCCGATATCGTCGAGGCCGTTGAGCAGGCAGTGCTTGCGGAACTCATCCACCTCGAACTCGATGATCTCGCCTTCCGGCGTGGTAACCCGCTGATGCTCGAGATCGACGTCGAGACGATAGCCTTCGTTGTCCTCCACCGCCTTGAACAGCCGATCCACGGTCTCTTCGTCGAGGGGCACCAGCAGGATGCCGTTCTTGAAGGCGTTGTTGTAGAAGATATCGGCGAAGCTCGGGGCGATCACCACCCGGAAGCCGAAGTCCTCCAGCGCCCAGGGCGCGTGCTCGCGGGAGCTGCCGCAGCCGAAGTTACGCCGCGCCAGCAGCACGCTGGCGCCTTGATAGCGCGGCTGATTGAGCACGAAGTCGGGGTTGAGGGGGCGCTGGCTGGCGTCCTGACCCGGGTATCCCTCATCGAGGTAGCGCAGCTCGTCGAACAGATTGACGCCGAAGCCGGTGCGCTTGATCGACTTGAGAAACTGCTTGGGAATGATCAGGTCGGTATCGACGTTGGCGCGGTCCAGCGGCGCTACCAGGCCCTGCTCTCGTTCGAACTTTCTCATTTCTCAGGCCTCCTGGGCAGCGGGTTGAGCATCGAGCTGGCGCACGTCGACAAAGTGGCCGGCAATCGCCGCCGCCGCGGCCATCGCCGGGCTGACCAGGTGGGTGCGACCGCCATAGCCCTGACGCCCCTCGAAGTTGCGGTTCGAGGTCGAGGCGCAGTGCTCGCCGGCACCCAGCTTGTCGGCGTTCATCGCCAGGCACATCGAGCAGCCCGGTTCGCGCCACTCGAAGCCAGCCTCGGTAAAGATCTTGTCGAGCCCCTCGGCCTCGGCCTGGCGCTTCACCAGCCCCGAGCCCGGGACCACCATGGCCAGTTGGATGGTACTGGCGACCTTCTTGCCCTTGGCGACCTTGGCCGCCTCGCGCAGATCTTCGATACGCGAGTTGGTGCAGGAGCCGATAAAGACCTTGTCGAGACGGATATCGGTAATCTTCTGCTTGGGCGTCAGGCCCATGTACTCCAGCGCCCGGGTGTAGCTGCGCTTGACGGTATCGTCGCTAGCACTGGACGGATCCGGCACTTCACCAGAGATCCCGGTGACCATTTCCGGGCTGGTGCCCCAGCTGACCTGCGGCTCGATGGTGGCGGCGTCGATCTCCACCACCTTGTCGAAGGCGGCATCGGCGTCGGAGACCAGGCCACGCCAGTCGGCCACGGCGGCCTCCCACTGCTCGCCGCTCGGCGCGTAGGGGCGATTGGCGAGATATTCGATAGTGGTGTCGTCGACGGCAATCAGACCGACGCGTGCACCGGCCTCGATGGCCATGTTGCAGACCGTCATGCGGCCTTCCATTGAGAGGCTGCGAATCGCGCTGCCGGCAAACTCGATGGCGTAGCCGGTGCCGCCGGCGGTGCCGATGTTGCCGATGATTGCCAGGACCACGTCCTTGGCGGTGACGCCGATGCCCAGTTCGCCCTCGACGCGCACCTGCATGTTCTTCATCTTTTGCGCCAGCAGGCACTGGGTGGCCAGCACGTGCTCCACCTCGGAGGTGCCGATGCCATGGGCCAGGGCCGCGAAGGCGCCGTGGGTGGCGGTGTGGGAGTCGCCGCAGACCACGGTCATGCCGGGCAGTGTCGCGCCCTGCTCCGGCCCGACCACGTGCACGATGCCCTGGCGTGCGTCGTTGATCTTGAACTCTTCGATGCCGAAGGCGGCGCAGTTGTCATCCAGGGTCTGAACCTGAATCAGCGACACCGGGTCCTTGATGCCGGCGTTACCCTCGGCACGCTCGATCACCGTGGTCGGCACGTTGTGATCGGGGGTGGCGAGGTTGGCGTCCAGCCGCCATGGCTTGCGGTTCGCCAGGCGCAGGCCCTCGAAGGCCTGGGGCGAGGTCACTTCGTGAAGCAGCTGACGATCGATGTAGATCAAGGCGGTGCCGTCGTCGCGCTCCTTGACCAGGTGCTGCGACCACAGCTTGTCGTAAAGGGTCTGGCCTGCCATATCGTTCTCCCGGGCTCTGGGGCCCTGTTCTCATCTGCTCGGTCTTGGATGATGTCACTCAAGTGCCGTTCTAGTCTCGCGGCTTGTCGGCGACAGGCCTGCGCCGCTATACGGTGGCGCTGAGGCTTGGCGCTTTTTCCTTACCAGCAGTGTCCTGCGGGTCGCTCATAAAATCAATTCATGTTATTCATACTTTGAATTCCCAAACGGAATACACGAGACGCCCATGGATACCCAGAGCCTACAGGCTTTCCTGGCGGTGGCCGATCACGGCTCCTTCTCACTGGCCGGCGAGCAGCTGCACCTGACCCAGCCGGCGGTGAGCAAGCGCATTGCCAGCCTCGAGGACCAGATCGGCGCTCGGTTGTTCGACCGCATCAACCGCCGAGTATCGCTGACCGAGGCGGGCCATCTGCTGCTGCCGCGGGCGCGACAGATCCTGGTGATGGTCGACGACAGTCGCCGCGCGCTCTCTAACCTGAGTGGCGACGTAGCCGGAAGCCTGACCATGGGCACCAGCCACCATATTGGTCTGCATCGCCTGCCGCCGCTGCTCAAGCGCTATACCCGCGCCCACCCCGGGGTGCGCCTGGATATGCGCTTCCTCGACTCCGAGCAGGCCTACCAGGAGGTACTCGACGGCGGACTGGAAATTGCCGTGGTAACCCTGGCGCCGGTGCCCGACCCGCAGCTGACGGTGGTGCCAGTATGGGTCGACCGGCTGCGCTTCGTATGCGCCCCCGACCACCCTCTGGCGCAGGGCGCGACGCCGCCGCTGACGGCACTCTCGGCCCACGACGCCGTGCTGCCCGGGCCACAGACCTTCACCCGCGGCATCGTGGTCGACACCTTCGCCCGCGACGGCCTCGCTGTAAAAGTAGCCCTCTCCACCAACTACCTGGAGACACTCAAGATGATGGTCAGCATCGGCCTGGGCTGGAGCGTGCTGCCGGAGTCCTTGATCGACGACAATCTGCACGTGCTGGATATCGAGCACCTCCCCATCGAGCGCCCGCTGGGCTATCTGGTCCATACCAGCCGCACCCTTTCCAACGCCGCGCGCTCGATGCTGGCATTGCTGGATAGCGAGCGCACGGCGCTCAGCCATGGCGACACAGACCGCACCTCGTGATGTCGCTTTTCATCAGATCATCGACACAGTCATGCAACTGTTTGCGGCATACATCTGATAAATAACGACAGAGATGCGTCTTAAAAGATCAATACGCTTTCGACGCAGCGTCGTAAAACCTCATGCCTCTTCGAGGTAGCGGCCTAGCCTTAGGGCTATCCCTGACCGCTACAGCATGAGGAGCCAGACCCATGACGGACCGGATTCCGATCCAGCAGTGGGACGAACAGTCCGCAGAGACGGCCGTTACCCTGCCTTCCCGCTACTTCCATGACGAGGCCATCTTCGCCGAGGAGCGCGAGCGAATCTTCATGCAGGCCTGGCACTTCGGCTGCCATGTCAACGAACTCGGCGAGGCGGGCGCCTTCGTGGTACGCGATATCTTCCAGCAGAGCGTGATTCTGATGCGTGACCGCCAGGGCGAGATCCACGCGTTCCACAACGTTTGTCAGCATCGTGGCAATCGCCTGCTGAGCGAGACCCGTGGCGTCAACAAGGGCGTGATTCGCTGCGCCTACCACTCCTGGTGCTATGGCCAGGACGGCGCCCTGCGCAGCGCCCCGCGCAGCGAGCGCCTGGCCGGCTTCGACAAGACGCAGCACACCATCCCGCCCGTGCGCATGGAGATCTTCGCCGACTGCGTGTTCTTCAACTTCGCCCCTGATGCGCCCTCGATGCAGACGCTGTTTCCCGGTGCCGACCAGGCCATGCGCGAGGCGATACCCGATCTCGACAAGATGCAGTTGGTCGAGGAGGACGATGTCATCGTCCCAGCCAACTGGAAGGTGATCATGGACAACTCCATCGAGGGCTATCACTTCCAGCTCTCGGGGCCTTGTCACGTCGACCTCGCCGCCCTGATCGACTTCGCCGGGTATCGGCTGCGTCAGTTCGACCACTGGTGGACCTACGGCGCGCCACCCAACCCCGACACCACCCAGGCCTACGGCAAGCCGTTGGCACGCCGCCCCGAGTCGGGCGACGGCTTCTTCAACATCGGCATCTGGCCGCACAACACCTTCTACCAGTTCCCGTTCACACAGTGCCTGGGCACCTTCATGATGATCCCGCTGGACAGCGAGCGCAGCCTGCTGCGCTTCGGCTACTACAGCGCCCAGCAGCCGATCTCCGAGGTTTCCCGGGCCAGCATCGAGTGGATGAGCAATGATCTGGGTCCGGAGGACATCGAGCTCAATGTCACCGTGCAACAGGGCCTGCACTCGCTGGGGTACAACCAGGGGCGCTACATGATCGATGCCGAGCGCAGCAACGAAAGTGAACACCTGGTGCACCACTTCCACCGCCTGGTATTTCGTGCCTTGCACCCCGAGGCGAGTCGCTTATGAGCGATACTGCTGACGGTGAGTTCCACGGCCGCCGTGTGCTGATCACCGGCGGTGCCCGCGGCATCGGCGCCGCCACCGCCGAGCTGCTGCTGAGGCGTGGTGCGAGAGTCGCCATCGGCGCACGCAGCGAGGCCTCGGTGGCGGCGTTCAACACAGGACGCGACACCCCGGCCCTGGCCGCGGTGGGCGAACTACGCGATCGCGAAAGTTGCCAGCGGGTCGTGGACAGCGCCTGCGAGCGGCTCGGCGGGCTCGACTGCCTGATCAACTGTGCCGGGGTATTCGAGGAAGTGGCCTTCGAAGCGGTCACTCAGCAGCACTGGGACGATACCTGTCAGATCAACGTTGCCGGCACTTTCTTCGCCATTCAGGCGGCGCTACCCGCGCTGGAGGCGAGTGGCGGCAACGTGGTCAACCTCGGCTCCGATGCCGGGCTGATCGGCTACCCCCCCAGCAGCGTCTACTCCGGCGCCAAGGCGGCAGTGGTCAACCTGACCCGCGCCCTGGCCCTGGAACTGGCCGGTCGCATCCGACTCAACTGCGTCTGCCCCGGCAACGTGGCCACCGAGATGATCGACCGCGCCGCACAGCGCAGTGTCGACCCTACCGCCTACCTGGCCAGCGCCCATGCCCGCGCCCCGATGGGGCGCATGGCAGAGCCTGGCGAGGTCGCAGAAGCGATTCTCTACCTCGCCTCGCCCCGGGCCAGCTTCACCCACGGCGCCATTCTCAGCGTCGACGGCGGCGGCGTGTGCGGCTTCTAACCACTCCCCTGCACGACAACCCTATAATACGAGGAGAACCCGACCATGCGTCATTCAGCACTGCCCACCCTCTTGTCCAGCTTGACCGCCGGCGCCCTGTTTCTGGCACCGCTCGCCGCCCAGGCCGAGACGATCCGATTCGCTACGCCTCAGTGGCCCGGGGCCACGGTCAAGTCCGAGGTCACCCGCCAGTTGGTCGAGTCCCTGGGCTATACGGCCACACTCCAGGAAGCCAGCTCCTCGATCATCCTTGGCGCTATGGCCAGTGGTGACCTGGATATCAACATGGCGCTATGGCGGCCCTCCCAGAGCGGCATGCTCGACCCACGCCTGGAGAGCGGAGAGCTGATCGAGCTGACCGAGAACATCGAAGACGCGCGCTTCCAGCTCGCAGTGCCAGGCTTCGTCTGGGAGGCCGGCGTGCGCTCGATGGCCGATCTGGCAGAACATGGCGAACGCTTCAGCCATACCTTCTACGGCATCGAGCCTGGCAACGTCGGCAACGAGCTGATGCAGGAGGCGATCGACGACGACACCTATGGGCTGAACGGTTGGCGGGTCGTGGCTTCCAGCGAGGCGGGCATGATGTCCCAGGTGGAAACCAGCATCACCGACGAGGAATGGATCGCCTTCCTCGGCTGGGAACCGCACTGGATGAACATCGACTTCGAGATCCGCTACCTGGAAGACCCGGAAAATCTGTGGGGCGATGCCAGTTCGGTCTCCACCGTGGTTGCCGCTGACTTCGTCGAGCGTCATCCCAACCTGACCCGTCTGCTGGAGCAGATCGTGCTGCCCATCGAGGTCCAGGATGCCTGGGTCTACGACTACAGCCGCCGCAACGTGCCCCTCGAAGAAGTGGCAAGCCAATGGCTCGCTGACAACCCCGACGTGGTGCTGGGCTGGCTCGAGGGCGTGACCAGCGCCGACGGCGAGCAGGATGCCGCCGATCGTTATCACGACACGTATTGAACCCATCACCGTGGCGAGACTCTGGCATGACTGACCCCGCGTCATACGACTACATCATCGTCGGCGCCGGCTCGGCCGGCTGCGTGCTGGCCGACCGGCTCAGCGCCGACGGCCGCCACCGGATACTGCTGATCGAAGCGGGCCCACGTGACGCCTCCTGGACCATCGACATGCCCGCCGCTATGGGCGCCGCCATCGATGGCCCACGCTTCAACTGGCACTATCACTCCGGCCCAGAGCCCCATCTCGACGAGCGCTATATCGCCACCCCGCGCGGCAAGACCCTGGGTGGCTCGTCGTCGATCAACGGCATGGTCTATATTCGCGGTCACGCCCGCGACTATGACCACTGGGCCGCCAGTGGCTGCCCCGGCTGGAGTTACGCCGAGGTGCTGCCCTACTTTCGCCGCGCAGAATCCCACGAGCTAGGTGGCGACGACTACCACGGCGAAGATGGACCGCTAAGGGTCAGCGCCGGCCGACCATACGATCCGTTGGCGCGCGCCTTTCTCAACGCCGGGGTCGAGGCCGGCTATCCCTATACCGAGGATCCCAACGGCTACTGCCAGGAGGGCATGGGCCGCGTCGATCGCACCACCTACCGCGGCCGGCGCTGGAGTACCGCCCGCGGCTATCTGGCCCGCGCCAGGCCGCGGGACAACCTCAGCGTGATCACCGAGGCCCAGGTCGAACGCGTGCTATTCGACGCCGTTCGCGCCCAGGGCGTGAGCTATCGCGTCGCAGGCGAGACCCGCCGTGCCACTGCTACACGCGAGGTTATCCTCGCCGCCGGGGCTATCAATACCCCGCAACTGCTGATGCTATCCGGCATCGGTGCTGAGGAGGCCCTGGCGTCGCATGGCATCGACTGTCGCCATCCACTCCCTGGGGTCGGTCAGCGGCTCAGTGACCACCCCGACAGCGTGGTCGCCTACCATGCCAAACAGCCGGTCTCCATCGCCCCCTGGACCCATGCGCCTCGCAAGTGGTGGCTTGGGGTGCAGTGGTTCTGTCGCCACACCGGACTAGCGGCCAGCAATCAGTTCGATGCCGGCGCCTTCATCCGCTCCCGTGCCGGGGTCGAGCACCCCGATATTCAGCTCACCTTCATGTCCGCGGCAGTACCGCCGGGCTCGGTGGCGCCACTTCGCGAGCACGCCTTTCAGGTGCATATCGACCTGATGCGCCCCACCAGCCTCGGCCACGTGAGTCTGCGCAGCGCCGATCCGGGGGAGGCCCCGGCAATCGTTTTCAACTACCTGGCCAGCCAGCGTGACCGCGCGGATATGCGCAGCGCCGTGCGTCTGGTGCGCGAGATCATCGCCCAGCCCGCCTTTGACGGCCTGCGCGGCGAAGAGATCTCGCCCGGGGCACACATCGACAGCGATGCCGACCTTGACGCCTGGGCGCGGCGCACCACCGAGACCGGCTACCACGCCGCAGGCACCTGCAAGATGGGGCCCGTGGGCGATCCCGAGGCGGTGGTCGACCCCGAGCTGCGCGTCCACGGCCTGGAGGGGCTGCGCGTGGTCGATGCCTCGATCATGCCGCGCATCGTCAGCGGCAATACCAATGCCCCCACGGTGATGATCGCCGAAAAGGCCAGCGACATGCTGCTCGGCAACGCTCCCCTGCCGCCCAGCGAGGCAGCGACCTGGATCCACCCCGAATGGCAACATCGGCAACGCTAGAGGCTCCCATGCACGACGCTCTACGCCTGGAAATCCGTCACCACCAAGCCCTCGGCGAGCGCCTATACCGACTCGACCTGGCGGCAAGTGACGGGGCTACCCTGCCGCCGGCCCCGCCGGGAGCGCACCTGGCACTCACCCTGCCCGACGGGATGATTCGCCACTATTCGCTGCTCGATGGTGCCGATGACGGGATCTACCGCATCGCCGTGCTCCACGAGCGCGACTCCCGCGGCGGTTCGGCATGGCTCGCCGAGCAAGCCATGCCGGGCACCAGGCTGATCGCCAGCGGACCACACGACCGCTTTCCCCTCGATGAGCACGCCACGCACCACTGTCTGGTCGGCGCTGGGATCGGCATCACCCCGCTGGTCGCCATGGCGCGACGCTTGCACGCCCTGGGTGCCAGCCGCGAGCTGCACTATCTGGTCCGCCATCGTCGTCAGGCGATCTTTGCCGCAGCGCTGGCGCCGCTCTTTCCGCCCGGCAAGCTGCATCTGCATGTTTCCGGGGAGCAGGGGCGCCCACGACTCGAGGCGCTTTTGGCGGCGCCTAGCGCCACCTCCCGCGTCTATGCCTGCGGCCCCGCCTCGTTGCTCGACGAGTTGGAGCATATCGCCACCGAATGGCCAGCAGGCTGTCTGCGCCTGGAGCGCTTCCATAACGCCGCCACGCCAAGCGACGCCCCTCGGGCCGCCTGCGAAGTGATTCTCGACGCCAGCGGCAAACGCTTCACGCTGGCCCCGGACCAATCCCTTATCGACGCCCTGGAGGCACACGGCGTGGCCCCGCCACGCCTGTGCTGCGAAGGCGTCTGCGGTACCTGTGCCACGCCGCTGCTGGAGGGCGACGTGGAGCATCTCGACGCCGTGCAATCCAACGCCGAGAAGGCCCTAAACGACCTGATCTACCCCTGCGTGTCGCGTCCCCGCGGACCGCGTCTCGTTCTTGACCTCTAAGTGGAGCCCCACATGCCTCATAGCCACCACGACTGGCAACGTCTCGCCGCCGAGCTGACAGCGGACGGCCGCGCCTTCATCGACGGCCAGCGCCAGGCGGCCCAGGCCGGCGACTGGCTAGACTCCCTCAACCCCATGGGCGGCCCGCCCGTGGCGCGCATTGCCGCGGGCACCGCCGCGGACATCGACCTGGCCGTGGCCGCCGCCCGCCGCAGCTTCGCTGCCGGCGACTGGTCGCGGGCCGCACCTTCTGAGCGCCGCCAGGTTCTGCAGGCAATCGCCGCGGGGCTGCGCGTGCACGCCGAGACGCTGGCCCTGCTCGACTGTCTGGAAGTTGGCAAGCGCATCGACGAGGCCCTCGACGATGTCGAGGAGTCCGCCCGGCTGTTCGACTGGTACGCCGAGGTGCAGGACAAGTGGTATGACGCCCTGGCCCCGTCGCCGCCGGGCGTGCAGGCCAGCATGCGCCATGAGCCGCTGGGCGTGATCGGCGCGGTGGTGCCCTGGAACTACCCCCTGCACAACGCTTGCGTCAAGCTGGCGCCGGCGCTGGCCGCCGGCAATAGCGTGGTACTCAAGCCCGCCGAGGAGTCATCGCTGTCGGCGCTGCGCCTCGCCGAGCTGTGCGAAGCCGCGGGTCTGCCGCAGGGGGTGATCAATGTGGTGCCCGGGCACGGCCACCAGGCCGGCGAAGCGCTGGGCCGAAATGCCGACGTCGATGCCATCGGCTTCACCGGCTCCAGCGAGATCGGCAAACGCTTCATGGTCTATGCCGGCGAGTCCAACATGAAACCGGTATGGCTGGAATGTGGGGGCAAGAGCCCGCATCTGGTGTTCGCCGATGCCGGGGATCTGGAGGAGGTCGCCGATGCCGTGGCCGCTGGCATCTTCACCAATGCCGGCCAGGTATGCTCGGCACATTCGCGGCTGCTGGTACAGCGCGAGCTGGCCGAGCCACTGATCGAGGCGCTCTGCCGTCGCGCCGAGTCACTGATCATGGGTGACCCCCTCGATCCTGCCACCACCCTCGGGCCGCTGGTCAGCCAAGCCCAGAACGACAAGGTCTGCGACTACTTGCGCCTGGGGCGCGACGAGGCGACGCTGGCCTGCGGAGGCGAGCCCCGCGAGGCGGACGGCGGCCGCCTGTTCGTGGAGCCGACGATCTTTGCCGACGTCACTCCAGGCCGCCGCCTGTTTCGCGAGGAGATCTTCGGCCCGGTCCTGACGGTAACGCCTTTCGACGACGAAGCGCAGGCCGTGGCACTGGCCAACGACAGCGATTACGGCCTGGCGGCCTCGCTGTGGACCTGCGACCTGGGGCGTGCTCACCGCCTGTGTGATCGGCTGCAGGCCGGCACCGTCACGGTCAATGGCGTGGATGCCGTGAGCCTGCAGACCACCTTCGGCGGGTTCAAACAGTCGGGCATCGGTCGCGACTACGCCCTCGCCGGTATGCAAAAATACATGGCCGTCAAAACGCGCTGGATTCAGTATTGAGTCCCTGACAGGAGTTCTCCATGCAAGAGCACGACGTGTCGCGTCCCATTCTTGAGGCCAGTCCACGCCAGCAACTCGCCGCCGCCTTTCGCTGGCTGGCCCGCCTGGATATGCACGAGGCCACCGCCAATCACTGCAGCCTGGCGCTAGACGAGCGACGTTTCCTGATCAATCCGCTCGGCTATCACTTCTCTGAACTGCGCGCCAGCGATCTGCTCGAGGTGGACCGCCATGGCCAAGCGCCTGCAGGCATCGATCCCACCGCCTGGGCGATCCATGGTGCCATGCACCGCCAGGGTGCACATATTGGCTGCATCCTGCACAGCCACTCGCCCTACGCCACCGCGCTGGCCTGCCTGAAAGAGCCCCATCTGCCGCCGGTGGAGCAGAACAGCATGCGCTTCTTCGAGCGTCTCTACGTCGATCAAGGCTTCGACGGCATGGGCCTGGCCGACGAGGCCGAACGCCTCGGCGGGCTGGCCAACCGTGCCTCGGTACTACTGCTCGGCAATCATGGCGTGGTGACCACCGGCGCCGATGTCGCCGAGGCCTTCGATCGCCTCTACTACTTCGAGCGTGCCTGCCGTACCTATCTGATCGCCCGTGCCAGCCATCTGCCGCTCAAGCCGGTCAGCGACGAGGTGGCGCGCAAGACGGCAGCTCAGTGGGACGACTACATGGCCCAGGGAGCGGCCCAGCAACACTTCGCCGCGCTGCTGCGCATTCTCGACCGCGACGCCCCCGACTATCGCCACTGATGCGCACACTCGACCTATCCGATGGCGCCACATCACCGCCGCCCTACCGGCTCAAGCTGATGCTGATGCCGGCGTTCTCCTTCGCCGGACTGGGGACCATTCTGGATAGCCTGTTCATCGTCAACTGGCTGGCTCAGGAAGCGCGCTTCGAGTGGCAACTGCTGGGCCTGGAGGAGAGCGTCACGGCCTCCAACGGCACACCGCTGGCGGTAGAGAGTGAGTGGCCGGCACCGCATGCGCTGGACGAAGTATGGGTGCTGGCCAGTTTCGCCACCAAGCGCTATCGCGACGACACGCGCCTGGCCATGTGGCTGCGCCACTGTGCGGCCGCGGGTGCCAACCTCGGCGGCATCGAGGTTGGCAGCGATATGCTCGCCGCCGCTGGGGTCATGCAGGGCCATCGCGTCGCGATGCATTGGGACAATCGCGAAGGCTTCAGCGAGCGCTATCCACAACTAGAAACCAGCAGCGAGCTCTACTGTCTCGATCACGACCGACTGAGTTGTGCCGGGGGCACTGCCATCGTCGACCTGATGTTCGCCTGGTTGGCTCGCCATGTGGAACCGCCTCTACTCGAGGAGCTGCGCAACCATCTCCTCGAGCGTCGCCAGCGCGACGGCGCCCGCCAGCAGCTGGCCGCCGACCCGCTCCACCATATCGAGACGTCGGCCCAGATTCGCCGCGTACTCCGCCATATGCGCCGCCACATCGAAACACCGCTGAGCACGGCCGATCTGGCCAATCATGCCGGTCTTTCGCCGCGTCAGCTGGAGCGTCGCTTCAAGCAGGAGTTGGGGGTGACACCGATTCGCTACTATCTGTGGCTGCGCATTAACCGTGCCCACCGTCTTCTGCAGCAGACAGAACTCAGCGTGGCCGCCGTCGCCAGCGCCGCCGGCTTCGCATCCCTGGAGCATTTCTCACGCAGCTATCGACGTTTTTTCGGCTGCGCGCCCAGTGCCGATCGCCTGCAGTCACCCGAGGCACCGGTGCTGCCGCTGCGCTACCTGCCCTACCGTCGTCGCTGAGCCACAGCCTCTACCAACGGACGGTTTTTAGGCGCGGCTATTCCTTGGGGACGCTTGAGCCTTCTCGACAATTTACCTAGGATGCTAACTTTCCCTTCACGCGAGGTCGCTCGCTCAGGATACCCATGCCCCGCCAGGATGCGCCGCCCGCCGCCACTCGCCACGATTCGCCCTCGCTGCGTCAGGTGATTGCCGGGGTCGCTATCCTCGCCGGACTGATCTGGCAGATCCTGCTGTTTACCGGCGCGGCCGTGACGTCGCTGCCGGTGGGCTATCTGCTGTGGTGCTCGGTCGTGCTGCTATGGCGCGACATCCCCACCCGCTCACGGCGCCAGGCCGGGGTGCTGATCGCACTGGGAGCCGGCATGCTGCTGGTTGCCCGGCTGGGATACGCCACCGAGGTGGACTGGCCATGGATCCTGGACGGTAATACCTACGTGGTGGCGATGCTGGTGGGCGTGAGCTTCATCAGCCTGATCGGCAGCCAAAGCCCCAGTCGTACCGGCACCCGCCTGACCGGTTGGCGTGGCGTGCTCAGCACCTGGTTCAGCGTTCACCTGCTCGGATCGATCCTCAATCTTTCCACGGTATTCATGGTGGGTGACCGACTGCGCGGCCTCAATCCGCCGGCTACCCAGCCAGCCAGCGCCCCACTTAGCCCGCCTCAGATACTGGCCCTCAATCGCGGGCTCTCCAGCGCGGCATTCTGGTCGCCGTTCTTCGCTTCGATGGGTGTGGTGATGAGCCTGGCGCCGCAGATGAATTTCCTGTGGATCCTCGCTTTCGGCCTGCCGCTGGGGGTGCTCTCAGGCCTGTTCACCAGCATGGAGCTGAATCGCCGATTTGACCTCTCCACCACCCCCGGCTTTGCCATGTCGCCGGCCAACCTGCTGATGCCGGTGGCCATGGCGAGCCTGGTGATGCTGTTCCACTATGGCCTGACGCCGGGGCTGTCGATCGTCAGCATCATCACTTTCCTGCTGCCGGCCGCGGCGCTGGCGACCAACCTGCCCCAGGGGCTGCGCTGGACTCGGCGACGCATCGTCGAGCATACCCGCCGCCGACTGCCAAGCATGCGCGGCGAGATCTCGCTATTCCTCGCCGCGGGTCTATTCACCCAGGGACTGTCGACGCTGATCGCCGCCGTAACCGGGGGCAATTGGGTGCTGTTCGAGCACTTCGGCGCCACCCAGGCCATGTTGAGCTATGCAGCGATCGTGGCCAGTGCCATCGCCGGCCTGCACCCGATCATCGGCGTCTCGACGCTGGCGTCGATGCTCGACCTCGAGGGCAATCGCTATACGCTGCTGGCGTTCGTGGCGCTGGCCTCCTGGGGGGTGGGTACCGCGGTAGGGCCGCTGTCGGGGATCAATCTCTCGCTGCAGGGGCGCTATGGCGTCAGCGGCTACCGCACCATGCGCCTCAACGCCCCCTATGCCGCCGTGATGTCACTAGCAGTGCTGGCAGGCATACTGCTGCTGGACCATCTCTTGCCGTGATCAATCCGACGCGCGGGCAAAATAGCGATGGCCGCACTTATGGCAGGGCTCGATACGGGTCACCGTCTCCAGCGTCACCACGGCGTCGCAGTGCACGCAGGCCATGAGCCCCGGCGCGGCAATCTCGCCTTCGCAGTAGTCGGCCTGGGCCGCCTCGAGATCATCTTCGAGGCGCTCGCGGTCGACGACACTGCGGTCGGCCACCGACAGCAGCGCCTCACTGACCTTGCGCGACAGCATTGCCAGATCGATGCCCAGCCAGTTGGCCACGCTGTTGCCACCGGCAGCGAGATAGCGACGCATGTCCTTGAGGTCACGCTCGACCCAGGCGCGCAGCAGCGACAGCTCATCCTTGGTGAACTCCTCGAGCTCGGCCTCGAACTCCACCGCCTCATCGAGATCTTTCTGCAGCGCCTCCCATGACAGCTCGTCGGCGCCCTCCTGGAGTCGTGCCAGCATGCGTTCGTACCCTTCGCGCAGGCGATGCTCCTGGGAAGTCTTATTGTGATCGCTCATGATCTGCTCCTTGAACGCGGACGAATGAACTGTCTTCATCATCCTCAATATTAGCGCTTGGATGCAAACCGCACGAGCCAAGATGCGCGGATTGCAGTGCCTCCTCACGGGCGCGCAAAGCCGCCCAGCAGACCACACAAAGCCCCAAGTAGCCGCTCAACCCTCGCAGGTCGCGCAACATCGATTGGGTCAGGCCAAAGGTGAAAAATGCCAAGGGCACCATCATGCCGGCCACGGCCAGCAACTGCAGGTCGGTTCGCCGCCCTGCTCGCCGCAACTTTTTCCAGAAAAGGCCGAAGGGAATGACGTAGAGCAATAGCAGGCTCGCAACACCTAACAGGCCTCGTCTGGCTGCCGTGTCAATGGCTTCGTTGTGCAGCTGCACGTGGATGATGACCCTATCGTAGACCCTGCCGGCTTCGGCCAGCTCCCTCAAACCCAGCTCGGTATGCCGCTCACCGTAGCCGAACAGCGGCTTCTCACTGACCATGATCGCACCGGCTCGCCACAGCTCCAGCCGCATGCCGAGCGAGTTGCCGGCACGCCCCTGTTGCCAATAGCGATGCGCGTCCTCGGAGATGTGTCCTAGACGCTCTCCGACCCCGCTCTGCGGCAGTATCGCCACCGCCAGCACCACCACGGTGAGACAACCGGCCCCGAGCCGTAAATAGCGCCTCGGCAGCAGATCACGCGCCGCGCGATACACCAGCAGCATCACAAAGGGGAGCGCGACCCACCCGCCCCGAGTGCCCGACAGCAGTGATGCCAGCAGACCGAATACGGCCGCCAGCATTGCCAGTACCATCAAGATCGCATAGTGAAACGAGCGGTGACGCCAGCACCAAAGCACGGCCAGCGCTGCCAACGAGCCAAGCAGCAGCGAGAGGTTACCAAAGGGAATGGCATTGATGCCGTTGCTGGCGCGCTCGAGCCCGAGCAGAAAGCGCTCATAGAGTGCCACAGCACCCACGCCCAAAGCGCCCACACCTACGCCCCACCACAGCATGCGCGGATTGGGTGGATAACAGCGCAATCCCACCAACAGCAACGCCGCCAGCAGCGGCCACAGGGGAAGCAGGCGTGGCCCGGCGCCATGCACCATTGGCCAGTGGCCGGAACGCCAGACATCGGCGAGCCAGATAACGCCGTATACGATCAGTGCCAAACAGAACCAGGCGTCGTCCCGATCCAAGCGCTGGTACTGGCTGCCACGAGCCGTCGCCGCAGCCACCCCCAATACCCCGAGGCCGGCAACTGCCACCCAGCGGTAGGCATCGGGAATCAACACCAATAAGGCGATGAAAGCCAACACCAATAAGCTGTTGGCACTCCCAATGGCACGTTCCAGCATCAGCGACATGTCGATCCAATAGCGTCGGGGCGTTTCAGCATCAACCTCCAGGCAAGCAGTACAACTTCCTTCAGCACTCGCCAAGCACTCTGCCCGGCGCCCCTACCACTGCAATCTGTTCCAAGAGCAACGCAAGCGCCATCTTGTCGCGGTACTGCCAGATTGGCAATCGGCCGGCTCAGCCGCCCAGGTCTCGAACGATGGCAGCATGCACATCCCCGAGACGGTCAAAGCCATCTGGGTAGCGCAGGAGCCTAACCGGCACTGCGCGCGCCACGCGAACCAAATGGTTGAAGCGCTCCCGCTGAATGGGCATGGCCTCGAGCAAATGGTTGAGGAAAGAGAGCTTGGCGAGCTCTGCCACTGCCCTGGCAGGCGGCAATGTCTCGATGGAGGGAGGCTCGCCACCACCTCGAGCAAGCAGATAAATTGCACCAACGGGAAGCGTATCGGGATGAAAGCAACCAAGATCGTCCACTGGCACGCTCAGCTTGGTAAATCCCGGATGAAAGCGAGGATACGGCTTGTTGTTGCCCTTCGCAAAACGCTGCAGCTGCTCTGGGGTCAACTTGACCTGAGGAAAGGCCGAACGGCACGTGACGCCATTCTCCTGTACTTCAATGGCGGCAATATCGTCTGCGATCAAGGGAAAGCCCGAGGTCACCATTGAGGTCACCATACTACTCTTACCGGCTCCCTTGTGCCCTAACACCAGCACGGCACGCCCGCCAACGGCCAAGGCGCCAGCGTGGAGTGCGATAACACCCTGCTGCTCCAGATAGCACGCCATCACGTGCCCCAGCAGCAAGACATCCACCATGTAAGCCAACGACGCATCCGCCAAACGACACTCGATCTCGCCCTGACACATGATGAAGTCGGCAACCTGCGGGAAACGCATCAGCCATGTCGCTGCATGGATCTCGAATAGCTGTACGGCGGGTTCACCTTGCGCGTTCAGGCTAGGGCTGAGGTACAGCGTCTTGCCCGTCGCTGCCAGGGGCTCGGCTTCGCGGCAGGTGAAGACAAGCTCAGCGGCAGTATCCTGCGAAGCATTCGCCATCGGCGTGGACAACTCGCTATCTGACAGCGTTTCATAGCCGAATAAACGGAATCTTGGCACCACCATCTCCCAAGCAGGGTCTGAACAAGGTTTGCGCAGCTAAGCCCCAGGCGGAGCCTAGGCCTCTACTTCCCGATAGTGGTGCGCTTGACGCCTGAAAAGTTCGCAGTAGATGCCTTCTCGCTTGATCAGTTCATCATGAGTGCCTGACTCACAGATGACCCCCTTATCCATCACATAGATATAATCGGCCATCCTGACAGTCGAGAGGCGGTGGCTGATCACCAACGCTGCGCGATGATCAATACGCTCTCGGAAATTCTCGAAGAGCTCGAACTCCGCACCGGGATCCAGTGCGCTGGTAGGCTCGTCGAGGATGATGATATTGGATCGATGCATGAACGCCCTGGCAAGTGCGATCTTCTGCCACTGGCCAATACTCAATTCCTGGCCATCATCGAACATCCTGGTGAGTGGGGTATCGTACTGACGCTTTAACGTTTCGATAAACGGCGCCGCACCGGCATTGATGGCTGCCGTTCTGACCGCGGGGGTATCCTCAGGCTCGCGTATATCGCCGAAGCGGATATTGTCACGCACGCTGGTTGCGTAATGCGTATAGTCCTGAAAAATCACACTGAACACGCGGCGATAATCCTCGAGGCCAAATTCACGCACATCGATGCCATCCAGCGTGATGCGGCCAGAGCTGGGGTCGTAAAGACGACATAGAAGCTTGATCAGCGAGGTCTTGCCTGAGCCGTTGGCACCTACCAGTGCCACGATCTGCCCTGGGCGAATGGTCAAGTCGATATTGTGCAGCACCTGGCTATCGGTGCCAGGATAGCAGAATCCCACGTTCTCGAAACGCACGCCTTCACGGGGCGAGGCGGGCACCTCGCGCGGCTCCTCTGGCTCGGCGATGGCAGGCCGAATATCCAGAAACTCGAATAGCAACCCGACGTAGAGATGGTCCTCGTAGAGCTTGGAAAGCTGCTGAACCAACTCCTGCCCCATGGATTGAGCACGCTGAAAAATCAGCAGGAACAGCACCAGGTCGCCAACGCTGTTGCGCCCTTCCGCGGTTTGCCAGGCAAGAAAGCCCAGCGAACCGAAAAAGGCCACCGAAGCGATACTGGCCACGACCATCTCGACGCTGGTACGACGCTTGGTAATCGCAAGCTTCTCACCACGAATGGTGCTACGCAGCTTGGAGTACTGGTCGCGAAGGTAATCGCCCAACTGGTTGAGTCGCAGCTCCTTGGCGTTGATATCGGACGTCATCAGCCAATCGAGGTACGCCGCGCGACGCTCCATCTGGGTACGCCGCCGCTGCCACTCGTACAGGTAGCGGGTAAAGTAGATCCGCACCAGCAAGGCCGGTACGATCGCGATCAACAACACCGGCAGCAACAACCAGTTGATGGTCATGATCAGCACCACCACGGCCGCCAGCATCAGGCTGTTCTTGCCCAGCATCATCAAATTACTGGCCACCTGGGCCGGACGCTGATTGCCGGACTGGCGCGCTCGCTCCAGCGTATCGTGGTAGAGCGGGCTTTCGTAGAAGGCAAGATCGGCACGCACGGCGCGCGAGTGCACCTCACGGTCGACGTAATCTGCGACCATCATGCCCTGCGCTTCGCGGGCCAGTCCCGACAGGCTGCGTGCAGCAATGAACGCGACCGTACTCGCCCCGGTCAATGCGACATAGAGCAACACATTCGACAACCCGCCGGGGTCACTCTCACTGCCCAGCATCTGGGTGACAACGTCTACCAACTGCTTGAGGAGATACAGCACCGCCAGACCAAACAACACCTCCAGTGCCATCAGCAAGGTACTGAGCACCGTCCACTTGCGGCTGCTCTTCCACAGCATGGGCAGAATGCGGCGCAGCGTCAGAACGGGAGCAAGTATCTTATCGGTCTGGATCATGGGTGGCCGCCATCAGACAAGTTCATTTATGGGCGCTTCCAGAAGTCAAGCGAACATAGGATTCGCGAAACGGGCGAGTCACTCGATAAAGCCACTGCCACCCGGGCGGTAACGGCCAACTCTGGTAGTCAGCATAGCTGGGGCGAAACAGGCGCGTCCATCCCAGTAGTTTCCAGCTCAACCAGCGACGTGCATCGGTTTGCCAACTGAAAGAGAAATCTGGCGTTGCCTTCTGACGGCGCATGGCGAGCTCGACCTGATGGTCGCCCTGCATGGCCTTCAAGGACATGGTCAGCATCTCCTTACCAGGCTCCGAAAGTGCTTTTCCCTCCCACAGCTCGGGGTCTGCCAAGGTGTTGAACAGTTCGAGTGAAGCTTCCACGGTGGAGCGGAGATTGCGCCGGTCGGCGCAAGCCATGACCGCCTTGAGATCGAAGCTCGGATGCCGCTGGATAGCATCCATATCAACTAGCCAATGCAGGTGAGACCAATAGTGCTTGGTGTGATGCCAGCAGATATAGACGAACAGCTCCTCCGTGGGCATCACTGAGATATAGTTTTTACCAACGCGCATTGGCTCGGCCGCCGCCAGGACTTGGCGAGAATCATAAATCGAGCCGATGTTGTCGATACGCTGGTGAAACTCGATGGCAATCCGGCGCGGCGACACAAGGGTGATGACCTTCTGCACCCGTGAGACGAAAGCCAGACTGTTAGCATCGCCCTTCAGCGCTTCGGGATCCAACGGGGTATAGCCCTGGCTCAACGCATGGTCGAGCAACTCGGCCATACGCTCACGGGGCACCAGAATGTCGATATCCTGGCAGAAGCGCATGGCCGGCTCGTCGTAATACCGCGTGGCCAGCGTCGGTCCCTTGAAGAACACGTGCTGAAGTTCGAGTGGGCCCAGCAACTCCTTTACCAGGTCGCGCAGCGCTGCCGTCACGTTCAGGTTGTATTGCAGAACGCTGAGCGAATGCAGCTTCATGGTTTCCAATCGTTCTACAGACAATGACGGCGGAGACAGCTTGCGCAGGTGACGATAGACCAGTGGCAGTACGAAACGCTCCTGTGCACGGCGAGTAAACAGCTCCCAATCGGGAATCTCATCGCAAAGTGCCAGTGCGGCGCGCGCCTGGGCCTCAGTCAGCTCGAGCCTGGCGAGCAGGATCAATAGCCGCAAGCATGGGTCCAACCTAGCTGGCACGCCGAGCGTTACCGTCATGACGAGCGTTCCTTACTGACCATGGCGTAAATCTCCATCCACAATGGCTTCTTATCAAAGGCTTACGTTATTTTTCATCATTCCCTGGTACGAATACGCCTCATCTCATCACCGCGCCATCTCTAGCGTACTTGAGTATGCCACGGACGCTGTCATGGTGTGGGATGGAAGATCAGCGAGGCCCTCCATACGCCGACTATGTTAACAGTCTAGTGACAAAATAACAGCCCGCCAGCCATACATAGCCGCCCCACTTCCAATCCTCATACATCCCATCATATGGGGAATCTCGAGCATCGCCGGTTTTTCAGATGAGAGCAGACCACCCATCCCATCGCCCAGCCGTTAACATAAACACACATTTTGCGCTGTCAGCATTGCCCCCATGTCAGCGCTTCTGCTAGGTTAGATTCATCATCAACAGAACACCCCGCGTGCCATCGGATGGCACGACGGCCAGGTTCTCCACAAGGAATACCTTGAGCGGCCATGAACGACGCTAATTCGAGCCCAGACGCATTCTGTGACACCGAGCATACGTTCAAGCTGCAGTTGCCGTGGCCTGTGCCCGCCTTCGGCTCCCCGGACGAACACGTGCCCGAGCTTGACCCTGCGTTCCGTTTCATGCCGGACGTTACCAAGGCGATACTGATGGGCTTCGCCCATAACCGCCGCGTTTACCTGCATGGCCCCCATGGCAGTGGCAAATCGTCACATATCGAACAGGTCGCGGCGCGCCTCAACTGGCCCTGTATACGCATCAATCTCGATGGCCACATCACGCGCGCCGACCTGATAGGCCGCGACATGGTCGTGATACGCGACGGCAAGCAGATCACCGAGTTCGTCCCCGGCATCCTGGTGTGGGCCCTAGAGCGCCCGGTGGCTATCGTCTTCGATGAGTACGATGCAGGGCGCCCAGACGTCATGTTCGTCATTCAGCGGCTGCTCGAGAGCCATGGCCGCCTCACACTGCTGGACCAGAACCGTGTCATCACGCCCCACCCCGCCTTTCGCATCTTCGCCACCGCCAATACCGCAGGCCAAGGCGACGCCACGGGCCTCTACGCTGGCACGCAAGCGCTCAACCAGGCCCAGATGGATCGCTGGCATGTGGTAACGGAGCTTGGCTACATGCCCCCCGAGCAGGAGTGCCAGATACTCCAGGCGCGCCTGCCCTCGCTCGACACCTCGATCATCGAGCGCATGGTGACCTTCGCCGGATTGACTCGCCACGCGTTCCAGCAAGGCGATCTCTCTTCGCTGCTATCGCTGCGCACGCTGATCTCCTGGGGAGAAAATATCGCCCTGATCGACGACACGGAAGAATCCCTGCGCCTGGCCTTCGTGAACCGTTGCGACGACACCGAACGCCCCCTGGTCGCCGAACTCTACCAGCGCTGTTTCGATGCTGAGTTGCTGCGTGGCACGGCCCATGTCTCAAGTATCTACTGACAGTAACCGCGCAACTGAGCTGATCTCAGCTTGGTCACGCACCTATGCTGCCGGCCACCCCACCGCGGTTTCTCTGGGTGCCGCTGCACCAGCGCATACTTGCAGCCGCGGTGAGGCCGATGCACTGGCTGCCTGGCGACGCTGGCACACTCCCCAACAGGATGCGGCATTCAGCGAACAAGAGTGGCAGTGGTATGCATTGCTCGAGCGGGCCAGAGTCGAGACGCTTGCTCGGCAGCACCTACCCGGCATGGCCAGTAACCTGATGAGGGCAGATGCCATTGCGCCCACTGACCACGCCATGGCATCCCTTTATCAAGCCTCACGAGCCATTTTTGCTGGCCAGCACTATCGCGCACCGATTCTGGAAACCATCACGAACAAGCCGCCCAACCGCTTGGCGTGGCTGACAACGTTGCTGCCAACTAGCAAAGCTGACAACGGCCGCCATGCCGCGCAAGCGCTTTTGCTGGATGACGATGTCGTAGCAGCGTTAACCACCGCCTCGCAGCACCTGGCGCAGGGGCATGCCTTCGCCGAGACGGTCGCCCCGATCGTACAGCGCATTGCGAATTACTATGCCGACACCCCGCACGGCCAGATCACCCTGCACGGCAACTCGCGCCGTGGCGCTGAACAAGAGCATCCCGAGGCCAAGCTGACCACCGCAGGGCCGCCACCACAGCCGGCTGATGACGAACAGGCCGAGCGGACCGATCGTCAACAAGGCTATGCAGTCTATTCTCGCGCCTGGGATGAGCAACAACCGGCCAGCTATTGGTATCGCAGCACAGACGCTCCGGCGTTGAAGCAGCTTGACACCCCTGACCGAAGACGCATTCGTCAGCTAGCCCACCGCCTGCAGCGACGCCTGATGGCGGCCCAGCTACGCCACTGGTCGTTCGACCAGGATGAGGGACGCCTGGATAGCCGTCGCCTGGCCAGATTGATCGGCGACCGCCCCAGCCAGCGAGTGTTTCGCGTCGAACGGGAAGCGCCGGTCCCTGAAGCCTGCGTCACCCTGTTAGTGGATCAGTCAGGCTCAATGCGCGGCGAACGCAGGCGAATGGCGGCGATTGCCATCGACCTCGCGGTGCATACCCTGGAACTGTGCAAGATTCGTTGCGAGGTACTGGGGTTCACGACACGCTTCAATGCAGACAATCCGCTGGTCCACCAGTGGCAGGCTACCCCGACCCCGAAGGCGCCTGGGCGACTGAACGCGATTCGCCATATCATCTACAAGACGCCGGAGCAGCCGTGGCGCCGTGCACGCCAGCATCTGGGACTTCTGTTGCGCGAAGAGCCGGGCCACGAAAACATCGACGGTGAAGCCCTTTACTGGGCAGCCAAACGTCTGGCTCGTCAACCCCAGCCGCGCAAGGTGCTGATCATGCTCTCCGATGGCGCCCCTTACGATAAAGCAACGGCTCAAGCCAACGGCCGTGAGTTTCTCGAACAACACCTCAGGCGCATCATCCAGGAGGTCGAACGCAGCCCAATCAGCTTGGCCGCCATTGGAACAGGTCAGGATGTCGCCCGCTTCTATCGACAGGCATTAACGGTGCGCCGTCCGGAAGCCGTTGCAGAGTCACTGTTCGAGCAGTTGGGTGACCTTCTTACCAACGTTGAGATAAACGAGAGAGAGCCATGAGCGCCATCGCTGGTCTTGTTCAGATTGACGGCCAAGCCGTTGACCGAGACACCCTGCGGCGCATGCAGGTATTGCTGACACCTTACGGCCGGGACGCCCAGCAAAACTGGCAGCAAGGCAGCAGCGGCATGCTGCGTACGCTGCTGCGTACCACGCCAGAAGACAGCCTCGATCGTCAGCCACTGGTGGAGCTAGCCGCCGACACGGTGCTGGTCTTCGACGGCCGCCTGGACAATCGCGACGAGCTCGCCTCGGCGCTAGGGCTGACACCGTCGGATATCGCCCTGATGGCCGATAGTGACCTAGCACTTCGCGCCTGCCTGCACTGGGATATCGACACTCCCAAGCATTTGCTGGGGGACTTTGCCCTGGCATGCTGGCAGCCCAGGCGGGGACGGATGTGGCTGGCTCGCGATCCACTGGGCGTCCGCCCGCTGTTCTGGTATAAACGCAACGACCTGTTTGCCTTCGCCACTATGCCCAAGGCGCTGTTCGCCATCCCTGGGCTTAGCAAGGCTATCTGTGAAGAGCAGCTTCACGATTACCTGTGCATGCTACCGATGACCGGCCCAGCCTCCTTCTTCAAGGAGGTCTACCGCGTGGAGCCTGGACATATCGTGGTGCTGAAAGATGGCCAGGTCAGTACTCAGCGCTATCATCGCTTCGATCCGAACCATGAGATCCACTTCGACAGCGACCAGGAATACGTGGACGCGCTGCGCGAGCATTTGAACCGCGCCGTGGCTTGCCGACTGCGCACTGCTGGCCCAGTTGCCACGCACCTAAGCTCGGGAAAGGACAGCACGACCGTTACTGCCTTTGCTGCCCAGCAATTAGCCGAACAGCAAAAGCCGCTCATCGCCTACACCGCCGTACCACGCGAGAATTTCGACGGTCCGGTACCCAGCGGCCGCCATGCAGATGAAGGCCCTGCCGCACGCACGGTCGCCGATCGCTTTCCCAACGTTGAACATGTCCTGATTCGTACCGACGGCACCTCGCCGCTAGATCATCTCCACGAAACCACAGAAATGCTCGATCGGGCGCCACTCAATGCCTGTAACGTGGCGTGGGCAGCAGCCATTCGCGAAGACGCCACCAGGCGTGGCGTCAGAGTGCTGCTGTGCGGCGACAAAGGTAACTTGAGCATCTCGTATGACGGTATGCCCTATTTGCCTCACCTGTTGCGTGCTGGACGCTGGCCAACACTGTGGCAGGTCTACCAGGATATGAAGCGCCAATATCCCACCATGACCTGGCGTCAGATGGTAAAGTTTTCCACTGCCCCGCTCCTCCCCCGCCCGCTGTGGCAGGCATTCGAAAAGTATCGCAACCGGGCCTGGAAGCTCAACAAACACTCCGCCGTCAGTCCCCGGCTATCGCGCGACCTCAATACCCGCAAGCGTGCCAGTGAACTGGATTTCGACCTGACCTACCAGCCACCCGCCAACGGGCGAAAGTACCGCATCAACGTGCTCTACCTCACGGACACCGGTGAGTACAATGCCGCCGCCAACGTTGATGGTATCGAGTATCGCGACCCGACTGCCGACGTCCGTCTGATGGAATTTTGCCTGGCGCTACCCGACTCGCAGTACCTGAAAGACGGCGAGCCGCAGTCGCTGCTCAAGCGGCTGATGGCAGACATGCTCCCTGACGAAATTCTACATGCCAAGACGCGTGGCCTGCAGGCTGCCGACTGGTACGAACAGACCGAGCAGGCCTTGCCCGAACTCCGCGAGGAACTCGAGCGGCTCAAGGCGCATAGCAGCGCCAGCCACTTTCTGGACCTGGATGCCCTGGAGCAGGCCCTGGATGAGTGGCCGAAGGAGGGGTGGGCTACCCCCGAGGTCGAGAGGCGCTATCGCTACAAGCTGCTGAGGGGGTTGTCGGTAGGGACCTTCATCCGCTACGCGGACGAGGGCAATGAGTAACCGAGTGTAATAAAGAGTGGTAGATGAGTATCCAACCTCTCGCTATACTGTCGGAGTTGCCACTCACTCCGGCAACGCAACTAAAGGATGAATCTCATGAATCAGATGGATCGCAAACCCTATGCTACCCCTTCCGTTGAGGAACTGGGTGCTCTGAAAGACATCACCGAATCAGGCGGCTTGCCTCTCGCAGACACCCCTGGAGGCTCTGACGGCACCGCCAACAAGCCGGGCTCCTAAGCTCAGCCTGCGGTAATGTCTAGATAACTAGCCGCATATTGCCACTTAGTGGCAATATGCGGCTCTTATTAATAAGATATATCGCACCAAAGGCTGCTTCAGGCACTATTTCATTGATGTCGCACCCTTCAACCACTCGAGTATGAAACAATGTCATCACCCACGATTTCTACTACTACTCTACTCAAGCGTAATCCCGACATGGTGGCGGCCAACATCGACGGAGATGTCGTGATGATGGGCGTAGATCAAGGGCAGTACTATGGCATCACTGGCGTAGGGTCACGTGTATGGGAGCTGCTTGAGGAGCCAATCTCCATTGACGGCATCACCGACGTCATCTGCCAGGAATACGAGACCGATCCGGCAACATGCCGCGAAGACATGTCAAAATTCGTCAATGATCTGATAAAGATCGACTTGATTGAAGTCGTTGAATAAGGCCATTACTACGTGGCGACCTACTTCCAGACGTTGCAGACAGGGTTCCTGAAAAAAATCAGGCGCAAGGCGATCAGTTTCTTGCGCCAGCCTGGCTTTGCCAAACGTTGGTTCCCTCTGCTTTGGGTGCTGCTGGGATTGAGCAGAGTGGCGATTTTGCTGTTTTCCTTTCGCCGCCTGGCCCCTTATCTCGGCCAGCCAATGGGTATTGCAGCCTATATCCCACTACTGACGCCCAAACAGGAAGCAAAGGCGGCACAGATCGGCCAGGCCATCAGACTCGCTGCTCGATACACGCCCTGGGTATCCAACTGCTTTCCCCAAGCCGTTACCGCCCGCCTGGTGCTGGGCCTCTATGGCATTCCCTACTCGCTCTATTTCGGTGTCATGCGCGAACCGGAGACCCGCGAGTATAAGGCCCATGCCTGGGTAGCGACCGGCCGCGTAGCGATAACCGGCGGCTACGGCTTTAACCTTTTTACCGTCGTCGGGTGCTACTCCTCCCTGCCACCCCAGGGCCAAACCCGGCGTTAGCCAACCTCCCCCGATACTCATACACTACTGAGCACACTCGCCGAGACCGCCTGGCGTCGGGCAAGCGCGTTCGGCCTGTTTTTTTCACGCCACATAACCGAGCAAAGCCAGCTTCTGTCCAGGACCTAGCATTAAATGCTCAATGAAGCCTCACTACTCTCCCTCGCCCTTTCGTAACAATAAGACACAGACCTTGAGAGTGTGACTCACCTTAAAGCACGGTTTTTCCTAATACCTAAAAATAACATTTAAAATCAACATATTACAACAACACCACTAGAGTGAAACTCGAGCAATGAGCTTGCCGGTAGAGTCGCTAGCGGCTAATATTCTACAAGAATGTAAGCAGATGTATCCGGGGAGTGACGGTACATCAAGCGCATTCTGACAGAGCAGCAGGGGTGGAGTGTCCATCAAGGTAGATCGTCTCAACAGCACCATGGAGTAGTCGCATGAAAACTGACAAGAAAGAAGTGTATGTTTCACCGGTGCTAATCTCGCTGGGTTCGCCTTCTGAAATCACTCAAGGCGGCGACCTGCCAAACGCAGACACCGTTGGAGGCCAGAACAATACGGCTTATAAGCCCGGTTCCTGATATCTAGCCATCTAGCACATTGCGCACTACACAGTATGCAGTGACAAGCTGACCATTACCGTGTAGTGCGCACGTTTATTGTCTGTCAAATATCATATTGAAAAGCGCCGCATGACGTACTTAGCGCTTCCATAGAGACTCCCACCCAAGCCCTTTGAAGCTTGGCCCAGTAGTCGCCTCAGAGAACACGATACTGTTGTGTCGTGCATTCCACTCCATTATCTTGGCAGTCTCTTCACGATCAATCGCAATATCCCATCCAATGCAGCCCAGGTGAGGAAATCCCTGATGCAGACGGCTGCACATCGCCGCAGCATGATCAAAGCCAGGAATGCGAATGTGGCTGAATGACGTGCCTGTATCAGGATGTGACTCGACTCTACGCCAGTCGGGCATGAAGCCGCACGACCATAGTGTCCCACTTGCGAGATCGACTGGTACCCTGATTTCACTTACTGCCCTGACATAGCGATCACCCGCCCTGCCCAACCTGAGGTCCGCCGCTCGCAACTCGACACCGCCATCCTGCAGCTTAGCGGTGGTAAGCCTGAGCGTAGCGGTGGAATTGGGTGTCAGCGTATCGAATATCTCATGTTGAATCACCGGACGCTGGAAAACCCCATCGGGTAATCTCCCCAATGTCTCAGGGCTGATATCGCCTTTTTCAAGAATGCGAATGCCTTGGCCCTGAAAGGAACGGTCAGGCTTGAAGAAGACACGCTCATCTATCTCGAACAGCAGATCGACCAAGGCAGCGGCGCTCACCACGGAATAGTCTGCAGCATAGCCTATCCCATCGATGAGATAGGCAATATCCGGGAGATCCGTTGAGTTCAGCAGACGGTTGGTCAATGTCTTGGTATTGGTCGCCTGACCGACTTGGCCATTCTTCGCCGGCAACACCACCATTTGATAGTAATCACCAGGAATCCAGCCCTCGGCGAAATTACCCTTTACCGCGGAGTAGACCAGTAACCAGGGAGCGAAGCGCGTGCTGCCCAGCACCTCTTGGGCATAGTCGCGGGCCTGACGCTTGACGGCTGCGCTCAGCGCTCCGCTTTTCTGCTCGACATTCGCCAGCAGTGTCCGTGCCATCCTTGCGTGCTGGGCATGACACCGCTCGCGCTGCACGCGTTGCGCAACCTGCTTCAATATGCGCTTGATCGAGGCCGATGCCATTAGCTTGCCGGGCCGCCGAGCAAGGCGACCATATCAATGCGCGGCGCTCTCACGTGCCTGCGTCCTGCTCCAGCATGATCCGTTCCAGTAGAGGCTGGATGCTGGTGTTCATGTCATCCAGTGACCAGGGGCGACGGAATCGATACACCTCTATCTTGCTCGCCAGCTTGGTACACTCCCGCATCAACCCAGCAGGAGTGTTAAATTCATTGCCCATCTCAGGCCGGTAGAGCGTCGCCATCACCGACTTGAATGCGTCGACCCCCGTGATACGCTCCAGGCTGGCCGACTCCCCCTCCTCCGCACGCTCCAGCATTACCAGTGCCTTCAGGGGATAGGGGCGATCTTGAAAGCCCTTGTTGAGCATCAAGTGGTACTTGTCTTCCCGTGTCAGGTCACGAACGAGCCCCTCGGTCTCAATGCCCAGCGCGGCCAAGGCATCCTTCCATAACTTGACGCGAGGCGGACCAGGATGAAGGTAGGGCTCCTCCTCATGCGGCTTGATCACGGCGACATCGTCGGTCACCAGCGGCCATCCCTGGGTGTAGTGGAGCCAGGCGCCAATCGTCGACTTCCCTGCTCCCGAGTGGCCGGTGAACGCCCAGACGCCACCAGGCGTCTTCAACGCACTCACGTGAAGCGGTAGCCAATGCCGCTGGTGCAGCAGCCCACCCAGAGCACTCCCCAGCAGGAAGAGGCGAATATCTCCCGGGTCGGCAACCGGATCAACGCCCCGGGGCACGCGTCGGTCGAGCAGAATGCGCTGGCCATGCTCGACGCGGTAACGGGCGATCCCCTCGATCGTAATCTGGCAGCGGTCGTCGCCCATCTCCAGCCAGCCCTTGCGAAAGGTGGCATCTTCCAACTGATCCTCGACACCCGGCGTCAGCACGACCACATCAGGCTCAGCGCATGGCGGAATCGCTGGCAGCTCGGGGAGCTCCAGCTGAGATTCGATGTTCAGGCCATAGGTGCGGTAGTAGAATCGCTCATTGCTGAATGGCAGGTTGCCGCGCCTCTCGCCCTGCACAGAGGTGGGGCTGTTGCTCACCCGATCTTTCCCTTGACTGGCCACTATCCAAACTCCCTTATCTTGTTGTGCCCGCGAGCACTGCCCTGCTCCAGCTTCAGCGCAGGAGCAAACCTGCGACGCCGAGGCGTCGCAGGTCATGAGTGGCTAGTGCCCTTGCATCATGAATACTCGGGCTCATCCGGGAAACTTGGCTTCTTCGATCGCCAGTGCTCGAGTTTCCTTTCCCAGAGCCATCTACCAAAGAAAAACTCGGTTTTTTCTGCCATGGTGCCAATGGCAGCCACAGCGGGTGACTCGTATGCCTTTCGGCTATCGTTCCCCTGCATGCCTAATCCTCCTGATTATGGGTGACACAGAACGTGTTGATAACAAAATATCACCAACCGTTACACTATAAATCGCCCTTAGAAATTGTCAAAGCCCATTTCCTTCAATAGTGGCCCTAGCGAACTAGACACCCCATCAAGATCCCATGGCCGCCGATAGCGGTAGACCCTGATCTGTCCCGTCAGCACCTGGCAGGCAGCCATCATCTCCTCGGCCGCCTGGTAGGCACGACCGATTTCAGGGCGATAGATCGACTCGAGCAAGAGATACAGCGCCTCTGCCCCAGTCGCTTCCGAGAGCTTCGGCGGCTCATCAGGGTTCCCACGCTCGAGCACTACTAGCGCCTTGAGCGGTTCAGCACCAAGAGCAGCCTGGTGATCCAGCGCTAGATGATATTTATCCACGCGCATCAGGTCGCGCTGGGCATGCTGGGCATCGATGTCCAACGCAGCCAGGGTCTGCTTCCATAGCTTTACCTTTCGCGGGCCGGGATGCAGCAGTGGCAGAGATTCCTCGGGCTTGACGACAGCCACATCGTCGGTCACCAGGCCGCAGCCGTGATGGTGATGGAGCCAGGCACTCAGAGTGGACTTGCCAGCCCCTGACTCCCCCGTGAAGGCCCAGACCCCATTGGGGGCCTTGATGGCGCTGACGTGTAGTGGCAGCCACCGACACTGATGGGCCAGCACGCCAAATACCGTGCCCAGCAGATATACACGAATGTCAGACGCGGCAGCGGCATTATCCTTCGCGTCCGAGACGCGCCGATCCACCACTACTCGCCGCCCAGCTTCGATACGGTAGCGGGCAATGCCCTCGACCCATATCTGGCAGTGCTCCTTGCCTATCTGAAGCCACTGATTGACGTGCTTTCCCTCGTGTAGCGTAACGTCGACATGGTCGGCCACGATCTCGATGTCAGGCGAAGCACTGGGAGTGACTTTCACGAGCTCCGGTAGGGGAATCTGGGAAGCGATGTCGAAACCATAGGCATGGTAGTAATACCAAGTCGACGGCGACTCCTTTTCTGTGCGTCGCTCATCCGGGAGACCAGGGAGCGCTTTATCCTCTGCCATTACGACGTCTTCACCGCCTTCATGGGCCGTGTCTTTCATCTCCCACCCTCTCATGCCTGCGGTATCATCACAGGCGCAGATCAGCCTGGCCTTTAGGTAACAGATACTTAAGGTCGTACAACACATGCTCTGGCTTACCCCAGGCGCGGATCGCCGACACCCCCAAGTCGCGGAACTCGCTGTGGGCAACGGCGAGAATCACCGCATCATAAGCACCGTCCTCGGGCACCTCGATAGGGCGTATCCCGTACTCGCACTCCGCCTCCTCCTTGCTGACATGCGGGTCGTAAACGTCTACCTGAATATCATATTCGCCAAGCTCGCTGAGAATATCGACCACCCGGGTATTGCGCAGATCGGGGCAGTTCTCCTTGAACGTCAGCCCCATGACCAGCACGCGAGCCTTCTCGACGTGGATTCGGCTCTTGATCATCTGCTTGATCAGTTGGGATGCCACATAGGCTCCCATCCCATCATTGATACGCCGCCCCGAGAGGATCACTTCGGGGTGATAGCCAACTTGCTGGGCTTTGTGGGTCAGGTAGTAAGGATCGACACCGATGCAGTGCCCACCGACCAACCCGGGGCGGAACGGCAGGAAGTTCCACTTGGTACCGGCCGCCTCGAGGACTTCTTCGGTATCCAGTCCCAGGCGGTTGAAAATCATCGACAGCTCGTTGATCAAGGCGATATTGACGTCGCGCTGGGTGTTCTCGATCACCTTGGCGGCCTCAGCCACGGCGATCGAGCTGGCCTTGTGCGTTCCCGCGGTGATCACCTTCTGATAGAGCGCGTCGACGAAGTCCGCCACCTCCGGCGTGGAGCCTGCGGTCACTTTCTTGATCGTGGTGACGCGGTGCTCCTTGTCACCCGGGTTGATACGCTCAGGGCTGTAGCCTGCAAAGAAGTCGCGATTATAAACCAGCCCAGAGAGTCGCTCGATAACAGGCACACAATCCTCTTCCGTCGCCCCGGGATAGACCGTCGACTCATAGATGACGATATCACCCTTGGCGACCACCTGGCCCAGGCTTTCGCTGGCCTTGATCAGCGGTGTCAGGTCGGGGCGCCGGCTGCTGTCGATGGGCGTAGGCACGGTGACGATATAGACGTTGCAGGCGCGCAAAGCCTCCAGCTCACTCTCGAAACTCAACTGCGTCGACTGTGCCAGCAGCTCGGGCTCCACTTCGAGGGTTTGATCGATACCATCACGCAGCTCGCCAATGCGCTTGGCATTGATGTCGAAGCCCACCGTCGGCAAGACCTTGCCGAACTCCACGGCCAGCGGCAATCCCACATAGCCTAGGCCAATGATCCCCAAACGAACGTTATCCATGCTCAGCATTTTGATGTCCCTTGTGATTTGACGTTTATCTCAGAGCGATATCCGTGAGGGTTCTGACGCTGCCAGCGCCAGGTGTCGGCAATCATGTCGTCCAGCCCTCGCTTGGCCCGCCATCCCAACTCCTGCTCAGCCTTCTGTGAATCCGCCCAGAACGCTGCCAGGTCGCCATCACGACGCGGTGCAAAATGGTAGGGAATCGGCCGCAGGCTGATGCGTTCGAATGCCTCGACCATCTGCAGCACTGATAATCCCTTGCCGGCTCCCAGGTTATAAATGTGCAGGCCGGCCTGCCCCAAGCGGTTGAGCGCCCCGACATGGCCCTCTGCAAGATCCATGACGTGCAAATAGTCCCGCACGCAGGTGCCGTCCTCGGTGGCGTAATCATTGCCGAAAACGGTCAGCGCTTGCCTACGCCCCACCGCCACCTGGGCAATGAAGGGCAGCAGATTGTTGGGCACGCCCTGGGGATCCTCCCCCAAGCGTCCCGAGGGGTGTGCACCGATCGGGTTGAAGTAGCGCAGCAGCGATACGCTCCAGCGCCCGTCGGCATGCACCAGGTCCTCGAGGGTCTGTTCCACGATCGATTTCGAGGTGCCATAGGGGTTGGAGGTCCGTCCACGTGGCATGCTCTCCCGATATGGCACCGGCGCATCGGGTCCGTAGACCGTGGCCGATGAACTGAACACCAGCCGAAACACCCCGGCCGCGTGCATTGCCCGGCACAGGGTCAATGAGCCCCCCACATTGGTGTCGTAATAAGCCAGTGGCTGCTCGACGCTCTCACCGACGGCTTTCAAACCAGCGAAGTGGATCACTGCGTAGATGTCGTGGTCGCCGAAGAGCCGGTCGAGACAAGCGCGATCGCGCACATCCCCCTCGATGAAAACGAGCTCCCGACCAACGATCTCTTGCACCCGCCGCAATGACTCCCGGGAAGCATTGATCAGACTATCCAGCACTACGACCTCGTAGCCTGCTTCCAAAAGCACCAGTGCCGTATGCGAGCCGATATAGCCCGCACCACCGGTTACCAAGATCTTAGGTTTCTGCATATTAATATCCGGCTTCGACGCTTACCGCTGTGACAAGGGGCTTGCCCTGCTGATAGGCACGCAGGTTATCGATCAACACATTGAGCGCCCGCTCCAGGTAGAACGGGGTCGTGCCTGACACATGCGGCGTGATCAGAAGGTCGCTGCGCTGCCACAGCGGCGACTCGGCAGGGAGTGGTTGCTGCTCGAATACATCCAGGGCGGCGCCTTTCAGCCTGCCGGCATCCAGTGCGCGCAGCAACGCATCGCTCTTTACTACTCCGCCACGCGAGATATCGACCAATACCGCACCAGGGCGCAACTGGTTGAGTAATGCATCATTGACAAGGCCACACGTCGCCTCTGTCAGCGGCAGGCACACTACCAGAAAATCCGTGCGCCCCAGCTCGGGCCCAATATCCTCCAGGGCCACAACTCGGTCGACGTCAGCCAGGCTACGGGGGGTGCGCTGAGTGCCGACCACCTGCATATCGAACGCCTTGGCACGCCTGGCCAGGCACTGCCCGATATGCCCCAGCCCCAGCACCGTCAGCTGGCTGCCGGTCAGCTCACCCAACCAGCTCCGTTGCCACTTCGCCTGCCTTGCCTGGTCATGGAAGCGACCGAACTGCTTGGTGAAATAGAGCATGGCGCCAATGACGTACTCGCTCATCGGCGCACCGTGAACACCGCTACTCTTGGTCATCAAGATGGAAGACTTGTCGAAATCCATCGACCAGATCTTCTCGACGCCGGCGGAAAGAAAATGCAACCAGCGATACGAGGCCAGCCTTCGCAGCGCCTCGGGCAGCCACGGCAGGGTCGGCGTGATAACGATATCGATATCGGCATGCCACGGCACCGTCGCGACGCTGTCGGCAAAGAGTATCTCAGCCTCTGGCAGTGCCTGCTGCAGGGTGCGTGATACTACGCCCTGCTGCTGGGCAAGCACCTCGGCTTTCTGGAGGTAGAGCACGCGTAGGATGGGCGCAGGAGACATCACACCCCTCCCCGGCTTCCGAGGCGATAGGCGCAGTCGGCCAGCTCTCGCTGGTTGTCCAGCAACGCCGCCGTCTCGGCGCCACGCCAGTGCGACTCGGCCTGGCGCAGCTTGGCTATCTCGGCGGGAAAATCGAGCGTCTCGAGCAGGTCTGCAGAGGTCGCCGCTCCGGCATGAAACGCCCGCGACAGGATGACCCACTGCGACCCCAGCCGAACGTGCTCGCCGAGTACCGTTTCGGCGGGCAGCTCTCCCTGGCCAATCCTTGCAATACCACCAATCCCCCACCTGACATCGGCTTGCGCAAGCAGCGCGGCAGCGGGGTCCAGCAGGCGCCCCGCCATGGGCTCGAACAAGAACCCAAGGCCCATGCTCAAGTAGAGATCGTTGAGCCCGATGTGGACTTCATCATGACCCGGTGTGAGCAGATCCAGCCAATCGGGCAAGCGCACCAGCGAGGCCGCCGTCTCGGCCAGGAAAGTCACGGGCACCCGGCCATTGACGGTATCCAGAAACCGACCGACCTCAGCGCGGGAAGAGAACATCGGCAGCATCAAGCGCTGCGCGCCATGGTCTAGCGCCCCCTCCACTTCCTCGCGGGTCGACGCATTGAGCGGATTCAGCCGCACCATTAGTTCTGCGCTCTTCAGCACCGCCGCGACTGCGGCAATCTCTTCGAGGGAGTGGGCCGCCTTGTGGGTGTCCAGGTGCCCCTGCCTCTCCGCCTTGCCGAGCACTTCCTGATCCATGAAAATGCGCGCCACGTCATGCTGCTCTATGAATGCGGCCACATCCGGGCTGGCGGTAATCATCATGAAGTTGAGCTGGCTCATCGCATGGCCTCCTCAACGTCGCTGTCCTTGGGCGGCTGCCCATTCAGCCGGTCGCGATAGGTGCGCCAGTTAAGTCCTGCCTCACCGTAAATCCCGCTGCCCATTACCACCACCTTGACCGTCAGCAGCAGGATCTTGATATCCAGTACCAGACTCCGCTTGTCGACATACTCGGCATCATGGGCCAGCTGCTGCAGCCAGCCCAGGCTGCGCCGCCCCCGCACCTGGGCAAGCCCGGTCAAGCCGGGGCGCACGCTGAAACGTTTCTTGTAGCCGGGCGGCACTACCTCGGTCTGCTCCATGAGCACAGGCCTGGGCCCGACAATGCTCATGTCGCCCTTGAGGATATTGATCAACTGCGGCAGCTCATCAAGACTCGTGGCACGGATAAACCGGCCTGCCCGTGTGATACGGGGATCGTGGCCGGCACTGACCACCTTTTCCTGGTGCTGGTCAATGGTGTCGGGGGCCCGGTGCTGCATGGTCCGAAACTTGAAAATACTGAACGGGCGCTCCCCGCGGCCGGCTCGCTGCTGCATAAAGAACACCGGCCCCGGGCTATCCACCTTGATCCAAGCCGCCACCAAAATCAGCAGCGGGGATAGCAGGATCAGGCCAGCCGCACTGCCCAGTATATCTATCAGTCGTTTAACGCCATCCCTCATGCCAACTCCATCGCCTCGAGAATCACCTTATTGACCTTTCGCACATCATAATGCCGCTCGACCAGCGCCCGGGATGCCTCGGCCATCTGCGGCACCAACGCCGGCTCCTCGACAAAACGCTTCATCGCCTCCAGCAGCGGTGCACTGGCGCGTGGCGCCACCAGGAAACCGTTCACGCCATCTTCCACCGTCTCGCGGCACCCTGGTGCGTCGCTGGTGATGATCGGCCGGCGCATACTCATCGCCTCGAGCACCGAGCGTGGTGTGCCCTCTCTATACGAGGGCAGTACGAAAACAGAGCACTTGGCAATCCACGGGCGCACGTCAGAGACGCCACCCACGAACTCCACGCAACCCTCACCCTTCCAGCGCTCAAGATCAGCCGAGGCACACGAGTGGGGCAAGCTGGGGTCATGGGGGCCCACTGCGATGAACCGAACGGCCGGCGCTTCGCTGCGCAGCTGACGTGCCGCCTCGCAAAACTCAGCGACCCCCTTCTCGGTCAGCAGCCGACCGATGAACAGGAAGGTCAACTCCTCTTCGGGCAGTGGCGTGGCCTCGAAGCGATCCATATCCACTCCCGAGCCATAAGTACGCACCGCCTTGCTGGCATCACGCAGGATGCCGCGCTGTGTGAATTCCTGCTGGTCATCCGGGTTCTGGAAAAACACCTTGCGATTGCACGCGAGTCCCGCCCGATAGAGCAGCGATACGATCTTCTGCAAGCGGCGGTTCTTGGAGCTATCGGTAGTGAATACATGGCCGAGCCCAGTGATCATGGAGAAGATACGAGAGACACCCGCCGCCTTGGCCGCCAGGCTGCCGTACACCACCGGCTTGATGGTATAGCCAAATACCGCCTTCGGCTTCAGCCGTCGTATCAGTCGATAGAGCGACCACAGCGTCTTGATATCATGTACCGGGTTGATACCGGTACGCCCCATCTCGATGGGGTATATCTCAATGCCTAGCTCTTCGACTTCCGGGAGATAGTCCGCTGTCGGCACCGCCGCGGCCACGGCCAGCCCCCGTGCCTGCATATCCTTGACCAGATCTCCACGGTTTGCGATCAAGGAGCGAGCGTTCCCTGCAATAATCAATAAATCCACGAATCAGTGCCTTCTCAAACGGATGGATAATCTATCAAAAGAGGATGCCGCCAGCAGCGTACAGATGGCCAAGAACTTCGTTCGGTGCCTGATAGCCGTGCCAATATTGGTCACCCCAATGGCAAAAACGAAAATCAGGGCTCCCGCCATAAACATCAGCGCCAGGCACTCCTCCTTGCGTTTAACCCGGCTCCAGCCCTTATAAAGCCGCCACGCAAGGAACATATACATGCCCGATGCCAACACTCCCATCAATTGCCGCGGGCTGCGTAAATCCCAAGGGAAAGGTGAGAACGTGAAGTACGCAATCCGCATAGGGATCAACCACGGCTGCGTGTAGGGATTACCCCGCGCCACAAAACTGGGATAAGCAGAGCCGCCACGCCCCTCACGCTGAAAGCGAGACTCGATTAGTTCATCTACGCCCCCATTCTCATCCTCCCCGCCGATGGTAATCCCTTTAGCCAGATTGATGCCGCCACTTCCTACGACAATAAGCATGGCCACGCTGAACAACGCGACCGCCGAGAAGAACTTGCTCGCCACCTGACGCGTGGTCGCCCCGCCTTTGATCGACGACACCAGCGTTCTGAACGAGAAATAGCCCAGGTACAAGGCGATGCCCACCATTGCCCCAACCCACCCAGGGTGAATCATCAGCGCCACGGCGAACATGGAGAATGCCGCAAAGATCCAGATCGTCCCTTTGCCAGACACCCAGTTCAAGAAGAAATAGACACCGAGCAAGAAGACGACTATCGAAAACTCTTCCCGCAGTGCAATCACTGAGTTGAATGCTGCGAAAGGGAAAAGCGCAATGATGTAGGCACTGATGATCGCAGGCTTACGTCCCCATAGCCGGTAAGCCATGATCCCGGTCAAGAAAACACCCAACAAGCCGGCAAAAAAATTCAATACTGGAAGGACAAAGTGGTTGTAGCCAAACGCTTTGAAAAAAACAGCGCCGATTGTACTATAAACGTATGAAGCACTGTAGTTAAACGTATTGAACAAACGATCCCAATCCAGCTGAGACCACTGATATGCCGTTCGAGTAAAGACGACAGCATCACCGTCTGCCCCGGGTGGGGAGAAGAACCCATAGTATTCGAGAAGCATCAGCAAACAGCGGAAAGCGAAGCCGATCATGATCGGCCATAGCAACCAGCGGTGCTTCATCGATACTATCAAACAGAAGACGAATGACAGCAAGAATACAAAAGTAACAAAAAGCGCCGGTATCATATTTCTCTCATCTACGGGGCCGACTATCAGGCCGTAAGGGCGTCTTCATATAACGCAAGGTGCTTATCTGCTGAGGCTTTTATCAGATAATCGCCTGAATAGGCAAGCGCATTGTGGGAGAATACTTCACGCAAGTGATGGTTATTTATCATCATCTCCAGCGCCTGCGAATAACTGCTTTCGGTCAACTCATCGACAACGATACCATTACATACCTTGTGCACGATTTCCGAGCAACCACCAACATTGGTCACTACGACTGGCAGGCCGCTCAGGGTGGCTTCGATTTGAGCGATTGGCAGCCCTTCCCATGCCGATGACATGACAAACACATCCGCAGCATACAGCAATTCATCGACATTGCTTACGTTACCAAGGAATTCAACGCGACCAGATATGCCTTTATCATCCGCCAACCGCGCTAGCTCCTCGCGCAGGGTGCCTTCGCCAGCGATTTTCAATCGGTACGTCTGATCTTCCAACCTGGCAAGTGACGCGATGAGTAGAGATAGATTCTTTTGATCAGACAGGCGACCAACACTCAATAGGTTGACCTCTTCACCGTACTGCCCAACAACTCTTTGCTTCTTACGCACACGCTCCGGTGAAACACCATTGTCAATTCTTACCACCTTCTTCCGAGAAACGCTTTCAAGCAATGTCTTGCAAGCCAAACAGATCCCGATGTATCTGGAAACCTTCAAGTCAAGAATCTTATAAAGCAACGCACTAGCACCAAGCTTTATGTTGTGGTGCGTATAGATGACTTTGGTGCTTTTGGAAAAAAGAGAAAAAATGGCAGCATAATATAAGTGGCAATGCACGATATCCGGAGTAAATTCAGACACCGCCTTACGCATTGCTTTGACACCCAGCCAGGGTTTTCTACGCGCAGCGGCTCCGATGAAGCCGTACTCGATACCACTGTCGTCCAACTGCTTCAAGAATTCCGCTTCGAACCCACCATCTCGCCCGGCCTCGGAGGCGCGATCAAGAAAGAGAATGAATACGCGATGTCCCGCCTTGACCATCTCTATGGAGAGGTCTCTTACATATATTTCAGCACCGCCTGCCGCCGCAGAAGATATGGCATGGAGAACTCTCATAAATTAACTCTTATCGAATGTATAACCGAATTTATCAACGTCTTCTCGGTATAAAGACCTGACCAGCTCCACCATATCATCGTTAACATAAGCGCTACGATAGTCAGCTTTCTCCGAGGTGATATTTTCACGGCCGACACTTATATTTTTTCCGAGCACCGACTCCACGTATTTCATATCGGTATCCAAACTTTCAACCTTTCCGATATAATCAACCATGCTCTGTCCATCCTTGCCCAACACGAACTTGCTTTGCGGCTGAAAAACAAAGTCAACTTTGAGAATGCTCTGCTTGGCAAGCCACTCGAACAAGAAACGTTCAAAACTCTCGAACTCGGGTATCTGATACTGTTCAGGGCGATACATCCCCATACTGTCAGTCTTACCCACTTTCGCAAAGCGATAGGCTGAAAGTACGCGATCCCAAGGGTTCCGGACAAATGAAAAAACAAACGCCTTTACAAAGAGTTTTGGGAAGCGCGACTGGATTTCATCGGCCGTATAATGACCAAGCGTCCGGCCATATATTGCCTTGTTCACGCTCGTTCCTGCCGCCTTGGGTATATGAATATAAATGCAGCCGGTTCGCTTCCAATAGGCATAGCGGCGAAATAGATTAATCTTGTGCTTCACATCTTTACTGTTCATTTACCTTCCTAGAAATGAGCTCGACATACTGTGAGGCAACAAATGAAATGGTAAACTTCTCCAAATGCTTCTTGAGTTCATCGCTTATCCTCTTACTATCGCCATGAGAAGAAGCCACATAATGACCCTCTGGATAACGCTGTGAGATCGCTTCGGCCATTTCACGGTGATTACCGATCTCAACTAGGCTGCCGAACCTCCCATCGTCAAGGATCTCCCGAGGCCCGCTGGGGCAATCGGTAGAAATCACCTCGATACCGCTACCTAACGCCTCTATGAGAGCGTTTGGCAAGCCTTCCCAACGAGATGAGAAAAGGAAAACATGATAGTTCTTGATTTTATTTTCGATGTCAGGATCAAACGACTTAAGAAAGACTCGCCTCTCAAGCCCCAGACGAATGATTTCACTCTGCAATTCGTCATGCAGCTCTCCCTCGCCATAGATGTCCAGTTCAATATCGACACCCAGAGCATTAACTGCATGTCCGATTGCTCGAATAAGCACCTGCTGGTCTTTAGCTTGAGTCAACCGTCCGACATGAATTGCCTTAATCCTGTCGCCAGCATGGCACGAAGAGCTATCTAAATCAGGAATTTCATTTGGCAAGGCATCAAAAACAGGATTATAAATACAATGAACTCTTGAGGGAGCCAAGCCATAATAATTACACAAGGCACTCCCCGAATCTTCCGAATTAACCAATACTACTGGCGCCCTCCGACATGCAAGACCATGCAGGTGCGAAAGGCCCCTAATTGAGAATGTGCTTTTCATGTTACGGTATTTCGCAGGAATATTAGTCCTTACGTTTGGCACCCGTACGCACCTGTATGGCCAAGCCATGAGGCAAGCGAAATAAGCAATGATATTAGGTAAATCAGTGAAAGACATCACGACATCAGGACGATGCTGCTTGAGTAATCGGCTAATCGCAAACGCCCGTGTCAATGGGTTTCCATCTGGTATTTTTTCAACTTCGACGTCAGCGTCAAACTTATACTCTTGACCCTGCTTGGATTTCCAATAAATATAAGTGACTTCGTGCCCCAGGTCAGCAAAAGCACTCGACAATTTGACGGCAACCTTTTCGGCGCCACCGCCCCCAAACGAAGAACATACAAAAAATATTTTCACGTCACTTTCTTTTGCGAAGTGGCTGGTTTTTTTGCCCCCGAGAAAGGAATCAACAACTTTATCAGCTGTTTGATGCTTACGGAGTCAAGAGATTCAAAGTATATTACGCCGAGCTCACCGAGGGAAAAATCACCACTACGCTTCCTAGCGACCAGCCATGAGAGACTTTTTCGGTTGGAAAGCCTCTTAAGGTCAGCTGCATTATTGGCATTGGGGTTACGACGCATATGGCTCATCACCGTATTTTGTACGGGATGCACCGTCTCGACCTTTGCTTTTCCATAAATAACGCCGCTATTATCTAGCGCATAGCATGATGTCACTATAGGAGATACCACCAGAGAGTCACATTCCAATAGCAACCTCAGCCAAAGGTCACTATCGCCGCCACGCTTGCACTTGCCTGCAGGGAACCCCCCTGCGGCAAGATAGAGATCTCGATTTATGACTACAGCATTGGTATGAAATATGTCCTTGCGTGAAAATCTCTTCAGCGCTGAATGGCAACTTATCTGCTCCTCTGCAGCATGAAAATACCCGCCCTTCTCTCCTTTAAAAATCTTCTCTCTAGACAGGCTGAAAAAACCGACATCTTGATATTTTTGTATTAGATCACGTGCGGTTTGAAGATGATTTGGATACCAAACATCATCAGCATCCAAGAAGGTTATCCATTGGTAACTTGCTCTTTCGACCCCCAGGTTTCTTGCCGCATATCCCCCTGGGCCAGGCGTATCCCTGCTAAGTATAGACACCTTTGGTGATTCATAAGCCCTGATCAACTCAGCACTCCCATCGCTGGAGCAGTCGTCGATCAGTATCAATTCAAAGTCATCATATGTCTGAGCCAGCACCGATTCAATGGCAGCGACCACATGTTCCTTTTTATTATGCACCGGTATAATTACTGAAAACATAGCATACTTCCCGCTGGACTTAGGACGCTTACCAATTAAAGCATTTGCCTAATTATTTTAGAAATCAGCGATTGCTCGTCATCTTCCATTGTCTTAAGCACTAGCTCCCCATGCAGGGGCGGCTCATAGGGACTATCAATCCCGGTGAAGTCCTTGATCTTACCCTCCCGCGCCTTCTGATACAGCCCTTTGGGGTCGCGCTGTTCGCACACGTCCAGCGGGGTGTCGACGTGGACTTCGATAAAGGCGTCATCGTCGAACAGCGCGCGTACCGCGTCGCGGTCCTTGCGGAATGGTGAGATAAAGGCAGTGATGACGATAATCCCGGCTTCGGCGAACAGTCGCGCGACCTCACCCACCCGGCGGATGTTCTCGGCGCGGTCGGCTTCGCTCATGCCGAGGTC
>NZ_JACXZT010000017.1:119787-150657 GCF_014779595.1 Halomonas sp. ML-15
AACTGGCCAAGGATCTGCAAAACGTCAGCAAGGCCTGCAAGGTCATGGGCTACTCAAGACAGCAGTTCTATGATATCCGTCGCAACTATCAAACCTTCGGCTCTGAGGGACTGGTTGACAAGCTCCCAGGGCCGCGGGGACCGCACCCCAATCGGGTCAGCGAAGAGATCGAAGCCGCCATCCTAGAACACAGCCTGGCCTTCCCCACTCACGGTCCTGAACTGGCCTTACGAGGCATTCAGGTCAGCTCTACTGGCGTCAGAGGCGTGTGGGGACGCCATGATTTGCTGACGCGCCATGAACGCCTCCTACGGCTCGAGCGGGCCACACGCGAGCAGAAGATCGAGCTGACCGAAGATCAAGTTCGTCACCTGGAGCACTTCAGCCCTGAGTTCCGCGAAAGGCATATCGAAGTCCATCACACCGGCGAACTGGTCGCTGTCGACACCTTCTTCGTCGGTACGCTCAAGGGAGTCGGTAAGGTCTATCTGCAGTCAGTGATCGACTGCTTCAGCCGCTACGCATGAGGCCGCCTCTACACCAGCAAACTGCCCATCACGGCCGTCCACGTACTCAACAATGACGTGCTGTCCTTCTTCGAGTCACACAATGCCAGGATCAGCACGGTGCTCAGCGATAATGGCCGAGAGTTCTGCGGGCGCAAGCATCACCACCCGTATGAGCTATTCCTCCAGCTCGAAGAGATCGAGCACCGTACGACCAAAGTGCGCCGGCCGCAGAGCAACGGGGTCGACGAGCGGCTGCACCGCACGCTCCTCCAGGGCCGCACCAAGTGGTACGAAGCCCTGGAAGAGATGCAGACGGATCTGGATGACTACCTCGTCATCTACAACACCAAGCACCCCCACCAAGGCCGCAACATGAAGGGAATGACACCCTATGCTGTCTTCAAGAAAGGACTCCCCAAAGCGGCGAAGAAGGAGACCAGGAAAACGGCAGAAAACACTGCTTAACTATAGAGGCCCCACGGGGCATGTGTCAGGTGATTACCATCACCGTGCAATCACTGTACATATAGCATGGGAATTCCCAATCTCCCTCAACAACCAATTATCCAACTAACGCTAAATTAACATCGCATACCCAAACTCCTTAAACTCATCTTCAAAAAGCTCATTAACCTTTATCAATTGACTTTTGGAGAAAAGCTCACATATATTTATCTTCTTGCCGGCCATCCCTTTTTTAAAATGATCTAGCTTTGGATAATCCTCTATATCAAAACCGGAAAGGACTCTCTCAACATCTTTTTTAAGATTTTCATACCGCAGAAACGTAACATCAACATTAGAGCTTTTGTTTCTATATAGGTCAATATTTCGCACCTCAAGAACGGAGTCATCCTCAAGCATCTTGCTAATTTGCGCTCTCAAAGAGTCCAAATCACTGACCATTTCTTTACCAGTTTTGCGATAATCACCAAACCTTAAAGACATATTGGCGAGTGATATTATTTTATTATAAGGACACCGCTCCACTGCCAGTATATCCCAGCTTTCTGGTACAGCCCCATACTTATAAATCACTCCTCTCAAAGACATGTGGTTTCTGTACTTCCCTTTAGGGACTTTAAGTTTGGATACTTCTTCAACGGGCTTACACTTCAACTCATTAATATAAAAAGAAAGCTCGCTTGCATCAGCACCATAATTCTGTGCCACCCTGCCACCATCTAGCAACCTGCGCCGCTCATCGATAGGTGTAATCGGTGTGATTATATCATCTGGTCCGCATATCTTTGATAACATTACCTCTACGCTCGTGCTAGCCACTTTACGACCTTTTATAAATACGAATTTATGCTTTTCAGACAGAATCATTAAGATAGGCCTCTATCTCGATAACAAGGTACATACTGATTATATGACAAAGCCATTCTTACAATAAAATGCATAAACCAACCACAGCACAACATGCTTTCGCCATTTTTTGCACGCTTTCTAGTCTCTGAGAGTGTGTTAAAATCCCCAGCAATCAGTCTAAATTTTCAAGAACTAACATAGGGTTGTTAGGCAAATACTTGTCATAGCCACTAAATATTTCATCCCCCTATCCTCACTCAACGAAAAAGTCACTCGCTGACATGCCAGCCCACTTACAAAATCGTAGATATTATAGAATGATTCCCCCATAAGACTCATCCTGCCGCTCCCTGAGATCAATAAGGGCGACATACTACAGCAAGGAGGCGGCACGAGCCTGCCAGGTATATTGCTCAAGAAAGATCGCCTTAGCCTGACGCGACAAGCGTGCCTTCAACTCGTCATCGCCCTGGAGTCGCTCAAGCGTCACGGCCCACTCTTCGATTTTCTCGCAATCGCAGAGCATGGCGTTCTCTTCATGCATCAGTACCTCACGCAGCACTGGTAGGTCCGAGGCGATGATCGGTTTACCCGCCGCCATATACTCAAATGCTTTCAAGGGAGAGGTCCACTGGCTGATCTCGCCCACATCGTAAGCCGCCACTTTGCGCTGGTTGGGCAGCAACACCACATCGAACGCCTTGATATACGCCTTGGCCTGGTGATGCGAGACATAACCGTGGAATACGATGTTATCGATGCCTGCGCACTCACGCTTCCAGTATTCGAGATCCTCATCCATACCACCGACAACATGAAAATCCGCCCAAGGGCAGCGTGTGGCCAGCTGCGAGACGACCTCCATACCCTTGCCCTTATAGAGATGCCCCACATAGCCAACCTGCATACGGGCTGGATCCGTATTGAGTGGCATGGCCGTCACATCCTCGCCGACTGGGTCGGCACCATCCGGGGCCACCACCACCCTACCCTCGATCTGCGGGTAATCCTGCTCCATGCGCTGCTTGAGCGCATGGGTAATCACGACCACCTTCTTGAGACGAGAACTCTTGAGCAAGCGCTTGAAAAAAATCCGCCCCAGCAGCTTGCGCTCGCCTATTGGCATATGGGTCTCAAAGACAACTTGCTTACCCAATAGAGCGGAAAAAAAACAAGCTGGGAAATTGCGGCAGAACACAAGATCATACCCCCCTCGCCAGGCATGCCACGCCGACAACAATCCGAACAGATACCCTTGGCCGGGTAGCTTCGGCACCGCAAGGTTCACAAGCGAGAAGTTTTTTTCTACCCCGTAATGGGAAAAAACATCCCCCACCTCAAGCTGCGGAGTCGCATATATTTCTGAGGCAATTAACGTCACATCATGGCCATTATTGGCAAATGCCTGGCTCATTTTCATGACATGCACACTATTGGCCGTGCGTGAGGGAATCGTAGAGCTTGAAGCGTAAAGAATTTTCATCAACACTCATTCACAAAATATAGTAAGAAACTCAGCATTTAAACACTTCACTTCCTTTCAAGCGTTTCTAAAAGTACACGCTCTACGTTAGCACCCAGCTTTGCGACAGAAAAATTTTCCTTCGCGAAATTTTTCGCGCGACTACCAGCCTGATCCCTCAAGTTAACGTCCGTGATTAGTAGTTTCGCTTTCTCACAGAATACGTTAAAATCCTCATTAGCATCAAACCCCAGCTCATGCGATGCCAAATATCCACTTGGGTCATATCCAAAGCTTACGGAAGCTTTGCCTTGCAGCCAAGCCTGTATGAAGACATTGCCAAATCCCTCTGGCATGCATGTGTGAACATGAAAAAGGCTCTCAGCTAACAAGCCATTCACTTGCTTAACGGTCATAGCTCCCAAGAAGTGAAAGTTCTCCGGCAACTTACTCTTCTCTTCTAGCCACAGATAATCATCATCCTGAATGGGGCCCACCATTAAAAAATCTATGCCCAGCCCTGAAAGTTTTTTTGCTAGATCAACATACACTTCAGGTCGTTTTGATTTTTTAATACTAGAAATCCATATACAATAAGGGCGAGGCCAGACCACACCCTCCACCTCTTCCACCATGGCATTTGGCACATGGTATTGATAACGCACCTTAACCTTATCCTTTAGATCTTGATTCAACGTTGTCAAGCTATCAACATACTTGAATCCACCATGATTGTAGCGGCTCTTTATCAGCCAGTAGAGCATTCGCACACGACCTTTAACCCCGAATGCTGGCTTAGCACTCCATGGCGTGACATCATTGACATGTGAAACTGCAAACACCAGAGGTATAGCGTGATCGTACATTTTTTTAGCGAAATGTCTGAAGCCGTGCTTGTTAAGCCGCCAATAAACTATATCTGGCTGATGTGACAAGACTTCCAAAGAGATACTCTTAGCGTCATAGTTAACCGAGCACAACGAATATGGATATTCGCCTACCACCTGCTGTGGTTCACTCTTTGTCGGCGCCACATAAACCACTTCATGGCCTCGGGACAGCAGCTCGCGAGATATCAGGTCACACTGTATCTCGCTACCACCGATCACATCCGAAACGTGCTGGTTAACTATAACTATTTTCAAATTGACCTCGATTGAGAACGATAATATTACAGCGCTTTAACAATGCTCCAACATACGTTGAAAGGTCACGTTACGCGCTGCCAGTTCATCGTAAGTCCCGCTATCACTCACGCGGCCTGCCTCGAGCAAGTAAATGCAGTCACACTCTTTCACCGTCGAGAGCCGATGCGCGATCATGATGATGGTTTTCTTGCCAGCGAAATCGTGGATGGCATCCATTACCAGTTTTTCGGTAATGCCATCCAAAGCGCTCGTGGCCTCATCCAAGACCAGCACAGCGGCATCATCGTATAGCGCTCGTGCTATGCCGATGCGTTGGCGCTGGCCTCCAGAGAGTTGAATGCCGCGCTCACCGACACGGCTATTCAGACCATCGGGTAGCTCCTCAAGCAATTCTATCATGTGCGCCATTTGGGCAGCCTGCCAGACCCGCTCATCATCGATTCGCTCGCTCGGCACACCGAAGGCGATGTTCTCTCTGATACTGGCATCCGCCAGGAAGATACTCTGAGGCACGAAGCCGACGCTGTTCTGCCAGGCGCGGGTGTCTGCCCCGGCCACAGGAGTACCATCGATTTCCAACCCACCTCGCTCAGCACGAATCAGGCCCAACAGAACATCAATCGCAGTAGATTTGCCCGACCCAGACGCACCCACCAAACCAATCACTCGATTGATAGGAAGCGTCAGCGTCAAGCCATCGAGCGCTGGTTCCGCCTTACCCGGGTAGCGGAACACCACATCACGCAAGGCCACTGATGCTGTAGGCGACAACTTGCGGCGATCTGGCTCCACGCGACTGTCTTCATCTTTGCTCGCCTCAAGGTCATCCTTGATGCTATCCAGTGCAGCAACATTGCCCCGTAGCATGGCCGCACTGGTATAAATCTGCTGAAGGGCTGGCAGCATCTTGAATCCCGCCAGGGCATAGACCGACAATAGCGGAATGGTATCGGTCAAGTTGCCCTCGTTAACGGCGAGCAAATAGAGGATCAACATGATGACCGCCGCAAACGCCACGAGCTCCATGGCGTAGCGCGGCATAAAGGCCAACGCCTTGGTTGCACCATGTGCCTGTCCAAAAGCTCGGCTGCTCCGCTCGAAGCGCTGATTGAAATCTTCCTGGCGCCCCAGCAGCAGCGTGTCCTTGATGCCGCCGAAGCCCTCATTCATCAACTTGAATCGCTGCTGCTGCATCCTCGAGACCGCATTGCCATGGCCAGACAGCTTCATCCGGACGGCTCTATACAGTAATAGATAGATCACCAGAAACAGCGCCCCACCCACCAAGGCGACCAGCGGATTGAGAAAGAAGATAAATACCGCCATGGCAGCGGCCAGCACCGCCTTGGCGTTCATCTGCATCAAGGGTGCAATGATATTGTTGGTAACCCGCAAACACTCTTGAGATATCTTGTTGGTCAGCTGGCTGCTGCTGCCGCTGGCATGGAATAACCACGGCTGGTGCATATAGTGCTTATAGAGCCTCACGCTCAATTCCGCTCCCACCTGGCTTGCATACATCGAAAGGCGCCAGGTGGTGTACATCGAGATACCCGCAGCCCCAGCAAGCACCAACAGGACACCGGCACCGATGGCGAAAATAAACGTCCCGGGGTCCTGGAATCCGGAGGCCTGGAACAGTTGTGCCGGCAGCCCTTCCCCCTGCAGGCGCGAAGCATCCCCAGCGATGGCCATAAAAGGGCCAATTGCCAGCACGCCGGCAATTTCAGCAAACGCCATCAGCACTACCAGCACCTGCAGCTTCAGCAGCCGGCGGCGCTGCTGCGGCGTCAGAAGGACGTAAAGCTCTTTGATCGTCGAGAGCATAGAAGACTCAGTGAGAGGTGATCGGTTCAGCAGGACGATACGAGGAGTGGCTGGATGCCTTGGCCATCACTAACAACACCACCTGCATATAGGCATAGAAGGTTGCCATCATCTCATGGTGGATGGCCGCTTCGGTCAGGTTATAGAGCGCAAACCCCGCCGTGAACACCAGCGCGACCTGGGGCCAGGGATTGTCCGGCTCGCGACGATGCAGGCGCCAATGATACAGAGCCGGCACCACCAGATAGCCGAACAGTGCCAGCAATCCCAGCACTCCGCCTGTAGCGGCCACTTCCATATACTGGCTATGGGCATGGCCGCGGCTCACGGTGAGCACCCAGTCGGTAATCACGCCCTGCTCGACCAACTGCGCATTCAGAGTCTCACGCTCATCGTAACCTAGCCCGATCAGCGGCCGCTCCATGAACGCATGGCTGGCGGCGGTCCACAACTGCAGACGCCCGCCGCTGGAAACAGCCGCCTCGATATTGCCTTCTGACAAGTTGACGACCTCATTGACCGTATAATCAACGCGGTCCTGCACCGCAGGCAGCAAAGCATAGGCGAGCAGCGGTAATGTCACCATTAGGGCGAATGCCCCTAAAACGACACGCTTGCCTAGTCGGTCGATATTCAAGGCCAGCAACAACACCAACAAAAGCGGCACGGCAAGAATCGCGCCACGCGCCAGGGTCAATATGCACGTCACCACCGCCGCCACGGCGGCCGCCACCAACCAGGGCTTATAGCGTCCCTCTCGCACCAGGCTCGCAGCAAGAAACCCCATCGCGCAGCTCAAGTAGCCCAGGTTGATACTGAACAGAAAACCGTCGGCGCGGTAATGGCCCAGCCACTGGGTTTGCACCAACGCCACCCCAAAAGCGCCCAGGCAGCCAATGATCACGCCAAGCTCCATAAAGCGGCAGAAATGGCGCTCATCGACCGGATAGACGAGATGCCGGAGCATCAGATAGATAGGCACCAGTGCAGCCATATGAGCGCCCGGCGCGAGATAACGGGACTGCGGGTCGAGATAATAGATCGGTAGCCGCGAGAGGAGAAATGCCAGCAGCAGCCCTATCACCGCCCAGTCGAAACGCGTTACCACCAGAGAACCACGATGTACCACCAGGTAGCCGATGGAGTACAGCATCAGGACCGCTACCACCGCGTGGCTGCGCACCGGAGTCGCGATCAGCAGGACCAGTACCAACAGCAATGACCACTGGTTCAGCCACAAGGCCCGGTCCAGCACGAATATTCCCTTCATCCCCTCAGCTCTCCGAACGGCTATAAACACAACGAGCGCCCTTGGGCGCTCGCAGCGATGATACCACCGGAGCGTTTATCGAATCTCATCAACGCGCCCCAAACCCAGTAAACAAGATTCTCACCGTCTTCAAGCTGATCAACACATCCAGCCACAGCGAAATGTGCTTGATGTAATAAAAATCGTACTGAAGCTTACGGGTCATTCCCTGCACCTCTGCGGCATAGCCCTGCTCTACCTGGGCCCAACCAGTTATGCCCGGTCGAACAACATGGCGATAGCTGAAGAAGGGCACATCTTCCTCGTACCATTCGGAGAGCGACACAGACTCCGGCCGGGGGCCGATAAAACTCATTTCACTTTTCAGGATGTTGAAGATCTGCGGCAGCTCATCGATACGATATTTGCGGATGACGTGGCCTACCCGAGTGATGCGCGGGTCATCCTCGGAGATAGTGAAGTCTTCTCCACTCATATCGTGGTACATGCTACGGAACTTGAACATCAGAAAGGGCCGAGCCCGGTAACCCATCCGCGGCTGCATAAAGAACACTGGCCCCCGGCTATCGAGCTTGATGACGATGGCTGTCACCACCATCACCGGCAACAAGACGGGCAGCAGCACCAAGGCACCAATAAAGTCAGCCACCCTTTTTACGCCTACATAGAAAAGTGGCGGCAACAGGCTACCAAACTCATTTTCGGAGAGGTGATCAATCTGCACCCGACCGGAGATAGACTCGGAAATCTGGCGGATATGGTATACCGGAATATGGCATAGGGTGCACGTGGCCAGAAAGCGCTCCCATTCAGGAGGCAGATCTTCGGCACGTAGGTCAGCCACGATGCCATCTACCCGCACACCCTGAAGGTCTGGTTGATCCAAGAGCCTCAAGTCGACTTGCTTCGTACCCAGCAAACGTCGCGTATTGCCAAATGGCACCAGAGCCAATTTAAGCCGCCTAAAGCGCCGCCCGATAAAATAGCCAATATAGAACCAGGCTAGGCTCACAAGGTAACCGCCGAACAGTACCTGTCGGGTATAGCCTTCCCGGGTGAAAAACAGCAGTGCCACTGCGATCAAGAAGGCAATCGACACCGTCGGCATGATGTTGGCAGCCAGCTGAGCACCGGGGTAGCGCCCCATGCGCCGGAGTGTAAGCGCGGCTGCCATAAAGGCGCCACTGATGGCAATCAGGGTATTGGTCCGTACATCGGGCAGGTAGTGCCAAAACTCCCAGCCCCAGCGCTCCAATGAAGGCAGCATCACCACCAGAGGTAGCCCCACTAGTACGTGTAGGCCCAGCCCCAATAGCAACACCTCATACCATCGTGAGTGCCGGCGCTCGTACTTACGCTTCATTTTTCACCACTGCCAACACCTCATCTGCCATCTGATCCATGATGCCGTCTCGCCGCCACCGGGCCACGAAACGTGGCCGCGGGCGAGAGGATAGCTCAAGTCGCCCCAGCGCTGCGACCGCACTTTCCACATCAGCCGGAGCAAAGACAGCGGCGTTGTCGATCTCCTCATCGATAAAGCGTGCAGCGTAGCCCGCCACACCGGCCAAGACCGGGCGGCCAGTGGCCGCATACTCGAAAAGCTTGGAGGGCAGCACCACATCCAATGATGGCAAGGTATTCAGGTGGAGAAACAGCACATCGGCATCACGGTATGCCTGTATCAAGGCGTCACGCGGCACAGGTGGCTGCATCGTCACGTTGCCAACCTGCTGCGCATCGAGTGCCTGCTGCAGCAGTTCAACAGCCCCGCCACCGCCGACAATCAGGAACTCGGCTCGCCCCTCCAGCCGCTTGGCCAGCGCAGGCAGGATATGTTCCAAGCCTTGGCCGGCGCCGATGTTACCCGCGTACAGCACCTTGAGCGGCACATCTACCTTGCACTCGGGCCTAGGCAGGAATGCCCCCTGCTCTACGGCGCGTACAAATGGCAGATCAATGCCATTGGTGTGCCAGGTAAAGTGCTGCCGCGGATAGCGGCCGCTGAAATATGGCTCGAAGCCACGCGATACCAGATTCACCCGCTGGGCCTTACCCAGTGCCCAGCGCTCCAGTACGCCGAAGAACGGCGCCAATGCCCTGCCTATACTGCCTGGCAGTACATAGGGCAGGTTATCAACGAAATTATCGCGAATATCCTGATACAGCATGGCACCATGGCGTTTCGCCAGCCAACGCGCCAACACGGCCGTCATCAACCGAGATGAGGTAGCCACCACCAGGTCGTACTCCTGGCCGCGTGCCAGTTTGGCTACCTGGCGGGCATAGCCAAGAAACCCCAACGCCTGCCCTGCCATCCCTTTACCCGGTTGCGAGATCTCCAAACGGGTAATGCGAGTATTGCCGCTTTCCAGGTACTCTTCGCCAGGGGCCGGAGTATCAGCCTCCATAAACCGATGGGGGGCCGTCGTGATCACGTGAAGTACGCTACCCGCAGGTAGTTGAGCATCCAACGCATGCACCAGCGCCTCGGCACGAAATGCGCCAGGACTGATATCGGGTGGATAATAGAACCCCAGCAGCAGAATACGCACCGGCGTCATTGCGGAGAAACACCAACCTGCGCGTTAGGTAGCACTCGAGCATAGAGTGAGACCAGCTCTTGCTCCTGAGCTTCCCAGTTGAGCGTTTCAGCGGCCTTGAGGGCATTGGCGCGATAGTGCTCGCGTTTACACGGGGCTTCCACCAGCATGCGAATAGCGTCTGCCAATGCCTGGGTATCACTCTCCGGTACCAGCAAGCCGAGGTCATGCTCTCGCACCACCTTGCTGATCTCCGGCAGCTGGCTTGCCACCACAGGCAACCCGGCAATCACGTACTCGAACAGCTTGTTAGAATCCGTGGTGAAGTGATTAAGGCAAGTATTCTCGATGGGCTGCACACCGATATCCGCCGAGGCAGTATAAGCAGGCAATTCACTGAGCGCCACCGTGGGGATAAAGCGCACCCGATCAGCCAAATCCAACCTCTCAGCTAACTCGTGCAACTCCCCCTCCTGCCGCCCACCGCCGATAAAGACGAAATAGGCATGTGGCACTCTAGCCGCTGCCTCGACCAGACGCGCCAGGCCGCGCCCCGGTTGCAGCCCCCCCTGGTAGAGCACAATCGGCCAAGGGTGACTCAGGCCAAGCTCCTCACGAATACGATTCGAACCCTCGACCCTTACCAGTCGAGGACGGTTTTGCAGTACCAACGGGCGAGGAATACCGTAGGCACGAGCAAAGAACTTGGCGCGGGCATCGGTCGTGGTGATGGTGCCTGCGGCCTTAGGCATTAGCTTCTTTTCCAACCACCCCACCAGTCCACGAAAGGCCTTATAGCCTTCGCGGTCAGTACTGATTTCGTGGGCGTCATAGACCAACGGTACACGGGCGATCTTAGCAGCCAGCCAGGCCGTAGGTAAAACGTTAACGTCGTGGGCATGGATCGCATTCGGCCGCGAACGTAAGAGCTGGACGACGAGCATCGCATGAGTCCATAGCCTAGCCAGTAACTTAAGCAACTGTCGGACGAACGTCTCTGGCGGCGGAGGAGCTAACTTCTGTGATGGTGACTTGGTATGCGATCTCTTCTCAGTCGCACTCTGTTCGGTTCCGAGGCATCGGCTCTTGCGGAGCATCCACAGCGGGCTACGTGCGACCCGAGACACCTTTACCCTAGTTGCCAATGTCTCCCTCTGCTGAGTCACGCCAGGTGTATGCAGTGCATGCACGACGACCTGATACCCCGTTGCTTGCAGAGTCTGTGCCTCTTTAAGGACGCGAGCATCATTGAGGAATTCGTTCCAAACAATCATAGAAATAATAGACAAACCATGCTCCTTGAAATCCTCATATCCTTAAGCGGAGATGCAGTTAAACGTCTGAGTTTCTGATTCCAAGTACTCCAAAATTCTAGGAATCAGCTTAAGCGCTGAAATATAATCTTGTCGCAAACACAATTTCTCTAGTGCAAAAACCAAAGCAGAAAGACACGCATCTTCATCACTAACACTGCGAAGTGTCCCACGCAAGGACCTTGCTTCATTTAAAGCCGTTACTAAGTGTTCTAGCTCCTTGTTTTGCACAGGCCAATTAGCTCCAACAGGCTCAAGACACCAACGCCCCCAATGTGCCAACAATAGATCCCCAGCATCTGTTTTAATAAAAGCATTAGGACCGAGCTCTGGATTAACGAGAGATAAAGGTAAGGCTTGCAGTCGCTTCATAATGGCACTTTTTATTTTTTTAAAGTTTTCCACATCATTAACTGACTCATCATCAAGCAATTCTGCCACTGTCCGCATGCGCTCTAGCATCCGACTATCAATACGTTGCCAGATAGGTGGACGAGAACGATTGAATTGAGAAATCAAGGCCTTTCCTGGCTCTACAACCATCAATAATTTCATCATCTTTTTCTTGCATAAATTAGCTTGCTTATGAGGGATTTTTATAGCTGGAATCCACTCAAAGACATGGCAGTGAAACCCTTCAACATTCTCGACACCTAACAGGGGGAGTGATGGCAATACGTTATTACCAAGAAGCAATACTGCCTCATGCTTTGCCAAAGAGCTCCGATTTTTGTTAAATAGTTTTAATAAAAATTCTGAATTTTCATTCCCATAGAAAACTTTCACTCGAAACGTTGCGACGTCCTGCCCGCCCATTTGAACCCATTCCATTTCAGCCTTCTCAACTGACAATGAAGAAGCATTCGCTATTGCATCGCAAACCCACCTCCCGCGCTGAGACGATTGCAATAGTGTCCAAAAATTATTCTCGTTTTTATTTGTTTCAGTGATCAGCACATGACCGTGGAAAAATAAGGCATTGAGCTTTAATCGCTGGCTATACAATCCTTTTAGATCATTGACTAGTCCAGTAATACGAGAAAACCCTTGGCGCATCAGGATCAAGGATATAATAGCCACCAACAACCCTGGAGGTTCACCCAACAGGAACTGAGCTACCATGAAGCCAAATGCCAAAAGGAAGCCAACATTAGTTGCCGTGCTGACCATTGCACCAGGGCTTTCATCCAATCCAGCTTTAACCTTACCCTTCAATGAATACAGTACAGCTAACACCAAGAAAGCACAGATTATATAACCAATCAAAACTATTAAGAGATCAAGATATAGCCAAGAAAGCCCAACAGCAACCAAAAAGATAAAAATACTACTCGCCAAGCTCCTGGAATAACGTTGGTACCCCCGACTCGCCACCTCCTCCTGATTCTCGAAGAGAGTCATCTTCTGACTCTTCTTTAGCAAATAATCAGTGCCTCGATTAGAGCTATAAGCGATGACTTTTTCAGCCAACAAATAAAGCAGATAAAATGCTACCGCCGTCAAACTGAGTGCGATAACCAATGGATCTCGATCAAAATCAGCAAAAGAAGAGGGAAAGTATCGAGGAATACCAGTAGACCCTAGCAACATAATGACTTTCAAAGGCAACAAGAAAGCTAATAAAATAGAAAGCTGTGAAACTAGAGTCGCTATAACTATCGTCAGGGTTGCCCCTGGCACGACACGAAATAACTTATTACCAATCGAAATAGACCAACGCAAAGTGGTCAAAATATTCTCAAACAAAGCGGACATCTCCAAAACGTTGCCTCACTATACACTAAACCTTAGCTTAGTAAGTAGTGCATAACAACACTGCTGGGCAGAAAGATAGACATAGCTTATTCGAAATCCAATTTCCAACACCAACACTGGCTATTAAACTTAACACTATGACCAAATAGTACTAAAATTGCCGGGAGCAGACCACACTACGAAAGCTTCCAAGCAACCAACTCTTCAAGGAAATATGCACTCAGCTGAAGAACCGGGTCATTCTTGACATATTCGATTTGAGAAATCAATTAACCAGACTGGCATCCTGCAATTTCAAAATACCAGACAACGCCCCATTCGAATTCACAACCAGCAGTGCAGTTATATTGGCTTTCAACATGATATTTTCTGCATGAGCAAACATTTCTGAATCATTTATAGTCATAGGTGAACGAGTCATGACATCGGACGCCGTCAATCCTTCAAAACTCTCACGATCATAAAGAGCACGCCGCAAATCGCCATCTGTTATCAAGCCATTAATTTTCCCTTCAGTAACCACCACCGTTAACCCAAGCCCCCCTTGCGTGACTGTCATAATAATGTCCCTGATTGAGTCACTTGGACTATTAACTGGAACAGGCGTGTGCATCACATCATGGACTCGCGTCAGCAGTCTACGGCCCAAGCTACCTCCCGGGTGGAATGCTGCAAAGTCTCTAGGTTGGAAGTTACGCTTTTCTATCAATGCAACTGACAAAGCATCACCCATCGCTAGAGAAACGGTTGTCGAAGTTGTCGGCGCCAAATTATTCGGACAAGCCTCTCTCTCTACCGAAATATCGAGTATTAAGTCACAGTTGCGTCCTAGTGTAGATTCGGAATTCCCAACCAGGGCTATCATTTTAACGCCAAAATATCGCAAGGAAGGAATAAGCCGAATAACCTCTTCAGTTTCACCACTAGAGGATATCAGGATGGCAATATCCTGCTTTGTGAACATTCCTAAATCACCATGATAGGCTTCGGCAGGGTGGACTGAGAAACTCGGGGTGCCAGTCGATGCCAAAGTTGCCGCTATCTTATTTCCAATTATGCCTGATTTCCCCATGCCAGAAACAATAACTCTACCGGTAGTTTCAAGAATCATAGCAACGGCTTTATCAAAAGAGTCATCTATCCGACTACCCGATTCCTGTAATGCACTGGCTTGAACTTCAAAAACCCGCCTTCCGATTTCAATGCTCGACATACCGCGTGCCCCTTTTCAAAAATGTCTATTGTCTTACACTCTGAGCTATTCCTTAAAAACCAGAACCAGCACTAAAGATATTCGACTTTCCTAAAGCTTCGAGGATCGCATCGGCCAATTCGCGCAATGCCCCACTACCACCTTGATGATTAAGAACACCGAAAGCACCATTTTTAATAAATTCAGGTGCATCAGCTACGGCATTATGAATATGCGCAAGCGGAAAACAGTAGGTCAATCGGGTCGTGGCCGATACAAGCGGTTCGATCATAAGTTACTTCAGCCTGCTCCATAAACTGGCGACAGACCGCCTCCTTATCCTTAACCCCGAACTGATGCAGTGTTACGCCTAAATCACTCACACACTCTCGAAGTGGAGCCGAGTCCTGCTCAGAGAGGACAGCAACTCGTACCCACTCTCCTCTAGCATACGAGTGCCCAAAGCATCTCGCACATGGGAGCTCTTGAGACATTCCCCTCTGGGATCATAATATATGCAGCTATCGGTAAGGACGCCATCAACATCAATGATTAGTAGACGCACCTTACGATAGAGGTGAATCAACTGAGAGAGGTACTCCAGCCATTATAGCTCGTACCTTTTCCAGACACTCCGGTGTATCCACGCCAGGCCCTGTCGGCTCAACCTGAAAACCACGAATCCGTATTCCGTCAGCCAACAATCGTAACTGTTCAAGCTGTTCAGTCTGTTCTAGCCTGGAAACAGGCAATGACGTATACTTAGCTAGCACCGACTTTCTATATGCATAGACGCCTACATGCTTAAGATAACCAGGATGTGCATTTATCTCACATGGATAAGGAATCAAAGAGCGACTAAAATAAAGGGCATATCCACTATTATCCATTACGACCTTAACCGTACTGGGGTTAGAGGCCTCATCGCGATCGATAGAATGATATAACGTGCCGACGTCGATGCTACTATCTACCAGCAAACCTTTGGCAAGCAGATCAATATCACCCGGTCGAACTAGAGGCTCGTCGCCCTGAAGATTGATATAGATATCAGCATCGAGTTGCTGCATCACCTCAACTAGTCGGTCTGTACCAGATCGGTGATCAGACGATGTCATCATCACAAGACCACCAAATGCCTGCACGGTCTTCGCAATTCTACGATCATCCGTCGCTACTACTACATGATCCGCCAAAGCAACCTGTTGAGCTTTCTCGTAAACCCATTGGATCATTGGTTTACCTAACAAGTCGGCCAAGGGCTTACCGGGCAATCGACTGGACCCAAAGCGGGAGGGTATAACAAGCGCTACACTCTGAGCACAAGACACAGGTAACTCCTTATTCAATATCCAGCTTCGGCATAGACCTGACCAGATCATCAATAGCCTTAATCTGGATCAAAAAAGGTTCCAACAAATGCAATGGCAGCGCACTCGGCCCATCACACTTAGCATTGTTTGGATCAGGGTGTGCTTCTAGAAACAGCCCCGCAATTCCCACGCCCATAGCTGCGCGCGCCAGTTCAAGCGCCTGCTTTCGGCGGCCCCCTGAAGTAGCACCCAGAGGCTCACGCTGTTGTAAAGCGTGGGTGACATCAAATACAATGGGTAGATCACCACACGTTTCCTTCATCACCCCAAAACCCAGCATATCAACTATCAAGTTATCGTATCCAAAACAGGTACCGCGATCGCACAGCATCAATTGATCGTTGCCCGCTTCCTTGAACTTATTAACAATATTGACCATCTGGTTGGGACTAAGGAACTGCGGCTTCTTGATGTTGATCGGCTTACCAGTCTTGGCCAAGGCCGTCACCAGATCGGTCTGGCGTGCAAGGAAGGCGGGAAGCTGAAGAATATCGACAACCTCAGCCACTGGAGCAGCCTGCCATGGTTCGTGGACGTCTGTGATAACAGGCACACCAAACTCTTTCTTTATTTCTTCGAAAATTCTGAGTCCTTCATCCAAGCCAGGGCCGCGATATGAATGAATTGAAGATCGATTTGCCTTGTCGAAGCTGGCCTTAAATACATATTGAATATCTAATTTAGATGTTACATTTATGTAGTGCTCGCAAACTCTAAGAGAAAAATCTCTTGACTCTAGAACATTCACCCCACCTAATAAAAAGAAAGAGTCTTTGGCAAACATTTTAATCTTCTCCCTCTACTATGCTTTTCATTTTATGCGCTTTCTTTCGATAGCGTAATACAATTTTCGCGAGTCTTTTGCTTATATCTGTATCATATTCATGCATACTAATAGCAGCACTCCGCAGAAAGTTAATGTCCTTTTTTCCAAGGCCTCTAGCTAACCCCATCATCTCAACATCACTAAGTAAATTCGAAAACTTAATCTCAACACCTTGAAATCCGGAAGGTGTGAATTTAACGTCTTCTCCCGCAAAACAAGTTATCCCAACAATTTTTAATTTTGACAACAGGCTAGTTTCTTTATTTTTTCTTCTCATTAATCCAGGAGGCTGCATACGACTGTGCTGTAGATCTTGGAATATTTTTACACAGCAAATAATCTCAGGAAAAGTTTCGTTATAATACTTATCGCCAACCAATAAATACGAAACTGAATTACTTTCACTACTCTTATCAACGAACTCAAGAACCACAGATGCAAATTCGTCTACTAAATTATAATACGAAATAGAAGCTAAACTGATCGGATCTGAAAAAATTATAACGTTTTCTCTTTCCAGCTCTATATATTTTTCAGTTCTCAGAGAATTACTAAATTCGCCAATTTTGGCTTGGGGAGTTTCTGGCACAACTTTCTCTACAAGCTGATTAGCCCCTAGAAACTCATAAGGATTAAATACAAGCTCTCCCGATCCAAAGTTATTTGATGGTTCTTTATCTATAAACTTTAATAGAGAGATACCGAAATAGTAGGCTATGGATGGAATCAAATGGACCGTATCAAGGAAATGAGGCGCTTTAAACCCACAATCATTTAAATCAATAACTGATATTCCGTGGATCAAAGATTTTTCCTTTAAGTGATCGCAGTAAACTCTCCCGCTGGATGAAAGCTGCCTCATAGGAAATAAAATATTTATGCATTCTACATTTGTAGAAGATATTATTTTGTACAGATTCTCAACATGCAACTGATAATCCTTTACCCTTTCATGATAAAAATTTATATCATTTACAGAATGATCGATTATGATGAGGTCAGAAGACAATATTCTTTTATAATTCTTCGTTATTTCTGTTATATGATGAAGTACGGAGTTCCTCCCAGATGAATAATTAACTACAGTGCATCTTGATGAAAGAGCGTCAACGTAACCACCTTTTATAATAGAATTAGATGTTCCTATTATGGAAATTAGCATTAAAAATCACCAGTGGGTAAAGATAACCCCCAGCGCTTATTCATCTCTTCATTGCCTTTTGAAAACCGCTCTAGTATTTTACACTGTTGCTTACTGCTTAGCTTAACCTTATTCTCTCCTATTGGATGCTTTGAAAGAAGAGACTTTAGAGCCTTTCTGTCCATTTCGCTCACATCGCTACTAGGGTCAGTTACAGCTAAATTTATATTCCTCAATATTCTAAGGGACCGAGACGGCAAGCTAGAGTTTATTTGTCCAGGTGACATGTAATCGCCCTGTTTATCAAACACAGCACCAAAATCTTCAGCTGCCTCTTTTATTAGATTTTGACCACTAAACATTCTAACTTCTAGGCTCTCAGGAAATATAAATCTCCACCTTTCCGATCGGCTATGGTAATCAATACTAGGATCTAGTTTTTCGAGCATGGCCTTTACATAAGAATTGAAACTCAATTCTCTGCCATTTTTTATGTAGGTAGAGTAAAAACTTTCAAGCCAATCTCTTTGGTCTCTAACATACAATATAATTTTATAATCCCCAAACACGCTATTAAAAAAGTGTTTAAGATTCGATAATTCTCTAAGATCCCGCAAATCACGGTAGAAGAATTCGCTAATCAAACAATTACGTGCATTCTGTGCCGCAGGATTATAGGAGGATAGATAGCCATCATCATTTTTTATTCTTAATATTAACTCTTTAACATTAAGATCTTGGCCAGCGTAGTGTATGCCATAATCTTGATATATTATATGTTTATTCTTGCTAAAAAACCTCTGCAAATAAGTACTGGAGGTTTTTTCCGCCCCTATATATATATAATTCATAAGGAATATTCCCGTTTATTCGAAGCTCTAAAGGCTAAGCAGGCTCATTGGCGATACCATCTTCTGAAGGATAGTTTTCTAACGTACATTTTGGTAACAATCCCAATGGCCTCTCTATTCGCTTAGGGGGCAGCTACGCTAGTTGATAGGAATCATATTTAATTCATGCAGTGACGATCACCTAGTTGTTTGTGAATAATATCCAGCAATAAATGAATCCGCATGTTCTCCACCAGCATCATGCCATACACTTTCAACTTCCTCACACCACCACTCTTCCCACTCGCTATACTTTCCAGTATAAGTAGACCCTGATCCAAGTATATCATCATAATTCAAAGTTCCTGTTTTTAAAGCAAGATACTTTTCTGTGCTTTCTATCTTATGGCTCCTGCTAATAAAATCCTCAAACTTAATTATATGTATATTGCTAACATTAACCCAGCCAAAAAAGTTGCTGTAGAATCTGGGTATAGATTCTCCGAACATCCCCCCTTTTATTAAGCCGATAAGTAATTCCTTAGACTCTCTAAGATCAGAATTTTCCTTGACCCTATGCCTCATCCAGCTAACAGCCAATGCCCTCGGGTTTCTTAGCATCATTAGGTGCTTATGCCGTGCAAACGTATACTCCAACTCTTCAGAATAAGAAATATGAGAATGAATATACATATTGTTAGACATAGAAAAAATCTTTTCTATTTTCGCCTTGCCCTTCATTAAAAACTTCGTGTTGGGCTTTCGTTTTATAAGAGTCCCACCAATTTGCTTCTTTCCCGCTGATGCACACAAAGATGTCAGTATGTGAGTGCCCGTCTTAGAACAACCGTTACAGAAAATCATACTCTCTCCAAATATAACTAGATCCGTCCGCGCCAGCCATAATCATCCATTCAACTTTGATGATATAATTTTCGCTGCCAGCTTCTTTGCTGTATTTTTATAGTTCGCATCCTCAATATCATCTATCATTTTCAAACCTTCATTTTCACCTTTCAGTCTGATTTTGGAAAGAGCGTGAAATAGAGTCGTACTATCACGGTCAATTGAAAGCTTTGTATTACCTGACTGAACAAGGGACTGAACTCCCCAGAACTCTCCAAGTTTATGGAAGATTTGTATCGCGAAGAGTCTTTCAACTTCAGAATCAGAAATCAAGTAAACAATGGTTGTATAGCATATGCTTCTTCCATTAAAGTCGCGGCTTATTTCACTGGTTAAATTATCGATTAGACTGTCTCTAGCCGATGCGTGATTAACAGTCTCAGCAAGATGCTTTATTTTTTTGTAAAGCAGTAAAGTAAAAAAAAGATCGGTTTGATAGCCAATTGGCGCGACGCCACACTCATCCGCCAGCTTTTTTATTCTTTTATTTCGTGAATTTTTTCGATGCTGCTTAGAAAACTCACCACCTTTTAATTTATAGAAATTATATACGTCCACATAATAACAATTTTCTGAATCCCCATTCCTCTGCACCCATGGCTTAGCTTTTCCATTCCAATGAATTAGCTTTGGGGAACCATATTTTTGATCTTGAATTAAATAAGACATATTGCCAGTTAGATATCCAGACCCATATCCAAGTATATAGCCTGCACAATACCACTCTTTATCCAATGGTACCCACTTCCCCTTAACTGCACATATCAATGCAGCCATGTCATATACTTTGTACTCTATAGCAACTTGAGCAATTTCTTCTAGTAAGTTTCCAGACAAACAATTATCACAATTTAGGACAAACTGACCTGAGAAGAAAACATCTAAATCCCTATATTTATTTGGGCATGGGCTATTCGACCCATGAATACTCCATTCAACTGCTTTAACCGGGCTATCTATTGCAGCTTCTTCCTCTATGCCGAGTTTCTTCCTGAAGCATGAGGGAACCGCAGCTAGGAAAGAATCCCCTAAATCCATTTCCCAAAGCTCACGAACATCCCCAAGTACCGCCACATCATTGTCGAAATATACAGCATTACCCTTTTTCTGAATCCTTGGAATATAATATCTCAAGAACATCCCTTCGCCAAATCTACCAAGCTCGGCACTATTAAACTCACTACAAGAAATACCGTGGATATGGTAATAAGGGTATCGCTCATGAAATAGGTCAGCTTCAGCTTCAGGCACGACTATGTGATACCTGCAACCTATTGTAGAGTTTTCTTCAACTGATGCGAAGAGATGGTCTATGTAATCAATCAGATTTTTATCTACGGCAGTATATATATCTGCCAATGGGTATTTCTCAAACGGAAGCTTTGATTGAATGTACGGTGAGTCACGATAAACCTTAGAGCAGTATGTTTCATACCTTCTCTTTACCCAAGCAAGCTCTTCCAACAGCCATTTTTCACCAAATCTGAGAGGATCAGCTGCAACACTGGCATATTCAGGATGATGTCGACTCAACCCTTCAGCAACGGACGGTGCGATTTTTCCACTGTGCTCATAGAAATGTGATGCATTCTTATTGTAAACAAAATCCGATCCTAAAACAACAACCTCTATTGTCTCGCTCTCTAAAATAGCTCTATTAAGAAGGATGTGTAGCGCATTAAGTATCATTGTCGACTGCTTAGTAGACGCAGTCATATAGCCTTGGACCCTTGTTCCGGCCATAAAAAGAGTATTTATTTTTCCAAGCTGTTCCTCATTAGGAATGACACTTCCATACTCAAAGAAATCTTGGGGAGCAATCCATGTATCAATTATTCCCTCATTACCTGAAAACAAACTCCACGCATTATTTATTGGACATATCTTGAACCCACGTTCCAAATACGTATTAATGACTTTAGGGAGGTATTCTTTAACATGAGGGGCTGATCCGACCAATAAATATCGCTGCATAACGCCACCATTCCTTACTATATATAATTAATAACTTCATGAAACATGCATATAACTAATCATCAGCTACTTACTAAGTGATCAATTCATCTAGCTGTAAGATGGTATTTTGCATATCGTATTTTTCCACTAAAGTATCTGTAAGTATCATCTGATTTTTTTCATTCTTTCTTAGCAATGCCTCAGCAAGCTCCTGTGGGCAATCAGCAGAAGGAAGCCAGGGGAAAAGTTCATCGACCCCTTCCCTTTTCCAGAGTAAGGGATAGGCTCCTGATGCAATGCCCTCCGCCAGCGCCATATGAAAACTTTCGATATCGCTAACAGAGAGTATCACTCCAATCTTTCGCAACCAGAGTGCTACATCATTACCGAATGGATCAAACACAACAGCACCGCTGAGGTCATCGTCTTCTCGTATCCTTCTGAAGCACTCCTCATAGAACTCCCTCTCCTCATCTTTTCGCCAGATCCATGGGTACTCCCAAGGAAACCGGCCCTTAATGAACAGGGTATATCGTTTGTCCTTTTTCCTCAATTCCTTCAGTATATCGAGCGCTCGATCCAAGCGTTTCAATCTTGGCACAAATCCAATCAGTCCAAGGTTGAACTCAGCCCCTTTAAATTTCTCTCTTCGATACATCTCTGTATCAACAAAATTCGGCAGTAGACTTAGCTTTTCCATGGGCCAACTAAACTTCTCTCTCGCTTGGCGAAGAAAATGTGGGCCTACAAAAAGAACTTTCTCCACAGCCTCCATGCGAACTTTAGGAGCAAACTCCATCAGTATCTCAATACGGTGAAATCGTATGAACAGATTGGTTTTAGAAGGGTTTATATTTTCAGAGTACCAAACTGCATTTCCCGCACACCATTCACAGAATACAATATCTGCCCACTCGGCTAATTTTTTACTCTCATATTCATCATGCTCTCGAAGACTTCTCCAATAGTCTATCTTCAGCTCTATATCAACTCTGGATTCAAAATACTCAATTAGTTCTCTAGCAAATTTTAGGTCATGCCCTGCAAGTACAACTTTGAGAGTCCTGCTTCTGTTCAAGTCACGATATACGCGAGAAAATAGTGCATTGAAACGTATTTGAAGCTCACCGAAGCTGAATTGCCTAGCGACCCTTCGACACAATTCCCCAGCTTCCTCAATCTCAGCAGTTCGTTGGGGTAAAGACTTGATAAGACCCTCGAGATTATCTTTATCTGAAGCAAAAAAAGGATAGTCTTCACCAAGAAGTGCTTTATGGGCTGGAGTAGGATTAGTAATCACAGCCAGTCCTGCGGCCCCATATTCCAACAGCTTTGTAGACAACTCCAGGCTTTCATCCATCTCGGGATCACGCCACGCATATCCAAGCTGCATTGAGCGCATCTGCTCGAAGACCTGCCCGGGAGTGAGTGCTCCCAACCAATCAACATGGGTGGATGTGCTGAACTTATTTTCTAAACGTATTTTGAACTCTGGATCACTGGGCACTCGATGGAATTTATCTCCTGCAATAGTAATGCTTAGAGACCCTACAGACTCCGAGAGGTCAACCAACGTACCTACTGCCCATGCTGGCGCAAATTTTCCAGAATAGAAAACTTTCAACTTTTCTTGCTGATTTTCTCTCTGACCTTTCTGGAAAAAGGCTTCATCTGGAACCATCGGAGGTAGCAAAACCAATTTATGGTGTCCATCCCTAATGATATTCCCCAGAAAATTTCGCATCTCCTCTGTTTGACAGAGAACATAGCGAGATGACTCAACAATATCATTCAGACTTATTAGTTTTTCTTCCGTCACATCGGAATAACGCTGAGGAATATCGGTCAAATACGACCATATCCTACCAGACAACACTTCAGACAACGCAGCCTCCCGACATAACTCCATTCCTCTTAATATCACCGCTGTGTAGGAGTTCTGTCGGGCTCGCCTTCGAATAAGTTTTATAGCATTACTTGCTGAAAGAGCGTTGTCTGGTTCAGTCTCGCCTGCTTCTGGCTCAATGATAGATATATTATCGATTCCACATAGCTCATCTAGCACTTGCCAGCGTTCAATTGGTGCCTTCAAGAACAAGTCAACCTGGGCATTGGGGACACCTGAACAAAGCTTTGCAATATTACGCAACCATATGGATGAACCATCCATGATATTGGCGTTAACATCTCCATAAATTGCAATATGCATGGCTAAGGAATCAGTGGGCATAAAAATCTCATCAGGAAGCACAAAACCGGACGCAAGACTGACTTTACAATCAAATATCAGCCCTTACGTAGTTGTAAAAAAATAGTCGCCAGATTTTTCAAGATTTCATCTCGGCAACTTAGAAAATCAAAAATTGGAATTCCTAAACATCTTTATCCAAGAGTTTTTCGCCCATGCCACGCGTAACCCTCAGAAATATTACTCATCGGAAACATAAACTTTTGAAATGAACGAAGAGAAATCTGACACCAAACTACTTTGACCTTCACTGCGTTTCCACAGAACTATATCAATTGAATGTGATGAGCAATAGCTCAACATCTCAACCAGGTGATATGGATAACCATATGCTCCGCCTTCGATACAAGACGCCCACTTCCCTCCGCGAGCAACAGCCTCATGGTCAATGACGACACGGTATGGTGGTGAATTCTTGAATAAGCTAAACCAGGTATTTGGATGTACTTGCTGCGTATCACCAGATAGCTGCAGGGCTTTTGGTGGACTGACCTCGCCCTCACTCACCAAGGCAACCCAGTAACCTGTTGGCTCAAAACTTATAAGATAGGATGCCAGTTTATTCATATCCTCATCACTAACTTTATTGATGAGAGCTCTTAGCGCGCCATCTTCGTAATTTTTAAACCCTTCAGTTTTCTTGTATTTTTCCTTACCAATGCTATTCGTCGCCCGAGACTTTTTATAATGAAAGACAATTTTCTTCCACACTCCCGACGCCAGAAACTCAACCATTGATATTGGGAGAAAAACCAGCTTTCTTGGTGACTTTACAGATTCGGCAAATAGATTTCCAAATCTATAGCTGAAAGATGCTTTAATTGCACGATTATTCTCTTTGTAGTAACCAATCTCTTGTTGCGCACCATTCCAGAGAGACTTCAGAGTCTCATTCTTTTTCTTTAGCTCTATGACCTCTTTTGACAAAAATCTATTTTCCTCTTGTAAGAATTTAATAGTATCTTCATGATGTTTATCTGAAAGCTCTTCATCTTTCATATGAACAATATGTTTATCCATTACAAGACCTATAGTCAATCAGTCAGAAAAGCTAAATTTTCTCTACCTCTTACGAGCTACTCATATAATATTTGACATGGCCACGAGAAAATAGAAAAATGGAAAAGAACAGGTTTATTTATCTTTCTTGCAAACAGAGCGTTTATTTTGTAATCGGCCGGACTTCCAAATAAAATAGCACTTACTTCCCTAAACAACCAACTTAATGAACTTCTAGTAAACTTTCTCTGTCGTAAAGACTTACAATTTGAAAGCCAATTTCAGCCAATATCTTAGTAGGCTTTGGAAGCTTGGGATCAAGGCAACCATCCTCATTTAATTCCAAGCAAGAAACATTACCAGAAATGCTATAAGCATGCTTTTGGAGAAGCTCAACTTCTGGTTCGCTCCACGTAGCTAGATCATCAATAAATTCTGGTGGGATTTTTATTTTAATCCCCCTCTTGACATCAGACACAGGAAACACAAACTTGTTCAAATAGTAACTCCTAAAGTTCTCAAGATACTTTTTATTGGCGTTAGGCTTCCACTTCCTAATGTTCCTATTTATACTTCTCAGGATCTCTGCCGCCTCATAGTTTAAGGATATATTTGAATGTTCACCTCCAATTTCAATATTACTTAAAGAAGGAAGACCTGCAAAGTCTGAAAAGTCATCCCATAGCTTATTTTTTGAGACTGGCTTATCTGGAACGACAATAGCTTTTACCGGGAGGAATTTTGACCATAGCTTAACTGTCATTCCAAATGAATATGTTTTCCAGAACCCCAACCTTTCAGGGCGCTGCAACGCGAGTTGAGAAAAAAAATCATATATAGACTTTCCGCCACCACCTTTAATGCTTTGCTGCCATGCAGATGGTAAGGTTTTATAAAGCGATCTTATCGTAACAACAACCTCGTCAGCACCTCCGATTTTTTCCAAAAATCTTTCTATTCCACTTTCATTCAATGAAGAAAGTGCCTCAGACGAGACTATAATATTTTTCTTTTTAGTATAAATGTCGTCTATTAACTTAGCGGCTCTTGCTTGATATCGCTCCCCTTCTTTCACCCAAAAAATGTCATTCCCGCATATTCCATAGCACGCATGTTGCTGATTCAGAGTATCCCCTGGATACATCCAGCCACTTTCGCTTAGCTCTTTCCTATTGTTACATAGAATATTCTGGATGTATGTAGTACCTGACTTCATCTGTCCTATATGGAGTACTTTCTTCATAAAAGTTTACACTCAACTTCTCAGACATATTGCCCAGTCATTACAAATATGACAGCTTAATTTTTCGTCTACTTACTTTGCTTTTAACAATCCAACAGCATCTACAGTTATGCAATCACTGCGAAAGTGCTTTTCTATCCCCAAAAAATCACGATGTCGCACGAGAATGACGTTAACATCCGCCTTATCTAAAGCGTACTCTTGCCTTACTAACATCGAACTTTCCCAGAGCTTTTCTTTCGGCAGCTTTTCAATATTAGGTTCTACTACCAACACTTTACCGGGATGTTGCGCCACAATGTGTTCTGTAATTCGTAATGCAGGGCTTTCGCGCAAGTCATCAATGTCCGGCTTGAAAGCTAAACCGAAGCAGGCAATGGTAACATCCTTAGCGGTTTTCGCGGAATTGACTGACAGAAACTTACCCACGACTTCGTTGACCTTATCAATCACCCACTGAGGTTTGGCATCATTCACCCCACGAGCAGTACGAATCAGTCGCGCCTCATCTGGCGTTTCGCTAACGATAAACCAGGGGTCTACGGCAATGCAGTGGCCACCCACGCCGGGACCAGGCTGCAGGATGTCAACCCGCGGGTGACGATTGGCCAGGCGAATCAACTCCCAAACATTGATATCGAGCTTATCGCAGATGATCGAGAGCTCATTCGCAAAGGCGATGTTTACATCGCGGAAGCTGTTCTCGGTCAACTTGGCCATTTCGGCGGTACGCGCCGTAGTGGTGATGCATTCTCCTTCCACGAAGATGCGGTAGAGCTCGGTGGCGGCCTCGGAGCATTTGGCGGTCATCCCTCCGATCACTCGGTCATTCTCGACCAGTTCGCGTACCACATGGCCCGGCAGCACCCGTTCCGGGCAGTGTGCTATGCGAATATCCGAGTCTTCACCATGGGTCTGCGGGAAGGTAAGGTCCGGCCGCGCCTCGGCCAGCCAAGCAGCCATCTGCTCGGTGGCCCCCACCGGTGAAGTCGACTCCAGAATCACCAGGTCACCCTGCTTCAGGACCGGTGCAATCGCCTGGCTTGCCGCCTTGATATAGGTGAGATCCGGCACATGGTCGTTGCCATTCTCCGCCTTGAAGGGCGTAGGCACGGCGATAAGGAACGCATCCGCCGCTTCGGGCTTGATGGTCGCACGCAGATAGCCTTCCTTCACTGCTGCATGCACGATCATATCCAGTTCAGGCTCGACGATATGGATATCGCCGCGGTTGATAGTGTCCACCGCGTGTTGATTGATATCGACGCCAATCACTTCCTTGCGACGAGACGCGATAACAGCAGCAGTCGGCAGACCAATATAGCCCAGGCCAATAACGGAGATCGTGTTGAAGTTCATGGTTCCATCCAAAGGGCAGAGATACGAATAATTGCTAGAAATATTATGCCGCAGACCTACATCACGCCGACTTATTTCACTGTTGCCAATGCATCAAGGATTCGCTGGCATGCCTTGCCATCCCCATAGGGATTATGGGCATAGCTCATTGCGTTGTAAGCATCGGCATCCGTTAGCAGGGCGTGCATCTCGCCCACGATTCGCTCGACGTTGGTGCCTACTAGCTTGACTGTGCCGGCATCTACCGCTTCCGGTCGCTCGGTGGTGTCGCGCATCACCAGTACCGGTTTGCCCAGTGAGGGGGCCTCTTCCTGCACGCCCCCCGAATCGGTCAAGATCAAGTACGAGCGATTCATCAGATACACGAACGGCAGATAGTCCAGCGGTTCGATCAGGTGGATATTATCGATGTCTGAAAGTAAGCGATTGACCGGCTCGCGCACGTTGGGGTTGAGGTGCATCGGATACACCACTTCGGCCTCGGGGTGCTGCTTGGCAATATCATGCAGTGCTTGGCAAATGCGCTCGAAACCACCGCCAAAGCTCTCGCGGCGGTGGCCGGTGACCAGAATCAGCTTGCGCTGTGGGGACAGGAACTCAAACTGCTTATCGAACTGCTCCTTGAGTGCGGCATTCTTGTCAAGTTTCCTCACTACTTCGAGCAGAGCGTCGATCACCGTGTTACCTGTTACTTGTACCTTAACCGGCGCTACGCCCTCCTCCAGCAGATTTTTCCGAGAGCGCTCAGTCGGCGCGAAGTGCAGCTCTGCCAAGGCACCCGTCAGCTTGCGATTAGCCTCTTCCGGCCAGGGTGAGTAAAGGTTGCCGGTACGCAGCCCCGCTTCCACATGCCCAACCGGAATCTGCTGATAGTAGGCGGCAAGTGTCGCTGCAAATGTTGTCGCAGTATCGCCATGCACCAGTACGATATTCGGCTTCACTTCCTCTAATACGCCTTTCATGCCTTGCAGAATGCCAGTAGTCACATCGGTCAGATCCTGGCCGGGCTTCATGATGTTCAGATCATGGTCCGGTACCAGTTCGAACAAATCCAACACCTGGTCGAGCATCTCGCGATGCTGGCCGGTCACGCATACTTGTGCGTCAAAGCGCTCATCGGCGGAGAGCGCAAGAGCTAGCGGTGCCATCTTGATGGCTTCAGGGCGTGTGCCGAACACACAAAGCGTCTTAATCGTCATGTGGCGGTATGTCTTTGTTGAGGAGAATGATGAAGGTATTGCAATGCCCATTCACTCACAGCAGCTTCAGCAGGCGGTCGATAACGTCTTGCTGGCTCTGCTCGGCGGTATTGGCGGTGGCTTCAGCAGCACTGGGTACTTCATACGGGCTGTTGATGCCAGTGAAGTCCTTGATCTTGCCCTCCCGCGCCTTCTGATACAGCCCTTTGGGGTCGCGCTGTTCGCACACGTCCAGCGGGGTGTCGACGTGGACTTCGATAAAGGCGTCGTCGTCGAACAGCGCGCGTACCGCGTCGCGGTCCTTGCGGAACGGTGAGATAAAGGCAGTGATGACGATAATCCCGGCTTCGGCGAACAGTCGCGCGACCTCACCCACCCGGCGGATGTTCTCGGCGCGGTCGGCTTCGCTCATGCCGAGGTCCTTGCACAGCCCGTGGCGCACGTTGTCGCCGTCGAGCAGCATGGTGTGGTAGCCACGCCGGTTGAGCTCGATGTCCAGCCCGTTGGCCAGGGTGGATTTGCCCGATCCGGAGAGGCCGGTAAACCAGATGCACTTGCCGCTGTGGCCGTTGAGCTGCTCGCGCATGGCCTGGGTGACGCTGGTGCGGTTCCACACCACGTTGGCCTTGCTGTCGTGCTCGCGGTATTCGTAGGGGGTTTCGCTGTCCGTGGGCTGGTGGATCATGCCGGCGCCGACGGTGACGTTGGTCAGCCGGTCGATGATGATAAAGCTGCCGGTGCCGGGGCTCTTGCGGTAGTCGTCCACCGGTACGGGGGCGGTGAGCTCGACAGTGCAGCGGGCGATAGTGTTGAGATCGAGATGCTCGGCGTGGCGGTGCTCGAGGGTGTTGACGTCGATCTGGTAGTCGATGGCGGTGACCTTGCCGGCCATGTCACGGGTGGCGAGCTTGAGATCGTAGAGCTTGCCGGGCTCGAGGGCGGTGTCGTGCATCCAGACGATATCGGCGTCGAAGCCAAACACCAGCGGGACCTCGGCGTCTTCTGAGACGAGCCAGTCGCCGCGGGAGATGTCGATCTCGTCCTCGAGCGTGACGGTGATCGCCTGGCCGGGATAGGCGGCCTCGAGGTCGCCGTCGAAGGTGACGATGCGTTCGACCGTGCTGGCCTTGCCGGAGGGCAGCGCCTTGATGCGCTGCCCGGGGCGCAGGATACCGGCGGCCAGGGTGCCGCAGTAGCCGCGAAAGTCGAGGTTGGGCCGGTTGACGTACTGCACGGGGAAGCGCAGGTCGGCGAGGTTCTGGTCGTGGGTGATCTCGACGATCTCGAGTAGCTCGAGGAGCGTGGCACCGGGGGCGCCGCTGGCGTCGCGGTACCAGGGAGTGTGCTCACTGCGGTCGACGACGTTGTCGCCGTTGAGGGCGGAGAGCGGGATAAAGCGGATATCCGGGGCGTGGAGCTTGCTGGCCACTTCCTGGTACTGGGTGACGATCTCGTCGAAGCGCGCCTCGGAGAACTCCACCAGGTCCATCTTGTTGATCGCGATCACCAGGTGCTGAATACCCAGCAGGTCGGCGATAAAGCTGTGACGGCGGGTCTGGGTCTGCACGCCGTAGCGGGCGTCGATGAGGATAATCGCCAGGCTCGCCGTGGAGGCGCCGGTGGCCATATTGCGGGTGTACTGCTCATGCCCCGGGGTATCGGCGATGATGAACTTGCGCTTGTCGGTGGAGAAGAAGCGGTAGGCCACATCAATGGTGATGCCCTGCTCGCGCTCCGACTGCAGGCCGTCGACCAGCAGTGCCAGATCCACGGCGTCACCGGTGGTGCCGCTGGTCTTGGAGGCCTGGGTGATCGCCGCCAGTTGATCCTCGTAGATCATCTTGGAGTCGTGCAGCAGCCGCCCGATCAGGGTCGACTTGCCGTCATCGACGCTGCCACAGGTGATAAAGCGCAGCAGGTCCTTGTTCTCGTGTTCCTTGAGGTAGGACTCGATATCGTCGGCGATCAGTGCTGATTGGTGTGACATTAGAAGTACCCCTCACGCTTCTTCTTTTCCATTGAGCCGGCCTGGTCGTGGTCGATGGCCCGGCCGCTGCGCTCGGAGGTTTTCGTCAGCAGCATCTCCTGGATGATATCGGGCAGGGTCGCGGCGTGGGACTCCACCGCGCCGGTCAGCGGGTAGCAGCCCAGGGTGCGGAAGCGCACCCACTTCTCCTCGGGGACTTCGCCGGGCTCCAGCGGCAGGCGCTCGTCGTCGACCATGATCTGCATGCCGTCGCGCTCCACCACCGGGCGCGGCGCGGCGTAGTAGAGCGGCACGATGGGGATCTGCTCGAGGTAGATGTACTGCCAGATATCCAGCTCGGTCCAGTTGGAGAGCGGAAAGACGCGGATCGACTCGCCCTTGTTGACCTTGGCGTTGTAGATGCTCCACAGCTCCGGGCGCTGGTTCTTGGGGTCCCAGCGGTGGTACTTGTCGCGGAACGAGTAGACCCG
>NZ_JACXZT010000017.1:151124-244786 GCF_014779595.1 Halomonas sp. ML-15
ATCGAAGGGGTTGATGTTGGCCGCCCGCCCCTCCTCGTTGGTATGCACGATCAGCTCCATGCCCGCTTCCGCCGCCATGCGGTTGCGGAATTGGATCATCTCCTTGAACTTCCAGGTGGTGTCGATATGCATCAGCGGAAACGGCGGCGTACCCGGATAGAAGGCCTTGCGCGCCAGGTGCAGCATCACCGAGGAGTCCTTGCCGATGGAGTACATCATCACCGGATGGCGGAACTCGGCGGCCACCTCACGAATGATATGGATCGATTCCGCCTCGAGTTGCTTGAGGTGGGTCTGGCGTTCGGGGGTTAAGGCGGCTATATCGTTCATTGCACTACCAAGTTAGTTAAGGGTGTAGCAAAAATCATTAAAAAAACGCGCTATGACTTTATTTATTCATTCTAAAACGCACGACCAATTAGACATAAAAAACCTTACAGGACATTCAAAACCTAGAAACAACGTTATGCTTTTACTTTCCCGAACGATTCCTTAGAAAAGAAAACTTCCTAATAAGAAACATCTTAAGGAGCTGTATAAATAAAGAAAAAAGCTCCTGGAAGGAAAAAGAAGGCAAACTAGAGAAAATGTTAGCAGCTGCCTTGCTGGCAAAGTATGTCGCCAAGCGACTATTTCCTTTACGAGAATAGTACTGCATTATCCAATACTGCGTATTAATCGAGTGCGCTTTTCTCTTTCTGTCATCGACTAAGGACCAGACCCCCCCTTCATGACGGCGATAAACTGCTGGAATGATTTGAGGAAGAAATTTTGATCCCCCAAACTCCCCAAGCCGGCTCAAGAAAAAATCGTCACCATTTATAACTTGAGACTGTTCAGGAGGCACTTCACCAAGCTTATTAACAAACATTGCTGAAAGGGTTAGGACATAGACACCGCGTTGTAGATCAAATGCTGAGAAGTCGAACTTCTGGTTGGCAGGCAATTTAGATTCACGAACAACGATACCGTTTTCTATCACGCACGCGTCGTGACCACACACAGAAAAATCTGGATTATTTTCTAAAAATTCAGCTTGTACCTGTAGCTTGTTTTCATCAAGCCAATAGTCGTCACCTTCACAAAATGCGATATACTTACCCCGAACCAAATGAGAAGTAAAAATCCCTGGCTTTTTCCCCTGTGAATATTGATTTTCTCTCTGCAACACCCCCCTTATGATAGAGGGATATCGTTCCATGTACTCATAAATTATCTTATCGGTGCCATCGGTCGATGCATCATCATGTATAATTATTTCAAATGGAAAAGTAGTACGCTGCATTAAGAAGCCATTTATAGCATCGCGAATATATCCCGCATGATTATAAGCATTACATTTAATAGAAACTAAGGGTGATGATGTATCTCCTTCCCAGCGGGAGGTTATTTCATCTTGTTCCAACGGCTCAGGCGGCCTTGGAGCATGGTCTCCAAGACAAAACCCTACTCGAAAAATACATTCGCGTTCTCTTTCACTCATTATCCCACCACTAAAATTTCGAAATAAGTCAGCAAGTTTCGGGTTAAGGTCAAGCATGCCTACGCTTGGGCATAACTTTACGAATCACGGGAAATCGCCCACCTACCATTTCAAAAAACAAACCACACCCCGGAACTTTAAACACAAAGCAAAGTAAAATATAAAACACTCCCCCTAAAACACCATATAACAAAATCTCAAGCAAAGGAGGAAAATAAGACAACTGAACAGCCCAAAAAGCAACGCCACTTATGATAGCAGACACTATGAACGCCGGAAAAAAATCTTTAACCTGTTCGACTGTGGAATAACTTATCAATTTATCAGAGTAGTAGCTATTGGGAAGATAGGCTAAAACACCCAAAAATATTTGCCCAATTAATATTCCAACAACACCAAACCTATAACTAACAAACAGAATTGAAAACGTCATGATCTTCTTGAAAACAGATATCCCGAGATACAAGTCAGACCTACCTTTTACCTTAAGAATATTTAAGTTAATCGCATGTAGTGGGTATAGCAAACTAGCAATGCACATGAGCTGTAGGTATGCAATCGCAGGACTCCACCGATCTGGAAATGCCACTTCAAAAATTGGAGACGCAAGTGCAGCAGTCATAGTAATGCATGGGAACAATACGAAGGTAGTGACACATAGAACTTTCCTATATCCTTCTTTTAATCTTTCATCTTCGTCTTGAAGCTTAGAAAGGGCAGGATAAGTGACTTTCTGTATTGCTCGCACAAGCTGATCTATCACTAATTCTTTTATGCGGTGTGCAAAGTAATAGAGCCCTGCAACAGCCGCACCAAAAATACTAGCTATAACCAAGACATAAATATTTTTTGCCACCAGAGAAAGAAAACTGGCCAAAAACAATTTATACCCAAAAGAATATAACTCTTTTAGCACCTTAAAATCAAAAGATAAGCTGGGCCGCCAATTTTGCATCCACCATAAAAAAGCAGCCAAAAGTAGCGAGTTAAACAATAGTTGAACAATTAGCGCCCAGACGCCCCCCCCAGAATAAGCGACAAAAACCGCAACAATCCCTGAGATAAAGCTTGCAGGTATTGATGCTTTTAGTTGAAGTCTAAAATTGAGATCACGAGTTAGCACCGCACTTTGTATTATATGAAAAGAATTGATGAGCACAACCATACCTGCCACACGGACAAGCAGAGTTATCCTTTCTTCATCATAGAAAGATGCAATATATGGAGCGGATCCATAAAGGATAAAGTAAGCTAAAATACCTAAAGAAATATTTGCATAAAATGCAGTATTCAAATCATCTTGATCAACCACTTTCTTTCTTATCACTGCCTGCTTTATGCCCGACTCCATTAGCGAAGAAGCAATAGTAACAAAAACAGAGATCATCGCCAGCAAACCAAAATCTTCTGGAAGCAGCAACCGCGCAAGCAACAATGTTACCAGCAAGCTTATTCCTCGCTTGCTAGCCTGTTCTAAGAATGTCCAGAAAATACCGCTTACGGTGCGAGCCCTTAACAAGGTGTCATTCCTCAATATAACAATAGTCACTCACAGTGATATCAGCACTATGAATCATGAAATTCATTTTTCCGCAGTATTCGTGCAGGGTTTCCTGCAACGACCTCATACTTAGCGACATCTTTTATAACTACTGACCCTGCCCCCACACTCGAGAAGCACCCTAATGAGCTAGCTTTACCAGAAGGCACAATGGCGCCTTGCCCAATAAACACCCCTCTGCCTAGAGTAAGATATGCCCCCACCACACACAGACCAGCGACAAAGCAACCCTCATTAATTATCGAGTGATGACATATCAGAGAATTATCACAGACAATGGAAAACTTTTTAATAGTAGCTTTTGCCTGGACCGCGACATTTCTTTTAAGTATCACACCTTCTTCGATAGTAGCACTAGGCGACACTTCAGCTAGGGGATGAATAAGTGAAGGAATAACACCACCATTTATAACTATGCTCTCTGCAGTCTCCAACCTCACCTGATTGTTACCCATGGATAGCGCAAAGTTTTTCCCCTGTGCGTCTCCCCCTGTGGCTAACAGCGAGTCAACAGAGCTGATGATCTCTACACCATGAAAGTCTTCACCATTGCGTTCATCATTGTAGTGATAAAGCCCTCTCACCTCATAACCACAAGTTTGAGCCAGTTCGATAATAACCGCCGTATATGGCCCCACACCTATTACATAAATATCATCCTTCATGCTCAAGCTCGCAAATTACAGAGCGTCTTTTGCCCGATGCCAACACCGGGATATCACTAACGACTTTCACCTCCACTTCAGCCTCCTCGCCAAATATTTTTGTTACACAATCAACGATCACCTTATCATCCATAGGACGATAGAGGTTTAATTTAACAATGTAACGACTGGAGTCTTTTTGAATGAACTGCCATTGCTTAATCTCAGGATACACTCTCAAAGTCCGGGATAAAGTAATGGGATGTATGGGCTCACCTGCAGCGCTGTACACTACATCCTGCCTACGGCCATATATGGCAGACAAAAATGCAAAACCATCGTGGGTATCTGCTGCGCGCCCCATAATACCGGTGTCGCCAGTGTCGTAACGGATCATTGGGAAAGCATAGTTAAAGAGGTCTGTCACTACGATCCTACCCAACTCCCCCGGTTCGGCTGGCAGATCACAGTCCAGCTTAAGAATTTCAAAATAGTAACTGGCATGATTTAGTTTGAAGGCATCATCACCGGCTAGTTGCTGAGCCAGCACGCCCTGCTCTTCATTAGAGTAGCGAGAAACGATATCTATATTAAGAAGCTTCTCAACTTTTTCTTTTGTATCGTCATGCAAGTGCTCTGAAATGGCGATAAGCGACTTGAGTGTCTTGATCTTTCCAAGCGAAAGAGAATTATTGGTGACAAAGTTCACGAGCTGTGATAGCCAGCTAGCATAACCGATTACTGCAACTGCACTCTTCCTGTCAATGAACTCCAACAGTTCACTTAAACGCTCGTCGCCCATTGAGCTAGCGTCAAACTTATACACATTGTCCTTAAAAGATTTCAAGCGATCAGCGCTATTATGGACATTAAATGCCTGCAGCTGAACGAGCGGCTCGTGGGATTGATACCCCGCCTGCTCTCCAAAATATTTTAAGTCAGCAATTCTTCTCGCACGCTTTCGAGTATCCTGAGGAACTTTAAACACCATACCAGTTGATCCGCTGGTCTTGGCGATATGCAAGGGACCGTTTTGATATGGTACCAATGCAGGAGGCACGCAAACTTCCTCGTAGCTTTCTATCAAAATCTGCTTATTAACCACAGGAAAGTCACTAAGCTCCTTACCCACCAACTTTTTATAGAATAGCGAATTACTGGTAGCGTAATTAAGAAGGTCTCTTATTCTTTTACTTTGCCGTTCCCTAACCAGGCTTGGTTCGGACAGCTCATCACGTATTTCATCAAGGTTGGAACCAATACCTTGGCTTTTAATGCGGTCACGTGAAAAAAAAATAGCCCTTCTCAAACTCCCACCTAAACTCATAGCACTCCCTCGCCTAAGCTACTAGCCGAAATATCAACCACCGAAGCAGCGATTAGCCTTTGGTCATCTTCAGACAGACCATGAAAAATTGGCAAACATATAATACGACTCGAAACATCACGTGAAATAGTAGAGTCGACGGCTCTACCATACGAAACAACATCCAATGATGGATAAAAATAACGCCTTGCGGAAATATTCTTTGAGCGAAAATGATCTAGTGTGGAAATCAGTTCCCGCTGATCTTTAAGCATCATTGGAAAATATGCATAATTATATGAAGCAAAATGATTACGATGCTGCAGCTTAACTCTGTCCTTTAACGCTTCTTCATAAGTATGCCAGATTTTTTCTCTACCCTTTAGATTTACATCAATCTCATCTAGCACACATAGCCCCATCGCTGCCTGAAACTCGCTCATTTTGGCATTGATCCCGACATCAGTAATTTCTTCGGGTGAGGCAAGGCCAAAATTAGTCATCCTGCGAGCACGTTCCAAATCTTCTTTATGTTTGAAGATAATGGCGCCGCCTTCAATGGAGTGAAACAGCTTGGTTGCATGAAAGCTAAGGGTAGTGGCATCTCCATGACTCAGCAGGCTATTCCCTTTGTAGGTAACACCGAATGCATGGGCACCATCGTAGATGACCTTTAAGCCATGGCGTTGCGCAATAGTATCTATGGCCTCAACGTCACAGGCATTACCAAAGACATGAACAGGTACAATTGCCTTGGTAGCCGAGGTGATGGCTACTTCTATATTGGCGGGATCAAGACACCAGGTATCAGGATCTATATCGACAAACACCGGCTCCACGCCCTCCCACTTGAGCGAGCTTGCGGTTGCTATATAGGTAAATGGGGTAGTAATAGCTTCGCTTGATTCATTACCGCTAACATTTAGCGCACGATAGGCTATCTGTAAGGCAAGAGTACCATTACCAACAAGCAGCAGATTCTCCACACCCAAATACGCTTCTAGCCGCTGCGTCAACTCCTGCACCAGAGGCCCATTGTTGGTTAGCCAGGCGCGCTCATAGATACCATCGATATATCGGTCTAACTTTTCACGGCTTGGCAAATAGGGCTTGGTAACAGGGATCATAACGATGCGACCTAAAATAATTTCAAAGGAAAAAATAAATTAATCTTCGTCGATTAATGAAAGAAGATATTTTCCATAACCGTTCTTGGAAAGCTTATCGCCAGCAGCTTTAAGCTGCTCAGTTGTCATCCAGCCGTTGCGCCAAGAAATCTCTTCCAAACAGGCGATTTTATAGCCCTGGCGCTTCTCGATCGTCTCAACGAACTGAGCAGCTTCCAACAGGCTCTCATGGGTCCCTGTATCCAACCAGGCAAAGCCACGCCCCAGCTGCTGAACGCTTAAGTCCCCACGCTCAAGGTATGCCTGGTTTACGCTGGTGATTTCCAGCTCACCACGGTGTGAAGGTTTTACCTGCTTAGCAATTTCAATAACGTCATTGTCGTAGAAGTAGAGCCCCGTGACCGCATAATTAGATTTAGGCTTGTCAGGTTTCTCTTCGATCGAGAGCGCGCGTTTCTGCTTATCAAACTGAACCACGCCAAAGCGCTCAGGGTCTTTGACCTGGTAGCCAAATACCGTTGCCCCCGACTCTTTCTCTGCTGCGCTTATCAGCTTGGGACTGAAGCCTTGTCCGTAGAAAATATTATCACCTAGGACCAAACAGACATTGTCTTGACCAATAAAGTCTTCGCCAATAAGAAATGCTTGTGCCAACCCATCGGGGCTTGGCTGTTCAGCATAGGTTATATTGACTCCAAACTGATGTCCATCACCTAATAAACGACGGAAACTCTCGTTCTCTTCAGGCGTGGTAATCACCAGCACATCGCGGATACCCGCCAGCATCAACACCGATAGGGGATAATAGATCATCGGCTTATCATAGATAGGCAGCAGCTGCTTGGAGACCCCCATGGTAATAGGGTAAAGGCGCGTTCCGCTACCACCAGCAAGAATGATACCTTTCATAATATTCCCTATCCCTTATTCCTAGATATAACAGAAGCAGAAAACTCGAGAACCTTTTGCTTATTAGTCTCGAGAGATTCAGTAGCATCCAGCGTGAGAACATCAACTCCATATTTCTGCAATACGGAATGCATTTTCGCTTTGTTCGCTTTCGATCTTTCAATAAATTCAGTTACTTCTTTTTCTCCAGCATAATAAAACCAATCATTTCCAGCACCAGGATTTTGAGAGCTTCTTATTTTTAAGTTTTTAATGATATAAGATGTGGGTGCATCAAAAAAAATTACCGCACGATTATCAAAAAAACGCTGTAAAACATTATACTTCCCCTTCGCCCCTTCTTTAGTGAGTTCTTCATGATACCAAAGAAGTTCCTGGGAGAAGTTATGCGTCACACCATCTTCTGAAAATAGGCCACGAGCCAATTTCGTGTGTCGAAAGTAGACATCTGCCGCCATTTCCTTAAGAAAGAAGTCATAAAGGGCTACTTTTCTCTGAAGAACACCTTTAACTGAGCGAATATTTTCATATTTTTTATTCAGAAGATTTTCTACAAGTGCGGCATCTTCGTCATTCAACAAGGAAAAACTGCTGCCTTGATAGGTGCTAATTTTTTTTACTTCTTTCCTGAAAAACCAATTACCCTCTAGTTCAGGTTGGAGGTGGTTGTAAAAGTAAGACTTCCCAACTCCCGATGGCCCTACAAGCTCGACAATACTTCCTAAAGAGGGGTGCTGACGTTTATCAAGCGCTAAGTCTTTGGGTATCTTACTTAACTGTATGCCATTTGTTAACAATAGCTTGTTCAGTAGCGAAGTAAGTTGCATACACTCCTCCTTATCTTACTTCACATAGAGCTAAGCGGAACCAACACCCAGCCTTTCGCGCTGGTAGCTGCCATCCTGGACTCGGCGGCACCACTCGAGGTTTTGCAGATACCACTCAACTGTCTTGCGGATCCCCGTCTCGAAGGTTTCCGCGGGTGTCCAGCCAAGCTCACGCGCTATCTTGCTTGCGTCGATGGCGTAGCGCAGGTCATGCCCTGGGCGGTCAGGCACGAAAGTAATCAGTGATTGGTAGGGAGAGTGAGCAGAGGGCGACAGCTCGTCGAGCAGCTCACACAGGGCATACACCACATCGATATTACGCTTCTCGTTGTGCCCACCAATATTATAGGTCTCCCCCGGCGTGCCCTGGGTCACCACCAGGTAGAGCGCTCGGGCATGATCCTCCACGTACAGCCAGTCGCGGATCTGCTCCCCTTTCCCGTAGACAGGCAGCGGCTTGCCTTCCAGGGCATTGAGGATCACCAGCGGGATCAGTTTTTCGGGAAAGTGATAAGGCCCGTAGTTATTGGAGCAATTGGTAATCAGTGTCGGCAGGCCATAGGTCCGTGACCAGGCACGCACCAGGTGGTCCGAGCTCGCCTTGCTTGCTGAGTAGGGTGAACTAGGCGCGTAGGCGGTCTGCTCGGTAAACAGGCCTTCCGGCCCGTCCAGATCCCCGTACACTTCATCGGTGGAGATATGGTGCAGCCGAAACAGTGCTTGGCGATCGGTGTTCAAGCTCTGCCAGTAGCGGCGTGCCACCTCGAGCAAGGTGTACGTGCCGACGATGTTGGTCTCGATAAAGGCCGCTGGGCCGTCGATGGAGCGGTCTACATGGCTTTCAGCCGCCAGATGCATGACCGCATCGGGCTGGTGCCGTTCGAATACGTCAGCCAGGGCTTGCTGATCGCACACATCGACTTGCTCGAAGGCGTAACGAGGGTTATCGGCGACGGACTGCAACGACTCGAGGTTACCCGCATAGGTAAGCTTGTCGACATTCACCACCTGGTCATCGGTGTGATCAATTACATGGCGAATGACCGCCGAGCCTATGAAGCCAGCGCCACCGGTAATCAACAGTTTCATAACGGCCCTTCTGTCATCCTGACATTGCTAACGTTGGTAGTTACGCCGACGTGATGTGGCGGCCGACAGAGTAGTAGGTGAAGCCTTTATTGCGCATGCGTGCGGGCTGGAACATATTGCGCCCATCAAACAGGGTCGCCTGGCTGAGCTGAGACTTGATGAGATCGAAGTCCGGAGCGCGGAAACTCTGCCATTCGGTAACGATCACCAAGGCATCCGCGCCCTTGAGAGCCGCTTCCTTGGTACCGCATAGGGTCAGGTCATCACGATTGCCGTAGAGGCGCTGGGTCTCTTCCATGGCTTCGGGATCGTACGCCTGGACCTTGGCGCCAGCCTGCCACAGGGCTTCCATCAGCACGCGGCTGGGGGCTTCGCGCATATCATCGGTGTTAGGCTTGAAGGAGAGCCCCCACACGGCAAAGGTCTTGCCTTCGAGATGCCCGTCAAAGTGGCGATGAATCTTGGCAAACAGCGTGGTCTTCTGCTCCTGGTTACGCGCTTCGACGGCCTTGAGCACCTTGGCGTCGAAATCGATATCGCCGGCGGTACGAATCAGCGCCTGAACATCCTTGGGGAAACATGAACCACCGTAGCCTACGCCAGGATAGATGAAGTGGTAGCCGATACGCGGGTCGGAGCCAATGCCCTGGCGGACCATCTCGATATCGGCCCCGAGCCGTTCGGCCAGGTTAGCCATCTCGTTCATGAAACTGATCTTGGTGGCGAGCATGCAGTTGGCGGCATACTTGGTCAGCTCAGCGCTGCGCACATCCATGACAATGATCTTGTCGTGGTTGCGGTTGAACGGCGCGTAGAGCTCACGCATCACCTCAATCGTCGCCTCGCTCTCGGTGCCAATAATGATGCGGTCGGGCTTCTGGCAGTCGGCGACGGCGCTGCCCTCTTTCAGAAACTCCGGATTGGACACAACGTCGAAACCCAGGTCGGCGCGGTCACGCTTGGCGAGCACCTCCGCCACCTTGGCCTTCACCTTGTCGGCGGTGCCCACAGGTACCGTCGACTTGTCGATGATGATCTGGTCGCGTTGCATATGCTCGGCAATGGTGCCGGCGACTGCGAGCACGTACTTCAGATCGGCAGAGCCATCTTCGTCCGGCGGGGTGCCGACGGCGATGAACTGCACCTCACCGTGCTTTACACCTGCCTCGGCGTCGGTAGTGAACTCCAGCCGTCCTGCGGCGTAGTTTTCGCGCACCAAGGGCTCCAGCCCCGGCTCATAGATCGGGATATGCCCCTGCTTGAGGCGCTCTACCTTGCTAGCATCCACATCGACGCACACCACGTGGTGACCCACGTCGGCAAGAATAGCGCCCTGTACCAACCCAACATAACCTGTTCCAAAAACCGTGACGTTCATGTCACTCCTTCCATGCTCTAGACGACAGCGCTCCACTGCGCATGTTTAGGCAGCCTCGCTAGACTCTGTCCGGAAGCTGGCTGGCTCGCCGACTTCTCAGGCAGAGCCTAGTGCCAGGCCTTACACCTGGTAGTAATCGCGGTACCAGGCAACGAAGTTCGCCACCCCCTGTTCAACGGGGGTGGCCGGTTTATAATCGACGGCCTTCTCGAGCTCGCTGCTGTCGGCGTAGGTATCTGGCACATCGCCCGGCTGCAGTGGCAACAGGTCTTTCTTGGCCGGCTTGTCGAGCGCCGCCTCGATCGCTTCGATGTAGGCACTCAACTTCACGGGGTCGTTGTTGCCGATATTGAACAGTCGATAGGGCGCATTGCTGGTCGCCGGGTCTGGGTCATCGCTGTCCCAGTCGGGATTCGCCGTTGCCACCTGGTCGCTGGCCCGTATTACGCCCTCGACGATATCATCGACATAGGTGAAGTCGCGGGTATGATTGCCATGGTTGAACACCGGGATCGGCTCATCGGCCAGGATGTTCTTGGTGAACTTGAATAGCGCCATGTCCGGCCGCCCCCAGGGTCCATAGACCGTAAAGAAGCGCAGCCCGGTGGTGGGCAGGCCGAATAGATGGCTGTAACTGTGCGCCATCATCTCATTCGCTTTCTTGGTGGCCGCGTAGAACTGCAGGGGGTGGTTAGCACCTTCATGCTCGGAGAACGGCATCTTGGTGTTGGCCCCATAGACGCTGCTGGTGCTGGCATAGGTGAGGTGCTGCACCTCAGCGTAGCGGCAGGCCTCCAGGATATTGGTAAAGGCTACGATATTGCTCTCGACGTAGCTATGCGGATTCTCCAGCGAGTAGCGTACGCCAGCTTGAGCCGCCAGATGGATGACCCGCTCGATGCCATGCTCATTGAAGCAGTCGTTCACCGCCTGCTGATTGGCGAGATTGTCGCGCACGAAGTGGTAGTCGCTGCCGGTGCGCTTGGCGGTTTCTTCCAGTATCGCTAGTCGCGCTTCCTTGATGTTGGGGTCGTAGTAGTCGTTGACGCTATCGAAGCCCACCACGCTATCACCGCGCTCTAACAACCGCTTGACGGTATGAAAGCCGATAAACCCGGCGCTGCCTGTCACAAGTATTTTCATGAAATCACAACCTGAATATAGAACTAGCGATAGTTATAGAAGTAGTAGCCGTAATGCCCTGAGGCCGTCGATGCCTTGCGCTCCATGGCATTCAGGATAGCGCCCTGTACGACAAGACCATTGCCTTCCAAGCGACGCTTGGCGGCCATGATCTCACGCACCGGGTTGGTTTCGAAGCGGGCCACCAGCAGGGTGGTATCACACTGTTTACCCACCACGCTGGCATCCGTGACGGCCAATACCGGCGGCGTATCGACGATGATCAGGTCGAACTGCTGGCTGAGCGTTTCCATGGCCTCGGCGAAGCGCGGCTGCATCAGTAGTTCGGAAGGGTTGGGCGGCGCGGTACCTCGCGTTACCACCCAGTAGTTATCGATCCCGGTCGGCTGGATGATCTCGTCAAGCGGCATCTGGCCAGCCAGATAATCTGCAAGACCATTCTCGCTCTTCTTGCCGAAAGCGTGGTGAATATGGCCTTTACGCAGATCGGCGTCGACGATCAATACCCGCTTGCCTGCCTGAGCGCTCACGGCACCCAGGTTGATGCTGACGAAACTCTTGCCGACACCGGGGCTTGGACCAGTGATCATCAAGCGGTTATTGCGCCCTTCGAGCATCGCAAAGTGCAGGCTGGTACGCAGCCCGCGCAGTGCCTCCAGCGCCAGGTCGGAGGGTTCACGTTCGGCCAGCACCCCCACCACAATGTCCTGGGCGGGTTTGCGACGCTTGCGCTTGACCTTCCTTGCCAACTTGTTCTGGGCGGTCGACAGCGGGATGGTGGCATACACCGGCAGGCCGGCAGCCTCTATCTGATCGGGAGAGTCGACGCCGCGGCGCAGCAGCTCCCGCAACAGCACACCCCCGACGGCGAGAATAAAGCCCACCAGCGTCAACAGCACCGTCGTTCTTGCTTTGCTGGGGGCTATCTGTCCGCTGATTACCGCGCGATCAATGATGCGAATATTACCGATCGTCCCCGCCCGAGCGACCTGCAGCTCCTGCATCTTGTTCAGGACGTTGACGTAGATGGCCTGGGTCACTTCAACATCCCGCGTACGGCGCACCACTTCCTGCTGGGCTGCCGGCAGCTCGTTAACCCGCGCATTGAGCTCGACGCGGTCCTGCTCGATCTGACGCTTCTGGCGCATGAGCGCCTGGTAGCTGGGGTGACTGGGCGTATAGCGCTGGGCCAGCTCCGCCTCCTGGAACTCCAGCTCGTTTAGGCGGGTGTCCAGTTCGATATAGCGCTGAATAGCCGCCTGAGCCTCGCTGTTCAAGTCCACGCTGTCGAGGTTGGCGCGATACTCATTGAGGTTCTGCTCAGCGTTCACTAACTGTTCACGCAGCTCAGGGGCCTGCTGCTCCAAAAACTCCAGACTCTGCTGCGCCTGAGCAGACTGCCGCTCGACGTTCTGGGTAAGAAATGTCTCAGCGACCGCATCAAGCGTCTGGGTAATCTCTTGCGTATCTGGCCCTATCATGGTCATACGCAACATGCCCGTGGATGAGCCTCGGCCTGCTGCCTCAACGACCTGCAGACGGCCGCCGATAGAGCGAATGGCGGCAGTGCGATGCTGCTTGAGCAGCTGGAATCGCCCCCCTACGGCAGCGTCGAAATTGTCGATGGTCAATTCCAGGTCGCCATCAAGGAAGGTTTCGGGCTCGCCAATACGGCCGTTGCCTACCGCTTCACCGTTAACCAGCACGCGATAGCGGTCATCGATGATCCGCTCGACCAGTATCTGCTGGCCCCGGCGGCGCTCGGCCAACTCGAAGCGCGGCACGTCGATGCTCTCGTTACCCCAGATATGCGGTTGGCCCTCCATAAAGGGCGGGCGAGGAATATTCCGGCGTAGAACAAAGTTGCCGATAACCGGCACTTCTACTGGCCGAATAATAATATCTTGATTCAAACGGTCTACTACCTGCCCAAGCACCATGCGAGACTGCAGTATCTGCAGCTCGGCTGGGGTATTCAGCTCTTCTGCACCGATCACATTACCTACGTCACCCAGCGGGCTGACGGTAGAGCGTCGCTCAACCTGGACCAGAGCATCTGACTGGTAGATAGGCGTTGCCAGCATGCCGTGAATTATGCCTACTACTGCAAATAGGCCAGTAATAAAGATAATCAACCACTTATGGTCGAACAGCACACCAATCATACGCCCCAAGTCGATGGTTTCCTCGGGTGGGGCTTGAGTCACAGGCTTATCGGACATTGGGCTCTACTTCACAAAGTGGAAAAGGAAAATGTTGGGCACCGCTTTACGTGGCCTGGCTTTCATAACCTTGACGCCCATCCCTCGGTCGCTTGCACCAATAGTTGGTGTACATGCTTGAACACCTCGTGGCTTTTACGGTAGGGGTCGGGAATATCGCGCCCCTTGCCATCGTCGAGCCACTGACCAAGCCGCAGCGTCTTGCCCAGCATCTCCGGCCAGCGGTTGGCAATTTCTCGACGCTGACCGTCGCTCATGACCAGCACCAGGTCAGCGTTGACGATCATCTCGGCGTCTAACTGGCGGGCTTGATGAGTGTCGAGCTCGAGCCCCTCGGCTTGGCCCAGGCGCAGGGCATTAGGCTCCACCCCTTGCCCAACCATCGCGCCTAGGCCTGCAGAATCGAAACGGACATCAGGCCGCTTGCGGGCCAACATCGCCGCAGCCACCGGGCTGCGACAGATATTGCCGGTACATACCACCAGGACATGGTTGAACATCGTTAGAGCAGATCTTGCAGATTGTCGCTGGAGCCACGGATATTACCCGGCAGCCCGATCGACGGTAGCAGCAAGCTGATCACACGGTTCCAGCGTGCCAGCGGTGCTGTGGTCACGTAGACGATATCGCGCGGCTCAAGCTGGAACCCTCCCGCCAGGGCGAAGGCCGTGGCGTCGTTGACGTCCAACTGATAGACCGTCGCCAACTTATCACTGGTCTCGGGCTGGCGACGCAGTACGAAGATACCTGAAGGATCAGCGGTAATTTCATTGATCCCACCCGCCCGTGAGATGGCGTCCGAAAGCGACAAGCGCTCGCGATTCATTGATAGATTACCCGGTGAACGCACCTGACCCATCATGGCAATGCCCTGGTTTTCGGCGGTGGGAACGTGAAGGATGTCGCCATCCTGCAGCAGGCGGTTCTGGCGCTGGTCTCCTTCGCTAAGCAGCGCATACAGCGACAGGCGCTCCTCCTGACCATCGCGGATAAAAGTGAGATCGTGCCAGAATGCTGCACCTGTAGGGCCACCCACTTCGCTGATGGCATCGATGATGGTCATTGGCACATTGGTAATCGGCCGAACTCCTGGGCTGTCCACCGCACCGGTTACATAGACCTTTTGCGAGTTGAAGGCCGCCACGAATACATCGACCTGAGGGTCGGTGAGATACTCGGAGAGCCCTCGCGTCAACTGCACCCGAATCTCGTCGGCGTTCTTGCCCGCCACGTTGATGCGCCCCAGGAATGGATAGAAGATAGTGCCATCCGCGCGGACCTGATTGCCAGCTTCTGCCGCGCTACGCTCGGCCCCCGCTGGAATCGTCAGCTCCGGATGGTCGTAGACCACGATGCTCAAGACATCGCCGGGGCCAACGTTGTACTCGTAATCGGAAATCTGACGGCGCAGGTCGTCCGGCACAGGGCTGACGCGTCGCTCTGCACGCTCCATCGAATGGATAAGTTCAGGGGTGATCGGCTCGATGTCTACCAGTTGCGCTAGATCTGGCGCATCCCCGGTATCGTAATCCATGTGTCCGCCGGGAGCGATGGCGCAGCCTCCGAGCGTCAGTATCGCAACTAGCGTCAAGATGTGGCGTGAAGCAGTTAAAGTACGCATTGGCCGTTCCCCCATTCCTTCAATTGTCGTTTGGTGCCTTGTCCCTGGCGACCTTATCCAGGCACGCTACCGCCCCGAGGTGTACGGCACATCCCCGAGGCCTGAAGCGTCAGTACGCTTTCATATGCTGCTTGTCTCAATTGGCAACAGGTGGCTCACATAAGACCCTGTCGTCACATTGATGTCTGTTCTCTTCAAGACGTATCCAGAGTGAACCGCTTCTCGAGGCCTGTAAGGCCCACGACCGGCCATCTACACGACAGCCCCCGAATAACGTCCTTGTCGATATTTGGCGTTACTGCTCCGACGCCTACTTTCACTGCCTGACACCCTGCCAAGCTCTAAGCCAACCTAGCGATTCTTGGGTGAGTAGTACGCAACATTCGCAACGACGGGCTCCTCGTGGCATCTGGGCTCAACAGTGGGGTCACTCATCGTTTGCCAGCTAGGAGTGATATCGGCCGTGGGCTGGGCTGCTTGATCACTTGCTAGCGTCTCTGTAGATGGCAGCGGGTCGCATATTGTATTGGGGCGAGCCGCTTTCGGCTGATGAGCCACGACATCAGACTGCGGATGATATTCGGTTGGGGCATCTATCAGGATTCGCCGGATACGCTCTGCATCCTGGTTCATGCAGGCGGCATTCAGATCGAGCAGAATGGCTTCCAGCGCCTCCCAGCTAAGCGATGCCTCGCTGGCCGTCATGATGCGCGGGTGGCCTGTCTTGCCCACGGCCTCGGTCACCAGCAGCTCTTCATAGAGCTTTTCTCCAGGCCGCAATCCGGTAAATATGATCGATATATCGCCCTTACTGCCCCCCTCGGCCAACTCCTGGTGCTGCCTGCGCTGCTTTCTAGGCGTTGAGGAATTGGGCGATGCCCCAGACTGGGGGAAGTGTGGCTCAAGGCCAGTCAAGCGCACCATACGGGTGGCCAACTCGACGATCCGCACAGGCTTGCCCATATCGAGCACGAATACATCGCCCCCCTTGGCCATCCCACCTGCCTGAATGACCAGTTGGGCAGCTTCGGGGATGGTCATGAAATAGCGCGTGATTTCAGGGTGCGTAACGGTAATCGGGCCACCGTTCTCGATCTGCTTGCGAAACAGCGGGACGACCGAGCCAGAGGAGCCCAGCACATTGCCGAAACGGACCATAGAGAAGCGCGTCTTCTGCTGGGAGGACGCCATCGCCTGACAGACCAGTTCCGCCATGCGCTTGCTGGCCCCCATCACATTGGTGGGCCTGACCGCCTTGTCGGTGGAGACCAGCACCATGTCGTCGACACGCGCGGCAATGGCAGCCTTGGCCACGGCCAACGTGCCAAAGACATTGTTGAGCACGCCCTCACCAGGATTGTGCTCAACCATCGGCACGTGCTTGTAGGCTGCCGCGTGGTAAACAGTGCGCACCTCATAATCGCACATGAGCCTCTTGATACGTTCCCCATCGCGCACTGAAGCAAGCAGAGGCGTGAACTCCACATCGATTGACTCTGCGGCAGCGATGCGCTGCAGATCGAGTTCGATGCGGTACAGCGAGTATTCGGAGAGCTCGACAAGCAGCAGCTGCCGGGGTTGCTGACGCAGAATCTGCCGACACAGCTCACTACCGATTGAGCCTCCGGCACCGGTGACCATGACGACCTTACCGCTGATGTTGGCCCCCATCAGGGATTGCACGGGGGGGACCGGATCGCGACCCAGCAGGTCTTCCACCGCCACATCACGCAGCTCGTTGAATTTGGCCTTGCCGGAAATGACGTCGGCCATGTCAGGGATGGTCTGAACGGGAATCGAGAGCGGCTCCAACGACTCGATTATCTCCTGGCGGCGGGCACGGGTGGCCTCGGGCACGGCCAGCAGGAGCTTCTCTACCCCATAGTTATTAACCAGGCGTCCAGTATCGTCCGGGGAGTGCACCCTCAAACCTTGCACGTGGGTACCCTGGAGGCGTGGGGCAAAGTCGACGAACCCCACAGGCTCATAGTCGCGCCCATGGCGAAGTGACATCACTAGCTGGCGCCCCGCAGCACCGGCTCCATAGATCAACACGCGCGTCTTGAGTCTCTGCTGGCCACGCTGGTATAGCAGACGCAGTGCAAGCCGCACGCCGCCAATGGTCAGCAATGCCAGCATGATGTAGATAAAGGGTACTGAGCGAGGAATCGACAGGTCAAAAACGCTGCTCACAATGCCCAGCGTTAACGCCGACCCTATGACCCCTGCCATGATCGCTTGAAAGGCCTTCAGGCCCATGTAGCGGATAATGGAACGGTAAAAGCCCAGCTTGACGAAAATGATCAAGCTAACCGGCACCACCACAGGCAGCGCGACCCACACATCCGGATCAGCGAGAAACCGCATGGAGTCCAGACGCAGCAGCATAGCGGCAAAGAAGCTGGCCACGATAAGTAATGCGTCAGCAATCAGCTGTATGAGCTGCTTGCGGCGTCGCGGCAAACCAAACAACTTTTTCAGTATATCTGTCATCCTGTGTCCCTTTGCCGAGCCATGCTAGCGCGAGGCTTTCCCTGAGCCATAAGACAGGTGATTCACCATCAATGTAACATCACACACCCCTCAGTGTAACATTAAGTATCTCAAGTCGCGAGCCATAATACGCTTAGGGAAGTAATACCGCTGTCATCAAAAGCCGCTCTCCAGGACGGAACCGCCCGCTCGGACTAGCCTGAGCGTGGCCGCAAGCAGGCGAGTGGGGTATGCTAGCGGCCTGTCATGACGCTACTCGTCGCCGCGCCTCCACGATGTTAGGCCAAGGTCATATATAGACCAGGCGGCTCGGCGACGCTCCTCTTTTTCGCTACATTCAACGCAAGGTGCCTGTTGAGACCGATGGACGCACAGTACACGCCCTTTGACATCGAACGTGACGCCCAGCAGTACTGGGACAAGAACCAGTGCTTCAAGGCAATAGAAGACGCCAGCCGCGAGAAATTCTACTGCCTGTCGATGTTCCCCTACCCCAGCGGCAAGCTGCACATGGGGCACGTGCGCAACTACACCATCGGCGACGTGGTCTCGCGCTTCCAGCGCATGCAGGGCAAGAACGTCATGCAGCCGATGGGCTGGGACGCCTTCGGCATGCCGGCGGAGAATGCCGCGATCAAGAATCAGGTACCGCCTGCCAAGTGGACCTACGAGAACATCGACTACATGCGCAACCAGTTGAAGGCGCTGGGCTTCGCCTATGACTGGAACCGCGAGTTTGCTACCTGCGACAGCGACTATTATCGCTGGGAGCAGTGGTTCTTCACCAAGCTGCTGGAGAAGGGCCTGGTCTACAAGAAGATGTCGACGGTCAACTGGGATCCGGTCGACCAGACCGTACTCGCCAACGAGCAGGTGATCGACGGCTGCGGCTGGCGGTCCGGGGCGCCGGTGGAGCGCAAGGAGATCCCGCTGTGGTTCCTCAAGATCACCGACTACGCCGATGAGCTGCTCGCCGATCTCGACAAGGTCGAGTGGCCCGAGCAGGTCAAGACCATGCAGCGCAACTGGATCGGCAAGTCGCGCGGCGTCGAACTGGCATTCGACATCAAGGCCGCCGACGGCACCGACGTCGAGCCGGTCAGCGTCTATACCACCCGCCCCGACACCCTGATGGGCGTGACCTATATGGCAGTGGCCGCCGGCCACCCGCTGGCCAAGGCCGCCGCTTCAGGCAATGCCGAGCTGGCTGCATTCTGCGAGGAGTGCGCCCACGGCGGCACCTCCGAAGCGGAACTGGCCACCAAGGACAAGAAAGGCATGCCCACCGGGCATGTCGCCGTGCATCCGCTCACCGGCCGCGAAGTACCGGTCTACGTGGCCAACTTCGTGCTGATGGAATTTGGCACCGGGGCGGTGATGGCGGTGCCCGGCCACGACCAGCGCGACTGGGAGTTTGCCACCAAGTACGGCTTGCCCATCGAGGCGGTGATCGCCGACCAGGACGGTCAGGCCCCGGACCTCTCCGAGGGGGCCTATGTCGAGCATGGCCGGCTGATCAACTCCGGTGAATTCGACGGCCTAGAGTTCGAGGCGGCCTTCGATGCCATCGCCGCCAGGCTCAAGCAGCAAGGCGTTGGCGAGGTCAAGATCAACTTCCGGCTCCGCGACTGGGGCGTGGCACGCCAGCGCTACTGGGGGGCGCCGATTCCGGTCAAGTACGGTCCCGAGGGCCAGACCGTGCCGCTCAGCGATGACGAACTGCCGGTGGCGCTGCCGATGGAAGTCACCGTCGACGCCTCAGGCTCGCCGCTCAAGAAGATGCCCGAGTTCTCCGATCTCGGCGACGGCTGGCTGCGCGAGACCGATACCTTCGACACCTTCATGGAGTCGTCGTGGTACTACGCGCGCTTCTGCTGCGCCGACAACCACGAGGCGATGCTCGACGAGCGCGCCAACTACTGGCTGCCCGTCGATCTCTACATCGGTGGCATCGAACACGCCATCCTGCACCTGCTCTACGCGCGCTTCTTCCACAAGCTGATGCGCGACTTCGGGCTGGTCGACAGCGATGAGCCCTTCCAGCAGCTGCTGACCCAGGGCATGGTGATCGCCGAAACCTACTATCGCCTTGAGTCCAACGGCGCCAAGACCTGGTTCAACCCCGCCGATGTCGAGGTCAAGCGCGATGACAAGGGCCGTCCGCTGAGCGCGGTGCTGATCGAAGATGGCCAGCCGGTGGAGATGGGGGGCATCGAGAAGATGTCCAAGTCGAAGAACAACGGCGTCGACCCGCAGTCGATGATCGACCGCTTCGGGGCCGATACCGTGCGGCTGTTCATGATGTTCGCCGCACCGCCCGAGCAGTCGCTGGAGTGGTCCGACTCCGGCGTCGAGGGCGCCCACCGCTTCCTCAAGCGGCTGTGGCGTCTGGTCAACGAGCACCTCGCCGCCGGCACGCCCGGCCCGCTGGACACCACGTCGCTCAACGACGCCCAGCGTGACCTGCGCCGCAAGACCCACGAGACGATCAAGAAGGCCAGCGACGATATCGGCCGGCGCACCACCTTCAACACCGCCATTGCAGCGGTGATGGAGCTGACTAACGCCTTGGGCCGATTCCACAACGAGGGTGAGGCCACCAGCCCCCAGGATCTGGCGGTAGCGCGCGAAGCGGTGGAAGCCTGTGTACTGCTGCTGGCACCGATTACACCCCACGCCTGCCACGCGCTGTGGGCGGCGCTGGGTCATGCCGAACCCGCTATCGACGCAGCCTGGCCGAGCCTCGATGAATCAGCCCTGGCCCGCGATACCATCGAGCTGGTGGTGCAGGTCAACGGTAAGCTGCGCGCGCGCCTTGAGGTGCCGGCAGACGCCGACAAGGCCAGCATCGAGGCCGAGGCCCTGGCCAACGATAACGTCCAGCGCCACACCGACGGCAAGACGCTACGCAAGGTCATCGTGGTGCCGGGCAAGCTGGTCAATATCGTCGCCAACTAGGCCCGCGTCCATCGTCTACCTACAAGGAGTGTTGCATGCAGCGTCGTCGCTTTCTCCACCTGACCCTGGCCGCCGGCGCTGGCCTGGCGCTTTCCGGCTGCGGCTTTCGGCTACGCGGGCTAGATGCCTCGACGGTGTCGTTGGACAGCATCGCCCTGGTCGCCGCCGACACCGACCTGACCCCCGCGGTGCAGGCGGCACTGGAGAGTGCCGACACCGCCATTCGCGACGACGCGCCGCTACGCCTCAATCTCGGCGGCGAGTCGTTCCGCGAGAGCCGTCGCACCTTCGGTAGCGCAGCCAGTCGCGAAATCGAGATGACCCTGACTGCACCTTTCTCGGTGCAGCGCCAGCGCGACAACGCCTACCTGCTCGACCAGCAGCAGCTCGAGGTGAGCACCAATTTCAGCATCAGCGACGATAACCTGCTGGCCCAGGACGATATCCGCGAAGAGGCTCGCCAGGAACTGCGCCAGGAGGCCGCGCGCCGACTGCTCGATCGCCTGCGCGCCCTCGACAACCAACCGGCTTCGTGACACGACGCTGCCGGGTGACGCCACTCCCCCGTAAGGTGCCTGCGTGAAGATCTTCCCCGACAAGCTGCCCGAGGCGATTGCCAAGAAGCTGCCGCCGGTGGTGATGGTGACCGGTGATGAGCCGTTGATCCATATGGAGGCCTGCGATGCCGTACGCACCGCCGCGCGCCAGCAGGGCATCGAGGAGCGCGAAGTGCTGCACGTCGAAAGCGGCTTTCAGTGGGGGCGGCTTACCGAATCCGCCGCCAGCCTGTCGCTGTTCGCCTCGCGCAAACTGATCGAGCTGCGTCTCGGCAGCCAGGCGGCCGGCCAGGAAGGCGGCCGCGCCCTGGAGGCCTACGCCGAGCAGGCCAGTGGCAGCGACAACGTGCTGCTGCTCAGCGCCGGCAAGCTGGACCGCAAGCAGCAGCAGAGCAAGTGGTTCAAGGCGCTGGACAAGATTGGGCTGTTCGTCCCGGTATGGCCGGTGGACCACCAGCGACTGGGCTACTGGATGCGCGATCGCGCCGGCCGCCACGGCCTGCAGCTCGATATGGAGGCCGCCAAGCTGCTCGGCGAGCGTACCGAGGGCAACCTGCTGGCCGCCGATCAGGCGTTGCAGAAACTGGCGCTGCTGATGCCTCCCGGGGCCCGCCTCAACGCCGAGGCGATCGCCAGCGGTGTCGACGATAGCGCCCGCTACGATGTCTTCACCCTGGCCGAGGCTTGCCTGCGCGGCGAGCGTGAGCGGGTCTCGCGGATCGTGCGTGGCCTGCGCCAGGAGGGCGTCGAGGCGCCAATCATGCTGTGGGCGCTGACCCGCGAACTGCGCATCCTGCTGTCGCTCTATCAGCATCTCGACCAGGGCCAGAGCTTCGAACACGCCTGCAAGGCGCAGAAACCGCCGATCTTCGACAAGCGTCGTCCCGCCTATCAGCAGGCGCTCAATCGGCTGCCCCTCAAGCGCCTGCACAAGCTGCTGCTATTCGCCCAGCGCCTCGATCTGGCGATCAAGGGCGCCGCACCGCTGCCGCTGTGGGATGGCATCCACGATCTGGCACTGACGCTGGCCGGCGGCCGCGGCCTGCTGGCCGAGTCGCCGCTCTCCTATAAAGTGGGTTGATCCCCTCTACAGTTCGTTCTGATAACGCGCCAGCATGGTCGCCTGGCTCTCTGGCTCGCCACTGCCGCTGGTCTGGTCCTGGATCATCTGGCCCATGCTCGGCAGCACCGAGCGCTCGCGCCGACTCTCATCACTCCACAGCTTTGAGCGCATCAACGCCTTGGCGCAGTGCAGGTAGGCCTCCTCCAGCGTCACCCGGATCACCACCCGCGGCTCGCGACGCTCGTCTTCCACCTGCGCCAGCAGCGTTTCATCCACCGACACCTCGGCCGCACCGTTGATGCGCAGGCTCTCATCCACGCCGGGAATCAGGAACAGCAGCCCGAGGCGCCCGCTGGCGATGATATTGCTCAGCGAATCGAGGCGGTTGTTGCCCGGCGAGTCGGGGATCAGCAGCGTGGTATCGTCGAGCACCTTGGCGAAACCGGGCGCCCCGCCGCGCGGCGAAGCGTCCTGGTTGAGACCATCGCCACTGGCCAGCACCACGAAAGGCGACAGCGAAATGAAACGCCGGCAGTGATCATCCAGGCGGCTGAGCTGTTTTTGCAACGCACGCGGCTTGGCTGGCGGATACAGTGCTCGCAGTTCCTCGATAGAGCCAATCATCGTGATTCTCCCGACTGATACAACATGTTGGTATGCCTCCCGGCAGGCATGGCAGCGTTGCGTCCCGGCTTAGATACTCTGTTCCGCCATCGCCTGCTGGACGCCTTCAGCGACTCGCTGGTAGGCCGGTCGCGCCTCTAGGTTCTGCCAATAGCGCACAAACTCGGGCCGTTTGGGCAGGGTGCCAAACTGCATGCCCCAACCGATATGTGAGCCGACATAGATGTCCGCCGAACTGAAGTGCTCCCCTGCCAGATAGGGACGCTCCTTGACCGCAGCTGCCAAGACATCGACCACCGATTCGTAGGCACCGCACCCCAGCTGCATCTGCTGCTCTGGCCCCGGCTGGACACCACACTCCTTCAATGCAATGGCCGTCTCCAGCGGCCCTGCGGCGAAGAACAGCCATCGGTAATAGGCACCACGCTCCCCCGATGGCGGCGCCAGACCGGCCTCCGGAAAGGCATCGGCGAGATACGCGCAGATCGCCGCCGCCTCGGTGACCACTACCGAGCCGTGCTGAATCGCGGGCACCTTGCCCATCGGGTTGATCGCCAGATAGTCGGGGCTTTTCATCTCCGCCCCGTAAGCCAGCACCTCCTTACGGTAAGGCACTCCGATCTCTTCCAGCATCCAGTGCACAATGCCACCGCGTGACATCGGGTTCGTGTAAAAGACAATGTCCTGTTCCATGGTGATACGCCTCGCATCAGTGGGTGTGCTGGTAGCATAGCCCCCACTACTGTCAGATTGTGGCAGTAGCGTTGCTCGCCACATCTTGAGCAGTTCATGACGTCGCCGTGAGTATCGCTCCTCTCTCACCCTAGCGGTCTCTATACGATCGGCACGGAAGTGACGAAACCCCTGGCGCAACTCACACCAAGCCACCAGGATGCGCGTGGTCTCGAAGAAACCGATGGCGAAGGGCCAAATCAGCCGCGACGAACGACGGCTCTTGAGGTCGCAATAGCTGATCACGAGCTTATTCTGGCCACGAATTGCTTGCCGCAGTACGGCAAGATCGACCTGCTGGGGTTTATCCCAGCCGGGGCCGATCAGCAGCGTTGAGTCTTCCAGTCGATGGCGAAGCTCACGAGGCAACACCGCCGCGACCTTGGCCAGGGCTTCGCTGGCGGCCGTCCCCAACCCATCATCGGCACGCTGCTCCACCCATTTGAGCCCCAGTGACAGAGCTTCGATCTCCTCCTCGGAGAACATCAGCGGCGGCAGCATAAAGCCTGGCTTGAGTACATAACCTAGTCCCGGCTCGCCGTCGATCTCGGCCCCTACCGCCCTGAGAGCCTCGATATCCCGATACAGGGTTCGCAGCGAGATGCCCAACTCCTGGGCAAGCACTCTACCGCTCACCACACAGCGGTGGCGGCGCAGTGTCTGCATGAGGTCGAATAGCCGTGCGGCACGGGACATGATGGATCCACCGAACATCATCTGTTGGTGGATACTAGCACGGCGGCCTGGCTAACTCAGTTGGCAACGCCCAGCCGCGACACGAGCGTATAGTTGGCCTCCATGGCCATCAGTGCGGCCAGGAACAGCAGCACCGCCGGTGGCAGCAGCACGGTATAGATGATCGACAGGCGCTCCCAGGCCATGTGCATGAAGAAGGCCACGATCAGGCCGGCCTTGAGCAGCATGAACAGGGTGATCAAGCCCCACTTGGGTAACCCCTCGAGCCCCGAGATATCGACCAGATAGGAGAGTACGCTAAGCACGAACAGCCAGAGCCATACGCGCAGATAGACGCGCAGCTCGGGCTGGTGATGGCTATTGTGTTGATCCATCTCGACCTCCTACCACAAATAGAAGAACGCGAAGATAAATACCCACACCAGGTCGACGAAGTGCCAGTAGAGGCCCAGGCTCTCGACCATTCCGTAGCTGCCTTTGCGACCGGTCAGAAAGCCGGGCCGCTGACCGTCCAGCGAACCGCGCATGACCTTGACCGCCATGATCACGATGAAGATCACGCCGATGGTCACGTGGGTACCGTGAAAGCCGGTGATCAGAAAGAACACCGCACCGAACTGGGCCGCCCCCCAGGGGTTCTCCCAGGGCCGCACGCCCTCGCCGATCAGAATCGCCCACTCGAAGGCCTGCATGCCCACGAAACTGGCCCCCAACAGCGCCGTGATCAGCAGCAGTATGGCGGTCTTGCGACGATCGTTGGCGTAGCCGTACTTCACCGCCAGTGCCATGGTGCCGCTACTGCTGATCAGGATGAAGGTCATGATGGCGATCAGCAGCAGCGGTATCGACTGCCCCGCGATGGTCAGCGCGAACACCTCGCTGGCATCCGGCCAGGGCTCCACCGTTGACATGCGCAGCACCATGTAGCCGACCAGGAAGCAGGCGAAGATGAACACGTCGCTGAGGATGAACAGCCACATCATCGCCTTGCCCCAGGGCACATCGAACACCCGCCGGTCTACCGACCAGTCGCGGATCAGGCCGGCCGTGCCCTCGCGTTGCGGTGAGGCGTCGGAATCGTGAGTCGCCATGCTCATGCCCTCATGTCGTCAGCAGCAGGGCAAACAGGATGCCCCACACCACCAGCAGGAAGTGCCAGTACAGCGCACACAGCTCAATGCTCGGCAGCACCTCCCGCGGCGCGGCGCCCTGCTGCAGGCGGAACAGGCTGCGCGACCAGGCGAATAGCCCGCCCAGCAGGTGCACGGCGTGCAGCGCCGTAAGCAGGAAGAAAAACGCATTGGCCGGGTTGGCCGCCAGATAGTGGCCAGCGGCCTGCAGCTGCCACCAGGCCAGCGACTGCCCAAGGATGAAGGCGATGGTGAAGCCCCCGCCGACCAGCAGTCCAAGCCGCAAACGCTGCGCATCGTCCCGGCGCGCGCCCTGCCAGGCCGTCTGCAGCGCCACGCTGCCGAGCACCAGGCAAGCGCTGTTCCACCACAGCAGGCCAGGCACCGCCAGCGGTTGCCAGTCATGGCCCATGTCGTGGCGCATCAGGTAGGCGCTGATGGTCAGTGCAAACAGCGAGGTGGCGACTGCCAGAAATACGCCCAGCCCCACCCGGGGGGCGCTGACGCCGACCGGCATCTGGCGGCTGCTCTCGCCTGCCGCCTGCGCCTCCCAGGGACGCACACCGATCGAATGGCTGAACAGCCAGCCACCGAAAATCGCCATCATCACGGCAATGAAGATCAGGGTGACGGTCATGGTGTCGCCCTCCCCGACGCGCTCTGATCGTCGAGCCGCTCGACCTCCTCGGGGGCCATGTTCTGCGGAATGAAATCCTGCTTGGCACCGGGCACGGCATAGTCGTAGGCCCAGCGATAGACCACCGGCAATTCGGCGCCGAAATTGCCGTGGCGCGGTGGCGTGTGCTCGGTCTGCCACTCCAGGGTGGTCGCCTGCCAGGGATTGGGGCCCGCCTCGCGGCCGCGGAAGTAGCTGCGCACCAGGTTGTAGAAGAACACCAGCTGCACCAGCGCGACGATGATCGCCGCCACGCTCATGAAGGCGTTGAGGGTCTGGATCGAGTCGGGAATATAGGCCGTCTCGCCATAGCCGTAGTAGCGGCGCGGTACCCCGGCAAAACCCATGAAGTGCATCGGGTAGAAGATCGCGTAGGTGCCGAGGAAGGTGACCCAGAAGTGAATCTTGCCCAGGGCGTCATCCATCATCCGGCCGGTGATCTTGGGGTACCAGTGGTAGATCGCGCCGAACACCACCAGCACCGGCGCCACCGCCATCACCATATGGAAATGGCCGACCACAAAGTAGGTGTCCGCCAGCGGCACGTCGACGGTGACGTTGCCCAGGAACAGACCGCTGAGCCCGCCATTGACGAAGGTGAAGATAAAGCCGATGGCAAACAGCATCGGTACCGTCATGCGGATGTTGCCGCGCCATAGCGTCAACACCCAGTTGTAGACCTTGATCGCCGTGGGTACCGCGATGATCAGGGTGGTGGTGGCGAACAGGAAACCGAAGTAAGGGTTCATGCCACTGATGAACATGTGGTGGGCCCAGACCACGAAGCTGAGCACGGCGATGATGATGATCGCCCACACCATCATGCGGTAGCCGAAGATGTTCTTGCGGGCATGGGTGGCAAGGATATCCGAGACGATGCCGAAGGCCGGCAGCGCCACGATATACACCTCCGGATGGCCAAAGAACCAGAACAGGTGCTGATAGAGCAAGGGACTGCCGCCCTCATGCCCGGACTGCTCCCCCAGGTTGAGCATCTCCGGCATGAAGAAGCTGGTCCCCAGCAGCATGTCGCAGAGCATCATCAGGATCGCCACCAGCAGCGCCGGGAAGGCCAGCAGCGCCATCACCGTGGCCATGAAGATGCCCCAGATGGTCAAGGGCAGGCGCATCAGCGTCATGCCCCGGGTGCGTGCCTGCAGCACCGTGACCACGTAGTTGAGCCCGCCCATGGTGAAACCGGCAATAAACACCGACAGCGACCCCAGCATCAGCAGAATGCCGCCATTGATGCCCGGCGTACCGGGACTGATCGCCTGGGGTGGATAGAGCGTCCAGCCGGCGCCGGTGGCGCCCCCCGGCACGAAGAAACTGGCCATCAGGATCAGCACCGCCACCAGATAGAACCAGTAGCTGAGCATGTTGAGGTAGGGAAATGCCATGTCCCGGGCGCCACACATCAGGGGTATCAGGTAGTTGCCGAAAGCCCCCAGAAACAGCGCGGTGAGCAGATAGACCACCATGATCATCCCGTGCATGGTCACGTACTGCAGGTAACTTGACGGGTCGATCAACGCAAAGGTGTTGGGGAAGCCCAGCTGCAGCCGCATCAGGATCGACAGCACCAGTGCCACCAGCCCGATGGCGATGGCGGTGATGCCATACTGGATGGCGATCACCTTGGCGTCCTGGCTCCACACATACTTGCCGAGAAACGTCTTGGGGTGCACCAGCTCCATGTTGTCGAACTCGCCCGGCTGAGCGTGGGGCACGCTGTGCTGTCCATGGTCGGCCATCCCTCACTCCTCCCCGTCACCGGCGTTCACCGCCGCTACCGTCATTGCGGGTTGCGGCAAGGTGGCGATATAGGCCACCACGTCGCGGACCGCGCGATCATCGACCAGCACCTGGGCCATCTCGACCATCTGGTTGCCGTAAGGATCCTCCCGGTGGCGACCGCGCACGCCCTCACGAAAGTTGTGCAGTTGCCGTTCCAGGTACCAGTCAGGCATTCCTGCCAGGCGCGGGCCGTTGGTGGCACGGATGCCCTCTCCCTGCTGGCCATGACAGTTGGCGCAGGTGCGGTAGCGCTTTGCACCGCGCTCGACATCACCGCCTTCGAGGCTGGCCTGGAGCGGCTCGTCGGCCAAGGTTTCGATATAGGCCGCCAGGTCGGCAATCGCCTGGCGATCCGGCAGCATGGTGGCAAATGGGCGCATCTGACGGCCGTAGGTGTCGTCTTCATGAGTACCGCGGGCTCCAGAGCGGAACAGCTCGAGCTGACGTTCCAGATACCAGGCATCGAGCCCCGCCAGCTTCGGCGCGTTGAGCGGCTGATTGCCCTGCCCCTCGGCGCCATGGCAAGCGGCACAGCTGGTGTAATGTGACTCGCCCGCTTCGGGATCGCCCGGCTCGCGCGCCGCGATATCGGCGAAGGTGGGCTGTTCGGCAAGCCAGGCGTCGAACGTTTCCTGTTCCACCACCTCGATGCGCCCGCGCATGGCGAAGTGGGCGATACCGCACAGCTGCGCGCAGACGATCTCGTACTCCCCGAGCACGGTCGGCGTGAACCAGAAATAGGAGGTCTGTCCCGGCACCATGTCCATCTTGGCGCGGAAGTTGGCCACCTTGACGTTATGCAGCACATCCTTGGAGCGCAGCACCATCTTCACCGGCCGGTCGACCGGCAGCAGCAAGTGCGGCGCGTTGATCAGAATATCGTCCTGGCCGGCCGGATCATCGATCAGGCCGAAGGGGTTATGCTCATCGATGAAGCGGTTGTGCGCCGAGCCGAAGCGGCCATCCTCGCCGGGAAAACGGAAACTCCAGTGCCACTGCTGGCCCACCACTTCGACCTGATGGGCATCCTCGGGGGGCGAGACGAACGACGCCCAGACCACCAGACCAGGCGCCAGCAAGCCGGCAATGCCCAGCGTGGTGAGACCCGTCAGCCATAGCTCCAGCGATTTGTTCTCCGGGTCATACTGGGAGCGCCGCCGATGGTTGAAGCGATAGCGAACGATCACATAGGCCAGGAACAGGTTTACCGCGAGGAAGACCGCGCCGGTGACCCACAGGGTGATCTGGATGGTGTCGTCGATCTTCCCCCAATTGGAAGCCAGCGGCGTGAGATACCAGGGGCTGAAAAAGAAAAACAGCACCGAGCCCACCGCCAATACGATTACCATGATCGCCATTGCCATCGGCAGCCCTCTTCCCCGCGCCTATATTATCAGTCAGCCATTCTGCTAATTTAGTTAATGACTGACTGTCACTTACGACCACCTGCCTATATATAGAAACGCTACTAGCAGTGCATAAAACGAAATAAAGAAAGTTTCATGTTTAAACACCGGTACCACAGTGGTGACGCCGCTCTTCCGCGGTGACCTTGTCGATGATCACCTCGGGGTGGTGGCGGTGAATCACTGAGTAGACCTTCGACTCCTGTTCGTTGGCAACGTCGACCATCATCAGGAAAGCGCCGTTCTCAATATCGTCCTCGTACTTGTCGACCTTCACGTCGTGTACCGATACGCCGATCATGGTGCTGGTCCAGACCCCGAACAGCCCGCCGAAGATGCCCATGCCGGCAATGACAGCGGTGATGCCGGTGTTGCTGAAGCCTTCACCGAGTACGTAGTAGACCAGAACCCCGAGCGCACAGCCCAGCGGGATCCCGAACAGCAGGCCGCGCACGGCGGCATGTCCGACGTCGGAGGTCTGGCGCAGGGTGGCGTTGTTGACACCACGCTCCTTGAGATGGACCCAGTCGCGTCCGGTAACATGCACTTCATTACGGGACAGACCCAAGTCATCCAACTCGTGGGCGATATTGACCGTGGTCTCCAGGTCGGGCGTCAGGAAATAGAGGCGCTGCATATCATGCCCTCCTCAATAAGATGCGGATGGCGCAATGCAACAGGGCGCACATTCAGACTGTGCGGAACGCTTCCTTAACAACTACATCCTGTATTAACACGGCGCCAATAATGACCCGCTTAGTTGTATTTCCTTTATCAAGGTTGTCTATATCTGCAGTTTGAGCAAGTTTCTTTTATGTTGATTGCGACTAAGCCGTGGCGAGTTGATACAGGCATCGCGACCCGGCCCGACGCAAGCATGGGGTGTACCTGCCAACGCTGACGGGTAAACTGCTCATGGCTTGTGCACAGATTCACTCGACAAAGGACCCGGCGCCGACCATGGGCAGCTCCCCACCGCTCTACCTGCAGATTCAGCAGCACCTGCTGGAGAAGATTCACAGCGGCATCTGGCCGGCAGACCATCAGATCCCCCCCGAGGAGCAGCTGGCCAGGGACTTCGGCGTCAGCCGCATGACCGCCAACAAGGCGATTCGCGACCTGGTTCAGCAAGGCTACCTGACCCGCCAGCCGGGGCTCGGCACCTTCGTCACCGACCGCAAGGCGGAGTCGTCGCTGGTCGACGTCCACAATATCGCCGAGGAAGTGCGCAGCCGTGGGCACCAATACGCCAATCGGGTGTTGACCAGTGAAGCCATCGCTGCCGATGACGAGGTCGCACTGCGTCTCGGGGTGCGGCTCGGCACCCGGGTCTTCCACACCCTGATCGTGCATCGCGAGAACGACGTACCGATCCAGCTCGAGGAGCGCTACGTCAATCCACGCTGGGTGCCCGACTACCTCGATACCGATTTTACCCGGCATACGCCCAACGAAGTGCTGGTGGCAGCCTGCCCGATTACCGATATCGAACACGTGGTCGAAGCAATACTGGTGGATGCCACCACCGCCGAGCATCTCGACACCGATACCCGGCACCCCTGCCTGAGCATGATTCGTCGCACCTGGTCGGGGGAGAACCTGATCAGCTATGCCCGACTGATTCATCCCGGCGAGCGCTACAAGCTGCGCTCTTCGGTACATCGCAACGGCTCCTGATCAGACTCGTCCTCAACGCAACGCGGCCTGGCATCTGCCAGGCCGCGTTGAAGCATAGAGCCCTCGTCGAACTACCCTCCCGAGAGTGCCAGGGCCAGATACCCCGCCGGCACCGCCAGCAGCAGGCTCAGCGCTACGCGCATGAACCACACCGCTACGATGCGCGCCACCGACAGCGGAATGCTGGTGGAGAGGATGCAGGGGATCGATGCCGAAAAGAACAGCACGCCGGATACCGACACCACTCCCGCGGCGAAGCGCGCCACGAACTCGGCTTCCGCCATCAATAGCGCCGGCAGGAACATCTCGGCCAGCCCCGCCGCCGACGCCTGGGCCAGAGCCGCGCCATCCTCGAGTCCCCAGATCGCCACGAACGGGTAGAACAGCCAGCCCAGCCACTCGAACAGCGGCGTGTACTTGGCCAGCAGCAGGCCCAGCAGCCCTACCGACATGATCGAGGGCAGGATGCTGATCGCCATTACCAGCCCCTCGCGCACATTGAGCGCCACGCTGCGGTGCAGGCCCGGCGCCCGTTCGGCGACCTCGAGCCCGGTGCGCCAGGCGGTAGCCAAGCGCTTGCCCGGCACGGCCTCCGGCTCACCATCAGGCTTGCTGTCATCCATACGCGACAGCGGCGGCAGACGCACCGTCACGGCGGTAACGATGAAGGTGATGGCCAGGGTCAGCCAGAAGTAGAGGTTCCACACGCTCATCAGGTCCAGGGTGCGCGCCACGATGATCATGAAGGTCGCCGATACCGTGGAGAAGCCGGTGGCGATGATCGCCGCCTCCCGCGCCGAATACTGCCCCGCCTGATAGACACGATTGGTGATCAGCAGGCCAATCGAGTAGCTGCCGACGAAGGACGCCACGGCATCGATGGCGCTGCGCCCAGGGGTGCGCCAGACCGGTCGCATGATCGGCTGCAGCAATACCCCGATCAGCTCCAGCAGGCCATAGCTGATCAGCAGCGCCAGAAACACCGCGCCGATCGGCACGATCAGCCCTACCGGGATTACCAGCCGCTCGAACAGGAACGGCAGCATATCCGGCTCATGTAGAAACCCCGGCCCCCAACCGGTCATGGCCATTAGCGCCGCCGCCACCCCGGCGATCTTCAATACGCTGAAGATGCGCTCGGTAAGGCTGCGGTTCCAGTAGCCCTTGATCAGCGGATAGGCGGCACCGGCCACGATCAGCGCCAGGGCATAGAAGCCGCTCAGGTCGCCGAGCAGCGTGCGGGCCCCGGTGACCATATGGTCGAGCAGGATGGTGGTGTTACCGGCGATGGTGACCGGCACGAAGAAGATCAGGATACCCAGCGCACTGGGCAGAAACAGCTTGAGCACCGTGGCAGGCCGAGCGACGGCCTTTGAACGGCGCCCATCGGCCGCCGTGTGTTGGTCCGGCATGGGGAGCCCCTCCCTCTCATTGTGTTGTTGGCGGTGGTAGGAAATCGCATGGCCAGCGTTGGCATCGATAATATGTATATACAATACACAGAAAGACATCGCCATTCCCCATCGCCAAACAGCGCCTATACTTTGGTCTTATGCAGACCTCAGCCAGACGCTATCCGGTATCGAAGCAGATATTTAAAACCCAATAAAATCAATTAAATATATAAATATCATCGTTCGCTGACGGCGCCACACTCGTCGCCGTCTCGAGACCGATGCAACGCGCCACTTGACGTCATGGCAGGGCTTCGCTAAATGTATATACAAACACATCATCCTAGTCAGGAGGCCAGCATGCCAGCGCACCCGACCAATGCCCTGCTATGGCGCGACGTCACGCTCTTCGACGGCCATCGCACTCACCCCGAGCCGATGGCGGTGATCGTCGAGGGCGACCGCATCGCACAGGTGGCACCCATGGCCGAGACAGACGCCGCGCAGCTCGCCGCCTGCCGCGAGATGGCCCGCGGCGGCGTCCTGACCCCCGGCCTAGTGGATTGCCACACCCACCTGGTGTTTGGCGGTTCGCGGGCCGATGAATTCGAGCAGCGCCTCGAAGGCGTCAGCTATGAGGAGATCGCCCGCCGCGGCGGCGGCATCCTCAGCACGGTCAACGCCACCCGCGCGGCCAGCGAGGAGGCGTTGTTCGAGGCCGCGCGACCACGCCTCGAGGCGTTGATGGCCGACGGCGTGACCACAGTAGAGATCAAGTCCGGCTATGGCCTGACGCTAAACGACGAACTCAAGATGCTGCGCGTGGCTCGGCGCCTGGGCGAGGCACTGCCGGTGCGGGTGGTCACCACCCTGCTCGGCGCCCACGCCCTGCCGCCGGAATTCAAGGACGACAGCGACGGCTATATCGACGTGGTGTGCGAGGAGATGATTCCGGCCGCCGTTGCCGAAGGCCTGGCCGACGCCGTCGACGTATTCTGCGAGAAGATCGCCTTCTCGGTGGCCCAGTGCGAGCGGGTCTTTGCCGCCGCCAAGGCCCACGGACTGCCGATCAAGGCCCACGCCGAGCAGCTCTCCAACCTGGGGGGCAGCGCCGCGGCGGCACGCCATGGCGCCCTCTCAGCCGACCATATCGAGTACCTCGATGAGGCCGGCGTGGCCGCGCTACGCGAGGCCGGCAGCGTCGCCGTACTGCTGCCCGGCGCCTTCCACACCCTGCGCGAGACCCAGCTGCCGCCCATCGACACCCTGCGCCGCGCCGGCGTGCCGATGGCCGTAGCCACCGACGCCAACCCCGGCAGTTCGCCGATCTTCAACCCGACCCTGATGCTCAACTTCGCCTGCACCCTGTTCCGCCTCACGCCCCAGGAAGCGCTGGCCGGCATGACCGCTCACGGTGCCCAGGCGTTGGGGTTGGCAGATCGAGGGTTGGGACGAATCGAGGCCGACGCCCCCGCGGACCTCTGCCTATGGGATGTCGACACCCCGGCGGCGCTGGCCTATGCCGTGCAGCCCGGCCGCCTGCGCCAGCGGATCTACGGTGGAGAGTTGAGCCATGGATAAAACCATCGATATGTCGCCCTGGGCCGGCCGCGAGGATCCCGAGGCCGACAGCCTGCGCTGGCACCAGACGATTCAGCCGCTGACGGCCGCCAGCCCCGCCGGCGTCGCGCTACTTGGCTTCGCCTGCGATGCCGGCGTGGCCCGTAACAAGGGCCGTATTGGCGCCGCCAAGGGCCCCCGCGCCCTGCGCAAGGCGCTCGCCTCGCTGGCCTGGCATCGACAGGCTCCGGCCTACGATGCCGGCGATGTCACCTGCCATAGCGATGCCGATATGGAAGCCACCCAGGCGCGGCTCGCCGACCGCCTAGCCACTCTGCTCGCCGCAGGCCACCTGCCGGTGGCGCTGGGGGGCGGCCACGAGATCGCCTTTGCCAGCTGGTCGGGGCTGGCACGCCACCTGGAAGCCCAGGGCGATAACGCGCCCAAGGTCGGCATCATCAATCTCGATGCCCACTTAGACCTGCGCGACCCCGCCCATGTGCGCTCCTCCGGCACCCCCTTCGCGCAGATCGCCGCCGAGTGCCACAGCCGCAACTGGCCGTTCCGCTACGCCTGCCTTGGCGTCAGCCGTGCCGCCAATACCCGCGCCCTGTTCAGCCGCGCGCGCGAACTGGGGGTGCTGGTACGCGAAGATCGCGAGATCGATGCCAAGGGACTGGATGCCGTGGTCAGGGACCTGCAGCGCTTTATGGCGCGCTGCGACCACCTCTACCTGACCATCGACCTCGACGTGCTGCCTGCCGCCGAGGCACCCGGGGTCAGTGCACCAGCGGCACGCGGTGTCTCGCTGGCCCTGATCGAGCCGCTTATTGAAGCGGTACGCGATAGCGGCAAGCTGCGTCTCGCCGACCTCGCCGAGCTCAACCCCGATCTTGATATCGACCACCGTACCGCCCGAGCGGCGGCGCGGCTGGTACACCACCTAACGTTGAACTGACCTCACAGGAGACCGCCATGAACAGCCATCAGACGTTTGATCCGCGCCACGATGCCTCGCGCCAGATCGCCGCCCCCACCGGTAGCCAGCTGACCTGCAAGAGCTGGCTCACCGAGGCGCCCATGCGCATGCTGATGAATAACCTCCACCCGGACGTGGCCGAGCGCCCCGAGGACCTGGTGGTCTACGGCGGTATCGGCCGCGCCGCCCGCGACTGGCAGTGCTTCGACACCATCGTCGAGACCCTCAAGCGTCTGGAAGACACTCAGTCGCTGCTGATCCAGTCCGGCAAGCCGGTGGGCGTGTTCGAGACCCACAAGGATGCACCGCGGGTGCTGATCGCCAACTCCAACCTGGTGCCGGCCTGGGCCAACTGGGAGCACTTCAACGAGCTCGATAAGCAGGGCCTGATGATGTACGGCCAGATGACCGCCGGCTCGTGGATCTATATCGGCTCCCAGGGCATCGTCCAGGGCACCTACGAGACCTTCGTCGAAGCCGGGCGCCAGCACTACGACGGCAAGCTCAGCGGCCGCTGGATCCTCACCGCCGGCCTCGGCGGCATGGGCGGCGCCCAACCGCTGGCCGCAACGCTGGCCGGTGCCTGTTCGCTGAATATCGAGTGCCAGCAGACCAGCATCGACTTCCGCCTGCGCACCCGCTATCTGGACGAGCAGGCCGACGACCTCGACGATGCCCTGGCGCGCATCGAGCGCTACACCACCGAGGGCAAGGCGGTCTCCATCGGTCTCTGCGCCAACGCCGCCGAGGTGCTGCCGGAGCTGGTCCGGCGCGGCGTACGCCCCGATATGGTCACCGACCAGACCAGCGCCCACGATCCGCTGCACGGCTACCTGCCCGCCGGCTGGACCTGGGAGGACTACGTGGCGCGGGGCAAGCGTGAGCCCGCCGCCGTGGTCAAGGCCGCCAAGCAGTCCATGGCGGTCCACGTGCAGGCCATGCTCGACTTCCAGAAGATGGGCGTGCCGACCTTCGACTACGGCAACAATATCCGCCAGATGGCCGAGGAAGAGGGCGTCGAGAACGCCTTCGACTTCCCCGGCTTCGTGCCGGCCTATATCCGTCCGCTGTTCTGCCAGGGCGTCGGGCCGTTCCGCTGGGTGGCGCTCTCCGGTGACCCGGAGGACATCTACAAGACCGATCAGAAGGTCAAGGAGCTGATCCCCGACGACCCGCATCTGCACAACTGGCTCGACATGGCCCGCGAGCGGATCGCCTTCCAAGGGCTGCCGGCACGGATCTGCTGGGTCGGCCTCAAGGACCGCGCCCGCCTCGGCCAGGCCTTCAACGAGATGGTCGCCAATGGCGAGCTCAAGGCACCCATCGTGATCGGCCGCGACCACCTCGACTCCGGCTCGGTGGCCAGCCCCAACCGCGAGACCGAGGCGATGATGGACGGCTCGGACGCCGTCTCCGACTGGCCGCTGCTCAACGCCCTGCTCAACACCGCCGGCGGCGCCACCTGGGTCTCGCTGCACCACGGCGGCGGCGTGGGCATGGGTTACTCCCAGCACGCCGGGGTGGTGATCGTCGCCGACGGCACCGATGATGCCCACGCCCGCCTCGGCCGGGTGCTGCGCAACGACCCGGGTACCGGGGTGATGCGCCACGCCGATGCGGGCTACGATATCGCCAAACAGTCCGCCCGCGACAACGGCCTCGACCTGCCGATGCTCGATAAGTAACGACAGTCACAAGCAATGCCATATGCCCAGGAGCGCCGGGGGCAGGCCGTAGAGGAGGTTTGCGCCATGGATGGCGCAAGGTAGCGCCCAGGGATGGGTTTACAGCGCCTCCTCGCAGGCCTGCCGCCGGAACAGCTCCTACGCCAACGAGCTTCCAAACGCGCTGAGAGCCAGATCAGTTCAGCGCGAGCAACGACACGCTTCTTAAAAGAGATTCACCGCATGTCATATCTCGAGATTCAACCCGGCAAGATGACCCTGGCCCAGGCCCGCCAGGTCTTCGAGGCACCCATCCCGGTCAGCCTGCCCGACAGCGCCAACGCCGCTATTCAGCAGGCCGTGGACTGCGTCAACCAGGTGGTGGCCGATGATCGCACCGTCTACGGCATCAACACCGGCTTCGGCCTGCTCGCCCAGACCCGTATCGCCCACGAGCACCTCGAAGACCTGCAGCGCTCGCTGGTGCTCTCCCACTCCACCGGCGTCGGCGCGCCCATGGACGACGCCCTGGTGCGGCTGATCATGGTGCTCAAGGTCAATAGCCTGGCCCGCGGCTTCTCCGGCATCCGCCGCGATGTGCTGGATGCCCTGATCGCCCTGATCAACGCCGAGGTCTATCCACACATCCCCCTCAAGGGCTCGGTAGGCGCCTCCGGCGACCTGGCCCCCCTCGCCCATATGAGTGCGGTACTGCTCGGCGAGGGCAAAGCCCGCTACCAAGGTGAATGGCTGCCCGCTCGCCAGGCACTGGAGATCGCCGGTCTCGAGCCCATCACCCTGGCCCCCAAGGAGGGGCTGGCGCTGCTCAACGGCACCCAGGTCTCCTGCGCCTATGCGCTCAAGGGGCTGTTCGACGCCGAAGACCTCTACGCCGCCGCCACGGTATGCGGCTCACTGACGGTAGAGGCCACCCTCAGCTCACGCTCCCCCTTCGATGCCCGTATCCATGAGGCGCGCGGCCAGCAGGGCCAGCTCGACGCCGCCGCGGCCTACCGTCATCTGCTCGGCGAGCGCAGCGACATCAGCGACACCCATATCGACTGCGACAAGGTGCAGGACCCCTATTCGCTACGCTGTCAGCCGCAAGTGATGGGCGCCTGCCTGACCCAGCTGCGCCAGGCCGCTGAGGTGCTGGCCGTCGAGATCAATGCCGTCTCCGATAACCCGCTGGTCTTCGCCGATAGCGGCGACATCATCTCCGGCGGCAACTTCCACGCCGAACCGGTGGCCATGGCCGCCGACAACCTGGCGCTGGCCATTGCCGAGATCGGCTCGCTCACCGAGCGGCGCGTGTCGCTGATGATGGACAAGCATATGTCGCAGCTGCCGCCCTTCCTGGTGGAGAACGGCGGGATCAACTCCGGTTTCATGATCGCCCAGGTGACGGCGGCGGCCTTGGCGAGCGAAAACAAGGCACTGTCGCATCCCCACAGCGTCGACAGCCTGCCGACCTCGGCCAATCAGGAGGATCACGTCTCCATGGCCCCGGCGGCCGGCAAGCGGCTGTGGGAGATGGCTGACAACGTGCGCGGCATCATTGCCATCGAGTGGCTGGCGGCCTGCCAGGGGCTCGACTTCCGCCAGGATGAGAGCGGCCAGCGCCTGCTCACTACCGAGGCCCTCGAGCAGGCGCGCTCAGCGCTGCGCGAACGCGTCGACTACTACGCCAAGGACCGCTTCTTCGGCCCCGATATCGAAGCGGCCAGCAAGCTGCTCGCAGCGCGCACCTTGAGCGCGCTGGTGCCCGCGGATATGCTGCCCAGCGCGCGCTGAAGCGGCCGGCTGCACCGCTCGTTCGAACACCCCGCGGCGCCTGGCCGCGGGGTGCGTCACCCCTGCTTGATCCAACCACAAGAGTGCTCCATGAATGCCATCGTGCTGGCCATCCTGGTGATGGTCTCCCTGAGTCTTGCCCGCGTTTCCGTGGTCTTCGCGCTGATCGTCGCAACTCTGGTCGGCGGCTTGTTCGCCGGCATGCCGCTGGGCGAAATCCTCGACGCCTTCAACGACGGTCTTGGCAATGGCGCCACCATTGCCCTCTCCTACGCCGTGCTGGGTGCCTTCGCCGTGGCGCTATCGCGCTCGGGCATCACCGAGCTGCTGGCCAACCGAGCCATCGCCGGCCTCAATCTCGACAGCGACGGCGGCAACCGTCGACTGGTGGCCTACACCCTGCTGGCGGCACTGCTCGCCGCGGCGGTCAGCTCCCAGAACCTGATTCCGGTGCATATCGCCTTTATCCCGGTGCTGGTGCCGCCGCTGCTCAAGCTGATGAATCACCTCAACCTCGATCGGCGGGTAGCCGCCTGCGTCATTACCTTCGGCATCACCGCCCCTTACATGCTGCTGCCGGTGGGCTTCGGGGCGATCTTCCTCAACGATATACTGCTCGCCAACCTCAACGAGAGCGGTGCCGAGCTGGGCCTCGAAGTCACCCGCGGCATGGTGCCGATGGCAATGGTAATTCCCATCGGCGGCATGGCGCTGGGCCTCGCCGTGGCGGTGCTGTTCAGCTATCGCAAGGGGCGCCACTACGAAGACCGCGACCTGGCCCACGGCGACGAGACGCCCGCCGAAGCGGCACGCCACCTGGCGACCTGGCAGAAGGTGGTACTGGCAGCTTCGCTAGTAGGGACCGTAGCGGTGCAGCTGCTGACCGGTTCAATGGTGCTGGGTGGGATCTTCGGCTTTGCCCTGCTGTCGGTGAGCGGTGTGTTCCGCTGGCACGAGCAGGACGGCATCTTCACCGAAGGCATGCGCATGATGGCGCTGGTGGGCTTCATCATGATCTCGGCGGCGGGTTTTGCCAGCGTGATGCAGGCCAGCGGCGAGGTCGAGGGTCTGGTGGCGGGCTCCGCCGAGCTGATTGGTGACAACAAGGGATTGGCCGCCCTGGTCATGCTGCTGGTGGGGCTGTTCATCACCATGGGCATCGGCTCGTCATTCTCGACCATCCCCATTATCGCCTCGCTGTACGTGCCGCTGGCGCTGGGCTTCGGCTTCTCGCCGCTGGCCACCATCGCGCTGGTGGGTACCGCCGCCGCCCTCGGGGACGCCGGCTCGCCGGCCTCGGACTCGACGCTGGGCCCCACCGCCGGCCTCAACGCCGACGGGCAGCATGATCATATCTGGGACACCGTGGTGCCTACCTTCCTGCACTACAATATTCCGCTGATCGCCTTCGGCTGGATCGCCGCCATGATCCTTTGACAAGGTCGCCGGTTATCCCGTCGCCTGCGGCGGGCCTCGAACTGTCGCCTGGCGCTCCGCAGCCATCGCAGCGGTCCAGATTGAGCCAGGTCACGGCATCCCCACCGGGACTGTGCTACATCTAGGGGTCATCTCACCCATGGAGGACAGGGATGACCCCACCATCGCCCGCGAACCATCAGCCCCCACCGCCCCCTCGCGGCGGCTCAGACGCGCAAGCACCGCAACGAACTACGACGGGAGACCCCGTCAGCGTCGTCGCATGGGCCGCGGTCCGGCTATCTGCCCGCCGCCTGGCGGGGCTCGCCCTGCTGTGGTGGGTGCTCACCGAGGGCAGCGCCTGGGCCTGGGGCGTCCCGGTGATCCTGATCACCGCCCTGGCCATGCCCCTCAGCGGTCTGTCACGGCTGCACCTGCCCGCCTGCCTGGCGCTCTGCCCAGTGGCGCTATGGCTGGCCCTGCGCGGCGGAGTACAGGTTGCCCTGCTGGCCTGTCGCCCCCGCCTGGACCTTCACAGCGCCGTGATCGACCACCGCTGGTCGTGCCTCCCCGAGGGGCCAGGGCGCCTGTTCATGGCCAGCCTGATCAACCTGATTCCGGGCACCCTGACAGTCCGCCTGGCAGCCGACAGGCTGGTGGTGCATGTGCTGCACCTGACCCCGGCGACGACCCGCGACCTGGCAGTGCTGGAGCGCCGCATCGCCCGCCTGCATGCCGACCAGAAGGAGATCGACTGATGCCGCCTATCCTCGCCGCGATGCTGCTGCTGGCTTGCGCGACGGTTGGCCTGTGGCGGATCTGGCGCGGTCCCACCAGCGTCGACCGCATGCTGGGTGCCGAGCAGCTCAGCACCCTGGCCATCGCCATCCTGCTGCTGCTCGGCACCCGCCTGGCACAACCGGCGCTGGTGGATGTCGCCCTGCTCTTCGGCCTGCTGGCCGCAGTGGCCACCGCAACCTTCGTGACCCGCACCTGGACACGACTGCACGAGGCGCAACGCCGCCCCGAGGAGGCCGAAGGTGACTGAGGGACTCGCCTTGATTGCCCCCTGGCTGATCGCCGCGGGGGTGCTCTTCTTCATGGCCGGAGCCCTTGGCCTGTGGCGCTTTCCCGATGTCTACTCGCGACTGCACGCCCTGACCAAGGCCGATAATCTGGGACTTGGTTTGCTCTGCCTGGGGCTGGCCTGTCAGGCGGCCAGCGTCTCGGCAGCCCTCAAGATCCTGCTGGTCTGGGGACTCGTGCTGGTGGCCTCGAGCATCGGCGCTACCCTGATGGCCTCCACTGCCCTGGCCCGGGGGCTGCGTCCACGGACCCGACGGGGGTCGCGGGATTCGTGAGCACTTTCATCATCGGATTCGACCTGCTGCTGGGTGCCGGCCTGCTGTGGCTGGCCTGGCAGGCACTCTTCCACCCCAAGCCCTTCGCCGCCGTGGTGCACTTCATGGCCTTTGGCCTGGTGATGGCCCTGGTCTGGGTGCGTCTCGAGGCCCTCGATATTGCACTGGCCGAGGCCGCCATCGGCACCGGAGTCACCGGCGCCCTGCTGCTGGCGGCGCTAGGCCGGCTGCCCAATGGCGCGACGCCGCGACTCGCCCTGCGGCCCTGGCAGCGCCCGCCGGTCGCCCTGGCGCTGGGCGTCGTCCTGCTGCTCGGCCTGTGGCTGGCCTGGGTGGCCTGGCAGCTGCCGCGCCCCGGACTCAGCGCCGAGGTGACGGCGGCCCTGCCCGAGAGCGGCGTACGGCACCCGGTCACAGCGGTACTACTGAATCTGCGCGCCCTCGACACGATGCTGGAGTTGGCGGTGATGCTAGGGGCGGTGTGGCTCGTCTGGTCGCTGGGCCCCGAGCTGCGACCCTATGCTCCGGCCACCGCCCTGCCGGGGCTGCCCGCCCTCACCCGGCTGCTGCATCCGCTCTTTCTGATGGTGCCGGCTTACCTGCTCTGGCGGGGCAGCCATGCCCCAGGGGGCGCCTTCCCCGCCGGTGCCGTGCTCGGCGCCGGCGGTGTCCTCCTTTTGCTGGCCGATGCCGTGCCCTGGATGCAACGCCCCGACCGTCAACCGCTGCTGCGCCTGTTGCTGAGCACCGGTCTGGTGCTGTTCCTGGGCCTGGCCCTCGGCGGCCTGCTGCTCACCGGCACCTTCTTCGCCATCCCCGTGGCCATCGCCGCTCTGGCCATCCTCGTCGTGGAGGTGGCGGCGGCACTCTCCATCGCGCTGATGCTGATGGCCTGCTACCTCTACGGGGAGCCGGGACGATGAGCGGTTTCTTCGCGCTGCTCGCCGCGCTGCTGAGCGGCCTGGCGCTGCTCGGGCTGTTTCGCGCCACCAGCCTGTTGCGGCGGATCCTGGCGCTCAACGTGCTGGCCAGTGCGCTCTTTCTGCTGCTGGTGACCCTGGCCCACACCGAGGCGGGACTCGATCCGGTGCCCCATGCCATGGTGCTCACCGGGATCGTGGTGGCGGTAAGCACGACCGCCGCGGCGCTGGCGCTGATACTCCGCGCCACACACTCCCATCACGACGAGAGCGACCCTTGAGCCTGGCCATCTGGTGGCTGCCCGGCACGCTGGTGTTGCCGCTGGGTCTGGCCCTGACCGCCTTCCTGGGGCTGGCCGTCCCACGTACCCAGGTCGCCCTCGCCCTGCTCGGCATCATCATCGGTGCCGTGGGGCTGCTGGCTGGCTGGCCTTCGCTGCCCGTCACGCTGGCGGTGGGCGGGTGGGAGCCGCCACTGGGCATCGCCTGGTGGCTCGATCTACCCGCCGCCGCGCTGCTGGGCATGACCGCCCTGTTGATGGGGCTGGCCAGCCTCTCCCTGCTGGCCGATCCCGACAGCCGCGACGACCGTTTCCTGTGGAGCCTCTGGTGGCTGCTGTGGACCTCCCTCAATGCCCTGCTGCTCGCCAGGGACCTCTTCAGCCTCTATGTGATCCTGGAGCTGATGAGTCTGGCCGCCGTGGGCCTGGTAGCCCGCAGCCATGACGATCCTCACCACCGAGCCGCGTTGCGTTATCTGTTCGCCTCGCTGCTCGGCTCCCTGCTCTACTTGCTCGGCGTCGCCCTGCTCTACGGCCAGACCGGGCTCCTCGACCTGGGCCTGCTGGCCGAGGCAATGTCGACCACCCCGGCGACCCGGCTGGCGGCGGTCATGCTGACCCTGGGGCTGGCGATCAAGGCCGCTCTGGTCCCCCTGCACCTGTGGCTGCCGGCGGCCCACTCCCGCGCCCGGGCGCCAGTCAGCGCTCTGCTCTCCGGCGCGGTGGTGGCCGCGGCGCTGATGGTGCTGTGGCGGCTCTGGCTGGGGCCCCTGGCGCGGCTTGACGGCAGCCTGCGTCCCGCCCTGGCACTGCTCGGAGCCAGCGCACTGATCTGGGGCGGCCTCCAGGCGATGCTGCAGCGCCGCCTCAAGCTGGTGATCGCCTGGTCAACGCTCTCCCAGAGCGGCTATGCCCTGCTGCTGCCGACCCTCGCCGGCGGCAGCTGGCATGGCAAGGCGGCCCAGGGGGCGGTGCTGCTGCTGGTGGCACACGGCCTGGCCAAAGGCGCACTGTTCCTGGCCGCGGGCGCCATCCAGCGAGCCTACGGCCATGACCGCCTGTCGGGGCTCATCGGCAGCGCCCGGCGGGCTCCCCTGGCGTGGAGCATCATCGCCCTGGCCGGGCTCGGCCTTGTGGGGCTGCCGCCCGGGGGCGGCTTCGTCGGCAAATGGTGGCTGCTCGACGCGAGCCTTGCCACTGCCCGCCCCGGCATCGCCGCCCTGCTGCTACTGGGCACTCTGCTCACCGGCGCCTGGCTCTGGCGGCTCGGCGAGCTGGCCCTGCGACCGGCCGAGGCTGTTGCGCTCAGCCGCCGTCCCTGTGGCGTCACCCTCGGCGCTGCCTTGGTCCTGGCACTGCTGAGCTGGCTGGCAGGCCTAGCCGCCCTGGCCTGGCTGCCCGTCTCGCCGCTGCCACGCATCGGTCTCGTCGACGACGCCCGGCCACTGGCACTGGCGGCCGGGGTGATCTGGCCCCTGGCGCTGGCGGCGGCCTGGCGCTGGCCGCTCGCCACCGCTTCGCCGCCGGGGCTCGTCCCCTTGCTGGCCGCCGCCGCCGCCCTTCATCTGCTGGTACTGGTGGCAGACGACCTGCTGAGTTTCCTGGTAGGCGCGAGCCTGCTGAGCCTGGTGGGCTGGGCCATGGTTCGGCTCGATGGGCGCGCCGAGTCGCGACGCGCCGCTGCCGGCTACCTGGCGATGATGCTGCTGGCCGAACTGGCGCTGGTATTGGGCCTGGTATTGGCCTGGCGCGAGGCGTCTTCGCTGCACTTCGCCACGCTGGCCGAGACGGGGCTGTCGATGCCCACCCTGGCAGCCCTGACCCTGGGCTTCGCGCTCAAGGCGGGGTTACCCGGCCTGCACGCCTGGCTGCCCCTGGCCCATCCGGTGGCCCCACCGCTGGCCAGTGCGGTGCTCTCGGGGCTGATCGTCAAGGTGGGAGTCTTGGGTGCGCTACGCCTGCTGCCCGGCGCCGAGGCAGCGACGCCGCTGGCCATCGCGCTGCTGGTGCTGGGCCTGACCGGTGCCGGCTACGGGGCGCTGCGAGGCCTGCTCAGCGCCTCCGCCAAGCGACTGCTGGCCTGGTCCAGTGTCAGCCAGTTGGGGCTGATGGCGACCCTGCTGGGCCTGCTGATGCTGGGTGTCGAGGCCGCCCGCCCCGCCCTGATCCTGCTGGTCGCCACCCACGCCCTGGCCAAGGCCGCGCTGTTCGCCGGGGCCGGCCTCGCCTCACGCGCCGCGCCCGCCGCTCGCCGTCTGGTGCTGGCGGCGCTGCTGCTGCCCGCCCTCACCCTGGCCGGGGTGCCGCCCAGCGGCGGCGCGCTCCTCAAGCAGGGTCTGACCGAGAGCCTCAGCGCCGCCGGGCTGCCCGGCGGACTGGCGACGCTGAGCGGTATCGCCAGCAGCCTGCTGATGCTGCGGCTCTTTCTGTTGCTGGATCGCGGCGCCTCGCCGCCGCAACCGCTGCCCCTCGCGCCCTGGCTACTGGCAGGGCTGTTCGCGCTCGGCACCCTGGCCGCGCTGCTGCCCTGGTGGCTATCCCCGGGCTTGCCAGCGTTGAGGGTGCTCAGCGACGGGCTGCCGGTGCTGTTGGCCCTGGCGCTGGCCGCCCTGCTGCTGGCGGCGACCCCGCTGCACCACCGGGTGAAGGCCGCCCGGCAGCAGCAGAGAGTACGCCAGCGTATTCGGCGTCAGGCCCTGCAGAGCGCGGCGCGGCGCTGGCGGCTCCGACTGCGCCGCGCCGAGGCGTGGCTGGTTCCCTGGCCCGCCTTCGGCGTCAGCCTGGGGCTGGTGGCTCTACTACTGGGAGTCGCCAGCTGGCTCTAACGCATCGCGAAGCGGAAAACGCTAAGTGCCGCCGCAGCAGACCTTGAACTTGCGCCCGCTGCCGCACACGCAGGGATCGTTGCGGCCGGGCTTGAGACGGGCCACGCGCGGGCGACCGTCCAGGTAATACCAGTGCCCCGCCTCGCGAACGAAGCGCGAGGCCTCCTCCAGCGCTGCCCAGCGGCGTCCCTCGCGGAAAGTGGCGCGAAAACGCACATGCCCCTGCGCCCCCGACTCACCGCTCTCCAGCACCTCGAGTCGCACCCAGCGGGTTGACTCGTCACCAGGCAGGCTCGCCGGCCGTGTGGAGGCGTGCCAGGTGGCCAACAGGTAGTCGTCGAGCTGTAGTGCAAAGGCACTGTAGCGCGAGCGCATCAGCGCCTCGGGGGACGGCGCCGGCGTGCCGGCATGGTAGCGCCCGCAGCAGGCCAGGTACGCCTGGCTATCTCCGCAAGGGCAAGGGCGTTGCTTGGCCATCTTGAGGCTCATCCTTATGTCGACTCATTGCAGCGCGCATTCTGACATGCAGACTAGGTCTTAGCATGGCTTGACATGGATCACTGCAGTGCAGCATTGGCTATGCTATACCTGCAGCACACCGATGCCGACAAGGAGGCCAGGATGCCTGACCAGCCGTCGACCCGCTCTGACAGCCAGGACACCACCGCCTGGCATGCGCTTTCCGCGCAAGACGCCCTGCAAGAACTCGATAGCCAAGCCGAGGGGATCAGCGACGCCGAGGCCGAACGTCGACTCGAGCGCTATGGCCCCAACCGGCTGCAGCAGTCCCAGGGGCGCCCCTGGTGGCGACGCCTGCTGGAGCAGTTCAACAATATCCTGATGATGATCCTGCTGGTAGCGGCAGTCGCCAGCCTGGGGCTCGGGCATACCCTCGATGCCGCGGCCATCGTCGGCGTGGTGGTGATCATCGCGCTGATCGGCTTCGTCCAGGAAGGCAAGGCCGAGCAGGCGCTGGACAGTATCCGTAATATGCTCTCGCCACAGGCCAAGGTGCTGCGCAACGGCCAGCGCCAGACCATCGACGCCGAGTCACTGGTGCCCGGCGATATCGTGATGGTCGAGAGCGGCGACAGGGTCCCCGCCGACCTGCGCTTGATCGAGGCCAAGCGACTGCGCACCGAGGAGGCGGCGCTGACCGGCGAGTCGACCCCGGTCGACAAGCAGCTCGAGCCGGTCGAGGCCGACAGTGAGCTCGGCGACCGTACCGCCATGGCCTACGCCAGCACCATCGTCGTCCAGGGCACCGCCCGCGGGCTGGTGGTGGAAACCGGCACGCGCAGCGAGATCGGCCGTATCTCCGAGATGCTGCGCGGCGTCGAACAGCTCAAGACGCCGCTGCTGCGCCAGATCGACCGCGCCGGCCGGGTGCTGGCGCTGTTCATTCTGGGGGCCGCGCTGTTCACCGGGCTATTCGGCATGCTGGTCCACGACCAGCCGCTGGGCGAGATGTTCATGGCCGCGGTGGGCCTGGCCGTCGCGGCGATCCCCGAAGGCCTGCCGGCCATTGTCACCATCGGCCTGGCGCTCGGCGTCCAGGCCATGGCCAAGCGCAACGCCATTATCCGCCGGCTGCCGGCGGTGGAGACGCTGGGCTCGATCTCGACGATCTTCTCCGACAAGACCGGCACCCTGACCCGTAACGAGATGACCGCCCAGTCGATCTGGCTGCCGGAGGGCGAGATCTGCATCGACGGGGTCGGTTTCGCCCCTGAGGGCGAGTTCCACCGCGTGGACGACGGCCAAGCCAGCGAGAGCGCCCTCGATCTCGATGAGCTACCGGCACTGCGACACTTCCTCAAGGTGGGGGTGCTATGCAACGACGCCGAACTCGCCGAGGAGGATGGCCGCTGGCTGATCCACGGCGACCCCACCGAAGGCGCGCTGGTGGTCGCCGCCGCCAAGGCCGGACTCGACGCCCGCGAACTGCGCGGTGACCACGACCGACATGATGCTATCCCCTTCGAGTCCGAACGCAAGTACATGGCCACCCTGCACGAGCTCGACGAGGAGCCGCGACTGCTGGTCAAGGGCGCACCGGACCGGCTGCTGGAGATGTGCCACCGCCAGCGTGGCACTGAGGGTGACAGTGTCGAACTCGACGTGAAGGCGTGGGAAGAGCGCATCCACGCGCTCTCCACCCGCGGCCTGCGGGTACTGGCCCTGGCCGAAAGGACGCTGCCTAACCTCGATGAGTTGAGCGACGAGCACGCCGAGGAGGAGCTGGTGATGCTGGGGCTGGTCGGGCTGCTCGACCCCCCTCGCGACGAGGCGATTCGCGCCGTCAAGCAGTGTCTGGCGGCGGGTATCCGGCCGGTGATGGTCACCGGCGACCACGCCGTGACCGCCCGCGCCATCGCTCAGCAGCTGGGCTTCGCCCAAACCGAGCGGGCATTGACCGGCCGCGAGGTGGAGGCGATGTCGGACGCCGAACTGGAAGATTGCATTCTCGAGGTGGACGTCTTCGCCCGCGCCGCCCCGGAACATAAGCTGCGTCTGGTCAAGGCAATGCAGGCCCGCGGCGGCATCTGCGCAATGACCGGCGACGGGGTCAACGACGGGCCAGCGCTGAAGCGCGCCGACGTTGGCGTGGCGATGGGTATCCAGGGCACCGAGGCGGCCAAGGAGGCCGCCGAGATGGTACTCGCCGACGATAACTTTGCCACCATTGCCGGCGCCATCGAGGAGGGTCGCAAGGTCTACGACAACATCCGCAAGACCATCACCTTTCTGCTGCCCACCAACGGCGGCCAGGGGCTGGCGATCATGCTCGCCGTGCTGGCCGGCACCCTGCTGCCGGTCACCCCATTGCAGGCGCTGTGGGTCAATATGGTGGTGGCGGTCACCCTCGGCCTGGCGCTGGCCTTCGAGGACGCCGAGCCGGACATCATGCAGCGCCAGCCGCGCGATGCCGATGCTGCGCTACTCGACATGTTCCTGCTGTGGCGGGTGGTGTTCGTCTCGGTACTGCTGCTGGCGGGCGTGTTCGGCATGTTCAGCTGGATCCTCAGCCAGGGCGGCAGCGAGGAGCTGGCACGCAGCGGGGCGGTCAATATCCTGGTCACCGGCAGCGCAGCCTACCTGATCAACAGCCGCTACCTGATCAACAGCTCACTCTCCTGGGAAGGGATCTTCGGCAGTCGACCGGTATGGATCGCCATTGGCCTGGTAATGCTGCTGCAACTGGCCTGGACCTACCTGCCCTTTATGCAAATGATCTTCGGCAGCGCCGCATTGGGCCTGAACCACTGGCTGATGATTGTGGCCGCGAGCATAGCGCTGTTCCTTATCGTCGAGCTGGAGAAGTGGGTGCTGCGGCGCCGCGACCGGCATTCTCAACCTGCCGCGGCCAGCGACCCTCCGCAGGTAACTTAAGTGTGCGATGGGTCTCTTACTTTCTACCTTCTGCCGGCAGCAAAAAACTCTCTGGGAGCGGAGCATGTTAAAAAACTGCTACTGTTGAAATGATGGATCGCTTATAAAGTTGAGTGATCGTAATACAACATGGCAGGAGAACCTGGGTTCATGAGCGCTCACTCGACGGACCGGGAGATCGCCCGCCGCGGCAGAATCATTCAGGCGATGCACTTCGCCGCCACTAGTCTGCTGCGCGCGGGTAATGATAGCGACGCTTTGAATGCAGTACTGGCACGCCTGGGTGAGGCCATGATGGTCAGCCGGGTGTATATGTTCCAGGTAGAGCGCCACGCAGAGTCAGGCTGGCTGGCCAGCCAGCGCCTGGAATGGGTGCGTAGCGGCGTCGAGCCGCATATCGACAACCCTGCGCTGCAGAATATGCCGCTGGATGCGCTCGGCGATGGCCGCTGGATACAAGAGTTCAAGCAGGGTCGCGCGATTACTGGCCGGGTGCGCGACATGCCAACCTCTGAGCAGGACGTCCTATTGCCCCTGAACATCGTGTCGTTGGCAGTGATGCCGATCCACGTGGACGATGCCCTGTGGGGCTTCATCGGCCTTGACGACACTGAAACGGAGCATGAATGGTCACACGTCGAGCTCGATGCCCTGCAAATGGTCGGCGACGTACTCGCCGCCAGCATGTCGACTCACCGCTTTCGTCAGCGACTCAACGAGCTGGCCTACTATGACGAGCTCACCGGCCTCTCCAATCGCGCCCTGTTTCTCGAACGCGCCCAACATGCCAAGCACCGCGCCAAGCGCTTCGGGCATAACCTGGCAGTGCTGCTGCTCGATCTAGACCGTTTCAAGGTCATCAACGAAACCCTCGGCCATCGCCACGGCGATGACCTGCTGCGCCAGGTCAGCCTGCGCCTGCAGCAAGGCCTGCGCGCCACCGACACCGTAGCCCGCCTGGGCGGCGATGAGTTCGCGATCCTGCTCGAGGACCTCATCATCCCCCAGGACGCCATGATCATCGCCAGCAAGCTGATCAGTCATTTCAAGCAGCCTTTCACCCTTGGCGACCAGACACCATTCGTCACCACCAGTCTCGGTATCAGCGTCTTCCCCAGCGACGCCGACGATATCACCGAATTGCTCGAGCACGCCGAGGCGGCGATGTACCGCGCCAAGGCGCGCGGCCGCAACTGCTTCGACTTCTATACCACCGAGCTCACCGTCGCCACCCAGACCCAGCTACGCCTCGAAACCGAGCTGCGTTTTGCGCTGGAGCGCAACGAATTCGTGGTCCACTATCAGCCCATCGTGGCCGCCGTCAGCGGTCGCATCATCGGCGCCGAAGCGCTGGTGCGCTGGCAGCATCCCACCCGCGGTCTCACCGCACCGGGACTGTTCCTGGATGCCGCAGCCCACAGCGGCCTGCTGGGCGATATCAGTCAGTGGGTGCTGGAAGACGCCTGTTGCCAAGTCGCCGCCTGGCAGGCCGAGGGACTGATCCTGGAGCGCCTGGCGGTCAATCTGGCCGGCGCCCAGATCGACAGCGGCCAGCTGGTGACCTCAGTCAACCACGCCCTGACCCGCAGCGGCCTCAGCCCAGACAATCTCGAACTGGAGGTCACCGAGACCTTTATCATGCAGCACGCCAAGCGTGCCATCGAGGCCCTCAGCCAGCTCAAGGCTCAGGGCATCAGCCTTGCGATCGACGATTTCGGCACCGGCTATTCGTCACTCAGCCACCTCAAGCGGCTGCCGATTCACAAGCTCAAGATCGACCGCAGCTTCATCTGCGATATCCCCCATGACGATAACGATGCCGCGATTGCCCGTTCGATCATCGCGCTGGCCCACAGTATGGGCCTGACGGTGACCGCCGAGGGTGTCGAGACTCAGGAGCAGCTCGATTTCCTACGCCGTGAGGGATGTGAGGATATCCAGGGCTATCTGATTAGCCGCCCGCTTCCGGCCGAGGACTTCGCTAGACTGCTGGCAACCCCGGCATAATTGCCTCGACACCCAGCTCCGGGGTCTAGCAGTATTATTCATGATTGCAATTTGAAATCGTTATTCATTTTCAAAACAAATAGATACCCACCTTTGCTAGACTTACGTCGTTCCAGTGCGACCCGCTATGCCTCGATCTTAACGACTCGCTCGTGAGCCGCCGTGCGTAATGCGTGCGCTATCACCGGGGGCGTCCACCGTCATCGACCAGCGTCGCCCCCAAACAGGAGGACCCGCCGCGTGGAGCTCATTCAATACGCGCTCGACAATCTCGACCTGCTGGCCAGCCGCAGCCTTGAGCATATCGCTCTGGTCGGCGTAGCAGTGGGTCTGGCTACCCTGACAGGGGTCCCGATTGGCATCGCCATCACCCGTAACGAGCGCCTGGCACGCAACGTCCTCTACGCCGCCTCGATCATCATCACCATTCCGTCCATAGCCCTGTTTGGCATCATGATTCCGATCCTGTCGCTGATCGGTCACGGCATCGGTTATGTGCCAGCGGTAATCGCGGTCCTGCTCTATTCGCAGCTGCCGATCATCCGCAACACCTACACCGCCATCAACAACGTCAACCCGGCGCTGCGTGAGGCCGCCCGCGGCATTGGCATGAGCCCCAACCAGCGCCTACGCATGGTCGAGATCCCGCTGGCGGTGCCGGTGATCATGGCCGGCGTTCGCACCGCCGTGGTACTCAACATCGGCGTGATGGCGATCGCTGCCTATATCGGCGCTGGCGGGCTTGGCACCTTTATCAGCCGTGGCATCTCGCAGTCCGACCCTCGCCAGCTGATCGTCGGCGCGATTGCTGTGAGCCTGCTGGCGATCATTGCCGACTACAGCCTGCTGGCGCTGCAGAAGCGCCTGACGCCCAAGGGCATGGAGCGTGCGGCATCCACCGCCTGACCCCGCCCTGCTCGCGCCACTGCCACCAGACAAGGATTCGCCCATGATTCGACTCGACAGCCTGACCAAGGTCTTCGACACGCCCAAGGGCGCGATAGTCGCCGCCGACCATATCAGCATGGAGGTCCCTGCCGGTGAGATCTGCATCCTGCTCGGCCCCTCGGGTTGCGGCAAGACCACCACGCTGAAGATGATCAACCGAATCGTGCGCCCGACCTCGGGCAAGGTGTTCATCAACGGCGACGACACCACCGGTATGGATACCCAGACCCTGCGCCGCAATATCGGCTATGTGATCCAGCAGATCGGGCTGTTCCCCAACATGACCATTGAGGAGAACATCACCGTGGTGCCGCGCCTGCTGGGCTGGGACAAGGCCCGTTTCCGCGAACGCGCCCGCGAAATGATGGCGATGATCGCCCTCGAGCCGGATGTCTTTCTCAAGCGCTATCCCAGCGAGCTTTCCGGGGGCCAGCAGCAACGCATCGGCGTGGCCCGGGCGCTAGCCGCCGACCCGCCGGTGATGCTGATGGACGAACCCTTCGGCGCCATCGACCCGATCAACCGTGCGGTGATCCAGGATGAATTCCTGAAGATGCAGCAGGCGCTCAACAAGACCATCATGTTCGTCAGCCATGACATCGACGAAGCGATCAAGATGGGGGACCGCATCGCCATTTTCCGCGAAGGGCGGCTGGTGCAGTACGACACCCCCGACGACCTGCTCACCGCGCCCAAGGACGCCTTCGTCGAGTCCTTCCTCGGCGAGGACCGCGCGCTAAAACGTCTTAACCTGGTCAAGGTACGCGAGATCGTCTCCGACGAGATCGGCAGCGTCATCCCCGGCGACACCCTGGAGACCGCCCTGCAGCGTATCGACGACTTCGGCTACTCCAACGCCATCCTGATGGTCAACGACAAGCGCCAGCCGGCCGGCATTGTCAGCCGCGCGGTGGCGCGCACCACCAAGGGCTACTGCCGCGACCACTTTCAGAACGTGCCGGCCTCGGTGCATCTCGACGATGACCTGCGCAAGGTCGCTTCGCTGATGTTCGCCCACGATATCACCTGGCTGCCTTGCGTGGATGACGACGGCCGAGTCTGCGGGCAGATCACCCAGCGCGCCATTACCAGCCACCTGGGCTCGCGCTACCGCGCCCGTCAGGCCGCCGCCGACGCCGCTGCGAAGGAGTGAGCCAATGCCCATCCAGAGCATGAAAGGTGCGCTGCGCGCGCTGCTGCTGGTGGCGATCTTCGCCGCCGGGGTGTGGAGCCACTCGAGCGGCATCATCGACGACTTCCTGTGGCACCTGCCAGACGTCCAGTACCTGGCCGTGGGACACCTGTGGCTGACCGCCGTCTCCGGCGGCCTGGCGATCGGCGTGGCGATTCCGCTGGGCATACTGCTGTCGCGCCCGTCGATGGCGCGCTGGGCCGAAAGCCTGATGCAGGTGCTCAATGTCGGCACCACCATCCCGACGCTGGCAGTACTGGCGCTGTCGATGAGTTTCCTGGGCATCGGCACCGTGCCGGCGATATTCGGGCTGTTTGTCGCCACTCTGCTGCCCATCGCCCGCAACACCTACGCCGGCCTCAAGGGCGTCTCGCCGGCGCTGATGGAGGCCGCCGCGGGCATCGGCATGTCGCCGACACAGCGCCTGTTTCAGGTCGAGCTGCCCAATGCCCTCTACGTGATCTTCGCCGGGATACGCACGGCGCTGGCCATCAATATCGGCACCGTGCCGCTGGCGTTCCTGATTGGCGCGGGCGGGCTCGGCGAACTGATCTTTACCGGCATCGACCTCTACGACCCGGTGATGATGCTGGCCGGGGCCATCCCCACCGCGCTATTGGCGATCTGCGTTGACGCCTTGATCGCCGCCATCGCCTTCTTCGTTGTCCCGCGGGGCGTCAACCCTGCGCGGCAGCCGCAACATCACTAACGACAACATTCCTGACACAAGGAGATAGACCGTGAAATATATCGTTTCTACCCTCTCCGGCCTCGCCCTGGCAGGCGCAGTGACCACCGCCAGCGCCGCCGACCTGGTGGTGGGTGGCAAGAGCTTCACCGAGCAGCAGATCATCGCCCATATGACCAGCCAGTACCTGGAGGCGCTCGGCTACGACATCGATAGCCGCGTTGGTATGGGGTCGGCCGTGCTGCGCCAGGCCCAGGAGAACGGCCAGGTCGACCTCTACTGGGAGTACACCGGTACGTCGCTGATCACCTATAACGACATCAGCGAGCGCCTCGATCCCGAAGAGACCTATGCCCGGGTCAAGGAGCTCGACGCCGAGATCGGTCTGGTGTGGCTCGAGCCTTCCGCGGCCAACAACACCTACGGCCTGGCCATGCGCGAGGACGACGCCGAGGAGCGCGGCATCGTGACCATCTCCGACCTGGCCGCGGCGATTAACGACGGCGACGAGCTGACCCTGGCCTCCAACGTCGAGTTCTACGCCCGCGACGACGGCCTACGGCCGCTGCAGGAAGCGTACGAATTCGAGTTCGGGCGTCCCAATGTCAGCCGCATGGATACCGGCCTTACCTACCCGGCGCTGCGCGACGGCGAGGTCGACGTCTCGGTCGTCTTCGCCACTGACGGGCGCATCCCGGCCTTTGATCTGCGCGTGCTGGAAGACGACCTCGAGTATTTCCCCGCCTACGCCCTCACCCCGGTAATCCGCGAGGAGACCCTCGAGGAGTTCCCCGAGCTCGAAGAGCAGCTCAACGCCCTGTCCGCGCTGCTCGACGATGCCACCATGGCCGAGCTCAACGCCCGGGTCGATGTCGAGCGCGAGACCATCGAGCGCGTCGCCGAGTCCTTCCTCGAGCAGCACGACCTGCTGTAAGGCCCTTCAGCTCCACGCCCATGGCTGGCAGACTATTGCCTAGCCATTCGAGAGGCCGCCCGCGGGCGGCCTCTTTGGGTTGGCCGCCGTTTCTACCCGAGTGACCTCCAATGCCCGACCACGATCATCTCCACGTCGCCGCGGTCCAGCTCGACTGCGAGCTAGGTGACATCGACACCAACCTCGCCCGCCACCGAACGCTGCTCGACGCCGCACGCAACGATGGTTGTGAGCTGCTGGTGTTTCCCGAGCTGTCGCTGACCGGCTACGGCCTCGGCCGCCGCGTGCTGGAGGTCGCCATGCCTGCCAACGATCCACGCCTGGCCGAACTGGCCCACACCTGCGGCCCTATGCGCACGCTGGTAGGATTCGTCGAGGAGGCCACTCCAGGTGAGTGCTACAACGCCGTGGCCGTGCTGCAGGACGGTGCGGTGCAGGCGGTACACCGCAAGCTCAATCTACCCAGCTACGGCGGCCTGGAGGAGGGTAAGTGGTTTACCGCGGGTAGACAGCTCACTCAGTTTGGCGTGGCCGGCGGCTGGACGGCCAGCACGCTGATCTGCGCCGACCTGTGGAACCCGGCGCTGGTACATGCCGCACTGCTGAGCCGCCCGGAGGTACTCTGCGCGCCGATCAACTCGGCCAGCGGCATCGTCAGCCAGGCCTTCTCCAACGAACACAACTGGTCCACCAACCTAGGGTTCTATGCCATGACCTATGGCACGCCGGTGATCATGGCCAACCGCATCGGCAGCGAGGGAAGCAGCATGTTCTGGGGCGGCTCGCGCATTCTCGGCCCGCGCGGCGAAACGCTGGCCGCAGCCAGCGACGGTGAAACCCTGCTCCAGGCCCGGCTCTCACGGCATGCCATCGCCGAAGCACGCTTCGAGCTGCCGACCCACCGCGATGCCGACACGCCGCTGATTCGCCAGCTGCTTGACAAAGAACTGACAAAAAAGGCATGAAAATCATCGGCATCTAATTCTATACTGAGACGGCATCGTCGTATGCACGGATGCAGACTCAAGGATCATCAAGACGCCGGAAGCCACTCCCAAAAGAAAGGAAACATCCCATGATGAAGAAACTCTCTCGAGTCCTCAGCCCGCTGTTGATCGCCTTCCTGGTCCTCGGCAGCATGTCGGTCGCCGCCGCGCCACAGCCCGCGCCCTCCAGTTCGCTGGTCTCTACCCAGGATGCCCTGAGTGCCGATCAGGTCAGCGCCGACCGCGAGCGTATCCATGAGGTACTCGCTCGCCAGGACGTTCAGGATCAGCTCGTCGCCCAGGGCGTCGATCCGGCCGACGTCGAAGCCCGCGTTGCTGCGCTGTCCGACGCCGAAGTGCGCCAGATGGCCGAACAGCTCGACGACCTGCCGGCGGGTGCCAGTGTGGTCGGTGCACTGGTCTTCGTCTTCGTGCTGCTGCTGGTCACCGATCTACTCGGCCTGACCAACGTCTTCCCGTTCACTCGCTGAGGCAGCCGCATGTCTCACCTGCTTGAACGGCCTACGCCGCGATGGCAGCCACAACGGCAAGCATGGAACGCCCGCACTGCGGGCGTTCTGCTGTTGATGGCGGCCCTGCTACTGCTCAGCGGCTGTGCCACCAGTCCGCGCCTGGCCAGTCCCAGCGACATGGGCATCGCCGAGCGCACCTATATCGACGGCGTCCCCTTCCACGCCCAGCGCGAGTATCAGTGCGGCCCCGCTTCACTGGCCATGGTGCTCAACTATTCCAACGTCGATGTCAGCGTCGACACCTTGATTCCCCAGGTCTTCCTGCCCAACCGCGACGGCAGCGTGCAGCCCGAGATGCAGTCCACCGTGCGTCGCTACGACCGCGTCAGTTTCGTGCTCGACGGCAACTTCCCGTCACTGCTCAAGGAGCTCGATGCTGGCCATCCGGTGGTGGTGATGCAGAATCTATCGCTGCCCGCCTGGCCGATGTGGCACTACGCGGTGGCGATCGGCTATGACCTCGACGAGCAGCTGATGACCCTGCATAGCGGTGAGGAGGCCGATCGACAGGAGTCGTTCCGCCGCTTCGACGCCACCTGGGCACGCAGCGAGCGCTGGGCGATGGTCGCCCTGCCCCCCGGCGACTTGCCGGTAAGCGTGGGGCCGCGGCGCGCCATGGACGCTATCGCGTCCTTTGAGCAGGCCAACGATGCCAGGGCGGCGCTACCCGCCTGGCATGCGGTCACCGAGCGCTGGCCGCAGGACGCCATGGCCTGGTTTGCTCAAGGCAATGCCGAGCACAGCGCCGGTGATCCCGAAGCCGCTGCCGAGGCGTTCCGCCATGCCACCGAACAGCAGCCGGATATGGCCGTTGCCTGGCTCAACCTGGGGCTGACCCTCGAAAGCCTTGGCGAGCGTGACGAGGCCCATCTGGCACTCCAGCAGGCCGCCACTCTGCCCAGCCACTGGCAGGCGGATGCCGAGGAAGCCCTGCGTCGCTTCAGAGACTAACCTCACAACCACACCCCTTAGCCACGCTCACTCGCGAGTGAGCGTGCCATTCAGGAGATCCCCATGCGCATCGCGATCTACGGCACCGGTGGCGTTGGCGGTTACTTTGGCGGCCGTCTCGCCGCCGCCGGCCAGGACGTCACCTTCATCGCCCGCGGCGAGCATCTCGCCGCCATCCAGCGCGACGGCCTCAAGGTCCACAGCATCCAGGGCGATTTTCAGGTCGCCCCGGCTCAGGCCAGCGACGACCCGGCGAGCATCGGCCCGGTCGACCTGGTGATCGTCGCAGTCAAGGCCTGGCAGGTCGCCGATGCCGCGGCGGCCATGGCCCCTCTACTCGGCCCCGACACCTGCGTGCTGCCTCTCGAGAACGGCGTCGAGGCCGCCGATCAGCTGGCCCGGGAGGTGGGAGAAGCGCGGGTCATCGGCGGGCTGTGCGGCATCCTTGCCTGGCGCGAGGCCCCGGGGGTGATTCGCCACGCCGGCATCGAGCCCTTTATACGCCTCGGCGAGCTCGACAACCGCAAGAGCGAGCGCGTGGCCGCCATCCGCGAGTGCCTGTCAGCCGCCGAGGGCATCACCGCCGAGGTCGCCGAGGATATCCAGGTAGCGACCTGGAGCAAGTTCCTGTTCATCTGCGCGATGAGCGGGATCGGCAGCATTGCGCGAGCCCCGATCGGTGTGACTCGCCGCCTGCCCGACAGCCGCGCCTTGATCGAATCGATTCTCGAGGAGATCTACCAGGTGGGATTGGCCAAGGGGGTCGCACTGCCCGACGATGCCGTGGCTCGGGCAATGAAATTCATCGACGCCCTGCCGGAGAAGAGCACCGCGTCGATGCAGCGCGATATTGTCGGCGGACGGCCGTCCGAGCTGGATTCCCAGAACGGCGCCGTGGTGCGCCTGGGCATCGAGCTCGGCGTGGCCACACCGGTCAACCGAGTGATTCACGCCGCGCTATTGCCCCAGGAACTGGCGGCGCGGGAGGCCGCCGAGTCGCGGCCTGCCTGAGGCGCCTCAGTCGCGCTGGTAGGTGCCGACCAGACGGTTCATGCCGAGCAGATGCGGCTCGACTCTTTCGAGTAGCTGAGTGAGGGTCAATCCGGCAGGCAGGTCTAGCTCAGTGTCCAGCGCCAGCACCCAGAAGTAGTAGAGGTGCAGGCCATGCCCCTCCGGGGGCATTGGCCCCATATAGTCGTTATTGCCGCGATCGTTGACGCCGGCAGTGCCCTTGTCGGTGGCTTCCTCCAGCGAGGTTACCGATCCCGGCAGGTTATACAGCACCCAGTGCACGAAGCCGTACTGCCCCTCCTTGACCAGCGGCGCGTCAGGGTCGTGACAGATCACCGCATAGCCTTTGGTACCCTCCGGCGCCCCCGACCAGCTGAGTGCCGGCGAGACGTTGTCGCTCTCGCCGGTGTATTTGCTGGGGATCTTGCCGTGGGCGGCAAAGGCTGAACTCTCCACCTGCATGGTAGACAAAGCGAATGCCATCGTAGGCGTCCTCCTTGGTTGCGCGTGGAATGTAATGAGGCTTCACAGCATCAAAGAAGCCACTGCCGCTGTCAACGCTTCGAGACGGGCTCGGCAGGCGTACCCCAGCGCCGCTGCAGCATGCTCTCGGCACGCCGCAGCCGCTTGTCGAGATAACGCCGAGTCTCCTGCTGGCCCGGCGTTTCATCGTGGGCCCAGACACGCAGCGTGGCGACGAACAGCGCGGTCAAGCCGATCTCCTCGAGCTGTGCGCGGCGGGTGCCATAGCGCGCCTCGAGCATCGCCGCCTCGCGCAGCCACTGAATCGTACGCGAGAGATCGAAGACCATCGGCACCCAGGTATGCAGATGCGGGAGATGCGCCTTGGTGCGCAGCATCTCCACGCTGACACGGCGGTGGGCGGCCAACGCATCGAACCAGGCCAGCAGGCAGTGTTCGATGCGCTCACGAGCCGCCCAGGCGGTGAAGCCGGCGGGCTTGTCGGCGAGCATGGCGCGCCAGCCGCGCAGAAACCAGGCGTCGGCCACGGCATCGAGATCGCGGTAGTGGTCGAGTACCGCATTAGCCGGCACGTCCAGTGCCGCGGCCACACGGGTCAGCTCGACGGCTTCCCACCCCTCGTCTTCTGCCATCTCAAGTGCCTGGCGGAGAATGCGCTCGGCGAGGGGATCCTCGACGGCTGCTTCACGGTGTACTGGCGTCATTGCCATGGGTGTCCTCCTGACGCGATCTTGCCTGTGCTATTACCATAGGCCCCATCACCTGCCAGAGGAAACCGCCATGTGGCATCAAACCGAGATTCGCCTTGCCGCCCGCTCGCGCGGCTTTCATCTGATTACTGATGAGATAACCGCCGGGGTAGCGGCGCTCGGCGAGTGCGAGGTGGGCCTGCTGCACCTGCAGCTGCTACACACCTCGGCATCGTTGACGCTCAACGAGAATGCCGACCCCGACGTACGCCACGACATGGACGCCTTCCTGCGCCGCCTGGTGCCCGGCGACCTGCCCTATTTTCGGCATACCCTGGAGGGCCCCGATGATATGCCCGCCCATGTGGCGGCGAGCCTGTTCGGCACCCAGTTGACCCTGGCGGTGCGCGGCGGACGCCTGGCCACCGGCACCTGGCAGGGGATCTGGCTCGGCGAACATCGCGACCACGGCGGGCCCCGGCGTCTGATCGCCACCCTTAACGGCGAGTCACCCAAGAATAGGAAACGCTGAATAAATCGACGAGCGGGATGAAGCACAAGGCGCACGGAGCACAGAAACCGGAGCCTATGGGGTATAGGTGAGGATTTCGACCGGGCTGGCGCACCAGCACCGCGCAACGCAGTGATTCGCCCGCGCAGGCATTTATGCAGTGTTTCCTCAGGCTTTCTTGACGAAGGCCGAGGTAAGCTTTATTGGCCCAATGCCCTCCACCTTGCAATCCAGGTTGTGGCCGCCCTCGGCATCGCCCTCGATCAGTCGTACACTCTTGACCTTGGTGCCCACCTTGATCACCGAGGAGGAGCCCTTGACCTTGAGATCCTTGATCACCGTCACGCTATCGCCGTCGGCGAGCAGATTGCCGTTGGCGTCGCGCGCCTCCAGCACGTCTTCGCCACTGTCAGCCGCCTCTTCCCCAGGCGCCCACTCGTGGCCGCACTCGGGGCACACATATTGAATACCGTCGTGATAGGTGAACTCGGACGCGCAGGCGGGACAGTTGGGCAGTTCGCTCATGGCAGGCTCCTGGTGAGAGTAGTGGCAAAGCTCGCAAGCCTACACCGACGCAGAGACAGGCTCCACTGCCGCCTTTGCAAGCAGAAGTCCAGGCTGCTAGGTTGGCGCAGTACACATGGCATTAGGAGGTAAGCGGATGGATCCAGCCATCAACAGCGCCGTCAGCGAGTCGCTGGTCCTGCAGCAGGCCCAGGCCGCCCAGCAAGCGCAGATGCAGGTGTTCCGTGAAGCACTGGATACCCAGCAGCAACAGGTCACTGCCTTGATGGAGTCCGCATCGGCAGAGCCCCAACTCGCCAGCGAAGGACATATCGGGACCTTGATCAACACCACGGCCTGAGCTTCCATCGCTAATTCATCGCCACGAGCCCCGGCAGTCCCGGCGGCTCGTTTTCGTACGAGTCTGTCATGAACCACGCTCCCGTTAGCCTCGACGTCTTCAGCGACTATGTATGCCCCTTCTGCTATCTGGAGGAGCCTGAGATCGACGCCTTGAGCGCGCGTTTCGGTGATCGGCTGACGATCCGCTGGCGCGCCTTCGAGCTGCGCCCGGCACCGGAGCAGACTCTCGACCCCGACGGCGACTATCTGCACGATATCTGGGAGCGCGCCGTCTACCCCATGGCCAGGGAACGCGATATGACCCTGCGCCTGCCAAGAATCCAGCCCCGCTCGCGGTTGGCCCACGAGGCCAGTGCCTGGGCCGAGGCGCAATCCTGTGAAGCCGGCGCCGCACTGCGCCATGCGCTGTTTCGCGGTTTCTTCGAAGACAGCCTCGACCTAGCCGACAGCGCGGCGCTGTGTGATACCGCCGCATCGCTGACATGCTCGCTGGACGTCGACGATCTACGCCAGGCGCTGGCAGAGGGGCGCTATACCCAACAGGTACTCAATGATCAGCAAACGGCGGGCGAGCTTGGTATCCAAGGCGTGCCAGGGCTGCGCTTCTCCCTTGACGGCGAGCACGCCGGGATTCTCGAGGGCGCCCAGCCACGCCGCCAGCTGCTGTTGGCCGTGGAGCGCCTGCTGGACCTGATCCAGCAGCGCTGATCATGTCACCGCGTCTCATCACGGTACTCGGCGGTACCGGCTTTGCCGGTCGGGCTATCGTTCGCGAGCTTATCGAGAGCGGCCACCATGTGCGCCTCGCGGCGCGTCGACCTGCGCTACCCGCCTGGTACGACGATGGTGATCCGCTAAGCCTGGTGACAACCGACATCCGCGACGAGGCGAGTGTCAGCGTTGCGCTGGAGGGGGCCGACGGGGTGGTCAATGCGGTGAGTGGCTATGTGGAAACCCGGGAAGCAACATTCCAATCGATCCACGTGGACGGCGCGGCGCGGGTGGCCCGACTGGCTCGTCGAGCTGGCCTGTCGCAGTTGGTGCAGATTTCCGGCATCGGCGCCAGTCACGACTCGCCGTCGGCCTACGTGCGGGCTCGCGCCGCTGGCGAAGTTGCCCTGCTTGAGCACTTCCCCAAGGCGACGATCCTGCGCCCAAGCGTGCTGTTCGGGCCAGACGACGCCTTTCTCGCTTCGCTGCAGCGACTGGCGCGGCTACCGCTGATTCCACTGTTCGGCCGCGGCCAGACACGCCTGCAGCCGCTGCATGTCGATGACCTGGCGCGTGCCGTAGGTCGACTATTCTCTTCCACTCCACCGGCACACCGGCTGTTCGAACTGGGCGGCCCCGAGGTACTCAGCTACCGCGAGATCCTCGAACGAGTGATGAACGCTCAGGGGCAGCGCAAGCCGCTGCTGCCGGTTCCGTTTACGCTGTGGCGGCTGTTGGCCGCGCTGCTTGGGCGCCTGCCCAACCCACCGCTGACCCTCGACCAGGTGCTGCTAATGCAGCAGGACAATGTGGTCAATGCCGAGGTCGGGCACTTCGATGACCTCGGCATCCTGCCCCGCGCGCTAGAAGAGACACTGACCGCGGTGCGCTGAGTGACTAGCGCGATAGCACCGGCATGGCCCCGCCACAGCCGTCGAAGACCTCACCATCGCGGGTGACCCGCACCGAAGTCTCGAACGGCGCACCGCTCATGCTGTCGCGACACGCCTCGGGGGTGATCACCACGCGCAGGTAGTTGCCCTGGGTGGTAGCGTGATAGACCCGCGAGCCTTCGCGGCTACCCTCTTCGGGCTCGGGAAGTTCGGTGCTTACGTCGCGGTCGTCGAAGGGCACCGAGAGACGCATGCCTGACTCGGTGATGGCCAGATTCCAGGCCGGCTCGGTACCGGTAGCGCGGAAGCCATCGTCGCGCTCCAGCTCGAAGAGCACGCCGTCCCATGGCGCCAGCGCGCGGGTATCGCTAAGCATCAACAGGGTACCGCCCAGTGTCGCCCAGTCCCCGTCGTCGCAGTCGAGGCGGTGACGCGCGACCTGCTCGCGCCCCTCGAGAGGCTCCAGATCGCCCTCCTGGAGCTGGAAATCATTGCGCACCTGGTTGACCGGCAGCACCTCACCGATATGCGTAAGCGACTCGCAGTAGTGCTCGCCGAGGGCCAACCAGTCGTCGCTGATCCGCAGCCTAGCGCCGAGCCAGCTGTCGGCCTGTTCCGCGCTCATGGCGCTGACGCCGGGCTGATGAAAATCCACTACCCGCCATTCACCGACGAGCGCCGTATAGTCGCGACTCAGGTCGCTCTGCGCGGTGTCATCAGTACTTTGCCCCGGGGCATCCTGCTCACTGCCGCAGGCACTGAGACCCGCGATCATCAGCGACGCCGCCATCATCCGTAATGCCTTGTTCAAGGTCTGACTCCTAGCCGTTTGCCATCTTCCGCCTCTGCGGGACAGCTAGCATAGCGCATCTCAGTGCCCCCATCGCCATCTGGGGAGCGACCAGATGCCTCATACCTTCCACGGCAGTGGCGGCGGCATCAGACGCTCGCCGGGATAGTCCGGGATCTGGCCGAAGCGCTCGCTGCCGGCTTCCCAGTCGCGCTGCGCCTCGGCAATCTCGGCCTTGCTGTGACCGACGAAATTCCACCAGATCAGCACCTCTTCTGCCAGCGGCTCGCCGCCGATCAAGATCGCACGACTGCCCGCGGGAAAACCGATTTGGACGCCGCTGCGGCCAAGCCCCAGATAGGCCAGCTCGTTGGTGGCGAAGGCGTCGCCATCCAGGGTCAGCTCGCCCTCCAGCGGCAGCAGCGCATACTCGAAGTCGTCGCGCAGCGGCAGATCCAGTGTAGTCGCCAGAGAGGCGGCGAGATCAATGCCAACCAGCGGCGAGAAAGCCAAGGTCGGCGCCGTATGACCAGCAAACTCGCCGATCAGCAGGGTCAGCTCCGCACCACGCTCCTGCCAGCGCGGCAGGTCGGGATAGTGGTCGAAGCGCGGCGCAGTATCGCGACTCGCCTCGGGCAGGGCGATCCATAGCTGGGCAGCATGCAGCTGGGGCTCATCCGGCAGTGACTGCTCGGTATGGCTGATGCCGTGGCCGGCGGTCATCAGGTTGACCTGCCCCGGGCGAATCACCTGCTCGCTACCCAGACTATCGCGATGCAACACCTCACCCGCGATCATCCAGGTGAAGGTCTGCAGGCCGATATGGGGATGCGGCCCGACCTGGAGCCCGGCACTCTCGCCCTTGAACACCGCAGGACCGGCATGATCGAGGAAGCACCAGGCACCGACTAGCCGCCGCTCCCGTGTCGGCAGCACGCGGTTGACCGGAATACCGCCAACATCGGCGCTGCGCGGCGCCACATGCTGTATCTGACGTTTGCCATCCACCACCGGACAATCCAGCGACGATGACAGTTTTCGGTCGTTGACGAGATTGCTCATGGGAGCCTCCTGTGAGCGGAATCAGGCAGTGCATCATCGGCACTCTCTAGAGCCAAAAAGCATCTAACGTGAGCCGAGCAGCTCCAACCTGCGGTGAGCCACTCGGCAGCACTGACGAGTTATGACGAACTCTGCTGTGCGTAGCTCTGCATCAGGTTGGCATAGGCCGGCAGATGACTCGACAATAATCCTCCAAACCCTTCGATATCATTACGCCAGTCACGATGCAGTTCGCAACCGGCCCCGAACCAGGTCACCAACTGAGCCCCTGCCTGTGACATTCGATCCCAGGCAGCGTCGCGAGTGGTCTTGTTGAACGTGCCGGAGGCATCGGTCACAACGAAGACTTCATAGCCCTCCTCCAGGGCCGACAGGGTCGGGAAGGCGACGCATACCTCGGTCACGACACCAGCAATCAACAGCTGCTTCTTGCCAGTCGCCTTGATCGCTGCGACGAACTCCTCGTTGTCCCAGGCATTGATCTGGCCAGGACGCGCAAAGTATGGCGCGTCGGGGAATGTCTCTACCAGCTCGGGCACCATGGGTCCGTTAGGACCATCCTCGAAGCTGGTGGTAAGGATTGTCGGAATATCAAAGAACTTGGCGATGTCGGCCAACGCCAGTACATTGTTCTTGAAATCGTCTGGACTGAAGTCCCGCACCAGCGAGAGCAGCCCCGCTTGATGATCCACTAGAAGCAGCGCGACATCATCCTTGTCGAGTCGATGGTAGGCATAAGACATGGTGTATCTCCTCTTCCTCGTTTAGAAAACGCCCGACCATCACATAGCCGGGCATATGCCAGCGGCAACCTTGCACGTTAGCCTTTCAGGGCGCCGTACTTGCCTTGCTGGAAGTCGGTGAAGGCGTGCTGAATCTCCTCCACGCTGTTCATCACAAAAGGCCCGTGTCCCACCACCGGCTCGTCGATGGGCTCACCGCTGAGCAGCAGCAGCTTGGCCTCGTTGTTGGCTTGCAGGCGCAACATGTCGCCCTCACGGCCATGCAGTGCCACGCTTGGGCCCCGAACCAGCGACTCGCCGTTGACCATCACGGTACCGCTCAGTACCACCAGCAGGGTGGTATGGCCTACCGGCACCGCTAGCTGGGTGTCTGCGCCAGTGCTCAGGCGCAGATCCCAGACATTGAGGTCGGTAAAGGTGCGAGCCGGCCCGCGCTGTCCCTCATAGTGGCCAGCCACCACCCGCACGCGACCTGCGCCATCGGGCAGTATCACCTCGGGAATGCTGTCGGCCAGCAGGGTCTGGTAGTTCGCCGGTGCCGACTTGTGGCGCGCCGGAAGGTTGACCCACAGCTGCACCATCTCCATGGTCCCGCCCCGCTCGGTGAAGTCGCGAGAGTGAAACTCTTCGTGCACGATGCCGGCGCCAGCCGTCATCCACTGCACGTCACCTTCACCGATCAACCCGCCACTGCCGGTGGAGTCGCGATGCTCGAGCTCGCCCTGGCAGACCAGCGTTACCGTCTCGAAGCCGCGATGCGGGTGCTGGCCAACGCCTCGCTGACCGCCCCCGGCGGAGAAGTCGAACGGTGCGGCATAGTCGAGCATCAGGAACGGGCTGATATGCTCGGCGCCCATGCGGTCGTAGTTGAACAACGTACGCACCGGGAAGCCGTTGCCCACCCAGTGGCCATTGGCGGCGCTATATACCCCCTGGAGTGTCTTCATGTGTGGCTCCTGTTTGTCAGCCGGGCGCGCTTGCACCCGATAACAACAGGATAGATATGCAACGAATCACGCAGTAGAGGCTATAATTCGGACTCACCGTCCTATTTTCGGAACAGCAAACATGCAGGATCTCAACGATCTCTATTACTTCGTCAAGATAGTGGATCACGGCGGTTTCGCCCCGGCAGGCCGCGCGCTAGGAGTGCCGAAATCAAAACTCAGCCGGCGCATCGCGCAACTGGAGTCGCGGCTGGAGACCCGCCTGATCAACCGCTCCACCCGCCACCTCTCGGTCACCGAGCTCGGACAGGCCTACTATCGTCACTGCGTGGCCATGCTGGTAGAAGCCGAGGCCGCCGACGAGCTGATCAAGCGCAACCTCGGGCAACCGCGAGGCACGGTGCGACTCAGCTGTCCGCCCAGCCTGCTGCACTACCTGATTACCCCGCTGCTGGTGCGCTTCATGGCCCAGTGCCCAGAGGTCGAGATTCAGGTCATGGCCACCAGCCGGCGTGTCGATGTGATCAAGGAGGGACTGGACATGGCGATCCGGGTGCGCTTTCCGCCACTGGAGGACAGCGATCTGGCGATGAAGGTGCTGTCGAATAGCCCGCAGCGCTTGGTGGCGGCGCCGCGTCTGTTCGAGGACGCTGCGCTGCCTCGGACGCCCGCCGACCTGGCCAAGCTGCCGAGCCTGGACTTTGAGCAGGCCGATGGAAAGCACAGCTGGCATCTAGACGGGCCACATGGCGTGAGCGCCAGGGTGGCTCACCTGCCAAGGCTGGTGACCGACAGCGCCGAAACGCTGCATCAGGCCGCTCGCGAAGGACTCGGCGTGGTCAAGCTGGCACTGCTGGTCGCGGGGCGGGATCTCGAAGACGGGACGCTGATCGATGTGTTACCGGGATGGCGCCCACGTGGGGGCATACTGCATGCCGTCTTCCCAACGCGGCGCGGCCTGCTGCCCGCTGTGCGCGCCCTGCTCGATTTCCTGGGTGAACATATCAACGAAGTGGATTTCGCCAGCCAAGCGGCGAGCGTCGCCTCGCAAGTCAACTTGGAAGACGCCCCTGCCGGGCCAGGCGGCGACGCACCCAGCGGTCATACAGCCAGGTCAACAGCGTCTTGACCCCGGGCAGGCCGATCAGCCAGGCCAGAGGCCTGAGACGTGGCACCCGCTGCATCAGCAGGATATAGGCATCCATACTGTCGTGAATCTGCCCTTCGTCATCTTCCACGTGTAGCGACAGCAGCGCCGCCTGCGGGTCGATGCCCTTGTCGCGCAGCGTTTGCTGATGGGTCGTCACATCGCACCAGACCACACTGTCGCCGGCCTCCCCGGCCCAGCGCTCATAGCGGGCCCGGTCGCGGCGACAACCAGGACAGACGGCATCATAGTAGACCTTGAGGGGTGAAAGCTCCTGCATGGCACTCTCCGGAGAAGCAAACGTAATACTCGCAGCCGCCAGGGTAACAGTCCTCACATCCATAGCCCCAACTGCGCCGCCATCCAGCGCCCTGGCATCAAGGTCCCCGCGAAAGCCCCCACCAAACCGAGGTACGCGCCCAGCATCCACTCGCGGTGACGCCGCACCCGCCCGCGGATAATCGACCCCACCGCCACTACCAGCGCCACCAGTACCCACAGCGATAGAAGATGGATAGGACCCAGATGCCCTACTAGCGGCAGCACGCCGCCACCCAGCCAGAACGAGCTGAGCGCTGCTATCGCCATCGCCAGCACCCAAGTTACCCCCAGCAGGCGATGCACCAGGGTGCCTTTACGCATCATCAGTACCAGGGCGCCGACGCTCAATGCCAACAACGAACTCACCAGATGCAGATACAAGGTCATAGCGCCTCCGCTCCACTTTTTACTATGCAACTTAATGCATAATACTAGTAGACCCCAACTTGATATGCAACGATGCACATATGAAATCCATTCGGAGGCAGGCATGTCGCTACGCGCAGTCCTATTGATCACTCTGCAGCAGGAGCCCGGCACCGGCTACGATGTGCTGCAGCGCTTCAAGACCGGCCTGGCCCATGTATGGCAGGCCAGCCACCAGCAGATCTACCGTGAACTCGACAAACTGCGCGCCGCCGAACTGCTCGATTGCGAGACCGTGCCCCAGGCCGAGCGGCCCGACCGCAAGGTCTACCGCATCACACCCGCTGGACGCGCCGAGCTCGACGCCTGGCTGGCCGCCCCACTCGGCCCCAACGCCGTGCGCCAGCCGCTGTTCGCCAAGTTCTTCGCCTGGGAGTGCTGGCCCGCAGAAGCCCGACAGCAGGAGCTGACCGCCTTGGGCGAGCAGCTACTAGAACGCATGCGGACCTACGCCGCCATCGAAGCGGAATGGTTCAGCGATCCCCAGGCGCTCACAGCCGCCCAGCGCGCGCCCTGGCATACCCTGCGGCTCGGTCAGCGGCTAACCGAGACCTGGTTGGAATGGATCGAGGAAGTGCAGGCGGAGGGAGAGTGAGGAGGGCCAACGCCGGCCTGGGGCCGGCGCGAGTTAAAAATGGCGGCCGAGGAGCACGTCATCGAAGGGGTAGCCGCTGAGCTTTTCGATACCTGTCTCGGTCACCAGCACCTCCTCCTCGAGTTTGACGCCATCGGCGGCGTCGACCTCGCCGATATAGCTCTCCACCGACACCACCATACCGGGCTCGAGGATGCCGTCCTTGGAGAAGCGATCGAAGTCCATATGGTGAGCGACCAGCGGCGTTTCGCCATGCATGCCCACGCCGTGGATGATCGACGGGTAGCGGCGGTCGAGGAAGCGCTCGGGAATCTTCCAGGCCTTCTCGGCGATCTCGCGATAGCTCATGCCCGGCTTGAGGATCGCCATGTTGTGATGCACCTGCTCATGGGCCATCTGGTAGAGGCTCTGCTGGTAGCCGCTGGGACGGCCGGGACCGACATGGAAGGTGCGCGAGAAGTCCGAGTAGTAGCCGTGGCAGCCGATGGTATCGGTGTCCAGTGCAACCAGCTCTCCGGCGCGAATCACCCGATCGCTGGCTTCGTTGAACCAGGGATTGGTGCGCGGCCCCGACGACAGCAGCCGGGTCTCGATGAACTCGCCACCCTGGCGAATTACCTCACCGTACAGAATCGCGAACAGATCGTTCTCGCGGATACCCGGCTTGATGGCGGCCTCGACCTCGGCCACCGCGGCTTCGCTGCCGGCCATCGACTGAGCCAGGCAGGCGATCTCTTCCGGGGTCTTGATGCGCCGACAGTGCAGGGTGTCCTGCATGCAGTCGTAGACGTCGAGCCCCTGAGCCTCCAGCGAACGCGCCAGGTTGAGCGCACAGCGGTCGAGCCCGATCTTCTTGTTGCCGCGGCCGTGGGCCTCGATCAACTCGGCGATCTCGACGCCAAAGGGGTCGCTGGAGAGGTTGTCGCGCTGATTGACCGCCGACCACACCACCTTGGAGGTGCGCGCCTCGTCGATGGTCTCGAGCCAGGTCGAGACATGGGCGCTGCCGGGGTATTCGAAGAGGATGATCGGCCCGTCCAGCGGCACATAGATATAGCGCGAGGAGTTGCGCAGGAAGTAGCCGAACATATTGCGCGAGCCGGTGGCGTAGCGCTGATTGTAGGGGTCGAACAGCACCACTGCGGCATAGCCCTGCTCGGCCATCATGCCGCGCAGACGCGCCAGGCGGCCGGCGCGCAGCTGCTTGGGATCGAAGGCGGTGGGAATGCTGTCGCCGTTGGCCATCGGTGCCGATGGCACCACCGGAATCTTGTCGGGCTCGTTATCGGACAGGTTTTCGAATTCTACGATGCTCATGAAATCTCTCTGTGCGGGTGCAAGCTGTTCGAAGCGGGACTCAGTCGGCCAGGTTGTCGCTACGCGTCGTGCCCTCGCGCAGCATCTGCTCGTGGATAGGCGCCATGCGTCCGAAGATGCGCTGGGCGCGCTCGGGACGGCCGATGAAGCCAGGTTCCTTGGCGTAGGCGAAGATCACCGTGTGGCGCTCCTTGTCGCCCTCCACCGGCGTCACGCGGTGCAGCGAGTAGCGACCGAAGAAGATCTGCAGATCGCCGGGCTGCAGGTCCAGCGACTTGAGCGGCGAGCGGTCACCGTCGAGCACCCGCTCCACCGCCTCGAAGTTCTCGCCCTCGGGGCTACGAATGCCCGGTGCGTACTCGAAGCGACCGCCAGCATGGGACTGGCGGGTCATCATGGTGACGATGAATTCGTTGGTATCGTAGTGCCAGGGGTGCTGACACCCCTCACGCAGCACGTTGATCACCAGTCCGGCAAGCGGGTCGGCATATTCATGGATTTCGTCCATGCCGACCACGCTGGCGATAAAGCGCTGGAAGCCGGGATGCTCATAGACCTGTCGAATGATGGTCTCGTTGTCAATGCGGTCACCGGCGACGAAACCGTTGGTGCGGTCATCGAAGCGGTTCTTGGGATGCGTTGCCGGCAACGACGCATCACCGTCGCTGTTGTAGGGGTTGGTTTCGGTCTGATTGTAGTGGGCCTCCGGCGACAAGCGCTCGGTCTCGCGCTCGAGCCGCTCAAGGGCGTCCTCCGGGACGAAGTGCTTGAGCACCACACAGCCGTCATCGGCCAGCTGGGCACGGCACTCGCGGATCAGCGCCTGGCCGGCATCGCTATCGAGATCCTCGATGGGGTAGCGGGCCAGATCGATCAGGCCGTCGAGGCCGTTGAGTGAAGTAGCGTCAGTGTGGGATGCAGTGGCGTGCATGGTGAAGACTCCTGCCGTTGGCTAGCGTATTGGACAGGGTAGAGAGACAGGTTCGATAATAGAAATGAATGGTTAAGATAAAACGCATTTCAGGAGCTCATAGATCATGGATACCGACCTGCTGCGTGCCTTCGTCACCGTGGCCGAGTGCGAGGGCTTCAGCGCCGCTGGCAAGGTGCTGCATCGAACCCAGTCGGCGGTGAGCCTGCAGATCAAGCGCCTCGAGGATCGCATGGGCGAGGCGCTATTCGAGCGTACCAGCCGCAGCGTAATCCTTACTCCCGCCGGCGGCCGCCTGCTGCCCTACGCGCGGCATATCCTCAAGCTGCAGGACGAGGCACTGCGAGTGATGGGCGCCGAGCGCCAGGGCGAGTTGATCCGCCTGGGCACCTCGGAGGAGCAGGCCAGTACCTACCTGCCCGAGCTACTGCCGCGCTTCGCCGAACGCTATCCCAACGTGCGCCTGGAGGTGGTCTGCGATATCAGTGCCGCCCAGGTCCACGCCTTTCAGGAGGGACTGCTCGACGTGGTGCTGGCAATACGCCATATGCCGACCCAGTCGGGCCGGCTGCTCGGCCGCGAGCCGCTGGTGTGGGTGGTCGCCGAGCAGACCCGCCTGGATGCCTGGGAGACGCTACCGCTGGCGCTTAACCCTGAGGGCTGTATCTTCCGCGCCCACGCTTTCGCTGCGCTAGGACGCGAAGACCGCCGCTGGGACGTGCGCTACTCGAGCCAATCGCCCACCGGCATCAATCTGCCGGTGCAGGCCGGCCTGGCTCTGACGGTGAAGACCCCGCGCAGCGTGCCCGAAGGCTGTCGCATCATCGGCCGCGACGAGGGGCTGCCCGACCTGGGACATGTGGAGATCGAACTGCATCGCGCGCCAGGGCATGCCAGCGAGGCATTGAATGCCTTCTGCGATGAGCTTGAACAGATCGTGATGGCCACCGAATCCCTGGAGTGTGTCGAATACGTCACCCATGAGGCTTCGTAAAAGCTTACTGGGAGCTGAACGCTGGTTTTTATCACCATAGTTTCTCGCAAAAACCAAAACTCTTGCGATTTTTTGCCTGGCATGAAGAATGACGCCCTTTCATTCATTAGCAAAGGAAGGCGAGCGTCATGAATTTCACGCTACCCGGGGCCCTCACCGGCCTGGTCGATGCCGGCAATGGCCTGCTGTGGGGCAGCGTGCTGATCTATCTGCTGATCGGCACCGGCCTCTACTTCACGGTCATGACCCGCGCCATCCAGATCCGCCACTTTGGCCACATGTTCAAGCTACTACGCCACTCGCGTGAAGCCAGCGGTGGCATCTCCTCCTTCCAGGCGCTCTCCACCAGCCTGGCGGCGCGGGTCGGCACTGGTAACCTCGCCGGTGTCGCGGTGGCGATCTACTTCGGCGGCCCGGGGGCGATCTTCTGGATGTGGATGACGGCGATGGTCGGCATGGCCACCAGCTTCGTCGAGTCCACCCTGGCTCAGGCCTACAAGACCGACCACGGCGACAATACCTTCCGCGGCGGGCCGGCGCGCTATATCGAGCACGGCCTGGGGCTGCGCTGGCTGGCTGTGGCCTTCTCTGTGTGCCTGATCATCGCCTTCGGTCTGGCCTTCAACAGCGTCCAGGCCAACTCCATCGCCCAGGCCATGGAGCAGGCCTTCTCGATTCCGACCTGGGCCATGGGCCTGATACTGATGGTAGTGGTAGCACCGATCATCTGCGGCGGCCTGAAGTCGATTGCCCGTGTCGCCGAGCTGGTGGTGCCGCTGATGGCGCTGCTCTACCTGTTGCTGGCACTGGTCGTGGTGGCGCTCAACATCGGCGACCTGCCGGCGGCGTTCATGACCATCATCAAGAGCGCCTTCGGCATCGAGCAGGCCGCCGGCGGCGCCATCGGCTATGCGGTCTCCCAGGCGATCATCAACGGCATCCAGCGCGGCCTGTTCTCCAACGAGGCGGGCATGGGCTCGGCGCCCAACGCCGCGGCCACCGCCACCACCAAGCCGAATCATCCTGCCGCCCAGGGGTTTATCCAGATGCTCGGGGTGTTCCTCGACACCCTGGTGATCTGTACCGCTACCGCAGCGATCATCATCATGGCCGGGCCGGAAGTGATGGCCAGCGACGAGGCCAGCGGTATCCAGTTGACCCAGATCGCGCTATCCAGCCACGTCGGCGAATGGGGCAGCATGTTCATTGCCGTGGCCATTCTGCTGTTCGCCTTCACCTCGGTGATTGCCAACTACTCCTACGGCGAGTCCAATATCGAGTACCTGGCCGGTCGCCACGCGCCAATGGCGGTGCTGATCTACCGCCTGGCGGTGCTGGCCATGGTAATGGTGGGGTCGGTGGCGAGCCTCGGCGCCATCTGGAACTTCGCCGACCTCTCCATGGGCATGATGGCGCTGATCAACCTGGTGGCGATTCTGCTACTGTCGCCGGTCGCCTTCGCCCTGCTACGCGACTACGACCGCCAGCTCAGCGCCGGCCAGGAACCGGTATTCGATCCCAGCCGCTTCCCCAAGCTGGTCAACAAGGTCGACCCCAAGGCCTGGCCCAAGCGCTGAATCGTGTTGGGCAACCCAGAACGCCACGGCCGCGTGCCGTGGCGTTTTGCCGTCTGGCTGCAGCTGCTAGGCTGGCAGGATGAAAACCCTGCTGATCGTCGCCCACGCCCCCTCGCCCAATACCCTGGCCCTGCGCGAGGCCGCCGAACGCGGTGCACGCCACCCCGAGATCGACGCCGTAGACGTCATCGTCAAGCCACCGCTTGAGGCTGGGCCCGACGATGTGCTGGCCTGCGACGCCATCCTGCTCGGTACCACCGAGAACCTCGGCTACATGAGCGGTGCGCTGAAGGACTTCTTCGATCGCAGCTACTACCCGGTGCTGGAGGAGAAACAGGGCCTTCCCTGCGCCCTCTATGTGCGCGCCGGCCTCGACGGCACCGGCACCCGCCGCGCGGTGGAGAGCATCGTCGGTGGGCTGAGCTGGAGATGGGCACAGGCGCCGCTGATCCTCCACGGCGAGTGGCAGGGGACGTTCCTCGAGCAAGTCGAGGAGCTGGCCATGAGTCTGGCGGCAGGGCTGGACGCCGGTATTCTCTAGCGCTCCCCACCTTTTCGTGCAGCCCCTTTGCGCCAGAGATCGCGTTTCCCCAATCGCCCAGACCCCACTATGCTCTGAGTAACCGCTCATTGAGCAGTCGAGCGATATCATGACTCCGCCCTCGACCCGCCAGCCCAGGCAGGCCGATGGCCGCGGCCGAGGTACGCCATGCCTATCGTCCTGAGCGCTTCTATTGACGCGCCCTCTCCACGTTCCGTCCGCGCCTGCTGTATGGCCGCAACGCTGGCGGCACTATGCTTCATGCCTAGTGCGGCCCAGGCCGAGGAGACACGCATCACCATCGGCACCGCCAGCTCGGCGGGCGTCTACCACCTCGCCGGGCGCACGCTGTGCCGTATGCTCACGACCCCATGTACCGCCCAGACCAGCGACGGCTCGGCCGAGAACCTCGCCAACGTGCGAGAGGGCGCCGTCAGCGTGGCACTGGCGCAGTCCGACCTGCAGCACTACGCCGTTTACGGCGAAGAGGGCTTCAACGAGGTGGGCCCCGACGAAAACTTGCGCTCGCTGTTCTCGCTACACGGTGAGCCTTTCACCCTGGTGGTGCGCCGCGACAGTGGCATACGGCAGTTCGATGACCTGCACCAGCGTGCCGTCAACGTCGGCAACCCGGGATCCGGCCAGCGCGGCACCCTGATGACCCTGCTCGACGCCAAGCAGTGGACGCTGGATGACTTCAGCCTGGCCAACGACCTGCCGGCCGACCAGCAGTCGCTGGAGCTATGCCACGGCAATGTCGACGCCATGGTGTATACGGTGGGCCACCCCAACGACTCGGTGGCCCAGGCCATTCGCCTGTGCGATGCAATGCTGGTGGATGTGGAAGGCGAGGAGATCGAGCGCCTGGTCGATGAGCTCCCCTACTTCACTCCAGCCACGATACCTGCGGGCATCTACGCCGACGACCAGCCGGCGGTGAAGACCTTCGGCGTGCGTGCCACCCTGGTCGCTTCGGCGCAGACCGATGATGAGCTGATCTATCGGCTGGTGTCCGCGGTGTTCGATGACCTCGAGACGCTCAAGGCGTATCACCCGGCCTTCGATGAACTGACCCCGGAGCTGATGATCAGCGAAGGGCTGTCCGCCCCACTCCACGACGGCGCACTGCGCTACTATCGAGAGCAGGGCTGGATCAGCGATGACGAAGCGATTGAAGAAGAAGTAGCTGAAGAAGCGGTTGAGGACAGCAGTGAAGACAATGAGTAGCCCAGCAGACTGAGCCAGTGCGCGTCTTTCACGCTACGCAAAACGGCACCCTTTGGGGTGCCGTTTCGATTACCAGACTGCGTTCGCAACGTGCTTATTAGCGCAGACGCTCGAACACCGTCGCTACCCCCTGGCCCATACCGATACACATGGTGGCGAGGCCAAGGCTGGTCTGCTGCTGCTGCATGACGTTGAGCAGCGTGGTGCAAATCCGCGACCCGGAGCAGCCCAACGGGTGCCCAAGGGCAATGGCACCGCCATTGAGATTGACCTTGTCATCCATGGCGTCGAGCAGCCCTAGATCCTTGAGCACCGGCAGGCCCTGAGCGGCGAAGGCCTCGTTGAGCTCGACGGTCTGGATATCGTCGGCGGTCAGGCCGGCGGCCTTGAGCGCCTTCTTCGATGCCGGCACCGGGCCGTAGCCCATGATCGAGGCGTCGCAGCCGGCCACGCCAGTGGAGAGCACCTTGGCGATCGGCTCGAGGCCCAGCGCCTGGGCGCGCTCGTAGCTCATTACCGCCATCGCCGAGGCGCCTACCGAGAGCGCCGAAGAGGTGCCCGCCGTGACGGTACCGTTACGCGGATCGAACACCGGCTTGAGCGCGGCCATCGACTCGAGACTGGCGTCTGGGCGAATCACTTCGTCGCGGTCGACCCGCACGCGGAAACCGTTACCGTCATGCCCTTCGACACCGATGATCTCGTTGTCGAAGCGACCGCCATCCAGCGCCGCCTGGGCGCGCTGGTGGGAGCGTACCCCGAACTTGTCCTGATCCTCACGACTGATGCCGTGCATCTTGCCCAGCAGCTCGGCGGTCAGGCCCATCATCATCGCCGCCTTGGCGGCATACTTGCTGGCCGCCGGGTTGACGTCGACGCCGTGGGCCATGGGCACGTGCTCCATATGCTCGACACCACCGATCACGTAGAAGTCGCCCATGCCGGCCTTGATATTGGCCGCGGCGATATGCAGTGCCGTCATCGACGAGCCGCACAGGCGGTTGACGGTCTGGGCCGGCACCGAGCGCGGAATGCCGGTCATGATCGCCGCGTTGCGGGCGATGTTCATCGACTGCTCGAGGGTCTGGTTAACGCAGCCCCAGATCACGTCGTCGACTTCCGACGGGTCGAGGTTGGCGTTGCGATCAAACAGCGCCTGCATCACCGCGGCGGACAGATTCTCGGCGCGCACGTGGCGGAAGGCGCCGTTCTTGGCCTTGGCCATGGCGGTACGCACGCCGTCGACCACCACGATATCTCTCGGATTCAAACTCATCTTTCACTACTCCTGTTCGTGGTGAATTCAGGCGCTCTTGCCGTAGAAGGTGTCGCCGGACTTGGCCATCTCGCGCAGCTTGTCGGTGGGCGCGTAGAGCGGGCCGAGCTCCTCGGCCAGGCCGTCGGCCAACTCGACGAAGGCTGCCACGCCCATGGCGTCGATATAGCGCAGCGCACCGCCGCGGAACGGCGGGAAGCCGATGCCGTAGATCAGCGCCATATCGGCCTCGGCCGGGCTGGCGACGATGTCATCCTCCAGGCAGCGCACGGTCTCCAGACACAGCGGCACCATCATACGCGCGATGATGTCCTCGTCGCTGAACGTCTTCTCCTCCTTCACCACTTGCTTGACCAGGGCATAGGCCGCGTCGTCGCTGACCTTCTTCGGCTTGCCCTTCTTGTCCTCTTCGTAGGCGTAGAAGCCCTTGTCGTTCTTCTGCCCCAGGCGCTCATTCTCGTACATCACCTGAATGGCGGTCTTGCTATCGCGGGCCATGCGGTCCGGGAAGCCCTCGGCCATCACCTCGTTGGCGTGAACCGCGGTATCCATGCCCACCACATCGAGCAGATAGGCGGGGCCCATCGGCCAGCCGAACTTCTCCATCACCTTGTCGACGTGCTGGAAGTCGGCACCCTGCTCCACCAGCATGCTGAAGCCGCCGAAATAGGGGAACAGCACCCGGTTGACCAGGAAGCCTGGGCAGTCGTTGACCACGATGGGCGTCTTGCCCATGGCGCGGGCATAGGCCACGGTCGCGCCCACGGCAGCATCGGAGGTCTTCTCGCCGCGGATCACCTCGACCAGCGGCATGCGGTGCACCGGGTTGAAGAAGTGCATGCCGCAGAAGTTCTCGGGACGCTTGAGATTCTGGGCCAGGCGGTTGATCGAGATGGTCGAGGTGTTGGAGGTGAGAATCGCCTTGTCGTCGACCAGGCCCTCGACCTCGGTGAGCACTGCATCCTTGACCTTGGGGTTCTCGACCACCGCTTCGACCACCAGGTCGACGTGACCGAAGTCACCGTAGGAGAGCGTTGGACGGATGTTGGAGAGCTTCTCGGCCATCTGTTCGGTAGTCAGCTTGTTACGCTCCACCTGCTTGCCAAACAGCTTGCGCGCCTCCTTGAGGCCCAGTTCGATGGCCTCCTCCTTGATGTCCTTCATCAGGATCGGCGTACCCTTGGAGGCGCTCTGGTAGGCGATGCCGCCGCCCATGATGCCGGCCCCCAGTACCGCGGTCTGCTTGACCGGCTGGGCCTGCTTCTCGTACTGGCCGGCCTTCTTCTTGACCACCTGATCGTTGAGGAACAGCCCCACCAGGTTGTAGCAGACATCGGTCAGCGCCAGCTTGGCGAAGGCCTTGGCCTCGATCGCCTGGGCGCGTCCGCGCTCCTCGCCGGCGCCCTTCTGGATCACCTTGATCGCTTCGATGGGTGCCGGGTAATGAGGCCCGGCCTTGCCCGCCACGTAACCCTTGGCGGTCTCGAAGACCATCATCTGCTCGATGGGGTTGAGCTTGAGCGGGCCGGTCTTCTCGTCGCGGCGTGCCTGGTAGTCGAGCTCGCCGCGGTTGGCCCGGGCCAGGATATCCAGCGCCGCCGCTTCGAGCTGCTCATTGGGCACCACGGCATCCACGGCGCCGATCTTGAGCGCGGCATCGGCACGATTCTCGCTACCACCGGCAATCCACTCGATGGCATTATCGGCGCCCACGATGCGCGGCAGGCGCACGCAGCCGCCCCAGCCTGGCAGGATACCCAGCTTGGTCTCGGGCAGGCCGATCTTGGCCTTGTCGCCCATGACTCGGAAGTCGGTGGTCAGGGTGACTTCGCAGCCGCCGCCCAGCGCCAGGCCGTTGATGGCAGTGACGGTGGGGAACGGCAGATCCTCGATGGCATTGAAAATGCCGTGCACCTGCTCGAGCATCTCGGCGATCTGGCCCTCACCCTTGGAGAACATGCCGTGAAACTCGGTGATATCGGCACCGACGATGAATACGTCCTTGGCGCTGGCGATCACCAGGCCCTTGAGATCGCTGGCGCCCTCGAGGGCCTTCACCGCCTCGCCCAGCTCCGTGACCACGGCGCTGGAAAGCTTGTTGATGGACTCGTCCTTCAGGTCGAAGGTCAGAGTGGCGATATTATCGCCGTTGCTGGCCACCGTAATGGCATTGCCTTGGTAGATCATCCGCGAAACTCCACGATTTCATACGGCCGTTTGATTGCCAGACAGCTTGGTCCAGCTTGGCGTCGGCGTCAAGCCTGCGGCGGCCGCCCCCCACCAAAGTCGTGCCCCTTGCTGAGAGTGTCGCCGTTTCTCGACTCCGTCTGTCATAGTGCGACTGCTAGCCTCTACGTTTTTCACGGAGCCCTGCCCCGGCATGACCACACCCTGCGAGACGCCTGACCCAACCGCTCCATCGCCGCACAACCCGGCTCGCGCCGCGCAGCTGGCCCGCGCCCAGCGTCGCGTGGAGGGGCTGATCGAACGCGTCCGCCCTTATCTATGGGTGTGGCCGCCAATCGCCTTCGCTGCCGGCGTGGCGAGCTTCTTTCTGGTCGACCGCCAACAGTGGCTGGGCGCCGCTCTGGCGCTGGGCATGCTGTTGGCCTGGCTGTTGCTGCTCTCCGAGAGCGTGATCGGCCGTGCGCTGGCAAGGCGAGGCTATCCGACTCTGCCGCGCGGGGCGACCACCTTTATCGCTCAGTTGATCCACCAGGAGACACTGCTCTTCAGCCTGCCGTTCCTGTTGGCGACCACGGTGTGGGCCAGCGGCCAGGCGCTGTTCACGCTGCTGATCATCGGGCTCGCCCTACTCTCTATCCTGGATCCACTCTACTTCAAGCTGGCTGAGCGCTATCGCTGGATCTATTTCGCCTTTCACGCCCAGTGCGTATTCGTGGTGGTGCTGGTGACCCTGCCCATCATGCTGCAGCTCACCACCAGCGAGACCCTCTTCTATGCGCTGGTCCTGATGGTGATATTCAGCCTGCCTAGCCTGATGCATCTGGTGCGGCCCACGCGGCTACGCAGCTGGTTGGCCATGTTCGGCTTGGCGCTGCTGTTGGCCGGCGCTGGCTGGGCCGGCCGCGCCTGGGTCCCGCCGGTCAACCTGTGGCTGACCGGTAGCGCCCTGTCGCCAAGCCTCGATGTCGAGTCGCGCACCCCCGGCGGCAGCGTGGCATTGACCCGCAACGCACTGACCACCAGCGGGCTCTACGCCTACACCGCGATACGCGCGCCGCGCGGGTTGCAGGAAGAGGTCTTCCACGAGTGGCGCCATGATGGCGAACTGATCGACCGCATCCCGTTGACCATTCACGGCGGGCGCCAGCAGGGCTACCGCGCCTGGTCCCGCAAGCAGAACTTTCCCACCGAGGCCGAGGGCCGTTGGCGAGTTGATGTGGTCACCGCCTCCGGGCAGCGCCTGGGCGTGCTGCGCTTCACGGTCAGCGACTCGCCAGTAACCGCAGAGATGGCCGATGGACAGATTCAATCGCCCCCAGGCATCCCGGGACTCGACCTGCGTCGGCTGGTACCCGGCGGTTAATGATCCAGGCGCGAGCGTCAGGCACAGCTGAAGCGAAAGGAATAAGTACAGAAGCCCATAAGGCTTGCATTGCGGGCGCACGGTTCGGACAATTCAACAATTCGCCTGCGAACTGGCCCAACTATGTCCAATCTATCCAAACACCAGAATATCGGCACCAAGTTGAATCGCGTGCCACGCCTGTGGCGCGCGATCATCGACAAGCGCCTAGCCCCCTCGAGCTGACCCAGACCCGCTGGATCACGCTCTACCACCTATGGCGCCTGGGCGACGGCCAGCCACAGTGCGACCTGGCCAGAGTGATCGGCGTCGAGGCCCCGTCGCTGGTTCGCACCCTGGATCAGCTCGCCGAGCAGGGCCTGGTGGAACGCTGTCCCTGCGATCAGGATCGCCGCACCAAGCGAATCCATCTCACCCCCGCCGCCATGCCGCTACTGCAGCAGATCGATACCGTGGTCAAGGAGGCCCGCGAAGAGATGCTGGCGGGCCTCAGCGACGCCGATATCGCCCGCATGGACGACTACCTGACCCGCATCGAGGAGAACGGTCTGGCCATTCAGGCCCGAGAGAGCGACGACGGTAAAAGCGACGACTAAGACAATGCCTCTGATTACTTTACCAGCGGGCGCAGCTTGCTCGGCCTGTCCGGACGTCCTGCCAAGTCGTCACGCAGCGCGGCCAGGTCACCGAGGTAGCTGTCGAAACGCTCGGGCCCTTGGGATTCGTACCACCACAGCGTTAGCCCATGCTCGTCCGACTCCAGTACCAGTGCATCCTGGGGCAAGCGTGTTAGCAGCGCCTCGAGCCGCCGATGAATCGCCTCCGGCAGCGGTCGTAGCGGCTCTATCCGCCAACGCCAGCCATGGCACACCGACTTGAGCACATTGCTCGCGGCCGTTTCGCGCACCGCCACGAAGCGCGGCCCGGGCCGCTCCTTGGGATACCCCCAACGGTAGCTGGGCATCAGCTTGCCGGCGGCGTGCAGCGGCGGTGCTGCCAGCTTGACCCTCACGCCGGCCTTCGCGGCGTGGGCGCGCAGCCGCATTACCCGCTTCTGCTTGGGGCTCGGCTTGAGCCACATCACCGGCGACACGATCAGTGCCACGATAAACGCGATCAACAACCAGTTCATGCTTGCCGCCTGTCCTCTGCAAAAGATGCTAAAACGTTGATATAGATCGTTGTGAGACGCCGCCACCCGGCCTAGAGTGGAAGGCAAGACAAGCCACTCAGCCAACCTCGCCACGGGAGGTGCCCCATGAGCAACGAATACCGTCACGTACTGGTCGCCGTCGACCTCACCAAGGATTCCTACAAGGTGCTCGAGCGTGCCCTGCCGATTGCCGAACGCAATGGCGCCAAGCTATCGATCATGCACACCCTGGAGCCGTTGGGCTTCGCTTACGGCGGCGATATCCCCATGGACCTGACCAGCATTCAGGATCAGCTCGATGACCACGCCAAGCACCGCCTGGCGGAGATCGCCGACCCACACAATGTGCCGGCCGAAAACCAGCATGTGGTCGTCGGCATGCCGGACACCGAAATCCACCGCTTCGCCGAAGAGCACGGCGTGGACTTGATCGTGGTCGGTTCCCACGGCCGCCATGGCTTCGCCCTGCTGCTGGGCTCCACCTCCACCGGGGTGCTCCACGGCGCCAAGTGCGACGTGCTGGCCGTACGCGTCGGCAAGGATGGCGAAACCGACGAGTAAGCGCTGACCGCGGCGGGGCTTACTCCTCCCCCGCCGCCAATGCTTCCAACTCCATCCACCTCTCCATGGCGGCATCCAGCTCACCCTGCTTGGCGGCTAGCGCCTCCAGGGTGGTGGTTACCTCATCGGCATCGCCCTGATAGAAGGCCGGATCCCCCACCTTGGCCTCAAAGGCCGCCACGTCGTTCTCGAGCCGTTCAATCTCGCCCGGCAGCGCGTCCAACTCGCGCTGCAGTTTGTAGGAGAGCTTTACCGGCTTATTGGCGGCAGGCGCAGGTGCCGAGTCTTCAGCGGTGGGCGTGGGGGTCTCGCGCTTGGCCTCGTGACTGCCTTTGGCAGCATCGAAATCCCACGGCGCCGGCGGCAACCTGCCGCCTTGCCGCACCCAGTCGCTATAGCCACCGACGTATTCGCGCACGATGCCGTGCCCCTCGAAGGCCATCACCCCGGTCACCACGTTGTCCATAAAGGTCCGGTCGTGGGAGACCAGCAGCAGGGTGCCGTCGAAGTCGAGCAGCAGCTCTTCCAGTAGCTCGAGGGTCTCGACGTCGAGGTCGTTGGTCGGCTCATCGAGCACCAGCACGTTAGCCGGCTGGGTGAACAGCTTGGCCAGCAGCAGACGGTTGGACTCTCCCCCGGAGAGCGCCTTGACCGGCTGGCGGGCGCGCTCGGGGGTAAACAGGAAGTCCTGCAGGTAGCTGATGACGTGCTTGTCCTTGCCACCCACGCTGACCCGGTCACTGCCCTGAGCGACATTGTCGTAGACGCTCTTCTCCGGTTCCAGGCCGGCACGCAGCTGATCGAAGTAGGCAACCTTGATATTGGTCCCAAGCTTGACCTCACCCTGGCTGGGGGTCAGCTCGCCGAGCAGGATCTTGAGCAGCGTGGTCTTGCCGGCACCGTTGCGACCGATCAGGCCGATGCGGTCGCCGCGCTGCAGTTCCAGGCTGAGATCCTGGATTACCCAGTCGTCGCCGAAGTGCTGGCTGACGCCCTTGAGTTCGACCACCCGCTTGCCGCTGCGCTCGCCACTGTCCACCGAGAGCGACGCGTTGCCCTGACGCTCGCGGCGCTGACTGCGCTCACGGCGCATCTGCTCCAGCGCCCTCACCCGTCCTTCGTTACGGGTTCGGCGGGCCTTGATGCCCTGCCGGATCCAGGCCTCTTCCTGCGCCAGTTTCTTGTCGAATTCGGCATTTTCACGCGCCTCGATCTCCAGCTCGTGCTGCTTGCGCGCCTGATACTCGGCATAGTCGCCGGGATAGCGCCCCAGGCGCCCACGGTCGAGCTCGAGAATCGCCGTCGCCAGCTTGGAGAGAAAGGCCCGGTCGTGGGTGATGAACAGCACCGCGCCGTTGAAGGCGGCAAGCTGCTCCTCGAGCCAGGCGATGGTATCCAGATCGAGATGGTTGGTGGGCTCGTCCAACATCAGCAGGTCCGGCTCGGCAACCAGCGCACGCGCCAGCGCCACACGGCGCCGCCAGCCGCCCGAAAGGGCCTCCATCTGACTATCGGCGGGCAGCCCCAGCTTGGTCAGCACGGTGTCGATACGCTGATGAAACGACCAGCCGTCGATGGCCTCGAGCTGGGTCTGCAGCGTCGCCATACGCTTCATGTCGGGGTCCGGGGCCTGTATCAGGTGATGATACTCGGCGAGCAACCCGCCAGCTTCGGGCAGCCCCTGGGCCACCACATCGAAGATGGTCTCACCGGAGGCACTCGGCAGGTCCTGGGCCAGCACCCCGATCTTGAGCCCCGGGGCGCGCCAGATGCTGCCGCCGTCGGCCTGGATCTCTCCGGCCACCAGCTTGAGCAGGGTCGACTTGCCGGTACCATTACGGCCCACCAGCGCCAGCCGTTCGCCTTTTTCCAGGACCAGGTCGGCACCATTGAGCAACACCTGGTTGCCGTAGGCGAGTTGCAGCTGTTCCAGTCGTAGCAGGGTCACGCGTTCACCACCTCGTTGCATGCGCTAAAGGCGCCTAGTGTAACGCATGCTCGGGCCATCGTGGTCGCCACCACGGCCTTGCAGGTACAATGCGCGCTCGATTAACCAAGGGAGTGCTAGCGTGGCCGAGCCGACCGACACCTTCGACGACTTCCTGCCCGAGGCACTGCAGCGGGTGAGCCCCGCACCGCTGGTGGATATCGGGGCCAACCTGACCCATGCGAGCTTCGCCCACGACCTCGAGTCGGTGCTGCGACGCGCCCGGGCGGCCAACGTCCGCGAACTGATTCTGACCGGCACCGACCTCGAGCATGCCGAGCAGGCCATCGAGTTGGCGCGCAATCATAGCGGCCACGCTTCCAGGCTATATGCTACCGCTGGTGTCCACCCCCACGATGCCAGTCAGTGGAACAGCGCCTTGGAAGCCGACATGCGTGGGCTGCATCGACAGCCTGAGGTGGTCGCCGTCGGCGAGTGCGGTCTCGATTTCAACCGCAATTTCTCGACGCCCACCGATCAGGAGCGCGCCTTCGAAGCCCAGCTGGGCCTAGCGGTCGAGAGCGGCTTGCCGCTGTTTATCCATGAGCGTGACGCCGGACAGCGCATGCTGTCGATACTCCGAGCCTGGCGCGACGACATCTCCCATGCGGTGGTGCACTGCTTTACCGGCGAGCGCGAAACACTGTATGGCTATCTGGATCTCGATCTGCATGTCGGCTTGACCGGCTGGATCTGCGACGAGCGTCGCGGCCATCATCTGCGCGAGCTGGTCGGAGAGATTCCCGCCAATCGGCTGATGCTGGAAACCGATTGCCCCTACCTGCTGCCGCGCAATTTACCTGCCAAACTCAAGGGACGCCGCCATGAGCCATCGCTGCTGCCCTGGATCGTCACCGAGATCGCCCACTGGCGCGGTGATGACGAGGCGGCCCTGGCCATTGCCACCAGCAACACGGCGCGGCACTTCTTTCGCCTGAACGCGCTCCACGAGGAGACCTGACATGGACGACTTTCCTGGCTTCATTGCCGTCGAGACCGGAGAGGATGGCGGCCTGCCGCTGGCCATCGCCTGGGCGCTGGCCGACGGCCAGGTCAAACACACCCTGATCCAGCCCGATGACGACTGGCTCAATGACGAGTTGATCTCGCTCGGCGACTACAGTCTCGAGGAGCTCGAGAACCTCGGCGTCAGCCCGCTGGACGTGATCCGCGAACTGGAGAACGACCACTTCAGTGCCACCCTCTACACCGCGGGGGTCAGCGACGACGAGGCCGCCCTGTCGAGGCTGTTCGATGTCTTCGGGCTCGACCCCTTCGTTGAACTGGCCCCCGCCGAGTCACTGTATGTCGACCTGGCCCCCGGCGAGTGGGCGCGAGCTCGTAGTCAGCTGTTTGGCGAGCTGGGCATGGAACCGATGCGGCCGGAGCAGGAAGTGCAGGTGATGCTGGCCCTGCATCAGCGGTTGGCGGAAGAGAGTTGAAGTGGCAGCGCTACGCGCCGCATCGCAACTGACGTCGCTCCCACAAAGGAGTAGCGCCTAAGCCAATGTGGGAGCGAATTTATTCGCGATGGGGTTGGCTCAATCGGCAGCGCTGCGCACTGCAATCGCGACTGAAGTCGCTCCCACAAGAGCAGTGGCGCCGAGGCCAATGTAGGAGCGAATTTATTCGCGATGGGGTTGGCTTAACCGGCAGCGCTGCGCACTGCAATCGCGACTGAAGTCGCTCCCACAAGAGCAGTGGCGCCGAGGCCAATGTAGGAGCGAATTTATTCGCGATGAGGGTGGCTTAACCGGCAGCGCTGCGCACTGCAATCGCAACTGACGTCGCTCCCACAGGGAGTCGCGCCTAGGCCAATGTAGGAGCGAATTTATTCGCGATGGGGTTGGCTCAATCGGCAGCGCTACGCGCCGCATCGCGACTGACGTCGCTCCCACAAGAGCAGTGGCGCCGAGGCCAATGTAGGAGCGAATTTATTCGCGATGGGGTGGCTCAATCGGCAGCGCTACGCGCCGCATCGTGACTGACGTCGATCCCACAAGAGCAGTGGCGCCTAGGCCAATGTAGGAGCGAATTTATTCGCGATGGGGTTGGCTCAATCGGCAGCGCTTCGCACTGCAATCTCGACTGACGTGGATCCCACAAGAGCAGTGGCGCCGAGGCCAATGTAGGAGCGAATTTATTCGCGATGGGGTTGGCTCAATCGGCAGCGCTTCGCACTGCAATCTCGACTGACGTCGCTCCCACAAGAGCAGTGGCGCCGAGGCCAATGTAGGAGCGAATTTATTCGCGATGGGGTTGGCTTAACCGGCAGCGCTGCGCACTGCAATCGCGACTGAAGTCGCTCCTACACTGGGAGTGGTGCATATGTGAGGCCCAACTCGATGGCCTCCTCAAGCGCGTACCCCTGATGATAATAGGCCGTCAACGCCGTCACCAAGGCGGCCGCCCGCGCCGGCAATCCCTCCTCCCGGTAGCGCGCAGCGCGTGCCTCGACGCGCTGCCGAAAGGCATCTCGGTCGACCTCCACTTCACCTAGGTTGTCGACGCTGACGTTGAACGAATGCCCGCACGCCTCGGCCAGCAGCAGCTCAAGCGCCTGGGGCGCCACCTCGGCATCCTCGAAGGCGCGCTGTTGCTGGGCATCGCGTCCGTCGGGAAGATACCAGTAGCCGTAATCCTCGAGCTGGCGACGCCGCGCCCCGGCAATGCACCAGTGGCTGATCTCATGTAGCGCGCTGGCGTAGAAGCCGCGGGCGAAGATCACCCGATGGTGGTCACCGTCGCCCTGCGCTGGCAGGTAGAGCGGCTCGTCGTCGCCGCGCACCAGGCGCGTACGGTAGTCGGGCATGAACAGCCCGTCGAATAGCGCAATGATATCGTCCAACCGGTGCGTCACGCGTCACTCCGCTCGAAAATTCAGTGTCGGCAGTATAAAGCTCCGTTTGGCAGGCGGAAATCCCCATGCCTTGCTAGACTAGTCGCCCTTGATTCACAGCTTGACCAAATCGTCAGGCTCTCTGCGGGCGCCGGGATGGGTGCCCGGCTTTTCGAGAAGGAGTGTCACCCTTGGCGCTGTTACGCTCTCCACTGCTGGCCCGTTCCCGTTCAGAAACCCGCCTATTGATGCGCCTGGCACTGCCAATCTGCGGCGCTCAGCTCGCTCAGGCGGGCATGGGCGTCACCGATGTGATGATGACCGGCCGGCTCAGCGCCGCCGATCTCGCCGCGGTATCGGTGGGTTCGAGCCTGTGGCTGCCCTTGATGCTGTTCATGACCGGCACTCTGATGGGACTGACGCCGATCGTCGCCCAACTGCTGGGTGGCGGTAATGTCGAGCGCATTCGTCCCAATGTACACCAGGCGCTGTGGGTGGCGTTGGCTCTCGGCCTGGTGGCCGGGCTGCTGCTGTGGTTTACGGTAATGCCGATCTTCCGGCTGATGAACGTCCCTTCTCACGTTGCCGAGCTATCTGCCGCCTATCTCTCGGCAGTCGCTTTCGGCATGCCCGGCGTGGCACTGTTCCAGGCACTGCGGGCCTTCTCCGACGGCATGAACCACACCCGCCCCTCGCTATGGATCAGCCTGGTCGGGTTGGGCGTCAACGTGCCTGCCAATTATCTGCTGATCTACGGCGGCGATGGGCTGGTCGCGCTGTTCGGCCCCGGCTTGGCGGGGCCACTGGCTGACTTCCCGGCGCTCGGTGCACTAGGCTGCGGTATCGCCACCGGGCTGTCGATGTGGGTCATGAGCCTGGCCATGCTGCTGTATACCCGCCGTTCGCGGGCCTACGCGCCGGTCACTCTGTGGCACTCGCCCACACCACCGCGCCGAGCGATGATCGGCGAACTGCTCTACGTCGGGGTGCCGATCGGCGTGGCGATCTTTGTCGAGGTCACCCTGTTCACACTGATCGCGCTGTTTATCGCCAGCTTCGGTGAGGTGGTGGTGGCCGGCCACCAGGTGGCACTCAACTTCACCTCGATCCTGTTCATGCTGCCACTGTCGCTGGGCATGGCACTGACGGTACGTGTCGGCAATACCCTCGGTGCCGGCAAACCCGAGCTGGCGCGTTTCGTGGCCTGGAACGGTATTGCCGTCTGTGTGCTGATTGCCGGTATCAACAATCTGATTTTGTGGTTCGCCTCGGAACCGGTGATCGCGCTTTACACTCACAATGTCGAGGTGCAGCAGTTGGCACTGTCGCTGATCGTGCTGGCGATGATCTATCAGGTCTCCGACGCGCTGCAGATCAACATGGCTGGCGCCCTGCGCGGCTACAAGGATACCCGCATCATCATGTCCATCACCCTGGTCTCGTACTGGCTGGTGGGCCTGCTGGGCGGACACTGGCTGGGCACCCGCGGCCTCGGCGAGTGGCTCGACCCGCTGGGCATCTACGGCTACTGGATCGGCCTGGTGTTTGGCCTCACGGTGGCGGCCGTTCTGTTGGGGTTGCGCCTGGACCAGATCAGTAAGGCGGTAAAAGATGGACGATGGCAGATCCCTCGTAGCTGACCCTTTACGTCATGCGCTTGGCTGGCTCTTCGCGGTGCTGCTGGGTAGCCTGCTCACCGGCTGCGGTGGCAGTGAGGCCGACGACCTGCTCGGCGACTATCAGCAACGGCTCGCCGAGGCGTTGGACGTCAGCGCTCCCGAGCCACAGGCGCCGGACAATATTGGCGCCTTTCCCGATCAGGACCTGCGTCTGTTCAAGATTCCCGAGCTACGCGAAAGCCTGCTCAACGTATACGCCCTACGCGAGTGCCAGATCACCTCGCTGGTCGCCGAGCGAAATAACCAGCTCGGCCGAGTCGCTGTGCCCAGTCAGCGCTGGTTATATGAGCTGGAGCTGTGGCGACGCCTCGACGCCTGCTGGCGCTCCGACGTGGCGGATGACCTCGCCGACAGCGATCGGCAGCGTCTGCAGCGCATTACCGAAGCCAAGACCGAGCATCTGCCATGGGCGAGCTGGAACGCGTTATTCGGCTCCAGCGAGTGGGTGGGCAACTTCTCGCGGGCCAGTCGACCTCTGCCGGTCACATCGCAGATCGACTTCGATGCCCATGTCGCCGCTCTCGAATACCTGAGAGAGGCCGTACTGCGCCAGTTCGATCCTGACTGGCAGCCTGACGGCTCGACCCTTGCGGATCACTTCCAGGTCCTCAGCCGTGAACCGCTCACCGCTCGCGTGCTGCGTAGCTTGATGCTCGCCACCCAGCGTCTCGAGGAGAGCAATCGGATGCTGGCCAGCGCTCTCGAAGATATTCCTACCTGCCAACGGCTGAGCGACTTCGACAGCAGCGCCGTGCGACGTGATGTCGACGACTATCTAGCGCGTCTCGACATCCAGGCCGAACGCTGGTTGACCGCAATCAACGCGGTGTTCGATGCCCATCCCGTCTCGCGCTCGGCGCCGGAGCAGTATCGCGACACCTGGCTGGCTATCGGCGCCGACAACGGTGATGCCAGCGCGCCCTGGCCGCGTTTCCGGCAGGCCCATGGCACCCATCAGACACTGTTGGAACGCTGGTCGACGCAGTGTGCGTTGACCCAGCAACGTCAGGAAGATGAGCAACGGGGTTAACTTTACTCGCAGGACTGTGCTAATAGTGAAACTAGGCCGTTCCACTGCCGTTACAACGCGCTCAAGGAGGGTAACCATGGGAATCCCACTGTCCCCCCGCCCTGCCCAGGTCATCGACCTGGAGGCCATGCGACAACGGCTGCACGCCAAGCGCCGGATGGTGCGCCTGGCACCCGAACTGGATGGCCTCGAGATGCTCTATCATCTCGCCTCCGACCCGGACACGCTGTATGGCATGCCACTGCTGGCCTGGGGGCTGCGAGAAAATGGTGAGGTCGTCGGCCTGGTGCCGTGGATGGAATCGTTGACGCCCTGCCATGAATTAGACGATCCTGAATATGGGCACTTCGTCGGCTACCGCGATCCCGAGACTGAAGAGATCTTCTCCAGCCCGCCGGATCACAAGCTATTCGAACTAGAGCATGCCGCCGCCTATTTCGACTACGAAGAGACCGACGCAGCGACGCTGATCCAGCAGCTACCGGATACCCTCGGCACCCATGCCTTGTGCATGGACGAGGAAGACCAGCCGTGGCAGCTCAAGCAGGTATTTGGCTGGCGACTCTATAGCGACGGCCAGCTCGAGGCGCTGCTGGTCGATGAAAGCCAGGTCGAGTCGACCCCGGTGCTGGCCGGCGACGCCTGTCTATATCCCGGCCATAGCCGCCACAGGGTGGTGTATTTCTTTCAGCGCGCCATTGCCAACCGTATCAAGGACGAAGATCCGGTGACCCTCGAAGCACTGGCGCTGATGGTTGCGCGTTGAGATGTCGCCTAGCCAAGACGTACGAAGTACAGGTAACCGCTGTCCTGCTCGCGCTGGCTCAGCAGCTCGTGGCCAAGGAAGCTGCAAAACTTGGGGATGTCGCGGGTGGTCGCAGGATCAGTGGCGATCACCTTGAGGATCTGCCCGGGCTGCATGTCACGCACACGGTTGTGCATCATCATGATCGGCTCTGGGCAGTAAAGGCCGGTGGTATCCAGTTCCACGTCGTGGCTGGGCAATTCGTCGACTTGGTCGGCCATGGTCGTTCTCGTATCCTCTCGGGTAGATGAGTCAGCAGGTGAATGGAGTAGTCACATGATCAAGATCGTCATCGAGCGCCGTATCATGCCCGGCCTCGAAGAGGAGTACGAGCAGGCCGCCCGGGAAGCCATGCGGGCATCAGTGAGCGCGCGTGGCTTCATCGCCGGTGAAAGTCTATGCGAACGCCACCATCCCGAACGACGTCTGCTGATAACCCAGTGGCGCGACCTCAGCGCTTGGAAAGACTGGCTGCACAGCAGCGAGCGCGAACGCGTCATGCAGCGCGTCAAGCCGCTACTCTCCGACGAAGAGCACATCCGCGTATACGAGCATCGCTGAACGTCTCAATCGAGAAGACGCACATGCACCGTCACCTCTTCCCGGTCATGATACAGCTGTCGGCAACGAATCTCAGCCGTCACCCTGGCTTCTTCGAGTGAGGTTTCCAGCCGCCCCAGGCAGCGCTGCACTTCTGCCCAGCGCTGTTTCATCGGCAGCTTGAGGTTGAACACCGCCTCCCGGCACCAGCGCCGTACCAGCCAACGCTCGATCATCTGGGTCACTCGTATCGGCTTGTCTACGATATCGCAGACAAGCCAGTCGAGACGGTTGGGCGGCTCCCAGATGAAGCCATCCTCACGCAGGTGGTCAACCTGCCCGGTTGCCATCAGCCCCTTGTCCATGGGGCCATTGTCGATGGCATAGACGTACATGCCCTTGCGCACCAGCTGGTAGGTCCAGCCCCCCGGGGCTGCACCAAGATCGGCCGCCTGCATGCTGTCGTTGAGCCGAGATTCCCACTCATCCCGCGGCACGAACACATGCCAGGCCTCCTCGAGCTTGAGAGTCGAGCGGCTCGGCGCTTCGCGGGGAGAGCGCAGCCGCAGGATGCCACCGGGATGTTCGCTGCGGTTATTGGGAAAACTCATCCCCAACTGCACGCTGTCACCAGCCGTCCACCACAGATGTAGGCGCCTTCCTCCCGCCTTGCGACGCAGCGCTCCACGCTTCTTGAGCGCCGACTCCAGCGGCCGGGCCAGCGCTTTAGTCAAACCACTCAAGGCCTTGGCATCGTTGGTATCCGGCGTTTCCTGCCACAGTGACTCAAAGCTCCAGCCGCTGGCCACCACTTGCTCGACGATCGGCGTCAGGCGATCCTCACGGGGCATCTGGTTGAGGGGGGCGAGCGCTACCAGGCTCTGTCGGGCGAAAACCAGAGAGGCCAGCGGCACATCGCGATGCAGCCCATTGACCGGCTCATCCCCGGCTACCACGAAGCTCACGGAGCCGCTCTCCGGCACGGCCTCGGCGTGGCCTGCCCAGCCCGCCAGCGCCGCTTTTTGCTGAATTTCAGCGCTCAGATCCGGCTCGAAACCGGGGCGACAGTAGAGCAACAAGTGCTGGGGAATCACGATCACCTCCTGTTGAAGGCACGCAGTCTAGCCGGCCACCAGCCGCCCCTCAAGCACTCCGATGAGAAACGACACCGCCCGGCCTTTCCCGGTAACCGGCTGGTGAACATCGTCACGGTCCGCGCCGGACGCCTACCTGGGTGCAGCCAGCATGCTAAAGTGATTTTCAACCCCTTTCCGCTATCGCAAGTATTATTTGTAAGCTATGGTACAGTAGTGCCGTAATAAGCTATATGCTTAGATAAACGAAGTTAATGAGAGCTATCTAAATAAGACACTTCATCCTGTGCAGCAAATGTTATGGCACCAGAAGTGGCACTGCTGACAGCTATTATGCTATTGGCTCGAGCCCTCTCTCTTCGGCTAACGCGTTTTCGTAAGCAACACACCTGAAGAGAGGTTCATGAGTAATACTCCTTCTGACACTAGCCGCACCTCTGCCATCGACGAGCAAGCTCGACTTGCCGAACTCCGCGCACTCGACATCCTGGACACCCAGCCAGAGGAACGCTTTGATCGATATACCCGCCTGGTATCACAGATTTTCAATGTCCCTGCAGCATTTATCTCCCTGATCGACGAGAATCGACAATGGTTCAAGTCTTCGGTGGGCATTGAGGCTCATGAAACCTCACACGACCTCTCTTTTTGTGTCCATGCCTTGGCACATGATTACCTGGAAATTCCCAACGCCCTGTCAGATGAGTTCTTCTGTAACCACAAGGCAGTAGTTTCCCCCCCATATGTCCGCTTCTACGCTGGCGTCGTCTTGTTTGGTCCGGGCGGCCATCCCATAGGAACATTTTGCATCAGTGACACAAAGCCTCGAGAGATGACCTCGGTAGAGCGCTCCTGGTTGAAAACCTTTGCCCGCATCGTCGAGGAACAGATACATCTCTACGCTGAGCTGGCCACTGCGCGCCAACAGGTGAGCCATGTCACGCAACGCAATGCCCGAACGGGTCTTCCCGATGAGACCCTCTTCGGGGATACCTTGGACAACCTGATTCGCCTGGCCGACATAGAAGCTTACTATTTAGCAGTCCTGCACCTGCGCGTTAACAATCTTGACGAGATAAGCCGGATTCATGGACGTGGCAAGAGAGATGCCGTCTTGCAATGCATGGCGGACCGACTGACGGCACCGGACATCAAGATGCTCGCTGCTGGCCACTTGGGCTATGACCGCTTCGCTGGAGTGGTGTCAATGTTCTCCGTGCGTGATCTCTTCAGCGTTATAACGCCCATCGTCAACAGGCTGAACATGGCCATCGACCTCGAGGGCCATACCCTGCGACCGGACATTGATGTAGGGATCAGCGTCTCCCCCGATGACGGCACTACCCCTGATGACCTGCTGGAAAGGGCCAGAGCCGCCCTTAAAGGGCCTAGAGCCAAGGGAGGCATGCATGTCTTCACTCATCATACTGAGGCAAGTGCCGTTCGTCGGCACTGGATAGAGCAACGCCTGGAGCCAGCGCTTCAAGATGACGAGGTGTCCCAGCACTATCAACCCATTGTGCTCGCCGATGGCAGTGGCGTGATCGGTTTCGAGGCGCTGGCGCGCTGGAACGATGCGGAGCTGGGCATAGTCAGTCCCGGGGAGTTCGTACCCATCGCCGAAAAAACTCCCCGACTGTCACGACTGCTGACGGACTGGTCACTCAAGGTGGTGTGCAAGACAGCACTGGATTGGCCGCTCAGGCCAGGCAATCCCCCTTTACGGATGGGTGTCAACATCCCCGCCAACCAGTTCTATCAACTGGATTTTGTCGACCATATCCTTCAGACGCTCAAGCAGTACGACCTGTCCCCAGAGCGGTTGACCCTGGAGCTGACCGAGGAAAGCCTGCTCACCGACATCAGTCAGGCGGTCAACACCATGCGCCAGCTTCGGGATCACGACATCACCCTGGCTCTTGACGACTTCGGGACCGGCTACTCCTCGCTGAATTATCTCAAGCGACTCCCCATTGACGCTCTGAAGATCGATAAGAGCTTTATCGATGACCTACCCCATGAGCGGGCAGCCGTCGATCTGGTCAAAGGAATTATACGAATTGCCCATGGCCTCGGCCTTAAGGTCATTGCCGAAGGCATCGAACATCAAGCACAGCATGATCTGCTGAAAGAGCTTGGCTGTGATCAACTGCAGGGCTACCTGTTCAGTCGGCCAGTCGAAGCCGACAGGGCTTTGGCATTTCTCGAATCCTGGCCAGGGCGTGCAGGAGCTAGATAGTCGGGTGTCGCTACTGAAAGGCCTTCAAACGGCGAAACCCCAGCCTCTCTCGAGACAGGGGTTTCTTGGTATAAGTGCCTGACGATGATCCGGGCGGCGCTCCGCTACTCTCACATGGGGGTGAGACCGCCCGGCCCTTCGCGGCACCGCCGCGAGGGCGGTCGAACGCCCCGAGCCGGCG
>NZ_JACXZT010000018.1:0-155722 GCF_014779595.1 Halomonas sp. ML-15
CTACGGCGAATCGCCACGCGCTATGACAAGCTGGCCCGCAGCTTTCGCGCCATGGTATGCCTGGCTTGCATAGATCGTTGCCTACGTGCCGACTTTTCGTACAAAACCTAACAATATAAGGAGAGATGTCCCATGAGCTCCCCAAGCGACCCCTCGTCGCCTTCCGTGACCAGCGACATGCAGACGGATTACGTCGTTGGTCAAGACAATGTCGAAGGGAGCCTTGGCCCCATCGGCTTCGATATCCACAACCGCGTCTTCGCCGTATCGGCACTCGCCTCGGTCGTCTTTATCCTCCTCACCCTGATGTTCCCCGAACGAGCGGGCGGCATCTTCCAATCTATCGTCGCCTTTTCGACCGGAACGCTAGACTGGTATTTCATGCTGGTGGTGGACTTCTTCATTCTGTTCTGTATTGCGCTCGTCGTGCTGCCCTATGGGTCGATTCGGCTGGGTGGACCTGATGCGCGGCCCGACTACAACTACTTGTCGTGGTTTTCGATGCTGTTCGCCGCCGGGATCGGTATCGGGCTGCTGTTCTTCGGCGTGCTGGAGCCGGTCTACCACGCCAACGTCTCGCTGCCGTTAGGCATTCCCTCGCCGTTTGGCGACGACGGTGCGCTTGACCCGGAGGCGATTCCCGGCGCCACCGCCATGGGCCTTGCCGGCACCTACCTGCACTGGGGCATCCACGGCTGGGCCGTCTATGTGGTGATGGCGCTGGCACTGGCCATTTTCACCTATAACAAGGGCCTGCCCTTCTCGATTCGCTCTGCATTCTTTCCGATCCTCGGCGACCGCGTGTGGGGCTGGTGGGGGCATGCCATCGACATCCTGGCAGTATTCTCCACCCTGTTCGGGCTAGCGACATCTCTGGGTCTGGGCGCCCAGCAGGCCAACGCAGGGATGAATTTCGTGTTTGGTCTGGATGTTAATACCACCACCCAGGTCATCATCATCTTGTTGGTGACCGCCGCTGCGCTGGTATCGGTATGGCGCGGACTCGAGGGCGGCGTCAAGAAGCTCTCCGAAATCAATATGGTGCTGGCGGTGCTGTTCTTCTTCTTCGTGCTGATCGCCGGCCCCACGCTGGTCGCCCTGAGCGGCTTCTTTACCGGGCTCACCACCTACGTAATGGAGTTCGCTCCGCTGTCGGCCCCCTTCGGCCGTGATGACGATGACTACCGCCAGGCCTGGACCATCTTCTACTGGGCCTGGTGGATCAGTTGGGCACCGTTCGTCGGCATGTTCATCGCCCGGGTGTCGCGTGGACGCACGATTCGGGAGTTCGTGACCTGTGTACTGCTGATCCCCAGCCTGTTCATCTTCGTCTGGATGGGAGTGTTTGGTGCGACAGCCCTGGACCAGCTCTACGCCAGCCCCGATACCAGCCTGGTCAAGGAGTACGTGATCGACAACTACAGCCCCGAATTGTCGCTGTTCGGCATGCTCAATGAGCTGCCGCTGACCGGCCTGATGTCGACACTGGCCATCGTGCTGGCGCTGATCTTCTTTATCACCTCGTCGGACTCCGGCTCCCTGGTGATCGACACCATTACCGCCGGTGGCAAGATCGACGCGCCGCGGCCCCAGCGCATGTTCTGGGCCACGGTGGAGGGCTTTATTGCCATCGTCCTGCTGATCGGCGGCGGGCTGTCGGCGCTGCAGGCCGGGGTAACGGCGACGGCGATTCCGTTCTCGGTGGTGATGCTGCTGATGTGCTATACCATTATCAAGGCGCTGAATGGCGAGCTGCGCCAACTGCGCCAAAAACCCTCTTGAGAGATAGTCTTACTGGAACAAGCCGACAACAGCCGAAGGAGGCGATATATGGCAGGCGGCTGGTCACGCGACGGCGCCGAGCAGGAGCAGATCGAGAGCACGGTGGAAGACGCGCTGCAGCGGGTACGCAGCCAGTTGCCCACCGGTGACAGTCTGCGACACTGCGAAGAGTGCGGCGACGAGATCCCCCAGGCTCGCCGCGAGGCGATCAAGGGGGTGCGTCTGTGCATCGCCTGTCAGAGCGAGCGCGATAAGCAGCAGACCGCCTATAGCGGCTACAACCGCCGCGGCAGCAAGGACAGTCAGCTTCGCTGACTCGCGACGGCATGCGTCAAGCAGTGGCTATCACTGCCCCGCTCATGGCTTGCAGCCACCTCTCAGCACGATATGATGACCACGCTCCAGAGCCCCGCCCCTAGCGGGGCTCTGCCTTGTCCATGAGGTCGCCATGCCGCTGCTCTACTTTCTCGCTCCGCTGGGTGCCGTGTTGATCTGGTCGGGCAACATGACCATCAACCAGCTCACCGTAGGCGCCATCGCGCCGAGCAGCATCGCCTTTCTGCGCTGGGTGCTGGCCCTGGCCGTGCTGACGCCCTTCGTGCTGCCGGCGGTGTGGCGCCATCGCCAGGCGCTCAAGCGCGAGTGGCCCAAGCTGGCCTTCCTCGGCCTGCTGGGCATGGCAATGTGGCAGGGATTGGCCTATGTGGCCGCCGAGACCACCTCGGCCACCAATATGGGCATTCTTGCCGCCACCGTGCCGTTGCTTACGGTGCTGCTTAGCGCATTGATTCTGCGCGAACCACCCAGCCTCGGCGGCGTGGTCGGCGGACTTGTCGCTCTCTGCGGGGTGGCGGTACTGCTTGGCCGCGGCGACCCACTGTCGCTGCTGGCACTCGATGTGTCGCTGGGCGATGCGCTGATGGTAGTCGCCGCCACCTGCTACGCCACCTATGGGGTGATGCTCAAGCGCTGGCAGATGGAGCTGCCGCCCTGGGTGATGCTCTATGTCCAGGCGGTTTTCGCCACCCTGCTGCTGCTGCCCGGCTATCTGCTCGGGCCGATGACCCCGGTGGACGCCGGTAATGTCTGGCTGATCGCCTATGCCGGCATTCCCGCCTCGATCATCACCACCTTTCTATGGATGCGCGCGGTGCGCCAGATCGGCGCCAGCAAGGCCAGCATCTTCCTCAACCTCATGCCGCTGTTCAGCGCCATCATCGCCATGCTGTTCCTCGGCGAGCGCCTGGCCAGCTGGCATCTGCTCGGCGGTGGCCTGACGCTAGTCGGCGTGATCATGGCCCAGACCTTGACCCAGCCCCTGCGGCGCAGCCCCCAACCCAACGAGCAGGGCCAGCCATGACCCTCGACACCCGCCTGATCAATCAACAGCGCATGCCCATCGACGACAGCGCTGAGCTGTGGCTGTTCGGCTACGGCTCGCTGATCTGGAAGGCCGGCTTTGACTATCTGGAGCGACGCCCTGCGCATATCGAAGGCTGGGCGCGGCGTTTCTGGCAGGCCTCCCATGACCATCGCGGCACCCCTGAGGCCCCCGGCCGCGTGGTCACCCTGATACGCCAGCCAGGCGCGCTCTGCCAGGGCATGGCCTATCGCATCGGCGGTGAGGTGCTGGGCGGCCTGGATATTCGCGAAAAGAACGGTTACCTGCGCGAAACGACGCTGATGCACTTCGCCGACGGCAGCCATGCCGAAGGCCTCCTCTACCTCGCCACTCAGAACAACGCCGCCTTTCTTGGTGACGCCCCACTCGACACCATGGCCCGCCAGATCGCCACCGCCCAGGGCCCCAGTGGCCCCAACCGCGACTACCTGCTCAACCTCGCAACCGCTTTGGAAGATCTCGGCGCCGACGATCCGCATGTGTTCGCGTTGGCAGACAGCGTTAGCAGAATGAAACCGTAGTTAATCGTAAAGTTACCCTCGCTGCGACCGATAACCCTTGGAGAACACTGTAGCGATAGAAACGGTGTCATCACTGTCAGGGAAATCACGCCATGAAAGAGACCTTGCTCAGCGAGGTCGAAGCCAACCTGCTCAAGCCTTGGTATCGCCTGCGCTTTAGTCCAGCGGTGGAGACACGCTTCGAGACCGACACCTCCATCCAGCGCAGCAAGCATCTCGTCTTGACGGGCATCGTGGCGCTGATCATCTACGATCTCTTCGTCTTCTACGACTACATCTTTCGTCAGGAGACCTGGAGCATCGCCGCCTGGATTCGTTTAGGGATGGTGACCCCTGTGGGTCTCGCGTGCCTCTACTGCGTCAGCCGTCACCTGAGACCGGCGCTGCGTGAGGCAATGATGGCGGTCGCGATCCTGATTGCGATGCTGTTCTCCAATGTGATCTTCTACGTCTCCAAGTCGCCCTACTCCTTTCTCGACACCTTCGCCTTCGGCCTGATTCCGCTGGTGAGCAATGTCGTCTTTTCGCTGCGTTTTGCGTTTGCTGTCGTAACGTCGCTGCTGTGCGGGCTGATCATGGCCGCCTTCGTGGTGGCGTATCAGCCGATGGCATTCGAAGTGAAGGTCTATACCCTTGCCCTGTTCGCCTCCAATGTGGTCTTCACGTTGCTTGCCAATTTCCGTTTGGAAGCCAGTGAGCGCCAGTCGTACCTGCTGCTGCTACGCAAGCAGCTAAGAGCGAACGCCGCTCAGGCCGAGTATCAGGCACTAACCAAGATTTCGATTACCGACCCGCTGACCGGAGTGGCCAACCGTCGCCACTTCGACAACGTGCTTGCGCAGCGCTGGGAGGCCGCCATCGCCAAACAGGCGATGGTTGGCATGCTGGTGATCGATATTGACTACTTCAAGTTCTACAACGATCGCTACGGGCACCTGCAGGGGGATAACTGCCTCCGCCAGGTGGCGCTGGAAATACAGCAGCACGTGCGCCAGGAGGATGACCTGGTGGTGCGCTACGGCGGTGAAGAGTTCGTGGTGCTATTGCCCAATGCCTCGGTTTCCTCGACCTACCAGGCCACCGAACGTGTTCGCCAGGGCATAGAGGCGCTTGGGCTACCCAACGAAGATGCCCCGAACAGCCCCGTCGTCACGGTGAGCATTGGCGCCGCGGTGATTCGGCCCGTCCACGGCATGGCGCCCTCCGCACTGATCCTGCATGCCGACGAAGCGCTCTACCAAGCCAAGCGCGCCGGCCGTAATCGCAGCGTGCTGGCACCGCTGCATGAGGGGCCTCTGGTTACTTACATAGCACGTTAGGGAAATATGCCGCCTGCACCACTATGGATTGGCATACTTGCGTGCGTTTCTACTGCGGTAATTGCGATACAACGGCAGGGCAATGGCTAGCAAGGAGAGCAGAACGAAGGTCAGACTGATCGGGCGGGTGAAGAACACGCTCCAGTCGCCATCATGCATGGTCATCCCGCGCCGGAAGTTGGATTCGACCATGTAGCCCAGGATCATTCCCAGTACCACCGGAGCGGCACTGAATCCATGGCGGTTGAGGAAGTAGCCGAAGATGCCGAAGATCAGCAGCACCCAGGCCGAGGTCAGGCTGCCGGTGATGCCGTAAGCACCGAGGATGCACATCACCATGATAAACGGCAGCAGGTAAGTCCGCGGTATCTGCAGCACCCGGACGAAGAGCTTGATGCCCACCGACTGGAAGCTGAACATGAAGACATTGGCGACCAGGAAGGCAATGATGATGCCGTAGGCAATGTTGGCCTGTTCGTCGAACAGCATGGGGCCTGGCTGCAGTCCATGGATCAAGAGCCCCCCCATCAGGATTGCCGCCGAAGCATCCCCAGGAATCCCCAGCGTCATCATCGGAATCAGCGCGCCGCCCGTCATGCCGTTGTTGGCCGATTCGCAGGCGATAACGCCTTCATCATGTCCCTTGCCGAACTGCTCCGGCGTGCGTGAGATGCGCTTGGCCTGGTCATAAGCCAGGAAGGAGGCGATGCTGCCACCGGCACCGGGGATCGCCCCGACCAGCGAACCGATCAGCGAACTGCTCGACCAGATCTTCCAGCGCCGGAAGGTCTCGCGAAAGCGCGGGTAGGCGTTGTTGACCCTCACCCGCCCCTCGCTCGCCTGATCGGAGCGCGAGGTGGTGGTGTCGGTGATGATCTGCGACAGGGCGAACAGGCCGATCAGCGCCGCCATGAAGTCGACACCGCCTATCAGGGCGGGGATCCCCGCCGTCAGGCGCACCACGCCGGTCAGCGAGTCGATGCCGATCAGCGAGATCAGCACACCGATCAGGCCCGCCACGATGCCCTTGATCAGCGACTTGTCCGACACCGAGGCGATGATCGTCAAGCCGAACAGGCCCAGCGTAGCGTACTCGATGGCACTGAAGCGCAGCGCCGCCTCGGCGATCAGCGGCGACATGAAGGCGAAGATCAGCACGCTGATCATGCCGCCGATCATGGAGGCGACGATACACAGCCCCAGTGCACGCCCCGGCTCGCCGTTGCGCGCCATGGGAAAGGCATCCAGGGTGGTGGCCACCGACGAGGGCGTGCCGGGAATATTGAGCAGCGCGGCGGGGATCGAGCCACCGGAGATGGCGCCGCAGTAGACCCCCAGCAGCATGCCCATGCCGGTGACCGGCTCCATGCCGAAGGTCAACGGCAGCAGCAGGGCGATGCCCATGGTGGCAGTCAACCCCGGCAGCGAGCCGAAGATCAGACCAAGCACCGTGCCGGCGGCAATCGCCAGGAAGATGTAGCCGTTGGCGAACAGCGTCGCCGCCTCGGCGAAATGAGCAAACATGACCGACTCCTCCCCTCAGGGCATGGATAGTCCAAACAGCACGGAAAACACGACATAGATGGCACTGGTCGCGATCACTGCGAATAGCCCAGAGGTCAGCACCGAGCGACCTGTGGGCCAGGCATCGTTGAGAAACCTGTCGACGAGCAGGCGAAAGAGGCCCAGGAACACCAGGGTGCTGACGAAGAAGCCGATAAACGTCAACATGATCAGGTAGAGCACGATCGCTGCCAACGTCACCAACAGCGTGACGGCTTCACGGCGAGCCAGCCGGACACCGCCATCGGGTTCCCGCTTTATCAGGGTTTCCACTACCAGTAGGTAGCCCACCAACAGCATGATGATGGCGCTGACCCAAAACGGCAGGAACCCCGGCCCCGGGTCGCCGACCACCCGCATCATCGTCGGGATCGAACTGGCCAGGTGGAGGAAGTAGCCGGCCCCCAGGATCAGCAGGAGATAGAAGAGCTGCTTCTCGGTCACTCGCGTCATGGCGGACTCCCATTGTCAGCAAGGCGTCAGGCCCCACCCAAGGGGCCTGACCATGGTCATCACTACTTGAGCCGCTGGGCGGTGTGGATGAAAGCCTCGGCGAGCTCCGCCATGCGTGAGTCCAACGCCTCGCTGGGGGGGATGTAATCCACTTCACCGCCCTGGTTGGCAATCGCCTCCTGCACCTTGGCATCGCTGGTGGCGGCTTCCAGTGCCGCTGCCCAGGCGGCCTTGACCTCTTCGTCGACGCCAGCCGGTGCCGCGATACCGCGCCAGTTGGTCAGGCTCAGCTCGTGACCGAGTTCGCTAAGGGTCGGAACGTCCGGATAGTCTTCCAGGCGATCATCGCCGAGGCTGACCAGCGGTATCAGCCGGCCAGAGCGCAGGCCGGAAGCAAGGTCGGCCAGGTTGAGCATCAGCGCATCGATATGGCCGCCCATGGCCGCGGCCACCGCGTCCGAGGAGCCATCATGGGGAATCTGGCGAGCCCGGTAGCCCACCATGTCGGCCAGGATCTCGCTGGCGACGTGGGTCGACCCGCCGGCGCCGGAGAAGCCGAAGCTCACCGTGCCAGGGTTGGCCTGCATATCTTCGACTAGCGCTTCCCAGCTATCCCAGGGGCCATCGGCACGTACCGCCACGACGTAGTCCTCGCTCATGACGTTGCCGAGGTAATCGAAGTCCGAGTAGGTATAGGTGGCATTGCCCATCCCCTCGGTGGCGAAGATTACATTATTGGGAATGGTCACCGTATAGCCGTCGGGCTTGGCGTTGGCCACCTGGGTAAAGCCGAGAATACCGCCGCCGCCCGGCACGTTGGAGACCACGATGGTTTGCCCCAGCGACTCTTCGAGAGCCGGCTGCAGCGTTCTTGCCAGTACGTCGGTACCACCGCCGGCGCCATAGGGGATCACCATGGTGATGGTCTTGGTGGGATAATCCGCGGCAGCGATGCCTGCGGCCATCACACCGGCGAGGAGAACCGAGAGTTTAGTGGTGTTATGAGTCATGGCGTTTGCTCCTTTGCGTTATTTTAATCTTCTAATCAAGCCATCGCCGCCCTATCGCAGGTAACCAGCATCGCTCGGAACGGATCCGTCGACAGGCCTGCGAGGAGGCGGTCGGGTTTCTGCTACTTCCGTCGGGTCAGTAAGGCCCTCCTGTCGATTGCGCCCCTACATGCAGGTCGAAGTCCGCGGCGCGCTGGCGAACCGCCTGAGCCAGCAGCGTGACGTCCAGTCCTACCGCCACGAAGGTCGCGCCCAGTTCGAGGAAACGCCTGGCCTGGCCAATGTCACCGGTCAAGGTGCCGGCGGCCTTGCCGCACGCCACGATGGTGTGAATCGCCGCCTCGATGGCCGCCTGTACCTCGGGATGGCCGGGGTTGCCGAGGTGCCCCATCGAGGCCGCCAGGTCAGCCGGGCCGATGAAGACGCCATCCACGCCCTCCACCGCGCAGGTCGCCTCGAGATTCTTCAGCGCCGTCAGCGTCTCGGCCTGCACCAGCAGGCAGACCTCCTGATTGGCATGCTGCACATAGTCGGGCCGGCCGTTCCAGCGCGACACCCTGGCGACCCCAGCGCCGACGCCGCGAATGCCCTCAGGAGGGTAGCGCGTCGCGGCGACCATGGAGGCAGCCTGCTCGGGGGTATCGACCATCGGTATCAGCAGGGTCTGGGCGCCGATATCGAGCAGCTGTTTGAGCGACGCGGCCTCGCCCTGCAGCGCGCGCACCACGGGGTGGCCGCCATACGCGGCTACCGCCTGCAGTTGGGCAAGCGTACTGCGCACGTCGTTGGGCGCGTGTTCGTTGTCGATCAGCAGCCAATCGAAACCCGCCGTGGCGCAAAGCTCGGCACTGTAGGCATCCCCCATCGATAGCCATAGCCCGACCTGGGGCCTGCCCTCGGCCAGGGCCTGCTTGAACGGATTGCCCGCTGCCGGACCGCTGTTGCTGGATGCGTTCATGGCTGCTCCGGTTGTTGTTGTCATGCCTCTTGTCAGCGCAAATTGCCCTGGCAGAGGTACTTGATGTGCTGGTAGTCGTCGAGGCCATGGACCGAGCCTTCCCGTCCGTAGCCCGACTCCTTGATACCGCCGAAAGGCGCCGCTTCGGACGCCACGGCGCCCTCGTTGATGCCGACGATGCCAGCCTCCAGCGCATCGGCAACGCGATGGATGCGACTGACGCTCTCCGAGTAGAAGTAACTGGCGAGCCCGAACGGCGTGGCATTGGCGGCCGCCACCGCGTCCTCTTCCGTGGCGAAGCGCAGCAGCGGCACCAGTGGCCCGAAGGTCTCCTCATGGCACAGCCGTGCGTCGGGCGTGACATCGCCCAGCAGCGTCGGTGCCACGTAATTCGGTCCCAGATCGGTCCGCACCCGCTCGCCCCCCACCAGCAGCCTGGCGCCCCGGGTTACGGCATCGTCGATATGCGCAAGGATCTTGTCGACGGCTCGCGCATTGATCATCGGCCCGATCTGACTGTCGGGGTCACTGGCCGGCCCCACCTGCAAGGCGGCGACTCGCGCGACCAGCTTGTCGGCGAAGGCGTCGAACACCGCCTCCTGCACATAGACGCGATTGGGGCAGACGCAGGTCTGGCCGCCATTGCGGAACTTGGCGGCCATCAGGCCCTCCACGGCGGCGTCGAGATCGGCATCCTCGAAGACGATAAAGGGCGCATTGCCGCCCAACTCCAGCGAGAGTTTCTTGAGGGTATCGGCCGACGCCCGGGCCAGGTGCTTGCCCACCGGGGTAGAGCCGGTGAAGCTGATCTTGCGCACCCGGGCATCCTCGAGCCAGGCGTCAACCACCTCCGGTGTGCGCCCACGCGAGGCGCAGACGACATTGATCACTCCAGGAGGAATACCCGCCTCCTCGGCCAGGCGCACCAGCGCCAGCGACGTCAGCGGGGTATCCTCGGCGGGCTTGGCCACCACCGTGCAGCCTGCCGCCAGGGCCGGCGCAATCTTGCGCGCGATCATCGCCGCGGGGAAATTCCAGGGCGTGATCACCGCTACCACCCCCACCGGCTCCTTGACCGCCAGCATGCGTCGCCCGGCGACCGGCGGTGCAATCACCTCCCCGGCAATGCGTGGCGCCTCTTCGGCGAACCACTCGATATAGCTGGCCGCATAGCCCACCTCACCCTGACCTTCGGCGAGAGGCTTGCCCTGCTCCAGTGATATCAGGCGCCCCAGATCCTGCTGGTGGGCCATCACCAGGGCGTGCCAACGCTTGAGCAGCTCGCCACGCCGCTTGGCCGGCGTCGCGCGCCAGTCGGCAAAAGCGTGGTGGGCAGCATCGGCCGCTGCCCGTGCTTCGTCGGCGCCGCTGTCCGGCACCTCGGCGATGGGCTGCATATCGGCCGGATTGGAGATCGACAAGCGCGCCCCATCGGCGGCGTCGCTCCAGTGCCCGGCGATATAGTTACGGCACTGAACCAGGTCACCACTTTCCAGCGTCAGGGTCATTGTCACACCTCCTCTCTGTTGGCCGACGTTGCCATCAGCTGACGATACCGACGTGCCATGGCACGAATTCGTGATCCCCGAGCCCGAGCCGCTCACTGCAGCTGCGCTCCCCCGAGGCCACACGCAGGATATGCGCGAAGATCTGCTCGCCCATCGCCTCGATCGTGGCGCTGCCGTCGATGACCTGGCCGCAGTTGATGTCCATATCGTCGCGCAGGCGCTCGAACATGGCGGTATTGGAAGCCAGCTTGATGGTGGGGGCCGGCTTGGACCCGAACATCGAACCGCGACCGGTGGTAAAGCAGATCAGATTGGCGCCGCTGGCGATCTGCCCGGTCGCCGATACCGGGTCATAGCCAGGCGAGTCCATGAACACGAAGCCCTTGGTCGCGATCGGCTCGGCGTACTCGTAGACCGCCTGCAGTGGCGTGGTGCCGCCCTTCATCGCCGAGCCCAGGGATTTCTCGATGATATTGGCCAGCCCGCCGGCCTGGTTGCCCGGCCCCACTACGCCGTTGAACTGGCCGCTGTGGCCGCGGGTATACTCTTTCCACCATTCCAGACGATCGAGCAGCTTCTGGCCCACCTCGGGCGATACAGCACGCCGCGTCAGCATAAACTCGACGCCATGAATCTCCGGCGTTTCCGACAAGATGGCGGTGCCGCCCTGGCGAACCAGGATATCCATGGCCGCCCCCAATGCCGGGTTGGCCGAGATCCCCGAGAAGCCGTCCGAGCCACCGCACTGCAGTCCGATGCTGAGATGGCTGGCACTCACCGGCTGGCGCTCGATCCGGTTGGCCTCGGGCAGCATCGCTTCGATGGCGGCGACACCGGCAGCGATGGATTCTCGGGTACCGCCACGCTCCTGCATCACCAGGGTGCGTACGTTGGCCCCCACTTCGAGGCCCTGAGACTCGACCAGACCCGACACCTGGTTGCGCTCGCAGCCCAGCCCCACGATCAGCACCCCGGCGAAGTTGGGGTGCCGCGCGTAGCCAGCCAAGGTGCGCCGCAGCAAATCGAAGTGATAGCTGGGCGATGACATGCCACAGCCACTGGTCTGGGCGAAAGCCACGACGCCATCGACATTGGGGTAGTCGGCCAGCCGCTCCGGCGTGAAATGGTCGGCAATATGCTTGATCACCGTGGCCGAGCAGTTTACCGAGGAGAGAATACCGATGAAGTTGCGCGTGCCGACCCGGCCATCCGGGCGCACGATGCCCTGGAAGGTGGCCCGCTCGGCCTCCGGCACATACGCCACGGGCCTCACGTCCTGGCAGAAAGCCGGATCGCGATCGATCTCGGTCAGGGTAACGTTATGGGTGTGCACATGCTCCCCGGGGGCAATGTCTCGACCGGCCGCGCCAATCACCGTGTCGTACTTCTTCACCGGCTCGCCAGCAGCGATCCTGCGGGCCGCGATCTTGTGCCCTGCCGGCACCTGGGCCCACGACTTCACCTCCAGCTCGGGCAGCCACTGGCCGAGACCGACGCCATCGCGGGCGATCAGGACATTGTCATTGGCATGCAGGCGAATCAGCGTGCGGGGGGACATTTCCATGGTCAGCGGCCTGGCTCCATCATCAAGCGTTGTAATAATCGTTGGGGTGAGTATGAGCCGCCTCTTCATGCCGATAAAATAAAACAATAGACTCTCTTCATAACCAAAACGGAATGAACAAAGGGAGAGCGCCACCATGAGCGACATCGATCGCGTACTTCGTTCGAACCTGAAGTTGCGCCATTTGCAGCTGCTGGTCGCGCTGGATGAGTTCCGCCATATCGGCCGGGTGGCCGACTTTCTATCGCTGACCCAGCCTGCGGTGTCGAAAATGCTCGCCGAGATAGAGCGCATGTTCGGCCTCAAGCTGTTCCTGCGCTCCACCCGCGGTACCGAGCCCACGGCCTATGGCGATACGGTGGTGCGCTTCGCCCGCTCGGTACTGGCCGACTACAGTCGCACCCAGGACGAGATCGCCGCAGTGGAGAGCGGTGCCGCCGGTCGCGTCAGCATCGGCGCCATGGTAGTCGCAACGCCGGGCCTGCTGGCTCGCGCCGTGCAGTTGCTCAAACATCGTTCCCCTCATAGCACCGCACTGATTGAAGAAGGCGATCTCAAGCGCCTGCTACCCCGCCTGCGCGTGGGTGAACTCGACCTGCTGGTGGGCCGTCTCGAACCCGGCTACGCAGCACCGGATCTGGAAACACAAGCCCTCTACGACGAGGCGATGTGCGTGGTCGCCGCCCCGGCGCACCCCATTTGCAGCATCTCCTCACCGCAGTGGGCCGATCTCGTCGAGCTGGCTTGGGTCGTGCCTCCCCCATGGGCTTCATCGCGGATCAAGCTCAACCAGATGTTCTACAAGCATGGCCTCAACCCACCCGCGGACCTGATCGAAACAGCCTCGTTCCTCGCCACCTTGACCTTCGTGCAGCAGCGCCCCGCCCTGGGCTACCTCGCCCACGGCGTGGCACGCCACTGTGCGGCGCTGGGCTTGCTCGAGATATTGCCGCTGGAGATTCCCATCGAGCTGCCGCCGGTGGGGATCATCACCCTGCGTGGCAGAATCAAGACACCGACCTGCCAGCAAGCACTCGAGTGCCTGCGGCAGGTGGCGCAAGAAGGGGAGCACTCGTTGCCTATCAGTTCTCACTCTTCCATTGCCGATTGACGGCGCCTCGAGTCGCTCAGTAGCCGCGCTGACGATCGACGACACCGACCATTTCACGGCCTTCGCGATGCCGGGCAATATTATCCAGCACCCTCTCGATCGCACTCTCTGGCTGGGTCATGCTGGCGATATGAGGCGTAATCAGAACTCTCGGATGGTGCCAGAGGGGGTGATCCACGGGTGGCGGCTCGGGATCGAAAACGTCCAGCACGGCTGCTGACAGCTGTCCGCTGTCCAGCGCCGCGAGCAGATCGGCCGCGACCAGGTGCGGACCACGTCCGACATTGATCAATGAGGCACCGCGAGGCAGCTGCTCGAATAGCGTGGCATTGAGAATGCCGCGGGTCTCAGCGGTCAGTGGCATCAAGCAAACCAGCACCTGGCTGGTGGAGAGGAAGCGCGGCAGCTCGTCGTCACCGGCGAAGCACGCCACGTCTTGCAGCTGGCGGCGGGTACGGCTCCAGCCCTGGCAGGCGAAGCCGAGGCCGGTCAGGTGCTGCGCCACTGCGGCGCCAAGTTGCCCCAGGCCGAGGATGCCGACCCGGCACTGCGCAGCGGGACGGACCCGCAGGGCCTGCCAGGTCGCACTGCGCTGTTGGGCGATGTAGTCGACCAGATTACGGTGCAGCGCCAGCACCGCCATGGCCACGTACTCCTGCATGGTGGCGACGATGCCCGGTTCCTGCATGCGTACCAGCGGCACATGGCTAGGAATGCTGCCCAGGTCGAATTGATCGACACCAGCGCCGAGCGAGAAGACGACCTCGAGATTGGGAAAACGCGCCAGATCCTCTATCGGCGCCCAGGTCCCCAGGTAGCGCACCTCTTCTTCACTGCCGATATCGGGCCAAACACGAAACGCGATCTCCGGCGCACGCAGCTCAAACAGACGCTGCCACTCTCGCCCCCGCTCAGGGTCGGCGTTATAGACAAAACTCATCTCAACTTCTCCGATCAGCCCAACGCCTGACTGGCCAGGGCATAGCGTATAACGCTGCCTCCCGATCCGGCGTCGCCAGTAGTGCTCATCTGGTGTACGCGATTGACTTCCTTTAGGCCGCACGCCCCCAGCCACTCGGCCAGGACCGGATCGGGCGTATCCACTCTCACAAAGCCACCGACCAAGCGTTCGAGCCAGGCCCCAATCAGACATCGCGCCACAGCCGGTGAATCGGCCACGACCGGGCCAATCACTAGGCCGTGGCCGAATTCACGACACAGGGCAACGCCGGCCAAGCGACCATCTTCATGTTCGATCACCTGCGCGTCGCTATACGCGAGCAGCGCGCTCAGCAGCCTATCCCGCAACGTACCGCAGGCCTGCTCATCGAGTCTTATGAAAGCCTCGACATCATCGCCTCGCATCTCACGGAGTAGTTGGCCAGGCAGTGGCGGCGACACTCTCCCAGTGCCAGCGACGCCCCCCTGGCACTGATGAACACCGGCAATATCGTGAAAACCCAAGTCGCGATAAAGCGCCACACCCTCCTCCGTGGCATGCAGTTCGATGCGCGCGGTGGATATTTCGTCCAGCACCGCCTGCATGAGCTGGCGACCAAGGCCGAGCCGCTGATGCGTCGGAGCGACGATCACCATGCCCAAAGTGGTCAATGCCGGACCGCTGGCCCAATGCATGGCGGTGGCAATGAGCTGGTCATTGTCGATCAATGCCTTGCCCTGCCCCAGGGACAGCAGCTGTTGCCAGTCACGCTCGCGATGCGGCCAGCCGGCCAGCTCGGAGAGGCCAACGGCTTGAATGAGGTGATCCGCGGTCAGGGGCACGCACCGTATGTCCATGTCATCACTCCCTGGGCATGGTTGACACGCCATGCCGTGACATCGATAAATCGTCAGGCCGGTGAGCGCTGGCGTGCCATCACCATCAGCATCACCAGGGCGAATGACGTGGCCGTGAGCAGTGTGCTGATGGCGGCGATGGTCGGGTCTATCTCGTCTCGCAGCGCAGTGAACATACGCACCGTCAGGGTCTGGTTCTGACCGCCGGAAATGAATAGCGCCACCATGGTTTCATCCAGCGCCTGGATAAAGGCGAAGATCGCGCCGGTCACCACGCTGGGCATGATCTGCGGCAGCGTCACGGTCATGAAGCTGCGAAAGCGATTCATGCCCAGGCTTCTCGCCACCATCTCCTGGGTTTGATCGAAGCCGTGCAGCCCGGCGGTGACCGCCGTGATCACATAGGGCAGTGCCAGCATCACATCGGCCATGATCAAGCCTGGAATGGTGTACAGCATCCCCGACAGGGCGTAGATGAAGAACACGCCCGTGGCGACGATGATGATGGGCACGATCAGCGGCAGTAGCAGTACGATCTTCAGATAGCGCATCAGCCGGTGCGTCGAACAGTTGATGGCGTAGGCCGCCGCCACACCGATCGGCGTGGCGATCAGCGCCGTGGCAAACGCCACGATCAAGCTGGTCCTTGCCGCCGCCATCCAGCCGGGGCTGCCGAAAAAGGCCTCGTACCAGCGAAATGAAAAGCTGGATGGTGGAAAGGAGAGGAAGCGGCTATCCGAGAACGACATTGGCAGCACGATCAGTACCGGCAGTATCAGAAACAGCAGCACCAACACCACATACCCAATGAAGACGAACCGACCCAGAGATAATTTAGTCATTTGGCACCGAGTATTTTCTCAAGGGGGACCAGGCGACTGACCACATAGAAGATGATCAGCACGCAGATCAGCAGCACCACGCTGACGGCACTGGCGGCACCCCAGTCGCTGTAGAGCTGGATATTGCGACTGACTAGCATCGACGCCATGACGGTGCGACCGCCGCCGACCAGTTCCGGTGTGATGTAGAAACCCAGGCAGAGCACGAAGACGAGCGTCATCCCTGCCATTACGCCACTCAGCGACAAGGGGAAGAACACCCGCATGAAAACATGCAGCGGGCTTCCACCCAGACTGGAACCAGCTTGAACCAGGTCCTGGGGAATCTTCTGCATGGTGGCGTAGAGCGGCAGCACCATGAACGGCAGCAGAATGTGTACGGTGGCGATGATGGTGCCGAGCTCGTTGTGCATCAGCGCCAGCGGCTCATCGGTGATACCGCTGGCCATCAAGGTCTGATTGACCACCCCCGAGCGCTGCAGCAGGATCAACCAGGCATAGGCCCTGACCAGCACACTGGTCCAGAACGGAAGGATCACCAGGGCCAGGATCAGCATCGCCCAACGTTTCGGCAAGATTGATGCGGCATAGGCAATCGGGTACCCCATCAGCAATGCCAGCAGGGTCACGATGACACTGATGCGAAAGGTGAGATAAAAGGTGTTCCAGTAAATGCCTTCGGTGAAGATCCGTTGGTAATGCTCCAGGCTGAAGGCACCGTCGGCGTAGACGGATTGGACGATCAGCCAGCTCAAGGGCACGAGGAGCAGGGCAAAGACCACTAGCACGGCCGGCGACATCAGCAGCAGCATCAAGACGTGCTCGCGGCGGCGATGGCGCAGCGATGGGTCGATGGCACTTCCGGCAGCGTAGCGGTCATGAATCGCGGTGGCTTTCAAAGCGCTTCTCCTGGCATGGAATCGGCACAGCCGATGCCACACGCCAAGGGCGTGTGGCATCGCGTTCTCATTGCTGCATGAATTCGAGCCAGCGACGCTCGGCCTGCTCACCTTCCGAAGAGGACCACCACTCGTAAGACATCAGTACCTGACGCTCGGCGTTGTCCGGATAGCTCGGCAGTTCCCGTGCACGCTCATCGGGGATCTTGCCAGTGTCAAAGGCCGCCGGGTTGCCCGGACCATAGTCGATATGGAGCGGTAGATTGGCTTGATATTGAGGATCGATGGCCGCGTTAACGAACTCGATCGCCGTATCAAGATTTGGTGCACCCTTGATGATGCAGAGGTGGGTGTTCTGGAGAATGCCTTCGTTGTAGGTGAAGTCGGCATTGGCACCCTCGTCCATGATGGCGCTGACGCGCCCGTTCCACATCATCAACATGTCGACTTCGCCGTCGTAGAGCAGTTGGGCAGACTGGCCGCCTGACGTCCACCAGGTGGAAATATGCGGCTTTAACTCTTCCAGTTTTTCAAAAGCGCGGTCGACATCCAGTGGATACAGCTCTTCAGCCGCTACTCCATCGGCCAGCAGGGCGGCTTCCAGCGTTCCCAGGGGGTGGTTACGCAAGGCGCGGTTGCCGGGAAACTCCTCGACGTTCCAGAAATCCTCCCACGTCTCGGGTGGGTTGCCATCGAAGGCATCAGGATTGTAGGCCAGCACGCTGGAGTAGAACTCATAGGCGACGGAGTATGGCGTCTTGTACTCCTCGGGCATCGACTCCGCGTTGGGAACTCGACTGAAATCGAGCGGCTCGATCAGCTCCTGGTTGCCGCCACGCACGCAGTTCAGCGGTGGAGTATCGACCACATCCCACACGGCCTGACCGGTGGTCCCCTGAGTACGAATCATCGGCCAGGCATCCGGAGCACTCTCCTGGTGGATGGTGATGCCCAGCGCCTCGGCGACGGGGTCGAGGATGGCGACCGTCTGCGCCTCCTGATAGGCGCCCCCCTGAGAAACGAAGGTGATCTGTCCCGCGGCCATGGCGTGGGACATCCCCATCGCTCCGACTACGACCACACTGGTTCCCATCAAGGTCTTCAAGCCATGCGTCTGTTTCATCTTGTTGTCTCCGCTGCTGATGACATTTGCGATCTGTGCGCTTAAGGAAGCGCTGCATAATGCAGCCATTTATGCCTGTGTTTCCTTAGCGACCGATCGCGTCGAGAAATTGATACCACCCAGCCACTAGCCGAACCGCCACTTCCCGCAAGGGGTAGAGCGGTACGGCCTTGAGGCGACTCGCCTCCAGAAGGGCCACGTCCGGCGACTCGCCAAGGGCGACATCCGCCGCCAGGCCGCCGAGCAGTGTGGCCATTGCGACACCAGCGCCGTTATAGCCGGCGGCATAGCTCAGTCGATCATCGAAACGCCCCACATGAGGCAAGGCATCCATGGTCATGCCAACATGCCCCGACCAGCGATGGGTGATAGCGACGCCCCCCAGGTCGGGAAACATCCCCACCATCGCCCGCTGTAGCGCATCGAACGCCGCCGCCGAATCACGTTTGCCAAAGGCGCCACGCCCGCCGAAGACGAAGCGGCCATCCACCTTGCGAAACCAGCGCATCATGCGGCGGGTTTCTCCATAACTCCTGGCGTTGACCAGCAGCCGCTGCTGCAGCTCTGTCGGCAACACCTCGGTGGCAATGATCGAGCTGCGAAACGGCACCAGTCGCGACTTGACCATGCGGCTTGCCGGGGTGAGATCGGAGTAGGCATTGGTGGCCATGATGGCCTGGCGCGCGCGTATCTCCCCCCGTTCGGTCACGACCCGAATTCCATCGGCATCGCGGCGAATGCCGGTGACCGGCGTGCGTTCGAAGAGGATGGCCCCATGGCGACGTGTCAGGCCTGCGGCTAGGCCGCGCACGTAGTTCAAGGGATGCAGGGTGCCGACATCTCGACTCAGGACACCGCCAGTGAAGGCGCCAGACCCGGTCTCCTCCGCCACCTCCCCCGCCGACAACGTCCGCAGCGAATCATCGCCCAGTGCGTGGCGCATCCACTCGGCCTCCTCGGCGATGTAGCCAAACGCCCGCTCGGTATGGGCACAACGCAGGTTGCCGCAGCGAGCAAAGCCAGCGCTTGACAGCTCATATGTCTCGACCAGCGCCTCCACCTCATCCACCGACTGCAGCGCGAGGCGATGCATGCGCCGCGCTACGTCGATACCATGCGCTTGAGCCATGGCAGGAAACGCCAAACGAAACTTGGCCGAGACCACGCCACCGTTGCGTCCGCTACCTCCCCAGCCGAGCGGCTTGGCATCCACCACCAGGGGGGCTACGCCGCGCTGGGCCAGGCGGTGGGCCGCCGCCAGGCCGGTGTAGCCGGCCCCGATGATCACCACATCGGCCTGGGCATCGCCCGGCAGGCACGGCAGGTCGAACGTGCTGTCCGCCGTGTCGCGCCATAGCGAGGCGATGCCGGGAGACCCACTCATGTCACACGCCCTCCACGGCGTCAGCGAGCTGTTTGAGGGTGGCGAAGTGGAAGTCTGGCTGGATCACCTGCGTGGGCTCGGGAGTGCCGCCAAAGCCCTGCTGGCCCTGGCGCCGCTCGATCCAGCAAGTGGTATAGCCAAGCTCCTTGGCCACGCCGATATCGTGGTACTGGCTCTGGGCGACGTGCAGGATGTCCGAGAATTTGTAGCCATGCGCCGCCTGGCGTCCCCGGTTGTAGGCGAAGAACTGCGGATTGGGCTTGGCCACCCCGGTTTCGTCGCAGGTGACGCTGTCGTCGAACGGGTCGTCGAGGGTATGGGAGTAGCAAGAGAAAGCAGTGCGATCGGCATTGGTCATGGCCACCAGCCGGTAGTGCTTGCGCAGACGTTTGAGTGCCGCCACCGAATCCTCGAATGCCGGCCAGCGGAATACCGCCATCTGGAAGGCGTCCGCGGTGGCCGGATCGGCGGGCAGTTTCAGCTCCTCGGCCAGCGAGCGGTAGACATCGGCCATGGCGCTGCTCGAGCGCCCTGGGAAGCGGTCGCGCCCCCGCTTGTAGGCGTCGAAGATGACGCCATCGCTCAGGTCGCGTGCGGCGCTTCCACCAAGCCGACGCACCGCCTCCAGCACCCCTGTTTCGAAGTCGATCAGCGTGCCCACGACATCGAAAGTCAGAACTTTGAAATGGGAAAGTTCCATGATCGTCAATGACTCCTGTTTCTTGTGCTTCGAGGTAACGTCAGGCGACCTGTGCCGCCGGGTGTGGACATCCGGAACGGGGCACGACGATGGTGTCCTCCGGATGCAGGACCACTGTCAGGCTTTCGCCGATCGGTGGAATCTTCTTCTGCCCCAGGTGATGACTGGGTTGGCGCAGGCTGATGGCGGTGCCATCGTCCATTTCGAGAAACAGCCGCAGGCTGTCGCCCTGATAGACCACCTCGCGCACACGGCAGTGCAAGCGATTGACGTCGGCCTCATGGCGCCCGTCATCAATAAGCAACTTCTCGGTCTGAATCGCGAGTAGCAGGTCAGAATGGGCGGGAAGCTGTTTTGCCGAGTGCAGCGTATGCTTGCCGAGCTTGACGCTGTGTGCATCGACACGCGTCACCGGCAGCAGGGTGGAGTCGCCGATAAAGCTCGCCACGAAGGAGTCTTGGGGAGCGTTGTGGAGTGTTTCGGGGGTACCGATCTGTACCAGCTTGCCGTCCTTGAGGATCGCCACTCTATCGCTCATGGTCAGCGCCTCGCGCTGATCATGGGTCACATAGACGATGGTGGCGCCGAGCTTGCGGTGCAGCTGGCGCAGCTCGATCTGCATGGTCTCGCGCAGCTGCTTGTCCAGCGCCGATAGCGGTTCATCCATCAAGATCAGACGCGGCTCGAAGACCATGGCACGCGCCAGGGCGACACGCTGGCGCTGCCCACCAGAGAGCTGCGAGATACCGCGCTCCTGGTAACCATCGAGTTCGACCATTGCCAGGGCATCGCGTACCCGCTCCGGCCAAGTGGACTTGGGCAGCCGGCGGGCACGCAGAGGGAACGCGACGTTCTCGCCAACCGTCATGTGCGGGAACAGCGCGTAGCTTTGAAAGACGATACCAATATTGCGTTTGTGGGGCGGCATGTAGGTCATGTCCTGGTCACCGACCCATACCGAACCCGATGATGGCAGCACGAAACCACCGAGGGCACCAAGCAGTGTGGTCTTGCCCGACCCCGAAGGGCCCAGGAGTGAGACGAACTCACCTGGCTCAATATCTAAAGTTATGTCATCTAAGGCAGTCGTTCCGCCATAGTGCTTGCTGACTGAGCGGATAGAGACGCCGACACTGTCTCGATTTTTCATAAAAATGCTCGTTTTATTCTTGTGAAATAGCTGTTGGAATTGAGTACAGCAGATCGAATGAAACGGAGCAATTGCGAAATTCTTTGGCTTGCCATAACCTCAACTCATGCCAACACTGCGTCGTCAACTGCCCAGCGCCAATGCCCTGTTCGTCTTCGAGTCGGCGGCGCGTCATGGCAACTTCACCAAGGCAGCCGCCGAACTGGGCGTCACCCAGCCGGCAGTTAGCCGCATGCTGTCGCTTCTGGAGAGTCACCTGGAGGTGCCGCTCTTCCTGCGGACGCCAAACGGCACCGTACTGACCGAGAACGGCCAGATTCTGTATCAGGGGGTCACCCAGGGGTTTCAGGACATTGAGTTGGCTATCCAGGAGATCCGGGCCCGCAGCACCGGGCTCGAGACGGTCACCCTATCGGTATCGACCGCCTTCACCACCCACTGGCTGATGCCACGCATGCACAAGCTCCAGGCCGAGTTTCCTTCCATCGACCTGCGCTTCCAACTGATCTCAGGCTCGGTGAGCGGCTCGGTGGAGGATGTCGATCTGGGCGTGAGGTTCGTCAGCGGGGAGGACATCCATCACCAGGCTGCGCTGATACTGCCCGAGATCCTGGTGCCGGTATGTAGCCCAGCCTATCGCGAACAGCATGCCGCCGGCGCGCACGACGAGTCAGGCGTTACGCTTATCAGCCTGAGTGACAGCCGCATCGACTGGTTCGAACTCTTCCCCAGTTTCCAAAGCGAAGCCCTGGGCAGTGCGCACTCGCTGATTTTTTCAGACTATGCCGTCGTCCTGCAGGCAGCCCTACTCGGCCAAGGCATCGCCGTGGGTTGGATGAATGTCGTCTCGCACTGGTTGGATACCGGCGCTTTGGTGCCCGCTACCCCCAAGCCAACCGCCATCGCCACCGAGCGCCTATGCCACCTGATCAACTCGCGCAAGAAGCCCCTGAGCCCCGCAGCAGCAGAAGTGCGCGACTGGATCATCGAGGAAACTCGCAGAGACGTGGCCAAGGTCGCTGAACGCTATCCGTTATTGGATCTAGAGGCACTGATCGCCGCGCACTCGCCTCGCTGACCGTCCTGGCAGCCCGTCGTCTCAGACCAGTTCATTACGCCTAGCGTATCCCCGCCCTCAGGAACGACTGCACGAACTGGCGCTGGAAGAGCAGGAAGGCGATCAGCAGCGGGGCGATGCTGAGCAGGGTGGCGGCGCTGACGGTAGCCCAGTTGACGCCGGTCTCCGGGGCCGAGAACACGCCCAGTCCCACGGTCAGCGGCCGGCTCTCCACCGAGTTGGTGACCACCAGCGGCCACAGGAAGTTGTTCCAGTGGTGGCTGATCGAGACCAGGCCATAGGCCAGGTAGGTGGGCTTGGCCAGCGGTACATAGACCTTGAGCAGGATCGCCATCCAACCGCAGCCCTCGATCCGCGCGGCGTCCTCGAGTTCGCGGGGAATGGTCTTGAAGGTCTGGCGCAGCAGGAAGATGCCGAAGGCGCTGGCCACGTAGGGCAGCCCGATACCGGTGATGGTGTCGACCAGCCCCAGAGAGCTGGCGATGCGGTAGTTCTCGACGATCAGCACCTCGGGAAACACGAACAGCTGGATCAACACCAGCATGAACAGGATGTCCTTGCCGGGAATCGGGAAGCGCGCGAAGGCGAAGCCGGCCAGGGTGCAGACCACGAACTGCGCCAGCACCACCCCGGTGACCAGCAGGAAGGTGTTGAGGTAGTAGCGCGCGAACGGCGCCTGGGACCAGGCGTTGGCGAAATTATCCAGGGTCAGCGGCGCAAACAGGTCGAAGCGCACCATGTACGCTGGCGGGTGAAATGCCGCCCAGACGGCGTAGACCAGCGGGAAGATCCAGATGATCGCCAGCAGCCAAGCGGCGGTGGTCTCGAGGCTCGGCACGCGCAGCGCAAGCCGCCTGGCGGCAGAGAGAGTAGCCTGGCTCATGATCTCGCCCCTTGCAGTGATGACGTGCTCATTGGTAGTGCGTCCGGCGGTCGAGAATGGCGAACTTCACCGTAGCCACCACCCCCAGCACCAGCAGGATCACCACCGTGATGGTGGCGGCATAGGTGCGGTCGAAGAACGAGAAGGCGTTCTCATAGACGTAGTAGAGCAGCAGGTTGGTGGCGTTATTGGGCCCGCCCTTGGTGAGAATGAACAGGTGGTCCACCACCCGCACGGCGTTGATCAGTGCATTGATCAGCACGAACAGCGTGGTCGGCATCAGCAGCGGGAAGGTCACCCGCCAGAAGAAGCTCCAGCGGCTGGTGCCCTCCAGGTCCGAGGCCTCCTTGAGTTCCGGCGGAATGCTCTGCAGCGCCGCCAGGTAGAAGATCATGAAGAAGCCCGCCTCTTTCCATACCGTCATCACGATCACCGAGGTCAGCGCCACGCTGGGGTCGCCCAGCCAGTTGACGCCGGATAGGCCAACGGCGCCAAGCAGCTTGTTGAACAGGCCGATCTGCGGCGCGTAGAAGAACATCCAGATATTGGCCGCGGCGATCATCGGCAGGATGGTCGGCGTGAAATAGGCCATGCGCACGAAGCCGCGCCCCGGCAGCCGCGCGTTGACGAACAGCGCCATGCCCAGGGCGATGGCGATAGAGGTGGGGATGGTACCCAGCGCATAGATCAGGTTGTTGCGCGCCACCCGCCAGAAGGTGGTGTCGTCGATCAGCAGTTGGTAGTTCTCGAGGCCGACGAACTCGGCGGGCTCGCCGCGAAAACCGGGCAGAAACAGGCTGTTGATCAGCGTGGCAATCGTCGGCAGATAGGCGAAGGTCGCCAGCAGCACCGCCGCAGGCAACAGCAGCAGGGCGCCGTAGAGCTGCATGCGTCGATCAGAAGTCATCGCCGCCATGGGCCGTCCTTGTCGATGGTGGGATCTATGCTAAACCGCCCGGGCCAGGCGATAGCGCCTGGCCCGGGCATCGTACGAGGGACTAGCGGGCATAGCGGCGCAGCACGCCATCGGCTTCGCGCTGGGCCTGGGCCAGTGCTTCGGCCGGCGCCATCTGCCCGGTCAGTGCCGCCTGCACGGCGTTGTCCAGCGCCCGGCGCACGCGCCCGCCCTGGTAGGTGGAGAGCTCAGCCGTACCGTGCTCGAGCTGGTCGCGGGCCACCGCCGCCGGTGCAAAGGTCTCAACGTAGTCGCGCAGCAGTTCGGTCTCGTAGGCGTCCGGGCTGACGCCCATATAGCCGGTCTCGATCGACCAGGCCGCGGCACGCTCGGGGTCGGTCATCCAGCGGATAAAGGTCACCGCCGCGCGCTGCTCCTCTTCCGTGGTGTCGTTGAAGATATAGAAGTTGCCACCGCCGGTGGGGCTGCCGCGCTGGGTGTTCATCGGCAGCATGGCGACGCCGAAGTCGAAGTCGGCCTCGTTGCGCACCGCAGTGAGGTTGCCGGTGGTGTGCCACATCATCGCCGTGGACTGCTCGATGAAGTTCTGGCGCAGGGTGCCCCACTCGATGGTGCCGTCGGGCATCGCCTCGTGCTCCTGGGTCAGCGATACCCAGTACTCCAGCGCCTCGACGGCGGCGGGATCGTCGAAATAGACCTCGGTGCCGTCATCGCTCATCAGCCGATGGCCGTTCTGGAAGGCGAACGCCTGGAACATCCAGTAGGGGTAACCGGTGGAGGGCACCATCACGCCCCACTGGTCGCCGCCGGAGGCCTCGCGCACCGCGGCGGCCATCTCGGCCATCTCCTCCCAGGTTTCCGGCGGCGTCTCGGGGTCGAGCCCGGCAGCCTCGAAGGCGTCCTTGTTCCAGTAGAGCACGATGGTCGAGCGCTGGAACGGAATGCCGTAGGTCTGGCCATCCACCTGGCCGTTCTCCATCAAACCCGGGTAGAAGCTGTCGAGCCACTCGCGCTCCTCGTCGCTCTCGAGCAGATCGTCGAAGGCGACGATGGCATCCTGCTCGAGCAGCTCGTAGAGATCGATGGAGAACAGCACCGACAGCTGCGGTGCATCGCCGGCCTCGATGGCCGACATGGCGCGCACCCGGGTGTCGTCGTAGTTGCCGGCGTAGATCGCCTCGACGCTGATATCCGGATGCTCGGCCTGGAACTCGTCGACCAGCTCATCGATCACGTCGGTCAGCGCCCCACCTACTGCGATGGGGTAGTACATGGTCAGCTCGACGGGGTCGTCAGCCAGCGCCGGGCTGGCGCTCAGCACGGCGGCGGCCAGCGCCGTCAGGGGGAAAGAGAGACGCGTACGCATGGGATGACTCCTGTTTTTCACAGATGTGAGACTCACGAGTGGGAGGCCAACGGATCAGTCGTGCCGGAGGTAGCGGCAAATGCCACGGGGGTGAGATCGTCGCGACGCAGTCCATCGGCGCCGAACAGGTGCGCCGCACTCGGCGCCCAGGCCAGCCGGCAGCGGGTGCCAGGCGGCATCGGCCGTTTGCCGGGCAGCCGCGCGCGCAGTCGCTGACTGCCTACGCCAAGCTGCAGGATGGTGTCGGCGCCGAGATACTCCTCGTCGATCACCTCGGCGGGCACCCCGCTGGCATCACCCGAGCGCACCTCGATATCCTCGGGGCGAATCCCCAGCTGGCCACCCACCGCCGCGGCAGGCGCCACCGCCACGCCGGGTTCTCCGTCGATGACCGAGGCGCTGTCGCTTGCTGTCAGTTGCACCAGATTCATCGCCGGACTGCCGATAAAGCTGGCCGCGAAGGCGCTGGCCGGACGGTTATAGAGCTCGGCGGGTGAGCCGTCCTGCACGATGCGTCCCTCCTGCATCAGCAGCACCCGGTCACCCATGCTCATCGCCTCGACCTGGTCGTGGGTGACGTAGATCACCGTCATCCCCAGGCGCGCCTGGAGCGCCTTGATCTCACGGCGCATCTCGCCGCGCAGGCGGGCGTCGAGGTTGGAGAGGGGTTCATCCATCAGGCAGATCGGATGCTCGGAGATGATCGAGCGAGCCAGCGCCACGCGCTGTCGCTGGCCGCCGGAGAGCTGGGCTGGCCTGCGGTCAAGATAGGCCTCGAGATCGACCAGCTGGGCGACCCTGGCCAGGCGTTCGCGGCGTTCGGCCTTGGGCACCTTGCGGCTGCGCAGACCGAAGACGATGTTGTCGGCCACGCTGAGATGGGGAAACAGTGCATAGGACTGGAACACCATGCTCAGGCCGCGGTCCCCCGGTGGCAGGTGCGTGACGTCGCGCTCGCCGATGGCGATGCGCCCGCTGCTTGCCTGCTCGAGGCCGGCAATCATGCGCAGGGTGGTGGACTTGCCGCAGCCCGAGGGGCCGAGCAGGATCACGAACTGGCCCGGCGTGACGTCGAACGAGATGGCGTCCACGGCGGTGGTGTCGTCCCAGCGCTTGGATACCGCCTCGAGGCGGATGCGCTGGTGATTGTTATTGGTCATGGCGTGCCCGCGGTCAAATGGCGGAGAAGGGGCATAACGGCTCCCATGAAAACTAGCGTAGTCGCTGACATCGACTTGTCATGCACCGATTATCGGCGCCCATCATGACCGTTGTCTGACAACACAATGACCGTGGCATGACCGACGCCAGCGCCGGCACATGCTAGAATTCAGCCTCTTTTTTTCGTTCAGGAATTCGCTGCCCATGTCCCTCGACGATCTGCATCTCAATCTGCGCAACCTGACCGCCGACGACTACCCTCAGCTCAAGGCGTTGATGGACAAGGTCTATGACGACATCGGCGGTGCCTGGCCCGAGCTGACCATCGACAAACTGGTCAGCGAGTTTCCCGACGGCCAGCTGCTTATTGAAGACGATAAAACCATCGTCGGCGTGGCGCTCACCGCGCTGGTGGATTACGACGAGTTCTCCAACCCGCACAAGTACGACGACCTGATCGGCCACCGCGAGGTCATCCTCAACGATCTCGACGGCGACGCCATGTACGGTCTCGACGTGCTGATCGATCCGGACTATCGCGGCTATCGTCTCGGCCGACGCCTCTATGAAGCGCGCAAGGAGCTGTGCCGCTCGATGAACCTGCGCGCCATCCTGGCCGGCGGACGGATTCCCGAATACCACCAGCATGCCGACGACCTCTCCCCCAGCGAGTACATCGAGAAGGTGTCGCGCAAGGAGATTCACGACCCGATCCTCTCCTTTCAGTTGGCCAACGACTTCCTGGTCAAGCGCCTGCTGCGCAAGTACCTGCCGGAGGACGAGAAGTCCCAGGGCTTCGCCACCCTGCTGGAGTGGAACAACATTCTCTATGAACCTGCAGAGCGGGTGCTGGAGAGCCGCAGAACCCAGGTCCGCGTGGGCGCGGTGCAGTGGCAGATGCGGGAATTCGACTCGGTGGAGACGGTGTTGCAGCAGGTCGAGTACTTCGTCGACGCGCTGTCCGGCTATCAGAGCGACTTCGCGGTCTTTCCCGAGCTGTTCAATGCCCCGCTGATGGGCCTGCAGGACCGTGCCGCCCAGCGCGACCAGCTGGCCGCAATCCGCTTTCTGTCGGGCTTTACCGAGCGTTTCAAGACCGAACTGTCACGCATGGCGGTCTCCTACAACATCAATATCGTGGCCGGCTCGATGATCGAGGAGGCCGAGGATGGCAAGCTCTACAACATCGCCTACCTGTGCCACCGCGACGGCACCCTGGAGCGTCAGGCCAAACTGCATATCACCCCCCAGGAGCGCCGCGACTGGGTCATCGAGGGCGGCGACGACCTGCGCGTGTTCGATACCGATGCCGGCCGCGTGGGCATCCAGATCTGCTACGACGTGGAGTTTCCCGAGCTCTCGCGCCTGCTCGCCGAGCAGGATATGGACATCCTGTTCGTACCATTCTGGACCGATACCAAGAACGGCTACCTGCGGGTGCGCCACTGCGCCCAGGCGCGGGCCATCGAGAACGAGTGCTATGTGGTGCTGTGCGGTAGTGTCGGCAACGTGCCGTCGATCGAGAACCTCGATATTCAGTACGCCCAGTCGTCGGTGTTCTCGCCGTCGGACTTCGCCTTCCCCCACGATGCGGTGCTCGCCGAGACCACCCCCAATACCGAGATGATCATGTTCTCCGACCTCGATCTGACGCGTCTTACGGTAGTGCGCAGCGAAGGCTCGGTGACCAATCTCAAGGACCGTCGCAAGGATCTCTTCGACCTGCGCTGGCGCGACTGGTCGTGGAAGTCCGGCGCCAACCTCGAGGATAACTGAGGCCATGCTGGGTCGGCTCAAGCGCTGGCGCAGCAGGCAGTTCGAGCAGCGCCACCCCTTCCCCGACGACGCCTGGGCCGAGGCCCGGGCGCGCATCCCGCTGCTCGACGCATTGTCCCACGCCGAGGCCGCCCTGCTCGGCCAGCGCGCCTGGCGTTTCGCCCATGCCAAGCGCCTGACCCTGCACCCCGAGCTCGCCGCCACCACCGACTTCGACCTGCCGGCGCGGCTGGCACTGGCCGCACAGATCTGCCTGCTGACCCTGGGCTGGGATGACGACGATCACGACGAGGCCTTCGCCAACGTGCATGAAGTGCTGGTGCTGCCCGAGGCCTTCCAGCGCCAGGTGGAGGAGATGGACGAGTTCGGCGTGATGCACGAGTATGTCGACGAGCGCGCCGGCGAGACCTCTTACCAGGGGCCGGTGGTGGTGGCCTTCCCCGATCTGATGGAGAGCGGCGAGTGGAGCGGTTTCAACGTGCTGATCCACGAGTTTGCCCACAAGCTCGACATGGGCAATGCCAGCGATATCGACGGTTTTCCGCCGCTGCCTCGAGACATCGACCCGCGCGAGTGGCACCGGGTGTTCACCGCGGTATGGGACGACCTGCAGGCGCGCCTCGAGCGCGACGAGGAGACCCCCATCGACGACTATGCGGCGAGTCACCCCGGCGAGTGCTATGCGGTATGCTGTGAATACTTCTTCAGCGCCCCCGACGTGCTCGAGGCCGCCTATCCGGCGCTTTACACGCTGCTGGTCCGCTACTTCCGTCAGGACCCGCTGGCCCGCCAGCCTGCCGACGTCCGCGGCGCTGCCTATGACAATGACCGACACCGCCACGAGGACACCGATGATCGATCTGCGCAGTGATACCGTGACCCGCCCCACCCCGGCGATGCTCGCCGCCATGGCCGAGGCCCCGGTGGGCGACGATGTATGGGGCGACGACCCCAGCGTGCAGCGCTTCCAGGACGCCGTCGCCGAGCGCGCCGGCAAGGCCGCCGCGCTGTTCTTCCCCTCCGGCACCCAGAGCAATCTGGCCGCCCTGCTCGCCCACTGCCAGCGCGGCGATGAGTATATTGCCGGCCAGTCGGCCCACACCTACAAGTACGAGGGTGGCGGCGCCGCGGTGCTCGGCAGCATCCAGCCCCAGCCGCTGGAGAACGCCGCCGACGGCTCGCTGCCGCTGGACAAGATCCGCGCCGCCATCAAACCTGCTGATTTTCACTTCGCCCGCACCCGGCTGCTGGCGCTGGAGAACACCATCGGCGGCAAGGTGCTGGATGCCGACTATGTGCTGGCGGCCACCGACCTGGCCCGCGAGCACGGCCTGGCCACTCACCTCGACGGCGCCCGGTTGTTCAACGCCGCGGTGGCCAGCGACACGCCGCTGACGAAGCTCTGCGCGCCCTTCGACAGCGTCTCGCTGTGCTTCTCCAAGGGCCTCGGCGCGCCGGTGGGCTCCGTACTGGCAGGCTCACAGCAGCTGATCGACGAAGCGCGCCACTGGCGCAAGGTGCTCGGCGGCGGCATGCGCCAGTCGGGCCTGCTGGCCGCCGCCTGCCATCACGCCCTGGATCACCACGTCGACGACCTCGCCCTCGACCACGCCAGGGCGGCGCGGCTTGCCGAGGCCATCGCTGCCCTGCCTGGCGTCGAGGTGACCTCGGTGGCCACCAATATGCTCTTTGCACACTTTCCGGAAGCCCACCGCGAGCCGCTGGTGGCCCACCTCAAGGCCCGCGGCATCCTCGCCGAACTGCTCTATGCGACGCGCTTCGTGGTCCACCGCGATATCAGCGACGCCGATATCGACACGGTGATCGAGGCCTTCGCCGAGTACTTTGCTAGCCACTGACGTCGCTCCGCCAGGCGCGTCGCGGACGCTAGCGTCGCCAGCTTTCCAGGTTGACCGGACTGATTGGCGACTCACCGGAGAGCGCCTGACAGACGTTATCGACGGCACGCTGGGCCATCGCATCGCGCGTCTCGTGGGTTGCCGAGCCGACATGCGGCAGCAGCACCACGTTGTCCATGCCGATCAGCGGCGAGTCGGCGGGCAGCGGTTCGGTTTCAAATACATCCAGCCCGGCGGCACCCGGTTGCCCCTTCTGCAGCGCCGCGACCAGCGCCGCTTCGTCGACCACCTTGCCGCGCGAGATATTCACGAACACTGCGGTGGATTTCATCCTCGCCAACTCCGCCGCACCAATCAGGTGGACCGTTTCCTCCACGAGCGGAACAGTGACGCAGACATAGTCCGCCTCGGCCAGCAGCACTGACATCTCACAGTGCCGCGCGCCCAGCTCCGTCTCCAGCTCGGGCTTTTGCGACGCATTCGAGTAGAGCACCGACATGCCAAAGCCCAGCGCCCCACGCCGCGCCACTGCTGCGCCAATACGCCCCAAGCCAATCATGCCCAGGGTCTTGCCGTGGATATCGACAGCGAATTGCGCGGGCCCAATCCCGCTCTTCCAGTCGCCCTGACGCACGAATCGATCGAGCTCGGCGACCCGTCGCCCCGCCGCCATGATCAGTGCGAAGCCGGTATCCGCAGTGGTTTCGGTCAGCACATCGGGCGTGTTGCAGAGCAGGATCCCGCGCCGCGAAAGCTCATCGACGGGATAGGCGTCATAGCCTACCGAGATAGTGGCGATCACCCGCAGCGTAGGCGCCCGATCAAGCCGCTCCGGGGTGATGGCCAGGCCGCCGTTTATCAAGGCAGTGGCCTCGGCCAGGGCCGCCTCGAGCCTCGGGTTATCATTCACAGGCTCGTCGCGGAAATCGTCGACGCTGAAGGTCTCGCGCATCTGCGCGATCTGGCGATCGCTGACGGCACCGCATACCAGAATTCGTACCATGATTGTCTCCCGCTGGTTGTGTGTCAGCCCGGCTGGGGAATCGCATTGCCCGGGCCGACGCTGTTCCCCTGGAACGGGAGCGTCTCAGTCATCGGGTCCGACATCCGGCGCGTCGCCCATGCGCACGCCATCGCTGTGGCGCTCCAGCGCAAGCAGCCAGGCGCTGTGATCCCACTGGGTCTTGCCCTCGTCGTAGAGCTCGCGATAGAACTCGGCGGCCTTCTCCAGTACCGGCAGCGACATGCCCAGAGCCTTCGCTTCGGCCAAGCAGGTATCGATATCCTTGATGAAATTGCGCATCGGGGCCCCGGGAATGAAGCGCCGCTCGAGCATCCGCTGACCATGCTCCTGCAAGGTCCTGCTGTCGCCATGCCCCCCCGCCAGGGCCACCGGGATCTGCGCCGGGTCGGCACCGCCGGCAGACGCCAGCAGCAGGGCCTGAGCCACGCCGGTGATATTCACCGCCACCATCACCTGATTGGAGAGCTTGACCAACTGACCGGAACCCGCGGGGCCGACGTGGGTGGTGCGCCCCATCGGCTTGAAGATGCCATCCGCCTCGGCACGTTCGAAGGCCGCCTTGTCGCCACCGGCCATGATCGCCAGCGACGCTTCGGCCGCGCCCAGACTCCCGCCGGATACCGGGGCGTCGATATGCGCCACACCGATCTCGGCGAGCCGTTCGGCGTGCTCCCGAGCCATCGAGGGCGGAATCGATGCCATGTCGATGAACACAGCACCACGCTTCATTCGTTCGGTGGCCCCCGAGTCGAAGAAGACCTCTTTTACTACCGGCCCACTATCGAGAATCGAGAGGATGTAGTCGGCGTTCTCGACCGCGTCAACGGGACTGTCGGCGACTGTCGCCCCATGCGCCTCGAGTGCCTCTGCCTTGCTACGGGTGCGGTTCCAGACCGTGACCGAAAAGCCTGCCTTGAGCAGGTTGGTAGCCATGGGGCCACCCATCAGGCCGGTGCCTAGAAAAGCGACTTGCGTGCTCATATAGCGTCTCCTTGTTGTCATTATGAGGATCGGGGCACGAGCTGCCCCGCTGCACTGCCAGCAGGGGTCAGGTCAGCCTCAGCGTCGCCCGCCCGATGCCCGCAAAGACCGCCTCTACCTCGACCGGCCGGTCGGCGACGATCTTGCCGGTGTAGGAGCCGCAGGTAACGAACTCCCCGGCGCGAAGCGCCTGCCCGCATTGCGGCAGCGCATTGGCCAGCCATACCAGCAGCGATGCCGGATCTCCGGCCGGATTGCCGCCCTGACCGCTGACCACGAGTTGCCCACCAATCGTCAGCGCCACCTCGACTTGCGCAAGCGGCAACGCGTGCCAGGCCGGCTCGCCGTCACCGATCACCAGGCAACCGTTATTTTGCAGGTCGGCCAGCTGCGAGAGCTTGTCGACACCGTCGGGCCAGTCGCGAAAGCGGGAGTCGACGATCTCGATGGCCGCATGGGCAGAGCCAACCGCTGCCAAGACCTCGTCACGCGTGTAGGGGGTGTCCCGCGGCAACAGATCCTGCTTCATCCGGAATGCCACCTCGGCCTCGATGGCGCCCACCGCAAAGCCGGACCATGGCAGTTCGACATGTCCCTCGTGCAGCAGGCGGGCGGGTAGCGCGGAGTAGTGTGGCGCCGACTCGGGGCTCGCCGCCCCGACCTTCCAGCCGGCTCGAGTGCCGAGCCGTTCGACAAGCCGCTGCTGAATTCGATAGGCCTCTTCGGACGTACGCGGGCGACACTCGGAGGGCAGGGACGATAATCGCGCGCCCCCGTTCAACGCCCCTTCCAGCAAGCTGGCGGCCTGATCACTCGAATCGTTCATGATTCACTCGATCCTTTCGACGGAGAGTGGCTCTCGGCTTCCAGCAGCGTTGTCCTGGCAGCATCGGCCTTGTTCTTCAGATGTTCGCGGAGGATTCGGAACAGTCGCTCTCCGTCGCGGCTCTCCAGGGCATTGAGCATGGCGGCATGTTCGCCAACCGCCTGTTTCCAGCGCCGGTCGGACAGGCTACTGAGATAGCGGCTACGGCGAATGCGCCCGGTCAGCCGGGAGTAGACATCGGCCAGGTTACGGTTGCCGGCGCCTGCCATGATGCGCTCATGGATCTCCTGGTTAATCTTGAAGTAGGGCATACGCTCGCCACGCTCGTAGTGTTCGACCATACGCTCATGCAGCTCGCGAATGTCGGCGATTTCGGCATCGCTCATGCGCAGGCAGGCGAGCTCCCCGGACAGCGCTTCCAGCACCCCCAGCACCTCGAAGATTTCATCGATATCTTCCACGGTCGTCTGAGTGACTCGTACGCCACGGCTGGGGAGCAATTCGACGATATTCTCGGCCGCCAACACCTTGAAAGATTCACGTAGCGGAGTACGAGACACACCGAAGTACTCACACAGTTCCTTCTCCGGCAACTTGGCACCGGGAGGGAATTGACCCGAGATGATCATGTCCCTGAGCGACTCGACGATAGAGTCGTGCAGCGTCTTGCGAGCGATAGGCCGCCGTGGTGCCAGTTCAGCCCCCCATTCAGGATGTTCAGGCCCCGCGACCTCTAGGGGTTCGGTACCATAGTCTGGGGTGGATGTTGCCATAGTCAGTATCCTTACATTGCCAATGAGTCTTTAAGGCTTAGCCTAAGTCGACCAGGCAAGGAGTCAATAGGATATTGCATACAATACGCAAGGGTTCGTTCTACTCTCCACTCGGCAGACCCTCCGCCCGCTGGCACGAAGCCTCTGGACAGACTGACCGGCACTCAGCCCTCAACCCGCGGTCTCGGCCAGATAGTTCATTGCCGTCTGGGTACCTCCGGGTCGGTGGGGGACGCCGGCCAGCTGCAGCCCCATCTCTACGCCACCCAGCGTGCCGATCAAAGTGACATCGTTGAAGGCGCCCACATGACCGATACGGAAGACCTTGCCTGCCACCTTGGAAAGCCCAGCACCCAGCGACATATCAAAGCGCTCCAGTATCAGCTTGCGCAGCGCATCGGCATCATGCCCTTCCGGCATGAGAATCGCGGTAAGCACCTGGGAATACTCTTCGGGGGAGTCGCAGAGGATCTCCAGTTCCCAGGCCCGCACGGCGCGACGAGTCGCCTCACCGTGACGGCGATGTCGCGAGAAGACATTTTCCAGCCCCTCTTCGAGCAGCATATCCAGTGACTTGTCGAGGCCGTAGAGCAGATTGGTGGCCGGCGTGTAGTGGGTGAAGCCACGCTCATTGGCCTTGAGTACCTCGCCCCAGTCCCAATAGGAGCGGCGCATGCCGCCATTCTGGGTGGAGATCGCCAGCGCCTTGTCCGAGACGGCATTGAATCCGAGCCCTGGCGGCAGCATCAGTCCCTTCTGTGAACAGCACACCGTGACATCCACGCCCCAGCCGTCATGCTCATAAGGCAGCGACCCCAGCGACGATATGGTGTCCACCAACAGCAGAGCAGGATGTCCCGCATTATCGATCGCCTGGCGGACTAGCGGTATGCGACTGGCGACACCCGTTGACGTTTCATTGTGAACGACGGCCACCGCCTTGATGCGGTGATCCTTGTCTTCACGCAGACGCGCCTCAATCTGGTCTGGGTCTGCGCCGCGTCGCCAGTCTCCAGGGATAAGATTCACCTCGAGACCAAGGCGCTTGGCCATCTGCTCCCAGAGCGAGGAGAAATGCCCTGTTTCGGACATCAGCACTCGATCGCCTTCTGCCAGGACATTGACCAGCGCAGCCTCCCAGGCACCGGTGCCGGACGAGGGAAAGATCACCACCTTGTCAGTACCGAAGACCGGTCGTAGCTTGTCGAGAATACCCAGCAGCATATTAGAGAAGTCAGGGCCTCGATGGTCGATAGTGGGCATATCCATGGCCCGCAGCACCGCGTCTGGCACATTGGTGGGACCCGGAATCTGCAGAAAATGACGACCGCTGGAATATGCCATTATTCATCTCCTGAGCTGCAAACTTATTATTGTATTATTGAATACAAGATTCAGTATAGACGCGAAAGGCGACCCTGCAAGCTTCGCAAGCAACTCTTCGATAAATTCATTAAAAACAATATCTTAAATGAATTTTCGCAAGACTTATCAAGACATGAATGGTACTTTCCTCTCTAAGCCCACTCCCATTTTCACATCCAGCTTGCCCACCTATTTCTTTTACAAAACCTATCCACCATTTATACGACAAATTAAGAACATATCAACAAACCATTAAAAAACAATGGATTAAAATTAACCAAAACTACAGAATCGACGTTAGCGCCTGACTGTCCGATGTCACATACCTTGACGGCTCCAGAAGAGGCAACTATAAAAAATACAATATTCAAGAAACATATCAGGGCTTCACCCGTCGCCGTGCCGCTTGTGGCAATAACACTACTTACAACGCCCAACGAGCTGCCAGGCAACAACACATAACAATATCCAGGAGCCACGCCATGGTCTCGACACGCCCTTCCAAGGCGGTGTTTGACGCTGCTTGCAGGTCACATATCCGCCCTGTCCATGCGCCACCAAGCGTTGTGCCCTCTCCTCCCGAAGCGAGCGGGGTGGCGTCATGAGCGATACCCGTGCGCTACTCGATGTCAAAGGTCTGCAGGTTCATTTCGATACACCAGATGGCGTGGTAAAAGCCGTAAATGACGTCGACTTCGAAGTGAAGCGTGGCGAGACGCTGGCCGTAGTCGGTGAGTCTGGCTCAGGAAAATCAGTGACCAGCCTGGCCATCATGCGGCTGATCTCTGGACGCAACGCCGGCGGTAAGATCCTTTTCGAAGGGAAAAACCTCCTCGATAAGTCGATGGACGAGATGCGCGGTATCCGCGGCAATGACATTTCGATGATCTTCCAGGAGCCAATGACCAGCCTCAACCCGGTTTACACGGTCGGCTGGCAGATTATCGAGGCCATCACTACCCACCTCGACTACACCCACAAACAGGCCTACGAGCGTGCCGTCGAGTCCCTCGATCTGGTCGGGATCCCTGAGCCTCGCGCGAGGATGTCCAACTATCCGCACCAGCTGTCAGGCGGCATGCGTCAACGGGTAATGATTGCCATGGCGCTCTCCACAGAGCCCAAACTGCTGATCGCCGATGAGCCGACGACTGCACTGGATGTCACTATTCAGGCACAGATTCTGCAGCTCATGCGGCGTCTTCAGCGCGAGATGGGGATGAGCATCATCTTCATTACCCACGACCTGGCAGTGGTGGCCGAGATGGCACATCGGGTGGTGGTCATGTACTCCGGCAACGTGGTCGAAGAAGCGCCAGTTAGCGAACTCTTCAAACGCCCTCGCATGCCTTACACCATTGGCTTGATGCGCTCCATGCCCGGTCGGTACGGCTACAAGACCGCCAAAAACCGCCTCGAGATCATTCCTGGCAATGTGCCCAACCCACTACAGCTTCCCAGCGGATGTGCCTTCCACCCGCGCTGCAAGTTCATGAAACCGGGGGTTTGTACCACCGAGGCACCCAAGCTCGAACCCATCGAAGATGACCGTCTGATCCGCTGTTTCCGTTGGGAGGACGTCCAGGAGCAGGTTCAGCAGGAAACAACCAGGAGGCTCGCCTGATGAATGACTCACTCGCCACCCCACTGGCAGACACTCAAGCCTCCACCGATGCCGAACCGCTACTGGAGGTCAGGAACCTGCAGAAATCATTCGCCATCGGTAACCGCTTCAACCGTAAGTATGTCAAGGCGATCCAGGATGTCTCGTTCAGCATGAAGCCTGGCGAAGTGCTTGGTCTGGTAGGCGAATCAGGCTCAGGCAAGACCACTGTCGGTCGCTGCATCGTAAGGTTGATCGAACCGACCGGTGGAGACGTTTACTTCCAGGGCCGCAACTTGGCTGCGGCCAGCAAGAAGGAGCTGCGCTCCCTACGCAAACCACTGCAGATTATCTTTCAGGATCCTTTCGGTGCGCTTAATCCCCGCATGAAAGTCGGCAATATCATTGCCGAGGGCATGAAGATTCACAATATCGCCCGGGGCGAGCAGGCCCGTGAGCGTGCCATGGAGCTGCTCACCAAAGTCGGCCTATCGCGTAACCATATTGACCGCTATCCCCATGAGTTTTCCGGGGGTCAGCGCCAGAGAATCGGGATCGCCCGGGTCCTTGCGGTGGATGCAAAGTTCATCATTGCCGACGAGCCGGTCTCGGCGCTGGACGTTTCCATCCAGGCCCAGGTGATCAACCTGCTGCAGGATCTCAAGGAAGAGTTCGATCTCTCGATGCTGTGCATTTCTCATGACCTGGGCGTTGTGGAGCACATTTCCGACCGGGTGGCCGTGATGTACCTGGGGCGGCTGATGGAGATCGGCAGCAAGTCGGATGTCTACGACAATCCCCGCCACCCTTACACCCAGTCACTGCTGGAAGCCATGCCAGTACCGGATCCCGACCGTCCGAGACGGGATGAGGGCATCCTGCAGGGCGATATTCCCAGCCCCATCAATCCGCCGTCCGGCTGTGTGTTCCGCACCCGCTGCCCCCTGGCCAGCAAGGAGTGCGCCGAAGTCGTACCTCCCATGGAGGAAGTCTCGCCGGGCCATCTCAAGGCCTGTATCAAACAGTGAGCGCTGCCCCACGACACAACAACGACAGGAGGCATACGACATGGCAACCGACATCCCCCGTAGCGATACCGAAAAGCGCAATGCCCAGGATCCGCGGCAGCCCATGGATCCTCTGGCACCGGAGCAACCCACCGGCCAGATCACCGACAGCGAGGTGCCCGAACAGATCATCGCGGTGCGCCGCAATCCGTGGAAAGTGGCGCTCAAGGAGCTCTATGCCTCCAAGGCAGCACTGATCTCGGCGGGTTTCATTCTACTGCTGATCATGCTGGCGCTATTCGCCGACGTGATCGCCCCCCACGACCCTCAAGCGATGAGCCTGATCGATCGCATGCTGCCCCCCGCCTGGAACGCCGAGGGCGACATGCGCTATCTGCTCGGCACCGACGGTCAGGGGCGCGACATCCTCAGCCGCATCATCCACGCCTCCCAGATGACCCTGATGGTGGGTCTCGCCTCGGTGGTGCTTGGCGGCATCGTCGGCGTCACCCTGGGGCTGCTGGCCGGCTATTTCGGCGGTTGGCTGGACGCCATCCTGATGCGCTTTACCGACTTGCAGCTGGCCTTTCCCAGCCTGCTGCTGGGGCTGCTGGTCATGGCGATCATCGGTACGGGGGTGCTCGAACTCGTCTGCGTCATCGCCCTGGCTCAGTGGGCCTTCTATGCCCGCGTAGTAAGGTCCGAGGCAATCAAGACGCGCGAACTGGAGTTCGTGCAAGGGGCCATCGCCCTCGGTGCCAGCAACACCCGCATCCTGTTACAGCACATCCTGCCCAACTGCGTGGCCTCGATGCTGATCATTGCCAGTTTTTCACTGGCCATGGCGATCTATTACGAGGCCGCCCTGAGCTTCTTTGGACTCGGGATCCCGCCCGCGATTCCTACCTGGGGCAACATGCTGGCCGGGGCGCGCGACATCATGCTGGCCAACTTCTGGGCCCCTGTCTTCCCTGGGATTGCCATCACCCTGACCGTTCTCGCCTTCAACCTGCTAGGCGATTGGGCAAGGGATTTCTTCGACGTCAGAGTCTGATGTTCACCACAACAACCAAGAGGAGATACGTCGACAAGCATTGGGGAGCAACCCAGCAATAGAACAGCGACAACAACAGAACCCATAGAGGTATCGACATGTTCAAGCGTAAATTTCCCCTACAACGCGCCCGGCGCACGCTGCCCACCACTCTGGCCGCTGCCGGCACCGCAGCAGCCTCTCTCGCCTTGGCTGGTCTGCTAGCGGCACCCGCCATCGCCGACGATGACAAGATCAGCATTACCTACGTGATGCACGAGGCCATCGACATCTTCGGTGATCCGATTCGCGGCTCCACCTACGATGAGCATCGCGCCCACCTGGCCCAGTTCGAGCCCCTGGTCTATGACTTCGACGGTCGTACCGGCGAGTCGGGCATCCGCCCCGGCCTGGCCGTCGATTGGGAGCAGACCGATGACCTGACCTGGCGCTTCCACCTTCGCGAGGGCGTGACCTTTCATAACGGTGAGCCCTTCAATGCCGATGCGGTGAAGTTCTCCATCGACCGGGTCTTCGATGAAGACTATCCGGGCGCCGACAAGTTTCTGGACGTTCCCATCACCGAGGTGGAGGTGATCGACGACTATACCGTCGATATACACACCTCTGACCCCGTCCCCATCATGCTCGAGCGGCTATCGCGCAACGGCGCCTTCATTCTCGAACCGAGCCACTACCAGGACCTTAGCCATGAGGACGCACTGACCAGCCCCATGGGCACAGGCCCTTATCGGCTGGTCGATTACGCCACCGACGAGCACTACACCTTCGAAGCCTATGAGGATTACTGGGGCTGGGATGACAAGAGCAACGTCGATGAGATGCGCATCCTGATGATCCCGGAAATATCCACCTCGGTGGCGGAACTGATGACCGGGAATGTGGATATCGTGCGTCTCACCGCCGACCTGGTGCGTCCGGTCGAGGAGAACGACGGTACCGATGTGATCGTCGCCCCCAGCCTGGTGCGTGCGGTGGTGATGTTCAACCTGACGGTCGACGAGTGTCTCGAGGATGCCAGAGTACGCCAGGCCCTCAACTATGCCGTAGACCGCCCGGCGATGATCGACGCCTTTGCGTTCGGCAACCAGGAGTTGGCCATGAAGACCATGGTCAATCCGCCCAACGACCACCCCGACCTTGAGCCCTACCCCTTTGATCCAGACAGGGCTCGAGAGCTGCTCGCCGAAGCTGGCTGTGAGAGCTTCGAGATACCCGAGATCGATGTCATGCAGCCCCAGGCCATGGAGCACGCCGAGGCCACCGCACAGTACTGGCGCATGGTAGGTGTCGATGTCGGCTCGGTGTCGCTGGTCGATCCCGCCATCATGCGTGAGCGCTGGATGGACCGTTCGCTAGGGGTACATGCCTATACCTGGTCGGCGGCGGAAAACACCCCCGAGACCGACATGTACGCCATCAGCGACTCGCGGCAGCGCAACTCCACCCATTGGGATCGCCCCGAGTTCGAGGAGATGTACGAGGAGCTGCAGCGTACCGTCGACCCTGATCGTCGCAACGAGCTCAACTACAAGCTCCAGGAGATGCAGTACGAGGATCCCCCCGGCACCTTCCTCTATCTGCGTCCCATCGTCATGGGTGTGAGCGAGCGTATCGGCGGCTACCTCCCTCATCCATCCATGCTGATGGAGGACTGGAGAGCGATCTACGTCAAGGAAGAGTAACCGTCGAGCCGGGCGGTAAATCCCGCCCGGCTAACGGGACCACGCTACCAACAATCACAATGACGGCTCTCTCGCGACAACACTGTCCAGCGCAGGATGCCGAAGCCTGAACGCCCACACGAGGAGTAGATGCCGTGTATTACCTCTTGAATCGGATAGCGCAAGGCCTGGTGGTCATCTTCTTTGCGCTTACGCTTGGCTTCTTGCTGGTCTTCGTCATCGGCGACCCGGTATTGATGCGGGTCGGGGAGGATGCCTCCCAGGAAATGATCGATCGCTATCGCCAAATGATGGGGCTCGACCGGCCAATCATTGTTCAATATGTCGATTTCATGACCCGCGCCGTCCAAGGGGATTTCGGCCTCTCCTATCGCAGCCAACAGGACGTGCTTTCGCTGCTGCTCGAGCGCCTCTCGCGCTCCGCTGAGCTGGCCATTCCGGCCATCATTCTCGCCCTGGTGGTCTCCATTCCTGTCGGCGTGCTGAGTGCCATCAAGCGTAATACCTGGATCGACTATGTGGCTCGAGTGCTGGCACTGATCGGCCAGGCCGCGCCACAGTTCTGGGTGGCGATCATGGCCATCGTCATCTTCGCCGTGGCGCTGGGCTGGATGCCCTCTTCCGGGCGGGTGACTGATCAGGGCTTCTGGACCTATGTGGCGCACATGGCCATGCCGACCTTCGTGCTGGCCCTGACGCCCATGGCCTACCTGACACGGATGATGCGCTCCACGGTGCTCGAGGTGATCAATGAAGACTATGTACGCACCGCCCGTGCCAAGGGGCTGGCGGAACACCGCATCATCTATTATCACGCCGTGCGCAACGCCCTGGTCCCCTACGTCACCCTCACCGCCCTGCAGGTGGGTAATGTCATCGCCGGTTCGATGGTCGTGGAGAGCGTCTTCTCATGGCCCGGCCTGGGGCGCCTGTTCATGAACTCCATCCGTCAGCTCGACATCCCCGTAGTGGCCGGCGGTCTGGCCCTGGTCGCGGTGATCTACGTGGTGCTCAACCTGCTCGCGGACCTCAGCTACACCCTGCTCGACCCGCGGGTCCGCAACAAGTAAACCAGCGCCGACAACGGCCCACACTAGGTACCACAAGGAGCAAGACCATGAGTAATCTCGATATCGGCTTTATCGGCCTCGGCATCATGGGCAAGCCCATGGCCGGCCATCTGCTGGATGCCGGGCACCGGGTCACCACCAGCACCCACCACAAGGCAGCGCCAGCCGAGTTGCTAAAGGCCGGGCTGGGCAGTGTAGGGACACCCCGCGAGGTAGCCAGCAGCAACGAGGTGATCATCTTGATGGTCCCTGACACTCCCCAGGTGGAAGAGGTCCTGTTCGGGCCCGACGGGGTCGGCGAGAGCCGGCTCGACGGCAAGGTGGTGATCGATATGAGCTCCATCGCCCCGATGGCCACCAAGACGTTTGCCGAGCGGGTCCGCGCTCTGGGCGGGGACTATGTCGATGCCCCGGTATCCGGTGGCGAAGTGGGTGCCAAGAATGCCGCCTTGTCGATCATGGTCGGCGCCGCGGAGGCAACCTTCGAGCGCATCAAGCCGATTCTGGAGATCATGGGCAAGAACATCATCCGCATCGGCGAGGTCGGCGACGGCCAGACCTGCAAGGTGGCCAACCAGATTGCGGTGGCCCTGACCATTCAGGCGGTCGCCGAGTCCCTCACCTTCGCCTCCAAGGCGGGTGCCGACGTCGCGAAGGTCCGTGAGGCACTGCTCGGAGGGCTGGCCACGTCACGGATTCTCGAGATCCATGGCGAGCGGATGATCAAGCGAACTTTCGAGCCTGGCTTTCGTATCGAGCTGCACCAGAAGGATCTCAATCTGGCCCTCAGCGGCGCCCGCGAACTAGGCGTGGCACTGCCCAACACCGCCATCGCCCAGGAAATGTTCAATGCCTGCCGGGCCGCTGGTGGTCAGGGCTGGGATCACTCGGGGCTGGTGCGCGCCATCGAAATGCTCAGCAATCACGAGATCGGACAGAAATAGGACAAGGGAGAGACGTGCCATGCCTTTCGATGTGTTCCGACGCAAGTCGACCCTTTCGCTGGCGCAGGCCCGGCAGATCATTACTGCGGCGCTCGCCGAAGCCAGGCGACTCGAGCTCGAACCGCTAGTGGTGACGGTAATCGATGCCGGCGGCCAGCTGATTTCCGCCGACTGCGAGGATGGTGCCGGCACCCTGCGCTTGCAGATCGCTCAGGGCAAGGCAGGTGCTGCACTTGGCATGGGCATCTCGAGTGCCACCGTGGGAGAACGCACCCAAGGCCGCGAAGCGTTCGTCACCGGTGTGGCCAGCGCCTCCCAGGGGCACTTCGTGCCAGTTCCCGGTGGCGTACTGGTGCTCGACGATGAGCGCACGGTGATAGCTGCCGTGGGTGCCAGCGGCGACAGTCCAGGCAACGACCAGACCTGTGTATTGGCCGGTATCCGTGCCGCCGGCCTCACGCCCGGGCTAGACCCTGCCGAGACATAGCGCTGGCAACATGGCGCCGCAACCATCCATATTGCCGGGCCAAGCGCCTTGCGTTTACGACTGTGTGGCTACCGGTCCGGCGACATCGTCGAGGTCGCGTTCCGCGGCCAGCCAGCGCCACAGCGACTCGGCGTCTTCAGTGACATTGCGGCGGCTCGGGCGCACCAACCAGAAGCGTTCATCGCTGGCCAGGCCATGACCCAGAGGCGTGACCAGGTCATCGCGCTCGTCGAGCAGTCGTCGATGGGCCAGCGCGACCCCTACCCCCTGGCTGGCCAAGGCCAGGGTCATCACCTGATTGTCACAGCTCAGGGCAAGACACTCTGTCTCCAGTCCCGCCACGCCCGCCCCCTCCAGCCAGGCCGACCAGCCCACCCCGAAACCCAACGCATGCAGCAGGGTGTGGCCAGCGAGGTCACGTGGCGTCTCGAGCGTCGCTGCCAGCGCCGGAGCGCAGACCGGCACCAGCCACTCCGCTCCCAGCGACAGCGCCTCGACGCCCGACCAGTCACCGTGACCGTAGCGAACCTCGATGTCCGCCCCCTCCGGGCCAAAGTCATCCGGCCAGATGGCACTGACCAGACGTATGGCGATCAACGGATGCTCACGGTGAAGACGCAGTAAGCGCGGCGCCAGCCAGTTCTGCTGAATCACCGGCGTGGTACGCAGTGTCACCGAATGCCCCGCAGCGCTGCCGAATACCTCGGCGGTGCCTTCGCCAAGCCGCGTAAAGGCGTCGTTGATGCTCGGTAGCCAGGCCTGGCCGGCCGGCGTCAGACTGAGGCTGCGCGGATGGCGCACGAACAGCTTATGGCCCAGGCGATCCTCCAACAGGCGAATGCGCTGGCTGATCGCCGCCTGGGTCACGCCCAGTTCGCGCCCTGCCGCGGTGAAACTCAGGGTGCGTGCCGCCGCCTCGAAGGCTTGCAGCCACGCCAGGGGGGGTAACTGGCTCATGAGAAAGTCCGTTATAAGCTGTGCTTGGCCTTAGAGGCCAGATTAATCGTTTGTCACTGTCATGGCGAGCCACCATGCTGTGCTGCGTCATCAACGCCCAAGCACAGGAGCGCCATCACCACGATGAACAGCACCGTCCCATCCCCCGACATCCTCACCGCCCACCTTGATACCGCCAATCCAGTCGACCCGCATGCGCCGGTCATGGCTGAGCTGATGCCTTTTCCGGCTGCTCCACTACTGTGCGAGGCGCGCATCGACAACGAGGCGATCGAGCTGTACTGGGAAGACGGTGAACGAGCACGCCTGCCGTCGGTCTGGCTGCGTGATCACTGCCCGTGCACGACATGCCGGCACCTCCAGACCCGTGAACGTCTGTTCATCCCCCTCGATGAGCCTGTGCCACCCATCGAGGTGCAGCTCGAGGCGGGTCATCTCCAGCTGCGTTGGGCCGACGGACACCTCAGCCAGTTCGCCGCGGGCTGGCTCTACCAGCGCCGCCCCGAGGCGCCAGCCGAGAGCGCACTGCCCCCGCGTAAGCCCTGGTGCGAGTCCTTCACCCCGGTCCGGGTCGCGCATGCCGACATCTTCACCCCGCGAGGCGAAACCGCCTGGCTCGAGGCGCTGCTGCGTGACGGTCTGGTGTTGCTCGACGGTGGCCCGCTGGCAGACGAGGAGGTCAGTCGCATCGCCGAACGTATCGGCCCCCAGCGGCCGACCAATTTCGGCGCCCGCTTCGACGTTCGCTCCAAGCCCAACCCCAACAATGCCGCCTATACGTCGATTGGCCTGGCGCTGCATACCGATCTGCCTAACTGGCGCCAGCCGCCGGACATCCAACTGCTCTACTGCCTGCAGAACGAAGCCGAGGGCGGTGAGTCGCTGTTCGCCGACGGCTTTCAGGTTGCCGAGACACTGCGCCAGCAGGCCCCTGAGCACTTCCGCCTGCTCAGCGAGCTGGCCATCGATTTCCGTTTTCAGGACGAGACTCAGGATATCGCCACGCGCGCGCCGATCATCGAGTGCGACGCCAATGGCGAGGTGGTAGAGATCCGCTTCAACAACTGGATTCGCGACACCCTGCGCCTGCCCGCCGAGCAGATGGCCGCCTGGTACCGCGCCTATCGCCACTTCTGGACACTGCTTCACTCGCCGCGCTACCAGATCGACTTCGCGCTGGCCCCGGGGGGGATGGTGGCCTTCGACAACCGCCGCGTGCTCCACGGCCGGCGTGCCTTCGACCCCAATACCGGCGCCCGGCACCTGCAGGGCACCTACCTCGACCGCGACATGCTCGAATCGCGGCTGCGCGTCCTGGCGCGCAACAGCTGAGTCGCCGCTCACCAGCGATGCCGCGCTATCAGCACAGCGGACGCGGCATCTATCCAACATCACAACAGGAGATACTCCATGTCTGCATCCCCACGTATGCTGCTCGTCGGCGGCTTGCTGTCGAGCCTGGCGCTGCCCACCCAGGCCGACGATGGAACCCTCAATTTCGGCGTACCGGCGTGGCCCGGAATTACCGTCAAGACCGAGATCGCCGAGCAACTACTGGCTCCCCTGGGCTACGATACCCGCACCCATGAGCTGGGCCTGCAGGTGGTTTACCAAGGCATGGACAGTGGCGATATCGACGTCTTCCTGGGTGGCTGGATGCCCGCTCAGCGCGAGATGTTCGACCCTCGCGAGGCCGATGACCGGCTACGCGCGGTGGCCAACAACGTCGACGGCGCCCAGATGACCCTGGCGGTGCCCGAATACCTTTACGAGCAGGGCATCCAGAGCTTCGCCGACCTCGATGCCAACCACGAGCAGTTCAATGGCCAGATCCACGGCTTCGGCGCCGGCTCGGCGGCCAGCGAGATTCTCGAAGACGCCATCGCCAACGATACCTGGGGGCTGGGTGACTGGCGCCTGGTGGATACCAGCGAAGTCGGCATGCTGAGTGCAGCACAGGACGCCATCTCCCGCGAAGAGGCCATCGTCTGGGTCGGCTGGACGCCGCACTGGATGAACCTGGAACTGCCGATGCGCTATCTCGACGACCCGCAGGATCTGTTCGGCGAGAACAACGGCGAGAGCGACGTGCTGACCCTGATGCGCAGCGACTACGCCGAGGCCAACCCTGAGCTGGTCGCCTTCTTCGAGGCCTTCACCTTCAGCGCCGAAGAGCAGAGCTGGATGATCCAGGAGTATGGCCAGCAGGATCGTGACCTTGAAGAGGTGGCCGGCGAATGGATCCGCGACAACGCCGAGCGGGTCGAAGCGATGTTCGCCGAGGTCAATGACCGCGACGGCCAGCCGGCATGGCCGCAGGTAGAGGCAGCCCTCGAGCTCTGATCAAGCCTCCTGGGTCGGCACTCGGCCGGGCATCTCGCCCGCGAGATGATCGAGGAAGGCCCGAATGCGCGCCGGCACTTGCCGGCGCTGCTCGTATACGGCGTAGAAATCCGCGCGCACCCCACGCCACTCGGGCAGCAGCGCCACCAGCGCGCCGCTGGCCAGATGGTCGTGTATGTCCCACCACGAGCGCAGCATTACCCCGTGACCATCCAGCGCCAGCCGGGTGATCACCTCGCCGTCGTTACTTGCCAGCCGCCCGCCGACCTTGACTGCTTGAGCCTCGTCGCTGCCGCGACGTTCGAAGCGCCACAGCGGAAAATCGCTGTCGTTCTCACGGATCACCAGACAGGGGTGGCGCGCCAGGTCGGCGGGCACATCGAGTCGCGGCATGGACGCGACATAGTCAGGCGCGGCACACAGCACGCGGCGATTGGCGAGAATACGCCGTGCCACCAGCCGCGAATCGGGAGGCTCGCCGACGCGAATGCCGATATCGAAGCCGTGATCGCCGAGGTTGAGGGGAAAGTTGGTCAGCTCCAGCCAGGCGTCGAGCCGCGTATGCTCGGAACAGAAAGCCGACAACAGCGGCGCCACGTGGCGTCGGCCGAAGCCGAAAGTGGCGTTGACCCTCAGCCGACCGGAGAGCTGACCCTGGCTGCTCCCGCCGCGGGCCTCCAGAAGCGCACTTTCCAGGTCCTCCAACTCGTCGAGGAGCAGCGAGCCGCGGGACAGGTAGAGCTCTCCCTCGGCGGTCAGCGTCAAACGCCGCGTGGTGCGATGGGCCAGCGCCACTCCAAGCCGCGCCTCGAGCTGCTTGAGGCGCTTGCTCACCGCCGACAGCGATAGCCCCAGCTCACGCGCGGTGGCGGTCAGGCTCCCGGCACGGGCCAGGTGCTGAAAGAACGCCAGATCGTCAACCTGCGACACGCCACCCTCCACTTTCACGCAACAATGCCTTGCACTATAGCCACCATCGCGTAGTAGATAATAGAGTGGCGCTACGCTTTATCCCAACAGAGTCAGCCTGGCCTCACCGATACCCGCGGCGTGCCTTGAAACATCGCCGGGCAGCGACCGCGGCTGAAATGGAGGGTTCGCTGCAGCTGTACCGCCGCTGCGGTAGCATCGATTACCGGCAGTGCGAGGGAGGGGGCCAGACACATCGCCAATCCCGCCAGCGGCCCACCGCCAAGGATAATGCTGCGGCACTCACCTTGCGCGACCACCTCACGACAACGCTCCAGCAGCGGCCCCTCCACCGCCGCCTTGATCTGACCGGGATCCTCGGGAAGCGGCAGGTCGACCACATGGATGCCGGCCAGCGACGCCTGCATACCGTAGCCGACCACCAGCTGTTGCATCGAGGGCACCACCGCCTTGGCGAAAGAAACCACGGCGAAGGAGCCGCCCAGGGCACTCGCCGTGAGCAGCGAGGCGTGACCGATACCCACCACCGGACAGTCGACGATCTCCCGCAGCGCCTTGGCCCCGGCATCACCGAAGGAGGCCACTATGATGCCGTCGACCCCCTCTCCCCTGGCCAGCACGGTGTTCACCACCGCCTGCTCGGCCAGCCGGGCATCCCTCTCATCGACAATCAGCCGCGGCGCACCATCGGCCTGTGTGACGATGATCTCGTCTTCCGGCAGCGCGGCCTGCCGAGCGGCCGCAGCGATATGGCGGGTCACGCCAGTCGAAGAGTTGGGATTGATCACCAGAAGTTTCATGTGCTTTCCATGTCAGGGGTCAGAGGATCACCGAGGGGAGCCACAGCGACAGGGCCGGGAAGACATTGATCAGCGCCAGCACCACCAGCATGGCGAGCAGGAACCAGGCCAGCGACGGAATGATCGCGCCGATGCTGATGCGCGCAATCGAGCAGGTGACCAGCACCACCGAGGCCACCGGCGGCGTCTGCTGGCCAATGCCCAGATTGATGGTGACGATCAGCCCGAAGTGCACCCGGTCGATGCCCAGCTGATCGGCGAGCGGCAGGAAAATGGGCACCAGCATCAGGATCGCCGGCGTGCCATGCACGATGGTACCCGCCAGCAGGAAGAAGACATTGATCGCCAACAGCACCACCCAGTAGTTGTCGGAGATACCCAGGATTCCCTCGGCGATCTCCTGGGGAATGCCCTTGTTGGTCAGGTACCAGCCCAGCAGCGTCGAGGTGGCCACGATGAACATCAGCATGGCGCTGCGCTTGCCGGCCACGCGCAGAGTATCGAGCAGCGCCCGGAAGGTCAGCGAGCGGTAGTAGAGCGTCGCCAGGATGATCGCCCACAGCGCCGCCACGGCGCCCGCCTCGGTGGGCGTGAAAATACCGCCCAGGATACCGCCCAGAATCAGGATCGGCAGGGTGATGGGGATGATCGCCTCGCGACCGGTATCGATCACGTTCTTGAAGACGAACTTGCCTTCGATGGGGTAGCCCTGGCGCACCGAAATCACGTAGGCGGTGAACATCAGCGCAAAGCAGACCACGAAACCGGGCAGGATCCCCGCGGCGAAGAGCTGGGCAATGGAGGTATCCGAGACGTAGGCGTAGAGAATCAGATTGAGACTCGGCGGCACGATGATCGCCATGGTCGCCGAGGTCGCGGTAACCGCCGCCGCGAAGGCCACGGTATAGCCGCGTTTCTTCATCTGCGGGATCATCACCGAACCGATCGCCGCCGCATCCGACGTGGCCGTGCCGGATATCTCGGAGAAGAACAGCGAGGTCAGAATATTGACATGCGCCAGCCCCCCGCGAATATGCCCCACCAGCGAGCTGGCGAAGTTGATCAGGCGCTCGGCGATGCGCCCCTGATTCATCACTTCCCCGGCGACCATGAATAGCAACGCCGCCACCAGCAGGTAGTTGTTGGCCCCACCGAAGGGCACCATACCCATGATCTGCGGCATCACCGCGGGGTCGAGCAGGATCATGACCATCGCGGTCACACCCAGTACGAAGGCAATAGGCATACCGGTGAGCAGGAAAAACACCAGCATGATCAGAATGAGATGGCCTGGATCCAGAGGCATCAGTCGGTCTCCGGGTAGAGTTCACTAGGGGCAATCTTGCCGGTCGCCAGCCCGAACAGTCGGATAGCGCAGATGATGGCGATCAGGCCGCAGCCGACCGGCATCGCCCAGCGAAACAGCGCCATAGGCAGATCAATGGAGATCAGCGAACGCCCGTGGAAGCCGAGGCTGGCGTGCATGCCGTAGTAGGCCACCACCAACGCAAACGCCAACATGAAGGCGTGGTTGACGCACAGCAGTATCCGCTGCACGACCACTGGCATGAGGCGCAGCACGCTGTCGAAGCCGAGGTGTTCGTTGATCTTCGTCAAGTAGGCAGCGCCGATGAAGGTGAGGACTGCCAGCAGGTTGGCCGGCAGCTCCTCTCCCCATGACACCGAGGCGTTCAGGATAAAACGCGAGAACACCGCATAGTTGAGAAGTACCAGCAGCAGGCCGGCCAGCAGGACCACCACGCTGTCGAGCAGGCGCAGGAAAATGCGCTCGACGCCCTGAATCACGGTCGGTGTCATAAGACCCCCCTTAGGGAAACGCTGAACAGAATTTACTTAGCGTTGGCTCATGACATCGAGCGTGACATCGATCATGTCCTGACCGATGGCATCGACGAAGACGGGATCCTCGTAGAGCGCGGCAGCCATTTCCTGGAAGGCCGCGAAGTCGATCTCGCTCACCTCGATACTGCCTTCCAGCTCGGCCAGCACCGCGGCATCGGTCTCTTCACCCCAGGTAAAGGTCCAGGAGGCCATCTCCTGGGCCACACGCTCCAGCACCTCGACGTCCTCCTCGTCCAGACTGTTCAGGAAGGGCTCACCGAACAGCAGGAAGGTGGGCAAGTAGACATGGTTGGAGACCGAGAGGTAGTCCTGCACTTCATCGAGGCGTGCTGTCTGCACCACGTGGGCGGGATTCTCCTGACCATCGATCACGCCCTGGTCCAGGGCCGAGTAGACCTCGCCGAAGGCTAGCGGCGTGGCATTGGCCCCCAGGTGGTTGAACATGGTCACCCGCTGGCGGTTGTTCGGGGTGCGGATGCGCAGGCCGTCCAGATCCTCAGGCACCACCACCGGGCGGACGTTGTTGGTGATATTGCGAAAGCCGTTGTCCCACATCGCCAGCAGGCGCATGCCGGTGCCCTCGAAGCCTTCACGCAGCATGTCACCCGCGTCGCTGTCGACGAAGTAGGCGACATCGTCGCGGTCCTCGAACAGGTAGGGCAGATCGAAAATGCCGGTTCTGGCATTGAACTGCGACGTGGCCGACGCCGCCAGGGAGGCATGATGGGTGCCCATACCAAGTCCCTGAAGCACGTCATCCTCGCCGCCCAGTGTGCCGCCCATAAACAGACGCACATTGAAGCGTCCCGGCGAATCTTCCTCCAGACGTTCGCTGAACTCCTCCAGGAAGGTGTGGGCGAAGGAGCCCGACGAGTGAGTGCTGTTGATCTGGATCTCGATGGGACTGGCGAAGGCCAACGGTGCGGCAGCCAGTGCTGCCAGAGAGGTGGCAGCCGCGAGATGGGTCAGCTTGAAACGTGGGAAGTGCGCATGAGTCATCATGGTTGAACCTTTGGTGTTGTTGATTGAAATGCCGACGACAGACACCAAAGGAAATACACTTTTCATGCCAAAGATCTGTGAAAATATTTTTTTACGTTTATTTCAAGCACGTTGGCCATGAATTCACCGTCACGGCAGCGCTGATATCATGTTTAGGGTATGTAAAATCTGCACAATGGGCGTGCACTGCCACCCGTCAATGCACCAGTCGGGCTCACTGCAACTCGTCGAGCGCCTCGTGAATCGCCTCAATCCCGCTCAACCGCTGACGACCTTCGACGCCGGACAGCTCCAGCACCCGGGTGGCGAGATAGTGACTGATCGCCAGCACCGCTACATGGTTGAACAGAGGGCCCGAGGCAGTGGTGCGGCAGCGGAAGTGCCAGGTGAGGCCTGGCTGCTCGGGTGCGCTCTCATCGGTAATATAGAGTACCCGAGGCCCGCGACGCTCCAGCTGTTGAATCACACCATCCAGCTGGGCAGCTCGCCGCTTCATGCCATAGAGCACCACGCAGTCTTCGGCCGTGATGCTGATCAAGCTCTCCGCCAGGGTCTCTGCCGCCTTGGGTAACAGCGCGGTATGTTCGATCACTTGCAGAATTTGCCAGTTGAGGTATTCGGCAAAGGCGTGGCTACTGCGGAACCCGATGATCCATACCCGCCGTGCCGACAGCATGGCCTGGGCGACATCATCCACCTGCTGCTGGGAGATGGACGCCCCGATCTGCTGCAGATTGGTGATGCCCTGGCCAATGTGCTGCAGGAAAAGGCTGTTCTCGGAGTCAACCTGCTTGCCCTCGACCAGCAGCAGCGCGGCCCCTTCTTCACGATTGGCGCGCACATGCTGGCGCGCCTCCTCGTAAGAGCGATAGCCCAGTTTCTTGATAAATCGCGTTACCGTGGCATTGGAGACATTGGCCAAACCAGACAGCTCGGACGCCGTATAGCTGGCCAGCTCACCAGGAAACTCGAGAATGAACTCGGCCAGGCGGCGTTCGGTGGGATGCAGGTTAGGCAGGGCCATCCTGACCCGCGTGACGAAGGACGGTTTCGTGACGGTCATGCAGACAGCATCCTCGCGTTGACCCTTTGCTGGCACGTGAGTCGCTTACCATAGCAGAAAGCTCGCCAATCCGGCGCCATCCGATCTCGCCTCGGCCAGCCCTCTCAAGGGGGCATGCCTCATGACGCCGACCTTCGACGGTCTACACTGCGTGACGAGACGGGCAAAGCGCCACCCTCCACTTTCACGCAACAATGCCTTGCACGATAGCCCGATTATCCCACTGGGCATAGAGACTAGACTGCAGGAGCACGCCCGTTCAGACACAGGAGACCCTCATGGCCCAACGTATTGCCGTCATTGCCGGCGATGGCATCGGCACCGAAGTCATTCCCGAAGGCCTGCGCGCCCTCGAGGCCGCCGCCAAGCGCTTCAACATCGACCTCGACTGCCAGACCTTCGAGTTCGGCAGCTGCGACTACTATCTCGAACACGGCAAGATGCTGCCCGACGACTGGTTCGAGCAGCTCAAGGACTTCGACGCGCTGTTCTATGGCGCGGTGGGCTGGCCGGAGAAGGTGCCCGACCACATCTCGCTGTGGGGCTCGCTGCTGCAGTTCCGCCGGCAGTTCGACCAGTACATCAACCTGCGCCCCTGCAAGCTGATGCCCGGCATCAAGAGCCCGCTGGCCGGCCGCGAGCCCGGCGACATCGACTTCTACGTGGTCCGCGAGAACACCGAGGGCGAGTACTCCAGCGTCGGCGGCAAGATGTTCGAGGGCACCGACCGCGAGGTGGTGATTCAGGACACCGTCATGACCCGCACCGGCGTCGACCGGGTGCTCAAGTACGCCTTCGACCTGGCAGCCACCCGCCCCAGAAAAAAGCTCACCTCTGCCACCAAGTCCAACGGCATCTCGATCACCATGCCCTACTGGGACGAGCGCGTGGAGGCCATGGCCAAGGGCTACCCCGAGATCGCCGTGGACAAGTTCCACATCGATATACTGACCGCCAACTTCGTATTGCACCCCGACTGGTTCGACGTGGTGGTGGGCAGCAACCTGTTCGGCGACATCCTCTCCGACCTCGGCCCCGCCTGCACCGGCACCATCGGTATCGCCCCCTCGGCCAATATCAATCCGGAGGGCAAGTTCCCCAGCCTGTTCGAGCCGGTTCACGGTAGCGCCCCGGATATCGCCGGCAAGGGCATCGCCAACCCCATCGGCCAGATCTGGTCAGGCGCCATGATGCTCGAGCATCTCGGCCATCAGGACGCCGCCGATGCCATGCTCAAGGCCATTGAAGCGGTGCTCGCCAGCGGTGACCAGAGCGTGCTGACGCCGGATATCGGCGGCCAGGGCAGCACCGAAAGCCTGGGGCGGGCTATTGCAGAGCGCATCGGCTAAATATTAGGTGCAACAGGATAGTTGACCTGCGTCAACATAACGCACAATACAGCAGGCGGCGGCGGCGAAAAGGGAATAGGTTATAAGAATATAACCGAAACAGACTGGTTAACTTCCCGCTGGAGACCCGCCGCCCATGCCTCGACACAACTCCGACCTATCACGCCTGGATCGGCGCCAGTTCCTCAAGTGGAGCGCAGGCGCCGGTGCTGCAGGCCTACTCTACTCTTCCGGCCTTCACGCCAGGCCACTCTCCACTAACGCTCGCGTCGTCATCCTCGGCGGTGGCGCCGCAGGCATGGCGATGGCCAATCGCCTGTCCCGCCGCCTCGACGGTGCGCGGATCTCGCTCGTCGAACCCCGCGAGATTCACCACTACCAGCCAGGCTGGACCCTGGTGGCCTCCGGCGTCTGGCTCCCCGAAAAGACCATGCGACCGAATGCCCGCTTCGTGCCAGCCGGCGTCTACTGGGTTCGCCAGCCTGCCGCCGGCATCGATGCGGCCAATCGCCGAGTCGAGCTGGAGGATGGCTCATCACTCGACTACGACTACCTCATCGTGGCCACCGGACTTCAGCTCAATTATCACCTGATCGACGGGATGTCGCCCGAGCTGGTCGGCACCCAGGGTATTGGCAGCGTCTATGCCAGCCTAGAGGGTGCCACTCGCACCCGCGATGCCATCGACGCCTGGATTGCTCAGGGCAGTGGCAAGGGCATCTTTACGGCGGCCCCCACACCGGTGAAGTGTGCCGGCGCCCCGCTTAAGATGACGTTCACGACGCTGTCCCGTCTGGAGAACAGCGGCCACCGCGACGACTTCCAGGTCGAGTTCATGGCCCCCGGCGCGGCGCTATTCAGCCAGCCCTGGGTCAACGATTTCGTCAAGCAGCGCTTCGACGACCAGGGCGTCACCCGACGCCACCACTATCGGCTCTCCGCCATCGATCCCGGCGCCCGTCAGGCAGAGTTCGCTTTCGTCGGTCCCGACAGTGAGTTCACCTCCCACCATGAGCTACGCGAGGCGGAATTCTCAGAGGAGGGCCAGCGCAAGGTGATCGCCGACTACGACTTCATCCACGTGGTGCCCCCCATGAGCGCACCGGATTTCGTCAAGGAGAGCGACCTGATCGCACAGGATGGCCCCTTCCGCGGCGAGTGGCTGGATGTCGACATCCATACCCTGCAGCACAACCGCTACCCGGAAGTGTTTGGCATCGGCGACGTGATCGGCGCACCGATCAACAAGACCGCCGCCAGCGTCAAGGCACAGGCTCCGGTGGTGGAGGACAACCTGCTGGCCCAGATGCAGAACCAGCCGCTGCCGCTCCGCCACAACGGCTACACCTCCTGCCCGATGATTACCGGTATCGGCAAAGCGATGCTGGTGGAGTTCGGCTACGACAACGACCTGGCGTTTCTGCCCTCCTTCCCGTTCATCGATCCGCGCGACGAGTCCTGGGTGGCCTGGACGATGAAGGATCGCATGCTGCAGCCAGCCTACTACGCCGTGCTGGAAGGCCAGGCCTGAGGAGACAGGACAATGACGATTCAAGGTGCACTGACCATTCTGATCTACGCGCTGGCCCCCTTCCTGTGGCTGATCGTAGCCGGAGTAGCGCTGCTGGTGACCATCCAACTGGTTGCTCGCCTACGCGGCTACCGTACCTTCAGCTATCGCTGCCTGGGTGCCAACCTGGCGGCGCTGGCGGCGGGCCTCACCGGGCTGTGGTGGATACCCGCCTTCACCAACTCGCAACTTGCCTACGTGGTTACCGCCTTCGACTGGGTAGCGCTGATCGGGGCAGTGATTGGCCTGGCCATCGCCGCCTGGCTGATACTGCATCCGCTCAGCTACCTGCTGCGAGGGCGTCGATTAGCAGCGGCCACGTGATGTTTATCGCCACCCAGTTACTAGACGACGATGCCCCCGCCAGCGCGAGCTGACGGGGGCATGCTTGCAGCAGCGGATCGAGGCCGCCGCGAGGGTGACGCAGGCTTGATCAGCTCGCCAGCTTGGCGGCGATACCGGCCACGTGCTCGCCCTGGAAGCGGGCGATCTTCAGTTCGCGCTCATCGGGCTGACGCGAGCCGTCGCCGCCGGCCAGGGTCGCGGCGCCGTATGGCGTACCGCCGCTGACCTTGGAGATATCGAACTGCTCCTCGATGCCGTAGCCGATCGGCACGATCACCATGCCGTGGTGGGCCAGGGTGGTCCAGGTCGAAGTGATGGTCATCTCGTCACCGCCGCCGGTACCGGTGGAAGTGAAGACGCTGGCCACCTTGCCGCGCAGCGCGCCCTTGGCCCACAGGCCGCCGGTCTGGTCGAGGAAGGTGCGCATCTGGCCGGCCATATTGCCGAAACGGGTCGGCGTGCCGAAGATGATCGCGTCGTAGTCGGCCAGTTCGCCGGGGGAGGCCTCTGGTGTTGTCTGGTCCTGCTGGCCACCGGCATTGGCGAACGCCTCGGCGCTCATGGTTTCGGGGACCCGTTTTACGGTCACCTCGACTCCCGCAACTTTGGCGGCGCCTTCGGCCACTGCCTTGGCCATGGTGTCAATGTGTCCATACATGGAGTAGTAAAGTACCAGTACCTTGGTCATCGCGATAAACCTCACAGCGTTGATTGATGAATAAGCGATACGATAGCGCAGCCATGAATGAGAAAAAGCGAATGATTTCGACAGCTCGGTGCGATTTTATCGACGCATCCCTGGTCGGGAACCCCTGCTGGCCCCGGGGTGTCTCTGCCACCACACAACGCGAAGGAGCCTTACCCGTGACAACGACCCTTGTAGCCCAGCGCCGCCGCCATCAGACAGTGTCTCGGCTGCGCCAGGCATGACGCAGCTGCTTAAGCACCGAAAGCTAGCCCTCGCCGCTCCCACGACCATGGCCCTGCTCCTGGCGGGCTGCACCGGCATGCCCAGCGGCACCCAGCCGGTCACCGGCTTCGAGCTGGAACGCTACCTGGGACAGTGGTACGAGATCGCGCGCCTGGACCACTCCTTCGAACGCGGCCTGGACTGCGTCACCGCCGACTACTCGATGCGCAGCGACGACGGCGTACGCGTCATCAACCGCGGCTACAACCTCGATGAACAGGAGTGGGACGAGGCCGAAGGGCGTGCCTACTTTGTCGATGACGAGGACGTGGGGCGCCTCAAGGTGAGCTTCTTCGGGCCCTTCTTCGGCGGCTATAATATCCTCGAGCTCGACGACGACTATCAACACGCCCTGGTGTCGGGCCCCAACCGCAACTATCTGTGGATACTGGCCCGCGCCCCCGAGCTCGATGACGCGACCTACCAACGGCTGCGCGACAGCGCCGAACGCCTCGACTTCGCCGTCGAAGAGCTGATCGAGGTCGAACAGGGGGAGGCCTGCCCCTCTCGCTGAGGCACGCCGGGTTTTCATTATGGCACCCGGCTTTTTCACCAGCTCGACGTGAACGCTTGCCGACATGATCAGTGACTTGGATGGTGGGGCACATCCCGGCCACACGACACGAGATCACGGTATGCTCAGCGACTGGCTCGATTTAACCCTGGACGGCAACGCCAGCGGCGCCCTTGAGGGCCGCTTGGCATCCGGCAGCTATCGCTGCCACTCCGCCGGCATTCTCGAGCTGACGCCGGACGCCCCCAGCCCCGGCGCCTTCGCCTGCGTGATCTCCGCCGGTATTCACGGCAATGAAACCGCCCCCATCGAACTGATCGGCGAGCTACTGGCCCGCCTCGAGGCCGGCAAGCTGTCACTCGGCGCACCGCTGCTGATACTGCTGGGCAATATCCCGGCGATTCGCCAATCGCAGCGCTTTATCAGCACCAATCTCAACCGGCTGTTTCGCCGCGATCTGGCCCTCGAGGGCGACGAACCCGAGCGAGCGCGGGCGCTGATGGCTAGCGTCGATACCTTCTTCCAGCGCCACGCCGACCGACCGCGACTGCACTACGACCTGCATACCGCCATCCGCAACAGCCGCTACCCGCGCTTCGTGGTGGAGCCGTTTGCCGATACCAGCACGTCGGCCGAGCAGTGGCAGTGGTTTGCCGCCGCCGAGATGCAGGCGGTACTCCATCAGCATCAGCGCAGCTGGACCTTTTCCCATTACTCGAAGCACTACCATGGCGCCCAGGCGTTCACCCTCGAGCTGGGCCGTGTCGCCCCCTTCGGCCACAATGACATGGCCGCCCTGCGACCACTGCGCCACCTGCTCGACGCCCTGCTGGAGGGACGCGAGCCGCCGCGCGGCGACCCTCGGCGCATGGCCTTCTTCCGTGTCGAGCAGGAGCTGATGCGTCAGGCCGAGGAGTTCAGCCTGTGCTTCGCCGACGATGTGGCCAACTTCACGGAATTCCCTCCCGGCACTCGCCTGGCCCATGACGCCGTGGCAGGTGACTGCGTGGTCGGCGACCAGCCGCTGGCGGTGGTATTCCCCAATGCCGAGGTCGAGCTGGGTGCCCGCGCAGCGCTGCTGGTAAAAGCAACCGAGGCACCGGCAGATGGCATCGACTAGTCGTTCCGTTTAATGATTCACACTTAGGCAAGATGATTTTCTACATTACAACAACAGCTTGGAGATTTACGATGATCCCCTTCCTCACCACCCAAGACCAACGTCTAACAAAGCTCCCCGAGATCGGCCCTGTTTGCGGTCTGCTGGCCTGGTAGAATCGCCCCCTTTTCGCGCCAGCCACGCTCACGCTAACCACTCTGAATCAGGGCCCGCCCTCGGCCCATGTACTGGAGCTCATTGTCATGGCCGCAACGCCAATGCCCCTCGAAGCGCGCAATATCAAGAAGCGCTTCGGCGATACCGAGGTACTCAAAGGTCTCTCGCTGCAAGCCCACAAGGGCGACGTCATCACCTTGATTGGCGCCTCCGGCTCCGGCAAGAGCACCTTTCTGCGCTGCATGAACCTGCTCGAGCAGCCCGATGAGGGCGACCTGCTGATGCACGGCGAAGAGATCCTCTTCAAGCAGACCCGGCGTGGCCGCGAGCCGGCCGACTGGAAACAGGTGGTGCGCATGCGCGCCAAGCTGTCGATGGTCTTCCAGAGCTTTAACCTGTGGGCGCATATGACGCTGCTCGAGAACATCATCGAGGCCCCCATCCACGTGCTCGGCAAGCCCAGGAAAGAGGCCATCGAGCAGGCCAATGCGCTGCTCGAGCGGGTCGGCCTGACCGCACGGGCCAACGCCTATCCGGCGCAGATGTCGGGTGGCCAGCAGCAGCGTGGAGCGATCGCTCGGGCGCTCGCCATGGACCCCGAGGTGATGCTGTTCGACGAGCCCACCTCGGCGCTCGATCCGGAGCTGGTCGGCGATGTGCTCAAGGTGATGCATGGCCTGGCCGACGAGGGCCGGACCATGGTGGTGGTGACCCACGAGATGGGCTTTGCACGGGATGTCTCCAGCCAGGTGATCTACCTGCATCAAGGCCTGGTCGAAGAAGCCGGCCCGCCGCAGGACGTGCTGACCAACCCAAGCTCGCCGCGCCTCAAGCAGTTCCTGGCGCCCAAGTACTGACCGCGGGAGATTTCCCATGCTTGACCTGCAAGGCTATGGCCCGCGGCTGATCGAAGGCGCCGGGGTCACCATTTCGCTGGCGCTGCTGTCGCTGATCCTGGCCATCGTGCTGGGGCTGCTCACCGCCAGCGCCAAGATGTCGCGCAGCTGGCTGCTGCACAAGCTCGCCACCCTCTACACCACGGTGATCCGTGGCGTGCCCGATCTGGTGCTGATGATGCTGCTGTTCTTCGGCGGCCAGATGGCCCTCAACGTGGCCACCGACGCCCTCTACGACCGCTTCGGGGTGGACTGGTACATCAATCTCAACGCCTTTGCCGCCGGGGTGATCACCATCGGCTTCATCTTCGGCGCCTATATGGGCGAGACCTTTCGCGGTGCCTTCCTGGCCGTCGACGGCGGCCAGATCGAGGCCGGTAAAGCCTACGGCATGAGCGACTGGCTGGTGTTCCGACGCATCCGCTTCCCGCTGATGATGCGCCACGCCCTGCCCGGCCTCTCCAACAACTGGATGGTACTGCTCAAGACCACCGCGCTGGTCTCGGTAATCGGCCTCTCGGATATGGTGCGGGTGGCCGCCGAGGCGTCCCGCGCCACCCATGAGCCCTTTACCTTCCTGCTGCCAGTCGCGGCCATCTACCTGCTGATCGCCAGCGTCTCGGAGTGGCTCTTCGCGCGGCTGCAGAAGCGCTACAACGTCGGCTTCGGAGGGCACTGACATGGAACTCACGACCTGGTTTACCGACCTGCTCGACGGCAACCTGATCTTCACCCCGCAGACCCTGGGTTACTACTGGGACGGCCTGGTGACCACCTCCCAACTGGTGTTCCTGTCGCTGCTCGCCGGCCTGGTACTGGCAGTACCGCTGGCCATCGGCCGCAGCTCCCGGCACCGCTGGATCAGCCTGCCGATCTACGCCTACACCTATGTCTTCCGCGGCACCCCGCTGCTGATCCAGCTCTATATCATCTACTACGGGGTGGTGTTCGTGGACGGCATCCAGGAGTCGATCTTCTGGCCGCTGCTGCGTGAAGCCTTCTTCCCGGCGCTGATCGCCTTCACCCTCAATACCGCCGCCTATACCACCGAGATATTCCGCGGCGCGATCAAGGCCACCGCCCGCGGCGAGATCGAGGCGGCCCGCGCCTACGGCATGTCCAACGCCCTGATGATGCGACGTATCGTGCTACCCAGTGCCTTTCGTCGCGCGCTGCCGGCCTACGGCAACGAGGTGATCTTCATGCTCCACGCCAGCGCGATTGCCAGCGTGGTCACGCTGATGGACCTGACCGGGGCAGCACGCTTCGTCTATGCGCGTTTCTATGCGCCGTTCGAGGCCTTCCTGTTCGTGGCGGCGATCTACCTGTGCCTGACCTTCGCCATCCTCTACTTCTTCCGCTTTCTCGAGAAGCGGCTGCTGGCGCACCTCAGGCCGGCATGACGGTGACGCCGTCAAACGAGCGTTGGGAAATTGGCCTGGCAAGGCCACTTTCCCTCTTCCGGCTCACCGCGTGCTGCGCTAATGTAGCCGAGTTCTCACCTTCGGGTGACCCCGACAACAACAGGGAAATGCACCATGAAAAAACTGCTTACCATCTCGATTCTCGGCGCTGCCATGGTCGCCGGCACCGCCCAGGCCCGCGATTACGACCACGTGCGCTTCGGCGTCGACGTGCCCTACGAGCCGATGGAGTACCGCACCCCGGACGGTGAACTGACCGGTTTCGATATCGACCTGGGCAACGCCCTGTGCGAGGAGATCGGCATCACCTGCGAGTGGATCGTACAGGAGTGGGACGGCATCATCCCCGGCCTGATGTCGCGCAACTATGACGCCATCATGTCGTCGATGACCATCAACGACGAGCGTCGCCAGACGGTGCTCTTCTCCGACCCCTACTTCACTCCGCCGTCGGCCTGGTTCGCGCCAGCAGACAGCGAGCTTGAAGACGCCACCGAAGAGAGCCTCGACGGCAAGACCATCGGCGTGCAGCGCGGTACCCTGCAGGACAACTTCGCCACCGACATGTTTGGCAGCGTGGCCAGCGTCAGCCGCTACTCCACCGCCGACGACATGGTGCTGGACATGGAAGCCGGGCGCCTGGATATCCTGTTCCTCGACTACCCGGTGGGCAAGTCGACGCTGCTCGACAGCGAAAGCCGCGACTACAAAGTCGTCGGCGAGATGCTCACCGAGCCCAAGGAGTACTTCGGTGACGGCTTCGGCATCGCCTTCCGCCAGCGCGACGAGGCGCTCGCCGAGCGCTTCAACGAGGCCTTGGCCACCCTGCAGGACGACGGCACCTACGACGAGATCTACGAGCGCTATTTCAGCGACGACGAGTAATCTCGCGATGCGCTCCCGGCCCCGCCGGGCGCGTTTCTCCACCTGCCGTTGCCGCCGGCCTTGCGCCTGCAAGGCCGGCACCGCTTATCTTTATTCACAATAATAAGGACGTTTCCATGTACCGCTATCTTGGCATCACCCTGCTTGGCGCCGCCCTGGTCGCCGGCAGCGCCCAGGCCCGCGACAGCTACGACCACGTGCGTTTTGGCGTCGACGTGCCCTACGAGCCGATGGAGTACCGCACTGCGGACGGTGAGCTGACCGGCTTCGACATCGACCTGGGCAACGCCCTGTGCGAGCAGATGGGCATCACCTGCGAATGGATCGAGCAGCAGTGGGACGGCATCATTCCCGGCCTGATGGCACGCAACTACGACGCCATCATGTCGTCGATGACTATCAACGAGGAGCGCCGGGAGCAGGTACTGTTTTCCGATGCCTACCTGACGGTCCCCTCGGCCTGGTTCGCTCCCGAAGAGAGCGAGATCGACACCCCTGACGAGCAGACCCTCGACGGCCTGACCCTCGGCGTGCAGCGCGGCACCCTGCAGGACAGCTACGCCACCGACTTCTACGGCGACGTGGCCAATGTGCGCCGCTACGCCACCGCCGACGACATGCTGCTCGACATGGAGTCGGGGCGTCTCGATCTGGTATTCGTCAACTATCCGGTGGGCAAGACCACCCTGCTCGACAGCGAGCGCGGCGACTATCGCGTGGTCGGCGAGATGATTCGCGAGCCCTACGAGTATTTCGGTGACGGCATCGCCATCGCCTTCCGGCCCCGCGACGAGGCACTCGCCGAGCGCTTCAACGAGGCGCTTGCCGAACTCCAGGAGAGCGGCGTCTACGACGAAATTCACGACCGCTACTTCAGCGAATAAGCCAGGGTACCGCGCCTGAAGATCGGCCCCGCCGTGAGGCGGAGCGCTTGACAGGCGCGGCCCGATCACGCATGTTTTCACGGTGGTTTCGACACCTGCAGAGGTTCACTTCCATGACCGTCCACCCCAGGATCGTCCAGACGAGTTTCGTTGAGAGCTTCTATCTCAGCGAATGGTTCGACGAATAGCCCTCTCCCTCGGCCAGCCCTGGCCACTCGGCACTCCTGTGCCTGATACCGCTACTGCCGTCGCGATAAAGACACCTCTGGATTAACCCAGGACGTGATTCGCTGACGCTACCCGCGGCCAACTCAACGCGTGACCAACAATCACAAGCTGCCACCGCGCGGCGACCTAGGCTCTGTCTGAAAAGTCGACGAGCGAGGGTCAGACAAGGCAAAAATCGGTGAGAAGACGGAGTTTACGGGTTGTAAATGAGTGCTTTGAGCCGATTTTTAACGCCGTATGGCCGAGCGCAGGCAGTTCTCGGACAAAGCCTAGACCTATGGAGATTCCCATGCATTATTCCATGCTGCTGCTGAGCGCTACGCTCGGCGCCACCCTGATCACCGGCACCGCTCAAGCTCGCGACTACGACGAGGTTCGCCTCGGCGTTGATATTCCCTACGAACCCTTCATGTACCGCCAGGCCGACGGCGAACTGACCGGCTTCGAGATCGAACTCGGCGAGGCCGTCTGCGACTATCTCGACATCACCTGCAGCTGGGTCGAGCAGGACTGGGACGGCATCATTCCCGGCCTGATGGCGCGCAACTACGACGCCATCATGTCGTCGATGGCGATCACCGAGGAGCGCGCCCAGCGAGTGCTGTTCTCCGAGCCCTACTACACCACCCCCAGTGCTTGGATCACCACCCACGAGCATGATATCGATATCGATGATCGCGACAGCCTTGCTGGTCTGACGGTGGGCGTTCAGCGCGCTACCCTGCAGGACAACTACGTCACCGAACTGTATGGCGACGTACTCGATATTCGCCGCTATACCGGTGTCGACGACGTGGTCACCGACCTGCGCGCCGGGCGCCTCGATCTGAGCTTCATGGACTACCCGATCGCCGAGTCGGCCATCGAGATCGACACCGAAGGTAGTGACTTCCAGCGCATCAGCGACTTTATCAAGGAGCCCGAGCATATCTTCGGCCAAGGCGTCGGCGTCGCCTTCCGCCCCCGTGACGAGGCCCTCGCGGAGCGCTTCAACGAGGCCCTGGCGGCACTCAAGGAGGACGGCACCTATGATGAGATCATGCAGCGGTACTTCAGCTACGACGTAAAACTCTAACGTCACTCGCCCCCCATGGCGCCGGCTAGATGGCCGGCGTCATGGGTGATCTGCCTCCCAGAGAACTGCCATGCTGACACTGCTCAAGAACGCCAACATTTACGCCCCCGAACCGCTGGGGCTATGCCACCTGCTGATTGCCGACCGGCGCATTGCCGCGATCAGCGCTGCACAGGAGCCCCCGCCCATTGACGGGTCCGCCGTCGAGGTGATCGACCTAGATGGCCGACGGGTGATCCCCGGTCTGGTCGACCCGCTGGTGCATATCACCGGCGGCGGCGGCGAAGGCGGCTTCGGTACACGCACCGCCGAGCTGACCAGCGCCGATGCACTCGCCTCCGGCGTCACCACCCTGGTGGCGGCGCTGGGCACCGATGCGCTGACTCGCACCCCCGCCAATCTGATCGGCAAGGCGCGAGAACTCGCCGCCGCAGGCCTGAGCGTCTACGCCTACACCGGCTCCTATCAGCTGCCCCCGGTGACCCTGACCGGCTCGGTGGCCAGCGATATCCTGTTCATCCCCGAGTTTATCGGCGTCGGCGAGGTCGCCATCAGCGATCATCGCGGCTCACAGCCCAGCGCCCAGGAATTGACCCGGCTCGCCTCGGAGGCGCGCACCGCTGGCCTGCTGGCCGGCAAGGCGGGAATCGTCTTCATCCACACCGGCGATGCCGAGACCCATCTCGAACCGCTGCGCGAGGTGGCTCGCAGCAGCGCCATTCCGCTGTCGCAGTTCTACCCCACCCATATCAACCGCACCCCCGCCCTGTTCGAGGACGGCCTGCGCTTCGCCCGTGAAGGTGGGCGTATCGATTTCACCACCAGTACCACCGATGAGCTGCTCGCCGGCGGCGAGGTGGCCGCCTCGGAGGCCGTGGCCCGCGCCCGCCATGCCCGCGTCGACCTGGCTCGGGTCAGCCTCTCCTCGGATGCCAACGCCTCACTGCCGCAGTTCGACGCGGCGCGACATTTCGTCGGCCTCAAGCCCGGACGCCTGGCCAGTCTGTTCGAGGTGCTCGGCGAGTGCGTTACCCACCACGACATCCCGCTGGAGCAGGCGCTGCCTTGCGCGGCCAGCAATGCCGCCGAGGCGCTGAAGCTGCCGCACAAGGGGCGTTTGAGGGTGGGCGCTGACGCCGACCTGCTGGTACTCTCCGACACCGGCTGGGCCATCGACGAGGTGTGGGCGCTGGGCCGGCGGGTGCATTGACGCCATCAGCGCAGCACCCGCCGGATCAGGAAAGGGCCGATCAGTTCGAAGAGCACGGTGGAGGCCACCACTGCCGAGAGCAGCAGCGAGCGGTGCTCGGGGAAGCGCTCGACCACCAGCAGCGCCATGCCCATGGCGATGCCGGCCTGGGGCGTCAGCGCCAGGCCAATATCCCGGGGCAGCTCGGCGCTACGCCCCACCAACTGCACCCCCAGCGCCCCACCCATGAAGCGCCCCGCCAGGCGCAGCACGATATAGGCCAGCGTCAGCCACAGCGCGGCGCCTATATAGCCAAGGTCGATGTGCGCCCCGGAAAGCACGAAGAAGAACACCAGGAACGGCCACTCGATATGCTCGATCTGACGAAACGAGCGTTTATGGTGGGAGGAGAGGTTGGCCACCAGCGCGCCTGCCAGCATCGCCGCCAGCAGCCCCGACACCTCGAGCCAGGTGGAGAACCCCGTCAGCAGCAGGATCAGCGCAAAGGCCTCGACCTGGGTCGGCTCCCCCGGCCGCAGGCGGCCGGTGAGCCAGGCCGCCGGCAGACCGATGGCCAACCCAAGCAGCAGTGCCCCGCCCAGCTCCCAGCCGGCATAGGCCAGCGCCAGGCTGCCGTCACCGGTCAGCTGCCAGCTGAGCAGCGCCATGGCCACCCCGAACAGCAGGATGCCCCAGGCATCGTCGATGGCCACCATGCCCATCAGCAGTCGCGCGCGCAGGCGGTCATCGCCCCGCGCGTAGACTTCGTCGCTGATCTCCGCCGGTTCGGTGGCCACCGAGATCGCCGCCAGGGCGACCACCACCACCAGTGGGAAGCCCAATAACCACAGCCCCACCCCGACCAGCAGCGCCCCGCTCAGCACGATGGACAGCGAGATCACCACCAACAGCCAGCCGTTGCGGCGCAGCCGCCTCAGGGTCAGCTCGCCGCCGAGCAGAAACGACACCAGCACCAGCGCCAGATGAATCAGCGGCTCGCTCATCGCCCCCAGCGGCGCGCTACCGTCACGCCCCAGCAGCAGCTGCTGGATAAGCGCCAGGGCCACGCCGACCAGCACCAGCAGCGAGATACGCGGCAGACGCAGCCGCCTGGCCAGCGCGTCCACGCCGATGCTGACACTCAGAATGACACCCAGCAGGATCAGGTTGGCCGTCCCCGCACTGAGTTCGGCCATCGGCCACTGCCAGGTCTCGCTCGCGGTCATACGCCGAGCCTAGCGAGCCTGCTGCATGAAATTCAAGATCCAGCGCACCGTCAGCTCAGCATCCAGCGGCGCATCCAGCGAATCGAGGCCCTCGGCAACGCGTGACTCTCCCACCAACTGCTCACGCAGCTGCATCAGGTCGCGTGAGTAGGGCTTGGCAAACTCCGGATGCCCCTGCACGCCGAGGAAGTGCTCGCCGACCTGCATCAGGTAGTGGGGGCAGAAGTCGCTGCCGGCCAGCACCCGCGCCTCCGGCGGCAGCCGTTCGACCTGGTCCTGGTGGCTGACCAGCAGGTCGAGATTGGGCTGCCACGGCTGCATCCACTCGGTGCGGGCATTGACGCAGTTGAACGACATGCCCACCCCCCAGCCCCGCGGGCTCTTGACCACCTCACCGCCCAGCGCCTTGGCGATCAGCTGGTGGCCGAAGCAGACCCCCACCAGCGGCTTGCCGGCGTCCCACAGCTGGCGCACGAAGTCGCACAGCGCATCGACCCATGGCAGGCCGTCATTGACGCCGAACTTGGAGCCAGTGGTCAACCAGGCGTCGGCGGCCTCCACGTCGTCGGGGATCTCGCCGTCGAGGCAGCGCCACACGCGAAACTCGAGACTCGGGTCGACGCGCTTGAACAGCGCCTCGAACATCGCCGGGTAGTTGCCATGAGTCTCGATCAACTCCGGCGCCACGTCATCACACTGCAGCAGTCCTATGCGCATCGCCCGGCCTCCTGAGTCCATGCTTCACGACTATGAGTCAAAGACGCCCCTCCACCGCCGCGACAAAGATGTCGCGATACTGCGCGGCGTCGAAGGCGATCGGGTTGGTCCCCGAGGAGGGGTCGGCCACTGCCATCTGCCCCACCTTGTCGGCCTGCTGGGTATCGATCTTGAGCTCGGCCAGGGTGTGGGGAATCGCCAATCGTTCGCGCAGCTCCAGCACCCAGTCGATCACCGCCTCGGTGCCCGGCTGGCGCAGGTCGAGGTAGCGCCCCAGCCGCACCATCTGCTCGCCGATCGCCTGCTGGTTGGCGCGCAGCACATAGGGCATGAGGATCGCATTGAGGGTGCCGTGGTGGGCGTCGTAGAGCGCCCCCAGCGGATGCGCCAGGGCGTGCATTGCGCCCAGGCCGCGCTGGAAGGCGGTGGCCCCCATGCTCGACGCCACCAGCATGTTCATACGCGCCTCGAGATCGTTGCCATCTGCGTAGGCCCGCGGCAGGTAGTGGCAGACCCGGCGCATGCCCTCCACGGCGATGCCCTCGGCCATGGGGTGATAGAGCGGCGAGCACCACGCCTCCAGGCAGTGCGACAGCGCATCCATGCCGGTTGCAGCGGTCAGCGTGGGCGGCAGGCCGGCGGTCAGTTCGGGATCGAGAATCACCGTGGCCGGCACCATCCCTGGATGAAAGATGATGCGCTTGACGTGCTCGACCTCGTCGGTAATCACCGAGGCGCGGCCTACCTCGGAGCCGGTGCCCGCGGTGGTCGGCACCGCCACGATGGGCGCGATGGCGTCAGCGTCGGCATTCTTCCAGTTGTCGCCAACGTCCTCCAGCGACCACAGCGAGAGCCCGTCGCGCTGGTTGGCCATCAGCGCCACCGCCTTGGCGGCATCGAGTCCCGAGCCACCGCCGAAGGCGATTACCCCGTCGTGGCCACCGTCGCGAAAGGCGGCCATGCCATCGAGCACATTCTTGCCAGTGGGGTTGCCCTTGATCTCGCTGAACACGGCAATGCCCAGGCCGCTGTTATGGCACGCCAGCACGATATCGCGCACCATCGGCAGATTGGCGAGGCCGGGGTCGGTCACCAGTAGTGGCGCCTGCATGCCCAACGCCTGGCATACGGCGGGCAGCTCGCGGACTCGCCCGACGCCGGTGAGAATATTGGCGGGGTAGTTCCAGCCCATGCTGAACTGGCTCATATCCTGGTTCATCGACGACTCCTAAGCGTGCTTGAGGTGGAAAGACTTGGGCCGGGTCAGGGTCTCGTAACCGAGCCGCGACAGCGAACAGCCGCGCCCCGACTGCTTGACGCCGGTCCAGGCCAGTTCGGGGTCGAGGTAGTCGCAGCGGTTGGTAAACACCGTGCCCGCCTCCAGGCGCTGCGCGAGGCGCTCGCCGGCCGCCATATCGCGGGTGAACACCGCCGCAGTGAGGCCGAAGGCGCTGTCGTTCATCAATGCCACCGCCTCGTCGTCGGAGGCCACCGGCATGATCCCGACCACCGGGCCGAAACTCTCCTCGTGCATGACCCGCATCGAGTGGTCGACGCCGGTGAGCAGCTGCGGGGCCAGGTAGGCACTACCCGGCAGCGAGAGCGGATAGTCCCCGGGATCGATCCACGCCTTGGCGCCGGCGGCGACCGCCTCTTCGACCTGGCCCCTGACGAAATCCGCCGCCGTCGGGCGCACCAATGGGCCGAGGCTGGTGGCCGGGTCGGTGGGATTGCCTAGTCTAAGCTGCTTGACCCAGGCCACCGCACGCTCGACGAAGGCGTCGAAGATCGCCTGGTCGACATAGATGCGCTCGATGCCGCAGCAGCTCTGTCCCGAGTTGAAGAAGGCGCCGTCCATCACCCCCTCCACCGCGGCATCCAGATCCACGTCGCCACGAATATAGGCCGGATCCTTGCCGCCCAGTTCCAGGCCGGTGGCGATAAAGCGCCCGACGCTGTTGCGCTCAACCATCTCGCCGCCGGCCACCGAGCCGGTAAAGGAGACGTGATCGACACGCCGGTCGCGGATCAGCTGCTCGGTCGCAGCGTGGGACAGGTGCAGATGCTGGAACACCCCCTCGGGCAGGCCCACCGCATCGAAGGCCTGCTGAATACGCTCGGCGCACAGCGGGGTCTGGGCGGAGTGTTTGAGAATCACCGTATTGCCGGCCATGATCGCCGGCACGATGGCGTTCACCGCGGTCATGAAGGGAAAATTCCACGGTGCGACGATAAACGACACGCCCAGCGGTTCGCGGGTGATATAGCGGGTAACGCCCGGCTTGTCGGCCAACCGGATCGGTGCCAGCGCCGACTCGGCCAGGCTGATCATGCCCCTGGCGCGCTCCTCGAAGCCGCCGATCTCGCCCCCCGCGGCAGAGATCGGCCGGCCCATCTGCCAGGTCAGCTCGCCGGCCAGCTCATCGCGCCGGGCGACGAAGGCGTCGACCATCGCCGAGCAGTAGCGTGCGCGCTCGACGATCGGCACCTCGCGCCAGCTACGCTGAGCGCTGGCCGCCCGCGACAGCGCGGTCTCGATCTGTGCCGGATCGGCCAACTCCCGCTCGACATAGACCGAGCCATCGACGGGAGATATCGTTTTCTGTGTGGGCATACGCTTATCTTTCCTTCCTGTAGCGAGTCATAAGGCTTAGTTCGCTGCTTCCCGAAGCCGCCAGCCACTCGGCCCGCGGCTAATCCGGCGACAGGCCATCGCGAAGACGCTGTAAACCCTTCCCTGGGCGCTCCATTCTTCTTCTGACCGCCAAGGATGGCGGGAATGCCGGAATTGAAAGGAGCATTTTCCGGCCCTGAAGAATGAGCTTCGCTCCTGCCTGTCCCCGGCGCCGCTCATCGTTCCGCCTACCAGTACTACCAAGGTGAGCACTGAGCGAGCGGTTCGCAGGCAAGGCGGAGCGGAAATGAGTGAGCGGAGTTGACTCCAGTCAATGAGCATCGCGAGTTTTCGCTTCAACGCAGCCTGCGGATCGCGCAGCCAGTGCGGATCAAATAATCTCGAAATAGCGATCCAACTCCCAATCGGTTATGTGGCGGCGGAACTCCCGCTCCTCCCACTCCCGGGTCGCCGCGAAGTGCTCCACGAAGTCGTCGCCGAACAGCGCCCGGGCCGGCTGCGACGCCTTGAGCCGCTGGGCGGCTTCCCACAGGGTGCGCGGCAGCGCCTGGTGCGCGGGGTGCTCGAATTCATAGGCGTTACCGCGCACCTGCTCGTCCGGCTCGAGGCGCTGCTGAATGCCGTACAGGCCGGCGCCGATGGCGGCCGCCAGCGCCAGATAGGGGTTGGCATCGGCGCTGCCGAGGCGGTACTCGACGCGCTGCGACTTGGCGCTGCCGGGAATCACCCGCAGCGCCGTGGTGCGGTTCTCTACCCCCCAGGTCGCCTCGGTGGGCGCCCAGAAACCGGGAATCAGCCGCGTATAGCTGTTGATGGTCGGCGCAAACATCGCCAGGAACTCGGGCATCAGCTGCTGCTGACCGGCCACGAAGTGGCGCTGAATATCGCTCATGGTATAGGGCTGGTCGGCGTCGAAGAAAGCCGACTCACCGCTGTCGGCGTGGGTCAGCGACAGGTGGATATGGCCGCTCTGGCCCGGGTAGTCCGGCGACCACTTGGCCATGAAGGTGGCCATCAGACCGCGGCGCTGCGCCCACACCTTGGTGAAGGTCTTGAACAGCGCGCCCTTGTCGCCCGCCGCCAGGGCGCCGTCGACGCCGATGGCCGCCTCGAGTACCCCGGGGCCGGTTTCGGTGTGCAGCCCTTCGATGGGAAAATCCATCGCCTCGGAGAGCGCCAGCAGCTCGTGGTAGAGCTCGGCGTGCACCGAGCTTCTCAGCATCGAGTAGCCCATCATGTCCGGCGTCAGCGGGGTCAGGTTGCGATAGCCTTTCTCGCGGATCGACTCCGGGGTCTCGCGAAACATGAAGAATTCGTACTCCAGCGAGCCGTGGGCCTTGAAGCCCATGGCGCTGGCCTGATCGAGCACCCGTCGCAGCAGCCCGCGCGGGCAGATCGCCTCAGCCTTGCCGCTGAACTCGGCGAGAAACAGCAACATGTCGCCCTCGGCCGGCACCTCGCGGCAGCTCTCGGGAATGATGCACAGCTGGGCGTCCGGATAGCCGGTATGCCAGCCGGTGTACTTGACGTTGTCGTAGAGCTCATCCTTGCTGTCCCAGCCCAGCACCACGTCGCAGAACGCAAAGCCCTCCTCCAGGGCATGGAAGAACTTGTCGCGATGCATGTACTTGCCGAGCATCACGCCGTCCATGTCGAACATGCCGACCTTGACGTGGGTCAGGCCGCGCTCCTCGACCAGGCGTCGGGCCTCGTCGGCGCTGGTGATGTATCGGGGTGATAGTTGACTCATGGCAGCTTCCTAAATGGGCCAAAGGTCATTGGCGGGCATACGGGGAGCGGTCCAGTGGCCCGCCCCCTGAGGTTCCTCAACTGTAGCGGTAAGGAGGCCCCGCCTGCTGCATGGTTTCGCGATAATCCTTGAGGATCTGCACCACCTTGGCGCTGCGTTCGCTCTGCTCGGCGATCTCATCCCAGAACGCCAGCGCCTCGTCCTCGAGGGTCTGCCACTCCTCCTCGGGGATCGAGGTGAGCTCGAGCTTGCCACCGGTGGTGCGGTAGTGGGCTTCGCCCCACCAGTACCAGTGCTGGCGGTAGTAGTGGGAGTTGTCCATGCACAGCTTGAACAGCGTCTGCAGGTGCTCGGGCACTTCGTTCCAGCGGTCGCTGTTGGCGAAATAGGAGCCGGCCCAGGCACCGGAGATATTGTTGGTCAGGTAGTAGCTGCTGACGTCGGCCCAGCCCACGGTGTAGGCCTCGGTAATGCCGGCCCAGGCGATCCCGTCGAGCTCGCGGGTCTGCATGGCGACCTCGATGTCCTCCCACGGCAGGGTCACCGGTACCACCCCGAAGCGGCTCAGGAAGCGACCGGCGGTGGGGAAGGTGAAGACGCGCTTGCCGCGCAGGTCCTCGAGGCTGCGAATCGGCTCGCGGGTCACGAAGTTGCAGGGATCCCAGGACCCGGCGCCGAGCCAGGTCACGCCATCCACCTCGCCGTAGGCCTCCTCCCAGATCTCCTTGAGGCCGTAGTGGTGGAACAGTGCCGGCACGTCGAGGCTGTAGCGCGAGGCGAACGGGAAGTAGCCGCCGAACACCGACACGTCCACCGGAGCGTTGATCGAGTCGTCGTCGCTCTGCACTGCATCGATGGTGCCGCGCTGCATGGCGCGGAACAGCTCGCCGGTGGGCACCAGCTGGTCGGCATAGTAGAGCTCGATCTCCATCTCGCCGTTGGCGGCCTTGTTGAAGGCATCGATGGAGGGCTTGATGACGTGGGCAGCCAGCGCCGGTCCGGCGTAGGTCTGCATGCGCCAGCGGATCGGGCTCGACTGGGCATGCACATAGGGCGCGCCGATGGTGGCCGCGCCCACCGTGGCAGCGGTCGCCGCCCCAGCCTTCTTGAGAAAATTGCGCCTGTTGTTATCGGTCATGATACTTCTCCCATGGATTGTTGTTGTTACCACTTCTCACACCGCTTGCTCGCGGCACTTGTGCTTGCCCGTCGCCGGGCATACTCACGATCTATCCGTAGTAGAGCTCCGGCAGCCATAGCGCCAACTGCGGGAAGGCGGTGATCAGGCCCAGCCCCAGCACCATGATCGCCACGAACGGCCACACGCTGCGGTAGATATCCATCAGCGTCACCTCGGGGGGCGCCATGGCGCGCATCAGGAACAGGTTGTAGCCGAACGGCGGCGTCATGTAGGCGATCTGTACGGTGATGGTGTAGAGCACGCCGTACCACACCGGATCGAAGCCCAGACTCACCACCAGCGGCACGTAGAGCGGGGCGACGATCACCAGCATCGCGGTGTCGTCGAGGAACATGCCCATCAGGATGTAGGAGAGCTGCATCATCAGCAGGATCTCCCAAGGGCCGAGGCCCATGCGATCGAGGAACACGTTCTCGATGGCGCGCACCGCCCCCAGACCGTCGAACACCGCGCCGAAGCAGAGCGCGGCGAGGATGATCCACATGAACATGCAGCTGATGCCCAGGGTGCGACGCACCGTGACCTCGATCACCGCACGGGTCAGGCGCCCCTTGACCAGCGCCGCCAGGATCGCCGCGAAGGCGCCATAGGCAGCACTCTCGACCAGGCTGGTAACCCCCATCAGAAACAGTCCGGTCATCGAGAAGAAGATCAGCAGCGGCAGGATCCCGGCGCTGAGCAGCTTGAGCTTGGACCCCAGGCTCATGTTGCGCTCCTCGGCGGGCAGCGCCGGGCCCAGGCTCGGCTGCAGCCGGCAGCGCACCACGATATAGATCACGAACATCGCCGCCAGGATCAGCCCCGGGAATACCCCCGCCAGCCACAGCTTGCCTACCGGCTGACGCGCAATCATGCCGTAGAGCACCAGCACCACACTGGGCGGCACCAGAATGCCCAGCGAGCTGCCGGCCTGAATCACCCCGGTGACCATGATCTTGTCGTAGCCGCGGCGCAGCAGCTCCGGCAGGGCGATACTGGCGCCAATTGCCATGCCCGCCACGCTCAGCCCGTTCATCGCCGAGACCACCACCATCAGGCCGATGGTGCCGATCGCCAGACCGCCTTTCAGCGAGCCCATCCAGACGTGAAACATCTCGTAGAGATCGCCGGCGATACCCGACTCGGAGAGCATGTAGCCCATGAACACGAACAGCGGCAGGGTCAGCAGCGGATACCAGTTCATCAGCACGAAGCTGGCGTTGAACGGCATCTCCACCCCACCGTCGCCCCACAGCAGCAGCGCTGCGGCGGCGCCGACGAAACCGATCACCCCGAACACCCGCTGGCCGGTCAACAGCAGCAGCATCATGGTCGAGAACATCATCAGCGCGATCATCTCGTAGCTCATGCGTCGCCCTCCTCGTCGATGGGGCGACCCAGCGCCACGCCCAGATCACGGAAGAAGGTGGCGAAGGCCTGCAACAGCATCAGCACGATGCCGGTGCACATGATGAGTTTGATCGGCGCCAGCGGTGGGGCCCACGAGGAGTGGTTTCGCTGGCCGTACTCCAGCGCGTACTGGGTGCTCGAGATACCGCCCAGCAGCAGGGTGACCAGGAAGGTGATCAGAAACACGATGGTGATGGCATCGACGCTGGCCTGGGTACGCGGCGACCAGCGACTGTAGAACAGGTCCATGCGCACATGAGAGCCCATCTGCATGGCGTAGGCGCCGCCCAGCAGGTAGTAGCTGGCGAGCATGAACTGCGACATCTCCACCCCCCACAGCAGCGGCGCATTGAGCACCGAGCGCGAAAAGGAGGCGTAGAGCAGCAGCCCCATCATGATGAAGATCATGTACATCACCAGCCGCCCCACCCCACGATTGAGGCGCTCTACCCAGCGGACATAAACACTTATTGTTCTTGGCATTGGATCGTCATTCCCGCGTCGCACAACGAATGGCTTTCAGTCTTGGACGCAGATTGACGATCTGGCAAAGAGCATCGGTGGCGCCGACGCCGCCGCTATCGGAAAAATCGATAGTGCACACCCAAGGCGCACTGGGTGGGATCCGATGCGCCGACTCAGGGCTGGGTAGAGACCTCGCCGGAGAGCCAGGGCAGGCCGCGGTCGAGCTCCTGTCGGAAGCGCAGCTCAAGCAAACGACGGGCGTCGCGGGCCAGCTGGGCAGGGAGATCACCCAGCTCGTCGCGGCGTGAGACCAGCGTCAGCTCACGCTGCAGGGGCGCCACCGGCAGCGGCGCCACCCGCACCTGCAGCGTCTCCAGGCCGGCCTGGTAGAGGCATAGCGGGGTGGTGATGGTCCAGCCGGCGCCGGCGCTGACAAGGCGCAGCACGGCGAAGGTGTTGTCGAGATGCAGGCGTGCCGGGAGTTCGAGCTGGTTGAGGCGCAGGTGGCGCTCGATGGCCTGGCCGATCAGCGACTGCGGGGTATAGCGCACGAAGTCGAGCTGGCGGGTCAGCCAGCGCAGGTTGTCGAGGGGCCCTGACCAGCTGGCCGGCGCCACCAGCACGAAGGGCTCGCGCAGCACCGCATGGCGCTCGAGGCCATCGTAGTTCTCGAGACGGTCGTCGGAGACGATGATATCGACGTGGCGAGTCAGCAGGGCGTGGCTATGCATATGCGACAGCCCGGTGGTCAGGGTGTAGTCGCGGGTGTGCCGCTTGATCAGCTCGATCAGCGGCTGCCCAACCGCCGTGGCCAGCGAGTCGACCAGCGCCAGGCGCACCTGATGCAGCTGACCGAAGGCCCCGGAGACCAGTTCGCGGCGGGTGCTGCGCGCCTCGTCGAGCAGGCGCCGCGCACGGTCGTAGAAGAAGCGCCCGGCAGCGGTCGGTTCCAGCGGCCGGGCATGGCGCTTGAACAGGCTGACGCCCAGCCCCTCCTCGAGGGTGGCCAGGCTCTGAGACACCGACGACTGCTTGAGCCCCAGGCGCCGCGCGGCAGCGCTCTGGCTGCCCTGCTCCAGGGTCTCGACGAAGATTTCCATGCTACGTAGATCGAACCCGAAACCGCTGCGCATCCTCGTATCCTTGAATGACCCACCCCTTGACCCTGTATCTCTAGCAACAGAGTATCGTTTAAGGATGATCAGGCCCAGCCTGACCGGGAGGATCCCATGTCACATCTACTCTTCGTTTACGGCACCCTCAAGCGCGGCTTCGCCAACCACGCCGGCTACCTCGGCGAGGCCGAATTCCTCGACCTGGCGGTGACCTGCGAGCCCTTTCCACTGGTGCTCAACGGCCCGCGCTTCTCGCCGGTACTGGTCGATGCCCAGGGCAAGGGCCTCAAGGTCCGGGGTGAGCTGTTTCGGGTCGATTCGCCGACCCTGGATGAACTCGACCGCCTGGAACGGGTCAATGAGCGCGATGGCTATCGCCGCCGCCGGCTGGCAATTGCCGACCCGCACGGCCAGGTTCGAGCCGCCTGGAGCTATCTCAAGCCGCCCAGTTGGGTGGACGACGTGAGAAGCGAGCCCATGGCCATGTATGATGACAACCGCTATCGGGCCAGGCCTGACGCCTGACCCACCTGCCCATCGCTACAACCCGGAGGTAACGATGCGCGCGACGGCAAGCGCCGCCCCTGACACTGTTCGCCCCGCCTCGACCTGGACCGCCTGGGGCCAATGGCTGGCCCTGGCTACCATGAGCGTCGACCACCTGACCCGCTACGTGCTGCCCGGCAGCTGGCAACTCGACTGGGCCGGCTCCTCGATCGGGCGCATCGCCTTCCCGCTATTTGCCGCCATGGTCGCCTGGCACGGGCTGTTCAATACCCGCAATCCGCAGCGCTATGCGCGGCGCATTCTGATCATCGGCCTCGCCGCCCAGTTGCCGTACATGATGATGCCGCGGGACTCGGATGCCCTGATTCTCAATGTCTGCTTCACCCTGGCGGCGGGGCTCGCCGGCGGCGCCTGGCTGCGCCTACTGGCGACTCGCCAGGGGCGCGGCGAACTGGCCGCCCACTGGGCCGCGCTGGGCGCTGCCGCCGCGCTGGTCGGCTGGTACCTGCTGGGGCACTGGGTCGAGTATGGCCACAACGGCCTGCTGCTGATTCCGCTGTTGATGTTCGCCATGCACCACCTGAGCCAGGCCGGTGACAGCCTGCCTGAGCGCCTGCTGGCGGCCGCCGCGGCAGTGCCGGTGCTATGGGTGGCCGGCCAGATGAACGCCTCGGACATGGCCAAGTCGTTCACCGTGGCCACCTGCCTGGCGGTGCTGCTGCTCGCCGCCGGCGCCGCCCAGCGTGTGCCCCAGATCAGCAGGACGATGCCGCGGCGGCTATGGCTGGCGTGGTATCCCGGCCACTTTGCGCTGATTGCCGCCTGGCTGTGGGTGATCGGCGCCTCAGACTGGCCCCTCGGCTAGGCGAGCCTCACGCGCTCTTACGGCCAGCTATAGACACCGCGATTGAGGCCGTCGCGCATCGCCGAGATCACCTTGGCGCCGCGCAGGGTGGCGCCGCTGAAGCCGTCCACCTCATCGACCACTCGCGCGGGCTCGTAGAGAGCGAAGATCGAGGTCAAGGGCTCGCCCTCCAGCCACTCGGTGATGCGACGATGCTGCAACATCACCGGGTATAGATCCTCGTCCTCCTCCAGCGTCAAGTAGTCGACGCCGCGGTAGGCGAGGTGGCGGAAATTCACGTCCGTCAGCTGGCCATCGCGCAGGTCGAAGGTGATATTGACCTGAATCTCGCCGCGGTCGGTGAACACGCCGCGATAGTGGCCATCCATGGGCTGGCCCAGCATCGCCCGGTGCAACCGCAAGTCCTCGGCGGGTGACGGCGCAGCGTCCGGGGCCGCCTCGGCGGTTTCCTGACTTGCCGCCTGACCGGTCTGGTCATTCGCCTCGCCACCCTCTATCGGCTCTCCCTGGTCATCCACCAGTCGCCCGATACGGTAATCCTCCAGCTGGCGCTCGGCGGCTGGACTATGCGGCCGTCCAGGGCTCTTGTTGTCCCACGCCTCGCTGGATTCACGCCCGCACCAGTCGAGGATCACCTCCTCATCGGTAGGGTGGTCGGGGACGTAGTCGGTGATGTCGTAGACGCCGCCGTGAATGGCCTTCCAGCAGCTCTCGGCGCTGGCGTGTTCGGCCAGCTCATCGAGGGTGATATCCCGCGCTTCGCTGGCGGTGTCGGCCTCGTCCGAGGAGAGCGCCTGCACCGATATCAGGGTGCCGATACTCGCCAGGAAGGCGATGAAGGCGCTATAGGCAATCTTGTTCATAGGAAATCGAAGACCTCGCAGTGGATGCGCGATGCTGGCACGCCTTGGGCGGCGAGCAGCTCTCGCAGGTGGCCAATCATGCCCGGCGGGCCGCACAGGTAGATCTCGCGATCGGCATAGTCCGGGCAGTGGTGGCGCAGGAAGGACTCGCTGAGCGGTCCCAACTGGCGATAGAAATGGGGTGTCACCGTGAAGTGCTCGACGCCCTCGGCACAGCGGCTGAGTTCATCCAGGTAGTAGGCCCGGTCGGCGTCATTGGCCAGATAGAACAGCTGGACGCGACGCGACTCGTCTGCCGCCGCCATGCCTCGCGCACCGCTGACGAAGGGCGTAATGCCGATGCCGCCGCCCAGCCATAGCGCATCGCGCTGGGGATAGTGCGCAGCGAAGAAGTCACCGTAGGGCCCCTCGATCATCGCCCGGCTGCCCACGCTGACCGTCTGCAGCGCGTGGCTGGCGTCGCCGAGATCCTTGATGCCGACCCGCAACAGCGAATCGTTCGGGGCCGAGGCGATGGTGTAGGGGTGTTCCTCGCCCCGTCCCGCCGTCAACGACTCGTCGAGCGGCGTGAGATAGATGAACTGGCCGGGGCGATAGTCGAGCCCACGGACCTCCGGGCGCAGCGCAATCTCCACCACCCCGCGGGCCAGCGACTCGACGCTCTCCACCCGATAGGGGTGGCGGGCCAGCGACGGCGACAGCAGCTTGCGCCATACCATGGCACCAGCACCCAGCGCCCCCAGCAGCCACCACGGCCAGGTCTCCCCCGCCAGCGGCAACGCATGCCCTAGCGCCAGCAGCAGAGCCGCCGCCGACAGCATATGCAGGCGCTTCCAATGCTGGTAGTCGAGCCGCCCGAAGAACTGGAAGGTCGGCGCCAGGAAGATCACCATCGCCAGCCACGCCAGCCAGCCGCTCCAGAGCGCCAGCTGCGAGAGCGGCGGAAACAGCGTCAGCACCGCCACCTCCAGGCCCGCCGGCACCCGCGCCAGACCCAGCGCCAGCACATGCAGCATGATCAGGATAAAGGCGCTGAAGCCGAGCAACCGGTGCAGCTGCCAGAGCCGGTCGAGCCCGCCGAACCAGCGGTCGAATCCCGGCAGCCGAATGCTCAAGGCCGCGGTCACCAGCAGCATGGCTAGCCCTAGAATACCGCTGACGCGCCCCACCCAGCCGAGCAGCGCCGCCGCCTCACCCGGCGGCCAGCCCAGTCTCGGCCCTGCCACCGCCAGCGGCACCAGCAGCGCAACAATCAGCAGTAGATCGCCGCGGTAGAGACGCAACGGCATAGACACTCCTCATCAGTTAGAGCTTCAGTGTCGACGAGGAGCGAATAGACGCAAGGCCAGATGCGGCGCGGCTTGATCTCAGTCAAGTTATGTCAACCAATCGACACCATCAGGTCATGCTAATGTCATCAATGCTGCCAACAATGGCCCCTCGGACCACATGAGGAGACATGGCCATGAAACACCCGCAGCGACCCGGCGAGGTCGATCAGATTCTTGCCGATGGCGACGAGCCGCTCAGCAATACGTCCAACAACGACTATTTCGGCGATATTCTGCACACTCGCCTGAGCCGGCGCAGCGTGCTGCGCGGCAGCCTCGCCACCTTTATCGCCGGTGCCATGGCCACCCATCTGCCGTTCTCAACGGCCTTTGCCGGTGAAGGCGCCACGGCCCCCAGCATCGGCTTCGCGGCGATCCCCACCAGCGCCGCCGACAAGGTCGTCGTACCCGACGGCTATCGCGTTCAGCCCTTCATTCCCTGGGGCACGCCCATCAGCGGCAGCATGCTCACCTACTCGCTCTCCTCCAGCGGCGAGGACCAGGCCCATCAGGTCGGCAGCCACCACGACGGCATGCACTTCTTCCCCCTGGAAGGCAGCAGCCGCGATGGCCTGCTGGTGCTCAACCACGAGTATATCGAGCCGCGCTTCATGCATGCCGCCGCCACTGGCTTGGCCCTGGACCGCGGCGGCTTCCCGCAGAACGAGGATGGCAGTCGTGACGACGACCAGGTGCTCAAGGAGCTCAACGCCCACGGCGTCACCGTGGTCCGGGTCCGCGAGGGCGACGACGGCCAGTGGCAGGTGGTAGAGGATGCCCATAACCGCCGCATCACCGGCCTGACGCCGATGCGGCTCAGCGGGCCGGTGGCCGGCACGGATCACGTCGTGACCAAATACAGCCCCGACGGCAGCATGACCCGCGGCACCCTCAACAACTGCGCCCACGGCGTCACCCCCTGGGACACCTACCTGGCCGCCGAGGAGAACTGGGCCGGCTACTTCGCCAACAGCGACACCGAGATCGACCGGCGCCAGGCGCGCTACGGCATTACCACCCGCGACAGCGGCCGCTACCAGTGGCACAAGGCCGCTGGCGGCGCCGACGAATACCAGCGCTTCGACGCCAGCACCCGCGGCGCCTCGGCCCGCGATGACTACCGCAACGAGCCCCACACCTTCGGCTACATGGTGGAGATCGACCCCCGCAACCCCGAGGCCATCCCGGTCAAGCGCACCCACCTGGGGCGCTTCGCCCACGAGGGTGTGATCTTCGCCCCCGCCGAGGAGGGCCAGCCGGTGGTCGCCTACTCCGGCGACGACGCGCGCTTCGAGTACATCTACAAGTTCGTCTCGGCGCGCCCCTTCGACGCCGCCAGTGCCGACGGCTCGCTGCTCGACGAGGGCACCCTCTACGTGGCCAGGTTCAACGACGACGGCAGCGGCGAGTGGCTGGCGCTGGCGCCGGGGGAGAACGGCCTCACCGCGGAAAACGGCTTCGCCGACCTGGCCGATATCCTGGTCAATACCCGCAGCGCCGCGGACCACGCCGGCGCCACCAAGATGGATCGCCCCGAGTGGGGCGCCGTGGACCCGGTCACCGGCCAGGTCTACTTCACCCTGACCAACAACACTGAGCGCGAGGAGGGCCAGACCGACGCCGTCAATCCGCGTGCCGACAATGCCTTCGGCCAGATCGTGCGCTGGGATGAGCTCGACGGTCATGCCGGCACCCGCTTCGCGTGGGAGCTGTTCGTGCTGGCCGGCGACCAGGAGGAGAGCCGGGATCTGGCGGGCCACCCCCTCGATGACGACGCGATCTTTGCCTCACCCGACGGACTGTGGATCGACCCTGATCGGCGCGTCTGGATTCAGACCGACATCAGCGAGTCGGGCATGAACCAGGGGGTCTATGAGGTGTTCGGCAATAACCAGATGCTCGCCGCCCACCCCGAGACCGGCGAGATTCGCCGCTTCCTGACCGGTCCCATCGGCCAGGAGATCACCGGCGTGATCACTACCCCGGATCAGCGCACCATGTTCGTCAACGTGCAGCACCCGGGGGCCACCACCAGCGCCGAGGCCTTCGCCAACGGCGATCTCAACGGCCACTGGCCGGACGGCGGCAACGCCATCCCGCGCTCGGCGACGCTGGTCATCACCCGTGAGGATGGCGGCATCATCGGCGCCTGACAGGCTCGCTAGCACCAGCGTCTCAGGCTATCGGTGATATGCCGGTAGCCTGAGCTTTGAATACCCCAGAGGTGCCCTCACCCAGGCTGCAGCGACAAAAAGACCGCCCCTTGGGGCGGCCAACCACGCGAGCGAAACGTTGGCTCAGAGCAGCATTAAAAGTGCCACTCGAGATTGACGGTCAGCGCGTCGGTATCCACCCCCGGCGCATTCTGATTGCCGAACTTGTTGCGCCAGTACTCATAACCGACGCCGGCCCACAGCTCGTTGCTCTCACCCCAAGCAAGCTGCCCCACGTCGAGCATCAACGCACTGCGCAGCAGCTGCTCGGTAGCGGTGTCATTGCCGAAGTAGTCCTCCCCCTTGCTGCCGTTGATGTTATAGAACCCCTGGAATTTCATCGGCAACGCGCCGGCATCGAAGGGCACGCTCCAGGCGATATTGAGCTGATAGTAGGGGTCGAAGCTGATGCGGTTGTCGACGCCGGCGCTGTCGCAGACCTGGCCGCAGTGGTTCCACTCGCGGCTGAAGAACAGGCTGACGTCGAGAAAGCCGCGCGGCAGATCGAACTTGAGGGTCGGCCCCAGCACCAGCTGGCGCTTGCGCGGGGCGAAGGCGCTGTTCTTGGTATTCAGATCGAATCCACCCGTCAACGCCACGTCGCCCACCGGCCCGAAGGCCAGCGGCTCGCCGAATAGCTTGCCGTAGTGCAGCTGATGACGATAGACCAGATAGGCCTCGGTGGCGCCGCTATCGCTGCCCGCAGCCGGATCGTTGCCATCCGACTGCAGCAGGTCGAGGCTGAAGAAATTCTGGCCGCGGGAGTAGCCGCTGGCATGGCTCAGGTTGAGGATATGCTTGCTGACATCATCGGGATTATTGGGCTCGGTAAAGTCGCTACCGTAGCGATAGCCGATCGAGGTATCGCTCCAGGTGGCGGCCTGCGCCTGGCCGCCGAGGGCAAGTGCCAGCGCCAATCCAGCGCCGAGGGGGAACATTCGTACATGAATCATCGGGAAAAGGGTCTCCAGCGTCTTGTCGTTGTCATGGATGCAGCCGTGCCGCACCCGCACCAGTCTAGGGACGCCAGAGAAGATGAAAACCGATATACTTCAATACAACTTATAAAAGAAACAATATGACCAAAAGGTCAACAAGGAGCCGCCATGACGTCTCGCCAGGCCTCTCTCGACCCCTATCTGCTGCATGTGCTGTGCCTGCTGATCGCCGAGCGCAGCGTGTCGCGAACCGCACTGCGGCTGCACCAGTCGCAGCCGGCGATCAGCGCCGCACTGCGCAAGCTGCGCGAAACCTTCGACGACCCGCTGCTGGTCAGGGAGAAAGGCGGCATGGTGCCCACCGAACGCGCCCTGCAGCTACTGCCCGACGCCGAGGCGGCGCTGGCCGCCCTCGACAAGCTGACCCGGCCGCCAGCCGCGTTCAGCCCGTTCGACAGCCGTCAGCGCTTCCGCCTTGGCGCGCCCGACTACCTGGCACCGGTCTTCATGACCAACGCCGTGGCACGTTTCTGCCGCGAGGCGCCCCAGGCGCAGCTGGAGATTCAGTCCCTGGGCCCGGAGTTCGACGTGGAGAGTGCCCTGGCCGAGGGGGAGCTGGATGTGGTGATCGGCAACTGGCCAGAGCCGCCGGAGCGTATGCACCTGTCGATGCTGCTGGAGGATGAGATCGTGTGCCTGGTGTCATCGCGCCATCCGCTGGCACGCCGCGGCATGAGCCGTGACCAGTACCTGGCCGCCCGCCACGTGGTACCACTGCCCTACTCGATGAGCCAGCGCGGGCTGATCGACAGCCAGCTGGCCAGCCTGCGTGAGCACCGTCATGCCGTGGTCGAGGTGCAGTCGTTTACCCTGGCCCCCTACCTGCTGCCGGACAGCGACTTGGTGTTTACCACCAGCCGCCATTTCGCGCGCTTTTACGCCAATCTGCTGCCGCTGAGTATCCTGCCAGCGCCGATCGACTTTCCGCCGATGCGCTTCTATCAGCTGTGGCATGAGCGCAGCCACCAGGCACCACCTCAGCGCTGGCTGAGGCGGTTGCTCGGTGAGGCCGGGCGGCAGGTGCAGTAGCGGCTATTCGAAGCTGAAGCGCGGCGCCGGCGCATCCGGCAGCAGCGCCGCGCAAGCGCGCACCTTGTCGAGCAGCTCGGCGTGGGTCGGCGCCAGCAGATTGACGTGGGCCAGCTTGCGCCCGGCCCGCTCTGTCTTGTCGTAGCGGTGCAGGTGGGCGTCGGGGATCGCCAGGATCTCGCCAGGAACGCCTTCGCGGCCGATCACGTTGACCATGCAGGTCGGCATGCGCGCCGCGGTATCGCCCAGCGGCAGGCCCTGAATGGCGCGCAGATGATTCTCGAACTGGCTGGTCACCGCACCGTCCATGCTCCAGTGACCGGAGTTGTGCACCCGCGGCGCCATCTCGTTGGCCAGCAGGCCACCATCGCGGGTCTGGAACAGCTCCAGGGTCAGCACGCCCACGTAGTCGAGCTCGTCGAGTAGCGCGCGGATATAGCCGTCGGCGGTCTGCTGCACGCTCTCGTCCAGGTCGGGCATGGGGGCCACGGAGTAGCGCAGGATGCCATCCACGTGCTGGTTCTCGGCCATTGGATAGAACACCACCTGGCCGTCGCGGCCGCGTACGGCGATGATCGAGACTTCGCGCACGAAGTCGACGAAGGCCTCGACGATCAGCCGCGGGTGGCCGATGGCACGCCAGGCGTCATGCGCCTCGGCCGGGTCGCGGATCACCGCCTGCCCCTTGCCGTCGTAGCCCTCGGTCACCGACTTGGCGACCACCGGGCAGCCCAGCTCGCGGGCCGCCGCTTCCAGCTCATCGGCATGCTCCACCAGCCGGTAGGCCGGCGTGGGAATCCCTAGCCGGTCGAACAGCGCCTTCTCCTCAGCGCGGTTCTGGCACACGCGGATCGCCTCGCTGGAGGGATAGACCGGCTTGACCTCCTCGATGGCCTGCACCAGCGAGACCGGCAGATGCTCGAACTCGTAGGTGACCAGGTCGACCTTGGCCAGGAAGGCCTCAAGGTGCTTCCTGTCGGTGTCGATCATCACGTCGCCGATACCGGCGCTGGGATGGCCGGTGGTATCGAGAAAGGTGAAGCGGTTGGCCAGGGGATAGCCGGCCAGCGCCAGCATGCGCCCCAGCTGGCCGGCACCGAGTACGCCGATGTTCATCTGGGTCACCTCACTGCGCTTGCGGTCGGGGATCGGGGTTGTCGAGCACCGCCTGGGTCTGCTCGGCGCGGAAGGCCTCCACCGCCTCGCGTACCTTGGCGTCCTGCAGGGCGACGATCTGCGCCGCCAGCAGGCCGGCATTGGTGGCACCGGCCTTGCCGATCGCCAGGGTACCCACCGCGATACCGCCGGGCATCTGAGCGATCGACAGCAGCGAATCGAGGCCTTTCAGCGACTTGGACTCCACCGGTACGCCGAGCACCGGCAGCGGCGTCTGTGCGGCGACCATACCCGGCAGATGGGCGGCGCCACCGGCGCCGGCGACGATCACCTGCAGGCCACGCTCGGCGGCGCTCTTGGCGTAGTCGAACAGCAGGTCCGGGGTGCGGTGGGCAGAGACCACCCGGGTCTCGCAGACCACGCCGAGGCGCTCGAGCATGGCCACCGCATGCTCCATTACCGGCCAGTCGGACTTGGACCCCATGATCACGCCGACACGCGGCGCGGATTGTGACGTCGGGTTCGACGACGGCATGAGCGGCTCCTCAGCTAACTCGCTTGATGAAAGCCAGGCATTCTAACGGCGCCCGCGGGCGCCGTCATCTTGACCAGGCGGGCAGGACCATTGCAGATAGCAGCACCGCTCAGGACTGATCCGTCGGCAGGCCTGCGAGGAGGCGCTGTAAACCATCCCTGGGCGCTACCGATGCCCTGCTGCGCTCTCGCATCCTGCTTCGCTTGCAGGACCGGTGCTGGCCATCCATGGCCAGCCCGTTCGGAGCAATGCTCCTCACCCATGGCATCGAAACCTCCTCTTCGGCCTGCCCCCGGCGTCCTTCGCTGAGGAGCTATGCGCGTTTAGCCTAGGCGTGCAAAGCGCTTAGCCGCTGCTCGTCGAAGGTGTAGCCGCCGCCTCACGACGACTGGCCAACCAGTTGCCGCCGATCGCCAGCGCCATCACCACCACCCCGACGATCTCGGCCAGCAGGTTGGGATAGAACACTGCAATGATCGACGGCACGATAAGCAGCCGCGGCAGCCACGACATGCGCGTGAACAGATAGCCCTCCAGCGCCGCCGCAAAGGCACATAGCGCAAATATCGCGATCACCCCGTTCCAGATCACCACCGGTACCGGGCCGCCAACGATGATCTCCGGGTTGAAGACCATGAACATCGGGATCAGGTAGAGCCCCTTGGCAAACTTCCAGGCCTGGAAGCCGGTTTCCATCGGCTTGGAGCCAGCGATCGCCGCCCCAGCGAAGCCGGCCAGGGCTATCGGTGGCGTAACGTTGGAGTCCTGCGAGTACCAGAACACCACCAGGTGGGCAATCAGCAGCGGCACGCCGAACTCGGCGGTCAGCGCCGGGCCGACCAGCACGATCAGCACGATATAGCTGGCGGTCACCGGCAAGCCCATGCCCAGGATCAGGCTGGCCAGCAGCACCATCACCAGCGCCAGCACCAGGTTGCCACCGGAGAAAGCCATCATCATGGAGGAGAACTTCAGCCCCAGGCCAGTCAGGCCGACCACGCCGACGATGATACCGGCCACGGCACACGCCATGGAGACCGCCACGGCGTTGCGCGCACCCAGCTCCAGGCCCTCGACCAGCTTGATAAAGCCGGCGATCACCACCCGCTTGATGCTCTCGAAGGTCACCGCCTGCCCCTGGCGAGGCGCCACGAACAGGAACCAGATCGTGTAGCGCAGCACCGCCACCGCGACCATGGTGACCACCGCATAGAAGCCCACCCGCATCGGCGAGAGGTTCATCACCAGTAGCCATACCAGCACGCCCAGCGGCAGCAGGAAGTGCCAGCCGTCGCGCATCACATCGCGCATCTTGGGCAGCTCGCTGCGCGCCATGCCCTGCATGCCCTGCTTGAGCGCGATGATATGCACGAACAGGTAAACGGTGGCGAAGTACATGATCGCCGGCAGGATGCTGACCTTGACCACTTCGAGGTAAGGGGTATTGGTGTACTCGGCGATCAGGAAGGCGCCGGCGCCCATCAGCGGCGGCATGATCTGGCCGCCAGTTGAGGCCGCGGCCTCGATGCCACCGGCCTGATGCGGCTTGTAGCCGAGGCGTTTCATCAGCGGAATGGTGAAGGCACCGGTGGTCACCACATTGGCGATGGCACTGCCGGAGATCGAGCCCATGCCCGCCGAGGCAAGCACCGCCGCCTTGGCCGGTCCACCGCGCTGCCGACCGGTCGCCGCGTAGGCCATATCGATAAAGAACTTGCCGGCCCCGGTGCTCTCGAGGAAGGCGCCAAACAGCACGAAGATAAAGATATAGGTCGCCGCCACGCCCAGCGGCAGGCCAAAGATGCCCTCCTGACCAAGATAGAGCTGGCCGGCAACGCGATCCAGATTGTAGCCGCGGTGCTCGAGAATGCCAGGCAGCCACTGACCGAGCCACGGCAGCTCACCGCGCGGCCCGGCGAAAGCGTAGACGATGGCCAGCACGCCGATCAGCGTCATGCCGAAGCCCACCGCGCGACGGCTAGCCTCGAGCACGGTAACGGTAGCGATGCAGGCGATCAGGATATCCGTCTCGCTCCAGAAGCCGGCCCGCGAGATGATCTCATCGAGGAAGAACAGAATATAGCCGCCGGTTACCAGCGCCCCGGCAAAGAACACCGCATCGATCAGCCAGCCGATAATGCCGCGTTTGCGCCCCGGGCCAAACACCGGAAAGATCAGGAAGGCCAGCATCATGATCAGCGCCAGGTGAATACCGCGCTGGTAGAACAGTCCCAGCGGCTGGATACCCGCCGAATAGAGCTGGAACAGTGACAGCCCTACCGCCACGATGGTGATCAACCACAGCACCGCGCGGGGTTGGATAGCGTTGCCGCCCGGCATCTGCACCGGCGGGCTCGTAGAGTCGCTCATGGATTCCTCGTCAGACGTCGTCTGGCTCGCTCAATGCTCGAGCGTGATAAGTTGTAGTGTGACTCGTTCGCCGCTGGCCTGCTCGCTGAGACTCAACGACTGTGTCTCACCGCCCTCCTCCCAGATCAGGCGATGATCTACCGCATGAGACCCCACTCTCAGCGCATAGCGGTTGTGGAGAACGGGCTCATCAATATTCTCGATCCAATAGCCGCCCTGGCCATCGGAGACCTGCTCGCCGCGCCCCTGGGAGTGACCCAGGCCCGCCGCAAAATCGGGCTGGTGGCTGCGTTCCAGCTGCATTTCGCCGGCCACATTGCGGTAGCAATCGAGCACCGTGAAATGGCGCACCGAGTGGTTCCAGGCCAGGCACCAGCGCTCACCCGATGCCCGCTCCACGTCGGCCAGAACGACGCCGCTCTCGCTCACCGCCTGCAAGGCGGCAGGGTGCGCCGCATCATCGGCCACCGCTAATATGGAGACGCTGCAACACAACAGCAGGGCGGACACCAGTGTCCGCCCTGCCAGGTTGCTAGATCGCACGATGCGTATCATCACATCAGTGGATAGCGTGTGCCGCGATTATTCGCGCAGACGATCCGGGATATCCGCGTCGACTTCTTCGAAGTAGCGAATCGCGCCCGGGTGCAGCGGTACCGGCGTGGACTCCATGGTGAACTCGATAGTGGTGTCGTTGGCCGCCGGGTGCACGGCAATCAGCTCGTCAGTATGCTCGAACAGCAGCTTGGTCAGCTGGTAGGCCAGCTCTTCGTCCATATCGGAATTGACCACCAGCACGTTGGGAATCCCGATGGTCTGTACGGCCTCGTCCATGCCATCGTACATACCGGCCTCGAGCTCATAGGGGGCGAATACCGGCTCGACTTCCTGGGCGTTGGCGATCTCCTCGTCGGAGAAGCCGATCAGGCGAATATCGCGGGTCGCCGCCAGGTTGAGGATCGAGCTGGTGGGCGGCCCAACGCTCCAGAAACCGGCGTCGATGTCACCGTCGCGGATCGCGTCGGCGGTCTCGTTGAAATTGAGACGCTGGGGATTGAAGTCATCGTAGCTCATGCCGTTGGCTTCGAGCAGCGCGCGAGCGTTGAGCTCGGTGCCGCTGCCTGGCGCCCCTACGGAGACGCGCTTGCCTTCGAGGTCGGCCAGCGACTCGATATCGGAGTCGGCCAGGGTCACAAGTTGGACGGCGTTGGGATAGACCGACGCGAGTGCCCGAGTGTTCTCGATCTGGCGCTCTTCGAAATCGCCGGTACCGTTATAGGCTTGATAGACGGTATCGGCCAGGGCCAAGGCCAGGTCGGCATCGCCGCGCATGATCAAGCCCATGTTCTCCACAGAGGCGCCGGTCACTTCGGCAGTGGCATCAGCCCCCTCGATATGCTCGTTGATCATTTCGGCGAAGCCGCCACCGATCGGATAGTAAACCCCACCGGTACCGCCGGTGGCGATGGACAGCTGCTGGGCAGCTGCCAGTGGCGCAGTGGCCAATAGCGAAGCGGCGACTGCATATTTGATTGTGCGCATGGACTTCCTCCGGTCGTGAAACCTGACGTTCATTATGATTGTTGGCGGTCCGCCGCACCTGATCGTCGGGCGGCCGCACTCATGAAAAACCTAGCACGTCAGTCGCCTAGGTGACTACAACGACAATTTCACCATTGTCTGATACGGCAAGATATGCTGCCCATTCAACGCTCGCCGCTGAGCCAGGCCGGGGTCAGTTCATGCTGGCCGTCGCCATCGGTCACATAGAGTGTGTCCTCGCTGATCATCACCGCCCAATCGATGGTGCGCGGCAGGCCCTCGGCCAGCGCCGCCAGCGGCGCGTCGGGCAGGCTTGCGACATGCACGTTGGCCAGCGTCTCCGCCGTGGCCAGCACACGCGACGCCCAGGCGTCGACCTTGCCGTAGGCCAGCAACGAGACCCGCTCGGCGCGTCGCGAGCACCAGGTAAGGCGGTCGGCATCGGGCAGGCCCACCTCGATCCAGTGCAGCACCCGTCCGTCGAGGCTCTTGTGCCACAGCGCCGGCTCGTCGACATCTGACAGCCCGCGCCCAAAGGCCAGCGTCTCGTCATACCACAGCGCATGGGCCAGCAGCCTCACCGCCAGGCGTGTTTCGGTTTCCGACGGGTGTCGGGCCACGGTGAAACGCTCGGTGGCATAGACGCCGCGATCCAGGTCGGTAAGCGACAGGTTCACTTTATAGGGGGTCGCGCTAAGCGCCATTGCAAGATCCTGATGTTCAAGGCAATAAATGAAGCAATGCCGAGTAGTCTACGCGCTCTCTTGAGGCAGGTCTGCGCGGGGTAAAAAAATCTCCGAGAAGCGCTGGAAGATTGCCGCAAAACCTTGCATCCTGAGCGGGTCGCAAGCCAAGCCAACGGAGCCTCATGAGCACGGCACGATTAACGACCGGTTGGGACCTGCGCGGACCATCGCCAGCGACACCCGACCTGGACGTACGGGAACTCGAGAAGCGTTCCCGTCTGATGCGCGTCGTCACTCGCCGCATCGCCCTATCTGACCTGCCCAACCGCGAGATTGCTCAGCGCGCCGGCATTCCCACGCAGCGCCTGAGCGACCTGCTGGCCGGCAAGATCGAGCACTTTTCCGTCGAAGAACTGGAAATCCTGCGTCATAGCGTCGAAGACGAGGAGTAGATGGCCCGCGAGCTGCTGCTGGTGGGTGGCGGTCATAGCCATGTCGAGGTCCTGCGCCGTTTTGCGCTGACCCCCGACCCCGAGGTGCGCCTGACGCTGGTCAGTCGCGACCGTTTTACGCCCTACTCCGGCATGCTGCCCGGCTACCTCGCCGGGCACTATGCGTTCGACGACGTGCATATCGACCTCGCACCGCTGGCCGAGGCCGCTGGCGCACGATTCCTGCGCGACAGCGTCGACGGACTCGACCTCGCCGCACAGCGGGTGATCCCCCATGACCACTCGCCACTCAGCTATGATCGCCTGTCGCTCAATATCGGTGCCTCCCCACAGCTGGCCACCGTGCCCGGCGCTGCCGAGCATGCAACTCCGGTCAAACCCATCGACGGGCTCAATTCGCGCTGGCTGGCACTGCTCGAGCGTCTGCAGCACAGCCCGGTCGACAAGACCATCATGGTCGTCGGCGGCGGCGCCGGCGGTGTGGAAGTGCTGCTGGCCATGCAGCAGCGCCTGCAGCGGCTATGCCGTGAGCGCGGTCTGCCCGAGTCGCTGCTGCATTTCTGTCTGGTCACTCGCGGCCCGCGGCCACTGACCAACCACAATGCCCGCGTCCAACGTCGTTTCGCCCGCCTGCTAACACAACGCGGCGTAGCACTTCACAGCGATGCCGAGGTGGTCAGGGTCGATGCCGGCCAGGTTCACATTGCCGACGGCCGCATCCTCGACTTCGATGAGCTGCTATGGGCGACCCAAGCCGGCGCCGCGCCCTGGTTGGCCGACACCGGCCTGACGCTGGACGGGGCCGGTTTTATCCGGGTCGACGACCACCTGGCCAGCGTCAGCCACCCCCACGTATTCGCCGCCGGCGATATCGCCTCGATGGTCAACTATCGCCGCGACAAGGCCGGGGTGCAGGCCGTGCGCCAGGGGCCGCCTCTGGCCGACAACCTGCGCGCCAGCCTCCACGACCGGGCGCTGACCCGCTATCGCCCTCAGCGCCGCCACCTGGCGCTGATCAGTACCGGCGACCGCCATGCCGTCGCCTCACGCGGCCCCTGGAGCTGGTCAGGCGACTGGGTATGGCGCTGGAAGGACCGCATCGACCGGCGTTTCATGGCCCGCTACCGGCCTCCGTTGACAGCCCCATAAGCGACGTGTCGATCTGCTATCATGCGGGCTTTCTTGGTCCTCAGATAGAGTGGATAGCCCGACATGGAAAGCCCCAATATGCTACGGCGCCTGATCGTTACCGGCAGCGCCGGCCTCGCGCTGCTGCTAGCCCCGCTGGCCGCTGCCAGCACGCTGGTATTCACCGCCATCCCCGACGAAGATGAAACGCGACTGCAGCAACGCTTTCAGGCGGTGGCCGACTATCTCGCCGACGAGCTCGAGGTGGACGTGCGCTTCATTCCGGTCACCTCCTATGCCGCTTCGGTCACCGCCTTTCGCAATAACCAGGTGCAGCTGGCCTGGTTCGGCGGCTTTACCGGGGTTCAGGCCCGCGAGATGGTGCCCGGTTCACGGGCCATTGCGCAGGGTGTCGAAGATCCGGCGTACAAGAGCTACTTTATCGCCAACCATGGCACGGGCCTTGAACCCCACGACGGCGACACCGCCCCCGAGGGGCTACGCGACCTGACCTTCAGCTTCGGCTCGCAGAGCTCCACCTCCGGGCGTCTGCTGCCGGAGTACTTTCTGCGCGAACACCTCGGCGACTCACCGGATGAGCTGTTCTCCCGAGTCGGCTTCAGCGGCAACCACAGCCGCACCATCTCGGTGGTGCAGTCCGGCGCCTACCAGGCCGGCGTGGTCAGCTACAAGGCGTGGGAGAACGAGCTCGAAGCCGGCAATATCGACCTCGAGCGCGTCCAGGTGATCTGGGAGAGCCCGCCCTACCCCGACTACCAGTGGACGGTACGCGGCGACATCGACGAGCGCTTCGGCGACGGCTTCACCGAGCGCCTGCAGCAGGCGCTGCTCGACATGGACGACCCCGAACTGCTGGCGAGTTTCCCCCGCGCGGGCTTTATCCCCGCCGAGAACGACGACTATCAGGAAATCCTCGACGTCGCCCGTCAGTTGGAACTGCTCGACTGATGATCCCGCTGGCGCTCACTGATGCCGTAGCCGCCTACGGCGAGACTCGCGTACTCGGGCCACTGAGCCTGACGCTTGCCCCCGGCGAGCGGGTCGCGCTGGTCGGCAAGAGCGGTGCCGGCAAGTCGACGCTGCTGGCGCTGATGCACGAAGAGTGGCGCGAGCGGGAGGTGGCGCTGATGCCTCAGGCGTTGGGGCTGGTGGACACCCTGTCGGTGTTCCATAACGTCTATATGGGGCGCCTGGATCGCCACCCCTGGTGGCGCAACCTGCTTACCCTGGTGCGGCCGCGACCCAGCGACGTCGCCGAAGTCGACGCCCTGCTCGAGCGCCTCGGCATCGCCGACAAGCGCTGGACGCCCTGCGGCGAGCTCTCCGGCGGCCAGCGCCAGCGGGTGGCCTCGGCGCGGGTGCTCTATCAGGGCGGCGAGGTGCTGCTCGCCGACGAGCCGGTTTCGGCCCTCGACGGCCCCCAGGCCGCCAGCGTGATGCAGGCCCTGGCCGACGGCTATCCAACGGCGGTGGTGGCGATGCACGACCTCGACCTGGCGCTGCGCTACTGCACCCGGGTAGTCGGCATTCAGGCCGGCGAGATCGCCATCGACCAGCCCAGCCAGCGCTTGAGCGTCCACGACCTCCAGCCCCTCTACTGACCGCCGCGCCATGACGATGCCGCTCTCCGCCACCGTTCGCGTGACCCTTGGCCTGATCGCCGTGGCCCTGGCCTGCCTGGCGTTCGGCGACTTCGAGATCAGCACCCACGACCCTTGGCAGGCCCTCGGGCGGCTGTTCCTGGGGCTGATTCAGCCCGACTTCTCCAGCGTCGACTTCCTCGGCGAAGCGATCCTGCGCACCGTCGCCTTCGCCTTTGTCGGGGTGGGACTCGGCGCGGCGGCAGGCATGCTGCTGGCGCTGCTCTTTCAGCACCTCTGGGTGCGCACCCTGTGCGCCTTCATTCGCGCCATTCACGAGCTGTTCTGGGCGCTGATCTTCCTGCAGAGCTTCGGCCTGCACCCGATCACCGGGGTACTGGCCATCGCCATCCCCTATGCCGGCACCTTCGCCAAGGTCTACGCCGAGATCCTCGACGAGACCGACCCGGAGCCGGCGCGCACTCTGCCACGCCGCGCCGGGCGCCTCTCGGTGCTGCTCTATGCGCGCATCAGCCAGGCCTGGCCGCACCTGGTCAGCTACACCGCCTATCGCCTCGAGTGCGGCCTGCGCTCCAGCGCGGTGATCGGCTTCGTCGGCATGCCCACCCTCGGCTTCCACCTCGCTGGCGCCTTCGCTCAGGGCCACTACGCCACCGTCGGCGCACTGCTGATCCTGTTCTACGTGCTGATCGGTACCCTGCGGCTGTGGGTCCGCCCCCGGCTGCTGCCGTTCTACCTGATTGCCGCGCCCTTCTGCCTGGGCACCGGCCTGCCCATCGTGTGGAGCAACGTCAGTCGCTTCTTCACCCACGACATCGTGCCCGCGCCGCTGCGACGCGGCGAGGGCCTGGAGGGGCTGGTGCCGTGGTTTAACGATCTATTCGTGCAGCAGGCGCTGCCCGGCATCTGGAACACCCTGCTGCTGACCCAGATCGCGCTGGTACTCACCGGGATCCTGGCCATGGCGCTGTTCCCGCTGATCTCCCGCCACTTCACCGGGCGCCTGGGCGGCACCGCCGGCCACGTGCTGCTGGTGGTGATGCGCTCGACGCCGGAGTACCTGCTGGCCTTTATTCTGCTGCAGCTGTGGGGCCCCTCGATGCTGCCGGCGGTGGTCGCACTGGCGCTGCACAACGGCGGCATCATCGGCCATCTGATAGGCCGCCGCAGCAACGAGATCGCCCTACGCCAGGATGCTCCCCGCGGCGTCGATCGCTACGCCTACGAGGTGGCGCCACGGGTCTACGGCCCCTTCCTGGCGCTGCTCTTCTACCGCTGGGAGATCATCATGCGCGAGACGGCGATCCTCGGCATTCTCGGCATCGCCACCCTGGGCTTCTACGTCGACAGCGCCATCCAGGAGATCCGCTTCGACCGCGCCATGCTGCTGATCCTGATCACCGCCCTGCTCAATATCGGCATCGATATCCTCGCCCGGCGGCTACGCGCCTACCTGCGCCTGAGGCACGGCATCAACCGCCAGCACTGCTAGCTGCCGTCACTCCGGCAGGTCGGTCACCGCACCTTGGGAGGCCGAACTTACCGTCTTGGCGTATTTGGCCAGCACGCCGCGGGTGTAGCGCGGCGCCGGCTGCTGCCAGGCGCTGCGGCGGCGCGCCAGCTCCTCGTCGGAGAGGTCGACCTCGATGATGTCTGCCTCGGCATCGATGGTGATGGTGTCACCGTCCTCGACCAGCGCCAACGGGCCGCCCTCGAAGGCTTCCGGGGAGACGTGTCCGACCACGAAACCGTGGCTGCCGCCGGAGAAACGGCCGTCGGTGATCAGCGCCACCTGGCTGCCCAGACCGCGGCCCATGATCGCCGAGGTTGGGGTCAGCATTTCACGCATGCCAGGGCCGCCCCTGGGGCCCTCGTAGCGAATTACCACCACATCCCCGGCCACCACGCTGCCGTCGTTGATGCGCGCCTGGGCCTCCTCCTCGGAGCCGAACACCCGCGCGCTACCGGAGAAGCGCGTGCCCTCCTTGCCGGTAATCTTGGCCACCGCGCCCTGGGGCGCCAGGTTGCCATAGAGGATGCGCAGGTGACTCTCGGCCTTGAGCGGCGCCTCGAGGGGCGCGATGATCTTCTGATCCACTGGATAGGGCGCCACCTCAGCGAGGTTCTCGGCCAGCGTCTTGCCGGTCACCGTCAGGCAATCGCCGTGCAGCATGCCAGCATCGAGCAGCACCTTCATCAGCGGCTGGATACCGCCGATGGCCACCAGCTCGCTCATCATGTAGTGGCCGCTGGGGCGCAGGTCGGCCAGCACCGGCACGCGCTTACCGATCTCGGTGAAGTCCTCAAGCGATAGATCGACGTTCATGGTGTTGGCCATGGCGATCAGATGCAGTACCGCGTTGGTGGAGCCGCCCAGGGCTATCACCACGGTGATGGCATTCTCGAAGGCCTGACGGGTCATGATGTCGGAGGGCTTGATGTCCTGGGCCAGCAGTTCCAGCACAGCGGCGCCGGCGGCCTCGCAGTCGGCGGCCTTGGCATGGGACACGGCGTTCTGCGCCGAGCTGCCCGGCAGGCTCATGCCCAGCGCCTCGATCGCTGAGGCCATGGTATTGGCGGTGTACATGCCGCCGCAGGAGCCCGGCCCGGGAATCGCGGTCTCCTCGATCTGCTTGAGTTCGATAAGGTCCAGGTCGCCACGCGAGTGGGCACCCATCGCCTCGAACACCGAGACGATGTCGGTGTGCCCCTCGCCGGGCATGATGGTGCCGCCATAGACGAACACGCTGGGCCGATCGAGCCGCGCCAGGCCCATCAGGCAGCCCGGCATGTTCTTGTCGCAGCCACCGATGGCCACCAGGCCATCGAAGCCTTCGCAGGCGGCCACTGTCTCGATGGAGTCGGCGATCACCTCCCGCGACACCAGCGAATACTTCATGCCCTCGGTGCCGTTGGCGATACCGTCGGAGATGGTGATGGTGTTGAAGATCACGCCCTTGCCGCCGGCCGCATCGGCGCCGTCGCTGGCGCGCCACGCCAGGTCGTCGATATGGCTATTGCAAGGGGTAAGGTTGCTCCATGTCGAGGCGATGCCGATCTGCGGCTTCATGAAGTCGCTGTCGGTGAAACCCACCGCACGTAGCATGGCACGGCTGGCCGCCTTGCCGGGGCCATCTACCACCGGGGCGGAGTGGCGGCGGGAATCCTTCGGCGTATCGCTCATGGGGCTCTCCTTAATCATTCGGCTAGTCGTTCGGCTTATCACTAAGCGCTTCATTTTGGTCGGAACAATCCCTAGAGAGTGGCCGTCTTGAGGTGATCTGGCAACCGCACCGTTAGCGGGTCGTCACGCGCGCCCAGACCGCGTCGTGGAAGGCGCGCTCCTTGGCCACCGTGTCGCGGAAGCGCTCGGCCATGGACGCGAAGGCATCGTCACCCAGAGTCAGCGCCTCTTCGTCCAGCCGCCGGCACAGCCAGGCGACAAATTCTTGAAAGGCCGGGCTGTCGTGTAGATCGATCCACTCGGCGTAGAGCGGGTGCAGACCCTCGGCGCGGGTGATGCGCGTCGCCCAGCCGAGATAGAGCCATTCGGTCACCACCAGTACCGCCAGCATCTCGGCATAGCCGCCGTGCATGCCGGTGTCGACGAGCAGCTGCTGGAAGGCGCGCGTCTCGGGCAGGTAGTCGGCGGCCTGGTCGGCGACGCCGAAGGTCTCGAAGGTGCGCTGGAAGGTGCTGTTCTCATCGCTGGTCAGCATACCCATGAACTGCCCCAGCACCACCCGGTCATGCATGCTCGGGGCATGGCCGATGGCGTGGCCGATCAGCGCCGTAAAAGGGTCGACGAATCCGTAGTCCTGCACCATGTAGGCGGCAAAGTCCGGCTCCGCCAGGCGCGCCTCGGCCAGGGCATCGAACAACGGATGGGCGACGGTGGCCGACCAGTCGGGCTCGCTGATCTCGCGCAGCCAGTTGCTGACCCGCGGCGCGCTCTGTGCGGCGGCCCAGTCGCGGTAGTCAGAAAGCATACTCATGAAGAGCTCCTTGGCATAGCGGCAGAGTGAGAGGGGCGCCACCAGGCGATCAACAGACTGACCAGGGTAGAGGCCAGCAGCGCGCCGAGGAAGGGCGCCAGGGTGGGAATGCTGTCGGGGAAGCTCGCCGCCAGCAGGCCAGCGCTGAGGCTGCCGGAAGCGATCCATCCGGGTACCACGGCGCCGAGCATGCCGGCAATCCCCCCGGCCACCGCGGCCAGCGGGCTCATGCGACGCCACAGCCCCAGCAGCACCGGCACCACGATGGCGGCACACAGCAGGTCGGCAATCAGAAACAGCCGCAGCACCGAGTAGCCCTGCAGGGCCACCACCACCACCGGCACCATCAGCGCCACGGTGGCCAGCCGTGCGCCGCCGATGGACAGGCCGGGCTTGTCGGCATCCGCCACCACCAAGGAAGCGATGCCGTTCTGCAGGGTATCGACGCTCGACGCCACCAGGGTGACCGCCAGCACCAGCGCAGGAAGCGCCAGCCAGGCCGGCGCCTCCGCCAGCAGCGCGAAGAACGGGATCGGCGGCTCGCCGAGGGCGATACCGCTCATCGCTGCCAGCATGCCCAGCCCGCCGATCAGCATCACCACCACCACGCAGATGCCGGCGCCCAGCCAGGCCCCCTGCCCCAGGGCCCTATCGTCGCGGGCCGACCACACCCGCTGCCAGTAGCCCTGGTGGAAGAGGTTGGCCGCGGTGACCGCAATCACCAGCGTCAGCGCCACCGACAGCGAGTTACCCAGCGGCGCGCTGGGCAGCGTCGCGCCGGCCGGCATCTCTGGCAGCCGCCACAGGGCCACGCCGCCCACCAGTAGCAGCAGCACCAGCAGCAGCCAGGCCTGCCAGCGGTCGGTGGCGAGGCTGGCGCGCAGTCCGCCCAACGCGGTGTAGAGCAGCGTCACCAGCGCCACACCGATCACCACCAGCGCTGGAGGCACATCCGAGAGCAACGCGGCAATCGCACCGATGGCGGTCAGCTCGGCGGCCAGGAAGCAGGCCATATAGGCCACCGACACCAGCGAGACCCAGCGCCGTACGCCGACCCCATAGCACGCCTCGGCGAACTCGCCGATGCTGCGCCCGCGGGGCAGACGACGACGGATCGCCGGACCGTACAGCCCCAGCACGATAAACGGCAGCGACGAGCCAATGGCGTAGCCGGCCAGCGCCAGCGGCCCCACGAAGGCGCCGATCTCCGGCGGCGCGAACAGGATCCAGGCGCCCATGCTCGAGGCCAGGAACGACAGTCCCAGCGTCTGGGCGCCCTGGGAGTTGCGGGCGGTGACGTAGTCGTCGAGGGGCCCATTGGCGCGACGCGCGCGCAGGCCGAGATAAGCAAAATAGAGCAGCGCCGCGCCGAGCACGGCAGACGTGAGATAGGGCATGTCGCGCTTCCTCCGCCGGTATGAACCGGATCAGGTTCCAGGGTCGGCGCATGGCCCTCTCAGCCCCCGCAAATGCGGCGGGACTCCCCTGGCGACAGTGAATCGTGGATGGTGAACCCGGCCTAGACCGGGGCGATTATCATCGGACGCTCCTCCCAATAAGTCAAAGTCATCGCATGCGGCTCAAGTCGACGATCTTCTCAGCCGATACTAATGTGATGGACGACTGATGCTGCCGCACCTGCTGGTGCGATGCCGACAACAAGACTCACCGCCACGAGACTGCACCATGCCTTTTCAGGAAGCCCAGGAACACGCCGCAGGCCGCTTGCACACGCTATTTGCCGAGCCCTACAGCGCCTTCGAGAATGACGCCATGGAGCGACAGCTGCATCTGGTTGTTGCACTGAAATTGCTGTTCGAAGCACCGCTGCGTGCCGGACGCCTGAAGCTGCGGGTGATCCATGGCTGGGAGAACGGCAGTGCTGAGCCGGCAGATCTAGCCCACAGTGAATACCGGATCGCCGCGCTGGCAGACGCGCAGGCGGTAGCTGAGCGCTACCACCAGGCCGTGGTGGAGGGCAGCGCATTTCCTTGCGATGCCGACTCGCTACTGGCCGAACCGCTCGCCGACGCGATCGCCAACGCCGAGGCCCAGGGGGAACCTGTCGATGACGAGACACGCGACAACCCCGCCCACTGGCCAGCATTCGAGCGGGGGCTGTCGCTATATACCTTCTTCAAGGTCTACCACCGGCTGACCTACGGTGAAGACGATAGCTACCGCGTCAGCCGCTGCGATACATCGGAGGGTATCCGCGAGATTCACGAGTTCCATCTCGAGGAGGGCGAGTTTGCCATCGTCACCCCATCTGCCGACGCCACCGGCGGCGACACTCTGCTGATCCTCCACGAGAGCCAGCTTGCGACCGTACTGGCACTGATGGAGGAGTGCCTGATGGCGGCGCGCAAGTGGGGACTGGTCGGCTAGGTGCCGCAGAAAGTGCGAAAGACCTGCGCGGTAGGCGGCGCCGGCTGGGCGTAGTCGGCATGCTCGGCGCGCTCCTCGAAGGGCCTCGCCAGCACCTGCATCAGCCGCTCGAAAGGCGCGAAGTCCTCCTCATCGATGGCCGCGGCGAGTGCCGCTTCGACGCGATGATTGCGTGGGATATAGGCCGGATTGACCGCCCGCATCTGCTGCGCGATCTCGCCGACCGCGACGCCCTCCCGCGCCAGCCGCTGGCGCCACTCGGCCACCCAGGCCTGGATCGGCTCGGCGCGCTCGAACAGCGCCACCAATTCACTCTCATGCCCCTCGCCCTCTGCAGCGTCGCAAAGCCGTCGGAAGGTCAGGGTGAAATCGGCGCGCCCGGTATGCATCGCCTCGAGCAGCGACTCAATGAGCCCCCGGTCTGCCGAGTCACTGCCGGCCGCCGCCTCACTTAGCCCCAGCTTGGCGCGCATCACCGCAAGCCACTCCGCCTCATACACCGCCGCGTAGGTCTTGAGCACCTCGGTCGCCCTGTCGATACCCCGCTGCTGGTCGTCGTCGATCAGCGGCAGCAGGGTCTCGGCGAATCGTGCCAGATTCCACTGCGCGATCCACGGCTGGTTGGTATAGGCGTAGCGGCCGCCCTCATCGATGGAGCTGAACACCGTGGCCGGATCATAGCGCTCCATAAAGGCGCAGGGGCCGTAGTCGATGGTTTCGCCGGCGATCGAGGCGTTATCGGTGTTCATCACGCCGTGAATGAAGCCCAGCCCCATCCACCTGGCCACCAGCACCGCCTGGCGTGCCTGCACCGCCTCGAACAGCGCCAGATAGCGCTCCCCCGGCGACGCGATATCGGCCAGGGCCGGATAGTGACGCTCGATGGCGTGATCGGCGAGCCGCTTGACTGCCTCGCTGTCGCCTTGCGCTGCGAAAAACTGGAAGGTGCCGATGCGCAGATGGCTCGAAGCCACACGAGTCAGCACCGCCCCGGGGACCGGCACGCCGCGGATCACCCGCTCGCCGGTGGTGACCGCCGCCAGTGCGCGGGTGGTAGGCACGCCCAATACCTGCATCGCCTCGCTGATCAGATACTCGCGCAGCACCGGCCCCAGCGGCGCACGACCGTCGCCGCCGCGGGAGAACGGCGTGCAGCCGGCACCCTTGAGCTGAATATCACGCAGTCTGCCCTCGCCATCGGTGACCTCTCCGAGCAAGACCGCCCGGCCGTCGCCCAGACGCGGGTTGAAGTGGCCGAACTGATGGCCAGCGTAGGCCTGAGCCAGTGGTGCGGCTCCCTCAGGCACCCGGTTACCAGAGAACCAGTCGGTGGCCAGCGTCGCGTCGAAGGCGATCAGGTCGAAGCCGAGTTCTTCGGCCAGCGGCCGATTGAAGGCCACCAGCCTCGGCGACTTGACCGGGACCGGATCGAAACGGGTATGGAAACGCTCGGGGAAGTGCGCATAGCGCAGGGTGAACTCGGGAAACATGGCGACTCCGCTCGGCGGCTGCGCCTGCAGCCGGTACATGATTACCCGAGTATAACGCTCAGGATTGGCGCTTTCGACCTGTCACGACCAGCGCCCACCGCAGCGGCCCGCCGTTGGCTGCGCAGCATTTCAGGCTCATTCGGCGTTTCGAAGGAGCTGGCGACATTTCTCCTCCCATTGGTCACCCAATTGGAGCCAATTGGACTTTTGCACGCCAGGTGGTTAGGGTAGGCGTCCCTCGGATCAGCCAACAATTCGTATAAAACAGATCCTTGACAGGCTACGGCCACCGCGCCAATGCCTCCTGGTCTTGCATAAACGCAAACTGGATCACCGGTCCTCTCGACTGCACGTCGTCGACGCCATCGATAGAGAAGTCATCCATGTCGCGCCATTACGCTGATGAAGGGCGGTGCATGCCGCACCGCCCGCCGCCTGATCGCCCCGCCCTGGGGTGACGCCTTTCCACGGCGTTGCACTGCCGTGTCCGATCGATAGCGCTCGACGCTGCTCCACTACTGGTGCCAGCACGCCTGTGCCTGGGCGTTTGGCTGCCTAGCGCCACTATCGGCACTGCCCCCCACCGCTTCCACCGCATTCGGCATGTCGACTCGCTCGACCTGCTCAGAATGCCTCCGTTTCACTTATCGAGGGACTGCTCTTGAATAGCGAGCTCTATCAATTCTCGACCCTGACCGTCGTCCTGCTGCTGCTGGCCTTTTACGGCGGTACCTACCTGCTGACCCTGAGTATTCGCAAGAAGAAGGAAGACGCCGACGCCTTCATGGTATCCAACCACCGCGTGGGCTTCGGCATGGGGGCGGCCAGCATGACCGCCACCTGGATCTGGGCCGCCTCCTTCTACGCCGCAGCCACTTCCGGCTACACCTACGGCGTCTCCGGCCCCATCCACTACGGCCTGTGGGGCGCACTGATGATCCTGTTCATCTACCCCTTCGGTCGACGTTTCAGGGCGCTCGCGCCCAATGCCCACACCCTGGGTGAGCTGATCCACGCCCGTCACGGCTCCTCCAGCCAGTTGATCCTGGCGCTTTCCAACGTGCTGGGCAGCGTGATCAGCCTGATGGTCAACTTCACCGCCGCCGGTGCCCTGGTCGCGGTACTCTCGCCACTCTCCTTCCAGGCCGGGGTGATCATCGCTGGCGCCGGGGTGCTGTTCTACACCCTGTGGTCGGGTTTCCGCGCCTCGGTGCTGACTGACTTTGCCCAGTTGGTGGCGCTGATGGCGATTGCCATCGTGATCATTCCCGCGGTGTTCTTCGCCATGGGTGGCCCCAGCGAGCTGGTCGCCGGCATGGGCAACCTGACCGCCGAGCAGACCAACTTCTTCTCCATGGATGCCATCCTCAACCAGGGCGCGCCCTTCTTCGTCGCCGTGCTGGCCTATGCCATCGGCAACCAGACCATCTCCCAGCGCTTGTTCGCGGTCAACGAAGCGCATATCAAGCCGACCTTCCTGACCGCTACCGTCGGCTACGGCGCCATCGTCATCGGCCTGGGCATGATCGGCCTGATGGCGCTGACGCTGGGCGTGCAGCCGATCGATGGCAACATGAACAACCTGATCCCGCAGATGGTCTCCAGCTACCTGCCGCCGCTGTTCATCGGCCTGTTCTTCATACTGGTCATCGGCTCGCTCTCCTCCACCGCCGACTCCGACCTCTCGGCGCTATCGGCGATCATGATGGCGGACGTGTATGGCAAGAACCTCGCCCGCGGCAAGGCCGACCCCCGGCGCATGCTGCTGGTGGGCCGACTGACCATGATCGTCGCCACCGTGGTGGGCATCATATTTGCCAGTTTCTCGCTGGATATTCTGGTCATGCTGGTCTTCGTCGGCGCGCTGTGGGGGGCCATCGTCTTCCCGGTGATCGCCAGCTGCTTCTGGAACCGAGTCACCAACCAGGCCTTCACCACCTCGGTGCTGGTGGCCATGGTGCTGTTCTGCGCGGCGCGTTTTGAGCTGCTACCGCTGACCGGCGGCAGTGGCCTGTTCTTCGAACTGCTGGCCAGCGTCGGCGGCGGGGTGATCATCGGCCTGATGGTATTCGGCTTCCTCGGCCGCACCGCGGGCTTTATCGCCGCCGCCATCGCCCTGGTGGCGATGCTGATCTTCGCCACCGGCTTCCTGCGCGACTACACCGTGCTGCTGGCCTCGTTGACCGCCTACGGTGCCAGCACCGTGGTCTGCGTGGTAATGAGCCTGATCAGCCGCCAGCCGGACTTCGACTTCGCCACCATTGGCGAGCGGGTCGGCGACTACGACGCCACCGAACCCAGCGAGTCGTACGGCGAGACGGTGCCAGGCGCCGCCAAGCTGGCGCCTCAGCGCTGAGCCCTGGCACCTCGACCATGACACGGCGGTGCCGGTCGGTACCGCCACAAGTGACAGAAGGAGATAATGAGATGACCGCACTCTATGGCTTCTACGTATTGATCTGGCCCGCCCTGACCCTGGCGGTACTGGTCGTGATCTGCCGCGCGGTACTGCGCGACCACCGCAAGGCGAAAGAGGAAAGACGCGAGCTGGTGTGAACACTATCGCGTGAACCACAACGGGCCCTGCTAGCAGGGCCCGTTGTGGTTTCAGGGGCTGGGGTTTCAGGGGCAGGAGTTCAGAGGCAAGAGATCAGCGCCCGATCAGGCCGGTGGTCAGCCACGGCTGCCAGGCCAGCAGCACCAGGGTGGCGAGGGTGGCAAGCAGGAATGGAATCAGCGCGCGGAAGATATGCAGCGTCGAGGCGCCGGTCATCGACGAGGCGATGAACAGTCCCGCCCCCACCGGTGGGGTGAGCAGGCCAAGCACCAGGGTCAGACATACCACCACGCCGAACTGGTAGGGGCTGATGTCGAACTGCTGAGTTGCAATGGGCAGCAGGATCGGCACCACCAGGATCAGTGCGGCGATGCCGTCGATGACCATGCCCACCAACAGCAGCGAACCGATCACCAGCAGCAGGAACAGGAAAGGGTCGGTGGTCAGCGCCGAGATGGCTGCCGCCGCCATCTGCGGCAGGCGTTCGTAGGTCACCACCCAACCGAACACGCCGGCGGCGGCAATCAGCATGATCACCAGTCCGGCGTTGACTGCAGTGCGGGTCAGCACCCGCGGCAGCTGGCCGAGGGTGAGCTCACCGTAGAGCAACCGACCCAGCAGCAGCGCCACCAGCGAGGCCAGCGCCGCCGACTCGGTGGGCGTGGCCACCCCGAGCAGAATCCCGCCGATGATGATCAACGGAATCGACAGCGCCGGCACGCCCATGATCAGCGCCCGACGCGCCTCGGCACGGGTCGGCCAGTTGCCCTTGGGGTACTGCTGGCGCAACCCGACCACGGCAATCGCCAGGAAGAAGCTGAAGCCCAGCAGCAATCCGGGCAGGATGCCGGCGATAAACATCTCGGCGATCGGCACCTGGGCGATCACCCCGAACAGCACGAACAGCATCGATGGCGGAATGATCGGCGACAGCAGGCCGCCAGCGGCGGTGATCGCCGCGCTGTAGGACTTGTCGTAGCCCTCACGCTCCATGGCCGGCACCATCGCCCGGGACATGATCGCGATCTGCGAGGCCGCCGAGCCGATGATCGCCGCCATCATCATGTTGGCGACCAGATTGATATAGGCCAGGCCACCCCGGAAGCCGCCCACCAGCAGACGCGCCAGGTCGATCAGGCGGCGGGTCACGCCACCTTCGTTCATCAGCTCGCCGGCCAGCATGAACAGCGGGATGGCGAGCAGCCCGTAGCTCTCGATGGCACCGAACAGCTGCTGCGGATAGGACTCGAACAGCACCGTATTGCCCGAGGCGGCGATATACCACACCGCGGTGAGCGCCAGCACCAGGGCAATGGGCACCGCGGCGAGCAGCAGGATGGCAAACACCGCCACCGTCATGGGCTGGGCTCCTCTGCCGGGGCGCCCAGCTCACGCAGCGCCTGCCACAGGTTGGTAACGCCGTGCAGCGTCAGCGACACGGCGAACAGCGGCATGATCAACCACACCCAGAACTTCCTGATGCCCAGGGTCGAGGTGTTTTCGGCGTAGATGAAGTTGAAGGTCTGGCCCTGGAAGGCCTGGATATCGAAACCTGCCCGCCACAGCGCCAGCGGCTGATACCAGCGCCAGCACAGCCACAGCATGAGCAGCGCAAAGGTCAACACCGTGAGGTCGACGAACAGCGACAGCCAGCGCCGCGGGCGGCCCGGCAGCGCATCGCTGAGCAGCGTCACGGCGATCCCCTGGCGGCGTTTGAGCACCGCCGAGGCGATCAGGAAGGTCATCCAGATCATCGCATAGATGGCCAGCTCGCTGATCCAGTAGAGCGGGCTACCCGCAGCACGAAAGGCGATATTGATCAGGATCAGCAGAGTCACCGAGGCGGCCAGCGCCGCCGCGGCGATCTCTTCGAGCCTGGCCAGACCCTGGGAGAGGCGTGACAGCATGGCGCGTTCGTTCACTCCTCGCGCAGGCGATCGGCTTCCTCACGCAGCGCCTCGAGGGACGGCGCCTTGTCGGCCCAGATGCCCTCCCACTCAGCGATAGCGTCGCTGAAGAACTCGGCGTCGGCCTCGACGATATTGAGGTCGAGCTCGCGGATCTCCTGCTCCTGCTCGGCATCCTGCTGCTGGAAGCCGGTGATCACGTTGTCGAGGTGCTCGGCCATGGTGCTGCGGATCAGTTCCTGATCGTCCTCATCCAGCTCATTCCAGACCCGCCCCGAGACCACACCCACCATTGGGAACATCATATGGTTGGAGATCAGCAGGTTATCGGCCTGCTCGTGGAATTTGAGGATCAGGATCGAATCGAAGTCCATGTCGATGGCATCGACCTGGCCGTTGGCCAGCGCATCGTAGACCTCGAGCAGCGGCAGCGGCGCCGGGGCCGCCCCGGTGGCGGTGTAGAAGTCGCGGATCGGATCGAACGGGGTTATCCGCAGGCGCTGGCCGCGCATGTCGTCGACGCTCTCGATGGGCGAGCGCGACAGCACCTGGCGCATGCCCACCATGCCGTAGCCCATGCCGACCAGGCCAACACCGCTGGGCAGCTGATCGAGCAGCGCATTGGCGGCATCGGACTGCAGCAGACGCGCGGCGTGATCGACATCGTCGACCAGGTAGGGCGCGTAGAGCGCGCCGAAGTCCGGCACCCGGTTGGAGATCTCGGCAATGGTCAAAAAGGCCATATCCAGCGCGCCGGTCTGCAGCTGCTGGACCATCTGCGCTTCGTTGCCCAGCTGCTGGGCCGGATAGACGCTGACGCTGTGCTCGCCGTCGGAGCGCTCGGCAAGCGTCTCGGCGAAGGACTCGGCCTCTTGGGACCACATATGCTGGGGCGGCGTGATCAGCCCCAGCCGAAAGTCCCGCGCCTGGGCGGAGAGCGAAGCAGCAGCAAAGGTGGTGGCCGCAACGGCCAGTGTCAGCGTCTTGAGGGGGCGCATGGAAGCCTCGTCATTATCGGAATAGTAGCAACCCGACAAGGTTACCTCAGCGCCTGCGTTGATGGCACCCACCGCTCGCCGCCAGCCTCGCTGAGGCGAAAGTCGGTGAGCGCCATTTGCAGCGGCTTAGAATAGCAGCGAGGGGGGAAGCGTGACGCCGATCATCTGGATGAACAGTACCCATACCACCGCCGCTACCAGCACTGGCACGAGCAGGATGCTCTTGATCCGCGCGCCGGGCGCCAGCACGGCAATCAGCACGGCATTGTAGAGGTAGGTCGAGACGATCAAGCCCAGGTTGAGCACCATCCAGAAATAGATCACCGCACCGCCCAGCATCAGCCCCGAGGCCAGGCCGAGCGCCACCAGATCCTGCGCCGGCCCTTCAGGCGTCCCCTTGCCCTGGCGCTCACGCCTGAACTCCAGGCCCAGCATGGCCAGCACCCAGATCCCCGAGGCGATCAGGAAGTAGTAGGCCGTCTGCGGCATGATGTAGGACGGCACCAGCGGCGCCACCCGCCAGTTGCCGTACTGGATATGCAGCAGACCCGCCACCCCGAGCGACAGCATCACGGCCACCGACAGCAGCTCTCTCACCATTGTGCGGTTCATTTCTTGGCCCTCAACGCAAAGGTGAATAGCAGGATCAGCGCGACCGCCGCCACATAGAAACCGATGGCAATCGGGCTCTTGACCAGCACCCACCAGTCACCGCCGCCCATGATCATTGACTGACGCAGGGCACGCTCGGCGCCCGGGCCGATGATGAAGCCCAACACCAGCGGCGCCAGCGGGAACTTGAGCAGACGCAGCGTCACCCCCAGCAACCCGGCGAACAGCAGCACCCAGACATCCACCACCGAGTTGTTGGCGGCGTAGGTCCCGACGATGGCCAGAATGAACACCGTCGGTATCAGATACCCCGGCTGGATCATGGCGATCCGCGAGTAGTAGGGCAGCAGCACCTTGCCCAGTACCAGGTTGACCAGGTTGGCGAAGATCAGCGTGAAGAAGAGTGCGTAGATGATCTCGGTATTGTCGTTGAGCAGGCTCGGCCCCGGGGTCATCCCCATCAGGATGAAGGCCGCACCGAACAGCGCCGCCGTGGCACTACCGGGAATCCCGAACGCGAACAGCGGAATAAAGGTCGAGCCGGCGGTGGCACTGTTGCCCGACTCGGCGCTGGCAATGCCCTCCAGCGAGCCCTTGCCGAACTCCTCCGGCGTCTTCGAGAAGCGCTGCGCCAGGCCGTAGCTCATAAAGGCTGCCAGCGACTGCCCTGCACCGGGCAGCGCCCCGATAAAGGTGCCCACCGCCGCGCCGATATAGGTGGCCTTGAGGGTGGACTTGAACTCCTTCCACGACAGCTGATCCTTGCGGATATCGTAGCCCTGCAGCAGGCTGGCCTGCTCGGCCACATCGTCCATCAGGTTGTCGACCTTGCGCCGCCACAACTTGGCGCCCTGCACCACCACTTCGGAGATCGCGAAGATCCCGATCAGCACCGGGATCAGGCTCAAGCCCCCCGACAGCCCCGGCATGCCAAAGGTCATGCGTGCCGCGCCGGTGATCGGGTCGCGTCCGATCATCGCCAGCAGGATGCCGATGGCCGCCACGGCGAGTCCCTTGGCCACCATGCCCTGACTAAGCGCCGCGATCAGCATCAGCGAGAAGGCGTAGAGGGCGAAGAATTCGATAGGCCCGAAACTCAGCGCCACCGCGGCCAGCGGCACGGCGATAAAGATCAGCACCAGGTCACTGGTGGTATCGCCGATCACCGAGGAGTAGAGCGCGGTATGCAGCGCCTTGCTCGGTTTGCCCTTGAGCTTGGCCTGGTAGCCGTCGATGCTGGTGGCCGCCGCACCTGGCGTACCGGGCACTCCGAACGAGATGGCGGCAATCGAGCCACCAAATAGCCCGCCTTTATATATCCCCACCAGCAGGCCCATGGCCATGGCCGGTTCCAGAAAGAACACGAAGGGCAGTAGCAGGGCAATGGCCATATCGCCCGACAGGCCAGGAATCGCGCCTAGGGTGATGCCCAGCAGCACCCCCAGCATCACGTACATCAACACATAGGGATGGAAGGCCAGCGCACTGGCCTCAATGACAAGATCTAGCATCGGTGCTCTCCGAGGAGCCAGGAAGGATCACGCAAACAGAGAAAGCCGGCAGCGCCGGCTTCCTCTGCGCCCAGCGGTCAGTCTTGCTCGATGGCGGCGAGCACTTCCTGAACCCGCACGGTGGTGTCGCGGTAGATCTGCTGCGCGCTCTCGCGGCCCTGAACATCGTTCAGCCCGGCGGAGGCCTGGCTGGACATGGTTTGAGCGGTCTCGGTCTCGAGGCCCTGCATGATGCAGTCCGAGAGCGCCTGCTGGATCTCATCGGAAACATTCGAGTAGGTGTAGACCAGCAGCGGCGCCTCGAAGGAGACGTCATAGCCGGCTTCCTGGAAGGTCGGCACGTCGGGCAGCACGTCGGAACGCTCATCGGCAAATACACCGATGGCCGTGACTTCGCCTTCCTCGACGTTGGAGACGATGGATGGCGGCAGCGTCATGCCCAGGTGAGCGTGCCCGCCGAGGATCATGGTGCGCGTCTCGCCGCCACCGGTGGTCGGCAGGTGCACGTTCTGGATGCCGGTTTCCATCTCCAGCAGCACCAGCGGCAGGTGCACCAGGCTAAGCGGATCGGCGTGGCCGAAGATCAGCGTATTGGGCTCCGCTTCCGCCAGTTCGATCCAATCCTCGATGCTCTGGATGGGATGGTCGGCCTTGACGTAGACGGTGGGTTTCCAGTCGGTGAGATGGACGATCGGCGCCCAGTCCTCTACCTCCCAGTCGGTGTCTTCGGTAAGCGTCTGGGTAATGGTCGCGGAGTAGTCCGCCATCAGGATGGTGTGACCGTTGGGCTCGGCATCGGCAACGAACTGCAGCCCCTCCATGCCACCCGCACCCGGCATGCTGACGACATCGATACGCGTACCACAATATTCGGCCGCATTGGCGGCAATAATACGCGCGGTAATGTCGGTACTTCCCCCTGCACCATAGGGCATCACAATACGGATTGGATCACTTCCCAGCAGTGACTCTGCGTCTGACGCTGCAGCAGACGAAGCCATCATGGCGGTGGAGATCATGGCGGCGCTGATCGCCACGCTGATTTTCGACATTTTGGGCGTCATTATGAGTTCCTCAGTATCTTTCATGTTCTTGTTAAGCAAGGAGATAACAACTATCTAACGCGACAGTTAGCCTTCCTTTCCAGGAGCAGTTACCGGCCGATTGACGAGCCGATCAGCAAGCATTTTCATGATTATCTTTGCCTGCTAAAGGTATGCCGCTTAACTGTATCGCCAATGGCTTTCAGCTCCTTTTAAGAGCCTAATAGGCTCACTCACATGACACTTGCCGATTCCCCGGAAATCTTTGTCAATTACCCGGCGATAAGCCCGCAAGCATAGGATTTTTACTAATAAAGATGTCTTGAACATCATCAGCTAGCCTGGCCATCTCGCGCTACACTGGCGCAAACGGTTTCCCTTCGCTGGAGTCCCTGATGCAGGATGACGCTACTTGCCACGCCAACGCCCCTGCCACGCCACACAGCCTCGAACTCGCTTACCGGCCGCCCTATGCCTGGCAGACACTGCACGACTTCTATGCCAAGCGCGCCATCCACGGTCTGGAGTGGGTCGATAACGACCGCTACGGCCGCACCATCCACTGGGGCCAGGCACGCGGCCGCTTCACCGCCGTGCACCGCCCGGCGCGCAACGGCTTCGAGGTCCACCTGCAGTTAGACGCCCCACAACGGCTCGACCCGGTAGTGGGCAATATTCGCCGGCTGCTCGACCTCGACGCCGACACCGCGCTGATCGAGTCGCACTTGAGCAAGATGCTACCCGGGCTGGCACTGGTGAAAGGGCTGCGCTTGCCCGGTATCTGGTCGCCGTTCGAGGCCGGAGTGCGGGCGATCCTCGGCCAGCAAGTGTCGGTGGCCGCCGCCCGCCGCCTGGTCACCACGCTAGTCGGCGAGCTGGGCGACGCCGAGGCCGATGGCCAGCGCCATTTCCCCACCGCCGAGCAGATCGCGGCAAGCGACTTGGCCTTCCTCGGCATGCCTGATGCCCGGCGCCAGACGCTGCGCCGCTTCGCCGCCTGGCATGCCAGCGATGAGGCAGACGACGATCCCCGCGCCTGGACCACGCTCAAGGGCATCGGCCCGTGGAGCGCCGACTACGCCGCTCTGCGTGGCACCTCGCATCCGGATATCTGGCTAGGCGGCGACCTGGGCATCCGCAAGGCGCTGCCGGCGCTGCAAGACGTAGACCCTCGGCGTGCCACCCCCTGGCGCAGCTACCTCACCTTTCAACTCTGGAGCCGCTGATCCAGCATAGGAACTGGCAATCACGATCATCCATTAACTTCATCAGACATGGCGATATATCCCACCCAGAACCGCATAGCGTCAAAATTAGCAGGATCGAGCAATCTTTCGCGATAAATACGCCTACTGGTAGCGTCCCTCCCCTCCTATCATCTCTCTCACGGTCGTAACGGCCGACATGCCACCAGCCGGGGCATCCATCGCGACAACATCCATCAAGGCGACGCGAAGGAGCACATCACCCCGGCAAGGCGGATATGTCATTCAATGAGAGGATTACTGCCATGAAATACGCCACTGTTATTATGCAAACCATCACCGCCGGTGCCCTGGTCATGGGCCTGGCCGCCCAAGCCACTGCCGCCGACGCCACCCAGGTCCGCTTCGAGCCCGGCAGCCCGGCCCTGGGCGGCACACGGGAAGGCGTCCATCAGTACCGCGTAGCAGCAGAGGGTGACCAACTCGCCGAGAACCAGGACGCCAGACACTACCGCACCACTTTCGAGGTCGGCAGCCCGGCCCTGGGCGGCACGCGGGAAGGCATCCACCGTGAGCGCGTCGAGGTCGAGAGCAACCAGGTCGCTGATCGTCAGGTTGCCCAATCCGAGCATGCCGGCCCGGACGTCAGCCTCCCGACACAAGGCACTCGCGGCTAAGCTCAACGCTGATATACCCCGACAGCAAAACAGCCAGCGCGGGCCACCCACTTGGGTGGCCCGTTTACGTGTTGCGTGCTCCGTGCACGCAGGCAAGGCGCCACATTTGAGAAGGAGCATACTGTCCCTCCCGCAGCTACAATGACTCCACCGCGCGTTGACATCAGCGTGAGGAATATAGGGAATCACTATGCCCAAGCACATCACCTACTACTTCAGCCAGGTCTCTCCCTGGTCCTACCTTGGCCACGCCAAGCTCGGCGAGATCGCTTCGCGATACGACGCCACGATCGACTATGTGCCCGTTACCCTGAGCGCCGTTTTCCCCCGCACCGGCGGACTGCCGCTCCCCAAGCGGGCGCCGGAGCGCCAAGCCTACCGCATGGCCGAGCTGAAGCGTTGGCCACAGCTACGCGGCGTGCCGCTCAATGTGGAGCCCCGGCACTTTCCTACCGATGATCGCCCGGCAGCTCGCATGGTATTGACGGCCAAGGCGCAGGGGCACGACGTCGCCCAGCTATCGCTGGCCATCCTGCGGGCCTGTTGGCATGAGGAGCGCGACGTCGCCGACCTCGCCACACTGGGTGAGATCGCCACGGCGTTTGGCCTGGATGGGCCGGCTCTACTCGAGGAAGCGGAGGCCGAGCCGGGGCAGAAGCGTCTCGACGACGCCTGCGAGCAGGCGACTGCCGCCGGCTGCTTCGGTGCCCCCTGGTACGACGTGGATGGCGAACCCTTCTGGGGTCAGGACCGCCTTGAACTGGTGGAGAAAAAACTGGCCGGCGAGCTGTAACCCGCTCCGAACCGCCTGCTTCTGAGCATGTGATGCCTCTCAATGCGCCAGTGCCATGCCCGCGGCCTGTGTCGAGGGCAACAGCGCCAGCGAAGCCTTCATTTCACGCACCTCCTCACGCGGAGGCCGCCCGAACAGACGTTTGAACTCGCGGCTGAACTGCGACGCGCTTTCGTAGCCCACTCGGGCCGCCGCGGCGGCCGCGGTCAGGCCTTCCCGAATCATCATCAAGCGGGCCTGGTGCAGCCGCGTCGACTTGATGTACTGCAGGGGCGAGGTCTGCGTTACCGCCTTGAAGTGGACGTGAAAGACAGGCGTGCTCATGCCGACTTCGCGAGCCAGACGGCCCACCTCCAACGGCTCTGCGTAATCGATATGAATACGCTGCAGTGCCTTTGCGATACGCCCGAACTGCCCCGGATGGGCGAGCGCCGCACGCACACTTCCACCCTGCTCGCCGACCAGCACACGATAGTAGATTTCGCGCACGATCCCCGGCGCCAACACCCGCGCCTCGGTAGGCGAGGCGAGCGCCTCGATCAGCCTGAGCGTGGCATCCGCCATGGACTCATCCAGCGGCGTGGAGAGCATGCCCCGTGGTGTCGACTCTGAGCGTGCGTCCGCCTGATCCAGCATGAAGGCCAGCTCTGCTACCACTGCCATATCCAGCCGAATCGACATGGCCAGCAGCGGCTCCTCGGGGCTGGCCTCGGTTTCCGATACGAAGGGCAGCGGTACGGACAGCACGAGATAGTGCAGCGCATCGTAGAGATACACCTCGTCGCCCAGGTACCCACGCTTGCGCCCCTGGCAGACGATCACGATGCTCGGCTCGTAGAGTACCGGCGTATGCCGCAGCGGCCGATCCGAGCGCAGCAAGCGCACCTCATCCAACAGCGACTGGGTATAGCCCTCATGCGGGGCGAGCCGATACAGGCACTCCACCATCCGCGAATGGGGAATCGGCATAGGTCGTGTCGCCAAACGGAACTCCTCGCTGTTTGCTTTTCTTGTATTTAGGCAAATTTCATCCGAATAGAACAGCCTAAGAACCCGTCATCAATAGAAACAGGCAAGGCTTCAATAGAAATGCTCCTGTCGGCATATCCGGCGCCTCCGTAGGCTTACCTCAACGACGCTTCCGCTCCAGTGAGAGCGTCGTCCCAAGCCACCAATACGGAGTCATTCCCATGAACAAGGTCATCCTTCTCACCGGCGCCAGCAGCGGCATTGGCGAAGCCACCGCACGACTGCTGGCCAAACAAGGCCATCGACTGGTCATCGGCGCACGCCGTACCGACAGGCTGGCAGCACTGGCGCAGGCCATTAGCGCCGAAGGCGGCAGCGCAGACTACCGCGCCCTCGATGTCACCCAGCGGGACGACGTGCAGGCCTTTGCCGACGCCGCACTGGAGATCCACGGCCGCATCGACGTGATCATCAACAATGCCGGCGTGATGCCGCTCTCGCCCCTGGCCTCGCTCAAGGTCGACGAGTGGGACCGCATGATCGACGTCAACATCCGCGGCGTGCTCCACGGCATCGCCGCCGTACTGCCCACCATGCAGGCCCAGGGCAGCGGTCAGATCATCAATATCTCCTCCATCGGCGGGCTCTATGTGGTGCCCACCGGTGCCGTCTACTGCGCCACCAAGTACGCCGTGCGCGCGATTTCCGACGGGCTGCGCCAGGAGCACGACAAGCTCCGGGTGACCTGCGTTTACCCCGGCGTCGTCGAGTCGGAACTGGCCAATACCATCACCGATGCCAGCGCCGCCGAGGCAATGGCGAGCTTTCGTGAAATCGCGCTCAAGCCCGACGCCATCGCCGCGGCGATCGCCCATGTCATCGGCCAACCCGACGAAGTGGATACCAGCGATATCGTGGTTCGCCCCACCGCCAGCCCGGCATGAGCCAAGCCGCTTCGAGAATGCCGATGAGCATCGCGACCACGCCGCGCAAATCCACGCTTTTCGCCTTGGCCATGCTCGCAGCCCTCCCCCTCCTGGGGTGGGCTGCCACCGCAACAGGAGACGCCGACATGGCAGACCATCCCTACGTCGGTATGTGGGTCACCGACGACGGCTATATTCGCCACGAGCTACTGCCCAACAACCGCTACGACGAAGCCCGCGGCGAGCGCGAGAGCGCCTATCAAGGGCGCTACAGGGTGACTGGCCACTATATCGAGTACTGGGACGATACCGGCTTTACTGCCGACGGCGAGTTCATCGACGGTGTGCTCTATCACGCCGGGATGGTGTTGCGGCGTAAGGAGTAACACTCACTTCTCAATGATACCGAAACCCTGATTGAGCTGTCCGAACGGTACATGTACAGACGGCAGGATATCGCTAGTGGCCGAGAGGTGGGAGGCCTGGTCGTCGAAGAAGATATGCGGTTTGATGATACCGAGCACATGCTCCTTGGCGATGCCGCCGAGGAAATAGGCCTCGTTGACGGTCACCCCCCAGCTGCGCATGGTGTGAATGACCCGCTCATGGGCCGGCGCATTACGGGCAGTGACGATGGAGACCCGAACCCTGGGACGATAGCGGCCTTGCGTCTCCTCTTCACGCTGTTTCTCCAGCGACTGAATATGCGCCAGCTTACGCAGAAAAGCGGCCAGCAAGCCCGCCTCGGACGGCACCCGGGCGTTAGTCCGTTCATAGTCGCGGAACGCCTCGATTCCCTGCTCCTGATAGATCGTTTCTGACTCGTCGGTGACCAGCACGCCGTCGAAATCGAAGGCGATTCGCAGCTCCTCTTCATCGGTCAGATCGAGGTCACCCGACGACAACACCTGCCCCGCCGGATGCCCCGCCAGAATCGCTTGATCGACATCCTGACGGTTGGCCGACAGAAATAGACTGATGTTGAGTGCCGGGATGAAACGGTGGGGGTAGCGCCCCTGCAGGAAGACCGCCCGCGTAATGCCCAGCTCATAGTGCTCGATTGACTTCATGACACGCAGGCCGGTTTCCGGGTCATTACGCGACAGCAGCATCACCTCGATGGGCGGATCTTCCGGGCTCAATTCGTTCAGTGACAGCAGACGCTTGATAAAGGGGAAGGCAACGCCGGTAATGAGGGGAATATCCTCATGATCGCGCTGGTAGATACGATAGGCCGCCTCCCCCTGTTCGCGAAACACCTGGTCAGACTCCGACAGATCGAAGAGGGCGCTGGACGCCAGTCCAATCACCAGGCGTGTACTGAGATCGTAGGACATGCGTGTCGCTCGCTGCCGATGGCAAGAAGTAGATTGCTTGACCATGCCCCAGCAGCAATGGTCGATCAAGCGTCGTCACTATCGCACGGCTGAGGGACACCGCGCGCGAGTCGCTTGGGCTTAGCGCATGGGCACCGAAGGCTCCGGTCGCGTCACCAGCCAGATCGCCACTGCCACCAGTAGCGCCACGATGGCCCAGCGCAGCCAGCCCTCGCCCAGATGCAGCAGAATCATCACCATACTGGCGCAGATCATCCCCACGGCGACGAACTTGGCACGCCGCGGAATCGCCCGCTCCTTCTCCCAATTCTCGAGCATCGGCCCGACATAGCGCCGCGAGCGGATCCAGGCCTCGAAACGCGGCGAACCACGCGACGCGCAGTAGACCGCCGCCAGCATGAACTCCGTGGTCGGCAACAGGGGGAGAAACAGCCCCAGGAACCCAATCGCAAAACTCAGCGCCGCCAACGCCACCCAGAAAATGCGCGCCATGCTCACTCCTCTTTCACCTTCTGTTCTTGGGCCACACTCCTCCGATATAACGTCTCAGGTCGGCCGACTCCTCAATCAACGGCACAGTTGAGAATAGTTATTACTCGCTATAGTATTTGCTTCTCGACCAAGGAGTCATTAGCCATGGCTGGACGCACGAGCTATCGCCTTTTCGATATCACCCTGGCACGGCGTACCCAGGTCAGCCCCTCGCTGGTCAGGTTCACCTTTACCGGGCCGCAGGTTAGCCAGATGGCCACCCATGCGCCGGACCAGCGCATCAAGCTGTTCTTTCCCAAGGACGCCAACGGCCTGGACGCCCTGTTCGAGATCGCCAAACTGGAGGAGCACGACTGGTTCGGCGCCTATCGCGCCCTGCCCGAGGCGCAGCGCCCACCGATGCGCACCTATACCATTCGTGCGCTGCGCCCCGCCCGCGCGGAGGTCGATGTGGAGTTCGTACTGCATGGCGACAACGGGCCCGCCTCACGCTGGGCCATGCGCGCCCGACCCGGCGACCGCCTGGCGATGACCGCCCCGCTGGCCAACGCCGGAGGCGAGAAGCTCGGCTATGAGTGGAAACCACCGCGGGGCGTGCGCCGCATTCTTATCGTCGCCGACGAAACCGCCCTGCCGGCGGCGGCTGGCATCTTCGAGACGCTCGATGAGCTGCCTCTGGCCCCCAGGGTCGAGGCCTTGATCGAAGTCCCGCGTAGCGATGATATCCAGCTCCTCTCTCCCCCCGCCAAGCTGCGCTGGTTGACCCGCGATACTGAGCCGAATTGCCAACACGGCGACCTGCTGATGCGAGCGCTGCGCGATATCGACCTGCATCAGGAGATCCGCGCCCTGGGTGGCCAACAGCAGGCGGGTGCCGCCGATACCCTCGACCAGGACGACGCCGTACTGTGGGAGCCCGCCACCCTCGACGACAATGCCCCCTTCTATGCCTGGATTGCGGCAGAAACCAAGGTAACGCGGAATATCCGCCGCTATCTGGTCAATGAGTGCGGGCTGCCCAAACAGTGCGTCACCAGCATGGGGTACTGGCGCCAGGGCAAGGCCGACGATTGAACAACGCCTGGAAACTTGAGTGATGGCATCACCCACCAATCGCTGGCGCGACACACCGGATCGCTACGGCCTCGTCAGCCGCCTCCTCCACTGGCTGACCGCCGCGCAGGTGACGCTGCTATTCGCCGTGCTGCTGGCCTGGAAGGGCGTCGGTGAAAGCCCCGTCACGCTCTTTTTGGCAAAGATCGGCCCCCACGGCTCCCTCGGCGCCATGCTGCTGGTAACGACGCTGCTACGCGCAATCTGGGCCTACCGCCAACGCCATCACCGACCGCCCCGCCCAGAAGGATGGGCTGGCGTAGTGGCGCGCTGCGTGCACCTGGCCTTCTATGCGCTGTTGATCCTGATTCCGGCGATGGCCATCCTGCGCCAGTATGGCCGCGGCGGCCCGCTGATCTTTTACGGCAAGGAGCTGATGCCGGAAGCGGAGCGCCATATCGCCTGGATGGTCGCCCCCGCCGACCTGCTGCACAGCACCCTCGCCTGGCTGCTGCTGGGGCTGATCGCCGGCCATGTGGCGATGGCGCTGGCCCATCGCCTATGGCTCAAGGATGGCATCCTGGCGCGCATGCTGGGCAACCCCAGCCCCCAACAGGACACCTAACCTGCAGCAAAGGCCCCCGCCACCCGGTCGATATCGCCCTTATCGAGCACCCCCGCCTGCCAGCGCAGCGAGAGCCAGGCCAGCAGGTAGTCATAGCGGGCGCGGGCCAGGTCGCGCTGGGCTTCGACATGCTGCTGTTCGGCGTTGAGGGCATCGAGGCTGGTGCGCTCGCCGCCGAGGATGCTGCGGCGGGTGGCGTCCAGGCGCGCCTCGGCGGCGGCCACGGCGTCGCGGTAAGCGTTGATGCGCCGCTGGCTGCTCAGGGTCATGCGGTACTGGCGTTCGACGTCATTGAGCAGCTCAGCGATGGCGCCGTCGAGCTCGAAACGGGCCTGCTCCAGGGTGTCGCTGGCCTGCCGGCTGGCGGCGCGTACGCGTCCCCCCACGTAAAGCGGCACCTGCACCTCCACGCCGATGCTATCGGTGTCGTAGCGCTGCCCCACCTGGTTCTCGGCGTTGGAGTCGGTGATCTGGCTGCGTGCCACCAGCCGCACGCTGGGCAAGTGGCCGGCGCGCTGCTGGTTACGCTGCTGCCGGGTGGCTTCCAGCAGGCTGCGCTGGGCGGCAAGTTCGGGGTTATGGGCCACGGCGCGCTCGCGCCACTCTTCCAGGGGCGGGAGGTCGGGCGCTTGCATCAGCGCGGCGTCGCTCAGCGGCGCCAGTTCCGCGGCGGGCGGGTGGCCGATCAACACCGCCAGGGCGTTGCGGGCATCCTGCCAACGGTCCTCGGCCTCGATCAGCTGCGCCTCCACCAGCCGTCGCTGCGCCTCGATCTCCATCTGGTCGGTGCGGGTGCCCTCGCCGCCTTCCACGAAGCGCCGGCTGCGCTCGGCCTCCTCTTCCAGGGCACGGCCATGGGCGCGGACCAGGGCCACCTCCTCCTCGGCATAGAGGGCTTCGGTATAGGCCTGCAGCACCCGCACCGCAAGCGCCTGACGCGCCCGCTCCAGGGTCAAACCGGCGGCCTCGGCCCGCGCCTTGCCCTCGCGGTACTGGGCGAAGGCCGCCGCATCGAACAGCGGCTGGCTCAGGGTGAAGCCAGAGGAGTAGCTGGAGTACTCCAGATCCTGACGGGTGGTTCCCGCGACGGTGTCCTGGCGAATCTCCGCGTCGTTGCGCATGCGGGTATAGCGGTAGCTCAGATTGGGCAGCAGCGCGGCACGCCCCAGCGCCCGCTCGTGGCTGCCCGCGGCGCTCTCGCTGCGAGCCGCCTGCCAGGTCGGGTCGTGCTGCAGCGCCAGCTCGTAGGCCTGGCGGAAATCCAGCTCCATGGCGGGCAGGGCCAGCAGTCCGAACCCCGCCCCCAGCAGCCAGGCGGCGAACACGCGGCAAACCAGCTTATCCATCAGGCATCCCCCCAGGCGGTGCGAGCGCGATCCAGCAGCGGCTTGAACAGATAGTTGAGCAGCGTACGCTCGCCGGTGCGCACGAAGGCTTCCACCGGCATCCCGGCGCGCAGGGCGTCGCTGCCCAGCCCCTCCAGGGCCGGCGCCGCCACCGCTACCTGAATGCGGTAGTAAGGCTCGCCGCTGCGCTCATCGACCAGGCGGTCGGCGGAGACCTGGGTCACCTCGCCAGCCACCCGAGGAGTGGTGCTGCGCTCGAAGGCGGTGAAGGCCAGCTCCACCGGCAGCCCGGCGTGCACCCGGTCGATATGCTCCACCGGCAGCTGGCCCTCCACCAGCAGCGGCTCATGCTCGGGGACGATCTCCATCAGGCGGCCGCCGGGCGCCACCACGCCGCCTTCGGTGTGCTGCGCCAAGCCCACCACGATGCCTGCCGTCGGGGCACGCAGTTGGGTATGCACCAGATCGAACTCCGCCGAGGTCAGGCGGCCGGCCAGCTCACGCATGCGGGAGCGTGCCTGGGTCAAGGCTTCGCGTACATCGCGCTGATACTCGTCACGGCGCTGGGTCATGCGCAGCTCGAGCTCGTCGATCTGGCGCTGAGTCTGCTCCAGGGTGCCGCTGTCGGCGACCAGCTCCCCCTGCAGCTGGGCATACTGGCTCTCGATCTCCAGCAGGCGATTGCGCGGGATATAGCCCTCTTCCGCCAGGCCGCGCAGGTTGTCGCGCTGCTCGCCCAGCAGCTCCTGGCGCAGGCGCTTCTGCGCCAGTGAAGATTCGAGCCCGGTGGCCTGCGCCCGCTGCCCTGCCAGGCTGGCCTCCAGCCCCGCCAGCTCCGAGGCGAGCGAGGCCTGGCGACTCTCGAACAGCTGGCGGTGTAGCGCCAGCACGGTCAGCAGCTCGGGATCTGCCTGCTCGGTCAATTCGGCGGGGTAGTCAACGCTGGCGAGGCCGTCGCGCTCCGCCTCGAGGCGGGCGATCTCCGCCAGGGCGGCGCTGTACTGGCCGCTCAAGACCTCCACCTCGCTGGTATGGCGGGTCGCATCCAGGCTGACCAGCACCTGGCCCTGGGTGACGCGGTCGCCCTCGCCGACCCACAGGCGCTCGACGATACCGCCGCTGGGATGCTCCACCGCCTGACGGTTGCCCGACACCACCACGGTGGCGGGTACCGCCACGCCGTTGTCCAGTGGCGCCAGGGCCGCCCACACCACGAAGCCCGCAAAGCCCACTAGCAGCAGCCAACCGCCCAGGCGACGCGGGCGACGCCGCTGCTGCGCCATCGCCTGCCAGTCCGGAGTAGTCGCAGCGGTGTCGGGCTCGGCGCCACGCGCCGCATCGGTAGATAACGTCATGCGCTGCGCTCCATCTGGTAGGGGCTATGTGACATCAGGGCCGCACCGCTGGCAGCGGCCTGACGTGACGCCCCCGCCTGCAGTACCTCCTGGGTCGTGCCGAAGGTCGCCTGCCGGCCGCCCTTCAATGCCAGTAGATGTGTGGTGGCCTTCAGCACCTGAGGCCGATGGGTGATCAGCACCACCGTCACCTTGCGCTCACGCAGCCACTCCAGGGCCGCCAGCAGCGCCTGCTCGCCGGCCTCATCGAGGTTGGCGTTGGGCTCGTCGAGCACCACCAGCGACGGCGGGCCGTAGAGCGCCCGCGCCAGGCCGATGCGTTGCCGCTGGCCACCGGAGAGTCCCACGCCGCTATCGCCCAGCGGCGTGTCGTAACCCTGGGGCAGCGACAGGATCAGCTCATGCACCCCAGCCGCCTTGGCGGCGGTGATGACGTGCTCCGACTCGGGCTCGGCAAAGCGCGCGATATTCTCCGCCACGCTGCCGGCGAACAGCTCCACGTCCTGGGGCAGGTAACCGATATGCGGCCCCAACTGGGCCTTGTCCCAGTGCTGGATGGCGGCGCCATCCAGCCGCACCGTGCCCACCTGGGGCCTCCACACCCCCACCAGCAGCCGCGCCAGGGTCGACTTGCCGGAACCGGAGGGGCCCACCACTCCCAGCGCGTCGCCCGCCGCCAAGCGAAAGTCGATCTGCACCAGGGTCGGTTTGCGCCCTCCGGGCGGCATCGCGCTGACGGTCTCTACCGCCACCTCGCCCCGCGGCGCTGGCAGCGCCATGCCCGTTTCGCGGGCAGGATGCGCCTCCAGCAGCCCCGCCAGACGCTGATGTGCCAGCCGCGTGGTACTCCACTGCCGCCAGGCGTTGATCACCTGGTCGATGGGCCCCAGCACACGGCCCATCAGGATCGACCCCGCGATCATGGTGCCAGGGCTGATGACACCGCCCACCGCCAGCCAGGCGCCCAAGCCCAGCACCAGCGACTGCAGCGCCACGCGCAGGCTCTTCGACGCCGCGGTGATCAGCGCCGTGCGCTCACTGGCCAGCCCCTGCAGGGCGACGAAGCCGCCGTGCAGCCGCGCCCAACGCCGCGACAGCGCACCCAGCATGCCCATGGCTTCGATGGCCTCGGCATGGCGCAGCTGCGCCTCGGCGGTGCTGGCGGCCTGCACCGACAGGCCGCCCGCTTCGCGCAACGGCGGCTGGGATAGTCGCTCGTTCAGCCACGCCAGGCCGACCAGCAGCACCGCTCCCACCAGTGCCAGGCAGCCGATCCAAGGGTGGAACAGGAACATCACCAACAGATAGAAGGGGAACCAAGGGGCATCGAAGAAGGCGAAGATGGCGTTGCCGGTGATGAACTGGCGCAGCGAATCGAGATCCCGGGTAGCCTGGCCGGCCTGGGCGCCCTGCCCGGCCAAGCCGCGCTCGAAGGCGGCGGTATAGACCCGCTCGCCGAGGCGCTCATCCATCCGCTCGCCGACCTGGATCACCATTAGGCTGCGCACATACTCCAGCGCCCCCATCAGCGCCAGCAGCCCCACCGCCATCAGCGTCAACAGCAGCAGCGTGGTGGTGTTGCCCGAGGCCAGCACCCGGTCATAGACCTGCAGCATGTAGAGCGGCGGCACCAGCATCAGCAGATTGATCACTGCGCTATAGACGCCAACGCTGCGAAAGCCGCCGCGATAGGCCCCCAGCGCCTGGCGTATTTCGTTACGCGGCTGACCGCGCGAAGGTTTCATGATGGGCTGCCCCTATCGGATGAGTCGTGAAAACCCGACGAATCCCTTTCGGGGACTCGCTTGCGTATTCGATTTCACTCATCGCAGGGTCACGGTAGCCAGGCTTGACATCGTGCCGCCGCCGGCGACAATGCCAAGGCACCGCGCCCCGGGCCCAAGGCCCGTGGCGCGGTGATCAAAGGTTGCGGCAAGGGGACTCCCCTTGCCTTTTTTATTATGTGGCGATGCTCAGGCAGCCAGGGCGAAATCGACGTCGCTGGTATCGGCCACGCCGGTGGTAGAGACATCTCCTGCCAGGCCCGCCAGTTCCAGATCGGCGAAGGTAGAGTTCACCGACAGATTGTAGCCATCGAGAATCTCGTTGATGACGCCCTCAAGAGCGGTGGTGTCACCCCCCATCAGGCCCCATACCACTTCATGGACGATATTGTCTTGGCCTTCGCTCAACTCGCCGAACAGGCCAAGGCCGCTGAGGTCGAGATGCGTTTCATCAAGTGCGAAGTTACCATCACCGGTCGACTGCCAATCCTCCAAGTCGGCACCGAACGCCAGCGAGTCCAGTGAACCATACAAAGTATGGAAAGGCAGATCACCAAACAGCGTATAGGTGAGCTCGTTGCCATCCGCCGCACCGGCAATAAACGAGAAATCTTCGATATCGCCAAGCTCGGAGGCAACAGCGTACTCGGTGCCCTGCAGCGGCCCCGGGAAGGTATCCTCGCTATTGAACCAGCTGTTGTACTCGTGGCCATCCTGAGCAAAGAAGTCACTAAAGTCGCTGAAGAAATCCGCCAGCGTGCTGGAAGCAGTAAGGTTACCGCCATACTCTACAAAGAAGGACATGTTTACATCTCCTGTATTGCCTAGTTGAATGGAGCAGCAATATGCTCCGCTATTCTGACCACCGGCGAGCCGGCGGTCGGAATTCTGGTGTTTACCTCCATCAGAAGCGGTACTCGGCCCCTGCTATTACCGTTCGCCCCGGTGATGGACTCAAGACTTGAACATCCCCCATGGGAATGCCGTAGGCTTCGTCACGCAGGTTATCCACGGTCAGGTTGAGTCGTAGATTCTCCGTCGGGGTATAAACGGCATAGAAGTCGGTGACGTTATACGGCTGAATGGTCCCATCACGAGTGGAGTTATAAACGCCTACATCCGAGCGCAGCTGCTTATGCCCCGAGGAGTAGCGATGGCGCAGGCCGACATCCAGACGCTGGTTAAAGGCTCGAGTGCCCAACTGCAGCGTATAGACCTGCCGCGGTGGCAGGGGATAATAGAATAATCCAACACGATTGCATGTTGTGTCATATCTTGGGTTGTTCGAGGGAGAACAACTGTTTCCGCCGAGAGTATTCGCGTCATAAACCAAGTTGGAAGACATCTCAGTATCGGTATAGCTTGCCCGGCCATACACCCTGCCGGTGTCGTAGCTCAGCTCGACCTCGAATCCCTCGCTGTCCACTGGCGATTCGACATTGACAAAACCCACGAGTTGAAGAGAAGTCCTGCAGAGTTGATTGGTTCTGGGCGGGCAGATCCCTGCCATTCCCATGAAGTCCTCGGTACGGGTAGTGAAGTAGCTGACTTTGGCACGCAGGCGGTCGCCATCGAGGAACAGGTCATCGAACATCAGGTTGCTGCCCACCTCCCAGGTCTCCGAACGCTCCGGCCCGAGATCGGGACTGGGAAAGACCCGGGTTCTATCATTTACATAGAGATGGTCACCACCCGCCAGGGCCTGGGTGATCGTCGGTGGCCGCCAGCTCTTGCCCCAGTTGGCGTAGAGCTGCCAGGGCTCGAAGGGCTTGATCGCAATACCAAGATTGGGCGAGAAGGCGCCCTGTGACGATTCAGCTTCGGCGCTCTGTTCGCGCTGGCCTGCTGGTAAAAGCGGGTTTTCATATTCCGCTTCTCCCGTCAGTTCATAGTGGTCGTAGCGTAAGCCGGCTTGCAGGGTAAGCCACTCATTGTGCTCGAGGCTCAGTGAGTTGAAGACGTTGCTGAGCCAGCGCTCGCCCTCGGGGTTCATGCGCTCCAACCCACTAGCATAGTCGGTATTGGTCTCTCTCGATCCCGAGGCGCGGGGCGACGTCTCGTCTTTGCTAATATCGAAACCATAGTTCCAGGTCACGTCGAAGCCGGGGATAGTAAAGCGGGCGTTGTTCTCCGCGGTTATCCCATAGGTCTCGGTGCGGGTCCGCGAGTTAAAACCACCGGGCATGAGTGGCTTTGCGAAATCCGGTAAATCTTCGAAACGGTCAGGATACTCCTGATCGTTGCGGGTATCGACATAGTAAAGTCTGGTATCCAGTGCTAGCCAATCGCTATCGGGACGCCATTCATGACCGATGGAGAAGGTGCTTGTCTCGACCTTATTGCTGGTAGGGAAAATGTCAGCATCTGGGTGGCTATAGCCGAGGCTAGACGATGCCGTATCGAACTCAAACTCGCTACGCAGCGCGCTCAGGCTCAGGCGCTGGGTGTCGGTGAGACGGAAGCCCCCCTTGAGCAAGCCACTGCGCCGCTCTTGACGCGTGATAGCCACGAGATCCCCTTCGTTTTCGTAGCCTTTGTTAGTAGGGTTGCTATAGCTGTAATTCACTCGCCCATACTGCCCGCGGCTGCCTGCCCTGAATTCCCCCTTCCGCATCTGGCTATAGCCGGCCAGTAACTCGACGTCATTACCGGCTCTGAAACCAGCTACCACACTGCCATCGTAGTCGTTGCCCTGGCTGTACTTGCCTATCCCGGTGGAACCGCGCAGCCTCACGCCTCGCTCTTCGCCCTCGGCGATAATGTCATCGACGCCCACGGTACGGAAATTGGCGCTGCCAGCAAGCGTGCCGCCACTACCCAAGGACGCAGATGGCCCCTTTTCGATGATGACATCGCTAATGAATTCGGGATCGATAAAGGCTTCACCGTTGCGCTGTTGGTGACCACTGATCGCATAGTTCTGCCTCGCACCGTCGACCATCATATTGACCCGACCGAAGTCCTGCATGCCGCGAATATTGAGCGCCAGGCCCGGCGTCTGATAATTCATCGAGGCATTGACCCCCGGCGTCTCCTGGAGGATTTCCGCGATATGCCGGGGAGGGTGTCTATCGATCTGCTCGCGGGTGATCACGTTCACCGAGCGCGCTTCGTGGTAGACCCAGTCGTCACCAAGGCGGTCGGCTTCGACCGTCAAGGTGCTGAACTCGATTTGATCGTCTACGCTGGTCATCGTTGCCGGCTGCGGCTCGACGATTTCCGCGGTGCGGTGGTTGCGGTACTCGATCTCCAGCCCCGTGCCACTCAGCAGGCTGCGCAGCGCCTCATCGGCGGTCATCTCGCCGCTAATGGCCGGTGCCGTGGCATCAATGGCTCGGGCATCCGGACGCAGTACCGAGATATTGGTGATGGCGGTAAACTCGCCTAACGAGTAGAGCAACGACTGTTCGGGCAGATCGAAGCGGTAACGCTGCTGGGCAAGCGGCTGGTTATCGCCCAGCTCCGACACTTCGCGACTCTCCCCCGACTGCCCATGGGCCTCGCGCAACCCGACGAGCGCCACGAAAATCGCCAGCATCGCGACGATTCCCACCACCTCGGCGATCTTGCGATAGTGGCTTTTCCCCGCGCCGGGCAGCCTCCTCCTCTGTCCATGCTGCATATGAAGTTCCCCCTCCGCACTGCAATTTATTGAATGATTGTGCTTCTCATTCAAACAACGTCCGAGGCAGAGGGATTCCTCAACGATTCGAGAAAAAATGTGTGAAATAGCGGCGAAGCAGAGAGCGCTTCAGCGTTACGCTAGGGTGGCAGGCCAAGGCTCGGGGGGGCTCGAGCATCAACGGAGGACAGTGTGCCGAAAACGATACAAGCCGCTTGCGCCGTCATTCAGCGTGAGGATGGCGCCATCCTGATGATAAAGCGCCTCAACCCGCCCGAAGCGGGCTTATGGTCCGTACCCGGCGGCAAAGTCGAGCCTGGGGAGAGTTTGCCTGCCGCCGCCGCCCGCGAGGCGTTCGAGGAGACGGGGTTGCACGTCGATGTTGGCCAACGTCTCTGGACGGCGCAGTTGGCCTTGGATGATGACCTCGTCTATGAGCTGCATGACTTTGCCGCGATCCCCACCGGCGGCGTACTACAAGCCGGTGACGACGCTGCCGACGTCCGCTGGGTGCCGGCCAGCCAGTTAGGCAGCCTGCCGATGGTCCCTGAACTGCTCGATCACCTACGCGCCGCGGGACTGGCTCCCCGCCTGTAGCTATCTCGTTGTCTCTACCGCGCGGTTGAGATATCAACGAACCAGCGGACGAGCCAACGCTTCAACATAGGCAAAGGCCTCCTTGGCTCCTGCGATCGCCTCGGCGATATCGGTCTCGGTCAGCGCTATCGCATCCAACTGCTGGGTAAAGTTGCGCCAGTGCAGGCCGCGGCCGTCGTCACTAGGCGCCAGGTGGCGAGCCCCATAGCTGGCAGACAGCCCCAGCTCGGCGGCGCGCTTGAACAGAAAGGCCGCCCCCAGATTGGAACCCTCGTTAACGTATAACCAACCCAGCAGATGAGACGGCGCCTCACTTAGCGGTACCTCAGTCGACCTGGCCTCGGCCCGCTGTTCGGCGTCGACACCTAGATCCTGGCAGTCGCCTACCACGGCGGCATATCGGCAGCGCAGGGTCAGGTCGAAGATCCAGTCGGCCAGCTGCGGATGTCGATAGCAGGGCAAGCAACGCTGCTGAAAGCCATATTGAACCCTCAAGAAGCGGGCATAGCCCTCCAGGTCGTCGAAGGGGCGTAACGCCATGATCGAGTGATCGACCCGCTCATGCTGCTCTCGGGTGGCATGCTTGAGACGCTTGCTGAGCGGTTGAACGGTCGTCTGTTCCGGAGGAGTCACTGTTTCCATGAGGGCCTCATCATAGGGAAGGGAGATCTTGGTGGGAGGAGTACGCCGGCGACGCCAGCCAGGTAGCCCCTGGCAGCCGCCTGACGGTTATCCCCAGGCTGGTTTCCAGGGCGTCGAGAATGGCGTCGGGATCATTGGCGGGAAAGCTGCCGGAAAGTCGATAAGCCCCTGCCTCATCGCCGCTGACCACCACGCGCCCCGGCAGCATGCGCTCGAGCTGCACGGCCACCTCGTCGAGCGCGGTCTGGTCGAACAGCAGCTGGCCGCGGGCCCAGGCGAGGCGGCTTCTGGCATCGACCTCGCTGGGCATGCCAAGCGCTGAAGCGTAGTGGAGCTCGACCTCCTGATTGGCACCCAGCACCACCCGTTCGTTACTTGCGGCACCCTGACCATGGGAGACCACAACACGCCCCTCCTCCACGGTGACGCGCACGTCATCGGCGCGACGCTCTACGGCAAAGCGCGTACCCACTACCTGGGTTCTCACCTCGCCGGCCAATACCGAGAACTCACGCAGCGGCTCGCTCACTACATCTACCCAGAGCCGACCACGGCGCAGCGTCAGCTGCCGCCCACCATCCGTCATCTCGATATCCACGGCGCTATCGGCATCGATAAACAGCCGGGTGCCATCTTCCAGCGTCACCTGCTGACTATGCCCCGGGGCCGTGGCCAGGTCGGCCATCCACCTGTCGAACAGGCCGGGATCGCGCCAGGCGCCGAAACCGAGCAGTAGTGTCAGCAACAGGCACGCTGCAGCGGCCCATGGCCAGGATTGCGTAGACGACGATGGGCGGGCACTCGCCTCACGCTTGGCGAGCAGCTTGGCCGGCGCTTCCACCGCCTGCCATAGTTGCTCCGCCTCTGCGTAGGCGTCTGCATGTCGCTCGCTCTGCGCCAGCCACGCCTCGAAGGCGCGCCGATCCGCCTCGCTGGCCGAGGGGTCTCGCAGGCGCAGAAACCATTGCATGGCCTCATCGTCGAGCGTTTCCTGGGAAGGCAACGCCACCTTGGAACATTTCCTCATCGCACGATCATCACTGTTTCGGCACTTGGCACTTGTGGTTGTCTTTTCTAATAACGCGTCAGCTACCGGACTCCCTCATTCTTGATCATGTCGGCGCTGCCATTCGCGGCAGGCCCGCATCGCTCGCATCATCTCCTTCTCCACGGTGCTGACCGAGACACCGAGGCGCTCGGCGATGGCGGCATAGGTCTCGCCCTCGACACGATTGAGCAGAAAGATTCGCCGCGTGCGAGCCGGCAATGCCTCCAGCGCCGCCACCAGGTAGCCCCATCGCTCCAGCGTGGCGGCGATCATCTCGGGGCTGGGGTGAGCGTCATCCCGCTCTTCTGCCTGAGCCCCCTCTTGATGACGCTGACGGACCTTCTGGGCGCGCAGATGGTCGAGCGCCAGATTGTGCGCGGTACGGTAGAGCAGGCCTACGGAATCATCGTCTCTCGGCTGGCGATGCCACAGCTTGACGAAGGTATCCTGGGCCAGGTCTTCGGCTTCGGCCTCGTTGTCGACGATACGGTTGATCCGCTTGACCAGCCGCGGTCGTTCCCCGAGGAACATCTTCAGCAGTGAGCGTGGTGAGGTGGGCATAAGGCAGGTAAGCATCACGTAGCGATGACATCGGTAGCGACACATCATGAAACAAACGAGACGCATTATCAAAAATGAGTCATGACAGCATCGTGGACCTGCAGGCTTTCCTCATGCACCATCCATAAGTGACTGCTCGCATTTCGCAGAGGATGCCCATGCCGCTTGCCGATGCTTCCCCGACCGATTTCATGGTGGATTACTACCGCCCTCCCTGTGCCGATGCCCTGGGTCTGATCCGACTCCGCGCCAGTGACGAGGGGCTCACCAGCATCGAGTTCGTCGCCAGCGAAGACGCTGCTCCCCAACCGAGCACACTGACGACGCTGGCCAAGCAGCAGCTCGAGGAGTACTTCAGCGGCGCTCGCCGGGACTTCGACCTGCCGCTGGCACCGCAGGGCACCGACTTCCAGCGCCGCGTCTGGGAGGCGCTGGGCACCATCCCCTTCGGCGAAACCCGCTGCTACGCCGAGATCGCCGAACAGCTGCGCTGCAAGGGCGGCCAGCGCGCCGTGGGGGCGGCCAACGGCAAGAATCCCATCTCCATCGTGGTGCCCTGCCACCGGGTGATCGGCAGCGATGGGCGACTCACCGGCTACGCGGGCGGCATTGGCCGCAAGCAGTGGCTGCTGGCCCACGAGGCGGGAGAGGTGCCGCTCGAGCTGATCTGACCCATTAGAGGGTCACGATCAATAACCCCACCAAAAGCCCCGCACCGCCCACCAGGAAATTGATCGTCAGCGGCTCGCCGAGCAGCAGAGCGCCAAACAGCACCCCGAATATCGGCGCCAGCAGTGAAAAGACGCCCAACTGCGAAGCGAAATAGCGCTTGAGCAGCGCAAACCAGAGCAGCAGCGCAGCCAGCGAGATCCCCAGCGTCTGGAAGGCCAGGCTGGCGACCACGGCACCGCTTATCTGGATGCGGCCAAGATCGCCGAACAGGGCGGCCGCGGGCAGCAACAGGAGCCCTGCGACGGCCAGTTGGTAGTAGAGCGTTTGCAGCGGAGGCGCCTCAGCGAGGGAGGAGCGGCGTATCACCAATGTGGTCGCGGCCCAGGAAAGGCCGGCCAGCAGCCCCAGGATATCGCCGCGCAAGATATCGGCGGCATTCTCGATCCCGGTGTCGGGCGCCATGGCAAAGACCATCCCGCCAAAGGCCAGCCCGATGCCCATCCACTGCCGCCGCGTCAACTGCTCACCCGGCACCAGCCAGTGCAATCCCAGGGCGGCAAACACCGGCGCCGTATAGAGAAATACCGACATATGCGATGCCAGGGTGTAGTTCAGCCCCCACGCAACGAAGGTGAACTCGGCGCTAAACCCCACGCCCACCAGCAGGCCGGGGAGCCAGTGGGCACGCATATCGGCCAGCCGGATGCCTTGCCAATGCACCAGGGCCGCCACCAGCAGCGCCGCGAGAGAGGAGCGTAGGGCCACCTGTGCCAGCGGCGAGATATCCGCCGCCACTATCTTGATCGCCACCTGCTGAAACCCCAGCGCCAGGCAGAACAGCACCATCAGCATGCTGGCCTGCAGGTCCAGGTGGCAGCGGATCGGCGCAGCACCCTCAATAGCCACAGGATTACTCAACGGCTGGGCATCTCGCATAACACCTCCTCAATGGCAGTTAATGCTCAGTTGAGCATTTGCCATGGGAGCGACCAACCGATTAATGTGACGACCTAGGATCAGGAAAACTCACTCTATGAAGATCGAACGCCTCCCCTTGAACGCCTTGCGAGCCTTCGCCGAGGCGGCGCGTACGGAGAGTTTCAAGAGCGCCGCCGGTCGCCTGGGCGTGACTCCCGGCGCGGTCAGCCGGCAGATCAAGCAGCTCGAAGAGCGCCTCGGCATTAGCCTCTTCGCCCGCCACGCCAATGGGGTGCAGCTGAATGAGGCCGGGCGGCAGTTGGCGAAAGATATCGACAGCGGCCTGGAACGGATTGCCGCGGGTGTGATGGCCGCACGCCAGCATGCCCATCAGGCGCCGCTACTGACGCTCAGCGCGCCGCCATCCTTTATGCAGCTGTGGTTACTGCCCCGGTTGGCGGAGTTCGACGCTACGCTGGGCGGCCTCGATATCTCCCTGGATGCCAGCCAGTCGCTCACCACCCCCGCTTGGCAGGGCGATGGCGCCCGCCTGGCGATTCGCTACGGCCGCGGCCCCTGGCCGGAGGCGAACAGCCACCGACTATTCGACGACGAGCTGTTTCCCGTCTGCGCCCCCTCTCTGCTCGCACAGTACGACCGTCCCCTGCAGCCGGCCGACCTGACCAATCACCGCTTGCTGGAGGTCACCTGGGAGTCGCTCCAGGGGATCGCTTTCCCCGGCTGGCAGGCATGGCTCGATGCCGCCGGCGTCGGCGACAAGGTAGCGCCACCGCAACACCGCTACTCCCTGTTCAGCATGGCCCTGGACCAGGCCATCGCCGGGCGGGGCATCATGCTGGCCAACCACCCTATCGCGATGGATCGGCTCGATAGCGGCGTACTGGTGCGCCCCTTCGGCGAGCGCCATGTGCTCCCCTCACCGCTGACCTACGACCTGCTGACGCCCCCTAGCGGCGAGGCGCCACCTGCGGTGGCACGCTTTATCGACTGGCTGCTGGCCGAGGCCGCTGCGTTCGACCGGGACGCGCATGCGAACTCTAATACACCCGCGCATTTCACCGCCTACTGATTTGCGGCACCATGAGGCCTTGCCTCCGCAGGAAGTTACGCCATGCCGTTTGCCACCACGCCACTAACACCCGGCTTTATGGTCATCCACGGCAATCGCCTGGAGGATCTGCGCGGCGTGGCGGTGGAGTGGATGAAGCGCCACCCGCTCGGCCCGCTGGAGAACGAGACGATCCTGGTGCAGAGCAACGGCATCAGCCAGTGGCTCAAGCTGGCGCTGGCCGCAGATGAGCGGGACGACGGCACCGGCGGCTCGGGCATTGCCGCGGCACTGGATATCACCCTGCCGGCGCGCTTCCTGTGGCAGGCCTACCGCGCGGTGCTCAACCATGTGGAACATGATCCCCAGGCGGTGCCGGCCACCTCGCCCTTCGACAAGTCCCATCTGCTGTGGCGGCTGCTGCGCCTGCTGCCGGAGCTGATGGAGCGCGACGAATTCGCCCCGCTGCGCCAGTTCCTCGCCCACGACGACGACCTGCGCAAGCACTACCAGCTCGCCGAGCGCCTGGCCGACCTGTTCGACCAGTACCAGGTCTACCGCGCCGACTGGCTCGACGCCTGGGGCCGCGGCGAGGACGTGCTGATCTCCGCCCGCGGCGAGGCCCGCCCACTGGACGACGCCCAGCGCTGGCAGCCCGCCCTTTGGCGCGCCGTGGGTGAGAGCGTCGCCAATGACGTCGGCGACCAGGGCATCGCCTCCAGCCGCGCCATGGTGCACCACCGCTTTATGGACGCCGCCGCCCAGCTCGACGCCAATCACCGCCCGCCCGGCCTGCCGCGCCGGGTGATGGTGTTCGGCATCTCCTCGCTGCCCCAACAGGCACTGGAGGCGCTGGCCGCCATCGCCCGCTGCTGCCAGGTGGTGCTCTGCGTGCACAACCCCTGCCAGCACTACTGGGCGGATATCATCGAACACAAGGAGCTGCTGAGAGCCGCGAGCCGCCGCCAGCAGCGCAAGGTCGGCATGCCGGAGCGCCTCGATGTGCTCGGCGACGGAGACGCCAGTGGTGACGGAGCGGAGAGCCTGCACCTCCACGCCCAGCCGCTGCTGGCCGCCTGGGGCAAGCAGGGCCGCGACTACCTGCGCCTGCTCGACGAGCACGACGACAGCCAGCAGTACGCCGGCCTGTTCGCCGCCGACTCGCTGCGCATCGACCTGTTCGAGCCCTTCGTCAACAGCCGCGGCCAGGCGCGCCTGCTCAATCAACTGCAGGACGACATCCGCGAACTGCGCCCGCTGCACGAGACCCGCGAAACCTGGCCGGCGGTGGACACCCAGGCCGACAACTCCATCGTCTTTCACCTCGCCCACAGCCCCCAGCGCGAGGTGGAGATCCTCCACGACCAGCTGCTGGCCGCCTTCAGCGCCGACCCGCAGCTGCGCCCGCGGGACATCATCGTGATGGTGCCGGATATCGACCACTACGCGCCGCATATCCAGGCGGTCTTTGGTCAGTATCAGAGGGCGCCGTATGCGCAGGTCCAAGCCGAGCGCGAGGACCCGCGGCATATTCCCTACACCCTCTCCGACCAGGGCAGCCGCCACCGCCTGCCGCTGCTGATCGCCCTGGAGATCCTGCTGCGCCTGCCGGAGCTGCGCCTCTCGGTGAGCGAGCTGCTCGACCTGATCGACGTGCCGGCGCTGCGCAGCCGCTTCGGCATCGACGAGGAGGACCTGCCGACCCTGCGCCGCTGGATCGAAGGCGCCGGCATCCGCTGGGGCCTGCACGGCCAGCAGCGCGCCAGCCTCGACCTGCCCGGCGGCATGGAGCAGAACACCTGGGCCTTCGGCCTGCGCCGGCTGCTGCTCGGCTACGCCGTGGGCGAGGCGGCCTCCGGCCCCTGGCAGGGCATCGAACCGTTCGACGATATCGGCGGCCTCGACGCCCAACTGGCTGGCCCCCTGGCCACCCTGCTGGAGAGCCTGGAGCGCCAGTGGCACGCCCTGCGCGAGCCCACCGACGTGAACGGCTGGGTGCAGCGCCTGCGCCAGCTGCTGGAGGAGAGCTTCAGCGGCGACGACGCCCAGGACAGCCTGATGCTGGCGCAGCTCGAACAGGCCCTGCAGACCTGGCAGGAGAGCGCCGAGGAGGCCGGGCTGACCCGCGACCTGCCGCTCTCGGTGGTGCGCGAACACTGGCTGGCCCAGATCGACGAGCACAGCCTCTCCCAGCGCTTCATGGCCGGCGCGGTCAATTTCGCCACCCTAATGCCGATGCGCGCCATCCCCTTCAAGCGCGTCTGCCTGCTGGGCATGAACGACGGCGACTACCCGCGCAGCCACCCGCCGATGGACTTCGACCTGATGAACGGCGACTACCGCCCCGGCGACCGCTCCCGCCGCGAGGACGACCGCTACCTGTTCCTCGAAGCGCTGCTCTCGGCCCGCGACCAGCTCTACGTGAGCTGGGTGGGGCGCAGCATCGTCGACAACAACGAGAAGCCCCCCTCGGTGCTGGTCGGCCAGCTGCGCGACCACCTCAAGGCCGGCTGGCAAGCACAAGACGACGGCGAGCTGCTCGTGGCACTTACCACCGAGCACCCGCTGCAGCCGTTCAGTCGCCGCTACTTCGCCACCCCGCAGCAGCACGCCGCCCGCAGCGTCGCCGACCAGCGGCTGTTTACCTACGCCCATGAGTGGCACGAGGTGCACGCCGAGGCGGCCCCGGCACAAGCCAACGAGGCACTCGAAGCGTTCAAGCACGAAACGCCTCTGACGCTGGTCCAGCTCGGCAATTTCCTGCGCGACCCGGCCCGGGCCTTCTTCAACACCCGGCTCAAGGTGTTCCTCGACCAGGAGGACCTCACCAGCCTCGACCACGAACCCTTCACCCTGGACGGCCTCTCCAACTGGCAGCTGCAGGACCTGCTGATCCAGGTGCAGCGCCGCGCCGTGGACGCCGGCCAGCCCCGCGAACCGGCCATGCTCGACGCCCTCGACCGCCTGCAGGGCCAGGGCGTGCTCGCCATGGGCGCCTTCGGTGAGCGCATGCGCGAGCAGCTGATCGAGCCGATGCCGGAGCTGTTCGAAGCCTATGAGGCGGCCCTGGAGGAGTGGCCCCACGCCGTGGCGGAGCCCGAGCCGGTGCGACTCAACGTCCCCGGCGCCCCGCCCCTCGAGGATTGGCTCGACGAACTGCGCCGCGACGCCAACGGCCAGCGCTGCCGTCTGCTGCTCTCCAGCAGCAGCCTGATCAAGAAGGGCAAGTACCACTGGCACCACCTGCTGCGCCCCTGGGTCGCCCACTTATCCGGCCATTTGAGTGGCGAGCCCATGACCACCCAACTGCTCTCCAAGGCGGGAAATGTGACGCTGCCGCCCCTCGACCCGGAAGTGGCCAAAGAACACCTGCGCGAGATCATCAAGGCGTGGCAGGCCGGCATGCAGGCGCCGCTGCCGCTGGCCATCGGCACCGCCTTCGTCTGGCTGAGCAAGTTGGGGACGCCTGAGTCCGAGCGCGACAGCGATGCCTGGCACGCCGCCCGCAAAGCTTACGAAGGAGACGACTTCAACGCCGGAGAGGTGGGCCGCAACCCCTACCTGGCCCACCGCTGGCCCAGCTTTACCGCGCTCTATGAAGCCCGCCACGACGCCGGCGGCTTCGCACAACTGACCGAACGCCTGCTCGCCCCGGTGCATCTGGCCGTGAAAGGGGACAAGAAGGGCGAGAAGAAGGAAGAGAGAAGAGGGAAGAGCGAAGAGGGAAGAGAGAAGAGAGAAGAAGGAAGGGGGGAGACGAAATGAGCGACGTCGCACAGCCAGTAGCGCTCGATCCACTCCAGTTTCCCCTGCACGGCAGCCGCCTGATCGAAGCCAGCGCCGGAACGGGCAAGACCTTCACCATCGCCCTGCTCTATGTGCGACTGGTGCTGGGCGCCCGCTCGGCCGAGGACGACGCCGCCTTCGAGCGCCCGCTGACGCCGCCGGAAATCCTCGTCGTCACCTTCACCAACGCCGCCACCCAGGAGCTGCGCGAGCGGATTCGGGCGCGACTAGTGGAAGCTGCTTCTGTCTTTCTAGACCAAGCTTCGGGAGCAGGATGTAGCGGAGGTCCTATGCCAGGGATGGCATCGGTAGCGCCCAGGGATGGGTTCACAGCGCCTCCGCGAAATCCTGCTGACGAAGCGTCTGACCAAGGTAGGACAGGATCAGCCCCGACGTCACAAGATCCGCTGCTGATCGCCCTCCGCGACCAGTACGCCCCCGCCAGTTGGCCCGCCTGCGCCCGGCGCCTGCAGCTCGCCGCCGAGTGGATGGACGAGGCCGCCGTCTCCACCATCCACAGCTGGTGCTACCGCATGCTGCGCGAGCACGCCTTCGACAGCGGCAGCCTGTTCTCGCTGAATCTGGAAAACGACCAGACCGAGCTGGAGCTCGAGGTGGTGCGCGACTACTGGCGCAGCTTCTACTACCCCCTCGGCGCCGACGAACTGGCCGCGGTGGTGCGCCACTGGCAGTCCCCCGAGGCACTGCACGCCGCCGTGCGCGGCCTGATGCCCGAGTGCGCCGCGCTGGACAGCAACGCCCCGCCGCCCGCCGAGACGGTAGCCAACGCAAGCCGCGAAACCGCCCAGCGCCTGGCCGAGCTCAAGGCGCCGTGGGCCCAGTGGGTCGATGAGTGCGAAGCGCTGTTCGAAGAGGCCGCCCAGCAGAAGGCCTTCAAGGGACAGAGCTTCAATGCCCGCAGCCGCGCCAACTGGCTGGGCGCGCTGCGCGACTGGTGCCAGGGTGACGCCACCTGGCCCGGCCTCACCGACGCCGCCTGGAAGCGCCTCACGCCCCAGGGCATGGCGGATATCTGGCTCAAGGGCGAGCCGCCCAACCACCCGGCGCTGGCCGCGCTGGAAGCCTTGCAGGAAGAGCTCAACGCCCTGCCCGATCCCTACGCCGACCTGCTCACCCACGCCGTGCACTGGTGCCGCGCCCGGCTCGACCGCGAGCAGGAGCGCCGCGCCGAGATGGGCCCCAACGAGCTGCTGACGCACCTCGACCGGGCACTTGCCGGCCCCAACAGCGAGGCGCTGAGCGCCCAGATCCGTCGCCAGTTCCCGGTCGCCCTGGTCGACGAATTCCAGGACACCGACCCGGTTCAGTACCGCATCTTCGACTGCGTATACTGCATCCGCGAGAACCGCCGCGAGTGTGGCGTCTTCCTGATCGGCGACCCCAAGCAGGCGATCTACGCCTTCCGCGGCGCCGACATCTACACCTACCTGCGCGCCCGCCGCGACACCGAAGGCCGCCACGTCACCCTGGGCACCAACTTCCGCTCCAGCACCGCCATGGTCGAGGCGGTCAACCGCTGCTTCGAATTCGCCGAGCGCCACCCACCGGGGGCCTTTCTGTTCAAGGAGAGCGACGGCAGCAATCCCGTCCCCTTCACGCCCGTTGGCGCCAAAGGCCGCAAGGACGTACTCACCCGCCGCGGCCAGCCGCTCCCCGCCATGACCCTGTGGCAGCTCGACAGCGACGAGCCGCTCTCCAAGACCGCCTACCACGGCGTGATGGCCGAGCGCTGCGCCTCGCATATGGTCGAGCTGCTCAACGAGGGGCAAAGCGGCCGGAGCGGCTTCCAGAATGAGCAAGGCGACCTCCAGCCGCTCAAGCCCTCCGATATGGCGGTGCTGGTCAACGGCCTGGGCGAGGCGCGGGCGATTCGCCAGGCGCTGGCCCGGCGCGGGGTGAAGAGCGTCTACCTCTCCGACAAGGACAAGGTCTTCGCCTCGCCCATCGCGCCGCAGCTGGAAGCCTGGCTGCACGCCTGCGCCGAGCCCGACGACACCCGCAAGCTGCACACCGCCCTGGCCATGCCCGCGCTGGGACTGGATATCGCCGACCTCGACAAATTAAATGCCGACGAACTGGCCTGGGAAGGCCGGGTGATGCAGTTCCGCGACTACCACAAGCTGTGGCAGCGCCAGGGCGTGCTGCCGCTGGTGCGGCGGCTGATCAACGACTTCGGCATCGCCACCCGGCTGCTCGCCGGTGGGCCGGCCTCGGAAGGAGAACGCTCCCTAACGGATTTGCTGCACCTGGGCGAACTGCTGCAACAGGCCAGCCAGGAACTCGACGGCGAGCACGCCCTGATCCGCTTCCTGGCCGAGTCCATCGCTCACCCGGAAGGCCAGGGCGACACCCACAAGCTGCGCCTGGAGAGCGACGCCGACCTGGTGCAGGTGATCACCATCCACAAGTCCAAGGGGCTGGAGTACCCGCTGGTGTTCCTGCCGTTTATCTGCGGCCACCGCCCCACCAAGGCCGACGACGCCCCGCTGCGCTGGCACGACGCCGAAGGCCGGCTACGCATCAGCCTGGAGGCCGACGACGAGATGCTCGCCGTCGTCGACCGCGAGCGCCTGGGCGAGGACCTGCGCAAGCTCTATGTCGCCCTGACCCGCGCCCGCCACGCCACCTGGCTGGGCATGGCGCCGCTCAAGGGGCTGGAAGGCAGCGCCATGGGGCAAGTGCTTACCAACGGCGAAGCCATCGTCACTGCTGGCTTCGGCGCGGCGCTGACCCGGCTCAAGGGCGAGGGCAGCGAGGCGTGCCAGGCCATCCAGATCGAACCGGCGCCCCAGGCCCACGCCCAGGTCATCGACCTGGGCAGCGACGCCCCGGCCCTGGGCGAGGCACGCACGCCCCAGCGCGCCGCCCGCGAGCACTGGTGGATCGCCAGCTACTCGGCGCTGCGCCTTTCCGGCGAGGCGATGTCTCCCGAGGCCCTTGCTGAAACCTCAGGCCCTGAATCCATGGCCGCCCCAGTAAGGGCTGACTTACCTCCAATTCCGCATGGCAGCGAGATCCAGCCAAGCGGCACCGCCGACAGCGTCAGCCTGCCGGAGCCCGCCACCGCCATGGAGGCCACCGCCCTGGAAGTGCTCGAGGAGCCCCGCGACAGCGGCCAGAGCGAGCCGCTGCCCTCGCTTCACAGGTTTCCTAGAGGACCGGGGCCCGGTACCTTCCTCCACGGCATCATGGAGTGGGCCGGCGAACAGGGCTTCGCCCGCGCCGCCGCCGACCCCGCGGCTCGGGAGGACGCCCTGGCTCGGCGCTGCCAGTTGCGCGGCTGGCAACAGTGGCTGCCCACCCTGCACGACTGGTTCGGTGCGCTGCTCAGCGCCCCGCTGCCGCTTCCCGATGAAGCCGGCAGCCTGCGGCTCGAAACGCTGACCCACTACCAGGTGGAGATGGAGTTCTGGTTCGCCGCCAGCCGCGTCGACACCCGCCGCCTGGACGCCCTCGTAAGTGCTTACACACTCCCTGGCGCCCAGGCCACGCCACGGGTAGCGCTGGACGCCGATACCCTCAACGGTATGCTCAAGGGCTTTATCGACCTGGTGTTCGAGTTCGAGGGGCGCTACTACGTGGCCGACTGGAAATCCAACCACCTGGGGCCGGACGACAGCGCCTACAGCATGGACGCCATGCGCCAGGCCGTGGCCGCCAAGCGCTACGACCTGCAGTACTCGCTCTACCTGCTCGCCCTGCACCGCCTGCTCAAGGCGCGCCTGCCGGACTACGACTACGACCGCCATATCGGCGGCTCGCTCACCGTCTTCCTAAGGGGCAGCAACGCCGAGAGCCGCGGCGTCTACGCCGAGCGCCCGCCCCGGGAGCTGATCGACGCCATGGACGCGCTGTTCCAGGGCAAGGGCCACGCCGCCGCCCAGGCGCCGACCGACACGGAGACGCCGGCATGACCCAAGGCCCCACCCCCGATCTGTTCGACGACGCGCCCCGCCCCGAAGAGGTCGCTCAACCGGCCACTCAGGCCGAAGACGCCAGCGCGGCCCTGCACGATGTGGCCGCGCTTACCGCCCTCCTCGACCGCTGGGTCGCCCGCGGTTGGCTGCGGGCGCTGGACCGGGCCCTGGCGGTATTCCTGCAGCGTGAGGTGAACGACGCCTCTCCCCTGCTGCTGCTCGCCGCCGCCCTCGCCAGCCACCAGCTCGGCCGCGGCCACGTGTGCCTGGACCTCGCCCAGACCCTGGCCTCCCCGGACCTGGCGCTCTCGCTGCCCCCGGAAGGCGACGACCTCAGCGACCCGCCGCCGCTGCCCAGCGACGTCCTCGCCGGGCTCGAGCTCGCCACCTGGCGCGCCGCCCTGAACCACCCGCTGCTGATCGCCGACGGCAACGCCCCAGGCAACACCCCGCTGGTACGTGCCGAACACAACGGCAACACGCGGCTCTACCTGCGCCGCTACTGGCAGTACGAACAAGACATCCGCCAGCGCATCACCGACCGCCTCACCAGTACCCAATGTAGGAGCGACTTCAGTCGCGATGGCGCCGCCAGGCGCCCAGACCAGGCCACCCACACAGGCACCCTCGCCACGGCTCTAAATGCCCTATTCACCACCACCGAACTGGACTGGCAAAAAACCGCCTGCGCCCTCGCCGCCCAGGCCCACTTCGCCGTGATCACCGGCGGCCCCGGCACCGGCAAGACCACCACCGTGGTCAAGCTGCTCGCCCTGCTCCAGGCGCTGGCCCTGGGCGAAGCCGGCTCGCCGCGCCCGCTGCGCATTCGCCTGGCCGCCCCAACCGGCAAGGCCGCTGCACGCCTCAACGAATCCATCGCCAAGCAGGTGCAGGGCCTCTCACTGGTGGAACTGGCCAGCGCCGTGGGCCAACAGGGTGTGGATATCTCAACCCTGCGCGACAGCATCCCCACCGAGGTGACCACACTACACAGACTGCTGGGCTCGCGGCCGGATACCCGCCACTTCCGCCACCACGCCGGCAACCCCCTGGCGCTAGACGCGCTGGTGATCGACGAAGCCTCCATGGTGGATATCGAGATGATGGCCGCCGTGCTCACCGCCCTGCCGCCCAAGGCAAGGCTTATCCTACTCGGCGACAAGGACCAGCTCGCCTCGGTGGAGGCCGGCGCCGTACTCGGCGACCTCTGCCAGCGCGCCGAAGCTGGCCACTACACCCCCGCCACTGCCGAGTGGCTGGAAGCCGTGACCGGCACGCCGATTCCCGAGCAGTACAAGGACGCAGACGGCCAGCCGCTGGACCAGGCCATCGCCATGCTGCGGGTCAGCCACCGCTTCGATGCCAGCAGCGGCATCGGCCAGCTCGCCGAAGCGGTTAACCGCCCGCTCGGCCCCGATCACAGCACCCAAGACAAGAAACGCACGGTAAGCGACGTATTCCAGCGGGAATACGCCGACCTCGCCCGCCTGCGCCTGGCAGACGCGGATGACCCGGCCGTGGACCGCCTGGTGGTAAACGGCAACCCGGCCGGCTTCGCCAACCAAGGCGAAGGCCGCCACGACAGCCGTGGCGAGCCAATAGCCCCGCCGCTGGGCTACCGTCACTATCTCGAGGTAATGCAGCAGCAGCGCCCCGCCCAGGCCAGCTTCGGCGAGGGCGACGCACGAAAACCCTTCGACGACTGGGCCCGCGCCGTGCTCAATGCCCACGGCCACTTCCAGCTGCTGTGTGCGCTCAGAAAAGGCCCCTGGGGCATCGCCGGCCTGAACCCGCGCATCGCCCGCGCCCTGCGCCGCGCCGGGCTACTCCAGGCAAGCGACCTGGAGCTGGAACAGGGCTGGTTCGAAGGCCGCCCGGTACTCGTCACCCGCAACGACTACGGCCTGGGGCTGATGAATGGCGATATCGGCATCACACTCGCCGTGCCCGACGCCCGCAGCACAGCACAGCAACCACGCCGCCCCCTGCTGCGCGTCGCCTTCCCCGCCAGCGACGGCAGCGGCGACATCAAGTGGGTACTGCCCAGCCGCCTGCAGGCGGTGGAAACCGTCTTCGCCATGACGGTACACAAATCCCAAGGCTCGGAATTCACCCACACCGCCCTGCTGCTCCCCGACGCCCCCAACCCCATCCTCACGCGGGAGCTCGTCTACACCGGAATCACCCGCGCCAAGCACTGGCTGACGCTGGTGGAGACTGGACGTGGGATGCTGGATGAGGCGGTGACGAGGGAGGTGGTCAGGGTGAGTGGGCTGGGGAGGGTTTCAGGCAGGGGTGTTCGTTTAGTAAAGCATGGCACATAAAGTTCGCCTTATAAATTTATTCCAGCGTGAAACAATGGCTATAACACCAACTATTCAAGAGCACAGCATGATATTGGCAGATAAAAGCTTCCCTAACCTCCTTTTGACTCAGATCAACCTGTGGAGATCTAACTCATTCACTGGGGTCGGTATAGTATTCTACTCAGGGCTTGAAGAATTACCCAGTGCATCCCTTGGTAACTTGAATGCAGCAAGCCCCCGGCTACCGATTTTGGGGATTAGTGCGATTGCCCGTACACTAGTAAAAATATCTGATATCGCGTCTCCCTGGCATGACGGGTTCCATATGATAGAGACACAATCTAGGACATTGACGCATTTGTCTAGATTTCTTGCTCCACCTTTAAGCACTCTGTCACAACTACCTGATAACCGGCCTAGTGGAGCAAGGCAAATGACAGCTTTAACTGTTTCAATGATTAAAGATATCGACTATGTAGGCATCATTGGAACAACAGGCGAAATTGTTGTATACAGAAATGGATATATTTTAGAAAAAGCGGCCTCAGACCATGAATAACCTAAGCCTAACGCAAGCAGAGTTACAACGACTTCTGAAAGTGTATTTTTGGCTTGCTGCAGGCCTTGCCGTGCTTTTATATTTTCTACACCTACCTTTTGACTACCCGGTATTAGCTATGGCTTGGCGTTCTGTCACTTACAGCCTAGCAAGCACAACCCTTCTTTTCGGAACATTTTTTAGGCTTGCTTGGAGATCCCCAAGAATTGCAAGATGGATGCGCCGCCCGATTGTCCACGGGGTATGGCGGGGAAAGCTTCGCTCTGATTTCTCACGGTCTGATAACAATGGACCCTCGCTAGAGATACCTATTATTTTTGTGGTTCGCCAAACCTATCTGACGATCTCGATTGAATCTTTCACCAAGTTCCAGGAGGGAGAGTCCAAGCTTGAAGCCCTGATTCAAAACAAAAGGACGGAGGCAACCCGCCTATGTTATGTATTCGAGCTTCGTAGACAATACCAGGGAGAGAAAAAACTTACCTCAGGTGCCGGAGAACTGAAACTAATTGATAACGCCAAGCGACTCCGGGGACATTATTGGACTAACACACCGACTAATGGAGACCTAGAACTAGAACTGATTTCGCGAGACTGTGAGGGAGTCGACTGTTTTGAGGTTGCAGAACGCCTCTTTACTGAGAGCCAGCGGGGCTGATTTAACTTAGAGACCGGAAAGTCAGAACCAGTTTGGCTCAATACTTACTGCAATTTTAACTATAGTAAAAACATGCACAGGGGAATTCCTATTTTACTCCTAAACGCTAACGGAACACATACCAAACCATCATCAGGAAACAGCTTACTAATTAAAAACCTCAAATCTTACTTTGCCACTAGGATCTAGATAACCTATGCAAAAATAGAATGACTGAACACCCACAATAACGAAAAAACAATAGGGGCTATGACCATCAAGAACGACCTTCTTCCACCCCAATAAGTCAATAGGTGAGGGGCTAGGGGTTTTTTCAGGGTGAGTATGCCATTCTCCGAGATAACCGACCTCACTATTTTCCCTCTCCCAGGTCTTAAGAGCAATCTGATGATGACTACAGTCCCGCCTGATGAACTTAAAGCGGGATTGATAATCATGCCTACCAGGTTCTGTGACATCTGAAATATCAAGATACTTCCCCCGTATTCTACCTAATATCAATCCTCCCGACTCGGGAATAGATCTTTCTGACTGGCGGTACTTAAGCATTACTTCAAGTGTTACTCTTGGAAGTAAAACGGCCTCCACTTTGCACTCAGCTTGGGGGGACAATACTAAGTCAGGCTGCACGATGGGCAATCCTCCTGCTGCTCTAGGTCATGATCAACGAAGCTATCATAATAACGCCCAGATCTCTGACCACCTCTGAAACGAGGAGCGTCGATACCCTGATACCAATCGACCGCTACCTCACAAGCTAAAGAAGCTGCCTGCATGGCTGCTGTCGCCGCATATGGAATAATAGTTTTGCAACCAACGTTTCGATAATTGATAGGCTCATCACTATGGGGAAATCTTAGCTCCCTCGCTCCATCCTCACTATGAATATATAGACATTCTCTACACGCATGACCAGCAGTATTATCTACCAAAAGAGATCGCCAAGCCATACCTTCACCTTCTAACCAAGCATAAATAACAGGCGTACTACCGCCACCACGCAAATGTTTTATGTGCCTCTTATTCAGCCACCGTGAAAAAGCTTCAAAGCCTGTAGCATCTATGATCAAATCGAAATCAAAATGTAGATGCTCTTGCGCATCACCGGCAATGCTATTAACAACCACATGTGGCATTTCACGATTTATCTTTTCTTTAATTGACTCGGCTTTAGAGCTATTAAGGTCTCGCATCCCGAGTGTATGACGTGTCAGGTTTCCAGTTTCTAATTCCTCCTTATCAAGGATAGTTATACTTCCTCCAAATGATCCCGCTCCTACCATAGCTAAAGCATCGGCAAGAAAGCTGCCGATTGCACCTCCGCCAATCACCAGAACTTTCTGATCAGAAAGGCTAGGATTGCCATTTCTTGAATGTATGGATTTTTTACTAGCATCTTCTACATAACACCTCTTTATAGGAATTTTAAGAAGAGGGTTTTTTGGCTGGTACAGCCTATAACCTCCCCATGCATGAAGTTCATTCCAAGGTAATTTTAAAGGTTCTTTTGAATCTGCTCCAGCCATGAAAGTAGCAACCAATGCATGGCTAGGTGTTTTTACAATAACAGCTGGAATTTTGGATATCCAAAAAATAGGATTTGCTGTTAATTCCACAAATTCTTGCAATTTATTAGGACTATTGAGCCGTACCCATTCAAGAAATTCTTGTAAATTTTCTGGCAAAGGTACCGTGGTATTTTTTGGCCAGTCTTGATCGACGGCGATTACAAAAGCATGTCCCACTGCATTGCTAAATCCAGCATGGAGAATGTTTTTTAACAGAGGATGCTCAGCATTGTAACCAATAGGCACTAGCCACAGGGATCGCTTTTTCCTAGGCCCAAAATATAATTGGTAATAAGAACATGAGAGATTGTCATATGAATAAATAAGAGACGTATCATTTAACCAATAAGCGTGAAATTCGTCCCTATATTCATCTAGAAGAGAGGGATCATTGGAATCTAATCTCGCAATAAGCTTTGAGGCAGATACCAAGCAAAGCTCTATAGCACTTTCAGGATAAAGAGAGTTTAATACTATTGCATCACCTGGAGTCATATAACACAAACTTCTGTCGTAATTGATATGGGCATTTCTTGAGTTGTAATATCGTTCACCTTTTTGAAGAAAAATGACCGGATACGTTGATAACGTCCAGTCATAGATCAGAATTATGACGTTGATTGGATCGATTCCTTCTCGGTCAAGCTGGCCAAAGAAACATCGACTCTCCAGGAAACCAGGAGTTGAGTCTATTTTAAAACCACAACATATCAAATAATCTTCTATGGCCAGCTTAACTTCCATGTTTAATCTATCCTGAAGTAACTTCGTGATTTTGAGGTTGAGGGCGTGCTTGAGCAGGTGTAGAGCTGATTTCAGCTGCCCCTGGAGCCCATGCAATTAGCTCAGGATCTTGTGGTACTCGATGATCCAAATAGCTTTGCAAAATTCGCAAATGGCTAGTTGCATAATCAGGGTTTCGATTCTCTGTAGCCTTTTTCAAAGCTCCATATAGCGAATCAACCCATTGTTTAACCTCTCCCCTTTTATCCATCGGGACACGATTCAAATCTTCCTCAGCATGAATGACAGGTTCAACCACTTCGCCCTGCAACCGAGCGCCCAACTGCTCAAGAACATCTAGTAGCGCAAGATCATCTCTTTCTGGATAGCTGACCCAATCCCAAGATGCACAAACCATCAGAAGTACAGACGAAGGACCACCATCGGAAAAGGAGTGATCTCTTGCCCCCTTTAAATAACGGCAGATTCGGCGCAACTGCTTTCCATTGTCCCGCGAAAAATGCTTTTTGAAGTAGTCGGCGACTTTGCGAGGGTCAGATAGCTTCCACCCTTCATCTCGTGTTGCCAAAGCTATATGATTTAACTCCGACCACTCTTGCTCGCGGCACACCTCAAGGGAAGAGTCAAAAGCTCTATTTTGTGCTAATTTAGCAGCAGCTTCCTCCTTGATTTGAAGAAATTCTTTCTTCGGTGCCACATAAAGAGGGACATCGACATGAGCCTTAATTCCATTGTTTAGTTTAAGCCTGACACAGGCTGGCTTGTTATCGAAGGTCCATCCCTCTGATTTAGCTAAAGGCTTGAGGCACATTTCAACCATACCAAAATAGATATCAGCAGCATCTGAAGGTGTAGTATCTCCATCACGCCAGTTTTCCATGGGGAGATAGACACCAATGTCCAAATCCATTTCTTGATGTGGTTGGCAAGGAGCATTGCATGTCCTATAGACCCATGACCCTTGCGTACAAAATCGCGGTGTTACACCGTTACCCGCACCAAAATGGTGCTCAGTAGCTTCTCTAAGCCCCTGCCGAAGGGCTGAGCGAATTTTTTGCTTAGCCTCCATCAGCTTTTCTACGTCATTTTCGCTGGGGTCTAGCTGTTTGAGGTAGCATTTGGGTTCCGCTTTTTTGTTGAACACTTGACTGTAATTCGCCATCTTTAGGGCTCCTGGTTAAAGAAAATCGGTTGTTCAGCTACATGCTCCTTCCATTTCTTGAACAGAATATTGTCGTCGTGCAGTTTTTCTTGAACAACTGTGCTAGCACTTCCCTGAAGAACCTCTTGAGCATTATGATCGACACTGTCTAAGCTAATTCGACCAGACTGCTCTTTACTCTGACGCTTATCCAAGTTTATTACCCTGCTTTCAATAACATGCCCAGCCATGAAGTCTTGCATAACTTCTTGCGCTGTCATCTGCATTAGGACAATATTAACTCCCCACTGTTTCAAGCCTGCTTCTAGCTTCATTTTTGGGTCTATCGTTAAATGTCCACCCATGGTGCCAATAGAAACGGCATTTATTTTATCCTTAGGAACACCTAATATATATACAGCTTCATGAATAGCCGCCAGAAGAGGAGAGTTGGCAATTAACCCCCCATCGGCATATCTATTGTTATCAAACTTATATACAGGAAAGTACATCGGTGCAGCAGATGACGCTAAGACTGCATCTATGATTTTGCGCCTACCGTCTTGTGTGAATCTTGGATGATGCTGAGTCTTGAAATATTGTGGTCCACCTTTACTTAAATTGATAGTCGGTATAATCAACCGATGATGTAGATCATTGAAGGTAGATGATGACAATAAATCTTCTCTCGACAAAAATTTCTTTAAAGCATCTGCTCTATACTTAGATGCAAAGACGCCAGGTGATTTTATTAAACCGCCAAGTAACCTTCTGGCTGCAAAGATTTTCTCACCATGTTCAGTAAACAGGGAGGGAAGTTGTGATGCGGGAAGCTCTTTTGCTACAGCTGACGCCAAGATGCTTCCTACCGAAGTCCCTGCGATCAGGTCAAATTTATTCGCTAGCGGGCCACCAGACACATCCTCAAGCGCTTTCAATATCTCGGCGCTGAAAAGACCTCGATATCCCCCACCTGAAAGTGAAAGAATCCAAAACTCCTTCTCTGGATCCTCCGGGTTCCACGGCTTATGCTGTTGTGCCTCGACTTGCCCCATAACATGCTAACCCCGTATCTAATATAATCCCTGAACGTCCGAGTTAAAAGCTGAAAACTCTTACCCCATTTTCTACTGTGTCATTTTTATCACCTTTACCGCCATTTTCAGTGCTGATAATCGCTTACACTCATGACATCGAGGTTACCCAGTAACCGTAGGCACCAGCCTACACGGCAGTTGCGATAAGGCGACAACCTCCCCCGCATAGCCACCTTGGGTCGAAAGCCGTCATTGGTCATCACCCTCATAAAACGCCAACCTCTCCACAATTTCCTCCATCCCCTCTGCGGGCTGCTCGTAACTCCACGCCACGTCCCTGCGCTCGCCTAACGAAAAGTACACGGCATCACCCTTGAAGGGGCAGTGGGTCACAGTGTCGGAGCGGGTCAGCAGATCCATTTGTACGTCGTCGCGGGGAAGATACTGCCGCGGCGGGTAGCCCCGTTCGCGAAGCTCAATGGCGCGGGTGGTATCGGCCAGCAGGGTGCCATCAATGATGACTCGCACGCGTCGGGCGTGCGGGTGCAGGGTGATGCGGGGCTCGGTGGAAGCCGTTGGCATAGCGCCATCCCATTGCGTATAGGCATTGTCGTTATAGTGTTATTAGATTCAGCCTAGCACCCAAAGCTGATTAGTCCCATTCTTGCCATCAACGGGCAGCTCGACATCCGCTCTACGGGCTGGCGACGGGATAGGGGAAATGCATGCAGCCATTGGATAACCACAAGGCCAGGCCCTATGCGGGTTGGCGCCGTCGCCTGTACCTGATGCTTGAGCCCACCGCTCGTGACTCTCCTGGGCTATCGATCACCAACCGCTTGATAGCGGTGCTGATCATCCTCGCCACGGCACTGACCATTCTGGAGACGGAGCCGCTGGTCCGGGCGCTGGCTCCTAGCGCCTTCGTCACTGCCGAGGCAGCACTGGCGCTGGCCTTTCTGATCGAGTACGTCGCGCGTGTGATCGCGGCCGGCGAAGATCCTCGCTATCGAGGGCTGGCTGGGCGCCTACGCTTTATGGTTAGTCCATGGGCAATCATCGACCTGCTGGCGATTCTACCGTTCTTCCTGACCATGGGGGCAGTCAATGCCTTCGCCTTGCGTCTGCTCAAGCTGATCCGCCTGCTCAGGCTCGCGCGCCTGGGGCGCTTCTCCAACGCCATCGGCGACCTCTATCAGGCGGTGCGCGGGCGGCGCTACGAACTCACGGTGAGCCTGATGGTGGCGGTGGCATTGCTGATCGTCACCAGCAGCGTGATCTATGTCCTGGAAGCCAGCCATCAGCCCGAGGCCTTCGGGAGTATTCCCAGAGCGCTCTGGTGGAGCGTGGCTACACTCACTACGGTGGGGTACGGGGACGTAACGCCGGTGACCGCGGCTGGGCAGCTGTTTGCCGGCCTGACCGCCATCGTCGGCATCGGCATGATCGCCATGCCCACCGGCATCCTGGCGGCCGCCTTCAGCGATGCCATGCAGAGACGTCGGGAGCAGGCTGAAGACGATAATAACGAGTAACAAGGCAGGGAGTAGGGAATGGCACCTCATTCGCGCTTGAGACGAGAATCAGACACGCACTGCCTCACGCTCAACATGGGGCCGCAGCTCGGGACGTAGCGCCTTGTCGGTCACCAAATCTACCGGATGATCCAGCAGATCCTCCAGGTAGAACTGCACCCCGAAATAACGAGCCGAAGTCGCCGGGCCGTCGAAACTCACCAAGATATCGATATCGCTGTCGTTGCGAGCCTCATCCCGCGACATGGAGCCAAAAAGCGCCAACGAGGTGGCGCCATACTCGCTGGATAGCGACGGCAGGTGTTCTCGCAACAGCTGTAACGTCTTGGTTCGGTTCATCTTGCGCTACCTCAGCAACGTCGAGCCTTCGGGAAGCTGATCACTATGGCTATCCATGGCTTAGCCTAGCATGGGTGGCGGCCTAGAGCTGCCCGACTGATAACTCCACGCCACATCTTGATGTTCGCCAAAGGAAAAGTACACGGCATCGACCTTGAATGGGCAACGCGTCGTCGTCGTAGAAGGCGTCAGCTCCAGCAGCGGGTCTACCTGGCAAACCTTGAGGGCGAACTCTTCGACTTGCGCGGAAACCCTCCCGGAGCCGCCCACCTGCTGGCCCCGGATGGCTGGAAAGCTGGCCAAGCTTTCGGTCGCAAGGCCTGGGAGGCCCATGCTGATGGGATTGTCTACCCAAGCGTTCGCGAACCGGAGGGTGAGTGTGCCGCAGTGCTTCGTCCGCCGGTCTTGTCGGCTATCAAAGGTGGTTTTTCCCCATTCTCGCCAGCAACAGGCGCCTCAAGATCCGCTTGTCGCGCGTTTGGAAAACAGGATCGTCTCTGTCAGCATGATCCATACATACATCCTGTGCTCGGATGACGGCGTTGTGCTCATCCTTGTTGCATCGAGCTGAACCACAGGAGGCCCGCATGAAACCCCGTCAATCGACGCTACCGCCCCTTGATTCGTCCCGCGTTGCCACGATCGAAGCCTTCGGTGGAACCATCACCCCTCTGGATCCCCTGGGTGCGCAGGTACAGGGCATCGACTTGTCATCCAAGGACGCGCCGCCGCCCGACGTTCTCGACGCACTGGAATGCGAGATGGCGAACCGCGGGTTTCTGGTTTTCAAGAACGCCAAGCCATTGGATGCCGATAGCTTTCTCCGCGCCAGCTGTTGGTGGGGAGGCAAGGAGCTGCACAGCACGCATGGCGTCCACCCGGCGACCCCTGATGGCAACCGACATATCTTCCGCCTGTCGAACGATAAACGTCACGGGATCCCGGGGGTGGGACCGCAATGGCACAATGATGGCAGCTTCAACGCGGACACCTTTTCGCACTCGGGTTACCACATCATCCGGCCGGCCGAAAAAGGCGGAGGGACGTATTTCGCCCATCAGGGTGCCGCCTATGACGCGCTCCCGGAGGATCGGAAGGAGTACTGGAGCCGGCTCTCCTCGGTGAACTCCGCGTCAGGCGTCGTTCACCCCGTGGTGCATGAGCATCCCGTATCCAAACGCAAGTGCATCTGGTTGCATCTGGGCATGACAGGGGCGGTGATCGAAAAGCTGCCCGATGACGATGCCTTTCGCCTGTTGAACTCGGAAGAATTGCAGCAGTTCTGCCGTGAATACAACGACATCCTGAATGCCGGGCTGGAGAACGGATACACCACCGCCTACGAGTATCAGGAAAACGACTGCGTATTCATCGACAATCTCGCCGTGGCCCATCGAGCTGCGCCTGAGGCCCACTTGCCTGTCGAGGAGCAGGGCTTGCGAATCATGCACCGCAGCACCGTTCGCGGCGTGCAAGACCTTGCGCCGGGATTCGGGCTGCCGCAACACGTCGATATACAGGGGCCCAATCCGTCAGGTGAAGGGGTCTGGCAAGGCGGTGGTATCGGCTTCCGGTGGGAAGATGACATCCCCATGCAGAATTGAGCGACGCGCGAATGCCCGATGCCCGATGCCCGATGCCTGATACCAGCCCCGCCCCCAATACTGGCACGGAAGCTGTTCGACATCGGCTTCGCCCACGCCAAGCACTGGCTCACGCTGGTGGGGCCGGGTCGTGGGATGTTGGATGAGGCGGTGACGAAGGAGGTAAGTGGGCTGACTGGGTAGATACACCAGTCAGCCCAAGCAACCATCTCAGAGGCGGCACATAGCGCACCACCCGGCATTAAACATTATTCACCGAGCAATTCTGCTACTGTCTGACTTCCTTGACGAATAACACGGCTGATTTCCCAATCTTGCTGATAATCAATTTCTACAAATTGATCCTCTTCTTCCCACTGCTCGGAGAGCATTGTCCCCTCCCAATCAAAACTTAAGAAGGCTTGCTTTATTTCTTCCTGAAGATCAGGATTCAAATTATGCGCGACACCGTAAGCCGTGGATGGGAAAAGCGGTGATTCATATACAGTGTGGAGCCAACCCTCAGGATCCTCAATTCTTCCGCCTTGATACATCCGGTCAATGACTACGTCAGCCACAGGTGCGGCAGCATAGTCACCCATATATACACCCAGGATCGAGTTATCATGAGAACCTGAGAAAACTACGTCGTAGTCTTCTCCAGGCAGCATGTCAAACTCCTCGTATAGCAAAGCACGAGGAGCAAAGTAACCAGACCCAGAGCTTTCCGAAACAAAGGCAAGCTCTTGACCCGACAAATCATCGGGAGACTGAACATCGCTATCTTGACGGCTAATAATAGCCATTCGATAGCCGATCATGCCTTCTTCGGTACCCATTGCGGTCTGAGGCACAAACCCTGCCATATTAACCGCATCTTGCACCGAGCCAGAAGCAAAACCAGAAACGTGGAGGCGGCCTGCACGCATTGCTTCTATCTGAGCGGATGTACTTTGTACACCAAACCACTGAACAGTCCTATCTAGCTCAGATTGTAGGTGTTCAGTAAACTCTGCAAATACTTCTTCATAAACCGCCGGATCTTCTACTGGTGAATAGGCGAATACCAGCACATCTGGATCAAGCCATTGAGACTCGTCCTCAGGAGGATCAGCAACAAGATTGCCAGTTCTATCTGTATAGCGACTATCAAGCTCATCAGCGAAGAGCACTCCGCTAGAAAAAGCCAGCATTACCGCTGAGCCAATGGCTACCGAACATGATTTGGCGTTATATTTATTCATACCAGCATACTCCAATGTCGTCGTTTTATAACATCATAATGTGGCTCAACACAGCAAACCACCGATACAGACCACCTTGCCTCCTTACTAATTGACTGCAGCACGAATTTTTGCAGATACAATTTCTGCAAAAAACACACATGCCAGTATCGTTATCAAAATAACGCTCACTTGATCCCAGGCCAAACGATTTATCGCCGAGTTCAAAAGGAATCCAATACCTCCTCCCCCCACTATACCGATGATCGTCGATTCGCGAATGTTGATTTCCCACCGATATACTGTAATACCAACAAAAGCCGACATCAATTGCGGCATATAGCCGTAAAGAAATATCTGAGTCTCACTTGCACCAGTGGACTTCACTGCTTCAATGGGGGATGTGTCGATTTCTTCAATTGTTTCATAAAGGATCTTCGTGATCATACCGACACTTCGTATTCCTACTGCAAGAACCCCCGCCAACAACCCTGGGCCAACCACCTGAACCAGTAGTAGCGCCCATATCAAGCTTGTAACTGAACGAGAGGCCGCCGACAGAGTTAGCGCTACGGCTCTAATGCTAGAGTGAGGTGTAGTGTTTTTTGCACAAAGAATAGCAAGCGGCAAGGCAATGATAACACCCAGGATAGTGCCAAACACTGCGATATTAATCGTTTCCCACAGAGCGGCTACTGCTCTAGGGAAAAAACCAATATCAGGAGGAAACATTCGAGCGGTAAAATCTGCGGCTTGCCGGGGTGCATCTGAAACAAATACCCACATAGTCTGGCCGGAGATAAACCGCATGGCCACTATGAAAGCCACCAATGTCAGCAGCAACACTGTGTAGCGAACGAGCACATCGCGAGAGCTATGACGTACCCAGCGAGAACCTTGTTGCGTTTGAGTAACTGGCATCAGGTAAGTCTCCCCCGCAGGCTACTAGAAACATATTCGCCAATCAAAACCATAACAATGATGACAATCAATATTGCTGCGCCAGTATTATAATCGTAGCGCCCTAACGCCGTATTGAGTACAGCGCCAACACCTCCGGCTCCGACAAGACCAATTACCGTAGACTCACGAAATGCTTGGTCCGCGCGATATATTGAAAGTCCTGTGAAGCGGGCTGCAATTTGTGGCCAAACACCATAAATTACCACTTGTGGCCATGAAGCGCCGCTGGCCCGGACAGCCTCCAAGCTCTTTTTGTTGATATTCTCAATGCCTTCAGCGAGCAACTTCCCAATAAAGCCCACACCATTAAAAATTATGGTCAGCACTCCCGCAAATGGACCGAAGCCGAACATAATAACAAATAACAAAGCAAGAATAACAACATGCAGGCTTCTAAGCACCATCAGAAAGAAGCGGCAAAACATATATATCGGCAAAGGTGATATATTCCTTGCCGCCCCAAGGCTAATTGGCACGGCAATTATTATACCAACGATGGTACCAACCACCGTCATTGTAAGGCTTTCCAAAACGCCAACTACAATATGTGAGCCTCGAGACGTAAAATCCGGCTGCAAAAAGGCAGAGACCATGGCGACACCATGATCAAGCCCGCGAGAAATGCGTGAGAAATTAACCTCAATCGTTCTACCTGCGGCAAACAGATATACAAGCGTGCCCACCAAAACCAACCAGCGTAGCCATGCCGCACGAATTAGGGGTGGTTTTGACCAAGTCTTAAGCTTATAAGTATTTTCTTCGGCCATGACTCACTCCTTTATCTCATGGAGTGGCTCGGGACTATCTTCTTGGTGCTTGTCCGACCAGCTCTCAGAACCGTAGATGACGGTTAGTGAGTCATCGTCCAGCTGTTGTGGTACTCCGTCAAAAACCACTTCACCGCCAGATAACCCCACGATCCGCTTTGCATAAGCTTTAGCCAGCGTGACGTCGTGAATATTTATAATTGCTGCAACGTTGTGCTCGTGAGCCAGCTCAACAATCAGCCTCATGATGTCTCGTGCCGTCTTAGGATCAAGACTTGCGGTCGGCTCATCAATCAGCAATAGTTTAGGATTCTGCAATAATGCCCTGGCAATCCCCACTCGTTGGCGCTGACCACCCGACAGTCGGTCTGCTCGCGTATCTATGTAATCCTTTAACCCGAGACGCTCTAGTAGTCGCACGGCCTTGTCGATATCATTTGGGTGAAACCGGCGCCAAGCGCTCTTCCAAAACCCAATATAGCCAAGGCGCCCGGTAAGCACATTCTCCATGACACTGAGTTGCTCAACCAGTGCATACTCTTGAAAAATCATGCCAATCGACTTTCGCGCACTTCTTAAGCCTCTGCTTCCAAGTATGCAGATATTGGTTCCATCAAGGATGACTTCTCCGGCGGTAGGCTCGACAAGTCTATTTATACAGCGTATGAAAGTACTTTTTCCCGCACCAGACGGCCCTATCAGCGCCATCACTTCACCTTCAGGCACTGATAAATTAATGCTTTTCAATGCAACCAATCCATTCTTATATTTTTTCTCAAGATTATTAATCTGTAACAACATGGCGCACTCTTTATTTATGACATTATTGTTACAATTTTTTTATCACAACTCCCCGCCAGTGTCAAGCTGGAATTTCATTTCCATTTTTTGAATCACCAGGCCTAATAACTTATTCCGTCTAAGAGACTAAAACACAACCTTGAAATCAGTCTTATATGAATACATTCACAGCCTATTGCACAGGACCATATTGACATACAACCAATCTAATCTTTAATATTATTATACTTCAAGAAAGGAAGTTTTTCGAAATAACTTAAGCATTTAATTATGATTGGATATCCTTATCCACTAGCGGCTGAGGCTGTGTGAAAATTTTCGGCGAGTCTCGGCATGGCTAAACACTGATCAAAAATAGCACTCTCTCACTTATTCTGTGGCATCTCCTCCACAATTTCCTCAATCCCCTCTGCCGGCTGCTCATAACTCCACGCCACGTCCTGGTTTTCGCTAAACGAAAAGTATGCAGCATCGCCCTTGAAGGGGCAGTGGGTCACGGTGTCGGAGCGGGTCAGCAGATCCATTCGTACGTCTTCGCGGGGGGATATACTGCCTAGGCGGGTAGCCGCGTTTGCAGAGCTCGATGGCGCGAACGGTATCGGCAAGCAGGGTGTCATCGAAATGGCTCGCACGAGCCCCTCGACATCCGCGCTACGGGCCGGCTCTGTGAATGAGCCGGCACAATACCGCTCGGCATGGTTTCAATGCCGTCGCTATCTCAGAACCTGTGCGTCAAGCGGATCCCGCCAGCGTGGGACCGGGTATCGTTGCCGAATTGCCCGTCGTAACTGACACCAAGGCTGGTGGTGTCGGAAAGGGACAGATCGAGACCCGCCTCGACCACCGCTGCGTTGCGATCGATCGACGTACCAGAGACCGTGAAGGGGTCACCGCCAGCGAAGGCATGCGTGCTCTGGGGCTCCAGATCCCCCAGCGCGTGACGCCAGCCAAGCGAACCGTTAAGGCTCACCGCCTTGTCGCCCAGGGCAAGCGGCGCGCTGCTGCGCACCCCAAGCGTGGTGAAGCTCGTCTCGCTGGTGGCGTCGTCCACCGAGAGCGCCGCCGCACCGCCACTCTCGTCGAAGCCGCTGATGCGCTGCTGCACCCAGGCCGCATTGGCGAAGGGCTCGACACTGGCCGCGCCGGTATCGAAGGCGTAGCCCAGCTCAGCGAACCCTTGAAGCGTCCGGCCGCGGGTGTCGCCGGTCAGCTCTTGGCCGAGTGCGCTGCGCTCGGTGTCGATCCAGTGCCAGCTGTGGGCAGCGCCGAGGCGCAGGCCGAGCGCGCCCCACTGCCGTCCTCCGTAAAGCCCCAGGTGAAGATTGTCGCTTTCGCCGGAGGTAAGGCGGTCGTCCACCGAGAAGTCGGTGCGGGTGTAGCCAGCCGAGAGACCGAGCCTCCAGTCGTCGCCCAGCCAGTTGGGGTTGGCATCCCGACCGGCCAGAAAGCCCCAGTCGCGGCTGTCGAGGTCAGCGGTATTACTATCGCCGTCGAACGCCACCTTGGTGCCAAGAATGCTCAGCCAGAGCGGGTCGTCACTGCTGCCGGGAGCATTGCCGGCGTTGCGCATGCGCGCCATCAGGCTGTCGCGCACCTGGTCGGTGCTGGTCAGCAGGGCCGATTGGGCCGATGCGATCCCTTCGCCGGACAGCTGGTCCAAGGCGGCGGCAGCCTGCGCCGAACTCATGTTCAAGACGTCGTCATATACCGCGTTGCCAGCCCCCAGGGAGAACACCCCGCCGCCGGTGGCACATTGATTGCTGCTCTGGCCCGGCAGGCAGAAGGAGGTGGCGCCATCGATCAGGCGGGAGGTGAGGTAGTAGTTGTCGGCGTCGAAGCTGCCGGCAAAATCAAGATAGGCGTAGTCGTCGCTGATCACCGGCCCGTCGCCCGCCACGGTCAACCCGCCGCCGGTGGTGAGGATGGTATAGGTGGAGCCATCGGCGTAGCCGATGGATCCGTCGTCGGTGCCGTTCTCTGGGGTCACAAGGATCTGCGAGCCGTCCTCGAGCGTAGTGGCGCCGGCAACGGCAATCAGATCGCTGTGAACGCCCGGCGTACTGCCGCCGCCGCGCAGCTCGACCTCATAGGTGGCGCCGCTGCCCAAGGTATAGTCGCCCGCCACGTTGAGCGTGCCGATGGAGTTGCCCGGCCGCACCACACTGCCGCTGCCGGCCCGCAGTTCACCCAGCGTGCCGGAACCGCCCAGAAAGCCACCGGCGTTGACCGTCACCTGACCGTCCATCTCACCATCGACATCGAAGTATCCGCCGTTGACCGTGGCATCACCCGTGATGGAGCCGTCGGCCGCCACCACCAG
>NZ_JACXZT010000018.1:155732-156425 GCF_014779595.1 Halomonas sp. ML-15
AAGGGTGCCACCGGACGCCACGGTGGTGTCGCCCACGGTGCCGGAGCCACCCAGGAAGCCACCGGCGTTGACCGTCACCTGACCGTCCATCTCACCATCGACATCGAAGTATCCGCCGTTGACCGTGGCATCACCCGTGATGGAGCCGTCGGCCGCCACCACCAGCCTGCCCGCATTGACGGTGGTGCCACCGGTGTAGGTGTGGGTGCCGGCAAGCGTCAGGGTGCCCGCTTCGGTCTTGGTGATGCCACCGCTGCCGGTGATCTCGGTGGCGATGGTCGCCTGATCCGCCAGCACGCGGATTTCACTGCCGCTCGCTTCAGTGACAAGCTGCCCAGGGCCTTCGAGCCGATAGCCCTCATCGACGAACTGCAAGCTCGCAAAAGATTGCGCTTCCTCCACCTCGATGGTGCCGCCGGTGAAGCCACTGGCATCCTTGAAGATGGCATGCTGCCCGGCCCAGGCGACCGGCGCGGCACCCTCCCGGTTCAGCCACTGCGTGTCGGTCGTGCTCCAGACGCCGTCGCCGCCTTGCCAGTGCTGCAGGCCATCGTCGCCCAGGGCGCCGATAAACAGATCGACCCGGCCCGAGCCCGCCTGCAGCTCATACAGACCGGCACTGGGTAGGGAAGGCGTTGTCCCGATGGTGGCGGTGTTGGCGGTCAATTCACCGCCATAGGTCATCAGCCGGTA
>NZ_JACXZT010000018.1:156435-156667 GCF_014779595.1 Halomonas sp. ML-15
CCGCAAAAGATTGTGCTCCCTCCACCTCGATGGTGCCGCCGGAGAAGCCACTGGCATCCTTGAAGATGGCATGCTGCCCGGCCCAGGCAACCGGCACTTCCCCCTCCCGGTTCAGCCACGGGGTGTCGGTCGTGCTCCAGACGCCGTCGCCGCCTTGCCAGTGCTGCAGGCCATCGTCGCCCAGGGCGCCGATAAACAGATCGACCCGGCCCGAGCCCGCCTGCAGCTCATA
>NZ_JACXZT010000018.1:156918-157076 GCF_014779595.1 Halomonas sp. ML-15
ATAGCCGACCTTTGCCGTGCCATCATCGGGATCGTCGCTCTGGCTCAGGTTGACCGTGCCATTGAAGGCAAGGTCACCGCCCACGTTGATGCGGTCGGATGTGCCGGATGCGGGGTCAGCCGCCGAGCCGGGAGCGCCCAGCTCGAACTCGCTGATGG
>NZ_JACXZT010000018.1:157086-178865 GCF_014779595.1 Halomonas sp. ML-15
GTAGCCGACCCCTGCCGTGCCATCATCGGGATCGTCGCTCTGGCTCAAGTTGACCGTGCCATTGAAGGCAAGGTCACCGCCCACGTTGATGCGGTCGGATGTGCCGGATGCGGGGTCAGCCGCCGAGCCGGGAGCGCCCAGCTCGAACTCGCTGATGGCGCCACTCTCCAGGGTCAGATCGCCATCGACGGTCAGCGTGCCGATGGAGTTGCCCGGGGCGAGGGTCCCACCCGATGCGATGGTCACCAGGGAACCGGCTCCCGAGCCGATCGTCCCTGCACCGCCCAGGGTGGCGCCGGAGTGAACGTCCAGCGAACCACCGAGCACGCCATTGCCTACCAGCAATCTGCCGCCGTAAACCGTCGTGGTGCCTGAGAAACCGGCGCTGTCCCCGGTCAAGGAGGTGGTGCCTGAATGGTGGTCGAGGGCCCCGAAGCCCGGACTTTCGCTGACCAGGGCAGCATCGAAGCTGTAATCGGCACCGCCGTGATTGAACTCGAGACTGGCTATATCGCTTTGCAACCGGATCGTATCGGCTGAAAGCGAACCCGGATCTGGGGCGTCGCCTGCATCAGCCGGGTCTCCCCCGATGATCAACCGTGCAGCGCCGATGCGGGCTCCACCCCCCGAATCCAGAAGTGATAGCGCACCGCCATCGTTAATGACGAGGGCTCCCTCCTCGATCGCAAGAGACTGAGCCTCTTTCTCGCCGGTCAATGTCCACGAACTACCGCCAGCTTTCTCCAGCTGGTCGAATCCATGATATTGGCTGAGGTTCAGACTGGCATCGTCATCGCCGTTGAGCAGTAGCGTAGCGCCGGCGCCATGAGCCCTCACGTTGCCGTTAAAGCTGAAGCCGGAGATCAGTTCGAGCGTGGAATCGGCGCCGTTCAAGCGCAGGGCATCGGCCCGCCCATTGCCACCGACACCCCCGGCGATCTCGCCGGCATTCATGACCCAGCTGCCATCTTCCTCGACGGTCAGACCGACACCGCCGCCAGGACGGATTCCGAAGTTTGAAGGACCACTGTTGCCGCCCGTTATCGTGCCGCTGTTTTCCAGCCTCTGCCCTGTGAACACAACACCATGACCACCCGCTCCGGTACGATCCCAGGTATCGGGACCGCCTGTCCCACCGGAGATGGTCCCTTCATTCCAGAGGTTTTCGCCAATGAAGTTCACGCCAACACCGCCATCCCCGGCAATGGTCCCAGAGGTGCCCCGACCGCCATCGCCAGCTTCGATCGATCCGGAATTGGTGAGATCCCCACCGTTGAAGACCACTGCCGTCCCTGCGTCTCCGCCATATGCACTGGTAACACCGGGGCCCCCGTCCCCGCTGCTGACCTGCCCCTCGTTGACAAAATTTCCGCCGGTAACCATCACGCCCGTGCCACCGTCTCCGGCCTGGTGAAAGCTGCTGCCACCGCCGGAGCCACCTCCAATGACGCCATAATTTTCGAGGGTTTCACCACTGAAGCTCAGCCCGAGGCCCCCATCACCCCCATCGTCCTGAAAGCCAACTCCACCGGAGCCGCCGCGGATCAGACCTTCATTGATCAGCCTGCCGCCAGAGTGATCCAGCCCAGCGCCGCCATTATCGGCAGGATCAAAAGGGCTGTCGGCGGCATCGGTACCGATGATCTCCTGACCCTCAGGAATGACGGTGGTATCGCCGGCCCAGGTAACCCCAATATGGACGACCAGCATGGAGGCAATCGCCACACCGGCGGCGGGTCGCATCCTCAGGACGTAAGGCCTCGGAGAGGTCACGTCCGTCAATTCCTGCGTAGGCCGCAGAGTATTTCGATTTGTTTGCATGACACTTGGCTTCGACATTCGATGATCAATGGCTTGTGGAGAGTGGCTGCTTATTAAGTAACATGCATAAACAGCAACACGCCTCCACTCAGCGCCACATCACGAAGGAAAGCCTGCTCCGCGCGACGGTCTTCTACAGGATGCCCGCTCGCTCTCTCACCTCGTTGGGAGCCATCGCGTAACGTTGCCGGAAAGCGCGGTAGAACCAGGAGAGATTGTTGAAGCCCGAATTGAAGGCGATCGTACTGACGGGCGTTTCCGCGTGGCGAGTATTGGAAAGCCAGAGAAACGTTCGCTCGAGGCGCTGCTGCAGGAGAACGTCAGTAAAGCTGGTCCCGGCCTGGCGAAACAGCGCCCGAAGATAGCCCGGTGACACGCCATGGCGGCCGGCCACCTCAGGCAGTGTAATGTCCCCGCGCAGCGCCAGGACGGCCATGTCCGCCCTGATTGCCCTGAACCGCGCCTGCCTGAGCCCGCGTCCCCGGGCGAGTGCCTGGGCTTCCGGCTTTGCACCGAGGGATAGCAAGGCGAGATCGATGAGTTGATTGACGATCATCGGCGCCTGCTCGCCCGACACCGGTGCATCCGGCCTGGTCAACGTCATGGCCAGTCGGGTCAGCAGTTGCAGCGGATTCGATCGGTTTGCCACCAGTGGCGTTTTCGCGGCCTTGTCCAGATCGGCGATGGACGGCCCCAGCAGATCCCGCGAAAAGGAGATGCTCAGAAAGCGGCTGCGACGGCCACGGAATTCGACCCGGCCCGGCAGACCGTTGATGCCAAGGCAGCCAGACCCCGGCCTGCAGACGATCTCTTCCTTCTGGCGCGATACCCATTCGCCCTCGCCGTCGGGGCACACCAGTAACGAAAGATCGTCACTGCTGTTGGCGACCTCCCATCTTCCCCGCATGGCGACCAGCGGCGACGAGGTGACCAAGGCAATCGACACGCCGGGCAGCAAATGAATGCGAACATCGATCTCCGGGGCGGTCTTGTGCGGAACGTCGAGTTGGACCGAGGCCATCGCCGCATAAATATCATGCGCCATGTCGAGCCGTTCATTCGAGGGAAAGTCCACGGAGGAGAATTGGTGCATTGTCATGGTGTCGAGCCAGCTTGTTTGTGAAGATTTATTCTTGAGATGGCGCTGCGGTGCAGCCGACGCTTTAGTGGGAAAAAGCTATCCGTTGGGGGCGCTGTTGTCACCTGTCTGTATGGCATTAGATAGACGCTCTCCTGCTTCATTATTTTAAGCGCATATGAGAATGCATTACACTTCTATATCTGATCCAGCCAACTCATACGAGATTGCCCAGCCGCGGCTAGCCCTGCCATGAAAAATGCCCCTCCTTCATCCTACGTGACGACCTACCGGCGCGGGCTCGAGCTGGTCCAGGCACGCTATCCGCGATTCTTTGTCCACCTCGTGCTGGTGCTGCTGCTTATGATCGGCATAGCGGCGGTGGGCGCTGCGGTTCCCTATTTGCTGCGGCAGACGACTAACCTGCTGGTGGAGGAGTCGGGTGAGGCGGCGGTGGGCATGATCTACGCCTTCGCCACAGCCTATGCGGTCGGCTGGACGTTGAGCAATATGATGGAGTGGGGCAAGAATCTCGCCAGTTCATATGTGATGGCCAGGTGCGATGCGGCCGTGTATTCCAGCGTTGTGCGACGCCTCTTTCGCCTGCCTTACCAGGCGCAGCATCAGCTCGATACGGGTGTGGTCATGGCCGATGTGAACCGCGCCATGAGCAGCTTTGGCCTGATCAACCACGCCCTCTTCTGGACCATCGCCCCGGTGGTAATCCAGCTCTGCTTCGTCTTCGCTATTCTGTGGCAGGTGATCAACCTCTCCTTCGCGGCCGCCTTTATCCTGGCCATCGTGGTGCTCTTCGCACTCACCTACCGAATTGCCGATGCGACCACCCGCATCCATAAGCACTTCTACCAGACGCATACCCAGCTGAGTGAATTCCTCGCCGAGCGCCTGCGCGCGCTGTACGACATCAAGATCAACCGCGCGGCCGAACATGAAGAGCGCACCCTGGACCAGCACCTGCGCACCTACGTTCACACCGTATACGGGACCCATGCCAAGCTCAGCGGCTTGATGGGCGGGCAAGTGCTCGCGGTGGGCCTGGTGCTGGGTGGGTTCACGCTCTATACCGTCAGCGAAACGCTACGCCAGCGCTACCAAGTCGGCGACTTCATCATGATCACGACCTATGTGGTGCAGCTCACCTCCCCGTTCGTCATGATCGCGGCGGCGTTGATCGACCTCAAGAAGAACTACGTCGCCCTCGGTGACGGCCTTAGATACCTTGACCTGCCGACCGAGCCCCAGGCCGAAGCCAATATCGCCCTAGATCGCCAGCAGCCGGTGTTCACGCTGCGTGAGGTTACCCTACGCGCCGATGACGCCACGTCCGCCGAGCCGCTCAGTGCGGAGATTCAGGCTGGCAAGATGTACGGGGTGCGTGGCCCATCCGGAAGCGGCAAGTCCACGCTGTTGAGGACCCTGCTGGGGCTCGAGCCCCAGGCGGCCGGCGAGATCCTCTTCCACGGCGTCAGTGTTCGCCGCCTATCACCGGAGGCGATCCTTGGCGACGTGAGTGTCGTCCCCCAAGCGCCGCTGATTTTTAGCGGTAGCCTTCGCGAGAACCTGCTGTACGCGCACCCTCAGCCCGTCGCTGACCAGGCGCTGCTGGCACTCGTCGACCTCCTGGATCTAGAACGGATCGGCGGAGAAACCTCCGGCGAAGGCGTGCTGGATCGGGATGTCGGCGTACAGGGCAGGAATCTCTCCGGAGGGGAGCAGCAGCGCATCGCCATTGGCCGAGCCCTACTGCGCGGCACACGCACCATGATCCTCGATGAACCCACGGCGGCGCTGGATAGTGCTCGCGAGATTCAGCTGATGCAGGCACTAAGAGCCCGCGTCGAGACCCTGGTGGTCGTCAGCCACCGTGAGCAGGTGCTGGCACTTGCCGATGAGTGTATTGATATTGGGCCGCGTAACGCGCCGGCTTTGGCAGAGTAGTGGAGGCCATTCCCGGCACCGGAAGGGTGCCTACGGGGCAGTGCCTTCGTGGCTGAAGAGTAACGCTTGCTGGATAAGGCAGCACAGCACATTTACCCATTTTTCAGCCGTCTGTAAACACATTCTAAATTACTAACATAAAGCATTTCAGGCCCTTTATCCCATCTTTCTGCACCTTGGCAGGTGTTTACTCTTATCGCGCATCTCTTATACAGATGTGGTCCTCCAAGACCGTCCACCTAATTAAACTGAGCATGTGGACTTTTTGATAGCAGGGAACATAAGGGAATACGGAATCTCGCTGTATCTGCAGCCGCTCTTTTCGGGGCTTCTGCCTCTACTCTGGCTGCTACGCCGACTTTCTACGTCGGTGGCCAGCTCGGTTACCAGAACGTCGACATGGAAGACAGCGAAACCTGGCAAGGCGGCTCTTACAGCCAAGACTACTCCGTTAGTGGCCTGGCTGGTGGCGTCTTTGCGGGCGCCCGCTTCGATGTGACCCCACGAGTCTTCCTCGCCCCTGAGGTCAACATCGGCACCTCCAACGCCGATGGCGGCTGGACAAACAGCAGCGGCACCTCTTACGAGCTGGAAGCCAAGAACAGCTACGGCATTGCCCTGTTGACCGGCTACAGCATCGCTGAGGCTACCGACGTCTACGCTCGCCTGGGCTATCAGCGCACCAAGTTCGAAGCGACCTACGCTGGCCCCAACTTCGATAGCGAAATCGATAGTGACACCTTCGGCGGCTTCCGCTACGGCGTCGGTATGGAAACTGCTATCGGTGCCCAGACCGCGCTGCGCCTCGACTGGTCACAGACCCGCTACTCCAGTGAGAGCTTTGATAAGCAGTGGGGCACCCGGACTTTCGACCCGACCGAGAGCCTGTTCCAGGTGGGTGTTGTTGTGAGCTTCTAATCGCGCTAGCTCCTGACTAGCCATTTGCGATAGCTCGCTAGTGGACGATTGAGAAGCGATGGCAGGTGACTGCCATCGCTTCTTTTTCATTCTCAAGGCTCCAGGGTATTAGATCCTTGGTGATCAACCATTCGCTTGATATATCGCGCCAGCGTGGCAGTGATACTGCCTAGGAGCTGATAACACGCTGATCAAGCCAGTACACTGAGATGAAGCCCCCACCGCAAGGCAAGCAGCACCGATGAAAAGCTCAGCTACTGATGACGCCCAGGCCGATGCCGCCAGCACGCCCACACTGACGACACTCGGCGGCCGCAACGTTCTCTTCGTAATGGCCGCCGAGGCCGAGTACGGCCCGCATCTGAGGCAGCGTTTCACCCCGCTCATAACCGGCGTTGGCCCCGTCGAAGCTGCGGTCGAGTTGACCGCTGCACTGTCTACCCTCGCCCAGCGCGGACGCCTGCCGGATTTGGTGGTGTCGCTGGGGTCGGCCGGCAGCCGGGTGCTGGAGCAGACCGAGGTCTATCAGGCGACCTCCGTTGCCTACCGCGACATGGACGCCACGCCGCTGGGCTTCGAAATGGGCGTCACGCCCTTTCTCGGCCTGCCAGCTACCCTTCCGCTACCGCTGCATATTCCCGGCATTGCCGAGGCGTCGCTATCGACGGGGGCCAATATCGTCTCGGGCGCGGCCTACGACGCTATCGCCGCCGAGATGGTGGATATGGAGAGCTATGCCTGCCTGCGCGCCTGCATGCGCTTCGAGGTGCCGCTGGTGCTGCTGCGCGGCATATCGGACGGCAAGGCGGAGCTGCACCACGTCGATGACTGGACGGAGTATCTCCATATCATCGACGAGAAGCTAGCCTTGGCCGTCGACCGCCTCGGCGAGGCGCTCGCCGAGGGGTTGTTGACGGGCTGACGCTGGCCGTCGGGAATTGAAGGCCTGGATTGCGGTGATTCACCAGCCATCAGGAGGCCGGGAACTTGGCTTCGAAAGCCTCCACCACCTTGCGCAACGCCAGCGTCAGCCGTGCCAATGTCTCGCCTCGCAGTGACTCGGGCAGACCACCATAGAACGCTTCAGCCATGCCGCCCGCCATGCACGCCTGGGTGTCGGCATCGCCGCCAAGCGAGACCGCATTACGGATGGCTGACTCGACGCTATCGGCCTCCAGAAAGGCGAGTATTGCCGGAGGCACCGAGCCCTGGCAGGAGACGTCGAAGCGATAGTCCGGGCGGATCTCGTCCAGGGTTGGGGATAGGTCATAACCGAAGCGCCCCTCCACCTCGGCGCGCAGGCTCGCCTTGTCGGCGCCCTGACGCGCCAGGTAGATCACTGCAGCCACCGCTTGAGCGCCACGGATGCCCTCGGGATGGTTGTGGGTGACCTCGGCACTCGCTTTGGCGAGGCTTAGCGCTTCCTCCAGCGACGTGGCAGCAAAACCCACCGGAGGCACCCGCATGGCCGAGCCGTTGCCCCAGCTGTAGTAGGGCTGCCGCTCCCGGTTGCCCGCCCAGCGCATGAAGCCGCCGCCGAAGCCGGCATCCGGATAGCGATGAAAGTAGTCATGGAAGGCATCGACGTAGTCGCCGCCGTACAGCAGCACCTCGGCGACCGCCACGCAGAGCACGCTGTCATCGGTGAAACGGCTGTAGGGTGTGAACAGCGGAAAGTCCTGGTGTTTGGTGCCGCGCCATTCGTGCACCGAGCCAATGATATCGCCAGCAATGGCACCGAGCATGTGGGGCTCCTCGTCTGGTGTCTGTCGCTATGCATGGTGGGCCAGTTACGACCTCGTCAAGCGGGCCTCTCTCCGGTTAGATTCGTCTCGATGAAGGTTTCGCTAGGGAAACGGTGGGGATGGGCCGCTACTGGCCCATCCCGCGTTCAGGACACCGGCTGCTGCTTGAGCCGGTAAAGGACCTTTTCCGGGTGCCCGTCATCGTCGGTGTAGACCACAAAGGCCTTGTAGTTGTCGAAAAAGGTGCCGGTAAAGAAGATCCACTCGTCGGGGCGGAAGTTGACGATGTTGTCCAGTTTGACGTCCTCTTCCTCGAAGAAGTCTTCACCGGTCAGGGTCATCAGCAGCTCGCGAAAGTCGTCAGCGGACGCCTCGTCGAGCACGAAGTCGGTGGCAAGCAAGCCGCCGAAGAAGCTGCTCAGGTCCGTATCGCTGGAGGGGCGCTGGAAGGGCCGCAGTTGATCACCATCCTGGTAGAAGAAATGCTCGCGGGTGCTACGCCAGCCGCTGTCGTCGCTGAGCGAGGCAAAGGTGTCGTAGTCGTAGCGATAGACGATGCGCTGCACGATATCGCTGCCGTCCGGCGTCACGACCGGTTCTACTTCCAGGCGCATGTCCTCCATGAACAGTGCCTTCACCTCGGCCAGCTCTTCCTCGCTGACGCTTGGCGCGGAAGCGTCCACCAGGTCGTCACGCCCCCAGTCGACGACCCGCATCGAGGCATCACGGCTAAGCTCGCCCTCCAGGGTCAGCGATAGCTCTGCATCCTCCGGTGGCTGACCGTCCATTCCGACCAGGTGGCCATCGAAGGTCAGGCGCCATTCCAGGGTGTCATCTGCCGCCTGCTCGAAGTGGACGCTTCCGGTATCGGCCAGCACCTCGCCCACTCCTTCGCGACGCTCTCCCAACATCCCCATCGCCATGAAGGTGTCCCCATCGATGGCCTCCACATCCGGGCCGACCAGCGCGGCCTCGCCTTCCACCATCGATGTCTCGGCGTGGGGCGACAGCACCATGCAGAGGTACTGCAGTTCGTCGCTATCGCTTCTCAGCATCAGCATGGTGCCGACGACCAGCCCGCTGCTGCTGTCGTTGAACCAGCCCTGGCCGTAGACGCGCCAGTGCTCGTCCTGTCGCTCCCAGACACCGGCGATGGGTGGCGCCATATCCGGATCGTCGCTATCGAGCATGGCGATGATCTCGGCATCGGACATCTCTTCTGGCGGCGGCGAACAGAGCGTCGGGTCCACCATCTCGATCAGCATGCCCGGGGGCATCCGCTCCTCGAGCGGGTCGGCGCTGACCGGCGCCGCAACTGCCACTAGCAGACCAGCACCCAGCAGACTGGCGGTCCGACAGGTGCCTGTGGATGAAAGGGCTGAAAACGCCATCGTGTGCACTCCCCCTATTGTTGTCTGGACAGTGCTCTACCCAGCGGCAGCGCACCTGCCATCAACCTACCAAGGCACCGCGGACCGCTCCCCGTTCAAATGAACGGTATCTCTTGGGTCAGCGTTGGCGAATGCCTTGCGGGTAGTGGCCTGATGCGTACTGGAAAGGAAAATGTGGTGCTGCTCGACGAGCCCCATCTGGTCACCGCCGCTCACCGCGATTTCATTGAGAATTGCAGGCTGCCTGCCCCTTGGTGGCGAGTTATCACCCTGATAGCGTGCCGGACGACGCTACCTAGTCGGTCAGCGCCGTGGTCGGCAGATTGAGGACGCACTCGCCGCTGCGGCGAATCATCTCAAAGCTATGGTTGTCGGACGAGGTGATGCAGCCCTCCATGAGAAGTTGGCCCCTCGGCGAGGCGCTCGCCGAGGGATTGTTGACGCGCTGAGGATAGGATCAGTCGCCCTGCACGACCCCACAGGCGACCCGGTCGCCGGCGCCACCGATGGGCTGACTCATATGGTCATCGGGATTTTCATGGATGACCAGCGCGGTGCCGTCATCGCCGAGCATGTCGCCACCAATACTGCCGTCGAGGCTGGCCCGTTCGTTGAACATCTCCACCATCGCGCTACCGTCACCGTGGACGTAGAAGTTGGGCAGGTCGCCGGCATCCGGGCCGTCCGGGTTGAGGAAGCCGTGCTCGGCATCATCGGGGTTGAGGTGGCCGCCAGAAGCCTGGAACCCTTCATCGTGATCCTCGCAGGTACCGACGCTGTGGATATGGATGGCCTTCCAGCCCTCTTCCAGGCCATCGATGCTGAAGTTGATCACTATCCCGACCGGGCCCTGCTCGATCGTGCCCTCTCCCACCACTTCACCGTGGTTGTCGAGGAATTCGACGCTGGCCGTCGGGCCGTTGCCCTCGTCTGCGATGCTCGCCAGGGAAAAGGCCCCGAGTGCCACACCGATCACTGCTGCATTGCGAATTTTCATCAACTTCTCCTAGTAGTTTGAGCGACCTGTCATTGGTCTTCCCCAGCATAGTAGCTGGGGGCACGAATCACGACCGTGAGATGCTATGGTGCGATGGAACCACCCTAGCCGGCAGCTCAGCGACCATGCCCCACGTCGACATCACCGTGATCTCCGATGCCATCTGCCCCTGGTGCTTCATCGGCAAGCGCCACCTCGATCTCGCCTTGGCCGAACTACCCGAAGAGATCAGCGTATCGGTGGCCTGGCACCCCTTCGAGCTCAATCCCGACATGCCCGCCGAGGGGCTGTCGCGGCGCGACTATCGCACCGCCAAGTTCGGCTCCTGGGAGCGCTCCCAAAAGCTCGACGCCCAGGTGGAGGACGCCGCCAACCAGGCCGGCATCACGATCCACCACGAGCGCATGGCGCGAACGCCCAACACCTTCAACGCCCACCGGCTGATCTGGCTGGCCGGGGAACAGGGCGTCCAGTCGGCCGTTGTCAGCGCGCTCTTCCAGCGCTACTTCGTCGAGGGTGAGGACATCGGCGACGGCGCGGTACTCGCCAGCGCTGCCCGGGCCGGCGGGCTAGCGAATATCGACATACCCACCTTTCTCGCGGGCGACCAGGGTCGAGCCGAGGTAAAGGCAGGCCTCGACGAGGCGCGGCGCCTGGGCGTGAGCGGTGTGCCAACCTTTATCTTAAATGGCACCACCGGCCTCTCGGGCGCACAGCCACCCGAGGCACTGCGCCAGGCGATTCTCGAGGTCGCCGGCAAGGGCTGAAGGCCAGGGTAGAAGCGTCCCTGGTACATTCGCCCATAGCCACCGTCGACCACCATCCATCAACCGGAGTACTGTTATGTCTCGCGCAATCGACATCCCCGCCGCCGATGGCACCATCGACGCCTATCTCTTTACCCCCGGGAACGCCAACGAACCCCTGCCGGCGGTGGTGCTGTTCACCGATATCGGCGGCCTGCGTCCCTGCTATCACGAGAAGGCCCAGCGCATCGCGGACAGCGGCTATGCCGTGCTGATGCCCAACGTCTACTACCGCGATGCGTACGGCCCCGTGGTGCCGGAGGGCAAGTCGTTCCGCGACCCGGACGTGCGACCGACGCTGGTCGAGTATGCCGGCCACCTCACGCCCGAGGCACAATCCCGCGACTTTGCCGCGCTACTGGCGTGCATCGATGAGCAGGTCGAGTTCGCTGCTGGCAAGCTGGGCGTGGTCGGCTACTGCATGACCGGCGCCTTCGCGCTGCGCATGGCGGCCGAGCACCCCACCCACATTGCCGCTGCGGCAGGCTTCCATTCGGCGCGGCTGGCAGTGGCCGACGACCCGAATAGCCCCGTGCACGTGATCGGCACCATCGAGGGGCGCGTCTATCTCGGCCACGCCGACAAGGACGAGCTGCTGCCTTCAGAGCAGATCGCCCGCCTGGACGAGGCGCTGGCCACCGCCGGCATACACTTCACCACCGAGCTCTACAAGGGTGCCGCCCACGGCTTCACGGCCAAGGACGCCCCCTCCTACGATGCCGCCGCCGATGACCTGCACCACAAGCGCCTCGCCCTGCTGCTGGAGGAGACGCTGCAATAAAACTGCCCCATCGTTTTCTGCGGCCCTACGGTATGGGCCGCGCCTCTACTAGACGAGCGATGGCAAATGCGCCTAAACACCAAACAATAATGATTATACTTTAGAATAGTTTTTATATTATCATCCTTGTGTAAAACCTATAGCCTTTAGCACAGAGGAAACCTCATGCCCCTGCCTGCCCCCTCCTGGCGTACGCTCACGTTCATTCTGCTAGGGACGCCCTGCGTTGTCTGGGCGCAAGCACCTTCCGGCGACAGTGCTTCGCTTGAGACCGTCACGGTGATTGGGGAGGCAACCGCGAGTGGTGATCGCCCCGCCCCGGCTTTTGCCGGTGGCCAAGTGGCTGCCGGTGCACGCGTTGGTACCTGGGGGCAACGCGATGCAGCGGATATACCGTTCAATGTGATTGGGTTTACCGCTGAGCTAATCGAAAATCAGCAGGCTGAGACGCTGGCGGATGTGTTAATCAATGATGCATCGGTACAAAGCGGTTTTGGCTATGGCAACTACGCGGAAAAGTTTCAAATTCGCGGCTTTGATCTGGATGGTGAAGATATTGCTTATGGTGGCGTCTACGGCGTATTGCCGCGCCAGGTAGTCGCGACCAATATTGCCGAACGCGTGGAACTGTTTAAAGGTGCCAATGCCTTTGCCAATGGCGTTTCACCCAGTGGCTCCGGCGTTGGCGGAGCGATCAATATTGAGCCCAAACGTGCGCCGGATGAACCACTCACGCAACTGACCACCGGGGTGACCGACAGCGGCTACGTTGAAAGTGGCCTGGAGCTCGGGCGGCGTTTTGGCGATCAGAATCAGTTCGGCGTTCGCGCCAGCATTGAGCGTGGCCGGGGGGATAGGGCGATTGATGATGAAGAGCGTCGCGCAACCTCCGCCGTAGTGGGGCTGGATTATCGCAGTGAACGCGGCCGCGCCTCACTGGATATTGGCCATCAAAGCCACACCGTGAACGGTGGCCGTTCAGTAGTACACTTAGGAGGTGGCTTGACCCGTGTGCCAGATGCCCCCTCCGCCAGTACCAACTATGCACCAGAGTGGGCCAATACAGAGCTGAAGACCAACTTCGCGATGCTGCGCGGCGAGTACGATGTGGCTGACAGCTGGACCGCCTATGCAGCAGTGGGCGGCAACAACACTCGCGAAAGCGGCATGTATGGCTCGCCGACGGTAAATGCAGCAGACGGCTCATCCACTATCGGCCAGATGGAAGTGCCTTATCGTGCTGAAAGTATTGGTGGGCAGGCTGGTGTGCGTGGGGCATTCGATACGGGCGCGGTTAGCCATCAGGTGGATCTCGGCTACTCGAGTATCTATCGCACCACCCGGTCGGCCTATGAGATGGTGTTGTTTACGCCTAGCGCTACCAATATCTATCAGCCAGTCGATGTGCCGTTGCAAGCGCCGGACTGGAGCGATGGGGATATGAGTAATCCCAACCTGCGCAGCCGAACGCGCAACAACGGCGTATCGCTTTCCGATACGCTGGGCTTTCTGGATGACCGGCTGCTGCTTACCTTAGGCGCACGCTACCAGGAAGTCGAGGTCACCAACTATGATTACGACGGTAACTTTGATAGCCGTTTCAGCGATACCCGCCTCTCGCCTGTTTATGGCGTCGTAGTTAAACCGACAGATTCACTATCACTCTATGCCAACCACATCGAAGCATTACAGCCGGGCGACACGGCTCCCACCACGGCGGTGAATGCTGGGCAAAATATTGGTTTGATCGAAGCCAAACAGAGTGAGATCGGCGCCAAAATCGATCTGGGCAATCTGGGCGGTAGTGTGAGCCTGTTTGAAATCGAGCAACCCAATGCCTTTCTTGACGCCGAAACTGGCATTTACGGCTACTACGGTGAGCAGCGTAACCGTGGTGTGGAGCTGAGTGTTTACGGTGAGCCACTGGACGGCCTGCGCTTGCTGAGTAGCGCCATGTGGATTGACCCTGAGCTGACGCGTACCGACGATGGCACTCACCAGGGCAACAACGCGGTTGGGGTGCCCGGTTATCGCGTGGTTTTAGGCGGCGAGTGGGACATTCCCCAAGCGCCCGGCTGGACGCTTAGCGGCCGCGCAGTGCGAAATGGCAGCCAGTATCTGGACGCTGCCAATCAGCTCGAAGTCGATGCCTGGACGCGCTGGGACGTGGGTGTTCGCTACGCCATGCCGCTGAATACGAACACGCTAACCCTACGCGCCAATGTCGAAAATCTCACCGATGAGAACTACTGGGCCTCGGCCACCGGCGGCTATTTGACCCAAGGCGAGCCGCGCACGGTAAAACTCTCCGCCGCATTGGACTTCTAGGCGCTCTTTAAAGAGCTTCGTTCAACGGGCTAATAGCGCTTCACTGAGCAACTCAGCGAAGCGCGCTGCTGATGGAATTCCGCCAAAACTCCACACCGCTGGCAGGCGAAATACGCGGTGCTCTTGAACAGCTGGAAGATGCTGCCAAAGTACATTGTCAGAAAAATCATTACTCATGCCTGAAGGGAGCGGCTCGACGACAATGATTGCCGCATCAGAGTAGGTCAACAGCTCTTCTAACGCTACCGTGGCAACCCCCCACTGATTGGTAGGTTGTTGCCAAACATTGGTCAGCCCCAAACGTTCTAGCACCGCCTGAAACAGACTGTTCTCGCCATATACCCGCAGATGGCGGGCGTCAATGAATTGCACGACAAGTAATGGTGGCTGCGCTTCCAATAACGCTTTTTGCTGATCCAGATACCCTTCAACGACATCAATCAGCGTGGAGGCTGCGTCGTGATTGCCGCTCAGTGCCGACAGAGTATGCGTTGTGCGCTGTAGGCGTTGCCAAAGTGGATCGCCAAGTTGGTAATTGGCCAGCGAAGTGATAGGCGCAATGGTATTCAGCTGGTCGCTCAAACGCATGAATAGCGGCGAAAGCAGGATGTGATCGGGAGCCTGCTGAGCAATCAACTCACGGTTGGGCTGCGCACGCAGGCCAACATCAATAACGTCTGACGGTAATTGCTCGGCGCCACCCCAACGCCGGTACTGGGGAATCTCGGCTAACCCAACAGGCGGGTTGTCCAGGGCAACCAGCGTTTCGGCAATTGTCCAATCCAGTGTCACTATATCGGCTGAGGCAATGACTGGATTGGGCGCTAGGGCGCTAATACAAACGAAGGCCCACAACCCATAACGGAAGCCGAGCTTCATTTCGAAACGGCGATGTTGCGCGATCCGTTGCGAGGCTCCATGACCTGCAGAGGGGATCTTCCATTATTCGCATAGGTAGCTTCCTTGGCATCGAGCATAAAGGACTCCTGACGGTGGCGTTGATCGCAATGGCCCATCATAGTGCTAATACTTCTCATTTTTAACAAAAAAGAAAGATTTACAGTGATGGATGCCGCTCCAGCAAAAGACCCGCGACCCATCTAGATACACGCCACAAGCCATGGTGGCGAGCTATTGGTAAGCTGACAGCGTCATACTGGTAACCTTGGAAAAGGATCGTGGCCTGATGCGTGCTAGAAAGGAAAATGTAGTGCTGCTCGACGGCGGGATGGGGCAGGAACTCCGGAAACGCAGCCGCCAACCCGCCTCACCGCTGTGGTCCGCCCAGGTCATGCTCGACGAGCCCCATCTGGTCACCGCCGCTCACCGCGATTTCATTGAGGCCGGCGCCCAGGTGATCAAGCTCAACAACTACAGCGCCACACCGATTCGTCTGGCGCGAGACGGCGACCCCGCTCTGTTCGAGCCGCTGCATGCCGCAGCGCTGAGCGCCGCTCATCAGGCCCGCGAGGAGAGCGGCCGAGAGGTGCAGATTGCAGGCTGCCTGCCCCCCTTGGTGGCGAGTTACCACCCTGATAGCGTGCCGAACGACGCTACCTGTCAGCGCGACTACCGGCGCCTCGTGGCGCTCCAGGCCGACGGGGTCGAACTGTTCCTGTGTGAAACGATGTCGCTGATCCGCGAGGCGCGTGCCGCGACCATGGCGGCGCTGGAGAGCCAGCGTCCGGTATGGGTGGCGTTTACGGTGGACGACAGCGACGGCTCGCGTTTGCGTTCCGGCGAGTCGCTGGCCGCAGCAGCCCGGGAGGTCGTCGCCCTCGGCGCGGCAGGAGTCGTGGTCAACTGCTCCATGCCGGAGGCGGTGACTACCGCCATGGATGAGCTTTCCAAGCTCGACGCGCCCTTCGGCGGATACGCCAACGGCTTTACCTCCGTGGCCCCGCTGCAGCCCGGTGGCACGGTGGATAAGCTAGCGTCGCGTACCGATCTCGACGCTGCCGCCTACGCCGAGCATGCTTTGAGATGGGTCGCGCAGGGGGCAAGCGTGGTCGGTGGCTGCTGCGAGGTTGGCCCCGCCCACATTGCCACACTGGCCAAGCGTTTGAGCGACAGCGGATACCGCCCAGGGCTCACGTCATGAGGGGCCAGGGCCAGTCAAACGCCTCGCCTGCCGTCGATCTCGACCAGTTGCTGTCGGCACTGCGCGCGGCCTATCGCCGGGATGGCGCGCCGTCGCTTGCCGAGCGGCGGGCCGATCTTGCTGCGCTGCGCGCCGCGCTGATCGAGAACCGCCGCCAGCTCGAAGAGGCCATCAATGCCGATTTCGGTCATCGCTCACGCCACGAGACGAGCGTCATGGAGCTCGGCAGCACGATCAGCGGGATCGACTATCTGCACAAGCATCTGCGCCGCATGATGCGCCCGGAAAAGCGCCATGTTGCGCTGCATATGCGCATGGGCTCGGCACGGGTCGAGTATCAGCCGCTAGGTGTCGTCGGCATCATGTCACCGTGGAATTACCCCCTGGTGCTCGCCTTGATGCCGCTGGCAACGGCACTGGCGGCCGGCAACCGGGTGCTGCTGAAACCGTCGGAGTTCACCCCGACGATCAACTCACTGCTCGAGGAGATCCTGGGTGGGCTGTTCTCGAAGGAACAGGTGGCGGTGGTCAACGGCGATGCGGCGGTGGGCGCGGCCTTCTCCGCCCTGCCCTTCGATCACCTGATGTTCACCGGCAGCACCGCCGTCGGGCGCAAGGTCATGCAGGCGGCCAGCGAGCATCTGGTACCGGTGACGCTGGAGCTGGGCGGCAAATCGCCGGTGATCATCGAGGCGGGGCACCCACTGGACCATGCCTGCAACGGCATCGTGTTCGGCAAACTGGTGAGTGGCGGCCAGACCTGCATCGCCCCCGACTACGCCCTGGTCCATGAGCAGGATCTGGCGGGCTTCCTCACCCACTACGAGGCGGCAGTGGTGGCCGCCTACCCCGACGGCCCCGCAAGCGAGGATTACACCTGGGTGTTCAACGACCGTCACCTGGCCCGCCTCAACGACCTGCTGGAGGATGCCCTCGCCAAAGGTGCAACAGTGCGCGAGGTCGGCCACAAGGGGCAAAATGCACACCCCCGCGCGATGCGCCCGACAGTGGTGCTCAATGTCAGCGACGACATGGCCATCGCCCAGGAGGAGATCTTCGGGCCGATCCTGCCGGTGTTCACCTATCGTACGCTGGAGGAGGCCATCGACTTCGTCGATGCGCGCCCTCGCCCGCTGGCGCTCTACTACTTCGGCGATGACAAGGCAGCCCAGCGCAAGGTGCTCGACGGCACCACCTCGGGCAATGTCACCCTCAACGGCACGCTGCTGCATATCGCCCAGGACGATCTACCGTTTGGCGGCGTCGGCGCGAGTGGCATGGGTGCCTATCACGGCATCGAAGGCTTCCGCCGGCTCAGCCATGCCAAGGGGATCTTCGCGCAGGGCCGCTGGAACGTCGCGACGCTGCTGCGCCCCCCGTTCGGCAAGATGGCCGAGCGCCTCCTGCGCTTCGTACTGCGCTGAACGTAGCCGCTACTCAGCCTCTTCCGCAGCAGCGCCATTGTCCTCCACGGTCACTCGGGCGATATGGTTGGTGCCGCTCTGATGGATCAGCAGCGCGGCACTATCCAGGGTGGTGCGCATATGGGGCAGGATGCCGGCATACACCGGGCCGGAGGGGATCGGCCAGCTCTGGAAGGTCTCCGCATCGGGGTCGAGCCGGCCGAGGATGTCCAGCCACTGCCCCACCCACCAGATGCTGCCGTCCGGCGCTTCCACCGGATCGCGGGAGCGCTGGCCCAGCGTCGGCACCTTCCACTCTTCGATCTGGAGGCTCAGCGGTCCATCCGCCGGCGTGGCGGCGCGAGGGCCGCGGAGCATGCGCCACTTGCTCTTGCCGCTCCCTGATAGACGATTTTCACTGCAGCATCGCTTGACACCACCGGGCCCTTGTACTGCAATGCATCCACATTTAGATAGATCGGTCTATATAGGAAGGGACACCTATGCCAGCCTCCAAGCGCGACCAGCTGCTCGCCACCGCCGAGCAGCTTTTTCATGAGCAGGGCTTCCACGCCACCGGCATCGACCGCATCGTCGCAGCAGCCGGGGTGGTACGCATGACGCTCTACAATCACTTCGCCTCCAAGGAGGCGCTGGTGATGGCCGTGCTGGCGGCCCGTCATGAGCGCTTCCTTGCCCACCTCGATACAGCAACGGCTAGCGTCACACCGGGCCAGGCCACACTGGCCCTGGTGGAGGCGCACGGCGACTGGCTGGAGCGCTACAGCCTGCATGGCTGCATCATGGCCAAGGCGATGGGCGAGTTCGCCGAGCACAGCGCCGAGATCCATGCCCTGGCGGCGGCCGCCAAGATCGACCTGCTGACGCGCCTCGAGGACGCCGTATCCCGCGACGGGCTAGATCACCACGCCGGCCTGGCACGGCATCTGTTCATGGTGCTGGAAGGCAGTAACACGGCGGTGGCCCTGCTGGGTGCGAAGACGGCCCTCGCGGACACCCGCGCCATGGTCGACACCCTATTGGCGGCAGCCCGGAGCAGTGCTCAATGAGAACCTTGTCGAACATGGGATTCGCTCTGTTTGGTGCCGGGCTAATCGCCATCAGTTACGGGCTCGCGCGCTTCGCCTTCGGCCTGTTCGTCCCCTCCATCAGCGCCGAGCTGGACCTGACGGCTCACCGGATCGGCATCATCGGGGCGTTGCCGTTTATCAGTTTCGTGCTTGCCACCCTGGTCGCGCCACTCGCCGCTGATCGCCTCGGGGCGCGCAACCTGGCGGTAATCTCGGGCTGTTTCGGTGCCGGCGGCTTGACGCTGATCAGTCAAGCTGCGAGCGCGATGTCGCTGGGTATTGGGGTGTTCACCTGCGGCATCTGCACTGGCTTGATGATGCCGGCTCTGACTACCGCCATGCAGGCGCTGGTCAGCCGTACGATGCACGGCCGGGTCAGTTCGATCATGAACGCAGGTACCAGCATCGGTATCATCGTGGCGGTACCCACGGTGGTGTTCCTGTTCGATGCCTGGCGTTTCACCTATGCCATGTTCGCTGTGCTGGCGGGCGTCGGGGTCGTGGCGGCATGGTTCTTCATTCCCTCTGTATCGCGGATCGTGCCGGCCAACGCCGTACCTCCGCCGCCACTCAACCGTCAGCAGTGGTCCCGCCTCATCCGGCTGACGCTGTTCGCCTTTATCATGGGCTTCGTATCTGCGCCGTACTGGCTGTTTGCGCCAGATCTGGCGGTTACCCTCGGCGCTTTGTCTCCCGGCCACACCGGTTGGCTGTGGTTCGCCGTCGGTATCGCCGGCCTCGGGGGCGCCATGATCAGTGATCTGGCCGACCGCAATAACCCGCCGATTACCCAAGCCTTGATGCTGATGATGCTGGCCTCGAGTCTGGCACTGCTCGCTGCGAGCCCAGGGCAGCTAGGGTTGGCAATGTTCTCGGCGCTGGTCTTTGGCCTTGCCTATATGAGCCTGACCGGGCTCTATCTGATGACCGGCATCCGCCTGTTGCCGGGGCGGCTCTCGATGGGGCCGGTGTTGCCCTTTATGGCGGTGGCACTTGGCCAGGCAGCCGGCTCACCGGTCATCGGCGCACTGGTCGACAGGCTCGGCTATGCCGATGCCTTTGCCATCTTCGCGATGGTCGGCATCCTGGCGTCGATGCTGTCTCCGATATACCCGGGCCACATCGACTACTGGGCCGACTGGACAGAGGAGGCAACAGAAACCGCAGAAGCAGAAGAAGAGGAACAACCAGCAGTTGAAGACACCGGCCTGCAGGCGGCGTATGACCAGCAGCTGGTGGATGAGAATGGCGACCCGGTGGAACCGGCAGTGGAAGAGGACGAGACTACCTAGGCGATGGGTAATTCGGCCAGATGAAGCCCATCGAATTTCCCTCAATAGGACGAACCATCAAGCCTGAGTCTCGGTCGCCTTCAGCAGATCGATAAAGGCGCGCAGCGCGGCCGGCACATGGCGGTGTCCGGGATAGTAGAGCATCAAGCCGGGAGATGGCGGGCTCCAATCTTCCAGTACCGCCACGAGCTGGCCCGCTGCGAGCCGGTCACTAGCCGCGATGTCAGGAACGTAGGCAATGCCGAGGCCGTCGGCCGCCGCCTCGACCATGAGGTCGTTTTCGTCGAGTGTCAGTGCGCCGGGCACGTCCATGGCCACTTCCTGCCCTCGCCGCTCGAATTCCCAGCGGTAGCGTTTACCGCTGGGCAAGCGCTGGCGTATACAACGGTGCTTGTGAAGATCGTCGGGAACGCTGGGCGTGCCGAAGCGGCGCAAGTAGGCCGGCGAGGCTACTGCCAGGAAACGGACATCACTGCCCAACTTCACCGCAATCATGTCCTGGGGCACCGCCTCGCCAAGCCGAACCCCGGCATCGAAGCCCTGCTCGACGATGTCGACGAGTCGCCCTTCGCTGACGAGGTCGAGTTCCACCGCCGGGTATCGGCTCAGGTAGGTGGGAACGACATGGGCGAGCAGCAACCGGACGGCCGCTTTGCTGGCATTGATGCGCAGCAGGCCGCTGGGCTCGCCGCGGTCGTCGGAGAGAGCGTCCAGCGTGGCATTCAGCTCCCTCAAGGTGGGCGTCATGCGTGCCAGGAGTCGGCTGCCGGCATCCGTGAGCGACACACTGCGGGTGGTGCGGTGTAGCAGCCGTACATCGAGCTGCTCTTCCAGGTGTCGCATGCGGTGACTCAATGCCGAGCGCGAGATACCGATCAGATCAGCCGCGCGCCGGAAGCTGCGCTCGGCGGCGACTACGGCAAAGGCGTCCAGGTCGGCCAGCGTCGGCTTGGTCATTCTCGGTTTGGTCACTTTCGATTTGGTAACCCTTGACACGCCCATTGGTGAAATACTCTCACTAGTTCATATCATACTAGCCTACTTCTTCTTTCCAATCGGGTGCACCACCATGAAATGGCCAACCCAACTGAAGGAAGGAATCGCGCAATGAGCAAGACATGGCTAATTACCGGAGCATCCTCAGGCCTCGGCCGACTGATGACGGAACGCCTGCTGGCGCGTGGCGACCGCGTGGTCGCCACGCTGCGCCGGCAGGGCGTTCTCGACGAACTGCAGCAGATCCATGGCGAACGCCTCACGCTGCTGACCCTCGACCTTACCGATGTATCAAGGATCCGCGAGGCCACTCGTGAAGCCTTCACCCGTATGGGAAGAGTCGATGTGGTGGTGTCCAATGCCGGCTATGGGCTTTTCGGCGCCGCCGAAGAGCTCAGCGATGAACAGATCGACCACCAGATTGCAACCAATCTCACCGGTTCGATTCAGCTGATCCGCGCGGCGCTACCCCACTTGCGCGCCCAGGGAGGCGGGCGCATCGTGCAGGTCTCCTCCGAAGGCGGCCAGAAGGCCTATCCCAACTTTTCGCTCTATCACGCGACCAAGTGGGGCATCGAAGGCTTCATCGAATCGACAGCGCAGGAAGTGGCGCCGTTCGGGATCGATTTCATCCTGGTCGAACCGGGCCCCACTGCGACCGATTTCGCCACTGGACTCGTGCGCGGGGAATCAATGGAGGCTTATGACGCCACACCGGCAGGCGATGTCAGGCGAGCCGTGGCAGATGGCAGTTTCGAGATAAAGGGCGATGCCGCCAGAACGGTCGATGCCATGATCGCCGCCGCCGACGAGCCGGCGCCCCCCTTGCGGCTGGCACTCGGCAGCTCGGCATATGAAGGCATCAAGCAAGCGCTGGAAGCGCGGCTTCAGGCACTCGAAACACAGCGCGACGTGGCCTACTCGGCCGATGTCGATTAACGGGTGGAACCTGACCGCCGTATGCTAGGCTTTGTACGAAAAGTAGATTCTGCTAATTTTTCCTATGCCGCAGCAGCATAGGTGAGGTATGGCAGGACGCTACGAGCTATCCGACCATAGCTGGTCGCTGATC
>NZ_JACXZT010000019.1:0-349174 GCF_014779595.1 Halomonas sp. ML-15
ACGGCGAATCGCCACGCGCTATGACAAGCTGGCCCGCAGCTTTCGCGCCATGGTATGCCTGGCTTGCATAGATCGTTGCCTACGTGCCGACTTTTCGTACAAAACCTAGAGAGAGTAGCTCCCAGCGAATGGGATAGCAGGGTTTCGAGCGCTAGCTACCCATTGCACGCACAGCCCGGCGGCTGTCGACAGGTGTAGTTGCGGTTGATGCAGGAGTTTCCGCAGGCCTTGCCGGTGCGGCACACACGGCAGCAGCCCTGTGCCAACAGCAGCCCATCCAACTCAGCGTGAGGTTCACAGGGTTCACTCAGAGCATGGTCGCCGGTGGTTTCCAGCGCGGTCATAAGCTGAGCATGAGGGCTGAGGGTGGCGCTGTCGCCGGATTGAGTAGCGTCGATGGGTGGCAGGTTGGCGAAGGCCGCGCTCGATAGTGCGAGCGCGGCCAGCAGAACGAGAAGTCGCTGAATCATGGTATGTGCCCCGGCGTTGTCATTATCGTTATTTGGGCTCGCCTGATGCCAACGGCAGCAAGTGCCCCCACCACCATACGCCACCTTGTCCCCCGTGGGGTAAGCTGGCATCGTCACTCGACGAGCATATGAACCACATCACGAGGAGCCACACCGTGTTTATCGCCATGAACCGTTTTCGGGTAAATCCCGAGCGAGTGAAGGAGTTCGAACAGATCTGGCTGGAGCGGGAGTCCCATCTGCAGGGCCTGCCCGGTTTCGTCGAGTTCCATATGCTGCGCGGCCCCGAGGAGGAGGATCATGTCCTCTACGCCTCCCACACCATCTGGACATCCCGCGAGGATTTCGAGGCCTGGACGCACTCCGAGGCGTTCCGCGCCGCCCACGCCAATGCCGGGCAAAGCCGTCGCGAGGGGCTCTACCTGGGGCCGCCGAAGTTCGAGGGCTTCGAGGTGATTCAGACGATCGGCAATGAGAGCGGTGCTTAAGCTGAAGCGAGACGAGCGTCAATCGCAGCCCATGTGCTGGCGATAGCGCTCGGGGTCGTGGCCCTCGGGCACGCTGTCGCAGGGATCATCCTGGTTATTGCTGTAGCCCCGCAGTTGGTTATATCGCGCCACCTGATCGTCATCGAGAATCGGCAGCGTGTCGAGATGGGTGGCCAAGTGCACGAAACGCAGTTCGGCCCGCGCCTCTTCGGCTTCGGCGAGCCGCTGGCGTAGACCTTCCTCGTCCAGGCTGCGTTCTGCAAAGCCATGCTCGATAGCGCGTTCGGCCTCGATCAGCCGTTCACCGGCGGGAATCGCGGCCTCGCGCATGCGCTCGGAGAGCGCTTCGATTGCCGCCACCTGGTCATCCTCGAGGGGAATCTCGTCGCGCAGTTCGAGCAGATGTGCCGGCCCCGGCACGCCGTTCAGCTCGGCCGGCAGCGCCAGCCCCCAGCCGCCACCGCGGCGCAGCTCATCGATATCGTCCTGCGACAGCGTCTTGATCTCACGCTCCTCGAAGCCGGCGTAGGGGGAGTGATGCTGATGTTGGTGCTGCTCAGTTGCCAGCGCCGAAACAGCAACGAGCAGTGCAGGCAACAGAGCGAGAGAGCATCGGGACATGGCGTTCACCTCGGAGTGCGATAGGCCAAGCCTCGTCGCTGGCCTTGTCGCGGTCAAGTCTCACTTGTCACGAGCGGGCAACCTGAGCCATACGCATGCCTGCCTGAATGCCCACAGGTTGATGAAGATGAAGGCGCGCAAGGCGGCGGGCACATGGCTTTCTCTATTGATGTCGATGACTACCAGGCAGCATCAAGTAATCAACGCGGCGCGCCAAGCAGAGGAAGGCAACTCTCCTCAATAAGGCGCAAGGTGTACTGCGCCATGCGTTGCCATGCTTCGTCGCTATCACCTCGATACGACAAGAGCTGCTCGCAGGCAAATGTGTTGTTGTCATCCAGATCCAGCACCGCCAGCCTTCCCCTTCCAATCAGCGTACTCACCTTGTGAATCTCGCCGACAAGGAGATATTGCGCGCCAGCGGCCTGGGCCTGCCCGGCAAGAACGGCCAGGCCTGGGCTGCGGTGCGTACAGCGCTCCATCTCGCAGCTCAGCTCGACTAGCGTGATCTCGGGGTTTCCGGCAAGACCAGCGTACAACAGCTCATTGAGCGACGTCAGTCGCGCCTCGTGCTCGGCGCTTTGATCGTGGAGTTCGCCAGAGGTGTCCCGGAAATCGAAGTGAGCCAGGGCCAGCGTCGATTTTCCGGTATCAGCCAACACCATCGATGCCATTACCAGCGTGCAGGCCAGCAGCAGGAGAGACCGTCCGCGAGCCGTCCAGCGATAACCGTTATGTGGGGCCATGACGCCTCCCGAGTGGAACCTTTGCAACATGCGCCTGGCGAGCAAGCCGGGCCTTGTGCTGACGTGGCCCGCCCCGATGGAGAAGGTTCGTTTTAGTCTTAGTGCATGATTGCCTGTAAGGCCATCACTGAGTTGATGATGAACCCCAGATCCTCCTCGAGCTGCTTGAGAGCGGACCACACGTCGACGCGTCGTAACCAGGCAGGCGGGGTACGTTTCCCGACCTCCGCTTTTCTGGTAACCGCCGAGACTAGCGGAACCGCTATTCAAGGAGAGGCCTCATGTGGCAAGGAATCCCGAGGCGTGCCCGCGGCTATCTGATCACCGGAGCAGGAGTTTTGCTGCTCTCCCCGGACGCCCTTTTCGTCAAGGACACTCAGGTCCCGGTAGAGGTCTTCATGTTCTGGCGGGCGCTGCTGCTGGGCGCGGTACTGGGCGCCGTTGCCCTGGCCCGCTATGGGCGCGGGCTGCCCGGGGCCCTGCGCGCCTGCGGCCCGGCAGCCCTGTGGTGTCCACTGGCCTTCGCCGGCAGTGCCTGGGGCTTCGTGGCGGCGGTGCGCCTGACCGCCGCCGGTAACGTGCTGGTGATCCAGAACCTGGCTCCCCTGGTAGCGGGGCTGCTGGGCCTGCTGCTGTTTCGTCAGCGCCTTAGGGCCCAGACTTGGGTAGTGATCCTGCTCTGCGTGCTGGGGGCGGGGCTGATGGCCGCCGGCGAGGTGGGGCAAGGCTCGCTCCTGGGGCTCGTGGTGGCGTTGGCGATTCCGCTATCGATCGCCGTCAACATGACCGTGGCCAGCGCCCAGCCCGGCGTGGATACCACCGTGATCCTGCCCCTTGGCTGCGTGGTGATGCTGCTGCCAGCCCTGGCCCTGGGCGGCATGCAGCTGCCGCCCCCGGCGGACCTACTGCGCCTGTTACTGATGGGACTGGTGTTCCTGCCTGCGGCCTACTACCTGATCCAGACTGGGCCCCGCTACCTGCCCGGGGCTGAGGTCAGTCTGGTAATGCTGCTGGAGACCCTGGTGGGGACCCTGCTGGTATGGTGGTGGGTCGGCGAGGTGCCACCATCTCTGGCCTTCGTCGGCGGCGGCCTGATCCTTTTCGCCCTGCTGGGTAGTGGCCTGCTGGACCTGCTGCGCCAGCGCCGCAAGGTGGCCGACGGCGCCCCGGACCCGCAGCGGGTGATCGCCGAGGCCGATGGCGTGCCCGATCGAAATCGCGATGCTCCAATCGACTAACTCCCCGTTGCTGAAGAAATCCTGCTGCCCTGCAAGGGTCACACCTAAAGTGTACTCCTCGTGGGCATGGAGGTCGTAGCTGAAGTCGCTTAGCCCCGCCCAGAGCACCGGCTTGGACATTATTGCGGAAAGTGGTGGCTCTGCCTTCGAGAGGCTCCGCGGGTAAGGCGCAAGGAAGCCATGGCTATATCTTTACTGCCGAGGAGCTCTATGCCTTGCAACAAAATAAAATGTAAACAACAGGAAAAACAACAGTGACGCAAAATAAACGTAGGTGGAATATTTATAAGAAGACCCAATTTCATTTATTGCCAAGCCAAATATTTCATCGTCGAGAACAACAAAATCGACCACTCCAACAATCTCGAACAAAAGAAAGGCAACATAAGGCCAGAGCAACCAATGACTACGCAATGTTACTACCAGAAGAAAAGCCAGGAAAAGCATGCCGAAAGATATCAGCATCATCTCCTGGCTCATCACCTTGTCAGCCACTTCGGCGTGCGTCTGCCGGGTTACTTCACTTGAACCAGTCGCGCTCGAAGCGACCGTTCTTGAATTTATACATTGAGAGCCCATACTTCAGCTCATTTCCTGCTGCATCCTTGATAATGCCCTTCTCCTTCCCCAGAGAATGAAAAAAAGCATCCAAGAGCAGAAGCGCGCCGTCGATGAACCACCAGAACAGCAGCCCTCCAAACGTTACCCCTTTTAGAATTCCCGTTTTCCACTTACCCAGGTAGAACCGATCAATGCCAAAAAAGCCGAGAAACATGGCGAGCGTCAGGGCGATGAGTCGGTTCTTTCGTTTTGTCTCGTTCATCCAACATCCTTGTCTAATAAAAACGAGAACGTCCGGCTGCTTTCACGCGCCAAGGGCGTTCTCAGGGTTGTAACTGAATGCTAAGGAGAGAGTGGGCAGCCCTATTGCATCCATGCAAGGATATTAGTATATCAGCCTACATCACAGGTGTCATGAGTCCACCTTCCAGGAAAGACGAACTCTTAAGGACTACTTACCAAGAGTGGTAACCACATATACTGTTAGCCGATGGAGATAAAGCGACATAGGCGTCAATCGCAACCCATGTGTGCCGGTAGCGCTGGGAATCGTGGCCCTCAGCCACGCTGGCACCTGCCATTGAGTCTACGCCTCTTATCGATAGTCACAGGTGTGTTCGGCATGGCGTGCCCTGTCGAAATCGCGATGCTCCAATCGACTGGCAGGTGTGAGCGACCGATCCCGACGACCGACGCCAGCGAGGTCATGCTGGCCGTCTCGTGCGCGAGCCGTACAGCAGTCGCTGCCATGTGCGAGGCTGCCGCCGCCAACGGCGGCATCGCAGATATCAACGCCGCGCAGGAGCACGGTTTCATGTATAGCCGCGCATTGGCAGACCCCGACGGCCATGTATGAGAGCCCTTCTGGATGGACCCGGCGGCCGTACCGTCGGACGCGGAGTGATGTGGCAGTGCAGCTCGCCCTGAGGGCGAGCTGGCGGTGAGGCTAGAGCTGCGGTCAGGCCGATAGATCCTGCATGACGCGATACAGATCGGCCTTGCCCTCGAAGCCGATACCCGGAAGTTCGGGCATGGTCACGAAGCCGTTCTCCACGCGTACGCCATCGGGGAAGCCGCCGAAGGGCTGGAACAGGTCGGGGTAGGACTCGTTGCCGCCGAGGCCCAGGCCGGCGGCGATATTGAGCGACATCTGGTGGCCACCGTGGGGAATGCAGCGGCTCGCCGACCAGCCGTGCTCCTTGAGCATATCGAGGGTGCGCAGGTACTCGACCAGGCCGTAGCTCAACGCACAGTCGAACTGCAGCCAGTCGCGGTCGGGGCGCATGCCGCCGTAGCGGATCAGGTTGCGCGCGTCCTGCATCGAGAAGAGGTTCTCGCCGGTCGCCATGGGGTTGGCGTAGAAGCTGCGCAGGGTCGCCTGCAGCTCGAAGTCGAGCGGGTCGCCGGGCTCTTCGTACCAGAACAGATCGTACTGCGAGAGCGCCTTGGCGTAGGCGATCGCGGTCTCCAGGTCGAAGCGGCCGTTGGCATCCACGCACAGCTTCTGGCCGTCCTGCAGCACCTCCATGATGGCGTCGATGCGGCGCAGGTCCTCCTCCAGGGAGGCGCCGCCGATCTTCTTCTTGACCACGTTGTACCCGCGGTCGATGTAGCTGCGCATCTCATCCTGCAGCTTGCGGTAATCCTGACCGGGGTAGTAGTAGCCGCCGGCCGCGTAGACGAAGACCTTGGGATCGGGCCGGCCGCTGCCATAGCGTTCGGCCAGCAGTTGGAACAGCGGTTTTTCTTCGATCTTGGCCACGGCGTCCCATACCGCCATGTCGATGGTGCCCATGGCAACCGAGCGTTCGCCGTGCCCGCCTGGCTTCTCGTTGATGTACATGGCATCCCAGATCTTGTGCGGATCGAGATTGTTGCCACTAGCGTCGAGCAGATCCTCCGGGTTGGCTTCCATCACCCGGGGGATGAAGCGCTCGCGCATCAGGGTGCCCTGGCCGTAGCGCCCGTTGGAGTTGAAGCCGTAGCCCACCACCGGCTTGCCGTCGCGCACCACATCGGCGATGACGGCCACCAGGCTCAGCGTCATCTTGCTGAAGTCGATGTAGGCATTGCGGATGGAGGAACTGATAGGCAGGGTCTTCTCGCGAATCTCGACGATCTTCATACTGGGTCTCCAAGGGTAACGGCGTCAGGCCATGATCGACTCAACGCGGGGCTGGCGGCCAATGCTCAATTTCACTGATGTCATGCACGGGACGAACCGGCCGTGAACCTGATCTGGCTCGAAGACTTTCTGGCCCTGGCGCCGACCGGCAACTTCTCTCGCGCGGCGGAGGAGCGGCACAGCTCGCAGCCTGCGTTCAGCCGACGTATCCGGGCGCTGGAGGCGTGGGTCGGCGCCGAGCTATTCGACAGAAGCACCCAGCCCGCCCGGTTGACGGAGGTGGGCGAGTGGTTTCTCGAGGTGGCACAGGATCTTCTGGCGCGGGTCTCCCGGGTGCCGGGAGATGCCAAACGGCTGGCCGACGCCAGCTCGGTGACGCTGCGCCTGGCCTCCACCCACGCTCTCTCCTTCACCTTCCTGCCACGCTGGCTGCGCGGCCTGGAAGCCACGGCCGCGCTCGAGTCGGTGCAGCTGATGTCGGATGTGCTGCAGCGCTGCGAGACGTTGATGCAGGAGGGCAAGGCGCAGTTCGTGTTGAGCCATGCCCACGCCCAGGCGCCGGGCGCGCTGGATGCGGACACCTATCTCGCCATTCAGGTCGGCGACGATGAGCTGATACCCGTCTGTTCCCCCAACGAGCAGGGCGACGCCCGCCACATACTGGGCGCCGAGGCCAGCGTGCCGCTGCTGCACTACAGCGAGGAGTCAGGCCTCGGGCGCATTATCCGCTCGGTATTCGACCGGCGCCTGGCAGCCGCGCCCACGGTGTTCACTGCCCATGCCGCCTCGGTGCTGCGCACCATGGCGCTGGATGGCAGAGGCGTCGCCTGGTTGCCACGCACCCTGGTGGAGGACGACCTGGAGGCGAGAAGGCTGCTACCGGCAGGCGGCAAGGAATGGAGCGTCCCGGTTGCCATCAAACTCTACCGCGAGCGGGAACTCAGCGGCAAAGCCGCGGAGGCGCTCTGGCAAGCCGTGACGACCCAGCAAACCAGTGCGACAAATTAGGTTTATGCGGTCAAGAAGAGTGCACGCGCACTGGAAACCGAATGCAAATCGCACGCGAAATTACTATCAAGGCACTGAATTTAAAGGAAAAAATTGACCACCACTGCATTTCCCTCTAGGATGCACTACCTATACTTAGCGCTAATAAAGGTAACTCCATGAAAGGCAACCAGAACATTATCGACGCCTTGAACGGCCTGCTCGCGGCGGAGCTCGCCGCCATGGACCAGTATTTCATCCACTCCGAGATGTATGCCGACTGGGGCTTCACCAAGCTCTATGAGCGCATCGCCCATGAGTTCGACGATGAAAAGGGCCACGCCAAGCAGCTGATCGAACGGATCCTGTTCCTGGAGGGCAAGCCCGACATGCATACCCGTACCCCGGTACGCGTGGGTCAGGACGTGGAGGAGATGCTCGATAACGACCTGCAGCTCGAGTACGAGGTGGGCGACGCCCTCAAGGACGCCATCGCGCTGTGCGAGAAAGAGAGCGACTTCCAGACCCGCAGCGTGCTGCTAGGGCTGCTGGCCGACACCGAAGAGGACCACGCCTACTGGCTCGAGCAGCAGCTGCGGCTGATCAAGATGCTGGGCAGAGAGAACTACCTGCAAGCGCAGATGTAAGCCAGGGCGCCCGGCGGGCGCCCTCGCAATATACTGGCGGGCTGCAGGGCTCAGCTACCCCCTCCTTGTGGGCGAATACGCACCCCGCCCACCCACCGCTCGCCGCTTGCATGATCCAACCAGTGGTGCTGCCCCTCGAGCACGGCCTGCCCCAACGCCGTGAGCGCAAGCTGGCGGTGCGGCCACTCTTCATGGGTATCGCTGATCTCGAGTAGCGGCCGCGGCTCGGCCATCAGCGGCTGCAGCAGCCACCAGAACATCAGGTCGCCCAGATAGGGCAAGGGCTCGTATTCACGCATCAGCAGCGCGAAGGCCCTGCCCACCGGCAAGGGGCCGTGGTCGCGTACGATCCTGAGGGTCAGCTTTTCCGTCAGACCGAGGCCGGTATCCTCCTCTGGCAGTTCCTGCAGATGGCGCTCGAGCGCCCTGCCCATCATCGGCAAGGCCGGCGTACCGGTGGCGACCAGGTCTTCCAGGGGGCGGGGGTTATCGGCGGTAAGCGCCCGCCATGCGCGAGTGCCCAGTTCGAGCAGCGGAGCACCCACCGGCCGACGCTGCCGCCATAGCCAGGCGAGCAGGTCCGGCGCGAGCTGACCGATGCCGATGAAGCGCTCAACGCCGGGTATCGACGCCACTGCCACCAGCTCGATCTTGGCGCTTGGCGGGTGCTGCCGTAGGCGATGCAACAGATAGGCGAGGAGCAGCTGATCGTAACTGTCGTGCTCGAACCACAGCACGATCCGCGCGTAGCGCGCCAGTTCGTCCAACAGCGTGTAGCTCTTGGCAAGACGCGCCAGGATATCGCCCTCGGCCATGCCGGAAAGCCCGACCAGGAAGCGTGCTCTAAGCCGTATCAGCTCATCCGACGGTAGATCACGCAGCGGGCCCAGGCAGAAGGGGTCGGAGAACTCCAGGAAGTCGCCCTCGAAGCCGGCCATGCGCAGGCCGTGCTCGATATCCGAACCACAGCGGATATGCAGGGTCGCCAGGTCGCGGTCGCCCCGCTCGGCCACCAGCCGCCGCGATATATCCAGTGACTCGGTATGCGCCTTGAGCCGAGGCCAACTGGGAAAACCGCATTCGCGGGCGATGACGAACTGGGCGTCGGCGAGCGCCAGGGGCGTCTCGCGCGGCGGTACGTATTGCAGGAAGCGCGCCAGTGCAGCCGGCTCATCGCCACGCGCGGCCTTGAGTAGTTCCTTGGCGCGCTTGCGCTGCTGCTCGAGATTGAAGCGGCCATGGGACCGGGCATCCGGTCGGGGAAGTGAGGTCATACGAATCCCTCCATATGCCTGCGTCCGCCGGACAGGCCGGGAGTCGTATGGGTTGATCAATATGAAGCGTTGGGCGCAGCCCTTTCCGCGGACGGGGACGCCTTGCGGCGCAGCCCTTAGGCTCGCGCGGATAGTGCAAGGTGTCAATGGCGGAAGGATATGCGGCGCGGCGCTATACGCCAGCCGCATCTGGACGTCGGCTATCGGTAGCCGACACTTGACGTAGGGTGTCGACGAAGCGCGTCAGTGCCGGTGTCCAGGTGGCCGGCTGGGCGGCAGCGAAGTAGGTATCGACCTGGGCGATGGGGGCTGGCAGTGCCAGGCAGTGAATCCCGAAGCGGTGCCGATGGGCCTCCACCGTGGACCTCGGCAGCACGGTGTAACCCATGCCGGCGGCGACGCACCCGAGCATGGCGTCCAGCGAGCCAAGGTCGAAGATCCTGGCCGCGCTGACGCCACAGAAAGACAGCAGCAGCTCGATACGTTGGCGATAGCTGCAGCCCTGGCGGAAGGCGAGAAAGGTCGCGGTCAACAACTCTTCGGTGGCGGGCATGACCACCATGGGGCTAGCGCTCACCAGCACCAGCTCTTCGCTGAACACCTTCTCGAGGTGGTAGTGAGGGTGATCGAAACGTCCCGCCACGAATGCGCAGTCGACCAGGCCATCCGTCAGCCGCTCGACCAGCGAGGCCGTTGGGCCCGTGTGCAATTGAAGATCGACCTCAGGATAGGCGCCATGGAAGGCGGCCAGGATGGGCGGCAGGCGCAACGCCGTGGTGGTTTCCATGGCGCCAATGCGTAGCCGGCTGCCAGCCACCTTGTCGCCCTTGAACAGTGATATCGCCTCATCGTGGGCGCTCAGTATGCGCTCGGCATACTCTGCCAGGGCCATCCCGGCCGTGGTCAGCCGGACTTGCCCGCTACGATGCACGAGCTGCACACCCAGCTCATCTTCGAGCTTCTTGATATGTGCCGTAACGTTGGACTGCACCGTATGAAGCCGCTGAGCGGTGGCAATGAAACTGCCGGTTTCCGCCACCCCCATCAACAGACGCAGAGACTTGAGCTGCATGCGGCGCCTCCTGCCAAGCTCTATAAATCACATAATCAGATAGTCTATATCACAGTAAATCATTATTCATGATTAACAGCCGTCATGTAGGCTGTGCAGCAGTGCTTTTGACTCAGGACTCCCCTGCATGATCGATAGGCGAGATATTTCCGCCCTGCTCACGGGCGTCATGGCCACCCTCGCCGGGATCGGCCTCGCTCGCTTTGCCTACACCCCGCTCCTGCCGGCGCTGATCGAGGCGCAGTGGTTCAGCGCCAGTGATGCGGCCTATCTCGGCGCAGCCAACCTGCTCGGCTACCTGATCGGCGCACTCTCCGGTCATGTCCTGTCCGAACGCTACTCGCCGCGGGCGCTTCTCGGTATCTGTTTTGCGACCATCGCCCTGAGCTTTCTGCTCTGTGCATGGCCTGCCAGCTTTGCCTGGTTCTTCGTCTGGCGGCTGGTCTCCGGCATCGCCGGGGCGATCCTAATGGTGGTCGGCCCGTCCCTGGCACTGACGGCCACGCCGCTCGCCCGCCGCGCCCATGTCGGTGCCCTGGTATTTGCCGGCATCGGTCTGGGGGCGCTGCTCTCGGCCTGGGTAGTGCCGCTGCTGCTCGAGACCAGCCTGATGGCGACCTGGATGACCCTTGGCGTGCTGAGCCTGGTAGCGGGGCTGCTCGGCGACCGCGGCCTGGCACGCCTGGCGATACCTGCGCCTGCGTTGCCCGAAGGAGGCGTCGCACCCCAGGTACACGCAGGAGTAGGCATCGCCGTACTGCTGGTGATCGGCGCCTATGCTCTGGATGGCGCGGGTTTCGTGCCGCATACGGTGTTCTGGGTCGATTATCTGGCCAGGGAGAACGCCCTGGGCCACTCCCCCGCCGCCCTGCAGTGGGGCCTGTTCGGAGTGGGGGCGGTGTGCGGCCCGCTGCTGGCCAGCGCCGTCGCCCGGCGGCTAGGCTGGCACCTTGGGTTGGCCCTGGCGTTCCTGGCCAAGGCCGTCGCGGTTGCCCTGCCGCTACTGTCGCTGGATCTGCTCAGCCGCTCGGTCTCTTCCTTCGTGGTCGGCGCCATGATCCCCGGCATCGTGGCCTTGACCTCCGGCCGGCTCGCCGAGCTGGTTGGCCCGGCGGCTCACAAGCGACTCTGGGGACGTGCCACCGCCGCGTTCGCGGCGGCACAGGCGGCCTCGGGCTATGGCATGTCCGCGCTCTATGATGAGTGGGGCAGCTATACGCCACTCTTCGCCATCGGCAGCGTACTGCTGGCTGGCGGCTTGGTTCTGGTACTCCTCAGCCGTGGTCTGCAGCCGCGCCACGACACGCTTTCCCCCCCACCCAGGAGACACTGATGCAACTCTTTCTCAATGCGACCTCGCCCTATGCCCGCATGGCACGTATCACGATGATGGAGAAAGGCCTGGCCGAGATGGTGACGCTGCGCTGGTGCGACCCTTGGGCCGACGATGCCGCACTGCTGAACGCCAACCCCGCCGGGCGTATCCCGGCGCTGATCACGGCGGACGGCACGGCGCTGAGCGAATCGCTGCTGATCGCCCTCTATCTCGATGGGCAAGGCCCGGGGGAACCGCTGATTCCGCCATCACGCCTGAGCGAGGTGCTGCATCGGGTCGGCCTCGGCCAAGGGCTGATGGATGCCGCCTTCACAACGGTGATCGCGCGCAAGCATCAGGGCAGCGAGGCCGACGACAGCGAGCTGGGGCAGCGCCGCCTGCGGGCCTTTCAGCGCATCCTGGACCAGCTGGAGCAGGAGCTCGATGAGGCCCAGGCGATGTCGGCCATGACCCTGGCCGACATCGCCGTCGGCGTCGCGCTGGACTACCTGACATTCCGGCTGCCCGAGGTGACGTGGTCCCATGGCCGCCCCAGGCTGGCGGCCTGGCACCGCCAGATCGTCCGTCGCGAGAGCTTCACCCAGACGGCGTTTGGGTGACGCCGGATAGCCCCTAGGGCAGCGCCTCCATCTCACGCAGGGCCTCGCGAACGATGGCATCGCGCTTGGGGATATCGTCCATGCGATTGGGGGTATCCATGTTGAGGGCGAAGAACACCGGCCCGCTGGGCCATTCTACCCAGCCCACCCACCAGGCCAGCTCGCCGGACCAGCCGGTCTTGGCGCGCAGGATCCAGTCGCGCCCGGCTTCCCCAATCATCAGGTCCTTGACCAGACGCTGATCGGCCTCATCGAACGCTAGCTCATTGCGATAGAGCTGCTGCAGGAAGCCGATCTGCTCCTCGGCGGAGATCTCCAGGTGGCCAGGGTCTAGCCAGAAGTTCTCGAGGTCGTCGCCTACCTCGGCGTTACCGTAATCGATCACCTCCAGGTAGCGGCGTTCGCTTGCTTCGCCCAGCTCCCGGGCGAACTGTTGGTAGAGCCACACCGTCGAGTTGCGCATGCCAGAGCGAATATCCTGATCGGCGTTCCACGCCGCGGCGCTGCGTTCGGTACCATCCCAGGCAAACACCTGGAACTCGTCGTCCACCACACCGGCATCCAGCGCAAACAGGGTGTGGGGCACCTTGAAGGTGGAGGCCGGCACGAAGCGCTGCCGTGCACGCTCGGCGTCATGCACCCAGGTCGTTTGGGCATCCTGGCGCTGATCCACCACCAGCAAGGTGCCCTCGGCGCCATGTTCCTCGAAGAGTGCTGCCCAGCCGTCCCGCTGCTGCCAGGTGTCGGCCACCGCGCCTAGCGGAGCCAAGCCCAGCGCCAGGGCGCCGGCCATCAATAATTTTAGGGTCATGGTTCCATTCCGTTGTCGTCGTTTCGATCCAAGAGCAGGCAATCAGCTGCCGACAGGAAGATTAGTAGGTTGTGATCCGACTTCACAAACTATGTTAACTTGCACCAGCCATAAACTGGATTTGGGCTATGACAAGATCTTACCTGCCGCTCAATGCCCTGCGCGCCTTCGAGGCTTCCGCCCGCCTGCGCAGCTTCACCCGCGCGGGCGATGAGCTGAACGTGACCCAGGCCGCCGTCAGCCATCAGGTCAAACTGCTGGAGCAGCGGCTCGGCGTGGTGCTGTTCAGGCGCTTACCGCGCGGCCTGATGATGACCGCCGAGGGCGAGGCGCTGCTGCCGGTGCTGGGGGATGCCTTCGACCGCATGGCCGAGATGCTGGAGCGCCTGGAGGGCGGCCAGGTCAGGGAGGTGATGATGGTCGGCGCGGTGGGTACCTTTGCGGTGGGCTGGCTGCTGCCACGCCTGGCCGAGTTCCAGGCGCGCCACCCGCTTATCGACCTCCGCCTCTCGACCCACAACAATCGGGTCGACATGGCCGCCGAGGGGCTGGATTTCGCCATTCGTTTCGGTGACGGTGCCTGGTATGGCTGCGAGGCCGAGCCGCTATTCGAGGCGCCGCTATCGCCTCTCTGCATACCCAGAGTCGCGGCAACGCTGAGCGCCCCCGACGACCTGATGCGGCACACGCTGCTGCGCTCCTATCGCGAGAACGAGTGGCCCAGTTGGTTTGCCGCCGCGGGCATCCCGCGTCCACCCCCACTGGTGAGAGGCATCACCTTCGACTCCTCCCTGGCGATGATGGAGGCGGCCACCCAGGGCGCGGGCGTGGCACTCGCACCACCGCGGATGTTCGAACGTCAACTGGCCACGGGCAGCATCGTTCAGCCTTTTGCAACCACCACCTCTCTAGGCCGCTACTGGCTGACGCGTCAGATCTCCCGCGCCCCCAGCGCGGCCATGATGACCTTTCGCGACTGGCTGCAGGGTGCCGTGGATCAGGCCTATGGGGAGGCTGCCTGACCGGCCGCTAGCCCGCCATTACCTGCGCCAGCTCGCGCCGATAGGCGACCTCGTGCTGAGCCGGGTCGGCGGGAAAACGGCCAAGCGCCACCGCCAGCTCGAAGAAGCCCTGCCGCGGCAGGTCACCTCGGCGGCTGACCACCAGCGCCGCGATCAGCGGGCGACCGGCCGCCACGTCCTCGCGCATCAAGGCCTCCAGCGTCAGGGCAACCCGCTGGATAGTCCCCGGCGGCTTCAATCCCAGGGCGTCGGCGGCCTGCTGGTAGGTGATCGGCACGGCCTCGCTGGGCAGCTGGGTCAGCAGCTCGCGTAATCGCGGCGCCAGCGTGGCTTGCTCGGAAGACCTCATGGTGTCGTCTCCAGGTCATAACAGGGTGGTAGCCACTGCTTGTCTCACAACGGCAGATGCAGGATAGCGCCTCGCAGGCCGCGCTCGTCGGCCCATAGCTTGCCCAGGGTGATAGGAAGGCGGAAGCGGCGCTTGCCGGCGGCGCCGGGATTGAACAGCAGCCGGCCATCCTGCCACTGGTGGCGCGGCTTATGGGAGTGGCCGTGGAGCACGGCGTCACAGGGCGTGGCGGGGTCGAACGCCTGAAGGATATGCACCAGATGAAGATGCCAGCCGTTGACGTTGAGATCATGGGTCATCGGCAGGGCTTCGGCCCAGGGCGCGGTATCGATATTGCCGCGCACCGCCACCAGCGGCGCGAGCTCCCTCAGCTGCGCGAGGATGGCGGCGTCTTCCTCTCGGCTCCCCACATCGCCAAGGTGCAGGATCACGCCGCAGCCTTCGAGCATGATCAGTGCCTCGGGGCGCAGCAGGCCGTGGGTATCGCTGATGATACCCACCGGCCGTGCGGTGCTGATGGCCTGCATTAACGCCTCCTTACTGCCCTTCCGGTAGCCCCGCTACCTGCCCAGTGGTGCAATGCACAATATGTCGTTTTACTACAACGACGTGTGCGGCTAATGGAGCTTTGTGCAGTGCATGATCCTGACCCATAGTGACATCACGGTTCAGGACAGGGGGTCGCTACCTCGATCCACTGACCTGAACCCCAGCTACCAACTGAGCGCCATGCCTTATTTGATCCAGGCGCCAGAGCGAAGGTCTTGGAACACGCTTGTGACCCTGTCGCAGTTGCAGCACTGGGCGCTTACCCGGCCCGGCATGAGTAGCTAAGGCACCAGAACGCCATCGCCGATGGCAACCCCAAGACGGGATTCTCCCGGGGGATGATGACCTTACACGAGGATTGAACCATGAACTGCACTCAACTGACCCAGCAAGCCGACCATATCGCCAGCACCTTCAGCAAGCTGGACCTTGCCAAGCTGGTGGTGGCCCTGAAGGGCCGCGGCGAGTCCCTGCAGCATGCCGTCGAAGTACTCGACACCATCGATGCCCGCCAGGGCTACACCCTGGACCAGGCCTGGGACGAGGTACGCACCGGTGAAACGCGCCTGATGGCCACCAGCGACGACTGAGATTCGCTCGCCAACACGCTCTCCTAGCGTAGACTTTCACCCCCCTCCCAGTGAGGGGGTTTTTCATTCCTTCACGCTCCCAGGCCCTGCCAGTCCTCGAGGTCCAGCGCAGGTTTCTCGGCACGAAAGCGAGCATACAACTCGATACCCCGCGGGTCTTCAAGCACGTCGACCTCAATCCCCTTGCTACGCAGCAAGGATTCGGTACCCGAGGCATTGGTGATATCGCCCACCACTACCCGCGAGAACCCACGCATATACACCAGGGTCGCGCAGATCTCACAGGGACTCAGCGAGGTGAACAGCGTGGTGCGGCGAAAGTTGATGCGGCCGGCGTCACGAATCGCCGAGGTCTCGCCGTGGTGATAGGGGTGGTTCTCCTGCACCAGGGTGTTGTGCCCCTTGCCAACAATCCGCCGCGTGGCGTTATCGATGATCAGCGCACCGATGGGGCAGCCGCCCTCGTCGTAGCTCTTCTGCGCCAGCAGCACCGCCACCCGCATCAGGTCGGCGTCGCTCAGCCGCTGAGCGAAGTCGTCGCTCATCAGCGCCGGCAGGCTGGCCGTTGGCATGTGCGCGATGGCGGTGAGTGCGGCTTCCGAGACCTCCGCATTTGCGTTGAGTAGCGTTTCCATCACGCCTCCAAGTCATTGATTAGCCATCCTGCGGGCCTAGGTGCCTACCAGGCTACTACATGCTCGGAAAAGCAGCATCGCACTGCAATTCGAAGACTGCCCCTCGCCGCTCAGATATTTTTCCCTATAGGGATAAAAGCGCCATCTCGCCACGCCTTTCTTATAATCTTTCCCTATTGGGAAAATTATCGCCAACCCTGTCGTTGACTGCTATTATTTTCCCAATAGGGATAATACCCATGACCCTTACTCAATACTGAGAAGCCACTCTCATGCCAGATACCGTGCCAACCGCCAACGTCGTGATGATCCATGATGCCAGAGCGCTCGGACAGCTGATTCGTCGTCAGCGCAAGCAACAGGGGCTGAACCTGGAGACGCTCGCCGGCCTTTGCGGCCTGAGCATCCGCTTTCTCAGCGAGCTTGAGAACGGCCGCGACTCCTGCGGCTTCGGTCGCATCATGATGGTGCTCGATGCACTGGGGATTGACCTTGCCGCCTGCCCCGCCGAGCTGGACGAATCATGACGCTGCTTGATGAGTTACATGTCTGGCGTGAGGAGCGCCGCGTGGGCACCCTGTGGCGGGGTGACGATGGGCGACTGATGGGCTTCGAGTATGACGCTGCCTGGCTGGCAACCGGGCAACCCATCTCGCATAGCCTGCCGCTTGACCAGAAGCGCTGGTTGCCGGAGGACCAGCTCGCCCATCGCTGGTTCGGCAACTTGCTACCAGAAGAGCAGGCCCGCGCCGCGCTGATCAAGCGCCTGGGCATCCCCGACGACGACTTTTCGCTGCTGGCTGCCATCGGCGGTGACTGCGCCGGGGCTCTGACCATCCTGCCTCCCGGACAGATCCCGCTGTCACAGGAGCCGGATTCACAGGAGCCGCCAGCGGACGACTATCGCCCGCTGGCGATGGATCGGCTCGGCCACTGGGCTGCCTTCCGCGAGCGCTACGCCCTGATGACCGATGAGGACCCGGCCCTGCGTCCTCGCCTGTCGCTGGCTGGCGCCCAGGACAAGATTCCGGTGCGGGTCTGGCAAGGCGAGCTCTACCTTCCCTCCGGCGCGGCCCCCTCTTCACACATCCTGAAGTTCGCCGTTGAGGGTCGTGAGCTGGTCATCCTCAATGAGCTGTACTTGAATACCCTGGCACGCCTGGCCGGGCTTGCCTGCCCTACCACCGAGATGGGTTATGCCGGCCGCCATCCATATCTGATCGTCGAGCGCTACGACCGCCACGGCATCGGCACTGCGTCGATCCGGCGCCTGCATCAGGAGGACCTGTGCCAGGCAATGGGCCTGGCGCGCACCCAGAAATACCAAGCCTTCAGTGGATCACGCTTCGGTGAGGTCGTACACACCGTCCGCGAGGCTTGCAAACCCTCGGCGACCTCCATCCAGCAGCTGCTACGCTGGCAAATCTTCAACGTTCTGGTGGGTAACAGCGACGGTCATGCCAAGAACGTCTCGCTGCTACAGGATGCTCGCGGACGCTGGCACATCGCCCCAGCCTACGACCTGGTCGGCACCGTCGTGCTCGGTTACAACCCCGAACTGGCCTTCTCGGTGGGGGACCAGTTCAACTCGCAGCAGCTGCTGCCGCGGGACTGGCAAGCCTTCGCCAGTGAGTGTCATTTCAGCTACCCCTTCGTCAAGCGCCAGATCCAGGAGATGGCGTCCATACTTGCCGAGCTTGTCGATTCAGCCCCCTTGCAGCAAGCCCTGCAGCAGGCAGGCCTTAGTGAACACGGTTGGGTAAGGCTACAGCAACAGCGCCAGCATATTCGCAAGCAGTGCCGTCGGGCGGCGCGCTGGTAAGCATGCCAGCTTGACCGCCGCCACCTTGGGTAGTGTGATACGTGCTTCTGCTATATTCAGCACCTGCCAAGAGGGTTTCATGCGCAAGATTCTGCTCGTCGATAACGGCTCACTCCGCCCCCAGGCCACGCTCAACCTGCGCCGGCTGGCCGATGCGCTCAGTCAGTCCAGCGGCGAGACCGTCGAGGCCGCCTCGCTGCTGCACTCCTACAAGATCCCGCCCGAGCAGCTCGACGGCCGCAAGGCGGTGTCGCTGGGGCCGTTGGCCGAGCGATATGCGGCAGAAGGGATTACCGAGCTGGTAGTGCTGCCGTTCTTCTTCGGCCCCAGCCAGGCGTTGACCCGCTACCTGCCGGAGCGTCTGGCCGAGGTGCAGGCCAACTACCCGCAGCTCAGCGTCAAGGTGGCGCTGCCGCTGGTCGACACTCAGGCACCGCTGGATCTGCGCCTGTCCCAGCTGCTGGCGGAGAATGTGCGCGAGCGTATGGCGGGCCTGACGCGGCCCAAGGTGGTGCTGGTCGACCATGGCAGCCCAATTCCCGAGGTCTCGGCGGTGCGCAACTATTTGGCCGGGCAGCTCAGCGTACTGCTTGCCGAAGAGGCCAGCTGCGTCACCTTCGCCTCCATGGAGCGCCGCGACGGCGACGCCTACCGCTTCAACGAACCGCTGCTGGAAGACCTGCTGGCCTCTCCTACCATGGCCCACGGCGACGTGATCCTGGCCATGCTGTTTCTGTCTCCCGGGCGTCACGCTGGTGAAGGCGGCGATATTGCCGAGATCTGCAACCAGGCGATGACCCAGGCCCCCGGCCTCAATGTCACCACCACGCGCTTGGTGGGTGAGCACGCCGGCATAGTGGAGATCCTCGCCACCCGCCTGCAGCAGGGCCTGGCGGGGGAGCCGCTGCTGTTGGAAATGCCGTGCGCAAGGGGGGCAGGACAACGCTAGCGGCGCCACCCACGAGACAGAAGCATACGAGAGCCCCTCATCTGTGTATGCTGACGTACATCCACTTGCCTTAGTGGGGTCCTCTCGTTGACTGTCGGCCGTATCGGCCGAGACCACCCCGTTGCCTCCTCTGAGCCCATACCCGGGGTAGGTGCTTCATGCTTCCTGATTCACTTCAAGCCATTTTCGACTCCGCCGCTCAGCCCGCCGATGCCCGTCAATCGGCCATCGTGTACTGCGAGGGCAACTTCGCGCGCATCGATGGCAAGACGGCCAACGGCCTGGTGCGCAGCAGCGAGCGGTATCGCATCCTGTCCGTCATCGACAGCAGCCTGGCCGGCGAAGACGCGGGCCTCGCTCTGGGCGAGGCGGCGACGGGCATCCCCATCGTAGCCGACCTGACGGCAGCGCTCGCCGCAGCCGACGACCTGCCTGATGTGCTGATCTTCGGGCTCGCGCCCTTGTCTGGGCTGATGTCCGAGGCGGACCGCCGCGTGGTGCTGGCAGCCGTGGCGGCAGGCATCGGCGTGGTATCTGGCCTGCACGAGTTTCTCGCAGACGACCCGGAGATCTCGGCGGCGGCACGCGCCACCGGGGTGGCACTTCACGATATCCGCCGACCACGCCCCACCAAGCACCTGCGTATGTTCGACGGCGCGATCGGTAGCGTCGACTGTGTGCGCATCGCGGTACTGGGCACGGATGGCGCGATCGGCAAGCGCACCACCTCGACGCTGCTTACCAAAGCACTCAACGACGCCGGGATTCACACCGTGATGGTGGGCACGGGGCAGACCGGTCTCATGCAGGGCGCCGCCTATGGCGTTGCGCTCGATGCCATTCCCGCTCAGTTCGGCGTCGGTGAACTGGAAGGAGCAGTGCTCGCCGCCTATGAAGGTGAGCACCCCGACGTCATCGTGATCGAAGGCCAGGGCGCCCTCAGCCACCCCGCCTACCTGAGCTCGACGGTGGTGTTGCGCGCCAGCCGGCCGCAGGCCGTGATCATGCAGCATGCCCCGGCCCGCCACATGCTCAGTGACTATCCGGAAGTACGGATGCCGTCTCCCCTCTCGGAGATCAAACTCATCGAGCTGTTCGGCAAGACCAAGGTCATCGGGCTGGCCATCAACCACGAAGACATGACCCAGGCTGAGGTCACAGCGGCTATCGCCCGCTACGAACTCGAGCTCGGCCTCCCCGCCACCGATGCGCTGTGGCGCGACCCGGCGGAGCTGGTCGCGATGGTCACCGCCGCCTTCCCCGCATTACAGGCGCGGCAGCCACTGACCGTGGCGTGACCTGCCCTCGCGTCGAGATCGATCTGGCCAAGATCGAGCATAACGCTCGCCAACTGGTGAGCCTGCTGTCCGGCCGCGGTATCGATGTCACCGGGGTCACCAAGGCCACCTTGGGCTCACCCGAGGTGGCGAGGGCCATGCTCGCTGGGGGTGTAGTGCGGCTCGGCGATTCGCGGATCGACAACCTCGAGGCGCTTCGCGACGCGGGTATCCAGGCCCCGCTGACGCTGCTGCGTTCGCCCACGCCTGAACAGGCCGATCGGGCAGTGGCCTGCGCCACTATCAGCCAGGTGAGCGAGTTCGAGGTGGTGAAGGCGTTGTCGGTAGCCGCGGGCAGACGCGACATTGTTCACGGCCTGGTGCTGATGGTGGAGCTGGGCGACCTGCGCGAGGGCGTGCTGCCAGGCGAGGTGCTCGACCTCGCCCGGCGCATAGCGCGCATCCCGCACGTCACACTCGCCGGCCTCGGCACCAACCTGGCGTGCCGTGCCGGCGTCGTGCCGAGCGCCGACAACATGGGAGAACTGTCTGCACTCGCGACGCTGCTCGAAGAGCAGTTGAGCATGCACCTGCCAATCCTTTCCGGCGGCAACTCGGCGAATCTCGCCTGGGCCATTGCAGCGCCCGCGGGCCGAATCAACGACCTGCGGCTCGGCGAGTCGATCCTGCTGGGCTGCGACCCGCTCACGCGGATACCCCTGAGCGGACTACACACCGACGCCTTCACCTTGGTGGTGCCGGTCATCGAGTCGTTGTCCAAGCCGACCGCGCCACGCGGCACCACCGGCGAGGCGGCATTTGGGGCGCCGACGCCGATGCTCGAACGCGGCGTCATCATCCAGACGATCGCCTCGATCGGGCGGCAAGACGTAGACCCCGACGGCCTGACACCCCCGCGCAACGTCAGCGTGCTCGCCGCCAGCAGCGACCATCTGGTACTGGAAACGCGCTACCGCCTGGCACCCGGCGCAGAGATCCGCTTCGGCCTCGACTACTCGGCGCTGCTGCGCGCCATGACCTCTCCGTTTGTGGCAACCACATTTGCGGCGACGCAACGCGCTTTACTGCCAATGCTGAAGAACAGCTCCTCTGCAGTAGTCGACGAGCAGGGCACCTGATCGTGTCAACCACCGCTCGCCTCTTTATCTCGAAGCCGCGGTTGACCAGGAAATAGCGCACATGCAGGCGTACGAAGCTCGCTAGGGCTATCGACTTGGGCTGGATGTCGGCTCAGGCGACGCCGAGTGATCCAGTGTTGGCCATGCCCACTGCACTTGGCACGCTGCGCCGGATGGAGGCAATGTCCTTGCGCGGTGGCGCGCCGAACATCCTCGAGTACTCGCGGCTGAATTGCGATGGGCTCTGATACCCCACCGTAAAGCCAACGCTTGCGGCGTCTGCCTGCTGGTTCAGCAGCAGGCGCCGTGCCTCCTGCAAGCGGATCTGCTTCTGGTACTGCAGCGGACTCATGGCCGTGACCGACTTGAAATGGCGGTGCAGCGACGACGGGCTCATATTGGCCACCTTGGCCACGGTCTCGATACGCAGCGGGTCGGCATAGTGGCCGCGAATCCAGGTAATCGCCTTGCTGACCTGGGTCAGGTGACTCTCCCCCAGGGCGATCTGACGCAGCGCCTCGCCCTGCTCGCTGCGCAGCAGCAGATAGAGAATCTCCCGCTCGATCAGTGGCCCCAGAATCGCGGTGTCCTGTGGGCGCTCGAGCAGGCGCAGCAGTCGCGTGAGGGCATCCAGCAGTTCCGGCGACAGCTGGCACATCGACATGCCGGAGCAGGGGCGATTCGAGACCGGCTGCTCCGGCATGGCCAGCAGCAGTTCGGCCAGTATCGTCGTATCGAGCCGCAGCGCACAGGCCAGGTAGGGCGCCTCGGGGCTGGCCTCGATGACTTCACCGCTGATGGTCAGATCCACCGAGGCGATCAGATAGTCACCAGCGCCGTGCTCGAAGCAGCGATCGCCGAGCATGGTGCGCTTGCGGCCCTGCACGATGAAGCACAGCATCGGCTCGAAGATCGCCGGCATGGCAGCGGTCGGCGCATCCGAGCGATACAGCATCACGCCGGGTATCGGTGTCGTGTCGCACCCTTCACCACTCTGGCAGAATCGTTTAATCAGCTGACTGGCCTCTGCAAACGGTCGGATCTCCGTCGCCATCTCTTACTCCTGTATCCACAGGGGTATCAAGTTACGTCGAGCCGTTACCTCGCACAATCTCCCGCCCTGAAAATTGAGAGGATCGTGCAAGAATCGCGGAGTATCCTCTTAGTACCGCCAATCCAGCCCCCAACCAGATAGAAAGTGCCGTCACTTCATCTCGAAGCCACGCTTGACCAGAAAGTCGCGCATATGCGGGCGCAGTTTGGTATCGAACAGCGGCGTGAGATTACGCGACCAGTCGGTGTCCTTGTTGCCACCGCTGCGCTCGCTGTAATAGGTCTGCATGGTGGCATCGAAGGCAGCGACCGGGGCGCGCTCCTCGCGGTAGCTATTCTCCATCAGCACCGCCTCCACCGGCAGGCGCGGCTTGACGTCCGGGTCCTGGGCCGGGTAGCCGAGGCACAACCCGAAGACCGGGTAGACGTGATCCGGCAAGCCCAGCAGGTCGCTGATCTGCTGCGGGTTGTTGCGAATGCCGCCGATGTAGCAAATGCCCAGCCCCTCGGATTCGGCGGCCACCACCACGTTCTGCGCCATCAGGGCAACATCCACACTGGCCACCAGCAGCTGCTCGGTCATGCCGCGCACGACGGTGGCGCCGGTGCGCTCGGCGGCATCGGTGGGGCGCTTCATGTCGGCGCAGAACACCAGGAAGTCCGCACAGCTGGCGATGTAGCCCTGGCCGCCTGCCAGCTCGGCAATCATCTCCCGCTTGGCCGGGTCGGTGACATGGATCACGCTGTAGGCCTGAACGTGGCTCGACGTCGCCGCCGCCTGACCGGCGCGAATCAGCTCCAGCAGCAGCTCGCGGGGGATCTTCTGCTCGGTGAACTTGCGGATCGAGCGGTGAGACTTCAGCAGTTCGATGGTCGGATTCATGGGGCCTCGCTAACAGATTGCGTTGTGACGATTCGAAACGGATAACGGCCAAGATACCACCCCCGTCGCGACTCTGGCATGCTCCCAGTGCCGAACGCACCCCGTTTCAGGAGCTGGATGCCGATGAATATTCGCACGCTGGAAACCTTTGTCTGGATCGCCCGGCTGGGCAGTTTCCGGGCGGCTGCCAAGCGCTTGTATGCTTCCCAGCCGTCGGTGTCGGCACGCATTGCGGGGCTCGAGGATCAGCTGGGTGTAGAGCTTTTCGACCGCATAGGCAGGCATGTGAAGTTGACCGCCAAGGGCCGTGAGCTGCTGGTATATGCCGAGAAAATGCTGAATCTGCACAGTGAAATGCTGCAGGTGGTGGCCCAGCCAACCTCGATCCACGGCACCATCCGGCTGGGCGTATCGGAGACCATCGCCCATACCTGGCTGCCGCAGATGATAGAGCGGGTCAGCGAGGCCTATCCGGCGATCAACCTGGAGCTGGATATCGATATCTCGGTCAACCTGGCCGACAAGCTGGTCAATCACGATATCGATATCGCTTTCCTGATGGGCAAGGTCAATCAGCCAGGCATGATCAATCGGCATCTCTGCCGCTACTCGCTGGTCTGGGTGGCAAGCCCTCGGCTGGCGATTCCCGACACGCCCCTGTCACCGGCCGATCTCGCCCAGTGGCCGATCATCACCTACCCGCGCAAGAGCGAGCCCTATACCAATATCCGCTCCCTGGTGGACCCCATGAATCACTCCACCCAGATCCACTCGAGCTCCTCGCTCTCCACCATCATCCGCATGACGGTGGACGGTATCGGCATCAGCGCCCTGCCCCGGGAGATCATTCAGCAGGAGCTGGCGACGGGGCGACTCAAGCAGTTCGAGGTCGAGGTGTCGATACCCGATCTGGTCTTCAACGCGGCCTACGGCGCGGCACCCGGCGGCAACGTGGTGCACGCCGTGGCAGAGCTCTCCTTCACCACTGTCTCAGAGCGCAGCATCGATCCATGACCGGCCTGGCGTATCGTTTGGCTCACACCATTGATCCAAATTATTGATCAATGCTGATCTTAATTTTCGAATTGTATAAATCATTGTTTCTGCCTTAACTGTAATGGCGTGCATTCAGAGGCAGACCTCCATGTCATCCGCTAGATCGCTAGATGCGTATTCACCCCCCCAGGCCGTGCGCCTGGCTGCCCGAGAAGGGGCACTGACAGGACCCACGTCGGGACTGGCCGATGGCTTCGTGCAGGTCAATCTGGTGGTTCTCCCCGAGGCCCAGGCGAGTGGCTTTCTGCGCTTCTGTCAGGCAAATCCCAAGCCGTGCCCGGTGCTGGCGGTCAGTGAGCCCGGCGCAAGAGGATGCGCGACGCTCGGCACAGACCTGGATATCGCCCGGGACCTGCCCGCCTACCGCGTGTATCGCAACGGCAGGAGAAGCGACACCGTCCCGGAGGTGGTCGACGAGTGGCGCGATGACCTGGTGACCTTCGCCCTGGGCTGCTCCTTCACCTTCGAGCACGCCTTGCAGCACGCCGGGCTTGGGGTGCGGCATATCGAGCAAGGCCGCAACGTGCCGATGTTCAACACCACGCTCCCCCTGACCACCGCGGGAGGATTCAGCGGCAACCTGGTGGTGTCGATGCGCCCCTACTCGGCCGCTGACGCCATTCGCGCCATCCAGATCACCACCCGCTACCCCCAGGCCCACGGCGCTCCGGTACACCTTGGGGATCCCGCCCTGATAGGCATTGCCGACATCGGCTCTCCCGACTACGGGGATAGCGTGTCGGTGAGTGATGACGAGATACCGCTGTTCTGGGCCTGCGGCGTCACCCCGCAGCAGGTATTGATCGACGCCGGTATCGAGTTCGCCATCACCCACAGCCCCGGCCATATGCTGATCACCGATATTCCCGACAGCCATCTGGCGCTGTTCTAACCCCCCAACTCCTACCAAAAACAAGGCAAACACCATGATCACCAAAACCTCTCTCGTCTCCGCTGCTGCCATCACCCTGGCCGTCACCGGCTCGCATGCCGTCGCCCAGGAGATCGATGAAACCAGCCTCTCCTATGTCGGCAGCTGGAGCAGTCTGTCGCTGTATCAGAACTTCGAGCGCCCCTTCTGGGAACGCCATATCCCCGAAGCCTCTGGGGAGCGTATTTCGACGGATGTCACCACCTTCGACCAGATGGGGCTCGGCGGTGGCGAGGTCTATCGTTTGATGGGACGCGACGTGGTGGAGATCGCCTCCACCGTGATCAACTACGCCGTGCAGGATGCCCCGGAGCTGGAAGGCCTGGACATGCCGATGCTGGCGCCGGACGTGGAAACCGCCAGGGAGGTGGCAGACGCCTACCGCCCGGTGCTGGCCGACGCCTTCGCCAAGCGCTACCAGAATGCTCAACTGCTGGCGGTGGTGCCCTACCCCTCGCAGATGGTGTTCTGCAACGTCGAGATCGACGGGCTCTCGGACCTGGCCGGCAAGAAGGTGCGTGCCAGCGGACGGACCACCGCCGAGTTCCTCGAGGCGCTGGGCGCCGAAGGCATCACCCTCAACTTCAGTGAAGTACCTGGCGCGCTGCAGCGCGGCGTCGTCGACTGCGCCGTGACCGGCTCACTGTCGGGCTTCAGCTCCGGCTGGCATGAGGTGTCGACGCACCTCTATCCGCTGCCAGTGGGCGGCTGGGATCACGTCGTCACGGCCATGAACGGCAACAAGTGGGCATCGCTCTCGGGCGAGACCCAGGAGTGGCTGATGAGCGAGATCCGCGACAACTACGAGAACCCGGTGTGGGAGTCTGCCGTGGAGGAGACCCGCGAGGGTATTGCCTGCCTGACCGGCGAAGGCGAGTGCACGCGGGGCGATGCCGGCAGCATGGTGCTGGTCGAGGCAACCGATGAGGACTATGCCGAAGCCACTCGCCATCTCGAGGAGACCCTGCTACCGAACTGGGCCAATCGCGTTGACCAGGAGTGGGTCGATCGCTGGAACGACACCATCGGCGCCGTGACCGGCCTGACAGCGACCAAGTAATCGCACTGGATCATTGTCGGTAACCGGGCTGCTCGTCAGCCCGGTTTCGCTCTGGAGAGAGACATGTTCGCACGGGTCAATAACACCCTCGACAAGCTACTGGATACGGTACAAATCGGCTCGCTGTGGTTGGCGCGCGCAGGTGGTGTGCTGATCCTTCTGACCGTGGTCATGGTCACCGTGGAGGTCCTGTCACGGCGTTTCATGGGACGCTCTGCCGTGCATGCCACCGAGCTCACGGGCTATATCATGGCGATCAGCGCCAGTTGGTCGTTCGCATTCACACTGATGCGCAAGGCGCATATTCGCATCGACGCCCTGTACCTGAATTTTCCCGTCAAGGTGCGCGGTCTGCTGGACCTGGTGGCACTGCTGGCCATGGCGCTGTTCTGCATCCTGGTGGTGGGCGCTGCCTTCGATATCACCAGCGACTCCTACCGCGGTGGCGCCACCGCCAATACGCCCCTCGGCACCCCCATCTGGATACCTCAAGCGCTGTGGTTACTGGGCCTGACCTGGTTCAGCATCGCGGTCGGCCTGGTCACCCTGCGCGTGCTCTTCGGCCTGCTGGGAGGAGACATCCAGGGTGTCCAGCAGTTGGCGGGCAGCCCCACGCTCGATGAGCAGATAAGCGAAGAAAACAAGGAACCTCTGTCATGATCTTGCTCGCACTGCTGGTCCTCCTGGTACTGCTGCTGATCAGCGTCCCGGTGGCGGCGACGCTGATTGCACTGGGGCTGTTCCTGGATGAGTTCTTCTCGCCCTTGCCGCTGGTCAGGGCCATGGGCGACGTCCTGTGGTCGGCATCGGACAGCTTCCTGCTGATCGCCATTCCGCTGTTTATCCTGCTCGGTGAAATCCTGGTGCGCACCGGCATCGCCAAGGGCACCTACCGCGCCTTGGAGAGCTGGCTATCGTGGCTGCCGGGCGGCTTGCTGCATGCCAATATCGGCACCGCGACGCTGTTTTCCGCCACTTCGGGCTCCAGCGTGGCCACTGCGGCCACCATCGGCACCGTGGCGATCCCCCAGGGCAAGGAGATGAAATACGATCCCAAGCTGTTCACCGGCTCGATTGCCGCCGGGGGCACCCTGGGGATCATGATTCCCCCCTCCATCAATCTGATCGTCTACGGCTTCCTGACCGAGACCTCGATTCCTCAGCTGTTTGCCGCGGGGCTGCTGCCCGGGCTGCTGCTGGCGGTGCTGTTCATGGCCGGCACGGCGCTGATCTGTCTGTGGCGGCCCAGCCTCGGCGGTCCGAGCACGCACCATAGCTGGGGCGAGCGCTTTTCGGGGCTCAAGCATCTGGTGCCGGTGCTAATCCTGTTCGGCATCGTGGTGGGCTCGATCTATGCCGGCTGGGCGACCCCCACCGAGGCAGCCTCCTTGGGCGTGATCGGCGCCCTGCTGATCGCCCTGTTCATGCGCAAGCTGTCGCTGGGCATCATCGTCGAGGCGCTGGACGGCACCATGCGCACCACCGGCATGATCATGCTGATCATCATCGCCTCCTACTTCCTCAATTTCGTGCTCGCCTCCACCGGGGTGACCCGCGAGCTGAGCGGTTTCCTGGAGTCGGCGGGCCTGGGCCCCTACTCGACGCTGATGCTGGTGATCCTGCTCTACATCGTGCTGGGCTTCTTTATCGAGACGCTGTCGCTGATGGTCATCACCATTCCCATCGTCGCCCCGATCATCATCGCTATGGGCTTCGACCCGGTGTGGTTCGGCATTCTGCTGATCCTGCTGATCGAGATGGCACTGATCACACCACCGGTGGGACTCAACCTCTATGTGGTGCAGGGGGTGCGTCAGGGCGGCTCCTTCAACGACGTGATGCTAGGCGCCATGCCCTATGTCGGCATCATGTTCCTGATGGCCATCGTGCTGATCCTGTTCCCGTCAGTCGCCATGTACCTGCCCAACCTGCTGCGCGGATAGCCCCGAGCACCACCGACTACCAAGGAGATTTCAATGACAAGGTTTTATCTATCCGAGACAGCGCAGCCCATCGACGTCGAGGTCAAGGAGCTGATCATTGCCGGCTGGGCTGGTCGCGAACAGGCCGGCATCGACGAGCACATCGCGGAGCTCAAGGAGATAGGCGTTACACCGCCCTCCAGCACGCCGCTGTTCTACCGCGTGGCGGCCAACCAGCTCTCTACCGAGCCTGACATTCAGGTGCTCGGCGAGGCCTCGAGCGGGGAGGTGGAGATCGTGCTGATCGGCACCCCCCAGGGCACCCTGATGGGCATCGGCTCCGACCATACCGACCGCGAGGCCGAAGCCTGGTCGGTGGCACACTCCAAGCAGGTCTGTGCCAAGCCGGTCAGCCAGCAGCTGTGGCGCCTGGAGAGCGTGATCGAGCATTGGGATAGCCTGCAGATGAGCGCCTATGCCACCTTCGACGGCGAGGAAGTCCTCTACCAGCAAGGTGCGGTGACGGGGCTGCTGCACCCCGCCGAGCTGCTTAAGCGCTTCGGGCTCGAGCAGCCGCAGCTGGCCCCTGGCCAGGTGATGCTGTGCGGCACCCTGCCGGTGATCGGCGGAGTGCGCGCCTCCGAGGCGTTCCGCATGGTGCTCGAGGATCCCGTTACCGGGCGCCAGCTGGAGCACCGCTATGCGGTTCAGTCGCTGGCGGTGGTGGCATGACCACGCCCCTGCATCAGCCACAGGGCCGCGCCGCGACCCTCGACACCCTACTCGACGGGATGCAAGACGGCCGCTGGCAAGCCAGCCAGCTGCTCGACGCCTGCCTCGAGAACAGCGACGCACGGGATGCTCCCCAGGCCCAGATCTATACCCGTCGCTTCGAGCGCAGTGCACGTGCCGAGGCGGCGGCGGCCGACCGGCTGCGGGCGGACGCGGTACCGACCGGCCTGTTGGCCGGGCTACCCATTGCCCTCAAGGCGCTGTTTGACGTAGCCGGCGAAGTGACCCATGCCGGCTCTCAGGGGTGGCAAGCGGCGGCCGAGCGGGATGCCGTTATCGTCGCCCGCCTGCGCCGCGAGGGGGCGGTGTTGACCGGCCATACCAACATGACCGAGTTCGCCTACTCCGGGCTAGGCGTCAATCCTCACTACGGCACCCCCGACAACCCGCTCGCTCCGGGACGCATCCCCGGCGGCTCCTCCTCGGGCGCCGCCGTGGCGGTAGCCCAGGGCATGGCGGCGGCGGCCATCGGCACCGACACCGGCGGCTCGGTGCGCATCCCCGCAGCATTCTGCGGGCTGGTGGGCTTCAAGCCCTCCCAGCGTCGCATCCCGCGGCAGGGGACCTTTCCGCTCTCGGACAGCCTGGACTCGATCGGCCCCATCGCCCGCAGCGTCGCTTGCTGCGCCCGCCTGGATGCGGTGCTCGCCGGCCAGCCCTGGCAGCCTCTATCAGCCTTGCCCTTGAAGGGGCGGCGTTTTGTGGTGCCTGGCGACTATATGCTCGACGGCATGCAGCCGGCAGTAGAAGCTGCCTTTACTCACAGCCTGGCGCTGCTGCGCGACGCCGGCGCCACCATCATCGAGGCCCCGGCGCCGATCCTGGCCGGCCTGCCGGAGCTGATGGAAGGGGGCGGCTTTACCGCCGCCGAGAGCTATCACCTGCACCGCCAGTGGCTAAGCGAGCATGGTGAGCGCTACGACCCGCGGGTTCGCTCGCGCATCGAGAAGGGCGCCGCCATGAGTGCGGCGGACTACCTCGAGCTGCTGCAGCGCCGCCGTGATCGGCAGCGTCAGGCCGATGCCTGGCTCGCCGACTTCGATGGACTGTTGGCACCCACCGTACCGGTGGCCCCGCCACGCCACGAGGAGGTAGCCAGCGAGGAGGACTATGCACGCCTCAACCTGCTGGTGCTGCGCAACCCGACGGTGGCCAACCTGCTCGATCTGTGCGCCATCACCCTGCCCAACCATGCTCCAGGAGAGCTACCCAGCGGGCTGATGCTGATCGGGCGCAACGGCGCGGATGCCACCCTGTTGCGCCAGGCGCTGGCCATCGAAGCGGCCATTCAACCGCGATGCTGAGCGTTCTGGCGGCCAAGCTGGTGGCCACGGCGGTGGTGGTCATCGGCGTGTCCATCGCGGTGGGCAAGCTGGGACCCAGGCTAGGCGGCATCATTGCCGGCATGCCGATCGTGCTGGGGCCCGGCTACTTTTTCATGCTCCAGGAGCAGTCGCCGGCATTTATTCGCGAAGCGGCACTCTCGACCCTGCACGCCCTGGTCGCCACGCTGGTGTTCACTATCTGTTTCGTGGTCTCGGCCAGGCGGCTGGGCGCCAAGGCCAGCCTGGCACTGGCGACCCTGTGCTGGATTCCGGCGGTGCTGCTGTTCTTGCAACTCCCGGGCGGGGTGCCCATGGCGGTGCTGATGTACGCCCTGGTGCTGCTACTGGCCGAGGGCGTGAAGCGCTACCTCAGGCTGACGCCGCCCAGGGTGGTCGCCGCCTCGGGCTGGTTCGATCTGGTCCTGCGCGGCGTACTCGCCGGTGTGCTGGTGAGCGTTGCCACCACCCTGGCGGCCAATGCCGGGCCGCTGCTCTCGGGCATACTGGTGGGCTTTCCCATCGGGCTCCTCACCATCGGCTGGACCCTTCATCAGCGCTATGGCGTCGAGGTGGCGCGGGCCACCGTGAGCATGGCGCAGCAGGGCATGCTGAGCCTGGTGGCCTTCGCCATGGTAACGGCCCTCCTGGTTGGCAGCGTGCCCCCGCTAATCACTTTCCTGCTGGCACTGCTGGCCTCGCTGGGTGTGAGCGTCGCGCTGTTCACGCTCAGTCAGTGGCGCTTTCGGCGAGCCTATGCCAAAGCCCCTCCCCTATAACAAAGGAAGCCGTTGATATGACCGCGATACCCCCCGACAACGCCAGCGCTGTAACCGACTCCCGTTCCGGCGGAGAGAACGCCCGCCGCATCCTCAAGCGCGACCCCAACCCGCACCTGTTCCGTCCTGCCAAGTTCCGTTCGGTGGAGGGCCGCAACCGCATCATGATGTCGCCCATGTGCCAGTACTCGGGCGATGATGGACTCTCCAATGACTGGCACTTCGTACACCTCGGTGCCCGGGCCACCGGCGGCGCCGGCTGGGTCTTTACCGAGGCGGTGCATACCGAGCCGCGGGGCCGCATCACCCCCAACTGCCTGGGGCTGTGGAACGATGAGCAGCGCGATCGACTCGCCCGCATTGCCGCCTACGTCGATGCCCAGGGTGCCGTGCCGGGCATTCAGCTAGGACACGCAGGCCGCAAGGCCTCGGTAGGACGCCCCTGGGAAGGCTCGCACCCCTTGAGCGCCGCCCAGGGCGGCTGGGACGATCTGGTATCGGCTTCCGCCCTGCCCTACGCCCGCCAGTGGGGCGTCCCCGCCGCCATGACGCCCAGCCAGATCGCCGACTCCATGGCCAGCCTCAGGGAGAGCACCCGCCGCGCCCGGGAGGCCGGCTTCAAGGCGCTGGAGCTGCACGGCGCCCACGGCTACCTGATCCACCAGTTCCTGTCGCCATTGAGCAACCGGCGTGACGACGACTACGGCGGCGCGTTCGAGCACAGGATTCGCTTCCTGCTGGAATCGATCGGCGCGGTCAGAGAGGAGTGGCCCGAGTCACTGCCACTGTTCCTGCGCCTCTCCTGTACCGACTGGGTCGAGGGCGGCTGGACACTCGAAGATACGGTGCGCCTGGCGCAGCTGCTCAAGGAGCAGGGCCAGGTCGACCTGATCGACTGCTCATCCGGTGGCAACGACCCGCGCCAGCAGATTCCCATTCACCCCGGCTACCAGATCCCCCTGGCTCAGGAAGTCCGCGCCCGGGCCGACATCGCCACCGGAGCGGTGGGCCTGATCCACAGCCCCGACCTGGCCGAGTCGGTGATCGCCAATGGCCAGGCAGACCTGGTGATCCTGGGTCGCGCGCTGCTCGCCGACCCGGCCTGGCCGCTGCGGGCGGCAGCCAGCCTGAAGGCGGAAAACGTCGAGTGGCCCAAGCAGTACGAACGCTCCAATATCTTCTGAGCGTCGCCCATAGCGGGGGCAATCCTGCATTAGGGACTCGGCATTTGCCGGGTGACACGAGTATGCTTAGACAAAATAACGCGAAATGACCGGGAGTCATCATGTCTAAGTTAACCTTACGTCCTCGCCCCCGCGGTGGGCGCTGGCCGGTCGCCCTGGCCTGGTTGAGCCTGCTACTGCTGGGCGGCGCGGCGCTATTGATGGGCGGTGCAGGGCCGGCCCATCGTCTGGCGCTGGTGGATCTGGGCACCGCTTTCGGCTGGCTGCGCCAGGGTGCCTATGTGGCGCTGGCCGCTGCGGCCGTGGGGCTTCTGACACTGCTGGTGGCCAGCCTATGCCGCCGCACTCAGCCGGCGCTGGTGGGCGGGCTGGTGATTATCGCGGTGGCAGCGATGATGTGGGTGCCCTACCAGCTGCAGCAGCGCGCCCAGCAGGTCCCACCGATTCACGATATCTCCACCGACCTGGAGAATCCGCCCGCCTTCGTGGCACTGGTCGAGGCGCGGGAGGCCGCCCCCAACGCCGTCGCCCACCCCGGCGAACGCACCGCTCGCCAGCAGCGCGAGGCCTACCCGGATATTCAACCCATCACCCTCGAGCTCACGCTAACCGAGGCTCTGAGCGCCGCCGAGGCGGCGGCCCTGGACCAGGGCTGGGCGCTGGCCGAGGTCGGTCGCGAGCGTATCGAGGCCACCGCCACCACCCGCTGGTTCGGCTTCAAGGATGACGTGGTGATTCGCTTGAGCGAGGTAGAGGACGGCACCCGCGTCGACGTGCGCTCGGCGTCGCGACTCGGCCGCAGCGATATGGGCACCAACGCCCAGCGCATTCGCGACTACCTGGCCGCACTACGCGCCCGGGTCGAGTAGACGCCACAACGCTCATTGCACAGGGAGGAGAGCCGCGTGACCAGCGTGCCCTATTACGCTCAGTGGGAGAGCCCGGAGCTGATCGACGACATCCTGTCAGGCCGTCTTCGGCCAAGGGATGACCCGCGCTGGCAAGAGTCCGGCGCAAGGAGTGCCGAGGAGTATGAGAGATGGGCCAGGCATGTATGCGGCATGGCCTGCCTCAAGATGGCCATCGCTCACTTCACCGGCAGCGTCTATCCGATCTTTCACCTGCTCGAGCGGGCCATCCAGCACGGCGCCTATCTCGAGCGGGACGGTGAGATCAAAGGCATGATCTACGCCCCAGCCACACAGCTGCTGCGCGAGGCGTTCGGCCTGCAGGCCACGGTGCATACCGGCGTCGAAGTGCATGAGCTGGCGGAGTATTTCAATGGTGATGCCCTGTTCATAGCGTCGGTGCACCCCGGCATTCGCACCCCCGAGGTCGAGCCGCCCGCACGCGGTGGGCACCTGGTACTGGTCACCGAGGCCACCCAAGACGCCCTGCGCTTCCATAACCCCTCCGGCATAGCACGTGCCTCACAGCAGGATGCGGTATTGACGCCTGGCGTGTTCGCACGCTTCTTTGCCGGCCGCGGGATACGGCTGACGCCCAGCTAGCTGCCCGGCTCGACCTCGCCACTCGCCGGGTCGAACCGATAGCGCTCGCCGTCGACTTCGAACAGCAGGCTGTCGTCTTGCCACTCGTGGGCACGGTACTCGGTTTCCGGCGGAACGCCCTCGCGGTGAGCAGGGATACGCACCGGGCGGGCATTGGCGTCCACCGTCTCGCCCGAGGCACCACCCTCGACGACCGCCAGAGTGCGGCTCGGCGCGGGGCTCTCCATGGCGAACACGACATAGGCGCCGTCGTCGCGCCATCTGCCCGGCTCGACCTGCCCACCATACTGAAAGGCAGCCGGACGCAGCGTGCCCTCTTCTACGGTCAGCAGCCAGCCGGCGGCATGGGCGGCCCCTTGAGTGGTCACTGCCAGCCGGGTTTCCTCGGGGGAGAGCTCGGCGGCAACGAAGCGCTGCGCGGCGCCGAACTCAGCGTCATCATCGATGGGGATATTGCTGGGTATCTCACCGATATCCAGCAGGCGCTCACCATCCGCTCCCCGAATCGCCTCATCGGTCACTGCCAGCGGAACCAGGCTGGCAGTGGCCGGCTCATCTGGCGGCGACTCGGTGCAGCCGGCGACGAATAGCAACATCGGCGCCAGCGTGGCACAGCGGCTCGTCGGCGTCACGCGCCCTCCTTCTGCTCCTTGTCCTCTTTCTCGGGCTTGGCATGGCCCTGGTGCGCCAGCGCGCCGGCCTCATCCAGGCGCGGGTGGTTATCGAGGAACTCGCGGTGGATATCGGGCAGCGCATCCAACGCCTTGAGGGTGTTGGTCAGGGCATGAATGGCGGCCAGCACATCCTGGGTGTTGCCGGTCTCGGAGATGGTATGCATGTTGCGGATCGGGAAACCGATTGAGGTCGCGGCGCAGTCCACCGCGGCGAGCACGCCGGCCATGCCGTCGGTGCCGGTGTCGGCACCGACGATATCGCGCTGCAGGGGAATATCCTGCTCCTTGGCGGTGGTCGCGATAAGGCGGTTGAGCTGCTCGCTGGCGATAGAGCCCACCGACATGGTGAAGCCCTTGCCCATCTCCAGCGGCTGCATACGCCGGTCGCCGATGCCCGGAGCGGCGACGTAGTCGTGATTGACGTCGACGCCGATCAGCGCATCCGGCTTGAGCTCTCCGGCCAGCACTCGGCTACCGAAGCGGCCAATCTCTTCGTAACTGGCGATGGCGAACAGCACCCGTACCTGCTCGGTACCACCGGCCTCAGCGATCAGCCGTGCCACCTCGGCGGTGACGAAACAGCCCAGGCCGTTATCCAGATAGGCGCCGTAGAAGGTGTCGGGGCTGAAGCCCGGGCGGATCGGCCGGTCGAAAAGGATCGAGTCGCCGGGGCGCACGCCGAGATTGAGGACCTGCTGCTTCTTGTTCTCGCCGTGAATCTGCAGGTCGAGGTAGATCTGCTCTTTCTTGATGCCTTTGCTGCCGTCGCGCTGGGCCGGTTCGGAGAAGTGGATCGCCCCCAGCGCCTCGACGGTACCGCCACGAATCACCCGGTAGCTGCCGGGATGCTCCGGATCCTCGCTGAACAGCTTGACCTCGTGGCCGATCAGCACCCCGGGCAGGAAGGAGTCGGTATTGATCCAGATCTTGCCGTCGTCGCCGATATTGCGCACCTGCATGCGGATCTTGTCGGCATGACCGATGATCATCACCTTGAACATATCGTCGCGGCCGGGATGGGTATCCAGCACCACGCCGGCATGCCCCTTGTACTGATGCAGATGCCAGCCCTTGGGCGCAAAGCTCTCGAAATAGGGCTTGAGCACGCCGTAGGTCATGGCGCCCTCCAGGCCTATCGGGCTCGGCGCATCGAGGATACGGCGCATCAGGGTGAATTGCTCGTCCGGCATGGGTTGCGTCCAGGGCTGCTTCGCGTCGCTCATCTAGGCCTCTCGCTGATTGAGAAAAATATCTCCCTAGTCTGCCAGATTCCGCAGCGGCTGGCCTGCCGACGTGGCAGCATCGCTCAAGCGCTCTCGCTTAGCAGCCAGCGGCGAAAGGCACGCGCCGCCGGGGTCAGATGGCGATGCTGTGGAGTGAGCAGCGACAGCTTGCCCCGACTGGGCAAGGCATGGGGCAGCGCTCGCACCAGATTGCCCTGGTGCAGGTCGGCCTCCAGCAGGCGCGACCAACCGAGGGTCACCCCTTGCCCGGCCAGGGTAGCGTGCATCAACAGCTGATAGCTGTTAGCGCGCAGACTGTGTGCTGGGGCCCGCCATTCGAGCCCCAGCGCCTGGTACCAGGCCTGCCAAGTGAGCCAGTCGTTAAAGTGGTCCTCCACCACCAGCAAGGTGTGGTGGGCGAGCAGATCGTCGGCATCCTGCACGGCACCATGGCGTTCGAGATAGGCGAGGCTAGAGACGGCGATCACATCCTCGCTGTCGAAGATCGGCTCGGCGATTACGCCCGGCGGGTCCACCGCATGCTCAAGATAGTAGTAGAGGCCCAGGTCGAACTCGGCGAGATCGAGTCGATAGGGGTCCTCCACGGTGAGAATACGGATCTCGATCTGTGGATGGGCGTGCTGGAAATCGGGCAGCTGCCGCGCCAACCACAGCGAGGCGATGGTCGGACTCGAGGCCAGGGTCAGCTGGTGATCGTTGCCATGACGCCTGAGCCGAGCGCTTTCGTCAGCGAGTTCACGCAGCACGCGGCACACCACGCGGTAATACTGCTCGCCAGCCGGGGTCAGGTGCAGACCGTCATGGCTACGCTCGAACAGCGGGCGACCGAGATCGGTTTCCAGGCGCTTGACCTGTCGACTGACCGCACTCTGGGTCAGGTTCAACTCGCTGCCGGCCTGGGTAAAACTGGCGTGGCGCGCGGCGACCTCGAAGGCACGCAGGCAGGCCAGCGGTGGCAGGGCATCACGACGCGACATGGCACTCCTCGGAGCAGGTGAAGCTCCGAGGATAGCATGCGTCGGACTCACAGCGCGGTGCGCGGCACTTGCCTCTTCCAGTGCCGACGACTCACCTCCTGGCCGTCGTCACGGGCCACCTGTTGCGCCTCGAGGTAGAAACACTCGGCGTCGCAGGTCATCCAGTAGCGGCTGTCGACCTCCACGGCGAAGCGACCCGGGCCATCTTCGCGCCCGGCACGGTACACCCAGGCGATTTCGGCAAGGGTAGCGTCCGGGTCGTCGGGGTGGGCGGTGTAGACTTCGCGGCAGTGCTGGTCGACCCATAGGCCGTGGTCGAGAAAGCGCACGTGACCAAGATCGTCTTCCACGATAGTGGTTACCTCACCGCTGGCGATGTCCTCCTGGACAGTGCGTCGCGGCTGGGCATCGCGCAACGACTCGAGCCGCGCCGGCGGCGCCGCCTCGGGGGCCTCGAAGGGGCTTTCGGCCAGTGCCTTACCGTGGAACAGCGGCAGCTCCAGGGCATGCTCACCGGGCACCAGGGTCAGCGCACTGCGCACACGACTCGGCCACAGCAGCGGGAAGTTGGCCGAGGCGAGGGAGACCCGCAGACGATGACCGGCAGGCAGCCGATAGCCGGTCATGTCGAGACACAGATCGATATCGAGAGGTTCATCCGGGCGCGGCGGCGTGAGTTCACCGAGGTCGCGATGCAGGTTGAGATTGAGCACGCCGTAGCTGATCTGCGCCACCCGGCCATCGGGGCGGACATCCTGAAGGCGTACCGTCAACTGGCCGGTGTCGGTGGCACTGGCCAGGCGCAGCCGCACCCGCGGCTGACCAAGAATCGCTATGCTCTCCTCGAGCGGCTGGCTGTCGAAGCACAGCGCATCGGCATCGTCGCGGCGCTGGTCGCCGGGCAGGTCGGGGCCGAACCAGATCGCGCAATACTCACCCTGATAGCGCCCGGCGGTGAGCGGTGAGTCGATTCGCTGCGGCCTCTCGAGCGCGGTGTCGCCCTCGATCAGCCCGGTGTCGGCCAGCGAATAACAGCGTGGACTCACCTCGCGGCTCGGCCAGCCCTCGGTGCGCACCCATTGGCCGGGACGCTGACGATACATCGGCTGCGGCACCACCGCATCCTGCAGATAGAAGGTGCCCGCCGGTTCATCCATTACCCCGGTCTCGATGCCCTTGAGCCAGTAGTCCCACCAGCGTAACGCCTCCTGCAGAAACCCGATCGCCGGATCGGGAATCGCGAAGTGAGGATACTTGTGGATCCATGGACCGATCAGCGCCTTCCTGGGGCACTCGAGGTGCTCCATCAAGCGCGGGATACTGTTCTTGTAGGCGTCCCCCCAGCCGCCGACGCAGTAGACCGCGGCCTCGATATCGGCATAGTTCTGCGCCACCGAGCCGTGCTTCCAGTAGGCATCGCGGGTCTGGTGGGAAAGCCAGGTCTCGGCCAGCAGCGGCATGTTATCGAGACGCTGCCGCCACATCTCGCGCCAACGCTCGCCGACCAGCAGCGGATCCGGCGCCGCCGCCGAGAAGCTGAGCATGGTCGCCGCCCAGCCGAGATTCTCGAGCAGCAGATTGCCGCCCTTGTAGTGAATATCGTCGGCAAAACGGTCATCCGTGGAACACAGCGTGATGACCGCCTTCAGCGGTTCGGGGCGCAGCGCGGCGAGCTGCAGCGAGTTGAAGCCGCCCCAGGAGATACCCATCATGCCCAGTTGGCCGTTGCACCAGGCCTGGCTGGCGATCCACTCGATCACTTCCAGGGCATCGGCCTGCTCCTGAGGCAGATACTCATCGGCCATCAGCCCGTCGGACTCGCCGTTGCCGCGCATATCGACACGCACACAGGCGTAACCATGGCCGGCAAAGTAGGGGTGCGTCAGCTCATCACGGACTGCCGTACCGTCGCGCTTGCGATACGGCAGGTACTCGAGTATTGCCGGCACCGGCGCCTGCTCGGCACCCTCCGGCAGCCAGAGTCGGGCGGCCAGCCGAGTGCCGTCGGTCAGTGGAATCTCGAGATGTTCGATCTCACGGACGGCATGGGGAAAGTCGTGCTTGATTCGCATGGTTCAGCGGGAATCCTGATCCGAGTGGTGGGTGTCGGGAGGTGTCAGGCGCTCGGGATGCTTGAGCCATATCCACAGCGCACTGCTGGCAGCGAGGATGATCAGCATCGCCGGTAGCCCGCCCAGGTTGGAGAGCATCTTGACGCCATCGATGCCGACGAAGCTGACCATCACCCAGGAGACGACGCCAACGATCACGCCCCACAGCACCTTCATCGGCAAGCCGGTATTGAGGTCGGAGTCGGCGGTCAGGCCACGGGTGCAGAGATTGCCGATGGCATCGGTATTGGAGTCGGCCACGGTGACGTAGGAGATAAAGGCGATGAACAGCAGCAGCGGAATCCAGAGCCCGGCGAGGGGCAACTCGCGGAACAGGGTGTAGAGCAGATGCTCGATGCCGCGATCCTCGAGCACGGCATTGAGATCGACTCCGGCATGCAGCTGGTAATAGATCGCCGCGCTGGAAAAGATGGTGATCCACACCACCGCGAATAGCGCGGGATAGAGCAGGTTGACGCGCAGAAACTCGCGCACCGTATAGCCCCGCGAGATCTTGCCCAGGAACAGCGCCGCTACCGGCGCCCAGGCGAACCACACCGCCCAGTAGAAGATCGACCACCAGTAGGGCCACTGGTCATCCCCTGCAGCACCGGTGAACAGGCTGCGGGTAAAGAAGTTGTCCAGGTAGACGCCAAACGACTCCACCCCGAGCTGCAGCATGAACAGCGTTGGCCCGAACACGAATACGAACAGCCCGAGCACCAGCAGCAGCCAGGCATTGAGCGACGATAGCCGCGCGATACCGCGCTGCAGACCGCTGGCGGCAGAAATCACGAAAGTCACCACAATGATGGCGATGATCACCCCGAGGCGCAGCGGATTGGTATCGCCCTCGACGTACTGCCCGACGCCACCGGCGATGGTCAGCGCCCCGGTTCCCAGGGTCGAGGCCATACCCGCCACTAGCGCATAGAGTGCCAGCGCGTCGATGGCGCCGGCATAGCGTTTGACCCCCTCGCCGAGCAGCGGCTCGAGCATGCTCGAGATCGAGAAACGCTGGCGACGATTATAGAACGCCAGGGCAAAGATCAGCGCTGGTACCGCATAGATGGCGTAGGGCGTGAAAGCCCAGTGCAGAAACATGGTCGACATGGAAAACAGCGCGGCATCGGCTGAGCCAGCCTCGAGGCCGCTGGAGGCCGGTGGCCCCATCAGGTGATAGAGCGGCTCGGCGGTGGTCCAGAACAGCACGCCCACGGCGAGGGTGGTACACAGCGTGATCGAGAACCAGCGCAGCGGCGACAGCAGCCGCGTGGCCTGCTCACCGCCGATACGTATACGCCCCAGCGGCGAGACATAGACCACCACCGCCAGCAGCAACAGGTAGAGGCTGCCGAGGCTGAACAACCAGGAGAAGTGATCGAGAATCGCACTATTGAGGGCACTGGTGCCCGCCAGGAAGGCGTCGAGATCGACATAACTGGCGACCACCGCCGCCATCAATACCAGAAAGGTCGGCCAGAAAACCCCTGGCCGGATAGACGTTCGCATACCCTTAGCTCCCTTTATCGTTATGCCCGGCATACGGCCGGTGTCGAGGCCTTCTACCTTAGCGGCATGGCAGGCTACTGCGACAAACGTTCAATGGGCATGGGGGTATGCGCTGGGCGCATGGCCGACGTAGACGACCAAAACGCTGATCGGAACGCCTCAGCTGTTGGCGTCGTGTTCCGGCTTGTCCTTGCGCGACGTCGACGCCATTTTCTCCAGCTCGGCCTCGTCCATGGAGTCATACATCGAGCGGGCAGCACCGTCCAAATCGCCGACCTTGGTCTCGCCGCGCTTGGCAGCAAGGGCCGCTCCGGCCGCCTTCTGCTGAGCCTTGGATATTGCAGGCATATTCAACCCTCCTGGTCGATATAAGGTTGCAAAGCTGGGGCGAACAGCCCCATTGAATTGACGCATTTGAACGCAAAAAGCTCCACTAGCGGGTACTTGCGACCCTCCATCGTAAGCCTCGCTGACCGAGCACGGGGCATGTCTATGCTAGGCTAGCGCTTTTCCCTTCTGCGATTGATGAGGCCAGCATGCTTCGTATCTCCAACAGCGTGGAGCTGGGCGACTGGGAAATCGAGATCAGTCAGATCCGCGCCCAGGGCTCCGGTGGCCAGAACGTCAACAAGGTCGCCTCGGCGGTCCATCTGCGCTTCGATATCCCCAACTCCAGCCTGCCGCCCTTCTACAAGGAGCGGCTGATGGCGCTCTCCGACCAGCGCATCAGCAAGGAGGGGGTAGTGGTGATCAAGGCCCAGAGCCACCGCACCCTGGAGCTGAACAAGGAGGATGCGCTGGCGCGCCTGCGCGAGCTGATCCGCGAGGCGGTCAAGCAGCAGAAGGTGCGCAAGCCCACCAGACCGACCAAGGGCTCGCAGCGTCGTCGGGTCGACGGCAAGACCCGCAAGGGCAAGACCAAGTCGCTGCGCGGCAAGGTGAAGGTATAAGTAAGCCGATCAGTACCGCTCGGGGTGGGCGCTGGTCAGGATATGGTGCAGCCCCCCGCACTCGACCATCACATCGTCGCAGTTGACGACGATCTCCGAGCGTGCCAGCACATAGCTCTTGCCGGTGATGGTGTTCTCCACCACATGGCCCTTGCCCTCCTCGCGCACTGCAATGAACTGGCCGATAAAGCCCGTCTCACGCAGTGACACGGTCTCCAGCTTGTCGCCGGGCTTGATGGTGCCTTCGTAGTGCATCAGCGCCAGCCGTGCCGAGGTGCCGGTACCGGTAGTGCTGCGGCAGATCACCCCCGGGTGCACATAGGTGGTCGAACGCGAGCGGTAGAAGTCGTCGGCGACCTGCTCCACCGGCCCCATGAAGTGCAGGAACGGCAGCGGGCCCACGTCGCCCAGGGTGTAGTGGGAGAAGCCGCGCTCGGCCTGAATCGCCTCGACGATCTTGTGGGCACACTCGGCCAGTTGGCGCTCCTCGGCGCGGTGCAGCGAGAAGCCAAGCGAGGCGGCATCGACCAGCGCATAGAAGCCGCCGCTGTAGGCCACGCTATAGGTCACCTCGCCCAGCTCCGGGACATGGATCTTGGCGCGGTAGGTATCGATATAGCTGGGCAGCCCGCCGCAGGTGATCGCCTCGACCACACCATTCTCGACCCGCGCCTCGATATTGACCAACCCGGCCGGCGACTCGAGCACGAAGTGCTGGGTCCCCTCCTGCTTGGGCACGATACCGGCCTCTAGCACCGCGGTGGCGGTACAGATGGTGTTGGAGCCGGAGTAGATCGGGTAGCCCATCACCTCCATGATGATATAGCCGGCCGCCGCCGCGGGGTCGGTGGCCGGCACGATCAGGTCCACCGACATCTCGGGGATCCCGTAAGGCTCTTCCAGCAGCAGTCGGCGCAGACCGTCGGCGTCGTCACGCAGGTAGTGCATCTGCTCACGCACCGTGGCACCGGGCAGCGGGTCGATACCTCCGGTGACAATACGGCTGACATCGCCGCCGGCGTGGGTATCCATCAACTGCAGGGTCAGTTCACTCATGGGTGTTGCTCCAGGGCGAAAGGGGCGCCGTGTTCATCCCACTCGGCATCGGGCACGATCACGATCTTGCCCAGGTAGTTGCTGTCACGATTGACGAAGTAGCGCTCAGCGGCGTGCAGCTCGGAGAGCTTGAAGGCGGCGTGCAGGACAGGTTTGAGCTCGCCGGCACGGATCCACTCGACCAGCTGCTCGGCCTCTTCGCGGGTACCGTGGGAGACGCCGAAAATCTGCACCTGGTAGAGGTAGATGCGCGTCCACATGATCTCGCTAAGGTTGCCGCCGCTGGCCCCGGCGATCGATAGTCGCGGATAGTCAGCGCGGCGGCCCATGTCGACGATCATGGTGTCGATGAAGCGGTCGGTCATCTCGCCACCGACCAGATCCATCACCGCATCGATGGGGGCACCGCCGGTGGCGGCGAGCACCTGGCCGGTAAAGTCCTCCATCTGGGTGCGGTCGAATACTGCCTCCGCACCCAGCGCCTCGAGCGCCTCGGCCTTGTCGGCCTGGCTCAGCGCATAGGGGATGGCGCCGACGATGCGGCACAGCTGAATCAGCGCCGTGCCGACGCCGCCGCTGGCGCCGGTAACGAGCACGTGCTCGCCGGCCTTGACCCGCGCCGAGGTCATCATATGGTAGGCGGTCTGGTAGGAGCACATGCCCATCGCGGCGAGCTCGGCATCGGCCAGCTCGGGGTTGGGCACGTGGTGGAACTGGTCCGCCGGTACCGCGACGTATTCGGCGTAGCCGCCGTCGGCACCGTGGCCGTAGTAGTCCGGCGTCAGGTTGATATTGCGTCGGCCGTCGGCGTAGAGATTGAAGTCGAGCAGGCCACGTTGGCCGATGCGCGCCGGGTCGACGCCATCGCCCACCGCCGCCACGCGCCCGGCGATATCGGCGCCCTGGATACGCGGAAAGGTCAGGGTCGCCTCGCCGCCCATGGCGAACGAGGTTACCTCGCCCTTCTCCTTGGTCGGATAGAGACCTTCGCGGGCCTTGCGGTCGGTGTTGTTCTTGGCGGTAGCGGTGACCCGCACCAACACCTCACCGGGGCCGGGACGCGGGGTCGGCACGTCGTGGCGATACTCGAGCTTGTCGATATCACCATGCCCGGTCAGTAGCATGGCCGACATGGTGGCAGGAACAGTGTCTGGTGATGATACGGGTGTCATAGCGGCCTCCTTGCAAACGCGTCATCTTCACGCTGCGACGATAACAAACTCAGCCACCGTGCCTAGTGCAGAAGTTTTTGAATGCGGGCCCTTGCGCACGAGAAATTTTTGTCCTGATCGAGGCCCTTGTCGGCATACCGCCAGCGGCGCTGCTACATCACGGCTGCCTTCATCACTGGCGATGGAGTAGGCTACCCATATCGCGCCCCATCACTACATTAGGAGACTCCCATGGGCCTGGAGAGCGTACGTAACTTTCTTGCCGAGCAGGCAGCGGATATCGAAATTCTCGAACTCGACGCCAGCACCGCCACCGTGGCGCTGGCCGCCGAGGCGCATGGGGTCGCCCCTGGGCAGATCGCCAAGACCCTCGCCTTCAGGGTCGGCGAGCGGCAACTGCTGGTGGTGGCCAGCGGCGATGCACGCTTCGATAACCGCAAGCTGCGCGATGCCTTCGGCGGCAAGGCCAAGATGCTCGATGCCGAGACGGTGTTGGCGCTGACCGGTCACCCGGTCGGCGGCGTCTGTCCGTTCGGCCTGAGCACTCCGCTGCCGATCTACTGCGACGCCTCGCTCAAGGCTTACGCTGAAGTCTTGCCTGCCGCCGGCTCACCCAACAGCGCCGTGCGTATCGCTCCGGAGCGACTCGCCACCCTGGTCGGAGCCGAGTGGGTCGATGTGTGCAAAGTGCCGGAGCCACAGCGTCAAGAGCCGTGCTCATCAGTACCCCTATAACCTATCAAGAGAGACGGATGTCGCATCGGCATCAACTGCTCCGGGTTTCTGGCTGACACCACGTGTCCATACAGGCTTACATTGAATCGGTTCTTTCTGAGGTATCCTTCCGCCACGGCGCGTTACGCCGCCCGGGCAGGAGTGCGCGGTATCAGAATATACGACGGTGGCGCGCTTTCTAAGCAACCAATGGATTGAAGATAAAAACGGAGAGGGAGGGCAGGCATGTCGATCATCCCACAGCGCATCGTCGAGCGGCTGAAAGATCTGAGGGCGACGCTCGACGAGCCGCGGGTCCGGCAGCGTCTGACCGGAGGCACGGGCGAGCCGAGCCGCCCAGCCTTGCGCAGCCCTCGACGAGTCAACGCCGCCTCCATCGAGACGCTGTGGCGGAAGATTCGCGCCTTGACGCCGGCAGGCGACGAGCAGCAGAGGCTTCTGGCCGATCCTGACACCTTGGCGAGTGCCGAATGCTACGGCGCCAATATCGAGAACATGATCGGGACGGTGAAGGTGCCAGTGGGCGTGGTGGGCCCTTTACGTATCAACGGCCTCAATGCGGAAGGGGACTTCGTCATCCCGCTGGCAACCAGCGAAGCCGCCCTGGTGGCATCCTATGCGCGGGGCGCCGACATTGCCTCCCGCGCCGGCGGCATTGCTGCGGTTCTGTTGACCGAGGGGGTGCTGCGCAGCCCCGGTTTCAAGTTCGCCAACGTGATGGAGGCGGGGCTGTTTCTGGAGTGGGTGATCGACGCCAGTGCCGAGCTGAAGGCCGCCGCCGAGGCCACCACCCGGCACGGCAAGCTCAGCGCCATCGAGCCGATGATGGACAACGAGGTCGTCTTCCTGCTCTGCCGCTATACCACCGGCGACGCGTCGGGCCAGAACATGGTGACCATCGCTACCGAGGCACTCTGCCGGCACATCGAGACCCACTGCCCGATCCGGCCTCGACACTGGTTTATCGAGGCCAATTATTCGGGAGACAAGAAAAGCACCTATCTGGCGCTGACCTCTGGCCGCGGACGCAAGGTGACAGCCTCGGTGATCCTGCCGCGGGCGCTGGTGGAAAAGCACCTGCATGTCAGTGTAGAACGCTTCCTCGACTACTCGCGCATGGCCAGTCTCGGCGCCATGCTGAGCGGCCAGATCGGCGCGCAGGGTCACTTCGCGAACGGGCTTGCCGCCTTCTATATCGCCACCGGGCAGGACGCGGCCTGCGTGTCGGAATCCGCCATCGGCTTCACGCGGGTAGAGGACCGGGACGGCGATCTCTTCATCTCGGTGACCCTGCCCAACATCCTGGTGGGCTCGGTCGGCGGCGGCACGGGATTGCCCAGCCAGGCGGCGGCGCTACATCTGCTTGGACTTCAGGGACCCGGCAAGGCAGCGGCGCTGGCCGAGGTGGTCGCTTCCCTGTGCCTGTGCGGCGAGATCTCCATCATCGGCGCGCTGGCGGCAGGCGAGTTCGCCCAGGCCCACCGCAAGCTTGCCCGGGAGCGCTGAGATGTCTGCACAGGAAATGACCCTGCCGCTGGCGCAGCGGCTGTGGATCTATCAGCGCGAGCGCTTTCCCATCCTGCGAACGGCGGTGCTGGTGGCAGCTTTCTCCGCGGCAAGCGTCAATGTCTCCGCCTTCCTGGCCGGGCGTCCGCTGCCCGCCTTCGCGGCCTACCTCGTCGCCTTTGTCGTCGCCTTCCTGGTGTTCATGCAGCTGCGCGTGTGCGACGAAGTGAAGGACAAGGAGATCGATCGTCGCTTTCGCCCCGCCCTGCCGGTGCCCCGCGGCCTGATCTCCCTCCGGGTGATCGTCGGCCTCGGCCTTGCCGCCGTGCCGCTGGCAGCCATTTCCGCCGCACTGTTCGAGCTCGGTCTGCTCTGGCTGCTGGCGCTGGTCTGGCTGTGGCTGAGCCTGATGACGGTGGAGTTCTTCGTGCCGCACTGGTTGAGGGCGCGGCCCTTCTTCTACGTCGTCTCGCACATGATGATCATGCCGCTACTCGACCTGTTCGTGACCGGCTGTGAATGGCTCGTGGCCGGCGGCGGACCGCCGCAAGGCTTGTGGCTTTTCCTGGTCCTGAGCTTCCTCAACGGCTGCGTGCTCGAAGTGGGGCGCAAGATCCGGGCACCAGACCAGGAGCGCGAGGGCGTCGACACCTACTCCGCGCTGCTGGGTCCGGGCAGGGCGACCCTACTCTGGTGCGCGCTGGTTATCGTCGCCTGCGGCTTCTTGATAGCGGTGGGCAGAGCGGTGGGCGCCATGCACCTCGTCGGGCTCGTCGGCCTCGCGGGCCTTGCCGCATGTCTGGTTGCCGCGGCGCTCTATCTGCGTTCGCCCACCGAGCGCGCACAGCGCCGCGTCGACAGCATGGCGGGGCTGTGGGTGCTCGCCTGCTATGGCGCCGCGGGCTTCGCACCGCTGGTGGCCACCTGGAGCGGCCTATGAGCGAACTGATCGTCAACGGATCGGCCGACGCCGATGCTGTGGTCATCGGTGGCAAGGCAGCCACCCTTGCCACACTCGTCCGGCTCGGTTTTGACGTGCCGCCGTTTTTCTCTCTTACCGCGGGAGCCTTTACCGACCGTGGACTCCGGGACGAGGTGAGCGCAACGCTCGACGTTCACCTGGAGGAGATCGGCCCCGGTCCGTTCGCCGTGCGCTCTTCGGGCCGCGAGGAAGATGGCGCAGACCATTCCCACGCCGGCCAGTTTCTGTCGCTGCTGGAGGTCGAGGCGGCAGAGATACCGACGGCCGCTTTCCAGGTCTGGCAGTCCGGCGCCGCCGAGACGCTGCAGGCCTACCGCGCCTCCCGCGGTCTGGACGCCGGCGACCACCGGCCGGCCGTGCTGATCCAGCAGCTGGTCAGAGCGCGGACGGCGGGCGTGGCCTTCTCAGCCGACCCGGTCAGTGGGCGCCGCGACCGCATTGTCGTCTCCGCCGTTGCCGGGCTCGGCGACCGTCTCGTCGGCGGCGAGGAAAGCGGCGACGACTATGTGCTCGACCGGCGCACCGGGAGGGTACTGAGCGCGCCGGACGAGGGCGTGCTGTCGGACGACGATCTGACCGCACTGACCGACCTGGTGATACGCGTCGAGGATGCCCGCGGCGGACCGCAGGACATCGAATGGGCCTTCGAAGGCGAACGCCTGTTCCTGCTCCAGGCGCGGCCGATCACCACCCTGCTGCGCGAAGTGCCCGTCGAGGACACCACGCTCACTCTCTTCGACAACTCCAATATCATCGAGAGCTATCCGGGCCTGGTCTCGCCGCTCACCTATAGCTTCGCGCAGTACGTCTACGCCCGGGTCTACCCGATGTTCCTCTCGCTGCTGGGTGTCGGCGATACGACGATCCGCACCCATCGGGCAACCTTCGACAATCTGCTCGGCCGCATCGACGGCCGTGTCTATTACAACCTGATCAACTGGTACCGACTGATCGCCCTGCTGCCAGGCTTCTCCGTCAACCGCAGCCACATGGAAACCATGATGGGCGTCAGCGAACCGCTGCCCGTCGCAATCGCCGATGCGCTTGCGCCGCAGCGGGCCCGCGGTTGGGCGGCGTGCCGCGAGTATCTGCGCATGGGTTGGGCCGCTGGCGGCCTGGTCCGCGAGGCGATCCGCCTGCCGCGCACCATCCGCGCCTTCTACGGCCGGCTCGACAAGGCCCTGGAAACCGATGCGGCGGAGATTGCCGCCATGCCGTTGACGGCACTGGCGGCGGAGTATCGTCGCGTCGAGGCGGAACTGCTCGACCGTTGGGATGCGCCGCTGGTCAACGATTTCCTGTGCATGATGGCCTTCGGTGCCTCGCGCAAGCTGCTGCAGCGCTGGGGTGGAGACACCGGCCTCGCGCTCCACAACGAGGTGATGATCGGCCAGGGGGATATCATTTCCGCTGAACCGGCGCAGCGTATCACCCGCATGGGAGCGCTGGCCGCCGGCAACGAGGCGCTGATCACGGCGCTGGAGCTGGGGGATGGCAGCGCGCTGTCCGACCACGAGGCGCTGCGCCACGAGGTGGAGGCGTATATCGCCCGCTTTGGCGACCGCTGTACCCAGGAGCTCAAGCTGGAAAGCATCACCCTCGATCAGGACCCGCGCCCGCTGCTGGCGGCGATCGCCGCGGCGGCGCGCATGCGGCGTAGCATCGCGCGGCACTCGGAAAACGGCGATCCCGTTGCCGAGCTGTTTCCCGGCAGGCCGTTCAGGCGTGTCATTGCCCGTCGCGTGCTCGCCATTGCCAAGGCCAGGGTGCGCGACCGGGAGAACCTGCGCTTCCAGCGTACCCGGGTGTTCGGCCATGCGCGGCGTATCTTCCTGGCCATGGGCCGGCAATTCCACGCCCATGGCGTACTCGATGACCCGCGCGACATCTTCTTCCTCAGCGTGCCGGAGGTGCTGGGCGCGGTCGAAGGCTTCGGCATCGGTGACGACCTGGCGGCGCTCGCCGCCGGCAGGAAGGCGGAGATGGCGGTGGCAGAGACGCGGCCCGACCCGCCCGAACGCATCGAGGTGAACGGCGCGGCGGTCAATCTCACGCTGGCGCCGTCTGCGCCAAGTACCGGCGGCAACGATAGAGTGCGCAGCGGTACCGCCTGCTGCGCCGGAAAGGTGCGGGCGCCGGCACGTGTCGTTCATGACCCGCGTAGCGAATCGCTGAAGCCCGGCGAGGTGCTGGTGGCCCGATTCACCGACCCAGGCTGGATCGCGCTGTTCACCAACGCCTCGGCCATCGTCGTGGAGCGCGGCAGCCTGCTGTCGCATTCCGCCATCGTCGCCCGCGAACTGGGCCTGCCCTGCGTGGTGGGTATCAAGGGTGTCACGGAGTGGATCGCCAACGGCGAAACCATCGAGGTGGACGGTACCACCGGAACGGTAAGGAAAACCGATGACTGACACGGAGATCGCCGCCAAGGCGAGTTTCGAGACGATCCGCTACGCCCAGCTCTGGGAAGACGCAGACTGCCTGCTGCTAGGGCTTGCCGAAGGCCGCAAGCCGCTGTCCGGCGCCACCCTGGTGTCCATCTGCTCGGCCGGTGACAACGCGCTGGCCATGCTCACCCTCGACCCGCAACGCGTGGTGGCAGTCGACCTTTCGGCCGCACAGATCGAGTGCCTGAAAATTCGCATCGCCGCCTGGCGCACGCTCGATCATGGCGCCCTGCTGGAGCTGATGGGCTCACGCCCTTCCGAGCGCCGTGCCGCACTGCTCGCACGGGTCGCGGCAACCCTGCCGGCAGACTCGCAGGCGTTCTGGGCGCCGCTCAAGCGGGACGTGGAGATCTATGGCCTCGGCGGCATCGGACGCTTCGAGCGCTACTTCCGTCTTTTCCATCGCCGCGTGCTGCCGCTGGTGCATGGCCATGCCAAGGTGCAGGCGGTGTTCGAGCCGCGCAGCCGCGAGCAGCGCCAACGGTTTCTGGACCAGCGCTGGAACACCTGGCGCTGGCGTGTCCTGCTCAAGTGTTTCTTCTCGCGCTTTACCATGGGGCGGCTTGGCCGCGACCCGGCCTTTTTCGATCACGTGGAGGGCAGCGTGGCCGACCATGTGGCCCGGCGCGTGGTGCATGCCATCGTCGATACCGACCCCAGCGAGAATCCCTATCTGCACTGGGTGTTGCGCGGCACTCACGGCGAGGCCCTGCCACTGGCGCTGCGGCCGGAGCATTTCGACACCATCCGCGACCGGCTTGACCGGATCGACATTCGGCACGGCTCGCTGGAAGCCTTCGTCGCCACCGGCGAAAAGGCCGACGGTTTCAATCTGTCCGATATCTTCGAATACATGGGGCCGGAGACCTTCAGCACCGTCTACGACCGCCTGCTTGGTGCCGCCAACCCCGGTGCCCGCCTGGTCTACTGGAACATGATGGTACCGCGGCGCATGCCGCAGGCTTTCAGCGGTCGCCTGCGTACCATGGAGGCGCTGGAGGCGCGTGGCCGCGCCATGGACAAGGCCTTCTTCTACTCGGACTTCGTGGTAGAGGAAGTGCTGTGAGCATCGCGCCGCAGATCGCCATGATCCTGCTGTCGGTGGCACTGCTGATCGTAGCCATGGTGGTGGTGCGCCGCGTCGGGCAGCGTTACGCCTGGTCGGCGGAGCTTCAGCGCAAGGGCGTGCACCTGGCGACAGGGGCCTATGCGCTGATGCTGCCCTGGATCTTCTCCGAACGCTGGCCGGTACTGGTGATCGCCGGCATGGCAGTGCTGGTGCTGCTGCTCATGCGCACGCCCGTTCTGGCGAAAAGTGGCCTCGGCGCCACGCTGCACAGCGTCGAGCGTCACTCCTATGGCGACCTGCTGCTGGCCGTTTCAGTGGGCGTGGTATTTTTCTTTTCCCACGGGAATCCGGTGCTCTACGTGCTGCCCATCGCCGTAGTGACCCTGTCCGATGCGGCGGCGGCACTGACCGGCGTGCGCTACGGACGCAGCTTCTTCAATACCGAGACGGGCAGAAAGAGCTTCGAGGGCTCGGCGATGTTTTTCATGGTGACCTGGATCGTCGCCATGATTCTGCTGCTGCTGATGACGGAGATCGACCGGGAGAACGTCGTGTTGCTGTCGCTGGTGGTAGCCGCCTTCGGCACCCTGGTGGAGGCCGACTCCTGGCACGGCTTCGATAACCTGTTCCTGCCCGTGGCGCTGCACCTTTTCCTCGCCGGCCACCTGGAAACAGAGCCCGTGCGGCTGCTGGAACTGACCCTGCTGTTTCTCGCCGTACTCGCCGTCGTACTCGCGCTTGCACCGCGTTTGGGGCTTTCCGACCACACCGCGCGTGTCTATACCATTGCCGTGTTCGGTATCTATGTGGTGACTGACGTCCATAACGCGGTGCTGCCGGTCACGGCCATCCTCGCTCACCTGGCCGCCCGGCACATGCGTCCCTGCAGAAGCCGCTACCCCGACCTGGACGTGCTGGCCATGGTCGTGCTGATCTCCGTACTCTGGCTGTTCCTGGGCCGCTATGCCGACCAGAACGCACTCAACATGTACGACCTGAGCTTCGCCGGCAGTGCGCTGGTGTTCATCGCGCTTGCCGCTGGCTCCAGGCGCTGGATCGCGGTCGTCGCAGCCGGCACGCTGGCTGCCGCGGTCGTTGCCACCACCTACCGCAATCCGGAAGCCGCGCACTGGCACGGTCCGCTCTGGCCGTGGATTGCCATGAGCTTCTTGCTGTGCCTGGCGGTCCCGCTGCTGAAGGCGGATCTTCTGGATCGGTACCGCGGGCCGCGGGTGGTGACGATTGCGCTCTCGGTGCCACTGGCCGCGTTCCTGACAAAGGTGTTCTTATCATGAGCGATACCCCCGTTTACCTGGAGACCGGCGACGCCTCCTGTCGCCTGTACCGTGAGGCGCCGTGCTGGGACGGGCAACGTACGGCGGCGATTGGGGAATTCCGCTGCGCCGATCCCGCAGCAGGCGCGGCGCTGCTCTCCCATGCCGGAGAGGTGCTCGGTCGGGAAGGGTTCGAGGCCCTTATCGGCCCGATGGACGGCGATACCTGGCACCGCTACCGGCTGGTCACCGACAGCGACGGCTCGCCGCCTTTCCTGCTCGAGCCGGTGAGCGCCCCCCATGACGAGCAGGCCTTCCTGGCTAGCGGCTTTGCGCCCATCTCCACCTACGTTTCCACGCGGGCCAGGCTCGATGAGGCCCTGGCCATCAAGCCGACGCGGTTCGACGGAATCGCCGTCAGGGCATGGGATGGCGATGATGCGGAGCGACTGCTGGGCGATCTGTTCGAGATGTCACTCTCCAGCTTCGCCACCAATCCGTTCTACAAAGCGATCTCGCGAGAGGCGTTTCTGGCACTCTACCGGCCGATCCTGCCCGCCATCGATCCACGCCTGCTGCTGTTTGCCCACGACGCGGACGGTCTTGCCGGATTCCTGTTCGGCGTACCCGATCTCGCCGAAGGCGCAAATCCGCGTACGGTGATTGTGAAGACCTACGCCAGTCGGCGACGTGGAGTGGGACGGCAGTTGCTGGATACCTTCCACCACAGCGCCAGCGACCTGGGCTTCACCAGCGTTATCCACGCGCTGATGCACGAAAACAATCAGTCCCTGAACAGCAGCCGCCGCTATGGCGCGGAGGTCTTCCGGCGCTATGCCCTGATGGGCAGACGGCTGGCTGCATGAACCTGCTCGCCCCCATCCTTGCAAAGCTGGCGGCGCACGGCAGCCGTACCGCGATCATCGCCCCACACGGAGAGCACGCCAGCTATGCCGATCTCCTCGGCCGTTCGGAGCGGCTGGCCGCCGCATGGAAGCGCCAGGGGTTACGGGCCGGGGACCGCGTGCTGGTGGCCATGCCGGTGGGCATTCCGCTCTATGCGAGCCTGGTGGCGCTGTGGCGGCTAGGTGCGGTAGTGGTCTTCCCGGAGCCCGCTCTGGGCCTGACGGGCCTGCGCCACGCGCTCAGGGTCACCCAGCCCAGGGCCTTCCTCGCCGCCGGCTGGTTTCGCCTCTTGCGTTACGGGCTGCCTGAGCTCTGGTCGGTGCGGCTGGTGCTCGGCGCCGATGCCTCGGCGGGAGCGGCGCTGGATACCCTGGAAGCGGTTGATGCCGATCACCCGGCGCTGATCTCGTTCACCAGCGGCTCCACCGGGCAACCCAAGGCCATCGTCCGCAGCCACGGCTTTCTTGCTACACAGAACGCCCGCGTCGCCGAGCTGCTGGCGCCACAGCGCGATGACTGCGTCGACTTGGTCGGTTTCCCGGTGTTCGTGCTGGCCAATCTCGGCCTCGGCGTCACCTCGGTACTGCCGAACTGGCGTCTACGCGGTCAGGAGAACGCCGATGCAGGGCGCATTGCCCGGCATATCGCCGCCCACGACGTCAACCGGGCCCTGATACCGCCTTCGATCTGTGCCGGGCTTGCCGACCATCCCATCTCGCAGCTCGATGCCATCTTCACCGGCGGCGGGCCGGTCTTCCCCGACCTACTGGCCCGCTTGGCGGTACGTCTGCCAGACGCCGATATTGTCTCGGTCTACGGCTCCACCGAGGCCGAGCCCATCGCTCATCAGCGCCTCGCGGAAGTGACGGAAGACGACTGGCGAGCCATGCGCGAGGGCGCGGGGCTGCTCACCGGCAGACCGATCCCGGAGATTGCGGTAAAGATCCTCGACCGCGAGATCGTCGTCACCGGTGCCCACGTCAACAAGGGCTATCTCGACGCGCAGCACGACCGGACCACCAAGCTTTCCCTGGACGACGCCATCTGGCACCGCACCGGTGATTCCGGCCGGCTGGACGAACGACAGCGCCTCTGGTTGCTGGGACGCTGCGACGGCACTGTCGGCGACCTGCCGCCCTTCGGCGTCGAGTCAGCGGCGCGCTTCTGGACCGGAGTGGAGCAGGCAGCGCTGGTCGCCGTCGACGACCAGCCCGTGCTCGCCATCGCCGGGGATGGCGAGCGGCAGGCGGAGTGGCAGGCACAAGCCGATCGTATCGGCGACATCCGGGTCGTCGCGCTGCGGCGGATGCCGCTGGACCGGCGCCACGGCTCCAAGGTCGATTATCCCGCACTCAGGGCGGCACTCCGCCGCATCTGACCAACGAAGCCGAGCCCGACGAATGCCGTCTGACGAATGCGACTCAGCGCCCGCCGGAGACATCGATAAAGCTACCCGTGGTGTAGGAGGACTCGTCGGAGGCCAGCCACAGGATCGCCCGTGCGACCTCCTCGGCCTCCCCGCCGCGCAGCATCGGCACACCCGGCGCCAGGCGCGCCACACGCCCCGGCTCGCCGCCGCTGGCGTGGATATCGGTAGCGATCAGCCCCGGGCGCACGGCATTGACGCGAATGCCTTGCGCCGCCACCTCCTTGGCCAGGCCGATGGTGAAGCTGTCGATGGCGCCCTTGGCGGCCGCATAGTCGACATATTCGTTGGGTGCCCCCAGCCGCGCGGCCATCGACGATAGGTTGACGATGCTCCCGCCCTGGCCACCGTGCTGGGTCGACATGCGTCGGATCGCCTCGCGGGCGCACAGGAAACTGCCGGTGACGTTGACCGCCAGCACCCGCGCCAGGCGCGCGGCGTCCATCGCCTCGACCCGGCATTGGTGCTCAAGCATACCCGCATTGTTGACCAGCACCTCCACAGGTCCCAGGGCGTGGTCGACGGTATCGAATAGCCGCACCACGTCGCGCTCGACGCCAACATCCGCGGCCACCGCGATGGCTTCGCCCCCCTCCCGGGCGATCGCGGCGGCCACTTCATCCGCCGCCTCACGATTGTCGCGATAGCTCACGCATACTCGATAGCCGGCCGCTGCGGCCAGCCGAGCGGTAGCGGCGCCGATCCCGCGGCTGCCACCGGTGATGATCATCACCTTGCGCATGCGGTACTCCTCAGCCCATCACCGGCATGCCGGTGACCAGCACGTGCAGGTGGAAGGCGAACAGGTAGTAGGCCACCAGACCGATCACCACGGTCAGCACGGTGGCGACGGTGCGGCTCTCACGTGGAGCAGGCGGGTGGGCGCGGTCGCGCTGTTTGGCGGCACGGAACGCCAGGATCGCCCATACCAGGAAGGCGCCGAAGAACACGATGTCGCCGAGACGGCCGTTGGCCAGCAGGTGGGCCAGGGCCCAGATCTTCACCGCCAGCAGCATTGGATGGCCAAGCTTGGCCTTGATGGCATTGTGCGGCACGAAGGTAGCCACCAGCATGATAAAGGCCGGTACCATCAGCAGCAGCACCAGGTGGCGCAGTCCAGTGGGCGGGAACCACACGAAGATCGGGTCGAGGCGCATCTGGCCGTAGCCCCAGATGGCGATCGCCAGGCCCACCACCGAAACGGCCGAGTGGGCGAGTTTCCAGGGTGTCTCGCCGAGCCGCTGCACCTGCGCCTGACGCCAGTCGTCGGCGACAATGCGCAACGAGTGGCTGCCGAGAAAGATCAGCAGGCCAAGAATCATGATCAACATGGGGGTAGTGCTCCAGCAGAGAATGTCAGGTGGGCAAGCATGCCATATTGCGCTGCCCGGGGCATGGCATCTATCGTCGCGCGCTTGAAGGCGACTCAAGGAATCGGTCACCATAGCGGCCTTCAGCGCCGGGCAGCCCATGCCCCTGCGCTCGCCAAGGACCGGTCATGCTGCACTTTCCCAGCCCTCATCACCGTCAGGTGACCCTCTGCTACTTCCTGCTGTTCATCGGCGTCGGCATGACCGGCGGCCTGCTCGGGCCTGCGCTGCCGCACCTCGCGGCAATGACCGACTCGAGCATGAGCCAGATCGCAATTCTTTTCACCGCCAGGGCGCTGGGCAACATGAGCGGCGCCTTCGTTACCGGCCTGCTGATGGACCGGCTCAACGGCCATCGGGTGCTGATCGGCATGCTGCTGCTGACCGCAGCAGGCCTCGCGGTAGCACCGCTGAGCCCGACGCTATGGTTGCTGACCGGGCTGTTCCTGCTGCTCGGCTTCTCCGAAGTGTCACTCAACGCCGGTACCAACACCCTGCTGCTGTGGCGTCACCGCGACGCCGCAGGGCCACACGTCAGCGCTCTGCACTTCTGCTTCGGACTCGGCAATATGCTGGTGCCGCTGGTGATGGTGGCGGTGTTGGCCATCACCGGCCTGTTTCAGTGGGCTTTCTGGGTGGTGGCGGTCTACCTGCTGGCCATGCTGTGGCCGCTGTCGCGGCTCAGCAGTCCAGTAAAGCGGACGACCGAGGAGGATGCCACACCGCGTGCGCCCAAGCACCGTGACCCGCTTCTGCTGGCGTTGTTCATGCTGCTGTTCGCGCTCTATGTCGGGGCCGAGATCACCTTTGCCGGCTGGATCACCGCTTACGGCGTGCTTACCGGGCAGAGCGCCGAGCGCGCCGCGCTGCTGGTAACGCTGTTCTGGCTGGCGCTGTCGGCCGGCCGTCTGCTAGCGATCCCGCTGCTGCGCTGGAGCTCTCCCTGGGCGATCCTGATCGGCTGTCTATTGCTCGGCGGGGGGACGACCCTGGCGCTGCATGCGGTATGGCTCCCGCTGTGGATGGGCGCCCTGCTGTTCGGCCTGGCGGCCTCGGCGATCTTTCCTACGCTATTCAGCCTCGGCAACCAGGTGATGGACATGAACGGGCGCACCACAGGACTGATCTTCACCGCCGCCGGGAGTGGCGCACTGCTGGTGCCATCGCTGACCGGTCCGCTGCTCGACTGGGCGGGCGCCGGTGCCTTTCCCCCGCTGCTCGGCGGCATGGTGGTCGTGCTTGGAATGGGTCTCGTCGCCTTGCATCTACGGTTAGCGCGGCTGAATCGCCAGATCATGGCCTAGCCCACGGCACTGAAGCGGTTACGGCCGCCTTGCTTGGCAAGATAGAGCTGTCGGTCGACCTGCTCGAGCAGGCTTGGCAGCGTATCGCCGAAGGCGGGAATGCGCGTCGCCACCCCCTGGCTGACAGTGACGCAGCCCACCGGCGAGGCGGCATGAGGCAGCTGCAGCTTGAAAATTTCGCGCCGACAGCGCTCGGCCAACTGCTGGGCAGCCTCCGCCGGGGTTTCCGGCAGCACCCACATGAACTCCTCGCCGCCAAAACGGGCGAAGGAGTCGCGTGGCCGGGTCGCTACCCGGCTCAGCGCCTCGGCGACGCGCTTGAGCGCTTCATCGCCGGCCAGATGACCATAGTGATCGTTGTACTCCTTGAAGTGATCAATATCGATCATGATCAACGATAGCGGCTGGGTGTTGCGGCGCGCCTCCTCCCAGGCCTGTGACAGGTTGTCGTCGAGGCGTCGGCGGTTGGCAACGCCGGTCAGGCCATCCTGGTAAGAGTAGGCCTCCAGCTCACGCTGTAGCCGCGTCAGCTCCTCTTCATAAGCCTTGCGCTCGCTGATATCGAACATGAAACCGACCAGCGCTTCGACCTCGCCTTCGGCGTCACGCACTACGTGCACCACATCGCGAATCCACACATAGTCGCCGTCGCGGGTCAGGGCTCGGTAATCGGCTTCGTGGTCGGTACCCTGGCGCGATTGAGAAACGCAGAAGTTGACCACCCAGTCGCGATCCTCGGGGTGCATGCGCGTCGCCCAGTCGTCGACGCTGACCCAACTCTCCGGCGTCCAGCCCAGTAGCGCTTCGATCTGCGGGCCGATATACGCAAACTGCAGGGTCTTCCAGTCGATCTTCCAGGGGATCGCCTTGGTCGACTCCAGCAGGGTCTTGTAGACGCTATGATCCAGCGTCTCGTCACTCAGCGGCAACTCGAGCAACCCTGTGTCTCTGGGCGGTATCTCACTCATGGTGGTATCCCCACGCGGCAATGTTACAAAACGTGTTGGCACCCCTTGATCAAGATAGCTGGTGCCACTGACACGCACTGACCTGGCGCCAACTGTCGAGCAGTTCCTCACCGCCCTGCTGCCAGTGGCCGCGGCCATCGGCTGTCAGAACGCAGATCATTACGCGTCGATATCCGTGGTCTGGCGCAGCGGTGGCTTGCCGGCACGCTTAGTGGCGTACATCGCCACATCGGCCATCTTGAGCAGTTGAGCAGCGCTGCCGACATCCCCCGGGCCATGCAGGGCCACGCCGATGCTGGCACTGATCTCGGCGTGGGCATCTCCCAGCGCCACCGGTGCATTGATGCATGCCACCAGTTTCTGTACGAAAGCCTGCGCCGCGGCCTCGTCGATGCCCTCCAGCAGCACCACGAATTCATCGCCCGCCAGACGCGCCACGTAATCGGTCTGACGCACCGAGCCAAGCAGACGGCTGGCGATTTCGCGCAGCAGCGTGTCGCCGGCGTCGTGACCATGGTCGTCGTTGACCGCCTTGAACCCATCGAGGTCCAGGAACAACAGCGCCAGCGGCTGACCGCTGCGGGCCACCCGCGCCATGGCCTCGGGCAACCGCTCATCCAGCGCACGGCGATTGGGCAGGCCGGTGAGTACGTCCTGCCGCGCTTCCTTGTCGCGTAGGGCGTCGAGCTGGCGGCGCTCGGTGATATCGTGAACGAAGATGCTGTAGTGGGTGTCTGCGTCGACGAAGAAGGCACGCATGCGGACCTCAACCGGCAGTTCACGACCGTCACGACGATTGGCCAATGCTTCGCTGATGCTACGCTCGCCCGCATGCGGCAGTGTGAGTGAGCCGATCAACTGATCGATTGACTTGCCCAGGGCCGCCCCGCGAGCCATGCCGAACATCTGCTTTGCCGCGCGATTCCAGGCAGTCACCCGAGCCTGACCATCAAGCCCGATATAGGCATCATAGGCGGTGTCGATGACCAGACGCAGCTCAGTCTCGCGCTCATGCAGCGCACGATGCGTCTCGGCGTGACCGGCAAGGGTAATCGCCAAGCGGCGATTGGCCTCACGCAGCTGGATATCCTGATTGATGATCGCCGCCAGGTCCTGCAGCGTGGCCAGTTGGATGGCATCGATCTGCCGCGGCTGATGGTCCACCGCGCACAGCGAGCCGAGTGCTACCCCGGCCGAGTTGTAGAGTGGAATCCCCACATAGAAACGCAGACCATCCGGGCGATCTACCCCGGAGAAGTGGGAGAAGCGTGGGTCCCGGCTCAGGTCTTCGATCACCAGCGGCGAGCGCTGGTTGATGGTCCAGTTGCATACCGACTCGCTGCGCGGCGTGTGCTCGACGTCCAGCCCAACCCGCGACTTGAGCCACTGGCGATGCGCATCGATCAAGGTCACCAGCGCAATCGGCACCTCCAGCAGCCGAGAGACCAACCGCGTGACCCGATCGAAAGCAGGCTCAGCACTGCAATCGAGCAACTTGAGCTCATGCAGCGCTGCGAGCCGGGCCTGCTCATCCGCGGGTATCGGGTAGTTGCTCATCGCCTCTCTCTCGTTGCGCTATTCATCTACCCCAGCATAACGGTTACCGAGTGACCTTGCTTGAGCGCATCGTTCAGCGCCAAGTCGTGTGTTCCTCCTGCGGCGGTTCGAGCCGCGCCGCGCCATGGTCGGCGCTGACGGCAGCTACCTGGAAGCGACCTACCAGCGCATGCATATCGGCAGCCTGCTGGTCGAGCACATGGCTGGCACTCGAGGCCTCCTGCACCAGCTGAGCGTTCTGGTGGGTGACTTGATCGAGCTGGGCAATGGCCTGGTTGATCTGCTCGATGCCTGCCGACTGTTCGTGGGTAGCACCGGCGATCTCCGTGACGTAACCGCTGACGTGCTTGAGGCTGTCGATGATTTCCTGCAGATGCTCGCTGGTGGCGCGTACCAGGCTGGCGCCCTCGCCCACCTTGTTGACGCTGTCGTCGACCAGATGGCGGATCTGCGATGCTTCTTCGGCACTGCGGCTGGCCAGCTTGCGCACTTCCTGAGCCACCACCGCAAAGCCACGCCCCTGCTCGCCGGCCCGCGCCGCCTCTACCGAGGCGTTGAGCGCCAGCAGATTGGTCTGGAAGGCGATATCGTCGATGGCGGTGATGATGCTGGTAATCTTCTCGCTCGAGTGGCGGATCGCCTGCATGGCATCGTTGGTGCGTCCGGCCACATCGCCGGCCGAGTGGGCGCGCCGATCGACCTCCTGACTGGCATCCCGCGCCTGGTTGGCGTAGTCCGCGGTCTGCTTGACGGTGGCGGTAATCTGCTCGAGGCTCGAGGCGGTTTCGGCCAGCGACGACGACTGCTCTTCGGTACGCTGCGACAGGTCGTCATTGCCCGAGGCGATGTCACGACTGCTGGCGGCTATCGCCCCGGCGCCGTCGCGGATCTGCGCCACGATGCTTTCGAAGGTATCCATCATGCGATTGAAGGCTTGCGCGGTACGGCCGATCTCGTCGTCACGCTGCAGCGCCAGGCGTAGCGACAGGTCGGCATTCTCACCGCCCGCGCCGCTGATGCTCTCCATCTGGCGACGCATCTGCCCGAGTGGTCCCAGCACACGTACCAGGGTCCGCCAGCCGAAGATCGCCAGCACCAGGATCACCGCCAGGGTCACACCGATCTGCAGCACGCGCCCGGCGTTGGCCAACTCCTCTGCCTGACCGGCGGCCAGGTCGGCCTGAGCCACACCGTCAGCCTCCAGCTCGCCGAGCGTGTCGCGCATGCCGTGCATTGCGGTGGTGACGTCACTCAGCGCCTGCGCCTCGCGCTGGCGCAACTCCAGCTGTTCATGGCGCAGCGCGTAGACCGACTGATCGCCGCCCACCATCAGGCCGTCCAGCTCACCAATGATCTCGGTCAGCGCCTCGGCACGCTCGCTCTGTTCGACGCTGGCACTTGGCGAACCGGCGATGGTGGCCAGCGACTGGCGTGCCAGGTTGAGCTGCTGGGCAATCTCGTTATAGCGCAGATTTACCAGCCGGTCGCTGCTCTCGACCTGCGTCAGCTGACGGCCAAGGTCAGCCAGCAGCGCTACTGCGGTACGCACGCCGCTACTGATGTCGGCGATATTGCCGCCGTCGTCGAACAAACCTTCGACCAGCGCCGTAGGCAGCGTGGTCATGCCCTCCTCCAGCCAGGCTTCGACCTGCTCACGCTGCTGACGCCGCTCACGGACATCCGCCAGGGTAGCTCGACCGGCCATGTCCTCGGCGCTGACCATGACCTCGACAATGCGCTGCTGCATGGCGGTGATACGCTCGTCCATGGTCTCTCTGAGGGCAAGATCCTCGCGGCGCACTGCCTCGAGAGCGCTATCCGCCTCGAGCAGCGCCGCATGGTCGGCATCTAGCCTCTCCAGACGATCGCGCTGAGCCACTTCTTCGCGCTCGACCAGCCCCTGACGCGCGGCCAGGAAGCGCTCATCTAGCACGTCCTGAGGTACCGCCTCGGCCATCGCCTCGTCGCTGCCAGCGGCGAGCAAGTCGGCATGACGCTCGCCGAACGCCACCATGGCATCGACCATGCCGCGACTGGCCTCTTGCTGTGGCAGCACCTCGCCAAGAATGAAGCGCTGTGAGTCGACCAGCCGCTGATTCGACATCAACCCCGTCGCGGCCAGCACCACCGCGCCGATGACGGCGGCCAGGAACAGGCCGATCAGCATCGCGCGCAGACTGAGAGTACGTTTCATGTCGTGCCCCTTGGGTATTCGGAACGGTTCCGCCCGTGCAGCGGGAATCAGCGTGCGAGGGTGGACCAGTCCACCGGCTCGAAGCCGCCATCGCGGATGATGGTCGGCCACACCGCGTCACTGGCCTGGTGGTCGCCACGTCCCAGCCGCAGCGGCTCGCCAAGACCAAGGTCGACCTCGCCGAGCCCCAGCAGGGCATCGACCAGCGCTTCCCGATCCGGATCGGGACCGGCGGCTTCCACCCCCTTCACAAACAGCGCAGCGGCCAAATAGCCCTCCAGCGAGATAAAGTCGGGGCTGGCACCGTTGCCGTGCGCTTCGAGGGCATCACGGTAGGCCGCCACGCCAGGCAGGCCGGCATCCAGCGGCGGCACCACCTGGGTGATGATGACGTCCTCGGCCAGCTCGCCCAACTCGTCGACCAGCGCCTGGCTGCCGACGAAAGAGACGTTTAGAAACAGGGTATCGGGGAGGTCCTGACGCGCTTCGCGAATAAAATCGGCCACCGGGCCGTAGGTGCCGACCATGATGATCGCCCGGGGTGTTACCGGCGCCTGCAGGATGGTTGCCAGCGCCTGGTGAACATTGCGGGTATTACGGGTGAAGCGGCCGTGGGCAAGCTCTCCAGCAGCGTCGAAGCCGTGAGACTCCAGGGCCCGGACACCGCCGATATAGCCAGCGTCACCGAAGCCATCGTTCTGGGTAAAGAAGGCGATCTCTTCCGGCCCGATACCCGCCTCCAGCAGACCCTCTACCATCGCTGCAGTCTCCTGGACATAGCTGGCGCGGTAGTTGATGACGTGGCGATCGGGCGGGTCGCGGCGCAGCACGCCGGCACCGGTGAAGGCGCCGTAGAGCAGCGTCTGGTACTGGTTATGCAGCGGGATGGTGACAATTGCAGTGGGAGTGCCAACGTTACCGATGGCGGCCAGCACCTCATCCTCCTCGATCAAGCGACGGGTCTCGGGAGCTGCACGCAGCGGCTCGTACTGATCATCGCGGGCCAGCAGGGCAAGCTCGGCGCCGTGCACGCCGCCAGCGGCATTGACCTCGGCAAAGTGCGCCTCGATACCCTGGCGCATACCATTACCGAGGGAGGCGGCGGGGCCGCTGAACGGGGCCACCAGACCAAACTTGAGTTCCGCTTGAGCTTGCGGGGCCATCAACCATAGCGCCCCCAGCAGCAGTGCTAATCGACGTCGCATGGACCGACTCCCGGGTATCTATCGACAGGGGTAGCCACCGTACTTTGCGATGGCCTTCTGCCACAGATATCGGCACTCATCTCATATAGTTGAGCGAATACTGCAACGCGTCAGGAGCATTTTCACCCAAGCTTATTACTGTAAAGCATAATACAGGATTGCCCCTATCACTCCTCCAGCGGCCGCGGCGGGTCGAGGTAGTCACCCATGAACATCAGCGCACTGGGCAGGCTGGTGCGCCACACCCGCCAGGTATGGCCACCGCGCAGAATTTCCAGCATCAGCTGCTCTGGCTGGTGGTCGACCAGCTCGCGATAAATGCGCCGCGCATGCGTCTCGGCATCCAGGGGGTCTCGGTTACCGGCACTTAGGTATAGCGGCACGACCTGCGACTGGGCCAGGTAGTCGTCGAGGTAGGCGGTATAGTTGAGCTGCGACCACAGCACTGGGTCGAAACGCCCTTCATCATCCACGAAGGCCGGGTGGCGACGCGCCGATGAGTTGCCCGGTGGCATTGGACTGTAGCTGGCTGGGCTCAGCGCAGCGGCGGCGGCGAACAGTTCGGGGCGCTCCATGATGAAATTGAGGGTGCCGTACCCGCCCGCCGATAGGCCACCGACGGCGCGTCCTTCGCGGTGCTCATGCACATGCCAGGAGGCCTCGATGTGCGGCATCAGGTCGTCGAAGAAGGCGGTGCGCGCTGCCTCGTTATGACCATCCACCCACCAGCTCAGGCTTCCCGGCATCACGATCACCGCCGGCGGGATACGACCTTGCTGGATCAGGCGGTCGGCCACCGTACGCAAATTGCCGCTGCTGGCCCAGTCGCGGTCGCTGCCAAACGAGCCATGCAGCAGATAGATCACCGGGTAGCGCTGATTGGACACCGCATAGCCATCGGGGAGATAGATGGTGTAGGGATAGTCATGTCCAAGGGTCTCGGAGGCAAAGCGTTGATGGCTGACCTGCCCCGCCACTGCCGGCCCCCCCAACAGTAGCGCCACCACCCCCAGCAGCAGTGCATGCAAGCGTAGCTTCATATCTGGGTGTCTCCCTATCCATGAAATAAAACGCCATGAAATATGCCTGATCAGGGAATTACTGAAGCATACCGCAGTCGGACATCACGCGGCGCGAGGTCGTTCAACTGCTAACGATCATCACTATCGAACCGGCTGGGGGGCCCATGAAACGAATCGAGGAAATCTACTGGCTGCGCTTCTATGGTTGCCTGGCGGTGTTCTGCTTCCACTTCCTCGACCGCCTCAACGAGCGCTTCGACAACCTCTATATCGACCTCGCCCGTATTCCCACCGTGCTCGGCACGCCAGTTTTCATTTTCATCTCGATCTTTCTGTTCTCGGCGCGCTACGGCAGTCATATCCCCGACGGCTTCCTGGCCAACCGCGTCAAGTACGTGATGGTGCCCTATGTCATCTATGGGCTGATCTACTCCACCACCAACTACCTGAGCGTGACCGCCGACGGCGGCGAGCTGGGCTTCGTCGACAATTTCGTCGAGTACATGATCTACGCTGGCTGGCACGGCTACTTCCTGATCATCGCCATGCAGTTCTATGTCTTCTACTGGGTCTACAACCGCTACCACCTCAGCCGCTACCTGCCCGCCGCCCCCTGGCTGGTCATCGGCAGTCTGATCAGTGCCGGCTACTGGGGCATGACCCGCTGGTTCGATGTCTCGCCCCCTGGCTACCTGCACTGGATCGTTCCGGTCGGCTGGATCTATCTGTTCTTCCTGGCACTGGTGATGGTGCGCCACTATCCTGATCTGTCGCGTGTCAACGCGCTGCGTTACCTGGCCAGCCCTTGGTGGCTGGCCGGCTGGGTGGCCATCATCGTGGCGCTGACCTTCGCCGGCCAGCTCGAGTACTCATCCAAGGAGAGTTGGGTGATCCCCTTCTTCATCCTGTTCACGCTTTGGCTGATGCGCACCCTCAAGGATCGCCCGGCGCCGCCGCTGGTCAAGAAGATCAACGAGTACTCGTTTGGCATCTATCTCGCGCACCCGCTGTTCTTTGCCGTCGTCGATTTCCTCGACGGCTATCTGCACTTTCCGCTGATGGTCTACTGCGCGCTGCTGCTGGTGGTCGGCATGGCCGGATCGATCTTGCTCAATGATCTGGTCAACCGGTTCAACTGGGGCGGGATGATGTTCGGCAAGCGTTTGGCGATCCGCTAGCCGACAAGACCCGCCACTCTGCGCTAGGCTATTGGCAGTTAAGAGGTTTCGATAATAAAAGGAGCGGTAGATAGATGAGCAGGCCAATCTCACAGATCGTGGTGCCGGTGGATGGCTCACGGGCTACCCTCGCCGCGGTGCGTCACGCCGCCCAGTTGGCGCGCCTGTGGCAGGCCCCTCTGCAGTTGCTGCACGTGCAGCCGCTGTACCCCGCCGAGCTCAGCGATATCCCGGCAAATCGCCTCGATGAAGTCGACTATGACCATGAGGTGATCCAGGGGTCGGTGACCCGCGCCTTCACTCAGGCGCGTCAAGCGCTGGGTGACGACCTCGACGTAGAGGTGGAAGAGGTGACCCTGCGCGAGCACGACTTCGTGCGCCACCTGGCCCGCGAGATCATCGAACACGCCAGCGAGATTCCCGACAGCATGCTGGTAATGGGCGCCCAGGGGCTCGACCGGCTGGGCAAGCTGCTGCGTGGCAACCTCAGCAATGCCGTGATCCACAAGGCGCGAGGTCCGGTATGCGTGGTTCACGACCAGATGTCGATCGATGACGCCGAGCATATCGATCGCATCCTGCTACCGGTGGATGGGTCATCGCACAGCGCCGCGGCCGCCGAGCTGGCCGCCGGCCTGGCCATCTCCGGCCAGCTACCGGTGGAGCTGATGTACTGCGTGCCGCGCGATCCCGACGACCCGGCGACCCCGTCACGCCAGCGCGATACCGAACGGCGTGAGTGCGAGTGGATCTTCTCCCATGCCAGGAAGCATCTGGACGGCGTCGAGTCGCCCATCATCGAACAGTGCCTGATTGGCCGGTCACCGGCGGAGGCGATTCTCGATCACGCCCGACAAGCGGGCGGCAAGCCAATGCTGATCATGGGCCGACGCGGCATGAGTCAGTGGCGAGAGCAGCTACTCGGCGGTGTCAGCCACAAGGTGATCGACCGCTCGCCGTGCCCGATCACCGTCGTCACTCGCTAAGCCTTCAGGCTGTCGAGGACTCATAAGCATGCTTGAGCCGATAGAACTCGTCGACGATGGCATCCATGGCACTGGCGTCGTAGTCACGCAGGCCACTGACGACGAGTTTCTTGGACCCGTGCCCGATGGTTTCTCCAGCGCAGGTCATGTCGAACTCGAGCAGCGCATCGCCACGCTTGCCGGCCACCTCGAGTGCCGAGCCGGACAACTCCAGGCCCGGCGCTACTGCATCCAGACGAGTCAGCGAGAACCCCATGCTGTCGTAGATGACCAGCGGCCGCTGGGGGTTGAACATCACCCCCTCGGCTTCCATCAGCGGCTTCAGATAGTGGGGGAAATTCTTGCCGGAAAATGCCACGTAGCGCCGCGCAAAGGCCTCGACCACCGACTCGTCGCGGGTCAGTTCGCCGCGCCGGTCGACCTCGAGATAGACCTTGCCCGCCTCGTCGGTCACACGCAGGAAGCCATCATCGTGCTCGAGAAAGTCCAGTGGCACGTCCGCTCCCACCATGCTCAGGAAGCGAAAATTCATATGCTGCGACAGCCCGAAACGCATCAGCACCAGCGAGAACAGCAGGTCACCGGGGACACAGAAGCGCCGCGCATCGGGATTGTGGATCGGGTTATAGTCTCCCGCCACGCGTTTGGCGAAGTGACTGGCCTGATCCGCGGAGATGCCGATGCGGCCGTCCCTGACCGTATGAAAATCATCGAGAAACATGCGTTATGTGCCTGCGCATAAGGATTGTATTGGTGGATGATGCCATATTACGTACGGCATGGGAGACGCAGGTTGACCCATAGCCTCATGAGTTGTCTAGCGACATCGCACTGCGGGAACCGCGCCGATGCCTCTTCTAATCCTTGCCTTGCCCTGCGGCAGCGCTGATGGCGTGGTACTTTTCGGGTACGGTGCGCCGCGCCGCCAAGATCTCGCTGCTGACTCTGCTGGGGCTGTGGCTTGTGTATCTGGCACTGGCCAACACCCTGATCAACAGTGAGCGGTTGCGCACTGCCCTGCTTGAGGAGCCGCTGGACCGTGCCCAGCTCGACCTGCGCTGGGAGCGCGCCTGGAGCTGGTATCCCGGTCAGTTCAGCGCTGCCCGCCTGGAGCTGATTCAGCAGGCACCGCGCTGGCTGGGTCTCGACATCGAGCAGGTCAACCTGCGCGTTGCGCTGCGGCCGCTACTCGAGGGCCGCATCGAGGTCGACCAACTCGATGCCCGGCGCATCCACGAGGTCGCCGTGGGGCGACTGCGGGTGGCTGGCAGCGGTCGACTCAGGCTCAGCGAACTTGTCTGGCAGCAGCGCGAGCTCTCCATTCAGGGCATGGCACTCGACCTCGACGACGGCAGAATCACCCGCGATGCCGTTACCCTGGTCGAGGACATTCGGCTTGCCGCCCGACTGCGGCTTGCCCCCTTCGACTTTGCCGACCAGCGCGGCGGCGATATCGTTCACGCCGTCGACGGTGAGCTTGACCTGGCCGGCGCCAGCGATGCCTACGCGGTGTTCAGCGACTACCTGCTGGGCCTTGAGTGGCTGGAGGTCAGCGGCCACGGCGACCTCACCGGTCGCCTACTGCTCGAGGCCGGCGAGCTGCTACCCGGCAGCGAACTGCAGCTCGATTCCCCCGATCTCGGCGTGACCCTCGACAGCACCCGGCTGACCGCTGGCGGGCAGCGCTACCAGCTGCTCGGCGACGGTCGCATCCGCGCCACCATCAGCGACGACCAGGGCGAGCCGGAAACTCGGCTGGGCCTGACCCTGGACGACATGCGCATGTGGCAGCAGGACGGTACGGAAGTGATGCGCGGCGACGGCTTTCGCATCGCGCTGGCCGGCGACCGGCTGCGCCTCGACCAGCCCCCCGAGCGGCTGCATCGCGCCGGGCTGCGCTGGGAAGACACCGAACTCAGCAATATCGCCGCGCTCAGGCCCTACCTGCCCGCCACCTTTCCGCTCCAGCTGGAGAGCGGCCGGGGGCGCCTGCGCGGCTTTCTCGACTACGCCGACGACGCCCTCAAGGGCACCTTCCGCCTCGACGGCGACGAGGTCGCCCTGCGCCTCGGCGACACTCCCATGCGCGGGCGCCTGGGCGTCACCCTGGCACTGCCGCTGCTCGACCCGCGCAGCGGTCGGCTCGACCTCTCCGGCAGCCACTTCACCCTACAGGCGTTGGGCGATGACGACGGCCAACCGCTGACCACCTCGCTGGTCTTCTCTCGTGCCGAACTTGCCAACGCCTGGCCACTGCTGCCGCTGGACCCGTTTCTTGCCAGCGGCGACGAACCGCGCGACACCCCGGTGGTGACCCCGCCGCTGCTCGCCGCTGTCCCGTTTGATGCCGCGCTCAGTGTCTCCGGCGAGATCGACCAGCTCGGGGTTCTCGACGGCCTGCTAAACGAGCTGTTCGTCGACCAGTCGCTGGGGCTGCGCGGCGGCGGCCGACTGAACGCTGAAATCGATATTCACCAGGGCCGCCCGCTTCCCGGTAGCCGACTGCAGATCGACTCGCCGATGATCGGTGGCCGCTTTCTGGGTCTCGACACCCTAGGCCAGGGCACCCTGGTCGCCAGCATCGTCGATGACATCCCGCAGCGGGGGCTGCTGACCCTGGACCTGAGCGACGTCGGTGTGCGTCGTCTGGCGGATGGACGCCGCCTCTTCGACGCGCCGCGCCTGACGCTGAGCGCCAGCGGCGAGCTGCCCGACAGCGGGCGGCGCCTGGATAATCCCGAGGCACAGCTCTCCTGGCAGAGTGCCGCAGTACCCGACGTCGCCGCGCTGAACCTCTATCTGCCCGAGTCCCCGGCCTGGCAGCTGGATGCCGGCACCGCCTCCACCAGCGGCGTGCTGGTGGTCAACGGCGATAGTGCCCGCGGCCGGATCACCCTCGACGGCTCGGCGATTCGCGGCCAGCTGCTGGGCCAGACCCTGAGCGGTGGCGCCGACCTCGAGCTGATCATCAACCAGGCGCACTTCGCTAGTGGACGGCTGGACATCAGTGGCTCACGCCTGGCCCTTCAGGCTAGCGCCGAGGACGCCGAAACGCGCAGCGTGGTGATCGCCCGTGAGGCCGTGCTTACCGGTGGCAGCGGCTGGCAGCAAGGCGGCGCGCGTAGCCCCAGCGGGCGGCTGCGCCTCGATGGCCTGCTTGCTGACATGGCACTGTTCAATGCCCTGCTGAGCAGCGAACACGCCTTGGCGGTGGACGGCAACGCCCAGCTGCGCGCCGATATCGAACTGGACGCCGGCCGGCTGGTGCCAGGCAGCGAGCTGCGCCTGGATGCCACGCCTTTCGCGCTGGGCTTCCTCGATTTCGAGGCCCGCGGTGACGGCCAACTGGTGGCGACCGCCACCGGCAGCCACGAGGCGTTGAGCGCGGCCCTGACGTTGAGCATGCCGCAGTTGGCACTGCGACGCGGCGAGGCCGGCGCAGCGCTGATCGAAGGGCGGCATATGCAGCTCACCGCCGAAGCCCGGCGGCTCGATCTCGCCGCCGGGCTTCAAGCCCTGGATACGCATATCGCCCTGCCGCATATCGAGGCGCAGGACCTGACGGTCTTCAACGCCTACCTGCCGGAGAATTCACCGCTGACGCTGCTAGGCGGGCACGCCATCCTGGCCAGCGACCTCCGCCTCGACGGCTACCAGGCCCACGGCATGCTGCGTCTGGATGCGCCAGACGCCCGCCTGGCCTTCCATGAGCGCGAGCTTGCCGGCAGCCTGATGATCGACGCCCGCCTCAACGACGGCGACCTGCGCAACATGACCTTCGACAGCAGTGGGTCGCGGGTCTCGCTGAGCAACGTGCAGCTGGCCGAGGAAGATACCCCTCTCAGCGACGGTTGGTGGGCCGACCTGGAGCTCGCCGAGGGGCGCCTGACCTGGCAGCAGCCGCTGGCACTCAACAGCGAGCTGCGCCTGGCGATGCGCGACAGCGGCCCGCTGGTGGAGCTTTTCGTCAGCGCCGCTCACGAGCGCCGCTGGCTGCGCAACCTGCTCACCGTGCGCGATATCCGCGGCTCTGCGCGGCTCGACATGCGCCAGCAGCGCCTGGACATCCGCGACCTGGAGCTCAGTGGCCAGGGCCGCGAACTGCGCGCCAACCTGCGCCTCGGCGAGGACTCACCGCGCGGCGTGTTCTACGCCCGCTATGGCGCCCTGGCGTTGGGCGTGGCGCTGGCCGACGGTCAGCGCCGCTGGCAGTGGCCCGGCGCGCGAGGCTGGTTCGAGCGCCAGCCGGTATTCACTGCCGACGCCCCTTCCGCCAGCCACTGGCTGGAGTCCCTCGACATCGAGTCGCCCTGATCCAATCGACGTCTTGACTACCCTCTGGCATTACAACCCGGCCCTGACGCACTCCACCATGCGCCTCACTCCACAAAAGAACACGTTATACAACAAAACCAACTACCTGAAATTACATATAGCAGCACTACCATACGAACAATCACCTGCAAGGTGATCTTACACAAGTGTGGCAAATTTCCTACAAAAGTTTAAGCATCAACCTACATACTTACCATCGGCAATCATAAAGAATTATCTAAAATAAAGAAAACTTATAAATAAGCTTCGCTTGCGATATCCGTAACCGCTTATGAGTCTGGCATTTAAGTTAAACCACTCATCTAGCACGCTACAACTCACATCAACCGATGTGTATATACCGCAGGGGAAGAGAAATGAGAGCCGACACCGACATCGTATCGATAGATAAATACCGCATCCATGTAGAACTCTATCAGCAGCCACACAACACTGAAAGCATCATCATGGTAAATGGAGCCCTTGCCACCACCGCTTCTTTTACCAACTGCGTCAAATACCTGCGCGAGGGCATGAACGTCATCCTCTTCGATTTGCCATTTGCGGGGCAGTCAAAAGCCTATAACCCGTCGGGCGGCATCATCGACAAAGAGGATGAAGTCAATATCCTGCTTGCACTCATCGAACGTTTCAAACCCACATCATTACTATCTGTCTCCTGGGGCGGCTATGCCGCCATGATGGCCTTGTCCCAATCTCCCAACTCTATCAAGAAAGCCGTTTTGGCATCATTCTCGATCCAGCTCAACGATGCGATGCTTCGCTATGTTCACGGTGCTCGGCATTATATCCAGCAAGGCGACACTAAAACCGCCGCCAATCTACTTAATGAAGAAGTAGGGAAATATCTGCCGCGCCTGCTGAAACATATAAATTACAGGCATCTCTCACGACTAGACCAGCATGAGCTTCAACAGGTCTGCTTTCATATTGAGCAAATACTATCCCTTGACGACACCGACTATGAGCGGCTACTGGGCAACATCAATATACCGACCCTCTTCGTCAATGGGGCACTGGATGAATACACGACTCCGGAAGATATTGTCATTGCCAAAGACCATATGCAGCAGTGTACCTTTGAGGTAGTGCCGAACACGGGACACTTCCTTGACCTTGAGCATGCTGACGCACGGCAGACAATGGAAAGAGTACTCCGCGACTTCCTGATCCCTGCTGAGCAAAAAACACAGGTGGCATAACGCCTCCCATGTATCAGTCGCCAATCTCGCTCAGGTCAGGCCCAGGGTACAGCTGTGCCGGCCAGCGCAGCAGCATGATCGCCAGCACGTTGCGATGTTCGCCGCGGACGAGGTCAACGCTGCCGTCGGTGGCGGGAATCATCCTCGCCTGCGGATCGAAGGCGTCGATGATTGCCGCTCGCAGACTCGCCACGGCCGGGTGGTCATGCTTGCCGGCAAGCAGGAAACTGATCCCCACCTCGGCCATGATGTCCTCGGTGGTATCGTGCAGGATGCGCGGCAGCTCCGCAGCAAAGGCTTCGAGAATCCAGGCGTGTTCGGTGGCACTCACCTGGCGCTGATAGTAGCGGCTGTCGGCGATCACGAAGTGGGTCATGCCGTAGATGCGATTACGGTATTCGTCGACGTCCAGGGCTGCGACTCGAGCCGGTGAGTAGTGCTCGCGAAAGGCGCTGACCACATCGTCACGCAGGTCGACGATCTCGAGTTGATGCAAGTAGTGAACGATATTGGCGACCTGGGCGGCATACACCGACAGCACCTGCGGGTCGGTCAGAAACGCAGCAAAATCGACCTCTGCCAGATAGTCGAGGGCACGTTCGTGCCCAGCCAGCCGCGGCGTTCCCAGCAGCCCGTAGTAGTCGAGCTGCACCAGCGAGAACAGCAAGCTGCGAGCGTAGATCATCTCCCCCCAGTCAGCGAACATCTGGCGCCGAGCACGCTGTTTCTCGGTGCGTGTCGGGTAGGCATCGAGCAGTGCCTGGCTGCGCCGCTCGGCATGGTCGTGATGGGCGACCAGGCCGTCGAGCTCCTCCCCAAGACGCAGCATCAGCCGCTTGGCGTGGCTTTCAGTGAGCGGTACATAGCGCACGTCACCGCTGATTCGATAGAGCCGCTGAGCATAGTGGCGCTGCTTGTCCAGCGGCAGCGTGAACAGCTCCGCCTCGTAGCGGGCCTGAATCGCCTCGGCGACCTCATCCTGGGACGTGGAAGGCGCCAGCGTGGCGCAGCCCGCCAGCCACAGCATTGCCAACCACACTACCAGCCAGCTGCGCGGATGCGCATGGCGCATAGTGGACACCTCCCTGTTGGTACCTGAGCGAGAGAGTCTCTCTCTGGGCATCAGTATAGCCGCTGGCTAGCGGCGCCCCTGCCGTCGGCCGGGGCGGATCAGCTTGACCCGCGCCTTGGTTCGGCGCCGCGTGGTCGGCGGCGTATCATTGGGTCCAGGTGTAAGCGGCGGTTCAGGCGCGGGAGGCGCGGGTTCGGTGACCACCCAGGCGAAGGTCGGCAGCGCAAGATGCCAGCGAATCGCTGCCAGGCGCAGGCCGAGGGTGACCGCCAATCCCAGGCCAATGGCCATGGCGGTGGGCGCCTGCAGGGTGCTGAGCACGACGAACACAGTGCCACCGGCAATCGACGCCGTGGCGTAGACCTCCTGGCGCAGCACCATCGGCACCCGGCGCGCCAGTAGGTCGCGGATCATGCCGCCGGCCACGCCGGTCATCAGGCCCATCAGCACCGCCACCACGCCGGGGCTACCGAGCAGCAGCGCCTTGTGGGCACCGATCACCGTAAACAGCGCCAGGCCGAAGGCGTCGGTCACCGGCAGGAAGGTCCGCGTCAGACGGTGGATATAGTGAAAGCCGAGAATCGACACCGCCACGGTGGCCAGAATCACCCATAAATAGGTCGGATCGCTGACCCAGAACACCGGCCGCACTCCAAGCACCAGGTCGCGCAGGGTGCCGCCACCGATGCCGGTCACCGCGGCCAGCACCAGCATGCCGAAGGGATCCATCCGCGAGCGGCAGGCGAGTATCACCCCCGACAGTGCAAACACGATCACTCCGGCCATATCCAGCCAATAGACCCATCCCGTCACGCCGCCTTCTCCTCCAAGTGTTTGGCGACAGCATAGCCGAGGGGCTCTTAGGCCTCATCCGCTAATGACAACGCCCGCTGCTGCGGGCGTCGTGAACATGGTGAAACGAAAGCGAAAGAATCAGTGGCCGTGCTCTTCCAGCCAGTCTTCGAGGAAGGCGATCTCCTCCTCCTGGGCCTCGATGATCTCCCGGGCTAGCTGCTGAAGCGCTTCGTCCTCGCCGTACTCGAGCACGATATTGGCCATGTCGATGGCACCCTGATGGTGGGGGATCATGCCACGGGCGAAGTCGACGTCGGCATCACCGGTAAAGCCCACCATCATGCCCTCGTGCATGCGGTCATTGGCTTCGCGATAGGCCTGCACCGCCGGGTCGTCGGCATGCTCTTGATCGTCCATCTGATGATCATCATGAGCGTGCTGATCGCCGTGGTCATGATCATGGTCGTGGCTGCTGGCCTCGGCCAGAGGACTCAGTGCCAGCACCGCGGCCACCCCCAGGCTGCCGAGCAGAAGCGCCAGCGGGCCGCGGGAAGCATCGGTCTCAACCACGGCGGCGCGGGTATCGGTCTTGGTAGATCGCATCATGGCAAACTCCTGATGTCTGAAACGGGGTCTTGAGACGAATAGTGTCAGACCGCCAATGTAAAAGCTGTGGGCCACCCACAGGTCAAGTGGTGTCATCAGGCGCTCGGCAATACAGCAGCGGGCTTGAAATTCGCGCCCCCGCGGCCGCATGCTAGCGGCATAGCATCATACATCCGGAGCCCCACCATGAGCCGCCTGACCTCACCCCTATTCCCGCTGTGCGGCCTGACATTGAGTCTGGTCATGCTGGCCGGCTGCACCGTGAACACCTTCCCCGACGGCAGTCGCGAACAGCAGTGGGGCGTACCCCAGGAAGATGGCCCCGGCGATCAGCAACGCCCTGGCACCTACCGCGACGAAACCGGTGAAATTCGCGGCCAAACCCAGGTACCTGAGCGCTAGGCGCTGGTCTCGGAGCATTGGCCGAAACGGGCCAGCTGCATCTCCCCTAGGCGGCTGACCACGCGGCGGAAGGCGAAGCTCAGCTCGCCGTGGGCATAGAGCGCCTCGATCGGCACCTGTGCCTCGATATAGAGCGGCACGCCGCGGTCGTAGCACTCGTCTACCAGGGCGATAAAGCGCCTTGCGCCGTCGTCCTGCTGCGAGAAGCCACGCCGCGCACCGCCACCGGCGGTATCCGGCCCCAGGTCCTCGATCTTGGCCTCCTCGAGCGGCTCGCCAGTCTGGCCGCCCATTGCCGGCACTCCGCCGACCAGGATATGTCGAAAACGGTCGCATAGACTGATGAAATCCAGCGCCCCGAGCGGCTGCTCGCAGAGCGCCGTATAGCGGCACCACAGCACTGTCTCGCTGCGCCCTTCCACCTCGATGCTGCGCCCACCCAGATCGAGGGGCTCGCTGCTGGTCGGCTGGCCATCGCTAAGCTCGGTAAAAGCGCGCGCCAGCCGCTGCGGCGCCCGCACCCAGTAGCGTTGCTCGGCGCGGCCCGGATGCTCGCGGTGATCGCAGCCGCCGTCCATCGCTACCACCTGCAGATGGCGCTGAAGGGCGGCAATCGCTGGCAGGAAACGCTCGCGGTTATAGCCCTCGGCATACAGCTGGTCCGGCGGTTGGTTAGAGGTGGTGACCAGCACCACCCCGGCGTCGAACATCGTCTGCATCAGCCGACCGAGCAGCATGGCATCGGCGATGTCGCTGACGAACAGCTCATCCAGGCACAGCACCTCGACCTCGGCGCGCAGCTCGCCGGCCATGACCGACAGCGGGTCCGGTGTGCCGCTGAGCTGGAACTGGCGACGGTGCACCCAGCGCATGAAGTGGTGGAAGTGCTGACGACGGGCGGACACCGCCAGTGAGGCGTGAAAGCGATCCATCAGCCAGGTCTTGCCACGCCCCACCGGCCCCCAGAGATAGACGCCTTGGGGTCGCGCGCCGTTTTCATGCAGCGCCCGGTAGCAGGCCTCGAGCACATCCGCGGCCTGCGCCTGAGCATCGTCGGCGACAAAGTCCAGACGCGCCACGGCATCGTCATAGGCCTGGCGGGGTGAGAGTCGCTGGGGCATCGCGGAGCTCCTCGAATCGGGAGTCAGACCTTGCCACGATCGCCGCGGGCAGACAAATGCCCCCACCGCGCTTCAATGCAGTACCATGGTGGCCGCTTCTGGCCTCAAGGAGACCCCAATGGACTGGAACCCGGCCCTGCTGTGGCTGGCACTCAGCCTGCTGCTGGCGCTGGCGGAGCTCACCTCGGGCGCCATGGTGCTGCTGGCCCTCGGCATAGCGGCGCTGTTCGCGGCCCTCTTGGCCTGGCTCGGCCTGCCGCTAGCCTGGCAGCTGATCGGCCTGGCACTGGCCACCGGCGTCATGGTCCCGGTAGCCATCAAGTTTATCCGCCCGTGGTTCTCACCCCGCGGCGTGGCCTACGGCACCACCGGCACCGGGGTCGAGAAGGGCCGCGTCTACCGCACACTGATTCGCGACTACGACGGCGCCACCGGCATCAAGGTCAACGGCGACTTCTATCGCCTGCGCGTGCAGGAAACTGCCGCCACCGAACTGCCGCTGGGTACCGCCGTGGTCTTCAAGGAATTCGATGGCACTACCGCCATCGTCACCATCGCACCACCCAAGGAGCATTGAACATGGATCTCCCCGTAAGCCCGGGCTTGATATTGGCCCTGATTGTCGTCTTCATCGGCATCCTGATCGTCGTCAAGGGGTTGGTGATCGTTCGCCAATCGGAAGTCATGGTGATCGAGCGTCTCGGTTCGTTTCACCGTGTGCTGGAAAGCGGCATCAACATCATCATCCCGTTTATCGATCAGCCGCGCGCGATCACCATGATCCGCTACCGCAAGATGGGCGACGACTACCACGCCATCACCAGCGATGAGATCCGCATCGACCGCCGCGAAACGGTGATGGACTTCCCCGGCCAGCCGGTGGTGACCACCGATAACGTCACGGTGCGCATCAATGGCGCCCTCTACTACCAGATCATCGATCCCAAGCGCGCCGTCTACGAAGTCGAGAACATGAGCCAGGCGGTGGAAGTACTGGCCAAGACCACCCTGCGTTCGGTGGTCGGCAAGATGGAGCTCGACAAGCTGTTCGAGTCCCGCGCCGAGGTCAACAACGAAATCCAGACCGCCATGGAAGAACCCGCCTCCAAGTGGGGCGTCAAGCTGTCGCGGGTCGAGGTGCAGGATATCGCCATGCCCGAAGAGGTGGAGACCGCCATGCGCCTGCAGATGGCCGCCGAGCGTAAGCGCCGCGCCACCGTGACAGAAGCCGAGGGCGAGAAGTCCGCGGCGATCGCCAAGGCCCAGGGCCAGCGGGAGTCCTCGATCCTCAACGCCCAGGGCGACAAGGAGTCGGCGATTCTGCGCGCCCAGGGTGAGCAGGAGTCGATCAAACTGGTACTCAATGCCATCGGCGACAGCGAGGAGAACAAGCAGACCGTCGTCGGCTACCTGCTCGGCCAGAGCTATATCAAGGCCCTGCCGACCATGGCCAAGGACGGTGAGCGGGTCTTCGTGCCCTACGAGTCCAGCGCCCTGCTCGGCTCGATGGGCATGTTCCGCGACCTGGCCGGCTCCCCGGAAGACGCCGTAGGCAAGCACCTGCGCGGCAGTGGCCAGACCGATGGGCTGCGTGGCGGCGTGGTGGGCGGTGCCGCCAGTGGCAGCTGATCCTCCGCACTAAGGTACGAACGACGACGCGGCCGGGCCATTGCCCGGCCGCGCTGTTTCTAGCACTCGCTGCCTCGGGCGGTCCGCTGGCCCCCAGCGAGACCTCCGGTCAAGGTGGCGATGGCCAGCGCGGCGCCAGCTCCAGCCGCGCTTCGAGCGCCTTGGCCAGCTTGAGCACCAGGTGATCGGCGAAACGCGGCCCGATCAGCTGCACCCCCAGCGGCATACCCGCGTCGCTGAAACCGCCATTGAGGGATATCGCCGGCTGCTCGCCCATGTTCCACGGCAGCGTATAGACGATATGCTCGAAAGGACGCTGCGGATCGTTGGTAGGCGAGACCCAGTCGGCAGGAAACGCCACGTTGGGGGTGGTCGGCGAGATCACCGCATCCACCTGCTCGAACACCGCTTCGGTCGCCCGGCGCATGTTCAGGGTCTGCTGGAAACCGCGCACCACCTCGACGCCGCTCAAGCGTGCGCCATCCTCGGCCCAGGCAAGAATCGCCGGCAAAACCCGCTCACGCTGTGTCGGCGTCAGCGCCTCCAGTTCGCTCCACTGCCGCGCCCGCCAGAAGCGATCCAGGCCATCGAGCATCTCCCGGTTCATGACGGGCGCCAGCGGCACCAGGGTCGCCCCGGCGGCCTCCAGGCGCTGCGCCGCCAACTCCACGGCTTGGCGAAGCGGCGCTTCCAGCGGCAGGCCGCACCCCGCCTCCAGCATCACCCCTAGCCGCAGTCCCTTCACCTCCAGGCGCAGATCCGTCCAGTCGACGCTCTCCGGCGGCAGCCGCATCGCATCGCGACGATCGGTGCGCGACAGGCTCGTCATCATCAGTGCGGCGTCGTCGACGCTGCGCGTCATGGGGCCGGCGCAACGCCCCACGTAATACGGGTCGATGGGAATCCGCCCCAGGGTCGGTTTGAAGCCCACCACCCCACACCATGCCGCCGGCAGGCGAATCGAGCCGCCGATATCGGTGCCCAGATGCAGCGGGCCATAGCCTGCCGCCGCCGCCGCGCCTGCCCCGGAGCTAGAGCCGCCGGTATTGCACGCCAGGTTCCAGGGATTGCGGGTCAGGCCGTGAAAGGAGGAGAGCCCCGAGGAGAGCATGCCGTAGTCCGGACAGGTGGTCTTGGCCAGCAGCAGTGCATGGTCTTCGGCCAGGCGCGCCGCGGGGGGCGCATCCTCGCTGGCCTTGGGCTGCTCGCCGAGCCCCGTGCCCCCGGGCACCGGCAGGCCGCAGGTGGCGATCAGCTCCTTGAGCGTCACCGGCACGCCATCCAGGTTGCCGCAGGGCTCGCCCCGCGCCCAGCGCTCGCTGGAGGCGCGCGCCGCGGCCACAAAGGCCTCGGGGCGATAAGCATAGAGGGCGTTGAGATGGGGCTCCCAGCGCTCGATGTGGGCGATCAACGACTCGGCGTAGTCGAGCGGCGACAGCGACTTGTCGCGGTAGGCGGAAAGCAGCTGGGTGGCGGTCATCCGATGGGGCGAGTGCATGCAGTCTCTCTCGGCATGGTGAACGATGCCTTCAGCATGGCGCGGGGCGGTGCCCACTGCTATTACAATTGCGATGCCAGTGTGTCCACGTTTTATGTGCACTCTACGCTGGTGGGGTATTGAGGCGATTGACCTGTTCCGCCAGCAGTGACAGACACGCCTCGGTGGCAAAACTGCGCTGACGGTGCCGATAGAGACACAGGTCGACCCGCGCTCCCGGCAGCTCTCCGTGCTGCAAGGGAATTCCCACCAGTTGCCCAGCACGACACTCCCGGGCCACCGCCATGGGGGGCAGAATCAGCACCGCCACGCCGGCCATGGCGAGTGCCTTCTGAGTCTCGAGGGAGGCGGCATGGAAGGTCAGCGTCAGCCTCACGCCTTGCTGGCGGGCCGCCGCGTCGACGGCCTGGCGCACGCCATAGCGCGCATCGGGCAGCGTCAGCGGCTGCTCGACGAGATCGGCCAGGCGCAGCGTGCGAGCCGCTGCCAGGGGGTGGTCCGGCGCCATCACTACATGGTGCTCCAGGATGCCGCTGGCGAGGGTCAGGATATCGTCGTGCCGCGGCATGAAGAAGGCCAGGCCGATGTCGGCATCACCGCATCGCAACGCCTCGACGACCTGGCCAGCGCTGGCGATATGGATATCGAAATCGAGCCGCGGATGCTGGCGGCTCAGCTGCGCCAGCGCCGGTGTCAGCATCCCGGCGACCACGCCTTCTGCCACCTGCAGACTGACGCGTCCGGTGCGCAACCCCTTGAGATCGTGGATATGCTCCTGAACCCGCTCGAGATCGCGCAGCGTGCGCTGGGCCTGGGCCGCCAGCAGTTCGCCGGCGGCGGTAAGGCTGATGCCGTTGGGCCCTCGCTCGATCAGCGGAGCACCGAGCTGATGCTCGAGCAGATCGATCTGCCGGCTGATGGCGGTGGGGGCGATATGTAACTGTGCCGCCGCCTGCCTCAGCGAACGGCAGCGGGCCACGGTGTCGAAGTAGCGTAGCGCTCGCCAGTGCATCATCGTGCCCGCTCAGGGAGTGTCTGCATCGAGCCGGCGGCGCATGATCGTCACCGCCTCGCCACGATAGTCACGCTCCTCCACGGGCTGCCAGCCGAGTCGGGCATAGAGCGCCTGCTGATCCGGCGTGTAGAGATAGAAAAGCGCAATGCCCGCATCCCGCGCCTCGGCCTCGACCCGCCGCACCAGCGACGAGGCAATGCCCCGGCCGCGCCACTCGGGCAGCACGAAGACCGAGGCCAGCCAAGGCGATAGATCGCGGCGGTCGCTCATATCGTCGACCACCAGGCTGGCCGTGCCCACCGGCACGCCGTCGTGCATGGCGACGAACACCGAGGGCACGCCACCCGCACCGCACTCACCGCGCAGCTGCTGGATGGCATCGGCGAGCGTTTTACCGGGGTGGAGATGCCCCCAGGCGGCATGGGTCCACCCCGCCACTGTGGCGAGATAGGGGGACTCGGCGTGCAGCCGTTCAATCGTTGGTGCTTCCGCCATCTCGGCGCTCCTCAGGCCATCCACTGCATAAGGACTATACGGTAACCACAAAGGCCCCGGCCCGCCAGAGGACGACTAGGCAACAACGCGGGCCGACCCATTGCCTGGGCTAGGCGATACGTTAGAATGATGGAAACCTCAGCGAGTCCACTTTCATGCCGGACATATCACTGAAAGCCAAGCAAGCGTATTTTGCCAAGGTCAAGAGAGCTAACTATAAGGCCAGCATGCATCTGGAAGGCTTCACTCTCCCAGCAGCCGATAACACGCTCACCCGAGAAGCCATCCTGGCCAAGTACCGCCACTCTCGCCTCTGATGGATAAATACGGCACGGGGCAGGATCCATACTGCTATCCGGGCAGTACAACGCTGCGTAATTGCCTAAATATCCACGATGAGAACGAGCTGATCAGCGCCGAGAGGGAACTGACCTTACTGGCCACCAATGCGATTCAGTTCTCGCCGCCTCCCTATGATCTCGCCTACCTACAGAGCCTGCACCATCAGTTATTCGGCGATCTCTACCCTTGGGCTGGAGAGCTTCGCAGCATTGACATCGCCAAGGGTGAGACACGCTTCTGCCATGCCGCTCGCATCGAACCTGAGGCGCATAAACTCTTCGACTCTCTCGCCCAACGGCACTATTTCACAGGCCTGCCCCGCGAAGCACTGATAGAGGCCGTTGCCGAGTTTTATGGCGACCTGAATGTGCTCCACCCCTTCCGCGAAGGCAACGGTAGAGCACAGCGTCTACTGTTCGAGCATATCGTCATCAACTGCGGCTACGAGATTTCATGGCAGGGGCTAGAGCGCGACGAGTGGCTGCACGCCAACATCGCCGCCTATCACTGCGATTACCAGCCGATGATAAAACTCTTTGGCCGGTGCATCGGCAAAGCGCTGACGGAATAGCACCAGTGGACGGTTCATGACGACTATTCCAACAGACAGCGAGTCCTACCCCAACTGAAACGGATACACCGAGCCGATCTGCAGGATCTGCGTCAGTTCGTCCAGCGCACTGAGGGTCTCCTCGGCGAGCTGCGGGTCGGCGAGGTCGTCCGGCGCCAGGCGGTCGCGGTAGTGGCGCTCGACCCAGGCGGTGAGTTCGGCGTAGAGCGCCTCGTCGAGCAGCACCCGGCCGGAGAGGGCCTGGCGCTCGGCGGCGCTGAGCGCCACCCGCAGGCGCAGGCAGGCGGGGCCGCCGCCGTTGCGCATGCTCTGTTTGACGTCCTTGACCAGCACCTCGCCGATAGGGTTATGGCCCGCCAGCAGCAGATCCTGAATGGTGCGCCATACCGCCTCGTTCTCCTGGCATTCGCCGGGGACCACCAGGGTCATCGAGCCGTCGGGCTGGGAGAGCAGCTGGGAGTTGAACAGGTAGGAGGTCACCGCGTCCTGCAGGCTCACCGCCTCGACCGGCACGCGCACGGGAATCAGCGGCGTGGCCATCCTGGCGCGCAGCGCATCGAGGGTGCCCTGCTCGTCGCGGAAGGCCATCTCGTGGTAGAGCAGCACCGGGCCGTTGCCCACCGCGATCACGTCGTTGTGAAAGACGCCGGCGTCGATGGCCTCGGGGTGCTGCTGGGCAAACACCGCCTGGGCATCGCTGAGGCCATGCTGGCGAGCCACCGCCTGGCTGGCCTCCAGCGTTTGGCGCGCCGGGAAGTGCCGGGGCTCATGGGCGGGATCGCCGCCGAAGGCCTGACGGCCGTAGACGAACAGATGTACCCCCGGCTCGCCGTGGGAGGCGCTCAAGCGGGTGTGGTTGGCCGCGCCCTCGTCGGAGAAGGCCGGGGTCGCCGGCAGCACCGGGTGGTGGGCGAAGTGGTGCGGGTCGTGGAAGATCGCCGCCAGCACGCGGCCAGTGGTTTCCGGCTCCAGAAAGCGGTGGAAGCTCGACTGCAGGTTGGCCGGGGTGAAATGCACCCGGCCATCCACGGCATCGACGCTCGGCGTCACGGTGCCGGCATTGGCCGTCCACATGCTCGACGCCGAACACACCGCGCGCAGCAGCTGCGGCGCCTCGCGGGCGGCGCGGGTCAGCACCTCATGCGCTGTGCCGCTGAAGCCCAGCGCACGCAGCGCGCCCAGGTCAGGGCGCTGCTGGGGCGGCAGTACGCCCTGGGCGAAGCCCGCATCGAGCAGCGACTTCATCTTGGCCAGCCCCTGCAGCGCCCCCTCGCGGGGGTTGGAGACCAACCCGCCGTGGCTCATCGACGCCACGTTGCCCAGCGCCAGGCCGGAGTAGTTGTGGGTGGGCCCCACCAGGCCGTCGAAGTTGACCTCGCGGACGTCCAGGTTCGCAGCATCGCTCATAGCACCACCCCCGGCGGCAACTGGTCAGGCAGCTGTAGATCCTCGCTCTCCATCGAGGCCACCGGATAGGCGCAGTAGTCGGCGGCATAGTAGGCACTGGGGCGATGGTTGCCGCTGTCGCCGACGCCGCCGAAGGGCGCATCGCCGGAGGCGCCGGTGGTCTGGCGGTTCCAGTTGCTGATGCCGGCGCGAATGCGCAGCAGGAAGTCGTCCCACTCTTCGCGGTTACCGCCGATCAGGCCAGCGGAGAGGCCGTAGCGAGTATCATTGGCCAGGGCGATGGCCTCGTCCCAGTCGCGGTAGCGGTGCACCTTGAGCAACGGCCCAAAGTGCTCCTCGTCGGGCACCTCAAGACCAGTAACGTCGATCAGCGCCGGGCTCAGCAGGCTGGTGTTCTCCTCTACCCGCCGCATCCGCGACAGCACCGTGCCGCCCAGCGCCTCCAGCTCATCCTGGGCCTTGAGCAGGCCATCGGCGGCAGCCACGCTGACCAGCCCACCGTAGAACGGCGCCGGCTCGCTGAACTGGCCGCCGACCCTGAGCTTGTCGATAGCCGTTACCAGCGCCTCGAGCAGGCGGTCGCCGACCTCGCCCTGGGGCACCATCAGCCGCCGCGCGCAGGTGCAGCGCTGGCCGCCGGAGAGATAGGCCGACTGCAGGATGGTCAGCACCGCGGCGTCCTGGTCGGGCACATCCCTGACCACCAGCGCATTGTTGCCGCCCAGCTCCAGGGCCAGGATCTTGTCCAGTTGGCCGGCGAACTGCTGGTGCAGCATGCCACCGACCTTGGCGCTGCCGGTAAACAGCAGGCCATCGATATCGCGACAGGCGGCCAGCGCCTGACCCACCGGTGCGGCGCCCTGCACCAGATTGATCACGCCCTCGGGCAGGCCCGCCTCACGCCAGCACTGCAGCGCCAGATCGGCGGTCAGCGGGGTCTGTTCACTGGGTTTGAAGACCACCGTATTGCCGGCCAGCAGCGCCGGCACCATGTGCCCGTTGGGCAGATGGCCGGGGAAGTTGTAGGGGCCGAACACCGCCATCACGCCGTGGGGGCGGTGGCGCAGCACGGCGCGGGTGTCGCCCAGGTCGCGCTCCCGCTCGCCGGTGCGCTCGTGGTAGGCGCTGATCGACAGGGCCACCTTGCCGATCATGGCGCCGACCTCGGTACGCGCCTCCCATAGCGGCTTGCCGGTCTCACCGGCAATCGCAGTGGCCAGGTCCTCGCGGTGGCTCTCGAGCACGCCGCGGAAGCGCTCGACCAGCGCCTGGCGCTCGGCGAACGGGGTGCGTGCCCAGCCGGGGAACGCCTGCCGTGCCACCGCCACGGCGGCCTCGACCTGAGTAGCGCTGGCGCTGGCGCCCTGCCACAGTTCCTGGTGGGACACCGGGTCGAGCTTGGCGAACCGCTCCGCGTCGCCGTCGACCCAGGCGCCGCCGATCAGCAGTTGCTGCTTGGCTTGCATAGTCATCTCCTAGGTTTCGAGTAGACGGAGGGAATCGCCCGCCCCGACCTCAAGTCGGTGCGCCTCCTCCTCAGTGAGGACGATTACCCCGTCCTCGTTGGGGCCGCGGCCTATCCAGGCGGCGCGGAAGTCGAGCATCGCGGTGGTCGCCACCAGCCAGGTGGGGCGCTCACTGTCGAGGGCTTGTGAGGTGACCTCGACCTGGCACAGTCGCGAGTCGCGTACCGCGCGCACATCGTCGATATAGGCCTCCACCGTGGGGCCGCCGTCGAAGATGTCGATATAACCCTCCCAGCGCAGGCCCTCCTTCTTGAGCATCTCCAGCGCCGGGCGGGTGTGCTCGTGGACCTCGCCGATACAGGCCCGCGCCTCCTCGCTCATGAAGGTGGTGTAGATCGGGAACTTGGGCATCAGCTCGCCGATAAAGCTCTTCTGCCCCAGCCCGGTCAGGCGGTCGGCCTCGTTGAAGTCCATGGGAAAGAAGTGACTGCCCAGGCACTCCCAGAACGGGCTGATCCCCGCTTCATTGAAGACACCACGCATCTCCGCCAATACCTTGGCCGGGAAACGGTCGCGGAACTGCGCCATGAACAGCCAGCGCGCCTTGGAGAGCAGTGCACCGTTGCGGTGGCGACGATACTCCGGGCGCAGGTAGAGCGAGCAGACCTCGGCATCACCGGTGTGATCGGAGCTGAGGAACAGCGTATCGATGGTGCGATGCAGGTCGAGCTGCACCGAGGAGTGCGCCAGGGTACCGAGCCGGTAATTGTAGAACGGCACCTCGCGGCCAACCTGGCCCTCGATGGCGCAGCAGCCGGCCAGCTCGCCGCTGGCGTCGTCCTCGAGCACGAAGAAGTAGAGCCGCTCATCCGCCGGCGTGCGCTCCTCGAAGGCGCGGACCGCCAGCTCGATCTTGCTGGCCAGGAAATCGCGATTGTCGGGCAGCGAGGTGAAGCCCACCCCGGTCTGCTGGGCCAGCGCCTGGAGGCCATCGAGGTCACCGCGGGCGATCGGACGAATGCGCATCACAGTTCTCCCTCGTCGAGTGCATCGATGGCGGCGGGCAGCGCCAAGGGGGCGGCCAGTACCGCACGCCCCTCCTCGACGCCAAGAATCTCGGCGTGCTCCGGCGACAGCATCAGTTGACCGGTGGGCGACAGTGCATAGCGCGCCACCACGCAGCGGAAGTCCGCCAGCTGCTGGTTGGCGATCATCGCCGGCTCGGCGTCGGGCAGGGTGTGCGCCGGGCGCACTCGCACCGGGTGCCAGGCGGCACGCCGGAACGACTCGAGGCGCGAGCGCTCGGCCTTGACCACGGGCCCGGCGTCGAAGATATCGACGTGCCGCGAGCGTACGAAGCCCTCGGCCAGCATCTCCTCCAGCGCCGGTTCATGATCCGGATGTTCACGGCCGATGGCGGCCCGCGCCTGGGGCGTGAGCAGCGGCAGATAGAGGGGAAACTGCGGCATCACCTCGGCGATAAAGCTCTTCGAGCGCACCCCGGCGATATGATTCATCTCCTGATAGCCCCGCGCAAAGAAGTGGCGCCCGACGCTGTTCCAGAACGGCGATTCACCGTCGGCATCGAGATAGCCGGGGAAGGCCACGGCGAGAATCTCGGCGAAGCGTTCCGGATACTGGGCAATGAACATCAGTCGCGCTCGGCGCAGCAGGCTCATCGCGCTGGTGCCCTGGTAGCGAGGATCCAGCGACAGCGCGCACAGCAGGGTCGCCTCGGAGACCTCGTGGGACAGCGACAGGGTCTGCACCTCGCGGCGCACGTTGAGCTGCTGCGAGGCGTGGATCAGGGTCTCCTGGCGATAGGTGTAGTAGGCCTCATTGGCGCCAGCCTGAGCGCGGATGGTGGCGGTACCCACCACCTCGCCGCGCTCGCGATCCTCGAGCACGAAGGTGTAGTGCTCATCGCCGGGGAACTCCACCTCGCGACTGAAGGCGCGCTGGGAGCGGGTGATGCGCTCCTCGAGGCGGTCGCGATGCGCCGGCAGGTTGGTCAGCCGCGGCGTGGCGCTGCCGGCCAGGCGCTCCAGGGCCGGCAGGTCCGCCGGACGGGCGGGACGAACGACCAGCATGGCGTGTCCTCCTGAGCGGAACGATTGAGCATCGCTGGCTGGCACTCGACTCACGCCTTGGCCACCAGCTTGGCGATGGCGCGCTCGAGACGCGCCATGCCCTCTTCGATATCGGCTTCGGGGATCACCAGCGACGGCGCCATGCGCAGCACATTGGGCCCGGCGATCAGCGCCATCAGCCCCTCGTCGATGGCCAGCGGCAGGATATCCTTGGCCTGGTCCTGGTAGGCCGGCGCCATCTGCGCGCCGATCAGCAGGCCCATGCCGCGGATCTCCTGGAACACGCCGTGCTTGCGGTTGATGGTCTCGAGGTGCTCGCGGAACAGCTCGTGGCGCTTTTTCACCCCCGCCAGCACCTCGGGCGTGTCGATATACTCGACCGCCGCCAGGGCCACCGCCGAGGCCAGCGGGTTGCCACCGTAGGTAGAGCCGTGGGTGCCGATGGCCAGCGACGTGGCGATCGCCTCGGTGGTCAGCATGGCGCCCACCGGAATGCCGCCGCCCAGTGACTTGGCGCTGGTCAGAATATCGGGGACCACGCCGTAGTTCTTGTAGGCGTAGAGCTCGCCGCAGCGGCCAGCGCCGGTCTGCACTTCGTCGAACACCAGCAGGGCGTTGTGGGCATCGCAGAGATCGCGCAGGCCCTGCAGGAAGTCCGGCGTCGCCGGCACGATACCGCCCTCGCCCTGCATCGGCTCGACCATGATCGCGCAGGTATCGTCGCCGACCAGCGCGCGCACGCTGTCGAGGTCATTGTAGGTGGCGTGCAGGATGCCGCCGGGCACCGGGCCGAAGCCCTGGGAGTACTTGGGCTGGCCGCCGACGCTGACGGTAAAGAAGGTGCGCCCGTGGAAGGACTGCGAGAAGGAGATGATCTTGTCCTTGTGCTCACCGTGGTGCTCCACCGCCCAGCGCCGCGCCAGCTTGAGCGCCGCCTCGTTGGCTTCGCCCCCGGAGGAGCACATGAACACCTTGTCGGCGAAGGTACGCTCGACCAGCGCGCGGGCCAGCTTCAGCGCCGGCTCGTTGGTGTAGACGTTGGAGAGGTGCCAGAGCTTGTCGGCCTGGGCCTTGAGGGCGTTGACCAGCACCGGATGGCAGTGGCCCAGCGAGTTGACCGCGATACCCCCGGCGAAGTCGATATACTCACGACCCTCCTGATCCCACAGGCGGCTGCCTTCGCCGCGCACCGGGATCACCTGCTGCGGTGCATAGTTGGGCGTCATATAACGGTCGAAGTCGCTGCGGGTCGGGGTGTGGCTCATGAGGGTCTCCATCCACGGGGATCGATTGATCAAACGAGTATACGGTGCCGTCGTCATGCCGGGCTTTCAGCAATGGGACGGCGAATTATGAAAAGCGGTTAGACTAACGCTCAGAGTCCCCATGCGCGAGGGCGCCATCATGCTCAACACCACCGCCTGGAACCGGCTGCGCTACAGCCTCTATGCGCCGATCTACGACCTGGTCGCTGCGCGCGCCTTCCGTCGCGCCCGACGCCAGGCCCTGGGCCAGGTGACCTGGACCCCTGGGATGCGGGTGCTGCTGGTGGGCGCCGGCACCGGCCTCGACCTGCCCTTTCTGCCGCGCAACGTCGAAATCCACGCCACCGATCTGGCCCCGGCAATGGTCAAGCGCATCGCGCGGCGCGCCGAGGCGCTGCATCTCGACGTCACCGCGCGCAGCATGGATGCCGGCGACCTCGACTACCCTGACGGCCACTTCGACGTGGTGGTGATGCATCTGATCGTGGCGGTGATGCCGGCCCCGACGCAGGGCCTGGCCGAGGCGCACCGCGTCTTGGCGCACGACGGCCAGCTGTGCGTGATGGACAAGTTCCAGCCCGACTCGCACCCTGCCGGGATCGCGCGCCGCGCGCTGAATCTGGTGACCACGGCGCTGGCCACCGATATCACCCGCCAAGCGCGGCCGCTGCTGGAGGACGCCGGTTTCGTCATCGAGCATGACACCCCGGTGATGATGGGCGAGCTGTTTCGCGCCCTGCTGGCCAGCAAGCGCTAGGCCTTGTACGAAAGCTGCCTACCTCAAGACACTCTCCGCGGGGCGATGGTCAACCACACCCCGACGATGACCACCGCGCTGGCCAGCACCTGCAGCGCCACGATCTGCTCATCGAGCCACAGCCAGGCGCCGAGCATGGTGAACACCGGCAGCAGATTGAGATAGATCGCTGCCCGGGTCGGGCCGATATCGGCCAGCGCGCTGTTATAAAGCAGCAGCGCCACCACCGAGGGGAAAATGCCCAGGTAGGCCAGGCCCAGCAGTTGGTTCCCGCTCAACTGCGGCAGCTGCTGGGCGGCGCCTTCGAACAAGGCGATCGGCGCCAGCGCCAGATTGGCGATCACCAGCATCACCAGCAGGCCGCCGTAGCGCGGAAAACGCGCCATATGCGCCTTGACCAGCAGCGAGTAACCCACCCACACCAGCACCGCCAGCAGCATGATCGCATCGCCGGGATTGACCCCACCGGCGATGGCCGGCCCCTGCTGGCCGGCGGTGATAACCGTTACCGCACCGCCCAGCGACAGCGCCACCCCCAGCCACTGCACAACCCGGAAGCGCTCACCCAGCAGTGCCACGCTGAACAGCAAGGTCACCACCGGGATCATGCTCTCGAGAATCGCCACATTGGTAGCGCTGGTGAAGTTGAGCGCGGCATAGATCAGCGCATTGAAGAACGCCACCCCGGTCAGCGCCAGGCCCACCAACGGCCGCCAGTGCTCGCGGAACAGCGGCCAGCCGCGGCGCGCCTGATGCCAGCCCAGCGGCAGCATGATCAAAAGCGCGATAAAGACCCGGCCCAGCGAGATGGTGAACGGCGGCAGGCCCGCCAGCGCCTTGCCGACCAGGATATTGCCGGCGAAGATCGCCGCGACCAGCAGTAGAAATAGATGGGGGCGTAGCGCGCGAATAGGCGCCTCCTTGTCACGCCCCGCAGGGCAGCCTAAGTCAGACCAGACGCTCTTCGCGCGGGGTCATGCCGAAATGGTTGCGGTAGGCAGTGGAGAAGTGCGCCCCCGACGAGAAGCCGGTCAGCAGCGCGATATCACCCACCGCGCGGTCGGACTCGCGCAGCAGCTTGCGCGCCTCCTGCAGGCGCAGGTCGAGATAGTAGCGGCTGGGCACCGCCTGCAGATACTTCTTGAACAGCCGCTCGAGCTGGCGGCGCGAGATGCCCAGGTGCTCGGCCAGCTCATGGGTGGTCAGCGGCTCCTCGATATTGGCCTCCATCAACGTGACTGCCTCCACCAGGCTCTGCGGCGCATGGCCCAGCCGCGAGCGCAGCGGCACGTGCTGGGGCTCATCGCCGGGGCGGATGCGCTCGCAAACGAAGTGCTCCGAGACCCGTTCGGCAAGCCGCTGGCCGTGATGCTGACCGATCAGCGTCATCATCATGTCCATCGCCGCGGTGCCGCCACCGCAGGTCAGGCGGTCGCGGTCGATCTCGAACAGCTGCTGGGAGAGGTTGACCCGCGGGTAGTCGCGGGCGAAGGCGTCGAAGCGCTGCCACGGCAGGGTCGCACGGTAGCCGTCAAGCACCCCGGCACGGGCCAGCACCTCGGTGCCGCCGGCCACACCGCCCAGCACCACGCCGCGTCCGGCGAGGCGCTTGAGCCAACCGCATAGGCTGGCCGGCAAGCTCAGCGGCAGCGGGCTTGGCGCGCACACCAGCAGCATATCGAGACCGCCGTCGTCCTCCCCCACCGTATGGCGTGGGGTCAGCGACAGCTCACTGGCGCTGCGTGTCTCGCGCGCCTCCAGGCCGTAGGTCAGCGGTACGTAGAGCCGCTCGCCGGCGAGCTGATTGGCTACCTGCAGCGGCTCCAGGGCACAGGCCTGCGCCAGCAGCGAGAACCCCGGCAACAGCAGGAAGGCGATCTGGCGGCTAGTGCTTGGCTGAGCGCTGACGGGTCGGAGTGCTGGCATCGCTATCGCCGTGATGGGCTGGGAGTCACATCTTACCCAATTGCCGCGTCACCGGCAGTGCCACGCGGTCGGTCGGGCGACACTCGATACAAGCCTGGGTCGCAGATACGCAAACGCCGAGCCCTACGGGCCCGGCGTCCAGGGTGTCGCCGTGCGGTCAGCGGCCCAGGAAGTGGAACGCCAAGCCCGCGACCAGTACCAGAATCACCGCCACCGGCAGCAGCTTGTGCATGCCTGTGGGTGGCTTCTGCGCCTCGGGTTGCTTCTGAGGCTCGGCCTCATCGTAATCCTCGGGGATCCGCTGGCCCATCACATGCTCTTTCTCTTCTTCCGGGGTCTTGCTTTCCTTGGTGTCCATAGGACCTCCTCGCTACCCAGGGGGAAATACCGCTACCCTTTGAGACTACCCCGCATCACAGGCGTTCACCACTTGCTTTCAGCTCGACTCACAGTTCGACCACGTCGAAGTCGGCCACCGGGTCGACATCGGCATCGTAGTCCACGTCGTCGCGCTCGAAGCCGAACAGCTTCAGGAACTCGTGCTTGTAGCCGGCGTAGTCGGTGATCTCGAACAGATTGTCGCTGGTCACCCGCGGCCACAGGGCCTTGCAGGCCTGCTGCACGTCGTCGCGCAGCTCCCAGTCGTCGAGGCGCAGACGGCCGGCCTCGTCGGTGGCCAAGGCAGCCTGGCCCTTGGGGGAGTAGAGCTGTTCGCCGAACAGCCGATTGAGCTGATCGATAGTGCCTTCGTGCAGGCCCTGCTCCTTCATCACCCGATAGACCATGGCGATATACAGCGGCATCACCGGGATCGCCGCACTGGCCTGAGTCACCACCGACTTGAGCACCGCCACGTTGGCGCCGCCGCCGCTGGCCTTGAGCTTGGCATCGATCTCACCGGCGGCGCGGTCGAGATCCTCCTTGGCCTTGCCCAGGGCGCCGTGCCAGTAGATCGGCCAGGTGATCTCGGTGCCGATATAGCTGAACGCCACGCTGCGTGCGCCCGGCGCCAGCACTCCGGCCTGGTCGAGGGCGCTCATCCACAGCTCCCAGTCCTCGCCGCCCATCACCGTGATGGTGTCGTCGATCTCCTGCTGGGTGGCGGGCTCGACCTCGGCCTCGATGATGGCGTCTTTATTGGTATCGATGGCGGTGGCGCGGTAGGTCTCGCCGATCGGCTTGAGCGCCGAACGCTTGAGCTCGCCGCTATCGGGCAGCTTGCGCACCGGCGAGGCCAGCGAGTAGACCACCAGATCGACCTGACCCAGGTCGGCCTTGATCATCTCGATGGCTTTTTCTCGTGCTTCATGGGAGAAGGCGTCGCCGTTGATCGACTTGCTGTAGAGGCCCTCGGCCTTGGCGAACTTGTCGAACGCCGCGCTGTTGTACCAGCCGGCGGTGCCGGTACGCTTCTCGCTGCCCGGCTTCTCGAAGAACACCCCTAGGGTGTCGGCACCGTAGCCGAAGGCAGCGGTGATGCGTGCCGCCAGCCCGTAGCCGCTGGAGGCACCGATCACCAGCACCTTCTTCGGCCCGGCACTCTTGTCGAGCCCGCGGGCGCGGGTCGCTTCGATCTGCTCGAGCACGTTCTTCTCGCAGCCGACCGGATGAGTGGTGGTACAGATGAAACCGCGAACCTTGGGTTTGATGATCACGTCAGACCTCGACACAACAGTGGACAGTGGGCGCCATTCTACCCACACCGGTCGACGCTGTCCGCCCTTGAGGTAAGCCGCCGGGTGGGACAAGATTGCCGGCTCAGATGCGACGAACCCGGCAGGAGAGAACAATGGATGCCCAGACTCTGGTCGATGAACGCGGCGAGCTGTGGCTGGCACTGGCCCCGCTGTGGTTGGATCGCGAACCCCGCGAGCGCGACTATGCGCGCATGGTCGAGGTCATCCAGCGCCACGAGCTGACCCTCACCGAACTCGAGTGGATCTTTCGCATCGAGCTGGCCCCGGTGCTGTCACGCACCCAGATGTCGGTGGCCAGTGAATGGCGACGCTTCGACGATTATCAGTTGATGAAGCGCTTGGTGGCGCACAACCTGCGGCTTACCGGCTGGCGGCGCAAGAGCTGGGCACTGTTCTCGGGGCTGATCACCATGATGACCCGCCATCGCTGGAATGAGTTGATGACGCGGGTCATGATCGCCCGCGGCGAGATACCCTAACCTCGCGGTTCATAGGGCTGGTCGAGGGCCTCTTCCAGCGCTTCGCGTATCTGTCGCTCGCCGGCGCGCGGCCCGAAGCGTTGCAGCACCCGGCCGTCGCGGCCAACCAGAAACTTGGTGAAATTCCATTTGATCAGGGTGCTGCCCAGCACCCCGGGCGCCTCACGGCGCAGCGCCACGAACAGCGGATGGGCACGCGGGCCGTTGACGCGCACTTTCTCCATTACTGGAAAGGTCACTGAATACTCGCGCTCGCTGAAGCTGCAAAAGGCCTTGGCCGATTCCGGCGACTGACGGGCAAACTGATTGCAGGGAAAGGCCAGCACCGTGAAGCCCTGGCGATGGTAGTGCCGGTAGAGCGCCTCCAGCTCCTTGAGCTGCGGCGTGAAGCCGCAGCGGCTGGCGACGTTGACCACCAGCAGCACCTGGCCGCGCAACGCGCGCAGGTTGAATGGCTCGCCGCGATGGGTACGGCAATCGAATTCGTGCAAGGGGGATGAGGGTCGAGGTGCCATAGCCACCGCTAGCGCTGGATGAGAGACGCAAACCATGGACTCCACGATGCCACGACCGGCGGCGCGGCGCCAGTCCGGGGCATCATCTGCGCCGCGGCCAGCGCCGCTTGATCTCGGTCAGCTGTCGCACTAACCGGCGACGACGCAGCCGCCGCTCGGCCTCCGAGAGCGGCGCATAGAGCAGCCGCTCGAGATCTTTGGCCACGCCTTCCAGGACGCCCTGCGCCGGCCCCGCGCTGGGCGCCAGCCGGCGCAGATGAGCCGCTGGCGACTCGCCGCCGAGGGGGCCGTGGCCGCGCCGTTCGAGCCAGGTCTGGAGCCGCCGCACCTGATGCCCCTCACCGCCTGCTCGGCGCACTCGCCAGGTGCGCCCGAGCCAGCCCAGCAGCAGTAACCCGGCGGCGGCCGCGACCAGGCGCAGCGCGTCGCCGAGGGTCAGCTGACCCAGTCGCGACCATAGCGTGGCGAGGCGTTCGGTGACCCCCGCCAGCAGCGCCTCCCGGCGTTCGCGCTGGTAACCGATAACGCCACGCTGCCAGCGATACTCGGCGCGCTCGACGCCGAGCCGCAGGCGGTTGGCCCAGCCCAGCTCGCGCAGCCGTAGCGGCGAAAAGGGTGCATCGGCCAGGAAGTCGTCGCTGCCGCCGAGAAACGCCTCGGCGCCCTGCTCGATGCGCTCGGGGGCGATCGCAGCGGTGGGGTCGAGACGCTCCCAGGCACCCTCCAGCCACACCTCGATCCAGGCGTGGGCGTCGTAGTCGCGCAGCGTGAAGTGGCCGTCGGGGTGGCGCTCGCCGCCCTGGAAGCCCACCACGACCCGCGCCGGAATGCCCACCATCCGCGCCATCACCGCCGCCGCCGAAGCGTAGTGGGTGCAGTAGCCGGCACGGGTATCGAACAGGAAGTCGTCGATGCGGTCACGACCGCTCAGCGTCGGCGGACTCAATGTATAGCGAAATGGCGCCTCGCCGAAGCGCGCCATGAGCGCTGTCAGGTAACGCCGCGGGTCGCCCTCGGCCTCATGCCATAGCCGCTCGGCGAGGTCGCGACTGCGCGGATTGGCGTCCTGCGGCAGCAGCCGATGCCAGGCCGGCCCGGCGGGATCCGGGTAGCTCGGCGCCGCGGCACTGCTGGCCACCTGCAGCAGGCCCCGCGAGGAGAGCGGCACCAGGCCTTCCAGGGTGCCGTCAGCGAGGTAGCGCTGGCGGGCGTCGCTGGCCAGCGGCGTGCCCAGGCTCGGCCGCCAGGGACGGCTGTCCGGCTCCAGCAGCAGCTCGGCGACATAGCGCGGCGTGCGGTCGTCGAAGGGTGAGCGGTCGGCCTCCTGAACGAAACGCGATACCGGCTGATTGGCGCTGGCCGCATGCTGCTCGGGGCGCAGCCGCGTCCAGCGCTCGCCGTCGAACTGCGACAGGGTATAGACACGCCAGTAACGCTCGGCGGGCGACGGCTCGGCGCCGTCGAAACGTGCCCTGAAGGCCCGTGCGTCGCTGCGCGACAGCTGGGCAATATCCCCCGGCGCGATCTCATCACTGAGACCGGTGGCGGCCTGATCGGCCTGGGGCAGGGTCCACAGCGGGCCGATTCGCGGCACCACCACGAACAGCAGCACCATCAGCGGCGCCGACAACGCCAGTAGCCACAGTGCTTCGCGCCAGGCGTCGCGACCCGCCCGGCCACCGGCCAGCACCACCAGTGACTGGAGCAGCCAGGCCGCGGCCAACAGTGCCGCGCCGCTCATCAGCAGACTCTGGTCGTGTAGGAAGGCCGCGGTCAGCGTCACGAAGCCGATGATCACCACCACCCGGCCGTCGCGCCGGTCGTGGGTCTCGAGCAGCTTGAGCAGATAGATTCCCAGCAGTACGCCCATCAGCGCCTGCATGCCCATCAGTCCGCCGTACTGCAGCCAGAGTCCGCCAAGCACCCCGACCACCGCGGTCAGGCGCAGCACTACCCCGGCTCGGGGCAAGCGGCGACGCAGCTGCAGGAAACGCCAGCCGGCGGCGGCCAGCGCCACCCCCAGTAGCCACGGCGGCATGAACGGCAGGTGCAGCGCCAGCACCAGGCACTGACCGATGAACAGCTGTACCAGTAGCCGGGCCGACAGGCTGCGGCCGTCGGCCAGCAGCGCCGAGGGGGCACTCATAGGTCGCTCCCGCCGGTTGTCGCTGGCCAGCGCGCCAGCGCCCGCAGCGCGCGGCGGCGCTGCGCCGGGCCGCTGGCCGGCGCTAGCTCCACGCCGGGCAGGCGCAGCCCGTAGAGATCACCGGCACGGTGGTAGTCGAGCAGTTGGGCACATAGTTGCGACAGACGCACCTCAGGCGCGCCGGAACAGGCGGCGTAGTCAAGCCAGCGCTGACGCCGCGGGGGCAGGCTGAAGACCTTGGTACTCAGTACACCGGTGCGGCTCCACTGCTTCCAGGCCAACCGTGCCGGGCCATCGCCGGGCTCGAAACGGCGCAGGCCGGCGAAGTCCTGGGGCGCCAACCCCGGCCCGCGGCGCCGTGCTGCGCCCTCCTCCGGCTCGCCCGGCGCAGGATAGATCAGCAGCTCGACCCCGCTATCGACCCAGGCGACCAGCCGTACCAGGCCCAGCGGCCAGGCGCTCTCCAGGCGCAGCGCCGGCAGCCGCCACAGGCCGCGATGCAGGGTCGGTATCGCCAGCGGCAGCAGCAGCTCGCCACCGTCTATCTCCCCCTCGGCGGCGGCCACCTGGCCGGGGCCCGCCACCAGCACCACGCGCAGGGCGTGGCGACGCCGCGCCGCGCTGAGGCGAACGTTCAGACGCGCCATGTCGCCGGCAAACACCTCACCCGAGGCACTCGCCGTGAGCCGAACGCCGTACAGGTTGCGCCAGCCACGCCACAGCGACACCAGCGCCACGGCAAACAGCCAGAAGGCCAGGCCGTAAGCGAGATTGTTCTGATAGTTGATGCCGAACAGCAGCAGCACCGGGATCAGCACCGCCCAGATCACCCCGAAGCGGGTCGGCAGCAAAAAGAGCCGCTGGGCACCGAGTGGCTGCCCGGCCGCGCTCAGCCGGCGCCGCTGCCACCAGTCACGCAGCCGCTGCATCGGGGACAGGTCGGCCATGGACTAGACCGTGACCGGCACGCTGGCCAGCAGGTGGTGGGCCAGCGCCTCCCCCTCCTCGCGGCGCCCGTCACTGAGCCGATGGCCGACCACCGGCACCCACACCGCCTGGACGTCCTCCGGCAGTACATGGTCGCGCCCCGCCAGCAGCGCCCAGCCGCGGGCGGCGTGCAGCAGTGCCAGTACGGCGCGGGTCGACAGCCCCCAGGCCAGCTCAGGGTGGGTGCGGCTCGCCGCCGCCAGCGCCTGCAGGTAATCGAGCAGCGCATCGGCCACGTGTACCTCGGCGATGCGCGCCTGCCAGCCGCGCAGCGTCTCGGCATCCAGCCACCGGCCCAGGCTATCCAGCTGGATCCGACCAGCCTCACCGCGCAGGATCTCGCGTTCGGCGCGGGCGTCGGGGTAGCCCAGTGAGAGGCGCATCAGGAAGCGGTCGAGCTGCGACTCCGGCAGCGCAAAGGTGCCAGCCTGCTCCTGGGGGTTCTGAGTGGCGATCACGAAGAACGGCTCAGGCAGGCGGCGGGTCTCGCCCTCCACCGTGACCTGCCCCTCCTCCATCGCTTCGAGCAGTGCGCTCTGGGTCTTGGGGGTAGCGCGATTGATCTCGTCGGCCAGCACCAGCTGATGGAAGATCGGCCCCGGGTGGAAGTGGAAGCTGGCCTGACGCGGGTCGAACACCGAGACCCCCAGCACATCGGCCGGCAGCAGATCGCTGGTGAACTGCAGGCGCTGCATATCGAGCCCGGTCACCCGCGCCAGCGCCTGGGCAAGGGTGGTCTTGCCCAGCCCCGGCAGGTCTTCGATCAGCAGATGGCCGCGACACAGCAGGCAACATAGCGCGAGCCGCACCTGCTGCGACTTGCCCCGCACCACCCCTTCGAGGGCCGCCAGCAGGTCATCGAGGCGCGCCGCGGTCAGCGGCTCACGGCGGTTCATGCGCTCGCCGCCAAATGCCCGGCGCGCTGCAGGCTGACCACGGCGGTGCGGGTATCCGGGGTCACCTCGTCGAGGGCCAGTGCCTCGTCCAGCGGCAGCCAGAAGGCATCGGCTACCTCCTCAGCCTGCAGCGCGAGCGGCCCGTCGTAGTGCACCAGATAGACGCTGCCGAAAATATGGTTGCCGTCGGCGGCGTAGCGGAAGGCCAGGCAGTAGCGCAGCGCCACGCCGCGAATGCCGAGCTCCTCCGCCAGCTCGCGGCGCGCCGCCACGTGCACCGCCTCGCCGGCGCCGACCACGCCGCCTGCGGCCAGGTCGATACCACCGGGGAACACCTCCTTGGTCAGGGTGCGGCGCTGCACGCAGAGCTCGCCGGCAGCATTGAGCACCACCACATAGGTGGCACGGTGCCAGAAGTGGAAGCGTCGCATCAGCGCCCGCGGCGCGCTACCGCAGGGGCGATTACAAGCATCGACCAGTTGGATGCGCTCATCGGCGATCAACGGCGCCGGCAAAGGGACCGACGCGGAAACCTCGGTGGGCATGACGGACTCCCATGGGCAGAACAGTGCTCAGCGTAACCAGTCGCATCCACCGCGGCCAGCACAGCTCTCGACGTTGACCCCACGCTGGGCGCTGACCATGCTCGATCCATAGCAGTGCAGCAGGAGACACGCCATGCACGACCATGCCCCACGCCAGCGGCTCGCCACCCACGAGGTGCTCAACCAGCCGCCTGCTGACAGCGACCTCGACCTGTTCACCCTGGACCTTCCACTCCAAGAGGCACTGGCCCGCGAGGCCCCGGAGTGGGTCGCCCGGCGCCTGGCGCCGCTGGGCGAGCAGGTTGGCAGCCGCCGCGTGCAGGCGCTGGGCGAGCAGGCCAATCGCCATCCGCCAACGCTGCGACTGTTCGACCGTCACGGCCGACGCCTCGACGAGGTCAGCTATCACCCCGCCTACCATGAGCTGATGCACCTGGCCTGCGACCAGGGCTGGCACGCCGTGGCCTGGCAGGAGGAGGCCCGCGGCGGCCACCAGGCCCACGTCGCCGCCCTCTATCTGCTGACCCAGGCCGAGCCGGGCGTGTGCTGCCCGGTGACCATGACCCACGCCGCCATGCCGGCTCTGCGCCATGCCCCCGAGGTGCTGGCCCAGTGGGCACCGCGGCTGCTGGCCTGGGACTATGATCCCCGCGCCCTGCCGGCCAGCGACAAACCGGCGGTGACGATGGGCATGGCGATGACCGAGAAACAGGGCGGCAGCGACGTGCGTGCCAATACCACCCGCGCCGAGGCCAGCGAAGACGGCGTGCGCCTGCTGGGCCACAAGTGGTTCTGCAGTGCACCGATGTCGGACGCCTTTCTGACCCTGGCCCAGACCGATGACGGCCTCGGCTGTTTTCTGGTACCGCGCTTCACCCCCGACGGCCAGCGCAACGCCATCGAACTGCAGCGCCTCAAGGAGAAGTGCGGCAATCGCGCCAACGCCTCCGCCGAGATCGAGTTCCGCCACGCCTGGGCGCAGCCGATCGGCGAGCCGGGACGCGGCATTGCCACTATCCTCGAGATGGTCCAGCAGACCCGCCTCGACGCCGCCACCGCACCGGTGGGCATGATGCGCCAGGCGCTGCTGCTGGCCTGGCAGCACGTTCAGGCCCGCCACGCCTTCGGCCAACCGCTGGCCGAGCAGCCGCTGATGCGCGCAGTGATCGCCGACCTGGCTCTCGAGGTCGAGGCCGGCGTGGCGCTGGCGCTGCGTATCGCCCGCGCCTTCGACACGCCGCATAGCGAGCATGAGCAAGGCCTGGCACGCATCGCCCCGGCGCTGGCCAAGTACTGGCACAACAAGCGCGGGCCGGGCTTTATGGCCGAGGCCATGGAGTGCCTGGGCGGCATCGGCTACGTCGAAGAGACACCGCTGGCCAGGCTATATCGCGAGGCACCGGTCAATTCGATCTGGGAGGGCTCGGGAAACGTGATCTGCCTCGACGTGCTGCGCGTGCTGGGCAGGCACCCCGAGGCGGTGGATGCGCTACGCAACGAGCTCGACGCAGCGCGCGGCCAGAATGCCCTCTTCGACCGGGCGCTGGGCGAGCTCGAACGCACCCTGGGCATGCCCTCAGAGGCGCTGGTGCCCCGTGCGCGCTGGCTGACCCAGCGTCTCGCCCAGTGCCTGCAGGCGGCGCTGCTGCTACGCCACACGCCCGCCGCGGTTGCCGCAACCTTCTGCCGGGCGCGGCTGGGCGAAGCCAGCCCCGCCTATGGCGTGCTGCCGGCCGATGCTCCTCTGGCGGAGATACTCGCGCGGGTGACACCTGGCGCCTGATGCCCCTATGCTGGCGGTTGCGACAAAACGCCGCTTGGCAGCCGGCCAGGCTGTCGTAAGCTTTGGGTGACCCAAGGGTTCCATCCATCACGAAAAGGATTACCGATGATTGCCCGCGCCGCCTCACTTGCCTCCGCTCTGACGCTCGGCGTCGCGCTGCTGCCGTCACTGGCCAGCGCCCACGACGTCACCCTCGACGATATTCGCATCGCCCACCCCTTCGCCACGCCGACGCCGCCGGGGGCCCCCAACGGCGCCGCCTACCTGGACATCACCGCTGGCGACGAGCCCGCCACCCTGGTCGGCGCCAGCAGCCCGATCAGCGGAGTAGTGGAGCTTCACGATATGATCATGGACGACGGCAACATGCAGATGCGCAAACTCGACGCCATCGAGATCGAGGCCGGTGAGACGCTGACCATGCGTCCCGGCGGCGGCTACCACCTGATGCTGCTGGGCCTGGAAGAGACCCTCGTCGAAGGCGAGACCTTCCCGCTGACTCTGGAGTTCGCCGAACAGGGGGAGGTCGAGATCGAGGTAGGGGTACAGGAGGCCAATGCGGGCGGTGAGGCGGCCGATGGCCACCACGACCACGAACACGAACACGACCACTGAAGGTTAGCCGACCACCACACGCAGTGCGATGGCGATCAGCAGCACGCCGGTGATGCGATTGACCCAGTGCGCCCTGGCCTGGAGCCAGGGCAGCACCCGCGAATGAGACAGCGCCACCGCCACGATCACGTACCATCCACCGTCAATGACCATGGCGGTAAGCACGATCACCGCCTTGGCCGCCACGCTCATCTCGGGACTGACGAACTGGCTGAGCAGCGCCACGAAGAACAGGATCAGCTTGGGATTGCCCAGCGCCACCAGCATGCCCTCGCGGGCCGCCTGGGGGCCGGTGGTGAGTACCGCATTGGGCTCGAAGGCTGCCGCCCGCCCGGCGCGCAGCGCCTTGATACCGAGCCAGGCCAGATAGGCCGCCCCCGCCCAGGTAATAAACTGGAACAGCAGCGGCTGGCGGGCGATCAGCGCGCCCAGCCCCCACACCGTGAGCAGCGCATAGAGCCCCACACCGAGGGCATGGGACAGCGCCGCCACCACCCCCGGCAGGCGACCGCCGCCCAGGGTATGGCGCAGCACCAGCGCCAGGCTGGGGCCCGGCGACATGGCACCCACCGCGCAGATCGCTACCAGCGACAACCACAGCGACAACGGCATCGACTCTCCTCAATCAGGGTCTGGAGCGGCGCGACACATGCCGGGCTCAGCGGTGAAACTGGCCTGCACTCTCCGGCTGCCAGAGGATGGCATCGATGCGCAGCCGGGTCTCGCTGCCATCCGGCAGCGGCCAGTCGATCACGTCGCCGACCTTGAGCCCCAGCAGCGCCGCGCCGATCGGCGCCATTACCGACAGGCCGTCGGCGCTCTCCGCCAGTGAACGTGGATAGACCAGCGTACGCACCAGTTGGCGGCTACGCCCCAGATCGGTGAACTGCACCTGGCTGTTCATGCTGACCACGTCGGCGGGAATCTGCTCGGGATCGACCACCTCGCCGCGCTCCAGCTCGGCTTCCAGCGACTCGGCCACCGCCAGGTCCTTGTCGCTGGCAGCGTCGATCAGCCGCTGCAGCCGTTCGGCGTCCAGCCGATTGATGATGATGGTGGGACGTGATGACATCTGGCCTCCTGAGCCGCAAACGCTGAAATAACGTAAACGCGGCCTGACAACGAAAACAGCCCTTCACCCGCAAGGAGCAAAGGACTGTGTATCATTTCACTATAAGACTTTCACCGCGGCTTTGACAGCCCCCGCCGCGGGTCAGGCTCTGACTGAAAAGTCGGCGAGCACAGCCGGTTTTGCGGCGGCGCCTAGCGGCGCCGTGGCCGGGGCAGACTCTGCAACGCTACGAAATCGGCCTCCAGCTCATCGGCCGCGACCACGCCACGCTTGACCTCTACTACCTCGCCACGGGCGTCGAACAGCACCAGCGTACTCTGCGACACACCGTACTCATAGGCGAACCGCCGCCCGCTGCTGCTGGCGATATTGGCACGCCGCAGGATCAGCTCCTCGTCCAGCCGGCTGCGCGCCTCCTGGGCCTGCTCAAGCAGCTGCTCGCAGCTAGTGCAGCCCGGTTCGTGAACCTGTACCACCACCGGCTCACCGCCGCCGATCACGCTCAAGTCGCTGACCTCCCGCGCCTGGCGGGCCTCCATGGCGAACCACGCTGCCGGTACGGCAATAATCGCCACCGCGACCAGCAGGCCGCGAATCAAACGCTTGGGGCTGAAAGGACGCTTGCGCGCTGCTGGCCGGGAGGATGGCTTCGATGGCGCGGCCTTGGGACGCTTGTTCTTGCGTGGCATGCATGGGTTCCTCGTTATATCAGTAACCCAAGACTACGCCAGCACGATGCGCTTGGCACCCACTGCAGCGTCACCAGGCGCTCAACGCGAGGGAGTGCCCGCCATGCGCATCAACACATCGTGATGTGCGTAGCGGCGGTGGATCGCCACCATCGCCACATGGCCGAGGATCAGCACCAGCAGCGTCCAGCCCAGGAAGCCATGGAAGATACTGCCCAGCGCCACCATCCACTCGATCTCGGGCCCCTCGAAGCCCGGCATTAGCGGGATACCGAAGGCCGACAGCGAGCGACCAGAGCCGTACTGGCGCAGCAGGGCCACCAGCGGCACCACCAGCATCAACGCATACAGCACCAGATGACCGAGCTTGGCCATCACGCTCACCGAGGGCGGGCGTCGCGACAGATTGAGCAGCCCCCAGGCGCCGCGCAGCAGCAGTAGCGTGAACAGCAGCACCCCGACATCGCGGTGCCACGCCCACATGAAGTCATCGAAGGCGGAATCCTCGAACAGCACCCGCGCCGCCACGCTGGTGAACTGCCAGGCAAACAGCAGCGCCATCGCCCAGTGAAAGGCGCGGCTGATACGGCCGTAATGGGTATGAGTATCGCGCAGCGATAGTGCCATCGTCCTACTCCCTCGAATGCGTTTCGCAAGGCTTCTATGAAAGCCTTGTGGGACTCTCGTCGCAAGGGAATGGTTTCCTGGCGACTACGGCGCAGCGATGACCGTAAAAATAGCTAGCGTGCCGTGGCAGAGGTTCTGTTCCAGAGAACCAGGGTTCCTGGGATGCCAGGATTCAACTGGAGGTTGAAAATTTGCTGTCGCATAGTGGACATTGACCCCGTAACAACGTGTGCCCAAAAATGCCGATAGACTAAAAATCAGTCACTTGTGATCGTCCATCGCGCCTTTACTTGCCTTATTCGACCACACCCGCCGACGCCATGTGGACACCTTCTCAGGTTCGGCTATATTAGAACAATAAAAACGTAACAGACGGTATCAGGGATAATGAAACGACTACTGGCAGCCTTGCTGCTGCTACCCCTCGTGGCTCACGCCCAGGTCTATCGGTGCGACATCGACGGTAAGGCCCACTATCGGGACAGCCCCTGCGGCGAGAACTCGAGGCAGATCCTTCAGGACAATTTTAACACCTATCAGTCTTCACCCGACCATCGTCAGCATCGCCCCCCAGCTCCTCGAGCACAGCGGCAGCAGCAATCGAACCTGCCCAGGGCACCTACCCTCACCCACGTCAGTCATACCGAATTGCGTAACGGCTTGGCTCGCGCTCGATCTCGTGGGCACCTCGCCCTGGGCATGACCGAGAATCACACCATCTCGGTTTTAGGGCATCCAGACAACTGGAAATCCCAACGCTTTAGCGACAAGACATGCAAAGTGCTTTATTGGAGCAACCCTCGATTTTCTCGGGGTTATCATGAAGCTACGCTGTGCGATGGTTTAGTCGTGCGGTATAAAAAGCCTAGTACTTAATTACCAGGCCAAGGATTAGAAAAACCAAAGAGATAATTAAATCAATCCTATTGCAAACCTCTATTCCAGTAGCTAACTTTCGACCTCTGTAGGCTATCTCTTACGCAAGCCGTCGGAATTATCGCACATATTTTATGGGCGATTTCCTCTAAGCTGTTTTGAATCCCAAAGGAGTGGGCAAAATGAAGCGCTGTACCTTCATGCTATGTAGCCACCAGGTTGAACTGGTGATGACACGAGATCCTGAAACGCAGGACTGGCTAGCCATGACACGTTGGCACCTTGATGAGCACCCAGCCCCCATCGTCAAAAGTATGCCATCTCCACCCACTGAAAATACTGAGGATGAGGCTTGGGAAGCTGCACAGGTTTGGGCTGGAGAAACTTTAGCATCAGACTGGACCAAGCTTTCATCTTTGCTATAAACTCCTACGGTCCTGACCGAGAATAACACCACCTTAACTCTAGGCTACCCTGGGAACTGGAAATAACATCGCTCTGGCGACAAGACCTGAAACCATGCATTGGAATAACCCACGCTATCACGTGGTTATTCTGAACAATGTAAAACTTGCAAGATATCAGTCATCCCGCCCCTGGAGACTAAGCTTTACTGTTAAGTCCAATAGCTCCATCTAGGATCGCTCACTCTCCCCTCCAGCATATAAAGAATTTTTAAAACACTTAGATTATCTTCCATCGAAAAACAAACAAAATTCCAAGAAAAACAAGATGCTCAAGACTGACACTCCTTATCCTGGAGCCTTCCCCCCTGGTACCACCTTGCCGCTGCCGCTTTGGCTAGGCTTTGTATCTCAGCGCTCATTTTCAGTTGCCCGGAAAGGAAACATGGCTGTCACTGCACTCTGGTACATCAGCTTCGTCACCAACTGTAGCCGGAAACCATAATTAGCCCAGACCACAGCCACCAACGTTCGCACGCCTCCTAATCGGGGCATGGCGAGGTGAAGGGGATAGCATCGAGGAAAGTAAAACGCAAACAGCCGCTCATAAGCGACTGTTTTTGAGGTGGTACCGGCGGTCGGACTCGAACCGACAAGGGCTTGCACCCGGCGGATTTTGAAGCCGTGACTATGCGTGCCAAAAAATGCCAATACATTTAAAATCATATATTTAAAGCACACAACCCCGCCTTTACTTGCCTTTTCCGCTCACCCTTGCCGACACCATGTGGACACTCTTTAAGCCTGTAACTCTATGATTGTGATAGATCAAAGAAGCTTTTGGTATTCTGACGATATCCTATTTTTCAGTCCAGCTATTTCCACATTAAAGTGTTCTATCAAAGAAAGATAATCATCTATTTCAGCATCCATTTCACGCATTTTTTTATTCTTAACTATTTCTTCAATCTCATCATCAACTTCAGCATTATATAAATATGCATCACGTTTCTTTCTTAGCTTTGAAAGCACATCTTCTATCTGCTTATTAACTGTAATATTAGTATTTATTTCTTCTTCCATACTTCGTATTTTATCTTTTACAACATTATATTTTTCGCTATCAATGCCACTAAAGCTATTGATATTGCTATAATAATGTTTTACTTCCTCCTCATCCCCCTTGACCTCCTTTATTTCATTTACAGCTTCTTCATCTACCTTAAGCCCAAGGTACTTTAAAGCGAGCTCTAGAAACCTATCTGGCTTATATAACATAACATCTTTTCCAGTTTCCTCTTTAAACTCTTCTATAAGCTCAGGTCTTGGGCCTAACGTAATATTCTCTTCTTTCAGCCACCAATCAGGTTTTTCATCGCCGGTGACAAATATTACATTACAGCCATCCTCCTGGGCTTTTTTTATTGTTTGTTTCCATATTATAAGGTCGCCATAAACTCTCCATTTACCCCTTAATGATCCATCATTTTTCACATCATCAGCATAGCCAGGAGGTATTTTTTCTCTATACCTACGCTCTCCTTCTTTAAATATATCTTCTAATTCTTCATTGCTAACCCCTCTTCCAACCGATCCTTCGAAAATACTAGCGACCTTCCACTTTAGATCATCACTGCTTATCTTTGATGCATATTTTTCTTTATTTTCTTTAAGTTCATTTTTAACTTCCTCAGAAATATTTTTAAATTTTTCCAGCAACTCCTCACTTACAAAAGGGTGCTTTCTTTTTTGATTTAACTCTTGCATCAAGTTATTAATGTCCGTACTAACCGAAGAGTAATACTGCTTCTGTGTGCTTATTATAACAGGCCTATTTCTTAGAAATTCTTCTGCTGCCCGGTTTGGCATCCACACCCGATCCTTAAGTTCATCAAGGACTTTAACAAGGAGGTCTTTCGTTTCATCCGAATATCTATAAAGATTGCATATAACGTTAGCATCAAACACAAACGTGCATGTTTCCCATAAATTCTCAACTTTATCTTCCTCAATAAAATAGCCTGGAAAAAGATCCTTCATAACCACTCCCAATCTTATTTATTTACCTAAGCCTATAGCATTAATAATATCGCCCACTTTATTGAATGGGCCATATAGAAGGTCTGGAGCTAGATTCAAAACAATCATAATGGAAATGAATGTCACACAACTAGACAACACTAAACCAACAATCATTCCTTTAACAAAACCTTTCCTTTCAGGCCTTGCGTACACTTTTCTTACAAAAGCCTTCCTGCTTTCTTTTTCCCAGTCATTAAGATTTTTTTTACTACTAGCAGATGGGCCAGGAGCATTATCCCTACTATTTTTGTTTGGTTTACCTGAAAAATCCCAGCCGTACTTTTCTGCCCGTCGTTGACTATCGCGCTGAAAGTATTCCCTATCTTGGATCCCCATATCCAACCTCCACTGTTTTTATCCACAACCTCATCGCTCAAGGCTGACACTCCTTATCTTGGAGCCTTTCCCCCCTGGTACCACCTTGCTGCTGCCGCTTTGGCTAGTCGGTATCCGTCCCTGTTTGCTTGAGCGTCTGGCGCGCTTTCTCTATCTCCGGGCTCACTTGCCCAGCTTCTTCATTTACCTGCCCTGTCATCAGCCAAAGCGTGTACTTCGGCCACTGCTGGCAAACCGCTTCTAGCATATCCCCTTTCGGTGCACGACCTGACTGCTCCAAGCTTTCAAGAGTTTTCTTATTAATTCCAATAAGTTGCGAGAATTCGTGGCGGCCTGATGTCTCCACCTCCCTTATCTCGCGAATTTTCCTTGTGAGCTCGCTTGACATATCCCATCTTCTTAGTACACTGAATAATTAGTATACCAATTTCTTGGTACACGCCTGCCGCCACACATCACATAAGCGTTGGCAGATGTTTACCGAAGCCTAGCACAGCCCACCATAGACAGGTGACGACATGGAAGAAAACAAAGCGCCCCAGGTCCCGGCCAACGTGCCCCTGATGACCCTCGAGCGTTTCTCAGAGCTTTCAGGCCTCGACGAAGGCGTCATCTACGGCCATATCCGCCGTGGCTACCTGCCGTCTATCAAGATGGGCAAATACCGCCTGATCAACGTCGCATTGCTCCAGGCCCAGTGCCTCTCCAACGAGGACTGGTCATGAGCTACTCCATTCTGCTTTTTGCTTTCCTCCTGGCTAGCACGCTCGCCTTCACTCTCATTGCTCTGAGCGACTGTTCCGACGAGTCGGCGAATCCTTGCGACGACGTTCATGACAAGGACCTTCACGACCAGGAGGAAGGGTCATGAGCTACCACATCGAATTTGCCAACCAGCGCACCACCGACGGCTGCACCTTCGTCGACGTGTTCGCCCGCCTGCCCTATCAGCAGCTAACCATCACCCCCGACGGCCAGCGCCCCATTACGCTCCCAGGTGAAGACGTTTCCATCATCTGCGGTAGTGACGTGCTCGGCTGGGATATCACCTTTGGCCCCCGTATCACCGCCGACCTGATCGACGGCCTGGAAATCCCCGGCGTCACCCTCGGCATCAACCGGGTCGACAGCACCATTCATGGCTCTGGCCTGATCTACGCCCGCGACTTCTCCACCCTGGAAGCCGCCAAGACCTTCGTGCGCTACCTCTACAAGCGCTTCTACGACGCCTTCTACCGCGTTGACACCTACGACGCTGAGCCCAGCGACCCTACCGACAACGCCGCTGACGCCGTTTCTGAATCTGCTCTAGAGGAAGAATGCTGGCTCTGTGATGGCTGTGGTGAGGTCGAGACTTTCAAGCCTGACGGATCACCGATCACGGTTGGTTGCCCTGCATGTGTCCAGCGTGATCGTGACGCCATCATTGAGCGTCTTCGCACGAAGCTCTACGTCGTGCTCACCGTTTCACCCCGTAGCGTCCCTGCCCCTTTGACCCATGACGGCGCCGCCCATCGTATCGCGTTTTGCTCAACGCCCGAGTGGGTCACTTTTTATCCACCGGCCATGGATGCACCCCCTGCAACTGGTATCCACACCTACCCGAGGAACACCCAATGACCACCGCCAACGGCAAACGTCCCGTTCGCGTGTTCCTGGACAGCGGCGAGTATTCATCCCTGCTGATCCAGGCTGGCACGCACCAAGCCACCCCCTCCGCCCTGGGCCAGCTACTCATCCAGGACGGCCTCCAGCGTCTCCAGCGCGGCGACTACACCGCCCTGGGTCTGGCCTCTGATGGCACTGACGCCAGCGCTGATGCCACCACCACCCCAGGCCGCGACCCGGCCTCGGAGGCTTAAAAGATGTATGTGCCTGCCCGTCACCCGTCGCCCATCGGTCGCACGGCTCCCCGAGTCGGCGGACGGTCACCCGTCAAGGGCGAGGGTGCGAGCGCAGCGAGCGCCCTTGACGGGGGGCAGGGAGTCGACTGCCGTGCTGACCGACCGATGGGCAGCCGGGTAGGGAAGGCACACGCCTGCCCGGAGCCCCGAGCCTTGAGGGAGCGGGCCAGCCGCTGCCTCCACGGTCGCGACTACGGCCAGGCCGCGCTGCTCTATGCCCTCGCCGAGTATCACCACCAGGTGACGGAAGGCTCGTCACCAACCACCACCGAGCTAGCCGTTCTCGCTCGCCACTGTGAAAGCCAAGCAGCTGGACACCCAGCAGCCAGAACCCAAGCCAACGAAGGAAGGAACGACTCATGATCAACACCATTCAAGCCCGCGTCATCGGTGCCATGCGCTACTCCATGGACAACGGCGTTAAAGGCGCAAAGCTCACCATCATGAACGAAGCCGACCCCAACAATGACAACCGGGTCGGTCACGAAGTCGCCACGATCTCCGCCCCCTACGAGATCCTCGACCAGATCCGGCCCCACGCCGCCCACATGCCCTGCAACCTCGAGATTGACGCCGAAATGCGCACCACCGGCGGCAAGATCACCATGCACGCCATCGCCGTGCGCAAACCCGCTGCCAGCGGTAACAGCAACGCTGCTGCCACCCCGGCCGCTTCCAGCAACGCCACTACCGCCAAAGGCGCGGCCAGCTGATGTACGTACAAGCCTGCCTCGACTGGGATGACGACCTGGACACCTGTTCCGGTCCTCTCCACTGGGTCGAGGCAGCCGAGCTAGTCCAGGCGGGAAACCAGCCCTGGCTAGATGTCCCCGGTGCCCTCCTGGTCGCCGGGGCCATAGGTGCCGTCTGGGCTACTGCCTGGGCACTTCGCGCTATTGCGCAACAACTCCACTACTTCAGCAGAGGTAACTGATATGCGTCTCATCAAGAAAGCCAAAGTCGTCGTCCTCGCACCTGCCGCCTACCTGGCCTCAGGCGCGGCCATGGCTCAGGAAGCCGTCGACACCACCGGCCTTGTTAGCACCATCGAAAGCGCCATGGGGCCTGTCGGTGCCGTAGGCCTCGCCGTGCTCGGTGTGCTGGCGGGCATCATGGTCTTCACCCTCATCCGGCGCGTTATGCGCTGATCGCCCAGCAGGCGAACGTCGGCCCCTACCCGATCACTCAGGCAGGGGCCGTTTTCATTCACCACCGCACCAGGGAATGAGGCCATGAACCATGCTCGAACTGTCACCCGGTATGCTTGTCTTGTTGGCCTTGTTGCCGGCCTTCTGGCTCCTGTTTCATCACTAGCGCAGCAATCCTCAACAGGCCCTGCCGCCACCACGATCACGCGTGTCGCCTCAGCGGGAACCAGTGGCTCGGATATCCTCGCCCGCGTCACCGCCAACACTCAGCCACAAGCGATCGGCTCTCGGATCTACTGGACCCAACAAGTCCCCGTCTCTCGTGAAACGTTAAGAGTGGGTGCGCTTGCCGCGATGCGACGTGGTGTCATGCATCCGGGGTTACAGCTCGCCATCTTTGCTGCTGGTTATATATGGTCACAAGAAGAGGGTGTTCAGGTTCCTGACGATGATGCTCCAATTTACGAGTCTATTGATGCGCCAGAAGGCCAATCTTTTATATTAAGAAACACAAGCCAACGCTTTCCCTCTACTGGCGCCGTTTGCCATGCTGCTATCAAACAGTTCGGCGACTCACATGAATTTAGAACTAGAGCAATTAATTACTTAGGCAATAATTCTTACGAATGTCGCTATCATATGCTTGGCTCAAATGGCTGGATCAACTCAAGCAATCGTCGCTACGCCGATTTATCTACCAATTCCCCGAATACGCCAACTGATTATACTGGCCCCTCCAATGGCTTTGTTCCTGCAACTGAATCTGACCTAGAACATCTCGATGGTCACCTCCCCGAATCCATCGTCGACGATCTATGGTCTGACAACACCGCGTCTGAAGAGTGGGAACAGATCATCGAGGACTTCTGGGCCAACGATCCTGCGCTGTCCGGCCAGCCTAAACCCTCATCGTCTGGCAACGCGCCGCCCGAGGTATCTCGAGAAGTCGCCAAGCGTGCTGCCAATATCGATGCCCAAACCAAAGGGGAAGATAAGCCCTTCCCTGGCTCTTCCGGTGGTGGCCTACCGCCTGAAGATGAAATGCTTGATCGCTGGGATGAACCCCCTCCCGACTTCCCTGGCGTAGATGATCCTGTCTGGAATGTTGAAGTGATTGAAGACCTACCAGATTACGATTCTGGCCTATCTGGTGGTCACTGCCCAGCTCCTACAGTGGTTAATGTTCCTCTCTATGGATCTATTACCATTGAATGGTACCCGATATGTGATTTTGCCTCCATGATATCCGGTGCTGTTAAGGCACTCGGCTTACTCATGGGCTTGTTTATTGTCCTTGGAAGAAAGTAAGGAGACTGCCATGCCTGCTGTTATTGTGACTATTCTAGCCGCCTTCGCTAAGTTTTTTATTGCCGTTATGGTTGCAAAGATTGCTACATTCCTTGTCTTTACCACCATTAGCACGGTGCTTATCCGTAACCTCATGGATGCCGCCATGAACCATCTTGGTTCTGTTGGGGAATTCCTCTGGTTCGCGCAACTTGCTGGTATCGACGTGGCCCTTTCCGCCATTGGCTCTGCTTTTCTGCTTCGTGCTGCTTTCCGAGCCTGGAGTGTCGGCCCTTCCGCCATTATCACCGGAGGCTAATAACCATGGCCATTCACCTGATCTCAGGCGTGCCCGGTGCCGGTAAGACCCTGCGCGCCGTCTACAGCATGATCAACCTGCTGCGCACCGAAGATGGCGCAGATCGCCCCTTCTTCGGCAACGTCAACGGCCTACGCAACCAGGCCGATATTCCCGATCAGTGGATGGACTGCCCTGATGGCTCGCTGATCCTGATCGACGAAGCCCAGCAGCGTTGGCGCCGCTACCGCAACACCGGAGAGCCCCCCGCCGAAATCGCCGCCCTGGAGACACATCGCCACCGCGGCATCGACTTCATCATCACCTGCCAAAACCCCAGCCAGCTCACCAGCGACGTGCGCGCTCTGGTCGACACCCACGAACATCTGATGCGTAAGGGCAAGCTCAACGGCGCCATCGTCTGGCGCTGGGAAGGTAATTGCCACACTAATCCGGCGTCCCATGCCAAAGATGCCGACTGTGAAGTCACCGTCTGGAGGTACCCCAAATGGGTCTTCGAACAGTACACGTCCGCCAGCATGCACACCGGCAAAAAGCGCCTGCCGCGTATCCTGGTAATCGCTCCCGTCGTTCTCCTCGTCGCCGCCGCCTCTATTACCTTTGCCGTCGCACAGGTTTCCGGCTACTTCGGCTCTGGCTCCGATCTCTCAGACGCTGATCAGGAGCTACTCACCATCGACATCACCGGCGATCTACCCGAGCCGGTCACCGCTTACGCCGGCGTCATTTTCGGTGACATCTGCCGCTTATACGACCAGGAGAGCCGTCTTCTGCTCGTCTCCCGACCGATGTGCCTCGAAGCGATGGACATGGGCCTGCCGTACGAGGTCGAGGTGCTGGACCTATGACAGCAATGGTGGAAACCGCCCGCCGGTGCGGCGCGGGAGAGGACGCTTGCGCCCGCATCCCCGCGCCGCACCGGCGGCGCGGCGCGAGACCCTCCCTGTAACACGTCTCGCAGACTGACAACGTTATAGGTGGTAACACGCCAATAAATGCCAATACGGGGTATTAGAAAAATGAAGCGTTGGGAACGTTATTCGATAGAGTCACTGGCACGTGGCGAGCAAGACGCACGCGGCCCGATCTTTCTCAGTCCCAAGGGCCAGCGCGAGCTCCAGGGCATCAAATTGCTCAATGCCGGCGTCGACACTGTGCGTCAGCTCTACATCGGCATGCCCTGCATGTACCAATTCGACATGATCATTGAGGCCTACCAGCAAGGCCGTGGTGCCACTATCGAGCTGTTCGATACCACCTGGATCGTGGCCGCTGGCTCTGCCAGCTCCGGCTTTCGGTACCGTCTGCAGAACAACGACCTGGGCGTGATCGTGCTGTTCTACGCCCGGCACCAGAAAGTCGACACCCTGGGTACCCACGTCAAGATCGAGCTATCGCCCCACTTCATCCAGGAACGTACCCCTGAGGCCTGCCAAGCCTTCATGGACAACATCGCCAAGCACATGCTGGCCTACGTCCAATTCGCCGGCTGCGCGATCCACCTCGCCCTCGACGTCCAGGGCTGGGAGCCCCCTAACGACTTCATGGACCGCTTCGTCACTCGCTCCAAAAAAGTCATGCGCATCAACGGTATCGATAACCTCACCTTCGACCATGGCAACATCGCCACTACCTACGGTCGTAACGAAACCTTGATGTTTGGCACTGCCGGCGCGCTTCAATGCTGTATTTACAACAAGACCTTGCAGGCCAAAGCCACCGACAAGCTCCACTTCTGGGAAGGCATCTGGCAGCAAGCCCCCGGCGACGAACCCTTTACCAGCGCCTACGATCCCGAGCGTGACGTGTGGCGTATTGAGATGCGCTTTCACCAGTCCGTGTTGCGCGAGTTTGCCCAGGGCATCCCCTGCAACGTCGACACCGGCGAAGTGATCGACGACGCTCACGGCTTCCACCGCTTCACCGACACCGTGCCCCACCTCACCGGCCTATGGCGTACCGCCCTGCAAACCTACCGCCTCGACCTCTGCCGCAACCTCATTGACCCCGCCTGGCAGCTACTCCAGGACGACGCCCGCTTCTACGCCAGTGAGCCCCACGGCCTCTACAAACGCGCTCGCAAGGCCCCTGGCCTGGGAAACGAAAAGAACGTCTGCCTCGCCTTCGGCAACCTCGTCTCGATCTACGCCCGGCAAGGCTTTCGCACCCATGAAGCGGTTCGCTACCTCCAGCGCTCCGGCATGTGGGAAGACCTCGCCGAGTACTACCGACGCCGCGGCATCGACTCGGCCGGCTTCCGCCAACTGGTCGAGCAAAAGCTGATCGAGCGACGACTGATCGGCAAGGCTGCCTGATGGCAATTACCAGGCAAGGCAATGGTTGGAAGGTCGACTGTTGGCCCGAGGGTCGCTACGGCCCCCGCGTTCGCAAGCGTGGCTTCAAGACCAAGGCCGAAGCCAAGCGCTTCGAATCCTACGTCATGGGCAAAGCTGCTGCCGGCGAACCCTACGCGCCCAAGAAACGCGACCATCGCCGCCTGCTGGATCTGATCCAGATCTGGTACGACTTCCACGGCGTCACGCTCAAGGACGGTAAGCGCCGTTTCTCCCAGCTCCAGGCCCTGGCCGTAAAAATGGGCAACCCCATTGCGTCGACCATCACGCCTATAGGCGCCTCGCGCTTCCGCCAGCAGCGTCTCGCCGAAGGCATCACCCCCAACACCGCCAACCACGACCAGGCCCATCTGCGTGCTGTCTTCAACAAGGTCATCAAGCTAGGGGAGTGGCAAGGTCAGAACCCCTTCGCCATCATCCAGCCCCTGCGGCTCGATGAGAAGGAACTCGCCTACCTCACCGAGCCACAGATCGACGCCTTACTCGAGGTACTCGAGCAATCGCCCAATCGTGATGTTCACCTGGTCACGCGACTCTGCCTCGCTACCGGTGCCCGCTGGAGCGAAGCCCAATACCTACGCGTTGAGATGCTCAGAAATTGTCGTGTGACCTACTCCGGCACCAAGAACCGCCGTAATCGCACCATTCCTCTCCCTCAGCCACTCTTTGACGCCCTGGTCGAGCATGCCCCTAAGTTCGGTCGCGTGTTCCCCACAGACGCGTATCAGCCCTTTGCCAAAGGCATCAAAGCTGCGGGCATCCAGCTACCCCCTGGGCAATGCACCCACGTGCTCCGACACACCTTCGCCAGTCACTTCATGATGAACGGTGGCGACGTGCTCACCCTGCAACGCATCCTTGGCCATCAAACGATCACCATGACCATGCGCTATGCACACCTGTCCCCCGACCATCTGGCCGACGCGATCAAGTACGCACCGAAAAGCAGCGTAGGCAACTTGTAGACAACGAGAAAAAATCAGAAATGATCAAACCTTGGAAGGAACCGCTAAAGGCTTGATTTTGCTGGTACCGGCGGTCGGACTCGAACCGACAAGGGCTTGCACCCGGCGGATTTTGAATCCGCTGCGTCTACCAATTCCGCCACGCCGGCAACGCGCGGTGCATTATACGTGGGCCGCTGGGCAGGTCAATCGCGCGGCCTGACTTTGCATCACGAAACGGGTATCCTGTGCCGCTTGTCCAGGCGGTCGAGTCGGCGGCTGTGGGCAAGGTGTCGATGCCACTATTACTGCGAGTCATGGCCTTCATGCTGCGTGCCGATTTCCATTACGACCTCCCCGAGGAGCTGATCGCTCGCTATCCCTCCGAGCAGCGCAGCGACTGTCGCCTGCTGTGCGTCGACGGCCCCAGCGGCGAGCTGAGCCATCGCCGCTTTCCCGATCTGCTCGAACTGCTCGAGCCCGGCGATCTGCTGGTGTTCAACGACACCCGGGTCATTCCGGCGCGCCTGCATGGCCACAAGGCCAGCGGCGGCAAGGTGGAGATGCTGCTCGAGCGGCCGCTGGATGCCCACCGTGGCCTGGCGCACATCCGCTCTAGCAAGTCGCCTAAGCCAGGCACCGAACTGATCTTCGAGGGCGACGTGCACGCCGTGGTCGAGGGCCGCCGCGACGCACTGTTCGAGCTGCGCTTCCTCGGCGAGACGCCGATGATCGCGCTGCTCGAGCGCCACGGCCATATGCCGCTGCCGCCTTATATTACCCGCGAGGACGAGCTCACCGACCGCGAGCGCTACCAGACCGTCTATGCCCGCCGCGATGGCGCCGTGGCCGCGCCCACCGCCGGGCTGCACTTCGACGAGCCGCTGCTGGCGGCGCTGGCAGAGAAAGGCATAGAGAGCGCCTTCGTGACCCTGCACGTCGGTGCCGGCACCTTCCAGCCGGTGCGCGCCGACGACATTCGCGACCACCATATGCACAGCGAGTGGATTGAGGTCGACGAGCAGGCCTGCGACAAGGTCGAGGCCGCTCGCGCCGCCGGCAAGCGGGTCATCGCGGTGGGCACCACTAGCGTGCGCTGCCTGGAGTCAGCATGCCAGAAGAGCACCAGCGGCGCGATCGCTCCCTACCGGGGCGAGACCGATATTTTCATCTACCCTGGCTATGCATGGCAGTGCGTGGATGCCCTGGTCACCAACTTCCATCTGCCGGAGTCGACGCTGCTGATGCTGGTGTCGTCCTTCGCCGGTTTCGATACCACCCTGGCCGCCTACCGCGAGGCCGTGGCCGAGCACTATGCGTTCTTCAGTTACGGCGATGCGATGTTTTTAACCCGCAAGACCTCTTGAGCGCCCAGGCCGATAACGAGATTTTCATGCGTAACGACTGCTTCATGACCTTCGAACAGCTGGCCAGCGACGGCCGTGCCCGCCGCGGCCGCCTGAGCTTTCCCCGCGGCACGGTGGAAACCCCCGCCTTCATGCCGGTGGGCACCTACGGCACCGTCAAGGGCATGACCCCGGCCTCGGTGGAGGAGATCGGCGCCGAGATCATTCTCGGCAATACCTTCCATCTGTGGCTGCGCCCGGGGGCCGAGGTGATTGCCGAGCATGGCGATCTGCACGGTTTCTCTCAGTGGCAGAAGCCGATCCTCACCGATTCCGGCGGCTTCCAGGTGTTTTCGCTGGGCAAGATGCGCAAGATTACCGAGCAGGGCGTGCACTTCCGCTCGCCGGTAGACGGCAGCAAGGTATTCATGGGGCCGGAAGAGTCGATCGCCATGCAGCGCACGCTAGGCTCTGACGTGGTGATGATCTTCGACGAGTGCACGCCCTACCCGGCCACCGAACAGGAGGCCGAGTTCTCCATGCAGCGCTCGCTGCGCTGGGCCAAGCGCTCCCTCGACGCCCACGGCGACTCACCGTCGGCGCTGTTCGGCATCATTCAGGGCGGCATGTACCCGGCGCTTCGCGAGCGCTCACTAAAGGGTTTGCTCGATATCGGCTTCGACGGCCTGGCCATCGGCGGCCTCTCGGTAGGCGAGCCCAAGGAGGAGATGATCAAGGTCCTCGACTACCTGCCGAGCTGGATGCCGGCGGAGAAGCCCCGCTACCTGATGGGGGTCGGCAAGCCCGAGGATCTGGTCGAAGGCGTCCGCCGCGGCGTGGATATGTTCGACTGCGTGATGCCGACCCGTAATGCCCGCAACGGCCATCTGTTCACTGCCGAGGGCACGGTCAAGATTCGCAATGCCAAGCACCGCCACGACACAAGCCCGCTGGAGGCCGACTGTGACTGCTATACCTGCCAGCACTTCTCCCGCGGCTACCTGCACCACCTCGACCGCTGCGGCGAGATGCTCGGCTCGATGCTCAACACTATCCACAACCTGCGCTACTACCAGCGACTGATGGCTGGTTTGCGCGGGGCTATCGAAGCGGGTACATTGGCGAACTTCGTGGAAATGTTCTATGCGCGACGCGGCCTGCCCGTGCCTCCGGCCCCCGAGCAGTGACGCGGCGCGCTGACCCTTGCCGTAACCTTTCGTTTCTCAGGAGATAACGTCTCATGCTGGACTTCTTCATCTCGCCGGCCTATGCCGAAGGCGGCGCCGCCGGTGGCGGTATGGCCCAGATCATCATGCTGGTCGGTTTCGTGGCCATCTTCTACTTCCTGCTGTGGCGCCCGCAGGCCAAGCGAGCCAAGCAGCACAAGCAGCTGGTATCGAGCCTCTCCAAGGGTGACGAAGTGGTGATCGGCGGCGGTGTACTGGGCCGTATCACCAAGGTCAGCGACGACAGCGAGTTCTTCACCATGGAAATCGCCGAAGGCACCGAGATCAACGTGCAGAAGAACGCCGTGGCCGCCGTGCTGCCCAAGGGCACCCTCAAGTCCATCTGATTTGCGGCGCAACATCAGTGCACCGTGCCCGGGCGAACCCTTGGGCGCGGCGCCTGTCCAAGCGCCGAACCCCTCTGGTAAACGCCACGTCACTGCGTCAGCGTCGCCGTCAGTCAGCTACAAGGCAGGGCCTGCATGCTTAACCGATATCCCCTGTGGAAGTATCTGCTCATACTTCTCGTGCTCGTCGTGGGCCTGATCTACTCGCTGCCCAATCTGTTCCAGGCGGACCCCGCCGTGCAGATCAGCAGCGCCCGCAGCGAAGCCCCGCTCAGCGAGCAACAGCTGGAACAGATCCAGTCCGCTCTCGATGACGCCGGCATCAGCGTCAGCGCCACCGACGTCGCTGACGACGGCGTGCTGTTTCGCCTCGCCAACTCCGATGACCAGCTCGCTGCCCGCGAACTGATCGGCGACCTCCTCGATGATGACGACTATGTGATCGCCATCAATCTCGCCGAGGCCACACCCCAGTGGCTGCAGAGCCTGGCGGCGTCGCCGATGACGCTGGGCCTCGACCTGCGTGGCGGGGTGCACTTCCTGCTCGAGGTCGACATGGACGCCGCCGTGGAGCAGCGTCTCGAGGTCAACGCCAGCGCCATGCGCGAGATGCTGCGCGGCGAGCGCATCCGCTATCGCAATACCGAGATCGACGGCCGCGACCTGACGCTGACCTTTATCAATGATGAAGATCGTGATCAGGCACGTACCCTGATCAGTCGCGAGTTTCCCGACTTCGACTACAGCAACCAGGGCGACGGTCGCGGCGCCAGCCTGGTGATGACCATGACCGACCAGGCAGTCAACGAGCTGCAGGACTACGCGGTCAACCAGAACCTGACCACCCTGCGCAACCGCGTCGACGAACTCGGCGTAGCCGAACCCATGGTCCAGCGCCAGGGGCCGGATCGCATCGTGGTCGAGCTACCGGGCGTCCAGGACACCGCCGCCGCCAAGCGTGTGGTAGGTGCCACCGCCAACCTCGAGTTCCGCCTCGAGGCGCGCCCCGACACCCCGGACAACGAGACCGAGACGTTCAGTTTCCGCAACGATGAGTCGCGCACCGCCGATCTGATGCGCGATGTGATCCTCACCGGCGACAGCGTCTCCAACGCCAACCGCAGCTTCGACGAGAACGGCCGCCCACAGGTCAATATCAACCTCGACGGCACCGGTGGCACCCTGATGAACCGCGCCACGCGCACCAATATCGGTCGCAATATGGCGGTGCTGTTCATCGAGCACAACACCCGTACCACCACGGTGATCGAGGACGGTGAAGAGGTGGAGGTGCGCGAGCCCTACACCGAGCGCGGCCTGATCAGCCTGGCCACCATCCAGAGCGCGCTAGGCAACAGCTTCCGCATCACCGGGCTCGACTCGCCCACCGAAGCCGCCGATCTGGCCCTGCTGCTGCGCTCCGGCTCACTGGCCGCGCCCATCTACTTCGTCCAGGAGCGCACCATCGGGCCAAGCCTCGGCCAGGACAATATCGACCGCGGCGTAACCTCGATCATGGTCGGTCTGGCGCTGGTGGTGCTGTTCATGCTGGTGCGCTACAAGGTGTTCGGGGTGATCGCCAATATCGCCCTGACCATCAACCTGACCCTGCTGGTGGCGGCGATGTCGATGCTCGGCGCCACCCTGACCCTGCCCGGCATCGCCGGCATGGTCTTGACGCTGGGCATGGCCGTGGATGCCAACGTACTGATATTCGAGCGAATACGCGAAGAGCTGCGTGGCGGCATGTCGGTACAGCAGGCCATTCATGCCGGCTATGAGCGCGCCTTCACCTCGATCATCGATGCCAATATCACCACCCTGCTGGTGGCAGTGATTCTGTTCTCGATCGGCACCGGGCCGGTCAAGGGCTTCGCCGTCACTCTGTCACTAGGCATCATGACCTCGATGTTCACCGCCCTGCTGGTCACCCGCGCCATGGTCAACCTGATCTACGGCGGCAAGCCGGTGAAGAAGATATGGATATGAGGAGCGCCGCGATGCGACAGTTCGATTTTATGGGCAAGCGCCGCCTGGCCTTTATCGTTTCGGCGATGCTGCTGCTGGTGTCGATCGGCTCCCTGGTGGTACAGCAGCTCAACCTGGGCCTCGACTTCACCGGCGGCACCCTGGTGGAGGTACGCTACTCTACCGCACCGGCGCTGGATGCAGTTCGCCAGGCACTGGAAGGTGAAGGCTTCCGCGACGTCTCGGTGCAGACCTTCGGGGCCTCCAACGAGATCCTGATCCGCCTGCAGCAGGACTTCGACCCCGACGTCGGCCAGCAGGTGGTTAGCCTGCTGCGCGGCGACGGCGCCGAGGTCGAGCTGATCCGCGCCGAGTTCGTCGGCGCCCAGGTCGGTGAGCAGCTGCGCGACCAGAGCGGCATGGGCATGCTGGTAGCACTCGGCATCGTGATGCTCTACGTCGCCTTTCGCTTCCAGTACAAGTTCGCCATCGGCGCACTGCTGGCACTGATCCATGACGTGATCATCGTGGTCGGGATCTTCTCGCTGTTCCAGCTCGACTTCGACCTCACCGTGCTTGCCGCGCTGCTGGCGGTGATTGGCTACTCGCTGAACGATACCATCGTGGTCTACGACCGGATCCGCGAGACGATACGCAAATCGCGTATCGACGATATGCCGGCGATCTTTAACGAAGCGATCAACATGACCCTGTCGCGCACGCTGGCGACGTCTGGTACCACCTTGCTGGTGTTGATCGCGCTGCTGCTGCTCGGCGGCGACATGATCCACTACTTCTCCATCGCCCTGATCATTGGCGTGGTAGCGGGTACCTTCTCGTCCATCTACGTCGCCGCTGCCCTGCTGCTGCTGGTCAAGCTACAGCGTCAGGATCTGATCCCGGCCAAGAAGGAAGATCCAGAGGAAGAGGGCGAAGAGCAGCTGCCCTAGCGGCAGAGTTCTCCCCGCACGGTACATTAGGCCCTGCCACTTGGCGGGGCCTTTTGGCATCTAGCGATTGGATCGCAGCGTGCGCTCGATACGCGCCTGTATCCAGTCACAGAACAGCAGAATACGCGGCTCATCGACACGATGGGCAGCACATACCAGATAGTAGGCCTGGGGGGCTGGCACCTCAGCGTCGAACAGCCTCACCAGATTGCCCCGCGCGAAGTCCTGGGCACAGACGATGCGATCCCCCAGGGCCACACCAAATCCCGCCGCCGCCGCCTCCAGCGTCAGATGGGCACCCCACAGATGGGTGCCATGCCCCAGATCACTGATATCGGCCCCCGCCGAGGCGAGCCAGCGCTTCCAGTTACCACCGGCATCCTCGTGCAGCAGCCAGCCGCCGCGCAGTTCGCTCACCTGCCGCGGCTGATCGCTGGCGGCGAAGAAGCGCGGATGACACACCGGTGTCATGTCGAAATTGGCCAGCAGCCTGACGTGCTTGCGCTCCCACTCGCCGTCACCGTAGACCACCGCCAGGTCGTAGTCGCCGGTGGCCACCTCCTCATCGTCGAGATTGTGCGGCACCACGCTGAGGTCGATATCGGGAAAGGCGGCGCGGAAGTCGCTCAGCTGATACGCCAGCCACTTGGTCGCCAGGGTCGGTGGGCAGGCGATATGCAAGCGCCCCTCCACCGAGGGCAACCCCAGCTTGAGGGTACTCTCGGCCAGCAGCCGCAGCGCCTCACGCACCTGGCGCGAGTAGACCAGTCCCGTCTGATTGAGCCGCAGCTGGCGTCGATCACGATGAAACAGGCTGACGCCCAGCGCCTCTTCCAGCGACTTGATGTGATGGCTCACCGCGCCGTGGGTGACGTGCAGCTCCTCGGCCGCCTGCTTGACGCTTTGCAGGCGCGCCACGGCCTCGAAGGCACGCAGGGCATTGAGCGGTGGCAAAGGTCGCCTCACGGTAGTTTTTCTCACATGTTGGGACAAAAAATATGAATTTTATTATCACCACATTGTTGCCAACCTGAAAGCGGCTACACGCCACCTGCGCCACTTTCCCGAGGACTCTGTGATGAAGGCACCCGACACAGCCGCCACCCACCGGCCACGTAATCCCGATCGACTGGCCCGCGACAAGGGGCGCGACTTCTCTGAGGTGCCGGTGATCGACTTGGCCCCGGCGCTCGGCCCCGAGGCCACGGCCGGGACGCGCCAGGCGGTCGCCGACGAGATCGGCAAGGCCTGCGAACAGATCGGCTTCTTCTATGTCGCCAACCACGGCATCGCCGACGGCATCATCGTCGCCGCCTGGGCCGCCTCGCGGCGCTTCTTCGCCCTGCCGTTGGCGCACAAGCAGGAAATACATATCAGCAAGCTGCCCAACCATCGCGGCTACCTGGGGATCGGCGAGGAGACCCTCGACCCCTACGCCGCCGACAGCAAAGAAGTCTTCAAGGTGGGGCTCGAGCTGCCCGCAGACGACCCCGACTTCCAGAACGGCATCATCATGTATGGCCCCAACACCTGGCCACGCGACCTGCCCGGCTTTCGCGAAGACGTCTATGCCTACTACCAGCAGGTGTTCGCCCTCTCACGGGAGCTGTTTCGCCTCTTCGCCCTGGCCATCGGTATCGATGAGCGCTTTTTCGATGACAAGATCGACAAGCCCATGGCGCAGCTCAACCTGATCCGCTATCCAGCCCACGAGGGCGAACCGCGGGTCGGCATCGGTGCCCACAGCGACTACGAGTGCCTGACCCTGCTGGCCCAGGACGACGCCGGCGGACTGGAAGCGCGCAATGCCAAGGGCGAGTGGATTGCGGTACCGCCCATCGCCGGCACCTTCGTGGTCAATATCGGCGACATGATGGCGCGCTGGACCAACGACCGCTTCGCCTCGACGGTGCATCGGGTGTTCAACCGCTCGCAGCGCGAGCGCTACTCGATGCCGTTCTTCTGCGGCTGTAATTACCACACCGTGGTCAGCTGCCTGCCCAACTGCTCTAGCGACAGCGAGCCGCCACACTATCCCGACACGGTGGCGGGTGAACATCTGGTGGCACGGCTCGACGCCACCAATGCCCATCGCCAGCCGCCGAACGGTACGCCAGCATGAGCGCCACGGTTCCCGATTGGCTGCGCGGGGTATGGCAACGGGTACGCATCGACCACGCCGACGGCCGGCAGGACACCAGCACGCGGGTGTTCTGGTTTCAGGGCCTGAGCCGCTACGCCGACCTGCGTATCGCGGCCTCGCGCCCGCAGGTTGGCCAACTTGGTGCTTCTCACTCCGCCGACATGGCCCTGGCGCACCAGCAGGGTGCCACCGGACGCTGCTACTGCCCTGACCATCAAGCCATCTGGCAGCGCGAATGGGGCTACCAGCCGGTGGTCGACTTCCCCGAACCGGGTGACCTCGAGCCGCGCGGCGCGGCGGTGGTGATCGAGCGCGCCCCCTCAGGGGCCTACGAGGAGGAGTGGCATCGGCTGACGCCGCCCGACCCCAGCATCCGGGTGTGGCGACGCGATGACCACGGTGCCCGGCTGCTGGTCATCGATGCCTACGCCATGCTGATCACGCGTCGCTCACTGGAGCTGCCACCGCGCCCCCTGCCATCCCTGCTCGCGGCCGGCACGGCCTCCGCGCACCAGCTGCTCGACTGCGAGATCTCCTGTGCGCTGCGCGCCACCCCAGGGGCCTCCTTCGTGATACAGCTGTCGACCCTGCCGTGGCGCGAGCAGCAGCGTCTTACGCTATGCAATGGCCGCGGCGAGATCACCGACAGCGGCTGGCAGCTGGAGGAGGACCACTCGGGTAGCCTCGCGGCTGACTATTCCAGTCGTCCCGCCGCTGGCTATCCCGGTAACGCCTCCACGGAAAGCTCCGAGGTAGCGTCCAAAGACGCGAATATGGTATGCGCCTTGCAGGTGAAACGATGATCGACACCCTCCTTCCACCGCCAGGAACCACCATGACAAGCCCTCCCTCGCCGCTGCGCGACGTGCCCCCGGTCAAGGCGCCGCTCCAAGCCGGCGGCGTGCAGCTCAGCATTGAGGGGATCCAGCAGCGCTACGGCAATTTCCTGGCGCTCGATGATGTCTTTATCGATATTCGCCGCGGCGAATTCCTGACCCTGCTTGGCCCCTCGGGCTCGGGCAAGACCACGCTGCTGATGATTCTCGCCGGTTTCGTCACGCCGAGTGCGGGACGACTCAAGAGCGCCGGCCAGGACATCACGCTGCGCCCCGCGGAGCAGCGCCACTACGGCATGGTCTTTCAGGGCTATGCGCTCTTTCCGCATATGAGCGTGGCCGAGAACGTCGACTTCCCGCTGCGCGTGCGCGGCGTGGATCGCGCCACACGCCGCCAGCACGTGGCACGCATGCTGGACACGGTGGGGCTGACCGAGCACGCCGGGAAAAAGCCCAGCGCCCTTTCAGGCGGCCAGCAGCAGCGGGTCGCCCTGGCCCGGGCGCTGGTCTTCGAGCCTGAGATGCTGCTGCTCGACGAACCGTTCTCGGCGCTGGACAAGAACCTACGCGGTCAGCTCCAGGACGAGCTCAAGCGTATCCACCGCGAGATGGGCACCACCTTCGTCTTCGTCACCCACGATCAGAGTGAGGCGCTGGCCCTCTCCTCGCGCATCGCCATCTTCGACCACGGCCGTCTCGCTCAAATCGATACGCCGGAGCGGCTCTATACCTCCCCCCATAACCGCTTCGTCGCCGAGTTCCTGGGGCGCATGAACCTGCTGCCGCTGACCGACGTACAGCGCAGCGGTCGGCGCGTGACGGGGCAGTTCGGCGCGGCGCCGCTGTCGGCGCTGGGCGAGCGCCACTTCGCCCACGACGCGCTGCTGATTGGCATTCGCCCCGAGCAGCTTGAGGTCGCGCTTGAGCGCGACGACGCCAGCGCGCGCAACTGGCTGGAGGTGACCCTCCTCGAACGCACCTACCAGGGCCATAGCCTCGACCTTAAGTTTGCCGGCGCGGACCACAGCGTACTGACCACCAGCATCGCCATGACCCACCCCGCCGCCTCGGCACCGCTGGGTGAACGGCTGTGGCTGCACTGGGGGATCGATGAGGGCATCGTGCTGGAGGCCTGAGCGACGCCCCGAAACACGCGAATCACTACCGCCGATGTCGGCTTGTCACAACACCAACAAGGATCCATAGCCATGCATCAGTCCCATCAGCAAGACTGTCTCGAACTGCTGGTCGAAAAGGCCCGCCGCGGCCAGATCGACCGGCGCAGCTTCCTCAAGGCTGCCGGCATGCTGGCGGCGCTGCCGCTGGCCGCGCGCAGCGGCATCGGCTGGGCCCAGGATCGCCCGATCGTGATCGTCAACTGGGGCGGCGACGCCATCGACGCCTACCGCCGGGCCTGGACCGAGCAGTTCAGCCGCGAGACCGGGATCGCGGTGCAGATCGATGGCAGCGGCCCCACCGAAGGCGCCATTCGCGCGCAGATCGCCTCGGGCCGACCGAGCTGGGACGTGGTCGATGCCGAGCCCTTCACCTCGCTGACCCTGGGGCGTGAGGGCATGATGCGCCCCCTCGACTACTCGCTCATCGAACGCGCCAAGGTCAACGAGGAGTTCGCCACCGACTACGGCGTGGCCAGCTATCTCTACAGTTACGTCATCGCCTGGGACAAGGAGCGCTTCGAGGAGACACCGCGCACCTGGGCAGACTTCTGGGACGTCGAGCGCTTCCCCGGCAAGCGCACCATGTACAAGTGGATGAACGGCGTGCTCGAGGCTGCCCTGCTGGCCGATGGCGTGGCCGTCGCCGACCTCTACCCGCTGGATATCGCCCGCGCCATGGACAAGCTGGATGAACTGCGCCCGCATATCCTCGCCTACTGGGGCTCCGGCGCCGAGAGCCAGCAGCTGTTTCTGGACGGCGAGGTGAGCATGGGCCAGATCTGGAATACCCGTGCCATCGTGCTCGATCGCGATACCGAGGGCCGGGTCGGCTGGCACTACGATAACGCCTGCGTCACCCCCAGCAGCTGGGCGGTACTCAACGACAACCCCGCCGGGGCCGACTCCACCATGCGCTTTATCGACCACGCCCTCGAACCCGAGGGGCAGGTCGAACTGCTCAAGCTGCTCGGCAACGGCCCCTCCAACCCGGCCGCCGCGGCGATGATTCCCGAGGAGCTCGTCGAGCTCAACTGCGGCTCCGAGGAGAATCTCGCCAAGCAGTTCAAGCTGGATATCGAGTGGTATGCCGACCATTACGGCAGCGTGCTCGACGACTTCCTGACCCGCACCGGGGCTTGAGCGCTACCAGAGGAGGGCGAGCATGACGAGAATGTCCGAGCGCTGGCAGCACCGCTTACTGCTGTGGCCGCTGCCGGCCGTGCTGCTGCTCTGCTACGTGCTGCCGTTCGCCGGCATCGCCGTCTGGAGCGTCACCCTGCCCGAGCCAGGGATGGCCAACTATGCGCGTCTGGCGACCGACGGCGCCATCCATGCCGTGCTGTGGCGCACGCTCTACCTGTGCGCCACGGTCGGCGTCCTCGCCCTGCTGCTGGCGTTCCTGATGGCCTACTGCTGGCTCTACAGCTCCCCCGGCTGGCAGCGCTGGGTGGAGCTCTGCGTGTTCCTGCCATTCTGGATCTCGGTGCTGGTGCGCACCTTCGGCTGGCTGATCGCGCTGCGCAGCAACGGGCTGGTCAACGGCTGGCTGGAGGCGCTGGGGGTAATCGACTCGCCCCTCGCTTTGACCCGCAACTCCCTCGGCGTGGTGATCGCCATGGTCCACTTCATGGTGCCTTTCGCCTTCTTTCCGCTGGTCTCGTCGATGCGTCAGATCGATGACCGCGTGCTGCTGGCGGCGCGTGGCCTGGGGGCCTCGCGATTGAGAGTGTTCGTATCCATCTTCCTGCCGCAGACGCTGCCCGGCCTGCTCGGCGCCTTTATCATGGTGTTCGTGTTCTGCCTGGGGTTCTTCGTGATTCCGGCGATCCTCGGCGGCGGGCAGACCGTGATGGCCGCCGAGTACGTCTTCCTGCAGATGTTCCAGACCTACAACTGGGGCATCGGCGCGGCGATCTGCATGCTGATGCTGGTGCTGGTCTCCGGCCTGGTGTGGATCCTGCTGCGCTTCTCCCGCGTAGAGCGCCTGGTCGGCTAAGGGGCAAACCAAACCATGAATATCTATCGCGCCGGCTGGCTGGCCAAGCTGCTCGCCCTTGTCACCATGGGCTTCCTGATGCTGCCGCTGATCGCCGTTATACCGGTCTCGTTTACCGGCAAGCGCTATCTCTCGATGCCCGAGGGGGACTGGTCGCTGCGCCACTATGCGACCCTGCTGAGCTCCCCCGAGTGGCTCGGCAGCCTGCTGCACAGCAGCGTGGTGGCGGTGTGCGCAGCGCTGCTGGCGACGCTGCTGGCCACCGCCTTCGTGATCGCCATCTGGTATCGCAGCAGCGCCTGGACGCGCTGGCTGATCGGGCTGTGCATGCTGCCGCTGATCGTGCCGCCGGTGGTCTCGGCGATGGTGCTCTACTTTATGACCACCCGGATCTCGCGCATCGCCCCCGGGCTCGGCTATGACTCGCTGCCCGGGGTGATTCTGGCCCACACGCTACTGATCGTGCCGTTCGGCGTGATCAATATGCTGGTCGCCATCAGCCGCATCGACAGACGCATCGAACTGGCCTCGCGCAACCTCGGCGCCAGCATGTGGCAGACCACCTGGATGGTGATCCTGCCCAACCTGCGACTGGCGATGGTGACCACCTTCCTGCTCTGCTTCGTGCTCTCCTGGGAGGAGATTGCCGTCACGCTGTTTATCACCAGTTGGGAAGTCGTCACCCTGCCACGCCAGATATGGGGCGGCCTGCGTGATAACGTCGACCCGGTGGTGGCGGCCATTTCCACGCTGCTGATCGGCATCGTCCTGCTCTTGCTGCTGACGCGCATGGCAGTCAACAGCTGGCGCGATGCCCGCCGCCCTGGCTAAACCTATATGAGCACTTACGAGGAGCACCATGACGGCATCTATATCAGCCCCAGCACCCCACGGCTGCAGTCGCGAAGAGTGGCGGGCACGCTGCGAGCTTGCCGCGCTCTACCGCCTGATCGCCTACTACCGCATGACCGACCTGATCGACACTCACCTGACGCTGCGCGTCCCCGGGGCTGCCGAGCACTTTCTGATCAACCACTACGGGGTACCCTTCGAGCAGATGCGCGCCTCGGACCTGGTGCGTATCGACCATGACGGTCGGGTCGATGACCCGCTCAATCCTGATGGGCGAGTCAACGTCGCGGGCTTCGTGATCCACTCGGCGATTCATGCCGCACGGCCCGAGCTCGGCTGCGTGATTCATACCCATACCGCCGCAGGGATGGCGGTCTCGGCCCAGGCCGAGGGGCTGCTGCCGCTGACGCAGCATGCGATGAAGTTTCACGGCAAGCTCGCCTACCACGAGTATGAGGGCGTCGCATTGGACGTCGCCGAGCGCGAACGGCTGGTGGCCGATCTCGGCCCCCACAAGGCGATGATTCTGCGCAATCACGGCCTACTCGCGGCGGGAGAAAGCGTCGCCGAGGCGTTTATGGAGATCTACTTCCTCGAACGCGCCTGCCAGGCTCAGGTGCAAGCCCTGGCCGGCGGCCGCGAGCTCCATCTGCCCAGTGAAGCGGTACAGCGACATACCGCGGCCCAGTTCGATGCCGAGAGTGAACGCGAGATCGTCGAGCTTGCCTGGCGCGCGGCGCTGCGCTTGATCGAAGAGCAGCGCTCAGACTATTGCCGCTGAGCCTGCCGTAACGCAAAACGCCCCCGCTGACAGTGCGTCAGCGGGGGCGTTTGTGTCATGCAGGAGTGCGTGGGGAGCACTGAACAAATCGCCGAGCGAGATGAAGCGCAAGGCGCACGGAGCACAGGAACCGGAGCATATGGGGTATATGTGAGGATTCCGAGCACCGCGCAACGCAGCGATTCGCTCGTGCAGGCATTTGTGCAGTGTTTCCTTAGAAGTGCGGCGCCAACTGCTGCACCAGCGCCTTATAAAGGCGCGGGCTGGCGGCCATCAACTGGCCTTCGGTTTCGACGCTGGGACGGCCGTCGAGGCTGCCCATCAGCGCGCCGGCCTCCTTGAGCAGCAGCGTACCAACCTGCTTGTCCTGCTCCTCGAGGCCCAGCACGAAGGCGGCGTCGGCGCGGCCAGAGGCCAGTTCGGCGATGTCCAGCAGGCCGCTGCCGGTGGCGCGCTGCACCTCGATCTGCGGGCCGAGTTGCTGGATCAGCGTTAGATAGGCCGGCAGCTGGCGCGGCCGCAGCCAGCTCTCGGGCAGACTCATGGCGATGCGCGCACCGCTGATCGCGGTGGTCTTGGGCACGCGGATACGCTTGCCGTTGTACTGGGCGCCGCGACCGCGGCTGGCCAGGTATTCGTCATCGCTGAACGGGCAGATCACCACCGCGTGCTCGGGACGCCCCTTGACCATGCACACCAGCGACAGCGCGAAGCCGGCGCTGGCCACGCTGAGGTTGGAGTAGCCGTGGAAGGGTTCAATATGCCAGTGCATATCGCGGCCTTCACCCTCGCCTTCGCGGTAGGGGGTATAGCGGCCTGAAATGCCGTGCTGCGGGTAGCCCCGCACCAGCTGACGGGCAATCAGGGTCTCGGCGTTGCGGGCAGTATCTTCCAGCAGACGCTCGAGATTGTGTTCTTCGTGAGCGTTTTCGATACGCTCGCGAATACGCAGAAACTGTTCGGCGGCGCTGCGCGCAGCGCGCAACCCGAATTGGACCATCGGATGCATGATCGGGCCTTGAGGAGTCGGTAGCTGTTAAAGAACGTGTCGCATGGCTGACGGCGACGCCGGGCATGCTAGCAGAAAGCCCCGCCGAGGGCCATCGCCAACGCCCCAGGCCTCTGCAGCGCGATGCACTCGTGCTAGACTATCCGGCCAAATTACGGCGCGCTCGCTAACCACCCAAGGCTTCTCATGCTCGACTCCATCCGCATTGTGCTGATCGGCACCAGCCACCCCGGCAATCTCGGCGGCACTGCGCGCGCCATGAAGAACATGGGGCTTGGCGACCTGGCGCTGGTGGCGCCGCGTAGCGAACATCGCTCGGCGGAGGCGATCTCGCGCGCCTCCGGTGCCGATACCATTCTTGCTGCGGCACGCCGCGTCGAGACCCTGGAAGAGGCGGTCGCCGACTGCAGCCTGGTGGTGGGCGCCAGCGCCCGCTCGCGCACCCTGCCTTGGCCGATGCTGACCCCGCGCCAGCTCGGCGAGCGCTTGCCGAGCGAGCTGGCCGCTGAGAGTACGCGGGTAGCGCTGGTCTTCGGTCGCGAGGACAGCGGCCTGACCAACGCCGAGCTGCAGCGCTGCCACGCCCACGTGCATATTCCCTCCAATCCCGACTTCAGCTCGCTCAACCTGGCCACCGCGGTACAGGTGCTGGCCTATGAGTGCCGCCTGGCGTGGCTTGCCGCCGAGCACGGCGAGGCGCCCGAGGTCATCGAGCAGGAGCAGCCGTTCGGCGTGGCCTGGGACAATCCCCCGGCCAGTCACGCCGATCTCGAGCGCTTCTTCGAGCATCTCGAACGGGTATTGATCGACGTCGACTTTCACGACCCGGCCAAGCCGCGCCACCTGATGGCGCGGCTGCGTCGTCTCTATCTGCGCGCCCGCCCAGACCAGATGGAAGTCAATATCCTGCGCGGCATGCTCAGCGCAGTGGAGAAGCGCTGTAGCGAGCCCCCGCGAGGCTAGCCCGCGCGCTGCCTTGCAGGGGGCCGACCCCACCCCAATAATGAAACCAGCTGCCAACGGCCGCGCCTGAGCGACCGGCTCACCGTCATTCAAGGATTGCCGCATGTTTGCCCGACTGCGTGAAGACATCAACAGCGTATTCGCCCGCGATCCCGCGGCGCGCAACTTCCTCGAAGTACTGACCAACTACCCCGGCCTGCACGCCCTGCTGCTGCACCGCTGCGGCCACTGGCTGTGGCGCAAGAATCTCAAGTGGCTGGCCCGCACCCTGTCGACCTTCTCGCGCTGGTTGACCGGTATCGAGATCCATCCCGGCGCGACAATCGGCCGACGGTTTTTCATCGATCACGGCATGGGGGTGGTGATCGGTGAGACCGCACTGGTCGGCGACGACGTCACCCTCTACCAGGGCGTTACCCTGGGCGGCACCAGCTGGAGCAAGGGCAAGCGTCACCCGACCCTTGGCGATGGCGTGATCGTCGGCGCCGGCGCCAAGATCCTCGGCCCCTTCACCGTCGGCGCCGGGGCCAAGGTGGGCTCCAACGCGGTGGTCACCAAGGAGGTGCCGGCCGGCGCCACGGTGGTCGGCATCCCGGGCAAGATCGTCAAGCGCGCCGACCCCGATGTCGAAGCCGTGCTCGACGTCGACCCGGCACGGCGCGAAGCGATCTGCCAGAAGTTCGGCTTCGACGCCTACGGCGTGAGCCAGGATATGCCCGATCCGGTGGCGCGTTCGATGCAGGCGATGCTCGACCATATGCACGCCGTCGACGAACGCATCGAGCAGATGTGCGGCACCCTGCGCAAGCTCGACGCCAGCTACCGCGACGGTCGCCTGCCCGAGCTACGCGATGAGGACTTCGCCGAGATCCTCGACGACGTCGACAGCTGCTGCCCGCCGCAGGACGAGGCGCCGCCCAAGGAGGGCGGCGACAGTCGCTAAGGCTGGCGCTGCGCCCTAAAGTTGACCGGGGCGCTGGGTTTTTCCCATAATGGCGTCTTTGCGACACGCCTGCAGGCTGCGATAACCCTATGCGCTTGACCACCAAAGGACGCTACGCCGTCACCGCGATGCTCGACCTGGCGCTCAATGCCAGGCAGGGCCCCTCCTGTCTGGCCGATATTTCCAAACGCCAGGAGATATCGCTCTCCTACCTGGAGCAGCTCTTCGCCCGCCTGCGCCGAGCCGAGCTGGTCAAGAGCGTGCGCGGCCCCGGCGGTGGCTACCAGTTGGCCCAGCCGCCGGCCAGCATCTCGGTGGCGCGAGTCATCGATGCGGTCAACGAGTCGGTGGATGCCACCCGCTGCCAGGGCCTCTCCGACTGTCAGCGCGGTGACGTCTGCCTGACGCACCACCTGTGGTGCGAGCTGTCCCAGGAGATTCACGGCTTTCTCGACGGCATCACCCTCGGCACCCTGGTCGAGCGCCACGAAGTGCAGCATATTGCCGAGCGTCAACGGCGCCGCACCGACAACGCCACCATCGCAGTGTCACCCTCTTGAGCGGCGTATCACGCCGCTCCGCTAACGTTATCAGTGAAGTCATCCTGTCATGAGCGCTCCGGTCTATCTCGATTACGCCGCCACCACCCCGGTCGACCCCCGTGTCGCCGAGGTCATGGCCCGCCATCTGACGCTGGACGGCACCTTTGCCAATCCCGCCTCGCGCAGCCATATGCTCGGCTGGCTGGCGGAGCAAGCCGTGGAGGGCGCGCGGCGCCAGGTCGCCGACCTGCTCAGCGCCGACTCGCGCGAGATCGTCTGGACCAGTGGCGCCACCGAGGCCGACAACCTGGCACTGATCGGTTTCATGCGCGCCAACCGCGCCCGCGGCCGCCACCTGGTGACGTCGCGCATCGAGCACAAGGCGGTGGTCGATACCGCCAGGGCGCTAGAGGCCGAAGGCTTCGAGGTGACCTGGCTCGACCCGCAGCCCGATGGCCGCATCACGCCGACACAGCTGGCCGAGGCGCTGCGTGACGACACCGTGCTGGTGTCGCTGATGGCGGTCCACAACGAGCTCGGCGTGATCAACGACCTGGCCGCGCTGAGCGAGGTGTGCCGCGCCCGCGGTGCCGTTTTCCACGTCGACGCCGCCCAGGCCGCCGGTAAGCTGCCGCTGGACGTCGGCGCCATGGGCATCGACCTGCTGTCGCTGTCAGCGCACAAGCTCTATGGCCCCAAGGGCATCGGCGCACTGTACGTCCGCCGCAGCCCAGATATCCGCCTTGAAGCACTAATCCACGGCGGCGGTCACGAGCGCGGCATGCGTTCCGGCACCCTGGCCACTCATCAAATCGTCGGGATGGGCGAAGCCTTTGCCCTGGCCGCGGACGAGGGCGAGGCCGACCAGCGCCATATTCATGCGCTGCAGCAGCAGTTCCTGGCCGGACTGGCCGATCTCGACGGCATTCATCGCAATACCGATATCAGCGTGGCAGTGCCCAACATTCTCAACCTCGCCTTCGACGGCGTCGACGGCGAGTCACTACTGATGGCGCTACGCCATCTGGCAATATCCACCGGCTCGGCCTGCAACTCGGCGAGCGTCGAGCCGTCATATGTACTGAAGGGGATCGGCGTACCGCGCGCACGTGCGCTCGCCTCGCTACGCTTCAGTTTCGGCCGCTTCACTCAGCAAGACGATATCGAGACTGCAATCCACGAGCTGCGCCACGCGATCACCGCGTTGCGCCGCTGAGCGGCATCTCGCCGACACCCTTTATGCTAGAGTGGCTGTCATCAGGCAGCGTTTCTCAAGGAGGCACCATCATGGCCCATCTGTCGATCACTACCGCCGCCGCCCAGCAGATCCAGCAGGTGCTGGATGAGCGTGGTCAGGGCCTTGGCCTGCGCGTCACGGTCAAGCCCAGCGGCTGCTCGGGCTATAGCTATGTTCTCGACTTCGCCGACGAGGCCGCCGCCAACGACGTGGCCTTCGAGGAGCACGGTGCGCGCGTGTTCGTCGCGCCCGAAGCCCTGGAGATGCTCGATGGCAGCGAAGTCGACTATGTGTCGGAAGGCCTCAATCGCTTCTTCCGCTTCAACAATCCCAACGTCAAGGACCAGTGTGGTTGCGGCGAGAGCTTTACCGTATAGGTGCACTACCGCCGCGATGATTGTTCGATGCCGTGGGAAAGCGCTATAATGCGCGGCCAATCGGCTCGGCGGCGCTTGCGCCGCCAGTCCTCACGCCGATCCTGATTCACGTCGCGCCGCCCGAAGCCCATGCGCTGCATGGCGCCATGCGGGCGGCGCGATGTTATCCGCGATGATCCGATTTCACCCAACGATTCCACCTGACCAACGGAGACACGCCCCCATGGCTACCGAACGCACCCTGTCCATCATCAAGCCAGATGCCGTCGCCAAGAACGCCATTGGCGAAATCATCGCGCGCTTCGAGAAGGCTGGCCTGCAGGTCGTCGCCGCCAAGATGCTGCACCTCGATGAAGCCAAGGCCGGCGGTTTCTATGCCGAGCACAAGGAACGCCCCTTCTTCGGCGATCTGGTGGGCTTCATGACCTCCGGTCCGGTGGTCGTGCAGGTACTCGAAGGGGACGGCGCCATCGCCAAGAACCGTGAGCTGATGGGCGCCACCAACCCCAAGGAAGCCGCCGCAGGCACTATCCGCGCCGACTTCGCCCAGTCCATCGACGCCAACGCCGTGCACGGCTCCGATTCTGCCGAATCAGCAGAGCGTGAGATCGCCTATTTCTTCAGCGCCGACGAGATCTGCCCGCGCTGAGGAAACGCCTCGCTTGCCACCCCGCGGGGGCGCTTCGCGCCCCCGCCCCACCGACCCGCTGACCGCCCATGACTGCCACTACCGCTCCCGAACGCACCAACCTGCTGGGCCTGTCCCGTGAGCAGATGGAGGCCTTCTTTCTCTCTATCGGCGAGAAGAAGTTCCGCGCTGCCCAGGTCATGAAGTGGATCCACCACGAAGGCTGCGACGACTTCGAGGCCATGACCAACCTGTCCAAGGCACTCCGTGCGCGTCTTTCCGAGGTCGCCGAGATACGCGGGCCAGGGGTGATCTATGAAGGCACGTCCAGCGACGGCACCCGCAAGTGGGTGCTCGAGGTGGAGGACGGCAGCTACGTGGAGACCGTGCTGATTCCGGCCGACAGCGGCTCACGCCGCACCCTGTGCGTGTCATCTCAGGTCGGCTGCTCGCTGGACTGCAGTTTCTGCTCCACCGGCAAGCAGGGATTTCAGCGTAACCTTACCGCCGCCGAGATCATCGGCCAGGTATGGGTGGCCAGCCGCAGTGCCGGGCCGCAGAAGGACACCGCTCAACGCGCCGTCACCAACGTGGTGATGATGGGCATGGGCGAGCCGCTGATGAATTACGACAACGTGGTGCCGGCGATGAAGCTGATGCTCGACGACAGTGCCTATGGCCTGTCCAAGCGTCGCGTCACCCTGTCCACCTCCGGCGTAGTGCCGATGATCGACAAGCTCGGCGACGATATCGACGTGAGCCTGGCGATCTCGCTGCATGCCGCTACCGACGAGCTGCGCAGCGAACTAGTACCGATCAATCGCAAGTACAACATCCGCGCCCTACTCGACGCCTGCCAGCGTTACCTGGCCAAGTGTGATAGCGCCCGGGTGGTGACCATCGAGTATACCCTGATCAAGGACGTCAACGATCAGCAGCAGCACGCCACCCAGTTGGCCGAACTGCTGCGCGAGCTGCCGTGCAAGATCAACCTGATCCCGTTCAACCCCTTCCCACACTCGGGGTATGAGAAGCCGTCGCGTAATCAGGTGATGCGTTTCCAGCAGTGGCTCTACGAGCTGGGCTACAATGCGCCGATCCGCACCACCCGTGGCGACGACATCGACGCCGCCTGCGGTCAGTTGGTGGGACGCGTCAAGGATCGCACCAAGCGCCATGCCCGCTATATTCAATCGATTCAGCTCGACGCCGACTGAGGCGGGTGGCGACCTTGACTTCAACCAGACACAGCGCTTTGATGGGTAGGTTTTTCAAGCTGTTGTTGTATCCTGCAGCCACCGCGCGGCTGCTAGATGCCGCTTCTTTCCCATGCGCCGAGAGGACTCGATGATCCGTCGCCATGCCACGCCAGGACGCTGCTCGATACGGCCGCTGCTGATCGGCCTGATCGGTGCCGCATGGCTGGCCGGCTGCAGCAGCCAAGCAGTGCAAACGGAGAGCGGCACCAACCCCGCCGAGGCTTACACACAACTGGGCATGGCGTACCTCGAACGCGACAACCTGCCACGCGCCCAGGGCGCCTTGAATCGCGCCCTCGAAGCGGCTCCCAACGATGCCGAGACACTCCAGGCGCTGGCCATGGTCTATCAGCGCCAAGGCGAGAGCGAGCTCGCCGACGAACACTTCCAGCGCGCCCTATCAGCCAACGCCGGCTTTACCCGGGCACGCAACAACTACGCGGCCTTCCTGTATGACCAGGGCCGCCTCACAGAGGCCTGCACTCAGCTCGAGCAGGCCACCCAAGACACTCAGTACGACAACCGCGCCCAGCTATTTGCCAACCTGGGCCAGTGCCAGCGGGAAATGGGCAACCTCGGGGCGGCAGTAACCAGTCTCGAGCGCGCCCAGGCCATCGATTCACGCAACCCACGTAGCTATTTCACGCTGGCCGAGATCGAATACGCCCAGGGCAATCATTCACAGGCCTGGGAGCAGCTGCAATCGTTCATGCGCCTGGCCGGCTCTACGCCGGACAGTCTCGAACTCGCCCGCGACATCGCCGATGCGCGCGGCGACACAGAGAACCGGCGTTTCTTCACCGAGCAGCTAAATGCCCTGGGTAATGCACCCTGATCACCGAATCTTGACGAAGGATGCTCAGCCATGAGCGACACTCACGATAACGACGTAGCGGACTTTGCCCCCCAGTCGTCACCCGGCGACCTGCTGAAGCGCGAACGCGAGCGCCAGGGCATGCCGCTCGACGAGGTGGCTACCGCCCTCAATCTTCGCCCTGCGGTAGTCCGCGGACTGGAGAGCGACAGCTACGACGAGGTACCGGTGGCCGCCTATCGCCGCGGCTACCTGCGCGCCTACTCACGGCTGTTGGGTATCGACGACAAGCCGGTCATCGCTGCCTACAACAATCACTTCGGCGGCGCCGAGACCGAGCGCAAGGTGACTCCGGTCCACGTCACCAAGCCACCCTCCAAACTCGGCGCCTGGTTATTCAAGCTGGTCACCTTGCTGGTGATAGCCGCACTGATCGCCCTGACCCTGCTGTGGTGGCAGAGCCGCGAGGGCACCGATCTGCTGGGCATGGGCGGCGGCGAGCCGGTAGCCGTCGATACGCTCGACGGCACCACCATTACCGAGGGCGAAGAGGACGCCGCTGCCGAGAGCGAGCCGCTGCCCCCGCTGCCGGACGACGAGAGCGACCTGGGCCTGGTCGACGACGCCGTCCTCAACGACCCCGTCGCCGATGACGCCTTGCTGGCCGATGATCCACAAACCGGTGCTCCCGTCGACGAACCGAGCGATGCTCCTCTGGTCGAAGATCCAGCACTGACCGAGGCGCCCGCAGAAGAGGACGCGGCAAGCGACGACGATCAGGCGGTAGGCGACCTGGCCGAAGCCGCCACTGCCGAGGTCGAAGAGAGCGCCGCCGCCGATGACGATGCCGCCACCGGCCCCGGCGTACTGCAGCTGACCTTCAACGAGCAGTCCTGGACCGAGATCTTCGATGCCGGCAACCAGCGCGTATTCGTCGGCCTGCAGGAGCCCGGCACCCAAGCTACCGTAGAGGGCGAACCGCCCTTCCGCCTTACCGTAGGCAACGTCACCGGCGTCGAGCTGCGCTATCTCGGCGAAGAGGTCGACCTGGTCGGCTATGCCGGCAGCAACAACGTTGCCCGCTTCACCCTGGGAGAATGACCTAGTCACCATGCACGCTCAGTCTCCAATCACACGTCGCCAGTCACGCCAGATCCACGTCGGCTCGGTCGCCGTCGGCGGCGGTGCGCCGATCTCGGTGCAGAGCATGACCAATACCGACACCCTCGACGTGGCTGCCACCGTGGCGCAGATTCGCCAGCTCGAGACCGCCGGCGCCGATATCGTGCGCGTCTCGGTGCCCGATATGGACGCCGCCGAGGCCTTCGGCAAGATCAAGCGCGAAGTCGAGGTGCCGCTGGTCGCCGATATTCACTTCGACTACAAGATCGCCCTGCGCGTCGCCGAACTCGGCGTCGACTGCCTGCGCATCAACCCCGGCAACATCGGCCGCGAAGAGCGGGTACGAGCGGTAGTTTCCGCGGCCCGCGACAACGGCATCCCGATCCGCATCGGCGTCAACGCCGGCTCGCTGGAGAAGGATCTGCAGAAGAAGTACGGCGAGCCGACGCCGGCAGCGCTGGTGGAGTCGGCGATGCGTCATATCGACCATCTCGAACGCCTCGACTTCCCCGACTTCAAGGTCAGCGTCAAGGCCTCCGACGTGTTCATGGCGGTGGCCGCCTACCGCGACCTGGCGAGCCGTATCGAACAGCCACTGCACCTGGGTATCACCGAGGCCGGCGGACTGCGCTCGGGCACCGTCAAATCGTCGATCGGCCTCGGCATGCTGCTGATGGACGGTATCGGCGATACCATCCGCGTATCGCTGGCCGCCGATCCCGTCGAGGAGATCAAGGTCGGCTTCGATATGCTCAAGAGCCTGCGGTTGCGCAGCAAGGGCATCAACTTCATCGCCTGCCCCAGTTGCTCGCGGCAGAACTTCGACGTGATCGGCACCATGAATGCTCTCGAGGAACGCCTCGAAGACATCATGACACCGCTCGACGTGTCGGTGATCGGCTGCGTGGTCAACGGCCCCGGTGAGGCCAAGGAAGTCGATGTCGGCCTGACCGGCGGCAGCCCCGCCAACCTGGTGTATATCGACGGCAAACCCGCCAGCAAGCTGCGCAACGATCACCTGGTCGACGACCTCGAGCGTCTGATCCGGGAGCGCGTACGCCTCAAAGAGCAGGCCGAACAGGACGTGATCGCCCGGGACCTCTGAAGGCCCGGCGATATGTAAGGAGCTAGTGTTGAGCCAGAAGAAGATCCAGGCCATTCGTGGCATGAATGACCTGCTGCCCGACCAGTCACCGTACTGGCAGTATTTCGAGGCCCAGGTGCAGACCCTGATGCAGCGCTACGGCTATGCCGAGGTGCGCATGCCGATCGTCGAGCAGACGGCACTGTTCGCGCGCTCCATCGGCGAGGTCACCGACATCGTCGAGAAGGAAATGTACACCTTCGAGGACCGCAACGGCGACAGCCTCACCCTGCGCCCGGAAGGCACTGCCAGCTGCGTGCGCGCCGCCATGCAGCACGGGTTGCTGCACAACCAGACCCAACGGCTCTGGTATCAGGGCCCGATGTTCCGCCACGAGCGCCCCCAGAAGGGCCGCTATAGGCAGTTCCACCAGGTCGGCGTGGAGACCTTCGGTCTCGAAGGGCCGGATATCGACGCCGAACTGATCCTGCTCTCGGCGCGGCTGTGGAAGCAGCTCGGCCTGCTCGATCACGTCACCCTGGAGCTCAACTCGTTGGGCTCGCTGGACGCCCGTGCCGCCTACCGCGACACCCTGGTGGCCTATTTCGAGCAGCATCACGAACTGCTCGACGAGGATTCCCGGCGGCGGCTTTCCAGCAACCCGCTGCGCATCCTCGACTCCAAGAATCCCGACATGGCGGCCATGCTCGACGCCGCGCCCCAGTTGATGGATCACCTCGACGCCGAGTCCCGCGAGCACTTCCAACAGCTCACCGCGATCCTCGACGCCGCCGGCATCGACTATGTGATCAACCCCCGCCTGGTGCGCGGCCTCGACTACTACTCGCGCAGCGTGTTCGAGTGGACGACCAGCGCGCTGGGCAGCCAGGGCACGGTATGTGCCGGCGGCCGCTACGACGGCCTGGTCGAGCAGCTGGGCGGCAAACCCACCCCGGCGGTGGGCTTCGCCATGGGTATCGAGAGACTGATCCTGCTGCTGGAGACCCTCGAGCTGGTGCCCGAGGAGGCCACGCCGGCCCTCGATCTCTACCTGCTGGGCATGGATGCTGCTGCCAGCCGCGAGGCCCTGCTGCTCGGCGAGACACTGCGCGAGGCGCTGCCCGCGCTGCGCGTGCAGGTGCACTGCGGTGGCGGCAGCTTCAAGAGCCAGATCAAGAAAGCCGACAAGAGTGGCGCACGGCTGGCGCTACTGCTGGGCGAAGATGAGCTCGCCGCAGGCACGGTAACCGTGAAGTTTCTGCGCGACGATCGCGAACAGTGCAGCCTGCCGCGCGACGGCCTGGCCGCGGCGCTGTCCGAACTGCTGAGCGTCGCTTGACCGCCGCGGCGCACGAGCGCTGCGGCATGCATTCCGAATTCAGAGGAGACCGCCCGTGGCGGAGCTGAGAAGCGAAGAAGAGCAGCTTGATGCCATCAAGGCCTGGTGGAAGAACAATGGCACCTCGCTGATTGCCGGGGTGGTGATCGCCATTTCCGGTGTGCTGGGCTGGAACGCCTGGCAGAACTATCAGGAGAATCAAGCTGAAGCGGCCTCGCTGCGCTATCAGCAGCTGCTCAGCCTGGCCGCCGATCCCGACCTCGATGAGGGCGGCCGCGCCGAAGCGCGCGGGCTGATCGACGAAATCACCGATAACCACGGCCGCACGCTCTACGCCGATCTGGCGCAGTTGATCGAGGCGCGCCTGGCAGTCGCCGAGGGCGATCTGGCCTCGGCGCGTGCCGCCCTCGGCGACGTCGTCGACGGCAATGCCCGCGACTACGTCCAGGCCCTGGCGCGGCTGCGCCTGGCCCGGGTACAGATCGCCGACGGCAATCCCGAGGCGGCCCTCGAGGTGCTCGACAGCGGCATCCCCGATTCGCTAGCGGCCCAGCGCGAGGATATTCGCGGCGATGCCTTCGTCGCGCTGGAGCGCGACGACGACGCCCGCAACGCCTACCGCCAAGCCATGGCGCTGGCCGTGGAATACGGCCAGTCGCTGTACGGCGTACAACTCAAGCTCGACAACCTCGGTGCGGAGGATGCCACCCTATGAAACCGACTCTCGTGATCGCCGCCGCGGCGCTGGCCCTGCTGGCCGGCTGTGCCGGCAAGGTGGAACCGCAGTATCCGCCCAAGGAGCTGACCAGCTTCGATGAGCAGGCCAACCTGAATACTGCCTGGAGCCAGCGCGTCGGTCGCGGCCTGGGCCGTGCCACCTACCCCATCGGCCCGTCACGTGAAGACGGCGTGATCTTCGCCGCCGACGAGCGCGGTGAGGTCTATGCGCTGGACGCCGAGAGCGGCGACACCCTATGGCGCAAGGACCTCGATACGCCGGTCTCCAGCGGTCTCAACGCGGTGGCCGGCCAGGTCTACCTGGGTACCCGCAACGGCGAAGTGTTGGCGCTGAACCAGAACGATGGCGAGATCGTGTGGCGTACCCGGGTCTCCAGCGAGGTGCTGGCCGCGCCCCAGGCCAACCAGCAGCTGCTGGTGGTACAGAGCGTTGACGGCAACGTCACCGCCCTGGATCGCAGCAGCGGCAATGAGGTGTGGGTGCACTCCAGCTCCCAGCCGGCGCTGACCCTGCGCGGCACCGGCACGCCCCAGGTCATCGACCCGGTAACTTTCGTCGGCTTCGCCAACGGCCGCCTGGCCACCCTCGACAACCGCAGCGGCCAGCCGCTGATGGAGATGCGCGTTGCCGTACCCCAGGGCCGTACCGAGGTCGACCGCCTGGTGGATCTCGACGGTCAGCCACTGCTGACCCCCGACGGGCGTCTCTACGTGACCAGCTACAACGGCCGCCTGCTGGCCATGGAGGCCACCTCCGGCGAGATCCTGTGGGAGCGCGAGCACTCCAGCTATCTCTCGCCGCTGCTGGTTGGCGATACCCTCTACACGGTCAATGAAGCGAGCCACATCCTGGCCCTCGATGCCCTCTCCGGACGCCTGCTGTGGCGTTCCGAAGACTTCGAAGGCCGCTGGATCACCGCCCCGGCGCTGGCCGACAACAAGCTGGTGTTCGGTGACTTCGAGGGCTACGTTCACCTGCTCGACCGCAACAGTGGCGACGTCATTGGCCGCACCCGGGTCAACCGCTCGGGTATCAGCCTGCGCCCGCTGACCGACGGCCGCTGGGTCTACGCCCTGGCCAACGACGGGCGCCTCGAAGCTCTGCAGATTCGCGAGACACAATGAACCCAGTCATCGCTCTGGTCGGCCGACCCAATGTCGGCAAGTCCACGCTCTTCAACCGCCTGACCCGCTCGCGGGACGCCCTGGTGGCCGACTTCCCGGGCCTCACCCGCGATCGCAAGTACGGTAACGGGGCGCTCGGCGACAAGACCTATACGGTGATCGACACCGGCGGCATCAGCGGCGACGAAGATGGCATCGACGCGGCCATGGCCGAACAGTCGCTGCTGGCCATCGACGAAGCCGACATCGTGCTGTTCATGGTCGACGCCCGCGCCGGCCTGATCGCCGCCGACGAAGCGATCGCCAACCACCTGCGGGTCAACCAGAAGAAGACCTGGTTGGTGGTCAACAAGACCGACGGCCTCGAAGAGCACTCCGCAATGGCCGATTTCTGGCAGTTGGGACTCGGCGACCCGCACGCCATCGCCGCCGCCCACGGCCGCAATGTCACCTCGCTGATCGACGCGGTGCTGGCGCCCTTCCCCGAGCGGGAAGAGAACGCCGCCCCGACGGATATCAGCAACGGCATTCGCATCGGGGTGATCGGGCGACCCAACGTCGGCAAGTCGACCCTGGTCAATCGCCTGCTCGGTGAAGAGCGAGTGGTAGTCTTCGACGAGGCCGGCACCACCCGCGATGCCATCGAGATCCCTTTCGAGCGCCGCGGCAAGCCCTATGTGCTGGTGGATACCGCCGGGGTACGGCGCCGCAAGAACGTCCGCGAGATCGCCGAGAAGTTCTCGATTATCAAGACCCTCGACGCCATCAAGGAGTGCCACGTGGCGATCATGGTGCTCGACGCCCGCAGCGGCCTGGTCGAGCAGGACCTGCATCTGCTCGACTATGTACTGAGCAGCGGTCGTGCCCTGGTACTGGCGGTCAACAAGTGGGACGGTCTGGAGGCGGAAGCCAAGGACAAGATGCGCGCCGAGATCAAGCGCCGTCTGGGCTTCGCCGACTACGCCGAGATGCACTTTATCTCGGCGCTGCACGGCACCGCGGTGGGCGACCTCTACCCCTCCATCGATCGCGCCTTCTCCTCGGCCAATAGCCACTGGTCGACCAATCGCCTGACCACTATCCTGCAGGACGCGGTCAGCGATCATCAGCCACCGCTGGTCCACGGCCGCCGCATCAAGCTGCGCATGGCCCACCAGGGCGGCAGCAACCCGCCGATCATCGTGGTCCACGGCAACCAGACCGCGGCGCTGCCGGATGCCTACAAGCGCTACCTGACCAACACCTTCCGCAAGGTGCTCAAGGTGCGCGGCACGCCGATTCGCTTCGAGTTCCGCTCCGGCAGCAATCCCTTCGACAGCGACGCCGGCGCCAGCGACCGCGAGAAGGCCAAGAAGCGTGAACTGGGCCGCACCAAGGAAGCGCGCAAGAATCGTCGCTGACGGCCACTGGTATGCTTTGATTGCCGAGGGGCGCCTGAATCAGGCGCCCCTCGGCGTTTCTCAGGATGCCGGCACGACCCGCACCAGCGCTCCCTCAGCGTGATCGGTGAGCAGGTAGAGATAGCCGTCGGGCCCCACCCGCACGTCACGGATACGCGCCTCGAGTTCCTCGAAGAGGACCTGCTGCTCGACCACGCGGCCCTCCTCGCGGACCAGACGCCGCACCTGCTGACCGGCCAATGCAGAGACGAACAGGTCGCCCTGCCAATCCGGGAAGGCTGCGCCGCGATAGAGCGCCATGCCAGAGGGCGCAATCGACGGCGTCCAGTGCAGCAACGGCGGGGTGAAGGCTGGCAGCTCGCGAAACGGCGTAATCCGCGCCCCGGTATAGTCGACACCATGGGTGGTCAGCGGCCAACCGTAATTGGCGCCGGGCTGAATGCGGTTGAGTTCATCGCCGCCGCGAGGACCGTGCTCGTTGATCAGCAGCTCGTCTCGCTCGGCATCGAAGACGATGCCCTGGACGTTGCGATGACCGATGCTATAGAGCTCCGGGCGTGCCGTGTCGTCGCCGAGGAAGGGGTTATCGTCGGGCACCTGGCCATCAAGAGTCAGCCGCACCAGGCTGCCCAGATGGTTGGCGGCATTCTGTGCCTCCTCGCGATAGTCGAAACCGTCACCGAGGGTCAATACCAGCGTCTCATCGGGCAGCAGCGCCATGCGACCACCATAGTGCGCCGCGCCACGCTTGGCCGGTGAGGCGCAGAACAGTACCTCTCCGCCGCTGAGGCCCTCGCCGTTGAAGCGCGCCCGCCCCAGACAGGTATTGTTGGCGCTCAGGTCGCCATAGGCATAGCTCAGGTAGAGCAGCCCGCTGTCGTCGAAGTCTGGCGCCAACATCACCTCGAACAGCCCCGCCTGCGCCTCGGCGAAGACCTCGGGCACTCCGCTCAGCGGTTCCTCGCGCAAGCGCCCGTCGGCCTCGACAAGGCGCAGCCGCCCCGGGCGCTCGGTGACCAGCATGCGGCCATCGGGCAAGAACGCCAGCGACCAGGGGTGTTCGAGGCCCTCGGTCACGGTTTCGAGGCGATAGTCGGCGTGGGCCAGGCCCGTCAGCAGCAGCGTCACCATCATGCCCTGCATATATCGGCATATCATGAGCGTCTCCCCACACAACGGGCGTAGACCAAGCCGCCTAGCGCGGCGCCGGCGAGCATCGCCAGGGTGCCGGTCAGGCTACGCGTGGCGGCGATCAGGGTCGGCATCGGCGCCATGGCGTCCACCACCATGAACGCCAGCCACACGCCCAGCGCAGCGGCCGCGGCGTACACCAGGCCGGCGGGGAGCGGCAGCCAGCGGCGGCCGAGCGCCGCCAGCGGCAGCGAAGCACTTAGTGCGGCCGCCATCAGGCCAGCATAGAGGGGAGCGAACCCGAGCAGGTCGTGGAAACTCGTGCTCAGCCGCGTGGCCAGGCTGATCTCGGCCCCCAGTGCGGCGAGTGCCGCCAGGTTGAACTGAGTCTGGATCAGTGAGCCGCTCAGGGTGGCGACCAGCAGCGCCAGCACGAAACCCAGCAGTCTCGCTCTCCATCTCGCCATCATCGACATTCCTTGGTCATTGGTTGGCGGTGACCACGCGGCGCGAAATATCTTGGCAACCCGCTACACTGGCCCTAGAATGCGCGCGCCCCGCGGCCGCTCCCGGGTGCACCCGGCTATTATCCCATGCCCAGGAGTTCATGATCATGTCGTTTCTCGCCTTTCGTCTGCGCCGCCGCTGGCGGCTGCTGCTGCCCACCGGACTCGCGCTGCTGCTTGCCGGCTGCCTGGCGATGCCCCAGACCAGCCTGTTCGCCATGCGACTGGCGGTGACCTCGCTGGGAGTGGAAGACGTGCGGATCGGCCCCTATGCCATCCGTGCCGGTCTCGACACCTCCGACATCACCTCCCTGATCGCCTCCAGCCTCGGCACCGGCAGCCTGCCGGTACAGGCTACCCTGGCGATGGGCCTGGGGCTGCCCCGGGGCATGCCGCCAGTGGAACTCAACGGCTTTCGCTGGACCCTCGACGTCCCCGACGCCGAGCCGATCAGTGGCAACTACGAGGAGCGCGTGGCGCTGACTCCGGGCGACGACGCCGACCTGCGCCTGCCGGTGAGCTTCGACGTGCTCGGCGACCGTCAGCGCTTCGCGCCGATGGTGCAGCTGGCCAGTCAGTTGGCCAACCGCGGCGAGCTGCCGCCGGGCAGTGAGCTTGCCATCACCCCAGGCGGGGTACGCGGGCTCGGAGTCAGTCTACCACCCGGCCTGTGGATGCCCACGGTGCGCTTTAGCGTCAATCCGGATGGCAGTCTGACACCACAATCCTAGGCCTAGCGCTACGCGTCCAGGCGCTGCTCCCCAATCCACTGGCAGGCGAACTGCCAGGCGGCTCGCCCGCTGCGGCCGCCACGCAGGGTAGCGAAGCGGATCGCCGCCTCGCGGGCCTCGGCGTGCCAGTCTTCCGGGCCGCCCAGCCGTACCACCCAGTGCTCGCAGACCTCAAGGTAGGTGGCCTGGTTGAAGGGGTAAAACGCCAGCCACAGGCCGAAACGATCCGACAGCGAGATCTTCTCCTCCACCGCATCGCCGTGATGCAGCTCGTCGCCCACCAGTTGAGTCTGCTGGTTGTCGGCCAGCGACTCCGGCAGCAGGTGGCGACGGTTGGAGGTGGCGTAGAGCAGCACGTTGTCGGGGGGCCCGGTCAGAGTGCCATCCAGCACGCTCTTGAGCGCCTTGTAGGCATCGTCGTTGGCCTCGAACGACAGATCGTCACAGTAGACCACGAAGCGCTGCGGCTGATCGCGCAGCTGCTGGACCAAGCCCGGCAGCCCGGCCAGATCATGGCGGTCGACCTGGATCAGGCGCAGTCCCTCGCCGGCCAGGGTGTTCAGCAGCGCCCGCACCATCGACGACTTGCCGCTGCCCCGTGAGCCCCACAGCAGAGCGTGATTGGCCGGCAGCCCCTGCAGGAAAGCCCGGGTGTTGGCCAGCAGGGCGCGTTTCTGACGTTCGACCCCGAGCAGATCGTCCAGGGTAGCGGCATCGCGAACTGGCACCGGGAGAAGTTGTCCACCTAGTGGGTGGCGCTGCCATAGCGCGGCCACGTCATGGGACCAGTCGATGCGTCGCGACGGGGGCGGCAGAAAGGCCTCGACGCGGTCGAGCAGGTTGGCGAGTCGCGCGGACAGCTCGGCATCCATGAACGGATTCTCCCTCTGGTTGACCTTGGTGGGTATCCGGGTATCTTGTGGCAGGTCAGTGGCTTTCGTCCACTGCCTATGGACGGACTACGAGGACGCTTGACCATGCGCTGGATCCCCCGAATTGCCATTGGCGCGCTGTGTATATCGCTCGCCGCCTGCGCCAGCTCGCCCACCGGGCGTCAGCAGTTCACCCTCTACTCGGATGAGCAGCTCAATCAGATGGGCCAGCAGGCCTTCGAACAGTATCAGGAGGACCTGACCGTGGTCGGCGGCGCCCACGCCCGCTATGCCGAGTGCATCGCCGATGCCCTGGTGGCAGAGCTATCCGGTCGCGACCGCGACTACAACTGGCAGATTCGCGTCTTCCAGGATGACTCCGCCAACGCCTTCGCCCTGCCCGGCGGCTACATGGGCATTCATACCGGTCTACTCGACATCGCCACCAATCAGGATCAGGTCGCCGCGGTGGTCGGCCACGAGATGGGCCATGTGATGGCCAACCACGCCAACGAGCGGGTTTCGACCCAGTCGGCGACCCAGGTCGGCATGTCGATCCTCTCTTCGGTGGCCGGCCTGCAGGGCCCCCAGGGCGAACAGATGCTTGGCCTGCTTGGCGCCGGCGCCCAGTACGGCATCATGCTGCCCTTCTCGCGCCGCCACGAGAGCGAGGCCGACGTGATTGGCCTGCGGCTGATGGCCGAGGCCGGCTTCGACCCCCGCGCCAGCGTCACGCTATGGGAAAACATGCAATCGGCCAGCGGCGGCGAGCCGCCGGTGTGGATGTCGACCCACCCCAGCCAAGGCCAGCGCATGGCGGGGTTGGAGGCCAATATGGACGACGCCCTGTCACGCTACGAGCAGGCGCGAAGCGCCGGCCGCCAACCCAACTGCCAGCGCCCTGGCTAAGACATTACTGAGCCGATGCTACGACTTGGACTACTGCTGCTGATCGTGCCCGTCATCGTGTTGATGGGCGTCTACTTCTGGGAACTCGGCGACGTACGCGAGTGCACCCTCTCCGGCGGCTACTGGGACTACCTCGACGGCGTGTGCCGCGACACTCCCCAGCCGTTCGTCTCTTGGCTGGAACGCTACCCGCTACTGGTCAACGGCGGCATGCTGCTGTCGGTGCTGGGCCTGGTGCTCTGCATGGTAGGGTTTTACGTCAAGCAGCGCTGAAGGCCAGCCCCCGCGGCAAGCGCGGGGGCTGGTATTACGACGTGGCGTCGGCGCGCTCCTCATACAGGTAGCAAGCCACCGAGTGCTCGCGGGCAATCAGCCGCCGCTTGGGCGATGCCTGGGCGGTGAACGCCACGCCTAGACTCCCCTCCCGAACTTCGACCTGGGCCGCCTGCCATAGCGACGGATGCTTGGCCGAGAGAATCGCCTCGAGCTCCTGACTCGCCGCCGCTGAGTCGGCGCCTTCCGCCAGCGCCAGCTGCGCGTTCAGGCCAGTCACGCTGACGCCACCCAGATGACGTATCTCGCCGCCGTGAATCCGCCATTCGCTGAGCGCCGTGGCCACGTCGCGCCCCTCCCAGCCGCAGTGGGCCATGGCCTTGGGGCAGCGGGTATGGAAGTGGCAGCCGTTGGGCGGCTCTACGGCGCTGGGAATCTCCCCGGCGCTCTCCAGCGGCGCCTTGACCACCGCCGGGTCCGGCTCGGGGCTGGCATCGAGCAGCAGCTGCGTGTAGGGGTGCTTGCGCTCCTGAATCAGGGTATCGGTGGGCCCCACCTCGACGATCTCGCCGAGGTACATGATCGCGGTGCGGTCGGCGACATAGCGAATGGTCGGCAGGTCATGGCTGACGTAGACGAAGGAGATGCCCAGCTCGTTGCGGAAACGCCGCATCAGGTTGAGCACCCCGGCGCGGATCGACACATCGAGCATCGACACCGGCTCGTCGGCGACCATGAAGCGCGGCTCGAGAATGATCCCGCGGGCGATCGCCACCCGCTGCCGCTGGCCCCCCGAGAGCTCGTGGGGGAAACGATCCTGATAGGCGCTGGCCGGCTTGAGCCCGGCCCGCTCCAGCGACTCGACCACGCGCTGCTCCAGCGCATCGCCCTCGGCCAGACCGTGAATGATCAGCGGCTCGGCGACGATATCGTGGATGGTGAAGCGCGGATTGAGGGTCTGGTACGGGTCCTGGAAGATCATCTGCGCGCTGCGCCTGAACGCCTTGAGCGCCGGCCCCTTGAGCGCGGCGATATTGACGCCGTCGAAGCGAATCTCGCCGGCGGTGACGTCCTGCAGTCGCACCAGCAGCTCGCCGGTGGTGGTCTTGCCCGAGCCCGACTCTCCGGCCAGGCCAAGGATTTCCCCCTCGCGCAGATCGAAGTCGATATCGTCGACGGCGTGAACCTGGCGAGACTTGTGCTTGCCGCGCAGGCCATCGAGAAAGCCCTGCTCCACCGGGAAGTACTTCTTCAGCCCCTCGACCTCGAGAATCGGCGTCTCACTCATGCGCCGCTCCAGGCTGCCCGCGCCCTGTACCTGCTCACCAAGGCGCTCGCCGGCGATCTGCCAGGTGGCGTTCTGCGCCGCCCGCTGACGGAAATCCACCGCTTGCTCGGGGTAGTGGCAGGCCGCATGGCGGCCCTCGCCCACCGCGGTCAGCGGCGGCGTCTCGCTGGTGCAGCGCTGGGTAGCAAACGGACAGCGCTCGGCGAAGCGGCAGCCCGACGGCGGGTTGAGCAGATCCGGCGGGCTGCCGGGAATCGAGATCAGCTCGCGCTGGGCTCCCTCCAGGGTCGGGAAGGCGTTGGTCAGACCCATGGTGTAGGGGTGGAAGGGGCTGGCGAACACCTCACGCACCGGCCCGGTCTCCATCAGCTGGCCGCCGTACATCACCGCTACCCGATCGCAGGTCTGCACCACCACCGAGATATCGTGGGTGATGAACATCAGCGCCAGGCCGCGCTCGCGGCGCAGCTTGGTCAGCCGCGAGAGGATCTGCGCCTGGGTCACCACGTCGAGGGCGGTGGTCGGCTCGTCGGCGACGATCAGCTGCGGGTCGAGGGCCAGCGCCATGGCGATCACCGCGCGCTGTTTCATGCCGCCACTCATCTCATGAGGATAGGCGGAGAGCCGTCCGGGATCGATGCCCACATCGCGAAACAGCTGCTCGGCGTGGGCCCAGGCGGCCTTGCGGTTGATCTTGCGGTGCGCACTCATCGCCTCGAGGATCTGATCGCCGACGGTATACACCGGATCCAGGGCGTTCATCGCCGCCTGGGAGATCCAGGCGATCTCGTCCCAGCGCACGCGGCGCATCGCCTCCGGGTCGAGGCCGAGCAGATCGCGGCCAGCGAAATCGATGCGCCCCCGGGGCACCAGGCCATTCGGCGGCAGCAGCCGCAGCATGGCCTTGGCCGCAGTGGTCTTGCCGCAGCCGGACTCCCCGACCAGGCCCAGCGCCTCGCCGGGCTTGAGGGCGAAGCTCACCCCGTCCACGGCCTGCACCGGGCCGGCGCCAGTCTGGTAGTGAATGGCCAGGTCATCGACGGTCAATAGTGGAGATGTGCTCATCGACGTGCCCTCAGTCGCGGATTGGCCACCAGCTCGAGCGAGCGGGAGATGAAGAACACGGAGAGCACCGTGATCATGATCAGCAGCCCGGGTGGCAGGTTCCACCACCAGGCCTCGCGCCAGGCCCCGGAGAGCCGTGCGTTATGCAGGATGCCGCCCCAGGAGATCGACTGCGGCGGCCCCAGGCCGAGGAACGACAGCGTCGCCTCGGCGATGATCGACACCCCGACGATGATGGCCAGCTCCAGGAACACCAGCGGCATCACATTGGGGAAGATATGCAGATACATGATGCGCAGGTCCGACGCCCCAGCGACCCGCGCCGCCTTGACGAAGGGCCGCTCGCGCAGGCTCAGCACCTGGGAGCGAATCAGTCGCGCCACGGTGCGCCAAGTGAGCAGCGACACGGCAAGAATGACGATGAACAGACTGGGCTGGAAGAGCAGTACCAGGATCAGCGCAAAGGGCTCGAAGGGAATCCCGTACATGACGTCGACGGTACGCATCAGCACGGTCTCGGTGCGGCCGCGGAAGTAACCGGCCACCAGACCCACGTTGGCGCCGATCAGCACCACCAGGGCGGCGCCGAGAAAGCCCACCAGCAGGGCGATCTGCGAGCCGTGGACGTTCTGGCTGAAGAGATCGCGGCCGAGATGGTCGGTGCCGAACCAGTGCTCGCCGGAGGGCGGCGCCAGGCGATTGACGAAGCGATCCGAGCCCAGCGCGAAGTAGTGCTCTTCGGTAACCATCAATGCGCGCAGGTGGCGCTCCTCGTCGCTGGGTATCAGCTGCCAGTCACCGCCCGGCTCACGCTCGAAGACGATGCCGCTGCGGCCCACCGCAAAGGCGTGGCCCTCGTCGGTGATCCAGCCGGCGCGCATGGCCCGGGAGTCCGGAGCATCCTGGCTCTGCCAGCTGGCCTCGGCGTCATCACGGACCAGCAGGGTACCGCGCTCGCCGACGATCAGGCCGGCCCCGCTGTCGGCGATATGGATATGATTGAGCTCACGGTTGCCGGGCAGCCGCTCCAGGGTCGGGGCGTCGTCGTCGGGATCGAGGCGCAGCGCCAGCCCTCGGTCGCCCACCAACCAGGCGCTGCCGTCGGCGTCCAGCGCTACGGCGTTGAGGTCGAAGCCACGCCCAACCGGACTCTCAAGCGACTCAACGTCGCCGCTGGTCAGATCCAGCCGCCAGATGGTCTCGCCGCCGCCCACCAGCAGCGCGGTGTCATCATCGCGCCAGGCGATACCGTTGATCCCCAGTGGTTCGGGCATGTCGAAGGTCTGCCAGGTATCGTCGGGGGTCCACAGCGCTACCGTGCCCTGGGCGCCGGCCACCAGGGTGGCGCCGTCCTGGCGAATATTGACCGCGTGCAGGGTGGTCGACAGCGGCGTCTCGAGGGGCGACCAGTCGCCCCCCGCATAGCGCCATACCACGCCGTCGCGGCCCACCGCCATGCCCAGACCGTCACGGTAGTCGGCGGCATTCAGGGTGGCGTCGCCCAGCGGCGGCGAGGCCAGCCAGCGCACCTGCCCGGCGTCGACGCTGCGCGTGAACAGCGAGCCCTCCTCGCGCTCATTGACCGCCAGCGGGGCGTGAGTCGAGAGCACCGGGGCAAACAGCGCCATGGCAATGATCGACAGCAGCACCGCCAGCCCCACCAGCGCCAGCCGGTCCCCGAGGATCGCCCTGATCGGCTCCTGGGCGCTTTTCATCAGTCGTGATCGGTTCATTTGAAGCTCACCCTCGGGTCCAGCATGGTGTAAAGGATGTCGACCAGCAGGTTGAGGGTAATGACGAAGGCCGCCATTACCAGGAAGCTGGCCTGGGCGAGGGGGAAGTCGGAGGTGCGCACCGAGTTGAGGATTTCACGCCCCAGCCCCGGCCACGAGAACACCACCTCGACCACCACCTGGCCGCCGGCGGCCAGGCCGATGGTGACCGCCAGCTGGGTGACCACCGGCAGCAGCGCATTGCGCGCGGCGTGAGCATAGAGGATGCGGCGTTCCGGCAGCCCCTTGGCGCGGGCCATCTCGATAAAGTCCTCGCCGTACACCTCGAGCATGGTGTTGCGCATGATCAGCAGCGGCGAGCCGAGGTAGTAGAGCGCCACCACCAGGGCCGGCAGAATCAGGTGATGCAGGAAGTCGAGAGTGAATATCTTGTCGAGAAAGCCGGAGGCCTCGTAGGGCAGCGTGCGCATGCCGCTGGTGGGTAGCCAGCCGAGCCCGATGCCGAAGATCAGGATGGCGATCATGCCGGTCCAGAACATCGGCGCGGAGCGAAACATCAGGCCGACGAAGATGCCACTGGTGTCGGCGCGGCTGCCACGCCGCCAAGACAGCCAGGCACCCAGGGGTGCGCCAACCCCATAGGCCAGCACGATGGCCGGCAGCATCAGGATCATGGTATTGCCGAGCCGCTCCCAGATGATGTCCGCCACCGGCGCGCGGTAGTGGAAGGAGTAGCCAAAATCGCCCTGGACGATATTCGCCAGGTAGATGAAATACTGCTCCCAGATCGGCCGGTCGAGGCCGAAGCTGGCGCGTATGCGCTCACGCTCCTCAGGGTTCAGCCCCTCGGTGATCAGCGCGGCAGTGGGGTCGGGCAGCCCCAGACGAAACAGGAAGAACAGCAGGGTGGCGATGATGAACAGCGCCATGAAGCCGTGCAGCACACGGCGTATCAGATAGCTTCTGCGTGACGACATGACGGACTCGCTGTAAACGGCCGTCCACCCCGCTCAGCCTCGTGAGCATAGCGGGGTGGCGGCACCTCTAAGGAAGGCGATGGTCTCGGGGATGCGCTCAGCGCATCAGGCGACCATCCTCATCCCAGCTGTAACCCGCCTCTTCCAGCTCGGCGCGGGCCGCGTCCATGTCGAAGTCGAAGCGCTCGATAAAGGCTTCGTGCCAGAAGGTGTTGACCGGCGCGATCACACTGGAGCCCACCTCGCCGCGGCCGTCGAGCAGCACGTTGACCATCCGCTCACGGTCGCTGGCCATGGTCAGCGCACGGCGCACGGCGCGGTCGTCCAGAGGCTCGCGACGCAGATTGTAGGTCATGTGGAAGTAGCCGAAGTCAGGCACGTTGACCACGGTGAGGTGGTCCTCGCTCTCGGCCAGGGCAATCTGACCGGGCTCCATGCGCCAGGCGGTGACATCGATCTCGCCGGTCTGCAGGCCGGTATAGACCCCTTCCATGTCGGCATAGATGATGAACTCGACGCCGTCGACGGCAATCTCGTCGGCATGGAAGTGGTCGTCGAACTTGCTGATGGCCATGAATTCGCCGCGATCGAAGCGCTCGTACTGGAAGGGCCCGGAGCCCACGGTGGGCACCTCCTCGGGACTCAGTGTCGAGGCGTCGTCGATCTCCGACCAGATATGCTCGGGCAGGATCGGGATCTGCGACAGCGAGATGCTGGCAAACGACGCCGAGGGCTCGCTGAGATGGAAGTGGACGGTATGCTCGTCCACGACCTCGGCGTTATCCAGCGCCGCCAGGTAGGAGTTGAAGTAGCTGTAGTCCTGGTCGAGGTAGTAGTTCCAGGTAAAGGCCACATCACTGGCGGTGAGCGACTCGCCGTCGTGGAAGGTCATGCCCTCGCGCAGGGTCACCGCCACGGTAGTGTCGTCGACCTGCTCGACCTCCTCGGCGGCCCAGGGCAGCGGCTCGACATCGGCCGACAGGCGCACCAGGCGATCATAGTAGAGACGCATCCACTTCCATCCCCATACCGAGGTGGAAGCCAGCGGATTGAGGTTGTCGGGCTCCTGGGGGCCGCCGATGCGCAGGGTGCTGCGATCCCCCACCGGCGTCGCCTCCATCGGACCCCACTCGCTGTAGAGCCCCTCGCCCGCCATCGGCTCGAAGCCCTCGAAGGCGTCGTGGTTGAAGGCCACCACCTCATCGCGGTGGAACAGCACCACCAGCGGCGCGTCGGGCTTGTAGAGCTCCTGCATCTCCATCACCAGCCGCTGTCGCTCATCCGGATCGAAGGCCTGTGACTGCTGGTCGAACAGCGCATCGAACTCGGGATTTTCGTAGCCGCCGGGATTATTGCCGCCGGGGTTGGCCTGGCGGGAGTCGAGGGTGCTGAGGAAGAACTGCGGATCGAGTCGGTCGGTACGGCCGCTCCAGCCGAGGATGGTAGCGTCAAAGTCCTGCTGATCGTAGAAGCGCTCCAGGGCGGTACTGAACTCGGTGGGCTGGACATTGACCTCGAAGCCCAGCTCCTCCCAGCGCTCGGCGATCATGAAAGCCGCTTCGTAGCGAATCGGATCATAGGACTCGGTGGTGGTCATCAGGTCGATCGAGGGCACCGCCTCCTGGGCCAGCGCCTGAGCGCTAAGCGAGGCCGCGGTCAGGCCCATGGCGCTCGCCAGGAGCGTTCTCTTGAAACGCGTCACTGCAACATTTTTCACTGTTATCTGCCTCATCGTGAGTTGTTATTAGGAGATTTGGCGTCTTTACAACAAAGACTTCTGGCCAGGCTAGGAAAGCTCGCCACCGCCGTCAAACGCTCGATTAAACGCAAAGGCCATGGACACACGCACGCGCCCCGCCGGTCCGGGGCCGGCGGGGGCATGCGTTTGATACAGTGAACAACTAGAGCGCGCGGCGCAGCTCGGCCAGTACCGGGCCGGTATCGGGGGTCTGGCCACGCCACAGGCGGTAGGACTCGGCGGCCTGGCCGACCAGCATGCCGAGGCCATCAATCGGGCGCGCGCCGCGCTCGCTGGCCCAGCGCAGGAATACCGTGGGCTCGGCGCCATACATCATATCGTAGGCGCTGGCACCGTCCGCGAAGAGGTCGTCCGGCAGCGGCGGCAGATCGCCAGCGAGGCTGGCGCTGGTGCCATTGATCACCAGGTCGTATGTCCCTGCCACATCAGCGAAGCCGCCCCCCGAGATCACTCCCAGGTCCTGGAAGTCGGCGGCCAGTGCCATGGCCTTCTCGGCGGTGCGGTTGGCCACCAATACACTGGTCGGCCGGGACGCCAGCAGCGGCTCGAGCACCCCACGCACCGCGCCACCGGCACCCAGCACCAGCACCCGGGCGCCAGCCAGCCTAACACCATTAGCCTCGAGGTCGCCGACCAGGCCCACGCCGTCGGTGGTATCGCCATGGGTGACGCCCTCGGCGCCCAGCACCAGGGTATTCACAGCCCCGGCGCGGCGAGCGCGCTCGCTGAGACTGTCGCACAGCCGGTAAGCCTGCTCCTTGAACGGCACGGTGACGTTGGCGCCGCGCCCCCCTTCGGAGATAAATCTCTGCCAGGCGCCGGCGAAGTCATCCAGCGGCGCCTCGATGGCGGTGTAGTCGATATCGTCGCCCAGCGCGGCGGCGAAGGCGGCATGAATCGCCGGCGACTTGGAGTGCGCCACCGGATGGCCGAATACGCAGTAGCGGTCAGTCATAAGGCCTCTTCTCCCAACCAGTCGCGGGGCCGTAAATAGTCCCGGTAGAGCGCCTCCTCAGGGCTGCCGGGCGCCGGGGTATAGCCGTACTCCCAGGCGGCCAGCGGCGGTAGCGACATCAGGATCGATTCGGTGCGCCCGCCACTCTGCAGGCCAAACAGGGTGCCACGATCCCACACCAGGTTGAACTCTACATAGCGACCGCGGCGATAGAGCTGAAAGTCACGCTGCTGTTGGCTATATTCATCGCCGCGGCGGCGCTGCACGATCGGTACATAGGCCTCGATAAAGCTGTCGCCCACGGCGCGCTGGAAGGCGAAGCAGTGCTCGAAACCGCCTTCGTTGAGATCGTCGAAGAATAGCCCGCCAACGCCGCGAGTCTCGTCGCGATGCTTGAGATAGAAGTAGTCGTCGCACCACGCCTTGTAGCGGGGGTAGACGTCATCGCCGAAGGGCGCACAGGCGTCGCGAGCGACGCGGTGCCAGTGGCGTACGTCGTCGAGCACCGGATAGAAGGGGGTCAGATCGTAGCCGCCGCCGAACCACCATACCGGCGTCTCACCGGCCTTCTCGGCGATAAAGAAACGCACGTTGCCATGGCTGGTGGGCACATGGGGGTTTCTCGGGTGCAGCACCCAGGATACCCCTACGGCGTGGAAGCTGCGGCCGGTGAGCTCGGGGCGAGCCGCGGTCGCCGAGGGCGGCAGCTGTGCGCCGTAGACGTGGGAGAAGTTGACGCCGCCCTTCTCGAACACGGCGCCATTCTCGATCACCCGCGAGCGGCCGCCACCGCCCTCCTCCCGGGTCCAACTGTCTTCACAGAAGTCGGCCTGGCCGTCTTCCGCGGCCAGCGCTTGGCATAGCCGATCCTGTAGATCGAGCAGGTAGTGCTTGACCTCATCGAGATGCGCGTGGGCCACGCTACCTCCCTAGACTCATCGGTTAAAAAAATAACGCATGACATAGTGCCGTCAGGCGCGCAGCACGCGCCCAGTGACCAGGTCGCGGATAGTACTGGGCGCATCGCGTCCGCCCAGCGGGCCATCGACGAGGCCCGCCAGGGCGGCGCCGAAATAGGCCTCGACCTGCTCCGCCGAACGCGCCTCGGGCTCGCCGGTCGGGTTGGCCGAGGTCGAAACCAGTGGCCCCCCGAAGGCGTCGCACAGCTCACGCACCAGGGGATGATCGCTGACCCTGAGCGCCACGCAGGCGTGTCCGCCGCGCACTAGCGGATGACTATGGCCGTTGTCCGGCACCAGCCAGGTGTTGGGACCCGGCCAACTACTCACCAGCGGCGCATGCAGTTCTGCTGGCAGGCCTGCCAGCCAGGGCGCGAACTGGCCGATATTTCCCGCCACCAGGATCAGGCCCTTGGCCGGATCGCGCTGTTTGAGTCGCAGCAGGGCGGTGAGCGCCTCGCCGCTGGCAGGATCGCAGCCCAGCCCCCAGACCGCTTCGGTGGGGTAGGCGATCAGCTCGCCACGGCTCAGGGCCTTGGCGGCCAAGGCAGCCGACAGGCGCGGCGTCGCGGATTCAGGCATGACAGACTCCTCGCCAAATGACAGGGCACAGAGTCTAGCATGGCCGGCCTGAGCGTTGATAAACCGCTATTGCGGCAGCCTGATCCAGCCCCCCACCGCCTGAGTGGCAAGCCCTTCCAGCTCGAGCTCGAGCAGCCGCAGCTGGCAGTCGCTGACGTCTTGTCCACTCAGCGCTACCAGGGCATCCAGCGGCGTTGGACGGTCACTGAGCAAGGCCAGCAGCGGATCCTGATCGCCAGCTGCGGCAGCAGGCGACAGCGCCTGGCTGGGCGGCGTCCAGTGCCCCAGCTCGGCGAGGATATCGGCCAGACAAGTGGCCATTGCCGCGCCGTCGCGAATCAGGCCGAGGCAGCCGCGTGCCTGGGGGTTGTGGATCGAGCCTGGGACCGCAAACACCTCGCGATTCTGCTCGATGGCCAGCCGCGCGCTGACCAGCGAGCCGCTCTTTTCGGCGGCCTCCACCACCAGCACGCCGAGGGACAGCCCGGTTACGATACGGTTACGACGCGGGAAGAACGCCGGATGCGCGGTGGTGCCGGGGGGATGCTCGGAGAGCAGCAGCCCGCCTTCGTCACGCAGACGGGTATAGAGCTGACGGTGGCGCTGGGGATAGATCACATCCACCCCGCAGCCGAGCACCGCAACGCTGCGGCCGCTGGCATCCAGCGCGGCCTGCTGGGCGGCGCCGTCGACGCCCAGGGCCATGCCGCTGATCACGCACCAGCCCTGTTCGGCAAGTTCACGGCCAAAGCGCTGGGCGTTGTGCAGGCCATCGCGGCTCGGCCGTCGCGAGCCGACCACTGCCAGGCCCGGCAGCGCCAGGGCGGCCAGATCGCCGCTGGCCCACAGGACCGGCGGCGGGTCGGCAATCTGATCAAGCAGTGCCGGCCACTGGTCATGCGCGGGGGTCAGCAGATGATGGTGGTCGGCCGCGGCCTCCCATGCCAGGGCGGCATCGACCTGTGCCTGCAGCGGGCTACGAGCGGGATGCTCGAGCCACAGCCGCAGATGGCTGCGCGCCGGTTCGGGCATCGCCGCCAGCCAGCCATCGGGCCAGTGCGGAGTGGTGCTGATCAGTTGGGCCAGGCGCCTGGGGCCGAGCCCGGGTAGTCCCGCGAGTACCAGCCACTCCCTGGCCGTCATGCATGTTCCTCCCTGATGGATATCGCGAGGTGTCGTACGACAACTGCCTGCGCTCGCCGACGTTTCGTGTAAAGCCTACTAGCGACGTGCCACGGATTCACTGCTGCTGGGATTAAAGATTCGATCGCCGATCGCCAGACTGCGGCTGGCGCGCATCACCAACGCATAGCTCATCCTGTCATAGCTCTTGAACACCATCACCAGGCCTGACTCTTCGCCAGGTAGGCGCAGCGACTCGTTGGTGACAGGATCGGTGACCAGCTCACCGCGCTGCTCGACGCTCAGCACATTCCCCGGGGTCAGGCCGTCGCGACGTCCACGGTCCAGCGCCACCACCTGCAGCCGGCCGATAAACTGGACGCCCCCCGGTACCGCCAGCAGCCGCCCCTCCACCGCCCGCTCCGGCGCCCGCGGCAGAAACTCGGTGACCAATTCACCGCTCTCCAGCGGCAGTACCAGATCGCCGTTGCGCACCTCCTGGGTGGCGCTCAGCACGTCGAGGGTGGCGATATCACCCTCGCGGCGCATCCAGCGCGCCTGGCCGACGCCGACCAACTCGAGTCCCAGGGACTCGCCGGTGACGCTATCTTCATAGGTCTCGCCGAGGCGATAGATACCTAAACGCCCCCCCTCGGGCAGATCGCCGCGGGCATAGATGCGGTCGCCGGCGCCACTGATCAGGCGGCGGTCGTCGCCGCCCACCACGTAGGCCTGCTCGTCGGCCAGCGCCGGGTCGTCGAGCACGCGGTACTCGGTGAGGAAGTTTTCGATACGCTCCAGCGGCAGCGGCGGTACCGCCTCACGCCGCGGGGTGCGCCGCACCTCCGGCGACAGCCTGACTTCGCCGCGCCCGCGCTCCAGACCAAGCCGCGGCTGGCCATTCTGATAATAGAGGTAGACGGTGTCGCCGGGGTAGATAAGGTGCGGATTGCGAATCTGCGGATTGACTTCCCACACGTCGGGCCACTGCCAGGGGTGGCGCAGAAAACGCCCGGAGATATCCCATAGAGTGTCGCCTCGCACCACCGTGTAGCGATCAGGTGCATCGCCACGCAGGCCGGCATCGCCGAGCCCCTGGCCCATGGCCGGCAAGCACAGTAGCAGCATGGCCAGCAGTGCCCAAGCCGCGAGCCAGCCATGCCATGCCCCCTGCCTCGCCTCACTCGTCTTCATCCTGTCGCTTCCCCTTGGTACGGTCCCGCTCAACGGGTTTATCGCTTTTATCGATGGCGCATGACACAACCGGCGGTTTCACTGCGCGCAGCCGCCCACTACAATATGGCCATATCCCTTGATAACAGCATAACGGTGATTTCAACGCCATGGCCAAGTTACCCATCCTCGAATATCCCGACGAGCGCCTGCGCACCAAGGCTGAGCCGGTGGCCGCAGTCGACGACGAGGTACGCCAACTGGTCGACGACATGCTCGAGACCATGTACCACGCACGTGGCATCGGCCTGGCGGCGACCCAGGTAGACGTGCACCGCCGCGTCATCGTGATGGACGTCAGCGACGATCAGAGCGACCCACGGGTGCTGATCAACCCCGAGTACACGCCCCTTGGTGACGAGCGCGAGCCACTCCAGGAGGGGTGCCTGTCGATCCCTGAGTACTATGCTGAAGTGCCCCGCGCCCTGCGCGTCAAGCTCAAGGCGCTGGATCGCGACGGCCAGCCCTACGAGCTCGAGGCCGACGGCCTGCTGGCGCACTGCATTCAGCACGAGCACGACCACCTCGAAGGCGTGCTGTTCGTCGACTACCTGTCGCCGCTCAAGCGCCAGCGGATTCTCAAGAAGATGCAGAAGCGTCACAAGCTGATGCAGGACGCCTAGCGCCATCTCATCATCCCCGAGCCGGCCCGCAGCAGCGCTGCGGGCCGCTTTGCTTATGGCCCAACGCCTGCCCCCGCAGCGGGTCGATCGGCTATCATGAGCGCACCGTTTTCCGATCCCTCAAGGCCCGACGTCATGACCCAAGCACTACGCGTCATCTTTGCCGGCACCCCCGACTTCGCCGCTACCAACCTGGCAGCGCTGCTCGACAGCCAGCACCGGGTGGTGGCCGTCTATACCCAGCCTGATCGCCCCGCCGGTCGCGGCCGTAAGCTCACCCCCAGCCCGGTCAAGGCGTTGGCCCTGTCCCACGACCTGCCGGTGTTTCAGCCGGCCTCGCTCAAGGACGGCGACGCCCAGGCCGAGCTGGCCGCCATCGACGCCGACATCATGGTCGTGGTTGCCTACGGCCTGCTCCTGCCCCAGGCGGTGCTCGATACGCCAGCGCTCGGCTGCCTCAATGTCCACGCCTCGCTGCTGCCGCGCTGGCGGGGTGCGGCGCCGATCCAGCGCGCCATCGAAGCCGGCGACAGCGAGAGCGGCGTCACCATCATGCAGATGGACGCCGGTCTCGACACCGGCGCCATGCTGCTTGAGCGGCGCACGCCGATCACCGCCACCACCACTGGCGGTGAGCTGCACGATACCCTCGCCGAGCTGGGTGGCGAAGCGATCGTCACCGCGCTGGATGCCCTGGCCAGCGAGGGGCTGACCGCCAGGTCGCAGCCCGAGGCAGGCGTGACCTACGCCGCCAAGCTCTCCAAGGCCGAGGCCGAGCTCGACTTCTCCCAGCCTGCTGCCCGCCTCGCCGACAAGGTGCGCGCGTTCAACCCGTGGCCAGTCGCCTGGTGCACCCTGGGTGAAGAGCGCCTGCGGCTATGGCTGGCCATCCCCGGCGAGGTCCGCCACGACGATCCCCGGCAGGTGGCTCCAGGCACGTTACTGCAGCACGATGAAGATGCCCTGCGCATCGCCTGCGGTCCCCACGGCGACGAGGTGCTGTGCGTCACCCAGGCACAGCTACCCGGCGGCAAGGCGCTGCCGATGCGCGAACTGCTCAAGGCCCGCGGCGAGCGTTTCACCGCCGGTACCCGGCTGTCACACCAGGAGACGACCCGATGAACGACGCGTCCACGTCCCAAGGCAGCGGTCAGGCACTGCGCGCCGCCGCTGCCCGCGCCCTGCTGCCGGTTATCGATGCCAAGGGGTCGCTTTCTGCCCTCGACGACGGCGATGTTCACCCCCGCGACCGCGCCCTGTTCCGCGCCCTCTGCTATGGCGTCTGCCGCAGCCTGCCACGCCTCGAGGCGCTCGCCGACGAGCTGCTGCGCAGCCCCTTCAAGGCCCGCGACCGCGATGTCCAGGCGCTGCTGCTGGTGGGCATCTATCAATTGCTCTACCTGCGCATCCCGGCCCACGCCGCGGTAGGCGAGACCGCCGGCGCCGCGCGGCTGCTGGGCAAGGCGTGGGCCACCCGGGTGATCAACGGCTGCCTGCGACGCCTGCAGCGTGAACAGAGCGCCCTGCAAGCCAAGGTCGACCGCGATCCGTGCGTCGCCCTGCTGCATCCGGCCTGGCTGCTCAAGGCACTGCGCCAGGCATGGCCGGATGACTGGCGCGAGATCGCCATTGCCAACAATACCCCCGGCCCCATGACGCTGCGTATCAATCGTCGCCGGATCAGCCGCGAGGTGTATCGCGAGCGCTTGCTGGAGTGCGGTCTGGAAAGCCGTCCCTGCGAGTTCGCCCCCGACGGTTTGACCCTGGAGACCCCCTGCGACGTCAGGGCGCTGCCCGGGTTCGCCGAGGGGGAGGTCAGCGTGCAAGACGAGGCCGCCCAGCTCGCCGTGGAGCTGCTCGGCCCGGTCCTGGCGCCGCGCCCCGGGGCACAAGTGCTCGACGCCTGCTGCGCCCCCGGCGGCAAGACCGCCCATCTTCTCGAAGCCTTCGAGATCGACCTGACCGCACTGGATAGCGACGCCCAGCGCCTGACCCGAGTCACCGAGACGCTGGATCGGCTGGGACTCAGGGCACGCGTCGAACAGGCCGACGCCAGCCGCCTGGAGGGCTGGGAGGCGGATCGCTTCGATGCCATCCTGCTCGATGCCCCCTGCTCCGGTAGCGGCGTGATTCGCCGCCACCCCGATATCAAGCGCCTGCGCCGCGCCGACGACATCCCTCAACTGGCGGCGCTGCAGGGACGCCTGCTCGACCGCCTGTGGCAGGTCCTCGCCCCCGGCGGCAGCCTGGTCTACGCCACCTGTTCGGTGTTTCCCGAAGAGAATGCCGATCAGATCAAGGCGTTTCTGGCCCGCACCGCGGATGCCCGCGTCACCACGCCCGCTGACGTTTCCTGGGGACGCCCGGCCGGCGACGGCCGCCAACTGCTGCCCCGCGAAGCCGGCCACGACGGCTTCTTCTATGCGCGGCTCGAAAAAGCGCGCCCCTGACACCCTGCTGACCCGCCGCCTGTCCTTCCCCGGGCGGCTGGTTTATGCTGTGCCGACGCATTACGGGGGAACAGGCGAGGCATGAAGATCATCATTCTCGGTGCCGGTCAGGTGGGTGGCACCCTGGCGGAGCACCTCGCCCACGAAGAGAACGACATCACCGTGGTCGACACCGACGGTGGACGCCTGCGTGACCTGCATAACCGCCTCGACATTCGCACCGTTTCCGGGCCCGCCTCGTACCCGATGGTGCTGCGCCAGGCCGGCTGCGAGGACGCCGACATGCTGATCGCGGTGACCAACTCCGACGAAGTCAACATGATCGCCTGCCAGGTCGCCCATACCCTGTTTCGCACCCCCACCAAGATCGCCCGGGTCCGCGCCACCGCCTATCTCACACGCAAGGGCCTGTTCGCCCACGAAGCGGTACCCATCGACGTGCTGATCAGCCCCGAACAGGTGGTGACCGACCATATTCGCCGCCTGATCGAGTATCCCGGCGCCCTGCAGGTGCTGGAGTTCGCCGGCGGTCAGGCGCAGCTGGTGGCGGTCAAGGCCTTCTACGGCGGCCCACTGGTGGGCCAGGAGCTGGGCTTCCTGCGCCGCCACATGCCCAACGTCGACACTCGCGTGGCCGCCATCTACCGCCGCAACCGGCCGATCATCCCGCGCGGCGATACCGTCATCGAGGCCGACGATGAGGTGTTCTTCATCGCCGCGCGCCGCGATATCCGCGCGGTGATGAGCGAGCTGCGCCGCCTCGACCGCGACTTCCGCCGGGTGGTAATCGCCGGCGGCGGCCATATCGGCGAGCGGCTGGCGGAAAACCTCGAGCACAGCCATCAGGTCAAGATCATCGAGCACGACCTGGAGCGCTGCACCACCCTCTCCGAGCGCCTCGACCGCACCGTGGTGCTGCACGGCAGCGCCACCAGCAAACGCCTGCTGCTGGAGGAGAATATCGAGGACTGCGATATCTTCTGCGCGCTGACCAACGACGATGAGGTCAATATCATGTCGTCGATGCTGGCCAAGCGGCTGGGGGCCAAGAAGGTGCTGACGCTGATCAACAACGCCGCCTACGTCGACCTGGTACAGGGCGGCGAGATCGATATCGCCATCTCGCCCCAGCAGGCCACCATCGGCAGCCTGCTGACCCACGTGCGGCGCGGCGATATCGTCAACGTACACTCGCTGCGCCGCGGTGCCGCCGAGGCCATCGAGGCGATTGCCCATGGCGACTCGCGCTCGTCCAAGGTGGTCGGACGCACCATCGACGAGATCGACCTGCCCAGCGGCACTACGATCGGCGCCATCGTGCGCGGCAAGGAGGTACTGATCGCCCACGATGACGTGGTGGTGGAGTCCGGCGACCACGTGATCCTGTTCGTGGTCGACAAGCGCCGCATCCGCGACGTCGAGCGGCTGTTCCAGGTCGGCCTGACATTCTTCTGATGAGGGAGCAACGCGTGGACGCCCGGACAAGGAGCGTGACGGCATGAGCCTGCGCGTGATTCTGCGCATCCTGGGACTGCTGCTGATGCTGTTCAGCCTGACCCTGGTGCCGCCGATTCTGATCTCGCTGCTGTTCAACGACGGCGTGTGGGATGCGTTCGCCATCGCCATGGCGATTACCGTGGCCACCGGTGCCCTGCTCTATCTGCCTAACCGCGACGCCCGCAAGGAGCTGCGCACCCGTGACGGCTTCCTTATCGCGGCGCTGTTCTGGACGGTGCTGGGAACCTTCGGTTCGCTGCCGCTGATGCTCGACGGTCCCTATGCCCTGTCGGTGACCGACGCGGTGTTCGAGTCCTTCTCGGGACTCACCACCACAGGCGCCACGGTGATCACCGGCATCGAGTTCCTGCCCGAGGCAGTGCGCTACTATCGCCAGCAGCTGCAGTGGCTGGGCGGCATGGGCATCGTGGTGCTGGCGGTGGCGATCCTGCCCACCTTGGGTGTCGGCGGCATGGCACTCTACCGCACCGAGATTCCCGGGCCGCTCAAGGACTCCAAGCTGACCCCGCGCATCACCGAGACCGCCAAGGCGCTGTGGTATATCTACGCCAGCCTGACGCTGACCTGCATCCTCGCCTACTGGGCCGCCGGCATGGACTGGTTCAACGCCATCGGCCACGGTTTCTCGACGGTGGCGCTGGGCGGCTTCTCGACCCACGATGCCAGTATCGGCCACTTCAATAGCGCCACCATCGAGATGATCTGCATGCTGTTCATGGTCGTCTCGGCGATGAGCTATAGCCTGCACTTCGCCGCCTGGCGCGAAAAGCGCCTGTCTCAGTATCTGCGCGACCCGGAAGCCCACTTCCTGCTGCTGTTCCTGCTCGGCCTGAGCATCATCGCCGTGATCACGCTGTGGCTGACCAATACCTACGCTGGCAGCGAGGGGTTGCGCAACGGGGTCTTCCAGGCGCTGTCCATCGCCACCACCGCCGGCTTCAGCGTCGCCGAGTTCTCGGCCTGGCCCGGTGCGCTGCCGTTCCTGCTGTTCGTTGCCGCCTTCGTCGGTGGCTGCTCGGGCTCCACCGGCGGCGGCATGAAGGTGATCCGCATCATCCTGATCCTCAAGCAGGGCATGCGCGAGGTGATGCGCCTGATCCACCCCAACGCGGTGATCGCGGTCAAGGTCGGCAAGGTCAGCGTGCCCGACAGCATCGCCCAGGCGGTATGGGGCTTCTTCTCGGTCTACGTGATGCTGTTCTTCCTGATGCTGATCGGGGTCATGGCCACCGGCGTCGACCAGGTCACCGCCTGGTCGAGCGTGGCCTCGACCCTCAACAACCTCGGCCCGGCGCTGGGCGACGCCGCCAGCCACTACGGTGACCTGCCCGACCTGGCCAAGTGGATTCTGGTGGTGGCAATGATTCTCGGCCGCCTGGAGATCTTCACCGTGCTGGTGCTGTTCACCCCGGCCTTCTGGCGCCGCTAGGCTCTGTCCGAAAACTGGCTGCGCTCGGCCATACGGCGTTAAAAATCGGCTCAAAGTACTCATTTACAACCCGTAAACTCCGTCTTTTCGCCGATTTTTGCCTTGTCTGGCCTTCGCTCGCCGACTTTTCAGACAGCGCCTAGTTTGGCGCACGCAGCGGCTTTCGTGGATAATCGGCACACCCTTTTCTCGTCACAGCGAGCCTTCATGACTGACCCTCAGGATCTCACCGCCAGCGCCGAGCCCGCCGTTGCGCCCAGCGGCGGGCCTCGCCAGACCCTGCAGCTGGGCGACACGCGCTACACCCTGCTGGGTACCGCCCACGTCTCCAAGGAGAGTGCCGACGAGGTGCGCGAGCTGATCCGCTCCGGCGATTACGACGCCGTGGCCATCGAGCTGTGCGCCTCGCGCCACCACAGCCTGGTGGAGCCCGATGCCCTGGCCGGTCAGGACCTGTTCGAGATATTCCGCCAGGGCAAGGCTGGCATGGTCGCTGCCAGCCTGGCGCTAGGCGCCTTTCAGCAGCGTGTCGCCGAACAGTCGGGCATCGAGCCCGGCGCCGAGATGCGCGCCGCGCTGGAGGAGACTCAGCAGCACGACCTGCCGCTGCTGCTGATCGACCGCGACGTCGGCATCACCCTCAAGCGCATCTACGCCAATGTGCCCTGGTGGCAGCGCTTCTCGCTGTTCTCGGGCCTGCTGGGCAGCGTCATGTCGCGCCAGGAAGTCTCCGCCGCGGATATCGAACGGCTCAAGGAGGGCGACGTGCTGGAGTCGACCTTCAACGAATTCGCCGAGCAGTCCGAGGCGCTGTATACGCCGCTGATCAGTGAACGCGACCGCTACATGGCCCTGCGTATCGGCGAGGAGAGCCCGCCCGGACGCTACCGCCATGTGCTGGTGGTGATCGGCGCCGGCCACCTCAAGGGCATGGCCGAGCACTTGAGCCAGGCGCTGCCTGCCGAGCCGCGTTACGAGCGCGAGGCGCTGGAGGCTACCCCGCCGCGCTCGCGCATCTGGCGACTGCTGCCGTGGGCGATCACCGCCCTGGTGCTGACCGGCTTTGCCATCGGCTTCTCGCGCAACACCGATCTCGGCTGGCAGCTGGTCGGCGAGTGGTTCCTGATCAACGGCGTGCTCTCGGCGGCGGCCACCACCATCGCCCTGGCCCACCCGGTGACCATTATCGCGACCTTCTTCGCCGCACCGCTGACGTCGCTCAACCCCACCATCGGCGCCGGGTTCGTCGCCGCCGGGGTGGAGCTGTTCATGCGCAAGCCCAAGGTCGGCGACTTCGCCCACCTGCGCCACGACGTCACCCAGCTCAGGGGGTGGTGGCGTAACCGAGTGTCGCGCACCCTGCTGGTGTTCCTGCTCGCTACCCTCGGTTCGGCAGCGGGCACCTGGGTGGCCGGCTTCCGCATCGCCGGGGCACTATTCGGTAGCTGAGGCGGATAGCCGGCCCTGCCGCGCCAGCAGTCGCCGCATGGCCGCCGTCGGCTGCTCGATCTTGTGGTAGGTGCGGCTCGAGGCGTAGCTGTCGTTGAAGGCGTCGAAGTAGTCGTCGAGCACCGCAGCGGCATCCCCGTCGCCGGCCTGGCGCAGCAGCTCGATGGCCACTTCGGCGGTGCACAGATGGGCTTGAGAGGCCGGCTTGCGCAGCCGATAGCGGGTCTGGCGCTGAGTCCGCAGCGGCAGTACCGGCAGCCTGTCGAGGTAGGGACTCTTGCGGAAGATACGCCGCGCCTGACGCCAGGTGCCGTCGATAATGATAAAGACCGGAATCCGCGCCTGCTGCGTGACCGTCGTCACTGCCTGCATGCCCACCACCCGCTCGGCGTAGTCCGGCTGGTCGTCGGGAAAGATCACGAAGGGCGCGTAGCGCGGGTCGTCGAGCAGTGCCAGCAGCGCTTCATCGGGGGCGGTGCGTTGCCAGGTAAAGACTCGCGTAGCGGGCAGCACGTCGCCAATCAGACGACCGGTGTTGGTCGGCTTGTGATGCTCCAGGGGATGGGTCAACAGCCACACCTGGGCATGACTCTGGGCCTCGACACGAAAGGGGCACAGGCAGTTGAGGGTCGGCAGGTTGCAGCCCTCGCAGCGCTCGACGAAGCTGCCGCGGGCCTTGAATTCGCGCCGCGGCGGACGCGCAGCAGCGCCTTCGGCCTGCGGGGAAGCGGTGGTGGAGTCGTCGAGCATAGCGCGCCTGCAGAGGAAAACGGGCGGGCATTCTAACATGCCCGCCCGCCGAGGCGTGTCAGGCGCTTTCCGCGCTGCCCTCAGCCGCCACCACCGGGCGGCGCTTCCAGTAGCCGGCCAGTAGCGAGCCGGAGACGTTGTGCCACACCGAGAACAGCGCCCCGGGCAATGCCGCGCCGGCGCTGAAGAACTGGTTGGCCAGCGACACGGCAAGGCCCGAGTTCTGCATCCCTACCTCGATAGAGACGGTGCGCGCGGTGCGCTGGTCGAGGCCGCACAGCCGGCTGACGAAGTAGCCAGCGGCCAGGCCGATGCCGTTGTGGGCGATCACCGCCAGCGCTACCACGGGGCCGAGGCTGGCCAGGCGACCGGCGTTGAGTGCCACCACAATGGCAATGATCATCACGATGGCCGCCATGGCCAGGGTGGCCAACGCCGGCTCGATGCGCGCGATATGGCGGCCGACAAAGTGGTGCACCACCACCCCCGCCGCTACCGGCGCGATCACCAGCTGGGCGATGCTCGAGAGCATGCCCCACACCGGCACCTCGACCATCTGGCCAACCAGCAGCCAGGCGATCAACGGCGTCATCACCACCGAGGCCAGGGTCGAGACCAAGGTCATCGACACCGACAGCGCCACGCGCCCACCGGCCAGCCAGGTCATGACATTGGAGGCGGTGCCGCCGGCGGTGGCACCGACCAGCACCATGCCGGTGGTCAGCTCCGGCGACAGCCCCAGCGCCAGGGAGACACCCAGCGCGGCCAGCGGCATCACCACGAATTGCAGCAGCACGCCGATGCCCACCGGCAACGGCGCCTTGACCACATTGAGGAAGTCCTCCTTGGACAGCGTCAGGCCCATGGAGAACATGATGATCGCCAGCAGCACCTGAATCCGCCCGGCATAGCCGGTAAACAGCGGCGGCATGATGATGGCCAGGGAGGCAAACAGGATGGCCCACAGCGGGAAGAGGCGGTTGAGTCGTTCGAATATCAGCATGTTGGCGCGTCCTTGCGGTGTAGCGCATCAGCCGACGCAGCCCTACCGCAATGTTGATTAGACCGCTAATAGTGCCCTAAAGCGTCGATCAGGGAAAATCGTCACGCCTCGAGCAGCGTCTCCGGCAGCCATAGCCGCCCCTCCCGCGACCAGTGGCGAACCAGCCCGGTCACGCCGCGACCAGCGGGCTGGGCCAGACGGGCGACCCCCGGCGGCGCCAGCTGCTCGGCGGCCGGGTCGACCAGGATCACCTCGGCGTCCAGTGGCGCCCGTTCGAGCAGCGCCGCGGCCGGCATCACTGCCAGCGAGGTGCCCACCACCAGCAGCAGGTCGGCCTGTTCGACGATCTCGCACGCTTCCAGGTAGCGCGGTACCGGCTCGCCGAACCACACCACGTCGGGGCGCAACTGGCTGCCCTTGTCGCAGATATCACCGAGTTTGATGCCGCCGCGGGGCAAGGGGTAGCGCATGCGCTCATCGACGCTGGAACGCGCCTTGAGGATCTCACCGTGAAGATGCAGCACGTCGCGGGAGCCCGCGCGCTCGTGCAGATCATCGATGTTCTGGGTGATGACGCTGACCCGGAAGCCCTGCTTCTCGAGTGAGGCCAGGGCCTGGTGCGCCGCATTGGGCCGCGCACGGCGCACCTGGGTGCGGCGCTCATCGTAGAAACGCAGTACACCCTCGGGGTCGCGGCGCCAGGCCTGAGGCGTGGCCACGTCCTCGATGGCGTGGTCGGCCCACAGGCCGTCGCTGGCGCGGAACGTCTGAATGCCACTCTCGGCGCTGATGCCGGCCCCGGTGAAGACCACCAGGTGGGGTGCTCGAGTCTCAGTCATGGCCTTCACTAGATGTCATGTTGCCGCAACATAGCACCGGCCCTATACGGCTGACAAACGGCCGGCGGATGACAGCGGCGCGCCTAGCGGCGACAATGGCCGCCCATTTCGAGACGCCGCCGCCATGCCCGCACCCTCCTCCGCCCTGAAGCCCGATAACGCTACGCTGCCGATCCTGTATCGCGATACGGCGCTGGTAGTCGTGGCCAAGCCGTCGGGGCTGCTGGTTCACCGCAGCGCGCTGGCGCGCGGCGAGACGCGCTTCATGGTGCAGACCCTGCGCGACCAGCTCGGACAGCGGGTCTACCCGGTGCACCGCCTCGACCGCCCCACCTCGGGGGTGATGGTCTTCGCGCTCAGCGCCGAGATCGCCGCAGTGCTGGCGCAAGCCTTTACTCAGCAGCAGGTCGCCAAGCGCTACCTGGCGGTGGTGCGCGGCGTAGGCCCCGAGGCCGACCGGCTCGACTATGCGCTACGCGAGGAGGACGGCAGCCGCCCCAAGGCGCAGATGCCGGCCATGCCGGCGGTCACCGAGATCCGCCGCCTCGACAGCGTCGAGCTGCCGGTACAGGTCGACCGCTACCCCAGCAGCCGCTACTCGCTGATCGAGGCGCGCCCGCTCAGCGGCCGCCGCCATCAGATCCGCCGCCACCTGTCGCAGCGCGGCTATCCGATCATCGGCGATGCCAAGCACGGCAAGGGCAATCACAACCGTTTCTTCAAGGCGCAGCTCGACTGCCCGCGGCTGCTGCTGGCCGCCGTCGATCTGCGCTTCCCGCACCCGCTGGAGGAGAGGCAGCTGCAGGTCAGCGCGCCGCTGCAGGAGGACATGCAGCAGCTGTTCGAACGCTTCGGCTGGGCCGCCCATCTGCCCCAGCACGATATTGCCTGGCACGACGCCGCCTCTCTAACGCTATGATCGACGCCATGAACGCTAACCAATCCCCTTCTTCCGATGACTACGAGTTGCGCTTCGGCGGCATCCGCCGGCTCTACGGCAGCCGTGCCGCCGCCGCCTTTCGCCACGCCCATGTGGTGGTGGTCGGGGTCGGCGGCGTGGGCAGCTGGGCCGTCGAGGCGCTGGCCCGGGCCGGGATCGGCAAGCTGACGCTGATCGACCTCGACGACGTCTGTGTCTCCAACGTAAATCGCCAGCTTCACGCCCTGGACGGCACTATCGGCCGCCCCAAGGTCGAGGTGCTGGCGGAGCGCTGTCGGGCGATCCACCCCGGCATCGAGGTGGTCGCCGACGCGGCATTCGTGACCCCGAGCAATCTCGCCGAGCGGATCCCCGAGGACGCCGACCATGTGCTGGATGCCATCGACAGCGTGGTCGCCAAGGCCGCGCTGATCGCCTGGTGCAAGCGGCGCAAGATCCCCCTCACCGTGACCGGTGCCGCCGGCGGCCAGACCGATCCGACGCGCATCCGGGTCGCCGACCTGACGCGCACCGAGCACGACCCGCTGCTGGCCAAGGTGCGCGCCCAGCTGCGCCGCGATTTCGGTTTTTCGCGCAACCCCAAGCGGCGCTTCTCGGTGGAGTGCGTCTACTCCGATGAGCAGCTGGTCTACCCGGGGGCCGACGGCGAGGTGTGCCTGACCAAGCCCGGCACGGGAGACGCCACCCGCCTCGACTGCGCCTCGGGCTTCGGCGCCGCCACCTTCGTCACCGGCGCCTTTGGCTTCGCCGCCGCGGCGCGGGTGATGGCGCGCCTGGCCAAGCGCTCGACCACGCCCGAAGCCAATTCACAGGAGAGTCAGGATGCATGAGAGCAACCGTCCCGTACCGGGCATCTACCGCCACTACAAGGGCGCCGACTACGAGGTGCTGGGCGTGGCCCAGCACAGTGAAAGCGAAGAGACGCTGGTGGTCTATCGGGCGCTCTACGGCAACTACGGCCTGTGGGTCAGGCCGCTGGCAATGTTCTGCGAGACGGTGGAAATTCAGGGCGAGACGCTGCCGCGCTTCGCCTTGGTCAAAGCCTTCGACTGAGGCCCTCAGCGATCCTGGCCGCGGTGCGCCCAGCGGGTCATGCGCTTCTCGAGCACGGCAAACAGCTCGTACATCACCATGGCCATGGCGCTGATCACGATCAGCCCGGCAAACACCAGCGGCATGCGCATCTGCGAACCGGCGCTCATCATCAGATAGCCGATGCCCTGGTTGGAGGCCACGGTCTCGGAGACCACGGTGCCGACGAAGGCCAGGGTGATGGCGACCTTGAGCGAGGCGAAGAAGTACGGCAGCGAACGCGGCAGGCCGACCTTGAGCAGCACATCGAGGCGCTTGGCGCCCAGTACCCGCAGCACGTCCTCCAGCTCCGGCTCCAGGGTCGCCAGGCCGGTGGCCACGTTGACCACGATGGGGAAGAAGCAGATCAGGAAGGCGGTGAGGATCGCCGGCACCGAGCCGATCCCGAACCACACCACCAGAATCGGCACGAATGCGACCTTGGGGATGGCGTTGAAGCCCACCAGCAGCGGATAGCAGGCGCGGTACATGAAACGCGACGAGCCGATGATAAAGCCCAGCACCAGCCCTACCGCCACCCCCAGGCCAAAGCCGACCATGGTGGTCCACAGGGTCTGCCAGGAGTGCATGCTGATCGGCCCGGCGAAGGTGATCATGGCCTGGAAGGTGGCCCAGGCGCCGGGAAACAGGAACGGCGGCACGTCCAGCACCCGCACCGTACCCTCCCAGATCAGCAGCAGCGCGATCACCGCCAGCCACGGCGCCAGTCGCTCCTTGGTGGTCGCCTTCATGCCGCACCTCCGCGTATCTCGCCGATCTGGGCACGCAGTTCATGCACCAGGGTGGTAAAGGGCTCGCGATAGGTCGTCTCGAGTTCCCGCGGACGTGGCAGGTCGATCTCACGACGCTCGACGATATGCCCCGGACGCTTGCTCATCACATACACGGTATCGGCCAGGAAGGCCGCCTCGCGCAGGTCGTGGGTCACCAGTACCACGGTAAAGCGCTGCTTCTCCCACAGATCGCGCAGCACGCACCACAGCTCCTCACGGGTGAAGGCGTCGAGGGCCGCGAAGGGCTCGTCGAGCATCAGCAGCTTGGGTTGGTGAATCAGCGCCCGGCAGATCGAGGCGCGCTGCTGCATGCCCCCGGAAAGCTGCCAGGGGAACTGATCCTCATAACCCTCCAGCCCCACGGTGCGCAGCAGCTCTCGCGCCCAGCCGACGAACTCCGCGCGCCGCTTGCGGAACTGATGACGATAGGGTTTGACGATCTCCAGCGGCAGCAGCACGTTGTCCAGGGTGGTACGCCAGGGCAGCAGGTTGGCATTCTGAAACGCCATGCCGGAGATCTTCAGCGGCCCGGTGACCGGCTCACCGGCGACCCGCACGCTGCCCTGGGTCGGCCCGTGCAGGCCGGTGCACAGTTTCATGAAGGTCGACTTGCCGCAGCCCGAGGGTCCGACGATGGCGACGAACTCGCCGTCGCGAATGGAGAGGTTGATATCCTCGATGGCGTTGCCGCTATCGTCATAGGCGAGGCTGACGCCGTCGAACTCGACGAAGCCGCGCTCGTCGCCCGCCGCCTGAGCGGCGGGCGTCTCGGTGGAGGTGACGGTCATGGGAACCTTTGCTTCACTCGGGGAAGATCATGCGTGCGTCCTGATCCGGCAGGTAGCGTGAGGTGAAGACTCGTTCGGCGTCCGGCACCTCGGGCAGGTCATAGGCTTCGGCGACCAGCCGGATCGACTCGGTCAGGCGCGCCTCGTCGATGGCACCGGCGCCGTGGGCGCGGGCGTCTTCGGTATCGATGGCGCCCTCGATGGCCAGCTTGAGGCGCCGGGTCTCGAGCTCGACGTCGATCAGGCCATCGCGGTTGCGCACATAGTCGATGGCCCCTTCGGGGTCGGCCAGGGTCTCGCCCAGGGCACGGTTGAAGGCGCGCAGGAAGCCCTCCACCGCCTCGGGACTCTCCTCGGCGAAGGTCTCGCTGGCGATGATCGCATTACCGTAGAGGGGCACGCCGTACTCGGGGAACGGCATGATGGTGAGCTCGTCTTCGCTCATGCCGCGGGACTCGAGATTGAGCAGGCTGGTGAAGTAGAAGCCGGTGATGGCGTCGACGTCGCCGCGTTCGAGCAGCGTCTCGCGCAGCGCCGGGTCGACGTTTTGCCAGGTCACGGCGTCGGCGTCGAGGTCATTGGCATTGGCGAAGATGCCCCAGGCGCGATAGCCGGTATCGAAGGCCGGCGCGGCCAGGGTCTTGCCGGCCAGGTCGGCGGGCGTCTCGATATCGCGGTCCTTGCGCGCAAAGACTGCCGCCGGCGAGCCGTCATAGACCACATAGACGCCCTGGATACCCGGGCCGTCGGGATTCTCGGCCAGGAATTCGACCAGCGCATTGAGATCGCCGAAGCCCATCTGGTAGGCGCCGCTGGCGACCCGGTTGATGGCCCCCGCCGAACCGCTGCCGGAGTCGATCTCGACGTTGAGCCCCTCCTCCTCGAAGTAGCCGCGCTCCGCCGCCATCAGAAAGGGCGCCGAGGGCCCTTCGAAGCGCCAGTCGAGCTGGAAGCGAATATCGGTCGCGGCACTGACGGTCGCACTCAGCAGGGCCGCACCCAGCGTAGTGCCGAGAAACAGACAGCGTGACGTAGTTCGATGCATGGCAAAGGGCCTCGGGTATACAAGATGGTCATCTTTGAGTATGCAGGTTTCTTGCCATATCAGGCCTATCGCTTACAGCCCCTCGCAGCAAGAGATCGGCGCACCTGTCGCATGGCGCGACGGCTACGGCGGCGCCTCTCCGGTGCAGCCGCCAGCCGCTTATGCCCCAGCATAGAACATTTGGCAACGCCGGCAGCGCGCACCCCTCAACGCAAGACACCGGCCCTTGGGCCGGTGTCGGAATAGCTGCAGGGCATCTGAGCGTCTAACGACTCACTCGTCGCCGGCCATCTGCATCTGCCGCTGCATGTAGTTCTCGATGCCGACCTTGTCGATCAGGCCAAGCTCGGTTTCGATATGGTCGATGTGATCCTCTTCGTCGGCGAGAATCTCGCGGAAGATATCGCGGGTCACGTAGTCCTTGACCTGTTCGCAGTGGGTAATGGCTTCGATGTAATCCTTGCGGCCGTCGTGCTCGATCTTGAGGTCGGACTCGAGCATTTCGCGCACGTTCTCACCGATATGCAGCTTGCCGAGATCCTGGAGGTTGGGCACACCCTCGAGGAACAGGATCCGCTCGATCAGACGATCGGCGTGCTGCATCTCCTCGATCGACTCATCGTACTCCCACTTGGCCAGCGCCTTGAGGCCCCAGTCCTTGTACATCTTGGCATGCAGGAAATACTGGTTGATGGCCACCAGCTCGTTACCGAGGGCCTTGTTGAGGTGCTTGATGACCTTGGCGTCGCCTTTCATCGATTATCTCCTAAGTGCATGACACTAAACGCTAGAGTCGCCGCAGGCCGCGACGTCATGTCACCAGTATCGACAAAAAACCGAGAAAAGGCAAAAAAACCAATCAGGACAATAAGTTAGCGAGACGTCCTCGCATTTGCAAAAAGTTGCGGTTGGCAATGAATGACGGGCGCCAGCCAGCCTCACACGGCGTAAGCGAGATCGCAGTCGGCCTCGGCCATGGCGCCAACCACGGCTTCACGAGTGATCACCTTGCCGACGCAGGCGCACTTGCCGCACTGGGTGGCACAGCCGGTGGCCTCGCGAACTTCACGCCAGCAGCGCGCGCCGCCATCAACGGCCTCGCGAATCGCCTTGTCGGTTACCCCGTTGCACAGACATACGTACATGCCCATCACCTCGCTGATCATCTACATGTCGAATGTAAATGATTCGCAGAGCCTATTGCAAGTGCAACTACGACCTATTGTTTAGATAAAGTCTTTTCCGGCTTGGGCAGCACCACCACTTCGGTGCTGGAGGCGATATCCGGCCAGCTGCGTCGCTGACCGTCGAACAGCACCCACCAGTAGCCCAGGCCCAGCAGCGCCAGCGACAGGCAGGCGACGAGGAAGCGGATCAGACTCTGCACCAGGGTGATACTGGCGCCATCCAGGGTCTGCACGCGCAGTCGCCAGGCCTGCATGCCCAGGGTCATGCCGGCACGCATCCAGCAGAAGGCAAAGAAGGCAAAGGTCATCGCGAACAGCAAACCTTGAAACAGCCTCGACTCATTGGCTTCGCCCTGGTTGAGCGCCACTGCAATCAAGGCCATTGACACCCAGATCGCCATGACCAGGAAGCTGTCGTAAATCATCGCCCCCAGCCGGCGGCCGAGACCGGCCGGCCATACACGGTCGAGATCGGTAAAACGTCGTCGCATAGCGTCCTCGTATCAGCCCGAGCGTCGTAACAGATAAAAACCAAGCCCGGCGCAGATCAGCGTCGGCCCGAGTACCGCCCACACCGGCGAAAAGCCGAATACCGTCGAGGCCGGCGCCAGCAGGTCCTGCAGGTACTTGAAGCAGAGCCCGGTGATGACCCCGTAGAACACCCGGGTACCCGCCGCCACGGTGCGCAGCGGACCAAACACGAACGAGGCCGCCACCAGTACCAGCGACCCCATGGTCAGCGGCATCAGCATCTTCTGCCAGAAGTAGAGCAGCGGCTGAGTGGCCTGCAACCCCTGGTCCTGCAGGTAACGCGCGTAGGCCCACAGCTCGCTGGGGGCCTGACTGTTGACCGGGCGCAGCAGGCGCCCGAGCTGGTCGGGGGTCAAGCTGGTCTGCCAGTCGAGCCGATCACGGGACTCGGCCGCGGTGCGATCCTCCTCGAAACGCGTGATCGACACCTCTTCCAGCACCCAATGATCGTCATCCCATACCGCGCGCTCGGCGGTGGTCGCCGAGCGCAGGGTTTCACCTTCGAATTCGTAGCGGGTCAGGTCGAGCACGGTATTGTCGCCACGGATCGCGCCGAAGCGGTAGACCACATCACCCTCGCGCTGCCACCCGCCGCGCTGGGTGAGCACTGCGCCCTCGCCCTGCATCTGTTCGATGCGCCAGGCGCTGGCGTACTGCTCGGTGCGCGGGCTGACGTATTCGGCGACCAGCAGCACCACCACCACCACCAGGATGATCGGCTTCATCACCCCCCACAGGATCCGCGACAGCGAGCGCCCGGCGGCGCGCATCACCGTCAACTCATTGCTCGAGGCCATGCTGCCGAGGCCGATCAAGGCACCGATCAGCACGCCCACCGGCGCGTACTGATAGAAACGCCAGGGCAGACGCATGATCAGGTAAGCCAGCACCTGAAAGGCGCCGTAGTCGCCCTCGACGTCGTCGAGGTCGTTGATATAGGAGATCACCAGGTCGAGACCCAGCAGCACCAGCTGCACCACGATGATCGCGCCCAGCACGTTGCGGGCGATATAGCGGTCGAGACGATCGGCAATCATCAGCGCATCCCCTTATGCTGTGCCCGCTGCATCATCACCAGCCCGAGCGCCAGATAGGCCGCATGAATCGGCCACATGCCCACCGCCGCCGGTAGCGTGCCACGACCGATGGCGTCCTGGGCGGCGAGTAGCAGGCTCAGATAGCTGATATGCAGGAAGATCGCCGGCAGCAGCTTGGCGAAGCGGCCCTGACGCGGATTGACCTTGGACAGCGGCATCGCCATCAGGGTCAGAATGAAGACCATCAGCGGCAGACCGAAGCGCCAATGTAGCTGGGCATGGGCGCGGCTGTCGTCGCTGCCCATCAAGGCCAGCGTGGTGGCGTATTCCGGGGAGTCGACCTCGACCACTTCATCGGCCCGCGACAGACGCACCGCATAGGTGGCGAACTCGAGGCGCTCGGCCTCGAAGCGCCCAGGGTCGACGCTGTATCGCTCGCCGTCGGCCAGCACCAGAAAACGGCTGCCGGTCTCATCGTCGACGGTCTGATAGCCACTCTGGGCGCGGGTCACGCTATCTTCCGGGGTATCGTCGGTGCGCCGCTGGCGCTCACTGATAAAGACGTTCTGCATGCGCGTCTGATTGTCGGTGAAGCCCTCGACGTAAACCGTGCGCCCTGCGCCCAGGTCCTGGAAACGCCCCGGCGCCAGCGCCGAAAAGTCGAGCTGGCTACGCTGCTCCTCGAGGGTTACCGCATTGTTGAGCGCACCGGCCGGCGTTAGCCATAGGCTGCACAGTGCCACCAGGATCGCCACCAGGGTCGCCGGCACCAGGCTGATGGTCAGCAGTCGCCGCGGGCTGGTCCCGCAGGCCACCAGCACGGTGATTTCACTGTTGAGGTAGAGCTGTCCATAGGCCAGAAGAATGCCCAGAAAGAAGGCCAGCGGCAGGATCAGCTCGAGAAAGCCCGGCAGATGGAAGAGCATCAGGTTGCCGAGGATGCTGGCCGGGATATCGCCCTCGGCGGCATCGGTAAAATAGCGAATGAAGCGACTGCCCATGATCACCAGCAACAGCACCCCGGCAACGGCGGCCATGGTCAGCAGGATCTCGCGGGTCAGGTAGCGAAATATGATCAAGTAACTCTCCCGGTGCTCCATGCAGGGCAGGTACCGCTCCCCATGCAATGGCGCAGCGCATTGCGTACACTGGACGACATTCGGCTGCGGCAAGGCGTCGTGCCGGCATTATCCAGAATCCCCTTTCGCTTGTCTTGTGGAGACGTCATGGAATTCACTGTTCAGACCGCCAACCCGGCCAAGGTCGAAACGGCCTGTCTCGTGGTACCGGTGTTCAAGGATGGCGACCTGCTGCCGGCCGCCGCCAAGCTCGACGATGCCAGCGAGCGGCTGATTGGACAGCTGATCGAGCGCGGTGACTTCACCGCGAGCCTCGGTAATGTGCAGATGATTCCCTTCGCCCCCGGGGTCAGCGGCGAACGCCTGCTGCTGGTCGGCCTCGGCGAACGCGACAAGTGCCAGGAAGCGGCCTTCCGCAAGGCGCTGGACGCCGCCTTCGGGGCACTGGCCAAGCTGCCGGTGAGCGACGCCGCCGCGGCCTTCACCGACGTGCCGGTGGGCGACCACGACAGCGCCTGGAAGGCGCGCATGACGCTGGAAGCCGCCGAGCGCGCCGTCTATCGCTTCGTCGAGTTCAAGTCCGATCCGCCCCCCGCCGCCAAGCTCGAACGCGTCACGCTGCTGGTCAGCGACAGCGACCAGGCCGCCGCGGTCAAGCAGGGCGCGCGTATCGGCGCAGCCATCGGCACCGGCATCAACGTCACCCGCACCCTGGGCAACCTGCCGGGCAATGTGTGCACCCCGCGCTACCTGGCCGAGCAGGCCGAGCAGCTCGGCAAGGGCTCCGGCGGCGCGCTCAAGGTCGAGATCCTCGACGAGGAGGCGCTGGAAGCGCTGGGCGCCGGGTCGCTGCTGTCGGTGGGTCGCGGCAGCGCCGAGCCGACGCGGCTGATCGTCATGCAGTACCAGGGCGCCGACGATCCCAACGATGCCCCCCACGTGCTGGTCGGCAAGGGCATCACCTTCGATACCGGCGGCATCTCGCTCAAGCCCGGCGAATCGATGGACGAGATGAAGTTCGACATGTGCGGTGCGGCCAGCGTGTTCGGCACCGTCAACGCGGTACTGGCGCTGCGGCCCAAGATCAACCTGGTGGCGATCGTTGCCGCCGCCGAGAACATGCCCGACGGCCTGGCCACCAAGCCCGGTGATATCATCAAGACCCTCAAGGGGCTGACCGTCGAAGTGCTCAACACCGACGCCGAAGGGCGCCTGGTGCTGTGCGACGCCCTGACCTACGCCGAGCGCTTCGAACCGGCCAGCGTGGTGGATATCGCCACCCTCACCGGGGCGGCCATCATCGCACTCGGCCACCACGCCACCGGCCTGCTGTCCAACGACGACGACCTCGCGCTGGACCTGCTGGAAGCCGGAGAGACCGCCTGGGACCGCGCCTGGCACATGCCGCTATGGGACGAGTACCAGGAGCAGCTCGACTCCAACTTCGCCGACCTGGCCAATATCGGCGGGCGCCCGGCCGGCACCATCACCGCGGCCTGCTTCCTGTCACGCTTCGCCGACAAGTTTCCCTGGGCGCACCTGGATATCGCCGGCACCGCCTGGAGCTCCGGCAAGCAGAAAGGCGCCAGCGGCCGCCCGGTGGGCCTGCTGACCCAGTACCTCCTCGATCGCGCCGACGATGCGGTGGTCGAAACCGGCGACGAGTGAGGGAGAATCGCCAGGGGGGTTGCCTTTTTCCCGCGGCGACTTTCTCATGGTAGGCCTGACGACTGTTCACGCACCGAGTCGCCCAGCGACTCGGTGTTCCTGTATCGCCCTGAGGCCCATCACGCGTCTCAGGTGTAGCGGAGACTCTTTGCCGTGCCCACTGCAAGCTTTGCCCAACTGCCCAACGCCCAACCCACGGCGGACATCATCCGCAAGGACATCCTTGCCAACCCCGGTTTCGGCCGCTACTTCAGCGACCATATGGTACATATCCGCTGGACCCTCGACGCCGACTGGCACGGCCACGAGGTACGCCCCTATGGTCCGCTGACCCTCGACCCCGCCGCCGCGGTGCTGCACTACGGCCAGGAGATCTTCGAGGGCATCAAGGCCTACCGCCACGCCGACGGCTCGGTGTGGACCTTCCGCCCCGAGAAGAACGCCGAGCGCTTCCGCCGTAGCGCACGCCGCCTGGCCCTGCCGGAGCTCTCCGACGAGGATTTCATCGGCTCGCTCAAGGCGCTGCTCGCCCACGACCATGGCTGGGTGCCGACGCCGGCCAGCGAAGCCGACGAGTGCAGCCTCTACCTGCGCCCGTTCATGATCGCCAGCGAGACCTTCCTCGGCGTGCGCCCCTCCCATGAGGTCGACTACTACGTGATCGCCTCGCCGGCGGCGGCCTACTTCAAGGGCGGCGTCGAGCCGGTGTCGATCTGGCTGTCGGCGAACTACAAGCGCGCCGCCGCCGGCGGTACCGGCTTCGCCAAGTGCGGCGGCAACTACGCCGCCTCGCTGGCCGCGCAGAAGGAGGCCGAAGCCCACGGCTGCGGCCAGGTCGCCTTCCTCGACGCCGCCGAGAACAAGTGGATCGAAGAGCTGGGCGGCATGAACCTGTTCTTCGTGTTCAAGGACGGCCGCATCGTCACCCCCCAGCTGACCGGCACCATCCTCGAGGGCGTGACCCGCGACTCGGTGCTGACCCTGGCCCGCGACGCCGGCCTGCAGCCGGAAGAGCGCCATATCAGCATCGATGAGTGGCGCGACGGCGCCGCCTCCGGCGAGATCACCGAGGTCTTCGCCTGCGGCACCGCCGCGGTGATCACCCCGGTGGGCGAGCTGGTCGGCGAGGAGGAGCGCATCCGCTGCCAGCCCAGCGACAACCCGGTGGCCAAGCAGATCCGCCGCACCCTGCTCGACCTGCAGTACGGCCGCGCCGAGGACACTCACGGCTGGCTAACCCGGCTGGTGTAATAAGCAGTTACGCCTCTCCACCGACGTGGCGGGGCGCCGCCGGGCAGGTCGTAGCGGAGGTTTGCGCCATGGATGGCGCAAGGTAGCGTACAGGGAAGTATTCATAGCGCCTCCGCGAAGGCCTGCCCGGCGGAACAGCCCCCAGGCAGACCCCAGATGACTCAAGTCGATTTCTACGTCCTACCCGACACCACCCTGGATGCCCGCCTGGCCTTCGCCTGCCGGCTGACCGAGACCATCCAGCGCAAGGGCTACCGCCTGCACCTCCACGCCGAGGATGAGGCCATGGCCCGTCAGCTCGACGAGCTGCTCTGGACCTTCCGCCCCGACGCCTATGTACCCCATGCCCTGGCCGGCAGCGAGATGGCCAGCCAGGTGCCGGTGGTGATCGGCTGGCAGGGGCCGCCGGACCCCGCCGAAGAGCACCCCCAGGCGATGCTCAACCTGCACCCCGAGATTCCCGAGTGGTTCTCGCGCTTCGAGCGGGTCGCCGAGATCATCAACCAGCACCAGGAGGTGCTGATGGCCAAGCGCGCCTGCTGGAAGACCTACAAGGACCGCGGCTACCCGGTCAAGGCGCACCAACTGGCGGGGCAAGAGGGCCGCGGCTAACGTTCACGGTTAGCCCTGGTCTAGTTACTGGCGCCGTTAACCCTGACGTAGCAGGAGCTCGGGGCTGATCCGTCGACAGGTCTTCGCGGAGGCGCTGTAAACCATCCATGGGCGCTACCGATGCCATCCCTGGCATCGAAACCTCCGCTACGACCTGTCCCCGGCGCCCCTCGCGCAGCGCAGCCGCATTACCCTAAGGCCACTAGGCTAGCGCCAAGCCCCCTCGCGCAGCGCCGTGACCTTGCCCCTCGGTTACCAGGCTGACGCCTAGCACCTCATCGCGCTATAATCGTGGCCATTTTTCGCACGCCTAGACGATTTCCTGCCGCCCGGCGCCACACACCGGCGGCGACCATTTCTGGACCCGGAACGCCCCATGGACAAGACCTACCAACCCGAGCAGATCGAATCCCGCTGGTACCAGCGCTGGGAAGCCGACGGCCGCTTCGCGCCGTCGGGCAGTGGTGAGCCCTACGCCATCATGATCCCGCCGCCCAACGTCACCGGCAGCCTGCACATGGGGCACGCCTTCCAGGACACCATCATGGACACCCTGATCCGCTGGCGGCGGATGCAGGGCCACAACACCCTGTGGCAGGTGGGCACCGACCACGCCGGTATCGCCACCCAGATGCTGGTGGAGCGCAAGGTCGCCGCCGAAGAGGGCAAGACCCGCCACGATCTGGGCCGCGACGCCTTTATCGACAAGGTGTGGGAGTGGAAGCACGAGTCCGGCGGGCATATCACCCGCCAGCTGCGCCGCATGGGCGCCAGCGTCGACTGGAGCCGCGAGCGCTTCACCATGGACGACGGCTTCTACAAGGCGGTGCAGGAGACCTTCGTGCGTCTCTATGAAGAGGACCTGATCTACCGCGGCAAGCGGCTGGTCAACTGGGACCCCACCCTGCACACCGCCATCTCCGATCTGGAGGTGGAGAACCGCGATCAGCAGGGCCAGTTCTGGCACTTCCGCTACCCGCTGGCCGACGGTGTCACCACCGATGCCGGCCTCGACCACCTGGTGGTCGCCACCACCCGCCCCGAGACCCTGCTCGGCGATACCGGCGTGGCGGTCAATCCGGAAGATCCGCGCTACGCCTCGCTGATCGGCAAGTTCGTCGAGCTGCCGCTGGTCGGCCGGCGCATTCCCATCGTCGCCGACGAGCACGCCGATATGGAGAAAGGCTCCGGCTGCGTGAAGATCACCCCGGCCCACGACTTCAACGACTACGAGGTGGGCCGCCGCCAGGGGCTGCCGCTGATCAACGTCTTCACTCAGGATGCCGCGATCCTCGCCCAGGCCGAGGCCTTCGACATCCAGGGCCGCCCGCTGCCCGATATCGACCCGAGCCTGCCGCCGGCCTATGCCGGCCTCGACCGCTTCGAAGCGCGAGCGCGCATCGTCGCCGATATGGAGGCCGCCGGCCTGCTCGAGCAGATCGAGACGGTCAACAACACCCTGCCCTACGGCGACCGCTCCGGCGACGTCATCGAGCCGCTGCTGACGGACCAGTGGTTCGTCGCCGTGGAGAGCCTCGCCAAGCCGGCCATCGAGGCGGTGGAGAACGGCGATATCCAGTTCGTGCCCAAGAACTACGAGAACATGTACTTCGCCTGGATGCGCGACCTGCAGGACTGGTGCATCTCCCGTCAGCTGTGGTGGGGCCACCGCATCCCCGCCTGGTACGACGCCGAGGGCAATATCTACGTGGCCCGCAGCGAAGCCGAGGCCCGCGAGAAGCACGGCCTGGCCGCCGATGTGGCGCTGACCCAGGATGACGACGTGCTCGACACCTGGTTCAGCTCGGGCCTGTGGACCTTCGGCACCCTCGGCTGGCCGGAGCAGACCCCGGAGCTCAAGACCTTCCACCCCTCCAGCGTGCTGGTCACCGGCTTCGATATCATCTTCTTCTGGGTCGCGCGAATGATCATGCTGACCCTCAAGTTCACCGGCGAGGTGCCGTTCAAGCAGGTCTACGTCCACGGCCTGGTGCGCGACGGTCAGGGCCAGAAGATGTCCAAGTCCAAGGGCAACGTGCTCGACCCCATCGACCTGATCGATGGCATCACCCTGGATGACCTGCTGGAGAAGCGTACCGGCAGCCTGATGCAGCCGCAGAAGGCCAAGGCGATCGCCAAGGCGACCCGCGCCGAGTTCGCCGAGGGCATCGAGCCCCACGGCACCGATGCGCTGCGCTTCACTTTCCTTTCACAAGCCACCACTGGGCGCGACATCAAGTTCGACATGGGCCGCCTGGACGGCTACCGCAACTTCTGCAACAAGCTGTGGAACGCCTCGCGCTACGTGCTGATGAATGCCGAGGGCGAGGATTGCGGCGCAGATGGTGGCGACGTCGAGCTGTCGCTGGCCGACCGCTGGATCGTCTCGCGGCTGCAGCAGACCGAGACCCAGGTCACCCGCGCGATGGAGGAGTTCCGCTTCGACCACGCCTCCCAGGCGCTCTACGACTTCGTCTGGAACGAGTACTGCGACTGGTACCTGGAGCTCTCCAAGCCGGTGCTGTGGGACGAGTCCGCCGCCGCCGACGCCAAGCGCGGCACCCGGCGCACCCTGGTGCGGGTGCTGGAGGCGATCCTGCGCCTGGCCCACCCGATGATGCCGTATATCTCCGAGGAGATCTGGCAGCGGGTGGCGCCCCTGGCGGGCAAGGCGAGCGGCGATGGCGCAGAGTCGATCATGAACCAGCCATGGCCGGTGGCCGAGCAGGACAAGATCGACGAGCAGGCGACCCACGATATCGAGTGGCTCAAGGGAGTGATCGTGGCGGTGCGTAATATCCGCGCCGAGATGAACATCGCCCCGGGCAAGCCCCTCGATGTGCTGCTGACCAAGGGCGGCGCTGCCGACCAGGCACGCCTGACGGCCAACCGCCTGTTCCTGGCCAAGCTGGCCAAGCTGGAGAGCATCACCTGGCTGGATAACCCGGACGAGGCGCCGCTCTCGGCCACCCAGCTGGTGGGCGAGATGGAAGTGCTGGTGCCCATGGCCGACCTGATCGACAAGGATGCCGAGCTGGCGCGCCTGACCAAGGAGATCGACAAGCAGGACAAGCTGATCGGCGGCATCGAGAAGAAACTCGGCAACGAGAGCTTCGTCGCCAAGGCCCCGGAGGCGGTGGTCGACAAGGAGCGCGGCAAGCTGGCCGACTTCCAGGCCGCTCGCCGGCTGCTGGTCGAGCAGCGCGACAAGATCGCCGCGCTCTGATATGGCCACCTCGGGCAGCAAAGGCTTCGGTCGCTCGCCCTTTCCCGGCGGGGTCGACCGTGGCCTGACGCTGGAGTCGATCAGCGCGCTGTTCCCGGTCTTCGAGCAGGCCAGCGCCGGGGCGATCTCGGTGGACGCCGAGAGCCGCCTGACCTGGATCAATGACAGCTACTGCCGGCTGCTGGGTATCGAGGACCCCGAGACGGTGATCGGACGGCCGGTGGCCGAGGTGATCCCCACCACCCGTATGCCCGAGGTGGTGCGCTCGGGGCGGCCGTTGCTGCTCGATATCATGGAGTACCGCGGCCAGCAGCTGGTGGTAATGCGCCTGCCGGTCTACAACGATGCCGGCACCGAGGTGGAGGGCGCGGTGGCCTTCGTGCTCTACGACGATCTGCAGCCGCTGACGCCGCTGGTCAGCAAGTATCGTCGTCTGCAGAGCGACCTGGCCGCCGCCAAGCGCGCCCTGGCCAAGCGCGGCGCGCGTTATGAGATGGCCGACTTCGTCGGCGCCAGCGCGGCGGTGCTGGAGGTCAAGCGTCGCGCCCGCCTGGCTGCGGCGCGCAATACGCCGGTGCTGCTGCTCGGCGAGACCGGCACCGGTAAGGAGGTGCTGGCCCAGGCCGTCCACGCCAGCTCGCCCCGCGCGGACCGCCCCTTCGTGGCGGTCAACGTCGCCGCCATTCCCGACAACCTGCTCGAGGCCGAGTTCTTCGGCGTGGCCCCGGGGGCCTATACCGGCGCCGACAAGCGCCTGCGCCAGGGCAAGTTCCAACTCGCCGACGGCGGCACCCTGTTCCTCGATGAAGTCGGTGACATGCCGGGGCACCTGCAGGCCAAGCTGCTGCGTGCCCTGCAGGAGGGCGAGGTGGAGCCGCTGGGCTCCAACGACGTGGCGGCGGTGGATGTGCGAGTGATCGCCGCGACCAGCCGCAACCTCGAGGAGATGGTCGCCGACGGCAGCTTTCGCGCCGACCTCTACTATCGCCTCAACGTGCTCAGCATCCGCGTGCCGACCCTGCGTGAACGGCTGGTCGACCTCGGTATCCTGTGTGACACCATCCTCGAGAAGCTGGCCGCCGAGAGCGGTGAACCGCGTGCCGAGATCACCGCAGAGGCCATCGCCTTGCTGCGCCAGCACGACTGGCCCGGCAATATACGCGAGCTGCGCAACACCCTGGAGCAGACCCTGGCGCTCAACGAGGAGTGCAGCGTCATCGACGTGCCGCAGCTGCTTACCGCGCTGCCGGCGCCGGCCCGGCGCGGTCGGCGGCCCGGGGTACCCAGCGCACCGGTGCGCCCACTCCAGGAGGCGGTACGCGACGCCGAGCGCAGCGCCATCCATAATGCCCTCACCGTCAGCGGCGGCAACAAGGCCCAGGCAGCCCGACTGCTCGGCATCCCCCGCTCGGTGCTCTATGAAAAGCTCGCCAGACTGGCCAGCATGTCCGACGACGCGGACATGTGACCGAAAATCCGAACACTTAAACTACTACTAAAGGCAAAAAGCGTCCTGATATCCAGACAGCTGCCTATGCCAGGCACCTGACGAGATCTCGTAACTCCTTGTTTATCTGCTGTTTCTGATTATTGGCATGAAGTCTGCAACACTCTAGACAAGCGCCGCCCTGCGGCGTTGTTGACCAAGAATAAAGATGCCAATCAGGAGCTATCATGCCGTTCAATCGCCCTCTCACTTCAGTGGTCCGTCCCATCGCTCTCGGCGTCACCACCGCCGCCGTGCTGGTGGGTGCCGGGCTGAGCAGCGCCCAGGCCCAGGAACGCGTGCGCTGGCAGGTGCCTATCGCCTTCCCATCCCACCTGGTGGGTCTGAGTACGCCGGTGCGCTATCTCAGCGAATCCCTCGACGAAGTCTCCGGCGGTAACATCAATCTGCGCTACTACGAGCCGGGTGAGCTGATTCCGCCCTTCGAGATTCTCGATGCGGTCTCCGAAGGCCGCTACGACGCCGGTTTCACCTGGGTCGGCTACGACCAGGGCAGCATTCCGTCGCTACCGCTGTTTGCCGGCGCGCCGTTTGGCATGGAGCCGCCTGCCTACCTGGCCTGGCACTATTTCGGCGGCGGCCGCGAGCTGCTCGAAGAGATCTACGACGACTACAACGTCCACCCGCTGCTGTGCAGCATGATCGGCCCCGAAGCCGCTGGCTGGTTCGCCGAGCCTCTCGAAGACCTCGACCAGATCGACGGCCTGCGTATCCGCTTCGCCGGTATCGGCGGCCAGGTCATGGAGCGCCTCGGCGCCTCGGTGACCATGATTCCGGGCGGCGAGCTCTATCAGGCCATGGAGCGCGGTACTATCGACGCCATGGAGTTCTCGGCACCGGCGGTCGACCGTATTCTGGGCATGCAGGAGATCGTACAGAACTACGTGCTGCCGGGTTGGCACCAGACCTTCACCACCGCTCACCTGCTGGTCAACAAGGACAGCTGGGAAGAACTGGAGCCGCAGACCCGCGCGCAGATCGACATGGGCTGCCGCGCCGCCACGCTGTTCGGTTACTCCGAGAGCGAGATGGAGAACCCCAAGGCACTGCGCGACTTCGAAGAGGAGGGCGTCAACGCTCAGGTCCTCTCGGATGACATCCTCCAGGAACTGCGTCGGGTGACCAACGAGGTCCAGGACGAGATCGCCGCCGAGGATGAGATGTTCGGCCGCGTGCTGGAAAGTCAGCAGGACTTCATGAAGCTGCACGGCACTTGGCACGTCAAGGGCCACCTGCCGCGCTCCTACTACGACCCCGAAGCACTCGAGCGCGATTGATCTGCGCTCATGATGGTGCCACCGGCCGTTCGCGGCCGGTGGTTTGTGCTTGCCCCTTTCGCCACGGAGTGACCCGATGAGCGTTCGTGAACAGGGGTCAGGCGACGGCGAACACGCCTGCCTCGACCTGCCCACCAACCGCATCAGCCACCTGCTCGACACCGTCGTACTGCGGCTCGGCAAGGCTGCCTCCTGGCTATGGCTGGCCACCCTAGCGGTGGTGATCAGCAATGTGGTCAACCGTTTTATTCTCGGCCGTGGCTCGATTGCCCTGGAAGAGCTCTCCTGGCACTTCTTCGGTGCGGCCATGGTGCTGACCCTGGCCTACGCGGTGGTCACCAACGACCACGTGCGGGTCGACGTGATCCGCGAAAAATTCACGCTGCGTACCCAGGCATGGATCGAGATGCTGGCCATCGTGATCCTGCTGCTGCCGATTCTGTATATCGTGCTGGTCGAGCTCTACCAGTACGGCTATCGCTCCTTCGAGCGCGGTGAGCGCTCCCAGGCCCCCAGCGGCCTGCCCTATCGCTTTATCATCAAGACCGTGATCCCCATCGGCCTGAGTCTGGTGGCCATCGCCATCGTATCCCGCGCGCTGCGCTGCAGCACGCTACTGTTCGGCTATCCGCGACGCTTCCTGAGCCCCGCCGAGCGCGACCAGCGCCCTACTGACTGAATCACGAGGTTGATCATGGGATTGGAAGAAACTCTCGTACTGGCGATGTTCGCCAGTTTCATGAGCCTGCTGCTGCTGGGCTTCCCGGTGGCCTGGGCGCTGGCCGGTATCGGCTTCGCCTTTGCCGTGCTCGGCCATGTGCTGGTCGAGTTCTTCGACGCCGACCTGTGGTTCAGCTGGGGCGGCACCATCGGCGTGCTCGACCGGCGCATCTACGGCATCGTCGCCAATGAGTTGATGGTGGCGCTGCCACTGTTCATCTTCATGGGCATCATGCTCGACCGCTCGGGCATCGCCGAGCGCCTGATGAACTCGCTGGTCAAGGTGCTCGGCGGCCTGCGCGGCGGCTATGCCGTCACCGTGGTCATCGTCGGCGTGCTGCTGGCCGCCTCCACCGGTATCGTCGGCGCCTCGGTGGTGCTGCTCGGCATGCTGTCGCTGGGGCCGATGATGCGCGCCCAGTACAACAAGTCGCTGGCGGTCGGGACAGCCTGTTCGGTGGGGACCCTGGGCATCCTGGTGCCGCCAAGCATCATGCTGGTGCTGATGGCCGACCGCCTGGGCACCTCGGAAGCCTCGGTGGGCCGGCTGTTCATGGGCGCCCTGGTGCCCGGTATCATGCTCGGGCTGATGTATATCGCCTATATCCTGATTGCCGCCTATATCAACAAGGACCTGGCCCCGGCGCCCAAGGATCGCGAGCCGCTGAATGCCCGCGCCTTCGTGCAGGTGTTCTGGGCGGTACTGCCGCCGATGGCGCTGATCCTGGCGGTGCTGGGCTCGATCTTCACCGGCTTCGCCACCACCACCGAGGCCTCGGCAGTGGGCGCACTGGGCGCCATGCTGCTGGCCCTGTTCAACCGCCGCCTGACCCTGACCGCAGTGCGCAAGGCGCTCTACCAGACCAGCCGCACCACCGCCTTTATCTTCGCGATCTTTATCGGTGCGACGATCTTTGCCTCGGTATTGCGCGGGCTGGGCGGCGACGACGTGGTGCGCATGGCGCTTACCGGACTACCGTTCGGCGAGACCGGTATCGTGCTGACCGTATTGGCGGTGGTGTTCCTGCTCGGCTTCTTCCTCGACTGGGTAGAGATCACCCTGATCATTCTGCCGCTGGTGGCACCGGTGGTCTTCAGCCTAGGCGTCGACCCGGTATGGTTTGCGATCCTGTTTGCGATCTGCCTGCAGACCTCGTTCCTGACGCCACCGGTGGGCTTCGCGCTGTTCTACATCAAGGGCGTCTGTCCGCCGGGCATCACCACCCGCGATATCTATATTGGCGTGGCCCCCTTCGTCGCCATTCAAGTACTCGGGCTGCTGCTGGTGTTCTGGTTCTCGGGCCTGGCCACCTGGCTACCCGGTGAAGTTTACGGTGGCCGCTGACCACCCCATCACCTTTGGAGACAACCGCATGCGCATGACTGACAAGATTGCCCTGATCACCGGCGCCGCCGGTGGCATCGGCCTGGCGATTGCCCAGGGCTTCGCCCGCGAGGGCGCCAAGGTCGCCGTGAGCGACCTCGACCTCGACGCCGCCGAGCGCGCCGCCGCCGGCATCCGCGAGGCTGGCGGAGAGGCCATGGCCGTGGCCATCGACGTCACCGACGAGGCCGCCGTGGACGCCGGCTTCGCCAAGGTAGTAGAGGCCTGGGGGCGCATCGACGTGGCGGTGGCCAATGCGGGCATTCAGCATATCGAGTCGCTGGACAAGCTGAGCTTCGCCAACTGGCGCAAGGTCACCGGCGTTCACCTCGACGGCGCCTTCCTCACCACCCGCGCCAGCCTGCGCCAGATGTATCAGCAGCAGGGCCGCGGCAGCATTCTCTACATCGGTTCGGTGCACAGCAAGCTGGCCTCACCGCTCAAGGCGCCCTATGTCGCCGCCAAGCACGGCCTGCTCGGGCTGTGTCGCGCAGTGGCCAAGGAGGGCGCCGCCCACGGCGTCAGCGCCAACGTCATCTGCCCCGGCTTTGTACGCACCCCGCTGGTGGAGAAACAGATCCCCGAGCAGGCCCGCGAGCTGGGCATCAGCGAGGAAGAAGTGATCCGCGACGTGATGCTCAAGGACACCGTAGACCAGGAATTTACTACCCTTGAAGATATCAGCGAGGTGGCGGTCAACCTGGCGGCCTTCCCCACGGCGGCGCTGACCGGGCAGTCCATCGTGGTCAGCCACGGCTGGTACATGCAATGACAGCAGGAGAGACCCCGCACATGGATACGGCAGAGATCCTCTGGGAGCCGGGCCCGGCTCAGCGCGAGCAGAGCCAGATGGCGCACTACCTGGGCTGGCTGGCCGAGGCCGGCTACGGCGAGTTCGCCGACTACCACGCGCTGCACGCCTGGTCGATCAGCGACCTGGAGGCCTTCTGGCGCTCGGTATGGGAGTTCTGCGGCCTCGAGGCTGCGACACCGCCAACGGCCATGCTCGGCCGCCGCGAGATGCCCGGCGCCGAGTGGCTGCCCGGTGCGCGACTCAACGTCGCCGCCAACCTGCTGCGCCACGCCTGGGGCGAACGCGCCGAGCAGGAGGCCGTGGTGGCCATGGCCGAGTGCCGCGAGACCCGGCGCGTGACCTTCGCCGAGCTCTACGAGGATGTGGGCGCTTTCGAAGGCGTGCTGCGCGAGCACGGCGTGCAGGTGGGCGATCGTGTCGCCGGCCTGGTGGCCAACGGCTATGAAGCGCTGGTCGCCATGCTCGGCGCTGCAAGTCTCGGCGCAGTCTGGTCGTCGGCTTCGCCAGACTTCGGTGTCGACGCCACCGTCGACCGCTTCGGTCAGATCGAGCCGACCCTGCTGGTGGCGGTCAACGGCTACGGCTACGGCGGCAAGACCTTCCCTCGGGTCGAGCAGGTCAGTCAGCTTGCCGAACAGCTGCCCAGCGTGCGCCAGGTGGTCGTGGTCGACCAGCTGCCCGGCGCCGGCCTGCCGCCGGGCGCGCGCTTCAGCGCCTGGGACGAGGCGTTGGCCCGCCACCGCGGTAGCGCGCCGTCGTTCACGCCGCTGCCCGCGGACCATCCGCTCTACATCCTCTACTCGTCAGGTACCACCGGCAAACCCAAGTGCATCGTCCACGGCGCCGGCGGCATCCTGCTCAACCACGCCAAGGAGCTGATGCTGCACGGCGACCTGGGCCCCGGCGACCGCCTGCTCTACTTCACCACCTGTGGCTGGATGATGTGGAACTGGCAGGCCTCTGGGCTGCTCACCGGCGCCACCCTGGTCACCTACGACGGCTCGCCGGGCTACCCGGACATGGACCTGATGTGGCGCACCGCCGCCGCCGAGCGGCTGACCCACTTCGGTACCAGCGCGCGCTTCCTGGCCGAGTGCCGCAAACAGCAGCTGACGCCGGGCCGCGATCACGACCTCGACGCGCTGCGGGTGATCTTCTCCACCGGCTCGCCGCTGCTGCCCGAAGACTACGACTGGGTCTACGGCGATGTCTCCGGCGATCTGCTGCTCGGCTCGATCGCCGGTGGCACCGATATCTGTGGCTGCTTCGTCGGCAGCACCCCGCTGCTGCCGGTGCGCCGCGGCGAGATCCAGTGCCGCTTTCTGGGCGTCGATGCGGTGGCCTACTCCCCCGACGGCGAGGCCCTCGACAACGCCCGCGGCGAGCTGGTGTGCCGCCAGCCGCTGCCGTCGATGCCGGTCAGCTTCTGGGACGACGCCGACGGGCAACGCTACCACGACGCCTACTTCGACAGCTTCCCCGGCATCTGGGCCCACGGCGACTTCGTGCGCTTTACCCCTGAAGGCGGCGCGGTGATCTATGGCCGTTCCGATGCCACCCTGAACCCCGGCGGCGTGCGAATCGGCACCGCTGAGATCTACCGCCAGGTGGAGACCGTCGAGGCAGTGGCCGACAGCCTGGTGGTGGGCCGCCCCATCGATGGCGACGTGGAAGTGGTGCTGCTGGTGACCCTGGCCCCCGGCCAGGCGCTCGACGAGGCGCTGATCAAGCAGCTGCGCCAGCGTATCCGCCAGCACGCCAGTCCGCGCCACGTACCGGCACATATCGTCGCCGTCCCGGCGGTGCCTTATACCCGCAGCGGCAAGAAAGTCGAACTGGCGGTGGCACGCATGCTCCAGGGCGATGCCAAGGCCGAGAACCGTAGCGCGCTGAGCAATCCCGAGTCGCTGGACGCAATCCGTGAGGCGCTCGACGAGGCCAAGCTGCTGCCGGCCTGACCACGGATGCTATGTGAAAAGCCAAGTGGCAAGACTCGGCAAACGATGAGGCCCCGCGACGCGGGGCCTCATCACATCCGTGAGCGTGGCTGCTAGAATGGCGGAAATCTTGCAACGACGTGACGTTTTCATGACCCAGCCGGCATCGACCTTCCACCCCCTGCGCATCCTCTTCTACAACCTGCTCGGCATCGCCCTGGTCCTCAGCTGGTGGTCCCCCAACCTGCTGATCTGGGAAGAGCTCGACGACGCGGTGTTCTTCATCACCAACGCCTGGCTGCATGACGACAACATGCTGTGGGTGACCTTCGTCGCCGCGGTCAACAACCGGTTCTTCGATGTGGTCAGTTTTCTGATCCTGCTGGTGCTCTATCTATGGGCCATTCGGCGTGACCCGGTGCTCGAGCATCGCCTGCTGCGCTGGGGCGGGATCGGCATCACCATGCTGCTCACCGCCGGCGTCCTCAGCCAGGCGGTACGCTATGCCATCCCCTGGGAACGCCACAGCCCGACCCTGGTCTACGCCGACGTCAACCTGATCACTCAGATGGTCGGCTTCGATACCAAGGACGTCTCGGCCACCAGTTTCCCCGGCGACCACGGCATGATGTTGATGCTCTACACCGCCTTCATGTGGCGCTTCTCTGGCCGCACAGTGGGGCTGGCCAGTGCGCTGATGGCTGTGGTGCTGAGCTTCCCGAGGATCCTCGGCGGCGCCCACTGGTTCAGCGATATCTTTATCGGGGCGTTGGCGATCTGCTTGGTTACGCTACCCTGGGTGCTGTGCACGCCGGTAGCGCCAGCCGCGGCGCGCGGCATTACCCGCGGCATGGTGGCGGTGAAGACTCGACTGTTCTAGCCACCAACGCCTGAACGGCGCAGCGCAGAGTCATCACAGCTGCCTAAGCGAAGAACGCCGGGGACAGGCCGAAGAGGAGGTTCTACGCCATGGGTGAGGAGCACTGCTCCGAACGGGCTGGCCATGGATGGCCAGCACCGGTCCTGCAAGCGAAGCAGGATGCGAGAGCGCAGCAGGGCGTAGGTAGCGCCCAGGGAAGGGTTTACAGCGCCTCCTCGAAGGCCTGTCGACGGATCAGTTCGAGCGGCGTTGAGTCCAACGAATCAGCGGCGCTGAAAGCCCCCCAACACGCGACTGTCGCTGCCGAAGAAGACCAGGCGGTCGTGATCGATCAGATAGCGATAGGCGTTTTCCAGTAGTGCATCGACGCGCTGGGCGTCGCCCATATCGGGACAGGCCATGCGCGTCGAGGCCAGATCGCGGATCTGAATGCGATTGCCGTCGTCGAACTGCACCCGCCCGTTGAGCTGATTACAGCCATTGTGGCCGCGTAGGCGAAGCTGGCCATTATCACGTTCTACCTCAATATAGGGGCGCTGCTCGCCGGACCAGCGCTCGGCAGTGCCCAGCAGGATCAGTTGCCAACGCTCACCCACCATCGGTGACTGCTGCGCTTGCCTCTCCGGCTCCGGCGCCCGCTCGGGATCAGGTGCCGGCGAACGGGCACAGCCCGCCATGACCGCCATCGCCAGCAGCACGGGAATCCATCTCTTGCCCATCGTGGTTCCTCAGTAAATGACTCCGGCGACAAGAGTGCCGCAAGCTCCTCCGCTTGGCCAGTCCAGCCTGTATCATAAGCGGCTGGACAACACTGCTCATGGAGAGACCATGCTTCACGCGCTGCACAACGACGATCTGGGGAAACTGCTGCTACGCCTTTCGGTAGGCGGCCTGATGCTGCTGCACGGCATCGCCAAGCTCACCAACCCCGGCAGCCTGACCTGGATAGGCAACGCCCTCAGTGCCCAGGGGCTGCCGAGCTTTCTCGCCTACGGGGTGTTAATTGGCGAGATCGTCGCCCCACTAATGGCGATCATCGGCCTGCAGACGCGCCTCGCCGGCCTGCTGATGACACTCAATATGCTGGTGGCGATCTTCCTGGTGCACCGCCACGAGCTGCTCGACTTCCAGGCCAACGGCGCCTGGGCGCTGGAGCTACAGGGGCTGTTCCTGTTCGGCGCCGCCGCGATCATGTTCCTGGGCAGCGGGCGCACCGCCTACCGGCCGGATTGAGCGACTTGCGCTTGACCGCACACAGCAGACTCACGATGCTAATACTTCTGTTCTAACTAATGTAATGACACGACCAAGCAAGAGGATCAGCATGCGTTATCTGTCTCAACCCAGCGGATGGGTAGGCGGCCTGTTACTGGCATATTCATCGACTGCCCTGGCCGCCGACGTAGAATTAAGGATCATCGAGACTTCCGACATCCATAGCCACGTCATGGACTTCGACTACTATCGTGACGCCGGAACCGAGGATCTTGGGCTGGTGCGCGCCGCCAGCCTGATCCGCCAAGCGCGCGACGAGGTCGCCAATAGCCTGCTGGTCGACAACGGTGACGCGATTCAAGGTAGCCCCATGGCCGACTACATGGCCGATGAGGGCCTCGCCCAAGGCGCGATTCATCCAGTCTACAAGGCCATGAACCTGCTCGACTACGAGGTTGGCAATGTCGGCAACCACGAATTCAACTACGGCCTCGACTACCTCGAGCGCGCCATCGGCGGCGCCGACTTTCCCTATATCAGCGCCAACCTGTTCGATGCGGAGAGCGGCGAACACTATTTCGATCCCTACCTGATCGCCCCCTACGAGCTGATCGACAACGAGGGCGAACAACGGACGATTAACGTCGGCTATATCGGCTTCGTTCCACCGCAGATCATGGAGTGGGATCGCCAGCATCTCGAGGGCAAGGTGACGGCCGCCGATATCACCGAGACCGCCCGGGAGCTGGTTCCACAGATGAAAGCCGAGGGTGCCGATATCATCGTCGCCATTCCACATTCAGGACTGTCGAGCGATCCCTATCGTGCCATGGCCGAAAACTCGGTCTACTACCTCTCCGAGGTCGAAGGCATCGATGCTATCGCCTTTGGGCACGCCCACGCCGTATTTCCCAGCGACGACTTCGCCGACATCCCCGGCGTCGACGTAGAACGCGGCACCATCAATGACGTGGTCGCCGTGATGCCGGGACGCTGGGGCAGCCACGTCGGCGTCATCGACCTGACCCTCACCGCCGACGGCGATGGCTGGCGCGTCGCCGAGTCGCGCTCCGAAGCGCGACCGATCTATGATGCCAGCGAACGGCGTGCCCTGGTCGAGGCCGACGAGGAGATCGCCGCCGCCGTGGCGCAGGATCATGAGGCCACCCGAGACTTCGTCAACCAGCCTATCGGCAACGCCAGCGCGCCGATGTACAGCTATCTGGCACTGGTCCAGGACGACCCCACCGTACAGATCGTCAATCGCGCCCAGCGGGATTACGTAGAGCGCTTCATTCAGGGCGACCCCGATCTCGAGGACCTGCCGGTGCTCTCGGCCGCGGCCCCCTTTCGCGCCGGAGGCCGCAAGGATGGCCCCAACGAGTACACTCAGGTCGAGGCCGGTGAGCTTAGCTACCGTAATGCCGCCGACCTCTATCTCTACAACAACAACCTGGCGGCACTGAAGATCAGCGGAGCAGAGCTCAAGGAGTGGCTGGAGTGCTCCGCCGGACAGTTCAAGCGCATCGACCCTGACAGCCAGGAGACCCAGGCACTGCTCAACTGGGAGGGTTTTCGCACCTACAATTTCGACGTCTTCGATGGCGTGGAGTATCGCATCGATGTGACCCAGCCAGCGCGTTATGACGGCGATTGCGCGCTGGTCGATGCCGACGTCGAGCGTATCCAAGGGCTGTCATATGACGGCGAGCCGGTCGACCCGGAACAGCATTTCCTGGTCGCCACTAACGACTACCGCGCCTACGGTGGCAGCTTTCCCGGCACCGGTGAAGAGAATGTCGCCTTCGTCTCGCCGAATGAAAACCGCGCGGTACTGGCCGACTATATCGCTCGCGTCAGTGCCGAAGAGGGCCAGGTCGAGCCCCGTGCCGACGGCAACTGGCAGCTGGCGCCCATCGACAGCGACACCCCGCTCGAGGTGGTGTTCGAGACCTCACCCAGCGACACTGCCGCGGCTTTCATCGACACCTACGCCGACTATCCGGTGGAGCGGATCGGTGAAGACGAGGTCGGCTTCGCGCTCTACCGTATCGACCTGCAGCGCTGAACCATCAGTCCCGCGTGCTCCGGCAGGGGCACGCGGCTCCTCTCACCAGCTGCCGCTGTTCTCCATCGACGCCCAGGGCTCGCGGGGCTCCAGGGCGTCGCCCTTCTGCAGCAGCTCCACCGAGATGCCGTCCGGCGATTTGACGAACGCCATATGGCCGTCACGCGGCGGGCGGTTGATGGTGACGCCGTTGTCCTGAAGATGCTGGCAGAGCGCGTAGATATCCTCGACGCGATAGGCCAGGTGGCCGAAGTTACGCCCGCCGGTGTACTCCTCCGGGTCCCAGTTGTAGGTCAGCTCCAGCTCCGGCGCCTTGAGTTCGGCAGAGCGCGACTCGTCCTCGGGGGCGGCGAGGAACACCAGGGTGAAGCGCCCCTTGTCGTTCTCCTTGCGGCGTACCTCCGTGAGGCCGAGCAGATCGCAGTAGAAGTGCAGCGAGGCGTCGAGATCGCTGACGCGAACCATGGTGTGCAGGTATTGCATGGATAGCCTCCTAGTCGTGGATATATTCTTGGAAGATCTGCGGCGCCTCGTGCTGCCCGCCGAACGCCAGCACCGCATAGTCGTCGACGCGACCGGTCTCCATGCCCGGCGAGCCGTGGGGCATGCCGGGTACCGCCAGGCCAGCGACCTCCGGCGACTCCTCGAGCAGACGCTGGATATCTGCCGCCGGTACGTGGCCTTCGATCACGTAGCCATCGACGGTCGCGGTGTGGCAGGAAGCCAGCTCCTGGGGGACACCGTGCTCGATCTTGACCTCGCGCATCTCGCGGGTGTCGTGCATCTCGACCTCGAAACCGGCTGCCTCGAGGTGCTCCGCCCAGGCCGTGCAGCAGCCACAGTTGGGATCTTTCCACATCTCCACCAGCGGGCCGGCCCAGGCCGCCGTGGAGAAGGCGCTCAGCAGACCAATGCCGACCAGGCGGCGTGCAGTGGCGGGAAACAGACTCGACATGACGACTCCTCAATGCTAACGATAGCGACCATAGACACTCAGGATACACCAGCATGTCCGCCTACTGTGACCAAGCCCCGGGCCACGAATTCCACGGCCCCTACCACGACCACGAATATGGCTTCCCAGTCCACGACGACGACACCCTGTTCGAGCGTCTGATCCTGGAGATCAACCAGGCCGGGCTGTCGTGGCTCACCGTGCTCAAGAAGCGAGCCGCCTTCGCGGTCGCCTTCGAGGGTTTCGATATCGAGCGTGTCGCCGCCTATGGCGACCGCGACCGCGAACGCCTGCTGGGTGACGCCGGGATCATCCGCAACCGCCTCAAGGTCGATGCCACCATCCATAACGCCCAGGTGGTGCAGCGCCTGCAGGCCGACCACGGCAGCTTCAAGGCGTGGCTCGATCACCACCACCCGCTGGCCCACGCTGACTGGGTCAAGCTGTTCCGTCGTACCTTCCGCTTTACCGGCCCCGAGATCGTCAATGAGTTCCTGATGAGCACCGGCTACCTACCCGGCGCCCACCGTGACGACTGCCCGGTGCAGGCGCGCATCCTGGCGGCACAGCCACCGTGGGCGACGGCCGGGAACCCTGCCGTGGATCGCCACTCTTAACTGCGGATCATTTACGCCAATCGCGGCGCAGGGAGACACAAGCAACATGGATTCGATAACACAGGCGGCGCTGGGCGCCGCCGTCGGCGGAGCCGTGCTCGGCCGCCGGCTGGGGCGCAAGTCGATCCTGATCGGCGCGGCGCTGGGCACCTTGCCGGACCTCGACGTGGTGCTCGACTACGGCGACGCCGTGGCCAACTACACCGAGCACCGCGGCTTTAGCCATTCGCTGTTCGTACTCACCGGCCTGGGCACGCTGATGGCACTGCTCGCCGCGCGCTTTGCCCCGGCGCGGGATATTTCGCTGCGCCACTGGTGGCTGTTCTTCGTGCTGTGCCTGACCACCCACCCGCTGCTGGATGCGCTGACTACCTACGGCACCCAGCTGTGGTGGCCACTGGACGTGCGCCCAAGCGCCTGGCCAATCGTGTTTATCATCGACCCGCTCTACACCCTGCCGCTACTGATCGGCATCATCGTCGCGCTGGTCAGCGGCAACGGCCGCCGCGGCCCGGCCTGGGGGTTGGCGCTATCGAGCCTCTATCTGGTGTTCGCCTTCGGCGCCAAGAGCCTGGTGGAGTACCGTCTGGCGCCGGAGCTGGCCGAGCGGGGGCTGCAGGAGGCGCCGCGGCTGGTGCAGCCGACCCCGTTCAATACCCTGCTATGGCGGGTCACGGTGATCGACGGCGACGACCAGCACGAAGCCCTGGTGAGCGTCTTCGACGGCGCGTCGCCCATCCAGTTCGAACGCTTTTCGCGGGGTGCGCAGTGGGAGCCAGCGGCCTTGGCCAGCGCCAACGGCGCGCGGCTCGACTGGTTCGCGGGCCCCTATCTGCGCTACGACGTCGAGCTGATCGACGACGTACCGACCCTCACCGCCACCGACCTGCGGCTGGGCTTCCCCGGCTTTCACCCCTTCACCTTCACCCTGCTCGAAGCCGACCTCGACGCTGGCCAGTGGCACCCGCTGGCCAGCGAGCAGCGTGAGACGCCGGCCCGCGCCAACGGCGAGGCGCTGGCGCTGCTCGGCCAGCGCATCCTCGACCCTGAGGCACCGCTGTGCCTCGGCGAGCTGGTCGACGAGCGCTGGCGTGAGGAGGTGGCCTGCTGACAACGCTTAGGGTGCGATGCCCTGCCCACAGCCCCTATACGTCTGGCCGTCGAGGGTCAGCGTTACGCGCACCGGGAAGGGGTCGCCCTTCATGTCGTCGAAGCAGGCCCGGGCCTCTAGCTCGAGGCTGAAGGGCTGGTCGGCGTCACCGCTGGCCAGCTGCACTCGGCCGTTGGCGTTATCCATCTCGGTGACGCGGTAGGGCAGCCTTAGCTCCCGCTCGCCGTAGTCGAGCAGCAGCGATAGCTGTGGCGCATCGTGGTCGAGGCTGACCACCCAGCCCGGCTCGTTGCCGCGCCCGTGAAACATCACGCCGGGCCGGTCGTCGCGGGTCATGGCCCCCCGGGGCATGTCTTGCTGGCAATCCAGGCGGCCGTTATCGCTCTCCACCAGCGCCTCGTCGCCCTTGCTCCAGAAGCTCAGGTCATCGACCGTGTAGCGTGCGCCGCTGGCCACCACCGCCGGCGCCAGGCGATAGGCACCCTGTCGCGACCATAGCCGCAGCTCGTCATCGCCATGCGCCGAGATAAGATCCTGGGCCGGCTGGCAGCGCCAGGCAACGAACTGTTCCGCGCTCCCGGGAAAGAACAGCGACGGCAGCAGCGGTGCCGGATCGCTGGCCGCCACCTCGGCAGCTGTCTGGTCACCGGCCAGGGCCGTGGCAGCGGTGCTGTCGACCACCGCCGGTGACGGTTCGTCGCTACTCTGGGGAGCGGCACAGCCGGCCAGCCATAGCGCGCCGCACGCCATACCGGCAGCGCGCAGAAAGGAAGAGGGAGGGGTCATCAGCGGGCTCCTTGCAAGACCATCTTAGCCTGGTTAGACGCCCAGCATACCAGGCGCCGGGGCGAATCGCTCCGGCGCCTGTCAGGCCAGCGTCAGCGCAGCATCAAGCGTGCCGACGGCGTAGCTCGCGGGCCGCCTCGACCATATTGGCCAGGGCCGGCTCGACCTCGGCCCAGCCGCGTGTCTTGAGGCCGCAGTCCGGGTTGACCCACAGCCGCTCGGCAGGAATCTTGTCGAGCGCCTTCTCCATCAGTTGGACCATCCAGGCTACCTCGGGAATATTCGGCGAGTGGATATCGTAGACTCCCGGGCCGATCTCGTTGGGGTAGGCGAAGTCCTGGAAGGCGTCGAGCAGCTCCATGTCCGAGCGCGAGGTCTCGATGGTGATCACGTCGGCATCCAGCGCGGCGATGGAGGCGATGATGTCGTTGAACTCCGAATAGCACATATGGGTGTGGATCTGGGTCGCATCCTCGGCCACTGCCGCCGTCAGCTTGAAGCACGCCACCGCCCAGTCGAGATAGCCCTGCCACTCGGCCTGGCGCAGCGGCAGGCCCTCGCGAAGCGCCGGCTCATCGATCTGGATGATACGGATACCGGCGCGCTCGAGGTCGGCGACCTCGTCACGCAGCGCCAGGGCGATCTGCCGGCAAGTGGTCTCACGCGGCTGGTCGTCGCGCACGAAAGACCACTGCAGGATGGTCACCGGGCCGGTAAGCATGCCCTTCATCGGCTTGTCGGTCAGCGACTGGGCATACTCGCTCCAGCGCACCGTCATCGGCTGCGGGCGCGCCACGTCGCCGTAGATGACCGGCGGCTTGACGCAGCGCGACCCGTAGCTCTGCACCCAGCCGAAGCGGGTAAAGGCAAAGCCGTCCAGCTGTTCGCCGAAGTACTCGACCATGTCGTTGCGCTCGGGCTCGCCATGCACCGGCACGTCGATGCCCAGCGCGTCCTGTCGCGCCACCGCATAGGCGATCTCCTGCTGCATCTGCGCACTGTAGTCGGCCTCACTCAGCTCGCCGGCCTTGAACGCGCGCCGCGCGGCGCGAATCTCGGCGGTCTGCGGGAAGGAGCCGATGGTGGTGGTGGGGAATAGCGGCAGGTCGAAGGCCCGGCGCTGGAGGTGCGCCCGCTCGGGATAGGGGCTGGCGCGCTCGGCATCGGCAGCGCTCACCGTCGCCAGGCGCTCGGCCACCGCCGGGCGGTGGATACGCGTCGAGCTGCGCCGCGCATCGAGGGCCGCAGTGGCCGCCGCGAGGCGCGCCCGATCGTCCGGGGTGGCCCGGTTATCCAGCAGTCTCGCCAGCGTGACGGTCTCGTCGAGCTTCTGGCGGGCGAAGGCCAACCAGCTCTTGAGCTCGCTGTCGAGTTCGCTCTCGGCCTCGAGATCCACGGGCACGTGCAACAGCGAGCAGGAAGGGGCGATCCACAGCCGCTCGCCGAGGCGCATGCGCGCGGCGGCCAGGCGCTCGCGCAGCAGCGCCAGGTCGGCGCGCCAGATGTTGCGCCCGTCGATGGCGCCTACCGACAGCACCTTGTAGCCCGGCAGGTTGTCGATCACCGCGGTGAGCTGCTCGGGAGCGCGCACCGCATCGATATGCAGGCCGTCCACCGCCAGGCCGGTGGCCAGCGTGAGGTTATCGCCCAGGCCGCCGAAGTAGGTCGCCAGCAGCACCTTGACCGGGGTGCGGGACAAGCGGCTGTAGGCCGATTCAAAGGCCTGCCGCCACGCTTGCGGCAAGTCCTGGACCAGCGCCGGCTCATCGAGCTGTACCCACTCGACGCCCTGAGCCGCCAACTTTGCCAACGCCTCGGCGTAGACCGCCAGCACGCCGTCGAGCAGACTCAGGCGGTCGAGGTCGTCGCCGCCCTTGACCTTGCCCAGCCACAGCCAGCTGAGCGGCCCGAGCAGGCTGACCTTGACGGCATGACCTGCGGCCTGGGCCTCGTCGACCTCAGCGAACAGCCGCTGGCTGGCCAGCCGGAGCTCCTGATCGGCGTGCAGCTCGGGGACCAGATAGTGGTAGTTGGTGTCGAAATACTTGGTCATCTCGCAAGCGGCTGCCGGCTCGCCGCTGGGGGCGCGGCCGCGGGCCATGCGAAAGGCGGTGTCGAGATCGATATCGCCGTCGGCCACTTCCTGTTCGGCCCGGAAGCGCGGCGGTACCGCCCCGAGCAGCAGTGAGACGTTGAGCACCTGGTCATAGAAAGCGAAGTCGCCCACCGTGACCAGGTCGAGACCGGCGTCGCGCTGCGCCTGCCAGTGGCGAGCGCGCAGTTCGCGACCTGCCGATTCCAGAGCGTTGCGATCCAGCTCGCCCTTCCAGTAGGCCTCGGTGGCGCGCTTGAGCTCGCGGTCGGCGCCGATGCGTGGGTAACCCAGAATATGTGCCAGTGCCATGTGCTAACCCTTCAGGTGATAAACCGATATGCTTTATGGCGACGTCGCCATCGAGTGAAGGCAGTTTGGCTGGCGCCTCTGAGTGAATCAAACTAGATTAATTAATCATCAACGTGAAAGTTACTCATCATGCTCGAGCTACGCCATCTTCGCACCCTGATCGCCCTGCGCGACGCCGGCTCGCTGGTGGAAGCCGCCGAGCGGGTGCACCTCACCCAGTCGGCGCTCTCCCACCAGCTCAAGGATCTCGAGGAGCGGCTGGGCAGCCCACTGTTCCTGCGCAAGACCCGGCCGGTGGAATTTACCCGCGCCGGCCAGCGACTGCTGGCCCTGGCCGAACAGATCCTGCCCCAGGTGCGCATGGCCGAGCGCGATCTGGCGAGACTGGCCGGCAACGAGCAGGGCCGGCTGCACATGGCCATCGAGTGCCATAGCTGCTTTCAGTGGCTGATGCCGACCATCGACTACTTTCGCGACCACTGGCCGGAAGTGGAGGTCGACATTCCCGGCGGCCACCACTTCGATCCGCTGCCGGCACTGGCCCGTGAACAGCTCGACCTGGTGATCACCGCCGACCCCCAGCCGCTGAGCGGCGTGCACTACGAGCCGCTGTTCCGCTATCAGGGCCTGCTGGCGGTGGCCAAGCAACACCGCCTGGCCGACCGCGCCTGGATCACCCCCGAGGATCTGGCCGACGAAACCCTGATCACCTATCCGGTGGAGCACGCCCGCCTCGATGTGTTCAGCCAGTTTCTCGACCCCGCCGGTGTCGAGCCGCGGGAGATCCGCACCGCCGAGCTGACGATCATGATGATGCAGCTGGTGGCCAGCGGGCGTGGCGTCTGTGCGCTGCCCAACTGGGCGCTCACCGAGTACCTCGAGCGCGACTACGTGCGTGCCGTGATGCTGGGCGAAGATGGCATGTGGAGCACGCTGTTCGCGGCGATCCGTGAAGAGACCCGCGATGCACCGTGGATGGAAGACTTTCTGCGCACCGCGCGGGAGACCTCGTTTGCGGTACTGGAGGGGGTCAAGCCGGCCTGACGCTCAGGCGCGGCCGGGAAGCAGCAGGCTAAAGCGCGCGCCACCCAGCGTCGGACTCTCATCGACCATCACGCTGCCACCGTGCCAGGCCATGACCTTGTGCACGATCGACAGCCCCAGGCCGTAGCCGCCCGAACGCCGGGTGCGGCTATCGTCGAGACGTGCGAAGGGCTTGAATATCTCCTGGCGATCCTTCTCCGGCACCCCGGGACCGTCATCCTCGACGTCGATGCGCACCGCTCGCAAGTCGTTATGCAGGCTAATCAGGACACGCCCCTCGGCGTGTCGGCAGGCGTTGGCCACCAGGTTCTGCAGCGCCCGCTGCAGGTAGCGCGGCTCGGCCTCGAGCTCGAACTCCTCCCCCGGCGCCAGCTCAAGCTGCAGATGGCTGTGAAGCCCGGCGAGAGCATCGATGACGCGCTGGGCCATGGCCCGGCACTCCAGCGGTTCGGCGGCCAGCTCGACGCCGTGGGCCTGATCGCTGCCCAGCCGTGCATAGGTGAGAATCTCGTCGATCAGCCCATCGAGCTCCTCGATATCACCGTCCACGCCCGATAGCTGGCGACGCACGGCGTCATCGTCGGTCATGTCCTCGACCATCTGTACCGCGAAGCGAATCCTTGCCACCGGCGTGCGCAGCTCGTGGGAGACCGCGCGGATCATCTCCTGCTGGGCACGCAACAGCGCCTGCACCTGAGCGGCCATGCCATTGAAGGCCATCCCCAGGCGCCCCAGAAAGTCACTACTCTCGACCTTGACCCGAGTATCCAGATGGCCGCCGGCGATACGCGTGGCGGCCAGCTCGAGCCGCGCCATGCGCGCCTCGACGCCGCGCACGATCAAGTAGATGATGCCAGCCAGCACACCGAGCATTACCACCAGCAGGAGTAGCGATAGCGACAGCGGCATCGGCTCGAAGGCGTGGACCGGCCCCACCTGCAGCCACTGTATCGACTCCAGTGGCGTACCGCTGTCGAGCTGCAGGAACAGGGTCAGGCCCCAGGCCTCTGGTGCCAGGTGCAACACCACTTCGCCGGCGCCCAGCCTCGCCAGCTGGGCGCTGTCGAGCCGGCTAGGCGGCGCATCGTTGAGAGTGATCGGCAGCGCGTCGCTGGACAGTTCCGCAACACGCTGGTCGCGCAGCAGCGGGTCGGTCAGCCATTCACCAAGCACCGTTTTCATGGCCCGCAGCTGCGACTCGCCGATGCCATCGAGGCGCGCTTCGAGGATGGCATCCTCTCCCGGCAGTCGCGTGAACAGTCGCCAGTCGGTGGCGCCCTCAGCCTCGATCAGCACCCGGCCGGCGTCGAGGCGGGCGCGCTGGAAGTAGCCGAATTCGCCGCTCTCGATGTCATGCAGATGGAGCTCAACGCTGAGTTCGGTGCCGTGCTGCGCCAGCCATCGGCTACGCTGCTCCAGCGGCTCGGCGCTCAGCTGGCGCGCCAGCAGCTGCATCGGCGCCTCGGCGAGCTGTTCGCGATACTGCTCACGGCGAACCTGATCGACCAGCGTGAAACCGCCCAGGGCCAGCCCGAAAGCCAGTACCAGGGCCAGGGCCAGCAGCACGTAAACGCGCAGGAAGGTGCTACCCGATAGCGGGCGCAGCATCAGCTGTCCTTGACGAACAGATAGCCTTTACTGCGCACCGTCTTGATGCGGTGCGGATGGTTTGGATCGTCGCCGATCTTGGGCCGGATACGCGATACCCGCACGTCGATGGAGCGATCCTGGCCGTCGTACTTGATACCGCGCAGTTCAGAGAATATCTCTTCGCGGGTCAGTACCCGGCCGGCGTGGCTGGCCAGCAGCCACAGCAGGTCGAACTCGGCGCTGGTCAGGTCGATGCGATTCCCCTCCAGCCAAGCTTCGCGCGTCGCGCTGTCGACCACCAGATTGTTGAAGGTCAGGCGGGCATCGCCGCTGCTTTCGCCGCTGTCGGTGCGCCGCATCAGGGCACGCATGCGCGCCAGCAGCACCCGCGGTTGAACCGGTTTGGGCACATAGTCGTCGGCCCCCATCTCCAGCCCCAGCACCTGATCCATGTCATCAGTGCGGGCGGTCAGCATCAGGATCGGCCCGGCATAGTCGGTGCGCGCCCGGCGGCAGATCGACAACCCATCCTCTCCCGGCAGCATCAGGTCGAGTATTACCAAGTCTGGCTGCAGCGAGACGATTCGCTCCACCCCGCGCGCTCCATCGGCCTCAACCGTGACCTGAAAGCCGTTGGCCTCGAGGTAGTCCCGGGTGAGGTCGGCCAGCCGTTCGTCATCCTCGATGATCAGTACATGATCCTGGTCGTTGCGCTCCACGCGTTCTTCCATCCCGTATATCCGTCCGTTGTTGGGGAAGCAGCCACTGGCGGTTACCGCTGCGCCGTTCTTGCGACATCCTGCAACGCTAACTTACCCACGTCACTAAAGGGCCGCATTGTTGTTTGCGAATGATACCCAAGGATACCCGAAATAACCGAATTTGCAGCGAGCGTCTACCACCATTGACCTTTTTAGCCACTGCGCCAGGTCAAGAAACGCTCTAGCATGCGGCCTGCCAAGAGGCCCCGATTCCCCCCCAGGAGAGACACATGATATACACAGCTTATCCACTTGATGAAAGCTAGATGCCACACTATCTTGTGCTCGTGACCTCAAGGAACACAAGATGGTGTGTTCCTAGCAAGCCACCCTACAACTGTCAACCTGCACCCACATTGCGTCTGGTGCACTGAATCAAGCCCGATTTACAGGGCGGCGAGGCGCGCCCTCGCGCTGCTGCTTTCCAACCACCACCGCTAGGACGACACGGCGCCATGGATACCACTCTGACTCCCGGCAAGACGCCGGTGAACGTGACCGCCCCCAACCAGCTGCGGGTGATCAAGCGAGGCGGCGATGTCGTCTCTTTCGATGCCAGCAAGATATCGGTGGCGATGACCAAAGCCTTCATCGCCGTGGAAGGCGACAACGCCGGTGCCTCGTCGCGGGTGCGCGACTTCGTGGCCCAGGCCTCGACCGCCATCAGTGAAGCCTTCCTGCGCCGCATGCCCGATGGTGGGACGCTGCACATCGAGGACATCCAGGACCAGGTGGAACTGGCGCTGATGCGCGCCGGCGAGCAGAAGGTTGCCCGCGCCTATGTCCTCTACCGCGAAGAGCATGCCCGGGCGCGCGCCGCCGCCGGCGATGATATCGAGAAGCCGCACCCGACCCTCAACGTCACCGCCCTCGACGGCAGCCGCCGTCCACTCGATCTGGGCCGGGTCGAGACGCTGGTATTCGACGCCTGTGAGGGACTCGCCAACGTCGATCCCAACAAGATCGTCGAGGACTCGCTGAAGAACCTCTACGACGGTGTGACCGTCGACGGGGTCTCCCAGGCGCTGATGATGACCGCACGCACCCTGGTCGAGAAGGACCCCAACTACACCTACGTCACCGCCCGCCTGCTGCAGGACAACCTGCGCCGCGAAGCGCTGTCGTTTCTGGGCGTCGCCGAAGAGGCCACCTACCAGGAGATGGCTGAGCTCTACAAGCCGGCCTTCAAGGCCTACATCGAGCGTGGCATCGGCTTCGAGCAGCTCGACGAGAGACTCGCCGAGTTCGACCTCGAGCGCCTCGGCGATGCGCTGGACCACACCCGCGACATGGCTTTCACCTATCTCGGCCTGCAGACCCTCTATGACCGTTACTTCATCCACCAGGACGATGTGCGCTACGAACTGCCCCAGGTGATGTTCATGCGCGTGGCCATGGGCCTGGCACTCGACGAAGACGACCGCGAAGCGCGTGCCGTCGAGTTCTACGAGCTGCTCTCGAGCTTCGATTACATGGCCTCTACGCCAACCCTGTTCAACTCCGGCACCCAGCGTAGCCAGCTCTCCAGCTGCTATCTGACTACCGTGTCCGACGACCTGGACAGCATTTACAGCGCGATTCGGGACAATGCCATGCTCTCCAAGTGGGCCGGCGGCCTGGGCAACGACTGGACACCGGTGCGCGCGCTGGGCTCCTACATCAAGGGTACCAACGGCAAGAGCCAAGGGGTGGTGCCCTTCCTCAAGGTGGTCAACGACACCGCCGTGGCGGTCAATCAGGGCGGCAAGCGCAAGGGCGCGGTATGCGCCTACCTCGAATCCTGGCACCTCGATATCGAGGAGTTCCTCGAGCTGCGCAAGAACACCGGCGACGATCGCCGTCGTACCCACGACATGAACACCGCCAACTGGGTGCCGGATCTGTTCATGAAGCGCGTTTTCGACGACAAGGAGTGGACGCTGTTCTCACCGTCCACCTGCCCGGACCTCCACGACCTCTACGGTGCCGCCTTCGAGCAGCGCTACGAGGAGTATGAAGAGATGACCCGCACCGGTCAGCTCAAGCTCTACAAGCGGATCAAGGCCAAGGACCTGTGGCGCAAGATGCTCTCGATGCTGTTCGAGACGGGCCACCCCTGGATCACCTTCAAGGATCCCTGCAACCTGCGCAGCCCGCAGCAGCACACCGGTGTCGTTCACTCGTCCAATCTGTGTACCGAGATCACCCTCAATACCAGCCCCGAGGAGATCGCGGTCTGCAACCTGGGCTCGGTGAACCTGGCCCAGCACGTGGTCGACGGCCAGCTCGACGACGCCAAGCTCAGGCGCACCGTGCGCACCGCGGTACGCATGCTCGATAACGTTATCGACATCAACTACTACGCGGTGCCCCAGGCGCGCAACTCGAACATCAAGCATCGCCCGGTGGGGCTCGGCATCATGGGCTTCCAGGACGCGCTCTACGCTCACGGCATCGCCTACGCCAGCCAGGAAGCCGTGGCCTTTGCCGACCGCTCCATGGAGCTGGTCAGCTACCACGCCATCGAGGCCTCCTCGGACCTGGCCGCCGAGCGCGGACGCTACCAGAGCTTCGACGGCTCGCTGTGGAGCCAGGGCGTGCTGCCGATCGACTCCATCGACAAGCTCAAGGTCGAGCGCGGCGAGAAATACATCGCCGTGGACACCTCTGCGACCCAGGACTGGGCGCCTCTGCGCCGCAAGATTGCCGAGCAGGGCATGCGCAACTCAAACGTGATGGCGATCGCGCCCACGGCGACGATCTCCAATATCTGCGGGGTCTCGCAGTCGATCGAACCCACCTACCAGAACCTCTACGTGAAATCGAACCTGTCCGGCGAGTTCACGGTGGTCAACGCCTATATGGTCAACGACCTCAAGGAGCGTGGCCTGTGGGACGAGGTGATGATCAACGATCTCAAGTACTACGACGGCAGCGTGCAGCCCATCGAACGGGTCCCCGAGGACCTCAAGGCCAAGTACGCCACCGCCTTCGAGGTCGAGCCCAAGTGGCTGGTCGAAGCCGCCTCGCGGCGCCAGAAGTGGATCGATCAGGCGCAGTCGCTGAACCTCTATATCAAGGGCGTCTCGGGCAAGAAACTCGACGTGACCTACCGCATGGCCTGGTACCTGGGGCTCAAGACCACCTATTACCTGCGTGCCCTGGGCGCCACCTCGGTGGAGAAGTCCACCGTCGAGCGCGGTAACCACAACGCCGTGGGCAGTGGCGCACCGGCGCCGGCACCCAGCGTCGCAGGCGCTCCCGAGCCGCGCGGCATCGACGACTACCTGCAGAGTGATTTCCTCGCGGGCAAGGGCGGCCAGCGCGCGCCCTCGGCCGGCGATATCGACGAACTGGGCTGCGAGGCGTGTCAGTAAGCGCCCATACCGAATGTAACCGGAACCTTAACCGGGAGAGAGATAGATGCTGAACTGGGACGAATTCCACGAGGACGATAGCGGCGTCGCCGAAGCGAGCCCCAAGTACGCCGCCGCATCTACCCCGCCGGCGGCCAAGCCAGCCGCGGCGCCGAGTGCCGAAGAGGCGCCCGAGGGCGGTACCGGCAACCGCTACCAGACCGCCGACGAGGAGCGTCTGGCGCGGGCGCGCAAGTCCCTCGAGGAGCTCGACGTGGCCGCCGGCCTCGAAGAGCTCGAGATGGGCGCGGCGCGTATCGAAGTCGACGACAAGCAGATGATCAACGCCCGTGCCGACTTGAACCAGCTGGTGCCGTTCAAGTATGAGTGGGCCTGGCAGAAGTACCTGGACGGCAGCGCCAACCACTGGATGCCCCAGGAAGTGAACATGAACGCCGATATCGCACTGTGGAAGAGCCAGGACGGCCTGACCCCGGACGAGCGGCGCATCGTCGAGCGCAGCCTCGGCTACTTCTCCACCGCCGACTCGCTGGTCGCCAACAACCTGGTGCTGGCGCTCTATCGCCTGATCACCAACCCCGAATGCCGCCAGTATCTGCTGCGCCAGGCCTTCGAGGAAGCCATCCACACCCACGCCTACCAGTACTGCGTGGAGTCGTTGAGCATGGATGAGGGCGCGGTCTTCAACATGTACCGCGAAGTGCCCTCGGTGGCAGCCAAGTCGGCCTGGAGCCTCAAGCACACCCAGTCGCTGTCCCGCGCCGACTTCCAGACCGGCACCCCGGAGACCGACCAGGAGCTGCTGCGCAATCTGGTGGCCTTCTACTGCGTCACCGAAGGCATCTTCTTCTACTGCGGCTTCAGCCAGATCCTCTCCATGGGCCGGCGCAACAAGATGACCGGCGTCGCCGAGCAGTTCCAGTACATCCTGCGCGACGAGTCGATGCATCTGAACTTCGGCATCGACATGATCAACCAGATCAAGATCGAGAACCCGCACCTGTGGACCGCCGAGTTCCAGGACGAGGTGACCCAGATGATCATCGAGGGCACCGAACTGGAGATCGCCTACGCCCGGGACACCATGCCCCGCGGCGTGCTGGGCATGAACGCGGCGATCATGGAGGAGTATCTGCACTTCATCTGCAACCGCCGCCTGGCCCAGATCGGCTTGAAGGAGCAGTACCCCGGCGCCAAGAACCCCTTCCCATGGATGAGCGAGATCATCGACCTGCGCAAGGAGAAGAACTTCTTCGAGACCCGCGTCACCGAGTACCAGGTGGGTGGAGCGCTGAGCTGGGACTAGACCGATCCAAGACCTTCGCCCTCCTCATGGGAGGGCGAGTTCGGACACCAACGGATGCCGACCACCCCAATGGAGGGCACTGCCATGAGCGCATCTCTGGCAATCGAGCAGGACGTTTCCCGACAGTGGCAACACGCGCTGGACCGCGCCCTGGCGGCCCACGAACGGGAAAGCGCGACCGCCTACTACACCTATATTGCACTGGCCTTCCCCGCCGATACGCCCTACACCAGCACCACCAACCCGTTGATCGATTTTCGCGCCCTCAAGACCTGGGCCGGCGAACGTGGTTGGCGAGTGTTGCCGTCACGTCAGGCGTCGCCCAGCGATAAATATCGCCCCCCGGTGCACTTTCAGCGCCAAGCGACGTCGCTGCACTGAGCATCGCCGGGGAGTATTTCGTGCACTATCCGGCCAGCTCTGTCACAACCCTACACATCGCCGCCGCGATCATTGTCGACGATGCAGGACGTCTGCTGCTGGTGCGTAAGCGCGGCACTCAGGCCTTCATGCAAGCGGGCGGCAAGATCGAACCCGGCGAGACAGCAGCCGCAGCACTAACCCGCGAGCTTTACGAGGAGTTGGCGCAGCGACCGAAGCGTCTCGTCTACCTGGGTGAGTACCAAGCTCCTGCGGCGAACGAGCCAGGCCTGCATGTCCGTGCCCAGCTGTTCAGGGTCGACATCGCTCCCGACGTAAAACCTGCCGCCGAAATCGCGGAGTTGCGCTGGGTCACCTGCCAGGAAGCCCAGGCACTGCCTCTGGCAGCGCTCACCCGACAGTATGTGCTGCCACTGGTTAGCGAGGCCGACAAGATATGTCCCGGTCCGGCCACCGGGGGGATTGAAAGTGACTCGCATTTAGATGCAGACTAGTCGGTGACTTCACCAGCATGCAGGCTTACTCGGCCTGCGACAGTGCTTCGCTACCCAGAGGTACGTTGCCATGAGCAAGAGCATCATCGAACGCGTCTACGTCCCCACTCACGTTCGTCAGCTCCCCAACGGCGAGCGGGTCAAGATTCCCGGGCATTACAGAAAGCCCACAACCGATTGATCGTTACCGCCGCGCCGCATGAATCTCGCCGAGCGATGCGTTCAGCGCGGCTTGACCTTCGACGCCGCGACCAACGCAAACATGACTTCACGCAGCGTCTTGCGCTGCTCTGCGGGCAGCGCGCGGTAAGCGTCCAACACTTCTTGTTCCTCGGCGCTCATTTCGGCTCTCCAAGTGGCCGGGGACTCACCTACCCCTTGCATATCCGCTGCCCCGTAGCGTAACCGCTGCGGCTCCACTTGCAGCCATTGGGCCAGCACCATCAGCTTGTCCTGGCTAGGCATGGACTCGCCGCGCAGCCAGCGGCGCACCCCCTGGAAAGTAATGGGTTTTCCCCAAAAGCGCAGATTGAACTCGCGCTCCAGTATCGAAGGCCTGGGGTCATACCCTGCTTCTCGCATGGCGTGCTTCAACCGCTCGGCAAATAGTCGTTTTTCATCCATGCCGCAAATGTGAAGCATTGGTTCAACTCGGGTTGAACTGAAATTCAATTTCTGATTAAACTCATGGTTCAATCCACTAGTCGTATCCAATGCATATGCGGTAGCCGTGCAGGCCCAGGTTGTGTACGAAACGTCGGCGAGCGCGGGAAGTTCTGGGACAACTCCAGCGCCAAGGGGATAAACATGAGTATAGACCCTCCGTTCCCTCAGCCTCGCCCGCTTGAGCTGGCCACTCTCGTGCAGGAACTGTCATGGGTCAGCCTGGCAAATGACCAGGATGCCATTGTCCAGCGCTTAGCCGAGCGGCTCTTCTGGCTTACTCGGCAGCATCCCGTGACCCTCTATCGGCGCTACCCGGGCGGCAATACCCGCCTCGTATGCCAGCAGCCCCCCTCGGCAAGCCGCGCGGACGGCAATGATCAAACCATCCTGATCCCGCAAGACCCGCCTCACTGGGGATACGCCAGCTGCCGCACGGAGAACCTGACAACTGAAACGCTGCCGCTGCTGAGGTTGTGGCTCGACATCAGCGGTCAACGTCTGCGCTACCTGACATCGCTCCGCTACGAGCATCATCGCCAACAGCTAAAGGCCAAGCGGCGTCTTATCGTCAGCGAGATACGCCAGATGCAGGATGCCGATACGCTAGTCGCGCGCCACGGCGATCACTGGCTATCGCTACTGCATGCCCAGGGTGTCGCCCTAATGCTCAACGACAGGCACGTGGTTCGGGGGATGACACCGACGGCAAGCGCCTTGTCGCAGCTGAAAACGGCCCTGTCCACCATGCAGGCGTCGCAACACATCGTTACCCTCAGCGACCTGCCGGATCATGCCTCAGCGGCATTGCCAAGCGCACGGCATGGCGGCGCGCTTGCCATACGCATGACCGTCGCCGACCTGACGCTGGGGTGGATGGTGCTGTTCAGGCTTCATGAGCCTGAGCACCAGGATGGTGGCGTCGATGTTTACCTACCTTCAGGGTGGCTGGCGAGCGATGTGCAGATCGCACAGGATCTCGCCGATGACATCGCGGTGGCGCTATCGGTCATCGATATCATGCACGCTAACCGCAAGCTGATAAGCAGCAACGATCAGTTGAAGCGACTCGCCCATCGCGACCCACTGACGGGCTGCTGGAACCGCTATCGCCTGGATTTGGCACTTACCGAGGTCATTGCGCAAAGTACCTGCAATGGCGACTCGCTGTTCTTGCTGTTGATCGACATTGATGACTTCAAATCGATCAACGACCAGCATGGTCACATGGTAGGAGACGAAATCATCGCCCATGTTGCCGCCCTGATAAGAAAGCAGCTACGTCATCAGGATGGCTGGGGGCGCTGGGGCGGCGAGGAGTTCATGGTCATCATTCCGAGAGTCACTCACGCCCGTGCGCTGAAGATGGCCGAGCGTTTGTGCGACGCAATCGCTCAGTCGCCCTGCCCCGCGCCGGTGCAAGGCGTCACGATCAGTATTGGCGTAGCGCGCTGGCAGCCTGGATTGGGGCACCGTCAACTGATCGAACGCGCTGACGATGCCATGTATCGGGCCAAACGTAGCGGTAAAAATCGTGTGGAATCGGCCGAAGAGCGCGCCGCCACCGAGGCGCGTGGGGGCGGGGTCAATCCGACCGCATAAGTTACCCCTTGGGCCCCAACAGCAGCCAGAAGATCAACCCTACCAGCGGGAAGAACAGCAGAATCAGGATCCACAGCAGCTTGGCCACCGGCCCCGCCGAACTCTTGGCCACCTTGACGACGGCCCATATCACAATGATCAGCCAGATCAGGCCCAACAGACCACCGACTTCAATTCCCATAATGCACTCTCCTTTGCGGTTAAACGGGCGTCCCCCTGCATGGTAAGCATAGTCGACGCGGATTGCACAGCCGTCCTGTGGACACGACGCTGACGGGTTATCATGGCAGACCTTGCCTGCTTGCTGCTGAACGGATCTTACCTTGGCCACCGACCTGCTCTACAACGCGCTGATCTTTCTCGCCGCCGCGGTGCTGATCGTGCCGTTATTCAAACGGATCGGCCTCGGCGAGGTGCTGGGTTATCTGGCCGCCGGGGTGGTAATCGGTCCTTCGGTACTGGCGCTGGTACCGGACGCCGAGGGCGTGCTGCAGTTTTCTCAGGTGGGAATCGTCCTGCTGCTGTTCGTGATCGGCCTGGAGCTCAAGCCGGCACGCCTCAAGGTGATGCGACGCGCGGTATTCGGCTTCGGCAGCCTGCAGGTCGCGGTGACCAGCCTGTTGCTGTCACTCGGCGGCTGGTGGCTGGGGCTGGCGCCGACGGCCGCCCTGGTCGTGGGGTTCAGCCTGGGGCTATGCTCCACGCCACTGGTGCTGCAGCTGCTTGGCGAGCGCAAGGAGCTGCAGACCCGCCACGGCCGCAATGCCTTCGCCCTGCTGCTGTTTCAGGATCTGGCGGCCATTCCCGTGCTGGCGGCGATACCGATCCTTGCCGCCGGATCGCTGCTGGCCGACGGCGCCGCCCCACTGCTGCGCGAGGTGGCGCTGGCCATCGCGGCCTTTGCGGTGCTGATCATTGGCGGCCGCCTGCTGCTGCGGCCGCTGTTTCGCATGGCCGCCGGCACCGGCAGCCGCGAGGTATTTGCCGGCACCACCCTGCTGGTGGTGATCGGTGCCGCCCTGCTGATGGAGCTGGCCGGGCTGTCCATGGCGCTGGGCGCCTTTATCGCCGGGGTGCTGCTCGCCGATTCCGAGTATCGGCATAATATCGAGGCCGATATCGAGCCCTACCGCGGCCTGCTGCTGGGGCTGTTCTTCATGGCAGTGGGGATGATGGCGCAGATCGGCCTGCTCGCCGAGCAGCCGCTGACCATCCTGGGTCTGACCCTGGGTCTGCTGCTGCTCAAGGGCACGAGCGTGATCATCGCCGCACGGCTCTACGGCACCACCTGGAAGGAGGCGACCAGTCTCGGCGTGCTGCTCTCCCAGGGCGGTGAGTTCGCCTTCGTGCTGCTGACCGCCGCCGCTGCTGCTGCGCTGCTCGATACTGGACTGGTCCAGCTGCTGATCCTGGTGATCTCGCTATCGATGGCCACTACGCCGCTACTGTTTCTGGGCCATGTGCGCTGGGTACGCCCACGCTTTGACGCCCCCAAACCACGACCGGGCTACGATAGCCCCCGGGACGACTCGCCGCGGGTGATCATCGCCGGCTTCGGGCGCTTCGGCCAGATCATGGGCCGCGTGCTGCAGGGCCTGAAGATCCCCTATACCGTGCTCGACATCAACGCCGACCAGGTCGATTTCGTAAGGCGCTACGGCAACAAGGTCTATTTCGGCGACGCCTCGCGCAGCGACCTGCTGCGCGCCGCCGGCGCCGACAAGGCGCGTATCCTGGTGATCGCGGTGGGCGATATCGAGGCTTCATTGCGGATTGCCGAACGGGTGCGGCGGCAATTCCCGCATCTGCGGCTCTATGCACGAGCACGCAATCGCTATCACGCTCACCGACTGATGCGCGCCGGCATCCATCGGCTGATTCGCGAAATGCTGCCCTCCAGCCTCGAACTGACACGCGAGCTGCTGATCGAACTGGGCCTGCCCTCTGATCAGGCCCAGCACACCGTCGATACCTTCCGCGAACACGACGAGCGCACCCTGATGCGTCAGCTCGAGGTGTTCGGCAATGAAAAACAGCAGATTCAGACCGTACAGGAGGCCGCCCGCGAGCTGGAAGCGCTCTACGAAGCCGACGAGGATATCGCCACGCCGCCACGCAGCGCTCCCTCCCAACACAACCAGCGTTGACGCGGCCCGCCGCTAACCAGGCAGCCGCGCCAGGCAGGCATCGCCCGTACCGGGCTCGACTATACTGAGACTCTGCCCGACCTGACCGGCGGAGCCCTCATGCCACGATATGCTCACCGCTTATGGCCCACGCTGCTTATTGTGATCGGCCTCACTGTCGCCGATGCCTCGGCTCAGGAGTCCGCACTCTCTGACGACACTGAACCGCCACTCACCCCCGTTGAGCGGGTCGCGTTCGATTGGGAGCAGAGCCTAGAAAGCCTGAGAGTGCTGGATCTTGACGGCCGGGAGATCGACGCCGAGGTCGAGCCTCGGCAGGAACCGGGGCGGATCAGCCTCAGCGTCCCGACACAGGCCCCCTTCGTGGTCAAGGGTGACGAGGTCGAGACCCGTCGGCTCACCACGGAAGAGCGACAGATGCTACCTGGCGGGCTCTTTCTTCCCTCCACCACCGAGATCGACGAGGTTATCTTGCCACCGGGGCTGGGCATCACGCCGCTACCATCCCTGCCACCCAGGCCGTCCACCTGGCTGCGTCTCACCGCAGCCGCGAGCCCGATACCCGCCACCTGGGATCCCCTGAGCGGCAGCTACCACACCCAGCTAAGTTTCGGCGTTCACCCCTCGGATGAAGCGCGTTTCGCGTCTGACCAGACATTCGAGCATCCCATCGAAATCAGGGTGCAGCTGCGCGGCCTCTCCACGCGCGAGGCGCTGCCTCCGCTGTTGATCGAGGCGCCGGGGCTGGCTAACGAACAATCCCTGGTGCTCGACTTCATGCCCTCCACACCGACCCCCACCCTGGAGATCCGGTCTACCCTCTCCGACGTCAACCTGGAGCTCGAGGCGCTGCCGCGGCTGGAGGTCCGGCCGCAGTCGACCAGCATGGTCGGGCTCGGGCTGGCCAGAATGGTCATCAACGTCGAGCAGGTGACGCCCTACGGTGAGCCGCTGCGCGCCACTCACCCTACCCGCATCGCCCTTACGGTCGACGGACCCGCAACGCCCGACCCCAGCGAACTGCAGCTCGAACCGGATCAGTCCACGGCCTCGCTGGAACTGCGCTCATCCGGTCTCGCCCCCCTTACCGTTAGTGCAGTGGCCGGCAGCCTGAGGGGGGAAGCGACCATCCAGCAGCGCATGCCCTGGGGGCCACTGCTCGCCGCCCTGTTGGGTGGCGCCCTGGGTGGGTTCGGCCGTCGCTTCGTCAAGGGTGCGCCCCAGGCATCGACACCGCTACGCCTCCTCGAGGGCGTCATTGTGGCCCTGATTGCCTACGTGGCCGGGGTCCTGGGAGTCGGCTATCTGGCCTTGCCGATGGCCGTGGTTGCCACCGAAGCCGGCGCCTTTCTGACCGGCGCCCTGAGCGGGTTCATCGGCGTGAACGTGCTCGAACGCCTGCAGACGAAGGTCTCCCCCCAGGCCGGCTAGACGCTCGACGGCAATGTGCCCGGCAAGTCATCCGCAGCCCCAGGCTGGCGGTCAGCGGGAGACGCTGGCGCCGTTTCCGGCCGCCGCCACCAGGCCGGCAGCAGCGCCTGGTTGCGGGCCTCGCCGAAGCGGTCGTCGAGCAGCACCACCACGCCGCGATCCTCGGGGCCGCGAATCACCCGACCGGCGGCCTGTACCACCTTGGTCAGCCCCGGATAACGATAGGCGTAGTCGAAGCCACGGCCGAAGCGCTCCTCCAGGCGAGCCTTGAGGATCTCGTTCTCCGCACTGATCGGCGGCATGCCGAGGGTGGCGATAAAGGCACCGACCAGGCGTTCTCCGGGAAGATCGATGCCTTCGGCGAAGGCGCCGCCGAGCACTGCGAAGCCGATCCCGCGGCCGCCAGCGACGAAGTCGTCGACAAAGGCCTGACGCGCCGTTTCGTCCATGCCGCGACGCTGACAACGACTGGGAATCTCGGGATAGTCACGCGACAGGTGCGACACGGCCGCCTCGAGGTAGGCGAAGCTGCTGAAGAACGCCAGGTAGTTGCCCGGTGTGCGGTGGTACTGGTCGGCGATCACTGCGACCAGGGCATCCAGCGAGCTCTCGCGATCTCGCCAGCGGGTCGAGAGGTGGCGCGCCAGGCGCACCTCGAGCTGCGCGCCGCTGAACGGCGAGCCCACCTCCCACCACACGGCATCCTCGGCAAGCCCCAGCAGATCGCGGTAGTAGTCGGCGGGGCTCAGGGTCGCCGAGAACAGCACCGTGGTTTGGCTGGCAGCCAGCCGCGGCGCCAGGAAGTCGGCGGGGATCAGGTTGCGCAGGGCCAGAGTCGCCCGACCGCGTCCGTGTCGGGTCAGGCTGCAGATAGAGTGATCGCCGAACGACTCTGCTAGCCGGCACAGTGCCAGCGCTTCGAACATGAACGCCTGCAGCTCGTCGACCTCGCCGCTGGGGTGTTCGGCAAGATAGTCGCCCACCGCCGAGACCGCCTGCTGCAACGCCTGGATCAGCCCCACAGGCAGTGTCTCCAGAAGGTGTGGCGTCTCCGCGGCGTTCTCCGCCGTATTGAGGGCAAGCAGTTCGCGCCACTGCCGGACCACCCGCCCCAGCGGACGCGCCAGGGCCGGTGGCGCACGCCGCTGAACGGCGTTGCAGCGCTGCTGGTCGAGGCCGGCGCTGTACATGCCCCGCGCTCGCTCCACCAGGTTGTGGGCCTCGTCGACCAGCACCGCCACTCGCCACTCCTGGGCCTGGGTAGCAGCAAAGAGCAGTGCGCTGGTATCGAAGTAGTGGTTGACGTCACCCACCGTCAGATCACACCAGCGCACCAGCTCCTGGCCGAGGTAGTAGGGGCAGATGCTGTGCGCCAGTGCCAGCTCACGCAGCGCCGCCCGATCGAGCACTCCGCCCCGTGCCACCGCCGCCTGACGCGCCGCTGGCAGACGATCGTAGAAGCCCCGCGCCAGCGGACAGGCATCGCCGTGGCACGCCTTGTCAGGATGCTCGCAGGCGGTGTCGCGGGCGACAAGCTCCAGCACCCTCAAGGGCAGCGGCTCGGCAGTCGTTTCGGAGTCCTCCCCCACGCCCAGCGTGCGCAGCGCCTCCAGGGCCAAGCGCCTGCCGGGGGTCTTCATGGTCAGGAAGAACACACGATCGAGTCCCTGACGCGGCATGGCGGCAAGCATCGGAAACAGCGTGCCCAGAGTCTTGCCGATCCCGGTAGGGGCCTGCAGCAGCAGCTGGCGACCAGTACCGGCAGCCTTGTATACCACTTCGGCCAGCTCGCGCTGGCCCTGGCGAAACGCCGGATGGGGAAAACGCAGCGCGGTCAGGGCACTGTCGCGACGGCGGCGGTGAGCAGCCTCCTGCTCGGCCCAGGCCAGATAGTGCTGGCACTGGGCGACGAAGAAGGCCTCCAGCTCATCGGCCGTCGCCGGCTCGGTGAGCCGGGTCTCCTGCCCCGAACCCACCTCCAGATAGACCAGCGCCAGCTCGAGCCGCTCGAGCTGGCGGGTCCGACACAGCAGCGCGCCATAGACCTTGACCTGGGCCCAGTGCAGGGCGCGCTGATTGGCGCCCATCCGCGCCAGGCTGCCGCGGTGGGTCTTGACCTCCTCGAGGCGTCGAGCTTCCGGGTCGAAACCGTCGGCGCGCCCACTGACCAGCAGCCGCGCGCCCGCCACCTCCACCTCGCCGTGCAGGCTCAGCTCGCTTTCGTAGCCCACCCCGCGCCGCTCGGCGATGAGCTGGTGTCCCGCGATGCCCTGCTGGGCGGTGGGCGACGGCGTGAAGCGGTGATCCAGGTCGCCACTCCGGGCGGTGACATCGCACAGCGCCCTGACCGCTACCCGGTAGCAGGGGCGGTCCGCCGACGCCTCGCTCACGGGGCCTCCTGCCAGCACACCTGGCACACCGAGACGGGGATATCGTGAGTGTGGAAATAGGCCATCCAACGGCGCTGATTGTCCTGTAGGCGATCACCGGGGCCCTTGACCTCGATCAGCCGGTAGCGCGGACCGCGGGCTGCATCGGGCAGGAACTGGATCAGGTCCGGCAAACCAGCGCGATTGCTGCCGATATCCTCCAGCAGGCGCGCGAACAGTCGCTGGAGGTGTGCTGCCGGCAGGCACTCAAGGGCACGTTCCAGTAGCGTCTGGTCGAGCACCTGCCAGTCGACGAAAGGCGATGCCAGGCCCTGTTTGGCGTGCCAATGGCGACGCACGGTATCGGCATAGCGGCCGTCTTCTAGCTGGGCCAGGCAGGCAGCAAAACGCTCGCGTCGCCGGCTGACGAAGTCCTCGCGACGCAGATCCGCCGGGCCACGCTGGAAAGGGTGGAAGAAGGCGCCGGGCAGCGGGGCGAAGATCGCCTCCCAGCAGAGCAGCCCGAACAGCCCTCCGATCAGGGCGTTCTCGACGTAGTGGACCGGGGCATCGTCGCGCTGCAGGTGATCTCGCACCGCGCCTTCAACGCTACCAGCAGGCCTCGGCAGCGTCAGCGCCCAGCGTTGGATGTCAGGCTCCGGTGCCGCCGCTTCCACCGCTATCCCCAACCGCCGACGCAGTCGCGGCAGCAGCCTTGTCAGCGCCTGACGTTCGGCCTCGCTTAGCGGCGTCTGCGTCTCGGCCAGGCGTAATGCCGAGAGGTGCTCTCCTCGCCGCTCCAGCAGCCGCAGGCGTCGAATGCGCGCCTCGCCACCACCGCCCGGATCGCGACCCGCTTCGGCATAGGCCTCGAGGGCCAGTTCAGGGTTGGCGTTACGCTCGGCCTCACGGCCTAGCTGGAACACCAGCCGCGCACGCCGGGTCGCTAACCAGGGGCTGTCCCCGCCAGAGTCTGCGAGCTCCGACCACAGCGCCTCAGGCGCCTCTCCCGCGTCGAGACGCTCGCGCAAGCGCTGCAGTTGCAGATAGGCGTCGACCTCGGCACGCCGCTGGAAGGCCCGCGAGGCAGGGTCCAGTGGCACCCGCTCATAGCGCTGGACGCCGAGTTCGGCGAGCACGAAGTCGGCCCAGTCCTGGCGAAAATTGCCGAAGAACATCAGCCGCAGCCGTTCGCAGTGCTCCATGCAGGTAAGGCGAACGATGCGATCCGGCGCCTCGGGCCACCACTCGGTGAGTCGGCGTGGCTCACTCAGCCGCGCCGCCAGCGCCTCACGCAGCGTCGCCTTGGCGGTGGAAGTGGGCAAGCCTGCGGCACGCATCTCGTCGGCCAGCGCAGTGCGCAGCTCGGCCAGGCGCCAGTGGCGAAACAGCTCATCGAGGGAGAGCAGCGGATCCTCCTCGACCCAGCCCGCATCGACCAGCGGTGCCAGCGCAGCACCGCTATCACCGATCTCCGTATAAGTCAGCCGTGCGACGCGAAAATGCTCGCCGCGGCGCATCACCATGCGCACCAGCAACGCCTGTGAGGGTATCGGCAGGTCGGCCACCGCCTTGACGAAGGCGCGCTCGGCGTCGCTCAAGAGATCGTCATAGCACACCGCTACCCAGTCCAGCAGGCAGCGAAAGTTCGCCAGATAGTAGCGCGGATCGTCGAGGGAGGCCGCCGCCGGGGCGGCGAGCGATATACTGTTCATTTATCCATGTTAGCAGCACCTGCGGGGCGCCGACCAGATCGATCTTATTCGCCGGCTTAGCGCTTACGCCATGAGTGCGCCTTACCCAGGGTATCGGCGACGTGGGCACCGCGTTCGCCCATCGGCCGCGGCTCGCCAATCGTGGTGTCGCGGCCGGTCTGGCGCTCCATTTCACCGTTGAGCTCGGCGCCGACCAGCACCATGAAGGCCGATAGCCAGAACCACAACAGCAGCACCACCACGGCGCCCAGGGAACCATAGAGCTCATTGAAATTGGCGAAATAGCGCGCGTAGAGCGACAGCCCCAACGAGCCCAGCAGCCACAGCAGGGTCGCCGTCACCGTGCCCACGCTGAGCCACTCCCAGCGTGGCGCACGACGGTAGGGAGCAAAGCGATACAGCACCGCGATCACCAGCATCATCACCAGTACCAGGATCGGCCAGCGCAGCAAATTGATCAGTGTCACCAGGGTGCTGTCGAGACCCAGCATGCCGATGACCAGCGGCAACCCGGCGATAAATACAATGGTCACCAGGGTCAAGACGATCAGCCCCACCGTCAGGGCCGATACCACCGTGATCCTATGCACAAAGCGTCGCCGCTCCTGCTCGCCGTAGACGATGTTGAGGCCGAGGATCAACCCTCGCACCCCCTTGGAGGCGACGAATATCGCGATCACCAGGCTGACCAGCGCCGTCACGCTGAGTCCGGCGTCGGTATTCTCGCTGATCTCGTTGGCCTGGTGTTCGATGATCGCCGCCGCGCCGGGCGGGATGAAACGACTCAGTTCGGCGATCTGGCGCGCGATATCGTGGGGGTCTAGTACCAGCGCCCAGATCGAGATGACCGCTGCCAGTGCTGGAAACAGCGACAGCAGCGCATAGAAAGCGACGCCTGCAGCGAGCATGGTGATGTTGTCGTCGCTCATCTCGCGCTTGACTCGCCAGGCGATATCCAGCCAGCCGAGGCCGCCAATCTGGCTCGGCTGTTCGGCGCGACGGCCTCGGGGGCTGTTCGGCCTCTCCTCGGTCACATACTGCTCCTTGATGTGATGTCAGCGCTCGGGTCGGCTGAGCACCATTTGGTCACCGCTGATCTGGATATCGAAGCGGTTGAGAAAGCTCATCCCCAGCAGCGCTCGCTCCCCCTCCAGACCGGGGTTGATCGAGCCGCGGACCTGGCGGGCGGTGAGACCGCCGAGGCTGACCCGCTCGAGCTCGGTGATAAAGCCGTCAACGCGGCCGTTGGCGGTCTGGAAGCTGGCGGTGCGACCGGCCTCGAGACCAAGCTGATCGGCCAGGTCGCTGGAGACCGCGATATAGGTGGCCCCGGTATCGAGAAGGAATTCCACCGGTTCGCCGTTGATACGCCCGGTGGCGACAAAATGCCCTGAAGCGTTGCGAGTCAACGACACCGGATCGTCGCCTTCGGTCATGTGCACCAGGCCGGCGTTGGGATTACGCCGCTCATCGAGCACACCCTGGAACCACCAGCTGCCTATCGCCAGCACCAGCAGCCAGAACAGCAGCATCATGCCGAGCCCGGTGCGTCGCACGCCTCTGTCCTGATCATCCATTGACTCACCTCCGCCGGCCGCCGCCTCTACCTTACATAGTCGCCTCGAACGGCGATCGGTTCCCTCCAGCCTACCAACAACTTGGCCCAAGCGGTTCCCCAAGCACCTTTACCACGCCACGATTCAGTGGTGGGATAGCCCCTTATTCGCCTTGTCTGGAGAGACCACCATGAACGATAACGCCCTGTCGGCCGATGCCTGGGACGCCGGCACGCTCTACCGGCTCTTCACCGGCAGCATCGCGCCGCGCCCCATCGCCTGGGTCTCGAGCGCGGACGCCGCCAGCACCGCCAACCTGGCACCCTTTTCGTTTTTCAACGTGGCAAGCGTAGCGCCGCCGGTACTGGTGTTCTCGCCGCTGCTCAATGGCCAGGCCGAGGCCAAGGATACCCTGAACAACCTCACCGCGGTGCCCGAGTGCGTGATCCATATCGGCGGTGAGGTACTGGCCGAGGCGCTCAATGTCACCAGCGCCAGCCTGGCCCCGGAGCAGGACGAATTCGAGCATGCCGGGCTGGCCAAGGTCGCCATGCCGCCATTGCAGGTGCCGCGGATCGCCGAAGCGCCGGTAGCCTTCGGCTGCCGGGTACGCGATATCATGCGCTTCGGCGAAGGCCCCATGGCCGGCAATCTGGTAATCGCCGAGGTGGTGGCGATCCACGCCGATCCGGCGGTATGGAACGGTCGTCACGTCGATCTCGACGTACTCAAGCCGATCGGCCGTCTGGCGGGCAGCGACTATCTACGCGCCAGCGACCGCTTCGCCCTCAGCCGCCCGACCTGAGCAGCCCCCTGCCGTCACTGGCTCGTGCAAGGATGTCTCCCAGCGCTTCGCAAGCCATTGGACGGTGCCAGAGATATCCTTGCACCGTTTCAATCCCGATGGCACTCAGCACCGCCTGCTGAGCGTCCGTTTCGACCCCTTCAGCCACGACATTCATGTTCAGGGCACCGCCGATATTGACGATCCCACGCGTCACTTCCCGAGCGGTGCTATCGGTGGCCAGGTCAATGATAAAGCTACGATCGATCTTGAGGGTATCTAGTGGTAGTTGGCGCAGATAGCTGAGCGAGGAGTAGCCTGTACCGAAATCGTCCAGTGCGGTCATGACTCCACGCGACCTGAGGTTTTCAAGCGACCTTATCGCGATGTCGATGTGCTGAATCAGGGCTTGTTCGGTCACCTCGATCACCAATAGCTCAGGCGCCAGCCCGGCTGAAGCCAACGCAGACTCAACATCGCTGATAAAGCCCTCACGGTAGAGCTCTGATGCTGAGATATTGACATTGACCTTCACCGGCTCATCCAGCGCATCGTTCCATGCGCGGGCCGCTTGGCAGGCGCTCAATAATACCCAGCGAGTAAAGTCTCGGCACAGCAGCGGATTATCTTCGACAATGGGTATGAAATCACCGGGACTGACGGTGCCCAGGGTAGCGTCGTCCCATCTCGCCAGGGCCTCACAGGCCTGGATCCGCCCTGAACTGTGGTGGACAATCGGCTGGAAAGCCAGACTCAGTCGGCATTGAGAAAGCGCTTCAATAAAGGCCTGGGTCATCTGATCGCGACGCAGCAATCTCGATTCATCGCCGTTATCATAGAAACCAAACCCTGCCTGACTCGGCTTGGCAATGTTGGCACGACGCGACAGCTCCTCCGCGCCAGCTGCTTGATCAGGATATAGGCACGCCCCAACCGCCACCTGGGCACTGCGCATCCCCTCCGCATTACCGTAAGGACGAATCACTTCATTATAGATTCGTTCGGCCCACTGACGTGCGTTAGCGTCTGACACAATATCCCCGCGCGCTACCAGCATACGATCAGGATAGGGGCGCGACACCATGCCATGGCGACCGCTTATCTTTCTTAGCCTTGTACCGAACAGGTTCATCACCTTATCCCGCGCCCTTTCACCATAGGCACTGGCCAATTCCTCATACTGGGTAAAATGCACCACGGCCAGCGCCACCTTGGCGTGACGCCGGTTGGCCGATTCGATCACCGATACCAGGCAATCGTGCCCAATGAGCTGTCGAGGAAGTGACGTTGCGGAATCAAACAAGGCGTTCTCAGCAAGATCGGCCTGGGTGAGTTTCAAGCGGTCGGTGAGCGCGACCTCATGCTCCACCAGCGCTGCCAGCTGTGCAAAGCGGCGCCGTTCAATGGCATTGAACTGTCGCTCTTCCGGGCCCAGCACACATAGTGTTCCGACAGGCTCTCCTTCGGCACCACGCAGCGCTTGGCCTGCGTAAAAGCTTAACCGCCGATGGCTCAGCGTTTGCGACACATTCTCAAAAAAGGCTTCATTTCCCTGCCGACTCACCTCGTAGTAGCCTTTCTGAAGCGTCAAGTGACACGATTCACTTACAAAGTGATGCTCCCCACCAGACTGAACTCCCACTGCGGACTTGATCCAGCCGCGTTGAGCGTCGAATAGGGTGACCAGGCAGATAGGCATGTCAAAAAGATCGGCGACAAGACGTGTCAGACGATCGAAACGGCTTTCTGCACTGGTATCAACCAGCTCAAATACCGATGTTTCCTGCACCGACGCCGGCTCACCGAGCATTGGTGTCGGGGTATCTTCAGATGAAGGAGTATAACTAGGACGAGTCAAAGAGAATCTCCACGGCAAACGGAATGCTAGTGACCTGCGTTTCCGTCTGCACCGAGACGGGCAATTTCTCGCCGCTGGCCGATCACAGACTTCGGAAGTGAAGTTGCTTGGAACTGTTATCGGCACTTCCCAGGATTGCTTTAGCTGAACAGCCAATAGCCGTCCAGCAGCAGCGTCAGCGGCTCATTCACGCGGCCGAGGCCTGCCACTGCTCGGCCACCCGCTGGCCGCGGGCCTGATTGACCGCCAGGCAGATCAGAATGGCGACGATGAACAGCCCCGCGCACAGCAGGATCGAGGCCTGCAGGCCGACCACCGACTGCAGCAGTCCCAGGCAGATGATGCCAAACACCCCGGCGAGCTTGTTGGCCAGCCCCCAGAAGCCGAAGAACTCCGCCGACTTCTCCAGCGGCGAAAACAGTCCCACCAGGGCACGGCTAGCCGACTGGCTCGAGCCCAGGCTGAGCCCCGCCAGGCAGCCAACCACCAGAAACAGATGTTGCGCCTCCCAGTCGAGGCCCCACTGCGCATTGAGCCAGGCGGTCAGCTCAGGGGTCGCCCAGATGGCGAAGATCGCCGCCACCCAAAGCAGCAGCGTGCCGATATAGGTGACCTTGGCCCCGATGCGGTCCTGAATCATGCCAAACCCTAGCGCCCCGGCAGCAGCCGTGATCTGCACGATGATGAACATGATATTGCGAATCGACTCATCCCAGCCAATCACCTGAGCGCCGTAGATAAAGGCGAAGGCGATGATGATGTAGACCCCTGCCATGGAGAACAGCAGCGACACCAGGAACACGCCCAGGTCACGGAAGCGGCGCAGGTCCTCGAGGGTCTGGGTGACCCGCTGGCGGGCGATGCGGTAGTAGCTCATGCCAGCGGGTAGCGTCTGGGGCGAGCCGCGCTCCTTGAGCCACAGGAAAGTGGGAATCGCCGTGATCAGGAAGAAGCCCGCGGCAAAGGGCCCGACCCAGCGGATACGCTCGAAGTTCTCGGCGGTGGCCTCGCCCAGCGCTACCAGCGTGAAGCCAGCGGCGAACAGACCGCCGATATAGCCCAGCGCCCAGCCGAAACCGGATATCTTGCCCAGGTCTTGCGGCGGACCGAGGTCGGGTAGAAAGGCGGCGATGAACGACTCACCCATCGAGTAGGCGTAGTTGGACAGCGTGATCAGCATGAACCCCAGCAGCACATAGCCCGGCGCCACGAAGTAGAGCATCGCGGTGGTGGCGATGGTGGCCAGATAGCTGACGAAGAGAAAGCGCTTCTTGCTCGCCGAGTAATCCATCACTGCGCCACACAGCGGACCGCTGACCACCACCATCAGATAGCTGAGTGCCAGCGCCAGGCTCCATAGCAGGTTGGCCAGGCGATAGTCATCGCCGCGGTCGCCGACGATTACCGTAGTGAACAGCTCACCGAACACCACCGTGATGATCAGCAGGGTGTAGGCCTGGTTGGCGAAGTCGAACATCGCCCAGCCCAGTATTTCCTTGCGCGAGGCCCGGCTACGGGGCGCGACGCCGGTATGACTCATGGGACATTCCTTTGTGAGCGTGGCTCGACAAGACTAGCAGCACCGCCGCGTCTACCACCACGGGATAGCCGTGCCCCACACTACCGCGTTGAATGACATACGGACGATTTTCCTCTAGCTTTGAGTCGAACTGCCGATATTGATTGCAGGTGGTCGGCTTTGCTTGACGGCCCGGCTATAACAGACGAGCGCCATCATCCCCCGGGATGCGTCTCGGACAGGGAGTACTGCGCCCATGATAGCAAGGTTGATACTGGCACTGTGCTTGATGCTATCGCTCCCCTCGGCACTGGCCCTGGAGCGGCTGACCTTCATCACTGAAGAGTATCCGCCCTATAACTATCGCCAAGACGGGCGTCTGGAGGGGATCGCCATCGAGGTGCTCGAAGCGCTGTTCGAGGCCAGCGACACGCCGCTCGACCGACACGCTGTGCACTACTATCCTTGGGCTCGCGGCTACGATCTTGCCCTCACCGAACCCGGCACGGTGCTATTTTCGACGACCCGTACCGAACAGCGCGAGGCGCTGTTCCAGTGGGTCGGCCCTATCGCCCGCGACAGCGTGACCCTGCTGGCCCGGCGCGACAGCAACATTCGCCTGGACTCCCTCGACGCGCTGGCTGAACGCGACTATCGCATTGCCGTGATACGCGAGGATATCGGTGCCCAACGTCTTCTCGAGGGCGGCGTCAACGATGACCAACTGCGCCCGGCGATCTCCAACCTCAGCGCCCTCAAGATGCTCAAGCATGCGCGTGTCGACCTGTGGGCCTACAGCCAGAACGTCGCCTTCTGGCTGATGGAGCAGCACGATATCGATACCCGGCAGTTCGAACCGGTACACACCCTCAGCGAGTCAGACCTTTACTTCGCTGTCCATCGCGACACCGACCCGGTCCTGGTCGAGACCATGCAGGCGACGCTCGACGACCTTGAGAAGCGCGGTCAGCTGGCACGACTCACCGGCAGTGGCGTGACCTTTACCACCGAAGAGTATCCGCCTTTCAACTACCTCGGCGAAGAGCGCCAGGTCGACGGCCTGGCCACCCGCATCCTGCAGCGCGCTCTCGATGATGCCGGCCACAGCGCCAGTTTCAGGCTGATGCCCTGGGCGCGAGCCCTTGCCGAGGCGAGCCTGCGCGATAACCACTGCGCCTATTCCACCAGCCTTACCGCCGCTCGCGAAGCCCAGTTCCAGTGGGTCGGCCCGCTGGCCAGCAACCGTTGGGCAGCCTTCGTGAGTATCGGCAGCCCACTGCTTGCCGATGATCTGGATGACTTGTCGGGGCTGACCGTTGGCAGCTTCCGCGAGGATGCGGTGGGTCAACACGTCGAGGCCCGTGGTATTCCCGTCACCATGGCCAGCCAGGAGCGCGACAACGTCCAGCGCCTCGCCGCTGGACTGATCGACGTCTGGGTCACCGGCGAGCTGCCGGCCCGTGTGCTCTCCGCCGAAGCCGGCGTCGAGCTGCGCAAGCTGTTCGACTTCCATGAAGTCGATCTCTACCTGGCCTGCCACCCCTCGGTCTCGGCAAGCTTTCTTGCCGACCTGCAGCACGCGCTGGATGAGCAGCATGCCACGGGGGGCAGCGCTCAGATTGAGGCCGAGGTGCTCGACGCCCTGGGAGTCACACCATGATGCGGCGCAGCCTCACCGCCAAACAGGCAGGGCTGACCCTGCTCATCGCAATCGTGTTGAGCATCGTTGCCGGCGCCCTGGAACTGGCCTCGGACGTGCGCACCCTGCGCGCCGAAGTCCGCGAACAGACCGAGCACACGCTGCGTCTGGTCAACGGTACCGCCACCGAGGCCGCTTTCCAGTTAAACCCTGACCTAGCCGAACAGGTCATCGACGGCCTGTTCGCCGCCGGCAACGTGCAACAGGTGGTCATCCGCGACGACTTCCAGCGTGTCATGGCCAGCCGCGAACTGGGCCGCGACAGCCAGGCGGGCTGGCTGATCGAGCGGCTGTTCGGCGATATCCTGCACTACCATGCCAACCTCGACTACGACCTCGGCCCGGGCAGTCCGACGAGTAGCGTGGGGGAAATCGAGCTGAGTCTGGCGCTGGACAGCCTGGGCAATGCCTTCGTCGAACGCAGTCGGATCGTGTTTCTGCTCAGCGTGCTCAAGGCCTTTGCCATCGCCGCGCTGGTGGTGGCAGTGTTTCACGCTTTCATCACTCGCCCGCTGCTCAAGGTGCACACGGCGATCGCCGCCACCGACCCTCGGCGCCCTGGAGACTGGCCAAAGCCGGCGCTGGGCAACCATGATAACGACGAACTGGGGGAACTGGTGGAGAGTCTCGACGAGCTGCTAAACGCCTTCCAGCACGGGCTCGAGCAGCGCGACCAGCTGCACCAGATATCGACCCTCGACGGCCTCACCGGAATCGCCAACCGGCGCTGTTTCGATGACGTCTACGCCGCGAGCTGGGAGAAAAGCCTCCGTGACGGCACGCCGCTGGCGGTGATCTTCCTCGATGTCGATCACTTCAAGGCCTACAACGACCACTTCGGCCACGCCCTCGGCGACGACACCCTGCGCGCACTGGCCACTGCCCTGGCCGGCGTGGTGACGCGGCCGGGGGACCTGGTGGCGCGCTACGGCGGTGAGGAGTTCGTGTGCGTACTGGCCAATACCGACCTCGATGCGGCACAACGTGTCGCCGAGCGCATTCGCCAGGCAATCAACGCCCTCGACCTGCCACATCCCGACGCCGACCGAGTCACCGCCAGCATCGGCATCGCCAGCGCCACGCCAGCCGACGACAGCCTGGACCGCGAGCAGTTGCTGGCCCTGGCTGATCAGCGCCTCTATCACGCCAAACACGCCGGTCGCGACCGCATCGTCACCAGCGAGGCGCCGGGATAAGGCGGCGCGATGGCCGACAGGCGGTGAGACACGCTAGACTCAGGGTAACGGCACCCACGAGAGGAGCGCCATCATGCAACCTGAAGATGATCTCTTTGCCCGCCTCAAGGCGGCGCTGAAACGGCTCGATGCCGAGATTGATGCGCTGGCCGCCAAGGCGCGCCAGGCCGGTGACGAGGCGCGCAGCCGATACGCCGATGACCTCGAGCGGCTCAAGCGACGTCGGGTCGAACTGGAGGTGCGCCTGGATGCCCTGCGCTGGGCCAGCGAGGCGGCGTTCAGCTCCCTCGCCCGCGGACTGGAAGACGGTGCCGGATTGGCGCGCAAGGCATTTCGCGACGCCAGTGCGCGCTTCCGTCAGGGCTGACGCTCAGGGCCCATCGGAGCCTGGACTCGCCTCGTCACCGGGCTGGGCGCGGTTGCCGCGCTGATAGCGCGACACCGCCGCCCCGCCCTTTTCGGCCAGCTGCGCCAGGCGGTCGATCTGGGCATCGAGGGCCGGTAGCGCCTCGCGGCGATAGCGCGACAGGTCATCGATGGCGCCCATCACATCCCCAAACGCCTCCTCCAACGTCTGCATATCGAGCATCGACGACGACGCCCGGGTCTGAATATCCACGCCCTGCTGTCGCAGTGCCTTGGCGGTGCCGCCGATCATCTGAGAGGTGGTCGAATTGAGCGCCTCGACGCGGTCCAGCACCAGCCGCTGGTTGGCCATCGCCAGGGCGACGGTGACCGCTACCGTGAGCGCCGACACGGTAACGTTGATCGCCCGGTCGACACCGCGCATCAGCTCGCGGTTGTTGCGGATGATCACTTCCAGCGCCAGCACGCCCTGCTGGCACACCGCCTGCTGCTGCTGCAGATCGACGATGCGTTGGCGTAGCGGAAACAGCAGCTCCTCTTCGACGAAGCGCCGCTGCTCGTCCTGCTCATCGCGACGGGCAACGGCCCGCTGCAGCCGCACGTCGATCAGTCGTCCCAACTCGACCTGGCGGTTGAGCTGGTCAAGGGAGGCACGTAGCGCTTCCTGATCGTCGCCCAGCGTCAGGTTGTCGCGATACAGCATATCGCGCCCGCCTTCCAGCTCGGCAATGATCGCATCCAGCGCCTCTTGGGCATTCTCGAACTTGCGGAAGTAGCGCTGCAGCCGGCTGCCGGCTCCCGGCACCAGCGCCAGCACGCGGTCCAGCGGGCTCGCCGTCAAGCGGTGCTGGGACGGGTCGAGGCGTTGCATGCGGCCACGCAGGTCAACCAGCGCCTGGGCCACCGGCCCGCCGTCGTCGCCCTGATGAGCCAGCTTGCGCAATGGGGTCTGCAGCATGGCGCTCTGGTGCGAGGCCTGCTGCTGCAGCTCGCGCCCCATCTCATCCACCGCATGCCGCTTGCGCGCCAGGTCAGCCTGCTCGCCGTCGGCCAGCACATCGTCGACGAAGGCGGCGGCCATGGCCTCGAGCTCGGGATCGGCGGATGCCTCCTCCTCTGGGGACGCATCTTGGGCGCCTGCCTCATCGAGCTGCCGCTCGATCTCGGCCAGCGGCGGCAGGGAAAGCGGTGAACGCTGTGGGTCTTGCTCGCTCATGGCGGACACTCCTTGCGTCTCGGCTATCAGCCTAGATTACCTCACCTGATGCAGCGCCCATAATTCCGTCAATAAATAGCAAGGCATTACAGCCAGCCGCCGTGAGAGGTTCTATGATCCATCTACGTACCGGTCTCCGTTCGTATCCCTCAGTCCACTTCACAAGGAAGATCCCGTGGCCTCACTTCTACCCGCACGACCGCTATTCATCGGCCTCATGCTTGCCGTGGCCTCAATCACTGCCTCGTTCACTACTAGCCATGCCGCTGAGACATCGCCAGCCCCAGCCCACAACGCAGCAACCTTGGGCGAGCGCCTGCTCGGCGAAATCACCAGCGCTGACGAGCTGAACGGCAATGACGGCAGCTTCTATCAGCGCCATCACCTGGCCCTCGAGGCCGGCAGCCTAGTCGAATTCGAGCTCGGTGGTGCGCTACGCGGCAGCCTGTCACTGTTCGGCCCCAGCGGCCAGTGGCTGACGGCCACCCACGACGATCCCGAGGAGGCGCCGGTGCGACTCCGCCAGCGCATCGGCGAAGACGGCGACTATCTCGTGGTCGTCAGCGGCCGGGACGCGCGCAGTTTCGGGCCCTACTTCCTCGACAGCCGCCAACTGGAGATGCTGGATGGCGGCACTATCACCGCGCCTGTAGAGCTGACCGGCTGGCTGGATGGCATCGACAACCGCTATCAGCTGCAGATCGAGGAGGCCGGCCTGTATATCATCAATATGCGCTCCCAGGACTTGGACGCTTTTCTGGAGCTGACCGGCCCAGAGGGCTTCGCTCTCAGCGATGACGACAGCGGCCACGGCCTCGATGCACGGCTGACCACCCTGCTCGATGCCGGCGAGTACACCCTGGTGGCTCGCGCCTCACATGGTTACGGTCAGGGCGTCTACTCGCTGGATATCTCGGCCCAGGCCATGCCGGACGATAACGACATGCACAACGGCGGTCCGTTGGCCCTGGATACGCGGGTCAGCGGCTGGTTCCACGGCAAGGAGATCGACTATCAGATCACGCTGAGTGAGCGCCTGGAAGTGGTGATCGACATGCAGTCGGCGGACTTCGACAGCTATCTGACCCTGGTGGGTGACGACATAATGCTGAGCGACGATGACGGTGGTGATGGTCTCGATGCGCGAATTGAAGCGCTACTCGAACCGGGCCAATACACCATCCGGGCCGGCAGTTTCGGTTCGGGTAGCGGCCGCTTTAGCCTCTCGACACGCACCTCGGCGGTAACGGATGAGGGTGGCGACAATGCGCTTCAGTCGATGCTGCGGCCGTAGCGCTCGGCACGATCGACGAAGCGGCGCAGCTCTTCCAGGGCCTGGTCGGTGCCGCGGGATGCCTGAGGGCGATTGGTCTCGATGCGCGCCATGGCCACCGCGGTATCGTCGAGCACGGTCAGCGCCGACTCATTGCGGGCGGCGAGCTGCTTGAGCCGCCGCTCGGTGCTCTCGAGCAGCTCCAGGCGTCGCTTGAGTGCCACCCGCTCCTCGACACTGAGCTGCGCCTCCTTGGCCAGCCGCCGCCGTACGAAGGCTTCGTCGACGCCCACCACGCCGCTGGCCTGGGAGGCCATCGAGGTAAGCGTGTCCACCGCCCCCAGGCATACCTCCCTGACCAGGCCGCGAGAGCGCTCGAAGGCCATTTCGCCGTTTTCGAAGCGGCTGCCGAGCACGCCCAGCACATGGCGGTAACGGCTGTAGAGGCGGTCGGCCTGAATCGCCAGGTCCGGGCGCCGCACATCGAGCAGGCGCTGTTTGGCCACGCATAGCGCGCGCACCAGGTCGTCGGCGTCGGCCGGCGGCCGCGCCGGATCGAGCACCGCGACCCCGCTCTCATAGGCGTTGCGCTCCTGCTCGGCCCGCTGGCGCTCAGCATCATGGGCCATCTGCGCCTGGCGGCGACGCTCGCTGCGACGCGACCACCAGCCGCGCATCCGCCGTTCCAGCGGCAGCGATACGGCGATCGCCCCCAACCCTGCCAACCACCCCAGCAGGCTCGGTGAAAAACCGCCCCACAGCGAGGTCAGCCACAGCAGCACGCTGACAAACGGGAACAGCAGGCAGTAGCGGGAGATGACCTGCCAGCGGTTGGGGGAGGCCAGCGGCACCGCCAGACGCGGATTGGCCAGCCCCACCAGCAGCCATGGCAGGCAGGTCATGAACAGTCCATAGGAAAACCCCTGCAGAAATCCCAGCATCGGCTCGTGGTCCTTATACCTCGGGCAAGCAGTCTCGAGTGTAGAGTAAGCGTGTCGTCAGGATAAGAGGCCAGCACCACCGTGGTAAGCTCCAAGTTCATCAATGAGTGCTCCTTCGGACCCGACATGCCCTTCACCGACCTGCTCGCACGCCCCGAAAGCTTCGCCTGGCATCAGCAACTGGCGCGCCTGCTACGTGGCGCGGCAGCATCTGACTTCCCGTTGGCGCTGGAGCACTGCCTGCGCGATCTGGTGGCATACGACACCATCCTGATCAACGCCTATCGCGGGCGCCGTCGGCCGCTGCTGATCCATGACGACTATCCCGAGGCTCAGCGCGAACAGGGCATCGAACGCTATCTCAGCGAGGCCTATCTACTCGATCCGTTTTTCACCGCGGTCAGCGACGGCCTCGACCACGGCGCCCATCGCCTGCGCGAGCTGGCGCCGGATCGTTTCGAGTCGAGCGACTACTACCACCACTATTACCGCGCCTTGGGCCTGCACGACGAGGTCGGGCTGTTCGCACGGGTCGACAGCGACGAGGTGATCGCGGTATCGCTGGGCTTCGGTGCCGACGCGCCGCCGCTGACGCGTCGCAGCATGCAGGCGCTGCGTCATCTGGCACCGCTGATCGAGGCGCTGCTGGCGGAGTACTGGAAGTGGCAGGGCGGACAGTTTCAGCAGCGCCTCGACGAGCGCGAACCAGTGGAGGCGGCTTTCGCCAGCTTCGGCCGCGAGGCGCTCACCGCCCGCGAGCAGGAGATCGTTCGGCTACTGCTGGCCGGCCACTCGACCAAATCGGTGGCGCGCACGCTGGAGATCAGCGACGGCACCGTCAAGGTGCATCGCAAGCACATCTACCAGCGCCTGGCAGTCTCCAGCCAGTCGCAGCTGTTCCGGCTGTTCCTCGACCACGTGGCGCTGGTCTCCCGTCAGCGCAGTCGCTAGAGGACTAGCGGTTGGCCAGCTCGATCAGCGCATCGCACAGTACCTGGGCGCCCTCGGCGCACTGCTCGGGGGAGGAATACTCCGCCTCGTTGTGGCTGATACCGTCACGGCAGGGAATGAAGATCATCGCCGTAGGCGCGACCCGCGAGACATAGACGGCGTCGTGGCCAGCGCCGCTCAGCATGCGCCGATAGGGCAGCTCCCGGGCCTTGGCGGCGGCTTCCACGGCATCGATACAGGCGGCATCGAAGGCCACCACCGGCGAGGCCCAGATGCGTTCGCTATGTGGCGTGACGCCGAAGGCCTCGCCGGCGGCAGCCAATTCCTTCTCGAAGCGCGCTTCCAGGGCGTCGAGCTCGGCCTCGTCGATATGCCGCAAGTCGATGGTGAGGCTCACCTCACCGGGCACCACATTACGCGACGCGGCATCGATCTCCAGGGTCCCGCAGGTGACCTTGGTGTCGCCGCTGGGATCCGCCAGGGCGTGGGCCTGGAGGCGGTCGATAAAGCGCGCCGCGGCGGCCAGGGCATCGCGCCGGTAGCGCATCGGCGTGGGCCCGGCATGGGACGACTGCCCGCGCAGCGTGACGTCGAACCATCGCATGCCCTGCACGCCAGTCACCACGCCGATCGCCTCGTGGTTCTCCTCCAGCACCGGGCCCTGCTCGATATGTAGCTCAAGAAAGCCGGCGAGACGCGGCTCGCCCACCGCCAGATCGCCCTTGAAACCGGTCGCAGCGAGCGCCTCACCGAGGCTCACACCGTCGCGATCGCGCCGCGCCAGGGTCGACTCGACGCTGAACACCCCGGCATAGGTGCCTGACGCCACCATCGCCGGCGCGAAGCGGCTGCCCTCCTCGTTGCTCCACACCACCAGCTCCAGCGGTCGCTCAGTGACGACACCGTGATCGTCGAGGGTGCGCAACGCCTCGAGGCCAGCCAGCACACCGAGCACGCCATCGAAGCGTCCCCCCTTGGGCTGGGTATCCAGATGGCTGCCAATGCCGATCGGATCCAGGTCGTCACGCTTGCCGGCGCGGCGCAGGAACATATTGCCGACGCCATCGACCCGCAGCGTGCAGCCCAAGGCCTGGCACCAATCGATCAACAGCTGCCGCCCGGCGGCATCCTCTTCGGTCAGTGCCAGCCGGTGGCTACCACCGTTGGGGCTGGGGCCGATCTCGGCCATGGCCATCAGGGAATCCCACAGCCGTTGCGCGTCGATGGATAGCGTCATGGGTGCCTCGTCGTTTGTGGTTGTCGGTCAGATAAGCTTAGAAAGCGGCCTCACCTGCCACCATACCCCAATCGGGATATATTCCCGCCAGGTCGCCCCTGGCTAGTCTGGCCCTACCGATAACAACGGACGAGGCCACGACCATGTCACTCAAGATGCCATCCAACCGCCCCGCTGGACCGCAGCCTATCTCACAGACCCGCCAGCAACTCGACGCCCAGGCGCTGTGGCAGAAGGACAAGGATCACTTCATCCACCCCTTCACCGACTACAGCCTGTTCCATGACAAGGGCTGCGATCTGATCACCGAGAGCGACGGCATCTACGTCGAGGACGTCCACGGCAACCGTTTCATCGACGGCATCGCCGGCCTGTGGTGCGTCAACGTCGGCCACGGCCGTGCCGAGATCGGCCAGGCCATGGCCGAGCAGGCCACCCGCATGGCCTACTTCTCCACCTTCAACAACCTCTCCAATGCCCCGGCGGCGGAGCTGGCCGCCAAGCTCGCCGCGCTGGCCCCGGCCCACCTCAATCACGTTTTCTTCAGCTGCGGCGGCTCGACGGCCAACGACGCCACCGTTCGCCTGGTGCACTACTACTTCAACCGCCTGGGCAAACCCAACAAGAAGCGCATCCTGTCGCGCAACAACGCCTATCACGGCACTACCTACCTGGCGGCGAGCCTGACCGGCATCGAGAGCAACAACTGGGACTTCGACACCCTGGATCACCTGGTCACTCACCTCAGCGAGGCCAACCTCTACCGCCGCCCCGAGGGGATGAGCGAAGCGGACTACTGCGATCACCTGGTGGCCGAACTCGAAGACACCATCGCCGACATCGGCGCCGACAATATCGCTGCCTTTATCGCCGAGCCGATCATGGGCGCCGGCGGCGTGCTGATGCCGCCCCAGGGCTACCACGCCCGCATCCAGGCGGTGTGCCGTGCCAATGAGATCCTCTTCATCGCAGACGAGGTGGTCACCGCTTTCGGCCGTCTGGGCCACTTCTTCGCCTCCGAAGCGGTGTTCGATACCCAGCCGGACATCATCAACTGCGCCAAGGGCCTATCGTCGGGCTACGCGCCCCTCGGCGCCACCCTGATCTCCGACGAACTCTTCAAGGTGCTCAGCACGCCCCAGGGCAAGGGCGGCGTGCTGAGCACCGGCTTCACCTACTCCGGCCATCCGGTGAGCTGCGCGGCGGCGCTGAAGAATATCGAGATCATCGAGCGCGAGCGTATCTGCGAGAACGTCCGCGAGGTGGGCCCCTACCTGGAACACAAGCTCAAGACCCTGGCGAATCACGAGACGGTGGGCGATGTGCGTGGCAGCCACTTTATGCTGGCCATCGAGAACGTCGCCGACAAGGCCACCAAGGAGCTGCTGCCGGTGGAGGCGCGGGTCGGCGACCGAGTCGCCGCCGAGGCCCAGAAGCGTGGCCTGATCATCCGCCCGGTGGGGCACCTCAATATCATCTCGCCGCCGCTGATCTGGGACCGCGACACCGTGGATCGGGTGGTGGCGATCCTCGACGAGGCCTTCGCCGCCACCACGGCGAGCCTGCGCGCCGACGGCTATCTGTGAAAGCTGCTTTCACCACTCGGCACGGGAGATGAGCTGTTCCGGCGACAAGCCTGCGCGAGGGCGCTGTGCCCCCTTCCATGGGCGCTACTTTTGCCGTCCCTGGCAAAAGACCCTCGCTTCGTCTTGCCCCCGGCGCTCATCTCTCTACTCCAAGGCCGGCTGACCGGCTCTTGAGACATCGACCACAACGATAATAGAGAGTGTTGTATGGAAAGTTTTGGCGCCTGGAGCCTGCTCCCCACACTGGTGGTGCTGGGCATGGCCATTATCACCCGCCGCACCATCGAGTCGCTGATGACCGGGGCCCTGGTGGGCCTGCTGATGATCGACCCCACCACCGTAGTCACCCAGGGCTCGGATATCCTGCTCAGCGTGCTGGGCAACGACACCGTGACCTGGATCATCCTGGTCTGCGGGCTGTTCGGCAGCCTGATCGCCCTGCTGGTCAAGACCGGCGGCGTGCTCAGCTTCGGCGACGCCGTCACCAAGCGCATCCATAGCCGCCGCCAGAGCCTGCTGGCCACCTGGATGCTGGGTCTGGTGATCTTCGTCGACGACTACCTCAATGCGCTGACCATCAGCGCCTCGATGAAGAAGATCACCGATCGCTTCAAGGTCTCTCGGGAGAAGCTCGCCTATATCGTCGACTCCACGGCGGCACCGATCTGCATTCTGGTGCCCTTCTCCACCTGGGCGGTGTTCTTCGCCGGCCTGCTGGAGGAGAACGACGTGGCCGGCAACGGCATGGGCCTCTATATCGAGGCGATTCCCTATATGTTCTACGCCTGGGTGGCCGCCGCCGTGGTGCCGCTGGTGGCGCTGGGCTGGATTCCCAACCTCGGCCCCATGAAGGCCGCCGAGGAACGCGCCGCCGCCGGTCAGCTGATGCCGGACGGCGTCAACGACAACGCCCTGGAGGTGGAAGATAGCGGCGGCAAGCAGCGCCCTCACCTGCTCAACTTCTTGCTGCCCATCGCCACCCTGATCTTCTTCACCTGGTACTTCGAGATCGACATCCTGCGCGGCGTCATCGTCGCCCTGGCCGTGACCCTGGTACTGATCGCTACCCAGCGGCTGCTGAGCTTCCACGACACCTTCGACACCGCCCTCGACGGTTTCAAGGCGATGATCATGCCACTCGGCACCCTGGTGGCCGGCTTCACCCTCAAGGAGGTCAACGATGTGCTGGGGCTCACCGACTACGTGATCGCCACCGTCCAGCCGCTGATGACCCCTGGCATGCTGCCGGCGGTGGTCTTCGTCACCATGGCCTTCCTGGCCTTCGCCACCGGCTCCTTCTGGGGCATCTTCGCCGTGGCCATGCCCATCGTGCTGCCGCTGGCGGCCAGCATGGACAGCCATATGCCGCTGGTGATCGGCGCCCTGATCTCGGCCAGCGCCTTCGGCAGCCACGCCTGCTTCTACGGCGACTCCACGGTGCTCTCCGCTCAGGGCAGCGGCTGCACCCCCATGGCCCACGCCCTGACCCAGTTGCCCTATGTGCTGATCGCCGCCGCCATCGCCGCTGCGATCTTTCTGATGGTCGGCCACCTGTGAGACCCGTGATGAACCAGCCAATCCTCGATACCGTCACCACCCAAACAACGCCTCGGGCCCAGGGCTTCGCCATGCCCGCCGAGTTCGCTCCCCACGACGCCTGCTGGATGCTCTGGCCCCAGCGCCCCGACACCTGGCGCTATGGCGCCAAGCCGGCCCAGCAGGCCTTCGCCGAGGTAGCCTGCGCCATCGCCGAGAGCGAGACGGTGTTCGTCGGCGTCAACGACGAGCAGTACGAGAACGCCCGCAACCAGCTGCCCGCCCATATCCGCGTGGTGGAGCTCTCCAGCAACGACGCCTGGATGCGCGACATGGGCCCCACCTTCCTGACCCACCCGGACGGCCGCCTGGCCATGGTCGACTGGGTGTTCAACGCCTGGGGCGGCCTCAAGGGGGGCCTCTACTTCCCCTGGGACAAGGACAAGCGCATCCGCACCAAGATCGCCGAGATGCTCGGCATCCCGCGCTTCGAGGCGCCGGTGGTGCTGGAGGGCGGCGCCATTCATGTGGATGGCGAGGGCACCCTGATCACCACCGAGGCGTGCCTGCTCAATCCCAACCGTAACCCGGAGATGAGCCGCGAGGCGATGGAAGAGGTGCTCCGAGAGTACTTGGGCGTGGAGAAGGTGATCTGGCTGCCCCGTGGCTGCCACCTGGATGAGACCGACGGCCACGTCGACAACCTCTGCTGCTTCGTCGCCCCGGGCCAGGTGGCCCTGACCTGGTGCGAGGACGACGCAGACCCCCAGGCTGCCATCTCCCGGGAGGCCCTGGCGGTGCTGGAAGCGGCCACCGACGCCCGGGGCCGGCCGCTGACCGTGCACAAGCTGCCCCAGCCCGGCCCGCTGTATATCGCCGAGGACGAGGCCAGCGGCCTGGATCGCCTCAACAGCTCCCATCCGCGCCAGCCCGGCGACCGTATGGCCGGCTCCTACGTCAACTTCTATATCGGCAACTCGGTGGTGGTGATGCCCTTCCTGGATCCCGTCCACGACGAAGCGGCCCGGACGATCATCCAGGAGCTATTCCCCGACAAGCGGGTGATCGGCGTGCCGGCCCGGGAGATCCTGCTGGGCGGCGGCAATATCCACTGCATTTCCCAGCAGCAGCCGTGCGTCTGAGCCGCCATTGTCCCCTTGGGGACAATGCAGTCTGATCGCTCGCAGTGCTACCAATAGAGCATCGTATAACAACAAAGGACATCGGCTATGCCGCACTCTTCCAAGGGCCTAGCGGCCTCACCCTATCGCTATGGCGGTGCCACCAAGGGAGGCCTGCTCTTCCTTGGTGCCGTGCTCATCGCCAGCCTGAGCGGCTTCTTGCTGATCGATGGCGACCACTATGGCCTCTACAGTTTGCTTCCCACCACGGTGGTCATCAGCATGGCGCTGATGACTCGACGCACGCTGGAAGCCTTGCTGGCGGGCGCCTTGAGCGGTTTCGTCATGCTCTCACCGACATCTGCAGTACAGGACATGGCTGTCAGCGGCTTGACCGTGATGCAGGACCCCACCATGGGGTGGATCATCCTGGTATGCGGCCTGCTCGGCAGCCTGATTGGCCTGCTGCAGTTCGCTCGCGGCACCGAGGCGTTCAGTCTCGCCGCCGGACGCCACTTGACCACCCGTCGCAGTGCCCTACTGGGTAGCGTCGGTCTCGGGGTGCTGATCTTCATCGACGACTACCTGAATGCCATGACGGTATCGGCAGCGATGAAGCGGCTGGCCGACAAGCTCAAGATCTCGCGCTCGATGCTGGCCTACATCGTCGACTCCACGGCTGCGCCCATCTGCCTACTGATTCCGTTCTCGACCTGGGCCATCTATCTCTCGGGGCTTCTCGAAAGTCACGATGTCGCCGAAACGGGCCAAGGCTTCGGCTACTATCTGACGCTGATTCCCTACCTGTTCTATCCTTGGGTGGCGCTGGTTATCGTAGTGCTGGTCGCCGGCGGCGTGATCCCCGCGCTGGGCAAGATGAAGCGTGCCGAGCAGGGCGATGAGGAGCGCGTGCCCGAGAGTAACGAGGACGATAATCCAGAGCAGTTCACCCACCGCCCCGCACGTCTTATCAACTTCCTGTTGCCCATCGCGACGCTGGTCTTCGCCACCTGGTGGTTCGAGATCGACGCGCTGATCGGCGTGGCGTTCGCCCTGCTGGTCACCCTTGCTCTCTATGTGGCGCAAGACATGGCGCCCCTCAATCGCCTGTTCGACGAGATCATCAAGGGACTGCAATTCATGCTGGTGCCCCTGGGGATCGTCTTCGCCGCCTTCATCCTGCAGGACGTCAACGAACAGCTGAGCCTGGCCGAGACCCTGATCGACTGGGTCATGCCAGTGATGGCGGGCCAGTGGCTGCCTGCCGTCACCTTCGTGATACTCGCCGGCCTCGCCTTTGCCACCGGCTCGTTCTGGGGAGTCTATGCCATTGCCTTCCCCATCGTGGTGCCCCTCGCGCTGGCCACCGATGCCTCGATGCCGCTCACGCTCGGCGCCATGATCTCCGCAGGAGCCTTCGGTTCGCATGCCTGCTTCTTTGGTGACGCCACGGTGCTCAGCGCCCGCGGATGCAGTATCACGCCGCTGCAGCACGCCTTGACGCAGTTACCCTATGTGCTGATCGCCGCGGCTTTCAGCGTCCTGCTATTCATTATCCTGGCCTGAGGAACTGACCATGCACCGCACCGGCTTCGCCTTTCATGAGCACTGCATGTGGCACGACACGGGGCCCTGCTCGGTCTTCGATGCACCGGGAGAGTTCGTCCAGCCCGCTCCAGCGGTGGAGCATCCCGAGTCCAAGCGCCGCTTGCGCAACCTGCTGGAAATGAGCGGTCTGATCGATGAGCTGGTGCCGCTCAAGGGGGAACCGGCCAGCGAAGAGGACCTGCTGCGCTTCCATACCGCACCTTACCTGGACAGACTGGCGGAAATGAGCGAGCGCGGCTTCGGCGATGCCGGCGAGTCTGCGCCCATACGCAAGGACAGCTACACCATCGCCCGTCGCTCCACCGGGCAAGCGATGATCGCCATGGAGGCCGTGCTTAGCGGCCAGTGCGACAACGCCTATGCGCTATGCCGGCCACCTGGCCACCATGCCGAGCGCGACCGAGGCCGGGGCTTTTGCCTGCTCGGCAATATCCCAGTGGCGATCATGGCGATGATGGCGCGACATTCACTGAGCCGGGTCGCCGTCATCGATTGGGACGTGCATCACGGCAACGGCACCCAGCAAGCGTTCTGGGATCGCGATGACGTGCTCGCGATCTCGCTGCACCACGACAACAACTACCCACTGGACAGCGGCCACTCTAGCGAACGGGGCAGCGGCCAGGGCTTCGGCTATACCCTCAACTTGCCACTACCCGCCGGCAGCGGTATCGGCGCTTACCTCACGGCGATCGACGAGGTCGTCGTACCGGCCCTTGACCGCTATCGTCCCGAGCTGATCGTGGTGGCGTGCGGCTTCGATGCCAGCGCCATGGATCCACTCGGCTGCATGATGCTCAACAGCAGCACCTATGCGGAGATGACCAGACAGCTGCTTGACGCTGCCCATCGGCTCTGCTCGGGTCGCCTGGTCATGGTGCACGAAGGCGGCTACTCGGCGGGCTATGTGCCGTTCTGTGGCCACGCGGTCATCCAGACCCTGGCCAAGAGTCAGACCGAGGCACAAGACCCGTTGAATGACGAAATCGCCCGCTGGGGCCAGCAATCGCTTCAGGACCATCAGCGCCCCTGGATCGACCAGGCGGCTGCCTTGCTGGCGGACATTCGTTAGTCTAGGAAGATCACCACCCGGGCAGCCACGCCATGCAACCTCCCCGTCACCCTGCCAAGCCGCCCCTGTCTCTGGCGCCAGTCGCCAAGCTGGCAGGGCTGGTGCGCTCGCCGGACTTCCTCGACGGGCTAGGGGAGGTATTGGCAGCGTACTTTCCCGGTATCAGCCATGCCGTGTTCCACTTCTCCGCTCAGGGTAGACCAACGATACTGGCCCATAACCTGGATGCTATGCGTCATCAGCGCGTCCTGGTGCCTTACGTGGAGCGCATGTACCTGCTCGACCCGATCTTCCAGCATTGGGAGCGGCACCGCGCCAGCGGCGTATGGTCACTGGACGAGCTGGCGCCAAGCGGCTTTCGCGACAGCGACTACTTCGCCACTTACTATCGCGAACTCGGCCTGCATGACGAAGCAGGAGCCTTCTTCCCCCTCACCGAGCAGGAGTGTCTATCCCTGTCGTTCGGCTTCTATCGGCCTTCGCCCACGCCGGCACCAGAGGAGGTGCTGGCGGTCTTGACCTATCTTTTCCCCCTGCTGGAATCGCTGATAGGCCAGTTCTGGCTGGCGAGCAGCCTGCACATGCCCAACGACGATGACCAAGCCCCCAGCCAGCTGCAGGATTTCGGGCGCGACGTGCTGAGCGATCGTGAGCGCGAGGTGGCCTGGCTGATCCTGCGTGGCCACAGCTCACCGGAAATTGCCCGCCAGCTGGGCATCACCCAGGGCACGGTCAAGAACCACCGCAAGCGGCTCTATACGCGCCTCAACATCAGCAGCCAGGCAGAGCTATTCCGCCAGTTCATGCTATTTCAGCAGCCGCCGGCGTGATCCACCATTGTCGCCCCGCTGGTCTGCTTCTAGGGTAAGAAGGCAAACCATGGAAAAGGAGCGCTGATATGCACGTGCAAGGAGCCAAGATGCGTCACAAGACCCGCGGTCTGCTGAGCTTGGCGGCCATCGCCTTGACCGCGCTGATACTGGCCGGCTGCGGTGCCACCACCGGCGAACGCGCCGCCAGCGGGGCCGGTGTTGGAGCCGCAGTGGGCGCCGGGGCGGGCGCCGCCACCGGCGGCAGCGCCACCCGCGGTGCCGTGATCGGCGCTGGCGCAGGTGCCGCCGCCGGTGCGCTGACCGACGAGGAGGATATCGACCTCAGCCAGTAACGCCTAGCGACACAGCCGGAAGCCGCGCATGCCGAAATGGAAGTGGTCGGCATGCGCGGCATTGTAGTCCGGCCCCAGCACATTGCCGAAGATATCGCAGGCGCCGTCCCGCGCCTCGCGTAGAAAGGCCCCCGCCTCGCCGTCATCGTCCCAGTCACGCTGAAGCGTCACCCGCCGTCCATCGGCGAAGCCGAAGCCTGCCACGTCGAATGCCTCTGCGGTGGCATGCTCGCTCAAGCGCCCCGTTTCACGCCCGTAGACGTTGCGGCAGCTGTAGCTGCCGTAGTGCTCGACGCTGGTCAGACGACTGCCGAACACCGCCTCGGCGGCGGGCTGCAGCCGCTGCCGCTCGTAGATCACCCAAGCCAGCGCCAGCGGGCAGTGGGCGACGAAGCTGGCATTGAAATCGACGCTGCTGCCCTGGACCCGCACCACGTTCTCCAGCGGGCACCCCTCCACCGGCTCATGATCGTCCAGCGCGGTATAGGCGAATTCACCGTCCGGCACCGTATCCAGCGCGGCCAGGCAGCCTTGGCGGTCGTCGGCCAACTGGCGCAGCTTCCATTTGCTGACCGGCGTCAGCGGGTCATCCACTGCCAGCGGTTCCCAAGGCGCCCAATGCTGAGGTACCGCTTCCCAGACGCGCTGATGCACCGCGGACACCGCGACGGCAACGATCAACAACAGGATAAACTTGCCCATGCACTGCCACCGGCGAAAGATTCACCCTCAGCCTAAGCGCTGGGCTCCACCGATGCGATAACCCCGGATAGCAGCAGGCCGCCCGACGGCGGCCTGGCGAGGTCGATGCATGGTGATCAAGCCTACTGGGCTTCAGGCGGCAGGGCCTCCTCGGGGATCTCCAGACCGGCCTCCTGGTAGTAACGCAGCGCGCCGGGATGCAGTGGCGTCGAGGTGTTGTCGAGGGCGATCTGCGCGGTCATGCCCTCCACCGGGGCGAAGCTCTCGGCGATGGCCTCGACGTTCTCCCAGTAGGCACGGGTCAGGTCGTAGGCGGTCTCCTCGTCCATGCTGCTGTTGGCGACGATGCCGATAAAGGTGCCCAGGGTAGTGGCCTCGGGGATATCGCGGTAGGTCTCGGCGGGGATGGTGGCCGGCGACAGGAACGGCAGCGCCTCGGTCACCGCCTCGAGCTGCTCATCGCTGAACGACAGGATATGCAGCGGCCGCGACGAGTGCACCTCGGTAAAGGCCGGGATCGGCGGCACCCCGTTATAGCTGAAGCCGACAATGCGCCCGTCGACCACCGCCTCGGCGGCATCATCCATGCGCATGCGCTGGAAATCCGGCTGGATGCCCAGTACCTCGAACACCATGTCGGTGATGTACTCGCCGCCGCCGCCAATGCTGCTGGGGTTGAAGCGCTGGCCCTCGAGGTCCTCGAAGGTCTCGATATCGCGATCCTGGCGCACCGCCCAGTGCATGGTCGACGGCGCCACCCAGGTGATCACCCGCATATCCGGGTTGTGGTGGTCGGTCTGCTGGCCTTCGCCGTGGTAGCCCTCATAGGCGCCGATGGCATCGATCAGCGCCAGGTCGATCTCGCCGCCGAGCAGGCGAATGGCGTTCTCCCGCGAGCCGCCAGTCTCGCGCACCGATATCTCGTGGTCGGTGGCACCGCTGACGATCCGCGACACCTCGGAGTAGCCGAAGTACCAGCCGCTGGCGCTGGGGGCCACGCCGATGCTCAGTGACTCACCGGCCAGCGCCGGAGTGGCGGCGACCAGCGTCGCGGACATCAGCGCCGCACTCAGGTGACGGCGCAGGAATGCTGTGGCGTGCATAAGTGATCTCCTATCTTGTGCTTCTCGTGTTGTTATTACCGCTCCGTATCACTCGCCGTCGCGAAACGCGATGCCCTCCTCGGCGAGCACTTCGCGGGCCACCCGGAAGCCGTCGATGGCTGCCGGAAAGCCGCAGTAGGCCGCGCTCTGCAGCAGTACCTCGCGGATTTCCGCCGGCGTACAGCCGTTGTTGAGCGCGCCCTTGAGGTGAATCTTGAGTTCATGGGGCCGGTTGAGGGCCACCATCATGCCCAGATTGACCAGGCTGCGAGTCTGCCGCGGCAGCCCCTCGCGGGTCCAGATATCGCCCCAGCAGTTGCGAGTCACCAGCTCCTGGAGCGGCCAGCTGAAGTCGTCGGCGCCGTCCAGCGAGCGGTCGACGTAGGCGTCGCCGAGCACCTCGCGGCGCACGGCGATCCCCTGGGGATCGAGACTGTCGTTACGATGGCTCATGGCCACTCTCCTCAGGCGTTGGCGGCGGCCAGCAGGTTATCGAAGGCATCGCCGAAGTAGAGCTCGTAGCTATCCTTCTCGACGTAGCCGAGATGCGGGGTGGCCACCAGCCCCGGTAGTTGCAGCATGGGATGTTCGAACAGCGGTTCCTGCTCGAAGACATCGATGCCGGCACGCCCGGGGCGGCCCGCGCGCAGCGCCGCCTCCAGGGCCCCGGAGGCGATCAGCTCGGCGCGGCTGGTGTTGATCAACACCGCCTCGGGCTGCATCAGTGCCAGATGCTCCGCCGTGACGATACCGCGGGTCTCGTCGTTGAGGCGCAAATGCAGGCTGAGCACGTCGCTGCGGGCGAACAGCTCGTCCTGGCTGGTGGCCACCTCGAGCCCATCCTCGGCGGCGCGCTGGCGGGTACCCTCGCGCCCCCATACCAGCAGTTGCATGCCAAATGCCTGGCCGTAGCCGGCCACCAGCTTGCCGATCTTGCCGTAGCCGAAGATGCCCAGGGTGCGGCCCTTGAGGCCGGTGCCCAGGGTACGCTGCCAGCGCCCCGCCTTGAGGTTTTCGACTTCCTGAGGAATATGCCTTGTCGCTGCCATCACCAGGCCCCAGGTCAGCTCGGCGGCGGCCACCGGCGAGCCGCTCCCGGTCACCACCTTGACCCCGTGGCGCGCGCAGGCGTCTTGATCGATATGCGCCGCACCGCCGCCGGTCTGGCTGATATAGCGCAGCTTGGGCAGCCTGGCCAGCAGCGCCTCGGTGATCCAGGTCCGCTCACGGATCAGTACCAGCGCCTCGGCGTCCTTGAAGCGCTCGGCCAGGGCATCGAGATCGGTCAAGGTGTCATGGTGGATCGTCACCTCATGGCCCTCGAGCTTGGCGAAAGCATCCAAGGTACGTACTACGTCTTGATAGTCGTCGGGAATCACGATCTTCATTGCGCGGGTTCCTTGCCTGCTGCAGGTGAGGAGGAGCGGGGTAGCGTCGCCCGGTTGTGACGATATTGCCATCCGAACATGCCGACGATCAGCACGATACCGATCACGTCGGTGAGCAGTTGACCGGTGATCAGCATCAGCGCCGCGACGAGCAGCAGCCCACGCTCGAGCCAGCTGCAGGGCCGCAGGAAATAGCCGATGGTCGAGCCCGCCAGGGCGATGATCCCCAGCACCCCGGACCCCACCGCCAGCGCGATTTCCAGCGCCGTGCCGTTGCCCAGCAGCGGCGGGTGGTAGATGAACATGTAGGGTATCAGGAAGCCTCCAAGCGAAATTTTGGTCGCCGTCAGGGCGGTCTTGAACCAGTGCGAACCGGCGATCGCCCCGCCGATATAGGCGGCCAGCGCCACCGGCGGCGTCACCCCGGAGAGAATCGCGAAGTAGAGGATGAACAGGTGGGACGAGAGGCTCGGTAGCCCGGCTTCGATAAACGCCGCCGCCACCACCGACGCCGCCAGCATATAGGCAGCCACCGTGGGCAGACCCATGCCGAGAATGATCGCCACCACCATCGCCAGGACCAGGGTGATCAATACATCGCCGCCGCTGACCACCAGGATCACCGAGGAGACCTTGAGGCCCAGGCCGGTGAGGCTGATCACCGAGGCGATAATGGCCACGCTGCCGATGATCACGGCGATCATCGCCGCGGTCATGGCCCCGGCCTCGAGGGCAGCCGGCAGCGACTTGATGCGCTCCCACAGCGTGCCCGGGCTGCGCCACGAGAACAGATAGATCGCCACCGCAGTGAAGTAGGCGGCTACCGCCGCGGTGGTCGGGGTGTAGCGCAGCACCAGCATGGTCACCAGCACCGCGATCGGCACCACCAGGGTCTCGATATTGAACAACCCTTCGCGCAGCGTCGGGCGCTGCGACTTGGGTACCGGGGTGAGGCCCAGCCGCTTGGCCTCGAAGTGCACGCTCATCCAGATCGCCAGATAGAACAGCAGCGCCGGAATCAGCGCCGCGCCGATGATCTCGAGATAGCTGGTGGAGATCACGTCGGCCATGACGAAGGCCGCCGCGCCCATGATCGGCGGCAGGATCTGCCCGCCGGTGGACGCCGACGCCTCGGTGGCCGCCGCAAAGCGCGGGCTATAGCCGTTGTTCTTCATTAGCGGGATGGTGAACACCCCGGTGGTGGCCACGTTGGCCGCGGTGCTGCCGCTGATGCTGCCGAACAGCGCGCTGCACAGCGTCGCCGCCTTCGCCGGTCCCCCCGACATGCGCCCGGTGGCGGCATTGGAGAGGCGCATAAAGGTATCACCGCCGCCGGTAGTGACCAGCAGCGCACCGAACATGATGAAGATCACGATCACCGTCGACGAAGTGCGCATCAGGCTACCGTAGATACCGGTGGGACTCATGTAGAAGGTCGCCACCAGGTCCGCCCAGCCGTAGCCGCCGTGGCCCCATACTCCGGGCAGATAGCGCCCGAAATAGGCGTAGGCCAAGGCCACCAGCACCAGCACCGGAAACGCCAGGCCGATGGCGCGGCGGCACGCCTCCAGCAGCAGCAGGATGGCGGCGATGCCAAATATCAGATCCGCGGTGGTCGGCATCAGATAGCCGAGATCATAGAGAATGCGGTCGAAGTGGTAGATATAGTAGGCGCTGATCGCCACCCCCATCAGTACCGGGATCACGTCGTACCAGGGCAGTCGATCGCTGTCCCGCACCCGGCAGGTATAAGCGAGGAAAATCAGCGGCAGTGCGAACATCAGGTGGATCGCGTTCTGAGTGTTGACCGCACCGGTGATCGCCGCATAAAGGTGGAACAGTGCCATGGACACGGCAGTGGCGCGCATGACCAGAAACCAGACGCCAGTCAGCTTGCGCTTACCGGCATCTTCGGCATATTTCTCGACAACCTGTTGCTCTCGAGGCGTATCCATTATCAAGCTCCCGCATCAGCAAGCCTACGCCGCCGACGACGAATGGACGTAATCAAACAATACCCCGCCGACGGCAGAGCCGACGACGGGGCAGTGACGGTAGTTACTGCGCCTCGGGGGGAATCACCTCGTCAGGAATCTCCAGCTCAAGCTCCTGATAATAGCGCAGGGCGCCGGCGTGAAGCGGGAAGGTCGCGTTGTCGATCACGTCCTGGGGCGTCACGCCGTCGGCCGGTGCAAAGGAGGCCGCCACCTGCTCATGGTTCTCCCAATAGGCCTTGGTGATCTCATAGACCATATCGTCGTCGAGGCTGGCATTGGCGGCCACGCCCATATAGATGCCCAACGACGTGGCTTCTTCCATGTCGCGGTAGGTACCGGCCGGAATCACCGACGGGGCCAGGAACGGCAGCTCCTCGGTCACCAGGTCGAGCTGCTCCTCGGAGAGCGACAGCAGCTGCAGCGGGCGCGACGAGTGCACCTCGGTAAAGGCCGGAATCGGAGGCACGCCGTTATAGCTGAAGCCCACCAGACGCCCGTCGATCACGCCTTCAGCGGCATCATCGATACGCATGCGCTGGAAGTCGGGCTCGACGCCGAGGATGTCGAACACCAGTTCGGTGATGTACTCGCCGCCGCCGCCGATGCTGCTGGGGTTGAAGCGCTCGCCGTTGAGACCTTCGAAGGTTTCGATATTGGAGTCCTGACGCACCGCCCAGTGCATGGTCGAAGGGGCGATCCAGTAGAGCAGGCGCGCATTCTCGTTGGGCGTGTCCTCGAAGCGACCAATGCCGTTATACATTTCGTAGCCGACAAGCGCCTCGGTGAAGGCCAGGTCCAGTTCGTCGCGGCCCAGGCGAATGGCGTTCTCGCGGGTGCCACCTGTCTCACGAACGGAGATCTCGTAGGGGGTATTGGCGCTGATCACTCGGGCACCTTCGGAGATACCGAAAAACCAGCCGGTACCCGTCGGCACGGCGCCAATATTCAGTGAATCCTGGGCTTGGGCGACACCGGCAGCGATACTGCCGACCGCGAGCAGGGAGATCGGCAACAGCTGGCGAGCCTTGCGGAAGGACTTGAGCGTAGCGTTCATCGGGTTTACCTCGATTATGTTGTTATATGCAACGTTTTAGCAACGGATCAATATAATAGTTGTATCTCGGCATCCGTTCGGTTCGGCGTGAGTGGCCTCCTTGGGCAACGACTGCCCTTGAACAGAATATAGTGGAGTATTGCGCGGGGTTGTAGATGCATATCGGCAACAGGCAATAGTCATTCATGATCCCGCCATCGCGAAATACGATGGCAAAAATTCTTAACCACTATCTGTCGATTCAAGCGAGCTTTTCTGCGAAGACTCCACCAGATGTTCGACAAAAAGACGTGCTGCCATGGGCAGGGATTCGAACGAATTAATGAAAATTGCAAGCTTGCGCCTTGCCCACTCATCGCGCAGTGCAATCACCTTGATCCCGATCCCGCCAGCATAGGGTCTCAGCGCACCGCGAGGTACCACGCCGATGCCCAATCCAGCCTCGACCATCACACATAGGGCATCGTAGCTGGTCACCTGAATACGGATATTCAGTGGGCGATTGGCCTGACTGGAGGCCTTGATCAACTCAAGGTTGATGGCACTCGCCGACTGCAGCCCGACATAGGCATAGCCTAGGGTTTCATCGAAACAAATAATCTCATTGACCGCCAGCGGGTGGTCGCGGGGCGCCACCACTACCAGCTCGTCGGTATGGTAGGGAAAAGTCTCCAGGCTATGGCCATGAGGCAGCAGGGCACACACGCCAACATCGGCCCCATTACTCGCCACCTCGCGGGTAATGATAGGACTGACTTTTTCCTCAAGATGGATATTAATTTCCGGGTGTTTAAGGAAAAATGATTGTATCTCTCCAGGCAGGTACTGCGTAATGGCCGACATATTGGCATAGACACGAACATTGCCGCGCAGGCCGCTCGAATATTCACGCATCTGAACGAAAATATCGTCGAGGTTATGCAGCACACTCCGCGCCATATTGAGTAAAGCGATGCCCGCTGCAGTCAGCTCTACGCCCTTGTTGGTACGCGTCAAAAGCGGCGTATTGAACACCTCCTCCAGCTCGCTTATCCGCTTGCTAACTGCCGAGGTGGCGATAAACTCGGCCTCCGCGGCAGCGGCAATCGTGCCCTTTTCAGCGACTCTGACGAACAACTTGAGTGACGTAGTGTCAAGCTTCATGGCAGCGTTTCGCCTCAACTCCGCAACAGTTGATCGGCCAGGTCGTGGAAGTCATGCGCCACGTAGTCGAATACCGGATCGAGACTCAGGTCGGGCTCGGCATCGGGGCCATGCTCCAGCGGGCGCATCACATAGGCGGTACGGAAGCCTTCGCGGTGAGCGGCCTGCAGGTCATCCTGATGGGCAGCAACCAGCATGATCTGCTGTGGGCGCAGGTCGAGTAACCGAGCCGCCATCTGATAGACCTCGGGATCGCGCTTATAGTGCCCGGCCAGTTCCGCCGAGAGAATGCAGTCCCAGGGCAGACCGGCGTGCTTGGCCATATTGACCAGCAGCGACATATTGCCATTGGAGAGGGTGGCCAGAATGAACCCCTGGCGCAGCTGATGGAGCCCCTCGACACTATCGTCCCAGGGCGTCAGCCGGTGCCAGACCCGGTTGAGATGCTGCTTGTCGGCTTCACTCAACGAATGGATGGCGAACTCGTCGAGGAGCCTGTCCAGCGTCATGCGATGCAGTTCATCGAGACGCGTCCACGGCAGCTCGCCACGGCGCACGCGATCCATGGCCGGCGCATAACCGCCGCGCCAGGCATCGGCGAAGGCCGGCCAGTCGACATTCAGTCCCCGCGCCGCGCCCAATGCCTGGCACTCACGGATCACACTGCTGCGCCAGTCGACGACGGTGCCAAAGACATCGAAGGTCAGCGCCTTGACGCCGGCCAGTTCGGTGGGAGACAGGCTCATATCCGCTCCCCGCCAGGCCGCATGAACAGCATCTCGATATCCAATGTCGCAGGGGGACTCAGCGCGATCTGGCCGATTCGATAGGGGCGCGTAGGCATGGCGGTCTCAGCGTGTCGTTATGTAAGAGATGGGGGTTAATCTAAAATGGTATACAACTCTTCTCGTTTTGACGCCAATATAGGCCCATATTGTGCGATATTTCAAACAATGGTACACAATATGCGCTACGACCTTAGTCATGCCTCGTCGCGCCGTGCCCTGAAGAGAGTGAGTTCATGATTGCCGCCGACCGCGTCTACGCCATCATCAAGCAGCGCATCCTGGACGGGCACTATCCGGCCGGCAGCTATGTACGCGAGGCCACCATCGGCCAGGAGCTGGAACTCAGCCGCACACCGATCCGTGAGGCCCTGCGCCGTCTGGTGTCTGACGGCTGGGTCGAGGTGATACCTCACCACGGCGCGCGGGTCGTTTCCTGGACCCAGCGCGACGTGGAGGAGGTCTTCGAGCTGCGGGTTCTGCTCGAGCCCCAGGTGGTGAGGCGCGCGGCCACGCGCATCGAGGCCTCGCAGCTGGATTCGCTGGGCGAGCTGGCCTGCCACATGGAGCAGCTGTGCGAGCGCGGCGACAACCAGGCCATCGACGAGATCGCGGGACTCAACAACCGTTTCCACGCCGAGCTGATCACTGCCGCCGACAGTCCGCGGCTACAGCGTCTTCTCGAGGCCATCGTCCAGGTGCCGGTGTCGCGCCGCAGCTTTCACCACTACAGCGACGAAGAGCTTCGCGGCAGCATGCGCCATCACCGCGAGATCATCCGCGCGCTGGCGGCCGGTGACGGCGAATGGGCCGCGTCGGTGATGCGCGCGCACATCCTTGCCGCGCGTGCCGCGCAGATGCACCCACCCGCGCGCCAAACCAACGAACCACGACAACAACACGCCTGAGGCACACCCCATGACTTCTTCCAGCGCCCCGCTCAACCTTGCCCAGCAGCTGGTCCGCAACCACCTTCTAGAAGGCGACTTGACCCCTGGCAGCGAGATCGCCCTGCGCATCGACCAGGCTCTGCTGCAGGACGTGCTCGGCACCCTGGTGATGCTAGAGCTCGAGGCCATGGGCCTCGACCGCGTGCACACCTCACCCAGCGTGCAGTACATCGACCACGGCCTGGTGCAGGCCGACCAGCTCAATGCGGAGACCTATCTGTTCCTGAAGAGTGCCTGTGAGCGCTTCGGGGTCTGGTACTCCGGTCCCGGTAACGGCATCAGCCATCCGGTGCATATGGAGCACTTCGGTGTGCCGGGGCAGTCGATCGTCGGCTGCGACAGCCACACCACGGCGGCCGGCTCGCTGGGCATGCTGGCCATCGGCGCCGGCGGCATCGAGGTGGCCATGGCCATGGCCGGCGAACCGCTCTACCTGAGCATGCCGGAGATCTGGGGCATCCGCCTCGAGGGGCGCCTGCCCGACTGGGTCTCGGCCAAGGACGCGGTGCTGGAGCTGCTGCGCCGACACGGCGTGGCCGGCGGCAAGAACACCATTATCGAGTACCACGGGCCAGGCCTCGACGGCCTGTCCGCCATGGACCGTCACGTGATGGCCAATATGGGCACCGAAATGGGGGCCACCGCCACGCTATTTCCCAGCGACGCGGAGACCCGCCGCTTTCTGGCGGCCCGCGGCCGAGAGGCTGACTGGCAGCCGCTCGCCGCGCAGCCGGGCTGCACCTACGACCGCGAGGAGACCCTCGACCTGTCGAGTCTCGAGCCGCTGATCGCGCTGCCGTCGAGTCCCGACAAGGTGGTGCCGGTGCGCGAGGTGGCCGGCGAGCCGCTGCATCAGGCCTATATCGGCTCCTCGGGCAATCCGGGCTACCGCGACTTTGCGGTGGTCGCCGAAATGGTGCGCGGGCGTCGCGTGGCCGAGGGCGTTTCGCTGGACATCAACCCGTCGTCGCGCCAGGTGCTGACCAACTTGATCGACGAGGGCTATCTGGCCGATCTGGTCGCCTGCGGTGCGCGACTGCACCAGACCGGCTGCAACGGCTGCATCGGCATGGGGCAGGCACCGGCGGCGGGCCTCAACAGCCTGCGCACCGTGCCGCGCAACTTCCCGGGCCGCTCCGGCACCCGCGAGGACAGCGTCTTCCTGTGCAGTCCCGAGACCGCTACCGCCTCGGCGCTGAGTGGTGTGATCACCGATCCGCGTAGCCTCGACATGGCCTATCCACGGATCCAGGAACCGGCGCGCATGGTGATCAACCGCGACCTCTTCACGGCGCCGCTGGCACCGGCCGAGGCACGCCTCAAGCCGCTGCAGAAGACCGATAACACCCCGGCGCTGCCCGAGCTCGCCTCACTGCCCGACACCCTGGAAGTGCCGGTGCTGCTGGTCACCGGGGACAACATCTCCACCGACGACATCATGCCGGCGGGCCAGCGGGTCATGCCCTACTGGAGCAGCGTCTACGCCTCGGCACCGTTCACCTTCGAGGCGGTAGACCCGGACTACGCTACGCGCGCCGAGGCAAGCCGCACACGCGGCGGCCACGCCATCGTTGGCGGTCACAACTACGGTCAGGGGTCGAGCCGCGAAAACGCCGCCCTGGTGCCACGCTATCTGGGACTGCAGGTGGTAGTGGCCAGGAGCTTCGCGCGTATCCACTGGCAGAACCTGGTGTGCTTCGGAGCGCTGCCGCTCACTTTTGTCGATGACAGCGACGCCGAGCGCCTGGCACAGGACGACCGCCTCATCATCCGCGACCTACACGCCCAGCTAGCCGCCGGTCCCACGCTTGCCGCCGAGGTCGTCGGCAAGGGCGAGATGCGCCTGCACCACGGCCTCAGCCAGCGTCAGCGCACGCTGCTGGCCGCCGGCGGCGTGATCAACCATCTCAAGGTGCGGCCCGCGGATAGGCTCAGCGGATGAAGAGGCAGCCTTACAGAAACAGGTGCACTGCCAGGGCGACGCCCCCCACCAACAGCGCCAGGGTAACGGCGATGTCGACGCAGCGGTTCAACCAGTCATCGAAGCGGGAATGACTCCGCATCGGCATTAGCCGCGGCGTTGCCCCATGGGAGCGACGCGACCCGAAGCGGCGCTTTCTGAACAGCGGCATGGTCAGCGCGGTGCTCCTGTTATTGTCGTCATGGTCTGAGCACCATCATAAAACGCCGCGCCCGCGTCTGCCATGTCAGACACGGGCGCGGTGCATATTACGCTCCACTCAATTATCGCGGGTATTGATACGGCGATTGATCACATTGGGTGCGCGACGCACACGCTCCTCCTCGCTGAGCAACTCAGCCTCGAAGACGTCGGCGCCTACCGGGGTCTCGCCGTGGCGGCGGTAGAGCTGGGTCAGCATCGCCTTGCGGTCGGCACGCAGCTCATTGATCAGCACATAGGCCATGCCGTAGAGAATAAAGGTAAACGGCAGTGCCGAGAGCACCGCGGCCGACTGCAGGCCGGTGAGTCCGCCGGCGGCGATCAGCGTCAGGCAGATGGCGGCGATCAGCACGCCCCACACCACCCGCTTGTAGAGCGGCGGGTTGATCGAGCCGTTATCGGTCATCTGGGCGACGATATAGGACGCCGAGTCGGCCGAGGTCACCAGGAAGATGAAGATCAGGCAGATGGCGACCAACGACAGCACCGGGGTGAACGGCATCAGCGCAAACATCTCGAACAGCGCCACCGTAATGTTAGCCTCAGTGGCCGCTGCCAGGCCGACGTCGCCGCCAAGCTCCATATGCAGTGCCGCACCGCCGAATACGCCGATCCACAGGCAGGCCAGCAGCGGCGGCACCAGCAGCACGCCAAACACGTACTCCTTGATGGTGCGGCCCCGCGATACCCGCGCCACGAAGGTACCGACGAACGGCGACCAGGCGATCACCCAGGCCCAGTAGAAGATCGTCCAGGTGCTGGCCCAGGTATTGTCGCTATAGGGCGAGATGCGCAGGCTCATGCCGATGAAGTTCTGCAGGTAGTCGCCGAGCCCCAGGGTGACGGTCTCGAGAATCGCCAGGGTCGGGCCAGTGATCAGCACGTAGAGCATCAGCCCGATGCACAGGATCATATTGAGGTTGGAGAGCCGCTTGATGCCCTTGTCGAGCCCCGACCAGGTCGAGGCCATATAGGCCAGAAACATCACGAACAGGATGATGAACTGCCACAGCACGCTCTCGGGCACGCCAAAAACCGCATTCAGTCCGCCGTTCATCTGCAGCACGCCAAGCCCCAGCGAGGTGGCCACCCCCATCACCGTGGCCACCACCGCGAACACGTCCAGCGCCGGCGCATAGGGCCGCGCCTTGGGGTATTTGGCGGTCACCGACGACAGCACCGAGGAGACCAGCCCGGCCTGGCCCTTGCGGAACTGGAAGTAGGCGATGATCAGCCCCACCAGCGAGAAAGCCGCCCACTGGTGGACGCCCCAATTGAAGTAGCTGTACTGAATGGCGTAGCGCGCCGCAGCGGTGGTTTCGGCCTCGACGTCGCCGTAGGGCGGCTCGATGTAGTGAGACATCGGCTCGGCCATGCCGTAGAACACCAGCCCGACGCCGAAGCCGGCGGCCAGCAGCATGCTGACCCAGGAGAAGAAGCTGTAGCTTGGCGAGCTGTCCTGGGGACCGAGGCGGATCTTGCCGTACTTGCTGAACGCCAGGGAGAGCAGGAACACCACGAAACCGAACATGGAAAACAGGTAGAACCAGCCAAACAGCTGGGTGACGCTGGCCAGGGCGGACTCTGCACCGGCACCGAAGCGCTCGGGGAAGATGGCGCCCACCGCCACCAGCGCAATAATAAGTACCGCTGACACCGAGAAGACCCGTTGCCCTCCGGGGTTGGCCATATACGACGCTCCCTATCGATTTGTCACATTTTTGTACAACCTAACATACCCCAATAGCAGTAACACCCGCTGCAGGGATCTCGCAACACGTCACTCCCGGCCACTCAAGCAAGGGACGCCGGGGGCGGGCCGAGACACAAAGCATTTGCAAAATATCGCGGCCACCCCCATAAGGGAGTGACAGATAGAAAGCACGCTAATGACTTTTCCGGGGGACCCATGGGCCAACTCGCCACTACCCGCCTCTCGGTGCTCGACCTGGCGGCCATCCGCCACGGTGGCAGCATCGCCGACAGCTTCGCGGATAGCGTGGCTACCGCTCGCCACGCCGAAGCGCTGGGCTTCACCCGCTACTGGCTCGCCGAACACCACAGCATCGACGGCATCGCCAGCGCCGCGACCTCGGTGCTGATCGGTCATATCGCCGGGGCGACCCAGCGTATCCGCGTTGGCAGCGGCGGCATCATGCTCCCCAACCACCCGCCGCTGGTGGTCGCCGAGCAGTTCGGCACCCTGGAGACGCTCTATCCCGGGCGCATCGACCTGGGCCTGGGCCGCGCGCCGGGCTCCGACGGCGCCACCATGGCTGCGCTGCGCCGCCATCCCAACGCCGGGGTCGACGACTTTCCCGAGCGCCTCGAGGAGCTGCGCGGCTACCTCGATGACGCCAAACCCGGCCAGCGGGTGCGCGCGATTCCCGGCCAGGGCACTCAGGTACCGCTGTGGCTGCTCGGCTCCAGCGGCTACAGCGCCCAACTGGCCGCCAAGCTAGGGCTGCCGTTCGCCTTCGCCGCACAGTTTGCGCCCGGCTACCTGCACGAGGCGCTGCGCCTCTACCGCGACAACTTCCGCCCGTCGGCGCTGCTCGACGCCCCCTATGCGATGGTCGGCCTGCCGGTGATCGCCGCCGACAGCGATGCCTACGCTCACTATCTGGCCACCACCGCCGAGCAGAAATTCCTCAACCTGATCCGTGGCCGCAGTACTCGCGCTCAGCCCCCTCAGGAGCAGCTCGACTGGTCGCCCATGGAGCAGGCCCAGGTCGGTCAATTCCTCGGCGCCGCGGTGATCGGCGGGCCCGAGACGGTACGCCAGCAGCTCAGCGAGTTCGTCGCCCGCACCGGCGCCGACGAGCTGATCATGACCACCGACGTCTACGCTCAGGAAGATCGCTTGCGCAGTCTGTCGCTGACCGCCGAGGCCTGGCAGAGATGAGCGCCCGGCTCGACTGGCCGGGTACTTTAAAAGGCCTCAAGCGCATGGCGCCGCTGTCGCTGTTCGTGATCGCCTTCGGGCTGGCGTTTGGCGTGGCGGCCATCCAGCGCGGGCTGTCAGGGCTCGAGACGCTGCTGATGAGTGGGCTGGTATTCGCCGGCGCCTCGCAGTTCGCCGCCCTGGAGCTGTGGGGGCCGCAGATTCCGCTGATTGCGCTGATCGCCTCGACCTTCGCCATCAATGCCCGCCACCTGCTGATGGGCGCCGCGCTCTACCCCTGGCTGCGCCATCTACCGGTGCGCCAGCGCTACGCCAGCCTGGCGCTAATGAGCGACTCCAACTGGGCCATGGCCGCCGCCGACTACCGCCGCGGTGAGACCAACGTCGGCATGCTGGTAGGCGGTGGTATCGCGCTGTGGCTATCGTGGATGCTCGGCACCCTGCTCGGAGTGGTGTTTGGCAGCGGTATCAGCGAGCCCGAACGCTTTGGCCTCGACGTGATCATGGGCTGCTTTCTGCTGGCAATGCTGGTCGGCGGCAAGCTCGACTTCGGCGTGCTGGTGCCCTGGGCCGCCGCGGCGCTGGCCGCCCTCGCTGCCCTGGCCTGGCTGCCGGAGAACTCCCATGTGATCGTCGGCGCCCTGGCCGGCGGCATCGCCGGCCTGCTGATGCCACCGCGCAACACGCCCAAGGGGAGGTCGTCATGAGCTTGCCACTGACGCCCCTGGGCGCGCTACTGGCTATCCTGATCATGGCGCTGGTCACCTACCTGACCCGTAGCGGCGGCGTGCTGGTGATGTCGCGAGTGCCCATCGGCCCGCGGGTCGAGCGCTTTATCAACGCCATGGCCGGCTCGGTGCTGGTGGCGGTGATTACCCCGATGGCGGTCTACGGCGACTGGGGCGCGCGCCTGGCGCTGGTCGCCACCTTTGGCGTGATGCTCGCCAGCCGCAAGCCGCTGCTGGCGATTGCCGCCGGTATCGCGACCGCCGCCGGCTGGCGACTAATATAGCCATACGGAACGATCCGCGGCGGGTGGCTTCCAATGGCCACATGCTCGACTTAATGCTTTTTCGGAGCCCCTAATGCCCAATTCTCGAGACCCACGCGACAATCCCGCCTGGCAGGCCGCACAGCAGTGGCGGGAGCGCACTCGTCAGGGGCGGCCCAGCGGCCTGCGCCTGTTCTTCACCTGGCTGCTGTTCGGCACCCTGATGATCGTCGGCACCGTCATCGGGCTGTTCTTCCTGCTGATCGGCTGGGCCATGCTGCCATTTATGCGTCACCGTATGAAGAAGCGCATGGAGCGCATGCGCGCCGAGCAGGCTGAGGATATTGGCGGCGGCCAAGGCCCTCGGCATCATAGTCAGCAGGTGCTGGAGGGCGACTACGTGGTCAAGGATGAGCCTGATACGCGGCGCCCGGACTAGCGGATTTGCCGCGGCGCCGACTGCGACTGATAGAGACTGGCGAAAGTGCGGCGCCTGGCATAACGTTAAAGGGTCACCACGCCGACTCAACTGAGGTACTACATGCGCCATAATAATAAGATGCGCTACGCCGTCCCGCGCTCCGTCCTAGCCTCCCTGGCGGTCGGATTGCTGTTCGCAGCGCCCCTGGCAATGGCCAATGACTACCCCACTTCGACCCGCGTCGACTATGTGCTCGGCTGCATGGCCGCCAACGGCCAGAACCATCTGGTGCTGCAGCAGTGTTCCTGCAGCATCGATGTGATTGCCGATCTGATTCCCTATGACGAGTACGAATCCGTCGAGACGGTGATGCGCATGAACGACCAGCGCGGCGAACTCGGGGTGCTGTTCCGCACCGAGCGCGGCCTGCAGGATCAGGTACGCCAGTTCCGCAGCGCCCAGGCCGAAGCCGATCTGCGCTGCTTCTGAATCGCCGGTCTCCAGGAGCGCTGACGCGATGCCCCTTTCCCGCTGGCCGGGCCCCAGGCTGCCGGTCGCTGTGCTACTGGCTGGCGCAGTACTGCCGGCGCTGGCCGATGATGTTCGCGAAGGCGAACGGGTCTTTCGCAACCACTGCTACGGCTGCCATGCGCTACAGGAAGGCGTGCATCGCGCCGGTCCCAGTCTGTTCGAGGTGATCGGCCGCCCGGTCGGCGGCCTGGACGATTTCGACTACTCCACGGTGCTGGACGCGGCGGACTTCCGCTGGGATGCCGAGACGCTGGATGCGTTTCTGGCCGACCCCGAGGCGCTGCTGCCGGGCAACCGCATGGTGCTGTGGGGGCTGGACGACACCCCGCGCCGGGCGCTGATCCACTATCTAGAAGCGCAATCCAGCGATTGATGCTCTTGGCCTCAGTCGCCGCCCCCGCCCTTGCGCGCCATCATGCCCCGCGCCGGATTGTAGCCGAGGATCGCCAGCGCCAGTAGCACCAGGGTGGTGGCCACCACGATCATCACCGCCTCAAGGTTGAGCTGCTCATAGAGCGCGAAGCGGATCATCTCCACGGCGTAGGTGAAGGGGTTGAGCGCGGCGATCTGATAGACCAGATAGCTGCCCTCGCGGATTCGCCACAGCGGGTAGAGCGCCGAAGAGAGAAAGAACATCGGGAAGATCACGAAGTTCATCACCCCGGCGAAGTTCTCCAGCTGCTTGACGAAGGTCGACAGCAGCATGCCCAGGGCGCCAACCATAAAGCCGGTGACGATCAGCGCCGGCAGGATCCACAGGTAGCCCATCACCGGTGCCTGGATGCCGTAGAACCAGGCGATGGTCAGGAAGACGTAGACCTGCACGATCGACACCATGGTCCCCGCCAGCAGCTTGCAGATCAGCAGATACCAGCGCGGGAAGGGGCTGACCAGCAGCACCCGCATGCTGCCCATCTCGCGGTCATAGACCATCGACAGCGAACTCTGCATGCCATTGAACAGCTGAATCATCCCCACCAGGCCGGGGATGATATAGACCTCATACAGGATGTAGGTCTTGTAGGGGTCGGTCATCGCCACGCCCAGCGCCATGCGAAAGCCGGCGGCGAACACGAACAGCCAGATCAGCGGCCGTACCAGCGCCGCCACGAAGCGCGTGCGCTGGTGCAGGAAGCGCAGCAGCTCGCGACCTACCACGCCGCGCAGGCAGTGCAGGTAGCGGTTCATATGGTCACCTCGGCGGGACCCAGGGTCAGGGTGTCGAAGGCCTCACCGATGGAGGTGGCGCCGCTGGCGGCGAGCACCTCGCTGACGCTGCCGCTGGCGCGCACCCGCCCGGCATCGAGCACCACCACGCGATCCTCGGGGTAGACCTCGTCGATCAGGTGGGTGGCCCAAAGCACCGCCACGCCCTCCTCCACGCACAGCCGATGGACCCGCTCGACCAGGTCGCGGCGCGCGGCAATATCCAGCCCCACGGTGGGCTCGTCGAGCAGCAGCAGCCGCGGCCGATGCAGCAGGCCGCGGGCGATCTCCACCCGCCGCCGCTGGCCGCCGGAGAGCTGGCGCACCCGGGTCTTTAGCGACTCGCCCAGCCCGACCCGCTGCAGCTGCTCCTCGGCACGCCGACGCGCCTCACGTGGGCCCATGCCATGCAGGGCGGCGTGATAGGTGAGGTTCTGGCGTACCGTGAGATCGAGATCCAGGGTCGGCTGCTGGAAGACCACGCCCATCCGCGCGTGGGCCGCCACGGCATCCCGGCGCAGCTCATAGCCGCCGACGTGAATGCTGCCCACGCGGCGGTCATAGAGCCGCGTGATCAGCGAAAACAGGGTGGTCTTGCCGGCCCCGTTGGGACCCAGCAAGACCGTGAACTGCCCCGCCTCGAGGCGCAAGCCGACCTCCTGCAGCACCGGCTTGCCGCTGTAGCTGAAGCTCAGCCCTTCCACCTCGAGCGCGGGGACCTCTGTGTTCTCGCCCAACGTCATGGCTGGACGATTACCCCCCACGGGAAGCGCCCTACCGGGATCGACTGCAGCGCGGTGAGATTCTCGACGTCGATCACCGTGACGTCGCCGCTGACGCCATTGGTGGTATAGAGCCGCGTCTCGTCCTCGTTGAGCGCCAGATGCCAGACCCGCTGGCCGACCAAGATATAGTCGAGCACCTCGTAGGTCTGCTGGTCGACTACCGCCACGCGGTTGGAGGGCCCCAGCGCCACGAAGCCGTAGCGGCCGTCGGAGGTGAGCTGGATGCCTACCGCCTGCACGGTTTCCCGCGGCACCCCGGGCACATCGAAGCGAATGGTGTGCTCGACGTCGAAGCTGTCGACCATATCCAGTATCGAGACGGTGGCGGCGATCTCCGCCGAGACCCACGCCTCGCGGCCGTCGTGGGTGAACTCGGCATGGCGCGGGCGCGCCCCCACCAGCCGGTGGTACACGGTCTCCATCAGCTCGGTGTCGATGATATGCGCCATATTGGAGGTCTCGGTGGTAGAGACCAGCCAACGGCCGTCGGGACTGATACCCAGCCCCTCCGGCTCGACCCCTACCGGGATTTCGGTGACCAGGGTGCGCCGTTCGTAGTCGAGCACCGAGACGATATTGTCGTCCTCGTTGGAGACGTAGATATAGGGTCGATTGGGGTCGACGCGAATCACCTCGGGATCCTCGCCAGAGGCCTGGCTGCGCACTACCTGCAGCGTCTCCAGGTCGATCATGTCGATCGCCTCGTCGTCGCCCACGGCGACGAACAGCTCGCTGCCGTCGCTGCTGAAGGCCATCGAGCGTGGCCGACGGCCGACGTCGATGGTCTCGACCACCTCCAGGCTCGCGCCGTCGATCACCGAGATGGTGTTGTCCTTCTCATTGGAGACGAAAATGCGTTCGGCGCTGGCGGCCAGCGGGGTCAGGGCCAGGGCGCCCAGCGCCAGCCCGAGCAGCGTCGGCTTGAACATGGCGGCAGTCTCGCGGCTTAGAATTGGCATTGTGATTCCCCCTCGTCGACACCCATGGCATCCAGTGGCGTACGCGGATGCAGATAGCCCTCCTGGGGCGAGACCGAGGCCACCATGCGCGGCCCGCTGATCAGGATCGGCTGGCGCAGCTGATGGTTCCAGGTGCGGTAGCTGACCGGGAAGCCCAGATAGCCGGCCAGTTCGAACTCGTCGCTGAGCATATACTCGACCACGTCGTCGCGCTCCACCGAGCCGGTACGCGCGGCGGCCTCGCCCAGCGAGCGCACCGCCAGCCAGGCGCCGAAGTCCTGGGGCGTCATCCAGCGGTCGGCGATCCGCTCGAAGCGCCGCTGCAGCTGCACCGCCCCCCAGGATTCATGGGAGCGATGCCAGGCGGTGGCCATCAGCCCCTGGGTGCCGGCCACCGGCCGCGGCAGCCAGGTCTGATTGGGGAAGAACTCGCCGAAGTAGTCGGTCTCGTCGGAGATCACCAGCACGTCGTGCTCGGCGAACTCCTGGAGGAACACCGGGATCTCGCGCTGGATATCGTGGAAGCCCCCCTCGGAGCGGCGCGCCATGGCCTCGTAGGGCCACATCTCTTCGCTGACCACCTCATGGCCAAAGCGCTCGGCGGACTCGCGCAGGGCCTCGGCGAACAGCCGATCCTGATCGGTATTGCCGTAGACCAGCCCCCAGCGGTCCCACTGCTTGTAGCCGAGGAACTGCGACAGGGCATCGGCCAACATGCGTCGGCTGGGGACGCTGTGGAACAGCTGGGCGTGGCACGACTCGCTGCGCAGATGGTCGTCGCGGGCCGCGGCGTTGAACACCACCCGCTCGCCAAGCGCCTGATGCTCGAGCAGCGTACTCAGGTCATCGGCATTCAGCCCACTGATGATCCAGTCGGCGCCCTGCTCGATCAGCTGCTCGAGGCCGGCGGACACGTCACCGCCGGGCTCGACCATGGCCTCGACGAGCACGAACTCCTGGCCAAGAAACTGGCCGGTGGCGTTGTTGTCGTTGACCGCCAGACGCGCCCCCTGCACGCCATCGTCGTCGATCACCGGATCGAGCACCGAGAGCGGCTCGAGATCGTCGGGTCGCTCCATGCCCAGGTAGCCCAGGGTAATGGTGGCGACCTCGTCGTCCTGCGCCAGCGCGGGACTCGCCAGCGCCACCGCAGTGGCCAGCGTGCCCGCCACCAGCCAGCCCGTCAGCGGACGGACACCCACGTTACCAGCCCACATATGCACTCCCTAGCGGGGATCACCCGCGCCTATTGTCGTTGTTAGCGCCTCTTGGCGGCCTACATCCCGGCGTCGATGATGCGTACCATCTGGCCGAGCCGTTCCTCGAGCAGATAGGGCTGCTCGCACAGCGCCGGCAGGGACTGCTGGCGCGTCTGGAAAGTGCGCTGCTCCCAGAACAGCGCCTTGGAGAGCTCCTCCTCCTGGTGTGGGTCGATGTCATCCTCGGCGCGCAGCGCCTCGAGTTCGTCGACCATCTCGGCGACCTTCTCGAGCCGCGCGACCTGGGCCCGCGAGGCGCCCCGGATACGTTCGATGGTGCGGCTACGCTCGCGCTGAGTGAGCTCGAAGAGGCCCGAGAAGAGCAGCGTCAGGCGCTCCTCGCGTTCGGCGGGGTCGTCGTCGGCGAGACTCTCGACGAACTCGCGTACCCGCTGCATGGCGTCGTCGCTGCGGGTCTCCCGCGACATCGCATAGCGCACTACGCGCCCCACTTCCTGGTCGTCCCACCACGCCTCCTCGACCTCATCCAGCGGCGGGCCGGTCCAGATAGCGCCCCATGCCAGCTCCGGCACCAGCCGCTGCACGCAGGGCCAGTCGGGGGGGCCAGTGGCGGCACGCTGGGCCTCGGCGTGGGGAGGTGACGACAGCGCCAGCAGCAGGCCCAGCGGCAGGCCCCACAGCAGGGCGGGGGTGCGGAAGGTTTTCATGAGGACGCCTCCCCATTGAACGTTGCCGGATCGAGCAGCACGCCGCGGCGATCGAGCAGCGGCACCTGGTACTCGACCAGGATGGCGTTGATCTGGTCCTGATGGCGGTCGATGAAGTCGTTGATCCAGTCCTTCCACTGCGGCTCGCCGCGGCGGATCCCCATGGTGATGCGGAAGTCCAGGCGCACATCGCCGCCGTTTTCATGCAGCGGCAGCACCTTGAGGGGGGGATCGTGACGCGCGGCGAAGTAACCGGCCATCGGCCCCCAGATCACCGCGCCATCCAGGGTGCCGTTGGCCACGTCATCCACCGCGTCGCGCACCGGGGCACGCTCTCGGGTGTCGACCTGCAGCAGGTAGTTGCGCACCGTGGCGCCGCTGCGCCGCAGCGGCACGATGGGTGGCGTCTCGGCAATCACGCCGATATCGAGCCCCTCTAGCGCCGGATCGTCGAGGCGGGTGATCTCAGCCTCGAAGTCCGCCGGCACCACCAGCGAATAGACCGAGCGGTAGTACTCGTTGGTGTTCTGCAGGTGCTCGTAGCCCGCCACCACGCCGATCATCACGTCGCAGACGCGCAGCTCCAGGGTATTGCGCACGAAGCCCATGACCTGGGGTGCCCACACATAGCGCAGCGGCACGTCCAGATCGTCGGCCATCAGCTCGGCGATGCGGTTCTCGAAGCCCTCGCCAGCGCTATTGGTAAAAGGCAGGTTGTTGCCGTCGGCGCAGACCCGCAGCTGGTCGCGCTCATACAGCTCGGGCAGGTCGGCGTGGGCCGAGCCGATGCCCTGGGTCAGCAGCCAGACGGCCGCCGTAAGACATGTCAGGGAACCGCATAACCTCATGACGCTCTCCGCTTGCCAAGGGGGAGGGGGATACCTATGGATGGCGGGCTCAGCGCCCGCTGCGTCATGACGCCTCGTCTTCCAGTTTCTCTTCGGCCTCCAGTGTCTCGTCGCTGATCTCCTCTTCGAGATGTTCGATGATCCGCGGCCGCCCCCGGCCGATATCGCCGGCCGCGCGGCCGCGCATGTAACTGTAGATATTCTCCAGGTTGCCGAGCACATAGGGGTCGTCGGCAAACGCTGGCATCACCTGGCCCGGCTGCACTTCTCGCCCGCCGGCAATGGTCCGGGCGAACTCGGCGAAATCACGCCGCTCCGAGGCGCGTACCAGATTGGGGGCAAACGAAGAGCCCAGCCCATCGGGGCCGTGGCAGGCCTGACAGGAGCGGGTGTAGGCGATATAGCCTTCGTAGGTGTCGGGGTCGACCTTGCCATCCTCGACCAGATACTCGCCGGCGGCGCTGGTATCGACCGCGTCGTCGTCCTTATCACTGTTGCTGCTGGCCACGGCCAGTGCGGACATGCTCAAGCCGGCAGCCATCAGGACGGCGACCAGCGAGGGTGTGGCAAAACGGGACGTCTGGCGTGACGTGAAGCGTCTAATCATGTGCGTGCCCTTATATTCGAGCGCTGATGCGAGCCTCGTGGCGGCGCTCGTTATCTCGCCGGGCAGCGCCCGGCGCTGATTGTCATGATGTTGCCGTCAGGAATTTGCGCTCATAAGGCGCCATGACGCCGCAGCGTCATGGCGCCTGTCCGACTCAGGAGTCGGGCAGTTCGAACACGGTCAGCACGCCGCCCAGTTCGGTATAGTCCGACAGGGCAGAGAACACGCCTACCGCACCGAGACCCTCCTCGGGATCCTCGAGCCCCGCCGCAAGACCGATGCCGGCCCAGCCACCGACCCCGGAGAGCACGGCGATATACTGCTTGCCCTCATGGCGGAAGGTGTTGACGTTGCCGATGATTCCGGACGGGGTCTTGAAGCGCCACAGCTCCTCGCCGTTCTCGATGTCGACCGCCTTCACGTAGCCCTCGAGGGTGCCGTAGAAGGCCAGATCACCGGCGGTGGTCAGCGCGCCACTCCAGACCGCGAAGCGCTCGTCGACTTCCCACACCACTTCCCCGGCAACCGGGTCCCAGGCGATAAAGCTGCCCATGCGACCTTCCATGCCGCCGTTCTCCACCGGTGCCGGCATCATGGTCAGGGTCGCGCCCACATAGGGCTGGCCCGCCACGTAGTCGGTCTCGAAGGGCTCATAGTTCATGCAGATGCGGTTGATACCGGCATACATCAGCCCGGTTTCCGGCGAGAACGAACTCGGCTGCATGTTCTTGGCGCCCATCGCAGTGGGGCAGATATCGGTGGTATTGACGTCCACGCCCTGGGTGAAGGGGCTGTAGTCTTCGTCGAGTACCGGACGTCCGGTCTCCATATCGTAGTGAGTGGCCCAGTTGGTTTCCGGAGCGAATTTCTCGACGGTGATCAGTTCACCGTTCTCACGATCCATCAGGAAACCGAAACCGGTACGGTCGATGATCGCCAGGCCTTTGCGGTTTTCACCGTCGACCTCGACGTCGATCAGCACGTTCTCGTTGACGCCGTCGTAATCCCACTCGTCGAACGGCACCTTCTGGTAGACCCACTTGGTCTCACCGGTGTTGGGGTCGCGGGCGAATACCGTGATGCCCCACTTGTTATCCGCCGGCTCGCCGTCGATGGCGCGCTGGTCGGGGTTCCAGGTGCCCGGGTTACCGGTGCCGTAGTAGATCAGGTCGAGTTCGGGGTCGTAGGTTACCCAGCCCCAGGGCGCCCCGCCGCCACGCTCCCACTCGCCGTCGGGCCAGGTGGTCACGCCGAGATCGGCCTCGCCGATGGGTTCGCCCATCATCAGGGTGGTCTCGGGATCGATCAGCACCTCGGAGTCAGGCCCCTGGGAGTAGCCGCGCCAGGCCATCTCGCCGGTCTCGATGTCGTAGGCGGTGAGGTGGCCGCGGATGCCGTACTCGCCACCGCTGACGCCGACGATGACCTTGTCATGCACCACCAGCGGCGACATGGTCATGGTTTCGCCTTGGGTGTGGTCACCGTTGCTGACCTCCCATAGCACCTCGCCATCCTCGGCGTTGAGCGCCACCACGGTGTTGTCGGCCTGGTTGAGGAAGATCTTGCCGTCGGCGTAGGCCACGCCGCGGTTGACGGTATCGCAGCACATCACCGGGATGACACGGGAGTCCTGATCCGGCTCATAGGACCAGATCACCCGTCCATCTTCTTCCAGATCGAGGGCGAATACCTTGTTGGGGAAAGGAGTGTGAATGTAGAGCCGCCCATCGCCGACATACAGCGGACCGCCCTCATGGCCGCGCAGCACGCCGGTAGAGAACTGCCAAGCGGGTCGCAGGTTATTGACGTTGTCGCGGTTGATATCGCTGAGTTTGCTGTAGCGGTGACCTTGGTAGTTACCGAGCTGGGTGGCCCATAGGTCGTCGTTTTCGAGTAATTCCATCAGGCTGTCATTGGCGTGGGTAGTCGCCGCTGTGACAGCCAGAAGTCCCGCGGCTGCGAGTGCGCAGCTCATCTTGAGATGCATGGCGTTGTCTCCTAGCACTGAAGGTGCATCCCCTCGCCCGGGACTGGGCCACGGATGCATCTTTCATTGTTATGGTTTTCCTAACAGCACACTGAAGGTCTAGCACAAGAATCCGCCATGCACCGGTCTTAAGCAGTGGGTTTTCGACTAACGAAATGGTCAAAAGACTTTTGCTGTGGCGGCATAATCGGCACGAAGTATCCCGTCTCACCGAAAAATCGTCGTAAGGCCATGCTTTATAAGCAGTACCGGGATAGCACAACATCTGTTGAGCGAGCAGCGCGGGGCTTCTGACACTGGATGCGACTTAGGTAGCAAGGCGAGGAACCCACGACGTGCTTTACTGGTCACTGTAAGTGCCAACCCACCGTCGACAGGAGTGTTCCTATGTGGACCAAACCGACCTATCAGGATCTGCGTCTCGGCTTCGAAGTCACGCTCTACATCGCCAATCGCTGATCATGGCCTACTGGTAAGACGCTCCGAATTTCGGGGCGTCTTGCTTTTGGTGGGTATTAAACGCCGGCGTTTGATGATTATCTTATAAAGACTCATACAACAGCGCCCCCTTCGCAACACGGTGAAGGATGCGGTGATACGCCAGGAGGTGGCATGCAGATACTGGTACTCGGGGCGGCGGCGGGCGGCGGTTTCCCTCAGTGGAACTGCAACTGCCGAATGTGCCGTGGCGTGCGCGATGGCAGCGTCCAGGCCACGCCACGTACCCAGTCGTCGATCGCCATCAGCAGCGACGGCGAAAGCTGGCTGCTGTGTAACGCTTCCCCCGATATTCGCGCCCAGCTAGCCGCCAATCCCGAGCTACACCCCAAGCGTATCCCCCGCGATAGCGGTATTTCCGGCGTGGTGCTGATGGACGCCCAGATCGATCACGCCACCGGCCTGCTGTCGCTGCGTGAAGGCTGCCCGTTCGAGGTGTGGTGCACGCCCAACGTGCACCAGGACCTGAGTACCGGCTTTCCGCTGTTTCGCATGCTCGAGCACTGGCAAGGCGGCCTGAACTGGCAGCGTATCGGCATCGACGACGGCCACTGGGAGGCCGAGTTCAAGGTGCCGGCCTGCCCCGGGTTGACCTTTACCGCGGTGGCCTTGACCAGCAACGCCCCGCCCTACTCGCCGCGCCGCGGGGCCCCGACACCCGGCGACAATATTGGCCTGATGGTCGAGGACACCAGCCGTGGCGCGCGACTCTTCTATGCCCCGGGGCTGGGCGAACTCGACGACCGCACCCGCGGCTACCTGCAGCAGGCCGACTGCATCATGGTCGACGGCACCCTGTGGCGGGACGACGAGCTGGTGCAGGCCGGGGTCGGCCGGGCCACCGGTCGCGATATGGGCCATCTGGCGCTGTCCGGCGAGCATGGCCTGCTCAGCGAACTCGACGCCCTGCCCGAAACCACGCGGCGCGTGCTGATCCATATCAACAACACCAACCCGATCCTCGACGAGCGCTCCGAGCAGCGCGCCACGCTCACCGAGCGGGGAATCGAGGTGGCCTTCGACGGCATGCGCCTGGAGGTGTGAACCCACGCTCGCCAACCGCGTCACACATAACAACGCCTCAAGCGCTTGCCAGGGAGCCTTACATGACCGCAGCCATCGCATCACCGCTAAGCGACACCTCGGGAGAGGCCATGAGCCCGGACGCCTTTCGTCGGGCGCTGCTGGCCAAGGGGGACTACTACCATATCCACCACCCCTATCAGGTCGACATGGCCGCTGGGCGCGCCACCCCCGAACAGCTGCGCGGCTGGGTCGCCAACCGCTTCTACTACCAGATCAATATCCCCCAGAAGGACGCCGCACTGCTGGCCAACTGCCCGGATGCCGCCACCCGGCGGCGCTGGATACAGCGGCTGCTCGATCACGACGGCCACGATGACGACGGCGGCGGTATCGAGGCCTGGCTGACCCTCGGTGAGGCGGTCGGCCTCTCCCGTGACGAGCTGTGGTCCCAGGAGCACGTGCTGCCCGGGGTGCGCTTCGCGGTGGACGCCTATGTCAACTTCGTGCGCCGCGCCGACTGGCGCGAGGCGGCGATCTCGTCGCTCACCGAACTGTTTGCGCCGGAGGCCCACAAGAGCCGCCTGGACACCTGGCCAACCCACTATCCGTGGATCGATGAGGCCGGCTATGGCTACTTTCGCAAGCGCCTCAAGGAGGCGCGCCGCGACGTCGACCACGGTCTCGAGGTGGCCCTCGCCGTGTGCACCACCCGCGCCGCCCAGGAGCGCGCGCTGGAGATCCTGCAGTTCAAGCTCGACGTACTGTGGAGCATGCTCGACGCCATGACCCTGGCCTACCAGCTCGGCCGGCCGCCCTATCACACCGTCACCGACCAGCGCGTCTACCACCGGGGGCTAGCATGAACCAGGAGGTCATCGGCACTCGCGTTTACCGCCTGCGTCCCGGCTGGCGACTACAGTGGGAGGAGGCACAGCAGCGCCACGTGCTGCTGTATCCCGAGGGCATGGTCAAACTCAACGAGAGCGCCGGCGCGATTCTTGGCGAGCTCGACGGCCAGCGCGATGTCGTTACGCTGATCGAACGGCTTCAGGCCAAGTTTCCCGAGGCCCCCGACGGGGCCATCGCCGAGGATGTCCACGCCTTTCTCGTCGACGCCCAACAACAGGGCTGGATCCAGCATGACTGATCACACCGATACCGCCACCGCCAACGGTGAAACCGGCGCGCCGCTGTGGCTGCTCGCCGAGCTCACCTACCGCTGCCCGCTGCAGTGCTCCTACTGCTCGAATCCCCTCGACTTCGCCGCGGTCAAGCAGGAGCTGACGACCGCGGAGTGGATCGACGTGCTGACCCAGGCCCGCGCCATGGGCGCGGTGCAACTGGGCTTCTCCGGCGGCGAGCCGCTGGTGCGCAAGGACCTCGAAACGCTGGTCGCCGAAGCCCGTCGGCTGGGCTTCTATACCAACCTGATCACCTCGGCGCTGGGCCTCGATGAAGCGCGCATTCACGCCCTGCGCGACGCCGGCCTCGACCATATCCAGATCAGCCTGCAGGCCTCCGACCCCGACGTTGCCGCCGCGGTGGCCGGATCAACCAAGGCCCACGCCAAGAAGCTGGCCATGGCCCGGGCGGTCAAGGATGCCGGCTATCCGATGGTGCTCAACGTGGTGCTGCATCGTCACAATATCGACCAGTTGGATACCATCATCGCGCTATGCGATGACCTCGGCGCCGACGCCGTGGAGCTCGCCAACTGCCAGCTCTACGGCTGGGCCCACCTGAATCGCGCCGGACTGCTGCCGAGCCAGGCCCAGCTCGAGGCCGCCGAGGCCACCACCAACCGCTGGCGTCAGCGCCTGGCCGAGCGCGGCCGCGACATGCGCCTGCTGTTCGTGGTGCCCGACTACTATGCCGACCGCCCCAAGGCCTGCATGGGCGGCTGGGGCTCGATCTTCATGACCGTGGCTCCCGACGGCGCGGTGCTGCCCTGTCACAGCGCCCGCATGCTGCCGATGGACTTTCCCAACGCCCGCGAGCGACCGCTGCAGGAGATCTGGTACGACAGCGCTGCCTTCAACCGCTATCGCGGCGATGACTGGATGCAGGAGCCCTGCCGCAGCTGCGACGAGCGCCACAAGGATGTCGGCGGCTGCCGCTGCCAGGCCTATATGCTCACCGGCGACCCGGCGGCCACCGACCCGGTCTGCGACCTGTCGCCGGATCACCACCTGATCGAGGCGGCACGCCGCGAGGCCGCCGACGACAGCCGCTCGGCGCAGGCGCTGACGCTACGCAACGCCCGGGAGTCGCAGGTCTTCTGTCGCACCTAGGCGAGGACGCAGCATGCGCGCGAACCACAGCGACCTGAGCCAGGGCCTGCCGCCGGGCGGCCGCTGTCGCTCGCGGCGGCTCGCCAATGGGTTGTGGCTGGTCGCCGCAGAAGTGCCCGACGCCCACCTGACGCGCCTGGCCGGTGCCATCGATCTCGGCTATCTGGATGAGCCCGCCGTGCGCCCGGGGCTCACCCATCTCCTCGAGCACGCCCTGTTTCTCGGCAGCCGCCGCTGGCCTGAGGTCGATGCCCTGAGCCGCTGGGTCGGCGAGCAGGGCGGACGCTACAACGCCTACACCGGCGACACCGCCACTGACGTTCATCTGCAGCTACCGCCCGCTGCCGCCGAGGCGGGTCTCGAACGGCTCTGCGACCTGCTGGCCAGTCCCTGCTTTGACCCGGCACTGATCGAGCACGAAGTCGGGGTACTTGACGCCGAGTTCCGTGCCCGGCTCGCCGACCCCGAACTGCACCGACTCGCCGCCCTCGGCCAGCTGTGTCGCCCGGGGCACCCCGCTCAGCAGTGCCACGCCGGCCATGCCACCAGCCTGGCCGGCAGCGGTGACGCACTGGCCGCCGAGCTGCGCGCGCTGCATCGCCACTACCGGCCCGCGCGCATGGCGCTGGCCATGCTCGGCCCGCAGCCACTGGAGCAGCAGCTCGACCTGCTGGCGCACCATGCCGCCCTGCTGGCACCCGTCAGCGTGTCGGCTGAGCCTGCAGCGTCGCGGACCTGGCGCTGGGCCGAGCCCGGCGGCGTCGTCTGGCAACTGCCCGACGCAGCACAGGACTCGAACCACTGCGTGGAGCTGCTGTGGCCGCTGCCCACTCCCCTGGCCAACGCCTATCGGCCCTATCTCGACGGCGTGGCGGCACGCCTCGCCGATGGCGCCCTGGCCGAGGCACTCAGCCGGGTGATGCCACTCACCGATATGCAGGTCACGCCTTGGCCTGCCGGTGCCGGCCCGGCACTCTCGCTGCGGCTCGCGACGACGGCTACACCGCCGCCGCTCTCCGATCTGCTGGCGATTCTCGTCCCGGCCCTGAACGAGGCCCGACGCCGGCCCCTGGCGGCACCGGCCGGCCTCGCCAGCGCTGAACGGGAAACCCTCGACCGCTGGCCAAGGCATCACGCCAGGCGCCTCGCCGGACAGCCCCCCGGCGGGACGGCGCCGGCGCTGGGCGACGGCCAGGAGGCACTGGCCGCCTGGCTGGCACCCGACCAGTGCCGGCTGCTATGGCAGCAGCCCAGCGCGGCATCAAGCTGCCACGACTGGCGCCGCCTGGCGGAGACCGGCACCCCCGTAAAGCGGGTAGCGCTGCCGCAACCGCGCGCCTCATTCACGCTGCCGCCCCGTCAACCCGGGCCAATGGAGGGCGAGCTTGCGGCCTCTGCCGGCGCCCAGCGGGTGCGTGGGCACCCCGCCTGGCCGGGGTCCGAGGCTATCAGCCACTGCGCCCTGGGCTGGCCGGCCGTCCACGACAAGGCGCGCCTCGGACGCTGGCGCCAGCGCTGCCTGGCCCTTGGCCAGACGGCCACAGCAGAGGGCGCCGCCCTGCAGCTCGGCGGCGATCGCCTCGGCGACTGGCTGCTCGCTATCGGCACGCCGGACCAGGTACTTGCCCTGACCGAGCAGGCCCTGATGGCCTGGCCGGCGACCCCCGCTGCCGCCCAGGCCCCGGCCACCAATGGACTGGTGGCCCAGCGCCTGCTCGACCTGCTGGAAACCGCGCCGCCGCCCTCCGACCCCCCTGCGGCGAAGGCGCAAGCCGCCCTGTGCTGGTCAAGCGATCGCCTCGGCGACGCCGAACTGGCGCCGCTGCTGGGCCGCTGCCCGGTGCCATCGGCCGCGGCCCAGGCGGCGACGCCTCCGTCAGCGACGCTATGGCTCGCCCCCCAGGCCGCGGACCATGCCGTGATGCTCGAGGTGATGGGCGCCGACGCCAGCCCGCGCAGCCGCTGGCTGCTGCGCTTGCTCGGCCAGTGCCACGACGCCGCCTTTCAGCAGGCGCTACGCCAGCGCCAGGGGCTCGGCTACGCCGCCGCGGTGCGCTACCGCGAGGCGGCGGGCTGGCCGCGGCTCGGCTATGTGGTGCAGTCGCCACATGCCGACATCGACGCCCTGCGCGGCGCCATCGAGGCCTTTATCGCCGCCGAGACCAGGACGCTATCGCACCTCTCTTCCGCGGCGCTGGCCACCCAGCGCCGCGGGCTGCTGGCACGCCATGCGCCGCCGGAGACCTACCCCGATGCGCTCAAGCGGGTGTGGCAGCGACTCCGCCAGGCACCGCCCTCGACCCTACCGTCGGCCTTGCCCGAGCGCTGGCTATGCCCCTGGCAGGAGGATGCGGAAAAGCTCGCGCACCTGACCCCCCAGGACCTGCAAGACAGCGCCCGCGCCCTGGCCGCGCAGGTGCTGCCGCAGCGCTGGTGGTATCACCGCCCGGCCGGCCACTAATCCCGAGTGGCAAGGCTGACGCCGCGGTACTGTTGCCGCCAGGCAATATTGTCTCTGGGCAACGCTGTTATGCCACTGCCGCATAATCCCCCTTCCGAAGCTCACCTAGACTGTCATCAGCGCTTACCGGTCCACGACCGGTCCTTGCGGGTCGTAAACAGCACCCGACATAACAGCACTGACATAACAACACCGACATAACAACTGAGGGGAGGCCGCCAATGAAGTCACGCGCCGCAGTTGCACTGCAAGCCGGCAAGCCGCTTGAGGTCACCGAGGTCGACGTCGAGGGGCCCAAGGCCGGCGAGGTACTGGTTCGCATCAAGGCCACCAGCGTCTGCCATACCGACGCCTACACCCTGTCCGGCGCCGACCCCGAGGGCAACTTCCCGGCGGTGCTCGGCCACGAGGGCGCGGGGATCGTCGAGGAGATCGGCGAGGGCGTGACCTCGCTGGCGGTGGGCGACCACGTCATTCCGCTGTATACCGCCGAGTGCGGCAAGTGCAAGTTCTGCCTCTCCGGCAAGACCAACCTGTGCGGCAGCGTCCGCGCCACCCAGGGCAAGGGCCTGATGCCCGACGGCACCAGCCGTTTCTCGCTGGACGGCAAGATGCTGCACCACTACATGGGCTGTTCGACCTTCTCGGAGTACACCGTGCTGCCCGAGGTGTCGCTGGCCAAGGTCTCCAAGCAGGCGCCGCTGGACAAGATCTGCCTGCTCGGCTGCGGCGTGACCACCGGCATCGGCGCGGTACTCAACACCGCCAAGGTCGAGCCGGGCTCCACGGTGGCGGTGTTCGGCCTCGGCGCCATCGGCCTGGCGGTGATCCAGGGCGCGCAGATGGCCAAGGCCAGCCGCATCATCGCCATCGACGTCAACCCCGACAAGTTCACGCTGGCCGAGCAGTTCGGCGCCACCGAGTTCGTCAACCCCAAGGACCACAGCGCGCCGATTCAGGAAGTGATCGTCGATCTCACCGACGGCGGCGTCGACTACTCCTTCGAGTGCATCGGCAACGTCAACGTGATGCGCTCGGCGCTGGAGTGCTGCCACAAGGGCTGGGGCGAATCGATCATCATCGGCGTGGCGGGGGCCGGCGAGGAGATCTCCACACGGCCGTTCCAGCTGGTCACCGGGCGGGTCTGGAAAGGCTCGGCGTTCGGCGGGGTCAAGGGGCGCTCGGAGCTGCCCGGCTACGTGGAGCGCTACATGAACGGCGAGCTGAAGATCGACGAGTTCGTTACCCACGACATGCCGTTCGAACAGATCAACGAGGCCTTCGAGCTGTTGCATGCCGGCAAGAGCATTCGGACCGTGCTGCACTTTTAAGAGAGGACCACGAGGTAACAACAACAAGACCAAGAGAGGTTAACTGCCATGCTGACACGAATGAGCCTAAACCCGGAGCGCAAGCCCATGAGCCTGATGGACACCCTGAAACGCTGGTTCGGCGGCCAGAGCGCCACCCCCGCCGCCAGCAGCCATCGCCATGAGGCCAAGGCCGCACCCAGCGCTGCCGCCGCCACCCAGGCACCACCCGCCAGCAATACCAAGATTCACCCCGCGGTGGACAGCGGCGTGAAGGCCGGCAGCGACGCCTTTAGCGGCGGCACCCTGCACTGCCACTGCGACAGCAACAAGGTCGAGGTGACCGTCAAGGCGCAGTGCGCCCACAACCACGTATGCGGCTGCACCAAGTGCTGGAAACCCAGCGGCGCCACCTTCTCCATGGTCGCAGTCGTGCCCCGCGACAGCCTCAGCGTCGCCGCCAACGAAGACAAGCTCGAGGTAGTGGATGCCACAGCGGCGATCCAGCGCCACGCCTGCAAGGGCTGCGGCGTGCACATGTACGGGCGTATCGAGAACACCGACCACCCCTTCCACGGCCTGGACTTCATCCACACCGAGCTCTCCCACGACAGCGGCTGGGCCGGCCCGGAATTCGCCGCCTTCGTCTCCTCGATCATCGAGGGGGGCACCCACCCCGACACAATGGGCGACGTGCGCAGCCGCCTCAAGCAGCTCGGCCTGGAGCCCTACGACTGCCTGTCGCCGCCGCTGATGGACGCCATCGCCACCCACACCGCCAAGGCCAAGGGCGTGCTCTGACCCTGCCTGGCACCAACGCCAACGGGCCACCTCCTGGGTGGCCCGTTTGCGTTGTCGGGAACTGTCACGTTCAGCCCAGGTAGGCCAGCGCTCCCACCGCCATCGCCTCGATGCCGGTGCGCAGGGTCACGTCATTGCCGGGGAAGTAGTAGGGCGAATGCGGCATCTCCAGATGGCGCATCTTCTCGGCGACGCTGGTTCCCGGCGTGTCCGCCCAGCGCTCCGCGGGGGTGGCGCCGATAAACCAGTAGACGCAGGGGATATCCTCACCGCCGAAGCCGCCGGCCTCGGCGTTGCCGAACAGCGGGAAGTCCTCGCTGCCGTTGAGCCGCGGCATCGCATAGAGGCTCGCCGTGCCGAAGTGCTCGGCATGGGCGCGGCGCACATGCTCCACCGCAGTGGGGTCGTTGTGCAGGGCGATGGTCTGGTTGAGCACGCGGATTTCCGGCGGCGTCGGCGAGCGACCCGCCTCGCACTCGGCGCGCACGATGCGCTCGATGGACGCCACCACCTGGCGGTGCAGGGCGTCGTCGAAGCTGCGGATATTGATCTCCAGCTCGGCCGAATGCGGAATAATGTTGGCCTGGGTACCGGCATGCAGCTTGCCGACGGTGACCACCACGCTCTCCTCCGGCGGCACCTCGCGGGAGACGATGGTCTGCAGGCGGGTCACCGCGTGGGCGGCGATCACAACCGGGTCCACCGTCTGCGCGGGCATGGAGCCGTGCCCGCCGGCGCCGTGGATGGTCACCGCCAGGTTGGTGCAGGCGGCCATGGTGCCGCCGGGGCGGTGGCCCAGGCTGCCCGCCAGGGCCGGCATATTGTGCTGACCGAGGATCACGTCCGGCCGCCCGAAGCGCGCGTAGAGGCCGTCATCGAGCATCGCCCTGGCGCCGCCGAAGATCTCCTCGGCGGGCTGACAGATCAGCATCAGGGTGCCGCGCCACTGCTCGCGCAATGCGGCCATCACGCCGGCGGCGCCCACCACGCAGCTGCTGTGCAGGTCATGGCCGCAGGCGTGCATCAGCGGCACCTCGTTGCCGTCCTCGGCGACGCCGGTCTCGCGGCTGGCGAAGTCGAGCCCGGTCTGCTCCTTGATCGGCAGCGCATCCATGTCGCCGCGCAGCATCACCGTGGGCCCCTCGCCGTTGCGCAGCAGCGCCACGACGCCGGTGCCGCCCACGCCGCGGGTCACCTCATAGCCGAGCCCCTCCAGGGCCTCGGCGAGTCGTGCGCCGGTCTTGTGCTCCCGGAAGGGCAGCTCGGGGGTCTGATGTAGCTGGCGGTAGAGCGCCTGAACCTCGGCAAAGGTCGCCTCCACCTGGGCGCCGACGGCGTCCTTGAGATCCAGCGTGGTCGATGGATTGGTCATCTTGGCCTCCATGGCAACTTAGTGGCTGGGAACCGGGTGGCCATCGCGGCGGGCGGACCCCTGCCAGACCGCCACGACAGCGACGTTGAGGAGCATCGCCCAGACGCCGGCATGCCAGCCCAGCGGCGAGCTGAAGGCAAACTCCATCAGCAGATAGGCTAGGCTGCCGACCAGGGCGCCGGCCATGACGCTGCCACGACGCAGCCGCGGCAGGAACAGCGCGCCGAGCACCATCGGGAAGAGCTGCACGATCAGGCCGTAGGCGCCTAACAGCAGCAGTACCAGCGAGGCGGGGTTGGCCAGGGCGAACAGGTAGGCGATCAGCGACAGGCCGAGCACGCTCCAGCGCGTCGCGCGCACCACGGCCTTCTCGCTGGCGCCTTTCATCACGGTGGGGCCGACCACGTCGCGGACCAGCACGATGGCCGCGGTATGCGCCAGGTTGGCACCGGTGGACATGGCCGCCGCCAGCGCCCCGGAGAGCATCAGGCCGATCACCCAGGGCGAGAAGTTGGCGACGTCCATGACCATGCGCAGCAGCACGGTATCGGCGCGCGCCAGCGGGTCGTCGGCGAACATCAAGATGCCGGCGAAGCCGATAAACAGCAGCGGTACCAGCAGGTAGGCGTAGAGCGGATAGAAGACGCTGACCTTGCGCAGGGTCCTGCCGCTGTCGGCGGAGTAGAACTTCATGAACAGGTGCGGCCACATGGCGCCGCCGAAGGCGCTGACCAGCACCGCGGTGCTGAAGTAGCCCCAGTTCATGCCGCTGGCCCCGGGCATGGTCAGATACTCGGGCATGGTCAGCTGGATCTGGCTGAACATCTCGCCGACCCCGCCGTAGAGGCGCTCGGAGATCGACAGGCCGAGGAACCAGGCGATGGCGATCATCATGATGCCCTGCACCAGGTTGGTCCAGCCGATGCCGTTCAGGCCGCTGCAGAACACGTAGGCGGCGACCACGATAAAGGCCAGCAGCGCGCCGAGCCAGAAGGGAATCAGGCCATCGGTGGCGGCCTGGAACAGCAGCCCGGCGCCGGCGATCTGGATGGTCAGGTAGGGCACCAGGGCCAGCACGCCGATCACCCCGGCGAGGATGCCCAGCGGCCTGCTCTGGTAGTGGTCGGCGATCATGTCGCCCTGGGTCAGGTAGCCCTTCTCGCGCCCCAGTTCCGCCACCCTCGGGCCCATGGCCCAGATGGTGATCGGCACCAGCGACAGGTAGGCGAGGATGTAGAAGGCCGGCGCGCCGTGCTGGTAGCTCCAGCCCGGTGCCCCCAGGAAGGCGAAGGCGGAGAAGATCTCGGCGCCGAGGATAAAGAACAGGATCACCACGCCGACGTGCCGCCCACCGGCGACATAGCCCTCCAGGCTGGAGTTCTCCTGCCCCCGGGCGCGCAGCCCCACCCACAGCACCAGGGCGAGGTAGGTCAGGGTGATGCCGACGACGATCAGCGAATCATTCATGGCGGCCACCTCCGTGACGGATCACGTAGGCCAGCCACATGCCGAGAAACAGCACCAGCATCCACAGGATGTACCAGAAGAACAGAAACGGCAGGCCCATGACGGTGGGCTCGATGCGATTGGCGATCAGGGCCCCCGGCCAGATCATGGCCAGGGTGCACAGCGCGAAGTGCAGCCCCGTCAGCAGGTGGTAGGTCTTGGTCATGGCAGTCGTCCAGCTCGCCGAGGGCGAGTCTTGTTATGGGTTGTGCCTTGACTATGGCGCACGCCTTTCAATAGCAAAAATATGGCTTTTAGATATCATCCATACTTTTCTGGCATGGGCATGCCCCATGGAAAAGGCTCCCGACGCGTACGCCGGGAGCCGATGGGAAGGGAAGAGCCCGCAAAGGGAAGTGGAGGGTGAAGAGAGGAGCGCGCCTAGCGGGCCGCGCTGAGCCGAGCGCCAGCGGGGCGCGCCACCGTTACCGAGTCGGCCACCATCTCGGCGGTGATCGCCGACAGGGTCCAGCCCAGGTGGCCGTGACCGGTATTGTAGAAGACGCTGGACAGTCGCCCTCTTCCCACCCGCGGCAGCATGTTGGGCAGCATCGGACGCAGCCCCGCCCACGGCACCACCCGCCGGGTGCTGACGCCGGGGAAGCACTGCTCGACCCAGTCGATGAGCGGACGGATGCGGTCGTCGCGGATATCGCGATTGTTGCCGTTGAACTCGGCGGTGCCGGCGATGCGGAAGCGATCCTTGCCCAGTCGACTAGTGACCAGCTTGGCCTCGTCGTCGAGCAGGCTGATCATCGGCGCCGCTTGCTGGGAGGCGGCCTCGTCGAGATGCACGGTGATCGAATAGCCCTTGACCGGGTAGACATTGAGGCGATCGCCGAGCTTGGCCGCCATCCCGCGACTCCCCACCCCGGCGCAGACCACCACACCATCGTAGGCTTCACGCCCCTCCGCGGTGGTCACCCAGGCGCCGCTGGCATCGGCCTCCAGATCGCAGACGTCATGCCCGTAGCGCGTCGTCACGCCGCGCCGCTCGATGGCCGCCGCCAGGCCGTGGGTAAACTTGTGGATGTCGCCGGTGGCATCGCTCTCGGTGAAGTAGCCGCCGTAGTAGTCGCCGGCCAGGCTGGGCTCGAGGGTGCGCATCTCGTCGGGAGTCACCGCTCGACGTTCGAGGCCCCCCTTAGCGAGCAGCTCGGAGACTCGGCCGGCATGTTCGAAATCCTGCCGGTGGCGATAGATATGTAGGATGCCGCGCTGTTCCAGATCGAAGTCGATGTTTTCCTCCCACGCCCACTGGTAGAGGTGGTCGCGGGCGGCGATCGCCAGGCGCGTGGTCTCGGTGGTGTTGTTGGCGTAGCGGGGAATGGCGGCCATGAACTCGGCGAACCAGCTCAGCTTGTGCCAGGAGGGCTTGGGATTGACCAGTAGCGGCGCATCGGCGCGCAGCATCCAGCGTAACCCCTTGAGCACCGTGGGCCAGTGATTCCAGACCTCGGCATTGGAGGCCGATAGCTGGCCACCGTTGGCGAAGGAGGTTTCCATGGCCGCATAGCGGTGGCGTTCATAGAGCGTGACATCCAGGCCACGCTTGAGCAGGGCATAGGCGGTGGTGACACCGGTGATGCCTCCGCCGATAACGGCAATACGTTGCATCGCTGTTCTCCAGACACGTCGGGTTGACCCCGCTGCCGTTGGCACGCGAGGACCCCTTCCGTCATGGAACCTGAGAGATTCGCAACGCACCGTCGCCGATGCCCGCTTGCTCCTTCGGTGTGCCGACGGACGCTTGTCGCCGGCCGCTCTTCGGAATCTGTGACGCGACGGCGGTCCGGTGGCCTGAGAGTTTCCGGGGCAGTTGCTCCTTCGGCGCCGGCACCGTGGTTCACGGACCGGACTCTCCCGCTGTCGCGATGTCAGTTACTACACTATCCGCCCATGGACGCCATAGCAAAAATACCGATAATAGATATTACCTATACCGTTAGAGCATTGCTCGGCCCATGGAATTCCGCCAGCTCAGCTATTTCGTCGCCGTGGTCGAGACCGGCTCCATCTCCGCCGCCAGCCGACGCGTACATATCGCCCAGCCGGCCCTCACCCGCCAGATCCGGCTGCTGGAAGAGGACCTCGACACCCGGCTGTTCGACCGCCACGCCCGCGGCATGCGGCTCACGGTGGCGGGGCAGGCACTGTTTGAAGAGGCCCAGCAGCTGCTCGATGCGCGCACCCAGATCCGCGCGCGCCTGACGGCACTGGGCAGCGGCCTGACCGGCAAGGTCAGCCTGGGGGTGACGGTGACCCACCTCTGGGTGCCACAGGTGGCGGGCCTGCTCAGCCGCTATCGCGACCGCTATCCGCAGGTCGCCTTCGAGGTCTTCCCGCTGCTCTCGGGGCCTCAGTTGGAGCGGCTGCGGGAAGGCAGTCTGGATGCCGGCGTGCTCTATCTCGACGAGACCGACTATCCGGGGCTCGAGGCCCGCCGGCTGCAGAACGACCACCTCATTCTCGCCGTCCCCGAGCGCTCCATCTGGGCCCATACCCCGCCGCAACGCCTCACCGAGCTGGCCGGTGCCGACTTCGTGTGGGGCTTTCGCAGCGCCTCGCCGGTCTACTTCGACCGCATGCAGGCCCACTTCCAGCGCCTCGACTTCCATCCCCGCGTGGTGCAGTACGGCGCCGACAATATCGCCATCCTGAGCATGGTGGCGGCAGGCCTGGGCATCGCCATCCTGCCTGCGGCCAGCAGCTGCCACCCAATGCCGGGGATCCGCTTCCTGCGCCTGCCGGAGCTCGACGCCTGCAGCATGCCGCTGTGGTTCGCCTGGCGCCCGGACAACCACTCACCGACGCTGCATAACCTGATTGCGCTGGTCGACGCTACGGCGCCAGGGGCGGTGTAGCACCAGGTAGGCGATACAGCCGATCACCACGCCCCAGAAGGCCGAGCCAAGCCCCCACAGGCTCATCCCGGAGGCGGTGGCCAGGAAGGTGATGATCGAGGCTTCGAGATGGTCGCTGTCGGCCGCGGCCTTGCTGATATTAGTGGCGATGGCACCGATCAGCGCCAGGCCCGCCAGCAGCGCCACGAAGGTGCCCGGCAGAGAAGTAAACAGCAGCACGATGCTGCCCGAGAACAGTGCCCCCAGCAGGTAGAAGACACCGTTGGCGACCCCGGCAACATAGCGCTTGTCGGGGTCGGGGTGGGCCTCCTTGCCGGTACATAGCGCCGCGGTAATCGCCGCCACCACCGTGGTAATACCGCCAAACAGCGCCATCGGCAGCGAGACCAGGCTAGCCACCGTGAGGATCGGCCGCGCCGAGGTGCGATAGCCCGCCCCGCGCAGGATCGCCATGCCCGGCAGGAACTGGCCGGTCAGGCTGACCAGCGCCAGCGGAATCGCCAGGCTGAGGGTCGCGGCGAGTGTCCACTCGGGCCGGATCAGCTGCGGCTCCGCCAGCTGCCACGACACGCCCTGCAGACTGGCGCCCTCGAACAGCACCGCCAAGGCGATGCCGGCCATCAGCAGCAGCACCAGAAAGTAGCGCGGTGACAGCCGCTTGAAGCCCAGATAGGCCGCCAGCATGCCCACCGCCAGCGCCGGCGCCTGCTCCAGCGAGGTGAACACGCCGACGCCGAACTGGAACAGGATACCGGCCATCATCGCCGCCGCGATGCCCGGTGGAATCAGCCGGATGATGCGATCGAAGGTGCCGGTCACGCCGATCACCAGAATGATCGCCGCCGCGGTGATATAGGCACCGACCGCCTCATTCAGGGACAGCCCCGGGAACAGGCTGACCAGCAGTGCCGTGCCTGGCGCCGACCAAGCCGTCACCACCGGCACCTTGAGCCATAGGCTCAGGCCGATGCCCGACACCGCGGCACCGATCGAGATCGCCCACACCCAGGAACTCATCATCGCCGCCGAGATCTCGGCACTCTGGGCGGCCTGGAAGAAGATCGCCAAGGGCCCGGCGTAGGAGATCAGCACCGCCACGAAGCCGGCGGTCAGGGTCGAGAGGGAAAGGTCCTTGTATAGCGACATACCGCTCCTTGCTCGGCGCCCAGCGCCGTCACCGAAAAAAGACCCGCCGCAGCTCGTTCGGCAGGTCAAGGAGGATAATGGGCAAGGCCCGCCTGGCTACACCGCCGCCGGCTTGCCTTTAGCGAACTCGAAATCCTTGGTCTCGAAGATCATCGAGACGACCACGCCCAGCACCAGCGCCCAGAAGGTGGCGCCGATCTCGAGGATCTGGATACCCGAAGCGGCGATCAGGAAGGCGAACAGCGCGCCCATCTCGTGCTTCTTGCCAGAGAAGGCGATGGCCATCGATGAGGTGATCACCCGCATCAGTGCCAGGCCGGCAATGATGGCGATGAAGTAGTCGGGCGTGGCTTCGAGAAGGCTCACCACATAGCCGTAGAAGGGCGCGCAGACCACGAAGATCGCGCCGGCGATCACTGCCGCCACCCAGCGCTTGTCGTGTTCGCCGGCCTCCGGCGAGGAGCAGATGCCGGTCATCGGCGCGGCGATGCAAGTGCTGTGCAGGTTGAAGAAGGAAGAAACCATAGTCCCCAGGCCGCCCACTGCGGTAATGCCGTTGGCCGGCACCTCCTTATAGCCCATGCCCTTGACCAGGCCGACCCCGGCCGGGGTTTCCATGCCTACCAGGATGATCGCCAGGGGCAGACCATAGGCCAGGAAGGCGCCCAGGGTGAACTCGGGTGTGCTGAACTCGGGGAAGCGCACCGTGGCCTCGATGCCGGAGAGATCCACGCCGGTAGCGATCAGATAGACAATGCCCGCCAGCATGGCCACCACCAGCGGCGGTATCTTGCGAAACAGGCGCGCCGAGACGAAGAATGCCAGGATCATGATCGTTGCCGGTACGATGGCATTCTCCAGCGGCTTGACCATATTGAGGCCGAAGCTCAACAGCATGCCGGCCACCATGCCCATCACGATGGGCATCGGGATCAGCCGCATCACCATGCCCATCACGCCGGTCAAGCCGGCCACCAGCGAGATGGCTCCGGCGATCAGGGTCGCGCCCAGCGCCGCTTCCAGACCCACCACCGGAATTACCGCGGCAAACATCAGCGCGCCGGGAATCGAGTTGGCCATCGGCAGCGGCAGGCGGTAATACGCCGGCACCAGCAGCCCGAACAGGCCGTTGATCATCAGGTAGCTGATCACCCAGATCATGATGAACGAGGAGTCGAGGCCGGCGGCGCTGCCGGCACTGATATGCACCACCCCGACGCTGAGCCCCAGGATGCCGGCCACCAGGCCGGTGCTGGCGTTGTCGACGTTAATATCTCTGACGAAGGCCCCAGGCGCGTGCCTGAGACTGATGCCTTTTTCGATGTGTTTCATGGCGGTCTCCAGGGAGTTTTTGTCATTGGAATGTGCGGCAAGCAGCGAGCCGGAGGCTCAGCCGCTGTCGCCGCCGGCCACCGGCAATACGCTGCCGGTGATATAGCTGGCATCGTCGGACGCCAGGAACAGGATCGGCGCGGCCATCTCGTCCAGGGTGCCGTAGCGGCCCATCAGGCAGCTCTGCCTGGTCTGGTCGATATGCGCCTGGAACCAGGCCTGCTCGGTCTCGTTGCGCGGCTCGGGGGTGCCCCGCGAGATGCGCCGCGGTGGTGCCTCGGTGCCTCCCGGGGCGGTGGCCACCACGCGGATGCCATGCTCGGCGTACTCGAAGGCCAGCGAGGCAGTCATGGCGTTGACCCCACCCTTGGCTGCCGAATAGGGAATCCGGTGGATGCCGCGGGTCGCCGCCGAGGAGACGTTGACGATGACGCCGCCACCCTGGGCCACCATGCCCGGCAGTGCGGCGCGGCAGCACCACAGCGTGGGCATCAGCGAGCGGGTGATCTCGGCCTGGATCTCGGCCTCGCTAAAGGCGGTAAACGGTTTGAAGTTGATCGCGCCGCCGACATTGTTGATCAGGATATCGAGGCGCCCGAAGTGGTCATGGGCCTGGCGAAGTGCGCCCTCGGCGCCTTGCCAGGTTTCCAGATCGGCCTGCAGGGCGATGGCGTCCACTCCCTGGTCGCGCAGCTCGGCGGCCACCCGATGGACATGCTCGGCGCGGTCGACCAGCGCCAGCCGCGCGCCTTCGGCAGCGGCCCGCTCGGCGACCCGCTGGCCGATGCCCTGGGCGGCACCGGTGACCAGCATCACGCGGTTCTCGAAGCGCCGGTTCATGCCGCCTCCTCCGCCGCGTTGGGGGTAAACTTCTCGTAGTAGAAGTTGGCCGGAATGATGTCCTGCTCGCGGAAGTGGCCGAGCACCGCATCGACCATCGGCGGCGGCCCGCACAGGTAGACGTCGACGTCGCCGTTGTGCAGCACCTCGGCCGGCATATGGTGGGTCACGTAGCCGCGCTGCGGATGCTGGCTCTGCTCGTCGACTACCACCGTGGTGTAGCTGAAATCCGGCAGGCGCTCGACGAACGCCTCCAGCGCCTCGCGCTTGACCAGATGATCGTCGCGGTTGACGCCATAGATCAGGTGGAGCGGCTGGTCGCAGCCCTGGCCTTCCTCGCACTGCTGGGCCAGCTGCTCGAGCATGGCGAGAAACGGCGCCAGGCCGGTACCGCCGGCCAGCATCAGCACCGGACGCACCACCTGGCGCAGGTAGAAGCTGCCCAGCGGGCCGGTCAGGGTCAGGCGGTCCCCCGCTGCGGCCCGCTCGCTCAGGTAGCCGCTCATCAGGCCCTGCGGCAGGTGGCGAATCAGGAAGCTGGCCCGGCGGCTGCCGGGCAGCGAGCTGAACGAGTAGGAGCGGGTGTGATCGCTGCCCGGCACCTGGATATTGACGTACTGGCCGGGCAGAAACGCCAGGCCCGCCTCGTCGTCCAGGTCGACCGCCAGCTCCAGGCTATCCTCGGAGAGACGCTCCACCGAGGCCAGGGTGGCCTCCACCGATCCCACCGCCGTCTTGCACAGGCTCGATGCCACCGGGACCTGAATCACGCAGTCCGACGACGGCACCATCTGGCAGGTCAGCACCTGGCCCTCGGCCTCCTCTTCTTCCGAGAGCGCCTCCTCCAGGTAGTCGTCGCCCATCTCGAAGGCGCCCTGCTCGCAGTGGCCCTTGCAGGTACCGCAGACCCCGTCGGAGCAGTCCATCGGCAGGTTGACCTTCTGCCGGTAGGCGGCGTCGAGCACCGTTTCACCGGCGTTACAGCCGATGAAACGGGTCACGCCGTCCTCGAAGTTGAGTGCAATGGTGTAACTCATGCGGGTTCTCCTGCCACCGGTCAGATGTGGTAGACGTCGATGACCTGGTGGATATAGTCGTTATTGAGCTGCACGACTTTCCTGGTGATCAGCGGCGTCTCGCCGGACACGTCCAGGGTGTAGAAGGAGGTGCCGAAGAAGCTGCTGGTCTGCTGGTAGCGATGGCTCAGGGTGTGCCAGTTGAAGCGCAGCTCGACCTCGCCGTCCGCCTCGCTCAGCACCTCGAGATTGCTGATCTGGTGCGTGGTGCGTGGCTCCGGGGTGCTGGCCCCCGAACGTTCGGTCTTGATGCGATAGACGCGATCCTCGATCCCCTCGCGATTGGAGTAGTAGATCAGCGAAATCTCGGCGTCGGGATCGCGGGTCAGCTGGTCATCGTCGTCCCAGGCCGGCATCCAGAACACCGCGTCGCTGCGGTAGCACGCCACCCACTCGTCCCACTGACGGTCGTCAAGCAACCGCGCTTCGCGGTATAGAAAGGCCTGAATCTGGTGAAAGTCGATACTCATGGTGCGTTCCTCCTCAGGCGCTCGCGGTGGCGGGCTCAGTTGGAATAAACCGGCTGCGTTCCTTGTCGATGGCGCGCAGCATTTCGTCGATCCAGTGCTTGTGGTGCAGCACGTAGAGGCCTTCGTCCTCGGGGGAGGCACCGCTGAGCAGCGGCTTCATATCGATGGCGCGGGCGTTGTCGTCGGCGCCCTCGATCCACTGCTTGGCGCCGCGGGAGAGATCGTTCCACTCGGCGTCGAGCCCGGCGTAACCGGCCTGGCAGGCACGGAACTCCTCGAGGTCGTCCGGGGTGCCCATGCCGCTGACGTTGAAGAAATCCTCGTACTGGCGGATGCGTACGCGACGGTTCTCCGCCGACTCGCCCTTGGGCGCGAAGCAGTAGATGGTGACTTCGCTCTTGTCGACGTCGATGGGACGGATCACGCGGATCTGGGTAGAGAACTGATCCATCAGGTAGACGTTGGGATAGAGGCAGAGGTTACGGGTCTGGTTGACGATGGAGTCGGCCCGCGCCTCGCCCAGCTCCTCCTCGATCCACTCTTTCTGGGTGTAGACCGGGCGCACCTCAGGGTTGAGCAGGCGGGTCCACAGCATCATATGGCCGTTCTCATAGGAGTAGAAACCGCCCTGGCTCTTCGACCAGCCGTCGGCGTCCACCGCCTTGGTGCCGCCGGCGTCGTAGTTGCGACGGTCCATGGTCGAGGCGTAGTTCCAGTGCACGGTGCTGACGTGGTAGCCGTCGGCGCCGTTCTCCGCGCCCAGCTTCCAGTTGCCCTGGAAGGTATAGGAGGAGGTGCCGCGCAGGATCTCCAGGCCTTCAGGGGCCTGGTCGACGATATTGTCGATGATCTTGCGGGTCTCGCCGAGGTAGTCGTCGAGGGGCATCACGTCCGCGCTGAGGCTGCCGAACAGGAAGCCGCGATAGTTCTCGAAGCGCGGCAGGCGCTTGAGGTCGTGGGAGCCGTCCTGCTTGAAGCCGTCCGGATAGGCACCGGTCTTCTCGTTCTTGGCCTTGAGCAGCTTGCCGTCGTTCTTGAAGGTCCAGCCGTGGAACGGGCAGGTGAAGGTGCCCTTGTTGCCCTGCTTGCGACGACACAGTGTGGCGCCGCGGTGGGCACAGGCGTTGATCAGGCCGTGCAGTTCGCCCTGCTTGTCGCGGGTGATCACCACCGGCTGACGCCCCATGGTCACGGTGAAGTAGTCTCCCGGTTCGCTGATCTGGCTCTCGTGGGCCAGGAACAGCCAGTTGCCCTCGAAGATATGCTTCATCTCGAGGTCAAAGAAGTCGCGGTCGGTGAACATGCTGCGGTGGCAGCGGAAGATGCCGTTGGCGGGGTCGTCGACCACCGCGCCGCGGATGCGCGTTTCGAGTTGATCAAGCTTGCTGGTCATGATCCAGGTCCTCGGTATCTTGTCGTGTCGTACCGGCGAGCCCAGAGGGTCCCGGCGTCAAGGGAACAATCGTAGGGTTATCGCAGAGGCTTCCCTCGCACTCGGGGCTGTTCCGTCGGCAGGTCGACGGGGAGGCGCTGTAAACCCATCCCTGGGCGCTACCTTGCGCCATCCATGGCGCAAACCTCCCCTTTGACCTGCCCACGGCGCCCCTTGCGTGTCACTGCGGCGAAAGCTCTGGTACTGATCAAACCTTGGCGGTGCTGGCCAGCTGGCTATGCTGGTCCTGCTCGTCTTCCTTGGCCCGCGGGCGGGCTGGGCGAGCCTGCAGCTCGGCCGCATCGGTCCGCGACAGCTCGACGTCGAACACCACCTCGGAGAAGGGGCCGTCCAGCTCGCGCTTGTCGATTTCGGCCGGGTCTTCGATACGGTTCGCTGGCACCACCAGCTCCTCGCGGGTGGCGAAGGCGAAGTCGTCCCAGGTGTACTTGTCGCCGGCCAGGTTGATCTGGGTAGTCAGGTGCTGATGGCCCGGCGCCGAGATGAAGTAGTGAATATGCGCCGGACGCTCGCCGTGGCGGCCCAGGGACTTGAGGACCTGATCGGTGGGGGCGCCTTGCGGCACGCCATAGCCGGAGGGGATGATGCTGCGCGCGGTGTAGCGGCCATCGCTGTCGGCGTAGATGGTGCGGCGCATGTTGTACTCGCTCTGGGTCGGGTCGAAGAACGAGTAGTTGCCCTTGGAGTTGCAGTGCCAGATCTCGACCTTGGCGCCGGGGATCGGCTGGCCATTCACGTCGCGTACCTGACCGGTCAGCCACATCACCTCGCCATCGGGGTCGCTGCCGTCATCCAGGCGGGCGAAGCCTTCGGCTTCCGGGGCGCCGGCCACGTAGAGCGGGCCCTCGATGGTGCGCGGCGTGCCACCGGTGCGCTTGGCCTCAGCGTCGGCGGCGTCCTGGCGCATGTCCAGGTAGTGGTCGAAGCCCAGGCCCGGAGAGAGCAAGCCGAACTGGGTATCGTGGCCCAGCGCGTTGAGCAGGCTGACCGCGGACCAGTACTCCTCCTCGCTGACGTCGAAGTCGTCGATCAGGCGGTAAAGGTCGGAGAGCAGGCGGTGCATGATCTGCTTGGCGCGGTCGTTACCGCCCTCCTGCTCGAAACCGGCGACGGTCTTCAGAAAGTCTTGAACGTCCGGGGTGTCGAAAATCTTCACGCTCATGGGAATATCCTCATCGTTATCGTTATGGCCGCGGCTGTACGGCCTGTCTGGCGTGGCTCGTCGGTGCCTCAGCTATCGTCTTCGCGAACCGACGATGGATGGCGACACAGCGGCGTGACGCTGATCTCCATATAGGGGAAGAGCGGCAGGTTGGAGACGATCTCCTGCAGCTCGGCGTTGTCCTCGACATCGAAGATGCTGACGTTGGCGTAGCTGCCGGCGACCCGCCACAGATGGCGCCACTTGCCGGCGCGCTGCAGCTCCTGGGAGTAGGCCTTCTCGGTCGCCTTGATCTTGGCGGCCTGCTCGGCCGGCATCTCCGGCGGCAGTTTTACGGTCATTTCCACCTGAAACAGCATGTGCTTCTCCTCCTCAGTGCTGGCGCGGCTCAGTGGCTGCGCGAATAGTGCGCAAGCTTGTCTTCATCCAGGGTGATGCCGAGGCCCGGCCCGCGCGGAAGCGCGACGCCGAACTCGTGGTAGTTGAGGGACTCGCTGACGATGTCGTCCTTGAGCAGCAGCGGACCGAACATCTCGCTGCCCCAGGCCAGCTCGGGCAGCGTGGCCCAGGCGTGCAGCGAGGCCGCGGTGCCGATGCTGCCCTCGAGCAGGGTGCCGCCGTAGAGGCCGATACCCGCGGCCTGGGCCACGTGGGCCAGTTCCAGCACGCCGTACAGGCCGCCGGACTTGGCGATCTTCAGCGCATAGGCGCCGCTGAAGCCGGCGGCGGCGAGATCGAAACCGTCGCGGGCGTCCTGCACCGCCTCATCGGCGAGCATCGGCACGCGGAAGCGGTTGGCAAGGCGGATCAGGCCGGCGTGCTCGCGGGCCGCAATGGGCTGCTCGATCAGGTCGATACCGGCCTCCTGCAGGGCGGCGATGCCGCGCACCGCGGTGGCTTCGTCCCAGGCCTGGTTGACGTCGACACGGACGCTGGCCCGGTCGCCCAGCGCGGCCTTGATCGCCGCCACATGGGCGACGTCCTGAGCCACCGGGTTGGCGCCGATCTTGAGCTTGAAGTCGCCGTGGCGACGGTCGTCCAGGCGCTGAAAGGCCTCGTCGATATCACGCTGGGTATCGCCGCTGGCCAGGGTCCACAGCACCGGCAGGTGGGTCTGCTGCGCGCCGCCCAGCAGCTCGGCAACCGGCAACCCCAGGCGTTTGCCCTGGGCATCCAGCAGCGCGGTTTCCAGCGCCGACTTGGCGATCATGTTGCCGCGGGCATGGCGCTGCAGCCGCGCCCGCAGGGCATTGAGGTTGGCCGCCGGCTGACCGATCAGCAGCGGCGCCAGGTAGGTGTCGATATTGCGCTTGATGCTCTCCGGACTCTCCGGGCCGTAGGCCAGGCCGCCAATGGTGGTGCCCTCACCGAGGCCCTCGACGCCGTCGCTGTCGCGCAGCCGCACGATGACCATCGACTGGCAGGCCATGGTGGTCATGGAGAGCTTGTGCGGACGGATGGTCGGCAGGTCGACCAGCAGCGTCTCGATGGTGGTGATGACGGCGGACATAGGGGGTGGCGCTCCAGCAATCGATTTTCGTTGATTGGGGAGCAGTCTGATTGCGTCTGGCCAGCGCAACCAATATCGTTTGAGTGCCCAGCCATACCCAGGAGGTATCATGGAGCTTCGCCACCTGCGCTACTTCTGCGTCGTTGCAGAGGAGCTCAACCTCACCCGCGCGGCCGCCAGGCTGCATATGGCACAGCCGCCCTTATCTAGGCAGATCAAGCAGTTGGAGTCAGAAGTAGGTGCCGACCTGTTTCAGAGAAGCTCACGCGGCCTGCGCCTTACGGCCGCCGGCCAGTTCTTTTATGAGCATACCCTGCAGATACTGGAGAAGGTCGAGGTAACCACTGCCGCGACACGCCGCATGGCCCGCAGCAAGCGCCGCCTGTTCGGCATTGGCTTCGTGCCGTCGGTGTTCTATGGCCAGCTGCCGCTGCTGGTGCGCGATTTACGACAAAAGGATGATGTCGAGCTGACCCTCGCCGAGCTGACCACCGTGCAGCAGGTCCAGGCGCTCAAGGCCGGTCGCATCGACATCGGCTTCGGGCGCCTGCGCATCGACGACCCCGACGTGGAGCAGGAGGTGCTGTTCGACGAGCCGCTGATGGCCGCGCTGCCCGCCGACCATCCGCTGGCCAACAGCCGTCCGACCCTGGCCCAGCTCGCCGACTACCCACTGGTGCTGTTTCCCGCCAAGCCGCGCCCCAGCCTGGCCGACATCACCTTGGGACTATTCCGCCGCCAGGGACTCAAGGTCAGCGTGGCTCAGGAAGCCAACGAGCTGCAGACCGCCCTGAGCCTGGTCGCCTCGGAAATCGGCATCACCCTGGTGCCGGAACAGGTCAAGCGCGTGCAGCGCGACGGTATCGTGTTCGTCTACCTGGACGACCGCACCATCACCTCCCCGGTGATCTGCAGCCGCCGCAAGGGTGAACCGCCCTCCGACATCATGCGGCAGGCCAACACTATCCTGGAGGTACTGGTGGAGAACCGCCGCACCGGGCGCTATCCGTGAAGACACAGCGCTTGTCTCAGCCCTGCCGCCGTTGACCGGCCGTTATTGAAAGGGGCGCCCACTCAGTGGACGCCCCCGTAGGATCTCGCCTGATCATCCGCTCGGCTGTCGTTTCAACCACTCCGCCCTTTACCTGATGACACTTGCTTGGCAAAGAAGGCGTCGATGGCGCCCTGGGCTTCCGGGGAGCGACAGCGTTCCAGTAGCTGCTGTTCTTCGCGGTCGAAGGCGTGGCCGATCGCCTCGGCGTCGCCTTCCCGCAACAGTGCCTTGGTGGCCAGCAGCGCATCGAAGGGTTTGGAGAGAAGGCGACTGGCAGAGTCGAATGCCTGCTCCAGCGCCATCCCATCGGGGGTAGTGTCGGTCAACAGGCCAAGCTCGCAGGCACGAGAGGCGGACAAGGATGCGCCCAACATGAGCATCTCGCTGGCCGCCTTGTTGCCGGCCAGCTTGGGTAGCATCAGCGTGGTGGCACCCAGGGGCGTCAGGGCAAAATTGACGAATGGCAGGTAGAAGGTGGTCGAGTTTCCCGCATAGGCGAAATCGCAGTGCATCAGGATCGATGAGCCAAGCCCCAGGGCGAGGCCCTCTGCGGCGGCGATGACCGGCTTGGGAAAGGCGTGCAGCCGACGCAGGAAGGTGATGGCTGGCACCTCGGTCGCCTGCGCCAGCGCCTTGTAATTGGCCAGGTCGTTGCCTGCGGTAAAGCAGTTCTCGCTACCGGTGATGATCAGGACCTTGACCTCGTCATCTGCCTCGGCCGCGGCAAGCGCATCGATCAGTTGGGCGTAGCTAGTCTCATCCAGGATATTGCGTCGTTCGGGGCCGCTGATCTTGAGCAGCGTGATGCCATCCGCCCTGCGTGACGTCGTGATTCGAGTCGTCATGCCCTACCTCCATTGCAGACAGAGAACCTGTTCCCAGCATAAGTAGTTTTTGATGAGCGTGCTAATTTTTCTTTGGTGGAGAGCCGTCACCGCCATTCGGTCACATACTTTCCTCAGACTTACCGAGACCCCAGTGTTACTGTGGGCGAATTGCAGGCGGCTAAGAGAGGGCCGTTTTCCTGACATAACCATCCGTACAGCAGCTTCCTGAACTTGCCACTGAACACATGGACCGCCACTTAGGCTCTGGCCAGGGTTGCCAATCAAGGGGCATCCGCATGGACTTCATCAACACCCTTTTCCTGCTCAGTGGCGTCCTCCTGGCCTTGAGCATTCTGGCAAGCCGACTCTCCTCGCTGTTCGGCCTCCCCCTTCTTATCATCTTTCTTGGCCTGGGCATGCTGGCGGGTGAGGAGGGTCTGCTCGGCATCCAGTTCGACGACTACTCCATGGCGTTCCTGATCGGCCACCTGGCCCTCGCCTTGATCCTGCTTGACGGTGGCCTACGTACACGCCTCAAGACGTTCCGTGCGGGTTTTCGGCCGGCGCTGTCCCTCGCAACGCTTGGCGTCTTCCTGACCAGCGGCATTACGGGACTGGTCGCGATGTGGGCCTTCGACCTGACCCTGGTGCAGGGGCTGCTGGTGGGTGCCATCGTCGGCTCTACCGACGCTGCGGCGGTGTTCTCGATGCTCAGCGGACGCGGCATCAACCTGAATGAGCGGGTCGGTGCCACCCTCGAGATCGAGTCGGGCACCAACGATCCGATGGCGATCTTCCTGACCATCATGTTCATCGAGATCCTGGTCGGCGATATCGGCAGCATCGCCGAGACAACGCTGTTCCTGATCCAACAGTTCGGCGTGGGTATCGTAGTCGGTATCACCGGTGGCTGGCTGACAGGCAAGCTCTTGCGCTGGGTCGACCTGGCGCCCGGACTCTACTCGCTACTGGCCCTGGCGATAGGCTTCTTCGTCTTCGGTGCCACCAGCGCGCTAGGCGGGAGCGGTTTCCTGGCCATCTACCTTTGCGGGCTGATGATCGGCAACCAGCCCGGGCGACATCTCAACTTCATTCTTCCCGTACATGACGGTCTAGCCTGGCTGAGCCAGATCGGGCTCTTCCTGGTGCTGGGGCTGCTGGTTACCCCGAGCGACCTGCTGGACTACACCCTGCCCGCCTTCCTGGTAGGACTTGCCTTGATCTTTGTGGCCCGGCCACTCGCCGTACTGATTTCCATAAAGCCCTTTTTCAAGTTCCGCTGGCGTGAGCTCGGCTTCATCTCCTGGGTGGGGCTGCGCGGGGCGGTTCCCATCGTGCTGGCCATCTTCCCCTTCATCGGCGGAGTGGAAAATGCCGCTCTCTATTTCAACGTCGCCTTCGGCGTAGTGTTGATGTCGCTGCTCATCCAGGGTGGCACCATCACCCTGATGGCCCGCTGGATGAAGGTGCAACTGCCCCGCGCCACGGCGCCCAACCATCGCGGACCGCTCGGCATCCTGCCCGAGAATGACTATGAAATGTTCGTGTATCGGGTCGAAAACAAGAGCCTGGATGACGTGCCAATCCGGCTACTTCGCTTTCCCTCCGGGGCGCTGATTTCTGCCCTCTTTCGCGAGCATGCCATGCTGCACCCCAAAGGCAGCACACTGCTCAAGATCGGCGATGTCATCTGTGTCATCGGTCGCAATGAAGACCTGGCCTCCCTCAACAGGCTGTTTAGCGGCGATGCCAAGCTGAAGAAAGAGAAGGAGTTCTTTGGCCCCTTCACCCTCGATGCCGACGTACGCCTGGGGGAAGTGGCCAGCGCCTATGGCATTTCCGTCACACCCGGGGAAGAGGAGATGATATTGGGCGATTTCATTTCGATGCGCGTGGGCGGCCACCCCGTCATCGGCGATGACGTGGCGTGGCACGGCATACACTGGGTAGTGAGTGAGGTGAAAGGTGACAAGGTCGTCAGGGTCGGCATGCGCTTTTACTAGCGCCACTGCCGACCTGGCCGACAGTAAGGTCGTGAGCTAGTCCCCGTAAAAACCAGCAAGTGTTACTCCAATGCCTCGTAGGGCAGCCCTACATAATTCTCGGCGATGGTGGTAAGGCCGGCGTGGGAGCCGGTGACATAGTCCAGCTCGGCCTGCTGCATGCGCGTACTGAAGTCTTCTTCATCGGAGAACTTGTGCAGCATGGAGGTCATCCACCAGGAGAAGCGCTCGGCCTTCCAGACCCGCTTGAGGCAGGTCGCCGAGTAGCGCTCGATCAGGTCGGTACGCCCCTCATGGTAGACCTTGCACATCAGCGAATAGAGGGTGTTGACGTCGCTGGCGGCCAGATTTAGCCCCTTGGCGCCGGTGGGCGGCACGATATGCGCCGCATCGCCGACCAGGAACAGCCGACCGTACTGCATCGGCTCGGCGACGAAGCTGCGCAGGGGCGCGATGCTCTTCTCGATGGAGGGGCCGGTCACCAACTCGGCAGCGACCTCGTCCGGCAGCCGGCGCTTGAGCTCCTCCCAGAAGCGCTCGTCGGACCACTCCTCTACCTTTTCGTCCAGCGGCACCTGAACGTAATAACGGCTACGGGTCTCGGAGCGCATACTGCACAGCGCGAAACCGCGCTCATGCCGGGCGTAGATCAGCTCATGGGAGACCGGCGGCGTGTCGGAGAGAATGCCCAGCCAGCCAAACGGATAGACCTTCTCGAAGGTCTTGATACGCTCCTCGGGAATGGTCTGGCGCGACACGCCGTGGTAGCCGTCACAGCCGGCCACGTAGTCGCAATCCAGGCGCAGCGTCTCGCCATCCTTCTCATAGGTGACATAGGGCGCGTCGCTCTCCAGATCGTGGAGCTTTACGTTGTCGGCTTCATACACGGTGTTACCACCGCTGGCCTCGCGGGCCTCCATCAAATCGCGGGTGACCTCGGTCTGGCCATAGACCATCACCCGCTTGCCGCCGGTGAGCTCGGCCAGATCGACCCGCACATGGCGATTGTCGAACGCCAGCGCAAAGCCATCGTGGGGCAGGCCCTCCTCGTTCATGCGCTGGTCGACCCCGGCGTCGCGCAGCAGGTCGACCATGCCCTGCTCCAGCACCCCGGCGCGGATACGGCTGAGCACGTATTCGCCGCTCTTGCGCTCGAGAATCACGTTGTCGATACCCTGGCGCTGCAGCAGTTGCCCCAGCAGCAGTCCCGAGGGACCGGCGCCGATGATCGCGACCTGTGTCTTCATGGTGAGCACCCTATCGTTGTCGTCTTGGATATGCTTTTAGTAGTTGTATTTTTCAGTGATAGAGAACGCTTTTTAAGACACAATCGGGCCATGAAGTAGGACAAATGACATATACTGACTAGACGTTAGTCGATGCCGCGACAGGAGTCTTCCATGACTGCCCTCAGTCCCGACGCCGTGCCGGTTTTCAAGCTCTACGGCGAGACGCGACACTGGCCGACCCCAGACCTGTTGCACTGCGAGTCCATCGCCGAACGCAGCCGCCTGCATGATTGGCATATCAAGACCCACCGTCACGCCGACCTGCTGCATCTGCTGCATATCGCAGCCGGCGAGGTCGTACTAGATCTGGAGGGGAGCCAGACGCGCTTCTGCGGCCCGGCGCTGATCGTGGTACCGGCCATGGCGATTCACGGCTTTCACTTCGAGCAGCAGATTCGCGGTCATATCATCACCCTGGCGCAGCCGCTGGCCGAGCACCTGATCGCTGCCCTCGGCCACCAGGGCGCCGCGCTGCAGCGCGGCGGCCACTATCGGCTGGTAGATAGCGGCGAAGCCCAGGCCATCGCCCTGCTGGTCGCACAGATCGCCGACGAGTACCGCCGCCCAGCGATCAATCGCGATCTGGTATTGCACGCGCTGATTCAGGCTCTGGCCGCCCAGGTCGCCCGCCGCGCCGAGCGCCAGCGTAGCCACCCCACCGCACTACGACCGACGCCGAGTGCCAGTGACCGAGGGCGCGCTCACTTGCAGCGCTTCCAGGCACTGATCGAGGCCCACTACCGCGAGCAGCCCACCATCGGCGCCCTGGCCAAGCAGCTCGGCATCACCGCCGCCCACCTCAATACCCTGTGCCGCCAGCTGGCCGACCGCAGCGCCCTGCAGCTGCTGCATGAGCGCATACTGCTCGAGGCCAAGCGCCAGCTCACCTACACCAATATGACCATCAGCGAGGTCGCCGATAGTCTCGGCTTCTCCGAGCCGGCCTACTTCACACGCTTCTTCAAGCGGCTTACCGGGCTCAATCCGCGTGATTTTCGCATGCGCCAACACGCTCCCTGTTGAGATGGCGCCGGTCATCAATCCTGCAGGCCACCTTCCCGCTTGCGCAGCTCCCCCGGCGACACCCCGTAGCGCTCACGAAACACCTTGGCGAAGTGCGCGCTATCGATAAACCCGTGCTCCAGGGCGATATGCGTAATGCTGCATCGCCGCTGGGCGCTATCCAGTAGCATCAGATAGCACTGCTCGAGGCGCAGCTCGCGAATAAAGGCGGCCGGCGGCACCATGCCGTGACGACGAAACTCGTCGTAGAGGCCCCGCATCGAGACGTTAAGAGCAGAGGCCAGGTCCTCGGGCGCCAACGAGGGATCGGCGATGCGCTCCAGTATCACGCGGCGTGCCTTGGTGATGCGTTCGCTGGGCAGAGGGGCGCATTGCAGCTGCTGGCGCTGATGGCGCCAGAACGAGCCAAATACCAGCTCGAGTGCCGCGTCCTCCACCTGGCCGACGGGCGGACCACCCTGCCAGCTCAGTTGAGAGCGCAGTACCGCCAGGGACGCATGCGCACCGGCATCCCAAGGCAGCGCCTGCCCCTGACACCCTTCAGCCAATCGCCGCCACTCAGGCAGCTCGGCCAGGTCGATGCTCAGCATCAAGGCGCGATAGTCGCCGAATGTCTGTAACCGATAAGGCGTCGATAGGCGATAGACCGTCATCTTGCCGGGGCTAAGACGAATGCTGCGCCCACCCTGCTCCATCACCGCTTCGCCGTGCAGCTGCCACACCAGCTTGAAGGTGTGATCACCCCCAGAGAGGCCAGCCAGCCGCGGCGTCCGCGTCACCCATACCGGCGAACTGGCGAGCTTGATCAGGTGGCTTCTGTGCAGGCCCCGCCCACGCAGCCTGGCATGGAACAGCGGCGACTGCGGGACAACCTCCAGCGGCGGCAGGTGTGCCTCACTGGCTTGCAGGAAGCACTCCAGGTCGGTCGTGGTCAGTGCGCGTGGCGGCGCGCTGTCAGGACGTGCCACCGACGCTAGGGGGGCAGTATTCATAGGCTGGCGACTCCGCAACTACTGTTATAGGTATAATTTGTTGCTACTCACAACTATATAATCTGGTCCAAGCGGCCGAGATTGGCAAGTCGTCATGCAGAGACCAACAAGCGATCTGCAGGGATCGACAAGATGGGGAACCAGGCACGCGGCAGGCTAGGCGTTGTACGAAACGTCGCCGGCACAGGCGGCCCGTTCCAACCTTGAGGATATGACATGACACTGAACGGAAAGACGCTTGTGATCACCGGCGCTGCGTCCGGCATTGGCGCCGAAACCGCCCGTCTCGCTCGCTTTCAGGGCGCCACTGTGATCGGTATGGACCGCAATGATCCGATGATTACCCTCGATGAGTTCGTCAACGTCGACATGGCCGTGCCTGATGCCATCGACACAGCCGTTGCCGCCCTGCCCGACCGAATCGATGGCCTGGTGAATGCCGCCGGAGTCTCTGGTCTTGCCGACTGCGATCTGGTCGCACGCGTGAATTACCTTGGCCTGAGGCACCTGACCGAAGCGCTTGTGCCGAGGCTCAAGGGAGGTGCAGTGGTCAATGTCGCCTCGATCCTTGGCGTTGATTGGCCTGCGCGGCTCGGCGCGCACAGGGCGCTTTCAGAGACGCAGGATTTCGCCTCCGGCCTGGGCTGGCTTGCGGCCAACCCGGTTCCGCAAGAGACCTGCTATCAGTATTTCAAGGAAGCGCTGATCGTCTGGACCAAGAAGCGTGGCTACCGATTGTTCATGGATCATGATATCCGGATGAACGCAGTCGCCCCGGGGCCGGTCATGACCCCGATACTGGGTGAATTCGTGCAGATGCTGGGTGAAGAGCGTGTTGCCGCCGATGCAGAAAATATCAAACGCCCCGCCATCGCAGACGAAGTCGCGCCACCCATCCTGTTCCTGTGCTCGGACGCCGCGCGCTGGGTAACCGGGATCAGCCTGCCCGTCGATGGGGGAATCGATGCGCTCTACACCTGATGCCTGTGCGCAGCCTCGATGAACCCAGACCATTTTCGTACCGAGCATGATAAATCCAAATCGCCATGCTGCAGGAGACACGCCATGACCCTGACACACACCTTCCATGCCCTGATCGGCGGTGAGCTGAGCACCGGTAGCCGCCAGATGCCGGTGATCAACCCCAGCACTGAAGAGGTGCTCACCCACTGCCCACAAACCACGCATCAGGAGGCTGAGCGCGCCATTCGCTCGGCACGCGCTGCCTGGCCTGCCTGGCGCGATACTCCATTGGAACAGCGCCGCCGTGTGCTGCACGCCATCGCCGATCGCATCGAGGCGAATGCCGAGGAGCTGCAGCGCTGGCTGACCCTGGAGCAGGGCAAGCCGCTGGCGGGGGCTGCCGTGGAGACCTCCCAGGCCCCCGCCATCCTGCGCTTCTTTGCTGAAGCCGACCTCTCCCCCCGCACCCTGCAAGACGACGAGCAGCAGTGTGCCGAACTGCATCGCCGTCCGCTGGGCGTCGTCGCCGCCATCGTGCCCTGGAATTTCCCCCTGGTGATGGCCTGCTACAAGCTCGGGCCGGCACTGATCACCGGCAATGTGTGCCTGATCAAGCCGAGCCCGACCACCCCGCTGGCGACACTGCGCCTCGGCGAGCTGATTGCCGACCTGGTACCACCCGGGGTGGTCAGCATCCTGCCGGATGGCGGGGATATCGGCCCCTTGCTGACCGGCCACCCGGACATCGACAAGATCTCCTTCACCGGCTCCACCGCCACCGGCAGAAGCGTGATGCGCGCCGCCGCAGATAACCTGCAGCGCATCACCCTGGAGCTGGGCGGCAACGACGCCGCCATCGTGCTCGATGACGTGGACGTCGACGCCGTGGCACCGCAGCTGTTCGGCCTGGCCTTCGTCAACTCCGGCCAGGTGTGCATGTCGATCAAGCGCCTCTACATCCAGTCCGGCGTCTATGAGCGCATGTGTGATGCCCTCGCCGAGCTGGCGCGCAACGCCAAGGTGGGCGACGGCCTGGATCCGACCACCGAGTTTGGCCCAGTGCAGAATCGCAGGCAGTTCGAGACGATAAAGCGACTCCTCGAACTGGCGCCACAGCACGGGCGTGTCATCGCCGGCGGCCGCGCTTATGGGCCGGGGTATTTCGTCGAGCCGACGCTGATCCGCGATATCGAGGAGGGCAACCCGGTGGTCGACGAGGAGATCTTCGGCCCGGTGCGCTCGCTGCTGCGCTTCGACGACGTCGAGGACGCCATACAGCGCGCCAATCGCTCGCCCTATGGCCTGGGTAGCTCGGTATGGACCCGGGATAGCGCGCGGGGCAAGCAGATCGTCTGTCGCTTGGAGAGCGGCAGCGCCTGGGTCAACCAGCACTTCGCCATGGCCCCACATATTCCTTTCGGCGGCCATAAACAGTCAGGCATCGGCGTGGAGTTTGGCGAAGCGGGACTTCACGAATATACCGTCATTCAGTCGGTGGTCGTTGCCAAATAATCCCTTCGGGCCACGAAGGAGAAGATCTTCCACGCCTTAGGCGCCGCCATCGACACTAGGGGCTGCTGACGGTGATTTAGCACGCAGATGCCGCGCTAGGTCCGCGCGGTATCTGCTGGCTCGTCGCTGCCTCTTCCCCAACGCCACCCCGCCGCTGAATAGCGCGAGTCCTCGACCAAAGGCTTAGCCATAGAAGGTGACCTCACGGCGCGACTGTTGTAACCTGCAACAATGTTTAGTACAACAACAGTCACTGCAGACAACATAATCTGCTGAAAACGCCGGAGCGGATATGACAGCCTCCACGCTCGACCCGACACACGCCTCCAGCAGTGCACCTCCTCAGGTGCACCTGGAACATCGCGACGATGGCTCCCAACTCCTCTACTCCACGATCCCGCTGGGCGATGACTACGCCCGCTGCTGTGGCGAGTGGCTGGAACACTGGGCTCGCGAGACGCCGGATCGCCTCTGGCTGGCCGAGCGCGCCCCCCAGGACGCCTGGCGAGAGCTCACCTACGGCGAGGCGCGCCGTCGGGTGATCGCCATCGCCAGCTGGCTGTTGCACCAGGACCTCTCCCCCGAGCGCCCGCTGGTCATTCTCTCGGACAACAGCATCGAGCACGCCCTGCTGATGACCGCCGCTATGCATATCGGTGTACCCTGCTGCTCGATCTCGCCGGGCAGCTCGCTGATGTCGACCGACCACGCCAAGCTCAAGCGCCAGATCCAGCTGCTGCAGCCCGGGGTGGTCTACGCCGACCCCATCGAACCCTATGCAGCGGCGCTGGCGGCCATCGATGAGTGCCACGACGGCGTGGTGGTGGCCGGCAGTCGCAGCGCAGCTAGCGAGGGCAGCACGCCCTTCACCGAGCTGGAGAAGCGCACCGACGAGACGGCGGTGATGGCCGCCTTCGCTACCCTCACCCCGGACACCATTGCCAAGTTCTTGTTCACCTCCGGCTCGGTGGGCACCCCCAAGGCGGTGCCCAACACCCAGCGCATGCTCTGCTCCAACCAGCAGGCCAAGGCCCTGCTCTGGCCGACCCTGGCCGAGCGCCCACCGGTGCTGCTCGACTGGCTGCCCTGGAGTCACACCTTCGGCGGCAACCACAACTTCAACATCATCCTGCGCTGGGGCGGCACCCTCTACCTGGACGACGGCAAACCGACCCCGCAGCTGATCGAGAAAACCGCCCGCAACCTGCGCGAGGTCTCGCCGACCCACTACTTCAGTGTGCCGCGCGCTTACGACATGCTGGTGCCGCTGCTGCGAGACGACGCCGAACTCCGCGAAGCCTTCTTCCAGCGCCTGGAACTGATCTTCTACGCCGCCGCGGCGCTGCCCGATCACCTGTGGAAAGAGCTCGAGGAGATGGCCCGCGAGACCACTGGCCGTGAGGTACTGATCGCCTCCTCCTGGGGCGCTACCGAGACCGCGCCGATCTGCACCGACTGCCATTTCCCGGCGGTACGCTCCGGGGTGATCGGCGTGCCGGTGCCGGGCACTACCCTCAAGCTGGTGCCCACGGCGGGCAAACTCGAGGTGCGGGTCAAGGGTCCCAACATCTTCGCCGGCTACTGGAAGCAGCCCGAGCTGTCGGCCAAGGCGTTCGACGACGAAGGCTTCTACCGGATGGGCGATGCTGTACGCTTCGTGGATCCCCGGCGGCCCGAGCTGGGCCTGCTCTTCGACGGCCGCGTCAGCGAAGACTTCAAGCTGCTGACCGGTACCTGGGTACATGTGGGCGCCCTGCGCATGGCCGGGCTCGACGCCCTGAAGCCCATCGCCCAGGACATCGTGGTCACCGGCCACGACCGCGACGAAATCGGCTTCCTGGTTTTCCCCCATCTGGCCGCATGTCGCCGCCTCTGCCCCGATCTCCCCGAGGGTGCGCCGGTCGCCAAGGTCCTTGCGCACCCTGTCGTGCTCGAGCAGGTGCGCAAGGCCATGCGCGCCATGCGGGCGAGCGGTGGCGGAAGCTCCACCTACCCGACCCGCGCCCTGCTGCTCGAGGAGCCGCCCTCGGCGGAGGCCGGGGAGATCACCGACAAGGGCTACATCAATCAGCGCAAGGTGCTGGAACGACGTGCCGATCTGGTCACCGCCCTCTATGCCGACACGCCGGCCGCGGCCGTCATCACCCTTTAACCCATGTACTTTCCATCGCCGAGGCCCCTCATGAGCGAGACACTCGTCAAGACGTCACTGGACGACAGCATCTACACCATTACCCTGGCGCGGCCGGATAAGCGCAACGCCGTGAGCGACCGCCTGCTCGGCGCCCTGGAAGAGGCACTGATCGCCACTCCCGAGGACACCCGGGTGATCATCCTGGCCGCCGAGGGCAAGCACTTCTGCGCCGGACTGGACCTCGCCGAGCATCAGCATCGCGACCCCTTTGGTGTGGTCCAGCACTCGCGGGGCTGGCACCGTATCTTCGACCGCATCCAGAATGGCGGCATCCCGGTGGTCGCCGCCATGCAGGGCGCCGTCATCGGCGGCGGCCTGGAGCTGGCCACTGCCACCCATGTGCGCGTCGCCGAAACCAACACCCTCTATCAGCTACCCGAGGGGCGCCACGGCATCTTCGTCGGCGGCGGCGCCTCGGTGCGTGTCTCCAATATCATTGGTCCTGGCCGCATGTGCGAGATGATGCTCACCGGCCGCGTCATGGAGGCCGACGAGGGCCAGCGCCTGGGGATTTCCCACTACGTGGTCGGCGAGGGCGAGAGCCTCGACAAGGCCCGCCAGCTCGCCGCGCGTATCGCCGAGAACGCGCCCATGGCCAACTGGGCCATGGTCTCGGCCATCTCGCGTATCGATAACATGGCCAGCGAAGACGGCCTGTTCGTGGAGTCGCTGACCGCAGCCCTGACCCAGACCAGCCCCGAGGTCGCAGAACGCATCGGTAGCTTTTTCAAGAACAAGGGCCAAGGCCCACGTACCTGATTGGGAAGGAGTGAGCAGATGAAATTCCAGGACAACACCTTTATCGTCAGCGGCGGCGCCTCGGGCCTCGGCGAGGCCACCGTACGCGCCCTGCATGTCGCGGGCGGCAACCTGGTGATCGCCGATCTCAATGCCGAACGCGGCGAGGCGCTGGCCGCCGAACTGAATGCCACGGGTGGGGGTGAGCGCGCCCGTTTCCTGCGCACCGACGTAACCCTCGAAGCCGATGCCCAGGCCGCGGTGGACCTGGCGCTCGAGGCCTTCGGTGGCCTGCAGGGGCTGATCAACTGTGCCGGGGTCGGCGACCCCGCCAAGGTGGTCAACCGCGATGGCGAGCCGCTGCCGCTTGAGACCTTCTCGCGCATCGTCAACATCAACCTGCTGGGCAGCTTCAATATGCTGCGCCTGGCCGCCGCGGCCATGGCCAAGGGCGAGCCCCAGGCCGACGGCGAACGCGGGGTGATCATCAACACCGCCTCGGTGGCCGCCTTCGACGGCCAGATCGGCCAGCCGGCCTACGCGGCCTCCAAGGGCGGCATCGTCGCCATGACCCTGCCCATCGCCCGGGAGATGGCCCGCCACGGCATCCGCGTGATGACCATCGCCCCGGGGCTATTCAAGACCCCGCTGATGGAGTCGCTGCCAGAAGAAGCCCAGCAGTCGCTGGCGGCCTCGATTCCCTTCCCAAGCCGCCTCGGCGAGCCCGACGAATTTGCACGCCTGGCCTGCCATATCGTCGACAACGCCATGCTCAACGGCGAGACCATTCGCCTGGATGGCGCGATTCGTATGGCACCAAGGTAAGCAGTCACCATGATCGATTACCAAGCGCCGCTGCGCGATATGCAGTTTATCCTCGACGAACTGGCCGGCATCGAAGCCATCGCCGGGCTGCCCGGCTGCGAGGACGCCTCGCCCGATCTGGTGGGCGCCGTGCTGGAAGAGGCCGGCAAGTTCGCCAGCGGCGTGCTCGCCCCCCTCAACCAGACCGGCGACCGCCAGGGCTGCCGCCTGGAGGGCGAACGGGTGGTCACCCCCGACGGCTGGCAGGCGGCCTACGACCAGTTCCGCGATGCCGGCTGGATCGGCCTCTCGCTGCCCCCGGCGCACGGCGGCCAGGGGCTGCCCAAGCTGGTCTCCACGCCGGTGTGGGAGATGTGGTTCTCGGCCAATATGGCCTTCGCCATGCTGCCCCAGCTCAACGTGGGCCAGACCGAGGCGCTGATGATCGCCGCCAGCGAGGCCCAGAAGGACCGGTGGCTCGACAAGATCGTCAGCGGCGAGTGGGCCGCCACCATGAACCTCACCGAGCCCCAGGCCGGCTCGGACCTGGCCGCCACCCGCATGCGTGCCGAGCCCACCGAGGATGGCCGCTACCGGCTCCATGGGCAGAAGATCTATATCTCCTACGGCGAGCACGAACTCACCCCCAATATCGTGCACCTGGTACTGGCCCGGTTGCCCGACGCCCCGCCAGGGGTCAAGGGGCTATCACTGTTCCTGGTGCCCAAGTACCTGCTCGATGAGCAGGGTGAGCCAGGTGAGCAGAACGATATCCGCTGCATCTCCATCGAACACAAGATGGGCATCCACGGCAGCCCCACCTGCACCCTCAGCTACGGCGATGACGGCGGCGCCCTGGGCGAGCTGGTCGGCGAGCCGCACCAGGGGCTCAAGACCATGTTCGTGATGATGAACGACGCCCGCTTCAACGTCGGGGTGCAAGGGGTGGCGCTGGGCGAGCGCGCCTACCAGGCGGCGCTGAACTACGCCCGGGAACGCGTCCAGGGGCGCGATATCGTCAGCGGCGACAGCGGCCGCCCGATCCTCGTCCACCCGGACGTCAAGCGCATGCTGGTGTCGATGCGCGCCCGCCTGATGGCCATGCGTGGCCTGCTCTACACTGCCGCCGGCTGGTTCGACATCGCCCGCCATCATGCGGATAGCGAGGTCGCCGACAAGCATCGCCGCTACGTCGACCTGCTGATGCCGGTGGCCAAGGGCTGGTGCACCGAGGTCGGCACCGACCTCTGCGACGAGGCGATCCAGGTGTTTGGCGGCATGGGCTTCGTCGAGGAGACCGGGGTCGCCCAGCTGTTTCGCGACGCCCGCGTCACCACCATCTTCGAGGGCACTACCGGGATCCAGGCCAACGACCTGCTGGGCCGCAAGATCCTCCGCGACGAGGGCGCCACCCTGCGCGAGCTGATCGCCGATATGCGCAACACCGCTACCCAGCTCGCAGACCATCAACACCTCGGCGACCTGGCGGAATCCCTCAGCGAACAGGCCACGCTGCTCGACGAAACCAGCGACTGGCTGCTCGAGCACCGCACCGAGACCGCCAACCTCTACGCCGGCGCCGTGCCGCTGCTGCACTTGCTGGGCCTCGCCTGCGGTGCCTGGCAGATGGCGCGCCTGGCGCTGGCCGCCGAGGCGCGCCACGAGAACAAGGAAGGCGACGCCGACTACCTGCGGGGGTTGGTGGAGCTGGCCCGCTTCTATATGGCCACCCAAGCGCCCCAGGCTAACGCCCATGCCCATGCCGTTCGTCATGCCGGGCCGGTGCTGAGCGGGTTTCCCGAGGCCGCGCTGTGACGATAGAGAGAGCCAGCAGTCGCTTCGCAAAGATGCAAAGAATGATGCACAATGACATCAAACCAGATGCGGAGCCTGTGCCATGCGCACTACCATCACCATCGATGACGCCCTCTACGAGCAGGCGTTGAGCCTTGCCGAACCTGGCGTGGACAAACCCGCCGACATCGTCCGTGAGGCCATCCAGACCTATGTGCGGGTCCAAGCGGGCCGGCGCCTTGCCGCCTTGGGGGCAACGGCACCCGACATGCCGGATATCCCTCGGCGCCGAAGCGAACCCACAGGGTCATGAGCGTACTCGTCGACACCTCGGTATGGGTAGATCACTTCAGGCACCGCAACGACACCCTGGTCGAACTGCTCGAAAGCGATCAGGTGATGAGCCATCCGATGGTAGTGGTCGAACTGGCCTGCGGCACTCCCCCTGCGCCACGTGCTCAAACCCTCAATGCCATTGAACTGCTACGCCCATGTCAGCAGGCAAGCTTGCGCGAAGTAAGGGAATTCATCGAGCACAACGCTCTCTATGGCCTGGGATGCGGCCTCGTGGATATGGCCTTGCTGGCCTCTGTACTGATTACCCCCGAGGGGCAGCTATGGACGCTGGACAAGCGCCTCGCCGAGATGGCGAGGCGCTTCGAGGTGGCCTATCCACCACCCCGCTACATCTGAGCCGGCAGGTAGAGCACCAGGGCCGGAAACAGGATCAGCAGTATCAAGCGCACCAGATCCGCCGCCACGAACGGCATCACCCCCTTGAAGATACGCCCCAGCGGTACGTCGGGGGCTACCGAGCGGATCACGAAGACATTGATGCCGATGGGCGGCGTGATCATGCCCAGCTCCACCGCCACGACCACGATGATACCGAACCAGATGGGATCGAAGCCCAGGCTGGTGACCACCGGGTAGAGGATCGGCACCATCAGGATGATCATCGCCATCGGGTCCAGCACACAGCCGAGCACCAGAAACAGCCCGAGGATCAGCAGCAGCACGCCATATTCTCCCACCGGCAGCGCGGTAAGCCAGGCGGTCAGCAGCTGTGGGGTCTGGGTCACGGTCAGGAAGTAACCGAACAGCAGCGCACCGATCAGGATGGTGAAGATCGCCACCGAGGTGCGCAGTGCGTCGAGCAGGCAGACCATGGTCGAACGCAGGGTAAGCCGCCGACGCAGCACGCCAATCAGGAAGGTGCAGAAGGCGCCTAACGCCGAGGCCTCCACCGGCGTTACCACCCCCAGATAGATGCCGCCCACAATGGCGATGAATAGCAGTAAGACCGCCCAGATGCCGCGCAGAGAATCGAACTTCTCGCGCCAGTTGGAGCGCTCGCCGGCGGGCATGGCATCTGGCCGCAGCATGCCCATGATGCGGATAGTGATAAAGGCGAGCAGGATCGACAGCAGACCTGGGATCACCCCAGCCACGAACAGCTTGCCGATGTCCTGGTCGGTGAGGAAGCCATAGAGCACCAGCACCACCGAGGGCGGAATCAAAATTCCCAGCGTGCCGCCAGAGGCGATCAAACCGGTTGAGAGGCTGTCGGCATAGCCGGCGCGGCGCATTTCAGGCAGGGCAACGCGGGTCATGGTGGCAGCGGTAGCCACCGAGGAACCACAGATAGCCGCGAAGCCTCCGCAGGCGGCCATCGTCGACATGGCGGCACCGCCGCGAAAGCCACCCAGCCAGGCCTGCCCGGCCCGAAACAGCTCGCGGCTCATGCCGGTGGCAGAGGCGAACACCCCCATCAGGATAAACATAGGGATCAGGCTGAGATTGTAGTTGGTGACGGTGCGCAGCGGCGAGGTGGCCAGCACGCCCAAAGCTGCATCCAAGCTGGTGACGGCCGCGAAGCCGATCACCCCGACAATGCCCATGGCAATGCCCACCGGCACGCGCAGGGCGATCATCCCGAACAGACCGACGAACCCCAGCAGGGCAATCATGTTGTTATCCATCGCGCGGCTCCTTGGGCACGTCGTCCAGCGTAGAGGCCGATACCGGCAGCGCATCGGGACGCCAGATCAGTAGCACCAGCCGCGCCAGGGCCAGCAGCGAAGCCGCCACCACGCCCAGCCAGGCCAGTCCGTAGAATGGCCATAGCGGTAGCTGCAGATCGGAGGTGGTCTGACCGGCGTTGAGGATGGTCTCAACGCGACCAAACAACACCCAGGCCAGTACCAGCACGAAGGCGGTCACCATCAGGTGGGCCAGGATGTCCATCAGGCGGCGTAGCGCCTGTGGACACAACTGCCAGACCAGGTCCACCGCGATATGGTCGTTGCGCCAGGTGGTGGATCCCAGCCCCCACAGGATGGCAATGCCCAGCAGCAGACTGGCGATGGCATGAGCATCGGGAATCGAGGTGGCAAACAGGTAGCGCGACAGCGAGGCGACGAAGATCAGCAGGGTGATCACCGCCAAGCTGAGGCTAGCGATGCGCTCGATCACCGTTGCCACAGTGGTAATCATCGAAGGCGTTGCCATAGTAAGACTCCATCGGCGCCGGGCGGCACGGCAGATGTTGCGGTGCTTGCCTAGCCAACTCGGAAGACCTGGATCAACACCCGCTCAGGCTCACGAATGCCCCGCGCAACGAACAGGTCGCGGGTCAGCCAGGCAAGTGCGGGATCGGCGGTCTGGAAAGTGGGCACGGTGCGAAAGTAGTACTGATCGGGTGCAACCGGCTCGCCACGAATCAGCCGTTGCATGATCGGTTCCGGAGCGTGACGCACCCCGCGGTTCTCGACTTCAATGAGGCTGCCCTGAGTGGTCCTGAGTACATAGCGAGCCATCACCTCGGCGCAGCCATCGGGGCGGATCAACTGCCAGTCTGCGCCGCCAGGCAGTACTTCACCGGCAAGCTGGGGGCCGTCGAAGGTGCCCCCCAGGATGGGAATGATGCGCCGACGGCCATTGACGAGCTCGCCGATCTCGAGGGGCGTGTCGACGTGTACGGCCAGGGTGGTGACGGGCTCGAGACGCGGCGGTGCATCGAGGTGGGTATGAGAGTCAGTGGCCATGCGGGTCTCCACAGGCTAGTGGGTCACACCGGCCCTTGGAGCCGGTCGACCATGCATCATCAATCAGCCAGCGCATCCACTGCCGACAGGCGCTCTTCCAGATCGTCACGCAGGCTTTCTGGATCGTGGCCGGCATTCTGAACACGCTCGGCCCAGGCCTCTCTCAGCGGCGCAGCAGCATCGCGCCAGGCCGTCATCTCCTCGTCGCTCAGCTCGATCATGGTGTGATCAGGCGAGTCGCGGAACTGCTCGTGCCCCTCACGCTCCATCTCTTCCCAGCCGCGGGTAATCCGCGTCGCCCACTCCCCGGTGCAGTGCTCGTCGATCACGCCCTGCTGCTCGGCACTCATCTGCTGGTAGGCATTTTGATTGATCAGCAGCGCCTGCCACGAAGAGTAAAGCGGGAATTCTATGTGGTAGGTGGTGATCTCATCGATGCCGAACAGGATGGTGGAGCCGGAGGGAAAGGTGATGGCATCCGCCACGCCGCGTGAGAGGGCTTCACGGGTCTCCGGCGCGGATACCTGCACGCTGGCTCCGCCCAGCTCGCTGACAAAATTGGCAATCGACGAGTTGGCCGGACGGATCGTCATGCCACTGATCTGGTCAGGATGGCGGATCTCCTCCTTGGCATGCAGGGTGCCGGGGTAGTGGCCATGAATCAGGCACATCACCACACCGTCCATCTCCTGGTCGGCGTGCTGCTGGTACCACTCGGTCGCCGCCGCAGCGCCGTTCAGGGTATCGCTGACGACGAAAGGCAGCTGCAGCAGGTCCGAAATCGGGAAGCGCCCGGCGGTATAGCCGGGATTGACCCAGGCAATATCGGCTATACCGTTGGCCACCATATCGTAATGGTCCTCGGCGCTGCCGAGCTGCTGGGCGGGGAACATCTGAAAGTCGATGGCGCCGTCCGACGCCTCGGTGATCGATTCGGTCCACTCCTTGAAGCCAGTGGCGGGCAAAGGGTGCTGCTCAGGTAGCCAGTGAGCGAACCTCAGGGTCTGCGCCTCGGCGACTGCTGAGCCGGACCAGAGTCCTACGCAGAGCGTGCTAACCAGGAGCTTGCGGTATGTCATTGTTATCTCCTCATTGCAATTTGAGGCGCCTGCGCCTCACTCAAGCAAAGGGCCTGGCGTGGCCCTTCACGGTCTTACCTGTATCACCCCACCTTGACGATCAGCGCCGCGGCGGAGTCGCCGGCCGCACAGCCGGTCACCAGGGCATAGCCGCCGCCCTTGAGCGCGGTCTCCTCGATCGCCTCGATCAGCAGGCGCGCCAGGGTCGGCGCCTGGGGGTGGCCGTAGACCAGCGAGGTGCCGTAGTTGTTGAAGGTGTTGGCATCCAGCCCCAGCGCCTTGGCCAGGTGCAGGTCATTGGCGATAAACGGCGAGTGATTCTTGACCGTCTTGATCTGGTCCAGCGTCAGGCCGGCCTGATTGAGCGCCCGCTTGACCGATTCCGCCGGCGCCATGGGCATGTGCGCCGGCTTGGTGCGCGCATGGCCATAGGCCACCACCTGCACGACCATCCGCGGGTCGCTGCTCATCGCCTCGGCCCGCTCGCGGGTGGTGACGATGATGCCGGCATTGGCATCCGCCGGGTGCGTCTGGGCGCCAAAGGTATGAATGCCGTCGGGCTGCACGCTGCGTAGCCTGGCCAGCGCTTCGGCGCTGGTAGCCGCGACGCCTTCATCGGCCTCGACCAGCTTGGTCTCCTTGCGCGAGACGGCGACCTCCAGCGGGAACATGTAGCGTTTCTGGAAGGCGCGGTCGTCGGCCAGCGCCTCGGCGTACTGCTCGTAGCGGCGCAGGGTCAGCTCATCGGCCTGCTCACGGCTGAAGCCGTGCTCGCGGGCGACGTTCTCGGCGGTGGTCAGCATGTCCTTGCCGGTAGCCGGATCGGCGGCGATGTTGTCCATGTTCCAGTTTTCCGCGATCACCTCGCCGCCCGGGCCGTTGGGGTTGGGCCAGATGGTATGCGGGCCGTTGGAGGGGCGATCGGCGAGCAGGCAGTAGGTAGTCTCGAAGCTGCCGGAACTCACCGCCAGGGCGGCGTTGAATACCGCGGTAGTGGCCGTTGCGCAGGCCTGGGTGATGTTCTGGCCCGGCGCCTGGCCCGCGCCCATCATGGCCGCCGCCCAGGGCGCGCCGTAGAAGATCGACTTCTGGCCCACCGAAACGCCGAGATATAGGTAGTCGATCAGGGTGGGATCGAAATCCCGCGCGGCAAACCAGCGCTTGCTGGTGGCGGCGCCCAATTCGATGGAGTTGATATTGGCCAGGCTACCCATCCACTTGCAGAAGGGACTGGAGTAGTAGCCGCCGTAGGGGATATAGGCATTGTTGAGCATGTCGGCTTCTCGTTCGGGGTGAAAAAGGAGGCCCCTCGACCTCACTCGGTGCGAGGAGCCCCAACCTGATGATCGTTACGCCAGCAGGCGCTCGCGCAGCTCACCCCAGTGGGACTCAAAGATCCCCGCGGGCATCTCGCGCAGCTCCTCGGCGATACGCGGCACGAAGTCCATGGCCGCCAGGATGTCGCGCTCGACATCGATCCCCGGCGCCACCTCGGTGAGGGTAATCTCGCCGTCGAGCAGCTCGAAGACGCAGCGCTCGGTGACGAACAGCACCGGCTTGCCGGTTTCCTGGGCATAGCGGCCGCTGAAGGTGATCTGGTCGACGCGCTGCACGAACTTGCGGCGCGGCCCCTCCTGGCGAATCTGTATCCCCCCCTCGGCGACGACCACCTCCCCCCCGTTGGTGAAGGTGCCGCAGAACACCACCTTGCGCGCGTTCTGGCTGATATTGATAAAGCCGCCGGGGCCGACCACCTTGTCGCCGAACTTGCTGACGTTGAGGTTGCCCTCGTGGTCGGTCTGGGCCAGACCCAGGAAGCAGACATCCAGGCCACCGCCATCGTAGAAGTCGAACTGGTAGCCATGGTCGATGATCGCCTCGGCGTTGTAAGCGGTAGCGAAGTCGCCACCGCTGGCCGGCACGCCGCCGTAGGTCCCCAACTCGGTGGTCAGGGTCATCAGGTCGCTGACGCCCTCCTCGGCCGCCACGCTGGAGACGCCCTCGGGCATGCCGATGCCCAGGTTGACCATGCCGCCCGCAGGCAACTCCATGGCGGCACGCCGGGCGATGACCTTGCGCGGATCCAGGGCCAGCGGTTTGATGCCCCCCAGGGGCATTTTCAGATCACCGGAAAGTGCCGGGTTGTAGGTGGTGGTGATGGTCTGCATATGCTGTTCGGGCTCGGCCACCACCACATGGTCGACGAGATCTCCCGGCACCTTGACCTGCTTGGGATGCAGGCTGCCCTGGGTGGCCAGGTACTCGACCTGGGCGATCACGATGCCGCCGCTGTTCTTGGCCGCCTGAGCCATGGAGAGCTGCTCGAGAAACAGCGCCTCGCGCTCCATGCTCAGGTTGCCGCGCTCATCGGCGGTGGTGGCGCGGATCACCGCCACGTCCACCGGGAAGGTGCGATAGAGCAGCCACTCCTCGCCCTCCAGCTCGACCAGCTTGACCAGGTCCTCCTCGGCGGCCCGGTTGGCCTTGCCCCCCTCGAGGCGTGGATCGACGAAGGTGCCCAGGCCCACCTTGCTCAGCACACCGGGTTTCTTGCCGGCAATATGCCGCCATAGGTGGGCCAGCACCCCCTGGGGCAGCAGGTACCCTTCGGCACGGTTCTCGCGGAGCAGATCGCCCATGCGCGGCGCCTGCCCGGTATGGCCACTGATCAAGCGCTTGACCAGGCCCGCGTGACCAAGATGATTCATGCCGCGGGTCTTGCCGTCTCCACAGCCGCAGCTATGCGCCAAGGTCAGGTCCCGAGGCGACCCGGTTTCCAGAAAACGTGCCTCCAGCGCCGTAGCCACCGCTTCGGCAAAACCGCACAGGCCGGCGGTGGTCCAGATGACGGTATCGCCATCGCCAATCAAACCCGCTGCCGTGCTGCTGTCGATGATCTTGCTCACTGTATTGGTCCCCTTATGGGAGGAGCTATACGCTACAAACCCATACAAATTGTTTAATCAACAAACGTTAATGCTCGCACCCACGACCATCAAGGCAGGTACGCCGCTCAGCCGGTCAACACCAGCACGATCTGCGGATAGAAGATCACCAGCGCCACCACCACGATATCGGCCACCAGGAAGGTCGAGACCCCTTTGAAGATATCCATCAGCGAGGCGTACTGCCCCGCCACGCCTTTGATGACGAAGATGTTCATCCCCACCGGCGGCGTGATCATGCCGATCTCCAGCAGCTTCACCAGCAGTACGCCGAACCAGATCAGGCTGACGTCATAGAGCTCGAAGATTGGCAGCAGCACCGGCAGCGTCACCAGCATGGCGCCGAAGGGCTCCATAAAGAGCCCGAGGAACAGATAGATCAGCACCACGATCAGCATCAGCTGCAGATAGGAGGGATCCCAGCCGCTGACGGCACTGGTGATATAGCCCGCCACCCCGCTCAAGCTGAGGAACAGCGTGAACATGCTGGCCCCGACACCAATGATCAGCAACGCCGAGGTGGTGGAGAGCGTCTCCAGCAGCGCCTCCTTCATTGCCTGCTTGTCGAGGCGCTTGAGCAGCAGGCCGATCAGGATGGCCCCGGCAGCGCCGACGGCACCGGCCTCGGTAGCGGTGAAGAAGCCCGAGAAGAGCCCGCCGAACACCAGCACGCCCAGCGCCAATACCGGCCAGATATCGATCAGCGCCTGGCGGGGCGACACATCGCGGGCTCCGGTCGCCTCTCGGGGCACGATATCGGGACGCAGCCAGCTGACCAGCAGAATTACGATGCAGTAGCTCACCGCCGTGAGTAGCCCAATGGTGATGCCGCCGAGGAATACCTGGGTGATCGAGACCTGGGCGAACACGCCGTAGACGATCATCAGGATGCTGGGCGGAATCAAGGCGCCGATGGTGCCTCCTGCGGCGATGGTGCCGCAGGCGAAGCTGGGCTTGTAGCCGCCCTTGACCATCTCGGGGATGGCGATGCGCCCCATCGCCGCCGAACAGGCCACGCTAGAGCCACTCACCGCGGCAAAGCCGGAGCTGGCAAAGATACTCGAAATCGCCACACCCCCAGGCAGCCAGCGGAACACCACCTTGGCCGCATTGAACAGCCCATTGGTGAGGCCGGTGTGATAGCAGACGAAGCCCATCAGCAGAAACATCGGCACCGCGCTGAGCGTCCACTTAGCGATGAACTCGTAGGGCGTCGCAGACAGCATGCCGATGGCCGTCTCCCAGCCAAACATTACCGTCATGCCGCCCAGGGCCACTGCCACCAACGCCAGCGCCACCGGTACGCGCAGTGCCAGCAGCAGCAGCAGAATCGCCAGGCCTGTAAAACCAATCGCAACGGACATGAAATTACCTTTCGTCTTGCGCGGGAGTGTCGTAGCTCGTTCCCGCTGCCAGCAGCGGCAGCCTCACCAGACAGACCAGCGCGGCCAGGGCAAAGGCAGCAGGGAGAACGAAGTAGGTCGGCCAGACGGGCATGGGTACGTTGAGCGACATCACATAGGCACCGATCTGGTACTGCTCCATCGCCTTGTCCCAGGTGGCCACGGCCAGCACGACATAAATGGCCGCCGACAGGATCGACACCAGTACATCCGAGACACGGATCAGCGTCGGCCCCATCATGCCTTCCAGCGCCTCGACGCGGATCATCCCGCGCCGCCACTCGACCCACCCCAGCGGCAGCAGCGCCAGGGTGATCAAGTAATAGCGCGTGACCAGTTCGAGCGTGGCGGGAATCGAGATCGACAGCGTCGAGCGCAGCAACACGTCGAGGGTGATGTGCACCACCATCAGCAGGATGCCGAGGGTCCCCAGCAGCGCCAAGCCGACGGCAGCCAGATTGGTCAGGCGATACAGCATAGCCATGATGGAATCTCCGGCATCACGTGCCGGCCCGAAGGCCGGCATTCAACGGATCAGCATCAGCTGCCGTAGGAAGCGAAATCGACATCACTCCAGATTTCGCGCTTCATGGCCTCGGCAACCGCCTCGGGATCATCACCCGTCTCCTCGACGATCTCGGTCCACTTCTCGACCAGCGCCTGAAAACGCTCGATCTTGCTTTCGGCATCCTCTACGCCATAGCGGCTCTCGGCCTGCTCGGCAGCATAGACCAGATCCTCTTCGAGGAAGGCAGGAATGGCATCGAGAAGGTCCTGCTCGGGCTCGAGAATTTCGATACCGCTGTCGTGAGCAATCTCGCGCGCCTCATCAGCCATCTCGTAGCCCCAGCGCTGGGTGATGGCGGCACTTGCCTCGACCGAGGCGTGAATCATCGCCTCACGCTCCTCCGCGGAGAGCGTCTCCCAGGTGCGCTGGCCGATGGCGTGGGAGATGGTGCTGTGGAAGGTGCCCAGCTCGATGTCCGTCACGTAGTTGAGCACGTCGTCGAGGCGGAAGGAGATAATGTCGGCGATGGAGGCAACCGTCCCCTCGATCACGCCTTGGGAGAGCGACTCGTAGGTCTCGCCCACCGACATGGTCGCCGGGGTCAGGCCAACCGACTCGGCCCAGCGCGAGTACTGCGGGCCGCCGACGCGCATGCGCAGGCCGCGCAGATCCTCCAGCGAGCGCACCGGCTCGGTGCTCAGAATGCGATAGAGGTCAGAGGCGTGGGAGCTGGTGTAGACGATGCCCAGCTCTCGAAGCTCGGCCTGGCACTCGGCGCAGGTGACGATATATTCGGTGACAGCGGCCCCCATCGCATGCGGCGTAGTGCCGAGGAAGGCCATATCGCCGACCAGGTTGATCTCTGGCAGGTCGGCCGGGAAGTAGGCCGGCAGGAACAATCCTGCCTCCACCAGCCCACTGCGGATGGCATTGCGCATATTGCCGATATTAGCGACCTCGGTGCCGAGCAGATTGCCCGTCAATCCGCCATCCGTCTTCTCCTCCAGACGCTCGGCGAATTCGGTGAACATCGGATCGTAGGCCGGATGTGCGGGCGGCACCCCCGGGGCCATGCGCAGTTCGCGCGCCTGCGCATGGGTGGCAATTGCCAGGCTACTAACGGTCACGGCGATGGCGAGGGTCTTGAACAGCGGGCGTGTGGTCATGGGTCACCTCAGCGGTTGGCTTATATTTGTTTATTTAGACAACAATAGATAATTACATCTATCTTGCGCTCGATTATAGTCCACAGCACCACCATCTCCGATACCAGACTTTGGTATGAACATTTCGGCCTCAACGATGCTGGGCTGTCGACTTTCGTTTAATTGCGCACAATAGTGATGATCACAATACTGACTATTAGAGCGACACTACTACAAGCCGCTCTCCAGCAGCACGCTTCAACTCCCTGACGACCTCGAGGTAGTGAAAATGACAACTACACCCCGCACGCCGCCCCGCCTCCTGCTTCCCAGTGCCCTGCTGTGCTCTACGTTGCTGGGCGCGTCGCTGCTCGCCAGCACCCCGGTCCTGGCCACCGAACTGCGCATGGGGCTCATCACCCCACCCCAGCACATCTGGACCCAGGCCGCCGAGCGACTCGCCGAGACGGTCGCCGAGCGCAGCGACGGCGAACTGACTATCGCCATCTTTCCCGCCGGCCAGTTGGGCGACGAACCGGCAATGTTCTCCCAGATGGAGACCGGCCTGCTGGACTTGGGGCTAATGACCGCCGCCATTACAAGCCAGCGCGAGCCGGCCTTCGTCGGCTGGTTCAGCCCCTTCCTGTTCGATAGCGTCGCCGAAGCCGCCAAGGCCACCGAGACCGATGCCGCCCAGCAGATGCTGGACAACCTCGAGGACAAGGGCCTGCACGCCTTCGGCTACACCTTCGCCGGCATGCGCCACATCCTGATGCGCGACGGCCGGGTCGAGAGCCTCGACGACGTGCGCCGCGAGAAGGTGCGCATTATTCCGATCCCGGCCATGCAGGCCTGGTGGCGGGAAGCCGGCGCCACGCCCACCCCGGTCCACCTGCCCGATGTCTACCAGAGCCTGCAGAACCGCATGCTCGACGGTATCGATATCGACCTCGACGCCCTGGTGGGCTCCGGCTTCTACGAGGTGGCCGAACACCTCACCCTGACCAACCACATGGCCTTTCCCGCCGTCTCGGTGATCAGCCAGACCACCTGGTCATCGCTCTCCGAGGTAGAGCGCGAGCTGCTCGAGGAGGCCATGCAGGAGGCCCTTGAGTGGGCCACCGAGTCCCAGATCGCGGCGGAAGAAAGCAACCTGGCCTATCTGGAGGAGACCATTGACGTCTTCACCCTGGAGGACGCCGAGGGTGTCTTCGACGCAGCCAACCAGGCCTTCCAGGCGCGCTTCGGCGAACACCCCGTCATCCAGGCCTTCCAGCAGGAGGTCGCCGCCCGCCAGGACGGAGAATGAGTCACATGGTAACGACCTCCCTCCGGACACCCGGGTGACAGCTATGCCGATATCCTCCCTGACCCGCGCCAGCCGATGGCTGGCGCAGCTCGAGCAGTTGCTGTGCAGCCTGCTGATCGTTGCCTTCAGCAGTTTACTGATCATCAACGTGCTTGGCCGCTATGTCTTCAGCAGTCCGCTGTTCTTCGCCGAGGAGCTGGCGGTCTACATCCTGATATGGATGGCCTTCCTGGCCATCTCGGTGGCCATCCACCACGACCAGCACGTGCGGCTGACCATGCTGGTGGGACTGCTACCGGAGCGACTGCAGAGACTCAGCTATTGGGTGACCGAGCTGATCTGCCTGGCCGTGCTGGCCACACTACTGTGGTACGCCATCGGCTGGATTCGCTCCCCCTCGATGGCCTTCGATATCGCCATCACCCTCGACTGGCCCAAGTGGCATTTCTACCTGATCGTGCCGATCTTCTGCGCCACCGGGATCTTCCACATTCTTGCCAGGCTGCCGGACCGTACCCGCACGGTCTTTGCCCTGGCCAACGACGACGAGGAGACCTGACCCATGACACTCGCCGTCTTCATCCTGCTGATGCTGCTGGGCATGCCGATCGCCTTCGTGCTGCTCGCCTCCACCTTCGCCTTCGTGATCAACACCGGCAACTACCGCATTTTAGAGGGTCTGCCCCAGGTGCTGTTCGGTTCACTAGAGGTGTTCGATCTGCTGGCCATTCCGCTGTTCATCCTGCTCGGCGAGATCATGAACGAGGGTGGGATTACCCGGCGCATCATCCAGGCAGCCCGCGCCTGGTTCGCCTGGATTCCCCACAGTATTGCGTACGTTTCCCTGACGTCGAACCTGATGCTGGCCTCCATCATGGGCTCGGCGACGGCACAGATCGCCATCATGAGCCGGGTGATGACGCCGGAACTCGAGAAGGATGGCTACGATAGAGGGTTCGCCGCGGCCCTGACCGCCGGGTCAGGCCTGCTGGGGCCGATCATCCCGCCTTCGATGATCTTCATCATCTACGGCGTTATCGCCCAGGTCTCCATCGGCGCCATGTTCATGGGGGGAATCATTCCCGGCCTGGTGCTCTTCGTACTGATCAGCGGCCTGATCGCGCTGATCGCCCGACGCGCCCGCAAGGCGCAGGGAGAGGAGCGTGCGACCATCAATCGCTGGCTGGCCACCCGCAATGCCATCCTGACCCTGAGCATTCCCCTGGTGATCGTCGGTGGCATCGCCTTCGGCATCGTCACCCCCACCGAATCTGCGGCCGCTGCCACCCTGATGGCACTGATCATCGGCGGCTTGCTGTTCCGTGATCTCAAGGCCTCGAGCCTGCCCGGCGTACTGGCCCGTACCGCCCGCAACACCGCCATCGTGCTGTTCCTGATCGCCGCGGCCAAGGCCTTTGGCTGGGTGCTGGTCTACAACCAGATTCCCCAGCAGGTGGCCGGGCTGATGCAGGGCGCCACCGAGAGCCCACTGATCTTCATGCTGCTGGTGTTCCTGATGCTGCTGGTGGTGGGGATGGTGCTGGACGGCATTGCCGCATTGATCATCCTCGTGCCGATCCTGCTGCCGGTGGCCCAGGGCAGCTACGGTATCGACCCCGTCCACTTCGGCATCGTCACTTGCATGACCCTGACCCTGGGCCTGCTGACCCCGCCCGTGGGCGCCGGGCTATACGTTGCCTCGGCGATCAGCAACGTCAGCCTGCAGCGCATCACCTTATGGATCACCCCCTTCATCCTGGCGGCCTGCCTGGTCATCGTCGCCACCATCCTCAACCCCTGGGTCGTGACGGTCTTCCGTTGATCGTCCTGACCACGAACATGAAAGGTGCATGATGAGTCACAACACCGTCATTGTCGCCGGCGGCGGCATCGGCGGCCTGGCCGCCGCCCTCGGCCTGGCCCGACAAGGCATTCCTAGCCTGGTGCTGGAGCAGGCCCCCGAGCTCGGCGAGATCGGCGCCGGCATCCAGATCGGCCCCAACGCCTTCCACGCCTTCGACTACCTGGGCATCGGCGACGAGGCCCGCGCCAAGGCGGTCTACATCGACAATCTGCTGCTGATGGATGCCATGGAGGATCGTCAGATTGCCGCGATCCCCCTGGACCGGACCTTCCGCGAGCGCTTCAACAACCCCTACGCGGTGGTGCATCGTGCCGACCTCCACAAGGTGTTGCTCGATGCCTGCGAGGCCAATGAGCTGGTCGAGCTACGCACCGACTCGCGAGTCGAGGACTACGAGCAGAATGCCGAGGGCGTCACCGCCATCCTCGAGAGCGGCGAACATTTCACCGGCCGCGCCCTTATCGGCGCCGAGGGGCTCTGGTCACCGATCCGCCAGAAGCTGGTCGGTGACGGCGCTCCGCGGGTCTCGGGGCACACCACCTACCGCTCGGTGATTCCCACCGCGCAGATGCCCGAGGAGCTGCGCTGGAACGCCGCCACCCTCTGGGCAGGACCCAAGTGCCATATCGTCCACTACCCGCTCAAGGGCGGCGAGGTCTACAACCTGGTGGTGACCTACCACAACGACGCCCCCAAGCCGATGGCCGGCAAACCGGTGACCAAGGAGGAGGTCTACCGCGGCTTCGCGCATATCGCCGAGCGCCCGCGCCAGATCATCGAGCACGGCAAGGACTGGAAGATGTGGGTGCTGTGCGATCGCGACCCCAATGAGCACTGGATCGACGGCCGCGTGGTACTGCTCGGCGACGCCGCCCACCCGATGTTGCAGTACATGGCCCAGGGGGCCTGCATGGCCATGGAGGACGCCGTCTGCCTCTCCTACCACCTGGGCCACAAAGCCAACCTCGCTGACGCCTTCGAGGCCTACCGCAACGACCGCTTCGCCCGTACCGCCCGGGTGCAGACCTACTCACGGCTGATGGGTGAGTACATCTATCACCCGGCCGAGGGCAAGGCTGCCATGCGCAACGCCACCATGCGTGCCATGACCCCCGAGGACTTCTACGACCGCATCGAGTGGCTCTACGGCGGTAGCGGCCTGAGCAACGTCACCACCTCACAAGACGCCTGAACCCGCAGGAGGACACAGCATGTCACTGACCGAAAAGCCCCAGAGCTCGCCTGAGCGCAAGGCCTACTACGAGAAGATCGCCAAGCAGGACTTCAGCGCTCTGTGGAACGTGCTTAGCGATATCATCACGCCGACCCCCAGGAGCGCCTGCCAACCCCATCTCTGGGACTTCGCGGCGGCTCGGGCGTTGTTGCTCGAAGCCGGCGATCTGATCACCGCCAAGGAGGCGGAGCGCCGGGTACTGATTCTCGAGAACCCCGGGCTACGCGGACAAAGCCGCATTACCACCTCTCTGTATGCCGGCCTGCAGTTGGTGATGCCCGGTGAGGTCGCCCCAGCACACCGTCACAGCCAGTCGGCGCTGCGCTTCGTGATGGATGGCGGCGGTGCCTGCACGGCGGTCAACGGCGAGCGCACGATCATGCAAGAAGGCGACTTCGTGATCACGCCCCCCTGGGCCTGGCACGACCACGGCAACGAGTCCGACAAGCCAATGATCTGGATGGATGGCCTGGATATCCCCATGGTTTCGTTCTATGACGCCTCCTTCGCCGAGGGCCTGAACGAAGACATGCAGGCGATTACCAAGCCTACCGGCGACTCGCTGGCACGCTACGGCGCCAACATGCTGCCGGTAGACTTCGAGAAGCGCGGCCTGGCCTCGCCGATCTTCAACTACCCCTACGAGCGCACCCGCGAGGCGCTGGAGATCATGCGCCAGCGCGACGAATGGGACCCTTGCCACGGCCTCAAGATGCGCTACGTCAATCCGGTAGACGGCGGCTTCGCCATGCCCACCATCGCGCCCTTCGTGCAACTACTGCCCAAGGGCTTCAAGACCGCCAGCTACCGCTCCACCGACGCCACGGTATTCAGCGTCGTCGAGGGCACCGGCCGCACCACCATCGACGGCAAGACCTTCGAGTGGAAGCCCAAGGACATCTTCGTGGTGCCCAGTTGGCAGGAGGTCGTCCACGAGGCCGACGCGGATGCCGTGCTGTTCAGCTACTCCGACCGCGTCGCCCAGCAGAAGCTTGGAATATGGCGCGAAGCCCGCAGCGCCTGAGGAGAAGAGTCTGCGCTCGCCCATACGGCGTTAAAAATCGGCTCAAGATGCTCATTTACAGACCGTAAACTCCGCTCTTTCGCCGCTTTTTGCCTTGTCTGGGCATCGCTCGACGACTTCTCCACCAGGCGCTAACTGAATCAACAGCTAACGATGAATTGAAAGGTAAACGATCATGACCGACTACGTCTTCAAGCCCCACCCCATCACCAGCGTCGCCATCGAGGGGGACGACAAGCGCTTCCCGGTGCGCCGCATCTTCTGCGTGGGCCGCAATTACGAGGCTCACGCACGCGAAATGGGCCGCGACCCGAGCCGCGAATTTCCGTTCTTCTTCACCAAGCCGGCCGATGCCATCGTGCCCGACGGCGGTAATGTGCCCTACCCACCGGAGACCCAGAACTTTCACTACGAGATGGAGCTGGTGGTGGCTATCGGCAAGGCCGGTTTTCAGATTCCCGCCGATAAGGCACACGACTACATATACGGCTACGCCGCCGGCAACGACCTGACCCGTCGCGACCTGCAACTCGAGGCACGTGAGAAGGGGCGTCCCTGGGACTGGGGCAAGGCCTTCGATGAGTCCGCCGTGATCTCGCCGCTGCGCCGCGCCAGCGAGATCGGCCACCCTACTACCGGGCGCATCTGGCTCGCAGTCAACGACGAGATCAAACAGGATCAGGACATTGCCGATCTCATCTGGGACGTGGAGGAGATCGTCTCTATCCTTTCCCACACCATGCGCATCCAGCCTGGCGACCTCATCTATACCGGTACACCGGCCGGCGTCGGTCCGCTACAGGTAGGTGACAGGGTCACTGGCGGCATCGACGGCGTTGGCGATCACTCGATCACCATCGTGGCGCCGCGGGAGGGAGTATGAGCCTGGTCCTGCATAACTTCTTTCGTAGTTCCGCCTCGGTCAGGGTCCGCGCGGCCCTGAACCTCAAGGGGCTCGCATACGAGCATGTCTCCTATGTGCTGCGCGACAAGCATCACCAGTCGGAGGCCTTCCTCACCCTCAACCCGCAGGGCCTGGTGCCGGCCCTGCAACTCGAGGACGGCAGCGTGCTCAGCCAGTCCCTGGCCATCGTCGAATACCTGGACGAGACCCACCCGGAACCGGCCCTGCTCCCCGATAACCCGCTGGATCGCGCCTGGGTTCGCTCGCTGGCTCAAGCCGTGGCCTGCGACATCCACCCGGTCAACAACCTGCGGGTGCTGCAGTACCTCGGAGGCGAACTGAAGGTCAGTGAGGAAAGGGCGGGCGAGTGGTTCCGCCACTGGGTCGACCAGGGCTTCGCCCCTCTGGAGCTGCAGCTGGCCGGCGATGCCCGGCGTGGCAAGTTCTGCTATGGTGACGCCCCCGGCCTGGCCGACTTGTGCCTGTTTGCCCAAGTGGCCAATAATCGTCGCTTCGACGTCGACATGTCGCGCTACCCCATCCTGCAGACCATCTATGACAACTGTCTGCAGTTGCCGGCCTTCGTCGATGCTCTGCCGGAGAACCACCCTCACGCCGGGTGAAGCTGCGCGACAGTACCGCACCCTCGCCGTGACCGGCTGTCAGCGCCACCGGCCACGGCGTCCCTGTATCGCTTACGTTTCATCGAGATTTGTCACCATGACTGGATCGCCCCTCACCAAGGCCAACTCTCTGCCCGGCAACCTGCTGCGGCGCTGCCATCAGATCAGCGTGGCGATCTTTCTAAGGAAGTGCGAGGAGTACAATCTGACCCAGCTGCAGTATGTGGTGCTCGCTGCCCTGGACGAGCAAGGACCACTCGACCAGATCACCCTTGGCGGGTTCACGGCGCTGGATCGCAACACCGTCGCGGTAGTGGTTCGCAAGCTGGAGGAGCGCGGTCTGGTCACCCGGCAGCGTAACCCCGAGGACCGCCGCTCAATGGTAGTGACCCTGACCGACAGCGGCGAACGGCTCAGGCAAGATGCCGAAACCGCAGTGATTGCCGCCCAGGACGAGATCCTCGCCCCGCTGGACGACGACGAGCGCCAACAGCTCTGCCGGCTTCTCCAGCGCCTCGCCGATGAAAACAATGCACTGAGCCGGGTGCCAATCCGCCGCGCTATTTAAGGCCATGCACGACCTGCCAAGCCTACGCTGAATGGGCATTGGTAAAGCGCCTGACACTCTTATGGCCGAGGCAGCACCTCAGCCAGGGCTGTCAGGCAGGTGTCGATCTCCTCGACGCTGTTATAGTGCGCCAACGAGATTCGGGTGACCGCCGGCAGCTCTAGCGGTCGCAGAATGTTGCCAGAGTAGACATCGTCGCTGCGTGCGTGAACGCGCACCCCGCGCGCGCCGAGCTCGGCCACCACATGCTTGGCCTCGACGCCTTCGATGGCGAACGATACCACCCCTTCGCGGTGCGGCGAGTCGGCAGGGCCAATCAGCCGCAATCCAGGATAGTGGCAAAGCCCCTTCAGGCCCGCACCACCGTGCAGCAGTCGATGCACTAGAGCACGCTCATGGGCGTGCATGGCCCGCCCAGCGGCCACCAGGCAGGCTCGGCGCGACGACGCCTCGGTGAAGTGCCCGCCCAGCCAAGCGAGGTAGTCGACCATTGCGCTGACCCCAGCCAGCGCCGATGGGTCGCGGCTGCCCAGCTCCCAGGCGTCGGCGGGCTTGCCCGAGAGTCGGTCGTGATCGATGACGCTCAGGCGATCCGAGAGCCAGGCATAACCGTTGTTGAAACGGCAGTACGCCTTGTAGGGCGAAATCACATAGGCGTCGACACCATAGTCATCGACGGCCAGCGTCCCATGCGGGGCATGCTGGATACCGTCAACGATAATAATGCACTGCGGGGCTATGCTGCGTATGGTGCGAGCGATCCCGGCGACATCCATGCTCATGCCGGTGACCGGGCTGGTATGCAGGATCGTCGCGATGCACGTGTCCGCCCTCACGCGATCGGCGTAGTGCGCCGCAGTCACCCGCCCCGTCTCAACGTCGAACGGTACTTCGATCCACTCGCGGCCAGTGCGTCGTGCCCACTGGGCGGTCGCATCATAGGTGCCAGGATGCTCCACCGAGCTCGAGACGATGCTGCCGCCCGGTTCGGCGGCGAGTGCTGCGGCGCGGATCACGCGGAACAGGCACTCGGTACCGCTCTCACCGCCAAAGATGACGCCGCTGCTGGCGCCCATAAAGATAGCCAGATCCTGGCGCCCATTCGCGACGATCTGCGATACGGCATGGGAGGCGGGATTGTCACGATGCTCATTATCGGGAATCCCGGCGACCTCGGCGCTGTGCTCAACGGCTCTCTTGAGCGTCAATGAGCCCCCCGCATTCTCGAAGAACACCCGCTTACCCGTGAACGGGCACTGCTCGACATGCAGGAAGGCGTTGCGCACCTGCTCGAGTAGCGCGCTGGGGAGTAACACGCCCTCCGCGGGCATGGTCTGTGAAAAGTCACTAATCTGGGACGCTATCGTCACCATGATGGATATCTCCGTCGGCCAGTGAGTCGCTCCCCTGGCCTGGTTAGGGAAGGTGGTAAGGCGTCAGGTCGGGGCATGCCGACGTTGCCGCCAGCGGTTCCAGAGCGGATACGCCAGCGCCAGCACCACCAGTAAGCACAGCCCCAGTGACAGTGGCCGGGTAAAGAAGGTGGTGAGGTCCCAGTGCGCGATCTGCATCGAGCGCCGGAAGTTGACCTCGAGAATGGGGCCGAGGATCAGGGCGATGACCAAGGGCGCCGCCGGATAGCGCCAACGCTCCATGAAAAAGCCCACCACGCCGAAGGCCAAGGCGAGCCAGACGTCGACTATCTCGTTGCGCAGTGCAAAGGTACCGATCACGCTGAACACCAGGATCATCGGCCCCAGCACCGCCCCCGGCACCTTGGTCACTACCACCAGGTAGCGACACAGCCACAGGCCGACCAAGGCAAACAGCAGATTGGCCAGCAGCAGGGAGAGGATCAGGGTGTAGGTCGTCTCGGCGTGCTGGGTAAACAGGCTCGGCCCCGGAATCATGCCGTGGATCGTCAGACCGCCGATAAACACCGCGGTCACCGCGTTGCCGGGAATGCCGAGCGTCAAGGTGGGAATCAGCGTACCGCCGGTCACCGCGTTGTTGGCCGACTCGGAGGCCGCCACCCCTTCCAGCTCCCCCTTGCCGAAGCGCTCAGGTGTCGATGAGTGCCGCCTCGCCTCGCTGTAGGAGATAAAGGAGGCGATGCTGGTCCCGGCGCCAGGCAGGATGCCTACCACCGAACCGATGACCGAAGAGCGCAGCATGGTGCGCAGGCAGCGCCGGATATCCAGCCACGCCGGCAACCGGCGCCCCTGCAGCGGCTGTGCCGTGCCCGACAGCACCCCGCCACCCGCCGGCACACAGAGGTTGAAGGCCTGGGAGACCGAGAATAGCCCGATCAGTACCGGCAGTAGCGGTACCCCATCGAACAGCTCGCTGTGGCCGAAGGTGAAGCGCTGCATACCGGTGAAGGTGTCCAACCCCACCGTGGCCAGTACCAACCCCACCGCTGCTGATAGCACCCCCTTGAGGGGACGATCCGACGCCACGCTGACGATGGTCACCAGACCGAAGATCGCCAGCACCGTGTACTCCTGCGGGCCAAAGGCCAAGGCGACCGTGGACAGCGGCGGGGCGATGGCGATCAGCACCACCACGCTGAACAGCCCGCCAAACAGAGAGGCAAGCGTCGCCATCCCCAGTGCCTCGCTGCCACGTCCCGCCGCCGCCAACGGATAGCCGTCGAGGGCGGTGGCAATCGAGGCATCGGTGCCCGGAGTGCGTAACAGGATCGCCGTTACCGAGCCACCATAGACCGAGCTGACGTAGACGGCGCCGAGCAGGATAAGCGCCAGATCGGGCGGCATGTTGAACGTGATGGGGATACATAGCGCCACCCCCATCGTCGAGGAGAGCCCCGGCAGCGAGCCGATCGTCATGCCGGCCAGGGTGCCGAGCAGTAGCGTCAGCAGCGCCATCGGCGTCAGCACGTTGCCGAGGGCAAGTAGCAGTACATCCATATCGTGTCTCTTGAATGGGTCGCGGGGAGTGCCGCTAGGGTGTCAGCCAGCCGCCCGGCAGTGGCACCGACAGCAGGTACACGAAGACCACATAAATCAGCGCCGAGAAGGCCACCGACACCGTCAGCGCCAGCGGCCACCGAAGCTGGCCCAACCAGCGCAAACTGGCCAACACGAATAGCGGTAGCGCGATGAAGGTCCCGGCGCTCAACATCAGCAGCAGCAGTCCCAACACGCATAGGCACCACACCGCGAAGCGCTGGTAGGCCAACGGCGGGGGCGGCGCATCGGGGGCGCGACGGCGCAGGGTGCCAAGGGCGATACCCAGGCAGGCCAGCCCTCCTAGCGTGCCGGCGATCACCGGGAAGACCCCCGCGTCGCCGCGCATCCCCAGCCCGGTGACCACCACGGCGGCACATAGCGCGCCCAACAGCAGGGCCACGCCACGATCGATCGTATCGAGCGTCATGGGCTATCTACTCCTGCCATTCGATCACTGTTCGACCCAGGGATCCTGTTCCCAGAGCGCCTTTAGCCGAGTGTGACTGGCGTCGATGAAGTCGACGTAGTCCTGCCCATAAATGGGGTCGACGGGCATATTGAGGCGCTCCATCTCGGCCCGGAACTCTGGGTTGTCGATAACGTTGCGCGACGCCTCAAGGAGCAGGTCATAGATCTCTTGCGGGACATCCGCCGGCATGGCGAATCCACGTGACGCCGCGGCCTGGACGTCATAGCCTTGCTCCCGCCCAGTGGGCACATCGGGCAGTGGCTCGCCGCGTTCTTCGGACCATATCGCCAGCCCCCGCGCCTTGCCCTCCTGAATCTGCGTCACCGCTTCCGACATATTGCCGGCGAAGGCCGTGATATGGCCGCCGAGTAGCGAGGCCGTTGCCTCGGCGTTGCCGTTGTAGGCGACGAAGTTGAGATCGATATCTGCTGCGGCAGCGAAATTCAGCGCCGCGAGGTGATCGTCACCGCCGATACCCTCGTGGGAGACGATGATCGACTCGGGATCGCTCTGCACCGCTGCGACGAAGTCGTCCAGGTTCTGGTAGGGGCTGTCGGCAGCCACCACGAGCATGCCCGGGTCGGTGATCACATTGGCTAGCGGTCGGAGGTCGTCGAGGGAGTAACCAACGCTCTCCTCGCGAGTGAAGGGGTAGACCTCGACGACCGGCGAGTTGATCAGGCCGATGGTATAGCCGTCCGGGGCCGCGTTGGCCAGGTGTACCCAGCCCAGCTCGCCACCGGCGCCAGGCCTATTGACCACCACCACTCGCTGGCCGAGCTCCTCCTCGACGTACTTGGCGAAGATCCTCGCCATGGTATCGGTGCTACCACCGGCGCCGAATGCGACGATCATCTGGATCGGCTTGCTGGGATAGTCCGCCGCCAGGGTCGTGGTGCTAAGACCCGTGGCCAGCAGCGCCGAGACCACCCCTAACCCCACCTTGCGTACCGACATGTGCAGCGTCTTCATCGCCTTATTCCTTATTGCTGTTGTGGTGTGAAAGCTAGCGCCGGGCTACTCCCCGCCTGGCGCTCAAGAGCACTCCCTGCCTACTTAAAAGCACCGCACACTTTCAAAAAAGCGAATAAATCGCATATGTTATAAGTCGTTAATTTCATGAGTAGCGCGCCATGTTGACGCTCAAGCAGCTGGAAACCTTTGTCCAAGTGGTCGAGCTCGGTACCTTCGAGCGCGCCTCTCAGCGACTCAATGCCACCCAGTCCACCGTCTCCAAGCGCATATCGGAGCTGGAGCAAGCCACCGGCTTGCCCCTCTTCGATCGTTCGCGCCGCAATGCACGACTCACCGAAGAGGGTGAGCGACTGCTGGAACTGGCCTACGCGACCCTGAGCGACGCGCGACGGATCCTCGAACTCAAGGCGCAGCCAGAGCACATGCTGCACAGGGTGCGTATCGGCTTCACCGAACTGGCCGCCCTCACCTGGCTGCCTGGCTTTCTGCGCGATTACACCACCGAGCGGCCGGACATCCGCTTGGACATCACCATCGAGATGAGCCGTACGCTGTATCAGCAGTTTCAGGACGGCGAGCTGGACCTGGTGGTCATACCCCAGGTCCCCGACGCCTTCGCGCAGCCTGGCGTGGAAACGCAGCTGCTGGAGGAAGTGGAAATGGCCTTCATGGCCAGAGAAGGCCTGGTGGACGATCCCCACCCCATACCGCTAAGAGCGCTAGACCGCCACCCCCTGATTAGCCAAGGCAAGCGCTCCGGCTTCGCCCAGGATATCAATCGCTGGCTCTCCCACCAGGGCATGGCCGCCGCCACCCTGACCACCGATAATTTGCTGGCGCTGGTGGGCCTGGTGACGGCGGGGCGCGGCATCAGCGTCTTGCCGAAACGCTGCGTTCAGCGCTTAGCCCATGAGCAAGGGCTGGAAATTCTCGAGACGACCCCCTCGCTGCCCTCGATCAGTTACTACGCGCTCTATCATGGTGGGGTACGTATCCAGCTGCTCGAGGAGCTCGCCCAGCGCCTCGCCGCCGCCGCCGACTTCACCCGGCCCTTCTTCCTGTCCGAAAGGGAAGCCTAAAACGCAAGCAGCCAGCGCAATTGCGCTGGCTGCTTGTCACTGAGGGCCGAATCGGCCATCCGTACTGGGTAGATCGGGTGTGGGCGCTTAGATACCGTAGCGGGTAGCTAGCTGAACCCGGTAGGCCCGATAGGAGCGCTCGCTCATGCGCTCTAGCAGCCGGTAGGCCACTTGGCCGGCACCTTTGATCAAAGAAAAGCGGGTATTGGACGTCATCATGGTATTGGGACCTGAAAGTGTCATGAGGATGCTAACAGAATACCCAATAATTAGACCTTAGTCTAACCCACTCCTCTTCCGCGCCAGCGGACACGCGATCCTGCACGGCGGAATAATCCGCCGCACATGGCCGTGTACGCCTTCGAGGCGACCCATTTACTCACACACGAAGCTGTCGGCGCTGCTCTTATCACCATCGCGGTAGCGTGCCACTTGTGGGTAGGGGCAAAGCGGACGGCTGATGTCGCCAAGGGCGTCGAGCGCCTCCTGGTTATCGGGCTGCACCCCAGCCAGGATCGCGTCAGGGCGTTCGCCCTCCTCCACCCAAGCCGTCAGCGCGGAGAGGAAGTCGATGTCCGCCGTCACCACACCATCTACGCCATGGGGCATGCCGGGCACCCGATAGAAGCGCACGAACTGGTCTGCCCGCCCGTCGTGATTGTGATCGAGCTGACGGTACCAGCGGGCGGTGTCATTCACCGAAAAGACCGGATCACTGGTGCCGTGAAATACCAACATGCGCCCGCCTGCCGCCTTGAACTCCGCCATCTCGGGATCATCGACGCCCGGTGGCGTCATGAACGCCATGGCCGATTCGGAGAAGGTGTCGTTGCTGGCATGGATGAGCGGCGCGTCACTGTCGAGATCGAACGTCAGCAGGTACTCCTCGAGCGACGCCGGATCTCCAGCCACCTCGGTGGGTGGCGTGGTAAACACCTGTGCCAAGGCCGAGGCCCCCATCACGCCAATGATGGGCCGGTTGTCCCAAGCGTCGATAGGCGATTCCAGCTTCCACATACGCCAATTCTGCGAGGCGATGCCGGTATCCCATGGCCAGTCACTATAGAGGGGCACGCCCTGGGAGTTGTGGGGCCCACCGTGCACCGCCTTCAGTGCCGCGACCTGGGCACTGCTGAGGCACGCCTGGGGGTGGCCAGCCTCGCAGCGCAACTGCTCGATATCGAAGTGCTCCTGGCAGGCATCGATATCGGCGACGATACCATCCTCCACGCCGTCAAGATGGTCGCAGGATTGCCGCACGGCATTCGCCACGAGGGCGAGGTCGTCACGACTGAAGGCGCGCCTGACATCCCCCTCGATCGCCGTGAAGGCCTGAATGTCCCAGGCGTGCTGCAACGCCGCTTTGGGCAGGTTGAGCCCTGGGTAGCCGACCAGCAAGCCATCGAAGGCGTCGGGCATGCGCGCGGCCGCTACCATGGCGTGCCGCCCGCCGTTAGACCGCCCAACGCCATAGGTATAGCGCACCTCGGTGGCGTAGAAATCCTCCACCAATGACACCGCAAGCGGATGGAGCTTGGCCACGGCGGCGTAGCCATAGTCCTGCCGCGCTTGGGGATCCAGCCCGAAACGCGCCCCGCTGGCAAGTCCGGCATCCTGGGCATAGCTATCATGCCCGGCATCACTGGAGACCACGGCAAAACCACGGGCAAGCGCACTGCCGGTTCCTGGCAGCACCTCGCCAGTGGCGGGCACCACCTCACCATCGGTGCCACCATTGAACTGGTGAATGAAGCCGTGATTCCACCCCTCCGGCAGCCTCAACTCGAAGCGGATCCCATACTCCTGACCATCGATGCCAGTGTGCTCATGTGTTACCCCCTGCACATGGCAGTGGGCAATACCCCACTCACTCTTGCTGGGCAGCGCCTCGCTAGCCGTGATGCGCATATCCGCTGACGTTGAGTAGGTTTCGCTTAACGCCTCGCACTGGCTCTCCGCCGCGACGGGAGCCGACAACAGCACAGCACCTGATACCAGTAAGATATTAATAGATAAGAACTTCATCGCCTCATACCTCTTTCATGACGCCACTGGCCTTGGATAACCTGGCCATCTTCTCGTCAAAAAAGCCCGGCGAGCAGATGCGCACCGGGCAAGGAGCTAGTTAAAGGACCCTATCTGTCTCAGAAGCTGACGCTGATGCCCGCCGCCAGGTTGTTGTCGGTATTGTCGTAGCGTGCCGCCTCGAGGAAGGCATACACATCGTCGTTGAAGTGGTGGCGCACCGTCCCGACCAGCGCATCGTTCTCGAGACCTAGGTTCTTGTCGTTCTCGGCGTAGCCCACCGATACCGACCAGTCATCGGTCAGGTTGGCCGAAACGTTGACGCCCCAGGCATCGAAGTCGGCGGCACCGCTGCTGTCCTCGCGGTCGTCGTTGTGCTCGTATACCCCACCCAGCTGCACCCTGCCGAAGTCGTAGCCGATCCCGAAGGCGGTGCGGTGGAGGTTATCGATCCCCGGGCGGCGCACCTGGGTATGGCCGATACCGACGTTCAGCGGCCCCTGGTTATAGATCAGGCGCCCGGTATAGACATCGAAATCCTGGTCGTTCTGGGCATTAGGGGTAAGTACTGCACCGATGAACTGGAAGCCGCCGCCAAACACCGGTGTGCCATAGGAGAGCACGTCGCTACCCTGCTCGTTCTGACCGAAGATGGCGTTCTGGCCGGTCTGGCCGTGGAAGCGGTTGTACTCGAACACATCGATATTGTTGTAGATCTGATTCCAGAACCCGGAAGGCACCCGCGGCTGAAAGCCGAAGCTACCGAAGTCGGTCAGCAGCAGGACGCGGGCGGTACGGATATATACCTCGCCGTCGTCCTGGCGGTGGGCGCCAGGCGTCCATGTCTGCTCATCGACGCTGTTGATGGCGTTGGCGAAGTCACCGACTAGATCGTAGCGGATGCGCAGCCCGTCGTTGACGTGGTAGATCCCGCCTACGCCGGCCTCGGCGCGGAATGCCCAGAGATCCTTGTCGCGGTCGTCTACATCGAGAACGCCGCCGACGATATTACCGCTGAATGTCGGGCCGGTATGGCCATCGTCGGCTACCGCTTGAGCGGCAGCTGTGATGCTCAGGGTGAGCGCCAGGGGCGCAAGTGCCAGTCGTGTGTAGGTTGTCATTATCGATTCCCCTTTAAGTGTTATTGCTTTTCGCGTGCTCACACCAGGTCATGCCTGATGTATGGCAAGGTTTGATTATTGATAAATTGTTGTCAAATACAATATTTTAAATATAAAACTGTACGCAATACGAACAATGCTGTTTTCCCACATAACGGCCACAAAGCACTGATAGATAAATGAAATATCCAGAAGCGTGCCAAGCCCAATTGCCCTAGCCTCCACGACTCCCCCTCCTAAAGTTGATATCGCTGTCCAGCCAGAAACGGACGGCAGCGATCGCAAAAGGGGCCGTGGCGCCAACGGCGTCGTCCCTTGTCCACCCGCTGGCAAGGGTCGAAAGGTGGTGCGGAGAGCAGGGAGAAAAAGGAAGAGAGAAGAGGAAGCAGGTAGCGGGAAGAAGGTCAGTACCGCTGGCAGACGTTGTTCAGCTGGCGCTTAACGCGCGCCTGATGATCTCTGGCATCGGCTGCCCCCGCATGCGCTGCGGGTCTGCCGGGTCTTGCGCGGCCCAGACACGAGTCACCGTGGCTTCCACGGCCAGGCTGTTGTCACGAAACAACCGGTGCAGCACATCGAAGCTGCTGTTGCGCAGCTCGGCTACTCGCGTCTCGAGACGCACCTCGTCGCCATAGCGGCAAGGGGCAATAAAGCGGCTGCGCAGGTCCACCACCGGATAGCCGATCACCGCGAATCGTGCCTGTAGCGATGCCAGATCGAAGCCCGCCTTGGCGAAGAGCAGGTTGGTGCAGTGGTCGAAATAGGTCAGATAGCGGGGATGAAAGACGATCCCCGCCGGGTCGCAGTCGCCCCACTCAATCTGACGCAGGTGGGTATGAGTCAGCATGCCGTCTCCTGGTTGCGCTCAGTCGAGCCGTATCACCGCGGTCGAGGCATCGCGATAGAGCTCGGCCACCGCCTCGGCGCGGTTCTCAAGCACGGCGCGCTGGTTGATCGAGCCCTTGTCGGTGATCTCGTTGGCGTCCAGCCTGGGCGACTTATCCAGCAGCAGAGCGCACCGCACCCGGGTGGAGCTGCCGGTGCTCTGGGTATCCAGGTCGCGCAGCATCTGCACGAAGCGCTCACGAACCGCACTGCTGGCCAGTAGCGTGGCGGCATCGGCTGATGCGTCCAATCCTGCCAGCTCCCGGCACTTTTCCAGGTCAGGGAAAATCAACGCCGAGACGAAGGGCTTGTCGATGCCTGCGATCACCGCGTCCTTAACGTGGGGCGCGCCAGCCTCGATGATACGCGCGCGCAGCGGCCCGACGCTTACCCAGGTACCAGTATCCAGCTTGAAGTCTTCGGTGATACGCCCGTCGAAGCGCATGCCGCGCTGCGGCTCGGCAGGGTCGATGAACTTGACCGCATCGCCCAGGCAGTAGAAGCCCTCCTCGTCGAAGCTCTTGGCGGTGACCTCGGGCTGGCGCCAGTAGCCGGGCATCACGCTGGGGCCCTTCACCCGGCACTCCAGTTTGCCGGCGTTGGGCACCAGCTTGACCGTCACCCCGCGGGCGGGCAGCCCCACCACCCCGGACTGCGACTCCTCCAGCGACGCGAACATCGCCGACGGAGCGGTCTCGGTCGCGCCTAACCCGGTCAACATGCCCACCTTGCAGCCCAGGGTCTGGATCGCCAGGCGGTCGAGTTCGTCCCAGATATGCTGAGAGAGCCCCGCTGCGGCGAAGAACATCAGGTTGAGTCGCGAGAAGAAGGTCTCGCGCAGGCTATCGTCGCGCTTCAGGTAGTCGACCAGGATCTCGAAGCCCTTGGGCACGTTGAAATAGACCGTCGGCGCGATCTCGCGCAGATTGGCGATGGTGGTCTCGAACTCCCCCGGCACCGGCCGACCGTCGTCGATATAGAGGCTGCCGCCGTTGTAGAGCACGATGCCAATGTTATGGTTACCACCGAAGGTATGGTTCCATGGCAGCCAGTCCACCAGCATCGGCGGCTCGTCGCGAAGAAAGGGCATCTGAGACGCCAGCATCTCCTGGTTGGAACACAGCATGCGCTGGGTGTTGATCACCCCCTTGGGCATGCCGGTGGAACCGGAGGTAAACAGGATCTTGGCAATAGAGTCCGCCGTGACAGTGGCATGGGCAGCGTCGACGGCCTCGCTCACCGGCGTCTCCAGCAGCTCGGCGAAGGGCTCCACGCCCGCCACCCCGCCGGGTGACAGCGCCAGGCAGGCACAGTCATCGGGACGCACCGCCGCCAGGGCGGGCGCAAAATCCTCGGCCTTGTCGACCATCAGCAGCCCCGGCGTCAGCAGCTCGACGATATGCCGCAGCTTGCCGTAATCCTTGCTGACCAGTGAGTAGGCCGGCGATACAGGGGCGAATGGAATGCCCACGTACATCGCCGCCAGTGACAGTAGAAGGTGCTCGATGGAATTACCGCTGAGAATCGCCAGCGGCCGCTCAATGCTCAGGCCGTGATTCAACAGCCCTTGCGCCAGCTGACGCACCCGGCTCAGGGTCTCGGCATAGCTTAGCCGCTGCCACTCACCCTGGGCATCGCGCCGTGCAACGAAAGTGCGCTCAGGCGCCTCATTGGCCCAGCGGGCCAGGCACGCGATCAGGGTATCGGGATAGTCGCCCAGGGGCTCGCTGACCGTTAGCAGCTGAGTACCGTCGGCGCGCCGAACCAGTTCGGCAGTGGCGGTACCCACGTGGACATCGCGAAAGGGGTATGACATGGACGCTCCTGCGGTATTTGATCGCTATCGGGTCGGGAAAGCCAGCCTCGCGCTACCCTCGGCATGGGAGCCTTGCTAACATGGCGTCCAGTATTTTTTTAAATTGTTGATGTGTCAAACAGTGTATATGCGCAACATGATCTTGATGATCACGGCACGACACCAAGAAACCCTTTTCAATCAATTAAGTAGAAGGGTACGGCGACTCTTGACCGCGATGTGAGGGGACCCATGGCACGACTAAAGTTCAACGCTCAGCAGGCGTCTTCGAGGCTCAGCTCTTTATCAGGACCGACACCAACATGAATACAGATGCACAGAACGGTATCGACTACGCCATGCTGCAGGGTCGCCTCGGCTATAAATTGCGGCGCGCCCAGATGGTCTACTTCGATGTTTTCTTCGAAGCGTGCGCCCAGGAGGGCATCACCCCAGGGCTGTTCAGCATCCTGGCCATCGTCTATCACAACCCGGGCCTGACCCAGTCAGCGGTGTCTGCCGCACTCGACGTGGACCGCTCGGCGATGGTGGCGGCCATCGACAAGCTGGAGAGCATGGAGGTCATCGAACGGCGCAAGTCGAAAAACGACCGCCGCTCCTATGCCCTCTACCTGACCCAGAAAGGCAAGGCCTTCACCGAGCGCCTTAATCAGAAGGTCGAGGATGGCGAGCAACGCTTCGACGGCTTCATGAAAGAGGGCGAAAGGGAGTGGCTGCTCGATATCCTCGACCGCATCATCGAGGCTAGGAAGGGGAGCTGATCTCCCCCTCCTCCCTGTCGCCGATCAGATCGGGTAGTGACGCGGCCCCAGCTGCAGCGTCATCCAGCGCAGTTCGGTGAACTCCTCGATACCGGCCTTGCCACCAAAGCGCCCGTAGCCGCTGTCCTTGACGCCACCGAAGGGCATCTGCGGCTCGTCGTGCACGGTGGGCGCATTGATGTGGCAGATGCCCGACTGGATGCGCCCGGCGACCTTGATCGCCCGTGCGGTGTCGCGGCTGAAGACCGCCGCCGAGAGGCCGTAGTCGCTGTCGTTGGCGACGCGGATCGCCTCCTCTTCGCCCTCGACGCGGATCACCGCCACCACCGGGCCGAACGACTCCTCCGAGTAGAGCCGCATCGCCTTGGTCACCTTGTCGATCACCGTGGCCTGCATCACCACCCCCTCGGCCTTGCCGCCGGCGGCCAGCCGCGCGCCCTGGCTCACGGCGTCGTCGATCAGGCCGTTGAGCTTGTCGCCGGACTCGGCGTTGATCAGGGTACCCAGCGCATTGCCCTCGGCGCGGGGGTCCCCGGCCTTGAGCGCCTTGGCGCGGGCGGCGAACTTCTCGACGAAGGCGTCGGCGACGCTGTTATCGACGATCAGCCGCTCGGTGGACATGCAGATCTGGCCCTGATTGAAGAAGGCACCGAAGATCGCCGCATCCACCGCGGCATCCAGGTCGGCATCGTCGAGCACCAGCAGCGGCGCCTTGCCGCCCAGCTCCAGCAGCGCCGGCTTGAGGTGCTTGGCGGCCAGCTCGGCGATGATCCGCCCCACCTGGGTCGAGCCGGTGAAGTTGACGCGGCGCACCGCCGGGTGCTCGACCAGCGCCGCCACCACCGCCGGGGCGTCGTCAGGGGCATTGGTGATGACGTTGACCACGCCATCGCCGAGCCCCGCCTCAACCAGCACCTCACCGATCAGGTGATGGGTCGCCGGGCACTGTTCGGAGGCCTTGAGGATCACGCTGTTGCCGCACGCCAGCGGCGTGGCCACGGCGCGGGTACCGAGGATGATCGGCGCATTCCAGGGCGCGATACCCACCACCACACCGCAGGGTACGCGCACGCCCATGGCCATATTGTCGGGCACGTTGGAGGGGATCACACTGCCCTGGATCTGGGTAGTCAGGGCGGCGGCCTCGCGCAGCATGCCGGCGGCCACCATCACGTTGAAGCCGGCCCAGCCGGGAGTGGCACCAGTCTCATCGACCATGCGGTCGATAAACTCCTGCTGGCGCGCCTCCATCAGATCGGCGGCCTTGAGCAGCTTGGTGCGCCGCTCGCCGGGGCCGCTCTGGGACCAGCCGGCGAAGGCGGCCTGGGCGGACTCCACGGCGCGCTTGGCATCCTCTACCGTGGCCGCCGCTGCGGTGGTCACCGCCTCGGTGCTCAGCGGATTGTGGCGGGCGAAGGTCGCGCCGCCCTGAGCGGCGCTGGCAGCGCCGCCGATCAGTAAATCTAGCTTGGTCATCTCATCACTCCTTGTCGTCGCTTAGATAAGCCATAGCGTCAGTATCGGGAACGCCAGCAGCAGAATCAGGCGCAGCAGGTCGGCGACGATAAACGGCGCCACCCCGCGGTAGATCTCCCCCAGTTTGACGTGGGGCGCCATGGCCTTGATCACGAACACGTTCATGCCCACCGGTGGCGTCACCAGCCCCAACTCCACCGTCAGCACGGTGAGAATGCCGAACCAGATCGGGTCGATGCCCAGCATGGTGATGATCGGGAACACCACTGGTACTGTGATCACCAGCATGGCGATGGAGTCCATGAACATGCCGAGCACGAAATACATCAGCAGGATCAGCAGCAGGATAAAGATGGTCGGCACGTCCAGTCCGCCGAGGAACTGGCTGATGCTGAACGAGATCCGCGACACCGAGATGAAGTAGCCCAGGGTCTCGGCGCCCATCAGCATGAAGAACACCACCGCCGACAGCGCCAGGGTCTCCTGCACGCTGCGCCACAGGCCGGCCATGCGCATGCCCTTGTAGAGCGCATACAGCAGCGTGGCGAAGGCGCCTACCGCCGCCCCTTCGGTGGGCGTGAACATGCCCTGGTAGATGCCGAAGATGATGATCACGAAGACCGTGAAGAACGGCACCAGGCCGGCGATCGACTTGAGCTTTTCCAGTGCACTGGAGGGCTCGCCGGGGACCGCCAGCTCAGGTTTGAGGCGCATCACCACGGTCACCGTCAGGGCATAGAACAGCAGCCCCATCAGCCCGGGAATCAGGCCCGCGGCGAACATGTCGCCCACCGACTGCTCGGTGATAACCGCATAGATCAGCAGCGCGATGCTGGGCGGAATCATGATGCCCAGGGTGCCGCCGGCGGCCAGCGTGCCGGTGGCCAGCGAGCGCGCGTAGCCATGCTTCTCCATCTCCGGCAGCGCGACCCGGGTCATGGTGCTGGCGGTGGCCAGCGACGAACCGGATATCGCCGAGAACACCCCACAGGAACCCACCGTGGCGATCGCCATGCCGCCCTTCCAGCCACCGCACATGACCCGGGTGGAGTTGAACAGCATCCCGGCCATGCCGGAGTGCGCCGCCAGCACCCCCATCAAGATGAACATCGGAATGGCGCTGAAGCTGTAGCTGGAGAGCACATCCACCGGCACCGACTTGACCATCGACACCGCGGCTCCCCAGGAGATCACCTGGGCGAAACCGACCACCCCGACGATCAGCATCGACAGCGCCACCGGCACGCGCAGTACCAGCAGCACCAGCAAGCCGATCAGGCCGAGGCCACCAATCATTTCACTGCTCATTGGCGCCTCCCCCTTCGGTGGCAAACAGGCTGCCAAGCAGGACGTGGATCAGGCTGCGAGCCGCCAGCAGTGCGCACAGCACCGCACCAAACTGATAGATCGGCCCCATCGGGATGCGCAGGTCCTGGGTGACCTGGCCGCGGCGTGCGGCGCTGGCCGCTTCCTGCCACAGCCCCAGGGTCATCAGCACGCCGAGCACGCAGAAACCGATCAGGTAGATGCCGCCGAGGCGCTGCTTGAAGGCCTCAGGCAGGCGGTGGCTGAAGGCCTCCACCACCACCTGGCTCTTCTCGATATTGGCCGCCATGGCCGCCAGCAGCGCGAACATCATCAAATAGCTGACCAGCTCCACGCTGCCGCTGACGCTCCAGTTGATGCTGCCGGCCGAGAGCCGAAACAGCAGGCGCGTCAGCACGTCGGCCATGGTCACGCTCATTAGCGCCAGCAGGGCGATGCCCGCGACCAGCTGGCCCAGGCGGGCCAGCCAGTGACTCGTGGTTATCAGGGCTTGCATTCAGGGACTCCGCTCAGCGCTGTACCGGACAGCTGTCACGCGCATCCATGGCAGCCTGGTAGACCTCCCGGGCGTTATCGAGACCACGCTCCTCGAGCTCGTCGAGGTAGGTTTCGATCCCCGCCTTGAGCGGCTCGGCCCAGTCGTCGTGCTCCAGCGGATTGTCGATCACGCGGATGGTGTGGCCCGCCTCTTCGGCTTCGGCCTTGCCCGCCTCGTCGAGGCCGTCGAAGACGCCGCCGGCGATCTCACTCCAGGCCATGCCCATGTTGTCCTCGATCACCGCCTGCTGCTCCTCGCTCAGGCCGTCGAAGCTGCGCTGGCTCATGGTGGCGACGAAGATCAGCGAGTAGAACGGCACCTGGGTGTGGTAGCTGGCCAGCTCGTTGAGACGGAACACCTTCATGCCCTCCCACGGGAAGCTCAGGCCATCCACCACGCCACGCTGCATCGAGGTGTAGATGTCCGGTGCCGGCATGCCCACCGGCTGAGCGCCGAGGTTCTCGAGCATCTGGCCGGCCACCGCGGTGGGGCGGCGAATCCGCAGCCCCGACAGGTCGTCCGGCGACTGGATATCGGTGTCGGTGGTATGCAGGTAGCCCGGCCCGGTGGTGAACATGAACAGCACCTTGGTGTCGTCGTACTCGCTCTCCAGGTAGCCGTCGTCATACAAGCCTTGGAGAATACAGGCACCCTGGCTGGCGGAGTCCGAGACGCCCGGCAGCTCGACGATCTGCGACAGCGGGAAGCGGCCGGCGGTATAGCCCTGGGCGGTAATGGCGATATCCGAGATGCCGTTGACCACGCCCTGGTAGGCGGCATCGGCCTGAGTCAGCGTCTGGGAGGGATAGTTCTCGATGCTCAACTCACCATCCGACTGCTCCTCGATAGTGTCGGCCCAGGCCTGGAAGATCTCCTGGTTGATGCCCGAGCCGTCGGGCCAGAAGTGCGACATGCGAAGCGTGGTGGCATGAGCAGTGGTGGCCAGGCCAGCCACGGAGAGCGCTAGCAGACACGGCAGCAGCTTGCGGTTCATCAGGAACCTCCTAAGTTATCGTTATACATCGCAGAGTTCGTCATGCGAACTAACGTTCGTTATGTTGCATAAAACGTAACCTACCCTGCGGGTTTGCGATAACCCACTTTGGTCTAAGCTGACCGCTTGCTCAGCTAGCTAGCCGCCTCCCAGCGGCTGATCAGACACCCCCGGCAGGGCAAAAACGCAGGCCATTCTTGGACATTTGACAGGCACGCGCCGGCCATTCCAGCAGTTCACCACGATCGCTGCTATTCAGCGCCGGTTTCGGCGTCTGGATCCAAACCGAACAGCTCACCGTAGCGCAGGCCAATATAGGCATGCTCGCGCATCAGCATCTCGGCCCGCGCCCCCTCGCCACGCTGCAGCGCCTGGAAGACCAGTTGATGCTGCTGATGGGCCAGATAGAGCTTCTGGTACTCGCGGTCGAGCGCGGCGCTGTCGATGACGATGGAGTCGGCGGAGGCGAACGGCAGGTGGTTGTTGCGTTGGATGGCATCGTCGATCACCCGACTGCCGGTACCCTCGACGATGGCCCGGTGAAAGGTTTCGTTAAGCGTGCTCCAGCGAGCGATGTCGCCCTCTTCGAGATAGCCCTTGCCGAGCAGGGCGGCACCGCGGGCGATACACCCCTCAAGCTGCTCGCGTACCCCAGGCCCCAAGCCACGCTCGGCGAGGCGCCGCGCCGCCAACCCCTCCAGCGCACCACGCACCTCCACCGCACATAGCACGTCCTCCTGGGAGAACTCGCGCACCACGAAGCCGCGCTTGTTGGCGCGCTGCAGCAGCCCCTCCTGCTCCAGGGTGCGAAACGCCAGACGCACCGGCGTACGCGATACGCCCAGCTGCTCGGCGACCCGCACCTCACCGATGCGCTCTCCCGGCTGGTACCCCCCATCACTGATTAGCTTGCGCAGTCGGGTCACCACGCTCTTGTCGTCACTACTCACCTGTTTTCCTTAGCGTTGTGGAACGGTTCGTCTCGATCAGCACAATTGGATCCAACTAAAGCATATATTGACCTCAGCAAGCCATATGGCCTGTACTTTGGATCCAATAACAGCTATTCCGTCAAATGGTTTAGCCACAAAACAACTTAACCGTGAACGAGGAGAGAGCGTAATGTTCCCCAAGAATACCTGGTACGTGGCCTGTACCCCTGACGAGATCGACGACAAGCCCCTCGGCCGCACCGTGTGCAACGAAACGATCGTGTTCTTTCGCGGCGAAGGAGGCAAGGTCGCCGCGGTGGAGGACTTCTGCCCCCATCGCGGCGCCCCCCTCTCGCTGGGTTTCGTGCGCGACGGACAGCTGGTCTGCGGCTACCACGGGCTGGAGATGGGCGCCGATGGCAAATGCTCCGGCATGCCCGGGCAGCGGGTGCGCGGCTTCCCCTCGCTGCGCGCTTACCCGGTCGAGGAGCGCCACGGCTTTATCTGGGTATGGCCCGGCGATGCCGAGCGCGCCGACCCGGCCGAGATCCCCGAACTGCACTGGGCCGACGACCCCTCCTGGGCCTATGGTGGCGGGCTCTACCACGTCAACTGCGGCTACCGACTGATGATCGACAACCTCATGGATCTGACCCATGAGACCTATGTCCACGCCTCCAGCATCGGCCAGCCGGAGATCGAGGAAGCGGCTCCCGACACCCAGGTCAACGGCAACGAGGTGACCACCAGCCGGCATATGGAGAACATCCCCGCGCCGCCCTTCTGGCAGGCCGCCCTGCGCGGCAACGACCTGGCCGATGACGTACCCGTGGACCGCTGGCAGATCTGCCGCTTCACGCCGCCCAGCCACGTCATGATCGAGGTCGGGGTGGCCCACGCCGGCAAGGGGGGCTACGACGCCCCAGACGCCTTCAAGGCAGCCAGCATCGTCGTCGACTTCATCACCCCCGAGACCGAGACCTCGATCTGGTACTTCTGGGGCATGGCGCGCCACTTCAAGCCCGAGGATCAGGCCCTCACCGACAAGATCCGCGAAGGCCAGGGCAAGATCTTCGCCGAAGACCTCGAGATGCTCGAAGCGCAGCAGCGTAACCTGCTCGCCTACCCCGAGCGTCAGCTGCTCAAACTCAATATCGACGGCGGCGGCGTCCAGGCCCGGCGCATCATCGAGCGGCTGATCGCCGAGGAGCAAGACGCCACGGCGGTGGAGAAGGCGTCATGAGTGCGCTGCCGCTATCGATGTTCGTCGAGGTGACCGCCAAGCGTCAGACCGCCGAGGACATCGTGGTCATCGAGCTGGCCGACCCCCACGGTCGGCCGCTGCCCGCCTTCAGCGCCGGGGCGCATATCGACGTGCGTGTCCCGGCACCCGGTCAGGACGGGCTGGTCCGCCAGTACTCGCTGTGCAATCACCCCGAGGAGCGCGACCGCTATCGTCTCGGCATCCTGCGTGAGCCCAACTCCCGGGGGGGCTCGACGGCCATGCACGACGAGCTCGAGATCGGCGACCTGCTCGCCATCAGCGCGCCCAAGAACCACTTCCCCCTCGAACCCGCCGGCCGCACCCTGCTGCTCGCCGGCGGCATCGGCATTACCCCGCTGCTGTGCATGGCCGAGCGCCTGGCGCATACCCAGGCGGCATTCGAGCTGCACTACTGCACCCGCTCGGCGGCACGCACCGCCTTTCTCGACGAGATCCGCGAGGCCGCCTTCGCCGACCGTGTGCACCTGCACTTCGACGACGGTGACGATGACCAGAAGCTCGACCTTGCCAGCCTGGCAGCGACACCCGATCCCGACACCCAGGTCTATGTCTGCGGCCCCGCGGGCTTTATCGATCATGTGCTGAGCACCTTTCGCGATCACGGCTGGCCGGATGCGCAGCTGCATACCGAGTACTTCAGCGGCGCCGAGACCGCTCGTGAGGATGACGGCAGCTTCGAGGTCAAGATCGCCAGCAGCGGCGCCAGCTTTCAGGTACCCGCCGACAAGACCGTGCACCAGGTGCTCAGCGAGAACGGCATCGAGATCATGGTCTCCTGCGAACAGGGCGTCTGTGGCACCTGCCTGACACGGGTGCTCGAGGGCGAGCCCGACCACCGCGACCTCTACCTCGATGACGACGAGCACGCCGCCAACGACCAGTTCACCCCCTGCTGCTCAAGAGCCAAGAGCAAGACCCTGGTGCTCGATCTATGAACGCCCTCTGACGCTGTACCCATAACCATAATCAGCGAGGTTCCCATGACCCTGACTGCACGCCCCACCCGACTCGCCGCCGGCCTGGCACTTGCTGCCGGGCTGACTACCGGCCTGGCCGCCCTGCCGGCCCTGGCCGATACCACTACCCTGCGCATCGCCCACGTCTGGCCCGGCGGCTCGATGGTCGACCGTGACCTGTTCGGCGCCTGGGCCGAGAGCGTCGAGGAGGCCTCCGAGGGCCGCCTCAGCGTCGAGATCTACCCCGGCCAGACCCTGGCCAGCGCCGACAACACCTACCAGAGCACCGTCAGCGGTGTGGCCGATATCGGCGCCACCGCCCAGGGCTACAGCGCCGGCCGCTTCCCGCTGACCCAGGTGATCGAGCTGCCCGGGGTATCGCTGAGCAGCCGCCAGGGCTCGTGCATTCTGCAGTCGCTATATGACGACGGCCACCTGGATGACGAATACGACGACTCCCAGGTACTGTTCATGTTCACCACCGGCCCCGGCTACCTGCATACCAGCGACCGCTTGATCGAGACGCCGAGCGACCTCGAAGGCCTGCGTATGCGGCGCCCCACCGCAGTGGTCGGCGATATGTTCTCGCGGCTCGGCGCTCAGGCCATCGGTATGCCGGCGCCCGATGTCTTCACCTCGATGCAGCGTGGCGCCATCGACGGGCTCAGCTTCAACTGGGAGGGCATGAAGACCTTCCGCCTCAACGAGCAGGCCCACTACCACACCGAGGTGCCGCTCTACGACCTGGCCCTCACTGCCACCATGAACCGTGACAGCTACGAGCGCCTGCCCGACGACCTGCGCCAGATCATCGACGACCATAGCGGCATGGAGTGGTCACTGCGCGCCGCCGCCGTCTACGACGAGCTGATTCGTCAGGGCCGCGAGGAAGCACAAGAGGCCGGCCACGAATTCCTGATCATCGACGATGCCATGAATGACGAAGATTGGGGACCGGTGCTGCAGGAGACTATCGACCGCTACCTGGCCGATACCGGTGGCGACGCCGAGACCCTCTTCGATGAGAGCATGCGCCTGCAGGAGGAGAGCTGTGACGTATGACGCCTAGGCGTCGGCGTCCTCCGTTGCCCCGCCACGGCGGGGCCTTTTTGGAGCTTCGCCTAGCGGCGGGAGGCAGGCCTCGCGCTCCTCAATTCAGGGAATTTCTCGCCGGTAGAGTGAGTAGCCCGCTACGCGCCACCGCTCCCCTGTAATGGTGTCGTAGTAGCCTCCTTGAGAGCTGCTCCCTTCATTTTCTATTTCCCAACTGGCCCCACCGTCATAACTGATAGCAGTAACGTTGCTCCCTCGCAGGCTGGACTCATCGATACCATCGAATAAAAGCCCCTCGCTCGGTGTCAGGTACAGTGCGTAGCCTTTCAGCTCGGGAGGAAACTCGTGTAATTGCTGCAAGGTGTCGCCATTCCATCCCCAGACAGCACTCGGTCGAGGCGCTTCTCGTTCTTCCGAGGGAAGCGAAAAGTAGGGTGCCCCCTGAGTGGTCAATACGAACACCATACCTTCGGTATTGGCGGCGACATCCATTACAGTATGGCCGGGGATGGTGAAAGACTCTTGCGAGACATCCTCTCCCCAGGGCAGAGCATGGATTCGACTGGCATCGGCAGCGTGGTCATAGAAAGCCATGCGTAGAACGTTGTCCTCCCCTAGCGCCACAAGATCGAACTGCTCACGAGAGTTTTCGGGATTGCTAGACCCTTCAGGTATCGGCAACTCCTCCCAATGGTCGGCACCATCCTTCGTGCGCCAGAGCTTAGGCCCCCAGCCAATTAGATAGCCACGCTGGGCGTCGAGAAAACGCAGATAGGTAATATTCTGATCTTCAGGCCAGGGAAGCTTCTCCCACTCCTGACCTTGGTCAGTGGACTTGAACAGTTGGGTAATTTGCGGGAGGTAACGCTGCCCTGGAAGACGCGCCTGAGTCCGATCCGTCCAGCCAGTGGCCAGATAGATGGTATTCCTGTTTGACGAAAGCCACCAATCTGCCTGTTGGGCGGGCTCTTCGAAGCGTTGCTCGACACCGTCTTCAAGATCCCCAGCTAAAATACGCACAGTGCGACGGTTAGCACGCTCAGCAGGACTTGCCATCCAATGCTCGCTGTACTCAAGCCTTACATTATCAGCTACTTCTTCATCTGTCCTATGTTTGAAGGTGGTTTCCGGGTTGGTCAGCTTCATAGAAAGCATCTGCTCGCCACGAATGCGAAAATCCCCTGGCCCGTAGGGGGTATCGTCCTTCATAAAGTCATTGCTGACGCGTTCCCATACTCCCCCGCTCCCTATCACGTAACTCGCTACCAAGACGACAAGCATGGCTAATGCCCAACGAAAACGGCGCATATTCACTCCAAACGCAGGTATGGCATCCATGGCAGCGAAGGCCTTGCCCCCTACCACCTCAATACGCTCTCAACGGGCATCCCTCGGATGTCCCACTTGCGAACCGACAGCTGGCTGATAAGCATTAGAGTATAAGATAGTCAGGACAATAGCAGTGAATACGTACACAAACATGTCGACCAAGGGAGTTATCAAAAAAAATGACAACAAGCCAAACACATCACTCCCTGTCGAGCTTATTAACACCTCAACAGAATAATGAAAAACAAATAACAATGTAACTAACAATGCAAGAGTAAAAAACAGCGACCACTGAGAACTTCTGGTCATATCGAAAGACTCTCTCATCGATATATCTCTATCAAGGGCCACACCCACAAAGAGAAGCGACAGCCTTAATGTGAAGAACAAGCCAATCAGGAAAAACGTAAGTGGAATGACACCCATAAAAGCACTATACATCATAAGTGGCAAAGAAGCACCGATGAAAAGCCCTGGCACTATCCATAGAGCCAGAAATCCCACACTATATAGGAAAAACTTCACGTCTCGCCTTGCGGGCTTTAGCTTGAAAAGCGTTGGGTTTTCGTTTAGCAATACTATTCGCATAGTATTTAGAGAAACTATCGTCACAATCGCTATATCCGCAAATATGTAGAAAACATGCAAGAACAGACTAGCATCATCAATATAATATCCTGAATAGACTAGCCCGTAGCGCACCAGTTGAAGCAGTGTGTAAAGAATAAAAGGCAGGACTATGCCTTTCAGTATAGCACGTCTATGCTGGAATATAAGATATAGTGAACCAAGGGTGAAGCTTAAAAACATGAGACTTCCTTAATATTATCTGACAAATCAAAATTTTTAATTCATAGCAAAAGCTACGGTGTAGTGGAGCCAGGCTTTTCCATTGTGCAACTGGCACTGGAAGCGGATCGGCTGGGAGGTATTCGCTATTTACTGAGGCCGAAGCAGCGGATTTATCTTGCACTCGAAGTCAATGCCTATCGCAGCCTATTACTTTTCGCCCAAAGTGCACGAATTATCTATTAGGCCAAACACCTTTTTCAGCCGGTTAAGTATTAATAAATATCAAAAACTCCAAAACCCCCAGAGCCAGAAGCAAATAAAAATTATGAACATTACGGCTCTCAAAATATCATTCTTTCCTTTCACCAAGGATGCGATAAAAGTGATTGTAGGCATTAACCAACCAAACAAATAAGCCACTATGTAGTAACTAAAAACAAGCCCAAAGAGAAAGGTTACAATTACAGCATGAACTCCTATCTCTAGCTTTTCGTTAACATCTCGCAACATAAGAAAAGCCAAGGAAATCCAGAAAAATATCCCAAGAGCAAGCTTACTCCTTCCCTTATCGCCAACACTCATATTACTCATCACCTCCGCCAAGATTGTCCTTCCTAGTCCAGTACTGAGTTTTAAAACCTGCCACGACACCTGCGCCATGACTTATGGCATCAGAAACAACACCTGCTCTTCTAGTAAGAAAATCTGTTGTGGCTGATGCTGCTATAGGCATAGCGTCAACGGTGCTTTGTATGTAGTCACCAGCGCGGGCTTCCGTGCCGGCAGCATAGAGACCCGCTGTAATGGAGACAGTACCGCACCCAAGAGTTAACGGGGGGGAAAGTGAACACACTGCGGCCACATCGCTTACCGCTTCAGCTGTCTCCTTTTCAGGTATCAGCATGTCCTCAGCATATTGTCCAAACATCCTCGGCACGTCTTTGATGGCTCGCCAGAAAATATGCTCACCCTCCAACCCCAGCGGATCCACCATCCCTGTCGGATTGCTGACATACCCATACAGATTCCTACCGCCTTTCAACCCAATCGGATCCTGGCTGATATATCGGCCCTGCTGCGGGTCGTAGTAGCGGTGGCGGTTGTAGTAGAGGCCACTCTCTTCATCGTGCCACTGGCCCTGGAATCGGATCAGTTGTGCGGCGGTGCCGCGCTCGTTCTTGACCGCCATCCAGTCGTCGGGTTGGGCTTGCCATAGGGTTTCGCCCTTGGGTGTCACGAGCTGCATGGGCGTGCCCAGGGCGTCGGTGATGTAGGCGCTGATCTGCTTGGGTGCGTCGTGGCCGGCTTGATCGATTCTGAGCATCGGTACGAAGCTGCCCGGTTCGTACACCACCGTGGTGCGTTGGTTTTCTTTTGCTTCGTGAACTAGGCGGTCGCCGTCCCAGCCGTAGTGGGTGGTGGCGATGGTGCCGTTGGCGTGACGCACGGTCTTGCTGATGCGCCGGCCCAGGGCGTCGTAGCGGTAGAGCTGCCCATCCTTGGCGCTGCCGGGGCCGCGCAGGCTGAGATGGTCGAGCTGACCGAGCGCGGTATAGCCGCGTTCGAGGATCAACGGCTGGGTCTCGCGGTGCAGGGCATCGGGCTCCAGGGCGATCTCGAACGTGAGGCCGGGGGCGCTCATGCCGTGCAGATGACCACTGCCGTAGGTGTGCTTGTGCCCTGATTAAAGATTGTGAGCGTCATGGTGAAAGGCGTTTACTGCCACGCTACCGCCGAGGAAGACAGCGTGGCGCCTTCCCCGGCAGGAGTGCATGCGTTGAACGTTCGTGTCGCGTTTGCTGCTTGAATGCCGGTTTGGAGGTCATATCGTGGCCTAAAATAGCAAATTAATGACAAACCTCACGGTGATTAGTCAACGCTCTACGGCTCTTTTATTGAATATACAGCCCCTTCAAACGTGCCAAATAAAAACCCGTTTGACGATGGAACGATTGGCGTAAATACGTCCCCTTCAATTTCTAATGACCGCGCTAACTGGCCATTCTTTTTATTAATCGAAACAACCTTGTTCCCGGCATACGAAAGATAAATTTTTCCACCGTGAATCAAGGGAGTGTGCCTGACAAAACCTTCGTTATCATGACTCCATACAAGTTCTCCTGAATTTATATCCAAAGAATGGAAGCTACTCTCCCGGCCATTCTCAGTGCCCAGGAAAACGCAGCACTCATCAGCTACAACAGAAGAGAAAGAGATACCATCTAGCGGCGCTTGCCAGTTTTTTATTCCACCAACGCTATAGGAATAGAGAACGGGCTCTTTCTGATCTCCTGAGGTAAAAATGAAATTATCTTCATGAAGCGCTATGTCCCCACGAGGAGTGTAGTCAGCTTCGACATCGCTCTCATATGAAAAAACAACCTCCCCTGACTCTGCATCCAAGGCGTATATATCGGTGCTAGTATCTTGAAAATAAACCAGCCCTTCCTTAGAGGAGAGCCCACCCCGAAAATCCACAGGGGAAAATTGCCACTGTGCCGCCCCGGTGGCAGCATCTAATGCATAGATTTTATATCTAGTTGAAAAAATAACGTTACCAGCGCGTGTTGTGATGCCCCAAACCCCAGAGAGATCATCTGCTGTAAATGACCAAACCTCCTCTCCAGTGTGCTTATTTAGAGCAACCACTTTACCCCCGGCTTCGCGAGACGCATCGGTTACTACTCCCTCCCCAAAAAAAATCAAGTTTTCATACAGCGCTATGTTACGACCAGTTTCGTCAAAAATATCCGACGACCATATTAGCGATCCATCATCCTCATCAACGGCGTACAGCGCCCCTTCATATGTGGAGAAAAAAACCATTCCCTCGGATACTTTTATTGGAGACTGTATTGGATTACCGTCTCCACTAAGACCTACACTTAAAAACTCTTCTTTTGTATAGCTTGATGGGGCTTCAAACACCCAGTTCACCTTTGGCACTTCGTGCTTGCTCCCCCCCCCCATGCTAACAAGGGCGAAGACAACCAGACAAAGGCAAAGGCTGCATAGCACTTTCCTTTCAGCAACATAAACATTACCTTTTCCTTGTAAATGGGTCAGAAACACCGTCACAATGCGCGACCAAAGCCCTCATTGCGCGTGATTCAGGCCCGCTATCATTAGTCATGCCCATTATATCTCTGCAATCTCTAGACTTCTGTTATTTGTTTCTCGAGCTGCAGTATTCATACAGCTATTAACTCTCCGGCTAATTTCTTCATTATCAAACTGACTAAAGCCTCTGAGATTTTCGTCTAACTGTTCACAGTACTCTTTGTGACTTTGTCTATTCTGATCGTTTACTGCTCTCCAAGCATCGTCGATCTCGCCGATTTGTTCCTGCATAGCATCTTGAGACTGTGTGCCGACATAACAAACACTTTGCTCGACTACCCAGACCTTAGATAGTTTCGGACTCAAACCCAGCGGATCCACCATTCCTGTCGGATTGCTGACATACCCATACAGATTCCTACCGCCTTTCAACCCAATCGGATCCTGGCTGATATATCGTCCCTGCTGCGGGTCGTAATAGCGATGGCGGTTGTAGTAGAGCCCCGACTCTTCATCGTGCCACTGGCCCTGGAAGCGGATCGGCTGTGAGGCGGTGCCGCGTTCGTTGGTCACTGCGGCCCAGTCGTCGGGCTGGGCCTGCCATAGGGCCTCGCCCTTGGCTGTCACGAGCTGCATGGGGGTGCCCAGGGCGTCGGTGTCGGCGTCGGAGCTATAAGTCCGTAGATCATCAAAACAGATTGTCCCCCCGACCCGCATGGCCTTCCCTTGTTGGTGACGAAGCCTACAAGAGATCGAGCCATGCTG
>NZ_JACXZT010000019.1:349184-649009 GCF_014779595.1 Halomonas sp. ML-15
TACCGGGAACTCAACGGGATAGCCGCCGGCCTCCAGCACGCCCTGCTTGACGTGCTCGGCGAGCTTGCGGAAATGGGCATTGCACGGCGTCAGTTCCGACCAGGTATTGCAGATGCCGATGATCGGCTTGCCCTGGAATTCGTGGTCGGGGATGCCCTGGTTCTTCATCCAGCTGCGGTACATGAAGCCGTTCTTGTCGGCGCTGCCGAACCATTGAGCAGAACGCAGCGGACGCTGGCGGTCGGTCATGGGAAAGTCTCCGGTAATGGGGGTCAGGCACGCTGGCGGCGGGTCTGCTTCCAGCGGTCGAACATCACCGCCAACAGCAGGATGGCGCCACGCACCAGGTACTGATAGAAGGTCGGCACATTGAGCAGCCCCATGGCATTTTGCACACAGCCCATGATCAGCACCCCGACCACCACGCCGGTGATGGTGGCAACGCCGCCGGACAGCGCCACCCCACCCAGCACACAGGCCGAGATCACCGCCAGTTCCAGGCCCATGGAGGTGTTGGGGTCGCCGAGCCCCATGCGCGAGGCCAGCAGCACGCCGACGATGCCGGCCACCACGCCCTGCAGGCCAAACACGATGATCTTGAGTCTGCGCACGTTGACCCCGGCCAGGGCCGCCGCTTCGGAGTTGCCACCGGTCGCCAGCACGTTACGCCCGAAGGCGGTCATGTTGAGCACCACGCCAAAGATCACGAAGCAGGCGAGCATGGTCCAGACCGGCAGCGTCAAGCCAAGAAAGGAGGCGCTGCCCAGATCGAAGAAGGCAGGCACGGTGATCATCACCGCGTCGCCGCCGGAGGTGATATAGGCCAGGCCGCGCACGAATTCCATCGCCGCCAGGGTAGCGATCAGGGAGTTGATGCCGAACTTGGCGATCACCAGGCCATTGAATATCCCCACCGCGCCACCGGCAGCGATGCCACCCATCACGCCGATAAAGACACTGCCGGACATTGTGGTGACGACCGCCGCCACTACCCCGGCGAAAGCCACCGTGGACGCCACCGACAGATCGACCTCGCCCAGCGCCAGCACCAGCATCATGGTGGTGGCCAGACTGCCGATCAGGGTGATCGAGAGCAGTAGCCCGACCATGTTGCGGCCGGTAAGAAAGTCGGGAATGAATACCGCCAGGGCCACGAACAGCAGCAGAAAAATGGCGATCAAACCCGACGTATCGAGCAGCGTACGCAACGGCTTGATCAACCCCTGACGCCCCGCCGGGCGCTCCGGCAGAGACTCGCCAGCGGCTTGTCTCAGTTTGTTGGTTGTCATAACGACGATTCCTGAAAAGAGTGACGAATCAGGCTGGCAGCGCCAGCCCCAGAAGGCGTTCGGGCGTGGCCTCATCCCGAGCTACCACGTCAACCAATACGCCATCGCGCATCACCGCAATGCGGTCGCAGATCGAGCTGACCTCGGCCAGATCGCTGGAGATCACCACCACGCTCTTGCCCTGTTCGGCCAGGTCGTAGAGCAGGGTGTAGATATCCCGTCGGGCACCCACGTCGATGCCGCGGGTCGGTTCATCCATCACGAACAGGTCGATCTCTTCGGCCAGCCAGCGGGCGAGGATGACTTTCTGCTGGTTGCCCCCCGACAGGGTGCCGATGGCGGCGCGAGGGCCGGGCGTCTTGACGCTCAGCCGACGGATATACTCTTCGGCATTGGCACGCTCGCGTCGCGGATGGCGAAAGGCCCCCCAGCGCGTGAAAAAGCGGCGACAGCTGATATTCAGGTTGTCGGCCACGCTGGCGATGGGAAAGATGCCTTGGGACTTGCGATCCTCTGGGCACATGGCGATGCCTGCGCGAATCGCCTCGCCGGGGCTCTTGAAGCGTCGCGCTTCGCCGTTGAAACGCACCGCCCCGGCTTTTGGCGACTCGACGCCGCACACCAGCCGCAGCAGCTCACTGCGCCCGGCCCCGACCAGACCGAACAGGCCGAACACTTCGCCGCGCTTGACCGCGAAACTCACCGGCGCCTTGAGCCCGCGGCCCTCGATGGCATCCACCTCCAGCACCACCTCCCCCTGCTGGCGGGTACGGTAGCCATAGACGTCCTCGATATCGCGGCCGACCATTTCACTGACCAGGATGTCGTGATTTAGGCTGGTCATGTCCTCATGAGTGCGGATGTGGCGACCGTCGCGGAAGATGGTCACCGCATCGCACATCTCGAACACCTCCTCCATGCGATGGGTGACGTAGAGCACCACTCGGCCTTCGTCGCGCAACCGCTTGACGATGCGCTTGAGCTGTCGAATCTCCTGCACGGAGAGACTGCTGGTGGGCTCGTCGAAGGCGATAATCTTGGCGTTGCGGAGCAGCGCACGACCAATCTCGATCATCTGCTGCTGGCCAATGGACAGCTCGCGGACCTTGGTCGAGGGATGAATGTCGCCCTCGCCGAGATCGGCAAGGATCGCCAGCGCTCGTTCGCGCAGCTGGCGGCGCTTGATGAAACCATTACGGGTGGGGAGCTGGCCCAGCAGCAGGTTTTCGGCCACCGTCATGTTCGGCGACAGGGTCAGCTCCTGATAGATAATGGCAATCCCTTGAGCCAACGCCTCGCGGGCGTTGGCGAAGACATGGCGTCGGCCATCGATCCACAGGGCACCCTCGGTCACCCGGTTGATGCCGCTGAGTACCTTGAGCAGCGTCGACTTGCCGGCACCGTTCTCGCCCATCAGGGCGTGCACCTGGCCGGCATGGGCGGCGAAGCTAACACCATCCAGTGCGCGCACACCGGGGAACTCAACGCTGATGGTATCGAAGCGAAGAAAGGGGTCAGACATAGGGATTCACTCCACAGAGTCCGTGTCCCGGGCCGCCACGGCCCGGGCGTGACATCACAGACCGAGCTCTTGGCGCACGTCCTGCCAGTTGTCGCGGGTCATCAGAGTCCCGGACGTCTCGGTATTGGCCGGCGGCTCTTCACCCTCGGTAATCCAGTGGTAGAGATCTTCTGCGGTCTGGCGACCGTGCATGGTGGAACTGACCGCCACGGTGCCGTGGAAGCCGGTGGGATTGCTGCGGGAAAACTCGGCGAACGCCGCACCGGAGCCATTGATGCCGACACCGATCACGCTCTCGGGTGCCAGGCCGTACTGCTCGGTGGCACGCACCCCGCCGAGGACGCTCTCTTCATTGAGGGCATAGATGATCCAGTGCTCGAAGTCACCGCGCTGGGAGAGTACCGGCGAAGCCGCCGAGAAGGCGCCACTGGTATCGGTGCTCTGCTGAGGCGCATCGAAGATATTATCCTCGGGGAAGCCCCACTCCAGTAGCGCCTGGGTGGCGCCATCGGTACGCTCCACCGCCGTGGGCAGCTCATTGTTGGTAATGCGCAGGGCACCGACTTCCTGGGGATCCCAGCCACGCGCCTCCATCTCCGCAGCGATCGCCTCGCCGACCTGGAGGCCGATCTTGGTGCCGGACATCCCCAGGTGGGGCACGCCCTCCATCGGCTCGCCGCTCGAGTCGACGAACTGATCGTCCACCGTGATCACCTTCATGTCGTACTGGTTGGCACGATTCATGATCGCCGCTCCCAGCCGCACGTCCGGCGGACAGATGACGAAGCCCTGGGCACCCTGGGAGTAGAGGTTGTCGATGGCGCTGAGTACCTCCTGCCCATCTCTGCCGCCCTGACGTACCACGCTAAAGCCGAGCTCTTCGCCGCGTTCGGTGGCAGCCCGCTGCTCGTTGATGAACCAGGCCTGCTCGGGCTGCTTGACGATAAAGCCGATTTTGACCTCGTCATCCTGCGCATGGGCGCTGCCCAGCGCCGTCATCATGACGGCACTGCCGAGTACCAGGCGGGTAAGTGTTGTGCTGATTGGCATGTCCCTCTCCTATGCTCTCCAAAAGCGTCTTGTTGTAATCGCCAAGCGAGCGAGTCTCGCCATGGGCCGCTTTAAACTAGACAGCTGGTTGATAACCAGCTAATACGTAATTGATCAATATTTGATATGAGTATGGTTATCACAAACCGGTGGAGGCCGATCTCATGGGCATGCTCGACGAGGAGTGGTTTCTAGGCGCACGACTAAAGTTGCGTCATCTGCAGCTATTTTTGGCCCTTGACGAAGAGCGCAACCTGCACCGTGCCGCCGCCCGCCTGGCCATGAGTCAACCGGCAGCATCGAAATTGCTCACTGACCTGGAGGCCCGGCTGGAGGTGCGTCTCTTCGAGCGCCATGCCCGCGGGCTGACGCCAAATTGGTACGGCGAGGTCATGGTGCGCCATGCCCGCAACATGCTGTCGGAGCTGCGCCACACCGGCGAGGAGTTGAACGCGTTGCACGTTGGCAATGCCGGTACGGTGACGATCGGTACGGTGATGGCGCCAGCGGTAACGCTACTGACCAGCGCCATCGAGCGCGTTCACCGTGATCTGCCAGCGCTCAAGATCGGGGTCGAGGTGGGTGTCAGCAAGATGCTGGTTCCGCGTCTGCTGGAGGGCGAGCTCGATTTCGCCATCACCCGTATCCCGGCAGGTTTTCAAGCGGAGCATTTCGTGTTCGAAGAGATCGGCGAGGAGGACCTATGCTTCGTGTGTCGCCAGGGCCATCCGCTGACGGGGCAGACAGCGCTGACGCTGGAGACGATGGCCGTTTATCCCTGGTCGCTGCAGCCGGTAGGTGCCTTGATGCGCCAACGGGTCGACAGCCTGTTCCTGCACCATGGCGTGACGCCTCCGCGCCAGATCGTCGACACCCCCGATGTACTGGTCTCGCTGGCACTGGTCGATAAGTCGGACACCATCACCGTCACCACACGCGAAGTCGCCGAGTTGCTGTGCGCCCCACCGCGCTTCCGCGTCCTGCCCTTCAGCGAGCAGCTCAGTGTCCAGCCCTATGGGCTGGTGAGCCTACGCCAGCGCCGCTTGTCTCCCGGCGCTGGCACCCTGATGAAGACCCTGCGTGAGCTGATCGCCCACTCCCGCATCACTCGCTGAAAGCTGCCACACGCTGGCGATGCGCGTAGAGGAAGGCGTCGGCAACATGGCGTAGCGGTGCCACATCGACATCGCTTGCATTCGCGTCGACCAGCTCCGCGAAGTGAGCGTAGAGTCCCGGGTATTCACGCTCCGGCGCCTCCACCAGCACCCGGTCAGCGACACTCAAGCGGCAACCTCCCTGGGTTAGGCTCAGGCGACCGTCATCGCACTCGATATGGATATCCCACACTTCGTCGCCCTGGTGGCGAAAATCGAAGGTCACTTCAAGTGGCACCTCGTCGGCATCCTGGAAGCGCAGCGTAGCAGCGATCGGCGTCTGGCAGTTGTCGGGCATCGCCAACTGACCCTCGCGCAGGAAGAAGGCCCGCGGCAGGATCTCGGTGGCAATCGACAGCGCATTGATGCCGGGGTCGAAGACGCCCATGCCACCGGGCTGCCAGATCCACGCCTGGCCCGGGTGCCATACGCGCACGTCCTCGCGCCACTCGATTACCACGCGCTGAATGCGCCGCTCCGCCAACCACTGCTTCGCCTGCGCCACCCCCGGGGCAAAGCGCGAATGCCAGGCCGCGAACAGCGTCAAACGACGCGCCTCGGCCAGCGCCTGCAGATCCTCCACCTCGCTCAGGGTGGCCCCGGGCGGTTTCTCCAGCAGTACCGCCTTGCCCGCCTCCAGAGCCAGCCGCGCCTGAGAGTGGCGCAGATGAGTCGGCGTGCAGATGGCCACCGCATCCAGCTCGGGCTGGGCCTCCAGCATCTCCGCCAGGGAGTCATAGGCTGGCACGCCATCTAGGCGTGCAAATGGGTCGGCGGTAGCCGCCAGCCGCCAGCGGGGGTCGGCGTCGATGGCGGGGAGATGCTGATCACGGACAATCTTGCCAACCCCGACCAACCCGAGCTTAAGCGTGGACATGAGATATCCCTATGCAGTGAGACGATGACGCATCAGGCGTCGACCAGTCGACATGTTAAACATAAGGCCCTTATGTGCAACATGCTCAACAAGCAGGCGCGGCTATCGGACCGCCCTAAAACGACACGGGCCGGGGACATTGTCCCCGGCCCGTGTTACTGCCTCACCTGACCGCCTAGATGGCGGTCGCGGTATCAGGCGCTGGTGCGGCGAATCGGTGCGTCACCGTCGCTGCGGCGGCGCGGTGCGCGCTCCGGGGTGCCCTGGTCTTCGCTGATCTCCAGCGGGCGACCGGCGACACGGGCGCGTGCCATCTTGGCCAGGATGCTGGGCGGCAGCGAGCTAGGCAGCTCGACCACCGAGAAGGCGTTACGAATATCGATGCGGCCGATACGCGCGCCTTCGATACCGCCTTCGTTGGCCAAGGCACCGACTAGCTGGCCGGGCTTGACGCCATCCTTGTGACCCACCGCGACACGGTAGCGGGTCATGCCTTCACGCGGGGCGCTTTCGCGACGCTTGGGCTTGCCGTCACGCGGGGCGCGGTCACTGGCGCGCTCGGCGCGGGGCGCCTGGACGCGGCCAATCGGTGCTTCGTCGGCGCGCGCCATGGCAGCGAACACGCAGGCCAGTTCGACCGGGTCGTGACCTTCAGCCACCAGCCGCTCGATCAGCGCTTTCTGCTCGTCGGCACCGGAGGTGATCATGCCCTGCACGCGCTGAGAGAATGCCTCGTCGCGGTGAGCACGGATCGCCGCCTCGTCGGGCACCGGCATCTCGGCCATGTGCTGACCGGTGGCCTGCTCCATCCAACGTACCTTGCGGGTCTCGCGGAACGCGACGAAGGTGATCGCGATGCCGGTACGACCAGCGCGGCCGGTACGCCCGATACGGTGGGTATAGGCCTCGCTGTCCTGCGGCAGGTCGTAGTTGATGACGTGGGTAATGCGCGACACGTCAAGACCACGAGCGGCCACGTCGGTGGCGATCAGCACATCGACCTTGCCACGCTTGAGGCGTGTAATGGTGCGCTCGCGCAGGCTCTGGTCGAGATCGCCCGACAGGCCAGCGGCATTGACGCCGCGCGCGGTGAGCTGCTCGACCAGAGTGGTACAGGCGGCACGGGTACGCACGAAGACGATGGCCCCGTCGACCGGCTCGACCTCGAGAATACGCGCCAGCGCTTCCAGCTTGGCGCCACCGTCGACGCGCACCATGCGCTGGTCGATGCTGGCTGCGGTGCCGGCGCTGGCCTCGATGGCCACCTTGACCGGGTCGACCAGGTAGCGATTGACAATACGCTCGATCTCGGTCGGCAGGGTCGCCGAGAAGAATACCCGCTGGGCATCCTTGGGGGTGTCGGCGACGACGCGCTTGACGTCATCGATAAAGCCCATGCGCAGCATCTCGTCGGCTTCGTCGAGCACCAGCGCGGAGAGGCCGTCTAGCTTGAGGCTGCCGCGATCGAGGTGATCGATGATGCGACCGGGGGTGCCGACCACGACCTGGGCGCCACGCTTCAGCGCGCCTAGCTGCTCGCGATACTCCTGGCCGCCGCACAGCGTCGCCACTTCCAGACCCTTGAGGTTCTGGCCGTACTTGCTGAACGACATGGCAACCTGCTGGGCCAGCTCACGGGTCGGGGCCATGACCAGCACCTGGGGTTCACGACGGGTCAGCTCCAGCCGAGACAGGATCGGCAGTGCGAAGGCAGCGGTCTTGCCGGTGCCGGTCTGGGCCTGGCCCAGCATGTCACGCCCTTCCAGCAGCGCAGGAATGGTCTGCAGCTGGATCGGCGAAGGGGTTTCGTAGCCCAGTGTTTCCACAGCGGAGAGAACGGCAGGCAACAGAGCAAGATCGCCGAAGCTCGGCGAAGCGACAGAAGTCGAGGTCATCAATCACACCTTGGTAGGCCGGTCGTTACCGGCAACAGAGTTTGGTGGTGTCCCTGATCCCATTGATCAACCGATCGCTGGAAGCGATCTGCTCTGCCCCTTGGGGCATCACGGGCGGAGTCTGGGACACCGGTCGCACCTGGCATCCGGTTCACGTGTGAAGATTCGGCGCGGCCGAATCGACTCGGGCCATGGCGAGCCGTAGCTCACATCAGACCCTCGGCGAACCGCTGTGGCGACCGTTTGCGCCTGCGGAATGACGATCCGCGTACTTGGGCGCTCCATCTACATAGTCGGACGCATCTGGCGTCCTGCAAAGCGTCGTGCAGCATCATCGAATCAAGCAGCGATGAGCGACGAACCGTTACGATGGTGGGGTCAACACATGCGAGGAGCGCGCATGCTATCATCGCCGCCCGAGCCTGGCCAGCCTTTTCGCCGCCGCTTTTTCAGTCCGCCCTATCAAGCCCTTGTCAGGAGCCCTCATGCCGACCCTGTGGATCGACGCCGATGCCTGCCCCAAGGTGGCCCGCGAGATTATCGTGCGTGCCGCCGAGCGTACCGATACCCCCACCTGGTTCGTGGCCAATCATCAGATTCCACTGCCGCCGTCACGCTGGGTCAAGTCGTTGGCGGTGGCCAGCGGCTTCGATGCCGCCGACGATGAGATCGTCGCTCGGCTGGAGGCCGGTGATCTGCTGATCAGCTCGGATCTGCCGCTGGCCCTGGAAGCCATCGACAAGGGCGCCGCGGTGATGACCAGCCGCGGCGAGATGCTCGACAAGAGCAATATAAAGGCGCGGGTACAGATGCGGGACTTTATGGAAACCCTGCGCGCCAGCGGCGAACACACCGGCGGGCCCAAGGGCTACTCCGACATCGACCGCCGCGAGTTCGCCAATGCGCTGGATCGCTGGCTGGCGAAGCAGAGATAAGGACTCACCCTTCCGCGCGGCCGGTGCTCTTGCGCACGATCAGTTGGGTGCTCAACGTCTGATGCCTGACCACCGGCTTGTCCCGCATCAGGCCCAGTAGCAGCTGCATCGCCTGCTGCCCGATCTCGTTGCGCGGCTGGCTTATGGTGGTCAGTTCCGGTTCACAGTATTCGCTAAAGCCGATGTTATCGAAGCCAACCACCGACAGTTGACCGGGCACCGCCAGGCCGAGTTGGCGGGCGGCCTTGAGCACGCCGATGGCCATCTCGTCGCTGTGACAGAAGATAGCCGTAGGGCGGGCTTGGGCAGGATCGAGCAGCGCCAGTCCCTGCTGATAGCCAGAGCGAAAGCCGAAATCGCCCTCCACGATATGTGCCTCGGCGCTCAGACCATGGGCAGCCAGAGTGCCTCTATACCCCCTGACCCGCTCTTTACAGATCGGGTTGGCGGCGGGGCCGCTAAGGGTGGCAATGCGTCGATGGCCCAACGAGATCAGATAGTCGATGGCGTGACAGGCGGCCTGGTGGTTATCGATGGCAACGGTGGGCAGATCGATGTCGGTAAAGAACTCACAGGCCATTACCAGGGGAAAGCTGGACTGCCCATCGGCCTGCCGGACAAGCACCGCGGGCACCTCTGCGGTCAGCAGCAAGATGCCGTCGGCCTGATTGGTAGGCAGCAGTTCGAAGTAAGCCTCCGCACGTGCCGGATCATGCTCACAGTCACCGATCAGCACCTGATAGCCGGCCTGATGAGCGACCTCCTCCATGCCGTTGATGATCTCGGAAAAGAAGGGATTGGAGATATCCGGCAGCAGCGCAACGATGGTCTTCGACTCGGCGCGCCTCAGGTTACGCGCCGCGACGTTGGGCGCATAGCCAACTTCTGCGATGGCCAGGGCGACCCGCTCACGCGTCGTGTCACTGACCTTCTCGGGGTTGGCCAAGGCACGGGATACCGTCGCCGTAGAGCAGCCCGCAACCCGGGCGACATCTTTGATGGTGGGCATTAAGTGGTTTCGCTTGCCAGATACCTTGGCGCGTAGCATATCGCGATTGTCCTGATGGAGGTAATGCCCCGGAAGTCAGCCAAGGCTGTGCTTCTCTTCCCACACAATGTAAAGCTTTGCACAGACATAGCCATCCGCACCAGCCTCCCTTCGGTCAATAGCCGCCAATCCTTTGCGCTATGTTCATCAACATATGCCCTCGGCCCGCCGCTCATCCATTAGTCTAAAAAACAGCGGCTTGCACGCCATAGCCTAGCCTGAAAACGTTTTACTTTCGGGAAGTTACGCCCGCGAGCTCCCCTCCCCCCGCATCCCCTCATCTGGCTTGACCCTCTACGCCCTCTCTGCTGATATGTAATCCATTACATTTTAGCTCAACGACATTTCTCGCCCAGACCACACACATCCAAATCACGAGGTGCAGCACGATGAAGACTATCAAGGGGCCGGCACTCTTCCTTGCTCAGTATGTGGGCGACGAGTTCCCCTTCGACAGCCTGGCGCATCTCGCCCCCTGGGCGGCGTCGCTCGGCTTCAAGGGGGTGCAGATACCCACCGCCGACAAGCGGCTATTCGATCTCGAGCAAGCGGCGGAGAGTCCTGAATACTGCCGTGAGATCCAGGCGCTGCTGGCCGAGCATGGTCTGGAGATCACCGAGCTCTCGACCCATCTGCAAGGGCAGCTGGTGGCGGTACACCCGGTCTACGACAGGGTGTTCGACGGCTTTGCCCCGGCCGAGCTCCGCGGCGATTCTGTGGCGCGCCAGGCCTGGGCGGTGCAGCAACTCAAGCTGGCGGCTCGCGCCAGCGCCAACCTGGGGCTAAGTGCCCACGCCACGTTTTCCGGCTCGCTGCTGTGGCCCTTCCTGTATCCCTGGCCCCAGCGCCCCGCCGGGCTGGTCGAAGAAGGTTTCGCCGAGCTGGCCAGGCGCTGGCGTCCGATCCTCGATGCCTTCGATGACGCCGGCGTCGACCTGTGCTTCGAAATTCACCCCGGCGAGGACCTCCACGATGGCGCCACCTTCGAGCGTTTCCTGGAGGAGGTGGATCACCACCCGCGCTGCTGCATGCTCTACGACCCTTCGCATATGGTCCTGCAGCAGCTCGACCATCTGGCTTTCCTCGACCGCTACCACCCGTGGATCCGCATGTTTCATGTCAAGGACGCAGAATTCCACCCCTCCGCCAGCCAGGGGGTCTACGGCGGTTATAGCCATTGGATCGATCGAGCCGGGCGCTTCCGCTCCCTGGGCGACGGCCAGGTCGACTTCAAAGGCATCTTCTCGAAACTCGCCCAGTACGACTTCGACGGCTGGGCGGTGATCGAGTGGGAGTGCGCCCTCAAGCACCCCGAGCAGGGCGCCGCCGAGGGAGCACGCTTCGTCACTGACCACATCATCCGAGTCACCGACCGCGCCTTCGACGACTTCGCCGATGCCGGCACCGACCGCCAGGCCAACCGCGCCCTGCTGGGGCTCGATTGAACCCCACGCAACACCTCGCAAGGAGCCCGCCATGACGCACGACACAACACGACAACGCCTGCGCCTGGCCATGATCGGCGGCGGCCAAGGGGCCTTTATCGGCGGCGTCCACCGCATGGCCGCACGCCTGGACGATCGCTTCGAGCTGGTCGCCGGCGCCTTCTCGTCTCAGGCCGAGCGCAACCTGGCCACCGCAAGTGAGCTGGGCGTCGACAAGACACGCTGCTACACCAACCACGAGACACTGCTAGCCGGCGAGACGGCACGCAAGGATGGCGCCGACGTGGTCGCCATCGTCACCCCCAACCACCTGCACTTTCCAGTAGCGATGGCGGCTCTCGAGGCCGGCCTGCACGTGATCTGCGAGAAGCCCATGACGCTCACCCTGGAGGAAGCCGAGCGCCTGGCAAGAACCGCGGCAGCCAGCCAGCGCCGCTTCATGCTGACCCACAACTATGCGGGCTACCCGCTGGTCCAGCATGCCAGGGAGCTGGTGGCGGGCGGCGGCCTGGGGAGCATCCGTCACGTTCAGGTGGAGTATGTCCAGGAGTGGCTTAGCGAGACGCCCGCCGACGACAATCGCCAGGCTGCCTGGCGACTCGACCCCGCCCGGGCTGGAGCCGCCGGCTGCCTGGGCGATATCGGCGTTCACGCCTTCCAACTGGCCCAGTTCATCAGCGGCCAGCGAGTCAACCAGGTGAGCGCTGAATTGAGCAGCGCGGTGCCTGGCCGCTCGTTAGACGACAATGTCCAAGCGCTACTGCGTTTCGACGGCGGCGCCCGCGGCATGCTGTGGGCGAGCCAGACGGCACCGGGCTTCGAGAATGCCCTGAGCATCCGCGTGATTGGCGAGCGGGCCAGCCTGCAGTGGGCCCAAGAGACACCCAACGAGCTGTGGCTAAGGCCCCTCAATGGCCCCAGCCAACGCCTGACGCGCCGCGACGACGCGCTGAGCGCCGAGATCGGTCGCGGCGTGCGCCTGCCCGGGGGCCATCCGGAGGGCTACATCGAGGCGTTCGCCAATCTCTACCAGGCGCTGGCCGACGACCTGGCCGACGACAAACACTCTTCCTGGCTGCCCGGAATTGCCGATGGCGTCGACGGCATGCGCTTTATCGCTGCTACGCTCGCCTCCAGCCAGGCGGCAGGGGTCTGGACCTCCCTCTCGCAGAAGGAGGTGCCCAATGGATGAGCCTATCCTGCGCCTCGAGGGCATCGGCAAGGTGTTCGGCCCCGTCCAGGTGCTGGAGAATATCTCACTCTCCATCGCCCCGGGCGAGATACTCGGTATCCTCGGCGAGAACGGTGCCGGCAAGTCGACCCTGCTCAAGATCGTCAGCGGTATCTATACCCCTAGCGTCGGCACGGTGCATCTGGACGGCGAGGCATTCAGCGCCCTGGATCCGATCACGGCACGCCGCCACGGCGTGGCGATGATCCCCCAGGAGTTCAACCTGGTACCGACGCTGCGGGTCTACGAGAACGTCTTCCTCGGCCAGGAACTGCGCCGCGGCGGGCTGCTCGACCACGGCGCCATGCGCCGTCGCACCCGGGAGCTGCTCGACTCGCTGGAGGTGGCACTGAACCCGGACCTGCCCATCGAGCGCCTCAGCGTCGCCGAGAAGCAGATGGTGGAAGTGGCCCGGGTGCTGGTCAACGATGCGCGCATCATCATCCTCGACGAACCGACCACGGTGCTAACCGATCGCGAAGTAACGGTGCTGTTCAAGGTGGTGCGCGCACTGGTCGCCCGGGGCGTGGCGATCATGTTCATCTCCCACAAGCTCAAGGAGGTCAAGGAGCTCTGCGATCGCCTACTGATCCTGCGCGACGGCCAGCAGGTGGAATTGTGCGCTATGGGCGTGCTCAGCGAGGAGGATATGGCACGCAAGATGGTCGGCCGCGAGCTGTCGCAGATCTACCCCGACAAGCCCCCTACCTCGGCTCATGAGACGTCGCCGGCACTGCGCGTGCGCGGCCTGAGCCTCAAGGGCGTGCTCCATGACGTCGACCTGGAGGTACACCGCGGCGAGGTGCTGGGCCTCTCCGGTCTGGTAGGCGCGGGGCGCACCGAGATCGCCGAGGCGATCATGGGTCTGCGCCGCAGGGACGGTGGCGAGCTGTGCATCGACGGCAAGGTCGTCGATATCCGCTCGCCCAACCAAGCCCACGCACTCGGCCTGGCCTACCTCTCAGAGGATCGCCAGGGCAAGGGCCTGCAGCTCTCCTTCAATGTGATGCAGAACATCACTGCGCTGAGCTTGAAGCGCTATGTACGCGGCCTGATCCAGCATAGCGCCGAACGCCGCCAGGCCGAGCACTACCAGCAGCGGCTCTCGATCAAGGCCGCCAATCTGGCCGCCCCGGTGAGTCAACTGAGCGGCGGCAACCAGCAGAAAGTGTACTTCTCCAAGCTCCTCGATATCGAGCCGGACATCCTGATCCTGGATGAACCCACCCGCGGCATCGATATCAGTGCCAAGCAGCAGATCTACCGCCTGATCCGCGAGCTGACCGACCAGGGCAAAGCCGTCATCGTCATCTCTTCCGAGCTCGAGGAGCTCATCGGCATGGCCGACCGCGTGCTGGTCATCCGCGAGGGGCGGGTGATGGTCGAGCTGTGCGGTGACGACATCAACGAAGAGCAGATCATGCTGTATGCCGCTGGCGCGCGGCAGCACGCCAACCGTGAACGAGTGGGGAGTTGAAATGAACCAGTCACACAATGCCAAATCGATGGGGAACCTCGTCGCCCAGACCCTACGCAGGATTCCACTGAACGCCACTATCCTGGCCCCTCTGGTGGCACTCATTCTGCTCTTCGCCGTGTCATCCCTGGCCAGCGAATACTTTCTCAACAGCCGCAACATCTCCAACGTGCTGCGCCAGGTCTCCTATACCGGCATCATCGCCATCGGCATGACCTTCGTGATCATCGCCGGCGGCATCGATCTCTCGGTGGGCTCGATGGTGGCACTGGTGGGTGTGATCGTGCTCTACGTGGTCAACGCCATCAGCGATCCGATCCAGGCGGTGATCCTCGCCATGCTGGCAGCGGTCGTGGCTGGCTCCTTGTTGGGACTCTTCAATGGCCTGCTGGTCACGCGAGGACGCATCGCCGCCTTCGTGGTAACCCTGGCCAGCATGTCGATCTTCCGCTCACTGGCGCTCTACTTCACCGATGCCGCCGAAGTCACGACGCGCAACCCGATCTTCTCCAACGTAGGCGGAGGCTTCTTCCTGGGCCTGCCGATTCCGGTCTGGGTGTTCTTCGGCCTGGCCATCGTCGCCCATGTGCTGCTGTTCCATACCGCGTACGGGCGACATGTCTGCGCCGTCGGTGCCAATCCCCAGGTAGCCCGTTACTCGGGCATCCGCGTCGAGCGCATCGTGCTCTCCACCTTCGTGATCGCCGGGATTTGCGTTGGGCTGTCGGCGATCATGCTGACCTCGCGCCTCAACTCGGTGAGCCCCAGCGACGCCGGTTACTTCTACGAGCTGGATGCCATCGCCGCAGTGGTCATCGGCGGCACCGCGCTGTCCGGCGGACGTGGCTCGGTATGGGGCACCGTTATCGGCGCCCTGATCCTCGGCATCATCAACAACATGCTCAATCTGACCGGGGTCTCTCCCTACCTGCAGGGACTGGTCAAGGGTGCGGTGATCCTGCTGGCGGTACTGCTGCAGTACAAGCGTGCCCCCTGATGCCATCTTCGGTCGCCGTGGCTCACTGTGGCGGGCGGCCATCCCGGGCGTGGTCAGCACCCCGCCCGCTTATGTACGACCCACGACAAAATGGGAGCAACAACAATGACCTTCTCACGCCTGATAAAGACCGCGGCGCTGACTGCTGCCCTGACCGGCACCGCCGGCCTGGCCAGCGCCAATGACTACCACATCGGTGTCACGGTACCCTCGGCCGATCACGGCTGGACAGCCGGCCTGCTGTGGTGGGCGCGACATGCCACCGAAGAGCTGAGCGAAAAGTATCCGGATGTCAGCTTCACGGTGCTCTCGGCCAACTCCGGCACCGCCCAGGTCTCCAACGTGGAAGACCTGATGATTCGCAACCTGGATGCGCTGGTGATCCTCCCCTACAACCCTGCGACCCTGCAGTCGGTGATCTCGGAAGCCTATGAAGAGGGCATCTATACCGTAGTGGTCGATCGTGAGCTGGAGATCCCCGCCCAGGACGTCTTCCTGGCCGGCGACAATCCCGGCCTTGGCGAGCAGGCGGCCCGCTATATCGCCGATGAGCTCGGCGGCGAAGGCGATATCCTGGTACTGGAAGGGCCACCGATTCCCATCAACAGCCAGCGCGTCGATGCCTTCAATCGGGTAATGGAGGAGTATCCGGGGATCAACATCCTGGCCTCCCAGAACACCGACTGGAACCCCCAGCAGGCGCTGAGCGTTACCGAGGATCTGCTCGGCAGCAACCCCCAAGTGGATGCCATCTGGGCAGGCGACGACGATGTGCTAGTCGCGGCGTTGCAGGCGATTGAGGAGAACGACCGGGACGATATCCAGCTCGTCGTGGGCGGTGGCGGCTCGCAGCGGGTCATCGAGATGATTCGCGATGACCACCCCATGGTCAAAGGCACTGTCACCTACCCTCCCAATATGATCGCCTCGGCGATTGCTTTGGCCGTGCATGGCGTCAAGGGCGAACGCCTGGGCGACATGTATCACGGCATTCCGTCACGGGTGATCCTGGCCGCCGACCTGATCACGGCTGATAACGTGGAGGAGTTCTACGAGCCCGATGCCGCGTACTAACTCCCACCGGCAACTCGGCCGCGCCCTCTACCGGGGCGCGGCCGTCGTGTGACAGGGAGACGTCATCACCCCTTCTCGCGAATCCCCTTCCCCGACAGCCGCTCGCGGTCGTGGGGGCGCTCAAGGTCGAGCAGCGGCCCCTTGGGTACGATGCGCGTCGGGTTGATGGTGTCGTGGCTATAGTAGTAGTGGCGTTTGATATGGTCGAAATCCACCGTTTCCTTGATGCCCGGCCACTGGTAGAGCTCACGCACGTAGTTCGAGAGATTCGGGTAATCCTCGATGCGCCGGAGGTTGCACTTGAAGTGGCCATAATAGACCGCATCGAAGCGCACCAGGGTGGTAAACAGGCGGATATCGGCTTCGGTCAGCCACTCACCGGCCAGATAGCGCTGCTCGGCGAGACGCGACTCCATGCGGTCGAGTGCCTCGAATAGCGCTGTGACGTGCTTGTCATAGACCTTCTGCTCGGTGGCGAAGCCCGACTTGTAGACGCCATTGTTGATATGGTCGTAGACGTCGGCGTTGACGGCATCGATGGTCTCGCGCAGGTCCTCCGGGTAGAAGTCGAGGCGGTTGCCGGTCAGCGCGTCGAAGGCGCCGTTGAACATCCGCAGTAGTTCGGCAGACTCGTTGTTGATGATTCGCTCACCCTGCTTGTCCCACAGCGCCGGCACGGTGACACGGCCGGTATAGCGCGAGTCGGTCAGGGTATAGAGCTGATGATGGTAATCGACGCCCTTGATCGGATCACCGCTCGAGCCTTCATCTTCACGATAGGTCCAGCCTTGATCGAGCATCAGCGGGCTGACGTGGGAGAGCCCGACCAGGGACTCGAGCCCCTTGAGCTTGCGCAGGATCATGGTGCGATGCGCCCAGGGGCAGGCCAGCGACAAATAGAGATGGTAGCGCCCAGCCTCGGCGGGCAGGCCCGGCTGGCCATCGGGACCGGCGCCGCCAGCAGCCGTCACCCAGTCACGCAGCTTGGCAGACTCGCGCACGAATTCTCCACCGTGCTTGTCGGTGTCATACCACTGATCGTGCCATTTACCGTCGATCAACAGGCCCATTGGCCACCTCCGAGTCTTGACGAAATCGAGTGGCTACAGCCTACCCGCAAAGCGCCAACGCTCAAGCGCAAGTTTTACGCTTACTCATTCGATGGCGTCGAATCGACGCTCGACTCACAGCAACTGGCAACGGCTTGGCTGAGAGCTTCCGCCATGGCGTGAGCGGCGGGGCCAGCGCGGTCGCGATCGCGATAAATCAACTGCATCGGCACCTCGCGAACTCCCCCCGCATTAAGCGGCAGTGGCGCCAGGGTGCCGCGCGCCAGCGCCTGCCAGATACGGGTTTCCGGCACCCAGGCGAAGCCCAGGCCGCGCTCGAGCATGTCTACCGAGGTATTGAGATGACTCAGCGTCCAGCGCTGCTCGGCCTTGAGCCAGCCGGCATCCATCGACTGACGCAGGGCCGAGTCGCGCACGACCAGCTGGCGATGCTGCTTGAGGTCGCGCAAATCCAAGGGGCGACCGAGCCGGTGCAGAGGATGCTCGGGGTGCGCCACCGCGATGAAACGCACCGTCACCAGCGGCTCGCCAAGAAACCCCTGGGCCGCCAGGCCAGACGCCACCAGATCGGCACGACCGTCGTAGAGCATCTCGATGCCACCATTGAGCACCGTTTCGTGGAGCTGAACGCGCACCCCGGGGTAGCGGGCCGAGAACACATCCAGCGCCCGGGCCAAGGCATCCGGCGGAAACAGCTGGTCGATGGCCAACACAATCTCCGCCTCGAGCCCCGCGGCCAAACTCTCGGCCACATCCTCCAGGGCTTCGGCACTTTCGATCAGCTGACGGGCGCGCCTCAGCAGCAGTTCCCCCGCCTCGGTCAGCCGTACTTGCCGCCCTACCGGCTCAAGGACCTTGACGCCCAACTGCTCTTCGAGCTTGTGCACGGCATGGTTGAGGGTCGAAGGACTCTTGTGGACGACCTCGGAGGCACGTGCAAAGCCGCCATGGTCAACCACGGCAGCCAGCATCTGCCACTGCGACAGGGTGACACGGGACATTTCGAATTCCTCGAACAGTTACAGCAAAACTATGCGCTTCAGCTTACGCCTCTCCATCATCAATAATTGGTGTAATTAGCACCAACTATTTTAAAGAGGCTCCCTATGACCCGCTCTACTATGCGCCAGCCGGTTTCCCTTGTACGCAGTCAGCCAAGCCAGGACGGTGACGGCGTCAAGATCAAACGCATCCATGATTTTGGTGGTGGCATCGACCCCTTCCTTATGCTCGACGAGCTTGGCTCGGATCGTCCTGACGACTATATCGGCGGTTTCCCCCCGCATCCGCACCGCGGTATTCAGACACTGACCTACGTGATTCACGGTGGCCTGACACATGAAGATCACATGGGCCACTCCAGCACTATCAATGCCGGCGACGCCCAGTGGATGCATACCGGACGTGGCATTATTCACTCCGAAATGCCGCTTACCGACCACCACGGCCTGCGCGCCTTTCAGCTATGGCTGAGCCTGGCCGCCAAGGACAAGCTCAGCGAGGCGACCTATCGCGATGTACGCGCCAATGAGATGCCACGCCTGGAGGGTGATCGCGCCACGCTGATCGCCCTCGGCGGTGAATGGCAGTGCGCAGAGCCGCAGCACACTATTAGCGGACCACTCGACGCGTTGGCCGGTAGTGGCGGTGTTGCCCATGTGCTTGTCGAAGAAAATGGCCGGCTATCACTCGCGCAAACGTCACCAATGCTTGCCGTCTATGTGTTCGCTGGCGAGCTCGAGATCGGCGAGCAGCGCATCCCCGACGGACACCTGGCACGGCTGGGGGATGGGCAGCAACTATCGCTCACCAGCCGTACCGGCGCCCAGGCACTGATCCTCTACGGCACCCCTCATCAGGAGCCAATCGCGCACTACGGTCCCTTCGTCATGAACAGCCATGAGGAGCTCGAACAAGCCCTGAACGACTACCGGAGCGGTAGTCTGACAGGATAATCCACTTGAATTGCGTCCCGGCAAAAGCGAAATAAAAGGGATAAGCGCTATTTTGCCGGGAAATTACAGCATGATCCACCGCTAGACGTTAGTCGAACAGCGTTGCTAAACCTCGCCCAAAATATCTGTACATCCATACAGACTAGGCATCCCAAGCGGCTTGGGGTAAGGTTCTCGTGCCTTTTTACGTTCATCTTACAAGTCAAGGCCGTTATCATGTTGCGAATTCTTCATTCGCTGCCTCGCACGCATAAGTTACTTTTACTCCCTGTTGCCACTATGGTTACTGTGCTAGGTACGCAAAAAATCATCGGCGCTTTCGATAGTTCAAGCGAGAGCCCCACCGCCGCCTCCCCGGCATTCATCCCCCTCGATTCCGATGCCAGCCACGACTCTGATGCCCTCGATTTCGAGCGCAATGCCGTATCAGACGCGGTACAAATGGCCAGCAATGCCCTGGATGCTACTCGCCAATATGTTCCGATAGCCGAACTGGCCGCCCAGGAAATCGTCGACATCGACATGCTCTCCACGGCCCAGGCAAGCAGTGAGCAGCCCCCCGTCGCGGCTATTACTCCGGAATCCATCGACGACGAGCAAGAGCAGCATCAAGGCTCGCCGGCAACGATTGATACCGACGTCCTGCACCTCGCTTTGCACCTGCCCAACCTGGGCCAGGCCGACGACCTGGAACTGGTCGACGAATCAATGCAGGACGCCGGTTACGACGACGAATCCCTGGCCTCGTATACCGCCTACGATTATGAAGATTATCTCGACGGCCCCCTGGTGCTGTTCGATGATGGCGACGTATTTCTCGAAGAAGAGCTGATTGCCGAGCAGACCTATGTCCCCGAGTGGGAAACCTATACGGTCCAGCAGGGCGATACCTTTGCCGTGATGGCGCAGCAGACCCTTGGCCTCGGCTACAGTGAAGTACTGCAGCTACTCGACAAGATGCCGGACCGCAACGTACTGACCCGTTGGCGGGCAGGGCATAATTTCGACTACCAGCTCGATGAAGATGGTCAACTCCTGGCGCTGCGCGTGATGAAGAATCCGCGCAGCGGCTTTTTGATCGAGCGCGACCCCGAGACGGCGTTTGAGGTGTCGAGCATCGAAAAGGCTGGCGAGCCCACTCAGCGCTTGTTTGCCGGTACCGTCAGCGGCAGCTTCGGACGCTCCGCCGAGGCCACCGGCCTATCCGCCTCCGAAGTCGCCCAGCTCAGCAAGTTGCTGGAGAAGAAACTCGACTTCCGCCGTGACACCCGTCGCGGCGATCGCTTCCAGGTCTTGGTGGAGTCCGACCTGATCGATGGTCAAAGCCTCGACTCCCGGGTACTGGCGGTAAAGTACGAAGGCGCGCGTATGGACCTGACGGTGGTGCGCAACAGCTCCGACAATCGCTTCTATACCCCTGATGGCTCAAGCCTCGACCCTGCCTTCGACCGCTACCCCTTCGACGGCAACTACCGCATGAGCTCATCGTTCAACTTGCGCCGCAAGCACCCGGTCACCGGCCGCGTCAGCCCGCACTATGGCACCGACTGGGCGATGCCGATCGGCACCCCTGTCAATGCCCCGGCCGACGGCCGCGTGGAGAAGGTAGGCAACCACCCGCTGGCGGGGCGCTTCCTGGTAGTGCGCCACGACAACGGCTACCGCACCCGCTACCTGCACCTCTCCGAGCCACTGGTCAGCCGCGGCGATCGCGTCAACATGGGCGAAACAATCGCCAAGTCGGGCAACACCGGCCGCAGCACCGGCCCGCACCTGCACTATGAGGTGATCGTCAACGGCAACCAGGTCGACCCGATGCGCGTCGATCTGCCCGAGAACCAGAGCCTCGAAGGCGACGCCCTGGCCGCGTTCCAGCGCGAGTCCGAGCGCCTGCTGGCCACGCTCGAGAGCGGCGAAACCGGCACCGTCATCGCCAGCACCGGCGATTCAGAACCACGCCGCAGTGGCGACGACATCTAAGCGTACAGCCGCTGCATCGTCACGACGCCCCGCTTCCGCGGGGCGTCGTCGTTTGAGGGCTACTCAGGCTGGCGGGCGGGAGCAGCCGCAGCGCCGAAACGCAGTAGCAGCGCCGAAACGCAGTAGCAGCGCATAACTCAGCACGGCCACCAGCACACCCACCAGCGGCGGCAGCAGCGGCGAGAGATAAGCGGCCAGCGAACCCGCGGCATAGGCCAGCAGCCCCACCCAATGAAAGGCCGGCGGACTCGCCGTCTCCAGCGACGGGTAGCGCCCCTTATGGCGCAGCCAGAAGTCGGCCATGATCACGCCGCCGATCGGCGGTATGAAGGTACCCAGCAGTACCAGATAGGGAATCAACAGATCGTACATGCCGCCAACCGCCAAGAGCGTACCGATGGCAGCACCCACCGCGGTCACCAGCCGACGACGCGGCGTCCGCAGCAGATTGCAGCCGGCCACGGCGAAGTTGTAGATGGTGTTGTCCTGAGTGGTCCAGATATTCAGGAACAGCATCAAGACCGCCAGTACCACGAAGCCTTGCGCCAGCATCACGTCTACGATATCCGCCTGCTGATAGATCAGCGCCCCCAGCGCACCGGTCAGCACCATCAGGCCGTTGCCGACGCAGAAGGCCGCCAGCGTCGCGATCACCGCGATCTTCGGCGAGCGCGCGAAACGGCTCCAGTTGGTGGCCTGGGTCCCACCGCTCACGAAGGTGCCGATGATCACCGTCACGGCTGCGGCAAAGCTCATGCTGTCGCTGGGCGTCTGACCGACCAGCCCCGCCAGCCCGCCGATATCGCTTACGCCGGTATAGAGGCTGATCAGAATGAACAGCAGCATGGTCGGCACGGCAAAACGCGACAACCAGTCGAGACCGCGATAACCGATCATCGCAGTAATGCAGAAGGCCATGCCGAACAGCACCATCAGCGGCACCTCCAGCCAACCAGGTAGCGCAGTGGTCTGCACCAGCAGCACCGCGATGGTTGCCGTCCCCCAGGCATACCAGCCGATCTGCGTGAAGCCGAGCAGCAGATCGGAAAGTTTGCTGCCTAGCTCACCGAAACAGAACCGCCCCATCAGCACCGAGTTGAGACCGCTGCGACAAGCGATATAGGCCAGTGCCGCGGCATAACCGCCGAGCAGCAGGTTGCCGATGGTGATCACCCACAGCAGCTCACCGAAGGTGAACGCCGTGCCCAGCGAGCCCCCTGCCCACATCGTCGCCGTAAATAGGGTAAAGCCCAGCAGCACCATGGTGGTCGAGAGCAGTCCCTTGCGGCGACTCGCCGGTACTGCGCTAAGCGGATAATCGGATGTTTTCATTATTAGCTCCGGAATGGGTACAACGGCTCCTCTGCCGAGGGAACCGACACAATAGCGCCCCGGCGTTAATGGCCAGGGCGCGGCACATGCACTGCCTGAGCGACGCTATCAGGGCATACGATCAGTTTCGATAGCTGCGGCCGTTGCCGAGACGTTGACCGGCGACATCAGCTGGCTGGCGACGTAGTAGATCACCGCACCCAATGCCGAACCGGTAAACCAGCCATAATCATAGAACCAGTACATGGTGCCGGTCAGTAGCGATATCACGGTCAAGCCCACGGGAATCCCGAAAGCCACGAAGCCCGGCCAGTTGACGGCCGGATACGCACACCCATCCTGATACAGGCTCGGCACGTCGAGCTGCTGACGCTTGATGAGGAAGTAGTCCACCGCCATGATCCCGGCGATGGGCCCCAGCAGACTCGAATAGCCCAGCAGCCAGTTGGAGTACATCTGCTCCAACGACACGCCAGAGGAGATAACACCCGCCTTCTGAAGTAGATCGTAGCCCATCAGCAACACCCCTACGGCGCCAGTGATCAGCACACCGCGGGTCTGATCGACCAGCTTGGGTGCCACGTTCTGGAAGTCGTTGGTCGGCGACACGATATTGGCAGCGGTATTCGTCGAGATGGTCGCGATGATGATCATCAGCATGGCCAGGGCGACCCAGAACGGGTTGTCGATCATGCCGATCAGGCTCACCGGGTCAGCGACCGTCTGCCCGACCAGCGACTCCGATGCAGCGGTCATCACCACCCCGAGGGCGGCAAAGAAGAACATGGTCATGGGAAGTCCCAATACCTGGCCGACGATCTGATCCTTCTGACTCTTGGCAAAGCGGCTGAAGTCGGGAATGTTGAGCGACAGCGTGGCCCAGAAACCGACCATCGCCGTCAGGCCAGCGAAGAAGTAACCATAGACCGGCGCCCCTTCCGGACGAGACGGCGGCTGCGCCAGCAGCTCGGTCATCGACATGTGCGGCCAGGCCCACAACATCAGGCCAATCGCTACCGCCAGCAATAGCGGGGCGGCCAGCGTCTCGAGCCACTTGATCGACTCCGCCCCGCGAATCACCACATACAGGTTCATGGCCCCGAATACGAAGAAGCCAACCACCTCGCCTAGCCCACCCAATGCCTGCCAGGGGGGAAAGATCGTCGCCAGCAGCAGGTGAATGGCCAGCCCACCGAACATGGTCTGCACCCCGAACCAGCCACAGCCCACCAGCGCCCTCACCAGACACGGCACATTGGAGCCCAGGATGCCAAACGACGAACGCAGCACCACGGGAAAGGGAATGCCGAACTTGGTGCCAGGGAAGGCATTCAGGGTGAGGGGAATGAGTACCACCACGTTGGCCAGCAGGATGGCGAACAGTGCCTCACCGACGCTCAGACCAAAGTAAGCGGTGAGCACGCCACCCAGCGTATAGGTGGGAACGCAGATCGACATGCCCACCCAGAGCGCGGCCACGTTCCACTTCGACCAGGTACGCTCGTGGGCCTTGGTCGGCGCAATGTCGGCATTGTAGCGCGGGCTGTCACGCACATCGCTGCCCTCATCCAGCTCGATCAATCCCTCTCTATCCACCATCCTCGATGCTTCGACGGTCATTGTTGTTCTCCTCGTCACTCGATGTATTCACGACGCCTGAGGGCGCGCGTGCCAGTTGCAACGCAATAAGCGTGCCCAGTTGCAACGACCAGGTCGCAAGGTGTCATCGGCGTTAACGCCAAGGCGCATGTCACGGCTCTACAACTTAATGATTTTTTTGAAAAACTGTCTTTGAAGTCAGCTTAATGATTACACCGAAAGAAGACGATCCTGCTTATTTCACCAGCACACTCATAGCGCTTCATGACAGGCTAGTCAGTTTCTATAATGGTTCAAGCTTTGTTAACGAGCTAACGAAAAATCTCAGAAAAAATAAAATAAACTACTGTTTTTAAACATTTTTCCTTATGACTTACGCTCTATCCAACATGGTGCGAGAGCTCACCAATATGGTGAACAGAGCTTTATCGAAACGCATAAAAACTTTTAATACAATCACTTACATGCAAGCCCGCAGGTCTGACAAAAAGTGCTTGCATGGATCTGTCGATGGCGACTAGCTTTAAAAAGCTGACACATGAGTCAGCTTTTTAGAAAGATAGAAACTTACCGGATCACCCCATGCCAATATGGGCAGGGAAGTGATCCTGACAACAAACACAAGATGGGTAGACACCATGCAGAAGATGAAGATCGGTCTGATCCAGATGGCTCTCAAGACCAGTACCGACCTGGCACCGGAGGCTATTCGCGATGCCATGAACGAAGCCCATCTGCCGTTGATCCAGCAGGCGGCGGATGCAGGTGTACAGGTGCTGTGCTTCCAGGAAGTCTTCAACCAGCCCTATTTCTGCCCCAGCCAGGACCCCAAGTGGTATGCCGCCGCCGAGCGCGTGCCCGAAGGGCCTACCTGCCAGATGATGCAAAAGCTCGCTGCCAAGCATCGCATGGTGATGATCGTGCCGGTCTACGAGGAGACGGTGACGGGAATCTACTACAACACCGCGGCGGTCTTCGACGCCGACGGCAGCTACCTCGGTAAATATCACAAGACCCATATCCCCCAGGTGGCCGGCTTCTGGGAGAAGTTCTTCTTCAAGCCCGGCAAGTCGGAGTGGCCGGTCTTCGATACCGCCTATGGCAAGATCGGCGTCTACATCTGCTATGACCGCCACTTCCCCGAGGGCTGGCGAGCCCTGGCGCTCAACGGTGCCGAGGTGATCTTCAACCCGTCGGCCACCGTCGCCGGCCTCTCCCAGTACCTGTGGGAACTCGAACAGCCCGCGTCCGCCGCCGCCAACGGCTGCTTTATCGCCGCCATCAACCGCGTCGGCAGCGAGGCACCCTGGAACATCGGCGAGTTCTACGGCTCGACCTACATCGTCAATCCGCGCGGCCAGATCGAAGCCCAGGCCAGCGACAAGGAGGACGAACTGCTGATCCATGAGATCGATCTCGAGATGGTCCGTGAGGTGCGCAACAACTGGCAGTTCTTCCGCGACCGCCGACCGGACGCCTACGCCCGCCTTACCGACGGCGAATGACCCCGATCACCAGGAGACGCATCATGAGCTTACTGATTCGAGGTGGCACCGTGGTCACCGACAGCGATACCTACCGCGCCGACGTGCTATGCGAGGGCGGTACCATTCACGCGATCGGCAGCGATCTCGAAGCCCCCGCCGGCTGCGAGGTCATCGATGCCGGCGGCATGTACGTCATGCCTGGGGGTATCGACCCCCACACCCATATGCAGCTTCCCTTCATGGGCACCGTGGCCAGCGAGGACTTCTACACCGGCACCGCGGCAGCACTGGCCGGGGGTACCACCTCGATCATCGACTTCGTCATCCCCCAGCCGGGGCAATCGCTGCTCGAAGCCTTCGAGATCTGGCAGGGCTGGGCCGAAAAGGCCGCCACCGATTTCGCCTTCCACGTCGCCATCACCTGGTGGGATGACAGCGTGCGAGAGGAGATGGGCACCCTGGTGCGCGAGCACGGCGTCAACAGCTTCAAGCACTTCATGGCCTACAAGGGCGCCATCATGGCCACCGATGACATCCTGGTGGAGAGCTTCTCACGCTGCCTGGAGCTCGGTGCGGTGCCCACCGTGCACGCTGAAAACGGCGAGCTGGTCTACCACATGCAGCAGAAGCTGCTTGCCGAAGGCTTTACCGGTCCCGAGGCACACCCGCTGTCGCGACCGCCTCAGGTCGAGGGCGAAGCGGCCAGCCGGGCAATCCGCATTGCCAGCACCCTGGGAGCGCCGATCTACCTGGTGCACGTCTCGACCAAGGATGCCGTCGACGAGATCGCCTATGCGCGCCAGCAGGGCCACCCGGTCTACGGCGAATGCCTGGCCGGCCACCTGGTGCTCGACGACAGCGTCTATCTCGATACCGATTGGGGACGCGCCGCGGCCCACGTGATGAGCCCACCGTTCCGGCCCAAGGGGCATCAGGACGCCCTCTGGAAAGGCCTGCAATCCGGCAATCTGCAGACCACCGCCACCGACCACTGCTGCTTCTGCGCCGAACAGAAAGCCGCCGGCAAGGATGACTTCACCAAGATTCCCAACGGCACTGCCGGGGTCGAGGATCGCATGGCGGTACTCTGGGACGAGGGCGTCAACAGCGGCAAGCTGTCGATGCAGGAATTCGTCGCGCTGACCTCCACCAATACCGCACGGATCTTCAACCTCTATCCGCGCAAGGGCGCCGTGCAAGTGGGCGCCGATGCCGACCTGGTGGTGTGGGACCCCCAAGGCACTCGCACCATCTCGGCCAAGACTCACCACCAGAACGTCGACTTCAATATCTTCGAGGGCAAGACGGTTCGCGGCATCCCCCGCCACACCGTCAGCCAGGGCAAGTGGGTGTGGCGCGACGGCGATCTTCATGCCGAGCGAGGCGCCGGCCGCTACCTCGAGCGCCCCGCTTATCCCGGCGTTTTTGAACTGCTCGAGAGACGCGCCGAACTGCACGCCCCCAAGGCCGTCGCGCGCGACTGACCCTCGGCGTCGGGGCCCACCAGGCCCCGCCAGCGCCCCGGCCTACGAGGCGCCCAGCCGTCCAATAACAAAGAGGCACTACCGTGATGAATGATCTGACCCACCTGCCCCGGGTCGGCGAGGCCGGCGCGCTGGACGCGCGCGACCTGGCCGACAACTTCGGCGACCTGCACCCGCCGCTCAATGCGCGCCAGGCAATGCTCGAGAGCCAGCGCTGCCTATACTGCTACGACGCGCCCTGTATCGAGGCCTGCCCCTCGGATATCGATATCCCACGCTTTATTCGCCAGATCAGCGAACGCAACATCAATGGCGCCGCGCATACCATCCTCGAGCAGAACATCCTGGGTGGCAGCTGCGCCCGGGTCTGCCCCACCGAGATCCTCTGCGAGCAGAGCTGCGTACGTAATCATGAAAGCGAATGTCAGCCGGTGCTGATCGGTCTGCTGCAGCGCCATGCCACCGACCATGCGCGCTTCGACGGACATCCGTTCCAGCGTGCCGCCGATAGCGGCCGCCACGTGGCGGTGGTCGGTGCCGGCCCGGCAGGGTTGGCCTGCGCCCATCGCCTGGCGATGCTGGGCCATCGCGTGACGGTCTTCGAGGCCGAGGCCAAGCCCGGCGGCCTCAACGAATACGGCATCGCCCGCTACAAGATGACCGATGACTTCGCCCGCAAGGAGGTGGAGTTCCTGCTCGAGATCGGCGGCATCGAGATCCGCTATGGCCAGCGGCTCGGCGATGCGCTCAGCCTCGGGCAGCTGCATGCCGACTATGACAGCGTGTTCCTGGGTCTCGGCCTGGGGGCTAGCCGCCAACTCGGGTTGACCGGTGAGGACGCACCGGGCCTGGCGCCGGCGGTGGACTATATCAAGACCCTGCGCCAGGCCGAGGACCTGACCCGGCTTCCCCTGGCCCGGCGCTGCGTGGTAATCGGCGCCGGCAACACCGCCATCGACATGGCCACCCAGATGGCCCGGCTAGGCGCCGAGGAGGTGACCCTGGTCTACCGGCGCGGCATCGGCGCCATGTCGGCCACCGAGCATGAGCAGGAGATCGCCAAGGCCAACGGGGTGCGACTGCTGACCTGGGCGCGCCCGGAAGAGGTACTGCTGGATGCCGCAGGGCGCGTGACCGGCATGCGCTTCGCGAGAACGCATGACGACGGGGGACGCCTGGCCGATACCGGCGAGCGCTTTGAGCTCGCCGCCGACGCCATCTTCAAGGCCATCGGCCAGGGCTTCGATGGCGACAGTCTCAGCGATGCCACGGCCAGCGAACTGGCTCGTGACGGCGAGCGTATCCGCGTCGACGAGGCCTTTCGCACCTCGCTGCCGCGGGTCTATGCCGGCGGCGACTGCGTGGCCCCCGGCCAGGACCTCACCGTCCAGGCCGTGCAGCACGGCAAGCTGGCTGCCCACGCCATCCACCAGGATCTCTTGGCCAAGCAGGAGGCCGCATGAACACCTTTACTGATAGCCTCGTCAACGGCGTCGACTTGTCGATCGACTTCGCCGGTATTACCTCGCCCAACCCCTTCTGGCTCGCCTCGGCCCCGCCCACCGACAAGGCCTATAACGTCGAGCGCGCCTATCGAGCAGGCTGGGGCGGCGTGGTCTGGAAGACCCTCGGTGAGGACCCACCCGCGGTCAATGTCTCGTCGCGCTACTCGGCGCACTTCGGCAAGAACCGCGAGGTGCTGGGGTTCAACAATATCGAACTTATCACCGACCGTTCGCTGGAAGTAAACCTGGCAGAAATTACCCGGGTAAAGCGCGACTGGCCGGATCGTGCCCTGATCGTCTCGATCATGGTGCCCTGCGAGGAGGCGGCCTGGCAGCACATCCTGCCGCTGGTCGAGGCGACCGGCGCCGATGGCATAGAGCTCAATCTGGGCTGCCCCCACGGCATGCCGGAGCGCGGCATGGGCGCGGCGGTGGGCCAGAATCCGGAGCTGATCGAGCAGGTCGCGCGCTGGTGCAAGCAGTATTACTTCAAGCCGGTGATCGTCAAGCTGACACCCAATATCACCGATATCCGTGTCGCCGCCCAGGCCGCCCTGCGCGGCGGGGCCGATGCAGTGTCGCTGATCAACACCATCAACTCGATCACCAGCATCGATCTCGACAGCATGGTGGCCAAGCCCACGGTGGGCCAGCAGAGCACCCACGGCGGCTACTGCGGTAGCGCAGTCAAGCCCATCGCCCTAAACATGGTCGCCGAGATCGCCCGCGACACCACCACCCGCGACCTGCCGATCTCGGGTATCGGCGGTATCTCGGACTGGCGCGATGCGGCAGAGTTCGTGGCCCTCGGCGCCGGCAGCGTGCAGGTGTGCACCGCCGCCATGCTGCACGGCTTTCGCATCGTCGAGGAGATGAAGGATGGCCTGTCGCGGTGGATGGCCGAGCAGGGCTACCGGTCACTGCGGGACTTCAGCGGCAAGGCGGTGGCCAATACCACCGACTGGAAGCATCTCGACATGAACTTCAAGACCATTGCGCACATCGATCAGGACATGTGCATCGAGTGCGGGCGCTGCTACATCGCTTGCGAGGACACCTCTCACCAGTCGATCGCCAAGCTGATCGATGCCGGCGGCGGGCGGCGCTATGAAGTGATCGAAGAGGAGTGCGTGGGCTGCAACCTGTGCCAGATCACCTGCCCGGTCCAGGACTGCATCACCATGGTGCCGCAGGAGACGGGTAAGCCCTATATGAGCTGGGACCAGGACCCCCGCAACCCCTTCCGTCAGGCCAGTTGAGCGCCCGCCCCACCAAGCGACCGCGCTGCCGCCGCGCAGCGCGGTCGAACTTCTGCAACGCCATGTTCCCTCCCCGCATAGCGACATCCAGACGGCATCCTGAGAAAATGAGAAGATATCTTATACGATAATTTTTCTCATGACCCAGGAGCCTATATGTCACTCTCCCGCCTCTTCGCCACCACCCTGGCGTTGTCGCTCAGCGGCGCTCTTGCCGCCGCCGAGCCTGTCGGCATTGCCAGCTTCGATCTGGGCAGCCTGGACAGCCTCGACGCGCTCGGCCTCAGTGAACATGTCGTCGGCGTGCCCCAGCAGAACCTGCCCCGCTACCTCGCACACTTCGACGACACCGCCTATGTCGATATCGGCGGCTTACGCTCCCCGGACCTCGCCACACTGAGTGAGCTCGCCCCCGGACTGATCCTGATCACCGGTCGTCAGGGCGAGTGGCGCGATGAGCTCGAAGGCATTGCGACGGTCATGGATACCCGCCTGGCGGGCGATGACTACCTGGCCTCGTTCGACCGCAACGTTCTGGCCCTTGCCGAACGCTTGAACGCCAGCGAGGCGGCCGAGCAGGCACTGACGGCGCTGCATGCGCATATCGATCAACGCCGCCAAGCACTGGCCGAGGCGCCCAGTAGCCTGGTGGTCACCCACAATCAGGGCAACTTCACGCTCAACCGGCACCCGGTGGTGCATCAGGTACTCGACGTGGCAGCACCGACCCTGCCCGCTAGCGTCACCAGCGAGACACGCGGCAACCGGGTCTTCACCCCGTTGCCGACCGACGCCATTGCCGAGATCGCCCCCGAGGTGCTGCTGATCATCGACCGCAGTGCCGCTATCGGCGATGACGCTATCAACATCGACGCTGCCCAGGAGACACTCGCCGCGGCCGGCGCCGAAGGGATTCGCATCGAAATACTGTCACCAGCGCTCTGGTATCTCTCGGGCGGTGGACTGCAGAGCCTGCGCCTGCAGGTCGAAGAGGTGGTCGCCGCCCTGCAGCCCTGAGCTAAACGCGGGAGGCCTAGGCCGACAGACCGATTCCGCGCAGAATCACCGAGGTCACCGACTGTACCGCCCGCTCGAACTGGATATCGTCGAGCGGGCGGTCGTCGTTGAGCAGCGCTATCTGGTGATCGAAATCGGCATAGTGCTGGGTCGAGGCCCAGATCATGTAAAGCAGGTGCGATGGCTCCACCGGCAGGATCTTGCCGGCCTCGATCCATTCTCGAATCTTGGCTTCCTTGAGCTTGGCCCATTCATAGAGGTTATCGCGCAGGCGTTCCTGAAGTATCGGTGCCCCCTGCATCACCTCGGCCGCCCACACCTTGGAGCCGTAGGCCCGGTTGCGCGAGTGCTGCATCTTGGCGCGGATATAGCTCGACAGCACGATGCGTGGGTCATCGTAGAGCTCGAAGCACAGCGCATCCTGTTTCCATACCTCGAGGAGCCCCAGCAGTACCTCGCGGTAGAGCTCCTCCTTGGTGGCGAAATAGTAGTGCACATTCGACTTGGGTAGATCGGCCAATTGAGCGATATCTCCCATGGCAGCACCCGCATAGCCCTTCTCGGCAAAGACCTGCTCGGCGGCGAGCAGGATCTTTTCGACATTGCGGCGACGAATATCGCCCTTCTTCTTGGCCATCCAGACTCCTTGCATCCGACGCGCGCTTGACGCATGCCACGGCCCGCTTGGCGGCCGGCATGGTGGTCGTTTCAGGGTACCATTTTCTATGCCACTCGCGGCTCGACGCTACCCCCCAGAGCAGACTGCCGGCGCTCAGCGTCCTTGAACCATGATGCACTCCAGCATGGCAAAGCCGGGGGTGCACTGCACCACCATGTACCATGCGGCGCCTCTACCGCCATTGGCAAAGCAAACATAAGGCATTGTTTAAAAACAATATCTTTTTTTTGGCAAGATGTTTGCTTATCAAAAGACAGATATTGGCGTAGACCAGGCTCAAACCGAGTACGAGTGCGTCGACCTGACCTTCAACGGCGAAGGCCCTGATCGTGAGTTCGACCGTCACTTGACGAGGTTAGTCCCATGGAAATTCGCAACAAGGCCAACAAGATTCGCCTGTTGAACTTCAGCACTCCTCAGATGCGAGCCTTTCACTTCTCCTGGTTCGCCTTCCATATCTGTTTCTTTGGCTGGTTCGGCATAGCGCCGCTAATGGCCGTGGTCCGCGAGGACCTCAACCTTACCCAGACCCAGATCGGCAACACCATCATCGCCTCGGTGGCGATCACCGTGATCGTGCGCCTGCTGATCGGCGTGCTGTGCGACCGCATCGGCCCACGCAAGGCCTACTCAGGGCTGCTGATCCTCGGCTCGATTCCGGTGATGGGTATCGGTTTCGCCAACAGCTTCGAGACCTTCCTGCTGGCCCGTCTGGCGATCGGTGCCATCGGCGCCTCCTTCGTCATTACCCAGTACCACACCACCATGATGTTCGCCCCCAATGTGGTCGGCACCGCCAACGCCACCTCGGCGGGCTGGGGCAACCTGGGCGGTGGCACGACTCAGATCCTGATGCCGCTAATCTTCTCAGGCATTCTGATGCTCGGCGTCAGCGAGACCCTCGGCTGGCGCCTGGCCATGGTCGTGCCCGGCGTGGTGCTGTTCATTACCGGCATCTGCTACTACCGCTTTACCCAGGATGCGCCCAACGGCAACTTCAAGGATCTGCGCGCCCGCGGTGAGCTGCCCCAGGCAGACGGTGACAGCGGCGCCGGGCAGACTTTCATGGCAGCCGCCAAGGATATCCGTGTCTGGGCACTGTTCGTGGTCTATGCCATCTGTTTCGGCGTCGAGTTGACCATCAATAACATCGCTGCCATCTACTTCTTCGATCACTTCGATCTGACCCTGGCCACCGCCGGCCTTATCGCCGGGCTGTTCGGTCTGATGAACGTTTTCGCCCGCACCATGGGGGGTATCTTCTCCGATCTCTTCGCACGCAACGGCGGTCTCAAGGGCCGCGTGCGCTGGCTGTTCATCGCCCTGATCTGCGAAGGCATCGCCCTGGTGGCCTTCTCGCAGATGCATGTCCTCTCCTATGCCATCGGCATCATGCTGGTGTTCAGCCTGTTCGTGCAGATGGCCGAAGGCGCCACCTACGGTGTGGTGCCGTTCATCAACAAGAGGGCGCTGGGCGCCGTTGCTGGCATCGTCGGCGCCGGCGGCAACGTCGGGGCCGTGGCCGCGGCCTTCCTGTTCCGCTCGGAAGCCATCACTTATCAGCAGGGGCTGTTCTACCTCGGCCTCACCGTGCTGGTGCTGGCCTCCTGTGCCCTGCTGGTGCGCTTCTCTCCGGAGACCGAAGCCGAAGAAGCGGCCGCCTATCAGGATGCCGTGGGAGAGAGCACCGGTGCCGGGGCACTCTCGCTGCGTTGAGCACGGTTTGCCACTGGCACCGAGCTCGTTCTGACAGCAAGCCGCCGCCCATGAGGGCGGCGGCTTGCGTAACGCTAGGCATTGTATTCCAGCGTATTCTTTCAGGAGGCCTCGGCCATGACCCCAGCTCACCACCTGTTGCAGGCCGCCAAACGCAGTGAAATCGACAACCTTCAGCGGCTCGCCGCCACCTGCGAACTGGTCGGCGATATCAGCCGCTTCGTCCATGCACTGCAGAAAGAGCGCGGCGCCTCGAACATCTATCTCACCTCCCATGCCCAGCGCTTTGGTGGGCGCCGCCTGGAACGCATCACCGACAGCCTCAAACGTGAGCATGCCATTCGCGACCGCCTCGATGACCTGCCGCATCACGCCGCGAACAATGCACGCCTGCTCAAGCGGATTGCCTGCGTGTGGGCCGCCCTCGACGCCCTTCCCACTCTGCGCCGGGACATCGAGTCGCTGGCGATCAGCGCCGATGCCGCCACCCAGACCTATAATCGGCTGATCGGCGGCCTGCTGGCAGTGGTCTTCGATGCCGCTGACACCGCAGACGATCCCGATGTGACACGCTCGCTGGTGGCGATCTTTCATTTCATGCAGGGCAAGGAGCTGGCCGGCCAGGAACGCGCCTGTGGCGCCATCGGCTTCACCGCCGGTGAGTTCGACAGCGCCCATCGCCAGCTTCTGCTGCAACTGATCGACGCCCAGCAGCGCTGTTTCGATACCTTCAGCGAGTTTGCCAGCGACGCTGCCCGCGAGCACTGGCAACAGCAGCGCGCTCCGCGCCGCCAGGATGGCATCCAGCAACTCCGCGAGCGGGCCTGCACCGATAACGCGAGCCAGCAGCTGGATCACGGCCTTGGCGAAACCTGGTACGAGCTCACTACCGCGCGTATCGACGCCATGCAGCAGGTCGAGGCGCAACTGGCGGCCGAACTCTCCCAGCTCTGCCACCGCAAGATCGAGCAGGCGCGCAGCGACATGCACGACCAGCAGCAGTTGGACGCCTCGCTGCACGATGCCATCGAGCAGTGCTCGACCTGTGAGCAGCTGGTCGATCTGTTTCCACAGGAGGCCACTCATGAACTCGGTCAGCTGACTGCCACTGCCGTCGAGTCGCGGCTCAATCGCGCCCTGATCGACCTGATGCAGTCCCAGAATACGCGACTGCAACATATCAGTGATGAGCTGGAAAACACCCGTGAAATGCTGCGCGAACGCAAGCTGATCGAGCGCGCCAAGGGCATGATCATGGAACATCAACACATGAGCGAAGACCAGGCCTACCGTTTCCTGCGCAAGGCCTCCATGGACCAGAGCAAGAGCATGGCCGAGATGGCGAAAACCATCATCGACCTGGCCGATATCCTGAAAAAGCGCCAGGCATAAGGGCGGCTGTGGTGCGCCGCATCATGGCCACGCACCAAGACAACGCCATACCAGGCATCGGCTCACACCGCCCACCTTTCGCAAGTCCTTGTTAACGAATGGATCAAGACGATTTCATGTAACGATGGCACCCAACCTGCAACGTTCTAGCGTACGCTGAGTCAACGACGGTTCAGCTCCTAGGCAGTTCTCAATACCGGACAACGGCGTCTGATAAGAGTCACCCAACGTGGGTGTAGCTCGAGTCAGGCGCCGTTTCTTTTTGTTTGGAGCCATCGCATGAACAACAATAGATTCAAGGGCTACTCCCCTCAGCGTCGTCGCTTTCTGAAGAACTCCGCCACCTTGGTTGGTGGCTCGGCACTGCTCAGCAGCCTGCCCGTCAGTTGGGCCTTTGCCGACGGCAAACCGGAAACCACTGCAGCCAAGCTTGGCTTCATTGCCCTGACCGATGCCGCCCCGCTGTTTGTCGCCGACGAAAAGGGGTTCTTCGCCAAGCACGGCATGACCGATGTCGAGGTACTCAAGCAGTCTTCCTGGGGTACCACCCGCGACAACCTGGTGCTCGGCTCGCAGCGCAACGGCATCGATGGGGCACATATCCTCACGCCGATGCCCTATCTGATCAGCTCCGGTGCCGTCACCCCCAATAACCAGCCGGTGCCGATGAGCATCCTCGCGCGCCTCAACCTCAACGGCCAATGCATCTCGGTAGGCAGTGACTATGCCGACCTGGAGGTGCAGCTAGACACCCGTGAATTTGGCCAGGCACTAGCCGAGAAGCGTGCCGGTGGCGACGAGGCGAGCGCTGCGATGACCTTCCCTGGCGGCACCCACGACATGTGGATTCGCTACTGGATGGCCGCCGGCGGCATCGACCCCAATCGCGATGTCTCGACCATCACCATTCCCCCCGCACAGATGGTCGCCAATATGCGCGTTGGCAGCATGGATACCTTCTGCGTCTGCGAGCCGTGGAACCATCAGCTGGTCAACCAGGGGATCGGTTATACCGCCAATACCACCGGCGAACTGTGGAATGACCATCCGGAAAAAGCCTTCGCCATGCGCAGTGATTATGTGGAAGAGAATCCCAACGCTACCCAGGCGCTATTGATGGCAATCATGGAAGCCCAGATGTGGTGTGAAGACCCGGCCAACCATGAAGAGATGGCACAGATCTGCTCGCGTCGACGCTGGATTCACGCGCCTTTCGACGACCTTATCGACCGTATTCAAGGAAACTTCGACTACGGGACCGGGCGAGTCATCGAGAACCACCCGCAGATGATGCGCTACTGGGATCGCCACGCTTCTTACCCTTACAAGAGTCATGATCTGTGGTTCTTGACCGAGAACAAGCGCTGGGGCTACCTGCCGCAGGATCTCGACAGCGCAGCCTTGATCGAGCAGGTCAATCGCGAGGACCTATGGCGCCAGGCTGCCGACCGTCTCGGCGTGGCCTCGGCCGATATTCCCGACTCGACATCCCGCGGCGTCGAAACCTTTTTCGACGGCAAGACGTTCGACCCCGAGGATCCCCAGGCCTATCTCGACAGCCTCGAGATCAAGCGCCTGGCCTGAATCAGACGTCCTGGCAAACCACTGACACACTGACACGGGAGAATCGCCATGAGCGTTTCATCCAGCGCTGATAGTCCTAGTCGTCCGCTACTGGGCGGCTGGTCCGCCAATCTGCAAAAGGTTCGCGACACCCTGATCCACAATGTCCTGCCGCCGGTGATCATCCTCGCCGTGCTCGGGGCGATCTGGGAGATCCTCTGCTCGGCGCCAGGCGCGGCACTGCCGCCCCCTTCCCAGGTAATCACCGACACCTGGGAGCTGATCGTCAATCCCTTCTACGACTACGGTGGCAACGACAAGGGCATGGGCTGGCAGATCCTCGCCAGCCTCGAGCGGGTCGCCTACGGCTATCTGCTGGCGGTGGTGGCCGGCATCAGCCTGGGCGTACTGGTCGGCCAGTCCACCTGGGCCATGCGCGGGCTCGATCCGGTCTTCCAGGTGCTGCGCACCGTGCCGCCGCTGGCCTGGCTGCCGATCTCGCTGGCCGGCTTTCAGGACAGCACCCCCTCGGCGATCTTCGTGATCTTCATCACGGCGATCTGGCCGATCATCATCAACACCTCGGTCGGGGTACGTAATATCCCCGAGGATTACCGCAACGTGGCGCGGGTGCTGCGCCTCAACGGCGCGGAGTATTTCACCCGCATCATGCTGCCGGCCGCCGCCCCCTATATCTTCTCCGGGCTACGTATCGGCGTGGGTCTCTCGTGGCTGGCCATCGTCGCCGCCGAGATGCTGATCGGCGGCGTGGGCATCGGCTTCTTTATCTGGGACGCCTGGAACGCCTCGATGATCAGCGACATCGTACTGGCGCTGGTGTATGTCGGCATCGTCGGCTTCTTCCTCGATCGCATGGTCGCTTACATCGGCAATCGCGTGACCCGCGGCACCGCCAAAGGCTAACGGAGACTCCCCATGACCAATCGCTATCTCAGCATCGAACAGGTCGATATGACCTTTCACTCCAAGGGCGGGGCGAGCGATGTCCTCAAGGGCATCAACCTGAGCGTCGCCCGCGGCGAGTACATCTCGATCATCGGCCACTCCGGCTGCGGCAAGTCGACCCTGCTAAATATCATCGCCGGGTTGACCGACTCCACCTCCGGCGCGGTGATTCTCGACGGCAAGGAGGTCAATTCCCCAGGCCCCGATCGCAGCGTGGTGTTTCAGAACCACTCGCTGCTGCCGTGGTTGACCGTATATGAGAACGTCGCACTGGCGGTCAACAAGACCTGCGCGCGCACCAAGACCAAAGCCGAGCGTCACGACTGGATTCTCAAGAATCTGGAGATGGTGGGCATGAGCCACGCCCTGGACAAGCGCCCGGCAGAGATCTCCGGCGGCATGAAGCAGCGCGTCGGTATCGCCCGGGCGCTCTCCATGGAGCCCAAGGTACTGCTGCTCGATGAGCCCTTCGGCGCACTCGACGCTCTGACCCGCGCCCACCTCCAGGAGGAGGTGATGCGTATCCAGGACGAGCTCGGCAACACAGTGATCATGATCACCCACGACGTCGACGAGGCGGTGCTGCTCTCCGACCGTATCGTGATGCTGACCAACGGCCCCTCGGCACGCATCGGTGAAGTCCTCGACATCGATCTGCCGCGGCCGCGCAATCGCATCACCCTGGCCGACGATCCGGCCTACAACCGCTACCGACAGGAAGTACTGCGTTTTCTCTACGAGAAACAGCGCAAGGTCGAGCAACTCGCCGAGCGGCGTGACAAGCCTGCCAAGCCCAAACCCACCAAGGCCCGCGCCTGATCACATCGGTGTCCGACCAAGTGCTTCAACGACCGCCACCTTCGGGTGACGGTCGTTCATATTGGCGACACGGAATAACGACAAAGATGGCAAGCTGGCAGTCATAGGACCATGCTCATAGCCATCGACCGCGATCCAGAGCCCGCCCAATGACCGATGTCGCCCCCGTTACGGTGTTCTATGACCAGCGCATGCTGGCCCACGAACCCAGCCCCGATGCCGCCTTTCTGCCCGGCCGTATGGATACCCGCATTCGCCAGCTGCTGTCGGGGCTCGGGGTGCCCTGGAAGTATCCGGAGCACCCGGGCAGGCTGACCGCTATCCAGCAGTTTCTGGCGCTGACCCCCATCGACGGCGTGGCCTATGCCGAGGGCACGGCCGCCACCCACGAACAGCTGGGCCGGGTACATACCTCGTCCTACCTCGAGCAGGTCTTCAAACTGCGCGGCCAGTACGCCTGGCTGGACGTGGATACCACCGCCGTCTCACCGGGCAGCGTCGAGGCCGCCGAGGTGGCCGCCGGCACCGCCATTGCCGCCGTTGAGGCGGTGGTCTCCGGACGCAGTGCCAGCGCCTTCGCCCTGGTCCGCCCCCCCGGACACCACGCCGAGCCGGTGCGCGCACGTGGCTTCTGCCTGTTCAACAATGTGGCGGTGGCCGCCGCCCACGCCCAGGCCGAGCTCGGCTGCCAGCGCATCATGATCGTCGACTGGGATGCCCACCACGGTAACGGCACCCAGGACATCTTCTGGGCCGACCCCGACGTGCTGTTCATCGACCTGCACCGTGCCGCGCCCTTCTATCCCGGCTCGGGCAGCCTGGAGGAGGTCGGGGTGGGGCTTGGCGAGGGCACCACGGTGAATATCCCGATGCCGGCCAATGCCGGCGACGCCGCCTATCTGCTGGCCTTCGACAGCATCCTCGAACCGGCCGCCGAGTGGTTCAAACCCGACCTGATTCTGGTGTCGGCAGGCTTCGACCCCCACGCCCACGATCTGGCGCTGAATGTCTCCTACGGCGGCTTTGCGGCCATGACTCACCGCCTCAAGCTGCTCGCCGAGCGGCACTGCGACGGCCGGTTGGTGTTCGTGCTCGAGGGCGGCTACAACCTGATCTCACTCTCCCACGGAGTCAAGGCCGTGCTCGAGGTGCTGGCCGGCGCCATACCGCCGCCGCCCGGCGAATTTGGCGTCGCCGAGGTCGAGGCCGCCGCCGCATTCCACCGTACCGCTTTCACCAACCTCTAATCTCATGGGGTCGCTGGCAGGCCGCCCAGCAGGCTGATCAGCACGCCGCCCAGCGCCATTACCGCCACCGCTGCCCAGGCCGGCAGCTTCCAGATCGTCAGCAGCAGGAAGCCGGTCAGCGCCAGGGCGAACTCATGAGAGCCGATGATCGCGCTGGTCCACACCGGCTGGTAGAGCGCGGCACCGAGAATGCCCACCACGGCGGCATTGGCGCCGCGCATCAGCGACTGAGCGCTGGCCCACTGGCGGAAGCGGTTCCAGAACGGCAGCACCGCCACCAGCAGCAGCATGCCCGGGACGAAGATCGCCACCAGCGCCAGGGCCGCGCCAATCAGGCCGTTAGGCAGCGGCTCGAGTACCGTACCGAGGTAGGCGGCGAAGGTGAACAGTGGCCCTGGAACCGCCTGGGCCGCCCCATAGCCGGCCAGGAACTCGTCCGGCGTGACCCAGCCGGACTGCACCACCTCGGCCTCGAGCAGCGGCAGCACCACATGACCGCCACCGAACACCAGCGCACCGGCGCGGTAGAAGGCGTCGATCAGTGCCAGGGTCTGTGACGGCGTGGCCCACGCCAGCAGCGGCAAGCCCACCAGCAGCAGTGCAAAGACCGCCAGCGCGATGCCGCCGGCGCGCCGGGTGACCGGGAAGTGCACCTCGCTGACCGCCTTCTCCACCGCGGCGCGACACATCACCAGCCCGGCCAGCCCCCCGGCAACGATCGCCGCCACCTGCCCCAGCGGGCCGCTGACCATCACCACGATCAGCACTGCAGCCAGGCCGATAGCCGCACGCTGGCGGTCCGGGCAAAGGTTGCGTGCCATGCCCCATACCGCGTGGGCGACGATGGCCACCGCCGCGACCTTGAGGCCGTGGATGATGCCGCTGCCCACCGGCCCCTCCATCACCGCCGCCCCAAACGCGAACAGCACCAGCACGATGGCCGACGGCAGGGTGAAGGCCAGCCACGCCATCGCCGCCCCCCAGGGACCAGCGCGCATCAGGCCCAGCGCGAAGCCGACCTGACTACTCGCTGGCCCAGGCAGAAACTGGCAGAGCGCCACCAGGTCGGCGTAATCCTTCTCCGAGAGCCACTTGCGGCGTGCCACGAACTCGGTGCGAAAGTAGCCCAGGTGAGCAATCGGCCCACCGAAGGAGGTCAGGCCCAGCATCAGGAAGGCCTGAAAGACCTCCTTGATGCGTCCCGCCGGATAGGTCACTGCCGTCATTCTCCTGACTCCTTTTTGTGTGGTGGTGCCGCGTGTTCAGTACTCTCGCTATGCTCCGCCTCGGCGGTAAACTCCTTGAGCTGGCGCTTGGCCACCGCCAGGCCTTCGAGGCCCAGGGGCGTGGCGCGGTACAGCTTGCGCCGCGTGCTGCCCTGCTGCTCCTGGCGTGAGCGCAGATACCCCTTGCGCTCCATGGCGTGCAGCATGGGATAGAGGGTGCCGGGACTGAGCCGGTAGCCGTGGCGCGCCAGCTCGTCGATCATCCACTGGCCGTAGATGTCGTGCTCGGCGGCGTGGTGCAGCACGTGCAGCCGCACCAACCCCGATAGCAGGTCATGATGTTCCATGTTGTAGACTCGCCGATGACAACTAACGAAAATCGATATCGGTTTCCGTTTTAGCAAGCCCGCTGGTGCGGGGCAAGCCCCATCTCGAACAGAGGAGTCACGCCATGGCCAATCATTCCGAGGATTTTCTGCGCCTGGCCAATGAGGCCAAGGGGCGCATCAAGGAAGTCTCACCCGCCGAGGCCAAGCAGCTGATCCGCGACGGCGCCATGGTGCTGGACGTTCGCGACAAGGAGGAGTTCGAGCAGGGCCATATCGATGAGGCGGTCAATATCAGCCGCGGCACGCTGGAGATGCGCATTGCCGAGGCAGCCCCGGACAAGCAGGCGCCCATCGTCTGCCACTGCGCCGGCGGCAACCGCGGCGCCTTGGCCGCCGACACCCTGCAGCGCATGGGCTACACCCAGGTGGTCAATATCCAGGGCGGCCTCAAGGCCTTCGGCAGCGACGACAACTAAGCCAGAAGGCAGACTCGCCGGCCAATCGGGCGCCTGGACTTAATAGACGATTGCCAAAATGTCAGACATTTAATAGGCTATCGTTATTGATACGTTCAGGAGACGTCCATGACGCTGGATGGACTTGCCCCCCACGGCGGTGGCGCCGACGCGCTGGCGCGGCGGCTGGCGCGGGCTCTGCTCGCCGGCCGCTGGCAGCCCGGTGACCCCTTCCCCAAGGAGCTGGACCTCTGCGCCCACTTTGCGGTGAGCCGCAATCAGGTGCGCAACGCGCTGACCAGCCTCACGGCCACTGGCCTGATCGAACGCACCGCCGGTCGCGGCACGGTGGTTCGGCCGGTCGCCGAGTGGCATCTGCTGGATCCGCTGATCAGCGACTGGATGACCGGCATCGACAGCCTGGACCCGACGCTGGTGCGCGAAATCTTCGCCTTTCGCTACTCCGCCGAGCCGACGCTGGCGCGCCTGGCCGCTACGGCCGCTGAAGCCGACGATCTCCAGCGCCTGGAGGCCGCCTTCGAAGGCATGACCCGCACCGCAGGCGATCCCGACACCCAGGGCCTGCACGCCGAGTATGACGTGGCCTTCCACGACGCCATCTACCGCGCCAGCCACAATCTGGTGTGGCGCCAGATGGGGCATCTGCTGCGCCCCTCCATCATCGCCCTGATCCACAGCTCCCAGGCCCACGTCCGTGAGGAGCACGATAGCCTCGACGACAGCCTGAGCCGCCATGGCAGAGTGCTTGAGGCGATCCGCCGCCGCGACGCCGAGGGCGCCGAACACGCCGCCTGCGAGGTACTGCGGCGCACCGCCATCGACCTGGGCATCGTCGCCGAGACAGCCGACGCTCACTGAGGAATCCATCATGAAGATCACCCGACTCAAGACCTGGCAGGTGCCTCCGCGCTGGCTGTTCCTCAAGATCGAGACCGACGAGGGCTGCTATGGCTGGGGTGAGCCGGTCGTCGAGGGCCGCGCGGCCACCGTGGAGGCCGCCGTTCACGAGCTGGCCGACTATCTGGTCGGCCAGGATCCGCACCGTATCGAGCACCTCTGGAACATGCTCTACCGCGCCGGCTTCTACCGCGGCGGCCCAATCCTGATGAGCGCCATCGCCGGCATCGACCAGGCGCTGTGGGACCTCAAGGGGCGCGATCTCGGCGTGCCGGTCCACCAGCTGCTGGGCGGCGCGGTCCGCGACAAGATGCGCATGTATGCCTGGACCGGCGGCGACCGACCCAGCGACGTGGGCGCCGGCGCCAAGGCGCTGGTCGAGCAGGGCTTTACCGCCTTCAAGATGAACGGCACCCCGGAGCTGGCAATCGTCGACAGCCACCACAAGATCGACGAGGCGGTGGCCCGGGTCGCCGAGGCGCGCCAGGCGGTGGGGCCGGCGGTGGGCATCGCCATCGACTTCCACGGCCGCGTGCACCGTCCCATGGCCAAGGCGCTGCTGCGCGAGCTGGAACCCTTCCATCCGATGTTCGTGGAGGAGCCGGTGGCTCCGGAGCATCTGCCGTGCCTCAAGCAGATCGCCGGCGGGCTCGGCTATCCGCTGGCCACCGGCGAGCGGCTGCACACCCGCTTCCAGTTCCGCGACCTGCTGGCCGAAGGCATGATCGACATCATCCAGCCCGACCTCTCCCACTGCGGCGGCATCAGCGAGGGGCTGAAGATCGCCGCGCTGGCCTCGGCCTACGATGTGGCCCTGGCGCCCCACTGCCCCCTCGGCCCGTTGACCCTGGCCGCCTCGCTGCAACTGGATGCGGTGTCGCATAACGCCTTTATCCAGGAGCAGAGCATGGGCATCCACTACAACCGCGACAACGATGTCCTCGACTACCTGGTCGACAAATCGGTGCTGGCCATCGACGACGGCTTCTGCGCGATTCCCCAAGGGCCCGGCCTCGGCGTGGAGATCGACGAGGCCTTCGTCGAGGAGCGCGCCAAGGTGGGCCACCGCTGGCGCAACCCGGTGTGGACCCATGAAGACGGCTCTATCGCCGAGTGGTAAGGCCAGGTCACCGGGAGAAAGAGATGAGCGCAGATCCGCACGACACTACTGCCACCCAGCTCGCCTGGGTGGCAGTCGACTGGGGCTCCAGCAATCTGCGCGCCTGGGCTCTGGACGCGCAAGGCGAGGTGCTGGCGCGGGGCCGCAGTGGACGCGGCATGCTGTCACTGACGGCGGATGACTACGAGGCCGAGCTGCTGCGGGTGATCGGCGGCTGGCTGCCCGCGAGCGGCACGCTAGAGGTGCTGATCTGCGGCATGGCCGGCGCCCGCCAGGGCTGGCGAGAGGCCGCCTACCTGCCGCTGCCAGCGCGCCTGGATGACCTGGCACGTGGCGCCGTGGCGCCAGCGGTCAGCGACCCGCGTCTCAAGATTCGGCTGCTACCGGGGCTCAGCCAGAGCGGTGAGGCCTTCGACGTGATGCGCGGAGAGGAGACCCAGTTGGCCGGGCTGTGCCAAGCGACGCCGAGGGTCTCCGGGCTCGCCTGTCTGCCCGGCACCCACGCCAAGTGGGCCCGGCTCGAGGCCGGCAGCGTAACCCGCTTTACCACCTGCCTGACCGGCGAGCTATACGGACTACTGGCCCAGCAGTCGGTGCTGCGCCATTCGCTTGGCCACTCACCCGGCGAAGATGACCTGAACGATCCCGGCTGTCGCCAGGCGTTCGTCACCGCGGTGGCTGAGATCAACTCGGCTCCCCAGACCTTCAGCGCCCGGCTCTTCGGCCTGCGCGCCGCCGACCTGCTCGACGCCCCCCTGCCCCAGGGAAGCGCCCGCGGTGCCCAACTGGCCGCGCGCCTCTCGGGGCTTACCATCGGCCTGGAGCTGGCCGGCATGGCCGATGAGCTGGAACACGAGGCGTGCATCACGCTGATCGGCAACGACCTGCTCTGCACACGCTACGCCCTGGCCCTCGAGACCCTGGGCCACACCAGCCGACACCTGGACGGCGAGACTGCGGTGCTGGCCGGCCTGGCACTGGCCCGCGCCACCCTGAGTCGCGCCTCTGGCGCCTGATGCTATCACTTGGAGAACTGTCATGACCCTGCCCCTGATCGGCATCCTGCGCGGCGTCACCCCTGACCAGGCCGTGGCGGTGGGCGAGGCGGTGCTGGCCGCCGGCATTACCCGGCTCGAGGTGCCGCTCAACTCGCCGCAGCCCCTGGAGAGCATTCGCCGACTCAGCGACGCCCTGGGGGAGCGTGCCCTAGTGGGCGCCGGCACCGTGCTGACGGTCGACCAGGTGCGCGATGTCCACGCAGCCGGTGGGCGACTGATCGTCTCACCCAACTGCCACCCGGCGGTGATCGAGGCAAGCCGCCGCCTCGGCCTGCAGAGCTGGCCGGGAATCGTCACCCCCAGCGAGGCCTTCGACGCCCTGGACGCCGGCGCTACTGGCCTCAAGCTGTTTCCCGCGGTCCAGGTAGGCATCCCGGGTATGCAGGCGTTACGCACGGTGCTACCCGCCGGCACCCTGCTCTACGCGGTGGGCGGCATCGGCGTGGATAATTTCGCCGTCTGGCGCGCTGCCGGAGTGGATGGTGCCGGCCTCGGCAGTGCGCTGTTCAAGCCAGGCCAGACGCCTGAGCAGGTGGGCGAGCAGGCCCACGCCCTTGTCTCGGCCTGGCGCGCTGCGGGAGGTGAAGCGTGAGCGTGCCGACCCACTCAGCCGAACTCGCCGTCGACAGCCGCTGCGCGCTGGGCGAAGGCCCCCAGTGGCATGCCGCCGAGGGCAAACTGTTCTGGTGCGATATCACTCAGGGGCGACTGCACTGGCTGGACCCGGCAAGCGGCCACAGCGCTTACCTCGAGGTGGGCCATATGCTGTCGCTGGCCGCGCCGCTTGAGGAGGGCGGCGTGCTGTTGGTGGGTGAGAAACGCCTGAGCCGTTTCGACCCGACACGCGCTGCCCTCGAGACGCTCTGCGACTTCGAGGCCGACAACCCCATCACCCGTAGCAACGATGCCCGAGTCGACCGCCACGGCAGCCTGTGGCTCTCCAGCATGGGCAAGAGCGCCGAGGCTGGCGCTGGCAGCCTCTACCGCCTGCACCGCGGTGAACTGGTCAGGCTGCGCAGCGGCCTGACCATCCCCAATGCGCTGTGCTTCACGCCCGGCGGCGAGTTCGCCTTCTTCACCGACACCCCGACCGGCCGCGTCATGCGCTGGCCCCTCGATGCCGACGGCTGGCCGCTGGGCGAGCCCACTCCCTGGGCCGATTTTTCTGCCCATCCCGGCAACCCCGACGGTGCGGTCATCGATGCCGAGGGCCACCTGTGGCTGGCGCTGTGGGGCGCCGGCATGGTGGTGCGCCTGGACCCAGCCGGCCGCGTGGTCAGCGAGGTGACGCTGACGATTAGCCAGCCCTCCTGCCCGGCGTTCGCCGGCGCGGCGCTCGAGCGCCTCTACATCACCACCGCCCGGGAAGGCCTCGGCGCCGCTGACCTTTCACAACAGCCCCATGCCGGCGGCCTCTTCATGGCAGAAGTGGGCGTCAGCGGGCTGGCCGAGCCGCCGCTCAAGCTGAGCTGAGCATCATGCGCAACGCAACCGTTGCGCGTACACTGGCGGCTCCCTCGCCTGGAGCCCCTTCGTGTCGCCGCCCTCAACCCCCGACCACGCTTCCGCCACTCCGCTAGCCGGCTTCTTCGGCGTGTTTCGCTACAGCCGTCGGGCCCTCGGTCTGGTGTGGGAGACCTCGCGCTGGATGACCCTGGGGCTGATGCTCTGCACCCTGGTCGCCGGGGTGCTGCCGGCGGTGGCGGCCTGGGTGGGCCAGCTGATCGTCGACGGCGTGGTCGCCGCCATGGACGCCCACCGCGCGGCCAGCGATCCCGAACTGCTCACGCTGATCACCCCGGTGCTGTGGCTGGTGGCGCTGGAGGGGCTGATCATCGCGCTTATCGCCCTCGCCCAACGCGGCCTCGCCGCCCAGCAGTCACTGCTGCGGGCGCTGCTCGGCCAGAAGGTCAATGTGCTGATTCTCGAGAAGGCGGGGCGCCTGTCGCTCAGCCAGTTCGAGGATTCCGAACTCTACGACAAGCTGACCCGCGCCCGCCGCGAGGCCTCGACCCGGCCCCTGGCGCTGGTCAACAAGACCTTCGGGCTGCTGCAGAACGCCATCTCCCTGGCCAGCTTCGGCGTGCTGCTGGTGCAGTTCTCGCCCTGGGCAATACTGCTGCTGGTGGCCGGCGCCTTGCCGGTATTTATCTCCGAAGCCAAGTTCTCCGGCGACGCCTTCCGGCTGTTCCGCTGGCGCTCGCCCCAGACCCGCATGCAGATCTACCTGGAGACCGTGCTGGCCCGCGAAGACAGCATCAAGGAGGTCAAGCTGTTCGGTCTCGAGGAGCTGTTCCTGCAGCGCTATCGCGATATCTTCACGCGGCTGTTCGCCGAAGAGCGCCTGCTAACGCTGCGCCGCGAGACCTGGGGCTTCCTGCTCGGCCTGCTCGGCACCCTGACCTTCTATGGCGCCTACGGCTGGGTGGTGGTGGAGACCATCGGCGGCGCCCTGACGCTGGGCGAGATGACCATGTACCTGATGGTCTTCAAGCAGGGCCAGGCGGCGCTCTCGGCAAGCCTCACCGCGATCAGCGGCATGTACGAGGACAATCTCTACCTCTCCAATCTCTACGAGTATCTGGAGCAACCGGTGGAGGACAACGGCGGCACCCTCACCCAAGGCGCCACGCCCGGAGATGGCCTGCGCTTCGAGGACGTCGGCTTCGCCTACCCCGGCGGCGAGGAGGTGCTGCACGACATCAACCTGCACCTCGCCCCGGGTCAGAGTCTCGCCCTGGTGGGCGAGAACGGCTCCGGCAAGACCACGCTGATCAAGCTGCTGACGCGGCTCTATCACCCCACCCAGGGACGCATCCTGCTGGATGGCAGTGACCTGCGCGACTGGCAGACCGAGGCCCTGCGCGAGCGCATCGGCGTGATCTTCCAGGACTTCGTGCGCTACCAGCTGCAGGTCGGCGAGAACCTCGGGGTGGGTGACACCCACGCCTTCGACGACCAGCAGCGCTGGCAGGAAGCCGCCCGCCACGGCATGGCCGACGACTTCATCGCGCGCATGGCCAGCGGCTACCAGACCCAACTGGGGCGCTGGTTCAAGGGCGGCCAGGAGCTCTCCGGCGGGCAGTGGCAGAAGATCGCCCTGTCGCGGGCCTATATGCGTGAAAACGCCGACATCCTTGTGCTCGACGAGCCCACCGCGGCAATGGACGCCGCCGCCGAGGCGGAGATCTTCGCGCGCTTCCGCGAGCACGCACGCGACAAGATGACCATCCTGATCTCTCACCGCTTCTCCACGGTGCGCAGCGCCGAGCAGATCCTGGTCATCGACCGCGGCCAGATCATCGAACGCGGCACCCACGACCAACTACTGGCTGCCGACGGCCGCTACGCCACGCTATTCCGGCTACAGGCCAAGGGCTATCGCTGAGGGTCTGGCCCCAACCGCTTGACGCTTGATCAGCGATTGTTTATAAGAAAAAGGTCACTCACCCTAGGTGGGCGACATCAACCCTATCCAGAGACCGTTTTCTCATGCGCTGGCAAACCCGCGTCAACCGTGTAAGCAAGCAGCATCGCATTGCCAAAAATGCGATGCCAGCCTGCCGTTGCCGCGTGCCAATCCGACACTGAGAAACAATGGCCGCGGCATGCGTCGCGGCCATGTGATTACCCCCGCTTTATTTGGTTATCTCCTGTTCGCGCTGCATCCCGGCCTCCCGCAAGGAGACCGAGAAATGGCAATTTTCACTAGCGTCAAAAGCCTGCTGCATGCGCTGCGCGACCGCGCCACCAAGCGTCGTCAATTCGCTCAGTTGAAGGAGTGCGACCCACGTATGCTCAAGGATATGGGCCTGCGCTGGGAGCGCGGCACCCTGGTCGCCATCAACCCCGAGCGCGAGTCGGCGCCCAAGCCCCGCAAGGCCGCCACCCGCAGCGCCCACGAAACCTGTCCCCACTGCGGGAGTAGCCTGACGTAGCCAACGCCCCGGTCACAGGGAGTGACCGGGGCGTCTTCGTTGGCCTCTAGCAGGCCGCCTGCCTAATCCGTTAGCCCCTTATTCATTAGCCGAGTGAATATCTCCCTAAGAATCACTAGAATCGAGATTTCGTCTCGCTGTCGGACACGCCATGAGCTCCGCCCACGCCGCTGATTCCCCCGCCGACGATCTGGTCGCCCTGCATCGTCAACCCGGTTTTGTGAGTTTCCTGGTAGCGCGCCTGGCGGCGGTGTTCGCCATGCAGATTCAAGCGGTGGTGGTGGCCTGGCAGGTGTATGCCATGACCCGCGATCCGATGTCGTTGGCCTATGTGGGCCTGGCGCAGTTCCTGCCCATGGTGCTGCTGTTGCTGCCCGCCGGCGACCTGGTCGACCGCTTTCCGCGCAAGCGCATCCTTCAGCTGAGCTGGGCGGTACAGGCACTGTGCAGTGCGCTGCTGCTCGGCCTGGCGCTGGCGGCCAGCGAGCGGGTCGGCGCCTACTACGCCGTGCTCGCACTGTTTGGCTCCGCCCGCGCCTTCACCGGCCCCGCGCTGCAGAGTCTGCTGCCCAATATCGTGCCGCGCGCCCAACTCGCCCAGGCCATCGCCCTGAACAGTGCGATCATGAAGGTCGCCGTGATCGGCGGCCCGCTGCTCGGCGGGATCCTCTATGCGCTGGGCGGCGGCAGCCTCGCCTACGCGGCATGCCTGGGCTGCTTCGCCGTTGCCCTGGTTTCGCTGCTGCCGGTGCCGATCCGCTTTGTCGAGGCCGCTGCCTCCCTGGAGGCCACCGCCTGGCGGCGCTTTACCGCCGGGATCGACTATATCCGCCGCCAGCCGATCATCCTCGGCGCCATCTCGCTGGATCTTTTTGCGGTGCTGCTGGGCGGGGTGGTGGCGCTGCTGCCCATCTATGCCCAGGAGGTGCTCCACGTCGGCCCCGAGGGGCTCGGCGCACTGCGCAGCGCCATCGCTGTGGGCGCGCTGCTGATGGGGATCTATCTCGGCGTGCGCGGCATCAAGCGCCACGCCGGGCTGGTGATGTTTATCGCGGTGGCGATATTCGGCGTTGCCAACCTGGTGTTCGCCTTCTCGACGCTGTTCTGGCTGTCGCTGATCGCCATGCTGGTCGCCGGCGCGGCCGACATGATCAGCGTTTACGTGCGCATGACGGTGATCCAACTCGCCACCCCCGACGAAATGCGCGGCCGGGTCAACGCCGTCAACATGCTGTTTATCGGCTCATCCAACGAGCTCGGCGAGTTCCGTGCCGGGAGCATGGCGGCCTGGCTTGGCGTGGTGCCGGCGGCGGTGATCGGCGGCCTCGGCACCCTGGCGGTGGTCGGCGCCTGGATGCGGCTGTTCCCCACCCTGCGCCAGGTCGACCGCTTCGATGATGCCTCGCGCCAAGGCAGCTCGCAGCGACGCGATTAGCGACTAGACTGGCTGAGGAATCGTCATCATCAGGAGAGTCTCATGTCTGCCACCACTCAACATACCGGCAGCTGCCTGTGCGGCGCCGTTACCCTGAGCGTCGAAGTCGCGTCCGACGAGGTCGCTGCCTGCCACTGCAGCCTGTGTCGCCGCTGGGGAGGCGGTCCGCTGCTGGCACTGGAGAGCGTCAGCACGATAGATCTCGTCGGCGAACACAATGTCACGGTATACCCCTCCTCAGACTGGGCCGAGCGCGGTTTCTGCCGGCACTGCGGCACCCACCTGTTCTACCGCCTCAAGAGCGGCGAGCATCACGCCGTGCCGGTAGGGCTGGTCGACCAGGGCCACGGCTGGCACTTCGCCACCCAGATCTTTATCGATGAAAAGCCCGGCTACTACGCCTTCGCCAACGAGACCCATGATATGACCGGCGATCAGGTGTTCGCCGCCTTCAACGCAGGCGACAACAATTAAGCATTAGGCCACGCACAAAAAAAGTCGCCGAGCGCAGCCAGTGTCTGGACATAACTTAGGCTCTATCTGAAAAGTCGGCGAGCGAAGGTCAGGGCTAGGCCCGTTCCCTTCGGGCCAACGCACTCCCCACATCCATGTGGGTCGCAAAGCAAAATCGGCGACAAATCGTCAGGATTGACGATTTGGGCAGCTCTGCTGCTCGAAGAGCGAGCGACATGGATGTTGCGAGTCCAAAAGACGGAGTTTACTGGGGTGTAAATGAGTACTTTGAGCCGATTTTTAACGCAGTATGGCCGAGCGCAGCCAGTTTTCAGACAGAGCCTAGAAATGTGCGCCGGCTAGCATACTGACCCAGCCGGCCACGCGCTTGCGCCAGGGGCGGTTCTCCCAGCGATCGAGGTCATAGCGCTCGGCGTCGCGGATATCGTCCTCGATCAGCTCGCGGACCCGCTGGGCAAAATCCTCATCGTAGACGTTGAGATTGCCCTCCTTGTTGATGCGGAAGGAGCGGTTGTCGAGATTGGTCGAGCCGATACTGGCCCAGCGATCATCGATACTGACCAACTTGGCGTGATACATCGAAGGCTGGTACTCATGGATCACCACCCCGGCTTCGAGCATCGGCCCCCAGCGATTGACCGAGGCGTGACGCACGAAGCCCATGTCGATGCTGTCGCCGGGCACCAGGATATTGACCTCGACGCCGCGCTCGCGGGCATCGACCAATGCTTCGAGGAACTCCGCATCGGGGTAGAAATAGGCAGAGCCCAGGGAGATTCGCTGCTCGGCCGTGGCGATCGCCACCATCAGCATCTTGCGCATGCGGTGACGGCCTTCGCGGGGCGTACTGGTGACCATCTGCGCATCCAGCTCGCCCTGCTCCTCCAGTTCGGGAAAATAGGCATCGCCGAGCAGTAGCCGGCCACTGGCGTCCAGCCAGGTATCGACGAAGGCAGCCTGCATGTTGCCCACCACCGGTCCCTCAACGCGGAAGTGGTGATCGCGATAGGCCAGGCCGTCGTCGTCGGGCAGCCAGCTGTCGGTGATATTGGCCCCACCGATGAAACCGGTGCGACCATCGGTCATCAGCAGCTTGCGGTGAGTGCGGTGATTGAAACGCGCCAACTCGTACCAGGACGGTTTGCGCCAACGGATCACCTCGACGCCTGCGTCCAGCATGCGCTCGAACTTGTCAGCCGCAGCGGGCACCGAACCGACGTAGTCGATCAGGGCATGCACCGCGACGCCACGCTCGGCCGCAGCCACCAGGGCGTCGACGAATGGCTCGGTGGCCTCTTCGCCCCAGAACTCGAAGGTTTCGAAGGTGATGGAGGCCTCGGCCGCGTCGATGGCGTCGAGCATGTCGGCATAGATCGCCTCGCCGTCCTCGAGCATGGCGATGCGATTGCCGGCCACAATCGGCTGCTCGAGGATCAGCCCCATGCTGCGCCGGAAATCCGCATCGCTGGTAGTAAAGTCAACTTCCACTGGTTCGAGCAGCCGCTTGGGCTTCGGCGTGGCGTTGTAGAGCAGCACGCTGCCCACGCTGAAAATCACGGCAATCACCACGGCCGTGTAGGCGGCAACTCGAGTACGACGTTTCACAGACGGGCCCCCTGCCCCATGAGATTGCCGCAATGATTGCAGGCGCCCTGCGGGAATGCGAGGGTTTCGGCCCCCTTCGCTTCAGTCTCTACCGAACAGGTTCTTCTGCACCTCTCTCAGGTGCTCCTCAAGTAGCGCCCTGGCCGTGTCCTCATCGCGATCGCGCAGTGCCGCGACGATGGCGCGATGCTGCATTTCGTAGCGTTGACGCCGTTCGGGCGTCAGCGAGACGCGCTTGAGCCGTCCCCACTCCCCCTCCTCACGCACCACGTTAGTCAGTTCGAGGATGCGCAGAAAGAAGCTGTTGTGGGTGGCTTCGGCAAATGCTTGGTGCAGCGCCCCGTCCCAGTGCTCGAACGCCTCGATGGCCGTGGCGGCTTCCGCGCGTAGGATGCACTCATCCATGAGTTCGAAGTCGGACGCGGTGGCGTAGCGCACAATCAGCGCTACCATCTGTGGCTCGATCAGCAGGCGTGCCTCCATCAACTGCGCCGGGCTGGTCTGCACCGCCACTGCTCGCGCTCCTGTAGGGGACTCTTCGCGCTGCGGCATCAGCTCAGCGACCTCCTCAGAGACGAAGGTGCCGCTCCCCACCACCTGAGTAATCAGCCCCTGCTGCTTGAAGTTGCCGAGCACGCGCCTGACCGCGCCACGCGATGCAGCGAACCTTTCGCTGAGTTCACGCTCGGTGGGCAAACGGTGGCCCGCAGGGAAGCTGCCGTTTTCGATCTGCTGCTGAAGATAGCGAGCCAGCGAGCGCGCACCGTCAGCACGCACCGCCTTGCCCAAAGTCTTGTCACTCACAGGCTGTCCTTCATGTCGTGCCATTACGCCACCAATGCTGAGAAAACTATACCATTTGGTCCCACTATTCAAAAAATACCCTTGAATTGGTACTTCATAGGATCTAGTCTCGATGGATACGGAACCAAAACAAACCTATGGAGAACCAAGCCAGATGAAATTCGCGACGCTTCGCTCACATCCCGACCAGCCGACCTGCGTCGCCCTGGTCGATGAGCACACCCAGCGCTACTGGCCACTGTCCGACCTGATACCCGACTTCACGGGGGATATGAACCAGCTGGTGCAGGAATGGGGCCGCCTCAAGCAGAAAATTGTACCGCAAGGCGACGGTCAGCCCCTCGATCAAGCGCGGGTTGAGGCCCCCATCCACCCACAGCGCAACATGTTCTGTGTGGGCAAGAACTACTTCGAGCATGCCGCCGAGTTCAGCAATTCCGGGTTCGACAGCAGTACCAGTGCCGATGATGTAGTACCAAAGCACCCCATCATTTTTACCAAGGCCTACACCACCCTGATCGCAGACGGCGACGAGATCCCGCGTCACGCCGCGGTGACCGAGCAGCTCGACTACGAGGCCGAGTTCGCCATCATCATCGGCAAGGGGGGGCGCGGCATCCGCAAGGATCAGGCCTTCGATCACGTCTGGGGCTACACCGTGGCCAACGACGTTACCGCCCGCGATCTGCAGAAGAAGCACAAGCAGTGGCACCTGGCCAAATCGCTGGACGGACTCTGCCCGATGGGACCCTGGATCACCACCGCCGACGAGATCGACCCAAGCAATGCCGGCATCAAGTGCTGGGTCAACGGTGAGCTGCGTCAGGACTCCAATATCGGCCAGCTGATCTTCGATATTCCGACCCTGATCGAAACCATTTCGGCCGGCATCGAACTCAAGCCCGGCGACGTCATTATCACCGGCACCCCGGTCGGGGTCGGCATTGGCTTCAATCCGCCCAAGTTCCTGCAGACCGGTGACGTGGTCCGCGTCGAGGTCGAGGGCATGGGCGCCATCGAGAACCGGGTCGGTCAGTAACCGCCCACCAGGTAGACGCACCGGGTCAACAATATTCCACAACAACACCAGGAGCACGCCATGTTCACACAAACCCACCCCCTCAAGACACTGTCAGCCGCCGTACTGGTCGCCGCCGGCGGTATCGCCGCCGCTCCGGCCTTGGCCGACGACTTCTACGAGGGCAAGACCATCGAGATGGTCGTGCCCTTCGGCGAGGGCGGCGCCACCTACGTCGCCGCCAAGTTCCTCGAGCCCTACCTCGAGAAGCATCTGCCCGGCAATCCGCGCATTGATGTCCAGACCCGCCCCGGCGGCGGCTCGATCCTCGGCGCCAACTGGTTCGAACAGAACGCCGAGCCGGACGGCGAAACCATCCTGTTCACCACCTCGTCCACCTCCAACCCCTATGTGCTGGGCATGGACGCCGTGGAATACGATCTCGCCGCCATGCGCCCGGCCTACAGCCTGCCCTTCGGCGCGGTGGTCTACGTTTCGCCGAGCACCGGGATCGACTCACCCGCCGGCCTCAAGGAACCCGACATGCCGCTGATCTACGGCGGCATCGCCGCGGCGGCCAGCGACCTTCCGACGCTGCTGGCCTTCGAGCTGCTCGACCTCGATATCCAGAAGGTGCTCGGCTTCGACGGCCGTGGCCCGGCTCGCCTCTCTTTCGAGCGCGGCGAAACCAATATCGACTTCCAGTTCACCCCTGCCTACATGTCCCAGGTCGTCGACATGGTGGAAGCCGGCAGCGCGGTGCCCATCATGACCGGCGGCTCGGTCGGAGACGATGGCGTACTCAGCGCACGGGACGCGGCCTTCCCGGATTACCCCTCGGTCTACGAAGTCTATGAGGAGCTCTACGGAGAAGCCCCCTCCGGCGTGGAGTGGGACGCCTTCCAGTCGATCGGGGCCGTGACCTTCAACTATGGCCTTACCGCCTACCTGCCGGAGGGCACACCGGACGAGATTCTAGAGATCTTCGAAGCGGCGATCGCCGCCATCAACGACGACCCCGAGTATCAGCAGCAGAGTCAGGATGCCGTAGGCGGCTACTCGCTGCTTCCCGCCTCGGAGGTCACCGAAGCGCTCAGCGAGGCGCTGCAGCCCTCGGACGAAGTACGTGAGCACCTGCGCACGCTGCTCTCGGAAGAGTACGACGTCGAGCTCTGATCCCTCGCCTCGTGTCGCGGCCAGCCACCCGCCCCGCGGGTGGCAGTGGCCGCGTTTTTTTGACCGCTGCATAGGACATGTCTTGTGCTAGAGAACATTACAACGGCCCTGGGGCTGCTGTTCGAACCCATGCGACTGCTGGCGCTGTTCGCCGGGATGTTGGCCGGCATGGTATTCGGCATGCTGCCCGGCCTGGGCGGCGTCGCCGCCGTCTCGATCCTGCTGCCGTTTATCTATCTGATGGACAGCTACTCGGGGCTCGCCATGCTGCTGGGTGCCATCTCGGTGATCTACACCGCCGATACCATCACCTCGGTGCTGCTGGGCGCCCCGGGGTCACCGGCCTCGGCCCCCACCGCCATCGAGGGCCATGCGCTGGCCAAGCAGGGCAAGGCCTCGCTGGCACTGGGTGTCGGCTTTCTGGCGTCGATGGTCGGCGGTCTGTTCGGCGCCATGATCCTGTCCGTGGCGATCCCGATTGCCGGGCCGCTGGTGCTGGCGCTGGGCACGCCGGAGCTGTTCATGTTCGCCCTGGTCGGGCTGTGCTTTGCCGCCAGCATGGTCGGCAAGGATATCGTCGTAGGCCTGGCCGCGGCCTGCTTCGGCATCCTGCTGGGCGTGGTCGGTGCCGCCCCTGCCGCCGCCAACTACCGCTTCATCTTCGGCCAGTCCTACCTGATGGATGGCCTGTCGCTGCCCATCGTCGCGCTGGGGCTGTTTGCGGTGGCCGAGCTGATCGGCATGGTCGCCTCCGGCGGCGGTATCGCCGGCAAGCCCATGACCATGGGCAAGTGGGGCGAGAGTTTCAGGGAATTCTGGCGCAGCCGCTGGCTGATCGTGCGCTCGTCGATCATCGGCATCTTCGGCGGTTTCGTGCCTGCCGTGGGCGCCAGCGCCTCGACCTGGATCGCCTACGGCCACGCCATGAGCTCGACCAAGGACAAGCGGCGCTTCGGCAAGGGCGAGATTCGTGGGGTAGCCGGCGCCGAGGGCGCCAACAACGCCACCGTGATCTCCGATCTGGTGCCGACCATGCTGTTCAGCGTGCCCGGTGGTCCTGCGGCGGCCATCTTCCTCGGCGCGCTGTTCTCGTTCGGCTTCTATCCCGGCCCACGCATGGTCAGCGAGACGCCTGACTTGATGTACATGATCGTCTGGAGCGTGGCACTCGCCTCGGTGATGGGCGCCGCACTGTGCTTCGCCGTGACGCCCTATCTGGCCCGGCTGACGCGCATCAATTTTGCGCTGATCGCCGCCCCGCTGCTGTTGATCATGGTCGCCGGCGCCTACCAGGGCACCCAGACCTTTGGCGACATTCTCGCCCTGCTGGTGCTGGGGGTGATTGGCTGGCTGATGAAAAACGCTGGCTGGCCGCGGGCACCTGTCCTGGTGGGCTTCGTGCTGGCCACGCCCATGGAGCAGTACTTCTGGCTGACCACGCAGATTCACGGCTTTACCTGGCTGACCCGACCCGGCGTGCTGATCATCGCCTCGTTGATTGTCGTCCCCATGCTGCTCAGCATGGTACGCAAATGGCGCACCAGGAAGACACCGGCGTCAACCGACTCGACCAGCCCAGCCGACCACATCACCAGTGACGATGAAGCGCCCCGCGACACCGCCATTCTGCTGCTTGCCTCATCGCTGCTGCTGGTCACCTTCGCCTATGCCCTCTACGAGATGCTGGGCTTTCGCAGTAACGCGCGGCTGATGCCGGCGCTGGGTATCGTGCCGGGGCTGCTGCTGAGTCTGTATATTCTCGGCCGCCAGCTCTACCGGCTACGCCTGCAAGGTCGGATCATTCACCTGGGCTCGCGTCAGGAGTTGCCAGTCTTGGCGGGCATTCTCGCCTATGGCGTGGCGATGTGGCTGATCGGCTTCAATCTGGCCACCCCGCTGCTGCTGGCCTGGCTGCTGTTGAAGTGTGCGGGAATGCGCCTGACCAGCGCGGCACTCTACGGCGCCATCGTGTATGCCACCGCCCAGGGGATGTTCGCGCTGATGCGGCTCACCCCACCAGCAGGCAGCTGGTTCACCTTGCCGATGCCATGGTGAGCCCGACTGGCCCGATGCATGTTGGACAAGGGAGCACATCGGCGTAGCCTGGGAGTATCACTCACACCACATGGAAGGATCTGGTAATGACACTGACAGTAGGCGACAAGATTCCCGACGTCACCATCAAGACCAATGGCCCGGATGGCCCCCAGGACATCTCCACCGGCGAGCTGTTTGCCGGCAAGCGGGTGGTGCTGTTCGCCGTACCCGGCGCGTTCACCCCCGGCTGCTCCAACACCCATATGCCCGGCTTCGTGATCAAGGCCGACGAGATCCTCGCCAAGGGGGTCGATACCATCGCCTGCATGGCGGTCAACGACGCCTTCGTGCTGGACGCCTGGCAGAAGCATCAGAATGCCGAGGCCTTCACCATGCTGGCCGACGGCAACGCCGAGTTCACCAAGGCGATCGGCACCGAGATGGATGCCAGCGGCGGCGGCATGGGCATCCGCAGCAAGCGCTTCGCGCTGATCGCCAACGACGGTGTGGTCGAGTACATGGGGATCGACGCCAAGGGCGTCGAGCAGAGCAGTGCCGAAACGGTGCTGGCGCAGCTATAACCACAGCCGGCCATTCCGCCAATAGGCCATCTGTAGCCAAGGCGCCACCCAGGATGGGTGGCGCCTTGTTGGTTTCCACGCCTAGTTAACCGCGACGGTCATGCCAAGCAGCAGGAACGAGAGCGTCTTGCCGTGGCCATCCAGGTTGAGCGCACCGTTGACCCCGCCCTGCAGGACGTCGTCGATCACCAGGTTCATCCCGGCCAGGCCCGGCATCGGGTAGCGGCGTACCCGGCTGGCCCCCCGATGGGAAAACAGCGCCAGTACCCGTGCCTCGGTGACCTGCTCCATCAGCAGGGCGTAGTGATCCGGGTCGTAGGCGAACAGCGCCAGGTTGAGCCGGTCGCCCTTGTCGCCGGCGCGAGCGTGAGCCAGCCGATGAAGCGGAACCTTGGCGCCGTCGTCGAGCGGCTCGTGAGGCATCTCAGCGTTTGATTGCGCCTGGGTCGGCTCAACTGGCGACATGGTACTTACTCCTCTCTTCGAACAGCGTCGCAAAGGCCTCTACATCGCTGCGCTTGACCAGATAGGAGGCCGTGCACACGCGACGCTGATAATGACGGCGCACGCCACCGCCCCCTGCCGGCCCGGCGCAGTAGAGCGCCAACAGCTCCTGGGTGGCACGTTCCACCCAGCGTCGCTCCGCGTGCTCAGCAGCCAGCCGCAGGCGATAATCGCCGTTGCCCGTGCCCACGCTGGTCCTCTGCAGGTCGCCGGCATCGCTGTCGAAGACACTGGCAAGGCCGACGATATCCAGTCGCGTACGTAGCTCCGGCGGTGCCCGAAAACCGAGCCGCTCGCGCAGCACCTGGGCGGCCAGCTGCGCCCTGGCCAGGGCGTTGGGGCCGGCGTAGGAGATCTCCGCCTCGCCCTGCCAGCCGCCCTCGTAGCAGACCGTGGTCTTCAGCCGCTGCGGCGCCGGCTTGCCGCGAATGCCACTCACGGCGACTCGGTCGGGGCCAATCTGCCTGACCTCGACCGAGGTGAGATCCACCACCACGTCGGGGGTCAGGTAGTTGGCCGGATCGTGGACTTCGTAGAGCAGTTGCTCCTTGACGGTACGTTCGGTCACGCAGCCGCCGGTACCCGGTGGCTTGGTCACCACCAGGCTGCCGTCCTCCTCCACCTCGATGATCGGATAGCCCACCGTCGCCAGGTTCGGCACGTCCTTGAATCCCGGATCGGCAAAATAGCCGCCGCTGACCTGGGCCCCGCACTCGGCGAGGTGGCCGGCCATCATGCCGGCGGCCAGAAGGTCCCAGTCGTCCCAGCTCCAGCCGAAGTGATGCACCAGGGGAGCAAGAAACAGCGCCGGGTCGGCCACTCGCCCGGTCACCACCACCTCGGCGCCCAGCGCCAGCGCCTCGGTCAGCGGCACCGCTCCCAGGTAGACGTTGGCAGAGATCAGCGCCTGCTCATCGGGCAGGTCGCGGTTTTCTGCCTCCCAGCGCTGCAGGTCGAGGCTGGCCAGGCCTGTCCGAATATCGTCGCCGTGGACGCGACCGATGCGCACCTGGGGAAAGCCCGCGCGCCCGGCGAGTTCGGCGACCACCTGGCAGGCGCCGTCCGGATTGGCCGCGCCAAAGTTGCCGAGAATGGTGATGCCATGGCTCAGGCAATCCCCCAGCACCGGCGCGAGCAGCTCGGCCAGCAGGGGCTCGTATCCTGCTTCGGGGGCGTCACGCATGGCCCGGTGGGCGGCGGCCAGAGTACGCTCCCCCAGGGTCTCGAAGACCAGGGCCGAGGGCTGACCACGGCGAATCAGTTCGGCCACCACGGGAATCGCCGCATCGGTGCGGTCACCGGAGAAGCCGGCCCCACTACCCAACAGAAAGGTCATGGGTGGGTCTCCTTGGTGTGTGCGACGTGAGTGCCGGAGACCGCGGGTGCCGTTGCCTGGGAGATCAATGACGCCAGCTGGCGGTGGCGGGCATAGAGTCCCGCCAGCACCAGCAGGGCACCTATGGTAGTCAACCAGCCGGGCGTCAGCGCCAGCCCCACTACCAGCAGCAGTCCCACCACGTCCAGGATGCGACTGCCGGTGATCGCCACCCGCGACATCAGCGAGGCGAAGGCGAGCACGAAGACCACACCCTGGGAGCTGGCCAGCAGGATATCGACCGCGCCACCGAAGCCGGCCAGGGCCGGATAGATCAGCAGCAGGAAGGGAATCACATAGATCGCCGCCGCCAGTCGCACCGCCTCCCCCGCCGCCGGTAGCCAGTTGGTGCCAGCGATACCCGCGGCGACGAACACCGCCACACACACCGGTGGTGTGATCACCGACAGGGTGGCGAAATAGAACACGAACAGGTGAGCGATCAGCGGCTCGACGCCGATGGTGGTCAGGGCCGGCGCCAGCACCGAGGCCACCAGCACATAGGCGGCGGTGGTGGGGATGCCCATGCCCAGAATCAGGCACACGCCACCGACGATAAAGGCCACAAGGAACAGCGATTCGCCCCCCACATTGACGATCAGGCTGGCCAGGGTCACGCCGATGCCGGTCATCCCGATCATCGCCACCAGAATCTGGGCTCCAGCCAGCAGCACGCCGATGATCACCATGCCCTTGCCGGCATCCATCAGCCCGGAGAGCAGCTTGCCGACGATCTCGCGCAGCGGCATTTTCGCCAGCAGGGCGAAGGGGATAAAGGTCAGCAGCGTCATCAGGATCCCGTAGAACGCCGACAACTGGATCGAGCGCCCCGACAGCACGCCGTAGAAGAGCCCACCCAGCGCCGCCAGGATCGGGATGATTCGCTCGGGGCGCAGCACCTCGGGCCAGGTGGGAAGCTCGTCGTCGGGCACCACCTGCAGGTTGCGGCGCTTCGCCACCAGATGGATGGTCAGGAACACACCGAGGTAGAAGAGGATCGCCGGCAGCAGTGCAGCAAGCGCAATGCGCAGGTAACTCTCGCCGAGGATCTCGGCCATGATAAAGGCCGCCGCCCCGAGTATCGGCGGGGCGATCTGGCCGCCGGTGGAGGCCACCGCCTCCACGCCGGAGGCGAAGGGGCGCGGATAATTCAGCCGCTTCATCATCGGGATGGTGAAGTTGCCGGTGGTGGCCACGTTGGCCACCGCACTGCCGCTGACCATGCCGAACAGCCCCGAGGCCACAGTGGCCACCTTGGCGGCACCGCCCGGCGAACGACCGCTGATACGCAGCGCCATATCCATGAAGGTCTGGCCACCACCGGTGTGTAGTAGCAGGCAGCCGAACAGTACGAAGGCGGCAATGGTCGTGGCCGCCACACCCACCAGCATCCCCCACACACCCAGATCGCCCAGATAGATGGTCTCGGTGATGTAGTAGACATCGAAGCCACGGTGTCCCAGCGGCCCGGGGATGGCGGCCCCCAGCCAGGCATAGGCCAGCCCCGCCATCACCAGCAGCGGGAAGATCACGCCGATGGCGCGCCGCGATAGCTCGAGAATCGCCACCAGCAATACCCCGGTGAACAGCATGTCGCGGGCCGATGCCCAGGGCAGCTCCACCAGAATATGGTCGTGATTCATGGCCACATAGCCGCAGGCCAGCGTCACGCCAACCGCCAGAACCAGGTCGACGGCCAACCCCAGCGGGCGCCAGCGCTTGCCCGCTCCCAGCGGATAGACGACCAGCCCCAGCAGGATCACCAGCGCGAGAAAGACGCTGCGCTGGACCAGGCTCTCGAAGGGCCCGGTGGCAGAGGTGTAGAGAATTAGCCCGCCCAGCATCAGGGCCAGCACTTTGGTCAGGTTCGCGCGCATGGCTGACACCTATCGCTAGCCGTTACTGGGCAGGTTTCAGAGCATCGGGAATCTCGTGGCCCTGCTCCTCGAAGTAGCGTGCCGCACCGGCATGCAGCGGCACCGTGCCCACATCGAGGGTCATCGCGGCCAGGTCGGCGTCGCGTACCGCGGAGAAAGCGTTGGCCTGAGGCTCGGGGTTCTCCATCACCGCCTTGACGATCTGGTAGGCGGTCTCCTCGTCGAGGTCAGGATGGGCATGCACGGCAACGCCGAAGGCCCAGGTGGTGTAGGCGGGAATGCCGTCACCGGCGCCTTCCGGCACATCGACGATGGCCACGTCCGGCATCTCGGTGCGCAGCGCCTCGGCCTGTTGGTCGGAGAGCGACAGCACGCTGATCGGCGTGAAGGTGGCGATATCCATACTCGAGCCGTCGAGGCGATTGCCAACGCCGGACTTGGCCGAGCCCATCACCCGGCCATCCTTCATGGCATCGACGATATCGGTGGTGGAGCCACGCACATAGTCCGGTGAGATGCCGAGCGTGCGCATGACGGCCTCGGTGGTCTTCTCGGTAGCCGAGCCGGTAATCCCCGGGTTGAAGCGCACCCCCTCGAGCTCCTCGAGGCTGGTGACGCCGGCATCCTCACGCATCACCACGTTCTGTGGCGCTACGGTATAGACCCACAGCAGGCGACTATCCACGGGACGGCCGTCGAAGTCATCGAGTCCCGCATAGGCGTGATAGCCGGTATTCGTGGTCACCAGCCCCATGTCGATCTGGTTGCGGCCGAGTCGGCGCAGGTTATCCACGGTGGCGCCCGTCTCGGCCACCGAGGCGCTGACGCCGTCGAGCTGGCTGTTGATGATCTGATTGACGGCGACAAAGTAGCCGTAGTGGCTGGAGGAACTCGAGGTCGAGCCGATCAGCAGGCGTTCATCGGCCTGGACGGCGGAAGCAGCGCCGAGCAGGCTGACACTGGCAGCCATGGCGGTGAGCATCGTCTTGATTGGCGTTTTCATGGTGGCTCCTTGGCGGACTTATTATTGTCGAGTTGCGTTAGGGGTAACCCCACTTAGCAGAATGGGTCGGGGTATGAGTTTTGTATATTGAATAGTTTTTAACTTGTGTTTTACTTTATAAATGAATCCGAGCATCCAGCAGCTGCGTGCCTTCGTTGCCGCGGCACAGTCATCCAGCCTCGCCGAGGCTAGCGAGCGCATTCACCTCTCCCAGCCGGCGATCTCCATCGCCCTGCGCAAACTGGAAGAGACGGTGGGCGGTGCCCTGTTCTCACGCGCCACGCGCCAGCTCACCCTGACACCGGAAGGTGACGCCTTCCTGCCGGTGGCGATACGGCTGCTGCATGACTGGTCGGAAGCTTTCGAGGACCTGGAAGAGCGCTTTTCCAAGCAGCGCGGCAAGGTGACGGTCGCCGCCCTGCCCACCTTGGCAGCAGGACTGCTACCCGCCATCATCGCGACCTTTCACGACCGCTACCCGCGTATCAACCTGAGTCTTCACGATGTGCTGGCCGAGCAGGTCAGTCAGATGGTGAGCGAGGGTCGCGCCGACCTGGGCTTGTCGGTGGTGCCGCACGACGCCGAGGAGCTGGCCTTTACACCGGTGTTGGAAGATCGCTATGTCGCCGTCTGCCCCAGCGGGCATCCTCTCCTGGAGCAGCAAAGCGTCGAGTGGAAGCAGCTGGCCGGTCACCCGTTCATCGGTATCAACCGTTTATCCAGTTCACGCCAGGATATCGACCGCATCATGGCTGACGTCGGCGCGCCGCTGGATATTCTCTGTGATGCCAGCCAGATTGCCACCGTGGGCCGCATGGTGGCCGCGGGGCTCGGCATCAGCGTACTGCCGCAGCTGAGCTTTCGGCAGATCGCCACCGGGGGCATCGACTACCGGCCGCTGATCTCACCAGACGTCAAACGACCGCTGGGCATCGTCATGCGGCGTCGTCACGCGCCATCGGCTGCCGCCGCTGCGCTACAGTCGCTGATCATGGAACACGTCGAAGCGGGATGGCGGTGAAGGGGGCTGTCGGCCCTTGTGCGTCAGCGGGGTGACTGGTCAAAATAGTCGGCTGCCATCATCGAGAGTTCGCATGGATATTACCCCGATTACCCGCGACGACTTCCGGGCCTTTTGGCCGACCTTCCAGGCCATCGTCGAGGCGCAGGAGACCTACGCCTTCGACCCGAACATGGATTTCGATAGCGCCTGGCGGCTGTGGTGCGAGCTTCCCCAGTTCACCTTCGTCGTCAAGCAGGACGGCGAGCTGCTCGGCTCCTACTACCTCAAGCCCAACGCCGCCGGGCCCGGCGACCATATCTGCAACTGCGGCTATATGGTCACCCCCCAGGCCCGCGGCAAGGGCGTGGCGCGCGCCATGTGCGAGCACTCCCAGCGGGTCGCCATCGATGCCGGCTACCTGGCCATGCAGTTCAACGCCGTGGTGGCCACCAACGAGGTGGCCATTCGCCTATGGCAGAAGCTCGGCTTCGAGATCATCGGCACGGTGCCGGGCGGCTACCGCCACCGCGAGCTGGGGCTGGTGGATACCCGCATCATGTACAAGGCGCTACGCTAGCCGGGCCCAGGGCCCGGCCGTCTACTGCCACTTAGTGGCTGATCATCCAGGGACGTGCCGACGGAAACATCTTGTTGCCTTCGGCGGTATAGAAGACCATCGGCTTACGCTTGTCATGATGACACCCTCCCTGCTCCCGCTCGCTCAGTGCGTTGCCGTGTCGCGGTTCATGTGCGGCGCGCTCGTTGCGGGCCATGGCCTGGCGCCTCTCCGGCGCCATGTCCAGCAAGTGCGGGGGCACCAGCAGCACACGAGGTGACAGCGCCTGGCAACTTGGACAAGGCCAGGCCTCACCCGACGCGCTGATGGGGATCAGTTCATGAAACAGGCCATGCTCGGCGCACTTGTAGTCGTACAGTGGCATGAGTGACTCCTTCACTTCGATCATTCATGGCAGTGGCGTTGACCGCGTCACTTGTCCTTAGCCAGTGGCAGGTCGATGTTGCCCTTTACGTGCTGCTTGGGCCCATCGGCATTGGGCTTTACATCGAACTCGAAGATATCGGTGGGCAACCACAGGGTGGCGCAGGCATTGGGAATGTCCACCACACCGCTAATATGCCCTTGGACAGGGGCACAGCCCAATAGCGAGTAGGCCTGGGCACCGCTATAACCGAACTTCTTGAGATACTCGATGGCGTTGAGCACCGCCTGGCGGTAGGCCACGTGCACGTCGAGATAGTGCTGTTTGCCCTGCTCATCCACCGAGACGCCTTCAAAGATAAGGTAGTCGTCGTATTTCGGGGTCATCGGGCTGGGCTTGAAGATAGGGTTCTTGATGGCGTACTTGGACATGCCATCCTTGATGAGCTCCACTCGTAGGTGAATCCAGCCCGCCATTTCGATGGCACCACAGAACGTGATCTCCCCATCTCCTTGGCTGAAGTGCAGATCGCCTACCGAAAGCCCACCATCCTTCACGTAGACCGGGAAGTAGATCTTGGAGCCCCGTGACAGGTCCTTGATATCGCAGTTACCGCCATGTTCGCGAGGCGGCACAGTACGCGCCCCCTCCTCGGCCGCTCGCCTCTTGGCCTCCCCGCTCAGCTTGCCCATGTGCGCGGTGTCGGCATAGGGCAGGGTGGCGAGTGCAGGCACTCGTTCAGGGGCGCTATCGAACAGCGCCTTCTCACGCTTGTTCCACTCTTCCAGCATCTCCTTGGATGGCAGGCATCCGATCAATCCCGGATGGATCAGACCAGCGAACTCGACTCCGGGTATGTGCCGCGACTTGGTGAACATGCCATTGAAGTCCCAGACAGACTTTTGGGCTTCGGGAAAGTGCTCAGTGAGAAATCCACCACCATTCTGCTTGGAAAAGAAGCCATTGAAGCCCCACTGACTCTCTTGGAAGGTACCGATATCGAGAATGTCCACCACTAGCAGATCGCCAGGCTCGGCGCCTTCCACCCCCACCGGCCCGGATAGAAAGTGAACCTGAGTCAAATCCACATCACGCACATCCGAGGCATCATCATTGTTATGGATCTGCCCTCCGGTCCAGTCATGACACTCCACGATGAAGTCGTCACCAGGCTTGACCATGGCCGCCATAGGGATATCGGGATGCCAGCGGTTGTGGATGCTTTCGTTCTCGTAGGGTGGCTTATCGAGGTCGATCTTGATGATGGGCTCGGCCATGGGACAACTCCTCATGTTGTAGGTGTTGTAGCGTCGATTGCGCAATCGGCTGCCAAGGTAACGGCAGCCCCGCCTGCCCCTTTCACTATAGGCCAATCGCTCAATTTTACTTAGGCGACACCTACCACTTCACCTCGTGCCCCAACCGCGGGGCTAGTGGCCACCATGCGCACCACGCTGCCCACCACGATCAGGCACGGCGAGGGCAGCGGTTGCTCCGCTAGCCGCGCCGGCATATCCGCCAGGCTGCCGATCAGCGACTGCTGCTCAGGCTTGCTGGCGTTGGCCACCAGCATGATCGGCCAGTCGTCGGGCAGCCCGGCGTCGCGCAGTCCGGCACAGATGGCAGACACCTTGGAGAGTCCCATATAGAACACCAGCGTCTCGTCGCGGCGCGCCAGCGAGGCCCAGTCCGGCGTGCCATCCTCGCGGCATAGCTGGGCCGTGACGAAGCGCAGCTGCTGGGCATGGCCGCGGTCGGTGAGCGGAATGCCCATGCTCGCCGCGGCGGCCGAGGCGGCGGTAATCCCGGGCACGATCTCGGCGGGCACCTGGGCCTGCGCCAGGGCGGCCAGCTCCTCCCCCATGCGCCCGAATACCCCAGGGTCGCCGCCCTTGAGGCGTACCACCGACTTGCCCTCGGTAGCCAGCTTCACCATCAGCGCGCCGATCTCGGCCTGGGGCACGCTGTGGTGGCCGCGCGCCTTGCCCACGTAGTAGCGCTCACGGCCGGCTGGGATCAGCGCCAGCACCTCCTCCTCCACCAGGCGGTCGTAGACCACCGCATCGGCCTGCTGCAGCAGCCGCGCGGCCTTGAGGGTCAGCAGCTCAACATCGCCGCTGCCGGCGCCGACCAGGTAGACCTTGCCCGGGCGGCACTCGCCGCGCAGCGCCACGCCGGGCGTGGCGTCAGAGGACTCACCGCCGAGCGTGGTGAAGTAGCGCGTCATGCGCTGGCTGAGGCGGACCAGGGCATCAGGCCACTTGGGTTTCAGGGGTCGGCTTGGCGCGCTCATGGCTGCGCTCCTCTTCAATCAGGGATTTGAGTTCGGGAATACAGCTGCCGCACTGGGTGCCGCAGGCGAGCCGGGCGCCCAGCGCCTCGACGCTGGCATCACCGCTGCGAATGGCGGAGACGATCGCCTTCTGGCCGACCTGGTGACAGCTGCAGATGGTGGGGCCGGTATCGGCGGCGCCATCGTCGCAGCCGGCCAGCAGCCGACGGCGATGGGTGTCGCTCAGCTCGGCGTCATTGAAGCGCTGCTCGAGCCAAGCCAGGCCGGGCAGCTCGGCGGGCGGGCCGACCATGACCCACCAGCACAGTTGCCCGTCCCGCACCGCCGCGGCGCGCAGTCGCCCATCGCCGGCATCCTCGCACCACAGCGTCGCCGCCTCGGGCAGCCAGGCCGCCAGGCGCTCGAGCCAGTCGTGCTCGACTCGCCCGCTGGCCAGCTGCCAGCGCTGGCAGCCGCGCATGGGAATGCGCGCCCAGTAGTCGCTCTCGCACCAGGGCGCCGAGTCACTTAGTTCGTCGCTGAGCTCTTCGCTGACTAACAGAGTGGCCTCCCAGGCGGTGCTCATTGGGGCCAGGGCCACGGCGCCGTGCTTGGACTCCGGTTGCCCAGAGAGCGGATCGGTGTAGCCGCTGATCAGGGCGCCGCTGCGCGCTTGCTTGGTGAAGCGGTCGCTCCAGTGCATCGGCACGAACACCTCGCCGCGCCGCTGCGCGTTGGCCACCCGCACCCGGGCGCGATACTCACCGGCCGCGCTGCTCAGCACCGCCAGGCGCTGGTCGGCGACGCCGTAGGCCAGCGCATCGTCGGGATGTACTTCAATAAACGGCTCAGCGCGATGATTCATCAAACGCGGGGCGCGCGCGGTGCGGGTCATGGTGTGCCACTGGTCGCGAATGCGCCCGGTATTGAGGCGCAATGGCCGCTCCGCACTCAGGCGCTGCTCGGGGCCGCGCGGGGTGATCGGCACCAGCCGCGCCAGGCCGTTATCGGTGGCGAAGTGGCCATCCTCGAACAGCCGCGCGGTGCCCTGCGGCGCCTGGGCGGTGACCGGCCACTGGATCGGCGCCAGGGCGTCGTAGCCGGCGCGATCGAGGCCCGCCAGGCCGGAGATATCGAACAGCCGCCGGGCGCCCGGGATCTCGGCGGCATTCTCGAAGCCGGAGAGCCGGGCATGCTCGTCGAAGATCTCGCTGGGGTGTTCGTAGGCGAAGGCCTCGCCATAGCCGAGCCGCTTGGCGACCTCGCACATGATCCACCAGTCGTGGCGCGCCTCCCCGGGGGGCGGCAGCAGGCCGCGCTGGCGCGAAATGCAGCGCTCGGAGTTGGTCACGGTGCCGTCCTTCTCCGACCAGCTCGAGGCCGGCAGCACGATATCGGCGTAGGCCAGCAGGTCGGTGTCGGTGACGCACTCGGAGACGATCACCAGCGGGCACTTGGCCAGCGCCGCGCGCACCCGGGCGGCATCCGGCAGGCTCACCGCCGGGTTGGTGGCCATCACCCACAGCGCCTGGACCTCGCCGCGCTCGATGGCGCTGAACAGCTCGACGGCCTTATGCCCCGGGCCCTCGGGCAGGGTCGGCGTCAGCGACGCGGTGCGCCAGAAGCGGGTCACCCGATCGATGGCGCCGGGGGTGTGATAGTCCATATGCGCGGCTAGCTGGTTGGCCAGCCCGCCCACTTCGCGTCCGCCCATGGCGTTGGGCTGGCCGGTGATGGAGAAGGGCCCCGCGCCGGGCAGGCCCAGCTTGCCGCCGGCCAGGTGGCAGTTGATGATCGCGTTGCACTTGTCGGTGCCGCTGGAGGACTGGTTGACGCCCTGAGAGTAGAGGGTGACCACGTGCAGCTGGCTGGCGAACCAGTAGTAGAAGGTCTCCAGCGCCTCGGCGTCGAGGTCGCAGTCGGCGGCCACCGACTCGAGGTCGCTGGCCTCCTCGCGGGCCGCGGCCAGCGCCTCGTCGAAGCCCTGGGTATGGCGCGCCAGATAGAGCTTGTCCAGTTTACGTTTGGTCGCCATCCAGCTCAGCAGGCCATTGAACAGGCGCGCGTCGCTGCCGGGCTTGAGGCCCAGGTAGAGGTCGGCGATCTCGCAGCTATCGGTGACCCTTGGATCGATCACCACCACCCGCATCAGCGGATTACGGGTCTTGGCCACCTTGATGCGCTGATAGAGCACCGGATGGTTCCAGGCCAGGTTCGAGCCCACCAGCACCACCAGCTCGGCCTCCTCAAGGTCCTCGTAGCAGCACGGCACCGCATCGGCGCCGAAGGCGCGCTTGTAGCCGGCCACCGCCGAGGCCATGCACAGCCGCGAGTTGGTATCCAGATGAGGCGTGGCGAGAAACCCCTTGAATAGCTTGTTGGCGACGTAGTAGTCCTCGGTCAGCAGCTGGCCGGAGAGATAGGCCGCCAGCGCCTGATTGCCATGTTCACTGCGGATCGCCGTCAGGCGGCTGGCCACGGTATCCAGGGCCGTGTCCCAGTCGACCTCGGCGCCGTCCACCCGTGGCCGGGTCAGACGCCCCTGCTGACCCAGGGTCTCATGCAATGCCGAGCCCTTGACGCACAGGCGGCCATAGTTGGCGGGGTGCTGGCGATCGCCTTCCACGGCGGTGATCGCCCCGTCCTCGAGGGTTGCGGTCACGCCACAGCCCACCCCACAGTAGGGGCAGGTGGTCTGTGCTTGACCGCATATCGGCGCTGAATCATCGGCCTGGTACATAGTGACTCCTCGTTTCGCCGCCGCCCGGGCAAGGGCGTTAAAACGCAAAAACGCCCACTATCGGCATCTGGGGATGTCGATAGTGGACGTCGTTGTCGGGTGAGGACCGGCGCTGGCCCTCGGTAATTGTCTATGCTCTAGGTAGTAAGTAAAGCAAACGCCATGCCAGCTCGCTTCTGTGACGTCGCTGCGGCCGTGCAGGCCGGGCCTGACGGCCTACCGTCGGCACCACAGCGTGTCGCCAGAGAGAGCGCTGCTCGCACCATGGCATTGCACTTGGCCTTGGTTTTGCACCAGTATAATGCGGCGCAGCAGCCGGCTCAGGGACACGAAGCCGCCCCCTTTGCCTTGCCGCGCATGCGCCGCCCCGCCGGCCGCCGAGAGGGTGTTTACAAAAGAGGCGAACGAAGGCAAGACGAGGCAAAAATTGACGAGATAGCGGAGTTTACGGGGGTGTAAATGAGCATATTGAGTCAATTTTTAACGACGTATTGTCGAGTGCAGCCCTTTTGGAGACGCCCTCTGAGCCGCCGTGGAATAGATATTGCAATACCTTAAGTACGTGCGCCTCTACCACTGCAAGACGAGCCCACATCATGCCCACAGCGCTTGACGTTCTACTGGTCGACGATGAAGAGGTGCGCGCCGCCATGGTCGAGGAGGCGCTCACCCGCGAGGGCCATCGGGTGATCTGCCACCTCAAGAGCCCTGCCAGCCTCAATGATATGGTGGCCCGACATCAGCCCGACGTGGTGATCATCGATATGGAGTCGCCGGACCGCGATACCCTCGAGAGCATGACTCAGCTCAACCGCGAGAACCCGCGTCCGGTGGTGTTCTTCGCCGACCATCACGACCCCGACACCATGCAGTCGGCGCTCAAGGCCGGGGTCAGTGCCTACGTGGTCGACGGTCTGGCCCAGGGGCGGGTCGAGCCGATCATCGAGGTCGCCATCGCCCGCTTCGAGGCGTTTCAGTCGATGCGCCAGGAGCTCGATCGTACCCGTACGCAGCTCACCGAGCGCAAGCGCATCGAGCGTGCCAAGGGGCTGCTGATGCGTCACCAGAGCTGTGACGAAGAGCAGGCCTACCAAATGCTGCGCAAGCTGGCCATGGACCGCAGCCAACGCATCGCCGAGGTCGCCACAAGCGTCATCGACATCCTAGAACGACTAGAGAAAGGCTTATGAACACGCTTCCTCAGGCCGAGCTGCCGCGCCTGCAGCTGGGTTTTATCCCGCTGCTCGACTGCGTCCTGCTGGTGGTCGCCCGCGAGCGCGGCCTGTTTGCCGATCAGGGCCTCGAGGTCACCCTATCGCGCCAGAACGCCTGGTCGACGCTACGTGACAAGGTCGCCGCCGGGCTGCTCGACGGCGCCCATATGCTGGCCCCCATGCCGCTGGCCATGAGCCTGGGGCTGGGCCGCGCGCCCTGCGACACCCTGGCTCCGATCACCCTGAGCCGTAACGGCAACGCCATCGTCCTCTCCCAGGCCCTGGCCGAAGCCAGCGCGACGCGCCTCAGCGACGACCCGGCCGCTAGCGCCAGCGCACTGGCCGGCTACCTGCCCGGCACCAGCCGGCCGACGCGCCTGGGGATGGTCTACCCCCACTCCTGCCAGCACTATCAGCTGCGCCGCTGGCTGGGGTTGGGCGGCATCGATGCCGATCAGGACGTCGAGCTGGTGGCCCTGCCCCCGCCGCGCATGGTCGACGCCATGCAGCAGGGCAAGATCGATGGCTTCTGTGTCGGCGAGCCCTGGGGCAGCCTCGCCGAGTACCGCCAGGTGGGTCGCATCGTCGCCACGGGCGCCCAGCTGTGGCCGGAGCAGCCGGAAAAGGTGCTCGGCGTGACCCGCTCCTGGGCGAATCGCTACCCGGCGACGCTAGCCCGACTGATCCACGCGCTGATCGCCGCCAGCGACTGGCTGGCCGAATCGCCGGCCAACCGCCTGCAGGCGCGCGACTGGCTGGCCCTGCCGCCCTACCTCGACCGCTCGGTGGGCCATCTCGAGACCCTGCCCATCGACGCCCCGCCGCTGCTGCAGCGGCTCTGCGGGCGAGATATGCTGCGCCCCGACCCCGCCTTTGCCGAGCTGCTCGCCGAACAGATCGACCAGCAGCTGCGCGAGCAGGGGCAGCAGCTCGACCTCGCCACCCTCAGCGAGTGTTACAGCGCTGTGCATTTCGACCGCGCCCTGCACCACTGACGTGCAACTGGCCCCGCTCCGGGGCCATTCCCTCCTCCAGGCGACTTATCCAGTCGCCTGAAAATCCTGAGAAAAGCCGAAATCACTGCCGATTGGCAGAAGCTTTGCTTTAGCTAAGGTAACGCAATATTCGGCGGCATCGCGGTCGCCCGACGGTCAATGGCGACCGTCACCACCAGACACAGACGTCTTGGCTTCCTGCTCCAGCAGGACGCCGAGGCGTCTTTTTTTGGCCGCATGCCCCAGTCATCGAGGAGTCGACCGACATGACACCAACATCCCAAGCCCCCATTCCCGGTGGCACCGCCCCCCGCGACCGGGTGCTGATCATCGGCAACGGCATGGCCGGCCAGCGGCTGGTCGAAGCGCTGCTGGCCCAGCCCGCGCCGCCGTCGCAGATTACCGTGATCGGCGCCGAGCGGGTCCCGGCCTACAACCGCATTCTGCTCTCGCCGCTGCTGGCGGGTGAGCTGGACCCGGACGCCCTGACCCTGCGCGACGCCGACTGGTATGCCGAGCGGGGCGTCGAGCTGATCCTCGGTGACCGCGTCGAGCGCATCGAGCGCCAGGCCCGCCGGGTGATCACCGCCAGCGGCCGCCGGCTCGACTACGAGCGCCTGGTGCTGGCCACCGGCTCGCGCCCAGCCATGCCCCCGGTACCCGGCATCGAGCTCCAGGGCGTCCACGGCTTCCGCGATCTCGACGACGCCGCCACCCTGACGGAGTGCGCGCAAGGCGGCGGCAACGCGGTGGTGATCGGCGGTGGCCTGCTGGGCCTGGAAGCCGCCGAAGGGCTGCGCAAGCGCGGCATGGCGGTCAGTGTGCTGCAGCGCGCCTCGCGGCTGATGAATCGCCAACTCGACGCCACCGCCGCCGGCCTGCTCGAGGATGAACTCGCCAGCCGCGGGCTGACGGTCGTCACCGACGCCCGGCTGGCCGCCGTCGAGGACGACGGCCACGGCCGAGTCGCCGCGGTACGCCTCGAAGATGGCCGCCGCCTGGCCACCGACTGCGTGGTGGTGGCCGCGGGGATTACCCCCAACGCCGAACTGGGCCGCGACGCCGGTCTCGACAGCGACCGCGCGATTCGCGTCGATGCCCACCTCACCACCAGCGACCCGGCGATTCACGCCCTCGGCGAGTGCTGCCAGTTCGAGCAGCACACCTACGGCCTGGTCGAGCCGATCTGGCGCCAGGTCGAGGTGCTCGCCGCCCATCTCGCCGGCGAGGCGGTCAGCGGCTACGTCGAGCAGCCCAGCGCCACCAAGCTCAAGGTCAGCGGCGTCTCGCTCTTCGCCTTCGGCCCCACCGAAGCGGCCCCGGAGCACGACGTGCTCAGCTACCACGACCCGGAGCGCGGCGACTACCGCCGGCTGCTGCTGCGCGATGGCCGCCTCGAGGGCGTGGTGCTCTACGGCGATACCCGCATCGGCCCCTGGGCCTTCGAACAGGCCCTGGCCGGCAGCGATCTCAACGCCTGCCGCCAGGCACTACTTTTCGGCCCGGCCGATGTCGAGGCGCTGCTCGAAGCAGCCGCCGAGGACGCCGACCGCGCCGCCGACTCCGCTCATCTGCAACGCCCCGTCGAGGAGGCCGCATGACAACCCCCGCATCCACCAAGCAGCGCTTGATCATCATCGGTAACGGCATGGTCGGCCACCACCTCGTCGAGCAGCTCGTCGAACAGGGCGCCCTCGAGCGCTACCAGGTCACGGTCTTCGGCGAGGAGCGCTATCTGGCCTACGACCGCGTGCACCTCTCGGAGTACTTCAGCGGCCGCGACGCCGACTCCCTGGCGCTCTCCACCGCCGACTACTACGCCGAGCACGGCATCGAGCTGCGCCTCAACGAGGCGGTGTTTGCCCTCGACCGCGAGGTCAACGAGGTGGTGACCGACCAGGACCGCTACCCCTACGACCGGGTGGTGCTGGCCACCGGCTCCTTCCCCTTCGTGCCGCCGATCCCCGGCAACGACCGCGACGGCTGCCTGGTCTACCGTACCCTCGATGATCTCGATGCCATCCGCGACGCCGCCGAACATGCCAACACCGGCGTGGTGGTCGGTGGCGGCCTGCTGGGGCTGGAAGCCGCCAACGCCCTGCGTGGCCTCAACCTGGATACCGCCGTGGTCGAGTTCGCCCCGCGCCTGATGCCGATGCAGGTGGATAGCGAGGGCGGCGAGCTGCTGCGCGAGAAGATCGAGTCTCTCGGCGTTCAGGTCCTGACCGAGCGCGCCACCCAGCGCATCGAGGACGGCGACACCGCCCGCCACCGCATGGTGTTCCAGGATGACAAGATCCTCGAGACCGACCTGATCGTGTTCTCGGCGGGCATTCGCCCCCGCGACGAGCTGGCCCGCGACAGCGGCCTGGAGATCGGCGAGCGCGGCGGCGTGGTGATCGACGACCAGTGCCTGACCAGCGACCCGCAGATCCTCGCCATCGGTGAGGTGGCGCTGTGGAACCAGAGCATCTTCGGCCTGGTCGCCCCCGGCTACCAGATGGCCAAGGCGGCGCTGGCCACCCTGATGGGCGGCGAGACACGCTTCCAGGGCGCCGATATGAGCACCAAGCTCAAGCTGCTCGGCGTCGACGTGGGCTCCATCGGCGATGCCCACGGCAACCAGAACCCCGGCGCGCGCAACTTCCGCTACCTCGACCAGATCAAGCAGCAGTATCGCAAGCTGGTGGTCTCCAGCGACGGCAAGCAGCTGCTCGGCGCCATGCTGGTGGGCGACAACAGCGTCTTCGACACCCTGATGCAGTATTACGATAACGGCCTCGAGCTACCCGAGGACCCCGCCTCGCTGATCCTGCCGAGCAGCGAAGGCGCCCCAGCGCTAGGCCCGGACGCCCTGCCGGAAACCGCCACCATCTGCTCCTGCCATAACGTCACCAAGGGCGATATCTGCGCCTCCATCGACGCCGGCGCGGTGGACCTGGGCACGGTCAAGGTCGACACCAAGGCCAGCAGCGGCTGCGGCGGCTGTGCGGCGTTGCTCAAGAGCGTGGTGGACCACGAGCTGACCGCCCGCGGCGTCGAGGTCGACCAGTCGATCTGCGAGCACTTCCACTACACCCGCCAGGAGCTCTACGACATCGTCCGCGTCGAGGGCATCAAGACCTTCAGCGAGCTGATCAAGAAACATGGCCACGGTCTAGGCTGCGATATCTGCAAGCCGGCGGTGGCCTCGATCCTCGCCTCCTGCTTCAACGAGCCGATCACCGACGCCGCGCATATCCCGCTGCAGGACACCAACGATACCTTCATGGCCAACATGCAGAAGAACGGCACCTACTCGGTGGTGCCGCGTATCGCCGGCGGCGAAATCACCCCAGACAAGCTGATCGTGCTCGGCCAGGTAGCGCAGAAGTACGACCTTTACACCAAGGTCACCGGCGGCCAGCGCATCGACCTGTTCGGCGCCCGCCTCGAGGACCTGCCGGATATCTGGAGCGCGCTGATCGAGGCCGGCTTCGAGACCGGCCACGCCTACGGCAAGTCGCTGCGTACCGTGAAGTCCTGCGTCGGCAGCACCTGGTGCCGCTACGGCGTGCAGGACAGCGTGGGCATGGCGATCCGCCTGGAGAATCGCTACAAGGGCCTGCGCTCGCCGCACAAGATCAAGTTCGGCGTCTCCGGCTGTACCCGCGAGTGCGCCGAGGCGCAGAGCAAGGACATCGGCGTGATCGCCACCGAACACGGCTGGAACCTTTATGTGTGCGGCAACGGCGGCATGCGCCCACGCCACGCCGAGCTGTTCGCCACCGACCTCGACGACGACCAGCTGTTCAGCACCATCGACCGCTTCCTGATGTTCTACGTGCGCACCGCCGACCGCCTGCAGCGCACCTCGGTATGGCGCGAGAACCTCGAGGGCGGGCTGGACTACCTCAAGGAGGTAATTCTCAACGACAGCCTCGGCCTCGGCGACGAACTCGAGCGCCAGATGCAAACCGTGGTCGACACCTACAAGTGCGAATGGGCCGATGCCATCAATGACCCGGAGAAGCTCAAGCGCTTCCGAAGCTTCGTCAACGACGAGCGCCCGGATCCGGACATAATATTCACCAGCGAGCGCGGCCAGCTGCGCCCGGCGTAATAGAAATCGAGGGAATGCATTTATGAACACCGCGACAGCATTAAAAGATGAGGCACACACCCACGTGACCTGGCAAAGCATCTGCACCAAGGCCGACCTGGTCGCATTCTCCGGCGTCGCCGCCTGGCTCGAGACCGCCGACGGACCGGCCCAGGTCGCCATCTTCTATCTCCCGGGCCTGGAGCAAGAACTCTATGCCCTGGACCACCACGACCCCTTCTCCGACGCCAACGTCATCGCCCGCGGCATCGTCGGCGATATCAAGGGCGAACCGGTGGTCGCCTCGCCCATCTACAAGCAACACTTCCGCCTCGGCGACGGCCAGTGCATCGAAGACGACAGCGTAACGCTGCGCACCTGGCCGGTGCGCCTCGACGGCGAGAAGATCGTGATCGAAGCCTGAAGTAAGGTTGGCGTGAACAGAAAAGCCGCCCGTGCCAGGAGCACGGGCGGCTTTATACGTGCAAGGACTACCCGCCGGCTCCGTGCCAGCAGCGCATATGGTTGGCATGGGTGTCCAGATAGGCCCCTTCCTGGTAGTGCTTGTCGTAGAACTCGAGATCGAGGTGAACAGCCTGAACGAACCCGGGCAGTACCATGGTGGTAAAGGTGCCCGGAAACTTTCCATAGGTATCGAACACATGCTGCGCCACTGCGCCCAGGCAGGCGACGAAGTCGTCACTGTAGGGAGCCACTGAGCCTTTCACCGATGCGGCATCCTTCCATGGGCCGGGTGTCGTGGGATCGTAGGCGCCGCCAGGGCCGAACTTGCGTGCGACGAAGGCGGCAACGGCAGCATGCATATCCTCGAACCAGGGTGGGCACATTCCCTGATAGATGCCCTCCAGCCCTACCGGGTTGGGCAGTGTCCATCGTTCGTCATGCTGGAAGCGGAACCCGAAGCCCTTGATGCCAGCCTCGGCGAAGGCGCCGAGGATCGACCAGCGATTCATGCCGTTGAAGTAAAGCCCGCCGAGGCCCATCGCCTGCTGCGTCAATACAATGTTGTGGGCCATAAAAGCGCATTCGGAAACATTTGCCTCGTAGGCCATCTGCTGCAGCACGGACAGCGGTACGCGCTTTTCCGGATTCAGCAGGCCGGAACGGATGAAGGGGTCCAGATCGCCCGCCATCCGCCCTTCGGTATCGTCCATGACGATATTACCGTTGCTGATCGCCATGGCCATCAGCGCAAGCAGCTGTTCACTGGCATCGCCGATGGGCATAAACAGGGTGGAGCCAGGGGTGTTCGCCATCCAAAGGTTCGGCTCCAGCATGTGCGGCGGTGCGGCGGGTAGATCCAGCCGGGTGTCCGAGAGCTTACGCGTCTGCGCGCGGACGGTGGCGATGATCCGCTCGGCAACATCCTCGATTCCCTGGTACTCGCGTATCCGCTCGGGCGTGACATCTCGGGTATTGGTGATCCAGGTGCCGTTGTCATCGGTGAACAGCATCGCCGGGGTGCCGAACCCGCCTGCCGTGGGTGCGGTACGGCCGGTAAAGCGTACGGAATAGTGGGCGTGCTGGTCGGGGCGATCCGGGCCGAAGGGCACGCCGAAGTGCCATCCACTGACACCGGTGCCTACCGCCAGCAGAATACTGGTCTCAAGCTCGGAAAGCGGCACCGGCTCGTGAAGCGACGTGTAGGCCAGCGGCCCGGAGGGGAGCTCCATCCCGAGCCCGAATCGCCGGGCACGGCGCCCGAAGATCGCCTCCAGCAACGGAAACTGCGCAAGAGAGTTAAGCGGATGTGACATGGCATCTCCTCCCGTCAGTCGGCTGATCTCAGAGCCACGGCCTTGACCTGGTGGATATGGGCATCACTCGCTGCGTCAGGTAGCCCGCCGACATAGGCGCCCCTCCAATACCATTGTAGGCCGGGTGGAAAGAACGTCTCGACAGAACGTATTGACAGAATGGATCGAACGCGGCCCGGAGCGTCAGGAAGGGCATCTCGCCGCGCCAGTCGAAAAGTGGCGGTGAGTGATGTGACACAAAAAAGCCGCCGGTGCGTGGCGCACCGGCGGCTTTTAGAGGGAGTAGATACTTCTTAGCGATAAAGGCCCACGGGGGCATGGGTCAGGTGAATACCATCACTGTACACCCTGTGACTATCGCGAGACTAACACAGATGGCTATTTGAACTGATCCACAGGAACCAGCTTTATCTCCCGAATATCTATATCACACCACACCTTCCCGACAGTATATGGATCATTCGCAATCCAGTGATCCAGCGCCTCTCTATCGTCAAACTCAACATGTGCCGAGGAACCTATCATCCGACCTTCGGCGTCAAGAATTGCACCACCGCTCAGGAAGGTACCCTCAGCAATCATCTTCTTGACCCCCGCCAGGTGCGCTTCTCGATTTTCCAAGCGACGAGATAGCGCCTCCGAGTCGGTAAAATCAAATGCTGTTATCACATACTGCATAGCACACTCCTTTGGTTAACGAATGACAATCCCTCAGCGACGTGCCAGTATGTCATGTCTCTTATCACTACACGGCACTACTCACGCGATCACTTACCAATCTGCCATATAGCGCGGAATCGGAGACAACTCCATTGATTTCCCATCGCTGCCGCAGCAATCCTTCTTGAGTAAAGCCGAGCTTTTCCAATGCCTTCGCTGACGCCCGGTTATCTGGGTCGATTTCAGCCTCAATTCGACGTAGTCCCAATGAATTGAACCCGTACTGAATCAATGCCTCTCCTGCCTCATTAATGTAACCTTTCCCCCAGCAAGAACGCCCCAGACCAAAACCGATCTCCGCACGCTTGGATGCTTTATCGTAACTAAAAAGCATACATTTACCAGCCAGCTCACCGGTAGACTTCAAATATACACCGAGCACAAGTGACTCTTGACGTCTCATCGATTCGTTGCTTTCATCAATAAAGTCAAGAGAGTCCTGAATTGTAGTCCAAGGTGCTGTATTCCAGTATCGCATGACCTCTTGATCAGAGAATATCTCCAGCAGTCTCTCCGAATCATCAGTCACTAAGGGTCTCAGTGATAAACGCTCAGTTTCAATAACCGGGAAAAATAATTCTTCTGACATTCAGATCTCCATTTTTACGCATAACACACAGCACGCTGGTGAGACTTCAATATGAAGCGAAGAAGGGTCATCCGCGAAACGTGTACTTTGGGACTCCTCACTCCAGTCGTGCTTCACGCAGGCTAACAGACAGCTCATATTCGAACAGCTGTACACCCTGGACTCCAGAGCAAGCAAGCATTGAATCTTCTGAAATACACCATGCAGCAACCTCGAACTGACTCTTTAAACCAAGAGCGAATGCGATTACGAGAAATCACAACGTCCAGATTCAATTCCAAGTCATGCACCAAATCATGCATCAAAGCACGGACCGGCTTATCATATAGTGATGCCATGCTACTCCTTATAACTTAACGCAAAGATAGCGAGCGCCAACACAGAATAGCGTAGTTGGATCCAGCTTATTGCCTAGACAGAAGACATCGGTCGATTAATATACCTGACAATATTTACGCCACCTAACGACATGTGAGTAAGACCACAATTATCATGTGGGAAGCGCGTTTTATTTGGTAAAGCCAATATGCTGTTTAATAATTCGCGAAGCACATGCCCGTGAGTCACTACCAAGATTCTAGAAAAAGACTGGGTTTCGATCAACTTGTGTGCCTCCGCCACACGCCCCATAAATGCACCTGGAGCCTCATTTTCCTGAGGGTAGTAATAACCCGATGCGTGGAGGCAATACTTAGGCTCTTCTCGAGCAGGAGACTCGCCCAGTAGTAAATGTCCTTCAGCCAAGCATGGATGCACTTCTATCTTTGTCTTGGCGACCTCCGCAAAAGGGCGAATGGTGTCCAATGCCCTCGGGTATGGAGAGCACAGAATGCCTTCTATCTCAAATGACAAGAGGCGTTCAATGATGCTTTGCGCCTGACTGTGGCCGTGCTGTGTGAGCGGATCATTACTTCCTGCGGCGAGCTCACCATTGCGATTATTCTCTGTCTCTGCGTGTCTCAAGAGGAATACGTCCATACTTTATCTCTCTCGTGCTAATTTTCACCGATGCGACGCAGGAACGCTCGCTATAGTTAACTCCGTACTGCAATGATTTCTTCGATAACCTGCAGCACTACCCCTTTAACTCAATCCAATCCTCATATTGCCTCGGATCGACTTCTTCTACAGCGACCGGGATTACTGGTACACGTGATAGCCATTGGTCCGGAGCAACCAATTCGAATGTGGCACTGGGCACTTTGTAAACATACCCTATAGTTCCCCAAACGACTTCAGTGTCGCGGAGAATAATGCGTGGAGGCTGGCATGAGGTATCAACAGAGAAAAGCGCATCGCTGGACTTGGAAACGAAGGAGATCGCAAACGGAATAGCCAGCTCACGGCGTGCCACAGCATAAATCCCTGACTCGTTATCGGCTGGGCCACTGTAACCGACAGCCTGCTTAGGCATCAGCCGCTCAGATAGTGTCCTTGATCCATGGTACAGGTATGCAGGCTTATCCATTGATCTCTATCCGTTCCGACGGCCAGCTTCTACGATGTCGCAAGCGCCTAGTGTATGGACCCATCCGTTGCAAGCGCTCATTCGGCTTGTACACACAGCAACGCGCAACCGCTTCTGCTAAAGGCATCTTGGATACGCTGAACATGGCGAGGCAGCGTATTTGAAGGTAAATGGTCTTTATGAAACCACTGGATATCGTCAGCTTCATCGCTAAGGGAAATAGCTCCACCCGTTCCAGTACACAAAAAAGTAAATACTACAGTCTCCTGCTCAGGCACAGAGTAAACACCGACAAGCCGCTCAACTCGTACAATGAGACCGACTTCTTCTAAAACTTCACGCTGTGCAGCTTTCCAAGGAGCTTCCAGAGGTTCTACTTTTCCCCCAGGCAAGTTCCACGCATCGAAGTCTCTCCGATGACACAGTAAAACACGTGACACATCGTCCAGAATAACAGCAAATGCTCCGAGGTTATGCACCGTAAATCTCCCTAGCAAGCCCTACCTTTTCCATAAGCAACGCGAGGAGCGAGCGTCCGGCAACCGTATGCGGTGACTTTAATGGCGTGGTTAAAAAATGACCACCAGTCTTGGCCAAATTTCCAACCACCGTTTGGACGTAATGCGCTCGTTAAAGTCCTTAAACTTTGGCCTTTTAGTATTCATAGTTATCGTAAAATTGAACAGGGGTGATAAACCAAATGGAGACACTATCACAATGTTTCCAGAATGATTCATAGCAGCACCGACCGCCGTTTCGACCTCAACCCAGTAGCTCATTGCATCTGAGGTTGAAGTGTAGGGTTTATCGTCGTTTCGCTTGTGCATTCGTGCTTGGTTCTTTACTGACCATGGAACATCCAAGACGCTTCTGAGTTTCTGTTCAAGCTGCCAATCTCTAATTTCGGAGCTATCTTTTGGATCAAAATATATCAGATCGATATCGTTCAGTGCAGTCAGCGATGCAAATCCATGAATATTGTCCCAAACCAGGTTCCGCACGAATCCCGCAGCAAGACACCAATCTGGCAGGTCGAGGCTTGCGGCAACGGAGAGCGCTCGCACTCGCTCGGCATCGTCTTCTATCCATTGATAGATTCTGTCTTCATAATTCATAATGTTGCCTAAACGAACCTACAAAAAGCTCGATTCTGAGCTCTTCCCATCGCCTGCTTTATGAACTCTTATATTAAATACAGAACAAGCGATTATATTAACAATGAAGCCTAACTGGCTATTTCGATTTCTTAGTGATGTCAAAGCACTCATCGCCGGCATTCTTCGGATACCAGGACAGCATTGTCACGCTTACCCATAATGACAATTGGCTGATGTGGCTCGAGGTTTCATCAATCAACAGATAAAGCTCTCTACGCGCCTCAGTGGCTGTGATTCCGGTCATAACGTGACTCTTGTCCACCCAAGCGTAGGCCTCTCTGTACGTACGTCAGGGCAAACATCATGCATAACAATAGAGATTATCAGGCGTTGGACCTCCCCCTCTACAGTGGACACGCCACCTTCAGTTAATCTCTCTGAACTCTATCGGAATCCGGTAACCAAGGCCACTTGCAGCCGATTATTAAACGATTTTCTGAGCAACGACAGAGTACGTGTGCCAGTATTTTTTCCTCCCAGCCAATGTCATGCCCTCTGAACTATGTTCATAGACATCGATCATCTTAAAACCCCTATCAAAAATATTATGTAACTCATCGCGTGTGTGAATCGTAAGATCACCGCGCTCCGTTCTTGCCCAAGAGTCGTTCGGTCCCATAAAATGGCCACAAAACACGCCGCCAAGAACAAGCGATTGAGTGATCTTCATCCAAGCAATAGGAAACAACTTCGGTGGACAAAAGAACAGGCTGGAACAAGCGCTTATCAAAGAGGAATGCGGATACTCAAATCGATCAAAGCTGCAGACTCGGGGAAAGACATTCTCATTAAGGTGGATGTGACACACCTCCTCCAAGCGGGCAATGGCCGCGTCACTTCTGTCATACGCGTGTACCGTAAAACCACTCTCAGCCAAGTGTAGAGTGTCCCGCCCAGCACCACAGCCCGCATCCACCGCCACTTTCGGCAGTGGAGTATCAATCACATCTATAGCCATCTTGAGATGAGGATATACATCTACGGCCAAGGATCGCTCATGGTAGACCTGCTCACTCATGCTCGACTCCCAATAAATTTTACGCCAAGCTCTGCTGGAGCAGGCCATACGGCCTGCTATCAGCTGAAGTGAAGTGTTATAAATTATTTTCAACTTGTATCTTTAGTTCAGACTGATAATTATTAGCAAATTCTTCCAAATCGATAAACAGCGCATTAATGACACGAAAAAATGGATTAGCTATGGACACAGACTCTGTAGATCTGAACCGTGTAACACTTTCATCTTCAGTCAGCTCTGCAACATAAGTTCCATTCACAGCACCGGAAAACGCCATCTCAAGTAAACGTGGTGGATCGGCGTGCATGATTTCAAATTCAATTGGCGCCCCGCTCTTTGGGTACTCAACAAATCGGGACGAATCAATAATCTCTACCCGATCTATACCACTTCTCCATAAAGGTTGATCTTCCCAAGATGTCATAACAGACCATACTTTTTCGGCAGAAGCGTTAATTGATGTCTCAACAACGACCTCATTTTTCTCTGGCAATGACTTACCTACAAAATAGGTCACTCCAACCAATGTGGCAATAAAACCAATGATTGAAAGTGCGATTCTCATTTTACCACGTCCTCCTGACAGTTAGCGTAATCGGCATACTTTGGAGTGCCAACGGAGAGTCGGTCAGTGTTGACGCTGATATTCTGCAGCGTCTGTCCACTACTCATTTCCAGCCTGGCACGCCCCAAGCTTGCTTGATTCAGTGACGAACTTCCCGCGCTTTCACCATATCAGATACTCTCTTGAATGCGTTTGTTGAGCAACATTCAATCTGGCACAACGTCTAACTCAGCCCCGGTTTGGACGGCAGCGGAAACCGCTACTATTCCCCAATGAAATGATCATACGCCAACACCTAAAAACCTTGCCTCGCCCTTTCTATTGCAGACTTGACCGCCGATAAGGCTTGAGGACTATTCTTCCAACAGGTGGTTCTAAGCATAGACGCAACTCTTTCAGCAATTTCTTGCGGCTCATAGTTTGCTAACTCGGTGAAAGAATCTATACCTATTTCCTCAAAGCGCTTAACTACTGTTGGTCCAACCCCCTTCACTTCGAGTAAAGCGGTCCTTTCTGATTCACTGAACGCCATACCTGAATTCCTTAAGCCACGTAACGCGGACCGCACCGCTGGTCTTTACGGAGCGGATCGGCGTAAAGGAGATCCGCATGTCGTGTGTTGTCATGCACTGTTAGACATCCTACCGCTGACCGATACACAGCAGTGCAGCAGGTTCCAAGTCTAAAGGCAACCTCAATGTTTTCTTCGCCTTTGAATCATCGAATCCTGCCACTAGAACACAACCAACTCCGAGAGCAGTACTCTGGAGATGGACGTTTTGTGCTAAAGCCCCCATTTCCATATATACATAGCGAGCACCGCGCACTCCCTGCGGGGGCTGAGATTCAAAGCGCTGAACCGCCTCTCCAAGGTTCGCGGCAACCCCGATGATGAGAGCCGCTTCTTTTAACCATGGTTGGTCGCCAATCCCTAGCTCTTTCAGTGCCCTTTCCGAAACACGGCCACCAATTAGCTTTAACGAATGGCTATCAGCCTGATACTCATAGGTACCCGGCTCAAGTTCCGCTACACGCTGCACCAAGATTGTTAGACGCAGCGGGTATAACCCTCCTGCCGATGGTGTTGCTCTTTTGTGGTCTAGCCCTGTTACTCCTTGTGCCGACCAAAGCAATTGAGACACAACACTTATAGGTAACGGTGCATCCGTATACTCCCTCACGCTGCGCCGAGCCTCGATACAGCTAACCAGCGACTCAGAGTTTTTCAATTCTGGTGCAGGTAACTGGAAGATCATGCGATTGCTCCCTATACATAACGCTTGCAACATGCACGCCCGCGGAATGGAACCGAAGGCGCAATGTAGTGGGCGTCGCCGTGCGTGGCCTGGCTAGACGCTGCCCTCAAGAACGGGCCGGAAGAAGCTCCGCTCATAACTGAGAATGCAGCGAGTATCTTCCGCATACTTGAAGGCCGCTTGACATTCCGGGTCGTCAAATGATTCCAATCGATACTGCTCATAAGCTGCGAAACTAGGGAAGGTAAAAAGTGCAAGTGCCACATTATTCGCGCCCTCCGAGGGAAGAAAGTACCCATGATGCTGGCCACCAAACTTCTCGACGAGCGGAATCCATAGCTTTGCGTAGTACTCAAACTCTTTGAGCTGGTATGGATCGATGATATAGCGCAGATAGCAGGTTAGCATATTGCTCCTTGTCTTATCCGTAAACGGATGGCCTCAATTTCGATGCATCTAACGCTGGAGCCGAGCCGCGGCCATCAGGCCGCCGGCTCCGGTGGCTTGTTCGATGTGTCTTGCTGCAGAGCATCATCCATGCTCACGTAACCCGGCTGATTCCCCACCCGCTCAATCCAGGCCCGCACTGCAGGATACGGATCCAGGTCAAAACCGCCTTCATGCGCGACATGGGTATACGCGAAGAGACCAATATCAGCAATCGTGTAGTGCCCCGTGACAAGGAATGAGTGATGCTCCAAGTGCTGTTCCATTACCCCCAGGGCTGCATAACCGGGGGCCATCTTCTCTTGCAGCGCCTGTTTATAATGTTCGGGACGACCGAGGAACCGGATGATGTAGCGCGCCACAGCGATATACGGCTCATGGCTGTACTGCTCGAAGAAGAGCCACTGCAGCACCTGAGACCGCTCGTACCGGTCGACTGGCAAAAAGGGCGAGCCTTCAGCCAAATAGTGAAGAATCGCGTTCGACTCCGATAGGTACTGCCCTCGCCCCAACTCCAGCAACGGTATTTTTCCGTTGGGGTTCCTAGCAAGAAAGTCCGCTGAGCGTGTCTCGCCCTCCAGCGCACTGAGTTGCACCCACTCATGTTCACAGCCAAGCTGCAGCAGGAGGAGCTTGACCTTGTAGCAATTTCCGGATGTAAGGTCACCGTACACTTTTATCGACATGCTATTTCCTTGTCACCGAACGCTTTTAGCAGGGACACGACGTCAGGAGCGTCGCTTGCCTACACGTGCTAGGCGCGCTCATCACTAATATATCTTGTCATGAAAACACTATTTGGGTCTTCGGCATAGCTACCAAACGGCTCGCATATCTTGAACCCGAAGGCTGAGTATAGCTTCCTTGCGGGTTCGAAGAACTCCATTGAACCAGTCTCAAGACTAAGTCGACTGTACCCACGCTTTTTAGCCTCAAGTATAATGTAGCTTAGAATTCTGGATGCCATACCTTTTCGCAAATAGGGCCGTGCGGTTCTCATCGATTTAATCTCTGCATGCTCCTCTGACAGATGCTTCAACGCCCCAACACCCACGAGATCTTTACCGTCCCACATAGACCAAAACATGATGTCAGGTCCACGCAATCCATCCAGATCAAGCGCGTGCCGACTCTCAGGCGGAGCCGTTGGCGCCATTGACTCAAGATGCTCGCGTATTAACGCGACAACTTGTGGACTTTCCAAATTATCAAGCCTTATTTCCACAGCTGCCTCCTGACCAAACGCATAACGAGGATTTATAAAAACCTCGCCCCTATTTCCGATGGCGCTCCTAAGTAATATCTGGGTGTATTTTCGATTATGAGTGAACCGGATTCTAAAGATAACCCCTGTTTTTAGTTTATTTAATTATCAATTCGACTCGAGAAAGACCTTCGCCCTTTTCCTACAGCCTCAACGCGTTCCTTCAGCCAGCAGCGGCGAAGCGCAACGGAGCCGCTGTCGGATGCAAGGCATGGTTATGTGGTTGGCCCCCTCACCCAAAGAAACACGCATATTCATCGGCCTCCACCACTGCCAGAAAATTGTCTATTGAGCGAACACTTGGCTGTGGCTCGTATCTGTGCCATTTTAGATCTGCCCGCTGCCAGTAGATCTTCCAACTACGATTCGATCTTACGTATGTCGCCTTTGCGATAGGAATTTCTATGCAATCCGATGGGTTATCCCATTGGGGCCTTACCTCGAAAATCTCAACGCTCTGACCCGTGATCCTGTGACCAAGATCAAGCTGATCTCGCAGATGCGCAGGCGGACGACGGCGCGCCATGAATCCACCCAGCGCTTTTTCGATTTTTTTGTGCTCAATCTCGCTTAGCGCCATTACACCCTCATAAGCATGAATGTTAACGAAGCTGTAGAAAAACCCGATTCCGAGCCCTCCCCACCGCCTGTTTTCTGATTTTGTGTACCGCCCAGCAAACGGACAATTTTCTTGGCCAAGGAGCCTAGCTGACTATTTCGGCTCCTCAATGATGTCAAAGGCACTCACCACCACAGGAGATTACCTGAGGTCAAGAACGGTGATTGGTGCCGCCCCCAGTTCGACCACTTCTTCATAGTAACGTAACTCGGACACGCCATTGGAGAAGTACCACTCTCCTCTTGAGGAATATTCCTGCTCTGGCTCAGATTCGAGCGTTTCTTCAAAGTACCAGCTCACATCTTCGATAATACGACCTTCAGCCTCATCTACTTTTGCGTCCATTAAACCCGGCCGAGTTACATAGCCCTTCAACATGCCTAGATCCTCAGATCTGTAACCCAATGATGGATTGGCAAAGCTAACATGTGAAAAACGCTTACCATCGCTGAGAAAATACACATGAAGCAACCTTTCATGACCTCCTAAATCTGACAAATTGCACTCCACACGGATGAGCCTCTGTGGGTCATAAGCATATTCTGCCGATGGAAAAGTGTACTCTTCAATAACAGGTGCAGCTTTGTTAGCATAATACTCTGGGCATTTTTCTTCATCAAAAATAGCTTCAAAAAGCGCTGTTATATCAGTCTCAACATCTTGAGCATAAGCAGGTATAGTGAGAGCAGTAAAGGTCATATATAGAATAGCCAGTCGCACACTTTTTCTCCTTGTCATATCCTAGCCCGGATTTCTCACTGGGCATAAAAGGAATCGTATGAAATTGTTAATCTTTCAGGACCGTACACCAAAACCAACGCCAACAGCCGCTTCCAAAATGGTACCTGAAAAGCTGACCTTCTCGCCACTCTCACGCCGCTAAATTGAAGCCGATTTCTCCGGTGCCACATTACGTTGGACGCCGGATTGCTCCTGCTTCGTGAAGTCGATAAACAGCGTCGCCTGACACGCCGCTAGGCCAAAATGCTTCATGCCCCCTGTCATCATCCGCAATACGCGCCGCATCCGAGTCCTCATGAGTGACAGCTACCCCTAAAAAGCAGCGCTATCCGATCTCGTCAGACGGCTGGTGTCAATCTGAATGCTCGGGCAGCACCGGCCCGGCACAATGGGGGAAAGAGGGCAGTGTGTCTGAACGACGGGAAGTGGTTAAAAAGCAGGCAGTATAAGTGGAGCCAATAGGTGTTTAGCAGCATGAAAGCCTGAGCGGGGTAGTGGCTGAGGTGCTATGAGAAATCCGGGCTAACGCCCCAAGCAGGGAAATATTACAGCCGCCTTGGTTTATTAACTGCCATTGCCATGGCCCCCAGCTTTAGTTATCAGCAATAGCTGGTGTATGCTTTCAAAGCACCTACCTCCAGGCCACAGCACATCAACTTGATCGTTCGGCATCTCAAAGGGGGGCTCGACGATCTGTCCTACACCTATACCGCGGCCCCAAGAGTCAAAGTCATTCGGCTGCCAAGTCAGCGGATTTTTCTTTACGCATTCCCCAACTTTGAATTCCATAAATCAGCTCGGATACTAAGCAACAAATTAACGCCTTGAATAAACCACCAACTTATAGCGACAGCGAAAAGTTGGCTTTCCTTCATTCACTTGTTAAGGGACTATTTCAAAATAAACCGTTCTTCACTTACATGGGATAAAGATGCAAGCAACGACACGGTGCCGCTGATAGCCACTCACATCGGCCCGGTGAATGTAGTAGTAAAAATCGAATGCGGCACCACTCGTAACTGCTTGAGAGAATGTCCCACCATCAAGGTCGAGCTCTGCTGCAAAATCAAGTTTTGATATTCGTTCCCAGCCCTCATTTTCTACAGCATCAACGCCGCCAACAGTTACCGAGCTCAGCGAAGTCCAGCGCACTTAGGCGCCTACTCAGGCTCACTGAACCTTAAAAGCATGAGTAGCTAGTTCAAAGTCGAATTCATAGTCAACAAGCGTGGTCGCACCTTTGTACCAAATCTCGACGCTTTCCGGCTGACCATGAAAGTAATAAACATCCACCGGCGTTCGTTGTGGCAGATGATTGAAATAGGTTCGTTTCGTGATTTCTGCCAGGTAGCCCTGGCTGTCCTTGACGAAAACCTGATTTCTACGTTCAGTGCGATCATCACGCACCTCTGCCATTTCCCGTGGCTCAAACACAGCATAGTCGATAATTAACTGGTTGCCGTTCAGTGTGATACCTGCCGGAAGCTCATCTCTGGAAAAACTGTCCTTAATCAGATTCGGCGCAACAATCATCGGTAACGTGCCTTTGATGCGCACTGGAGTCTCGGTGAATCGGTCAGGACTATAGTCCAGCCGTCCAAACATGCGTGGGTATACAATACTTAGCCCTCTGTCTCCCGGCTTGTATTCAAAGGCAACCACCTCACTTTCGATCTCGCTCGCCTCACGCGCTTCAACCCGCTCACCCTGAGCATCATAAAAATCGAATGTACCGAGCACATGCAGGGCTCCTGCGCGGTCCTCTTTCTTCATAAAAAGATCGCTTTGCACTGGTGGATAGAACCAGCCAATCTGCCCTGAGTGTTCCCGATCCGGGTCCAACCCTTCACCCTCTTCATGCCACTGGCTCATTCTTATCCGCTCTTGCATCAGTGCGTCATCGAGCTCAACAATAGGTAGTCTGTGTTCGTCACGGGTACTATACACCGGCGCCGTGGGCGGAATTTCAGGTAAAGCGTCCAAATTTCCGTCATTAATCTTCAGCGGATGCGCGAAGTTGTGCACGGGCAACTCCAGTTCATGGCTCACCGATTCGCTCCCCTCGGTATAAACCATCAGGGTAATGCGTGCCTTGTCGACAATGCCATTGAACGAGCGGCCCAAGAATAACTTACGGCCCTGCTCCTCACGCAGGGTATCGCGTAGCGCTTCAAGTTCGCTACGTGCCTCTTCCTCGTCCAGGGTCCCCTGTTCCGCCCGTTGGAAGAGGTCTTCCAACACCTCATCTATGCGTTGAGGGCGGCTCGTCGGTGCCCGTTCAGTTGCGCGCCAGGCAATATAATTGCCATGGTTATCGACTGCTTCGGCAAGGATATCCCTATTACCAAAGTTCATAGGTGTGCCTTCCTCGGCATCCACCTCTATCACATAGCGCCCATTTTCGAACTCCAGCAGAGTCACTAAATACCCCCCCCGCTCAGCTGTTTTACCCACATCATCAGCAGTGAATTCAAACTCAAGAAAATGGTTTGGCAAGTCCGCATGAAATACACCAGTTACTTTTAGTGGCTGCGGATCGTTGGCAGTAAAGGGCGCCTTGAAACAAAAACTCTCACCAGCGTACACAACATCGGCGGTTTCCCGCTGCTGGTTCGCAACCTCTGGGATCTCTATCGTGCGGCCGTCCTCAAATGTCATCTGCGGAAAGTCCAAATAATGACGAAATGGAAATTCAAACCCCTGACTCAATTTAAAACCATGGTGATCTGAATACCCCATGCACTGGGGGTGGTCGTAGCTACTTAACGCTAGCAAACTCTGCACATAAGTGTCCGTCAAATCATCAAGGCCTGCATAGTCCTCCAGTCGCAGCAACCATGGCTGAGTGTACTTAAATTGGTCGGGCCCCATATGGAAAGGAATAAGATTCAACATACTGTAGTAGTTTCCGCTTTGTTCTTGCCACAGTAGTTGGGCCAACGCTTTATCTTCAATGTCCTCTAAAATCGCAGTGCGGGCTTTATGGGCGGCTTTCAACTGATCAAACTTCGCTTTCACGCCAAGCCCTTCCTGGTCTATATCCTGCTCTCCTGCACAACCGATGATAAACATGATACTGGTTAACACACTAGAAAGCGTAACCAACTTTAACATTTCCATCTTTGTCGACGCCTTACCTATTATATTCTCAACACCTGATCTGCTACTACTTTCGTTTACAGGTTAGCTTAGTGTATATTAACTAAGAATAATGAGCGCTTTTGAGCCACCAAACCACTTAGCAGCGGCGCCCTCATGAATGAGTTGAATATCAAATGTATAATATTTAGTGGTCAAGCGTGATTGGCCACTGAGTTTTGAGCATTAATTATTTTATTCCTGCCACATTCGGCGGCAGCTCATCGTTATGCTTGTGCGGTCTGAGGCTGCTATAGTAACCGATAATGTAATCCGTGATAGATCACTTCGCCGCAGCAACATCGGAATAGCCTATCTCTGGCATCCACTTCGACTTCAAACTCCTGAAAAAGCGTTCTGTCAGAGCGTTATCCCAGCATTTTCTACGGCGACAGAGACTTTGCCTCATCTGGTAAGTCCAATCATAGACTAGGAGTGTCTACTGCACAGGGGGAAGTCCACCACCCGCGTGACGCGACTTGTTATGTTCTGGGCAGCTTAGAGACTCGAATTGCATCTGAAAGCCCTCTCTCAAAAGCTGGCCAATCTTCAGATTCTTTGCGCCCATGGAACATATAAACACTTCCACTGAAATCTTCGTAATCCAGAATTGTTGCACTCACGGGGAGCAAAAAGCCAATTTCATTGAATAGCAATAGACTGGATATGATGAAAGCAAAAACAGCAACCAACACTGTCAAAGGGGAAGAAGACAGAATGACCACCACAACCGACACTATAAGCCAGAATATAGACTTCTTTATATTCGCTATAGTGGAATGAGGGCGTCCACGCCAGTGATCTAACTCGGGTGACATTTCATTCAATGGATATCTATCGTGAACTAGCGTTCGTAGCCCCTTCTTCCAAAACAAGTAAAAGTACTCATCATCAAATGAATATCTATATTTAGCTCTAAATTTCGCCACCTCAATGACTCGAGTCCTCAACTAAGCCTCCTCATAAAACATAACGTTAAACTCACCGGTGGCAATGGAGCGTGAGCGGAATTGGTATCCGGTGCAGTGAATGGTTGGGCGGCTAATTGCCCCCTCACAGTGCATTCACCCTCCACGCTCGCAGGATGTCATCCCCAGTTGATGAGCTGTACTCCAAGTGCTGACCTTCGTCGACCATTCGTGAGTATCGCCCGGATAGATTGCGGCCTGAATCCTCGGAGATAGGTTCCGCCATCCCCCCAGCGCTAACTTGAAAATATTTTGTATGGCTGTTTCTGAACCTATCCTTGTAACTTACAACCATATAAACATCAACGTGAGACGTTATGGATTTTTCCGCATTCGACGCGTACAAAGCCTCGAACTCACGCTTTGAGCTGTCCATCTCCTTTAGAGGTTTAGTGCAGTGAATTACGAGCTCTCCTTGCGTCGCACTGCTCGCATACGAAAGAAGTGAGAAATACCCCCGGAGGGGTAACAACGCAGTCTTTAGCTCGATATTTGAATTTGGTTCCTGTCCAACCCTCAACAACTGAAGCTCCCGTATACTCAAAAACGCAATCGGCTCCACTCGTACATCGTACGCACTTCCTGACAGGTTTCTTGTAGTTAGCTTCCAGCTTTCTTCTCCACAGCGCTCACCGCCCATGGTGATGTTCGCAGCTATTTGGGGGAGGTATGGAAGCTTTGTCAACTCATAGGACTTATAAGCCAACCAAGCCTGTGATGCAGCTACAACAACTGCCATGATCCCAAGCAAGATAGCTACGACCGTCTCGAAGTACACCTTGTTCGTTTCCAGGAATTGCTTCATTTAATCCTCGGTGAATACGCCACACGTCAATGGCCCGCTGTCCAACGCCGCCAGCACGCGCGGCTTTGTAGTGGAGGCGGAGCCGCAACGAAAACGCCGTCGCTGTGACTAGCCTGGTTATGGGTGGCTCTAATGAAACACTAAAGGCCCTGTTTTGCTCTAGAAATAGCGGCCTCAACTGCCGACAACGCTTGAGGGCTGTTTTTCCAGCAGGTGGTTCTCAGCATTGAAGCCACCATTTCAGCAATATCTTTCGCATTGTGATCCGAAAGCTTACTGAAGGAATCGATACCGATTTCCTCAAAGCGCTTCAGTACTGTAGGCCCAACACCTTTAATTTCCAATAAAGCGGATCTTTCGGGTTCAGAGAACGCCACTACTTACCTCCTTTTGAGCACATAACGCCCTGCTCACCGGTAAATTGCGAGCGCAGCGAGTAATTTATCCGCGTGCAGCAATTAGTTAGATGCCTTCTTCTAGCGCCTTGATTGCTGCCATTGCCAACTGCTTATAAGTAACAACCATCTGAGCAGGAAAGACAATTTTCATGTGTTTCAATAAAGCTATGGCGATCGAAGCAAAATATAACCAGTAAAAATCATTTTCCTCTAGCTGAATTTTCCCGAGAGCGGCAGACCAACGGTCGTGAACCGCAGGATGAGTTGCCGTTCCACCTAAGTTATGAGGGGGAGTAGCAACAGCAAGGAAGGCACTCCCAAGCGCTATAGAAATTGACCTTTTCATGCGTACCTGATCTTCTGGGTAGCCACTCTTGGCTGAATAGTCCTGTATTTTTGAGAGCATCATCTCTGAGGCAAAGGAGTCGCACTCAAGTTCTTCACATAATCTGTCTTCGGGAGCGTTTCCTTCCGATTCAAAAATGACGTGTTTCAGCTCGTGCAGAAAAACATATGCCGTAGCCATGAGCACAAGGTCGTACACAGCAGCTTGCTCTGTATCTTTTGGCTTTCCTTCTTCAGGCTTAGGTATTCCAGCTGGCCAAGTGAAATCATATTCGCTTTCAGCGGAATTTAGTCCTTTAATGATCTCTATTATTTTAGAAAAGCGCTCATTCTCCTCTTTCTGCTCCGGCAACCCGTCAATTTCGTCAAGGTCAAGCTTTAAGCCTCGGCACTTTACAAGAAAGATGACGCCTGAGAAGGAGTGAAGTGCGTATAGCCCAGCAAAACCGAACAACCAAAGCTGCTCTAAGGATCTTTGCGTAAACTGAATTGCGCCATAAGCACCTGCATCAAGATTGAAGCCACTTTTGTCACCAACCCTACGAAATTGAGCGGAGTGTATATCAATGAGGTCGAGCACTTCATCAAGACGCTCTGGAACCACGCCCTCAAACAATTTTGTTAACTCGTCATTCTCGCTCACTTCCGATCCTATTCATCTAATGCCCGTCGCAGCGGGAAAATTGCAGTGAGGAACGAACGGGAATTTGATCCGCCTGCCGCCGCTTGTTAGGCATGTTCCTTACTCTGCTTCTAAGGATAGAAGCCCAGTTCGCCGTGCAACGACTGCAAGTTCGGATCGACCTGATTTGAAGGAACTTCACATACAGATCGCTCACAAAGCTGCTCTATACAGTTCACAATTTGAAGAATTAAAACAAGTAGATGCGGAAGGCTCAGGCACCATAATGACTCATTCTTCTTAATGTTTCTATACTTGAAAGGTCCTATAACTAGATTATTCATATTCTTGTTGGCAAACCCATTGTTGTGTAGGGAGTTCCGAATTAGCGTGAGGTACTCAAACGACTTCTGGAACGTCACCAACCCGTCGCTTGTCTCTACGAGAGCATCGACACTTCCTGACATGCTTTCGGGTAGGTGAGATTGAATCTCAGACAGTATTTGGTGTTTCGTCGATCCTGACGTTTCCATAGAAAAATGGCCTAGCAACGCCTCAAAATCGCTAACTTTGTTCTGTCCTTTGTGTTCGATTCCGTGAATTTTTAACATTTGAGACACAAAGTAATCGAAGGCAAAGTAGACTGAGTCTAAATAGCCAACCCGGTTCTGGATCTCTCGTAGGTTGGCAGCATGTTTAATTGCGAACTCTCTTTCGTAGCCATGATCAAGAATAATCCGTTCGTATTGATTGCATAACTCAACGCTTGCAACAATGTTTTGCTCATACCAAATGGTTGCACTTTCAACTCGAAACAACACCATTGGCCTTACGTCGACTCCAGTGTACTTTTCGGATTCAATCCACTCTGTCGCGTACTTGAGACCTGAAAATCTAGAAAACAGTATCGATAACCATTCCCTAGCACCATAGCTCTTTCCAGCCAACTCCAATGAATTGACGGACTCAACTAGTTCTTGCAGGTTTTTCATGATTAATGCCTAACAGTGATTGGACTGCACGTCCTGATATTGGATGAACATACCCGCGTGTTCAACAATGTTGCCGAGCAAATATTTCTTCCCCTAACCTATTGATTTCACAAGAAGCTAAGCATAATTCGGCCACCTATGCAGGATTCGCGCGCTTGCGCGTTTTGCCGGAACCAATAATACTGTATGCATGTCCATATAACGAGGAAGCTGCCGTATGGATACGCACAACAAACCGCCTAAGCTAATGGACCGGGTGAAGGCCGCCATGCGCGTGAAGCGCTACAGCCCACGTACCGAGAAGACCTATTGCTACTGGATACGCCTCTTCATTCGCTTCCATGGCGTGCGTCATCCTGCCAGCATGGGAGCTTCCGAAGTCAGGGTTTTTCTGGAACACCTTGCGGTGGAACGCCATGTGGCAGCGGCCACTCAGAATCAGGCTCTGAATGCTCTCGTCTTTCTCTATCGCCATATCCTAGAGTAGCCATTGGGAGAAATCGGCGAATTCTCACGCGCCAGGCGCCCACGCCGGCTGCCAGTGGTGCTATCCCATTAAGAAGTGATGGGCGTACTGAGCCAAGGCACGGATATTCGAACAGTACAGGAGTTGTTGGGGCACAAGAGTCCCGAGACGACGCAGATCTACACCCATGTGCTGGGTAAAGGGTTCGCCGGAGTGCGCAGTCCATTGGGTTGAGCGGTTAATGGCGTACTTTAGATACGCTACCGCCCCTACCTGGCAGCATCGATGATGCCTCGCATCATCCTGGTGCGGCAGTCCATGCGTACCCTGTTACTGCATGAGCCATCTTAAGCGGCCTTTGTTTTATCACCCTAACCGAGCGGTGTGCCAAGGGCAATTCCCACTAAGACATGAGGCTGGGCGTTAATCACGTGGGGCCGGCGTACGCATGTAGAGTTGACCGCTTTTTGATCATTCGCGACGCGACAGCAGCAGCCCTACTCCAGCACTCCCCATCAGCCCCGCGCATACTCTGTTGAACAGGCGGCGCATCGCGGGGCGCGAGAACCAGTGGCGCAGTGCTTTGCCGAAGAACGCATAGCCGGCGATGGCGACCCACTCAAGCATTAAAAACAGCACGCCTAGCACCAGGAACTGGCCCGCGACATGGCCGCTGGGGTCAACAAACTGTGGCAGGAAGGCGGTAAAGATCAGGATAGCCTTGGGGTTGCCGGCGGCCAGCAGGAACTCTTGCCTCGCCAGTTGAAACAGGCTCTTTCCGCCCAGGGCCTCACCTCCGCCGTCAATGGTGTCTGCCGTCCAGAGCTGGAAAGCCAACCAGATCAGATATAGCCCTCCCACCACCTTTATCGCCAGGAAGAGCTTTTCAGAGGTATATAACAGTGTGGCAAGCCCGGTCGCCGCCAGCGTGATCATCCCCACGAACGCCACAAGACGCCCGATTCCCGCATAGCAGGCCACTCGCACACCGTAGCGCTTCGCATTGGCCATGGAGAGCAGGTTGTTGGGGCCAGGCGCCATGTTCAGTGCAAAGCAGGCGGGTATAAAGAGCAGCACGGTCATTAAGGTCACGGTTGTTTCTCCTCCCTGAGATAGACGTTGGCATGGCCATCACGCCGGATAACGCCGAGTGTCGCGATCACCCCGGCCAGCAGCGCCAAGCCAAAGATCCCCAGCGCAGCATCATGGCCGACGGCATCGACCAGCACGCCGGTGGCGATCACCGGCACGCTGAAGCCAAGGTAGGCCATCAGGAAATAGCCGGCACTCATCCGCGACGGCTGCTGCGGTGCCAACTCGAGCACACCACTCAGCCCGCCCAGGTAGATAAAGCCATAGCAGGCGCTACTCGCCATGACGGTACCCAGCAGCACGGCCACCAAGGTGCCTTGCAAAGCCCCCCAGGCGATCAGGGCATAGGCCAGCGGCAGGATGACCAAGCCCACCTGCGTCGCCGTACGCGCCGCCAGCCGTCTGGCCCAGGGCTGGAACAGCACGCCGCAGCTGCAGACGCCGAACGTCGCAAAACCGGCCCAGCCCGATAGGCCATGCTGCGCCAAGGTCGCTGGGAGAATCGCAATCACCAGCCCTACGCTGGCCCACGCCAGCAGGATGGCCAACCCATAGCCGAAGGCGCCCGATGGGTAGGCGGGCAAGCGCAGCATCTTCGCTTGCGCCCGCCGGGGTGAAGCATCCTTTAACGTTATCACCAGCATTAATGCCAGCCAAGCGGCACCCAGATAGAGCCATAGGCCCGGGGGTGTCAGGCTTGGCGTATGCAGCACGAACAGACTGGTAAGGGCCGCACCCAGGCCAAACCCCAGTGCGGTACTGGCCGTTACCCAATTAGCCGGCCTGCGGGTGTCCTCACCGGTAAAGAAGTCACCCATGTATCCCGGGGCGACTGCCGAGGTCAGTGCCGTACCGATCCCCATTAGAAAGCGGGCAATGCCGAGGGCCACCAAGCCAGGCAGTAAGAGGGTCAAGGTCGTGGCGGCCAGGCATAGCAGCAGCGCCGTCACGATCAGCGGCTTGCGCCCTACCCTGTCGGCGAGGCCACTGAGCCCCAGCAGCACCGGAAGGATGCCCAGCACATAGCAGGCAAACGCAACGCTCGTGGCCCCCACGCCGGCCCCGCTGCGTGCGGCCAAGGCATCATACAGCGGCGCCTGCAGGTTCACTGCCGTGGTGATCATGCACAGGACAAAGGCAAGACGGATGGCACTGGTACGCGGCATGCAGAGGTTCCCTGTCGAACGAGATCAGCGGTGGTGTGGCGTCTCAGGCTCGCATCCGCATGCCGTCGCGGTAAGGTACACTTCTCCTCGGTTATCCCTGCACTGTTCCCGCTTTTTGCTGAACGGTTGGATGCAACGGAGAGTCTCCTGCCCATGAAGCTGCGCCTCGACAGCCGTTCGAGTACCCCCATGGTTCAGCAACTGGTGGACGCTATTCGGGAGTGGATCGAGCAGCATGGGGTCGCCGACGGCCAGCGGCTACCCTCCATAAGGCGCCTCTCGGCGGAGCATGGCATCAGCCGCAACGCCGTGATCGAGGCCTATGATCAGTTGGTGGCGCATGGCGTGATTCGCGCCCGACCGGGCTCCGGCTTCTATGTCGCCATTAACGCGGCCGGCGAGACGCAGACGCCCTCGGTCAGCATGGAGGATGTCACCGATGAGATGTGGCGGCTCTTCCAGGCGGATGAGGGCGACCTGAAGTTGGGATGCGGCTGGCTGCCGAACCACTGGCGGGAGGACGACGACCTGACCTATGCCATTCGTCAGGTGGCTCGTCAGGGTGGCGCGAGTCTCTTCGAGTACAGCACTCCCATGGGCACGCCGCGGCTGCGGCAACTGATTCAGGAGCGGCTGCGGCTGCTCGATATCAACACCCAGGCCAACCAGATTCTTATGACCGGCGGCGGTAGCCATTCACTGGATCTTATCGTGCGGCTGTTGCTCTCCCCCGGCGATGTGGTGTTCGTCGAGGCCCCGGGCTACTACAACCTGTTCGGCCTGCTACATCTGCAGCGCGTCACGGTGGTTGGCGTTCCCCGCCTCTGCGATGGGCCAGACACCCAACGCCTGGAGGCACTGCTCCACCGCCACCGGCCCAAGCTATTCTTCACTAACAGCGTATTCCAGAACCCTACCGGCACGACCCTGGCGCCCACCATCGCGCATCGTGTGCTGCAGTTGGCGCAACGGCATGACGTGCAGATCGTTGAGGACGATATCTATGCCGACTTTCAAGCGCAGCCAACGACACGCCTCGCCGCGCTGGATGGCTTGGAGCGGGTGATCTACCTGGGCAGTTTCTCGAAGAGCCTGTCGAGCTCATTGCGGGTGGGCTTTATCGCCAGCCAGGCACCGCTGCTGAAGCGCCTGGTCGATATCAAGATGCTCACCGCGATCTCCACCTCGCCCTTTGCCGAGCAGGTGGTGGCTACCCTGCTGGAGAACGGTAGTTACCGGAAATTGACAGAGCGGTTGAGGATAAAGCTCGCAGCGCAGCTGGCCCGGACGCTCGCGCTGGTGAAACAGGCCGGCTGGGAGGTGTTCGCCACCCCTGCTGGCGGCATGTTCCTCTGGGTTCGCCACCCCGCGGTGGAGCGCTCCTCCCAACTCGTTGAGCGAGCAGCTCAGTTAGGCATTCGCCTCTCCCCGGGGGATCTGTTCTTCCCCCACAAAGACGCCTCGCCCTGGCTGCGCCTCAATGTGGCCTATGCCAACGACCCTAGGGCGAAGCGGTTTATTGAGCAGCCATTGCTCTCCACTGGAATCTGACGCCGCACCGACAGCGAGCGGGTAACGACCCCGGCTAACACATGGGGCGCTGAGATCAGCGCCCCGTGCCAGGTCAGCGCTTGAGGAAGTTGCTCTTGACCAGATTGACCACCTCACCCATGCGCCCGTCGAGTACCGCCTTGCCGGAGTAGAGGGCGGTGGAGGCGACCTGCCCGGCTTCTACCTTGGGCGGCATCACCAGTTCCATGGGATTGACCTTCACATCCAGCAGCGCGGGCCCCGGCTGGGCGAACAGCTCGCCGAGGGCGGTGTCGAGCTCATCCTCACGCTCGACGCGCTTGCCCCACATGCCGATGGTCTCGGCCAGGCGCCCGAAATCGGGGTTGGCCAGGCCGGTGTAGGCATCCAGCAGCCCTTCCACCTTCTGCTCCAGCTCGACGAAGCCCAGCGAACTGTTGTTGTAGATCACCAGCTTGAGGGGGATCTGCTCCTGCACCAGGGTCAGCAGGTCGCCGAGCAGCATCGCCAACCCGCCGTCGCCGCACATCGCCACCACCTGGCGCTGGGGATAGGCGAGCTGAATCCCGATCGCCTGGGGGTAGGCGTTGGCCATGCTGCCGTGCTGCAGGCTGGCCAGGGTGCGGCGGCGGCCGTGGGTCTGGATATGCCGCGACATCCACACCATCGGGCTGCCGGTATCGGCGGTGAAGATGGCGTCCTGGGCGGCCAGGCGATCAATGGCCAGGGTCAGCTCCTGGGGATGGATCAGGCCGTCATCGCGGGTGTTGTGCGCCGACTTCTCCAGCGACTTGCGGTAGCTCTTGAGGCACTTGTCGAGCCAGCGGGTGCTGCTCTGCTCCTCGACCACCTCGAGCAGCGCTTCGCAGGTATCCCGGGTGCTGCCCACCAGGCCGATGTCCACCGGGTGGCGGCGACCGATCTGCGTCGGGTCGTGGTCGACCTGGATGATGGTCGCCTTGTCGGGATAGAACTGGGTCCAGGCGAAGTTGCAGCCCAGCAGCAGCAGGGTGTCGCACTCGGCCACCGCCTCGTAGCCGCCCTCCAGCCCGTACACCCCGGTCATGCCGACCTGGTAGGGGTTGTCGTGTTCGATAAAGTCCTTGGCCCGCGAGGTCCAGGCCACCGGCGCCTTGAGCTTTTCCGCCAGCGCCAGCACCTGCTCCCGGGCGTGCTCGCAGCCGGAACCGGCAAAGATCGAGATCTTGCCGCCGCGGTTGAGCTGCTTGACCGCCGGCACGAAGGACTCGGCGCTGGGCCGCAACGAATAGTCGAAGCGGTGCGCCCGGTAGGGCAGGTCCTGGGACGGCGTCTGGGTAAACAGATCGCCGGGCACGATCAGTACCGCTACGCCGCCTTTGGCCAGCGCGGTTTGCGCGGCGATGGCGGTCATGCGGCGGGCCTGCTCGGGGGAAACCAGGGTCTCGCAGAAGACGCTGTACTGCTTGAAGATCGGCGTCTGGTCGACCTCCTGTGGAAACCCGACGCCGGACTCACCGATCGGCACCTGGGAGGCGATGAATACCACTGGCGCGCCGTTGCGGTGGGCATCGAACAGGCCGTTGACGAAGTGCAGGCTGCCCGGCCCGCAGGAGCCGGCGCACAGCGCCAGCTCGCCGGTCATATAGGCCTCGCCGCCGGCGGCAAAGCCGCCCACCTCTTCATGGCGCACCGGCACCCACTGGATGTCGCTCTGGCGCAGGCTGTCGGTGAAGTGATTGAGTGTGTCACCCACCACCCCATAGCAGCGCTTGGCGCCGGCTTCCTGCAGTGTCTCGACGATAATCTCGGCGACTTTCTTGCTCATTTGCGAATCCCTCCGCGTGGTTGGCACCCCTGGGGGTGCATCTTGGGCCTGCCCTCCTTGATGGCGCAGGCGTTGCCTCCAGCCTAGGCCCTGCTGCGGGCGGGGTTCAAATTTCCTGAGCCGTTGAGCACTGGCTTGGTGGCATGAGGGAATGGCCGCTATGCTGGACGCATATTGCATCGCATCAACACCAGGGAGGCGAGATGCCAGAGACCAAAGCCATAGACCTTGCACTCTAGGGCGGCGGTGCTCACGGCGCCTTCACCTGGGGCGTGATCGACCGCCTGCTGGAAGACCCGCGCATCGAGCTGGAGGGCATCAGCGGCACCAGTGCCGGCGCCATGAACGCCGTGGTGGTGGCCGAGGGCCTGACCCGCGGCGGCGAGCAGGCTGCACGGGAGGGACTCGAGACCTTCTGGCGGGCCGTCAGCGACGCCGCCATGCACAGCCCCATCAAGCGCACCCCGCTGGACATGCTGCTCGGCAACTGGAGCCTCGACCACTCCCCCGGCTACCTGATGATGGATTTCATGAGCCGCGTGGTCTCGCCCTACCAGTTCAACCCCTTCAACCTCAATCCGCTGCGCGACCTGCTGGCCGAGCTGGTCGACTTCGAGCGCGTGCGCCGCTGCGACTCACTCAAGCTGTTCGTCTGCGCCACCGATGTGAAGAGCGGCAAACAGCGGGTGTTCCGCCGCGAGGAGATGAGCGCCGATGCAGTGATGGCCTCGGCCTGCCTGCCGTTCATGTTCCAGGCCGTGGAGATCGACGGCCGCGCCTACTGGGACGGCGGCTATGTCGGCAACCCGGCGCTGTTCCCGCTGATGGAGGAGTGCGGCTCGCGCGACATCGTCATCGTGCAGATCAACCCCATCGAGCGCGACGAGGTGCCGACCAGCGCCGCGGCCATCCTCAATCGTATGAACGAGATCACCTTCAACGCGTCGCTGATCAAGGAAGTACGCATGGCGGCGATGCTCAAGGGCCTGATCAGCGACAGCGGCATGGACATCGGCTGCTACCGCGACACCCTCTTCCACCGCATCAGCGCCGACCACGCCCTGGAAGGGCTCTCGGTGTCGAGCAAGATGAACGCCGAGTGGGCCTTTCTGTGCAAGCTGCGCGACAGCGGCCGCAAGGCCTGCGACGCCTGGCTCGACGCCTCCTTCGACGACCTCGGCCAGCGCTCCTCGCTGGATATCGACAGCGTCTATCTGCAGCAGGAGTAAGGCAGCCTTGCCGTCCCACAGCTGCCTGGCTAGAGCAGCCAACTCAGGGGTTTCGCGCCCTGTCAGGTGGCTTTCTCTCGACAAACATCCAGGTGGGCAGCTGCGCATGACGCAACCAAGGCAGCCTGGCCAGCAGGGCGATGACCACCAGTGCGAAGGCGAGTCGTGCCCATAGAATGCCGGAGAGGTCCGCCCCTAACAGCATGATCAGTAGCGTATCTTCGATCAGACTGTGGCAGAGGCCAAGGAAGCAGAGCGTTAGCACGATGTCCCGCGGGGTCAGGCGCCCCGAACGCGCCTCGCGTAGTAGTAGGCCAGCACCAAAGCTCAGCCCCAGGGTCATGCCGATCACGGTGATATTGGCCGCTGCCGGGCCGATGCCCAGTAGCCGTAACAGGGGGTAGAGCAGCTTGTGAATCAGCCGCTCCACTCTCAGCCAGCGCAGCAGCCTCAGGAAGCCCATCAGCACCAGGATCACCACGAAAATGGTCGCGAGGGTGGTAGCCTGCGCCATCCCCCAGGCCACCAATGTCGCCTCTTGTGGAGAGGGCTCCCACACCACCTGGTTCGCATGCTGGAGCCAGCCCCCCAGCGAGTAGCTCAGATGAAGCAACCAGCCAAGCAGCCAGGCACCGCCGACTCGCATCAACAGTGTTAACCACCAGGGCACGCCCGCCATGCGCGCGACCGCGCCTTCTATCGGCAGCGAATGCCCCACTGCCATCAGTGCCCCCAGCACCGTCACCTGAGCGACGGTCAATGGCGTATCCCGCGTGACCTCAAAGAAGATAACCAGGCCGGTGTAGATGTTGGTCAGCAAAGTGGCAGCCCATACCACGCTGAGTGGCTCAGGCAGCCCCAGCGGCGACATCAACGGTGAAAGCCAGTGGCCGAGCAGCTCGGTCATGCCCAGCATCTCGAGCGCCTTCACGATCAGCAGCGCCGGCACCATCACCTTGAGCAGGGTCCAATAGACCGTCCAGGCTTCTCGAAACAGCTGCTCCAGTGTGCTGAGCAGTCGAGCAGGGAGTCGTTGCGCCATGTCTGTCATGTTCCGTCAGGGAGTCAACCGCTAACGTTACGCAGCTCTCGAACAAGGCGATGGCGTTCTTGGCGTGGAACGGGAAGAATGTTGCTTTCTGAAGGCGGCGAGGGAAATTTACTGCACATGGACAGACTCGACCTGAGGATCCTCGATCAATTGCAGCACGACGCTAGCCTGACCAATCAAGCGCTTGCTGAACGCGTCGGGCTCTCCCCTTCGGCCTGCCTGAAGCGTGTGCGTCGACTGAAGGCGAGCGGCGTTATTCAACGCGAAGTCGCCATCCTGGCGCCCGACGCGTTTAGTGCCAGCCTCAATATGGTGGTGGAGGTCACCATGGCACGAGACGACAAGGCCCTCTATCGCGATTTCATTCAGCGGGTGGAAACGGCGCCCGAAGTCACCCAGTGCTACCAGGTAACCGGGGAGGTCGATTTCGTATTGATCGTCAGCGTACCCGACATGCAGGGCTATGATCGCTTCTGTGAGAGTGTGCTCTATGCCGGTGGGGGCATGCACAAGTTCCGCACGCTGATCTCGCGCAAGCGCAACAAGTTCGAGACGCGGCTGCCGTTGAACGCATAGCTCACCCGGTGCTTGGCGGCGAGGAATGACATAGCGTTGACACAAAAAGTGGCGAAGCGGGAGCTTGCGGCACATGCTAATGTCGAAAGCATAACTGTCACACTCACAGAGGAGGAACGTAGCGCACGCATCATGGAAGCGACGCTGGGCGCCAGATGACAGCCTGTCACATGACCGTAAGGTGTCACTGCCAGTGTCGACATTGCCGTCAACCAAGGAGTGCTTCCACCGATGGTACGAATCGACAAGAAGGCGACACGGCTTTACGTGCTGGACACCAATGTCCTGATTCACGATCCCGCCGCGCTCTATCAGTTCGAAGAGCACGACGTGGTCATCCCCATGACCGTCCTCGAAGAACTCGACAAGCACAAGAACGGCATCCGCGAGATCGCGCGTACCGCTCGGCAAGTCAGCCGCACCCTCTCCGACCTCACCAGCCAGGTCAGTTTCGACGAGATCCAGCAGGGCATCCCGATCCCCCGCATCAGCGGCGAGACCGGCCGCCTGCGGTTTCTCTGCTATCAGGATCTCAAGCCCCTCGACAACCTCGAGGACAGCCCCGACAACCGCATTCTCGCCGAGACCTGCCGGCTGCGCGACGAGCGCCCCGACGCCTCGGTGATCCTGGTCACCAAGGATATCAACCTGCGGGTCAAGGCCTCGGCGCTCAAGGTGCCGGTGGAGGACTACCTCAACGACCGCGCCTTCTCCGACAGCGACGCCATGATCGAGGGCACCAAGGTCTATGCCGATGCCGGACAGGACGGCGACGGGCTATGGAGCTGCCTCAACGTCGAGGTCAAGGTCGAGCGCGTCGACCACCACACCTTCTATCAGCTCAGCGGCGAGATGCCGCGCGACTGGCATGTCGGCATGCTGGTCTCGGACAGCGACAATGGCGCCGATTTCGAGGCCATCGTGCGCGAGCTGTCGCCGTCATCGGCGCGGCTGCAACTGCTCACCAACTATCGTCACCACGCGGGAGTATGGGGCGTGCATGCCCACGACAGCCGCCAGAACTTCACCCTCAACCTGTTGATGGATTCGGAGATCGACCTGGTGACCATTGCCGGCAACGCCGGCACCGGCAAGACCTTCATGACGCTGGCCGCGGCCTTCCAGCAGACCCTCGACGCCAAGCAGTTCGAACGCATCGTGTTCACCCGTGCGCCGATCCCCATGGGCGAGGACATCGGCTTTCTGCCCGGCACCGAGGAGGAGAAGATGTCGCCGTGGATGGGCGCCTTCCACGACAACATGGACAACCTGCTGCGCAGCGAGGATGGCGATACCAGCTGGGACAACGGCGCCACCCGCCAGCTGCTCGGTTCGCGGGTGCAGATCCGCTCGCCCGGCTTCATGCGCGGGCGCACCTTGAACGACACCTTCCTGATCATCGACGAGGCGCAGAACTTTACGCCCAAACAGCTCAAGGCGCTGGTCAGCCGCGCTGGCCGCAACACCAAAATCGTCTGCCTCGGCAACGTCGGCCAGATCGATACCCCCTACCTCACCGCCAACACCTGCGGCATGGCCGCAGTGGTCGAACGCTTCCGCGACTGGCCCCACGCCGGCCATGTCACCCTCAAGAGCGTCGAACGCTCACGCCTGGCGCTGGCCGCCGAAGAGCTGCTGTAACCCGCCCACCGCACAAGGCCCCGCGTGCTGGTACCGCCGGCACGCGGGGCTTGTCATTTCATGCTACCTGTTGGCCTTGCCACTGCACCACTTCCTTCAATATCCGTCACCAGCACTCGTCATCCTGGTGCAAATAGATTGCAGGCTAATGGAATTGTAAAGTCGAATATTCTCATACTGTCTTGTCTTATAAAGATATATCGTAACTTGGCATGAATGCTGCGCTGTCCTCTATGTCTGACACGGAGGAATCGCAGATGCATCAACAAGAACAAACGCCATTGGCTGGCGAGCGGGATAGCACTGGCGCTGTCACCGGACTGCTGACCCGGCGCCATTTTCTGCAGGCCCTGGGGACCGTGGGCGGCGCTGGCATGCTGATGTCAGGGCTTTCGGCCTTCAACATCGGCATTGCCTCGGCCCAAGACCGGCCGCCGCCCCTCTCTGGTGATGCCAACGGCAAGTCGGTGATCATTCTGGGGGCAGGGCTCGCAGGACTTGTCGCCGCCTATGAGCTGGGGCGTCAGGGGTATGACTGCAAGGTGCTGGAGGCGCGCCGCTATGCGGGAGGGCGCTGCCAGACGGCGCGCCGCGGCTTCGTCCTGCCCCAGCTGGGACAGGATGACGAAGTGTGTGACTTCGACGATGGTGAGTATTTCAACCACGGCCCCTGGCGGATCCCCTATCACCACCGCTCGACCCTGCACTACACCCAGGAGTTCGGTATCCCCCTGGAGATATTCGTCAACCACAACGAAGCCGCCTTTGCCTATCGCGATGGCGGAGGGCCCCTCAACGGCCAGCCAGTGCGCCAGAAGGAGATCATCGCCGACATGCGCGGCCATACCGCGGAAATCCTTGCCAAGCATGTCGATCAAGGCGCCCTGGACGTCCCCCTCAGCGCCGAGGAGCGCGAGAAATTCTTGGAATTTCTGGTCGGCGAAGGCCACCTCGAGCGCGACAGTCTCGACTACCTGGGTACTGGAGGCCGCGGCTATGCCAGCGACCCCGGCGCCGGTCTCAATCCCGGCGAGCCCTCATCACCGCACACCCTCGCGGCGCTGCTGAACTCCGACCTCTTCGGCATCGTCAGCTCGGTGAGCGGCTATACCCAGCAGAAGACCATGTTCCAGCCGATTGGCGGAATGGACCGCATTCCCAAGGCCTTCGAGGAGCGGCTCGGTGACGCCATCACCTTCGGCGCCCGGGTCACGCAGCTGCAGCATAGCGATGACGGAGTCGTTGTGGACTACCTGGATGGTGACAGCGGAGAGACCCGTCAGTTAGCGGGTGACTACTGCCTATGCACCATCCCCCTCTCGGTACTGCGCAATATCGAGAACGACTTTTCCGACGAATTCCGCAGCGCCATGGATGCAGTCAGCTATACCCCGACCTGCAAGCTGGCCCTGCAGATGAAGACCCGCTTTTGGGAGGTCGAGGATCACGTGTTCGGCGGGCACTCCTTCACCCATAACAGCGAAGTGGGCAATATCAGCTACCCCTCCACCGGCTGGCAGGGCAGAAAGGGGGTCCTGCAAGGGGTCTACAACTTTGGCGCCAACGCCGCCCAGTTCAGCGCCCTGCCTCGGGATCAGCGTATCGATAAAGCCCTGGGCGTCGGCGAGAAGATCCATGCCGGCTATCGGCGCGACTTCGAGAATGCCTTCAGCACCGCCTGGCACCTGGTGCCGGAGAACCTCGGCGGCTGGGCCAGCTGGTCCGATGAGGCGCGTCAGCATAGCTACCCGCTGCTCAATGAACCCCAAGGGCGCGTGCTACTCGCCGGGGAGCACCTCAGCTACATGACCGGCTGGATGTCGGGGGCGATCGAGTCATCCTGGCTGCAGATCGAGAAGCTGCATGCGATGGCGATGGCGTCATGAAACAGCTGATACCTGCCACCGTGATCGCCGTACCGCTGCTGATGGCTGCTCAATCAGCGCTTGCCGACGGCGAGCCCCTCTACCAGCAGAACTGCTCGGCCTGCCACATGACCGATGGCAGCGGGATCCCCGGGGCCTTCCCCGCCCTCGCCGACAGCGATTTCGTCGCCGGCAACCTCGAGGAGCTGATCCGCATCGTGGCCTATGGACGCGCCGGCATGCCCTCTTTTGGCGACGAACTGGCCAGCGCGGAACTGGCCGAGATCCTCAACTATATCCGCGACACCTTCAATGACACCCCTAGCGACCTGAGTGCCACCGATGTAGAGGCGCTCAAGGTCACTGGAACCGCCAAGATGGGAAGAGAGGAGTGACCATGACGATTAAATACGCACTTGCCAGCGCCCTGCTAGCCGCCGCAATGGCGACCGGCGTCCATGCCGACGCCATCGAGCGCCACCCGATACCGGACTCGGATTTTCCGATTCTGCAGGCCGTGACCCTCAGCGACGTTGATATCACCTACCTCAGCGGCACCGTGCCGCTGGCCGATGACGACGGCGATTTCGGTGATACAGAAGCGCAGACGATCTCTGTGCTGGAGCGTATAAAAGGGAACCTGGAGCGGCTCGATCTCAACATGTCCGACGTGGTCAAGATGACCGTTTTCCTGGTGCCCACCGAGGAAACCGGCCGTATCGACTTCAGCGGCTTTATGGACGGCTATACGCGGTACTTTGGCACCGAGGAGCAGCCCAATCTGCCGACTCGATCGGTGGTTGGTGTCGCCGACCTGGCAAATCCGGAATGGCTGGTAGAGATTGAGGTAGTCGCCGCCACCGAACGCTGACACATCGCCGCGCCGGCGGTCGCCGGCGCGGCGCGATTCAACGCACCAGCGCCAACCACAGCCCCGCGATCATCACCACCATCAGCGCTACTGCCCAACGACGCAGCCACGCCTCGCCGCGCTGCAGCGACGTCAGCCAGCCCATGGCCCACTGGCCGGTGGCAGTTGTCGTGCTCTGCACCGCTTCCTGGGCGTTGGCCAGTCGCGCCACGCCGCGCCGCATGCCATCCATCAGCACATTCGTCGAGCGTACGTAGAGCTGCCAGAGATCCCCCGGGGGCAGGCGTTCGGCTCGACTCAGGCGCGTATGCAGCCGCGGTTCGAGGTGGCAGGCCACCACCAGTGCGGCGGTCAACACCGCCCCCAGCAGCACCGGCCACAGCAGGCCGGGCAGCTCACCCAAGGGCGGCAGCTCGCCAGCCTGTACCGTGCCAACCGGCGCCTCGGGCAGCGCCAGCCACCAGGGCACGGCCGCCGCCAGCAGTGCGCATAGCGTCCAGGCCAGGGTCATCGACAGCGGCGCCGGGGCAGCACCATGGCGGTGCGCTTCCTTCCAGGCGTGGGCCTGGCACCACAGGGTTCGCGCCATCAGCAGGCTGGTGCCCAGGGCGGCCAAGGTCAGCAGCATCACCAGTCCGCTCCAGCCGGCATCATAGAGTCCCGCCTTGAGCACCCACTTGGCGCTCAGGCCGCTGGCCAGCGCGCCGGCCAGCGACAGCGCGGGTAGCACCAACAGCCCCCACAGCAGCCAGCCGGGCCAGCGCGGCGGGTGCTCGGTGATACCCACGCCGAGGAACAGCGCGCCCTTGTTGAGCCCATGATGCACCGCGAACAGCATCAGCGCCGGAGCCAACACGGGCCATAGCGATGGGGAGAGCAGGCCCACCCCCACCAGCGCGGTCATCATGCCCATCTGGCTGACGCTGGAGTAGGCCAGTACCGCCTTGGGGTGGCGCTGGGTCACGCCGTACAGCGCCGCACCAAAGGCGGCGAGCAGTCCCAGCGTCATGACCACCGTCCCGAGCCCTTCGAGGGCCGTCAGCCCCAGTGGCAGGGTCTGCCACCAGCCGAGCAAGCCGGCCTTGATCATCGACCCGCTGAGCACCGCACTGGCCGGGGTCGGCGCTACCGGATGCGCCAGCGGTAGCCACACGTGAAGCCCGATCACCCCAGCCTTGACGCCAAAGCCCAGCCACAGCAGCGTGGCCATGGCGTTGGCATGGGGCGATACCGCCAGCCCTTCGCGCAGGCCGGTCAGCGTCAGGGTCTCGGCACTCGCCGCCGCCCATAGCAGGCCGGCCAGGATCATGCCCTCACCGAGGATCGCCATGATCAGATAGGCACGACCGCCGCGATACGCCTCGCGGCTGCCGGCGTTGACCACCAGTCCGTAAGCGGCAAAGGTCATCAGGGCAAAGCCGGTATAGAAACTGGCGATATCCTCGGCCAGGATCAGCATCAGGTTGCCGGCCAGGGTCAGCGGCCACAGCAGCACGAAGCCCTGCAGGTCGCGCTCGGCATCCTGGTCGCCGTGACGCGCCCGGCGCGCCTTGCCACTCAGGTAGCCGTGGGCGTAGACGCCGGCCAGCGCCCACAGCAGTGCGCTGAAGCCGAGCAGCGCACGGCGCACGCCGTCCAACTGCCAGACGCCGCCGAGCAGCCACCAGTCCAGGATGAGCGTCGACTCGGGCAACGCCAGCGCCACCGCCAGGGCCGGTAGCGGCGCGCTGAGCCACAGCGCCACGCGCCCGCGATACGACCAGTCACCGGCGAGTCCCGGGGGCATCACGTAGCGCCCCGAACTGCGCTGCGCGACCAGCGCCCGGCCGTGGCGCCAGGCCAGGGTGGCCGCCACCAGCGCCGTCAGGGCCAGCGGCCAGGCCACCGTCAGCAGCAGCATATGCGCCAGACTCATGGCAGATACTCCTGGAGGGCGATCAGGCTCGCCCAGCTCAACGGACTGAACGGCAGCCCGGCAAAGATCCCCGCCAGCAGGCTGAACGCCGCTGTGGCCAACGCCGGCCACAGCAGCCAACCGCTGGTCTCGAGCCGACCCAGGCGCTGCTCATGGGGCCACTCGCCGACGCCCTCCAGCGGGCCAGGCTTGAACCACAGCCGGTACAGAATGGGCAGGAAATAGGCGGCATTGAGCAGGCTACTGGCCACCAGCACCGCAATCACCCACGGCATGCCGGCTTGAATCGCCCCCATGCCGAGGTACCACTTGCTGAGAAAGCCGACCAGCGGCGGGATGCCGATCATGCCCAGCGCCCCCAGCGTAAACGCCAGGCTGGTACCCGGCATGCGCCGCCCTACCCCGTCCAGCTCATCGATGCGGTGGATGCCCAGCTCCTCGGCGTAATTGCCTGCACAGAAGAACAGCGTGACCTTCATCAAGCCCTGGTGCAGCAGGTGTGCCAGCCCGGCCACGGTGCCCATGGGGCCGAACAGGCTGATACCCAGCATGATGTAGGAGACCTGGCTGACCGTGGAGAACGCCAGGCGGCGCTTGATATCGACCTGGGCCAGGGCTCTCAGCGAGCCATACAGGATGGTGAACGAGGCGATGATGGCGAGTCCGGTCAGCAGCCCCAGCTCGAAGCTGAAGGCAATCCCGTAGACGTCGTAGACCACCCGCACGATGCCGAAGGCCCCGGCCTTGACCACCGCCACCGCGTGCAGCAGGGCGCTGACCGGGGCGGGGGCCACCATCGCCTGGGGCAGCCAGCCGTGCAGCGGCACCAGCGCGGCCTTGACCCCCAGCCCCACCATCATCAGCACGAAGATGCCGATCAGCCAGGGGTGATAGTCGGGCCCCAGGTCGGCCAGTACCTCGCGCTGGCCGAAGTTCACCTCGCCGGCCAGGGCGTGCAGCGCCACCACCCCGATCAGCAGCAGTACCCCACCGCTCACGGTATAGCGCAGGTAGGTGGCGCCGGAGGCCAGCGCCTTGGGCGTGCCGCGATGCACCACCAGCGGGTAGGTGGAGAGCGTCAGCAGCTCATAGAAGAGCAGGAAGGTGAACAGGTTGCCGGCCAGGGCAATCCCCAGGGTGCTGGCCACGCACAGGCTGAAGAAGCCGAAGAAGCGCTTGCGGTTGTCCGACCCCTCCAGGTAGCCGATGGCGTACAGGGTGGTGAACAGCCACAGCAACGACGACAGTCCGGCGAACATGATGCCCAGCGGGTCGGCGCGCAGCTGAAAACTGACCCCCTCCACGACCGTAAAGCCGAAGGCGTAGTTCTCACCGCGGGCCACCCCCCACACCATCAGCGCCACCAGGCCCAACTTGAGCAGGGCGGCGCCCAGGTTGAACGCGGTGCGCGCCAGCCAGGCGCGCTCCGGCAGCAGGAAGATCACCGGCGCAACCAGCAGCGACGCGGCCAGGGTTGCCAGTAGCAGGCCCGGATTGTCGCTCATGGTGCGCCTCCTATCAGCGCCACCACCGGCGCAGCGGCCAGGCCGACACCCATGGCACCCAGTGCCAGCAGCAGCGCAATCACGTCCAGCGTCACCGGCGGCACACGGATCTCTTGCTCATTCTCGGGGACGATGAAGCAGTAGCGAAACACCCGGAAGATATAGGCCGCCCCCAGCAGGGTGCCCAGGCCTACCACCAGCACCCACTGCCACTGCTCGGCGATGATCGCCGCATGCAGCAGCATCCACTTGGCGGTGAAGCCGCCGCTGGGCGGCAGCCCCAGCAGCGATACCGCGGCCAGGCCGAACACCAGCAGCGACAGCGGCAAGCGCTGGCCGACACCCGACAGCCCCTGCAGGTCGCCGCGCCCCATCGCCAGCACCAGGCTGCCCGTGGCCATGAACATCGCCGCCTTGGCCAGGGCGTGGCTGACCACCAGCAGCCAGGTGCTCTGCCAGGCCAGCGCCGCCACCTCGCCGGTAGTGCCGAACAGCAGCGGAAACAGCAGCAGCAAGTAGCCCACCTGAGCCACCGTGGAGTAGGCGACCACGCTTTTGAGCTCGCTCTGTCGCCACGCCAGCAGGCTGCCCCAGATAATCGCCGCGGCCCCTAGCCAGCCAAGCAGCTGCGCGCCTCCCACCGCCTCCGGCGCCAGCGTCGTCCACAGGCTCACCGCCATGAAGAACGCCGCCTTGATCACCAGGGCCGCGTGGACGGTGCTCACCGACACCCAGGCAGCGGCGTGGGCCGGCGGCAGCCAACCGTGCAGCGGAAAGGCCGCCATCTTGATCAACAGCCCCGCGGTCACCGCCGCCAGCCACAAGGGTGCGACCTCTACCTGTGCCAGAGCGGCCATGCTCAGGTCGTCGTGCCGACTCGCCAGCCACACCACCGCCGGCAGAATCAGCAGCGAACCGCTAAGGGTACATAGCAGATAGCGGCGCCCGGCTTCCTTCGAGGCCTGGCTGCCAGGCAGCAGCATCAGCGCCACGGCGCACAGCGCGGTGACCTCGAGGGCCAGGTACTGAATCACCAGATGAGCACTGGCGAAGAGGGTGCTTAACGCCAGCCAGAGCATCGCCAGCAGCGGCCACAGCAATAGGCTGCGGCGGCGCGGCGCACCGCTCTCGCGCAGATAGCGCATGCCATGCAGGGCGCTGGCGCCGATCACCAGGGTGGTCAGCGCGATCAGCAGCAGGGCCAAGCCATCGGCATGCGGAAACGGCATCGGCGCGGGGAAGGTCAGGAGCTTTTCTTGTTGGCGGCTTCCTCGAGCAGCTGTTCGGCCTCACCGGGAGAGGCCTTGATGAGGCGTTCCTTGACCTCGCCATACAGGCCGATGACGGTGTTGCAGGACGCGCAGAACACCTTGTCATCGGGATTTCCGACCCGCGAAACCCTGGCGCGATGGCTACCGCAGTTGGGGCAACCGTCGGGCAGGCGGATGTCTTCAGACAGATCGTGCATGCTTACTCCTCCTTGATAGGCTTACCGTTAGACCTTGGGGCAGGGGCGACGAGTTCAAGTTCCACCGGGCGGCTCGACGCGCAGCACGACGCTGAGATTGTTGGCCGGCATCTCTTCCACGGCCACCACACCGAGGGCATGGCGCTCGGCCAGCGCCAACACCTCCTCGAGCTCGCGAATGCCCCACTCGGGGTTGCGTCGGCGCAGGTCGATGTCGAAGGCGGCGTTGCTCTCGGCAGTGTGCTCACCGTCGCGCTTGAAGGGGCCATACAGGTACACCATGCCGCCTTCGGGTAGCCGCTCACCCGCTTCGGCGAACAGCGCTTCGCTCACCGCCCAGGGGGAGATATGCAACAGATTGATGGCCATCAGCACGTTGAACTCGGGCACCGGCCACGGCCGCTGCAGTACGTCCAGCGCCAGCGGCGCGAGCAGATTGGCGGGCCCCTGCTCGAGGCGCCACGCCTCGATCGAGACACGTGCACTCTCACTCGGGTCGCTGGGTTGCCAGCTCAGATGCGGCAGTGCCGTGGCGAAATGCAGCGCGTGCTCGCCACTGCCACTCGCCACCTCCAGCACTTGCCCCTGGGCCGGTAGCCAGTCGCGTAGTACCTTGAGAATCGGCTCGCGATTGCGCATCGCCGCCGGACTCGACAGCCGTCGATCCGGCCCGGGTGCTGCCATCTTGTCGAGGGTATCCATCACGGCTCCGTTTAATCCTGCGCCAGGCGTGACGCTAGCCAGGGGCCGATATCGGCCACCTGCTGCGGACACAGCGAGTGTGCCATGGGGTAGGTGCGGTAGGTGACCGGGTGCCCCATGGCGCGGGCGCGTTCAACGCCCTCCTTGCCCAGGCTTTCCGGCACTACGGGGTCGAAGCTGCCGTGGTGGGCTTCGATCACCAGTTCGCGGTTGGCCTCGCTGGGGGCGATGCTGTCGGCGGTGGCGAAGTAGGTCGAGAGCGCCAACAGGCCGCCCAGCGGCTGGGGGTAGGTCAGCGCCGCTTCGTAGGCCACTGCGCCGCCCTGAGAAAACCCGGCAACAATGATGCGGCGGCTGTCGATACCGCCGGCGATCTCGGCGTCGATCAGCCGATGCACCCGCGCCGCGGAGGTGCGAAGCTGCGCCTCGTCGACGCGCCGCCCGAGGTTCATCTCGAGGATGTCGTACCAGGCCGGCATGCGCATGCCGCCGTTTATGGTGACCGGCATGCGCGGCGCATGCGGTAGCACGAAGCGTACCGCCAGCGAACTCGGCAAACTGATGACGGGCACCAGCGGCTTGAAGTCATTGCCGTCGGCGCCCAGGCCGTGCAGCAGGATCACGCAGGCATTCGCTGGCTGGCCGTTCGACGGCTCGACGATTATCTCACCGGGGCCGTTGGAGGTCGCGTCACTCATGGTGGGGTCGGGTTCCATCATTGGCAAAACCCTCACCCTACCCTAAAGCGCCGCAAGCGGCGAGATGGGGCCGCCGGCTCAGGCGGTAAATGGCCATATCAACGGGATCAGCAGCAGCGCCACTGCCGCCACCAGCAGGTTGAGCAGTCCCCCCACGCGCAGAAAATCGCCAAAGCGATAGCCCCCGGGTCCGTAGACCATCAGGTTGGTCTGGTAGCCGATGGGGGTCAGGAAGCTCGCCGAGGCGGCGAACATCACCGCCACCACGAACGGCATCGGATTCACCCCCAGGCTCTCTGCGCTGGCCATGACGATGGGAAAGGTGATCACCGCCGCGGCGTTGTTGGTGACCAGTTCGGTGAGCAGCGCCACCAGCAGATAGGTGCCGATCAGCAGCAGCAGCGGGTTGCCGTCGGCCAACCCCAGCGCCCCGCCAGCAAGGTAGGCCGCCGCCCCGCTGCTCTCGAGCGCCGCACCAAGACCGAACGAGGCCGCAATGGTCAGCAGCACCTGGGTGTCGAGGCCGCGCTTGGCCGCCCCGATGCTGCAGCAGCCGCTGATCACCACCAGCGCCGCGCCCAGCATGGCGGCATTGAGCATGCTCATCACGCCGACACTGGCCAGCGCCACGACGCCCACCAGGATGGCCCACGCCAGCCACGCCTTCTCATGCACCGGCCGCGCCGCGCCATTGACCTGGCTGATCAGCAGAAAATCACGCGACTGGCGGTGGCGCTCGATAAACGGCGGCCGCGCCTCGAGCAGCAGTACATCGGCGGGCTGCAGGCGGATCTGGCCCAGGTTGCCGGCCACTCGCTCTCCGTTGCGGCACACCGCCAGTACCGCCGCCCCGTAGAGGGTGCGAAAGTGGCCGTCGCGGATGCGCTGACCGACGAACTGGCACTGGTCCGAGACCACCGCCTCCACCAGGCGGCGCTCCTTGAAGTCCTTGCTCAGGCTCGACTCGCCCTGCCGGGAGGGGATCAAGCCACGGATCTGCTGCAGCTCCACCGCCGCCGCCGAGGTGCCGGCGAAGACCAGCCGATCGCCGCCCTTGAGCTTCTCCCCCGGGCCCACCACGCTGACGATATTGCCCTCACGCTCGATCTCAACCAGAAACAGCTCCTGCAGATGCCGCAGGCCCGCCTCCTCGACGCTCTTGTCGATCAGCGGCCCCTTGGGGTCGACCTCCATCTCGATGGTGAACTCGCGAGGGTTCTCGAACGCCTGGGCCAGCCCGCGCCGTGCCGGCAGCAGCCGCGGCGCCAGCCACCATAGGTAAATAAGCCCCACCACGGCCACCGGCACCCCGACCCAGGCGATATCGAACAACCCCATGGAGAGCTCTGGGTAGCGACTGGTGAGCATGCCGTGCACCACCAGGTTGGTACTGGTGCCGAACAGCGTCACGGTGCCCCCCAGGATCGAGGCGAAGCTGAGCGGCATGAGAAAGCGGTGGCTGGGCATGCCGAGGCGACGCGACCAGCTGATCACCGCGGGGATATAGGTGGCTACCACCGGCGTATTATTGAGAAAGCCGCTCATACCTGCGACCGGCAACAGCAGCCGCGCCAGGGCACCTCGCTCGGTGCTCGGGCGGCCCAACACTACGCGAATGATCACGTCGATACCGCCGGTCTGACGAATCGCCGTGACCAGCACGTACATGAAGGCCACGGTGAACAAGCCACTGTTGGAGAAGCCGCCCAGCGCCTGGTCGGCATCGATCACGCCCAGGGTCAGCAACACCACCACAGCACCCAGCAGCACCATGTCCGGGCCCAGGCGGGTAAAGGCCATCAAGGGGAACACCGCCAGCACGACGGTCAGAGCAAGCCAGGCATCGGGGGACATCGGCAATCCATAGGCAAAAGAAAAACATCTGCCATTGTGACGGCCAATCTTTATATCAAAAAGTTATTTGTGGAAATTTAACTATTCGAAAAGGAGATAAGAAGAAGGAAGAGTGGTAGACACCACGGTAAGCCAGAAACGCACAAGGCCCGCACATGGCGGGCCTTGTATTGTCCCTCGGGGGGACACATCAAATGTCAGCGATCAGATGACTTTGATGTTGGAAGCCTGAAGGCCTTTCTTGCCCTGGGTGACGTCGAAGGAAACCTTCTGGCCGTCTTGCAGAGTCTTGAAGCCGTCAGCTTGAATTTCGGAGAAGTGCGCGAACAGGTCGTCGCCGTTATCGTCCGGAGAAATAAAGCCGAAACCTTTGGTGTCGTTGAACCACTTAACGGTACCAGTTGCCATTTTTCAATTTCCTAATCTAATGCTTGATGATGTTGCGGGAATTACCCGAATTGAGTGGGTAAAACAAGGGGATATTCACCAGGCGACCGAAATTGATGCTGACAACGTTCGATTTCTACTGACGATATTCAACTTGCTAACCAACTGCAGAATCAGGATGCGCGATTCCTGGGCACGAGTCAACGATATTTTTCACTGCCCCGCCCGGGCGTCCAGCGCGCGGCGCACGGCGGCATCGCGGCCGTAGATGTCGGGCCGGAAGGCAATACCGTCGTTTTCGTCGGGGCCCGCAGTCCAGTAGCTGAGGATCACCGGTACGCGATTGGCCAGCGACACATTGCCAGTGCGTCCGGCGTCGATCCGCTCGCTGATGTCGGCAGCGCTCCAGCGCTGGCTGTCGGCCAGCAGCTGCCGCGCCAGCTCCTCGACGTGCTCCACGCGAATGCAGCCCGAACTGGCGGCGCGCTGGGCACGGTTGAACAGTCCCCGGGCCGGGGTATCGTGCAGATAGATGGCGTGGTCGTTGGGAAAGCGGATCACCAGGTCACCCAGCGGATTGTCGCCGCCGGCCGCCTGGCGCAGCATCACACCGCCGGGGTTGTCCCAATCGACCTCGGCCGGGTCGAGCTCTTCACCGCTCGGCGCCAGCACCCTAAGGTTGGCCTCTTCGAGATAACCGAGGTCATCGCGAATCCGCGGCAGCTTGTCCTCGCGGAAGATCGTCGGCGGAATCGTCCAAGTCGGATTGAACGTCAGGTGGGTGATCGAGGAGCGAATCGACGGCGTCTCGCGGTAGGGCTGCCCCACCACGATCCGCGTACGCCAGTCGTCGCCGCCTTCGCGCACGTGATGCAGCTCATAGCCGGCAATATCCACCAGCACGTAGGAGGCCGGCAGGTCATGCAGCAGCCAGCGGCCGCGCTCGAGGTTGACCCGCAGCTGATCGATACGTGCCTCCACCGGCACGTTGAGCGCCTGGTGGGTGTGGCGCCCGACGATGCCATCGGGCTCGAGCAGATGGCGACGCTGGAACCAGCGCACCTCTCGCGCCAGTTCGGCATCGAAGCGTTCAGCCTCATGCGTCTCTTCCACCTCGGCCTCGATCTGCGCGTAATACTCGGCATCGGCCGGCCAATCAGCGGGATCCCGCTCCACCGCCAGGCGCTGGCGCAGCAGCGCCACATCGGGATGCCGATCGCCCTCGCGCAGCGACTCGCCTAGCTCGGGTAGCTGCGGCCAGCCACCGCTGGCCGCGACGCGCCGATAGTGCGCCAGACCGTCACGCATTGCCTGATAGAAGCCGGCTTCGGGGCGCGCCTGATCGAGCGCCGCGTCGATATCGCCGGCGTCCAACTGCTGCGACAGCATCGCCCAGTCCGGCGTATAGCTGGCCAGCGGAATGCTCCAGTCCTCCTCCAGACGCCGCGGATCGGTCTTGCCCCGCGCCAGGTGACGCATTGCCAGAAGCAGGCCACGAGTGGCATCCAGCTCGAAGCGCACCCGCGCCGCCTCGTCTTCGCCGAGCTCAGCCTGACGCGCGGTCAATTCCTCTGGCAGATAGTCGCCGGGTGTCAGCCCATCGTCCTGCAAGGTGGCCACCGCATCGGTCAGCGCCTCGACCCGCTCGGGGGACTGCCATATGCCGTGATACGCGCGGCTGCGGTAAAAGGCCGCCAGTTCGCTATCGTGCACCTCGCCATCGGCCAGCCGCGCCTCGATGGCGGGTGCCAGCGCAGGCCCCGCCACCGAGGGCATCGCGAGTAGCGTCAGACACACATATACCCCTACCGCGAGCCACCTTTGCGCCCCGCGCCCCTGCTCTGTTGCCGTCATTCGGCGTCTCCCCTGCCATCCCTGGTTTGGCTGATACCACTCTTCTGTTCATAATAGCGTCGTTCGTAGGTCCATTCTGTTGCGCCGGAGACGTCATAACAATGCCAATCGCCCCACGCCTCCCGATCGCCGGGCTTGCCCTGGCGATATTCATGCCTATCTCAGCCCATGCTCACGTGCTGCTCGCTGACAACCTTCAGTCCCTGGCACCCGACGCAGACCCGCAGGTACTGCGCCTCGCTGCCAGTGCCGTGGAGTGTGCCGACCCCGATGCCGAGCGCCTGGCGGTGATCGATTTCTCGCGCAGCGCCAACCAGCCGCGGCTGTGGGTCTTCGACCTCAAGCACGAGCGGCTGCTGTTCGAGGAGCTGGTTTCCCATGGCCGCGGCAGCGGCGATGAGGAAGCCAAATGGTTCTCCAATACCCCGGAAAGCTACCAGTCGAGCTTGGGGTTGTTCCGTACGCTGAACAGCTATGACGGTGCCAATGGCTACTCTATGCGCCTGGAGGGGTTAGAGACCGGGGTCAATGATCTCGCCTATCAGCGCGCTATTGTGGTCCATGGCGCCGACTACGTCAGCGAGCAGTTCATCGCCGAGAACGGCCGCCTCGGGCGCAGCTTTGGCTGCCCGGCAGTGCGCCAGGAGATCGCCCGCCCGCTGATCGATACCATCAAGGAGGACCACTATCTGTTCGCCTACTATCCAGACCCGCAGTGGCTGGCTGAGTCGGCCTATATCAGCTGCGGCCAGGACGCGACCCTGGCCAATACGATAGATGCTCGCGGCGGCTCGCTGGAACACTCGCTGGACATTCACTACCAGGCGACGAGATAACCCATGGCGGTACTGCTGTTCCGACTAGGCGGGGTGCCTGAAGAGGAAGCCGTTGAGGTACGCCAACTGCTCGACGAGGGCGGCTTCGATGTTTACGAGACCAGCGAAGGCCGCTGGAAACTCTCGGTGGCAGCAATCTGGCTGCGCGACGAGACCCAGTTGCCCGAGGCGCGTGCCGCGCTGGACGATTATCAAGCCCGGCTGACCGAGCGCATGCAGCAGGACCTGGCCGACAGGGAGGCCCAGGGGCAACCCCTCAGCCTGTGGCAGCGCCTGCGCGAGCGGCCGCTGCAGGTGATCGCCTTGACTCTGGCCGCGGCCGCGGTACTGACGCTATCGCTTCTGCCCTTCGTGTCGCTATAGCATCGCGTCCTCGCGCACAAGAACGCCCCCCCGGCCATCGCCGAGGGCTTCCGTACTCTTTATCATATGTAACGGGCTACGGCGCTCTTATAAACCTCGCAGCACGAAAACCAGCATCGCGATCATGCCCATCAGGAAGCTCATACTTGCCGCACCCACAAGGAACTTCAGCACATCGCACCTCCCTGTACAGATGGCAAAATAGTCAACCGCCGAACCTTCGCGCGTCACACTCGTCGGTTGGGCCAGGGGCTCCTCCCGAAACACAGCACCAAACACGCCACAAAATTCACCATCGCAGTCTTCCTCCTTCAATACGCTAACCTACGTTATGCGGGGCGCGTCATTTCCTCCCCCCGCTGCAAACAATGAAACACCCTCTGGGGAAGGCGCCTGCAGCCGGCTATGGTGATATAGCAGCACGGCAGCCCTCCTCCAACACAGGACGCACCATCATGTACAAGCGACTCATCCTCCTCGGCCTGACCGCAGGACTTCTGGCCGGCCCGGCCATGGCCGAGACCGATCTCGCCGCCCCCGACACCCTCAGCGATGGCGATACCCCGCTGACCTGGGGACCGCAGGTGGAAGGCGAGCGCTTCGAATACACCGCCGACGGCGAGACCTATCACGGTTACCTGGCCCGTAGTGCCAGCGACACCACGCCGCGCCCCGCAGTGCTGATCGTGCACGAATGGTGGGGGCTCAACGACTACGTCAAGCATCGCGCCGACCAGCTCGCCGCCCTCGGCTTCGTCGCCCTGGCAGTCGACATGTACGGTGAGGGCCAGACCGCTGACCACCCCGACCAGGCCGGCGAATTCTCCTCCCAGGTGATGCAGAACTGGCCAGGCGCGCGTAATCGATTGGAGGCGGCCATGGCACAGCTACGCGAGCATCCCGCGGTGGCCGACGGTGGCATGGCCGCGATCGGCTACTGCTTCGGCGGCAGCGTGGTGATGAACATGGCCCTGGCGGGCATGCCGCTGGAGGCCGTCATCAGCTATCACGGCAGCCCTACCCAGGCCGTCGACGCCCCCGCTGATTTCGGCGGCGCGGTGCAGATCCACAACGGCGCCGCTGACCCGATGGTCGCCCGGGACGACCTCGAAGCCATGGCCGACGCCTTGACCGCCACCGGCGCCGAAGTCGAGGTGATCAACTACCACGACGCCACTCACGGCTTCACCAACCCCGGCGCCGATGCCGCCGGCGAAGCGTTCGGCCTGCCGCTCGGCTACGACCCGATCGCCGACGCCGTCTCCTGGCAGTCCACCCTGCTGCTGCTGGATCGCGCCCTGAACAACTGAAACCAGGCCTTGCTCCCTCCCCAGGCCAAGAGCGGCCAACACAGGCCGCTCTTTCACTGACTTGCAGCCCGCCTCGATGAAGTCAATTCACCCAGCATCGGCCCGGGGAGCAAGTCAGCGGGGGCTTGTACTACGTCGTACCCGTGACTCTCGTTCCAGCGCTACCCTCTAGAATAGGTAGCGCGTCTTCCAACCTGCCGATACCACTAAACCCACCGTGTTCGGCAAAGTCGGCGGCAGACGCCAGCTTGGGGCCCATCGAACCTGCGGGCAGGTCCAACGATCGGGCGTCGGCAACGGTCAGCGTATGAATCGGTGCCGCACTCGGCTTGCCGAAATCGCGGTAAATGGCATCCACGTCGGTGAGTAGTAGCAAGGCATCGGCCCCCAGCTGCTGGGCCAGCAGCGCGCTGGCGGCGTCCTTGTCGATAACGGCTTCCACACCGATCATGCTGCCGTCGTCTCGACGAATCACGGGGATGCCGCCGCCGCCGGCACAGATCACAACGACACCCTGATCGAGCAGCAGTTTGAGCACCCGCATATCCGGAATTTCCAGCGGTGTTGGCGATGGCACTACCCGTCGCCACTGGTTGCCGTCCTGAGCGATATGCCAGCCGGCGCCTTCGGCCCTGGCCTCTGCTTCTTGCCTGTCATACACCGGCCCGACAAACTTGGTGGGCGTGCTGAAAGCCGGGTCATCCTTGTCGACGAGAACCTGAGTCAGCAAGGTGGCAACCGGCCGGTCGTGGCTTAGCGCATTCTCCAGTTCCTGCTCGATGATATAACCGATCATGCCTTCGGTTTCGGCGCCGAGCACATCCAGCGGGTAGGCTTCATCCGGTTTATAAGCCGCACCCTGCAGTGCCAACAGGCCAACTTGCGGGCCGTTACCGTGGGTGACGACCAGCTGATGGCCGGCCCGGATAATGCCGGCAAGCGCTTCTGCGGCGATCTTTACGTTGGCGCGCTGGGCCTGAGCGGTCAGGGGTTCACCCCGACGCAGCAGGGCGTTGCCACCAAGGGCTGCTACCACAAGCATGTCAGGCTTCCTCTATGATCCGAGCGTGGCGACGAGCACCGCCTTGATGGTGTGCATGCGGTTCTCGGCTTGGTCAAACACGATGGAGGCGGGGCTTTCGAAGACCTCTTCGGTGACTTCCATGGCATCAATGCCGAACTCGGACTGAATCTCCTTGCCGATGGCCGTTTCTGTGTTGTGAAACGCCGGCAGGCAATGCATGAACCGCACCCGGGGATTGCCGGTTTTTTCCATCAGCTCAGCATTGACCTGGTAAGGCATCAGCAGCTTGATCCGTTCCGCCCACTTCTCCTTGGCTTCGCCCATGGACACCCACACATCTGTATAGACAAAATCCACGTCCGCCACGGCGGCATCGACATCATCGGTGACCGTGATTCTGGCACCGGTAGTCTCGGCGATGGCCTGCGCCTCTTGCTGAATCGCCTGATCAGGCCAGCACTCTCTCGGGGCACACAGGCGTACGTCCATCCCCATCTTGGCACCGCCGAGCAGAAGGCTGTCACCCATGTTGTTGGCGGCATCGCCGATGAAGACGAAGGCCACTTCACGCAGGGGTTTCTCGACGTTTTCCTGCATGGTCAGGAAATCTGCCAGTATCTGCGTGGGGTGGAATTCGTTAGTCAGACCGTTGTAGACCGGCACTCCAGCGTACTGCGCCAGCTCTTCAACTACCGCCTGGCCAAACCCCCGGTATTCGATGGCATCATAGACCCGCCCAAGCACCCGGGCGGTATCCTTCACCGACTCCTTGTGACCGATGTGAGTGCCAGTGGGGCCCAGGTAGGTGACCCGAGCGCCCTGGTCAAACGCCGCTACTTCGAAGCCCACACGGGTGCGGGTGGAGTTCTTCTCGAAGATCAAGGCAATGTCCTTACCCTGCAATTGCGGTACTTCGGTGCCGGCGTATTTGGCAGTTTTTAGATCAGCAGAGAGCTTTAGAAGAAAGCTGATTTCCCGAGGAGTAAAATCCCGTAGGGTCAGGAAATGTCGGTTCTTGAGATTAAATGCCATAGCCTTGCTCCTTCCTTGTCAGACGGCGTCTCGTATCGTTGGGCAGCTCATGCAGCGACCACCACCACGTCCTCGGCCCAGCTCAGCCCCAGGAATAGCCAGCACCTCAATGCCTGCCGCTTCCAGTGCGGCATTGGTATCGTCATTGCGGTCGTAGCCAATCACCACGCCGGGGCTCAGTGCCAGCACGTTATTGCCATCGTTCCACTGCTCGCGCTCCCGCTCGGCTGGCGTATCGCCACCCGTTGGCACCACGTCAAGGGCGGCATAACCGAGTACGTCTGCCACCACGTCAAACAGGGGCCGAGAATCCTGGTAAAACGCCAGATGTTTGCTGCCCTTGCCTGGGCGCAGGTCGTAGCAGACCATTTCGTCGGCCACCTCCTTGAAGGTGGTGACCACGTTGCCACCACAAAAGGTGAAAACGGTATCCAGATGCATGGCGGAGCGAGTCTTGGGGATCTGGCAGGCGATCACCCGGTCCGCGGTACCGCTGTCGAACAAGGCCTTGGCCAACTGGCCGATCGCCTGAGGTGACGAACGCTCCCCCATTCCCACCAGCACAGCACCATTGCCTACCGGCATGATGTCTCCCCCCTCCAGGGTGGCCAGGGCATGATCCTTGAGGGGATCCCCCCAGTGGACATTTACCTTGCCGGCAAATGCCGGATGAAACTCGTAGATGGCACTCATCAGCAGGGTTTCGGGCTTGCGGGCGGCCCAGTACATCGGATTCAGCGTGACACCGCCGTAGATCCAGGCGCTGTTGTCCCGGGTGAACAGGAAATTGGGCAGCGGCGGCAGGACAAATCCGTGTGGCCCCAGATGGTTGCCAAACAGCCCGCTAGGATCAAAGGGCAGATCGCCTACTTCCAGGCCACCAATAAGGAACTCCGCCAGGATTTCGCCCGGCAGTTCGTCCATCCAGGCACGCAGATCTGACACCATACCCACGCCGATATGGTTCCAGGAAATTCTGTGGTCGAGAATCCAGGTCCGAGCGTCGCGGATGTCCAGCGTTTCCGCCAGTAGAACGTTTATGTCCAGAACCTCCACGCCACGGGCGCGCATCAGTTCAACAAATACATCGTGATCTTTTTGGGCCTGTTTGACCCAGAAAACATCGTCGAACAGCAGCGCATCACAATTGGAAGGCGTCAGCCGACGGTGGGCCAGACCGGGACGGCAGACGATAACCTGCCGAAGTGTACCGGTTTCAGAGTGAACACCTAGGGTCCGCTCAGCCATGTCGCATACTCCTTTGCCTTGGGTTATAGAAACGCGCCAATGCTGATGACCACGCTGATGAAAATTGTCAGAATCAGCAGCAGTGGCCAAATGAACACTAGCCATCGGTCGTAGGAGATGCGACCTATGGCCAGGCCCCCAACCACTACCGCAAACGTCGGGTTAATCAGGTTGACCAGTCCATTCGCCGATTGGTAAGCGGTGACCACCAGATCCCGTCCCACATTGGCGAAGTCTCCCAACGGCGCAAGAATCGGCATCGACAGCACGGCAAGACCGGAGGAAGAGGGCACGAAGAAGCTCATTCCCACCTCGATCCAGAAGATCAGGTTGATAAAGGCCAGCTCGGGCAAACCACCCAGCGTAGCTTCAGCGCTGTGCAGAATGGTATCGGCAATCATGCCCTGCTCCATGATCACCACGATGCCCCGGGCCAGGCCGACGACCAGGGCGACACCCAGAAGATCGCGAGCACCGTCGACGAAACTGCTGGTCAACTTTTTCTCACCCAGGCGAGCGATCAGGCCAACCACGATGGCGGCGCCAAAGAACAGCGCGCCCATTCTGGCCATCCACCAGCCCTGGGTCGCGACACCCCAAATCATTACAATGAAGGTCAGAGCGAAGATAAGCAGGACAATTTTCTGGGTGCCGGTCAGGTCAAAATGGTTCAGATCATCATGGCTTTGTAAGAATAACTTGCGGTGAGCATCGCGCTGTTTGGCCACCACGGAGCGTGAAGGGTCCGCCTTAACGCGCTGGGCATAACGCATAACGTAGGCGATACAGATCATCAGCCCACCAACCAACAACACTAGCCGCAGCACAATGCCATCGGTAAAGGGAATGTTCGCCGCGTTGGAGGCGATGACGGTAGCGAAAGGATTAATCGTGGAGCCCAGTACGCCGATACCGGCACCGATAAGGATAACGGCGACTCCGGTTATCGCATCGTAGCCTGCCGCGATGATGATCGGAATCAGAATGATATAGAACGCTAAGGTCTCTTCCGCCATGCCGTAGGTCGTGCCACCTAGCGCAAATAGCGTCATCAGGATGGGTATCATCCATATCTCTCGGCCTTCCAGCCGGTGCATCACGTTACGGATACCCGTATCGATCGCGCCAGTGGCATTGATAACGCCGAGAAATCCCCCCATAAACAGCACAAATAAGGCGACATCGATAGCATTGGCAACATAGCTGTCGGGATCATAGAAACCTGCTGTGGGCGCCAACATAACGTCCACAAAACCTTGAGGATTTGGCTCCACGATTTCATAGGTTCCAGGCAGTGCCACTTCTCGCCCAATGTCTTCGTTCATCGAGCGTTCATACTGCCCAGCAGGAATGACCCAGGTTAGTGCGGCCACCAGTATTATCAATAAAAACAGTATGGTATAGGCGGTTGGAAAGCGCGAAGCCAAATCGTCTTCCGGGTTTGGCGCGGGGCTGTTCTTGTCAGCCATTACGATATCTCCTATCCTTGGTCGTTACCGATGGCAACTGCTGCCGGTGGCGTGCATCTCAATTAGGCAAAAAACTAATTTTTCTTACCATAAATCAAGAATAGTCCAATTAACTCCAACAAACTTGACATGCATCAAGCAAACAGTAAAAACCTTGTTCTCAATACTTATGGATTAAGCAGCCGTGCCTGAGGTACACCTTTCCAGGCGCCGAAAAAATAAAAAACCGGTGACTTCGCACCGGCAAAAAGATCGAAAAGCTAGCCTGACATATCGCTTTAACACTTAACTATTTAACACTCTGACCACATCCTGATCAGGCTATTATAGGTACCCGTTAGCGCAACCGGTTCGGCATGTGCCTCGCCCAATTCATCCCTTAGTCGACGCAACGAATTTTCCATTTGGTAGCTCTGCATAAACATATAACAGCCCAAGCACTCACCCCTTGTCACCGGAGTGACTTCGTGCAGAGAGCCCGAAGGTAAGTCACCAACCCCGGCGCCGATGCCGCCGGCGAAGCGTTCGGCCTGCCGCTGGGCTACGACCCGATCACCGACGCCATCTCCTGGCAGTCAACCCTGCTGCTGCTGGATCGCGCCCTGAACAACTAGGCCGCCCTCCGCGGCGGCCACGTATATTCGCCTCGGCACTAGGCGGAATAATGATCGCATGCGGTGCAATAGCACACGCACAATGTTATGTTATAACACCTTTAACCATATGAAGAAGAGAACCGTCGATGCCCTACTCCGCGGAAGAGGCACGCTTGATCGCCATGCCCGACGAGGACTACATGAACGCCGAGCAGTTGGACTTCTTTCGCCAGCGTCTGCTCGAGGAGAAGGCGCAGGTAGAAGACCACCTGCGTGAGGTTCGCACGGCCATAGCGTCGCACGAACGCGATAGCGACGAGCTGGACCAGGCAGCCTTCGAAGAGGAGCTGCGATTGCAGCTGCGACAGGCCGACCGTGAGACACGCCTGCTGGCCAATATCGTGGAGGCCCTGCGTCGAATCGACTCGGGCGATTACGGCTACTGTGAAGAGACCGGCGAGCCAATCGGCATTCCACGCCTGCTGCTGCGCCCCACTGCCCGGCTATGCCTGGAGGCCAAGGAGCGCCAGGAGCAGCAGGAACACCACTATCGCAAGGCAAGAGGAGAGGGCTGAGCCAGGTCAGCAGCAAGGCCCTGCTCTGCGTGCCGCGTGTCTGACGCTGTTATCGATCGATGAGATGGTGCCGTGGGTCCAGCGGCTCGGCGGCAATCAGATAGTCGGCACCGCAGGGTAAGCCCTCCTGGCTGCGTGCAAGTGGCAAAGCCTGCGCTCGCAGCGCCTCGACATGAGCGCGCAGCGCCCCACTCAGGGCCTCATCGTCGATATACTCCAGCCGACGCAGGCACATATCCAACTGGGTGTTGACGAAGCGTTCGCGGTAGCGAATCGGGAAGTGGCGAATCTCGCACACCCGGAATCCGGCGATGCCCAGCTGCCGCTGCACCCAGCTCACGGGGTATTCACGGTAAGGCCGCCCCCCGCTCATCAGCAGGCAGGCGTCTCGCAGGCGACCGATGCTTCGCACGATGCGCCCCGCCTCGGTCCCCGGGTCGTCAAGCACGTAGGGCTCGGTGCCGACGATATAGAGCCGCTGCTGGACATGTGGGCGGATGCGCTGCAGCACCTGCTCCTGCCAGTAGGGTGCGAAGCCCTCGATGGCGCCGATAAAGTAGTCGAGCAGTACCGTATCGAAACCTTCACCGTAGAGCAGGTCGTCCGACATCCAGTTACCGACGATGATGCGATCCTGCGCACGGCGTGCCTTGCTGACGGCCTTGCCGGCCACCTCCGCCATGGACTGCGACGCCGTCACCGCCGTCCAGCGCTCGGTGTCGAGCCCGCTGACCCACTCCAGCGACCGGCGCCCGGTACCGGCATCGAGCAAGCTGCCCCAGGGCTGGTCGCCGTGCAGCGTCTCGATCACTTGGAAGATTGGCGACATATTGCGCTTTGGACCTTGCTCAGTGGTCATCTACTCAAGCCCTCGCTAGGGGACACCCGCGTTGTCTCTGTTGGATCACCGCAGCCAGCCGCGGCCGACGGCATAAGCAACGTTATCACATCGCATTATGCATCGGCTTAACAGACCCTTGCCACCCAATAGCATCAGACAAGCGATTCGTAACGCTTGGCGTTGACGTTCATTACCCGAATGCCTAATATCCCCGCGCTGCCGAATGGCAGCGAAACCCCTGTAGAGGAATCTATGGAACCTCCGAGTCGCATTTACACGACTGACAACTTGATCGACCGCGCCGCGTCGACTGTCGTGGTGCGCCGGAGCCTGCCCCTGCCTATCCGCTAGGCCGTGGTTCCTGCGCGCCCTCAAGTGACGCGCGCCAAGGAGCCACACCATGAGCTATGCCGTTCTCGCTGCGTCCCTGCGCAGCGCTATCGAGCGCCAGGATCTCGATGCCATCCGCCAGCTGGTGGCCGAGATGCAACTCGCCGACCTCGCCGAATTCGTCCAGATCGAGCAGGAGGGGACCACCCTGTCGCTGCTCGACTACTTGCCGCAGGACAAGCGCGCCAGTGCCTTCGGCTATCTCGAGGAGGAGACCCAGGCCCAGCTCGCCAGCGAGATGAACGACGCCGAGCTGGTCGAGCTGCTCAATCATATGAGCGCTGACGAGCGCACCGACCTGTTCAAGCTACTCGACGAGCCGCGCCAGCAGAGCTTGCTACGTCGCCTGGCCCAGGCCGAGCGCGACGACCTGCGCAAGCTGGCCAGTTACGAAGAGGGCACCGCGGGGGCCGTCATGACCTCCGACTACGTGGCGGTGCCCGGCGACCTCGACGTGGCCGCGGCACTGGACAAGGTGCGCCACACCGGCCCCAACGCCGAAACCATCTACCAGATCTACTGTGTCGATGATGAGGGACGCCTGCTCGGCACCCTGTCGCTGCGCGAGATGATCCTGGCCAACCCCTCTGCCCCGCTGGCCAGCCTGATGACCGAGGAACTGGTGGTGGCCAAGGTGGACACCCCTCAGGAGGAGGTGGCCAAGCTGATCTCACGCTACGACCTGCTGGCGCTGCCGGTGACCAACGGCGGCGAGCGGCTGGTGGGCATCGTGACCTACGACGACGCCATGGACGTAGCCGAGGAGGAGGCCACGGAGGACATGCACAAGGGCGTCTCGGTGGGCAAGATCGAAGGTGGGCTGCGCAGCGCCAGCCTGTTCGAGCTCTACCGCAAGCGCATCGTCTGGCTGGTGCTGCTGGTGTTCGCCAATATCTTTTCCGGTGCCGGCATCGCCTACTTCGAGGAGACCATCGAGGCCTATATCGCGCTGGTCTTCTTCCTGCCGCTGCTGGTGGATAGCGGCGGTAACGCCGGCTCTCAGGCCGCGACCCTGATGGTGCGCGGCATGGCCACCGGCGACGTGCGAACCCGAGACTGGGCCAAGCTGCTGGGTCGCGAGGTGTTCGTGGCCGTCGGCCTCGGCCTGACCATGGCCCTGGCGGTCTCGGTGGTGGGCATCTTCCGCGCCGGCACCGAGATTGCCACGGTGGTGGCCATGAGCATGGTGCTGATCGTGATCATGGGCAGCCTGATCGGCATGCTGCTGCCGTTCCTGCTGCAGCGCCTGCGCTTCGACCCGGCGACCGCCTCGGCGCCGCTGGTGACCTCCATCGCCGACGGCGTGGGCGTACTGATCTACTTCGCCATCGCCACCGCGGTGCTAGGGCTGCCCGCTTGAGCCACAGGGGCGCCAGGTTCAACCGTTGCCGTTGTTCCTGACGCCCCCTCCCCTTCAGAGCAAAAGCAATTGACAGACACTCGTTCCTTATATAGAACGTTCATTATAAGGAACGCTTAAAGGCTCCGTCATGGACAAGCTCTCCCTCGGCACCCTGGGCCAGCATCTGCAGGCCCTTCGGCTTGCGCGGGGCTGGTCGCTATCGCAGCTGGCCGCCGCCGCCGGCCTTGCCAAGTCGAACCTGTCGCGCCTCGAACAGGGCAACGGCAACCCCACCCTGGACACTATCTGGCGTCTGGCGGTGCAGCTCGGCGTGCCCTTCGGCACCCTGGTAGCGCCAATCAGCGTGCCGCTGGGCGAGGATGGTGTCGAGGTGCGGCTCATCGACCAGGGCAAGGAGTCGCCCCAGGTGGATGCCTACTGGATGCGCTGTGCGCCGCATACTCTGCGCCACGCCGAGCCGCACACCCCGGGCGCCCAGGAATCCCTCACCCTGATCAGCGGCACTCTGGAGGCCGGGCCGGATGGCGCCACTCAGATGCTCTCGGCCGGCGACACCCTGACCTTCGCCGCCGACCAACCGCACGCCTATCGTACCCACGACACCTGGGCCACGCTGCTGCTGACCATCGTCTACACCGGCCAAGGAGACGCCCCATGAGCCAGGCCACCCAGACGCTGCCGCGCCCCTGGCTGAGCGGCCTGCGCGATGCGATTCCCCTGCTCGGCGGCTATGTGCCGGTCTCGATCTCTTTCGGGCTGATCGCCAGTCAAGCGGGCTTCAGCGCGTTGGAGGCCGTACTGATCTCGACGCTGCTGTATGCCGGCGCCGCACAGTTCCTGTTCGTCGGCATGGTCGCCGCGGGGTCGCCGCTGTGGCTGGTGGTCGGCATGACACTACTGATCAATCTGCGCCATGTGGTCTATGCCCCCAATATCACACCTTGGCTGACCACCAGCCGCTGGTGGCCCTGGCTGATGCATGGTCTTACCGATCAGATCTTCGCCCTGGCCCATAGCCGCCTGCCGCAGATGCCGGCGGAGCGGCGACTAGGCTGGTTTACCGGCGCCGCCCTGCTGGCCTGGTTCAGCTGGATCGGCGGCACCGCGCTGGGCGCCGTGGCCGGCGAAGAGCTGACCCGCCGCTGGCCGCTACTCGGTGAAGTCATGCCGTTTGCCATGCCGGCGCTGTTCCTGGTGCTGCTGGCACCGCGCTTCACCTCCCGACGCTGGTCCCTGGCACTGTTCAGCAGTATCGCCATCGCCTTGCTGCTCAACGTCTCCGGACTGGCCAATGCGGCGATTCCCCTGGCCGCCGCCTGCGGCGCCGCCTGTTTCTATCTGGTGAAGTCCGACGCCACTGCCCGAGGAGGCCGTCATGAGTAACGCGCTATGGCTCGCCATGCTCGCCACTGCGCTGGGCACCCTGCTGATGCGGCTGCTACCGCTGCTGTGGATGCGCCGCCGCCTGGCGCGGCTCGATGCCGACGATGACGGCCTCGATGCCATGCCCCAGTGGCTCGGTATCCTCGGCCCCTTGATGATCGCCGCGGTGCTGGGTGTCTCGCTGGTGCCCACCACGACCGACGCAACGTCCTGGCTCGCTACCGCCATTGGCGTAATCGCGACCCTGGCGGTGTGGTGGCGACTGCGCTCGCTGGGCTGGCCGATTGCCGCCGGGGTGGCGACCTATGGGGTGGTGATGCTCTTGGGGTAAAGCTCTCTCCAGCCCCTCGTTGAAAGGAGTGGCAGCCATGTGCAAGAGTGCTAAAGTTACTATGCTGCCCCCTGAGCATTACCCCACGGCGGTAAACACAAAGGAATGTCACCACTTCTCGTGGTCAGAAAAGGGACGTCCGATGAAGATCAAACACTCCATCTATGCTGGAATCGCTCTGCTTGCCCTCGTCATTACGACCACTGCTCAGGCCGAGGAACCGCTAGCAGAAGCCGAACTCAGCAGCGGCCTGGCCATCGGCCAGGTGACTGAGGCCAACCGTTCCGACGGGGTCCTTACCGTTAGGGTTAGCTTTGCCGCGCCGGAAGGTGCAAACAACCGCAGCGAGCAGGAGCAGATCTACCATCGAATTAGCGGCAACACTTACCGTGAAGAGTTTTATATCCTCGCTGGCGAGAACCGCCATCTGCTGCTGGCCGACACCGAAGGCACACCTCTCACCATCCCATCGCTGCAGATCACCCGGGACGGCGATACAGTGCGCGGGGCTTGGTGGGGCAAATTTCCCGCCCCCGAAGAGGACATAACGAGCTTCTCGCTGGCCCTTCCTGGCGGCATGCTCTTCGATAACGTCCAGATCAGCGATGAATAGCCAACTGGTGTTTACCGCTGCCTGCGGGTGTGTCGCACTTATGGCGACCACGGCGCTTGCCGACGATGACGACAAGCGAGAGCCCGATCTCTCATCCGCCGTGATCCTTCCGCTCGAGCGCACGGTGCTTCCCATTGAAGGCCTCGCCCTGGGAACCGTTGCATCGGTGTCGTCACTGGCCGAGCAGGCCATGACCCTCTCCGACAGCAGCGACACCATCGAGACCACCGTTGTCGACGACCAGATCCGGCTATCGATATCCGGTGACGTACTGTTCGATTTCGACAGCGATGCAATCGAACCGGAGGGAGCCGAGGTACTCGAGGATCTGGCAGCCTTGCTGAGCGAGTCCGATATCGAAGCCGTGCTTGTCGAAGGGCATACCGACAGCATGGGTTCGGCCAGCTACAATCTCGAACTGTCGGAGCGTCGCGCCCAGTCGGCCATCGACTGGCTTACCGAGAACGAGGGGCTCTCCGGTCTCGAGTTCACGCCTGAAGGCCACGGCTTCGAACGCCCGGTGGCGGACAATACCCATTCGGACGGGTCGGACAACCCCGAGGGCCGCCAGCAGAATCGCCGCGTCGAATTCGTCATCGATGAGGGTGGCTGAACATAGTGTGAAGCGGAACTCGTAACATATATTTTGCTACGGTCGGGTTAAGGCTCACCAGACCATCAGATCGATGCCGCTGATAAAGGCGCCATCGCCCGACACGCTCAGTTCCCTTGTGCCGGCATCCGCCAGATTCAGGCGCTGCAGTTGTTGCGGTGAAATTCTCAAGCCGTAATCCCCGGCCGCTACCCCTGAAATGATATAGAAGCCATCCCAGCTGCTCGTTGCCTGGCCCACGGTCTCTTGCCGATCGTTCAGCAGCTGCAGTTCCAGGTCGCCTACGCCGCGCTCGATACCGTCTTCGCGAAGATAGACCGTGCCGTCGATCTCCGTGGTCATGCGCATGGGAAACTCCAGCCTGGCCACGCTGCCGGGTCTTGGCACCAGCCGCATCCCTTCCACCTCGGGTGCCCACTGCGGGTTTAGCAGGGTCGAGGTATCGACCCCGATATCGACATACTGATTGACCGGCAAGTGCTCGATATAGGCAATGCCCGACGCATCCGTGCGGACCTGGCGCCTGCTGCCGTTGACCGTGAACCCCACGCTCTCCAGCGGCGCGTCAGCAGCGTTCATCCCACCGCTGTGATTGGGGTCCATGAACACGCGTATGGAAGCGGCACCGCTGTTGGCCATGGGTCGGGCACTGTAGCGCCAGCGGGAGCGCCGGGAATCTCGACCCATGGCCACAAACAGCTGTGCCCCCAGCACCATGTCTCCCGTATCGATGTAGCTTGCGTTCACGCCAAGCCCGAAGCTGCCCAGGCTTTTGGTCAACCCCGCCGTGTAGCGGGTTTCGGGTTCCACGAAGGTGTGGGCGACGCTCAGCGTGCCACGATAGCCGTCTGCCAGGTACCTGTCGGCGGCGAGCGCCAGCGAGGAGACGTCGCTCTCCGCGCCCAGCAGGTATTCGACCTGGCCGCGCCAACTCGTATCGCGCACGCGGCGGCTAATCTGCAGGCTGCCGGCGGTGTGCTCGTTGTTACCGGAGGCGTGCCAGCGCAGGGTATTGGTGACAGCTGTGCGCTTCACATACGCCGACACGCGAGCGCTGACATGGGTATCGGTCACCCCGGACTGGCGTTCATCTCGCGCCGCCTCGAGCGTGACGGGCAGGCGTTGACGCGGTGTCAGCGGCACACTGCCGCTGAGTCGAAGCGCATCGCGGGTGCGAACGGGGTCGCTGCGACTGGGAAATAGCTCGCTGGTGAAATCGCTCAGATGGGCACGACTCGCATCCACCGCCACGCCGCCGATGCGCGTCTGGACACCGAGTTCGGCGAGTGACCCGCCGTCACTGGCCTGGACGACATCTGCGCCGATACTCAGCGACTGCCAGAAGGTCCTCACCCCGAGGTTGGTATAGAGCGTCTCGCCCCCGCTCACCGGTGCCCGAACCATCCCCGCCGAGGCGGTCAACGAACGCGCCAGCCCGAGGTCGAACTGGACGATGGATCGGGTTTGCCCAGCATCGTCCCGATGCTCCGTCACGCTGTACTGGAATTCCCCAGGACGCACCATGGATTGATCCAGCGGAAAGCTGTATCGCTCGACCCGCGTCTGGCCCAGGGGGCCGTTGAACAGCAGGCGGAAATCATTGCGGCCGTAGCTCAGGGGCTGGTCGTCGAAACGATAGCGTCCCTCGGCATCGGCGAGTGCAAACCCCACCAGGGCATCGTTGTAATAGAGTTCCACGTCCCATCCCGGGGGCAAGTCACCTTCGAAGGCCTGGCGGTCAAAGCTGGTAGGGCGTGTCAGGGGCCGGTTGCTCAAGGTCACCCCCTCGCCGCGAGTGCCGCGGGTGATATTGTCCACGCTGGCGGTCGAGAGGCTACCGAACCTGACGGAACGCGCTTGCAGCGGACCCAGCAGGTTCGCCCCTGGATCATAGCGCTGGAACGTGGCCCGCACTTCCGGCGAGCGGCCCTGATGACGGCTGGAAAAGTAGAGCGAGGACTCCATGCCCAGCAGGTCACCGGTGACAAAAGCGGTATAGCGTGCGTCGCTCTGGACGCCATCCTGGGTGCGCCGCAGCTCCGTTGCCAGGGTCTGATCGATGGACGGCAGGCTCAGCAGGCGGTATGGCTGCCGGTGATGGGGATATCCGGGATCTTCATAGCCGGCACGCGCACCGGCACGCCCCCCCAGGCGCTCCCGGTCGAGCCGGGCCTGCAGAGGCAAGGCCTCGAGGGCAGTCACGCGCAGCGAGAGGCTACCACGCTCGATCTCGAGCGCCAGCGGCAGCCAGCGCTCGAGCAGGGACGCGGCAATATAGAGGTCGTCCGGCTCTGTCAGCGCCAGCGCCGGATCGAATGTCTCGGTCGCCCCGCTACGGGTCACGCTGGCGTTGCCCAGGTTCAGGCTGAAGCCACGATCCTCACTGAGAATGAAACCAGTGGCGGACCCTTCCCGGGGCTGAGTCTGGATGGCAATGGTCAGCAGTCTTGCCAGCTCGCCGAGTGGCAGCAGGGTATGCTCCCCCACCTCATAGGCGGGGATGGCGTTCGACAGGACGAACTGATCCAGGCGCACTTCCAGCAGCAGAAACTCCGGCTCGCTGGCATGCTCCTCGGCCGTCAGGACCGGGGCATGGGCAAACAGCAGGAGCACTAGAATCAGTATCGCCAACTGACCGGCCCGGCGGGCGGTAGCGAATGTCATGGCGAGCTACCAGGGAGCGAGAGCCCTATAGCGATAGCTGCGCCTCGGCCAACAGCCGGCCACCATCCTTCGCCTGCTCCCGATAGGTGACGCGAAGCGTGCCGTTGCTGAGCGGTAGGCCACTCGGCGGTCGCAGTACGATGCTCGCCCGGCGCAGCGGGTTGGGGGTATAGACCGCCACCCCATTGGCACGGCCAATGACCTGCTCGTCCCCGCTTCTCGGAGTGAAGCTGACGGTCAGGTCGCCGTAGACCGATTGCGTGCCGCTACGCTGCATCTGCAGGCCAAGCAGCGGCGCGCCGCTCGATGCGCGCTGAAGCGCGAGCCCGGTCAGCGAGACGCTAGCGTCGGTACTGCCATGCCGAACGATCACCGGGATCGACGCGCCGACCAGCGCCGTCAACTGGATCCCTATCCCCTCAGCGGCACCGGCACCACGGCTCTCGATGCTGCGACTGCCCTGGCTATCGGGCTGCTGCGTAAACAGCAGGTGCGAGCGATACTCGCCAACCGCCAGATCAGCCGGCTTCTGCACCATGATGCGGATAGCCTGCCCGACGCCGGGTTCCAGGGTCACCTGGCGCGGCGAGTAGCGCAGCAGCTCATCGGCGAATCGTTCGCCAGGCAAGGGCGTATCGGTCTCCGTAAAAGCGCCCGTTTCGCTCATGCGTCGGTTGACCAGGGCAATGCGATAGGTGGCGCTTTGGGTACCGTTGTTGATCAGTTCCAACTCGGCCGAGCGCTGATTGCCCTCGAGGACAATTCGGGTCGGATAGAGCATCAGCTGGGCCATCGCCTGACTCGCCGGCAATATGAGCAGCAGGACACACAGGGTGACGCGGTACAGCAACGTCATGAGACGCGCTTTCTGGCTCAAGGCATCGGGAAGCATGGCGGGATCCATTTGTCGCGTTTATCGGATGTACGGGAGGGCCCGGGTCACGCTGGTCACTACCCAGCCGCAGTGCCAGGGATGCATCAGTTGTAATTCACGGTAATGTGGAAGGTACCGGAGTAAGCACCCGGCGCCTGACCGCTGCCAACGTTGAGCCTGCCCCCAACCGTCAGGGTCTGGGAGCCTCCCCCGCTCAATTGGCCGTCGGCTCCGGCAGGAGAACTGGTAAAGTCGTTGACGACCATATCGCCGCCCGGGCCCATCAGCTTGACGAAGTCGTCGCCAGGCAACTGAATCGTATAGGTCGCCTCGGTATCGCCTGTGACCGTATACTCCGCGGGCAGACCGACGCTCGAGGGGATCAACAGCACATCGCCTCCGGCGCTGCGTACGCCACTGGTGCTGACCGCGACCCAGCCGCCACTGCCGGCCACGAAGCTGCCGAACGACAGCCCTCGGGTATTATGGATCTCGACGTCCTGCGCCCATCCCTTGGATGCCATCATGATGGCCAGGGCAGCGCCAGCCGTGATCATTGGCCAGTGGCGTGTCATCGCAGCGCTCCCGGAAGGCGTAAGATCCCTCGTCATACCGCTGACGAAGGCTCTGCTGGAAGTGAACTGAAGGGATGGTGGAACCCCTGGAAGACGCATCATGGCGCCCCTTTGGCAACGCCGAGCTTGCGCCCGGCGAGACACCTCAACGAACGGTTAGTTGTACTCGACCGTGGCAGTCACATCGCCGGTATAGAGGCCTGCTACCTGCGCTGCACCCACATCCAGCGTGCCACCCAAGTAGATGGACTGGGTACCCGTCTCGCTCAGCGTACCGGTGTCCACTTCGCCAGAGGTGGCATCGCCAGCGGTCAGGTCACTGATTCGTGCCAACACCATGGTCTCCCCGGCCCCAGCTGTATTGGTCAGTGAGGTAGCACCGGACCAGGCAATGGTATAAGTCGCATTATCATCACCGGTGACGTCGAACTTGGCGGCGGCCGGTGAGGAGCCGATGGTTGACAGAATGACATCCCCTGACGAGGTTCGGGCACCGCTAGTGGAAACCGTCACGGTGCCGACTGCGACGCCAGCCGCAAACCTGCCGAAGTTCAGATCCACGTCCGTAGTGATCGCGATGGGCGAAATAACGGAGGCCTCCGCCGTTGTCGAAGACTCTGCCGCAAAGCTGCTGGATGCCCCGAAACTCCCAAGTGCGACAGCGGAAACCAGCGCGGCGCTGCGTGCATGCTTATACATAAAAGTAGAAGTAGCCATTTATCAATCCCCTGTCAGCAATTGCCACGGCTTATTTGCCGTCGATAATCGCTTGAGTGAACACCGGTCAGGTGAAGGGCCGATAACAATGCGATGAGGGGGCGGACATAGCGAAAGAGCTGCCCGCAACCACATGGAATGTCGGCGGTCCCGCTACCATGGGGCTGCTATACCCTTTAGGCCGGTGACTTTGCGTCCCCGACTTTCGACGGGTTTGCCTTTTCGTGCTGTTCAACTCGCTCGAGTGTAGTGTCTTTTCTAAGCAAAAGTACTTAATTATCTCAAAAAACCAAAAATAGACTTTATCTCCTTATTTGCCACGCTGCCGTTTATAAAAAAACATAACCTCAAGACCAACTGACTTTATATAAAACCTAAAAATCATTGATAAAAATACAAATGGCAATATAAATTTGGCAGCACCAAGTGTATCCATCCCGCTGATTCGCTTATGATATTACCTAGGACGTAGCCAGGACAGTGTCGGCGTTTGCCAAGGAGGCCATCATGACGAATACCGCCCAGCCCCCTGCCAGCGGCAAACAGCGGCGCCATATCGTGACCACGGGCGCATGGCTGCTGACCCTGCTGCTGACGGTACCGGCGGCGGCCAGCTGCCCCGCGGAGTCCAACGCCGACCTGGCCGCCATCAAGGGCGTTGGCGAGCCCTCGCCGCTGCCCGCCGGCCAGGAGGTGATCACCGAGGGCGTGGTGACCGGCGCCTTCCTCGGCCGCGACAATCTTGACGGCTTCTATCTCCAGCAGGCCAGCGAAGAGGGCCCTGTCGGCCTGTTCGTCTATATGCCTGCGGCAACAGAAAGCGACGCCGAGCTTATCGCCCCCGGCCAGCACCTGCAGCTCCATGCGCGGACCGGAGAGCACCGCGGCCAGATTCAATTGCAGCGAGTCGAGCGGGTCGCAGCCTGCGTCAGCGACCAATTCCCGGAGCCAAAGGCGGTGGAGTGGCCGCTCGACGCAGCAGAACTGGAAGCGCTACAGGGACTGCTGGTGGAGTTCTCCCAGCCGCTGACCGTTACCGGCAACTACGAGCTGGCCCGCTACGGCACCCTGACGCTTGCCGCCGAGCGCCTGTTTCGGCCCACCAACACACCCAACGAGCCCCAGCAACACGAGACTCTTCTGCTCGACGACGGCAGCTACCGCGCCTTCCCGAGCCCCATTCCCTACCTGGATGAAGAGGGCACCCGTCGTGTGGGCAGCACGGTCGAGGGACTGACCGGGGTACTCGCCCACGCCTTCGACGCCTACCGCCTGCATCCGACCACTGAGCCGTACTTCGTGGATGCCAATCCGCGCCCGGAGGCGCTCCCAGAGCCCGGAGAACGGCTGCGGGTGGCGACATTCAACGTCGAGAACTACTTCACCACCCTCGGCCAGCGCGGTGCGGCGGATGCTGCAGAGCTGGAGCGCCAGCGGGCCAAGCTGGCCGCCGCGGTGGAGGGCCTGCAGGCGGATATCCTGGCCCTGGTGGAAGTGGAGAACGACCCCGCTGCCCTGGACGACCTGGTCGAGCAGCTCAGCGAACGGACGGGGGGCCACTATCGCGCGGTGGGCGGGGAGGCCGACCGCGGCACCGATGCCATCAAGGTCGCTCTGATCTACCGGCCGGACCGAGTGGAGGCCGTCAGCGAGCTCTATGCCGACAACGCCCCGACCCACCACCGCCCGCCGCTGGCGGCCTTCTTTCGCCGCGTGGCGGGTGGGCCGGCCTTCGGCGTGATCACCGCTCACTTCAAGTCCAAGACCGGCTGCCCCTCCAGCGGCGATATCGACCGCGGCCAGGGCTGCTGGAACCAGCGCCGGGTGGAGCAGGCACAGGCCATGAACGGCTTTATCGAGCGCCTCGCTGACGCCGAGGGCCACCCGCGCCTGCTGCTGATCGGTGATCTCAACGCCTACGGCGCCGAGGACCCGATCCGCACTCTCACCGGCGCAGGCATGATCGACCTGATAGCCTGGGAGCTGCCGCCCGAGCGGCGCTATAGCTATGTGTTCCGGGGCGAATCGGGCTACCTGGATCATGCCCTGGCCAGCCCCGAACTGGCCGCGGCGGCCGCTGAGGTGCGGCCGTGGGCCATCAATGCCGACGAGCCGCCTTTCCTCGGCTACGACGGGCCAGACAGTGCCGCGCCCTACTTTCAGGCCGATCCTTTCCGCTCCTCGGACCATGACCCGATCGCGGTAGATCTTGACTGGCCTGGGCCTGAGTAGGGCGGCAGCGTCATCCCACGGTCAAAGCTTGACGGTGGGATCATCAAAGCCGCGGGGAACATACAGGTTGTGCTTGCCAAGATTCTTGACGTCCGTTTCACCACACAGCGCCATGGTGACATCCAGCTCCTTGTGGATGATCTCCAGTGCCCTGGTCACGCCGGCCTCGCCCGCCGCCCCCAGCCCGTAGGTGTAGGCTCTGCCGATATAGGTGCCCTTGGCGCCTAGGGCCAGCGCCTTGAGCACGTCCTGACCGGAACGAATCCCCGAATCGAGGTGCACTTCCACGTCATCGCCCACCGCGTCCATGATCGCCTGCAGCATGCGAATGGAGCTGACGGCACCGTCGAGCTGACGACCGCCGTGGTTGGAGACGATGATGGCGTCGGCGCCGATCTCGACGGCGCGCCGGGCATCCTCCGGCGCCATGATGCCCTTGACGATCAGCTTGCCACCCCACCACTCCTTGAATTGAGCGATACGTTTCCAGTCCAACGAGACATCGAATGCTTCCGACGTCCAGGTAGAGAGTGACGAGGGGTCGCTCACCCCTTTGGCATGGCCGACGATATTGCCGAAAGAGCGGCGCTTGGTGCGCAGCATCTCCAGCCCCCAGGGGATCTTGGTGGCCATGTCGGCAATCGAGCGCGCGGTCAGCTTGGGCGGTGCCGAGAGCCCATTCTTGATGTCCTTGTGGCGCTGGCCGAGGACCTGCAGATCCACCGTGACCACGATCGCCGAGCAGTTGGCGGCCTTGGCGCGCTCGAACAGACGACGCATGAAGTCGTCATCCTTGAGCGTGTAGACCTGAAACCAGAAGGGCTTGGTCGTATGCTCGGCCACGTCCTCGATCGAGCAGATCGACATGGTCGAGAGCGTATAGGGCACGCCGAATGCCTCGGCCGCGCGAGCCGCCTTGATCTCGCCATCGGCAGACTGCATGCCGGTAAGCCCGACCGGCGCCAGCGCCACCGGCATGGCCACGTCTTCACCGATCATCTGGCTACGCGTGGTGCGCCCATCCATATCCACCGCCACCCGCTGCTTGAGGCGGATATGCTGGAAGTCACTGGTGTTATCGCGAAAGGTCTGCTCCGTCCAGCTGCCGGACTCCGCATAGTCGTAGAACATCTTGGGGGTGCGGCGTGCATAGTGGCGTCGCAGATCTTCGATATTGGTATAGATCGGCATCTTGGCTCCTGAGTCAGAGACTGACATGGCGTCTACTCGCGTCTTTGACGCTACGCGCTGGCTTGAACAAGCTGCCCGCTCTGCGGCGACGGGCATCGCCTGGCAATTATGTTAGCGTCTTAACGTTATCCCCATGGGCTCAACAAAGCCACCATCCGCCATTAACCTGGGAGAGACGAAAGGGGGTGCAATGGCGGCCATTTACCGCTAATAAGGGAGGATAAAAGCGATAACAATACTTCAGCCCTGTCACAAGGAGCCGCATGGAGCCGCCAACTGCCACCCAAGACCGCCCATGGGTCCGCCACTATGGCCCGATCCCGGCCACGCTGCCACCTCCTGAGCACCCCAACCTGGCGGCGCTGATCAGCGCCAGCGCCGCACGCTTCGCCGCGCAGAAGGCGTTCACCAGCTGCATGCCCAACGGCATGAACGGCGCCCTCAGCTATGCCCAGGTCGACGACGCTTCCGACGCCTTCGCCGTCTATCTGCGCGAAGGGCTAGGACTTACGCCCGGCAGCCGGGTCGCGGTGCAGCTGCCCAACTGCCTGAGCTACCCGGTGGTGGTCTTCGGGATCCTCAAGGCCGGCTGCGTGCTGGTCAACACCAACCCGCTCTATACCGCCTCGGAGATGACCCAGCAGTTCGCCGACAGCGGCGCCGAGGCGCTGGTCATCGTCGATATGTTCGTCGACAAGCTGCCCGAGGTGTTGCCCAACACCGCCATCCGCCATGTCGTAGTGACCAGCCTGGCGCAGTTCTTCCCACCGGTGGTGCGCCAGGTCGTCAAGGCGGTGCTCAAGCACTGGAACCGGGTGATCCCTCCCTGCCGCGTTGAGGCTACCGCGCTCGGCCAGGCGCTGGCCAAGGGCAGGCAGCTACGTCAGGCACAAGGTGTGGAAGTCGCCAGCTACTGGCGCGACCTGCCCCCCGAGAGCCTTGCTGCGCTGCAGTACACCGGCGGCACCACCGGCATTGCCAAGGGCGCCATGCTCAGCCACGGCAACCTGCTCGCCAACGTGACGCAGATCGAGGCGATGGCCGGGTCCCACATCGGCGACGGCGAGGAGTGCGTGCTAACCGCCCTGCCGCTCTACCATATCTTCGCCTTCTCGGTGAACCTGCTCGCCTTCTTCAAGTACGGCGCCCACAACGTGCTGGTGCCCAACCCACGGCCGATCCAGAACCTTCAGCGGGCCATCGAGAACTACCCCATCAGCTGGATCAGCGGCGTGAATACGCTCTTCAACGCCCTGCTCAATGAGGAGTGGTTCACCCTCTACCCGCCGCGTCGGCTGCGCGCGGCGGCGGCCGGTGGCACGGCGCTGCATGCCGCCGTGGCCGAGCGCTGGGAGAAGGTCACCGGCACCCCCCTGGTGGAGGGCTACGGCCTCACCGAAAGCTCGCCGGTGCTGTGCTTCAACCCGCTGGTCGGGGTGCGCAAGCCGGGCAGCATCGGCATCCCGGTGCCCGGCACCGAGATCCGTCTGGTCGATGATGCCGGTCAGCCGGCGGTCCGGGGCGAGCCCGGCGAGCTCGCCGCCCAGGGCCCCCAAGTCATGCTGGGCTATTGGCAGCAGCCGGAGGCGACCGCCCAGGCGCTGCGCGACGGCTGGCTATACACCGGGGATGTCGCTGCCATGGACGAGGACGGCTATCTGCGTATCGTCGACCGCAAGAAGGACCTGATCCTGGTCAGCGGCTTCAACGTCTACCCCAACGAGGTGGAGGACTGCATCGCTCTGCTCGACGCCGTCCACGAAGTGGGGGTGATCGGCGTCCCCGACCCCGATACCGGCGAGGCCGTACGCGCCTATATCGTGACCCGCGCCGAGCTCCCGCCCGATGCGGTGAAAGCGCACTGCCGCCAGCATCTGGCCCGCTACAAGGTGCCGAAGCAGATCGCCTTCGTCGACGAGCTGCCCAAGAGCCCGATCGGCAAGGTGCTGCGCAAGGACCTGCGGGCCGAGTACCTCAAGGAACATCCGCCAACCGCCGACGGGAGCCGCGCATGCTAAGCCCACTCGAGGAGACGCTGCTGGCCCTGATGATGGCCGTGATCATGCTGGGGATGGGGTCGTCGCTGACCTTCAAGGATTTCCGCATCGCCATGCGCCACCCCCAGGCGATCGGCATCGGCTTTGCTTCCCAGTACCTGTTCATGCCGCTGCTCGCCTTCCTCATCGGCCGTGCCCTGCAGTTGCCGCCCATCCAGGCGGTCAGCCTGATCCTGATGGGCTGCGTGCCCGGCGGCACCACCTCCAATATCTTCGCCTACTTCTCGAGGAGCCTACTTGGCCTGTCCATCCTGATGACGGTCTGCTCGACGCTACTCGCGGTGGTCATGGTGCCGCTGGTGCTGGCCCTCTACACCACCGGCATCGACGCGGCCTTCCAGATCCCCTCGGCCAATATCATCGCGGTGCTCGGCGTGCTGCTGGTCCCGACGCTGCTCGGAATGTGGCTGCGCCGGCGCAACGCCAACCTCGGCGCCTGCACCGAGCTGATGGGTGGCATTCTCGGCGTGGTGGTCATCGTGTTCCTGATCGCGACCTGGGTGCCGCGCAACTGGCAGCTGCTGATGACCACCGGCCCCGAAGTCTATCTGGCGGCCATTGGCCTCGGCCTGTGCGGCTTCGTGATCGGCTACTGGTTCAGCCGCGCTGCTCGCCTCGACCCGCGGAAGGCGCGCACCGTGTCGCTTGAAACGGGGATCCAGAACGGGCCTCTGGCGGTGCTGATCGTGACCCTCTCGTTCAGCGGTGACACCCAGCAGCAGATGCTGCTGATTCCGGTGATGTACTCGCTGTTCATCGTCATCAACTCCACCTTCGTGACCTTCTACTACCGCCGGCTCAGCCTGCGCGAGGAGCTGGCCCGTGACCAGGCGAAGGTAGAGACCGCGGCACCGGCCAGGGGCTGAGACTCGACAAAGCATAGGCAAATGTAGAAGAGTGGTAGAGGGCCAAGGCTGAACCATGCCGTGCCCAGCGCTGGAATTTACGCCATACCCGCTCCAACATTGCCGGGAGGATCTACAAGGTAGTCGTCGATTACGGATCATGGAGGAGGAATAGCAATGGCAGATCAATCACGCCAGGAAATCGACTACGAGGATATTTCCGGGGGCCCGGGAGGCGGCGAGCGATCCGCCAGAACGATCTGGGTCCTGCGCGCCTTCGGCTTGATCATGGCGCTGATCGTCTGGATCGCCATGGGCTTCGCCGAGGGGCTCTCATCCGACGCCCGCTGGGTCGCCGCAATCGGTACCCTGATGGCGGTGTGGTGGATGACCGAGGCGATTCCGCTCTCGGTTACCTCGCTGCTGCCGATCGTGCTGATCCCGATGCTCACGGAACGCACCGTGAGCCAGGCCACCTCCCCCTATGCCAGTCCTATCGTGTTTCTCTTCCTCGGCGGCTTCTTGATCGCCATCGCCATGGAGAAGTGGAACCTCCATCGCCGCGTCGCGTTGCTGACCCTGGCCCGGGTAGGCGTCGAGCCCAAGCGCATCGTGCTCGGCATGATGCTCGCCACGGGCTTTCTCTCGATGTGGGTCTCGAACACCGCAACGACGCTGATGATGCTGCCCATCGGCCTCTCCGTGCTGGCCCTGATCGCCGAGCGAACCGACACGACAGACAGCGACGGCCAGGCCGCGGACAAGGAACAGGCCGCGCACCAGCCGGGTCATGTGGACGTCATGGCCGACGACAACATCAAGCGCTTCGGCCTCTGCCTGCTGCTGGCGATTGCCTGGTCGGCCAGCATGGGCGGCCTCGGCACCCTGCTCGGCAGCCCGCCCAACGCCATCGTCGCCGGCTACGCCGCCGACGAACTGGGGCGCAATATCGGCTTCCTCGAGTGGATGATGCTCGGCGTGCCCCTGGCCTTCACCTTCATCTTTATCGGCTGGATACTGATGACCCGGGTGCTCTACCCCTTCAAGGTCGATGAGATTCCCGGTGGCAAGGAGATGATCGCCGGCGAGATCCACAAGCTTGGCAGATTCAGCCAGGGCGAGAAGATGGTGATGCTGGTGTTTTGCTCGGCGGCATTCCTGTGGGTAGTGCCCGGGCTGCTCGGCAATCTCCCCTGGATAGGCGAGCGGCTGGGGCCGCTGGGTGAGCTCAACGACACCGCTATCGCCATCGCCGCCGGCATTGCGATGTTCATCCTGCCCGGCAAAGGACGCGGCGAGATGGTGCTGACCTGGCAGGATGCCGAGAAAGGGCTGCCGTGGGGGGTGCTGCTGCTGTTCGGTGGTGGCCTGAGCCTCGCTGGCGCCGTTGCCGCGTCCGGCCTCGACGGCTGGTTCGGCGAGCAGGTCACCGGCCTCGGCATGCTGCCAATCGTCCTGCTGGTCGCCGCCGTCGCCACGATCATCATGTTCCTCACCGAAGTGACCAGCAACACCGCCACCGCCGCGACCTTCATTCCCGTGCTCGGGGGCGTTGCCATCGGCATCGGCGCCGACCCGATGACGCTGCTGATCCCGGCCGCCTTTGCCGCAACCTGCGCCTTTATGCTACCGGTGGGTACGCCGCCGAACGCCATCGTATTCGGTACCGGTGCGGTGACCATCGGCCAGATGGCGCGTGGCGGGGTCGTGCTCAACGTCGTGGGTATCGTCCTGATTACCCTGTTCTGCTACCTGATCGGCGGCTTCGCGCTGGGGCTGGAGTTCTGATCATTGAGATAAGGCCATAGGAGGTGCCAGATGGCCGCATGCTGGCCATCTGGCACTCGGCTCGCGGCCTCCTTTATAAGTGTGCAGCAACAGATACTGCGCATGCTATCAGCCGACCTACGATGATGGCATTGATAGCTGATTGAGAGCGGAGCACCCTTGTAGCAACTACCTACACGAGTAGTTCGTGTAGGAGGTGTCACCATGACTATCACGATGCAGCTCTCAATTGGGGGATGCCGAGGCTAGCGCCTCTTGCGAGCGCTTGGCCAAGATCGCTGGTGCCGTCTCCTTCAGCCCCAGTGCCAGAATGCCTGCCAGGACACAGATGCCACTCATCAACCATAGCGGTGCGGACTGGCCGGCAACGTCGGCTGCTGCACCAGCCAGGGTCGGCATGACACCGCCACCCAATACTTCGCCGATACCACATACAAAACCGAGCGTGGTGGCGATGTAACGTGGGTCGACTGTTTCGGAGGGAACGATGGCCATGAACAGCGGAAATATGCCATTCAAGGACCAACCGAAGAAAAACAGAATGGCCAGGATGAACGCATGCCCTTGGAAGTACATAGCGCTCAAGGTCAGAATCAACCCCATGAAGGGCGTGATGATCATGACCGGCTTGCGACCCACCTTGTCGGAGATACCGCTGACCACGAAGCTTCCGACGGCCGCCGAGATGCCCAGCGTCCCCATCAGCCAACCCATCGCTTGAGGGGAGTAGCCCCGCACACTGGTGAGGTAGATCGGCATGAAGGACCAGCAAACCACCAGGTAGCCGATCAGCAGGATCGCCATGAGCGAACAGATGACGATGTTTCGGTGCGCAAGCATCTCCCTGATACTCGGACGCTGGGAGGCGGGTTTATCGCCTACGGCGGACGGAACCGGAGCGATGCCAGGCTCACGCATCAGCCACCAGAGAAGTCCGGCGGCCAGCAGCCCGGGAACCCCCGCGAGGAAGAAGGCCTCTCGCCAACCAAAGGTCGAGGCGACGGCGACCAGCACCACCGGAGCCGCGAAAGAGCCCAGCAGATTCGATCCGAAGTTCTGCATCACGCCCATGGCCACACCCCGGCGTTCGGGCGTGACTTCCATGGCCGTCACCGTCTGCGATATCGGCAGGATGGGGCCCTCTGCAACCCCCATGAGTAGCCGCGCGCCAAGCAGCATCAGGAAGGAGGTGGCGAGTCCCGTCAGAAAGGAGCAGAGTGAGAAGATGATGGTGGCCACAATGAGAAAGATCTTGCGGCGCCCACTGCGATCGGACATGGCACCAAACACCATGCCCGATATGGCCCAGGCAATCGATAGTGCGGAGGCTGTCAGGCCTATTTGAGTATTCGTCAGTCCGAGTTCGGGCTGCACGAATGGCATCAAGAAACTCAGCGCATTCCTATCGAAGAAGACGATACCGAAGTTCAAGCTCAGCAGTGCTACCAGAATGATCTGATAGCGTGAGCTGGCGCGTGCGTTGGGCATGAGGTTAGCATTGTTGTTGTTCATGGCTGATGAGCACCTTGCATTGTCGAGTGCGGTTTTTTAGAGCCTCGAATACCGATGGCACCTTCTGCAGCGGCACCGTCTCGGTAATCAAATGGCGTGGTTCGATAGCGCCGGCGTCGAGCACATCCAGGGCACTTTCGTATTCGCGTTGGGAAAAGAAGGCAGCCGTCTGAAGGCGTATCTCCTTCGACAGGGCGGCAAAGGGAACGAAACTGTCAGGCTTGGTACACAGGCCGAGGAGCAGAATGGTGCCATGAGGGCGCACCTGATCGATGGCTTGGGCAATGAGGCCTGGAGCACCGGCACACTCGAAAACGATATCCGCTTTCCCGCCGAGCTCACGCTCCGCGCTCCCCACGGGATCGTCTGGCGTGCAGATGAAACCGGTCGCCCCCATGTCGTGGGCTCGCTGCTCCTGATACCGGGCAATGTCCTGGACGACGACCTGCCTCGCCCCGAAACGACGCGCCCAGAAAGCCACCGCCAGACCGATGGGGCCGGCACCTAGTACCAGGACTCGGTCGCTGGGTTGCATGCCGGAAAGCCGAACCCCATGAAGCGCGACAGCAAGCGGCTCGACGATGGCGCCGTCGTCCGTGTTCACGCCATCGGGCAGCGCAATACACTGGCGTGCCGCGGTTGCCGCGTACTCGCCATAGCCCCCGCCCTCGAGCACCATTTGCCGACACCACGCAGGATCCCCCGACCGGCAGGAGAGGCACTGCCCGCAACTTCGGAATGGCATGACGGAAACCAGCTGACCCGATCGCAGGTTGTCGACCGCGGCGCCGCAGGCGACGATCTCTCCGGCATACTCGTGACCCAGCACAGCACCGGGGCAGAGTCCGAACACGGCATCTTCGGTCATGTGCAAATCCGAGCCGCAGATCCCACACCGCTTCACCTGGATGACGACCTCGTCATCCCCCGGCGTGGGATCGGGAAGCTCACGGATTTCCAGAGGCCGATGTAACTCCTGAAAAACGGCAGCACGCATCAGCCGACCCTCCCCAGAGACGTCCCCCCATCGATGACCAACTGCGCCCCCGTCATATACGAGGACGCATCCGAGGCCAGATAGAGGGCGAGTGCCTTGATCTGCTCCGGCTCCGCCAACTGCCCCAGGGGCACCTTGGCATCCCAACTGCGGCGTACGGTTTCGTCTTTCAGCCAACCGCCGCCGATATTGGTGATGAAGCCCCCCGGCGCGATGGTATTGACGCGTATCCCAAACTCGGCGAGCTCCAAGGCCAGTTGGCGGACCATATGGGAGACACCGGCCTTGGCCGGCATGTAGGGGAGCCCCACCACGGGCTCGGTGATGATGGCGGCATTCGACGAGGTGACGACGATGGCCCCCCGGCGCTGGGGCTTCATGTACTTCGCCGCCATGCGCACGGTGTTGAAGGTGCCAGTCAGGTTGATGGCGATCGTCCGGTCCCAGCGGGCGGGGTCCAGGGTATCGACCTGTCCCTCTTCATTGCGCCACCCGGCCGGATTCCAGAAGCCCGCGCCTGGGTCGATCCCCGCATTGGCGAAGACGATGTCCAGGCCGTCGAAGTGACGAATATGTTCCTCGAATGCCAGATCCGTTTGATCTCTGTCGGTCACATCGAGTGCCTGGGCGTATACTTCGAGCCCCCTCTCTCTCAACCGGCCGGCTTCATGCTCTGCGGTCTCGATGTCGATATCCGTGAGCGTGACCCTGGCGCCGTTTTCCGCCAGTACTTCGACATACGCGAGCCCCAGGCCCGAGGCACCACCCGTGACCAATGCCGAGCGACCCTCGACACTGAACTGTTTAAAAACGCTCATGGTATCCCTCACAGAAACAGTTGTTCGTTGATGGGAATACCGTTTTCTTCGCAGTAGGTGACGTAGTGGTTGATGAACCAGAAGACATCCAAGGTCTCTGCCCACTCCCCATTTTCGTCGTAGAATTCATTGGCCCCCTGCATCCAGAACAGCGCTTTCATGCCATTCGGTTCATCGGTCACCAGCGTGTGGGCCTGGCCGGGCATTTCGGTAATGAATTCACCGGGTCCGCAGGTCCAGTCGTACTCCAGATAACGAAACGTCCCCTCCATTCCGACAGCCCAGACCATACCTCGGTGCTTATGCGTACCGATGACACCCGGGCCCTTTATCCACAAGATATTGCAGTAAACATTGTTCCTGACATCGAAAGCGAGATGGCGTATCGCCGCATTTTCGCCAAAAGGAACCCACGGACTTTCCGTTTCCGATCGCCCGACGAAACTCCCCTCTCGCCCGAATCGATCCTGCATTGCCTTCATCGGCTCGGGTACTTCGACGACTTTATAAGCAGTACTTGCAGGTGCATTCAACACGGTCTTTCTCCTCTAAATGCTGAGACATATGGCTTGCCAATTAACTACGAGCAAGCGGTGTGCCACTAACGAAGAGGAGTAGACCTTTGTATAATCAATGGGCATAACTCCCCATTGAGCCAGCAGAATCTCACCCACCTTGAAGACCAATGGATAACGGCAGGGAAGAGAACGATCCTTTAAGATTTATAAAATTCATAATTTTCACAAAAAATTTTGTAAAACCGAGCCAGGATCGAATTCATTTCTGCGACTTTGGTAGGGTAACCACATGCCCAAGAAACTGCGCCTTTCGGAGATAGCGACGCAAGCGCAGCGAGCCAACTCCGTCGAAGATGCGCTGTATGCCGGAGATCCTCCGACGCTACACGACTTGACGGAGAGTCTTCGCTTCACACCCAACGACGGACGGATCTGGTTCGATACGCGCCGCATGCTGCTGTTCGGCGCCAACTCCTTCGGCGCCTTGCGTCGAGAGCTGATTGAGGCGCTGGGGCCCATCGGCGCACGCGACCTGCTGATGCGCGTCGGCTTCTCGGCCGGCGCCTCGGATGCGACGTTCGTGCGCAAGCACTGGCCGGATAGCGATGATGCCGGGGTACTGAGCGCGGGAGAGCGATTGCACGCCGTCATGGGGATGGTCAAAGTCGAGACGATACGCCGCGACCACGATATTCCGAACGGCACTTTCGACGCCGAGTTTCTCTGGCATGACTCCATCGAAGCCGCCGAGCACGTCAAGGCGTACGGGCTCTCCCAGGAGCCGATCTGCTGGATGCAGCTCGGCTACGCCAGCGGCTATGCCAGCGCCTTCTATGGCAAGCGCGTGATATACCGTGAAGTGGAGTGTGCCGGCTGCGGCGCATCGCACTGCCGTATCGTGGGTGAATCGACCAGTGAGCGCATGGACGACATCGATGATCTCAGTTGGCTGCAGCTCGATCGGCATACGTTGCCAAACACCCAGACAGCGGCTCGCACCGCGCGCAGAAAGGCCGAGGCGTCGTCTATCCCCGAAGACACACCCAGCGGTGACGATTTCCAGAGAATCGTGGGTATCTCTGCCGCTGTCAGCGTCGCCTTGCAGAAGATCGAACGTGTCGCCCCCACGCCTGCCACCGTGCTGCTCAATGGCGAGTCGGGCGTGGGCAAGGACCTCTTCGCCAACGCGCTGCATCGCAGCAGTTTGCTGGCCGATGGTCCCTTCGTCGCCCTCAACTGCGCGGCAATCCCCGATACGCTGATAGAGGCCGAGCTATTCGGCGTAGAAAAAGGCGCCTTCACCGGGGCGGAACGCAGCCGGCCCGGACGCTTCGAACGCGCCAATGGCGGCACCCTCTTTCTCGATGAAATCCCGTCACTGAGCCTGGAAGCCCAGGGCAAGCTGCTGCGCACGCTGCAGAATGGCGAAATCGAGCGCGTTGGCGGGGGGCAGCCGATCCAAGTCGACGTGCGGATCGTCGCCGCCTCGAACAAGGATCTCTTTCAGGAGGTACAGGCCGGCCGCTTCAGAGAGGATCTCTACTACCGTCTTAACGTCTTCCCGATCCGGCTCCCGCCGCTCCGGGAACGGCGCGATGATATCCCGCTACTGGTCGAGCATTTTTCACGCCTCTACGCCCAGCGCTATCGAAAATCCATTACCGGGCTTACCCGCAAGGCCTCCGACGCCTTGCTGGAATACCACTACCCCGGCAACATCCGCGAGCTTCAGAACCTGGTGGAGCGGGGTGTCATCAATGCCATGGATGGCGGGCCGATCGATGTCTTCCACCTGTTCGAGGACGCCGGGTTCTCCTCGAACCCTGGCCCCAGGCTAAGAATCAACGACGCGGGAGACCTCGAGACGGCCTGCCCCGCCGACTCCGCTGAAGCCAGACCCTCCAGCAACGCCGACGAGCCCACGACCCAGCGGGAGGTGGAGATGCTCGAACGCGTACTCAGCGCTACCGAAGGCAATGTCTCCCAGGCCGCACGCGAACTTGGCATCACTCGGGCCAGGCTGGCCTACCGGCTCCAAAAACTGGAGCTGGACCCAGTGGCGTACCGTTATCCAATCAAAAGGTGAGTGCTGTTGGGCATCATCTCAGCGTCGCCAGGAGTCTGGCCCCCACCGGCAATGTATTGCACTTAGTGGTATGGTTTTACGTTGAGACGAGTGTTCAAAACCCGAACCTTCACCCGCTCGATGAAGAAGGCCGAGCTAACCGACGCAGCCCTATGTGCCGCAGTCCAAGAGATGAGCCAAGGGTTCGTGGATGCCGATTTGGGTGGTGATGTTGTGAAGAGGCGCGTCGCGCTGCCTGGCCAGGGCAAGCGTGGCGGAGCCAGAACCATCGTCGCTACGAAAATGGCAGGGCGCTGGTTTTTCCTCTATGGCTTCAGCAAGAACGAGCGTTCCAACATCGATAAGGATGAACTGAAGGTGCTCCAGGAAGTGGCAAGGGAGCTGCTTGGTTTTGATGATCGGCAACTGACTATTGCGCTGGCTGCCGGTGAAATTGTGGAGATATGTGATGGCGACGACAAAGCGTAACAGCCGAATTCTGGACGAGATGCACGAGACAGCGCGTGGGCTTCATGGCGCCGGTCTGATCAGCAAGCGTCGCATGGGTGAGTTCGAGGCGCTGTGCCATCTCGATGTGCACGAAATAACGCCGCAGCAGATCAAGGCGCTGCGTGAACAGGCGCACGTAAGCCAGGCGGTTTTTGCCGCCGTGCTGAACACCAGCCTGTCGACGGTTCAAAAGTGGGAAGTCGGCGACAAAAAGCCGAGCGGGCCGTCACTCAAGCTGTTGAACCTGATCGAGCGCAAAGGGCTGGAGGCGGTAACCTGAAGTGCGTGTATGGCGTTGTATTGTAGTCAATTGCCTCACACGCCAAGGCCGACATCAACTGTCAAGCGTTACTTGACAGTTGATGTCCTATGCGAAGCATCAGGCTGACTGCCACAACCCCGTCAGGGCTTCGGCCTGCTGGAGCACTGTTTGCACTGCTGCATCCTGTAAATCCGGCGGATAGCCATCATTGCCAGTCGCTCGGCGGGTGTGCAGAAACCAGGGGGTCATTACATAATGCGCCAGTGCCGCTTTCAGCTTCTGGGCAATACCAATGTAATCCATGATTAAGGCCACCGGTTTCGCGGTTAACGCGAGCAATGGCCTGCATCAGGCTAGAGGAAGACCAACATCTGGAATGCTGTGGTGGGCCCAGCTGGACTCGAACCAGCGACCAAGGGATTATGAGTTCGCTTTAAAACAATAAGCTACTGACACACAACGAAAAACGACCGTAATCGAGCGAAAGTGCAGTTCTTTGGAATGAGTAGCTTAGCAAAAGTTGATAATTGCAAACGAAGCTGGTGCGTGGACCAATGGAGTGCCGTTTCGGGATAGCGAGGGAGACGCCATACTAGCGGGGCCTGCACGCGGACCGTGATGCTGGAAGGTGCTGCTTGGGTCTGATCAACTTAGAACAGTAACAGCTTTCGCTGCTCAACACCCGGCAGTGTCGGCGTCGGAGCTATAAGTCCGTAGATCATCAAAACAGATTGTCCCCCCGACCCGCATGGCCTTCCCTTGTTGGTGACGAAGCCTACAAGAGATCGAGCCATGCTGAGCCGAGAGGACTTTCTCATGATAAAGCAACTCCACCAGCGAGGCGCTCACCTCGTGGACATTGCCCATCAGATCGGCTGTTGCGAGCGCACCGTGCGGCGCCACCTGATCCGCGAGTCAGCGCCAACGGGACGACCGGCCATGCGGCGAGCGAGCAAGCTGGATGCTTACAAGCCGATCATCGATCAGCTGCTGGCCGATAACGTCTGGAACGCCGAGGTGATCTTCCAGTTGATCCGCGAGCAGGGCTACACCGGTGGTAGCACCATGGTGCGAACGTATATCCAGCCCAAACGAGCCTTGCGGCCGAGCAAGCAGACCGTGCGCTTCGAGACTCAGCCTGGTTTCCAGCTCCAACATGACTGGGGCGAGATCGAGACCGTTGTGGCCGGCCAGTGCGGCAAGGTGAATTTCGCCGTCAACACCCTGGGCTATTCGCGGCGCTTCCATGCCTGGGCAGCGTTCAGCCAGGATGCCGAGCACACCTACGAGTCGCTGGTGCAGGCCTTCCGGCACTTCGGCGGCGTGCCACGCACGGTGCTGGTCGATAATCAAAAAGCGGCGGTGATCAAGCACGATCGCGACCGACGGGTGGTCTTCAACGCCGGCTTCCTGCAACTGGCCAATCACTATGGCTTCACGCCCAAGGCGTGCCGCCCGCAACGCCCGCGTACCAAGGGCAAGACCGAACGTATGGTCGGCTACGTGAAGCAGCACTTCTTCCAGCGCTACCGGCAGTTCGAGAGCTATGCCCACCTCAACCAACTGCTCCTGCTATGGCTTGAACGGGTGGCTGATCAGCGCCTGCTACGGCAGTTTCGTCAGACCCCGGCCGAACGCTATATCGCTGAAGCGGAGGCCCTTCTGCCGCTGCCGGGAACAGACTTCGATACCCGTTACCACGACCTGCGCCAGGTCGGCTGGGACGGCTACATCGAAGTGCGCGGCAACCGTTACAGCGTGCCCGACGGCTATTGCGGCCAGGCGGTGGTGATCCGCCTCAGCCTGGATGACGAGCTGACGGTGTACACCGCCGCCGGTGACGCCATCGCCTATCACCGCCTACAGGCCCCACAAGCAGGCTGGAACACCGTGCCGGAGCATCATGCTGCTCTTTGGCAGCAGACCCTAGCGGTGCAGCAGCGCGACCTGAGCGCCTACGAGGAGGTGCTGTGATGGCCCTGGAACAGCTACTTGATCGCCTGAAGATGGAGCATCTCCAGGCGTCGCTCGACAGCCTCTGCGAGCACGCCAGCAAGCAAGATCTGAACTACCGGGAGTTCCTCGAACAGGCCTTGTTACAGGAATGGGGCGGGCGTCATCAGAAGGGCCTGGAGTCACGCCTGAAGCAGGCCCGGCTACCGTGGATCAAGACCCTAGAGCAGTTCGACTTCAGCTTCCAGCCCAGTATCGATCACAAGATCGTGCGGGAGCTGGCCGGCCTTGGCTTTGTCGAGCGGGGTGAAAACGTCGTGCTGCTCGGGCCACCCGGCGTCGGGAAAACACATCTGGCCGTCGCCTTTGCAGTGAAAGCCGCCGAAGCCGGTCACCGCGTCCTGTTTATGACCCTGGATCGACTCGTTAGCACCCTGATGCGTTCACGGCAGGAGAATCGCCTGGATCGGCAGCTCCAGCAGCTGACCTACCCCAAGGTGCTGGTGTTGGACGAGATGGGCTACCTGCCGATGACCCGCGAGGAAGCCAGCCTGTTCTTCCGCTTGATCAACCGGCGCTATGAGCGAGCCAGCACCATCCTCACCTCGAACAAGTCGTTCATGGACTGGGGCGAGATCTTTGGCGACCAGGTCATCGCCACGGCGATCCTTGATCGGCTGCTGCATCACTCGACCACGCTGAACATCAAAGGCGAGAGCTACCGACTGAAGGACAAGCGACGAGCTGGCCTGGTGACCACACCGACGACGAAGGAGGACGAAACCTCACACGAGCCTGAATCTGTTCCGATGAAAGAGCACTGACAGAAACCGGACAATCTGGATTGATGAAAAGCGGACAACCTTCACTGGCGTTGACAAGGTGTGGGGCGTGGTGCGCTCGGTCATTCATGAGTACACCGTATGATCGGCCTGGTGGACTGCAACTCGTTCTACGTCAGCTGCGAGCGGGTATTTCAGCCGCGGCTGCGCGGCCAGGCAGTGGGCGTGCTCTCCAACAACGACGGCTGCGTCATCGCGCTCTCCAACGAGCTCAAGGCGACCGGCATCACCATGGGCGAGCGCGGGACCCGGGTTGCCCGGGAGGTGGCCGCCATCGTGCTGCTGGACGACAACTTCGGCAGTATCGTCGGCGCAATCGCCGAGGGGCGCCGGCTATTCATCAATCTTCAGCTCTGTTTCCAGTACCTGCTGATGGTGCACATCCCGCTGGTGATCACCGCCGCCCTGATCCCGATGCTGGGCTATCCCCTGCTCTACCAGCCGATTCACATCGTGTGGCTGGAGTTGATCATCCATCCCACTGTACTGCTTGTGTTCCAGAACCTGCCTGCCTCCCCCTCGCAGGGCGCTCTCCCCGCGAAGGGCGCAAAGCCACGCTTCTTCAGCCCCCGGCAGTGGGGGACGATTCTGGTGGTAGGCACGGTCGCCACCGGGGGCGTCACGGGTCTCTATCTGCACAGCCTCGGCCTCGACTATGCCGTCGAGCATGCCCGCAGCGTGGCACTGATGGCGATGATCCTGGCCGGCACCGGCATCACGGCGGCACTGAGCCGTATGCGCGGGGGAGCGGCCTGGGCCATGGTGGTCGCCGCGCCGATCGTCTCGGCACTACTGATCCACCTGCCCGGCCTGGGCTCACTGCTTCAGTTGCCCCCCCCCCGCATGCCCAGGACTGGCTCTTGGTACTGGTCGGCGGAGGTCTCATCGCCCTGCTGGTAGGAATCGGTCAACTCCGGCAACAACGACAGGCCTGAAGCTCGCTTACCATCGAATTCTCAAGGCTATAAGCAAGGGACCGAGGCGATGAGATCAATCTTCAAGCTCGATCTCCGTGGCGATGTGCCGGCCGTCGCGATACTCGAAGTCGACCTCGACGCGCTGGCCTTCTCGCAGATCCTCGAAACGGTGCAGCCCATCGTCGTAGTCGGTGCGATCGGTGACCTCAAAGGTGATGCCCTGGACCGTGAGAGTGCGGTTCGCGGCGTCCACGGACTCAATGATGCCTTCGACCTCATTACCGGCCTGAGCGGTCAGGGTGAAGGCCGAAAGCGCAATGCCAGCCAGCAGGGTGCGAAATCGCATGATGGTGGATCTCCTTAAGCACTGGGGATAAAGTGAACGAAGCCGAGTCATCCCGCCGGCGGCAGCAAGCTACGTTTGGCTGCCGAAACCCTGGTTAGACAGGCTATTCAAGTATGGCATAAGTGTTCGGGGCACGGCAGCAGAGGAGGCTTACTTGGATTCTCCCGCCAGCTCCACACTCTCGCTGCGAAACTGCTCTTGGGCTGCCTCCAGATTCTCAGCTGCCTCCGCATCCAACGTGTCAAACAGCAGCCGAGCCGTCGCCTGGGTACCGGTCTCCTCGGTGACTTTTACCCCCTTCACGAACAGTTCTGCATCCGACACGCAACCACAGGCTTTGCAAACCTGAAACTCGAGTCTCGCGCTCAGCCTGCCCTTCACCGCTTCATTCTGTCGTGTCTCACTTCCGCATTTGCATTGCATGATCACCGTCCTCTTCATTAACCAGCAGCGCTGTTTAGCGCTGCTGCAGGCCTTTCAAGCCCCCTGTCGCCTCCTTGGGAGCTCACTCTCATCAATGACGGCTGGTACCAAACGCACGCAGCCCAAGCCCGTACTGCTTTGTCTCCGCCTTGCACAGGTAGGAGGCTCGATAGAAGGCTCGCCGGAAGCTCTCCGGATCTTCCCGGTCAATCCAGTACACAGGGTTCTTGGGTACATGGATCCAGGGCTCCTGTCGTTTCAGCTCTTCGCCTAGCGCGCTGTGCCAGGCCCGGGAGACCCGGCTCAAGAGGTTTTCATTGGGAGAGCATGCCCTGCCGGGCAAGTGGTATGCATCGCGGTTGAGAATCAGGAAGAAGTGATAGTGAGGCTTGCCATTGGTACCAACCTCACGGCACCAGACATAACGCACCTTGGTATCAGGCACCCAGCCGCCCAGGCGCTTCTGTGCCCGGTCGTGCTTGATGATGGCTTTAAGTGAAGCGATAAAGCGTGGGATCAGGTGCTGGTGGTCTTCCAGCGTCATCCTGTCGCTGATCTCGGTAGGGATGATTGGGTCAACCCGAAAGGCCAGCACTCGGGGATAATCGTTTATAGCTTTCATAAGCGTGGCATGTAGCGCGTCGAGATATTCAGTTACCATTGGTAAGGACTCCTCTTGGATTTCTAGACTATTGAAAATCTGGTTGTAATGCATATGCAGGTTGGTATTGCCTGAGTGACGCTTCATATTTCAAACCTCCGGTTTCGTGGTTAACTGCCCATACCTAACTGGATATGGGCGCATGTTGCAGGCACGGGGAAACCTCCAGCTGTTTGCTAGATTCAGTGGGTCAACGTTTGGTGTTGCTCTGTACCTGGGTTACCTTCTCTTTGATTGGGGCTTGCTGCCCCTCCCCTTAACTTTTTCTTTTAATCAATACCCTCAACCCCCTAATAATAATTAAACAAGGGTGAAAAATTCTGATTTAAACCTCAGAAATGCAGGCAGGCTGTGGTGTACAAGTGTGGTAGGTGATAGAGCATCCGCTCTTCTATTATATTAAAATGTAAGCATCGAAACGCTAAACCACTTCATTGTTTCTCCTTATTATAGTGTCCTGGATCCAGATCTCTACCTCGCTTTCCACCCACGCTACAGCACGAGTAGTGAGCTTAATTTGCTGAGGAAAAGTTCCCTCATCCATGTACTTATAGATCGTAGACCTAGCGAGCCCAGTGCGGCCCATGACGTCTTTGATGCGAATCAGCTTCATGCTCATGACGAACTCCGGTCATTCGTTCATGAGATGGTGCAGGTGGGTAGTTTTTGGCGAGGTGGGCAACTTTTATAAGTATTTGTCTAGAAGATTAATGGCACGCGATATTGGTAGACAATAAACCTCTCATTTCTACCCTAGCCAGATCAAGCTGCTAAACAGACTGTTTGTTAACACCAATAAGGAGGTGCCGAATGATTTCTTCCCAATCTACCACCAGCTGTCACCGAGGAAATTTTCACCCTAGCGACTACCGTCTGACTGGACTGAATGATGAAGAAATTACTGATAATTAAGCAAAGCTAACCGCACTCTGTAATCTGTTGCGGCAGAGCGTACCTAGCCCTTTCTGACAATACCTTTGCGTTTTGAGCATGACAGAGTAAATCCTGGAATTGATTTAAAACGTCAACTAACCAATGACAAAGCTATAGGCTTGCATGCTGCATGCATCCCCAATGCAGGCTATAGCTAGCAATGACTTTGTGTTAATTTTTATGCTTTTTTGCATTTTTATCCGCACAAAAGAGACTTGCCTACAGCAACCACAGGCTTTTCATATTAATTTTCACGCGAAAATTCATCGCATTTGACAGCATAATCATGCTTTGTTAGCATCACTACTGATACTTAATAATCATTATTAATGTGAGATTAGTGACAGCCATGATGACACTTTCCAGGTGGTTAGAGGGGTACCCAAGTGAAGCTGAAGGAAAAGCGTTAGATTATCTGAACGGCAAGGGTTTTTACTGCAGCAATTCGAACTTAAGCGCCAAAAAACAGATTGAAGAGATAGAAAAGAAAAACTCTCAAAGCTTGCACTTTAAGGATAGCGTCCGGAAGCTTAAAAATAACCTTAGGCAGCACAAATCTACATTGAAAACGCCATATATTAAATCACGCACTTTCAAACTATCAGACCGATCTCATGAGGCTCTTAAAGCAATTGCAAAATCAAGAAACGTAGCAATAAGCAATGTTTTAGAGAAAATTATCGAGGAAGAAGCACAGCGAGAAGGTCTCCTGCAGAACGTAAATTATTATAACTATTCCGGCAGCCATGGCATGAACTCAACCATGCTTAATAATCTAACCAATACTGACGAAACACTAGCCACGCACGAGCCGTCACAGCACTATCCTGATTACGGATACAGCATGAAGTACCATGGGCTTGGAGATAAGTTAGAGGCTTTAATAAATGGCTCAGATCTCTCAAATAACAAGTGAAGTTTAAAATAGTCAAGAAGTAACGGCCCTGAATTCAAGCAATAAGCGCAACACCCATGGTGTTCAGTTCGATACCTATTCGATTAGGTATCTTGCCAAGCCTTCTTAGCTTAAGCACGTGGTCACTGAGTCGCCTGAGCTGGGAGAGGTTTTGCAAGACCAAGACTTAGCTCCATTGGTGGCTGCCGCCAATGCCGACAAGGAGTGACATGTAATCGTTGATCCGTTCAGAGCTTCACTTCTAATGCAGTCACTCGACGACGCCGGCAATCATGCTAGGCAAGCGCTTCGTTCAATTCTAAGCGTTTGCCGCCGGTGATTGCTGAATGATTGATAATGCTCGTGATTCAATAGGCATTGTAGCGCAGCTTGCGGCTGAGCGTCCTGATATAGACGCCAAGCCCATTGGCGATCTGCGGCTGCCCACGTAATGACAGAGGTGAATCTGATATCGTTGGGTCTGGCTCAGTTGTAGGCATCCTGCGCTTTGCTTCGTTTGGGTCTGTGGGCTGAAAAACTTAGATTCCTGCAACATTGCCTCATTGGAATGCCCTTAGCCCCAATTGACTCTGCAGCGATTTGCAGCCCCCTACCAAATGGGGAGTACACTGGGGAGTACCATTAATAATCAAGCGCCATGATGCACATTAAACCATTGAAAAAAAACATAAAATCAATATTGTACGATTTTAAGATCCAGAACATCGAGTGATGTCCGGACCAATGGGCGGCAAGAGCTGCCTCTACCGGCAGGTGCGCTACAGTCTCATGTCAAACGCGTTCAGCGTCATGGCGACTAACGCGTAGTACCCGATAACGCCCACGACCTCGACGAGCACTTGGGTCCCAAGCGCCTGCCGAGCGGCTTCAAACGTCTCAGCGTCGAGTCGGTTGTGGTCGAGGAGTTGACGCGCCAGGGTCTGCAGCAGGACCAGCCGGGGTGCCCCCAGGTCGGCCAGGCCGCCCTCCCTGAGCGTGGCCACCGCCGCTTCCGACAGCCCTGCCTCGACGGCAATAGGCTCATGGATCTGCTGCTCACCGACGCACTGCAAGCGGCCCGCCACACAGAGAATCAGCAATTCGCTCTCGACGAGAGACAGCTGAGTATCATAGCGGCAGAAGGCCCCTAGCTGCTGCGCGGGGGCCGCCAGCCCGGGGCTGTGCAACCAGGCCAGGAAGGGTCCGTTGGCATTGCCGCGAGTCTTGACCACCGACTGATAAATGGCTTGCTGCTGAGGGTCCATCGCCTGTGCTGAGGGCAACTCGATCCTTGACTGCATGGGGTCTCTCCGGCGTTGTTCGCGTTCTGGTTGATCCGGCCTGTGGTTGGCGACTCCCGCTCAGGCTTGCCAGCAGGGAGTCGATGGCAATAATCGCGATCCGCCCTTGCAGGCGCCTGGGCGCTACACGGCCGTCGCCAGCAGGCTGGCGTTGCCTCCCGCCGCGGTGGTGTCGATGCATAGATGGCGCTCCACCACGTAGCGCTCCGGCGCGATGGTCTGGGTCTCCAGCGGCACAATGGCGCCGTCGCGCTTGGCAAGCGCCATCCGTAGTTGACGCGTCCAGTCGCTGTCGCCGGCCGCGGCTACCGCTGCCATGCCGTTGAGCTCGACCAGCGCCTCGGGCGAAACGCTGCCGTCGATGCCGGCCACCGGCGCCCCGGCATCGATCAGCGGCTTCACGGCCTGCTCGGCGCCTGGCGCCACCACCACGGCGGCACAGCCGGCGCCCAGGGCCTGGGCGGCCTGGGCCACGGCGATATCCAGGCTCGGCCCCAGGCACAGCACCGGGCCCTTCGGATACTGCGACAGTCGGTTGCTCTCCCCCGTCGGGCCTGGCAGCGTCTGCGGCGTCATGTCCAGGGCCGCCGTCTCGTTGATCGCCCGGCGGACCACGCCGCCCTTGCCGGACAGCGCCTTGCGCAGCACCTCGACCCGATCGGGGCGCGCCGCCCAGTTGCGCGCATCAAAGCCGTCGAGCACCGACTGAAGGCCCTTGAGTGACACGGCTGCTCCCTGGGGCGCCTCGTGTCGCTCGGCGGTGGCGGTGCGGCGAAAGCGGTTGACGTAGAGCGGGCCGCCGGCCTTGGGTCCGGTGCCTGAAAGGCCCTCGCCGCCGAAGGGCTGGGAGCCGACGATGGCACCGATCTGGTTGCGATTGACGTAGATGTTGCCGACGTGGAGTCGTTCGACGATCTGCTGCACCCGATCGTCGATGCGGGTATGCAGGCCGAAGGTCAGCCCGTAGCCCCGGTCGTTGATGGCGTCGACCACCTTGTCGATGTCGCGCGCCTTGAAGGTGGCCACGTGCAGCACCGGCCCAAAGATCTCGCGCTCGAGATCCGCGATGCCGCCGACCTCGACCACGGCGGGCGTGACGAAGGTGCCTGTGTCGGGCACCGGCAGGTTCTTGAGGACCTTGCCGGCCTTCTGCTGGGCCTCGACATAGGCGCTGATCTCGGCCTGGGCCTCGGCGTCGATCACCGGGGAGACGTCGGTATCGGTGTTCCAGGGGTCGCCGATGGTGAGCGCATCCATGGCGCCGTCGAGCATGGTCAGCAGCCGCTCGCGGGCCTCCTCCTGCACATACAGCATGCGCAGCGCCGAACAGCGCTGGCCGGCCGACTGGAAGGAGGAGATCAGGATGTCGCGCACCGCCTGCTCGGTCAGCGCCGTGGAGTCGACGATCATGGCATTCAGCCCGCCGGTCTCGGCGATCAGCACCGCATCCGGCCCGGCGTTTTCGGCCAGCGCCTTGTGGATGATCTGCGCCACCGGGGTCGAGCCGGTGAAGCACACGCCGGCGATCCGCGGGTCGCTGGTCAGCGGCCCGCCTACCGTCGGCCCGTCGCCGGGCAGCAGCTGCAGCGCCGCCTCCGGCAGGCCGGCCTCGCGCATCAGCTCGACGGCACGGGCGGCGATCAGCGGCGTCTGCTCGGCGGGCTTGGCCAGCACGGCGTTGCCGGCCGCCAGCGCTGCAGCAATCTGGCCGGTGGTGATGGCCAGCGGGAAGTTCCACGGACTGATGCAGACGAAGATGCCGCGGGCGCTGCCGGGCTCCTCCGCCTCCAGCCGTTCGGCCTCGTTGGCGTAGTAGCGCAGGAAGTCCACCGCCTCGCGCACCTCGGCGATGCCGTCGAACATCATCTTGCCGGCCTCGCGGGTGGTAATCACGGTCAGCTCGGCGATATGCGCTTCGTAGAGGTCGGCGGTACGACGCAGCACCTCGGCCCGCTCCGCCGCCGGGCGCGCCGACCAGTCGCGGAAGCCGTCCTCGGCGGCGTCGAGGGCGGCGCTCACTTCCTCCGCAGTCGCCTCATGCACCTTGCCGATCACGCGCTTACCGTCGGCAGGCGACACGGCATCCCGCGCCGGCCCTTGAGGCGCCGGACGGCCCACCAACATGGGCGCCGCCGTCCAGGTGGCGTCGGCGAAGGTCTCACGCGCCTCGAGCAGTGGCAGGATCGAGGCGGGTTCGTTGATGCGATAGCCCTTGGAGTTCTTGCGCTCGGGGGCGAACAGCTCGCCGGGCTGGCGGATCAGCGGGCTCGATACGGCCTCGCCCAGGCGCTGCAGCTCGGCGATCGGGTCCTTGGAGACCTCGCTGGGGGGGATCGAGCTGTCGACCACCTGGTTGACGAAGGAGGAGTTGGCGCCATTCTCCAGCAGGCGCCGCACCAGGTAGGCCAGCAAGTCGCGGTGCGCCCCCACCGGCGCATAGATGCGGCAGTGGGTGCCCTCCGACTCTTTGACGATATGGTGCAGCGATTCGCCCATGCCGTGCAGGCGCTGAAACTCGTAGCTCTCCTTGTCGTCGCCGGCCATGGCCACCACGGCGGCGCAGGTGTGGGCGTTGTGGGTGGCGAACTGCGGATAGATGCGGTCGCGGCGGTCGAGCAGCATCTGCGCACAGGCCATGTAGCTGACGTCGGTGTTGACCTTGCGGGTGTAGACCGGGAAGGTCTTGACCCCCATCTCCTGGGACAGCTTGATCTCGGTATCCCAGTAGGCGCCCTTGACCAGGCGCACCATGATCTTGCGGTCGAAACGCTCGGCCATCTCGTAGAGCGCCTCGATCACCGGTGCGGCACGGCGGCCATAGGCCTGTACCACCACCCCGAAGCCGTCCCATCCCGCCAGGCTGGGGTCCGCCATCAGTTCCTCAATGATGTCGAGAGAGAGATCCAGGCGATCCTGCTCCTCGGCATCGATATTGAACCCGATATTGGCCTTGGCGGCCTGCTGCACCAGCTCCTTGGCGCGCGGCACCAGCTCCGCCATCACCGTGTCTCGGTGGGTATACTCATAGCGCGGATGCAGTGCCGAGAGCTTCACCGAGATGCCGGGGCTGCCGCGCACGTCGCCCTTGGCCTGCTCGGCGATGGCGGTGATCGCCTTGGCGTAGGCCTGGTGATAGCGCAGCGCATCGTCGTCGGTGCGTGCCGCCTCGCCCAGCATGTCGTAGGAGTAGGTGTAGCCCTGCTTCTCGAGCTCGCGGGCATTCTTCATGCCCTCCTCGATGGTCTGACCGAGCACGAACTGACGCCCCAGGATCTTCATCGACTGGCCAACTGCTTTGCGCACCACCGGCTCGCCCATCCGACGAACCAGGCCGCGCAGCGCTCGTGTCGGGCCCTTGGGGTCCTCTGCCAGCACCTTGCCGGTCAGCAGCAGCGCCCAGGTCGAGGCGTTGACCATCGACGACGACGACTTGCCCAGGTGGGCGCCCCAGTCAGAGGGCTCGATCTTGTCGTGGATCAGATCATCGATGGTCTCCGCATCGGGCACGCGCAGCAGCGCTTCCGCCAAGCACATCAGCCCCACGCCCTCGGTGGTCGAGAGTCCATACTCGGCAAGGAACGCCTCCATCATCGAGGGCTTCTTCTCCTTGCGCACCCGCGCCACGTAATGGGCGCCGGCGTCGGCCACCTGGCGGCGCTCCTCCTCTGACAGCCTGACCCCCTGGACAAGTTCGCTCAGCACCGCCGCTTCATCGGCGTCATAGTTGGCGCGGATGCGTGCCCGGAGGTCACTCGAATCGGTATGCAGATGACGATTGGCGTCGTTCATGCTGAATCTCTCCTTGCTACTCGAGACGTAGCCTTGATGCGCCGCGTAAAAAGGGCCCCCGTAGGAGCCCTTTCACTACGTTGCATGCGTCCTGCTAGCGCTTTGCTAGCGAGTGATGTGCTGATATTCACCGGCATCGGCCGTCACGCTGCTCACCACCATGATGGCAACGAAGGAAGCGATGAAGCCAGGAATAATCTCGTAGACACCGGGGCCCCCCATAAACTCGCCGTTCCAGCCCAGGGCGATCCAGATCATCACGGTGGCGGCACCCACCACCATGCCGGCGATGGCACCGGCGCCGTTGGTGCGGGGCCACATCAGCGAGAGGATGATCAGCGGACCGAACGCCGCGCCAAAGCCTGCCCAGGCGTTACTGACCAGCCCCAGCACCTGAGAGTCTTCGTCAGAGGCAATCACGGCGGCCACGATGCCCACCAGCACCACACAGACACGGCCGACGGCCACACACTGCTGCTCCGTCGCTCTCTTGTGCAGGAACAGACGATAGAAGTCCTCGGTCAGCGACGACGACGACACCAGAAGCTGACTGGAAATGGTGCTCATGATGGCGGCCAGCAGTGCCGCATAGAGGAAACCGGTGATCAGCGGATGGAACAGCAGCTCCGCCAGAATGATAAAGATGGTTTCCGGATCTTGCACATCCAGCCCATTACGGATCGCATAGGCACGACCAAAGATACCCAGGGAAACGGCACCGATCAGAGAGATAAGCATCCAGCCCATGCCGATATTGCGGGCAACGGGGACATCCTTCAGCGAGCGGATCGCCATGAAGCGCACAATGATATGTGGCTGCCCGAAATAGCCCAGCCCCCAGGTCACTGCTGAGAGCCAGCCTATGAAGGTCAGCCCTGACGTCCAGGATAGCAGCGTGGGATCGACCTCATTCAGGGTCTGTGAGGCCTGACCAAAACCACCGCCCCCTTCACCGAAGAGCACTACCGCCGGCATGATCACCAGCGCCAACATCATGATGCAGCCCTGCACGAAATCGGTCATGCTCACGGCCAGGAAGCCGCCGACGACGGTATAGATCAACACCACGCCGAGGGTGATCATCACACCCATGGCGTAATTGCTCATATCACCGAAGTTGTAAATCCCCGAGAAGGCGCTTTCGAACAGCTTGCCGCCCGCCACCAGGCCTGACGCCGTGTAAACCGCAAAGAAGATCACGATGACGATAGCGGAGACCGTCCTCAGAGACAGCGCCCGCGTCGGAAACCGGTTCGCCAGGAACGCCGGTATGGTAATCGCATTACCATAGTGTACGGTCTGTTCACGCAGCCTTGGCGCCACCAGGGTCCAGTTGAAGAACGCCCCCACCAGCAGGCCGATACCAATCCACGCTGAGCCCAGGCCAGAGACAAATAGCGCTCCGGGCAAGCCCAGGAGCAGCCAGCCACTCATGTCCGACGCACCGGCGGAAAGGGCTGCCACCTGTGGGCTAAGCCCTCGGCCACCCAGCATGTAATCTTCAGATGACGCCGTCGCCTTGCGCATGGCATATACGCCAATGGCAATCATCAGCGCAAAGTAGCCGAACAGGCTGATCCAAACACCAGTCGCCATAAAAGTGCTCCCTTTCATCAGGATGGAACCCGCTCCGACAGGTCAGCGCTCTCCCCTGCAGAACCGGATGTGGCACGCATGCTCAACACCGCTTTTTATTCATCAAGACGCTGCCGTCATCCGTACCGGCATGATGGGGGTCTTGACGGTTATAACCGATGTATCTCGACAGTAATCAGTGTGGACAGAAATATGCCGGACCGCACGGGTCATCAGCCACTTTCGTCAGGTGAGTGGTAACGAAATCTTGCAAATAGCGCTCAAATTCAACGCTTATTAATCGATCGACGCAGATATCGAGGCGGCATGACGTCAACCGCCCGGGCCACGTATACTGCCCGCCTCAAACATTCGTCCTCAGCCCCGGAGCCGCTATGTCTCAAGGCACGCTGTTTATCGTTTCCGCACCCTCCGGTGCCGGCAAGACCAGCCTGGTGCGGGCGCTGCTCGAGCGCCTCGATAGCCTCCAGGTATCGGTATCGCATACGACCAGGGCCAAACGCCCCGGTGAGCTGGATGGCGTCAACTACCACTTCGTCGAGGTCGCCAGCTTCGAAGCGATGATCGAGCGTGGCGATTTCTTCGAGCACGCCCGCGTGTTCGACAACTACTACGGCACCTCACGCCCGGCCGTGCAGGCGCTGCTGGCCGCGGGTACCGACGTGATCCTCGAGATCGACTGGCAGGGCGCGCGCCAGGTCCGCGAGCAGGTCGCCGACGCCGAGTCGGTATTTATCCTGCCACCGTCGCTGGCTACCCTGCGAGAGCGCCTGTCATCCCGTGCCACCGACGATGATTCGGTCATCGAGCGGCGCATGCGTGATGCCGTCAGCGAGATGTCGCACTTCGACGAGTACGATCACGTCATCGTCAACGACGACTTCGCCACCGCCCTGCTCGACCTCGAGAGTTTGGTGCGCGCCGCACGCTCGCGACTGGCACGGGTACGTGAGGCTCAGGCCCCGCTGCTGCAAGCGCTCTTGTCAGGGGATGAGGGGGTCGAGTAGACTCTTCTGTCCTCCATAGCATCGAATGGCCAATTTGGCCGTTCTTTCGCCATTTCCGCCCTACATCGAAGTCAGGTACCTGCACATGGCGCGAGTCACAGTTGAAGATTGTCTCGAGAACGTCGAAAACCGGTTCAAGCTGGTGATGATCTCCACCCAGCGCGCGCGCCAGCTGGCCCGCGGTTCACGCGATGCCCTGCTGCCGTGGGAGAACGACAAGCCCACCGTGATGGCGCTGCGCGAGATCGCCGCCGGCAAGATCGACGAGAACGTGCTCGACGAGCCGGTAGAAGCCGCACCGATGCGCATGCGCCGCGAGCCGGAGATGGGCGAAGAGTGATTCGTTGACCACCCGGGGATAGGCGCGCTGCATGTTCACCATCGATGACTTGGCCGACCGCCTCGGCGGCTATCTTCCCCCAGAAGAGATCTGCCAGGTCAAGCGCGCCTTCTACTACGCCGAGCAGGCCCACGACGGCCAGCGGCGTCGCTCCGGCGAACCCTATGTGACCCACCCCCTCGCGGTGGCCAATATTCTCGCCAATATGCACATGGACCATCAGAGCCTGATGGCGGCCATGCTGCATGACGTGATCGAAGACACCGGGGTTTCCAAGGAAGCACTTGCCGAGCAGTTCGGCGAGGCAGTGGCCGAACTGGTCGACGGGGTCTCCAAGCTGACCCAGATCACCTTCGAAGACAAGGCGGTGGCCCAGGCCGAGAACTTCCAGAAGATGGTGCTGGCGATGTCGCGGGATATCCGCGTGATCATCGTCAAGCTCGCCGATCGCCTGCATAACATGCGTACGCTGGGCGCCCTACGTCCCGACAAGAAGCGTCGCATCGCCCGTGAAACGCTGGAGATCTATGCCCGCATCGCCAGCCGGCTGGGCATCAATACCATCCGCGTCGAGCTCGAAGACCTCTCCTTTCAGGCGCTGCACCCGATGCGCTCCGAGCGCATCAAACGCGCCGTCAGCAAGGCTCGCGGGCATCGCCGCTCGACCATCCGCCAGGTCCAGACCAGCCTGCAGAAGTGTCTCGACGACGACCAGCTGCCGGGCACCGTGATCGGTCGCCAGAAGCACCTGCTGTCGATCTACAAGAAGATGCGCGACCAGCGCAAGTCGTTCGCCGAGATCATGGACGTGTTCGGTTTCCGCATCATCACCGACGATGTCGACAGCTGTTACCGCATTCTCGGTGCGGTGCACAATCTCTACAAGCCGGTGCCGGGCCGCTTCAAGGACTATATCGCCATCCCCAAGGCCAACGGCTACCAGAGCCTGCATACCACCCTGTTCGGCAGCGGCGGGATGCCCATCGAGGTGCAGATCCGTACCCGCGAGATGGAGGCCATGGCCAACAACGGCATCGCCGCCCACTGGCTCTATAAAGCCGGCCAGACCGAGCGGCCGATCGCCGCCGGCAGCCACGCCCGGGCCCGCGAGTGGGTGCGTGGCCTGCTCGAGATGCAGCGTCACGCGGGTAACTCGCTGGAGTTCATCGAGCACGTCAAGAACGACCTGTTTCCCGACGATATCTACGTGTTCACTCCCAAGGGCGACATCATGGAGCTGCCTCAGGGCGCCACGGTGATCGACTTCGCCTACAGCGTGCACACCGATATCGGCAACAGCTGCATCGCCTGTCGCATCGACCGCCACCTGGCGCCACTCTCGAGCCGACTCGAGAGCGGCCAGACGCTGGAGATCATCACTGCCCCCGGCGCACGACCCAATACCACCTGGCTATCGTTCGTGATCACCGCCAAGGCGCGCTCGGCGATCCGCCACGCGCTCAAGCACCAGCAGCATACCGAATCGGTGCAGCTCGGCCGGCGGCTGCTCAACAAGGCGCTGGGAGACTTCGAGACCAGTCTCGAGGAACTGCCCGAGGGACATCTCGCCGCGCATCTCGACGAGCTCGGCGTCAAGCAGCAGGATGAGCTGCTGGAGTCGATCGGGCTGGGTACGCGCATGGCCTATGCGGTGGCGCGCCGGCTTGTCGAGGCGCTGCAAGATGCGCCCGAGACTCGCGGGCCGCGCAGCGACGGTCATGGGCCGATCGTGATCAGCGGTGCCGAGGGCATGGTGATCAACTTCGCACGCTGCTGCCATCCGCTGCCAGGCGACCCGGTGATCGGGCATACTTCGGTGGGCAAGGGTATCGTGGTGCACCGCGCCGAGTGTCGTAACCTCGACGACCTGCGCAGCGACCCGGAAAAGCTGTTTGCCCTGGAGTGGTCCGAGACGCAGCAGACCGACTTCCCGGTGGCACTGCGTATCCACGTCGAGAGCCGCCGCGGCCTGGTCGCCGAGCTGGCCGGCCTGGTTACCGACGCCGATGCCAATATCGAGCGTATCGGTATCGAAGAGCGCGATGCACGGCTGTCGATCGTGAACCTGACCCTGGCAGTACATGATCGGGTACACCTGGCACGGATCATCAAGCGCATTCGTAACCTGCCCCACGTCGGCAAGATTCAGCGCGTCACCAACTGAGCTCTACCGCCGCTTACGCCGCAACCGGTTGCGGTGGCAGCGACGCTATTAAAGCGTTACTTATCACAATGTACATATCGCACTACGCGAGGGAGATATCATGAGCAACAAGGCCGTGATCAACACCGACAAGGCACCCGCCGCCATCGGCCCCTATTCCCAGGCCATCAAGGCCGGCAATACCGTCTACCTGTCCGGGCAGATTCCGCTCGACCCGGCCACCATGGCGCTGGTATCCGACGACGTCGAGGCCCAGGCCAGGCAGGTCTTCAGCAACCTGCAGGCGGTCTGCGAAGAGGCGGCCGGCACCCTGGCCGACGTGGTCAAGGTCAACCTCTATCTGGTCGATCTCGACAACTTCGCCATCGTCAACAAGGTCATGGAGGAGTTCTTCGACGCCCCCTTCCCGGCGCGCGCCGCGGTCGGCGTCAAGGCGCTGCCCAAGGGCAGCCAGGTCGAAGCCGAGGCCATCATGGTCATCGGCGACTGAGGTCGTTTTCCTGCTAACAGTTTCTAGGGTAGACTCGCCAGACAAGATTCAGGGACGAACCGCAGGAAACCCTCATGAGACGCAGATCGCTTCACCACCTGGCGGCCTTACTGCTGCCCAGTCTCCTACTGCTGGGCAGTCCTGCAGCGAGCTCGGCCGATGGCTATATCACGCTGGGCGCCACCAGCGAGGGCCAGCCGGCGCTGAGCCTGGGCCTGGACCGTACGTTCGGTCTCGGCTACTGGCACCCTCAGCTCGAGCTACGACTGGGCAGCGGGATACTGCTGCTGCCGGGCGATGACGGCGACGACAACGCCGCCTGGACGCTGACCCCGGCGCTGCGCTGGAGCTTTGCCGGCGAGCGCGGGATATTCGCCGAGGCCGGCATCGGTGCGGCGCTGTTCCTCAATACCCGCCATGAGGGACGCAATCTCTCCACCGCCTTCCAGTTCGAGGACCGCCTGGCGGTAGGTATGCCAGTGGGCAGCGGCGAACTCTCGGCCAGTTTGATCCACTACTCCAACGCCGGGATCAAACGACCCAATGACGGCTTCGAGACCTTCGCAGTGGGCTATCGACACCCCCTCTAACGGCTGGGCGCTGAGCGCTCAAGGCTACGCCTGCGCAGGCAGAAAACCGCCCTCCTGGAGCACCTGGGCATAGCCCTCGCGGAAGGTGGGGTAACGAAAGACATAGCCGCTCTCGCGCAGCCGGCTGTTGTCGCAGCGCTTGCTGGCGCGGCGACGCAGCGGGGACTGGATGGTCTCGGTGGACTCGACCTTGAGCTTGCCGGCCAGCCATAGCATGACCTCGTGCAGCGGCGCCGGTTCACAGTCGCTGGCCAGGTAGATATCGTCGACCGGGGCGCCGTCTAAGGTGAGCTGGATCAGATGCGCCAGCGCGCCGGCGCAGTCGTCGCGGTGAATCCGGTTGGAGTACATCGGCGGCGCACCCGCGGCGATACGCCCCTCGCCTACCTGGCGGATCAGACGGTCGCGGCCCGGCCCGTAGATCCCCGAGAAGCGCACCACGCTGCCCGGTAGCGGGTGGTCAAGCAGCGCCTGTTCCGCCTCGCGCATCAGGATGCCGGAGAAGCCGTGTGGCTGGGTGGGGCTGGTTTCATCCACCACCTCACCGTCCTGCTGGGCGTAGACGCTGGTCGAAGAGACGAAGAACACCCGCTTGGGCGGCGTGTCGCGGCCAGCAAATTCGCCGAGCACCGCGCGCAGACCATCCGGGTAGGCGGCCCGATAGGCGGCCTCCTCGAAATGATCGGCGCTAAGCACATACACCACCGTATCGGCATTCGGCAGCTTGCGGATTGCCTCCGGGTCGTTGACGTCCAGCGCCAGCGGTTCGATTCCGCTATCCTTGAGAGCCGCCTGGGCCTTGCGACGCACGCCAATCACTCGTTGACCGGCCGCCAGGAGCTCTTTTCCCAGGGTCATGCCGATGTCGCCACAGCCAATAATCAGTGTCGTTGTCTTCACCTTTCCCTCGCCCCTTGATAAAAAGTCCCTATTGGAAATTTGCTATCCATCTGCTCGAGAGGATGCCCACTGGCACCACCATGACTCTAACAGAACTCCGCTACATCGTAACCTTGGCCCAGGAGCGCCATTTCGGGCGTGCGGCAGAACGCTGCTTCGTCTCTCAACCGACGCTCTCGGTGGCGGTCAAGAAGCTCGAGGAGGAGCTCGGCGTAGCCCTGTTCGAGCGCTCCAAGTCCACCGTTCAGGTCACTCCGCTGGGCGAGCAGATCGTCGAGCAGGCCCAACGAGTGCTCGAGCAGAGCAGCGTGATCAAGGAGCTGGCCAACGCCGGCAAGGACCAGTTGGCCAGTCCGCTGCGGGTTGGCGCCATCTATACCATCGGCCCCTATCTGTTTCCTCACCTGGTGCCGGAGCTTGCCCGCAGCGCGCCGCAGATGCCGCTCTACATCGAGGAGGGCTTTACTGCGGCGCTGCGCCGCAAGCTACGCAGTGGCGAGCTCGACGCCATCATCGTGGCGCTGCCGTTCACCGAGTCCGACGTGCTGACCAAATCGCTCTATGACGAGCACTTCGAGGTGCTGATACCTGCCGACCACCCGTGGACGGCCAAGGCCACGATCGACAAGGAGGACCTGCTCGAGGAGCGGCTGCTGCTGCTCGGCGAGGGGCACTGCTTCCGCGACCAGATCCTCGAGACCTGCCCGGCCATCAGCCATCAGCTCAATAGCCCCAGCAACACCCTTACCGCAGAGGGCGGCTCGCTGGAGACCATTCGCCATATGGTCGCCTCCAAGCTGGGCATCACGGTGCTGCCGCAGTCGGCGATCGGCACCAGCCACTATGAGAGCGGGATGCTGACCAGCCGGCCGTTCACCCCCGAAGCGCCGTCGCGCACCGTGGCCATCGCCTGGCGTGCCAGCTTTCCGCGACCCAAGGCCATCGATGCCCTGACCGACGCTATCGCTCGCAGCCGCCGCCAGGCCATCGCGGCAGCATGACGCCCTTCGAGCAGCCGGTCACCGAACTCAGCGGGGTTGGCGAAGCGCTGGCCGCCAAGCTGGCCCGGCTGCGCATTGCCAGCCTCGCCGATCTGCTCTTCCATCTGCCGCTGCGCTATCAGGACCGCACCCGTATTACGCCCATCGGCACCCTGCGCGGGGGTGTCGAAGCGGTGGTCGACGGCGAGGTGGCGGCCAGCGACGTGGTGCGCGGTCGACGCCGCAGCCTGCTGGTCCGGCTCAAGGATGGCTCGGGCATACTTAGCCTGCGCTTCTTCCACTTCTCGCCGGCCCAGCAGCAGCAGTTTCAGCCCGGCGTGCGGGTACGCTGCTTCGGCGAGGCCCGCGCCGGGGCCACCGGGCTGGAGATCTATCACCCCGAGTATCGCCTGCTCAAACACGGCGAGGCGCCGGTGGACGAACACCTGACGCCGATCTACCCAACCACCGAGGGCCTCAACCAGGCGCGCCTGCGCGGCCTGATCCAGCAGGTGCTGACGCGCCTCGATGAGGAGCCCGAGGCGCTGCCCGACGGTATCCCCGAGGCGCTACGCCAACGCTTTCGTCTCGCCGGCCTGCATGAATGCCTGCACTACCTGCACCAACCGCCGCCGGACGCCGATCTGGAGCGCCTGGCCAGCGGCCAGCACCCCGCCCAACGTCGCCTGGCGTTGGAGGAGTTGCTCGCTCACCAGCTCAGCCTGCGCCAGATCCGTCTGCGCATTCAGTCCGACGGCGCCCCGCGCCTGCCCTCGGGACGCAGTCTGCAGGCGCGCTTCGTCACTCAGCTACCGTTCACCCTCACCGCCGCCCAGCGCCGCGTGCTCGACGAGATCAGCCACGACCTGGAGCGGCCCGCGCCGATGCTGCGACTGGTGCAGGGCGACGTCGGCTCAGGCAAGACGGTGGTCGCCGCCATGGCCGCGCTGCAGGCACTGGCCGGCGACTGCCAGGCGGCGCTGATGGCCCCCACGGAGCTGCTCGCCGAGCAGCACTTCCGTAGCTTCCACGCCTGGTTCGCGCCGCTGGGGATCGAAGTCGCCTGGCTGTCCGGCAAGCTCAAGGGCAAGGCGCGCCTGGATACCAAGGCGGCCATCGAAGACGGTCGGGCGCGGATGGTGGTGGGTACCCATGCGATATTTCAGGACGACGTGCGCTTTCAGCGACTGGGCCTGGCGATCATCGACGAGCAGCACCGCTTCGGCGTGCATCAGCGCTTGGCGCTGCGCGAGAAGGGCGAGGCCGGCGGCCTGACGCCGCACCAGCTGGTGATGACCGCGACACCGATTCCGCGCACCCTGGCAATGAGTGCCTATGCCGATCTCGACGTCTCGGTGATTGATGAACTGCCGCCGGGGCGCACCCCGGTCCAGACCGTGGCGGTGCCCGACGAGCGCCGCCCCGAGGTGGTCGAGCGTATCCGCCGAGCCTGTGCCGATGACCGCCAGGCCTACTGGGTCTGCACCCTGATCGAGGAGTCGGAGGCACTCGAGTGCCAAGCCGCCGAGGCCACTCGCGAAGAGCTCACCGAGGCGCTGCCGGAACTCGCCATCGGCCTGGTGCACGGGCGCATGAAGGCCGCCGACAAGGCGGCGGTGATGGACGCCTTCAAGGCCGGTGAGCTCGACCTGCTGGTCGCCACCACGGTGATCGAAGTTGGCGTCGACGTGCCCAATGCCAGCCTGATGATCATCGAAAATCCCGAGCGACTGGGGCTGTCGCAGCTCCACCAGCTCCGCGGTCGAGTCGGCCGCGGCGCCACCGAGAGCTTCTGCGTGCTGCTCTACCGCCCGCCGCTGTCGGCCCACTCGCGTGAGCGGCTGGGGGTGATGCGGGAAACCAGCGACGGCTTTCGTATCGCCGAGAAAGACCTCGAATTGCGCGGCCCCGGCGAGGTGCTAGGTACCCGTCAGACCGGATTGGCGCAGATGAAGATCGCCGACCTCGAGCGCGATCGCGACCTCCTCGAGGAGGTCAGCCCGCTGGCCCGGGCGCTGCTCGAACAGGCCCCCGAGGCCAGTCCGCCACTGATCCGTCGCTGGCTGGGTGAGGAAGCCGGCCGCTACGGCCAGGTATAGGAAGCCGACAACTCAGCTGGCTACAGCCGACGCCTCCGGCGCGGCGCCTCCGCCGACCGAGACCAGGCGATTGGCAGCCTCGGCGAGGGGCACCAGCTGCTGGGCGATCAGCCGCAGCTGGCTCTGGATCGGCCGATAGGGCACCTCCACCTCGCTGGCCTCTGCCGCCGGTGTCTCGAGCCGCATCAGCAGCGCGTTCACCTCGGACTCCAGCGGCCGCAGCGTGCGCCGCGCCTGCAGCGCCGCGGCGATCTCGCCCAGCATCGCGCCGATCTCGCGTGCCAGTGGCACCAACGTGGCGTCGTCCTCGTCGTCGGCCAGACGGTGGCGGTGGGCACCCAGTGCCGAGAGATGGCTGAGCAGGGTGTGCGACAGCACCAGGAAGCGCAGGCCGTCGTCGGCCTCCGTCTTACGGTAGTGCCCCGGCTCGTGCAGCATATTGGTCAGCACCGTCGACAGCGCGGCGTCGGCATTATGGGCGTTGCGTCGCGCCAGACGGTAGGCCAGATCGTCCTGCTTGCCGGCCTCGTACTGATGGATGATCTCATCGAGATAGCCGCGGCTGTTGCTCAGCACCTTGGCCGCTTCGCGATTGAGGCGCCGGCCCTGCCAGTCGGGCAGGATGAAGAACACCGCCAGCCCGGCGATCAGCGCGCCGAGCAGGGTATCGAACAGCCGCGGCCAGATTAGATCGAAGCCGTCGCCGACCTGATTGAAGCTGCACAGCACCAGCAGGGTGATCGAGGCGGTGGCGATCACATAGTGCTTTTCGCGGTTGGCGAAGAAGGCCACGCCTGCTATCACCGCGATCAGACTCTGCACCAGCGGCTGCGGAAACAGCGTAATCGACATCCAACCGGCCACCAGGCCCAGCACGGTGCCAACAATGCGCTGGGTCAGGAAACGCCGGGTGGTAGCGAAGTTGGGGCGGCATACGAACAGCGTGGTGAGCAGAATCCAGAACCCCTGCTCCGGATCCAGCCACTGCAGCAGCGCATAGCCGGCGAGTAGCGCCAGCGGCAACCGCAGGGCGTGACGGAAGGTCGGCGAGCCTAGCGTCAGGTTGAGCCGGATACGCGCCCAGGCATCACCCAGGCTGCTCGGTGAACGGTTGAACAGACTGTCGTCACGGCGCGGCTCATCGGCATCCGGGTTATGCGCGCTGGCCAGCTGCGACTCCAGGGTAGCGAGGTTGTCGGCCAGCGCATCGAGGGGGAACAGCAGCTCGCGCCATTCCGGTCGGCGCTGGTCGCGCAGGTTATCGATCGAGGCACGCAGATCCTCCAGCGCCTGTTCGCTCTGGCGGTGATCGAAGGGGCGGTTGAGCAGCAACGCCTTGGCCAGTCGTCGACAGGCCAGCCCCTGCTGGTCGAGCAGTCGCTGGCAGCGGAACAGCACATCGTGGTGAAAGAAGGCTTCGGTCAGGGCGGCATAGGGATAGTGGGTGGAGCTGGCCCGCTCGTGGATATCCTGGGCGATGAAGTAGATACGCAGATAGCGATTCAGCTTGCGGTCGCCGCGTTGGCCTTCAAGACGCCGGAAGATCATCTCCTTGGCCTGATTGAGGGCCTCCACCACCTTGCCGTTCTGGCGCGCCAGCGCCAGCCGCCGCGCCTCGATATCGGCGTCGCGCAGCGGCTCGAAGAGCGCCGACTTGAGTACCAGGTATTCGCCGAGCGCCTTGTAGACCCGCGCCATGCTCTGCTTGACAGGCTGACGCGAGAACAGCGCGCACCACAGCACCGAGATGACCCCATACCAGGCCGCCCCGGCCAGCAGCAGCAGCGGCTGGCGCCAGGGGCCGTCGTCGGGCACGCCGCCGTGATGCTCGATATTGATCATCGAGTAGATCGACAGGATCAGGGTGCCGGAGGCGATGGTGGCATAGCGCTGACCAATCGCGCCGAGCATGATCAATACGAAGGTGGCCAGCCCCAGGCCGGCGGCGAACAACCACGGCCAGGGATAGAGCCACTGCACGCTGAGCGAGGCCACCGCAAAGCAGGCCAGGGTCACCAGAAGCGCCTGCAGCCGCCCCTGCCAGCTGTCATCGGTCTCTGACAGAGCGCTGGCGATAATCCCCAGAAACAGCGGAATCACCAGCGCAATATCCCCCTTCACCCAGCTGAGCAGCAGGGCGCCGCTGAAGGCCAGAAAGACCCGCAGGCTGTAGGCGAACTTGTCCAGCGTCCATAGACGCCGGAGGGGTAACGAGAACGTGGTCGGCATGGTGATGTTATACGTTAGTATAACGATGGATGGCTAGCGCCGGCATCAACGCAGCGCCGTTTCACAGGTGGCGCAGTAGCGCCTGCAGCCGGGTCAGGTCCTTGGAGTCGCCGACCAGCCGCACCTTGCCGCTCATCATGCCGTCGAGGAAACTGCGCTGGGTCGGCTTGCGCAGTACCCGCACCGCGGTATCGGGATCGGCAAAGCGCAGTTCCAGGTCGAGGTCCACCGGCAATCCCGGGGCCGTCTCGATGCCGCGCGGCGACATGCGGTAGTGGCGGGCAATGGAGAGGTCTTCGGTGGCGATGCCCCAGTCGAGATGACGCATCTTGTCGAGCGCTTGTTGGAAAGCGGGCTTGCGCCGCAACGCCCGTTTGAGCAACAAGCCGAGCAGCCACAGCATCAGTCGCAGCTTCATGGTAGTTCCTGGCATGGAATGGGTCACACTGACACGACGCCGATGGCCAACTGGCTGAGGCGCAGGGCGTCGCGTCATGAGGCGCCGCGTTAGGGTTACTTGGCGACGGCGTCCTTGAGCGCCTTGCCGGGCTTGAAGGCCACGGTCTTGCTAGCCGGAATGGTCAGCGGCTGACCGGTCTGGGGATTCTTGCCGGTACGTGCGGCACGCTCGCGCACGGTGAATGAACCGAAGCCGATCAGTGAGACGTCCTGACCCTTGGATACGCTGCCGGTGATCTCATCGAGAATGACGTTAAGCACCTGGCTGGCTTTGTCCTTGGATAGATCGGCACGCTCGGCAATCGCCGAGGCGAGTTCTGGTTTGCGCATATAGCCCTCCTTGTTTGGCATTGGCATGGCGGCACAGCCGCCGTGTTATTATTTATTACTAAAAATTTACGTATTGGTTACGCGGTAATGACCGCAGGCTCGCAACGCAACGTCAATAGACTAGCAACGGCGGTGCCGCCCGCGCCAGTTCGACTTTCCGCCTGACGCAGGCGCCTGTCAACGCAAAACCGATCAAACGTCCGTCCTCGGCTTCGGCCAGGGCCGCCAGATCCGCCCCCTCCCCCTCGATCCGCCAGCGCGCCACTGGCCGCGTCGGCGGCAGTGCCACACAGGGCAGCAGCGGCGTCTTGACCAGGACCGGCCAGGCGCCGTAGCTGACCTGGGTGGGGGTGCCGGCGAGGGTCGCCGCCAGCGCCTTGGCGCTGGCCTGCAGCGGCTGGACGTACATCGCATTGACTCCCGCCACGCAGGCCACATCACCTAGCGCATAGATTCCCGGCTGCGAGGTGCATAGGGTGCGATCCACCATGATGCCCGCCCCGCTGACCGCCAGTCCAGCCTCGGCGGCGAGCGCCGTGCGCGGTACCAGCCCGGTGGCCACCAGCACCAGATCGGCCTCCAGCGTCTGGCCGTCGTCCAGCCGCACTGCGACCTGGCTGCCCTGCGAATCCAGTACCCTAAGCTGACGCCCGAGGTGCAGCTCGATGCCAGAAGCAGTAAACGCTTCACCCAACACCCGGCCCAGCGGCTCGGGAAGCAGCCGCGGCAGCGGCGTGGCTTCCGGGGCCACCAGGCTTACCCCATGCCCGCCTGCGGAGAGGTCGTTGGCGAACTCACAGCCCACCAGACCGGCGCCAATGATCGCCACCCGCGCCGGGCGCCCCAGCGACTCGAGCGCGGCGTGAAAGGCGCGGTAGTCGTCGAGGTCGTTGATGGTGAACACGCGTGACGCGACAACCTCGGGTATCGCAAAGGGCACCCGCGGTGCAGCGCCGGTGGCGATCACCAGCTCGCCGTAGGGCAGAGTTTCCGAGCCGATCGAGAGCGTCCGTGCGGACGGATCGATGGCCGTGACCCGGGTATGCGGGCGCATCACCACGCCGAGCTGGTCGGCAACGTCCAGCGCCGAGCGGGCCGCCAGCCGTTCCGGCGGCAGGCGCTTGGCGAAGCCGGTAGATAGCAGTGGCTTGGAATAGTCGTCGCCGCTGTCGGCGCTGATCAGGGTAATCGGTCGCTGGGCATCTCGGGTGCGCAGTTGGCGAACCAGGCCCAGTGCGGCCATGCCGCTGCCGATAAGGGTCAAGGGGGCGTCCATGAAACTCCTGGGAATCGAGGTCTGACAACCGGGATCATTGGACGTCCATGGTACACTACGGCCCCGTTTTTGACCCGGAGCCCACTGGTGCCCGATCGCGCGATCGCCCACTTTCCAGACTGCCGTTGGCGGCCCGCCGCGGCCCATCGCCCGGCCATGAGCGCCGCCTGGTGGCAGTGGGTCGCGTCCTGCGACTCGCTAACCGCACGCCTGGTCGCCGCCGCCGATGGGCGCGCCTTTCGCGTCAAGCTGCTCGACCAGCGCCTCGGCCAACCGCGCCTGGATGAAGCCCTGGCGCTGGGGCTGCCGCAGCGCCAGGTCGCCTGGCTGCGCCAGGTGGCCCTCTGCGTCGATGAGCGGCCCTGGGTGGTGGCGCGTTCGGTGGCGCCGCTGGCTCAGCTGCGCGGCCAGCGTCTCGAGCGGCTCGGCGAGCGCTCGCTGGGCAGCTGGCTGTTTCGCCAGCCCGGCCTAAAGCGCAGCCCCATCGATGTCAGCGCCGATGCGGCGCCCTTCACCACTGGCGATCTGCCCTGCCACGGGCCCTGGGGGCGCCGTTCGGTGTTTCGCCACGGCGACTTCGCGGTGCTGGTGCAGGAGTTCTTTCTCGATACCATGGCGGATGAATTGGCGCTGCCGCCGCGCTAGGATAAGGCGCGTCGCTGCTGGAGATGACTGATGGACCAACCCCCTCGCCCTCGCGGCCTGAAACGCCTGCCCGACTTCTTGCGCCTGATGCGCCTCGACCGGCCGATCGGTACCTGGCTACTGATGTGGCCCACGCTGTGGGCGCTGTGGCTGGCCGCCGACGGCCTGCCGAGCCGCGATATCCTGCTGATCTTCGTCGCCGGGGTCTACGCCATGCGCGCCGCCGGCTGCGTGATCAACGACTACGCCGACCGCCACGTCGACGGCCACGTCAAGCGTACCCAGGACCGCCCGCTGGCCACCGGGCGCATCAGCGAGCAGGAGGCCAAGGGACTGTTTGCCGGCCTGGTCGCGGTAGCCTTCCTGCTGGTGCTGTTTACCAATCTGTTCACCATTCTGCTATCGATCGGCGGGGTGATACTGGCCTTTATCTACCCCTTCATGAAGCGCTATACCCACTTCCCCCAGGTATTCCTGGGCGCGGCGTTCTCCTGGGCGATTCCCATGGCCTTCGGCGCCGTGCTCGGCCATGTGCCCACGGAGGCGTGGCTGCTGTTCGCCGCCAACCTGGCCTGGACGGTGGCCTACGACACCCAGTACGCCATGGTCGACCGCGACGACGATCTCAAGGTCGGCATCAAGTCCACCGCGGTGCTGTTCGGCCGCGCCGACAAGCTGATCATCGCCCTACTGCAGCTGGTGACCCTGGGCCTGCTCGGCTGGATCGGGCTGCGCCTGGCGCTGGGCGGCTTCTACTGGCTGGGGCTGGCCGCCATGGCGGCAATCTTCGTCTATCAGCAGGGCTTGATCCACGACCGCTCCCGGGAGCGCTGCTTCCAGGCCTTCCTCAACAACCACTGGGCGGGGCTGGTGCTATTCGCCGGGCTGGCGCTAACGCTTTGGCCTGAGGGGTAGGGTTGTCATGAGAATGTCATCTTTGCGCGTTGTAATCGCCATACTGTCATGACCCCATGAGGCTACCGGATGTCCGCCAAGACCGTTCTGATCGTCGATGACGAAGCCCCCATCCGCGAGATGATCGCCGTGGCCCTCGAGATGGCCGACTACCAGGTGCTCGAGGCCGACAATGCCCAGGATGCCCACGCCATCATCGTCGACCGCCAGCCCGATCTACTGCTGCTCGACTGGATGATGCCCGGCACCAGCGGCATAGAGCTGGCCCGGCGCCTCAAGCGCGACGAGACCACCAGCGAGCTGCCGATCATCCTGCTCACCGCCAAGAGCGAGGAGGACAACAAGATCCAGGGGCTCGAGGCCGGCGCCGACGACTACATCACAAAACCCTTTTCACCGCGGGAGCTGGTGGCACGCCTCAAGGCCGTGCTGCGGCGTACCACGCCCAAGGGCGTCGAGGATGCAGTAGAGGTCGAAGGACTGATACTCGACCCCGCCAGCCACCGCGTCAGCGCCCACGGCAGTGCGGTGGAGATCGGCCCCACCGAATATCGCCTGCTGCAGTTCTTCATGACCCACCAGGAACGCGCCTATACTCGTAGTCAGCTGCTCGACCAGGTGTGGGGTGGCAATGTCTATGTCGAGGAGCGAACCGTGGACGTGCATATCCGCCGCCTGCGCAAGGCGCTGGGCGAACCTCATCAACATCTGATCCAGACCGTGCGCGGTACCGGTTATCGGTTCTCCGCCAAGGTCTGACGTGCGCCTCTGGAGCCGCGAGCTGTGGCGCCTGGCGCTGATCGTCGCTGCCGCCTCACTGGCCGGCTGGCTGCTCGATGCGGTGGCACTCGGCCTCGCCGCCGGCCTGGCCATCGTGTTGCTGATGCAGCTGCGTCAGCTGTATGTGCTGCACCGCTGGCTGACCCGCCACTCCCAGGCCGAACCGCCTACCGCCCGCGGCCTGTGGGGCGAGCTGTTCGACCGCCTCTACAAGTACCAGAAGACCCAGCGCATTACCCAGCAGCGCCTGCGCGACACCCTTCAGCGCATTCAGGATTCGTCGGAAGCGATGAGCGACAGCGTGGTGATGCTCGACCGGCGCGGCGACCTGGAGTGGTGGAACAGCGCCGCCGGCCGCATGCTGGGGCTGCAGACGGCCCACGACCGCGGCCAGCACATCACCAACCTGCTGCGCGACCCGCGCTTTATCGACTACTTCAACGCCCGCCACTACCGTGAGCCACTGACCCTGCCCTCGCCCATCGACGAGCGCCAGATGCTGCAGTTCCAGATCACCCTCTACGGCGACGACGAGCGGCTGCTGATGGCCCGTGACATCACCCGCCTGCATCGCCTCGAGCAGATGCGCCGCGACTTCGTGGCCAATGTCTCCCACGAGCTGCGTACCCCGCTGACGGTGCTGGCCGGCTACCTCGAGACCTATGCCGACGTCGCCGATCAGTTGCCGCCACGCCTCGGCCGCGGCCTCGGCCAGATGCAGGCCCAGACCTCGCGCATGCAGAGCCTGGTCAACGACCTGCTGCTGCTGTCGCGGCTGGAGATCGACCGCCGCGGTGACGACGAAGTGCCGCTGGCGGTCGACAGCCTGCTCGAGACGATTCGTCGCGACGCCGAATCGCTCTCCGCCGGACGCCACCAGCTGCGCGTCGAGTGCGACGACCCGCGCCGCCTGGTGGGCAGCGAGCAGGAGCTGCGCAGCGCCATCTCCAACCTCGCCTTCAACGCCGTGCGTTACGCCGGTGACGGCTGCCACATCACGCTGCGCTGGCGCAGCTACCATGACGCCGCCTGTCTCGAGGTGGAGGACAACGGCGAGGGCATCGACCCGGTGCATATCCCGCGCCTCACCGAGCGTTTCTATCGCGTCGACAAGGGCCGCAGCACCGCCACCGGCGGCACTGGCCTGGGCCTGGCGATCGTCAAGCACGTGCTGCTACGCCACGACGCCCGGCTCGAGATCGTCTCCCACCCTGGCCGCGGCGCACTATTTCGCTGCGTCTTTCCCACTTCGCGCCTTGCTCAACCCAGTGCCGTGGCGGCGCCACCCCAGGCCTGAGCGCTAGCCAAGCAGACGGTTTCAAACGCAACAGTCGAAACAGCGCTGAAAGTCGGCACCAAGCTCCCCTGGCATTCTCAGCTACCTTGTGAGAGAAATCTCACACGGGCAGTCGCCCATCAAACGCTTGAATGAACCGAGGACAAAACAACATGACGTTCAACAAGACCTTACTGGCCACCGCCGTGATCGGCGCCATGCTGGCCTCCACCGCTCATGCCGAGACGCTGCGCTGGACCCGCTCCGCCGACAGTTTGACCATGGACCCCCACTCCCAGAACGAGGGGCCGACCCACTCGGTCAACCACCAGATCTTCGACACCCTGCTCTATCAGGATATGGACGTGGAGTACCAGCCGGGCCTGGCCACCGACTGGTACGTCCACGAGGATGATCCCAGCGTATGGGTGTTCGAGATCCGCGAGGGGGTCACCTTCCACGAAGGCCAGGCGCTGACCGCCGATGACGTGGTCTTCTCGCTCAACCGTGCGCGCCACGAAAACGCCGATATGCGCGGCCTGCTGACCTCGATCGTCGAGGTGCGTGCCGCCGACGACTTCACCGTGGAAGTGGTCACCGACGGCCCCAACCCGCTGCTGCCCAACAACCTCACCAACCTGTTCATCATGAGCCGCGCCTGGGCCGAGGAGCACGGCGTCGAGGAGCCCCAGGACTACGCCGCCGGCGAAGAGACCTACGCCGTGCGCAACGCCAACGGCACCGGCCCGTTCCGCGTCGTGAGCCGCGAGCCGGACGTACGCACGGTGTTCGAGCGCAACGATGATTTCTGGGGCATCGACCACTACCCGATGGAGATCTCCGAGCTGATCTTCACCCCCATCGAGTCCGCCTCGACCCGCGTCGCCGCGCTGCTCTCCGGCGAGGTCGACTTCCTTCAGGAGACCCCGGTACAGGATATCGAACGCCTCTCCCAGGCCGACGGCATCAAGAACGAGCAGGGCGCCGAGAACCGCACCATCTTCCTCGGCATGCGCATGGATCTCGAGGTGCTCGACAGCGCCGACGTCGACAGCAACCCCTTCGCCGACCGCCGCGTGCGCGAGGCGATCAACCTGGCGGTGGACGCCACCACCATTCAGAGTGCGGTGATGCGTGGTAATTCTGAGCCGGCCGGCATGATTGCGCCGCCGTTCGTCACCGGCTACAGCGAGGAGATGGACGAGGTGCTCCCCGCCGATACCGAACGCGCTCAGGCCCTGATGGAGGAAGCGGGGTATGGGGACGGTTTCCGCGTGACGCTCAACTGCTCCAATGACCGCTACGTCAACGATGAGCAGATTTGCCAAGCAGTGGTCAGCATGCTGGCGCGAATCGGTATCACCGTCGACCTGGTGGCCCAGACCCGCTCGCTGCACTTCGCCGAGATGGCGCGTGAAGAGTACGACTTCTATCTGCTCGGCTGGGGCGTACCGACCATGGACTCGGAGTACATCTTCAACTACCTCTACCACACCAAGGAGGAGGATCGCGGCAGCTGGAACTTCACCGGCTACTCGGATGAGCGGGTCGACGAGCTGACCGTGGCCATGGGCCAGGAGGTCGACGAGGAGGCGCGCAACGAGATGATCAGCGAAGCGTGGCAGATCGTCCATGACGAGATCGTCTATATCCCGATCCACCACCAGATGCTGACCTGGTCGATGCGTGACGATATCGACTTCCAGGTCCAAAGTGAAAACGATCCGCACTTCAAGTATCTGAAATTCAATAACTAAGGAAGCGCTGAACAAATCGACGAGCGAGATGAAGCGCAAGGCGCACGGAGCACAGGAACCGGAGCCTATGGGGTATAGGTGAGGATTCCGCGCACCGCGCAACACAGCGATTCGCTCGCGTAGGCATTTGTGCAGTGTTTCCCTGAACCGTGACCTGACCGGCTCTCCGCGGGTTACCTACCCGCGGAGGGCTGCTTCGTGGAGATCCCATGCTGGCATTCCTGATCCAGCGCGTACTGCAGGCCATCTTCGTGATGGTAGTGGTCGCGCTCATTGCGTTTTCGCTGTTCCACTACGTCGGCGACCCGGTCCTCAACATGGTCGGCCAGGAGGCCACCGAAGCCGATCGCGCCGCGCTGCGCGCACGCCTCGGGCTCGACCAACCGCTGCCGATCCAATTCTTCCAGTTTATCGCCAATGCCGCCCAGTTCGAGTTCGGCATCTCCTACCGCTCGGCGCGGCCGGTCACCGACATGATCGTCGAACGCCTGCCCGCAACCCTGGAGCTGGCCATCATCTCGGCCATCTTCGCGGTGGTGATGGGCATCGTGCTGGGCATCTATACCGCCCTCAACCGCGGCAGCTGGCTGTCCAACTTCATCATGACCGCCTCGCTGATCGGCGTGTCGCTGCCGACCTTCCTGATCGGCGTGCTGCTGATCTATCTGTTCGCCGTGGAGCTCGGCTGGCTGCCCGCCTTCGGCCGCGGCCAGACGGTGCCTGTCGGCGACTGGTGGACCACCGGCCTGCTTACCACCAGCGGGCTACGCTCGCTGATCCTGCCGGCGATCACCCTGGGGCTGTTCCAGCTGACGCTGATCATGCGCCTGGTGCGCGCCGAGATGCTCGAGGTGCTGCGCGCCGACTACATCAAGTTCGCCCGCGCCAGGGGGCTATCGAAGCGCGTGGTTAACCTGCGCCACGCGCTGAAGAACACCCTGATTCCGGTGATCACCATCATTGGCCTGCAGCTGGGCACCATCATCGCCTTCGCCATCATCACCGAGACGGTGTTCCAGTGGCCCGGGGTCGGGGCGCTGTTCATCACCGCGGTGCGCTTCGTGGATATTCCGGTGATGGCCGCCTACCTGATGATGATTGCGCTGGTGTTCGTGGTCATCAACCTGATCGTCGATCTGCTCTACTACGCGGTGGATCCGCGCCTGCGGGTCCAGGGAGGTGCCAAATGAGCGACTCGCAACGCGTCGTGACGCCGCTACCCAAGCCTAGCAAGCTGCGCGCTTTCCTCGACAGCGACATCGTCTACTCGTGGAAGCGCCAGCCGGTGGTGATACTGGCTACCCTGGTGACCCTGGTGATGTTCGCCGCGGCGCTGCTGGCGCCCTGGATCGCCCCCCAGAACCCCTTCGATCCGCGCCAGCTCGACCTGATTGACGCCTTCACGCCACCACTGACCACCTCGGACTTTACCGGCAACTTCTACTTGCTGGGCAGCGATAGCCAGGGCCGCGACGTCTTCTCGGCGATCCTCTACGGCTCGCGCATCTCGCTGCTGGTGGGGTTCGCCGCGGTGCTGTTCGCGCTGGTGCTGGGCACCTCCCTGGGTCTGCTGGCAGGGTTTCGCGGCGGCTGGCGGGATGCCCTGATCATGCGTATCGCCGACGTCCAGCTGACCTTCCCGTCGATCCTCATGGCACTGCTGATCTTCGGCGTGGTGCGTGGCTTTCTGCCACGCTCGATGCACGCCGAGGTGGCGATCATCGTGCTGATCGTGGCCATCGGCCTCTCCGACTGGGTGCAGTACGCCCGCGCGGTGCGCGGCGCCACCCTGGTCGAGAAGGGCAAGGAGTATGTCCAGGCGGCGCGGGTGATCGGCCTGCCGGCGCGCAATATCCTGTTCCAGCATATTCTGCCCAACGTGATGCGCCCGGTGCTGGTGATCGGCACCATCGGTCTGGCCCTGGCGATCATCGCCGAAGCCACGCTGTCGTTCCTGGGGGTCGGCATGCCGGCCACCCAGCCGAGCCTGGGCACCCTGATCCGGGTCGGCCAGGACTACATGTTCTCCGGGGAATGGTGGATCCTACTGTTCCCGGGCCTGGCGCTGCTGATGCTGGCGCTTTCCGTCAATCTACTGGGAGACTGGCTGCGTGATGTCCTCAACCCCAAGCTTCGATAGCCCCCGCGGCGGCGATACAGCCGCTGTGCCGGTGCTCAGCGTGCGCGAGCTGCGGGTCGAGTTCCCCACTCGCCACGGCACCCTGGTGGCGCTCGACAGCGTCAGCTTCGATATCGCCCCGGGCGAGGTTCTCGGCGTGGTCGGCGAATCCGGCGCCGGCAAGTCGATGACCGGCAACGCGGTGATCCAGCTGCTCGAGCCGCCGGGCCATATCGCCGGCGGCGAGGTCCACCTCGGCGCAAAGCGTATCGACAACCTCGACGAAGACGCCTTCGTGCCGCTGCGTGGCCGCCATATCGGTATGATCTTCCAGGACCCGCTGACCAGCCTCAACCCGCTGTTCTCGGTAGGCGAGCAGCTGATCGAGACGATTCGCACCCACCTGCCGCTGAACCACAAGCAGGCCCGTGAGCGGGCCCTGGAACTGCTGCGTGAGGTGGGCATCCCGGCGCCGGAGAATCGCCTCGACGCCTATCCCCACCAGTTCTCCGGCGGCATGCGCCAGCGGGTGGTGATCGCCCTGGCGCTGGCCGCCGAACCCGAGCTGGTGATCGCCGACGAGCCCACCACCGCGCTGGACGTGTCGGTACAGGCGCAGATCCTGGCGCTACTCAAGCGACTGTGCGCCGAGCGCGGCACCGCGGTGATGCTGGTCACCCACGACATGGGCGTGATTGCCGAGACCGCCGACCGGGTGGCGGTGATGTACGCCGGCCGGCTGATCGAGATCGGCCCGGTGGAGGCGGTGATCCGCGATCCCCAGCACCCCTACACCCGCGGCCTGATGGCGTCGATTCCGGGCATCGAGACCTCCCGGGAACGCCTCTACCAGATCGAGGGGTCGATGCCGCGGCTGGCGGCAATCCCTGCTGGCTGCGCCTTCAACCCGCGCTGCCCCCACGCCGTCGAGCGCTGCCGCAGCGAGCGCCCCGAGCTGCTGCCCGCCGGCACCAGCCGCGCCGCCTGCTGGCTCCACGACCCCACTGATCCCGTCATTCCCGTTAGCGAGGAGGTCGCCGCCGATGGCCACTGAAGCCCTTAACGCCACCGAGGGCGGCGACGTGCTGCTCGAGGCCCACGACCTGGCACGCCACTTCGATGTCTCCAAGCCGTGGCTGAATCGCGTGCTGGAGCGCAGCGACAAGCTCACTCTGAAGGCGGTGGACGGCGTCAGCTTCGCCATCCGCCGCGGCGAGACCCTGGCCCTGGTGGGCGAATCCGGCTGCGGCAAGTCCACCGTGGCGCGGCTGATCGTCGGCCTCTACGGCCTGACCCGCGGCCGGCTGCTGTTCGACGGCGAGGATATCAGCGATCTGGTCAACCGCAGCGGCAAGCAGGCCGCGGCGGTGCGCAAGCGTTTCCAGATGATCTTCCAGGACCCCTACGCCAGCCTCAATCCGCTGTGGCGGGTGGGCACCATTATCGGCGAGCCGCTGCGGGTGTTTCGTCCCGAGATGAGCGCCAGCCAGCGCCGTATCCGGGTCGGCGAGCTGCTCGAGCAGGTCGGCCTCTCGGCGATGGATATCCACCGCTACCCCCACGAGTTCTCCGGCGGTCAGCGCCAGCGCATCTCGATTGCCCGGGCGCTGGCCAACGAGCCGGAGTTCATGGTCTGCGACGAGCCGACCTCGGCGCTGGACGTCTCGGTGCAGGCGCAGATCCTCAACCTGATGCGCGACCTGCAGCGCGAGTACGGGCTGACCTACCTGTTCATCAGCCACGACATGGCGGTGGTCAAGCACATGGCCGACCGCATCGCGGTGATGTACCTCGGCCATATCGCCGAGATCGCCCCCGCCGAGCAGCTGTTCGCCACGCCGCGCCACCCCTACTCGCAGATGCTGCTAGAGGCGGTGCCGACGCTGACCGGCATGGGCAAGCAGCGCAGCGTGATCGAGGGCGAGGTGCCCAACCCGGTGCATCCCCCCTCCGGCTGCGCCTTCCACCCGCGCTGCCCCAACGCCGATGCGCGCTGCGCGCGGGAGACGCCCAAGCTGATCGCCCACAGCGACGCCAGCGAGGTGGCCTGCCACGCCGTGGAGGAGGGGCGGATCTGACTCAGTCGGGCTGGCCGCGGTAGTGCTGGTCCCACATCAGTACCGCGCCGGCCACCGCCCCCGGCAGCAGTAAAAGGTTAGCCAGCGGCAGCCAGGTAATCAGGGTCACCAGGCCGCCGTAGCTTAGCGTCGGCCAGGGGCGCGCCCTGAGCCGACGCTGCATATCGGCAAAGCTGACCTTGTTGTTGTCCATGGGGTAGTCGAGGTAGGTAATCGCCATTACCCAGGCCGAGAACGCCGCCCACAGCAGCGGTGCCACCACGTTGAGGGCGGGGATCCAGCTGAGTACCAGCAGCGCCGCCAGCCGCGGCAGGATATAGCCCAGCTTGACCAGTTCGCGGCCCAGCGCATCCAGCGCGGTGCGCGCCAGGCCGCGATCATCGAGGGGCTGGCGACGACAGGCGACGACTTCCACCTTGGCGGCGAGAAAGCCGTAGAAGGGCGCGGCGAGCAGGTGGGTGATCAGGGTAAAGGTGAAGAACACCATCAGCACCAGGGTCACCACGAACAGCGGCCAGATCAACCACTCCAGCCAGCTCAGCCAGCCCGGCACCATCGCCATCCAGCCCGCCAGCCAGCCGCCGAAGTGGCTGAGCACATAGTGCAGCATGGCGGCATAGACCAGCAGATTGACCGTCAGCGGCACGAACACGTAGCGCCGCAGCCCCGGCGTGTAGACCAGCCGGGTACCGCGGATCAGCGCATCGAGGGCCGAGAGCGGTGCCATCAGCCGCGCCGCTTGATCGCCTCGTCGTCGAGCTCATCGGGATCGGTATGGCGAATATCGAGCCCCTTGACCAGATAGACCACGTACTCGGCGAGGTTGTTGGCGTGATCGCCGATGCGCTCCAGGGCGCGCAGGATCCACATCACGCTGAGCACCGAGGTGATCGAGCGCGGATCCTCCATCATGAAGGTCATCAGCGAGCGCATGGCGGTGGTGTACTCGCTGTCCACCGCCTCGTCCTCATGCACCACCTCGAGGGCCAGGTCGATATCGAAGCGGGCGAAGGCGGTCAGCGCATCGCGCACCATCTTGCGCACGTGCTCGCTGATATGGCGCACCTCGATAAAGCCCTTGCTGCCGTTGCCCGCCTCGGCCAGAGCCATGGCGTTGCGGGCGATCTTGCTGGCCTCGTCGCCGATGCGCTCGAGATCCGAGGTGGCGCGGATCACCGCCAGCACCAGGCGCAGATCGGAGGCCGCCGGCTGGCGCCGCGCCAGTACCCGGGTGCACTCGTCATCGATCTTGATCTGCATGTCGTTGACCGCGGCGTCGTTGTCGCGGACCCGCTCGGCCAGCCGGCTGTCGCCGTCGAGCAGCGCCGTCACCGCCTCTTGGACCTGCTTCTCGACCAGTCCGCCCATGGCCATCAGGTGGGTCTTGAGCTCTTCGAGCTCCTGATTGAACTGCTTGGAGATATGCTGACTATGCGTTTCGCTGGTGATATCCATGCTGACTCTCCTGATGAGCGATGGCTCCGCTGGAGCCTCTGGCTCAGGCCATGCGGCCGGTGATGTAGTTTTCGGTGCGCGTCAGGCGCGGATTGGTGAACAGCGCATCGGTGGGCGCGTACTCCACCAGCTCGCCGTCATGCAAGAACGCCGTGTAGTCGGAGACCCGCGCCGCCTGCTGCATGTTGTGGGTCACCAGCACCAGCGTCAGCTGCGATTTGAGGCTGCGGATCAGCTCCTCGATCTTCAGCGTCGAGATCGGATCCAGCGCCGAGGCCGGCTCATCGAGCAGCAGCACCTCGGGCTTGACCGCCAGGGTACGGGCAATCACCAGGCGCTGCTGCTGGCCGCCGGACAGCGACCAGGCCGAGTCGCCCAGGCGCGCCTTGACCTCGTCCCACAGCGCCGCCGAGCGCAGCGCCCACTCCACCACCTCGTCGCGCTGACGTTTGCGCAGGTTGCCCTGCAGGCGCAGGCCGAAGGCGACGTTCTCGTAGATCGACATCGGGAAGGGGTTGGGTGTCTGGAACACCATTCCCACCCGCCTGCGCAGCTCGGCCACCGCTACCTCGGGGGCGTGAATCTCCTGGCCCTCGAGGCGTATCTCGCCGCGCCGGCTGACGCTCTCGTTGAGATCGTGCAGCCGGTTCAACGCTCGCAGCAGCGTCGACTTGCCGCAGCCCGAGGGGCCGATAAAGGCCGTGACCCGGTGGCGCGGCACCCGCAGCGTGAGATCGCTGAGTGCCGGCGACCCGGCATAGGCCAGGCTCAGCCCCTGAATATCCAGGCAGCTGTCGGCGGGGTCGATCTCGACCACCGCCTCACGCCGCGGGATGGCGGCTGGGGTGGCAGGTTGCGCAAGCACGGCTCTCGGACCTCCTAACGTGGCAGCGCGCCATGACGCGCCTTGAGATGATGCCGCAAGAAGATTGCAGTCAGGTTAAGCAGCAAAATTACCAGCACCAGCAGCAGTGCCGTGGCATAGACCAGCGGCAGCGCGGCCTCCACATCGCCGCTGTGGAAGCCCACATCGAAGATATGATAGCCAAGGTGCATGAACTTGCGCTCAAGGTGCAGGAACGGAAACTCAGCGTCCACCGGCACCTGAGGCGCCAGCTTGGCGACGCCCACCAGCATCAGCGGCGCGACCTCGCCCGCGGCCCGCGCCACCGCCAGGATCATGCCGGTAAGCATCGCCGGCAGCGCCATCGGCACCACCACCCGGCGCAGCGTCTCGAGCCGCGTTGCCCCCAGCGCCAGGGCGCCCTCGCGCTGGTGGTCGGGAATTCGCGCCAGGCCCTCCTCAGTGGCCACGATCACCACCGGCAGGGTCAGCAGCGCCAGGGTCAGCGACGCCCACAGCAGCCCGCCGGTGCCGAAGGTGGGCGACGGCAGCTGGTCGCTGAAGAACCACTCGTCGAGGCTGCCGCCGATGCCGTAGACGAATACCCCGAGACCAAACACGCCGTAGACGATGGACGGCACCCCGGCGAGGTTGCGCACGCTGATCCGCACGAGGCGTGTCAGCCGTCCCTGGTGGGCGATCTCGTTGAGGTAGATCGCCGCCAGCACGCCGAACGGCGCCACCAGCATGGACATCAGCAGCACCATCAGCACGGTGCCGAAGATCGCCGGCCATACGCCGCCGGCGGTGTTGGCGGCCCTCGGTCCTTCGCTGAGGAAGCGCCACACCCGGGTGCCCCAGGCGCCGAGCTTGGCCGGCAGGCCCATGGCGTTGGGCCGCTGGATCGCCAGGACGTCCTCGAGGGGCAGCGCCAGGCGCTCGCCGGCGACGCTCTCCAGCAGCACTCGATCGCGGGCCATGCGTTCCTGCAGCGCCAGGACCTCGGCGTTGGCGGCGGCCAGCTCCGCCTCGAGCCGGGCGCGGCGGTCGGGGGCCTGAGTCGCCGCCAACTGCCGCACCCGCGGCATGATCTCGGCCTGGCGCAGCGCCTCGCGCTCCTCCCGCAGTTGAGAAAGGTACTCCAGGCGGTCGTTAAGCGCCGCCCAGCGCGCCGCGTCGCCCTCGAAGGCCAGCGTCTCGCCGGCCTCCTCGAGGCCCGCCACGCGGCCGATAAAGTCGCCCCAGCGGCGCCGTTCGACTACCACCAGCTCCGCCGGCTGCTGCTGGTCGACGATGCGTGCTGCCTCGACCCAGCGCCACGGCGTGCCCAGCCACTCGCGATTGCCGGTGTGGTAGAGCCGCTCGACGCCCTCGGCACTGCGCTCCTCACGGCCGGGATGGGCGGCGAAGCGGCTGCCGTCATCGAGTTCCACCAGCACCACCTCGGCGGGCCAGAAGTGCGCCAGCCCGCGCCCCGCCAGCAGGGTCAACAGCGCCACCAGCAGCAGCAGCGCCAGCGCCACGCTGCCCGCCGCCAGCCACGGCCAGGGCCCTTCGCCACGGCGCGTCATGGCGTGCCCCCCAGGCGCTGGTAACGGCGCTTGAGCCGGCCGCGCACCACTTCGGCCAGGGTGTTGACGCAGAAGGTGAATACGAACAGCAGCAGCGCACTGAGGAACAGCAGCCGATAGTGGGTGCCGCCCAGCGCCGCCTCGGGTAGCTCGATGGCGATATTGGCCGACAGCGAGCGCAGGCCGTCGAAGGGGCTGGCGGTCATCACCGCGGTATTGCCGGTGGCCATCAGCACGATCATGGTTTCCCCCACCGCGCGCCCGGCGCCGATCATCAGCGCAGCGAAAATCCCCGGGCTGGCCGCCGGCAGCACCACCTTCCACAGCGCCTGCCAACGCGTCGCGCCCATCGCCGCCGCGCCTTCGGCGAGGCTGCTCGGCACCCCGGAGAGAGCATCTTCAGCCAGCGCATAGATGGTCGGCATCACCGCCAGGCCCATGGCCATGCCGACGATCATGGCGTTGCGGGTGGCATAGTCGAGGCCCAGCTGGAGATCCAGCCAGGTACGCATATCGCCGTCGAACCACCAGTGCTCCAGGCTCGGCGACAGCCATAGCGCCAGCGCCGCCAGCAGCGCCAGCCACGGCATCAGCCACAGCGCCGCCCAACCCAGCGGCAGGCGCCGGCGCAGCCGCGGAGAACAGCGCGACCAGAGCCCGCCACCGACCAGCATGCCCAGCGGCAGTATCAGCAGTAGCGCCAGCACCCCGGGCAGGTGGCGCTCGACCCAGGGCGCCAGCACCAGGCCGGCAATAAAGCCCAGCACCACGCCGGGCAGCGCCTCCATCAGCTCCAGGGTCGGCTTGATGCGCGTGCGCAGCCCCGCTGACATGAAGCAGGCCGTATGCACCGCCGCCCCCAGCGCCAGCGGGATCGCCACCAGCAGCGCGTAGGCGGCCGCCTTGAGGGTGCCCCAGGCCAGCGGCGCCAGACCGTAGTGCGGCTCATCCTGGCTACCGCTGACGCTGGTCTGCCAGCGCTGCTGGGGCTCGGCATGGCCCTCGTAGTGCTGCGGCAGCCATAGGCTGCGCCAGCTCACCGCGGCGTGCTCGGCATCGATCTCGAGGCGGCTGGCCGCCTCCGGGGTGCCCCACCACAACTGGCCCTGGTCGTCCCGGCCAAGCGCCTCGCCGCTGGGTGCCTGACCCTGCCAGCGCAGGCCACCAACGGCCTGATAGAGCCCCAGCTGGCTGGCCTCGTTGACCGCCAGCACCTGGCGTCCGGGCAGGGCGATCAGCTGGCGAATGGGCGCGGCCCCCAGCGGCTGATAGCGACCGGCCGGAATCGGCACGGCGTGATCGGCCAGGGTCACCCAGCGCTGCACCCCGCCGCCATCGTCGCCAATCAGCAGCGCCCGCCCGCCTTCGAGGGCCGCCAGCGCGGTGATGCGACGCGACGGCGGCACCGCCTCGACGCGGCCGGCCAGTTCGAGTCCCTCGGTCGTGCGCTGGAACACCACCAGCTCGCGACCGTCGGCCTGCCACTGCTGTTGCTCGCCTGCGGCGCTGAGGGTATCCGCCGGCAGGCTGGTCAGCGGCGGCAGGGCGCCCACCTCAGAGCGCTGCTCGCGCACTTCCGGTGCAAAGAACAATGGCGCCACTTCGACGGCCAGAAACACGCCGATCGCCAGTACCGCACCGATCACGCCGATGCCGCAGGCGCTGATCAGGGCCGTGGCCAGCCGATCACGCAGGAAGCGCAGGCGCTGGCGAAGGCGACGAGTAGCGGCGGCAGAATCGGTCATCAGGAGCGCCTGTCAGCAGCGGGTATTGGTAACAATAAGGCAGTTTGATGACAGTGAGATGACATCAGCCGTTCTCCAACCCGAGCTGCATCCGCGCGTCCCGACGCAGCTGCTCGGGTAGGGCGATAAAACCGCTCTCCTCGGCGAGCGCCTGACCCTCGGCGGAGAGCACCAGCGAGACAAAGGCTGCCTCAGGTGGCGGCAGCCGCTCGCCCGGCGGTAGATTGACGTAGAGGTAGAGGGCCCGGGATAGCGGATAGTCACCGCTGAGCACGTTGGCCGCGGTGGGCGCCAGCGCCTCGCCGTCGGTGCTCTCCAGCGCCACCGCACGCACCCCGGCGGTGAGATAGCCGGCGCCGGCGTAGCCGATCGCGCCAGGCGCGGCGGCCACCGCGGCGACGGCTGCCGCCGATCCGGTATGCTCGTTGACGTCGAGGCGGAAGTCGCCGCCGCACAGCGCCTGGCGCTTGAAGACGCCATGGGTGCCCGACACCGAGTTACGGCCGTGTCGCGATACGCTGCCGCGACGCTCACTGCCCGGCAGCGTTTCCCAGCGTGTGATCGCCTCGCTGGCGCCGCAGCGTCGCGTGTCGGAAAACAGCGCATCGACCTCGGCAAGGCTCAGCGCCTCGAGCCGGTGATGGCGGTGAACGAACACCGCCAGCGCATCCAGCGCCACCGGTATCTCCAGCGGCGGGTAGCCTTGACGCGCCTCGATGGCGTCGCGCTCGGCGCCCGACATGCGCCGCGACATCGGCCCCAGCCGGCTGGTCCCCGCCGCCAGCGCCGCCGGCGCGGTGGCCGAGCCGCTGGCCTGCAGCTGCAGTCGCACCCCGGGATAGTCGCGCTCGAGCTGTTCGCCCCAGCGCAGCATCAGCCCGGCCAGGGTCTCGGAGCCCACCGAATCGAGGCTGCCCACCACCGCCCGCGGGTCGGCACCCGCCGGCGAGCCGACCACCAGCACACAGCACAGCAGCAGGCGTCGCAGCAGCAGGCCTACCCGGCGCACTGCCTGGGATAGGTTGTCGCAGCGACTGGAGCTTGCCCACGGCTGGCGTATATCATGACTGCACGCTGCTCTTATGCAGCGCTTGGGTTTTTCTTCACAACAACAAGATGCTGCGCACTCCATGACCGACCTCGACGATGTACCCGCGCCCCAGGGCCAACTGACGCTGAAAGTGCTGGCCTCCCGGCAGGATACCAATTTCTACGGCGATATCCCCGCCGGCTGGCTGATCGGCCATATGGATCAGGCTGCCGAACTCGCCGCCGGGCGTGAAGCCCATGGCCGCACGGCCACGGTGGCCCTGGAGTCGATGGATTTTCTATGTCCGGTGCGGGTCGGCTCGGTGGTCAATATCTATACCGCGATCCGCGAGGTGGGGCGCAGCTCGGTGAAGATCGACGTCGAGGTGTGGATTCGCCCCCATCAGGAGCGCAACCCCGACGAGCTCCACAAGGTCACCGAGGCGCGCTTCGTGATGGTTGCCCTGGACGATAACGGGCGAATTCGCGCCGTCCCCGACGCCTGAGGAAACACTGCACAAATGCCTACACGAGCGAATCGCTGCGTTGCGCGGTGCGCGGAATCCTCACATATACCCCATATGCTCCGGTTCCTGTGCTCCGTGCGCCTTGCGCTTCATCTCGCTCGGCAATTTGTTCAGCGCTTCCCTGAACGACGATGGGTGCCCGGAGGCACCCATCTGATCACGATCAGGAAAGTATCGATGTAACTCCTAGGCGCCGACGTTATCGCGGCCCTTCAGATAGGAGTACTCGCCCACGTCGGTGAAGGGTCTTACCAACTTCTGGAAGGCCAGGTAGGAGTCGTAGATCTGCTTGGAGTCCGGGTCGTCGTCAACCTGGCGCTGCAGCACCTCCATGGAGGACTCATAGAGCGCCTGCATCACATCCTCGGGGAAGGTGCGCAGCTCGACGCCGTGCTCGTCGACCAGGGTCTCGAGGGCCTGGGCATTGCGGTAGGTGAACTCGTCGATCATCGACAGGTTGGCACTGCGCGCGGCTTCGGTGACCACGTCCTTGAGGTCGTCGGGCAGGGCATTCCAGGCGTCGAGGTTGATGGTGCCTTCGAGCACCGCGCTGGGCTCGTTCCACACCGAGGTGTAGTAGTAGTCGGCGACCTGATAGAGGCCGAAGGCCATATCGTTGTAGGGCCCGACCCAGTCGGCCGCGTCGAGCACACCGGTCTGCAGCGAGGTAAATATCTCCGAGCCGGGCATGTTCACCGCAGTGGCACCGATGCCGTTCATGGCCTCGCCGGCAAGCCCCGGCAGGCGGATGCGCACGCCACGCATATCGTCCAGCGAGTGAATCTCCTTCTTGAACCAGCCGGCCATCTGGGTCCCGGTGTTGCCTACCGCGAAGGGCTTGAGGTTGTGCTTGGCGTAGAGTTCGTCCCACAGTTCCTGGCCACCGCCGTTGTAGATCCAGGCGTTGGTCTCGGTGGTGTTCATGCCGAACGGCACCGCGGTGAAGAACTGCGCCGCGGCGACCTTGCCACGCCAGTAGTAGGAGGCGGAGTGGCCCATCTCGGCGGTCCCCGCGGCGACGGCATCGAAGACTTCGAGGGCCGGCACCAGTTCGCCGGCACCCAGTACCTCGATGCGCATGCGACCGCCGGAGAGCCGCTCGATGCGCTCGGCGAAGTCCTTGGCACCGGTGCCCAGCGCCGGGAAGTTCTGCGGCCAGGAGGTGACCATGCGCCAGCTGATGACCTCATCGGCCTTGGCGGTGGAGATAAACGGTGCGGCGGCGACGCCGGCGGCACCGGCACCCAGGGTCTTGAGAAAGTTACGGCGTTGCATAAGGCGAACTCCAGAAACGTTATTGTGATTTCCTGGCAGGCTTAGGGAAGCGCTGCATAAATCGGCGAGCGGGATGAAGCCGCAGTGATTCGCTCGCGCAGACATTTATGCAGCGTTTCCTGGGTCCCGCGGGAAAGCGTCCGCCAGCGAGTATGCTAAGCAGACTTTCGTTCGGCAAGTCCCGCCACTCAACGCGTAGGGCTAGCGTCATTGCTGTTAGCGAGGAACGCTGGCTGTAGGTCGAAGTGGGGGCTCTTGCACCATCGCAAAAGCTGCACCGCTCGGAACTGATCTGGCGGTAGGCTTACGGGGAGGCGCTGTAAACCCATCCCTGGGCGCTACCTTGCGCCATCCATGGCGCAAACCTCCCCTACACCCTACCGCCAGCGTTCCTTACTCGCTCTCTACTCTACAGCGGCGTGAGCTTGGCAAAGCCCAGCACCAGCCACTTGTCGCCCTCGCCTTCGAAGCTGACCTGGACCCGGGCACGCTCGCCCTCGCCCTCGGCATTGAGAATCACCCCCTCACCGAACAGCGGATGGCTGACGCGCTGCCCCAGCGATAGGCTAGGCAGGTCGCCGCCGCCATCCACCGAGGTCTGACGCGACAGGCCCACCGCGGGTCTAGCAGTCACCGGCCGCGAGATCTGGCCGCGCAGACGCACCTCCTCGAGAAGATCTTCGGGCAGCTCGCGCAGGAAGCGCGACGGCCGCTGGAAGGTCTCCTTGCCGTGCAAGCGGCGCAGCTCGGCGTAGGTCAGATAGAGCTTGCGCATGGCGCGGGTCAGGCCCACATAGCAGAGCCGCCGCTCCTCCTCGAGGCGTCCCGGCTCCTCCAGCGACATCTTGTGGGGAAACAGACCCTCCTCGACGCCGGAGACGAATACGATGGGGAACTCCAGGCCCTTGGCGGAGTGCAGCGTCATCAGCTGCACGCAGTCCTCGAACTCATCGGCCTCATGGTCGCCGGCGTTGAGCGCCGCCTCGGAGAGGAACGGCTCCAGCGCCGCGGCTCCCTCGCCGACCTCCTGATTTTCCAGCGCATCACCCTGGGTAAAGGCGCGGGCGGCGTTGATCAACTCCTCGAGGTTCTCGATCCGCGCCTGGCCCTTCTCGCCCTTCTCATTGGCGTGATGCTCGATCAGTCCGCTGGCGTGATTTACATGCGCGATGATCTCGTGCAGCGCCATGCCAGCAGTATCGTTATCGAGTTGATCGATCAGCTCGGCAAAGGCGCGCACCGCATTGGCGGCGCGGCCCTTGAGCAGTGCATCGCTGAGCGCATCGTGGAGCGCCTGCCACAGCGAGACATTGTTGAGCCGCGCATGCTCGCGGAGGATCTCCACGGTGCGGGTGCCGATGCCCCGCGCCGGCACGTTGATGACACGCTCCAGCGAGGCGTCGTCCTCGCGGTTGAGCAGCAGGCGCAGGTAGGCCAGAGCATTCTTGATCTCGAGGCGCTCGTAGAAGCGCTGGCCGCCGTAGATACGGTAGGGCACCCCCTGACGGATCAGGGTCTCCTCGAGGACCCGCGACTGGGCGTTGGAGCGGTAAAGAATCGCGATCTCGCGGCGTGCCGCGCCGTCGCGCACCTGCTCGCTGATGGTGTCGACGATAAAACGCGCCTCGTCGAGGTCGTTGAAGCCGGCATAGACCGAGATCGGCTCGCCGCGGCTGCCCTCGGTCCACAGCTCCTTGCCCATGCGCCCGGTGTTGTGGCTGATCAGGGCGTTGGCGGCATCGAGGATGGCGCTTGTGGAGCGGTAGTTCTGCTCCAGCCGTACCGTGCGGGTGTCGTGAAACTCTTGCTCGAAGCGGCGAATGTTCTCGACCCGCGCACCGCGCCAGCCATAGATCGATTGGTCGTCGTCACCGACCACGGTCATGCCGGCGGACTCGCCGGTGAGCAGCTTCAACCAGGCGTACTGCAGGGTATTGGTGTCCTGGAACTCATCCACCAGCACATGGGCGAAGCGCGCCTGGTAGTGGGCCAGCAGCGCCGGATTGTCGCGCAGCAGTTCGAGGCTCCTTAGCAGCAGCTCGCCAAAATCGACCAGGCCGCCGCGCTCGCAGGTCAGCTGGTAGCGTTCATAGAGTTCGACCATCTGCGCCATGTAGCCATCACCGTGGGCATCCACCTGGTGCGGTCGCAGCCCCTCCTCCTTGCAGCCGGAGATAAAGTACTGCACCTGCCGCGGTGGGAAGCGCTCATCGTCGATGCGGTAGTCCTTGAGCAGGCGCTTGACCAGGCGCAGCTGGTCGTCGCTGTCGATGATCTGGAAATGCTGAGGCAGCCGCGCATCCTGCCAGTGGGAGCGCAGCAGGCGATGAGCAATCGAGTGGAAGGTGCCGACCCACATATTACGCAGCGACAGGCCAAGCAGCACCTCGAGGCGGGTGCGCATCTCCCGTGCCGCCTTGTTGGTGAAGGTCACGGCGAGAATCGCGTAGGGCGACATATTCTCGGTCTGCAACAGCCAGCCGATACGATGCACCAGCACCCGGGTCTTGCCGCTGCCGGCCCCGGCAAGCACCAGCATATTGCCCTGGGGTGCGCTGACCGCCTCGCGCTGAGCGGGATTGAGGTGATCGAGAATCGCCGAGACGTCATCCATAGAACTGGTACTTGCAGGTCGAAAATGGACGCCTAGCGTAGCATATCGTCGCTCACTCCTCCGGTTCCGGGAAGCGCAGCGAATTGAGGCTGCGCTTGACCGACTTGAGCTGCTCGGTGAGCTTGGGCCCGCGGGTCTTGGCCACCCCCACCGCGAGCACGTCGATCAGCACCAGATGAGCAATCCGCGAGCTCATCGGGGTATAGATCTCGATATCTTCGTGGACGTCGATGTAGAGCGGAATCGACACCTCGGCGGCCAGCGGCGAACCGCTCGGGCACAGGCCGATGACCGTCGCGCCGACCTCCCGGGCCAATTGGACACTGGCGACCAGCGCCTTGGTGCGCCCGGTCTGCGAGATCGCCACTACCACATCGCCGGCCTTCAAGGTCACCGCCGACATGTTCTGCATATGCGGGTCGGCGTAGGCCGATGTGGATATCTGCAGGCGAAAGAACTTGTGCTGGGCGTCGAAAGCCACCGCGCCGGAGGCGCCGAAGCCATAGAACTCGACCCGATTGGCCATCGCCAGCGCGCTGATCGCCTGGCTGAGCAGATCGTTGTCGAGGCGGTCGCGCACCGACAGCAGAGTCCCCACGGTGGAGTCGAAAATGCTGTGGGAGAACTCTGCCACCGAGTCGTCATCGTTCATCGAGAACTGGGCGAACTGGCTGCCGGTAGCCAGCATCTGCGCCAGCTTGAGCTTGAAGTCCTGGAAACCGTTACAGCCCAGCGCGCGACAGAAGCGCACCACGGTAGGTTCACTGACCTTGGCCTCGGTGGCCAGGTCGACGATCCGCATGTGGATAACATCCTCGGGATTGCGCAGCACGAAGCGTGCGACCTTCTGTTCGGAGCGTCGAAAGTGCTCCATGCGGCTTCTCAGCTCGTCGAATAGGGCGCGGCTCACATCAGGCTCCTTGCTGGCATAACTTGTGCATAACGTATGGATATCCATCATGGCGGCCGTGGCAAGCCGCCCGCTTATCAACAGTATGCCTCAGCGGCGCCACGAAGGTGAGCCCCGGCTGTTATGCCAGCGCCAACAGGGATTCATCATTTTGTCAACTGCGGTATAGTAATAATGTCCTGCCGGTTGCGCAGCGATCGACCGGCCGGATGCCACATCAAGAGAGAGTCTTGAGTCAGGAGAGTCGAGCATGCGCAATGTCGAACAGGTTTCCTCCCTCAAAACAGAGCTTCTCGATATTTTCATGAGCATGGAGGTCGATGAGCACAAGCAGCGCCAGAAGAGCGCCGCCGTGCGCTATCTTCGCGCCCGCCGCGGCATCGAGCTGCATAAGGAATTCAAGCGTCTCGAACGCGATATCGCCGATCTGGATGACGATGAGCTGATTCAATAGCCGCCGACTCGGCCCAACGGCGCCCCTGGGCGCCTTGTCACTCCCCTTTCAGGCCTCCCCTGCGTGAGGTCAGCTAGCCTTCACACCTTCGACGTCGGCCCGCGCTCAAAAGAGCGTGGCTTGCGTCTCTCCGCTAAACGGCCCTATCGCCTCTTCACCTAGCCGGTTGGCCAGCTCATCGTGAAGCTGCCTGGCGAGCTGCGGCGCGTAGCGGTTATCCGCAGTATGCACAAACAGAAAAGGACTTTTCCCCTGTTTTATCCACAGGCAGAATCGCTCAACCCAGGGCGCGAAATAACGCCTGTTAATAGCGTCGTCGACATGGCCGATAAAGCGCACCAGTGGCCTGCTCCCTGTGGACAGCACGTGTAGCGGGCGTCTCGGCTTTTCTCCCTGCGCCTTGAGCAGCCGCGGGTCGCTACCCGCCGGGGTCGAAAACAGCGCTCGTACGTCGAGCATCACGCGATCCGCGCCGTGACTTATCAACAACTGGTTAAGTGCCACCTCAGCGCCGCCCTTGTGGAAAAATTCGCTGTGCCTGACCTCGACGGCACAGGGGATTTCCGTCGGCCAGCGGGACAGCAGATGATCGAGCTGGGGAAGCTCCTCCGCTCCAAAATCGCGCGGCAGTTGCACCATCACAGGGCCGAGGCGGTCATGCAGTGGCATCAGGCGCTCCAGAAATAGCTCGATCTGCTCATCGACGCCGAGCAGGCGTGCCTCATGGGTCAGCGCAGCCGGCAATTTGAAACAGAAGCGAAACTCCGCAGGCGCCTGACGCGCCCAGTTGGCCACCGTTTCGGCCTTGGGCGCACCGCTGTAAAAGGTGGTATTGCCCTCCACGGCCGAGAATACCCGGGCGTACTCGCCCAGCCACTCCTGCTGCCTACCGTGGGGGGGATAGAAGCTACCCCGCCAATCAGCGTTGGCCCACATCGCCAGGCCAAGGTAGAGTTGTCCGGCCACTGTCACCCCACTGTCACAAGAATGCCATGAACGCGCTGAATCTCGCTCTATTCGATCTGCTCAATGCCCCACAAGACGCACCTTCCAGTATCGTGCTATTCGCCCGGCTATGTGCCGTGCAGCTGATCTGGCTGGTGCCGGCGCTGCTGGTAATCGGCTGGTTGCGCGGCAGCGAACGGCTCAAGCGCCCTCTGCTGGAGGCCTTCATGGCCACCCTGCTGGCGCTTGCGGCAAGCTACGCCATCGGCCTGATATGGCCGACACCGCGCCCCTTCATGGTGCCGGTAGGGGAATATCTGCTGGAACACCGCGCGACTCCGGCCTTTCCCAGTAACCACCTGACCATCATGCTGACCATGGGCTTCAGCCTGATGCTACACGCCACGACGCGACGCATCGCCAGCGCCTTGCTGATCGTGGCGCTCCCGGTGGCCTGGGCAAGGGTCTTCCTGGGCGTCCACTTTCCCCAGGATATGCTGGGCGCGGCGCTGCTAGCCGCCAGTGTCGCCGGCCTGGTAGGCGCCTGCCGCAGTTGGCTGGTGGCGCCCATCTATTACCACGTCGCCAGCCGGCTGTACCGATGGCTATTCGCCCCGCTGATCCAGCGGGGCTGGGTGGAGCGCTAGGCCCCCTCCTACTGCTGCCAAGCGGCTTAGAACTGCTCCAGCAGCCACTCTCCAGGCTCACCGTTCAACAGCAGCTGGCCATCGCTCAGTTGAGCCTCGAGGGAGTAGCGTTCATCCTCTTCGCGGATCACCACGCCAAGTTCCAGCATTGGCCCCAGGGCGTCCGCCGCCATTGCCATCGCCATCGCATCGAGCTCATCGTCGCCGATCATTCCAGCGTACTGCTGCCTCAGCGATTCACGCATCATCTTGTTCAGCAGCTGTGCAGAGGCATTGACGTTGAGATAGAGGCTATTCTCGGGAGCGAGCAGCCTGTCTTCCTCAAAGGCCACCAGATCCTGCAGCCGCAGGTCGGCTTCCAGCTCCATCTCGATATCGGCATCACCCATACTGAACCTGACCGGTTTGAAGCTGAGCGTAGAGCGACCTGCGATCAACTCCTCCACGACGTGCTCCATACGTTCGAACACCGGCAACAGCCTATCGGGGTCATCCCACGAGAATTGGCCGACGGCCTCATGGATCAGATCCCATAGCGTGTCGTATTGTGCTCGCGGCAACTGCCCATAGCTCGACTCGAGATGAAAGGCGATCGGACCTTCCATGCCATGAATGTTAAGATCGTTTGCGGCTAACCGTTGTACCACCTGGAAGTGCGACTCGGATTCCGGCTCCAGCCCCAGACCGAAGTTCATGTTCTGCGCTTCGAAGCCCAGCTCATCCAGTTCGTGGAGTGCCAGACCGTCGAGGTTGAAATCGAGTTGACCATACCAACTGCTCTCACCCTGACGAGTCGCCGTGATGTCAGCCACTATCTCCTGCATGGACAGCAACAACTCTGGCTCTTCGGCTTCGAAGCCCTGCAGCGCAAAGCGGCTCGTGAAGCCCTCGAAACGCCCCTCTTCGTCGAACTGGAGCTGAGCCTCTACGCTCTGACCATCGATTCGCGAATCACCAAATTGCCCACCGTCATGGCTCTCGGTGACAATTGGCCCCTCTTGCGACGTAAATGTGACGTCACGCAGCACTCCCTCGGGAAAGGACGCCACGAACTCTGCGGTAGAACCCTCGAAGGTATGGATGGCGGTAGGCTCCTCCAATCGCGCCTGACCCATGCGATTGGAACTTCGATACTCGCCGAGCGCCGGATCATAGCTAAATTCGCCGCCTAGATAATCGAGGTCGTAACGTAAATCCAGCCCCGCATCGCTCAACAGCGGGCCTGCCGTCAGGACCATCTGCATAGGTGCCCACTCGCCTACCACGACCTGATCGAAACCGACCCTGGCGTCGTAATGTGAGAGACTCCCATCGAGCTCCATTTGCACCAACTGATCGAATAGCCAACCCGAAGCGTCCGCTTGCCCTTCAATACTGGCGAAGGCGCCGATAAAGGGGCCATGGGCAATCTGATCGTCAACGCGGATCCGCAGCGGGTCGCCCTCGAACTCCTGCTCCATGGCGGTACCAAGAAGGCCTGTATAGAGTTGCGCAAACTCCGGCTCGAGTACGAGTTCGTAAGTAGCGTTTGCCTCCAGCCAGCCACGCTCGTAGCTCAGGTTTTCGACCTCTATATAACCGAAGCGCTGTAACTGCTGCAGATAATCGGCGTACTTCTGCTCGACCTGCTGGCCTACCCAGTAAGGAGCCCCCAGCCCGACAATAAGCGCCAGCCCTGCAATAATCACCACCGTTCTCTTGAGTACACTACCCCGACGATGCTGTCCCTTCCCCATGTCGATATCCTTTTCTCGTTTTTCGTTTACTTCGAACAGAGCAGCAAGAAATGAGAGTTGCTGCCCTAGGTCGAAGTAAAGTTTAACGACAATAAACAAGAAAAGTAAGCTGGCAGCCTTACTCCACCGTTACCGACTTGGCCAAGTTGCGTGGCTGATCGACATCGGTGCCCTTGAGCACTGCAACATGATAGGAGAGCAACTGCAGCGGCAGGGTATAGAGGATGGGCGCCAGCGCCTCATCGACGTGGGGCAGATGCAGTACCTTGATGCCCTCCTCAGCCTTGATCGCGACCTGTTCATCGCCAAACACGTAGAGCTCCCCGCCACGGGCGCGAACCTCCTGCAGATTCGACTTGAGCTTGTCGAGCAGCTCGTCGTTAGGCGCCACCGAAATCACCGGCATTTCGCTGTCGACCAGCGCCAGTGGGCCATGCTTGAGCTCGCCAGCCGGATAGGCCTCGGCGTGGATATAGGAGATCTCCTTGAGCTTGAGCGCACCTTCCAGGGCAATTGGAAAGTGCGCGCCGCGGCCCAGAAACAATGCGTGATGTTTCTCGGCGAAATCCACCGAGAGTCGCTCGATCTCGCGATCCAGCGCCAGTACCCGAGTGATCAGTGCCGGCAGCCCGCGCAGCGCGGCCACGATGCTGGCCTGGCGCTGCTCATCCATGCCGCGCTGGCGACCCAGTGCCAGGGTAAACAGCATCAGTGCCGTGAGCTGGGTGGTGAAGGCCTTGGTGGAGGCGACCCCGATCTCCGGCCCGGCGTGGGTCATCAGCGTCAGATCCGACTCGCGCACCAGTGAGCTGCCCGGCACGTTACAGATTGCCAGGCTGCCGAGGTAGCCGCTGTGCTTGGCAAAGCGCAGCGCGGCCAGGGTGTCGGCGGTCTCGCCGGACTGGGACAGGGTTACGAAGAGGGTGTCCTCGGGCACCACCACGCTGCGGTAGCGATACTCCGAGGCGACTTCCACCTGAGTGGGAATGCCGGCATAACGCTCGAGCCAGTAGCGCGCTACCATACCGGCGTGATAGCTGGTGCCACAGGCAATGATATGGATCTGCTTGGCCTGGGAAAACAGTGCCTCGGCCTCGACGCCGAAGCTCTTGACCAGCACGCCGCGTTCACTCAGCCGTCCTTCCAGGGTCCGGGCAATGACCGCCGGCTGTTCGAAGATCTCCTTGAGCATGAAGTGGCGATAATGGCCCTTGCTGGCGGCCCCATCGCCGTGTTCGAAAGTCTGGATGTCGCGCTCGACCGCTCGCCCTTCGGCGTCGACGATCTCGGTCACCCCGCCCCGCGAGAGGCGAACCACATCGCCCTCCTGGAGGTAGATAAAGCGGTCGGTGACCTGCAGCAGCGCCAGCGGGTCCGAGGCCAGGAAGGCCTCCTCGATGCCCACGCCCACTACCAGCGGACTGCCCTTGCGCGCGCCGATTACCACGTCCGGCTCGGCGGCATGTATCACCCCCAGCGCATAGGCGCCGTCAAGGCGTGTCAGCACCCGCTGCACCGCCGCCATCAGGTCGCCCTGGGCCTGGCTCTCACGGTCCAGCAGATGAGCGATGACCTCGGTATCGGTCTCGGATTCGAACGCGTAGCCGCTGGCTTCGAGGTCGGCCTTGAGGGCCTCGAAATTCTCGATGATACCGTTGTGTACCACCGCCAGGCGGCCATTGGACTGATGAGGATGGGCATTGGCTTCGCTGGGCTTGCCGTGGGTCGCCCAGCGGGTATGGGCAATACCCACACTGCCTGTCAGGGTCGCCTGCTCCAGCCGCTCGCCGAGCGCCGCAACCTTGCCCACTGCACGCCGTCGCGCCAGGGTTCCACTCTCATCGATTATCGCCATGCCGGCCGAGTCATAGCCACGATACTCGAGGCGCCGCAGCCCCTCGAGCAAGATACCCTGGACGTTCCGTCCGGCTACCGCTGCAACGATTCCGCACATTGTTCTACCTCCTGGATTCAGATTCATCCACCGTGACGGTGACTACCTCGACGGCGTGAGCCTCGATCGCCTGGCGTTGGGCAGGTTCGAGGCGATGATCAGTGATCAGTGTATCGATGCTGCCCCATGGCAACTCGAGATTGGGGATTCGCCGGCCGATCTTGTCGGCCTCTACCAGTACCACCACCTCCCGTGCCACCTCGGCCATCACTCGCGACAGGCCCAGCAGCTCGTTGAAGGTCGTGGTGCCTCGTTCGAGATCGATGCCGTCGGCACCGATGAATAGCTGGTCGAAGTCGTAGCGGCGCAGTACGGCTTCGGCGACCTGGCCCTGGAACGACTCGGAGTGGGGATCCCAGGTACCGCCGGTCATCAGCAGGATGGGCTCGCGCTCCAGGGCGTGGAGCGCATTGGCCACCGCCAGGGAGTTGGTCATCACCACCAGACCGGTCTTGCCATCGAGTTCGGGAATCATCGCCGAGGTCGTGGTGCCGCTGTCGATGATGATGCGGCTGTGCTCCGGCAGCCGCTGAGCCGCGGCGGCGGCAATCGCGCGCTTGGCGGCCGAGACCTTGAGCGTGCCGTCCAGCAGCTCTACAGGAAGCGGCACCGCGCCCCCATGGCGGCGTAGCAGCAGTCCGCTCTTCTCCAGGGTGGCCAGATCCTTGCGAATCGTTACCTCGGAAAAGTCGAAGCGCTGCGCCAGGGTCTCGACGCTGACTTCGCCCTCGGCGTTAACGTAGGCCAGGATGGCGTGCCGTCGCTGGGCGGTATTGCGCTTGGTCATGGAAAATTGAAAGTCATAAATTTCGATATGAAAGGTATTAACAATCGAATGAAAGACTATTGGAGAGAGAACGTCAATATCCAGAGACAAAAAAGCCGCTTCGGCTAAGGAGCCGCAGCGGCATGCTAGGAGCGATTATCGGCTGGATCAGGGTTTCTTGCTAGGACGCGGCCAATCGGGCTTGCTGATCTGCCTAGCGCGCGACACGGCCAGCGCCCCGTCGGCGATATCCTTGCTGATGGTCGAGCCAGCGCCCACCGTGGCACCATTGCCCACGCTGACCGGTGCCACCAGGGCGGTGTTGGAACCTATAAAGGCGTCGTCGCCAATCTCGGTACGGTGCTTGTTGGCACCGTCGTAGTTGCAAGTGATGGTGCCTGCCCCCACGTTCACCCCCCGCCCCAGGGTGGCATCGCCTATATAGCTCAGGTGGTTGATCTTGCTCCCCTCGCCGACCTCGACATTCTTGGTCTCGACAAAGTTACCGACCTTGGCGCCCACCGCCAGACGTGAGCCGGGGCGCAGGCGAGCGAAGGGACCAATCCGGTTGTGGCCGGTGGCCACGGCGCCTTCGAGCACGCTGTGGGCCTCGATCACACTCTCGGCACCGATATGGCTGTCCCGAATCACACAGTAGGGGCCGATGCGCACCCCTTCGCCAAGCTCCACCTCACCTTCGAACACGCAGCCGACGTCGATCTCCACATCGTGGCCGCAGCGCAGGCTACCACGCACATCGAGGCGGGCCGGATCGGCCAGCGCCACCCCCTCGGCCATCAGGCCCTCGGCAATGGCCTGCTGATGGGCGCGCTCGAGGCGCGCCATCTGGGCGCGATTATTGACGCCTTCGACCTCAACGGGACTGGCCGGCTGCGCCGTGGCAATGGCCACGCCCTCGGCGGCGGCCATGGCGATCACGTCGGTGAGGTAGTACTCTCCCTGGGCGTTATCCGCCGACAGCTGTGGCAGCCAACGTCTCAACTGGGCGCTGGTCATCGCCATGATGCCGGTATTGCACTCCTGAATCTCCCGCTCGCTCTCGCTGGCATCCTTGTGCTCGACGATCGCCACCGCCTGACCGTCGGCGTTGCGCAGGATACGGCCGTAGCCGCCAGGATCGTCGAGGGTCACGGTGAGCAGCGCCATCTGCCGCTCGCTGACGCTGTCGAGCAGCGCCGTCAGGGTCTCACGGCGAATCAGCGGTACATCACCATAGAGCACCAGCACCTTGTCGGGGCCCAGCGCATCGAGCGCCTGGGCAACGGCATGACCGGTGCCCTTCTGCTCGGCTTGTACGGCAAAGCTGACCGGACAATCCCCGAGGGCCTGGCGAAGCTGGTCGCCGCCGTGGCCAATCACCACATGCAGCCGCTCCGCGCCGAGGGTAGCCGCCGTATCGATGACATGACGCACCATCGGCTTGCCAGCCAGGGTATGCAGCACCTTGGGCCGCGTAGAACGCATCCGTGTGCCCTGACCGGCGGCTAGAATCACTACGTCGAGGGTCATGCTCTCTCCTTGTTCAGTCGTCCAGGTCGATGCCGATCTCGGCGAGGGTCTCGGCGCCGAAATAGTCGATGAATGACGAGCTCATCCGCGTTGCCCATCCATCACCGTTTCGCAGCAGCAGCATCACCATCAGGTCGTGCTGTTCGGCCAACGCCAGTCCCTGCTCGGGGCCCAGCACCATCATCGCCGTGGCCCAGGCATCGGCCCAGGTATTGGAAGGGTGGAGGACCGTTACCGAGGCCAGCGAGTGCTCGATCGGCGTGCCGCTGCGCGGGTCGATGGTGTGCGAATAGCGCTGACCATCGGCCTCGAAATAGTTGCGATAGTCGCCGGAGGTGGCCACCGAGATATCGTGCAGCGGCAGCGTATGATGGGCGACTTGACGACTGCCGTCGGGAACTTCGATGCCGATCCGCCACGGATGCTGCTGCTCGTCACGATAGCCCTTGACGATCAGATCGCCGCCCAGATTGACCAGATAGTGCTCGATGCCCTGGGCGTCGAGATAGGCGGCGACCCGGTCAGTGCCATGGCCCTTGGCCACCCCGCCGAGGTCGATGAACACATCGCCGATGCGCCTGGCGCGGGTTTCGCTGGCATCCAGCTCGAGCTTGTCGTAGCCAATCTCCGCGAGTCGCTCGGCAAGGGCCTCCGATGACGGCACTTCCTCGGGACGTGCTTCCGAACCAAAGCTCCACAAGTTGACCAATCCACCCACGGTGACATCGAAGCTACCATCGCTCTGCTCAGCCACCGTCTGGCTGACCGACAGCACCTCGAATAGTGCGTCGGAGAGCGTCAGCCACTCGCCCACCGGGGTATGGTTGAGGTCCATCAGTTCACTGTCGTCGCGATAGATCGACATCGCCGCATCGACGTCGTCAAGCTCGGCGACGAAGCCCTCCTCGAGGGCCTCGGCCTGGCTGCGGGTGAGCGAGTCAGCGATAGTCACCTGATAGAAGGAGCCGAAGATATTGCCCTCGAGGCGCACTGGCGCATCGAGCTCCGGGTCCTGTTCACCACAACCCGCCAACAGCACTGCCGTCAGTAGCGGCAACAGCATAAGACGGATGACGTACATGCTTAATCTCCCAAGGGGTTACCAGAAAAACCACAGCAGCCAGAGTCCAAAGATAACCCGATAGATCACGAACGGCTGCATACCGATACGTTTGATGAATATCAGAAAATAGTGAATGCACAGGTAAGCGCTGAGGCCCGACAGCAGAGTCCCCAGGATCAGCGCCGTCCAGGCGACGTCCTCAGGCTCACGGATCAAACCAAATACCTCGAGCCCACCGGCCAGCACGATCACCGGAATCGACATCAGAAACGAGAACCGTGCAGCACTCTCGCGGTTCATCCCGAGCAGCAGCGCCGCGGTGATGGTGATACCTGAGCGCGAGGTCCCGGGAATCAACGCCAGCGCCTGGGCGCCGCCGATCAGCAGCGCATCTTTCATGGTCAGGTGATATTCGCTGCGCACCCCCCGCTTGCGCCAGTCAGCATAGCCCAGCAGCAGCCCAAACAGGATCAGGCTGGCACCGATCAGTAACGGCGAGCGCATGCTGGTCTCGATCGGCGTCTTGAAGATCAGCGCGGCGATGCCCACCGGTATTGTCGCCAGCAGCACCCACCATGCCAGACGACCATCCTCGTCGCTCGGCTGGCCACGACAGGAGGCCACCCAACTGAGCGTCATACGCTTCAGTTCGTGACGAAAATAGAGAATGACCGCCGCCAGGCTGCCAATATGCAGCGCCACATCGAAGGCCAGTCCCTGGTCGCTCCACGGCGTTAGCGCCGGCACCAGGATCAGGTGTGCAGAGCTGGAAATCGGCAGGAACTCGGTAAGTCCCTGTACCAGCGAGAGAACAACGACCTGTAACCAATCCATTGTGAGTCCTTAATGGCCGATATATGGCGCCCCACTCAGGCAGCGGTAAGTCCATGCTTCAACCACCCCTAGTGTCGTGGCCGCGGACAAGGATACACATTCGGTAACAGTTTGTCCGCCGCACCGGCAATACATCTATCCAACCGGCTTCTCGTCCTGCATGCGATCGTCAGTTCGAACATCGACATCCCACATTTTACTGTTCATATGCTCGTCAGAATCGCAGTGGCAATGCTGAAATAAATCAGCACGCCACAGGCATCGATCATGGTCGTGACCAGCGGAGCAGAAGCCGTCGCGGGATCCCACCCCAGACGATTGAGCAGAAACGGCAGACACATGCCAAGCAAGCTACCGAACAGCACGATAATGACCATGCTCAAGGCCACTACCATGGCTACCGCCTCGCCGCCACGCATCACCCCAATGGGGGCCACCGCCAGAGCCATGGTCAAGCCTAGTGAACCCGCCACTAGCAGTTCACGGCCAAGCAGCTTGCTCCAGTCCTTGACGCCAACATCCCCGGTGGCCATACCGCGCACCATCAGGGTGGCAGCCTGGGCACCAGCATTGCCACCGCTGCCAATCAGCAGCGGCAGGAAGAACACCAGCGCCACTTGTGCGGCGATGGTCTCTTCGAAATACGCGATACCCGCGCCGGAGAACAGATGGGCAAACACCAGCAGTACCAGCCAAGTCACACGTTTGCGATATAGGCTCCACAGCGGCACGCGGCTCACACCATCCTCAAGCTGGCCGATCGACATCCCCTTGTGGATATCTTCGGTAGCCTCTGATTCGGCGACATCCATGGCGTCATCGTGGGTGACGATACCCACCATGCGGTCATCTATATCGATCACCGGCACCGCCAGCAGGTCATAGCGTGATACCAGGCGTGCCACATCCTCCTGGGGATCGTCGACCTTGGCGCCAATCACATCCTTGATCATCAGGTCATCGACCAGCGCCCCCGGGCGCGCCACCATCAGCTGCCGCAGCGACAAGGTCCCGGCCAGCCTGCCCTCATCGGCAAGCACGTAGATCTGGTAGACAGTCTCTGCATCAGGCGCCGTCTGACGCACCCGCATCATCGCCTGGGACACGGTCATGCCGCTGGGAATCGCCACATAGTCCGAGGTCATGATTGCCCCGGCGGTACCCTCCTCATAGCTGGCCAGGCGCTTTAGATCTTCACGCTCCTGCTTGGCCATACGGCGCAGCAGACCCTCGCGGCGGTCCTCATCGAGCAGGTTGAAGAGGTCAGCACGTTCATCCGAGCTCATCTCCTCGAACAGCGCAAGCAGCGTCTCGTCGGACATCGCCTCGGCCAGCTCGCCCTGCATATCAGCGGGCAGATAGCCAAATACATTGGCTCGTCGCTCCACCGAGAGATGGGCAAGCAGGGCAAAGACGGTAGGCGTATCGTCGTCTTCCTCGGCGATCTCTTCGAGAATCTCGGCGATATCCGCGGCACGCAGCTCGGGCAACACGTCGTCGAGATCGGCCGCATCGGACTGCAGCGCCTCGAGTAGCGTGTTCTTGTGTTCGATAAGGGCTTCATTCAATGACATAGGCATCCTCCTGACGCCATCACCAGACGGGTAGGGTGGCGAGCGTGGCGACCATCATAGCAGATACGAAAACGCCCCCCGGTCGGCGACGCGGGGGGCGTTTTCCACGACAGGAGCCGATCAGCTCTTGCCGGCCTTCTTGCGCAGCTGCTGAATCGTTCTGAGCTGAGCCACCGCCTCGGCGAGTTCTGCCGCCGCACGCGTGTAGTCCAGCTCCGAGGACTTCTCGTTGAACGATTTGAGCGCCTGCTCGCGCGCCTCTTCGGCCGCCGCTTCGTCGATGTCACCGGCCCGGGTGGCCGCATCGGCAAGAATCGACACCACCTTGGGCTGGACTTCCAGGAAGCCGCCCGAGATGTAGAAGTTCTCCTCGACGCCACCTGCCAGCGTCACCCTGACCGGTCCCGGCTGCAGCTCGGTCAGCAGCGGGGTGTGCCCGGGCAGAATGCCCAGGTCACCCATGATCCCGGCGGCGACCACCTGCTCGACCTCGCCGGAGAACACCGCTTCCTCGGCGCTGACAATCTCGCACTTGAAGCTGTTCGCCATAGTGTTGTCCCCTCTGGGTGGACGGCCTTACTTCATCTTGTTGGCTTTCTCGACGGCTTCGTCGATCGAACCGACCATGTAGAAGGCCTGCTCCGGCAGCTCGTCGTACTCGCCGTTGAGGATACCCTGGAAACCACGGATGGTCTCCTTGAGCGACACGTACTTGCCGGGCGCCCCGGTAAACACCTCGGCGACGAAGAACGGCTGCGACAGGAAGCGCTGAATCTTGCGCGCCCGTGACACGGCCAGCTTGTCCTCGTCGGACAGCTCATCCATGCCCAGGATCGCAATGATGTCCTTGAGCTCCTTGTATCGCTGCAGCACGTTCTGTACACCGCGAGCAGTGTCGTAGTGCTCCTGACCCACCACCAGCGGGTCAAGCTGACGCGAGGTGGAGTCGAGGGGATCGATGGCCGGGTAGATGCCCAGCTCAGCGATGGAGCGCGCCAGTACCACGGTGGCGTCCAGGTGCGAGAAGGTGGTCGCCGGAGACGGATCGGTCAAGTCATCCGCCGGCACGTAGACCGCCTGCACGGAGGTGATCGAGCCAGTCTTGGTCGAGGTGATACGCTCCTGCAGGACACCCATCTCCTCGGCCAGGGTCGGCTGATAGCCTACCGCAGATGGCATACGACCCAGCAGTGCCGAAACCTCGGTACCGGCCAGGGTGTAGCGGTAGATGTTATCGACGAACAGCAGCACGTCGCGGCCTTCATCGCGGAACTTCTCAGCGATGGTCAGGCCGGTCAGTGCCACGCGCAGGCGGTTGCCCGGCGGCTCGTTCATCTGACCATAGACCAGCGCCACCTTGTCGATAACGTTGGATTCGGTCATTTCATGATAGAAGTCGTTACCCTCGCGGGTACGCTCACCGACACCGGCAAACACCGAGTAACCGCTGTGCTCGGTGGCAATGTTGCGGATCAGCTCCATCATGTTGACGGTCTTGCCCACGCCGGCGCCGCCGAACAGGCCTACCTTGCCGCCCTTGGCGAACGGGCAGACCAGATCGATGACCTTGATGCCAGTCTCGAGCAGCTCGTTAGAGGCCGCCTGCTCGGCATAGGTCGGGGGCTTGCGGTGGATCGGCATGCGCTCCTGCTCACCGATGTCACCCGCCTCATCGATCGGCTCACCGAGCACGTTCATGATCCGGCCCAGCGTCTCCTTGCCCACCGGCACGGAGATGGCAGCACCGGTGTTGGCAACGTCCATGCCACGCTTGAGGCCCTCAGTAGAGCCCATGGCGATGGTGCGCACCACGCCGTCGCCCAGCTGCTGCTGAGTCTCGAGCACGGTGTCGACTTCCGCGACCTTCAGCGCGTCGTAGACCTTGGGCACTGAGTCCCGCGGAAACTCTACGTCAATCACCGCGCCGATGATTTGTACGATACGTCCGCTCATCTTGGTTCCTCTTAAATACCTGCAAATGAAACCTGGCTTCCCAAGCTGCTATACGGCGGCTGCGCCACCGACGATCTCCGAGATTTCCTGGGTAATCGCGGCCTGACGGGCCTTGTTGTACACCAGTTGCAGATCGTCGATCAGACCACCGGCGTTATCGGTGGCACTCTTCATCGCTATCATCCGCGCAGCCTGCTCACAGGCGGTGTTCTCGACCACCGACTGATACACCTGCGACTCGATGAAGCGCTCTAGCAGCCGGTCCAGCAGCACCTTGGCATCCGGCTCATACAGGTAGTCCCAGCTTCCGGGACGAGTCTGTTCTTCATCATCATGCGCCTCTCCGATGTCGGGAGAGAGCGGCAGAAGCTGTCTGACCACCGGCTGTTGCGTCATGGTGTTGACGAATTCGTTGTACACCACGAATAGCCGATCCAGACGCCCTTCGTCATACGCTTCCAACATGACCTTGACGCTACCGATCAGGTCCTGAACCCGCGGCGATTCGCCGAGCCCGCTCTTGGCCGCCACGAGGTTCCCCCCGTAGTTGCGGAAGAAGGTGCTGGCCTTGGTACCCAGAGCACAGAACTCAAGCTCTGCGCCCTGGTCGCGCCACGCCTTGGCATCCCTGAGGACCGCCTTGAACAGGTTGACGTTGAGGCCACCGCACAGGCCGCGGTCGGTGGAGACCACGATATAGCCGACGCGCTCCACGGAGCGCTCGACCATGTACGGATGCATATCTTCCGGGTCCATGTCGGCATCGGCGATATGCGCCACCACATCGCGAATCAACCGCGAGTAGGGGTGGCTGGCCTTCATCAGGTCCTGGGCTTTACGCATCTTCGACGCAGCCACCATTTCCATGGCGCTGGTGATCTTCTGCGTATTCTTGATGCTCCCGATCTGGGTGCGTATCTCTTTTGCAGCTGCCATAGCGATCTACCCTCGTTCGTGGCTCTCAGAAAGCATGCTGGCCTGCCCCGCAGGGCAGGCCCTCGGCATTACCAGCTCTGAGTCGCCTTGAACTTCTCGAGACCCGCCTTCAAGGCTTCCTGGATCTCGCTGCTGTAGTCGCCGGTCTGGTTGATCTTGTCGAGCAGCTCGGCGTGTTCGGACTTCATGTACTCGTGCAGAGCACGCTCGAAGTCCAGCACCTTGCTGACATCGACGTCATCCAGATGACCTTCATTGGCGGCGTACAGCGACAGCGCCATTTCGGCCACGGACAGCGGCGAATACTGGTTCTGCTTCATCAGCTCGGTGACGCGCTGACCGTGCTCGAGCTGCTTGCGAGTGGCCTCGTCGAGGTCCGATGCAAACTGCGAGAACGCCGCCAGCTCGCGGTACTGAGCCAGCGCCAGGCGCACGCTACCGCCGAGCTTCTTGATGATCTTGGTCTGCGCCGAGCCACCCACCCGCGACACCGACAGACCGGCGTTGATCGCCGGACGGATGCCCGAGTTGAACAGGTTGGTCTCGAGGAAGATCTGACCGTCGGTGATCGAGATCACGTTGGTGGGTACGAACGCCGAGACGTCGCCACCCTGGGTCTCGATGATCGGCAGCGCGGTCAACGAGCCGGTCTTGCCTTTGACTTCACCGTTGGTGAACTTCTCGACGTAGTCGACGTTGACCCGTGCCGCACGCTCCAGCAGACGCGAGTGGAGATAGAAGACATCACCCGGATAGGCTTCACGGCCCGGCGGACGACGCAGCAGCAGCGACACCTGGCGATAGGCCACGGCCTGCTTGGAGAGATCGTCGTAGACGATCAGCGCGTCTTCGCCGCGGTCGCGGAAGTACTCGCCCATGGTGCAGCCGGAGTAGGCGGCCAGGAACTGCATCGGCGCCGGATCGGCAGCGCCGGCGGCGACCACGATGGTGTGCTCCATGGCGCCATGCTCTTCGAGCTTGCGCACCACGTTGGCAATCGTCGACTGCTTCTGGCCGATGGCCACATAGACGCAGGTAACGCCCTTGCCTTTCTGGTTGATGATGGCGTCGATGGCGATCGCCGACTTACCGATCTGACGGTCGCCGATGATCAGCTCACGCTGACCACGGCCGATCGGCACCATGGCGTCGATCGACTTGAGGCCGGTCTGGATCGGCTCATCAACGGACTGACGGGTGATGACGCCCGGGGCGACCTTCTCCACCGCGTCGGTCAACTTGGCGTCAATGTCGCCCTTGCCGTCGATGGGAATGCCCAGCGGATCGACCACGCGGCCAATCAGTTCAGGGCCCACCGGCACCTCAAGGATACGACCGGTACAGCTGGCGGTCATGCCCTCTTCGAGCTGCAGGTAGTCGCCCAGCACCACGGCGCCGACGGAGTCGCGCTCGAGGTTGAGCACCATGCCGAAGATGGCGCCAGGGAATTCGATCATCTCACCGAACATCGCGTCGGCCAGGCCGTGAATACGCACGATGCCGTCGGAAACGCTGACGATGGTGCCCTGATTACGGGCCTCGGATGCGACGTCAAGCTTCTCGATACGCTGCTTGATGATGTCGCTGATCTCGGAAGGATTCAGTTGCTGCATGCCATGTCCCTCAGACTCAGGCGTAGAGCGCTTCGCGCAGACGGTTCAATCGACCGCGTACCGAACCGTCTATGACGGTATCGCCGGCACGCAGGATCACACCGCCCAGCAGCGCCGGGTCTACCTGAGTGGTAATGGAGATTTCGCGATTCAGGCGCTTCTTGAGCGCACTGGCGAGCTTTTTCTGCTGCTTGTCTTCGAGCGCGTAGGCCGAGACCACCGTCACATCGACACGCTGTTCGTGATCGGCCCGCAGGGCCTCGAACTGAGCGGCAACGGAGGTCAGTGCGGCGAGGCGATTCTGGCTGGCCAGTGTCTCGAGAAAACGCCGTGCGTCATCGTCGAGCTTGATGTCGGTCACCTCGATGAGCAGCTCAACCTTACGCGCGCTAGTCAGCTTGGGGCTCGACAGCGCCTTCTGGAGCTCGCTATGGGCGACGACCTGGCCAAGGACATTAAGCCACTCGGACCAGGTCGTCAGCGCCTGATGATCGCGTGCGTACTCGAACGCTGCCTTGGCGTAAGGCCGTGCAACGGTAGATGTTTCCGCCATGGATCACCTCCTCACAGTTCGGCAGCGAGCTTATCAAGCATCTCGCGGTGCGCCTTCTCATCGATGGAGGACTCCAGAACACGCTCGGCGCCGATCAGGGCCAGCGTGGCGACTTGAGCACGCAGCTCGTCCTTCACGCGATTGACCTCTTGATCGATCTCGGCGCGGGCGCTCGCCACCAGGCGTTCGCCCTCGCTGCGGGCCTGCTCACGCGCTTCTTCGATCATCTGCGTGGAGCGTTTGTGCGCCTGCTCGAGAATCTCGGAGGCTTGCTCCTTGCTTTCACGCAGCGTCTGCTCGGCCTGCTCCTGGGCAAGCTCCAGATCACGCGAAGCGCGGCTGGCGGCATCGAGACCGTCGGCTATGCGCTTCTGACGCTCGTGGAGCGCCTGGCTGAGCGGTGGCCACACGTACTTTATGCAAAACCAGACAAAGATCGCGAAGGCGATCGTCTGCCCGATAAGCGTCATGTTGATATTCACAGGATGATACCTCTGACGGTTTCGTGGCGGCCGGAAACAAGCGAGCCGAGCGCAGGGCGCTCGGCACGGTGACTCGTTACCCGGCTACAACGAAGATCAGGTACATCGCGATACCGACGCCGATCATCGGCACGGCATCGAGCAGGCCAGCCATGATGAAGGTGCGGGTCTGCAGCTGGTCGCCCAGCTCCGGCTGACGCGCGGTGGTCTCGAGCAGCTTACCGCCCAGGATGGCGAAGCCGAAACCGGTAGTCAGGGCGCTGACGCTGATGATGATGGCCGCCGCAAGGTAAACGATTTCCATGGTAGTGCTCCTACATTCGAGTTGAGGTCAGGTTTAAAGTTACCGCGTTTGCAATCGTTGCTCGGTTCGTAATGCTTAGTGATGCTCGTGCGCTGCGCTCAGGTACACGATCGACAGCGTCGTGAAGATGAACGCCTGCAGCGAAACGATCAGGATGTGGAAGATCGCCCACGGCACGTCCAGCATCCAGATGGCCCAGAACGGCAGCAGGGCGATAAGGATGAAGATCACCTCACCGGCAAACATGCTGCCGAACAGACGCAGCCCCAGGCTGATCGGTTTGACCAGCAGGCCGACGATCTCGAGGATCAGGTTGAACGGGGCCAACAGCCAGGTGTTGAAGGGGGTCAGCGCCAGCTCCTTGCCGAAGCCGGCCACGCCCTTGACCCTGCAGCTGGAGTAGATGATCAGCAGGAATACGCCCAGGGCCATGCCGAGGGTGGCGTTAACATCGGTGGTCGGCACGATCTTCATGTACTCGACGCCCAGGCGACCGAACATCTCAGGCACATAGTCCACCGGAATCAGCTTGAGGCTGTTCATCAGCAGGATCCAGATGAACAGCGTCAAGGCCAACGGCGCAATCATCGGGTTCTTGCCGTGGAAGGTCGAGCGGGTCAGGTTCTCGATAAACTCGATGACCATCTCGGCAGCATTCTGCAGGCCGCCGGGCACGCCGGTGGTGGCCATGCGCCCAGCTTTGCGAAACACCCAGATGAACAGGGCACCCATGGCGATCGACCAGCCCATGGTGTCGAGGTGGATGGCCCAGAAGCCCATGTCCACCGCTTCCTGAGAGGTGGACGCCAGCGACCAGCCATTTTCCGGATGCTTGCCAAACGTCAGGTTCTGGAGGTGGTGCTGTATGTAATAGATGGCGGTCATTTCGTTATCCGCTGCCATACGCTGCTTACCTCAGGTCAGGGGGTCGGCCGGTCACGCAGTAGCCAGGGGGTCAGCCAATGCATGCTGTGGGCCGCCACATAGGCGATAAAGAAAAAAGTCGGGTTTGAGGGGGGCGCTGCGACGAACACCATCACGAACAGTGCCACCGTCAAACCAAACTTACCGACTGCTGCTTGATAGAAATTGAACACGCTGGTGCGGGGGCGTCTGCCACCGCGAACCCGCAGCCCGCGCCACAGGAAATAGATGGTGGGCAGCAGGGCCACACCCCCTCCCAACAGCGCACTGTGCATGGCCCCTAAACCGGCGCCCCACAGCGCCAACAGGCCAATCACCGCCATCGACATCAGCTGGGCCAGCGGCAGACGCTGCCATGCCAGCTCTCTTCGGCGGGCGCTGCTATGCATTGCATCACCTCGTTGCGGCGTCCGTCACGTCGGCAATAGCCATCCAGCGCGGCAGCGTGTCACGCCCATCATTCAAGCAAACAACCGCGGATTATAGGGAAGCCCCCCACCACCTTCAACCGACGCTGCACCGATTTTGCCCGATATGACGCCCGTTTATGACCAATGGGGGAGATAACGACCGTCAAATAAAGTAGCGTGCTAACTTACTCAGCGGATGTGCTCGAGAATCCCGTCGAGTTCATCGAGACTCGCGTAACGAATCGTCAGGCGTCCCTTGCCCCCGCGACCGTGCTGGATCTTGACCGGCGCGCCGAGAAGATCGCCCAGGCGCGTTTCCAGTCGTGTCACATCGGGGCTGGGAGCGGGCTTGTCGGCCTTCTTCGGTTCACCGGCGGCGAGACGCTTGACCAGCGCCTCGGTATCGCGAACCGTGAGGTCCTGGTTGACCACTTCGTGAGCCGCACGGCGCTGCTTGGCGCCGCTCAACGACAGCAGCGCTCGGGCGTGCCCCATGTCCAGATCGCCGCGCTCGAGCAGCGTCTGCACCTCCGGGTCGAGCGCCATCAGCCGCAGCAGATTGGCCACCTGGGCCCGCGACTTACCCACCGCATCGGCGGTCTGCTGCTGGGTCAGCTCGAACTCCTCCATCAGACGTTTGAGGGCCATCGCCTCTTCCATCGGGTTGAGGTTCTCGCGCTGGATATTCTCGATCAGCGCCAGTGCCAGGGCGACCTGGTCGCTCACCTCGCGAATCACCGCGGGAATGGTGTCCAACTCGGCGAGTTGAGCCGCACGCCAGCGGCGTTCGCCGGCAATGATTTCGTAACGTGCCTCGCCGATCGGCCGCACCACGATCGGCTGCATCACCCCTTGAGCGCGAATCGAGTCGGCCAATTCTTCCAGCGCTTCGGGCTGGATATCACGGCGCGGCTGGTACTTGCCACGACTCAACTGCCCCAGCGGCAGACGCTCGAGGCGCTCCTCGGCAGCACCGGGCGGCGCCTCGACGGGATCTCCGCCGGCCTCTAGATCCACCTCGGCCAACGGCTCACCGTCGCGACGCCGAGCACTGCTGCCGATCAGGGCATCCAGGCCACGTCCCAAGGCACGTTTACGGGTCATCGGCACTTCCTCACTCGCAGATGGCGGTGTCGCTTATAGCGACAGACGACGAATCAGTTCCTTGGCCAGCACCCGATGGGCCTGGCTGCCGCGCGAGAAGCGCGCGTACTTGGTCACCGGCAAGCCGTGGCTGGGCGCTTCGGCGACCCGCACGTTGCGCGGTATGGTGGTCTTGAGCAGCGTGTCACCGAAATAGTCGCGCAGCTGCTTGCTGATGTCTCGAGTCAGGCTGTTACGCGAGTCGAACATGGTGCGCACGATGCCAAGAATCTCGAGATTGGGGTTCACGCTGTCCTTGATCTGTTCGACGGTGTCGAGCAGCGCCGAAAGCCCTTCGAGCGCGTAGAACTCGCACTGCAACGGGATCAGCAGGCCGTCGGCCGCGGTCAGCGCATTGACGGTGAGCATATTGAGCGACGGCGGGCAGTCGATCAGCACCACGTCGTACTCGGCGGCCAGTTCACGCACCGCCTCCAGAAGGCAACGCTCGCGCCCCTCGTCGCGGTCGAGCAGGTCAACCTCGGCGGCGGTCAGGTCTCCGTTACCGGGCAGCAGCGCATAGCCGGCCTGGGGGCAGTCGAGAATCACCTCTGTGGCGCGTTTGTCACCCATCAGTACGTCGAGCACGCTGCCATCGAGCTCGTGCTTGTCGATGCCGCTGCCCATGGTGGCATGGCCTTGTGGATCGAGATCGACCAGCAGTACGCGTCGGTCAAGCGCTGCCAGGCTGGCGGCGAGGTTGACGGCTGTGGTGGTCTTGCCCACGCCACCTTTCTGATTGGTCAAGGCGATAATCTTGGTCACGAGCGACTTCCTTCCTTGTGCCGGCCTGCCGAGGGTAGGCCTAGGTGAGACCGAGGCGTTCGAGTACCAGCAGCTGCCGCTGAGCGCTCTCGAAGGGCACGTTCAGCGTATGACGCTGTCGCAGTCCGACGCTGGTCGGCAATCCTGCCAGTTCTTCGTCGGCGCCGGGGCCCTTCATGGCCAACCACTGCCCTCCAGGAGCGAGCAAATGATCGCTCAGCGCCACGAAGTCGTCGAGGCTGGCGAAGGCGCGTGAGATCACCTGATCAAACGGCTCTGCTTCGAGCGCTTCGACCCGCGCTTGAATCGGCGTCACGTTGTCGAGTCCCAATTCCAGCACAGCCTGGCGTTGAAAGCGTACTTTCTTGCCATTGCTGTCGAGCAGGCTGACCTTGAGATGCGGGGCGAGAATCGCCAGCACCAGTCCGGGAAAGCCTGGCCCAGCGCCCACGTCGAGCAGTGTCGGCCCGCTCACAAAGGGTAGCACTGCGGCGCTGTCCAGCAGGTGGCGCGGCACCATCTCATCCAGCGAGCGTACCGCGGTGAGGTTATAGGCGCGGTTCCACTTGTGCAACAGCGCCAGCAGGGCGTGCAGTTGCTCGCGCTGATGGTGACTTGGAGTAATTTCGAGCTGAGCCAGCCCGTCGTCGAGTCGGGCTGCGATAGCGGTATCGATCATCCGTTAGCGACCCGAGTATCGTCCAGCAGACGGCGTTTCTTGAGATGGATCAGCAGAATCGACACGGCAGCCGGCGTTACTCCGGCGATCCGACCCGCTTGCGCCAAGGTGGCCGGGCGCGCCGCGTTGAGCTTCTGGCGAATCTCGTGGGACAGCCCTTCGACGTTGTCGAAATCGAGCTCTGCCGGCAGCGGTGTCGCCTCGTGGCGTTTGAGTTTGTCGATCTCGTCCTGCTGACGAGCAATATAGCCCTGATACTTGGCCTGAATCTGGACCTGCTCAGCCACGGACTCATCGTCGACCGCCTGGCCTTGGATGCCCGGCAGCGAGGCGAGGTCGTGATAGTCCAGTTCGGGACGTTTCAGCAAATCGATCAATGAGTACTCATGCGTCAACGGTTTGCCGATTTTATCGGCAATGGACTGAGCGGCCTGGGTACCAGGTTGTACCCAGCTCGCCTTGAGGCGCGCTTGTTCGCGCTCGACCGCTTCGAGTTTGGTGCTGAACGCCGCCCAGCGGGTATCGTCCACCAGGCCCAGTTCTCGACCGATCTCGGTGAGTCGCAGGTCGGCGTTGTCTTCACGCAACAGCAGGCGGTACTCGGCCCGCGAGGTGAACATGCGGTAAGGCTCCTGAGTACCCATGCTGATCAGGTCATCGACCAGGACCCCCAGATATGCCTCATCACGACGCGGTGACCAGCTGGCCAAGCCTTGCGCCCGGCGTGCGGCGTTGAGACCGGCCAGCAGGCCCTGGGCGCCAGCTTCCTCGTAGCCGGTAGTGCCATTGATCTGTCCGGCAAAGAACAGATTGTCGATAAATTTGGTTTCCAGCGAGTGCTTGAGGTCGCGGGGATCGAAAAAGTCGTACTCGATGGCGTAACCGGGACGGGTGATATGGGCATTTTCAAGCCCCTTGATCGAGCGGACCACCTGGAGCTGCACGTCAAACGGCAGCGACGTGGATATGCCGTTGGGATAGAGCTCGTGGGTGTCCAGGCCTTCCGGCTCAACGAATATCTGATGGCTGGACTTGTCGGCAAAGCGGTGAACCTTGTCTTCGATCGACGGGCAGTAGCGCGGCCCAACACCATCGATTACCCCGGAATACATCGGTGAACGATCGAGATTGGCGAAGATGATCTCGTGGGTCCGCTCGTTGGTATGGGCGATATGGCAGCTGACCTGGCGCGGATGCATGCCGCGGTCGCCGAGGTAGGACATCACCGGAGTGGGACTATCGCCTGGCTGCTCCTCGAGCTGGCTGAAATCGACGCTCTTGGCATCCAGTCTCGGAGGGGTCCCGGTCTTCAGCCGTGAGACGTTGAACGGCAGGGCCCGCAGCCTCTCGGCCAGCGCGTTAGAGGATGGATCACCGGCGCGTCCCCCGCGGCTCTGATCGAGGCCGATATGAATCACCCCGCCCAGGAAAGTCCCGGTGCACAGCACGACGCTTTGGGCATGGAAGCGAATACCGGTTTCCGTGACCACCCCGGTGACGCTATCGCCGTCGACAATCAGGTCGCCAGCGGCTTGTTGGAACAGCGTCAAGTTGGGTTGCCGTTCCAGCATGCCGCGAATAGCGGCTTTGTAACGGATACGATCGGCTTGAGCCCGGGTGGCGCGAACGGCGGGACCCTTGCGAGCGTTGAGCACCCGAAACTGGATCCCTCCCCGGTCAGTGGCCAGGGCCATGGCACCGCCCAGTGCATCGATCTCCTTGACCAGATGACTCTTGCCGATCCCGCCAATGGCCGGATTGCAGGACATCTGACCGAGGGTCTCGATGTTATGGGTCAGCAGCAGGGTCTGACAGCCCATGCGAGCGGAGGCCAGAGCGGCTTCGGTTCCCGCATGGCCACCGCCGATGACGATGACGTCAAAGCGGTCGGGGTAATCCACGTTGCACCTCGTATTGGCACCAACAGGCGCCTAAAAAATGATCAATCTCGAAAACTGGCCGCCCAGTATAAACCTCCTGTGGGTAACCGTCAGGGGTTTTCCACATGAGGTTGATCAGGTTCGGTCTGGACTGGGCTAACAAGAATAAAAATAAGTAAAGTAAGTAAGAAGTTCTGTTGTTGTAGTTACTACTAGTGTGGACACTTTCTGTGGGTAAGCTCCCTTTCCCCATATTTTTCATTGCTTTGCATTGTTGACCATCGAGCGCACAAGCGGCGTATCAACAGCGGAGAGGTGGTCGAGAACCTGTGGATGAAAGTGGTAGTTGTGCACACCCCAAAGCGTGCACCGTTTATCCACCGAGCTCGTGGGCTCTTGTTACCGCGGTCGCGCACACCCTGGTGAAAAATTCACCAGCGCGATGGTGGCGGGGCTCGGAGAGGATTTCAGCGGGATGTAAATTTTTTTTGTCCACAGCCCCAAAAAGCGCCAAATAGCGCAAAAAAAGGCCCGTCGCATAGCGACGGGCCTTTTAAAAAGGTGGTTGAGATAGCTAGTCAGTGCTTGAGAACCCGTGACAAGAAGCTTTGGGTACGGGCGTGCTGTGGATTGTCGAACACCTCGGCCGGGGGACCCTGCTCGATGATTTCGCCACTGTGGATATAGATCACCCGGTCGGCCACCTCGCGGGCAAAGCCCATCTCGTGGGTGACGATCATCATGGTCATGCCTTCCCGGGCCAGCTCGCGCATGGCGTCGAGCACCTCACCGATCATCTCCGGGTCGAGGGCCGAGGTGGGCTCATCGAACAGCATTAATCTCGGCTCCATGGCCAGTGCCCTGGCCAGTGCCACGCGCTGCTGCTGGCCGCCGGAGAGCTGGCTGGGGTACTTGTCGGCCTGGTCGCTGATGCCGACCCGCTCCAGCAATCGCTGGGCGGTGGCGCTGGCCTGCTGCCGGCTCACGCCGCGTACCTTGAGGGGGGCCAGGGTGATATTGTCGCGTACGCTGAGATGGGGAAACAGATTGAACTGCTGAAACACCATGCCGACCTCGGTGCGGATGGTCTGCAGCGCCTTGCTGCTCTTGCCGTGCGGGGTCAGCGCGTTGCCGTCGACCTCGATATGGCCGTCCTGAAACTCCTCGAGGCCGTTGATGCAGCGGATCAACGTCGACTTGCCGGAGCCGCTGGCGCCGATGATCACCACCACTTCGCCGGGGGCGACGCTGAGTTCGATGTCCTTGAGCACGTGCAGGCTGCCAAAATGCTTGTTGACCAGTTGCATGTGCACGATGGGTTGAGACGCGGCGTTGGATTGGGTAGTCATGCAGGGCTCCTTATTGTCCGACCAGGCCGCGGCGCTCCAGCTGGCGCAGGATCAGCGAGAGTGTCCAGGTGATTGCCAGATACATCAGCGCCACCATGAAGTAGACCTCCAGGGCAGTGAAGGTGGTGGCGATATAGATCTGGCCTTGGCGCACCAGCTCGCCTACGCCGATCACCGAGAACAGCGAGGTATCCTTGATACTGATGATGCCCTGGTTACCCAGAGGGGGAATCATGCGCCGAAACGCCTGGGGCCAGATGATGTAGCGAAACGATTGGGTGCGTGACAAGCCCAGCGACAGGGATGCTTCACGCTGACCACGCTCGATCGACTGCACGCCGCCGCGCACGATCTCCGATATATAGGCGCCGGAGTTGATGGCGATGGCGGCAATGCCGGCTACCAGGGCGTTGATCGGGCCGCCTAGCAGTTGCGGCAGGCCGTAGAAGATGAACAGCACCTGCACCAGGATCGGGGTGCCACGAAACACTTCAACATAGAAGATCGCCGGCCAGCGCAGCCAGCGCAGTGGACTGATGCGCAGCAAGCCGAAGAAGATACCGATAAAAAAGCCGATGGCCAGGCCGCCGAAGGAGATCAGCAGCGTATAGGGAATGCCCGGTAGCAGATGGGGGATCGAGGCAAACGCCGCCGACCAGTTGAATTGAAAGGTCAGGTCCACGTCAGGGTCTCCCGTTGAGGACAGGCAGTAGAACGTCGACGGGGCCGGGCGGACCCGGCCCCGTCAGGCTGGTGGGAGGATCAATCGGCGTCGGGGGATTCGCCGAACCACTCTTCATAGATGGCATCGTAGGTGCCGTCTTCGCGCATCTCGGCGAGGGCCTGGTTGGCCGGCTCGACCCATTCGCTGCCCTGATGGAAGACGATACCGTACTGCTGGCCCTCGTAGAGCGGCCCGACCACCTTGGTGCGGCCTTCGCCGCGGGTCTGGGAAAAGTAGGCGACGTTGGGGGCATCGTAGAAGGCGGCGTCGACGTTGCCTCCGAGCAGTGCCATATACATGTCGCTATTGCCCGGGTAGGGGGTGATATCGGCGTCGTCGCCAAGTGTTTCCTGAAGGTAGTCGTAACTGGTGGAGCCGATACGCGTGGCGATGCTCTTGCCTTCGAGGTCCTCGATGGTCTCGACGTCATCATTGTCGGCGCGGACGATGATCTGCAGGCCACTGTCGTAGTAGGGGTCGGAAAAATCGACGATTTCGGCCCGTTCTTCGGTGATCGTCACCCCAGCGATGGCAATCTCCTGATTGCCGGTCTGCACGGCGGGGATGATGCCGGCAAACTCCATGGTGGTGAGGTTGACCTCGAAGCCAGCGCGCTCGGCGACTTCGTTGATGATGTCCATGTCGAAGCCGATCATCTCGCCGGTATCGGGATCCATCATTTCGAAGGGCACGAAGCTTGGGTCGGTTACCACGTCGACGCTCGGCAGCTCGGCGAAGGCGGTGCTGGAGATGCCGAGACCCAAGGCAACGGCAGCGCTAAGCGCGGTGCGTGGCAGATAACGATCTAGCAGATTGCTGTGCATGTGGTTCCCCATTGTAGAACGATTGTTTATGGAACTCGCCAATAAACCATGGCGAGATAATGGGGAAGCGTCAAGCAGCAGCAGATTGTGCTGAGCCAGTGATTCAGACCATGAAGGAGGCGCCGCAGCCGCAGGTGGTAGTGGCATTGGGGTTCTGGATCACGAAACGCGCGCCAGCTAGCCCCCGTTCGAAGTCGACGGTGGAGCCCACCAGATACTGATAGGAGAGAGGGTCGACGATCATCGCCACGTCATCGTAGTCGATCACGGTATCGTCATCGGCAACACTGTCTGCGAAGTCGAAGCCGTACTGGAAGCCGGAACAGCCGCCGCCGGTCACGTAGACACGCAGCTTGAGCGCTGTGTTGCCTTCTTCGCGAACCAGCTCGCGTAGTCTTGCCTGGGCGCTGTCGCTGAGAAACATCGGGCGCGGAACGAAGGATTCGGCACTGCTCATGGATGAGCTCCTGAGCCAGAGGTGAATAAACTAACCGGACAGTCCGCCATTATCGACAATCCCTAGCAAAAGGGTCAACTTTTCGCGAATGGCCAAGGGTTGGCGCAACGCCAGGCTATTGTATGCTTAACGCATACCCATGAGGTTTGGTGGCCAGTGCGTTTGGTTACTCGACCCCGCCGACAGGAGTCAGCCTTGCCTCGCTTGCGTCTACCTGATTTGAGTCTTGAACGCTTCCGACGGCAGCTGGCCAATGTCGATGCGTTACCCCAGCTATGCGTGCTGGGGTTGGTATCTGGTCTGGTTACCGGTGGCCTGATGGTAGGTTTCCGCTTGCTGCTCGACCTGGGCGGTTTGGCCTTCATGCCCGGCGGCGATCACGAAGCCTTTCAGGAATTGCCGCTTTGGGCGCGTGCCGCGCTGCCGATGATTGCGGTAACTCTGATCGGCCTGTGGTTGGGACGGCAGCCGCTTGCGGCACGCAAGCTCGGCGTAGGCCATGTCATCGAACGCCTTACCTACCATCAGGGGCGCTTTCCGCTGCGCAACTGGCTGAACCAGTGGTGGGTAGGGTGTGTGGCAGTACTCGGCGGTCTTTCCGCTGGCCGTGAAGGTCCGGCCATTCATCTGGGAGCGGCGGCTTCGAGCGGCATTGGCCAGCAGCTCCGTTTGCCCCACAACAGTCTCCGCGTGCTGGTCGCCTGCGGCACCGCGGCGGGGATCTCGGCGTCATTCAATACGCCTATCGCTGGGGTCATCTTTGCCATGGAAGTGGTGATGATGGAGTACACCATCGCCGGTTTCATGCCGGTGATCCTGGCGTCGACCATGGGCGCGCTGATCGCTCAACTGGTGTATGGCTCGGAGCCCGCCTTTCAGGTTCCCAGTGTGACCCTCGATTCGATGTTCAACCTGCCGTGGATCGTGGTGACCGCACTGGGTATTGGCCTGCTGGCCGGGCTATTTATCCACGTTGCGCGCAGCGGCGAAACGCTGGCGCGATGGCCGTGGTGGCAGCGGCTAACGGCGGTGGGGGTGGTGACCGGCGGCGTGGCGCTCTGGTACCCGGAAGTGCAGGGCATCGGCTATGACAGTCTGGATGCTACCCTCAACGGTGCCCTGGCGGTGGATGTGTTGCTGGCACTGGTGTTTGCCAAGCTGCTGCTGACCGCCTTTACCGTGGCCTGTGGGGTGCCGATCGGGATTATCGGTCCGATGCTGGTGGTGGGGGCTGCCGCAGGCGCGTTAAGTGGCATGCTGGGGCACTGGCTATGGCCTACCACCGCCTCGGATCCTGGGCTCTATGCCATGCTAGGCATGGCGGCGATGATGGGGGCCGTGCTGCAGGCACCTCTGGCGGCGCTGATGGCGCTGCTCGAGCTGACCCACAATCCCAACATCATCCTGCCGGGGATGCTGGCGGTGGTGGTGTCGGGGTTGACCGCGCGTCAGCTGTGTCGCTGTGATGGCTTCTTCATCGCCGTGACCCGCAACGGCCTGCACCCCTTGCAGCAGCCGCTGATGCAGGCGCTGTCGCGGGTCTCGGTACCGGCAGTGATGGAGCGTAACGTGGCCACCACCCTGCGCTGGGTGGGGCGCGACGAGGCGCGCATGCTGCTCGCCGGCAAGCCTCTTTGGCTAGTGATCCTACGCTCCAAGGACGACAAGCCGACCTTGGCGCTGAAGGCCGCCGACCTGGCCCGGGCGATGAATGACGATACCCTGTGGAACGCCGAACACCGGCTCGACCTGCTGGAGGTGCCGGGCCAGCGGCTTGAGATGGCGCCGATTCATGTCCAGGCCACGCTCAGCGAAGCCTTTGATCTGCTCAACGACCATGCGGTAGATGCGCTATACGTCGAGAACACGCGACGGCCGAAGGGGCCACGAATTTCCGGTATCATCACCCGCGACGCCATCGAAACCTATTACCGCTATCGTCGCTGAACACGGCGGCGAAGCCCCTATTGCCAGAGGAGCCGGCATGTATCTGTGGATCAAGGCGCTGCACCTGATCGCCATCATTACCTGGTTTGCGGCACTGTTCTATCTGCCGCGACTGTTTGTCTACCACGCCATGGCGCGGGACAAGGGCGACCAGCAGGCCATCGACTACTTTCTGGTCATGGAGCGCAAGCTCTACCGCGGCATCATGTTGCCGTCGATGATCGCTGTGCTGGGCTTCGGTATCTGGCTTTTGGCGCTGGCGCCGGTATGGATGACCCAGGGCTGGATGCACGTCAAGCTGCTCCTGGTGGTGCTGCTGGTGGGCTACCATCACGTCTGTCTGGCATATATGAAGAAATTTGCCGCTGGCGCCTGCGATAAATCCCATGTGTTTTTCCGCTGGTTCAACGAAGCGCCGGTCATTGCGTTGCTGATTATCGTGGTGCTGGCCGTGGTCAAGCCGTTCTGATGCTTGACGACGTGACCTACACACCACGAGTGACGAGCCGTCAATTGCCGGTGGTGCTGGTGTTGGCCGGCCACGACCCTACCAGCGGTGCAGGACTGGTGGCCGATGCCGAAGCAATCAGCGCCTGCGGCGCCTGGCCGTTGACGATTCCCACCGCCTTGACGGTACAGAGCAGTGCCGACGTCAGTGCGGTGATGCCCTGCGACCCGGATAGCATGCGCGCCATGGCCGCGGCGCTCGACGAGTTTTCGGTGGCCGCGATCAAGGTGGGGTTGATAGCGAGTCTCGAAAGCCTCGATGCAGTGGTGGATATCGTGCGCCGCTACCCAGGCGTGCCGCTGGTGATGGATCCGGTGCTCAAGGCGGGCGGAGGCCGGGAACTATCCAGTGTGGAACTGCGTGATGCGTTCCGCGAGCGGCTGCTGCCGCGAGTGGATATTCTCACTCCCAATCGCCTCGAGCTGGCGCGTCTTGGCGGTGATGAGCAGCACACTGATACCGACCGCGCCATTGCGCTGCTGTCGCTGGGCTGCCAGGCGGTGCTGGTTACCGCCACTGATGATCCGCTACCCGGAAGCGAACGGCATCAGGTGATTCATACCCTGCACACCCCCGACGAAGGGCGGCAGTGGCACTGGCCAAGGTTGCCCGGGCGCTTCCATGGCTCGGGCTGTACCCTGGCGGCGGCGTTGGCCGCGCGTCTGGCGTGTGGTGAACGCCTGCTGCCGGCTTGCGAGCAGGCCCAGGCCTATGCCTGGGAGACCCTAGAAAACGGTTGGTTGCCCGATCCGCAGCGACCCCATAGCCAGGCGTTGCCGCGACGGCTGTGGCGCCACCCCGGCTGGAGCGACCACCATGGCATCTGATTCGCTTGAATGGCAGCGTGGCCTCTATGCCATCACCGATGCCGCGCTGCTGCCCGATGACCGCACGCTGCTGAACGCCTGCGATGCCGCCTTGCGTGGCGGGTTGGCGCTGTTGCAGTATCGAGACAAGTCTGGCGATGATGCCCATCGCTGGCGCCAGGCCTCGGCGCTGGCCAGCCTATGCCAGGACTATGCGGTGCCGTTGATCATCAATGATGACACCGAGCTGGCGTTGCGCCTTCGCGAGGCGGGGTTTGCGGGGGTAGGACTGCATCTGGGGCAGGGTGATGGCGACCTCGCCTTGGCCAGGCAGCGGCTCGGTGCATCGGCGCTGATCGGTGTCACCTGCCACGCTCGCCTGGAGCTGGCTGAGCACGCCAAGGTAGAGGGCGCAAACTATGTTGCATTCGGGCGCTTCTTCACCTCACGTACCAAGCCGGAGGCGCCGCCGGCTTCGCTGTCGCTACTTTCCGAGGCGGCTTACCTGGGGCTGCCGCGGGTGGCGATCGGAGGCATCGATGCACATACCATCGCCACTGCAAGGCGCGCCGGCGCCGAGCTGTTGGCCAGCGTGCAGGCAGTATTTGGCGGCAGCGACGTCGAGGCCAGGGTACGTCGGCTCAATCGGCAACTTGCTGTGGTCGACGCCGAGCTGGCCGCATCGCCATAGCGTTATCCACAGGCAGTGCAGCCGACTTATCCGCACTGTCCAGAGAGTTATCCACAGAAATTTGCTTTTTTGACTGCCGAGAGACTGCCATGACCACTTCCGCCGAACTCTTCGAACAGGCCTGTCGCCACATTCCTGGTGGTGTCAATTCACCGGTGCGCGCCTTCAAGGGCCTGCATCGGCCGCCGGTGTTCATCGAGCGTGCTCAGGGCCCCTACCTGTTCGATGTAGAAGGCAAGCGCTACGTTGACTATGTCGGTTCCTGGGGGCCGATGATTACTGGCCACGCCGACCCCGACGTACTTGGCGCCGTGCGTGACAAGCTCGATCACGGGCTCTCCTTCGGCACCCCCACTGCGATCGAGACCCGCATGGCTGATCTAGTATGCGAGATCATCCCCAGTATCGAGCTGGTGCGTATGGTCAACTCCGGTACCGAAGCCACCATGTCGGCGATTCGCCTGGCGCGGGGCTTTACCGGCCGCGACAAGATCATCAAGTTCGAGGGCAACTACCACGGTCACTCCGACTCGTTGCTGGTCAAGGCCGGCTCAGGCGCCCTGACCCACGGCGAGCCAAGCTCCCCCGGGGTACCGGCGGCGCTGGCCGAGCACACCGTGACCCTGCCGCATAACGACCTCGATGCGGTGGAGGCGTGTTTCGAGGAGATTGGCGACCAGGTGGCCTGCATCATCGTCGAGCCGGTGGCCGGCAACATGAACTGTATTCCACCACTGCCAGGATTTCTTGAGGGGCTGCGCCGGGTCTGCGACCAGCACAACAGCGTGCTGATCTTTGACGAAGTCATGACCGGGTTCCGGATAGCGCTTGGGGGCGCTCAGGCCCACTACGGGGTGACGCCGGATCTGACCTGCCTGGGCAAGATCGTCGGGGGGGGGATGCCGGTGGGTGCTTTCGGGGGCAAGCGCGAGATCATGTCGCATATTTCACCGCTGGGACCGGTCTACCAGGCCGGTACCCTGGCCGGCAATCCGCTGGCCATGGCGGCCGGCATCGCGCTGCTGACCAAGCTGCGTGAGCCGGGCTTCCACGATGCCCTGGCCCAGCGCGTCGAAACCCTGTGTAGTGGGCTCGAGGCACGCGCCGAAGCGGCCGGTGTGGCGATGATTACCCAGCGCTCGGGTGGCATGTTCGGGATTTTCTTCACCGGCCAGTCGCGGGTTGATAACTTCGCCCAGGCTACCGCCTGCGACGCCGATGCCTTCCGGCGTTTCTTTTCGGCGATGCTCGACCGTGGTGTTTATCTGGCGCCGTCGGCCTATGAGGCGGGTTTCATGTCCAGTGCTCACGCGCCGGAGGACATTCAGGCCACCCTGGATGCCGCCGAGCAAGCCTTTGCGCTCATGGCACGTGACGATTGAGCCGCCGGCTTGTCGACCAGGAGGCCAGCGGTGAGCTGCCTCAGGAGCTGATCGACGATCTGATCGATCAACTGGTCGATTCTCATGAACAGGCCTCGCCGGTGGCTGAAGGCAGTCAGTTGGGCAGCGCGGAATCGATTGCCTCGATCATGACACGGGAATTCAGCCTGCTTCGTGCACGCCTCGGTGCCGGCGGCGATCTGGTATGTCTGGACCGTCTCGAGACGCTGGCCGATGAGGCCCATGAGCGGTTGCAGAACACACTTGCTGCGCGTCAGCGCGATGGCTTCGTGCGCGAGACCCACGGTGATATCCACTTGGGCAATGCGCTGCTGTTCGACGGCGATGAACCGCGCTGGAATGACGTGGCCTGCGACCTGGCGTTTTTGCTGATGGATCTCGAAGCACGCGATGAGCAGGTCCTCGCTCGGCATGCACTGAATCGCTATCTGGAGCTATCCGGCGACTACGGGCTGGCACGGGTGCTGAATTACTACAAGCTCTATCGAGCGCTGGTCAGGGCCAAGTTAGCCGCTATCCGTTCTCGCCAGGCAGATGACATCGGCGAGCAGCAGCAGGCGCTGGTAGAGTGCCGAGGCTATCTGAGCTTGGCAGACGGCTATGCACGCTTCACCTTTCCTTACCTGTTGATCGGCGTCGGCGTTTCGGGGAGTGGCAAGAGCCGCTTTACCGGCGAAGTGATCCTGCGCTTGGGTGGGGTTCGATTGCGTTCCGACGTCGAGCGCAAGCGGTTGTTCGGTTTTCATCCACAGGCCAGCAGCCGGCAACAGGGTGTGGATATCTATACCTCGTCAGCTACTCGGCGGACCTATCAGCGGCTCGCCAAGCTCACCGGTTTGCTACTGGAGTCTGGCTATCCGGTGTGCATCGATGCCACCTGCCTGGCGCGTTGGCAGCGGGACATGCTGGCCTGGGAGGCGGAGGGCCGTGGTCTGCCGCTGTTGACGGTAAGCTTCGAGGCCGATGAGGCGACGCTGCGTCGACGCATCGAAAAACGTGCCAAGCGCGGCGGCGCCCCCTCGGAGGCGAGCCTTACGGTGCTCGCACGCCAGTTGGCCAGCCTGGAGCCGTTTGGAGTCGACGAGCGCCGCCACCTGATTCACCTTGATACCACGGCAGACGATGCCACCGAGACCCTGGTCAGCCTTATCCAGGCCAAGGTCGGTACCTTGGCATAGGGGTGTTGCATCAATGATCACATGTTCGCCGCCATTGTGGCGAAGTGTAACGATCCTGATATTCTTCCAAGTTCTCTAACAGACTGTGGATTAAGGTATTTTTCTCTCTACCTCCATTAGCGGCGAAAAAGTGTAAACCTATTGATACTCTTGCCGTTGTTCGACCCCATCTTTTCTCTTAAATGTTACTGCGATGCCATTTTAAGACCCATCCAAATCGTTGAATATACTCCATATTTCAGTTTGTAATATTCTGTGGCACGCACCGTGCAATATCCCTTTCGATCACCAGGTTGGACGAGTCGTGCGTGTATCTAGAGCAGTCGCCGCTTCAACTTATCGTGCAACCACGTGATCACGGGAAACAAAAATCATGCATGGTATGGAGAAGGATCATGAAAAATTATGTGATTGCGGGAACGTCAATGCTGGCATTAGTCGTCGCGATTTCCGCCGCGCACGCCAACCCCAGCGCCGGTGTAGCTGACGAAGTAGATCAGGAGGTCACCTCCACGGCGATGGCGATCGGGGGGAGCAGTGGTTCGGCTAATGGCGGCAACGGTGGTAACGGAGGCTATGGCAGCAGCACTGCCAACTCTGCTGCGTTCAATGCCTTCGATGAGATCGATGATGAGGACAACGGTTTCAGCGCCAACAGCACTGCCACCAGTGGGTCCGGTACCGGCGGAGCGGGTGGTATGGGAGGGGCTGGGGGGACCTCCGGTGCAGGTGGTGACGCCTGGGCGATGAGCGAATCCTATAACACTTCGACCAGCGTGATCGCGCTTCAGGAACTGCAGTCCACCGTGACCGGATCGCGGATCTATATCAACGCGGGTGACGGTGCGGTAGGTGCGGTAGGTGGTGACGGTGGCGATGCACTGGCGGTAACCGCTGCGCTGGGCGCAGGTGGTGACGGTGGTAGTGGTACCGGCGGTGACGGCGGTGAAGCCGATGCCAATGCTGGAGACGGTTACGATGGTGGCGATGGCACAGGCCTGGGTCTGGGCTTGGGCCTCGCCAGTGGCACCGGCGGCAGCAGCGATGCCGACAGCGGTGACACAAACGGCTATGGCGGGACTGGGCAAGGCTTGGCTGCCATCGTTGCGGACGACTTCGATGATGACAATGCCAACAACGCGACTGTCGGCGACAGCAGCAACGGTGACACCACCTCCGGATCAATGGTTGCTGGAGGCACCGGTGGAGCAGGCTCCGGTACCGCTAGCGGTGATGGCAGCGGCACTGGAACCGGCGGAGACGGTGGTACCGGCGGCGATGCGCTGGCCCAGGGCGGCGCTGGCGGTAATGGCAACGGCGGCGGAGGTGGCGGTGCAACCTCCACCAGCGGCGATGCCATGGCCCAGGCCGGCAATGGCGGCAACGGTGGCAACGGAGGCAATGGTGGTGCCGCGAGCCTGATGACCGGCAGCGCCAGCATGGCGGCAGGTGCTGGTACCTTCGGCGGGATTGCCAACATGAACCTGTCGACCGGGATCTACAACTCCCAGCTGGCAGCCACCAACGTTGCGGCTCACAGCAATGTGAATATCGGCAACTGATCTAGTAGTAACGACGACTGATGGGCTGGCGGGTTACCGCCAGCCTCTCTTCGCTACACGCCATTGGAGGGGAAATCATGAAACAGCGTGGATTGTCAGGGATCTGCCTGGGAGTTGCCGTATTGCTATCGTCGCCATGGGCACTGGCGGATGGCATGTCAGCCGCCGAACAGAAAAGCGAGGGGTTCGCAGCACTCGAGATGATCGAGCATCAGGAGCTCGCCCATCTGCATGGACGAGAAGGCGGATTCAATCTGGTCAACGTACAGAGCATTCAACATCTCGATGCAGCGGTGTCCGGTGCCTCCTTCACCGCGGGCACTATCGTTAGTGGCAACGTCGTGATCGAAAACCGCGCGCTGGACAATTTTTCCGGTATCGGGCTGTTCAATATCAACACCGGCCATAGCAATGCCGTGAACACCGGCGTCAATATCAGTATCTATGCCCCGACGCAGTGAGTTGGCATGCCGTCGAGTGGCGGCTCAATCCATGGAGAATGCCATGCATCCTGTCACCCTCTGCCGATATCTGCTGCTGCTGTATCTGGGGACTTCTGGTGTCGCAATGGCCGGCAGCGTACACATTCAGGGGCCATTCGGCAGCGTCAATATAGCCGCCCGCAGTCTTGAGTCGATGCGCTGGGACCGTGTGATACCCCAACAATACGACTATAGCTGTGGCGCCGCCGCGGTGGCCACACTGCTGACCTTTCACTATGGACGCCCGACGAGTGAAGCTGAGGTCTTCGAGCAAATGATTGCTACCGGGGACGTCGAGCAGATTCAGGAGCAGGGCTTCTCGATGCTCGATATGAAACGCTATCTCGACGATCAGGGACTCAATGCCGATGGCTTCAGGGTCTCGCTGGAGGATCTGGCGCGGATTGGCGTGCCGGCGATTACCTTGATCAATACTGGTGGCTACCGCCACTTCGTGGTGGTCAAGGGCATGGATGAACACAATATCGTCGTCGCGGATCCTGCCGTGGGGACGGTCATCGTGCCGATCGAGCACTTCGCCACGCTATGGAGCGGCACGGTGCTTGGTGCGCGTGCTGACATGCTACTGGCCCAGCAAAACTTCAATCATGACAGTGACTGGCGATTGAGAGCCAAGGCGCCCAAGCAACAGGTGATCAGGCGCACCCCGATGTCCAGCATGATACTCAATCTGCCAGCCCATAATGAGATGGGGCGATGAACATGAAGCATACCACTCTACCGCTGGCATGCTGGACGCATTGGAGCTGGTGGAAAGTGGCTCTGATCACAGCTTGCCTACTGCCTGCAAGCGCCCTGCAGTCCGCTGGCTTCTATGCCGCTATTGATCACGATGCTGTTTGGTTGGCTCAGCGGCCACAGACAACGGAACAACAAGAAGTGCCATTCTTTGCCGAAGCCGCGATGCTTGACGAGGCGAATCTGGAGACGCTGCGCGGCGGTTTTTCGGTTTCAGGAATGGATCTGCACTTCGGGGCCGTGCTCAAGACGCAGATCGACAGCATGGTGCTCGAGTCGATCATAAACATTGATCAGTCTGGAGCACGTTTGACTTCGCAGATGCTGAATGGAGCAGATATCGGCTCATTACCAGGCGATATCCAAGCCAAGGTGGTCGGCGCGGGGGCATCGATCAATGATGTAGCCCCGGGATCCCTTAAACTGACCGGACTGAAGGACTTCTCAGGCCTTGCACTCAGTGACAGCAAGGGGTTCACCGCAGCGTTACACAACATCACCAAGCAGGCGATCGTCAGTGCGGTGGTTAGCGATGCTTCCCAACGCAGTGTCCAACAGACCATTGATATCAATATCAATGTCGGAAACATGCCAGCACTCCGATCCGCTTCGCAACGCCAGGCAATTCTCAATTCGCTGGCCCGTTGAGGCTAGCGAGAGGTTGGCGTTAGCAGCATCGCCAACCTCTCGTATTCAGCGATCAATACATGCCCATGCCGAACGGAATACGTAACGTAATCACGGTGTCCGGTGCGTCATCGGTAACCCCGAGTTCGAGTCCCAAGTTGACGGACATCTCGGGTTTTATCTGATATGACCAGCCGAGCAGTAGTGACCCAACATTAAGACTACGTGAGCTTTGAGTCGTAGAGTTTCCATTAGCACCGATGAATTGTGTCTTGGTATTATCGATAAAGTCATGTTTATATCCCATGCTGAATGAAGCACGTTCGTTGATAGCATAGCCCATACCAAAACTAATTCTAATAGCATCTCCGGGATCCACGTCGCCGATAGTAATATCGTCGTTGATGCGCTTGTTTATACTGTCTTTCATATTATAAAGATAACCGATGTTGGCAAAAAATACGGCAGGGTCTGATGGATAAAGAGCCGTGACGCTAGGCTCTATAGAGTGAAAACCCGAGCCTGTAGCCAACTCCCGTTCAATGCCTCCATCATCACGGCGGATATCGAAGGGGCCATCGCCTGTAGTGGTCTTGTAGCGAAGGTTGGCAATAAAGTATGGCCAATTGTTCTGTCCGCGGTTTATCTGGTAGCGGGCGGCTAGTTCAATATCCCCGAGACCGTTGCCTGATAAATCTCTGTCAATGTCGAACTGGCCGGCGTCGCTCCCATCTACTGTAGGAACGGTGGCAAATAGGGTATCACTGCGATAAACATATGGCACTTTGGCTTCCAACTCCAGGCGGTCGCTAACACCCAGTCGACCGGTGACCGCGGCAGTCCAGGTATCGCGATTGGCCTCCTCGGCACTGAACACGCCGATTAGCAGTGTGCTGAGAATCTCGATTCCCTGAAAGGTCAGGCGATTGACGCCCGCATGAGAATACTGCAGCGATGGTTCTATGATCAGCTGTCCGCGCGGCGTGAGCACTCCGCCGAATTCTGTGATCGCCTGCACATCAGGCTGGTTGATTGTTTCGGGTGGTGCCTGCCCAACTGGCTCTTGCTGAGCGTAGACGAGCTGGGAGGCAAACAGTGAGACTGCCAGCGGCATTGGGGCGATGATTTTTGATATTTTAGTGTTCACTTTTATTTTCCCCTTATGACATGAGTTTAAATTTTTATCACTTTAATGGCTGTATTTTACGCCTTCGTAGTTAAGCATATTATATTTCTTGGCTAGTCGATAGAATGTGACTCTTGAGATGCCCATCTCCTTTGCAGATTGGGCTATGTTGTGCGCATTTTTGATGAGAACGTTTTTAATCAAACGACGCTCTGCCGCGCATTTTATTTCATTTAATGAAGGAGGGGTGTGCTTTTTATGGTTGTTTTTTATATTGATGTCCTCAGGCATTATTCTTTTGCTATTGGAGAGTGCAGCAGCACTCTTTATCTTGTTAAGCATTTCACGAATATTGCCTGGCCAATGGTAATATCTCATCAAGTTGATAGTGTCTGGATGAAAGCCTTTTACTTGAGTCGGATAGCGAGATGCAACATCATCAAGTATCTGGTTGGCTAGTACTTCAATATCCGCCTTACGTTCCCTGAGTGGTGGTAAATTAATGACGATAGTGTTTAGTCGATGAAAAAGGTCGAGTCTAAAATAGCCATTATTAACAGCCTGTATAAGATCGACATGGGTAGCTGACACGACTCGTACATCGACGGATATCTCATGACTACTGCTGAGACGCTGGATGCTCCGTGACTCCAGGAAACGCAGTAAGTTGGCTTGAAGAGGAGTATTCAGGTCTCCTATTTCGTCTAGAAATAATGTGCCGCCGGAGGCAGCCTCAATGTGACCAACTTGGTGCTTACTGGCTCCGGTAAACGCTCCTTTTTCATAGCCAAATAGTTCGGATTGAATCAGCTCATCGGATAATGCACCGCAATTCAAGGCAATGAATGGCCCCGATGCTCGAATTGATAAGTCATGTATGGCTCGTGCGACCAACTCCTTGCCAGTTCCGGATTCGCCTAGAATCATGACAGGGGCCTTACTATCACCGATTCGGTGTAGTAGGCGAAATATTTTTTTTACCTTGGGTACATAACTCTTGAGGATGATTCCATCAACATTGATGGAGTGAATATCGCGGATCCTATTCTTAAGCGCCACTTGATGACAGGCACTATCGAGTAAATAACCAAGAGTAGCGTCGTCAATAGGTAGTGAAAAAACACAATGCATCAAACAAGCGAGTTCATTTAAGAATGGGTTTGATCGATTCTTAGCTGGCACAATCCCTAGCCATACTATATTACTGCTACATAAGAAGTTTTCGATATCTTTCCGTGGTAATGATAGTAACTCATGTATTGCGATGATGCCGATTCCATCATGAGGATTCACCCACATATCAGCATCAGCGGTATTGATAGTATCATAGCAACTTGTCTCCCCTCCTAGTGATGCAATGCTGTCAACGAGTAAAGCTTGTTGTGCCAGATTCCGGCTGATCACCACTACGCACTTGCAGAGCGACATCTGATACTCCTTGGTCATCTACCTTGGTGTGAAGCGGTGCTCTACTACTAACGCTCAGGTCTCTGTTAGACTGGTTGCCCCGTTTAGTTTTGTAAAGTTTTGTTCTTCTATGATTGTTGTGATTTTTCTATATATAATTGTCTAGTGTACGGAATCATAATTTTGATCTGTAAGGACATATTGATAATTTATCAAGAACACTGATGTTTCAGCATGAGGATAGTAACATCAGCGCACAATCACAGATTAGGCAGGTCAGCCATTGGAGCTAATGTGGCTGTTATGGCATGTAACATTAGAATGGCCTGAATTTATGCTTTTCCAGAAGGCGATAGAGTGTGACCCGCGAAATATTAAGCTCGTTAGCAACGCGGCTAAGGTCGTTGGAGTGATTAACTAGTGAATCACGCAGTGCCTGGTATTCTGCGTGATTTCTTACCTGCTCTAGTGATGTGATATGACGTTCGTGGTGGCGCTGATCAAGCCCTAAATCAGCAGGTGTCAATAGTGGAGACTCACTATGTAGCATACCCCTATGTATGCGGTTCATTAGTTCGCGTATATTACCAGGCCATTCGTGGAACTGCATAACATCAAGTGCTTCTTGACTAATTCCTTTTAGTCTGCAGGACGATTCGTTTTGAAACTTATGGTAAAAGAAATGAGCTAGCATTTCTATATCTTCTTTTCTCTCTCTAAGTGGTGGGAGATTGATTTCCAAAACGTTAAGTCGGTGGTAGAGATCTTCACGAAATACGCCTTTCTCGACTGCTTTGAGGAGATCTACATTAGTGGCAGCAACCACTCTCACGTCAACGTGAAGTTCTTTTCTACCGCCTACACGCATTATTCTCCCACTCTCCAGGAATCGCAGCAGGTTAACCTGCAGTGGGAGAGGGAAGTCACCAATTTCATCAAGGAACAACGTACCGCCTGATGCTGTTTCTATGTGTCCCTTGCGTTGTTGATAAGCCCCGGTAAAGGCCCCTTTTTCATAGCCATAGAGTTCTGACTGTATGAGACTTTCGGGCAGTGCCCCACAGTTTACTACCACAAACGGAGCATTAGCCCGCGTTGATGCTTGATGAATGGCATGTGCGGTAAGTTCTTTTCCAGTGCCGGATTCACCGTTAATCAGTACGGGAGCATCGATATTAGAGAACCGGCTTACTCTATCGGAAAGTTCGTCAATAGTTTTATATGTGCCGACCATCTTTAGCGACGTACTGTCCTCCAATACATTTGACTCATCAGGTTGTTGGCATGCGTAGATTTCCTGAATCTTGCTAAGTAGAGTATGCACTCGATTGGCACTGCATGGCAGTATTTGATGGTAGTGGCACAGCCGATCAAGCATACTGCTAATAATAGGGTCAGTGGTGATGTCTTCGCTGTCCAGCAGGGCCAGCCATAGTACCTCACTGGAATATAGCGTATATCGCAACTGCATCAGCCTGCTTTTATTTAAAACTGTTCCTCGATCAATAAATACCAAACCGATGGGCACTTGCATTTTTACATTTATCGGAGTGTCTGGTGTTTCTTGCAAGCGGAATATCTTCCACTTATGTTTGTTTTTAAGTTTCTTTGTTATTTCATGACAATGGATGCTCTCTCCTAGCAGTGCTAGCACTCTATCATCCATCATCGCCTCTTCCCCATGTGCCGATGATTACTCAATGGTGGTTGCGTCTAACGTCACCTCGCTTGTTGCCTTGCAATGGAACTCTGGGAGTAGCCATCAGGTTCTTTTTAGCCCAGTTCATGGCCTGTATCCTGTTATGAACTTTGATTTTCCTGAATATATTATAGATATGAGATTTGACGGTGTGCTCGCTGACGAATAGCTTCTCGGCTATTTCGAGATTGGAGTCACCTGATGCCAGTAGACTGATAATTTCCATCTCGCGTTGAGTCAGTCCGCAAGCCGGGCGGAAAATGCTTAACTGCTGATGGCGATAGAAATCGATCAGCCGAGTCATCAGTGAGCGCGACATCCAGAAGTCGCCCTCGATCAAAGCGCTAATTCCTTTGCAGATCAGAGCAATCGAGTCATTTCGGTAAAAAACGCCATGGATATGCAGCATACGCATGATATCCATGGCATGATCTTCGTCTTGAAGGTTGAAGACAGACATTATCTTCGATGGACTCTCCATGCAGGATAAGTGCCATTCATGCATGTCACTCTCACTAGCATGATCGGCATCAATAAGCAGTACCGCGCGCTGATAGGCCAAGTCTTGATGGTGGGCCTCTGGTGGCAGTATACCGACACTGCAGCCCACTTCGTTCTTGATATAGTCGACGAACAGCTGTGACTGTGGGTTAGAGTCGGTGATCAGAAGCACCATCGTATGTTCTGGATCCATGATGCCTTCCCCTGAAAAAGTACTCCGTTACGCGGATACCCGATAATGCCGTGTTTGGTCTTTATAGTATGTATCACCATCTCAGTTTTGTAAATAATAGTAACCTGCGCAACTTTTTTGTTCGCATCTCCATCTGTTATCACTACTTGAGATAGTATTTAATTTATTTTAAATCAATGCTTTATATCAAGAGACATTATTTTTCTAGCATTGACCCGTTGAGGAAAACCACGTTGCCTTATGTTTTTTTGTGCTTTCCTTGATCTGGTCCATGAGGTGCTTATCATGCTCGTCAGCTGCATCTGGCTAGGCTATTTCACCTGACTATCGCCGCGGCGTAGAATGAGCCGCGCCTGTTCCACGAGGAGACCCGCATGTCGCAAGCGTCCATCATAGTCCTGGCCAGTGGAAATACTGGAAAAATCAACGAATTCAACCAGTTGTTAATGCCCCTGGGGTATGAGGTCAAGCCGCAGGCAGCGTATGGTGTCGTCGACGTCGAGGAGACAGGACTGACGTTTGTCGAGAATGCGCTGCTCAAGGCACGCGAGGCGAGTCGCGTCAGCGGCTTGCCTGCACTGGCCGATGATTCAGGACTCGACGTGGATGTGCTGAACGGGGCGCCGGGTATCTATTCGGCGCGCTATGCCGGTGAACCCAAGAGCGACGACGCCAATAACCGTAAGTTGCTGGAACAGTTACTAGAGGTCCCGGAAGGTGAGCGTACGGCGCGCTACTGGTGTGTGCTGGTCTATCTTCGCCATGCCGACGATCCGGTACCACTGATTGTTCAGCAGCACTGGGAGGGTGAAATACTGGCGCATCCGCGCGGTGAAGGTGGCTTTGGCTACGACCCGCTATTCTGGGTGCCTGAGGTGGGCATGAGTGTCGCTGAGCTTTCCGCGGATGAAAAGAACCGCTTGAGTCATCGGGGCCTGGCCATGCAGGCGCTGCTTGCTCAGCTGTCGAGTCATTGATGTCGCTTCCACCGCTTTCTCTCTACGTGCATGTGCCCTGGTGCGTGCGCAAATGCCCCTACTGTGACTTCAACTCTCATGGGGTGGGGCATGGCGCCGATTTGCCTGAGCAGGCGTATCTGGCCGCTCTACTTGAGGATCTCGAAGATGAGTTGCCCCACGTCGCTGGGCGTGAGCTTGTCAGCATATTTATTGGCGGAGGAACGCCGAGCCTGATGTCGTCGCGCTTCTATCGTGACTTCTTCTCAGTGCTGCGGACGCGACTCGACCTTGCAGAGGATTGTGAAATTACTCTCGAGGCCAATCCTGGTACCTTCGAGCAGGCGCGCTTTGCCGGTTATCGTGAGGCGGGAATCAATCGTTTGTCGCTTGGTGTTCAGAGTTTTCAGTCTGCACAGTTGTCGGCACTGGGGCGTATCCATGATGGCGACGAGGCGTACCATGCCGTCCGTAATGCCCGGGAGGCGGGTTTCGATAACCTCAATATCGACTTGATGCACGGTCTGCCGGGACAGGATACCGAAGGTGCTCTGGCGGATCTGGACACGGCGTTGTCACTGCTACCCAGCCACCTCTCCTGGTATCAGCTGACGCTGGAGCCGAATACCGAATTCTACTCTCATCCGCCGCGGCTGCCCGAGGAAGAGCAGTTGTGGGATATCCAGGACGCTGGCCATGCTCGGCTTGCTGCAGCAGGTCTTGACCAGTATGAGATATCGGCCTATGCCCGGCCGGGGCAGCGTTCCCGTCACAACCTCAATTACTGGCGTTTTGGCGACTATCTCGGGATCGGTGCGGGTGCCCATGGCAAGCTTAGTCGGGTAGATGATGACGGTGGCTGGATGATCCAGCGGCGCTGGAAGTCTCGTCAGCCAGAGGCCTATCTCCGTAGGCGTCGAGATCCTCGCGGCTTTGTTGCTGGACAGCGCACCTTGACGGCAGAAGAGTTGCCGCTGGAGTTCGCCATGAATGCGCTTCGACTGACACAGGGTGTGCCGTTGACGCTATGGGAGGCGCGGTCTGGTCAAGCCTCTGCAGTGCTGCTGTCCCGACTTGACGCAGCGCGGAAAAAAGGACTTCTTGTGGAAGATGCCGATCAGCTGCAAGCTTCGGCTCAGGGTCTATTATTCTTGAATGAACTGCTGGGCTCAATTGAGATCTGATCAGCGGTTCTTACCTCGACGTTCAAGGAGTTACTACGCCATGCGCAAGACACTTCGTCTGGCCACATCTCTGGCTGCTGCCCTGTTGGTGGTAGGCTGTGCGACCAACGATCCCTACGGAGGGCAGACCCAGCGAAGCAGCACCGTGACCGGCGCCGGCGTCGGCGCTGCGGTGGGGGCTGCTGCAGGTGCGCTCAGCGGCAGTGGTAGCACTAGCCGCCGCGACCGGGCGCTGATCGGCGCCGCAGTGGGCGCTGCCGCCGGCGGCGGTATCGGCGCCTATATGGATCGTCAGGAGGCCCAGCTGCGGGAGAGTATGCGCGGCACCGGCATTGAGGTCGATCGCCAGGGCGACGATATCGTGCTCAATATGCCAAGCAGTGTGACGTTCGGGTTCGACTCCAGCGAGCTGACCAGCTCGGCACGCACGGCCCTGAACGATGTCTCCGATGTGCTGCGCGAGTATCCGGAAACCCGAATCAACATTTCCGGCCACACCGATAGCACCGGCTCCGCCGACTATAACCAGCGTCTCTCCGAGCGGCGCGCGGAGTCAGTGGGTAACTACCTTGGCCAAAGCGGCGTTGATCGCTCGCGACTCAGCATGCGCGGGTACGGCCTGACTCAGCCGGTGGCCAGTAATGACAGCGAGTCGGGACGGGCGCAGAATCGCCGGGTGGAAATCACCCTGACGCCGATGCAGCAGCAGATGTAATTCCGCATCGTTCTTACCAGCCCGTGGGCGCTCGCCTGCGGGCTTTTTCATGGGTGATTCATGCTTGCCTACCAGCACGCCTACCATGCCGGTAACTTTGCCGATGTGCACAAGCATCTGACGTTGCATGCGGTGACTCGACATCTATTACGTAAAGCGTCACCGGTTACGTATATCGATAGCCACGCCGGGCGAGGCCTTTACCCCTTGGGCGCCGCGGAGACGCGCAAGCTGCAGGAGTATCGCGACGGAGTAGCCCCCCTGTGGCAGAGGCGTGAGCGACTGCAAGGATCGAGCCCGCTGCTTGACGACTGGCTGGCGGCCTTGAGCGAGGCACAGCAGGGGGAAGGAGAGCTAAGCCATTACCCCGGCTCGCCGTGGTGGCTGGCTCGTACGCTGCGCGCTCAGGACCGGCTACAGCTGTTCGAGCTGCACCCCGGTGAACATGCTGAGCTCGAGCGTCAACCGCTGCCTGGCAATGCCAGGCGCAGCTTCGGCGATGGTCTGAGCGGGTTGCGCCAGTGTGTGCCGGTATCCACGCCGCGACTATGCGTGTTGATTGACCCCAGCTATGAGCGAAAGCAGGAGTACCTTGAGGTCGCCGATGCGCTGTTGGAGATCGCTCGCAAGGTGCGGCATGCATTGGTGATGGTGTGGTACCCGCTGCTGCCGGCGGCGAGGCACCAGGCGCTGCTCGATGCACTGCGCGCCTCGGGCCTGCGCAAGCTGTGGCGCAGTGAGCTGGTGCGTCACGCACCCGGCGACAGCCGCCACGGCATGTACGGCAGCGGCATGCTGCTGTTGAATCCGCCGTGGGGGCTCGACGCCGCGCTTGGCGAGGCCCTTGAGCTGGTTGTCCCACTGTTTGGCGATCAGGCTCAGCAACGCGGCGAATGGTGGGTCGAAGAGTGACCAGCCGCATATTGTTGGGGTCTTGTGTGGCCACGCTGCCCAGATAGCGTCACTTGCCAATGCAGAAGCTGCCGAAGATCTCGCCGAGCAGATCGTCGGCGCTGAACTCCCCGGTGATCTCGCCGAGGGAGTGCTGGGCATCGCGTAGGTCTTCGGCGAGCAGCTCGCCCGCGCCGTAACCGGCCAGTTGGGCTTCGCCGTTGGCGAGGGCCTGCCGAGCGCGATCAAGGGCGTCCAGGTGACGCCGCCGTGCCGAGAACCGCCCCTCGGTAGTAGCGTTGAACCCCATTACCGCTTTGAGATGTTCCTTGAGTGCATGGATGCCTGCGCCGGTCTTGGCCGAAATGCGAAGCACCGGGGTGCCGGCAGCATCATCGACACCCGCCGGCTCACGGCTGGTGTCGACCTTGTTGCGTACCAGCGTCAGGCGGTCAGGATCGGCCAGGCGTGCCACGAACTCGGGCCAGATGGCCATCGGATCGGTGGCGGCGGTAGTCGTGGCATCGACCAGCAGGAGCACCCGGTCGGCCTTGGCAATTTCTTCCCATGCGCGCGCTACGCCGATCTTCTCCACCGCGTCGGGGGTGTCGCGCAGCCCCGCGGTATCGATCACGTGCAGCGGCATGCCGTCGAGGTGGATATGCTCGCGGAGCACGTCACGGGTGGTGCCCTCGATCTCGGTGACGATGGCGGTTTCCTGTTCGGTCAAGGCGTTGAGCAGGCTCGATTTGCCAGCATTGGGGCGCCCGGCGATCACGACACTCATGCCTTCGCGCATCAAGGCGCCCTGGCTGGCGGAACTGCGTACTTCGTTCAGTTCGGCCTTGACCTCATCGAGCATTGCCGCGACCTTGCCATCGGCCAGGAAGTCGATCTCCTCCTCGGGAAAGTCGATCGCCGCTTCGACGTACATGCGCAGCTCGATCAGGCGCTGTACCAGCGCCTCGACCCGCTGGGAAAAGGCGCCTTGCAGGGAGTGCAGGGCGTTCTCGGCGGCGGCCCGGGAGCTTGCCTCGATCAGATCGGCAATGGCTTCCGCCTGGGCCAGGTCGAGCTTGTCGTTGAGGAAAGCGCGTTCGGAAAACTCACCCGGGCGGGCCAGGCGCGCGCCCAGCCCCACACAGCGTTCGAGCAGCAGATCCATGATCACTGGTCCGCCGTGGCCCTGGAGTTCCAGCACGTCTTCGCCGGTAAATGAATGGGGGCCGGCAAAGTAGAGCGCGATGCCTTCATCGATGTTGCCCTGTGTGCCCTGGAAGGGGCCGTAGTGGACGCGCCGCGGGGTTGGGCAGTGGCCTACCACGGCTTCAGCGATGGTGCCGCTGAGCGGCCCCGAGACGCGGATGATGCCTACGCCCCCGCGTCCGGGGGGCGTGGCCAGCGCGGCGATGGTGTCCTGAGTATATAGGCGCTCGGGCATCGGGAATTCCTGATCGTGGGAGACGAACATTGTCTCGGGCATGGCCCATAAACGCCAGACCCCCGCGTTGAGCGGGGGTCCGGGAGTGGCATGGATGCTGAGTTACTTGGTCTTCATGCCCTTTCCAATGCTGGGGTCGTTCTCGATCTTGCGCGTGATCGCGTACTGCTGAGCGATCGAGATGCAGTTGTTGACCACCCAGTAGATGACCAGACCTGCCGGGAACCACAGGAAGAAGAAGGTGAAGACGATCGGCAGCATCTTCATGATCTTGGCCTGCATCGGGTCCGGCGGCGTCGGGTTGAGCAACTGCTGAACGAACATCGAAGCGCCCATCAGGATCGGCAGGATGAAGAACGGGTCCTTCACCGACAGATCCTGAATCCAGAACATGAACGGCGCATGTCGCAGCTCCACCGACTCGAGCAGCATCCAGTACAGGGCGATGAAGACTGGCATCTGTACCAGGATCGGCAGACAGCCACCCAGAGGATTGATCTTCTCTTTCTGGTAGAACTTCATCATCTCCTGGGACATCTTCTGGCGGTCGTCGCCATACTGCTCCTTGAGCCGCTGCATCTCCGGTCCCAGCTTGCGCATGCGGGCCATGGACTTGTAAGCCTTGGCCGAGAGCGGCCACATGACCAGCTTCACCACGATGGTCAGGAATACGATCGACCAGCCCCAGTTGCCGATCAGGCTGTGGATCTGGTCCAGCAACCAGAACAGCGGGTTGGCAATGAACCATAGCCAGCCGAAGTCGACGGTCAGACGCAGGTTGGGGGCTACCTGCTCGAGACGCTCCTGGATCTTGGGGCCCATGTAGAGGGTGGCGCCCAGACGGCTTTCGCCCTCGGCGGCGATCTGCGTCGAGGGGCCGGCAAAGGCCGCTACGGTGCGATCGCGAGAGTCGGTGGTACCGTAGTAGAGGTTCTGCTGATTCTGTGCCGGCGCCCAGGCGGTAGTGAAGTAGTGCTGAATGATGGCCACCCAGCCGCCTTCCACGTCGCGGTTGTCGAGGCGGCCGCGGCGTATGTCATCGAAGTCGACCTTCTCGTAGCGATTGTCCGGCGAGGAGAAGGCTGCCCCCAGATAGGAGCTCATGCCGAGCGCTACGCCGCTGGTGGGGTCGGGACTATCGTCGCGTGCCAGCTGGCCGATAAAGCGGGCGGTTACCGGCTCATCGGTGTTGTTGGCCAGGTAGTAGTTGACGTCGACCGCATAGTTATCGCGTTCTAAGGTGTAGCGCTTGATGACGTCAACGCCGTTGACCTGCGCGGTGAGGTCGACGGTGAGACTGTCTTCCCCCTCCTCAAGGCGGTACTCGGTCTGCTCGACGTCGAAGCCAATGCGCCCCGAGTGGCCATCGAGCTGAAGGCCCGACTTGGCCACATAGCTGCGCGACTCGCTGTCCGAGAGCAGCACAAAGGGCCGATCAGAGTCCAACGTCAGCTTATGCTGGGGCAGCGCGGCATAAACGATATCGCCGCCCTGAGGGTCGATCCGTATGTCGAGCACGTCAGTGACGACCGCGATCAGGTCGCGGCTGCGTGTATCGCTCTCGGTAGCCTGGGGCAGTTCGCTTTCCACGGCCTCCTGATCGACGCTGGGAACGCTCAGGCCCCCATCCTCGTCGGGCTCACCGCTTTCGACCTGCGGGGCACCACCGTTGGTAAAGGTGGGGGCGTCCGGCTCAGGCGCTGCCTGGCCGTAATCCTGGTTCCACTGCACGACCAGCAGATATGCCAGTACGGCTAGCGGAACCAGCAGAAGTAGTCGTTTTACGTCCATGAGGGTCCTGCCCGATGGGTAATGAACATTCTAACGGCGACATCAGCATCAGCGGTGCAGATACACACGAAAGCCTGCCAGGGGCAGGCTCGGGGCGTCACCGCGAAGACGGCAAAGGGGTGTCCTGACTGACGGCGGCCATCGACTGTTTGCGTACATCCTTTTCCAGACGCCGCCACATGCCGTACAGCTGGCGATGCAGGGTGTCGTTGTCCAGTTCGTGTACGCCTCGCCGGGAGAGTACCACGATGTCGACAGCGGGAAGACGATGTTGCTGTAGGCGGATGGATTCGCGAACGAGTCGTTTCAAACGATTGCGATCCACGGCCAAGCGCACGTTCTTCTTGCTAAAGACCAGACCCACGCGCGGATGTCCCCGCGTATTGGGGCTTGCCAGAGCCAGCAGTCCTTTGCCGTGAATCTTGAACGCCGCGTGATCGAAGACGTGTCGGTACTCCCCGGCATTCAGCAGTCGCAGACGCCGGGGGAAGCCCAGACAGGACACTCGCAAGCCGAGATCAGGCGCTCAGACGCTTGCGGCCCTTGGCGCGACGACGCGCCAGAACGGCACGACCATTCTTGGTCGCCATGCGGGCACGGAAGCCGTGCACGCGCTTGCGCTTGAGAACGCTGGGTTGAAAAGTGCGTTTCATAACTATCGATTCCCACGTGGTTAATTGGACGGAACGTCAATGGTGAGGTGCCCTGGCTCCGGCGGGGAACCCGGGGTAATTCGGTTCAAGACCGGGCATTTTAGTGAATTCGGCCGGCGGGTGCAATTTTTCCTCACGCTCTATGCGCGATGCTGGGCTTCTGAGCAATAACCAGACACCTGTCGGGACGCGATGGCATGGCGGTGGGGCAGGAAAAATCTGTTATCAAGTCTGGGGGTATTTTGTGGATAAAAATATTTAGTTGATATATTACAGTAAGTTGTGTAGCGCGCTAGTGAGCGTGAAATGCGATGGATATGTATCGCTCGTATCGTGTCGATTCTGATCGTCAAGCGGTAAGCAGGTGTCTGCATACTCGTTCTTTCGGCACTGATGCGCTGGTCTGGCACCCACCAGCCAGTCGAGTTTTCCACAGTGCCTGGGCGTCGCTTTGGCGTGTGGATAACTTGTGGCTTGAGCGATACAATGGCCGGTCATTCATCAACAGGATGGTGAGGTCGCGTGTCGGTCGCTCTTTGGCAACAATGTTTGGATTTTCTGCAGGACGAGCTTAACTCGCAGCAGTTCAACACCTGGATTCGCCCCCTCCAGGCGGAACAGGGGGAATCCAACGAACTCTGCCTGTTGGCGCCCAACCGTTTCGTGCGAGATTGGGTAAGCGACAAGTACATCAAGCGAATCAATGAATTGCTACGTGAGCTGGCGCCTACCAAGCCCCCCAAGGTGACACTCGTCGTGGGGAGTCGGCGTGCTGCACCCAGCCCCCAGACCCGTGAGCTCGGCAATCCTGTGTCCGCGGCGCCGCGTCAACCGGTTGCCCCGGCGGTGCATACGTCACCGCGCGGTGATCGCGGCGACGAGCGCGACATCGAGGCGCTTCGCGATGAGCCGTCGCGCAGCTCCTCGCGCGGCGGTGAACGTCAGGTTCAAGTCGAGGGCAGCCTCAAGCACCATACCGGCCTCAATGCCAATTTTACCTTCGAAACCTTTGTTGAGGGTAAATCGAACCAGCTTGCACGCGCCGCCTCGAGGCAGGTATCGGAAAACCCTGGCGGTGCCTACAATCCCCTGTTCCTGTACGGCGGAGTGGGTCTGGGCAAGACGCATCTGATGCATGCGGTGGGTAACGCCCTCGCTACACGGCGGCAGAATGCCAAGGTGGTCTATCTGCACTCAGAGCGCTTCGTAGCCGACATGGTCAAGGCGCTGCAGCTGAATGCCATCAACGACTTCAAGCGCTTCTACCGCAGCGTCGACGCTCTGCTGATCGATGATATCCAGTTCTTTGCTGGCAAGGAGCGCTCCCAGGAAGAGTTCTTCCACACCTTCAATGCGCTGCTTGAAGGGGGCCAGCAGATGATCCTGACCTCCGATAGATACCCCAAGGAAATCAGCGGTGTAGAAGAACGGCTCAAGTCGCGCTTCGGGTGGGGGTTGACCGTTGCCATCGAACCCCCGGAGCTCGAAACGCGAGTGGCGATACTGATGAAGAAGGCCGACCAGGCCAAGGTCGATCTACCTCACGATGCCGCTTTCTTCATTGCTCAGAAGATTCGTTCCAACGTGCGTGAGCTGGAGGGCGCCCTGAAGAAGGTGATCGCCGACTCCCATTTCATGGGTAAGCCAATAACCCAGGACTTTATTCGCGAGTCGCTTAAGGACCTCCTGGCGCTGCAGGACAAGCAGGTGGGGGTCGACAATATCCAGCGCACGGTGGCCGAGTACTACAAGATCAAGTTGGCCGACTTGCTTTCCAAGCGCCGTTCGCGTTCGGTTGCTCGGCCTCGCCAGGTCGCCATGGCACTGGCGAAAGAACTGACCAACCATAGTCTGCCGGAGATTGGTGATGCCTTCGGCGGACGCGACCACACCACCGTATTGCACGCATGTCGCAAGGTGCAGTCGCTCAAGGAAGAAAGCGCGGACATCCGCGAGGACTACAAGAATCTGCTGCGGTTGCTGACCAGCTGATCGCGGCGATGCAAGCCATCGAAACTCAGGACAAGAGTGGAGCCTCCATGAAATTTTCCATCTCCCGCGAAGCCTTGCTGCGCCCTTTGACGCTGGTCGCCGGCGTGGTCGAACGGCGCCAGACGCTGCCGGTGCTATCCAACGTGCTGATTCAGGTCAGTGCCGATGAGCTGTCGCTCACCGGTACAGATCTCGAGGTTGAGCTGATCGGTCGCACAGCGCCGATGCAGGTTGACCAGCCGGGGGCGGCTACCGTCCCTGCCCGTAAGCTGATGGATATCTGCAAGTCGCTACCCGAACAGGCCGAGATAAGCCTTGCGTTGGAAGAGGGGCGAGCGGTACTGCGCAGTGGGCGTTCGCGTTTTACCCTGTCGACGCTTCCAGTGGCGGAATTTCCCAATATCGAAGAGGGGCAGGGCAGCGTCGAGCTGAGCCTACCGCGCGGCACCCTCAAGCATTTGATCGACGCGACGTCCTTTGCCATGGCTCAGCAGGATGTGCGCTATTACTTGAATGGCATGCTGCTTGAGCTGCGCTCCAACCTGGTACGTACCGTGGCCACCGACGGCCACCGCCTGGCCGTATGTTCGCGGCCGGTAGAGATCAGCGTTGAGCCGGCCCAGAAGCTGATCGTGCCGCGTAAGGGGATTCTCGAGCTGGTACGCCTGTTGGATGACAGCGATGAACCGGTAAGCCTGACGCTCGGCGCCAGTCATGTGCGTGCCCATACCGGTGATTTCACCTTTACCTCCAAGCTGGTCGACGGAAAGTTTCCCGACTATGAGCGGGTGGTTCCGAGGGGGGGAGACAAGGTCTTTATCGCCGAGCGAGCCGAACTGCGTCAGGTGCTCTCGCGCACCTCGATTCTCTCCAACGAGAAGTACCGTGGGGTGCGGCTCCATCTGGAGGAAGGCAACCTGCGGGTCATGGCCAATAACCCTGAGCAGGAAGAGGCCGAAGAGAACGTGGCGGTCGAGTACAGTGGTGCCGCCATGGAGATCGGCTTTAACGTCGGCTATTTGATCGATGTGCTGGGGGTGCTCGATGAGGACCGCGTGCAGATGACTCTCGCCGACCCCAACAGCAGTGCGCTGATGGAGGAGCCCGGCGGCGGCGATGCAATGTATGTCGTCATGCCGATGCGCCTCTAGGCACGGGGCTTTACGCCACGCCTATGACGATTGAACGTCTCGCCTTTCAGGGGCTGCGTAACCTGGCGCCCCTGGACCTGCGGCCTCACCCCGGAATTAACCTGGTTCTGGGAGCCAATGGCAGCGGTAAGACTAGCCTGCTGGAAGGTATTCATATCCTCGGCATGGGCCGCTCCTTTCGTACCCAGCAGCTTAAGCACGCCGTTGCCCACGACGATGACGCGCTGACGCTGCATGCACGACTAGCCGGTGATCCGCCTCTGCCGATCGGTATACGCCGCCAGCGCTCAGGAAGTGAGCTGGAGATGCGTATGGCCGGCGAGCGTGTCGCCCGTGTGGCATGCCTGGTCGACGCGCTTCCACTGCAGCTGATTAACCCTGATGCCTTCCGCCTGCTTGAGGGGTCGCCATCGGCGCGCCGCGAGTTTCTCGACTGGGGCGTGTTTCACGTGAAACATGACTTTTTTGACGTCTGGAAGGGCGTGCGGCGGGCGCTGAAACATCGGAACGCGCTATTAAGGCATGGTAGAATGGACGACCGCTCCCTGTCAGTTTGGGAGCACGAATTAGCACAGTGGGGCGAACGGTTAGACGCCCTGCGTAGCGATTACATGGCCGCCTTCGTCCCCGTATTTGAAGAAACGTTGGCGGCACTGCTGCCTTTGCCTGGCTTGTCATTGCGTTATTCGCGAGGTTGGGATCGGCAGCGAGCGCTGTCGGATGTGCTTGGGCAGAGCAGGAAGAGCGATAGTCAGATGGGCTTTACTCAGCAAGGCCCTCAGCGAGCCGACCTGCGACTTCGGCTTGAGCGTAGGCCCGCGGTAGAGGTACTGTCCCGCGGCCAGCAGAAGCTCGTCGTCAGCGCATTAAAACTTGCTCAAGGACGGTTGCTTGAGCAGCAGACAGGACGCTCTTGCCTGTATCTGATCGATGATCTGCCTGCGGAGCTCGATGCACGACATCAGCAGGTGTTTTGCCAATGGTTGGAAACAATGCGATGTCAGGCGTTCATCACCAGCGTCGAGCCCCAAGCTCTGTATGATGCCTGGCAGCCAGATACCCCTTTCAGTGTGTTTCACGTGAAACATGGCAAGGTCGTCCTGGATGACTCGGCGACAGTGACCCACGGAACGAAAGACTTCACGACGGAGTAGTCAATGAGCGAACAAGCTTACGACTCATCGAGCATCAAGGTCCTCAAAGGGCTGGATGCGGTACGCAAGCGTCCTGGCATGTATATCGGTGACACCGATGATGGTACGGGACTGCACCATATGGTGTTCGAGCTGGTGGACAACTCCATCGATGAAGCGCTGGCGGGCTATTGCAGCGAGATTCGCGTTGTCATCCACCCGGATGAGACGATAACCGTGAGCGATAATGGCCGCGGTGTGCCAACGGACATCCATGAAGAAGAAGGCGTGTCGGCCGCCGAAGTGATCATGACGGTGCTGCATGCTGGCGGTAAGTTCGATGATAATTCTTACAAGGTGTCCGGTGGTCTTCATGGCGTAGGGGTTTCAGTCGTCAATGCGCTGTCAGAGGAGCTCAAGTTGACGATCTGGCGTGCCGGCCAGGTACATGAGCAGATTTATCACCATGGTGTCCCTGAGGCACCACTGAGTGTGGTTGGTAAGAGTGAAAAGACGGGTACGCGGGTTCACTTCCGTCCGTCCCCTGAAACCTTTGGCAATATCGAGTTTCACTACGATATTCTCGCCAAGCGATTGAGAGAGCTCTCTTTTCTCAATTCCGGTGTGGCGATTCGCTTGCTCGATGAGCGTAGTGGCAAAGAGGAGCTCTTTCACTATGAGGGGGGGCTACGGGCTTTCGTCGACCACCTCAACACCAACAAGACGGCCATCAACCCGGTGTTTCATTTCAGCGCTGAGCGTGAAGATGGTGTCGGTGTTGAAGTGGCGATGCAGTGGAATGATACCTTTGCAGAGAATATCTTCTGCTATACCAATAACATTCCCCAGCGAGATGGCGGTACCCACCTGGCGGGCTTCCGTGCATCCTTGACCCGGACGCTGAACAACTATATCGAGGCCGAGGGCCTGCTCAAGAAGGCCAAGGTCAATACCGCTGGCGATGATGCACGTGAGGGGCTGACGGCGATCATTTCGGTGAAGGTGCCTGACCCCAAGTTCTCGTCGCAGACCAAGGAGAAGCTGGTTTCTTCCGAGGTGAAGACCGCTGTCGAGCAGGAGATGGGTCGTCTTTTTGCTGAGTATCTGGTTGAAAAGCCGGCCGAGGCAAAGGCGATCGTCAACAAGATGCTTGAGGCTGCGCGTGCCCGTGAAGCAGCGCGCAAAGCGCGTGACATGACGCGCCGCAAAGGCGCGTTGGATATCGCCGGGCTGCCCGGCAAGTTGGCCGATTGCCAGGAGAAGGATCCAAGCCTCTCAGAGCTCTACCTGGTAGAGGGCGATTCGGCGGGCGGCAGTGCCAAGCAGGGGCGTGATCGCCGTACCCAGGCAATTCTGCCGCTCAAGGGCAAGATCCTCAACGTCGAGAAAGCACGTTTTGACAAGATGCTCTCGTCGGCTGAAGTCGGCACGCTGATCACTGCCCTTGGCTGCGGCATTGGTCGAGAAGAGTTCAACCCCGACAAGTTGCGTTATCACTCGATTATCATCATGACCGATGCTGATGTCGACGGCTCGCATATCCGTACCTTGCTGCTGACCTTCTTTTTCCGCCAGATGTCCCAGCTGATCGAGAGAGGTCACGTCTTTATTGCACAGCCGCCGCTTTACAAGATCAAGCGGGGCAAGCAGGAGAGCTATCTTAAAGACGAGCAGGCTCTGATCGACTATTTGACTACTACTGCTCTGGACGGTGCACGGCTCTACGTCAACGCGGACGCGCCGGGTATTGCTGGTGAGCAGCTAGAGGTCTTGGTCAACCAGTACCGCGACGTGATGAAGCGTATCGACCGGTTGTCACGGGTCTATCCGAGCGAGGTGCTGCGTAAAATCGCGCACGCCGCAACCCTGGAGGCGGAAGAGAGTCTCAAGGACCGCGTGACCATGCAGCACTGGATCGATTTCCTTCAGAAGGAAATGGACGATGTAGTGGCTTATCAAGGCGGGCCGCGCTATACCTTCGAGCTCCAGGAAGATACTGAACGAGGCTTTTTCTTGCCGGCGGTTTCTCTGGCGGCACATGGCGTGACCACTGATTATGTCTGGGGTGTGGATTTCTTCCGCAGCGCTGACTATCGTGCTCTGGCCAAGCTGGGAGAAACGCTGAATGGCTTGCTCGATGAGAGTGCCTATGTGGCACGGGGCGAGCGTCAGCACCCGGTGACGACCTTCTACGAAGCGCTTGAATGGCTGATGAAGGAGGCCCAGCGCGGCTTCTCTATCCAGCGCTATAAGGGTCTGGGGGAAATGAATCCGGATCAGCTGTGGGATACCACTATGAATCCGGAGACTCGACGGATGCTGCGGGTGACCATCGAAGATGCTGTGGCCGCCGACATGATGTTCAATACCCTGATGGGGGATGAGGTTGAGCCGCGGCGCGACTTCATCGAGCGGTTTGCCTTAGTGGCTAATCTCGACGTGTGATGTTTCACGTGGAACATGTTGCTTAGCGCCAAGCAAGAGCCCCGACATCTTTCAATGTCGGGGTTTTTTATTGTCGGCACGGTATTGCCTTGGTTATCGTGCGTCGACTAACCAGTCAGCGAAACCGCCCAGGTCATCGAAGATCCGTGTTTGGCCTTCTGGGGAAGCCAGTTCCGGATGCTTGGCCAGTGTTCGCTTGCCTTTTCCGGTGCGCACCAGGGCAAGGTGGCAACCCACGGCCTCACCCGCCTGCAGGTCTCGTAGGCTATCACCTACCATCCAGCTGCCTTCCAATGATTCCAGCTGCAGGGCGTGCTGTATTTGCTTGAGCATGCCCGGCAGTGGCTTGCGACAGTCGCAGCCATCATCGGGCCCGTGAGGGCAGTAGGCGATATGCGCTAGCCGGCCTCCGGTGTCGGCAATCAAAGCCTTCAGGTGCTCATGCATGATGCCGAGAGTGGCCTCGTCGTAGTAGCCACGCGCTATGCCTGATTGGTTGGTGGCCACGGCAACTGTCCAACTTGCCTGGCATAGCCGTGAGATTGCGTCGATAGCCTGGGGATAAGGCTCAAACTCGTCCAGTGACTTTATATAGTCGTCGGAGTCTTTGTTGATGACTCCGTCGCGGTCGAGAATCACCAAGTGGTCGGCTAGAGGTGGCATGGGGGTCCTGTTATTCACGGCTGGCAGTGAGACGCAGTGTTTCACGTGGAACATCGTCTGCCAAGGCTGAGGTAACGCACTGCCAATGCGTTTCCATAGCCGCGATGTTCCACGTGAAACATACGGCATGACGGCGTGGTGGCATAGAAAAGGGCCGGCGAGCATTGTTCGCCGGCCCCAACCTAGTCGCCTATCAAGCTTACTGCTGAAGCTCGGCGATATCTGCCACTTCAAGGAATAGTGATTGGAGTTCGGCGAGCAGAGCCAGACGGTTGTCGCGTACGGCTGGATCTTCGGCCATTACCATCACCTGCTCGAAGAAGGCGTCTACCGGCTCGCGAAGGGTCGCAAGGGCATCTAGAGCCTCGGCATAGCGGGCCTTGGCAAATAGCGGCATGACATGCTCGCGTTGCTGGGTAACTGCGTCATGCAGCGACCGCTCGGCGGGCTCTTGCAGCAGATTTGCCACTACTTGGCTACCAACGGCGCCTTCCTGCTTGGCGAGAATATTGGAAACGCGCTTATTGGCCGCAGCCAATGCCGCAGCCTCGTCGCGCTGAGTAAAGGCTTGTACAGCATACAGGCGGCGGGCGAAATCTAGCGGGCGTGTGACCGGGCGGGCGCGGACCGCCAGATAGCTCCCGACCGAGACGCCTTCGTCCTGGGCCCAGGCGCGAAAGCGCTCGAGCATATAGTCGAGCACATCGTCGACCAAATGATCCGCCTGGGGCAGGTCGCGATGCTGCGAGGCAGCCAGCTCAAGCAATTCACGCAGGTCGAGGTCGAGCTCGCCCTTGACCATGATGTTGAGAATACCGATGGCCGCGCGGCGCAGTGCAAAGGGATCTTTGGCACCGGTGGGGCGCTGGCCGATACCGAAGATGCCGGTCAGAGTATCGAGGCGGTCGGCCAGTGCCAGCGCCAGGCCGGTGCGGGACTGCGGGATCTCATCAGTGGCAAAGCGTGGCAGGTACTGCTCATAAAGCGCCTGAGCAACTTCCTCGGGCTCACCGTCCTGGCGGGCGTAGTAGCAGCCCATGATGCCCTGCAGCTCAGGGAATTCGAGCACCATTTCAGTGACCAGGTCGCACTTGGCTAGTCGTGCAGCACGCTCGGCATGGGCGCTATCGCCACCGATGCGTTCGGCGATGGCGTGTGCCACCACGGCGGTACGTTGTGCCTTATCGGCCAGCGAGCCGAGCTGCTGCTGAAAGACCACCTCGCCGAGACCTGCCTGGCGCTCTGCGAGTGGCGTCTTGCGGTCGATGTCATAGAAAAAGGCGGCATCAGCCAGACGCGGGCGAATCACCTTCTCGTTGCCGTCGATAACGCGTTCTGGATCGTGGCTCTCGATATTGGCGATGGTAATGAACAGTGGCTTGAGCTTGCCGTCCTCGCCGAGGAGATGGAAGTACTTCTGGTTGGCCTTCATCGAGGAGATCAGACACTCCGGCGGCACTTCGAGGAAGCGCTCATCGAAGCTACCGGTGAGCGCTACGGGCCACTCGACCAGGCCGCTGACCTCGGTGAGCAGCGCCTCGTCGATGACGGCCTGGGCGTCCAGTACTTCTGCCTCGGCAAGCACCTGCTCGCGAATACGCTCACGGCGGCGCTGACGATCTGCCAGGACATAGGCGTTCTCGAGTGCGCCGAGATAGTCGTCAGCATGGGCCAGCGAGATCGCGCCGGGGGCATGAAAACGGTGCCCATAGGTGAGGCGATCCGCCTTGAGGCCAAGTGTCTCGGCCTCAATCACGCGATCGCCATATAGCATCACCAACCAGTGGACTGGGCGAGAGAATTCAATGCGAGAGGCGCCCCAGCGCATGTTCTTGGGTACCGGAAGCGCCGCGATGGCCTTGTCGACGATGACCGGCAGAAGCCGCTCGATGGTGTCACCCTGCTGGCGTTCACGAAAGCCGAGCCAGGTGCCCTTGTCAGTTTCGAGGTGGATCAGGTCACTGACGTCGACGCCGCAGGAGCGGGCGAAGCCCTCGGCGGCTTTGGTGGGTTGGCCATCCTTGAAGGCGGCAGCCAGGGCTGGCCCTCGGCGCTCGATCTCGCGATCGGGCTGCTTGTCGGCCAGCTCGCTGATATGAACAGCCAGGCGGCGCGGCGAGGCGTAGGCGGTGACCTTGCCGAAGCTCACCTCGGCGTCGCTCAGTCCCTGGCGGATGCCGGCGGCCAGTGCATCGGAGAGGCGATCAATGGCAGTGGGGGGCAGTTCCTCGACCCCGAGTTCGACCAGAAGCGAGTGGAAAGCCATACTCATGCGTCTCCCTGTGTGTCGGCGGCGGCTGCGTCGAGCAGCTCGCGTCGAAGGGCGTCCGGTGCCATGGGGAAGCCGGCGGCCTTGCGTGATTCGTAGTAGGCGTGGGCCACGTCGCGGGCCATGGTACGCACGCGCAGTATGAAGCGCTGTCGTTCGGTGACCGAGATGGCGTGGCGCGCATCGAGCAGGTTGAAGGTATGCGATGCCTTGAGCACCATCTCGTAGGCGGGCAGCGGCAGGCCGGCTTCGAGCAGCTTGCTGCACTCGCGCTCCTGATGGTCGAAGGCGCCGAAGAGTGCCGGCACGTCGGCGTGCTCGAAATTATAGGCCGACTGTTCGCGCTCGTTCTGCAGATAGACGTCGCCATAGGTGACCTTGCGACCATCGGGCGCATGGGTCCAGATCAGGTCATAGACGCTGTCGACGTCCTGCAGGTACATGGCGATGCGCTCGAGCCCATAGGTCAGCTCGCCGGTGACCGGGTAGCACTCGATGCCACCGGCCTGCTGAAAATAGGTAAACTGGGTGACTTCCATGCCATTGAGCCAGACCTCCCAGCCTAGTCCCCAGGCGCCCAGAGTCGGGGACTCCCAGTTGTCTTCGACGAAGCGGATGTCGTGGACCAGCGGATCGATTCCGAGACGCTCAAGGGAACCCAAGTAGAGGTCCTGGAGGTTGGAAGGAGATGGCTTCATCACTACCTGGAACTGATAGTAGTGCTGCAGGCGGTTGGGGTTCTCGCCGTAGCGGCCGTCGGTCGGGCGGCGAGAGGGCTGGACGTAGGCGGCGTTCCAGGTCTCGGGACCAATGGCACGCAGGAAGGTAGCCGGATGAAAGGTGCCGGCACCAACTTCCATATCCAGCGGCTGCATGATCACGCAGCCGTGTTCGGCCCAGTATTGCTGCAGGGCGAGAATCAGCCCCTGGAAGGTTGTCACGTCTGGCGTCGACTGTGTCATTGCTGATGCACCGTTGGCCCATGAATTCAAGAACCGCCAAGTATACAATTACCAGCGAATCGGTTATAGGCGCGGCGCAGGAATGTCGCTCCGGCCATCGCCCCGACGCCTGCCTCGGCGGTGCGCGGCAACGGAAGAGGATACAGAGATGATCGTAGTGACGGGCGGCGCCGGTTTTATCGGTGCCAATCTGGTCAAGGCGCTGAACGCGCGTGGCCGCGAGGATGTGCTGGTGGTCGACGATCTGAGTGACGGAACCAAGTTCGTCAACCTGGCCGACTGCACCCTGGGTGACTACCTCGACAAGGACGATTTCCTGATGCGTGTCGAGGCCGAACTGCGAGGCGAAGACGCCAGCTTGCCAAGTATCGAAGCGATCTTTCACCAGGGTGCCTGCTCGGACACCACCGAGTGGGACGGCCGCTTTATGCTCGAGAACAATTTCGAGTACTCCAAGGTGCTGCTGCACTACTGCCAGCACAAGGGTATTCCATTTCTATATGCCTCCTCGGCGGCGACCTACGGCGGCAGCGAGGTGTTCGTCGAAGCGCCCGAGCACGAGCGTCCGCTTAACGTCTACGGCTACTCCAAGCTGCTGTTCGATCAGTATGTGCGGGCTCGCTGGGACCAGTTCGCCAGCCAGGTAGTGGGCTTCCGCTACTTCAACGTCTATGGGCCGCGGGAGCAGCACAAGGGCAAGATGGCGAGCGTCGCCTACCACCACCATACCCAGGTCAAGGCGGGCGAGAACCCCAAGCTGTTCGGCGCCTGGGACGGCTACGACGCCGGCATGCAGAGTCGCGACTTTGTTTATGTTGGCGACGTGGTTGATGTCAACCTGTGGTTCCTCGAGCATCCCGAGCAGTCGGGCATCTTCAACCTGGGTACCGGCCGCGCCGAGCCCTTCAAGGCCATCGCCGAGAGTGTGATCGACTACTACCGACAGGGTGATATTGACTTCATCGATTTTCCCGACGAGCTCAAGGGGCGCTACCAGAGCTATACCCGCGCCGATATCTCACGGCTGCGCGCCGCCGGCTACCCCTATGAGTTCAAGACCGTCGCCGAAGGCGTAGGGGACTATCTGGAGTGGTTGAATGGCTGATGCCGGTGAGCGGTTCCTGGTCGTAGGACCCTCCTGGGTCGGCGATATGGTGATGGCGCAGAGCCTGCTGATGACCCTCAAGGCGCGCCACCCTGGGTGCCGAATCGGTGTCGTTGCGCCGGCCTGGTCGTTGCCGATGCTGTCGCGCATGGCGGAAGTCGACGAGGCGATCGCCCTCGGGGTGGGGCACGGTGAGTTTGGCTGGCGGGCACGCCGGCAGCTGGCGGCAGCGCTGCGCGGGCGCTTTGATCGCGCCATCGTACTGCCGCGTTCGTGGAAATCGGCGCTGGTGCCATTTCTGGCGCGTATTCCACAGCGCCTCGGTTTCACCGGTGAACAGCGGGTGGTGCTGCTCAACCGGCGTCGCCATCTCGACAAGGCGCGGCTCGATCAGACCGTCAAGCGCTTCGTGTCACTGGGCTTGCCGGACCAAGAGGCGGCTAACGGCGACTTTGCGATTCCACGCCCGCGGCTGGCAGTGGACGCCGCCAATCTCGTCGAACTGCGCCTGGCCCTGGGACTCTCATCGCGCCCGGCGATTGGCATGATGCCGGGCGCCGAATATGGACCGGCCAAGCAGTGGCCGCCAGCCTACTTTCGGCAGTTAGCTGTTTGGCTGGTTGAGGCGGGGTATGAGGTACGGGTGCTGGGTGGCCCCAAGGACGTCGAGGATGGGGAGCAGATCGCCGCTGGGTTGGAGCACGTGCACAATCTGTGTGGAAAGACGCAGCTGGCGGATGCCGTGGATCTGCTGGCGGATTGCCAGCAGGTAGTGACCAACGACTCGGGGTTGATGCACGTGGCAGCAGCGGTGGGGACGCGGGTGCATGCCCTCTACGGCTCCTCGTCGCCCGACTTTACACCGCCGATGACCGCTAGGGCAGAGATCCATCGCCTGGGCCTTGCCTGTTCGCCATGCTTCGCACGGGTCTGCCCACTGGGCCACACCAACTGTCTTAACCAGCTGCTGCCGAAGCGCATCTTCGATGCGCTGATGGCCTCTCCTGCAGAGTAAGCTACATCACCGGTGGCAGCTCCTCCTCCTCCTCGCTGAGGCCCTCGTCCTGCTGCTGGCGAGCTGTCGGCGCCAGGCCATCCCATAGCCTCAATTGCAGCTCCCTCTCCTCGCGCAGCTTGGTGTTGATCAGCTCAATCTGATGGCGCTCGAGCAGCGTCTGGACCGGCGACAGCAGTGAAGCGCCGAGGCCGGCGCGGTGCTGATGAATCTCGAAGCCCATGGCCTCGAGGATAGTCGGGAAGACGTCGACCATCGACGACTCGCGCTCGATGCGCTGGGGCTCCAGATCGTTACCGAGCAGCATAAAGGTGTTGTCGCGGGGACCGGCAATCAGGTCATCCCAGGCCGAGACGCGCATGGTCAGGTGGTCGCTGGCGATCACCACCAGGGTGTTGTCGAGCAGTCCCTCGGCTGAGAGGTCTTCGAGCAGTTCACGGGTCAGCCAGGCGTTGCACTCCACCGAGTAGAGGATATCGACGCCGTCGAACTCACCCTGGCGGTCGAGGCAGCGCTGAGCCGGATGACCATAGGGGGCGTGGGCGCCGATGGTCAGGGTGGTGAGGTTCCAGGGCGCGTCGCCGGCGTCCAGTTCGCGTACCTCTTCGATGACGAAATCGAACAGGGTATCGTCGTAGAGCCCCCAGCTGTTGAGGTATTCGGGATCCTCCATGCGCGGGACCAGCTCCTCGCGACCGTAGACGGTGTCGAAGCCGTGACCATAGTAGAACAGCCCCTTGCCGGCGAAGACCTTGCTGGCCCCGCCCAGATAGGTTTGCTGGTATCCCTGCTCGCTGAGCAGGTCGCCAAGGCAGGTCACGCCGGGGACCACATCGTCGAGGGGTTCGAACTGACGGTCATGAAGCAGGCCCGCAGGCATCAGCGGGCTGCCGCACTGGCTGGCGATCATGCCGGCCATGGTCCAACCGGTGTTATCGATCTGACGAACCCCTTCGAAGACCTTGCCCTGCTCGCCGATCACGTCGAAGTCGGCATAGGCGTCGCCGAAGCGTTCACGGTCGGCATAGGTGCGCTCGATGCTCTCTATGTAGATGAATAGCAAGTTGGGCGGCGCATCCGGGGTGCTGTGGATCACAGGCTCTACATAGCGGCGGTCGAGCCAGGCACCATCATCGGCGACGATGGCGGCACTGCGCTGGGTAATGCCGTGGAGCAGCGGGTTGCTGGCCAGTAGCAGCAGCGCCAGGATGCGCTCAATCAGCCGCCAGCGATGATCGTTACGTACCAGCCAGGTAAAGGCGACGATAATGACGACCGCGCAAAGGGTAGAGGCAATGGCAGCCACGATACGGCTGGCACCGCCGTGGTCGGTCATCCCTGCTTGCAGATGGAAATAGATGGCACCCAGATCGACGATGCCGAAGCTGGCCGCCAGATAGACGTACAGCCACCACAGCAGCAGTGGCACCAGCGACCAGGGGATCACCGCCTTGGGCGGTCGCGGGTGACGCGGCGCGCCCCAGCGGAACAGATAGGCGATAAGCAGCCAAGCGGCGCCGACCAGGAAAAATGGCCAGGGGCCGAAGGGCAGCAGCGAGGCCGTCGCATAGGCCAGGCAGCCGCCCAGGAAGATCAGTGCCCACCAGCGTGGCTGGCGTAGCCTGGGGTTGCGGAGTACGGCAGGGATCATGGCAAGCGCTCGGCAGAGTCTGAGTGCCTCCTAGCTTAGCAAGGCTCGGCGCTGGCTCATACGCTTGCAGGCCTTGGGTTTGCCGGGTTCGCCGCGCAGCTCTACACTTGGCGGTTTGCCGACCTTGAAGGATGCCCCATGTCGTTGGCCGCGGTAGTGATCGTCAAGAACGAGGCCGAGCACCTGGCCGCTTGCCTCGAGACCCTGCGCTGGGTCGATGAGCTGGTGGTGCTGGATGCCGGCAGCCAGGATGCCAGCGTCGAGATCGCGCGGCGCTATGCCGATAAGGTAGCGGTGGATGCCGACTGGCAGGGCTTCGGCGTTCAGCGTCAGCGCGCCGAGGCGCTGGTAGAGAGCGACTGGGTACTGATGGTCGATGCCGACGAGCGGGTCACCCCTGAGCTGCGTGCCAGCATCGAGGCGGTGCTGGGTGAGGCGCCGGCCATCTACCGCGTGGCGCGTCTGTCATGGTGTTTCGGCGCCTATATCCGGCACGCCGGCTGGTACCCCGACCGCGTCGCGCGACTCTATCCGCGCGGGCGCGCCAATTACGATAGCGCCCTGGTGCACGAGAAACTCACCAACCCGCAGAAGCTGCCAGTGCGCGATCTGCAGGGTGATCTGCTGCACTTTACCTATCGCGATCTGCGCCACTATCTGGAGAAATCGGCCCACTACGCCCAGGCCTGGGCCGAACAGCGTGCCGCACGCGGCAAGCGTGGCAGTCTGGCGGCGGGTATTGGCCATGGGCTGGGCTGCTTTGTGCGCATGTATCTGCTCAAGGCGGGTTTTCTCGACGGCCGTGCGGGGCTGCTGCTGGCGCTGTTGTCGGCGCACTCGACCTTTGCCAAGTATGCCGATCTGTGGGTCAGGACCCGGACCGTACCGCCTGACGATCCAGCAGTGCGCTGATACGCAGGGCGGCATCGTTCAGGTCGATGCGCGACATGTCGCTCTCGCTGTGCTTGCCCGGCGGAGGGCAGAACGCCAGGCGTTGCTCGGCGGCGTTGCAGGTCTGCCAGCGCAGCGGCGTCGATGAGCGCTTGGCCGGATAAAAGCCGGCGGTGGCCATGTTGAGGCAGCCGGCCACGTGGAGTGGTCCGGTGGAGCCGGCGATCAATAGGTCGGCGGCGGCGAGTCCCTGTGCAAAATCGCGCAGCGTCGCCCGCGGCGGCACCAGTTGGGCGTCAAGCCTGTGTTCACCTAGTGCCTCGCAGAGCTTCTCGGCGGTCTGCTGCTCGCCAGGGCCGAAGGTCAGCAGCCAGTGTGGCGAGCACTGTGCATGCCGGGCGATGCCGGCCGCCAGGTGCGCGTACTGAGTGCTGTCGAGGTTGACCGCCGAACCGCCGCTGCCAGGGTGCAGGAAGACCCAGGGTCGAGCGAGGTCGAGGTCGAGGGTTTTTGCCAGGCGCCGTCGTTCGGCGTCACGCAGGCCTGCGTCGAGCGGCCAGTAGGGCGGTGCGACCTGCGGGGGGGTGATGCCCAGCTTCACCAGCAGCGCCTCGGCGAGCTCGAGATTGTAGCTGTACTCGGGCTTTAGCGAGCGCGACCTGCGCTGACTTACGCGATGGTTGTAGAATAGCTGAGCCCACTTGGTGGCCGGTGCCAGCCGTACCGGGATACCCGCGCGAAAGCCCAGCCAGCCGATGCGTGGTGTCGAGAACAGGGTCAGCAGCGCGTCGAAGCGAGCGGCGCGCAGCTGATCGAGCAGTGCGCGCTGCGCCTGGCGCGGCGCGCCGTCGCCGGGGTCGAGGATCACCGCGTCGATCCACGGGCAGGCCTCGGCCAGCGGCGCGGTGTAGGCCGGCACCAGGGCGGTGATATGCAGCCCTGCGTCGGCCCGCTTGAGGCACGCCAGGGCCGGCCAGGCGAGCATGAAATCGCCGAGTTTATCGTTACGCACCACCAGAATGCGCCGCGGCGCTGACGGGGAAGTGGTCATGGGAGAGTCGTCTTGTCGTACAAGGTCATGCACATCTGCCTCTCGAGCGGCTGGGGTGGTCTGGAAATGTATCCCTCGCGGATTATACCCGAGCTGCAGCGCCAGGGCTGGCAGGTCCACGGTCTGGCGCTAGCCGGCTCACGGGTCGCGGATAGCCTGCAGGCGGCGGGTATTACACCGCTGACGGTGGCGTCCCGGGGCCGAGCGCTGCTGGCTGTGCTGCGTATCCTGGACTATCTGCGCCGCCACGAGATCCGGGTGCTGCACTGCCATAAGTCCTCCGACCTACGCCTGGCCGCGCTGCTCAAGACGCTACGACCGGGCCTGCGACTGTTCTTCACCGAGCATATGGGCGTGACACGGCCCAAGAAGGGACTCTACCATCGCTGGGCCTACGGTAAACTGAGCAGAATGTTTTCGATCAGCGAGGCGACCCGGGCGCGCAACCTCAACGCCTTCTCGCTGCCCGCCGAGCGTATCCAGCGACTCTATCTGGGCATCGACCCTGGGCCCTATGCGAGCGGTGGCGACAGCGAGACGCTGCGCAGCGAACTCGGTGCATCCCAGGGGGAGCTGCTGATCGGCCTGCCTGGGCGCCTGACGCCGGGCAAGGGCCAGGATGTCTGGCTGGAGGCACTGGCCCTGCTGACCCAGCGGTCGCCGGCGCTGCACTGGCATGCGGTCATGATCGGCGGCCTGACCGCCAGCGAGGGGAGCGACGAGCCCTATGTCGCCCAGCTCAAGTCCCAAGTGGCGGCACTGGGGCTGACCGAGCGGGTCAGCTTCGCGGGCTTTCGCCGTGATCTGCCGCGCCTGCTGGGAGCGCTGGATATTGTCTGTATCCCCTCGACCAACGAAGCCTTCGGCTTGACGGTGATCGAGGCCATGGCCGCCGGGCGCCCGGTAGTGGGTGCCGACAGTGGGGCGATTCCCGAGCTGCTCGACAGCGAGGTCGGTCTCCTGGCCGCCCCCGACGACGCCGAGGCCTGGGCTGTTCAGCTGGAGGCCCTGGCCGCTGCCCCCGAGCTGCGCGAGGCGCTTGGGGCGGCGGCCGCTGGACGGGTGCGGCGCGATTTCACGCTCAGTGCCCACGTGGCGGCGCTCAGCGACGCCTACGCATCGGTATAACCGCGGCGAATGGCCTGCATGGCGCTCGGTGGGGCATTGAATTTGGCCAGTGAGCGCGCCAGGCGGTCGAGATTGGCTGCCTGCCAGGCCCCGGGCCGGCGTAGCCGGCAGCGGTCAAGGTCGATCAGCCACACCCGCATCTCGGCATCCACCAGCAGATTGCGGGCATTGAGATCGACGTGGTCGAGCCCGGCGGCGTGGAAACGGGCGATGGTGGCGCCGACGCGCTCGAGCAGCGCTGCGTCGGCGCTGGCGAGGTGCTCGGCCAGGGCCCGGGTGCCGGCCAGCCGCTGGGTGATGAGTGCCGCCTGGTAGCTCAGGCCTGAGCGCCATACGCAGGCTGCCACCGGCGGCGGCACCGGCAGGCCGCGGGCGTGGAGCTCGGCAATCAGACGCAGCTCGCGGAAGGCGCGGGTGCGCTCGAGGCCGGTCCACACATAGTGGGACGCGCTGAGTCTGGCGATCCATCCGCCGCGTCGGTAGTGACGTAGCACCCACTCGTGTCCATCGCCAGCATCCACGAATAGGCTGGTGCCGCGTCCAGGCGCTTGCCCCGTCACTCGACCTGCGCGCTGCCATGCCTCATAGTTAAAGGCCAGTGGACCGATATGTGGCAGCGTGCAGGCCCATGCTGCGGCGTGATCCTCGTAGAGGATCGTCATGGACTCGACATGGCGGGTGACCAACGGCATCTCACCTCCTGGTAGATTCCTGTCATGGGGGGGTGGCGGTGATCACGGCAGTTCTGCCAAGAGCTGCGTCAAAGGCTGACAGGAAGCGATGCTCAGCTTGCCGCTTCTTGTAAACATTTCTACCCGGCACCAATGCATACATTGGAACAAGGGTGTTGTCGCCCAGACCATCTACCAGTGCAAAGTAGTCGTTACCTTGAACATCTTGGCCGAGCACCAAGTTGTTATAACTCAAGTCGCCGACGATGGCGGTTGAAGCGATCAGCCGCTCGAAGAAGATGGCCAGTAGGTCGCGATGTCGGGGCTCTATCAGGGATTTGCCAAGTAGTTGAGATAAAGTCGGTGCAAGCCGGCCATTTACATCACGAATCGCTTCCACCACGAGGCCTACCCCAAGGTCGGTAGCGACGAGCCCATCAATGCGAGGCAGGTGGCGGGAGAGGAGGTCACTCGGGGTGTCCAGGATGCGAATATGCTCGCGTAATTCGCGTAGCTGACGTGTCAGCTGGAAGCGTGCCTTGAGGCGTGTCGGCGTTAGCCGGTGCTTGGGCTGCATCGATTCTCTGCCCTTGATGACTTTGATCAGCTGTCCAGGCTGCTCCGGGTGAGGATAGATTAGTCGCGATCCTCCGCTGGCCAGCGGTTGGGTGTGGGCGAGTCGAATGAGCATCGAAGCGTCTCGCATCTCTGGCGTTTCCTCGCTGGCATTGGTGAATGGCGAGCCGGTACGGTGTGACCGTTGTCGTGGTCTGAGGTTAGAATGCCATCCTTATTGGACGATATGTTGCCAACTGCATGAAGCATCCCCTGCCCGCCCAGCCCCGCCATATCGGCATCCTGCGCCTATCCGCGCTGGGCGACGTGTGTAATCTGGTGCCCACCGTGCGTGCCCTGCAGCGCCAGTGGCCCGAGGCGCGTATCACCTGGATCATCGGCAAGAGCGAGCACAGTTTACTGGCGGGCCTGTCCGGGGTCGAGTTCGTCGTCTACGACAAGGCCTCCGGCCTGGCCGGCATGCGTGCCCTGTGGCGTGAACTCGCCGACACGCGCTTCGACGTGCTGCTGCATATGCAGCAGGCGCTGCGCGCCAGCCTGCTGTCGCTGGGCCTCAAGGCCGGGGTACGGGTAGGCTACGACAAGGCCCGCGCCAAGGACGCTCAGCACTGGTTCACCCACCGCCAACTGGCGCCGCACCCTCGAGCTCACGTCGTCGACTCCTTTATGGACTTCGCTCGTCTGCTGGGCGTCGAGGACACCCGCCTCGAGTGGCACCTGAGCGTACCCGAGACGGCGGTCGAGGAAGCGCGGCGGTTGAGCGCTGGGCGGCGTTACCTGGTGGTCAGCCCCTGCAGCAGCGTGCGGGTGCGCAACTACCGCAACTGGTCAGCGGAGGGCTTCGCCGCCGTCATCGAGCACGCCTGGCAGCAGTATGGGCTGTTCACGCTGCTTACCGGCAGCGGCACCGCCAAGGAGCGCGAGATGTGCGAGGAGATCGCCACGCTGGTGCCGGACCGCGAGGCGCTGGTCGACGGCGTTGGCCGGCTGTCGCTCAAGGGGCTGCTGGCGCTGATCGACGAGGCCCAGGCGGTGATCGCCCCGGACTCCGGACCGGTGCACATGGCCAACGCCCTGAACACCCCGGTGATCGGTCTCTACGCCACCTCCAATCTGCAGCGTACTGGACCCTACGGCTGGCGCCACCTGGCGGTGGACCGCTACCCGCAGGCGGTGGCCCGCTTTCTGCACAAGGACGTCGAGACGCTCGGCTGGGGTGAGCGGGTGCGCCATCCGGATGCCATGTCACTGATCGCCGCCGACGACGTCATCGACCGTTTGGACACTCTGCTCACGGAGCCACGTGATGAAACTTGATCTCACCGCCCTGGAACATGCCCGCGTGCTGGTGGTGGGCGATGCCATGCTCGATCGCTACTGGCACGGCGGCACCTCGCGGATCTCCCCCGAGGCGCCGGTGCCGGTGGTCCGCGTTGAAGAGGCGGAAGATCGCCCGGGCGGCGCCGCCAACGTGGCGCTCAATATCGCCTCGCTGGGTGGCCACGCCGGCCTCGCCGGCCTGGTGGGGGACGATGACAACGCTGACCTGCTCGCTGCCTGCCTGGAAGACGCCGGAGTAAGTACTCACTTTCAGCGCAGCGCCGAAATACCCACGATTACCAAGCTACGGGTCATGAGTCGCAACCAGCAGCTGATTCGCCTCGACTTCGAGCAGGGCCTGGGCGACGTGGATACTCACCCGCTTACCGAGCGCGTTGCCGCGCAGCTGGGCACCGCCGACCTGGTGATCCTCTCCGACTACGGCAAGGGCACGCTGAACCGTATCGAAGAGCTGATTGCGCTGGTACGCGCTGCCGGCAAGCGTGTACTGGTCGACCCCAAGGGCAGCGATTTTGGCAAGTATCGCGGCGCCAGCGTGCTGACCCCCAACCTGACCGAATTCGAGGCGGTGGTCGGCCACTGCCGCGACGACCAGGAACTGGCAGCCCGTGGCGAGTCGCTGCGTGCCGAGCTTGACCTCGAGGCGTTGCTGATCACCCGTAGCGAGAAAGGCATGACGCTGATCCGCGCGGACCATGCGCCGCTGCACCTGCCGACTCGCGCCCGCGAGGTGTTCGACGTCACCGGCGCCGGCGACACCGTGATCGGCGTGCTGGGTCTGGCGCTGGCCGCCGATCACGGCTTCCCCGAAGCCATGACCCTGGCCAATCTGGCCGCCGGCCTGGTGGTGGCCAAGCCGGGTACCGCCACCCTGTCGATCGCCGAGCTGTATACTGCCCTGCATGGCGACAAGCTGGCCGAGTTCGGCGTGATTGCAGAAGCGCCGCTGATCGAGGCGGTACGCGCCGCCCAGGCCCGCGGCGAGAAGGTGGTGATGACCAATGGCTGCTTCGATATTCTGCACGCGGGTCATGTCGCCTATCTGGAGCACGCTCGCCAGCTCGGTGATCGGCTGATCGTGGCGGTCAACGATGACGCCTCCATCGGACGCCTCAAGGGCCCCAAGCGGCCGATCAATCCGTTGGCGCGACGCATGCAGGTACTCTCCGGGCTTGGCGCCGTGGACTGGGTGGTGCCCTTTGGTGAGGATACTCCGCAGCGTCTGATCGAGGCGGTGTTGCCGGATATCCTTGTCAAGGGCGGCGACTATCGGCCCGAGCAGATCGCCGGCGGCCAGGCGGTGCGCGATGCCGGCGGCGAGGTGCGGGTACTCGGCTTCGAGGACGGGGTGTCGACCACCGCGATGATCTCCACCATCCTCGACCGCGAGCGCTGATGGCGCGGGGCAAGCCCTGGGCGCGCTGGCTCTACTGCGCGGCGCTGCTGCTACTGGCGCCGCTGGCCTGGCGCCGGGTGTGGCGCGAGCAGCGTCCCGGGCGGGCGCGCCGCGAACGGCTGGGGCTGATCGCGCCGCCGCCATCACCGACCCTATGGTTGCACTGCGCCTCGCTGGGCGAGGTGATCGCCGCCCGGCCGCTGATCGAGGCGCTGCTCGAGCGCTATCCTGAACACCACCTCACGGTGAGCACCATGACCGCCACCGGCGCCGAGCGCATCGAGGCGCTGATCGCCGCCCGTCGTGAAGCGGGCCAGGCGGCGCGGCTGCACCATCGCTTCCTGCCGCTGGACTTCCCCGGCGCGGCGCGGCGCTTCGTGGCGCGGCTGGCGCCGGCGCTGGCGATCATCTTCGAAACCGAATTGTGGCCCAATCTGCTGGCCGCCTGCCGGCGCCGCGGCATCCCCCTGGCGGTGGTCAACGGCCGGCTGTCACCGCGTGCCTTTGCACGCTATCGCCATATTCGGCCACTGATGCAGGACGCCCTATGCGGCGTCGACTGGCTGGCGGCCAAGTCCGCCGATGACCTGGGCCGCTTCCGAGCGCTGGGCATGGCCGCGGCGTCCAGCCAGGCGGTGGGCACGCTGAAGTACGATATAAGCGTGGCACCGGAGCTTCGCGCCGGCGGCGAGGCGCTGCGCACCACCCTGGGCGACCGTCCGGTGTGGATTGCCGGCTCCACCCATCCTGGCGAAGAGGAGCAGCTGCTCGAGGCCCACGCCCGGCTACGCCGCTCCCAGCATAACGCCCTGCTGATCCTGGTGCCGCGCCATCCGCAGCGCTTCGACGCAGCGGCGGCGCTGTGTGAGGCCCACGGCATGCCGGCGGCGAGGCGCTCTCAGGGGCAGCTGCCGGCACCCGATGCGGCGGTCTACCTGGGCGATACCCTGGGCGAGCTGACGCTGCTCTATGGTGCGGCTGACCTGGCCTTCGTCGGCGGCAGCCTGGTGCCGGTGGGCGGCCACAACCTGCTCGAGCCGGCGGCGATGGGCACCCCGGTGCTCAGCGGCGAACAGCTGGCCAACTTCGCCGATGTGGCCGCGGTGCTCGATGAGGCCAGGGCCCTGGTGCGTGTCGCCGACGCCTCAACGCTGGCCACCACCCTGGCCGCGCTGTTCAAGGATGACGCCGAGCGGCTGCGGCTGGGCGAGGCCGGCCAGCGGGTCGTAGCGGCTAACCGCGGCGCGCTGACGCGCACCCTGGAGGTCCTGGATCGACTTCTGCCGAGTAAGTAAGTGCTTACTCAGAGGGTGTCAGGCGTTCGACGCCATTGGGGCCGCCGAGCAGCAGCACATCGGCACTGCGGGCAGCGAACAGGCCGTTGGTGACCACGCCGACGATGGCATTGAGGCGCGCTTCCATGGCCACCGGGTCGTCGATCATGAAGTCGTAGCAGTCGATGATCTGATTGCCGTTGTCGGTGACCACTCCCTGTCGGTAGACCGGATCGGCGCCCAGCTTGACCAGCTCACGGGCGACGTAGGAGCGCGCCATGGGGATCACCTCCACCGGTAGCGGAAAGGCGCCCAGGCGTGCCACGCGCTTGGAAGCGTCGGCGATGCAGATGAAGCGCTCGCTGCAGGCGGCGACGATCTTCTCGCGGGTCAGGGCCGCGCCGCCCCCTTTGATCATATGTAAGTGAGCGTTCACTTCGTCTGCGCCGTCGATATAGAAAGGCACGTTGCCGGTGCTGTTGAGTTCGAACACCTCGATGCCGTGGTCCTGCAGGCGCTTGGCGCTGGCCTCGGAGCTGGCCACCGCCCCCTTGAAGTCGTCGCGCAGCTCGGCCAGACGGTCGATAAAGCAGTTGGCCGTCGAGCCGGTGCCGATGCCGAGCACGGTGTCGCGGTAAAGATGCGGGCGGATTTCATCGATGGCGGCGGCGGCCACGGCATCCTTGAGTTCGTCTTGGGTCATGGGCAAATTGTCGCAGCTGGTGGATGAGGGCGCCGCCAGTATACGCCAGCCACCCGCCGCTGTGGATGGCGCGCTGGACGCCGGGGCGGCGGGAATGCTACCAATAGGGGTTTTCTCCGCCGTTTGCGGTTTGCGCTCCCGCGCTGCGTTACTCCCATCAGGACACCAGGATGCTCGAAGCTACCGTCAAGAAGATTCTCCAGGCCCGGGTCTACGATGCCGCCCGGGAAACGCCGATCTCTCCGGCCCCCTTTCTCTCCCGCCGTTTCAATAATCAGATCCTGATCAAGCGCGAGGACCTGCAGCCGGTCTACTCGTTCAAGATTCGCGGGGCTTACAACAAGATGACCCAGCTGAGTCAGGCGCAGAAAGACAAGGGCGTGATCGCCGCCTCGGCGGGCAACCACGCCCAGGGCCTGGCCATGGCCGCCAAGCTGATGGGGGTCAAGGCGGTGATCGTGATGCCGCGGATTACTCCCGATATCAAGGTGCAGGCGGTGCGCGCCCGCGGCGCCAAAGTAATTCTCAAGGGTGACGCCTTCTCGGCCGCCGCCGACCACGCCCGCGAGCTGGTGGCCGAGCACGGCTACACCTATATTCCACCGTTCGATGATATCGACGTGATCGCCGGCCAGGGCACCATTGGCGTGGAGATCCTGCGTCAGCACAGCGGCCGACTCGATGCGGTGTTCGTGCCGGTGGGGGGCGGTGGCCTGATCGCTGGCGTGGCGGCCTATCTCAAGTACCTGCGCCCCGATATCAAGGTGATCGGCGTCGAGGCCGAGGACAGCGCCTGTCTCAAGGCGGCCATGGAAGCCGGCAAGCGGGTGACCCTGGACCAGGTCGGGGTGTTCGCCGAGGGCGTGGCGGTGGCGCAGATCGGTGAGATGCCGTTCAAGATCATGCGCGACCTGGTCGACGAGGTGATCACCGTCAACACCGACGAGATGTGCGCCGCGGTGAAGGATATCTTCGATGACACCCGGGCGGTGGCGGAGACCTCCGGGGCGCTGTCGCTGGCAGGGCTCAAGAAGTACATCCAGCAGACCGGCGTCGAGGGCCAGACCCTGCTATGCATCAACTCCGGGGCCAATACCAATTTCGATCGTCTGCAGCATATCGCCGAGCGCACCGAACTCGGTGAGCAGCGCGAGGCGATCCTGGCGGTCACCATTCCCGAGCAACCGGGCAGTTTCAAGAAGTTCTGCAAGACCATCGGCAAGCGCATGGTCACCGAGTTCAACTACCGCTACGCCGACCCGGCCCATGCCCACATCTTCGTCGGCGTGCAGGTAAAGCCCGGTGGCGAGGACCGCCAGGCGGTGATCGATCGGTTGCGTGAGGCTGGCTACCCGGTGGAGGACCTTACCGACGACGAGCTGGCCAAGCTGCATATCCGCCATCTGGGCGGAGGTCGGCCCAAGGAGCACTTCGAGGAGGAGGTCTACCGCTTCGAGTTTCCCGAACGGCCCGGCGCGCTGATGAACTTCCTTACTCACCTGCCGGCAGACTGGAACATTTCACTGTTTCATTATCGTAACCACGGGGCCGCCTATGGTCGCGTGCTGGTCGGCATGCAGGTGCCCAACGGCGACCGGATTCACGTCGAGGAGTATTTCGACGCTATTGGCTATCGCTACTGGAAAGAGTCCGACAACCCGGCCTATCGACTGTTTATGGCCTGATCCATAACACCCTGCCATAGTAAGCACCAACTTACTCGCTGCTGCCGATATAGCAGGGGGTTGATGCGCTAATCGTGGGATTGAGACGGTTGTTTTTGTCGCCCTTGAAGCCTATAGTCAGGCTGTCGTCAAGGGCGACATTAACGTTTCCGAATGTAACAATTCCACGGAGCTATTCATGAAGCGCAAGCCCGATCTGGTCATGGCATTGGCGCTGCTGTTTGTCTTAGGCGTTGTGGCCACTGGCTACGCCCAGGCACTCGCCGGCAGTTGAGCAGGCCTCCCGTCATGGCAGTGCCATGACCAGAGAACGACCGAGCCGATACGGGGTAACCCGTATCGGCTTTTTCGTGCGGGCTATGCCCGTGGCGGGCGTATCACCGCGGTGTCGCTGACGATGGCATCCAGCGGAATGTCCCAGCCGGCGCTGGGCAAGGACGCGACCTGTTGGCAGGTGTGGGCCACCCCTATCAGGTGCGGCCGCGGTCCGCGGCGGCGGGTAAAGGCGAAGCTGCGGTCGTAGAAGCCGCCGCCCATGCCCATACGCTGGCCATGGGGGTCGAAGCCCACCAGCGGCAGCAGCACCAGGTCCAGCGCCCAGGCGGGTAGGCGGCGTGCGCGGTGCGCGGCGTGACGGGTACAGGGCTCGAGAATGCCGAAGCGATTACGCACCATTGGCGTGGCGGCGTGGTAGCGGACAAACCATAGGCGGTTGTCGGCCAGCGGCATGAGTACCGGCAGATAGGCATTGGCACCGCGACGGCGCAGCCAGTCAAGCAGCGGGGTGGGGTCGATTTCGCCATCATTGGGCAGGTAGAGCGCCACCCGGCGGGCGCGCTGCAGTTCTGGCAGGCGGCGTAGCTGTCGGCACAGGCGCTGGGCGGCGTCGCGTTGCTGACGGGCGGTCAGGGCGCGTCGGCGCTGACGCAGCTCACGGCGTAGCAGGCGGCGCTGTTCGGCAAGGGGCGAGATGGCGTTGGTCACGGAGCAGATATCGCGCGAAAGGGGTGAGGAGTTCTCCAGAGTGCCGCTGTCATTCTGGCCCTTGAACCCATTGGTTCAAGGTGGGTGGCCGCAGACAGACCGTCAGGCTTTCCGTCGCGCGGACATGCACACGGGTCTGTCTAGCATTTGGCCCCCTGGGTACTGCGCATAGGCTCGAGGGACTATAACGACTGGCGTACACCCCAGAGAACGCCTTCATCCTAACAGAGGCGGCGGTCGCACCAAAGCAAGGACTGGGATTAGTGGCACCTCAGCGTGGCGCGACGTCGGCCACGGCGCGATCGAGGCGCTCGCCGAGTCGCGCCAGGGCTGCATCGCCGTCCTTGCGCTCGTCGAGGGCCTGCAGCAGTTCGTGGGTGATATTGAGCGCTGCCATGAGGGCGATCTTCTCGGCGCCGAGTACCTTGCCGCGGGCATGGATACCGTGCATTGCACGATCCAGGTAGCGAGCCGCACGATTGAGCTGCTCCTGCTCCTCTGGCGGGCAAGCGATTACGTAGCCGCGCCCCAGCAGCGTGATCTCAGTGGTCTGCCGGCTGTCATCGGTCATGGTGCGCTCCCGGGCTTGGGATGAGGGTGGGCCAAGAATGGGGCAGATGCGTTAGGCTATGGCTATTCAACCATCATAAGAGAGCCTTACGCAGGCGGTCAACGCGCCTGCCGGCTCGACGTAGCCCAACGGACCCACCGCTATGCCATTGATTAACGAACAGCTCAGCTTTTCCGACGTCGCCGATGCCTTCCTGGTACACGGCAGCATGCAGTCACCGGCCTTCCTCGATGGCCGCCTTGCCGCTGGACTGGCCCTCCACGACCTTGCCGCCGAGGCGTGGCTCAACGAACTCTGCGATGCGCTGGGCGTCGACCAGCCCCACGACCAGGAGAGCGCCGAGGTACTGCTGGCCTGGCGTCGCCAGAGCCTCGAGGCGCTGGTCGGCGAGGCGCTCAACTATGAACCGCTGCTGCCCGACGAGATGTTCTCGCTGGCCGAACGCGCCCGCGGGCTGCAGGAGTGGACGCTGGGATTTCTGGAAGTGCTCAACGATGTCGATCCCGAGCGCCGCCAGGAGTGGTCAGCGCCGCTGCGCGAAGCCCTCGATGATCTCGAGGGGCTGGCGGCCATCGATACCGAACTCGAGGAGAGCAGTGAGAACGAGAACGATCTGTTCGCCCTCACCGAACACGTGCGCATGGCGGCCATGCTGCTCTACACCGAGCAGCATCCCGGCAAGCCCCAGGTCGAACAGACCGAGGAGCCCCACTGAATGCCGACTCACGCTGCCCAGACGCTGCCCCCTGCCCTACCGCGCCCGGCGCCAATCAGCCAGGCCGAATATCGCCGCCGCCGCCAGACCCTGATGGCAGCGCTGGCGCCCAACAGCGCCGTGCTGCTGCCATCGGCGGGGCTGATGACCCGCTCGCGTGACAGCGAGTTCGCGTTCCGCCAGAACAGCGACTTCCACTATCTGACCGGGTTTCCTGAACCGGACGCCCTGCTGCTGCTGCTGCCGGGGCGCGAGGCCGGCGAGTGCGTGCTGTTCTGCCAGGACAAGGACGCCACCCTGGAAGCCTGGACCGGCATTCGCTTCGGCGCCGCCGGCGCCGAAGCCGAATTCGGCATCGACCAGGCGTTCGAGAATGCCGAGCGCGAGGCGCATCTCGCCGAGCTGCTCGATGGACGCGAAACCCTCTACCTGCCCCTCGATGACGCCGAGGCGATGGCCCTGGCCGAAGCGGTCCGCGGTGAACTGCAGGGGCGTCGCCGCCAGGGCGCGGTCGCTCCCCGCAGCTTCTGCGACCTGTGTCCACTGATCCACGAGCAGCGTCTGATCAAGAGCGAGACCGAGCTTGCGCTGCTGCGCCATGCCGCCGAGATCTCGGCGCTGGCCCACGTGCGCGCCATGCGCGCGGCGGCCCCGGGGCTGCACGAGTACCAGCTGCAGGCGGAGCTGGAGCACGAGTTCGTGTGGCACGGCGCCAGTGGGCCTGCCTATGCCAGCATCGTCGGCGGTGGTACCAACGCCTGCGTGCTGCACTACATCAGTAATCGCGATGCGCTGCGCGACGGTGAGCTGGTGCTGATCGATGCGGGCGCCGAGTTCGACCTCTACGCCGGGGATATCACCCGCACCTTCCCGGTCAACGGCCGCTTCAGCGAGGCCCAGCGCGCGCTCTATGAGGTGGTACTGGAGGCCCAGGAGCGAGCGGTAGCGGCGGTGGCCCCAGGAGCAACGCTCAAGGCGATCCACGACGGCGTGGTGCGCGATCTGACCCAGGGGCTGCTGGCACTGGGCCTGCTCGAGGGCGAGCTGGAGATCAATATCGAGAGCGAGGCCTACCGCCGCTTCTATCTGCACTCCACCTCGCACTGGCTGGGGCTGGATGTCCACGATGTCGGCGACTACCGCCTCGGCGGCGAGCCGCGGCCGCTGGCGCCGGGCATGGTGCTGACCGTTGAGCCGGGACTCTATATCCCCGACGCCGACGACATACCCGCCGAGTTCCGTGGCATCGGCATCCGCATCGAGGACGATGTTGCGGTGACCGAGCACGGCCATGAGGTGCTCACCGCCGGTGTGCCCAAGCAGGTGGCTGATATTGAAGTGCTGATGATCAGTTCGTGACCAGTGGAGAGCATGGCGAAAACTGGTTTACGTAAATTACGTAATGTTGGCGAGGTGCACTACGCATGCAACAGGCAGTCTCACGGGTGGATATCGCCATCGTCGGTGGCGGGCTGGTGGGCGCCAGCCTGGCGGCGGCTCTGGCGCCGCTGATCGAGGAGCAGGGGCGCAAGGTGGCGGTGATAGAACCGGCCACCCTGCCTTCGAGTATAGACGCCGAGCCGCCAGTGCAACCCAGCTTCGATGCTCGCGCCAGTGCTATCGCCCAGGGCTCCTGCGAGCACTTTGCGCAGCTCGGGCTATGGTCGCAGCTAGCCGAGCAGGCCGAACCGATCCACACCATCCATATCAGCGAGCGCGGGCGGCTGGGGGTAACCCGGTTAAGCGCCGAGGAGCTGGGGGTGTCAGCCCTGGGCCATGTGATACCCAACGCCTGGTTGGGGCGGGTGCTGCACCGCCGGTTGGCGACACTGCCCCTCGACTGGCACTGTCCGGCGCGGGTCGAGCGCATTGAGCCGCAGCCGGGCGGACATCGCCTGACGCTGTCGGATGGCGCGACCCTGGAGGCAGCGTTGACGGTGCTGGCCGACGGCGGCCGCTCGGGGTTGAAGGAGCAGCTGGGTATCGCCAGTCAGGCCACCTCCTATGACCAGGTGGCGCTGATCGCCAACCTCGAGGTCAGCAAGCCGCACCGGGGCATGGCCTTCGAGCGCTTTACCGCGGATGGCCCACTGGCGCTGCTGCCGCTCTCAGGCCAGCGCATGGAGCTGATCTGGACCCACCGGGCGGGCAGCGAGACACAGACCCTGGCGCTCGACGATGGCGACTTCCTGGCGCGGTTGCAAAAGGCCTTTGGTGACCGTGCCGGGCGCTTCCGGCGGGTCGGCACGCGCCACTGCTATCCGCTCTCCCTGGTCACCGCCGAGGAGCCAACCCGGCCGGGGCTGGTGGTGCTGGGCAACGCCGCCCATGCGCTGCATCCGGTGGCGGGCCAGGGCTTCAACCTGGCGCTGCGCGGGGTGATGGACCTGGTAGCGGCGCTGGAAGCCGCCCAGCAGCGCGGGGCCGGGCCGGGCAGTGCCGAGACGTTGGCCGACCTCGAGCGGCGCCGCAGTGGCGATCGCCACAACGTGATTCGCTTCAGCGACGGCCTGATTCGGCTGTTCGGTATCGACAACGGCTGGCTCTCCCACGCCCGCGCCGCGGGCCTGGTCGGGCTCAACCTGGTGGGACCGCTGCGCCGCACCCTGGCACGCCGCGCCATGGGGTTGGAGCGCTGAAGCGCCGATAGCCACCAGCAGCAACGCCGAGGGCCCGGCAATATGTTGCCGGGCCCTGGGCATTTCGCGGCGAGCAGTGCCCGCCACGCCAGTTTACTGCTTGGGCGTCATAGCGTCGGCAGCGGTGGCCGTCTCGTCGGCCTCGATGGGCTCACGCTTCGGCTTGCCAGGGAGAATAGCGTCCAGCAGCAGCGCCGCCACTGCCGCCGGCACCAGCCCCGACTTGAGCAGCAGGCCGGCCTGACCTGGCATGGTCTCGGAGATCGCTTCCACCGCTGGCAGACCGATGCCGAGGCTCAGAGAGACGGCGATGATCAGCATCGCACGCTGGTCGAGTTTGCACTCCTGGATAATCTTCAGTCCCGCCGAAGCGATCATACCGAACATCACCACGCCGGCACCGCCCAGCACCGCATGGGGCATGGCGGCGACCAGGCCGCCCAGTTTCGGGAACAGGCCCATGCAGATCAGCAGGATGCCACCGATGGTCACCACGTGACGGCTGACCACGCCGGTCAGAGTGATCAGGCCGACGTTCTGGGCGTAGGCGGTGTTGGGCAGGGTGTTGAATATCGCGGCGAAGGAGGTGGCCACGCCGTCGGCCATGACGCCGCCGGAGAGTTCGCGATCCTTGGCCTGGCGCCCGGCGCCGCCGATGGTGATGGCGGAGATATTGCCGATGGTCTCCAGCCCTACCACGAACATGATCAGGGTCATGCCTATGATGGCGGTCAGTTGGAACTCGAGGCCGTACTGGAGGGGCTTGGGCACCGAGAACCAGGCGGCGTCACCGACGCTTGCGAAATCCACCATGCCGAGCAGGATCGCCAGGAGATAGCCGCTTGCCAGGCCTATCAGGATAGAGGCCGCCTTGAGGAAACCGCGTCCGAACTGGTGTGCGCCGATGGTCACGACCAGCACGAAGAAGGCCAGACCCAGGTTGGTGGGGGAGGCAAAGTTGTCGCTACCGATGCCGCCGGCGGCGTAGTTGAGGCCCACTGGCATCAGCGTGATGCCGATCAACAGCACCACGATGCCGGTCACCACCGGCGAGAACCAGTGGCGGATCTTCTTGAGAAAGGCCCCCAGGCCCACCTGCAGACAGCCTGCCACCAGGGAGGCGCCGAGCACGGCGGGCAAGCCGAAGGTGCCGGCCAGGGGCAGGGCTACCGGGAGGAAGCCGAAGCTGGTGCCCTGGACGATGGGCAGGCGGGCGCCGACGGGGCCTATGCCGATGGTCTGGACCAGGGTGGCGATGCCGGCAACGAAGAGGGCGACCTGAATCAGGAAGATCTGTTCGCCGGTGGTGGCACCGATCACCCCGGCGATGATGATGGGCGGCGTTACGTTGCCGGCGAACATCGCCATGATGTGCTGGATGCCCAGGGGGATCGCCTTGCTCAGCGGTGGCATGGCGTCAGGATCCTGATTGATGGTGCGCGAGGGCCGCAGGCCCTGTTCGGGGTTACTCATGGGATAGCCTCTACTGTGCACTGTTTTTGTATACTTTAAATTGGCCGTTAATGAGCATCAGATGCCTTTTGTTGTGTACACAAAATAGACGTCTGTGAAAAACATTTCCAGCGCTTTTGCGTATCTGGCGCTGTTGACGTGCGCTGACTCGAGTGCGCTGCGCCGGCGTGAGATACTCGACGCTATCGGTCAGTCGTGAAGGAGACGCCCATGCAGGCGCAAGTGATCATCGTCGGTGGCGGCATGGTGGGCGCCAGCCTGGCGGCGCTGCTGGGCCAGGCCGGGATGGCGGTGACGGTCATCGACGGGCGCAGTGAACCGCTGCCGCAGCCCTGTGTGCCGGGCGATACGCCCTCGCCGCGGGTCAGCGCCCTGACGCCGGTGTCGCAGCGGCTGCTGGAGGGCCTGGGCGTATGGTCGCGGCTGACGCGGATCACGCCCTATGACGGCATGCAGGTGTGGGATAGCGAGGGCAGCGGCGAGATTCACTTCAGCGCCGATCAGGCTGGCGTGCCGCAGCTGGGCCATATCGTCGAGAACCAGGTGGTGCTGGCGGCCCTGGAGTCGCGCCTCGGCGAACTGCCGAGTGTTACCCAGCGCTTTGCCGCGCGGGTCACCGGCTGGCGCGAGGGCGCAACCGGCCACACCCTGACCCTCGATGACGGCAGCGAGTTGAGCGCGCCGCTGGTGGTGGCCGCCGACGGCGCGCGCTCGCGGCTGCGCGATTTGGCCGGCATCGAGACCCGCGAGGCCGACACCGGCCAGCGTGCGCTGGTGACGACGGTGCGTGTGGCGCATCGCCACGGCGGCGTTGCGCGGCAGATATTTCTGCCCACCGGGCCGCTGGCGTTTCTGCCGCTGACCCTGGCCGGGCAGCCGCACTACTGCTCGATCGTATGGTCGACGTCACCGGGCGAGGCCGCGCGGCTGACCGGTCTGTCGCGGACGGCGCTGAGTTCAGCGCTGTTCGAGGCCTTCGAGGGGCGGCTGGGCGACGTCGAGGTGATCGATGACGCCATCGATATCGCGCTGGTGCAGCGCCATGCCCGCGACTACGTGAAGCCGGGCTTGGCGCTGATCGGCGACGCCGCCCACAGCATCCACCCGCTGGCCGGCCAGGGCGTCAACCTGGGCCTGATGGATGCCGCGGTCCTTGCCGAGGAGCTTATCGAGGCGCAGCGCCGCGGGGCGGCGCTCGGCGATCCGCGCATCCTGTCGCGCTACGCCCGCCGGCGTCGCGGCGACAACGCCGCCATGCTGGCGCTGATGGATGGCTTTCGCGTGCTGTTCGGGGCGCGCCACCCGGCGCTGACCCTGGCGCGTAACGTCGGGCTCTCCGGCGTGGATCGGCTGATACCGTTGAAACGACTGATCATGCGCCAGGCCATCGGCCAGCGCGGTCGGCTGCCGCGAGCGTGCCGCTAAATCGCGCGACCCCCTGCGCTGCAGCGGTTAGGCCGTGGCGTGAGCCGAGGTCCAGACCCGGGTCATGGCGTCGAGTTGACGCGACAGGCGCGCTTTAAGCGCCGCCAGGGTCATGGCATCGTCGCTGACGAACTCCACGAACATCATATTGAGGCTGTTGAACAGCAGATCGCCCAGCGCCTCGCTATCCAACCGGGCATCGACTTCCCCCTGGGCCTGGCCGCTGGCGAGCAGCGCCTGCACCTGGGCGCGCAGGCGCTCATCGAGTTGATGATAGAGCACCCCGTTGGGGGTCAGCGGCGCTTCGATGGAGAGCGCCATGGCGGCACGCCACATCTCCTTGCTGAGATAGTTGAGCGAGTGGTCGTAGTAGTGGCTGATCAGCGTCTGCATGGCTTGGCGTATATCCCGCGGCGGCTCGGCCAGCAACGCCTCGCCGGCGGCGAGCACCTCCCCCACCTCCATGGCGACAATGGCGATCAGGATATCGCCCTTGGTGGTGTAGTAGTTATAGACCGTGCCCACCGAGACCTCGGCGATCTCGGCGATGTCCTCGATACGCACATGGCGATAGCCGCTGCTGCGGAACAGCCGCGTGGCCGCTCCGAGAATGCGGCGCTTGCGGTCGGCTTTCTGGCGTGTACGGAGTCCCGTCAATCACCCTCTCCCAAGTGATGAGTAGCGTTTAAAAATATTATTGACGTTAAACTTGAACCTGTTCAATATTTTTTTGAGCCGACCGCACGTTGTCGGCCGCTGCCCATTCCCCGGGAGACAACAAGATGAACAAGACCCGTTTGACCCAGGCCGCTGGCCTGCCTGCCTGTGCCCTGCTCGGTCTGGCGGCACTCTCCGCCCAAGCCCAGGCCGATAGTCTCAATGCCCTGGTGTGGTGCGACCACACCGATGCCTCGCTGATCGAGCCCTTTGAGGAAGCTCACGGCGTCACCGTCAATCTGCGCGAGTATGAGGGCACCGGTGCCGCCTTCGCCATGCTCGAGCAGTCGCGCCCCGGCGACTGGGACGTGCTGGTCATCGATACCGTCGACGTGCCGCGGGCAGTGGAAGCGGGCCTGCTGGCCGCGCTGCCGGATGACGAACTGCCCACCGACGACTTCTTCCCCGAGGTGGTGATGGCCTCGAGCAACAGCGTCGATGGCACCACCTATGCGGTGACCGAGAAGTTCGGCTACAACACCCTCTCCTACAACGCCGACCGAGTCGATCCTGCCGACCTCGACGATCTGCTGGCGATCTGGTCCGGCGAGAGCGATGCGCGAATCGCCATCTACGACTACTACCTGCCGGTGATCGGCCTGGTGGCGGTGGGCCTGGGGCTGGAGACCTCGGACCTCACCGCCGATGACCTGCCGGCGATACGCGAAGAGCTGTTCAAGATGAAGGCGGCGTCGCGCTCGGTGGGCGAAGTAGTGGCGAGCCAGACCGCACTGGCCACCGGCGAGGCGGATATCATCGTCGGCGGCGGCGAATGGCTGACCGCGGTGCTGGCCGAGGAGCAGCCCGAGCTGACCTGGACGATTCCCGAGCAGGGCGCGGTGCGCTGGTCGCAGTCCATCGCCGTGCTCGAGGAGAGCCAGAACCGCGACCTGGCGCTGGAGTTCGTCAAGTATATCGTCAGTGCGGAAGGCCAGGCGGCGCTGGCCACCTCGTCGTGCTTCTGGGGTATGCCCGCCAACCAGCGTGCCGGCGAGCTGCTCAGCGACGAGCAGAAAGCAGTGCTGCGCTGGGACGAGCAGGATGACTACCTGTCGCGTACCCAGCTCTATCCGGCCCCCGATGCCCAGCTCGACGGCCAGATGCAGGATCTGTGGCTCGAGATGCTGCAGCACTGATCATGGCGATATCCAACACGCTACGCGGCTGGGGTTTCGTGACCCCGGCCCTGTTCTGGACGCTGGCCTTCTTCGTGGCGCCCTTCGCCATCATGCTGGCGATGAGCCTGGCGACCCTGGAGGGCCGCGAGCTGATCTGGGGCTTTGACCTCGCCAACTACCGGCGCCTGTTCGGCCAGTCGTTCCTGGCCGGCGCCATTGTCGTGTCGCTGCAGATCACCCTGACGGTGACGCTGATCTCGGTCCTGCTGGCCTATCCGCTGGCCTGGATCATCGCCTTTCGGGTGCCGCCGCGCTGGCAGCGGCTGGTACTGCTGCTGGCGATTCTGCCGTTCTGGACCTCCTATGTGGTGCGCTCCTACTCCTGGCTGCTGGTGCTGTCCCGGGAGGGCATCGTCAACAAGGCGCTGATGTCGCTGGGGGTGATCGCCGAGCCGCTGCAGATGGCGAGTACGCGTTTCGCCACCGTGACCGGCTTCGTGCACTTCTTCGTGATGCTGCTGACGCTGACCATCTTCGCCAACCTGGTGCAGCTATCGCCCAACTACCGACGCGCCGCCACCGACCTCGGCGCCAGTGGCTGGCAGGCGTTTCGTCACGTGATTCTGCCGCTGACCCTGCCGGGCATCATGGTGGGCGCCTTCCTGACCTTCGTGCTGTGCATCGGCGACTACATCACGCCGCAGATTCTCGGTGGCAACAATGAGCTGACGGTGCCCCAGGTGATCATGGTGCAGCTCGGGCGGCGCGGCGACTTCCCGCTGGCCGCGGCGCTCTCCATCGTGCTGATGGGGCTGGTGACCCTGGCCTACCTGGCCTGCGCGCGCTGGCTACGACTGGACAGGGTGTGAGCATGCGAACACTGCAATGGGGCTACCTGTTTCTGGCCTTCGCCTTTATCTATCTGCCGGTGGCGTCGCTGGTGCTGTTCTCGTTCAAGGATGGCAGCCTGCCGCTGCCGCCCTTCGAGGGGCCGACCCTGCGCTGGTACGGCGAGGTGCTCGGCGACCGGCGGCTGATGGCGGCGCTGGGGCATTCGCTGATGGTGGCGGTGGGCTCGTCGCTGACCGCTTGTGTGCTGGGCTTCCTGGCCGCCTACGGCCTGGCGCGCCACGTGCTGCCGGGGTCGCTGTGGCTGCGCGGGCTGTTGATTGCGCCGATGACGGTCAGCTATCTGATCGTCGGGCTGGGCCTGCTGATCGTCTTCAATCAGCTTGGCATCGGGCTGTCGCTGTGGGCGGCGGGCATCGGCCATGTGGTGATCAATCTGCCGCTCTGCTTTGCCATCATCTACGCCTCGATGGGTGCCCAGCAGCAGAACATCGAGCGCGCGGCCCGTGATCTTGGCGCCAACGAGGCCCGGGTGATTACCCAGGTCACCGTGCCGATGCTGGCACCGGCGATCCTGGCCGCCTTCTTCCTGGCCATGACGCTTAGCTGGGACGAGTTCGTGATCGCCTTCCTGCTCACCCGCTTCGAGGTGACCCTGCCGGTAGAGATCTGGAGTCTGCTGCGCTCAGGACTGTCATCCAAGACCAATGCCATCGGCAGCATCGTGTTCCTCGGCTCGGCCGCCATCGTGCTGCTACTCGAACTGTTCATTTTCGGAAGGCGCCGCTCATGACTGCACCCATTACCATCGAGTCGCTGTGCCACGACTTTCAGGACTTTCGCGCCCTGCACGATATCGACCTGGAGATCGCCGCGGGGGAGTACATCGTGCTGCTGGGCCCGTCGGGCTGCGGCAAGACCACCCTGCTGTCGATTCTGGGCGGCTTTATCGTGCCCACCCAGGGCGCGGTGAAGATCGCTGGCCGCGATATGACCGGGGTGGCGCCGGCCAAGCGGCCCACCACCACCATGTTTCAGGACTATGCGCTGTTTCCGCACATGACCTTGCGCGACAACGTCGCCTTCGGCCTACGTATGCGCGGTATGGCCCGGCACGAACGCCACGCACGCGCCGAGCGTCTGCTGGAACTCGTCGGACTGCCTGGCGATGCCGGCAAACGCCCCCATGAGCTGTCCGGCGGCCAGCGCCAGCGGGTGGCCCTGGCGCGGGCCTTGGCGGTGGAGCCGGATGTACTGCTGCTGGATGAGCCGCTGGGCGCGCTGGACCTCAAGCTGCGCCGTACCATGCAGGATGAACTCAAGAGCCTGCAGCGCGAGTTCGGCACCACCTTTATCCACGTCACCCACGATCAGGAGGAGGCGATGGCCATCGCCGACCGCATCGTGGTGATGAATCGCGGCCGGATCGAGGACCTGGGCCCGCCGGAGCGGGTCTATCAGCGGCCCGCCAGCCTGTTCGCCGCCAACTTCATGGGTGAGACCAACCGGATCCCGGCGACGCGCAGCGCACAGGGGCTGGAGACGCCGCTTGGGTCGCTGATCCCCGCTGAGACGCTCAGCGGCGACGGTCCCTTTACCGTCTGCCTGCGTCCCGAGCAGATCCGCAGCGGGACCGAGGGCTGGTCGCTGGGCAGCGCCCGCGTCGGCGATAGCGCCTTCTTCGGTACCCACTTCCGCTGCCACCTACACTGTGAGGATGAGGCCGAGACGACGCTGATCGCCCACCTGCCGCCGGAGGTGCAGCCGCAGCCTGGGCAGCGGCTGGCGCTATCGGTGGATCCGGCACGACTGAGCATCTTCGCTGACCAAGAGGTGTCGTTATGAGCCAGCGTGTGCGTCCCGAGGCGTGGTACACCACGCGCCGCGTGGGGGATGACGTTACGCATATCGAAGAGCCCTTTATCCAGGCCTTCTACCGCTGCAATATCTGGCATGTGCGCGGCCGCGACCGCGACATGCTGGTGGACAGCGGCATGGGCGTGGTGTCGCTGCGCGAGTGGGTGCCGCTGGTCACCGAACGCTCCTTGACCGCGGTGGCCAGCCACACCCACTTCGACCATATCGGCTGCCACCACGAATTCGAGGAGCGGGTGGTGCACCGCGCCGAGGCGGATATCCTCGCCAGCCCCGGGCGGCGCGCGACCCTGGCCGACCCCTACGTCAGCGAGGCGATCTTCGACCGGCTGCCGCCGTTTCCCTTTGCCGCCACCACCTACGCCGTCAAGGCGGCGCCCGCCACCCGGCTGGTAGAGGATGGCGACGTGATCGACCTCGGCGACCGGGTCTTCGAGGTGATCCATACCCCGGGGCACTCCCCCGGCGGCATCGCCCTGTGGGAGGCGCGCAGCGGGATCCTGTTCTCCGGCGATATCGTCTACGACGGGCCGCTGATCGAGGACACCTACCACGCCAACGCCGCCGACTATGAGCGCTCGATGCGGCGGCTATACGACCTGCCGGTAAGCGTGGTCCACGGCGGCCACTTCCCCAGTTACGGCCGTGAGCGCCACCGTCAGATCATCCGTGCCTGGCTGGAAGGCAAGGCGAGCAATGGCTGAAACACGTGGTGTCGTAAGCAAATCCGGGCTTGGCGGTTAACCGCCAAGCCCGGATCTCGTTATGGCTTAGCCCGCTGCAGAGCGGCGCTGGCCGACCACGTTGAGTGCCTTGAGCAGGTTAAGTGCCTCGTTGAGCTGGTAGTCGTCGCGCAGCCGTTCGCTGCCGGCGCTGCGTTCACGGGTCTCTTCCCGCGAGCGCAGGTGGCCCTCAAGGTCGGCTTCACGCAGTTGGCGGCTGCTCTCGGTGACTTCCAGGCGACCGCGTACTACCTCCACGTCGGGCACGATGCCCTGGGCCTGAATCGAGCGGCCGTTAGGCGTGTAGTAGAGCGCGGTGGTCAGCTTGAGGCCGTCACCGTTGCCCAGCGGCATGACCTGCTGCACCGAGCCCTTGCCGAAGCTCTCGGTGCCCATTACCACGCCGCGGCGCTGATCCTGCAGCGCGCCGGCGACGATCTCCGCCGCCGAGGCGCTGCCGCCGTTGATCAGTACCACCAGCGGCACGTCCGGGGCGGCGGTGTCGCGGTTGGCGGAGAAGCTCAGCTCGCTGTCGGCCAGGCGGCCCTCGGTGTAGACGATCAGCCCGCTGTCGAGGAAGACGTCGGAGACCGCTACTGCCGCCTGCAGCACGCCGCCGGGGTTGTTGCGCAGGTCGAGTACCAGGCCGTCGAGGGGCGCGTCGGCTTCCATGCGTGCCAGTGCCTGGCGGACCTGCTCGCCGGTGCGGTTCTGGAACTGGCTGACCCGCAGATAGCCGTAGCCGGGCTCGAGCAGCTCGCTGCGCACGCTCTCGCTGCGGATCACCTCGCGGGTCAGGGTGAACTCCCGCGGACTATCTTCGCCGCGCCGCTGGATGGTGATCTCGAGCTCGGTGCCGGCCTCGCCGCGCATCAGGTTGACCGCCTCCTGTAGTGACATGCGGTCGGTGGACTGCCCCTCGACGCGAATGATCAGGTCGCGGGACTGCAGGCCGGCGCGGGACGCAGGGGTGTCATCGATGGGGGTGATCACCGTCAGCTGGCCATCTTCCATGCCGACTTCGATGCCGATACCGCCAAACTCACCCTGGGTCGATTCGCGCAAGCTGCGAAACTCTTCCTGGTCAAGGTAGGCGGAGTGCGGATCGAGCTCGCTGAGCATGCCGCGCATGGCGTTGCGCAGCAGGGTGCTGTCATCGACCTCGTCGACGTAGGCGCGTTTGATGCGCTCGAAGATCTCGGCGAAGGTCTGGACGTCCTCGATCGGCAGCTCGTTGCCCGGCGTGCTGTTGGCCGCCGTGGCGTGCAGGGGCATCGCCAGCAGCGCCAGCGAGGCGGCCAGGGCGATCAGGGGTTTGAAAGCAGTGTCGAGCATGATGACTCCGATCCGCAGGTAAGAGACGGCACCAGCGCACGCCGATGGAGATGACCAGCATAGCCGCTGGGCCGTCGGTGAATCCACAGTGGCCTTATGACCACATTTCCTCAGCGTTGTGCGATCCAGCCCTGAGGATCGATCGGTTCGCCGTTGCGGCGCACCTCGAAGTAGAGTGCGGCCCGGCCATGGCCGCCGCTGTTGCCTACCGCACCGAGCTCATCGCCGCGCGATACGGCGCTGCCGACCTCGGCGGTGAAGTGCTGCAGATGGGCGTGCAACGTCATGACCTGGTCGCCGTGATCGACGATCAGCAGATTGCCGAAACCGCGCATCCAGTCGGCGAAGACCACGCGGCCGCTGTGCACGGCATGAACCGGTGTGCCCTCGCTGGCCTGGATCAGCATGCCGTTGCGGCTGATGCCGTCGCCTCGGCCGAAACTCGAGGTCACCGAGCCCTGTACCGGCCAGGGTAGATCGCCCTGGGTTTCGGCGATGGCGGTGGAGGGCGGCGGCTCCGAGAGGCGCGCCATCTCCTCGCGGACCTGCTGCAGCACCCGTTCGGCGTCGTCGCGATCGCGGTCGAGGCGGTCCAGGCGCTGCTGTTCGCTGGTATAGCGAGCGTCGAGCGAGGCCACCAGCGCCTCGCGCTCCTGCACTTGCTCGGCCAGCGCTGCGCTGCGCTCGGCCAGCTCGTCGCCCAGGGCGGTAAGCTCGGCGTCGCGGGCATCCAGCGACGCCTGGTTATCGGCGAGGTGCTCTTCGAGGGCGGCGATGGCGTCGAGACGTTCGTTGCGCGCCCGGCTCAGGTGGTTGAGGTAGGTCTGGAGGCGGTCGAGGCGTGCCGGGTCGTCCTGATTGAGCAGCAGCTTGAGCTGTGGGGTGTGGCCTAGTCGATAGAGCGCCTCGAGCTGAGTGGCCAGCGCGTCGAGCTGGGCGTCCCGCTCGGCTTCGAGGATGCCGCGCTGGCGCTCGAGTTCGTCGATCTCATCGGCGACCTCTCGGCGCTCGGCTTGAAGCGCGTCGAGACGCCGGTGGGTCTCGGCCAGCGCGGTCTCGACCTCGCGCAGCTCGCGGTCGGCGTCATCGCGGTCCTCGCGGGTCGCCGTGAGGCGCTGTGACACGGCCTGGATCTCGCTGCCGATGGCGTCGAGGCGCTCCTGGGCGCGGCGTTCGCTACCTTCGCTGGCGTGGCTGGCGGGTGCCAGGCTGAGCAGCAGCCCGGCGAACAGTGCCGCCAGGCCATACAGGGCGCTGCGCCGCATGCTATGCCTCATGCATTGTCGATCAGCACGCGCCCGGTCATCTCCTCGGGAACCGCCTGGCCCATCATCGCCAGCAGCGTCGGCGCCAGGTCGCACAGGCTGCCGTCGTCCTGCAGGGTGACGGCGCGTGAACCGACATACACCAGCGGCACCTCAAAGGTGGTATGCGCGGTGTGCGGGTTGCCGGTCTCAGGGTCGACCATCTGCTCAGCGTTGCCATGGTCGGCGGTGACCAGACAGGCGCCGCCGGCGCGCTGGATCGCCTCGACCACCCGGCCGAGACAGATGTCGACCGTCTCGATGGCCTTGACCGCTGCGTTGAAGTCGCCGGTGTGGCCGACCATGTCGCCGTTGGCGTAGTTGCAGATGATCAGGTCATGGGCGCCGGACTCGATGGCGGCCACCAGCTTGTCGGTGAGCTCATAGGCGCTCATCTCGGGCTTCTCGTCATAGGTCTTCACGTCCCGCGGCGACGGCACCAGGATACGGGTCTCGCCGGGATACTCGCTCTCCTGGCCGCCGGAGAAGAAGAAGGTCACGTGGGGGTACTTCTCTGTCTCGGCGATGCGTAGCTGGGTCAGGCCGCGGGCGGCAACCACCTCGCCCAGGGTATTGGTCAACGCCACGGGCGGAAAGGCGGCGGGCGCCGGGATGTCGGCGGCGTACTGGGTCAGCATCACCAGGCCATCGCCGGCGAGCTGTGGTCGGGTGCGTCGCGTGAAGCCGTCGAACCCCTCCTCGACGAAGGCGCGGGTCAGCTCGCGGGCGCGGTCGGCGCGGAAGTTCATGAAGATCGCGGCGTCGCCGTCTTCGGTGACCACCGGGAGGTTGTTGGGACGAATGCTGGTAGCGCTGACGAACTCGTCGGTTTCGTTACGCTGGTAGGCGTCGCGTAGCGCCACCTCGGCACTCACGCTGTCGAATTCGCCGACGCCTTCGGTGATCAGCCGATAGGCTTTCTCGACACGATCCCAGCGGTTATCGCGGTCCATGGCATAGTAGCGACCGATCACCGAGGCGATAAAGCCATGGTCGGCGCCGACCAGTTCGGAGAGCCGTTCGTTGACACGCTCGATGGAGGCCAGCGCGCTCTTGGGCGGCATGTCGCGGCCGTCGAGGAAGGCGTGCACGTAGATGCGCTGGGCGCCGCGCCGTGCGGCCAGCTCGGCCATGGCGATAATATGGTCTTCATGGCTGTGCACGCCGCCCGGCGACAGCAGGCCGAGCAGGTGTACGGCGCGCTGGGCCTCCACGGCGTCGTCGATGGGCCGGGTCAGGGCGGCATGGTGGTCGAGATCGCCGTCCTCGATGGCCTTGGTGATGCGCGTGAAGTCCTGATAGACGATGCGCCCGGCGCCGAGGTTCATATGGCCGACCTCGGAGTTGCCCATCTGGCCCTCGGGCAGGCCGACGTACTTGCCGTCGGTGTGGATCAGGCTGCTGGGGCAGTCGCGCTGCAGGCGGTCCATCACCGGGGTATCCGCGGCGGCGACGGCGTTGGCCTCGAGGGCCTCGTTATGGCCGTAGCCATCGAGGATGATCAGCGCGACGGGGCGCGGTGTAGCATCAGACATGCAGTTGGCCTCATTGATAAGGGTCGTGGCCCGGTGGCGATATGGCGTCCCGGGGTCGCGACTCACGGCTCCTTGGGGCATCATATCGCACAGCCGCGTCGGGCGTCAGCCTGGCGGCAGGGCTAATACTGGAAGCGGTCTCGCTCGGACTGATCCGTCGACAGGCCTGCGAGGAGGCGCTGTAAACCATCCCTGGGCGCTACCGATGCCATCCATGGCATCGACACCTCCTCTTCGGCCTGTCCCCGGCGTCCTTCGCTTGGGTGCAACCGCGACCGCCCTGAGCGGTGCCGTTAGCTGCTAAAGCTCTGGTGCCGGCGCCGCCCTGCGCAGACGTTATCTTGCAGCTTGTGTATACTGGGCGCCGCTCGGCGCTACCGTTACCCAACAAGAGTTATCCGGACCCATGATCGACCAGCTCTTTGAATTCGTGCAGAACCACCCGCTGCTGGTGGGGGCGTTCCTGTTGGTACTGACCGCCTGGATCGCCTATGAAGTAAGAGGCAGCAGCAAGAGCGGTGTCTCGGCCAGCGAGGCGACCCAGTTGATCAACCGCGAAGACGCCGTGGTGGTCGATATCCGCGAGGCCAACGAGTTCAAGGCCGGGCATATTGCCGGGGCGCGCAACATCCCCCAGAGCAAGCTCGACAATCGCCTCAGCGAATTGGAAAAGTCGAAGAATAAGCCGATCATCGTGGCCTGCAAGCACGGCCAGTCATCCGGCGCCGCCCAGGCCAAGCTGGAGAAGGCCGGCTTCGAGCGCGCCTTCAAGCTCAAGGGCGGCATGACCCAGTGGCAGGCCGATGGCATGCCGGTGGTCAAGAAGTAAGCTGCGCTACTCACATTTCACACGCAACAGACGTCAAGGACCCTTCTCATGGCGGAAGACAACAATCAACCTGCGGCCAGCAACGCCCAAGGCGCTGCCGCTGCCGGCGATCAGGAAAAGCCCCAGCTGAAATTCTCTCTGCAGCGTATCTACGTCAAGGATATCTCCTTCGAGTCGCCCAATGCGCCGGCTGTGTTTCAGCAGCCGTTCAAGCCCAAGGTGGGCCTCGATCTCAACACCTCGAGCAGCCAGGTCAGCGAAGACCTGTATGAGGTGGTGGTCAAGGTCACCGCCGAGGTCAAGCATAGCGAGACCGGCAACACTTCGTTCCTGGCCGAGATCGAGCAGGCGGGCCTGTTCCGCATTGCCGGTATCGAAGGGCAGCAGCTCGAGCACACCCTGGGCGCCTTCTGCCCCAATGTGCTGTTCCCTTACGCCCGCGAGTGCATCGATAACCTGGTCAACCGCGGTGGCTTCCCGCCGCTGATGCTGGCGCCGGTCAACTTCGAGGCGATCTACGCCCAGAAGAAGAAGCGCGAGGCCCAGCAGGCCAGCGAAACCACGCAGTAAGGGCCCATGCACCTGCTCGTGACTCGCGGAGCGGCTCGATGAGCGGCCCGCGCATCCACGTCGCCGCCGACTTCACCGTCGGCGGCGACGTCGTTCTGCCCGAAGGCCCGGCGCGCCACGTCGGCCGGGTGCTGCGCATGCGCCCCGGCGAGTGGCTGGCGCTGTTCGACGGGCGTGGACAGGAGGCCGAGGCGGTGCTGGTCGAGGTGGAGCGCAAACGGGTGGTGGCGCGCATCGAGGCCATCGCTCCCGGGCGCGGCGAGTCGCCGCTGGCGGTGCATCTGGGCCAGGCGATCTCCAAGGGCGACCGCATGGACTACGCCATTCAGAAGTCCGTCGAGCTGGGGGTGGCCGCGATAACGCCGCTGTATACCGAGCACGGCGACGTGCGCCTCAAGGGCGAGCGCGAAGCCAAGAAGCTCGCCCACTGGCAGGCGGTGGCGGTGAGCGCCTGCGAGCAGTGCGGCCGCGCCAGCGTGCCGCCGGTGCACCCGCCCCAGCCGCTCGGCGACTGGCTGGCGGCCCGCGACGAGGCGCTGCGCCTGGTGCTGCATCCGGCTACCGACGGCGCCTTTGCCGACACTCGCGCTGCAACCCGCGCGGCACTGCTGATCGGCCCTGAAGGTGGCCTCTCGGCGGCCGAGGTCGACGCCGCCCTGCAGGCGGATTTCTCCCCTCTCACCCTCGGGCCGCGTATTCTGCGCACCGAGACCGCCCCGGTGGTGGCGCTGACGCTGCTGCAGTATCGCTTCGGGGGGCTCGCCTGAACTAGGCCTGTTAGCTGCAAGCGAGCTTGTCCTTGGTGGTGCGGTAGACGCTGTCCAGGTGCGCGAGCATGGCGCGCTCCGCAGCATCGGGGTCGCTGCGGCGCAAGGCGTCGACGATATGTACGTGCTCCCGGTAACTGCGCTCGACAGCACCCTCCTCGACCATTACCTGGCGGCGAATATTGAGGCCGTAATCGTATAGCTCCCCGGCGTAACGCACGAGAAGGGCGTTGTGGGCGTACTCCGAGATCAGTTTGTGGAAGCTCTGATCCGAGAGCTGGAAGTACACCGGTGAGTCGAACAGCTTGCTTTGAGCGTCGAGCATCCGCTCCAGCTTCTGAATCCCCTCGGCGTCGATTCTAATCGCCGCACGCCGGGCGATAGCGGCCTCGACCACGATACGGCTCTCGAATACGCAGTCCACGTCGTAGTGCTCGATCTCGCTTGTCTTGGCGACCCCCTCGTGAGTTTCCCCGAAGCGTATAAGCGCACGCTCGTCGGCACTGATGCGGGTCTTGCTGCCGTGCGAGACGCTGATCAGGCCATAAGCCGTCAACTGAGCAAGCGCGCCGCGTACGGTTTCCCTGCTGACCTCGAAAAGCTGGGCGAGCTCGCGCTCGCTGGGCAGTACATCGCCCTCGCGCAGCAACCCCGTCAACATCATATCGACCAGCTTCTCGGCCAGAATGTCCTTCTTGGTCTTATTCTTGAGCGCCTTCTCGAAGGCGAATGCTGGATTGTCCATTAACGTCGTCTCTTGCTAACTGGTCTATATGCTAGACCAAAACGGGGGCGGTTTTCCATAAACCATCACTGACTAGACAAAAGTCTAAATTTTGATCAGGCGGCTTGACGCTTGGGTGCTAGTGAATCTAGATTGCTTTTCAACTGGTCTGGTAAGCCAACCAGCAGACCAGATAAGCGAAACCACCGATATCACGCCAATCGACAATAAGAAGGAACACGCCATGCTCAAACATCTCCTCGGCGCAAGCGCCCTGACGCTTGCCGTCGTCGCAACCCAGGTTCAGGCAGATAAAGACAAGATCGTCTTTGCCATCGGTGGCTCACCCCAGAGCCTACAAGGGCAGACTGCCCAGGAATTCACCCGCCGCCTCCAGGAGCGGCTGGGAGACGATGTCCAGATCGACTACTACGACAGCGGCCAGTTGGGAGATGAACGCCAGCTGATTCAGCGTCTACGCATGGGAACCGTGGATCTTGCCGCGATTTCCTCGATCATGTCGTCTGTCTCACCGGACTTTGCTCTCTTCGATCTGCCCTATCTGGTCAAGGACCGCGATCATCTCAAGCGCATCGATGATGAGATCGTCATGACAGAACTAGCGGAGAGTGCCGAACAGCGGGGGCTGAAAATCGTCTCTACCTGGGAAAATGGCTTCCGCCATATCACCAACAGTCGCCGAGCCATTACCACTCCAGATGACCTTGATGGTCTAAGGATTCGCACGCCACAGAGTGACTGGCGTACCCGGATGTTCTCCACATGGGGGGCTAACCCCACACCGATGGCGTTCTCGGAAGTCTTCGTTGGCCTGCAAACCGGTGTTATCGATGGCCAGGAAAATCCGCTCAGCAATATCTACGGTGCGCGGCTGCATGAAGTACAGAAGTATCTGTCGCTCTCCAATCACGTCTATACCCCTATCTGGCTGACCGCCGGACAAGGTGGATGGAACCAATTCTCGGACGAAGTTCGCGAAGCGATCAGTGAGGCGGCAGCCGAAACCCAGGCGTGGGCATTTGCCCGGGGCGCCGAGCTCGACGAGGAACTGCTCGAGACCATGCGTGAAGCAGGCGTTGAGATCAACGACATTGATCGCGATGCGTTCATTGATGCTAGCACTCCCGTATATGAGGTGTTCGCGGAGCAGGTCGATGGTGGCCAAGCGCTGGTGGATCGGGCCATGGCGCTGAGCGACGACTAATCCTTGACTCATCCGGGCGCCCCACGGGCGCCCTCCTTCTTCCGCAAGAGAGCAACACCATGGTCCTGATTGACCGCATACGCTATCTGCTGGAAAAGCTGTTGGAAGTGTTCACCGTTTTTCTGCTGTTAGCCCTTACCTCCATCGTTCTCGCTGCCGTCGCGTTTCGCACCTTTGGTAGTTCGATCGCCTGGTATGACGAGGTCGCTTCCATCGGGTTGGCCTGGTTGACCTTTTATGGCGCCAACCTGGCAGCGCTCAAGCGTGCGCATATGGGATTCCCTGGCATCGTCAGTAGTGCACCTCCTGCGCTGCGCATGGCTCTGTTCATCATTAGCGAAGTTATCGTCATCGGCTTCTTCGCAGTAATTGCCTACTACGGCTACCAGGTGCTCGAGATACTGGCCTGGGACCGCCTGGTGTCGCTACCCAGCATCAGCCTGACCGTTACCCAGTCGGCAATACCCATCAGTGCGGCACTGTTTATTGTCTGCGAATGCCTGACGCTACCCGAGGCTTGGAAGAAGATGCGTGCCGGCGTCGACAGCGAGCATGAGGCTATCGAGGAGGCGATTCGCCTGGCCGAGGAAGATCTCAAGGAGAACCGTTCATGATTCTGCTGATCGTTATCGCCGCGCTGTTTGCCTTGGTGCTGATCAATGTACCCATTGCCGTTGCGATCGGCGTGGTGGGTGTCGTTGGTGTCTATATCAATATGGGGCCGCAGTATCTGCTCAATGTGCCGCTGACGCTGTTCAACGGCGCGACCAACTTCCCGCTGATCGCCATTCCGTTGTTCATCTTTGCCGGAGCGCTGATGAACACTTCGGGTATTTCCACACGTTTGATCAACCTGGTCACGGCGCTGGTCGGCTTCGTGCGCGGCGGCCTGGCGATGGTCAATGTCGGGGTGTCGATGTTCTTCGCCGAGATATCCGGTTCCGCCGTCGCCGATGTGGCGGCTACCGGCTCGGTGCTGATCCCTGAGATGAAGCGCAAGAAGTACAATCCAGAGTTCTCCGCCGCCATCACCTCATCCTCGGCCTCGCTGGCGGTGATCATCCCCCCCTCGCTGTCGATGATCCTGTATGGCGCTATCGCCGAAGTCTCCATCGTTCAGCTTTTCGTGGCGGGAATCATCCCAGGCATCCTGGGTGGCTTCGGGCTCGCCTGCTTCTGTTACTACTATGCGGTGAAGTATGACCTGCCGCGGGAAGAGGCGTTCTCGCTGGCCCGGTTGGGCAAGGCGTTCAAGGAGGCCGCCTGGGCGCTGCTGCTGCCGGTGATCATTCTGGGCGGGATCTTCGGCGGTTTCGTCACCGCCACCGAAGGCGCCGGTATCGCGGTGCTCGCCGCCCTCATCATTGGCGGGCTGATCTACCGCGAGTTCAACTGGAAGATGCTCTATCGAGCGGTCAACGAGGGCGTTATCCAGACCGCCGTGGTGATGCTGCTGGTCGCCACGTCCGCGGTGCTGGGACTGTTCCTGACCGAGATGCAGTTACCCCAGCAGCTGGCGCGGCAGATCACCATGCTGACCGAGAACCCCATCGCGGTATTGGCACTGCTCAATATTCTGTTATTGCTGCTCGGTATGTTCCTGCACGGTGCTGCGGCGATCATCCTGGTGGTCCCCATCGTGATGCCATTGGTGCATCAGATCGGTATCGACCCCATTCACTTTGGCCTGATTCTCACCCTCAACCTGGCCATCGGTCAGCAGACGCCGCCGGTTGCCTCGGTGCTGGCGACGGCCTGCTCTATCGCCAAGACCGATATGTGGAATACCACTCGGGTCAATATGCCGATGATCGGGGTGCTATTCATCGTCTTGCTGCTGGTGACCTATATCCCGGCGATCCCTCTTTACCTCGTTGACCTCTTCTACTGAGCAGGAGCGACCCATGAACGATTCACGCCCCGTCATTGCCGTCATTCTCGGCGACCCGGCCGGCATCGGCCCAGAACTGGTGACTAGATTATTTAATGAAGACGATCTCTTCGGCGACGTCCACACCGTGCTTCTCGGCGATCGCTGGCTGTGGCAGGAGGGGCAGCGGGTGGCTGGCATCAGCCATCAGTTGCCCGAGGTGGGTACCTTCGGGGAGGCGCGCCAGCACCACGGCCCAGTGTTCCTGCCGATGGATACGCTTTCCGAGGGAGAGGTCGGCTACGCGGAGGAGACCGCCGCTGGTGGCGCCTCGGTGCTGGCGCTGTTGACGTGCTGTATGGATGCAGCACTCGCGGGAGAAGTGGATGCCATCTGTTTTGCGCCGCTCAACAAGTTTTCGATGAAAAAAGGCGGGCTCAAGTACGAAGACGAGCTGCACTTCTTCGCCGATTACCTTGGTGTTGACGGTTACTTCTGCGAGTTCAATACCTTGGGCAATCTCTGGACGGCGCGCATCTCCTCGCATATCCCGCTCAAGGAGGCTGCCGACTACGTTACCGAGGAGCGCATCGTCGCTGCCAGTCGGTTGATCTACGACTCCCTGCAACTTGCCGGCAATACCGCGCCGCGGGTCGCCGTGGCGGCCTTCAATCCACATGCCGGCGAGGGCGGTACCTGCGGCCGCGAGGAGATCGAGGTGATCGCGCCCGCCGTCGAGACGTGTCGCGCCCAAGGCTATCCGGTCAGTGGTCCGTTTCCTGCCGACACGCTGTTTATCAAGGCCCGCGATGGCGAGTTCGACGCGGTAGTCACCATGTACCACGACCAGGGGCAGATCGCCATCAAGCTGCTGGGGTTCATGGAAGGCGTCACCGTGCAGGGTGGTCTACCGATCCCCATCGCCACGCCCGCCCACGGCACGGCATTCGACATCGCCGGGCAGGGCAAGGCCAATGTCGGCCCGATGCGCAATGCGTTCGTCATTGCCAGCCGCATGGGCAGGAACCTCCGCCAACAGCGTCTTGCCACTCACGCTTGAGCGTTATCCTCTCGAGATAGGAAAAGCATAATGAAAATTACCCGTGTCCGTACCCGCGTATTCGAATGGAAGGGCCATACCGTGCCGGCCCAGCCGCACTTCTGCTCCAACGCCATGGATGAGCTCTGGGACCGTGGCGACTCGATGGGCACTTTCCGTTTCCACGGCTGGACCACTGTCGAAGTCGAGACCGATAGCGGTATTGTCGGCCTTGGTAACGTCGCCTTGGCACCGCGTATCGCCAAGGCGATCATCGACCAGTATCTGGCACCGCTGGTGATCGGGCAGGACCCCTTCGACTACGAATACCTGTGGCAACGCATGTACCGCTCGACCCACGCCTGGGGGCGCAAGGGTATTGGCATGGCGGCGATCTCCGGTGTCGACATCGCCATCTGGGATCTCATGGGCAAGGCGGTGGGTAAGCCGGTGTTCAAGCTGCTCGGTGGTCGTACCAAGGAGAAGATTCCCTGCTATGCCTCCAAGCTCTATCGGACCGACCTCAAGAGCATGCAGGAGGAGGCCCAGTCCTATCTCGACCAGGGCTTTCAGGCGATGAAGATGCGCTTTGGCTATGGCCCCAAGGATGGCCCCGCCGGGATGCGTGAGAATCTCAACAGCGTGGCGGCAGTGCGCGAGGTGATCGGCGACGATATCGACCTGATGCTCGAGTGCTACATGGGCTGGAATCTCGAGTACGCCAAACGCATGCTGCCCAAGCTGGAACGCTTTGAGCCGCGCTGGCTCGAGGAGCCGGTGCTGGCCGACGACATCGATGGCTACGCCGAGCTCAATCGGCTCACCAGCATCCCGATCTCCGGCGGCGAGCATGAGTTCACCTCTTACGGCTTCCGTCAGTTACTGGAGAAGCGAGCGGTCTCGGTCATCCAGTACGACACCAATCGGGTCGGAGGCATCACCGCCGCGCACAAGATCAACGCCATCGCCGAGTCGTTCAGCGTGCCGGTGATCCCTCACGCTGGTCAAATGCACAACTATCACCTGACCATGTCGACGCTGGCCTCGCCGATGTCGGAGTTCTTCCCGGTCCACGACGTCGAGATCGGCAATGAGCTGTTCTATTACCTGTTCGAGGGCGATCCCGAGCCGGTCAATGGCTTCCTCGATCTTGATGACGACACGCCGGGCCTGGGCCTGACGCTCAACGAAAAATATTTCGACCAATTTCACATCATCGAGTGAGGCATAGCATGCGCTTGATCCAATACCTCGATCAGGACCGGCTGCGGGTGGCTATGGTGGAGAGCAGCGACAGCGTTCGCCCCATCACTGTGGACGGCGGCACCTACGCCCTGGCGCATATCGCCATCGACTCCGGCCAGCTGCTCAGTCAGGTCGTCGAGGCGCGCCTCGACGATACGCTGATCGACTACCAGCCGCTGGTCGACGAGCGGCGTCTGCTGCCGCCGCTGACTCACCCCGACCCGGCCCACTGCCTGGTCACCGGCACCGGTCTGACCCACTTGGGCAGTGCCGATACCCGCTCGGCGATGCATGCCCAGTCCCAGGTCAGCGAAGCTGAACTCACCGACTCCATGCGCATGTTCAAACTCGGCGTGGAGGGCGGCAAGCCCGCGGCCGGTGAAACCGGCGCCCAGCCGGAGTGGTTCTACAAGGGCGACGGCGACTGTATCGTGGCCCCCGAGGCCGCCCTCCCGGTGCCCACCTTCGCCGAAGATGCTGGCGAGGAGCCGGAGCTCGCCGGGCTCTACCTGGTGGGCGCCGACGGCACCCCGTGGCGGGTCGGCTACGCTCTGGGCAACGAGTTCTCCGACCATATCACCGAGCGCTTCAACTACCTGTGGCTGGCCCACTCCAAGCTGCGCGCCTGCAGCGTCGGGCCGGAGCTGCTGATCGGTGAGCTGCCGGCGCATCTGGAGGGCGTCAGCCGCGT
>NZ_JACXZT010000019.1:649019-650056 GCF_014779595.1 Halomonas sp. ML-15
TGAGGCTGCCCTCCCGGTGCCCACCTTCGCCGAAGATGCTGGCGAGGAGCCGGAGCTCGCCGGGCTCTACCTGGTGGGCGCCGACGGCACCCCGTGGCGGGTCGGCTACGCCCTGGGCAACGAGTTCTCCGACCATATCACTGAGCGCTTCAACTACCTGTGGCTGGCCCACTCCAAGCTGCGCGCCTGCAGCGTCGGGCCGGAGCTGCTGATCGGTGAGCTGCCGGCGCATCTGGAGGGCGTCAGCCGCGTGGTGCGTGACGGCGAAACCCTGTGGGAGAAGCCGTTCCTCACCGGCGAGGCCAACATGGCCCACAGCCTGGCCAACCTCGAGCACCACCACTTCAAGTACGCGGGCTTTCGCCGCCCCGGCGACGTCCACGTGCACTTCTTCGGCACCGCCACCCTGAGCTTCGCCGACGGCATTCAGACTCGTGACGGTGATCGCTTCGAGATTGAGCTGTCAGCGCTGGGACGGCCGTTGCGCAATCCACTGCGCTTCGAGACCGGTACCGTTGACTGCCAAGTCTCTCCCCTCTAAACCGAAAGGAGCATCATATGAGCCTATCCGGACAACTTCTCATCGGCCAGCAGGCCGTTAGCGGCAACCGTGCCGAGATCCGCGCCATCAATCCCGCCAGCGGCGAGACCCTCGAGCCGGTCTACCGCGGCGGCGGCGAGGCCGAGGTCGAGCGCGCCTGTGTCCTCGCCGAGGCGGCCTTCGCCAGCTACCGCGAGACCTCCCTGGAGGCCCGCGCCAGCTTCCTCGAGACCATCGCCGCCGAGATCGAAGCGATCGGTGACGACCTGACCCAGCGCGGCATGGCCGAGACCGGCCTGCCCCAGGCACGTCTCGAGGGCGAGCGCGGCCGCACCTGCGGCCAGCTGCGCCTGTTCGCCGCCGTGGTGCGCGCCGGCGAGTGGCTCGATGTGCGCCACGATCCGGCACTGCCGGAGCGCGCGCCGATGCCCCGCGCCGACCTGCGCCAGCGCCATATCGCCCTGGGCCCGGTCGCCGTGTTCGGCGCCTCCAACTT
>NZ_JACXZT010000019.1:650277-650445 GCF_014779595.1 Halomonas sp. ML-15
TGGGGCGGGTAACGAGATCGGCCAGGCGTTGGTCAGCGACCCGCGTATTCAGGCGGTAGGCTTCACCGGCTCACGCAAGGGCGGTACCGCCTTGATGAAGACCGCCCAGTCCCGCCCGCAGCCGATTCCGGTCTATGCCGAGATGAGCTCGATCAACCCGGTGTTCCT
>NZ_JACXZT010000019.1:650455-650617 GCF_014779595.1 Halomonas sp. ML-15
AGGTAACGAGATCGGCCAGGCGCTGGTCAGCGACCCGCGTATTCAGGCGGTGGGCTTCACCGGCTCACGCAAGGGCGGTACCGCCTTGATGAAGACCGCCCAGTCCCGCCCGCAGCCGATTCCGGTCTATGCCGAGATGAGCTCGATCAACCCGGTGTTCCT
>NZ_JACXZT010000019.1:650627-651011 GCF_014779595.1 Halomonas sp. ML-15
GGGTAACGAGATCGGCCAGGCGCTGGTCAGCGACCCGCGTATTCAGGCGGTAGGCTTCACCGGCTCACGCAACGGCGGTACCGCCTTGATGAAGACCGCCCAGTCCCGCCCGCAGCCGATTCCGGTCTATGCCGAGATGAGCTCGATCAACCCGGTGTTCCTGATGCCGGAAGCGCTCAAGGCGCGCGGCGAAGCGCTGGGCAGTGCCTTCGTCGGCTCGCTGAATATGGGCGCCGGCCAGTTCTGCACCAACCCCGGCCTGGTGCTGGGGGTTAAGGGCGAGGCGCTGGACGCCTTCGTCAAGGCTGCCGGTGAGGCGGTCTCCGCCAGCGGCGCCCAGACCATGCTTACCCCCGGGATCCACGGCGCCTACCGCGACGGCCT
>NZ_JACXZT010000019.1:651021-651286 GCF_014779595.1 Halomonas sp. ML-15
CGGCCTTCGTCGGCTCGCTGAATATGGGCGCCGGCCAGTTCTGCACCAACCCCGGCCTGGTGCTGGGGGTCAAGGGCGAGGCGCTGGACGCCTTCGTCAAGGCTGCCGGTGAGGCGGTCTCCGCCAGCGGCGCCCAGACCATGCTTACCCCCGGGATCCACGGCGCCTACCGCGACGGCCTCGGCGCCCTGGCCGGCCATGCCAAGGTCAGAGAAGTCGCCCGCGGCCAGAGCGGCGACGGCCCCCACCAGTGCCAGACCGGGCT
>NZ_JACXZT010000019.1:651296-680934 GCF_014779595.1 Halomonas sp. ML-15
CACCCCCGGCATCCACGGCGCCTACCGCGACGGCCTCGGCGCCCTGGCCGGCCATGCCAAGGTCAGAGAAGTCGCCCGCGGCCAGAGCGGCGACGGCCCCCACCAGTGCCAGACCGGGCTGTTCGTGGCCAGTGCCGCAGACTTCCTCGCCGATGAGGCGCTGCAGGCCGAGGTCTTCGGTGCCACCTCGCTGGTGATCGAGTGCAGTGACCTGGCCGAGATGCAGCGCGTCGCCGAGGGGCTGGAAGGCCAGCTCACCGCCACCCTGCAGCTCGACGACGGCGACCTGGCAGCGGCCAAGGGCCTGCTGCCGACGCTTGAGCGCAAGGCCGGGCGGATACTGGCCAACGGCTGGCCCACCGGCGTCGAGGTGTGCCACGCCATGGTCCACGGCGGCCCCTATCCGGCCACCTCGGACGCCCGCACCACCTCGGTGGGCAGTGCGGCGATCCACCGCTTCCTGCGCCCGGTGTGCTACCAGGACCTGCCGGCGGGGCTGCTGCCCGAGGCGCTCCAGGATGGCAACCCGCTGGGCGTGAGCCGGCTGGTGGATGGCAAGCGCGAGGTCTGAACCAGTCAGTAATACCGGGCGATATGCTCGTAGATGGCGAGCAAGTGAGACCTTTAAGCGGCCTGCGGGCCGCTTTTTTTGATCACGCTTTGCTGCTGCCACGGTTGCCACGACATAATGACAACATCTTTGCCGCCCATCTGGATATACGCCTATGTCCCGCACGCCTCGGGAATCTTCAATAAAGCCTGCCGTTCGCCCTCCCAGTCCGTTACCCAGCGTTGGCGAGGTGGCCTACCTGGAGGTGGTCACGGTCAATGCCACCGGCGCCTTTCTGGCCTGGGGCCAGCCCAAGGACCTGCTGCTGCCGTTCGGCGAGCAGCGCTTTCGCCCCGACGTGGGCAAGCGGGTGCTGGTGATGATCTATGCCGACCAGCAGGGCCGTCCGGTGGCCTCGCAGCGCCTCGACCGTTTTATCGTCGACGCCGCCGAGGGCCTGGTGGCGGGGGATGAGGTGTCGCTGGTGGTCGAGGATCGTACCGACCTGGGCGTCAAGGCGGTGGTCAACCACCGTTTCTGGGGGCTGCTCTACCACGATGACCTGCCGCGGGCGCCGCGTCGCGGCCAGCGCCTGACCGGCTATGTGAAGCGGGTCCGCGACGATGGCCGCCTGGACCTGTCGCTGCTGCCGCCGGGCGAGGCCAAGCTGGACGTGGTCGGCGAGGCGGTGCTCAAGGCGCTGCGCGAGAGCGGCGGCTATCTGGCGCTGGCTGACAAGAGTCCGGCGGCCGAGATCAAGACCCGCCTCGGAGTCAGCAAGAGCGCCTTCAAGCAGGCCATCGGGCGGCTCTACAAGCGCCGCCTGATCACCATCGAGGAGGGCGGTATTCGCCTGGTGCCGGGGGCTCACCGCGGCGAGTGATCGCGGCGGCTTGGTCTCGATCGTGGCCCTGGGTCATACTGCGCTCACTATCAGTTGACTGCATGGATACCCCGCGATGAGCAAGCGCGCACTCAGGGTTGGCGTGGTGATGGACTCCATTGCCGATATCGCCTTCAAGAAAGACACCACCATGGCGATGCTGTGGGCGATCCAGGATCGCGGCTGGTCGCTGGCCTACATGGAGCAGGAGGATCTGTTCCTGAAGGACGGCCACGCCTATGCCCGCCAGTCCGAGCTCCGCGTGCATCGCGACCCTCAGCACTGGTATGACCTGGGCGAACCCGCAGCGCGGCCGCTGGCCGAGCTGGATGTGATCCTGATGCGCAAGGATCCGCCTGTGGACGCCCACTTTCTCAATGCCGTACACCTGCTGGGTTTCGCCGAGCGTGAAGGGGTACTGGTGGTCAATCCGACCCGCGCATTGCTGGAGTGCAACGAGAAGCTGTTTGCCCAGCAGTTCCCGCACTGCTGCACGCCGACCCTGGTGTCGTGCAGCGAACCGGTGCTGCGCGCCTTCCACGCCGAGCATGGCGATGTGATCTTCAAGCCCCTCGACGGCATGGGTGGCAGCGGCATCTTTCACGTCCAGCCCGAGGGCCGCAACCTGGGCGCGATTATCGAGACCCTCACCGAGCGCGGCCAGCGCCAGATCATGGCCCAGCGCTATATTCCCGAGATCCGCGACGGCGATACCCGCATCCTGCTGGTCGACGGTGAGCCGGTGCCCTATGGGCTGGCGCGGGTGCCCATGGCCGGCGAGACCCGCGGCAACCTGGCCGCCGGCGGCACCGGCGTCAGCCGCGAGCTGACCGCCCGCGACCACTGGCTGATCGAGCAGGTCCAGCCGCTGATCCGTGACAAGGGGCTGCTGTTCGTCGGCCTCGACGTGATCGGCGACTACATCACCGAAATCAACGTCACCAGCCCCACCTGCGTACGCGAGATCGACGATCAGCGCGGCACCGACATCGCCGGGTTGCTCATGGACGCCATCCTGCGGCGGCTAGGCTGAGGCGAGCGTCGTGGCCAGCGTCGGTGATGCCCTCGACTATGCCCCGGTCACACGTGCCTATCGGCGCTGGCTGGCCTGGGCGCTGGCGATCGTGTTGCACCTGGCGATACTGGGGGTGGTGGCGAGCTGGACGCTGAGTCCCGAGCTGGCGCCGCCGACCAGCATCGAGGTGGTGCTGGTCAACCAGCCCGAGCGTCAGCCGGTGGATAGCGACCGCATCGCCGAGGCCGATCAGCAGGCGCGCGGCGACGCTAACGCCAGCGCCGCGACGGCCAGGCTGGCCGCCGCCGACCGGTCAATTACCGCGCCAGCGGCGGAAGCCGGCGAACTGACGCCGGATCTTGCTGCGCCTCCGGTGGCTCAGCTGGCCGAGGTGGTCAGCGCCAGCCAGGGAGAGTCGAGCCCGACCCGTATCGATCCGGCGCTGGCGCAACGGCCGACGCTGGCCGACCCACGCCCCGCGGGCCAGGCCGGCGCGCGCGACAGTCGCGATCCGCTGGGCCAGGCGGCGCTTAGCCTGCGTCAGCAGGGCGAGGCCGCGACGCTGGCTGCCGAGCAGTCGGGGGAAGCCCGTCAGGCTGCCCGAGAGGCCGCCGAGGCGCGCTATATCGAAGCCTGGACACGGCGCATCGAAACCTACGGCAATCGCGACTACCCGGCGCCGGCGCATCTCGACGGCGAGCTGAGGATACGCGTGGTGATCGGCCGCGACGGTCAGCTCCGCCAGGCAGAGGTGGTACAATCATCGACACATCCCGAACTCGACCAGGTGGCGTTGGCCACCGTGCGCGGCGCGGCGCCCTACCCGCCCTTCGACGACGCTCTGGGGACGCTCGACAGCCTGTCGATCACCCGCGTCTGGCGCTTCGGGAAAGGCAATCATATTGGCGTGCAATGAGGGCAGGACCGCCCCGCGCCCGGGAGGCCCATGCAAAGCTTGAAACACCATTTTTTGCTGGCGATGCCTCATCTCGAGGACGCCAACTTCGCCGGTAGCCTGAGTTACCTGTGCGATCACGACGACAACGGCACCATGGGGGTGATCGTCAACCGTCCGCTCGACCTCACCCTCGACGCCCTGTTCGAGCAGCTCGACCTGGGCGGCGATGACAGCCCGCACCGCGATGCCCCGGTCTACTACGGCGGCCCGGTGCACAAGGACCGCGGCTTCATCCTGCACCGCGGCAGCGCCACCCCGTGGGACTCGAGTATCCAGGTCGCCGACGAGATCGCCCTGACCACGTCCATGGACATGCTCCAGGCGCTGGCCGACGGCCGCGGCCCCGAGCAGTTCCTGGTCTGCCTGGGATGTGCCGGCTGGGAGGCCGGCCAGCTCGAGAACGAGCTCAAGGAGAACGCCTGGCTGACCGTGGAGGGCAGCGCGCAGATCCTCTTCGAGGTGCTCCCGGAGCAGCGTCTGCAGGCGGCTGCCGGCAGCCTGGGCGTGGACCTCAACCTGTTGAGCCGCGAGGCGGGGCATTCATGACCCGGAGGCGCCGCTGATGGGCAAGGCCGGTGAGCGCCTGATCCTGGCCTTCGACTTCGGCACCCGGCGCATCGGTGTGGCGGTGGGCAACGAGCTGCTGGCCAGTGCTCGTCAGCTCGACCCGCTCTACGCGCGTGACGGTATTCCCGACTGGGCGGTGATCACCCGGCTGGTCGACGAGTGGCGGCCGGACCTGTTCGTGGTCGGGTTGCCACTGACCCGCGACGGCGAGGAGCAGGAGATGAGCGTGCGGGCGCGCAAGTTTGGCAAGCGGCTGTTCGGCCGCTACGGCGTTCCCTGCGAGATGGTCGATGAGCGCGGCTCCACCGGCGAGGCCAAGGCCATTGCCCGGGAGGCGGGGCACCGCGGCAACTACCGTGACGACAGCGTCGACGGGATTGCCGCGGTGCTGATCCTGGAAAGCTGGTTCGCCCAGCGGGAAGGGCTGCCCGGCTAGTCGCTGCCGGCGTTGGCGTTCTGCTTGGCAATATCGTCGGCGGTGATGCAGGTGTACTTCTCGATAAAGAACGCCAGGGTCGCCGGGTGGCTGAAGCGCTCCTCGAACTGCTCGACGTCGCTGCCGTGCTCGCGACGTACTCGCACGCTGTAGTGGTTGCCTTCGCGGCCTACGGTAACGCTGGCCTTGCGCTTGTCGTTGACGTTCTCGGCGCTCAGTGGCGACTGCCGATTGAGCAGTGTCTCGAGGGTCTTGCCGCCTTCGACGTCGGCCTCGGAGGCCCACAGCGCCTGGTCGCGGTTGCCGTAGTGGAACAGAATCACCACCAGCAGCGCCGAGAATACCGCGCTGATCAGCATCCAGGTGATGTCGGTCTTCGACATCCCCGCGGTCAGCACCAGAATCAGCTGCAGGACCACGGCAATTGCCAGGATCCCCGCCAGCGGCCGCCAGATACGCGGGTTCATGAAACCGCGGCCCAGGGTATAGCCCCACAGGCCGACCACGGCCAGTGCGCCGACGCCGAGCTGAACGATTGACATGGCCGAGCCACCGCCCATCAGCAGCGCCAAGGCGCCGATGGCGATCAGCAGGCTGTAGAAGGCTCCTAGTGATAGGTAGGCGGTACGCATATTCATGGGCGGTATGACTCCTCGACAGTGCGCAGGGTTGTTATTGGTGGACGTTGCCAGGCCGATATTCGCAGTTTCGCACATTCCGCGCCGTTCGACAGCCTATCCCATTGGCTAGGGCGCGGCGTCGTCGACCCCGACCCGCTGGGGCACGAACCAGCGCACCGGCCGCAGATCCTTCTCGATCAGTTCCTCGACCTGCAGCAGGGTGGCGAAGATCGCCATGCGCATCGGGATGCCGTTGTCGGTCTGGCGGAAGATCGCCAGGCGCGGGTCGCCGTTGAGGTCGACGTTGAGATCGTTGGCCCCTGGGCGGCTGTCGCGGGGTAGCGGGTGCATGATGATGGTGTCGGCGTTGCAGCGTGCGTCGAGAAAGTCGCGGTCGACGCTGAAGTCCTGGGAGATGCCGGCGAAGCCCTCGCTCATCTCCTCGGTGAAGCGCTCCTTCTGGATGCGCGTGGTGTAGATCACGTCGAGATCACGGAAGTCGCAGGCCAGGCTCTCGCGCTGCTCGATGCGGTGGCCGCGGTCGCTGACCAGGTCGATCAGCTGGCTGGGCATCTCCAGCCCCGGCGGCGAGACCAGGGTGATGCGCAGCGGATCGTAGAGCGACAGCAGCTTGATCAGCGAGTGCACCGTGCGGCCGTACTTGAGATCGCCGGTAAGCAGGATATGCGCGCCGGCCAGCGGCTTGCCGAGGCGGGCGAACTCCTTGTCGATGGTATAGAGGTCGAGCAGTGCCTGGCTGGGATGCTCGCCGGGGCCGTCGCCGCCGTTGATTACCGGCACATTGGTGGCGGCGGCGAACTCGGCTACCGAGCCCTGGTCCGGGTGGCGCATGACGATGGCGTCGCAGTAGCCGCTCATCACCCGGCTGGTGTCGTAGAGCGACTCGCCCTTGGCCATCGACGAGAAGGTAAAGCCGGTGGTGTCGCAGACGCTGCCGCCGAGCCGGCAGAAGGCGGCATTGAAGCTGACCCGGGTGCGGGTACTGGCCTCGAAGAACAGGTTGCCGAGCACCGCGCCCTCCAGCACCCGGGTGACCTGGCGGCGCTGGGCAATCGGCTCCATGCGCGCGGCGACCCGCAGCAGGTGATCGACGCGATCGCGTGACAGGGAATCGACGGACAGCAGGTGGGGACTCATCGCGGGCCTCGCAGTGCGGCAGAAAACTGGCGCTCAGTGTAACCGCGAACGCGCCGCTCGGCACGGGCCTGGGGTGATCAATACTCGTCGGCGCTGGGCAGACGGCCGCCCAGTTGGGTGGTGATCTCGCGGGCGGCGCGGCTGACCAGGCCGCCAAGCTCGGCGAGGCGCGACTCGGGAATCCGCGCCACCGGGCCGGAGACCGAGATGGCGCCCAGCGGGTTGCCCTGCTCGTCGTGGATCGAGGCGGCCACGCAGTGCAGGCCCACGGCGTGCTCTTCACGGTCGCAGGCGTAGCCCTGGCGGCGGATCTCGGCCATGCCCTGGCGCAGTCGCGCCGGGGTATCGATGGTGTTGTCGGTGACCTTGGGCAGGCCGCGGGCCTGCAGGATGCGCTCGACCTCCTTCTCCGGCAGCCAGGCCAGCAGCGCCTTGCCGACCCCCGAGGCGTGCAGCGGCGCCCGCGAGCCGAGACGGGTAATCATGCGCATCATCTGCGGCGACTCGCTCTGGGCCAGAAATACCGCCATGCCGTCATCGCGGATCCCCAGATTGGCCGATTCGCCGCTCTCGTCGGTGAGCCGGCGCAGGTAGGGGCGAGCGGTGGCGACGAAATCGCGGGACTCGAGGAAGGTGTTGCCGATCTGGAAGGTCTTGACGCCGATCTTCCACAGCCCCAGCTCGGTGTCCTGGGTAATGAAGCCCTGCTTGTGCAGCGCCTGCAGCAGGCGGTGGGTGGTGGAGGGGGCGAGGCCGACGATCTGCGCGATGTCGGACAGCGCCAGGCCCACCGGCGCGGCGGCCAGTCCCTCGAGGATGTTCAGCCCGCGCACCAGCGACTGGCTGTGCCCGCCGCTGCTTTTGCCTGACCCAGCGGGCCGGCCCACTGCCTTGCGTTTGGTCTCACTCACGCCTTGCTCTCCGTCCCCGTGCACCTGTGATCACTGCGCCACAGGATACACGCTCGCCGCCGAGCTGTCGTGCGGGCGGAAATCGATTCCATTCCATCGCAGGCGGCTAGCCGACGCGGCCCTCGAGGCGCAGCAGGGCAATGCGGTTGATCTGCTCGACGGCGGTGCGGCGCTCCTCGGCGGGGTTGTTATCGAGGCGGGTCTCGAATGCCGCAAGAATGTCGTGGCGGTCGTTGCCCTTCACCGCCATCACGAACGGGAAGCCGAACTTGGCCTTGTAGGCGGCATTGAGGCGCTCGAAGCGTGCCAGCTCATCGGGGCTGCACTGGTCGAGCCCGGCACCGGCCTGCTCGCGGGTCGAGTCGTCGGTCAACTTGCCGGCCAGCGCCGCCTTGCCGGCCAGATCGGGGTGAGCGCGGATCACCTCGAGCTGACGCTCGGCGCTGGCGCTGCGCAGCACCTCGCCCATGGCGGCGGCGAGGCCCGCCGGGCTGTCCTGGGCATCGCCCAGACCGGCTTCCCAGGCCAGCTCGGCGACCCACGGCGAGTGCTCGTAGATGTCGCCGAAGCTTGCCACGAAGGCGCTGCGGTCGAGTTGACTGGGTCGAGGGGTCAGCGGGGTAGTGCTCATGATGGCGGCCTCCTTGGGCGTGCGGGTCAGGACAATACACTTACTGTATACAAAAAAACTTTGAAATGTACTCTCTTTAGAGCTAAAACTGTCTTCATAGGATAGGGTCTAGCTACCTCACCAACAATAGGAGATCCCCATGGGACGCTTGACGACGCACGTACTGGACACCGCGCTGGGTCGCCCCGGGCACGGCATTCGTATCGAGATATTCCGCCTCGAGGGCGAGCAGCGCAGCCGCCTCGGCGAGGTGGTGACCAATGACGATGGCCGCTGCGATGCGCCGATCCTCGAGGGCGACGCCTTCACCACCGGCGAGTATGAACTGCTGTTCCACGCCGGTGAGTACCTGACCCGCCAGGGTGTCGCCGGCCGCGAGCCGCGCTTCCTCGATCGCATCCCGCTGCGCTTCGGCGTCGCCGATGCCAGCGAGCACTACCATGTGCCGCTGCTGCTGTCGCCCTACAGCTATTCGACCTACCGCGGCAGCTAAGCGGACGCCCCTGATCGAGAGACGACACAACAACCACAGCGAGAGTTAGCGTATGCAATCCTTTCTCCTGGAATTCGCCAATCTGCTGCTGCGATGGCTGCACGTCATCGCCGCGATTGCCTGGATCGGCGAATCGATCTACTTCGTGATGCTGGACAACGGCTTGAAGAAGCCCAAGGCCGCTGAAGACCGTGACAAGGGCGTCTTCGGCGAGATGTGGGCGGTCCACGGCGGTGGCTTCTATCACAACCAGAAGTACGCCACGGCACCGGCCAAGCTGCCCGACGACCTGCACTGGTCGTTCTGGAAGTCCTATACCACCTGGCTGTCTGGCTTCGCGCTGTTCGTGCTGCTGTACATGGCCAACCCCAGCTTCTATCTGGTCAATCCCGGCAGCAGCTGGGAGTGGGCCGCCAACCTCAGCGGTACGCAAGCCAATATCCTGGCGCTGGCCTTCCTGCTCGGCGGCTGGGTGGTCTACAACGAGATGTGCAAGCGCATCAGCCCCAACATGGAGCGCGATGGCCTGCTGAGCCTTGCCGTGGCAGTGCTGATGGTGGTGGTGGCCTATCTCAGCGTGCAGATGTTCTCGGGCCGTGCGGCCTTCCTGCTAACCGGCGCGGTAATGGCCACGGCGATGTCGGCCAACGTGTTCTTCTGGATCATCCCCGGACAGCGGCGCATGGTCGCGGCGATGAAGGCCGGCGAAACCCCCAACCCGCTGGACGGCAAGCGCGGCAAGCAGCGCTCGGTGCACAACACCTACTTCACCCTGCCGGTGGTGCTGCTGATGATCAGCAACCACTACTCCTTTGCCTACAATCATGATCACGCCTGGGTGATCATGTCGCTGTTCATCTTTGCTGGGGCGCTGATCCGTCAGTTCTTCGTGTTGATGCACTCGGGCAAGATTCAGCCAGCCTATCCGGCGGCGGGCACCGCGCTGATCGCCTTAGCGATGTGGGTGGCGATGCCGGCTGGCCCCGGCGCACCGAGTGCAGAAGGCGAAACGGGCACCCCGATGGAAGAGGTCACCACCATCATCGAGGAGCACTGCGTACAGTGCCATGCGCGCAGCCCCAGCCATGCCAGCTTCTCCTCGGCACCGGCCGGTGTCACCTACGAAAGCGAGGATGAGATTCTGCGCCAGATGAGTCAGATCAAGCAGGTGGTCGAGAGCGGCTACATGCCCCTCGGCAACATGACCAACATGACCGACGAGGAGCGTGAAGCGATTGCTGACTGGCGTGAGTGAAGGCTGAGGCCTCCGAAGTTGCCTGTCATATCTGCGGCCCGCCTCCTCGGCGGGCCGCAGTCGTATCCGCTGTCGCGATGCGTATACAATAGCCGATATGGCAAGCGCGGGGCCGTCAAGCCCGGCGCCTGTGTCGTTGATAAGGAGACATGCCGACCATGACCGAGCGACAACCCGACTCTACGGCGGCGACCGGCGATGTCCCGTCACGCAAGCGGCTGGGCAAGAACGGCGACGGTGCCGAGCGTCACGATGCGATCTACCGTTCGATCAGCGATGCCATCATCGAGCATCGCCTGAAGCCCGGCGCGCGGCTGCGCGAGGATGCCCTGGCCGATGTGTTCGGGGTCAGCCGTACCGGCATCCGCAAGATTCTGCAGCGCCTGGCGCTGGAGCAACTGGTGACCCTGACCCCGCGGCGTGGGGCCAGCGTCACGCGCCCCACCGCGGACGAAGCCAAGGACGTCTTCGATGCCCGGCAGATGGTCGAGTGCGGCCTGATGCCGGCCACTGCGCGGCACATGACGCCAGACGATGCCAGTGCGCTGCGCGATATGGCCCGCCGCGAGCGCGAAGCGCTGCGTGCAGGTGAACAGAGCACCGCGATCAAGCTCTCGGCGGCTTTCCACGAGCGCCTGGCCCAGCTCTCTGGCAATGCCACCCTGGCCGAGTTCGTGGCACGGCTCTGCTCGCGCTCGTCGCTGATTCTGGCCGTCTACGGTAATCCTGGCCACCTGGGCTGTGAATCCCACGACCACGACGAGCTGATCCGCTTTCTCGAGGCGGGCGACGGCGAGCGTGCCGCGGCCTTTATGAGCCGCCACCTCAAGGCTATCGAAGCCTCGCTGTCGATCGTCGAGGAGGAGGAGGAAGTGCCCGATCTGCAGCGGATCTTCAGCGGCTGATCGCATCGCAGCCCGGGATCCTGCGCCCTGCCGTGGTGCCTGGCCAGGCATCCATGCCATATCCTGGTGCACCCACCCAAGCCCATCGCGTCTCGCTGCGCTACGGCCTCTGCCCGTTTGCCGGTTCATCGTCGCACCTTCATGGCCTCGGCAGCCGCTGCCAAACCATTGTTGTATACGAAATTATGCCAATTTTGTATTTTAGAATTTTGTGATGTTGCCGAACGCACGACCATCATCTGGCTAAAATTGGCCCCATCCTTGCATTAACCCCTCTAGCAGTGCGGGCGATGTCGCGTCGCCTGGCTGGTAAACCCACGAGGGGAGAGTGCAACAATGGTATACAAAAAAAGTGCGCAAACCTGGCACTGGGCGGCACCTGTCGCTGCCCTGAGCCTCGGCTTCGCCGTCCTGGCGTCGCCGACGACCGTCCAGGCCGAGCAAACCCTACGCATCGCCATGACGGCGTCGGACATTCCGTTGACCACCGGTCAGCCGGATAGCGGCTTCGAAGGCTACCGCTTCGTCGGCTACACCATCTACGATGCGCTGATCAACTGGGACATGTCCTCCGCCGACGAGGTCAGCGGCCTGACGCCGGGCTTGGCCGAGTCCTGGGAGGTCGACGAGGACGACCAGCAGGTGTGGCATTTCCATCTGCGCGAGGGCGTTACCTTTCATGACGGCAGCGACTGGAATGCCGATGCCGCGATCTGGAACCTCGACAAGGTCTACGACGAGGACGCCCCGCAGTTCGATGCCCGCCAGGCCGGCAACGTGCGCGGCCGTATCCCTTCGATGGACGGCTACGAGAAAGTCGACGACTACACCATCAGCTTTACCACCAGTGAGCCGGACGCCTGGTTCCCCTATCAGCTGACCTTCCTGCTGTTCTCCAGCCCGGCCCAGTGGGAAGCGCTGGACGGTGACTGGGATGAGTTCGCTCGCCAGCCCTCCGGCACCGGTCCCTTCAAGCTGACGCGCCTGGTGCCGCGCGAGCGCGCCGTGCTCGAACCCTTTGCCGACTACTGGGATGCCGACCGCGTGCCGCAGGTCGACCGCGTGGAGCTGCTGCCCATGCCGGAGTCGAGCAGCCGCACCTCGGCGCTGCTCTCCGACCAGGTCGACTGGATCGAATCGCCGGCGGCCGACGCCATCGCGCGGATGGAATCCCAGGGCATGGTCATCACCAGCAACCCCTACCCGCACACCTGGCCCTACCAGTTCTCGATGCTCGAGGGCAGCCCGTGGCGCGATATCAACGTGCGCAAGGCGGCCAATCTGGCGGTGGATCGTGAAGGACTCGAGTCGCTGCTGGGGGGCTTGATGGTGCCGGCGGTAGGTACCGTGACCCCGGATCACCCCTGGTTTGGCGAGCCCGAGTTCGAGATCGGCTACGATCCCGACGAGGCGCGCCGCCTGCTCGCAGAGAGCGGCTACAGCCCGGATAACCCGGTCGAGATCAAGGTGCTGATCTCTACCTCGGGCTCCGGCCAGATGCAGCCGCTGGCGATGAACGAGTATATCCAGCAGACCTTCGCCGAAGTCGGCATCGAGCTGGAGTTCGAGGTGCTGGACTGGGAGTCGCTGTTCCCCAACTGGCGCCGCGGTGCGGATCATGAGACCAGCCTCGATGCGCATGCCACCAATATCACCTTCGGCTGGCTCGACCCCTTCGCCGCCTTCTATCGCTTCATGCACTCCAGCATGGCAGCGCCCGACGGCTTCAACTGGGGCTACATGGACGACCCCGAGTATGACCGCCTGCTCGACGAGGCCAAGGTGACCTTCGACCAGGATGCCCAGGATGCGCTGCTGGCCGAGTTCCATGCGCGCATGGTCGACGATGCCGCCTGGCTGTGGGTGGCCCACGACGTTGGACCGAGGGCCATGAACCCACGCGTGCAGGGCTTCGTCCAGGCCCAGAACTGGTTCCAGGACCTGACCCCGGTTTACATCGAAGAGTGAGCCGCGCAGCGGCACGGCGGCTGAGCATTGCCGCCGTGCCGCTGCCCGCCTGGAGATCGCATGCCTATCTATTTCCTCAAGCGCGTGCTCTACGTCATTCCCATCACGCTGGCGGTGAGCTTCTTCTGCTTCTCGTTGGTCCACCTCTCCCCGGGCGACCCGATGGATGCGGTGGTCTCCCCCGATGCGCCGTCGGAGGTGGTGGCGATGGTGCAGCGCGCCTACGGCTTCGACCGCCCGCTACCCGAGCAGTATGGCCGCTGGGTCGTGCGTGCGGTGCAGGGCGACCTGGGGCTCTCGGCGGCCAACGGCCGCGCCGTCACCGCCGAGGTCTTCAGTGCCCTGAAGAACACCCTGCTGCTGGCGTTTGCCGCTTCGCTGATCGGATTCACCCTGGGCTGCGTGTTCGGCACCCTGGCCGGCTACTTCCAGGGCTCGCTGCTGGACCGCCTGGTGACCGGCATCGCGGTGGGCGGCGTCAGCGTGCCGCACTACTGGCTGGGCATGCTGCTGGTGATCATCTTCTCGGTGGAGCTCAACTGGCTGCCCTCCTCGGGGGCCGGTCCCGGCAGCTCCAGCGACTGGAACTTCGAGTGGGCCTATCTGCGCCATCTGATCCTGCCCGCGGTGACCCTGTCGGTGATTCCCATGGGCGTGGTCACGCGCACCATCCGCGCCATGGTCGCCGATATCCTGGCCCATGAGTTCGTCGAGGCGCTGCGTGCCAAGGGCATGGCGGAGCGCCAGGTGTTTCGCCATGTGGTCAAGAACGTGGCACCCACCGCGCTGGCGGTGATGGGCCTGCAGCTGGGCTACCTGCTCGGCGGGTCGATCCTGGTCGAGACGGTGTTCTCGTGGCCGGGCACCGGGCTGCTGCTCAACAACGCCATCTTCCAGCGTGACCTGCCGATTCTGCAGGGCACCATCCTGGTGCTGGCGCTGTTCTTCGTGATGCTCAATCTTATCGTCGATCTGGCCCAGGCGCGCCTGGACCCCCGGATCCAGCGTGGCTGACCGGCCGAGGAGTACGCTATGTCACTGACTCTCGATGGCGCTCAGGCTGACGCGCCTGCGCCCGCCCCGGTACAGGGCTACTGGGGCGCGGTGTTCGGCCGCCTGCGCCGCGACCCGGTGGCCCTGGTCTCGGGTATCGTGCTGTTACTGATCGTGCTGGCGGCGCTGTTCGCGCCTTGGCTGGCGCCGGCCAATCCCTTCCAGACCAGCATGATCCATCGCCTGCAGCCGATCGGCTCGCCGGGCTATCCTCTGGGCAGCGACGAGCTGGGGCGCGATGTGCTGTCGCGGCTGATTCACGGTGCCCGGCTGTCGCTGCTGATCGGCGTGATGCCGGTGATCAACGCCTTCGTGATCGGCAGCGCCATCGGTATCGTCGCCGGCTTCGTCGGCGGCAAGACCAACAGCGTGATCATGCGAGTGATCGACGTCTTCTACGCCTTTCCCGCGGTGCTGCTGGCGGTGGCGCTGGCCGGTGCGCTGGGAGCAGGCCTGGTCAACTCGCTGCTATCGCTGACCATCGTCTTTATCCCGCCGATCGCCCGGGTCGCGGAGAGCGTCACCACCCAGGTGCGCAGCGTCGACTACATTGAGGCGGCCCGCGCCAGCGGCGCCCGCAGCCTGACCATTATCCGGCGCCATGTGCTGGGCAATGTGCTGGGCCCGATCTTCGTCTACGCCACCTCGTTGATCAGTGTCAGCATGATCCTCGCCTCGGGGCTCTCCTTCCTGGGGCTGGGCGCCAGGCCGCCGATGCCGGAGTGGGGGCTGATGCTCAATACCATGCGCGACGCCATCTACGTCAATCCCTGGGTGGCGGTGCTGCCGGGGATGATGATCTTCACGGTGTCGATCTGCTTCAACATGCTCAGCGACGGGCTGCGCTCGGCCATGGACGTCAAGCTATGACCAACTCGCAATCGCTTTCCCCGCATGACGCACTCGACCGCGGCGGCAAGGCGCAGCCGCTGCTGCGGGTGCGCGGCCTCCAGAAACACTTCACCATCTCCCGCGGTGGGATGGGCCGCCAAGCGAAGCGCGTGCACGCCGTGGACGGCGTCGACTTCGAGGTCTACAAGGGCGAGACGCTGGGCATCGTCGGGGAGTCCGGCTGCGGCAAGTCGACCACGGCGAGGCTGCTGATGCATCTGCTGGACGCGGATCACGGCGAGATGGTCTTCGACGGCGATCCGATCGGCCAGCGCGGCGGCATCTCGGTACGTGAGATGCGCCGCCAGGTGCAGATGGTGTTCCAGAACTCCTACGCCTCGCTCAATCCGCGCATGAGCGTCGAAGACTCGATCGCCTTCGGCCCCCAGGTGCACGGCGTGAATCGCCGCGAGTCGCGCCAGCGGGCGCGGCGCCTGCTCGACCAGGTAGGGCTGTCGCCCAGCCTGTTCGCCCACCGCTACCCCCATGAACTGTCGGGGGGCCAGCGCCAGCGGGTCAATATCGCCCGCGCTCTGGCGCTGGAGCCGCGGCTGCTGATTCTCGACGAGGCGGTCTCGGCGCTCGACAAGTCGGTGGAGGCCCAGGTGCTCAATCTGCTGATGGATCTCAAGCAGGAGTATGGCCTGACCTATCTGTTCATCTCCCACGACCTCAACGTGGTGCGCTATATCAGCGACCGGGTGATGGTGATGTATCTCGGCAAGGTCGCCGAAATGGGTGAGGTGGAGGCGCTCTATCGTGCCCCGGCGCACCCCTATACCCGGGCGCTGCTGTCGGCGATGCCGTCGATGAACCCCAATCAGCGCACCCAGCAGGCGCCGCTGGTCGGCGACCCGCCCAACCCCATCGACCTGCCGCCGGGCTGCCGCTTCTGTCCGCGCTGTCCGATGGTCGAGGACGCCTGCCGCGCCGCCGAGCCGCCGCTCGAGGCCTGCGGTACGGCGCACCAGGTCGCCTGCCGGCGCGCCGACGAGGTCATGGCCGGCGCGGTGCCCGTCAAGCGCGTCTCAGAGGAGAGTCCGACATGAGCCTAGCTGCTGCCAAGCCCGTCGCCACGACCACGACCCAGGCCCCGCTGGTCGAGATCCGCGATCTGAGCGTGCACTTTCGCACCCCGACGCGGCAGGTGCACGCCGTCAACGGCGTCGATCTGAGCCTCGCGCGCGGCGAAGTATTGACCATTCTCGGCGAGAGCGGCTCCGGCAAGAGCGTCACGCTGCGCACTCTGATGCGACTGCTGCCGGAGCGGCGATCGCAGATCTCGGGCCGGGTCAGCGTCGACGGCCAGGACGTGCTGGCCATGTCGCAGCGCCAGCTGACCCGCTTTCGCGGGCGCACGGCGTCGATGATCTTCCAGGAGCCGATGCTGGCCTTCGACCCGGTCTACCGCATCGGCGAGCAGATCGCCGAGACGGTGTGCCGCCATGAAGGGGTCAGCCGCCGCGAAGGCCTGGCACGGGCACTGGAATTGTTCGAGCTGGTGCGCATCCCCTCGCCCCAGCGCCGCCTGGCCAACTATCCCCATGAGCTCTCGGGGGGCATGAGCCAGCGGGCGATGATCGCGCTGGCACTCTCCTGCCGGCCCAAGCTGCTGCTCGCCGATGAGCCGACCACGGCGCTGGACGCCACGGTGCAGATCCAGATTCTGCTGCTGCTGCGCGACCTGCAGCGTGAGCTGGGGATGTCGGTGATCTTCGTCACCCACGATATGGGGGTCGCCAACGAGATCTCCGACCGTATCGCGGTGATGTATGCCGGACGCATCGTCGAGTCGGGGCGGGTCGAGGAGATCATTGGCGATCCTCAGCACCCCTATACCCAGGGACTGATGGCGTCGCGCGCCTCGGGGGCGCAGCGCGGCCAGCGCTTGCAGGCGATTCCCGGCGCACCCCCGGATCTTGCCGAACTGCCGCGGGGCTGCGCCTTTGCGCCGCGCTGCCCGCAGGCCACCGACGAGTGCCTGGCGGCGGTGCCTGCCGCACGAGGGTTGAGCGACACCCACTGGGCGGCCTGCTGCCGGCTGTCGGCGTGATGTCAGCGTCGCGACCGGAAGTGGGGGCGCGTGGTCGCGGCAAGGCAGGCGACGGCGCCGAGCGCCACGAGGCGATCCATCGCGCGATCAGCGAGGCGATTATCGAGCAGCGCCTCAAGCCCGGGGCGCGGCTGCGTGAGGATGCGCTGGCCGAGGTGTTCGGCATCAGCCGTACCGGGATTCGCAAGATTCTGCAGCGCCTGGCCCTGGAGCAGATGGTTACCTTGACGCCGCGCCGCGGGGCCAGTGTGACGAGGCCCACTGCCGAGGAAGCCAGGGAGGTCTTCGCGGCGCGTCAACTGGTCGAGTGCGGCTTGATGCCGGCAACGGCACGCCATCTGACGCCTGCCGATGCCGACGCGCTTCGCGATCTGACGCGGCGCGAGCATGAGGCGCTGCGCGGCGGAAAGCAGAGTACAGCGATCAAGATCTCGGCGATGTTCCACGAACGGCTGGCCCAGCTAGCCGGCAATGCCACCCTGGCCGAGTTCGTGGCCAGGCTCTGCTCGCGCTCCTCGCTGATCCTCGCTGTTTACGGCAACCCCGGCCATCTGGGCTGCGAGTCCCACGACCATGACGAGCTGATCCGCTTTCTCGAAGAAGGCAACGGCGAGCGTGCCGCGGCTTTTATGCGCCGCCATCTCAAGGCCATCGAGGCCTCCCTTTCCATGGTCGAGGAACTGGAGGGCGCGCCGGACCTGCACACTATTTTCGGTGCCTGAAGACGCCTGGCGGTTGTCATTTGGGCGATCACCAAAACGCCAGCACCCCGGGCCTGAGTCCGGGACGCTGGCGTTTGGTTGAGGGTTGTCGGGCTACTGGCGGAAGCGCTGGCAGAGGCCCCAGTGCTGCATCAGCAGGTAGTAGGTGATACCGGCGGGGATCAGGCTGGCATACCAGGAGACCGCGGAGAAGGTGAGGGCAGCGAAGATGCCCACGAGGGTAGCGATCAGCGCCGCATAGTTGACGCCCTGGTAGGGGCCCTTTTCGTCATACAGCTTGGCGATGTCCAGGGTGCGGCGACGGAGGATGTAGTAGTCGACCACCAGAATGGCGAAGATCGGGCCGAGGAAGGCCGAGTAGGTCTGCACGAACAGCTGCAGGCCGGCGGCAGACTCGGGCTGCACCAGCTTCCAGGGGAAGGTGGCAAAGGCCAGGAGGCCGACAATCACGGTGGCGACCGGGAATTTAAGCTTGAACACGTCCATCAGCACATAGGTCGGCGGCACCACGTTGTTGAGCACGTTGGTGGTGACCTGAGCGAAGGCGATAAACAGCAGGGTGGTCATCAGCAGCGGGGTGTTGTCCACGGCGTTGGCGAAGACCTGAATCGGGTCGGCGGTGCCGGTGGCCTCGGAGACCATATAGCCGATCAGGCCCATGAACATGGTGCAGGGCAGGATCGACATGGCATAGATGGTGGTCAGCAGGCCCGGCCCGGTGCCTTTCTTGTGCTCGCGGGAGTAATCGCTAACGTTGAGCATCATGGTGCTGTAGATGCCCAGGAACAGCATGGTGGCGCCCCAGAACGGCATACCCCAGGAGCCTTCCATGGTCAGCAGGTTGGCCGAGAGCACATCGCCGTAGCGCTGCACCGTGGCGTAGAACATGTAGGTCAGCGAGGCGAGGATAAAGATGCTGCCGATGTTCTCCAGCCACTTGATGCCTTGGAAGCCCATCACCGACAGGCCGATCTGCAGGAACTGAAAGGTAATGAAGTAGAAGATCAGGTTGTCGAATCCGAACAGCGTCGCCGAGACCATGTTCAAGGCGCCGGCGCCGATCCAGCTCTGGAAGCCGTACCACACTACGGCGGGAACGGCACGAACCAGGCCGGGTATCCGCGTGCCGGTAAAGCCGAAGGCGCTGCGTGCCTGGACCATGAAGGGAATACCGTACTTGTAGCCGGCGGCGCCATTGATGGCCAGGGCGATGCCGATGACGAAGCAGCCGATGGCGATCGCCAGGGTGGCCTGGATCAGGTTGAGAGTGCCGACCACGCTGGAGCCCATGGCGAAGGTGCCGATCGACACGCAGCCGCCGAACCAGGCCAGGAAGTAGGAGGGGCGACCCATGATGCGGGTCTGCTGGGGGGCCAGGCTCTCCTGGCCTGGCGCCTTGGTAGGCGAGCTGGTGAGCTCGGCCTGTGCCGCTGACTGATCAATGTTAGCCATATCGCGGTCCTCGCAAAGGTAGGGGGTGGTTGTTGTGCTTCGACCTGCGGCTCGCTTGTCGTGGACAAAGTAATTTTTATTTGTATACAAAAATAGGCAAGGCTATGCTGAATTGCAAGCCTTGAGTGAAGGCGAATAAAACGTTTTATTTCCTGAAAAAACAGTGAGATAGGAGATTTCTCTGGAAAGCGTTCGCCTTTAGTCGGGTGAGTGGCGACTCAAAAAATGACTTTTATGATGAAATGTCGTCTTTTCTTATGTCTTTATGTATACAATTTGATTGGCTGGGTAGCCGCCCGGCAACATGATCAAGGAGGCGCTGATGCGTTTATTAATGCTCAACGGCAATGCCAATGCTGCGATGACGGAACAGATGGCCGCCAAGGCCAGGCACTTGCTGGGGTCGGATGTCGAGGTGGTGGCCGATACCGCCGTCGATAGCGTGGCCTACATTGCCTCGCGGCGTGACTGTGCGCTGTCCGCGGCTGCCGTCTTGGGTATGGCCGAGCATCACCTGGCAGCTGATCCCAAGGGGTTCGACGCCATCCTGCTGGCTTGCTTCGGTGAACCGGGCATCGCCGCGGTACGCGAAATCAGCCCGGTGCCGGTGGTGGGGATGCTCGAGGCGTCGGTGCTGAGCGCGCTGCAGCTGGGTGGCCGCTTCTCGGTGATCACCCCCGGGGTACGCTGGCCGCGAATGATCGAGGACCAGCTCAACGACCTCGGCGTGGCGCGCCACTGCCTGGGCATTGACGCCATCGCCATCGATGACCTGACGTTACCGGCGCAGCGCGATCTGGCACGACAGCGTTTGGCGGCGACCCTTGAGTCGCAGCAGACGCGCTTGGTGCCGGAGGTGGTCATCGTCGGCGGGGCGGCCTTCGCCGGCTTGGCCACGGAGCTGGACGCTGAGAGCCGTGTGATCGACTGCCTGGATGCGGCACTCGCCCAGGCCCAGGCGATGATGCTGCTTGGCGCCGTCAGCAGAGGGACTGAGGACTTGCAAGTCAACTGAACACACTCTATCTTTAGATTGTATACATAAAGTGTTGTCAGTATAGCGATTAGTATAAAATAAGGAGAGGCTCGACCATGACCCAGGACTACCCTCGCGACCTGATTGGCTACGGCCGCACCCTGCCTCAGGCCAACTGGCCGGATAATGCCAGGATTGCGGTGCAGTTCGTGCTCAACTACGAAGAGGGTGGCGAGAGCTGCGTGCTGCATGGCGATAGCCACTCCGAGAAATTCCTCTCCGAGATCGTCGGCGCCGAAGCCTACCCCGAGCGTCATCTGAGCATGGAGTCGATCTACGAGTACGGCTCGCGGGCCGGGGTCTGGCGGGTGTTGAATGAGTTCGAGAAGCGAGGCCTGCCGCTGACCGTGTTCGGCGTGGCCATGGCACTGGAGCGTCATCCCGAGGTGGCGCACGCGTTCAAGGAGCTGGGCCACGAGATCGCCTGCCACGGCTATCGCTGGCTGCACTATCAGGGCATGCCCGAAGGCCTCGAGCGCGAGCATATGCAGCGTGCCATCGAGATTTTCCAGACGCTCTACGGCGAGAAGCCACTGGGCTGGTACACCGGTCGCGACAGCGTCAACACGCGCCGGCTGGTACTCGATGAGGGCTCCTTCCTCTACGACAGCGACTACTATGGCGACGACCTGCCGTTCTGGACCCGCGAGCAGGACAGTCAAGGTGAGACCCATAGCCACCTGGTCGTGCCCTATACGCTGGATACCAACGACATGCGCTTCGCCACGCCCCAGGGCTTCAACACCGGCGACCACTTCTTCAGCTACCTGCGCGACGCCTTCGACGTGCTCTACGCCGAGGGGGAGGAGACACCCAAGATGATGTCGATCGGTCTGCACTGCCGCTTGATCGGGCGACCCGGACGCTTCCGTGCCCTGCAGCGCTTCCTCGATCATATCGAAGCCCATGACCGGGTGTGGGTGACCCGGCGCGTGGATATCGCCCGCCACTGGGCGGAACAGCACCCGGCACCGGTGGGTTGAGCGGGCATGCAGGGGATGCTGCTGGCGTTGCCCAGGTCTTCCCCCTGGCCGATGAGGCCAGGGGGAAGGCGCATCGGGGCAGCGGCTAGCCGCTCAGCCGACCCACTGGGTCGCCTGGGCAAAGGCCAGGAAAGCCAGCGCGATCAGTACCCATACGCAGAACAGCGGGAAGAAGAACTTGACCCACTTCTGCCAGGGCACGCCGGCGATGGCCAGGGTGGCCATGAAGTAGCCGGAGGTCGGGTAGAGGATATTGCCCATGCCGTCACCGAGTTGGAAGGCGAGCACGGCGGTCTGGCGGGTGACGCCGATGATGTCGGAGAGCGGTGCCATGATCGGCATGGTCACCAGCGCCTGGCCGCTGCCGGACGGCACCACGAAGTTGAAGGCCAGTTGCGCGAAGTACATGCCGATCGCCGAGAGCATGGTGGGCAGCTCACCGACCAGATTGCCGAGGCCGAACACCAGGGTGTCCATGATCTGGCCGTCCTCGAGCACCACGGCCACGCCGCGCGCCACACCGGCGATCATGGCGCCCACCAGCACGTCGCGAAAGCCCTTGTTGAAGCCTTCGCAGATGGCCTCGGTAGAGAGACCGGCAATCAGGCCGACGACGATGCCCATGACGATGAACAGGCCGGCCATCTCCATCATGAACCAGCCCTGCTGCAGTACGCCGTAGACCAGGATGCCGAAGAAGGCGAAGGTAGCCAGGGCTGCAAGCTTCTGGCGGGTATTGGCGATCAGCGCGCCCTCGTCACCGGCATGCTGGTAGGTGGCACGCTTTTCCGCCTCGCTGGCGTCGCCGGCCATCAGGCTCAGTTCCGGGTTATCGCGCACCTTGCGTGCGTAGCGCATCACGAAGTAGATGCCGGCTGCGAGCACGATGACGAAGGCAACGGCGCGCAGACCGAAGCCGGAATAGAGCGGCAGGTCGGACAGCTGTTGACCGAGCCCGGTATTGATCGGGTTGAGTACACCGGTGGCAAAGCCGGCGGTGGTGGCACACAGCGCCACTGCAGCGGCGGTCACCGAGTCGAAGCGCAGCGCGATCATCAGCGGCAGGATCACCGGCACATAGACCAGCGCCAGCTCCTGGGTGCCGATGATGGTGGCGACCAGGGCAAACACCGTCATCAATACCGGGATCATCAGCAGGCTCTGGTTGGCGAAGCGCCGGGTCAGCTTGTCGACGCCGATCTCGATGATGCCGGTGCGCCGCAGCACCATGAACATGCCGCCGATCATGAAGGTAAAGAACACCACCTCGCCGGCGCTCATCAGCCCGTTGGGGATGGCCAGCATGAAGTCGACCACGCCCACCGGCGAAGGCTCGACGTGTTGGAACGACTCGGGGTCGATGGTGATGCGCCCTTCGGGGCCAGGGATGCGCTCGAACTCACCGGCGGGAACGAAATGCGTCGCCACCGCGGCGATGGCGATAAACACGAACAGGATCACGTAGATATGAGGGATTCTGAAGGATCCCGCGTGAGGGCTGCTGCTGTCGCTGTTTGAGTGTGAAGGCATGGGTACCTCGATGTGTTGAGAGTGGTGCCGTTGCTGATGCAGGTTGCGTGCCGATCTGATGCCGGCATTGTTACTCTGGAGGAGCTAGCGCCTGTATACGCCGACGCTTCTCACTTGTTGCATGCTTGAGTGAAGACCATTATGGAAACTATTTCCAATATTTTTTAGGAGACTGCTTGTGAAGCACCGTTCCTACTACGCCCCCCACGGCGGACACCCGCCCCAGACCCAACTGCTCAGCGACCGCGCGGTATTCACCGAGGCCTATGCGGTGATCCCCAAGGGCGTGTTCGGCGATATCGTCACCAGCAACCTGCCGTTCTGGAACGACACCCGGTTGTGGGTGCTGGCGCGGCCGCTATCTGGTTTCGCCGAGACCTTCTCGCAGTACATCATGGAGGTCTCGCCGGGCGGGGGCAGCGAGCGGCCCGAACTGGACCCGGCCGCCGAGGGCGTGCTGTTCGTGGTCGAGGGCGAAATGACCCTGACCCTGGCCGGTGAGCGCCACCACATGACGCCGGGGGGCTACGCCTTTATTCCGCCAGGCAGCGACTGGCAGCTGCGCAACGAGTCGGCGGCGCCGGTACGTTTCCACTGGGTGCGCAAGGCGTTCGAGTTCGTCGACGGCCTCGAGGTCCCGGAGGCCTTCGTCACCAACGAGAACGACATCGCGCCGCTGGAGATGCCCGACACCGAGGGGCGCTGGGCCACCACCCGTTTCGTCGACCCCGCGGACGTGCGCCACGATATGCACGTCAATATCGTCACCTTTCAGCCCGGTGGCGTGATCCCCTTCGACGAGACCCACGTCATGGAGCACGGCCTCTATGTGCTGGAGGGCAAGGCGGTCTATCACCTCAATCAGGACTGGGTGGAGGTCGAAGCCGGCGACTTCATGTGGCTGCGCGCCTTCTGCCCGCAGGCCTGCTATGCCGGCGGGCCGGGGCCGTTCCGCTATCTGCTCTACAAGGACGTCAACCGCCATCCGGCGCTGCGCTTGGGTGCTCGTTGAGACCGAGCAGAGCACTTTGGATAGCGAGAGGCGCCGGGGACAGGTCGTAGAGGGGGTTTGCGCCATGGATGGCGCAAGGTAGCGCCCAGGGACGGGTTTACAGCGCCCCCTCGTAGGCCTGTCGCCGGATCAGCCTCGAGTGGCGGGACTCTGCCATTGCGTTGCTATACATAATAAAGCCTGGGAAATGGAGCCTACATGCTGGAACTCAACGCCGCGCCGCTGACGCCGGAGGCCTTTGCGCCCTTCGGTGACGTCATCGATACGCGCACTGCGGACTACTTTCATATCAATGCCGGGCGCACCCGCCGCTATCACGACCTGGCCAAGGTCGAGACCCTCGGTGAGCAGGCGCATACGCTGATCAGCATCTTCGTCAGCCAGCCGGTCACGCTGCCGCTGGAACTCGACTTCCTCGAGCGCCACCCCCAGGGCAGCCAAGCCTTTATGCCGCTGCACGGGGAGCGCTTTATCATCGTGGTGGCGCCGCCGGGGGACAGCATCGACCCGGGCGACGTACGCGCCTTCGTCACCGACGGCCGCCAGGGCGTCAACTACCGCGCCGGGACCTGGCACGCCATCCAGTCGGTGCTCGAGCGGGAAGGGGAATTCCTGGTCGTCGACCGCGGTGGCGACGGCAACAACTGCGACGAGTATCCACTGGCGCTGCGCGTCAGCCTCGACTGACCCATCAGATAGCCGCCGAGCCTGGCGGCGTCGACCTGCATCTGCCGTAGCGGGCGGGGGGCTTGCCTCCTGCCCGTTTGGCGTGCCCGCTCGCTGCCCGTAACGCCTACGCTGTGAAGCGGTTTTTTGCCTGCAGGTTCATGGCTATCTGCTTGAATAAAAAAACCGAATAACCGGTATAATCAATTTTAGTGGAAATATTTTCCACAAAATATTGACGGAAAATCTCAGGCGGTCTAGCTTGGTATACAACAACCGTTGCTCACGTCACTGAGGAGAATCGTCGTGGCCAAGATGACCGCAGCAGAAGCCGCCATTCACGTGCTCAAGAAGGAGGGCGTCGAGATGGCATTCGGTGTCCCCGGCGCCGCCATCAACCCCTTCTATGCCGCCATGCGCAAGGTGGGGGGCGTCGATCATGTGCTGGCGCGCCACGTCGAGGGCGCCTCGCATATGGCCGAGGGCTATACGCGTACCCAGGCCGGTAATATCGGCGTGTGCATCGGGACCTCCGGCCCCGCCGGCACCGACATGATCACCGGACTCTATTCGGCCAGTGCCGATTCGATTCCGATCCTGTGCATTACCGGCCAGGCGCCGCGCGCCAAGCTGCACAAGGAGGATTTCCAGGCGGTGGATATCCAGGCCATCGCCGGCCCGGTGACCAAGTGGGCGGTCACCGTGCTCGAGCCGGCCCAGGTGCCGCGCGCCTTCCAGCAGGCCTTTCAGTTGATGCGCAGCTCGCGTCCCGGCCCGGTGCTGATCGACTTGCCAATCGACGTGCAGATGAGCGAGATCGAGTTCGACCCCGACACCTATGAGCCGCTGCCGGCCTACAAGCCCAGCGCCTCACGGGCCCAGGCCGAGAAAGCCATGGCGATGCTCAACGCCGCCGAGCGACCGCTGCTGGTGGCCGGGGGTGGCATCGTCAACGCCGATGCCAGCGAGCTGCTGACCGAGCTGGCCGAGATCACCGGCGTGCCGGTGATTCCGACCCTGATGGGCTGGGGCACCATCCCCGACGACCACCCGTTGATGGCCGGCATGGTCGGTCTGCAGACCTCACATCGCTACGGCAACGCTACTCTGCTGGCCTCCGACTTCGTGATGGGGATCGGCAACCGTTGGGCCAACCGCCACACCGGTAACCTCGAGACCTATACGGAGGGGCGTACCTTCGTCCACGTGGATATCGAGCCGACCCAGATCGGGCGCATCTTCGGCCCCGACTACGGCATCGTCTCCGATGCCCGCGCGGCGCTCGAGCTGTTCGTCGAGATCGCCAAGGAGTGGCAGGCGGCCGGCACGCTGAAGGAGCGCAGCGCCTGGGCCGAGGAGTGCCAGGAGCGCAAACGCACGCTGCTGCGCAAGACCCACTTCGACAACGTGCCGGTCAAGCCGCAGCGGGTCTATGAGGAGATGAACAAGGTCTTCGGTCGCGACACCCGCTATGTCAGCACCATCGGCCTGTCGCAGATCGCCGGCGCCCAGTTCCTGCACGTCTACAAGCCGCGCCACTGGATCAACTGTGGCCAGGCCGGACCGCTGGGCTGGACCATCCCGGCGGCGCTGGGGGTGTGCCGCGCCGACCCGAGCGCCGAGGTGGTGGCCCTCTCCGGCGACTATGATTTCCAGTTCATGGTTGAAGAGCTCGCCGCGGGCGCCCAGTTCAAGCTGCCCTATATCCATGTGCTGGTGAACAACTCCTACCTGGGGTTGATCCGGCAGGCCCAGCGCGGCTTCGACATGGACTACTGCGTGCAGCTGTCGTTCGAGAATATCAACTGCCCGGAGATCAACGACTACGGTGTCGATCACGTCTCGGTGGTGGAGGGGCTGGGCTGCAAGGCACTGCGTGTGACTCAACCCGAGCAGATCGCCCCGGCGCTGGAGCAGGCCCGCGAGCTGATGCGTGAGCACCGCGTGCCGGTGGTGGTCGAGGTGATCCTCGAGCGGGTCACCAACATTGCCATGGGCACCGACCTGGGCGGCGTCAACGAGTTCGAGGACCTGGCCGAGAACCAGGAGGATGCGCCCACCTCAATCAGCGCCCTGACCTGAAACCTGCGCACACAAGGGGCGCTTGGGACAGGCCGCAGAGGAGGTCCGATTCCAGGGGTGAGGAGCACTGCTCCGAACGGGCTGGCCATGGATGGCCAGCACCGGCCCTGCAAGCGGAGCAGGATGCGAGAGCGCCGCAGGGAATCGGTAGCGTACAGGGATGTATTCACAGCGCCTCCTCACAGGCCTGTCGCAAGACAAGCCCCGAGCAATAACGTACGACCCAACGGAGATTCGATATGCCCAAGTTTGCCGCCAACCTCAGCATGCTATTCACTGAGGAGGACTTCCTCGACCGCTTCGAGGCCGCCGCCCAGGCGGGCTTCAAGGGCGTCGAGTACCTGTTCCCCTACGATTATCCGGCCAGCGAGATCAAGGCCAAACTCGACGCCAACGGCCTGACCCAGGTGCTGCACAACCTGCCGGCCGGCGACTGGGCCGCCGGCGAGCGCGGTATCGCCTGCCATCCGGATCGCGTCGAGGAGTTTCGCGCCGGGGTCGAGCAGGCTATCGACTACGCCACGACGCTGGGCTGCAAGCAGGTCAACTGCCTGGCCGGCATTCAGCCTCAGGGCGTCAGCCAGGAGCAGGCGCGCCAGACGCTGATCGACAACCTGCGCTATGCCGCCGACAAGCTCGAGGCGGCGGGTATCCTGCTGCTTGCCGAGCCGATCAATACCCGCGATATCCCGGGCTTCTTCCTCAACCGCACCGAGCAGGCGCTGGCGCTGTTCGAGGCCGTGGGAAGCGCTAACCTCAAGCTGCAGTACGACATCTACCACATGCAGATCATGGAAGGCGATCTGGCCCCGACCATCGAGACGCACCTGGCCCAGATCGCCCACGTGCAGCTGGCCGACAACCCCGGGCGCCACGAGCCGGGGACGGGGGAAATCCACTACCCGTTCCTGTTCGCGCACCTTGATCGACTCGGCTACGACGGCTGGATCGGCTGCGAATACAAGCCGGCCACTACCACCCGCGAGGGCCTGGGCTGGCTGGATAGCGTGCGCTGATCGGGTGAGTGTTGCCCGGCGCTCATCTCTACAGTGGCTGGAAGCGAGCGCACACTCAGCAAGCACAGTGACAATCTGACAGGAGACATATTATGAGCAAGATCGGATTTATCGGCCTGGGCATTATGGGCCGCCCCATGGCAGGGCACCTGCTGGATGCCGGCCACGAGATCGTCAGCGTCGAGCGCGGCAAGCCGATTCCCGCCGAGTTGGCGGATAAAGGCGCCACTGCCGCAGCGAGCCCCAAGGCGGTCGCCGAGCAGGCCGAGGTGATCATCACCATGGTGCCGGACACTCCGGACGTCGAGCTGGTGCTGTTCGGCGAAGGCGGCGTGATCGAAGGGCTCAAGCCGGGCACCCTGGTGATCGACATGAGCTCGATCGCACCGATCGCCACCCAGGACTTCGCCAAGCGTATCCATGCCGCCGGCGGCGAGTACGTTGATGCCCCGGTCTCCGGCGGCGAGGGCGGTGCCATCAACGCCGCCCTGACCATCATGGTCGGCGCCACCGCTGAGGGTTTCGAGCGCGCCCTGCCGATCCTCGAGGTGATGGGCAAGACCATTACTCATATCGGCGATCACGGTGCCGGCCAGACCTGCAAGGTCGCCAACCAGATCGTCGTTGCACTGACCATCGAGGCGGTGGCCGAAGGCCTGCTGTTCGCGTCCAAGGCCGGTGCCGACGTGGCCAAGGTACGCGAGTCGCTGCTGGGTGGTCTGGCACAGTCGAAGATCCTCGACGTGCACGGCGAGCGCATGATCAAGCGCACCTTCGACCCGGGCTTCAAGGTCCAGTTGCATCAGAAGGATCTCAACCTGGCGCTGGAAGGCGCGCGCAGCCTCGATCTGTCGCTGCCCGGCACCGCCAACGCCCAGCAGCTGTTCCAGGCCTGCGCCGCTCACGGTGGTGCCGACTGGGATCACGCCGGCATCGTGCGCGCCCTCGAGCAGCTCGCCGACCACGAAATCGGTAGCTGAGCCTCGCCCCTTTCCGAGGGGCGCTAGAACAGGGAGTGCAAGCGCTCCGCATGAGTTGGCAGGCGTCGGGTCGTCGTCTGCCATCGCCACGGCATGTGGCCTTCCACCGGTGACAGGCGCCCCCCTGCGACATGCGGCTTGTCACCGGTTTTTTTGCTTCCCCGATACGCTATCCCGCTTTCACTTGCGTCGCGCACTGCGTGCTGTGAGGAGTTGACCGATGAATGCCTTTATCCCCCCCGCCCCCTTTACCAGTACGGAGTCGACCCGCCAGTGGCTACTGCGCCTGGCCAAGGGCGCCGTTGCCGCTGTCCATCCCGATGCCCTGCTGCCGGAAAACCTGCCGGCGCCACCCGCCGGTCGCACGCTGGTGGTCGGTGCCGGCAAGGCCGCCGCGGCCATGGCCCAGGCGCTGGAGCGTGCCTGGCAGCAGCACTATCCTGACGCCCCCCTCGACGGTGTGGTGGTGACTCGCTATGGCCACGGGGTGTCGCCACAGGGTGGCATGCGGCGCATCGAGGTGCTGGAGGCGTCGCACCCGATGCCCGATGACCTCGGCGAGCAGGCTGCAAGGCGCATGCTCGATAGCGTGTCCGGGCTCGGTAAGGACGACCTGGTGATCGCGCTGATCTCGGGCGGCGGCTCGGCGCTGATGACGCTGCCGGCGCGAGGCCTGGCGCTGCGCCAGAAACAGGCCATCAATCAGGCGCTGCTGCGCTGCGGGGCGCCGATTCGTGAGATCAATACCGTGCGCCGCCACCTGTCGGCGATCAAGGGGGGGCGCCTGGCCGCCGCGGCGCATCCGGCCAGGGTGGTGACGTACCTGATTTCCGACGTGCCTGGCGACGACCCGACCCTGGTCGCCTCAGGCCCGACGCTGCCGGATACCACCACCCCGCGCGATGCTCTGGCGATCCTCGAGCGTCACACCATCGAGATTCCCGACAGCGTGCGACGGCATCTGATCAGCGACGCTTCGGCGCCCCAGGTGGGCTCCCCGGACTTTGCCCGCGATGTCTCGCGGGTGCTGGCCAAGGCCAGCGACGCCCTGGCGGCCGCTCGCGGGCGCGCCGAGCGCAGCGGCGTGCAGGTGCGACTGCTCGGCGATGACCTCGAGGGCGAGGCGCGGGACCTGGGGCGTGCCCAGGGGCGCATGGCGCTGACCGCCCAGAGTGAGATCAACACGCCGCTGCTGATTCTCTCCGGCGGTGAGACCAGCGTCACCGTCCAGGGCGATGGTCGCGGTGGGCGCAATGTCGAGTATCTGCTGGGGCTGTTCGATACGCTCAAGGGCGCGCCGGGCATCTACGCCCTGGCCATCGACACCGACGGCATCGACGGCTCCGAGGACAACGCCGGAGCGCTGTTCGGTCCCGAGTGCTGGGACCGCGCCCGGGCCGCCCGGCTGTCGATAGAGGACCACCTGGCACGCAACGACGCCTACAGTTTCTTCGCCGCGCTGGACGACCTGATCATCACCGGGCCAACGCGCACCAACGTCAACGACCTGCGCGCCATCCTGGTGCTGCCGAGGGCTTTATGAGCGTCAACCTGTCTACCATCCGCCGCACCAAGATCGTCGCCACCCTGGGGCCGGCCAGCGACCGCGAGGGCGTCCTCGAGGCCATGCTCGAGGCCGGCGTCGACGTGGTGCGCCTCAACTTCTCCCACGGCTCCGCCGACGACCACCGCCAGCGCCTGGCCCGGGTCCGCGAGATCGCCGCACGCCTCGGCAGGAGCGTCGCCGCCCTCGGCGACCTGCAGGGCCCCAAGATCCGTATCGCCCGCTTCGCCGATGGCGCCGTGAACCTC
>NZ_JACXZT010000019.1:680944-961797 GCF_014779595.1 Halomonas sp. ML-15
CTTTGTGGCCAGTGCCGCAGACTTCCTCGCCGATGAGGCGCTGCAGGCCGAGGTCTTCGGTGCCACCTCGCTGGTGATCGAGTGCAGTGACCTGGCCGAGATGCAGCGCGTCGCCGAGGGGCTGGAAGGCCAGCTCACCGCCACCCTGCAGATGGACGACGGCGACCTGGAAGCGGCCAAGGGCCTGCTGCCGACGCTTGAGCGCAAGGCCGGGCGGATCCTCGCCAACGGCTGGCCCACCGGGGTCGAGGTATGCCACGCCATGGTCCACGGCGGCCCCTATCCGGCCACCTCGGACGCCCGCACCACCTCGGTGGGCAGCGCCGCCATTCATCGCTTCCTGCGCCCGGTGTGCTATCAGGACCTGCCGGCGGGGCTGCTGCCCGAGGCGCTCCAGGACGGCAACCCCCTGGGCGTGAGCCGGCTGGTGGATGGCAAGCGCGAGGGGTAAGGCAAGAAGTAAGGCCGGGCGATGCGCCCGTAGATGGCGAGCAAGTGAGACCTTTAAGCGGCCTGCGGGCCGCTTTTTTATTTGAGAGTGTTGCCCATTCAACAGGCCTTCAAGCCCGGCGAGGTTGCTCAAATCATCCGCAACGTCTGCAGCACGAAGATGCCCACACTGACGGTCAGCATCGAGCCCAGAGTGGAGAGCACGATCATGTCGGCGGTCAATCGGTCGTTGGCACCGGCAGCCTTGGCCATGATGAAGGCCACGGCGGCGGTGGGGCTGGCAAGAAACAGGAACAGCACCCCGAGGGCCTGGCCGCGGTAGCCAAGCAGGATGGCGCCCAGGGTGCCGAGCAGCGGGACCCACACCAGCTTCCACAGGCAGGCGCTGGTGACCAGCCAGCTGCCGCTGCGTACCGAGCGAATACTGAGGGTGCCGCCGATGCAGATCAGCGCCAGGGGCAGCGATAGCGAGCCGAAGTACTCGCCGGAGGTGAGCAGCCAGCCAGGCAGGGTGATACCCAGGGCTGCTACTGGCAGGGCGGCCAGGACGCTGAGGATCAAGGGGTTACGGATGATGTCGGCGAGCAGCGCGGGGATGTCGGAGCGCGCGGTTGGGCTGTAGAGGGCGAGAATGATGGCCGACAGCACGTTGTAGAGCACGATTACGCAGCCGGTAAGAATGCCACCTAGCGACAGGCCATAGCCGCCATACATGCTGGCGGCGAGCGCTAACCCGACCACGCCGCAGTTGCTACGAAAGGAGCCCTGGACGAAGATGCCGCGGTCGATGTGCGGATAGCGGAGTATCGCCCAGCCCCAGGCGAGCATGAAGCTGATCACGGTGACACCCAGGAAATAGGCGATCAGGTCTGGCTGGAAGGCCATCTCCAGGTCGGCCTGGATGATGCTCAGAAACAGCAGCGTCGGCATGGTGGCCTTGAACACCAGCGCTGAGGCGGTGGCGATGAAGGCCTGGTCGATCCACCCGATGCGTTTGAGTACCAGGCCCACCAGGACCATGGCGAACACCGGTAGCGTGACATTGAGAGTCGCCAGGAAGACGTCGAATAGATTCATCCGTGTCGAGTCCTAACGCGCCAGCCAAAGGCCGACGACTATCGCAGCGATCACGGTGGCAAAGAATAGGCGATTACGCAGACGATTATCGCGGGGGGTAGGCACGCTGAGCTCCCTGCTGGGGGTTGGTAGAATTAAAACGACTGTATTAACGCATCGAAAAAACCATTAGCGTAGCGTCAATGGTAAGCTCGTTAGCCTGCTATGGCTATCGACGGCCGCGACGCCTTCGCTCAGGACCTGTACATGTCTCACTCTCGATCTGCGCCTTCTTCATCTCGCGACCGCCTGGTGTTCGCCCACGCCAACGGCTTCACCGGTGGCAGCTACCGCAGCTTTCTGGCGCCTCTGGCCGAGCGCTTCGACCTGCATCCGCTGGACCGCTTGGCCCATCATCCCGACTACCCGGTGGATCATAACTGGCTGGCACTGCGCGACGAGCTGCTCGAGCAGCTGGCGCATCACGAAAGCCCGGTGATCGGCGTCGGTCACTCCATGGGCGGGGTGCTGATGGCAATGGCGGCCGAGCAGGCGCCGGAGCGCTTTCGCTGCGTAGTAGTGCTCGACCCGCCGCTGATGCTGGGGCTCGATGCCCTGGCGATGAAGGTCGCCAAGCGCGTCGGCATGATTGACCGAGTGACCCCGGCGGGCAAGAGCCTGGGGCGTCGTGTGCGCTGGTCGAACCGCGACGCCATGGCCCACTACCTGCGCAGCCGTGGGCTGTTCAAGCGTTTCACCGACGAGGCGCTCAACGACTATGTCGAGGGCGGCACCCGGCTGCTCGAGGACGGTGCCGCGCAACTGGTATTCGACCCGGCCATCGAAGTCGAGATATTCCGTCACTTGCCCGACCACCTCCACGGCCTGCCGGGGCGCCTCAAGGTGCCGCTATCGCTGATCGCCGGCGAGGAGTCCGATCTGCTGACCCCGGCCCGTCGGCGGCGCCTGACACGTCACGGCGTGCGCATCGACACCGCCCCGGGCGGGCATATGTTTCCCATGGAGCACCCGCGTGAAGCGCGCGATGTACTGCTCGCCACTATCGATTCCCTGCTGGAGCCTGCCCATGGCTGAGCCTGTTTCACTGACGCTGGCCGACGGCCGCCTGGCTGGACTCAGTTGGGGAGAGTCCAACGCGCCGGCCTGGCTGGCGCTGCACGGCTGGCTGGACAATGCCGCCACCTTCAGCCGCCTGGCGCCGCGCCTGGTCGAGGCGCTGGGAGTACGCATCGTGGCCATCGACTTCGCCGGCCATGGCCAGTCGCAGCCGCATCCCGGCGGTGTCGACTATGCGATCTGGGACTACCTGCACGACGCACTGGATGCCCTGGATGAGCTCGAGCTTGCGCCGGCGACGCTGCTGGCCCACTCGATGGGGGCCGGGGTCAGCTGTCTGCTGGCGGGGGCCTTTCCCGAGCGCGTCGAGCGGCTGATGCTGATCGACAGCCTGGGCACGCTCTCGACCCCCGCCGAACAGATGCCGGAGCAGCTGCGCAAGGGCATTCAGGGGCACCGCCGTCGCCTTTCTGCCCCGCCGCGCTATGCTGATATAGAGAGCGCCGTGGCGGCGCGCGGCAAGGGCGGCGTGATGCCGCTGGACGCCGACACCGTGCGCCCGCTGGTAACGCGCAACGCGGCGCCGCTGGCCGATGGAGGAGTGCAGCTGCGCACCGACCCGCGGCTGATGCGACCCTCACTGGTGCGCTTCACGCCGGAGCAGGTGCTGGCCAATCTGGCCGCGATCCAGGCGCCGGTGATGCTGGTCGAAGGTGAGACCGGGGTGCTCCCCAAACGCGAGGGCATCGAGCGCGCGCGGGCCGCGGTGGCACAGCTGCATCGTCGCGTGCTGCCGGGCGGGCACCATCTGCACCTCGACCCACGCACGGTGTCGGCGGTGGCCGAGGAGATCATTGCCTGGTATCAGCAGCAGGGGGCGACGCGGTAGGAGGCCATATGAACAGCAAGAGCGAATATAGCAAGCGCGTGGCGCTGGTGCTGGGCAGCGGGGGAGCGCGGGGCTATGCGCATATCGGCGTGATCGATGAGCTGGAGGCGCGGGGCTACCAGATCATTTCCATCTCGGGCTGCTCGATGGGTGCCCTGGTGGGCGGTATTCACGCGGCCGGCCAGTTGGATGGCTACCGCGAGTGGGTCTGCGCGCTGGACTATTTCGACGTGCTCAAGCTGGTCGACGTCACCTGGAGCCCGATGGGCGCGATGCGCGCCAGCAAGGTGATGAGCAAGCTCGAACAGCTGATCGGCGAAACCCTGATCGAGGACCTGGCGATTCCGGTGACCACGGTAGCCACCGACCTGATTCGCCAGCGCGAGGTATGGTTCCAGAGCGGCCCGCTGCTGCAGGCGATTCGCGCCTCGATTGCGGTACCCGGCATTATCACGCCGGTGCATTTTGGCGACCAGGTGCTGGTCGACGGCGGGCTGCTCAACCCGCTGCCGATCATGCCGACGCTCTCCTCTCATGCCGACATGGTGCTGGCAGTCAACGTCACCGCCCAGAGCCCCTATCCCGTCACCCTGGAAGAGCTGCTGCCAGCCGAAGAAGCGGCACAGGAGCATGCCCGGGAGAAGGCGCTGGAAGCAGAAGGTCAAGGCTTTGCCGGCTGGATGGCCGGGGTGCGCGAGCAGGCCCAGCGGATGTTCGCGAGTCGCGGCGGCGATGCCGATGATGACGCCGATTGCGAACAGCTCGCCACTCGCCGCGCCTGGGGCAGGCTCGACATGATGCTTGCATCCTTCGATATCACTCAGGCCGCGCTGGCCCGCTACAAGGTCGCCGGCTATCCGCCGGACGTGCTCATCGAGGTGCCCAAGTCGGTGTGTGGCGCCTACGAATTTCACCGCGCCGAGGCGTTGATCCGGCTGGGGCGGCATCTCGCCGTACAGGCGTTGGATCGGCATGAGGGCAGTCATCGCGCCAAGGCCTACCAGGCCGAGGCGAGTATCGTCGAACCGCCGCAGACTCCGCACGAGGTGCCGCCCACGTCGGGCTGAGCTACATCGTCTCGCCGCGACGCCGCAGCAGCACATAAACGGCACCGGTGCCGCCGTCGAGCTCGCGGGCCGAGCAGAACGCCAGCACGCTTGGCCACTCGCGCAGCCAGGCGTTGACGTGACTCTTGATCACCGGGAACTCGCTCGTGCCGGTGTGCACGCTGGCGCGAGACTTGCCGTGCACCACCAGTACGCAGCGCATGCGACGGCTGCGTGCCTCGGCGAGAAAGCTCTCCAGCTCGCCGCGCGCTTCATCGACGCTATAACCGTGCAGGTCGAGGCCGGCCTCCCAGTGGATGCCGCCGCGCTTGAGCTGGGCGTGGGTGCGGTAGGGCAGGTCGACCACCGCGAAGTCGAGAAACTCCGAGGGGCGCACCGGCTCGACGCGGCCGTCGCTGGTGCGGCTGACCGCCTGCTGGGTATCCGCCGCGATGGCCGCGGCACGGCGCTCGGCCAGCGCCGCCGCGCGCCGCCGTTGGGTGGGCTTTCCGGGATCGGCACGGTTGCTCTCAAGGCGACGCACGCCAGCTTCGTTCAGGGCCTGGCGGAACAGGTTGATCTCGTCGTCATCCGGCGGATCGGGGCGTCGACTCATGGAGGCTCTCTTGTGACGTGCGGCGAGGCTGCCCGTCCGGGCGGCCTGGGCAAAGGATTCAGCGCCAGTATACCGGCTGCCGAGTGACTGTGAACCGTGCTCCGCTGCGGGTACAATCATGCACCTCGATTCGCACCACTCAACTGACAGGATGCCGCGTGGCCGACTCTACCCCAGCAGCCGTATCGACCCTGACGCTCAGCGATGGCGACCTCGCCGAGGGGCTTATCACCCTGCGCGACTGCCTGCGCTGGGCGACCAGCGAGTTTCACGCCCACGGCCTGTTCTATGGCCACGGCACCGCCTCGCCGTGGGACGAGGCGGTGGCGCTGACCCTGGGCGCGCTGCACCTGCCCTGGGACGTCGATCCGGCGGTGCTCGAGGCGCGGCTGCTGCCCATGGAGCGTGGGCGCATCGTGGCCCTGGTCCGGGCACGCATCGAGACGCGTCGGCCGCTGCCCTACCTCCTCGGCGAGTGCTTTTATGCCGGCTATCCGTTCCACGTCGATGAACGGGCGTTGATCCCGCGCTCGCCGATCGCCGAGCTGATCGAAGACGGTTTTTCCGCCTGGTTTCCCGATCAGCCGCCGGCGCGGGTGCTCGACCTGTGCACCGGCTCGGGCTGTATCGGCATCGCCACGGCCCTGACCCTGCCTACCTGCGAGGTCGATCTCACCGATATCAGCGCTGACGCGCTGGAGGTGGCCAAGGCCAATATCAGTCGCCACGACGTTGGTGCTCGGGTGCGCGCGGTCTACTCGGACGTGTTCGCCGGGGTGGCCGGCCGGCGCTATGATCTGATCGTTGCCAACCCACCCTACGTCGATGCCCGGGACCTCGCCACCATGCCCGCCGAGTTCCAGCACGAACCGTCGCTGGCGCTGGGGGCCGGCGAGGATGGTCTGGATATCGTGCGGCGCATTCTGCGCGATGCCCGCCAGCACCTCAGCGACCGCGGCGTGTTGATCGTCGAGGTCGGCAACTCCGACCGGCACCTCGAAGCGGCCTTCGCCGAGGTTCCGTTCCTGTGGCTGGAGTTCGAACGCGGTGGTCAAGGCGTGTTCGTACTCACCGCCGCCGAACTCGACGCTTACGCCCCGGCCTTCGCCTGACTCCTGACTTCACCTGCGAGGAACACCCATGTCCGGCAACACCTTCGGCAAGTTGTTCACCGTCACCAGCTTCGGCGAGAGCCATGGCCCGGCGCTGGGTGCCATCGTTGACGGCTGCCCCCCCGGGCTTGCGCTAAGCGAGGCCGACCTGCAGGGCGATCTCGACCGGCGTCGCCCCGGTACCTCACGGCACACCACCCAGCGCCGTGAGCCGGATCAGGTGCGTATCCTCTCCGGCGTGTTCGAGGGCGTCACCACCGGCACCTCGATCGGACTGCTGATCGAGAACACCGACCAGCGCTCCACCGACTACTCGAAGATCAAGGACCAGTTCCGCCCGGCCCACGCCGACTACACCTACCATCACAAGTACGGCGTGCGTGACTACCGCGGCGGCGGGCGCTCCAGCGCTCGCGAGACCGCCATGCGCGTGGCCGCCGGCGCTATCGCCAAGAAGTACCTGGCCACGCTGGGCATTCAGGTGCGCGGCTACATGAGTCAACTGGGCCCGATCGCCATCGAGTTCAAGCAGTGGCAGGCGGTCGGCGAGAACGCCTTCTTCTGCCCCGATCCCGACAAGGTGCCCGAGCTCGAGGCCTATATGGATCAGCTGCGCCGCGACCAGGACTCGGTGGGCGCCAAGATCAGCGTGGTCGCCGAGGGGCTGCCGCCGGGACTCGGTGAGCCGGTCTTCGACCGCCTCGATGCCGATCTGGCCCACGGCCTGATGAGCATCAACGCGGTCAAGGGGGTCGAGATCGGTGACGGTTTCGCCAGCGTGGCCCAGCGTGGCAGCGAGCACCGTGACGAGATGACTCCGGAAGGCTTCCTCTCCAACCATGCCGGCGGCGTGCTCGGCGGGATCTCATCGGGTCAGACGTTGATTGCCCACCTGGCGCTCAAGCCCACCTCGAGTATTACCACCCCGGGACGCTCCATCGATGTCCACGGCAATGCCGTGGAAGTGGTCACCAAGGGGCGCCACGACCCCTGTGTCGGCATCCGCGCCACCCCCATCGCCGAGGCGATGATGGCGCTGACACTGATGGACCACCTGCTGCGTCACCGTGCCCAGAACCTCGACGTATGCGTCGATACGCCCCGCCTCAGCTAAGGAAACACTGCTTAAATGGCTGCGCGGGTAAATCACTGCGTTGCGCGGTGCTCGAAATCCTCACCTATACCCCATAGGCTCCGGTTGACTCGAAACCTTCGGTTTCTCGCTCCTTCGGAGCCATCCTTCGGATGTTTGTCGCTTCGCTCGGTACTGTGCTCCGTGCGCTTTGCGACCCACAGGGATGTGGGAAGTGCGTTGGTTCGTCGGGAACGAACCTAGCTGCTTCATCCCGCTCGCTGATTTATTCAGCGTTTCCCTGAATCCCCCTCGGCACCAATCAGCGTTGGTGCCGATGTGGGGGACTTTCCCCCAAGACTGCTAGACTGATGGAAAGCCCGCCAGTCGAGTCATGCTATCTATGAAAATCAACGTCGAGTTTGATCTCACCCCCCAGGAGTTCCGCCAGGCAATGGGGCTGCCGGACGTCGAGTCGTTCCAGAACGATCTGATGGCGCGTATCCAGCAGCAGATGGAGAACGGCGTGGAGGGGTACGACCCGATGAGCTTGATGCAGCCGTTTCTGCAGCAGTCGTTCCTCAAGGAGGGCATGCAGCAGCCATTTATGAAGGACAGCATGGCGCAGGGACTGGCCAGCTTCGGCAGCTATCAGCAGATGATGCTGGACATGCTGCGCCAGGCATCATCCAGCGGTAGTGGACGTAACGCACAGGAGGCGTCGGCCACCGAATCCGCTGAGCCAACCCAGGAGACGCCGAGCGGCGAACGCGGCAAGGCGTCGGCTAACTCACGCGCCAAGCGCAAGTGAGCCTCCTGTCGCAAGCTTGATCCCGGTCAAGCAAGTGGCTGCGGTTAATTGCAATGAGCGTAGGGAGAGACTACGCTTTGTGCACTGCAGCAAATTGCTTGATTCCTTATGCCGATTATCCAGGAGGAAATCGCCATGCAAGACAAGATGTTTACCGCCTTCAATGAGCAGACCCGTGGCTTCTTCGAGCCGATGCGCAAGCTCAACTCGCTGATGCTCAACAACATGGAAAAGATGACCCAGTACCAGCTGGAGTCCATGAAGCGCTATAGCCAGCTGGGCACCGAGCGTCTGCGCGACGCCAGCGAGATCAAGGACGCCGAGGACATACGCGAGTTTGGCACCCGCCAGGCCGAGATCATGAGCGAGCTGTCGAATCAAATGCTGGAAGACGCCCGCGCCATGACCGAGCTTTCCATGCAGTTCAAGAGTGAGATGGAGCAGCTGTTTGGCGAGGCCGCCGAGAAGGCCGCTGCCCAGGCCGAGGAAGCCACCAAGGCTACCACCACGCCGGCCAAGGCCAGCAGTCAGGCGAGCAAGAAAAGCTCCTGAGCGGTCTCTACTATAGCGCCCGCCTTGCCCGCTCTGCGGGCAAGGCGGGCGATGGTGTTTACGGTCATTGTTTCAGTTGTGTCTGACGGAGTGTGCAATGCAGCCAGGATTAGATCAGCCATCCCAGGCGGATATGGAGGTGTGGCGTGAGCAGCTTACCGCCATCGGTCAACAGTACCAGGAGATGCTGGGAGATCTCGTCGGACGGGTAGAGCCCAGCGAGGCGGGCAAGACCGTCTACAACGACATGCGAGAAAGCTTCACTGCCGCCCTCGAAGCCCTGGCCAGCGACCCTCAGGCGATGTATGCCGCTCAGTGGCGCCTGATGCAGGAGCAGTGGCAGCTGTGGCAGCACGGCATGCAGACCTTGGCCGGTCAGACCCCCGAACCGCTGGTAGAACCGGCTCGACACGACCGACGTTTCAAGGACCCGGCCTGGCAGGAGGAGCCCTTCTACCAGGCGCTGCTCCAGCAGTACCTGCTGTTCTCACGTACCGTGGAAGAGCTGGTAGCGAGCCTCGACGGCCTGCCCGAGGAGAAAAAGCGCAGCCTGGCCTTCTATGCCCGCCAGTGCGTCAGTGCTCTGTCGCCCTCGAACTTCGTTACCACCAACCCCGAAGTGATGCGCCGCACCCTCGAGACCAAGGGGCAGAACCTGATCGACGGCATGGCTCGACTGCGTGAAGATCTTGCCAACTCCGCCGAGGGCATCAACGTCACCATGACCGATCGCTCGGCGTTCCAGATTGGCGAGAACGTTGCCGTTACCCCCGGTGAAGTGGTCTACGAGAACGAGCTGATCCAGCTGATCCAGTACCATCCGACCACCGAGAAGGTGTTCAAGACGCCACTGCTGATCGTGCCGCCGTGGATCAACAAGTACTACATCCTCGACCTGCGTGAAGACAACTCGCTGGTCAAGTGGCTGGTCGACCAGGGCCACAGCGTGTTCCTGATCTCGTGGCGCAACCCCGGCCCCGAGCAGCGTGACCTGACCTGGGCCGACTACATGCAGATGGGCCCCATCGATGCCATGGGCGCCATCGAGCAAGCCTGCGGCGAGAAGTCGGTCAATCTGCTCAGCTACTGCGTTGGCGGGACCCTGGCCGCGTCCACCGTGGCCTATCTGACCAGTACCCGGCGCGGTCGCAAGGTCAAGTCGGTGACCTATATGGCCACGCTGCAGGACTTCAGCGACCCCGGTGAGATCGGCGTGTTCCTCAACGAACCGGTGCTTCAAGGGCTTGAGCGCCAGCTCGAGGCGGACGGTTATCTCGATGGCCGGGTGATGGCCTTCTCGTTCAACCTGCTGCGCGAGAACGATCTGTTCTGGTCGTTCTATATCAACAACTACCTCAAGGGCGAGAAGCCGGCGGCCTTCGACCTGCTCTACTGGAATACTGACGGCACCAACCTGCCGGCCGGTACCCACGCCTGGTACCTGCGCAACATGTATATGGAGAATCGCCTGATCGAGCCCGGCGGTATCGAGCTCGACGGGGTCAAGATCGACCTGCGCAAGATCTCCACGCCGAGCTATTTCGTCTCCGCCAAGGAAGACCATATCGCCAAGTGGAACAGCACCTATGGCGGCACCCAGTTGCCCAAGGGGCCGGTGACCTTCGTGCTCGGCGGTTCGGGACATATCGCCGGCATCGTCAATCCACCGGCCAAGAACAAGTACGGCTTCTGGACCAACGAGGCGCTGCCGGCCAGCCCCGACGAGTGGCTGGAGAATGCCACCTTCAATGAGGGGTCGTGGTGGCCGCATTGGCAGGCCTGGGCGACCGAAAACGGCTATGCCGATCCGGATCCCAAGAAGCTGGTAGCGGCACGGGTGCCAGGCGAAGGCGAGCTGGCGCTGCTGGAGCCGGCGCCGGGGCGCTATGTACGCATGACGATCCCAGAAGTGCTGGGAGAGATCCCGGCTACGCCGGAAGAGTAACGCGTTAAGCGCGCCGCGTCGCGGCGGCAAGCTTGGCAACCCAACGCCCCCGCAGCGACTCGCTGCGGGGGCGTTTGCGATGGTGGTGAAGCGAAGCTTACGCTACGGGTTTGCTCTGACGCTTAAAGCCCAGCCCAGCCACCATCAGCAGTGCGGCCAGCAACCAGGTTGGCCAGCTACCGCTGCGGGTGAACGGTGTCAGACCCTGCATTGGCGTTACCTCGCCGGTGAGGCTGGCGGTCTCGAACTGCGGCAGCTGGGCGGTGACGCGACCCTGGGGATCGATGATCGCAGTCACGCCGTTGCTGGTGGCGCGGGCCACGTAGCGGCCGTTTTCCAGCGCCCGCAGTCGCGCCATCTGGAAATGCTGGTGAGGGCCGATCGAGGCGCCGAACCAGGTGTCGTTGGAGACCGTCAGCAGCACATCGGCATGGCGGGCGCGCTGGGCGACCAGATCGGCGTAGATGATCTCGTAGCAGATCGCGTTGCCGATGGTCAGGCCGGCGGCCTGCATCGGTGCCTGACGGGCGGGTCCGGGGGTCATGGCCGGCATCGGCAGGTCGAAGAAGGCGATGGCGCCGCGCAGCAGGCTGTCGAAGGGCAGATACTCGCCGAACGGGACCAGATGCTCCTTGCGGTACTGCCCCTCGACGTCGCCGACTCCGATCACCGCGTTATAGAAAAGATCGTCATCGTCGCGCTGCAGGATGCCGGTGAGCAGGGCGGTGTCGGGTGCCAGGTTGGCCTGTACCCGCTCAAGCAGCGGCCGTGCATCTTCCTCGAGCATCGGCAGCGCCGCTTCCGGCCAGACGATCAGATCGATATCGTCATCCTGTTCGCGGGTCAAGTCGCTGAAGGTGTTGGCGGCCATGCGCTGCCCCTCGGGGGTCCATTTGAGCTCCTGGGGCAGGTTGCCCTGCAGCAGTGCGACCTGGCGCGGTTCGCCAGCGGGGCTGGTCCACTGCGCGGGCAGCGCCAGCGGGGCCAGCCACATCAGCGCAATCGGCGCCGCTGCCAGCCAGCGGCGATGCAGTAGCTCGACCAGCAGAGTGCCGGAGAGGGCAGTAATCAGCGACAGCAGATAGACGCCCCCCACCGGCGCCCAGGCGGCCAGTGGAGAATCGACGTGGGCGCTGCCCAGCAGCAGCCAGGGAAAGCCGGTGAAGGCGTAGGTGCGCAGCACTTCGCCCAGCACCCAGGCGCCGGCAAAGCTCAGCGCTGCCAGGCGTGGGCCGCACAGGCGACGGTAGAGCCACAGCCACACGGCGAAGAATAGCGCCATTGCAGCGACGAACAGCGCGGTGAGAAAGAGTGCCAGCGGCATGCCGGTGTAGCCGTAATCATGGATCGAGACATACACCCAGGAGGCGCCGCTGCCGAACAGGCCGACGCCGTACCACCAGCCCTTGAGGGCCGCCTGGCCAGGCGTGAGGGTATGAATTCCGAGGTAGATCAGTGCTACCGCTACCGGCCCCAGCCACCACAGCTCGAAGGGCGAGGCGGTGAGGGTGGTGAGCAGGCCCGCGATCAGTGCGATGGCGTAGCCCAACAGGCGCTGGCCGCGGCTAGGGGGGGGGAGTGCTTGCGTCATGATCGTTCCTTGAACAGAGACTAACCGTCGGCCGCATTGGCGCTGTCATTCTCGTTGGCTTGCTCGGCACGCTCGGCTTGCAGCAGGCGAATGCGGCGATTATCAGCGTTGAGTACGGTAAAGCGCCAGCCACCCAGATCAGCATGCTCGCCGCGACGCGGCAGATGGCCAAAGCGCTGCATTACCAGTCCGCCAACAGTGTCGAACTCCTCGTCCGAGAAGCGCGTTTCGAAACGTTCGTTGAAGTCTTCTATGGGCGTCAGGGCACGAATCGCGAAGCGGCCGTCACCCAGCTCGCGAATATCGTCCTCTTCGTCGGTATCGTGTTCGTCCTCGATGTCGCCGACGATCTGCTCGAGGATATCCTCGATGGTCACGATCCCGGCGGTGCCGCCATACTCGTCGACCACCACCGCCATATGGTTGTGAGTGTCGCGGAACTCCTTGAGCAGGCTGTTGAGGCGCTTCGATTCGGGTACGAACATCGCCGGGCGCAGCACGCTGTCGAGGGCGAAGTGCTGTCGCTTGTCCTGGCTCTCGGAGAGCAGCGGCAGCAGATCCTTGACCAGCAGGATGCCGTGCACCTCGTCGAGATTCTCGCCGATCACCGGATAGCGCGAGTGGCCGGTCTCGAGGATCACCGGCAGATACTCCTCGGGCGCCTGTTCGAGGCCGATGGAATTGACCTGGGAGCGTGGAATCAGCACCTCGCGGACCTGCTGGTCGCTGATCTGCAGGGCACCCTCGATGATGGTCAGCGCGTCCTGGTCGAGGCGCAGCCGGGTACCCGCTTCACGCAGGAAAGCCAGCAGTTCATCGCGCGAGCTGGGCTCGTCGCTGTCGGATGAGAAGGCGCTGAAAAACTTCTCGAGCCAGGATTTGTTGTTCAGGCTACTCGATCGGTCTTCACTCATGCGTCGGGTCTCTCGTCCTCTAGTGCGGCAGAAGGGGCATTGGACGCGCTGTCCTCGGTGCGATAAGGATCGGCGATCCCAAGCTCGGCGAGGATCTCGCGCTCGAGCTGTTCCATGGCCTCGGCCTCGGCGTCGTCGACATGGTCGTAGCCGAGCAGGTGCAGCGTGCCATGAACCACCATGTGGGCATAGTGGTCGGCCAGCGTTTTGCCTTGCTCATTAGCCTCACGTACCACCACCGAGTGGCAGATCGCCAGATCCCCCAGCAGCGGCAGGGCCACCCCCGGCGGCAGCTCGACGCCGAAGGAGAGCACATTGGTGGGGGCATCTTTACCGCGGTAGTCGCGATTGAGCGCCTGGCTTTCCGCGCTGTCGACGAAGCGTACGCTGAGTTCGTCGCGGTCATGTTCGCCGGCGTGGGCCAGCGCCGCGGCGACCCAGCGTTCGAGGCTGGCCTGATCGGGCAGTTGGCTGTCGTCGGCAAGAGCGACCTGGCGATCTACGCAGGGAGCATGAGTCACGTCCGTGGATCCTGACGCAGATCGCGTTCCAGCTGCTCGCGGCGCAGCGCGGCCCGCTCCTGGTCGCGCTCCAGCTTGCGCTGGCGCTCGGCAGCTTCCTGCTCGGCCTCGAAGTGGTCGTAAGCCTCGATAATGCGCTGCACCAGCGGGTGGCGCACCACGTCCTTGGCGGCAAAGTGGGTGACGCCGATGCCTGGGGTGCCCTTGAGCACATCGAGCACCTGAATCAACCCCGAGCTCTGGCCCCGCGGCAGGTCGACCTGGGTCACGTCGCCAGTGATCACCGCGGTGGAGCCGAAGCCGATGCGGGTCAGGAACATCTTCATCTGCTCGCGGGTGGTGTTCTGGCTCTCGTCGAGAATGATGAAGGAGTTATTGAGGGTGCGACCGCGCATATAGGCCAGCGGGGCGATCTCGATGATCTGCCGCTCGATCAGTTTGCCGACCTGCTCGAAGCCGATCATTTCATACAGGGCGTCATACAGCGGGCGCAGGTAAGGGTCGATCTTCTGGGCCAGGTCGCCGGGCAGGAAGCCGAGCTTCTCGCCGGCCTCCACCGCCGGGCGCACCAGCAGGATGCGTCGCACCTCCTGCTGGTTGAGCGCCTCCACCGCGGCGGCCACGGCCAGATAGGTCTTGCCGGTGCCCGCCGGGCCGATACCGAAATTGATATCGTGCTCGCGAATACTCTGCACATAGCTCTGCTGGTTGAGCCCGCGCGGCTTGATCAGCGCCCGCGTGGTGCGCAGCAGGACCTCGCTGTCCTCGACGCCTTCCTCCTCCTCTAGCGCCTCGAGGCCGGACTCCTGCAGAAACAGATGCACGGTATCCGGCGACAAATCGCTGGCTTCGGTCTCACGGTAGAGATGCTCGACCACATTGGCCGCTGCCTTGACCCGTGAACTGGGCCCGGCCAGTTGGAAGGTGTTGCCTCGGTTGCGCAGGGTGATGCCCAGGCGCTCCTCGACCAGCTTGAGGTGCTCATCACGCTGGCCGCATAAGTTGGCCAGGCGACGTGGGTCGTTAGGTTCGAGGGTCAGCGTGATGATGCGATTGGCCTGAGAACTGTGTTGGCTCAAGAGCAAGGGATCCGTGCGTTGCGAATGGATTCGACGAGCTTACTGCCCCGGGGCAGCCCGGGGCAATGTCGTACGTTAACTAGATATTCAGCCTAGTCGATAGTGGCGGTTCAATGCAGCGCCGGAGAGGCGAGTTCGCCGCGCAGCGAGTTGGGCAGCGCCTCGCTGATTTCCACGTCGACGAAGTGGCCGATCAGCTCGGTGGGATTGGCAGCGCGGAAATTGACCACCCGGTTGTTTTCGGTACGGCCCGACAGCTGGCCGGGGTCCTTGGGCGAGAAGCCGGTGACCAGAATGCGCTGGGTGGAGCCCACCATCCGCCGACTGATCTGCATCGCCTGCTGAATGATGCGCTCCTGGAGGATGGCCAGGCGCTGTTTCTTGACCGCCTCCGGTGTTTCATCTTCGAGGGAGGCCGCCGGGGTGCCGGGGCGCGCCGAGTAGACGAAGCTGAAGGAGTGATCGAAGCCGATGCGGTGAATCAGGTCCATGGTCGCTTCGAAGTCTGCCTCGGTTTCGCCGGGGAAGCCGATAATGAAGTCGGAGGAGAAGCTGATATCCGGGCGCAGGGCGCGGATGCGCTCCATCTTCTCGACGTACTCTTCCACCGTATGGCCGCGCTTCATCGCTGCCAGGATGCGGTCGGAGCCGGCCTGCACCGGCAGGTGCAGATGGCTGACCAGCTCGGGGATCTCGGCGTAGGCCTCGATCAGGCTGTCGGAGAACTCCACCGGGTGCGAGGTGGTGAAGCGGATGCGGTCGATGCCCTCCACCGCCGCCACGCAGGCGATCAGCTCGGCCAGATCGATCTCGTCGCCGAGCTGATTCTCGCCGCGGTAGGCGTTGACGTTCTGGCCCAGCAGGTTGATCTCGCGTACGCCCTGCTCGGCGAGGTGAATCACCTCGTCCATCACTGCCTCGAAGGGGCGCGAGACTTCCTCGCCGCGGGTATAGGGCACCACGCAGAAGGTGCAGTATTTCGAGCACCCCTCCATGACCGACACGAAGGCGGTGGCGCCATCGGCGCTGGGCATGGGCAGATGGTCGAATTTCTCGATCTCGGGGAAGGTGACGTCGACCACCGAGATCTGCTCGCTGCCGCGCCGAGAGTCGAGCATTGCCGGCACCCGGTGCAGGGTCTGGGGACCGAACACCATGTCGACATGGGGCGCGCGCTTGCGCAGCGCCTCGCCCTCCTGGCTGGCCACGCAGCCGCCGACGCCGATCACCAGATCGGGGTTGGCGTCCTTGAGCTTCTTCCAGCGGCCGAGCTGGTGGAAGACCTTTTCCTGGGCCTTTTCACGGATCGAGCAGGTGTTGAGCAGAATCACGTCCGCCTCACCTTCGTTATCGGTGAGTTCGAGCTGGTGGGATTCGCCGAGCAGATCCGCCATGCGGGCCGAATCATACTCGTTCATCTGGCAGCCGTGGGTCTTGATGAAGAGTTTCTTCGCCATAAGAATTAGGGTCGTGGCGTGTGAGCCCGACCTAGCCGTTACCGGTTCAGGGGATTCATCCAGGCGGCCCGCGGGCCGTTGCTGACGTATCTCGGCGATTATACGGATAGCCCGCCGGTGGGGCCAGCGGTGGGGGCTCGAATTGGCCGAGGCTGTGCTATTCTTCGCCCCCTAGGGTCGGCATCCAGGTGCTGCCGGCGTCGTTGATGTGGCATAAATGCAGAGGCAGTATGGCGGCCAAGCCTATTTACCGGGTGGTGTTTCATAATCTGGGGGAGATCTGGGAGCTTTACGCCCGCGAGATCTTCCAGAGCGACCTGTGGGGGTTTATCGAGGTCGAGGCGTTTGTCTTCGAGGACGCCAGCAAGCTGGTGGTGGACCCCTCTACCGAGAAGCTGAGGCGGACCTTTGACGGTGTCAGCCGCAGCTATATTCCGCTGAATGCGATCGTGCGCATCGATGAAGTCGAGCGTGAAGGTACGCCCAAGGCGGTCAAGGCCGAGGGCAAGGTGGCGGAATTTCCGCGCCCGATGAGCTGGCCGCCTCGTAGCGACAGCTGATCAAAAAATGAACGATTTGAGGGGGTGTCAGGCATCTCGGTGGCTGACATCGACTTCGGGGGAGGTTTTCCCAAGACTTATCCACAGAAGCTGTGGATGGGACGCGGTCTCATCGCGCCGCCAGTGACAGGATGCTCGGGCGGTGCCATCAGGGTGGAGCGGGCGCGACTCGCCCAACTCGAGCCACGAACACGGCAGACATATGCGTACATTCAAGACATTGATGCTGGGCGTGTCGCTGGGGGCCATGGCCCTCGGGGCGCAGGCCCAGGAAGCGGACGATAACCAGGCCTGGGTCTCAGACGGCCTGACCACCTTCGTCAGAAGCGGCCCCACCGACGGCTATCGTATCGTCGGTACCCTCACCGCTGGCGAGCCGGTCACAGTGCTCGAGACCAGCGGTAGTTATACGCGGGTCGAGGATGCCGACGGCGATACGGTGTGGATTCTTAGTGACGAGCTGCAGGACTCGCCCAGCGCCGGCGTCAGGGTGCCCGAGCTCGAGGCCCAGGTGGCCAGCCTGACCAGTGAGCTCGACGGAATCAACGAGGAGTGGGAAACCCGCGTGTCGACCATGACCGAGACCCTCGAACAGCGCCAGCAGCGCATCGAGGAACTCGAGACCCGCAACCGCGAGCTGGACGCCGAGGCCGATGAGGCCCTGCGTCAGGTGCGTGGCCTGCAGGCGCGACTCGACACTCAGGAGGAAGACCTGCTGCTGCGCTACTTCATGTACGGCGGCGGCGTGGCCGGCGCCGGCCTGTTGGTCGGCCTGATCGTTCCTCACCTGCCGCGGCGGCGCAAGAAGAACGACCGCTGGTTCTGAACGGGGATCGCCTGAGCATGCAGCAGAGCGAAGAGAACGAGTGGTTGGCGCGCTGGCGCGAGGGGCGTATCGGTTTTCATCGCGACGCGGTGCATCCGGCGCTGGTGCGTTTCTGGCCGTCGCTAGGCGCCGCGCCGGGGGCCAAGGTGCTGGTGCCGCTATGCGGCAAGAGCCTCGACATGCGCTGGCTGGCCGAGCAGGGGCATCCGGTGCTGGGCATCGAGTTGGCCACGGATGCCATCGAACAGTTTCTGGCCGAGGGTAGCGGTGAGGTGTCGCGCTATCACCAGGGCGACTTCGATATCTGCCGTCAGGGAAGCGTCGAACTGTGGGGCGGTGATTTCTTTCACTTCCACATCCAGCAGGCGGCGGAGATCGGGGCCTTTTACGACCGCGCCGCGCTGATTGCGCTGCCCCCGGCCACCCGTCAGCGCTACGCTTTCCACCTTGCTCAGCTACTGCCGCCGGGCTCGGTGGGGCTGCTGATCAGCCTCACTCGAGGTGGGGAGGGAGCGGGGCCGCCTTACAGTGTCCCCGCCGAGGAGGTGCGCGAGCTGTTCGAGCCCAACTTCGAGCTGACCCATCTGGCCGACGGTGAGCCGGAAGACAACGGCTTTTACGAGAGCGCCTGGGCGCTCAAGCGGCGCGGCCCGATGGCCTGAGCGCCCGGCTAGCCTGCCTGAACCACTGAGCCCCGCGAGATCGCGGGGCTCAGTGGTTGTTGGGAGGGGCGTGGCCAGCTTCAGGCATGGCCTGGTTTAGCGGGCCAGCAGCTGGCCCAGCTCGGGGTCGCGGAAGGTGCGGTTCAAACCGTCGCTGAGCAGGTCGTTGACCATGCGCGTGTTGGTGTCCTGATCGGGGCGTACCGCGTAGCTCTGGGTGCGGCGTGAGGTATAGGTGCCGGTGTAGGTATTGCGCTGGTTGACCGCCTCGGCGCGGAACACTGCTTCGAGCACCGCTTCGCCGAGCACTGGCACACCATCGCCGCGGGCGTAGTCGAGGCGGGTCAGCGTCAGGGTCAGTGAGGGCCGGCCGTCGCTGGGCTGAGTAGTAGGCGAGAAACCCATGCGGCGCACCGCAGCCTCGGCCTGCTCCTGCAGTTTGGGCACCACGTCATGGGAGTTGACGGTGATCTGGGCCGCCGACATCGCCGAGCCGCTGCGCGTGCCCAGCACCTCGGACTCGCGTTCGTCGACCACGTTGACGGTGACTTCCTGACCGCCGCCGCTCTGGGGAATGTCGGCGGTGATCTGCGGGTCTACCTGCAGATAGTGAGGGCTGGTGCAGCCGGCCAGAGCCAGCGCGGCGGCGGCAAACAGAGTGCGTAATCCGCAACGAGACAGCATGCGAAACTCCTGAATGATCAACAGGCGGAAGGTGGTGCGTCGAGTATAAGCCTCTGCCGCCCGGCTGGCACGCCTTCAAACCTCACTTCAGCCTGTTGCCGATCTCCATTGCGAAACGTCGCCGTTATAACGCTGGTTCAGGCCGCGGTGGGCTGGCGCCGCTTGGCGGTTTCATCGTCGAAGCGGTGCCAGCGGCGCGGGATCGCATAGAGCCGCTGGCCGCGGCTGATCGCCAGGCGCTCGAAGTCTGCGTGGCGCACCGTGGCCAGCCACGGTGCCGGCAGCCAGTCGGCCTCCAGCTCGACCCGTACCTCGGCGCCTATCGGCGAGATCGAGGTGACCGTGACCGGCAGCCGGGCGGCATCGCTCGGCGCATCGGCCAGCTTGACCTCGTGGGGGCGCAGCAGCAACTCTTCGCGGCCGTCGTCGAGCTCGCTCACCGCCAGCTGGGCGTCACCGCAGGTCAGCACGCCGTTGCGCACGTCGCCCTCGAGGCGGTTGACGTCGCCGAGGAACTCGAACACGAAGCGGTTGGCCGGGGCGCGGTAGAGCGCCTCGGGGGTATCGATCTGCTCGATGCGGCCGTTGCTCATTACCACCACACGGTCGGAGAGCTCCAGCGCCTCCTCCTGATCGTGGGTGACGAACACGCTGGTGAAGTTGAGCTCATCGTGCAGGTGGCGCAGCCAGCGGCGCAGGTCCTGGCGCACCTTGGCGTCCAGTGCGCCGAACGGCTCGTCGAGGAGCAGCACATCGGGGCGCAGCGCCAGTGCCCGGGCCAGCGAGACGCGCTGCTGCTGGCCGCCGGAGAGCTGCGCCGGATAGCGCTTGGCGAAGTCCTCGAGCTGTACCATCTCCAGCAGGCGATGCACCCGGGCGCGGATCTCGCCGCTTGAGGGTCTCTGCTTGCGCGGCATCACGGTGAGGCCGAAGGCGACGTTGTCGAACACCGTCATATGCCGGAACAGCGCATAGTGCTGGAACACGAAGCCGATGCGCCGGTCGCGCACATGGACCTGGGTGACGTCGCGGTCGCCGAACTGAATGCGCCCGGCGGGCTTGGCGTCGGCCTGCTCGAGCCCGGCGATGATGCGCAGCAGGGTGGTCTTGCCCGACCCCGAGGGGCCGAGCAGGCCGACCAGCTCGCCATCGTGGATGTCGAGATCGATCGGCTCCAGCGCCTGGGTGCGGCCGAAGGTCTTGGCAATATTGGTCAGACGGATGCTCATCTCAAGCCTCCTGGCGCGCGGCGCGCCATTCGAGGCTGGCCTTGGCGGCCAGCGTCAGCAAAGCGATCAGGGCCAACAGCGCGGCGCTGGCGAAGGCGCCCACGGTGTTGTAGTCCTGGTAGAGCTGCTCCAGATGCAGCGGCAGGGTGTTGGTCTGGCCGCGGATGGCCCCGGAGACCACCGACACGGCACCGAACTCGCCCACTGCCCGGGCGTTGGTGAGGATCACCCCGTAGAGCAGCGCCCAGCGAATATTGGGCAGCGTGACCCGGCGAAACAGCGTCCAGCCCGAGGCGCCAAGGGTCACCGCCGCCTCTTCGTCCCGCGAGCCTTGGGCCTGCATCAGCGGAATCAGCTCACGGGCCACGAACGGGCAGGTGACGAAGATGGTCACCATCAGAATCCCCGGCCAGGCGAACATCAGCTGGATATCGTAGCCGTCGAGCCAGCCGCCGATCCAGCCGTTGCGCCCGTAGAGCAGCAGGTAGACCAGGCCGGCGACCACCGGCGACACCGCAAAGGGGATGTCGATCAGGGTCTGCAGCAGGCGCCGCCCGGGGAAGCTGAAGCGGGTCACCAGCCAGGCCAGCGCCACGCCGAATACCAGGCAGACGGGGATCGTCAGCACGGTGATGAACAGCGTCAGGCCGATGGCGCGCAGGGTGTAGTGGTTGCTGACGTTACGCCAGAACACCTCCATGCCCTGGGAGAAGGCCTGGGCGAAGATTGCCACCAGCGGTAGCAGCAGGAACAGCGCCGCCAACAGCACGGCGCTGATCACCAGAATGCGCCGTACCCGCGGCGCGTCACCGATCCGTTGCATCAGCCGCGTCCTCCATGCAGGCGCTTGATAAAGTGCCCCTGCCAGATATTGATCGCCAGTAGCAGCGCCAGCGACACGGCCAGTACCACCGAGGCGATGGCCGAGGCGCCGACGTAGTCGTACTCCTGGAGCTTGACGAAAATCATCAGCGCGGTGATCTCGGTCTCGTAGGGGGAATTGCCGGCGATAAAGATGATCGCCCCGAACTCGCCCAGCGAGCGCACGAAGGCCAGCCCGGTACCGGTCACCAGCGCCGGCCACAGGTGCGGCAGGATCACCCGTCGAAACGCCGTCGCGTCGCTCGCGCCCAGGGTCAGCGCGGCCTCGTCGACCTCGTTGGGCAGATCCTCGAGCACCGGCTGCACCGTGCGCACCACGAACGGAATACTGGTAAAGGCCATGGCCAGGGCGATACCCACCCAGGTGTAGGCGACCTGAATGCCCAGCGGGTCGAGCAGGCGGCCCATCCAGCCGTTGCTCGAGTAGAGCGTGGCCAGGGTGATCCCTGCCACCGCGGTAGGCAGCGCGAAGGGCAGATCCATCAATGCGTCGAGCAGGCGCTTGCCGGGAAACTCGTAGCGCACCAGCACCCAGGCCAGCAGCAGCCCGAAGGCGGCGTTGACCAGCGCGGCCACCGCCGCGGCGCCGATGGTCACGGTATAGCTGGCGACGACCCGTCCGTCGGTGATGATCCGCCAGTACTCCGCCAGGCTGATGCCCGACAGCTGCCCGAATAGACTGGTCATGGGCAGCAGCAGCATCAGCGACACGAAGGTCAGGCTGATGCCCAGCGATAAACCGAAACCCGGCAGCACCCGCTTGGGGGCGCTGCCGGTGATGTTAGCGAGCGTAATCATCTGCGCTGCAGCTGATCCAGCAGGGCGCCATTGGCGAAGTGGTCCTCCATCGCCTCGTCCCAGCTACCGAAGACGTCTTCGACGCGCAGCAGCTCGGTCTCGGGGAACTGGTCGGAGAACTCTTCGGCCACTGCCTCATTGTTCACGCGATAGTTGAAGCCGGCCAGCTGGCGCTGAGCGTCTTCGCTATAGAGGTACTCGATGTAGGCCTGGGCCAGGTCGAGGTTGCCGTTGCGCTCGGCGTTGGGGCCGACCACCGCGACCGGGAACTCGGCCAGGATGCTGACCGGCGGCACGATGACTTCGTAGTCGTCTGTGCCGTACTCGCCGCGGATGTTGTTGACCTCGGACTCGAAGCTGATCAGCACATCGCCGATGCCGCGCTCGATAAAGCTGGTGGTGGCGCCACGGCCGCCGGTGTCGAATACCGCAACGTTAGCGAGGAAGGTACGCATAAAGTCATGGATCTGCTCCTCGTCGCCGTCAAACTGATCCTCGGCGAAGCCCCAGGCCGCCAGGTAGGTGTAGCGGCCATTGCCCGAGGTCTTGGGGTTGGGGAACACCATCTCGACATCCTCGCGGACCAGGTCGTCCCAGCTCTCGATGCCCTTGGGGTTATCCTTGCGCACCAGGAAAGCGGTGGTGGAGTAGTAGGGCGAGGCGTTGTTGTCGAAGGCGTCCTGCCAATCCTCGGCGACCAGACCGTCGTCGGCCAGCGCCTGGACGTCGGTGACCTGGTTGTAGGTCACCACGTCGGCGCGCAGACCCTGAAGGATGGCGCGAGCCTGGGCCGAGGAGCCGCCATGGGACTGCTGCACGTCGATCTCTTCACCGTGCTCTTCCTGCCACCAGGCGATGAACTCGGGGTTGATCGCCGAGAACAGTTCACGGGCGATATCGTAGGAGGAGTTGAGCAGCTCGCGCTCGGCGGCCACGCTGGGGGTGACGACGCCAGCGGTCAGCGCGGCGGCCAGAGAGGCGCCGAGGGCGCCGCGGCGAAACAGGGATGTAGCTGACATAGGATTCGGCTCCAGCACAAAGTGTGGTGATTGGAGCGAAGGCTAAACCAACGATTAAGGAATGACAATCCCGTTTATTATTCAATTTAGCAATATAACGCAATAGTGTGGGTTTATATGCCGGTCGCGCGGGGCTGGCGCAGGCAGTAGAGCCCCACCAGCGGGCCGGGCAGCAGCAGCCAGGCCAGCCACGGCCCTAGCGCCTGCCACAGCGGAATCAGCACGATCAGCGACAGCATCGAGATGGCGAAGCCGATGGCATTCTGCAGGGTCAGGGCGCTGCCGACGATACGCGCCGGGCAGGCCGCCGCCGAGAGCGCCGAGAACTGCGGCGAGTCGACCACCGCCAGCGCGCTCCAGAGCGCCAGGAACAGTGCCAGTGGCAGCAGCGACCCGCCGGCCGGTGCCAGCAGTGGGCCGAGCAGCGGGTAGGCCAGGCAGCAGAGCGCCGAGCCGGCCAAGCCCAGCTGCGCTACCCGGCGGCTGCCGACACGTTGGCTCAGAGCACCGCCCAGCCAGCAGGCCGGGCCGCCCACGGCGATCAGGGTAAAGGCGAGCAGCGCCAGCTGCGCGGTCTCCAGCCCCGGGGCGGCGGCCAGCAGCATCAGCGGCAGCAGCGCCCACAGCGTATAGAGCTCCCACATATGCCCGAAGTAGGCGCTGGCCGCGCGCCGAAAGCCGCCGATGGAGAACGCCTCGAGCCCCGCCAGGCGAGCGCCCGGGCCGCCGGCGTGCTGCTTGGCCTGGCGCACTTCCGGGGCCTCGCCGAGGCGCCAGACCATGACGCCGCCGGCCACCGCCAGCAGCGAGGCGCCCCAGATGCCGCCCTGCCAAGGGATGCCGGCGCTGAGTTCGCCCAGGCCACGCAGGCCGTGGGGCAGGGCGGTGCCCAGCACCAGCATCCCCACCAGCCAGGCCAGTCCCAGGCCGCTCTTGCCCGGCGTCCAGCCCACCATCAGCTTCATGCCCACCGGGTAGATGCCGGCCAGGCACATGCCGGTGATCACGCGCAGGCCCACCGCGCCCCATAGCCCGCCGGCCCAGGGCAGCAGGGCGTTGGAGAGCGCGCCGAGCAGGCAGCAGGCGGTGAACAGGCGGCTGGCGTCGAGGCGGTCGGCGAGGCCGCCCAGGCCGATCAGCAGGGTGCCGAGCAGAAAACCGCCCTGCACGGCGCCGGTCAGCCAGCCGAGGTCGGCGTCGCTGAGCTGCCACAGCGCCTGCAGGTCGGCGAGCACGGCGTTGGGGGTGAACCACAGCGCGGTGCCAAATAACTCGGCGATGGCCAGGATGAGCGTGGGCATGACGATTCCGTGTCGCGGTTTTTGGTAGACTTGCCCGCCTAGACTACTCAACTTTGCGACCCCGTATCAGAGGAAAGCGCCTCATGGCCACCCCCCGCGACTTCAAGATCGCTCCTTCCATACTCTCCGCCAACTTCGCTCGCCTGGGCGAAGAGGTCGACGACGTGCTCGCCTCGGGGGCCGATATCGTCCACTTCGACGTGATGGACAACCACTACGTGCCCAACCTGACCATCGGGCCGATGGTCTGCGAGGCGCTGCGCAAGCACGGCGTCACCGCCCCCATCGACGCCCACCTGATGGTCAAGCCGGTGGACCGGCTGATCGGCGACTTTATCGACGCTGGGGCCAGCTACATCACCTTTCATCCCGAGGCCTCCGAGCATGTCGACCGCTCGCTGCAGCTGATCCGCGACGGCGGCGTCAAGTCGGGGCTGGTGTTCAACCCGGCCACGCCGCTCTCCTACCTCGACTATGTGATGGACAAGGTCGACATGATCCTGCTGATGAGCGTCAACCCCGGCTTCGGCGGCCAGTCGTTCTTGCCTAGTACCCTCGACAAGCTGCGCGAGGCGCGGGCGCGCATCGACGCCTCGGGGCGCGATATTCGCCTCGAGATCGACGGTGGGGTAAAGGTCGACAATATCGCCGAGATCGCCCGCGCCGGTGCCGATACCTTCGTCGCTGGCTCGGCGATCTTCAAGGCGCGCAATGCCGAGGAGCCGAATCGCTATGACGGCGTGCTCAAGGCGCTGCGCGACGAGCTGGCCAGTGTCTGACGACTCGTCCGATGGGCCGGTCTGGTACCTCTATCTGGTCGAGACCGCGGCCGGTGCGCTCTATACCGGCATCAGCACCGACGTGACGCGGCGCTTTGCCGAGCACTGCGGCGGCAAGCGCGGCGCCCGGGCGCTGCGCGGCAAGGGGCCCTTGACACTGGTGCATCAGCAGGCGGTAGGCAGCCACACCGAGGCGCTGCGATTGGAGCGCGAGATCAAGCGGATGGCGGCCCCGGCCAAGCGCGCCTGGTTGGCGCGCCGGGGCGGGGCTCAGTGACTCAGTGCAGTTTCATCTTCGGCTTCAGGAAGCGGTTGATGCCGTCGACCACGATGGTCATGCCGGTCTTGATCGCGCCGTGAATCGCAAACTGGTGCATGCGGTAGAGCGAGGCGTAGAACAGCTTGGCGATGCGGCCCTCGAGGAACAGGCTGCGCGCCGAGGCGCCGCGCATCAGGCTGCCCACCGCATCGAAGTGCGCCAGTGAGATCAGCGAGCCGCGGTCGCGGAACACGAACGGCTTGAGCGGCTTGTCCTCGAGGGTCGCCAGCAGGTTGCGGTAGAGCCGCGAGGCCTGCTGGTGGGCGGCCTGGGCCCGCGGCGGCACCGGCTTGCCATCCGACTGCAGGCAGCTGGCACAGTCGCCGAAGGCGAAGATGCGCGGGTCGTCGAGACTCTGCAGCTCGGCGTTGACCTTGATCTGGTGGTTGCGCTCGGTGGCAAGCCCCAGCTCGGAGAGGAACGGCGGCGCCTTGATGCCCGCCGCCCACACGCTGAGGTCGGTCTCGATGCGGGTGCCGTCGGCGGTGATGAAGCCTTCCGTGTCGGCCTGGGTGACCCGGGTCTCGACGTGGATATTGACGCCGAGCTTCTCCAGCTCACGGTGGACCGCCTGGGTGATGCGGTCCGGCAGCGCCGGCAGAATGCTCGGCGCGGCTTCGATCAGGTGCACGTCGAGCTGGCCGCTATCCATATTGGTAAAGCCGTAGCTGTGCAGCATCTTGGAGGCGTCGTAGAGCTCGGCGGCGAGCTCCACCCCGGTGGCGCCGGCGCCGACGATGCCCACTGCCAGTTTGGGATGCACGCGGCGCTCCGGGTCGCTGTAGCGCAGGAAGGTGTTGAGCATGTCGTGGCGAAACGCCTCGGCCTGCTTGGGGCTGTCGAGGAAGTGGCAGTGGTCGGCCACGCCGGGGGTGCCGAAGTCGTTGGAGACACTGCCCAGCGCCAGCACCAGGTAGTCGTAGTGCAGGTTGCGCGAGGGCAGCACCACGCTGCCGTCGTCGTCGAGGATCGGCGCCAGGGCAAGGGTCTGGGCCTCGCGATCCAGATCGCTGAGGGTGCCGCGCTGGAACTGGTAGCCGTGGGCCTTGGAGTGGCCCTGATAGGAGACCTCATCGAGGCCCGAGTCGAGGACACCGGTGGCGACCTCGTGGAGCAGCGGTTTCCAGATATGGGTAGGGTTGCGGTCGACGAGCACGATCTCGGCACGCTTACGCTTGCCGAGCTTGCGTCCGAGCCGAGTGACCAGCTCGAGTCCGCCTGCGCCGCCGCCCACCACCACGATGCGTGGTAGAGACATGAGAGACTCCAGAAATGATGAAAAGGATCAGCAAATGCATCGCCTGGGTCGGAGCAGCGGCACGCGGGGCGAGGACGCTACCCGGTAACGGCGATATCTGCGCCTAGCATAGGCCGGGGAGAGGCGTTTTCCTATGGGTGATCGGTGATTCGGGGCATGTTCTTTCGTAATATTACATGCATAAAATGGATGTAGATTGCGTCGTACTGGGCAACTTATTGAAAGGAAAAGAGATAATGCATCCACTCCTGCAGGGCGTGAAACTGGTGGTCTTCGACCTCGACGGCACCCTGGTCGATTCGGTGCCGGATCTGGCCGCCGCGGTGGACGCCGCCCTGGCCGACGATGGCCTGAGTGCCCGTGGTGAGGCGCGGGTGCGGGACTGGGTCGGCAACGGCTCGCACAAGCTGATCGAACGCGCCCTTGACGATGCGCTGGGTGAGCTGCCAAGCGCCGAACGGCAGGAGAGGGGGCATGCCCGCTTTCTGCATCACTATGGGCTGGCGCCGAATAGGCTGACGCGGCTCTACCCCGGTGTGCGCGAGGCCCTCGACGGCCTGCGCGCTGCCGACATGCCGCTGGGACTGGTCACCAACAAGCCGCAGGCCTTTATTGCGCCGATCCTCGAGGGCTTCGGCCTGGCCGATCACTTCGGGCTCTGCCTGGGCGGCGATGCACTGCCTCAGAAGAAGCCCGACCCGGCGCCGCTGCTTCACCTGGCGCGGCACTTCCGGGTCGCCCCCGGCGACTGCCTGATGGTCGGCGACTCGCGCCATGACATCGAGGCGGGGCGTCGCGCCGGCTTTCGTACCCTGGCGGTGCCCTACGGCTATAATCACGGTGAGCCGGTGGCCGCGAGCCGGCCGGATGCCCTGGTTGAATCGCTTGCGGAACTCGTTTAGGGTTTTGAATCAACGAGATCGCGCTTTCATCTCGGCTCGGCCACGGTTGGCCAAGCCTCGACCCACGGACAGCCCATGACGCTGCAACCCTCTCTCTCCCCCCGGCTCGCGGTCGCCCTTATCGGCGGCGGCGCGCTGATGCGCGACGTCAAGCGCTGGCGATGGTGACGACACACCGCCGCTGAGCGCGCCCGCACGACCATCGAGATGGCCAGCCGTCGGGCCGCCCCCCTATGAGCGGGCCGACTCCGATATCCGGTGCCAGGCCCCGCGTAAGATGACAAGACTGTGAGGATACGCCGGGCATGATGACTTCCGCGCGCTTCAATGAGCTGGCCGAGGCCGGCTATAACCGTATTCCGGTGACCCGCGAGGTGCTCGCCGACCTGGATACGCCGCTTTCCACCTATCTGAAACTGGCCGATGCGCCCTGGACCTTCCTGCTGGAGTCCGTGCAGGGCGGCGAGAAGTGGGGGCGCTACTCGATCATTGGCCTGCCGAGCCGCGAGCGCATCGAGGTGCGCGGCTTCACGGTGCGCCATATCGTCGAGGGCGCCGAGGTGGAGCGCCACGAGGTCGAGGATCCGCTGGACTGGATCGAGGCGTTCCAGGCGCGCTTCAAGGTGCCACGCCTCGACGACCAGCCGCGCTTCGACGGCGGCCTGGTCGGCTACTTCGGCTACGACACCATTCGCTACGTCGAGCCGCGACTGCGCAGCGAGGCCGCCGCCGCCAAGCCCGACCCCCTCGGCGTGCCCGATATCCTGCTGATGGTCTGCGACGAGCTGGTGGTGTTCGACAACCTCTCCGGCCGCCTGACGCTGTGGACCCACGCCGACCCTGCCGAGGACGACGCCTATCCGCGGGCACGGGCGCGTCTCGAACGCCTCGAGGTCCAGCTGCGCAGCGCCACCCTCAATACCGTCAGCCCCGGCACCGGGCGCAGCGCGGTGGAGGAGGGGCACTTTACCTCGGGCTTCACCGAGGAGGGCTTCAAGGCCGCGGTCGACAAGATCAAGGGCTACGTGCTGGCCGGCGACGTGATGCAGTGCGTGCCCTCCCAGCGCATGTCGATTCCCTATCAGGCGCCGCCGCTCGACCTCTACCGTGCGCTGCGCAGCCTCAACCCCTCGCCCTACATGTTCTTCTTCAACCTCGACGACCACCACGTGGTGGGCTCCTCGCCGGAGATCCTCACCCGGCTGGAGGAGGGCGAAGTGACGGTGCGCCCGATTGCCGGCACCCGGGTGCGCGGCAAGACCGAGGAGGAGGACCAGGCACTGGAGGCCGATCTGCTGGCCGACCCCAAGGAGATCGCCGAGCACCTGATGCTGATCGACCTGGGGCGCAACGACGTGGGCCGTATCAGCGAGACCGGCTCGGTGGTAGTGACCGACCAGATGGCGGTGGAGCGCTACTCGCATGTGATGCATATCGTCTCCAACGTCACCGGCAAGCTGAAGCCTGGCCTCACCGCGATGGACGCCCTGCGTGCCACCTTCCCGGCGGGCACGCTCTCCGGCGCGCCCAAGATCCGCGCCATGGAGATCATCGACGAGCTGGAGCCGGTCAAGCGCGGTATCTACTCCGGTGCGGTGGGCTACCTCTCCTGGCATGGCAATATGGACACCGCCATCGCCATCCGTACCGCGGTGATCAAAGGCGGCGAGCTGCAGATCCAGGCCGGCGCTGGCGTGGTGGCCGACTCGATCCCCGAGATGGAGTGGCAGGAGACCCTCAACAAGGGGCGCGCACTGTTCCGCGCCGTCGCCATGGCCGAGCGCGGCCTCGACAATCTCTCGTAAGCGGCCTCTCTTCTGCTAAGCCTAATTTAAATTAGGCAATTTCTTGCCCGCTGGGCAACTTCTTGCTCGCCCTGGGCAAGAAGTTGCCTAAATTTACTTAGCCCTGTCTCTCCGAAAATTCATATATCACTGATATAAAAGTAATTTTCGCTTTCTGGCACGCTGCCTGCTCTATATGGGGCGTCCGTCGGACGTTTTCTCATTTTTCCGTCATGGAGCAGACTGATGCCAACACCTTGCTATATTAGTATCGAAGGCCAGACCCAGGGCAACATCACCGCCGGTGCCTTCACCCCCGACTCCGTCGGCAACATCTACGTGGAAGGCCACGAAGATGAAATGCTGGTGCAAGAGTTCAAGCACGTCGTCACTGTGCCCACTGACCCGCAGTCCGGTCAGCCTTCCGGCCAGCGTGCCCACAAGCCATTTATCTTCACCGTGGCCCTCAACAAGGCCGTACCGCTGATGTACAACGCCCTGGCCTCTGGCGAAATGCTGCCCAAGGTCGAGCTGAAGTGGTACCGCACCTCGGTGGAAGGCAAGCAGGAGCACTTCTTCACCACCAGCCTGACCGACGCCACCATCGTCGACATCAACCTGCGCATGCCCCACGCCCAGGACACCGCCAGCTCTGAGTTCACTCAGCTGATGGACGTCTCGCTGTCCTACCGCAAGATCGATTGGGAACACACCGTAGCCGGCACCTCGGGTTCCGACGACTGGCGCGCCCCGCTCGAGTCGTAAGACTTGAGGGCATGGCGGGGCTCACCCGATGGCTCGCAACCCGAGCCCCGCCATGCTTGATCGATGTGCCAGGTTTTGTTCGAAAACTCGACGAGCGAAGGTCAGGCAAGGCAAAAATCGGCGAAAAAGCGGAGTTTACGGGGGTGTAAATGAGCATTTTGAGCCGGTTTTTAACGCCGCATGGCCGAGCGCAGGCTGTTTTCGTGCAAAACCTGATGCCAGGGCTTGTTTAGAGCTCTGGCATCAACGCATGTAAGCGATTGCCCATATATCACGTCAGCGATCTACCACAGTGATGCCGGATCGCTTGCGTGCTGCTCGGTGAGCGGTAACCTCCCGGGTGGCGCTGCTGTTCACTTGCCTGGAGGGACCCATGGCTAATGCCACCGGACTGCAATTCACCCTGGCCCTGGCCAGCGACGACGCCCTCGACCTGGCGGTGATCGACTTCACCCTCGAGGAGTCGCTCTCGGCGCCGTTCCGCCTTGAGGTCGATTTCGCCAGCCGCGCGTCGGACCTCTCCCCCGAGGCCTTCCTCGACCGCGAGCTGACCCTTACCGTCTGGCAGGACGGCGAACCGCTACGCCGCGTGCACGGCATCGCCGCCGAATTCAGCCGCGGCGATCGCGGCCATCGCCGCACCTTCTACTCGCTGGTGATTCGTCCGGCGCTGTGGCGCCTCTCGCTGCGCCACAACTCGCGCATCTTTCAGAACGTCTCGCCGCTGACCATTATCAATACCCTGTGCGAGGAGCGCGGCATCACCGACGTCGCCTTCGCCGTCACCCGCGAGCCGGAAGCGCGGGAGTTCTGCGTGCAGTACCGGGAGACCGACCTGGCCTTTATCCAGCGCCTGGCCGCCGAAGAGGGACTGTTCTACTTCCACGAGTTCGAAGACGACGTTGGCGGCGCTCACCGCCTGATCTTCGCCGACGACCCGCAGATGCTCACCGCGCTGGGCGAGCGCAGCTACCACAGCCGCGCCGGCGGCACCCCGCCGGCCCGCCATGTGCGTCGGCTGCGCCAGGTCTCCCGGGTCGCCCCGGCCAGCGCCACCCTCAAGGACTACTCCTTCAAGCAGCCGGCATACGCTCAGCTGCATGAACACGTCGGCGACGACCTCGAAGCCCACGGCCAGCGAGACGACTATGAGCACTACGACTACCCCGGGCGCTACAAGCAGGACGCCTCCGGCGAGCCCTTCACCAAGATACGTCTCGAAGCGCTGCGCCACGACGCCCTGACCGCGGAAGCCAACAGCGACCTCCCCGAGCTCGCCCCCGGCAGCCGCTTTACCCTCAGCGACCACGATGCCGACAGCCTCAACCGCGACTGGCAGGTGGTACGGGTCACCCACCGCGGCGAACAGCCCCAGGCCCTGGAAGAGGACGGTGTCACCCAGTCAGATAGAGCCGGGATGACCCGCTACCATAACGACGTCGTCCTTACCCCCGGCGACGCCGCCTGGCGCCCCACCCCCGACCCCAAGCCCCGGGTCGACGGCCCCCAGGTCGCCTTCGTGGTCGGCCCCGAGGGCGAAGAGATCCACTGCGACGAACACGGCCGGGTCAAGGTACAGTTCCCCTGGGACCGCTACGCCGAGCCCAATGACACCGCCAGCGCCTGGATCCGCGTCGCCCAGGGCTGGGCCGGCGGCGGCTACGGCAGCATCGCCATCCCCCGGATCGGCCACGAAATTATCGTCTCGTTCCTGGAGGGCGACCCGGATCAGCCGCTGATCACCGGGCGCACCTACCACGCGGTCAACACGCCGCCTTACGAACTTCCGGCGCACAAGACCCGCACCGTGATCCGCACCCAGAGCCACCAGGGCGAGGGCTTCAACGAGCTGCGCTTCGAGGACCAGGCCGACCAGGAGCAGATCTGGCTGCACGCCCAGAAGGATCTGGAGCTGCTCACCAACAACGACCGCACCGAGTCAGTCGGCAACGACAGCACCCTCAGCGTCCACCGCGACCGTATCGGCGAGATCGACAGCGACGACCACCACAGCGTCCACGGCCAGCGCCATGAGCACACCGAGGGCAGCCAGCACCTGATCGTCCAGGGCACGCTGCACGTGAAGGCCGGCCAGGCCTGGCTCACCGAGAGCGGCCGCGAACTGCATATCAAGGCCGGCCACAAGGTCGTGCTCGACGCCGGCAGCGAACTCACCCTCAACGCCGGCGGCAGCTTCCTCAAGATCGACGGCGGCGGCGTGACCATCAGCGGCCCCAGCGTCAAGGTCAACGCCGGCGGCAGCCCCGGCTCGGGCAGCGGCCAGGCTGCCGAAACGCCGCTGCTGCCGGGAAGGGCGGTGGCGGAGGCGCATGACGCGATACCGCCTACCTCACTGCCCAAGCTAAAGGACTACCAACTGAGCGAGGCCGCGCTGATGCCGCTGTGCGGCAAGATCAATGACACCCAATGTAGCCGCGAGGACTGTCCATGTCTGGCTGGTTGAAGCGACTCCCCGAGCGCACACGGGGTGCGGGCGAACTGGGGGCCTGGATCGACGCTCAGCGGCCAGCGTATCTCGTCCTCGACCAGCGTCGTTACCCCGAGACTAGTGCAGAACTGCTGGGGAAAACGGGCAAGTACGACTTCCTCACGCTTTTTGCCACCACACCCCTGGCGCCGCTGATCGATGCCAGTCCTTGGCTCATTGAGCTCGATGTTGGCAGCGAGGCCTGGCGTAGCGGTGAGACGCTATGCCGGGAGCAGCGCCTTGGCTGGATCTTTCAGCCGGCACAAGCGACTTCACTCAATGACCTGGCCGATCATCTGCGCCGTCTTTTTGTCCTCGAAGATCCCCGAGGTGGCCAGTCGTTGATCAATATTCAAGACCCCGCTGCCTGGACGGCGCTGTTGGCGACGCTTCCTGGCACGTCACTGTCTGCTTGGCTGACCCCTTTAGGTCGAGTCTTCACACCGACACCGCAGCGGCAATGGCTCGCTTGGCATGAGGTATCTGAAAGTGAGGTGGCGCAAGAGATCCTGCCGCTGACGCGAGAGGGAGACGCTGCCTTGCGTGCGGCCTCTGGCGGCTGGTGGCTGAGTCGAACCACGGAGACGCCGCTGTACGAACTGCCCGAGGCGTGGCTGGCGAGGCTTGCACGGTTGAATCGCGCCGGGATAACCCGTGCCGACTATCTGCGACGCCTGCTGGAGATGATTTGCCAGCCTGATGACACCCTCCCTTCGGCGGTCGAGCAGGCGCTTGCTGCGTCGCTTCCCCCGCGTAAGAAAGTCCAAGCTTTGGAGAGCCTGACATGAGTGCCGGATCACGCGCCCCAACCCCGGACGACCCTGTTCTGATTTGCCACTACACCGCACCTGATGAAGAGGGCGGCAACGTCGAATCTGCTGGTCAACATGTCTGTGAGGAGCACGACTGGGCCGATATTCTGTATCTGCCGGGGACCCACACATTCTGGCTGCTGACCGATGATGTCTCCGATGCCTTGCTGGGGGCTGCCGAGCAGCTTAAGGCGTGGACACAAGTAGAGGATGCCGACGAGCGGCTCCGGCTTCTCAATAAGGAGGCGGGGCTGATGGAGTGTCTGCTGCCGACCAGAGCCGAGAACTTTCTCGATGATGCTGAGAGAAAACGCTTCCAGGAGTGCTTCAAGCGATTGGTGGAGATCACTGCCACTGAGGAATCGACGCTGGAAGAGCGTATCGCGCATCAGCGCTCGTTTATGCAGCAGCTATGGCGCCACTCGGCGCCAGTGGCGCTGAGCCGCTTGGTCTATCGGCGCAACAGTCCCGAGGCATTTGACCTGGAGGAAGAGCTCCGAAGCCTTTATCGCCAGGGCTTGAATCGTGCACAGGAAGCGGGCTATCACCTTGAAGGCGAGCGCTATTACGGCCCCTGGGAAGCCGAAATAGAGCGCGCGTTGGAAACCTATCGCACTTGCCGGGCCGAGGCGCAGCGGCTGTACCACTTCAACCCGGGGAGCGGCGGTGAGCCCATGCCTTTCTCGCTGCAAGAGGTGCTCGCCGAGTATCAAACCTTTATTGAATTATGCGAATCCAAGCCTCCTCAAGAAGCGGCGCAGGCGTGCGGTTTTGTCGGCCATGTTCAAGAACTCTCGGCGCAACAGGAGAGTAAGTATAAAGACTACTTGGACAGCATCCTGACCCTGGCTTCCCTGGGGATAGCGACGCCAGAGCTGGCATTGTCTCCTCCGGGCTCTGTGGAAGAGGGGGTCGAAGCTTTCGATGATTACTGCCGTGCGCTCGAGGAGAGTGTCGAGCTACACCAGGCGGTAGAAGAGAAGCTCAGCGAGTGGGAGTCCGGCACTGCTGGGCAGGCCCAACTGCCGATCTTTCTATTCGAGGATGAGCGCCGTCAGTATGAGACGCTGCAAGAGTCGCTGGCTGATCTCTTCAAGAAAGCCGATAAGGCCGTCAATGCGATGACACCTGGTCGGGTTCTGGTCTGGCATACCGATATCGACGACGACCGCCATGCCATGGGGTATCAGAAGCGCGAGATCGAGCTGCTGGTACGTCGCGACTTCCCGCTTCGCGAGTTCAGCTCACCTAAAGCGGATCAATCACTCAGCCATCTCAGCCTCAATCAGCTGATCCCCGTCGCCACAGCCAGCGAGCGGCAGCGCCTTGATGCTGCCATCAATGCCGATGGCGTGCTCCCGGCCCATTTGTGGGAGGCGCCCGAAACGGCTCTCTCTCAGTGGTTGCAAGGACGCGGCTGCGAAGCGATAGAGCATCGCCCCGATTGGCACGATGGGCCACTGGGATTTTTCCAGCCCGAGCACTTCTTCGCATATCTCGAAGAGCAGGGTCACGAGGTTGCCTCCCTCGACGATGACAGCAAGGAGAAGTGGGGCAAGGCGTTGCAGAAGCTCCTCTTCATGGGACCGAGCCGAGAGCAGCTTCGACTCTTTGACGCCAGTGCCCAGGCCCAGATGATGCGTCTGGTGGGAATGGCGCGGTATGACCTCAATGAGGGCCGCGATAAGGGCGATCGCGATACCCCGTGGGAGGTCGTCGCCCAGCAGCCGACGCTGACGTTCTTCGATGCCGACGTTGAGATGAGCAGCGGCGGCAGTGGCGACCTGAGCACTACGCAGCGCGATGAGCTGGCCATCAAGAACACACCTGATGGCGATTGGCAGTTCGATGATGGCGATCCCAACGGCACCTCAACTGACGTTACCTACCGCTGGGAAGCCAAGGGCACCTTTAGCCTCGCTCGAGGCGAGCTGCCGTTAGGCCGGCTGGTGTTGCCCCGGGAAGAGCAGGCTCGCTCGGTGATGGCGACCCTTTCAGAGCGTAACGAAGAACGCGACCTTGGCCGCTATGCCTTGGTACTCGATGCCGTTGCCAAAGGGTTTGCTGGGGCCAGCCTGGCGCTTGCTGCCGAGACGGGCTTCTCCCTAGACGACGATGGGCTGAGCATCACCGGGGTCGACTGGGCAAAACGGGAAGCCGAAGGCCCGACCCTGGAAGCCTTTGCCGGTGCTCGGCTGGGTATCGAAACCCGCTGTGCCTTGAGCTGGGAGCCTCCCGAGAACCTGCAGCGCATCCTACCCAGCCGCGCCGCACTCTCCGATATGGACATGCAGCGTGCCAGCCAGTCACTGACGGGGTGGCGAGCCCTCGGCACGGCCACCCTGGGGGGCGAGGTTGGTGCGGGCTTAGGGGGCAGGCTTGGCCTCGCGCTGGGCATCCAGAACGGCAAGTTCGTGCTACGCGTGGCTGCTCGAGTCGTCATCGGAAAAGGGGCAGGGGGGAGTCTCTCTGTCGAGCTGGATATCGACAGCCTCGACCTATGGCTGGCCATGCTCCACCGCGCCATGGTGGATAATAAGCAAGTAAAGCCCGACTGGATCGACGAAGAGGCTTATGAAAGCATGGGTTGGCTTGGCTATCTGGCCGCCACCACGCTGCTCAATGTCGGTCTTCTCGCCGCCCGCGACAAGGCAGGTATCGAGCGGCTGTATAGCGCCATGACCGGTGGGCAGAATGCTGGACCGATTGCGTATGAAATTGTTAACGCAAGTGATCGTGGGCAAGGTGAGCAGCTAGCTAGATGGATCCAGCAATTAACGCCCGAAGCGCTGGGGGCTTTGTTGTTCCTGCTCATCCGAGAGCCGCAAGAATTTGCAGTAGAGGGGCCCCGTAGAGGCAGAAGCGGTGGCAGCGTTCAGTCATTTAATCGCCAGCAAGCGCTGGACTTCCAGCAAATCGCCATTGCCAACTGCCTAGGCTGGATTGTGGAGGGCGTCACTACCGGTGTTTATGGGACGCTGTGTCGTTTTAGCAAAGAAGCCCCCACGCCCTCACAATATCTGTTTGCCAAAGCGCTCATTTGTATGAGTGAGACCGGCCAGCCATGGCATGACGACTCGAGTCATGCCTACCAACGCCGTAAACGTGACTTGGATTTTTTTATGGAGCGGATTTCAGGCACAGATAACCTCCAAGTACCAGCGTCAAAGAGAGATTACCGCCGGTACGTCGCAGGGCTTGCAACGGAAGTGTGTGTTGCTGAATAAAACCGCTGACTAAGGAATAAGATATGCGATCAAACCTACTGGCCACACTGGCAGGGCTGACACTAGCAGCGCTGTTGTCGCCCTCTGTCATGGCGCTGGACGAAGAGGCACAGGCCGCCAAAGAGGAGGGCATGCGGCTTTACGGCATTCGCCAGGCAGACACTGCTATTCCTTTTCTCGAACAAGCCGCTGCAGCGGGCGATGCAGAGGCTATGTATTATCTGGGTGAAGCCAATCGTCGGTTAGTGATGGGAAACATGAATCAAGCTGCGCTGGACTGGTATTACCAAGCCGCGCAACACGGTGAACCCTACGCTATGCTGCGGCTGTTTGACGGAGGTGCTTGCGAACTGGGGGATGTCTGTCCTGAAAACGGTGACGACTGGCCCCAGGAGGCCTTGGAGCTTACCCTACCCAAAGCCGAGGCGGGTGACGCTGAAGCCATGGCCGCGCTTTATAATATCTACTATTACGTTGAAGACCCCGATGAAGACGAGGCGATGAAGTGGCTACACCGTGCTGCCGAGGCAGGCAACGTTAACGCCATGAACTGGCTGGGCGAGTTGGCCCGTAACGACGAACAAGGGTACGCCAACGATATGGAGCGGCTAGAAGCGGCAGAGGTATGGTTTCGAAAGGCAGCGGAAGCAGGCTATGCCCCCTCTATGAATAACCTCGCCTCTGTATTAAATCATCTGGATCAGCCTGAAGAGGCCTGGGAATGGATAACCAAGGCTTCCGAGGAAGGGCATATTAATGGGCGTGGTTGGTTAGCCGCCTGTAACATCGAGCCCGAAGAGGAAGGCCGAAATTTATGTCGTGCAGCACCTGCCCCAGACCCAGCCATAGGGTGGGCGATCTTTCTTGCTATTCATGAAGAAGTCCCTGGCACTTCCTCTGAGAACGCTTTGCGCGCTTATCGCGACAGCGTTACTCCAGAACAGCGCGCAGAAGGCGAGCGTATGAAAGACGAATGGTCAAATTTAGAGCCGCCGCTTTCCTACTTCCCTGAGAAATTTGGTTACTGATGCGGTTGCCTAATCGATCAAACCTACTAAAGACACTGATTGGGTTGGCACTCGTGACGCTGTGGTTTCCTGCGGCTTGGGCGCTGGATGAAGAGGCCCAGACCGCCAAGGAGGAAGGCATGCGGCTATACAATACTCACCAACGCTCGGCGAGCATGCCTTATTTAGAAAAAGCGGCAGAAGCTGGCGACGTAGAGGCAATGTACTACCTTGGTGAGGCGTATCGTCTACGTCATATGGGGATGACTCAAGCGGCTTTAGAGTGGTATCACCGCGCCGCATTGAACGGTGACCCCCATGCCATGCTACGGCTATTCGACGGTAGCGCCTGTGAGCTTGGTGATGTATGCCCAGCGAATGGCGATGACTGGCCCCAGGCAGCCCTCGAAATGACGCTGCCCAAGGCAGAGGCGGGTGACACCGAGGCCATGGGTGTGCTGTATGATATTTATTACTACGTTGAAGACCCTGACGAAGAAAAAGCCATGGAATGGCTAGTGCGCTCTGCCGAGGCGGGCAACGTTGAGTCCATGAACTGGCTGGGCCGATTAGCGCGTAATGATGAAGAGAAGTACGCCAGTGATACCGAGCGCTTGGAAGCTGCGAAGCCGTGGTTCCGTATGGCGGCGGAAGCCGGACATGCTCTGTCAATGAGCTATCTTTCAGCTACTTTAAATAGCCTTGGGGAGTTTCAAGAAGCATGGGAATGGATTGTAAAGGCTTCCGACGCAGGTAATATTAATGGTCGTCAATGGATAGCAACTTGCTATATTGATCCTGAAGAAAGCGAAATGTGTAATGTAGACGAAAACCCCGCTAAAGGTTGGGCTATTTTTCTTGCCATCAATGAAGAGATTCCAGGAACATCCTCCGAGAGATTTTTGAGGTTCTATCGTGAAGAGGTTACCGCTGAGCAGCGCGAAGAGGGTGAGGCTATGATGGACGAATGGCTCAATCGCGAGCCGCCGCTTTCCTATTTTCCTGAAAAATTTGGACCCTGATGCGATTGAGCATCCATAGAGATTGGCTAGGCCATGCAAAGCATTAAGACCTATTTCGCCAACCTCTCTCAACGGCTGGACTTAGCCGACGAGCTGATCGTGCTATCCCCCGAGCGTCGGGCTGCCCAGCAGCCCATGCAGTTGGGTGAGGTGCAGGATCAGACCGAGCACTATCTGGATCTATCTAGCGGTGCGGAAGAGGGGAAGGGAATATTCACAGGAGTGTGGGGGTTAGGGGCTGTTTATATGTCCCTAATACTATTCCCTATTGTTTTTCAGGATTGGGAAGGTGTTGTCTTTGTATTTACAACGATGGCCGTAATGTTTGGCATCACTACAGTTGTTTTTTTACTAGAAGTTTTTTGGCCATCTTCATCTCCTATCCGTTTTAATCGCCGAACTAGGGAGATCTATTTCCAGGATAAGGAAAAGCTCTACCATGTCCCTTGGGACGAAGCGGTGGCCTGGATGCAGGAGAGTCGCACCGTGACCCAATATACCGGAGCAATGACCGAAACCCCATTACAGCTGTTGCTACAGCGTTATGGGTATCCGGAGGAGGTGATTGCCCTACAACTGAACCTGCCGATGGGGCGCACCGCGGAAACGCAAGGCATGCTCTGGGAGTATTTGCGTTGTTACATGGAGAAGGGCCCTTGGTTCGACGAACAAGGTAACCCACTGTCGAATTCTAACCGCGAAGCGGCTTTGGAGGGGTGCAGGCAAAGACAAAAGAAAGCCACATTAAATATAGAGGGCTATCGACAATCAGTTAAAGAAGGAATAACTCCGAAATCACGTGCAGTTATATTGATTCTTGGACTTGCCTTTTTGTACCCATGTTTGTTTATCCGCGACATTACGGCCAAATACGCCCGTCAACGTGCCGCCCGTAATCAATGGCACCCTTTGGTCAAGGAGCGCTGTCGCGTCGACGGTCCCACTACTCGGCTCTATGACCTGGAAGTTGATGAGGGGATGCATCAGGGGGCCGTCACTAGTGAAGCCTATGGTTCCGGAGCCGCTAGATGAAACGCTAAGGATGCCGAACAACGCCCTGCGATTGGCATACTCAGCTTTACCCAGCCAATGGCCTATATCGAACGCTTGATGCAGCAGCAGGCGCTGGGAGCTTTGCCTGGCCTCTTCGCCAATACGCGGGTAGTCGTCAACAGTAACCTGCCTGGCATGGCCCCGGGCTGGGAGCAAGTCGCCAAGTTCCGCTTCGAGACCGTTAGCGAGAGCAAGTACACTAGGCATAAAGAGGGCTACTCGCAGTGGCAGGAGCTGGGCCGCGAGCTGGGCGAGCTTACTCAGCCGCTCTTCGAGCGCGCGACGACGGATGGCTGAGAGTACTATCTTTGGGCACCAGTAGAGTCCGAAACGACAGGGGCCATGCCACGACGTAATATTCACCACCTAAAGGTTCGGGTGCAGTGGCGTAAGAACAGTGATGTTGATAACGAACTGCCTAGGGTGCTGCCGGCTCCGCCTCCTACCGAGGAGGCCTCCGGTGACCCCATGACGCCTGACTTCACGCGCTCTGGCCGGCCATATTGGGCCGATGAAACGACGCATCAAGATAACGAGGCAAATGATGGCTGAGATGACGCCCATCACCTATAGCGCTGAAGCTTACACGGCGGAGCGTATCGAGTCGCTGCGACAAGAGGAGAGTGAGCACTCTAGGCGCTTTCGTATGTCGGCTGCCAGTGGGCAGCGTTTGCCGCATCGCTTCCCGACGGTCGACCTGTTCCCGATGCGTGAACTTCAAGATATGAAACCGGCGAAGCTGCGTGAAATTGAGAAAATGCCGGGACATACACCGCGACCGGAAGATCGCCCAGAGCATCCTCTGCGCTGGGACGAAGAATGCTTGAGATATACTAGCCAGACTAAGCGTAACTTTTTTTTGGGTTTTATAAGGGGGGTAGGCTTAGTAAGTTTTTTTACAGTGCTTCCAATATCAATTCTTGTTGTGATTTACGGCGCATTCGAACGTAGATCACCTCAAGCAAGCTTTTTCGAAAGCTTGAACTGGGAGATGCCAGTTGTCTTGCTAATGTCATCGATTATTATGTGGGGCGGGGTGAGTCTAGTTTACCGTCTTTTACCAAATTTCGCCGCAGGCTTTCAACCTGGCCCGATGTGGGAGTTAAACCGACGCACCGGCATGGTCACGGTATTCGCCAATCCAGCCAAGATGCGCACTGCCTGGCAGGTGGAGCATCAGTTGCCGTTTCATGAGTTCGACTGCTATCTGCAGAATACACCTAGCCACCAAGGCCTGCCGCAGTTCAACCGTAGCCTGGCGCACTATCGCCAGGAGGTGCATGTGGCCTTGGTGGGGATGTTTGGCGCCACCAGCAGTCATGTGGAACAGCGCGCTGCCTGGGATATGGTGCAGCGCTATATGGACACCTCGCAGCCGCTTCCCGATACGCCGCTATGGGAGGAGTTCCGCCCCCTTGATCCCACGTCGCTGGAGCATGATCGGCGCACCGGCCGCCCACCGCGCTACTGGCGGGATATGGACGACGAGCCCTTTGCGCAGAAGGTGCACGAGCATCAGGACAAGCTGAATGCTTTCTACCGCGGCTAAGGGAATCGAGCAGCCTGATGGCTGATATGACGCCCATCAGGTATAGCGCTGATCCCACCGAAGATCATGTCGAGCGCACCATGGCCATTGTGCTGAAGAGCATCAAGCGTGAGAGTTTCCGCATCATTGAGAGCGACGATACTTTCCCTGTTCGCTGTCCTTCTCCAGTTCGGCAACGGACTCCAGCAACCGACGGGCATTTTTCGGCGCACGCAGAAGGAACGCCGTCTCCTGCAACTCCTCGTAGTCCTCAAGAGAGATCATCACCACAGACGGTGATTTATTTCGGGTAATAACGATGGGTGAACGGTCTTCGCAGACTTGCTCCATTGTCTTTGCTAGGTTGGTTATAGCGGCTGCGTAGCTGATGGAATCCATAGATGGCTCCTGAGGGGGCAGTGATCACGTACATAATGTCTTACATGAGCGTTTCACAGGACTAACGAGCAGCTGGGGCCACCCTCAAGCGGCATGAGGCCGAATTGCATCGTAGCGCCCAGCCCGACGTGCTTGCTCAAGATCATAGGCGTTTTGCAGTCGGAGCCAGTAGCCTTCGCTAGTGCCGAAGTAGCGCGACAGGCGAAGGTCGGTGTCGGCGGTAATGGCCCGTGCGCCGCGGGTAATTTCACCGATACGAGTAGCCGGTACGCTGATAGCGTTGGCTAGCGCATTCTTTGTGAGTCCCATAGGCTCGATAAAATCCTCTAGCAGGATCTCACCAGGATGGATATTGGGTAGTTGCTGACTCGTCATGATGCTCTCCTCAGTGGTAGTTGACGACATCACCATGAGTGGCGCTTACGCTTTTGTGCCGAAAAAGTATAACGCAGCGTGTTACTTGTTGCCGGCAGCCTACTGCCCAGCGCTGCAAGCGCACTGCCAGCGGGCGATTCAGCCACCCCTGGCTTGACAGGATTGCCGCCCAGCAGCACCATTGAGGGATGAACGCACTAGACCAGATCCAACGCACAGGCCAGTGGTGGCGCTCCTGATTGGGGGCGGCACGCTGACGAGTGAAAAATGCCGCCGTCGGGGCGGCATTTTTGTGTCTGACTTCCCCCTGCACGGCTGGCGCACCCCCTCGATCACACTGGGTCAACGCGTCGGTAAGCGACAGCACTAACCATAGGGAACAGAGAGTGATGGCCATGTCCGTGCTCATGATCGACAACTACGATAGCTTCACCTACAACGTCGTGCAGTACCTCGCCGAGCTGGGGGCCGAGGTGCACACCTACCGCAACGACGCCATCACCCTCGAGGAGATCGAGGCACTGGCGCCGAGCCATCTGGTGGTCTCCCCCGGCCCCTGCACGCCCAACGAGGCGGGCATCTCGATGGCTGCCATCGAGCACTTCGCCGGCAAGCTGCCGATCCTCGGTATCTGCCTGGGCCACCAGGCCATCGGCCAGGTCTACGGCGGCGAGGTGGTGCGCGCGCCCCAGGTGATGCACGGCAAGACCTCCAAGGTACGTCACGGCGGCCACGGCGTATTCGCCGGCCTCGAAGACCCGCTGGAGGTAACCCGCTATCATTCCCTGGTAGTGGCCGCCGAGACTCTGCCGGAGTGCCTCGAAGTGACCGCCTGGGTGGACGACAGCGACGTCACCCCCGGCTTGATCATGGGCCTGCGCCACAAGACACTGGATATCGAAGGGGTGCAGTTTCACCCCGAGTCGATCCTGACGCGCCAGGGGCACGAGCTCCTGCAGAACTTTCTTTCACGTCGCGCCTGACGGAGACAGCCCCATGCAGATGCGAGAGGCCATCGATGCCGTAATGCGCGGCCAGAGCCTGACGTTCGACCAGACCCACGCAGTGATGCGTACCATCATGACCGGCGAAGCCACCGACGCGCAGATCGGCGGCTTCCTGATCGCGCTCTCCATGAAAGGCGAGAGCGCCGAAGAGATCAGCGCCGCCGCCCAGGTGATGCGCGAGCTGATGACCCCGGTGAGCGTGAGCGGTGACAACGTCGTCGATATCGTCGGTACCGGCGGCGACGGCGCCAACCTGTTCAACGTCTCCACCGCCTCCAGCTTCGTTGCCGCGGCGGGTGGCGCCCACGTTGCCAAGCACGGCAACCGCAGCGTCTCCTCCTCCTCCGGCAGCGCCGACCTGTTCGCCGTGGCCGGCATCAAGATCGAGCTCGACGCCGAGCAGGTAGCACGCTGCATCGACCAGGTCGGGGTCGGCTTCATGTTCGCGCCGATGCACCACCAGGCGATGCGCCACGCCATCGGCCCGCGCCGCGAGATGGGCGTACGCACCCTGTTCAACATCCTCGGTCCGCTGACCAACCCGGCCGGCGCCCCCAATCAGCTGCTCGGCGTCTACGATGCCCAACTGGTGCGGCTGATGGCCGAGGTGCTCAAGCGCCTGGGCAGCCGCCATGTGATGGTGGTACACGCCGAGGATGGCCTCGACGAGATCTCGCTGGCCGCGCCGACCCGGGTCGCCGAGCTCAAGGATGGCGAGATCGTCGAGTACACCATCGCCCCCGAAGACTTCGGTATCGAGCGCCAGGCGCTGACGCCGCTCAAGGTGGTCACCGCCGAAGACAGCCTGCGGCTGGTCCACGAGGCCCTGGCCGGCGACGGCCCCGCGGCGGATATCGTCGCCCTGAACGCTGGCGCCGCCCTTTACGTATCCGGCATTGCCGATACGCTTAAGGAAGGGGTGACCATGGCTCAGGATGCCCAGGCCTCCGGGCTGCCGCGGGAAAAGATGAAAGAACTGGCCGATTTCACCCGGGTGTTTGCCGACTGACGGCACCCTGCAATGCTGCTACGGGGACATAGCGACATGACAACCACACATGGCATGCCCACCATCCTCGCGCAGATCCTGGCGCGCAAGGACGACGAGGTCCACGAGCGCAGCCTGGCGGTGACCGAGACCGACCTGCTGGCGCTAGCGCGGCAGCAGGGCGCGCCGCGCGGCTTCGTCAGGGCGCTGGACGAACGCATCGAGGCCGGCGACCCGGCGGTGATCGCCGAGATCAAGAAGGCCTCGCCCTCCAAGGGCGTGATGCGGGAAGACTTCCGCCCCGGCGAGATCGCCACCAGCTACCAGGCCGGCGGCGCCGCCTGCCTCTCGGTACTCACCGACGCCGACTTCTTCCAGGGCCATGAAGACTTCCTGATCGAAGCCCGGGAAGCCTGCGACCTACCGGTCATCCGCAAGGACTTCATCACCCACGGTTACCAGGTCAGCGAAGCCCGCGCCATCGGCGCCGACTGCATCCTGCTGATCGTCGCCGCGCTGGATGACGCGCGCATGGTCGACCTCTACCAGCAGGCCGAAGCGCTGGGCATGGACGTCCTGGTGGAAGTGCACGACCAGCGCGAACTCGAGCGCGCCCTGCGCCTGGAGCTCTCGCTGGTGGGGATCAATAACCGCGACCTGCACACCTTCGACACCCGCCTGGAAACCACCTTCGAGCTGCTCTCGCAAATCCCCGAAGGCGTCACCGTGATCACCGAGTCCGGTATCCATACCCGCGACGACGTCCTGCGGATGCGCGAACACGACGTGCACGGCTTCCTGGTCGGTGAAGCCTTTATGCGCGAAGAGGACCCCGGCGAAGCCCTGCGGCGGCTGTTCTTCTAATACCCATAGGACGGAGGAAACGTGCATCAAGCTGCGGCAGAGTGGGTGGTGGGATTACTGCGCCAGCGAGAGATCCCGTTCGTGATCTGCGGTGGGCTCGCGGCACAGGGCTATGGTGCCAAGCGCCCACTGCACGATATCGACCTATTCGTTCCCGGAGAGGTGTTCTCGAGCGTCGTCGAGGCGGGGCAGGCGTATATCTCCAAAGGCGCCGCACACTACCGGGAGGAGGGCTGGGACCTCACCTATGTGCAGTTCAAGTATGAAGGCATCAAAGTCGAGGTGGGGAGTGCAGATGGGGCGCACATCTTCGATGCCAGCCGCCAGGCCTGGGTGCCGCTAGCGATAGACGTCACCCGCGTCGAAATGCGGCCCGTCCTGGGCATGGACCTGCCCCTTATGCCCAAGGATGATTTGATCCGTTATAAACGGGCGCTCTCTCGGCCAGTCGATATCGAGGATATCCGCGCCATCGAAGCAAGCCCATAACGCCCACAAGCGTTGCCTTCGCCCTATGGGTGGCCAGGCGACATCACGCGAATCTTGGCTGTTAGCCAGGCCCCGTCTGCGCATTTCATCCGCTTCGCCTCGATGCTGCCGCTCACCCGTGCACCGGGGAGCAGAATGGCCTGGTCGGTGGCCACCAACAGTCCCTCGACACTGCCGGCAACGCTAATCAGCCGTGCCTCGATACGGTGAGATACGCCCCCCGACTCGGTGATGGTGACGGGCTGCTCCGGCGCCGCAACGTCGCCTTCGATGGTCCCGCGGATCACCAGCGGCTCCTGGGCGCTCACCTTGCCTGCGATATGCAGGGTCTCGCCAATCAGGCTGCCGTCGGGCGCCGACAAGCGCTGGGTGTTCGCCACCTGGGGAGGCGACGGTAAGCTAGCCTTGGCGGATTCCTCGACCTGATGTGACAACTTGGCGGGCTCCTGGGGCGAGACGAGTTGATGTTGAGAGGAGGCGTGCAGGGGAGAGACCTGGTTTGCCACGGCACGCTTTCGCATACGGCGCTTGCCATCCAGCATAATCAGGATGAGCGCTACTACGCCCGTGATAAATAACGCGTCTCCGCCCCCCATAGTCGCCCCTTGATAGCAGTCGGTTGCCCTGCGTCAGTATAGGCGGGTATCACGAGACGGAGAAAACACGACTAACGGCCGTTTTCATTGGCTACTCTCGCCTTTGATCTTAACCCGACGCGGCATTATTCCTAGTATCGCACTTTTGCCCCTTACGCTACCCGGAGCCTTTCCCTATGTTCAGCAAGCACAAGCCCACCAGTGTTCCTGCCGACCATACGGTGTCGCCTCCCGCCTCGTCGTACAGCGCCCCAACCAGGGACGAGCCCCGCAGCGGCAGTGGGCGCCCGGCTACCATCGGCGCTCACACCAGCATCGAAGGCAGCGTGATCGGCGAGGAGGAGCTGATCATCGATGGCCAGGTAGTGGGCACGGTGGAGTTCAAGCGCAACACCGTTAGCATCGGCACCGACGGGCGCGTAGAGGGCGATATCTTTGCACAGACGCTGCACGTGGCCGGCAGCGTGGAAGGGCGCCTGATCGCCTCGCACAAGATCACCGTCCACCACACCGCGCAGATCACCGGCACCATCATCACCCCCTGCCTGGTACTCGAGGACGGCGCTGTCTTCCAGGGCAGCATCGATATGGACGCCGAGAACGACGTCCTGCGCGCCGCCTTTGGCGGCAGCGTCAGCCAGCCGGCACCGCAGTCTCACACCCAGTTCGACGCAGAGACCGATATCGATGACGACGATGCCGAAGCATCCGCCGAAACGGAAGCGCAGCGCGAAGAGAACACCTGAGCCAACCAACCTCTCATCGCACTAATCACCACCGACAACGGGCAGCCTAGGCTGCCCGTTGTTTTCAAGTAAGCCATCACTTACTCCTCGCACGCCGCTGAAGCCATCCTCAATACAAAACCCAGAACTGCGTTGATACGCGACGCCTAATGCGTTTTGCTGGTAGGGGGCAACCCGCCTAGTATGAAACCCTAAGGCCGCTGAGACGGCTGGATATAACAAGTCGTACGCACGGGATCAGCGCATAACGCGATATGCAGCCCCGGGGCGGTAGCGTGCCTAAAGATTGCTCGCCGTTAGGGAGATGACATTGATCACCGGCATCAACCACGTCACCTTGGCCGTCAGCGATCTCCAGCGCGCATTCGCGTTCTACACCGAGGTGCTTGGGTTCAAGCCCATCGCCAAATGGACGCGCGGCGCCTATCTGCAAGCCGGCAACGACTGGATCTGCCTCTCACTCGATGCCGAGGCGCGAAACAGCCCCCACCCGGACTACACCCATCTCGCCTTTTCAGTACCAAGCCAAGCCTTCAACGACGCGGCTGACGCCATCCGTGCCAGCAACGCCACCATCTGGAAGCACAACAGTAGCGAAGGGGATTCCCTCTACTTTCTCGACCCCGATGGGCACAAACTGGAAATCCACTCCGGCGACCTTAAAAGCCGCTTGGCGGCTCTCAGGGAGTGTCCATACGACGGGCTGGAGTGGTTTGTTCAACAGCCAAAGGATGATTGAAACCGACAAATGCAGCGCGCATGTGAATTCTGCATAGGTAGCCTGGCTATTCTTAATGTCATTTAGAATCATAGGATCAGGTTAAATGTGGCGCGTCAGATAAGAATGTTGAACGCGCAAGTGTGTTCATCCAATATTAGGACGTGCAGTCCAATCACTGTTGGGCGTATGTGGAGGTTGATTGCGCCTACTATAGGTATGTCGCACTCGGGCCAGGCCAGCTCCAAGGCAGCATGTGGCTACTGCACATGAATGAAAATTGGGTATTACAGTTGAGTTCTTCAAATAATGAAACGGTATCTCGCAGACACCCTCGCGATGATTGTATTCTCCACCGTTTGTGGAGCCTTTATAGAAATCGTAATCGCGGGATTATCAATTGACCAATCCATGCGGATTCGCATTGCGGCGATACCTATCATATTGTTTGCCGGTAGACCATACGGACTTTATAGAGACTGGATTTTCAAACTCCTGGGTGGGAACGGGAACCAGGTTGGAGAGCTCAAATCGACGGTGATAGATACGTTTGCAAACTTTTCGTTCCAAATCACCTTGTATTTGATTTTGCTTTTTATAAATGGTGCAACGATAGAGCAGGCGTTGAAAGCTGGAGGATCCATCGTGGTATTCCTTATCATTTCCGGCAGACCTTATGGAATATTCTTGAATGGTTGTAGAAAATTGTTTGGCGTAAATTCAAATTAATAGACGCGTGGAAACTATGAAATGGCTAATGTAAGCAAGTATACTGTTCGGATATATGCAGAGCCCAACAAGGCGCTTCAGCCGACCGCCAAACCGCTGGCACGGTTCGGCGTCGGCTGAGCGCAGGCGTTGGGCATAGGAGGGAGACTTTGCGCACAAACCTTGCAACGCTCGGCAGTGGTTACTGCCTCTTGATTGCGTTCTTGTATGCATCTGGATACTGGAATTCATTTGGAGTGCGGGTCTTAGAGTATGCCGGGTTTCACGACCTTCTACGATTTGCGGCTCACGGTATCGTCTTCGGCTTGAGTGTCTTCGTATTAGGAATGTTCATTGGAATGCTATTATCGATTTACCGCCGGATCTACAGTGAAGAGCCTGATGGCGATGACGGTATTAATCAAGGAGATGGTGAGAAATCTGCGGGGCCGCGCTTGAATGTGAAAAAAGAGGCTGCGTTGATCCTTGGTGTGACCATTTTCGGCGCGATTTTGGTAGCTTTTGCTTTCATTGTAGACTTTCCTGCAAAATGGGATGTGGCGGGGCTATATGTCTTGATTGCAGTCTCGGTTTCTCCTGTCGAGTACTCTGGGCTGTATAAGACCTTTGTTCCAAATAGTATAAATCCGCTTCCAGTTGCGGCAATTGCGGCGTTTGTTTTATCAATCCCGTTTTGGGCGTATGCACATGGTGATAGAGCGGCGAGCGCTTCTGTTCATGGCACGAATCAAAAGATCGCCTTGTTGCCAGATGCCCTTAAAGAGGGCGACGAGGTTCCCAAAAAATGGTTGTTCTTGGGCATCCTTGGGGATAACCGTTTCCTTTACTCAGAGGAAACGGAGGAGTTATTGGTGCTGTCAGAAAGTGATGCAAGTGGATTACGGATACGAGTTAGTACTACATCTTCTTCAGAGAGTGAGTCCGAAGAGAAGCAATAGCAAGTTCTTGAGAGGCTATGCATTTTATGCCTTCATGTCTCGTTCGAGCTTGAGCCCAACAATGCAAGCCAGTCTGACGGCTTTTCCGTTCCTTGTTTTACGGTTCAACGCTACGCTACCGCAAAACAATCCACTGCAAAGCCGCAGCTGCTTGCGGCGTTATGCGGGTATGGCCAGCGTATTCTTAATCAGAAAATTCACAACCCTATCGGCAGGAATGAAAGATAGTGACAATTGAAATTGGACAATTGGCGGCTTTATTCCTACTTGTAGCCGCTGTTCTAAAGCTGGTTGACTGGTTAATGACAGACGACAAAAAGCGTACGCTTGGAGAAGCTCTAAATCGTCGACTACATGATCAAAAGAGATCTTTCATCTTTGTTGCTAAGACTCCTGTAATCGCTCTAAGCAGTATTCTGACTGATGCAACTGATGATCCAATATTAAAAAAGAAATCTTGGAAAAGAACCTCCTCAATTAGTATTTTTCTACTATCTGCTTGTTTGTTTTCTGCAGGACTAGCTACGGATACTATGCTCGGATTCGAACAGAATTCTGGTGACTCGTATAGACAAGAAATTGAGATTTTTGAGCGCTTAATTTCTGTAGAACATGATTCCGAAGATTTAACTGATACTGAAAAGCAGGAGATGTTGCAATTCCGGCAGGACGTAAGTCGCATCCTAGAAACCGCCAAGCATCCGTTCGCAAGGTGGGCAACCCTGGCTCTTGTATCCATTGCAATAGGATTAATATCAGTAGGCTTAACCAGCATGTCATTACGCTTCACGGGGAAAACAACTACGGCGATAACAACAACAGATTCTCCCCTTCTAATTGCAGGGGCGATCTTGTTGAACGGCTTGGTTTCGTTATTAATTTTTGTTCTTGGAGTTGTGGTTCTTTCGATAGTTTCTAGTGCACTATTAATGTTCGCTTTTTCCCTTGTTGGCATCTTATTGAAATTGGGCCCCCTCTGGGGAACAGCAAGTTTTGCTAGCTATGGAGTTTTCGCATGGATCACGGCTCCTATATGGTTAAAAGCGCTTGCGGCGGCCTCGTTGGTACCATTCCTAGTCATGGTGATAGCTATCCTTTTTTCAGTTGTAGTTAAGCCGCTAATAAATCCATTATCTTTATTATTGACCACATTGCTTCGAAGAGCGGTGACGCATAAAGATGGAGTTGTCGCGTTTTTCGCAGTCGGTTTTATTTGCTTGGCTGCTGCAATAACTGCAGCCACAAATATTGTGAACTGAAGCATAACAAGGCCAAGCACGGCGACAGCTTTTTCGTTGCGGCTTCGCTTTCACTACAAAGCCGCGCGTGCTGGCGGCGTTGAGGCTGTAGAAAAAGCCCGCAGCCTACGCCGTTTTGGTAGGATCAGGAAAACAGCCTAGGAGTGGTCAAGATGCCCCGCTTCAAGCCCTACAACCATGATCAGAACGCCATGGTGGTGATCAATTACCAGGACCAGCTTCAGCCCGGGACCTTTGAGCACGCGGTCCACTATCTGATTGAGAACAAGCTGGACCTGTCGGTTTTTCACCCTCAGTACCGCAATCACGACACAGGCCGACTTGCCTATGATCCCGCGATACTGCTGAAGATTATCCTGTTCGCCTATTCCAAGGGCATCACCTCCAGCCGCGAGATGGAGTGGTGCTGCGAGACCAACATCATCTTCAAGGCCCTGTCCTGCGATACCGTCCCCCACTTCACCACGCTGGCGAAGTTCGTCAGCAGCCACGCTGAGGAGATTGAAGACCTCTTTGAGCAGGTGCTGCTGGTGTGCCATGAGCAAGGCCTGCTAGGCAACGAGCTCTTTGCCATTGACGGCTGCAAGATGCCCTCGGATGCCTCGAAGGAGTGGTCTGGCACCTTCAAAGAGCTGGGTGAGAAGCGGGAGAAGCTACGACGGTTGATTCGCCATCACTTGCTTGAGCACTACGCGCGGGACGAAGCTGAGACGGAAGCCGACTTGGATCGAGATATCCGCCAGGCCAAGACGATTCTGTCGCTAGATGCCGCGATGAACAAAGTGGACCGCTTACTAAAGACGCACAGCCCAAGGATGGGCCGGGGGAAGCGGAGCAAGGAAGTGAAGAGTAACGTCACCGATAATGAAAGTGCCAAGATGACCACCAGCAAGGGCACGATCCAGGGCTATAACGGTGTGGCCACGGTGGACAAGAAGCACCAGATCATCGTCGACGCTCAAGCCTTTGGCGAAGGTCAGGAACACCATACGCTGCAACCGGTGTTGGAGAGGGTGGGGGCTCGCTTCAAGAAGTTAGGCATTGCTGACGACATCTACCAGCAGGGCACCGTCGTCACCGCTGACACTGGCTTCGCCAATGAGGCCAACATGAAGTACCTGTACGAACGACAGATCAACGGCTATGTGCCGGATAATCAGTTCCGCAGCCGGGATCCAAAGTTCTCTGATCAAAAAGACAAATACGGCAAGCGCCACCAGAACCTGCCGAATACGGGTTGGAAAAGCACCATCCCCGCCAGTGAATTTCAATTCGATCCGATGACCATGACCTGTATCTGCCCGGCTGGCGAGTCCCTCACCTACCGGGGGCTACGGGAAGCCGAGAATGGCAAGGTACGGGCACATTTCGAGGGCAGGCTGCTGCAATGCCGGCACTGCCCGAAGAAACATCAATGCATGCAGAACCCAGCCTCAGCAGATCACCGCAACGGCGCTGGCCGGCAAGTATCCTTTACGATAAAGAGCGACGGACAACCAAACTACACTGACTGGATGAAGCACCGGGTGGATAGCCAGCAGGGTAAGGAGATATACAGCCATCGGATGTCAGTGGTGGAGCCGGTATTCGGCAACATCGGCACCACGAAGCGATTGAGCCGATTCGCTCTTCGTGGCAAGAAAAAGGTACAGGGACAGTGGCAGTTATACTGCTTGATACACAACATTGAGAAGCTCGCCAATTATGGACGATTAGGCACGTGATATAGGGGCTAGAAGGCCAGAAAGTGGCCGCTGATTGCCGGTGGTGAGTGCCTTTGACATCATCGAGGAAGCGAAATGGTCAGCTAGGCTCCTTGGCCAAGAAAATTGTCCGTATGGTGGGCGGTACACAAAATCAGAAAACAGGTGGTGGGGAGGGCTCAGAATCGAGTTTTTCTACAGCCTCGTTATGTGTCGGGAGAGAGGTTAACTGAAGTGTCTTGGCCTTATTTTGTGGAAATTGTGAATGTCGTATCGCAAGTTGCGATGACCTTGATCGCCGGGTTTGGCGCTTGGGTGGCTTACCAAACGTTACTGCGCACTCCTGTGCAAGAGGCAGAGCCTGAGGAGCCAGAGGCTCCTGGGGCGGAAGCAGTCACTCCGCAAAAGGTTAAAGTGTTTGAGACATCTAACCAGACAACGTGGTTGAAGGTTACGAATGTCGGCCTTGAATGCCATCTAGAAGATGCAAGGCCGAATAAGCCAGGCGGTCTCCAATGGCGTTTCACGAAAGAACAAGCCAGGGAAGTTCTATCTGCTCGTGATTTTAGGGTGTATCCCGGCTACAAGCTGTATAGCGGCGTATTTACAATTGGTCCGCGCCGAAATTGGCTCTACTCCAAGCGGCTATACCCTGAACCGGCATTGCTGGAGTTAGAGATCGAGAGGTTGCTGAGGGATGCGAGCACATAACAAATCGCTCGAGTACGCTCCGGCCCTGGCCGGGCCTCCGCCGGACGGACTTTCTGCTGCGCTCCAAGCCCGCCGCTCAGCTCTGCGTTAGCCAATTTAGAGGGCAAGTATGACTCACAGCATGATGCAAAAGGTGAACAGTTTTGCTCTCAGAGCCTTTCGAGACACCGCTGACAGAGACTACATCCATGCTCGTATGGCTTACAGGGCAGGCCTGTTCCCACAGTTTCACTGGTCTGCACTTCATGCTCTTGAGAAATATGCAAAATGCATTGCAATTCTTGCCCGTGTTCCAAAGCCAAAGCACGCTATAAAGCATGAGGTAGAAAGAAGCTTAGACCTTATCTCTGAGAAGCTAGATATTGCTCTGTCAGAACAAACCAAGAAATTCATAAAAAGGCTTGAGGAGTTTGGCGCAAGATTTCGATACCTAGAGGTGTCTTGGTTCATAAAGGACTGTGAGCTCGCGATATTAGATCGAGCAGTATGGGAACTACGACGTTTCTGTAATGCGGAGCTATATGAATATTCTGGCAACCAGTTTGTTTCAATATCCCAAGATAAATACGAACAGGTAAAGGCCATTGATAAGCCGGACAAGACTAATACTCTCATCCTTGGTGGGTTTCTCGAGAAAACATTGGAGAAAAGAAATTCAAGGGCTAGGCCTGATCTAGTTTGGTGCAATCTGTACTACTCAGCATCAAAGCGTAAAAGGGTTTATATGAAGAGCTCTGTCATGGCTGAGAATTCGCCGTTTTTCCTATACCCTGAAATAATTGACGAGGTGTCTAAATACACCTTTGTTCCAAAAGAAATAAGTGACGCCTACAAAAATGGCTAACAATGCCAGTCACGGCGACGGCTGCTCCATTGCGGCTTCGCCTCCATTCTGCAGTCGCGTGTGCTGGCGGCGTTAGCCGAGATGACGATGATTCCAAGTTTTGAAAATCGCGAACCAGCGCAGATCATTACGGAAAGAAGCTATTTCGAATCGTCAGGACGAATTTACAAGGCGCTGTCATGGCTTGATTACGCCAAACGGAGCAATAATATCAGTGCGCTTGAATATGCTGCGCTGGAAACTCGGTTGGGAATTGAGCAACTTCTTTTTGAGCAGCTGGTGGTCGGGGTTGGTTCAGAGCTAGAGCAGAAGGAGTATAAAAAATGCAAGGGAAACGCGAAGCTTCTTGATCAGGTTTTGACACGGCTGATCCCGCGATACGAAAAGTTGGTAGACTTCACGGTTGCCCTGGCGCCAAAGGGTATACCGATATCGAAGTGGGACAATTCCCGTCTGATTCGAGACAGTGGAAAAGTATCGAAATACCTTCATTGGTCTGGGGGCCTTGATACAACGGTCCAATCCGAAGAATGGTTTAATTCTGGCGTTGATACAGTATTGGGGGCTGCTAAGTATGTTTGGGATACCCTCACCAAAGGAAATACCGCAATTATTCGGATAGAGGATTTACAACCCGAAATACGGGAGCTTTGGGAGTTGTATGCAAGCGATCAGATTACTCTTGAAAGTGCTGCCACTCGGGCTGATATCCTTGAACCAACGCTACAAGAGCGGCTAACAAAGGGCTCCAAGGAACACCAGCGCTAACGCGCCGTCGCCCCTGAGCCATGGCGTTAGGCTTATTCTGGGCTCAGTACGAAGCGAGCAGCGTCTTTGGCTATCCATTGGAAGTATGATCCGGCGAGCAGGAATATCGAGATCAAGAGCATAAGCCCGATCAGGTTGGTGTCAGCAAAGCCCCCATCGACATATGCCCAAGCCGCTTTCATCATCCATCCCCATAGGCCCACTCCAAAACTGAAACAGAACATAAACACGGCCATGATGCCGGAAACAACGAAAGTAACCGCCATCAGTCCTACACGAAAATTGAGGGGAAGCTTCATCATCGGGTTACGCCTTATGCTATGGTTTATAGCAGTTTGGCGGGTAACCTTAAGCAACGCAAGTGCCTGTAGATACGCGAAAAGCCTAACAATTTGTTCAAGTTCGTTCCCGGCCTGGCGGCCGTCCACCGGGCGTCCTTTTCTCCGCTTTGCTCCAAAAAGGCCGCCGCTTAACATTGGCGTTGAACTAAACCGCTTCGCGGTAGCTGTCCGGTAGCCGTCGTCGAGGCACGCCTTCTGACTCATCGCACCACACTGTTCCTTGACCCACGTGGGTCAGAGAACAGGAGTGATGACGATGACTGCCTTACGACAGAAGATGATCGAGGCCATGCGTCAGCGTGGCTTTGCGCAACGTACCCACACGACCTACCTGATGGTGATCACCGACCTGGCGTGCTACTTCCACCGCTCGCCTGACACGTTGAGCACCGACGACTTACAGCACTTCTTCCATCACCTGTTCCAGGAGCGCGGTTTGTCCGCCGCCAGCTGCCGCGTCTACCTATACGGCGTGCGCTTCCTGTACCTGCACGTGTTGCACTGGCCGTCGGTGGAAGTATCGCTGGTGGTGCCGAAGACACCGCAGCGGATTCCAGAACTGCTGACGCGCGACGAGGTGAGGCGGATCCTGGCCGCGTGCCGCAACCCCAAGCATCGCATGATGCTCGAACTGTGCTATGGCTGCGGACTGCGCGTGAGCGAGGTCTGCCACCTGCGGGTCAGCGACATCGACAGCCAGCGCGGCCAGCTGCGTGTCGCGCAGGGTAAGGGCGCCAAAGACCGTATGGTGCTGTTAACGGCGACCCTGATTGATCGCTTGCGCGATGACTGGCGCGCCTATCGACCGCGAACCTGGTTGTTTCCAAGTGCCCTGTGCCCGGATCGTGCGCTGCATCTGAGTGCGCCACAGCGGGCCTTTAGACAGGCCAAGCGGCTGGCCGGTGTCGAGCGCATTGGCGGCATCCATAGCCTGCGCCATGCCTATGCCACGCATGTGCTGGAACAGGGGCTGCCGGTGCATCAGCTGCAGCGTCTGCTGGGCCACCGCAGCGTCCAGTCGACGATGCGCTACATGCACTGGCTGCCGGGGCAGCAGGGGACCGGTCAGGCGCCTATCGACCTGGTCGCGTCGCTGGAGGTGGGTCATGGCTAAGACCGCCACGCTGCAACAGGCCCTGACGCGCTTCCTTGGCCCGGCCGGCCTCGATCGCCAGCGTCGTCGGGTATGCCATCACCTGCTGGCGTGTCGTACCGAGGCGATGGGCGGCATGATCCTCAAGTGTACGGACTGCGACCACATCCAGCCGCACTACTTCGGCTGTCGTGATCGCCATTGCCCGCAGTGCCAGGGCCGCGCCATGCGCCAGTGGGCCGAGCGTCAGCAAGCGAATATCCTGCCGGTGCGCTATTACCATGTCGTGTTCACGCTACCCCATAGCCTCAATGGCTGGATCCAGCTTCACCCCGAAGTGATCCACCGGCTGCTGTTCCAGAGCGCCTGGCAGACGCTGCGCACCTTCGGCCGCGATCCCAAGCGCCTCGGCGGCGAGATGGGCATGAGTGCCGTGCTCCATACTTGGGGCCAGAACCTGAATCAGCATGTGCACCTGCACTGCCTGGTCCCCGGCGGGGCCTTGAGCGACGATGGCCGCTGGCATGGGGCGCGTAGTCACTACCTGTTCCCCGTGCGGGCGCTATCGCGCCACTTTCGCGGTCACATGGTCAGCGCCCTGCGCCGGGCGGCCACTGCCGGCGAGCTCCACCGGGTCACCCGGCCCGGTGACGTGGATCAACAGCTCAATACCCTGATGGCCACCGAGTGGGTGGTCTACAGCAAGGACTGCCTCGAGCACACCCACGCCGTGGTCTGTTACCTGGCACGCTACACGCGTCAGATCGCCATCAGCAACGCCCGTATTCTCGCCGTGGACGACCACCAGGTCACCCTGCGCTACAAGGATTATCGCGACCGTGACCGCCACAAACGGCTCGTTCTTAATGGCGAAGAATTCGTGCGACGCTTCCTGCTCCATGTCCTGCCCAAGGGGCTGATGCGGGTGCGTCACTACGGCGTTCTGGCCAATCGCTGTCGGCGACGACGCCTCGCCCAGATCCGCCAAGCACTGAGGGTGGCGGAGACGGCGCCGGATACCGATACAACCGCCGGCACTCGGCCGACCACCCAACCACAGGGGGCAACGCTATCGAGCATGAGGTAACGCCAGACACACAACGGACTCGGCTATCCGGCCCGCATGCGGGTCGTGGCGGCACTCGCCCCGGCGATGGCTTTTGACCAGCCGGCGCGTTACGTTGGGATAAATTGGGCGAGGAGGGGACCGAGATCATGACCAGAAATACTGCCCGAACGCGTCACAACAGCTCCGCATGTACGCGACTTGATGCTCCAGGCTGCACTCCGGCCGATACAATACCCTATAGAAGCGGCATCGCCGCCTGATGGGCGGCTTAGTCCAACAGGCATTTATTCGCCATGCTGCGCACGGCGAATAAATGCTGCACAGTTACACGTCAAAAGAGTCCAGTTTCACTGCATGAGTAGCAAGCTGAAAAAGGGGAGAATGCTAGGTGAGAATAATAGAAAAATTGAAGCTTCTTAACTTTAAAAGGTTCTCCTGTTTTGAGGTGGATTTTGTTTCAGACATTAACTTATTGATTGGTGATAACGAAGCAGGGAAAAGCTCGATACTTAATGCGATTGAGCTTGTACTAGGCGGTAGCAAGAGTAAAGTAGAGGCGGTAGGTCTAGAAAGTCTATTCAGTACAACTGCTATTAGTGAGTTTCTTGCCGGAGAAAAGAACATTGAAGGCTTGCCAAAACTGCATGTTGAGATCCATCTAAATGAGCAGAATAATCCTGATCTATTCGGACGAAATAATCTCGATGGAATACAAGCTAATGGCCTTCAGTTGATATGTGAGCCAAATGAAGATCTAACAGCTGAGATCAAACAAGTGTTAGAGCAGGAGTCAGATAATTTTCCATTCGAATACTACAGTATCCGTTTTAGTACCTTTGCGGGTGAAGCGTATACAGGTTATCGCAAGTTCCTTCGCTACATTGCGTTAGACAGCTCACAAGTCAATAGCGAATATGCCACCAAAGAATACATAAAAAACGTTTATGATTCTTTGGTTGAAACACCCCAGCGTGTAAACTTAAAAAACGATTACCGTTTACAGAAAATATATTTCAAAAATAATAAGTTGAACGCCATAAATGATTGCCTGGAGAATTATCAGTTTGCAATTCGTTCTGGCTCTAAAGCAAATTTAGAAACTGACTTAACTATCACCGAGGATGATGTTCCGATAGAGCACCGAGGAAAGGGGCGTCAGTGCTTCATAAAAACAGAGTTTGCGTTAAAACGTTACCGCGAAGAGCAGAATATTGACACCCTTTTACTTGAGGAGCCAGAGAATCACTTAAGTCATACTAATATGAAAAAGTTGATTGGAAGAATATCGGAATCTCAAGCAAAGCAGATATTCATTGCAACTCATAACAGCCTAATCAGCACTCGCCTAGATTTGAGAAAATCGATTTTTCTTAATAGTTCGTCACTTGAGCCCGTTCTTTTAAAGAATCTTCCTGAAGATACCTCTAGGTTTTTCATGAAGGCGCCAGATAATAATGTTCTTGAATTTATATTGTCGTCTAAAGTCATTTTGGTTGAAGGTGATGCTGAGTACATACTGATTGATGCATTATATAATAATGTCACTGAATCAACGCTAGAATCGGATGATGTACACGTTATTTCTGTGGGGGGTACGAGCTTTAAACGGTATCTCGATTTGGCTAAATTGCTAAACATTAAAACGGCCGTTATTCGTGATAATGATGGTGATCATAGAGCTAACTGCGTAGAAAATTACGAGGACTACTCATCTGAAAATACAAAAATCTTCTTTGATTGTGACGATGCAAAGAACACTTTTGAAGTTTGTCTTTATGAATTGAATAAGGAAATTTGTGAGGAGTTGTTTAAGCCGGGCCGTCGAAAACTTGATACGTTGGAATATATGCTAAAGAACAAGGCGGATTGTGCGTTCAGATTGAGAGATGAGAAAGCAGATAAGCTAGTTTCACCCGAGTATTTGAAGCAGGCGTTCGCATGGATAAACGAGTAGTTTTTGCTGTTGCGGGATCTGGGAAAACTAGTTTTATAATTAATGGATTGGATGATAATTCTCGAGCCCTAATTGTTACTTATACAGAAAAAAATACTGTCAATCTTAAAGAAAAAGTTATTAATAAGTTTGGCTACATACCGTGTGGAATAAAAGTTTACACATACTATAAGTTTCTTTACTCTTTCTGCTTTAAGCCAATACTTGGTCATAAGGCTCCTTCAAAAGGAATAAATTGGGAAGTCCCACCTAGATTCGCAAAAAAAGACAGCTTGCATCATTACTTTGATAAAAATGGCCGACTATATGGAAGTAGGATAGCAAAGTTAATAATGGAAACTGGATCTTTGCCTGAGCTTATAGCGAGAATTGAAAAGTATTTTGACCGAGTTTGTATTGATGAAGTTCAGGATTTTGCTGGCAATGATTTTAATCTGCTATGCGGTTTGAATGAAGCAAGTGTCCAGCAACTATTAGTTGGTGATTTCTTTCAGCACACGTTCGACACAAGTAGAGATGGCAATGTAAACGGTAAGTTGCACGACGATTATCCTAGCTATAAATCAAGATTCATGAAAGCCGGATTTGTCGTTGATACCGATCTTCTATCGAACAGCTTTAGGTGTAGCCCTACAGTTTGTGAGTTCGTTTCCAAACAGTTAGGGATAAATATTAGTTCTCATAGAGAAGATGAAACTCAAGTGTCACTTATCGAATGCAGAGAACATGCAGACCAATTGTTTACATGCCGAGAAACTGTCAAGCTGTTCTATCAGGCCAGCGCTAAATATGTTGGCTTCACAGAGAACTGGGGGGCCACCAAGGGGCAGGATTGTTATGATGACGTTTGCGTTGTTCTGAACTCTAAAACATTCGCTTTGTTTCAAAAATCAGAACTGCATAAACTGGCTCCTCAGACAAAAAATAAGCTTTACGTCGCATGCACAAGAGCAAAGCGAAATTTGTATTTTGTCCCAGAATCTATGTTAGGGGATTATCGCAAGTAAATGTGTAACAAGTTGCTGCACTCGGAAAAATTACTCGCTGCGCTCCCAATTTTTCGGTGAGCAAGGCGTTAGCGCTAAAGAGAGGCCGAGGAATTTATGTTTAAAGGCGAATTATACTTTGATGATGGTGAGCTGATAAATGTTCCTTCATTTATCATTAGGTCAGAAACTGAAATAGCTTTTTCGCTTATAGCTAACTGGGCAGGCCAAGGCAAGTGGAGAAAAACCGGCTCTGCCTTTCGGGACGGCATCGGTTATAAATCCGATTCTGAACCCGCGGTTCAAGTTGAAACTGGAGAAAATGGGCCTCCTTGCGGTATATCTTTTGTGAGTGTGGAGGTAGATGGCGATTTCTTGTCGGTCAAGGGTGCATGGGGAGAAGAGGGCCAGGAACATGGATTTTCCGGAGATCTGGAGCTTTCACGCTAACCAGTGGCAGCAGTCGGACCGTTTTTCCGCTCCTGCGTCGCTCCAAAACGTCCGCTGTGCCAAGCGTTAGATTTCTCGCGAGGAAATAATGAGGCTTGAAGAACCATATGTTAAAACAGGATATTTTTGGCTTCCGGAAAAGGAGGATGGAAAGATACCTGGGACGTTAACTATCTCCGATGGCGGAGATATTGAGTTAGAGGTTGTTGGCCTCTTCGATGACAGCATAGAGTCTCTCAATGGTGAAGATGATCTAAGCAGAATAATTGGTCACATTGAAAAAGATGGATTGGTCACGCTGGATAACTGCTTCTACACTAAAAAGAATATCTCGTTTGGTGGGATATCAAAGTCAAAAGTTTGCGTTAACAGGGTGTTGAGTGGCGTGGCCTATGAGAAAGATGAGCCTTTTACGTTTAATTCTTTATCTTTTTCAGTCGACTGCTTTGATGAATGGGTAGGGATTAGCGGCATAAAAGTAGATAGAGATTGGGAGAATAAAACAGCCACTATAACCTACGAGCCACCGTTAGATATTGCTTGCTGTCTAGATAACGGAATGCAGTTAGAAATATGTTTCGCATACACTCTTCCCGGCTCACCTAATACGACCGAAGCGAAAATAACCCAAAGAGCATATTTCAAGCTAACATCTGAAAAGATTAGGCCACTCAGTGACTTCACAGAGGTTGCTTATAAATTAACCAATTTGATGTGCTTTGCGATCGATGCCACTGTTACGCTAAAAAATTTGATTGTAAAGTCATCAGAAATACAAAGAGAGGTAGGGGAAGAAAAATTCCATCCCGTTCCTATTAGTGTTTACTATCCAAGCATTCCATTTTCAGAAAAAGTGCCTAGTAAAAGCTGGCACCAGATGTTATTCAGTTATGGGCAAATTAAATCAAACGCCCAAGATGTTTTTAATAATTGGATAAACGCTTACGATGTTATAGCGCCTGCGTTAAGCTTGTACTTCTCTACAAAGATTGGTGCTCAGAAATATCTTGATGGAAAATTCTTGGCCTTGGCCCAAGGATTAGAGACATATCACAGAAGAACAAGTGATGAAAATTTGATGGACCCTGGCGAGTTCGAATCGCTGGTTGCCATGTTAGTTGAAAATTGTCCAGATCAACATTTGGAATGGCTTAAAGGACGCTTAATGCATGGTAACGAAATAAATCTTGGGAAAAGATTGAAGAGAATTATCGAGCCATTCAAGGATAAGCTAGGTAATAGCACGAACAGAAGTAGGCTCTTAAGAAAGATCGTAGATACTCGGAACTACCTCACTCACTACAATGAGGATTTGAAATCTAAAGCAGCGCATGGCAGAGATCTTTGGGTTCTTTGTCAAAAAATGGAGATTATTTTTCAGCTTCATTTTTTGAAGGTGATCGGGTTTAGTAACGAAGAAATCGACAGCGTCGTTGAAAACTGTTACCCACTTAAGCAAAAGATAAACGAAATCTAACAAATTGCTGCGCACGGAAAAATTACTCGCTACGCTCCCAATTTTCCGGTGAGCAAGGCGTTAGCGATACGAGGAAGCCGTATGGGTGCTCCGTTTTCTAGAGAAGAAATCCAAACCTATTTTGATGAAGAGACCAAAAGTCCTCTCGTTCTCTGCTTCGACCCTCATGCTCTAGTTATTGACGGCGTCAACGTCCAGCTTGAGGGCGTTCCGCTGTTGAAGGACGAACGAGCCGGAGAAATCCATTATCCAGACAAGACAAAGGCTCTCATAGAGTTCTTTGTAGAAGAAGCATTGAAAGAAGGGAAAGCGGGCGTTCGCCTGATGCCCAGGGGAACACGAAACGTCCGTTATCCTTTCGCCGAAAAATTTGATTTCGATTATTCGCATATAGACTATGAGTATATTCCTGGTTTGGTGCGTCCATGTGATGAGGGTTTCCTTACTCCGGTTTACTTCAATCTAGCTGTTCTCAACAAGTATTCGCAGCATCCTGAGTACACGCTTAACTTGTTCTCGGAAACTTATGGCGATATCAGAAAGCCAGGTGAGTGGGACATAGCATTTGGTATAAATAGGCACAGAAAAGTCATCATGTGGCTTGGCGACATAGATCGGCTTCCGGAAAATGAAAAGTATTACCTAAGATCGGAAAATGTGCCTTCTGATCACGACATTCACTCTGAATTCTATAACGCGCAAATCGAAGTCCAGTTTTCCGATCCTTCTGTTCAGTCTTCGGCTTTTCACCTAAGAAGCGACTTACAGGCCTTTATATCGGAAAAATTCGGTTATGACGTATATTCGTTAAATGGCGAAGTAAGTGGCATCCTTGAAAATATAGAGCGACCTGTGTTTTGGGAAGAAAAGCATGTATCGGCGTTCTTTAATTCGCTAAATCAAATATTTGTTGAAAGCATTAGTGTGCCGGGGCTTAGAGGCAGTATCGACGCTCTAGGGAAAGGTTACGAAACGAAATCTAAGAAAGGCCTGAAGCTATTTGAGATGTGGTGCGATGGAGTAGCTGGCGTAGAATCGCCAAGCGATGTTGCATTGCCCTTTTTCGTTCTATACGATCTTCGAATAATTTGCTCACATTTGCAAAGTGCAGAAACGCGGCAGGAAAAGCACGATTTGGTCTGTGCAAGATTGGGCCTGAAAAAGGGCAGTGGGTACGAAGCTATTTACAACGTATTAATCGAGAAAATAGTGGGTTCGTACAAGGCGATATTGAGCGCAATTGATCGCTAACAAGGCCAAGCACGGCGACAGCTTTTTCGTTGCGGCTACGCCTTCACTACAAAGCTGCGCGTGTTGGCAGCGTTAGTTCTAGGAGTATATAAATGAGTGATTACAACTCAACAATAAATAAAGAAGAGTTAGCTGCAAGTTTATCTAGGTATGAATCTACTCTTAAGAAGTTGTTGGAACTTGGACTTAACGTGAATCCGAGTCGTTTAAAGAAGTACATTGAACCTTATGAGCAAATGATCACAAAATGGGGAACTGAATCTGTTTCTTCAATTGTCAGCAATAGGCAATACGCGAGTGTTCTCTTTGAAGTCCACCAAATGATCGAAATAGGTGATAAGTTACTTGAGCTTAAACATGATAATCTAACCGCAGCTTTAAAAAAGACCTTATCTGGGTGTGAGTTATATAGTGTCGATGCTCAGAAGAAGAAGGCTAATTCTGCACGGGATTTTTCTTTTGAATTATTTATGGCACGATACTTCAAACGAGCAGGATACGACCTTAACTTTGATACTATTGCAGACATAAATGCTACAGATGAGCAAGACTCTATATTTATTGAATGTAAACGACCAGCTAAAGAAGAGACTGTTGGTCCAAATATCCAAAAGGCGTTAAAACAAGCCATCAAGCGTTTTGACCCTAATGATAAAAGAAATCAAAAAGGTATCGCCGCAATTGATCTTACTGCTCTGATTAACCCTGAGCATGAGTTTCTAGTGCCTAAAGATTTGTCCTTTATTTCAGATGTGTTGAAAAATGCAGATCACGGTTATGCTCCTGCTTTTCAGCAAGTATTCTCAGAATATGGGACAGACTGCTTGTCTATAATTGTCTACTTCTGTTTTCCAGTATTCCAGCTAAAAGATGAAACTATTGGTATTTACGATAGGTGTTTTTCTATCCCAATTTACGATGAAGGTAGTTCATCAGAAGAGGTCTTCCTTCGAATGAATGATAAGTTAATGACTTCTATTGGGAAATAGAACTAACAAACTGTTTAAGAGTGATTCGTAACACGTCGCATTCTTAGTATGCGTTGCCATTAGTGTTTAAGGTGGTTTGTAGCGGCATTGGTATTGCGGTGCTCACACCTTAACAGAGCGTTAGTGCATAGAACCGAGAAGTTAACTAATGAATTTGATTGATAAGAACGGGTATTCCCTAAGAAACTTAAACAAGATTAATGTTCTCCTTGGCAAGAATGGGTGCGGGAAAAGCACTGCCCTGAAGAAAGTTCAGCAGGCACTGGAAAGCGGGGATGAGGTTGGTAAGTCTAAATATATTACGCCCGAAAGGGGTGGCGCTCTTAAATATGATCCAAACATTGAGCAGAATACGAGCAGCAGCCCCCGCTGGCTATCCAATCAACTACGAAAAAACCAATTTACTCAGTTTAAACAGCAAACTGTATTGCAGTTTAGAAAGCTTGAGCTTTTAAGTCTTCGCGAAATTGAACAAAACTCAGATCTTAGAAACGACCATACGTATACATTCCAATCTATCGTAAACGCAATTAATACATTACTTGATAATATCGAAATCCGACGAGAAGGGTCGGACTTCAATATTTACAACCGAGCTGACAATACTGGTATTGAGCCAGATGCAATCAGTAGTGGTGAGTCTGAGCTAATTGCGTTAGGTATTGAATGTCTTGTTTTCGCGAAAGAAAGTTTGGATGGAGAAGAAAATATTCTATTTCTAGATGAGCCGGACGCACACTTACATCCAGATTTGCAGGTTCGTCTTGCAATTTTCTTAAGAAATGTAGTGGAAGAAAACAATTTTAGAGTTGTTATGGCCACTCATAGCACATCATTTTTGGCGGCATTTGGAGATTACTCAGGCGTTTCTATCAACTTTATGTCTCCGAAACAGACAGATATTAACTTCCAGGTAGTGTCAGATACATATAAGCGAATACTCCCGATATTTGGCGCTCATCCATTATCTAATCTATTCAATGAGTCACCTATCCTTTTGGTAGAAGGGGAAGATGATGAAAGGATCTGGCAGCAAGTAATTCGTAGCTCGCAGGGTTCTATCAAGATATACCCTTGTGCAGTTGATAGTATTGATGTTCTAAATCAATACGAATTGCAAGTTGCTGGAATAATAAATTCTATTTACGACTCTGCTATAGCTTATTCTTTAAGGGATAGAGATGATGGTGATAAAGATATAAATGATACTCCACCAGTCACCAGGATGCGTCTATCATGCAGGGCTGCAGAGAATTTGCTGCTCTCAGATGAATCTTTGGCAAGGCTTGGAACGGACTGGGGTACACTAAATCTGAAAATCGGAGTATGGCTTGAAACTAATGTTCATCACTCTCACCATCCGGTCATGTCTGAATTCAGGGAAGGAGGCTTTGATCGAAAAATGTTCAATATTAAGAAGATAAGAAATGACTTAATGGGTATCATAGAGAGTAGCAAACCTTGGGAAGTGGTTGTTGGACAAACGATTGCAACTACTAAATATGTAGATGAACCAAAACCTAACTCAATCCAAGATTATTTGGGCAGTAAGCTGGTGTGTGCGATATTAAAGCACTAACAATCGCGTTAATCAGGACGCTCGCAAGCTCGCGCCTATTACGCGGGCGTTATACCAGAAGGAGAAATAATGAAGTTTTCAGGTAGCTCTCAAGATCTTGAAACAATAGTTTGTGCCATCGGGAGAACAATCAGCTCTTCTTCAGGCAAAGGGAATATGCACCAAATAAAAACCAGCGAAGGTGAAACGATTAATCTATACAAAACTGGCACTCTTCAAGTTCAGGGTAGCCCTGCCCTGAAGCAAAAATTTGAAGATGATTTCAACCAGTATAGTGGTACAGCACCAGCACAGACTGCCGAACCAGTTCATGCATCGCCAGAAACGCTCATGGCCAGTGTGACTCAGCAGAAACAAGTGTTTGTTGTGCATGGCCACGATGAGGTTTCAAAAGAACAGCTTGAGTTAGTCCTCCACAAACTTGGAATAGATCATTTTATTCTTGCTAACAGCGGCGGTGGCGGTCTAACCATCATCGAAGCTTTAGAGGCTAAAATTGGACACAACTCAAATGCAACGAGTTTTGGCATTGTTCTTATGACACCCGATGATATGGGGTACGCACTAAGCTCCGGTGCGGACAATATACAACCTAGAGCAAGGCAGAATGTTGTGCTGGAAATGGGAATGTTAATTTCATCTATAGGCCGTAGAAATATTGCCATACTAGTCAAAGGACACCTGGAGCGTCCATCAGACGCTGATGGCATCCTATATTTGGCATTCAACAACCATGTAAAGGAAATCGTGCCCCGTCTAGCAGGGCGGCTTAAGGAGTCTGGCTTTGTGCTGAACCCGGACAAAGTCGCTAATGCATCAAGCTAATTGGTATAACAAAGCATTGCAGCGGACAAGCCGCTGAATGCGGCGTTAGCCGCCTTTCCAAAGAGTGATGCCAATGCCCACAGAGTGGGGAAAATGGTTTGTTGAAAGAATTTCGGAGCTTGAGGAAAGGCTCGGATACATCCTTGAGTTGAATCAAGTGCGTGAGCTTTGGCTTCAGGGTGAGTTGTATCTAATGTCAACTGACGATCAGCAACTCAACTTGAACGTTAGAGATATAATTGCCGGTGGCTCAGTTGATTTTGTCGGAGAATCCCCCAAAATGATCGCGGAGTTGAAAGTCTGCGGGCGAGGGTATTACAGCAAAATGCTGAACGGATTTTCTCTTACAGAGGATGTGGCATCGAAAAAGTCTTTTTCATTCGAAGACATGGCGTGCCATAGTGAAGCCGAAGGAAGTATATTCAAGGATTTCTGTAGATTGTTTTCGGCCAACAGCGCCTATGAGAAATACATGATTATCGTTATCCCTAAAATACAAGGCCCTGACCGTCTCAGTGAAGTCTTGGAGGCTGCAAAGTTCCCCGGAGTGGAGGTCTCGCGGAGATTGCAGTGGTTTGATGTGAGAGTATTTTGCCTGCCAAAGTAGGCTAACAAGTTGCTGCACGCGGAAAGGCGTTAGCCATATGAAGCAAGAAGAGCGTTGGAACCACATAGTGTCCCTTGATGACGAGCTTTTGAAGGGCGGTGTCATCTTATCGGAATGGTGCTCCTTCATCGTGCGAGAATCGGATCTGGCATTTGTGCATGGGTCGAACCTCGCATCAATATTGACAGCAGTTTCAGGTATCGAAACCTATCTGAGGTCCGAGTATGCCGGGAAGGAGCGCAGCAGCCTCTTTGAGCTAATCGATAATTCTCCCATAGCAAATGATCTTCGGTCTGATTTGCATAGGCTACGGAAGTACCGAAATAAGTGGGTGCACGTGAATGACCCGTGGGACGATCAGGAGTTGCTTGAAAATCCCGAACATGCGGAAAAAGGGCTGGAAGGAATGGCTCTGTTTGCCGCGAGGGCGCTGAGAAGGACAATTTATGAAAGTCCGTGGGTGTAAAATGGCTAACCAAACAATCAAATTCGTTCCCTTCGGTCGCCGGACGCTCGTTCCTCGCGCCGTTTATTGCAGGCGTTAGCTTTCTGATGATTATCTGAGCGTGAATATGGACGAGTATAAAAGAACGTGTGAGGATGAGCTGGATTGGGCGAGTATCAATCAGCTTCATGAAGCAACCCTTCAGATCAGTAAAAGCTGTTTTGAGTTCAAGAAAATATGCGTGGGTCTTATTGGTGCTGCATTGGCAATATTAGTTAAAATCACTAGCAATCAACTTGACCATTCATACTTTTCAATTCCATTGCTTATTTGCTTTGGCTTTTGGATCGCTGATTTTTCTGCGTACTACTTCCAAAGAAAAACGCGAATAGCCATGAATAAAAAGCTGAGTGCAATTGCTAAAAGAAATTCTATTAAGGGCTATCAATCTGAGAACTTAACAGTAAGCTGGGTTGGAGCAGCATTCAATCATTCAATGTCTCTATACTACGCTTTAGCGGCTCTATGTTTTATAGGTTGGCTTGCATACCTAACGGATTGGATAGGAAGGTAGTATGTGTATTTTTGTCAGCTACACAACGAGAGATTACTACGTTGATCGAGAGCTACTAGAAAGCATGTGTGAGGTGCTATCGGGGTATGGAGATTTTTACATAGACCTATTGCACAACAACTCAAGTGACAAGCAGCGTCATGTTGAAATAATGTTATCTCAGGCCAAGTTATTACTTTTGATCTCATCGAGTTCAATAGGTAAATCAGAGTGGGTGCGCTGGGAGTTAACTGAGGCCGAAAGAATCAGCATTCCAATTATAACGGTTCAAGCTACATCGGACAGAAATGAAACATTGAGTAATTTGAGGTCAAAATTGGCTGCTGGCTACGAGAAGCTAACAAGTTGCTACACGCGGATAAATTACTCGCTGCGCTCCTAATTTACCGGTGAGCAAAGCGTTATGAGTAAAGGAAAGTATGGGAAATTACGCTAATCTTGAATTGGAATTCATAGAACGGACGATCCGGTTGATCGGTCAGTACACCGATATGATTCAGGGTTTAGAATTTGAAGACCAGCTGAATTATACGCTTACAATCAATTGCCTTTTGGGCCTTATTGTAATGCCAAAAGAGAGGGTCGTTACCTATATACCTAAAGAGCCGATCACTAATGAGTTTCTCAGTACTATTGGGCTCAAAAGTTCGACGATAGATGACTCAATCAAGAATCTACAAGAGCTGATCCAGCATCTTCGGCATGCAATAGCTCATTTTGATATTGAAGTTATCTCGGTTTGCGAGAACAATCTTGTAGACTTTATAGAGTTTAAAGGTCGCCGAAAGCAGCCTGAAGTCATTGCACGCTTTGCTGCTCCGGAAATATATTCATTTTTGCAACATTATGCGCAAGTGCTATGCGAGAATCTAAGGAAGCATCATGAGTAATACTCATAACCAAGCTGTACAGAGACAGTAATCAGCTGACACATGCCCCCGTGGGGCCTCTATAGTTAAGCAGTGTTTTCTGCCGTTTTCCTGGGTTCCATCTTCGTCGCTTTGGGGAGCCCTTTCTTGAAGACAGCATAGGGTGTCATTCCCTTCATGTTGCGGCCCTGGTAGGGGCGTTTTGTGTTGTAGGTAGCCAGATAGTCGCCTAGTCCTGCTGCATCTCTTCTAGGGTATCTCACCAATAGTTGGCAGCTACGCCGCTAAGCGACGTGCCACCAACTTTCAGACCGGCTTTCAGGTACGTATAAGCAATCGTCGCTCTATTCTCTCCCGATGCCTCAGTTACAGGAACCGGCTTGCGTTTCGGCTATCAGCGTTGGCTGCCGGCGCAGATTGACGATCTGCAAAAAAGCACCCAACGCTGCTATACCGCCAGCGCATGCGGCCAGTGACCATACAGGTAGCTGCAGCAACAATACGAAGCCACCTGCCGCAGCACCAATAGCACTGCCCAGGTACAGTGCTGATTCATTCAGGGCTATGGCTAGATTGCCGTCTCCCTTAGCTTGGCGGGCCCGGATCAGTTCGTTATTTTGCGGCACCTGCAAGGCCCAACCAACAGCACCCCAAAGAACGATCGGCAGCATGACCAACCAGGTACTTAGCGCAGCTGTAACCGGTAGGACAAATAGTGATCCTGCAAGAATCAACATAATGGCAAAGGTGACATAAGGTCCCTTGAGTCGATCAACCAATGGCCCGACCAAGAAGCTACCGAGGACGCCGCCAATGCCCCAAACCCAGAGGTAGGGCGTGACTGAACGTACGGCACCGTAAGCTGGGTCAGTCAACAGCGGCGCGATGAAGGTGTACATTCCGAGGCTGGCAATGGCTGCAAGCAGAGAGACCGTCAGGATAACCAGTACATGTCCGTCACTGAGGATTGCCAGCTTCTGTCCCAACGAGCTGGCTTTAGCTGCAGGTAGCGCTGGGAGTTTCAGCAGCAAGCCAATAAAGGCAATCAAGCCGAGAAGGGCCACCAGCCAAAGAGCGGATTGCCACCCCAACTGCTCTGCAAACAATAGGCTGAGTGGTACGCCCAACACCACACCGCTGGCCATGCCGCCCATAATGATGGCGATAGCCTTGCCGCGGTGTTCTGGGGTGGAGACTGCCGCAGAGGCGCCAATGCCCATGGCCAGGTATACACCGGCACCTACGCCGGCAATGGCGCGCCAGACCATCAGCACGGTGAAGCTTTCGGTCAATGCGCTGGCGGCATTGGCGATGACGAACAGACCGAGAGATAACAGCAGCCCGGCACGCTGACGGTGCGCTGGGGTCAGGGCAACGAAGATCGGCGAGCCCAGCCCATAGGCCAGGGTGAATGCGGTAACCAACTGCGCGGCTACTGCTACGGAAACCGTGAACGAGGCTTCGATCATCGGGATCAGCCCAGCGGTAACGTAGGAAGCCATCCCAAGGGAGAAGGCTCCCAGGGCGATGAGGTAGATGGAAGATTGGTTGGATGTATTCATGCTGATTGCTCGCTTTCGTTCCGGTGAACTCGAGGGTGGTATGGTTAAGGGATACGGCCTCGAAACGAGGCCGCACCCGTTGTGGGGGCTAGAGTTCCAGGCTGACGTCGTATTCGCTCAGCCAAGTGTTGAGGCCGACCGCTAACTCCATCCCCATGCGTTCGTACATGGGCGAGACACTGCCGAGCGGCTTGGCCAGGGTTTGTTGGATTCGGTTGCTGTCGAGCAGTGGCGTCACCGGTGCATTGCGATCAGCATGAATGGCGGTTAAGGCGTTGCGCAGTGCCTGCTCGTAGGCCGGGTCCTGTGTGGATGGGTAGGGGCTCTTGACCCGATCACTGATCGAATCCGGCAGCAGGTCGCGCGTTGCCGCGCGCAATATGCTCTTCTCCCGCCCGTCGAAGGCTTTTTGTGTCCATGGGATATTGAAGGCGTACTCCACCAGGCGGTGGTCACAGAAGGGCACTCGCACCTCAAGGCCAACGGCCATACTCATGCGATCCTTGCGATCCAGCAGGGTCTGCACAAAGCGCGTCAGATTTACGTAACTCATCTGTCGCATGCGCTGGTCCATCACGCTTTCGTTTGATAGCACCGGTGCCTCGGCGATGGCTTGGGCATAGCTGTCGTTCAAGAAACTCTGCATGTCCAACTGGGCCAGCAGGCCTTGGTCGAACAGGGGTTTGCCGTCGAAGTACTTGCCTGTCACCGAGGTAAGCCAGGGAAAGGTGTCGGCCTGGATCGCTTCCGAGTCATGGAACCAGCGGTAGCCGCCGAATACCTCGTCCGCGCTCTCGCCTGACAGCGCCACTGTCGAGTGCTGACGCACCTCCTGAAACAGGCGGTAGAGCGACGGCCACATGTCGCCCCAGAAGGCTGGCGGCAGGTCGAGGGCGCGCACGACCTGTGCACGTAGCGCTGGGTCGGCCAGTTCGCGGCTGTCGAGGACAATTTCCTGGTGGCTGGAGCGGATCTTCTCCACTAGGTCGCGGACAAAGGGGGCATCCGGTGTTCCACGAACGGCATCGCTGGTGAAGCCGCCACCGTGATCGACGAAGTCGACGGAAAAGGAGCGGATGTTCTCCTTGCCGGCGGCCAGCAATTTCTTCGAGGCCAGCGCGGTGATGATCGAGGAGTCGAGACCTCCCGACAACAGGCTGCACAGCGGTACGTCGGCGACGATCTGGCATTCGACGATGTCCTCCAGCAGCTCGCGAGTATGGCAAATGGTCTCGTCCAGCGAGTGTCTGTGCTCGCGCGCTTCCAGCTTCCAGTAGTGACGGCGGCTTAGTCCCTGGCAGTTGATTCGCACGATCTCGCCCGGCATCACCTCGCGCATGCCGGCAAAGACGGCATGCCCGGGTGTCTTTACCATTTCCAGGATTTCGCGCAGGCCATCGGCGTGCACCTTGCGCGGTACCAGGGGATTGGCCAGCAGCGCCTTGGGCTCGGAGCCGAATACCACGCCGTCAGATGTCGGGAAGTAGTACAGTGGCTTGACCCCCATGCGGTCGCGGATCAGCAGCAGCTCCTGCGAGCGTAGGTCCCAGAGGGCGAAGGCATACATGCCGTTGAGCCGCTCGACGAAGGCTTCGCCCCATTGCACATAGGCGCGCAGCACCACCTCGGTATCACTATGGGTTTCGAACTGATGTCCTAGTTGTTGCAGCTCGGCGCGTAATTCGTGGAAGTTGTAGACTTCGCCACTGTAGGTAATGGCGACGACTTCACGTGGCCCTCCGTGCATGGCAGTCATCGGTTGGCGGCCACCCTCCAAATCTATGATAGATAATCGGCGATGCCCCAGGCCGACTGGACCATCGATCCACAGTCCACCGGCATCCGGTCCGCGCAGGGCCATGGTGTCGGTCATTCGTTGGAGGGTGCCGCGTTGCGTTTCCATGTTCTGGCTGTATGACAGCCATCCAGCGATTCCACACATAGTCTTTCTCCTTGTGAATGGGCTACCCGAGGCTTTCCAGGTCGCTGTCCTCGGCCAGCAGCACGCGCGTTTCGCCATGGACGTAGCGAACCGGTGGTGGGGTTTGGGCTTGGTTGTCGAGCTCGTTGAGCATGCGCTGTAGCTCCATGGCGGTTTCGAGATCGGCGAAGGCTTGGCGCGGTGCTTCTTTGAACGCCACCGCCCGCACCACCTGAAGGCATAGGCGTGAGAGCTTGTGCAGGGTGTCTAGCCCCGACTCGTTGGGTGCAGTGTCATACTCGTGCAGTAGCTCCTCGGTGCCGTTCGCGTCTCGCGTCCATATCCGCAACTGGTCGTGATCCCAGCGCGGTGTGTCGAATACCAGGCGCGCGTGGATCAGCCGGGCGTCGCGGTCGACGAAGCTGAAGTCCAACGTGCGCTGGCGTGCGATGTTGACGAAGCTGGCGTAGCCGGTGACTCGTGCCTCTCCTAGGCTGCCGGTGAGCTGCACGGTATCGAGCACATCGCTGCCGGAGATCGAGAAGTCCGAGCGCACGCCAAGTACGCCATGCAGCTTGAGCTGCATGGCGCGTGGGCAGATCCAGCCGAGCAGATCCAGGGCATGGATCACTTCGCTGGTCACACCGCAGGTGGGGCGGTAGTCGTTGATGCGATCCTTGCCCCAGTGGAAGCTGGCGCGCACCAGTTTCCAGTCGTGTCGTTCGACCCACTCGCGCAATAGCCGGCTGGCGTCCGAGTAGCGCTCCACCAGATCCAGGGCAAAGCCGCCGACCTGCTGTAGTGCGCCAAGCATCTCGTCGAGGTCGTCGCCCGGCGTGACCAGCGGTTTCTCGCAGAGCACGAAGCCCCGGTAGCCTGCCAACTGCTTGAGCACGGTGGCATGGCTGTGGTCGTTGACGCTGACTACGACGATATCCGGTGCGAACACTTCCAGCGCATGGCCGACGTTGTCGAAGTAGGGCAGCTCGGTCGGTTTCTGTCGACGCCCGACATAGGCCAGCGACAACGGCAAGCCGGTGATCGTGGCGATATGGTTAAAGGCGCATCGGTAGCGGTTTCCGGCATAGCCCAGGCCGATGATCAGGATCTTCATGTCGTGGCCTCCTGATGAATCAGCAGGCGTTCGTCACTGACGGCGAAACCAAGGGCCTGATACAGCCTGCCGGCGGCTTCGGTGCTCTGCAGCACCACGGAGCCTACGCTGCAGCTGGCGAACCAGCGCAGCAGGTGCTGCATCAATTGCCGGGCTATGCCTTGGTTACGCCATTGCGGCTCGACCACTACCGACTGTACCCAGCCGGACAGGCCGTTAAGGCATCCGGGCGCTGGCGCACGTTGATCGATTATCGCGGTTGCGCAGCCAAGCACTTCACCAGATTCCTTGTGTTCTGCGGCGAGAACCAGCACACAACTGCTTGCTTTTAAATGGCTGTTCAACCAGGTGCGGTAAGCCGCACGCCAGCGCATCGAGTCTTCTGGTGTCTTGCTTGAATACATGGCTTCAGTGCCATCCAGGAGGTAAGCGCGTAGCCTCACTAACCTGTCCAGGTCGGCCGTCGTCGCAGGGCGCACGATAAGGAAGGGCAGATCCATCAGGCCACCTCCGCACTGAATACTTGGGACGCAAGCGGAATGGAGAAATGCTCGAATGTCTCACGTAGTGAAACTGCCAAGTGCTCGATTTGGGCGTCGCTGTGGTTTGGTGTGGCATTCACGCGAAAGCGCTCTGTGCCCACCGGTACCGATGGGTAATTGATAGGTTGCAGATATACACCGTGGGTATGCAGCAAGCGTTCGGCCGCAGATTTGCAGCGCTGCGCCTCGCCCACAAGCACCGGCAGTACGTGCGTCTGTGAGCAGGGCATGACTGGAATGTCATGTTGACTGAGGTGTTCGCGCAGCTTGGCCGTTTGGGCGTGCAGCCGCTCCCGCTCCGCACTGCTGGCCTTCAAGTGCTCGACGCTGGCCAGGCAACCAGCGGTGATTGCCGGAGGAAGCGAGGTGGTAAAAATGAAGCCGGTAGCGAAGGAACGCACGGCATCGACAAGAACATGACTCGAGGCGATATAGCCACCAATTACCCCGATGGCCTTGGCCATGGTGCCTTGAATGATATCTACTTGATCGATAAGGTCGCGTGCAGCCGCTATGCCTGCGCCACGAGGGCCGTACATGCCAACGGCATGTACTTCGTCGAGATAGGTGAGAGCGTTGTAACGCTTGGCAACGGTGACGATCTCCTCAATGGGGGAAATGTCTCCGTCCATCGAATAGACTGACTCGAACACCACAAGCTTTGGTCGATTCAGTTGATAGCTGGACAGAATCTGCTCTAGATGGGCTACGTCGCTATGACGGAAGATCTGGCGCTCGTTGGGCGCCGAGCGGATGCCGTTAACGATAGAAGCGTGGTTCAGTTCGTCGCTGATCACCACGCAGTTGGGAATGCGACGTAGAAGGCATTGGAGGGTGGCATCGTTGGAGCCGAAGCCGGTAGGGAAAACCAGTGCAGCTTCCTTACCATGCCAGTCGGCGAGGCTTGCCTCCAGGCGGGCGTATACTTCATGAGACCCACCAATATTGCGTGACCCGCCGGAGCCGGCACCGTAGACCCCTAGGGCTCTGTGCATCTCCGTAAGTACGTACGGATGCTGAGACATTCCCAGGTAGTCGTTGCTGCACCAGATAACTACCGGCTCTGGGTGGCTGTCGCTCAGCCTGGCTAGTGGATACTGCCCACAGAGGCGACTGAGGGTGGTGAAGGTCCGATACTGACTTGAGGATTTCAGAGTCTCTAGCTGATCGCGAAGAAGTGATTGGTACATCCTGATGACCCCTTTGCAGATTGATGACACATCAATGTGTAAACTCTTAACCAAGAGTCCTGGCCCGGGTTCGTCAGCCAGGAATGGGTATTCTTCTTCGGTTTTTCGAAGTGTACAATTTGATCGTTTATGCTATTACTTGAGGTAACTGTATGAGCACACCTCAGACACCCTCTCAGCACACCCGGGCAGAGCTGGCAGAATTCCTTCGTAGTCGCCGTGAGCGAATCTCACCTAAAGAGGTTGGCTTGCCCGCTGGTGGCCGGCGGCGCACACCGGGGCTGCGGCGCGAAGAGGTAGCCGCCTTGGCTGGGGTTGGCTTGTCTTGGTACACATGGCTGGAGCAAGGGCGGGCTATTAAGGCATCCTCTGCTTTTCTCGATAACCTTTCACGAGTGCTCAAGCTGGATGCGACCGAGCGTCGCCACCTTTTCTTGTTGGCTCATCAGCGGCTGCCTCCGGAGCTCGGCCATACTATCTGTGTGGTTCCTCCGTTGATAAATCGGCTAATGAATGACATCCCTTCACGACCATCCTATGTACTTAACTTGCGCTGGGATGTGTTGACTTGGAATTCAGCCGCTGACCGGGTGTTTGGGTTTTCAATCCGTCCCGCTGATAGGCGCAATTTTTTGTGGATACTGTTTACTAGCCCCGGCATGCGCGAGTTATTCTCTCCTTGGGATGAACAAGCGCTACAGATTTTATCGAGCTTCCGTCGTGACTTCGTGCGCGCGATTCATGATACTGATATCACCGATTTGGTGACGGAGCTGGAAACAGTATCTCCTGATTTCAAGGCGTGGTGGCAGCAGCAGGATATCCATGGTCCATGCCAAGGCATTCGCCACTTTCAGATACCCACGGTAGGTCAAGTAGAGTTCGAACATACTTCATTGTCTATCGATGAGGATCGTCATCTTCGTCTTGTGTACTATGCCGCGAAAGAAGGTAGGCCTGAGAGCCGAGCTTTTGAGAAGTGGCTTCAACAAGAGCCGGTTCAGGAGCAGGTGTAAAGCAATTGGATAGTTCTCAATCAAGGAGATACCCTGTCCTCAGCACTCCTACTTTACAGTCCTTTTAAAACTTTCGCGCCAACGAAGAGACCCCACTTCAATGTTCCGTCATGCCCTGTCTCGGGTGGTGCAAGATGTTCTCTTCATGGTTCTGCTGGCGGCGCTGGTGCCACTGTGGTGGCTTTCCCCCGATGCGGGCTGGGCGCTGCATGAGCGGGTCGACTGGAAGACCGTAGGGGCACTGGCGGGGCTGATGGTGCTGAGCCGTGGCTTGGAGGTGAGTGGTTACCTTAGCCTGGCGGGCAGTTGGCTGCTGCAGCGGGTGCAAGGCGAACGCTTGCTGGCGGTCTATCTGATTCTGTTCTCGGCGGGCCTGTCTGCGGTTATCACCAATGATGTGGCGCTGTTTATCGTCGTGCCGCTTACCGTGGGTCTTCGGCGGGTGGCGGATCTTCCCCTGGGGCGCTTGATCATCTTCGAGGCGCTGGCGGTCAATGCCGGCTCTGCCCTTAGCCCCATCGGCAATCCGCAAAATCTCTTTCTCTGGCAGGTCTCCGGCACGGGGTTCCTGGAGTTCACGGCGATGATGGCGCCCTTGGCGCTGGCGCTGACCGCACTGCTGATTGCGGCAGTGCCGCTGGCGTTTCCTCGCAAGCGTATCTCCGTGTCTGGTGTGGCTGTTGCGGTGTCTCGTGACCACAGGCTGTTCTGGGTTTCGCTGCTGCTGTATGTGCCTTTTCTGGTCATGGCCGACTGGGGCTATGCGGCCCTGGGAGCCGCCATGCTGATTGTGTTGTATCTGTTTTACCGTCGGCATCTGCTGCTGGGCGTGGACTGGCTACTGCTGCTGGTGTTTGCGCTGATGTTTATCAATATGAGTCTCTTGGCGGGGCTGCCTGCGGTGCAAGGCGTCACCCACCACCTGCTGCAACTGCCAGGCGAGGCGTTTACCGCCGCCGTGCTCACCTCGCAGCTTATGTCCAACGTGCCCGCTGCTATCTTCCTTGCCTCCTTTACTGATGACTGGCACGCCCTGGCATGGGGGGTAACGGTGGGCGGGTTCGGTCTGGCGATCGGCTCGCTGGCCAATCTGATTGCCCTGCGCCTCGCTTACCAGCCCGGCTTGTGGCGCGAGTTCCATCTCTGGTCGGTACCGGCGCTGTTCGGTGGATGGCTGGTTGCGCTGCTGTTGATGCGCTAGCGTTCAAGGGCCAGCGTGCCTCAAGGCAAACCAATATCACCATCAAGGATGAATCACTGATGAAACAACTCCTCACTGGTCTATTACTGCTGCTTCTGCTGCCCAGTGCCGCCTTTGCCGGATCGCTGTGGGGGCCTGTCTCCGCTGGCATGACGACGGAGGAGGTGATGGATGTCTTGGATGACGCTTACGCCTTTGAGGAGGGTGACCGCCTGGCGACCAATGCGGTAGAAGCCCTACGCCGGGATGATGTCGAGCTGGCGGGCGAGTCCTTTACCCAGCGCTTTTTCTTCCTCAATGACCAGCTCAGCCAAGTCACGCTGAGGCTGGACGACACCCGTGATTTCGATGCCATGCTGACGACGGTAGAGGCGCTGACGGAAAAGATGCGCGATCAATATGGTGAAGAAGTCGACTCGGAGATAAAGGACTCGGGCCCCATACGGCAAGCGACAGTAAGCTGGATCGATGGTAACCGACGGGTAAGTCTCTTCCTGATGTCGATGGGGGAGGATGATTCAATGTTGAATGTTAACTACCAGGTCTATGTGGGTGATTAGACTTGGGTAGTGAGAGAGCCCCCATGACGCTACGCCCAGCGACCGTCGATGACATCGAGACTCTGTTCGATATCCGCTGCTCCGTCACCGAGAATCACCAGTCCCGCGAGGAGCTGGCAGCGCTGGGGATCACTGTCGAGAGCGTTAGCGCGATGGTCGCCAGCGGCGACTTTGTGACCACCATTGCTGAGATAGACGGCCAGCCCGCGGGGTTCTCGATGGCGCAGATCTCCGAAGGCTATGTCTTTGCCTGTTTTGTCAGGGCCGAGTGCCACGGGCTTGGCGTGGGCGGCGCTCTGATGGCAGCGGCGGAAGAGGGCCTGCACCGGGCCGGGGTCAAGGAGGCGTGGCTGTCTACCGGGGAGGTGGAGCGCTTTCGGGCGCCTGGCTTCTATCGGCACCTCGGCTGGGTCGATAGCGGCCACCTTGAAGATGGGCAGATTCGATTTACCAAGGTACTGTCATAGATCGTTTTCCTTCCACTACTTCCTACCACTACCTGGAGCATCCACCATGTTCACTGGCCTCAGCGCCTTTCCCCTGACCCCTTTGAACGCCAGCGGTATCGACGAGGCGGCCTTCGGTCGGCTGATCGAGCGCTTGGTGGCGGCCAAGGTCGATTCGATTGGTGCGCTGGGCTCAACCGGCAACTATGCCTATCTGTCGGTGGCGGAGCGTGCTCGCGTCGCCCAGCTGGCGGTGCAGCACGCCGGCGATACGCCGGTGATGGTGGGTATCGGTGCCGTGCGCACCCGCGATGTGCTCAAGCTGGCGGAAGATGCTCAGCAGGCAGGGGCGAGTGCGGTGATGTTGGCGCCGGTGTCGTATCAGCGGCTGGCGCCTGAGGAGGTGTTCGGGCTCTTCGAGGACGTGACCCGGGAGCTGTCGGTGCCGCTCTGCGTCTACGACAATCCCGGCACCACGCATTTCAACTTCAGCGATGAGCTGCACGGGGAGATCGCGCATCTGCCCAACGTCGCCTCGATCAAGATCCCCGGTGTGCCTAACGACCCTGCCGAGGCGAAGGCCCGCGTGGCGCGGCTGCGGGCGTTGATTCCGTCCCACGTCACGATTGGTGTCAGCGGCGATGCCTTCGCCGCGCTGGGCCTGAATGCGGGCTGCGAGGTGTGGTACTCGGCAATTGGCGGGACCTTCCCCAAGACCATGCTGGCGATCACCCGCGCCGCACAGGCCGGCGATGCCGAGGAAGCAACCCGGCTGGTCGAGCGGCTGCAGCCAATCTGGCAGCTATTTAGTGAAACCGGCGGCAGCCTGCGCGTCTCGGCGGCAGCGGCCGAGCTGCAGGGGCTTGTCGAGTCGCCCTGCCTGCCGCGGCCGCTCAAGGCGGTGGACGGCGAGGCGCGGCAGCGCCTGGCGGCGCTGATCGATGAGCTGGAGCTGGCGTAGCGGTAGGGAATAGCCGGGTAGGAATAGGCGCGCGTAGCAACGCCGCCGTTACACGCACAAGGGGCAGCCTAGATGGCTGCCCTTTGTGATTATTGGCCTCCTGGGTGTGTGGCCGCTTACTCCTCCACGTGCAGGTAGGTGAAGAAGTGGGCCATGGCGTCGATGTCGTCGTCGTCGATGCCGCGCATTACGTCGATCATGGTGGTGTCGGGGCCGCCGCGGGTGCGGTCGCGATAGGCCACCATGGCCGCCACGAGGTAGTCCTCACGCTGCCCGGCGAGTCGCGGCATCTGTTCGCGGCCGCGGTAGTCGGAGAGGTGGCAGCTGGCGCAGCGCTGTTGTGAAGCGACTTCCTGACCGCGGGCCTTGAGCTCGGGGTCTGGCTCGCCCTCGGGCGCGGCCACCGGCTGCTCGTGATAGTAGGCCGCCAGGGCCTGTATCTCGACGTCCGGTAGGCCGCGGGCCTGGGGCGTCATCACCTCGTTCTGCCTAAGGCGTTCACGGAAGTAGATCATCTGGTTGACGATGGTCAGCTCGGGCTGGCCGGCCAGCGAAGGCGTGCCGGCCTGCTGGGAGTTGCCGTCGTTACCGTGGCAGGCGCCGCACACCTGAACCTGCTCTTCGAAGGGCAGGCCCACCGCCGGGGCATCCTCGGCGGTGGCCGTGAGCGCCACGCCCAACCCCAGAGCGGCAGCGCCGCCCCAGGTCACGAAAGCGCGCCGCCAGGGCGCGCGGGTGGTCGACCGCATCGGCCTCACTCCTCGACGTAGTCAGGCGTTTCGTAGCTGATGCGGTAAATGGCGCCGTTGTACTCGTCGGCGACTAGCAACGAGCCGTCGGGCATCTGCAGCACGTCGACCGGGCGGCCGGCGAAGTCGTTCGCGCGCGGGTCGAGCAGGCCGACCATGAACGGAGAGATGGCTGCACGCTCGCCGTCCTCGGAGATATGCGCCACCTGCACGTCGTAGCCGACGCTGAGGGTGCGGTTCCAGGAGCCGCGGCGGGCGATGAACATCGCGTTCTGATACTCCTCGGGGAACATGTCGCCGGTGTAGAAGCGCATGCCGAGGGCGGCAGAATGACCACCCATCAGTGCGGCAGGCATGGTGACGCCATCACAGGCGCCTTCCGAGCCAAGGTCCGGGTCGATAATGCCGTGGGAGTGGCAGAACGGGAAGCCGAAGTGCTCGCCGGTCTCGCTGAGGCGGTTGAGCTCGTCCTGAGGGCCGTGCTCGCCGAGCCAGTCCTGGCCGTTGTCGGTAAACCAGAGTTCGCCGGTCTCGGGGTGGAAGTCGAAGCCGACGCTGTTACGCACGCCGCGGGCTTCCACGCGCATATCGGAGCCGTCTGGCTCGAAGCTGTGGATAGTGGCGTGGGTGTCTTCGTCGACCTCGCAGCCGTTGCAGGGGGCACCTACCGGTACGTAGAGCCGGCCGTCGGGACCGAAGGCGAGGAATTTCCAGCCGTGGTGCTCGTCGTCGGGCAGGCCGAAGGCGTCGGTCAGCTCCTCGGGCTCGGGAACGTCGCCGCCGTTGGCCAGGTTCGACTCGATGTCGTCGTAGCGAAAGATGCGGTTGATCGCCGCCACGTAGAGGCTGCCATCCTTGAACGCCACGCCGTTGGGCTGGGTGAGGCCTTCGGCGATGATCACATGCTCGCGCTCTTCACCGTCGTCGTTGTCGAGCACCGCATAGACGCGGCCGATGCCGCGGGTGCCGATGAACAGGGTGCCGTCATCGCCGCGCGCCATCATGCGGGCGCCGGGCATGCCGTGGGCCCAGATCTCGGCGCTGAAGCCGTCGGGCATCCGCAGATGGTCGAGGGGAATGTCCTCGACGGCGGTGACCGTAAGTGGGGTGGCGTGGGGCGCGAGCGGCGAGTCGGCCATGTCGGAGGAGCGGCCTTGAGCCCAGGCGGGTTCATGGTCGTCTGCCAGGGCAGTGGTCATGGCGGCGCCGAACAGCAGCCCGGCAGTGGAGATGGCAATGGTGAGAGGCATCAGACGTGGGAGTGTCATGGCTGGCGATCCTTCTTAATTATGATTATATCGCGCGGCAGGTGCCGCCAGCTCAGCATAGTCGCTCCCGGGTAAAGCGGTGATAGGCCAAGGCTGTCGTGCTGATAGCCCTGGCCAATGCTACCGCCTCAGTTGGCGTGGAGCGGGGTGCCACCTAGCTTGGACATCAAGGATTAACGCCCCGACAGCCACATGATCAGCGATAGCACCACGCTGATCAGGATCATGGTGGTGATGGGGAAGAAAAAGGAGAAGCCTTCGCGGCGGATGGCGATATCGCCGGGTAGCTGGCCGAAGGGCAGCTTGGAGAGCCACGGCCAGAGGATGCCGATGGCGACGATGATCAGGCCGATAAGGATCAGGGTGCGCGACATGCGGCCTCCTGAGGGTTACTGAGGCGTTGATGCTTCGACTGCACGCGGCCGGTGGGGAGTTCCCGCCGGCCGCCGCGGTTGGTGATGCATTATTCGTAGTGGCTCCAGAGCCTGAGGACTTTCACCACTCGCTCATCTTCGAGCACTTGGTAGACCAGACGATGCTGAATATTGATGCGGCGAGAGTAGGCCCCCGCAAGATCGCCGATGAGCTTCTCAAACGGTGGCGGCTTGCGGTATGGATCTTCCGCTATCAGTGTCAATAGTTCCTGAGCTTTTGGCTTAAGGCCGCTGGAGGCCAGCTTCTTTGCATCTTTCTGGGCTTGCTTGGTGTAAACCAGCTTCCATGTCACCAGTTCAACTCCTCATCACAGTCGTCCACGGGGGTATTCATTCCCTCTCGAATGGACTCCCGCATTCCAGGCACGGAAAGGAGGTAGAGTGTTTCCTGAATAGCCGACCAATCCTCTTCGGATACCAAGACTGCTTTGTTCCGCTTGCCCATGATGACGATCGGTTGATGGGACTCGGCGGTTTCGTCGATCAACCGGTAAAGGTTGCTGCGCGCCTCAGTGGCTGTGATTCCCGTCATGACGCACCTCTTGCGTGTTTAACTTTCCACCAAGTGTACGCTTTAGGGTACGTACGTCAAGACGAGCGCTTTGCATGGGGCTGGCTAGCCGGCAGCGCACAGCGCCCTGAGCAGCCTGTAGGTTGCTGGGCGCTGACGTTTTGACCGTGGGCGGCCGGCGGGGAGTTTTGCCGGCCGCTGCTGCTGGGGAGAGCTAGGCTCTGCCCGAAAACTGGCTGCGCTCGGCCATACTGCGTTAAAAATCGGCTCAAAGTACTCATTTACACCCCGTAAACTCCGTATTTTCGCCGATTTTTGCCTTGTCTGACCTTCGCTCGCCGACTTTTCAGACAGAGCCTAACGCTTACTCGTAGCCTTCGAAGGGCAGCGATGAGTGGTGCAGCACGATCCGCAGGTCGCCTTCGTCGTCCAGGTGGTAGCCCCAGGACTTGTCCACGGTGGTGGTGTTGCCGTCGGCATCGAGGATCGAGACGTTGCCCATGGTCAGGGCGACATCGCCGCTGATCAGGATGGCGGCATTGTCGATGCTGACTTCCTGCCACCCCTGCAGGGCGAAACCGCTGTCGTCGCTGTACTCGTCGCTATGGCCGACGAAGTACGCCAGCGCGCCTTCCGGGGTGGTACGGAAGGTCTGCGGAGCGGCGGCCAGGGTCGGTTTGAACAGCACTTCGCCCATGTCGTGGCCGTAGGCGCTGTCGATCACTTCGCGGGCCAGCTCGCGGGCGGCGTCGATGCCTTCCTCCTCGTAGGTGTTGGAGATTGCGATCAGAGCGTCGCCCCAGGCCTGTTGTGCCGCCAGCACCTGCTCTTCGCTGATGTCGCCGCCCAGATGCGTGACCGGCGCGGCACTTGCCAGGCCGGCAGTGCCCAGGCTAAGGCTGAGGGCAGTCGCGGTAACCAGTGTCTTGATCTTCATCGTTCATCTCCTGTCGTTAGCGGGTTAGGGGCTAATGGAAAAGCCTGACCAGCGTAACGCAGGCTGCACTGCGTTCTGATAGACGTGGGATGAACAAGCAATACCGCCAGGATTAACACTAGGTGAACGCTCAGGCCTCCAGCCGGTAGCCAAAGCCCCGTTGGGTGGTGATCAGCGACGCTTCGGCGTGGCCGTCGTCCAGCTTGCGGCGCAGGCGGCGGATATAGACATTGACGACATTGGTCAGCGGATCCTCGTGGGCGCCCCATACGCTGGCCAGGATGCGTTCGCGGCTGAACAGCTTGCCGGGCGCGGACATCAACAGCTCGAGGATGGCTAGCTCCTTCGGCGTGAGATCGATCCGCTGGCCGGCGCGGGTGACGCTACGCTGGTCGCGATCGAGCACCAGGTCGCCAACGCTGACGATGCGCTGCTCCGCGCTGGCGTGCCCCGCGTGGCGTCGCGAAATGGCGCCGAGCCGGGCCAGCAGCTCCTCGAAGGCAAAAGGCTTGACCAGGTAGTCGTCGGCCCCGGCCTCGAGCCCAGTGACACGGTCCTCGATGCTGTCGAGGGCGGTCAGCATCAGGATCGGGTAGGTAACCCCGGCGGTACGCAGGTTGCGACATACTTCCAGGCCGCCGATATCCGGCAGCAGGCGGTCCAGGATGACGACCGGCGGCGAGGCGGCCATGCCGTCGCGCGCCGCCTGGACGAGATGCACCAGTGCCGGTTGCCCCTCGCTGAAGCTCTGTACCTGGTGGCCCTCGGCCGCCAGCCCGCGCTGCAGGAAGTCACGAATACGGGGATCGTCTTCGACGATGACGATGTGCATGGTGATGGGCTCCGTGGGGCTGGCAGGTCAATCCGACGAGGGGGACGGGGCGGGGCTGTCGATGGCGGTGGCCTCGGGCATATGCACCGGCAGGCGCAGCAGGGCCAGGCAGCCGCCGTCGTCCATGCTCTCGAGTTGCAGCTGGCCGCCATGCAGCCGCATCAGCAGCATGGCGATGGCCAGTCCGACACCCTGCCCGTCGGGGCGGTGGCGGCGCGCCTCGGCACTGCGGTAGCCGCGCTCGAAGACGCGTGATGTCTCCTGGGCTGTCAACCCGATGCCGTGGTCGCGGATGCGCAGCTCCCAGACGCTGCCGGCCTGATGCTTGATCACCTGCGCCTCGACGCTGACCTGGCCGCCGGGGTGCGAATACTGGACGGCATTATCGAGCAGTATGCCGAAGACCTGCTGGAGGCGCTGCGCATCGGCGAGCAGCGTGGCCGTCTCCAACTGGCCTGTGGTCACGCTGATGCCGCGTAGCCGGCCCAGGGTGGAGGCCTGGCCAATGGCATCGTGCAGCGGACCACGCGGGTCGAGGGGCTGGTGCTGGATCTGCCACTCGGCGATATCGCTGCGTGCCATGGTCAGTAGATCGCTGATGACGCCGCTCAGGTGAACGGCATCGCCGGCGATGCGCTGCAGTGCCTGGCGGTACTCGCTCTCGCTGCGCGGTTGGCCGCGCAGGGCGATCTCCGCCTCGCCGCGTATCGAGGTGGCTGGGGTGCGTAGCTCGTGGCTGATGTCCTCGAGCAGCTGCTGGCGCTGCTGGGAGAGCTGCTTGAGCCGTTCCAGCGCCTGTTCGAGCTCCCGGGTGCGCGTTTCCACCAGGTCTTCCAGACGCTGCTGGCGGTCGCGCTCGGTACGCCGATGCTGCTCCAGTTCGCTGGCCATGTGGTTGATATGCGCGGCGATGCGGCCGAATTCATCCTGCAGGCTGTCGTCCAGGCGATGGCTGAGCTCTCCGCGCTGCAGGGCTTGAGCGCCGCGCACCAGCTCGCCGATGGGGCGACGCAGGGCACGGGCGAAGTGCCAGAACACCAGCAGGATGATGGCGCTCAGGGTCAGCGTGGTCAGGATCACCGTGAGCACCAACTGCTGGAGGGAGCGGTCGGCTTCGTTGCGCTGCTTGGCGAGCAGCGTGCGCTCCCGGGACAGGGTGTCGGCCATCATCAGGCGTAGGTCGCGGCCCTCGAACTGGTTGATGTCGCTGGCCTCGAGGTCGAACGGGGGGATGCTCTCCTGGCTTTCCAGGGTGTCGAGGAACCGATCGAAGACGTTCAGGGCCGTCTGGCGCTCCTCCGCCAGGCTGGCGGGTTGCTCCATCTCCACCAGGGCATGGTCGGCCAGGGTTTCGCTGAGCTGGTGAAGCCGCGCCAGGTGCGAACGCATCTCCTCGAGCAGCGCCTGGCGCTGCTCGAGGTCCGGGTTGGCGTCGTGCTGGGCGCGGGACAGCCAGGTCTGCAGCCGGTGCTTGCTGTCCGATAGCGCCAAGAAACCGCTATGCAGGTCGCTGGAGAGACGACCGAGCTCGACTTTCTGCCGGGCGCCATCGATGGCCCACACGGCTATGCCGCCCTGGATCAACGCCAGCAGCGTGAGGGTGAACAGCGCAATTCCCAGGCGGCGTTGAAACATGGGCCATCGATCTCCGGTGATCTGCCGTTGTGTTTCTCAGTGCCGCTGGCGCAGCAGGCCGAGCAGCGCCTGCAGCGGATGTGGCAGGGCGCTATCCGAGAGTCGCTTGGCCTGGCTGCGGCACGAGTAGCCGGTGGCCAGCAGCTTGCCTGCGTTGGTCGGGTCTTCCACCAGCGGCTGCCAGGACTGGGCGTAAATCGCCTTGGAGGTCTCGAGATTGCGCGCCTCGTGGCCGTAGGTGCCCGACATGCCGCAGCAGGCGGTGTTGACCAGTTCGAGCTCCAGGCCGAAGGCGGCGAACACCTGCTGCCACGCCTTGGGGCTGCCCGGGGCGTTGGTGGCCTCGGTGCAGTGGCTGAGCAGCCGGTAGCCGGGGTCGTCCAGCGTCAGGCCGTTGGGCGCCAGGCGGCGGGCGCTCGTCACCAGCCACTCCTGCAGCATCAGCACCTCGGGCACGGCGTCCGCCCCCAGCGCCTTGACGTACTCCTGGCGGTAGGTGAGCGTCATCGCCGGGTCGATGCCGACCATGGGCACGCCATGCTCGGCGAGGCTGCGCAGGCGCTTGGCCTGCTTGGCGGCGGTGCGCTCGAAGGCGCCGAGGAAGCCCTGCACGTTGAGCGGCTTGCCGTTGGGTGAGAAGGGCGCCACGAACACCTTGACGTCCAGCCGGCTGAGCAGCTCGACGATATCCATCACCAGTTTGGCCTCGAAGTAGCTGGTGAAGGCGTCCTGCACGATCACCACGCTGCGCGCCTTCTGCGCCTCGGTGAGCAGGCCCAGCGAGGTGGGCGTGGCTTCTGCCACGCCCCAGGCGGCCAGCTGCTTCTTGAGGCTGGCGCGGGAGAGGCGCGGGCTGTCCACCATGCCGATGGGGCCGGCCAGCAGCCGGTCGACCAGGCGGGTATCCAGCAGGCCGTTGTAGAGCGGTGCTATGCGAGCCAGGGTTGGCACCATGAACTCCAGCCCGCCGATCAGATAGTCGCGCAGCGGGCGCAGGTAGCGGCCGTGGTAGACCTCGAGGAACTGCGAGCGCACCTGGGGGATATTGACCTTGACCGGGCACTGGCCGGCGCAGGACTTGCACGCCAGGCAGCCGGCCATGGCGTCGTAGACCTCGTGGGAGACGTCCGCCTCGCGCTTGCGGCGCAGGCTGTTGAGGCTGCGCTTGGGCAGGTCCTTGATAAAGCCCCAGGCGCCTTCGGCCTTCTTCTTGCGAGCCTCCTCGACCAGGTCGATGCCGGCGGCGTCCTGCTGGCGCAGCCACTCGCGGATCAGGCTGGCGCGGCCCTTGGGCGAATGGACCCGCTCGCGGGTGGCCTTCCACGATGGGCACATGGCGTCATCGGGGTCGTAGTTGTAGCAGGCGCCGTTGCCGTTGCAGTAGACCGCGGCGTCGTAGGCCTGCCAGACCCGCTCGTCGATGGTGCGGTCGAGCTCGCCGCGGGTGGTAACGCCGTCGACGGTCAGCAGGCCGGGGTCGAGCAGGCGCACCGGCTGTTCCTCAACCGCTTCGGAAGGCGTCGCGATCTTGCCCGGGTTCAACTGGTTGTGCGGATCGAAGGCCGCCTTGACCCGCTGCAGGCTGGGGTAGAGCTCGCCGAAGAACTTGGGCGAATACTCCGAGCGCACGCCCTTGCCGTGCTCGCCCCACAGCAGGCCATGGTACTTGTGGGTCAGCTCGGCGACCTCGTCGGAGAGCTCGCGAATCAGCGTCGCCTGCTCGGGGTCCTTCATGTCGATGGCCGGGCGCACGTGCAGCACCCCGGCGTCGACATGGCCGAACATGCCGTAGTCGAGGCCGCGGGCGCTGAGCGCGTCGCGGAATTCGCCGATAAAGTCGGCGAGGTGCTCCGGCGGCACCGCGGTGTCTTCGATAAAGGGGATCGGGCGCTTCTCGCCCTGGGCGTTGCCGAGCAGGCCCACCGCGCGCTTGCGCATGGCGTAGACGCGCTTGATCGCCTCGCGGCCGAGGGCCTGGGTGTAGCCGATCCGCTCGACGCTGGTGTCCTCCTGGAGGTGCTGGCAGAACGCCTCGACCCGCGCCGCCAGGCGCTCGGGGTCGTCGTCGTTGAACTCCACCAGGTTGATGCCGCGCACCGGCGTCTCGCCGGCGGGGAAGAACTCCGCCACGCTGTCCCACACGAAGTCGTCCATGGCCAGCAGCAGCACGGTGTCGTCCACCGTCTCGATGGAGGTGGGGCGATCCTGGGTGTCCTCTCCATTACCCATCAGCGCCTTGGCGTCGCGCAGCGCGTGCATGTAGTCGGCGTAGCGCACGTTGACCAGGGTGGCGTGCTTGGGGATCGGCAGCACATTGAGCACCGCCTCGTTGAGGAAGCCCAGCGAGCCCTCGGAGCCGCACAGCAGGCTGTTGATATCGAGCCGGCCGTCGGCGTCTCTCAAGTGCGCCAGATCGTAGCCGGTCAGGCAGCGATTGAGCGGCGGGAACTTGGCCGCAATCAGCTCGCCCTGGGTGTCGATGATCTCGCGGGCGGTGCGGTAGGCGTGGCCGGTCACATCGTCGCGGGCGCACAGCGCCTCCAGCTCGGCATCGTCCACCGGGCGGCTGGTCAGGCGCTCGCCGCCGAGCAGCAGGGTGTCGAGTTCGAGCACGTGGTCGCGGGTCTTGCCGTAGGTGCAGCTGCCCTGGCCGCTGGCATCGGTGGAGATCATGCCGCCGATGGTGGCGCGGTTGGAGGTGGAGAGCTCCGGCGCAAAGAACAGCCCGTGGGGCTTGAGGGCGGCGTTGAGCTGGTCCTTGACCACCCCGGCCTGAACCCGCACCCGGCGGTTCTCGACGTCGATCTCGAGAATCCGATTCATATGCTTGGAGACGTCCACCACCAGGCCGTCGGTGAGCGACTGGCCGTTGGTGCCGGTGCCGCCGCCGCGCGGGGTGAGCACCACCCGGCGATGCTCGACCTGGCCGGCGAGGTGGGCGATACGCTGCAGGTCCTCCGCCCCCTTGGGGCTGAGCACCGCCTGGGGCAGGCGCTGGTAGATGGAGTTGTCGGTGGCGAGCACCGTGCGGTTGGCGAAGTCCGGGGCGATCTCGCCCTCGAAACCGGCCGCCTTGAGCGCCTCGATAAAACGCAGGTAGTGATGGTCGAGGGCGGGCAGGGCAGCGGGGGAGTCAGTATCCAGTCGTGCGATCATCGGTCGTTTCTAGCCATCGGTCGCGGGCGTCGGCTTTAACAAGCCGCGCGTGCTGTTGGAGTCGTGCCACTACTCTACCCGAGGCGGATGCACCGCGCATCTCGGTGCAGGTTGGGTGGCGTGGTGAAAGGGCGGGCTTTTCCCTACAATAAGCGCCTGATTGGCGTTTCCCCCACCACCGAATTGCGACGGACAGGATTCCATGCTCGATCCGAAACTGCTGCGTGGTGACCTCGAACAGGTTGCCCAACAACTGGCCACGCGTGGCTTTACTCTCGACACCGCGCGACTCGAGGCGCTGGAATCCCGGCGTCGCGAGATCCAGACCGAGACCGAAACCCTGCAGAACGAGCGCAACACGCGCTCCAAGGCGATCGGCAAGGCCAAGGCGGCCGGCGAGGATATCCAGCCGCTGCTCGACGAGGTGAGCGACCTGGGTGACCGCCTGGACGCCGCCAAGGCGCGCCTGGCCGAGGTGCAGGCCGAGTGGGATGCAGTGGTAGTGGGGCTGCCCAACCTGCCCCATGAGAGCGTGCCCCAGGGCGAGAGCGAAGAGGAGAACGTCGAGCTGCACCGCTGGGGCACGCCGCGGACCTTCGACTTCGAGGTGCTCGACCACGTCGATCTGGGCGCCAAGTGTGCCAACCTCGACTTCGAATTGGCGGCCAAGCTGACCGGCTCGCGCTTCGCGGTGATGCGTGGCGAGATTGCTCGCCTGCACCGCGCCTTGACCCAGTTCATGCTCGACACCCAGACCCTCGAGCACGGCTATGAAGAGTGCTATGTGCCCTACATGGTCAACGAGGCGTCGCTGACCGGCACCGGCCAGCTGCCCAAGTTCGGCGAGGATCTGTTCAAGCTCGACGATGAGCGCGGCTTCCACCTGATCCCCACCGCCGAGGTGCCGCTGACCAACTTCGCCCGCGACGAGATCCTCGACCACAAGACGCTGCCGCTGAAGCTCACCGCGCATACGCCGTGCTTCCGCAGCGAGGCGGGCTCCCACGGGCGCGATACCCGCGGCATGATCCGCCAGCATCAGTTCGACAAGGTGGAGATGGTGCAGCTGGTCGACCCGGCCACCAGCTACGCGGCGCTGGAGGAGATGCGCGGCCACGCCGAGGCGATCCTGCAGAAGCTCGAGCTGCCCTATCGGGTGGTCACGCTGTGTACCGGCGACATGGGCTTTGGCGCGGCCAAGACCTACGACCTGGAAGTGTGGCTACCGAGCCAGGAGACCTACCGCGAGATCTCCTCGGTCTCCAACTGCGAGGACTTCCAGGCGCGGCGCATGCAGGCGCGCTTCCGCCATCCGGAGCAGAAGAAGCCGCAGCTGCTGCATACCCTCAACGGCTCCGGCCTGGCGGTGGGCCGCTGCCTGCTGGCGGTGATGGAGAACCACCAGCAGGCCGACGGCTCGATCACCATCCCCGCCGCGCTGCGGCCCTATATGGGCGGGGTGGAAACGATTAACGGTTAGTCGGCGATCTCCCAGCTCACACTCACCTCGGCATCGACACTAATGGTGCCGGGGCGGTACTCGGCGCTGGCACCCTGGCTCTCCATGGCGTCGGCGCGCATCGCCATATTGCGCGGCATGAATACCGGCGACTGCACTTCGCTGACGCTGGTCACTCGGCCCAGCTCGACCTCCAGGGTGTCGGCCATCAGTCCGGCTTTGTGGCGGGCCTTCTCCAGTGCCTGGGTGAGAGCACGATCGGTGGCCGCTTCGCGGTCGTGGAGGTCGTACTGCACGCCGTCCAGGGCGTTCACGCCGGCCTCGGTGAGGGCATCGAGAATCACCGGCAGCTGCTCGAGGTCATCGATGGTGAGGGTGATCGGCCGCTCGAGCTGAGTGCGCACAAGGGTCTCGCGCTCGCCGTCCTGCTGGCGCGGCGCATTGACGTGGTCCGGGCGCACGTTGAGCGAGCCGGCGCTGATGGCATCGCGCTCGAGGCCAGCCTCTTCCAGGGTGCGGATCAGCTCGCCGGTGCGCTCCTCGAGGCGCTCGCGTGCCTCGCGCAGGGCATCCGGGTCGGTCTGCTGGTCGTCGCCGGCGGCGACCGCCGGGGTGCGCTCCCACAGGCGGGCGCTGAGGCTGGCCTTGTCGGGGGTCACCTCGACGCTGGATTGCGCCTGTACGCTGAGCCGCGACTCCTGGGGCCGAGGCATGTCGGCCATGGCCAGCGGTGCGCTGAGAGTGGCGGCAAGCAGCAGCGCCAGCGGCAGGTGTGGGCGAAAACGAGATAGTGTCATTGAATGGCCTCCTTGCAGGCAGTAGACGACGTTTCGAGCCTACTCTATGCCCACGGTTCCCAGGCGGCGAGCGAGTGCACTAAGTTTCCCTAATTATGCTGGAGCGCCGAGCGGCGGATTTGTCTCGGCGGTCAACTCCAGCCATCATGAAAGGCAATCATCTCGCCAGGAAGGTCCATGGATCCCGATTCTCATCAGCCTACTCGCACCATCCCCCTTAATCTGACGCTGGCGCTTGCCGCGCTGGTGGTGATCATCGGCGGGATGAAGGCGGGGGCCGACCTGCTGGTGCCGCTGCTGCTGTCGCTGTTTATCGCCGTGGTGTGCACTGCGCCGGTACAGTGGCTCAATCGCCACGGCCTGAGCCTGCGCCAGGCGGTGTGCGCGACCCTGCTGGTGATAGGCACTCTGTTGATCCTGTTGATGCTGTTCCTGGCCAATAGCTTCAGCACCTTTATCGCCGCGTTGCCGGATATCGAGGAGCAGGCTTACGCCTACTACTATGAGCTGCTCAATTGGCTGGCAAGTCGCGGCATGTCGGTTCAGCCCGAGCAGTTCGCTCACTGGCTCGACGATGTCAACGTCACCCAGATGATACCGACCTTGCTTGGCCAGCTGGGTAACCTCCTGTTCCAGAGCATAATCGTCGGGCTGCTGGTGGTGTTCATGCTGTTCGAGACGCTCAACTTTCGCGACAAGATCAGCCAGGCGCTGCTCGACCCGGCACCCAGCCTGCGTCGGATCAGCGAGTTCAGCCTGACCCTCAAGCGCTACCTGGCGGTGAAGACCGTGATCAGCCTGATTACCGGGGTGCTGGTGTGGATCGCCTGCATCGTGGTGGGGGTGGGTTTCCCGCTGCTGTGGGCGACCCTGGCCTTCGGGCTCAACTTCATTCCCAATATCGGCTCGGCGCTGGCGGCGATTCCCCCGGTGCTGCTGCTGCTGGTGTCGCCCGATGCCGGCTGGGGCTCGGCGCTGGTGCTGGCGATGGCCTACCTGGCAATCAATTTCGTGATGGGCAACCTGGTCGAACCGCGGGTGATGGGGCGCGCCCTGGGACTGTCGACCTTCGTGGCCTTTCTGTCTCTGGTGGTGTGGGGGTGGATCCTTGGCACGGTGGGCATGCTGCTCTCGGTGCTGCTGACCATGACTCTCAAGATCGCCCTCGACAGCCACCCGGATACGCGCTGGATCGCGCGGCTGCTGGGGCCGGGGGCGGAGAAGAATGCCACAGAGGATGAGATCATGGCGGGGCGGGTGCGCCTCAAACGGCAGCGCCCCGATGATGAACACCGGGGCGCTGAATAGACGCGAGTTGTCGGCCTGGCGAGCGAGGCGCCGCTGGGATCAGGCGTTCTGCTCGATAAATTGCGCGAGCTGGGTCTTGGACTGGGCGCCGACCAGTGAGGCGACCTTGGCGCCGGACTTGAACAGCATCACGGTGGGTACGCCACGTACGCCGTGTTCGGCGGCGATTTCCGGGGCGTCGTCGACATTGACGCTGACGACCTTGATGTTATCCGCGCGCTCATCGGCGACTTCATCGACCACGGGCGCCATCATCTTGCAGGGGCCGCACCAGGGTGCCCAGAACTTCAGCAGGACCGGCTTGTCGGCCTTGAGCACTTCCTGCTCGAAGTTGGCAGTGGTGACATCGACGTTATTAGCCATGTAAATCTCCAGTTGCTTTGCGCTGTATCGAGCGTGCTTTCGCAAGGTTTAGCTGACCGATGTTAGCGGCAGCCTGCGTTGCTGGCAAATATCACCTAGCCAATACTCATAATAGCGAGGTGCTATCGGTATCCGCCAGGGTGGCCTCGGCCCAGGCCAGGTGTGGCCGTTTCGGAGGGCTTTCTTATATGCTATAAAGTAATTTAATAATGCTGGCTTATTGCCTTGTCGAATTAGCCGACCGGCCTTGGAGGCCGACCATCAGCAAGAGGTTTCGGGGATGAAACTGCAGCAGCTGCGCTATATCTGGGAAGTCACGCGCCACAACCTCAACGTGTCCGCCACCGCGCAAAGCCTGTATACCTCGCAGCCGGGGATCTCCAAGCAGATCCGCCTGCTCGAGGATGAGCTGGGGGTGGAGATTTTTGCCCGCAGTGGCAAGCACCTCACGCGGGTAACGCCAGCCGGAGAGGCGATCATCGAGCTAGCTGGCCAGGTGCTGCGCACCGCCGAGAATATCAAGCAGGTCGCCCAGGAGCACAGCGACGAGCGCCGCGGCAGCCTGTCGATCGCCACCACCCATACCCAGGCACGCTATGCGCTGCCGCCGGTGATCCACGACTTCACCCAGAAGTACCCCGATGTGGCGCTGCATATGCAGCAGGGAACGCCCAAGCAGATCGCCCAGATGGTCAGCGAGGGGCACGCCGATTTCGCCATCTGCACCGAGGCGCTGGAGCTGTTCAACGACCTGGTGCTGCTGCCCTGCTACCGCTGGAACCGCTGCGTGCTGGTACCCAAGGGCCACCCGCTGGCCAGCGTCAAGACCCTGACCCTGGAAGCGCTGGCCGAGTACCCGCTGGTGACCTATGTGTTCGGTTTTACCGGCCGCTCGCAGCTCGACGACGCCTTCAAGGCACGTGGCCTGACGCCCAATGTGGTGCTCACTGCCGCCGACGCCGACGTGATCAAGACTTATGTGCGGCTCAAGATGGGAGTAGGGATCGTTGCCCATATGGCGGTGGACCCGGAGGCCGACAGCGATCTGGTGGCGCTGGATGCCAGCCACCTGTTCGCCAGCTCGACCACCAAGATTGCCATTCGCCGCGGCACCTTCATGCGCGGCTATATGTACGACTTCGTGCAGGGCTTCGCCGCCCACCTCGACCGCGACATCGTGGATGCCGCCCTGGCGGCCGGCCCGCGTCACGAGCAGGACTTGTTCGAGAATATCGAGCTGCCGACGCGCTAAGCGCATCGAGCAACATGCATAAGGGCCCGCCGGTAGCTATACCGGCGGGCCCTTATGGTTGTGAGGCGATGTGATCAGGCAAGTGCCTAGTGCTGCAGATGCAACCCGCACTCCCGCTTCTCCTCCACCTTGGTGGGGTCGAAGTAGTCGAAGTTGTTGGGCAGGTCGTGCTGCTGCAGGTACTGGTACATCTCCTTGGCGGTCCAGTGCAGCACCGGGGCGACCTTGATCAGCCCGTCGGCGTTGCGCGAGACCGGCTGCATGCGGGCACGCTCGGCGGTGTCTTCGGCACGCAGCGCGGTGAACCACACCTCGGGGGCCATTTCGCGCAGCGCGCGCTGGAAGGGCTCGAGCTTGACCTCCTCGGTAAAGGCGGCGTGGCGCGGGTCGTCGATGCCGGGAAAGTCGCCTTCCAGGGCTTCGCGATGGGCGCGGGAGCGCTGCGGGTGGTAGGTGATCAGGTTGAGGTCGAGGCGCTTGACGACCTCGTCGACGAAGCGATAGGTGGCCTCGGTGTTGTAGCCGCTATCCATCCATACCACCGGGATATCGGGTTGCACCTGGGTCACCATATGCAGGATGACCGCTTCGAAGGGGCGGAAGTTGGTGGTGCAGATAGCGCGCTTGCCAAGGCTCAGTGCCCAGCGCGTGAGGGCTTCGGGGTCGTTGCCATGCTGCTGGTTGATGCTGTCGATATCCATTATCTGGCTCCTGAAGGCGAAAGACCGCCGCTCTGGTGAATGGCGCCAGATTACCAAAGCCGCACAGCCCCGCCCCAATATCGTTTGGTTAGATCGTTATATATCGAAAAATAAGCTTGAGGCGGCTGCGTTAGAGCCATTGGTGCTAAGTGATAACACTGTCTTGATCCAGGGCGTGCAGCAGGTGGCGGATCTTGTCGAGGGTCTCGTGGTACTCGGCCTCTTCATCGGAGTCGGCCACCAGGCCGCCGCCGCCCCACAGGTGCAGCTGGCCAGCGTCGGCCACCGCGGTGCGGATGGCGATGGAGGTATCCATATGGCCGCGCAGGTCGACATAGCCGAGGCTGCCGCAGTAGACGCTGCGCCGGCTGGGTTCCAGCTCGTCGATGATCTGCATGGCGCGCACCTTGGGCGCGCCGGTGATCGAGCCGCCGGGGAAGGAGGCCGCCAGCAGGTCGAGCGTAGAGCGCCGGGTGGCCAGCTCGCCGCGCACGCTGCTGACCAGGTGATGGACATTGGCGTAGCTCTCCAGGGCGCACAGCTGCGGGACCCGCACGCTGCCGGGGCGGCATACCCGGCCCAGGTCGTTGCGCAGCAGGTCGACGATCATCACGTTCTCGGCGCGGTCCTTGTCGCTGGCCAGCAGCGCCTCGGCCAGGCGGCGATCCTCCTCGGGGGTGGCGCCGCGCGGGCGGGTGCCCTTGATCGGTCGCGCCTCGACCTGGCCGTAGTGGGCCTGCAGAAAGCGTTCCGGTGACAGCGACAGCACCGCCTTGTCATCCCAGGCCAGGTAGCCGGCGAAGGGCGTGGGGGTGGCCCGGCGCAGCCGCAGGTAGGCCTGCCACAGGTCGCCGCGGTAGGGCGCGCTGAAGCGCTGGGCGAGGTTGATCTGGTAGCAGTCACCGGACTGGATATAGCCCTGCACGCGGCGAAAGCGCTCGCCGTAGCCGTCACGGTCGAGCTCGGCGGCGAACGGCGCGGTGATCTTGAACGGTTCGCTTGCCGGCGCCGGTATGGCCAGCCACTGCTCGACCTCGGCGCGGCGCGGCGCGCTGGCCACCAGCCAGCTCTGCTGGCGCTGGTGGTCCTGAATCAGCGCCCAGTCGTAGAGGCCGACGCGACACCAGGGCAGATGGGTGGCGTCACGCGCATGGCCCTCCAGCGGCTCGAGGCTGCGACCCAGGTCGTAGCTCCAGTAGCCGATCAGCCCGCCGAGAAACGGCAGGTCGCTGTCCGGCAGGTCGAGCCGCAGCTTGGCCAGCAGCGCTTTTTGCGCCTCGATGGGCGTGCCCGGGAGCTTGCGACCGCGGCTGTCTTGCGCCTGGCCACCGGGGGCGATCTCGAGCATCTCGAGGGGCCGCGCGCTGAGAATATCGTAGCGCCCGCCAGGGCCGTGGGGGCGCCCGCTATCCAACAGCACGGCCCCCGGCTGCTGGCGCAGCACGGCAAAGTAGCCCAATGGATCGGGCTGATAGGGCAGAGCAGTGATCTCGAGTCGTGATGTCATGCGCGGCACTTTCCTCAACGAGCGCATTATTCTAGGCGTCGTTCAGGCGTTTGTCTCATCCACGCCACGCTGGATGAAGACGGCCTATCAACGGCATATGCTAATTTGGCATTATTGTTGACAATGTTTGGGTGGGTCGGCACCGTGACCGACAGCCTCTACGCCCAAAGGCGTAGGCGACGCAGCGCGGCCGACGCTTGATTCCTCAGCGGTGGCTGGGTAGAGTGCCATTAGATCCCAATTGTCGACAATTAATCATGAATCAAGCCACATCAGAATTGAGTACGCCCGAAGTCAGAACCCTCGCCGAGCGGGTCTTCAACCAGCTACAGGAGGCCATCGTGCGTGGCGACCTGGCGCCGGGGGCCAAGATCACCGAGCCAGGGCTGTCGAAGACCTACGGTATCTCCCGTGGGCCGCTGCGCGAGGCGATGCGTCGCCTCGAGGTGCACCGCTTGATCGAGCGGGTGCCCCATGTCGGCGCACGGGTGGTCAAGCTGTCGATGAAGGAGCTGCTCGAGCTATTCGATGTGCGCGAGGCGCTGGAGAGCATGGCGGCTCGACTGGCCGCCGAACACATGACCGCCGAGGAGATCGCCGGACTGCGCGAGGTGCTGGCGCTGCATGAGCGCCAGGACGACCTCAAGCGCGGCGAGGCCTACTTCCAACGCGAGGGTGACCTGGACTTCCACTACCGCATCGTCCAGGGCAGCCACAATCGCATGCTGATGACGATCCTCTGCGATGACCTCTACTACCTGGTACGCCTCTATCGCACCCAGTTCAGCGCCAGCGGCGCCCGCCCGCAGCGGGCCTTCGTCGAGCACCACCGCATCGTCGATGCCATCGAGAGCGGTGACCCCGAGCTTGCCGAGCTGCTGATGCGTCGCCACGTCAGTGCCTCGCGGGCCAATGTCGCGGAGCGCTACGCCGAGGTGCTCGAACAGGAAGCCGATCAGCCGGCGCCATAACCGACTGCTATTCCAACGCCACCGTTCAAGGAGAGTCTCATGAGCCATGCCACTCCCGGCGCCCGCTTTCGCGCCGCGCTCAACGCCAACCAGCCGCTGCCCATCGTCGGTACCATCAATGCCTATACCGCGCTGATGGCCGAGAGAGTCGGGCACCAGGCGATCTATCTCTCCGGCGGCGGGGTGGCCAACGCCTCCTTCGGCCTGCCCGACCTCGGCATGACCACCATGAATGACGTGGTCGAGGACGCCCACCGCATCACCGGCGCCACTGAGCTACCGCTGCTGGTGGATATCGACACCGGCTGGGGCGGGGCCTTCAATATCTCGCGCACGGTCAAGGAGATGCAGCGTGCCGGCGTGGCCGCCGTGCACCTCGAGGATCAGGTGGCCCAGAAGCGTTGCGGGCATCGCCCCAACAAGGCGATCGTCAGTCAGGCTGAGATGGTCGACCGCATCAAGGCTGCTGCCGATGCACGCATCGACCCAGAGTTCTTCCTGATTGCGCGTACCGACGCCTTCCAGATGGAGGGGCTGGACGCCGCTATTGCGCGCGCCAATGCCTGCATCGAGGCCGGCGCCGATGCGATCTTCGCCGAGGCGGTACACACCCTGGACGACTATCAGGCCTTCTGCGAGCAAGTCGATGCGCCAATCCTGGCCAATATCACCGAGTTTGGCGCCACGCCACTGTTCACCCAGCAGGAGCTCTCCGAGGCCGGCTGCCAGATGGTGCTCTATCCGCTCTCGGCGTTCCGCGCCATGAACGCCGCGGCGCTCAAGGTCTATCAGAGCATCCACGCCAACGGCCATCAGCGCGATGTGGTCGAGCTGATGCAGACCCGCGATGAGCTTTACGACTTCCTCAACTATCACGACTTCGAGCGCAAGCTGGATGCGCTGTTCGTGCAGGAAAACAACACCTAGGCCACGCCTCGCGTGAGCGCAACGACTTCCCATAACAATACCTAGCATTCACCGGCCCATGGGGGCTTGGAGAAGGAGACACGTCATGGCAGATAAACCAACACCAGGCGCCGGTCTGCGTGGCCAGAGCGCCGGCAGCACGGCGCTGTGCACCGTGGGGCAGAGCGGTTCTGGGCTGACCTACCGCGGCTACGATATCGCCGAGCTGGCCGACAAGGCGCGCTTCGAGGAGGTCGCCTACCTGCTGCTCAAGGGCAAGCTACCCACTCAGGCCGAGCTCGACGCCTATATCACCAAGCTCAAGGGCCTGCGCGGCCTGCCGGCGCCGCTGCGGGCGGTACTCGAGCAGATCCCCGCCGACGCTCACCCGATGGACGTGATGCGCACCGGCGCCTCGATGCTCGGCAACCTCGAGACCGAGGAGCGCTTCGACCAGCAGCAGGACGTTTCCGACCGCCTGCTGGCGGTGCTGCCGTCGATCATCTGCTACTGGTACCGCTACTCCCACGACGGCGTGCGCATCGATACCGAGACCGACGACGACTCGGTGGGCGGCCACTTCCTGCACCTGCTGCGCGACGAGACCCCCAGCGAGCTGCACGCGCGGGTGATGAGCGTGTCGCTGATCCTGTATGCCGAGCATGAGTTCAACGCCTCCACCTTTACCGCCCGGGTGTGTGCCTCGACGCTCTCCGATATGCACTCCTGCGTCACCGGCGCCATCGGCTCGCTGCGCGGCCCGCTGCATGGCGGCGCCAACGAGGCGGCGATGGCGATGATCGAGGACTGGCGCTCCGCCGACGAGGCCGAGCGGGAGATCCTCGGCATGCTCGAACGCAAGGAGAAGATCATGGGGTTCGGCCACGCCATCTACCGCGAGTCCGATCCGCGCAACGCGATCATCAAGGCGTGGTCCAAGCAGTTGGCGGACGACGTTGGCGACAGCGTGCTCTACCCGGTCTCCGAGCGGGTCGAGGCGGTGATGTGGCGCGAGAAGAAGCTGTTCTGCAACGCCGATTTCTTCCACGCCAGCGCCTATTACTTCATGGACATCCCGACCAAGCTGTTCACGCCGATCTTCGTCTGTTCGCGGGTCACCGGCTGGTGCGCCCACGTCTTCGAGCAGCGCGAGAACAATCGCATCATCCGCCCCAGCGCGGACTATGTGGGCCCCGAGGCGCGCGGCTGGCTGCCCATCGAGCAGCGCCACTGAGCCGAATTCCAGCCTCCAACTTCCACGGGGTGAGACCATGAATACCGACTATCGCAAACCGCTCCCAGGCACCGAACTCGACTACTTCGATGCGCGTGCCGCGGTCGAGGAGATCGCCCCCGGCGCCTACGCCGGTCTGCCCTACACCTCACGGGTGCTGGCCGAGCAGCTGGTGCGGCGCTGCGACCCGGCGCTGCTGGGTGATGCGCTCCGCCAGCTGATCGAGCGCAAGCGCGACCTCGACTTTCCCTGGTACCCGGCGCGGGTGGTGTGCCACGACATCCTCGGCCAAACCGCGCTGGTGGATCTGGCCGGCCTGCGTGACGCCATTGCCAAGCAGGGCGGTGACCCGGCCAAGGTCAATCCGGTGGTGCCCACCCAGCTGATCGTCGACCACTCGCTGGCGGTGGAGCACGCCGGCTTCGAGCAGGACGCCTTCGACAAGAACCGCCAGGTGGAGGATCGCCGCAACGACGACCGCTTCCACTTCATCAACTGGACCAAGACGGCGTTCGAGAACGTCGACGTGATCCCGCCGGGCAACGGCATCATGCACCAGATCAATCTGGAGAAGATGTCGCCGGTGGTGCAGGTCCAGCCCGACGCCCACGGCCAGCGGGTCGCCTTCCCGGATACCTGTGTCGGCACCGACAGCCATACGCCGATGACCGACGCCCTGGGGGTGATCTCGGTGGGGGTGGGTGGCCTGGAGGCGGAGAGCGTGATGCTCGGCCGCGCCTCGATGATGCGCCTGCCGGATATCATTGGCGTGGAGCTGACCGGCAAGCTGCAGCCCGGCGTGACCGGCACCGATATGGTGCTGGCGATCACCGAGTTTCTGCGCCGCGAGCGGGTGGTGGGGGCCTACCTGGAGTTCTACGGTGACGGCGCCGCGGCGCTGAGCATCGGCGACCGCGCCACCATCTCCAACATGACGCCGGAGTACGGCGCCACCGCGGCGATGTTCTATATCGATAGCCAGACCATCGACTATCTCACCCTTACCGGCCGCGATGACGAGCAGGTAGCGCTGGTGGAGACCTACGCCAAGCACACCGGGCTGTGGGCCGACAGCCTCACCGAGGTCGAGTACGAGCGCGTGCTGCACTTCGACCTCTCCACGGTGACCCGCACCCTGGCCGGGCCCTCCAACCCCCACGCTCACCTGCCCACCTCGGAGCTGGTCAAGCGCGGCATCGCGGTGGGGCTGGACGCCGCCCGGGCCGAGGAGCAGGCCGGCAAGCTGCCGGATGGTGCGGTGATCATCGCCGCCATCACCAGCTGCACCAACACCTCCAACCCGCGCAATATGGTCGCCGCCGGGCTAATTGCGCGCAACGCCAACCGCCGCGGCCTGCTGCGCAAGCCGTGGGTGAAGTCATCGCTGGCGCCGGGTTCCAAGACGGTCAAGATGTACCTCGAAGAGGCCGGCCTGATGGGCGAGCTGGAGAGCCTGGGCTTCGGCGTGGTGGGCTACGCCTGCACCACCTGCAACGGCATGTCCGGGGCGCTGGACCCGGCCATTCAGCAGGAGATCGTCGAGCGCGACCTCTACTCGGTGGCGGTGCTGTCGGGCAACCGCAACTTCGACGGCCGTATTCATCCCCACGCCAAGCAGGCGTTTCTGGCTTCGCCGCCGCTGGTGGTGGCCTACGCCATCGCCGGCACCATCCGCTTCGATATCGAGAAGGACGTGCTGGGCATCGACAGCGACGGCCAGGCGGTGACCCTCAAGGATATCTGGCCCGACGACGCGGAGATCGACGCCATCGTCAAGCGGGCGGTGAAGCCGGAGCAGTTCCGTCAGACCTATATCCCGATGTTCGACCTGGACCGCGACGCCCGCTCGCTTGTCGAGCCGCTCTATGCGTGGCGTCCGCAGAGTACCTACATCCGCCGGCCGCCCTACTGGGAGGGCAATATGGCCCAGGAGCGCGGCCTCAAGGGCATGCGCCCGCTGGCGATCCTGCCCGACAATATCACCACCGACCACCTGTCGCCGTCGAATGCCATCCAGCTCGACAGCGCGGCGGGGGAGTACCTCGACAAGATGGGCCTGCCGGAGGAGGACTTCAACTCCTACGCCACCCACCGCGGCGACCACCTCACCGCTCAGCGCGCGACCCTGGCCAACCCCAAGCTGTTCAACGAGATGGTCCGCGACGAGGATGGCAAGGTGCGTCAGGGCTCGCTGGCGCGCCTCGAGCCCGAGGGCAAGGTGACCCGCATGTGGGAGGCCATCGAGACCTACATGGCCCGCGCGCAGCCGTTGATCATCATCGCCGGCGCCGACTATGGCCAGGGCTCGTCGCGGGACTGGGCGGCCAAGGGCGTAGCGCTGGCGGGGGTCGAGGCAATCGTCGCCGAAGGCTTCGAGCGTATCCACCGCACCAACCTGGTCGGCATGGGGGTGATGCCGCTGCAGTTCGAGCCGGGCACCACCCGCCACACCCTCGAGCTGGACGGCACCGAGGTGTATGACGTGGAGGGCACGCCGGCGCCGCGGGCCACCCTGACGCTGGTGATTCATCGTACTAATGGCGAGACCCAGCGGGTGCCGCTGATCTGCCGCCTGGATACCGAGGAGGAGCTGACCATCTACTCCGCCGGCGGCGTCCTGCAGCGCTTCGCTCAGGACTTCCTCGAATCCAGCGCGGGGGCCAGCGCATGAGCCACGCGCCACAGATCCGCATTCCCGCCGTCTATATGCGCGGCGGCACCAGCAAGGGGGTGTTCTTCCGCCTCGCAGACCTGCCGGCTGATGCACAGCGGCCCGGAGCAGCCCGCGATGCGCTGCTGCTGCGGGTGCTGGGCAGCCCCGACCCCTACCAGAAGCAGGTCGACGGCATGGGCGGCGCGACCTCCAGCACCAGCAAGGCGGTGATCCTGTCGCCGAGCGCCTCGCCGGACCACGACGTCGACTATCTGTTCGGCCAGGTCGCCATCGACACGCCCTTCGTCGACTGGAGCGGTAACTGCGGCAATCTCTCCGCCGCGGTGGGCCCGTTCGCCATCGCCAACGGCCTGGTCGACCCGGCCAGGATTCCCCGCGACGGGGTGGTCGAGGTGCGCATCTGGCAGGCCAATATCGAGAAGACCATCGTCTCGCGGGTGCCGATCAGCGGCGGCCAGGTGCAGGAGACCGGCGATTTCGAACTCGACGGCGTGACCTTCCCGGCGGCGGAAGTGCCGGTGGCCTTTATGAACCCCGCCGACGGCGAGGGGGCGCTGTTCCCCACCGGCCAGCTGGTGGATGAGCTGGAGGTGCCCAGCGAGGTGGTGGCCAGCGGCCGCCTCCAGGCGACTCTGATCAATGCCGGCATTCCTACCATCTTCGTCAACGCCGCCAATCTGGGTTACACCGGCACCGAGCTGCAGGAGGCGATCAACGGCGATCCAAAGGCGCTATTGCGCTTCGAGACGCTGCGCGCCCACGGCGCCGTGCGCATGGGGCTGATTAATGACATCAGCGAGGCGGGCGGTCGCCAGCACACGCCCAAGGTGGCCTTCGTGGCGCCGCCGGCCGGCTACACGGCCTCCAGCGGCAGGCGGGTCGACGCCGAGGAGATCGACCTGCTGGTGCGGGCGATCTCCATGGGCAAGCTGCACCACGCCATGATGGGCACCGCGGCGGTGGCCATCGCCGCCGCCGCGGCGATCCCCGGCACCCTGGTCAACCTGGCCGCCGGCGGCAGCGAGCGCGACTCGGTGTGCTTCGGCCATCCCTCGGGCACGCTGCGGGTCGGCGCCAAGGCGAGCCGCGTCGGCGCTGACTGGCGGGTCGAGCAGGTGACCATGAGCCGCAGTGCGCGGGTACTGATGGAGGGCTGGGTGCGGGTGCCGGGTTGAAGTCAGGGCTATCCATCCCCATTGTATAACGTTAGCAAGCTAATGTTACCCACAGGAGATCGATAGCATGCAACAGGTAACCCTCGCGCAACCCGGCGGCCTCGACAAGCTGCAGGTAGCCGATGCGCCGGCACCGGGCGCCCCCGGCGCCGGCGAAATACGCGTGCGGCTGCATGCCAGCTCGCTCAACTTTCACGACTACGGCGTGGTCATCGGCATGATGCCCACCGCCGACGGCCGCATTCCGATGTCCGACGGCGCCGGGGTGGTCGAGGCGGTCGGTGAGGGCGTTCAGGAGTTTGCCGTCGGCGACTCGGTCGTCTCGACCTTCTTCCCCGACTGGCAGGAAGGCCCGGCACGCGAGGGCGACTTCACCGGCGTGCCCGGTGACGGCGTCGATGGCTATGCCCGCGAGCAGGTAGTGCGTCCGGCCCACTGGTTCACCCACGCGCCGGCTGGCTATAGCCATGCCGAGGCGGCGACCTTGACCACGGCTGGCCTCACCGCCTGGCGGGCGCTGGTCGGCGATGGCGGCCTCAAGGCCGGCGACACCGTGCTGACCCTGGGCACCGGCGGGGTGTCGATCTTCGCGCTGCAATTCGCGCGCATGATGGGCGCGCGGGTCATCGCCACTTCGTCCTCCGACGACAAGCTCGCCCGGCTGCGCGAGTTGGGCGCCGAGCACACCATCAACTACCGCGATGAGCCTGACTGGGGCGAGCGGGTCAAGGCGCTCACCGGTGGCCGTGGCGTCGATCACGTGGTCGAGGTGGGCGGTCCCGGCACACTGCCGCAATCCATCGAGGCGGTGCGCATCGGCGGGCATATCTCGCTTATCGGCGTGCTCACCGGCGGCAGCGGTGAGGTGCCCACGGCCAAGATGATGGCCAAGCAGGTGCGCCTGCAGGGCCTGATCGTCGGCAGCCGCCGTCAGCAGATCGAGATGATCCAGGCAATTGAAGCCAACGACATGCGCCCGGTGATCGACCGCCACTTCCCGCTGGCGCAGATCGCCGATGCCTTCCGCCACCAGGCGTCTGGGGCGCATTTTGGGAAGATCTGCCTCGACATTTGAGAGGGCGCTAGCGGCCTAGACGGTGCCTAGTGCCCGGAAGCGTTGGATGCCTTCCCCCGGAGCGAAGTCCTCCAGCTCGAACAGCTGGCGGACTTCGATCTCGGCGTTTCCGCCCGGGCCACCGGGGTTGGGGAAGCGCCGGGTCCACTCCAGCGCCTCTTCCCGCGAGGCTACCTGGATCAGGGTGTAGCCGGCGATCAGCTCCTTGGCTTCGCCGAAGGGGCCGTCGGTCAACAGCGGTTCGCCGTCGCGATACTCGATGCGCCAGCCATTGGCGCTGGGCTGCAGGCCAGAAGCGTCGAGTAGCGCGCCGGCGGCGGCCAGCTGTTCGTGATAGTCGGCCATGGCGGCGACCATGCAGTCTTCCGGCATGACGCCGGCTTCACTGTCCTGACTTGCCTTGACGATGATCATAAAGCGCATGCGCTCTCTCCACATTGGTGTCTACCCTCCAATGTCGATCTTGGCGGCGTCGATTCGACACCCTGTACGCGTCTTTCAGCTCGATTCCAGCAGTCGTGCCCCGGCGCCCTGCTCGGCGAGGGTGTCGCGGGGGTTACGCAGCGGGCAGTCGTCCATCGACAGGCAGCCGCAGCCGATGCAGTGGTCGAGCTGATCGCGTAGCTGGGTCAGGCAGCGAATGCGTTCGTCGAGGGTCTTGCGCCAGTTGGCCGAGAGACGCTGCCAGTCGGCGGCGCTGGGAGCGCGGTGGTCGGGCAGGGTGGCGAAGGCCTCACGCACCTCGGCCAGCGAGATGCCGGTGCGCTGGGCGACCTTGATGATCGCCACCCGGCGCAGCACGTCGCGGGTGAAGCGTCGCTGGTTGCCGGCATTGCGGCGGCTGGCGATCAACCCCTTGGCTTCGTAGAAGTGGATGGCAGATACTGCCACCCCACTGCGGGCGGCGACCTCGCCGACGCTGAGCTCACGCGGAATTCGTGCCGACATGCGTTTTTCCTTGACCTTTAGTTAACTTGAGGTTTTACCCTGCCAGTCGCCCTTAAGACAACCGGTGATGTCATGTTCCGCTTCTTCGAAACCCTGGTGAATCCCTATCCCTCCGGTGAACCCGAGACCCCGCCCCGCGGGCTGGGCGCCTTTATTCTGCACTTTTCGCGCCCGGTACTGCCGCTGCTGATCGTCATGTCGCTGCTCACCGCACTGGTCTCGGCAGTCGAGGTGCTGTTCTTCAGCTATATGGGCGACCTGGTCGACTGGCTGGCGACGGCGGAGCGCGAGGGCTTCTTTGCCGAGTATGGCTGGCGCCTTGCCGGCATGGCGGCGCTGGTGGTGATTGGCTTGCCGCTGCTGACCCTGCTGCAGTCGCTGATCACCCATCAGAGCATCTTCGGCAACTACCCGATGATCGGCCGCTGGCTGTCGCACCGCCATATGCTCGGACAGAGCATGGCCTTCTATCAGGACGAGTTCGCCGGCCGGGTCTCGCAGAAGGTGATGCAGACGGCGCTGGCGATTCGCGAGACGGTGATGAAGCTGATGGACCTGCTGGTCTATGTGATCGTCTACTTCGCCGGTGCCATGCTGCTGATGGGCAGCGCCGAGCCGTGGCTGATGCTGCCGCTGGTGGCCTGGCTGGTCGGCTATGTCGCGATCATGAAGGTCTTCGTACCGCGCCTCCGCCAGGTCTCCATGGATCAGGCCGACGACCGGGCGCGGATGACCGGGCGCATCGTCGACAGCTACAGCAATATCCAGACCATCAAGCTGTTCGCCGATACCCAGCGCGAGCAGCACTACGCCCGCGATGCCATGGAGGGCTTCATGGCCACGGTGCACCGCCAGATGCGCCTGGCCACCAAGCTGACGGTAAGCCTGACGCTGCTCAACTCGCTGCTACTGGCGGGGGTGGCGGCCATCGCCATCGGCGCCTGGTACCTGGAGGCGGTGTCGCTGGGGGTTATCGCGGTGGCGATTGCGCTGGTGATGCGTATCCGCTTCATGTCCAACTGGATCCTGTGGGAAGTGGCGGGGCTGTTCGAGAATATCGGCACGGTGCAGGACGGCATCAACACCATCGCCCGCGAGCCCGAGATCAAGGATGCCCCGCAAGCCAAGGCGCTGGAGATATCGCGGGGCGAGATCCGCTTCGATGCGCTGCGCTTCGGCTATGCGCGGCCCGACGGTGAGGCCCAGCGGGTGTTCGACGGCATGAGCCTGACCATTGCGCCCGGCGAGAAGGTCGGGGTGATCGGCCGCTCCGGCGCCGGCAAGTCGACCCTGGCCAACCTGCTGCTGCGCTTCTACGACCTGGAAGGGGGACGCATCCTGATCGACGATCAGGACATTGCAGGCGTCGGCCAGGCGTCGCTGCGTCAGCAGATCGGCATGGTGACCCAGGACACCTCGCTGCTGCACCGCTCGCTGCGCGACAACATTCGCTACGGCAGTCCACATGCCAGTGAGGAGCAGGTGCTGGAGGCGGTGCGACGCGCCCACGCCGATAGCTTTATCGACGATCTGGTCGATGTGCAGGGGCGGCGCGGGCTGGATGCCCATGTCGGCGAACGCGGGGTCAAGCTTTCCGGCGGGCAGCGGCAGCGCATCGCAATTGCCAGGGTGCTGCTCAAGAACGCGCCGATTCTGGTGCTCGACGAGGCGACTTCGGCACTCGATTCCGAGGTCGAAGCGGCGATTCAGGAGCAGCTCTACACCTTGATGGAGGGCAAGACGGTGATCGCCATTGCCCATCGGCTGTCGACCATCGCCATGCTCGACCGGCTGGTGGTGATCGACGAAGGGCGTATCGTCGAGACCGGGACTCATCAGCAGCTGTTAGAGCTTGATGGGCTCTATGCTGCCCTATGGCGGCGCCAGTCGGGCGGTTTTCTGGGCGTCGACATCAACGGCGAGACGGCCGTCACTCCGGCCGGCGCGCCATCAGCGTGATCTCGACCCGGCAGCCGCCGCATAGTCTGGGCGACTCGGTGCAGGTGCGCGCAGGGTAGTGGGGTCCCTCGAAGTACTCTGCGTAGATGCTGTCCATATCGCTGATCTCGTCGAGGTCGGCGAGGTGGACATCGACCCTTACCACGTCGCGCATGTGCACGTTGACAAGCTTCAGCATGCGCTCGAGTTCGCGCATGACGCGATGTGTCTCCTTCTTGATATCGCCTAGATCACCCTCGGTACCGTGGATATCGGCGACGGTCAGCCCGGACACGAAAGCGTAGCGGTCGTCGAGCACGATATGGCTGCCGGGGAACTGCGGGCTGGGCAGGGTGGGGTCGTTGTGGTGCTCTGGCATGAGATCTCCTTATCAAGAAAGCACCTATACGACACGCCTCGGCAACAAGGGTTCCTGCGAAATCAGGCGGTTGCTGCGGCGTCCTCTGTCACCTCGGCGGCGGGCTGAGCCTGAGGATGCCACGGCTGGATGGTTGGCATGTTCCCGATTTGCATGCGCTCGACGACGAAGTCGACGAAGGTGCGCACCTTGGGAGATATCAGTCGGCCTCCAGGGAAGACCGCATTGAGTTCAACTTCAGGCCCCTCCCAACCCTCCAGCACCCGCTGCAGTCGCTGCTCATCCGGCCCCAGGCAGGCGACGATCTCGCTGGTCAACATCAACCCTTGCCCCTCGACGAGGAGCCCGCGTAGCACAAAGGGGTCGTTGGCGACGGCAATCGGATCGATCTCGACCTCCTCCTGGCGCGCCCCTTTGCGCAGCTGCCACAGATAGCGCTGGCCGCGCTGGTCGGTGGACTTGGCCAGGGCGGGGTGGCGAGCCAGATCTGCTGGCTCGGTTGGTTCTCCGTGCAGGGCGATATAGCTGTCGCTGGCATAGACAAAAGAGCGAAAACGCGCCAGAGGACGAGCGATCAAACTCGAATCCGGTAGCGGACCGACCCGTAAGGCAACGTCGATCTGATTCGTGACCAGATCAAGGCGATCATTGGATAGCACCATATCGATGCGCACCTGGGGATAGCGCTCGCGAAACTCGCGTATTAAATCTGAGGTGAACTCGGTACACATGGTAAAGGGCGCCGTGACCCGCAACCAGCCACGCGGGCTATCTTCCAAACGCTGGACGGCGTTCGCGGCCTGGTCCAGATCCTGGGCGATGCGATTGCAGTATTCAAAGTAAACGGCACCGGCCTCGGTAAGGCTAAGATTGCGCGTGGTGCGGTGCAGCAGACGGGCACCCAGTCGCTCCTCAAGCCCTTGTACCTTGCGGCTCACTGTTGTCTTGGAAAGGTGTAACTGCTTGGCCGCGGCAATGAAGCTGCCCTGGTCCACGACCTTGGCAAAGATCAGGGCGTCATTGAGGTCTTGTAGCATGATTGTTGTCCTGTGCCGTGCGAGCAGTGGGTAGTCAACACTACAGGAAGAAGGACGTGGATGGCTGCACGGACACTATCCCGTCAACGGGACAGTATTTCCCTCTCAACCCGACTAATCAAGTAACCGGCAAGACTATATCGTGGCAGTCGGCAAAGTTCGTCGTTGTCGATTAGGGATGCTGGCAAACGAAATGCATAGCCTTAGTTAAAAAATAAAGGACATAAGTCACAGCGAGTCGATTACCGGCCAGGGCTTATAGCGACGCTGCAAACGGCTACTCGGGATTGGGAGAGGAACAATGAACGTCCACAAGATGTTCGGGAGTCGGCGATATCTAATGGTTATCACCATAGTCGCCGGGCTCTTCGTTTTGACGGGATGCGACAGTCAGGCCGATGACCAGGCTGACGCGGGGCAGGGGCCACCACCGCCCCAGGTCAGCGTGGCTCAGGTGCTGGTCGAGGATGTCGAACTGTGGGACGAATTCACCGGCCGTATCGAAGCGGTGGAAAGCGTCGATCTGCGCCCCCGCGTATCGGGCTACATCGACAGCATTCATTACACCGAGGGCCAGGAGGTCGAGAAGGGCGACGTTCTGTTCACCATCGACCCGCGGCCCTATCGCGCCGAACTGGAGCGCGCTGAGGCCGAGCTACAGCGGGCTCGAGCCCGGGCCGACCTGGCCCGCAGCGAGGCCGCTCGAGCCGAGACGCTGGCGCAGAGTCGCTCGATCTCCCGCGAGGAGCTGGATCAGCGCCGCGCAGCGGCGGCCACGGCGGGGGCCGATATCCTGGCCGCCCAGGCCAGTGCTGAAACCGCCCGGCTCAATATGGCGTTCACCGAGGTGCGTGCGCCTATTGGGGGGCGCACCGGCCGGGCGCTGGTCACACCGGGGAACCTGGTCTCGGATGCCACGCCGCTGACCCGCATCGTCGCCCTGGAGCAGGTGCACGTGCACTTCCATAGCGACGAGCAGGCCTATCTGCGCTATGAGGCCATGTCGCGCAACGGCGAGCGTGAGAACTTCCGCGGTGCGAGCTTTCCGGTGCGCGTCGGCCTGGCCAACGATATCGGCTACCCCTACCGCGGCGACGTCGATTTCGTCGATAACCGCCTCGATGCCGAGGCCGGCACTATCCTGACCCGCGCCGTTCTCGACAACAGCGAGGGGCGCTTCGCTCCCGGCATGTATGCCCGCGTGCAGCTGCTGGCGGGAAACGCCGATAACAGTCTGCTGATCGATGACAAGGCGGTGCTCACCGACCAGGACCGCAAGTATGTCTATGTGGTCGACGACGAGGGCCGGGCCATGCGCCGCGACGTGCAGCTCGGCCGCATGATCGACGGGCTTCGGATGGTGGCGGATGGCCTGGAGCCGACAGACCAGGTGGTGGTCAATGGCGCCCAGCGCATCTTCTACCCAGGCATGCCGGTGGCGGCGGAGAGCGTCGATATGCGCGGCTCGGACGCCACTGCCGCTGAGGTCGCCGCCATACGCTGAGCACGCCTGACTCCAGCAATACCCAATAACCCTGAACGCTGTTCTCGGGGCGGGCGCCTTTGCCCGCCCCGCAAGGGAGTCTTGTCATGAATTTCGCCAAATTCTTCGTCGACCGGCCGATCTTCGCCGCGGTGCTGTCGATCCTGATCTTTATCGCCGGCGCCATCGCCATTCCGCTGCTGCCGATCAGCGAATACCCCGATGTGGTGCCGCCCACCGTCCAGGTACGGGCCGTCTATCCCGGCGCCAACCCCAGCGAGATCGCCGAGACGGTGGCCACGCCACTGGAGGAGGCGATTACCGGGGTCGAGAATCTGATGTACATGAAGTCGGTGGCCGGCTCCGACGGGGTATTGGCGATGACGCTGACCTTTCGCCCTGGCACCGACCCGGACGAGGCTCAGGTCCAGGTACAAAACCGCGTCAGCCAGGCAGAGGCGCGTCTGCCCGAGGCGGTGCGCCGCCAAGGGGTGACCACCGACAAGCAGTCCCCGGACCTGACCATGGTGCCGCAGCTGATCTCCCCCGACGGCCGCTACGACAGCACCTACCTGCGCAACTACGCGGCGCTGCATGTGCGCGACGAGCTGTCGCGCCTGGAGGGGGTGGGGCAGGCGATGCTGTTCGGTGCCGGCGACTACGCCATGCGGGTGTGGATCGACCCGGACCGTGCCGCTGCCCGGGGGCTGACCGCCGGCGATATCCTGGCGGCGATCCGCGAGCAGAACGTGCAGGTTTCGGCCGGCCAGCTCGGCGCGCCCCCTACGCCAGAGACCTCGGACTTCCTGATCTCGATCAACGCCCAGGGGCGGCTGTCCAGCGAGGAGGAGTTCGGCAATATCGTGGTCAGGGCCGGTAATGACGGTCAGATCACCTATCTCTCCGACGTGGCGCGCATCGAACTCGGCGCCGCGGAGTATTCGCTGCGTTCGCTGCTCGACAACCAGCAGGCGGTGGCCATCGGTATCTTCCAGGCGCCAGGCTCCAACGCCATTGCGCTCTCCGATGCGGTGCGCGACAAGATGGACGAGCTGGCCGAACGCTTCCCCGAAGGCGTGGAGCACGAGATCGTCTACGACCCCACGGTGTTCGTGCGCGACTCGATCGAGTCGGTGATCAAGACCCTGCTCGAGGCGGTGCTGCTGGTGGTACTGGTGGTCACGCTGTTTCTGCAGACCTGGCGGGCGTCGATCATCCCCCTGCTGGCGGTGCCGGTATCCATCGTCGGTACCTTCGCCGTGCTCTATCTGCTCGGTTTCTCGATCAATACCCTGACCCTGTTCGGTCTGGTGCTGGCCATCGGCATCGTGGTCGACGACGCCATCGTGGTGGTGGAGAACGTCGAGCGCAATATCGAGGAGGGGCTCGCGCCGCTGGCGGCGGCCCACCAGGCGATGCGCGAGGTGAGCGGGCCGATCATCGCCATCTCGATAGTGCTGTGCGCGGTGTTCGTACCGATGGCCTTCCTCGAGGGCGTCACCGGCCAGTTCTATCGCCAGTTCGCGGTGACCATCGCCATCTCCACGGTGATTTCGGCGATCAACTCGCTGACGCTGTCGCCGGCGCTTGCCGCGCTGCTGCTCAAGCCCCACGACGCGCCCAAGGACCGCCTGTCGCGGGGGATCGATTTCCTCTTCGGTTGGCTGTTCCGCCCCTTCAACCGCTTCTTCAACGCCAGCTCAAAACGCTATCAGCGTGGCGTGGCGCGCAGCCTGCGTCGGCGGGGGGCGGTATTTGCCGTCTATGCGCTGCTGCTTGCCGCCACCGGGCTGATGTTCCAGGCGGTGCCCGGCGGCTTCATTCCCACCCAGGACAAGATGTACCTGATCGGCGGTGCCAAGCTGCCGGAGGGCGCCTCGCTGGATCGTACCGAAGCGGTGATCCGGCGTATGACCGAGATCGCCCTGGATACCGAGGGGGTCGAGGCTGCCGTGGCATTCCCGGGGCTCAACCCGCTGCAGTTCACCAACACGCCCAACTCCGGCACGGTGTTCTTCGGCCTCGAGCCGTTCGGCGACCGTAAGCGCAGCGCCGAGGAGATCAATGCCGAACTCAACGGCAAGTTCGCGGCGCTGCAGGAGGCCTTCACCTTCGCCTTCATGCCGCCGGCGATCCTCGGGCTCGGCTCCGGCTCGGGCTTCTCGCTGTTCTTGCAGGACCGTGCCAATCTGGGCTACGGCGAATTGCAGGAGGCGGTCAATACCCTCAGCGGTGCGCTGATGCAGACGCCGGGCATGGGCTATCCGATCTCCTCCTACCAGTCCAACGTGCCGCAGCTGGACCTGCACGTCGACCGGGTCAAGGCCAAGACCCAGGGCGTGGCGCTGACCGACCTGTTCGAGACCCTGCAGGTCTACCTCGGCTCGGCCTATGTCAACGACTTCAACCGCTTCGGCCGCACCTGGCAGGTGATCGCCCAGGCCGACGGCGACTACCGCATGGATGCCGAGAATATCGGCCGTCTGCGCACCCGCAACGAGTACGGCGAGATGGTGCCGATCGGCAGCATGATCCGCGTCGACCAGACCTTCGGTCCCGACCCGGTGATCCGCTACAATGGCTATCCCGCCGCCGACCTGCTGGGCGAGTCCGACCCGCGCATCCTCTCTTCCAGCCAGGCCCTGGCGGTGGTCGAGGGGCTGGCGCCGGGGGTGCTGCCGGCGGGCATTAGCTTCGAATGGAGCGACCTGAGCTATCAGCAGGTCAACCAGGGCGGTGCGGCGTTGATCGTGTTCCCGCTCGCCATCCTGCTGGTGTTCCTAGCGCTGGCGGCCCTCTACGAGAGCTGGACCTTGCCGCTGGCGGTAATCCTGATCGTGCCGATGTGCATGCTCTCGGCGCTGATCGGCGTACGCCTGACCGGGGGCGACAGCAACATCTTCGTGCAGGTGGGGCTGGTGGTGCTTATCGGGCTGGCGTGCAAGAACGCCATCCTGATCGTCGAGTTCGCCCGCGAGCTGGAGATGCAGGGGCGCGGTATCGTCGAGGCGGCACTGGAGGCGTGCCGTCTGCGTCTGCGGCCGATCATCATGACCTCGATCACCTTCACTGCGGCGGTGGTGCCGCTGATGCTGGCCGGCGGCGCCGGTGCCGAAGTGCGCCAGGCGCTGGGCACGGCGGTATTCGCAGGAATGATTGGCGTGACCCTGTTCGGCCTGTTCCTGACCCCGGTGTTCTACGTCGCCCTGCGCAAGCTGGTCACGCGCCACCGCCCGATGCCCGAGGGCTCCACCCTGCCGCTGGAGGGCGACTATCGTGCGTAATCTGCTGCTGATTCCCTTGCTGCTGATCCTCACCGCCTGCGCCGTGGGGCCCGACTACCGCGCGCCGGCGCTTCCGGAACCACAAGCGCTGGTGCGCGCCGAGGCTGCGCTGGTCAGCGCCGAGCCGGTGGAGGTCGACTTCTGGCAAGGCTTCGAGGACCCTTTGCTGACCCAGTTGGTGGAGGAGGCCCTGAGCGCCAACCACGACCTGCGCATCGGCCTGGCGCGCTACGACCGCAGCCGTGCGCTGCTGCGCCAGAGCCACCAGGATCTGGGGCCGAGCGTGAACGCCCAGGGCGGTGCGGCTTACCAGCGCTTGAGTGCCGACCAGATGCCCGGGAGCTCACGCTCGGATCGCGACACCGAGAGCTTCGATGCCGGCGTGACGGCGTTCTGGGAGCTGGACTTCTTCGGTCGCGTGCGGCGTAACGTGGAGGCCCAGCGGGCCGAGGCCGAGGCCAGCAGCGCCGATCTGCGCGCCCTGCAGGTGGTGGTGGTCGGCGAGCTGGTCGACCACTACTTCCAGCTGCGCGGGTTGCAGGAGCAGCTGCGGGTGGCCCGGGCCAACGCCGAGAATCAGCGCGAGTCGCTGGCGCTGGTGAATGCGCGTCTGGAGGCGGGGCGCGGCACCGACTTCGATAGCGTGCGCGCCAGGGCGCAGCTGGAGAATACCCTGTCGCGCATTCCCGCCCTGGAAGGGGAGGTGGCGGCGCGGGTTCATCGCATCGCCGTGTTGAGCGGCAAGGAGCCCGGCGCTTTGGTCTCCCTGCTGGAACAGCCGGTGTCACTGCCCGCGCTGCCGGCACGGGTCGCGACCGGCCTGCCGGGCGACCTGCTGCGTCGGCGTCCCGATATCGCTGCCGCGGAGCGCCGTCTCGAGGTGGCCAGCGCGCGCATCGGTGTCGCCACCGCCGATCTCTACCCGCGCTTCACCCTGAGTGGGCTGCTGGGTACCCAGGCGGCCAGCACGGGTGACCTGTTGGGACGCGATGGCGAGACGCGGCTAGTGGCGCTGGGGGTGGATTGGTCGTTTCTCGATCAGGGGCGGGTGCGGGCCCGGATGGCCGCCGCCGAGGCCGATGCCGAGGCCAACCTGGCGCACTACGAGCAGACGATCCTGCTGGCATTGGAGGAGACCGAGACCGCCCTGGCACGCTACGCCCAGGCGCTGCGTGAACGCGAGCATCTGGTCGACGCCGCCGAGGCCAGTGCCGAGGCGGCGCGCCAGGCCCGAGTGCGCTTCGAGGTCGGCGTGATCGATTTCCTGGAGGTCATCGACGCCGAACGCTCGGTGCTGGACGCGGAGGATAGCCTGGCACGTAGCCATACCCGCTCGGCCACCGCCCTGGTGGGGCTCTATCGCGCGCTGGCCGGTGGCTGGCCGGGCAGCGCCTGATCGTCACCCAACAGCTCTGTGCGGCGACTGTCCGTCAGGGTCGCCAGTACAGCGGATGCTCCGCCTTCAGCACGCCTTGCTCATCCCAGTCTTGCCAGCCGCTGAAGGGGATGGGCTTGGCCTCTTCGAGTCGTCCAAGGCGCTCCGCCCAGGCCTGCTTGGCGTGTTCGATATGCTCGCGGAACTCGCCCTCGGCCTGATAGCTGAGCCCGCCGCCCTGGACGCCGTATACCACCTGCGGTGGCAGCACCTCCAGGCCTAGGTAGTAGAGCGAACAGTGGGTTGGCCACATCAGCGCGGCCATATCCCCACCGCGCCCGTGGCGAGTGAAGGCCTCCGTGGGAGAGCCGGTGGTCACCAGACAGAGCGCCCGCTTGCCCACCAGGCGGCCGCGGTCGTAGCGCATGCTGCCGGAGTAGAGCCCGCCGTAGACCATCACCCGGTCGAACCAGCCCTTGAGCATGGCCGGCAGGCCGTGCCACCACAGCGGGAACTGCAGAATGATCAGATCGGCGCGCTCGAGCCGGGCAATCTCGCGCTGCACGTCGTCTGGCAGGGTCTGTTGGTTGAAGGCGTGGCGCTGCTCGGTGAGCGGCGCGAAGACCGTATGCTCGGCGCGTTGCGGGTAGTGGCTGGGCCGCTCCACCGGATCGAAGCCCTCGGCGTAGAGGTCCGAGACCTCCACGCGATGACCCAGCCCCTCCAGCGACCGCACCGCGATCTCCTTCATGGCGCCGTTGAAGGAGCGCGGTTCGGGGTGACAGAAAACGATCAGCACGTTCATGGGCGGAGACCTCTGATGGGATGTGTATGCTCAGGCCTCCGAAGCTATGCTGTTCATTTATGATCTAACATTCCCTTTTCATGAGAAGTAACTTTGCATGAATGAACAGCTGCAGTGGGATGACCTGAGGGTGATCCTGGCGATCACCTCGGCAGGTTCGTTAGCGGGGGGCGCACGCCGCATGGGTGCCAGTCACGCCACGCTGTTTCGGCGGCTGAATGCCATCGAGGGGCGCCTGGGCGTCAGGCTCTTCGAGCGCTCACGCACGGGCTATGCCGCGACGGCGGCGGGCGAAGAGCTGGCGGCGGCGGCGAAGCGGGTCGAGGCGGAAGTGCTGGGCGTCGAGCGCCGTGTGATAGGGCGCGATCTGCGCCTGTCCGGGGTGGTGCGGGTCACCACCACGGATACCCTGCTGATGGGGTTGCTGTCGCCGATCTTCGCCGACTTCCAGAGTGCGCATCCTGAGATCGTGCTCGAGGTGGCGGTCTCCAATCAGCTGTTCAATCTTTCCCAGCGTGATGCCGACGTAGCGGTGCGGCCCTCGGCCACGCCGCCGGAGCACTTGGTTGGTCGCCCGGTGGGGCGTATTGCCCAGGCGGTCTATGCCCGTGCCGGAGCGGCGTCAGATAACTGGGTCGGACCGGACCGTCACCTGGGCTATACCGCGCTCGATTCCTGCATGCAAGCAAACGGCGCTGATGCCAACTGCCGCTATCGCGTCGACACCATGCTCGGCATGTTGGCCGCGGCCCGCGATGGGCTAGGGCGGGCCGTACTGCCGTGCTACCTCGCTGATAGCGACCCGGCGCTGACACGCATTGGCGAAGCGATTCCCGAGCTTGCCACCGACCTGTGGCTGTTGACCCATCCCGACCTGCGGCGGGTGGCGCGTATTCGTGCCTTTATGACCTTTGTGGCCGAGGCGCTGGCGGAGCGAACTTCACGACTGACCGGCAAGTATGGCGATTGACGCCTCGCCTCTCCGCTAGCGCCTGGGGGCATCTCTGGATATGGCCGTGGTCAGGCCGTGCTGCCACACTGGGAGGCCATCATTCACGAAAGGAGTCGTCCGTATGTTGTTTGGCTATCGACGTATTTGGCGCTGTCATGTCGCCGGCATTGTCGCCTTGTTGCTGCTCGCTGGGTGTCAGACTCAACCGCCGCTACCGCCGGAGCAGGATCAACTCGCCATCGACCATATGCTGCAACGGGTCGATGAACGTCTCGAGGTGGCGCCGTTGGTGGCGCAGTCGAAGTGGAACTCCGGTGCGGCCATCGAGGCGCCGGAACGCGAAGCGCAGATCCTCGAGTCGGTAGCGGAGGAGGCCGTTGCCGCAGGGATCGACGAAGCGTTCGCGCGAGAGTTCTTCCAGCAGCAGTTCGAGGCCAGCAAGCAGATTCAGCGGCGGCTTCATCTACAGTGGACTCAGGAGGGACGGCCACCCTTCGACTCGCCACCGGATCTCGGCGAGGAGGTGCGCCCAGTACTCGACCGCCTGACGCCGCAGCTGATCGAGTCGCTGTCCGAGATGCAGCGTATTGCCGAGGTCGAGGGGGCGGGCCACTACCTGCGTCAGCGTGCCGAGGTGCTGGTCAGTGATGATTTCGACGGCGAGCCGCGTAGCGTGGCGCTGCAGCCGCTGATGGACAGGATGACACGCTAAGAGCCCGCAGAGGGCCTCAGTCGCGACAGCCCGGGCGTGTGAAGTAGCGCCCGGGGCTGACGCCGAGGCTGCGGCGAAAGGCGGCGATGAAGGCACTCGGCGAGTCGTAACCGACGTCCTGGGCCACGGCGGTGACCGCACGCCCCTCTGCCAGCATGGGCAGGGCGGCGAGCAGGCGTGCCTGCTGTCGCCAGGCGGCGAAGCCCATGCCGGTCTGGGCCAGGAAGCGTCGTGCCAGGGTACGGGGCGAGGCGCCGACCGTCTGGCCCCAGGTAGTCAGATCGTCGCGGTTTGTCGGGTCGTCACGCAGGGCGGTACAGATCCGCTGCAACGCGGGGTCGTCAGGCTCGGGGAGGTGCAGCGGCAGCGTGGGCCCCTCGTGCAACTCGTCCAGAAGCACCGCCACCAAGCGCGCGCCGGCGCCCTGGTCGGTCGCCTCGGCCGGTAGTGCCATCAAGCGCAGTATCAGCTCACGCAGCAGGGGCGAGACGTTTACTACCCGCGGCTGGGTAGGGAGCCCCGGCAGCCGCTCGTCGAGATAGAGCGTGCGTAGCTTCACGGCCCGGTGCATCAGCAGGGCATGTTCCATGTGTGCCGGTATCCATACCGCGAGCTGGGGCGGTACTACCCACCACCCCGCTGGAGTCGATACCGTCATCACCCCCTGGGTGGCGAAGACTAGCTGGGCGCGTGCGTGATGATGGCGGCCGGTATCCCAGCCGGCGGGATAGTCGCAGGCATAGGGCTGCACGGGGCCCGATGCGCTCTCGATGCGCCGCTGCAGGGCTTCACGTGGCAGGGGCAGGGTGTGTGCCAGAGTGTGAGGCATATTGTCCGTTACGCGATATATGTTGTCGGAATGGCGAGAGAAGTCGCTTCGCGTGCAGTTTAGCCTGAAAGGCCGGCAACCTGGAGTCTGGCCATGAACGGCAATCGCGTTCGGTTACTGTTTCTCAACCTGGGGCACGCCTACGCCCACTATTTCATGCTGATCCATCCTACCGTGGCGGTGATGCTGGAGAGGCGCGGCCAGGGCGAGTATGGCGAGCTGCTGTTACCGGCTACCGCGGGGTTCGTCGCCTTTGCGGCCTTTACGCTGCCGGCGGGCTGGCTGGGCGACCGCTGGAGCCGAAACGGCATGATGGCCCTGATGTTCCTGGGACTCGGGGTGGCTTCCATGCTGACAGGCGTTGCGAGTGGCCCTTACCAGATGGCGGCCGGGCTGTTTCTGATGGGCAGTTTTGCGGCGATCTATCATCCGGTGGGTATCGCCATGGTGGCGGAGAGCGGCGCAGGGGTAGGCCAAGCACTGGGCGTGAACGGCGTGTGGGGCAACATGGGCGTTGCGGCGGCGCCGCTGCTGACCGGTGCGCTCACGGGCATGCTCGGTTGGCAGGCGGCCTTCCTGATTCCCGGCGCGCTCTGTCTCGTCAGCGGCATCGCCTATCTGGCACTGGTGCCGGCCGAGCTCAGTAAGCGTGAGTCGACGCCTGAGATCGCCGATACCCCGCCGGCAAAAGCCTCGACGGCGCTGCCGGGCCGTATCCTCGCCTACCTGGTCATCACGGCATTGATGGGTGGGCTGGTGTTCGCAGCCACCACCGTAGTGCTGCCCAAGATCATGGAAGAGGCTTTCCGCGGTGGCGGGAATGGCTTGATCGGCGCCGCCGGGCTGGCCTCGCTGATCTTTGCCTGCGCCTCCATGGCGCAACTGGTCACCGGCAGGGCAGTGGATCGGGTCTCGCCGCGGCAGCTGATGCTGCTGCTGGCGCTGGTACAGGTGCCGCTGTTATTGCTGCTGATGACTCAGGAGGGGCAATGGTGGATCGTTTTACTGTCGCTGGGGTTGATGATAACGGTGTTCGGGGTCATCCCAGTGCAGGACGCCATCGTGGCGCGGCACGCCGTTAGCGGCTGGCGGGCGCGTGTCTATGCCGTGAAGTACGTGCTGTCGCTGGGCGTCGGTGCCCTGGCCGTGCCGGTCGTGGCCTGGGGTTACGATCCGGCCAGCGGATTCGAGCGGCTCTATCTGCTGCTGGCCGCCTGTGCCGTCGGAGTGGCGGTGGCAGCACTGCTGCTGCCGGCTCGTCGCTACCGGCAGGCAGCCCTCAGCGATAACGCCTAGCATCGACCATGGGGTGCCTGTTCGGCAGATGCTCGAAGCATGACAAGTTTTCATGGAGATCAGGATGACGCTCTCTTCACGGGCGAGCGGGCAACCGCTACCCACGGAGGCCAAGTCCGCATTCGACATTATCGTTCGCGAGCTGGGCGAAAGCGTGGTCGGCGTCTATCTATTCGGCTCGGCGCTGTCTGGTGGCCTGCGCCCCAATAGCGACGTGGACCTACTGGTCATCGTCAGTGACCCTCCCGACGAGTTGGCTCGAAGACGCCTGGTCGAGGCGTTGATGACGGTATCCGGCGGCCCTGAAGACGATGACACGCCCCGGCCGCTGGAAGTAACGCTGCTCTGTCGCCGTGAGCTGGCGCTCTGGCAATATCCGCCGCGAAGCGAGCTGGTCTACGGAGAGTGGTTGCGGGAGGAATTCGAGCAGGGCCGGATTCCTCCCACGGCAGCCGACCCCGACCTGGCCGTGGTGCTGGCCACCGCCAGGCAGGCCAGCCTGCCCCTGTGTGGCCCCGAGCTAACGGAACTGGTGGCGCCGATCCCCGAGGCGGACCTGCGGCGGGCGATGCTCGATTCGCTGCCTGGTCTGGTGGAGGGCTTGCAGGGCGATGAGCGCAACGTGCTGCTGACCCTGGCGCGGATGTGGATGACCCTCGAGACGGGAGAGATCGCTCCCAAGGATGTTGCCGCCGCCTGGGCGTTGGAGCGCTTGCCGCAGGAGTTCCAGGCCGAGATGTCGCTGGCGCGATGGGGCTATCTTGCAGGAGACGGCGACGATTGGACGCAGCACATGCCACAGCTGGAAGCGCTGGTGGAGTTCCTGCGGCGAGCTATTGAGAGGGGCGAATCAACTGCCTGAGCCGAGTACTGTACTGACGAAATCACTCTTGGCCCGGGTATAGGCTTCGCGGTCCGCCTGGTGGCGGGAAGCCAGCTCGCGCTTGAGAGCGGCGTAGCGTGCGGCCAGCGTCACATCGCTGCACAGGGCATCGCGAAAGTCCAGCCGCTGGCGCCACAGCTCGCCCTCATAGACCACCACGTGCAGATGGTGGGTGCGCCGGCCGTTGGCGTGGCGCATGAACCAGCGGCGGTCGCTCAGGCCGGCATTGAACTCGAGCGAGGTCACGTAGCCGTAATCGAGCAGCGAATCGAACAGGGCGTCGGCGACGGCCATGGAGGCGACACCGGCCATGATGTCGATGATGGGCTTGGCCGGCATGCCGTGAATGGCGGTACTGCCGATATGCTGTACGTCGAGCAGTTCGGCCGGGAAGCGCTTCAGCAGGCGGAGGCGCTCGGCGACGAAGCGTGCCGGCCAGTCAGGGGCGTAATCGGCCAGGTTTACCGGCTCATCAATGGCCAGCTGCAGCGACTGGGCGTCGTTCATTGGGGCTCCCAGGTGCGGAGGAAGATGTGGAGAAACCCGTGCCGGGTCCGCGCTGCTGACGCAGGGCCCCGGGCGGGTAACCATGGATACGCTTGAAGGCGCGGCTGAAGGCGGCGGTACTGCCGTAGCCCAGGCGGTAGGCCACGGTCTCGATCGGCTGTCGCTCCCGGCCTATCCACTGCGCCGCCAGGCGCATGCGCAGTTCGGTTACGTAGCGGTGCGGGGTCATGCCGGTGACTGCCAGGAAGCGTTCGGCGAACACCGAGCGCGAACAGCCCATCTCGGCGGCGAGTTCGGCCACCGTCCAGTGGCGCCCCGGTTCACGATGCAAGGCGGCAATGACGCGGCCCAGTCGCGGGTCGCGTAGCGCCTCTATCCAGCCGCTGGCGTCGCCGCAGCCGCACTCCACCCAGCCGCGCACGATGGAGGCGGAGACCACGTCGGCGAGCCGCGCGAGGATGGCGGCGAAACCCGCCCGCTCGCTCCTCGCCTCGCGTTCCATTGCTTCGAGCATGGGCAGGAGCTCGGGCTGTCGCTCGAGTAGGGTACCGACGTGCATCACCTCGGGCATTAGCGAGACCAGGGCGTGCATGCTGCCCAGGTCGAATTCCATGCAGCCGCTAAAGGTCAGGGCGCCTTCAAGGGTACAGCCCTGGGGGCAGGCGCGGATTGCGCTGACCGCCTCGCATAGCCTGGCACTTTCGAAGGCGGCGACATCCTGAGCCGGCTGGTCGGGGCTGGAGAGCAGGGCATGAGGGCCGCCGCGGGGCAGCAGCAGAGCATCGCCTGTGGCGAGGGTATGAACGCTACCGTTCGGGCTGCGCAGATAGACGGGCCCGCGCGCCACGAAGTGAAACTGTGCCCAGCCTGCTACCGTGCCGAACTCGACGCCTAGAGGCGGCGAGAGCTCGATGCGGCGGTAGGCGATACCGCGCAGGCGCATGCCGAGCAAAAGCTCGCTGACCAGATCGCTGGAGAGTTCCGGCTTGGGCATCTCGCGCTCCCTTCTGTTTCGGCATTTTTGCCATTATCCATGCGGTTCGGATGAATGATCAAATAATAGAGAGTATCTAGCATAGATCGTCCGGCTTGGCCCCTCTAGTCTTCTCGTTCCTGATGAATGCTTCTCTAGGAAGGGGAACGAGCAATGAACGAATCGGCATCGCGGGCACGGCCCGCATGGGGGGCGGTTATCTCGATGGCCCTCGGCGTATTCGGCTTGGTAACGGCGGAATTCTTGCCCGCCAGCCTGCTGACGCCAATGGCGGCGGACCTGGGCATTACCGAAGGCATGGCGGGCCAGGCGGTGACGGTGACCGCGGCGGTGGCCCTATTGACGAGTCTGCTGATCTCCACCGCTACCCGGCGCATCGACCGTCGTCATGTCCTGCTGGGGTTCTCGATGCTGCTGGTGGCTGCAAATCTGGTAGTAGCCTTCGCGCCCAACCTGACGGTACTGCTGTTCGGGCGCGTGCTGCTGGGGATGGCCCTGGGTGGGTTCTGGACCATGTCGATTGCCACCATGATGCGTCTGGTGCCCGAGGCCTTGGTGCCGCGGGGGCTATCGATCATGTTTAGCGGCGTTTCCGCGGCGACCATCGCCGCGGCCCCGTTGGGCAGCTATTTCGGGGACCTGCTCGGCTGGCGCGAGGTATTCCTCATGGCTGCAGTGCTGGGGCTAGTAGCACTGGTGGTGCAGTTCATGACCCTGCCGCGCATGGCGCCGAGTGGTCTGACCCGCCTGCGCACCCTGTTCGATGTGCTGATGCGCCCGCGGGTAGGGGTGGGCATGCTGGCCGCGGCCCTGGTTTTCACCGGTCATTTCGCCTTCTTCACCTATATTCGTCCGTTCCTCGAGACCGTCACCGGCGTGGGGGTGAACGGCGTTGCCGCCATCCTGCTGGGCTTCGGCGTGGCCAACTTCCTGGGCAACTACCTGGGTGGCTGGATGGCCGAGCGCAACCTGCGTCTGACCATGATCATGATGCCGCTGCTGATGGGCACGCTGGGGGTGTCGCTAGTGCTGCTGGAAAGCACACCGGCCACGGACGCTGCGCTGGTGGCGATGTGGGGGCTGGCCTTCGGCGCCATCCCCGTGGCGTGGTCCACCTGGCTCACCCGCACGGTGCCCGACGAAGCCGAAAGCGCCAGCGGCCTGCTGGTGGCCGCCATCAACCTGGCGATTGCAACCGGTGCCGCCGCGGGCGGGCTCATCTTCGATCTCGGTGGAGCCCTTAACGTATTTGCCGCCAGCGGCGCCGTACTGCTGCTGGCCGCCCTGATGATCTTGATGGGGGTCAAAACCCGGCCGTTGGCGACAGCGTGATTCACGAGGCCCGCGTCGGCGGGCCTTATATCCATCTTTGTTACTCTTCGAGGGCCCACCTGACCGCTTCCTCGGCGTGAATGGCCGTGGTGTCGTAGAGCGGCACCTCGGTATGGCGCTGCTCTACCAGCAGGGCGATTTCGGTGCAGCCGAGGATCACCGCCTCGGCGCCGCGCTCGCGTAGCGACTGGATGATCTCCAGGTAGCGCTGTCGCGACACCTCCTTCACCTCGCCCAGACACAACTCGGTGTAGATCACTTCATGCACCAGGTCGCGTTGCTCTGCGTGGGGTACCAGCACCTCGATGCCGAAGTCTTCGGCGATCCGCCCCTTGTAGAAGTCCTGCTCCATGGTGAAGCGGGTACCGAGCAGGCCGACACGGCGAATGCCGTCGTTGGCGAGGCGCTGCGCCGTGGCGTCGGCAATATGCAGGAGCGGAATCGAGATCGCCTCGGCGATTTGCGGTGCGACCTTGTGCATGGTGTTGGTCCCGATCAGCAGGAAGTCGGCGCCGCCGGCCTCCACGCGGCGGGCGGCGTGGCTCAGGATCTCGGCGGTGGCGGCCCAGTCGCCGGCGTGCTGCAGCCGCTCGATCTCGGCGAAGTCGACGCTATACAGGCATAGCTTGGCGGAGTGTAGTCCGCCCAGGGCGGCCTTTACCCCCTCGTTGAGGGCACGGTAGTAGCTCACGGTGGATTCCCAACTCATACCGCCGAGCAGGCCGATGGTCTTCATGGTCAGGCACTCCCTTTGTGGCCGTGGCTTGCTCAGATGTCGTACTCGTCGTGACGGCGGTTCCAACCATAGGGCGGCGTCTGCGGCCAACCCGCTGGCGAATCCTCCCAGTTCTCCTGGCGGCCATAGGGCGTGAGGTCCAGATAGCTCCATAGGCTGCCCAGGTATTCGACGCCGCGCTTACCACTGAAGTAGCTGCGAAAGACTCGCTCGCCGTCGCGCAGGAAGACGCTGATGCCATGGCGCTCACCACGGTCGGTGTCCGGGGCACAGCAGGTCTCGCTGGTCACCCCCATATCCTGGTTGAAGCTACTGCCCAGCGACGAGACCCAGGCTGGGTGCTGCCAGCCCATGCGTGCCTGGTAGCGAGCAAGCTTCTCCCGTGGTGCCCGGGAGGCCAGCACCAGTGTAGTGTCGCGGGCGTGCAGGTGGGCGGGGTGGGTCATGGCGTCCACCACCCAGGAGCAGCCGTCGCAGCCGGCCTCCCAGTCGGGCCCGAACATGAAATGGTAGACGATCAGCTGGCGGCGCCCTTCGAACAGGTCGAGCAGGGTAGCTTTACCCTGTGGCGCATCGAAGACGTAGTCGGCCCGCACCTCGACCATGGGCAGGCGTCGCCTCGCGGCGTTCAGGCGGTCGCGCTCACGGGTATGGGCCTTCTCGCGGACGAGCTGTACTTCCAAGGCTGCGCGCCACTCGTCCTGGGAGACGATGGGTGGCAGGGGCGAGGTCGTCATGGCGTCTTCCTCATCAAGTCAGGTTGAGTTGCCAGGAGACGCCGAAACGGTCGTTGAGCCAGGCGAAACGGGTGCTGAAACCGTAGTCGTCGGGTGGCATCAGGGTCTCGCCCTGTTCCGCGAGCTGTTCGAGAAGGCGTTCGAACTCCCCGAGGCTTTCGCACTCGACGAACAGTGACATCGAGGGGGTAAAGGTGAAGTCGTGTGTGACCGGGCTGTCGATGCATAGATAGCGGCGGCCGGCCAGGGTGAACTCGGCCTGCTTGACGCTGCCTTGCTTGCCAGGCTCGCCTGGGCCGTAGTGCTCGAGCCCCAAGATCTCGGCCCCCTCAAACAGTGAGACGTAGAAGCGCATGGCCTGCTCGGCATTGCCTTCGAACATCAGCTGTGGGGTGATGTGATGCGGCATCGGTACTCCTCCCTGAAACCATCGTAGAAGCTTAGCCGCTGCTTCCCGGCTGTACCAACTGGTTGAACCAAGCCTGGAAACGACTGGCATCGTCGCTGGCTATCAGGGCGATTGTGCTTTTGTTGCTTTACCTAGAGTTAACTTCAGGTATTAGGCTGCGTTTCAGGGTCTCTTTTGAAGTATCCACTTGAGCATTCACAAACAGCCTTGGGCCGCTTGGTATTAGGAGTGCACGTCATGCAGCAAGAAACGATCGCTTACCCCCTCCATGAGTCGGCCCGCTGGGAGACCCCGGCGCTCGATCTTGACGCCTATCTGGCACGCATCGATTACCGCGGACCTCTGACGCCCGACCTGGCGACATTGAGAGCCCTGCAGCAGGCGCACCTTGCCGCCATACCGTTCGAGAATCTGGAAATCGTCACCGGCGGCGAGATCCGTATCGACCTGGAAAGCCTTCAGGACAAGCTGGTACGGCGTCAACGCGGCGGCTATTGCCATGAGCAGAACACGCTGTTTGCCACGGTGCTGGATCGGCTTGGCTTCGAGGTCGCTGGGCGCAACGCCAGAATGTTGATGGGCGACGACGAGCGGGTGGTCACGCCGCTTGGTCATACGATGCTGGTGGTGACAGTGGCCGGCGGGGATTGGCTGGTGGATGTGGGGGTCGGCAATATCGGGCCGCGGGAGCCGATTCTGCTCAAGGTGGGCAACGAGGTGAGTCATGGCCCCTGGGAGTATCGGCTGGAGCGCTCGCCGTTGGGGCACTGGCTGCTGCGGCATAGACGGCAGGGTGAGTGGTTCAATATCTACCAGTTCAGTGACGAGCCCTGCTACCGCGCCGACTCTGGCGAATACAACTATCTGGCCTCTCATCATCCCGCATCGCCATTCGTGCGGCGGATCGTGGCTCAGCACAACGGTGCAGAGGTGCGGCTTGCCCTCACCGATCTGGAGCTGAAGATATTCCGCCCAGGCAAGGAGCCGGAGCTTCATAAGGTCGTTGCCGGTGAGCTGCCAAGCGTGCTGCAGGAGTGGTTTGGGCTGAAGCTGCCCGCGGAGCAGGAACGCGTGCTGCTTCGGCGAGCCGCGACGCTCACTGAGGCCACCATCGCGGAAGAGCCGTTGGGCGCTTGAGCGAGTCTAGAAGCGCATATCGCCTATGGCGGGCATCACCACCTCCTTGAGGTAAGCGCTCGGCGACAGCGCCAGCAAGGTTCGCACCAGGCTCACCACGTCGTGCATAGGGATGAACTCGCCATCGCCGCGTCGGGCCGCCTGCTCGAGAGGCACCGAGAGGTGGTCCTCGGTATTGAGGTGGCCGAGCTGCAGACAGGTAACCGCCAGGCGCTTATCGCGAAACCCTTCGCGTAGTGCTTCGGCGATGCCGCGCAGGGCGAATTTGGTGGCACCAAAGGTGACCTCCGGTCTGCCGTGGCCGGGTAGCGCGGAGGTCGAGCCAGTGAGGATGATGCGAGGGGCGGCGGAGCGCAGCAGCGCGGGAAGCAGCGCCTGGATCAGCAGGATGGCCCCGCTGACGTTGACCGTGACCATGCGCTGGATCTCTGCGGGGCTGTCCGTCAGGAAGCGGTAGTCCGGTTCGAAGGCCCGGCTTTCCCACAGCCCCAGGTTGTAGATCAGCACATCCAGTTCGCCCTCTGCCAGCGTCTCGGCCACCTGGGCAGTCGCCTGCTCGGGCGAGGCCAAGTCGGCCGCTATCCAGTCGATGGCGATGTCGGGGCGTTCGGGTAGCTTGGTTGGCACGCTGCGTGATACGCCGATCAGACCATCACCGCTGTCGCCCAGTCCTTCGATAAAGGCCCAGCCCAGGCCTTGGCTCGCTCCTACTACCATGATGCGCATCTGCACTCTCCTCGCTTAGCTGGGCCAGGCATTGGCCCATTCGCTGGCGAGGCTAGCCCCTCGACTTCACTTGAGGTCAAGCGCCGAAAGGCAGGCCGGAGCTGCGGGTGCTGGGCCTATAGGCGGCGCTGGCGTTGCCAGACCCACAGCCGGTCGAGTACCAGCATCGCCAGCAACGAGGCCCCCACCAGGGGAAAGATCACGCCGCCCAGGGCCAGAATGGCGATGACGCCGCGCAGTACCTTGGGGTCCTTGGGTAGCGGGGGCGTGCCGAGCTGGCCTGAAGGGCGACGCTTCCACCACATGATGGCTGCCGAGACGGCGAGCAGGACCATGGCCAGGCAGGCGATCAGCAGCACGATCTGGTTGGTGCGACCGAACTGTTGGCCGAGATGGACATTGATGCTCCACTCCAGCCAGCGACCCAGGGGGCCGTAGTCGGCATAGCGCATGTCGAGCAGTGGCTCGCCGCTGTATTGGTCCAGGTGCACGACGCGCTGCTGAGCCACGTCGTCCGGGTAGACCGAGCCGGTGAATACGCCATCCGGCGTGCTGGGCAGGTTGACCGCATAGCCGGGGTGCAGCCCCAGGCGTTCGAAGGTGGCCACGGCCTGGTCGAGGTCGATGGGCTCGACGTCATGCCGGTCGTGCGAGGAGAGGGGCACCTGGGCCCGCTCCAGCGACCAGGTGGTGGGGCCCAGGTGATCCAGGTGCTCGTCCGAGAGTGGCACCGCCACGCGCAGGCCGGCGGGGTAGCCGAAGTTGTTGCCGTTGGCCCACTCGTTGACCTTGCCGCCCCAGAGGTTGGACCAGGGCATGCCGGTGAAGGCCAGGAAAACGATAAAGGCGCCGACCAGCACGCCGGTGACGGCATGGGTGTCGCGCCAGAATAGCCGTCGCCTGGGGGTGCCGCGCACGCTGAGCACGCCGCCAAGTCGGCTGCTCCTGCTGTGCCGCGGCCACCACAGGTAGATGCCCGTCCCCACCAGCAGGATCGACCAGCCGGCGGCGATCTCGATCATCCCGCGGGCGATGGGGCCGAATAGGCGCAGGCTGTGCAGGTGACGTACCGTCCACATCAGGGTGCCGCGATCGGGTAGCCAGCCCAGCACCTCGCCGCGGTAAGGGTCGAGGTAGACGGCGATCGGCTCGCCCTCCGGGTTGGCGACGGTGATCTCGGCCGAGGCGTCTGGCGTCGCGGGGGCGCTGTACTTGAGCGGTGTGCCGGGCTGGACCTCGAGGGCCGCCGCCAGCAGGGTGGAGGACGGCAGTGGCGCTTGCTCCTGAACAGTGACGCGCTTGAGATCGGCATGCCACCAGGCATCCAGCTCGTCGTTGAATAGGTAAATAGCACCGGTCACGGCGAGAGTAACCAGAAAGGGGAGTACCAGCAGGCCGGCGTAGAAGTGCCAACGCCATATGGCGAGATAGAGGTCCTGGGTGGCACGTCGCGGCGCGGGGCGCGGCGAACTGGCCGCAACGTCGTGTGGGGTCTGCATGCTTCCTCCGATACGCATAAGGACCGCCTGGCCAGCTGGTGGCCAAGGCGGTAGTAACATCGAGTGGGGTTACGCGTGTGTAGCGGAAGGAGCGGGCGGGGCGCGAGCATCCGGCAGTAGCCGGGCGCGTTGGAATGCCCGACGGCTGGGCGGGGCATCCGGTGAGTCCTCGATCCACTCTGCTAGCGCGGCATCCAGGGCATGGGTCGGTACCGCCGTGGCGAAGCTGCAGGCCAACTGGCAGAGTGCCTGGCACTGGTCATGGAAGGAGGCGTCGTGGGCCGGGGCTGGATGGGAATCGCAGTCGGCATGATGATGGTCATGGTCATGGGAGCCATGGTGGCCATGTGACCCGCTGCTGATCATGCTGGCCTGGCCGTAGCTGCCCAGCGCTCCGATCATCAGCGTCAGCGCGACCATCAGAAGGGCAAGCATGCGCTTCCGAGGGAGGAGGGGGCCGTGTAAGCCCGGTCGCGTCATGAGCGTCGTTCCGTGTCGTGATCGGCTGCCAAGCTGGCGGAAACCAGTGAGTGAAGCCACTTTCCGATGCCGGGTCAATCCCGCTGCCTGCGGCGAATCAGCTCACGTGCCCAGTAGAGGGCCTCGGGATACTCGTCGCTATCCAGAACGAACTCCTGGCCTCGTGCCACGGCGTTCAGCTCGGTGTGGTCGGACCGTTGGCGCCAGCGTTGGCGATTGGCGTGGTAGCTCAGCGGTGTACGGCCATGCGCTGGATAGCACCAGCGCGGCAGCCGCCACTGTGAGATCCGCGTCGCCTGGGGTGCCGTCAGTTGCCGGTCCGGCGCGACGTGGGAGAAGGCGCCGGCACCAGGCAGTGGCTTGTCGAGTCCCGGCAGGGCGAGCCGGGAACGCGACAGATAGAGCATATTGCCGGAGTCTGCCGGGCGCCGAAAATGAGGGTGATAGTCCGCCCAGGCGTAGCGGTCGCCTCTGGCCTCGTCTACCGGCACGACCGACGCCACCTGTAGCCAACCCCAGATCATATGGCAGGGCCGTGCGCCGGGTGCCCAGCGCCAGCCGTCGGCATGGCGCTCTACGCGCCGGAACAGGCCGAAGAACACGAAGAGATCCCCCTGACCGACGCCATGATTGCGCAGGTGGCCCTGGGCCTGGCCGCTCTGCCCGAAGAGCGGCTGCCAGTCCCCTGCACGAGGCAGCATCTCGGGCAGCAGGTCGGGGTCGAAATGGGCGCCATGTTCCGCCGTGATCTTGCCGCGGGTGAGCGGCTCGACAAGCTGGCTTAGCGGCGCACCGTCGAAGCTGATGTCAGCATAGCGAATCGTCGAGGCCGCATCCGGGATCGGCAGGGCGAGTAGCCGACCGTCCGGCAGGATGGGGCTGGGTACGCCGCCGGCGGAGGAGTCGAAGCCCTTGCGGCTGAGGATCAGTTTCATGGCGATCAGTGCTGCTGGGCGCGCAGCCAGGCGATCTCTTCGGCCCAGATCGCCGGCTCGATGGTCTCCAGCACCATGGGAATGGCGTCGATGCGCGGGTCGCGCATGATGGTGGTAAAGGCGTCGAGGCCAATATTGCCCTGGCCCAGGCTATGGTGACGGTCGACACGGCTGGCAAAGGCGCTCTTGGCGTCGTTCAAGTGCATGCCGCGCAGATACTCGAAGCCGACCACCTTGCCGAGTTCGTCGAGGGTGGCGGTGCAGGCCTCCGCGGTGCGCAGGTCGTAGCCGGCGGCGAAGGCGTGACAGGTATCGATGCACACCCCGACCCGCGACTTGTCGTCGACCTGGTCGATGATCTCGGCCAGATGCTCGAAGCGCCAGCCCAGGTTGGTGCCCTGGCCGGCGGTGTTCTCGATCACCGCGGTGACGCCGCGGGTCTCGGCCAGCACCAGGTTGATGGAGTCGGCGATGCGGGTGAGGCATTCGCTCTCGCTGATCTTGTTGAGGTGGCTGCCGGGGTGGAAGTTGAGCAGCGAGAGGCCGAGCTGTTCGCAGCGCTGAAACTCATCGAGGAAGGCGTCTCGGGACTTCTCCAGCCCCTCGGCTGACGGGTGCCCGAGGTTGATCAGGTAGCTGTCGTGGGGAAGGATCTGCCCTGGCCCGAAGCCGTGTTCACTGCACGCCGTGCGGAAGGCGTCGATGGCGTCGTCGCTGAGCGGCTTGGCCTTCCACTGGCGCTGATTCTTGGTGAACAGCGCGAAGGCATCGGCGCCGATCTCCACCGCACGCAGCACGGCCTGATCCGGTCCACCGGCGGCACTGACGTGGGCACCGAGGTATTTCATGAGACGAATATCCTTGAGCTAGGCGTTATAGAAGGCCAAAGCTTAGCATCGCCTTTCACTGCGGCACGATGGTCGGTTCGCATGTCACCGGGAAGTTGACCGAGTTGGCGATAAAGCAGAGTGCATGGGCGTTCTCATGCAGGCGTTCGGCGAGTCGTGCATCGCTGTCGCCGCTGACGGTGACCCGTGGCCGCAAGGTCACTTGGGTAAAATGACCGCCGCCGCTGCTGGTCAGGGCCATGCTGCCCTGAGCCTGGTCGATATAGTCCTCGACGACGATCTTGGCCTCGGCGCACAGGTGTAGGTACCAGAGCATATGGCAGGCGGAGAGGGAGGCGACCAGCATGTCTTCGGGATTATGGCGCCCGGCATCGCCTAGGAAGGCGGGATCTGCTGAGCCCTGCAGCGTGACCTTACCGGCTATCTCGATCTCATGGTCACGCGAATAAGCGCGGTAGTCACGAGTGCCGCTGCCCTGGTTGCCGGTCCAGGTGACCCGTACTTGGTAGTCGTGCATTGCGATGCTACTCCATGTTGAGGCTAACCTTAGGGAGCCGGCGACGAGGAGCTGTCATGCCGACGGCATCGGGATAAACAGCTTCTCGTGTGGCCAGCGCACCTTCTCGAGGCCGGCATGGCGGTCGGCGCTGCTGTCACGATAGCCTAGTGCCATCAGCACGACGCTGCGCAGATTCTGTTTCCTGAGCCCCAGCAGGTCATCCAGCGCCGCCGGGTCGAAGCCTTCCATTGGCGAGGCGTCCACCCGCTCCGTGGCCGCCGCGGCAAGTGCCGTGCCCAGTGCCAGGTAGGCTTGTTTGGCAGCCCAGTGAAACTTGTCCTGGTCGGAGGCAAAGCCACTGACGGTGTCTTTGATGGCATTTCCATATGCCGCCAGTTCGTCTGGGTGCTGGCCGCGGGTCTTGGCGGTGAGCCGGATCAAGTCGTCGACGTGTGCCTCCTCGACAGAGTCCCAGGCGGCGAACACCAGCAGGTGTGAGGACTGGGTGATCTGGGGCTGGTCGAAGGCCGCCGGACTTATCCTTTCGCGAAGTGCCGGGTCCTCGATCACCAGCACGGAATAGGGCTGTAAGCCGTAGGAGGAGGGGGCTAGGCGCACCGCCTCCAGGATCCTGTCGAGCTGTGCCTGGGGCACCTGCTTGCCATTCATGCGCTTGGTGGCATAGCGCCAGTTTAGAGCATCGATAAGGCTCATGAATCACTCCTTGCAGGGGATGATGAGGGGGATGCCATCAGGTGGCTGTGGCATCCCTCGAGGTGGACGCGGCTCGGGCGCCGCGATGAAAAATAACGGTACCGAGCACTACCAACAATGCGGCCAGACCCAGGTTGGGAGGCGGGGCCTCACCGAGCGCGAGTACCGCGATGAGAGTGCCGACCAGTGCCGCTACTATGCCGATCTGGCTCAGGTAGACAGGACCGGCGAGCTTCTGCAGCACGAAGTAGAAGAGGTAGAGCACCGAAAATACGGCGATTTCCAGGAGCAGCAGCCGGAGTACCATCTCGGTAGTGAACAACGCTTGAGACTGGCCTGGCTCGAACAGCAGGACGAAGGGTACCAAGGTCACGGCTCCGCCCAGCATCATCAGTGCTGCCAGAAATACCGGTGAGCTATCGGTAGGCCAGCGCAGGGTGCGGTAGATGTTGCCGAGCGCGATTACCAGCGGCATGGCGAGCACCAGCAGGACCCAACCCAGGGCATCGCCGGACCCGCCGGCCTTGGCCGTGGCCAGCACCAGCCCACCGGAGAGCCCTAGCAGTACGCCCAGCAGTCGCAGAGCACGCAAGCGCTCGAGGCTTAGCCAGACGGCCAGTATCCAGGTAATGAGTATCGGAAAGGCAAAGCTCAGCGAGATGAACCCCGCGCCGACATGGCGTACCGCAAGGAAGGCCAGCGCATTGGGAATGGCGAACAGCGCCCCGGCGACGGCGGCATACTCGAGGGTGCGGCGATTTAATGCCATGGCCTGACGCTGCAGCGCCCCGATAACACCCAGCACGATGCCAGCACCGGTCATGGCCGCCATCAGGAAGGTAAGTCGCGGTGCTCCGGCACCATCGGCCAATTTGGCCACCACCAGCGATAGCGCCAGGAAGGTGCCGACCAGTAGCAGGCAGCTTAAGGCGCGGAGTCCTGCCCGATTTGAACTCTTGCGCCTCTGCAATCCGTTCGACATCATCCAACTCCCGTAGCTCGGCAGAAAGTATCTTTTCGTCGAGTATCTTAGTATCAAGATAGGTGGTTGGCAATGAACAGAGTGAAATCGGCGATCGCCCAGTGGCAGCATGAGATGCCCACCCTCGACTTGCTTCCGATGGAGGTGGTCGGTTACCTGAAAGCCAGCCAGCTTGTGACTCGGAGCCGGCTGGAGGCGTTCTTCAAGCCGTATGGCCTGCAATTGGGCGAGTTCGATGTGCTAGCTACCCTGCGTCGCTCCGGATCGCCCTATGCGCTGACACCAACCCAGCTGTTCGAAGCGCTGATGGTCTCGTCCGGGGGCATGACCAACCGGCTGGATCGCCTGGAGCGGGCCGGGCTGATCGTGCGTGCTCCCAACCCCGAGGATCGTCGTGGCACCTTGGTATCGTTGACGGAGAAGGGGCTGGGGCTGATGAGCGAGCTCATTCCGCTACATGTAGAGAACGAGGCAAGCATGCTTGCTGCTCTGAGCCGTGAAGAGCAGCAAACGTTAGGTTTCCTGCTCGGCAAGCTGCTCGATGGCCTGGAAGGGGAGTCTTACGACAAGTAGGTCGCATTATCATGTTCGAGCAGGCTTAGCCGATCTCACGGTCGGGACGTGGCGACCTGGGCACGCCGTCGGGCGAGCGGTCACACCCAGACATCGTTCTCCGCCTGGAGCTCGCCGCCGGCTTCCCCTGTGTTGACCAGGCCCTGGGGCTCGATGAGCAGGATCTGACACTCCTCCCTGGCGAATGGTCTATGCTCCACGCCTTTGGGTATGACGGTCATCTCACCTGCGGTGAGATAAATGGTGCGGTCCCGCATCTCGATGCCCATGGAGCCCTCGATCACCACGAAGACCTCGTCCGTATCCTTGTGATCATGCCACACGAACTCACCCCGGATTTTCACCAGCTTGAACTGGTAGTCATTCATCTCCGCTATGACGCGAGGTGACCACAGGTCGGAAAACTTGCCGAGCTTCTCAGTGAAGTTGATGACGTCTGACATCGGTGAGGACTCCTTATTCACTTGCGGCCGTCGCTGCTGGAACAGAGAGGCGCACGACACTCGTCAGTTTCGTTGGCAAGCATGCGCCCCGCAGGGCCCATGCTCAGTGGCTTGGTCAGTAGACAGCCTTGCCCGGCCGTGTGGCTGCGTCAAGCAAGCCGCTACGCTTGCGCAGCGCCCTGCACCCCTCGAGGGCCTTGAACGCATCCACTTTCAACGGCAGGCGCGATGCCCACAGGATGTCATTACGGTGGTGTCCCATGTCCTCGAGGATATGGTCGTCATAGGCGAGCAGCGGCAGGAAGCGTTGCCGGAACTGCCGGCGCCGGCGATAGATGTGCCACCAGTGCTCGACGGCAGTGATCAGCCCCAGCGGAGGCATCGCCGGCATAAAGAGATCCGGTTTGGCAGGTGGTGCCGGCTCGTCAGCGACGGGTTGCGGGCGGCGAAACGGTTCGTACTGGCTCATCTTGCACCTCCATCCCAGCAGCCGCCCGTTGAGCGGCTGCGGTGACTATCGGGTTGTGAATGGAGGGTCGCGACCTCTGATTGACAGCATGGTGTCTCTCTTTTGATCAAACAAACGAAAAGGTCTACAGTTTCAGTTAAGAAAAATTGAAAGGTGTGACCATGACACAGATGCCTTCACTCAGCGGCCATCGTGCCTTGCCCTTGCTGGATAGCGATGTGCTGCGGACCTTCGTGACGATTGCCGAGAGCGGCAGTTTTACGCGTGCCGCACAGCAGGTCTTCCGCACGCCGTCGGCGCTGAGCATGCAGATCAAGCGCCTCGAGGAGATCCTGGGCCAGCCGCTGTTCGTGCGCGAAGCCCGCCAGGTACGACTGACCCCTGAGGGTGAGGTGCTGCTGGGCTATGGTAGACGCCTGCTCAAGCTCAACGAGGAGGCGGTGACGCAGTTTCTGGCACCTACGCTTCAGGGTCGGGTGGGGTTTGGTACCACCGATGATGTCGGTACGCGCATTTTGCCCGGTGTGTTGGCTCAGTTCGCCCGTTCGCATCCGGCGGTGCATGTCGATGTGGTGGTAGGCAGTAGCGCCAGCATGCTGCAGCGCCTGGATGCCGGGGAGCTGGACTTGATACTGATCACCGCTGGCAATCCGGGCCAAGAGCCACGCGGCGAGATCGTGCATAGCGAGCCGTTGGTATGGGTCGGGCGCGAGGGGGGGGTGGCCGTGCAGCGTTCACCATTGCCGGTGGCGTTGGCCCATCAGGGCTGCGCCTGGCGGAAAATGGCGCTGGATGCCCTCGACAGTGCTGGCATCGGTTACCGCATCGCCTATACCTGCGAGCACTCCGCAGGGCAGGAGGCGGCGATGCTCGCCGACCTTGTCGTATCGCCCTTCCCGCGTAGCTTGATTCGTGCACCGCTACGGCGCATCGAGCAGGATCAACTGCCGCCGCTGGGTGATTACCAGATAGCGCTAGTCAAGCGCAGTGACCTTGGTGAGGCGAGCGACGCTTTGGCCGGGCATGTGATGGATGCCTTTGGGCAGGCCCACCGCTGACGGCCTCATTACTATACCGCTAGTGTAAGGGACATTTGTGATGGTGCCTGCCGTGCGAGTGGCGAAGCGGGGCGGTTTCTTCGGGCGCTCAGCGGATTGCTGAGAAGGGAGATGGAGACTACGTTGGGGGTGGGTGCAGTGACGCACCGGCTAAATGCAAACTAACGGAGGAGTTTGCCATGAGAGACTCTCAAGATCTCTTTCCCACCCGCCTGGAACGCAAACTGGGCATGTTCGAGCGCATCGATCCGGTAGTGTACGGCGACGAGTCGCAGCTCGCCAGCGGGCCACTGGATAAAGCGCAGATCGAAGCGTATGAGCGCGACGGATTTCTGTCATTCGAAGGCTTCTTCGATCCTGACGATATGCAGGCCTTTATCGACGAGCTGCGCGACTATGAAGACGATGCCGATCTGAAGCTTTCCGAAGGTACGGTTCTCGAACCCGGTCGCGAGGAAATACGCACGGTGTTCGGCATTCATCAGGTGTCCCAGCGCTTCAGCCGCCTGACGCGAGATCCTCGTCTACTGGCGATCGTCAAGCAGCTGCTGGACAGCGATGTCTATATCCATCAATCACGGATCAACTACAAGCCAGGTTTCAAGGGCAAGGGCTTTGACTGGCACTCAGATTTCGAGACCTGGCACAGCGAAGATGGCATGCCCCGTATGCGTTCGCTGAGCTGTTCCATTGTGTTGACGGATAACGGTGAGTTTAACGGGCCGCTGATGCTGATTCCCGGTTCGCATCGCTATTTCGTCCCTTGTGTGGGGCGCACGCCGGAGAACAATTACAAGGAGTCGCTCAAGAGCCAGGAAGTCGGGGTGCCACCCGCCAGCAGTCTGCGCGAGATAATGCTGGAGAATGATATCGAAGCGCCTAAAGGGCCCGCCGGGTCGCTGATCATCTTCGAGTGCAATACGCTACATGGCTCGAATATCAATATGTCATGTTGGCCTCGGAGCAATCTGTTCTTCGTCTACAACAGCGTCGAGAACACGCTCCAGGATCCGTATTGCGGCAATCGGCCAAGGCCCGAGTTTTTGGCCGAACGCTCCGATTGGCGGCCGTTAAAGCCGTTGGGTGAGTCGTAACGATGATCGCCTCGTCATATGCTTGCAGATCACCGCCGTATACCCGAGCCAGTGCTGACTCGCTGTGGTGTCGTAGCGATAGGGCCTCTTTAGCCACTGTCGTTGGCCTTCGCTATGACTCGATCGATCATGGCCGAATCATCAGCGTGTGACGCAGTGTAAGGATTTCACTCCTCATAGGGCTCATCGGTGCGCGCTGCCTTGGGCGCCTGGCTTCCTCGATCAGCTCGTCGCGGGTCATCCGGTCGAGGTCTTCATCCATTGATACCTCCTTATGGTTTTGACAGGCCTCTCTTCAGCCCGTCGGTGGCGATACCGCTCGCTGCAGTATTGGTTAGTCTGTCGGTGTGTTCAATTTGGGGAAAGAGCCTGTTGGTAAAATGCATCGCCGCTGCTCCAGCGGCGATGCGCTTCAAGGGTGATCCTTACGCTGCCGCTTGTGGAAGTCGGGCGATGACCTTGATCTCGAAGTCGAACCCGGCCAGCCAGTTCACGCCCACGGCGGTCCAGTTGGGGTAGGGCGGTTCGCCAATCGCTTTCGTTCGAACCCTGTCGATCGCTTCCCACTGGGCGGCGGGATCGGTGTGGAAGGTGGTCACATCGACGATGTCGTCGAAGGTGCAACCGGCGGCGTCGAGAACGGCGGCAAGATTGTCGAAAGCAAGCTGTACCTGGCTCTCGAACTCCGGCTCAGAGGAGCCGTCCTCACGGCTGCCGACCTGGCCCGAGACGAAAAGGAAGTCGCCTGAACGGATCGCCGCCGAGTAGCGGTTGATGTCATAAAGCGCCTGCCGGCCGGCAGGAAACACTGCATCGCGTTTGGTCATCTGTCTGCTCCGGTTGAGGGGCGTTGATATACGCCCCGTATGTTGGGATCTTGACACATACGCGGCGTATGTCAATTCGCATACACACTGTATGTTAATATTGGCGATATCGAGCTGGCATATGGATAAGTTTGAGGAGTGTGCAGTGGCGTCGAAGCGTACGCAGATGATGGAAGAGACCAGAGCCAAACTTATACGAGCCGCTCGCAAGGCCTTCGCGGTCAAAGGCTATGCGGCCGCTTCGATGGACGATATCACTGCCGAAGCGGGGTTGACGCGAGGAGCGCTCTACCACAACTTCGGCGGCAAGCAGGGGCTGCTACAGGCGGTGGTCGATCAGATCGATGACGAGATGGTAGCCAAGATGCTGGCTGTGCATGATCGAGCGGCGAGCCCATGGGAGGGGCTACTCGACGAAGGCGTGGTGTATATCGAAATGGCGCTGGAGTCGGAAGTGCAGCGCATCATGCTGCTGGATGGGCCGGCGGTGCTCGGCGACCCATCGCAATGGCCCAACCAGAATGCTTGCCTGCTGCGCACGGCGCAGACCATCCAGGCGCTCATTGATGAAGGTGTGGTCAAGCCAGTGGATGCGGAAGCCGCTGCCCGGCTGATCAATGGCGCGGCGCTCAACGCCGCCCTGTGGATCGCCGCCGCCGACGAGCCCCGCACCGTGCTGCCGAAGGCTATCGACGCATTCCGCCAGTTGGCTTCCGGTTTACTTAAAGCCGAGGGATGATAAGTACATGCTTCAACCTTTGGCGGTACCGCCTACATAGGAGATTCTTATGAGTGGAACTCTCTATCGCTTGGCTGCCTTTACCGACGATCCAAACGGCGGCAACCCTGCCGGGGTGTGGCTGGGCGTGGCGCTGCCTGAGCCCGCGGAGATGCAGCGTATTGCCGCGGAAGTGGGCTATTCCGAAACGGCCTTCATTGCCGGGGAGGGTGAGCGGCGCACGGTACGCTACTACAGCCCCGAGGCGGAGGTGAGCTTCTGCGGCCACGCCACGGTGGCTGGAGGCGTGCAGCTAGGACAGCTCAGCGGCGCGGGCACTTATCGGCTGGATACGGCGGTGGGCGAGGTGATGGTCACGGCCAATCAGATGGAGGGGGCGTGGCAGGCGTCGCTGGTGTCGGTCACGCCGGCATTTCGGCCCGCGGAGCCGGCACTGGTCGAGGACGTGTGCGAGCTGCTCGGCTGGCAGAGGGATGTACTCGATCGGGAGATTCCTCCTGCGCTAGCTTACGCCGGGGCCTGGCACCTGGTGCTGGCATGTCAGGAGAAGCAGCGCCTCGAGCGGCTCGAGTACGACTTCGAACGGCTCAAGGCGCTGATGCTGCGGGAGGGGCTGACCACCCTGCAGCTGGTGTGGCGCGAGAGTGAAACACGCTTCCATGTCCGCGATCCGTTCCCGGTGGGCGGGGTGGTGGAGGATCCCGCCACCGGTGCGGCGGCCGCGGCGTTGGGTGGCTATCTGCGCGATGCGAGCCTGCTCAAGGCGCCCGCCCAATTGATAATTCGCCAGGGTGAGGCGATGGGCCGACCCAGCCGCCTGCAAGTGGATATTCCGCTCTCAGGGGGCATCGTCGTCACCGGGCAGGCGGTGGAGCTCATGGCCTGAGCACCCAGTAGTCGTTCTGGATGTCGTGCGGCAGCTGATGCACTTCGATGGCGCCGAAGCCGGCCTTGCCGAAGTACTCCCGTGCCTTCTCTCGGCCCCACATCGTTCCCAGCCCTTCTCCGCCCTGGGCGAGGGAGACGCTCATGCAGTGCATGATCGAGAGGGTGTAGAGCAGGGTACCCATGGGGTGGTCGCGGTCGCCGTGGTGGTGGCTGGATGAATGGATGTCCTGAGCCAGGTACACGCCATCCTCGCGCAGGGTACGGCGAATGCCCTTGAGCAGATTCAGCGGATAGGCCTGGTCGTGGATGGCATCGAAGGTGGTCACCAGATCGTAGTGCTCCGGTGGGGCCGTGCGGTCGAAGTCGCTGAGGTCGCGCTCCTCGAAGCGCAGGTTCGTCAGGCCGCGACGTGCGGCTTGCTCCGCCGCCCAGCCAATGGCCTCGGCAGAGAGGTCGTAGCCGGTAAAGCGGCTGTTGGGAAAGCGATCGGCGAGCTTCATCAGCGCGAGGCCACGGCCGCAGCCCAGGTCGAGCACGTCGATGCCTTGTTCCAGCCTTTTCGGCAGTTCCGCTGCCAGGGGCAGGATGGCGTCGAACAGCACCGGCAGTACCGTCTGGCCGCTGTCCTCGGCCATGACGTCATGGAAACGAGCGTAGCGCGAGTACGGTACGCCGCCGCCGTGGTGGAAGCATTCCAGCACATCATCTTCCACCTGGCCCATCAATGGCAGGTATTGGGAGAACACGGCGAGGTTGGCCTCGCCGCCGTCGGTAATCAGTGCGGCGTGCTCGGGCGGAAGGCGGTAGGTCATGGTCTGCGGGTCGTGCTCGACCAGCGCCGCGACGGTCGCGCCGCCCAGCCATTCACGAACGTAGCGCTCGTCGAGCTTCGCCTTGGTGGCAAGCTCGCTGCTGGTCACCGCCTCGCCGTCGGCCAAGTGAGTGAGCAGGCCGCTGCGGTGGGCCAGCGAGATCAACTGCAGCATGGCGCCTTCGTTGAGCGCGGATACGAAGCGGGCTTCAAAGTCGGCGGCGCGGGAGGCGTCGAAGCCGTCGTCAGCGGTAGACTTGGTTTGGGCAGTCATGGCGGTTCTCCTCGGGTCTTGTTGTGTGCATTGGCGCGTCCATTCTGGCGCTCCCGGCTGGGCTACACTGAAGTCCCTACGGACAGAAACCGGCGATTTCCGCCATGTCGATACACAAACCCACCATCGCACTGCTGGCGATTCCCGAATCGGCGGCTTCCACCCTGTACGGGGTGTACGACGTCTTCGCCGCTGCGGGGCGCGATTGGCCCGCCCTGATCGAGGGCAAGGCCGGTGAGCCGCTCTTCGTGCCGCAGGTGGTCGCCCGCACCGGCCCCCATGAGCTGACCATCGCCAACGGCGTGCGCATCGTTCCCGATGCCGGGCTGGATTGGGTGCCCGATGTGGTGTGCATCCCCGAGATCATGCTGCCACCGGAAACGCTGCTCGAGGGCCGCTATGGCGACGAGGTCGAGTGGCTCAAGCGCTGCCACGCAAACGGCACCATCCTGGCGACCGCCTGCTCGGGAGCTCTGTTGCTGGCCGAGTCGGGCCTGCTGCAAGACGAAGATGCCACCACCCATTGGGCCTACTGCGATGTGCTGGGGCGTTATCCGGGCGTTCGGGTGCATCCGCATCGCGCGCTGGTGATCGGGGGCACCGGGAGTCGCCTGGTCATGGCCGGGGGCGGCACCTCATGGAGCGATCTGGCGCTGTATCTTGTCGCACGCCTGGCCGGGGTCGACGAGGCGATGCATCTCGCCAAGCTGTTCCTGATCGACTGGCATGCGGCCGGTCAGCTTCCCTTCGCCATGCTTGCACGCACCCGTCAGGCCGAGGATGCCGTCATCGCCCGCTGCCAGACATGGATCGCCGAGCACTACGACGAGCCGTCCCCCGTGGCCCACTTGATCGAGGTCTCGGGGCTCAGCGAACGCAGTTTTCACCGTCGCTTCAGGAAGGCTACCGGCCTCTCACCCATGGAGTACGTGCATACCCTGCGCCTGGAAGAGGCCAAGCAGATACTGGAGAGCGAGATGGTGCCCGTGGATGCCATCGCCGAGGCGGTGGGCTATGAGGATGCCGCCTTCTTCGGTCGGCTGTTCCGGCGCAAGGTCGGCCTGACTCCGGCCCAGTATCGGCGACGTTTCGGGGGCCTGCGCAAGGCGCTGACGGGTTGAGGACTAGCGCGCCAGGCCAATACCGGGATGCCGCTTACAAGCGGCGGCTCAATATGACGGTGGCGAGAAGGTGCGTGGTGCCGCCGACGAAGGCGATCAGGGTGAAGGCCCCGGGGGCGCCGCGTGTGACTTCCCAGAAGAAGCCGATCAGTGCGACAACGAGCACGGTAAAGTAGGCGGCACGTAGAGCATGGAGCTGAATCAGGCCGTGGCGTTCGTCCAGGGGAGGGTCGTTGCTGAGTATCTGGATCGACTCGAAGCGCTGGCCAAAACGCATGGCGGCGGCATAGCCCAGCATGATGGCCAGCATGACTAACCCGATACCGGGAGCATCGGCGGCCAGCCAAGAGGTGAGAAACATCGCCATGCCCAAGGCCACGCCGCACAGCGGCACGAGAGCAGGCTTGTTTTCGACGGGGGCTTCACGGTGCTCTGTCATCGAATACCTCCTCCACGGGTTTGTCGAAAAATCGCGCCAGGCGCGAGGCGAGGGGTAACGAAGGAACGTAGCGGCCGACTTCGATGGAGTTGATGGTATTGCGCGAAACGCCCATGGCCTCGGCAAGGGCCGCCTGGGTCAGGCCACACGCCTTACGTAGCGAACGAATATGATTGTGCATATGCCAAGCTTGTTTGGCATTGGGCATTTTGTCAAGCAAGCTTGGCATATGATGGAGCGCCTGCAGCGGGCGCTCCTCACGTCCGCGACCCTAGAGAATCTGGAAATCGCTACCAGCGGCGAGATTTACCTCGACCTGGAGATCTTTCAGGACAAGCTGGTGAGTCCCGGTGAGCCGCCTTCGCTACCGAAGCTCACCTGCACGGTCATCTTCTCGTTCGAACCGTAGGTGCGGAACCAGCCGTGGTCCATGAGCAGCTCGAGGCCCAGGATATCGCCGTAAAAGGCGGCCGCCTTGTCGAGTTCCTCCGTTGCCGTGTTGGACATGATGCGTTTCACTTTCACATCGCACCCTCAGTGTCTCTTGTTGTTCGTTTCGCCAGTGCTTCCCATGCCGGCGGCGAAATGCCTAAACATAGCCGCTTCGTTATCGTCCTGCCTGTTCTATCCTTCCCTTCGGCCCACTCTGTTAAGGCACCATCCATACCCGTAAAGCACCATCCACACCCGAGGAGCTTCCCAATGAGTGGCACCCTATATCGCCTTGCGGCCTTCACCGACGATCCGAACGGCGGCAACCCGGCCGGGGTATGGCTGCGTGAGGCGCTGCCCGAGCCGGTGGAGATGCAGCGTATTGCCGCCGAGGTGGGATACTCCGAAACCGCCTTCATCGCCGGGGTGGGCGGCATCGTGGTGACCGGGCAAGCGGTGGAGATCTAGGGGGCGGTCAGCAGATCAAGGCGTCCCAACTGGCCATGACACAGTCGACAGTCGCCAGCAGCGTTTCGCGTGATGCGACATCCCGGGCCTGGATCGACATGCCATGCTGCACGGTGACGAAGTAATTGGCGATCGCAATGGTAGTCGGCCGAGTGGAGCAACTCGCCTTCCTCCACGGCGCGCCGCAGGCGCCACTCGAGCAGATGAGTGTTCTCCACCCGGTGCGTTTTCAGGATTTCGCCTACCTCGGGATTAGCGCCCTGCATCTGCGGGGCGGCGAGCACCATACTTGGTGGCTGACCGCTGCCTGGCTGACACAAAGTTCAAGCAGCTCCGGTAAAACTGGTGTGTCGTGCCGAGGCTTCGAAAGCCCGCAATGCATTCAGTGGAAGTTGATGGCGATCCATAGCTGATATAAATCCAATTTGTATCAGATGGTAGAAATGCTCGGTTGTATGGCTTATCGCGCCTGATTACTCTGCTGCCTCAGCCCAATGCTGACGACCACATGAAATGAGTGATTGTTTCGCCAAGGAGATTCCTGTCATGCCGATGCGCCTACTACCCCTGATACTTGCTGTCGCTGCCGGTTCGGTTCAGGCGGAAACCGAGCCCTGCGACAGCATCACGATAGACCAGCAGATCAATGCACTGATGAGTCGCCATGATATTGCCGGTATTTCCGTCGCGGTGGTTGATCATGGCGTGCTGTGCGTCAGTCATTATGGCGTGGCCTCTCGTGACACCGGGCTTGCCGTGAACGATCACACCCTGTTCGAAGCGGGGTCTGTCAGCAAGATTTTCACTTCGGCCCTTGCTGGCTGGGCCCATCAGAAGGGCGGCTTCGGTTGGACAGATACTGTCGCCAGCATTGAGTCGGACTTCACTGGCAGCCCGGTAGGCGAGGTCTCCATGGTTGAGCTTGCGACCTACATGGCCGGAGGAATGCCACTGCAGTTTCCCGACGGCGTGACCCGTGACAACGTGTACGACTACTACCGCAACTGGCAGCCCGAGTTTGCGGCGGGCACTCAACGCCTCTACTCGAACCCGAGCATCGGTTTGTTCGGTGAGCTGGCAGCGAAGAGCTATGGTGAACCATTCAAGGTGCTGATGCAGGACCAGCTCCTGCCGGCACTGGGTCTGGAGCACACTTGGCTCGAGGTGCCGGAAGGTCAGGCCGACCACTATGCGCAGGGCTACAATCAGGACGATGAGCCCGTGCGGGTCAATCCGGGGGCCATGGACGCCCAAGCCTATGGCATCAAGACCACTGCTTTGGATCTGGCCCGCTTTGTCCAGGCCAATATCGATGCCTATCATCCAGATGATCCCATGTCCCGAGGGCTGCTGGAGACCCAGCACGGCTACGCTGCGATCGGTGACATGCAGCAGGGCCTGGGCTGGGAGAGCTATGCGCTGCCGGTTACGCTCGACACTCTAAAGGCTGGTACCACTGCGGAGATGGCGTTGGAGCCACAGCCAGCTACTTTGCTGAACACTTCGGGCGATCCGCAAGCGCAGCGTTGGTACCACAAGACCGGCTCAACCGGTGGGTTTGGTGCCTATGCCGCCTTCATCCCCGCCCAGCAAAAAGGCATCGCGATTCTCGCAAACAAGCGATACCCCAATGCAGAGCGTGTCGAAGCTGCCTGGCAAATCTTGCATACGCTGGACTGAGTACCAGTCAACCCCATACCTTGAAGCATGACAGGCAGCTGAATAATCTGGCTGCCTAATTCCCACCTCGAACGGGGATAAGATACTTACCCGGTGCTACTTCCAGAGCCTGACTGATGTCTAGCAGATCCGGCCCCATGACTAAGACGCTCATTCTTCTTTTCCCCCCCGATCTTGCGCACTCGAAGGCCAATGTTGCGTTGGCTGCGGCAGCGGCCAAGCTACCTGCCGTGGAGGTCGTCGATATGCCAGCCATCTACCCCGATGGCATCGATATATCAAAAGACGGCGAGCGCGAGGCCCTGCGGCTGCTTTGACCTACCACGTGGCGGATGCCTCGGGGCGGCTGGTGCATAGTGAGGTGATCGAAGGGCCAAACGGTTCTGTCATACATGACTTCGCCATCACTGAAAACTATGTGATTTGGTTCGATCCCAACGTAGCGCTTGATCTACATTCCAACCTTGCTTTTCCCTATACGTGGCAGAGGGAGTATCGCGGCAGGATCGGCGTTATGCCGCGTGACCGCAGCAAGGGGGGAGTGCAGTGGATCGACGTCGATCCCTATTACATGCTGCACTTCTCCAATGCCTGGGAAGACGCAGATGGCCACCTTGTGGTCGAGGGGCCGTTCTTTGACGAAGCCGCTTGGGGGAAAGCCTCAGCCTTTATCAATGGCGCAGCGCCACAGGGAGCAGCCCCTGTCAGTGGAGCGAAGCGCAGTCGCTGGATAATCGATCCGCGACAAGGAACGGCGCGTGTCGGGCTGCTCGATGACCTTACGATTGAATTCCCCATGATTCACCCCGGCTTCACCGGGCGGCAAAATCGCTTCGCCTATGCGGTGGTTTTCCCCGACGCGACGCGCGCCGGTTACGGGATCGTCAAATATGACATGGAGTACGACCGGCGCTGGGTGCTTGATCTTCCTATAGGCGTCTATGCGGGCGAGCCCTGCTTCGTTCCCGACCCATAGGGTCGCGGCGAAGATGACGGATGGTTATTAACCTATGTCACTGACCTGCGTAGCAACGTGGCGGAGCTGTGGGTCCTGGACGCAACACAGGTCGGTGCCCGCCCAGTCGCTGCAATCGAACTGCCTGCCTGGGTGCCCGCCGGTGTGCACGGAACCTGGATTGGCGATAATGAGGTCTAAAGTCTGGAAGCCCGGCTCGTTGCTCTTCGGATCGAGGGGCGGCTGCCCGACTTTCGGCGAGGCGAGAGTAATGTCGGCGTCGCATCCTTCAAGATATAGAATCTATCCGTAACGCCGGAAATGGTGCGTCTCAGGCGCCAGACAGTCGAGCACCCATTCGGAAGGCTTCAGGCTTGGATGGGGGCGACATATTTTCTGACCAAAACCCTTAAGAATGTCAGCATAGAAATGAGTCTGGGTGTGCTGGCCTGCCGCTGCCAGCCAGGAAGTAAGGAATATCGCCACGCCCAGGGCCACGCCGCACAGCGGCACGAGCATGGGCTTGTCATGGGCTGATGCATCACGGTGCTCTGTCATCGAATACCTCCTCGACGGGTTTGTCGAAGAAACGCGCCAGGCGGAAGGCGAGGGGCAGCGAACGAACATGATTGTGCATATGCCAAGCTTGTTTGGCATTTGTGGTTTTGTCAAGCAAGCTTGGCATTATGGTGGGTCAGGGCCGGTAGCTGCCGGCGTCAGCGGCGAAGCTGATCGCCAGGCGGTTCCAGGCGTTGATGGTGCAGATCGCCAGGGTGAGGTCGGCAATGCCCTTCTCGGAGAAGCGCTCGCGGGTGGCCTCGAACAGCGCGTCGTCGATACCGTGCCCGGCGATGAGCGTATTGGCCTCGGCCCAGGCCAGGGCGGCGCGCTCACGTTCGGTGTAGAAGGGCGTTTCACGCCAGGCGCTCAGCGCGTACAGCCGCTGCTCGGTTTCGCCGGCCTTGCGCGCGTCCTTGGTGTGCATGTCGATGCAATAGGCGCAGCCATTGATCTGCGACACTCGGGTATAGACCAGCGCCAGCAGGCCATCGTCTAGCTCACCGTCTTCGTCGGCTGTGTGGACGTAGCGCTGCAGGCCGAGCATGGCCGCGAGGCCTTCGGGGCTTGCAGAGAAGTAGTTCATACGCATTGGAGGTCTCCTGAGTGAAGGTAGGACATCACCCTAGCCCGGCCGACAGCAGCGGCATTGTAGATTTTCGACCCGCAGTGCAGATGGCCACCGGCCTGATACTCAGGCGCTTCGCACCCTGTGCTTTACTGCGCCCCTATGTGCAGTGTTTCTGGCAGGCCAGGGGGCGAGCCAGTAGCGAAGCGGCGGGGGTGGAGCTGCTGCATCCGGATGGCGCTACCGGTCTGTTATTCAACTTCGGTGGCGTACTCGAGCGTGATGGCGAACAACTGCGTGCCGTCTGCTGGGTGGATGGCCCCAAGCGGCGCACGGCGCGGCTGGCGGTGGGGGAAACGCTCGACCTGCTCGGTGTGCGCTTCCTGCCGGGCATGGCGTTGCCGTTCGTCGGCGAGGCGCTGTCCGGGTTGGCAGGAGCTGAGCTGGTGGCAGGCGATGCGCTGCGCCGGCTTGAACTCGACCTGTTGCAGGAGCGGCTATTCGAGACCCCCGAGTTGGCGGAGCGCATCGCGCTGCTGGAGCACTACTTGCTGGCCAGGCTGCGCCAGGCGGAACGGGTACCGGTAGCGCTGAGATCATCGCTTGGCTGGCTGCAGCGCCACCGCGGTCAGGCCAGCATCGCCGCACTGATCGACGAGCTGCCGTTCGGCCAGCGCCATCTGGAGCGGCTGTTCCAGCGCCATGTGGGGCTCTCGCCCAAGCGTTACGCTCGACTCTTGCGCGTCGCTCATTGTCGCCAATTGATCAAGCAGTGCGGAGCCGCCAACTCCCTGACCGATACCGCCTTTGTCGCCGGCTACTGCGACCAATCGCACTTCATTCACGACTTCAAGGCCGTGACCGGCTTCACGCCGGGCGGCTATCTCGACCATGTGCGGCGACGCTATGGCCGCGAAGCTCAACCATAGGTCGGCCGCTGAGGCCACCCTTGCGGTGAGTCCTCGAAATCCTCCTGGCGACCATAGGGCGTTCTGTCGAGTAGGGCATAGGCGTCGGTGAGGCTCTCGCAGCCCCGGGCGTAGGTCGAGTAGGTGTGGAAGACCTCCCCATCCAGATGGAAGAAGACGCTAAGGCCGTGGCACTCGCCTTTGGTGAAGTGCGGTTCTTCGCTGCAGCGTGACTCGAGCTCCGCCTGGCCACGGTAGTTGTACTGGGGCGGGGCAATAGCCGAGTCCAGGGTGACGTGAAAGTCGTAGTTGAAGTCGCTGCCGTAAGACGACACCCAGGGCCAGCGCCAGCCCTGGTCGGCCTTGTAGGCCTCGATCTTGGCCAACGGTGCCCGGGAAACCAGCGCGAAGCTGGTGTTACGCTCGCCCAGCAGCGAAAGATCGCCCAGCGATTTCACCAATCCGGTACAGCCGCCGCAACCTTTCTCCCATTCTGGGTCGAACATGAAGTGGTAGATGATGAGCTGACGCCGGCCCTCGAACAGGTCGAGCAGGCGGGTCTTGCCGTTCGGGCCGTCGAAGGCGTATGGCTTATCGAGTCGCACCATGGGTAGCCGCCGTCGTGCGGCATTCACCGCGTCCATTTCACGTGTCAGTGCTTTCTCGCGTTCCAGTAGGGCCTTGCGTGCGGCCAGCCAGTCGCTGCGGCTGGCGATGGACGGGTGAATGACTTCGTGATCGTGCATGGGGGTTTCCTCCTGTGATGGTGCGGCTGATGTTCCTCACTCCTGAAGTCGAATCGGGCAGTGCACTTTCGACACGGTGCGATTCAGTAGGCCAGGTATGGTCCCGCCAGCTGTAGTTTGCTGGTCGATCTTGACGCCTCGAGCGTCGAGGTATAAGTTTCCGCCATGACCCAGACGAAAAGCGAATCGGCCGCGGGCCGCAAGATCCCCGACTACAGCGATCCCTCGTACTGGCACGGTACGATCAAGATGTCGCTGTCGAAGTTCTTCGTGCTCAGCGTGCTGCACCGCAAGCCGATGCACGGCTATGAGGTGGTGCAGGCGGTGGAGAGGAGCACCAAGGGTTGCTGCAGCCCGTCGGAGGGCACGGTCTACCCGATGCTCAACGAGTTCGAGGCGGGGGGCTACCTGAGTTCGAGCGCCGAAGTCGTGCAGGGTCGCTCGCGCAAGGTCTATGCGCTGACGGACAAAGGGCGGGAGGCCTTCCAGATGGCGGTGGATGCCTGGCTCGAAGCCACCGACTGCATCCTCGCGAGCCGCCGCATGGCAGGTGGGGCAATACCATCCAAGGAGTGATCGCAATGGGGGCAGAGCATTCTTGCCGGGCTATATACCTCGATGGTCGAGGTGTCTGGTGAGCTCGCGTACCGGCGTCGTCGTTGCCCTAGGGGTATCCCAGACCCTGGCCTGGGGCTCGACCTACTATCTGCCGGCCATCCTCGCCGTGCCCATGGCGCGGGATCTCGGCCTCTCCACCGGCACGGTCTTCGCCGCCTTCTCCTCGGCGCTGGTGGTGTCGGCGATTCTGGGGCCGGCGGTGGGGCGACGCATCGATCACTTCGGTGGGCGCGACGTGCTGGCGGCGTCGAGCCTGGTATTCGCCCTGGGCCTGGTGCTGTTGGGGCTGGCCAGCGGACCGCTGATGCTGTGGGTGGGGTGGCTGGTGATCGGCGTCGGCATGGGCATGGGGCTTTACGAATCGGCCTTCTCGACCCTGACGGGGCTCTATGGTCGCGCGGCGCGCGGTCCGATCACCGGCATCACGCTGCTGGCGGGCTTCGCCAGTACCGTGTGCTGGCCGATTACTGGCTGGCTCAACGCCGAGTTCGGCTGGCAGAACGCCTGCTTTACCTGGGCTGCGGTGCATCTGCTGCTGGGCCTGCCGCTCAATCGGCTGCTGATACCGTTCGGTATTCAGCCACCAGCGACCCCTGCCGAGACGGCGGCGGGCGAGGCCAGCGCGTCCTGGCTGCCGATGGCGCTGTTGGCCTATGTCTTCGCCGTGACCTGGTTCGTCAGCACCGCCATGGCCGCACATCTGCCGTGGCTGCTGCAGATTGCGGGCCTGTCGCCGGCGGCCGCGATTGCCGCCGCGGCACTGGTGGGGCCGGCCCAGGTGGCCGCAAGACTGCTCGAGTTCTCGCTGCTGCGGCGCTTTCATCCGCTGTTCTCGGCAAAGCTGGCGGTGGTCGCCCACCCCCTTGGCGCCCTCGGTGTGATGGCGCTTGGGGCGCCGCTGGCCACGCTATTCGTGCTGCTGCACGGCGCCGGCAACGGCATTCTAACCATCGCCAAGGGCACGCTGCCGCTGGCGATCTTCGGCCCACACGGCTACGGGCTACGCCAAGGGATCCTGATGGTGCCGGCGCGCTTCGGCCAGGCGCTGGCGCCGTTGGCTTTTGCCCTGTTGATCGAGCGCTTCGGCACCCAGGCGCTGCTGTTCTCCGCCGCTCTGGGCCTCTCGGCCCTGGTGGCGCTGCAGGTTCTTCAACACCACCCCATGAAGGAGGCGACATGAGACTGCGCCCGCTGTCCGATCCCGACTATCTGCCTGCGCTCGACGAGCGCTTTGCCCGCCAGCGGCCCGGCGAGAATCTGCCCGATCCGCTCGGCCATCCGCCGCGCATCCTGCTGCTCTACGGTTCGCTGCGCGAGCGTTCTTATTCACGGCTGGCGGTGGAAGAGGCGGCGCGGCTGCTGCGCCATTTCGGCGCCGAGACGCGCATCTTCGATCCTTCCGACCTGCCGCTGCCGGATCAGGTAGCCGGCGACGATCACCCGGCGGTGCGGGAACTACGTGAATTGGCCATCTGGTCCGAGGGCCAGGTGTGGTGCAGTCCCGAGCGCCACGGCCAGATCACCGGCGTGATAAAGACGCAGATCGATCACCTGCCGCTGAGCATGGGCGCGGTGCGGCCCACCCAGGGGCGCACCCTGGCGGTGATGCAAGTCAGCGGCGGCTCGCAGTCGTTCAATGCGGTGAATACCCTGCGTCTGCTAGGCCGCTGGATGCGCATGGTCACTATCCCCAATCAGTCCAGCGTGCCCAAGGCGTATCAGGAGTTCGACGAGGCTGGGCGCATGCTTCCATCGCCGCTCTACGATCGCATTGTTGATGTGATGGAGGAGCTGGTGCGCTTCACCCTGCTAATGCGGCCCCACGCCGAGACGCTGGTGGACCGCTACTCGGAGCGCCGCGAGGCGGCTGGCGCCAAGGCCGATCCGGTGACCGACAAGGCGGCGGTGGGCCAAGCCTCATAATGGCTGGTGCGATTGCAACGCCGGGGCGATGACGCGCCCCGGCGTTCGACCCATTTTCGTAATACCTGCCTGACCCTCATGCCGGTAGCGGCATACCTGGCGTGGCCATGTTGGCCTGCAGCTGCTCGACCAGCCGATCGATACGCTCAAGGGCGCTTTTCGTCGAGGCCGCCAAGGGCTCGCCGCCCACCTCCTGGTGCTCGATGGCGATACTGTGAAAACCGCCGATGCCGATAAATTGCAGGGCGGTGCGCGCGCTAGGTTCAAGGTGGTTGAAGGCGGACAAAGGGCCCTGAGGGTCGAAGCCGAAACCGCCACGTGAGGAGAGCAGCACCGCGTGGCGCGGCCGGTCGGCCAGCCGTGGCGCGTAGTGTTCCAGCGGGACATAGGGATGGGCACCTTGCTGCAGGTCGAAATCGACGGTGCGTCCGATGCGAACGATATTATCGATCCACGCCTTGAACGCGGCCGGCGGGCCGAAGTTGTACATGGGCACGCCGAGTACCAGGAGGTCGGCTTGTATGACCTCATCGACCAGTGCATTGCTCTCGGCCAGTGCTTGCCACATCGCTTCCGTTCTCTGTTCGGCTGGAGTGAACTCGGCTTCGATCCACTCGACGCTGGTCAGCGGTGGCGGGGTGGCGCCGAGATCGCGATAGATGATCTCAGTTTTTGGCTCAAGAGCCTGCCAGAGTGAGATGAAGTGGTGCGTCAGTCGGCGGGTGTGCGAGCCGTGGACCTGGCTGCCGGCACGGCCGGGACGTGGGCTGGTGTCGAGGTGAAGTATGCGTGTCATGGGCTTTCTCCGCTAATGGAGGTAGTATCGTTCGAGTGAGCTTGTTTCAGCTGCGGTGAGCAGCTGCTGCCATCAAGCCAGAGGCCATCTGCGGCGACAAACGACGATTCTTTTTCACGAATGGAAAATAAAACTCAGCCATGATGCCGCGCCGACTCCCCTCCCTCTCAGCCCTGCGCGCCTTCGAAGCGGCGGCGCGACACCTCAGCGCCAAGCGTGCTGCGCAGGAGCTGTCGGTGACGCCGACGGCGATCAGCCACCAGATTCGTCAACTCGAGGAGAGCCTGGGCGTGGCCCTGTTCGTGCGACGGCCGCGCCAGCTGATACTGACGGCCCAGGGCCAGGCGCTGCTGGCGGTACTCAGCGACTCCTTCGATGCCATTGCAGAGACGGTGACCAAGCTGCGCCGGCCGCCGGCGCGCCAGGCGGTAACGCTCTCGACCACGCCGGCCGTTGCTGCACGCTGGCTACTGCCCTGGGTGTGCCTGCTACGCGACGCGCAACCGCAGATCGACCTGAGCATTCAGGTCTCCCACGAAACGGTCGATCTGGATGGAATCACCGCCGATATGGCGATTCGCTATGGCGAGGGCCCCTGGCCCGGGCTGGTGGCGGAGAAGCTGTTCGACAATGTCTTCGTGCCGGCCTGCAGCCCTAGACTTGGGCTGAAGGAGCCTGACGAGTTGGTGCGGCATACGCTGTTGCACTTCTCTTCGCCCACGCCGGTGGACTGGGCTGCCTGGCAGCGGCAGGTGCAGGTGCCAGGGCTCGATGTCAGCGCCAGCATGTTGTTCTCCGACGAAACCCATGGCATCGCCGCCGCCCTGGATGGGCAGGGCGTGGCCCTGATGAGTCGCTACCTTATCGAGGAGGAGTTGCGCCAGGGACGGCTGGTGCAGCCGTTCGGCCCTGAGATACAGGCTGCTCCCTTCCACCTCGTCTACCCACCCGAGCGACTCGAGGAGCCGGCTATCGCCGCCGTGCGTGATTGGATCATGGGCCTACTGGATGCTGCGTCCAGAGAGCGCGCCTGCCGGTCGATTATCGAGGGGCATGGCTAGCCTGCGGGCTGCCTGGTGCCGGGTCGGCTTGTGGCAACAAAGCCGACCCTGTAGCCTACCAGCGCCAAAAATCAGCAAGGATAGCTCCAGCATGCAGGAGGCGCGTAACACCGAAGTAGGGCCTAGCCCAACCATTCGCGCCCGCGTCGCGAGCGCGTTCAGGCAAACCGGAACAAGGCTATGGGCCGAGAGTCGCACACCGCGCTTCATTGGCGCTTCGGCAGCTGCACTGGTCTGGCTGACCGTCTTGTATGGTTTCGGTCTGGCCGTCGGTAGCGGGCGCCAAAACACCCTATCTGACCAGGACTTTGAGCCCTTTCAACTGCCCACAGCGCAGGACACTCAGGTGATTCTGCCCACCGAGCTTGGTGGTACGCTGGAGCCTGCCGCCGGCTTTGAAGGCTACCCATACACAAGCGGGGGGGATGGGCGTTATTGGTTCAATCTGCTCTTGCCCGCCAATGACGTGCCCGGACTGACCGTGGATACACCTGTCGGCCTGGAAAACCTTCGCCTGTTTGCGCAGGATGGCAGCCTGCTGTGCGCTCCCGAAGTACAGTTGCAGCTGTCCGCAGATCCCAGCAGCGTAGGCGTCAAGGCCGACCTTGACCTGTCGCAGCAGAGTACCCGCTACTGGATGCCATCGGCGACAGGGTATCGGCTGGAGGTGCGGTGGGATCAGCGCTTCCAGAGCTGTCCCTATGAACAGCCGGCGTCGGTTCTGGCTGACGTCGTACAGCGCCAGACGACCTCAACGGAGCCGCGCCAGCTGGAGCTCACCGACGAACCACACAAACTGCAAGCCGGCAGCAGTTCAATGACCGCCAAACCCGGCGCCCTGCCATGGGAGTGGTGGGTCGAGATCGCCAACTCGGGGCAGCAACGCTGGCAGTTTACTGCTGTCGAGCCTCCTGCCCATCAAGGTTGGCGCACCAAACGCTACCCATCGTCATCATTTTGGGATACTGCTCGCAATCAACCCAGACCCGACCCGATCGCTGAAAGCTATCAGCTGCGCTTCAATGCTGCAGCGCCTGCAGAACTGCCGGTAACGCTGCTGCATACGGAAGAGGTGCGCGTTGCCGATGTGCGTTTTTCAACCGAACGGGATCAACGCACCAGGGCCTCGATACCGCCGACCTGGCACCTTCCCTTGCAGCACACGGACACAGACCTGACTCTAGACTTGCCCATGCACGCCCAGGACCTCGAGTACCATGAGCTCTTTCTCCCCGTCACCATGAGCGACACCTGTGAACTCCAGGTTGTGGGGGCAGACCTGCCGCTGCAATGGCGCCCGGTAGAGCGGCTGTTTGTCTACTCCATAGGCCGCTATGACGAAGATGTGGAGGACTATCAGCAACGCCGCCTGTCCGCCAAATCGTACTCGCGCTACGCCGAGCTGCCCGAGGAGTATCTCGGCCGCGTGCGCTGGGAGCTGCAAAGCACGGATGGCGAGCAGCGCTTCTTTCACGACCTTGAGGCGACGAGCGAGTTGCGTTGTCCAGCCGAGGTAACCTGGCAGCCCTTGACTTACCAGCAGAGTGAATTGCCATGGCTGGTGCCGCTGGAGGCGCTGCCCGGGGCCAGCGTGGATCCTGCCCAACCCGCGCGCGAGTTCTTTGGTCGCTTTCGCTTTCTCGATGCCAATGGAGAGGCACTGATGCCCATGGCGCGAGCTGCAGACCTGAAAGACCCTGCTCTGGAGTCCTTTGTATTCCCCGAAGACCAGCTCAAGTTTCATGGCGAAGTGACGCATATAGAGCAATTACAAGTAGATGACCCCAGAGAGCGCTCGCAACGCTGGACCTACCGTTTCATGCCCCTGGAGATCTACTGACATGCGGTATATTGCATTGGCGCTGCTGTTTGCAGCCCCCACTTGGTCAATGGCGGGCATCGCCCCCTCGCTGTTGGAAGAGTTGGGGCCACCGCCACTGGATGCGGATGGTTGTGCGCTGAGCGAAGAAGGCGTTCACAAGGAGCGCAATGAAGCGGGCGAGCTGGTCGAATGCGGCCAGTACCTCGATGGTGCCAAAGAGGGTTATTGGGTGCTCAGGGCCGACACCGACTCACGCTGGCAGGGCTGGTTTCGCAAAGGCAAGGAGCAGGGAACCTGGCTGGTCACATCGCCCTCTGAACAACTGCTGGGCGTAGCGCGTTATGACAAAAACGGCCAGCGCCACGGTGTCTCTTATGAGCTGGAACCCGATGGCCGTCTGATCCGGCACTACGTGCATGCACATGGCAGCACACTGAGCAGGTGTGGCATGTGGGTAGGACAATGTTAGCGCTGTTGGCTGCACCCGCTTCGGTGCTCTGGGTATCGCTCGCCCTGTTGGCTGTGGGCTATGTTTTCTGGTTTCTGGTACGTTGCTGCTCGTGGGGCGCAATAGCCATGGCAGTAGCCCTGGCCTGCGGCGTACTGGCTGTTCTTGCCAGCAGCCACTATCTGCTGTTCATATGGGCTCCAGAGCTAAGCGCGGGCCTGCCCGGGTTGCTGCTGGGGTTGCCGCTGGTCTACGGGGCGAGCTTGGGATTACTGTCGCTCCAAGGCAAACGCTCTCGGCTGAGCGCCTCGCTGGTACTGGCGAGTGTTTGCGCCGCGTTGATGCTGTGGGATGGGCAGCGCCTGTGGCCCGCGATTTTTTATGACCTCAAGGGAACCGTGCTGGGCTATCCGCCACTGGTACTGCATACCCCCGAAGATCTCGGCGAGTATGTGCCACCGGCCGGAACCCGGCTCATCTTCAAGCCGACCGGAAACGAACTGTCTTGCGGCCTGTTTGCGAACCCCGAGCCATCAAGGCCGGCATTATCCTACAGCACCTCCTGCCGGGATTATTACTGGGGCCAAGCCATGGCTTCCCTTGATTACTCTGCCTACACGGATCTGCCCACGCTGTATGCATTAGAGGAGCTCTGGGAAGAAGCGTCCCCTGGGCGACTGTCGTTGGGGTTGTTGTATAATAGCCTGGATGACCTGACCATTACCGACCTCCAGCGTCTCTGCCCGCAAAGCGACGACTGCCTCGCCAGCAAGAACATGATCACCTCGTTACTGGGCGTGCAAAGCTGGACGGCGCTCACGGAAGACGAACCGACGGCCACTGCGTCCTTGCCGCTGTCGCTTAGAACGCTCGATTACATCGATCGGAGAGAGCTGCTGCGCACGCTGGACGAGGACGTTCGCGCGCAGCTGGAAAGACGCGTGGCCGGGATAGTTGCGGTCTACGCCGATTCTCAGGCACGCAGCCTCGCCTTACGGGACATGGTACCGTACAACCCCTGGCCAGGATTCAAACCGCTGTCGAAGGGCAACAGTGCAGGCCAATGGCCCGAGTTGAGAGATATCGCGGATGAGCTTGCCATAGAGGTGCCGGATATCGGCACCCTGAGTCGATTGCAGAGAGCCGTGCTCATTGCTGTCGAATCACGCTCTGACGGCGGTGTGCGGCTGGTCTACCACACTGCCGTGGGGCTGCAATCTACGGCCGCTTTGCTGGCTTTCATCGCTCCACTGGCATGGCTGGTCATCGTCATGTTGATGCTGCTGCGCCGTAGCCCAAGACCAAGGCGCCAGCGCATTGGCACCGAGCCGACCGGTGGCGTTTCTTGACTGACATCAGTGGCGCATGCTGAGTCAATACCTGATAGCGACGGAGCCTGACAGTATGTTCGGTCTACAAAACAACAATAGCGCTGCTCGACTGTTGGCAGGTGATGAGCGCGTTTCCATTGGTGTGGTCAGTCAGCACTACTGGATACCGTTTAGCGCCAACCGTGATTCCCACGCCAACCCGCGCTTGAGCGGTGGGCATCGTTGCCGATATGGCGATTCGCTAGGGCGAGGGCTCCTGGCTTGCGGACTGATAGGCGGAAGGGTACGGCGGAGGAGGGACTCTGCTGATATCAAGGTCCCACGCAGCGTTATGAGGCGAGTTCCTTCTCCATGAAGACGCTTAGCGGGTCGTGTGTATATTTTCCGAAGGGCCCACACTCTCGATACCCTAGCTTCTTGTAGAGTTGGATGGCTTCGGGCTGTCTGGCGCCGGTTTCGAGCCGAGCGACAGCGATGTTCATCGAGCGAAGGTGGTCTTCAAGTGCCTGCATGATGAGTTTGGATAGGCCCTTCCCGCGATGCTCCACGGGCACGAAGACTCTTTTGATTTCCCCGTAATGGACGTCTTCCTTGACTGATTTTACGGCCCCGCAGCCAATGACCTCTTTATCGCAGTGAACGCCAATAAAGTGAGTATCTGGGCTTTTCAATTCCTGCTGGTTCATCATGTGATTGCTCTCGGCTGGGTAAAGACTAGCCATGTACGCATCGGAGAGGCTTATCAGGCGCGAGGCGGCTTGGGAGTCGGGGTTCAGTGTATCGATTAGCATGATTACACCCTGAGTTGGGGGAAAAGCCAGGCTGACGAGAGGCGCCGCACTCCTGCCATGCGTAATGCTCTCAACGGCGCCTACCGGCGAAGAGAAAGCAGCCCTCTACGCGTCCTTTTCGTAGTTGATCATCCAAGCGACGCCGAACTTATCCTCCAGCATGCCGAAGCGGTGAGCCCAGAAGGTCTCCTCGAGCGGCATCTGCACGGTGCCGTTGTCGGCCAGCGCGTTGAAGAGCCGTTCAGCCTCGGGCACTGAGTCGACGCCAACCGCGATACTCGCGCCCTTGATGCCTTCATAGGGCGCCGGGCAGAAGGGGGCATTATCCGAGGCCATCAACAGCTGGTCGCCGATGCGCAGACGAGCGTGCATGACCAGGTCGCGGGCCTCGGGGGGGATTTCCATGTCCTCGCTGTCGGGCATCTCAGCATAAGTGGACATGGCCTCGAGTTTGGCGTCGAAGCAGCGCTGATAGAACTCGAAAGCGTCACGGCAGTTGCCATCAAAGATTAAGTAGGTGGAAAGCTGCATGATGGGTCTCCAGGAGGGTTGTTGTCGGTTCTACTTCCCTTCGTCGATTCAACGTAGTCGATTTCGACACCCATACATTTATTTTCTTGCTGCCAATCGTTGCAACCGGACAGCCTGCGCCGAGAGGGCGTCGCAAAGCTCGGGTGGATCGAGGATCTCGAAGTCGTAGGGCTGGTGGGCCAACTGACGGGCAAACCAGGCCAGGCTGTCGGTGCGGGCATGCAGCACTACGGCGTCTCCATCAGGCGTGAACACGCCGATGTTGCGTCCGAGTTTCTCGACGGCCTTGGCCAGCTCGGTGTGCAAGCGCACGCGGACGGCAGTTGCACGGGGCAGGCTGGCGATACTCTGGGTCAGATGCTCGGCGGGGTCGAAGTCAGTTGGGCGCTCGAAGCTGGCCTCGAGCAGTGTGGCCTCGGAGATGCGGTCCAGGCGAAAGCTGCGTAGGTCGCGGCGCAAATGGCACCAACCGCTGACATACCAGCGCCCCTCACGATAGACCAGGCCGTAGGGGTTGAGCACGCGGTCACTATGCCGTGACCGGTCGTCCCGGTAGGCGAGCCGGACCCGCTGCCGCGCCTGGGTGGCAGTGGCGAACAGGATCAGCAAGCGTTCGTCGCCCGGTGCTTGTGCCGGGGGCAGTTCGAGCCGCGCGCTTTCGCTCAGGGCTTGCGCTTGCTGTTTCAGTCTGGCGGGCATTACCCGCTCCAGCTTGGTCCGTGCGGTTGCCAGTGCCGGAGCCGTCTCGGCGATACCCAGCCCCTGAGCGGCGAGTAGCCCCAGTGAGACGGCCAGCGCCTCTTCACTACTGAACATCAGCGGCGGCAGCTTGAAGCCAGGCATCAGGCGATACCCGCCGTGCCGCCCTCGCTCGGTGGTCACGGGAATGCCGAGCTCCTCCAGGGCCTGGATGTAGCGCCTCAGCGTACGGCGATCGACGCCCAGCCGTTCGGCCAGCTCCCGGCCGCTCATATGGCGGTGGCTCTGCAGCAGTTCCAGTAGCGTCAGAACGCGAACCGTGGGGTTGGCCACGCTGGAATTTTCCTTTTTAGTAGGACGTAATATGTCCTATTTAGCCATTACCTTGCTGACAAGGCCAGGCGCAGAGGGCGCTGGCTTATCCCGCATGGCAAGGCGCAGGCGCTTTTCGGACAAATCCAAACGAGGAGAATCGGCATGTATCTATCGAAACAGGACATAGAAGAGCTCGAAGGCGTGAGGAAGGTACACCTCCTCAATGCCGAGGCCGTGCGCATCAACAAGTCGCTGGGGGATGCCGTCGGCATGACCCAGCTTGGGATCCACCAGATCAGTGTGCCACCCGGCCACTTTTCCACCGAGTACCACTGCCATCGCTACGAGGAGGAGGCCGTCTACGTGCTGTCAGGAGTCGGCATGGCCACGCTCGGCGACCGCAAGCAGCCGATCCGCCCCGGCGACTTTATTGGCTACCCCATCAACGGTGTGGCCCATGAGATGTATAACGATGGCGATGAACCGCTGGTGTGCCTGGTGGTGGGACAGCGGTTGGCCCAGGACGTATGCGACTACCCGCGCTCGGGCAAGCGGCTCTATATCAACGGTAGTGAACAAACCCTGGTCGACCATGCCGATATCGAGCATATCCCCTAATAGCCTTGCATCGAGAAACGGGTGTGATCGAGCTGCAGAGCTACCGATAGCTAGACGTCCAACCCACCAAAGCGACCGTGCTGGTAGTCCTCGATCGCTTGAACGATCTCTTCGCGGGTATTCATCACGAAGGGCCCGTGGGAGTAGACCGGTTCATCAATGACCTCCCCATGGCCAAACAGCAGACGCGCGTCGCTGCTGGCGTCGATCACTAGGCTGTCGCCGGCGCGATCCACCTCGATCAGATGGTGGGGCTTGGCTGGCTCGCCGCCCACCGTGACATCACCCTCTACCACATAGAGAAATACCTGCCGACCAGGGGCAACGGGTAGTCGCTCCTGCGCCCCGGTAGGCAGCCGCAGCGTCGACATGAATATCCCCGTGAGCGTTTCGATAGGGCCTGTGTCTCCCTGCCACTCACCGGCGATCAGGCTCAATTCCCCGCCACCCGGTAGCGCAATGGCGGGTATCGATTCTTGCTGCAGCCCCACATAGCGCGGCTCGCTCATTTTCAGGTGAGCGGGCAGGTTGACCCACAGCTGTAGAATTTCCAACGGGCCACCGTCGCGCAGAAACTCGGGCGGCGAAATTTCCGCATGCACGATACCGCTGCCCGCCGTCATCCACTGAACGCCCCCCGCGTGGATCACGCTTTGATGCTTGGCGCTATCCGCATGGGCCAGCGACCCTTGCAGAATAAAGGTCACCGTTTCAAAGCCGCGATGGGGGTGTGGGCCGAACGGCAGCCCGCCGTTATTGGCAGGATATGTCTGCGGTCCGTGATGGTTGAGGAACAGAAAGGGATCGAGCTGTTCTAGCTGCGGCCCCGGCAGCGGCCGACGGGTGATTAAATCACCGATATCATCGCGCTTGGAGGGATGCTGAGCGACCACTCGACGAACGGATTGCGCACTGGCTAACGACATAACGGCCTCCTTATCAATGACGGTCAGCGTAAAACCTGAGCGGGGAGATGAGGAGTGAATAATTTGCCGCGTCTCATTGCAGGAAATTGTTCGAAGCCAAAATACTGGTGTGGTCGAGCGTGTTCGATAGGAAAGGCTCATTGAAGCACTCTTGGGGAGTGCCTTTTACTCTGTGGGGGGAGAGCGGTCGTGGCGCTCGCGGCTATCGGTAGGCGCCTGGTCGCGTTCGTGCATGCCGTAGTCACGCATGACCGTGGCGACGCGCAGGCGATAGTCGTCGAAAACCAGGTCGCGGCCCATGGTCTGGGCGTCGCGGTGGCGTTCCAGCCGGCGCCATTCGGCCACTGCCTCCTCGTCGCGCCAGAAGGAGAGCGAGAGGACCTTGCCCGGTTGAGTCAGACTCTCGAAGCGTTCGATGGAGATAAAGCCATCGATTTCGTCGAGCAGAGGACGCAGGCTGGCGGCGATGTCGAGGTACTGGTCGCGATGGCCGGACTTGGGGATGACTTCGAAAATAACGGCGATCATGCTAGCTCCATGTCGTTATAGTGATTGTGGTTGTTCCAGGTCGAATGATACGGCGCATCAGGGTGCGATTTCATCATAGCCATGGCCCAGAGAGTGCACGAGGCAGGCAGTGTGGAAGAAGGTGGCATCCGCGACAAGCTTTTGGGTAGTCACCGTTCACGGTCATCCGCGTCCAGGTTGATGAGCACATCCCTACTGGCAAAGATCATTTTTGTTCAATATACAAGGCACTTGTTTGGGCAGGCTAAAACCTCAACAGGAGGATGAATGATGTCGATAAAATCCGTTATCGTGCTTGCCAGCAATTTGCCTAATGGCCTGGCTGCCAACTTTGCTGCGGTTCTTGGCATGAGCCTTGGGAAGCATTCACCCGAGCTGGTGGGGAACGATACTGCCTCAGCCGATGGCATCCTGCTCAAAGGTATTACCAGAGTGCCACTTCCGATCCTCTGTGTCCCGGAAAGTGAACTGCCTGGCCTCTTTCATGCCGCAGAGGAGTTGCCGATTCGTTTTACCTACATGCGTGCTGCGTTCGAGGCGAGCGACTACGCCGATTATACGTTGCGCATCAATTCTGCGTCGTTTGAAGAGCAGACGCCATTAGGCGTTTTGCTGGCTGGGCCGAGAAAGGCGGTGGACCGAATCTGCGGCCAACTCTCCCTGCTGCGTTAAGCGCAATAACACTTTGTCTGCCGGATCCAGTTTTAGCAGGCCGAACAGCGACGGCTCATGAACCAACACTGATCGAACGCTTCTGGCCATAGCCGTGCTTCTTATGGCCAGTCGGTGCTCTACTGCCTTCTTCCGCGACTACGGGTATTACCTCAAAGCCGTTCTTGACAAGCAACAACGCTGACCGCGGCGGAGTTGAAACCCGGCAGCGTTGTACTTGTCGGTCAGGTGCGGCTGATCGAGGCGCCCCCATCGGCCAGCATCGCCGTACCGGTGACGAAGCTGGCATCGTCGGAGGCCATGTAGAGCGCCGCGCGGGCGATCTCCTCCGGCGTGGCCATGCGCTTGAGGGCATGCAGGTTTTCGACGAATGCCAGAACTTCCGCTCCGGCATCGGGGGCATTGGTAATGCTCGCCGGAGTATCGGTGCCGCCGGGCAGCAGAGCATTGACCCGAATGCCGTTGGGCCCAAGCTCCGCAGACAGGCATTTCATCAAGCCGAGGATGCCGGCTTTGCTGGCGGCATAGGCGGCCATGCCGGGCATGCCGACGGTATGACCGACGAAGCTCGAGGTGAACAGCAGGCTGCCGCCGCCTCGCTGCAGCAGCGCCGGGACCTGGTATTTGGCGCCCAGGAAAGCAGCGGTCAGGTTTGTCTCCAGGATGTCTTGCCAGTCACTCGGCGACATGTCCTGCAGGGGCGCCATAGGGCCCACGATGCCGGCATTATTGAAGGCAACATCGAGCCCTCCGAAGCGCTCAATGGCGGTGGTGACCAGGCGCTCGGCCAAACCTTCGTCGCGCACATCCCCACTGACAGCGACGGCAGAGCCGCCGTCGCGTGCGATGGCTTCGACCAGGGCATCGAGTTCTTCCTTGCGGCGAGCGCTCACTACCACCTTGGCGCCTGCGCTGGCGAAGAGACGAGCCGCAGCATGTCCGATGCCCGAGCTGGCACCGGTGACGATGGCGACTTTATCGGCAAGTGAGTTCATCTGGCTGTCCTCTCTAGGTTGATTGGGGGCGTCGTTTGCGACCCCATGTCGAACCCTGAGGGAGGGCGCCGATGGGCTCACTCCGCTTCTTGCCTCTGAATCACAAAAAACCGGCAATGCTATGCTGCGAATGACACGAAGAGACGGGCTCGCTTTGAAAGCAAGGGACGGAGTGTGGCAGGCGGGCCCAAGGGTCATCCTGAATCCACGGTGAACGCCGAATCCACAGCGGAGGCCCGCCATGAATAAGACAACGATCGAGTCACTTGCCATCTTCGAAGCCGATGAAGCGAAATGGGCGGCGGTACTGGCCCGCGATGCCGCGGCGGACGGTGCCTTCGTCTATGCGGTGCGCACCACCGGGATCTATTGCCGGCCCACCTGCCCATCGCGCCGGCCGCGGCGTGAGAATGCCGAGTTCCATGCCGATGGCCCGGCGGCCGAGCACGCCGGCTATCGGCCCTGCCTGCGCTGCCGGCCCCATCAAGTGTCACTGGCACAGCGCCATGCCGAGAGTGTGGCCCGAGCTTGCCGGCTTATCGAAACATCCGACACCCTGCCTTCCCTCGACGAGCTGGCGGAGGTGGCGGGCTTGAGTCGTTTCCACTTTCACCGTGTGTTCAAGTCGATCACTGGCCTGACACCCAAGGCCTACGGCGTGGCGCGGCGTGCCGAGCGGGTGCGCGCCGAACTGTTGAACAGCGAAACGGTGACCGAGGCGATCTATGAAGCGGGTTACCACTCCAGCGGACGCTTCTACGCCGCGTCGACCCAGATGCTCGGCATGACGCCGAAGCGCTACCGTTCGGGAGGAGAGGGCATGAATATTCGTTTTGCCCTGGGAGAATGCTCACTGGGCACGATACTGGTAGCGGCCAGTGAAAAGGGCATTTGCGCCATTTCCCTGGGGAGTGATCCTGAGCCGCTGTTGCAGGAGTTCCAGGATCGGTTCGCCAGCGCCAGCCTGGTCCCGGGAGGAAAGGATTTCGACGCCTGGGTGGCCCGGGTGGTGGGTTTTATTGAAGCGCCGGAGATCGGGCTGTCGCTGCCGCTGGACATTCGCGGCACTGCCTTTCAGCAGCGGGTCTGGCAGGCGCTGACCGAGATTCCCGTGGGCGCCACCATCAGTTATGCGGAGCTGGCGGAGCGGATCGGCTCTCCCAAGTCAGTGCGCGCCGTGGCCAGTGCCTGTGCCTCCAATACCATCGCGCTGGCCATCCCCTGCCACCGAGTGGTGCGCAGCGACGGGGCGCTTTCCGGGTACCGCTGGGGCGTGGAGCGCAAGCGCGCCCTGCTCGAGCGGGAGCGAACTTACGAACTCGTCGACGGCTCGTAATGCTCTTCCTCCAGTGCCTCGGTAATAGCTGCCTGGGGCGTGCGTTCCATGTAGGTGGAGAGCACCACATAGCTGCGCGTGGCTTTGACACTGGGTAGGGCATAGAGCCGGGCGAGCAGCCCTTCCAAGGCTCGACTGCTGGCGCAGCGCACCTTGAGCAGCATGCAGGCGTCGCCGGCTACCGAGTGGATCTCCTCGACTTCGGGCAGTGCCGAGAGGGCCAGCAGCTCCTTGCTCTTGCCCCATCCGGTGGCGTCGACATGGACGAAGGCCAAGAACGGCTTACCGGTGGCGGGCCCATCCAGCACTGCCACGGTGCCGCGTATGCGTCCTGTAGCACGCAGCCGCTTGACCCGCTCGTGCACCGCAGGGGCCGAAAGCCCGACACGATTGCCCAGGTCGGCGTAACTGAGCCCGGCGTCCTCGGCCAGTTCTCCTAATATTCTTCGGTCGAAGGCATCCATTGGACGCGCCTCCAGGGCCTTCTCCCGAACGATGTCTGTTTTTTCTGAGTTCGGCATTATCGTCATTGCTCCGAATGATATTCCTTTCTTTAATGTTAGCGTCGAATATCATCTGGAGCTAGCCGTGATTACCCGCCACCTTCTTCTGTTAACCGCCGCTATTGCCGTGATCGGTGCCAACTCGCTGGCGCTGAGCCCGATTGCTGCCTCGGTGGCGAAAGCGTTTCCGGGCGTCAGCGCTGCCGATGTGATGACGGCGGCTGCGGTTTACGGTTTGGCCACTGCCGGCAGCGCACTCTTCCTGGCCTCGATCGCCGACCGCATCGGCGCCGAACGGGCGCTGATGCGAGCCCTGCTGGTGCTGGCGGCGGCACTGCTGCTGGCGGGCAGCGCGCCCTCGCTGATAATCCTGATTGGTGCCCAGGCACTCGCCGGGCTGGCGGCCGGTGTAGCGCTGCCGGCGATCTATACCTTGGCCGCCCAGGTGGCCGTGAAGGGGCGCGAGAGTGAGACCCTTAGCTTCGTGCTCAGCGGCTGGACGCTGAGCCTGATAGCGGGCGTCAGCCTGTCGGCGGTGCTGGCAGATATCCTCCACTGGCGAGCCGTCTTTGCGCTGCTGGCGGGGGCGGCACTGTTCCTGGCATTGGGCGTGGCCCGTTGCCGGGAGTGGGGCAGCGTGCGTGCGGTGATGCCGACCTCGCCGCTGACAGCGCTGCGTGTGCGCGGGGTGCCGAGCGTACTGCTCAATGTGGCGGCATTCATGACGGCGTTCTATGGTCTCTACAGCTATCTCGGCCCGCATCTTAGTGACGTGCTGATGGCCTCGACTACCTTTGCCGGGCTGACCATTGCCATTTATGGCGCCGGCTTCGGCATTGCCGCGCCGCTGGGACGCTGGGTCGATCGCCATGAGCCGAGCAGCGTAGCGTGTCTGACCTTTGCCGCTCTGATCCTAATTTATCTGGGGCTCGGCGCCACGGCGTCGCTGCCCTGGCTGTTGCTGGTGTTCTGCCTGGCGTGGGGTATCGCCAACCATATCGGTCTCAACCTGCTGCTGCGTCGCCTGGGGGAACTCGACCCGGCACAGCGCGGCGCCATCATGGGACTGAACAGTGCGGTGACCTACCTGTGCGTTTTCGTCGGTGCGCTGCTCTATCGCCCCATCTTCCTGCACGTCGGTTTCGCCGCCAGCGCCTGGGCCTCGGCGATGCTGGTGTTGCCCTCTCTGGGCTGGGCGCTGGAGCAGCGGCGCAGAAAACAGGCAGTGCTACGCTGTCGTTCGGAGGTATGAGAAATCCGTAAGGAGGGTAATGGAGCATGATTGCTTACACCATGGTGGGTACCAAGGATCTCGATAACGCACTTGAATTCTATGACCCACTCTTTGCTGAAATGGGCTGGGATGTCTGCTGGAAGGATGATTCGTGCGTTTCCTATGGGAGAGAAGATGATCTCGATTTCCCGAGGTTTTTTGTTAACTATCCCTTCGATGGTCAAGCAGCGAACGTGGGAAATGGCACCATGACGGCCTTCCAATTCGCCGAACCTGAGCAGGTCGACAGGCTATATCGAATCGCCATCGACAATGGCGGCAGTGACGAAGGCGCGCCAGGCTATCGACCGCAATACGCCGAAGGTTTCTATGCGGCCTATGTGCGTGACTGTGATGGCAATAAGTTGGCCTTTGTGGTTTATCCCAAAGAAGTGGTGGAGGCGAAATAAACCACCATCCTGAGATGGCGATGCTCGTCCACCAGCAGCGTGGTGTGCTCGTACTCCCTGAGATTCGCATCGGCGTCGAGCATGGTGCCGATACCGTAACGGTAGGCTTCATGATTGGGCTGTTCCCACCAGTGGCGGAAATCCGGCGACAGCTTGGCGAGCGCTTCGATCAATTCCTGCATGGCCGGGTCCTCTGGCGCAGCGGCCAGATCGCAGCGGAACTGGGCCAGCAGGCGGGAGGCATCCTGCCGCCAGTCGGGGAGGCGCCGGCGCAGCGCGGGGTCGGCGAACATCAGGCGCATCATGTTGCGCTCGCCAGGTTCCCTGTTGCTGAAGTCGAAAAGGGCATCGGCCGTGGCGTTCCAGGCGATGACGTCCCAGCGCAGGTTCATCACGTAGGCGGGCCTGGCCATGTCATCCATCAGGGTCTGGATCAGTGGCGGAATCGCCTGCCACTGGTAGGCCTCCACCGGTGGCGGGCGGCGATGGGCGAGCAGGAACAGGTGGCAGCATTCGGCGTCGTCGAGCTTGAGCGCCTTGGAGACGCTGAGCAGGAAGCTCTCCGAGACGTTGATATCACGCCCCTGTTCGAACCAGGTGTACCAGGTCAGCCCCACGCCAGCCAGCGTCGCCACCTCCTCCCGCCGCAGCCCCGGTGTGCGGCGGCGGCCGGTAGACGGCAGGCCGACGTCAGCCGGCGTCAGCTTGTTGCGATGATGAATCAGGAAGTCGGTGAGTTCGCTGCGGGTCCTGTCGAGGCTGCGGCTGGCCATGGCATTGCTCCTGGGGAGTATTGCTCCCGTTTGGTATTGCTCAAAGTAATAGGATAAGTAGCTATATTGTAACCCTATAAAGTTAGGCCAAGACTACCATGCCAACCCATGTAGAACTGGAGGCGCGGCATGGTTTCCCTTACCGAGCAAGAGACAACTACACGTTCGCCCCGGCAGCAGGCGGGTATCAAGGAGTGGGCCGGCCTGGCGGTATTGGCGCTGCCCACCGCGTTGCTGGGCCTCGATGTCACCATTCTCTATCTGGCACTACCCGCCCTGGCGGCGGACCTGCAGCCGAGCAGCACCCAGGCGCTGTGGATCATGGACGCCTACGGCTTCATGATCGCGGGGTTCCTGATCACCATGGGCACGCTGGGCGATCGCATCGGCCGCCGTCGACTGCTGATGATCGGCGCCGTGGCCTTTGGCATCACCTCGGTGATAGCGGCCTATTCCACCAGTGCCGTCATGTTGATCGCCGCCCGTGCCGTGCTCGGCGTGGCCGGCGCGACGCTGATGCCGTCGACTCTGGCGCTGATCAGCAACATGTTCGGTGACGTGCGTCAGCGCGCACTGGCCATCGGTGTCTGGGCCACCATGTTCGCGCTGGGGATGGCGGCGGGACCGGTGGTGGGGGGCCTGCTGCTGGAGCGCTTCTGGTGGGGCTCGGCCTTCCTGGTGGCAATACCCGTGGTGGTCGTGCTGCTGATCGCCGCTCCGCTGCTGTTGCCGGAATACCGCGCCCGTCGCAGCGGCCCCCTGGATTTCGCCAGCGTGCTGCTCTCGCTGGCGGCGGTGCTGCCGGCGGTCTACGGCGTGAAAGAGATGGCCAAGGCGGGGCTCGAGCCCGTTTCCGTGCTGGCTCTGCTGCTGGGCGGGCTGCTGACGATTGCCTTCGTGCGACGCCAGCAGCGTCTGGCCGACCCGCTGCTGGATATGCGGCTGTTCGGAAGCCGCACCTTCAGCGCTGCGCTGATCGTATTGCTGGTGGGTCTTGTTGGTGTTTCCGGCGTCATGCTGCTGGTAACCCAGTACCTGCAGTTGGTGGCGGGGCTCACGCCATTGGCGGCGGGACTCTGGATGGGGCCGCCGGCGCTGATGATGGTGCTGGCGGGCATCGTGGCGCCGCTGCTCGCCCGCCGTATCCGCCCCGGTTATGTGGTGGGCGCCGCACTGACGCTCTCGACGCTGGGCTACTGGCTGCTGGCAAGCGTCGAGGTGAATGCCAGTGGGGTAGGGCTGGCGATAGCAGGGTTCTCGCTGGTCTATCTCGGCCTGGGCACCATCGCCGCGCTGGGCACGGATCTGGTAGTGGGCGCGGCGCCGGCGGATAAGGCGGGTTCGGCCTCGGCGATGTCGGAGATGGTCCAGGAGCTTGGCGTTGCGCTGGGCGTTGCGCTGCTGGGTAGCCTGGCGACCTTCGTTTACCGCGCGCAGATCAGTGACGTCATGGCCGATGGCGTGACTGCCGACGTATCCGGCGTCGTGGAGGAGAGCCTCTGGGCTGCCGTTTCGGCTGGTGAAAGCTTACCTGCTGGGCTGCTGCTGGAAGCCCAGCAGGCCTTCACCGCCGGACTGAACCTGACCGCCACGGTGGGCGGCGTCGTCATCCTGGCACTGGCGGTGGTCTCCATCGTCAGCCTGCGCCATGTCGGCGCGATAGGTGAGACCCAAGAGGCATCAGCGGAGAAAGGCGAGCCCTGCACGCTCTGCTAGTTCGGGTCAGTCGTCAGGGCCTCCCAGCCCGCCATGGCGCAGTCGGCGATCGCCAGCAGCGTTTCCCGCGAGGCGCCGTCGCGGGCCTGGATCGACATGCCGTGCTGCAGGGTGACGATATAGCTGGCCAGTGCACGGCAGTCCGTTGAGGCGGGCAGCTCGCCCTCCTCGACGGCACGTGTCAGGCGGCGTTCCAGCAGGCAGCCGTTGGCCTGTCGGTGGGCTTTCAAGGCGTCGCAGACCTGGGCATTGGCGCCCTGCATCTGCGGTGCGGCCAGCACGATCATGCACCCCCTCGGGGTAGCCCCACGGGTAAAGGCCTCGGCCGTGGTGCGCAGCACCTGTTCGATGGCGGCACGTGCCGTCGCTGCCGTGTCCACCTGCTCCCAGATACCGCTGCCTTCCGTGCGCACGTAAAGCGCCACTGCCTCCTGGAACAGCGCCTCCTTGCTGCCGAAGGTGGCGTAGAGACTGGGCGCGTTGATGCCCATGGCTCGGGTCAGGTCGGCGAGCGAGGCGTTGTCGTAACCCTGAACCCAGAACACCTCCATGGCTCGACGCAGGGCATCTTCCCTGTCGAAGCCGCGGGGTCTGCCGCGCTGAGCCATGTCGAACTCCTTTTTTGTATCGATAACTACAAAATATCTTGACAGGCAGCCTCATGTCTAGCCATCTTGCTTTTGTATCGTTCACTATATAAATCGCAATAAGCGGAGGCAAGACATGCAGCGACTCAACGGAAAGGTAGCGATGATCACCGGGGGCAGCCGTGGTATCGGGGCCGCCATCGCGCGGCGCCTGGCGGCAGAGGGGGCAAGCGTTGCGGTAACCTATGTCAACGGCGAGGCCCAGGCGCAGGCGGTCGTGGATGAGATCAGGTCCGCAGGCGGTCGGGCGCTGGCCATTCGCGCCGATAACGTCGATGCCGCGGCGATCGAGGCGGCCGTCGAGCGCACGGTGGCCGAGCTGGGCGGCCTCGATATCCTGATCAACAATGCGGGCATCTTCCCGACCGGCAGCATCGACGAGGCGACCTTGGAGGAGCTGGATCGCACCATCGCGATCAACCTGCGTGCCCCTGTTGTGGCAGTGATAGCGGCGGCGGCACATCTGCCGGAGGGTGGGCGCATCGTCACCATTGGTAGCAATCTCGCCCAGCGAGTGCCCTGGCCCGGCATCAGCCTGTACGCCATGAGCAAGGCGGGTCTGGTAGGGCTGACCAAGGGGCTGGCGCGGGATCTTGGGTCTCGGGGGATCAACGTCAATATCGTGCATCCGGGTTCCACCGACACCGATATGAATCCCGCCGATGGCGAACTCTCCGATCCCCAGCGCAGCTTGATGGCCATTCCACGCTACAACGAGGCCGACGACGTGGCCGGCCTGGTGGCCTGGCTGACAGGACCGGAAGGGCGCTCGGTAACCGGAGCGGAGTTCACCATCGACGGCGGCGCCAATATCTAGATGCGCCCATCAATCATGACTTAGCAACCAAGATCGATGGGCATGCTTTAGCGTTGAACGAAGGCCAGAATGGCGTCGGCCACTTGCTCGGGGGCTTCCCGCTGAGGGAAGTGACCGACGCCTTCCAGCAACTGGCGCCGATAAGGGCCGGTGAAGAAGCTCTCCTTGCCGGCGGAGCTATCGGGGTGATTGCAGGCATCGGCAGCGCCGTGCAGCACCAGTGTGGGCACCGCCAGTCGCGGCGCCGGGTTGAGCCGCGCCTCATCTTCGTTATAGGTCGGGTCTCCAGGGACGAACCCCCAGCGATGCCGGTAGGAGTGCAGTACCACATCTGCCCAGTCGGGGTTGTCAAAGGCCGTGGCCGCTACGGCGAAATCCTTCTCCTGGTACCAGTCAGGCGGCGACCAGCTGTCCCACATCATGCGGGCAAAGGCATGGCGATCCTGCTCGACGGTTCGCCCTCCGCGAGGTGTGGCCATATACCAGTGATACCAGTAGTTGCGGGCCTGAGTGAGAGAAATGGTCTGCTGTGGGTCGTTGGTACCGTAACCCACCGACATCATGATCAGGTGGGAGGCCTGTTCGGCGCCGAGGCCACAGGCATTGGCCGCGGCGCGGGCGCCCCAATCATGCCCCGCCAGGATCGGGCGCTGCAGTTTCAGGGCGGCGATAAAATCCAGCAGGTCGCGCCCCAGGGCAGCGAGCTGCCCGCTGCGCATGGTGTGCGCATGGCGAAAGCGGGTCGGTCCGAAGCCGCGCAGTGCCGGGCATAGCACGCGATAGCCTGCTGCGGCCAAGCGCTCGGCGACGTCGGCCCAACCCTCGGGGCTATCCGGCCAGCCGTGCAGCAGTACCGCCGTGTGCTGGCCCTGTGGATTCCACTCCAGGTAGCCCACTTCCAGCGTTGGGGTCGTGATGCTCCGATATGTCGTCATGGCGTCATCTCTCGTTAGTGTCACTAGGAGCGTAATCCCTTGCTGTGCGATGATTCGTGATGAGTTGCATGGTATTGACGATATTTCATGAACAGTGAGGTGGCATGGCCGTGTCTCGCACAAGCCTGGATATCGTGCTGCTGCGTACTTTTCTCGAGGTGGTGGAGAGCGGCGGCTTTGCGGTCGCTGCCGAACGGCTGGCGCTGACGCCATCGGCCGTCAGTGGCCACATCAAGCGCTTGGAGCTGGCAACCCAAAGCCGGCTTCTGGAGCGCACCACACGTAGCCTTCAACTGACCGCGGCAGGCGAGCTGCTCATCACCTATGCGCGTAATATCATTGGTCTGGAGCGCGAGGCCCGAGCCCGACTGAGCGGCGCGAGTATCAGTGGACGCATACGGATCGGCGCCTCGGAAGACTTCGCCGGTAGCTGGCTGCCTCAGGTACTGGAAACCTTCCATCGCTGGCATCCCCAGGCGTCCATCGAGTTGAAGGTGGGGATCACCGCCGGGCTGATCAGACAGCTGCAAGCCGAACAGTTAGAGGTGGTCTTCGGTAAGCAGTGTTCACGGGTGGCCGAGAACGGCGAGCTGCTATGGCAAGAGGAGCTGGTTTGGGCCTTCGCGGCCCAGCGACCCTTCGCTGCAGCGGGCGAGGTCGCACTGGCCGCCTTTCCCGAGCCTTGTATCTATCGGGAGTCGGCCATCACGGCCTTGAGTCAGGCGGCAAAGCCCTGGCGACTGGCATTCGAGAGCAGCAGCATGGCGGGCTGCTTGGCGGCGGCAAGGGCGGGCTTTGCGGTGGCTCCGGTGGCCCGCAGCCAATTGCGCGATGGTCTCAGAGCCCTGGGCGCCGATGAGGGGATGCCGCCCTTGCCCGATGCCTGTTTCTACGCCTTTGCGAATCCTGGCTCATCGGCCGCGCAGGCGTTGATAGCGCGGGTCAAGGAGGTAGGCTGGCGACGCCGTTTCGCCGGCCAGGAACCGTGATGTGAAACTGGTTCGGTGCGCTACCTGCTAGTCTTCGAGTTGAACACGGCAAGACAATTAAAAGGACAGTTATGGTTGACACTTCCTCGCCGCGGCCACTCTCTTATGATGTCCCTTCGACGTGCCGTGATGCGCTGCTGGACTTGGCGGAGTATGCGGGAAATATGCCCATGGATCGTCATGGGGTTGGCGTGACCGAGAAGCTGGAGGCGCGTCTTTGCGAGCTACTGGGCCATGAGGCGGCCGTCTTTATGCCCTCAGGTAAAGCGGCCCAGAACATTGCTCTTAAGATCTGGTCCCAGCGTCGCCAGTGCAACCGTATTGCCATTCACCCTCGCTCGCACATTGAAGAGTGGGAGGCCAAGGCATATAGCGAGCTATTTGGCTTACAGAGCACTAAGCTCGGCGCATACGATCAGCAGACGACTATCGAGGACCTCAAGGCGATCAAAGAGCCGCTCGGTGCGGCAGTCATAGAGCTTGCTTTGCGACCGCTCGGGTGTGTGACCATTCCTTTGGATGAACTGAGGGAAATGGCTGACCATGCACGATCGCAAGGCATCCCGTTGCATGCCGATGCCGCGCGTATCTGGGAAGCGCAGCCGGGTTATGGTTGCACGCTGGCCGAGATTGCTGCGCCTTTTGATACGCTGTACGTCTCGCTATACAAAGTATTGAGAGGCTTTGCGGGTGGGGCACTACTTGGCCCGGCGGACTTCATCGCAGAAGCACGTATCTGGCAGCACCGACTGGGACAGAAACTGTATCGACAATTTCCCTATTCTCTTGCTGCCTTGCAAGGCCTCGAGGTAATGCTCCCCCGCGTGCCGGCAATGTTCGAGCGAGCCAACCTTTTGGCCGAGCAGATTGCCAAAGTGGAAGGCGTGGTCAGGGTGAATCCACAGCAACCATGCACGCCTAGTTTCCAGATTATCATCGAGGCCTCTGCTCAAGACATGCGTGAGGCGCGAGACAAAGTAGCCGACCACAAAGGAATCTGGCTATTCGACGCGGCCATGCCTTCACCGTATCAGGGCCTGTCCATGTTTGAGGTGCATATCGGCACCTCGGCTCTGGAGATGAACCCCGAAGAGGTTATCGATGCTATCGGGTGCTTTACCCGAGAGCTTGGATATAAGCCAAGGACTTCTTAGTCAGCAAAGCGAGCAGTGGCCACGTTGTTTTACTGATTGGCGATTAGACGTGGTTCAAGGCTCGCCGCCAACGCTTCCTCCAGCGATCGATACCCTGCTCTGCCTGAGCCAGAGAAAGTGGTAGGTGGGGGAAACTCACGAGGCACAGGCCGAGTCCTGCACACTATGATCGTAACAACGACGTTGGTGTCTGCCGGCAGGTGGGGTGCATCATCACAGCGTCGCAGAGTGCCTCTACCGGTTGCCGGGAGTCGAGCCGCATGATCGGGCAGGTGAGACGATACATCCAGCGCTCGTGAAGGTCGAAGCCGCGTAGCGGTGCCTTGCCGGTGTCGTAGCGCCTGGCCCAGTCCATGAACTCCCGGTGGGTGTCATGCATGTCTCCGCCTGGCTGGATACGATCGCCATAGCGGGCTCGCTCGCGGTCGAGCAGCCGCCCCATGCGTCGCGCATGGGGGAGCGAGAGAAATATCGCCAGGGTGAAGTGATGCAGCAAGGGATCCCCCCAGCTGCACAGGGAACCGGCAAGTACCCATGAATCGCACTCGGCTATCTCGCGCTCGATCATGGCAACTCGCTCAGCGGGATCACGCTTCGTGGTAAACGGAGGATCGGTTGGCTGCCAGTAGTAGCTGTCGGTATCCAGAAAGGGGATATCCAGCCGCTTGGCCAGCGCCGAGCCCAGCGTCGTTGTGCCTGACCCCGAGGCACCGAAGAGATGTAGTCGTACCGCCATGCGCCGTTCATCCCTGATACAGAGAGGGTTGATCTGCCCCGTGGGCACTGGAATGAGCGGCGCATTATAGCCATCTCGTCCCTTTGGGCAAGATGCGGCATGGCTGGCCCGTGTACGGAATGAGCGTTACGGGCCAGCCGAGGTCAGTCGTGAATCGGAGCAACGATGTTGTGGGTTGTTTTCTGGCTCGCCGCCAACGCTTCCACCAGCGAATCGATATCCCGCTCGGCCTGGGTCAGTGAACGCTGCAGTCGTTCGTCGCCGAACTCGTCGTACTCCACGGCGATCCCGTGCACGTCCTCGATACCGAGGTAGCCGAACACGGTGCGGATATGCGGTTCGACGTGGTTGGCATGGGCCATGCGCTGGCCCGGTTCGTAGCCATAGTCGCCCCGGGAGCCCAGCACCACGAGGCGCTTGTGCATATCGGTCAGCATTGGCCAGTAGGGCAGGCCCTGGCGCGAGCGGTCGAAGCCGAAGGTGCGCCCGACCCGCACGATATTGTCGATATACGCCTTGAAGCCGGCGGGGACGCCGAAGTTGTACATCGGCACGCCGGCGACGATCAGATCGGCCTCCAGCAGCTCATCGACCAGGGCATCGCTCTCGGCCAGGGCGTCATGCATCCAGGGTTCGCGGGCCTCCGGCTTGGTGAACGCGGCATGAATCCAATCGCCAGTGACGGGATGCGGCGGATGCTGGCCCAGGTCGCGATAGAGGATGCGATCAGCGGGACGCGCCAGTCGCCATTGCTCGACGAAATGGGCGCTGAGGCGCCGGGAGTGGGAGCCGTGGGGATCGACTCCGGAACGACCGGGGCGCGCGCTGGCATCCAGGTGGAGTAGGGTGGCCATGGGACAATCTCCTGTCAGTTGAATTCATCTATCTGCTGCATGGATGACAGGATCTTCCTGATGATACTGGGCTGACAAACGATCTATTCTTGAAAGATAGACAAGTTGAATTTGTCTATAAGTAGCATCCACGAAACGAGGCCATATGAATCGACGCCTGCTGCCGCTCTCCCAACTGCGCGCCTTCGAGGCGGCGGCGCGCCATCGCAGCTTCAAGCAGGCCGCCGAGGAGCTGGCCGTGACCCCGGCGGCCATCAGCCACCAGGTGCGCGAGCTGGAAACGCTGCTGGGCGTGGCCCTGTTCGAGCGGCGCGTGCGTCAGGTGGTACCAACGCCAGCGGCGGAGCATCTGTTTCCCGTGCTGCAGCGTGGTTTCGATGCCTTCAGCAACACCCTGGATACGCTGCGCGAACGTTCGGCGCCCGCCAGCGTGACGCTCTCCTGCACCCCGGCCTTCGCCAGCCAATGGCTATTACCGCGACTGGCCGATTTCCATACCCGACACCCCGATATCGACTTGCGCATCCATGCCAGCGAGGCGCCACTGGATCTGTCACGCGGTGCGTCGCTGGCGATTCGTTACGGCATGGGGCCTTATCCGGAGCATGAAGCGGAAGTACTGGCCGAGGACAGCTTTGCTTTGGTGGCCAGCCCGCAGTTGGGCCTTGCCCGCTACGAAGACCTAAAGGCGGTTCGTCATATCGTCTTCGACTGGTACTGCGCTACGCTGGGCCTGCCGTCGTGGCAGCACTGGTGTCAGGCGGCGGGTGGCAATATGGCCGACCTGGGTGCGAGCCTGACCTTCTCCGACGAGAGCCATGCGATACAGGCCGCCATCGCCGGGCAGGGTGTGGCGCTGTTGAGCTTGGCCCTGGTGAAGGCGGAACTCGAGCGCGGCGTGCTGCAGGCACCCTTCGGGCCAAGACTGCCGGGACTTCGCTATCAACTGGTTCGGCATGGCCGTTTCAAAGGCCACGTTGCCCTCGAGCGGGTGGCCGAATGGCTGAGAGAGGCCTTTGCAGAAGCCTCGAATTAAGGATAGCGACACGGTGAATCATTGAGCCCAACGAACAAAATTTTTGCTTGCCGGCCAATGCCCTGCCTGGGCATGCTGACAGGGTCGTTAACTCATCAATAATGAGACAAGAGAGATGAACATCGAGCTCTGGCTGGCCTTTGTGGCCGCTTCTGCCGTGATGCTGGCAATCCCTGGTCCGACGATTCTTACCGTGATGAGCTATTCGCTGGCCTCGGGACGGCGTGCCAATGTGCCGTTGGTTTCTGCCGTCGCCCTGGGTGATTCCACGGCCCTGGCGATGTCACTGCTGGGCCTCGGTGCACTGCTGGCCACCTCGGCGTTCTGGTTTACCGCGGTCAAGTGGGTCGGTGGGCTTTACCTGCTCTACCTGGGTATCAAGCTGCTGCGTGCCGGAGCGAGTACGAGCGTCGTGCTGACCCCGGCGGAGTCCGTGTCGCGCTGGAAGCTGTTCGGCAATACCTACCTGGTCACGGCGCTCAATCCGAAGGGCATCGTGTTCTTCATGGCCTTTCTGCCACAGTTCCTCAATCCGCAGATGCCGGTAACGCCGCAGTTGTGGGTGCTGGCCGCCACCTTCGTCACCCTGGCCACGCTGAATGCCACCCTCTACGCGTTCTTTGCCGCTTCCGCTCGTCGCCTGCTGTCCACGCCACGTGCTCAGCGCGGCTTCCATCTGCTGGGAGGTTCGCTGCTGTCGGGCGCCGGGGTCTGGGCGCTGCTGGCCAGGCGGCCGGCCTGAGGAAGAACTGGAGCTGGATGCCACCTGTCCGACAAGGAGAAGAACGCCGTGATACCGCTGTCCGATCTGCTGCTTTTCGCCATGGCCGCCCTGATCGTGGTACTGACCCCGGGGCCGAACATGATCTACCTGATCTCGCGTTCGGTCTGCCAGGGGCGAGCAGCGGGAGTGATCTCGCTGTTTGGGGTGATGGCGGGCTTCCTGGTACACATGCTGGCGGCGGCCGTCGGCCTGACCGCGCTGTTTCTGGCCATCCCCCTGGCCTATGAGATTCTCAAGTGGCTCGGTGCCTTGTACCTGCTCTTTCTGGCGTGGCAGGCCGTCAGGCCAGGCGCGTGTTCTCCCTTCGAGGCACGCACGCTCAGCGTGGACCGGCCTGGCAAGCTGTTCCTGATGGGCTTTCTGACCAACCTGCTCAATCCCAAGATCGCCGTCTTCTACCTGGCGATCTTCCCGCAGTTCGTTTCGCCCGAGCATGGCTCGGTGCTCCTGCAGAGCCTGGTGTTGGGTTTCACCCAGATCGGTGTGAGCTTCACGGTCAACCTGGCGATCGCCCTGTCGGCGGCGGGCATCGCCACCTGGTTTCAGCAGCGCCCCACCTGGCTGGTTGTGCAGCGCTACGTCATGGGCGGCGTGCTGGCCGGCATGGCGGCCAAGCTTGCCGCGGAGCCGCGTCACATCACCTAACCCGCCGCACGCCTTCGGCCAATTCCCGCACCAGGCCATGAACTGCCTCGACGGCGCCAGACCGAGTGTCGGCGCTTTCAATGCGCTCTACCAGGGCTGAGCCGACCACTACGGCATCGCTGAAGTGGCCAATCGCGGCGGCCTGCGCGGCACTGCGAATGCCGAAACCGACCGCTATCGGCAAGTGGCTATGCTGGCGCAGCCGACCCACCATACCCTCGACATCGGAGAGTGCCGGGGCGAGGCCGCCGGTAATGCCGTTCACCGAGACGCAGTACAGGAAGCCCGACGCATTCTCCAGCACCCGGGTCAGCCGTTGGCTGTCGGTGGTCGGTGTGGCGAGACGGATACAAGCGATGCCATGTTCCCTGGCCGGCAGGCATAGCTCGGCGTCATGCTCGGGGGGCAGGTCGACCACGATCAAGCCATCGACACCGGCGCGGGCGGCATCCTCCAGGAATCGCTCCACACCGTAGCGGAAGATGGGATTGTAATAGCCCATCAGCACCAGCGGCGTTTGCGTGTCCTGTTGGCGGAAGGCATGCACCATCTCGAGCGTCCGGGCCATGTTCTGTCCGCCTTCGAGGGCGCGTTGGGTGGCCTTCTGTATCACCGGGCCGTCGGCCATGGGATCGCTGAATGGCATGCCGAGCTCGATGATATCGGCGCCAGCCGCCGGCAGCCCCTTGAGGATCTCCAGCGAGGTCTCGAGGTCGGGATCGCCAGCGGCAATGTAGGTCACCAGTGCCGGCCTCTGCTCCGCCTTGAGCGCGATAAAGCGGTTATCGAGGCGAGTCGCGTTGTGCATGAGAGTCTCCTTGGCAGCGTTCATTGGTAGTTCTCGCCGAGATGGTGGGCGACGCTCATCATGTCCTTGTCGCCACGTCCGCTCAGGTTGACCACCATGAGGTGGTCGCGGGGCAGTCTTGGGGCGCGCTTGGCGATCTCGGCCAGGGCGTGGGCCGACTCCAGCGCCGGGATGATGCCCTCCAGACGGCAGCAGCTCTGGAACGCCTCGAGCGCTTCGTCGTCGGTGATCGAGACGTAGTCGATGCGCCCCTGCTCATGCAGCCAGGCGTGCTCCGGGCCGATACCCGGATAATCGAGCCCGGCCGATATCGAGTAGGCATCGGTGATCTGACCATCCCCATCCTGCAGCAGGTAGGTGCGATTGCCATGCAGAACGCCGGGTACTCCGCCGCTAAGACTCGCCGCATGCATGCCGGTTTCGTTGCCCTTGCCGCCGGCCTCGACGCCGATCATGTCGACCGTCGCGTCGTCGAGAAAGGGATGGAACAACCCCATGGCGTTCGAGCCGCCGCCGATACAGGCGACGAGGGAGTCGGGCAGACGCCCCTCCTTCTCGAGGATCTGGGTGCGAGTCTCGCGTCCGATCACCGCCTGGAAGTCACGCACCATGGCGGGATAGGGGTGTGGCCCGGCCACGGTGCCGATGATGTAGAAAGTGTCATCGACGTTGGTCACCCAGTCGCGCAGCGCCTCGTTCATCGCGTCCTTGAGCGTGCCCGTGCCGGTCGTGACAGGAATGACCTCGGCGCCGAGCAGCTTCATGCGGAGCACGTTGGGTTGCTGGCGCTCGATATCCGTGGTGCCCATGTAGACCACACAGGGCATGCCGAAGCGGGCCGCCACGGTGGCCGCGGCGACGCCGTGCATGCCGGCGCCCGTCTCGGCAATGATGCGTGTCTTGCCCATTCGCTTGGCCAGCAGGATCTGGCCGATGCAGCTGTTGATCTTGTGCGCACCGGTATGGTTGAGCTCCTCGCGCTTGAGGTAGATCTTTGCCCCACCGTAGTGCTCTGTCAGGCGTTCGGCGAAGTAGAGGGGGCTGGGGCGGCCAATATAGTCGCGCTGGAAGTAGGCGAGTCGAGACTGGAACTCGTGGTCATTCCTAGCCGCGCCGTATTCGGCCTGCAGCTCGGCAATCAGTGGCATCAACGTCTCGGGGACGAAGCGACCGCCGAAGCGGCCAAACATGCCATTGCCATCAGGCTGCATCGAGTCGTCGGTCATGGGGCACCTCGCAGGGATCATGGGAAGTCATGTAACGAAGCTAGCGCAGACAGGCGGGGCGAAATATCGATAAGATGGCCGCTACATGTGAGCCAGGATCACAAGTCTATGTTGCACTCCATGCCTTCCCTTAGCGCCTTGCGCGCTTTCGAGGCCGCCGCGCGGTTGGGCAGCGTGACGGCTGCGGCGGAAGAACTCAGTGTTACCCACGGTGCGGTTAGCCGTCAGCTGCGCAGCCTGGAGGAACACTTCGGCGTCGCACTGTTTGCCAAGGCAGGCCGAGGCCTGGAACTCACGAGTCACGGGCAACGGTTTCAGCGCGGCGTAGGCGAGGCATTTGCCCGCTTGCGGGAGAGTTGTACCCAGTTGAAGCGTGACGTCGAAGGTTCCCCCTTCATCCTGGCCTGTCCGGGTACTCTCCTGGCGCGCTGGCTCATTCCCCGGCTCGACCACCTTCATCGTGAGCTGCCCGAACTCAAGCTGCATGTCGTCTCCAGCGAGAGTGACGTTCTCCCCGGGAAGGACGAGGTGAGCGCGACGCTGACCTTTTCCGCACCGCCGTGGCCGGCCGGCGTGGAGGTGATCGAATTGGCAGCAGAACAGATCTGCGCGGTAGTGAGCCCGTCACTGGCCTCTCGGTTCGATCCGGAGCAGCCGGCGACGCTGTTTGACGCCAAGCTGCTGCATACCGCCTCGCGGCCTCAGGCCTGGCCGCATTGGGTGCGTGCGCATGGCCTCGATTTGGCGCGTCTTGATCGGGCGCTGGTCGACGGGCAGGGCTTCGATCACCTCTACTATCTGATGGAGGCGGCAGTGGCGGGATTGGGGGTGGCGATAGCGCCCCGGCTGCTGGTCGAGGATGACCTGCGGACTGGGCGTCTCGTCGCCCCCTGGGGTTGCGTCGAGACCCCCGCTCGACTGTGCCTGTGGCTCTCACCCAGCGACAATCCACGCCGGAGTGTTCGGCTTGTCGAATGGCTAAGGCGTTCTATCCTTTCCGAGGATAGGGACGATGTGGCCACTAGCGTTATCTAGGAATTCCCCTAAGCAATGTCGAATAGTGCCGTCCTGCAGCGATAGGGTGATGACCAGGGTGAACGGCCTTGTCAGACAAACGGGGGAGAAGTGACATGCAATACATGCTGATGTGCTGTATCGATGAGGCGCTCTGGGAGGGGCTGCCGGACGCATCTCGCGATGCGGTAATGCACGACTACCACGCGCTGATCCAGGAGATGGTCACCAGTGGCACCTATCGTGGGGGCGCTCGGCTGCAGTCGGTGGCGAGCGCCACGACGCTGCGTGAGCACAATGGCCAGGTGGTGACTCATGATGGGCCCTTCGCCGAGGCGCGGGAGCAGTTGGGCGGTTTCCATGTCGTGGAGTGCCGCGATCTCGATGAGGCGCTGGCGCTGGCCCGGCGTATCCCGCCGCTGCGCGTCGGGGGTTCGGTCGAGGTGCGGCCGGTAGACCCCGCCTATCGTATGTAGGCTATGAACCTCGATGCACTCTACCGCGAGGCACATGGTCGGCTATTGGCGGGCCTGATTCGCCGCTTTGGTGACTTCGCCCTGGCCGAGGATGCGCTGCAGGCGGCCTTCGAGGCCGCCATGCGCCAGTGGCCGGAGCAGGGCACGCCGCCGAGCCCGTTGGCCTGGTTGGCGGCGACCGCCCGTCACAAGGCGCTCGATCAGCTGCGCCATCGCCAGATGCTCGAGCGCAAGCAGGACGAACTGGCCATACACCTTGAGCAGACCCTGAGCGAATCGCCGGCGCCGGATGACGAGATGCCGCTGGATAGCCTGCGGCTGATGTTTACCTGCTGCCACCCGGCGCTGGGACGGCCTGCCCAGGTGGCCCTGACGCTGCGCACCCTGGGCGGGTTGACCACCGAGGAGATCGCTCGCGCCTTTATGCTACCGGTGCCGACGCTGGCCCAGCGGCTGGTGCGTGCCCAGGCCAAGATCCGCGATGCCGGCATTCCGTTCGAGGTGCCGGACGACGAGACCCTTGGTGAGCGTCTCGATGCGGTATTGGCGGTGATCTATCTGATCTTCAACGAGGGCTATGCAGCCAGCAGTGGCGAGCGGCTGGTGCGCGAGGAGCTGTGCCGGGAGGCGATCCGCCTGGGGCGCCTGCTGGTCGGCCTGCTGCCCGCCGAGCCGGAGGCGCGCGGTCTGTTGGCGCTGATGCTGTTCCACGATGCGCGGCGCGATACGCGCCTCGACGAGAACGGCGATATCGTGCTGCTGGAGGATCAGGAGCGCTCGCGCTGGCAGCGTGATTCGATCGACGAGGGGCGTGCCCAGCTGCAGCAGATGCTGGGCGAGGGCCCGCCTGGCCCCTACGGCGTGCAGGCCGCGATTGCCGGGCTGCACGTCGAGGCGCCCAGCGCCGCAGACACCGACTGGCGACGCATTGCAGCGCTCTATAGCCTGCTCCACGCCATGCAGCCGACGCCGGTGGTGGCGCTCAATCGCGCCGTAGCGATCGCTATGGCGGATGGCCTGGAGGTCGGCCTGGCGCTGCTGGATAACATTCATCTGCCGGGCTACCACCTGCTGCCGGCGGTGCGCGCCGACCTGCTACGCCGACTGGGACGCTACGAGGAGGCCGCCGTGGCTTACCGCGAGGCGCTGGCGCTGTCGCCCCAGGCGGCCGAGCAGCGCTTTCTCGAGCGCCGCCTGGCCGAAGTGTGCGCTCAACCTGGGCCTGATGCGGGCAGCGTGTCGAGCCAGGCACCGATGCGCGGATGAGTGAAGAACGCTACCAGCCGTTCGGCGGTGATCTCGCCAATCCCGGGCTTGGCGCGCCAGTCGGCGGCGGAGCGCCGGCGCAGTTCGTCGAGCACTACCGCGCCATTGGCGTCATGTAGCGCCTCAGGTGCCACGCTGGGCATGCCCAACGCCGCTAACCAGCGTGGCAGCGAATAGTCGTCGGCAGCGGCAAAGCGGGCATGCCACTGTGCGGCACGCACCTCGCCGACACCGTGGGCCTGTTGCAGTTGTGTCGAACTGAGGTCACGCCAGTCGAGCAGCTCCTCGATCAACCCGGCATCTAGCAGGCGCTGCCAGCTGCCCTCACCGATACCGGGCATATCCAGGCCCTCGGGTCCCGAGAGCCATGTCAAGCGGGCCAGAAACTGGCTCTCGCAGCCGGGCGTCAGACGCAGGCAGCTGAGCGGATGGTATGCCGCGGGATCGGGGGCCTCTAGTGGCGGACGCGGCGTCTGGCGTGCCAGCACCGACTCGAACTGGGGGATGGTCAGGCCGGCGAGGCGGATCGCGATATGGTCGCCGGGACGGATGTCGTGCTGCTGCCACTGTGCCAGTGAGCCAAGGCTGACGCGACGAATGGTGCGGTCGTCGAGAAGAGTGGGCATCAACCTGAGTACTGGGGTGATCTGGCCGGTGCGGCCGACGCGGAACTCGACGCCGCGCACCTCGGCCAGCGCCTGCTGGGCAGGGTGTTTCCAGGCCACCGCCCAGTCTGGCGGTGCTGCCTGCCAGGCGTCCGGGGAAGGGCGCTGGCTCTGACGCACCACCACCCCGTCGGTGGCGAAGGGCAGGGCGCTGCGATACCAGCGCTGGCGCCAGGTGGCGACCTCGTCGGCCTGGGTCACGGCCTGAGTCATCGCCACGCTGTCGGCAAAGCCCCAGGCGTCGAGTCGCTCCAGCCGCTGCGGCATCTCGGCAGGGCCGTCCGGCCAGTCCCACACGAACAGCCCCACCCGCTCGGCATCTGCCGCCTGCCAGGCGTGGCGCGCCATCAAGCCGATAATGGCGCTGCGTGCACCGGCGCTGCCGTGTTCGGCCTGCACGTGGTTTTCGAGGCGCAGGTAGAGCTCGCCCTGTAGCACCACGCGCGGCGGGTAGGGGGCCGCCAGACGTTGGGTAACGTGGGGCGCCTGATGCAGATGCTCGAGCCAATCGCTGCCGCGCTCGCCATCACCGCGACTGATCGCCCGGGCCAGTCGGCCATGCTCATAAACCAGGGTCACGGCCACGCCGTCGACCTTGGGCTGCACCCACAGCGAGTGCGCCTGGCGGCGCTGCATCCAGCGCGCCAGGCTGGCCTGGTCGTCGAGCTTGGCCAGGCCGGTCTGGACGACCGGGTGGTCGAGGGGGCCGCCTGGCTCATGGTATGTGTCATCGGAGCGCAAACCGCTGCAGGACTGTGCGCGTGTCAGTCGCTCGCGCGTCTGGTCATAGAGGCTGTCGTCGACCAGCCGCTCGCCGCGCTGGTAGTAGGCGGCGTCCCACGCGTCGATCAGTGCCGCCAACTGAGCTTGGCTAGCGGGGTCGATGGACGCACAGTCATCGGCCAGCAGCGGCCAGGCGACGCTGGCCAGGAGCATGGCGACGAAGTGGCGGACGCGAGTCGCCGCGAAGAGGGTAGAGGCGTTCATGCTGACATCCCTGTCATGGCACACAGTATGGATATCAGCATAGTCGAATGCACAAACCACTGCCCCGCCTAGGAGGCGGGGCAGTGGGGTAGGCCGTGCGGGTGAGTTTAGCGCCGGTCGGTCAGCAGCGCGTAGTCGAGGAGCACCTCGGCGCTTTCCAGCAGCTTGGCTCGCTCGGCGGGCTCGCTCTCCTCTTCATCCTCGCCGCGAGCGTCGACCCAGTCGTCGAGTAGCTCAAGTCCCAAGGCCCGGCGCCGATCATTCTCCAGACCAAGCTGGCGCCCCTCCAGCTCTTCCATCTCGCGCTGCCGCTGTTCGCGGTTGAGGCTGACGCTGGTCTGCTCTTCGCGCAGTTCGCGGGCCAGCTCGGCCTGAGACTCGAGATAGATGAAGTTGGGGTTAGTTTCAACGCGCTCCTGGTGCCGCGCGCTTAGCTCTTCGAGGTAGCGCCACGGCTCGCCGTAGTTGCGATACTGCACGGCGCGTACGGTATCCCACTCCAGGGCGTTGTCTAGGGCGCTCTCGCCGATGATCTCGGGATCGAGCAGGCTGGGGAACACGATATCCGGCTCCACGCCGCGGTGCTGGGTACTCTCCCCGGAGATGCGATAGAACTTGGCGCGGGTCAGCTTGACCTGGCCGTGGCTGAGGTCATTGATGGTCTGTACGGTGCCCTTGCCGAAGGTGCGGTTGCCCAGCACCACGCCGCGGCCGTAGTCCTGGATGGCGCCGGCGAAGATCTCCGATGCCGAGGCCGACAGGCGATTGACCAGCACCCCCAGCGGGCCCTCGTAAAGGCTGCCACTCTCGGTGTCACCGTATAGGCTGATGCGGCCGCGGGCGTCGCGCACCTGCACGGTGGGACCGCGGTCGATAAACAGGCCGATCAATGAGTTGGCTTCCTGCAGCGCGCCTCCGCCGTTGTTGCGCAGATCGAGGACGATCCCCTCGACACCCTGCTCCTTGAGCGACTCGACTTCGCGGGCCACGTCGCGGGTGGTGCTGCGATATTCGTCCTCGCCGGCCTGCCAGGCGTCGAAATCGACGTAGAAGGTCGGGATCTTGATCACCCCGACCCGGTGGCTGCGGCCGTCGCGGGTCGTTTCGACCACTTCGCTGCTGGCGGCCTGATCCTCCAGGTCGACGGTGTCGCGGGTGATCTCTACGACCCGCGAGCGGGTCATGTCGACGGCCTGGGCGGGCACCACGTCGAGGCGTACCACAGAGCCCTTGGGGCCGCGGATCAGGTCGACGACTTCGTCAAGACGCATGCCGATGACGTTGACCATCTCCTCTTCGTCTTCCTGGCCCACTGCAATGATGCGATCGGCAGGCTCCAGCACGCCGGCGCGCTCGGCGGGGCCGCCTGGCACCAGGCTGGAGACCTTGACGTACTCGCCTTCGCTCTGCAGCAGTGCGCCGATGCCTTCCAGCGACAGCCGCATCTGGATATCGAAGGACTCGCCCTGGCGGGGCGACATGTACTCGGTATGCGGGTCGATGGTGCTGGTCATGGCGGCCATGAACAGGCCGAAGATGTCTTCGCTGTTGGTCTGGCGCACCCGTGACAGCTGTCCCTCGTAGCGCTGACGCAGGTTGTCGATCACCTGCTCGTCGTCGAGGTCGTTGAGACTCTGGCTGAGGGCGGCATTTTTGAGCCGCTTGGTCCACAGTTCGTCGAGCTCGGCCTGGCTCTCGGCCCAAGGGGCTTCATCGCGGTCGAGCTCGAGGCGCTCGTCGTCGTCGTAGGTGTAGTTCAACCCCTCGTCAAGACGATCCAGGATCCAGTTGAGGCGCGACTCCAGGCGCTGCTGATAGCGGTGGTGGAGAGCGAAGACTGGCTCCAGTTCACCGTCATAGAGCACGTTGTCGAGCTGGCCCTCAAGATCACGAAATTCGTCGACATCGGCCTGGGTCAAGTAGGCGCGCTGACCGTCGAGCACCTCCAGATAACGCTGAAAGGCCTCCCGCGACCACGCCTTGCCGAGGCTGACGTCGGCGTAGTGGCCATAGCGTAGCGATTCGGCGACCTCGGTGGCAGCCTGACGTTGAGCATCGGAAGGTTCGGGTTGGGCATGTATAGCGGTGCTTATCATCAGCACCAGCACAAAGGCACTCAATTGCCGAATGGCTGCAATCAGGCTCATCAATGAAGCACTCCCGGTTTCATGTACACTTCTTCCCTAGACCAGCGTCCGGCACCTGAGTTGCCATGGCCGAGCCGGCATTGTAGCAGCCTGCGTCGCCAGACACAGACTCTTAGATGAGGATCATCATGCCCCACGACCCTACATTGGAACGATTGTTGTCCTTTCTGCAAGCATCTCCGACACCCTGGCATGCTACGGCCAACATGGCGCGGCGTCTGGAGCGTGCCGGCTACCGTCGCCTGGAGGAGACAGATGTCTGGCAGATTTCCCCGGGCGAGCGGGTCTATGTAACGCGCAATGACTCCTCGATCATCGCCCTGCAGCTGCCCAGCGAGCCGCTCAGCGCGCTGCGCATGATCGGTGCGCATACCGACAGCCCGGGGCTGCGCCTCAAGCCCAATGCGTCGCTGCACCAGCAGGGCTGGCTGCAACTGGGCGTGGAGGTCTACGGCGGTGCGCTGCTGGCGCCGTGGTTCGACCGCGACCTGGGGCTCGCAGGGCGCGTCCATGTGCGTCGCGAGGATGGGCGCCTGCAGGGCGTGTTGCTCAACGTCGAGCGGTCGGTGGCGATCATTCCTAGTCTGGCGATCCACCTCGACCGTGAGGCCAACAACGGCCGTGCCGTCAATCCGCAGACGCAGATGGCGCCGGTGGTACTGCAGGGCGGCGAAGAGCAGGACTTGGCGTCGCTGCTGAGCCGCTGGCTCTACGAGCAGCACGGCCTGGAGCGGGCCGAGGTGCTGGATTTCGAATTGGCGCTCTACGATACCCAGCCGCCGGCGCGGGTCGGCGTCAACGCAGAGCTGGTTGCCAGCGCCCGCCTCGACAATCTGCTGTCGTGCTTCATCGGCCTTGAGGCGCTTCTCGACTCCGATGGACAGCAGGGTGCCGTACTGGTCGCCAACGACCATGAGGAAGTCGGCAGTGCCAGTGCCTGCGGCGCCCAGGGGCCGTTCCTTGCCGACGTGCTGCGCCGGGTCTGCGAGCAGCTCGGCGCGCCCGGCGAAGAGTCGTTCATCCGGCTGATCCAGTCATCCAGGATGATCTCCTGCGACAACGCCCATGCGCTGCACCCCAATTTCGCGGACAAGCACGACGCGGCACACGGCCCCGCGATCAACGGCGGGCCGGTGATCAAGGTCAATGCCAACCAGCGCTATGCCACCAACAGTGGCACTGCGGCGATGTTCCGCGACCTGTGCCTCGAGGTCGGGGTGCCGGTACAGACCTTCGTGACCCGTGCCGACATGGGCTGCGGCAGTACCATCGGCCCGATTACCGCCACCGAGCTCGGTGTGCCGACGCTGGATGTGGGGGTGGCCCAGTGGGGCATGCACTCGATCCGCGAGACAGCCGGCAGTCGCGATGTTGCCCATCTGATCCGCGCCCTCAAGGCGTTCGTCAACCGTCCCATGTTAGCCTGACAAGTAGGCCTGATCCCTTCAGGCTAGCGGCAGTGCTCGCCATGGTCCGCGGGCCTGAAGGCGCTCGCGCAGCAGCGCGGCGAGCGCCATCACCGCCGGTCGCGAGGCCGCTTCGATATGCTGCGCCATATGCAGCCGCGCCTCGCAGGGGCGCAGCGGCGGTAATCCTTCCTCGGTGCCCAGCTCGCGCATGGCCGGCGTCAGCCGCTCGCGGTCGATGACGCTGATCGCCAGCCCTGCCTCCACTGCCGTTTCCACCGCATGAATGCTGGTGCTGGTGAACACCGCGTGCCAGGCGGTGCCGGCCGCCTCCAGTGACTGGGTGGCGAGCTCGCGATAGGGGCAGTCCACCTCGTGTAGTGCCAGCGGCACGCTGGGACGCTGGGTGAGATCCCCGGTGCGCGGGCCGGCCCACACCGGCGAGGTTTGCCACAGCGGCTCCCCATCGGGCAGGCGGTGTGGGCGGTCGAGCACCACCGCCAGCGATAGCTGCGAGCGGGTGAGCTGGCGTGCCAGCTCACCGCTGGTGGCGGTGACCGCTTCGAGCAGCACATCGGGGTGGTGGGCCATGAATTCCGGCAGGACCCCGGTGAGCAGCTCGCGGGCGTAGTCCTCGGGTAGGCCGAGCTTGACCTTGCCCGCCAGCCGGCGCCCGGTGAAGCGCGACAGCATGGCGTCGTGCAGCCGCAGCAGCTCGCGCGACTCTTGCAGCAGCGCCTCGCCGGAGGCGGTAGGTGTCACGCCGCGGGGGCCGCGATCCAGCAGCCGCGATCCCAGCGCCTGTTCCAGGCGCTTGATCTGCATGCTGATGGCCCCCAGGGTGCGGTGGCGCTCCTCGGCGGCGGCCGCCAGCGAACCGAGCCGGGTGGCGGCGTGGAAACTGCGTAGCAGCTCGAGGTCCAGGGCAGCGGATGAGCCTTCAGACATATTGAAGCCACCATCAATTTGATTTCGATTTATTAAAGGCGTTGTGCGGCGCAGGATCAAGGCCCATTCACCAATGTGAGGTCGTGATCATGCTTCCCCCCGCGCTGATATCGCTGGCCTGTGCTGTCGGTTTCGTTATCTGCTGGAGTTCCGGTTTCGTCGGCGGGCGTCTGGCGACGGCATCGTCGATGCCGATCCTGGCGCTATTCGCCTGGCGCTTCCTGTTTGCCAGCCTGGCGGCGGGGCTCTACTGGCGCTGCAGTGTGCCCCAGCGTTTGCCTGCCAGGGCACTGCTGGCCGAGGCCGGCGTTGGCTCGCTGACCATGGGGGGCTATCTGCTGGGGATCATCCTGGCCCTGCAGTTTGGGGTCAGTGCCGGGCTGACAGCGCTGATAGCGGCACTCCAGCCGCTGCTGGCAGCGACCCTGGCTGGCCGTTGGCTGGGTGAGCGGCTAGGGGCCCAGGGCTGGCTGGGCATGCTGCTGGCAACGCTTGGGGTGGGGGTGTGCGTATTCGATGATATCAACGGCGTTCAGGCGGCACCGCTATGGGCCTACACGTTGCCGCTGCTATCGGTGGTCTCGGTGACCCTGGGCAGTTTCGTCAGCGTGCGCCGCGCGCTGCGCCTGCCGATGGCGGCGACCCTGACCATGCAGCTGTGGGCGGCCACCTTGATCTTTACCCTGGCGGCGCTGATCGCCGGCCAGGGCCGGCTGGCGCTGCCGGTGCTGGATAGCGTCACCCTGGCCTCGATGGCTTGGTTGATCGTGCTCTCGAGCCTGGGCGGTTACGGTTTCTTCGTGGCCTGCCTGCGGCGGCTGGGGGTCACTCAGACCTCGACGCTGGTCTACCTGACGCCGCCGGTCACCCTGGTATGGGCGGCGCTGATGTTCGGCGAGCTGCCGGGCCGCTGGGGGATCGTGGGCATGCTGGTGGCACTGCTGGGGGTGGTGATTGCGCTATGCCGCGGGCGCTTGACCGTCACGCCGTCGCTAGGAGGTACCCAGCGAGCTTGATCGTGGGGTGTGAAACGAAAAACCCCGCTGCCATGGGCAGCGGGGTAATCGATTCGTGGTGGCTACGCCCTGATTCGAACAGGGGACCCCATCATTATGAGTGATGTGCTCTAACCAGCTGAGCTACGTAGCCAACGGAGGCGAATCATACGGGTAAGGGCATGATCCGTCAACCATTTTAGGTTATGACTGAACACTGGCAGCGCTCGCGGACTTGTTCAGATACAACCTGGCTTCTAGACATTGAACCGGAAGTGGATCACGTCGCCATCCTTGACGACGTACTCCTTGCCCTCCAGGCGCCATTTGCCGGCGTCCTTGGCACCCTGTTCGCCGCCCAGCTCGACGTAGTCGTCGTAGCCGATCACTTCGGCGCGAATAAAGCCCTTCTGGAAGTCGGTATGGATCACGCCTGCGGCCTCGGGGGCGGTGGCGCCGACCTTGACGGTCCAGGCGCGCACCTCTTTGACCCCGGCAGTGAAGTAGGTCTGCAGGTCGAGCAGCGCATAGCCGGCGCGGATCACCCGGTCGAGGCCTGGCTCGTCCATGCCCATCTCGTCGAGGAACATGGCGCGCTCCTCGTCATCCAGCTCGGCGATCTCGGCCTCGATCTGGTTGCATACCGGTACCACCACCGCGTTTTCCTCGGCGGCGATCTCGCGTACCACGTCGAGGTAGGGGTTGGCCTCAAAGCCATCCTCGTTGACGTTGGCGATGTACATGGTCGGCTTGAGGGTCAAGAAGCCGAAACTCTTGAGCTGCTTCTTGTCATCGTCATCGAGGCCGACGCTGCGCAGCGGCAGGCCTTCGGCGAGGTGCGGCTGGATGCGTTCGAGGATCGCCTTGGTGGCGATGGCGTCCTTGTCGCCGCCCTTGGCGATTTTTACCAGGCGCTGGATGGCGCGCTCGACGGTGTCCAGGTCGGCCAATGCCAGCTCGAGGTTGATGGTCTCGATATCGTTGCGCGGGTCGACCTGATTGGCGACGTGAATGACGTTGTCGTTGTCGAAGCAGCGTACCACGTGGGCGATGGCCTGAGTCTCGCGGATATTGGCCAGGAACTTGTTGCCCAGCCCCTCGCCCTTGGAGGCGCCGGCCACCAGGCCGGCGATGTCGACGAACTCCATGGTGGTCGGCAGCACCTTCTGCGGCTTGACGATATCGGCCAGCTTGTCGAGACGCGGATCGGGCATCGGTACGATACCGACGTTGGGCTCGATGGTGCAGAACGGGAAGTTCTCGGCGTCGATACCGGACTTGGTCAGTGCGTTGAAGAGGGTGGACTTGCCGACGTTGGGCAGGCCGACGATACCGCAGTTGAAACCCATTGGAGCATCCTGAAAAGTGTTCGAAAGTGACGATTGGCCGGTATTCTACGGCAAGCGGGCGAGAGCGCCCAGCATTCAGCCCTTGAAGCTATGGAGGCGGTTCATGGCCCGGGCCCAGTCGCCGCTGACGGCGTCGGGCAGGGTGGCCGCGATTTCATCCAGGGCGGCGTCGATGGCGCTGCGCTCGGCCTTGCCGGGGCGCCCCAGCACATAGTTGACCACCTGGCCGGCTTCACCGGGATGGCCGATGCCGATGCGCAGGCGGTGGAACGACTTGTCGTTGCCCAGGGCGCTGATGATATCGCGCAGGCCGTTATGACCACCGTGGCCGCCGCCGCTCTTGTAGCGCGCGGTGCCGGGAGCGATATCGAGCTCGTCATGAGCGACCAGCAGTTCGTCAGGGGCGATCTTGAAGAATTGGCACAGCGCCGCGACGGCGCCGCCGCTGCGGTTCATGTAGGTCTGCGGGTTGAGCAGATGCAGTTCGTGGCCGGCCAGCGAGATCTTGGCGTAGTAGCCGAGGAACTTGCGCTCGGCACGCAGCGGCGTTTGGAGGTCCTTGGCGAGTGCCTCGACCAGCCAGGCGCCAGCGTTGTGACGCGTTTCTGCGTACTTGTCACCCGGATTGCCGAGCCCGATAAGCGCCTTGACCTGGGGCATGTCGAGGATCCTCCTTGAAAGTACAGGCAAAAAAAATCAAGCGCCGAAGCGCTTGATCCTAACCCAGAGGGGCACTCCCATGGGAGTGCCCTGGACACTATCCGATTACTCGGACTTGCCCTCATCTTCAGCGCTGTCACCTTTGGTTTCAGGCGCTTCGGGTGCTTCGGGTGCGTCGTCATCTTCCTCGGCACGGACCTTGGCCTTGGTGACGTTGAGGATGGCGTTGTCGTGGTCTTCGCCGTGGGTCAGAGCAACCAGGGTCACGCCGGCCGGTACGCTAAGGTCGGACAGGTGCAGGGTGGTGCCCAGCTCGACGTCGGTGATGTCGACCTCCAGGTACTCCGGCAGATCCTTCGGCAGGCAGCTGACTTCCACCTCGTTGGCGAGTACGTGGAGTTCACCGTCCTGATCCTTGATCGCCGCACACTTGTCTTCACCGACTACGTGCAGCGGCACGTTGAGGGTGATCTCGTGGGTAGCATCGACACGCATGAAGTCCGCGTGGATGACCAGCGGCTTGTACGGGTGACGCTGAAGGTCACGCACGACGACCTGCTGCGGCTTGCCTGCGACCTCGAGGGTGATCAGCGAGGAGAAGAACGACTCGTCCTCGATCGCCTTGTAGAAGGAGGTCTTGTCCACGGCGATGGACTCAGGCGCTGCTTCACCACCATAGATGATGGCCGGCACCTGTTGGTTCGCACGACGCAGGCGGCGGCTCGCACCTTTCCCCAGGTCGTTGCGAACGCTGGCAGTAAGAGTGAAATCTGACATTAGGTATAACCTCATGGTTAATCAAGAGAACGCCATCGCCCGCGACCAGACGTATGGCGCTCTCGGGGCCCGGCGGTTGCCGGACTCGTATCCGCGCACTGAACCCTGACTGACGTCAGTGGAACATCGCGCTGACGGATTCTTCGTTGCTGACCCGGCGGATCGCCTCGGCGATCAGCCCGGCCACCGACAGCTGGCGAATCTTGCCGCTGCGGCGGGCGGACTCGGACAGCGGGATGGTATCGGCGACGACGACCTCGTCGAGCACCGAGCCCATGATGTTGTCCACCGCCGGGCCAGACAGGATCGGGTGGGTAGCATAGGCTACCACACGGCGTGCGCCATGCTGCTTTAGCGCTTCGCCGGCCTTGCACAGGGTGCCGGCGGTATCGATCATGTCGTCCACCACCACGCAGGTGCGGTCCTGGATCTCGCCGATGATGTGCATCACCTGTGCCTGGTTGGCCTGGGGGCGACGCTTGTCGATGATGGCGAGATCGGCATTCAGCTGTTTGGCGATGGCCCGGGCACGGACCACGCCGCCGACGTCCGGTGATACCACCACCAGGTCGTCGTAATTCTGGCGCTCGATATCGTCGAGCAGGATCGGTGAGCCGTAGACGTTGTCCACCGGCACATCGAAGAAGCCCTGGATCTGGTCGGCGTGCAGATCCATGGTCATGACCCGGTCGACGCCGGCCTTGACCATCATGTCGGCGACTACCTTGGCCGAGATCGGCACCCGGGCGGAGCGCACTCGGCGATCCTGACGGGCGTAGCCGAAATAGGGCACTACGGCGGTGATGCGTGCCGCCGAGGCGCGCCGCAGGGCATCGACCATCAGGATCAGTTCCATCAGGTTGTCGTTGGTCGGCGCGCAGGTGGACTGCAGGATGAAGACATCCTTGCCGCGCACGTTCTCGTTGATCTCGACCGCGATTTCCCCATCGCTGAACTGGCCGACTGTCGCATGGCCGAGGCGGTTATCGAGTCCTTCGGCAATCTTGCGGGCGAGTTCGGGATTGGCGTTCCCGGCGAAAACCATCAATTTTGACACGCGCAGCCACCTTTTGGGAGTCTTGGGTCTCGTTCAGGGATGCACATGGCCTGAGGGAGGATAGGGGAAATGGCTGGGGTACCAGGACTCGAACCTGGGAATGCCGATACCAAAAACCGGTGCCTTACCACTTGGCTATACCCCAGCAACCTTTACCGCTCACTCCCGCGTCATGCATTAGCATGTCGCGTTGGGCCAACAGGAGGCAGACTCGCTGCCTGCGTATCCCAGCGCCGCATGAAGGGGAGAAACGTTATGACCGCGGGCCTTGAAGGCCTGCCAGTCATGGCTCATCCGCTGCAAAATGCTATCGGCTTGCGCCTCACCCGTCAATCGAGCAAAGAGGCAGGCGCCGGTGCCGGTCAGCATGGTCGGTGCCTGGCCTGCCAGCCAGTCGATGGCGCGGGCGACCTCGGGATACAGCGTGCGCACCGTGGGCTCACAGTCATTGCGCCACGTCGTCGCCCCCTGCAGTGCGCGCGCCATACTAATGGGGGGGGTGTTACGTGTCAATTGCGGGGCCTGGAACACCGCCGGTGTCGAGACCATTACCCCGGGGTGAATCACCACGAACCAGGGGGTATCCAGCTCTACCGGGGTGAGGTGCTCGCCGATACCTTCGGCCCAGGCGGCGCGGCCGCGCACGAATACCGGCACGTCGGCCCCTAGCATGAGGCCGAGGGCGGCCAGGCGCTCCTCGCCGAACCGCAAGTCCCATAGCCTGTCCAGTGCCAGCAAGGCGGTGGCGGCGTCCGAGCTGCCTCCGCCGAGGCCGCCGCCCAGGGGCAGACGCTTGACGAGATGAATATCGGCGCCCAGCGCGCAGCCGCTGTCACGCTGCAGCAGCTGGGCGGCGCGCATGATCAAGTTGTCGTGGTCGGCTACGCCGGGCAGCGCTGGGGTCAAGCGGATCTCGCCATCGTCTCGACGACGAAAGTGCAGCTCGTCGCCGTGGTCGAGAAATTGAAACAGCGTCTGCAGCTCGTGGTAGCCGTCGCTGCGCCGTCCGGTGATGTGCAGCATGCGGTTGAGCTTGGCCGGCGCCGGCAGCACCAGCTCGGCGCGGAAGGGGGCTTCACTCACCACTCTCTTCCAGCCGCCAGTCGTTGACCACCAGAGTCACGCGAATGTCGTCGAAGGTCATCACCAGACGGCGCGGCAGCCACAGCGACTCGGCCTCTATCCAGTCACGGTACTCGATCTCCCAGCCATCCTGGCGCAGCAGCTCGGGAAAGCCCTGGTCGTCGTGGTCGAGATCGTGGCGGCTGTCGGGGTCGGGCAGGCCGCGGACCCAGTGGTCGAGGGCCGACACCGGCAGCGCCCAGCCGAGCTGCTCTTCCATCAGTGCCTCGGGGCTCTCGGCCTCGAAGCGCCCCTGGTTGGTGGTCAGACTGACCTGGCCGTCGCGGCCTTCGAGAATGCTGGTGCCGGCGCCGAACGGGCCGCTCAGCAGCAGACGATAATAGTGGGGGCGCTGTAGCCAGTCGAGATTGGCGGTGGTGGAGTCGCCGGGGGCACGAATGCCGATCCGGCCGGCCAGGCGCCAGCGCTCCAGCGCTTCCACGGCGCTGAGCTGCTCTCCCCATTCGCCGCGGTCGGCGAGGGCGTCGGCATCCGGAGCGCGGCTGGCGCAGCCTGCCAGCATCGATAGCGTGAGCAGCACTGCCAGTGACATCACTGTCTTGGTGGGCTTCATTATGGGCTCATTTCCCTTTGGTCGGTTACCTGACATGCAGTCGGGCGATGGTCTGGATCACAGCTCTGGAGATAGTTCGGGGCGACGCTCGAGCAGTTCATCGACCACTGGCCGCTCGTCGAAACGGGCATGGGCTTCGCGGATCACGTCGCGGGCTTCCTCCTCGCGCCCAAGCTCCCACAGCACCTCGGCGAGGTGTGCGGCGATCTCCTGGTCGGGCATGCTGGCGTAGGCGCGCTCCAGGTAGGGCAGGGCGCGTTCGTCATCGCCGAGGCGATGGTAGCCCCAGCCCATGCTATCGAGAATCGCCGGGTTGTCCGGCGCCAAGCGGTAGGCACGCTCGACCAGCGCCATCCCCTCTTCGGTGCGGTCGGTAAGATCGACCAGGGTGTAGCCCAGCGCGTTAAGCGCCATGGCGTGCTCGGGGTCATTGTCGATGATGCGCTGCAGGTCGCGTTCCATGGCCTCCAGGTCACCGGCGTTGAACGCACGCATGGCGCGTAGATAGAGCAGCTCGGCGCTGTCCGGCGTCTCGTCGAGCTGTTGCTCGAGCAGGGCGTCGGCTTCTTCATCGAGGCCGTGCTGGTCGAGCAGCTCGACCTCGAGGGCTGCCAGGTCGGCGGCCTCTTCGTCGTGGCGCAGGCGCTCGATGCGCAGGAAGGCGCGTGCGTCGGGCAGGCGTTCGTCCTCTATCAGCATGCGGGCGGCAAACAGCCGCGCCTGCAAGAAGTGCTCCCCGGGCGGGACCTGACGATAGTAGAGCAGGGCGTTGTCGACCTCACCCTCCTCCTCGGCAATGGCACCGAGCAGGGTAAAGGCCAGGGCCGGTGTGTCATCACCGCTTACCAGCGGCAGCAGCAGGCGTCGCGCCGGCTCGGGGTGGTCTTCGTCGAGATACAGCTGGGCCAGCGCCAGGCGCAGGTCGTCGCTGGCGGCGTGGCGTTCGAGCAGGTTGTCGGTCTGCGCCTCGGCGGCCTCGACGTTGCCCAGCATCAGCTCACTTTGCGCCAGCATCAGCACGAAGCGGCCATCGTTCGGGGAGACCTCGAGCCCGCGCTGCGAGGCGCTGCGGGCGGCGTCGGCGTCGCCACTGTCCAGCGCCAGTCGGGCGCGGGTCAGCCACAGCTCCGGAAGCTCGGCGTGGCTGTCATCGAGGCTGTCGAGTCGTGCCTGGGCACGGGCTGGATGGCCGCTGGCCGCCTCGAGGAGCGCAGTGGCCAGCACCGCGTCATGGTGCTGGGTGCGCGAGGCATCGACCACGTCGAGATGCGCGTGGAGCAGCGCGAGCAGCGGTGGCAGGTTGGCCCCTTCATCAATGGCCTGCTCGACGAACTGCGTCAGTTCGGCATGGCCGCCGCGTCTGGCCAGCGCCAGGCGCTGCTCGAGCCCGTCCTGCCAGTCGCCGCGCTGCATGGCGAGCCCGGAGAGCAGGCGCGCCGGGGCCTCGGCCTCGGGGGCTAGCTCACGCCACAGCCGCGCAGTGGTCTCGAACAGCGCGGGGTCGTCGCTGAAGCGCGCGGCGAGGGCGGCGCGCTCGATCAGGGCAACCGACTGGTAGCGCTCGGCCATGGCCAGATAGCCCTGGCTGGCGGTGCGGTAATCGCCGCGCTGGCCGGCGAACTCTGCGGTCATCAGAGCAGCCAGGCCGTCGCCATCCAGCCCGCGCTCGATGGGCGGTGCCGAGGCCATGGGGTCGTCCCGCTCGGCGAAGGGGGTCACCGCGGTGCTCTGGCAGGCGGCCAGCAGCAGCGCGACAGTGGCCGTAAGAGCGGTGAGGGGGAATCGTGCTGGCATGGTGATCTCGTTTCCAGAGCGAAGGCTCAGCATAAACGCCTTGCGAGGCAGCAGCAAAGCCATGTCGGGGAGTGCCCGCGTGGTGGGCTGTGGTAGAATGCGCTGTCTTGATGGACAGGATCCACCGTGACGAGTTCGCCGTTCCCCCTAGCGAAGACGCAGACTGCATGACGCTTCTGGCCCTTGGAATCAACCATAAGACCGCTGCCGTGGAGGTTCGCGAGCAGGTCGCTTTCACTCCCACGCAACTCGAGGCGGCCCTCGCTGAGCTGCGTGCGCTGCCGGGTGTCGATGAGGCGGCGGTGCTGTCGACCTGCAACCGCACCGAGCTCTACTGCGTCACCGACAGCGAAGGCGAAGGCAGAATTCTCGACTGGCTGGGCCGTTTCCACGGCCTCGGCGTCGAGGATCTGTCGCGCTGTGCCTACCACTATCTCGACCATGACGCCGCACGCCATCTGATGCGCGTGGCGGTGGGGCTCGACTCGATGGTGCTCGGTGAGCCGCAGATTCTTGGACAGCTCAAGGATGCCTATCAGACGGCGCGTCAGCACAGCGGCCTCGGCGGTGAGCTGGAGCGGCTGTTTCAGCACACCTTTGCGGTGGCCAAGCAGGTTCGCACCGAAACCGGCATCGGTGAGAACCCGGTGTCGGTGGCCTATGCCGCGGTCAGCATGGCCAGCCATATCTTCGATGACTTCTCCCACTCCCGGGCGCTGCTGATCGGCGCCGGCGAGACCATCGAGCTGGTGGCACGCCACCTGCACGAGGCCGGAGTACGCGAGTTGGTCGTGGCCAACCGCACCCGTGAGCGCGCCGAGCGGCTGGCCGGTCAGTTCGGTGGCACCGCGATTACCCTCAACGAGATCCCCCACGCCCTGGAGCGCGCCGATATCGTGATCTCCTCCACCGCCGCACCGCTGCCAATCCTCGGCAAGGGCATGGTCGAGCGAGCGCTGAAGAAGCGTCGTCACCGGCCGATCTTCATGGTCGACATCGCCGTGCCCCGTGACATAGAGCCGCAGGTCGGCGAACTCTCGGATATCTTCTTGTACACCGTCGACGACCTGCACGAGGTCATCGAGGAGAACCGCCGTCACCGTCAGGTGGCCGCCGACCAGGCCGAGTCGCTGATCGAGCACGGCGTCGGCAGCTGGCAGCACGAGCGGCGGGTGCGCGGTGCGGGGCAGCTGATTCGTCGCTATCGCGAGCAGGGCGAAGGCATCCGCGCCGAGGCCGAGGCCCAGGCGCTGGCTCAGCTGGCCAAGGGCGAGGATCCTCAGCGGGTGGTATCGCGATTGGCCAGCCAGCTGGCCAATCGGCTGATGCACGGCCCCACCCTGCGTCTGCGCGAGGCCTCCGGTGCCGAACGCCACGACGTTATCGCCGCCGCCGAGACGCTGCTGATCGACGCCTCGGCACCGTCCCAGGACGCCTAGTCGACCCGAGCCAGGCTCGCTTCGTTTTACCGTTAACAGGATCGTCAATGAAAGCCACACTGCGCCAGCGTCTGGAATCCTTCCACGAGCGGTTCGAGGAGCTCTCCGCCCTGTTGGCCGAGCCCGACGTGATCGGCGACCAGGCGCGTTTTCGCGACTACTCGATGGAGTACGCCGAGCTCGAGGATCTGGTCACTACCTGGCGCGAATACCGTGGTGTGGAGGAGGAGGTCGAGTCCGCCGACCAGTTGACCGGCGACAGCGACCCCGAGATGCGCGAGCTGGCCGAGATGGAGGTGCAGGAGGGGCGCGAGCGTCTCGAGGCGCTGGAGGAGGAGCTCAAGCGGCTGCTGGTGCCCAAGGACCCTGACGATGGCCGCAGTGTGTTTCTCGAGGTGCGGGCCGGTACCGGCGGCGACGAGGCGGCGCTGTTCGCCGGCGATCTGTTTCGCATGTATTCGCGCTACGCCGAGAAGCGTGGCTGGCGGGTCGAGGTAGTCAGCGCCAGCCACGGTGAGCAGGGCGGCTACAAGGAGATCATCTCGCGGGTCAAAGGCGACGGCGCCTATGCGCGGCTCAAGTTCGAGTCCGGCGCGCATCGCGTGCAGCGGGTGCCGGCCACCGAGTCCCAGGGGCGTATCCACACCTCGGCCTGCACCGTGGCGGTGATGCCTGAGGCCGATGCGGTGGCCGATATCGATATCAATGCCGGCGACCTGCGCGTCGACACCTTCCGCTCCAGCGGCGCCGGGGGCCAGCACGTCAACACCACCGACTCGGCGATTCGCATTACCCACCTGCCCAGCGGCGTGGTGGTGGAGTGCCAGGAGGAGCGTAGCCAGCACAAGAATCGCGCCAAGGCGATGTCGCTGCTGGCCGCGCGCCTCAAGCAGAGCGCAATGGACAGCCAGCGTCAGCAGCAGGCCGATGCGCGACGCTCGCTGGTGGGATCTGGCGACCGCAGTGAGCGCATCCGCACCTATAATTTCCCCCAGGGGCGGATTACCGACCACCGCATTAACCTGACTCTCTACAAGCTCAACGACGTGATCACCGGTGAGCAGCTCGATGAGGTGATCGAGCCGCTGATCCACGAGTACCAGGCCGAGCAGCTGGCCGCCCTGCAGGAGGCGTGATGCGCCTCGACCAGCTGGTAGTGCGTGCCACCCGGCGGCTGGCGAGCGGCGGTTCGCCGAGCCCACGGCTGGATGCCGAGGTGCTGCTTTGTCATGTGCTCGAGCGCGATCGCACCTGGCTCTACACCTGGGGCGACCGCACCATCGAGGCCTGGCCGCGGGCGCGTTTCGAGGCGTTGCTAGCGCTGCGTGCCAGTGGCTGGCCGGTGGCCTACCTGACCGGGGAGCGCGAATTCTGGGGGCTGATGCTGGCCACTTCGCCGGCGACCCTGATCCCGCGGCCCGACACCGAGCGACTGGTAGAGGCCGCGCTGGGGAAGGCCACGGCACCTGCCGGGGAGCTGCTCGATCTAGGCACCGGGACCGGCGCCATTGCCCTGGCCTTTGCCTGCGAGTGCCCCGGCTGGCGGGTGCTCGGCGTCGATCGCGAGCCTGGCGCGGTGGCGCTGGCCCGTGCCAATGCCGAGCGTCTGGCGATCACCAACGCGCGCTTTTGTGAAAGCGACTGGTTCACCGCGCTCGCCGGCCAGCGCTTTGCACTGATCGTCACCAACCCACCCTATCTTGCCGCCGACGATCCGCACCTTGAGCAGGGCGACGTGCGCTTCGAGCCACACTCTGCGCTGGTTGCCGAGGGCGATGGCATGGTCGACCTGAGGGGATTGATCGTCCAGGCGCGGGAGCATCTATTGCCAGGCGGCTGGCTGCTGCTCGAGCATGGCATGGCTCAGGGGCAGGCGGTGCGTGCGGCCTTGGGCGAGGCGGGCTATCGGCGGGTTGCCACCCTCGAGGATCTTGGCGGGCGCGAGCGGGTCAGTCTGGGCTGCGTTGAAGGCTAAGCGACGGCGCGGCTGGAGCGCTTATCGGCGACTGTGGTAATAGTAGTGGGTGGGTATGCCGTTGCATGCTCTTGATTGCTGGCAAACCGATCTATTCTACTGTTTATTTCTTGTTATTCTAATTTTAACAGTAGATATTGCTAGCAACTGCCAACTCAACTGCCATTGGCCGGATAGCATACGATAATGAAAGCCAAGACACGTTCGCTGGACCGTATCGACCTCAATATCCTGCGCTGCCTGCAGGACAACGCGCGCATCTCCTACGTTGACCTGGCCGCTCAGGTGGGGCTCTCCACGACGCCCTGCCTGGAGCGGGTCAAGCGCCTCGAGCGCTCGGGTATCATCCGTGGTTACAAGGCGGTGCTCGATCCCAAGGCACTCAAGGCCAACCTGCTGGTGTTCGTCGAGATCAGTCTCGAGACCCAGTCGCCGGCGGTATTCGACGAGTTTCGCCGCGCGGTGAGCAAGCTGCCGCAGATTCAGGAGTGCCATCTGGTCTCCGGACAGTTCGACTATATCCTCAAGTGCCGCATTCCGGAAATGTCCGCCTACCGTCAGCTGCTCGGCGACGTGGTCCTGACCCTGCCCGGGGTCAAGGAGTCGAAGAGCTATGTGGTGATGGAGGAGGTCAAGGAGGAGTTCACCCTGTACGTGCCGGATATCGATGAATTCAGTGACAAGTGATACTGCCATGAACGACGAAGCGCTGCTGCGCTACAGCCGCCAGATCATGCTCGAGCCGATCGAGATCGTCGGTCAGGAACGGCTGCTGGCCAGCCATGCGCTGGTGATTGGCGCTGGTGGCCTGGGCTCGCCGGTGGCGCTCTACCTGGCGGCCGCCGGCGTTGGCCGCTTGACCCTGGCCGACGCCGATGAGGTCGAGCTCTCCAATCTGCAGCGCCAGATCGCCCACGGTCAGACCGATCTGGGGCGCAACAAGGCCGACTCCGCGGCCGAATCGGCGCGCGGGCTCAACCCCGGCTGCCAGGTGGTCGCCGTACAGCACCATCTCGAGGGCGAGGCGCTGGCGGCGGCGGTGGCCGAGAGCGATCTGGTGCTCGACTGTACCGACCGCTTTTCCAGCCGCTACGCCATCAATCACGCCTGCCTGGCGGCGGGCAAGCCGCTGATCTCGGGGGCGGCGATTCGCTTCTCTGGCCAGTTGGCGCTGTTCGATCCGCGCGATGCCGAGAGCCCCTGCTACGCCTGCCTCTATCCCCCGGGCGAGGAGGGTGAGTCCGATGAAGCGCTGCGCTGCGCCGAGAACGGTGTGGTGGCGCCGTTGGTGGGGGTGATCGGTGCTTTTCAGGCCCTTGAGGCGATCAAGCTGCTGAGCGGCGCGGGGACTCCGCATCGCGGTCTCTCCACCTTCGACGGTCTGCGCGGTGAGTGGCGTCATTTCAAGGTGCCCCGCGACCCGGCTTGCGCGGCCTGTCACACGCGTTAAGCGCGGCAGTGGTAGTAAGTATTCGACACTCGCCGTGAGCGCGCTCCGGTGCGCCCGACGACTGTAGGCCATGCTGCGGGCCTTCCTTCCTGCTCCGCTGCGGTCTTCTGGGAAAGCGATCGATATTGAGATGCTTGTCGTTATTGAATACTTGACATGGCTTGGTGGTCTGATGGCAGACTAGGTGCGAAGCGCAGTGCCGAGAGGCCGCACTTCGCCGACAGGTGGTGAAAGAATTCAACAACAATAGCCGGCGACCCGGCTCGCCCGACAAGGAACTCCCCATGGCCGATCCGACCTTCGAGGCGCCTGCATCCTACTATCGCGACAGCATTGCCGTCTCTCTCGAGGCAAGCCAGCCCCTGAGCGGTGAGCATCGCGTGGATGTCTGCGTGATTGGTGGCGGTGTAACCGGCTGCTCCACGGCGCTGCATCTGGCCGAGCGCGGCTACTCGGTCGCCCTGCTCGAGGCCGGCGAGATTGGCCACGGCGCCTCGGGGCGCAGCGGTGGGCAGATCCTGCCCGGCCTGGGCACCGACATCGCCACGGTGGAGAAGGCGCTGGGTCTGTCACGCGCACGCGAGATCTGGGAGATGAGTCGCGAGGCGGTACGCCTGACCGCCGCACTGGTCGAGCGCCATGAAATCCCCTGCGACCTGGCCTGGGGCTATCTGCATGCGGCGGTCAAGACGCGCCATGTGCATGAGCTCAAGGACTTTCGCGACCGCCTGGCCCGCGACTACGACTATCAAGCGCTGAGCTGGCTCGAGGGCGATGCCCTACGCGAACGGGTGGTCAGCGATGCCTACCCCGGGGCGCTGTTCGAGAGCGAGGCGGGTCACTTGCATCCGCTCAACTACACCTTGGGCCTGGCGCGCGCCGCCGAGCGGGCGGGGGCAAGGCTCTACCCGCACACGCCGGCGCTGGAGATTCAGCGCGGCGAGCCGGTACGGGTGCGCACCCCGGGCGGCACGCTGCTGGCCTCGACCCTGGTGGTGGCCACCAACGCTTATCTGCGCGGCCTGGTGCCGGAACTCGACGGCCGCATCATGCCGGCGGCCAACTACATGATCGCCACTGCGCCGCTCAGCGAGGCCCAGGTCGCCCAGGTATTGCCCCACAACGACGCCCTGTCGGATGCCAACTTCGTGCTCGACTACTATCGACTGTCCGGCGACCGGCGGCTGATCTATGGCGGCGAGGTGAGCTACAACGGCCGCGAGCCGCGTGGTCTCGAGGCGCGCATCGATGCCAAGATCGCACGACTGTTCCCGGCGCTGGCCGGGATTCCCATCGAGTATCGCTGGGGAGGCGACGTGGCGATCACCCTCAATCGTGCGCCGGATTTCGGGCGCCTCGACGACAACCTCTATTATGCTCAGGGCTACTCCGGCCACGGCATGGCCCTGGCCGGACTGGCCGGACAACTGCTGGCCGAGACCATTGCCGGTCAGCACGAACGCTTCGATGTCTTCGCGGCCATGCCGCACCGACGCTTCCCCGGCGGGCGGCGTCTGCGCACGCCGCTGCTGGTGCTGGCCACCCAGTACTACAAACTGCGCGATAGGCTATAACCGCAATACCCTTCGCTTACCGGCCCACCGGGCGGTAGCCACCAAGAGGTTCCCATGAAAGATCTGGAAAGCTGGCTGAAAGAGCGACGCATCACCGAAGTCGAGTGCCTGGTCAGCGATATCACCGGCATCGCTCGCGGCAAGATCGCGCCGGTCTCAAAGTTCGTTGCCGAGAAGGGCATGCGTCTTCCCGAGAGCGTGCTGCTGCAGACCGTGACCGGCGATTACGTCGAGGACGATATCTACTACTCGCTGCTCGACCCCGCCGACATCGACATGATCTGCAAGCCCGATATCAACGCCGCCTATCCAGTGCCCTGGGCGCTGGAGCCTACCGCCCAGGTGATCCACGACTGCTTCGACAAGCAGGGCACTCCCATCGAGCTGTCGCCGCGCAACCAGCTCAAGAAGATCCTCAAGCTCTACGCCGATCAGGGCTGGCAACCGGTGGTGGCCCCGGAGATGGAGTTCTACCTGACCAAGCGCTGCGAGGACCCTGACTTGCCGCTGCAGCCGCCGATCGGCCGTAGCGGCCGCCAGGAAACCGGGCGCCAGTCGTTCTCCATCGATGCTGCCAACGAGTTCGATCCGCTGTTCGAGGACATGTACGACTGGTGCGAGGAGCAGGGACTGGATATCGACACCCTGATCCACGAAGAGGGCACCGCGCAGATGGAGATCAACTTCCGTCACGGTGACCCGCTGGTGCTGGCCGACCAGGTGTTTCTGTTCAAGCGCACGTTGCGCGAGGCGGCGCTCAAGCACGATGTGGCAGCGACCTTCATGGCCAAGCCGGTGACCAACGAGCCGGGCAGCGCCATGCACCTGCATCAGAGCGTGCTCGATATCACCACCGGCGAGAGCGTCTTCGCCAACGCCGATGGTACCCACAGCGACCTGTTCCTGTGGCATGTCGGGGGCTTGCAGAAATATATCCCCGAAGCGCTGCCGCTGATGGCGCCCAACGTCAACTCCTTCCGCCGCTTCCTGCCCGACACCTCTGCGCCGGTCAACGTCGAGTGGGGCGAGGAGAACCGCACTTGCGGGCTGCGGGTGCCGGACGGGTCGCCGCAAAATCGGCGGATCGAGAACCGCCTGCCCGGCGCCGATGCCAACGTCTACCTGGCCATCGCCGCGAGTCTGCTGTGTGGGTATATGGGGATGATCAAGCAGGTGGCGCCGAGTGCGCCGGTCAAGGGGCGCGCCTTCGAGCGTCGCAACCTGCGCCTGCCGTTCACACTCGAGCAGGCACTGGAGCGCATGGAGCACTGCCAGGAGCTCGAGGAGTATATGGGGCGCAAGTTCGTGCAGGGCTATGTGGCGGTAAAGCGGGTCGAGAACGAGAACTTCAAGCGCGTGATCAGCTCCTGGGAGCGCGAGTTCCTGTTGCTGAGCGTATGAGCATGCCGACCACCGAGCAGTAGGTGAAACCTAGCGTTGACGGCTCGCCAGTAGGCGCCGGATACGCTAGCCAGGTGCCAGCCGCTGAGGCTGACGACAACAATCCGAAGAACGAGGTGCCACGATGTTTCGATATCACACGCTGTCGGTAGCGGTTGCCGCTGCCACCCTGGGGCTGGGGGCGATGGTGGCCCAGGCCAATGAGGTTCGCGTCTACAACTGGTCGGACTATATCGCCGAGGATACCCTCGAGCGCTTTACCGAAGCGACCGGCATCGAGGTCATCTACGACGTCTATGACAGCAACGAGGTGCTCGAAGCCGCACTGCTCTCGGGGCGCTCAGGCTACGACGTGGTGGTACCCTCCAACCACTACCTGACCCGCCAGATCAGCGCCGGCGTCTATCTGGAGCTGGATCACGACCAGATCCCCAATATGGCCAACCTCAACCCCGATCTGATGGATGATCTGGAGTATGTTGACCCGGGCAGCCAGTACTCGATTCCCTATATGTGGGGCACCAACGGCATCGGCTACAACGTCGAGCGGGTCCAGGAGATTCTCGGCGATGATGCGCCAGTGGACTCCTGGGCGCTGATCTTCGATCCCGAGGTCACCACCGCCCTCAACCAGGGTGGCTGCGGAATCTCGATGCTCGACTCGGGGGATGAAATGTTGTCTCCGGCGATGGCCTACCTGGGCCTGTCGCCGCTCTCCGAAGAGAGCGAGGATCTTGAAGCCGCTGGCGAGTTGATCGCCGCGGTGCGCGACAACATCACCTACTTCCACTCCTCACGCTATATCTCGGACCTGGCCAACGGCGATATCTGCGTGGCCGCCGGCTACTCCGGCGATATCTTTCAGGCCGCCGACCGCGCCGCCGAGGCTGGGCGCGACTTCACCATCGAGTACACCATTCCCAAGGAGGGCGCGGCGCTGTGGTTCGACATGATGGCGATCCCCGCCGATGCGCCGAATCCCGAGAATGCCCACGCCTTTATCAACTTTATCCTCGAACCTGAGATCGCCGCCGCCATCACCGAGTACGTGGTCTATGCCAACCCCAACCTGGCGGCCAACGAGTACCTCGACCCGGAGATCCTCAATGATCCGTCGGTCTACCCCGACCAGGAGGTGATGGACAACCTCTATGTGGCGGAAGAGAAGCCGCTGGCGGTGCAGCGTATGCGCACGCGGATCTGGAACCGCGTCAAGTCCGGCCAGTAAGCCCGGCCTGCGGCCGGCCCACGGGGCCGGCCGCATTTCTTTCGCGATCATATTCGGGGGCTTAACGATGCCGCAATCCGGGAGCCTGGAACAGGCCCATCATCGGCGTCTCGACGAGGACGCCCTGGTCGAAATACGCCGTATCAGCAAGCGATTCGACGGCGCCCTGGCGGTGGACGACGTCAACCTGAGCATCCGCCGTGGTGAGATCTTCGCGCTGCTGGGCGGCTCGGGGTCGGGCAAGTCGACGCTGCTGCGGATGCTGGCGGGGTTCGAGAAGCCCAGCGAGGGCCAGATTCTGCTCGACGGTGAGGAGATCACCGCCATGGCGCCCTATGAGCGCCCGATCAATATGATGTTTCAGTCCTATGCGCTGTTTCCGCATATGACGGTGGCACAGAACATCGCTTTCGGCCTCAAGCAGGACAAGCTACCGCGGCAGGAGATCGACGACCGCGTGGCCGAGATGCTCAAGCTGGTGCATATGGAGCGCTTCGCCAAGCGCAAGCCGCATCAGCTCTCCGGCGGCCAACGGCAGCGGGTGGCACTGGCACGCTCGCTGGCCAAGAGGCCCAAACTGCTGCTGCTCGACGAGCCGATGGGTGCCCTGGACAAGAAGCTGCGTACCGAGATGCAGCTCGAGGTGGTGCAGATCCTCGAGCGAGTCGGGGTGACCTGCATCATGGTCACCCACGATCAGGAAGAGGCGATGACCATGGCCGATCGGGTAGCGATCATGGCCGATGGCTGGATCGCTCAGGTCGGCTCGCCGATGGACGTCTACGAGAGTCCGGCCAGCCGCATGGTGGCCGAGTTCGTCGGCACCGTGAATCTGTTCGAGGGCGATATCGTCGCCGATGAAGCCGACCACTGCATCATCGACAGCCCGCAGCTGGGACGCCAGATCTATATCAGCCACGGGGTCAGCACCGAGGCCGACAATCGCCGGGTGTGGGCGGCGATTCGTCCTGAGAAGACCTGGCTGAGCCGGCAGCAGCCCAGCGGCGAGTACAACTGGGCGGCGGGTAAGGTCGAGGATATCGCCTACCTGGGCGGCTTCTCGGTCTATTTCGTACGCACCGAGCAGGGGCACCTGGTCAAGGTCAGCCTGGCCAACACCGAGCGCCGCGGCGAACGCCCCACCTGGGACGACACCGTCTATATCCACTGGGACGACCGCAGCGCCATCATGCTGCGCGACTGAGCGAGAGGGTGTTTACAAATGTCACGAGCGACGGCCAGGCAAGGCGAAATCAGCCGAAAAAGCGGAGTTTACTGGGTGTTAAATGAGCATTTTGAGGCTGATTTCAACGCCGCATGGCCTAGCGCAGTAGTTTGTAAACACCCTCTGAGGAGCGAGTCATGAAGCCTTCTCCGCTGGCGCGCCTACCGCGTGCGCTGCGCCCCGGCCGCGGCTGGGTGATTGCGGTGCCGCTGCTGTGGCTGACACTGTTTTTTCTGCTGCCGTTCGGCATCGTGCTCAAGATCAGCCTCTCCGAGGCGGCGATCTCGGTGCCGCCCTACGGGGCCATCCTCGACTACAGCGCCGAAACGCTGAACATCGCGCTGAGCTTCGGTAACTACCTGTTCCTGACCACCGACACCCTCTATATCGCCGCCTACTGGGGCTCGGTAAAGATCGCCTTTCTGTCGACCGTGCTGTGCCTGCTGATCGGCTATCCGATGGCGTATGCCATGGCGCGGGCGCCAGCGCGCTGGCAACTGGTGCTGCTGCTGCTGGTGATGCTGCCGTCCTGGACCTCGTTCCTGATTCGCGTCTACGCCTGGATGGGGATTCTCAGCAACAACGGCCTGATCAATAACGGCCTGCTGTGGCTGGGGCTGATCGATTCGCCGATCCGCATGATGAACACCAACTTCGCGGTGATCCTGGGCATCGTCTACGCCTATCTGCCGTTCATGATCCTGCCGCTCTACGCCAACCTGGCGCGGCTCGACGGCTCGCTGCTGGAGGCCGCCTCCGATCTCGGCTCGCGCAAGATCAATACCTTTTTCAAGGTGACCCTGCCGCTCTCCAAGGGCGGCATCATCGCCGGCTCGATGCTGGTCTTCATTCCGGCGGTGGGGGAGTACGTGATCCCCGAGCTGCTGGGCGGCCCCAATACGGTGATGATCGGCAAGGTGCTGTGGGAAGAGTTCTTCCACAATCGCGACTGGCCGGTGGCCTCGGCGCTGGCGATGGTGATGCTGGCGATCCTGATCATCCCCATCGCGCTGTTCCACCGCTATCAGAGCCGTGAGCTGAAGGAGTGACCATGAAGAAACCGTCCTTTACCACGCTGATGCTGATCGCGGGGCTGCTGTTTCTGTATCTGCCGATGGCGATCCTGATGTTCTACTCGTTCAACTCGTCGCGGCTGGTGACGGTGTGGGCAGGATTCTCGGGGCGCTGGTATATCGAACTGTTCCGCGACCGCCAGATCCTTGGCGCGGTGTGGACCAGTCTGCGTATCGCTTTCTTTTCGGCAACCATGGCGGTATGCCTGGGCACCATGGCGGCCTTCGTGATGACGCGCTTCACGCGCTTTCGCGGCAAGACCGCGCTGTCGAGCATGGTGACCGCGCCGCTGGTCATGCCCGAGGTGATCACCGGCCTGTCGCTGCTGCTGCTGTTCGTGCATATGGCGCAGATGATCGGCTGGCCGACGGACCGCGGCATGGTCACCATCTGGATCGCCCATACCACTTTCTGCAGCGCCTATGTAGCGGTGGTGGTAGCGTCGCGGCTGCGTGAGGTGGATCTGTCGATCGAGGAGGCGGCGCTCGACCTCGGCTCGCCGCCGCTCAAGACCTTCTTCCAGATCACCCTGCCGATGATCGCCCCGGCGCTGGCCGCTGGCTGGCTGCTGGCCTTCACCCTGTCGCTGGATGACCTGGTGATCGCCAGTTTCGTCTCCGGCCCCGGCGCCAGCACCTTGCCGATGGTGGTGTTCTCCTCGGTACGCATGGGCGTCTCGCCGAAGATCAACGCCCTGGCCACCCTGATCATCCTGACCGTATCGCTGGCGACCTTCCTGGCCTGGTACTTCATGCGCCGCAGCGAAAACAAGCGGCGCATGGCCATGGCGCAGCAGGATGCTCACTGATGCAGCCAAGCGATAATGGCGCCAAGGCAAATGTGGGAGCGACGTCAGTCGCGATGCAGTGCGAAGCGCTGCCGGTTAAGCCACCCATCGCGGCTAAAGCCGCTCTTACAAGAGCAATGGCGCCAAGGCAAATGTAGGAGCGACTTCAGTCGCGATGCAGCGCGAAGCGCTGCTGGTACCTATTCACCTAGCGGAGATAACGTATGACCCAGACGCCGGCCACCGAGCACGTGGCCTCCTACTATGCAGCCACGGCTACTGCCGGTCCCGCTCGGCCCAGTCTAAGCGGTGAGGTGAGCTGCGATGTATGTGTGGTCGGCGCCGGCTTTACCGGTATCTCCTCGGCGCTGCATCTCGCCGAGCGCGGCTACAAGGTGGTGGTGCTGGAGGCGGCGCGGGTCGGCTTTGGCGCCTCGGGGCGCAATGGCGGCCAGATCGTCAACAGCTACAGCCGCGATATGGACGTCATCGAGGCCAAGTACGGCGAACAGACCGCCCGGGCGCTGGGCGATATGGCCTTCGAGGGCAACCGCATCATCCGCTCGCGTATCGAGCAGTATGCCATCGACTGCGATCTCAAGGACGGCAATCTGTTTGCCGCCTGCAATGCCAAGCAGCTCGAAGGGCTGCGCGAGCACCGGGCGCTGTGGCAGCGCTACGGCAATCGCGAGCTCGAGATGCTCGAGGGTGAAGCGCTCAAGCGCGAGGTGACCAGTGAGCGCTATGTCGGGGCGCTGGTCGACCACTCCGGCGGCCACCTGCATCCACTCAATCTGGTACTTGGCGAGGCGGCGGCGTTCGAGGCGTTGGGCGGCACCATCTTCGAGCAGTCGCCGCTGCTTGAGCTGGTGCATGGCGAACCGGCGCGGCTGCGCACCCCGGGTGGCAGTGTCGTGGCCGAACGCGTCGTGCTGGCCGGCAACGCCTATCTGCAGGGCGTGGTGCCGGAGCTGGAGCGCAAGTCGATGCCCTGTGGCACCCAGATCGTTACCACCGAGCCGCTGGGTGAGCGGGGCAGGGCACTGCTGCCCAACGACATGGCGGTGGAGGACTGCAACTACCTGCTCGACTACTACCGCCTGACCGGCGATGGTCGGCTGCTCTACGGCGGTGGGGTCAGCTATGGCGGCCAGGATCCGGCCAGCATCGAGGCGGTGATCCGGCCCAAGCTGCTCAAGACCTTTCCCGGACTCGCCGACGTCAGGTTCGACCATGCCTGGAGCGGCAACTTCCTGATGACGGTGAATCGCCTGCCGCAGTTCGGCCGGCTCAACGCCAACGTCTACTACGCCCAGGGCTACTCCGGCCACGGTGTGACCTGCAGTCACCTGTCCGGGCGGCTGGTCGCCGAGGTCATCGAAGGTGAGAGCGAGCGCTTCGACGCCTTCGCCGGGTTGCCGCACCTGCCGTTCCCCGGTGGGCGCCTGCTGCGGGTGCCATTGTCGGCGCTGGGGGCGTGGTACTACGCCACCCGTGATCGGCTGGGGCTATGAATATGTCGCCATCGAGCGACAGCGCCTGGGGATTATGGAAGCATTGTTGAACCCCGCCAGAAAGCATGTCGAACGCTGTTCACGAACTATACTCTGTCTATCGCATCGCGCTGGCTAGCGCCACGTCGGATGACACAAGGAGGCAGAAATGAACAAGTCAATCGTGATTGGATCGACCCTGGCGGTGCTGGGCATGGGTGGCCTGGCAGTAGGCGCCTATCAGGTGCAGACCTTCGACCGTGAACCGACCTACGCCGACATCTTGAGCGTTGACGCGGTGACGCGCAGCGTAGAGACGCCCCGCGAGGTCTGCGAAGACGTGGTCGTCCACCAGCAGGCGCCTAGCCGCGATCCCAACCGTCTGCTCGGCACCGCCGCCGGGGCAGTTGTTGGTGGCGTGCTGGGTAATCAGGTCGGCGGCGGCAGCGGCAAGAAGCTCGCCACCGTGGCGGGGGCCGTGGGCGGCGGTCTGGCCGGCCGTGAAGTGCAGGGCCGGGTCGAGGCCAATCAGGGGCAGGCCACTACCCAGCGGCAGTGCAACACCGTGGTCGACACTCGTGATGAGCATGAGGGCTACGACGTCGAGTACCGCTTCGAAGACCGCGTCTACAGCGTGCGCCTCGATGAGGCTCCCCAGGGCAATCAGGTGCTGATGCAGGATGGTGTGCCGCAGTGGAGCGTCCGCGAAGGCTAAACCAGCCTCGCTGCAACGTATAACCGCCCGCACCGATTGGTGCGGGCGGTGCCGTTTGTGGCAGCCAGTTTTTCGGACGCGCCTAGACCTGGCGCAGGTACCAGTCATACTCAAGCTGGCTGACCGCCTGCATGGCCTGGTCGCGTTCGGCCTGACGGTTGGCCAGGTAGACGTGGAGGAACTGCTCGCCGAGCGCTTCGGCCAGCACCCGGTCTTCCGCCAGCAGTGCCAGCGCCTGCTGCCAGCTGTTGGTCAGGCTCGGCTCGCACTGGTCGTAGGCGTTGCCCTCGATCGCCGGCGGCGGGGTCAGCTGATGGCGCAGGCCGTGGTCTATAGAGGCCAATAGGGTGGCCAGCAGCAGGTAGGGGTTGACGTCGGCGCCGGCCACGCGGTGCTCGATGCGCTTCGCGGCCTTGGGGCCGGAGGGGATGCGCACCGCCACCGAGCGGTTGTCGTAGCCCCAGGTCGGCGCCATGGGCACATAGAGCCCGGGTTGGAAGCGTCGAAAGGAGTTGATGTTGGGGGCGAAGATCGCCATCGATGCCGGCAACAGGGCCAGCAGCCCGGCGATGGCATGGCGCAGCGCCGGGGTGCCCAGTGGATCGTTATCCTCGGCAGCGAAGACGTTGCGGCCATGGGCGTCGAGCAGGCTGATATGCACATGAGTGCCGTTGCCGGCCTCGTCGCCGTAGGGCTTGGCCATGAAGGTGGCTTCGAAGCCGTGCTGGATCGCCACTCCCTTGATCAGGCGCTTGAGCAGCACCGAGCTGTCGCAGGCCTTGAGCACGTCGTCACAATGGCTCAGGTTGATCTCGAACTGCCCGGGAGCGCACTCCTTGAGGGCGGTATCCAGCGGCAGCTGCTGGGCGGCGGCGGCGGCCTGGATGTCTTCCAGAAAATCCGCATATTCGTCGAGCTCGTTGATCGAGTAGAGCTGGCTCTGGGAGGCGCGCTCACCGGTTGTCGGTGAGCAGGGTGGTTGGGCATAGCCCCGGGCATCGCGGCTGCGATCGACCAGGTAGAACTCCAGCTCCACGGCCACCACCGGGGTCAGGTCGGCGTCGGTGAAGCGGCGTAGCACGCGTTGCAGCACCTGACGCGGGTCGGCGAAGAAACCGCTCTCGTCGGCCTCGAACATGGTCATCAGCAGTTGCCCCTGGCGCCCCTTGCGCAACCAGGGGCAGGGCGCAAGGGTGCCGGCGACCGGGCGGCAGATGCGATCGCCATCGCCGGTGGAGAGCCCCAGGCCGGTTTCCTCGATGGTATTGCCGTTGATATCGAGGGCAAACAGCGATGCGGGCAGATTGATGCCGGCGCTGTACGCCTTGATCAGGTTGTCGCGGGGGATGCGTTTGCCGCGCATCACGCCGTTGAGGTCGCTGATCAACAGGTCGATGCTGTCGATATCGGGATGGCGCTCGAGGAAGGCCTCGGCCTCAGCAGACGCGGTCACCGACATGGGGAGTACCTTATCGTTGGAAGCATGGCGTCATCTTTTCCGACTGGTGTGGGTGTTGTCAAATTATTTACGGTGGTGCGTGTCGCCTGAGCTTTGCCGCGAATCGCATAATGTCGCACTATTGGGCGGTATGTGCCGTGCTTATGATGGTCTTGGCGCAACTCTCGGGAGGGTTGGCAGCAGGCTGTATGGCATGTAATGTTGAACAAAGCATAACAGTCTTACTCTCTGTTGAATCGTCACGAGCAAGGAGTCATCGATGTCCAGTCGACCGCTGGTCGGGGTCATTGCCTGTCGCCGCGAGGTGGAGGGACACCCGGCGCACATGGTGACCGATAAATACCTGCAGGCGCTGCGCGACTATGGGCTTGCCCCGCTGGTGCTGCCGGTGTGGGAGGATGGCAGCGGCCTGGAGGCGAGCCTGCTGGCAGAGCTCGACGGCCTGCTGTTGACCGGCAGCTATACCAATGTATCGCCGGCGCGCTACGGCGCCGAACGCGCGCCGCAGAATACCCGCGACGACCTGCATCGCGATGCCGCGGCCCTGGCCTGGATTCCCGCAGCGCTGGACCTTGGCATGCCACTGTTCGGCATCTGCCGCGGCTTCCAGGAGATCAATGTCGCCTTCGGCGGTACCCTGCACCAGGCGCTTCAGGAAGTACCGGGACTGCTCGATCACCGCGAACCGCAGGGCGACAAGGCGGCGCAGTACGCCCCCAGCCACGACCTGACGATCCTGCCCGGCGGCACCCTGGCGGCGCTGCAGGCGGCGCCAGTCAGTCGTGTCAATTCGCTGCATCAGCAGGGTGTGGCCGAGCTGGGTCCGGGGCTGCGCGCCGAGGCGCTGGCACCCGATGGCGTGGTCGAAGCGCTCTCGGTGGAGGGGGCGCGGCGCTTTGCCCTGGCGGTGCAGTGGCACCCCGAGTGGCAGCCCGCCCAGCATCCACTTTATGACACCCTGTTCCACGGCTTCGCCGCGGCTTGCCGCGAGCGTAGCGCAGAGCGACGGGGCCTCGCCACGCTGATCGACGCCTGACACGCTGAGGAAATAGCACCATGACCCATGATATTCAGGCGCTCGACCGCGCCCACTACCTGCACCCCTTCAGCGACTTCAAGGCGCTTGGCGAGGAGGGTTGTCGGGTTATCGTCAGCGCCGAGGGCGTCTATATCATCGACGATCAGGGCAATCGCATCCTCGATGGCATGGCCGGGCTTTGGTGTGTCAACCTCGGCTATGGCCGAGACGAACTGGTGGCCGCTGCCACTCAGCAGATGCATGCGCTGCCCTACTACAACAGCTTCTTCAAGACCACTCATCCACCGGCGGTGAAGCTGGCGGAGATGCTCTGCCGCCTGGCGCCGGCACATATCAACCGGGTCTTTTTCACCGGCTCGGGCTCGGAGGCCAACGACACCGTGCTGCGCATGGTGCGGCGCTACTGGGCGATCAAGGGCCGGCCCGAGAAGCAGGTGATCATCGCCCGCGAGAATGCCTATCACGGCTCGACCGTGGCCGGCATGAGCCTCGGCGGCATGGCGCCGATGCATGCCCAAGGCGGGCCGCTGGTGCCGGGCATCTGTCATATTCGTCAGCCCTACTGGTTCGACGAATCGCACGGTCAGGATCCCGAGACCTTCGGTCGCGACTGCGCGGCGGCCCTGGAGGAGCAGATACTGGCCCTCGGTGAAGACAAGGTGGCGGCCTTTATCGCCGAGCCGGTACAGGGCGCCGGTGGTGCGATCATTCCTCCCGACAGTTACTGGCCGGCGGTCAAGGCGGTGCTGGAGAAGTACGATATCCTGCTGGTGGTCGACGAGGTGATCTGCGGCTTCGGGCGCCTGGGCGAGTGGTTCGGTAGCGTCCACTACGGCCTCGAGCCGGACCTGATGCCGATCGCGAAGGGGTTGTCGTCGGGCTATCTGCCCATCGGTGGGGTACTGGTTGGCGACCGGGTCGCCGAGACGCTGATCGAGGAGGGCGGCGAGTTCTTTCACGGCTTCACCTACTCCGGGCATCCCACCTGCGCCGCGGTGGCGCTCAAGAACCTCGAGCTGATGGAGACCGAGGGGGTGGTCGAGCGGGTGCGCAGCGACCTCGGTCCCTACCTGGCTCAGCGCTGGGCCGAACTCGCCGCGCACCCGCTGGTCGGCGAGGCGCGCTCGCTGGGGTTGATCGGTGCCCTGGAGCTGATCGACCCGGCCACCGGCCAGCGCTTCGACAAGTCCCTCGGTGCGGGCAATCTGTGCCGCGACATCTGCTTTGCCAGTGGCCTGGTAATGCGCTCGGTGGGCGATACCATGATCATTTCGCCGCCGCTGGTGATTCGTCACCATGAGATCGACGAATTGGTGACCAAGGCGCGCGCCGCCCTCGACGAGACCGCGCGACGCCTGGCCGATACCCCGACATCCCCGTTACAGGAGTCCCTGGCATGAGCACTCATCCCTCTACCCTGGCCGAGTGGCAGGCGCTGGCCGCCTCGCTGACCTTCGAGACCCGCGCCTATATCGATGATGCGTTCGTCGACGCGGTGAGCGGCGAGACCTTCACCAGCGTCAACCCGGCCACCGGCGAGACCCTGGCCGAGGTGGCCAGCTGCGATGCCGCCGACGCCGAGCGGGCCGTGGAGCATGCCCGCGCTGCCTTCGAGCGCGGTGAGTGGTCGCGCCTGGCGCCGGTCAAGCGCAAGGCGGTGCTGCTCAAGCTCGCCGACCTGATGGCAGCTCACAAGCACGAGCTGGCGCTGCTGGATACCCTCGATATGGGCAAGCCGGTGAACAGTTCGCTGGGCGATCTGGCCGGCGCCATCGGCTGCTTGCGTCATCAGGCCGAGTCCATCGACAAGCTCTACGGCGAGGTGGCGCCTACGGGCGACGACAGCCTGGGGCTGGTACTGCGCGAGCCGCTCGGCGTGGTGGCATCGATCGTGCCGTGGAACTTCCCGCTGATGATGACCGCCTGGAAGATCGCCCCGGCGCTGGCCGCCGGCAACAGCGTGATCCTCAAGCCCTCGGAGAAGTCGCCGCTATCGGCGCTGCGCCTGGCCCAGTTGGCCCGGGAGGCTGGGCTGCCGCGGGGTGTATTCCAGGTGCTGCCGGGCTTCGGGCATACCGTGGGCAAGGCGCTGGCGCTCTCCATGGACGTCGACTGCCTGGCCTTTACCGGCTCGACCCAGGTCGGCAAGCAGCTGATGCAGTACGCCGGCCAGTCCAACCTCAAGCGGGTCTATCTCGAGTGCGGCGGCAAGAGTCCCAATCTGGTGTTCGCCGACTGCAAGCATCTCGATGCGGTGGCCAAGCACGCCGCCGCGGCAATCTTCCATAACCAGGGCGAGGTGTGCATCGCCGGCTCGCGGCTGCTGGTGGAGAATTCGATACGCGAGGCGTTCGTCGACAAGGTGCTGGCGGCCGCCGAGCGGATGCAGCCGGGTGATCCGCTGGATCCGTCCAGCTTTATGGGCGCCATCGTCGATGAGACCCAGCATCGCCGCATCCTCGACTATATCCGCCAGGGCGTGGAAGAGGGGGCTCAGCTGCGCAGCGGCGGCCAGGCGCTGGAGCGTCCCGGCTACTTCATCACGCCCACGGTGTTCGACGGCGTCACCCCAGCCATGACCATCGGCCGCGAGGAGATCTTCGGGCCGGTGTTGGCGGTGTTCGGCTTCGACAGCGAAGAGCAGGCCATCGCCATGGCCAACGACAGCGACTATGGCCTCGCCGCCGGGCTGTGGAGCCAGGATATCGACCGCATCATGCGCGTGACCCGGCGCCTGCAGTCCGGCCAGGTGTTCGTCAATAACTGGGCCGGCGGTGACCAGACCATGCCCTTCGGTGGGGTCAAGCAGTCGGGGAACGGCCGCGACAAGTCGCACCACTCGCTGGCCGAGTACTCGACGCTGAAGAGCGTATGGATATCGCTAGAGGGCTGATGATTTAACCAGTCCAGGACTCTGCCGCATGCTACCATTAGCTCGGCCCCTGACGGGGCCGAGAGCGTTTGGTTTCCTGCTGGCGGAGTCGTGTCGTGACCCTTACCCCCGAACAGATGGCGGCGCTGGCTGCCGTAATGGCGTTTATCGTCGCCTACGCGTTGGCCGCAGCCCTGGGCGCGCGGCGTCGCGATGCCGAGCGCCGGGAGGCGACGGCGCAGCGCCAGCGCCTCGAGGCGCGGCTGGAGGAGCGTGAGGCGCAGCTGCAGGAGGTGGCGCTGGAGCGCACCCGCCTGGCCACCACCCTCGATCAGCAGCGCGGCCACTTCGAGCAGCAGCTCGCGCTATTGCGCGATAGCCGCGAGCAGCTCAAGCAGGAGTTCGAGAACCTCGCCAACGAGATTCTCGAGCGCAAGGGGCGCAGCTTCTCGGAGCTCTCGCAGCGCAATATCCACGGCCTGCTGCAGCCGCTGCAGGCGGAGATGAAGGGCTTTCGCGACAAGGTCGAGGCGATCCACCGCTTCGATACCGAGCAGCGCGCCAGCCTGCGCACCGAGCTGCAGCATCTGCAGACCCTCAACCGCGAGATCACCGACCAGGCCAGCCGCCTCACCGAGGCGCTGCAGGGGCAGAAGAAGCTGCAGGGCAACTGGGGCGAGCTGATGCTCGAGAACGTGCTGGAGGGCGCCGGGCTGCGGCCAGGCAAGGACTACCAGCGTGAGGTGAGCTTTACCACCGAGGCGGGGCGGCGGCGCCCCGACGCGCTGGTCTACCTGCCCCAGGGCAAGCACCTGGTGATCGACGCCAAGACCTCGCTGTCGGCCTATGTGCGCTACGTCAATGCCGACGACGAGGCCACCCGCCTCGAGGCGCTGGCGGCCCATGCCCGAGCGGTGGGCGAGCGTATCAACGAGCTCGCCGATAAGCACTATTACGACCTGCCGGGGCTCAACTCGCCGGACGTGGTGGTGATGTTCATCCCGGTGGAGTCGGCCTACGTCGAGGCGCTCAAGCATGACGAATCGCTGTTTCAGCGCGCCCTGGAGCGCAACGTGCTGGTGGCGACGCCCACCACCCTGCTGACCAGCCTCAATATCGTGCGCCAGCTGTGGCGCTTCGAGGATCAGAGCCGGCATAGCGCCGAGTTGGCCAGTCGCGCCGAGAAGTTTCACGCCAAGCTGCGCACCTTTCTTACCAGCATGGAGGAGGTCGGCGGCAAGCTCGACGGCGCGCGGGAGAGCTACGACAACGCCATCGGTCAGCTGGTCAACGGCCGCGGCAACCTGATCAAGCAGGCCGACGAGTTTCGTGAGCTGGGCGTGGCGGTCAAGCGCGAGCTACCCGAGGCGCTGGTGGAGCGGGCGCGGCTGGAGCTGGATCCGGGGCAGGGCCGCCACGATGCCGATAGCAGCTAGGCAGGTGCTATCTCAAGCGAGGAACGCTGGCGGCAGGTCGAAGAGGAGGTTCTGCGCCAGATCAGTTCCGAGCAACGCCGCTACTGCGGAGAGATGCTGTATCTGGGGGTGTTATGTACAATATTGGTATCGCTTTTGTATAGCTATTGGCGTAGGCTAAATGTCCATTCAGCACTGGAGAGACGCCATGGGACTGTTTAGCCGCGATCCGAGCAAGAAGCTGCAGAAGGAGTACGAGCGCAAGCTGGAGCAGGCGATGCTGGCGGCGCGCAACGGCGATATGCGCGCCAACGCCAGCCTCACTGAAGAGGCTGAAGCGCTGCGCGAAAAGATCGAGGCACTTAAGCAGAGCTGAGAGGTGTTTAGAACGTCTTGGCGGGGGTGCAGCAGCTGACCAGTTTGCAGGCCACGTCGCCGGGATTGCGGAAGCGGTGGGGCACGTTGGTGTCGAAGTAGTAGGCCTCGCCGGCGCTCAGCACGCGGCTCTCGCCGCCGATGGTGATCTCGATCTCGCCCTCCAGTACCACCCCCGCTTCCTCGCCCTGATGGGCGATCATCTCACGACCGGTATCGCTGCCGGCGGGGTAGGTCTCGATCATGAAGGATAGCGCGCGGCTGGCGCGGTTGGCACCCACCAGCTTGAAGATCACGTCGCCGCTGCCCATATCGGTCAGCTCGTCGGCGGAATAGAACACCTGATCGCGGTTTTCCAGGTCCATGGTGAAGAAGTCGCCAACGCTGATCGGGATAGCGTCGAGAATCTTCTTCAGCGAGCTTACCGACGGGCTGACCTTGCTCTGTTCGATCAGCGACAGGCTCGAATGGGTTACCCCACAGCGCTTGGCGAGCTCGCGCTGGGATATGCCGCGCAGGGTACGCAGTGCGCGCAGGCGCCCTCCAACATCGTCTGACATGGCCATCTCCTGATAAGCGGCCGGCCTGACGCCGGCCGCGGGGGATCACGCCTGATCCAGTTTTTCTTTTAACAGCGCGTTGACCTGCTGGGGGTTGGCGGTACCCCGCGAGGCCTTCATCACCTGGCCGACAAAGTAGCCAATCATCTTGCCGCGCTTGTCCGGCTCGGCGTCGCGATACTGGGCGACCTGCACCGGACTGTCGCTGATGACCTGGTCGATCATCGCCTCGATGGCGCCGCTGTCGGTGACCTGCTTGAGGCCGCGGGCCTCGATAACGGCGTCGGCGCTCTCGCCTTCGCCGTTCCACAGCGCCTGGAAGACCTGCTTGGCGGCCTTGCCGTTGATGGTGTCGTCGAGCACCCGCGCGACCAGCTCGCCGAGCTGAGCGGCTGACACCGGGCTCTGCTCGATGCCCAGGTTCTCGCGGTTGAGGGCGCCGGAGAGCTCGCCCTGAACCCAGTTGGCGGCCTGCTTGGCATCGCCGCAGGCGTCCTTGACTGCCTCGAAATACTCGGCCATGGCGCGGCTAGAAGCGAGCACGTTGGCGTCGTAGGGGGAAAGGCCCAGCTCGCCCTCGAAACGCGCACGCTTCTCGGCGGGCAGTTCCGGCAGGGTGCTTCTGAGGTGATCGACATAGGCGCGGTCGAGGACCACCGGCAGCAGGTCGGGGCAGGGGAAGTAGCGGTAGTCGTTGGCTTCCTCCTTGGTACGCATGCTGCGGGTCTCATCGGCCTCGGGGTCGTAGAGGCGGGTCTCCTGGACCACCGTGCCGCCATCCTCGATCAGTTCGATCTGACGCTCGACCTCAAAGGCGATGGCGCGCTCGACGAAGCGGAACGAGTTGACGTTCTTGACCTCGGCGCGGGTACCTAGCGTGTCCTGGCCCTTGGGGCGCACCGAGACGTTGACGTCGCAGCGCATCGAGCCCTCGGCCATGTTGCCGTCGGAGATGCCGAGGTAGGTGACGATGGCATGAATCGCCTTGAGGTAGGCGGCGGCCTCCTTGGCGTTGCGCATGTCGGGTTCGGAGACGATTTCCAGCAGCGGTGTGCCGGCACGGTTGAGGTCGATGCCGGTCATGCCGTGGAAGTCCTCGTGGAGCGACTTGCCGGCGTCCTCCTCGAGGTGGGCGTGGTGCACGCGAATGCGCTTGGTGGCGCCGTCTTCGAGGCTGATCTCGACCTCCCCGGCGCCGACGATGGGGTGGTACATCTGGCTGGTCTGGTAGCCCTTGGGCAGGTCCGGGTAGAAGTAGTTCTTGCGGTCGAAGACCGATACTTCGGGGATCTCGGCGTTGATGCCGAGGCCGAACTTGACCGCCATGGCCACTGCGGCCTCGTTGAGCACCGGCAGTACGCCGGGTAGGCCCAGGTCGACGGCACACGCCTGGCTGTTGGGCTCGGCGCCGAAGGCGGTGGAGGCACCGGAGAAGATCTTCGATTTGGTGGCGAGCTGGACGTGGACTTCCAGCCCGATCACGGTTTCCCATTGCATCATGCACTCTCCTCGGCAAGGGCGGGACGGCGCTGGTGCCAGTCGGTGGCCTGCTGAAACTGGTGGGCGACGTTGAGCAGCTGCGACTCGGCGAAATGCGGACCGAGGATCTGCAAGCCGATCGGCCGCTGCCCGGCGAAGCCGGCGGGGATGCTGATGCCGGGAATGCCTGCCAGGTTGATGGCGATGGTGTAGATATCCTGCAGGTACATCGACACCGGGTCCTTGTTGGCGCCGAGATCGAAGGCTGGAGTCGGCGAGGCCGGGCCCATCAGCACGTCGACCTCCTCGAAGGCGTCGAGGAAGTCCTGACGAATCAGCCGGCGCACCTGCTGTGCCTTGGTGTAGTAGGCGTCGAAGAAGCCCTCCGAGAGGGTGTGGGTGCCGATCAGGATGCGCCGCTTGACCTCCTCGCCGAAGCCTTCGTCCCGGGAGCGCTTGTAGAGATCGATCAGGTCGCTGGGGGCGTCGCAGCGGTGGCCGAAGCGCACACCGTCGTAGCGTGACAGGTTCGAGGAGGCCTCGGCCGGGGCGATCACGTAGTAGGCCGGAATCGCGTAGTGGGTGTGCGGCAGGCTGACCTCGTGGACGCTGGCGCCCAGCGATTCATAGACCCTGATCGCCTCGCGCACCGCCTGTTCGACCTCGGGGGTCAGGCCGTCGCCGAAATACTCCTTGGGCAGGCCGATCTTGAGGCCCGACAGCGATTCACCGAGTTCTGCCATGTAGTCGGGCACGCCGCGGGCGACGCTGGTCGAGTCGCGCAGGTCGTGGCCGGCGATGGCGCCGAGCAGCAGCGCGCAGTCCTCGGCGGTGCGCGCCATGGGTCCGGCCTGATCGAGGCTAGAGGCGTAGGCGATAATGCCGTAGCGCGATACCCGGCCGTAGGTCGGCTTGAGCCCGGTGATGCCGCAGAAGGCTGCCGGCTGGCGAATCGAGCCGCCGGTGTCGGTGCCCATCGCCGCCGGCACCAGGCCGGCGGCGACCGCTGCGGCACTGCCGCCGGAGGAGCCGCCGGGCACGGCGTTGAGGTCCCAGGGGTTCTTCACCGGGCCGTAGTAGCTGTTCTCGTTCGACGAGCCCATGGCGAACTCGTCCATATTGGTCTTGCCCAGGCTCAGCGTACCGGCGGCCTTGAGCTTCTCGACCACGCTGGCGTCGTAGGGGGCGATGAAGTTGTCGAGCATCTTCGAGCCGCAGCTGGTCTTGACGCCGTTGGTGCAGTAGATGTCCTTGAGCGCCAGCGGCAGGCCAGTCAGCGGGCCGGCGCCGCCCTTGGCGCGCAGCGCATCGGCGGCGTCGGCAGCGGCCAAGGCCTGCTCGTGGGTGACGGTGATAAAACTGTTGAGGCGGCCGTCGAGGCGGTCAATGCGGCCCAGCAGCGTCTCGGTCAGCTCGCGGCTGGATATGTCGCCGTCGGCGAGCGCCTGGGCGAGCTGTGTCAAAGTCATGTCATGCATGGCAGGATCCTGAAGCGGGTTCATTCGACGACGCGGGGCACCAGGTACAGACCGTCTTCGACGGCCGGGGCAACGCGCTGAAAGTGATCGCGCTGGTCGCCTTCGGTGACTTCGTCGGCGCGCAGGCGCTGGGTGGTGTCGAGGGGGTGGGCAAGCGGTGCCACACCGTCGGTATCGACTTCCTGCAGCTGGTCGACCATGGCCAGAATACGGCCGAGGTCGTCTACGTAGCCGGCAGCATCGGCGTCGTTCATGGCCAGCCGCGCCAAGTGAGCCGCGCGCTGTACGTCGGAGGGTTCAAGCGCCATGGTAAAAACGTCCCCTGAGCATGATATCGATGGGGCGTCGGACGTCGGCGGCCGACATCCGCGCTGAAATAGCCGCAAACCGTACCACATCTTGGCTTCGCTGGCAGGCACTTCAGCTTGCTGCATATCGGCCGTGGTGATACCGTTTGCATCCGCACAGGGTTCCGGTCTGCACTAGGTGAAAGACTTTCATGTTTAAACGTTTACGGGGGCTGTTCTCAAGCGATCTGTCGATCGACCTGGGGACCGCCAACACACTGATCTACGTTCGCGGTCGGGGCATCGTGCTCGACGAACCATCCGTCGTGGCGATTCGCCAGTCCGGTAGCATGCGCAGCGTCGCCGCCGTTGGCGTCGATGCCAAGCGCATGCTGGGCCGCACGCCGGGCAATATCACCGCTATCCGTCCGATGAAGGATGGGGTGATTGCCGACTTCACCGTCACCGAGCAGATGTTGCAGCACTTCATCCGCAAGGTGCATCAGAGCACCTTCCTGACGCCGAGCCCCCGGGTACTGGTGTGCGTGCCGTGCATGTCGACCCAGGTCGAGCGCCGCGCCATCAAGGAGTCGGCGGAGGGTGCCGGAGCCCGCGAGGTGTTCCTGATCGAGGAGCCCATGGCGGCGGCGATCGGCGCAGGCTTGCCGGTGGAGGAAGCGCAGGGCTCGATGGTCGTCGACATCGGTGGTGGTACCACCGAGATCGCCATCATCTCCCTCAACGGCGTGGTCTACTCGGAGTCGATCCGCGTCGGCGGCGACCGCTTCGATGAAGCCATCACCGCCTATGTCCGTCGCCACTATGGCAGCCTGATTGGCGAAGCCACTGCGGAGCGGATCAAGGAGGAGATCGGCTGCGCCTACCCCGGCGGTGAGCTGCGCGAGATCGACGTGCGCGGTCGTAACCTGGCCGAGGGCATTCCACGCAGCTTCACGCTCAACTCTCACGAGATCCTCGACGCGCTGCAGGAGACCCTGGCCTCGATCGTCACGGCAGTGAAGAGCGCCCTCGAGCAGTCACCGCCGGAACTGGCTTCGGATATCGCCGAGCGCGGCCTGGTGCTGACCGGCGGCGGCGCGCTGCTGCGCGATCTCGACAAGCTGATCGCCGAGGAAACTGGCCTGCCGGTGATCGTCGCCGAGGACCCGCTGACCTGCGTGGCGCGCGGCGGCGGCAAGGCCCTGGAGATGATCGACCAGCATACCTTCGAGCTGCTCTCGAGCGACTAACGCCCGGCCACTGCTGGGCTGCCTTCGGGGGGATTGCTTATCAAACCGCTGTTCTCGCACGGGCCGGTGCCAGGCTATCGTATGCTGCTGTGTGCGATAGTGGCGTTCGCGCTGATGTTCGCGGAACACCGTTTCTCGCGCATGGAAGACCTGCGTGCCCAGATGACCACTGTGGTGGCGCCGATCCAGTGGGTGGTGAGCGTGCCCAGTGATGTTCTCACCTGGGGGTCATTGGCGCTATCCGACCAGCGTGCGCTGGTCGAAGAGAATCGCCGCCTGCGCGAACAGCTGCTGACCCTGTCCCACCGGGTGCAGCGCATGGCCAGCCTGACCGCCGAGAACGTGCGCCTGCGCGAGCTGCTCAATGCGGCAGGGCAGACCGACATGCCCTACCTCACCGCCGAACTGCTGTCGCTGGACTCCGACCCCTTTACCCATCAGATGGTGATTGACCGCGGCCGCCGCGACGGCGCCTATGTAGGGCAGCCGGTGATGGATGCGTCGGGGCTGGTGGGCCAGATCACCGCGGTCTCGGCCTACTCGAGTCGGGTGTTGATGCTGGCTGACGCGAATCATGCCATGCCGGTGCAGGTCAATCGCAACGGCCTGCGCTTCATCGTTCAGGGCTCAGGACGCTACGATACCCTCAATGTCATGCACGTGCCGGATACCGCCGATATCCGCGAAGGTGATCTGCTGATCACCTCGGGGCTGGCCGGGCGCTTCCCCGCCGGCTATCCGGTGGCACGGGTCAGCGAGGTGGTCCACGACCCCGGTCAGCCGTTTGCCCGAGTCACCGCCACCCCGGTGGCACAGCTGCAGCGCTCGCGCCACTTCCTGCTGCTGTTTCCGCCGCCGACCGTCGAGCCGGAACCGGGTGATCGGCTATGGGATGAGACCTTCTCGATCATCGAACCGCCCATGGAGTTGATGCAGTAATGGTGTCCATAGGCATTAGCGGTACCCTGCTGATCTGGCTGAGTCTGCTGCTGGCGCTGTGCCTGCAGGTGATGCCGCTGGCCGATGTGTGGCTGATCTGGCGGCCCGACTGGCTGGGACTGATGCTGATCTACTGGTGTGTGGTGATGCCGCAGCGCGTCGGCGTATTGCACGGCTTCGTGCTGGGGCTGCTGCTCGACCTGATCGAAGGCTCGCCGCTGGGGCAGAATGCCTTGACCTTGTCGCTGCTGGCCTTCCTGTGTGCGCTGGTCTATCAGCGCCTGCGCGCCTATTCGCTGCTGCAGCAGGCGCTGCTGGTGTTTATGCTACTGGGCATCGTGCAGCTGATCGAGCAGTGGCTGCGCACCATTGTCGGCCCCTTCTCGATGCATCTGGCGTTTCTGCTGCCCTCGCTGATCGGTGCGCTGCTGTGGCCGTGGCTGTTTACCATGTTTCAGATGCTGCGCCGTCGGCTGGGCATCTTCTGAATCACTCATCTGTGCCGGAGCCTCTATGACTGCCACCCTGCGCCTGGCCTCTGCCTCGCCGCGACGCCGTGAGCTATTGGCGTCGATTGGTGTCGCGGTGGACGTCCACCCGGTCGATATCGACGAGACGCCGCATGCCGATGAAGCAGCGCAGGACTATGTTCAGCGCCTGGCCCGGGCCAAGGCCCTGGCCGGAGCGGAGGGCAGTCAGTTGCCGACCCTTGGCTCGGATACGGCAGTGGTGCTGGATGGGCAGATTTTCGGCAAGCCCCGCGACCGTGCCCATGCCGCCGAGATGCTGACGGCGCTGGCCGGCACCACGCATCAGGTGCTGACGGCCGTGGCGGTCAGCGGCCCCGCCGGCTTGCTCGAGTGCTGTGTCGCCAGCCGCGTGACTCTGCGCGATATTGCCCCGAGCGAGATCGACGCCTACTGGGCTACCGGTGAGCCTGCCGACAAGGCCGGCGGCTACGCCATCCAAGGCCTGGCGGCGGTGTTCGTTGCCGAGATGCAGGGCAGTCACTCGGCGGTGGTGGGACTGCCGCTCTACGAGTCCGCTGCACTGCTTATCTGTCAGGGTGTCCCGCTGTGGTCGGGGGGCGGGGTGGCTGTGCCATAATGCCGACATGATCACTGGATAAGGAAGCCTGCATGAGCGGTGAAGTACTCATCAATCTGACGCCGATGGAAACCCGCGTGGCGGTGGTCGAGAACGGCGTCCTGCAGGAAGCCTTCATCGAGCGCAGCCGGCGACGCGGTATCGTCGGCAATATCTACAAGGGCAAGGTGGTGCGGGTGTTGCCAGGCATGCAGGCCGCCTTCGTCGATATCGGGCTCGACCGAGCCGCTTTCATCCATGCCCATGAGGTGATGCCGGCCAATACCCCCAGCGACGAGCAGGTCTCGATCGGCCATCTGCTTCACGAGGGGCAGGCGCTGGTGGTGCAAGTCACCAAGGATCCGATCGGCTCCAAGGGCGCGCGGCTTACCACCCACCTGTCGGTGCCATCGCGGTTTCTGGTCTATATGCCCGATTCGCCGCATAACGGCGTCTCCCAGCGCATCGAGGACGAGGCCGAGCGTGAGCGGCTGCGCCAGTTGACAGAGCAGTGCCAGAGCGAGCAGGAACTCGAGATCAGCGGCGGCTTCATTATCCGTACCGCCGCCGAGGGGGTTGGCCATGAGGAGCTGTATGCCGATATGCACTTCCTGCTGCGGCTGTGGCGCAAGGTCGGCGAGCGTAAGGTCACGGCATCGGCACCGAGTGTGATCTATGACGACCTGCCACTTTTCATTCGCACCCTGCGTGACGTGATGCGTGACGAGATCGAGAAGGTGCGCATCGACTCCCGGGAGAACTATCTCAAGCTGATCGAGTTCGCCAGCGAGTTCATGCCTGGCACCGAAACCCGCATCGAGTACTACCCTGGGGAGCGGCCGATCTTCGATCTCTACAGCGTCGAGGACGAGATTCAGAAGGCGTTGGGGCGCAAGGTGCAGCTCAAGTCCGGCGGCTATCTGGTCATCGACCCTACCGAGGCGATGACCACAATCGACGTCAATACCGGTGGCTACGTCGGGCATCGCAACCTCGAGGAGACCATCTTCAAGACCAACCTCGAGGCGGCCACTGCTATCGCCCGTCAGCTCAGATTGCGCAATCTGGGTGGCATCATCATCATCGATTTTATTGATATGGAAGATCCCGAGCACCAGCGCCAGGTACTTCGGGTGCTGGAAAAGTCGCTGGAGCGCGACCACGCCAAGACCAAGTGCACCGGGGTCACCGAGCTGGGGCTGGTTCAGCTGACTCGTAAGCGCACCCGCGAAAGTCTTGAACAGACGCTATGCGAACCCTGTCCAACCTGTAGCGGTCGCGGCACGCTGAAAACACCGGAGACGGTGTGCTACGAGATCTTTCGCGAGATCCTGCGTGAGGAGCGCGCCTACAGTCCGGAAACCTACATGGTGCTGGCCTCCCAGGCGGTAGTGGATCGACTGCTCGATGAGGAGTCCACGGCAGTAGCCGACCTCGAGACCTTTATCGACAAGACGATTCGCTTTCAGGTCGAGGCGCACTATTCCCAGGAGCAGTACGATATCGTGCTGATGTAAGCGATGAGCCCACTTCGCCTGACGCTGCGCTGGGTATTGACCTTGACCGCGATCGGCCTGGCGCTGCTGGCGATTCTGGTAGTGGCGCTGCGCCTGGCGCTCGGTCAGGTCGACTTGCTGCGCGACAATCTCGAGACCCTGCTCTCGGCGCGTTTCAACGCCGAGGTCAGCGTGTCTGAATTACGCGCTGGGGTGAATCGACTCGATCCCAGTGCTGAGCTGCGTCATCTGCGTATTGCCACTCGCGACGGCCGCGACCTGCCGCTGCTCGAGGTCGAGCATGCGCGGCTGCGGCTGGCCACGGGAGCCTCCCTGCGCGACTGGGTGCCGGTGGTTGAAGATGCACGTATCCGCGAGGTTACGGTGCACCTCTACCAGACCCCGGAACGCACCTGGCACTGGCCGGAGCCAGCCGAACTCCCGCCTGAGTTCCAACCCGACGCTGCGTTCGACCTCGAGCGTCTCGATTTCTGGGTCGGTGCACTGCTGCGTCAGCGGGTCGAAGCCGAGCAGGTGAGACTGGTGTTGCACGGCCTCGACCGCAAGCTGGTGCTCGAAGCGCCGAGTTTGCTGATGACCGGTGATCAGCGGCGCACCCATATCGAGGGCTGGCTGCACGTCGAGGGCCAGGAGAGCATCGCGCTGGAGGCGGCGCTGGAGGTTCAGCCGGGGCCGCGTGGCCTGGCCGACTTCAGCGCGGCGCTGCAGGCGCGCATGGATGTGGCGAGCCTGGTCGAGCTGGCCGAGGTGCTGAGCCGCAACGACCCGATACGCCTCGATGAAGCCGAGGGCAAGGCCGAGCTATGGGGGCGCTGGCAGGCGGGCGCACTGCAGGATGCCCGGCTCGACCTGGATGTGCCGCACTTTATTCTCAGTAACGAAACGTCGACGTTGGCACTGGACGATATTCGTGCCCGCGGGCAGTGGCTGCGCGATGGTCCCAATGGCTGGCAGGCCTGGTTAAGCCGCGAACCGCTTGCCGATGACGACGCTACCCACGGGCCGGCAATTCCCGAACATTGGCATCTCTTCGGCGAGGGCAGTGACTGGTGGCTCAATACCAGCGGCTTCGAGCTCGATGCGTTGGCGGCGTGGCGCAATCGCGTGCCGCTGCCCGAAGGACTGGTGCGGGTGCTTGACACTCTCGACCCTCAAGGACGCATCAGCGGTTTCGGTGTCGGCCGCCGTAACGGCAGCTGGCAGGCGCGGGGGGCGCTGCACGAGGTAGCGGTATCGCCGTGGCAGAACGCCCCTGGCGGCGGTCCCATCGATGCCTGGGTCGAGGCCGAGGACCTTCATGGCAAGGTCACCTTCGTCGGCGATCTCAATACGACGCTGGAATTTCCGGAGCTGTTCGGCGTGCCGATGCAGCTCGATGCCGCGCGCGGCGTGGTCCACTGGGACTATCGCGGCGAGCGGGTCTATGTCGACGGCCAGGAGCTCGAGGCGCTGTGGCGAGGTGCTCAGGTACAGGGCGGATTCGATCTGGCACTGGGTGGAGATGAGCCCGGCGAGTTGGGACTCGATCTGGCCTTTCGCGATGTCGATGCGGTGGAGACTCCCTTGCGTGACTGGCTGCCGGTGGGCGTATTCGGCGAGGCGCTCAACGACTGGCTCGAACTGGGTGCGGCGGGGCGCGTCACCGCCGGCACCCTGAGTCTTCGCCAGCCGCTGCGCGAGGGCATTGAGCCCGATGACATCGAACTCGAACTGGCGCTGGAGCTGGTCGACGGCTATCTGCCGTTTGTCGAGGAGTGGCCGGCGCTGGACAACGTCAGCGGTCGCCTGGCGATGGATGGCATGCGCCTCGAGGCCTGGGTCGATCACGCCGAGAGCCTCGGCGTGGTGGCCAGCGAAGGTCGCGTCAGCCTCGATGACGGCACCCTGACCGTGCTGGGCGATCTGGCCGGCAGCAGCGATGCCGTGCTCAGTTATCTCGCGGCACTGCCGTTTTTCGACCTCGACAGTAGTGATTTCAGCGGTAGCGGCGCTCTGGCTGGCGATCTGGCGCTGACCTTGCCACTCGACGATCCCGAGGCGCTTCGCCTGGATATCGAGGCCGAGGTCGACGTGCCGGCACTGGTCTACGTGCCGCTGGATATTCGCATGCATAACGTCAACGGTGCGCTGGCCTACCGCCACCGCGACGACCAGGGCGGTGTTGATGGCGTGTTGGGTGCGCGGGTGTTCGGTGGCCCCATGCGCGCCGTCTTCGATACCCGTGATCAGGGCATCGACTTCAGCGGCCGTGCCCTGGCCAGCGGGCTGCTGAGCTGGGGAGGGCTGGATGCCGCGGGGCCGATTCTCGACGGCGTATTTCCCTATACAGCGCGGCTGAGTCTGGCCGAGGGGGCTTCGCGCTTCCGCTTCGACAGCGATCTGAGCGGCCTGGCGATTCGCCTGCCTGCGCCGTTCGGCAAGCCGGCCGAGAGCAGTGCGCCACTGTTCGTCGATGCCGATCTGGAGAGTGGCGTGATCGAGGCTGAGCTGGCCGATCGGCTACGTCTGCGCTGGCGCGAATGGGGCCGAAGTGCTCAGGGACAGGCGTGGTTGGAACAGTGGCCTGCGGCACCTAACTGGCCAGACGGCAGCGGTTGGGAAATTGACTGGCGCACGTCGCGGGTCGACACCCAGGCCTGGGCCGAGGTGCTGGGGGGACTCGGCGTGGACGATCTGGCCCTGGGGGATGGCAGTCCCGATCAGCTGCGAGCGGTGCGAGTGGCGACGCCCTGCCTGGAGGTGGGCCAGCGCTGCTTGGGTTCGGTGTATGCCAGCGCCTACCCGTGGAGCGGTGACGACTGGCGGGTCGATGTCGATGGGAGTCTGCTTGAGGGACGCATCGACTATCGGCCGGCTGGCGGCGGCGAGCTGGATGTTGCCCTGGTGCGCCTGAATCTGGATGCGCTGATGCCCGAGGAGGCGGACACCGAGGGGCTGTTTGACGAAGTCGCTGTGGCGCCTCGCCCGGCGGCCTTTCCCGACTGGATCGGCGAACTGCCAGACGGGCGGCTGCGGGTCGCCAGCCTGCTGCATGAGGGTAAGTCCTTCGGCCCGCTTACCGCGCATTGGCGGGCCAGTCCCGGATCACTGCAGGTGGCACCCCTGGGCCTGACCCTGGGGCGCATCACGGCGCGCGGTGAGATCGACTGGGAAGCCTCTGGTGGCGCCAGCCTGACCCGCTCGCGACTGGCGCTGGATGGCGGGGACCTCGGGTCGGCCCTGGAGCGTCTCGATCAGCCTATCGCGATCAGTAATGCCAGCACTCGGGTGCGCTCACAGCTGGCTTGGCCGGGGGCACCCTGGCAATTTGGCCTCGACCGCTCGCGAGGCAGCCTGGATATCGATCTGCGTGACGGCCGCTTCCGCTACCTCGACTCGCCGTCGGCGCGGCTAGTAGGATTGCTCAATTTCGACAATTTGCTGCGCCGCCTGCGGCTCGACTTCTCCGATGTCACCGGCCAGGGCACGGCCTTCGACAGTGTTATCGGTAGCGCGACCTTGTATGGTGGCATTCTGGAAACCCGTGGTCCGGTGGTGGTCGAAGCGCCGGCAACCCGCTTTACCCTCGATGGCCAGGTCGACCTGGCGCGGCGTGAACTCGATCAGCGCCTAGGGGTCACGGTACCAGTGAGCCAAAATCTCCCGCTGGCGGCGGTAGCTGCCGGCGCCCCGGTGATAGGCGGGGCACTGTTTATCGCACATCGTCTGTTCGGTGGAGCTATCGACCGGGCGACGCAGATTCATTACCGCGTGCAAGGTCCCTGGACCTCGCCGCAGATTTCCCTGGAAGGTGCCGAATGAACCTACACTCCCGTGACCTGACGGCTCAGGATAAGCTCGATGGCGCCGTGGCGACGCTGCTGACCCCTGGTGGGCTGGATCTTGCTGGCCTCGACGCCGGCCTCGGCCATACGCTGGGCGTCGGTATCGACTACGCCGACCTCTATTTCCAACGCAGCTGGCATGAAAGCTGGGTGCTGGAGGATGGTGAGGTCAAGGAGGGCAGCTACAGCATCGATGGTGGCGTCGGCGTACGCGCCATGGCTGGCGAGAAGACCGGCTTTGCCTACTCCAACCAGATCACCGCCGAAGCGCTGGCAGACACCGGCCGTACCGCCTCGGGCATTGCCCGCAGTGGCTCACGCTTGGCGTTGGCCCCGGCGCGGCTCGGCAAGGCCGACGAGCGCTATGTCGGCCTCGACCCGCTGGCGGGGCTTAGCGCCGCGGACAAGATCGCCATGCTCAAGGAGGCTGACCGTATTGCGCGGGCCGAGAACCCTGCGGTAAGCCAGGTCAGCGCTTCGCTGACCGGTCTCTATGAAGTGGTGCTGGTACGCGCCAGCGACGGCACCCTGGCCGCCGACGTGCGCCCGCTGGTGCGCTTCAACGTCAGTGTGATCGCGGTCAAGAACGGCCGCCGCGAGCGCGGTAGCGCCGGCGGCGGCGGACGCTATGCCATGGCGCGGCTGCGTGACGATGAGGCGCCGAGCCGCTTTGCCCGCGAGGCGGTACGCCAGGCGCTGGTCAACCTCGATGCGGTGGAGGCGCCGGCCGGACAGATGCCGGTGGTGCTGGGCGCCGGTTGGCCCGGGATCCTGCTGCACGAAGCCGTGGGGCACGGTCTGGAGGGCGACTTCAACCGCAAGGGCAGCTCCGCCTTCGCCGGGCGCATGGGCCAGCGGGTGGCGTCCAAGGGCGTCACCGTGGTTGATGACGCCACCCTGGCGGATCGCCGCGGCTCGCTGTCGATCGACGACGAGGGCACCCCCGGGGCCTATACGCCGCTGATCGAGGACGGCATTCTGACTGGCTATATGCAGGACAAGCTCAACGCCAGGCTGATGGGCATGGCGCCTACCGGCAATGCGCGCCGTGAGTCCTATGCGCATATGCCGATGCCGCGCATGACCAATACCTACATGCTGGCCGGCCAGGACGATCCTGCCGACATCATCAAGAGCGTCAAACGCGGCCTCTACGCGGTGAGTTTTGGCGGCGGCCAAGTGGATATCACCTCGGGCAAGTTCGTGTTTTCGGCCAGCGAGGCCTACCTGATCGAAGATGGCAAGATCACCGCCCCGGTCAAGGGCGCGACCCTGATCGGCAACGGCCCCGAGGCGATGGGCCAGGTGTCGATGATCGGCCATGACATGGACCTCGACACCGGGGTGGGGGTATGCGGCAAGGAGGGCCAGGGCGTGCCGGTAGGCGTTGGCCAGCCGACGCTCAAGCTCGACGAGCTCACGGTGGGCGGCACGGCGTCGTGAGCAGGGGCCTGCATGCCAGCCACTGCGGTGAACCTGGCATGCTTGTCGCGGCTGAAGCCGCCCCCACGTTGGCCTTGGTGGCACTGTAGGAGCGACTTCAGTCGCGATGCAGCGCGCAGCGCTGCCACGATGAGGGGCAGGGCGCTATAGGCTCGCGGTATCGCGAATCAGCCGGAACAGCTTGCGAGAGCTGGTTGGCGGTTTACCTTGGGAGCGCTCGCGCTGGGCGTTGCGAATCAGCTGGCGCAGTGCCTGGCGGTCGACGTCCGGGAATTCGACGATAAAGGCTTCGACGGCGTCGTCGCCTTGCTCGATCAGCCGCTCGCGCCACTTCTCCAGGCGGTGGAAGGCGTGGTCGCGCTGCAGCGTTTCCTGCTCGAACTGGTCGAAGGCGGCCTGGATCGCCGCCATGTCCTCCCGGCGCATGACCTTGCCGACATACTGCATGTGGCGGCGGCGGCCTTCATGGGAGCGAATGCGCCCGGTCTCCTCGACCGCGGCGAGCATCTCGTCGGAGAGCGGCAGCCGGGCTCGCTCGGCGTCGGAGAGGGCGATGATTTTTTCGCCTAGCGCCTGCAGGGCCTGCATCTCCTGCTTGCGCTGGGTCTTGCTCTGCCAACCGTCTTGGTTGGCGGGGGAATCGAATGACATGCCATTACCATCAGCATTGGGGTGTGCGGCGAGTATACCAGCCAGCCCCAGTCAAGGAGACACGAGATGACACAGGCTTTTGATGCCGTTGCACAGCAGACGTTGCTTGAGGCGCGAGTGACCACGGCACTGGATCAGGCGCGCAAGCTGGGCGCCGATGCCTGCGAGGTGGGCGCCAGCGTCGATCAGGGGATCGGCATCAGTGTGCGCATGGGTGAGGTGGAAAGTGTCGAGCTATCTCGTGACCAGGGTATTGCGGTGACGGTGTTCGTGGGCAATCGCAAGGGCAGCGCCTCATCGTCGGATGCCGGCGAGGCGTCGATCAAGGCCGCGGTGGAGAAGGCCATCGGCATCGCCCGTCATACCGGCGAGGACCCGCATGCCGGCCTGGCGCCGGCCGAACTGATGGCCACCGAGCTGCCCGATCTCGAAGTGCACCACCCCTGGCGGTTGAGCACCGATGAGGCCATCGAACTGGCGTTGGCCTGCGAGTCTGCCGGGCGCGCTGTGGCAGGCATTACCAACTCCGATGGTGCCAGTCTATCCAGCGGCGAGGGGGTGCGGGTGTACGGCAACAGCCACGGCTTTCTCGGCAGTCTGCGCGGCAGCCGCCATTCGCTGTCGTGCATGCTGATCGCCGAGGATGCTGGCGGCATGCAGCGCGACTATGAGTATACCAGCGAGCGCGATCCGGCCCGGTTGGTGGCCGCGGAGACGATCGGCCGTCAGGCCGCCGACAAGACGCTGCGCCGGCTGGGCGCCAAGCGTCCCACCACCGGGCGTTTCCCGGTCCTGTTCGACCCCCAGTTGTCGGCTGGACTGATCGGCCATCTGATGAGTGCCATTGCCGGCGGTGCGCTCTATCGCGATGCCTCCTTCCTCTGCGGGCGGCTCGGTGAGACGCTTTTCCCGGCCTGGTTCACCCTCGTCGAGAGACCGCTGGAGGTCGCCGCATCAGCCAGTGCGCCATTCGACAACGACGGCGTCTATACCCGCGACAACGTGTTTATCGACCAGGGGCGGCTGGCCAGCTATATGCTCTCCGCCTACAGTGCGCGGCGGCTCGGCATGCAGAGTACCGGCAACGCCGGGGGGGCTCGCAATCTGCGGCTCCAGGCGCCGCTCACGCCATACGCCTCGCTCCTCGAGCAGCTGGGTACCGGAGTGCTGGTCACCGAGTTGATGGGGCAGGGTGTCAACGGCGTGACTGGCGACTACTCGCGCGGGGCGGCCGGATTCTGGGTCGAGAACGGCGTCATCCAGTATCCCGTCGAGGAGTTCACCATCGCCGGAAATCTCGAGCAGATGTTCCGCGGCCTGGTGGCGGTGGGCGATGACGTGGATACTCGTGGCAGCGTGCACAGCGGCAGCTGGTTGATCGATGAGATGATGGTGGCGGGCAGTTGAGGCTTGGGCTGAGGCTACTCGCCCTCCTCGAAGCGTGATTCGAACAGCGCACTGAGGGCGTCGAGCGCGGCCTCGGCGTCCTCGCCCTCGGCGTGAATGGTAAGCACGCTGCCACAGGGCGCGGCGAGCATCAGCAGCGACATGATATTAGCCGCGTCGGCGTCGCGTTCGGCGTGTTGAACCCTGATGCTGGCGTTGAACGGCTGACAGCACTGCACCAGCCGCGTGGCCGCGCGAGCGTGCAGGCCACGCTTGTTGGTCAGGGTCAGTTCACGGCTTGGCATCGGGTCAACATCCTTGTGGCGTGATGGCAGGTGCGCTGTCCTTGGCAGTTGGTTGGGTGATCGCGGTATGAATGCCCAGCTCGCGGTGGCGCAAGCGTACATCGGGATAGCTGGTTGCAAACTCGGTGGCTAGCCGTTCGACCAGATAGACCGAGCGGTGCTGGCCGCCGGTGCAGCCGATGGCCACGGTGACGTAGCTGCGATGGCTGGCCTGGTAAGCCGGCAGCCAGCGAGTCAGCCAGCCGCGGATGTCTTCGGCCATGTCACCGACGTCGGGATAGCTCTCGAGAAACGCAACGATCTCGGCGTCGCGGCCATTGAATGAGCGCAGCCGGGGATCCCAGTAGGGGTTGGGCAGGCAGCGGGCGTCAAACACGGTGTCGGCGTCCAGCGGTACGCCGCGCTTGAAGCCGAATGACTCGAAGGTCAGGGTAAGCTGCTTGCCGACGTGCTGGGCGACCTGCTCGGCAATGCGGCCACGCAGATCGTGGACTGATAGCCGGGTGGTGTCGATGGTCAGGTCGGCCAGATCGCGAATCTCCGCCAGGGCGCTCTCCTCGGAGTCGATCGCTTCGGCCAGGGTGCGATTACTGTCGCGCGTCAGAGGGTGACGACGGCGGGTCGCAGAGTAGCGCTCTAGCAAAATCTTGGCGTCGGCGGTGAGGTAAACGACCTGACAGTCGACACCGCGCTGGCGGACCTCATCGAGCAGGCTCGGGAAGCGCTCCAGTGCGTCCGGCAGGTTACGCGCGTCGATGCTGACGGCGATCGACGCGCGGCGCGGCTCGCCAGCGTGCAGCTCGTCAACCAGTGAGCCGAGCAGCACCGCCGGAAGGTTGTCGATGGCGTAGAAGCCCAGGTCTTCGAGGGCCTGCAGGGCAATCGACTTACCGGAGCCGGAACGGCCGCTGATGATGACGAGCTGCATGCTGCTCTCCTGCGTGAAAACGTGCCGCCGACACGCGTGGAGCGTACCGCTGCCCCGATCAGCAACCGGGCGCGAGAGGTGCCGGGGGGGCTAGGTCTGACGGTCGATAGCGTCCATCAGGGTATCATGAAGCTCACGCTGACTCTCGCAGCGGCGCAGACGCGTTCGGGTATCGGCGTCGTTCATCACACCGGCGACTTCGGCGAGCAGCGCGAGATGGGTGTCGTCGGCCTCCTCGGGTACTAGCAGCACGAACACCAGATCCACCGGGTCGCCGTCGATGGCATCGAAGTCTACCGCCTCGCTGAGCTTGAGAAAGCCGGCCAGCGGCGTCTTGCAGTGAGGGCTGCGGGCATGGGGGATGGCCACTCCATTGCCGATGCCGGTACTGCCCAGCCGCTCACGACCGATCAGCCGGCTGAAGACTTCCTGGCTGTCGAGGCTCGGGGTGTTCTGGGCGATGAAGGTGCTGAAGAATTCCAGCACCCGTTTCTTGCTCCCCCCGGGGACGCCAAACAGGGCGCGCTCGGGGGGCAGGATGGTTTGCAGAGTCATGGAGAAATCAGCGGACACCGGCGCCTTGGGCGCGGGCCTGAGCTTTTTCCTTGTGTTTGACCAGTTGGCGGTCGAGTTTGTCGGCCAAGGCATCGATAGCGGCATACATATCCACGTCTTGCGCGTCGGCGTGGATGTCGGCACCTGCGGCGTGCAGGGTGCAGGCAGCCTGCTGGCGTTCCTTTTCGATGGAAAGCGTGACCTGGACGGTGGTGATGTTGTCGTAATGTCGTTCGAGACGAGCGAGCTTCTCGTCGACATAATCACGTAGCGATTCGGTCAGTTCAACATGGTGTCCGGTGATGTTGACTTGCATGGCACGCTCCTTTCCAGCGGGTGTCGCTTCGATTGTAACCCTTTTTCTGGCGCTGCATACCCCCCGTCTCCGGAGATTTCGATGGTGCGGGGAATGTCAGAATTTCTCTTGTCAGGACAAACGCTTGCGTTCACTGGAGGGTGGGATGCCCATGGCCTCGCGGTACTTCGCCACGGTACGTCGAGCCACCTTGATACCGCTGTCGGCGAGCAGGTCGACCAGTTTGCTGTCGGACAGCGGCTTGCGCGACGGTTCCTCGCCGATCAGCTTCTTGAGGCGTGCGCGGATTGCCGTGCTCGAGTGGGCCTCGCCATCGCCGACGCCGCCCACGTGGCTGGAGAAGAAATACTTCAGCTCGAAGACGCCGCGCGGGGTATGAATGAATTTCTGAGTGGTGACCCGCGAGATGGTCGATTCGTGCATTTCCACCGCCTGGGCGATATCGGCCAGGATCAATGGCTTCATGGCTTCCTCGCCCTGCTCGAGGAAGTCGAACTGGCGTGCCATGATTTCACGACCGACGCGCAGCAAAGTGTCATTACGGCTCGAGAGGCTCTTGATCAGCCAGCGCGCCTCCTGCAGGTGCTGCTTCATGAATGCGTTGTCGTCGCTCTTGTCGGCGCGCTTGATCAGCGCCGCATAGTCGGGCTGGATGCGCATCCGGGGCAGCGCCTCGGGGTTCAGCTCGATACGCCAGCCAGCCTGGCTGTAACGTGCAATCAGGTCGGGAATCACATAGTCGTTGCCGCTGTCGCTGAAGGCCTGGCCGGGGCGCGGGTCGAGGCTGCGTACCACAGCGATGACGTGGTCGAGCTGATCGTCGTCGAGGCGCAAGCGGCGTTTGAGCAGTTTGCGGTCGTCGGCGGCCAGGGCTTCCAGGAACTGCCGCACCAGGCGTTTGGCCTGGGGCAGCAGTGGGGTGTCGTCGGGCAGTACGCCGAGCTGCAGCATCAGGCATTCACGCAGGTCGCGGGCGCAGACGCCGGTGGGTTCGAACTGCTGCAGGCGCAGTAGTACCTGCTCGACTTCGCTGCTCTTGAGCGCGCTGAGGCCTTGGTCGCGCAGCCCGCCGGTGAGTTCGTCGAGGCTGGCCGCCAGGTAGCCATTGTCGTCGACGGCGTCGATCAGGCTCTCGGCGATAATGCGCTCACGGTCGACCAGGTCGGTCATCGCCAGTTGCCAGGCGAGGTGGTCGTGCAGGCTCTCGCCGCTGGCGTTGCGCTCGAAATCGGGCGCCTCTCCGCTACCGCTGGGGGCCATATCCTGATAGGTGTCCGACCAGTCGCTGTCGACCGCCAGTTCGTCGGGGATCTCGTTCGACCAGTCGTCCTCCTTGGCCTCGGCCACCTCCTGCTCGCCGAAGGCATCGTCGAGCTCGAGCATGGGGTTGGACTCGAGCGCCTGTTGGATCTCCTGGCGCAGGTCGAGGGTCGAGAGCTGCAGCAGGGCAATCGCCTGCTGCAGTTGTGGGGTCATCGTCAGGTGGGTACCGACGCGCAGTTGCAACGAGGGTTTCATGGCCATGAGAGAGACGGCTTCGCTGACAAGTGAAGGATCACGTTATCCCGCGGTGCGACCCCTTGCAAGCGGATTGATATGAAATCTCTGCAATAAGCATGCCATACGCAATCGGTGTGCCAGTTGTCAAGCTCCTGGCGTGTTTTCATGGGCTTGGGGCAGGGTATTCTTAGAGTCGGAAGTCCTCGCCGAGATAGACGTCGCGGACCCGCTGGCTGGCCAGGACCTCGGCGGCAGTGCCCTCGGCGATGATCTGACCATCGCCAACGATATAGGCGCGGTCACAGATATCCAGGGTCTCGCGCACATTGTGGTCGGTGATCAGTACCCCGATATCGCGCGCCTTGAGCTGGCGAATAATGCCTTTTATCTCACCCACAGAGATTGGGTCGACCCCGGCAAAAGGCTCATCGAGCAGAATGAAAGCCGGCTCGGTGGCCAGTGCCCTGGCGATCTCCACACGCCGACGTTCGCCGCCCGACAGACTCATCCCCATGTTGTCGCGGATATGGGTGACATGGAACTCCTCGAGCAGCTGTTCGAGGCGCGCCTGACGCCCGCTGCGGTCGAGGTCCTTGCGGGTCTCGAGGATTGCCATGATGTTATCCGCCACCGACAGCTTGCGAAACACCGAGGCTTCCTGGGGCAGGTAGCCGAGCCCGGCCTGGGCGCGTTCGTGCATGGCGGCCCGCGAGAGGTCGCGGTCGTCGATGAAGACCTCGCCGGCGTCGGCCTTGACCAGACCAACAATCATGTAGAACGAGGTGGTCTTGCCGGCACCATTGGGGCCGAGCAGTCCAACGATGCTGCCCTGCTCGATGGTCAGGCTGATGTCGTGCACCACCCGGCGGCGCTTGTAGCTCTTGGCCAGGTGTTTGGCGCGAAGGGTCGTCATGCGCTTGCCTTGTGTGAAAAAGTGTAAAAACGAAGCGTCGCGGACGAATCAGTTCTGCTCGGGATTGAGGGTCATGCGCACGCGCTGGCGTTCACTGCCCTCGACGTCAGAGCGGGCCTGAACCACGCGGCGGTCGAGAAAGTACTCGACGTAGCCGCCGTCGAAGGTGTCGCGGGCCTGATGCAGTTCGGCTTGGTCGATCAGTTCTACGCGGCGTTCGGCAACGTGATAGATGATGGTGCGCCCCCAGCCGCGCATCAACTCCTCGTCAGGATTCGGACGCTGCTCGACGTAGGCGCGCTCGCCAGTGGCGGTGATCAGTGATACTTCGCCAGCGTCGTTGCGGCGGATCTCGACGCGGTCGCCGGTGACCTGCAGCGAGCCCTGGCGGATATCCACATCGCCGGTATATACCGCGGTACCGGCACGATCGTCCAGGTCGAGCTGGTCGGCGGTGACGTCAATCGGCTGGCTGGCGTCCTGGCTCTGAGCCAGGGCAGTGGCACTGCCCAGCAGTAGCCAGGCGGCCAGCGCCAGTGTCAAGTGTGATCGCCTCATGATGCGGGTTCCTCGGAGCCTTCGGGTGGGTGGTGGCCGCGCACGTTGTCGGTGAGACGCATGCGGTCTTCATCGAACCAGGCGTCGAAACGTTCGCCGCGGGTCCACTGTGGCGGCTGGTACAGGGTGGCGGTGGTCTCGCTGAAGGCGTGGCCGATATCGAGGTCGACGTGTAGCACGTCGGTCTCCAGCCGCCAGCCCTCGTCGGGGGCCTCGAGGCGGGCATTGCCGGCCAGCGTCAAGCGCTCGTTGCCAGGCCCCAGGGTGCCGACATCGCCATAGCCGAACCAGGTGCGGCCCTCGCTGTCGAGCAGTCGGCTGACCGGCGTCTGGGTGCGGGTCACGTCGTCGTGAGGCGTGTGCACCAGGCGCGGCGTCTCGAGGCGCTGATGGGGGCGGCCTTCGACGTCGAAGCGGGTCATGGTGGCATCTTCAAGATAGTAGTCGGGCTCGCCGGCCTCGTCGCGAGGCACCGGGCCAGGGCCGAAGCTGTCGCGCTGGTCGAGCAGTGCCAGTACGCCGCCCAGCAGCAACAGCAGCAGCAGTAGCCACAGCTTGTAGGAGGGGCGCGGCAGACGGATCGCCATGGTTCAGCGCTTACCGTGCAGGAAGGTGTCGACCACGGCGCCCCAATGGCCCTGGGCCTGGAGCAGGGCGTCGCAGATTTCGCGCACCGCACCGTGGCCGCCGTGGCGCTGGGTGACCCAGTCGGCGTGGTGACGGATATAGTCCGGCGCGTTGGGCACGCTGATGCCCAGGCCGGCGCGCTTGATGGCGGCCAGGTCGGGGAGATCGTCACCGCCATAGGCGGCCTGTTCGAGTTCCAGGCCAAGGCGCTGACACAGCTCGCGGAGTGCGGCGAGCTTGTCCTCACGCCCCTGCAGCACATGGTCGATGCCCAGTGCCGCGGCGCGCTGGCTGACCATCGGCGAATCGCGTCCGGTGATCAGCGCCACGTTCAGACCAGCCTGGCGCAGCAGTTTGATGCCGTGACCATCCTGAGTGTGGAAGGCCTTGATCTCGATGCCGTCGGCTTGAAAATAGAGGCGGCCGTCGGTGAAGACACCGTCGACGTCCAGTGCCAGCAGGCGGATGTGGCGGGCCTGGTCGATCAGTGCGGCGGGTAAGGATGGTGTATCAGGGGTCATGAACTCTCCTAGATGACGCCGCTGGTGAGCAGGTCGTGCATGTGCAGGGCGCCCACCGGGCGGCCCTGGTCGTCGACCACCGCCAGGGCGGTGATACGGTTGTCCTCCATGACGCGAACCGCCTCGGCGGCCAGCACCTCGGCGCCGATACGCTTGCCGGGGCGGGTCATGACGTCGTCGACCTTGAGAGGGCGCAAGTCGGCATACTGGTCGAGCGTACGCCGCAGGTCACCGTCGGTATAGACCCCGGCCAGCAGGCCCTGTTCATCGACTACGCAGGTAAAACCGAGACCCTGACGGGTGATCTCGAGCAGGGCGTCGCGCAGCGGGCTGCCAAGGGCCACTCGGGGCAGGCGGCTGCCCTGGTGCATCAGGTCGCCGACCTTGAGCAGCAGGCGCCGGCCGAGGCTTCCGCCGGGATGTGACAGGGCGAACTCTTCAGCGGTGAAGCCGCGCGCCTCGAGCAGCGCCACAGCCAGTGCATCACCCAGCGCCAGGGCTGCCGTGGTCGAGGAGGTGGGGGCTAGGTCGAGGGGGCAGGCTTCCCGCGCCACCGCGGCGTTGAGGTGCGCCTCGGCGTGGCGTGCCAGGGTCGAGCCGGGGCGACCGGTCATGCTGACCAGCGGCGTGCCCATGCGCTTGAGCAGCGGCAGCAGGGCGGTGACTTCGCTGGTTTCGCCGGAGTTGGAGAGGGCCAGCACCACATCGCCGCGGGTGATCATGCCGAGGTCGCCGTGGCTGGCTTCACCGGGATGGACGAAAAACGCTGGCGTGCCGGTGCTGGCCAGGGTGGCGGCGATCTTGCCGGCGATATGCCCTGATTTGCCCATGCCGGTCACTATTACGCGGCCCTGGCAGTCGAGCATCAGCTGGCAGGCGCGGTCGAAGTCAGCATCCAGCTGGGCGCTGAGCGCGGCGATGGCCTGCTGCTCGAGATCGAGGGTGCGGCAGGCACTGGTGCGGAATGTGGAAGCGCGAGTGTCGGTCATGGCGGTGATTGTTGCCGGTTGTGGCGCGGGGCTCAAGTCTGGCGCCGCGCAAGTGTCAGAGATCGGCGCTCAGAGAGTAAGCGCCAGCCAGCCGAGATAGCCGCCATACAGAAGCGTCAGGACGCCGCCAGGCAGGCGGCCGATGGCGCCGCGTCGCTGCCACAGCAGCAGGGCACCGAGCAGCAGGGTCAACGCCAGCATCGTCGGGAAGTCGCGACTGGCCGCGGCAGGGTCGATAGGCCCTGGCGCCAGCATGCCGGGAATCGGCAGCACCGCCAGCATATTGAACAGGTTGGAACCGATGACGTTGCCGATAGCGATGTCGTGATGGCGCTTGAGGGCACTCGAGATGCAGGCGGCCAGCTCAGGCAGGCTAGTGCCGATGGCGACGATGGTCAGGCCGATCACCAGCTCGCTGATCCCGAGTTCGCGTGCTATTTCGCTGGCGCCCCATACCAGCAGGCGTGAACTGACCAGCAGCAGCAGCAGGGTCAGTACCAGCCAGACTAACGCCTTGGCAAGGGTCATATCCGGCACCTGGTTCGGGGTGTCCTCGTCGGGGGTGTCGGCGCGGAATAGCCACCACAGGCTGAATACCAGCAGCGCGAGCAGGAACAGCGCATCGAAGCGGCCGAGGATGCCGTTGGCCAGGGCGTAGCCGGCCAGACCGGTAGCGCCGAGCAGTAGCGGCAGCTCGCGACGGACGATGGAGAAGCGTACCGGAATCGGCGCCACCAGCGCGGTAACGCCCAGCACCAGGCCGATATTGGCGATATTGGAGCCGAGCGCGTTGCCGGTGGCGAGGTTGGGCACCCCGTCCAGGGCGGCCATGATCGAGACCAGGATCTCCGGCGCCGAGGTGCCCAGCGCAACGATGGTCATGCCGATCAGCAGGGTGCTCATGCCGGCGCGGTGGGCGGTGGCGGCCGCCGCGCCGACGAAGCGGTCGGCGCTCCACAGCAGGCCGATCAGGCCAACCAGAATGATGATCAAGGGTAGCAGCATGGTGAAGGCGGTCCCATACATAGCCGGGTGAGAGGGCGCTAATTAAACGCGGCTTGGATAGAGGGTGCAAGGTTGTAAAGGGGGAAATGATGCGTTGCCGCAACTCTCGCTGGCAGGTGTTGTCGCAGTTAGGATACGATGTTCGATAATTTTTCTCGACGAGATGATATGCGATGAGTGATTCGCCCTTCGTGGTGATCGATGACCTGCATTTCTCTCGCGGTGACAAGGATATCTTCCGTGGCGTGTCACTGACCATTCCACGCGGCAAGATCACCGCGATCATGGGGCCAAGCGGCACCGGCAAGACAACCCTGCTCAAGCTGATCGGCGGCCAGTTGACCCCTGATGCCGGACGCGTATGGATCGATGAGCATGAGGTGCATGCGCTGTCGCGCAAGGCGCTGTTTCGACTGCGCCGACGCATGGGCATGCTGTTCCAGAGCGGGGCGCTGTTTTCCGACCTGAGCGTGTTCGAAAACGTCGCCTTTCCGCTGCGCGTGCATACCGACCTGCCTCAGTCGATGGTCCGCGACCTGGTGCTGATGAAGCTCGAAGCGGTTGGGCTGCGCGGCGCCCGGTCGCTGATGCCATCCGAGCTGTCGGGCGGCATGACGCGCCGTGTGGCACTGGCCCGAGCGCTGGCCCTCGACCCTGAGCTGATCCTCTACGATGAGCCTTTCGTCGGCCAGGATCCCATCTCCAAGGGGGTGCTGGTGCAACTGATCAAGCGCGTCAACGAGGCGCTGGGCTTGACCGCAGTGGTGGTCTCCCACGATATCAAGGAGACGCTGTCGATCGCCGACTACGTGTATGTCATCGCTGACGGTCAGGTGATGGCCCACGGCTCGCCGGCGTCCCTCGACGTCGACCAGGATCCCCGAGTCAGCCAGTTCGTGCACGGCGAACCCGACGGGCCGGTGCCATTTCACTACCCGGCACTGGATTTCCGGCACGACATGTTGGGCGTAGCAGGAGGCGGGCGATGATGCGTCAGATCTCGGCACTTGGCCGACGCGGCTGCGATCTGCTCGAAGCCATGGGGCGAGCCGGGCTGTTCCTGGCCCAGTCGTCGGTGGGGGTGCCGTCCCGCGAAGGGCTGTACCTGTGGCTGCGTCAGGTGCACTTCATTGGTGTACTGTCGCTGGCCATCGTGCTGGTCTCGGGGCTGTTCATCGGCATGGTGCTGGCCTTGCAGGGCTACACCATCCTGGTCGACTTTGGTGCCGAGCAGGCACTTGGGCAGATGGTGGCACTGTCGCTACTGCGCGAACTGTCGCCGGTGGTGGCCGCGCTACTGTTCGCCGGCCGGGCCGGCTCGGCGCTGACCGCCGAGATCGGCCTGATGAAGGCCACCGAGCAGTTGACCAGCATGGAGATGATCGGCGTCGACCCGCTGCGGCGTGTGGTGGCGCCACGGCTGTGGGCGGGCTTCGTGGCACTGCCGCTGCTCACCGTTGGCTTCAGCGTGGTGGGGATCTACGGCGGCTATCTGGTCGGCGTGGAGTGGCTCGGCGTGTTCGACGGCTCCTTCTGGGGCAACATGCAGTCGAGCGTCGACTTTGTTGGAGATGTCGGCAACGGCATGCTCAAGAGTCTGGTGTTTGCGGTGGTGGTGACCTGGATTGCGGTGTTCCAGGGCTATGACCTGATCCCCACCTCGGAGGGCATCTCACGGGCTACCACGCGCACCGTGGTCTACTCCTCGCTGGCCGTATTGGGACTGGATTTCGTATTGACCGCGGTAATGTTCGGCGGACTGTCATGATCAGCGGAGACAAGGCATGAAGCGCAGCAAGATAATGGAACTCGGCGTCGGGCTGTTCATGCTCGCAGGGATTTTGGGAATGATATTCCTGGGGCTGCGTGTCAGTGGTCTGACCCTCACGTCGCCTGGCAATACCTTCACCCTGGAGGCCAACTTTTCGAATATTGGCGGTCTCAAGCCGCGCGCCCAGGTGACCATGGCCGGTGTTACCGTCGGGCGGATCTCGTCTATCGAACTCGACACGGACTGGTATGACGCGCGAGTAGTGATGGAGCTCGACGGCAAGCTCGAGGATCGTCTTTCGCGGGACACTACCGCTGCGATACTCACCTCGGGGCTGCTCGGTGAGCAGTACGTCGGCCTGTCGGTGGGCGGGGATCCCGAAACGCTGGCGGATGGCGACACCATCCGCGATACCCAATCGGCACTGGTGCTGGAAGAACTCATCCAGCAATTCGTGTCCAACATGGTCAGTGATTGATGACCCTAGTTCATGGAGGCGTTATGCGCGCAGTATGTGAGCGTTACCTGTCCGGCGCGGTTGCCCTGATGGCGGCCCTGATGCTGCTGATGGCAGGCTCGGCCCAGGCTCAGCAGCCTAGTCAGACGCCGGAGCAGTTGATCCGCGATAGCATCGATGAGCTGATGGGCGAGATCGAAGGGCGCCGGGACTACTTTGCCGACAACCTCGATGAGCTCGAGGCGCTGGTGGATAGCAATCTGGATGATATCGCCGACTTTCGCTATATCGGGGCCAGCGTGATGGGGCGCTATTTTCAGAACGCCACCCCAGAGCAGCGCAGCCGCTTCGCCAGGACCTTCCGCCAGACCCTGATCGACACCTACACCAAAGGGCTGGTGACCTTCGACTACCGCGAGCTGCGGGTGCTCGATAGCCAGCGCGAGTCGCGCCACGAAGACCAGGCCAGCGTAGCCATGGAGGTGGTTGCCACCAACGGCCAGGTCTATCCGGTCAGCTACTCGCTGCGGCTCAGCGACGGTGAGTGGAAAGTGGTTAACGTGATCGTCAACGGCATCAACCTGGGACTGACCTTCCGCAATCAGTTCGATCAGGCGATGCGCGATCATGGCCGCGACTACGATGCGGTGATCGATGGCTGGTCGCCGGAAGTGGGTGTCGACGAACTCGAGGAGGGCGGCTCGGCATGACCCGTCTGTTCGAGGAGGGGGACGTGCGCCTCGACGTCGAGGGTGCGCGCCTGGCGGTCGGCGGTGACGTCGATTTCGAGGTCGCCGCCGGCCTTGCCGCCAGCGGCAGCGCCTGGCTTGCCCAGCAGCCGGCGGCGACCCGCCTGGTGCTCGACCTGAGTGGCGTCGACCGGGTCAGCAGTGCGGCGCTCAGCGTACTGCTCGAGTGGACCCGCTGCGCTGAGGCCGCCGGCCTGGTGATCGACAGCGTGACCCTGTCGGCCCCGCTGGCGCGGCTGACGCGCATGGCGGGGCTGGATACGCTGCTGCCCGATGCCACCGCGGCTTGAAGACAGCCCACCATCGTTTTTGTAGGAGCGACTTCAGTCGCGATGCAGCGCGCAGCGCTGCTCTGACAAGCAACCCCCATGGCAATTGAATCGCCCCCTTGGCATCGCCAAGCGGGGCGCTTTTGATTACCATTGGAGGCCATTTGCGCCCCGCGTGCTCGCTGCACGTCGGTGACGGCGCCGATTCGCGTTATTCAGAGGAGACCTCCGCGCATGCAACCCAGTGACGTCAAAGCGCTACTCGAGGCCCGTATCGAAGGCTGCGACTTTCATATCCAGGGTGAGGGCTGCAACTTTCAGGTGACCGCCGTAGGCGAGGTGTTCAGTGACCTGTCGCCGGTCAAGCGCCAGCAGCTGATCTATTCGGCACTGTCCGACGAGATCGCCAGCGGCGCCCTGCACGCTGTGAGTATCAAGACCTATACCCCCAGCCAGTGGCAGAATGCCGCCGGCCGCGCCTGACCAAACGGACCTTCATGGATAAACTGATCATTACCGGCAACGGCCCCGTCGACGGTGAGGTGTGGGCCAGCGGTGCCAAGAACTCGGCGCTGCCGATTCTGTGTGCCACTCTGCTCTCCGACGGGCCGGTGACCATCGGCAATCTGCCGCATCTGCAGGACATCACCACCACCCTCGAGCTGCTCGGGCGCATGGGCGTCGAGCCGGTGATGGGCGAACGCATGACCATCCAGCTCGACGGCTCCCAGGTCAAGGATTGCCATGCGCCCTATGAGCTGGTCAAGAAGATGCGCGCCTCGATCCTGGTGCTGGGGCCGCTGCTGGCGCACTTCGGGCATGCCGATGTCTCGCTGCCCGGCGGCTGCGCGATTGGCTCGCGGCCGGTGGATCTGCATATTCGCGGCCTCGAAGCCATGGGCGCCGAGATTCGCGTCGAGGCTGGCTATATTCGCGCGCGGAGCAATGGCCGCCTCAAGGGCGCGACCATCTTCTTCGATACCGTGACCGTGACCGGCACCGAGAATCTGCTGATGGCGGCGACCCTGGCCGAAGGTACGACCATTCTCGAGAATGCCGCCCGCGAGCCGGAGATAGTGGATCTGGCCGAGTGCCTGATCGCGATGGGCGCCAATATTCGCGGCCAGGGTACGGATACCATCACCATCGAGGGTGTCGAGCGGCTGCACGGCTGCCATCATGACGTGATGCCCGACCGTATCGAGACCGGTACCTTTCTGGTAGCCGCGGCGCTCAGCGGTGGACGAGTGCGGGTGCGGCGCACCCGCGCCGACATCCTCGAGGCGGTGCTGGCCAAGCTCGAGGAGGCGGGGGCCACCATCACCACCGGCGCCGACTGGATCGAGCTCGACATGCACGGCAAGCGGCCGCGGGCGGTGAATATCCGTACCGCCCCCTATCCGGCGTTCCCCACCGATATGCAGGCCCAGTTCGTGGCCATGAATGCGGTGGCCGAGGGTACCTCGCGGGTAGTGGAGACGATCTTCGAGAACCGCTTCATGCACGTCCAGGAGCTCAATCGCATGGGCGCGCAAATTGCCTTGGAGGGCAATACCGCGGTGATCACCGGCGTCGAGCGGCTGTCCGGGGCGCCGGTGATGGCCACCGACCTGCGGGCCTCGGCATCGCTGGTGATTGTGGCGATGATGGCCGACGGCGAAACCTGCGTCGACCGCATCTACCACATCGATCGCGGCTATGAGTGTATCGAAGAGAAGCTGCAGCTGCTGGGCGCCAAGATTCGCCGCGTGCCTGGCTGACCGACGGACGGACGTGAGTAAGCTGATGAACAAGCAACTGATCGTGGCCCTGTCAAAGGGCCGCATTCTCGATGAGACCCTGCCGCTGCTGGCGGATGCCGGGATCGAGCCCGCCGAGGATCTCGGCAAGAGCCGCAAGCTGCTGTTCGAGACCAACTTGCCCGACGTCAAGCTGGTGGTGATCCGTGCCACCGACGTGCCGACCTACGTGCAGCTCGGTGCTGCCGATCTCGGGGTCGCCGGCAAGGACGTGCTCCTAGAACACGGTGCCGAGGGGCTCTACGAGCCCCTCGATCTGGAGATCGCTGCCTGCAAGTTGATGACCGCAGGCGTGCGGGGCGCTGAACCGGCTCTGGCGCGACGCCGGGTGGCCACCAAGTTCGTCAATGTGGCGCGCCGCTACTACGCCGAGCAGGGCATCCAGGCCGAAGTGATCAAGCTGTACGGGGCCATGGAGCTGGCGCCGCTGATGAATCTCGCCGACGAGATCGTCGATATCGTCGATACCGGCAACACCCTGCGCGCCAACGGCATGGAGCCCCGCGAGCTGATCGCCACCATCAGCACGCGGCTGGTGGTCAACAAGGCAGCCATGACCATGAAGCATGAGCGCCTCAAGCCGCTGATCGAGCGGTTGCGCGCTGCGGTGGCCAAGCGTCGTGATAGCCGGTCGGTGTCAGCCTGATAGCGCCACGGCTATTGCGCGCCGGGACCTTGCCGCGCAGGCTTTAACGCTACGTCATCCTTTGTTATCTGCCGTCCTCGCCGACGTGCCACGTGAAAGAGAGTCCCATGACCGAGAATGCCCGTATGGTTCCCGCTATCACCCGGCTGTCCACTGCGGATGCCGACTTCGACGCCCGTCTCGATGCCCTGCTGGCCTGGGAGGGTGTCTCCAGTCACGAGGTGCAGCAACGGGTCGATGAGATCATCGACGCAGTGCGTACTCGCGGCGATGCGGCGTTGGTCGAGCTGTCCAACCGCCTCGATCGTCTGGCAGTGAGTTCGATGGCCGAGCTGACCATTGGTCCGGCCCGTCTGCGCGAGGCCTATGACGGCCTGCCCGCCGAGCAGCGTGAGGCGCTGGCCGCGGCCGCCGAGCGTATCCGGATCTACCATGAGCATCAGAAGCCGGGCTCATGGGAGTATACCGAGGCCGATGGCACCCGGCTGGGCCAGCAGGTCACGCCGCTGGATCGTGCCGGGATCTATGTGCCCGGCGGCAAGGCGGCGTACCCCTCCTCGGTGCTGATGAACGCGATACCGGCCCATGTCGCCGGGGTGCGTGAGATCGTCATGGTGGTGCCGACCCCGGATGGCGTCCTTAACGAGCTGGTACTGGCGGCGGCACATCTGGCCGGTGTCGACCACGTTTTCACCCTGGGCGGTGCCCAGGCGGTCGCAGCTCTGGCCTATGGTACCGAGACGGTGCCGCGGGTCGACAAGATCGTCGGGCCCGGCAATATCTACGTGGCCACCGCCAAGCGTGCGGTATTTGGCCAGGTGGGCATCGACATGATTGCCGGCCCCTCTGAGATCCTGGTGGTGTCCGACGCAGGTACCGATAGCGACTGGCTGGCCATGGATCTGTTCTCCCAGGCCGAGCACGACGAGGATGCCCAGGCGATTCTGGTGACCTGGGACGCGGCGCATGCCGATGCGGTGGCGGCCTCCATCGAGACGCTGCTGCCGAGCATGGAGCGCCAGGCGATCATCGCCGAGTCGCTGAGTGCCCGCGGCGCACTGATCGTATGTCGCGACCGCGCCGAGGCCGCGGCGCTGATCAACCGTATCGCGCCGGAGCATCTCGAACTCTCGGTGGCCGATCCCGATAGCTGGCTCGGTGAGGTGCGCCACGCCGGCGCGATCTTCATGGGGCGCTACACCGCCGAGGCGCTGGGCGACTACTGCGCCGGCCCCAACCATGTCTTGCCGACATCCGGCACCGCACGCTTCTCCTCGCCGCTGGGGGTCTACGATTTTCAGAAGCGTTCGTCGATCATCCACTGCTCTGCCGACGGTGCCTCGGCACTGGGACGTACCGCTTCGGTACTGGCCAGGGGCGAGTCGTTGACCGCTCATGCGCGTTCGGCGGAGTACCGCATCAAGCCTTGATCGCGGCTGCTAAGCGCAGCCCTAAACGCAGACGCCCCCGCCAGTATGCAGTTCAGACTGGCGGGGGCGTTTTGCGCTCTGCTGGGAGGCTAGCGATCCGGACGACGCTCCTCCGGCGGTGGGCGCTCGCCGACATCGAGGACCAGATCGATGCGCTCGCCACCGCGGATCACGGCGATGGGCAGCTCAGCGCCGGGCTCGATGGCGGCGATATCGGCCATCGCCACCCGGGCATCGAGGATCGGGCGGCCGTCGACCTCGAGCAGCACGTCGCCGGGACGCAGATCGGCCCGAGCCGCTGGGCCATCGGGCACGATACCGGCGATCACCACGCCGCCAGGGGTCTGCAGGCCGAACGAGGCGGCCAGCTCCTGGGTCATCTCCTGCGCCTCGATCCCCAGCCAGCCGCGAATCACCCGGCCCTGGGTGACCAGCTCATCGAGAATATTGCGGGCCAGGTTGGCAGGAATCGCGAAGCCGATCCCCTGGGAGCCCCCCGAGCGCGAAAAGATCGCGGTATTGATGCCGACCAGGGCGCCATCGGGATTGATCAGTGCACCGCCCGAGTTGCCGGGATTGATGGCCGCATCCGTCTGGATGAAGTCTTCATAGGCGTTGAGTCCCAGATGACTGCGTCCGGTGGCACTGATGATGCCCATGGTCACCGTCTGGCCGACGCCAAAGGGGTTGCCGATGGCCAGCGCGACATCGCCTACCGCGGCCTGTGTCGAGTCAGTGATGGCGATCACCGGCAGGTCGTCCAGGTCGATGCGCAGTACCGCGAGGTCGCTCTCCGGGTCGGTGCCGATGACCTCGGCCAGGGTGTTGCGGCCGTCGCGCAGTGCCACCTGAATCTGGTCGGCGCCACTGATCACGTGGTGGTTGGTGAGGACGTAGCCGTCATCGCTGACGATCACCCCCGAGCCGAGACTGGAGAGCATACGCTGACGTGAGGTGGCGTCGTCGCCGGAGAACTGGCGGAAGAACGGATCCGACATCAGTGGATGCTCGTCGCGCTCGACCATGCGCGACGAGTAGATATTGACCACCGCCGGCGCGGCGCGATCGACCGCTGCCGAGTAGCTGAACGGTCCCTGTTCGCGGGACAGCGGGCTTGCCGTCTGCAGATCTGGTGCCGGGCGTGGCTCGCCGTCCGGCTGGGCTGCCGACAGCGTCTGAGCGGGCGGTTCGACCCGTTCGGCGGGCGTCTGCGCTGGCATTTGGGGCTGGCCGCGGCCGATCAGTTGAGGAAAGGCGTTGAGCAGCACGATGGCCAGCAGTACACCAATCAGCACGGGCCACACATAGGGCAGCAAGGTACGACGCATGCAAGGTTCCTTGTGGACAGGGCGGTCGCTGGGGGTGGCCACAGTCGTTACAATGGCAGGCTATTGTAACACTGCTGGTTTTGGCCTGTCTGGAGGTGATCATGATCGAACGTCAGGCGCTGGTGGCGGCGTGCGATGCGCTGCTGCAGCCGCAGCGCTTCAAGGACTATACCGTCAATGGCCTGCAGGTGGCTGGGCGTCCCGGGATCAAGCGGGTGCTGAGCGGGGTCACCGCCAGTCAGGCGCTGCTCGATGAGGCGGTGGCCTGGGGCGCCGATCTGCTGCTGGTGCATCACGGCTATTTCTGGAAGAACGAGCCGGTGGCGGTGACCGGCATGAAACAGCGTCGACTCAAGACCCTGCTCAGTCATGACATCAATCTGCTCGCCTACCATCTGCCGCTGGATGCTCACGCCGCGTTGGGCAACAATGCGCTGCTTGGCGAGCGGCTCGGTTTCAGCCCCAGCGGCTGTGCCGACGGTGAGCTGGGAGAAGGCCTGTTATGGCTGGGCGCGCCGCCGCCGGGACTCGACAGTCGGGCCTTGGCTGTCCACGTCGGCGAACGGCTGGGGCGCGAGCCGCTGCTGGTCGAGGGCCATCGCGGCGAGGTCAGCCGGGTGGCGTGGTGCACCGGGGGTGCCCAGGACATGATCATGGCCGCCGCCGAGGCCGGCGCAGAGCTGTTTATCTCGGGGGAGATCTCCGAGCGCACCACCCATATCGCCCGTGAGATGGGGATCAGCTATCTGGCGGCAGGGCATCATGCTACCGAGCGTGATGGCGTCAGGGCGCTGGGAGAGTGGCTGAGCGACGAACTGGGCGTCGAGCACCGCTTCGTGGATATTGACAACCCCGCCTGAGCGGGGAGGGGGCGGGACTCAATAGCGGGGCGGCTGCGGTTGAGCGGCGTCAGCCGTCTCCTCCTCGCGGCGCAGACCGAAGTCTTCGGCCAGGGTGCCGTGATCACCATCGGCGTAGTCCCTCGGCACCGCTGGACTGGCGTCGTCATCGCTCGCCAGGTCGTCGCTCGGGGTCAGGCGGCGCTTGATCTGAAGGTCGTCGCAGAGGCGGTCGGCCCCCAGCGACAGCTGCTGTTCGAGCTCCTGGCTCTGGCGCTGAATGCTGGCGACCAGGTCGGCGGCCCTGGCAAAGTGATCGTTGAGGGCATCCTTGACCTGGCTGAGCTCGAGTTCGGCTTCCGCCAGGCGCTGGCGCACCTTCTGGTTGCGCGCCACGTTGGCGTTGAGCAGGTGATAGCCCAGTGCGCCGATGCCGATCCCGGCCAGGCCGCTGACGATGGCCAGTATCCAGTCGATATTGCTGTCGTACACGTCGTTCCCCTTTGGTTCTTGCCGCCAGTGGTGCGGATGTTAGCTCCGCTCGGTGCTGGCCGGGTCGGCGCGACCCTATGAGCAGCTGAGCCGACGCCGCCATTATAGGGGGCACGGCGAGACCAAGGTCAATGCACCAGAGGTGGAAAGTAGCGCTGATGGCCCCGTTTCGCACATGCGAAATGGGGTCGTCGCGGGTATAATGGCTCGCTCGACGAGCTGAGTGCGAGGTACGCAAGGTCCCCATGAGTGTGACAATCACTGCGACAAATGCGCCGACGACATCCGACCAAGGGCCGCTGGCCCGCTATCGTGCTGATCTTGAGCGTGATGATTTCCAGTACGACCCGGCTCAACAGGCGGCCGTCGAGCATCTGCAGCGTCTCTATGATGCGCTGGTGGCTACGCCGCGCAGCGCGCCCAAGCCGGTCGTCACCGGCGGGGGGCTGAAGTCGAAAATGGCAGGGCTGTTTGGCAGCAAGAAAGCCGCCTCGCCGTTTGAGGCGCCGCCGGCCATTATGGGGCTCTACTTCTGGGGCGGCGTCGGGCGCGGCAAGACTTATCTGGTCGATACCTTCTTCGAGTCGCTGCCGTTTCCCGACAAGATGCGTACCCACTTCCATCGCTTCATGCAGCGGGTGCACAACGAACTTGGCCATTACAAGGGTGAGAAGAATCCGCTCAAGCTGATTGCCGCCAAGTTTGCCAGCGAGGCGCGGGTGATCTGCTTCGACGAGTTCTTCGTCAAGGATATTACCGACGCGATGATCCTTGCCAACCTGCTCGAGGCGCTGTTCGAGCACGGTGTGGTGCTGGTGGCAACCTCCAATATCGTGCCCGACGACCTGTATAAGGATGGCCTGCAGCGCGCGCGCTTCCTGCCTGCCATCGAGCTGGTCAAGCGCCACTGCGAGGTGGTCAACGTCGACTCGGGGATCGATTACCGGCTGAGGGCGCTGGAGCGTGCCGAGATATTCCACTCGCCGCTGGATGCCGACGCCGAGTCTGAGCTGGCGCGCAGCTTTCGCGAGATTGCCGGATCCGAGGGTGAGGTCGATGCGCCGGTCGAGGTCAATCACCGCATCCTCAAGGCGCGTCGCCTGCACGATGATGTAGTGTGGTTCGAATTTCTCGAACTGTGCGATGGCCCGCGCAGCCAGAACGACTATATCGAGCTGGCCCGTGAGTTCCATAGCGTGCTGGTCTCCAATGTCACCCGCATGAGCGGGGCGACCGATGATCAGGCCAGGCGCTTTATCAATATGGTCGATGAGTTCTACGATCGCGGCGTGAAGCTGCTGATGTCGGCGGAGGTCGACGCCGAGCAGCTCTACGCCGATGGGCGCCTGGAGTTCGAGTTTCAGCGCACCCTGTCGCGGCTTCAGGAGATGCAGTCTCACGACTATCTGGCGCTGCCGCATAAGCCGTGATGGCTTTTGATGGCACCACCGCTCGGGACTGATCCGACGGCAGGCCTACGAGGAGGCGCTGTGAACCCATCCCTGGGCGCTACCTTGCGCCATCCATGGCGCAAACCTCCTCTTCGACCTGCCGTCAGCGTCCCTCGCTAATAGCAACCGCGATAACCATGATGGGTGGGGCACGATGATTGCCTTGGCGGGTCTGGCTCGTGTAGAATGCCGCCTCGCTCGACCGTTGTGCTCGCCTGCAGGCGGGGCAACCAAGAAAAATAGGGATGGTCAGATGCCGCTCAAGGTGTCGAGACCCAATACATCGATTTGGTGATTCATCCATGAAGACGTTCAGTGCTAAGCCGCAGTCCGTCCAGCGCGACTGGTTTGTCGTCGACGCGAAGGACAAGACGCTCGGTCGTCTGGCGACCGAAATTGCACGCCGCCTGCGCGGCAAGCATAAGGCGGAGTATACCCCGCACGTTGATACCGGCGATTACATCGTCGTGATCAACGCCGAGAAGGTCAAGGTGACCGGCAACAAGGCCCAGGCCAAGACCTATTATCGTCATACCGGTTACCCGGGTGGCCTGCGTTCCATGAACTTCGAGAAGATGATTGGCTACGCTCCCGAGCGCGTCATCGAGTCTGCCGTCAAGGGCATGCTGCCGAAGGGTCCGCTGGGCCGCGCCATGTACACCAAACTCAAGGTCTACGCCGGTGCCGAGCATCCTCACGCCGCTCAGCAGCCGCAAGAACTGAACCTCTAAGGGATACTTCGCTATGACACAGCAGTATTACGGTACCGGGCGCCGCAAGACTTCCACCGCTCGTGTATTCCTCAAGCCGGGCACCGGCAAGATTGTCGTCAACGACCAGGAACTCGACCAGTACTTTGGTCGTGTAACCGGGCGCATGGTTGTCCGTCAGCCCCTCGAGCTGACCGAAACCCTGGGGCAGTTCGACGCCTACGTCACCGTCAAGGGCGGCGGCGGTTCGTCACAGGCAGGTGCCATCCGTCACGGCATTACCCGTGCCCTGATGGTATACAACGAAGAGCTTCGTCAGCCGCTGCGCGCTGCCGGTTACGTGACTCGCGACGCTCGCGAAGTCGAGCGTAAGAAGGTCGGTCTGCGCAAAGCGCGTCGTCGCCCGCAGTTCTCCAAGCGTTAAACGCTGCAAGGCGAGCGAAAGAGACGCTCAGACTCTTTGGAGTCTGGGCGTTTTTTTATTGGTATTTCAAATGCTTGTCGCGCATCTACCACTTAGGTCAAGGGGCGTATTACCTTGTGTTTGCGCGCGCGTTTTTTTACCATAGCCTTCATTTGTATCCGTGAGTCGCGGGATACCTTCCTGCGATACGGTAGCGGGTAAGTTGATGGGAGAAACTAGAAGATGGCAGATAACGGCGTAAACAGAGGGCGGCGCCGTTTCCTCGTGGGTGCCACTACCGTTGTGGGTGCGGTGGGCGCTGTCGGGGTTGCGGTCCCCTTTGTGGCTTCCTGGCAGCCCAGTGCCAGGGCAAGAGCGGCGGGTGCTCCGGTGCGCGCTGATATATCCCAGTTGGAACCGGGGCAACGCATCACCGTCGAATGGCGCGGACGCCCGGTGTGGGTAATCAGCCGTACCGAGGAGATGATCGAGCGCACCCAGAACAGTGACCCTGGACGTTTCTCGGACCCTGACTCCGAGCAGCCCCAGCAGCCTGCCTACATCACCGGTCCGCTGCGTTCTGCGCGTCCCGAGATCGGCGTGCTGATTGGTATCTGTACGCATCTCGGCTGCTCGCCGCTGTATCGCCCGGAGCCCGACGCCGTGGATATGGACGACTGGCCGGGGGGCTTCTTCTGCCCCTGCCACGGCTCCTACTTCGATCTGGCGGGACGTGTGTTCCGTAACGTGCCGGCCCCGACCAACCTCGAGGTGCCGCCATACCGCTTTGAAGGCGACGACATCATCGTCGGTGAAGATGAGGAGAGTGCCTGATGGCTAACCCGAACAAGGCCAAGGCGGAAAAGGGCCTCATGCGCTGGGTCGATGACCGTTTTCCCGCCACCCAGATGATTCAGGACCATCTGACCAAGTACTATGCGCCGAAGAACTTCAACTTCTTTTACATTTTCGGTGTGCTCGCCCTGCTGGTGCTGGTCAACCAGATCCTCACCGGGGTATGGCTGACCATGAGCTACAACCCCTCCGGTGAGGGGGCCTTTGCGTCCATCGAGTACATCATGCGCGATGTGGAGTGGGGCTGGCTGATTCGTTATCTGCACTCCACCGGCGCCTCGGCGTTCTTCGTGGTGATCTACCTGCACATGTTCCGCGCCCTGCTCTACGGCTCCTACAAGGCGCCCCGCGAGCTGGTATGGATCTTTGGCATGGCCATCTACCTGCTGCTGATGGCCGAAGCCTTCATGGGCTATCTGCTGCCCTGGGGGCAGATGTCCTACTGGGGGGCCCAGGTCATCATCTCGCTGTTTGCCACGATTCCTTTTGTCGGTCCTGACCTGGCACAGTGGATCCGCGGTGACTTCCTGATTTCCGGCATCACCCTGAATCGCTTCTTTGCCCTGCACGTAGTGGCGCTGCCCATCGTGATACTGGCGCTGGTGGTGTTGCACATCATTGCGCTGCATGAGGTCGGCTCCAACAATCCGGACGGCATCGACATCAAGGAGAAGAAGGACGAGAGCGGCAAGCCTCTAGATGGTATTCCGTTCCATCCGTACTACACCGTCAAGGATCTGGTTGGCATCGCGATCTTCCTGTTTGTCTTCGCGCTGGTAGTCTTCTACTTCCCCGAGGGGGGTGGCTACTTCCTGGAGCGACCCAACTTCGAACCGGCCAACCCCATGGTCACGCCGGATCACATCGCGCCAGTGTGGTATTTCACTCCCTTCTACGCGATTTTGAGGGCGATCACCTTCGATATTGGCCCGCTTCAGGCTGAGTTCCTCGGGGTGGTCTTCATGGGCGGTGCCATTGCGGTGCTCTTCGTGCTGCCTTGGCTCGACCGCAGCCCGGTACGCTCCATGCGTTACAAGGGCTGGATGTCGAAGGTAATGCTCATAATCTTCGCCTTGAGCTTCGTGATCCTGGGTGTCCTGGGGGCGATTCCCGCCACATCGCTTCGCACTGCCGTGGCCCAGCTCTGCACGGTGCTGTATTTCGCCTTCTTCCTGCTGATGCCGTTCTATACCAGTATGGAAAAAACCAAACCCGTTCCGGAGAGGGTGACTGGCTAATGAAAAAGCAACTGTTCGCACTGCTCTTCGCGCTGGTGCCGCTCACGGCCATGGCGGCACCGCTCCCCGAGCAGCCGTTTTCGATGACTCCGGACATCAACGACGAGGCGTCCCTGCAGCGGGGCATGCAGCTCTATGTCAACTACTGCATGGGCTGCCACTCTCTGGAGCATCAGCGCTTTTCCCGGGCAGCAACCGATCTGGGCATGCCCCAGGATCTGGTCGAAGAGAACCTGATCTTCTCCTCGGCGCTGGCCTTCAACGACCAGATGCGGATTGCCATGGAGGGCGATGATGGCGAAAATTGGTTCGGTGTGGCACCGCCTGACCTGACGCTGTTCAATCGCGTACGCGGTCCCGATTACATCTACTCCTATCTGCTGGGGTTCTATCGTGATCCTGGCCAACCGTTAGGCGTCAACAATATTGTGCTTGAGGCTTCGGCCATGCCTAACGTGCTCGAGCCGCTGCAGGGGGTACAGGAAATGGTCTGTGCCGAGAGTGATCGGCCCATCGAGGGCGCAGAGCTCGACCCGCTGTCCGGCAAGTATCAGTCCTGTGAGGTGCTGCAGGTCACCCAGCCGGGCAAGATGGAGCCTGAGGAGTTCGAGGAGGCGGTCTATGATCTGACTAACTTCCTGGTCTACGTCGGTGAGCCGTCCAGGCTGCAGGCCCAGGCGCTCGGCCCCAAGGTGCTGATCTTCATCTTCATCTTCGGTGTCATCGCCTACTTGCTGAAGCGTGAATACTGGCGCGACGTTCACTAGGTCGTTAGCCGTGCAAGCTGTGGGGGCGTATGGCCAACCGGGTCATGCGCCCCCTGTTTATCCAGCCCCCGCTACCTGGTTGGTGGGAGTGAAAGCGCTGATGCGCCGATGCCCACAGAGGGGTTGCACGGCGTGTTATCATGCGACTTCGAATTGATGCGAGGATTGTTACATGGGTGTAGTGGCCAAGCGTTCGTCGATGACGTTCTATTCCGGTAGTGACGACCACCTCAGCCATCGGGTGCGTATCGTGCTGGCCGAAAAGGGCGTGGCCGTGGACATTCTGGAAGTCGCCGACGGCAGCCAGCCCGAGGAGCTTGCCGATCTCAATCCTTACAATAGCGTGCCTACGCTGGTGGATCGTGACCTGGTGCTTTATGAGTCCAAGGTGATGATGGAGTATCTCGACGAGCGGTTTCCGCATCCGCCGTTGTTGCCGGTCTATCCTGTTGCGCGTGCCCAGAGCCGGCTGTGGATGCACCGCATCGAACGCGAGTGGTGTCCGCTGGTCGAACAGATCGTCGCCGGGAGCAAGAAGGATGCCGAGAAGGCTCGCAAGGAGTTGCGCGAGAGCCTGGTTGGCATCTCGCCCATCTTCGAGGACATGCCATTCTTCATGAGCGAGGAGTTCTCGCTGGTAGACTGCTGCCTGGCCCCGCTGCTGTGGCGACTGCCGGCGCTGGGTATCGAGCTGCCGGAAAAGCAGGTCAAGCCGCTGATCGGCTATATGGAGCGCTTGTTCGAGCGCGATGCCTTCAAGACGGCGCTGTCCGAGGCAGAGCGCGAGATGCGTACCTGATATTCATGCCGCCGGCCCCGGTCGGCGTGCCCCTACTGCAGGAGGCAGACATGCTGTCGAGCCGCCCCTATCTGGCCAGAGCCCTCTATCAGTGGCTACTGGACAATGACCAGACGCCTTATGTCGTGGTGGATGCCGAGCAAGCAGGTGTGACGGTGCCGCGCCAGTTTGTGCAGAATGGTCAGATCGTGCTCAACGTGGCGCCCACCGCGGTGCGCGATCTGATGATGGAGAATGATGCCATCACCTTCAGCGCTCGTTTCGGTGGTCAGCCGATGCAAGTCGTGGTGCCTAGCCAGGCATTGATCGCGCTCTATGCGCGTGAGAACGGCGTTGGCATGGTGTTTGGCCACGAGCCGGTAATGCCGGGTTTCGACGCCCAGGATGAGGGCGACGACGTCGCCCCGCAAGATGGGCCGTCGCTGTCCAGCGTCGATAGTGGGGCAGAGGAGCCCAGCGGCGATGAGCCGGACAACGGTGAGGAGAGTGCTGCGCCGCCCAAAGGGCGTCCTTCGCTGCGAGTGATCAAGTAGCGTTGCAAACGCTTGGCGGTACCATGCAAAACGGCAGCCGAATGGCTGCCGTTTTGCGTAGAGGGTTATCCGGCGGGCGTCAATCGAGGTACTCGAAGGCCTTTACGATACGCTGCACACCGTTGATTCCGGATACTGCGTTGACGATGCGGTCGGCTTCTTCGCGGGTGGCGATGCCCATCAGGTAGACGCTGGAGTTCTCGGTGATAACGCGTACGCGCCGCGCATCGATGCGCTCGTCGGCGATCAGCGCCGAGCGCGCCCGGGCAGTGATCCAGGTGTCGGTAGTGCGCTGGGCGAGGGGCACATTGGCGGCGACCGCAAGCTCGTTGTGAACACGGCGCACGTTACGGGTGCCGGTGGCGACTTCCTGGGCCTTCTCCTTGAGCTCTTCGCTGGGCACCTGGCCGGTCAGCAGCACGATGCCGTTGTAGCTGTCGACGTTGACGCGGGCATCGTTGAAGCGTGCATCTTCGCGGGACAGGTTGCCTGAGATGCGGCTCTCGATGCCTTGGTCTTCGACCTGACTGCCGAATGTCCTGGAGCCATGGTCTTCAGGGCCGGCCGACATCTGAGCGCAGCCGGAGAGCGCCAGGCTGAACGCCATCAGGGTGGATATCACAAGTCCATTTTTCATGCTTATCACTCGCTTTAACGGGTCTGGAATTATTCGCTGCCGCCGAACAGCTGCTCGTCGATCAGGTCGCACAGGCAGTGGATAACCAGCAGATGGACTTCCTGGATGCGCGCAGTGGAGGTGGCCGGTACGCGGATTTCACAATCGTCCTGGCCGAGCAGTGAGGCCATGTTGCCACCGTCGCGGCCGGTCAGGGCGACCACCGTCATGTCGCGGTCATGGGCGGCCTGAATGGCCTGGATGACATTTGCCGAGTTGCCGCTGGTGGAGATGGCAAGCAGGATGTCGCCGGGCTGGCCGAGGGCGCGGATCTGCTTGGAGAACACCTCATTATAGCTGTAGTCGTTGGCGATCGAGGTCAGCGTTGAGGTGTCGGTGGTCAGCGCCAGCGCCGGCAAGCTAGGGCGCTCGCGTTCGAAGCGGTTGAGTAGCTCGGAGGAGAAGTGTTGGCTGTCGCCGGCGCTGCCGCCATTGCCGCAGGCCAGGATCTTACCCTCGTTGACCAGGCACTGCACCATCATTTGGCTAGCCACCTCGATGAAGGGTGGCAGCACCTCACTGGCATAGGTCTTGGTGTCGATGCTGGCGTTGAAATGGCCGAGTATGCGTGTCTGGAAATCCATGGTGGCTTCCTGGTCCTTGTCTGTCAGAACGCTTCGAAGGCGCCTCGCACCCAGTGGATATCGAGGTCCGGAGCATGGCCTGTCACGGCCACCACATCGAAGCGGCAGGCACATGATAGCCCGTTGCGTAGCAGATAAAAACGCGCCGCCCGGATCAGGCGGCGCTGCTTGGTAGCGGTGACGAACTCCAGTGGATGACCGTGGCGGCTGTCGGCGCGATGCTTGACCTCGACGAATACCAGAATTTCTCCGTCGCGCATCACCAGATCGAGTTCGCCGCCCTTGGCATGCTGGTTGCTGGCCACCAACTGCAGGCCGCGCTGGATCAGCCAGTCGGCCACGGCGCGCTCGATTTGCGCACCGCGCTGGCGGGCGTCAGCGGGCCCGGCCATCGTCGAAGACACTGCCGTTGTCGGCATCGCTATCTGGGTCGCGTAGGCTCGGGATGCCGTCACCCAGCAGGTCGTCACGGTTGATCAGGCCGAGCGGCAGCTGGGGGACGCCATTGGCGAACGTTGCCCAGGGCATTTCGCGGTAGATGCGCCCGTCGCTCTCGGCGCGCAGGATGCCAGTAGCGCCTTGTACCTCGCTGCCGGAGATCGCCTGCAGCTGGGGCAGGCGGCGCGCCAATTCGTAGGCATCGACACCCATGGCGTTAAGCTTGAACAGCCCTGGATCGTTATCTTCGCGCAGTGCGATATAGCTGCCGAAAAAGGGTACGGCATTCTCTCCGCCGACCGCAGCATTGGGGATCAGCCAGGGGATATCGACGAACTGCACGTCGTCCAGGTCATGGTCGATGCGCGGCTGCGGACGTCCCTCATAGAGGTGTGAGGTGGCGTAGATCGGTAGATCGCTGGCGTAGTAGAAATCCAGCATCGGCGGTACCTGACGTGCGTAGCTGGGTAGCGCCAGCAGGAACATCATATCGACGTTGCCGAGCTGGGCGCGCTCACCGCTGACGCTGAGCAGGGGGCGAACGGCGCCGGCCACCGAGCCGCCCGGCTCGTAGCGCACCGCAGACGTCACGCTGCCGCCTTGACGCTCCCACTCGCGGCGGAAGGCGTTGCCGACGCGCTCTCCCCAGTCGTTGTCGGGCACCAGTATGGCGCTGCGGCGATGGCCGTCGAGGTAGGCGCGGCGTGCCGCCTGACGTGCCTCATCCTCGGCCGAGAGGCCATATTGGAAAAGGTTTTCGGCGTTGTTGCGCTCGCCGTAGCCGTAGTTGAGTGCCAGGGTCGGCAGCGGCACGCTGCTGCGGTTCTCGAGTTCGGTGACCTGGTCCTTGTCGAGTGGGCCGATCACCACCTGAGCCCCCGCCATGTTGGCCTCGGCGTAGAGCGCCTGAAGGTCGCCGCTGCTGGCGTCGATAAAGGTCATCTGCGGCGTCGTTTCGCCGTTGTCCCCGGCCTCCCTATGGCGCGCTTGCATGCCGCGACGGATCTGCTCGGCGACATCTGCCAGCGGGCCAGATTCCGGCAGCAGCACGGCGATGCGACGTACGTCCTGGTCGCGCAGTTCGCGCAGCTCGGACAGTTCGGTCGGCGGGCGCCGCGCCGCGGGGTGGTTGGCGTTGCGGTCACGCCAGTCGCCAAAACGATCGAGAAAACGCGTGATGTCGCCACCGCTTTGACGCTGCAGGTCGATGACCTCGAGCCAGCCGGCGGTGAGAGGACCGGGGTCCTCGCCGAGGGACGCCAGCTCCTGGCGGTTGAGGCGCGTCAGTTGCCGCCAGATATCATCGTTGAGCACCGGGTTGTCGGTGTCGGCCTGTACCCTCAGCAGCGCCCTCGACGAGGCCAGTGCCTCGCCGATGCGTCCCAGCGACAGCCCCTGGCGGTAGCGCAGGGCGTTGCGGTCATCGTTTTCCATGGCGAGGTCCTCCTCGAGGATGCTGGTCGCCTGGAGTACGCTGGAGTCATCTTCGAGATCGTAGGCCAGTCCCGACAGCAGCACCGCCCAGCGCACCCGCTGGGCGTCTTCGAGCAGGCTGTCGTCAAGGCTCTCGGCCACCTCGAAGGCCTGCGCCTCGTCGCCGCGGCGTGCTAGGATGTCGGCCGCTTCGAGACGTGTGGCAGCCGCTTCCGCGGGGGGCTGGTTCGCGGCGCGTTCGAGCAGCGTCTGGGGCTCAGGATCGGTCATCCTGTCGACTATGCCGGTAGGCGCGGCACACCCTGCCACCATCAGCGCCAGCAGGGCGGCGAGCAGCAGGCCGCGAGGCGATTTGTCCATAAATCCTATCTCTTGTCTGATTACCTGTCGGAGGAACCGGTATGTCTGATTCAGCTTACGGATCATTGTACGTGGTCGCTACGCCGATTGGGAATCTTGACGATCTGTCGCCGCGGGCCGCACGACTGCTCGGAGAGGCGGCAGTGATCGCCGCCGAGGACACCCGCCACAGCGCTCGACTGCTGCGACACCTGGGGCTCGAGCGGCCGATGCTGTCGCTGCATGAGCACAACGAGGCGGCGCGTGTGGCGCAGCTGGCCGAGCGGCTGGTGGCCGGCGACGACGTGGTGTTGATCAGCGACGCCGGCACGCCGCTGATCTGCGATCCCGGCTTCGTGCTGGTGCGCGAGCTGCGCCATGCCGGCCATCGCATCGTGCCGGTGCCCGGCCCGTGCGCTCTGGTGGCGGGGCTCTGCGCCGCGGGTCTGCCCACCGACCGCTTCACCTTTATCGGCTTTCTGCCGGCCAAGAGCGCTGCTAGGCGCTCACGGCTCGAGGGGCTGGCGGCGCGCGACGAAACGCTGGTCTGCTACGAGTCGCCGCACCGTATCCGCGACACTCTCGACGATATCGTCTCGGTGTTGGGAGAGCGCCGCGTGGTACTGGCGAGGGAACTGACCAAGACCTTCGAGACCTTCCTCGACGGCAGTGCGGCGGCCCTGCTGGCGCGTATGCAGGAGGATCCGGATCAGGCCCGCGGTGAATTCGTGGTGATGATCGCTGGAGCGCCGCCCAAGGAAGAGCACGAGCAGACCACCCTGGAGGCCGATCAGCTGCTCGCCGCGGCACTGGCGGAGGGCGTGGGCGTCAAGCAGGCGGCGGCGCTGGCCGCACGCTTGCTGGGCGGTACCAAGAAATCCTGGTACGCACGTGCCCAGACGCTCAAGGATGGCGGCTGAGTTTTTATCGCAGCTTCCCCTAAGGAAACACTGCACAAATGCCTGCACGAGCGAATCACTGCGTTGCGCGGTGCCGAAGCGTCGGACCGGCGGATCCTCACATATACCCCATATGCTCCGGTTGACTCGAAACCTTCGGTTTCTCGCTCCTTCGGAGCCATCCTGCGGATGTTTGTCGCTGCGCTCGGTTCTGTGCTCCGTGCGCCTTGTGCTTCATCTCGCTCGGCGATTTGTTCAGCGTCTCCGTAAGCGAGGGACGCCGGGGACAGGCCGAAGAGGAGGTTCTACACCAGGGATGGTGTAGGTAGCGCCCAGGGATGGGTTTACAGGGCCTCCTCGCAGGCCTGTCGACGGATCAGTCCCGAGCGGTGCAGTCTGATCTGCGATAGCCCCGAGTTTCTCAACCGGCCGCTTGAGAGGGGGCAGGCGCGCTGTTATTCTTCCCCGCTTGGGAGTCGGCCAGACAGTCGCCGCTCGCTGCGTCGCTTGCGACGCGGTGGGGGGAGGAAAGTCCGGGCTCCATAGGGCAGGGTGCCAGGTAACGCCTGGGCGGCGTAAGCCGACGGCTAGTGCAGCAGAGAGTAGACCGCCTACGTCTCCTTCGGGAGGCCGGTAAGGGTGAAAGGGTGCGGTAAGAGCGCACCGCGCGCCTGGTAACAGTGCGTGGCAAGGTAAACCCCACCTGGAGCAAGACCAAATAGGAACCCATTGGCGTGGCCCGCGCTGGGTTCGGGTAGGTCGCTTGAGGGGCGCGGCGACGCGTCCACTAGATGAATGGCTGTCCACGACAGAACCCGGCTTACCGGCTGACTCCCTCCCTTTTTTCGTCGCCTGACCGCGATTAGCCCGCATCGAGAAGCTCATGTCATCACCCGAGAATGCCGCGGCCTCGCCCTCCTATCGCCACTCAAGCGTGCTGCTGGACGGCGCGGTCGACGCGCTGGTGCATGCGCCCGAGGGCGTTTACCTGGACGGTACATTTGGCCGCGGGGGGCATTCGCGAGCGATCCTCGAGCGACTCGGTGCCGCTGGCCGTGTGATTGCCATTGATCGTGATCCCGAGGCGCTGGTCGCGGCCAGCGCTATCGACGATCCGCGTTTCACCATCGAGCGCGGCGAATTTGCCCGCCTCGGAGAGATCGCCGAAGCCCATGGCGTACACGGCAAGCTGGCCGGCATCCTGCTCGATATCGGTGTCTCCTCGCCGCAGCTCGACGACCCCGAGCGCGGCTTCAGTTTCCTGCGCGATGGGCCGCTGGATATGCGCATGGATCCCAGCCAGGGCGAAAGCGCGGCGCAGTTCCTGGCCCGCGCCGGCGAGGCCGAGATGGCGGGCGTATTCAAGGCCTACGGCGAGGAGCGCTACGCCAAGCGACTGGCACGGGCGATCATCGCTCGCCGCGGTGACGTTCCCTTCACCCGCACCGCCGACCTCGCCGAGGTGGTCAAGGCGGCCCACCCGGCCTGGGAGAAGCACAAGCATCCCGCCACGCGGGTATTCCAGGCGCTGCGTATCCAGGTCAATGGTGAGCTGGAGCAGCTCGATGCGGCCCTTGCAGCGGCCCTCGAGGCGTTGGCACCGGGAGGCCATCTGGTGGTGATCAGTTTCCACTCGCTGGAGGATCGACGGGTGAAGCGTTTCATTCGCGATCACGTGCGCGGCGATAGCCATTTGCCCCGTGGCATGCCGATCCGCGATGATCAGATCGAGCGGCGTCTCGAGGCGCTGGGCAAGGCGCGTCGTCCGGGTGATGACGAGGTTAGCGACAACCCCCGTGCGCGCAGTGCCGTGATGCGCGCCGCGCGCAAGCGGCGTTAGGGGCAGGCGATGAGTCAGGGACGCAAGCGGTTCGCCATATTGTCAGGATGGCGCCAGCGACTGAGTCTGGTAGTGGTGATTGGGCTAGTGGTGGTCACGCTGGCCAGTGCCATGGCCGTCATCGTATCCAGCCATCTGACCCGCGAGCAGTATGCCCGCCTGCAGCAGCTCGAGCGTGAACAGAATCAGCTGCAGACCGAGTGGGGCCAGCTGCTGCTCGAGGAGAGCGCCTGGTCGTCGCCGGCGCGCATCGAGCGCCTGGCTATCGAGCGCCTGGAGATGCGCTTGCCCGATGTCAATGAGGTCGAGGTCATTCGCCCATGAGAGCCGACCCCCAGGATGCCGTGACGCGCCGCCGTCCACCGCCCACCGAACCGCTTGGCGGCGGCCGCTATGTGTTGATGGTGGCGCTGGTGCTGATTGGTCTGGGGCTACTGGCGGTGCGTATCGTCAATCTGCATGTCATCGAACGCCCCTTCCTGCAGGGCCAGGGCGATGCCAGAACCCTGCGTACCGATACCATCCCGGCGCATCGCGGCATGATCGTCGACCGCAACGGCGAGCCGCTGGCAATTTCCACCCCGGTGGTCAGCTTATGGGTCAATCCCCAAGAGCTGCCCGACGATACCATTCAGCGGCTGATGCTGGCCCAGGCACTGGGCACCGACCTCGATCAACTCAATGAGCGGCTGGCACGCTTCAGCGAGCGCGAATTCATGTACCTGCGTCGCATGCAGACCCCCGATGATGCCCAGCGTGTGCTCGATCTGCGCTTGCCTGGGGTCTATGGGCAGAACGAATACCGGCGTTACTATCCGGCCGGCGAGGTTGCCGCCCAACTGCTTGGAGTGACCAACGTCGATGACCAGGGGCAGGAGGGGTTAGAGCTCGCCTACCAGCCGTACCTGGCCGGGACTCCCGGTCAGCGGCGTGTGCTCAAGGATCGCCGCGGGCGGCTGGTGCGCGACCTGCAGTTGCTGCGCGAGGCGCGCCCCGGCGGCGACCTGACGCTCTCCATCGATCAGCGGCTGCAGTACATGGCCTATCGCGAGCTCAAGGCGGCGGTGACCGAGCACGGCGCCGACGGTGGCAGTCTGGTGATGATGGACGCGCGCACCGGCGAGGTGCTGGCGATGGCCAACCAGCCCTCCTACAACCCCAACAACCGCGCCGGCATGGATCCACGCGGCTTGCGCAACCAGGCCATCGTCGACGTCTTCGAGCCGGGCTCGGTGATGAAACCGCTGGCCATGGCCGCGGCGCTGGAGAGCGGCGATTACCGCCGCGATACGGTAATCGACACCTCACCGGGCTGGATGCGCATCGACCGTTTCACGATTCGCGATTTCCGCGATTATGGTGAGCTGGATCTCGCCGAAATTCTCGAGAAGTCGTCGAACATCGGCATGTCGCGTATCACCCTCGAGCTCGACGAGACCGCAGTGCCCGACAAGTATCGCCAACTTGGCCTGGGACAGAGCCCCGAGACCGGCTACCCGGGCGAATCCACCGGTACGCTGCCGGCCCCGACGCGCTGGTCGCGCAGCCAGCGCGCAGCGCTCTCCTACGGCTATGGCATGTCGGTGTCGACGCTGCAGCTGGCCAGCGCCTACACTGCCATCGCCAACCAGGGCGAGCGGCTCTTGCCCTCGCTATTGAAACTCGATGAGCCGCCGACCAGTCATCCTGCCATCGACCCCGCAGTGGCCTATGACCTGTTGCGTATCATGGAAGAATCGGTGCAGCCCACGACTGGTGGACGCCGTGCCGCGGTGCCCGGCTATCGGGTTGCCGGCAAGACCGGTACGGTGCGCAAGAGCTCCGCCGGCGGCTACGCCGAGGATGCCTATCGCAGCGTGTTTGCCGGGATCGCGCCGGTCTCCGATCCACGTATCGTGACGGTAGTGATGATCGACCAACCGCGCGGAGGGGAGTACTACGGCGGCGCCGTGGCGGCCCCGGTTTTCTCCCGCGTGGTCGGCAATGCGCTGCGTCTGCTCGATGTACCGCCGGACCAACGCAGTGAGTCGGTCGAGGTCAACAGCGAGTCTCTTGAGCCCATTCCCCCCTGACAAGGACATCAGATGCAGGTCGATCGCCAACGCCTGACGCACGCCCTGAGCCGCCGCTGGCCGGAGGCTCTGCGACTCTCGCCTCTCCCGAGCGCCGGTCAGGTGCGTCTCGAACTCGATAGTCGTCGGCTGACGGCAGGCGATATCTTCCTGGCGCTCCCCGGGGTGAACAGTGACGGGCGCGACTTCACCGGGGCGGCGCTGGCCGCCAAGGTGAGCGCGGTACTCTATCATCTCGACGATGGTGAATTGCCACCGACGGACCCGCGCGTGATCGGCCTGCCAGGCCTCAAGGCGCAGCTCGGTGCGTTGGGGAGCGAGCTGTTCGAGGTGCCCGAGAGCCTGCAGCTGATCGGCGTCACCGGCACCAATGGCAAGAGCTCGGTGACCCACTATATCGCCGCGCTCAGCGAGGCGCTGGGGCGCCCCTGCGGGGTGGTCGGCACCCTGGGGTCGGGGCGTATCGGCAGCCTGGCCGATAGCGGTCTGACCACCCCCGGGCCGCTGGCACTGCAGGCCGCACTGGGTGGGCTCGCCGAACAGGGCGTGACGCGCATGGCCATGGAGGTCTCGTCGCATGCTCTCGATCAAGGCCGACTGGCCGGCTGCCGTCTCACAGCGGCGGTATTCACCAATCTCAGCCGCGATCACCTCGACTACCATCCCAGCATGGCGGCCTACGCCGCGGCCAAGGCGCAGCTGTTCAAGCGTGACGAGCTCGAACTCGCGGTAGTCAATGCCGATGACCCGCTGGCGCGGCTGATGCTCGCGGGGATAGCGGAGCGGGTGCGGGTGCTGGCCTGCGGGCAGGACGAGGCGACCACGCTGCGGGTCGTCGAGTGGCTGCCCCACGCCAGCGGCCAGCGCGCGTTGATCGCCACCCCAGAGGGCGAGCGGGTGCTGGCCCTCGGCTTGATGGGACGTTTCAATCTCGACAATGTGCTGCTGGCGATCGCTACTCTCTATGGCCTCGGCGACGACCTCGACAAGCTGCTGGCGGCGGCCGAGTCACTGGCGCCGGTGCCCGGGCGCATGCAGCGGTTAACAGCCTCCAGTGGCCCGAGTGTGGTGATCGACTACGCACACACGCCGGATGCCCTGGACAACGCGCTGCAGGCACTGCGCGCGCATCTCGGTGAATCGGCAACCCTGTGGTGCCTGTTTGGCTGTGGGGGGGATCGCGATCCCGGCAAGCGGCCACTGATGGGGCAGGTCGCCGAAGCGCGTGCCGGCCGCGTCGTGATCACCGATGACAATCCGCGCAGTGAAGATCCGGCGGCGATTCGTGTGGCAATTCGCGCCGGGCTCGATACTCCTGGCGCCGACAGCGTGTGGGAGATTGACGGCCGTCGCGAAGCGATCCGCCGCACCCTGGCGGCCGCCGAACCCGATGATATCGTGCTGATCGCCGGCAAGGGCCACGAAACCTATCAGGAGATTGCCGGCGTGCGGCACGATTTCAGCGATCTGGCGGAAGCCGATGCGGCGTTGGCAAGGCGGGGGGATCGCTCATGAGCCTGGGTTTGAACACCCTTGGCGAGGTCGCCGTGGCACTGGGCGTGGCGGCGTCCGACGAGGCGGCCCTGGCGCTCGGCACGATTACCACCGATACCCGCGCGCTGAGCCCCGGGGCGCTGTTCGTAGCGCTGCGCGGCGAGCGCTTCGACGGCCACGACTTTATCGCCCAGGCGCGGACGGCGGGCGCCGCCGCAGCGCTGGTCGACTGTCGCGTGGATGATCCGCTGCCGCAGCTGGTGGTGGCCGATACGCGCCTTGCCCTGGGGCTGCTTGGCCAGGCGCGGCGTCGGGCCTGGAGGCAGGCCACGGCGGGACGTCTGGCAGCGATCACCGGCAATAGCGGCAAGACCTCGGTGAAGGAGCTGCTCGCTCTGTTGCTCGCCCAGCAGGGGGCGACGCTGGCGACCCGCGGCAATCTCAATAATGACATTGGTGCGCCGCTGACACTGCTCGAGCTGGCCGCCGAACATCGTCATGCCGTGCTTGAGCTGGGTGCCAACCACCTGGGCGAGATCGCCTGGACCACTGCGCTGGCGGTGCCCGACGTGGCGCTGATCACCAACGTCACCGGCGCTCACGTCGGCGAGTTCGGCGGCATGGGGCAGATTGCCCAGGCCAAGGCGGAAATCCTCGCCGGACTGGGGCCGGACGGCGTCGCGGTACTCAATCGCGATGACCGCTTCTACCCGCTATGGCGGCGTCTGGCCGGTGAGCGCGAGGTGATCGATTTTAGCCTCGCGGACTCCCAGGCACGGGTTGTGGGCTCAGCGCTGGCCTGCGACGAGCTGGGACGCTATGCTTTCACGCTGTCGTTCGATGGCCGCGAGCTGGGTCGCGTACCGCTGGCGCTAATCGGGCGTCACAGCGTGTCGAATGCCTTGGCGGCGGCGGCGGCGGCGCTGGCCATGGGGCTCGATGAGGCCTCGCTGGTCGGCGGGTTGGCGGCCGCGGCGCCGATGCCGGGGCGTATGGCCGTGGTCGAAGGCCTGCGTGGTACTCGGCTGATCGATGATACCTATAATGCCAACCCCGGCGCGGTGAAGGCGGCGCTCGATGCGTTGGCCGACATGCCGGGACCCCGCTGGTGCCTGCTGGGCGTCATGGGCGAGTTGGGAGAAGCGTCCGCGCGGCTGCACGCCGAGGTCGGGCGCTATGCGCAGGAGAAGGGGATCGACTTTCTCGGTACCACCGGCGATGCCGCACGCGAGGCCGCTCAGGCCTGCGGCACGGCCGGCTGCCATTTCGACGACTGGGAGGCGCTGGTGCGCCATGCCCATAACCATCTGCCGCCAGGGGCCAGCGTGCTGGTCAAGGGCTCGCGCAGTGCCGGCATGGAACGAATCATTGCCGCCCTGCGCGCTGATGCATCAAGGTGAACGCGACACATGCTGCTTTATCTGGCCAATTTTCTGGCGCAATTCCAGAGCGCCTTCAATGTTTTCAACTATCTCACCCTGCGCATGATTCTGGGGACCATCACGGCACTGCTGCTGTGTCTGTGGCTGGGGCCGGTGATGATCCGCCGTCTGGTCGAGCGGCAGATCGGCCAGGCGGTGCGCGACGACGGCCCCCAGTCCCACCTCTCCAAGGCCGGTACGCCGACCATGGGCGGGGCCATGATCCTGATGGCAATCGCGGTGAGCACCCTGCTGTGGGGCGATCTTGCCAATCATTATGTGTGGATCGTGCTCGGGGTCACGCTGGGCTTCGGCGCCATCGGCTGGGTCGATGACTATCGCAAGGTGGTGGAGAAGAACCCGCGTGGCCTGCCGGCACGCTGGAAGTATTTCTGGCAGTCGGTGATCGGCCTGGCTGCGGCGGTGCTGCTCTACTCCACCGCGGCGAGTCCGGTGGAGACCAGCCTGATCGTGCCGCTGTTCAAGGACGTGGTCGTGCCGATGGGCGTGTTCTTTATCGTCCTGACCTACTTCGTGATCGTCGGCAGCTCCAATGCGGTCAACCTCACCGACGGCCTCGACGGCCTGGCGATCATGCCCACCGTGCTGGTGGCCATGGGCCTGGCGGTGTTCGCCTATGCCAGCGGCAACGCGGTGTTCGCCAATTACCTGCAGATTCCGATGATCCCCGGTGCCGGCGAACTGGCGGTATTCTGCGCCACTATCGCCGGTGCCGGTCTCGGCTTCCTATGGTTCAATACCTACCCGGCCCAGGTCTTCATGGGCGACGTCGGCGCCCTGGCGCTGGGCGCGGCGTTGGGTGTGGTGGCCGTCATCGTGCGCCAGGAAATCGTGCTGTTCATCATGGGTGGCGTGTTCGTGATGGAGACGGTGTCGGTGATTCTGCAGGTCGGTTCCTACAAGCTGACCGGCCGGCGCATCTTCCGCATGGCGCCGCTTCATCACCACTTCGAACTCAAGGGCTGGCCGGAGCCGCGTGTCATCGTGCGCTTCTGGATCATCACCGTGGTGCTGGTACTGGTTGGCCTGGCCACCCTGAAGGTGCGCTGAGGTGGCCCAGGTGCCAGAACCGGTCGCGGTGCCGTCGGGGATGACCCTGGTGGTGGGGCTGGGCATCTCGGGCCGTGCGATCTGTCGCCATCTGAGCCGGCGCGAGATTCCCTATATGGTCGCCGATACGCGCTCGGCGCCGCCGGGCCTCGACGACTTTCACGCCGCCCATCCCGGTGTCGAGATCTACTGCGGGCCGCTCACCGGGCTGGATCTGTCGCGGGTCGAGGAGGTGGTGCTGAGTCCCGGCATCGATCCTGCCACGCCGGGGCTTGCCGAGTTGGCGGGACGCACCCGGGTGGCTACCGGCGAGCCGCTGGTGGTGGGTGAGATCGCCCTGTTCGTGCGCGCCACGCGGGCACCGATCGCCGCCATCACCGGCTCCAACGCCAAGTCCACCGTGACCACCCTGCTCGGCGAGATGGCCCATGAGGCCGGGCGCCGCGTCGCGGTGGGCGGAAACCTGGGCACGCCGGCGCTGGATCTGCTCCACGACACCCCGGACGCCGACTTCTACGTGCTCGAGCTCTCCAGCTTTCAGCTCGAGACCACGCCGCGCCTAGGCGCCGAAAGCGCGATCTTCCTCAACCTCTCCGAGGATCATCTCGATCGCCACCGCACCATGGCCAGCTACCGTGCTGCCAAACTCGGCATTTTCCGTGGTGCTCGCCACGCGGTGGTCAACGCCGAGGAACCGATGACCTGGCCCGACACTCGTCTGCCGGCGCAGGACCGTTTCACCACCCTGGCCCCCGAGCCAGGCGAGTGGGGTATCGGTCGGCATGCAGGGGAGACGTGGCTGATGCACGGCAGCGAACCCTTGATGCCCGCTGGTGAGGTGCTGCTCCAGGGGCGCCATAACCAGGCCAATGCGCTGGCAGCACTGGCGGCGGGACACCATCTGGGGCTGCCGCTGCCGGCCATGCGCCGCGTGTTGGGGCGCTTTGCCGGTTTGCCGCACCGCTGTGAATGGATCGCCGAGATCGACGGCGTGATCTGGATCAACGATACCAAGGGCACCAATGTCGGGGCGACGCTGGCGGCGATTCGCGGCATCGGGCCGACTCTTCGTGGCCGGCTGATCCTGCTCGCTGGCGGTGTGGGTAAAGGGGCCGACTTCGCACCCTTGGCCACCGCTGTGCGCGATTACGTGCGTACGGCGCTACTCTTTGGGCTGGATGCGGAGCGCCTGGCCAGTGTGCTGAGCGGTGCCGTCGAAACGCACTGCGTCGAGGACCTGGCAGCGGCCATGGCCTGGGCGCAGTCGCTGGCTGAACCGGGAGACTGCGTGCTGCTGTCGCCGGCCTGTGCCAGCTTCGATCAGTTTGCCAACTACCAGGAGCGCGGCGACCACTTTCGACGCTGGGTGCTGGCCCGACAGACGGGAGCAGAGGCATGAAAGGCGCTAACAGGACGCGCTCATTCGCGGCGCGCTTTTCCACCGCTGACCAGCCGTTCGACGGTTGGCTGCTGCTGTCATCGCTGTCGTTGCTACTGATCGGCTGGGTGATGGTTACCTCGGCGTCCACCGAGGTGGCCTCGAGCCTGACCGGTAATCCCTACTATTTCAGCATTCGTCACGGCATCTTCGTGGTGCTGGCCTTTGGCGTAGGGGTTGGCGTGTCACGCGTGCCGCTGGCGTGGTGGAAGGTCAATGGCCCGCTGCTGCTGCTGATCGGCATCGTGCTGCTGGCGCTGGTGTTGATGTTCGGTCGTGAGATCAATGGCAGCAAGCGCTGGCTGTCGGTGCCCGGCGTGCCCTTCAACCTGCAGGCCTCGGAGGTCACCAAGCTGTGCCTGATCGTCTATATGGCCGGCTATCTGGAACGCTTCCTGGCCGAGGTTCGCCAGCACTGGGGCGCCTTTCTACGTCCGCTGCTGGTGGTGGCGTTGATTGCGTTGCTGCTGATCCTGGCACCCGACTATGGCGCGGTGGTGGTAATGACCGGCTGTGTAATGGGCATGCTGCTGATGGCCGGTGCGCCGCTGTGGCGCTTCGGGCTGCTGCTACTGGTGGTGGGGGTGCTGGGGTTCTATGTGGCGATCGCCGAACCCTATCGCCTGGCGCGCCTGACCAGTTTTGCCGATCCCTGGGCCGATCAGTTTGCCAGTGGCTACCAGTTGACCCAGGCGCTGATCGCCTTCGGCCGCGGACACTGGCTTGGGCTTGGGCTCGGCAACAGCGTGCAGAAGCTCTTTTATCTGCCCGAGGCACATACCGATTTCGTGTTCGCGGTGCTGGCCGAGGAGCTTGGTCTGTTTGGCGCCATTGCGGTGGTCGGGCTGTTTGCGCTGCTGGTGTTGCGTGCACTCAAGATTGGCCGTCGCGCTGAGGTGGCTCGGCTGCCGTTTGCCGCCTATCTCAGCTATGGCATTGCGCTGGTCATTGGTTCCCAGGCGTTTATCAACATTGCGGTGAGTACCGGGATGCTGCCGACCAAGGGTCTGACGCTGCCGCTACTCAGTTACGGCGGGTCGAGTCTGCTGATCAGTGCGGCGATGATCGGTCTATTGATGCGCGTCGATGCCGAGACACGGCGTGCCTTGCGCCGTGCCAAACCCACTGCACCGCGGGCGCGTAGCGCCGACGGTGCGCGTTCGACAGGAGTCGCCAAGTGAGTCAGCGTTTTCCCCGGCGCGTCTTGATCATGGCCGGCGGTACCGGAGGGCATGTGATCCCGGCACTGTCGTTGGCCCGTGGGCTGGCGGCCCAGGACGTTCACGTCGAGTGGCTGGGCAGTCCGCGCGGGATCGAGAACCGCCTGGTCCCGGAGGCTGACATTCCCCTGCACTGCATCGATGTCGCCGGTTTGCGCGGTAAGGGCGCGGCGGGCTGGTTGATGGCGCCGTGGCGCCTACTGCGCGCGATTGTCCAGGCGCGCAGCGTGATTCGTGATCTCGATCCGCAACTGGTGGTGGGGCTGGGCGGCTTCGCCAGCGGCCCCGGCGGCTTGGCGGCCTGGTTGATGCGTCGACCGCTGATCATCCACGAGCAGAACGCCGTGGCCGGACTGACCAACAAGGCACTGTCGCGTCTGGCGCGGCGCGTCTATGCCGCCTTCCCCCAAGCCTTGGACGGGCGCGCCGAGGTGGTGGGCAACCCGGTGCGCGAGGAGATCGCCACACTGGGGGCCGAGCCGCGCAGCGCCGAGGCGATGCGCCAGCGGCCGCTGCGCCTGTTGGTGGTGGGGGGCTCGCTGGGCGCACAGGCGCTCAACCAGTGTCTGCCGCAAGCACTGGCACGGCTGCCGCAAGACCAGCGCCCGTTGCTGAATCATCAGGCGGGTCGCGACAAGGCAGATGCCACCCGCGACGCCTACGCCGCGGCCGGCGTCAGCGCCGGGGTCAGCGAGTTTATCGACGACATGGCTGCGGCTTATGACTGGGCCGATCTGGTCGTTTGCCGGGCCGGCGCGCTGACGGTGGCCGAGCTGGCCGCCGCGGCCAAGCCGGCGCTGTTCGTGCCGTTTCCCCATGCGGTAGACGATCATCAAACCGCCAACGCCCAGGCGCTGGTGGATGCCGGGGCGGCCGAGTTGATCCCCCAGGCGACCCTGACCCCCGACTTTCTGGCCGAGCGCCTGCAGGCGCTGCTGGCCCCCGAGACGCTGGCCGCCATGGCCGTGAAGGCACGAGGCGAGGCCCGCCTTGACGCTATCGAACGCCTGGTGGCCGGCTGCATGGAGACTGCTTTTGACTGATATAAACGCCATCCAAGCGACCGCCACCGGCCTCGGCATGCGGCGGATTCGACGCATTCACTTCGTGGGTATCGGCGGTGCCGGCATGTGTGGCATCGCCGAGGTGCTCGCCAACCAGGGCTACCGGGTGAGTGGCAGTGATCTCAAGGCCTCCAGCGTGGTCGAGCATCTGCGCGGCTGCGGCATAGAGGTCTGCATCGGCCATCACCAGCATCACGCCGAGGGCGCCGACGTCGTGGTGGTATCCACGGCGGTGGATGCCGGCAATCCCGAGATCCGCTGGGCCCATCAGCACCGCGTACCGGTCGTGCGGCGCGCCGAGATGCTTGCCGAGCTGATGCGCTTTCGCCACGGCATCGCCGTGGCCGGCACCCACGGCAAGACCACCACCACCAGCATGACCGCCACGCTGCTGGCGGAGGGCGGCCTGGACCCGACCTTCGTGATTGGCGGCAAGTTGACCAGCGCCGGTACCAACGCGCGCCTTGGCGAGGGCGACTATCTGGTTGCCGAGGCCGACGAGTCGGACGCCTCTTTCCTGCACCTGCAGCCGATGGTGTCCATCGTCACCAATATCGACGCTGACCATATGGCCACCTACGGCGGCGACTTCGAAAGACTCAAGAGCACCTTCATCGAGTTTTTGCACAACCTGCCGTTCTACGGCCTGGCGATTCTGTGCATCGATGATGACCACGTGCGTGGGCTGCTCGACGATGTGCATCGTCAGTTCGTCACTTACGGCTTCAGCCCCGATGCCGACTATCGTATCGCCGACTTCGTGCAGCAGGGCGGGGAGGTATGCTTCACGGCGCATCGTCCCGGCGGCCTGGCACCCTTGGCGGTGCGCCTGGCAATGCCTGGTGAACACAACGCCCTCAATGCCATGGCGGCGATCGTCGTGGCTACCGATGCCGGCATCAGCGATGCGGCGATCCAGCGCGGACTGTCCGGGTTTGCCGGTGTGGGGCGGCGCTTTCAGGTGCATGGCAGCTTCGCCGCGCCGGGCGGCGCCGGTGAGGTGATGCTGGTCGACGACTACGGCCACCACCCGCGTGAAGTGGAGATGGTGATACGCGCGGTGCGCGCCGGCTGGCCGGAGCGGCGTCTGGTGATGGTCTATCAGCCGCACCGCTATTCGCGTACCCGCGACCTCTACGAGGACTTCGTGCGGGTGCTGTCCGGGGTCGACACCCTGCTGCTGCTGGACGTCTACAGCGCCGGCGAGGCGCCGTTGCCAGGGGCCGAGGGGCGCAGCCTGGCCGGTTCGATCCGCCAGCGTGGCAAGGTCGATCCGCTGTTCGTCGAGGGCAAGGCCGAGCTGCCGGGGCTGCTCGCCAACGTGCTGCGTTCCGGTGATATTCTGATCACCCAGGGCGCCGGTGACGTGGGCGGCATCTCCCTGGCATTGGCGGAGGCACAGCTGGATCTGAACAAGGTGACACTATGAATCAGACGACTTTTCGCCATGCCTGCGGCCGTGTCGTGGTGCTGTATGGCGGCGACTCTGCGGAACGTGAAGTGTCGCTGCTCAGCGGTGCCGCGGTGCTCGCCTCGCTGCAGCGCAGTGGTCTCGACGTGACCGGTTACGATCTGGCTGATGGCGGATTGGCCGGCCTCGAGGCGCTGGCCCCGGATCGAGTGTTTATTGCCATGCACGGCCGCGGCGGAGAAGACGGCACTCTGCAGGGCGCGCTGGAACTCCTCGGCATTCCGTATACCGGTAGCGGGGTATTGGCGTCGTCACTGGGCATGGACAAGCAGCGTACCAAGCAGGTGTGGCAGGCGCTGGGGCTGCCCACCCCGGAGAGCGTGATTCTAGGCGTGGACGCCGATTGGGAAGGAGTCTGTGAGCAGCTGGGTCTGCCGCTGATCGTCAAGCCGGTGCACGAGGGGTCGACCCTGGGGATCAGTATCGTCGATAGTCGCGAGGCGCTGGCTGCGGCCTACCAGGAAGCGGCGCGTTTCGATGCTCAGGTGATGGCCGAACGTTTCATCCAGGGACCTGAATATACGGTGTCGCTGCTCGGCGACGACACCCTGCCGCCGATTCGCGTCGAAGTGCCCAGCGGCTTCTATGATTACGAAGCCAAGTACATCTCCAACGATACCCGCTACCACCTGCCGTGCGGGCTTGCTGCCGCCGAAGAAGCCGAACTCGGTGAGCTATGCCGGCGCGCTTTCGCGGCCATCGGCGGCGAAGGGTGGGGGCGAGTCGACGTCATGCGCGATGCCCAGGGCCGCTTCTGGCTGCTGGAGGTCAATACCGTGCCGGGCATGACCGATCATAGCCTTGTCCCGCAGTCGGCGGCTTACGCGGGCTACGACTTCGATGCGCTGGTGTGTCGTATTCTGGCCACTACTCTCGACGACCCCAAGGAACTCTGAGCCCTTTATGAGTCACGCCGCGCGAGGGTCCCTGGTCGGACTGATGCTGTTTCTGGTACTGCTGCTGGCCGGTGGCCGCGCACTCTGGCTGTGGCTAGACCGGCCGGTCGAGCGGGTTTCGATCAGCGGTGAACTGCGCCATGTCAGCGCCGGCTATCTGCGCGAGGAGCTGGCGCCGCTGATTCAGGGGCGCACCTGGCTGTCGGTGAATCTCGGTGAGTTGCGTCGCGAGGCGCGTGAGATCGATTGGCTGGCCGAGGTGCGGATCTCCCGGGAGTGGCCCGACGCCTTGACCTTCGAGCTGATCGAACAGGTGCCGGTGGCACGCTGGAACGATGACTTTCTGCTCAATCCCGAAGGTGAGCCCTTTGCCTTCGGTCCGGTGTCGCCACCCGGCGACCTGGCGGATCTGGCCGGCCCGGAGGGCAGTGGCCCCGAGGTATTGGCCTATTATCATGATCTTTCCGCGCGGCTGGATACCCTGGGTTTGACCATTACTCAGCTGCGGCTTGAGGCGCGTGGCGCCTGGCGGCTGCAGCTCGATGATGGCGCTTGGGTGATGCTGGGGCGTAATGATCGCGATGCGCGATTGGCGCGATTGAGCGCCGCCTGGCAGCGCCAGCTGGGGGCTCAGGCGTCGCATATTCGCTACATCGATCTGCGTTATCCGAATGGTGTGGCGGTTGCCTGGCATGGTGAAACCGAGACCGGGGATGACGATGAAGCGCAGGGCTCTTAGGGCGTTTTTTTCGCCGAGTTCCCGGCAACTCACACCACGGGGTGTTCCTTTTATTTAAAAAGCCCCGTATTCTGACGTATGTTTTTCGCCGACTACTGGTGAAACAACACAAGTTGTTCCTATAATTGTGCCTATGTCTAAAGGTGCTTTTTAACGGACGCTTAATATCGACAAGTTTGAGGAGTGACCACGACCCATGGCAGGACAACCCAACGCTTCCAATATGGTAGTCGGGCTGGATATCGGAACATCCAAGGTCGTGGCGATCGTGGGGCAACCCACCGACGATGGCGGTATCGAAATCGCCGGTATCGGGTCGCATCCGTCCCGGGGCATGAAGAAGGGCGTGGTGATCAACATCGAGTCCACGGTGCAGTCGATTCAGCGCGCCGTGGAAGAAGCCGAGCTGATGGCCGGCTGCGACATTCACTCGGTGTATGTCGGCATCGCCGGCAGCCATATCAGTTCGATGAACTCGGACGGTGTGGTGGCGATCAAGGAGCGCGAGGTCAGCACCTACGATATCGAGCGGGTAATCGACTCGGCCAGGGCGCGGGCCATCTCCGAAGGGCAGCGGGTACTTCATGTACTGCCTCAGGAGTTCTCGATCGATAAGCAGGAGGGCATTCGCGAGCCGCTGGGAATGTCCGGTGTGCGCCTCGAAGCGCAGGTGCACCTGGTTACTGCAGCACTGAACGCGGTGCAGAATATCGAAAAATGCGTGCGTCGCTGTGGCCTCGAGGTCGATGCGATCATTCTGGAACAGCTGGCGTCGAGTCATGCGGTATTGACCGAGGATGAGCGCGAGCTGGGGGTATGCATGGTCGATATCGGCGGCGGCACCACCGATATCGCGGTCTTCACCGAAGGCGCCATCCGCCACACCGCGGTAATTCCCATCGCCGGTGACCAGGTGACCAACGATATTGCCATGGCGCTGCGCACGCCGACCCAATACGCTGAAGATATCAAGGTCAAGTATGCGTGTGCCCTGACCCACCTTGCCTCGAGCGATGAGATGATCAAGGTGCCAAGCGTCGGCGAGCGTCCTGCCCGGGATCTGTCGCGCCAGGCCTTGGCCGAGGTGGTCGAGCCGCGCTACGAGGAGCTGTTCACGCTGGTGCGCGAGGAGCTGCGCCGCAGCGGCTATGAAGATCTGGTGGCGGCCGGCGTGGTACTGACCGGCGGCACCTCGCGGATGGAGGGCGTAGTCGAGCTGGCCGAGGAGATATTCCACATGCCGGTGCGCATCGCCAGTCCGCAGAACGTCAGAGGCCTCGCCGATGTCGTGCGCAACCCGATTTATTCGACAGGGGTCGGTTTGCTACATTACGGCATGCGCGACGCCAAGCATGGACATGGCCTACACGGCCACGGGCGAGTAGTATCGGCTCAGCCGAAGAGGGAGGACGTCTCCCGGCGGGGACTCAAGGATGGTTTTCCGGCACTGGACAAGATCAAGGGCTGGTTCAAAGGAAATTTCTGATACGGGCCGCGAGCGGTCCAGGAGACGGGGCTTATGTTCGAACTGGTAGATAACGCACCCTCAAGCAGCGCGGTCATCAAGGTGATCGGCGTCGGCGGCGGCGGTGGTAATGCCGTCAATCACATGGTCGAGAGCAACATCGAAGGCGTCGAGTTTATCTGCGCCAACACCGACGCTCAGGCGCTCAAGCGCGTGGCGGCCAAGACTGTGCTCCAGCTCGGCAGCGACATTACCAAGGGGCTGGGCGCGGGGGCCAATCCCGACGTTGGCCGTCAGGCAGCGATGGAGGATCGTGAGCGCATCGCTGAGCTGATCAGCGGTGCTGACATGATCTTCATCACCGCTGGCATGGGCGGCGGCACCGGTACCGGGGGCGCGCCGGTGGTGGCCCAGGTGGCCAAGGAGCTGGGCATCCTCACCGTGGCGGTGGTGACTCGGCCGTTCCCCTTCGAAGGGCCCAAGCGCATGCGCGCCGCCGAAGAGGGCATGAAGGAGCTCTCCGAGCACGTTGACTCGCTGATCACCATCCCCAACGAGAAGCTGCTTGCGGTACTGGGCAAGAACGCTAGCCTGTTGACCGCCTTCAGCGCCGCCAACGATGTGCTGCTGGGCGCAGTGCAGGGGATTGCCGAGCTGATCACCAGTCCCGGTATCATCAACGTCGACTTTGCCGACGTGCGCACCGTGATGTCAGAGATGGGCATGGCGATGATGGGCACCGGCGGCGCGACAGGCGAGAACCGCGCCCGCGAAGCCGCCGAGAAAGCGATCAAGAGTCCGCTGCTGGAAGATATCGACCTGCACGGTGCGCGTGGCATCCTGGTCAATATCACCGCCGGGCCGGACCTCTCCATCGGCGAGTTCAACGATGTGGGGGCGACCGTACAGGAGTTTGCCTCCCAGGATGCGACCATCGTGGTTGGCACGTCCATCGATATGGATATGACGGACGAGCTGCGCGTCACCGTGGTGGCGGCGGGCCTGGAAGGTCGCCAGCAGAAGGCCGCACCGCGTGAGAGCGTAGCGGCGCGACCCGAGTCCACCGACTACCGCACTCTGCAGCAGCAGCCGGCGGTGATGCGTCAGCAGGCTGCCAAGTCCGAGCAGGAAGCGGCGGTCAAGGCGCGTGCAGAGAAGCGCAAGTCCCAGGAGCTGGACGACTACCTGGACATTCCGGCGTTCCTGCGCCGTCAGGCCGATTGAGGCACGCTATCGATAGCTTAGGCGGGGCCAGGGATGTTTTTTTTGTTGAAACGTATGTTCGCTGTTATAGTGAACAGCGTTTGATAACTAATATCAGCCTGGCTACTGCCCATGATTAGACAACGTACCCTCAAGAACACCATTCGTGCGACCGGCGTTGGTCTGCACTCCGGTGAGAAAGTTTATCTGACGCTGCGCCCGGCGCCGGCCAACACCGGCATCATTTTTGTGCGCACCGACCTCGAGCCTGAGGTGATGATTCCGGCGCGTGCCGAAAATGTCACCGATACCACCATGTGTACGGCGCTCTCTCAAGATGGCGTCAAGGTGGCCACCGTCGAACATCTGATGTCGGCCTTCGCCGGCCTCGGCATCGATAATGCCTTTGTTGATGTCAGCGCACCTGAAGTGCCAATCATGGACGGTAGCGCCGGCCCCTTCGTATTCCTGATTCAGTCGGCGGGTATCGAGGAGCAGCAGGCGGCCAAGAAGTTTATCCGCATCAAGCGTGAGATCGTGGTGCGTGAAGACGACAAGGAGGCGCGCTTCCTGCCGCATAACGGCTTCAAGGTTGCTTTTGCCATCGATTTCGATCACCCCGTGAGCGAGCTGCGCGATCAGACCACTACGGTGGATTTCTCTACCACCTCCTTCGTCAAGGAAGTGTCGCGGGCGCGCACCTTCGGTTTCATGCGCGATCTGGAATTCCTGCGTTCACACAATCTGGCGCTGGGTGGCAGCCTCGACAACGCCATCGTGGTGGACGACTATCGCATCGTTAACGAGGGCGGGCTGCGCTATGACGACGAGTTCGTCAAGCACAAGGTTCTCGATGCTATCGGTGATCTCTACCAGCTAGGCTATAGCCTGATCGGTGAGTTTCGTGGCATCAAGTCGGGGCATGCGCTGAATAACCAGCTGTGCCGCGAGATGTTGGCCAATCCCGAGTCCTTCGAGATCGTCACCTTCGAGGACGAGGCGCAGCGCGCGCCGATCTCCTACGCCGCGCCGGCCATGGCGTGAGCGCCGCCGGCAGACGCCGGTGCAGGACGGCGTGTTAGAAAGCGTCTGAAGAAAACAGGTACCAGGGCTGATAGCAGCGCCGCTTCCTAGGAGGCGGCGCTTTTTTTCTGGGTGCGCCAGGCATGGCGCGCAGCGCCTGACTGGCGCTGTTCCTGAGGGTGGTGCCTCGGGATGACTTGGGGGTGAAAGTCCCCTGCACGCCCGGCAAGGGGAAGTGC
>NZ_JACXZT010000019.1:961807-1371989 GCF_014779595.1 Halomonas sp. ML-15
CCTGACGCCGGCGACCAAATACCGCGACGTCGCGCGGGTCAGCCCACCGAGGGACAATCACTGATATGTCGGCATTTTCCTCACTTTCGCATCGTCAGCAAGGCCTGCTGTTGACCGCCGGCGGGGCGCTGATCATGGCCCCGGATGCGCTGCTGATCAAGGTCGCCAACCTGCCCGACGCCGAGATTCTGATGTGGCGGGGTTTTCTGTCGGCGCTGGGCTTCTTTCTGATCGCCCTGATGCGCCACGGCAACGGCATCTGGGCCGTCTACCGCCGCTGCGGCTGGACCGGCATTGCCGTGGCGCTGCTGTTCAGCCTCACCACCTGCGGTTTCGTGCTCGGTAACCAGTACACCAAGGCCGGCAACGTGCTGATGATACTGGCCGGTGCGCCGCTGATTGCTGCAGCACTATCGTGGGTGATTCTCAAGGAGCGCCTACCGCGCCGCACCTGGATCGCGATCTGGCTGTGCCTGGCCGGGATCGCCATGATCGCCCTGGATGACGCCGGTGCCGGCAGTTGGGTGGGGAACGCTTTTGCCCTGATGGCGGCGACCACGCTGGCGATCAACTTCACCCTGTGTCGCACCCGGCCCGGCATCGACATGAGCCCGATGCTGGTGTTCAACGGCCTGATTGTCGGTAGCGTGGCCGGGCTGTTCTGGCTGGCCGGCGCCGAGACCACGCTGCCGCCGGTGAATCAGCTCGCCGTGGTGGTCCTGCTGTGCCTGATCATCGTGCCCTGCGGGGTGACCCTTCTGCAGCGCGGCCCGCTCTATCTGCCCGCCGCCGAGGTGGGGCTGCTACTGCTGCTGGAAGTGGTGGTGGGCACGCTGCTGGCGTGGTGGATCATCTCGGAACAGCCGGCGCCCATGGCGTTGGTGGGCGGGACCCTGGTGCTGGGCACGCTAACCGTCAAGGGGCTTTACGAGCGTCGGCTGGAAATGCGGCTACGCGGCGGTGCCGGGGCGGCGCTGCAGCATCCAGCCGAGCGAGCCAATACGTTATGATGACCAACAACCATCACAGGATCTCTCCGTTTTGACGTCACCATTACCGAAGCCGGCGACGCGACCGAGTATCGCCGAACACCTCGCCGAGGCGATCTTCGCCGGCCGCTACCAGCCCGGCGACTTCGTGCCTCGCGAACTGGACCTCTGCGAGCGCTTTGCCATTAACCGCTCGGCGGTTCGCAGCGATCTGCGTCAGTTGGTAGACGCCGGCATCATCGAGCGCATCTCCGGCCACGGTTCCAAGGTGCGGGAATACAGCGAGTGGCATATTCTCGACCCCCAGGTGACCGAGTGGATGACCCACTATGCGGCGCCCAACCCGGAGATTCAGCGTGAGATCCTGGCTTTTCGCCTCGACGTCGAGCCCTATGTGGCGATGACCGCTGCCCGACGCGCCAAGGCGCGCGATCTGGTCGCCATCGAGGAGGCCTTCGAGGGGCTGGGCCAGAACCTGCGCAACGCCAGCTGTGCCGAGGAGCGTCGCCTGCATAGCGAGTGCGATGTGGCCTTCCACGTGGCGATCTTCAAGGCCACCCACAACATCGTCTGGGCGCAGCTGTCGCATATCCTGCGCCCCTCGATCCATCTGCTGGTGTCGATGTCCAATGAGAGCGCCAGCGACCCCGACGATAGCCTCGAGCGCCACCGTGTGCTGATGGAGAGCATCCGCATGCGGCGTCCACGCGAGGCATTTCTAGCTGCTCAGGCGGTGCTCGCCGGCACCGCCGATGCGCTGGGCATCGAGCCCGGTGCCAGCTCGCTGGGGCGCTGTGTCGAGTTACCGTGACGTTCCGCCGTCTGTCATTAACTACTATTGGGTTTATAGCTCCCTGACCCAGATATTACGGAAACTCACCGCGGCGTCATGGTCCTGCAGATAGATTGGTGCACAACCATGCGCCTCGTCGTAATCGGGTTCGCCAATCCACTCGGTGGTGCCCTGAATCTCGACGTGGTGCTGAACCAGCACGCCGTTGTGCAGTACCGTGACATAGGCGGGCGAGGTCAGTTCCCCCGACGCGTCGAAACGCGGCGCCGTGTAGAGGATATCGTAACTCTGCCACTCGCCCGGTGGGCGTGACGCATTGACCAAGGGAATATGCTGCTTGTAGACCGATGCGGCCTGGCCGTTGGGATAGGTCGCGTTGTCGTAGGAGTCGAGTACCTGAATCTCGTAACGCTCCTGCAGGAAGACACCGCTATTGCCGCGATCCTGGCCCTGCATGCCATCGATCTCGGCCGGTGCACGCCACTCCAGGTAGAGCTGCACGTCGCAGAAATCCTGTCGGGTGCGAATGCCACCGCTACCGCGCTCCACCGTCATGGCATCGCCCTCGAGACGCCACATCGCCGGCCCACCCTCGTCGGCCTCCCAGGCCTCCAGGCCACTGCCATCGAAGAGAACGATGGCATCTGACGGGGCTTGCCCCTCAGGGGCCGACACCACGGGGGGGACCGGCTCCCATACCTCCGTTTTGGCGGCTTGTTGGCGAGGATCGAGCCCCTCCGTCGCCGTGGACTCGTCGGCTACGGCGGACAGTGCCACCAGACTGCTGCAGGTCATCCAGATCATGCGTGTGGGGGTATTCATCATTAGACTCCTTGCTGTTTAGAACAGGTACTTGAAACGCACCCGGGCGCCGTAGCGGTCGGCGTCGTCCAGGTTGTCGATCTGCTGGTGGTCAATACGGCTGTAGTAAGCCCCGAGATAGAGACTGAGGTCGTCGATACTGAGCACATCGGCGAAATGGTAGGAGGTATAGAGCGTGTCGATGTCGTAGCGCCCCGGGACACTGAACACGACATCGTCACCCTCCACGGGATTGACGTCGTCGATGTCGTTGCGGGCATGGATATAGCCCACACCAAACTGGCGCCATAGCGCATTTACCCCCAGTGTCTGATTGGTCTCCTCAAAGGCATCCAGGTGGGCAAGGTTGACATTCCACTGCCAGTCGCCGGCCCGGTAGGAGACCCGCATCCCGTAGCCGGTACGATCGCCGATGTCGGCCCCGCGCTCATCGACGATGGCATCGTCGACCAGATTGGTCTCGAGCCCCGCCGCCAGAGTCCAGGGCCCGGGTGTCCAGGCGATGACGGGACGCACGATAAAGGAGTCCTTGCTGTGCTCGTCGGGATCGATCCGGTAACCGTGGTAGGTATCGGTATCGAAGAGATCGGTGCGATCGCCGAATAGCGTGGAGATCTCGGCGTAAAGGTTGCCGCTGCGCTGGCTGACCATTACCTGGCCGGAGTCGCCGCCACGGCCACGCCCCTCCTTGGCTTGATAGACGTACCCTTGACCATCGCGATACAGGCCGTCCGAGGTATCGCCGCTGAAGCCAACGAAGACATCCTGCCCCAGAGGGAACAGGTCGTATGCCTCGAAACGGCCGACCTTGAACTCCAGTCCATGGCGATTGCCGATGGCGAGCCAGGCATCATCGACGGCGAAGTCGCCATCGGTTTGAATCAGCGGCTGCACCTTGAAACGAGCATAGTGGTGGGCTGGACTGCGGCGCTCGCCACCGATATCGAGCAGGATGCGTCCGGTCTGATTGAACTCATCGCCATGATCGACATCGTCTTCGAAAAAGATCGGACCTTCGCCGGCATGGGTGTTCTGAGCATTGATATCCAGCTCGACATCGCCACCAAAGGTGAGTTCTCCCGACTCCCCTTCGTAGACCAGTTGCGCCAGGCTGGGGGTAGTGCCGACTGCCGCCAAGCCGGCAACCAGCAGGAGGCGAGGGTGAAAGTTGTGAGTCATGTCCATTGCTCCGATTGTTGTCATTGAAGAGCCTGGGAAGGGGCCCTCACGAGCAGCGCAGCGCCATCGGACAGCAAGACACCTCCTGACGGGCCGTTGGCCCGCCACAGATGAATGGCATATCGAGAGAAAGCAGCTGCTCACTGGGGTGTTGTGATACGCGTCTCAACGGCGTCGAGCGCAGTGCCCCAGCCGTCTGTCAGGTGGTGCCCCAGGCGGGCTCCCCCTCCTCGTAGGGTGCACAGCCATCGTAACGACCAGGCACTGCTTCATTGCGCAAGACTTGCGTGGCGCCCACCTCTGAGGTGAAGAAACCGAATAGCGTCAGTTGTTTCATCATGGTGAAGTAATGGGGCGTGTCGGAATTTTCCACTTGAGCAAGGGCTTCCCGGTCCAGCTCACCAATCAGCTCACGCCGTTGCGGCTCGTCCAGTGCCAGGAACGCCTGGCCATATTCAGCGCGACTGCGCGCCTCGAGCTGTGCCAGCCCATGGTGGAAGAGGGTGCGCTCCTGAGCGCTGTAGCAGGCAGTGACGAACTGCGTCATGAAAGCGCCTACCTCGGCATCCTTGGCACCCGGGGTATCGGTGCGCGGTAGAATCGTCTCGGCCAACTCATCCAGCCGCTGGACATCCTGGGCAGTGAAGTCGTGCTCACTCTCGTCGAGGGCACTAAACGCCAACAAGGAGTGGCCACCGATCAATGCCGTGCCAGTCGCCACGCTGATCATCTTGAGTAGTTCACGACGATGCATCACAGATTCCCCCGCTTGAGTTCTTCTACCGCGTGATCGACCGCGCGGGCAGTCAGTGCCATATAGGTCAGCGATGGATTGACGCAGGAGGATGACGTCATGCAAGCGCCGTCGGTGACGAAGACATTGGGGGCATCCCATACCTGGTTGTAAGCATTGAGCACTGAGGTGTTTGGGTCCCGCCCCATGCGCGCCGTGCCCATCTCGTGAATTCCCATGCCCGGCGCGTAGTCGCCTTCTTCTCCCTTGACGTTCTGCACACCGCCGGCTTCCAAGAGATCCACGGCATCCTGGATCATGTCCTGGCGCATATCCCGCTCGTTCTGCTTGAGCTCCACATCGATGCTCAACACCGGCAGCCCCCACTTGTCACGCACGCTGTGATCGAGTGAGATGAGGTTATCGTGGTAGGGCAACATCTCGCCGAAGCCAGTCATGCCAATGGTCCAGCTCCCTGGTTGGCTGAGCGCCTGCTTCAACTCTGCACCGATGTTGAGTTCTGCAATCTCTCGATCCCAGCCTTGGCGACTCGCCGCGCCCTGGTAACCGAACCCCCGCACATAGGCCCGGTGTTGGTCGTCGACGTTACGAAAGCGAGGGATATAGAAACCGGCCGGACGCCGTCCGAAATAGTACTTGTCGAGATAGCCCTCGACGTCACCACTGGCACCGCAGCGGAAATGGTGGTCCATGACGTTGTGGCCCAACTCACCGCTACTGCTACCCAGGCCGCCCTCCCAGATATCGGTGGCGGAATTCATCAGTATCCAGGTCGAGTTGAATGTCGACGCATTCAGGAACACGAGATCGGCGGTGTACTCGTAGGTCTGATGATTCTCGGCATCGATGACCTCGACGCCGCGAGCGCGTTTGCGATCCTTGTCGTAGAGCACCTGGGTGACGATCGAGAAGGGCCGCAGCGTCAAGTTTCCAGTATCCATGGCGGCTGGTAGCGTCGCCGACTGAGTGCTGAAATAGGCGCCATAAGGGCAGCCCAGCCAGCACTTGTTGCGATACTGGCAGTCGACCCGGTTCTGTTCCGGCTTGGCTTGAGTGATATTGGCCACTCGGCTATGAATCAAGTGGCGCTGCCCGTCAAAGGCCTCTTCGATACGCTTGGCGACGTCCTTCTCCACGCAGTTGAGTGCTATCGGAGGAAGGAACTCGCCATCGGGCAGCACATCCAGTCCCTCACGGGTACCGGCAATACCCGCGAAACGTTCTACGTAGTCATACCAGGGCGCCAGGTCCTCGTAGCGAATCGGCCAGTCTATGGCGATCCCCTCACGCTGGTTGGCCTCCAAGTCCATGGGACTGAGTCGGTAGCTTTGGCGCCCCCACATCAGTGAACGCCCGCCCACATGGTAGCCGCGAAACCAGTCGAACCGCTTCTCCTCGACATAGGGGTTGGCCTGTTCGTCGGCCCACAGTCCCATGGTCGATTCATTCAATGGATAGTCGCGGCTCAAGACCGGAAATTTCTCTTTCATCTCCTGGGTGGGTCGATCACGGTGGGGATAGTCCCAGACTTCTTTAGAAGCGTTCGTGTAATCCTTGACATGCTCGATATTACGGCCTCGTTCGAGAAGGAGTACCTTGAGGCCTTTTTCGGTCAGCTCCTTGGCGGCCCAGCCGCCGCTTATGCCAGAGCCTACCACGATGGCATCATAGTGATTGTTAGCCATGGAAGAACACCTTTATTGTGAGTATGGCGTGGCGACTTATACGTCGCAGAGGTGAATCGCTTCGCGTAGCGACTCGATTTTTTTTTCTTGGTGCGCCAGGCATGGCGCGCAGCGCCTGACTGGCGCTGTTCCTGAGGGTGGTGCCTCGGGATGACTTGGGGGTGAAAGTCCCCTGCACGCCCGGCAAGGGGAAGTGCTAGCCGACGGCAAGGGTGTCTCCCGCGAGGGGGAATCTGAAGGAAGCCCGAGGCAAAACGCTGGCCTAACGAACAGGAAGCGGATACGAGGCGTCATGGCGGGGTGAGATGGCCCAACTCATCAAAGCCCGATACTTGCACGGAACGCCATGACGTATATCCGACAGGCATAAGCGGGAAGGTCGCGCGTCTTACCCTGGGAGGTCTGGTGGTCTGCCACGGTGCTACCGGCGTCGAGAGGCGACGGGATGGGCCACCAGACGTCAGCCGAGGCCATAGTAAGTGCCGGTTCACCGCGGCACCAAGGGCCGAACATGAAGAACCGCGAGTAGGCGATGACGTCTCGAGGATCGATCATGAAGACAGCCACTGGCGCTGATACCGCCACCCACCCAGAGGGGCAGGGGCAGCACCCCAAGTCCCGGCCGGTGGGCGTCGAGACGGTCCCGGCGTCGTCATCGTGGACGAAAGTGGAGCCCGCCCCGCTCATGGAAGCCGTGGTAGAAAAGGCCAACATGGCGCGGGCTTACCGGAAGGTGGTTGCCAACAAAGGCGCACCGGGTGTCGATGGCATGACGGTGCATCAACTGGCTGACCACCTGAAACGGCACTGGCCGACGCTGCGTGAGCGGCTGCTGGCCGGTGAGTACCATCCCAGCCCAGTCCGGGCCGTCGAGATTCCCAAGCCCAAGGGCGGGACGCGGCAGCTCGGCATTCCCACGGTCACCGACCGGCTGATCCAGCAGGCGCTGCTTCAGGTGCTGACGCCGATCTTCGATCCGACATTCTCGGCATCGAGCTACGGCTATCGACCCAAGCGCAGCGCCCAGCAGGCCGTCTCGATCATGAAAGCCCACGTTACTGCCGGCCACCGCTGGGTGGTCGACCTCGACATGGAAGCCTTCTTTGATCGAGTGAACCACGATCTGCTGATGGCGCGGGTCGCACGCCGTGTCCGCGACAAGCGGGTACGGCGCCTGATCCGTCGCTATCTGGAGGCCGGCCTGTTCCAGGATGGCCTGACCGCGCCACGTCAACAGGGAACGCCTCAGGGTGGGCCGCTGAGCCCGCTGCTGGCCAATATCCTGCTAGACGACGTGGACAAGGAACTGGAGCGCCGCGGTCATCGCTTCTGCCGTTATGCCGACGACATGCAGGTGTATGTCAGGAGTCGGCGAGCGGGCGAGCGCGTCATGGCCAGCCTGAGTGATTTTCTCGAGAGCTCGCTCAGGTTGACTGTGAATCGCGACAAGAGTGCGGTGGACCGGCCCTGGAACCGTGGGTATCTGGGCTACACGCTGACCCGGCACAAGCTGCCAAAGCTGACCATCGCCAAGGCCAGCCTACAGGGCCTGATGCAGCGTGTCCGCGAGATCCTCAAGCGTGGCAGAGGGCGCAGCACCCGGCGAGTCATCAAGGAGCTGAGCCCCGTCCTGCGGGGTTGGGGCAGCTACTTCAGCCTTGTCGACGTGAAGCGCCCGCTGGAAGCGCTGGATCAATGGATACGCCGGCGACTGCGTTGCGTCATCTGGCGACAGTGGAAGCGTCCACGGACCCGGCGGCGCAAGCTCGTAGCGCTGGGATTGGGCGAGGTACGTGCCTGGAAGTCAGCGGTAAACGGGCGCGGTCCTTGGTGGAATGCAGGTGCTCTGCATATGCGCCACGCCTTGCCGAACCGCTGGTTCGGTCAGCAGGGGCTGGTATCAGTGCTGGATACGGTAAGAGGGCTTAGCCGTTCTTCGTGAACCGCCGTGGTACGGAACCGTATGCCCGGTGGTGTGAGAGGACGGGGGAGGCGACTCCCCCTCCTACTCGATTGGCTTAGTTAGGCTCGCTGCTAGGTTCGGCGTGGCCCGCCAGGCGCTCCAGGGCGCGCTTCAGACGCGGATCGTCGGTATCGGCAGCACAGCTCGACAGTTCGTCGGCAGCGTTGGCCGAGAGGGCGCGGGTTTGGCGCGGCGGGACCTTGAGTGGTCGCACCGGACGCACCTTGAGGGTGAAGCCGAGCACGGCCTCGTACTCGCGATGCTGGTGGAGTAGCGCCAGCAGGCGCGGCTGTTCATAGCGCAGCCAGGTCAGCCACACCGCGCGATCGGTAATCAGCGTCAGTTTGCCGTCGCGATAGCCGCCGACAAATACATGTTCGCGTACCTCTTCGGGGAGCTGCTCGCGCAGCAGCTGCTGCGCGCGACCGATCAACTGCGCCATGCGCATCAGCCCGCCGAGTTCCCCCTGACCGCCGAGTAGTCGGGCCACGGGCTGGGCGCGGAAACGCTTAACCTTTATACTCATGGGCTTGCACTTAGGACGCCAAACGATAGCAGGCAATCTAGCATGCCAGAGAGTACATCGACAGCATGAGTCACGCTGGCCCAGCTTCCCACGAGCAGCCCACGCCCGACGTCCGTCGCGAAGCGGCGCTGACCACGCGCCGCCGCGTGCGTAGTCGCTGGTGGCTTGCTGGCTTGCTGGTGGGCTGTCTGCTGCCCGCGGGCCTGGCCCAGGGCGACGTACGCCTGGTCAGCCGCGTGGTGCAAATCTGCTGGCTGGTACCGGACAGCATTCGTGCCGAAAGCCGGCGTCTGGCACGCCGTCGGCGCTGGCTCCCCATCACCCGCCGGCGCCCGCCTGTCCCGAGGCGCACGGGGCGTCGACGCGCCATCTGTGGCCTGCGCCGGGTGGCGGGTGCCGACGTGCTGTCTCGCCGAGGCCCCCCTGACGTGTTTGCTCATTCCATCTGAAGACGCCTTGGATGGCGCCAGCGACGACCGGTCGATGCCGGTCGAAACGCTGTGTTTCGATTCCACGCTACGAGTGAACATGTCATGTTGAATTCCCTATTACGCAAGATGGTCGGCTCCAAGAACGACCGCGAAGTCAAACGCCTGGCCAGACCGATCGTTGAGATCAACCAGCTCGAGTCGCGCTATGAGGCCCTCGATGACGCTGCCCTGAGCAATATTACCAGTGAGCTGCGTGAACGCCTGGCCGGCGGTGAAACCCTTGATCGCCTATTGCCCGAGGCATTTGCCGCCGTCCGCGAGGCGAGCAAGCGGGTGATGGGGATGCGCCATTTCGACGTGCAGATGATCGGCGGGCTCGCCCTGCACCATGGCCGCATTGCCGAGATGAAGACCGGCGAGGGCAAAACCCTGGTGGCCACCCTGGCCGTCTACCTCAATGCGCTGCCCGGCAAGGGTGTCCACGTGGTCACCGTCAACGACTATCTGGCGCGCCGCGATGCCGAATGGATGCGCCCGCTGTATGAGTTCCTGGGGCTCTCGGTAGGAACCATCTATTCCGGTCAGAGCGGTGAAGAGAAACGTGCCGCCTACGCTTGTGACATCACCTACGGCACCAACAATGAGTTTGGTTTCGACTACCTGCGCGACAACATGGCCTTCTCGCTGGAGGACAAGGTCCAGCGCGGCCTGCACTACGCCATCATTGATGAGGTCGACTCGATCCTTATCGACGAAGCGCGCACTCCGCTGATCATCTCCGGTCCGGTGGAAGAGAACACCGAGATGTACAAGACCGTCGACCGCCTGGCGGGGGGGCTGACAAAATGCAGCGATCCCGAGGACCCCGAGAGCGGTGACTTCTTCCTCGACGAGAAGCAGAAGCAGGTCGAGCTGACCGAGGATGGCCACCACCGGGTCGAGGAGCTGATGCGCGGTGAGGGGCTGCTCGGCGAGCACGACTCGCTCTACGCGGCGCAGAATCTCAACCTGCTTCAGCACATGCACTCGGCGCTGCGAGCGCGTCACCTCTATCAGCGCGATGTCGATTACATCGTCAACGATGGTCAGGTGGTGATCGTCGACGAGCACACCGGACGCAGCATGCCTGGCCGGCGCTGGTCGGAGGGCCTGCACCAGGCGGTGGAAGCCAAGGAGGGGGTGACGGTACAGCGCGAGAGCCAGACCCTGGCCTCGACCACCTTCCAGAACTACTTCCGTCTCTATGAGAAGCTGTCCGGCATGACCGGTACCGCCGACACCGAGGCCTTCGAGTTCCGCCAAATCTACGGCCTCGACGTGATGGTGATTCCCACCAACCGCCCGCTGGCGCGCAAGGATCTCAACGATCTGGTCTATCTGACCGGCGAGGAGAAGTTCGAGGCGATCATCAAGGAGGTCCAGGCCGAGACCGAGGCGGGTCGCCCGGTACTGGTGGGTACCGCCTCGATCGAGACCTCGGAGTACCTGGCCGACCTGATGCGCAAGGCCAAGCTCGACTTCAACGTGCTCAACGCCAAGCAGCACCAGAGCGAAGCCGAGATCATCGCCCAGGCGGGTCGACCCGGCGCGATTACCATCGCCACCAATATGGCCGGTCGCGGTACCGACATCGTGCTAGGGGGCAACTGGGAGGCCGAGGTCGCCAAGCTCGAGGATCCCAGTACTGCCGACATCGAACAGGCCAAGGCCGAGTGGCAGGCCCGCCACGAGGCGGTGCTGGCCGCCGGTGGCCTGCATGTGATTGGCTCCGAGCGCCATGAGTCACGGCGTATCGATAACCAGCTAAGGGGCCGCTCGGGGCGCCAGGGCGATCCCGGCTCGACGCGCTTCTTCCTGTCGCTGGAAGATAGCCTGATGCGACTGTTCGGCTCCGACCGCGTGCAGCGCCTGATGCAGGCCCTGGGCCTGGAACGCGGTGAGGCGATCGAGCACAAGATGGTTTCCAACGCCGTCGAACGGGCCCAGAAGAAAGTCGAGAGTCGCAACTTCGATATTCGCAAGCAGCTGCTCGAGTACGACGACGTGGCCAATGCCCAGCGTAAGGTGATCTACGAACAGCGCAATGAGATCCTCGGCGCCGAGGATGTCTCCGAGAACGTACTGGGGATTCGTGAAGAGGTGCTCGACCTGGCGATCAGCGAGTTCGTGCCGCCGCAGAGCCTGCAGGAGCAGTGGGACCTCGAGGGGCTTCAGGAGCACCTCAAGAGCGAGTTCAATATCGATGCACCGGTGGTGCAGTGGGCCGCGGATGACGAGCGTTTCCACGAGGAGCAGCTGCGTGAAAAGCTGCAGGCCCAGCACCGCGAGGTGTATGCCGCCAAGGTCGAGACCGTCGGTGAAGCGCTGATGCGTCGCTTCGAGAAGCAGGTCATGCTGCAGGTTCTCGACTCGCGCTGGAAAGAGCACCTGCAGGCGATGGACCATCTGCGCCGCGGTATTCACCTGCGCGGCTATGCGCAGAAGAATCCCAAGCAGGAGTACAAGCGCGAGTCCTTTACCCTGTTTCAGGATCTGCTGATCAACATCAAGTCCGATATCACGCGGATTCTCAGCCACGTCAAGGTGCGCCGTCCGGACGAGGTCGAGGAACTGGAGCGTAAGCGTCGCGAGGAGCTGGAGCGCCAGAAAGCGGGTGCCGCCCGCCATGAGGCGCTCGACGACGATCCGGCAGCAGACGCCGAACCCGCCCGCCCGGCACCCGGTGCTGACGGGCGTCCGGTGCGGCGTGAAGGTCCCAAGGTGGGGCGCAACGATCCCTGCAGCTGTGGGTCGGGCAAGAAGTACAAGCAGTGCTGCGGCAAGCTGAGCTGATACCTATCGAGTAAGGAGAGACACGCATGGCCGTAGGCAAGGACACCTTTCCGGTGCTGCCGGCGATAGAGGGGGTGCGGCTCGGCACCGCCATGGCCGGCATCAAGACGCCGGGGCGCCGTGACCTGGTGGTGATCGAGATCGCCCCGGGCGCCACGGTGGCGGGCGTATTCACGCGCAATGCCTTCTGTGCAGCGCCGGTGCACGTCGCCAAGCGTCATCTGGCCCTCGAGACGCCGCGCTACCTGCTGATCAATACCGGCAATGCCAACGCCGGCACCGGCGATCTGGGCATGCGCGACGCCGAAGCCAGTTGCGCCGAGCTGGGGCGCCTGGCTGACGTGGCCGGGACCGCCGTGCTGCCGTTCTCGACCGGAGTGATCGGCGAGCCGCTGCCCATGCAGCGGCTGTTGGCAGGGCTGCCTGACGCCATCGACAGCCTCGACGCCGACGGCTGGGTCGCCGCCGCAGAGGGCATTCTGACCACCGATACACGCCCCAAGGGCGCCACTACCCGGGTCGAGATCGGTGGCGAAACGGTGACCATCAGCGGCATCAGCAAGGGCTCGGGAATGATCCAGCCGAACATGGCGACCATGCTGGGCTTTGTCGCCACCGATGCCAGCATTGCCCAGGCCGACCTGGAGGCCTGGTTGCGCGAGGGGGTGGCGCGCTCGTTCAACTGCATCACCGTTGACAGCGACACCTCCACCAACGACGCCTGCATGCTTATCGCGACGGGACATGGGCCGGCGGTGACCACCGACGCGGACGTGGCACGCTTCCGGGCGGCGCTGGATGCACTGCTGGTCGAACTGGCCCAGGCGATCATTCGCGACGGCGAGGGTGCGACCAAGTTCGTGACCCTCGAGGTCAGCGAGGCGCAATCGCGCCAGGAGGCGCTGGACGTGGCCTTTACCGTGGCCCACTCGCCGCTGGTCAAGACCGCGCTGTATGCCTCGGATGCCAACTGGGGGCGAATTCTGGCCGCGGTGGGGCGCGCTCCGGTGGCAGATTTCGACGTCGACAAGGTGGTCATCGACCTCGGCGAGGTACGCCTCGTCGAACACGGCGGACGCGCCGACAGCTACACCGAGGAGGCCGGCAGTGCGGTGATGGCCGGAGAGGAGATCGTGATTCGCATCCGTCTGGGGCGCGGCGAGGCCGCTGCCACGGTGTGGACCTCGGATCTATCCCATGAGTATGTATCGATCAACGCCGACTATCGCAGTTGAGCACGGTTAACGATGAGTGATATTTGGGGACGTCCGTGATGAGAAGGGTAACGGGATAATGATCAAGAGACGGGTACATGTGGCGGCTGCCGCCATCGTCAGCGGCGATCGGCATGAGGTGCTGATCGCGAGGCGCCCCTCCAACGTGGATCAGGGTGGCCTATGGGAGTTCCCCGGTGGCAAGCTGGCGCCCTATGAGACCGGCTTCGAAGCGCTCCGTCGCGAACTGCACGAGGAGCTGGGGGTGGAGATCCTCCGTGCTCAGCCGCTGATCCGGGTGCATCACGAGTATCCGGACAAGCATATTTTGCTGGACGTATGGCAGGTCCATGAGTTTGCCGGTGAGCCGTTCGGGCGCGAAGGACAGGCGGTGCGCTGGGTGCCGATGGAGGAGCTGGCCAACTATCCGTTCCCGGCGGCCAATCTGCCGATTCTGCGCGCGGTAATGCTGCCCACCGAGTACCTGATCAGCGCCGAAGAGGATGAAGACGCCGTCTTTATGGCCAAGCTCGAGCGGGCGCTGCGTGAAGATGGCATTCGCCTGGTGCAGCTGCGTGCCAAGAGCCTCGAGCATGACGCCTACGTGGCACGCGCCCAGCAGGCCGTGGCGCTATGCCGGGAGTTTGAGGCACGGCTGCTGCTTAACGGCGACCCGATGCTGCTCGACGAGGTCGATGCCGACGGTATCCACCTCACCAGCGAACGCTTGATGAGCCTCGAGCGGCGGCCCATTGCCGAGGGCAAGTGGCTGTCGGCCTCGACCCACGATCGTGCCCAGCTCGAGCAGGCGGCGCGAATCGGCTGCGACTTCGTGACCCTATCGCCGCTGCGCACGACCCCGACCCACCCGGATGCCGCGCCGCTGGGCTGGCACGATTTCCAGCAGCTGGTCGAGATTGCCGGTATGCCGGTCTTCGCCTTGGGCGGCATGACCCGCTTCGATGCCGATCACGCCCGTGCGGTGGGCGCTCAGGGCATCGCCTCGATACGCGATTTCTGGAAGTAAGCCAGGCGCTGGGAGAGCGGCGCCTCGGCAGTCGCGGCTTTCCCGGCGATAGGCCTACGCGGGGGCGCTGTAAACCCATCCCTGGGCGCTACCTTTTCCATCCCTGGAAAAGAACCCCCGCTTTGGCCTATCCCCGGGGCCGCTCATGTCGGCGTCTTAGCCTGCCCACTATCCCTCCGAATTCAATCCCGATAGCGTCGGGTCAGATCGCCGTAGGCGTCGATGCGCCGGTCGCGCAGATAGGGCCACATGCGCCGGGTCTGCTCGCCGCGGGCCATGTCAAGTTCGACCAGCAGCAGCTCGCTCTCCTCACCGGCATGCGCCAGTAGTTCGCCCTGGGGGCCGCATACGAAGCTGCCGCCCCAGAAGTCGATGCCAGGGCTGACCTCAGAGTGGTCCGGCTCGTGGCCGACCCGGTTGGCGACGACTACCGGCAGGCCGTTGGCCACGCCGTGGCTGCGCTGGATCAGCGTCCAGGCCTCTTTCTGGCGGTGTTTTTCGTCGTCGTCGTCGGGTGGATGCCAGCCGATGGCGGTGGGGTAGAGCAGCAGCTCGGCGCCGGCCAGCGCCATCAGGCGCGCCGCCTCCGGGTACCACTGATCCCAGCACACCAGCAGCCCGAGACGACCCAGCGAGGTATCGATAGGCTGAAAGCCCCGGGTCGCGTCGGCGTCGCCGGGGGTGAAGTAAAACTTCTCGTAGAAGCCTGGGTCGTCGGGGATATGCATCTTGCGGTAGTGGCCGACAGCGCCCTGCTGGCGGTCGTAGACCACCGCCGTGTTATGGTAGAGGCCGGCGGCGCGGCGCTCGAACAGTGAGCCGACCAGCACGATATCGAGTTCGGCGGCCAGGGCGGCGAGCCGCTGGCCGGTGGGGCCATCGAGCGGTTCGGCAAGGTCGAACAGCGCCGGGTCCTCGAACTGGCAGAAGTAGTGGGTAGCGTGCAGCTCCTGGAGCATCACCAACTGGGCGCCTCGGGCCGCCAGTTCACGCACGCCGCGCTCGCTCTCGGCGAGGCTGCGCTGCTTGTCCGGCCAGGCCGCCTGCTGGACCAGGCCGACCGTGAGGTTGTGAGTCATGGGGTTCCCTCCGCTGAGTGGGGTGCCGCTGCCAGGCTGCCGCGGGGCAGCTGCATGGTCAGGCAGTGCAGACTGCCATGCTGGCGGATCACGCTGCGGCAGTCGATGGGGACGATATCACGCCCTGGAAAGGCCTCGGCGAGTGCCGCCAGGGCCCGGGTGTCGGCGGCATCGGCGTAGGTGGGCACCAATACCGCGCCGTTGATGATCAGGAAATTGGCATAGGTCGCTGGCAGTCGGTGGCCGTCATCGGGATCGAAGCAGGGCTGCGGCCAGGGCAGTGCTACCAGCCGGTAGGGCGTGCCATCGGCCTGGCGCAGCGCCTCGAGTTCACCACGCATGGCGGCGAGTGCAGGGTAGTGCGGGTCCTGGGCGTCGTCGCAGTGGACATAGGCGATGGTGTGCGGATCGCAGAAGCGTGCCAGGGTATCGATATGGCTATCGGTGTCGTCACCCTCGAGGTGGCCGTGGGCCAGCCAGAGTACGCGGCTAGCCCCCAGCGTCGCGGCCAGCTCGGCTTCGACGCCGCGCCGATCCAGGTGTGGGTTGCGATTGGGGTTGAGCAGGCAGGCCTCGGTTGTCAGCAGGGTGCCCTGGCCGTCGCTTTCGATGGCACCGCCCTCTAGCACCAGGCTGTTAGCGTCGAGGGGGGCGGCGAATACCCCCTGCTGGGCGAGCTGCTGACTGAGCCGGTTGTCGCGCTCGGCGGTGAACTTGCCGCCCCAGCCGGTGAAGGTGAAGTCGCGCAAGACGATTCGCCCGTTCTCTTCCACGGCGATCGGGCCGTGGTCGCGGGCCCAGGTGTCATCGGCGGCTGCGACCACCAGCCGCAGCCGCTCGCCGCTTACGCCGAGACATGAGAAAGTGTGCGCCAGCCGCTCGCGGGTGGTCGTATCGGCGACCGCAATCAGCACCGTCTGGTAGCGGGTAATGGCCACCACCATGGCGGTCAGCGTCGCTTCGATGCACGCCAGGGTGGGGGCCCAGTCGCTATCGGCGTGGGGCCAGGTCAACTGGATGGCATCCTGAGGGTGCCACTCGGGGAACAGACGTAACGCCATGCGGTCTTCTCACGCTGGATGAATCATGGCCGGCCGGGGCCGTAACCAAAGCGCGCAATGTAGGACGCTGTCGGTCCGGATGCAAGCCTGGCATGCTGTGGCCCCATCGGGCCGAATATCGGCCACGGACAACGATGCACCTGGCGGTGAAAAGCCTTACCATGTGCGCCTTCTGACAAGGAATCGATCGCGATGCTCGACCGCTTGCCCATCATGCTTGGTCTGCGCTACGTGCGGGCCAAGCGCCGCAACCATTTCATCTCTTTTATCTCGCTAACCTCGATGCTGGGGCTGATGCTCGGTGTGGCCGTGTTGATCCTGGTGCTATCGGTGATGAACGGCTTCGACCACGAGCTGCGCAACCGGGTGCTGGGGATGGTGCCGCACACCAAGATCGAAGCCAGCGAAGGGCTCAGCGACTGGCGCTCGCTGGCCGAGGAGCTTACCCAGCGTGAGCGGGTGATCGGGGCGGCGCCCTATATCCAGCAGCAGGGCATGTTCTCGGTGGGTGGGCGCAACGAGGGTGCCATGGTCAATGGCATCGAGCCCGAGTGGGAAGAGCGTGTCTCGATTATCGGCCGGCATATGCAGCAGGGCAGCCTCGACGATCTACAGCCTGGTGAGTGGAATCTGGTACTTGGCTCGATGCTGGCACGCAATCTGGGCGTCAGCGTCGGCGACCGGGTGACCCTGCTGGTGCCCGAGGCCTCGATCACGCCGGCGGGCGTCTTCCCACGCCTCAAGCGTTTCACGGTCAGCGGCATCTTCAGCGTCGGCGCCGACCTCGATGCCAATCTGGCCTACGCCAATATCGAGGATATGCAGACCCTGGCGCGACTCGGCGACAACGTCGAAGGGCTGCGCCTGCAGCTCGATGATCTGTTTGCCGCCAACAGTGAAACTCGCGCCATCATCAGCGACCTGGGCAGCGGTTACCGCGGCATCGACTGGACCTTCTCCCACGGCAACCTGTTCCAGGCCATTCAGATGGAGAAGCGCATGATCGGCCTGCTGCTGACGGTGATCATCGCCGTGGCGGCCTTCAATATCGTCTCCACGCTGGTGATGGTGGTCACCGACAAGCACGCCGATATTGCCATCCTGCGGACCATCGGTGCCACGCCGCGATCGATCATGGGGATTTTCATCGTCCAGGGGCTGGCGATCGGTCTTATCGGTATTCTGATCGGGGTAATACTCGGTGTGATCCTGGCGCTGAGCATCTCGGATATCATCAATTTCTTCGAATCGGTGCTGGGTATCCAGTTCCTCGATTCGAATGTCTACTTCATCAGCTATCTGCCGTCGCGCCTGGACTGGTCGGATGTCTTCAATATCGTCGCGGCGGCCTTCGTGCTGACCTTCCTGTCGACGCTCTATCCGGCCTGGCGTGCGGCCCGGATTCAACCTGCCGAGGTGCTGCGCTATGAGTGATGACGTGATGACCCCCGCTTCGCCGTCGGTCGGCAAGGTGATGCTCGAGTGTCGCGGCTTGACCCGCGTCTATCGCGAGGGGCCCCAGGACCTGACCGTGCTCCACGAGCTGGATCTTGAAGTTCTGGCCGGCGAGCGGGTGGCGGTGGTGGGTAGCTCCGGGTCGGGCAAGACCACGCTGCTCAATCTGCTCGGCGGGCTGGATAGCCCCAGCGCGGGAGAAGTGAAAGTGGCCGGGGAGTCGCTGGCACAGTTCAAGGAAGCGGCGCTGGGCAAGTTTCGTAACCGCCACATCGGCTTCGTCTACCAGTTCCACCACCTGCTGGCCGAGCTGACAGCGCTGGAGAATGCCGCGCTGCCGTTGATCATTCGCGGCCAGACGCGTCAGCAGGCGCAGGCGCGGGCGCGGGAGATCCTGGCCAGGGTTGGCATGGCGGAGCGAGCCGAGCACAAGCCCGGTGAGCTGTCCGGCGGCGAGCGGCAGCGCGTGGCTATCGCCAGGGCGCTGATCACCGACCCCAGCCTGGTGCTGATGGACGAGCCCACCGGCAACCTCGATCAGACCACCGCGGCGAGCATTCTATCGCTGATGGATGAGCTGGCGCGCACCACGGCCTGCGCCTTTGTGGTGGTCACCCACGACCCGGCACTCGCGGCCCATCAGGACCGTGTACTGCGACTCGATGCGGGCCGTCTCTCTGCGGCCTGATCAGAACTCCTCTCCATTGCGCTGATGGCGCCGCCGACGTAACCGACGGCGGCGCCAACTGCGCGATACCTGCCAGCGCCAGATCAAGCGAATGATCAGGTTGGCGGCAAGGCCCACCACGACCGCCGAGAACAGCGAACCGATCGCCAGGATCGGCATGATGTCGACCATCTGCTCGGCGATCCAGCGCGTCGAGAGTCGCGTGGGCGCCTCCCGCGCCGGGGTGTCGAGCAGCCAGGCGCCGATCCGATAGTTGCCGTAGAAGATCAGCGGCATGGTCAACGGGTTGGTAATCCACACCAGCCCCACCGAGAGCGGCAGATTGCAGCGCAGCAGCCAGGCACCGGCAGCGGCCACCACCATCTGAAAAGGGATCGGCAGCAGTGCGCTGAACAAGCCCACCATAAAGGCATTGGCCACGCTGCGACGTGACAGCACCCACAGCGATGGGTCGCCAATCAGCCGCCCCATGAAACGCAGTGAGCGCTTGCGCTTGAGGGTGTCGGGGTGGGGCATGTAGCGCTGTAGCAGTCGGCGCGGCATGGCGGGCTCGTGGTGGCACTCGGATGGCTCGAAGTCAGCTATTATCCATACTAGGCTCATGGCCCGCCATGATTGGGTGCCATATTTGCCGCGATGGCATTGGTGACGACACACGGACGTGAAACGACGATGCGCATGGGATGGGCGCTGCCGCTGGCGGTGGCGGCACTACTCGGAATCGCTGCCGGCTGGCTGGCACCCGCGGGGCTTCCCGAAGCGGGCTTGCTGGCGGGCTTGCTGGCCTGGCGTCGTTGGCGTTGGATGGCGCTGCTGCTGGTCGCCAGCCTAAGTGCCTGGCCGGTACTGCAGGCAGCCACGTCGGACCTGCCCCAGGGATTGTCTCGCGAAGAACTGCAGCTTGAGGGGCGTCTGCTTCAGGTCGTCCCCCAAGGCGAGCTGACGCGGCTGCTGGTGCGGGTCGAGGCGTGTCAGCCCCAGGCTGCGCCGCGCCCCTCCTGTGAGCGTCTGCGACGGGTGCGTCTGACGCTATTCGACGCCGAATCGAGTGCCCCCGAGATGCAGGTCGGTGATCGTTGGCGTTTCACGGTGCGCTTGCGCCCGCCGACCGGTTTTGCCAATCCCCACACCTTCGACTATGCCGCCTGGCTGTGGCGCGAGCGCATCGACGCCACCGGCTACGTGCGCCGCGACCCTGAGCCAATCCTGCTGTCGTCATCACTACCGCTGCCTGCTCAGCGTGGCCTGGTCTATCTCGACCGGCGCCTTGAGGAGGGGGTGGCACGGCGCTGGCTGGCGGCGCTGACCCTGGGTGCCGGCGAGCGTCTCAGCGAGGATGACTGGGAGCGACTCAACGGCACTGGCACCACCCATCTGGTGGTGATCTCTGGGCTGCACGTGGGACTGGTGGCTGCCTTTGCCCTGCTGCTTGGCCGTGGCATGGCGCGCCTCGTGGTGCCAGGTCGCTGGCGACTGGTGACCTGGCCGTGGTGGCTGGCCGGCGCCGCGGCGGTGGGCTATGCGCTGCTGGCAGGATTCGCGCCGCCGGCGCAGCGCGCCATGCTGATGACCCTGGTCGGGCTGTGGGTGGCCAGCGGGCGGCACGCCCCAGGCCCCTGGCAGGCCTGGTGGTTGGCGTTGGGGGCGGTACTGCTGCTTGACCCTCTGTCACTATGGCGGCCAGGGCTGTGGCTCTCCTTTGTAGCGGTGGCGCTGTTGATCGTGATCTGGCAGGGCCGTCAGCGGCCGCGTGGTCTGCGCGGCTGGCTGTGGGCCCTGGTGCGCACTCAACTGCTGCTGGCGCCGCTGATGGCGGCGGCGGTGCTGATCGCCTTCGATCGGCTGGCGCCGGCGGCGCCGCTGGTCAACCTGCTCGCCGTGCCGCTGGTCAGTACGCTGATGGTGCCGCTGGGCCTGCTGGGTTGGTTGCTGGCCTGGATGCCGCCGCTGTCTGGGCTGTGCTGGTGGCTGTTCGGGATACTCGCCGAGGCACTGCATGGTTTGCTGGGCGTGGCCATGGCCTGGTTGCCGCTATGGTCGCCGGCGCCCTGGCAGCGCTGGCCGCTGGCGCTCGCCTTGGTCCTGCTGGCCGCCTGCTGGGCGCTGCCGGGGCTGGCGCTGCGTTTGCGAATCACGGCGAGCATGCTGCTGGGGTTGCTGCCGCTGGTGCTGATGCCGACAGCTGTGCCACCCGGGCAGCTCGAAGTTCGCGTGCACGATGTCGGCCAGGGGCAGTTGGTCGACCTGCGTACGGCTCGTCATCGCTTGCTCTATGACACCGGGCCACGCTTTCGCTCCGGCTATATGCCGCTGTCCGACCTCTGGCCTCGGCCACAGCATTTCCACCGGGTCATCGTCAGCCACGACGATATCGATCACGCCGGCGGTGTCCCGGCGCTCGCCGAGCATCGTGTAGACGCTTTCATGGCACCCAGGGGGGAGGATATCGGCGTGCCGTTCGAGCACTGTCAGGCAGGGCAGTCCTGGCGGTGGGACGACGTCAGGTTCTCGCTGCTGTGGCCGCCACCGGGGGATAACGCCGCGTGGTCGAGTAACGACCGTTCCTGCGTTCTGCTGGTAGAGGCAGGTGAGCAGCGAGTACTGATCACCGGTGACGTGGGGCGCCAGGTGGAGCGCTTTTTTGTGCTCGATGTCGAGGCACCGCTGACGCTGCTGGTGGCCGGCCACCACGGCAGCCATACCAGCACCGGACCGCAGCTGGTTGAGCTGCTCGACCCTCGACAGGTAGTGTTCAGTGCCGGGCGCGATAATCCTCATGGGCACCCCAGTGACGAGGTAGTGCGGCGCCTACGTGGCCGCTGTCTGTGGAACACCGCTCTCGATGGTGCGGTGACTTGGCGGCTGGGCGCTGGTTCGTATGCCGCTGGCGACGCGATGCGGAACCTGGTGGGGTGGCGTGGCGGTGTCGGGGGCAGGTGTCATGGGGTAGAATCGGCGCCACTCGATGCGCGTTAGGAGGGCTGCTATGGATCTGCTCGATGCTCTGGTCGCCGGCGGCTGGTTGATGCTGCCGCTGCTAGGCTGTTCGCTGGTGGCGACGGTGATCGTGATCGAGCGACTATGGACGCTGCGCGCACGCCGCATCGCCCCTCTGGGGTTGGGGCAGGACGTCTGTACCCTGATTCGCCAGGGGCCGGTCAATCTCTACTGGTTGGAGAGCCACTCGCCGCTTGGTGGGGTGCTGGCGGCAGGGTTACGCAATGTGCGGCTGGGTCATGAGCAGGTACGCGGACGGCTGCAGGAGGCGGCGACGGCGGTGATCCATGACATGGAGCGTTTTCTGAGTCCGCTGGGGACCATCGCCGCGATTACCCCGCTGATCGGCCTGCTGGGAACGGTGCTGGGCATGATCGAGGTGTTTGCGGTGATCGTCACAGCCGGCGGCGCCGAGCGCACGGCCGATCTGGCAGGGGGCATCTCCCAGGCGCTGGTGACCACCGCGGCGGGGCTGACGGTGGCGATACCGGCGCTGATGTTCCACCGCTATTTTCAGCGCCGCGTGGAGGACATCACCGTGCGCATGGAGCAGCAGGCCGGGCTAGTGGTGGAGTTTCTCGCCCATCACCAGGGGGCAGTCTCGCTGGCCGAGCGGCCTGCAGGCGAGACGCCCGCCACAAAGGTCGAGCGTGCCTCATGAGATTTGTGCGCCACCGTCATGCACCGGTTGAGGTCAACCTGACACCGCTGATCGATGTGGTGTTTCTATTGCTGATCTTCTTTATGGTTTCGACGACCTTCGAGACCCGCCAGGCGCTGGAGCTTGAGCTGCCACTCAGCGACACCGCGGCGCCGCTCGCGGCATCGCCCATCACCCTGGTGGTGTCGCGGGAGGGCGACTACCGGCTCGGTGAGCAGCGCCTGGACGCAGCGGGTCTCTCGGTGGCGCTTGCCGAGGTCGCCGACGCGGCTCGCGAGCATGGGCTGATCGTCGAAGCCGACCGACACAGCTCACACGGCGCGGTGGTCACTGCCCTCGATCGTGCCGGTGCGCTAGGCATTCAGCAGATTCGCATCGCGACTCGCGATTCACTGACACACGTGGAGACACCGTGACGCAACAAACCGGCTGGTCCCTTTATAAGCAGCTGCTTGGCTACGTCAGGCCGCACTGGAGATCGTTCGCCGTGGCGGTGGTTGGCTATGCCATCTACGCAGCATCGAGCACGGCGCTGGCAGAGATGATGAAGCGCTTGATCGATGGCATCCAGAGTCCCGATGCCGCCTTCCGGCTGTTCCTGCCGCTGTTCGTGGTTGGCATGTTCGCGGCCCGCGGGGTCGGTACCTTCCTTGGCACCTATTTCATGAGCAACGTGGCACGCAACGTGGTGCACGCGCTGCGCTGTGGCGTGTTCAATCACATGCTGCACCTCCCAGGGCGCTTCTTCGACTCCCACTCCAGCGGCCACCTGATATCCCGAGTCACCTACCACGTCGAGCAGGTCACCGGTGCGGCGACCAACGCCATTACCATTCTGCTCCGCGAGGGGCTGTTCGTGCTGGGCCTGATCGGCTATCTGCTGTGGACCAACTGGATGCTGACGCTGCTGTTCCTGGCGGTGACGCCGGTAATCGGCGGCGTGGTCAATTACGCCAGCAAGCGCTTCCGGCGCATCTCGCAGCGCATCCAGCACTCCATGGGCGATGTCACCCATGTGGCTTCCGAAGCGCTGTCGGGTTATCGCGTGGTACGCACCCACGGCGCTGAGGCTTTCGAGAAGGCGCGCTTCGCCGAGGCCAGCGAGTACAACCGCCAGCAGAGCATGAAAGAGGCGCTGACCAAGGCGATCAGTACGCCGATCATCCAGTTGCTGATTGCGCTGTCGCTGGCACTGCTGGTGTGGTTGGCGATGTCGCCGGCGCTGCTCGATGACATGACGGCGGGTGAATTCGTGGCCTTTATTACCGCCGCCTCGCTGATGGCCAAGCCTGTTCGCCAGCTGACCGAGATCAATAGCGAGATTCAAAAGGGCATTGCTGCATCGGGTGAACTCTTCCAGCTGCTCGAGGAGCCCCTTGAACAGGACCACGGTGAGCAGCTTCCAGAGCGTATAAAGGGCGACGTCAGCCTGCGCAACGTGCATTTTCGCTACGCTGACGACCAGCCAGAGGTGCTCAAGGGCATCGATCTCGAGGTCAAGGCGGGGGAGATGATCGCCATCGTTGGGCGCTCGGGAAGTGGCAAGTCGACGCTGGTCAGCCTGCTGCCGCGTTTCTATCGACCTAGTGAAGGCGAGTTGGCGATCGACGGTGTGCCGGTGGAGGCCTACCAACTGTCGCCGCTGCGTCGGCAGATCGCCATCGTCTCCCAGCAGGTCACGCTGTTCAATGCCACGGTGGCGGCCAACATCGCCTATGGAGTGCCCGACGCCGATCCCGCGGCCATCGAAGCGGCGGCGCGGGCCGCCTACGCCCACGAATTCATCGCCAAGTTGCCCAAGGGGTATGAGACGATCATCGGCGACAACGGGGTGATGCTCTCCGGCGGTCAGCGCCAGCGGCTGGCGATCGCCCGTGCGATCTTCAAGGATGCCCCACTGCTGATTCTCGATGAGGCCACCTCGGCGCTCGACAGCGAGTCCGAACGCTATATTCAGCGTGCCCTTGAGACGGTCTGCCGGGGGCGCACGACCTTCGTCATCGCTCACCGGCTGTCGACCATCGAGCGTGCCGATCGTATTCTGGTCATGGAGCAGGGCCAAGTGGTCGAGCAGGGCAGCCACCGTGAGCTGCTGGCCCGCGACGGCGCCTATGCCGCCCTGCACCGCCTGCAGTTCCAGGAAGCCCCGCCGGCATGAGCAGGCGGCTCGGCGAGCGCTGGCTGGCGGCCGCCTATCGCGGCGACGCCTGGCTGCGTCTATTGCGCCCGCTGGAAGCGCTCTACCGCTGGGCCGTCGCGCAGCGTGCCCGGGCCTATGCCGACGGTCGCAAGGCAGTGTGGCGGGCGCCGGTGCCGGTTATCGTGGTGGGTAATATCACCCTTGGCGGCACCGGCAAGTCGCCGCTTACGGCGTGGCTTGCCGGCTGGCTGGCAGCGCGCGGCTGGCGGCCGGGGATTGTCTCTCGCGGCTACGGCGGTCGCAGCGAGCGCTACCCGCTTCGCGTCATGCACGACACCCCGGCCAGCGCTTGTGGCGACGAGCCGTTGATGCTGGCTCAGCAGAGCGGGGTGCCGGTGGTGGTAGACCCCGACCGTCCACGTGGTGCCCGGGCACTGCTGGATGCCGGCTGCGATATCGTGCTCAGTGATGATGGCCTGCAGCATCTGGCACTGGGCCGCGACATTGAGCTGGTGGTGGTCGACGCTCAGCGTGGTCTCGGCAATCGCCGCTGTCTGCCAGCCGGGCCGCTACGCGAGCCCGCCGAGCGGCTGGCGCGGGTCGATGCCGTACTGATCAACGGCGAGCAAGACGCGGCCTCCACGCCGCCGGGCTATCGTCTGCGCCTCGCAGCGCAGTGCTGGCACCATCTGGCCAGCGGCGAGCGCCACGCGCTGACGCCGCTGCCGTTCGCGGCGGCGGTTCATGCTGTCGCCGGCATCGGTCACCCCCAGCGCTTCTTTGCCAGCCTGGCGGCGCTGGGGCTCGAGGTGGAGCCGCATGCATTCTCCGACCATCACCGCTACCGGGCGGCCGAGCTGAGGTTCGCGGACTCGCGTCCGGTGGTGATGACTGCCAAGGACGCGGTCAAGTGTCGCGCCATGGGCGATCCGCACCACTGGGCGCTGGAAGTCGAGGCCCAGCCGGATGCCGCCTTCGTGACCTGGCTCGAGGCGCGCCTTGCCGCGCTCGCCAGGACTCCCCATCACTGCAAGCACCACAAGGGCCAAATATCATGACGTTAGACAAGCAACTGCTGGCCATGCTGGTTTGCCCGCTGTGCCAGGGCAAGCTCAAGTATGATCGCGAAGCCGGTGAGCTGAAGTGCCACTTCGACGGCCTGGCCTTTCCGGTTCGCGACGGCATTCCGGTGATGCTGGAGGACGAAGCGCGGGTCATGGATGTCGATGAGAAGCTAGGCAAGACGCCGCCGGGAGACAGCGCCCAATGAGTGACTTCGTGGTGGTGGTGCCGGCGCGATATGCCTCGTCACGCCTGCCTGGAAAGCCGCTGCTCGATCTCGCTGGCGAGCCGATGGTGGTGCGAGTCTGGCGCCAGGCGTTGGCCAGTGCGGCGACCCGGGTGGTGGTGGCCACCGATGATCAGCGCATCGCCGAGGCGATTACCACTGTAGGCGGCGAAGCACTGATGACTCGTGACGATCACCCTTCGGGGACCGACCGGCTGGCCGAGGTAGCCGAGCAGCTGGGGCTCGATGAGGCGGACATCGTGGTCAACGTACAGGGCGATGAGCCGCTGCTTCCGGCGTCGCTGATCGATCAGGTGGCGGCGCGTCTGGCCGACGACGATGAGGCATCGATCGCCACCCTGGCCGAGCCGATCGGCGACGTCGAGACGCTGTTCAATCCCAATGTGGTCAAGGTGGTCCGCGATTTTCGCGGCTGCGCACTCTATTTCTCGCGGGCCCCGGTGCCGTGGGACAGGGCGGCGTTCGCCACTCGCCCCGGGTTGCTCCACAGCGACAGCTGGCTGCGCCATATCGGCCTCTACGCCTATCGGGTCGGCTTTCTCAACGCCTATCGCCAGTGGGCGCCGGCGCCTCTCGAACAACTCGAACAGCTCGAACAGCTGCGTGCGCTTCAACATGGCCACCGCATCCAGGTGGCCCTGGCCTGTGATCATCATCCAGCCGGCGTGGATACCGTCGAGGACCTCGCACGAGTGCGCCAGTGGCTAGCCGAACAGCACGCTTGACAGGAGGTGGTATGCGTATTCTCTTCGTTTGTCTGGGTAACATCTGTCGCTCTCCTACCGCCGAAGGGGTCTTTCGTCGGCGACTGGAGGAGGCTGGCCTGGCAGAGGTGGTGACGGTGGACTCCTGCGGCACCGGCGGCTGGCACATCGGCAAGGCACCAGACGCCAGGGCGCAGGCGGCGGCAAGGGGACGCGGCGTCGACCTGAGTTCACTGCGTGCCCGCCAGCTAGACGCCGAGGACTTTGTTCGATTCGACTATCTGCTGGCCATGGACGACGACAATCTGGCCAGCCTGGAGGCCCTGCGGCCCGCCGACTGTGACGCGCAGGTGGGGCTGCTGCTCGATTTTGCCGGCGAGGCGGGGCGCGCCGTGCCCGATCCTTACTACGGTGGTGAACAGGGTTTCGATGAGGTGCTCGACCTGGTAGAGCGGGCCGCCGATGGCCTGATCGACCACCTGCGACAGCGCTTGGAGTGCGAGCGGTGAGCGTTGAGCTGGCGCTATGTCTCGATCGCGACCTGCAGCGGCACAATACCCTGGGGCTGCCCTGTGTCGCCGAGCGCTTTATCGACGCGGAGTCCCCGGCCAGGCTGGCGGCGGCGGTGGCCATGGCGCAGCAGGCGGGCTGGCCGCTTACCGTCCTCGGGGGTGGCAGCAATCTGATTCTGCCGCGGCGGCTAAGTGGACTGGTGGTGCGGCCGACCTTCGCCGACTGGGACTATCGCCGCGACGCCGAGGGCGGCATTGCGCTGCGCGTTGAAGCAGGCATGAACTGGCATGCGCTGGTCATGGCCAGCGTCGACCGCGGCTGGTGGGGTATCGAGAACCTGGCATTAATTCCCGGTCACTGCGGGGCGGCGCCAATACAGAACATTGGGGCCTATGGCGTAGAACTGGCGGACGTGCTGGAGAGCGTCGAGCTGCTGCATCTCGACAGCGGTCGTTATGAGACGCTGACTGGTGCAGCGTGCCGATTCGGTTATCGTGACAGTATCTTCAAGGGCGCGCTGGCGGGGCGTGTGGTGATCACTGCACTGAATCTTATGCTTAGCGAGACACCGCATCCACGGCTTGGGTATGGCGATCTGGCGACACGGGTGACTGACGCGCCGTCGCCGCGCGACGTTGCCGAGGCCGTGGTAGCGATACGCCGCGAAAAGCTGCCTGATCCGGCACAGCTGGCTAATGCCGGGAGTTTTTTCAAGAATCCGCTGGTGAGTGCCGAGCAAGCCCAGCACTTGCTTGTCGACTGCCCGGATATGCCGCATTTTGCTCAGCCCGATGGGCGGGTCAAGCTGGCCGCGGGCTGGTTGATCGACCGCTGTGGACTGAAGGGGGTGCGGCGCGGAGCGTTCGGTGTGCATGATCGCCAGGCTCTGGTGCTGGTTCACCACGGAGGTGGCGATGCCGAGGGCTTGCTGGCGTTCGCCGCTGAGATCGCTGCGGCGGTCGAGGAGCGGTTCGGGGTGGCGCTGTCACGTGAACCACGCCTCGCCGGCTAGGCTGGCGGCTATCTGTCCACACAGCAAAACGCCCGCAGGCAGTGCCTGCGGGCGTTTTGCTGTGTCTGCCAGGGAGAGCAAGCCGGGCAAGCCCCGGCGTGCTCGTTTCCCTTACGCCTGACTGTCGTCAGTCTTGGCCTGCTGCTCGCGGCGACGGATTTCGCGCGGGTCGTTGTGAGCACGGCGCTGACGACGACGACGCCCACCGGCATCGCTCTTGGGAGCCTCTGCAGACGGCTTGGGGTCGGCCTTGGCAGTTTCGGGTGCCTTGGGCTCAGCCTTGGGCGCTTCGGCGGGCTTGCTGTCGGCCTTGGCAGCCTCGGGCGCCTTGGTCTCAGCCTTGGGTGTTTCCGCTGGCTTGGGGTCGGCCTTGGCAGCCTCGGGCGCCTTGGTCTCAGCCTGGGGCGCTTCTGCGGGCTTGGGGTCGGCCTTGGCAGTCTCGGGCGCCTTGGTTTCAGCCTGGGGCGTTTCTGCTGGCTTGGGGTCGGCCTTGGCAGTCTCGGATGCCTTGGTCTCAGCCTTGGGCGTTTCCGCTGGCTTGGGGTCGGCCTTGGCAGTCTCGGGCGCCTTGGTTTCAGCCTTGGGCGTTTCTGCTGGCTTGGGGTCGGCCTTGGCAGTCTCGGGCGCCTTGGTCTCAGCCTTGGGCGTTTCCGCTGACTTGGGGGCGGCTTTGGCAGTCTCGGGCGCCTTGGTCTCAGCCTTGGGCGTTTCCGCTGGCTTGGGGTCGGCCTTGGCAGTCTCGGATGCCTTGGTTTCAGCCTTGGACGCTTCGGCGGGCTTGGCGTCAGCTTTTTGATCGTCGGCTTTCGGTGCCTCAGCCTTGGGGGCCTCCGCTGGCTTGGCATCGGCCTTGGCAGCCTCGGACGCCTTGGTCTCAGCCTTGGACGCTTCGGCGGGCTTGGCGTCAGCTTTTTGATCGTCGGCTTTCGGTGCCTCAGCCTTGGGCGCCTCCGCTGGCTTGGCATCGGCCTTGGCAGCCTCGGACGCCTTGGCCTCAGCCTTGGGCGTTTCCGCTGGCTTGGCATCGGCCTTGGCAGTCTCGGGCGCCTTGCCCTCGGCCTTGGGCGCTTCTTCCGGCGTGACGTCCGGTGCTGCCTGAGCCTCGGCCTGGAGGCGTTGCTGCTCGGCCTCGGCCTGGGGGTTCAGGGCGTGCTTACGAGTGCGGTTGCGCGGATTATTGCGCGTACGCTTCGGCTTGCCGTCATCTTTGGGTGCTTCCTGCTCCTTGGCAGCTTCCTTGGCCGGCGAGTTCTCGGCCGGCTGGGATTTTGCTGCGTCGCGGTTGCCCCGGGCGTCGCTAGGACGGTTGGCGCCGCGCCGCTCGTCGTCCTGGCGACCGCGTCCGCGACCGCGGGCAGCGCGACCGTCGTCGCTCTGGCGAGGCGTGCTGGTGGTGTCGTCGGGCTTGGCATCGGGCTTGGCATCGCTGCGCGGTTGGCGCGACTCTGCCTGCTGCTGGCGGCCATCCTGGCGTGACTCGCCGCGGCCACCGCGACGGTTATTGTTGCGGCCACCACGGCTGCCGCGTTCCTGGCGACCGTCACTGCTATTGCCACTGTCGCCATTAGCCCGCTGCTGGGGACGGGATTGGCGCGTCTCGCTGGCGCTTTTCTGGCTTGGCTGCTGAGGCGAGGGAGTACGCTCCTCTTCGCTGCCGAGCAGTTTGCTGAGACCTTTGACCAGCCGCGAGAAGACACCGTCATTGGCCGCTGTCGGCGCGCTGGCGGGGGCGGCGGTCGGGGTGGGCTCGGGCTTGGTGACCGGCTCGTTATCCTGCTGCAGTGAGGCCGGCGCTGGTGCGTTGTGGGCCACACTCTTGACGGCGGCTTCGGCGCGCTGGATCGGCTTGCTGTCGCTGAGATCCGGCTCCTGGCCGATCTCTGTCTCGGTAGACAGCTCGAAGCTCGACTTGTCGGCGTCTTCATCGCCGATGTGATCGTCGCGAAAGCGCTGCACATCGTAGTGCGGCGTGTCCATGTCGGGACTCGGCAGCAGCACCACTTGGACGCCCTGGCGGCGCTCGATCTCGGCCAGCACGCTGCGTTTTTCGTTGAGCAGGTAGGTGGCCACCGGCACCGGGAGGATGGCGCGGATCTGTGCGCTGCGCTCCTTCATCGCCTCCTCTTCGATCAGGCGCATGATCGAAAGCGACATCGAGCGCACGTCGCGGATGGTGCCCTGGCCGTCGCAGCGCGGGCAGACCACGCCGCTGGTCTCACCCAGCGACGGGCGCAGCCGCTGACGCGACATCTCCATCAGCCCGAAGCGCGAGATGCGGCCGATCTGAACGCGGGCCCGGTCGAGCTTGAGGGCGTCGCGCATGCGGTTCTCGACCTCGCGCTGGTTGCGCGCCGGGCTCATGTCGATGAAGTCGATCACCACCAGGCCGCCGATATCGCGCAGACGCAACTGGCGGGCGATCTCGTCGGCCGCCTCTGAGTTGGTCTGCAGAGCGGTCTCCTCGATATCACTGCCGCGGGTGGCCCGTGCGGAGTTGATATCGATGGAAACCAGCGCCTCGGTGTGGTCGATCACGATCGAGCCGCCGGAGGGCAGCTTGACTTCACGCTGGTAGGCGGTCTCGATCTGGGATTCGATCTGGAAGCGCGAGAACAGCGGCACTTCGTCGGCGTAGAGTTTGATCTTCTGCTGGTAGGAGGGCATCACCTGGCGGATGAAAGCCAGCGCCTCCTGATGCACCTCGGGGCTGTCGATCAGGACTTCACCGATGTCTTGGCGCAGATAGTCGCGCATGGCGCGAATGATCACGTTGGATTCGCGGTAAATCAGGAACGGCGCGGGGCGCTTGCCGGCTTCCTCGGTGATCGATTCCCATACCTGGACCAGGTAGTCGAGATCCCACTGCAGCTCTTCAGTGGAGCGGCCGATGCCCGCGGTACGGACGATGACGCCCATCTTGTCGGGCAGGGTCAACTGACCCATGGCGTCCTTGAGCTGAGCGCGCTCTTCACCTTCGATGCGCCGTGAGATGCCGCCGGCGCGCGGATTGTTGGGCATCAGCACCAAAAAGCGGCCGGCCAGGCTGATAAAGGTGGTCAGGGCGGCACCCTTGTTGCCGCGCTCCTCCTTGTCGACCTGGACAATGACTTCCTGGCCCTCCTTGAGCACTTCCTTGATATTGGGGCGGCCAGAGGGCTCCTTGACGAAGTATTCGCGGGAGATCTCCTTGAGCGGCAAGAAGCCGTGGCGGTCGGCGCCGAAGTCGACGAAGGCGGCTTCCAGGGAGGGTTCGACGCGGGTGATCTTGCCGCGATAGATATTGGCTTTCTTCTGTTCCCGTGCCCCGGACTCGATGTCCAGGTCGTACAGGCGTTGTCCATCGACGAGGGCGACGCGCAGCTCTTCCGGCTGTGTCGCGTTGATGAGCATCCGTTTCATGTTGTCTCGCTATTCAAGGCGCGCCGGAAGGCGGCCAGGGAGCCCCAACGAAGAGACTCCAGAGCGTCGACGAAGGCGAACCTCTGGGTGCTGCGTGCTTGTGCTCAGCGCATGTCGCGGATGCGGTTGCGCCCGGCCAGTGCAGGGGCGGGTGGCGCCTGCCTTGGCATGATCATGTTGAGTACGCGGCGGAGGCAGGACATGTCTCGGTGGGCGCCATGCCCATCCGGCCCTGCGGTCTTCCGCCAGACACCTGGCATTCATCGATTCGCCAACGCCGGCCCCCGGCACGCTGTTAGGTATTCCCGTGGCCGGTACTGCTCGCGCCTGTGTGGGCGGGAGGAGTCCAGGGTCGGGCGTGGCGTTCAAAAACTGTTATCAACTGCTTGGTGATCTACTACTGCTTGCTGCCGGCGGCAGGGCATGCGGCGGTGCCAGCATGACTGCGGCCTTGATCGTCGCTCTGGCCTGCGTGTTTGTCGTGCAGGCGCATCAGCCGGGCGCTGCTTGCCCATTTGAGCGAGCCTGAAATATACCAGCAATGCCGTGTAGCAGCAATTGGCGCAGAGCGGCGACGGCTAGGGTAGAATGCCGCCTTCGAGCATTACAGCGAGTCGAGGTGGGCATGGCCGACGGGCAAGAGGTGGGAAGGGGAGTACAGTGGGTCGAGGTGACCCAGGCGCAGGCCGGGCAGCGCATCGACAACTTCCTGCGTACCCGCTTGAAAGGGGCGCCGAAGGCCCTGATCTACCGGATCGTGCGCAAGGGGGAAGTGCGCGTCAACAAGAAGCGGGTCAAGGTCGACTACCGCCTGGTCGACGGTGATCTGGTACGTGTCCCGCCGCTGCGACTGGCTCCCGAGGAGGCGACCCGCGAGGTCAGCGACAATCTGCGTAATCTGCTGGCCGGCAGCGTGCTGGTCGAGGGGCCTGACTGGCTGGTGATCAACAAGCCTTCGGGGCTCGCGGTGCACGGCGGCAGCGGCGTCAAGATTGGCTTGATCGAGGCGCTGCGTCAGGTGCGAGACGATCTCGACTTCCTGGAACTGGTGCATCGCCTCGACCGCGATACCTCCGGCTGCCTGCTGCTGGCCAAGTCGCGGCCGGCGCTGGTGACGCTTAATAACGCCTTGAAGGAGCGCCAGATGGATAAGCAGTATCTGGCACTGGTGGCTGGGCGCTGGCCGGCGCGACGCGACTACGTCAGCGCCCGGCTCGATCGTTTCGAGGCCGGCAACGGCGAGCGGCGGGTGCGCGTCGATCCCGATGGCAAGGTGTCGCGGACGCGCTTTGCGGTGCGTGAGGCCTTTGCCGGCACCACCCTGATCGAGGCCGAGCCGGTCACTGGGCGTACTCACCAGATTCGCGTGCACGCTGCCCATGCCGGCCATCCACTGCTCGGCGATGACAAGTACGGCTCCCGGGAGGGGCAGCACTTGGCGGGTAGGCTGGGTCTGTCGCGGCTATTCCTGCATGCGGCGGCGCTGACCTTCCCCGAGCCCACCAGCGGCCGGCCGGTGCATATCAAGGCGCCGCTGGGTGACGAACTCGAGGCGGCGCTGGTTCGCGCGCGGGCGGCTCGCTGACTTACGCTTTCACACAGGAGCACCGATGCGCTATCGACTGATCATCTTCGACTGGGACGGTACGCTGATGGACTCGGAGGCGCGCATCGTCGACTGCATGCAGGCGGCGGCACGTGATGTCGGGCTCGAGTCGCTGAGCCGCGCGGCGGTACGCGATATTATCGGATTGGGGTTGCCCGAGGCGATTGCCAAGCTGTGTCCGGGGATCAGTGCCGAACATGCCGAGGCGCTGCGCCAGCACTATGGTCGCCGCTTTCGTGCCGCCGACCAGATCCCGCTGGCATTCTTTCCCGGCGTTGAGCGCGGTATCGCACGGCTGCGTGACGGGCGTGTCGCACGCTTGGCGGTGGCCACCGGCAAGAGCCGTCGCGGCCTTGATCGAGTGTTCGCGGCCAACGGCAGCGGTGCCTGGTTCGATGCCAGCCGCACCGCCGACGAGACGCGCTCCAAGCCGCATCCGCAGATGCTCGAGGAACTCCTGGCCGAGACCGGCGTCGATGTCGAGGACGCGGTGATGGTCGGTGATACCGAATATGATCTGGAGATGGCGCGCGCGCTGGGCATGGATCGCATCGCCGTGACCTACGGCGTGCACGACCGTCAGCGGCTTGCCGCGAGTCGGCCAAGCTTTACCGCCCATGCATTTCCCGAACTGATCGACTGGCTGCATGCCTGAACGACACACCATGACGCCTCAACCACACGAGCAGGACGCCGATGAGTGACGACAAGCGAGACGATGACGCTGCACAGGATAAGTGGACCCAGGGGCCGGAGCTGAGCAATGAGCAGCGCCGCGCCGCGCAGGCGGGGCAGGCAGCCGAGCCGGCCGTCGCGTCGGTTGACGATGCCGAGACCCTGCGCGAGCGGCAGCGCCTGGCACAGATCGAGATGATGGACCGCTGGGTGGGCGGCGTTCTGACCGAGCAGCGGCGTACGCGTCGCTGGAAGCTGTTCTTTCGCTTTTTCTTCGCGGCCCTGATCCTGGCCTCGCTGTCGGCCTCGTTTTACGGGTTGTTCTGGCCCGAGCGTGAGGTGGCGCCGGGTGAGCGTCATCTAGGCGTGATCGAGGTCAAGGGCGTGATCGACAGTGAATCGCCGGCCAGCGCCGAACGCATTATTGAGGGGCTGAATCGCGCCTGGGACAGCGATAGTGCCGCAGCGGTGGTATTGCATATCAACAGTCCCGGCGGCAGCCCGGTGCAATCTCAGCGCATCTACGATGAGATCATGCGGCTGCGCGACAAGGGTGACAAGCCGATCTATGCGGTGGTCGAGGATATCGGCGCCAGCGGGGCTTACTATATTGCTGCTGCTGCCGACGAGATCCTGGTGGCGCCGTCGAGCCTGGTGGGGTCCATTGGCGTGGTGTCCGCCAGCTTCGGACTCGAGGAGGCTATCGAGCGGCTGGGCGTTGAGCGTCGCGTGTTCACCGCCGGCGACAACAAAGCGTTTCTCGACCCCTTCTCGGAGATCGACCCGAGCCAGCGGCTGTTCTGGCAAGACGTGCTGGAAACCACCCATCGCCAGTTCGTCGAGGCGGTGCGCGCCGGGCGCGGCGATCGTCTGTCCGACGACGAGGAGATCTTCTCCGGGTTGGTATGGAGCGGCGAGCAGGCCCTGGGCCTGGGGCTGGTCGACAAGATCGAGAGCCTCGACGGCTTGGCTCGGGAGTTGCTCGACGAGCCGCGGCTGCGCGACTACACGCCTCGCCTCGACCCCTTCGAGCGCTTTACGCGCCACTTCGGGCGGGTCGCCGCGGAGTGGATGGGGCTGCCCAGCTCTCAATCGCCACTGCGCTACCAGTTGCCGTGAGAGCGCCGAGTCGTTTGATGCCAATCGGCAGCGGCGCCGGGGACAGGTCGGAGCGGGGGTTCTTTTCGCCGAACGGGTTGGCCATGGATGGCCAACCCCGGTCCTGCAAGCGAAGCAGGGATACGAAAGCGTAGCAGGGAAAAGGTAGCGCCCAGGGATGGGTTTACAGCGCCCCCGCGTAGGCCTGTCGCCGGAAAAGCCGCGTCGCTTACTGGAACTAAGCCGCCTAGTTGTTTTGACTCGAGCCCAGCGGATCCATGCCCGCTTCGCGCAGCATCGCGCAGAGGCGAATCAGCGGCAGGCCGATCAGGGTGTTGGGATCATCCCCCTCGAGTTTCTCGAACAGGCTGATGCCCAGCCCCTCCATGCGAAAGCTGCCGGCGCTGTCGAGTGGCTGCTCGCGGGCCACATAGTGGCCGATCTCCTGCTCGCTTAGTTGGCGAAACACCACGTCGTAGGTCTCATGGCACACCTGATGACGGCCGTGGGCGCTGTCGAGCAGCGCCAGGCCGGTGATGAAGTGCACCCGCTGCCCGGAGAAACGCGCCAGATTGGCGCGGGCGGTGGCCTCGTCGCCGGGCTTGCCGAGGATTTCGCCGTTGAATACCGCCACCTGGTCGGAGCCGACGATCAGATGGGTGGGATAGGCCTCGGCCAGGCGGCTGGCCTTGGACAGTGCCAGGCGGTGGACCAGTGCTTCCGGTGTCTCATCGGGGCGCGGCGTCTCGTCGATATCGGGGCTGGCGCAGTCGAACGGCAGGCCCAGGCGTTCGAGCAGTTGGCGGCGGAAGCGTGAGCTGGAGGCAAGAACCAGGTCCGGCATGCACCTCTCCTTGAGGTCGGATGGCAAAGCGGGTAGGCCGTTAGGCTTTGTACGAAAACTGCCTGTGCTCGGCCATGCGGCGTTAAAAATCGGCTCAAAATACTCATTTACACCCCGTAAACTCCGTTTTTTCGCCAATTTTTGCCTTGCCTGACCTTCGCTCGCCGACTTTTCGTACAAAGCCTAGTCTGCCGCCTGCCGAGCCGGCTTGTACAGCGCGGTGAAACAGCGCCCATCGGGGCTTTGACAGGGGCGGGGGGAGTGCCTATCATTGCGCGCCTATGTTGACCACACGACTTCCTCTGCAGGTTGAGCCCTATCGGCTCGCTGCCAATGGCGAACGTCTCGAGGGGCAGGTGCCACTCGATCGTTTCGCGCGCCTTGCCGCTGAAGCCGGCGAGCAGTCCGGCGTGGTCGAGGTTCGCCTCGACTTTGCCATCGATGCCCAGGGGCGGCGCGTTATCGACGGTTGGCTGAGCGCCGAACTTTTGCTGGCATGCCGGCGCTGTCTGACGCCAATGGCGCAGCGGGTCGATAGCCAGTTTCTGCTCGGTATGGTCAGCAGCGATGCCCTGGCGGCCGAACTGCCGAGCACTCATGAGCCGGTGCTGGTGGAAAACGAACAGCTGAATCTCCTCAGCCTGCTCGAGGACGAGTTGCTCCTCAGCCTGCCGCAGGTGATTTACCACGACGAGGCGCAGTGTCGCGTCTCTCGCGACCAGCTGAGCAGCGGTGAGGCGTCTGAAGTTGCCGAGACGTCCACTGTCAGTCCTTTCGAGGTGCTGCGCGCCTTGAAAGACAAATCCTGATTCATTATCGATACACTCTGGAGTGATATCTCATGGCAGTTCAACAGAACCGCAAGACCCGTTCCAAGCGCGGCATGCGTCGTAGCCACGACGCCCTGAGCGCACCGACCCTGTCTCAGGACAAGGAAACCGGCACCACCCACCTGCGCCACCACGTCTCTCCGGACGGCTTCTATCGTGGCCGCAAGGTCGTCGACGCGTAAGTTGGCGCGCGACGCGATCCATATCGTCCGCTGACCATGCGCGTGGCCATTGATGCGATGGGCGGGGACCTCGGTCCCCGCGCCACCGTTCAGGGCGCCGCGCGCGCGCTGCATGCTCAGCCAAGACTCTCTGCCTGTCTGTTTGGCCCTCGGGCGCTATTGGCGTCGGAGATCGATGCCTTGCCTGCAGCTCTGCGCGGTGTGGCCGAGCGGCTGACGCTGTGTGACGCGCCGCGAGTGATCGATCAGGCGATGAAGCCGTCTCAGGCACTGCGCGCGCCGCGTGACAGCAGCCTGGCGATGATGCTCGACAGCCTGGCCCAGGGGCGGGCCGATGCCGGCGTCAGCGCCGGTAATACCGGTGCGCTGATGGCACTGGCCAGGCGTGCGCTGGGGACCGTGGCAAGCATTCCGCGGCCCGCGATCAGCACCGCGGTACCGACCCGAGAGGGGGGGCGCTGCTATCTCCTCGATCTGGGTGCCAATGTCGAAGCCTCGGCCGAGCGGCTGGTCGACTTTGCCCTGATGGGGGCGGTCATGGCGCGGCGGGTGGACGACGTGATGGCACCGCGGGTGGCGCTGCTCAACATTGGCGTTGAAGGCACCAAGGGGAGTGCCAGTGTGCGTGAGGCGGATGCGCTGCTGCGCCAGGTGCCGGGCCTCGACTATCGAGGCTTTATCGAAGGCGACGGTATCTATTCTGGCAAGGTCGATGTGGTAGTGTGCGATGGCTTTGTCGGTAACGCCGTGCTCAAGGCCAGCGAAGGCTTGGCAAGAATGTTGATGGAGCGGGTCCAGGCGACTTTCGAGGCGCACTGGAGCAGTCGCTTGGTAGGGTTGCTGGCGAGGCCTGCGCTGCGGCGCCTCAAGCGCGAGCTCGACCCGGTGCGCTACAACGGTGCCAGTCTGCTGGGGCTGAACGGTATCGTGGTCAAGAGCCACGGCGGCGCCGATGCTGCGGGCTTCGGCTATGCGGTGGGGCGTGCCGTGCAAGAGGTCGATCAAGCGCTGCCTCAGCACCTGGCGCGAGAACTGGATCAGTGGCGGCGTGCTAACGCGTCGGTCGCGTGCGGCCGAGGCGTTAGCGGGGCCGATCCCCGTCGAATGGACGCAGACAACCCCCAGAGGTGATAGCCATGACTCAATCCCTGGCCCTCATGTTCCCGGGACAAGGCTCCCAGCACGTTGGCATGATGCGCGAGCTGGCGGAACGCTACAGTGTGGTACGTACGACCTTCGAGGAGGCGTCGGACGCACTGGGCTACGACCTGTGGCACCTGGTGCAGGAGGGGCCGGAAGAGGACCTCAATGCCACCACCTGCACGCAGCCGGCGCTGCTGACCTCGAGCGTGGCAATCTGGCGTGTGTGGCAGGAGCTCGAGGGGCCGCGTCCGGCGGCCATGGCCGGCCACAGCCTGGGCGAATACAGTGCCATGGTGTGTGCCGGTGTAATGACGTTCGCCGAGGGGGTGCGGCTGGTCAAACTGCGTGGTGAAGCCATGCAGGCCGCGGTGCCGGCCGGCGAGGGCGCCATGGCGGCTATCCTGGGGCTCGACGACAGCGCCGTCGAGGCGGCCTGCGAGCAGGCGGCTCAGGGTGATGTGGTTTCGGCAGTCAACTATAATGCCCCCGGCCAGGTGGTCATCGCCGGTGCCAAGGCGGCCGTCGAGCGTGCCATCGCGGCCTGTCAGGAGGCTGGCGCCAAGCGTGCGCTGCCGCTGCCGGTGTCGGTGCCGTCCCACTGTGCGCTGATGCGGCCCGCCGCCGAGCGCCTCGAGGCCGCCATGGGCGCCATCGAGCTGCGTGCGCCACGCTACACCGTGATACAGAATGTCGATGCGCTGGCGCATGCCGATGTCGATACGCTGCGCACGCGACTGGTGGAGCAGCTTTATCGTCCGGTGCGCTGGACGGCGTGTGTAGAAGCCATGGCTGGGCAGGGTGCCGAGGTGTTCATCGAATGTGGCCCAGGCAAGGTGCTGACCGGTCTCAACAAGCGCATCGCCCGCGGCAGCAGGGGGTTGGCGATCAACGACCCCGACAGCCTGAGCGCGGCGCTCGAGCTGGCCCATGAGGCTGGCAAGTAGGGCTGACGCTGGGCGTTGGTCGATCAGATCATGACTTAATTCGGGACAGTCTATGAGCGAAGCGAGAATTGCATTGGTCACGGGTGCCAGCCGCGGTATCGGGCGTGCCATTGCCCATGAGCTGGGGCGTCAGGGCCGCGTGGTGATCGGTACTGCGACCAGCGAGTCCGGCGCCGAGAAGATCGATGCCGACCTCAAGGCCCACGGCATCCAGGGCGCCGGGCGTTGCCTCGACGTTACCGACCAGGCCAGCGTGGATGCGCTGGTCAAGGCGATTGGTGACGAATTCGGCGCGCCGACCATCCTCGTCAACAACGCCGGCATTACCCGTGACAATCTGTTGATGCGCATGAAGGAAGACGAGTGGGACACGGTGCTCGACACCAATCTCAAGTCGGTCTATCGCGTCAGCAAGGCGTGCCTGCGCGGCATGACCAAGGCGCGTTTCGGACGCATCGTCAGTATCAGTTCGGTGGTGGCGACCATGGGCAATCTCGGTCAGAGCAACTATGCTGCGGCCAAGGCCGGCATGGAAGGCTTTTCCCGCGCCTTGGCACGAGAGGTGGCGTCACGCAACATTACCGTCAACAATGTTGCGCCGGGCTTTATCGCCACCGATATGACCGACGCTCTGCCCGAGGCGCAGCACGAGATGCTGCTTGGCCAGATTCCGCTGTCGCGGCTCGGGCAGCCGGAGGAAATCGCCGCAGCGGTGGGCTTCCTGACCGGCGAGACAGCAGGCTATATCACCGGTGAGACGCTTCACGTCAACGGTGGCATGAACATGCGCTGATGGCGCGCGGACCGTTCCCGGGCGCGAATCTTGCGTCGCCTGGGGGCGGTCTATACACTACACCGCAGCTTTTTGGGCTAGCGGATTTCGAACGGCTGGATTTTCAACGGCTATTTTGAACGACTGGAGTGACCACATAATGAGCACTATCGAAGAGCGCGTGAAGAAGGTTGTGGCAGAGCGCCTGAACGTCAAGGAAGAGGACATTCAGAACACCTCCTCCTTCACCGAAGATCTCGGCGCCGACTCGTTGGATACCGTCGAGCTGGTGATGGCGCTCGAAGAGGAATTCGATACCGAAATTCCCGACGAAGAAGCTGAGAAGATCACCACCGTTCAGGAAGCGATCGACTACGTCAATGCACACCAGTAAGGTGTGACGTCAGCGCGTTGCGCTGTCGGATCGCGGCCAGCGGCCGTTACGGGGGCCGTCCTGCTTGCAGGACGGTCCCCGTTTTCGTATTGGCCTGCGCTTGGCGGTGCGATCGATGGGTGTGGTGGCGGGATGTTTTCGCGGCGGCCACAGCCCGCTAAGGTTCAGGTATAATGCGCGCAAAACGGCACGCAGCCAGCATTGCGTGGCCGTGCCATCAAGGATGTCTGGAGGAGAGCTGATGTCTCGGAAAAGGGTCGTGGTGACCGGGCTCGGGCTGGTAACGCCGGTGGGTAATACCGTCGATGAGAGCTGGGCGAATATTGTGGCCGGCAAGAGCGGCATTTCCGCCATCGAGCATTTCGATGTCAGCGGTTTCAATACGCGCTTCGGCGGTTCGGTGAAGGGCTTCGATATCAGCCCTTATCTGAACCCCAAGGAGGCGCGCAAGATGGACCTGTTCATCCAGTATGGCGTGGCCGCGGGGGCCCAGGCCATCAGCGACGCGGGCCTCGAGTGCACCGAAGACAACGCCGATCGCATCGGTGTCGCCATCGGCTCGGGGATTGGCGGGCTGCCAATGATCGAGCATAACCACAATGCCCTCAACAAGGGCGGGGCGCGGCGTATCTCGCCGTTCTTCGTGCCCGGCTCGATCATCAACATGATCTCGGGCAACCTGGCGATCCAGCACGGCTTTCGCGGACCCAATATCGCCATTACCACTGCCTGTACCACCGGCACCCATAACATCGGCTACAGCGCCCGGACCATTGCCTATGGCGACGCCGACGTGATGCTCTGTGGTGGCGCCGAAATGGCCACTACGCCGCTTGGCCTGGGCGGCTTCTCGGCGGCCCGAGCACTGTCGACGCGCAACGACGACCCGGCAGCGGCCAGCCGCCCCTGGGACCGTGACCGCGACGGCTTCGTGCTCTCCGACGGTGCCGGGGTGATGGTGCTGGAGGAGTACGAACACGCCAAGGCGCGCGGAGCGACCATCTACGCCGAGCTCAAGGGCTTCGGCATGAGCGACGATGCCTTCCACATGACCGCGCCCCCGGAAGACGGGCGCGGCGCGGCGCTGTCGATGAGCAATGCGGTGCGCGATGCCGGTATCGACGCTTCGGACATCGACTATATCAACGCCCACGGCACCTCGACGCCCGCCGGAGATCTCGCCGAGAGCCGTGCGGTGCAGAAGGTGATGGGCAGCGCCGCTGAAGCGGTGGCGGTGAGTTCCACCAAGTCGATGATTGGCCATCTGCTGGGGGCAGCCGGTGCGGTAGAGGCGGTGTTCAGCGTGCTGGCGATTCGCGATCAGGTGGCGCCGCCGACCATCAACCTGGACAACCCCCAGGAGGGCTGCATTCTCGACTACGTGCCACACGCTGCCCGCAAGATGAAGATCGACGTGGCGTTGTCCAACTCCTTTGGCTTCGGCGGTACCAACGGCTCGCTGATCTTCACCCGAGTCTAAGGCGGCCGAATGGAGGAGATGCCGCTCGATGATCGCGGGCTGGCCTATGGCGATGGCCTGTTCGAGACCGTGCTGGTGCGCGACGGCGAGCCGCTGCTGTGGTCGGAGCATGTGGCGCGTCTGCGGCGCGGGGCCGAGCGGTTGGGCTTTGCACTGCCCGACGAGGACGCCATGGGGGCGCTCTGCCGCCAGGCGCCGCCTGGCCTCGCCGTGCTCAAGCTGATCGTGACCCGCGGCAGCGGTGGGCGTGGCTATCGTCCGCCTGACTCGCCGACGCCCCGGCTGCGCTGGCAGCTGGCCAGCTTCACCCCACAGCCGGTGCGCTGGCATGAGGGCGTGAGAGTTCGCCACTGTCGGCTGCGCCTGGGACGTCAGCCGGCGCTGGCCGGTATCAAGCATCTCAATCGGCTGGAGAACGTGCTGGCGCGGGGCGAGTGGCAGGATGATGCCATCGCCGAGGGGCTACTGTGCGACAGCCACGGCCAGCTGGTCGAGGCGACCTGCATGAATCTGTTCTGGCTGCGCCGTGGGCGGCTCGAGACGCCACGCCTGGCGCACTGCGGCGTGGCCGGTACGCTGCGCGAGGCGCTGCTGTCTGAGCTGGACATCGCCGAGGTCGAGGCGGGCCCGGCGGCACTGCTCGACGCCGAGGCGGCGTGGCTGGGCAATTCGCTGCAGGGCGTCTGGCCGCTGACGCAGTTGGACGACCCGCAGGGCGCATGTCTGCGCCGCTGGTCACTGGACGAGAATCATCGCCTATTGCAGGATGCCGGGCACAGGCTGCTGGGTTATCCGACAATCCGCTGAGATAGTTTGATCGAGGATAAGAGATGCGAGTGGTGAAAGGCCTGCTGTTTCTGGTTGTGGTGGCGGCAGTGGCCGCCTATGGCGGCTACCGCTACTGGGAGTCGCGGATCGAGGCGCCACTTGCGCTGGAGGAGAACACCCTCTACGAAGTGCCGCGGGGCGCCGGCTATAATCGCGTGGTGGCCGACCTGGCGTCACGCGGGATCATCCGTGACGACTGGGCCTTTCGCCTGCTGACTCGCCTCGAGCCCGAGTCGGTGCCGCAGCTGCGTACCGGCGAGTATATGCTCAGGCCAGAGATGACGGGCCGCGAGCTGATCGAACTGTTGGGTAGCGATCAGGTGGTCACCTATCCGCTGACGATTCCCGAGGGCTGGACGTTTCGGCAGATGCGTCAGCTGCTCGACAATGCCCCCAAGCTCGATAACCGCACTGAAGGGCTCTCCGACGACGAAGTGATGGCGCTGCTCGACCGTGAGGGGGTGCATCCGGAGGGCTGGTTCTTCCCCGACACCTATCGCTATCACAAGGGCGTTAGCGACGTCGAGATTCTGCGTCAGGCGCTGACGCGCATGGAGCGGGTCCTCGAGGAAGTATGGGCTGAGCGTGACGACGACCTGACCATCGACTCGCCCTATGAAGCGCTGATCATGGCCTCGCTGATCGAACGCGAGACCGGCGCGCCCGAAGAGCGCCGCGAGATCGCCGGGGTATTCAAGCGTCGCATGCAGCAGGGCATGCGCCTGCAGACCGATCCCACGGTGATCTACGGCATGGGAGAGCGCTACACGGGGCGTATCACCCGCGCCGACCTGCAGGAAGCCACGCCCTACAATACCTATGTGATCGACGGCATGCCGCCAACCCCGATCGCCATGCCCGGTCGCGCCTCCCTCGAGGCGGCGGTCAACCCGCTGCCCGGCGAGACGCTCTATTTCGTCTCGCGTGGCGACGGCACCCACCACTTCTCCCGTACGCTGCGCGAGCACAACAACGCGGTCAATCGGTATATTCGTAATCGCTGATTGGAGTAGGCATGCGTCATAACGACTCAAACCGGTTAGCGACAGACGCTGGGGACAAGCCGGAGAGGAGGTCCTACGCCAGGGATGGCGTAGGTAGCGTACAGGGAAGTATTCATAGCGCCTCCTCGGAGGCTTGTCCCCAGGAAAGTCTGGAGCGGAGTCGCTTTCAAGAGAAAGGGCGTTTTATCACCCTCGAGGGAGGCGAAGGCGTCGGCAAGACCACTAATATGGCCTGGGTCTGCGACTGGCTCAGCGCCCGCGGCATCGAGGTCGTGCGTACCCGCGAGCCGGGCGGCACGCCGCGCGCCGAGGCGATCCGCGAACTGCTGCTCGACCCTACCAGCGACGAGCCGCTGGATGACGATGCCGAGCTGCTGCTGGTCTTCGCCGCTCGCGCCCAGCACCTGGCCCAGGTGATTCGCCCGGCGCTGGCGCGTGGCGCCTGGGTGGTGTGCGACCGTTTTACCGATGCCACCTTTGCCTATCAGGGCGGCGGGCGAGGGTTGCCGGTGGAGCGTATCGCCACGCTCGAGAACTTCGTGCAGGGCGAGCTGCGGCCCGACTTGACCCTGCTGCTGGATATGCCGCTGGCGGCGGCCCGCCAGCGCCTGGCGGCGCGCGGCTCGGCGCCGGATCGCTTCGAGCGCGAGCGTGAGGCCTTTTTTACCCGGGTACGCAAGGCCTATCTGGCACAGGCTGCCGCGGCTCCCGAGCGCATCGCGGTCATCGATGCGGCCGGCGCGCTAGACGAGGTTCAGGCTCGGCTCGCCCAGCGCCTGTCTACGCTGCTGGAGACGCCATCATGACAGTTCCCGCTCCCTACCCCTGGCAGCAAGCGCTGTGGACTCAGCTTACCGGTCAGCAGGATGCCGGACGCTTGCCCCATGCATTGCTGTTGACCGGGGCCCACGGCGTCGGCAAGCAGGAGCTGGCCGAGGCGCTGCTGGCGCGCACCCTGTGCCAGGACCCGGGTGTGCTCGCCTGCGGCCGCTGCCACAGCTGCGCGATGCTGGCCTCGGGTTACCATCCCGACCTGCTGCGGGTGTCGCCGGTGGAGAAGAGTCGCCAGATCCGCATCGATCCGATTCGCGAGGTCAATACCTTCGTCAACCAGACCGCTCAGCAGGGCGGCTACCGGGTGATCGTGCTGCAGCCCGCCGAAGCGATGAACATAGCGGCGGCCAATGCGCTGCTCAAGAGCCTCGAGGAGCCCGGTGAGCGCACCCTGTTTGTGCTGATTGCCGATATTCCCTCGCGCATGCTGCCGACCATTCGCTCACGCTGCCAGCGCTGGAGCCTGCCGGTGCCGCCGGCGTCGGCGTGTCTGGAGTGGCTCGGCGAGGCCCTTGGCGACGTCGACGAAGCGCCGTTCTGGCTCGATGCGGCTGGCGGGCTACCGCTGCTGGCCCGTGAAATGGCCGATCCCGAGTCCCGTGCGCTGCGCCAGGCACTGCACGAGCTGTTCGATGCGCTGGTCCGCGGTGCCGAACCGGTGGCCGAGGCTGCGCGCCTCTCTGGGCAATCGGTGGAGCGCATCCTGTGGTACGGTATTGCCTGGCTCGAGGACCTGATCCGGCTGGGACTGTCGGGAGACCGCGGTCAACTGCGCAACCCCGACCTGCTGCCGCTCTACCGGCAGGCGGTCAAGAACGCGCGTATCCACGACTGGTTTCGGCTGCTCGACTATGCTCAGGAGCAGCGCCACCTGCTGGCGGTGGGCGGCAACCCCAACCCGCAGCTGGTACTGGAAGCCTGGCTGGTGCGTTGGTCGGCGCTGCTGCGTTCCTGAGCCAGCGCTCCCTTGGTTTATGCAGGAGTCATTGCCCATGGCCGCCCAGAAAGCCCTGTCACTTCCGATCCCCGACGTACCGACACTACTTCAGGCGTATATGCCCTCGCTGGAGCGCGGCGGAATATTCGTGCCCACCGAGGCGCGCTATGAGCTGGGTCAGGAAGTCTTCCTGCTGCTGACGCTGCCCGGCGAGAGCGACCGGCTGCCGGTCACCGGTCAGGTCGTGTGGATCTCGCCTCCCGGGGTGTCGGGTCGCCGCCGACCGGGTATCGGCGTGCATTTCAGTGCCGAGGACAAGGCCGTGCGCGACCGTATCGAAACGCATCTGGCCGGGCAGCTCGACAAGGGGGCTGCCACCTATACGCTGTAGCCCTGCCAGTCGATGCCATACATCCATTTTTCGGGTATTTCACCGCATGTTCGTAGACTCGCACTGCCATCTCGACCGCCTCGATCTGAGCGCCCATGACGGCGATCTGAACGCCGCCCTGGCCGCCGCCCGCGACCGTGGCGTGGGTCAGTTCCTGGCCATCGGCGTGACCCTGGAAGACGTACCTGGAGTAGCCGCCATTGCCCGTGAGCACAGCGACGTGGTGATCTCCGCCGGCGTCCATCCGCTGCACCAGGTTGCTGAGGAGCCTAGCGTCGAGGCGATCAAGGAGGTCGCTGAGCGCTACGACGCGGTGGCCATCGGCGAGTGCGGTCTCGACTACCACTACCTGCAGCAGTCGCCGGACAAGGTGCCCAGCCGCGAGGTGCAGCGGGAACGTTTTCAGCGTCAACTGATCGCTGCCACCGAGCTCGAGCTGCCGGTGATCATCCATACCCGCGAGGCGCGTGACGAGACGCTGGCGCTGATCAAGGCTCACACCGATCCGGCAGTGGGTGGCGTGCTGCACTGCTTTACCGAAGACCTCGACATGGCCCGCGAGGCGGTGCGTCACGGCTTCTATATCTCGCTGTCGGGGATCATCACCTTCCGCAATGCCGCTGCCCTGCGCGAGCTGGCGCGCCGGATTCCCCTCGATCGCCTGCTGATCGAGACCGACAGCCCCTATCTGGCACCGGTGCCGCATCGCGGCAAGCCCAACCAGCCGGCCTGGGTGGTCGAGGTGGCCGAGTGCATTGCCGCCGAGCGTGGCATCAGCGTCGATGAAGTGGCGATGCAGACCACGGCCAACTTCTATCGGCTGTTTCGCCAGGCGGCTCCCCATGCGCCGGCCGAAATGCATGATAGCCTGGCCGCCGCCGGGCTGGTCTGAGCCGTTATGTAACGAGAGAACGCTATGTCCTTCGAACCGCTGCTGAGCGCTACCGAGCCCACCGGGGCGATTCCTCCCCTCGAGCGTTGGCACCCGGCGCTGAGTGGGCAGATGGATCTGACAATTCGTGCCGACGGCCACTGGGTTCACGAAGGCACGCTGATACGCCGATCCTCGCTGGTGCGGCTGCTCTCGACGCTGCTGCGTCGCGAGTCTGACGGCGAGCACTACCTGGTCAGCCCGGTGGAGAAGTGGCATGTCATGGTAGAGGACTGCGCCTTCGTGGTCGTCGACGCCGAGCAGCATGCCGGTACCTGGTGGTTGATCACCAACGTGGGCGACCGTGTGGCACTGGGCGAGTCGCCTCGGCTGCAGGTTACCGCCACACCTGAGGGTACCCCGGTGCCCGAGGTGGCGGTGCGCTTCGGGCTGGCGGCGCGGCTTGGCCGTAACGTCTTCTATCGTCTTGTGGAAGAGGGCGAGCAGCGCACGGTCGAAGGGCGCGCACAGCTTGGCCTGGTCAGTGCCGGCCACTGGCAGCCGCTCGGCGCGCTGGAGGCGTCGTGAAGCTGACCGACGAGCAGCGCGCGGTAGTTGCCCATGCCGGCGGCCACGCCCGGGTCGCGGCGGTAGCCGGTGCCGGCAAGACCACCACCATGGTGGCGCGGGTGCTACACCTGCTGGCCCAGGGCACGCCGCCGTCAAAGCTATTGGTGCTGATGTTCAACCGCGCAGCGCGGGAAGACTTCACCGCCAAGCTGATGCGCTGGGCACCGCCGGGCCAGGCGCTGCCCGACGTGCGCACCTTCCACTCCATCGGCCACCGCCTGACCGGCACCCTGACCCGCTGGGGAGCGCTGACGCGGCGTGAGCTGCTGGCTCAGGAGTGGCAGCGCGAGCGGCTGCTGCGCCAGGCGGTCCAGCAGGCTCTGCACGGCGACGAGGCCCAGCTCGAGTCGGCGCTGGACGGCGATAGGCTCGAGGCCTTCGGCCACTTCTGCGAACTGGTCAAGGCCGAGATGGAGGCGCCCCAGACGCTCTATGAGCGGCTCGACTTTGGCGACGACACCGGCCACTTCGTCGACGCCTTCGATGCCGCGGAGACGCTGCTCGAGCAGCATCGGCTGATGACCTACGCCGACCTGCTGTATCGGCCGCTGCGTGCCCTGGAGGCCGATCCCGCGCTGCGCCAGCGGGTTCAGGGCTTTCTCGACCATGTCATCATCGACGAGTATCAGGATATCAACGAGGCGCAGCAGCGGCTGCTGGCGCTGCTGGCCGGCGAGCGCGCGTCGGTGATGGCGGTGGGCGATGCCAACCAGTGCATCTACGAGTGGCGCGGTGCGCGCCCCGACACCATGCTCGAGGACTTCACGCGCACCTTCGGTGCGGCCCGCGACTATCCGCTGTCGACCACGTTTCGCCATGGCGATGCGCTGGCGCTGGCCGCCAACCATGCCATTGCCGCCAATCGCCGGCGACCCGATCAGCTGTGTCTGGCAGCCCCGGGCAATCCGACGACCCGGCTGAGCGTGGCCCAAGGGGGAGGAGCGCTGGTCGAGGCCCTGGGCGACTGGCAGCGCCAAGGCCGCAGCCTCGCCGAGGGCTGTGTGCTGGTACGCAGCTGGGCGCTGTCGGTGTCGGTGCAGCTGCAGCTGCTGCGTGCCGGCCTGCCGTTTCGTCTGGCCCGCGAGGACCGCTTCGTATTTCGCCTGCCGCTGGTCCAGGCGTTGGCCGGCTATCTACGCCTGGCGCGCCAGCCGCGGCTGCTCCAGGACCCGGCGCATCTGCTGCTGCTGCTCGCCCAGCCGACGCCTTTCGTGGCGCGTGAGCGGCTGCAGGCGCTGGCCACGCGGCTGGCCGAGTCGCAGCAGTGGCCGAGCCGTGACGACCCGCTGCTGGCGAGTCTCAAGCCGATCCAGCGGCGCAACCTCAAGCGCCGCTGGGCGCTGCTCTGCGACCTGCCCAAGCTGGCCGCCTGGCCGCCGTCGCGGCTGCTGGCCGAGGTGGTCGAGCGCCTCGACGCCGAGAAGGTGCTCAAGCGCGCCGCCGCCCGGCGTGAGAAAGGCGAGGAGGACGTGCGCCTGCTCGACGTGTTGATCGAGCAGGCCGCCGAGCTCGATCATGACCCTGAGGCCTTTATCGCGCTGCTCGAGCGGCCCGTCCAGGACGAAGCGGGAGGCGCCGGCGATGCCGACGGGATCCTGATCTCCACCGTGCACGGCGCCAAGGGGCTGGAGTGGCCACTGGTGGCGCTGTGGGGCGCCAATGAAGAGGACTTCCCCCACTACAGTCGTGACAACCCGCTGACGCCGGAGCGCCTGGAGGAGGAGCGGCGGCTGTTCTATGTCGCCATTACCCGCGCCCGCGAGCAGCTGTTGATGGTGCATGACGGCGGCGAGCACCGTCCTAGCCGTTTCATTGCCGAGAGCGCCTGGGACGACTGCCAGCGGGTGGCCGATGCCCTGAGCGCGGACGCCGTGCCAACGGCGGCCTTGGCGGTGGTCGAGCCGACGCTGATGCAGCGTTACCTGGCGGCCACCGGCCGAGCGCTGACGATCACTGCTGCCACCGGCGTCGCCAGCGCAGCGGGTCGCTATGCGGCAGCGGCGTTCGACGTTGGCCAGCGCGTTCGCCATGCGGTATTCGGCGAGGGCGAGATTCAGGTGGTCGAGGGTGACCCGGCCAACCCGGTGATCGAGGTGCGCTTCACCCACGCCGGCAAGCGCCGCCTGATCGCGCTGCGCGCCCCCCTGGAACCGATTGGAGAGTCCGCATGACACAGCCTTTGATCAGCGCCAAGGCGCTGCAGCAGCGCCTGGCAACCGATAGCGCACCGCTGCTGCTCGACTGCCGCGCACGCCTCAATGACAGCGCGGCGGGTCGCGTGCTGTGGCGCCAGGCCAGCCTCCCCGGCAGCCTGCCTCTCGACCTCGATCGCGACCTGGCCGCGACGCCGGGGAAGGGCGGTCGTCATCCGCTACCTGACCCGGCAACCTTTACGGCGACACTGCAGCGGCTCGGCGTTTCGCCTGACCGGCCGCTGGTGGTGTTCGACGACATGGGCGGCCAGCTGGCTGCGGCGCGGGCCTGGTGGATGCTGCGCTGCTGGGCCGGTCATCCCGAGGTGTACGTCCTCGACGGTGGTCTTATGGCCTGGCAGGCCATTGGCGGTGAGCTTGAGCCGGGCGACACATCCACTCGGCCAAGCGACTGGCGACCGGCGTTCGATGACGCGGCCCGGGTAGAGGCCGATCAGGTCTTCTCGGGCCGCGCCCTCAAGGTCGACGCGCGAAGCCCGGCGCGTTTTCGCGGTGAGGAGGAGCCCATCGATCCCGTGGCAGGGCACATCCCCGGTGCCCGCTCTCGGCCGAGCGCCGCCAACCTCGACGCGTCGGGGTATTTCAAGCCGGCCGAGCGGCTGGCAGCCGAACTGCCACAGGCCGAAGAGGTAGTGGCCTACTGTGGTTCCGGGATCACCGCCTGCCACACGATTCTTGCCTATGCCGTGGCCGGGCTGCCGCTGCCGCGCCTCTATGCCGGCTCCTGGAGTGAGTGGATCGAGGATCCGGCGCGGCCGGTGGCGCGCGGCGACTGATCACAGGCATTAGGCAAATCTCGCCACTGCCCGCTACCTTTATCTGGTGACTTGCTACTCGACGCCAGGGAGGCTGGGATGAACTTTGCGCTGATCGGTGCGGCGGGCTATATCGCCCCTCGCCATATGCAGGCAATCCAGGCGACCGGTCATCAGTTGGTGGCGGCTTACGACATCAACGACTCAGTGGGTGTCATCGATTCGATCTCCACCGACTGCGCTTTTTTTACCGAATTCGAACGCTTTCTCGAGCACGCCTGGCGGCGCAAGCGACAGGGCCATTCACTCGACTATCTGGTGGTCTGCTCGCCCAATCATCTGCATAGCGCCCACGTCACCGCCGGGCTCTACCTGGGCTGCGATGTGATCTGTGAAAAGCCGCTGGTGGCCAGCGTCGAGCAGCTCGATGAGCTGCGCCGAGTGGAAGCGGAGAGCGGGCGGCGGGTCTACTCGATCATGCAGCTGCGTCACCATCCGGTGATCCATGAGCTGCGCGATCGGGTCGAGCGTGCAGGGCGCGACAACCATGAGGTGGAGCTCACCTATATCACCTCACGCGGCCCCTGGTACCTGGAGAGCTGGAAGGGCGATCCGCGGCGCTCGTTCGGCGTGGTGGCCGATATCGGCATCCACTTCTTCGATATGCTGCAGATGGTCTTCGGCGAGCTGCAGCAACTGTCGCTGCACTATCGCGATGATCACAAGGCCAGCGGCTATCTCGAGTATCGGCGCGCAAGGGTGCGCTGGTTTCTCTCCATCGATGCCGATGATCTCCCCGCTGAGGTGCGCGGGCGGCAGCCCACCTATCGTTCGGTGACCTGCGACGGTGAAGCCTTCGAGTTTTCCGCCGGTTTCACCGATCTGCACACGGTCAGCTATCGTGAGATTCTCGCCGGGCGCGGCTTCGGCATCGAGACGGTACGCCCCTGCCTGGCGGCGGTGCAGGCGATTCGCGAGGCACAGCCCGAGCCGGCGCCGGATGCCCAGCTGCACCCACGCCTCAGGACGCTGGGGCTGGCGCCCTATGATGGCGCCGTGGGGGGCTAATCCATGGCCATGGCATTCGTTGATCTGGCTGCCCAGCAGGCGCGCCTCAAGCCGCGCCTGGATGCGGCCATGCAGCGTGTCCTGGCACACGGCTGCTATGTACAGGGGCCGGAGGTCGCCGAGCTGGAGCAGCGCCTTGCGGCGCGGGCCGGCGTCGCCCACTGCATCGCCTGCGGCAGCGGCACTGCGGCCCTGCAGCTGGCGCAGATGGGGCTCGGAATCGGCCCCGGCGACGAGGTGATCGTCCCTGGCTTCGGCTTCGTGGCCAGCCCCGAGAGCGTGGCACTGTGCGGTGCGCGGCCGGTATATGCCGAGATCGAGCCCGGCAGCCTGCTGCTCGATCCCCAAGGGCTCGAGGCACTGATTACCCCGCGCACCCGCGCCATCATGCCGGTCTCGCTGTTCGGCCAGTGCGCTGATATGCAAGCGATCAACGACCTGGCCGAGCGCCATGCGCTGATAGTGATCGAAGATGCCGCCCAGAGTTTCGGTGCCCGTCGTCATGGTCGCGCCTCCTGCGCCTTGAGTCGGGTGGCCTGCACCAGCTTCTTCCCCAGTAAGCCGCTCGGATGCTACGGCGACGGCGGGGCCCTGTTTACCGATGACGACGATCTGGCGGAGCAACTGCGGCGCCTGATCAACCACGGCGATGCGGGGCGCTACCAGCATCTGCAGCTGGGCATGAACAGCCGGCTGGATACGCTGCAGGCGGCGATTCTGCTGGTCAAGCTTGCGGTGTTCGATGACGAGGTGGCGCAGCGTCAGGGGGTGGCGGAGCGCTATGACGCGCTGCTGGATGGGCTGGCGCTGGATTTGCCGCAGCGACTGCCGGGCAATACCAGTGTGCATGCCCAGTACACCCTGCAGTTGGAGGGGCGCGACGAGGTCGCGGCGCGGCTGTTGGAAGCCGGGATTCCCACCGCGATTCACTACCCCCGACCGCTGTATCGCCAGCCGGCGGTGGCCGACCCGTCGTGCCGGCTGCCGATCTGCGAGGCGGCCTGTGCGCGGGTGCTCAGCCTGCCCATGCACCCTTATCTCGAGTCCGCGCAGCAACGGCGGGTGGCCGAGGCACTGCAGCAGGCGCTCTCACCCTGAGTCCGCCTGCCATTGGTGTCATTCTATCCGCTTACATATTGGGGTAGTTGGGCCCGCCGCCACCCTCCGGCGCCACCCAGGTGATGTTCTGGGCCGGGTCCTTGATGTCGCAGGTCTTGCAGTGCACGCAGTTCTGGAAGTTGATCTGGAAGCGCGGCTTGCCGGCGTCGTCCTCGACCACTTCATAGACCCCGGCCGGGCAGTAGCGTTGAGCCGGTTCGGCGTACTCGGGAAGGTTGTCGCGAATCGGCAGCGCCGGATCGGCGAGCTTGAGGTGGCAGGGCTGATCCTCTTCGTGGTTGGTGTTGGAGAGGAACACCGAGGAGGCCTTGTCGAAGGAGAGCTTGCCGTCGGGCTTGGGGTAGTCGATCTTCTCGAACTCGGCGGCGGGCTTGAGCGCGGCGTGGTCCGGGGTGGTGTCGTGGACGCGGGGCAGCTTGCCGCCCAGCAACTGGTCGACGAAGTTGTAGGCGCCACCGCCGACGGTGCCGTACTTGTGAATCGCCGGGCCGAAGCTGGCACTCTCCTTGAGCTCGGCATAGGCCCAGCTCGCCTCCCACTTGGCCGTGAAGGCGGTGAGTTCCTGGCCGCCCTCATCGCCAGTGGCGAGGGCCTCGAAGACGCTCTCGGCGGCCACCAAGCCCGACTTCATGGCGGTATGCAGGCCCTTGATCTTGGCGAAATTGAGGGTGCCGGCGTCACAGCCGATCAGCAGACCACCGGGGAAGGTCATCTTGGGCAGGCAGTTGAGCCCGCCCTTGGTGATCGCCCGGGCGCCGTAGGCGACCCGCGAGCCGCCCTCGAGATACTGCTTGAGCAGCGGGTGGTGCTTCATGCGCTGGAATTCATCGAACGGCGACAGCCAGGGGTTCTGATAGGAGAGATCCATGATCAGCCCCACCACCACCTGCTGGTTCTCGGCGTGGTAGAGGAACCAGCCGCCGTGGGCATCCTTGGCCAGCGGCCAGCCGGAGCCGTGCAGCACCAGGCCCGGCTCGTGCTTGTCGGCGGGCACGTCCCACAGCTCCTTGAGGCCGATACCGTAGTGCTGCGGATCTCTGCCCTCGTCGAGGCGGTACTCACCGATCAGTTGCTTGCCCAGATGGCCGCGGGCGCCCTCGGCGAACAGGGTGTACTTGGCCCGCAGCTCCATGCCCGGCATATGGCCGTCCTTGGGCTGGCCATCGGCGGCTACGCCCATGTCACCGATCAGGATGCCCTTGACCACGCCATCCTCGATAATCGTCTCCTGGGCGGCGAAGCCGGGGAAGATCTCGACGCCGAGGCCTTCGGCCTGTTCGGCCAGCCAGCGGCACAGATTGCCGGCGCTGATCACGTAGCGAGTCTGGTCGCCGCCGGTGTTGTGCATGCTCTTGGGCACCAGCGCATTGGGCAGCTTCTGGGCCTTGTCGGCATCCTTGAGCAGGTAGAGCTCGTCGCGAATCGCCGGGGTGGTGAGCGGGGCGCCGCGGGATTCCCAATCGGGGAACAGCTCATTCAGGGCGCGGGGTTCGAACACCGCGCCGGAGAGGATATGGGCACCCACCTCGGAGCCTTTCTCCACCACACATACGGTGAGCTCCTGGCCAGCCGCTTCGGCCTGCTGCATGAGGCGGCAGGCCGCCGAAAGCCCGGCCGGGCCGGCGCCGACGATGACCACATCGACGTCCATTGAATCGCGTTCTACGTGTTCCACCTGCAGTCTCCTCCCACGGTCTGGTCGCTTCCCGCCATTGTGCTTGATCAGGCGTTTGCATAACAGGTTATATCAAATTCTGATTAAAACGGTCGTTTGCTTCTAGTTCTCGGCCATGATATGCATAATAGATCGACTGTAACACCCTACTTAGGGCGGTGAGCGACGCTCGTCCCAGGGCATGGCGGTCGCTGCCAATCCAAGGCTTCAGCGAGTGAACCAAGCGAGGACACTATGAAGGTACTGGTCGCGGTTAAACGCGTCATCGACTACAACGTCAAGATCCGCGTCAAGGCGGACAATTCCGATGTCGACCTCACCAACGTCAAGATGGCGATGAACCCCTTCTGCGAGATTGCCGTGGAAGAGGCGGTGCGACTCAAGGAAAAGGGCGTTGCCACCGAGGTGGTCGCGGTGACCGTTGGCCCCAAGGCCGCCCAGGAGCAGCTGCGCACGGCACTGGCATTAGGCGCCGACCGCGCCATCCACGTCGATACCGACGAGCGCGTCGAGTCGCTGGCGGTGGCCAAGCTCTTGGCCAAGGTGGTCGAGGAGGAGCAGCCGGGGCTGGTGATCCTCGGCAAGCAGGCCATCGACACCGACAACAACCAGACCGGTCAGATGCTGGCGGCGCTGAGCGGCCTGCCCCAGGGCACCTTCGCCTCCGAGGTGGTGGTCGAGGGAGACAAGGTCGCCGTGACCCGCGAGATCGACGGCGGCCTGCAGACCGTCGAACTGAGCCTGCCGGCCATCGTCACCACCGACCTGCGCCTCAACGAGCCGCGCTACGCCAAGCTGCCCGACATCATGAAGGCCAAGAAGAAGCCCATGGACGTCAAGACCCCGGCGGAGCTGGGCGTCGAGGTGGCCTCCCGGGTCAGCCTGCTCAAGGTCACCCCGCCCCCTGAGCGCCAGGGTGGCGTCAAGGTTGGCTCCGTCGACGAGCTGGTGGACAAACTCAAGAACGAAGCCAAAGTGCTTTAAGAAGGAGTCGATCATATGAGCATTCTGGTTCTCGCCGATCTTCACGACGGCCAACTCGCCGACGCCACCGCCCACGTCGTTGCGGCGGCCAACGCCATCGGCGGCGATGTTCACGTGCTGGTGGCCGGTGATGGCGTCCATGCCGCCGTCGAGACCGCCGCCCAGCTCGATGGGGTGAGCAAGGTGCGGGTCGCCGACAACGCCGTCTACGCCTATCAGCTGGCCGAGCCCATGGGCGCGCTGCTGGTGGCCCTGGCCGACGACTACAGCCACGTGCTGGCCAGCGCCTCCACCACCGGCAAGAATGTGCTGCCGCGGCTTGCCGCGCTCAAGGACGTCAGCCAGCTCTCCGAGATCATCGCCGTGGAGAGCGCCGACACCTTCCAGCGGCCGATCTACGCCGGCAACGCCATCGCCACGGTCAAGAGCGACGACCCGCTCAAGGTGATCAGCGTGCGTACCACCGCCTTCGACGCGGTCGCCACTACCGGTAGCGCCGCCATCGAGGCGGTCGATTACGTTGCCGACAACGCCCAGTCGCGCTTCGTCAAGGAGGAGCTGGCGCAGTCCGACCGTCCCGAGCTGGGCGGTGCGCGGATCGTCATCTCCGGCGGGCGCGGCATGGGCAACGGCGACAACTTCACGCTGCTCGAGGGCATCGCCGACAAGCTGGGTGCCGCCATCGGCGCTTCAAGAGCCGCGGTGGACGCCGGCTTCGTGCCCAACGACATGCAGGTCGGCCAGACCGGCAAGATCGTCGCCCCTGACCTGTACATCGCCGTGGGTATCTCGGGTGCCATCCAGCACCTGGCGGGGATGAAGGACTCCAAGGTGATCGTGGCGATCAACAAGGACGAGGAGGCGCCGATCTTCCAGGTAGCGGATTATGGATTGGTCGGTGACCTGTTCGAGGTGCTGCCGGAGTTGGAGAGCAAGCTGTAAGGAAGATCGGGATCTTCCAGGTAGCGCTCTCGATAGTACCGGCCTGGTCGGCGATCTGTTCGAGGTGCTGCCGGAGTTGGAGAGCAAGCTGTAAGGAAGATCGGGATCTTCCAGGTAGCGCTCTCGATAGTACCGGACTGGTCGGCGATCTGTTCGAGGTGCTGCCGGAGTTGGAGAGCAAGCTTTAAGTAGCGAACTCTGAACGCCTAATCTGACAACGCCTCGCCCTGTGCGGGGCGTTGTCGTATCTGGCCTTGGTAAGGGGGGGGAGGCATGAAAAAGCCCCGCCGTGGCGGGGCAAATGTGAGTCGAAACTCAAGCCAGTCGAGGGCGATCAGAACTCGTAGGTCGCCGAGAGCCACAGGCTGCGGCGATCCATATAGGTGCCGTCAATCGACCGACCCGTGGCGATGTAGTCATAGCCCGCGTAGGTGTCACCCTCGTATTCGTAGGTCGTACCGCTGCCGAAGTCGGTATCGAGCAGATTGTGGATGGTGCCGGTCAGGCGCACGTTATCCGCCACGCGATAGGTGGAACTGAGATTGAACAGCTCGTAGCTCTTGAAACTGTCGCCAACGGCGGCGACGAGCGCTGCCGATTGGCTACCCGCCTCAGGCGTGGAGGCGAAGCGATCCCGGCCGCTGTAGTGCTCGCCCTCCAGGGTGGCGGACCAGCGCTCGTTGATGTCCCAGGTCACCGCGGCGGTGAGCTTGTGCCGTGGTGCGAGGGTCAGGCTGGCGCCGCGGGCGTCATCCGATTTGATCTCGGTATCGGTGTAGGTGTAGCCGCCGCGCAGTTCCCAGGCGGGGGCGAAACGGTAGCGAGCTTCCAACTCGAGCCCTTGGGTTTGTGCCTCCCCGATGTTGATCGCTTGATCATAGGTGCCGTCGGGAATACTCGGGTTGCCGGTGACGGTACGCTCGCTGGCGGTGACGATGCGATCGGTGAAATCGGTATGAAAGAGCGTCGCCCCCGCCGAGAAGCCCGCCTGGTGGTCGTAGTGGGCACCGATCTCGTAGTTGGTGCTCTTCTCCGGTTGAAGATCGGGGTTGCCAATCAATAGCCGGCTACCCTGGCCGGTGACATTGTTGATGCCATCCCTCAGCTGGTTGAGGGTCGGCGTCTTGTAGCCGCGACTGACACCGCCTTTCAACGTCCAGCTGTCGTCGGCGTTCCATACCAGGTAACCCCGCGGTGTGAAGTGTCCACTGAAGGCGTCGTGATTCTCATAGCGGCCGCCCAGGGTCAGCGCCAAATCGTCGCGTAGCCACCACTCGTCCTCCAGGAACAGCGCCCACTGCGACTCGTCGTAGCTGTCAGGCGCGAGGTCGTCGGTCAGCTCTGCTTCGATATACTGGCCGCCGAAGGTGAGCATGTGCGCGCCGATATTGGTGGTGAACTTGCTGTCGAGTACCGTCTGCTCGTTCTCCAGAGTGCGTGGCGAGCCGATGATCGGGGCGTGGGGCAGGGCGGGGTGTGGCGTACCGGGCCCCGCGTTGGGATGGGGGATGGTGCGGCCAATGGTTTCGGTAATGGCGTGGGTCAGGCTGGTTTCCCAGGTGCCTGCGTCGAAGCGTCCGGTGTGTCCCAGCGCCACCTGATCACGGTTGAAGCGCATGTGATCTTCGTAGCCGTAGACTTGGTTGGGGTTGTTCGGGTTGCTGCCGTCCAGGCTGCCCAGACGACTATCGGTATTGTCATACCACTGGCGGGAGCGCTCGGCGTCCAGCCAGACCTCGTTGGTGTCGTCTGGGGTAAGGTTCAGGCGCCCGCCAATGGAGTAGATCTCGCCTTCGGCGGGCCGTGGGTCGCGGCCGGTGCCTTCCAGTAGACGGTCGGAGGCGCCGCGGTTGTATACCCGGCCGCGCAGTTGGAGACCCAGGGTCTCCTCGACCAGCGGGCCGCTGGTGAAGAAGCTGAGCGCCTGGGAGTTGGGCTCCTCACGGTGCTGCTGGAAGGTGCTCTCGGCGGTGACCGAGCCGCTCCACTCGTTGGCGACGCGGCGGGTGATGATATTGATTACGCCGCCCATGGCGTCGGAGCCATAGAGCGTCGACATCGGCCCGCGGATCACCTCGATACGCTCGATGGCCGACAGCGGTGGCATAAAGCTGGTGCCGGTCTCGCCAAAGCCGTTGGGGGTAACGTCAGAAGCGGCGTTCTGGCGGCGCCCATCGATCAGGACCAGGGTGTAGCTACTCGGCATGCCGCGAATGCTGACATTGAGCCCGCCGGTCTTGCCCACGCCAGAGCGCACGTCGACGCCGGGAATGTGAGCAATGGCTTCGCCGATATTGGAGAACTGGCGCTGCTCCAGCTCTTCGCGGGTCACCACCGAGATGCTGGCCGGCGCATCGGCCAATGCCTGTTCGAAGCCGGCCGCCGTCACCACGATGTTGTCGAGACGTGGGGGCTCCTCGGCGACAGCCGTCAGGGAAGCGCTGGCCGCGGCGATGGCGACAGCCAGGGCGCGTCGAGACGCGTGGGTCATGAGTTCACCTTTGAATGATGCTGGTTATTGAATGATATTAATTATCAAATGCGGGTGAATTCTATCGGCACCTGGTGGCGAGAGGGAAGGGCTCAAGCAGAAACGATGCGTTGCTCAGGATGCAACGCTGAGGGGAGAGGCGGGCTCGCTGTTCCACTCCACGGGAAGGTGGCGGCGCAGGAAGTCGAGAAGGGCGCTGACCTTGCCGGCTTGATGGCCGTGGGCATAGAGCAGAAACACCGGTAGGGCCGGCAGCTGCCACTCCGGCAGACAGAGCTCCAGGTCGCCGGGGTGGGCGCGTTCACGGCGCTCGGCGAGCCAGCACGGCATGATGCCGAGTCCCTGGCCACGGGCGATGGCGTCGGCCTGCAGCATGTGCTGGTCGAGTCGCAGCCGCGAGCGCGGCGGCTGGAACAGGAACTGCGCGCCGTTGCTGTGACGCAGCGGTAGGCCGCCCTCGGCGTCGCCGAGCAGATCGATCCAGTGGTGATCGAACAGTTCATCGGGCTGCCGTGGCCGGCCGTAGCGTGCCAGGTAGTCGGGATGGGCGTAGATACCGCAGCGCAGCAGCGTCAACTGCTCGCAGCGCAGGTGCTCCTCCATAACGGGGCCGAGGGTGACGTGAATGGCGGTACTCTCGGCGCTGGCATGAAATCGCTCGTGGGTCTTCAGCGTCATGTCGATCCGTTGGTGTCGCGCCATAAAGTCGTGCAGCAGTTGGGAGATCCACGGCCGCGTCAGCGCAACATGGGCATCGATCACCAGTTCGCCACTGATTTCGTGATGCAGCTCCTCGAGGGCCGCCCGGCTCTGGCGTGCGAGTTCCAGTATGCGCTGGCAGTAACCGTGGAACAGTGCGCCGGCCTCGGTAGGCAAGAGACGGTTGGACTGGCGCCGCAGCAGGGGATAGCCGAGGCGTGCCTCGAGTTGGCTGATACGCCGGCTCAGCGTCGACTTCGACAATCCCAGGCGGGTGGCGCTGCGGGTCAGGTTGCCGGACTGCATCACCGCATCGAAGGCGGTCAGTTCATCAAGATCGTGCATGGCAAGTACATCCGGGATGTCTCTCGGTCGGCTAGATCGATCAGTATGCCATGAAGGCATACCATCATATAAATGATTCTGTTTATTATCGGCGTCTGCGTCGCGTTGCGCAATCGGCAACACGTCGTTCCGCAGGCTGATGCTGCGCTAGTATATGAGAATCATTATTATCAATCTCCTCAAATCCATTCGCCGTTCATGCTGGAGATATTGCATGTCCTTTGCATTGCTGCCACGCCGCCCACTGCTGGCCCTGATGATGACGCTAATGACGACTACCGCTTACGCTCACAGTGTGGAGACCGCCCATGGGCCGGTCGAGGTGGCTAGCGATCCGCAGCGGGTGGTGACGCTCCACGAGGGTGCCCTGGACACTGCGCTGGCCGCTGGCATTACGCCGCTGGGTGCGGTGACCACCCGTGGCGGCGACGGCGTGGCGCGCTACCTCGACGACTATCTGGACGACATCGCTATCGTCGGCGTAGTGCGTGAGATCAATATCGAGGCGGTGCTGAATCAACAGCCTGATCTGATCCTGGCACCGCCGCAGCTCAGCGATGAGCAGTACGCGCTGCTGTCGCGGATCGCCCCCACCGTGGTGCCTCCCGCTCAGGGGTTTAGCCGCGAGGCGTGGAAGGACGATGCACGGCTCTATGGCCAGGCGTTAGGGCGCGAAGCCGAGGTGGAAGAGGCCATCGTTGAGGTCGAGCAGCGTGCCGCTGAGATGGCACAGGCCATCGCAGAGCAGGGTATCGACAGCGGTGCGACCCTGGTGCGCTGGATGCCCCAGGGGCCCTTGGTCATGTCGTCGCAGCTGTTTAGCACCGGCGTGCTGGCGGCTGCCGGGCTCGAGGTGCACGATGGCGGCCTGGTGCCGGAGCAGGCTGGCCATAGCGACCCGCTGAGCCTCGAGAATCTGTCGCGCATCGATGACGACTGGCTGTTCCTGGCCACGCTCAATGCGGATGGTGAGGAGGCGCTTGCCAGTGCCCGTCAGTCGCCCGCCTTCGAGCGCCTCGACGTGGTGCAGCGTGATCGCGTGGTCAGCGTCGACGGCCAGCTATGGAGTAGCGCCCAAGGACCGCTAGCGGCCCAGGCAATCCTCGATGATCTCGAGCGTGCGCTACTGCCATGAGGCAAGCCCTGTTTGCAGCGCAGGCCCAGCACCCGGCGATCCCCTGGCTGGGCTTGGTGCTGCTGATGTCGAGCGTGATGCTGCTCAGCGTGCTGGTGGGCGCGGGGGAGGTCGGCGCGTTGCGGGCACTGGCGGTGCTGGCCGGCGACGGCGATCCCGAGGCGCGCTTCGTGGTCGGCTCACTGCGGCTGCCGCGCACCCTGATTGGAGTGGTCGTGGGGTTGGCGCTGGGCTGTGCCGGTGCGCTGTTGCAGGCCGTCACGCGCAATCCGCTGGCCGAGCCGGGGCTGCTGGGGGTCAGTGCCGGTAGTGCCTTCGCTGTGGCGGTTGCGCTACTGCTGGGTGCCAGTGCCACCACGCTGCGCGTCTCGGCGGCGCAGCTGGGGGCCCTGGCCGGCTGCCTGTGCGTGCTAAGCGTGGCGCGGCTGCGCGGAGTGGGCGGCGACCCGGTTCGCCTGGTGCTCGCCGGGGCGGCGTTCTCAGGTTTGCTTGCATCGCTGACGGCACTGCTGCTGCTGTTCGACCAGCGCGCTGCCGATGAGATTCGCTTCTGGGTGATCGGCAGTCTGTCTGGCCGGCGCCTCGATGATCTGCTGGCCGTTCTGCCGAGCCTCGCGGTGGCCAGCCTGATCGTGCTGAGCATCGCCCGGCCGCTGGCGGCCCTCTCGCTGGGCGAGCGGGTGGCGGCGGGGCTAGGCCACCGTCCGGGGCGGGTGCGGCTGCTGGTGATCGTGGCCGTGGCCCTGCTGGTCGGGGCGGCCACGGCGATTGCCGGCCCCATCGCCTTCGTCGGACTGGTGGTGCCGTTTGCCGCGCGTGCCCTGGCGGGGCCCGACATTCGTCGCGTGCTGTGGTTGTGCCTGCCGCTGGGGCCGCTGATGGTGGTGTCGGCGGACATTCTTTCGCGGCTGCTGGTGGCGCCATCGGAAATGCCGCTGGGCGTGCTGACGGCGCTATGTGGCGCTCCGGTGCTGGTGGCGGTGGTGCGCGCCAGGCGCCTACCCACCCTGTAAAAGCGGAGCCGGAATCCTTATGTCGTTACTCTTCGTGGCGCGTAGCGCTGCACGAGACAAGATGCGGCCGAGCACAGCGCCGCCGGTGCCCCATGGCAGTTGGCGGCTGCGCTGGCAGTGGCCGGGTGGTGGCGAGGCGAGCCTGTTGATCAGCCGACGCAGTGCGCTGGCCAATCTGGGGTTGCTGCTGGCGCTGATGGTCGCGAGCGGTGTCTATCTGGCGCTGGGCAGCGTGCGCCTGGCACCCCAGTCGCTGGTTGCCGTGCTGCTGGGCGGCGGGGGCCTCATGGACCGTTTCATGGTGATCGAGCTGCGGCTACCGCGACTGTGGGCCGCCTGTCTGACCGGAGCGGCGTTTGCGGTGGCGGGCTGCCTGATGCAGACGCTGGCCCGTAATCGGCTGGCCACACCGGGCATCATCGGTATTGATAATGGGGCCACGGCCTTTGCCGTGGCCTCGGTGGTGGGGCTCGGCGTGTCGCTGGCACCACCGGCGATGGCCTTGGCGGGGGCGGCCACCGCTGCTGCGATCACCTTCGGGCTGACCGCCGGCGGTGGCAGTCGCGGCTACCGCTTTATCGTCGCCGGGATCGGCGTGGGGGCGGTATTCGGCGCCATCACCCAGCTGCTGCTGGCGCGGGTCGATATGGATACCGCCAATGCCGCCTACCCATGGACGGTGGGGACGCTCAATGCCCGCCCCACGGGTGCGCTGTTGGTGCTTGCCGTGGGATCGGCCGTCGGGCTGGTGATGGCGATGGCGCTGTCCCGCGCGCTATCGCTGATGCGCTTCAGCGACGCCGTTGCGCAGGGGTTAGGGTCCCAGGTGGCGCGACGGCGCTGGCAGGTGCTGGCGGTGTCGGTACTGCTCACCGGGCTGGCGGTGGCGGTGGCCGGGCCAGTGGGGATGGTGGGTCTGATCGGCCCGGAGATCGCCCGCTCGCTCTCCTGCCGTCGCGGCGTGCCGATCATCGCCTCGGCGCAGGCCGGGGCGCTGGTGATGGTGCTGGCCGATCTGGTCGGACGGGTGCTGTTGGCGCCCATCGAACTGCCGGTAGGGATCGTCACCGCCGTGGTCGGCGGTCCCTGGTTGTTATGGATCCTACTGCGACCTCTAAGGAGTCTGGCATGAGTGAAGTGGCGGAGGGCTGCGCGCTTGAAGCGCAGCGGCTCGACCTGGCCCACGGTCAGCGACGTGTGATCGAAGGGCTGGACCTGCGCCTGCCACCTGGCCGGGTGACCGCCATCGTCGGCCCCAACGGCTGCGGCAAGTCGACCCTGCTGGCAGGGTTGGCACGGCTCCACGCCCCGGGGGGCGGCTGCGTACTGCTCGACGGTAAGGATATCCAGCGCTTGCCGGCCCGCGAGCTGGCGCGCCGTCTGGCGCTGCTGCCGCAGGAGGCGATTGCCCCTGAGGGGCTGACGGTGCGCGACCTGATCCGCTTCGGCCGCCAGCCCCACCAGGGCATCTTGCGGCAGTGGTCGCGGCAGGATCATCTGGCCGTCGAGGCGGCACTCGCGGCGGCGGATCTGCTAGCGTTGGCCGAGCGTCCGCTTGAGGCGCTCTCGGGTGGGCAGCGGCAGCGTGCCTGGATCGCCATGACCATCGCCCAGCAAACGCCGCTGCTGCTGCTCGACGAGCCGACCTCGGCGCTCGATCTGGGCCATCAGTTGGAGGTCTTCGAGCTGGTGCGGCGACTGGCCGGCGAGGGGCGAACGCTGGCGCTGGTGCTGCACGATCTGGCCAGCGCCTGCCGCTATGCCGACCATTTGGTGGCGATGCGCGAAGGGCGCATCATTGTCCAGGGCGAGCCTCGTGAAGTGGTGACCCGTGAGCTGGTCGCCGAGCTCTACGACATCGACTGCACCCTGCTGCATGATCCGGCTACCGGCACCCCGCTATTGACCAACCTGCGCCGTATGCCCCGTGCGTCTCGAGAGGGGTGTACGCCTCGTTGAGGCATCTTCTTGATAATGAAAGTCATTGTTATTCGCGGTCGAGGTGATATCCTATCTGGCGATGGCTTCTACTAGGCAACGACGACGGGAGAGAACGGTGCGTGGTAATGGTTTAGATTCCCTGCGCTTAGGCGCTGCGCTATGCGTCCTGTTACTGGCTGGACAGGCCAATGCCGACTCGCTGACGTCCGAGGCACAAGACGCTCAGCGTCAGCAGGCTGAGCTGCAGGCGCAGATCGACGCTGCAGACGATGAGAGCCGCGCGATGCTGGCAGAGCTTCGTGAGCGCGAAAGCGAGACGCGGCAACTAGAACAGGAGAGCGCGCGCCTTGTCCCCCATCTGGTAGAGCAGGCGGAGCAGTTGCAGCGTCGTGAGCTGGCGCTGGATACCCTCGATGTGACACGACAGTCGCTGCCCTCCCTGCAGGCGAGCCTGGTGGCGAGGCTCGACGCTTGGATCGAGAGGGATCTGCCGTTTATGCAGTCACAGCGGCGTGCCCGGGTGGCGAGTCTGGAAACCGCACTGGGGGATCCGGACCTCGACGATGCCGAGCGGATGGAGCGAATTCTGGACGTATGGCGCTATGAGCTGGCGTATGGGCTGGAGATGGATGCTTGGCGCGATTACCTGGTAGTGACTGATGAATCGCAATCAAGCCGGCGTGAAGTGGACTATCTGCGTCTGGGGCGTGTAGGGCTCTATTACCTCACGCCGGATGGCCGTGAGGGCGGGGTGTGGTTGGCAGAAGACGCTGACTGGGCGCCGTTGGATGACCAGCAGCGCCGAGAAGTGCGCAAAGGCTTGCGCATGGCGCGCGATCAGCGCGCCCCTGAACTCTTGCAGCTACCGGTTTCTCAGCCGCTTGAGCGTGACAATGGCCCACTGGCTAGGGAGGGCGGCATATGAGCACGCTAAGAGTGATGGCGTTACTGATGCTGGTGGTGCTGTTCAGCGTCACCGCACTGGCGCAGGGCGACCCCGAGACGCTGAGTAGCCTGCGTGCTGAGCGGGAGGCGGCCGAAGCGCGCGACCGGGCGCGGTTGAGTGAGTTGCTCGACGATCGCGAGGCCCTGGAAGCGGCATTGGAACGCAGTCGTGAAGCGCATCGCGCTGCTCAGGAGCGCCATGCGGCGCTGAGCGATCAGCGCGAGATCCAGGCCCAGCATCGTGACGAGCTCGAGGCGCGGCAGCAGGAGCAGGGCAGTGATCTGGCGGCGATACTCGAGCTGGCATCGCGTCACACTGGCGAGCTGCGCGACGCTCTCAATAATAGCTGGGTAGCCGTCGGTGAGGGACGGCTTCCCGAGCGGCTAGATACGGTCTCCGTGCTCGAGTTGGAGCACCTGGAAAGCTTTGCCGACCGGCTGCTGGGCTTGGTGGAAGAGACCGGGCGCGTGGTGCAGTTCGAGGCGCCGGTGGCTGGAACGGATGGCGAGATAGTGCCTCGTGATGTGGTGCGTCTGGGCGACTTTGCGGCCTTTACCGATGATGCGCTGCTGCGGCGCGGCGTCGGAGAGGCGGGGTTGGCGGTGGTCGAGCGCACGCCGCGCTCGGTGGCCAAGGTGCTGGCCGAGTTTCATGCCGGTGAGCGTCGTGATGTCGCTCTGGATCCCACCCATGGCGATGTGATTGCGGCGCTGGCCCAGCAGCCCACGCTGCTGGAGCGCTTCCATCAGGGCGGTGTCGTTGGTTACGTGGTGGTGACGCTGGGCGCCTTCGGCTTGCTGGTGGGCTTGTTGCAGTATGGCTACCTGCTATGGGTCAGCCTCGCCATGCGTCGCCAGCTGGCTAAGCTGTCACAGCTGCGCAGTGATAACCCGCTAGGCAGAGTCTTGCAGCGCTTCCGTGAGCTGCAGGCGAATCAAATTCCCGAGGCGCTGGAGGCACGGCTGGACGAAGCCGTACTGGCCGAGCTGCCGAGACTCGAACGTGGCCAGCCACTGGTCAAGCTGCTCGCTGCCATCGCGCCGCTGCTCGGGTTGCTGGGTACCGTGACCGGGATGATCGTGACCTTCCAGGCGATCACCGTCTACGGCACCGGTGATCCCCAGCTAATGGCCGGTGGTATCAGCCAGGCGCTGGTGACCACCGTGTTGGGTCTGGTGACCGCCGTCCCGCTGCTATTCATGCATACCGCGCTGTCGGGCCGCAGTCGCCACTTGACCGGTGTCGTCGAGGGTCAGGCGAGCGCGGCCTTGGCCAGGCATCTCGAGACGGGCTCACTGAGCGACGCGCCCACATCCCAGGAGAGCAGGTCGCATGACTCCGCGTTGGCTTGAGCCCCTCGAGCGTCTGGTCGAGTCTGGCGGTGAGGTGCTGGTCGTTATCGCCGTGGTGGCCATGCTGCTGTTCACCCTGTCGCTGGAGCGCTGGTGGTATTTTCGCGTGACCTATCGCCACCAGCGCCGACAGCTGATCGAGCGCTGGACTCAGCGCAGCGACCATTTGAGCTGGAGCGCCCGTACGCTCCGGGATGTGTGGACGCGGGAGCTGATCCGGCGCCTGCGTCGGCCGCTGCCCTGGCTCAAGCTGCTGGTCGCCCTGTGTCCCCTGCTGGGGCTGCTGGGGACCGTGACCGGCATGATCGCGGTGTTCGATAGTCTGGCACTTAGCGGTAGCGGCCAGGCGCGCTCGATGGCGGACGGTGTGGCACGTGCCACGCTGCCAACCTTGACCGGCATGGCGGTGGCGGTCGTCGGGCTGCTTTTCACCAGTCGTTTGGAACATATCATCCGGCGCGAGGACCAGCGGCTACATGACCGCCTGGCCCGGGCCGTGGAGGAATCCCATGCGTAGGCGCCGAATGACGGCCGACAGCGGCGAGGCCAGTGAAGTCAACCTGACGCCGATGCTCGATGTGGTCTTCATCATGCTCATTTTCTTTATCGTCACCACCAGCTTCATCCGTGAGAGTGGGGTGGAGATCGAGCGCCCCGAATCGAGTTCGGCGACGCCCCAGCCGGAGGCGCAAGTGATGGTCGCCATCACGCCGGAGGGGGCGGTGTGGGTAGATGGCAAGGCCATCGACCTGCATCGCGTCGGCGATGAAGTGGCCGCGCTGGTCAGCGATGATGGCAGCGTGGTGATCCAGGCGGATCGGCAAGCCGCCACCGGCATCCTGATTGAGGTCATGGATAGCATCCGTAGTGCCGGTGTCGAGCAGGTGGCGGTGGCAGCCAGCCGGAGCGAGTCATGACGCGAGTGCCTATGTCGGCGCTTGGCGGGATTCTGCTGGCGGTAGCCCTTTTCTGGCTGCTGGCGCTGCTGGTGGCTCCCCCCGAGGCTGAGGTCGAGATGCTCGACAACACCATGGCGATGACCATGGTGGATGCCCCTGAGGTGCCGCAAGAGGAGCCTGCCGAAGCGCCCGCGGAAGCGCCGCCTCCGCCGCCACCCGCGGCAGTACCGCCGCCCGCACCTGAGTTGCCGCCGCAGGAGAGCCCTATCTCGCTACCGGATCCGGAGCCGCTACCGGACGCTGCGGAACCCCTGGAGCTGGACGAGACGCTGCCGGAGATGAGCGAAGTGTCGCCAGAGCCGCCGCCCGAACCGGAGCCGCAGCCCGAACCTGAGCCGCAGCCCGAGCCGGAGCCGTCTCCTGCACCCGAAGCAGAGGCGACGGCCGAGGTGGCGTCGGATACGGCGACAGACGCCAGCCCGAGTGATACTCAAGCGGACAGTGAGGCGCCGGTGGACGTTGGTCAGCTCTCACCGACCAGCCGGGTGCCGCCGGAGTACCCATCGCGGGCGCAGCGGCGCGGACTAGAGGGTTTCGTCGAGGTACGCTTCGTGATCCGGCCGGATGGCAGCGTGGATCCCTCCTCCGTCCAGGTCACCAGTGCCCAGCCGCGCAATGTCTTCGACAGCGCCGCGATAGAGGCGGTGCAGCGCTGGCAGTTCGAACCGGCCGGAGGCCTGCGGCGTGCCCATCAACGTCTCGAATTTCAGTTGAGGTGATCGATGCACCTTAAACGTCTCGCGCTGAGTATCGTATGGATCTGGCTTGTTGCCACGCCGCTGACGGTGCTGGCCGAGCCGCCGCTGCCGGGTGAGTTCATCCGCGATCTCGAGCGTCTACAGCAGCAGCTCCAGGAGGGGGCGGCAGATACGGTACTGCAGCGCGCCGAGTCGCAGTCCCAGCGTTTGGCGGGGGGCAATGCCGCGGACCGCTGGGCGAGTGCGCTCTATCTCCAGCTGGCGGCACACGCCGCCGCCAGGCTGGAGCGTTTCGAGGAGGCCGCTGCATACCTCGAGGAAGCGAGAAACAGCAGCCAGGCATCGTCGAGCCAGCGCGATCGTTGGTTGTACCAGGAGGCCGGCCTGCGGCTCTCGGCCGGACAGCGCGAGCAGGGGGCTGAACTGCTGGCCGACTGGCTGACTCGCCATGCGGGGCAGCGCGACGACTACTGGCGCATGGTCAGGACACTGGCGGAGCTTGAGCGCTGGGAAGACGCCCGCGAGTGGCTCTCACGTGCGACCGCGGAGACGGGCTCGCTGTCGCCGAGCCAGCGCCGCCTGGCCGTGGCGGTTTATCAGCAGAGCGGTGCCGGAGAGCAGGTGCTGACGCTGCTGGGGGGCGAGCTGGACGGCGACTCGCCCGCCGCAGAGTGGCGCCGCGCCGCGGCGCTGGCTCAGCAGGCCGGACTTCATGAGCAGGCGGCAGTGTTCTGGGATAGCGCCTGGCGCCTGGGGGTATTCTCGGGTGATGAGGATCTGTTGACCCTGGTGCGTCTGCATATGATGGCAGGCACCCCCGCGCGAGGCGCCGAACACTTGCACGCTGCCCTCGAGGCGGGTGAGGTGGCCGACAGCCTGGCGCACCGCCGACTGCTGGCCCAGGCCTGGCAGGCGGCGCGAGACCGCGAGGCGGCGCTGATGGCGTGGCAGGAGCTGGCAGAGCGCAGCGGTGAGGCCGACGACTGGCTGCGGCTGGGTCAGCTGGCTAACGACTGGGGGCGCGATCGCTGGGCGCGGGACGCCTGGCAGCAAGCCGCCTCGCTGGGCGCTGAAGAGGCCGAGGCGTGGCTTGGCGGCCTGGATCAGCCCCACACCCAGGCGCAGCTCTCAGAGCGCTAGCTCGGTCCATACCGGGGCGTGATCCGAGGGCTTCTGCATGCCGCGCAGGTCGTAGTCGATACCCGCATCGGCCACGCGTTCGGCCAGCGGCGCGGTGACCAGGATATGGTCGATGCGCAGGCCGCGCTTGGGCTCGCGCTCGAAGCCCCTGGAGCGGTAGTCGAACCAGCTGAAGCGGTCGTCGACCTCAGGGTAGCGTAGCCGGTAACTGTCGCTCAGGCCCCAGCCTTTGACGCGACCGAGCCATTCGCGCTCAATGGGCTGAAAGCTGGTCTTGCCCTCGCGCAGCCAGCGCTTGCGGTTATCCTCGCCGATGCCGATATCGATATCTTCCGGCGAGATATTGAAGTCGCCCATCACCGCCAGGCGCTGCTCGGGACGGCACTCCTCCTCGAGCAGTCGCGTCAGCTGAGCATAGAAGCGCTGCTTGTGCGGGAACTTGGTGGGGTGTTCGATGTTCTCGCCCTGAGGGAAATAGCCGTTCCACACCGTAAGCGGATCGCCGTTGGACGCCGCGAGGCGTATGCCGATCATGCGCCGCTGAGCATCTTCCGCATCATCGGGAAAGCCGTAGTAGACCGCTTCGGGCTCGTCGCGGCACAGCATCGCCACGCCGTAGTGGCCCTTCTGGCCGTGAAAGAAGACGCGGTAGCCCATGGCCTCGACCGCTTCGCGGGGAAACTCGCTGTCCTGTACCTTGGTCTCCTGCAGACCGATCAGCGCCGGACGGTGCGACTCGATCAGCGCTTCCAGCTGATGCAGACGGGCGCGAATGCCGTTGATATTGAACGAGACCAGGCGCATCAGTCGTCACCCCCAGACTCGGGATGCACCTGAATGCCCGGCGCCTGCTGCTGGCGGGCCAGCTTGCGGGCCGCCTGCAGCTTGCGCTGCTGGCGCTTCTTCTCTGTGAAGCGACGCGACGAGGTGACCTGATCGGGATTCTCGTGACGCCATTTCTTGAAATCCTTGCGCTTGCCGGTGCGCAGCGTCACCTTGTCAGCCAGCGAGCGGGTCTTCTTCCTGCGTGTCATGACGCATGACTCCATATACCGTGTAGCCACATTCTAACAGGCACGACGGGTGCCACACAGCCGGGGGCGCCCTCGTCGCCAATGGCTGCTACAATAGTTCGCCTGAAAACGTCCAGGCAGGTTTGGACTGGCATACCATCCACAGACATTACGGACAGAATCACAGCCTATGAGCGAGTCGGAAAAGACCACCGCACCGGCCCAGAACCGCAAGCCCAAGCGTCGTCGCCGCAAGCCGCGCAAGTCGCAATCCAGCTGGGATCTGCGTCAGTTCCAGGTCCCGCCGGTGGCGGGCAAGTGGCGCTTCCACGACTTCGATCTGCCGCTGCCGCTGATGCGCGCGATCCATGCCCTGGGCTTCGAGTACTGCACGCCGATTCAGGCCGAAGCGCTGACGCAGACCCTGCTTGGCGGCGACATCGTCGGCAAGGCCCAGACCGGTACCGGCAAGACCGCGGCATTCCTGATGTCGATTCTTGCCTACTTCCTCGAGGAGGAAACGCCGAACGGCCAGAAAGCCGGTGCGCCGCGGGCGTTGATCGTTGCCCCGACCCGCGAGTTGGCACTGCAGATCGAGAAGGATGCCAAGGCACTGGCGCGCTTCACCGACCTCAACGTGGCAAGCGTGGTCGGCGGAATGGACTACCAGAAGCAGCGCGACAATCTGGGCAAGAACCTGGATATCCTGGTGGCGACACCGGGCCGGCTGCTCGATTTCCATGAGAAGCGCGACGTCGATCTTACCCAGGTCGAAGTGCTGGTGCTCGACGAAGCCGATCGCATGCTGTCGATGGGGTTCATTCCCGACGTCAAGCGCATCATTCGTCATACGCCGAAGAAAGAGGAGCGTCAGACCTTCCTGTTCTCGGCCACCTTCACCGAAGACATCCTCAATCTGGCCAGCCAGTGGACCGAGAGCCCGGCCCACGTGGAGATCGAGGTCACGGTGGAGAACGCCGCCGACATCGATCAGCGCGTCTACATGGTCGGCGACGACGACAAGCAGCGGCTGCTGATCAACCTGCTCAAGCAGGAGAGTTTTGAGCGCGTGATGGTGTTCGGCAACCGCCGCGACCTGGTGCGTAAGCTCGACGAGCTGCTCAGGAAGGCCGATGTCAACGTGGCGATGCTGTCCGGCGATGTGCCCCAGGCCCAGCGCATCAAGACCCTCGAGCGTTTCCGTGAAGGCGAGGTGCAGGTGCTGGTGGCCACCGACGTGGCCGGGCGTGGCATTCATATCGACGACGTCAGCCATGTGATCAACTACACCCTGCCGGAAGATCCGGAAGACTATGTGCACCGCATTGGCCGCACCGGTCGCGCCGGTGCCAAGGGCGTATCGATCAGCTTCGTCGGCGAAGAAGACGCCTTCTCACTGCCCGAGATCGAGCGCTACATCAACGACAAGCTGCCTTGTGAGCACCCCCCTGCAGGTATGCTATAGGCGCCACCATGCTCGATGAGGCCCTGAAAGGCGATATCCAGACCGCCTATCGCCGCGTGCTCGAGGGCCTCGAGCTGACGCCGCGCTACGGTCAACGGCTGATGATCGCCGAGATCGCCCGCACCCTGGCCGGCATTCAAGCCGACGACAGCGGCAAGCGGGTCAGCGACGAGCACGTCTGCGTGCTGGAGGCGGGCACCGGCACCGGCAAGACCCTGGCCTATCTGCTGGCGGCCTTGCCGGTGGCCCAGGCGCGCGGCAAGCGGCTGGTGATTTCGACGGCCACGGTGGCGCTGCAGGAGCAGGTGCTGCATCAGGACCTGCCCTCGCTCAAGGCCCACAGCGGGCTCACGTTTGACTATGCCCTGGCCAAGGGGCGCGGCCGCTACCTGTGCGTGGCCAATCTCGAGAAAGTCCTCGACGGCGCCGAAGACAACCCGACGCTATCGCTGTTCGAGCAGGCCCTCGAATCGCGCGACGGCGATGACTTTCATGCCCTGGTCAAGTCGCTCGCCGAAGCCTACGGCAGCGGTCGCTGGGCCGGTGATCGCGACAGCTGGCCAGAGGCCATCGCCGATCCACAGTGGCGGCGGCTGACCACCGACCATCGCCAGTGCACCAATCGACGCTGTGGCCACTTCAACGCCTGCGCCTTCTTTCGCGCACGCCGTCACCTCGATAGCGCCGACATCATTGTCGCCAACCATGACCTGGTGCTGGCCGACTTGTCGCTGGGTGGTGGCATGGTGCTGCCCAAGCCTGCCGATTGCATCTACGTCTTCGATGAGGGTCATCATCTGCCGGATAAAGCGGTGGAGCACTTCACGCACCGTTTTGCCGTCAACGGCGCGCTGCGCTGGTTGAGAACGCTCAAGAAATCGCTCACCGAACTGAATGCGGCGCTGGCCGTGCAGCCCACGCTGGCCCGGCTGTTGGCCGGGTTTCCCGAGGCCATTGCCGCTATCGAGCCGCGGCTGGGCGAGATCATGGCGCTGGGTCACCAGCTCGCTGAGCTGCCCCAAGGCAGTGGCGACGAGAGCCGCCATCACCGCTTCGAGATGGGGCGTGCGCCGCTGGCGCTGCGCGAGCAGGCGAGTGCGCTGGTGGTGGTGTTTGCCACACTGGCGCGCAATCTCGAGAGTATGGCCGATATCCTGCGCGAGAGCCTCGACCCGGAAAAGCACACCGGGCTGCCCAAGGAGCAGGCTGAGCCATGGCTGCCGCTGATCGCGCTGTTGCACGGTCGTGCCCTGGAGGCTCATGCGCTATGGCTGACGATGAGCGAGGAGGATGACCCGGCCGAGCCGCCGCGGGCGCGTTGGCTGACCTTCGAACCTGTGGCCGGAGAGCCCGAGCTGGTCTATTCGGCGAGCCCGGTGTCTGCTGCGCATACGCTGGCGCGCACGCTGTGGGGCAGCTGCTATGGTGCGGTGGTGACGTCAGCCACACTCACCGCACTGGGACGCTTCGAGCGGCTGCAGGAGCGGGCAGGGTTGGCCAACCGCTACCGTTATCAGCGCTTGCCGAGTCCCTTCGACTACTCGCGAGCGGTGCTCAGCGTGCCCCGTGAAGCGGTGGACCCCAGCAATCGCGAGGTCCATGAGCAATCAATCATCGATTTCGTTGCCGGCTTGGACCACCGCGAGGCGGTGCTGATGCTGTTCTCGTCGCGGGCTCAGCTGCGTGCGGTGGAGAAGGCGCTACCCAAGATGCTGGCCGAGCGGGTGCTGGCCCAGGACCGGCTGCCCAAGCGCGAGCTGATCGAGCGCCACCGGGCCCGGGTCGACGCCGGCAAGGGCAGTATCATCTTCGGCCTGGCAAGCTTCGCCGAGGGCATCGACCTGCCCGGGGACTATCTGACGCATGTGGTGATCACTCGGCTGCCGTTCTCGGTGCCCGACGACCCGGTAGGTGCGACCCTGGCGGAGTGGATCGAGAGCCGTGGCGGCAATCCCTTTATGCGCATCAGCGTGCCTGACGCCTCGATCAAGCTGGTGCAGGCGTGCGGAAGATTGATCCGCAAGGAGCAGGACAGCGGTCGCATCACGCTGCTCGACCGCCGCGTGCTGACACGGCGCTACGGGCGCGCGCTGCTCGATGCGCTCCCCCCCTTCAGTCGCGAGATCGACGGTGTGGCACAGCTGCCCTGATCGCTAGCGATACCACAAACGACAGCGCCCGCCATCCGGCGGGCGCTGTGGGTGTCAGGGCGTGCTTTATGCAGTGTTTCCTCAGGCGGCCTGGGTACGCGCTGCCAGCACCGGCTTGAGCTTATCGTTCATGGAGGTGAAGGCCTCAACGGTGGCATCCCAGTCAATGCAGGCATCGGTAACCGATACACCGTACTTGAGCTGAGTGTGATCCTCCGGGATCTTCTGGCTGCCCCAGCCGATGTGCGATTCGACCATCAGGCCGATAATCGAGCGGTTGCCTTCGAGGATCTGGTTGGTGACGTTCTCCATTACCAGCGGCTGCAGCGCAGGATCCTTGTTGGAGTTGGCATGGGAGCAGTCGACCATGATATTTGGCTTGATGCCGGCGCGGGTCAGCTCCTGCTCGGCCAGCGCCACGCTGACGCTGTCATAGTTGGGCTTGCCGTTGCCGCCACGCAGCACCACGTGGCCGTAGGCGTTGCCGCGGGTGCGGATGATCGCCACCTGGCCGGCCTGATCGATGCCCAGGAAGTTGTGCGGATGGGCCACCGACTGCAGGGCGTTGACCGCCACGTCGAGGCTGCCGTCGGTGCCGTTCTTGAAGCCCACCGGGCACGACAGGCCGGAGGCCATCTCACGGTGGGTCTGGGATTCGGTGGTGCGTGCGCCGATCGCCGACCAGCTGATGCAGTCCTGCAGGTACTGCGGGGAGATCGGGTCGAGCGCCTCGGTGGCCAGCGGCAGCCCCATCTCGGCCAGATCCACCAGCAACTGGCGAGCGATATGCAGGCCTTCCTGGATTTCGAAGGAGCCGTTGAGGTGCGGGTCGTTGATCAATCCCTTCCAGCCCACCGTGGTGCGCGGTTTCTCGAAGTAGACGCGCATCACGATATACAGGCTGTCCTTGACCTGATCTGCCAGGCGGCGTAGCCGGCGAGCATAATCCAGTGCGGCGTCCACGTCGTGGATCGAGCAAGGGCCGACCACCACCAGCAGGCGCGGGTCACTGCCGTCGAGGATGCGTTGAATGGTGTCGCGCCCCTCGATAACGGTGCGCTCGGCGCCTTCGGTGAGCGGGATTTCCTGCTTCAGCGCATCGGGGGTGATGAGAACGTCCTGGGCCAGGACGTTGAGGTTGTTGACCTGCTGTTGTGACATGCCGCTACCTGTGACGTGGTTCACGCGTGGAATATGCAAAGTGTGGCCCTACTATCGCCCGGCGAGGCGTGAAAAATCAACGCTGAGATGGAACTCCAGCGCGTGGTTTCGGTCACAGCGGGTCGTTGAGGTCGGCAGCCCCTGCTTGATGGAATGCCAATAAACAGGAACACTTACGGGTAACCATCACACTTGCCTGACAGGGCCCAGGTTGACGCCATGATTATCAGATTCGCTTTTACCGCCGCTGTGCTGGCACTGTCTGACTCCCCCCCCGCGATGCCCTCCCGGTCGGGGAGGGGTTGAATGGGCACAAGGGAAACCGACCAGCAACTCGTCGAGCGTGCTCAGCAGGGCGACAACCGGGCCTTCGATCTTCTGGTAAAGAAGTACCAGCACAAGATCATCGGCCTGATCGGCCGCTATGTGCACGATCATGCCGAGGTGCATGATGTGGCTCAGGAGGCGTTCATCAAGGCGTACCGTGCGCTGGGCAAATTTCGCGCCGAGAGTGCCTTCTATACCTGGATGTATCGTATCGCCATCAATACGGCCAAGAACCACCTGGTCTCGCGCGGGCGTCGCCCGCCGGGTAGCGACCTGGACATCGTCGATGCTGAGATTGTCGATCACAGCGGCCGCTTGTCCGACACCGAGACGCCGGAGGCGGTCATCGCGCGTGATCAGTTGGAGGCTGCCGTCTTCGAGGCCATCGAGAATCTGCCAGAGGATCTGCGCACCGCGATTACGCTGCGTGAATTCGATGGGCTCTCCTATGAAGATATCGCCAACATCATGAACTGTCCGGTGGGCACCGTGCGTTCGCGAATCTTCCGTGCCCGCGAAGCGGTGGATAAGCATATCCAGCCGCTGATGACCACGTCGCGCACGCAGGACATGATCCATGAGTGAGTTTTTCGTGCCCGCCGCTGAACTGTTGGCGACTGATGACGTCACAAGGGTGGTCGCCATTGGCGCTTCCCGAGGGGCAGTTGCATGACGGGTCAGCGCCGCAACCAGCGTTCAACGTTGCGAGCCTGCTGCCAGGCTCAAATGAAGTGTTCTTGGTACGGCTTCAAGGATTCTACTGACTAATGGGCGTCAGGCCCTGTCGAGGATGAGGGTGTAAGTAATGAATCAACATGCACGAGAGTCGTTGTCCGCGCTGATGGACAATGAAGGTGATGAGCTCGAGGTGCGTCGCGTGCTCAAGTCACTCGACGGTCAAGGCGATGATGCTGACGCTTGGCGTCGCTATCACTTGGCCCGCAGCCTCATGCAGCGTGATCGTGATGTCGATGTCAGCACCGACCTCTCTGCAGGTATCATGGCGAAGATCGCGGAGGAACCGCTGCCGGTGGTCGAACAGCCGTCGACGCGCAAGCGCAGCGGCCTGTCGTTTTCCAGCAGTGCCGCGATTGCGGCTGCCGTATCGCTGATGGTGATCACCGGGGTACAGGTCTACCACGGTGGCGATAGCGACGGTGCGGCCAGCCAGCCGGCTCTGGCCGGTGGTAGTGGCGCCCAAGGTGCGGCCCAGGCCGTTCCTGCATCCGCTGGCAATACGGGGGCACAAGCTTCCCGCCCATCGCTGGTCGATCTGCCGATGTTTCAGTCGCCTGCCCAAGGGGGCAGCAGCGGCATCATGACCGTCGGCGCGTCCGCGGAGATGCCGATGTTCATGGCGCCCAGCTCTCGGCAGTCTCAGCGTGGGGATCAGGAGCAGGCGCAGCTGCTGCAATCCTATCTCGATCGCCATGCCGAGGGTGCGACCTATCGTAGCGGGGATGCCTGGATGCCGCTGCTGCGCGCGTCGGGAACCGAGACCCTGGGCCAGCGCTGATGGGGGCTGGGATGACCGCGTATTTCCGTCATCCGCTGCGATCGGTGCAGCGCTGTTCGCTGATAGCCTCTTTTCGTCGCTGTGGCCCGTCGCTGGCCGCAGCCTTCGTTGCGCTGATGTGGTTGCCGAGCGCAGTTGTCGCCGATGAACCCTCCGGTCAGGAGGCCCTCGCCGCTGCCTGGGACAGTGACGCCGGTTTCGATTGCACGGTGCTCGATGGCGTGGCAGCGCCGGAATCTCCTGAAGGCTGGTTCGAATTCAGTCTTTGGGCCAATCACTGTTATATCTTCCACGCCAGGGCGGTTCGCATCAGCAGTGACGGGATACGCACCCTGGCGCTGTCCCACGAGGTGGTAGACGGCGTCGAGCGCGAGGTGGCGCAGTTCCTCGACGGTCCGCCTCGGGTTTTCGAACGGCGTGGCAGCATTGGCCGTGGTGGTTGGGCCGAGGAGGGCAGTGAGGTGCCGGCCTCGCCCACTGCGATCATGACTCACCTGAGTGACCACTATCGGCTGCGGCTCGATGGCGAGGAGCGCATCGCCGGCCGCTACGCGGTGCGACTGGATATCGAGCCTCTGGACAGCATGCGCTATGGGCACAGGCTGTGGCTGGACCGTGCCACGGCACTGCCGCTCAAGCAGCTGTTGCTGGACGATAGCGGACGCGTACTCGAAACCTTTCAGATCACCGATCTCGAGCGGGCTCGACTGCACGACGGTCATGTGCGCCTCGACAAGCTTCGCCAAGCGCCGCCGGATCCCTGGATGCCGGGTTGGTTGCCGCCGGGTTATGCGCCGCAGCCGGTATCGACGCGCAGCAGCGTGCACGATGATGCCGTAGGGCACCGCCTGTTCAGCGACGGGCTGTCGAGCTTGAGTCTGTTCGTCGAGCCGCTGGATGCCGACGGTCAGGTGCTGTCGCCGGGGATGCATCGCCTGGGCATCTCCTATGCGGCGGTGCGCCATGCTGATATCGGCGGCCAGACCATGCAGATCGTCGCCATGGGCGAGCTGCCGCCACAGGTGCTGTTGCAGATTGCCGAGCAGGTCGAGTGGCGGCCCGAGCGTGTGGCGGTCGATGATGATGATGTCGCCCAGGAGCCGCCGCCGTGACGCTGCGCTGCTCAGACGCCACAAGCTACTACCTCCCCGCGTATCGCCATGCCTGGCGCTACGCTCGTTACATCCGCACTGAGTGTTTCAACGCCGTCGCAGGAGCATCCTAATGGAACGCACGACACGACATCTTTCGCTGTGGTTGTTGTTGATAATTGCCGCCTTTGCTTGGCAATCCGCCCAGGCTCGCAGCCTGCCCGACTTTACCGAGCTGGTGGAGGAGGCTGCCCCCGCGGTAGTCAATATCGCCAGTACCCGCGAGGTGCCGTCGCGTAGCCAGCAGTTCGGTGGCCCTGGGGGGCAGGATATCCCCGAGATCTTCCGCCACTTCTTTGGCGATCAGTTCCCCAGTCCGCCTGGACAGGGACGTGGGCGTGGCCAGGAGCGTCAGTCGCTGGGCTCCGGCTTTATCATCAGCGAGGATGGTTACATCCTGACCAATGCCCATGTGGTCGATGGCGCCGACGAGATTCTGGTGCGACTCAATGATCGCCGTGAGCTCGAGGCCGAGCTGATCGGCGCCGACAGTCAGACCGACGTGGCGCTGCTCAAGGTCGATGTCGAGGGCCTGCCGACTCTGACCATAGGCAACTCCGACCACCTGCGCGTCGGCGAGTGGGTAGCCGCTATCGGTTCGCCGTTCGGCTTCGATCACTCGGTGACTGCGGGCATCGTCAGTGCCATCAATCGCACCCTGCCGCGGGATGCCTACGTGCCCTTTATTCAGACCGACGTGGCTATCAATCCGGGTAACTCCGGTGGGCCGCTGTTCAACCTCGACGGTGAAGTGGTCGGCATCAACTCGCAGATATTCACCCGCAGTGGCGGTTTCATGGGCGTTTCGTTTGCGATCCCGATCAGCGTGGCAATGGATATCGCCGATCAGCTGCGCGATGACGGACGCGTCAGCCGTGGCTGGCTGGGTGTGGTGATTCAGCCGGTGTCGCGGGATCTGGCCGAGTCGTTCGGTATGGATAGCCCGAGCGGTGCGCTGATCGCCGATCTCGATCCTGAAGGCCCCGCTGCCCAGAGTGGCTTGAGGGCCGGGGACGTGATCCTCGAGGTCGACGGCGAAGAGGTAGAGTCTTCGACCACCCTGCCGCGTCTGATTGGCCGGGTCAGTCCTGGCAATGACGTCGAGTTGATCCTGATGCGTGACGGCGAGCAGCGCACGCAGGGCGTCACCGTGGGCCGCTGGCCGGACGCCAACGGTGAGGAACGCGCCGCCGAGGAAGACGTAAGCGACCGCCAGGCGCGGCTTGGGCTCAGCGTGATCGAGCTGGATGCTGCCGATCGCGAGCGTCTCGACATAGAGGGAGGCGTGCAGGTTCGCGAGGTCGACCCGCAAGGTGCCGCGGCAGCGGCGGGCATTCGTCCTGGAGACGTCATCGTTTCGCTGGATCAGCAGACCATCGATTCGCCCCAGCAGCTGCTCGAGGTGGTCGAGGGCATCGACAGCGATCGTGCCGTGCCGATGCGCCTCTATCGCGACGGCCGCTCGCTGTTCGTGGCGCTGCGTCTCGACGCCAGCGAGTAAGCCAACAGCGAAGCCGGCGCGGCTTCGCTGTTCCTGCCAGGCGCATGCCGGTACAATGAGCGCAATTTGCTCACCGGCATGCGCCTGCTGCCCTCCTGTCGACCCTCCCTATTCGAAATAGTGGCTTCGATAGTACCGTCCTGGCGCGCACGCCGATTTCTTGAAAGGCAGAACTGACTCGATGGCCAACGACGTGTCCCACGACAAGCTCAAGCATATCCGCAACTTCTCGATCATCGCCCATATCGACCACGGCAAGTCCACGCTCTCCGACCGGATCATCCAGATCTGCGGCGGGTTGAGCGACCGTGAGCTCAAGGAGCAGGTGCTCGATTCGATGGATATCGAGCGCGAGCGGGGCATCACCATCAAGGCGCAGTCGGTAACCCTCGACTACCACGCCGAGGATGGCAACACCTACCAGCTCAACTTCATCGACACCCCCGGGCACGTCGATTTCTCCTATGAGGTCTCGCGCTCGCTCTACGCCTGTGAAGGGGCGCTGCTGGTGGTAGATGCCGCCCAGGGCGTCGAGGCGCAGTCGGTGGCCAACTGCTACACCGCCGTGGAGCAGGGGCTCGAGGTGCTGCCGGTGCTCAACAAGATGGACCTGCCCCAGGCCGACCCCGACAAGGTGGCCCAGGAGATCGAGGAGATCATCGGCATCGACGCCACCGACGCCTGCCAGGTCTCGGCCAAGAGTGGGTTGGGCATGGAGGCGCTGCTCGAGCGCCTGGTGCGCGATATCCCGCCGCCCAAGGGCGATCCCGATGCGCCGCTGCAGGCGCTGATCGTCGACTCCTGGTTCGATAACTACCTGGGCGTGGTATCGCTGGTGCGTCTGTTCGACGGCACGCTGAAGAAAGGCGAGAAGATTCGCATCAACTCCACCGGCCGTGACTGGCAGGTCAACGAGGTCGGGGTGTTCACGCCGCTGCGCAAGGAGACCGGCGTGCTGCGTGCGGGCGAGGTAGGCTTCGTGGTGGCCGGCATCAAGGAGATCCAGGGCGCCCCGGTGGGCGATACCATCACCCATACCAAGACGCCTGACGTGCCGCGGCTGCCGGGTTTCCAGAAGGTCAAGCCGCAGGTCTATGCCGGCATGTTTCCGGTCAGCGCCGACGACTACGAGGATTTCCGCGACGCACTCGAGAAGCTGGCGCTGAACGACGCCTCCCTCAGGTACGAGCCGGAAAACTCCGACGCCCTGGGCTTCGGCTTCCGGGTCGGCTTCCTCGGCACCCTGCACATGGAGATCATCCAGGAGCGTCTCGAGCGCGAGTACGACATCGACCTGCTGACCACGGCGCCGACCGTGGTCTATGAGCTGGTCATGGACAACGGTGAGGTATCTTACGTCTCCAATCCGTCCAAGCTGCCCGACATGGCCAATGTCGACGAGATGCGCGAGCCGGTCGTACGCGCCAGTATCCTGGTGCCTCAGGAGTACGTCGGCAACGTTATCTCCGAGTGCGAGCAGCGCCGCGGCACCCAGCTCGATATGCAGTTCCTCGGTAACCAGATCCAGCTGGTCTATGAGCTGCCGATGTCGGAAGTGGTGATGGACTTCTTCGATCGCCTGAAGTCGATCTCCAAGGGCTACGCCTCGCTGGACTACAGCTTCGAACGTTTCGAGGCGGCCAAGCTGGTGCGTCTCGACGTGCTGATCAACGGTGACAAGGTCGATGCCCTGGCGGCGATCATTCACCGCGATCATGCCCACGGCCGCGGACGTCTGCTGGTCGAGAAGATGAAAGAGCTGATTCCACGCCAGATGTTTGACGTGGCGATCCAGGCCGCTATTGGTGGTCAGGTGGTGGCACGCTCCACCGTCAAGGCGCTGCGCAAGAACGTCACTGCCAAATGTTATGGTGGCGACGTAAGCCGCAAGAAGAAGCTGCTCGAGAAGCAGAAAGCAGGCAAGAAACGCATGAAGCAGGTAGGCAAGGTGGAAATTCCCCAGGATGCCTTCCTCGCCGTGCTCAAGGTGAATGACTAGGGACGAGGATAGGCATGGATTTTTCGCTGTTGCTGGTGGTGGCCGTAGCGGTCACCGGTGTGGTCTGGTTGCTGGATGTGGTGTGGTGGGGGCGTGCGCGGCGCGCGCGCCTGGCAGCGGTGGAAGCAGAGAGCGGCGATGGCCTGGACGATGCCACGCGGCGCAAACTGGCGCGCGAGCCGTGGCCGGTGGACTACTCGCGTTCGTTCTTTCCGGTGCTGCTGGTGGTGCTGGTGCTGAGGAGCTTCGTGGTCGAGCCGTTTCAGATCCCCTCGGGCTCGATGCGCCCGACGCTGGAAGTGGGGGATTTCATCCTCGTCAACAAGTTTACCTATGGCCTGCGCTTGCCGGTGTTGCACACCCGGGTCGCGGAGTTTAACGAGCCCGAGCGCGGCGACGTAATGGTGTTCCGTTTCCCCCAGGAGCCATCGATCAACTTCATCAAGCGCGTGGTGGGGCTGCCGGGCGACAGCATCCGCTATGAGGGTAAGGAGCTCTACGTCAACGGCGAGCGGGTGCCGAACACTCTGCTCGAGACCGACCCCAGCGAGCAGCCCGGCGAAGAGCTGCTTGAGGAGCTGCTCGGCGAGCAGGCCCATCAGATCTACAACAATCCCCGCGACCCCGGGCCGCAGATGCGCGAGCTGGAGGTGCCAGAAGGGCACTATTTCACCATGGGTGACAACCGTGATCACTCCAATGACAGCCGCTACTGGGGCTTCGTGCCGGAGGAAAATATCGTCGGCAAGGCGTTTGCGGTATGGATGCACTGGGATGGCGGATTGCCCAGCTTCAGTTCGATGCGCCGCATTCACTGACGTTTTGTGATCGCTGGCGCCAACTACAAGGCCTGATGCATGGCGAGAAGTCGTGCATCGGGCTATTCATTGTTATCAGGACACAACAAAGAGCAGGAGTTTCGTGAGTAACCCCTTGAATGGTTTTAGCCGCCGGGTCGGCCATGCGTTCGCCGACCTCGGTCTGCTGGAGCTGGCCATGACCCACCGCAGTTACGGCGGGCAGAACAACGAGCGCCTCGAGTTTCTCGGTGACTCGATCGTCAATTTCGTGATCGCCGAAGCGCTGTTTCGCCGCTTCCCCGATGCGCGAGAGGGCCAGCTGTCGCGGCTTCGCGCGCAACTGGTCAAGGGCCAGACGCTGGCCGAGCTGGCCAGAGAGTTCGATCTCGGCGAGTGTCTGCGACTCGGATCCGGCGAGATGAAGAGTGGTGGCCATCGGCGTGATTCTATCCTCGCCGACGCCGTCGAGGCGGTCATTGGCGCTATCTATCTGGATGCCGGTATGGACGTGGCCAAGGCACGGGTGCTGTCGTGGTACGCGCTGCGTCTCGAAGCCATCGACCTGCAGGATACCCAGAAGGACCCCAAGACCCGGCTGCAGGAATTTCTGCAGTCCCGGCAGTCTCCGCTGCCGCGCTATGAGGTACTGTCGGTGGAGGGCGAGGCTCATGCCCAGACCTTCACCATCGAATGCCAGGTGGAGATGCTCGAGTCCGCCACCGTCGGTGTCGGCTCGAGCCGCCGCCATGCCGAGCAGCAGGCCGCCGAGAAGGCGCTGGTGCTGCTCGAACCACGAGGAGGGCGAGCATGACGCAGCGCTGTGGATTCGTGGCCATTGTCGGCCGCCCCAACGTCGGCAAGTCGACGCTGATGAATCGTATCCTGGGACAGAAGATTTCCATCACCTCGCGGCGCCCGCAGACCACGCGCCATCAGGTGATGGGTATCAAGAGCGAAGGTGATGACCAGATCATCTACGTCGATACCCCCGGCATGCATATCATGTCCAAGGATCGTAACAAGGCGATCAATCGCTTTATGAACCAGGCGGCCAGTCAGGCATTGCGCGACGTCGACTGTGTGGTGTTTATCGTCGACCGCACCCGCTGGATGCCCGAAGACCAGGTGGTGCTCGACAAGCTGACCCACGTCAAGGCGCCGGTGATTCTCGCCGTCAACAAGGTCGATTGGCTGGAGGACAAGGCCAGTCTGCTGCCGTGGCTCGAGGAGGTTGGCGCCAAGCGCGACTTCGCGGCAATACTGCCGCTATCGGCCAAGCACGGCAGCAATGTGCCGGAACTCGAGGCCGAGGTCGCCAAGCACTTGCCGGAGAGCGTTCACTACTACCCCGACGACCAGGTGACCGACCGCTCCCAGCGCTTCCTGGCCGCCGAGCTGGTGCGCGAGAAGGTCATGCGCCAACTCGGCGACGAGCTGCCGTACCAGATGACCGTGGAGATCGAGGAGTTCCGCGAGACCGATCGTGTCACTCATATAAGCGCGCTGATCCTGGTCGAGCGTCAGGGTCAGAAAAAGATCCTGATCGGCGAGAACGGCGAGCGCATCAAGAGCATTGGCCGTGAGGCGCGGCTCGATATGGAGCGCGCGCTTGGTTGCAAGGTGATGCTCAACCTGTGGGTCAAGGTCAAGCGTGGCTGGTCGGATGACGAACGCGCGCTGAAGAGCCTGGGGTATCACCTGGACTGAGGCGTGTCTGCGCTCGACGAGGTTTGTACGCATTCCAGGACAGATACAAAATGCAGCCCGAACCGGCCTTTCTGCTTCACAAGCGCCCCTATCGCGAGACCAGTGCGCTGGTCGACCTGCTGACGCTGGCCCATGGCCGGGTAAGAGCCGTGGCCCAGGGCGTGCAGCGCCCGGGGAGCCGCTCGCGGGGACGTCTGCAGCCGTTCGCGCCGCTACACGTGACTTGGGTAGGCAGCGGCGAGCTCAAGCGCCTGCGGCTGATGGAGAGCACTGGCAGCGCGGCGCTGCTGGCTGGCGAAGGACTGCTGTGTGGTCTCTATGCCAACGAGCTGCTGACCCGGGTGATGCCGCTGGAGCTGCCGGCAGGCGAGGTGTTCGCCTTCTACAGCGCGACCCTCGAGGCCCTGCCGCGGCCTGAGGCGAGAGCTAGTGCGCTGCGTCGGCTGGAGCTGGCGCTGCTCGAGCTGCTGGATGCCGAGCCGCTGTTTCGCGATCTGGCCGATGGCGAACTGGACCCCCAGCGACGCTATGTATACCGCGCCGAGACGCGTGCCTTCGAGGCGCTACCGCCGGGTGGCAGCCAGGGGCTCGATGGGCGCACCCTGCGCCTGCTGGCCAGTGGCCAGTGGGGAGAGGCGGGGCTGGCTGGCCCCGCCAAGGTGCTGACCCGGGCGGCGCTGGCGCCGCTGCTGGGCACTCGGCCGCTGCGCTCGCGAGAGCTGATGCAGCGTCTTGCGGCGCGCCGCCGCGTCGCGTCATCCTGATGCATTCAACACTGCCGCTTGCGGCGGTGGATGCCCAATCCTTTTAAAGCGTGGAGATCCCTCATGCATGCGCCTCGAATCCAGCTCGGCGTCAATATCGATCATATCGCGACCCTGCGTCAGGCCCGCGGTACTCGCTACCCGGATCCGCTGCAGGCCGCGCTGCTGGCGGAGGAGGCCGGTGCCGATGGGATCACGGTGCATCTGCGTGAGGATCGCCGGCATATCCAGGAGCGCGATGTGCGGCTGTTGGCCGAGACCCTCAATACGCGCATGAACCTCGAGATGGCCGTCACCGACACGATGCTGCGCCTGGCCGAGGAGGTGCGCCCGGCCCACGTCTGTCTGGTGCCGGAGAAGCGTGAAGAGCTGACCACCGAGGGCGGGTTGGACGTGGTCGGGGGCTTCGAGGCGGTGCAGGCTGCCTGCCGTCGCCTGGCCGCCGCAGGCTGTGAGGTGTCGCTGTTCATCGATCCCGAACCGCAGCAGATCGAGGCCGCCGCCAGGGCCGGGGCACCGGTCATCGAACTGCACACCGGCGCCTACGCCGAGGCTAGCGGCCAGGCGGCCAGGCATGAGCATGCGCGGATCGCGGCAGCGGCCGAGATGGCCCTGGAGCTGGGCCTGACCGTCAATGCCGGCCATGGGCTGCATTACCACAACGTCGAGGCCATCGCCGCCATCGGGGGTATTCATGAACTCAATATTGGCCACGCGATCATCGCCCGCGCGCTGTTCGTGGGGCTCAAGGAAGCGGTAGCCGAGATGAAGCGCCTGGTCATCGCAGGTCAGGAGGCGGGGCTGATTGCGGCTCTGGATGAGTACGACCACGACCATGCCCATGATCACCAGCACGGCTGATTCCCAATGATCCTGGGAATCGGCACCGACCTGGCGCGAATTGATCGCTTTGCGGCCGCCATGGCGCGCCACGGCGAGCGCTTCGCACGGCGTCTGCTGGGACCCTCCGAGCTGTCCCGCTATCATCAGCACCCGCAGCCGGCGGCCTTTCTTGCCAAGCGCTTTGCCGCCAAGGAAGCCTTCGTCAAGGCCCTCGGTACCGGGCTGCGCCAGGGCATGCGCTGGACGGAGATCGAAGTGGCCAACGATGCCCTGGGACGGCCGTCACTGGTGCTGGCGGGGCGGGCACGGGAGCAAGCCGAGGCCGCCGGGGTGGCGACGCTTCACCTGTCGCTCTCGGACGACGATGGGCTGGCGCTGGCGTTCGTGGTGCTGGAGGGCTGAAGCCGGTGACGCCAGTCGGCGAGACGTGCCATGGCGGCATAGAGGTCGTCGAGTAGCGGGGCCACATCGGCCAGGCCGCGGCTACGCAGGCGTGTCTCGAGGGTCTCGGCGAGCAGTGCCAGCTGCGGCACCCCGCAGTAGCGACAGGCGCCGTTGAGGGCGTGGATGGCGTCGAGAAATGCCTCCTCGTTGCCGGCCTGCCAAGCGCTGCGCAATGCGGCTTCGCTGGCGTCAAGGCTGTCGATCAGTAGCATCAGCGTCTCGCGGGCGAGGGCTTCACGCCCGGCAGCCAACTGGGTGCCAAGCGCAAGGTCGACCACTGCCAGTTCATCCTGCATCGCCGCCGGCGCCTTGGTGACGGGGCGCTCGGCGAAGGCCAATCGACGCTTGATCAGCTCATGCAGGGCGTCGTGGTCGACCGGCTTGATCAATACCTCCTGGAGTCCGCTGCTCAGCAGCCGCTGGCGCTCCTCCTGCATGGCATGGGCGGTAACCGCCACCACCGGACAGTCGCGCCACTGTGCGTCGAGCCGGCGCAGCGCCTGAGTGGTGGCGATGCCGTCCATCCCCGGTAGGCGGATATCCATCAGTACCAGATCAAAGTGTTCGCTCTGCCCCAGAGCCAGGGCCTCTTCGCCGCTGGCGGCCAGTTGGGCACCCAGGCCCAGATCCTCGAGCATGGCTTCCAGCAGGCGACGATTAGCGCTGTTGTCGTCCACCACCAGCAAGCGCGCCTGTGGCTGGTCGGCAGGGAGGGGCGGCAGCGCACGAGGCGAGATCAAGCGCTCGATGCTGGCGGCCAGTGCCCGGCGCGACAGCGGCCGACTGAGCAGTTCACCTCCATGCGGCAGGTGCAGGTCGGGCAGTTCCAGTGGGCCCGCTTGTACCAGCAGAATGCAGGGGCAGCGGCTGGCGTCGAGGCACGCCTGCCAACTGGCCAGGCGCGCTGGCGCCAGGTCTTCATAGGGGAGTCCGGCAATCAGCAGGTCAGGGGGGCTGTCGGTCTGCATATCGACCAGATGGGCCCCCCACTCCTCGAGCAGGTGGGCGATGGCGTGGCGCGTCGCCGGATGGGCTTCGTCGAAGGCAACCCGCAGACCACCGAGGGTCAGCTCAGGAGGCCTTGGATCGAGTCGCTGGGCCTGCAGCGGCAGTGTGAAAGTGAACGTCGAACCACGACCGAGCTCGCTCGACACCTTGATTTCGCCCCCCATCTGCTCGACCAGCTGGCGGCAGATCATCAGCCCCAGACCGGTGCCGCCGTAGTGGCGGCTGTCGCTGGCACTGGCCTGGCTGAAGGCTTGGAACAGCCGCTGGCAGGCGGTTTCACTGAGGCCGATACCGGTATCGCTGACGCTGACTCTGAGGGTGACACCCTGGGTATCGCTGTCATCGAGCATTACCCTGACGATCACCTCGCCCTGCTGGGTGAACTTGATGGCATTGTGAACCAGGTTGGTGAGCACCTGCTTGATGCGCAGTGGATCGCCCTGCAACTGCTCGGGGACATCGTCGTATACCAGGCCCAGCAGGTGCAGTTGCTTGTGATGGGCCTGGGGCGCCTGCAGCCCCAGCACCTCGTCGATCAGCGCCTGGATATCCAGATTGACGCACTCGAGCTCCATCTTGCCGGCCTCGAGCTTGGAGAAGTCGAGGATGTCGTTGATCAAGGCTAGCAGGCTGTCCGAGGCCTTGCTGACATGCTCGAGCCACTCACGCTGACGCGGGTCGAGGTTCGAGCGGGAGAGCAGCTGGCAGAAGCCGATGATGCCGTTGAGCGGGGTACGGATCTCGTGGCTCATATTGGCCAGGAATTCCGACTTGATGCGGTTGGCCTCGAGCGCCCGGCGGTGGGCCATATCGAGCTCGATATTCTGGATTTCGATGGTCTCCATCGACTCCTGGAGGTCGCGGGTGGTCTGGTCGATATGCCGCTGGGTATCCTCGTGGGCGTTCTCGAGGTGGTCGGAGAGGGTGTTGACGCTGTCTGCCAGGCGTCCCAGTTCGGGAGGGCCGCGACGCGCCAGTCGCAGTTGATAGTCGCCTGCATTGAGGCGACGCAGCAGTTCCTGCAGCTCTTCGATGGGGCGGTCGATGCGGCGATAGACGATATAGGTCAGCAGGAACAGCAGCAGCCCGGAGACCAGCCACACCAGCGCGGCGGCGGTCAGATGGCGGTAGAAGGCGAGACTCAGCGTGGTGGTGTCAACGCTGAGATCCAGGTAGTGCGTGGCATCACCGCCGTCGAGGGGAACCACCAGCCGCCAGTCACCGTCGTGCTCGCCGAGCCGCTGAACCGAGGCGTAGTCGCTCAGCGCGGGCTGCTGCTGTCCCAGCGCCAGGGTCGCGGTGCCGGCGGCGTCGCGCAGGCTGACGGCGCGCACCTCGGGGATGTCCTGCAGGCGCTGAAGAAGCTCAGGGAGCCAGCTCCTGTGGTGATCGAGCATGGCGTGTTCGATGGCGGGGCGCAGCAGCTCAGCGCTGCCCAGGGTGCGCTGTTCTAGGGCCTCGCGACGCACCTGGCTGTCGTGCAGCAGGGCAATCAGGGTCAGGGTCAGCATCAGCGCCAGTGGCACGACGACCGCCAGCAGCAGCAGTCGGGTTCTGATCGGCATGGCCATGGGTCCGCACGGAAATTGATCCAGGCATTATGCCACAGCGCGGGTCGATCCCTGTCACCCACCGACGGGCACAGATATAATCGTGGCATACGCTTTGAGAAGGATGCTCCGCATGCACTTCCCCACGCTCGAGGATGTGGTGGGTAACACCCCTCTGGTACGCCTTAAACGCATAGCCGCGGGGCGCAACAACACCCTGCTGGCCAAGCTCGAAGGCAACAACCCGGCCGGCTCGGTCAAGGACCGTCCGGCGCTGTCGATGATCCAGCAGGCCGAGGCCCGCGGAGAGATTCATCCCGGCGATACGTTGATCGAGGCGACCTCGGGGAATACCGGGATCGCCCTGGCCATGGCGGCCGCCATCAAGGGCTACCGCATGACGTTGATCATGCCCGACAACGCCTCCAGCGAACGTAAACAGGCGATGGCGGCGTTCGGCGCCACCTTGATCACGGTATCCAGGGAGGAGGGCATGGAAGGGGCCCGCGATGTCGCCAATGCCATGATCGCCCGCGGTGAAGGCAAGACACTGGACCAGTTCGCCAACCCCGACAACCCGCTGGCGCACTTTCGTACCACCGGCCCCGAGCTGTGGCAGCAGACCGACGGCACTATCACCCACTTCGTCAGCTCGATGGGTACCACCGGCACCATCATGGGCGTCTCCGAGTACCTCAAGCAGCAGAACCCTGCGGTGGAGATCGTTGGCCTGCAGCCCGAAGACGGTGCCAGCATCGCCGGGATTCGCCGCTGGCCCGAGGCCTATCTGCCGAAGATATTCGATGCCACTCGGGTCGACCGAGTGCTCGACATTGGCCAGCAGGAGGCCGAAGAGCATATGCGCCGCCTGGCCCGCGAGGAGGGTATCCTGGCCGGCGTCTCGTCCGGTGGGGCGCTGGCCGGTGCGCTGCGTATCGCCGAGCAGGTCGAGGATGCGGTGATCGCGTTTATCGTCTGCGATCGCGGCGACCGCTATCTGTCTACCGGCCTCTATGCACCGGAGGCCTGATGGCGATGCTCGGTAAGCGTCGCACGGCGCGTCCGGCCTCGGGCACCTCGGGGCTGCGCCAGGCCAACAAGGCCACATCGCGAGTGGTGTCAGGCGACGATGATAGCGTGGTGATCGAGCGCCTCGCTCACGATGGCCGCGGTGTGGCGCACCGCGCCGACGGCAAGGCGCTGTTCATCGACCGTGCGCTGCCCGGCGAGCGGGTCTTGCCGGCGGTGCATCGACAGCGCAAGCGTTTCGACGAAGCCCATGTGCGCGAGCTGCTCGAGGCCTCCGACCAGCGCGTCGAGCCGGCGTGCCGCCACTTCGGCCAGTGCGGCGGCTGCGACCTGCAGCATCTTGCCGACGCCGGACAGCGTCAACACAAGCTGGCGGTGCTTGGCGAGCACTTGGCACGTGAAGCGCTGGCGCTGCCGGCGTCGGCCGAGGTGCTGGCGGCAGACGGTCACGGCTATCGCCGGCGGGCCCGACTGGGGGTCAAGGTCGATGCCCAGGGGGCGATCCATCTCGGCTTTCGCGGCAAGGGCAGTCATCACCTGCTCGATATTCATCAGTGCACTATTCTGGTACCACGGCTGGCGGCGCTGCTGGCGCCGCTGCACCACCAACTGGCGGCCCTCGAGGCGCCGCGTCATGTCGGGCACATCGAACTCATCGACAGTGATGCGGGGGCCACGCTGGTGGTGCGCCAGCTTCGCGAGCATAGCGGCGACCGTGAGCGCTGGCAGGCGTTTGCGGCCGAACGGGGCGTCAGCCTGGCGTGGTGGCTAGGGCGCGAGGCGGCACAGCTAGAGTGGCTGAGTGTGGCGCCCGAGCTGGGCTATCGTATTGTCGCCGACGGGTATGATCTGGCGCTGACGTTCGCCCCTGGCGACTTCGTGCAGGTCAATGCCGCGGTCAACCAGCGCCTTATCGATACCGCCTTGGCATGGCTCGCGCCGACCCCCGCGGCGCGCGTGCTCGATCTCTACGCCGGGGTGGGCAACCTGAGTCTGGCGCTGGCCTGCCGGGGCGGCGAGGTGCTGGGCGTGGAGGGCAATCCGGCGATGGTTGAACGGCTGGCCGCCAACGCCCGACGCAATGGGCTGGGGAATGTCGAGGCGCGCCAGAGTGATCTCAACCAGGCCGCCGCGGTGAGCGAGGTCCTGGCCTGGGCACCGAATCTGGTGGTGCTCGACCCGCCCCGTGACGGCGCCGACACCGTCTGCACCCAGTTGGCCGCCAGCAGGGTGCCGCAGCTACTGTATATCGCCTGCGATCCGGCCACCCTGGCGCGGGATGCGGCACGCCTTGTGCAAGGTGGTTATCGAATACGTCGCGCGGCCGTGGCCGACATGTTCGCGCAGACGGCTCATCTGGAAGCCATGCTGCTGTTCGAACGCAGCGGATGAGCCACCCAACAAGAGGAACGCAACCCCATGGTTAAGGTGCGTGAAGACCAGCCGCTGACCGCCGACGGGGCAGTCGATATATCACAATGGTTGGTTCGCCTGGAGGAAGACGCCACCCTGCGTGACCGGGGCGAAATGCGCGAGGCCTGCGAACTCGCCGATCGCCTGGCCAGGGAGGCCGAGCGGCCCCATAAGGCGTGGTTGGACGATGGTTCGAGCTTTCGCATGGGCCTGGAGATGGCCGATATTCTCGGCGAGCTCAAGCTCGATCAGGAAACCCTCGAGGCGGCAGTGCTCTATCGCGCGGTGCGCGAGGGGTTGATAGGGCTCGATGGGGTGGCCAAGCGCTTTGGTGGCGAAGTGGCGGGACTGATCGATGGCGTGCTGCAGATGGCGGCAATCAGCCACCAGACGCCGAGCCACGGCATGACCCAGCATGACCAGCAGGACAACCTGCGCAAGATGCTGGTGACCATGATCGACGATGTACGGGTGGCGCTGATCAAGATCGCCGAGCGCACCTGCGCACTGCGCCAGGTCAAGGATGCGACCCGCGACAAGCGGCTCAGAGTGGCCCGGGAAGTGTTCGATATCTACGCGCCGCTGGCCCATCGGCTGGGCATCGGCCACCTCAAATGGGAGCTCGAGGATCTCTCCTTCCGCTACCTGCACGAAGACGACTACAAGTCGATCGCCAAGCAGCTGGCCGAGAAGCGCCTCGACCGCGACCGCTATATCCATGAGGTGGTGGCGACGCTCAAGGGGCTGCTCGAGGCTCAGGGCATCTCGCGCACCCAGGTCGACGGCCGGGCCAAGCACATATACTCGATCTGGCGCAAGATGAAGCGCAAGCGTATCGACTTCTCACAGGTCTACGACGTGCGCGCGGTGCGTATCCTGGTCCCCGAGGTGACCGACTGCTACACCGCCCTGGGGCTCGTGCACTCGCGCTGGCATCATGTGCCCAACGAGTTCGACGACTATATCGCCAATCCCAAGAAGAACGGCTACCAGTCGCTGCACACCGCGGTGCTGGGGCCTGAAAACAAGGTGCTGGAGATCCAGATTCGCACCTTCGGCATGCACGAGGAAGCCGAGCTTGGCGTGTGTGCCCACTGGCGCTACAAGGGGCATGACACCAACGCCAAGAGCCGCAGCTACGAAGAGAAGATCGCCTGGCTGCGTCAGGTGCTCGAGTGGCAGGACGAGGTCGGCGACTTCGGTGATCTGCGCGAAGGCCTTAATAGCGATGTGGCCCCGGATCGCATCTATGTGTTTACGCCCGACGGTCACGTCATCGATCTGCCCAAGGTCGCCACGCCCATCGATTTCGCCTACCGCGTGCATACCGAGATCGGCCACCGCTGCCGTGGCGCCAAGGTCAACGGGCGTATCGTACCGCTCACCTACAAGCTCAAGACCGGTCAGCAGGTCGAGATTCTCACTGCCACCAAGGGTGGCCCCAGCCGCGACTGGATCAACCCCTCGCTGGGGTTCGTGCGTACCTCGCGGGCGCGGGCCAAGATTCAGGCCTGGTTCAAGCAGCAGGCGCGCAGCCAGAACCTCGAAGAGGGCAAGGCGCTGTTCGACAAGGAGATGAAGCGACTCGACGTCGAGGACATGGATCTCATCACCCTGGCGCGCAAGGTCAACTACACCAGCGTCGAGGACATGTACGCCGCGTTGGGCGCCGGTGACCTGCGCATTGGTCAGGTGCTGCATCAGGCCCAACAGCTGTTCGGCGAGTCGGATGATCAGGAGCAGCTCGACCGTCTGCTGGCCAAGCCGCGTCGTGCCCCCAGCAAGAGCGACGGCGACGCCATCACCGTGCTCGGGGTCGGCAACCTCAAGACCAGCATGGCCAACTGCTGCCACCCGGTGCCCGGTGAGCCGATCGTTGGCTTCATCACTCAGGGGCGCGGCGTCACCGTGCACCGTCAGGACTGCCCCAATATCCTGCAGCTGCGTCTCGACGAACCGCAGCGGGTGATCGAGGTGGAGTGGGGCGAGCGGTCGCGCACCCAGTATCCGGTGGATATCGAGATCGAGGCCTGGGACCGCTCCGGGCTGCTGCGCGACGTCACCGGCGTGCTCAGCAATGATCGCGTCAACGTGCTGTCGGTGAACACTCTCACCGACCAGGACGACGGCATCGCGCGGATGTCGATTACCGTGGAGGTCGACGGCCTGGAAACACTCGGCCGGCTGTTCTCGCGCATTCAGCAGCTGCCCAACGTGATCGACGTCAAGCGCCTGCGCAGTGGTGGCAAGCCGCGGTCTGGGCGCCAGCGGAGGCCCCAGCCATGAGTCAGTCACGTTACGACCTCGACGACCTGCTGAGCCTGATGGCGGTGCTGCGTGACCCGCAGCAGGGTTGTCCCTGGGATATCCAGCAGGACTGGGACACTATCGTTCCGCATACCCTCGAGGAAGCCTACGAAGTCGCCGATGCCATTGAGCGGCGCGCCTTCGACGAGCTCCCCGGCGAGCTCGGCGACCTGCTGTTCCAGGTCGTCTACTACGCCCGCTTCGGCGCCGAGGAGGGGCGTTTCGACTTCCATGACGTGGTGCATACCCTGACCGCCAAGATGCTGCAGCGGCATCCCCACGTGTTCCCCGACGGCAGCCTGGCCTCGCGCCGTCCCGCCGGGGTCAGCGCCGAGCAGGTGCAGACCCGCCAGGTCAATAGCCGCTGGGAGGCGCTCAAGGCCGAGGAACGCGCCGCCCGCGCCGAGCTTGGCAATGTCTCGGTGCTCGACGACGTGCCGCGCACGCTGCCGGCGCTGTCGCGGGCCGCCAAGCTCTCCAAGCGCGCGGCCCGGGTCGGCTTCGACTGGCCCGACAGCCGCGGCGTGATCGCCAAGATCCGCGAGGAGCTGGCCGAGGTCGAGGAGGCGCTCGCTGCCGGCGACCGCCAACACGCCACCGAGGAAGTCGGCGACCTGCTGTTTGCGGTCACCAACCTGGCGCGCACCCTCAAGGCCGACCCTGAGCAGTGCCTGCGCACCACCAACGCCAAGTTCGAGCGCCGCTTTCGTCACGTCGAGGCGGCGTTGGCCGCGCGAGGTCAGCAGCCGGCGTCAGTCACGCTCGACGAGATGGAAGCGCACTGGCAAGACGCCAAGCGCGATGAAGACACCCCTGACTACCGCAAGGAGGGCGCCGCCCATGAGTGATGATCTCCACGAATCGCTGCGTGACAACGTACGCGTGCTGGGCGACAGCCTGGGGCGTACCATTGGCGACGATCAGGGTAGCGCCTTCGTCGACAAGATCGAGACTATCCGCGGCTTCGCCAAGCGCGGCCGACAGGGCGACCAGCCGAGTCGCCGCGAGCTGATCGAGTTCCTGCGCAAGCTGCCCGACCGCGACTTGCTGCCGGTGACCCGCGCCTTCAACCAGTTTCTCAATCTGGCCAATATCGCCGAGCAGCACTACCGCGCCCGCTACCGTCGCGTGGAAGACTACAAACCCGGCTCACAGCCGGTGCTTGGCGAGCTGCTGCGACGCGCCCAGTCCGAGGGGCATGCGCCGCGCAAGCTGGTTGAAACGCTGGCCGGCATGCGCGTCGAACTGGTGCTTACCGCCCACCCCACTGAAGTCATTCGGCGCACCCTGATCCAGAAGTACGACGCCATCGACGACTGCCTGTCGGTGATCGAGGCCGCCGGCGACTACCCGGAGCAGTCGAGCCGCGCCCACGGCCGGCTCGAGGAGCTGATCAGCCAGGCCTGGCACACCGACGAGATCCGCCACGAGAGGCCCACGCCGGTGGATGAGGCCAAGTGGGGCTTCGCGGTGATCGAGAACTCGTTGTGGCAGGCGGTACCCGACTTCCACCGCGACCTCGATAGTCTGCTGCTGGAGACCGCCGGCGAGCGTTTGCCGCTGGATGCCGCGCCGCTGCGCTTCGCCTCATGGATGGGTGGCGACCGCGACGGCAATCCCAACGTGACCGCCAAGGTCACCCGCGAGGTGCTGCTGCTGGGGCGCTGGATGGCCGCCGATCTCTACCTGCGCGATCTCGAACAGCTCAAGGCCGAGCTGTCGATGTGGAAGGCCAACAGTGCGTTGAAGGCTGAGGTCGGCGACGAGCCTGAGCCCTATCGGGCGCTGCTCAAGCGGCTGACGACGCGGGTCGAAGCGACCCGCGACTGGGCCAAGGCGTGCCTCGACGGCCGCAGCCATGAAGGCGGGCCAATCATCGAAACCCGCGACCAGCTCTATGCGCCGCTGCTGGCCTGCTACCGCTCGCTGTGCGACGTCGGGCTCGACACCATCGCCAACGGCGCGCTGCTGGATACCCTGCGCCGGGTGGCGGTATTCGGCGTGACCCTGACCAAACTGGATATCCGCCAGGAGTCGAGCCGGCATAGTCAGGTATTCGAGGAGCTTACCGACTTTCTGGAGCTCGGCCACTACCGCGAGTGGGACGAGCAGCAGCGCCAGGACTTTCTGCTCGCCGAGCTCGAGTCGCGGCGCCCGCTGATCCCACGCCGCTGGGAGTGCTCCACCGAGACCCGCGAAGTGATCGACACCTTCCGCGTCATCGCCCGCGAGCAGCGCGAGGCGCTCGGTACCTATATCATCTCGATGGCCGCCCAGCCCTCCGACGTGCTGGCGGTGGCGCTGCTGATGCAGGAGGTGGGTGGCGATGTGCGGCTGCCCATCGCGCCGCTTTTCGAGACCCTCGACGATCTCAATCGTGCCGGTGACGTGGTCGACCGCCTGCTCGCGCTGCCCGGCTATCGGCGCCTGGTCGGCGACAGTCAGGAGGTGATGATCGGCTACTCCGACTCGGCCAAGGACGCCGGCCAGCTGGCCGCTGCCTGGGCCCAGTATCGTGCCCAGGAGACCCTGGTCGAGGTTTGCGACGAGCACGCCGTGGACCTGACCCTGTTCCACGGCCGCGGCGGTACCGTCGGTCGCGGCGGCGGTCCGGCCCACGCGGCGATTCTCTCCCAGCCGCCGGGTTCGGTGAACGGCAGCCTGCGGGTGACCGAGCAGGGGGAGATGATTCGCTTCAAGTTCGGCCAGCCGGAGATCGCGCTGCGCTCGATGGAGATCTACGCCTGCGCGGTGCTCGAGGCGACCCTGCTGCCGCCGCCGGCGCCCAAGCCGCACTGGCGTGAGGAGATGGACCGCCTGGCCGAGATTGCCCATCGCGGCTATGTCGGGGTGGTGCGCGAGGATCCCAACTTCGTGCCCTACTTCCGCGCGGTGACGCCGGAGGGGGCCCTGGGGCGTCTGCCGCTGGGCTCGCGGCCCACCAAGCGGCGTCAGGATGGCGGGGTGGAGACGCTGCGGGCGATCCCCTGGATCTTCGCCTGGACCCAGACCCGCCTGATGCTGCCGGCCTGGCTGGGCAGCGGGGATGCCTTCGCCACTCGCCTGGAAGAGGAGGGCGGCCTCGAGCGGCTGCGTGAGATGCGCCGGGAGTGGCCCTTCTTCGGCACCTATCTCGATATGCTCGAGATGCTGCTGGCCAAGGGCGACGTCGAGATCACCGCCTACTACGAGCGACGACTGGTCGATGAGCCGGCGCTGCTGGCGCTGGGCATGAACCTGCGTGAGCGCTTTACCCGGCTGCAGGGCTTGCTGCTCGAGATCCTCGATCAGCAGGCGCTGCTCGAGAACACCCCGCTGATCCGCCAGGCGATTGCGGTACGTAACCCTTACATCGACCCGCTGCACGGCCTGCAGGCCGAGCTGCTGCAGCGTAACCGCGATGCCGATGGGGCGATCAGCCCGGAGCTGTCCCGGGCGCTGATGGTGACCATGGCGGGTATCGCCGCCGGGCTACGCAATACCGGCTAGTCGGCGGCTGGGGGCAGCGTCTCCGCGGCGCTGCCGCGCTGGTTGCCCTCACAGCTCGTGGCCAAGCACTACCTGGCAGATATCGGCAAACGAGCGCGCACCGGGCAGCAGCGACAGATCCAGTCGCAGCGCGCGGCTGACGTCGGCGGCCGAGATCAGGCCGCGCAGCCGCGGCGGCTGCTCCTTGTCGCCCTGGGTAACCAGCAGGTACTGGTCGCCAGACGCGCGCAGGGTCTCGATCAGCTGGCCGACACTCAGTCGCTCCAGGTGGGTCAGCGGCATGGCGTGCAGCGACTCGCAGGGAATCTGCACCATGCCTGCGGTCACCTCACTCCTGGCAATGTCGTGTTGGTGCATGGCGATGGTGATGCGACGCCCACCGATCACCTCGCGGAGCATCACGATGCCGCTAAGGCAGCCGGCGGCATCCATGACCAGCAGCTGCTGGACCTTGTGCTGCTCCATCGCGGCGCGGGCCTCGTCGATAGGCGTGTCATAGGCAACGCTGGGCACCTCGACACGGGATAGATCGACCATCACGTCGAGGGCCGGACTCTCCCATGACGGCGGCACAGGAGGCTCGGGACGTTCGATTGCGGGGTGTTGTTGCAGGTAGCTCAGGCTGCGCGGCGCATGCAGTGATAGGGTCATGTAAAGCCTCTTCGCTTGCTTAATGGAGTGGGCGAGGGACACCTCGCTGAGTGTTACCTTGGCTGGCGTGACTTAAGAAAACCTTAAGTAGACATGGCGAAACTCAAACAGTGACGACGGTGCTCTGACATGCGAATACTCCTGGTCGAGGATGATCCGTCGCTGGGCGAGGGCATACGCGTGGCGCTGCACCGAGAGGGATATACCGTCGACTGGTTGCGCTGCGGCGGCGAGGCGCTGGCCGCGCTGGAAAGCGATACGTTCTCGGCGCTGGTACTGGATCTCGGCCTGCCCGATATCGACGGCCTCGAGGTGCTCGAGGCGCTGCGTCGACGCCACACCCTGCCGGTGATCGTGCTTACCGCGCGGGACGCCCTGGCCGATCGCCTGCGCGGCCTGGACGGGGGCGCCGACGACTACGTGCTCAAGCCCTTCGATCTACCCGAGCTGCTGGCCAGACTGCGCGTGGTGACGCGGCGGGGCGAGGGGCGCCGCTCCCCGCAGCTGCAGCTCGGCGAGCTAGTGATCGATGAGGCGCGGCATGACGTGATGTGGCAGGGCCAGGCGGTGAAACTGGGGCGTCGCGAGTTCGCCTTGCTGCTGGAGCTGGCGCGTCACCCCGGTCAGGTGATTCCTCGCTCACGGCTCGAGAGCCTGCTCTACGGCTGGGACGAGGATGTCGAGTCGAACGCCCTGGAGGTGCATATTCACCACCTGCGCAAGAAGCTCGACAAGTCGCTGATCGTCACCACCCGCGGCATCGGCTATCGCCTGGAGGTGTCTGCTTGATGCGCTCGATTCGTCGCTACCTGATCGTCACGCTGACGATGGTGCTCTCCATTGCCACGGTCATTATCATCGCCGTCATCTATCGAGTTACCCACCACAAGGCCGAGGATGTGCTCGACGTACAGCTGAGCCTCCAGGGCCGAATCGTCGCCTCGCTGCTGGCGCCGGGAACGCCGCCACAAGAGTATGCGCGGATTGCTCGCCACCTCGATCAGCCGGGCCACCCCTCGCGCTGGTTCGGTGACGAAGGGGACGTGGCAGAGACGCCGGCCGCCGCCCCTGCGCGCTTCCATCAAGACGAGCGCATGCTCACCCTGGGCTTCTGGCAAGCAGACGGTACGCCTTGGTTGATGGGCGCCGAGTGGAACGATGCCGGCCCATTTCCGTCGCCGCAGCGCCAGGGCTATCGCTGGGAAACCTATGACGGCGAGCGCTGGCGGGTCTTCAGCCTGGTCCTCGACGATCAGCAGCGCTGGCTCAGTATTGGCCTGCGCGAGGATTTCCATGACGATCTCTCCCGCCAGCTGGCGCTGGGTAACCTGCTGCCGCTGCTGATCGCGCTGCCGGTGCTGCTACTGCTGGTGGGCCTGGTGGTGCACTACGGCTTGCGGCCGTTGGCGAGCTTGTCGCAGCAGGTCGCCGGGCGCGATGCAGGCCAGCTAGGGCGTCTCCAGTTGGCGGTGCCGCGTGAGCTACGACCGCTGCGTGACGCCTTGAACGACTTTATGGCGAGGCTCGAGGGAGCGCTTATCCGGGAGAGACGCTTCAGTGCCGATGCCGCCCATGAGTTGCGCACCCCACTGGCGGCGTTGAGGGTACATCTGGATAATGCCGTGGCCGGCGAGCGGGACGCCTTGTCGCGGGCCCAGGGCGGCATCGAGCGACTGCAGCGCGTCGTCGAGCAGCTGCTGGCGCTGGTACGTCTGGAGCAGGAGAGCGACGCCTCACCGGCGCCGGTAAACCTGCTGGCACTGACCCAGGAGCTGGCCGCGGAGGCGTGGCCTCAGGCACACGCCCGTGATCAGCAGCTCTCTATCGACACCAATGAGGCTGTCTGGGTCGAGGGCAATGGCACCGAGCTGGGCATGCTGATCCGCAATCTGCTCGATAACGCCCTGCGCTATACGCCGCCGGGGGGCTGGGTGAGCGTCGCGATGGGCCGCGATGCTGGACAGGCCTGGTGGGTGGTGCGCGACAGTGGCCCGGGGATCGACGAGGCGCTACTCGCTTCGGTCACCGAACGCTTTCGTCGAGGCAGCAACCGCGAGGTCGAAGGCAGCGGCCTGGGCCTGTCGATTGCGCTAGAGGTTGCCCGCCGACAGCACTTGACGCTGCGGCTGAACAATCGCCGCCAGGGCGGGCTCGAGGCGTGGCTGCGCTGGCCTCAACCTGCAGCGTAGAGGGCACTCAGCTGGGGGGTGGCAAGCCCGTGGCGTCGCGCTGCTTCTAGCAGCGGGCCGAGGATGGCATCATGCTCGGTGGGCCGCCCCGCGAGCACGTCCTGAAGCATCGAGGCGCGGTTGTTGGCGGTGCCCTCGATGACCCGCCACACCCGGCCATGCCAGCCCTCTGCCGGCGGGGCGATGCCCTCGGCATGCATGATCGCCTCCAGCTCATCGAGCAGCGCCTCGACCAGCGGCCGAAACGGCCGGTCGCGCAGCTGGCCGTTGCGAATTCGCCAGCGCGCTACCAGCGGATTGATGGCGGCATTGACGACCAGCTTGTGCCATAGCCGCAGATCGATATCGCCGACGGCCTGGCAGCGCAGGCCGGCCCGACTCAGCAGCGCGGCCAGCGCCTCGGCGAGGTCGGCATGGGCGCCATCAAGATGACCCAGATAGGTCTCGCCGTGTCCGGCGTGCACCACGCCGCCCTCGGTCACATAGGCCCCCTCGCTGGTGGTGGCGCACAGCACCGGCCCGCTCCAGCGCCGGGTCAGCGTCCGTTGTACGCCGTAGCCGTTCTGCCACAGCACCAGGGGGGTATCGGGCGCCAGCTTTGCCGAAATGCCCTCCAGCGCCGCCGCGGCGTGGTAGGCCTTGGTGGTGAGATGCAGGGTGCCGCGAAACGGCGCGGTGAGGCTCTCCGGCGTGGCGCCGGTCAGCCGACGCTGCAGGCGCTGGCCGTCGGGACTGGTCAGGCACAGCGACTCGGGCGGCGGGCGCCGTCCGAGCAGCGTCACCGGGGCCAGGTCGCTGAGGCGCATGGCGAGCAGTCGCCCCAGCGCGCCGGGGCCGACAATCAGCTGCGGCTGGATCATGTCTTGCCTCCCGAGGCCTTGCTCGTGCGCCGCCGGGTGCCGCTGCTGCGCTTGGTGCTGCGTCGCGTCTTCTTGCCGCCGCTGCGCGGCCGCGCTGGCGGTGCGGCGACGCCCTGGGCGCTGCCCAGGGCCTGGCGCATACGCTCGGCATCGGCGGCGCCAAGCAGGCCGCGCAGGTCGCCGAGTAGCGCGCTGAGGAACGCCTGCTCGTCGTCATCGGCCTCGGCGATGCGACTCAGGCGCTGCTCCCACAGCGCCGTGCGCTCGGGGCGTGTGGCGGGATCGGGCAGCGAGGCGATCAGCGCATGGCCGGTATGGGTGGCGCGCAGCGCGGCCTTGATGCGCACCAGGTAGCCGCGGTCGAGCAGCGTCTCGATGGTGCCGGCGCGGGTCGCCTCGGTGCCCAGGCCGTCCGACTCGCGCAGCGTCCGCTTGACGGCCGGGTCGTCGACATAGCGGGCGACGTTCATCATCGCCTTGATCAGGCTGGCATCGTTGAAGGGCTCCGGCGGACGGGTCTCGCGATCCTCGACGCCGGCGCCGCTGACCCGGGCCGCTTCACCGCGGGTCAGCGGCGGCAGCGGCGGGGTTTCGTCGCGGGTGGTGAACAGCGGCTTCCAGCCGGCCACCAACACCTCGCTGCCGCTGGCCGTGAAGCGCTCGCCCAGCACCTCGAAGCACGCCTTGACCTCGCGGGTCTCGAGGTGGGCATGGAACTGCGCCAGGACATTGCGCACCACCAGGCGGTAGACGTTGGCCTCCATCGCCGACAGCCGCGCCAGGTCGGGGGTCTTGCCGGTGGGCGCCAGAGCGTGGTGGGCGCCGACCTTGGCATCATCGAAGGCGCGTCCGCGGCGCGTGAAATCAGCGCCTCGGCACCACTCGGCGAGGGTCGCATCGGCCTGGCACAGCGCCGGCAGGGCGGCCGCCAGCGGCGCGTGGTGGCCGCGGGGCAGATAGCGACAGTCCGAGCGTGGATAGGTGATCAGGGTATGCCGTTCATAGAGTGCCTGGCAGGTGTCGAGGACCTGCTTGGCCGAGTACTTGTAGCGCCGTGATGCGTCGACCTGCAGTGCCGACAGCGAGTAGGGTAGCGGTGGCGCCTGGCGTTTGTCGCGGCTGTCGAGCTCGCTCAGCAGGCCCTCGGCGCCCGGCAGCCGTGCGGCCAGCTCGGCCGCCGGGGCGCGCTCCAGCAGCCGACCCTGGTCGTCGAGGGGGTGCCGCTCACCGGGCTGCCACCAGCCGCGTACCTGGCCATGGGCGACCGCGAAATCGGCCCACAGCACATGGAAAGGTCGCGGCGTGAAATCAGCGATCTCGCGGTCGCGGCGCACTACCAGACCGAGCACCGGCGTCTGCACCCGGCCCACCGATAGAACGCCGTCATGGCCGGCCTGGCGCCCGGTCAGGGTCCATGCGCGGGTCAGATTGATGCCGTACAGCCAGTCGGCGCGGGCGCGGGTCTCTGCGGCACGGTAGAGGGCCTGGTAGCGGGCGTTATCCTCCAGCCGCCCAAGCGCCTTGACCACCGCCGGGCGGTTGAGGTCGCTGATCAGCAGGCGCTTGATCGGTCCACGCCAACGCAGATGCTCGATCACCTCCTGCACCAGCAGCTGGCCTTCGCGATCCGGGTCGCCGGCATGCACCACTTCGCTGGCTGCCTTGAGCAAACGCCGGATCACCGCCAACTGGCCGCGCGCCTTGGGGCGTGGCATCAGCTGCCAGGGGTCAGGCACGATCGGTAAATGGTCGAGCCGCCACTGTTTGTAGCGTGGATCGTAGGCGTCAGGCGGCGCCTGCTCCAGCAGATGACCGAGGCACCAGGTAACGGTGGTCGCGCCGACCTCGATGCCGCCATCGAAGCGGCGCTGCTGGCCGGGCAGGGCGTCGGCAATGGCCCTGGCCAGGCTGGGCTTTTCGGCGATGATCAGGCGCATGGCGTGACTCACAAGCTGGGGTGGTGGATATTCTTCCAGTATCGCGACGGCACCGCCAGGTGTACTCTTCTTGTTCAATGTATAGGGTTTGTATCGATATGCGCGAGCGCGGACGGACACGACGCCTGCTGGGCCTGGGGGCACGCACCGGCGGCGCCATGCTCAAGAGCCGGCTGGGCGGCAACAGCGATTGGCGGGCGCTGGGCGAGGCGCTGTTTGCCGGGCTGTCGGAGCTCAAGGGGCCGGCCATGAAGCTGGCCCAGATCATGTCGCAGTGGGACGACCTGCTGCCGCCGGATCTGGCCGATGAGCTGGCGCGACTGCAACGACAGGCCGAGCCGATGCCCTGGGAGAAGATCCGCACCACCCTGGTCGAGCAGTATGGCGACCTCGAGGCGCATTTCCGCGAGGTGGAGCAGCGCCCCTTTGCCAGCGCCTCCATGGGCCAGGTGCACCGCGCCGTGACCCACGCCGGCGAGACCCTGGTGCTCAAGGTGCAGTATCCGGGATTGGCCGAGGTGCTGGAGAGCGACCTGGCGCAGGTGCGGCGCATGATGCGCCTGGGGCGTTGGTTCAAGGTGCCCCAGGCGCGCCTCGACGCGCTGTTCGAGGAGCTCGCCGACAGCCTGCGCGGCGAGCTCGACTATCGCGCCGAGGCGGCAGCGCTGGCGCGCTATCGGCAGCGCTATGCCGACCACCACCAGATCGTGATTCCCGCCCCGGTCATGGAGTTCTGCGGCCCCAGGGTGCTGGCCATGCGCTATGTGCCGGGCACGCCGCTGCGCGACCTGGAGCAGACCGACACGGCGACCCGCCAGCGAATCGCCGAGACGCTAGCCGACTGGCTGACCGAGGAGCTGTTTCGCTTCGGCGAGCTGCACGCCGACCCCCACGCCGGCAACTTCGCCTGCGACGATCAGGGCCGTCTGGTGATCTACGATCTGGGCGCGGTGGTTGCGGTGCCCGAGGCGCGTCTGGCACAGATGCTCGAACTACTGGAAGCCACCCTGGTGCATGATCCCCTGGCCATGGACGCCGCCCTGCTCAAGATGGGCGGGCGCCAGGGGGAGGGGGCGCCGCTGGCGCTGTATCGCGAATCTGCCGAGGCGGTGGCGCCGCTGTTTGCCCCCGGCGAGCAGGACTTCGGCGATGTGCGGGTGCACCGTCGTCTGCGTGAGCTGAGTCCACGGGTGTGGGCGGCCATGGATCGCTTGCAGCCCCCGGCGGACACCCTTCTGCTGTCGCGGGCGCTTAACGGCCACTACTGGAACCTGGTCAGGCTTGGGGCGCGTCTCGACATGCATGTTCGCAGCCAGCCGCTGCTGGAGTGGGCGCGCCAGCGCCGCGCACTAGGGTGAGCCGACCCCCGCCTACGTGCTAAACTATCGCGATTTTTTTCGGCGGAGATGGCGATGCTGGCGGTATGGGTAGAACAGCTGCTGGGGTTTGCATCGGGAGCCCTTGGCGCAATTCGTGACAATGAGCACTATCCGTCGTTCATGGCCTGGGCCCGCGACGAGGGGCGCATCCTGGTCGGCGATGACCTGGCGCTGGCTCAAGCGCTGGCGCCCGAGCTGTGGTCGCAGACTCCCCTCGAACGCGCGGGGTTCGACTGCGAGCCGCTGGCGCGACCGGGGCGCAACGAGCCCTGCTGGTGCGACTCGGGCCGCAAGACCAAGCACTGCTGCGGCGCGGTAACGATCCCCGGGCCTATTCCCAGCCACCTGATGTGGATGCTGTCGCTGCGCGAGTGGAAGGGGCCCACCCTCAAGGCGGCTCTGGCCAGTGGCAATGCGCCGGCCCAGTCGCTGCTCGAGGCCGGGTTGATCGCCGCCGAGAGCGGCCAGCGTGGGCGCGCCCAGCAGATTCTCGAGGCGCTGTTCGACGGCGCCGACTGGTCGCAGATGCCAGAGCAGGCCGAGCCGGCCTTCGAGTTGCTGGTGGATCTCTATCAGGAGCGCGGCTTCTATCGCAAGCGCACCGCGCTGCTCGATGAGGTGCTCGACCGCGGGCCGCTGTTCCTGCGCGGTGTGGCGCTGGAACGGCTGTGTCTGATGCATCTCGACAATGATGACCTGGCGAGTGCCCGAGAAGCCTTCGTGCGCGCCCAGCAGGCGCTGCCCGATTCGCCGACTCTGGCCTATATCGAAGCCATGCTGCTGCTTCACGAGGGCAACGTCGAAGAGGCCGCTGAGCGCGCCCGGTTTTGGTTTCGCCGGCTGTCGCGACAGGGCGATCTCGACCCCGAACAGCTGCAGTTTCTCGCCGATCTCGCCGAGAATCCGGGGGCGACGCTGGCCGAGCAGATGGTCAATTCCGAGGAGGACCTGGCCGATCCGCTGGCAGCGCTCCAGGCGCTGCTGGAAGCGCTGCCCACGGCACCGCTGCTGCGCTTCGTCACGGCCGAGGATGGTAGCCGTGAGTACCATCGCAGCGCCCGCGAGGACACTCTGTTTGCCGCCTGGCAGAAGCACTTCCAGGTGCTGGTCGATGAAGACGCGGCGCTGGGCTTCGAGGACGATCCCTGGCCCCATGCCGGGGAGTGGCTCGCCGAGCTCTGCGCGCATCCCGAATGGCTCGACTCGCCCCAGGTGATGCAGGCGCTGACGCTGGCGTTGACCAGCCGCTTCGGCAGCCTGCCGTGGATGGCGCCGAGCCTGTTCGAGCCGCTGGCCCAGCGCCTCGAGCGCTGGCTGACTCAGCTCGACGGCCACGGCGATGGTTCCTTCGAGTGGGATGCCGCCGACAACGCTGTGCTGCTGCGCACCGGCCTGGCGCTGGTGGTGGGCATGGAGCGTGGCGCCCGCGAGCACTCCCGCGAGCTGGCCGAGCGGCTGCTCTCCCTCGACGCACAAGATAGCCTCGGGCTGCGCGAGTTGGTGCTCGATCAACTGCTGCGTGAAGGCAGCGACCGGCGCGCCCTGGAGGTCAGCCACCAGCCGATGGAAACGCCGTTGCTGGGGGTGATGATGGGACGAGCGTTGGCACTGTTCCGCCTCGAGCGCTTCGATGAGGCCAGCGAGGCGCTGCGCGAAGCGCTCGCCATCAACGGCCACGTTATCGAGATGCTCTGCAATGACCGTGCGCGAGGCGTCAGCCTGCCCGCCTCGGGACTGCCGGAACCGGGCAGTCGCGCCGAGGCCTGGCAGTACCGCACCCTGATGCGCGACCAGTGGGCCAACACTCGTGGAGCGCTGGACTGGCTATGTGATCGACAGCCGCAAGGATAGTCAGGTGGCACGCGGCACAGGCCTCGGCACCAGGTCCTGGTCGCGGCTGACCCAGATTGCCAGCAGGATTGCCGGCAGGCCGAGGGCGGTGGCGATCACGAAGAAGGTGGCATAGCCTTCGGCGGCGACTACCATGCCGCCGAAGCCGCTCAGGAACTTGCCTGGCAGGGTCATCAGCGACGAGAACAGGGCGTACTGGGTGGCGGTATACGCCTTCGAGGTCAGGCTCGAGAGAAAGGCGATGAAGACGGCACTGGCCAGGCCGTTGGCCAGGTTATCGCCGATGATCGCCATGACCAGGAATGGCAGGCTCTGACCTGCCAGGGCCAGGGCCGCGAACAGCAGGTTGGTCAGGGTCGCCGCTGCGGCGCCCAGCACCAGGATCGGCCCGATGCCGTAGCGCGCCACCAGCAGCCCGCCGAGGATGCCGCCGCTGATGCTCATGGCGATACCGAAGATATTGGTGACGTTGGCGATGGTGGCCAGCGAGAACCCCATATCGATATACAGCGGATTGGCCATCGACGCCATGGCCAGATCGCTGATCCGAAACACCGCGATAAACACCAGCAACCACAGCGCCTTGAGACGATGACGCGAGAAGAAATCGGTGAATGGGCAGACCACTGCGCCGATCAGCCAGGCCCCCAGGCGGCGCATTGGTTTCGGCTGGCCACGGCTGGCGCGTAGAAAAGCACGCACCTTGGGTTCATGGATCAACTGGGTGTTGAGCGACAGCCGGGCCGGCTCAGGGCGCAACAACACCGTGATCACCCCGACACCCACCAGTGCCGCCATGGTCAGGTAGGCGACTTCCCAGGAGTAGGCCGATGCCACATAGAGCGCGCCGGCGCCGGCGGCCAGCAGCCCGCCGCGGTAGCCGATGATATAGGTCGAGGCCATGGCGGCCTGGATATCATCCGGCGCCGACTCGATGCGGAAGGCATCGATGGCAATGTCCTGGGTGGCCGAGCCGAAGGCCACCAGTAGCGCAAACGCAGCGACCACCACCAGGTTCTGGGTGGGGTCGAGGCTGGCAAGTCCGATCAGCCCGCCGGCGATCAGCGCCTGGGCCAGCAGCATCCAGCCGCGGCGCTGACCGAAGGTGCGCGTGAGTACTGGCAGCGCCAGGCGGTCGACCACCGGCGCCCAGAAGAACTTGATCGAATAGAGGATGCCGATCCACGAGAAGAAACCGATGGCGGCGACCTCCACGCCATCGCTGCGCAGCCAGGCCGACAGCGTCGAGAACACCAGCAGAAACGGTAGCCCGGCGGAGAAGCCCAGGAACAGCATGGTGATCACCGGGGCGCGCAGGTAGATGCCTAGCGCGGCGCGCCAGCTACGCTGAACAATAGGCGTGGGCATGGGCAGTCTCTCCGATCCGTGGGACGCATTGCAGGGCGGAAGACGGCTGACAGGAGTGGTAAACTCAGGCTTTGGCCGCCGATCACTTGCGGCGATTGTTGCAGAGCCGCAGAGCAGACGCCAGCGACATTCGGCCGGTTAGCGCAGGAGCCCTATGCACGAATTCAACGATGACCCAAGCGATCTGTCCTCCGATGCCATTCCGCGCTGGTACATTATCCAGTGCAAGGGGGGAGAGTCGTTTCGCGCCGCTGAACACCTCGACAATCAAGGCTATGAGGTCTTTCATCCGGTCCTCGAGGTGCAGAAGAAGCGCCGCGACAAACTGGTATGGGTCGCCGAGCCCTTGTTCCCCTACTATCTATTCATTCGTCTCGACCGGTTGGCCAGCAACTGGCGTCCAATACGCTCCACCCGTGGCGTGCTCAAGCTGGTCAGCTTCGGTCACGAACCGCTGGCAGTGGATGATGCTCTGGTGCAGCTGCTGCGCGATCAGGCCGCCCATACCGCGGATGCTGCGTCACAGGTGAATGTCTACTTTCGCGCCGGCGAGAGCGTCGAGATCACCGACGGCCCGTTCCGCGATCTCAAGGCAGTATTCGAGTCCCATAAAGGCGAGGAGCGTGCCATCGTGCTGCTGACCATGCTGCACAAGCAGCAGCGTCTGGAGATGCCGGTCGGCCAACTGCGACGCGATGGCTGACGCCGCCGATCCCCGTTATGTTGCAAAGGAGACACCATGACCACCATCGCGCCCCAGCGTGTGGTACGCCTGCACTACGTGCTCAAGAATGCCCTTGGCGAGGTGCTCGACGACTCCCGCGGACGCGACACGCCGCTGGAGTACCTGCACGGCCATGACAATATCGTGTCCGGCCTCGAGCGCGCGCTCGACGGCCAGGCCGTGGGCGCCGAGTTGAACGTCACGCTGATGCCCGCCGAGGCCTATGGCCTGCGCCAAGAGGAACTCGTTCAGGAGGTCTCCCGAGGAGCATTTCCGGTCGACGACCTGGCGCCGGGCATGCGCTTCCAGACTCAGGGCGACGCCGGCCCGCAGATCGTCACCGTGGTTGAGGTAGGCCCGGAGCGCGTGACGATCGATACCAATCACCCGCTGGCCGGTGGGCGTCTGAGCTATCGGCTCGAGGTCCTCAGTGTCCGCGAAGCGAGTCGCGCCGAGCTGGCCAAGGGACATCCGCTGGACGAGGGTGTCGACCACACCCAGGTCGAGGACCGCAAGCAGCCGTGACCCGCCGTTAAAACTGATCTGGATCAAGGGCGATGGCCATCGTAGGGTAGCGGCCGCGCAAACTTGATCCAGGTCAGGGTCCCCCCTGACCCCGCTGGCTACAGTGACCACATCACATACGCCACGGGAGACACGCCATGTACTGGGATGACGCCGTAATTTTCGGACTGGTCACCGTTGGCCTGGTGGTCGCTTTCATGGCCGGCTGGGTGGGGTTCGTGATTCACGATCACAAGCGCCATGGCAAGCACGGCAAATCGGATCAAGGTCGCGCAGAGTAGTCGCCATCGCGACGCCACCTGCGCCCTTCACCGCGTCGTCAGGGTAGGGGGCCTAGCCCCCTGTAGCCGGCCCCTTGGGCCGGCTTTTTTTGTCGCCGCTGCGTCAACCGTGATTGAGCAGCGAGGGGGCAGCCTGCACGCGCGTCAGGAAGTCCACGACCGGCTCGGGACGCGCCAGATGATAGCCCTGGACCAGATCGACGCCTTGTCGGCTAAGATACTCCAGCTGGAACGGGGTCTCCACGCCTTCGGCAACCAGCTTGAGTCCCAGCGTCTTGGCCAGAGCGATAATCGATCTGGCCAATGGCGCATCCTCGGCCTGCTGCAGGACATCGATGAACACCTTGTCGAGCTTGACTTCATCGACACGAAAATCCTGCAGATAGCGTAGCGATGAGTAGCCGGTACCGAAGTCATCCAGGGACAGTTCAACGCCCAGGTCGCGGAGCGCCTTGAGCTGCAGGCTGATGCCGGGGGACAGCAGCAGCGACTCCACCACCTCGAGGGTCAGCCGACCCGGGGCGATGGCATGTTTGTGCATCAGCCTGGCAATACGTGGCACGAAATCCTCGTCGCGCAGTTGCTGCACCGAGACGTTGACCGACAGACTGAGTGGAGTGTTGGCCAGCGGGCCGGCCAGCAGCTGTCCGGCCTGTTCCAGTACCCAATTGCCTATCGAGCGGATCAGGCCGCTGCGCTCGGCCTCGTGGATAAAGACTCCGGGGCTGATCAGGCCCCGCTCTGGATGCTGCCAGCGCAGCAGCACCTCAGCGCCTCTGAGCGTTTCCTGGCGGTCGAACTGCGGCTGCAGGTAGACGCAGAATTGCTGGCTGCGGACGGCCTCGCGCAGCTCACGCTCGAGGAGGTTCTGCTGCTGCTGCCATGCACTCAGCTCGCTGGCATAGAAGGCCACGAAGTGGCGGGTATCATGGCGCGCCTCCTTGAGTGCGAGCTCAGCGCGCTGCAGCAGCTGCTCGACGTTGTCGGAGTGGTCCGGGTAGCTGGCGACGCCAAGCGCGAATTGCAACTGGAACGCCTGATTGGCGACCCACCAGGGGTGAGCGTTGAGGGAGCCGAGCAGCTCTGCCAGCAGCTGATGCACCACGTCGCGGCTGGTGTCGGGCATGACCAGTATGACTCGGTTGGAGGGCAGGCGCGCCAGGTCGATACCGGGCAGCGACTGGGACATGTAGCGCTGCAAATGCTGGGCGAGCAGGTTCAGTGCTTCGTCGCCGCCGCGCTGACCAAGGGTTTCATTGATCTGGCTGAGTCCACCAATTCGCAGTACCCCAAGATGAAAGCGGCCGGCCTCGAGGTGGCGTTCCAATCGGGTGTCCAGCCCCCTGAGGGTCGGCAGGCCGGTCACGTCGTCGTGGTGCAGATAGCGGTACAGGTCCTGTTCCGCCTCACGGCGCCTCAGCGACTCGGAAAACTGTGAAATCAGCCCCGAAACGGCCAGTAGACAGCTGACCTCTTCGGCATGCCAGCGCCGTGGGGTCGGGGACTCGCAGCACAGGATGCCGCGCAGCTCGCCGCCGACGAAGACGCCGGCATCGAGCATCGAGACCACCCCGTGCTGTATCAGGTAGTCGTTGAGGCAGACCAGCCGCGGGTCCTGCTGCGCTTCGCCGCTGACCAGACTGGGGGAGTCGCGCAGCGCCTCCAGATAGCCGTGGAGGTCTTCGATGGGCAGCTGCTCGCCAACCTGAGTGTCATCGAGACTGGCTTCGCAGGTCATGCTTTCATCGTCCAGCAGCCAGATGCTGACCCGCGATACGTTCATCAGTCGTGTCGTGGAGATCAGAACGCTGGTGTAGAAGTCGCTGTCTCCAGCCTCCTGCTGGAGGTCGCGCAGTTCGTGCCAGGCCTGCTGCTGGGCGAGCAGGCGCTGGCGTGAGTCATGCAGTTCGCGCTCCAGGCGGCGATGCTCCTCGCGCTGGCGGCCGAGCTCACGGACAAGCAGCAGCGATCCGGCGAACAGCACCGTCGCGCCGCCGGCTAGCCAGGCCAGGCCGGTGCCCATGCCCATGTGACGCGAAACCTGCCAGCTGATGACCAGGATGAGCGCTACGCCGACACCGAGGGCACCCGACAGCAGGCCCATCAGACGGCGCTGGGTCAGTGGGCTTGGGCTGCGGTGATTGGGGTGATCGGGCATGTGCATCCTGGAACGACCTGCGTTGAGGCGCTTTCAGTGTAGTCAGCAGCAGACAGCCGCGCTTCAACTATTGCAGGCGCATGATCTCGCCATGTAGCGGCGTCAGGCGCGCATACAATCGGTTGCGGGTTTGCAGCGACAGGCCCTCGTCGATCATGGCGGCATCGAGATGCTCCACGAGTCGATTGAAGTGGCTGTTATCGAGCCCCATATGCTGGTGTGCACGGTCCATGGGAGGCCCCTGGTAGTCACAGGGACCATCGCTAATATCGCATAGCTGCTGCTCCAGCGAGGCCACGAAGAGGTCGATATTGGTGTTGGCGAAGAAGCCAACAATGTGCGAATCATCGGCAATCCGATACATCAGATTTTCCACCACCGCTGAAATGCCTGATTCGCCACCCAAGTCGGCATAAAGGGGGGGAGAGGATTGGCGAAGCGTGCAGCCGGCGGCCATCAGCATGGCGCTTGAAAGGACGGCTATCAGCATGATGCGAGAGCGGTGTAGCAAGCTGTTTCTCCTCAGAAAGCGAGCTGAAGCGAGAGATACCCGCCGCGCTGATCATTGAGACCTGCAATTGAGCCCAGCTCCAGCCAGGCAGCCGTGACTGATACCTGCTTGGTGAAGAAGTAGGCGCTGTAAAGGCTCTGCCAGTCGTCCTCTGCGGCGAAAGAGAGATTGTCGGGTTTCTGTCGGTATTCCGTACCGATGATCCAGCTGGGCGTGATAAAGAGTCCCACTGCCCCCTCGACGAGCAGCGAGGCTGAGTCTTTCTGATCCCCGCCGTAGCCAAGCAGTCCTCCCTGATTGGCGGCGGAGTGCCTGAGCGTGAGGTTGGTCACCAGGTTGCGACCGGCAATGGCGGAAAACCATAGCTTGCTACCACTCAGATAGATGTCTGTGCCGCGTGTGTCGCTGGCACCGATCGCCCGGGCGAGGTCGCCTTCCTCCAGCCACTTGTGCTGGAGACCCAGACTCCAGATGCCCCACGGGTGATAAAGCAGATCGCCGAAGAGTCGCAGTTTTCCTCCAGCGATGTTCTGTTCGAGCTTGCCACCCAGGGTGGTGAGATCCAGCCGCTGGCGCGCCAGTGACAGCTCCAGACGATCATGCAGATTGAGCCCGACGCCGCCGACGCTCAGGCGATAATCGTTTAACCAGGCACGGGTTCCCACGGTGGTCAGGCCCACTTCGCCGCTACTGGCTGTGCCGGCAAGCACCGCCCAGGGAGACAGGCCGCCGCCCGCGGCCCCTTCGATCTGACTGACGCCGCCAGTGCCGAGCAGGCGGCTGCCGGCCGAGACGTTGAGAGAGAGTGCGGTGAGCAGAGTGGCGCACACGCAGCGCCATAGGGTATATCGAGGTAAGCGGGTCACTCGCATCACTGTCTCCAGTTTACGCCAAGCCGAGGATGTCGCGGGGGTGATAGTGATCGAGCCAGGCGGCGACCTCATGACCCGGGAGCGGTTTGGCAATCAAATAGCCCTGCAGCTCGTCGCAGCCGAACTCGCGCAGCATGGCAGCGATGGCAGCGGTTTCCACTCCCTCGGCGACGACACTTAGCCCCAGGCGATGCCCTAGATCAATGGTCGAGCGCACGATGACCACGTCGTCTGGCTGCGTATCCAGCGACATGACGAATGACTTGTCGATCTTCAAGGCGGCCACGGGGAGCTGCTTGAGCTGCGCCAACGATGAATAGCCAGTGCCGAAATCATCGATTGCCACCGTAAGACCCGCCTGTCGAAGCTCGGACAGACAGCGGTGGGCAAGCGCGGGGTCCTGCATCACGGCACTCTCCGTCACTTCCAGACTCAGCTGCTCGACGTTGAGGTCGTAATGCGCCAGCACGCTGAGCAGATGCTGTCCAAGCTGTGGATCAATAACGTCCTCGGCAGACAGATTGATGGCTACCGAGTGAGTCTGCCCGTTGCTGCGCCATTCGGCGAGCTGGCGACACACGCTGTCAATCATCCAGCGGGTGAGCAGGCGGATGTTGCCCGACCGCTCGGCCAGGGTGATGAACTCGTCTGGGGGAATGAATCCAAGACTGGGATGCTGCCAGCGCATGAGCGCTTCGAACTGACTCACTTTTCCGGTGCTGGCTTCGATCTTGGGCTGATAGGCCATCCACAGCTGGGAATCCCTGGCTGCCTCCTGCAAGTCCCGTATTAATCGCAGCTGGCGAACATGCTGCTCGTCCTGTCCGGGCTGGTAGCGCTGCCAGGCGCTGCGCTGACGACGTGCTGTCTCGAGGGCGATGTCGGCGCGTCGCAGCAGCAAGTGAGGATCTTCACCGTGGGCGGGGCTATGCGACTCCCCGGCGGTGAGTGATGGGCGAAACGGTGAAGCATCCAGTTCAATGGGCTCGCTTAGATCGTTCAGCAGCGTGTCCTGCCAGCCAGCGGGCAGGGCCAGGTTGCGCACCAGCAGCAAGAATTCATCATCACTGAGACGAAAGGCCTGGAAGTCAGAGGAGGGCAGGTGTGCAAGCCGTTGGGCAAGGGTAATCAGTACCCTATCACCCAGGGCATAGCCGAAGGTGTCGTTGATATCGCCAAATCTTTCGATAGCCAGGCGCAACAGAGAGAAGGGCTGTCCTTGTCCGATCAGCGCCATGATGCACTCCTGTGCGCTGCTGCGGTTGGGCAAGTCGGTTAACGGGTCGTGGCGCGAGCGGTGCAGCAGCGCTCGCTCGCGCTCGTCGATATCGGCCTGCATCGACAGCAAGGTGCCGGCCAGCAGGCCGGTTTCGCCCCGAGGGGAGACGTCAATCGTCTCGAGGCGCTGGCCAAGACCTATGCGTCGAGCAGCATCGCTCAGCCGCGTCAGTGGCAGGCTCATGCTGCGGGCGCTCCAGGCCGCAGCAGCGGTGGTCAGCAGCAGGATCAAGCCGACGATGGCTAATAGCTGCCACTGCAGGTCGCGATAGGCGGCCAAGAGACTCTCTCGCGACACTTGCACCAGGGCGAGGGTCTGCTGTGGGCCGGCCAGATTGAGGGCCAGTTCGCGGGTCAGATAGTTGGGGTCGTCCGCGATGTCGATCGGCGTGGTTCGGTCGGTCAGGTCACGCCGCGAACTGACAAGATAGAAGGGGGTGTCTCCGCTTGGCTGGGCGACAACGCTGATGTCCAGGCGGGTAAGATTATGAATCTCTTCGACCAGCGCCTCATCGATCAAGAAGCCCATGCCCACCCAGCCGATCAGGTTTGGCGCGCGGACCGGGAGCAGCACGAATTCATAGGGTTGCCCGGCTTCGACGATGACATCAACCCCCGCCCCTTGCTGCTGCGCCTGCTCCAGCAAGTCGGTAAACGGTAGCGTGCTTCCGGCAGGGTGGTGGCTGCTGGCCAGCAAGGTGTCTGAGAGGTCGCTGAGGAGGACCATATCGGCGCCGGCGCGATCGCCGTGGTTGGCCAATACCGTGCGCAGCGTATCGGTATCCTGAGTGGCCACGGCGCTCTTGAACCCGAAGTCATCGGCCAGGATCGCCACGTTGCTACGCAACTGCTGGCCGCGCTCATCGAGGATCTGCTGCAGTACGTTTACGCCTACTTCCAGGTCATGCTCACCTTTGGCAAGGGCATCCTGATAGACCACTCGCATAAAGGCGCCACCGGTTACGGTGAGTGAAAACACCACTACGAGCAACATTACACTGAGCAGGCGGCCTCGAAAGCTCACAGCGGCGCCCGCTTGTCGTCACTGGGTGGCATCACGGAATCGCTGCTGCAGCGCCGAAGGTTCAGAGGGCGGCGGTGGCGAGGCTGTCAGGGTGAGGAGAATATCCTGCTGATCTGCGCCGTTAATAGAGAACTCATGCCACTGCTGGTGGCTGTCGTCGAGGCGTGGGTGCCAGACCCTCACGCGATGCTCGCCGGCCGGCAGGTCGGGCACCTGCCAGCGACCGTCATGCTCGGTCATCCCGACGTGGGTGGCGTCGCTGATCACAATGAAGGCCTGCATATGATCATGGATGTTGCAGCCAAGAACCACGACCCCAGCCTGGTCGAAGGTGACGGGAGGCGGCGTATCGCGCAGAAAGAGATTGAGATCGAAGACCTTGGCCGGTGAAAAGGAGTAGACGTGGTGGCGGGTACTGTCCTGGTTTGGGAAGCGAATACGGCTGTCGACCGGCACGGCCGAGACATGCGGGTGAAACGCAGCGTCGCGCTGGATGATGTCGTCGTCGACGCCTGGCCGGCCCGGCGCTCCGCTAACGTGGACTTCTATCACCGCATTGGGCAACAACTCGCCGTTATCGGCATCCCTGACGGTGAGCAGTGTGGCCCCGGCGGGGCTGGACAGCAGAAGAGTCGTGAATATCACTGCTAACCGCTGGGATATGAAAGCAGAGCGCATGGCGAATTGCCCCGGTCAGCAGAATGTATGAATTGAACAGCGATGGTGGTGTATTGCCTGTGTGCTGTCACCCTCTGCGGCTTAACGCTGTATCCACCAATGACGTTTCCAGGCGCGCATCACTCGCTCGGGGTACCAGGTCTCACCGCGACTACCGTTATAGCGCGCCAGGGCACGGGTCAGGTCGCCTCGCTCCACCGCCAGGTAGTGGGCGAGGATGGTGCAGCCATAGCGCAGGTTGAGCAGGGGATCGAACAGGTCGTCGGCCGGGCGCCCCAGTTCGTTTATCCAGAATGGCATGATCTGCATTAGCCCCTGGGCGCCGGCGGAAGAGACCGCCTGCTTCTGAAAGACGCTTTCGACCTGGATCACCGCCAGTACGATCTCGGGGGCTAGACCGGCCAGTCGCGCCTCCTGGTAGATGCGCTCGAGCAGCAGCCCACGGGTCTCAGGATCGGGAACGAAGCGCGCCAGACGCGGCTCCATGGCGCTACGCCACTGGCGGGAAGCCCATATCTGGGCTGCGCTGGGTGCCTCTTCGAGCACACCGTCGAGCGTCGCGCGCAGCCCTGGGGTGACGGCATGGCGCTGCTCGGCCAGCGTCGCCGGGGCCGAGCTATACAGCGCAACCGCCAACAGGGCGGCTGCGGCGGGGTTAGCCCGTGACCTTCTCACGCAGAAAGTCGACGATCTGTTCGGCAGGCACCATGGTCGGTGCGTCGTCACGGCGGCCCTTGTACTCCAGCTCGCCGTTGTCGAGGCTGCGGTCACCGATCACCAGCCGGTGGGGGATGCCGATCAGCTCCTGATCGGCAAACTTGACCCCGGGGCGGGTGTCGCGGTCGTCGAGCAGTACGTCGAGGCCGGCAGCACGCAGTTCGGCGTAGAGGCGTTCACTGGTCTCGCGGACGCGTTCTGACTTGTGGGCGTTCATCGGCACCAGCATCACCTCGAAGGGGGCGATGGCGTCGGGCCAGATGATGCCGCCGGCGTCGTGGTTCTGTTCGATGGCCGAGGCCACCACGCGGGTCACGCCGATGCCGTAGCAGCCCATCCACGGATGAGCTGCCTTGCCGTTGGCGTCGAGCACGGTGGCGTTCATCGCCTCGGAGTACTTCTTGCCGAGCTGGAAGACGTGGCCTACCTCGATGCCGCGCTTGATGGCCAGCTCGCCCTTGCCGTTCGGCGAGGGGTCGCCCTCCACCACGTTACGCAGGTCGGCCACCTTGGGCAGTGCCACGTCGCGTTCCCAGTTGATGCCGAAGTAGTGCTTGCCGTCGATATTGGCGCCGGCACCGAAGTCGCTCATCAGCGCCACCGAGCGGTCGATGATGATCGGCATATCGAGATTGACCGGACCCAGCGAGCCGGGGCCGGCGCCCACTGCGGCGCGGATCTGCTCTTCCGTGGCCATGCTCAGCGGGGTGGCTACTTCGGGCAGGTTCTCGGCCTTGATCTCGTTGAGTTCATGGTCGCCGCGTACCAGCAGGGCGATAAGCCCGCCTTCCGCGGCCTCGACCATCAGCGTCTTGATGGTCTTCTCGATGGGCAGGCCGTGCTGCTCCACCAGGGTGGCGATGGTACGCGCGTTGGGGGTGTCGACCAGGCGTAGCTCCTCGCTGGGTATGGCACGCTCCGGCTTAGTGCCCAGCGGGGCCGGCAGCGCCTCGGCCTTCTCGATATTGGCGGCATAGTCGGATTCGGTGGAGAACACGATGGCGTCCTCGCCGGAGTCGGCCAGCACATGGAACTCGTGGGAGCCGGTACCGCCGATCGAGCCGTTGTCGGCCAGTACCGGGCGGAAATCGAGGCCCAGGCGGGTGAAGATGCGCACATAGGCGTCGTACATCGCCTGGTAGGTGTCGAGCAGCGAGGCCTCATCGACGTGGAAGGAGTAGGCGTCCTTCATGATGAATTCACGGGAGCGCATCACCCCGAAGCGCGGCCGAATCTCGTCGCGGAACTTGGTCTGGATCTGGTAGAAGTTGGCCGGCAGCTGCTTGTAGCTATTGATCTCCTTGCGCACCAGGTCGGTGATCACCTCCTCATGGGTCGGCCCGACGCAGTAGTCGCGCTGGTGGCGATCCTTGAGGCGCAGCAGCTCGGGGCCGTACTGCTCCCAGCGGCCCGACTCCTGCCACAGTTCGGCGGGCTGCACTGCCGGCATCAGCACCTCCTGGGCGCCGGCGCGATCCATCTCCTCGCGCACGATACGCTCGACCTTGCGCAGGGTGCGCAGTCCCAGCGGCAGCCAGGTATAGAGGCCGGAGGTAAGGCGGCGGATCATGCCGGCGCGCAGCATCAGCTGATGGCTGATCACTTCGGCGTCGGCGGGGGTTTCCTTGAGGGTCGAGAGCAGCAGTTGGGTGGCGCGCATGGGTCCGGCGTTTCCTTCCAGCATGGGGCGTGACATGAGTCGGCGTGCCGCGGTGGCGGCGTTTGGGGCATTGTACGGCCAACCGTGAGTGGCGGCAAAAGGCCCTGTCGACGGAGCAGCCCCGAGTGATGCCGCCAGGGCCCCCTCGTCCGTATGCTCCTTCTCAACCTGTACTCGGTGCCACTCATCAGCATAGGGAATCATCTCAGCGACTTGAGCCAGAACACCATCGGCTTATGGGTCTCCTCGGCGTCACCGATATCCTTCCAGTGAAAGGTGGTGGCCAGCGCGGGGTCCCGCTGATACCCCCGCGACTGCCAGAAGCCGTGCAGCGGCACATAGTCGTCGGGCTTCAACGGGTGGTCGTCGGGGCGCTCCACGGCGCAGAAGGCGGCGCTGGCAAAGCCCTCGCGGCGGGCATGGGCCTCCCGTTCGGCCATAAACGCCTTGCCGATGCCGCGGCCGCGGTAGCTGGATAGCAGCACCGATTCGCCATAGTAGAAGACGCTGCCGATATCGATGCCGGCCTGCTCGAAGGGCGCGCGGAATTCGGCCAGGTCGTCGGCTAATGGCATGCCGGTGGCCGCGCCCACCAGAGCCTCGTCGTCGAAGGCCAGCACGAACAGGCTGCGCGGGCAGTCGGCATAGCGGGCCAGGTAGTCGGACTCGTAGGCGAGGTCGCCATCATAGAGATAGGGGAAGTCGCGAAACACGCGGATGCGCAGCCGCGCCAGGGCGTCGAGATGCGGGGCGATGGCGCTACCTTGGCAGGTGCTCAGAGTGACGGCCGGCATAGGCGCTTCCTCACGGCTTGCGTATTTCCTGTGCACGCTAGCAGCCCGGCCGCCTAGCGCCAATCCCCACGGCGACACAGGTTGCGCCAGGGGCGTCGCCAGGCGCAGACAGTGGGAGTGTGGTAGGCTTCGAAAAAATAACGCAGGGGGAAAGCGATAATGATCACCATCACGGGTGCGCTGCTGCGGCGCTGGCTGACTCGGCTTGTGGTTGTCACCGGTGTACTGGCCCTGGCGGGCTGCGGCACGCTGCTGCACCCGGAGCGCAAGGGGCAGACCAGCGGCGACATCGATCCTCGCATCGCGCTGGCCAATGGTGTGGGGCTGCTGTTCTTCATCATTCCCGGCGCCGTGGCCTACGCCGTGGACTTCTCCAACGGCACCATCTATCTGCCCAGTGACCGGGATCAGGCGCAGATCGACAGCATGCCGTTCGAAGACGACCTCGACCTGGCGACCCTCGAGCAGATGCTGGCTGAGCACCTCGGCAAGCCGGTCGAGCTCGATCATGAACTGCTGCTGGCCGAGCGGGTCGAGAGCCTCGACGAGGCGCTGGCACTGGTGCGTATGTCGGGCGTCGATGATGCGGTGCGGCTCGAAGCGCTCTAGCGACGATGTCTGACCCCGCCGATGGCCAGCATGGCCATGCCGGCCACCAGTCCCCAGAAAGCCGCGCCGATTCCCAGCAGCGTCACGCCTGAGGCAGTGAATAGAAAAGTCACGACGGCGGCGTCGCGTTGACTGGCGTCTTCCACCGCGCCGGCCAGCCCGTTGCCGATGGTGCCGAGCAGCGCCAGTCCCGCCAATGCCATGATCAGTGCCGCTGGAAAGGCTGCGAACAGCGCCGTGACAGTGGCGCCGAAGATACCCATCACCAGATAGCCGACCCCGGCTGCCACGCCGGCGGTATAGCGGCGTGCGGGATCCTCATGGGCGTCGCGCCCCATGCAGACCGCCGCACTGATGGCGGCAAGGTTGAGTGCATAGCCGCCGAAGGGTGCCAGCACCAGGGTGGCGGCGCCGGTCCAACCGATCAGCGGTGAGCTGGGGGCGGGGTAGCCCGCAGCCCGAAGTACCGTGATGCCGGGCAGGTTCTGCGTTGCCATGGTGACCACAAACAGCGGTATGCCAATGCCGATCAGTGCCGACAGCGCGAACTCAGGTGCGGTGAACACTGGCACGGTGGGCACCAGTCGCACGCCGGCCAGCGACAGCTGGCCTTGACCCACAGATACGCCTACGCCGATCAGCAGCACCGCCACAATCGCATAGCGCGGTATCAGGCGGCGGCTCAGCGCGTAAGTGACCAGCATCGCCAGTGGCAACAGCCACTGCTGTTCCAGTGCTACGAAGGCATCCATTCCGAAGCGCAGCAGCACCCCTGCCAGCAGGGCAGCGGCCAGCGAGGCGGGGATGCGTTTGACCAGTGCGCCGAACAGGCCGGTGACCCCGCACAGCGTGATGAGTGCCGCCGAGAACAGGAAGGCGCCGATAGCCTGCTCCATGGGCACGCCTGGCAGGCTGGTGGCGAGCAGGGCGGCGCCGGGCGTCGACCAGGCGGTGAGCACCGGCATGCGATAGCGCAGCGATAGTCCCAGTGAGGTCAGCCCCATGCCGATACCCAGTGCCCACAGCCAGGAGCCTATCTGTGCCTCGCTGGCACCGGCTGCTTCGGCGGCCTGGAAGATGATCACCGCCGAGCTGCCGTAGCCGACCAACACCGCTACCAGGCCGGCGGTGATGCTCGACAGGCTGATGTCTTGCCACAGGGAGCGCCTGGCGGTGGCCGGGGAGTGGTGCTGCTGAGCGAGAGGCGGCTGTGACATACGAACTCCCATGGGATCGACTTGGGTGGGTGTGCGTTATAACGTACAATGCGCCGCACACTACCACTTGTGCGTTATAACGCACAAGTGGCGTCAGACAGTTGCTGCAGAGGAGTCACCATGCAGGACATTGCTGGGCATATTGCCGGTCGGCTCAAGGCGCTTCGCCAGGCCCGCGGCTGGAGCCTCGATCGCACTGCTCAGGCCACTGGCGTCAGCAAGGCGATGCTGGGCCAGATCGAGCGGGGGGAGTCGAGTCCCACGGTGGCGACGCTGTGGAAAATCGCCAGTGGCTTTGCGGTCTCTTTCTCATCGCTATTCACCGCCCCGGGCGAGCCTGGCATGTCAGGGGGCGTGGGTCAGACTCGCTGGGGTCGCGACGCAGTGGGCATGCAGGCGCGGCTGCTATTTCCTTTCGATCCGCTGCTGGGCTTCGAGATGTTCGAGATCGAGATGGCACCTCGGGCGGTCAGCGAATCAACGCCCCATGCCGCCGGGGTGGTCGAACACATCGTGGTGGTGGAAGGTGCCCTGGGCTTTAGCGTCGACGGCGAACAGCGTCGTCTCGGCGTCGGAGAGGGGCTGCGCTTCCAGGCTGACCGTCATCACGTGATGGAGAACCTCGGCGATAGCGTGATGCGTTTCCATGATGTGATCCACTATCTACCGGGAGCGGTCGCTGGTGAGTGAGTTGCCCTTTGGGTAGGCCAGTCTCAGGCAGAGCCGACCATCAGCAAGCGCAGGAGCAGCCCCAGTACCAGGGTCGATGCCACGCTCACCAGGGTGCCCAGCAGCACATACTCGGTCAGCTTACGGTCCTTTGACTCTCGCAGGTCGCCGTAGCGAAGCACCGACTTGGCGGCCAGCAGGAAGCCTACCGCTGTCAGCTGGTCGAGCAGCACCAGGGAGAGTACCAGCAGCCGTTCCAGCATGCCGATGCGGGCACCGGCCTGGGCCAGGGTGCCGGTATCCTCGAGCTGGCTACTCCAGCGCTTCATCAACATGGCGATGGCGAACGAGAAGGGGCGCGTCACCAGCAGGTAGGCGGTGGCCACGCCCAGCACCGTGGGCGTGAGCAGCCAGGCGCCGAGAGCTTCGAGTGGCGCCAGGCTGCCGAGCCAGGCCAGCCACACCGCGCACAGCACCAGCAGGTGCAGCAACTGGTCGAGCAGGAACCAGCGCAGCCGGCCGGGGGGCAGCGTCGCCTTGCCCAGGTCGATTAGCCAGTGGCTGACGGCCACTGCGGCGGTACCGGCGAGCACACCCGGCAGGCCGGGGGAGCCCGGCAGCAGCCAGGCGGCGATCACCAGCACCAGGGCGGTCAGGGCGGCGTGCACCAGCACGTGGTAGAGCAGGTGGCGCGAGCGGTGCAGGCGACGCACCCGTTCGTCGACCCAGAGGCGCGGCTGCAGCAGGAAGTCGCCAGCCAGGTGGGCCAGCACCAGGCCCATCAGCAGGGAGAGATCGTTGGGGTTCATGGCTGTGTATCCTTTTCCGCCAACCGCTCGCTCAGGTAAGTCAGGGTATCGGCCAGCAGTGGCCAGCGGGCGGCACGTAGCCGCTTGTGCACGCTGGGCTGGCGTATTCCCAGGTGGTCGGCCATGGCCTGCTGGGAGGTCTCGTTCTCCAGGCTGAGCCTGACCACCTCGGCCGAGTAGCGCGACCAGCTTGCCACCATGTCGTCCAGGTAGCGCGTCAGCAGGGCCAGGCTGCCATCGTCCGTGTCGTCGAGCAGTGCCAGCGACAGGTGCGCACTGCCTTCGCTCAGCCCATCCAGATCGTGGCCGGAGCGCACGAACGGCTCGCTGTCCGCCGTGGCGAGCCGGTCGTCTCCAGGCCAGCTTGCTGGTCCTACCGCCACCGCAATCCGGGCGTCCCAGCGCTGGTCGGCCTCGGAGTGCTCGAGCAGTGCCGCACGCAGGGCGATAGCCACCTCCATGGCGGCTGTGGCCCTGGGCAGTGCCAACTGAAAGCCGTCGCCGCGGAAGCGTTCGCCGCGACCGCCGTGGCGGGCGGCCAGTTCGGCCAGGGTATCGTCCAGCAGCGCATAGAGGCGCTGGCGATCCTCGACCTTGCGCGAGTCGATCACATCGCCGGTCAGCACGGCGATTCGCTGGGTCATGGCAGGCGCTCCAGAGAGGGTCGCCTTCATGATAGCCGAAAAAGGCTATCTGGCAACTAAATAACCCTTAAGGGCTATATTCATGTTTTATCGCCCTGTAGGGCTATTGCAGCTCAGCGAGCCAGCTCGCGCATGGCCTCTTCCAGCCCCTCCAGCGTCATCGGGTACATGCGGTCGTCGATCAGTTGGCGGATCAGCTGGGTGGAGTGGGTGTACTCCCAGGCCCGGGGCGGCATGGGGTTGAGCCAGGCCAGCCGGGGGAACTTGTCGGCCAGGCGCTTGAGCCATACCGCGCCGGCCTCGTCATTGAAGTGCTCGACGCTGCCGCCCGGGTGGGTCACTTCATAGGGTGACATGGCGGCGTCGCCGACGATCACCACCTGATAGTCGCTGGCGTAGGTGTGCAGCACGTCCATGGTGGGAATGCGCTCGTTACCGCGGCGCATGTTGTTGCGCCACACGCCTTCGTATAGGCAGTTATGGAAGTAGTAGTGCTCGAGGTGCTTGAATTCCGAGCGCGCCGCGGAGAACAGCTCCTCGCAGACGCGGATATGGTCGTCCATGGAGCCGCCCACGTCGAGGAACAGCAGTACCTTCACCGCGTTGTGGCGCTCCGGGCGCATGCGCACGTTGAGCAGGCCGGCGTCCCGGGCGGTGTCGCGGATGGTGGCGTCGACGTCGAACTCTTCTGCCGCGCCCTGGCGGGCGAACTTGCGCAGCCGGCGCAGCGCCATCTTGATATTGCGGGTGCCGAGTTCGAGGCTGTCGTCGTAGTCGCGGAAGCGGCGCTCGTCCCACACCTTGATCGCCCGGCGGTGGCGCGAGCCATCCTGGCCGATGCGGATGCCCTCGGGGTTGTAGCCGTAGGCGCCGAAGGGGCTGGTGCCGCCGGTGCCGATCCACTTGTTGCCTCCGGCATGGCGCTCCTTCTGCTCCTCCAGGCGCTTCTTGAAGGTCTCGATCAGCTCCTCCAGCCCGCCCAGGGACTCGATCTGCGCCTTCTCCTCCTCGGAGAGCTGCTTCTCGAACTCGCGGCGCAGCCAGTCCTCGGGAATCAGCGCCTCGATGGCGGCGTCGAGGTTCTCGAGCCCTTCGAACCAGGCGGCGAAGGCACGATCGAAGCGGTCGAAGTGCCGCTCGTCCTTGACCATCACGGTGCGCGCCACCTGGTAGAACGCCTCCATGTCGGCGAACACCACGCCGTGTTCGACCACGGCGTGAAGGTCGAGCAGCTCGCGCAGCGACACCGGTACGCCGGCACGTTTGAGGGTCTCGAACAGGCCGATAAACATCGTTCAGCGACCCTTGCGGCGTATCATGAAGGCCAGCCGCTCCAGCAGTTGGGTATCCTGCTCGTTCTTGACCAGGGCGCCGGCCAGCGGTGGGATCGCCTTGGCGGGATCACGCTGGTAGAGCGCTTCGCGAGCCAGCTCGTCGCTCATCAGCAGCTTCAGCCAGTCCACCAGCTCCGAGGTGGAGGGCTTCTTCTTCAGCCCCGGGGCCTGGCGCAGGTCGAAGAATACCTCCAGCGCCTCGCCGACCAGTTTCGGTGCGATATCGGGGAAGTGCACATCGACGATCTGCTGCATGGTCTCGCGATCGGGGAATTCGATGTAGTGGAAGAAACAGCGGCGCAGGAAGGCGTCGGGTAGCTCCTTCTCGTTGTTGGAGGTGATGACGATGATCGGCCGGTGGCGGGCGGCAATGGTCTCGCCGGTCTCGTAGACATGGAATTCCATGCGATCCAGCTCCTGGAGCAGGTCGTTGGGGAATTCGATGTCGGCCTTGTCGATCTCGTCGATCAGCAGTACCACCCGCTCATCGGCGGTGAAGGCTTCCCACAGCTTGCCGGGCTTGATGTAGTTGGCGACGTTCTCCACGCCTTCGATGCCGAGCTGCGAATCACGCAGGCGGCTCACCGCATCGTACTCATACAGGCCCTGGGCCGCCTTGGTGCTGGACTTGATGTGCCAGGTGATCAGGCGGGTACCCAGCGAGGCCGCCAGTTCTTCGGCCAGCAGGGTCTTGCCGGTGCCCGGCTCGCCCTTGATCAGCAGCGGACGCTGGAGGGTCACGGCGGCATTCACCGCCTGCTTGAGGGCCTCGGTGGCCACGTAGGTGGTGGTGGAAGTAAAAGCCATGGGCACTCCTCGGCATTCAGGGCAATATTCAAACAAGTGTACGGAAGCCGAGGGGGCGCGACAAACAGCGGTTCAACAGTCACGAGGCAAGTAATCGGTGCGCAATCTCGGCTCGGAGGGACTAATGGGATAAGGCCTGCTGCGAGGGGGCGGTTGTATGGCTCGTCACGCAGTTGCGTCCCCGGGCCTTGCAGGCATAAAGCGCGGCGTCGGCAGATGCGATCATATCCTCCAGGTCGAATGCCGACCCAGGAGCGGTGGTCGAGACGCCGATGCTGACCGTGACGACATCTGCCACATTGGAACCGCGGTGTGGGATGCCCACGGCCTGAAGCATGCCGCGCATGGCTTCTGCCAGGCGGGTGGCTTCCGTGGCATTGGCATCGAGCAGGACCACCAAAAACTCCTCTCCACCTAGGCGCACCACGATATCGGTTTCACGACGAAAGGTGTCGCGCAACACATTGGCGATCTCGATCAAGCACTCATCGCCGGCCTGATGGCCGTACAGGTCGTTATAGTCCTTGAAGTGGTCGACATCGATCATCAGTGCAGAGACGGCTTTCATCCAGCGCCGACTGATCGGCAGTGCGACCATTAGCCGTTGCTCGAGCATGCGGCGATTTCCCAGCTCGGTGAGTGGATCCATTACGGCCTGCTCATGTAGCTGGGAATTGCTGCTCTGAAGCGCTGCCACTTGCCGTGCCAGACGAACGACCAAGGGGGCTGCCGGTTGGCAGAATTGCATCTGCTCCCTATATTGCTGCACATCGTCGAGGGCGTTGAGCAGGGCTAGCAGCGGTCGCCGGTAAAAGAGGTGTATCAGTACCGCCGCGGACAGTAGGAAAGCGGTGGCGAGCAGCGTCACCAGGAGCATGTTAGGCACGATTCGAACGACTCCTTGGTCTGCAGCGGCATACGTAGTTGTATGGCTATCCCCTATGTTATCGCGCATTACACGACAAACTTTAGTGAATTACGGCGACTCTTGGCTGCCAGCAGGCCGATAGGCCTCCACCAGAGTGGCCGGATCGTGTTCGGCGTGGCCGCGGTTGGCGTGAGCGCGCAGCAGTTGCGCGGCCAGGCCGCTCATGGGCGTGGCGCTACCTGCTCGCTGGCTCTGGGCGGTAGCCATATCGAGATCCTTGAGCAGGGTACGCAGGTGCCAGGCCGGTTTATCGAAGTCGCTCGCTGCCATGCGAGGGGTGAGGATCTGAAACGGCTTGGAGTCGGCGAAGCCGCCGGCCAGCGCTTCGGTCAGCCGGCTGGCATCGACGCCGCTGGCCTCGGCCAGGGCCACCATTTCGGCGATGACCGCCGCCTGGCAGCCGACGATCATCTGATTGCAGATCTTGGTGACCTGGCCGCTGCCGACCGGGCCCATATGGGTGATGTGGGCCGCCAGTGGCGACAGCAGCGGGCGTGTCGAGGCGATATCTGCCTCACTGCCGCCGCACATGATGGCCAGGCTGCCGGCCTCGGCGCCGGCCACGCCGCCAGAGACCGGTGCATCCACCCAGCGCATGCCGCACTGCTGCTCGAGACGATTGGCGAAATCGCGGGTCGCCGCCGGGTCGCTGCTGGAAAGATCGATCAACTGCTGGCCAGGGCGCCCGTGCTCGGACACGCCGCCGGCACCGAACACCACCTCTTCGACTGCCGCGGTATTGGCCAGGCACAGCATCAGCACATCCACCTGGGTGACCAGGTCGGCGACCGAGGCGGCCGCCTGGGCTCCGGCATCGAGCAGGGGGCGGGTCTTGTCCGGGGTGCGGTTCCAGACCGTGACATCGAAGCCGGCACCCAGCAGACGACGCGTCATGGGATCGCCCATCAGGCCGATACCGATAAAACCAAGACGAATATCAGACATGACATGCTCCTCACAGACAAAAGCCATAGCATGCGCGAAGGCGCCAAGGGCGGCAATGTGAAGGCGTTGAGCAGGTTGGTGGCTAGCCAGTATCAGGTAATGACATCGGCGGCAGGTGCGGCAAGATGCTCTGGATGCTGTGTTAAAAGCAGCAGATGCTCCGAAGTAATGCATTTGGGTCAAAAAAAGCCCCTGTATGGTGCAAAGCAGCACGAAAGATACGGGGCAAGAGTGGCGGTTGGCACGCAAGGCCTATATAACGCATTGATTTGTAATGCTCTATTAAAAAGTTGGCTCAGGCTGTGCAATGTATAGAGCAGACAAGCACAGACATCGGCGTTTCACCCTTCATCGCCTGAGTCGCAGCCAACAACAAGGAAAACAGTGCTGCGATCCGTGGAATGCCAACATCACCTCCATCGAGGTGATACACCGAGTGAGCTGGCGTGCTCCCCTGGTCCCCTTCGGGGGACCTTTTTTATGCATGAAGAAAAATCTCGGAGCACCGTATGGTGCGTGCTGTTAACGCCGCTACGGGGTGTTTCGGGCAGGCCCTAGCAGCCCGCGGCACCGCCGTCACTGCGCGGGTCGTGGGCGCCTTCGATCAAGCCCTCGGGGTGGTGCACGATGCCGCCGGCGTGGCCCATGCTGTCGCTGAAGGCCTCGGGCAATACTTCCACGTCATGGTCCATGGCGCGCAGTGCCGCAACGCTGGCCTCGGGGAAGCGTGACTCCAGCTTGAGGTTGGTGCTGCTCTCGCCCCAGGTGCGGCCCAGCAGCCAGCGCGGCGCGCTGATCGCCTGCTGCAGTGACATGCCGTGGAAGGCGTAGCGCGAGAAGACCGCAGCTTGCGTCTGCGGCTGCCCCTCGCCGCCCATGGTGCCGTAGACCAGGGTGCGGCCATCGTGAAAGCGTGCCAGTGCCGGGTTGAGGGTATGAAACGGTTTGCGTCCCGACCCCAGGCCGCGCAGGGAGTCGGCGTCGAGGCTGAAACTGATGCCGCGGTTCTGCCACAGCACGCCGCTCTCGGGGAGCACCACGCCGCTGCCGAACTCCCAGAAGATGCTCTGAATAAAGCTTACCGCACGACCTTGGCGATCCACGCAGCCCATCCAGATGGTATCCCCCGGTGCCGCTTGATGGGGCCAGGGTAGGGCGCGGCGCATATCGATCTGGGCCAGCTCGCGTTGCAGTGCCTCCTCCTCGAGCAGCGGCTGCAGCGGCGAGGGCAGCCGCTCGGGATCGGTGACCAGGCGGTCGCGCAGCAGGAAGGCGCGCTTGGTCGCTTCGATCAGGCCGTGCAGGTGCTCCACGCTCTCGCCCTCGGCTACCCTGAGTCGCTCGTAGAGTGCCAGGATCATCAGCGATGCCACGCCCTGGGTGGGGGCCGGCAGGTTGTAGAGCGTGGCGGAGTCTAGGCTAGCCTCCAGCGGCGTGACCCGCTGTGGTCGGTAGGCGTTGAAATCGCCGACTCGCAGCGGGCTGCCCAGCGCTTCCAGGTCACTGGCCATGCTGGTCGCCAGCTCGCCGCGGTAGAAGTCGTCGAGCCCGGCCGCGGCCAGGCGTCTTAAGGTACTGGCCAGACGCGGCTGGCGTAGGCGGCTACCTTCCATGGGCACCTCGCCGGCACTCAAGAAGGTTTCGCTGAAGCCGGGGCTCTGAGAGAGGCGTTCACGGTGCTTGGCGGTCAGCTGCTGCTGACTCCTGGTAACCGCGACACCTTGCTCGGCGTGCTGAATGGCATCGCCCAGCAGTCGTTCCAGCGCGAGTGCCTGTCCCCAGTCGGCAGCTACCGCCAGCGCCTCATGCCAGCCGCCGACGGTGCCGGCCATGGTCAGTGCCGCCAGTGGGCCGCGCTCGGGAATGCTGGCGTGGCCGGCGTAGAAGGATGGCGTAGCAAGGGCAGCGGCGGGGCCGCAGGCGTCGATGGCCACGGGGAGCTTGCCCGGTTCGTGGATCAACCAGAAACCGTCGCCGCCCAGGGCGTTCATATGCGGGTAGACCACCGCCACCGCAGCGGCAGCGGCGACCATGGCTTCGACGGCGTTGCCTCCCGCCTTGAGCACATCACGACCCGCTTCGGCGGCGAGGTGGTGGGGGGCGACACACATGCCGCCGTAACTGCGTCGGGTATGGATCATCGAAGGTCTCTCTGGTTAGCCATCGTGATGCACCTGGGGGTCACCAGCCAATTGCCTGAGGTAGCCAGGTGGCAATGGCGGGAAACATGAAGACCAGCGCCACCGCCAGGAACTGCAGGGCGATAAAGGGCAGCGCGCCCTTGTAGATATCCAGGGTGCTGACCTCCTTGGGGGCCACGCCCTTGAGGAAGAACAGCGACCAGCCGAAGGGCGGCGTCAGAAACGAGGTCTGCAGGATCAGTCCGACCAGAATCCCCAGCCACACCATGTCGACGCCCAGCTGCACGAAGAATGGCAAGAATAGTGGCAGCGCGATATAGGTGATTTCGATCCACTCGAGGAAGAAGCCGAGCACGAACATCAGCAGCAGCATGAACAGCAGGGCGCCGGTCTCGCCGCCGGGGACCCAGTCGAACATGCGCGCCACCAGATGTTCGCCGCCAAGGCCGCGGAATGCCAAGCCAAACACCTGAGCACAGATCAGGATGAAGAACACCATCGCCGAGATCAGCAGGGTGGCGGTGGCGACCTCCTTGAGCAGGCCCAGGTTGAGGCGTCCGGAGAGGCCGACAAATAGCAGTGCGCCCAGTGCGCCCATGGCCGCGGCTTCGGTAGGGGCGGCAATGCCGCCGATGATCGAGCCCAGCACCGCCACTACCAGGCCCACCGGCGGGCCTACCACCAGCACCACCTTGCGGATCAGCTGCCCCCTCGAGAGTGCGGCCCTCTCCTCGGCGGAAATCGGTGGCATCAGCCCTGGCCGCAGCGCCGCCAGCACCAGAATGGCGACGATGTAGACCGCTGCCAGGGTCAGCCCCGGCACCATCGCCGCTGCAAACATGGTGCCCACCGACTCGCCGAGGATTTCAGCCAGCAGAATCAGCACCAGGCTAGGGGGGATGATCTGACCGAGGGTCCCCGAGGCGCAGATCATCCCTGTAGCCAGTGTCTTGGGGTAGCCGCGGCGCAGCAGGGTGGGCAGGGTCAGCAGCCCCAGCGTAACAATAGTGGCGCCGACGATGCCGGTGGCGGCACCCAGCAGCACCCCCACCGCGATAATGGCCACCCCCATGCCGCCGGAGATATTGCCGAACAGGTGGCCGACCACATCGATCAACTCTTCGGCGAGCTTGGACTTCTCCAGCATGACGCCCATGAACACAAATAGCGGGATGGCCATAAAGGTGTAGTTGGTCACCACCCCGTAGATACGTGAAGGCAACAAGTTGAAGAGCGCCGGCCCGAAGCCGATGAAACCGAAGAAGAAGGCGGTACTGGCGATGGCGATACCGACGGGCAAGCCTATCAGCAGCAGGACGAAGAAGGCGCCGATCATGCCGATGGCGAGCCACTCATTAGGGGACATCGATCATTCACCTCTTGGCGGAAGGGCAAAGACGTGACGCAGTACATGCGCCAGGCTCTGCATGGCAAGCAGCACGAAGCCGAGCGGGATAATGGATTTGAGCGCCCAGCGCCAGGGTAGACCGCCGGGGTTGGGAGAACTCTCATTGCGTAGCCATGACTGGCTGATCCAGGGCAGCGTCAGCCAGGCAGCATAGAGCCCGATGGCCACCAGCAGCAGGCCGCCAATCACCTCGATGGTACGCCTCAGGCCTTCGGGAAAGCGTTCGTAGAACACATCGACGCGCACCTGTTCGCCGGCATACAGCGCATAGGACATGCCGAACAGGGCGATGGGCGAGATCAGGTGCCACTGCAGCTCCTGCAGCCAGATCGCGCCGACCCGAAACAGATAGCGCATTAGCACGTCACCAGCGACCAGCAGGACCAGCGCCACACAGGTCCAGGCGGCGATCCAGCCGAATAGCCGGACCACCGCCTCGAGCCCGTGGACCAGACGTTCCACGGCGCGCATGTCACACCCCCAGGATGTCTTTGAGCCATAGGCCTTCGCTGACGCCGGCCCAGCGGTCATGGTTGGCCTTGAAGGCCATGTAGCTGTCGTGCACCTTGCGCACCATGGGATCGGCATTGGCCTCGGTTTCCAGGGTGTCGTAGGTCGCCTCGCGCAGCGCCTCCAAGACGGGGTCGGGGAGTACCTGAGCGGTGACCCCGTGGTTCTCCACCAGGTCGGTGAGGGCTTCGCCGTTGACCGCTTCCGACCAGGCCAGACTCTCCAGGCAAGCCGCCTGGCAGGCGCTGCGCACCATCATCTTCATATCATCGGGCAGGCTGTCCCAGTGGGACTTCGAGATCAGTAGCTCACCGGTGGTGGCGGGCTCGTGCCAGCCGGTGGTGTGGTAGTACTTGGCGGCGTTGTGCAGGCCGAGGCGGCGATCCTGGTAGGGGCCGACGAACTCGGCGGCATCGATCACGCCGCGCTCCAGTGCGGGGAAAATCTCGCCGCCCGGCAGGACCCTCGCATCCACCCCCAGCGCGGCATAGACCTGGCCGGCGAGCCCCGGGATACGCATGCGCAAGCCGTTGAGCTGATTGACGTCCTCGATCGGTTCGCGGAACCAGCCGGTCATTTGCACCCCGGTGTTGTTCATCGGCAGCGCCACCAGGCCGTAAGGCTCGTAGACCTCCTGCCATAGCTCCAGCCCGCCGCCGTGGTAGAGCCAGGCCATATGGCCCATATAGCTCATGCCGAAGGGCACGGTGGTGAAGTATTGAGCGGCGAAGGTGGTGCCCGACCAGAAGTAGCTGTTGGCGGCGTTCATCTCGATGGTACCGGCCTGCACGGCTTCGAATCCCTCGAAGGCGGGAATCAGTTCACCAGCGGCAAAGTGCTGGATGTTGAAGCGTCCGCCGGACATAGTGTTGATTTTCTGGATGATATCGGCGGGACTGCCGGGACCTTCAGTGTAGAAGGGGGCGCCTGGGCCGTAGGCGTTGGTCATGCGCCAGTTGACGGTCTCGGACGACTGGGCGCGGGCGATGGCCGGTGCCCCCATGATCATGCCTGCGGTGGAGGAAACCGCGGCGGTAGTCAGGAACTTGCGGCGAGATAGCGACATAGCGTTCACCCTTGGGCTGCGAATGGATGGCATTGGGGGTTGCCATCCAGAGCGATGCAATGGGTGTGCCATAAAATCGATTTTCTATATCTGTAATGATTTTTCTGCGAGGTATCGGTAACGTTTATGCGCCAGAACAGAGGCCCTTCAGGGCGCACGCGCACCAAAAAAGGCTAAAAGCTTGGAGGTCGGCGTCGGAATGGCGCAGGCGCGCTGAACAGGCGTTCAACGAGTAATGAAAGAGGGTGGGATTACTGCGGATGATGGGAGAAAAATAGCTGGCGTCCTCTCCCTGGGGAGCTGGCGTGCACCCCTGATCCCTGAGGGACCTTTTTATATCTTGTTCGACGGTAATGTCGACCAGAGGCTTCTTGTGATTGTGCGCCCTGTATCGAGGCATAAAGTATCGTTGGCTTGGCGACCTGGCACAATTCGACCTTGGTTCAACCTGGTGCCTGGCCTGCGGTAGGTGTCGCCCGACCGAACTGCAGCTCGGCGAGCTGACGATACAGCGGACTGCTGGTAAGCAGCTCGTGATGGCGTCCGGCAGCGAGCAGTCGGCCGTTGTCCATCACCAGCAGGCGATCGGCGGAGACCACCGTGGCCAGCCGGTGGGCGATGACCAGACTGGTACGGCCCACCATCAGTGCATCCAGCGCCTGTTGCACCAGCCGCTCGCTCTCGGCATCCAGCGCGCTGGTGGCCTCGTCCAATAGCAGCACGCGGGGATTCTTGAGCAGGGCACGGGCAATCGCCAGGCGCTGGCGCTGGCCACCGGAAAGCTGAATGCCGCCCGGCCCCAGCGGCGTATCGAACCCCTGGGGGAGCGCCTCGATAAAGGCTAGCGCGTTGGCATCGCTGGCCGCTTCGCGCAGCGCCGCATGGGAGGCGTCGGCTTGGCCATAGCGCAGGTTGTCGGCCACGCTGCCGCTGAACAGCACCGGCTCTTGAGAGACCAGCCCCAACTGACTGCGCAGGGACTGAGGATCGAGCCGAGCGAGATCGATACCGTCCAGGGTCAGGTAGCCGCTGTCGGGGGCGTGGAAGCGCAGCAGCATTGCTAGCAGGGTACTCTTGCCAGCGCCCGAGGGGCCGACCAGCGCGATCCGCTCGCCGGCGGCAATGGTCAGCGTCAAGTCATCCAGGGCCGGCGCCTTGCGTCCCGGGTAGCGAAAGCTTACGGCGTGCAGGCCGATCTCGCCGCGCAGTGGAGTAGGCAGCGGCGTTGGTGAGGCGGGTGGCTGAATGCTGGGCTGCGTATCGAGCAGTTCGAGCAGGCGCTCGGCGGCGCCAGCTGCACGCTGCACGTCACCGGCGACTTCGGCCAGTGTTGCCACGGCGCCGGCGGCCAGCACGGCATAGAAAACGAAGGCCGAGAGTTCACCGGGGCTTAGCGTGCCCGCAAGGACGGCCTGACCACCCTGCCACAGCATGATTCCCACTGCGGCAAAGACGGCCAGCATGGCAATGGCGGTCAGCCAGGCCCGCTGCCGGGTTCGCACCACGGCCGTGTCGAAGGCGTCCTCGACGCGTTCACCATAGGCCTGCCGATCCGTGACCTGGTGGTTGAAAGCCTGCACGGTGCGAATGCCTCCCAGGGCCTCGCCAGCGTAGCGGCCCAGCTCGGCGACGCGGTCCTGGCTCGAGCGAGATAGGCGTCGTACCCGCCGGCCGAACCAAAGAATTGGCAGCAGCGTGGCCGGGATGCCGAGCAGCACCAGTGCCGACAGCCAGGGCTGCGTAATCAGCATCAGCGCCACGGCGCCGACCAGCATCACCGCATTGCGCAGCGCCATCGACACCGATGAACCAAACAGGCTCTGCAGCACGCTGGTATCGGCCGTCAGGCGTGAGGTGATTTCGCCGGCGCTGTGGTCGCTGCGTATGGCACTCTCGAAGAAACTGGGCTCGAGAGTGAGCAGGTGATCGAAGACTTGTCGCCGCAGATCGGCAGCCAGCCGCTCGCCGATCCAGGTGACCAGGTAGTAGCGTAGCGCCGAGGCTGCGGCAAGTACCGTGACCACCGCCAGCATCATCACCAGGGCGTGGTTCAGGCTGGCGCTATCGGACGCCATGAACCCCTGGTCGATTACCAGGCGCAACCCCTGCCCCAGTAGCAGTACGCTGGCCGAGGCGAGTAGCAGGGTCAGTGCCGCCAACGCCAGGCGCACACGATAGGGGCGCAGCAGGGCAAGCAACCGCAGCAGGGTGCGGGGATCAGGGCGAGACGGCATCGGACGGTTCCAGAGTGGTGACTGACAGCGTCACCTTACCAGTTGCCGTCATCCTTGACTCAGACGATGGCTGGGCCTCCTCCTGATGGTCGGTGAGCGACTCGACCTAGCACTCGGGGGCGTCGTAGTCGATCGGCTCATCGCTGTATACGCAGACGTTGGCATCCTCTATATCGCCGTCCTCAGCGTCGAGGTGCGTCGCGAAGAATTCACGAATCTCACGACGCTGGCAGTGTGCCTCGAAAGCGCTGCGGTTGGCCCAGATTTCATGGAAGACGATCGGGTAGCTGGTGCCCTGAGCGAAGGGGTTGTCGATATGGCGGGTAACCGTATAGAGCAGACAGGCGTCTTCGCGGTGAGCATTCGGCTCGAGCGCCTGCAGCGCCTTGAAGAGTGACTCTTCCTTGCCGGGTTTGGGTTTGAAGCTGGCGGTGCAGTAGATCTTCGCGCTCATGGTGCCTCCAAGCATGTCGTTGAGACCGGCGACGATACCACTCCGACGTTGCGTAGCGAAATCTGTCGTGGGACTCATGCCTTGATGGCGGTCAATGAGCTCGGCGGGGCGACCACGACCTGGTCGCGGCCCCTGGCCTTGCCGATGTAAAGCGCCTGGTCGGCACGCTGTAAAGCACCATCCAGCGTTGTTTCATTGTCGTGCAGCAGGCTGACCCCGACCGTGACCGACAGTCTCAGGGGCGTGGAGTCGGTTTCCAGCGACAGATCGCTGATCTGCTGGCGAAGGCGCTCGGCAATCGACAGGGCAGTGTCGAGTGTCGCATCGGGCAGGGCGACCACGAACTCCTCACCGCCGTAGCGGCCGATGATGTCGGTATCGCGCAGCGCTGCCTGGCAGCTGGCGGCTACTGCGATCAAGGCCTGGTCGCCGATACGGTGGCCGTGGCAGTCGTTGAGCAGTTTGAAGTGATCGATATCGATCATGAACAGCGCTAACGGCGTTGTGTGGCGTTGCGCGCGACGCAACTCGTGGTCGGCCAGTTCGAAGAATCGGCGACGATTGAACAGCCCGGTGAGAGGGTCGGTGCTGGCGCTATGGCGAAGTCGTCGCTCCAGCTGTCGGCGTTCGTCGATCTCCGCCTGCAGACGGAGATTGGTGTCGCGCTCTTCCTGCAACGACAGATATTGCTGACGCTGCAGGCGGTTAAGGCGCAGTTGGGTAATGCCGCCGATCAGATTGACCACACCGATCAGCAGTAGATTGGCCGTCATTACGCCCGGCGGTGCCGGTACCCAGAGCAGTACGGCAGCGGTAAACCCGGTGATGAGATAGGCATTCCATAATAGCGTCCAGGGCAAGCGGTTGGGCACCAGCAGATAGAGTGCCATGCTGGCCACGACCGTGGACGTTAGTTGCGTGCTGAAACCGTTGGGGCGCAGTGGAATGGTCAGCAGTAGTCCGCTCAGTGCAACCAGGCACGCCAGATTGATCGGCAGTTGACGATGTGCCCAGTGCGGCTGGCGATGCACGGCAATGGCCAGCACAATGCAGGTTACGATAACGGTGGCGCGCATCGCCAATAGCCAGATCAAGTCGCTGCCTGAGCCGCTGATGGCGTGGTCGGCGAAGCCGAACAGCAGAAACAGCGCCGCCGCAAGGAGCGCGGCATACTGCATCTGGCAAGCATCATGGGCGAGCATGGTGCAGCGATAGCGTGACTCTAGCGCGGGGTCACTGAATTCCGCCCATAGAGTGAGCTTCGCCACCGAGGGTGTCGTGGGCATGCTGACCGGCATTACCGAATCCTTGGGCGGCCTGCCGATGGCGGGCCCTCCCGGTTCCCTTACTGCTATTAGTGTTATCAGGGCATACTGGCAACGTGAGTGTGTCGCTCGCTTCAGCACGCAACATCAAGCATGGCAGGTATTGTGGAGGTCGCCAGGGAGGCTCGGTGAATGTCATATATTGCCTACACATAGTGTAAGACATTGCCTACAGGTCAAGTGTGAGGTGGTGGTACCAGAGCTCTCATGCCAGTGGCGCGAAAGGAGGGATATTTGATGCAACTTCAATTGCTTGCCTGTCATGGGGAGGTGTTTTGACAGGCCATGCTGAACGCTTCGAGTCATTGAGTGCGCTGCTTGGAAGGTGGCAAACGCTGTGGCAGCCGACGCCCTTTTATCAGCATACGCCTGACTGGTCGAACGACCACCCGGCGCTGTACGAGGCGGCTATCGGCCTGAGTGATGCCTGCTTGGCGCGACTGCGCGACGAGGACCCTTATGCGTCGCCTGACACCGTGTCCCGGCACCCGCTGGGGGCGTATCTGCCATTGGGGCCGCTGGCCGAACTGTGTGACGTGGCGACGCTCTCCAGTGAGGTGTCGCTGCCGGCATCCTGGGCGACGCATGTGGGAGGCCGAAAGTGGCGGCAGATCGAGGCCTTCGCACCCCAGGTGCCGATCATGCCTGACGCAAGTCTGGTGGAGTGGTGTGCTGGCAAGGGACACCTATCGCGAACTCTCAGCCGTCTGCATCGGCGGTCGGTATCTGCGCTGGAGTGGCAGCCGGCGCTGTGCAGAGAAGGGCAGCGACTGGCTGATCGGCAGGGCGCTCGGGTGACCTTGGTCGAGCAGGATGTGATGGCGGCATCGGCAGCGCAGCGTCTGAATGACTCGACCCAGGTGGTGGCGCTGCACGCCTGTGGCGACCTGCATGTGCGGCTACTCGAGCTGGCGGCGGCGAGCGGTGCAGGGGTGACCCTGGCGCCGTGTTGCTATCAGCGTACGGGTGAGTCGCACTATCGGCCGCTGTCGGCAGCGGGGCGGTCACTGGCCAAGCGGGATGGGCTGGACCTCGAGCGTGAGACCCTGGCTCTGGCGGTTCAGGAAACCGTGACCGCGCCGCAGCAGGTACGCCGCCAGCGGCGACAGAACAGCGCTTGGCGACTCGCCTTCGACCTGCTGCAGCGCCAATTGCGAGGTGTCGACAGTTACCTGCCGGTGCCGAGTCTCGCCTATGGACGCATGCCGTCGACGCTGGCCGATTTCTGCGCCTGGGCTGCTGCGCAAAAGGGGCTGAGGCTGGCGTCGCGGATCGACTGGGCCGAGCTAGAGGCGCGCGGCTGGCAGCGCCAGGCCGAGGTCGAGCGTCTCGAAGTGGTGCGCCAGCTGTTTCGCCGGCCGTTGGAACTGTGGCTTGTACTCGACCGCGTGGTGATGCTCGAGGAAGCCGGCTATAGGGTCACCTTGGGCACCTTCTGCGCGCGGCAACTGACGCCGCGCAATCTGCTGATTCAGGCAGTGCCCCCCGGCCGACAAGGCCATCCTGCGGTGCGAGGCGTCTCATGAACCAGGCGCGTTCTCCCGCCGACGAAGAGCGCCAGCCGCGCCTCGCCGAGGCCCCGCTGGAGGCCGTTTCGGCGCGCTTGGCGCCCTGTTTAGCGCTGCACAAGGCGGGCAGCTGGTTGCTGGTCGTGATGGCAGTGGCGCTGATGCCGCTGGGCGAGTCGGAGTGGCTGGCATGGCGTATCTGGCTGGTGGCCGGCGTCGCTGGGCTCGGAGCGCTGGGCGTAGGCGTTGCGTGGTGCGAGGCCCGGCGGCGCGGCTATGCACTACGCGAGCATGATATCGTCCAGCGTCGAGGGTTGTTGGTGCAGCGTTTTCAGGCGCTGCCGCTGGTCAGGCTTCAGCATATCGAGACGCGCAGCAACCCGTTGGAGCGCTGTTTCGGGCTGGTACGTCTGGCCTGTTTCACCGCCGGAGGGCGCAGCGCCGATGTGGTGATCGAAGGCCTTCCCGCGGCCCGGGCCGAGGCGCTGAAACAGCAGCTTCTGCATCGCCTGCAGAGCACCGCGGATGGGACCTCGGCATGAGTGAATCGCTGACGCAGTGGCAGCGGTTGTCGCCGTGGGCGATGGTCTCGCTGCTGCTGACTCAGGCGGCGGAGCAGAGCCGCCAGCAGTTGCCGCTTCTGCTGGGCGCCGGGGCCGGCTTGACCCTGCTCGATGCCGTCGGCTGGCGCGAGCTGGTGCTTGGCGTCGGCGTTGCACTTCTGGTGGCGGTGCTGCTGGCCTGGCGCTATTACCGGCGCTTTCGGTTTCGGCTGGAAGACGATGTGCTGGTCATTCACCAAGGCCTATTCGAGCACCGCGAGTTCAAGCTCGCTGCGCGCCACGTGCAGCAGATCGCCACCCGCCAGCCACTGCACATGCGGCCATTCGGTGTGGTGGAGTGGCAGGTGATACCGGTGGCCGGTGACGCCTCGCGAATCACCCTGCCGGGCATCCGCCAGACCACGGCCGATGCGCTCAGTGAGAGACTGGCACCGGCCATGTCGGCGTCGGGCACCAGCGTCGCACCGCACTTCAGGCTTACCACCCGCGGCTTGCTGCTGCATGGCCTGTCGAGTCGCTCGGTGTTGGTGGCCGCGGCAATGCTGTCGCCGCTGATGCGCCCCGTTGAACGCTGGCTGCACGACATCGCGCCGTCCCAGGCGCTGCCGGACTGGCTGCCGACCGCGCCGTTGCTGCTCGCTGCGCTGGGTATGCTGGTGGTGGTCATGGCGCTGGCGCTGCTGTCGATCGTGGCGGCGGTGTGGCGCTTTGCTGGCTATCGCCTGGTCGACCAGGGAGGGCGTCAGATTCAGACCAGCGGCCTGCTCCAGCGTCGGCGCCAGAGTCTCGCCCTTGAGCGGCTGCAGGTGGTTGAGTGGGTCGAAACCGGGCTGGGGCGCCTGCTCGGCTGCGGCTATCTGGTCTGCCATCAGTTTGGCGGGAGTGCCGATGAGGGACGCCGCTTTCTGGTACCCGGCGTAACAGGCGGCGAACAGCGTCGTCTGCTGGCCGTGCTGTGGCCGGGGCTGAGATGGCCCCCAGCCTGGACGCCCGTATCGCACTACTACCGCCGAGCGCTGCTGCTACGCGGGGGGCTGCTCAGCGGGCTGCTGCTGGCGGGCAGCGGCGCAGTGCTGGGCCCGGCGCTGACGACCTGGCAGTGGTGGCTACTGACCGGGGCACTGGTGGTGCTGGTTGTCGTCGGCGCCTGGCGGCGCTGGCGTTGTCAGGGGTGGGCGCACTGCGGCGGGTATCTGTGGGTGCGGCATGGCCTGTTCGGCATTCGCACCCATGTGTTTGCACTGGACAAGGGCATCTCGGTGGACGTGCGCCAGAGCTGGCTACAGCGTCGTCGCGGGCTGGCCACGCTGCACCTGCATCTCGCCCATGGACGAGTGGCGCTGCCGTTCATCGAGCATGGCACGGCGTTGGCGCTGGCCGACGAGCTGTTGGCGGCCTCTGTGCCACGCTCAGTCGTCGAAGTCCCAGGCTAGGCCACGCCCCAGAGGCCAGCGCCCAGTGTCGAGGGTGTCGCCCTCGGCGTTCTGAGTCACATAGCTGTATTGGCCCTGGTGGCGCAGTGCTCCCGCCAGCTGGCCGAGGCCACGCTGACTATCGGCGCTGAGTACGACCAAGGGCCTGTCGGGATGGTGCCACATGCGCGCCGTTCCGCGCCGGACAGTCCCAGGCGCTGCCTCCATGCCCTGGGTTTCGAGCCACGCCTCGACGTCGTCGCTGAGGCCCACCACCAGCTGCAGCCTGGCCTGCTCGTCTGCGGTCGTTGTCTGCGCTGCCGCGGGCCGCTGGCCCAGCAGCTGATGGGCCAGCGACTCACTCCCCGGGCTCACCGCGATTACGTCGACATCGGTTGCCAGCATCAGCGCGCGCAGGGTTGCCGGTGGGTCGCTAAGTTCGCGCAGCACCTCCATCTGCGGATCGATCTGCAGGCCCAGCGGGCGCACCTCGAGTTCGAGGCTTACGCGCTGGCGGGTCCTGTCCATCTCGATGGTGCGCTGTACCTCCCCGTCCCGGGTCTCGATGACAAGCGGCAGGTATAGCGGCCAGGGGCCAGCATCGCCGTGCTGGTGCAGTACGATATCGAGCTGCCAGTGATCGTCCCGCGCGGTGGACTGGGCGTCGTCGAGGGCTAACCGTGGGCGACCAGGCTGTGTCAGCCAGGCAGTGAAAAAGGCCTCCAGTGAGGTATCGGCGGCCTCCTCGAAGGCGGCCTGCAGATCGTCCCAGCCGGCTTCGTGGAACATGTGCGTTTCAACCAGCCGGCGCAGGGCGCGGTCGAAGGCGGCATCGCCAATCCGCTGGCGCAGCATGTGCAGGACCATGGCGCCGTGCTGGTAGCCGATCAGTCGCATAGCGGGATCGCGGCCACCGCGAAAGGCGATCAGCGGATGCTCGCGGTCGGCGGGGAGAGCGGCGAGATCGGTCAGCCAGCGAGTGCGCGTCTCGAGGGCCTCGCCGCGCAACTCATCGAGGTGATAATCGGCCAGGTAGGTCGTCAGCGCCTCCGACCAGTTGCCCGCCATATGATCGAGGCGCACGCCGGTGCCCCACCAGGCATGCATTAGCTCGTGTGCCAGTGAGGTGCGGGGAATGAAGGGCAGCGGGATGACCCGCTCACCGAGCAGCGTGAAGCCTGGGAAGGCCAATCCCACCGGGTCCGGAGTGGCGGCCATGGTGAAACTGGTAAAGGGGTAGTCGCCGAGACGCTCCTCGAACATGACCAGGTAACGGGCGGCGTGAGCGAGGTAGGTCTCGGCGAAGGCATCGTCCAGAGCGGCAGGGAACAGCGTGCGCAGGCGTACTTCGCCGAGATCGCGTTCGCGCAGTTGCCAGGGCCCAGCAGCGACTTCGATGCTATCGCTACGAGGGTGCCGGTAGTGCTCACGGTTGATGTCGCTGTCACTTTCCTGGTGAAACAGTGAGCCGCTGGCCACAGCGCGCTGGCCTGGCGGCAGTTCAAGCGTCAGCGAGAGCGAGAAGGGCGAGTCGACCAGTGAGGGGTACCAGCTGGCACGGGCTGGCAGGAAACTGCCGGCCTCGCTAAGGCGCAGTCCACGCTGCTGATGTGCCGCCTCGAGGTGACCTTGCCAGTGTATCAGGCGGCGTTCGCCGTCGTGCTCATCAAGGGTGATCTCGAGTCCAGGGAGCAGACGGATGTCGTTGGCGGCGGGCGCGGGGCTGATCTCGAGCTCGCCGCGCAGGCCGCCATTAGCGGGGTCGAGCCACAGCCGCATGGTCTTGTGCGACAGCGCCTCGGCGACGGCGGTGCCGCTGGGCAGTATGCTCAGGCCCGCCAGCAGCGTAAGCAGACTGCCTAGACGATGGTGAGTGCCGGCCATGGCGGACTCACTGCTGCGCCGGGAAGCGCGCCAGCACTTCCTCGAGGCTTCCATCGCGTGATACCCCCAGCGGCAGCAGGGTGCCGGGGGGCTGGTCGCGAACCACGGCGATCAGCTCGCCGGGGCTGGCCATACGCCGTCCGGCGGCCTCGACAATCACGTCACCGCTGGCCAGGCCGGCGCGCTCTGCAATGGAGTCGTCGCCAACGGCCTGTACCAGCACGCCGTCCACGTGAGCTTCTATCATGACCCCTAAGCGTGGTGGTGCCGACGGCTCGAAGCCCGCTTCGTCACCTAGCGCATACAGAGCATCGGCCAGCCCCGCGGGGGGCTCGCACTGACCATTGGGCTGCCAGGTCAGCAGAGTCTGCTGGCCCTCGACGCCCAGATCAGCCAACTGGTGGGGCACGCCGTGGCCGTAGGCCAGATGCCCCTGGCCGACCAGCCCCACCAGTAGCGGGGCGTTATTGTCACTATCGGTATGGCGCTCAAGCGCGTCGGCGATACCCTCGGCCATGGCCCGGTCCCAGGCGAGCTGGGCGGCGATAAAGCGTTCCAGGCCGTTATTCCCGGCGTCGTCAGAATCGCTGCCGCTGGGGTGCTGGGCGAATACCGCCTCGAGCTGTTCTCGGTAAGCCGTCTCAGGCGCGGCGGGAGGCGAGAGGTGGTGACGCTGGTCGGTCGGGACGCTGTCCCAGCCTTCGCTGGCGAGTCGCTGGCGCAGCTCGGGCAGGATATTCAGGGCCACCAGCGGGATCTGCTGCATGCGTGCAAAATGCAGGATCGGCAGATAGAACGCCGGGTCGTGGCCCCAGTATTGATGCCAGCCGCTCTTATCGAGGAATTGCGACTCGCTGAGCTCGCCGGCCACCCAGGCATCGAGCGCCGGCTGCGACTCCCGCGGCAGCATCTCGAGCCCGATCAGCAGATCGTCACGATGGCCATGCAGGCCGGAGAGCGTATGCAGCTGCCAGCGGTGGTGGGCGAGCCGATCGTGCTGCTCACCCAGCAGTACCACCTGCTGGTCGGCGAGCTGGTGCATCATCGCTGCATTGGTGGTGTGGCGCCCATCGTCGAGCCGCCATTCGCCCGGCGCAGGGCAGGCCGCGGCCAGGGCCGTCTGCGGCGTCAAGAAACTCGCGGCGAGGAGCAACGCGGGCAGAGTCAAGCGGCGTAACGGCATCGAAGGCTCCTAAAACAGGCTCATGCGTGTTATCACGCCGTCGCGGCGAATCAGCCAGTGGTAGAGCGCGCCGCAGATGTGCAGTACCACCAGACCGAGGATGACCCATCCGAGCCAGCCGTGCCACACGAATAGTTGCTGTGACAGCGCCTCATTCTCGCCGATCAGACCGGGCAGGTTGAACTGGAAGAACTGTACCGGAAAGCCGCCGGCGGCGGTGGCCAGCCAGCCGATCACCGGCATGGCCAGTAGTGCCAAGTAGAGCAGATGGTGCACGGCAGTGCTGAGAAGATGCTGAAAGGGCGGAAGCGGGGGCTCATGAACGGGCACGACGTAGATCAGGCGGGTGATCAGCCTTGCCGTCATCAGCCCCAGCATTGCAACGCCGGCGGTCTTGTGCAGCGTGTAGAGCGTATCCGTGCCGGCCCGCCCAAGGCGTTCCATAGCGCCCTCGAAGCCGAGAAATCCTAGCGTCAGGCCGCTGGCCAGCGAGAACAGCAGCACCACCGCAACTCCCCAGTGGAGCAGTCGGTGCGGGTAGGCATAGCGGTCTGTCATGGAAACTCCTTATGGCGGGAGGCGGCATCGCTTTATCAGCGTAGCCGATCTGCGTATCGGCATACCCAGCATACTCAAACAAGGCCTGCTACGAGTGCATATGCTCCAAGGAGTGCTAGGCCTCTTATACCATTGTCTAAGGGGTGGTGTGGCACTTTGATATTGACACTTTTGTGAGCACCTTCTAGCCTCTCTGTTATAGAAAAGTTACCGATAACATAGATCGGGAAATGTTCCTGGTTTCCACTGGAAAAGTTGTGTGAGTTGGCTAAATGCGATCCAATTTTATCTTGGGTATTTTCTTAATCATCGCCTCAGCATTGCTATATACCCAGGTTGTTGATCTCCCCGTGCGTTCTGCCATGTTTCCTAAAATGGTGCTGTGGGGAGCTGGAATCACAGGCCTGCTGATGCTCATAGATGCAGCGATAAAGGCTAAAAGACTAGCCACCGCTGATGACTTGGATATCGCCGAGGTGAAAAGTGAGCGCATCAAGATGCGCGATACTTTGGTATTTCAGATAATGGTGCCAGGCGGTATTATGCTGCTGACCTTTATGTTGCTCACAGTGGTTGGTTTTTATCTAGCCTCGGCATTTCTCGTTTTTGTGATTTACTGCTATCACGACTATCGTATCGATCCTGCCAGACTCAAGCGAAAAGTGTATCTGAAAGGGTGTGTTTTTGCTTTTCTAGTGACCCTCTTTATGTACTTGGTTTTCACCCTGTTGCTGGGGCTTCCCGCCCCATCTGGGGTTCTCTTCTGAGCGTTCAAACGTTCGGAGATTCGTATGCATCATGCCGGCTCACACTGCAATGATGCAGAATTAAATACCAATATAAGGTGAAGACAATGACAAAGAAAATGAAGTTGGCAACTCTATTTGGTGCACCTTTCTTGCTGGCTGCGTCCGGTGCCGCCCTGGCGCAGGATTACCCCACCGGGAATATACAGATCATCGTACCCTATAGTGCCGGTGGCGGTGGCGATACTGTAGCAAGGATCATTGCCGATCGACTGAGTGATGAGCTCGGGCAGCAGGTCAATGTGGTCAATCGCGAAGGGGCCGGTGGTGAAATCGGCATTGCTGAAATGGCCGGTAGCGATCCCGATGGGTATACCCTGGGAGTGTTCGGGTATCCGGATAATTTCGTACTGGAAAATACGCGCGACACTAGCTTTGATAATGATAGCTTCGAGTATCTGGCTTCTTTCGATGATATGCCGATGGGGATTTTTTCCGGTCCAGGAAGCGAGCTCGATAGTCTTGAGGCTATGCGCAGCTATGGCGAAGAAAATCCTGGTGCGCTCGTGATTGGTGAGTCTGGTGCAATTGGTCTCCTGAATATCTTGGCTCTTAGCGATGATTTAGGAATTGAAACCACGCCGGTCCTCTATTCGGGCGGTGGCGAGCTTATGAATGCGCTGCTGGGGAATCATATCGATCTGGCTTCAACGTCTTCCATGAGCCATGATCCGATTACCGATGCCGGTGGTACTCCGATTGGCTTCGCTGCGGCCGAGCGGATGGATATGTTCCCGGATGTTCCCACTTTCAAGGAGCAAGGTATCGACCTGGAAATGGGGGTTTCTCGTGTTATGGTAGCCCCGACTGGGCTGCCTGACGAAGTGCGCGATATTCTGACATCCGCTCTCGATGAGATAAGTACTAATGAGGCAATGATCGAGAACTTCCAAAACGCTTCGCTACCCTACCGCTATCTGAATGCTGAGGAAACAGAAGAGATGGTGGAACGCTCCAATAATGTGCTTTCACCAATTATCGAGGAAAATCTCGAGCAGTTCAATATTGATTGATATGGTTTTAAGTAAATAACCCCAGGTGGGTCCGGGCATTGTGTTGCTTCGGGCCCAGTTTTATTAGCGAAGTTGGCAGTGCTCATGGATCTTATCTCGATACTTTCTGTTCTTTTTACACCGAGTGTGTTTTTAGTGGTGTTCGCTGGTGTGTTGATCGGCATCGTGGTGGGAGCCATACCTGGACTAAACGGCGCCATTGGTATCTCGCTGCTGCTTCCCCTGACGTTCACCATGGAGCCACAGATAGGTCTCTTGTTATTGGGCGGTATTTATATGGGGGGTATGTATGGCGGTTCGATTACTGCCATATTGATCAATGTTCCAGGTGATGTCGTGGCGGCGCCAGTTGCCATGGAAGGTTACCCCTTGACCCAGCAAGGTAGAGCTAAGGAAGCGCTCTATTACTCGATTTTTTCCAGTATGTTTGGTGGTTTTATCGGCGTCATGATCCTTATCTTCTTTACGCCACCGCTAGCAAGGCTTGCCCTACAATTCGGTCCTGCCGAGATGTTTTTTGTCTCGCTGAGTGGTCTCATCGTTGTTGGAGCCCTGAGCGGAAGCTATCTCAAAGCAGCCTTTGCCGTGCTTTTCGGGCTGTTTATTAGTACCATCGGCATCGATATGATCACTGGGTCAGAGCGTTTTACCTTTGGCAGCGTCGACCTTCGCTCTGGTATTTCCGTTGTGCCTGTGGTGTTGGGACTATTCTGTTTCGCAGAGATGTTTCTCAATATTGGCAAGAAACCCAGCGAGCAGGTAAAATATCGTGACCAGAATATCAGTCGTACGTCAGTGTTGACGTCGATTCTCAAGGCGCGATTTTTAGTGTGGAAGTCAGGCCTTATTGGCACGGTCGTTGGCCTTCTACCTGGGGTGGGCACGACACTGGCCGTATTTATGTCGTACGGTGAAGCCAAACGTGTATCGAAACAGCCTGGCCTTTTCGAAAAAGGCAACCCAGAAGGTATTATCGCTGCGGAAAGTGCCAATAACGCTACGGTGGGAAGTTCCATGGTCCCGCTATTGGCGCTAGGTGTGCCGGGTAGCCCAACCAGTGCTATCATCGCTGGGGCACTAGTCATTCATGGCATAATTCTGGGTCCAAGCCTGTTCGTTAATCGTCCCGATGTGGCCTACACTTTTCTATATGGCATGCTGTTGACGGTAGTGGCCATGACCATCATTGGTGCGGTCGGCATCAAGTATTTTTCCTATATCCTTAAAATCCGTATGGAATATATCGTGCCGACGGTTCTGGTTTTCGCTCTATTCGGCGCCTACAGTCTGCGCAACAGCCTGTTTGATGTTCTCATCGCCTTAGTGTTAGGTATTGCTGGAGCTATATTCAAGAAAATCGAAGTGCCACTTGCCCCGATTATTATTGGTGTTGTATTGGGTCCTTTGATTGAAACCAATTTGGCACGCGCCATGCGTATCGCTGGGGCCCGTGACGTGCCTCTTGTCCAGTACATGCTCTCTTCGCCATTGGCCATTGGTCTGCTGATTATGGTGTTGGTACTGTTGGTGGTGGTTGTTCAAATGCGTCGTAAAACAGGCTGAACCAGGGACGGGGCAAGTGATGGGCTACTTGAAGATCGTTGTCATGGGCGTTTCAGGCAGCGGTAAGAGCTTGATAGGCGAGCGGCTTGCCCAGCACCTGGGCATTCCTTTCTTCGATGCTGATGACTTTCATAGCGAAGCCAACGTGAAGAAAATGGCCAGTGGCAAGCCGCTCAGTGACGCTGACCGTGTTAGCTGGCTGGCAGATCTGGCCAAACTGATCGAGCGCGAGCCGGCGCTGGTTCTGGGGTGCTCAGCGTTGAAGCAATGCTATCGCCAGCGTTTTCGTGAAGCGGCCACCGACTTGGTTTTTCTCTATATGGACGGTGACTTCGATACGATTGCATCGCGCTTGTCCAAGCGGGAAGGTCACTACTTCAGTGGTGAAAAAATGCTACGAAATCAGTTCGAACAGCTTGAGCCTCCAGGCCTTGGAGAGGCAGTTCCCATTGATATTCGTATGGATGAAGAGGGGGTCCTCCGTCAGTGTTTGGCGGCGCTGAGCCAATGATTTCGGTATAGTGCCATCGAGCTTCCGATAACGCCTCATTGGAGGCCTTCGGCAACCATTACCTGATATTTAGGCTGACGTGAGAAATAAACGACCAACACTTCAGGATATCGCCGAGCGCGTCGGTGCCACCAAGATGACCGTCAGCCGCTGCCTGCGCGACCCACAGATGGTCTCAGAGGGGCTTCGCGAGCGCATCTATGCGGTGGTAGAGGAGCTCGGTTACATTCCCAACCGCGCACCGGATATTCTCTCCAAGGCGACCAGTCGTGCCATCGGGGTGATGGTGCCATCGTTGGCGAACCAGGTCTTCGCCGATGTCATCAAGGGCATTGAGCTAGTCACCGAGCCCGCGGGCTATCACCTTATGCTCTCCCACTACGGCTATAGCCCGGAGCTCGAGGAACGCAGCCTGGCTTCGCTGCTGTCCTATAACGTCGATGGGGTGATCCTGTCCGACAGCCTGCATACCAGCCGCACCTGCCGCATGCTTGAAACCGACGGTATACCAATCGTGGAGATCATGGATTCGCTGACACCGCCGCTTCACCAGGCTGTGGGCTTCGACAATGTTCGGGCTGGCTATGAAATGGTCAGCGAAATGGCTCGACGCGGTCGGCGTCATATCGTCTATCTTGCCGTACGTCTTGACGAACGTACCCGTCAGCGCCAACAGGGTTACCGTCAGGCGATGGAGGAGTTTGGGCTACAGCCCACCACTTTGTGGCGGAGCCAGCGTTCGTCCTATAGCGTAGGGGCCGCGCTACTCGGTGAGGTGCTCGACCAATACCCCGAGACCGATGCGCTGTTCTGCACCAATGATGACGTGGCGGTAGGCGCCTACTTCGAGTGTCTGCGCCGCGGCGTGGCGGTGCCGGAGCGCGTTGCCATCGCCGGGTTTCATGGCCACGACGTTGGCCAGGTCATGGCGCCTCGTTTGGCGAGCGTGGTCACGCCACGGGAGGCGATCGGCGAGACCGCGGCCCGCGAGCTGCTGGCGCGCATTCAGGGCACGGCGATCACCCGGCGGGTGATCGACCTGGGGTTTCGTATCGAGGCGGGCGGCACGCTATGATCGTAGGCGTGCTAAAGGCGTGCTGTCAGTAGCTCGGCCAGCGCCTCGTCGCTGAGCACCAGCGGGTTGGTCTGCATGCTGCCACCGCGCGCGTTGGCAACTACCCGCGGGATATCCTCGGCGCTCATGCCGAAGCGGCCTAGTCGCGGCATCTCCAAGCGTTCGCTCCAGTCGTGCAGGGTTTCCACCAGCACCCGGTTGGCGTCGTCGTCATTTAACCGAGCGTTGCCGCTCAGCAGACGCCCGACGCGGGCGTATTTACCCCTCGCCGGTGACGCCGGGGCATGCGCCTCAAGGGCTGCAAGATTCGTGGCAGTGGCCTCGGCTAACAGGGTGCCGCAGACGGCGCCATGGGGCATCGGGAAGAAGGCGCCGAGCGGTGAGGCCAGTCCGTGAACCGCACCCAGCCCTGCTTGGGCCAACGTTATGCCCGAGCTCAGCGAGGCGTAGGCGAGTCGCGTGTAGCCCTCGTTGTACTGACCGGCATCGGCCTGCCAGGCCCCCCATAGGCCTTGCTGGAGGGCCTCCAGGCCGGCCCAGGCCAAGGCGTCGGTAAAGGCGTTGGCCTTGAGGGAGACATAGGACTCGAGAAGCTGGGTCAGGGCATCCATGGCGTTGGCGGCCAGCTGGGGTCTGGGGCAGCCGACCAGCAGCGCCGGATCGACCAGGGCGATGCGCGGCACCAGTTGGGCATCGCGAAACGATTTCTTGAAGCCGTCGCGGCCCTGCACGCTGAGCACGGCGTTCTTGGTCGCTTCGCTGCCGGTGCCGGCGGTGGTGGGTACCGCAATCATCGGCACCGCCGGCCCCTGATATGTCAAGCCTCGGCCGACGCCTTCGAGATGATCCATCACCGAATTGCCCGCTTTCAGCAGACCCGCTACGGCCTTGCCGGCGTCGAGTGCGCTGCCACCGCCGATGGCCACCACGACATCGATATTGCGCTGACGGTGTTCGCTGACCAGCTCATCGATGCGCTGTGGAGACGGCTCGCCATCGATGCTGGCGTGCTGCCATTCGATGTTGCGTGCTTTCAGCTCCCCGAGCAGCGCAGGCCAGTGGGGCGAGGCGACGAATGAGTGCCGACCGGTCACCAGCAGCACATGCTGGCCGAATTCCTCGACCAGCGCCGGGAGGCGCCGAATCGCCTCGGCGTGTAGATGAATCTCGGGCAGTCGAGAGACCTGGACGGCAGGGAAGGGGGAGGGCATGGCGTTCTCGTTGATCGGTGCAGGTGAGTGGCAAGCTGATGTCAGCATACGCCAGGGGAAAGTGGGGGGCATTCGCTGGCCTCAACGGGCAATACCCGGCGACTTCCGCTAACCTGTGCTGCAGTGCGGCAGCGAAGTTATTCCACCTGCCGCTATCGGACGACGACTGACAAGGAGAGGGTCGAGATGGGCCACGCGTTTTCTCTAGAGGGCAAGGTGGGCATCGTGACCGGACTGGCCAATCGCGACAGTATTGCCTACGGCTGTGCGCTTGCCTGCCATGAGGCGGGTGCCGAGCAGATCGTCAGCTACGCTTCACCCAAGGCGGAGCGTTTCGTGGCGCCCCTGGCCGGCGAGTTGGGTGAGCCCGAGCTGATCTGCTGCGACGTCCAGGACGACGCCCAGCTGGAGTCGCTGTTCAGGCGTGCCGCCGAGCGCTGGGGACGCCTCGATTTCGTCGTTCACTCCATCGCCTACGCGCCGCTGGAAGATCTGCACGGCCGGGTCGTCGATTGCTCCCGCGACGGTTTTGTGCTGGCCATGGACCTCTCCTGCCACTCTTTTATCCGCATGGCTCGCTTAGCGGAGCCGCTGATGCATGATGGCGGCACCCTGATCTGCATGTCCTACTACGGCGCCGACAAGGTGGTCGACAACTACAACTTGATGGGGCCGGTCAAGGCGGCGCTGGAGGCGACGACCCGCTATCTGGCGGCCGAGCTGGGCCCGGCAGGTATCCGGGCCCATGCGGTCTCCCCCGGGGCAATTCGTACCCGCGCCGCGTCTGGTCTCAAGGACTTTGATGCGCTGGTCCATGATGGCGAGACGCGCTCACCGCTGCGTCGCCTGGCCAGCGTCGAAGAGGTGGGGCAGTCGGTGGTCTATCTCGCTTCTGCGGCCGGCGCCGCCTTGACCGGCACCACCCTTTACGTCGACGCCGGCCACCACATCAGGGCATGACCATGAGCGATGCACAGACGCCGCACCAGGACGATATCGAGAATCGCACCTTCGATGAAATAGAAGTGGGCGACAGCGCCTCGATACAGAAACGCCTGACCCTCGAAGACATCAAGCTGTTCGCCATCATGTCGGGTGACATCAACCCCGCCCACGTCGATGAAGACTATGCCAAGAGCTCGCGCTTTCAGGAGGTGATCGCCCACGGTATGTGGGGCGGGGCGCTGATCTCTACCGTGCTGGGCACAGAGCTGCCGGGGCCTGGCACCATCTATGTCGGGCAGTCGCTGCGCTTCATGGCGCCGGTGCGGCTAGGCGACGTTCTCACCGTCAGCGTCAAGGTGCGCCTCAAGGAGGCGCAACGCTCGCGGATCACCTTCGATTGTCGCTGCGCCAACCAGAACGGCGAGAGCGTCATCGAAGGTGAGGCCGAGGTCGTTGCCCCGCGCGAGAAGGTGCGCAGGCGGCGCACCGTGATGCCGCAGCTGCGGCTGGCCGAGCGCGGGCACCTGCATGAGCTGCTGAATGCCGCTGAGCGCAGCGAGGCGCTGACCATGGCGGTGGTGCACCCGGTCGACGAGGTCTCGATCAAGGGCGCTTGGGAGGCGGCGGACAAGGGCTTTATCACGCCGCTTCTGGTGGGTCCGGAGGCGCGTATTCGCGCCGCTGCCGAAGCCGCGGGGGTAGATATCGACGGCTTCGAGCTGATCGCCACCAAGCACAGCCATGCCGCCGCCGAGCAGGCCGTGGCTCTGGTGCGTGAGGGGCGTGCCAATGCGCTGATGAAGGGCGCGTTGCACACCGATGAATTGCTACAGGCGGTGGTTTCGCGTAGCGCAGGACTGCGCACTGGTCGTCGACTGAGCCATGTGATGGCGTTCGATGTGCCGACCTACCCGCGACCACTATTCATTACCGATGCCGCGATCAACATCGCGCCGGGGCTCGAGATCAAGCGCGATATCGTGCAGAACGCGATTGACCTTGCTCACGCGGTGGGCATCGAGCAGCCGCGGGTGGCGCTGCTATCGGCCATCGAGACGATCAACCCGCGGCTCGCCTCGACCCTGGACGCCGCGGCGCTGTGCAAGATGGCCGAGCGAGGCCAGATCAGCGGTGGGTTGCTCGATGGGCCGCTAGCCTTCGATAACGCCATCTCCGAAGCCGCAGCCAAGACCAAGGGCATCGACTCGATGGTGGCGGGGCGCGCCGACATCCTGGTGGCACCCGACCTGGAGGCCGCCAATATGCTGATGAAACAGCTGACCCACCTGGCCGATGCCAGCGGGGCTGGCCTGGTGATGGGCGCTCAGGTGCCGATCGTGTTGACCAGTCGCTCCGATGACGCCATCACCCGGCTCGCCTCCTGTGCCCTGGCACTGCTGGTGGCGCGCCACCAGCGTGAGTCGGCAGCGTCATGAATCTCGTGCTGGTACTCAATAGCGGCTCGTCGAGTCTCAAGTTTGCGCTGTTCGAGGCCGCTGAAGGGTGTTCCCCAGAGGCGCTTCCAGTGGTGCTGCGTGGGCAGATCAGTGGGCTTGGCGCTTCACCGCGCTGGCAGCTCGAGGCGGGCCTGGGGCGGCCGGCCGAGGAGCGCTCGCTATCATTCATCGGCGATAGCAGTGATGACCAGCAGGGGGCGGCGTTGACGCACCTGCTCGACTGGCTGGAAGCTGAGGTTGGTTGGCAGCATCTCAGCGCGGTGGGGCATCGTGTCGTTCACGGCGGTGCGCGCTACCGCGAGGCGACCCGCATCGATGCCACGATCCTTGATGAACTGGAGAGCCTCAGCCCGCTTGCCCCTTTGCACCAGCCACACTGCCTGGCGCCGGTAAGAACCCTGGCCGAGCGCAGACCCGACCTGGTTCAGGTCGCCAGCTTCGACACCGCCTTTCACGCCGACCAGCCGGCGTTGGCGCAGCGCTATGCACTGCCTCAGCGCTTTCATGATGACGGCATGCGTCGCTATGGCTTCCACGGGCTCAGCTACGATTATGTGAATCGGCAACTTACCCGGGAGTTGGGCGGCCAGCCTGGTGCGCGGGTGGTCGTGGCTCACCTGGGCAGTGGCGCCAGTCTGTGTGCTATCGCCGAAGGGCGCAGCATTGCCTCGAGCATGGGGTTTACCGCTCTGGATGGTCTGATGATGGGGACCCGCAGCGGCAGCCTCGATCCGGGCCTGGTGCTGCACTTGATTCAGCAGCGCGGCATGAGTGCCACTGAGGTGGAGCGGCTGCTGTATCGCGACGCCGGGCTGCTAGGGGTCTCTGGCATCAGCGCCGACATGCGCGAGCTGCTGACCAGCCGCTCGCCGTCTGCGCAGCTTGCCGTGGAGCTGTTCGTCTATCGTATCGTGCGTGAAATCGGCAGCCTCGCGGCGGCGCTAGAGGGGCTCGACCACCTGGTATTCACGGCCGGCATCGGCGAGCGCGCCGATCCGGTGCGGGCCGCCATCGTCGACGGCTGCCGCTGGCTCGGGGCGCGTCTGGATGCGGCGGCCAACCGGGTCCATGCCACCTCGATTGCCGGCGCCGAGAGCCGCATCGGCCTGTGGGTGCTTGCCACGGACGAGGCGCAAATGATCGCCTGGCAGACTCAGGAACTGCTGGTATCGCGCAGCGGGCGTTGATCGATCTTTGAGGTTATGCGCCTTGGGGTTGAACCTTGGCGGCGTGTCGCCATCTATTCAGGGCATGCTGATACGCGGCCCAGGAGGGCAACGATGAAGATTCTGATGGTACTGACATCTCACGACGCCATGGGCGATACCGGTCACAAGACCGGGTTCTGGCTCGAGGAGTTCGCCGCTCCCTACTACGTCTTCAAGGATGCCGGCGCCGAGGTCACGCTGGCCTCGCCCAAAGGCGGCCAGCCGCCGGTGGATCCCAACTCGACCCAGGAGGATGCGCTGACCGACGAGACGCGGCGCTTCGAGGCGGACTCGGAGGCCAAGGCGCAATTGGCCAGCACCTTGCGACTGGATATGCTCAATGCCGCCGATTACGACGCCATCTTCTATCCTGGTGGTCACGGACCGCTATGGGATCTGACAGACAACGCCGACTCGCTGCGCCTGATCGAGGCCTTTCTCGCCGCCGACAAGCCTCTGGGCGCGGTATGCCACGCGCCTACGGTGTTGCTCAAGGCCAAGGCCGCCAACGGCGAGCCGCTGGTCAAGGGCAAGCGGGTTACGGGGTTTGCCAACAGTGAGGAGGATGCGGTTGGTCTGAGCGCAGTGGTGCCACACTTGCTCGAAGACGAGCTCAAACGCCTGGGGGCCGACTATGTGCGCAGCGTCGATGATTTCGCCCCCTATCAGGTCAACGACGGTCTGCTGGTAACCGGCCAGAATCCCGCTTCCAGCGCGCCCACCGCGGCACTGCTGCTGGAGCAGCTTGGCGGCCGCTAAATGGACCGTTTCTCTGACGTGAACGATGCATTAACCGATGCGGCGCTGTATTGCCGCCCAGATGCCACTAGGCTTTGTGCTAATGGATACGCTCTCGGCGTATCCCCATCACGAGGGATTGGATATGTGGCGCAACACCGCAGGCGGGTGGGGCCTGGTGGCGATCCTGCTGCACTGGCTCAGTGCAGTAGCGATCATTGGCTTGTTCGCCCTGGGATGGTGGATGACCGGGCTCAGCTATTTTGATAGCTGGTACAACCTGGGACCGTGGTGGCATCGCTCGATTGGCGTGCTGCTGCTGCTGGCGACCCTGCTGAGAGTGGCCTGGCGTTTCGTCCAGCCCATACCGCAGGCCCATGGCCACCGCGTCGAGCGTTTGGCCGCCCACATTGGGCACACTTTACTATACGTCCTGCTGATGGTGGTGTTGATCAGTGGTTATATGATTTCTACTGCCAACGGTCGCGGTATTAGCGTCTTCGGTTGGTTCGAGGCGCCGGCGATCCTGCATGGCCTACCGAATCAGGCGAGCGTAGCAGGCAACGTTCATTGGTATAGCGCCCTGGCGCTTATGATTCTCGCTGCCGGCCACGCTCTGGCCGCCTTCAAGCATCATTTCATCGACCGGCACGATACCTTGGTGCGCATGCTGCGCCCACGGGTCGGTCACACTAAGCCACCCGCTAAATGAGTGCGGGCAATGACGCAAACGGAGACACTGGAATGTTGAAGAAGACTGCACTGCTGACCGCTCTCGGGGCCGCCGCCCTGGTGCCGCTGAGCCAGGCCCAGGCCGACAATTACGAGATCGACATCGAAGGCCAGCACGCCTTCGTTCAGTTCAAGATCAATCACCTAGGCTACTCCTACATTCTCGGCAGCTTCCGCGATTTCAGCGGTGAGTTCAGCTACGATCCGGACGATCTGGAAGCGTCCAGTGTCTCACTCGAGGTTGACGTGACCAGTCTGGACACCAACCACGCCGAGCGCGATCGCCATATCCTCAGCGATGACTTCCTTGATGCCGATCAGTATCCCGAGGCGAGCTTCGTGACCACCGGCTTTGAGCCTGGCGACGAAGGCGAGGGTGTATTGACCGGTGAGCTGACCCTTAAAGGTGAAACCCGCGAAATCGAGATGCCGGTCACCCTGATGGGCGAGGGTGAAGATCCGTGGGGCGCTTACCGCGCCGGCTTCGAGGGGTCGACCATGTTGACTCTCGAGGATTACGGTATCGACATGAGCGACTTTCCTGAGTCGATGCAGGAGCTCGAACTGTACGTGACCTTCGAGGGGATTCGTCAGTAATCCTGACGCACCATTGTGGTAACTCAACAAGCTCCCGGCGCCAAGCGCCGGGAGCTTGTGCGTTAGTGGACGCGACAATTGACGTGACTGTTTGCCAGGACGCTACCCAGGAAGCCGGCTCACTCATGGAGTGCGCCGGCTTTGGGAGGCTATGCATCGGGAGCTTGCCTGGCTAACAGGTCAGCGGTCAGTGACCTTCGTTGAGTACCGCATCCGGGAAGTGACGACGCAGCATCTTGTTCTGGAAGGCATCGACGAAGCGGCTGTTGATGATGATGATAAAGCGCTCATAGGGCTTGTCGCGATCATCCTGGGTCATGCCGTCGGCGCCGTGGAACAGCTTGTCGTCGCGAATGTGCAGCACATCGCCCGGTGTCAGGACCTGCTTGGTGAGCGGGCGAGTTCCGGCCTTGTCGGCAAACAGCAGGCTATTGGCCCCGCTGACGTTGTCGCGGCTTACCACCATGATACTCAGGTACTTGCAGCCATCGGAATGAATGCCCTGGCCCTGTAACGGATCCAGAGGTTCGCTGCCACGCATGCCAGTGATCTGCATCAGGATAGGCTCACGGGCGCTGATCCCCCACAGCTTGGCCCACGCCTTGACGAAGGCCTTGACGTCGTTGCGCTCGACGAACGAGGTTTCCAGGCTGGGGTAGTAGCGCAGCACGTCGGCCATGCTATCCGCATCATTGAACATGCCCCCTTGTGCCATCGGGCACTCCCCCATCACCTCGACCTCGTCGCGATCATTGAGTGTCAGCCAGGCCATGCGCTTCCAGCGCTGATTGACATAGGGGTCGCGGGGCAGGTCGGCGAGGTAGCCTTGCCAGGCTGGCAGGTCGATCTGCTCACGTACGTTGGTGACGCTCCAGTACTGTTGGCTAAGCTCTTCGTGGACCGCGGGGTGCCAGTAGCTACGCGCGAAGTCGAAGGGCATGCTGGTGACGTCGTAACCGTGCTTGAGGCTTTCCTGTTTCATGATCGTTTCCTTTCTGTATTGAGGGCCGAGTCCAGAATGGCTCGGCACTGCTTGGGTACTACAGGAAACAGAATGAAAACAAATGAAAAGTAATGTCAACAAAACGCGCAATATGTAGAAATATCGTCATAACGTGCATAGGTGGCTACTATTAGGTCAGTCAGTCTATGTGTAGTGGGCTAACTCATTGACGGAATACGGGTCTGCGGAGTGCGTTGCCGCTGCGCAAGGAGGCGAAGCAATGTAGGATTGACTCATGAAATTGACACACTCGCCGCGGGGCTAGCCGGGTGAGTTGCAGGGGAGCGCATCTTGTACAAGCGACAACGACCGCACGCTGATCTGCTGCTGGGTGTGGCGGTGCTCTTGGTGGCCGCCTTTGCCGCGGCGCTGATATTGATAGGTTTCGGTGGGGTTGCCTGGTTGCCCACCGTGCTGGGCGCCAGCGCTGCAGTAGCACTAGGGCTGGGCTGGTGGTATGAGCGGCGCGCCTCGCTTCATCACGGGCAACCGGCACGAGAGGGGGGCGACGACCAACCCCCAGACGGAGTGAATGCTGCCAACGACGGTAACGGTGACGGTACCGCTATCGTGCTCGCCGATCATCACGCCCTGGTGTTGGCCCAGCAGCGCCATAACGAGAGCGAACTGCGCTTTCGGGCACTGCTCGAGAGCTTGCCCAAGGTGGCCGTGCAGGGTTATGACAGCCGCCGCCGTGTGATTTACTGGAACGCAGCCAGCACCCGACTTTACGGTTATCTCCCTGAAGAAGCTCATGGGCAGCTGCTGGAAGACCTGATTATTCCCGATTACATGCGTGATGGCGTGATCGCGGCGCACCACGACTGGATAAACAAGGGCATCGAGATTCCTGCTGCCGAGCTAGAACTCAAGAACAAATCCGGGATGCCGGTTGCGGTCTTCTCTCAGCACTTGATGCTGGGTGAGCATGGCGATGATCCACTGATGTTTTGCGTCGATGTGGATCTCTCCGAGCAGAAGGAAGCGCGTCGCGAGCTTGAGTACGTGACGCGTTATGACGCCCTTACCCAACTGCCCAATCGAAACACCTTCGAGCGTGAGCTGGAGGAGTTCATCGTCACGGCACAGCGCCATGCAGAGTATTTGGCGGTGCTCTTCGTCGATCTTGACCGCTTCGCCGAGATCAACGACGCCAAGGGCTACGAGCAAGGGGATCTGCTGCTGTCGATGGTAGCCAAACGACTCCGCTACTGTCAGCGCGGGTCTGACCTGCTGTCACGTTTCGGCAGCGACGAATTCGTGCTGGCCTTCCCCCACTTGCGCGCCGGTAACGACGTGCTGCAACTGGTGGAGAAGGTGCTCGACAGCTTCTCACGCCCTTTCCTGCTCGACGGCCGCGAGGTCCACGTCACGGCGAGTCTGGGGGTCAGCCTGTTCCCGGATAACGGCACCAACGCCCGCGAGCTGATCCATAATGCCGATGCTGCCAAGAACCGTGCCAAGCTATCTGCGCCCAACCGCTGCTGGTTCTTCAACCAGAAGATCCACGATGAGCTGCTGCACCAGCACCGCTTGGCAGAGCGGCTACAGCTGGCACTTGCCGAGAATGAGCTGAGCCTCCATTACCAGCCCCAGGTCAGCGCAATGAGTGGGCGCATCGAGAACCTGGAAGCGCTACTGCGCTGGTACCCGAGTGAGGGGGGCGCCATTTCGCCATCGGAGTTCATTCCGGTCGCCGAGCGCTCGCAGCTGATCCACCGTATCGGTGATTGGGTAATCCGCGAGGCGTGCCGTCAGCAGGCCGAGTGGAAGCGTCAAGGCTTGGGTGGCCCCCGGGTCGACATCAACCTGTCCGGCAAGCAGTTGGCGATGGCCAATACCTTCAAGCACCTTGAGGCGTGCATGAGCGAGTTCGGCCTGACGCCACAGGATATCGGCATCGAGTTGACCGAGAACGTGCTGATAGAGGCCGAGGAGCGGATTCTCGACACCCTGCGCGGCCTCTATCACCGCGGCATGAAAATCGCCATCGACGATTTCGGTACCGGCTACTCCTCGCTCAGCTACCTGAAGCTGTTTCCGGTGACGTCGCTGAAGATCGACCGCAGTTTCGTGCGCGACGCGCCCAAGGATCCCAGTGATCGGGCGATCATGGCCGCTGCGGTATTCATCGGCCACCGGCTGGGTCTCGAGGTGATTGCCGAGGGGGTCGAGAACGAGGAGCAGCTCGAACTGGTCCGTGAGATGAAATGTGATCTGGTCCAGGGCTACTATTTCTTCAAGCCGATGAGTGCCGCTGATACTACCCGGCTGCTGACTGGCCTGGTGGGTGGACAGTCGCGAATCGTCAGCTAGGCGACATGCGCGAAGGTGGCTGCCAAGCCGCTGGCAAGATCAAGTAGACTAGTGCGCCCCTGATCGACTGGAGTGCCCGTGTCTGCTGCTGCCCTTTCTTCAACGCGACTCGCCGTTCAACTCTGGCGCCAGACCTGGCCGATGGCCATCGGTGTGTTTGCGCTGCTGGGCTTCCAACTGGTCGACAGCGCCTTTATCGCGCGCCTCGGTACCGCACCGTTGGCGGCGCAATCGTACACCTTCCCGCTGACATTCCTGATCATTGGCATTCAAGTTGGTCTGGGCATCGCCATTGCTGCGCTGATCTCGCGCGCGCTGGGCGCCGGTGAAACACGCCGTGCCAGACGGCTGGGAAGCCTGGTGCTGGGCGTTGGCGGGGTTGTCATCGGCCTGCTGGTGGGTGTGCTATGGCTCGCCCAGACACCGATCTTCGCGCGCCTGGGCGCATCTGCAGAGAGCCTGGTACTGATTCGCGGCTACTGGGGCCCTCAGCTGCTGGCGGCCTGGCTCGGGGCCGTGCTCTATTTTGGCTACAGCCTATGCCGCGCCCACGGCGATACCCGGCTGCCGGGAAAGCTGATGGTACTTACCAGCCTGATCAACCTGTTGCTCGACCCGCTGCTGATTTTCGGCGTTGGCCCCTGGGCGGGGTTGGGGCTGCCCGGCGCGGCCTGGGCCACGGTCATTGCCTTCGCCAGCGGCGGCCTGATCCTGTGGCCGCGCTTGCGCCGTGCCGACTGGCTGGGGCGCAGCGGCCTGCTGCCGGAGGCTCGGCGTTCGGCGCGGCCCTTCGCCGGGATTGCCGGGCCTGCCATGGTCAGTCAGCTGATGCCGCCGCTGGCGGCGATGCTGGCTATCGCCATCGTTTCGCGGCTAGGCGAAACGGCGGTGGCCGCCTGGGGGCTCGCCAGCCGTCTGGAAACGCTGTCGCTGATGCTGGTGCTGGCGCTGACCATGTCGTTGCCACCCTGGCTGGGTCGCTGCTATGGCGCCGGTGATTGGGGGCAGATCCAGCGCTTGATGAGGGTGGCCGCCATCGCCGTGGTGGGCTGGCAACTGCTGCTGGGACTGATAATGGCCTTGTCTGCGCCGTGGGTGGCGCAGGGGCTCGCGGGCAACCCGGATATCGGTGACGATCTGGCGCTGCTGATCCGCTTCCTGCTGCCCAGCTATGCATTGCTGGGGCTGTGCATGATCGTTGTATCGGCAGGCAATGCCCTGGGCTGGCCGCTGCGCGCCATGCTCATGTCCAGCGCCCGGCTATTCGTCTGCTATCTGCCCTGCCTGTGGCTGGGCATGCTGGTGGGCGGTCTGAAGGGGCTGGCGATAGGGGCGGCGCTGGGCAACTTGTTGGCGGGCTTGCTGGCGTGGCGGCTCTATCGGATCACCATGGGCAACACCTTGGGGAGTCGATAGAAGCCCCGTCCAACTGGATGGGGCTTCTTGGTTAAAGGGCTTGCAAGATCAATCGCCGCTGGGCAGCGGACGTTCCTGACGTGCGCCCTGAAGCGCGTAGAAGCCAAAGAACAGCGCCATCACGACGTAGCCCATGGCGAAATCGGGCGCGGCGTTGAAGGCCAGCCGCGGCGCGTGCATCAGCCCGATAAAGGAGAATCCAGCGGCGAACAGCGCGAAGACGGCGGCGCGCCGGAACTGGTGGTCGATCACCGACACGGTCATGGCGCCGATCAGGATGGCGGTGAACATCGCCCCCTGGCCCAGTGCCACGATGGCGGTGGAGATATCGCTGACCACTTCGCCGGCGGCATTATTGAAGCGCGTCATCACATAGTTGGCGAAGTAGGGCAGCATCGCCAGCGCCACCGCCGGATAGTAGCGGGTGTCGTTGGTCTGGAAGGCGGTGGCGATCATCGACATGCCGACGAATACCAGGATCGGTGCCACCACCGAGACCGGAATGATCGCTGCCAGCATGGCGATCAGGCCGAACATGGTGGCCATGGCATAGACCGCGCCGTTGAGAATGCTGTAACCACGCCCGGCGCCCATCCACTTGGCCCCTACGGTGGCGATATACACCGTGGTCGGGAAGACGCCGCCGAACAGCGCGCCGATCATGGTGCCGGCGCCGTCCACCGCCTGGCACTCACGCACATCGTACTTGTCGCCGGCGGCCTCCATGGCCTCGACGTTGTTCATGGTCTCGATGGCATTGTAGAGCGTGATTGGCAGGACCACGGTGAGGACCGCGAGCATGCTGGTGAACAGTAGCCCGAGGCCTTCGAACCATGCCAGGGTCGGCAGTAGCGGGTAGAAGCCGAGATGCGTGAATGCGTCGCTGAACTGGCCCTCCTCGGTGGCGCCAATCAGGTAGGCCAGGGCCGTGCCGATGACGATGGCGAACAGCGAGGTGGGGATGCGAAATGGCATGCTCACCCGGCCGATCAGGCCGACGATGATGATTGCCATCACCAGCAGGCCGATGACCGGGATCTCCAGGGTCTTGAACAGCATCTCGCCGGCGATAAAGGTCAGCGCCACACCGGCCACTGCGCCCAGCATCGCGGCACGCGGCAGGTGACGCTGTACCCAGCGGCCGATCAGGCTGACCAGCGCCTCGATGGCACCGCTGATGAAGCAGGCGGCCACGGCGATCTTCCAGGCCAGGTCGGCATCGCCGGTGAGCTGCTTGGCGGGCAGCAGCACGCCGAACAGGAACACGAACATCACCGGGGTCGAGATGCCGTAGGAGAGGGCGGTAACGTCGGCGCGATTCTCCTTGCGCGCCAGGCGTGCCGCGCTCCAGGCGTAGTAGAAGTTACCCACCATCACCGCCACGGCGGCACCCGGCAGGACCTGGCCGAACACGATGGCGGCGGGAAAGCCCATGCCGAGCATGGTCAGGGCGATAATCACGAAGTTGGCGATGTTGTTCTGAAACAGCGCGAAGAAGGCGTCGGTGTCTTCCTTCTTGTACCAGGGGTAGTGCACAGCGGGAGTAGCCATGGCAGTGCCTCACGGGTTGTTTGATTTGTATACAAGGCTGACGGCAGTGTCGCCTTGTCTGACTGGTTGGTCAAGTGTCGATATCAACGGCTCGCGCGCACAGCAAAACGCCCGGGAGATTGAACTGCACCCCGAAAGTTGGACACCCAATCCAACCTTCGGGGTGTTTCTATGAGGAACCAGTACAGCGACCAGTTTAAGTTGCAAGTGGTGCAGCAATACCTGGACGGGGATGACGGCCTAGAAGTGGTCGCCCACCACCTTGGTCTGGACTATTCCATGATCAGGCGATGGGTGGAGCAGTACCGGGAGCATGGGCCTTCAGGATTGCGCCGGACACGCCATCACTACAGCCCAGCGTTCAAGCGTGAGGTGCTGGAAAGGATGTGGCGCGACGGCTTGTCGATCCGGCAGACCGAGGCACTGTTTGATATCCGTGCCGCTGGCGCTATTGGCAGATGGGAGCGCCAGTACCATAGTGGTGGCCTAATCGCCTTGGAACCGAAACGTACGGGACGCCGCCCGATGCCCCAGAAACCCCCATCTCCACCGCCCGAGCCTCCCTCCGATGGTGAGCGCTCCCATGAGGAGCTGCTCGAGGAGCTGGCATATCTGCGGGCGGAGAATGCCTATCTAAAAAAGCTCGATGCCTTGACCCGAGAGAAGTGGGCGACGACACGGGGCAAAAAGCCCAAGCCGTCCAAGGGTTAAGGCATGAGCACCCACTGGCGATGCTGCTACGTGCGGCATCGCTACCACGCAGCACGTTCTACTACCAGCTCAAGGCCTTGGTGGCTGGCGATCCGTATGCGTCTCTGAAGGCGCGTATCCAGGCGATCTATGATCACCACAAGGGACGCTATGGCTATCGCCGTATCACCGCTGTGCTGCGCCAGACAGGCGAGGCGGTCAACCACAAGACCGTCCAGCGGCTGATGCAACAGCTGGGCCTGAAGTCCCTCGTTCGCCCCAAGCGGTATCGGGCATATCGAGGAGCCGAGGGCTACGCCGCCCCGAATACGCTACGGCGTCGGTTTCAGGCCCAAGGACCGAATCAACGATGGGTGACCGACATCACCGAATTCAAGGTCGATGACCAGAAGCTCTACCTGTCACCGGTCATGGATCTATATAACGGCGAAATCATCGCCTTTCAGACCGGGCCACGACCGGTATTCGGCCTGGTGAAGAACATGTTGAGGAGCGCCTTCGACCGGCTGAGGCCGGGTGATCGGCCTCTACTGCACTCGGATCAGGGATGGCATTACCGGCACCCCAACTATCGTCGCCTGGTGGTGGAGAAACGAATACTGCGCAGCATGTCACGGAAAGGAAATTGTCTGGACAATGCCGCCATCGAGAGCTTTTTCGGCACCCTGAAGTCCGAGTACTTCCATCTGAACCGGTTCGACACCGTTGAGCAGTTGCAGCAAGGCATTGCCGACTACATCCACTACTACAACCATCAACGGATCAAGCAGAGACTAAAAGGCCTGAGCCCAGTGCAATACAGGACTCAGGCCATGGTCGCCGGTTAAGAGAACTAACCGTCCAACGATTGGGGGTCAGTTCACAAGGGCATCGGGCGCTGTTGCAAAATCTGGTGGCTACGCCCTGATTCGAACAGGGGACCCCATCATTATGAGTGATGTGCTCTAACCAGCTGAGCTACGTAGCCACATGATTGCCCGCCTACCGGCAGGCAACGGGGGCGAATTATGCCTATGCCGAATACGCATGACAAGCCCCCTGACGAGGATCACTCCTCAATGTCGAGCGCAGCATGCACTGCAGCCAGCCCATCGTCCCCATCGCGGGTCACGACACCAGCCAGCCACTCCTCGAGCACCTCGGGATCAGCCTGCAGGTGAGCGCGCGCCGCATCACGCGGGTCCTCGCCATCGTCCATGATCGCCGCCATCAGCTGGTTTTCCATCTCCAGGGTGAAGGCCAGGTTATCCAGCAGCGTGCCGACGTTGGTGCACTCTTCTGCATACCCACCGCGGGTATTGGTATAAACAGTAGCGCCCCCCATGTCGGGTCCGAAGTAGTCGTCGGCACCTTCCAGATAGGCGATGTCGAAATTGGTATTCATCGGGTGTGGCGCCCAGCCGAGAAACACCATCCACTCGTCATTGCCAACCTTGGAGCGCAGCTCAGCCAGCATGCCCGCTTCACTGGAGTCGCGCAGCCGCCAATCGCCAAGCCCAAAGGCATCGTCATCGATCATATCCTGGATCAACTCGTTGCCGTCGTTACCAGCCTCGATACCATAGATGACACTTTCGAACTGCTCGGCGTGCTCGTCGAGATCGGCCACTGACGTCACGCCCGCATCATGAACGTACTGCGGCACCGCCAAGGTGTACTTGGCCCCCTCGAGGTTGGCGCTCAAGCGATCCACGTCACCCGCCTCGACATAAGGATCGCTGATAGAGGCCATCGACGGCATCCAGTTACCGAGAAAGACATCGAAGTCGCCGTTACGCATACCGCCATAGGCAATCGGCACCGACACGGTGTCGACCCGAGTTTCATAGCCCAGCCCTTCCAGCAACTCTCGCGCCACGGCGGTGGTCGCAGTGATGTCGGTCCAGCCGACCTCAGCGAAGCGCACCATGTCACATGATTCAGGCTCGCTGGCTTGAGCCACGCTGACGGTCAGCGCACCTACGGCCAGCAGCGTCCCTTTGAGCATCAGGCGAGAATGATTCGACATGAGGTTCTCCTTGCGTATAGGTATCGGTAAACAGAATGCGATGCTTCTCTTGTCTTTGTGCATGCCCCCTCTTTTATTGATTGAACGTTCAATAAAAAAGAGGCATACTTCTTACCATAATGGGTTAGCCACCGTCTGGCCAGCCCTCTCCGCATGACAGCGGGCCACCAAATCACATTCAAAATAGTCAAAGGAGGCGACCGGTGCCCAAGGTAGGAATGGAACCCATCCGCCGCAGCCAGCTCATCCGCGCCACCATGGAAGCGATCGACGAAGCTGGCCTGGCCGACGCCACGATCCTTCGTATTGCTCGCCGCGCCGGTGTGTCGGCAGGCATCATCAGTCATTATTTCGGTGGCAAGGATGGCCTGCTCGAGGCCACCATGCGTCAGATCCTCAATGATCTTGGCGAGGCAGTCGCCGTGCGTCGCCAGTCCCTGCCCGCTGACAACCCCCGCGAACACATCCGTGCGATCATCGATGGCAACTTCGATCGCAGCCAGGTAAGCCAGTCGGTCATGAAGACCTGGTTGGCCTTCTGGGCCAGCAGCATGCACCGCCGCCCACTGCAGCGCCTGCAGTATGTCAACGATCGGCGCCTCTACTCCAATCTCTGCCACCAGTTTCGCCACTGCATGCCCAAGGCTGAGGCACGCCGCGCCGCTGGAGGCCTGGCGGCCATGATCGATGGCCTGTGGCTACGTGGTGCACTGGCCCCGGAAGGCCTGGATGTGGAGCGCGCTCGCTCACTCGCCTACGACTACCTCGACGAACAGCTGGGGCGTAACGCCTCAGCGTGACGGGAGACACTCGATGACTCAACTGACGACACAGCAACTTTATATAGATGGCCGCCACACCGACGCCACCTCCGGCGAGACCTTTGAGGTCGTCAATCCCTATGACGGCAGCCTGCTAGCCAACGTCCAGCAGGCCAGTGAGGCCGACGTCGACCGCGCCGTGGCCGCTGCCCACAAGGGCCAGAGGGTTTGGGCCGCGATGTCCGGCATGCAGCGCGGGCGCATCCTGCAGCGCGCCGTGGCGCTGCTGCGGGAACGCAACGACGAACTCGCCGAACTCGAGACTCGCAATACCGGCAAGCCGATCAGCGAAACCGCTGCCGTGGATATCGTCACCGGCGCCGATGCCCTCGAGTACTACGCTGGCCTCGCGGCAGCCATCGAGGGCAGCCAGATCCCGCTGCGCGACGACTCCTTCGTCTATACCCGCCGTGAACCGCTGGGCGTGATCGGCTCCATCGGTGCCTGGAACTACCCGATCCAGATCGCCTGCTGGAAAGCTGCCCCGGCGCTGGCCGCCGGCAACGCCGTGGTCTTCAAGCCCAGCGAAGTGACTCCGCTGACCACCATGAAGCTGGCCGAGATCTTCACCGAGGCGGGCCTGCCCGACGGCGTCTTCAACGTGGTGCATGGCGACGGCCGCGTCGGCCAGCTGCTTACCGGCCACGCCGGTATCGACAAGATCTCCTTCACCGGCGAAGTGGATACCGGCAAGAAGGTGATGTCGGCCGCCGCCGGCTCGACCCTCAAGGACGTGACCATGGAACTCGGCGGCAAGTCACCGCTAATCGTGTTCGATGACGCCGACCTGGATCGCGCCGCGGATGCGGCGATGATGGCCAACTTCTACTCCAGCGGTCAGATCTGCACCAACGGTACCCGGGTTTTCGTGCAGCGCAGCGTCAAAGAGGCCTTCGAGGCCAGGATCAAGGAGCGCGTGGCACGCATCAAGGACGGCGACCCGCTCGATCCGGCGGTCAACTTCGGCCCGCTGGTGAGCTTCGAGCATCAGCAGAAGGTGCTCTCCTATATCGCCCTAGGCAAGCAGGAAGGCGCTACCCTGCTGGCCGGCGGCGACGCCTGGAACGAGGGCGAGCGTGCCAAGGGCGCCTGGGCGGCCCCCACGGTATTCAGCGACTGCCGCGACGAGATGCGTATCGTGCGCGAGGAGATCTTCGGCCCGGTAATGTCGATCCTCGCCTTCGATGAGGACGACGAGGTCATCCGTCGCGCCAACGACACGCACTACGGCCTGGCCGCCGGTATCTTCACCGAGCGCCTCAACCGCGCCCATCGCACCATCCACCAGTTGGAAGCCGGTATCTGCTGGATCAACACCTGGGGCGAGTCGCCCTCGGAAATGCCGGTGGGTGGCTACAAGCAGTCTGGCGTGGGCCGCGAGAACGGCGTCGAGACGCTGGCCCACTACACCCAGACCAAATCGATCCAGATCGAAATGGGCCCCTTCGAGTCGGTGTTTTAAGGAGGCCGCATGCCCCAGACTCACGAATTCGACTACATCATCATCGGTGCCGGCTCGGCGGGCAACGTGCTCGCCACCCGCCTCACCGAGGATCCGGACGTCAGCGTGCTGCTGCTCGAGGCCGGCGGCCCCGACTACCGCTTCGACTTCCGCACCCAGATGCCGGCGGCACTCGCCTTCCCGCTGCAGGGCAAGCGCTACAACTGGGCCTTCGAGACCGACCCCGAGCCGCATATGAACGGTCGGCGCATGGAGTGCGGTCGCGGCAAGGGCCTGGGCGGTTCATCGCTGATCAACGGCATGTGCTATATCCGCGGTAATGCCCTGGATTATGACAACTGGGCCAAGCAGCCCGGCCTTGAAGACTGGTCCTATGCCGACTGCTTGCCCTACTTCAAGAAGTCCGAGAGCCGCGATATCGGCCCCAACGACTATCACGGCGGCGACGGCCCGGTCAGCGTGACCACGCCCAAGGAAGGCAACAACCCGCTCTATCACGCCTTCATCGAGGCAGGGCAAGAAGCCGGATACCCCAAGACCGAGGACGTCAACGGCTACCAGCAGGAGGGCTTCGGCCCCATGGACCGCTTCGTCACCCCCAACGGGCGGCGGGCCTCCACGGCGCGCGGTTATCTGGACATCGCCAAGCAGCGCAGCAACCTGACCATCGTCACCCACGCCACCACCGACCGCATTCTGTTCGAAGACAAGCGCGCGGTGGGCGTCAGCTATCTGCACAGGAAGCAGCCGGTAGAAGCCCGTGCGCGGCGTGAGGTGCTGCTTTGCGGCGGCGCCATCGCCTCGCCACAGATTCTGCAGCGCTCCGGCGTCGGCGATCCCGAGCACCTCGCCGAATTGGGCATCCCGCTGGTCCACGATCTCAAGGGCGTTGGCGAAAATCTTCAGGACCACCTGGAGATGTACATCCAGTACCAGTGCAAGAAGCCGATTTCACTATATCCGGCACTGAAATGGTACAACCAGCCGAAGATCGGCGCCGAGTGGCTGTTCAAAGGCACCGGCATCGGCGCCAGCAACCAGTTCGAGGCGGCCGGCTTTATTCGCAGCCGCGATGAGGAGGAGTGGCCCAATCTGCAGTACCACTTCCTGCCGATTGCCATCAGCTACAACGGCAAGAGCGCGGTCCAGGCTCACGGATTCCAGGCCCACGTCGGCTCGATGCGCTCCGAGAGCCGCGGCCGTATTCGGTTGACCTCACGCGACCCTCGCCAGGCGCCGAGCATCCTGTTCAACTACATGAGCAAGGAGAAGGATTGGCAGGAGTTCCGTGACGCCATCCGCCTGACCCGCGAGATCATTCAGCAGCCGGCCATGGACCCCTATCGAGGTCGCGAGATCTCGCCGGGACCGGACGTGCAGAGTGACGCCGAGCTGGATGCCTTCGTCAAGGCCCACGCCGAAACGGCTTATCACCCATGCGGCAGCTGCCGCATGGGTGACGATGCCATGGCTGTGACCGACGGCGAGGGCCGAGTGCACGGCGTGCATGGCCTGCGCGTGGTGGATGCCTCGCTGTTCCCGGTGATCCCAACCGGCAACCTCAATGCACCGACCATCATGCTGGCCGAGAAGATCGCCGACCGCATCCGCGGACGCGAGCCGCTGGCCAAGAGTGAGGCGCCCTACTATATCGCCGGCGCTACGCCCGCCCGCAGCGCACCTGCGCGCCAGGGGGCTAATTCGTTGGCAAGCTGAGAAGAGGAAGCGTGAACAAAACGGCCCCGCTGATACTCTCAGCGGGGCCGTTTGCGTACCAGTAAGGGCTGGCCAGAGCACGACCAATGCACTAGTCTACAAATATTCAAACGCTTGTTAGAATTTCGTCATCCCAGTGATGACAGGCTCTGAAGGAGATCCCGCATGTTGCAACTGTTGTTGGTCATCGTGGCCGTCGTCGGCCTGCTGATGGTAATGCGCCGCGAGGCTGGCGCCTTGCCAGCACTCGGCGTGCTCGCCGCCACCGGCATCGTCGGCGTGCTGTTTGGCGCGCCACTGCTCGGCATACTGCTGCTGATTGGCGCCGTGGCAGTGGCCGCGTGCGGTCTGCCGGCGTTGCGAAGCAAGTGGCTGACGCCGCGTATCTTCGCCACCTTCAAGAAAGTGGCTCCCCGGGTATCGGATACCGAGCGCACCGCACTGGAAGCCGGCAGCGTTGGCTGGGACGGCGAGCTGTTCAGCGGCAAGCCTAACTGGGACGCCCTCATGGCCTATGGCGACGACGGCCTCAGCGACGAAGAGCGAGCCTTCATCGACCACCAGTGCAACGTTGCATCCGGGATGACCAACGCCTGGGACATCACCCGCGAACGGGCCGACCTGCCGCCGGAGCTGTGGGAATATCTGAAGAAGGAGGGCTTCTTCGGCATGATCATCCCCAAGCAGTATGGCGGCCTCGGCTTCTCCGCCAAGGCCCAGTCAGCGGTGCTGCAGAAACTCGCCGTCAACGAGACTCTGATGGTCACCGTCGGCGTGCCCAACTCGCTTGGCCCGGGTGAGCTGCTGCTCAAGTACGGCACTCAGCAGCAGAAGGATCACTACCTGCCGCGCCTGGCCGATGGCCGCGAAATCCCCTGCTTCGGTCTGACCGGCCCCCGTGCCGGCTCCGATGCCACCTCGATTCCCGATACCGGGGTGGTCTGCAAGCAGGTCGTCAACGGCGAGGAAGTGCTCGGCCTGCGCCTCAACTTCGAGAAGCGCTGGATCACCCTGGCGCCGATCGCCACCGTGGTGGGCCTGGCCTTCCGCATGTTCGACCCCGATGGCCTGCTCGGCGGCGAGAACGACCTGGGCATCACCTGTGCGCTGATTCCCCGCGACACCGATGGCATGGAGATCGGACGTCGCCACCACCCGATTGGCAGCCCGTTCATGAACGGCCCAATCGTAGGCAAAGACGTGTTCGTGCCGCTGGACACCATTATCGGCGGCCCGGATATGGCCGGTCAGGGCTGGCGCATGCTGGTCGAGTGCCTGTCAGTGGGCCGCTGCATCACCCTGCCCTCCGGCGCCACCGGCACCTCGCGCTATGCGTTGGGCTGGAGTGGCGGCTTTGCCCGCATACGCCGCCAGTTCAATCTGCCGGTGGCCGAGATGGAGGGCGTCCAGGAGCCACTGGCACGCATTGCCGCACTCTCCTACATCTCTCAAGCCGCGGTGATTCAGACCGCCAATATGATCGACAAGGGCGATAAACCCGCAGTGCCCTCGGCGATCCTCAAGAGCCAGTTGACCGAGTTCCAGCGCGACCTGCTCAGCCACGCCATGGATATCCACGGCGGCAAGGCAGTGACCCTGGGGCCGCGCAACTATATCGGTATCGGCTATAGTGCCAACCCGGTGGCGATTACCGTTGAGGGCGCCAATATCATGACCCGCAACCTGATGATCTTCGGTCAGGGGGCGATCCGCTGCCACCCCTATGTACTGGATGAGCTGGCCGCCAAGGATGCCGATGACCTCAAGGCCTTCGACAAGGCGTTCTTCGGCCATGCCGGACTGATCTTCGGCAACACCGCCCGCGCCTTCACTCAGGGCTTGGGGCTGGGCAAGGCGGCTACGCCCTTCGACGAGGTGGCGGCCCCCTACGCTCAAGAGGTCGCCCGCATCTCCGCCGGCTTCGGTCTGTGCGCCGACGCAGCCATGGCCAGCCTCGGCTCGGCGCTGAAGTCCCGCGAGATGGTCTCCGCGCGGCTCGGTGACGTGCTCTCCAACCTCTACCTGACGTCGATGGTGCTCAAGCAGTGGCACGCCTCGGACAAGGTCGAGAGCGAAGCCGCGCTGCTGCATTACAGCTGCCGGCTACTGCTGCATCGTGCCGAGCAGGCGCTGATCGAGCTGTTCGACAACCTGCCCAACAAGGGTCTGGGCAAGCTGCTGTCGTGGCTGGTGATGCCGCTCGGACGCCGCTGGACGACACCTCATGACGACCTGACCCGCGAGATCGCCCAGCAGGTATCGCGTCACAGCGCCCTGCGCAGCAAGCTGCTCGGCAATACCTGGGATCAGCAGGAGGAGGGCCAGCAGGACAACCCGCTGGCGCGCTACAACGCCCTGCTGGTCGACTACGACCGCGCCGAGGCGCTGTACCGCACCGTCAACAAGGCTTATGCCAAGGGCGAATTGCCGGTCGAAGCGCTACATCCCGAACAGCGCTTTGCCGCGGCACGCGAGGCCGAGCTGATCAGCGAGGAGGATGCCCGCTTCATGGCCGAGTACGAAGCAGAAGTCCTGGACATGCTGACCGTCGATGACTTCGCCTTCGATGCCTTCGCCCAGCAGCAGGAGAAGGTGGTCTGGCATAACGCGGCCTGACCTGTCCTTGCCTCACCACGACACCCCGGCAAATGCCGGGGTGTCGCTTTATGCCATTGTCAAGGGGCGCACAACCTTGGCACTCCCCCCTCTCCATCCGTTATCATGTTGATTCCGCGGTACTACTCATAGCGGGTTCATAACACCGTAGTAACAGCAGAGACTATAACAATCGCCTGCTTACGGGATCGCCATGGCGATCCACTCATATGCCGTACGCAGTGGTTCCGCTACGCTGCCAGGCATCATTCGCAACCGTCAGGGTGACGCACTCCCCCGCCCGCCATTTTGGTTCGGCAGGACGCTGAATGCCTCGACGCTTCGAGTTGAGGCGTTGCGCCGCGAACCCGGGGGTCGACAACAGGCAAACCAATGAATGAAGAACGCAACGTCAAGATTCGCGTACGTAATCTGAGCAAGGTATTCGGCGCACAGCCGAAGAAGGCTCTGGCACTGCGTGACCAGGGACTCAAGCGCCCCGAGATCCTCGACAAGACCGGACAGACTCTCGGTCTATCCAATATCGATTTCGATGTCTATGAGGGTGAACTGCTGGTGATCATGGGGCTGTCGGGATCCGGCAAATCGACCCTGATTCGCTGTCTCAACCGCTTGATCGAACCCTCCGAGGGCGAGATCGTGATCGACGGCGAGAACATCCCCACCTTGAGCGACAAGGCGCTGCTCGAGTGCCGCCGCCGGCACTTTTCGATGGTGTTCCAGAATTTCGCGCTCTTTCCTCATCGTACCGTGCAGAAGAACGCCGAGTTCGGCCTCGAGATCCGCGGCATCGACCCCGCCGAGCGCAGCGAAATCGCTCGCAACGCCCTCAAGCAGGTTGGCCTGGATGGCTGGGAAGATGCCTATCCCAATCAGCTCTCCGGCGGCATGCAACAGCGCGTCGGCCTGGCCCGGGCCTTGGCCAACGACTCCACCGTGCTATTGATGGATGAGGCGTTCTCGGCGCTCGATCCGCTGATCCGCGGCGATATGCAGCAGGAGCTGCTGCAGCTGCAAAGCCGCATGAAGAAGACCACGGTGTTCATCACCCACGATCTCGACGAAGCGCTGACCATCGGCGATCGCATCGTGCTGCTCAAGGATGGCGAGGTGGTCCAGATCGGCACGCCGGAAGAGATCCTGACCAAGCCCGCCGACGACTATGTGCGGCGCTTTATCGAAGGCGTCGACAAGGCGCGCATTCTCACCGCCGAGAGTGCCATGCGTCGGGTGCGCTCCACAGTGCGCGACACCGACGGCCCGCGTACCGCCCTGCGCAAGATGCATGAGCATAGCCTCGATTCGATCTATATCACCGATCGCGACCGCGTCCTGATAGGTCTGATCGAAGCCGATGCTGCCAGCCGGGCGATCGAGGAGGGCAAGGAGAGCGTGACCGACGTCATGACTCAGGATTTCCGCCGAGTCACGCTCGAGGAGCCGATGCACCACCTATTTGCCATGTTCAGTGAACACAGCTTCCCGATCGCGGTGGTCGACGACCAGCAGCGCCTGCTAGGCGTGGTCGTCAAAGGCGCTGTACTTGATCAGCTTGCCCAGGCCGCTGAGCCCACGCAAATCGCTGAGCGTTCCACCACGACCACGGCAGGAGATGCATGATGGCTATCGAAATTCCCCGTCTTCCCCTGGGCCAGTGGATCGAGGGCAGCCTGGACTGGCTGACCAGCGAGTACTCGATGGTGACTCGCGCCATCTCGCGGGCCACCCAGACCGGTATCAACGGCCTCAACGATGCCTTGATGTGGCTGCCGACCTGGGCGCTGCTGCTGATCATCGTGGCGATCTGCTGGAAGCTGGCCAATACCCGGCTGGCGATTGGCGCCGCCGCCGGCCTGTCACTGATCTGGAACCTCGGGCTCTGGTACCCGATGATCGAGACACTGACGCTGGTGGTGATCGCCACCCTGGTGGCAGTGACCATCGCCCTACCGGTGGGTATTGCCGCGGCGCTCTCCGAGCGTCTCTACCGCACTATCATGCCGGTGCTCGATTTCATGCAGACCATGCCGGCCTTCGTCTATCTGATTCCCGCCATTCCGTTCTTCGGGATCGGCTCGGTTTCGGCGATCTTTGCCACGGTGATCTTCTCCATGCCGCCGGCGATCCGCTTTACTACCCTGGGCATACGCCAGGTGCCCAAAGAGCTGATCGAGGCCGCCGACGCCTATGGCGCCACCCGAGGGCAGAAACTGGTCAAGGTGCAGATGCCGCTGTCGCTGCCGACCGTCATGGCAGGGATCAACCAGACCATCATGCTGGCGCTGTCGATGGTGGTGATCGCTGCCATGATCGGCGCCGATGGCCTGGGCAGCGAAGTGTGGCGCGCCATCCAGCGCCTGCGCCCCGGTGACGGCTTCGAAGCCGGCATCGCGGTGGTGATCCTGGCCATGCTGCTCGACCGCTTGACCCAGTCGTTGAGCAAGGAACGCAAGTCGTAAGACCAAGGCGGCCCCTTGAATCCATTCGCCCGGGCCGCCATGGTGTATTAGTGAATCACCAAGAGGGGAAGAATATGAATAAGCACACGCTGAATCGTCATATCCGCAGCACCAGCCTGGCGCTGGTCGCCGGTGCCGGCCTGACCGCAGCTGGCGCTGCCCAGGCTCAGGACACGGTTCACCTGGCCTACGTCGAGTGGGCATCAGAAGTGGCTTCCACCAACGTGGTGCGTGCGGTGCTCGAACAGGCCGGCTACGAGGTCGATATGACCTCGCTGTCTGCCGCCGCCATGTGGCAGGCGCTCTCCACGGGTGATGCCGATGCCATCGTCGCCGCCTGGCTGCCCACCACCCACGCCGACTACATGGAGCGAGTCGGAGACAACGTCGAGGACTTGGGCGTCAATCTGGACGGTACCAAGCTCGGTCTGGTCGTGCCCGAATATACCGACGTCGACTCCATCGAGGAGCTCAACGACAACGCTGATCTGTTCAATGGCGAGATCATCGGTATCGATCCCGGCGCCGGCCTGATGGGACTGACCGAGGACGTGATCGACGAGTACGGCCTCGACCTGCGTCTGCGCAGCGGCAGCGACGCCACCATGGTCGGCGCCCTGAGCAGCGCCATCGCCAACGAAGAGGACATCGTCGTTACCAGTTGGACGCCGCACTGGATGTTCGCCCGCTGGGACCTCAAGTATCTCGAGGATCCGCAGGAAATCTACGGCGGCGCCGAGCAGATCCACACCGTGGTTCGTCAGGGCCTCGGAGATGAGATGCCGGAAGCCTATGCCATCCTCGAGGCCTTCGAATGGACGCCCGAGCAGATGGGCGAAGTCATGCTGATGAATCAGGAAGATGGCGCCGATCCTTACGAGAGCGCCCAGCAGTGGGTCGCTGATAACCAGGACCTGGTCGAGGAGTGGCTCTCCGCCGCTGAGTAAATCGCAGCCTTGCAGCACCCCAGGGGATGGCCAGATGGCCATCCCCTTTTGCATGGCATCACAGCGGCCATACCAGCATGATCATCGGAATCGCCACCACCATGACCACCAGCGACAACGGCAGGCCAAGCTTCCAGTAGTCGCTGAAGCGGTACCCCCCCGGCCCCATCACCAGGGTGTTGGACTGGTGGCCAATGGGGGTGAGGAAGGCGCAGGAAGCGCTCACCGCCACCACCATCAGAAACGGGTCCAGCGACAGGCCAAAGCCGCTGGCCAGGCTCGCCGCAATCGGCGCCATCAGCAGTGCCGCCGCGGCGTTGTTGATCACGTTGGAGAGCAGCGTGGAGATCAGGAACAGCGCCACCAGGGTGGCCACCGGCGGCCAGCCACTGCCCAGCGTTAGCATTCCATCCGCGATCTGCGCCGCGCCGCCGCTGGTGTCCAGCGCCTCGCCCACCGGCAGCATCGCCGCCAGCAGCACGATCACCGGCCCATCGATGGCCTGATAGCCGTCGCGCAGCGGTAATATACCGACCAGCAGCGATATAAGCGCCGCCGTGGACAGCGCTACCGCCGCCGGCAGCAGATCGGTGAGCATGGCCACAATCGCCAGCATGAAGATGCCGATCGACAGCAGCAGCATGCGCGGCTGGCCAATGGTCAGGTTTCGATTGGCCAGCGGCAGGCAGCCCAGGGTCGCCAGGCTTTCGGCCAGCCCCCCTTCATCACCCTGCATCAGCAGCACATCGCCTGGCTGGAAACGGATCTCACGCAGGCGCTGTTTGAGACGCGCCCCGTCCCGGGCCACCGCCACCAGGTGCAGGCCATGCTGATTCTGCAAGCGCAGCTGTACCACGGTACGGTTGACCATCATCGAGTCGTTGCGCACCACTGCCTCGACCAGTTGCAGGCCCTCGGTATCAACGCCGCTGCGCCTTTTCTTATCCTGCTTCTTGCTGTCCTGCTTCTCTTCGTCTCCTTCGGCTGGGCCATCAGCGGTTTCAGCGTTTTCCTCCTCTTCTGCGGCCGCACCCAGCGACAGACCCGCCTTGTCCTCGAGCAGCTTCATCTCCTCGGGACCGCCCTCGACCAGCAGAATATCGCCCTCCCGCAGGCTGCCATGGAAGGCGTGGCCGGTTCGTCGCTTGTCGTCGCGCACCACCGCCAGCACCGGAATGGTCTCTTCCAATGCCTCGTGCAGTTCACGCAGCGTCCAGCCGATGGCCTTGGACTCTTCGCCGACCTTGAGCTCGACCAGATAGTTGTCGGTGTCGAACAGCTCCTCGGCGGACGACTGGCCCTGGCGATGCGGTGTCAGCCGCCAGCCCACCAGCACGATAAAGAGCAGCCCCACCGCTGCCACCGCTACGCCGACGGGAAAGAACGAGAACATGCCGAAGTTGTCGCCGGTCTGGGCGCCACGGTAACTGGCGATGATGATATTGGGCGGCGTACCGATCAGCGTCATCAGCCCGCCCAGCAGCGAGCCGAAGGCCAGCGGCATCAGCAGCAGCGAAGGTGATCGGTCATGCTCGCGGGCCATGCGCACCGCCACCGGCAGCAGCAGTGCCAGCGCCCCGACGTTGTTCATTACCGCCGACAGCACCGTCACGGTGCCGGTCAGCACCAGCAACTGCAGTATCAGCCGTTCACCGACCTTGAGGGTCTGCTCGGCGATCACGTCGACCAGCCCCGAGCGCTCGAAACCCTTGCTCAGTACCAGCACCGCCGCCACGGTGATCACCGCCGGATGGCCAAAGCCCATGAAAGCGGCATCGGCCTCCACCAGCCCCAACATCACCGACGCCAGCAGCGCCGAGAGTGCCACCAGATCGTAGCGAAAGCGTCCCCACACGAAGGCCGAAAGGGTCAGTCCCAGCACGATGAACACCAGCGTACTATCGGCCATGGTTATCTCACCTCCCTGTCGAGCACCACAGCCACCAGCACAACAGCAGACTGGCGCCAACGCCACTGTTTTTTGTCAGCAACACAAAAAGCCCTGCGCTAGCAGGGCCTTGAGCGAGCTCGGCGACGACGTGAGAGCGTCGTTACCGGGCCATCTTCTCCAGCATGCGGTTGACCGCCTCGAGGTGCTCCGGCTCGTTGTGGCACATGCCCTGGAAGGTGGCACACAGATCGAGGAAGTCCTTGAGTTCCAGGCGGCTGCCCTGCTTCATCAGCCGCTTGGTGAGACGGGTGGCCTTGGGTGGCTGGGCGGTGATGGCGGCGGCAAGTTCGGCGACCCGCGTCATCAAGGCGTCGTGCTCGACCACCTCGAGCACGATGCCATATTCACGCGCCTCCTCGGCGTCGATCACCCGGCCCGAGAGGGTCAGTTCGAAGGCGCGCTGGTAGCCGATCAAGCGCTGCAGGAACCAGGCACCACCGTCGCCAGGGATAATCCCCAGGTTGAGGAAGGTCTCGCCGAACTTGGCCTTATGGGATGCGATGCGAATATCCGCCATATTGGCCAGGTCGAAGCCCGCGCCAATCGCCGCGCCGTTGACCGCAGCAATGATCGGCACTTCTACGGCCTCCAGGGCCAGCGGAATCCGCTGAATACCGCGACGGTAACGCTCAGCCACCTCGGCCACATCGCCGGCAAAGTCACCGCCGCGCTCGGCCATGTCCTTGACGTTGCCGCCGGCGCTGAACGCCGAGCCGGCGCCGGTGATCACCAGCACCGACACCTCCGGGCAGCGGTTGACCCACGCCGCCACCGCGACGATATCGTCGATAAGGCCGGTACCGGTCAGGGCGTTGCGCACGTCGTGGCGATCCAGGGTGAGGGTCGCCACCCGCGCCTCCAGGGTAAGCCTGGCATCGCTGAGGGCAGGCAGGGTGACAGTATTGGTCATGCGGGAGACTCCTGTGTCGACGCGTCGAGGATGATACGTGCATCCACCAGCGTATAGCCGTCGGCGTTGGCAATCACCGGGTTGAGGTCGAGCTCGGCGATCTCGGGGTAGGCGGAGACGATGCTGGAAACGCTCAGCAGCAGCGCCACCAGCGCGTCACGATCCACCGCCGGCTCACCGCGCACGCCGTCGAGAATCTTGCGCGCCTTGATCTGGTCAACCATCGCGCGGGCATCGAAGGGCGACAGCGGAATCGCCCGGAAGGCCACATCCTCGAGCACTTCGACGAAGATCCCGCCAAGCCCGAACATCAGCACCGGACCGAAGATCGGGTCGCGACTCACGCCGACGATCACCTCGACGCCCTTGGGCGCCATCGGCGCCACCAGGACGCCCTCGATCTCGGCGCTGGGGTCATAGACACGACACGATGCCAGAATGGACTCCTGGGCTTCGCGCAGCGCCGCCTCACCGACCAGATTCAGCCGCACCCCGCCGGCATCTGACTTGTGCAGAATATCTTTGGAGACCACCTTCATCGCCAGCGGTACCTGGCCAAACTGGGCAGCCACCTCAGCCAGCTGCGGCGGAGCCGTGACCAGCCGCTCCTCGAGCACCGGCACACCATGAGCCCGCAGCAGCGCCTTGGCCTCGGGCTCGAGCAGATCACGGCCGGCTGCCAACGCTGCCGTGATGGCTGCCTCACTGCCCGGATCGCGGGGTACCGGCGGTGGCAGTCGATGTCCGCGGCTAGCACTGAGATAGTGGCCGCGCTCGCCAAGGGCCGCCAACAGCCGTACGGCGTGCTCGATGGACGAATAGATTGGCAGACCCGCTTCATGCAGGCGCCGCAGCGCCGGCGGTTTGACCGGCGTATAGAGGCTATAGATCACCAGTGGCTTGGTGGTCGCCTTGGCCAGGTCGACCATCGCCTCGGCACCGCGCATCTCGTCACCCAGCAGCGACTCGGCGAAGCGGATACTGTAGCCGCCAAACATGCCGACCAGAAACACGCTGTCGACGTTGTCGTCGGCCGCGACGATCTCCATACAGGTCGCCAGCAGCGAGGGATTGGCATCGGTAGAGCCGGCCACGTCTACCGGGTTGACGGTGGAGGCCTGGGGAAACAGGATCTCGCGCAGACGAGCACGGGTAGCCTCGGAGAGCTCAGCCAGGGTGAGGCCCGCTTCGGCCAGCCGGTCGGACGCGATGGTCGCCTGGCCGCCGCCGTCGGAGATCACCGCCACGCGCTTGCCACCCGCCTTCTGCAGCAGGCCGAGGCCTTCGGCCACCGGCAGAATCTCGTCGGAGTACTGCACCACACTGACCCCGGCCTGCTTGAGCAGGTCGACGGTCATGGCGTAGCTGCCGGCCAAAGCGCCAGTGTGAGAGCTGGCGGCCTTCTGGCCCTGCTCGGTGGAGCCCGATTTGTACACCACCACCGGCTTCATGGCGGTGACCTCGCGGGCCACATCGAGAAACTTGCGGCCGTCGCGAAAGCCCTCCACATAGAGCGTCGCCACACGGGTGTGCTCGTCCTCACCCAGGTAGCGCAGGTAGTCGTTGAAGCCGATATCGCTCTGATTGCCCGGCCCGACGTAGGTCGAGAAACCCACCTGGCCGTTGTGCTGCGCCTCCAGTGCCAGCGACAGCAGCATGTTGCCCGACTGCGAGATGATTCCCACATCGCCGGGACGCACGTTGTCCAGCGCCAGCAGGTTGATGCGATGGTGGAGGTTGAAGATCCCCGAGGTGTTGGGGCCGATGATGCGCACACCGTGAGCATGCGCCTTGTCCATCATTGCCTGCTCCAGCACCGCCCCCTCGCCGCCAATTTCGGCGAAGCCGCTGGCCAGAATCACCGCCCCCTTGATGCCGCGCCGCCCGCACTCGGCGATCAGCTCGGGCACGCTGGCCGCCGGCGTGCAGATCAGCGCCAGCTCCGGGTTGCCGGGGATTGCCGTCACCGACGGCCACGCCTTGACGCCGAGAATCATGTCGGCCTTGGGATTGACCGGGAAGATAGCGCCCCGATAACCGTCCTTGATCAGCCCGACCATCGCTTTGTAGCCGCGCTTGGTGGGATCGCTCGAAGCCCCGATCACAGCGATACCGGTGGGCGCCAGGATGTCGTGCAGCGGGCTGCGGGTCGGCAGATGCCCTTCGATGGGATTCATGCTCATTTCCCCTTGAAGTGCGGAGTACGCTTCTCGGCAAAGGCGTCGACGCCCTCCTGCCAGTCGTCGGTGGTGGAGCAGGTAAAGACCGCATCCAGCTCCTGCTGCAGCTGGCTCTCGAGCCCCGTCTCGCTGGCCTGGTTGACCAGCCGCTTGAGCATCGCCATCGACACCGGCGCCTGCGTGGCCAGCGTCTGCGCCAGCCGCTCGGCTTCACTGAGCAGCGAAGCGACCGGCCAGTGGTCGGTCGCCAGGCCGATGTGGGTAGCCTGTTCACCGTCGATGCGTTTGCCGGTAAACAGCAGCTGGCGTGCCATGCTCAGCCCGACCAGCTGCGGCAGCAGCTTGGAGACGCCACCGCCGACGCAGGTGCCGATGCCGGTTTCGGGGAACCCCAGCTGTGCCTCGTCGGCCATCACGATGAAATCGCAGGCCACCGCCATCTCGGCACCGGCGCCCAGCGCATAGCCGTTGACCGCAGCGATCACCGGCTTTTCGAGGCGCAGGATCGCTTCGCAGACGTCATTGCCCAGCTGCAGATACTGACGCCGCTGGTAGAGAGTACGCGCCGCCCCGCCGTGCTCCTTCATATCGGCGCCCACGCAGAACGCACGCCCCTCCCCCGTGAGGATCACCGCTCGCACCTTGGGATCGCGCTCCGCCTCGGCTAGCGCCAACAGCAGCTCACGGTAGAGCGCTTCGATCACCGCATTAAGGCGGTGGGGACGGTTGAAGCGGATGATCGTGACCGCGTCTCGCGACTCGACGGTCAGGGTCTCGTAGGTGGGACGGCGCATCGGTTCTCCTCGGCGGGTGCCTGAATGAATAACAAACAGCACGTAAGTGTCACAAAGCCATGCCATATGACACATATGTATCATCAGCATGCTAAAGTCGAATACCAAGCCTTGTCAACACGTTCGTATCACAAGGCTATTTGTACCGAACCATTTGTGACACTCCTGCCCACCCTGATGCGCTACAATGCCGCGCCAGACACCGAGACCCGGCCAGCCGGATAACAACGAGGTCGCGATGACGCAGGACAACGCCCACGCTCACATCACCACCTTGGATGATGTCAATCAGGCACTCGCCGAGCACTATGCCGAACTCAGCCCGCAGCTCAAGCTGGCGGCGCGCTATGTGCTGGACCAACCGGTGGAGATCGCCTTTCAGTCGATTCGCAAGTCGGCCAGCGCCGCCGACGTCACGCCATCAACGCTGATGCGCCTGGCCAAACGGCTCGGCTTCGACAGCTACGAGCAGTTCCGCGAGATATTCCAGTCGGCGGTTCAGGCCGGGCCCATCGAGCTGTCGGGGCGCGCCTCGAGCCTCAAGGCGCTGGCCGATGGCGATGACCAGGTCTTCGTCGACGTGGGAGATACCGCCTTCGACAATATCGGGCGCCTATTCACCGCCGATATGCAGCCCAAGGTCCGCGATGCCGCCGAACGCTTGCTGGCCGCCGAAAAGGTCGCCGTAGTGGGTTTTCGCGACGCCTTCGCCTGCGCCTACCACTTCGCCTACGTGGGGCGCATCGCGATGCCCAACGTGCAGCTGATTCGCGGTCAGGAGGGGGGGCTGCTCACCGAGCTAGCCAACTTCGGGGAGGGAGATGTGGTGGTGGCCTTCGGCTTCGACCCCTACTGCGCCGAAACCGTCAGAGCTCTGGAGGTGACCAGAGCCAACGGCGTCGAGGCCATCGTGGTCACTGACACCCTGCGCTCGCCGCTGGTGCCGGGAGCGGCGGTGACCTTCAATATCGCCACCGCCACGCCGCACTTCTTCCCGTCGATCCTCTCGGCGATCACCCTGATCGAGGCGATCCTTGCCGAGTGCGTGGCCTACGGCCCGGAAGCGCTGGTCGACAACGTCACCCGCTTCGAGTCGCGGATGCGCGAGCTGGGCGCCTATATCGACCTAGAATGAATGGCTTTGCGAGCAATGAAGCCCTGACTGCTACTCCTCATCAGCTGTCAGGGCTCTGGCATAAGAGTGGCTCTCCTCGTAGAGCCCCATCAATATCCCCCACTCGCGCAGTATGACGTTGACAGACTGAATGAGTATCAGCGCACCACCAATCACCAACGAATACCTAATCCAGTAGAGGTTGAATGTACCGCTGGGGCTATATTCGATGCGCCCAAGTTCAGCAAACATCAGCCCAAAATACATGATTGCCCACGCATAATAGGCCACCACTGCATAAACGAAGATGATAACCAAATGCCGCAACCAATTCGGTAGTAATGCATAGAGCACCGTGACCTTGACGTGCATACGCTCACGAATGCAAATACTCGAACCGCATAGCGCTAGGAAAGCTAGCAGATAGCCAGCCAGTTCCGGAACCCAGAACAGCGGAACGCCAAACACATAACGCAGCAGCACTTGCGTCATGATGACAATGAACATCAATGCGACCGCAGCGGTCAGCGCCCAGCCCAGCAGGCGGTTGAGTAGCCCGCTTAACCAGTCGTAGAAATCGAACAGCGCCTTGAGTGCTTTCAAGGGCCCGGGACGGAGTGAAGGGGGCGTCTCGCTCATGATCACAGGCCTCCGAAACCTAATAGACGTGGGAGGAACTCGCTAAGTGGCGCAACGAATACCACCAGCAGCGTGACGGCTATCTCGAGGATAATATAGGGCCACACATAGCGAGTGATCTCAACGATCGACATACGCCCCACCAGCGAGGTGGTCAGAAGGGTGCCGCCCACCGGTGGGGTCATATGGCCAATGCCCAACGCCATGACGATGATCATCGCGGTATGTACGGGGCTAAAGCCGATCTCCTGAGTAAAGATGGGGATCAGAATCCCGCCGAACAGCAGAATATTGGCAGTGCGATCAACGAACATCCCGGCCACTATCATCACCATTAATAGCAGGAAAATGATTGCCAGATGGCTACCGGTCAGCTCGAGAATCACCCCACTGATCACCTCAGGGACATTGCGGTCTACGATCACATGAGAGAATGACACGGCCACGCCAACTAGGATGACAATCGCAGCGGTCGTCAAACCAGTCTTGTAAAGGATCTTCGGCAGTTCGACGAAACGGATCGAACGGTAATAGAACAGCGTGATCAACAAACTGTAGGTCACCGCCACGCCCGCTGCCTCAGTAGCGGTGAAAATTCCCAGGAAGATACCGCCAAGGATCACCACTGGCAGCCCTAGCGCCGGCAAGGCCTCTTTCAGTGTCTGCAGAAACTCTTGACGCGTCACCCGGGGATGATGCGGAATATCAGGATTATTACGAACTAGGAACCAGGTCAACACCATATAAGTAGTGGCGAGTACCGCGGCTATGCTCAATCCAGCGGCGAACAGGGCTCCGATCGAGACGCCGAACGTAGACCCGTAAATGATCAGCACGATACTTGGCGGAATCATCGGTGAAAGCGTTCCCGAGACCGCCGTCAAAGCACCGGCGAAACCGGGAGGATACCCTTCACGCTTCATCGAGGGGATCAGTACAGAACCGATGGCCGCCACGTCGGCATGGGCCGAGCCGGAAATACCACCGAAGAAGACACTGGAGAGGATATTGACTTGCGCCAGACCGCCGCGAAAATGCCCCACGCAGGCTTTAGCCAGCGAGATGATACGATTGGTTAAGCCGCCGCGCCCCATGATTTCACCAGCCAGCAGAAACATCGGCACAGCCAGTAACGTGAAACTCGAGACTCCACTGAACAAGCGCTGCATCAGCACGATAGCGGCACTGTCACGACCTAGGTCCAGATAATGCAGCAGGGACGCCATACCCATTGCGGCAAAAATTGGCGTTCCTAGCAGAATCAGCACCAGAAGTGCAGAAATAAAATACACCACAAGCATGGTGAACATGCCTCCTGGCCGAAAGATAAAACGATGCTAGGGCGGGGCCCAGACCCCACCCTAGATGTTACCGATTACTGAGTCTTGCGGTTGTCGATCCGAGTCGAGACGCGTTCGATGGCTTCCTGGGTTACCTCGATGAACTCTTCATCGACCAGCTCAGCCATCACATCCTCGGCAACCGGTGAAGCAACCGACTGCCACTCTTCCAGCTGTTCGGCATTCGGCACAGCCACTTCGATGCCCATCTCCTGGATTTCCACCAGGACCTGATTTTCCTCAGCGATAGCGTAACCATTGTTTACCCACGCCATCAGCTGGGCGGCCTCGTCGATGGCCTGCTGGTGTGCCGGCTCAAGGGAGTCGTAGAACTCCTGGTTACCCATCAGCATGAAGTAATCATAGGCATGGCCAGTGAGGGTAACGTGCTCAAGCACCTCCATCAGGCCTGCCGCCTGGGCCGAGGCAAGACCGCCTTCAGTGGCATGGATCAGTCCCGTCTGCAATGCCTCATAGCGCTCGGGTGCTGACAGCGCAACAATCGATGAAGCGCCCAGTGCAGCGAACAAGTCCTGGTCGAGCCGCAGTTCACGGGTTCGCATGTCGATACTCAGATCTTCCATATCGGAAGGCGTAAACACTGGGCCACGGGTTGAATAGAAATGGCGCAGCGAGTTTTCACCACCAGTAAAGAAACGCAGGGTGCCGCCCGACTTATCGAGGAACCACTCGCGTACGAAAGTCGCGTAATCCTCATCGAGCATCAACTCATAGAACACAGAGCGATTGGGGAACAGAAACGGCCAGTTATACATCTGGACATCAGGCAACACACCAGCCAGCCCGCCGCCCCCTGCGAAGTTGAACTCCAGTTCACCAAGGCGCATCTGATCAATCGCCTCTCGATCGCCACCCAGCGCATCGTGAAGCACAATACGTACCTCGATCTCGCCGTCGGTAGCACTCTCCACATAGGACTTGAAGGCCTCTGCCGCGGCATTCACATAATCCGGTGGCGCCACGGCGATGGTTGCTTCGATGGATTCCGCTTGGGCCTGGCTGCTGATACCGAATATCATGCTGGCCGAAGCGATGAAGGCTGTCATTGGTAGCTTTTTCATGGCTATGTCTCCAGAACGTTATTATTGTGTCTAGGTGATGTACGCATGGCCCGAGCAGCAGCGCTCAGCGCATGCACTAGGCGTCCTTCTTGGCGGCCATCGAACCTTCGATGGCCATGAGGCCCGGCTTCCCAGCCCGGCCAACGCCCCCACGGGAGCTGGCTAACCGAACCTCATGCAGGAGGCACGAGGCGCGTCGAGCCGCGCTCGATCAGACGTGGTTGGTAATGGATATGCCGCGCCTGAACCACGCTCGACGCCTTGTCCAACCGCTGCAGTAGGCTCTCTACAGCAGTGCGACCGATAGCGTCGGTGGGTTGGGCGACCGTGGTGATTCCAGGCCCCACCAAGGCACACCAATCAAGCTCATCGATACCGATTAACCCAACCTCTCCCAATGGCACTGCCAGCGACTTGAGAGCTCGCGTCACGGCCAGCGTGACGTTACCGTTGGCGCATAACACCGCTTTACCGCCGCCCTGATTCGATGCGTCTAGAAAGGTCTTAAGCGACTCGATGAGCGGCCCTTGCTGTTCGTCAAGCCGCAGGCAAAGGGCCTGGCCATGCCATTCATCGAGCAGCAGGCGGTAGCGGAAGCGCTCCAGTCGCGCCTGACGTGTGCTGGTCTGGGCAGGCGGCTCGCTTATATATAGGACCTGTCGGTAACCCTGTTGCTGGAGATGGTCCATGGCAGTATCGATGGCCGCATTGTTATCGATACCGACTAGGTCAGCATCGAAGTCGCTAAGCACTCGATCAAGCAGCACTAGCGGGATTCCCTGACGAGACAGTGTCTGCAGTTCCTGACTGAGCTGACCAGTAGAGTTAATCAGTAGCCCTTCCACCCGGTAGGCGGCCAGCAGTGCCAAATGCTCACGCTCCAACTGTGGATCGTTATCGGTATTGCACACCATTAACGAGAAACCATTATCACGGCAGGCCTGCTCGGCGCCGTGCAGCACCTCCACCGAAAAACGATTACGAATATCGGCGACCAGCATACCGAGCAGCTTGGAACTGCCACCTTTGAGGCCTCGAGCAATCTGGTTGGGGTGATAATCGAGGCGCTCCGCAGCAGCGGCAATGCGCGACTGCATGCTGCGCGACAAGCGCTTGCGCTCAGTACCAAAGTAGCGCGAAACGCTGGTCTTGGAGACGCCTGCCACCTCGGCGACCTCGAGAATAGTGGCACGCTGCCTGGGGCTGGAATCGACGGACACGCTGACGCTCGCTAATCAATGGGAACGTTTTCAACCTAGATCCCCAAAACTGGCCTTGCAACGTATAGAACGCTAGACATAAGTCGTATATTGAAAACGATACCGATCACCACATGTACCACACGAGTCACAGTAAGCAGTGACGGCAGCATCAAGATAGCCAACAGCTTGATATACAGAATATCCCACTATATCGGGGCTATAGCGGAATATGGATAGTGACTGACGCGGCCTCACAGCATCCTCATCAAGGAAACGAAACGGCCTTTGACCTAAGTATAAGCGGCCAGCATTGCCGTACCTTTTTGAAAGTGACTAAGATGGGAACGTTCACATTTTCATTATCCATGATCTCGCCCATCAACTGCCGCTGACCGATTGCCAACCGCCTCTCAGCCACATGGGCGCCCAGGACCCAGGAGTCGCCAATGTCCACCGCCCCCCTTCCTCCTGAGATTCTCGCCTTCGGTGAGGCCATGGCCATGTTCGTTGCCAATTCTCCGGGACCACTGAGCGAGGTTCAGCACTTTCAGCGCCGTCTCGCTGGCGCCGACAACAATGTCGCGATAGGCCTCGCCAGGCTGGGCTTTCGGGTCGGCTGGTTGAGCCGGGTGGGCAACGACAGCTTCGGCGACTATGTCCAACGCGCACTGGAGAGCGAAGGACTGGACTGCCGCCATCTGCGTCATGACGACGATCATCCCACCGGCTTGGTGTTCAAAGAGCGGGCTGAAGGTGGCAGTGACCCGCGGATCGAGTATTTCCGCCAGCATAGCGCCGCTCGCAAGATGTCGCCCATTGATGCCGCAACCATCAATTTCTCGGCCTTGCGCCATTTACACGCAACGGGCATTCCTCCCGCACTCTCGCCGAGCTGTCGCGAACTCTCTTGGCACATGCTCGAGCAGGCGCGTATTGCCGGCGCCAGCATCTCCTTCGATCCCAATTTGCGCCCCAGCCTATGGCCCAGCGAAGCGGAGATGCGCGAAACCCTCAACGCGCTGGCCGCCAAGGCGGACTGGGTCCTGCCGGGGCTCGCCGAAGGACGCCTGCTGAGTGGCAAGCAAACGCCACATGCTATTGCCGATTTCTATCTCGAGCGCGGCGCCAAGGCGGTGATCATCAAACTTGGCTCAGAGGGGAGTTACTATCGCGGACATCTAGCAGGCCAGGACACAAGCTTCACACTCCCTGGCCTTGAGGTCAGCAAGGTGGTGGATACCGTCGGTGCCGGTGACGCTTTTGCGGTGGGGGTGATCAGTGCCTTGCTGGAAGGGTGCTCCCCGATACAGGCGGTGCGCCGTGGCAACTTGATCGGCGCCGAAGCCATTCAGGTCGTAGGCGACATGGAAGGACTCCCCGACCGCCAGCGACTCGCAGCGATAGAAGCTGACCTGTCTTCCCTCAGCACGTGATCCGTTACCGGAGTTGACCATGAGAAAGCGTATCCTTGCCTATGGCCGTCTCAACACCCATCAACTCGACGCGCTGAAGCGTGACTTCGACGTTATCGACCTCGCTCGCTGCGCCGATAGCAGTGACCCGACTTTCCGTGCCGCTCTTGCGCAGGCCCATGGCTTGATAGGCTCGAGCGTTGCCATCACACCAGAACTGCTCGACAACGCACCTCATCTCGAGGTCATCGCCAGTATCTCGGTAGGCTACGACAACTATCCCGTCGAGGAGCTGACGCGCCGTGGCATCCTGCTGTGCAACACCCCCGACGTGCTCACCGAGACCACTGCCGATACGGGTTTCACACTCATCATGGCCACCGCCCGGCGCGTCGTGGAACTCGCCAACTATGTCAAGCGCGGCGACTGGGACACCAGTATCGGCCCAGCCCAGTTCGGTAGCGACGTCCACGGAAAAACCCTCGGAATGATCGGCTTCGGCCGCATCGGTGCCGCCGTTGCCCGGCGCGGTGCATTGGGCTTCGATATGAATGTACGTTATGCCTGCGCGTCGCCTAAGCCAGCACTGGAGAAAGAACTCGGCGCTGAGCACCGGCAGCTCGACGACTTGCTCGCCGAGTCGGATTTCGTCTGCGTGACGGTTCCGCTCACCAAAGAGACGCATCACCTGATCGGCGGTCGAGAGTTCGCAAAGATGAAGTCATCGGCGATCTTCATCAATATCGCACGTGGCAAGGTCGTCGACGAAGGGGCGCTGATCGCCGCCCTGGAAAAAGGCGAGATTCATGCTGCAGGACTCGATGTCTTCGCGCAGGAGCCCCTGGACCCTACATCACCTCTGCCGCACATGGATAATGTCGTCGCCTTACCGCACATTGGCTCGGCCACCCATGAGACGCGTACCGCCATGGCTCAGCGCGCCGTAGACAACATTACTCTGGCATTAAAGGGTAAGAGTCCGATCAGTCCGGTCAACCCTGACGCCCGCTGATTCCCACCGCGATAAGCGCACCTTTATACCAAAGCGCCCGCCTGAAAGGCGGGCGCCGCGGGCTGCTTTAGCGAAAGGCTCAGGGCAGCAGAATGGTCGAGCCGGTGGTCTTGCGGCTGGCCAGAGCCTGTTGCGCCTTGCCGGCCTCTTCCAGTGCGAAGCGCTGGGCGATGTCGACCTTGATCTTGCCACTCACGAGCATGCCGAACAGATCGCTGCACATCGCCTCGAAGCGCTCGCGGGTGTCGGCGTAGCCGTTGAGGCTGGGGCGAGTCACGAACAGCGAGCCCTTCTGGTTGAGGATGCCGATATTGACCCCCTCCACCGCGCCCGAGGCGTTGCCGAAGCTGACCATCAGCGCCCGCGGCTTGAGGCAGTCCAGCGAGGTCTCCCAGGTATCCTTGCCCACCGAGTCGTAGACCACGTCGCACATCGCACCGTCGGTCAGCTCCTTGACCCGCTCGACGACGTTCTCCTTGGTGTAGTCGATGGTCGCCCAGGCGCCATTCTTCTTGGCCAGCTCGGCCTTTTCCGGCGAGCTGACGGTGCCGATCAGCTTGACGCCCAGCTCACGCGCCCACTGGCAGGCGATCGAGCCCACGCCACCGGCGGCGGCGTGCCACAGGATCGTCTCGCCGCCCTTCAATTCATAGGTCTGGCGCATCAGGTACTGCACGGTCAGGCCCTTGAGCATGCTGGCCGCGGCGGTATCGCAGTCGATCCCATCGGGCAGCACCGCGACCTTGGCGGCCGGCAGGGTGTGCACCTCGGAGTAGGAGCCCAGCGGGCCCTGGGCGTAGGCGACGCGGTCACCGACCTTGAGATGGGTAACGCCCTCGCCCAGCGCTTCGACTACCCCGGCACCTTCGGTGCCCAGGCCAGAAGGCATCGATGGCGCCGGATAGAGCCCGGTGCGGAAGTAGATATCGATGAAGTTGAGGCCGACGGCCTGATTGCGGATCTGGACCTCTCCGGCGCCGGGCGCCTTGGGCTCCACCTCGACGAGCTCGAGAACCTCGGGGCCACCGGTCTTGGCAAACTGGATACGCTTGACCATGGAATACTTCCTTAGATAGCTAACGGGATGTCACGCTATCCAAACGCTGTTTCATGCACCGGTCAAGTCAACGACGCCGGGAATCCGTTGAGGCCCTCGATGAAGCGACGCTTCTCCTCTTCGAAGGCCTTGGGATCATGCTTGAAGCGGCGCAATATCTGCGGTTCGTCCACCGTCAGCGTGGCTGACAACGCCGGCAGTTGGGTCGCCGGGTGTGCTGTCGCCAATCCAATCCGCGCCCCCTGCTCGCCGCCAAACCAGCGCGTGATACCACAGCGCCGATAGAAGGCTTCCTGCTCGGCATCGCTGGCATCGACCCGCAGCGGCGCCTTGAGCGCCAACTCGGCAATCAAGCGCCGCTCGGGTTCGGCATCTTCGCCAAGGCAGCAGGACAGCGTCAGGGTCATGCCCTCACCGGCCTCATCGAGCACCAGCAGCGCCAGCGCCTGGGGCACACCTTTGTTGTCGACCAGGGCCAGCAGCCGCGCCGCCTCCTCGGCGAACAGCACCCGCCGGGTACCGGTAAAGGTCACCAGCGGCGTCAGCCCCGCCGACTGACCGAAATGCTCGGCGCACAACCGCGCCATACAGGCGTCGCGCTTGGCGACATCGGTGACATGCAAGACTTTCATCTGACCACCCTTGTTTCCTCACCAGGCGCTCTTTGCTGGGGCGCCCAAAGCCGCGCAGCCTAGCATATTCAGCGTTATCACGCCTCGCCGCCTGGGGCCTCTGTCATTTGACTGTCATACTGCAGATATAGTGTTACTGGACCATCATCGAGGGGCTCGCGCATGTCATACGCCACTACCGTCAACGGTCTCCCGCGCACCATCGCCCACCGCGGGCTGTCGGCGCACCTGCCGGAGAACACCCTGAGCGCCGTGCGCGCCGCCAAACAGATCGGCTGCGACTGGGTGGAGATCGACGTACAGTTGCTCGGCGACGGCACCCCGGTGGTCTGGCACGACAACGGCGTGAGGCGCTGCTCCAACAGCCGCGGCAAGCTGGCCAAGCTCGACCTCGAACGGGCCAAGGCGTTGGATGTGGGCAGCTGGTTCAGCCGCCATTTCGCCGACGAGCGCATGGCCACTCTCGACGAGATGCTGGCACTGCTCAATGAGCTGGAGATGGGCGTCAACCTGGAACTCAAGGTCAACCGCGGCCGCGATCCGCTGACGCTGGTCGAGGCCGCCATGCCCAAGGCACTCGCCGCGCTGCCCGCCGAACGTTTGATCGTCTCCTCATTCAACCGCGCAGCGCTAAACGCCGCCCGTGATGCCCAGCCAGACCCCGAGCAGCTGCGCATCGGATTGCTCTACGAGAAGGTGCCGCGGGAGTGGCGGCGGGACGCCGAGGCGCTGCGCGCCTTTAGCCTGCACGTCGACTGGCGCAAGCTGAAAGAGAAGCGCGCCCGGGAGATCAAGGACGCCGGCTATGCGCTGTTCTGCTATACCCCCAACGACCCGATCGCGTTTACACCGCAGTGGGACTGGGGCGTCGACGGCGTGATCAGCGATGACCCGGCGCTGTACCGGCACCATCTACCCGAATCCGCCGCAGCGGTACCGCTTTAACTGCGACTTGATCCAGATCAAGTAAGCGCCTTACAAGACTCAAGCCGACCCGCTCCCAGCCGATAGCTCGGATAACCCCGACGCACACACTCGGCCAGGAGCCTTATGAATCCCTCTACGCTTATTGGCATCCTCGCCAGCATCCTGCTGCTGGCCAGCGTACTGCTGTTTACCGCCGAGTCGCCGGCCAGCTTTGTCAACCTGCCGGGGCTCGCCATCGTCATCACCGGCACCCTGGCCGCCACCTTTATCAGCTATCCGCTACGCGAAGTGGTGCGCGTCACACGCCTGGTGGGCATCGTCTTTCGCCGCGAGAACACCTACGCCCGGGACGATATCAAGGAGCTGGTGGAGATGTCGCGGCTGTGGTTCCAGGGCAATGTGCAGGCCGTAGAGGAAGCGCTGGAGCATACCCGCAACCCCTTTCTGCGCACCGGCATCCAACTGGTGATCGCCAATACCAAGGAGCAGGAGATCATCGACCTGCTGCGCTGGCGTATCGCCCGCCTCAAGGCCCGCGAGCACGCCGAGGCACAGATTTTCCGCACCATGGCCACCTATGCGCCAGCCTTCGGCATGATCGGCACCCTGGTCGGCCTGGTGAACATGCTCGAGGTGATGGAAGCCGGCGACGTCGGCGTAATCGGCCCGCGCATGGCGGTGGCGCTGCTCACCACCTTCTACGGCATCCTGCTCGCCAACTTGGTGTTCAAGCCTATCGCCGTGAAGCTCGAACGGCGCACCGAGGAGCGGCTGATCGCCATGAACATGGTGCTCGAGGGTATCTCGCTGATCACCAAACGGCGCCTGCCATCCTTCATCGAGGAGACGCTCAACTCCTTCATGGCCAATTTCCACGACGAGATCAACGACCCCAGCGTATCGCGCCGCGATGACGACGAGGCCGGTCAAAATGCCTGATATCCGCAATAGCCATCAGGACCTGCTGCCGGGTAACGGCGGCGACGGTGATGGCGAGAGCTGGCTGATCAGCTACCTCGACGTGTTGACGCTGCTGATCACCCTGTTCGTGCTGCTACTGTCGCTGGCCGGCAACGGGCTCGGCGAGCGCGGCCAGCAGTATGCCGGCACCGCCTCCACCCTCAGCGAATCGGCCATCGAGGCGGCCCAGCGTGCCACAGGCCAGTTGAGTGCCGGTTTGCAGCCGCGCCACAGTGGACTGCTCCCCCAGCTCGAAGGGGTGATGCCGGAGGGCGTCTCGATGACCCGGGGCAACGAGGGGGTAACCCTGCGTATCGACGACAACCTGCTATTCGCCAGCGCCCAGGCCGAGCTCACCGGCGACGGCCGCCAAGTGCTGGAGAGCTTGCTCGGCACCCTGCTGGCCTTCGACGGGCGCATCTCGGTGGAGGGGCATACCGACGACGTGCCGATCGCCACGCCGCGTTTCCCTTCCAACTGGGAGCTCTCCGGCGCACGCGCCATCGCCGTGGTGCGCTACCTGCAGGAGCAAGACATCCCCGAATCACGGCTGCGCGCCATTGGCTACGCCGACACCCAGCCGCTGGAGAGCAACGCGAGCGCCGAGGGGCGCGCCGCCAACCGGCGGGTCGAGCTGGTGCTGCATGAGGGGCCGATCCGCTAGGCAATCAGGCTCTGTACGAAAAGTCGGCGAGTGCAGGCAGTTTTCGTGCAACGCCTAGCGCAGCATGGCCAGGATAGCGTCCATATCCAGGTGGGCCTCCAGCGTGTCGGCCAGGCGATCCAATTCTCGCTGGCGGTGGGCGGCATACTTCACCGCCCCGCCGGCGTGGAGCCCGCAGCGCGCCAGCAGCGCGTTACACGCCTCGGCGCGGTCGAACAGCCCGTGCAGGTAGCTGCCCATGATCTGGCCATCGTCACTCACCGCCCCTTCGGGGCGCCCGTCAATCATGCACAGCGGGCGCGCCAGCGCGGCTCCCTGGCTCACCCCGTTGTGGATCTCATAGCCGGCGATGGCCACCCCCTCCGGCTCCAGTGTGCCGGCGACGTTACGCAGCTGCTTGCCGGCGACCATGCGCGTCTCGAGATCGAGCAACCCTAAACCCGGCGTCGAGCCCGGTGGCCCCTCCAGGCCGTTGGGGTCGTGAATCGCCTGCCCCAGCATCTGCAGGCCGCCGCAGATGCCGAGCACCCTGCCGCCGTAGCGCAGGTGGCGCATGATCGCCGCCTCCCAGCCCTGGGCGCGCAGCCAGGCGAGATCGCTGCGAGTGCTCTTGCTGCCCGGCAGGATGATCAGGTCGGCGGCTGGAATCGCCTGTTCGGGCCCGATAAAGCTGAGCTCGACCCCCGGGTGCAGCCGTAGCGGGTCGAAGTCGTTGTGATTGCTGATGCGCGGCAGCCGGGGCACCACCACCCGCAGCGCCGGCTCACCGGAGGTCACGCCATGCAGCCCGACGCTATCCTCGGCGTCGAGCAGCAGCCCCTGAAGGTAGGGCAACGTACCCAGCACCGGCTTACCGGTGCGCTCGGTGAGCCAGTCGAGGCCCGGCTGCAGCAGCGCCATATCGCCGCGGAAGCGGTTGATCACAAAGCCCCGGGTGCGTAAGCGCTCGCTCTGGCTGAGCAGTTCCAGGGTGCCCACCAACTGTGCGAAGACCCCGCCGCGGTCGATATCGCCGACCAGGATCACCGGGCAGTCGACCATCTCGGCGAAGCCCATATTGGCGATATCGTTGGCGCGCAGGTTGATCTCCGCCGGGCTGCCGGCGCCCTCGGCGATAATCACGTCATAGCGGCTCGACAGCGCCTGCCAGGCCGCCAGCACGCTCTCCCGCGCGGTGCGCTTGTAGGTGTGGTAATCCAGCGCGTCCATATGGCCGTGCACCTGACCACGCAGAATCACCTGGGCGCCGCGGTCGCTCTCCGGCTTGAGCAGCACCGGGTTCATATCGCTGTGGGGCTCGACGCCTGCCGCCAGCGCCTGCAGCGCCGTGGAACGGCCGATCTCGCCGCCATCCACAGTTACCGCACTGTTGAGCGCCATATTCTGCGGCTTGAACGGCGCCACCGAGATGCCGCGCCGCGCCAGGGCCCGGCACAGCCCCGCCACCACCGTGCTCTTTCCGGCATCCGAGGTGGTGCCCTGGATCATCAGCGTGGCCATCAGTCACGCCCTCCGGCCAGCGCCTCATGCAGCGTCGCATCCAACAGCGGTTCCCCCCAGCCATTGCCATGCACCAGCTCCGCCAGGGGCAAGCGCTGCCGCCATCCAGAGCGGGCCAGCTCGGGCTGCTCCAGGAACTCGCTGACATAGCCCAGGCACAGGTATGCCAGGGGATAGACCTGCTCCGGCAGATTCAGGATCGACGCCAGCTCTTCCTGATCGAGGATGCTGACCCAGCCCACCCCGATGCCCTCGGCGCGGGCCGCCAGCCACAGGTTCTGCACCGCCAGGCAGGTACTGAACAGATCCGTCTCGACGATACTGTTGCGGCCCAGCACGTGCTCCCCGCCCCGGCTGCGGTCGCAGGTGATGCAGAGGTTGAGGGGGCTCTCGAGAATGCCCTCCAGCTTGAGGCGTCGATAGAGCTCGCCGCGCTCATTGGCGTAGTGCTCGGCGGCCTTGGCATTCTCCCGCTGGAACAGCCGATGCACCTGCTCGCGCACCGCCAGGCTGTCGATCACCAGGAAGTCCCAGGGCTGCATAAAGCCCACCGACGGCGCGTGATGGGCGGCGTCCAGCAGCCGCGCCAGCACCTCGGTCGGCACCGGATCCGGCAGAAACTGGGCGCGCACATCCCGGCGCTCGTGGATGGCGCGATAGAGCCCCTCCCGCTGCGCTTCCGAAAAGGCGTGATCGGATCCCTCGCGATGTTCTGCCATGCGCCTCTCTCCTGGAAGTCTCGGTATTACGATTACGACTGAGTTGCAGCGGGCTGAGCGCCGGGGACAAGCCTAAGCGAGGCTCCTCTAAGGAAGCGCTGAACAAGTCGCCGAACGAGATGAAGCACAAGGCGCACGGAGCACAGAACCGAGCGAAGCGACAAACATCCCCAGGATGGCTCCGAAGGAGCGAGAAACCGAAGGTTTCGAGTCAACCGGAGCATATGGGGTATATATGTGAGGATTCCGAGCACCGCGCAACGCAGTGATTCGCTCGTGCAGGCATTTGTGCAGTGTTTCCCTAGAGCTCAATGCCCTTCTGAGCTTTGATGCCCTGCTCCTTGAAAGCGTGCTTGACCACGCGCATCTCGGTCACGGTATCGGCCAGCTCGATCAACGCCTCCGGGGCGTGGCGGCCGGTGACCACCACATGCTGCATCTCGGGCCGCGCCTGCAGGTCGTCCAGCACCCGGTCGAGGTCCAGATAGCCGTGACGCAGAGCGATATTCAGCTCATCGAGCAGCACCAGGTCGATGGCAGGATCCTGGAGCATGCCGCGGACTACCTCCCAGGCCGCCTCGGCGGCTTGCACGTCCTTGTCGCGATCCTGGGTATCCCAGGTATAGCCCTCGCCCATCACGTGGTAGTCGACGCCCGGCTGCTGGCGGAAAAAGGCCTCCTCGCCGGTCTGGAACTTGCCCTTAATAAACTGCACCACCCCCACCTTCATGCCGTGGCCCAGGGCGCGAGCCAGCATGCCGAAGCCGGAGCTGCTCTTGCCCTTGCCCGGGCCGGTGAGCACCAGCAGCACGCCCTGCTCCTTGTCGGCACGGGCGATGCGCTCGTTCATGATCTTCTGCTTGTGGGCCATGCGCTCGGCATGGCGCTGGGGGTCGACCGTTTTCATTTCGCTCTCCTTAATGGCTCTCGCCGTAACAGATAGACATCCATGATCCAGCCGTGCCGTTCGCGCAGGGCCGCACGCTGCTCGATGATCGACTCGGCCACCTCCTCGAGTCGGCCATCGATCAGGCGCTGCTTGTCCATGCCCAGATAGGCGCCCCACCAGATATACAGGCCTTCCGGCGGCAGCGTGGCGAAGGCGCCACCGCTGTCGAGCATCACCGCCACACTGGCGGCATCGCTGGGCCAGCCGCGCTCGCGCAGGCGCCGGCCAGTAGTGATCTGTACCGGTTCCGCCAGCGCATTGAGGGGAATACGGTGCTCAGCGGTCAGCACCTGCAGGCTGGTAATGCCAGGCACCACATCTACCTGCAGCCCCTCCTCGCCTTCTGTCCCCGCAGCGCCCAGCCGCTGGGCAATACGCAAGCTGCTGTCGTAGAGCGACGGGTCGCCCCAGACCAGCATACCGACCCGCCCCCCTTGCGGTAGGTGGGTATCGATCAGTTCTGCCCACACCTCGGCAATTGCCCCATGCCAGTCATCCACCGCGTCCAGGTAGTCGGCGCGGGCATCGCGGCGCGGTAGATCGAACTCCACGACTCGGGTGCAGGACGACGCCTCTAGCAGATTGCGACACAGCAGCCGGCGCAGGTCCACCAGATCCGACTTGTCCTCCCCCTTGCGCGGCAGCAGGATCAGATCGGCCGCATTCAGGGCACGCACGGCGGCCAGAGTGACATGTTCGGGGTTACCCGTGCCGATGCCGATCAGCGAGAGGTGGATCATGGCTCTTCTCTCATATCACCCGTCTGATCGCCGGGGGCGGCGAAAGGTGAATCCGCCGACTGGGGGCGAAAGCGCCGGTCGTAGCCCACTGCATAGAGGCTGCTCTCCTGGAAGTCCTGGCTGTCGAGTACCGGGCCCACCAGAATCAGTGCCGTGCGCTGCAGGCTGTCATCGACCTGGGAGGCCAGGGTCGAGAGGCGCCCGCGGATCACCCGCTCATCCGGCCAACTGGCCCGCCAGACGATGGCCGCCGGGCAATCGCCACCGTAAAACGGCAGCAGGTCTTCCACCACCTGAGCCAGGTTATGGATGGAGAGATGGATCGCCAGGGTGGCGCCGGTGCTGGCGAAGTTGGCCAGGGTCTCGCCATCCGGCATGGCGCTGGCCCGCCCCGGGGTACGAGTCAGCACCACGGACTGCGCCACCCCCGGCAGGGTCAGTTCCTGGCCCAGGGCGGCCGCCGCCGCGGCGAAGGCCGGCACGCCCGGGGTGATGGCATAGGGAATCTCAAGCGCCTGTAGCCGGCGCAGCTGCTCGCCCATGGCCGACCACACCGACAGGTCGCCGGAGTGCAGCCGAGCAACGTCCAGGCCGGCGGCGTGTGCGGTGCGTATCTCCTCGATGATCTCATCCAGGGAGAGCGGCGCGGTGTTGACGATCCGAGCACCCGGCGGGCAGTGGGCGAGCAGCGCCTCCGGCACCAGCGAGCCCGCGTAGAGGCACACGGGGCAAGACGCGATAAGATCCCGGCCGCGCAGCGTCAGCAGGTCCGGCGCGCCGGGGCCGGCGCCAATAAAGTGTACGGTCATGCTTAATATCCTATCAGGGCGCCTGTAGGCACTGTCCGAAAACTGGCTGCGCTCGGCCATACGGCGTTAAAAATCGGCTCAAAGTACTCATTTACACCCCGTAAACTCCGCCTTTTCGCCGATTTTTGCTTTGCGACCCACATGGATGTGGGGAGTGCGTTGGCCCGTCGGGAACGGGCCTAGACCTGACCTTCGCTCGCCGACTTTTCAGACAGCGCCTAAGAGCTTCGTGCGACCGCTACGGTGGCCATTCGGTCCGTCGAAATCAACCGTGGACCGAGCAGTACCGCACCCGGCCCCGCCGCCAGCAGGGCCACCGCCTCCGCAACGCTGCCCGTGCCGCGCGCCTGCAGGCTCTGTTTGGAACGGGTCAGGGTAGCGGCAGTTGGCAGGGAGGCATCGTCCACGCCAATCACCGCCATGCCCCGCTCACGCCCCAGCGCCTGGACCAGCGGCAACATCGACTGCGCCGCGGCCAGCCGCTCCACCGGGCCATAACAGCGCTCCAGCTGCTCAAGCGCACTCTTGAGCGATGCCAGGCTGGCACCGTGTCGAAAGCCGAAACCTGCCACTGTCATCGAATCGCCCACTGCTGTGCTTACCCCCTAAGAGCCCCCTCGAAATCCTTAGCGGCTTGATTTCAGGAGCGAAAAATACCATAGATCCCCAATAGGGGCGCGCCACGCTGGGAGTAGCGGAGTTTTTTAACGCCTCAACGCCTTGCTCGCCAGGAAATTGGGAGCAGAGAGAGTAATTTTTCCGAGTGCAACAACTCGTTAACTGCGGATTTCGGGAATAAGTTTATTTTGATATTCGTGGATGACCTCTTGAGTCACTCCAAGCTGCTGTAATAAATGCGAAACAACAACTAATTTAAGCACCCTGCTGACATTAACACAGTCATTGATGTCAAGAACTTCAATCAATTTCTTTGGTCTACCTACATGAGCCAGCTCATTTCTAAGATCACTAATATTCTTACCCAAACTATCACTATTATGGTTTATAAAAACATTCTTTATAGCAGCTTTTAGCTCTTCTGATCCGTATTTATTTATTGGACCTTCATACTTTTTAGATGTTGGCATCCCCAAGTCTTTTGCTACTGCTTCAATATTTGTTGAGAACAGCACTACGTCACTGTAGGCAGAGTGAAGTGTTCTATAATTTGTTTCATATTGGAAAGTAGTTGATAAAACACGATAGTTGTCATGCAACTCAAGCCAATTGGAAATTGCTTTTGACAGATCTAACTTATTCCGATTTATTGGCATAAAAAAGTGGGGAGGGGTTTGTTTCGCCAAATCAACAGTTCTTGACTCAAGATGAATACTTGATAGTAACGTTATTGGTTTTTTGGCTTCTGCATTCGGATATATTTTCACTTCATCAGGGAAGGTTGGTCGATCCATCAATATAGAGAATAACGACGAAATTTTGCTTATATCCAAATACATGTCATTAATTGTCTTAGGCTTGTCAGAAGAGTACCTAAACAGAAACTCTAATGATTTTCTAAGCAAGAAAGACTCTTTTGGGAAGTTACCTTTCACTTTATCAAAAGCTATGGAAAATTCGTCTAGTGCTTCTTCATTATTAGTTATTATTAAGTTCGTTAAGGTATTAGTAACGTTATTAGCTAATGCTCGACTCTCTAGTTCTATACTCCAGCCAGCGCCATCAATTTTTTCCAACGTTCCTTCTTTGTACGGAACACTATCTAAGTGTCCCTGCGGATAAAAGAACTCTTGCATGTGATGAAATGTAAATCTGGAATGATCGAATTCTGTGTCGGGTTGAACAAAATCACCCATCACTAAATAAGAGAAACCGTGAGTTCCATATTTTGTGATTACGGAACCAAATCGCCAACCTCCAGAGTTGAAATTGAAAGGTCCTATTAGAGTACATTTTTTTCCATTACTCAAAATACCGATCAAGCTATCACATTCAGAGGGTACATCTGAGTCTGCGATATTGTATTCAAGTCTCAAACCTTTTTCGGGAGAGTATTGTATTTTTGCTGCGAACCGTGATGGATAAGTTTCTTCTTTATAGAAAAATTCACCAAAGAACTCATGCACTTCAAACGCACTATAAATTTCTTGAGCCATTCTCGGTTCCTTACGAACAATTAGCACTCGCCTCACACGCCGGTTTGAAGCCGCAAAGCGGCGGATAATCGGTCGCCGTCCAGCAGAGTGTTAAGCTATACGTCCCTTTAGCTCATGGTCATTTCTATTCCATCCAGCCGCGGACCTGGAATTGACGTAGCAAATTAGCAAATCAGCAGAGCTTCTAGAGCCTACAAAGCATATCTTTGAATCTGCCACCGAAGCACTATTTACAAAGCACCACAACTCATCCTTGTTGCGAGCAGGTGAACGGGATTCCGTCACACAGACGAGCAGATCAGCAACAGAGCGAGACCCCACTTCACAAACCAGGAAATCCGCTACACTTCTTGACTCTTTTACTTTGATCAGTGCCATAAACCCTCTCACGCCATTTTCGCTTAATACAGATGAGTGTACTGACTGCCTTTGCGTAGGTAATTCTGCCCGCGGCCCCACCCAATCGTGACTTACGTCGCTCCGACATAGGCTTGGGTGGCCCCACAGGCAGAGCGGTATTGAGCGGCAGCGCGAGCAGGATGCCAACGGCAGAGCTGCTGATTGACGGCAGTGTTTGGCATCTCCCCTACCTCGCTGTGGCGGCTTGTATATTTGCACTACCTCACACTGTAGTCGCTTATTCGCGACAACACCTGTATGGATGATAAACCTGCAGTAAACGCACCTCACCCTTTCATATGGTCTAGCGGGATGAAGGTGGCGTTGTTACTGCCAGAGATGCCGATAGCGTTGCCACCACTGCAGTGCCAACCGGCGATTGGCGGGGTTGGTCTCTTCACTCAGCACCGTGCCCAGGCGCAGGAAGTCACCACCTGTCTCGGCCTGCAAGGTGGGGTCCTGGGAGGCCAGCATCATGGCGTAGAGGGCGAGCATTAGCTCGTAGTCGTCTTCACTATCGAGCCGCGCGACCAGTGCAGGGATGGCCGGCTTGCCTATTTCGCCAAGTGCTTCGGCAGCGGTGTACCAGGGCCGGGGATTGTCGGCATCGCCATAGGTCTCGACATAATCGCGATCCGGCAGTTTTCCGATGTAGTAGGCGACTGCCGCAGCCTGCTCGGTGGGCGGTTCGGCCCTAGCCGACTCTGGCCGTGGCTCGGTGCTGGCGCAGCCTGCCAACAGCCACGCCATCATCATGATGCAGATGCCCTTCGTTACGGACGACATAGGCGATACTCGGTCATTACCCACTCGATAGCGGCATCGAGGGTCTCGAATATACCCGCAGCGTTAGAGAAGTCATGATGCTTCGACATGGCCGTGGGTACGGCGAGACAGGGAATACCGGCAGCAGTGGCGGCAGCCACTCCGTGCTCTGTATCCTCCACCGCAACACACTGCTCCGCCGGCAGGTCCAGGCGTTGCAGGGCAAGTTGGTAGCAGTCCGGCGCAGGCTTACTGAGCACGACATCGTCGCCACTTACCACCTCGTCGATATGGTCACTCAGGACATACGATCTCAGCGTCATATCCACCCCGGCTCGGCCTGCACCGGTCACGATGGCGGTTCGTAGTCCCGCCGCACGACACCCCGTGACAGCATCATAGGCCCCAGCCCTCAACGGAAACGCCCGCTGCGCAAGGAAGTCTCGGTTCAACTCCTCCTTGGCTGCGACGAGTTGGCTCGCTGACACCGGCATCGCGAAGCGGGACACCATGTCCGAGGCGTTGGTGGAGGTAGGAATACCGGCATAGTGACGCTGGTAGCAAGCCTGTGTGAGCTGAGCGCCATACTCCCCGAGGATGGTTTCCCACATCTCGAAGTGGGTCATTTCGGAATCCACGAGGGTGCCGTCGTGATCGAACAATATGCCCCTTAGCGACGCCATATCCCCATCTCCTTGCTAGGCTTTTAACGAACAGTGTCTGCGCAACACCATCATAAGCCAGCTACACGCTCGAGGTGCCTTCAATGCATATTGATGGTGCGCGCTTATTGCCGAGTCACCCGCCACTGCACGATGGGGTAGCTGGCCTTCCAGCCCCGCCGGCTGCCGAGGGGCACGGCGGTGGACAATTCGAGACGCAGCAGCTCACCGCCGGCCTGTTGCTGCCAGTGGGCCAGCAGCGCCTCGGACTCCAGGGTCACGGCGTTGGCGACGATACGAGCCCCGCTTGGCAAGAGCTGCCATAGCGCCTCAAGCAGCGCCTGCGATAATCCACCGCCGATAAAGACCGCATCGGGCGGCTGGTCCTGTAGCGCCTGATCATCCAGCACGTCAGGGGCAAGCCCCTCTACTATTTCGAGCCAGTCGACGCCGAGGTTATCGGCATTGCGACGCGCCCGGGCCGCGCGCCCGGCATCGCCCTCGAAGGCTAAGGCACGGTTGTCCGGGTGGGCGAGCAGCCACTCGATGGCCACCGAGCCCGAGCCGGTGCCGATATCCCACAGCCGCTCCCCCGCTCTCGGGGCCAGGGCTGCCAGGGTGATGGCGCGCGCCGCCTGCTTGGTGATCTGGCCATCATGTTCGAACAGCGCATCCGGCAGGCCGGGGGTCAGCGGCAGGGCCGGGCCGTCACCGGCCACCTCCAGCCCCACGGCGACGGGATGGGCGATATCCTCTGGCAGAGTGCTATCAGCACCCACACAGCGGATCCGCTCGCGGTCGCCGCCCAGGGCTTCCAGCAGATGCAGCCGGGAGGCGCCGAAACCGAACTGCTTGAGACAGCCGGCCAGCTCGATCACGGCCTCGCCGTTCCGCACCAGCACCAGCAGGCGTCGGCCGCGCTGCAGGTAGGGCCGGATTCGCGTCAGCGGCTTGGCATGCAGGCCCAGGCAGGTGCACTCCTGCAGCGCCCAGCCCAGGCGGGAGGCCGCCAGGCTGAACGTCGAGGGTGCTGGTATCGCCTGCCACTCATGGGGGTCAAGCTGGCGCGCAAGGGCGCTACCCGCGCCGAACCAGAAGGGATCGCCGGAGACCAGCATCACGACCCGGCGGCCACGCTCGGCCAGCAGCGCCGGGATGCCGTCGGCGAAGGGCACCGGCCACTCCCGAACCTCGCACGCTAAAGGCGGCAGCAGGTGTAGATGACGCCGGGCGCCGAACACCACCTCGGCGTCGTCCAGCGCCTGGCGGCTTGCCGCCGTCAGCCCTTCTGTGCCACCTTCCCCCCAGCCAAGTAGCGTTAGCCAGGGAGCTTGTTCTTTTGCCATCAACTGAGCCCCGCTTAAGGAGATGAGCTGTTCCGGAGACAAGCCTTCGCGAGGGCGCTGTGAATACATCCCTGTACGCTACTTCTTCCTTCCCTGGAAGAAGACCCTCGCTGCGCCTTGTCCCCGGCGCTCATCTTGCCAACTGATTGAATGGGAACGGAGTTCATGAAGTCCCGATGAAAGTCCTTATCTTGGGCGGCACCACTGAGGCTAGTGCCCTGGCCAGCGCCTTGGGAGAGCGTGGGATCCCGGCGCTGTTCAGCTATGCCGGCCGGGTCGCCACCCCCAAGCCGCAGCCGCTGCCCACCCGGGTCGGCGGTTTCGGCGGCGTGACGGGGCTGGCCGCCTTCCTGGGCGAGGAGCGCATCACCCATCTGGTCGATGCCACCCACCCCTTCGCCGAGCAGATGAGCCGCCACGCCGTCGCCGCGGCACAGCAAACCGGCATCCGCTGCCAGGCCCTGACCCGACCGCCCTGGCTGCCCGAGGCCGGCGACCGCTGGCAACAGGTCGCCAGCGTCGAGGCGGCGGTGGCGGCCCTGGCCGGCCCAGCCGAGCGAATCCTGCTGGCTATCGGCCGGCAGCAGCTCGCCGCCTTCGCGTCCCAGCCCCAGCACCACTATCTGCTGCGCCTGGTCGATGCCCCGGAGGTCGCGCCGCCCCTGCCCCGTCACCGGGTGATCCTCGACCGCGGCCCCTTTACCCTGGATGGCGACCTGGCCCTGCTGCAGGAACATGGCATCCAGCGCCTGGTGTGCAAGAACGCCGGTGGTGCAGGCGCCATCGCCAAGCTCACCGCCGCCCGCCAGTTGGGCCTGCCGGTGGTGATGATCGAGCGGCCGGCACTCCCTCAGCGTCAAGAAGCCCACACCGTCGAGGAGGTGCTGGCCTGGCTGACTCACGACTCCGCCCCTGATTCGGCCCCCAGGGCCGAACGCGGCGTATAGACCCAGGGCGTGCTCTCGCTCTCGCCACCCTCCTTGCCACCTTCGACAGAGCGCGAAATCAGCCGCGTCTGGCTTGAGCCCACCATTACCAGGGTGCGCATATCGGCCATCTCCGGCTGAGCTTGGCCCAGGGTGGTAACGCTGAGCGCCTCCTCCGGCGTGGAGACGGCCCGGGCGAACATGATCAGACGCTCTGGCCCGCAGGCCTCTCGCAGCACCTCAAGAGCTAGTTCGAATCCCTCCGGCCGGGCCTTGGAGCGGGGGTTGTAGAAGGCCATGGCGAAGTCGGCCTCCGCGGCCAGCCTTAGGCGGCGCTCGATCAGCGCCCAGGGCTTGAGGTTGTCGGAGAGGTTGATACAGCAGAAGTCATGCCCCAGCGGTGCGCCCAGCCGCGCGCTGGCGGCCAGCATCGCAGAGATACCCGGCAACACCTGGATATCCAGCGCGCGCCACTCGGGCTCGCCCGCCTCCAGCGCTTCGAGCGCCTCAAAGAGCGCCGCGGCCATGGCAAACACGCCGGGATCCCCCGATGACACTACCACCACTCGGCGACCCTGGGCGGTCATCTCCAGCGCCGCCTCTGCGCGACGGATCTCCTCGCGGTTATCCGAGCCGTGGCGCACCAGCCCAGGCCGCGGGGTCACCCGCTCCACATAGGGCAGATAGCCCACCACGTCGGTGGCATCAGCAAGGGCGGCCGACGCCTCGGGGGTGATCAGCGCCTCACTGCCTGGGCCCAGGCCGACCACCTTTAACCAACCGGAGTTGCGCTTGGCTGTCATGGCCGCCTCCCGTTGCCATGGATCACCACGATCGAGAAGTAGGGCACGCTCTCACCGACCTCGCGGAACGGTCGAATGCTCTCCTGGGGCATGGCGGCGTACTCGATCAACCAGGCTTGGTCTTCGCGGCCGCTGCTGGCCAGCGCCCGGCGCAGCTTGTCCAGGTTACGGCCGATCTTCATCACCACCAGGGCGTCGGTCTGGGCGATACGCTCGGTCAGCATCGCTTCCGGCAGGGTGCCCATCAGCACGGTGAGGATGTCGTCGCCCCAGGTCACCGGGCGCCCGGTGGCGGTCCAGGCGGCGGACATGCCGGTAATGCCGGGCACCACCGCCACCCGCCCCTGCAGGCGGGTATAGAGGTGCATAAAGGAGCCGTAGAAGAAAGGGTCACCTTCGCACAGCACCACCACGTCGCGGCCCGCGTCGGCGATCTCGCGCAGCTGCGCGACGCTACGCTCGTAGAAGGCCGCGAGCAGCTCGTTGTAGCGGGGGTCGTCGAAGGGGATCTCGGTAGTGACCGGGTACTCCATTGGCAGCTCAATGGCATCCTGCGCCAGCAGGCCTTCGACGATACCCCGAGCGTGGCCGGTGCGCCCCTTCTTGCGGAAATAGGCGACATGGGAGGCGCCGCGGATCAGCCGGTCCGCGCGCACGCTCATCAGGTCCTGGCTGCCGGGCCCGAGGCCAACGCCGTGGATGGTGCCCGGTGTGATGCGCTCGAGGGTCATTCCGTGCGATCCGCCATGGCATTGAGGGCGGCGACCGTCACCGCGCTGCCGCCGAGTCGTCCCTCGACAATCACGCAGGGGGCCGCGGCGCTTTCCCACAGCGCCTCTTTGGACTCAGCCGCGCCCACGAAGCCCACCGGGCAACCGATAATCGCCGCCGGACGCGGACAGGCTGGGTTTTCCAGCATGTTCAGCAGATGGAACAGGGCGGTGGGCGCATTGCCGATCGCCACTACCGCTCCCTCCAGATGGGGTCGCCAGAGCTCCACCGCCGCCGCCGAGCGGGTGGTGCCCAGCTCCCGGGCCAGATCGTGCACCCGCTCGTCGTGCAGGGTGCAGATCACCGAGTTGTCCGCCGGCAGGCGCTTGCGGGTAATGCCCTCGGAGACCATGCGCGCGTCGCACAGCACCGGCGCGCCGCCCTCCAACGCCGCCCGGGCGCGGTTCACCGCATCGCCGCGGAAGTGAATATGTGCGGCGAGCTCCACCAGGCCGGCAGCATGGATCATGCGCACGGCCACCGGCTCCTCCTCGGACGCGAAGCGCGCCAACTCGGCCTCGCGCCGGATAATGGAAAAGGACTCCCGGTAGATCGCCGAGCCATCCGTTTCATAGACGTGAGGCATTACTCTTCTCCAATTCACCAATCAGTATTTCCCTGCTGAGCGCTTTGCCGGCGACAAGCCTTCGCGAGGGCGCTGTAAACCCATCCATGGCGTAGAACCCTCGCTACGCCTTGCCCCCGGCGCTTATATTGCCTGCTGTTCTGAAACACGTTCCACCACCTCGGACTCGGTCAGGCCGCTAGCTAGCGGCACGCCATCGGCGCGACCGCCTTTGATCAGGTCGAAGCGCCCATTGCGCCCGGTCAGGCACAGGTCGGTGGGTTGCTGGCAGGCGCAGCCCTTGGCGCAGCCGGAGATATGCACGCTGCCCGCGACCCGGCCACTCAACTGCTCGGCCAGCGCCAGGGTCTCGACGCTGGCCTGTTCGCAGTGGGGGGCGCCGGGGCACGCCTGCATCGCCAGGCGCGGATCGCGGTCGTCATCCAGCAGGCCCGCTATCGCCCCGCCGCTTGTGCCCTCTCCCTCCAGCAGCAGGCGCCGCCAAGGCGTGACCCTTACAGCGCTGACCGAGTCCGGCTCAACGGCAGCCCGTAACGCCGCGGCGGACGCCCGCCCGAACGCCATGCCCACTACCCGGCCGCGCTTATGCTCACCCAAGGACAGCCTGGCGCCGGTCTCGGCGGGCGATGCCACTGCCGGCGCCCAGAGCGGTAGCGGCGCCCGGTGCCGGTGCATCCGCCCAGCCTCTCGCCCGCCGCTCGCGACGAACCAGTGCGCCAGCCGAATCAGCTGCTCGACGGCGGCGGCGGGCGAGTCCACCGGGGTGCCCAGGTCCCGCCCATCGGCACGGACGATTAAACCGCCCGAAGCTCGCGGCTGTAGGCCGCCCAAGGCCGCGCGCTCGATACGTAAGTCGGCGGATACCTCACCCAGCCGCGGCGCCTCGCCTGCATCGATGGCGATGCCCATCTTGTCCGGCAGGTCCGGTAGCTCATTGATGCGGGCCTCCAGCAGGCAAGCCGCCTCGTGGGTGGCGTCGCCGGCCTGCCAGTCGGGGGCCAGCAGCAGCTGGGGGCGGCGCTCCACCTGGGGGTCCGGGTCGACCAGCCCCTGCTCGACCAGGGCCTCCATCAGCCCGGGCCAGGAGGCGTCCGAGACCCCACGCAGCTGCAGGTTGGCGCGGCTGGTCAGCTCGATCAGGCCGCTGCCGAAGGTCTCGGCCGCGGCGCACAGCGCCAGCATCTGGCCCCGAGTGAGCCGCCCCAGGCGGGGGCGCACCCGCACCAGCAGGCCGTCGCCGGTGGCCATGGGTCGCCAGGCGCCGGGGCACCAGCCTTTTATCTGCGCCTTATCCCTCTTATCCACCATGGGGCGCCAACTCCCGGGTCTCGTCGAACTCCAGCAGCAGCTCCTGGAGGGCCGAGCCCTGTTCGCCGGGCTCCTGCCATAGGCCGCGCTGGACGGCTTCCAGCAGCCGCTCGGCCATCTCCTCCAGCGCTGCCGGGTTGTGCTCGCGCAGGAACGCCTGGTTGGCGGGGTCCATCACCAGCGCCTGGCTGACCTGAGCGTACTGGTAGTCGGCCACCAGGTCGGTGGTGGCGTCGTAGGCGAACAGATAGTCCACCGTGGCGGCCATCTCCGAGGCGCCCTTGTAGCCGTGCTCGCGCATCGCCTCGATCCACTTGGGGTTGAGCACCCGGGAGCGAATCACCCGGGCCAGCTCCTCTTTTAGCGTACGAATCCGCGGCTGCGCCGGGTTGGCGTGATCGGCGTGGTAGATGCTCGGCGCCTGGCCGGCCAGCGACCGGCTGGCATTGGCCATGCCGCCCTGGAAGGCGTAGTAGCCGTTGGAGTCGAGGATATCGTGCTCGCGGTTGTCCTGGTTCTGCATCACCGCATCCAGCCCCTCGAGCTGGCGTTCGAAGGCCCCCCGGGCGGCGGTTCCGGATTCCGGGAACTGGCCATAGGCGTAGGCGCCCGCCGTCAGATAGGCCTCGGCCAGGTCGTCGGCATCGTCCCAGGCGCGGCTGTCGATAAGCCGATTCAGGCCGGCGCCATACTCGCCGGGCTTGCTGCCGAAGATCCGGTAGCCGGCTTGCTGGGCGGCGGCTTCCGGGGCGAGGCCCTGGCCTTCAAGCTCCTGCCGGCGAGCCTGCACCGCGCTACGAATGGTGTTGGCGTCCCCCGGCTCCTCATAGCTCGCCACCGCCTGCACCGCGCGGTCGAACAGGCGGATGACATTGGGAAAGGCGTCGCGGAAGAAGCCGGAGACCCGCAGGGTGACGTCGACCCGGGGGCGCTGCAGCAGCATGGCGGGAATCACCTCGATATCGATCACCCGCTGGGAGCCCAGCGACCAGCGCGGCCGCACGCCCATCAGGGCGAAGGCCTGAGCGATATCGTCGCCGCCGGTGCGCATGGTGGCGGTGCCCCAGATCGACAGCCCCAGCCGGCGCGGGTAGTCGCCGTGATCCTGCAGGTAGCGCTCGACGAATGCCTGGGCCGACTTCTCACCCAGGGTCCAGGCCGCGGGGGAGGGAATCGCGCGGTTATCGACGCTGAAGAAATTGCGCCCGGTGGGCAGCACATCCAGGCGCCCACGGCTGGGCGCGCCGCTGGGCCCGGGGGGGACGAAGCGCCCCTCGAGGCCGTCGAGCAGCGACTGGATCTCCATGGCGGCACCCTGCTGCATGGCGACCCACAGCCGGTCCCGGGCAAAGCGGCACTGCTCGGCGGTGGCCGGATAGTCCCGCGCCAGACTCTCCAGGCAGCCCGGCGTCAGCACATAGGCCTCTACCAGTCGCTGGGCGAGCAGCTCCAGGCGCTCGCGGGTATCGGCGGCGGTGCGCCAGGCCGAGGCGTCCAACTCGGTCAGGACCTGGGGCCGCGGCCCGTCCCACGGCTCGACGCCGGCCATCAGCGGATCGAAGTCGCCGTCTACACCGCGCAGCCCCAGGTCGTCGGCCAGGTTGTGCAGCAGGCCGCGCTGGGCCGGCGACTCACCCCGGGGCAGGCGCAGGATGGCGACCAGGGTCGCGGCCAGCTTCTCCTGCGGCGGCAGGCTGCCCAGCACGTGCAGGCCGTGGCGAATCTGCGCCTCCTTGATGTCGCACAGGAAGGTGTCCAGCTCGTTGAGCAGGCGCTCCTCATCCGTGCCTTCCGTGGTCTGCGCCAGTTCCTGGTCGATACCGGTGTCGCGCAGGTGTCCAATGATCTGTTCGCGCAGCAGCGCCTCGCGCCGCGGGTCCATGCCCAGGGCCTGGTAGTACTCGTCGGTGAGCGCCTCCAGTTCGGCCATGGCGCCGTAGAGCTCGGCGCGGGCCAGCGGCGGCATCAGGTGATCGATGATCACCGCCTGGCTGCGCCGTTTGGCCTGGGCCCCTTCGCCGGGGTCGTTGACGATAAAGGGATAGAAGTGCGGCAGCGGCCCCAGGGCGATCTCCGGCCAGCAGTCGGCGGAGAGCGCGGTGCTCTTGCCCGGCAGCCACTCCAGATTGCCGTGCTTGCCGACGTGGATCACGGCATCCACCCGGTAGTGCTCGCGCAGCCAGAGATAGAAGGCCAGGTAGCTGTGGGGCGGCACCAGGGCGGTATCGTGGTAGCTCTGGGTGAGATCATCGACCCGCCCCTCTTCCACCAGGGCGCGCTCCGGCTGAATGCCGACGAAGGTCTCCCCCAGGCGGATCCCGGCGATCATCAGCCGGCCCTGGCGGCACTTGGGATCCTGCTCGGGTGGCCCCCAGCGCGTCCACACCGCCTCCTGGAGCGGCGCCGGCAAGGTTCGGAACCAGGCCAAGTAGTCGTCGACGGCGATGCTCTGCCAGCAGCCGCGCTGCTCAAGGCCCCGGCGCTCGTTGGTCACGCTTTGCTGCAGCCGGCGGATCAGGGCGTCGCCATCCTCCGGGAGATCCTCCAGCGGATAGCCCGCCGCGGCCAGCGCCCGCAGGATCGCCAGGGTCGAGGCCGGCGTATCCAGGCCGACACCGTTGCCGATGCGGCCATCGCGGTTGGGGTAGTTGGCCAGCACCAGCGCCAGGCGCTTGTCATGGTTGGGAGTCTGGCGTAGATCGCAGAAGCGCCGCGCCAGCCGGGCGACGAAGGCGGCACGTTCGGGATGCAGGGCGTGGCGGATCACCGCCAGCTGACAGCGCTCGCTGTAATGCGCCTCGCTCTTGAAGCCCACCGCCCGGGTCATGATGCGGCCATCCATCTCCGGCAGTACCACCTGCATCGCCACGTCGCGACTCGGCAGGCCGCCGGGCATCGCCTGCCAATCCTCGGCGGTGCAGCTGGCCAGGATCGCCTGCAGGATCACCGGCCGCCCGACGAAGAGCCCGTGGGAGACCTCATCGCCGAGGCTCTCCATCTCGTCCGGGTTGCGGTTGACCGAGAAGCTGGTGGTATTGATCACCAGCATGGCCCCGGTCTGCTCGATCAGGTGATTGACGAAGGCCACGCTGGCCTCCTCCTTGAGCGACGCCACCGCCACCGCCAGCGGTTCGAGCCCCTGCTCCCGTAGCGCCTCGATCATGCCGTCCAGCACCGCGGTATTGGCGCCCTGCAGGTGACTGCGGTAGAACAGCAGCAGGCAGACCGGGCGCTCACAAACTACTGCGCTAGGCCATGCGGCGTTGAACTTAGCCTCAAAATGCTCATTTACAAACTCGTAAACTCCGCTTTTTCGGCTAATTTCGCCTTGCCTGGCCGTCGCTCGTGACGTTTGTCCTGTGCTTTTTGGAGAGGCTTCTTGCCCGGATGAGCGTTGGGTGGCGAAAGGAGTATAGAGCAGGGCCGCGGGCAGTGCCTTGGGCGCCTGCCAGGCCAGCTCCAGACCCAGGCACTCGCTGCCGACGCAGCGCAGCAGCTGCTCGGCATTGTCCACGCCGCCCTCTCTCAGGTAGCGCCACACCCGATGCGCCAGGGCGACCGGGACATTCGACGCCTCCAGCAGGTCGTCGTCCGGGGCGTCGCAGCCCGGCACCAGTATCAGCTGGCGCCCCTTGTCGGCGGCGGCCCAGGCCAGCAGGCGCTCATGACCGTAGCGCCAGTAGGCGCTGCCGCCCAGCAGCGAGACGATCACCAGGCGCGCCTCGTCCAGCACCCGGTCCTCGTAGAGGTCGTAGGCGGCGGGCTTGACCAGATTCATCCAGTTGGCGAGGCGCAGCGTCGGATAGCCGCCGTCGCTGGCGTCCAGCCGCTCCACCGCCTGGGCCAGCGCCGACAGGCTGCTGTCAGCGGCGGACAGGATGACGATCTCGGCGGGGCTCTGCTGCAGGTCGACGATGCCCTCATCATCGACGAACCCACCGGGCTTGGCGGCAAAGAGGTGCATCAGCGGGCCGCGGCGACCTCGGCGCCAGCCAGGGCGCGCTGCAGGGCCGCGCTATCCAACCCCTTGCCGATGATCACCAGCTGGGTCAGGCGTTCTTCGTCGGCCCGCCACAGGCGGTCGAAGTAGCCCTCCTGGCGCTCCCCCACGGCCTGGATCACCCGCCGCATCGGCTTGCCCGGCAGCGCCGCGAAGCCCTTGGCGCGGTAGATCTCCTGGCTTTGCAGCAGTTCCTGGAGCTGCTCTGCCAGGGCCTCGCCATCCACCTCGCCGAGGCGGATCACGCAGGAGTCGAAGTGATCATGGGCGTGGTCGTGGTGCGCTCCTACGGCATGGTGGCGATCGTGGTGGTTGTCGATGGCATCGATGTGCCCCTCGCTGGCCGCGCCGATACCCATCAGGGCTTCCAACTGGGCCTTGTCGCCCGCCAGGCTCTGATCGATAAACAGTGTCTTGACCGACGCCGAGACCCGCGTTCGAATCAGCGCCTCCACTCGGGCACGGTCTGCCGGATCGAGCAGGTCGTTCTTGGTGACCAGCACCAGGTCGGCGGCGCTCAGCTGGTCGTCGAGCAGCTCGCGCAGGCTGGGGTCATGGTCCAGGGAGTCGTCGGCGCGGCGCTGGGCCTCCACCTTGCCGACGTCGCTGGCGTAGCGGCCGGCGGCCACCGCCGGGCCGTCGACCACGGTGATGATCGCGTCCACGGTGCAGTGCTGGCGCACCTCCGGCCAGTTGAACGCCTGCACCAGCGGCTTGGGCAAGGCCAGGCCGCTGGTCTCGATCAGGATATGGTCGATATCGTCGCGGCGCGCCACCAGCTGTTTCATCACCGGCAGGAACTCCTCCTCCACCGTGCAGCAGATGCAGCCGTTGGCCAGCTCATAGATGCCGTTCTCGACCTCCACGGGGGCATCTTCCCCTCCCTCTTCACAACCGAGGGCACAGCCGCGCAGCAGGCTGGAGTCGATATCCTGCTCGCCGAATTCGTTGATGATCACGGCGATACGCTTGCCGGTGACCTGACGCAGCATGCCGGCCAGCAGCGTGGTCTTGCCGCTGCCCAGAAAACCGGTGACCACCGTGGCGGGGATCTTGTTGAGGTTCATCCGTGGAATTCCTCTGGGGTGATGGTATGAGTGGCGCTGGAATGAGTATCGGTGGCCGCGCCTGCCGGAGCCGGCGCAAATAGCCGGGCCACCGCCTCGGGATTGTCGGGGAAGAACAGATGCAGATAGGTCGCGGTCAGGTCGCCCTGGCGATAGATAGCCTCCCCCGGAGCGGGATGGCGCTGACGCCGCCCGTGGGCGATCGGCGCCGGTGTCCCCGTCGCCAGGGAGCGGTGATGAGCGTGGGCGCGGACCGGCCCCTCCGGCAGCTCGGCGGTCTGCATCCCCTGGCAGCCGCGCCGCCCGCGCATGGCGCCGTGGCCGGGCAGCAGGCCGAGCATGGTGTGGGTCTGCTCGTCGGCGTCGGTGAGGGTCTCGAGGCAGTAGAGCAGGCCGCCGCACTCGGCGAGGATCGGCTTGCCGGCAGCGAAAAAGGCCTGGATCTCGTCACGCAGCGGGGCATTTGTCGCCAGCCGCGCGGCGTGGAGCTCCGGGTAGCCGCCGGGCAGCCAGAGGGCATCGCAGGGCGGCAGGCGGGTATCGCTCAGCGGCGAGAAGAAGCGCAGCGTCGCCCCCATGCGCTCCAGCAGGTCGAGGTTGGCCTGGTAGATAAAGCTGAAGGCGGCATCCCGGGCCACGCCGATGGTGTGACCCTGGAGCTTGGCCGGTATCGCCGCGGCAGTGCCCGGCACCGCCGCGAAGCTGACCGGCGGCAGCGACAGCAGCGCCTCCGCCAGTCCTTCGGCGTCCAGCGCCGCGGCGCCGGCCTCGAAGCGGGCCTCCAGCTCGTCGCGGATCTCCGCCGCCTGAACCAGGCCCAGATGACGCTCCGGCAGGGCCAGGGCGGGATCCCGGGCCACCGCGGCCAGCAGCGGCACGCTGGCCGGCAGGGCCTCCTCGATCAGCTCCCGGTGGCGCGCCGAGGCGCAGGCGTTGGCGATCAGGCCGGCGATACGAATATCGTCGCGGAAGCCCGCCAGGCCGGCCATCAGCGCCGCCGCGGTCTGGGCCATCCCCTTGACGTCCATGACGATGACCAGCGGCAGATCGAACAGCGCCGCCAGATCGGCACTCGAGGGCTCGCCATCGAACAGGCCCATGGCGCCCTCCACCAGAATCAGGTCGGCCTGCTGGGCGGCCTCGAACAGGCGCTGGCGGCAGTAGGCCTCGCCGGCCATCCACAGATCGAGCTGATCCACCGGCTGGCCCGAGGCCTGGGCCAGGATCTGTGGATCCAGGTAGTCGGGACCGGTCTTGAAGACCCGTACCACCTTGCCCCGCTGGCGCAGCAGCCGGGCCAGCGCCGCGGTCACCGTGGTCTTGCCCTGCCCGGAGGAGGGTGCGGCGATAAACAGCGCGGGACAGGCGGCACTCGCCGCTGCAGTAGGAGCATTCATAAAAGTTGGCCTCCGGCCTCTGGCAAGGGCAGGTAGCGGGCGCCCAGCTGTTGGGCGATCTGCGCGCCCCGCCCCCGCTTGACCGCCGCCTGCTCGGTATCCACCACCACGCACTCCCCCAGCGGCGGCAGGCCGGCAAGGGGCTGGCGGGTGCGGCCGTCAGTGATCAGATAGGTGCGCACCTGCAGGCCGGCCTGCTGCTGCCGCCACTGGCGAATCAGCCGCGCCGCGCGCAGGATCGCCTGGCGAATCGGCGTGCCGCCGCCAGCGCCCACCCCATCGAGCCGTTCGAGCAGCACCTTGGGGGCGCGGCGACGCGGCAGGATCGGCGTGACGCCGTCGCTGCCGAAGCCCAGCACCGCCAGCTGCTCGCGGGCGGCATAGGCCTGGCGGGCAACCCGCTCGACCACGCCCTTGGCGCGGCCCAGCAGCTGCTCGCCCAGGGTCGAGGCGGAGGTATCCAGCAGTACCAGATGCAGCACCGGCTGACCGCTGCGCGCCTTGGCGTAGCGCAGCTGCCGCCAGGGCCAGTGGCCGCGGTTGGCGGCCAGCGTGGCGAACCAGTCCGGCCGTGGCGCATCGCGATGCCCGCGCCGCTGGCCCGGCTGCTGCCCCCGGCGCCTGGCCGAGGCAGCGTGGGACGTGGAGGCCACCCTGGGCGTTGTCGCATCCGGCGCCGGCAGCGTTATGGCCGGCACGCTAACGCTGGGCTGAGCTACCGGCGGCATGGCGCCCCACTGGCCCTGGGCCTGCGGGGTCTGACCGGCACCGGATGGCTGGCTAGATGAGCTGCCCGAGCCCGCAGCGGGCGGCGGCGATCCTGGCGGTGGCGGAGGCGTATCCGACTGCTGAGTGCGGCGATGAGCCAAGACCCAGGGCTCGACGCTATCCAGGTCCTGCTGCTCCACCCGAGTCGCACCGCGCCAGGCGGCATGGGCCTGGGCCGCGCGATGCCAGGTCACATCGGCGCGCAGCCCCTCCACCGCGGCGCGCTGGCAGCCCTGGGCGATATGTTCGTAAACCCACGCATCGCTGATGATCTCGCTGAGCGCCTGCCGGGCGCGATGGATACGCCGACTCAGTGCTGCCTGCTCCTCGGCATGCCGGGCGACAAAGCTCTCCGGGTCGCGATCGAAGGCCTCGCGCTGCTGCACGATGGCGACCCGCTCCCGCACGCTCAGCGTCGTCTGCTGTTCGAGGCAGAGGCCGAAGCGGTCGAGCAGCTGCGGACGCAATTCCCCCTCGTCGGGGTTCATGGTGCCGATCAGGCTGAAACGGGCGGGATGGGAGTGGCTGATGCCGTCGCGCTCGACGACATTGGTGCCGCTGGCGGCCACGTCGAGCAGCAGGTCGACCAGCGGATCCGGCAGCAGGTTGACCTCGTCGACGTAGAGCACGCCGCCGTGCGCCTTGGCCAGCAGCCCCGGCTGGAAGGTCGCCTCACGCTCGGTGAGCACCCGCTGCAGATCCAGGCTGCCGGTCAGGCGCTCCTCGCTGGCGCCCAGCGGCAGAGTGACGAAGGGCGGCCGCTGACCCTCGGCGTCATCGGGCAGCAGCGCCGCCAGTGCCCGCGCCAGGGTGGACTTGGCGCTGCCCCGCGGCCCGCTGATCAGCACACCGCCTACCCTCGGGTTGATCGCATTGAGCAGCAAGGCGGTCTTGAGGGCCTGTTGGCCGACTACGGCGGCGAAGGGAAATTCACTCACAGCGGGGCTCGCCTCACGCCAACCAGGGCGTGATCGGGCGGTGACAGAGCGTCACTCAAACAACCGCTAGCGCCAGCGGATGGACCGCCGGCGATCAAGAAAGGCATCACAACAACACGCTATCCCCGGTGCCCACCGCACCGTCACTGGATGAAATGAAATAACAGGCCGGTCTCCGGGCTCGAGGAGGACGCGATCAGCAGCATCGCGTCGTTGCCTGCACCTTCCCGGCTTACTAAGCCAGTGGTCTACGCAGGCGACTCACTCTTTACCGTTGCGGGGGCAGCGATGGGATTGGCGCAAGGGCCGTACCATACTTCCCGATTATCCCCATAGGGGCACCTATTTCATCGGTCTCATCCTAAAGCAATTGCTGCAACAGGCGCAATTTACCTGCTCGACGCTTCGTAGCCGAGGCGCCATACGCCGCCCCGGGCAGCGGAAGACTCGTTATTTCTCCTTGAAAAGTTATGATATAACATATCATTAACAACCCAGCCCCGGCGGTGCCATCAAGGCTTCCAAATGCAAAATGCAGTGCTATGATCGCCGACCACCAAGGTCAGATTGGCCACCGCCCTCCAGCCATTCGGATACAACGTGATGAATTATACGCGACCACTACTGGCACTCCTTGCGCTTTTTCCCACCTCATTCGTGGTGGCAGACAGCACAGACTATCCTCTTGAAATAGAGAATTGCGGCATGGAAGTCCGCTTCGATTCCACCCCGGAGAGCACGGTAACGGTAGGCCAATCTGCCACCGAGACGCTCTATGCATTGGGGCTATCCGATCGAGTATCGGGCACCTCGGTATGGTTCAATCCGGTGCTACCGGAGTTTAGCGAGGCCGATGCCAATATCGAGCGCCTTGCCGATAACGATCCAAGCTTCGAGTCGGTGGTCAACAAGCGCCCCGAGCTGGTTGCTGCGCAGTATGAATGGCACGTCGGCCCCACCGGTAGCGTGGCGAGTCGCGAGCAGTTTCATGAGCTAGGTATCGCCACCTACATCATGCCCGCCGACTGCGATACCAAGGACAACACTACCGGCGGTGACGGCACTCGCATTGACGCCTTCTCTCCCGAGCATGTCTACAAGGGCATCACCGAGCTGGCCGCCATCTTCGATGTGCAGGAGGCCGGGGAAACGCTGGTGGCAGACCTGGCGTCACGTGAAGCCAGCGCCATCGCCCAGGCCGAAGCCCTCGATCTGCCGGAGGACCTGTCGGCGGTATTCTGGTTCTCATCTCCGGACCAGTCGGCTGATCCCTATGTCGCCGGGCGGCTCGGCGCACCCGGCTATATGATGGACGTACTGGGTATCCGCAATGTAATCCAATCCGACGAAGAGTGGCCTAACGTCGGCTGGGAAACTATCGCCCGGGCCGATCCCGATATCATCGTCGTGGCACGCATGGACCGTCGTCGTTTCCCTGCCGACGACATCGAAAATAAGCTCGACTTTCTCCACAATGATCCCGTTGCTCAGGAAATGTCGGCGGTGAGACATGGGCGAATTATCGAAATGGATGCCCATGCCATGAGTGCTACCCTACGCACGATATTTGGCCTGGAAGCGCTCTCCGAGTCTCTCTCGACGCTCTCCTTCGAGCAATGAGTACTGCCCTGGCATTGAGCCAGCCCTTGCGCATTCGCTGGCACTGGGCCTGGCTCACGCCGTTGATCCTGTTTATGGCGGTAATGGCCGGCACCTCCATCGGCGAAACCTCGATCCCGATGGATACCATTCTCAAGGTGCTGGCCAACCAGCTGTGGGGGGCAGGCTATGCCGTCGACCGGATCGACGCCGGCATTATCTGGAACTACCGCCTCAGCCGCGCCATTCTCGCCGGCTGCTGCGGCGCCGGGCTGGCGCTGGCCGGCGTGGTGTTGCAGGCGCTGCTGCGCAACCCCCTCGCCGACCCCTTCCTGATGGGCATCTCCGCCGGCGCCTCCACCGGCGCCGTGGCGGTGACCATCGCCGGGCTCGGCGCCGGTGCCGTGACGCTCTCGCTGGGCGCCTTCGCCGGGGCGGGGCTGGCCTTCGGCCTGGTGGTCATGCTCGCCCATGCCGCCGGCAGCGGTACCGGCGGCGGGCGTAGTACCCAGGCCGCAGGCGCCATCATTCTGGCGGGCATCGCCGGCTCGCAGCTGTTCAATGCCATAACCGCCTTTATCATCGCCAAGTCGGCCAGCGCCGAGCAGGCGCGGGGCATCATGTTCTGGCTGATGGGCAACCTCTCCGGGGTGCGCTGGGACGATGTCACGCTGGGGCTGCCCGCTGCCCTGGCCGGCCTGCTGGTCTGCCTATGGCATCGCCGGGCCCTGGACGCCTTCACCTTCGGGGCCGACAGCGCCGCCTCACTGGGCATTCCTGTGCGCCGCGTACGCGGCATCCTGATTGCCAGCATGGCGCTGGTGACCGCGGTGATGGTCTCCATGGTCGGCGCCATCGGCTTCGTGGGACTGGTGATTCCCCACGCCATGCGCTTTATCGTCGGTAGCCGTCACACCCGCCTGGTGCCCGCCTCGGCGCTGGCCGGTGCCGTCTTCCTGATCGGTGCCGATATCATCTCGCGGATCATCGTCCCAGGGCAGGTGCTGCCGATCGGGGTAGTCACCGCGCTGGTCGGCGCCCCCGCCTTCGCCGTGATTCTCGTTCGTGGGGCCAGGGCACGATGAGGCTGGCGGCACAGCATATCGACTGGGCGGTGCATGGTCATCGGCTGCTCGACGACGTCAGCCTGGCGGTGGAGCCCGGTGAAACCTTCGGCTTGATCGGCCCCAACGGTTCGGGCAAGACCACCCTGCTGCGGGTACTGGCCGGGCTGCGCAAGCCGAAGCGCGGGCGCGTGCTGATCGACGAGCAGCCGATGAACGCCATGCCCCAGCGTGATATCGCCCGCTCTATCGCCTTCGTCGAGCAGCAGGCAGAGACACTGGAGCGTATTCACGTCCGGGACGCCGTGGCGCTGGGCCGCACGCCCTTCCTCTCGGCGCTGCAGCCGTGGTCCGACGAAGACGACGCCATCGTCTCCCGAGCCCTCGACGACGTCGATATGAAGCATATGGCGGAGCGCCTCTGGCACACGCTTTCCGGCGGTGAACGCCAGCGCATCCACATTGCTCGCGCCCTGGCCCAGCAGCCCAGGATCCTGCTGCTCGATGAGCCAACCAACCACCTCGATATTCGTCACCAGCTGTCGATCCTACAGCTGGTCAGGGAGCTGCCGGTCACGGTGATCATCGCCCTGCATGACCTCAACCAGGCCATGGGCTGCGATCGCATCGGGGTAATGGAGGCCGGGCAGCTGGTCGACCTCGGCGAGCCTCAATCGGTTCTCAACGCAGACAGGCTCTATCGCACCTTCGGCGTGCACGTCGATTTCCTCGTAGACCCTGCCGATCAGCGTCCGGTGATGCGCTTTCGCAACACCCACTAGGGGGCCCCTTTGCCGGTTTACCTCGCGGGAACGAACACCGGCGCGCCGTCGATCTCGGCGGTGGCGAGGCGCTGGCCGTAAAGTCGTTCCAGGGCGCGGGTCTCAAGCATCATATGCCGCGGCCCCCAGCACGCTTCGCCATCGGGATAGAGCAGCAGCAGGTGGTCGCACCAGCGCGCCGCCAGATTGAGATCGTGAAGGCACATCATCACGGCATGGCCGGCAGCGGCCTGTTCGGCGAGCAGCGCCATGACGGCGGTCTGGTGGTGCAGGTCGAGATGGTTGGTTGGCTCATCGGCGAGCCATATCGTCGGCCCCTGGGTCAGCACGGTGGCAATCGCCAGGCGCTGGCGCTCGCCGCCGGAGAGGGTGCTGACCAGCCGCTCGGCGAGATGCGCGACGTCCAGGCGTTCGAGTGCCGCCTCGGCCAGCCGCAGATCCTCGCCACCCTCCATCTGCCACGGCGAGAGCCAGGGATGGCGACCGATCAGCGCGGTTTCGCGCACCGTGGCGGGGAAACCGTCCTGGCTATCCTGAAACACCAATCCCAGCGCACGCGCGACATTACGGCGGCCCAGCTCGGTCAGCGGCCGGCCGTCGAGCAGCAGCTCGCCGCGGCGCGGTAGGCGCAGCCCGGCCAGGGTGTGCAGCAGGGTGGTCTTGCCGGCGCCGTTGGGTCCCAACACGCCCCACACCTGCCCCGGCGCCAGCGTCAGCGAGAGCGCCCGGCCGTCGTCTCGGCCCGGCACATCGATCACCAGATCGCGCATCTCCAGGCGGCTCATCAGCGGCTCCGGTAGAGCAGATAGAGGAAGGTGGGCACACCGAGCAGCGCGGTGATCACCCCGACGGGCAGCTGCTCCGGCGCGATCATGGTGCGCGCAAAGGTGTCGGCGACCACCAGCAGGGTTCCGCCGGCCAGGGCGCAGGCGGGCAGGATCAGTCGCTGGTCGTTGCCCAGCACCAGGCGCAGCATATGCGGCACCACCAGGCCGACGAAGCCGATGCTGCCGGCGGTGGTCACCGCCATGGCGGTCAAGGCGCTGGCCGCCAGATAGATGCCCCACTCCAGCGGACGCACATTGACCCCCAGCGCCGCCGCCTGCAGCGGTCCGCGGGCCAGCACATTGAGGCTGCGTCCGGCGGGAATCAGCAGCAGGCAGACCGCCGCCAGCAGCGCCAGCGGTGGCCAGGGCGCGCGGGCATAGGCGAGATCACCCATCAGCCAGTAGAGCATGCCGGGCAGACGATCCGCAGGGCTCAGCGCCAGCATCAGGGTGATCACCGCGCCCCAGCCCGCGGCGATCACCACCCCGGTGAGCAGCAGCCGCGCGGGCGTCCAGCTGCCGGTGCCGTGGGCCAGGCCGAACACCAGCAGCGTCGAGAGGAAGGCGCCGGCAAACGCCGAACCGCTGATCACCGCGCCACCCAGCCCCGCCAGCATGGCGGCCAGCGCGCCCACCGCGGCGCCGCCGGAGAGCCCCAGCACGTAGGGGTCGGCCAGAGGGTTGCGCAGCAGCACCTGCATCAGAGCACCGGCCACGGCGAGCAGGCCGCCCACCGCGAAGGCCGATAGCGAACGCGGCAGGCGCAGCTCGAGAATCAGCGTGCGCGACAGCGCATCGCCCTCGCCGCGCAGCACCGCCCATAGCGCCTCCGGCGCCACACTGGCGCTGCCCACGCTGAGCGACATACCCAGCGCGACAAGGCCGGCCAGCGCCAGCACTGCCAGCGGCAGCCACAGGCCGCGCGCCGCCGACACCGTGCGTGCACTCAGGTCAGCGGCGGCCACGCGCCACCTCGAGCTTTTCGCAGAGGATACGGCTGCCCTCCAGCAGGCGCGGTGTGGGGCGCTGAATCAGCGACGGCGGCACGAAGAACAGGTTGTCCCGGGCCACCGCGGTGAGTCCCGGATACTGCTGCCAGTGACTCAGCCAGTGGCGGTTCTCTTCGCCCATGCCGCCGGCGATGATCGCCTCCGGGTCGGCGGCCAGCACGGCTTCGTCGTCGATGCGCGGCACCAGCCGCGAGAGCCCGCCGAAGGTATTGACGCCCCCGCACAGCCTGACTACCTCGCCGATCAGATGCTCGTCGTTGACGCTCATCAGCGGCTCATCCCAGACCTGATAGAAGGTCGTCACCGGCTCGGCGTCGGCGTACTCGGCGGCCAACGCGTCCATGCCGGCGCGAAATTCCGCGGCCGCCTGGTCGCCCTCAGCCTCGCTGCCCGCCAGTTGCGCCAGCCGCTCCAGCGTCGAGGCCACGGCGTCGATGCTGCGCGGCTCGATATAGAACACCGGCAGCCCGAGCTGCTCGAGGGTCTCGAGCTGCTCGGACGGATTGCCGGTGACCCAGCCGATCACCAGGTCCGGCTCGAGAGAAATCAGCGCTTCCAGATCGACCCGCGTATGGCTGCCGACCGAGGCCACCTCCTGCGCCTCGGGCGGGTAGTCGCTGTAGGAGACCACCGCGACCACCTGGTCCCCGGCGCCGGCGGCCCAGATCAGTTCCGTCGCCCCGGGCGAAAGCGCGGCAATCCGTTGCGCAGGCGCTTCGAGACATATCTCGCGCTCGCGGTCGTCGATCACACAGCGCCCCCTGCCCTCCGCCATAACCGCAGCCCCAGGCAACGCGGCCAGGCCGAGCGCCAACAGCGGCCAGCGCCAGGCGCCGCGGCGCGCCCGATCAATGGCCAAACTGGACGCTGACATAGGCCGCACGACCAGCGTTAAGGTAGTCACGTGAGGTTTCGTACTCCTTGTCCAAGGCATTCTCCAGCGTTAGGCGAGCCGACCACAGCGGGGCGAATTGCCATCCGGCACGCAGGTTGAGCAGACCGAAGCCGCCAATGCGGTCTTCGTTCGCGGCATCATTGTAGCGGTGGCCCTGCACGATCCAGGAGCCGCCCAGCGACCACTCCCCCAACTCACGGTCTACGTCGACACGTGCGCTCTGACTGGCACGACGCTGAATACGCTTGCCCTCATTGAGCCCGCTGCGATTTTCCGGGTCGCTCCAGGTCAGTGCCGCGGCCAGCGTCCAGTCGTCGATCTCTGTACCCGCGGACAATTCGACACCGCGCATACGCGCCTTGTTAACGTTAGTCGGCCGGCTATCTCCATTGATGGTCTCAGTGGCAATCAGGTCATCGACGTCGGTCTGATAAGCAGCAAGATCCCAGAACCACCGCTGGTACTGGCCTCGGACGCCCAGTTCAACTGTCTGGGAAGTTTCCGCTCTCAGGTCAGGATTGCCTTGGTAGCTGCCAAAGGCACCGTAATCCTCGAACGGCCAATAAAGATCATTGAAGCTTGGCGCCTTGAAGGCGGTGCCGACACTGGCCCGCAGAGTATGCTGGCGATCAAGATCATAGCCCAGCGCCAGGCTACCAGTGACTTCCTCGCCATAGGCCTGGTTGTCGTCATAGCGCAGACTGGCCTGAACCGCGAAGGGCGCAAAGTCCAGCAACCCCTGGGCAAATACGGCCAGATTGTCGCGGCTATCGACAGCGTAGTCGTTGCTGCCGGACACCTCGTCTTGGCTGTACTCCGCACCAGCGATCAACTCGTGCATACCGAGACTCAGGGTATTCTGCCAGCGCAAGGTCTGGGTGCGAGTATCGATGATCGAAGAGAACGATGGTTGCAACGTATCCAACTCATCCCGGGCTTCGCTCAGCGTCAGGCGGCTAGTCCACTGCTCGGTGACCGGCAGCTCAGCATAGATCCCGGCCACCTGCTGGACGAAGTCGCTCTCGCCACCGTCGAACTCGTTGCTACCGCGGGCGCGCAGCGCCAGCACGCCCACCTCGGCGCCGCTGTCAAAAGTATGCGCCACACGCGCCAGCGCCGAAGTATTGTCGTAGCCCTTGTCCTCACCGCCGCGGCGCACCGGCGTACCATCGGTACTGAAATGGCTACCGGCGAAGCTGTAACGGGTACCACCCTCGCTACCGGAGAAACCGGCGCTATAGCGCTGGGTGTTGAAGGAGCCGCCGCCCGCTGAAATCCGCGGGTGCGGGCCGCCCTCCTCGGCCTCATGGGTAAACAGCTGCACCACTCCGCCAACCGCATCGGCGCCATACAGGCTGCCGCGGGGGCCGCGCACGATCTCGGCACGCTGAAACATGCGTGGGTCGAGATAGTGCCAAGCCGCGCCCCCAGCGGTAGCCGAGCGCAGGCGAATGCCGTCGATCAGCAGCACGTTCTGGTCGTTGCCGGTGCCGCGCAGATAGACGCTGCTGTTCTTGCCGAAGCTGCCGTTGGAGGTGACATCTACGCCAGGCTGGCCGCGCAGCAGATCGGTCACACTGGTCGGGTCCTGGCGGCGCAGCGTGGCCTCGTCGAGCACGGTGACGGAAGAGAGCGTTTCGTCGGCGGTGCGCGGTGCCAGGGCGGCGGTCACCACCATCGGATTGAGCCGCTGAGCGTCGTTTGCCTCATCGGCCTGTGATGCTGGCGAACTCTGGGCCTGGACGGCCAGCGGTAGCGCGGCTAGGGCGAAAGCCCCCAGGCCACGGGAAGAGAGTAGAGCGTTCATTGAGAGTCCCTTGCTCGCCGTGCTCACCCGCACGGCGTGATGTTTTTTGAGCTTGCAGGATGCTCTCGGGCCGGTCTCCGGGCTGACGAGCGAAGGCTTCTGGCACCTTCTCGACCGTCGCCTTCCCATGCCCAAGCGGGCACAGTGGCATATCGACGGACGTTGACTCGATCACCGTTGCGGGGGCAGCGTCGGAGTGGCGAAAAACGATGGATAGCAATCGCGCACCGACTTCCCGTTTAACTGGCCGTGAGCTCACCGCCAGCACCTGAGAGTGCCGGTAAGCTAGCAATGCGCCTGGTAAAGGTCAATTCGTAACGGGTGGGCCAACGGTGAGCGAGGTCGCCATGTGAAGGGACGCCGGGGACAGGCCGAAGAGGAGGTGTCGATGCCATGGATGGCATCGGTAGCGCCCAGGGATGGGTTCACAGCGCCTCCTCGCAGGCCTGTCGCCGGATCAGTCCCGAGCGGCGCAACTACCTACCTGTGCGTCTGGCGTATCTAACCTCCGATAGAGCCCATGGCGCACATACCAGACCCGCTCGCAGCGCGCCGAGGCGTCCTGAGCCAACCAGCCGTTGAGATCGCGCAGGCGGCGCCGCTCGGCGCCCATCGGCACGATGCCGCGGCCCATCTCCTCGACGATCAGTACCACCTGAGCGGCCCGCTCGGCCTCGGTGGCCAGCAGGGCATCGAGGCGCTCGGTCAGCGCCAGGCGCAGGGCTTCATCGTCACTCGGCGTGGAAGCCAGCGCCGCCTGAATCCAGCCCGCCCAGCCGCTCACCACCAGGGTTTCACCAGACGCAGGCAGGATCGCATGGCGCGCGGCGCCCTCCAGCGCATGCCAGCGGGCGTGGGGATACCAGCGCTGGACTAGCCCGCGCTTGCCAGCGCAGGCACCGCCGATGACCAACTGCATTGCCACTCTCCTCGCTGCTGATGCTTGTCGAAGCCGAAGCAGCGCCCTTCGGCCTGGGAGACGCTGCCATCCCAGAAGTCGATGGCCTCGAAGCGGCGCCGCAGCTCGCGGATCACCCCGCCATGAGTCACCACCAGCACCCGCTGCCAGGCGTGCGCCTCGGCGGCGTCGAGCAGCTCGGCAAACCAGGCATCAAGCCGCGCCCGCAGCGCCGCGGACGACTCCCCCTCAGGCGGCGCCTGCTCGCCCTGGCTGTCGATCCAGGCGCGATACTGCGGCAGGCTCTTGAGCTCGTCGTAGCACTTGCCCTCGTAGGCGCCGAAATCCATCTCGCGCAGACGCGGCTCAACAAAGAGATTGGCGTCGCCCTCGCGCCCTTCCAGCACATGCGCCAAGGTCTGCCGGCAGCGGCTCAAATCGCTGGAGTAGACGGCATCAAACGGCCGCTCGTCCTGATAAGAGCGCAGGTAAGCGCGCAGGCGATCCAGCGCCGGCACGGCGTCGGGCAGCAGCAGCGGGATATCGCGCTGGCCCTGATAGCGACGTTCGACGTTCCAGGCCGTCAACCCATGACGGACGATAGTGACCACCAGACCACCAGCAACAGCCATAACTCTCCACCCTCGATGGCGGCACCGACGACATCGCCGTTGATGCCCTTGAAGGCACGTATGATCAACGCGCCGTATGACAACAAAAAGACCAGCAGCGCCCCGAGCAACAGCATCCAGCCCGGCGCCAGCCACCACAGCAGCGCCAGCGGCAGCACTGCAAACAGCAGATCGCGATGCCCGAGATGCTGCTGCCAGGCCCAGGCCAGCCCCTCCTCGCGCGCCGCGGGCACCAGTACTAGCAGCGCCACGGCCCCCAGGCGCCCCAGCCCCAGCACCGCCACCAGCCATACCAGGCCAATGCCGGCCTCCAGCCAGGCCCATAGCAGCGCCCCCTTCCACGCCAGTTGGAACAGCAGCGCGATGATCGCGAAACTGCCGACATGGGGATCCTTCATGATCGCCCAGCGCTGTTCCAGCGGCCGATTGCTGCCCAAGGCATCGGCCACGTCCATCAGCCCATCCAGATGCAGGCCACCCGATAGCGCCACCCACAGGCTCAGCAGCAGCAGCGCCAGCAGCGGCGTCGGTAAGCTGCCCAATAGCTGCCCGGCCAGCGCCAGCAGCCCTCCCAGCAGCATGCCGACCAGCGGATAGCAGCGCACCGCCCAGCGGCTGGTTGCCGGGGCCCAGGGGCAGTTGAACGGGATCGGCACCCGGGTCAGAAACTGCAGCGCCAGCAGCAGGCCGTAGCCGGCGTTCCTCATGGCAGGCTCCCCTTCCACACCTGGGGCAAGCCGGCGACCACCTGAACCACGCAGTCGGCCTCCGCCGCCACCCGGCAATGGCCGGCCTGCAGCAGGGCCAGGTAGCGCCAGCTGGCGTCATCCTGCGGCGGCATGCCCTCGTTGATATCGTTGGAGACGATCACCAGCGCGATATCCGCGGCGCGGGCTTTCGCCAGGGTCCGCTCGAGCTGGGCCAGTGCCGCCGACTCCTCGAGGGAAAACTCGAACAGCGCCCGACTGGCCCATAGTGTCAGGCAGTCGAGCAGCAGCGAACTGCCCGGCTCGACCTCGGCCAGAGCAAGGTCCAGGGCCGCTGCCTCCAGGGTGCGCCAGCCGTCGCCGCGTTCGGCGCGGTGCCGGGCGATGCGCGCCGCCATCTCGCTGTCTCCGGGCGTGGCGGTGGCCAGATAGTAGCGCGGGCCGCCGCGGTGCCGCTGATAGTCACGCACCAGTCTCTCGGCGAAGGCGCTCTTGCCGGAGCGGGCGCCGCCGCTGACAAAGGCGATCATCGCTCCCTCCAGGCGGCCAGCGCCTCGAGCAGGCGCCGATTGGTGTCGCGCTCGCTCAAGGCCACGCGCAGCCAGCCGCCGTCGAGGCCAGCAAAGTTATGAGTATGCCGGGCCAGCAGGCCGTGGGAGAGCAGGTGGTTAAACAGCGGGTCGGCGCTGTCGGGATCGCGCGGATCGCGCAGCAGCAGGAAATTGGCCTGCGTCGGCGGCGCCTCAAAACCGAGCCTCGCCACGCCGCTCTGTAGATAGGGACGCTCGGCATCGAGCCAGGCCTGCGTCCGCCGCTGATGCTCATGGCCCGCCAGCAGCGGCGCCACCAGCTCGGCGGCCAAGGCGTTGACGCTCCACGGCAGCTGGCAGTCGGCGGCGCGGGAGATCTGCTCGGCACTCCCGAGCAGCGCGCCCAGCCGCAGTCCCGGCAGGGTGAAGAACTTGGTGAGCGAGCGCTGCAGCAGCAGGTTGGGATAGGCGGCGAGCAGCGGCGTCAGACGCTCGTCGTCTGCAGTGAAATCGACGAACGCCTCGTCCACCACCAGGGTCGTGGCGTGGCGCTGCCCCAGCTCGGCCAGGGCTTCGATCTCGGCGCGGGGCACCAGGGTGCCGGTGGGGTTATTGGGCCGGCACAGCCACAGGACGTCGGCGCTGCGCATAGCCGCCCCGGCGGCCTCGATGTCGAGGGAGAAGTCCGGCCCCGTCAGCGTCAGGCGCGCGAGGTCGACGGCATAGTGCCGACAGGCGCGGGCATACTCGCCGAAGGTCGGCTCGACGACCACACCGCGTTTGCCGGCATGCAGCGCGGCGGCGAGGAAGATCGCCTCGGCGCCGCCGTTGGTCAGCAGCACCTGCTCCGGCGCCAGCCCCTCGGCCTCGGCCATCGCCCGCCGGGCCGCGGGGTAGTCGGGATCGGGGTAGAGCGCCAGGGCCGGCAGGGTGTCGCGCAGCCGGCTCTCCAGCCAGGCCGGGGGCCCCAGCGGGTTGAGGTTGGCGCTGAGGTCGGTCAGCGGCCGCTCGCTAGGCCAGCCGTGGCGCTGGGCCAGGGCGGCAAAGGCGCTCGGCTGGCCGCCGTGTAGCGGCCAGGCATCACGGCCTGTCGCATCGGTCATGTTCAAGAGTCTCCTTGCAACAGCAGCGACGCTACCATGAGCAGCAGGACATTGCCCGCCGACCTGATACCGGTCAAGGCGAACCGCCCCGTTTCGGCTAGGGTGTAAGTAACGGCCACCATTCGAGTGCTGCCTCTTATCCTACGGGAGAATCCGTCATGCGCTTCCATCAAGTCAGGGAATTGGTGTCCTGGGCAACGAACTTTCATTCCCGCATGGCCGAGCAGTATCGTCAGTTGGCCACCACCACCGAGAGCGAGCGCCAGCGCATGGCGCTGGAATATCTCGCCCAGCGAGAAGACAAGCAGCACACCGAGCTGACCCGCTATGCGACCGAGAATGGTGACCATCGCGCCGTATTAGATACCTGGTTCGACGATCCGACGGACTTTCCTCATCCACTGGTTGTCGAGCGTTTGCCAGGGCGAACCGGCAACGGCGAGATACAGGACGTGATGGCCACCGCCCTGACCGCACACCGCACCCTTCAAGATCTCTACACTCACCGAGCGGAGCGAGCCGCCGGGGCTCGAGAGCTTGCTTTTTTTCAATCGCTGGCTGACGGTCATGAAGCCGAAGTGCGCCACATCGTCAGGGACCTGCAGCAGCTCGACGCCTACTGAGTGCCCTCTCCGCTGACCTGGCTCACGCAAAGACACCCCGCAGAATCAGTAGCGCCACCGCCATCAACAGCAGACCCATGATCCAGCCGCCATGCATCAGCCGCACGGCGGCGCCGATATCCGCCGCACACAGCGGCCGGTGCGGGCTGCCCAGGGTAGCGCGATGCGAGACCTCGCCGGCATAGACATTCACCCCGCCCAGCTGCACGCCGAGCAGGTTGGCGACCATCGCCTCCGGCCAACCGGCATTGGGGCTGGGATGACGGGGCGCGTCGCGGCGAGTCGCCGCCCAGGCGCCCCGCCGGCGCCATGCGCCGGGCAACCACCAGCTCGAGAGCCAGATCGCCACTGCCGTCAGCCGTGCCGCCGGCCAGTTGGCCAGGTCGTCGAGCCGTGCCGAGGCCCAGCCGAAGTCGCCATAGCGTTCGTTGCGATAACCGACCATGGAGTCGAGGGTATTGACCGCCTTGTAGGCCAGCGCCAGGGGCGCGCCGCCGATCAGCGCCCAGAACAGTGGCGCGGTGATGCCATCCACCGTGTTCTCGGCCACCGTCTCTACTGCGCCGCGGGCGATCTCGCTTTCACTCAGTTGATCGGTGTCGCGGCCAACGATCATGCCCAGCGCCCGGCGGGCGGCGACCAGATCCCCCGCCGCCAGCGGGAGGGCCACTGCCCGTCCGGCATCGGCCAGCCCCTTGATCGCCAGGCAGCTCCACAGCAACCACAGCTCCGCCAAGCCGCCAAGCCAAGGGTGCACACCGCCGAGCAGCGCCAGCAGCCCCCAGGCGACGGCATAGGTCGCGCCCACCACGCCCAGCGTCATCAGCGCGCCCCGCCGCCGCCGTGACAGTGGCGCGCCGTGATTCATGCGCGCCTCGAGGGTGCTGATCAGCTTGCCGATGCCCACCACCGGGTGCGGCAGGCGCCGCGGGTCGCCGGCGATCAGGTCCAGCGCCAGCGCCGCCAGCAGCAGGCCCAACCCGGCCAGGCCCAGAGGCGCGGCGATCACTCCCGGCAGCAGCCATTCGGACATGCCCAAGCCTTACGCCGGGCCGGCGCTGATGCCGGCGGTCTCGAAGGTGGCCATCTCGCTGAGCATGCGGCAGGCCGCCTCGAGCAGCGGAAACGCCAGCGCCGCGCCGGAGCCCTCGCCCAGGCGCAGCGCCAGTGCCAGCAGCGGCTCGCCGTCGAGGGCCTGCAGCGCCGCGCCGTGCCCCGCCTCCTGGGAGAGGTGGGCGAAGATCAGGTAGTCCCGCAGGCCTGGGGCCAGACGGCAGGCCACCAGCGCCGCTACCGTCGCGATAAAGCCGTCGACCAGCAGCGGTACCCGCCGCGCCGCGCCCTCCATAAAGGCGCCAGCCATGGCGGCGATCTCGAAGCCGCCCAGGCTCGCCAGCACCGCCAGCGGATCGTTGGCGTCCGGCGCCCGGGCGGCGATGGCCGCCTCGATCACCGCACACTTGTGGGCTAGACCGGCATCATCGACGCCGGTGCCGCGCCCCACCAGCTCGGCCACCGGCCTGCCGCTCAGCACCGCCAGCAGTGCGCTACTGGCGGTGGTGTTGGCGATGCCCATCTCGCCAATTATCAGGCTGCGGCAGCCTGCCTCCACGGCTCGCGCGCTGGCGCGTCGCCCGGCGGCCATGGCGGCCAGCGCCTGGTCACGGCTCATGGCATCCTCGACGGCAAAGTTGGCCGTGCCGGGGCCGATCTTCTCGTCGATAACGCCGGGCCCCTCGAGCGGGCTAGCGACGCCGACATCGATCACCTCCAGACGCGCACCGATCTGCCGTGCAAAGACATTGATCGCCGCTCCGCCGGCGATGAAGTTGGCCACCATCTGCGCGGTCACCGCCTGGGGAAACGCCGAGACGCCCTCGGCGGCCACGCCATGATCGGCGGCAAATACCAGCACCCCCGGGGGTGAGACCTGCGGGAAGGGCTCGCCGTAGATGCCCGCCAGCTGCACCGCCAACTGCTCCAGGCGGCCCAAGCTGCCAGGCGGTTTGGTCAAGGTATCGAGATGCGCTGCGGCACGCGCAGCGCTGGCGCGATCAAGGTCGGGAGGGGAAGCAAAGGCGTCGCTCACATGCCGCTCCTGGCAACGGGGGCTGGGAAAAGCGCCAATGGTAGCAGAGATGGCCGCGGGGATATCTTGCAGGGCAGCGCATCGCCCCTATACTGTGTATTTATACATAAAATACCCGAGGGACTTGCCATGACCTCCTCACCCCCTGCTAGCCCCCACACCACATCGCCAGCGCCGCTAAAAGGCCGCGGCGCCACCTATGATCCGCACAACCGTTTCGCAGTTACCCATAGCGAAGCGGTCGACGATGGCTGGTGGCAGGAGGAGGCGCCGACCACGCTGGCCACCGAGGTGCGCGAAGAGCATCCCAAGACGGCGCTGTCGTGGAATCGTTCCCCGGACCTGGGCTTCGACCGTTCGATCAACCCCTACCGCGGCTGCGAACATGGCTGCGTCTACTGCTATGCGCGGCCCAGCCACGCCTACTGGGATCTGTCGCCGGGACTCGACTTCGAGACCAAGCTGATCGCCAAGACCGGTCTGGTGGAGCGCCTTCAGGAGGAGCTGTGCAAGCCGGGTTATGTGTGCCGGCCGATCAACCTCTCCGGCAATACCGACTGCTACCAGCCCATCGAGGCGGAGTGGCAGACCACCCGCCGGGTGCTCGAGCTGCTGCTGGCCTGCCGTCATCCGGTCACCCTGGTGACCAAGAGCGCGCTGATCCTGCGCGACAGCGAACTGCTCGCCGAGATGGCCGAACGGCGTCTGGTGCGGGTCTTCGTCAGCCTGACCAGCCTGGATGCCAACCTCAAGCGCAGCCTGGAGCCGCGCACCGCTTCTCCCCAGGCGCGGCTGCGGGTGATCCGCGAGCTAAATACCGTGGGCGTGCCGGTGGGGGCGCTACTCTCGCCGATGATTCCCGGCCTCAACGATCATGAGTTAGAATCACTGCTGGATGCCGCCAGCCGCGCCGGTGCGCGTACCGCCGGCTGGATGCTGCTGCGCCTGCCCCACGAGGTGGCGCCGCTGTTCGAGGCCTGGCTCGAGGCCCACTACCCCGAGCGCGCCGCCAAGGTGATGAGCTTGATTCGCCAGTGTCGCGGCGGCAAGGATTACGACGGCCGCTTCGGACATCGCTTCCGTGGCGAGGGTGTCTTCGCCGACCTGCTGGCGCAGCGCTTTAGCCACGCCAGACGTCGGCTGGGCATGGCCGAGCGCATCGACGAAGGCCTCGATTGCAGCCAATTCAGACCACCCACTGCACAGGGCGATCTCTTCCTTTGATGTCAGGCAATCCGCCATCCCGCCTCCTATTTGCCGTGCTGCTGCCCCTGCTGAGCCTGTTGGCAGGGTGCGGCGGCGGTGCCACGCTGCAGCCACCTGGGCCGGGGGGCGAATCGCCGCAGCTGGATGGGAGCTACGTGACCGCCAAGGATGGCTACCGCCTGCCGCTCTGGCACTGGGCACCCGCTGGCGACACGCCTGATGCGCTAGTACTCGCGGTGCACGGCTTCAACGACCATGGCGGCAGCTTCAATGTGCTGGCGGAGGCGCTGACCGAGCAGAACATCGAGGTCTATGCGTTCGACCAGCGGGGCTTCGGCGTCACCCGCCAGCGTCGGCTATGGCCCGGCCATCAGCGGATGGTCGATGACATCGACCTGCTCGCCCGGCTGCTGCGTGAACGCCACCCCGATACCCCGCTCTATCTGGTGGGCAAGAGCATGGGTGGCGCGCTGGTAATGCTAACCATGAGCCGCGACACCCCACCGCCGGTAGACGGCAGCGTGCTGATCGCCCCGGCGGTGTGGGGACAAGTGGCCATGCCCTGGTACCAGCGCGCCAGCCTGTGGCTGGGCATCCGGCTGATTCCCGACGTGGCCTTCTCTGCACGGGCCGCCGAGCGCCTGGGGATCGAGCCCACCGACGACGAGGCGATCATGGCCAAGCTGGCCAAGGATCCCCGCATCCTGCGCAGCGCGCGGGTCGACACCCTCTACGGCGTGACCCGCACCATGGACCTTGCTCTCGACGTCACCCCTCAGCTAACGGGCCCTATCCTGCTCCTGTATGGCGACAACGATCAGGTGATTCCCCCTGAGGCGATGTGTGCGCTGCTCGAGCGGCTACCGGAGGACAACCACGACGCCTGGCGCCTGGCGCTCTACCCGGACGGCTACCATATGTTGACCCGCTACACTCAACGCCAGCGTACCGAGGCCGATATCGCGGCTTGGTTGAAGGCACCTTCGGCGCCTCTACCATCGGACTCGGAGGTTTCTTTTTCAGAGGCTCGGCAAACGCTGTGTTAAGCGCAATGCGATATTGATCATACAGGACCGATTTAGTACTATTTGCTCGATAACTATTATTAGCTCAGCACGCATCATCGAGCGACCGGACTATGACTGACGATCAACGCGCTACCCGAGGTATTACGATACTGGCCATCTGGGTCGATGGCCTGGTGGGTATCGTCAAAGTCATTGTCGGGACCATCGTGGGTTCTGCGGCACTTATCGCCGACGGCGTACACTCCTTTTCCGATCTGATCACCGACGGCTTCGTGCTCGCCGCTACCCACTATGGCCAGCAGGGACCCGACCACGACCACCCCTACGGTCACGGCCGCATCGAAACCCTCGCCACCCTATTCCTGGGCAGCATGCTGATCTTCGTGGCCGGGGCCATCGCCTGGTCCAGCGTCGAGCGCCTGCTGTCGAATGCCGCGATTCCGCCTCCCGGCTACTGGGCCGTCGGCATAGCTCTGGTAACGCTGCTGGCCAAGGAAGCGCTCTACCATGCCACCATGCGGGTGGCGCGGCGCACCAAGTCACGTCTGCTGGAGGCCAACGCCTGGCACTCGCGCTCCGATGTCTTCTCCACCGCAGTGGTCATACTGGCGATGCTAGGTACCCAGTGGGGTTACGGATGGCTGGACACCCTCGCCGCGGTGATCGTCGGACTGCTGGTGGGCAAGGTCGGCTGGAGCCTGCTGTGGGACGCCGGTCGCGAACTGATCGACACTGCTCTGCCGGTGAGCACCCAGCACGCCATGCGCGACGTGGCCATGAGCGTGCCCGGCGTCACCGGTATTCATGACCTGCGTACCCGGCTCTCCGCTGGGCGTACCATGCTCGACCTCCACGTGGTGGTGTCACCGCGAATCAGTGTCTCCGAGGGGCACGAGATCGGCAACGAGGTGAGCCGACGCCTGCGCCTGGCCTTTCCAGAGCTGACCGACCTCACCTTCCACATCGACCCGGAAGACGATGCGGGGGAAGGCGACCCCAGCCGTTTCCCCGGGCTACCGCTGCGCCCCGACGTCGAGGCGACCCTCGCCGAGCGCTGGCAGCCGCTCAACGTCTGGAACGAGATACGCGAGATCGAGCTGCACTACCTGGAGGGCGCCGTCACCGTGGTGGTATGCCTCGACGAACAGGCGCCCTTCTCCAGCCCGGCAGTGATCGAGCAGCTGGGTGAGCGGGCAAAGGATATCGAGTGGTTTGACCAAGTCGAGGTCAAGCGCCTGGCCTAATTTAGCCTAGCCTTGAGGCTGCCGGTAATCGGCCAGCACCGTGCCCCCGGCCTCGACCTCATCTTCGTGCTGCGGATCGATCCACGGCTCGACCAGCGCTTCGGCATACCACTGCTGCATGGCGGGCAAGGCCAGCAGCCGCTCGACATAGGCCAGTGATGCCTCACTCAGCGGCAGCGAAAAGGTCTGCACGCGAAACGCCACCGGTGCGAAGAACGCATCCACCGCAGTGAACGCCTCGCCGGCCAGGAAGGGGCCACCAAACCGCGTCAGCCCCTGCTGCCATAGCTCGTCCAGCCGTGCCAGATCGCGGCGCAGTACCTCATCGTGGCGTTCCAACCGCACCCTCACGCCACAGCTCATCGGACATTGACTGCGTAACGCCGAGAAGCCGGCGTGCATCTCGGCGCTGGCGCAGCGCGCCCAGGCACGCGCCGCAGCATCCGACGGCCATACGCCGGGGTGGCGTTCGGCGAGATACTCGACAATCGCCAGCGACTCCCACACCACCTGCTGCTCATCGACCAGACAGGGCACCAGGCCAGTGGGCGAGAAGTCGCGAAATCGCGTCCAGCTCGAGTCGGGCTCGAAGGCGCTAAGCTGCTCGTCGAAGGGAATATCGAGCTCGCGCATCAGCACCCAGGGGCGCAGTGACCAGGAGGAGTAGTGCTTGTTGGCAATGTGTAGGCGGTACATTAGCGATCCTTGCGATAGCGGCATGGCCCTTCAATATAGCCGCCAGGGCAGCCGCTCGGCCAGCTCGGGGCTGGGCGGCTCAGCCTCTGCCGGCAGCAGTATGTCGGCGATCAGCGTCAGCTCATCGCCCTCGGCGAGCAGCCACTGGCGACACTGATGACAGCGACTGCAGGGATGACCATCGTCACGAAACTCAGTGCTCAGGGCATCCAGTCCACCGCTCACCTGCACCGCCGCCGCATCCAGCACCAACCAGCCGTTGCCTTGATCATCGCTTCCTTGCGCCAGCGGCTCGTCGGTAACCAGCAACGTCACCGCGCCACACTCACAGCTGCCTTGGTAGTAGGGACCGTTACTCATCGTTGCCCTCTGCCGCCAGGTCGACGATACGACCTTGGGGAGCATACGGCACCTGGTCGAGCTCGAGCAGCCGATCGCGCAGCATCTCCCAATCCGTGGTGCCGACGATGGTACCGCGCCCCTCCTCGTAGGCCTCACCCAGTACCCGGTGGCTGTCGCCGCCGGCAGCGGTAAAATGGTTGGTGGCAATGGTATAGGCCTGATCCGGAGCGATGGCATCCAGCGAGCCGTCGACCTCGACTTCCAGGGTCACGACCCGCTCACCCGGCGCTTCGCGGCTGTCGTAGGTCAGCCGGGTGCCAGCGGAAACGTGCAGAAAGCCACCGTTCTCGTCGGGGGCATTGGCCAGGGCGATCTCGAAGGTCTCGATCAGCTCGACCCCGCTGACCTCCAGCAGGGTCAGCCGGTTGCCGAACGGCTGCACGGCGATCAGCTCACCGACGGTCACCTCCCCGGCGGCGAGCGGTTCACGAATGCCGCCGCCGTTCTGCAGCGCCATCAGCGTATCGGCTTCCACCCTCTGGGCGGCGGCTAGCTGACCGTCGGCTATCAGGTTGCCCAGCGCCGTCTCGTTGGCGCGCACGCTCTGCTCATCGCCGTCACCGTGACGGGGATTGGCCAGGGTCTCTGTCAGCGCCACACCGATGGTTTCGTCGCGCAGCGACTCGATGGCCGCCGTGTAGGGCGCCAGCATCTCGGCGGCCCGGGGGTCGGCCTCGCTGTCAGCGACGGCCAGCAGCTCGCCGCTGACGTCCACCACCACGCCATCGCCGTCGAAGATCACCTCCATCACGCCTAGGTACTCGCCATACTCCCCCGCCTGGCCGATCACGGTGGGTGCCATGGTCTCGCCGCGGTGGTTCTCAGTCACCAGGGTTGGTGGATCGAGCCGGGTATGGCTATGCCCACCGATAATGATATCGATGCCTTCGACATGCTGGGCCAGCAGCAGGTCGTTACCGACGCTGGAGTCGCTATCGTAACCGAGATGGGTCAGCGCAATGATCTTGTCGATGCCTTCGGCGTCGAAGCGTTCGACCATCGCCTCGGCCGCCTCAAGGTAGTTACCGAAGCTCACCTCACCGGGACTCGAGATGTTCGGGGTGTCTTCGGTATTGAGGCCGAAGATGCCAATACGCTCACCTTCGTGCTCGACCACGATGCCGTCATGAATCATGCCACCGTCAGGCGACTCGGCCAGCGACTCCCCAAGCAGCGCCTCGAACTCGGGGGCTGCCGAAAAGTCCATATTGGCGGCGACGATCGGAAACTCGGCGGCCTCGAAGAAGGCGGCCAGCTCGTCATGTCCCGCTTCCGGGTCACCAAGATCGAACTCATGGTTACCCGGTACGAAGGCGTCATAGCCCATCAGATTCATGAACTCGACGGCGTCCTGGCCGTGGAACTCGGTAAAATAGAGCGTGCCGGAGAAGATATCCCCGGCGTCGAGCAGCAGGCCGTCGCCGTGGCGTTCGCGGGCCTTGTCGAGGGTACTGACCAGCCGCGGGTAGGCATCGGTGCGCCCGTGCAGGTCGTTGGTATGGAACAGCGTAAGGGTATAGCGCTCCTCGCTGGGCTCGGCGCTGGCCAGTGCCGGCAGTAGCGCACATACCAGCCCCGCGATCAGATAGCCTTGTCCATATCGCATCATGACGACTCCTTTCGTTGATAAGGCCCGTCCAGCAGGCACGATGGGCTGCCTCCCATCTCTGCCTATATTAGCACTCACCCTGCCTCAGTTCCGACGGCTCCCAGCCCTTCAGTCCACGGAAAACAACACGCGATCCTGCCGATCGTCGTCGGCACTGACCACGTAGCCCTCCCGCACGCCAACGGCAACATCGCTGCCCTCCTCCAGCGCCTGGGCACTGTCGGTGCGCACCCGCACCAGGCAGTCGCCGACCCGGACGTGATACTCCCAGGCGTCGCCGAGGTAGGCGCGGATCTTGACGCGCCCGCGCGCCAGCCCCGGCTGGGCGGCATCGGCGACGGGTGTCAGCAGTAGATGCTCGGGCCGAACAGCGAGGCTCGCCGGCCCCTGCTCGGGCGTATTCTGGTTGACACTCAGCGTCGCGCTGGCCTCGCCCTCTTCACCCCAGCGAATCATCACCGCCTCCCCCTCCCGCTTGAGCACCTCGCAGGGCAGGTAAGACACCGTGCCAATAAAGTCGAGCACGAAACGCGTCGCCGGCCGCGTATAGACCTCGGTGGGCGAGCCCACCTGGTGCAGCACCCCGGCCGACATCACGCCGATCCGGTCGGACATCGCCAGCGCCTCCTCCTGGTCATGGGTCACATAGAGAATCGGCAGCCCGGTATCGCGCTGCACCTGCTTGAGCTCGGCACGCATCGACTCGCGCAGCTTGGCATCCAGGTTGGAGAGCGGTTCGTCGAGCAGCAGCAAGCTGGGCTCGATGGCCAGCGCCCGCCCCAGCGCCACGCGCTGCTGCTGGCCGCCGGAGAGCTGGCTCGGCATGCGCGCGCCGAGGTCGGACATGCCGAGCATGTCCAGTACCCGCTGCACCCGCCGCTTGATCTCGTCGCGGGGTATGCGCCGCACCTTCAGCGGGTAGCCGATATTCTCGTAGATGTTCATATGCGGCCACACCGCATAGCTCTGGAACACCATACCGATGGGCCGCTTGTTGGGCGGCAGGTCACGCCGAGTGCCGGCGTCGAAGACGGTGTGCCCAGCCATTCGGATCGTCCCCTGCTGGGCACTCTCGAGCCCCGCCACGCTGCGCAGGGTGGTGGTCTTGCCGCAGCCGCTTGGGCCGATCAGCGAGAAGAATTCATTCGCTTCGATGGACAGCGAGATATCGTCCACCGCGGTGACCTTTCCGTAGCGCTTGGTCAGGCCTTCAAGAGTCAAGATGGCAGTCATGGGTCAGATTTCCCGGCGACGCGCTCACGACGACGCGCTTCGAGTTTGGTGAGCCACTGGGTAAACAGATAGAGCAGCAGGATCACCGGCAGGGTCAGCACCGCCAGCGCCGCGGCGCGGCCGGTAAAGCCGGAATCCTGCATCAGGAAGATCCATACGCCGATGGTCTCCGCGCCGGTGGTCCAGATCAGCACCGAGACGGTCAGCTCGTTGAACGCCGAAATGAAGATCAGCACCCAGCCGGCCAGCATCCCCGGGCGCAGCAGCGGCAGGGTGATATCGCGAATGGTGCGCAGCCGGCTGGCCCCCGAGGTCCAGGCCGCCTCCTCCAGTGAGTCGTGAATCTGCTGCAGGGTACTGCGCGTGCTCTGCAGGCCGAAGGCCATGTAGCGCATGATGTAGCCGGCCAGCAGAATCCATAGGGTGCCGTAGAGGGTCGGGCCGAAGGCCGGATTGCTCCAGGCCAGGATCATCGACACGCCGATTACCGATCCCGGCAGCGCAAAGGGCACTGTGGCGATACCATCGAGCAGGCCGGCACCGCGCTGGCGCGCCTTGACGTTGAGATAGGCGATCATCGCCGAGACGATGACGATAATGGTTGCCGCTGCCGGCGCCAGGATCAGGCTGTTGATGATGCCGCGGCGTGCGCCGCTCTGGTTGAGCACCGCAATATAGTGGCGCAGCGTGAAATTCTCGGCACTCAGGTCCGCTCCCCAGAAGCGCAGCAGCGAGGTGAGCACCAGCGCGAATACCGGCATCAGGACGATCACCACCAGGGTCAGATAGAGCACCGCCAGCACCCAGGGGCGCGCCTTACCCAGGCGCAGTACATTGGGCGTCACCGACTTGCCGGAGATCACCGCATACTGGCCTCGGGTGCCCTCCAGGCGGCGAAATGCCACCAGGCAGACGATCGCCACTAGCACCAGCAGCACCGACATGGCGGTGGCCAGCGGCATATTGGGGATGGTCAGGGCCTCGTAGATGCGCGTGGTCAGCACGTAGAACTGGGCGCGCATCCCCAGCACCGCGGGGATGCCGAAATTATCGATTGACGACACGAAGGCCAGCAGCGCTCCGCCGAGGATCGCCGGGCGTACCAGCGGCAGAGTGATGTCCTTCATGATCCGCAGCGGCCCCACCCCCGAGGTGCGCGCCGCCTCTTCGAGGCTGCTGTCCATGCGCATCAGCGCGCCGGCCACGGTGATAAACACGAACGGGTAGTTGGTCACCGCCAGCACGAAGATGATGCCCCCGGGTGAGTAGATGTTCCATGGCGGCGGCGCGCCAAACAGTTCGCGCCACCACTGGGTGAACAACCCCACCGGACCCGCCAGCTGCACCCAGCCGATCGCCGAGAACAGCGGCGGAATGGCGAACGGTAGCACCAGCAGTACGCTGAGGAGCGCCTTGTGGGGCACATCGGTGCGCTGAATCACGAAGGCCGCCAGGGTGCCGATGACCACCGCCAGGCCGGTGGCGAGCACCGAGACCCACAGGGTGTTCCACAACGCCATGTAGTTGGAGGGGCGCAGGAACACCGCCGAGTAGTTGGCCAGCGACCACTCACCGTCGACCATCAGGCTGCGCCAGAACACCTGATAGAGGGGATAGACGATGGTGATACCGACGAACAGTGCCAGTAGCAGCATCATCACCCGGCGATAATCGAGCCACCATCGCAGCAGCGCCGGAGGCTCGCTCACTTCATGCAGCGGTTCAGGACGTTGCGACATGCACGGACACCATGACGCAGCGCCCCGAAGGGCGCCACGTTACGCAAGGGAGTGAAGGAATCAATACAGCTCGGAGAAGCGCTCGCGGAGCTGGTCGCCGTTCTCGGCCATCCAGTCGTAGTCGATCTCCAGCGCCGTGATTTGGTCGGCGGTGGGCAAGCCCTCGGGCGGATCGACGTCGGTGCGCACCGGCATGAAGAACTTGTCGACCAGGACCTGTTGGCCCTCCTCGGAGAGGATAAAATCGAGGAATACCCGCGCGGCGGCGTCGTTCTCGGACTCGGCGGTCACCGCCAGCGGACTGGGCAGTGCCAGTACGCCATCTTCCGGGAAGCTGAAGGCCACCGGCGCGCCCTCGGCAGCCTGACCGGCCATGATGTAGTCGATGCCCTTGATCACCGCGAATTCGCCGCTGACCACGCCGCGGGTCACGTCGCCGGTGCCGCGCACCACCTGCATACCCGCTTCGCGGGCGCGCTCGTACCACTCGAAGCCGAGCGTCTCGTTCTGTGTGAAGGCACCCAGCATGTTGAAGTTGGTGCCGCTATGCAGGGGGCTGGCCGAGGCCGCCTGGGGGCCCCATTCGAGGAACTCCTCCCAGGTGCGCGGCACTTCGTCTTCGCTGACCATGTTGGTGTTGTAGCCGATACCCATATGGTGCACACGGCCGGCGAAGAACATGTCGTCCTCGTCGCGCAGGTCTTCGGGGATGGCGTGCTTGTGCTCGCTATCGTGGGCGGCCAGCCAGCCCTGCTCCTTGAGGTTGAGGAACAGCGCCGGGTTGGCGGCCCAGATCACGTCGGCGCGCAGCCGGCCGGCCTCGATCTCGGAGAAGATGCGCTGCTCGAGCTCCACGCTGCCGGAGTAGAGCAGGTCGATCTCGATCTCCGGGTAGCGCTCTTCGAACGCCTCGATAATCGGTTCGACCACATCGAGCTGCATGGAGGAGTAGAAGTTCACGGTGCCGGACGGCTCGGCCCAGGCGGTGGACGTCATGCCGGCGGCCAGTGCCGTGGCAGCGGCTAGCGAGGTCAATGTCTTCATGGGGGCGCTCCCGTATGCTTACGTATGTTGTTGTTTTACCCTAGGCGCTCGATATGACGCTTGGGTGACGAAGCAATGACGAACTGGTTAACGCAGGATAGCCACACTTCGTATATGCCACCACGTCTAGCCTCCCCTTGACCCTAGCAGTGGAATCTCCATGAAATTCGCCACCCTCGGCCCCGCCGGCAACAATCACACGCTGGTCCTCGAACGCTACCTGCAACGCCGCGCCATCGACGACGCCGAGGTAGTGCTTTATGGAAGCTTCGATGCGGCCTTTCCGGCCCTGTTGAATGCTGAAGTGGACTTGCTGCTGCAGTGCACGGCCCACCCCAGCCATGGCGACTGGGTGGGTCGCAGCATGCATCGTGCCTTTCCGGTGGACAGCTTTATCGCCCCCAGCAAGCCGCTGGCGATTCTCGCCCGCGCCGAGGTCGCACGCCCCCGGCAGCTCGGCCTGCAGCCGGCGACCCGCTATTACGCGAATCTCTCCGGCTACGCCGAGCTGATCGAGGAGCCCACCACCGTCAGCGTCGCCGAAGGTCTGCTGAGCGGCCGTCTAGAGGCGGGCATCTGCGCCCGGGAGTACCTGGACCAGCACCCCGAGCGGCTGCGCCTGGTGGCCGACCTAGGCCCGGCGCTGGACACCTGGGTGGTGTTCGGCCGCACGCCCCTGGACGGCGACCTGATTCACTGCGCGCCGGCACCGGTTATATAGCAAAGATCACCAGCGCCCCGGCCACGATCAGTGCCAACCGCAGCCACCAGGCCTTGCGGGCGATCACCCCGAACGAGATGGCCGTAAGGCCCACGGCGATCTTGAGCGCGTCGAACAGCGCACCACCGGGGTTGCTGTCGAGGCGGATGATGTCCGGGTTGCTGATCATCGCCAGCGGAATGATGTAGAGCCCGATGCCCAACGCCATCGCCTTGAGTGCCACCTTGAGCCAGTTTTCGCCGGCCATGCCGGCGGCGATAAAGACGCCGCCGCACACCGGCGGCGTGATGGTCGAGAGCAGCGCGAACCAGAATACGAACAGGTGCGCCAGCAGCGGCTCCAGGCCCAGCGCCGTCAGCGCCGGCCCGGCCACCGAGACGCAGATCACATAGGCCGCGGTGGTCGGCACCTCCATGCCCAGGATCAGGCAGGCCAGCGCGGTAAGCAGCAGCGCCGGCCACAGCATATCGTTGGAGAGCGACAGGATCCCCGAGGTGATCTTGACCCCCAGCCCGGTCAGCGACAGCACCCCGATCACCAGCGAGGCGCAGATGATGATCGCACCGATCAACGCCACCTGACGCCCGGCGGTCACCGCCGCATCGGCCAGGCGGGTCACGAAACCGCGCAGCGAGAAACTCAGCGTCACGTCGAAGAGCAGCAGCGCCATGCCGGCGAAGATCGCGATACTCGCCGCGAACTGCGGGGTATAGCCGCCCAGAAAGATACGCTCCAGCAGCAGCACGAACGGCACCGCGAAGAACAGCGAGGTGATCAGCACCTCCTTGGGACTGGGACGCTCGCTCTCGTCCATCGGCTTGAGGTCATGACGGGTGGCGTAGGCGTTGATGCCAACCCACACCGTGACGAAGTAGAGGATCGCCGGCAGCAGCGCAGCAGCCATGATCTGGGTATAGGGGGTGCCGGTCAGTTCGACCATCACGAAGGCCCCGGCACCCATCAGCGGCGGCATGATCTGGCCCCCCGACGAGGCCACCGCCTCCACCGAGCCGGCCAGCGCCCGCGGATAGCCCAGCCGCACCATGGAAGGAATGGTAATCGCCCCGGTGGAGGCCACGTTGGCCGAGGCCGAGCCGGAGATCGAGCCCATCAGCGCCGAGGAGATCACCGAGACCTTGGCCGCGCCGCCGGTCAAACGTCCGGCACAGGCGCTGGCCAGATTCATGAAACCCTGCCCCGCCTCACCGGCGTTGAGCACCGCGCCGAAGATCACGAAGATCGCCACCACCCCGACGCTGACGCCGGTCAGCGAGCCCCACAGACCGCTTTCGGCGATGGTCAGGGTGCCCACATAGCTGGCCATCGGCATGCCAGGGTGGCCGAAGACCCCGGGCAGGTGCTGCCCAAGCGCCCCATAGGCCAGCGCCGTCAGCGCCACCAGCGGCAGCGGCCAACCGATGGCGCGGCGCGCCGCCTCCAGCGCCAGAAAGATCAGGAACACCCCGATGACCATCTGCAGTTGGGTGTCGATAAAGCCGTACTGGTTGGCCAGTGCCCGCTCGTTGAGGGCGATATAACCGCAAGCGGCAATACCCAGGCCGGTCAGCAGCCAGCCGCTGATACGCTGCCAGGGCGTGGCCGCCATATAGATCAGCACCCAGGGCAGCGCCAGCGCCATATGCAGCGGTCGGCTAACCAGCGCTGGGGTCAGGCCGTAGAAGATCAGACCCAGATGGAATATGACCGTGGCCGCGCCCAGCGCGACCCAGACGGGATGCAGGCGTCGCCGTTCATCGGCATCAGAAGTGAGTAGTCGCGACATCAGAAGAGTTCAGTCAGGGAGTAACGGCCGCCGCGGCCACCCCTAAGGGTAGCCGCGACGCATGGTGGGGGTGATTCGCCCGCGCAGACCTTTATTCGCGCAGCGCGTCGGGGACCTCGATATCGGCCTCATCATAGTAACGCAGCGCCCCAGGATGCAGGGTGCCGGTGATATTGCCCACCATGTCGGGCTCGATACTGCCCCACCAGGCCGACTCCGCCTCCATCGCCTCGCGACGCTCCCAGAAGGTCTTGGTCAGCTGGTAGGCGGTCTCGTCGTCCATATTGCTGGTGGTGTAGGCGATCACCGGCAGCGAAGTCGTCTCGACGTCCTCATCGACCCCGGAGTAGGTGCCGGCGGGGATGGTCTGGCGGGTCGAGCCGGTCTGCTCGATCTCCTCGTCGCTCATCGATACCAGGCTGATCGACATGCTCGCTGCGGTCTCGATCACGTTGGGCGTGGGGAAGGAGCTGGCGGTAACGAAGGCATCTACCTGACCGTTCTGCAGCGCATCCGGCCCGCTGCCGATGGAGGCATCGGCGATGTCGACCTTGTCCAGCAGGTCGAATAGCTCCAGGTAGCGCTCCGCCTCGCGGGCGCCGAAGGTACCGCGGCCGATCAGGATATGCTTGCCTTCCAGGTCCTGCATCGAGATCACCCCCTCGTCGCCGGCGGCCACGAAGTGCATGGTGATGGCGGGGATCGGAAACAGTCCGCGGATCTCCTGGAAGCGCGGGCTCTGGCGCTCGGCAAAGGGCCCCTCACCGGCCAGCGCCTGCTCCACCAACCCTGGCGGCGTGGTAAACACATAGTTGCCCTGGCGCGCCATCACCTCCATGACGTTCTGCACCGAGCCCTGACTCTCCTCCAGGGTCAGTACGATCTCATCATCGGTGCCGCGGCGGATCGCCTCGGACAGCTCCACGCCCATCTGGTAGTAGGCGGTACCGGCCGAAGCCGACTTGTAGGTGACGCGGGTCTCGGCCTGGGCCTGGAAGGCCAGCGTGGTCATGGTGACCGCGGCGACGGTCGCCAACAGCGTTGGTGAGAAGTGGCGCATTGAGTTCTCCCGTGTGGCGCGTCCAGCGGCAGCGCGCCCAGATTGTTGATTTTCCTGCGGCGCTGCTCGCGCCGAATCGTTATTAGGCAACTACGTAATAGACCATTTCACCCGTCAGCACACAACCTCGTCCCACCACCGCGGCGTTACGATGGCTGCTCCTGGCGATGGGCGCACACGCAGCGCTGCAGGCAGATCACCGCCATCACCGCGGCCAACGCCGGCAGCAGCAGGCTGATGGCGTAGCTGCCGGTCAACCACACCAGCAGGGTGACGCAGGCGGGGCCGGCCAGCACCCCCATATAGGTCAATACCAGCACCGCAGCAGTGGCCTCGCTGACCTCCGAGGCCGCACTGGTGCGCGCCACCTCGGCCAGATAGACACCGTTCCAACCGATCGCCGTGGCCCCCGCCAACACCAGGAGCACCACCACCAGCCACTGCGGCAGATGTGTCCCGGTCAACGCCAGCAGGGTGAACAGCACCGCAATGCTAATCGAGAGCCCGGACAGCACTGGCAGGCTGCCGCCCAGACGGTCGGCCAGAAAGCCCCAGCCCAGGCGCCCCGCCACCCCGGCCGTATGCATCACCGAGGCCACGATGCCGGCCATCACCAGGGTGATCGTCAGTTCCTCGACCATAAAGGCCACGGCAAAGCTGATCAGCGACAGCTGGGCCGCCGCCAGGCAGAACCCGGTGAGTCCCATCCAGCGCAGCGACCGGCGGTGATAGAGCAGCGCCAGACTGCCGCTCCCCTTGCCCGGCTTGACCACGCCGCCATCGCGGTCCCAATCGGGTTGATGGGTCTGCAGCCAGAACGCGGTGAGCAGGCTCATGCCACCCAGCAGCAGGAAGGTCACATGCCAGCTCCACACCTGCGCCAGCGGCGGTGCCGCAATGCCAGCCAGAATGCCGCCCAGCGGCACACCGGTCTGTTTGATGGAGTAGACCATGTTGCGATGCTGGGCAGGCGTATAGCGTGACAGCAGCTGTGCAGCGGCGGGGTTGGTCATGCCGTAGGCCACGCCCAGCAGCAGCGTGGTGGCGAAAAGCGATAGCGGTGTCTGCAGCAGCGCCACGGCACAGCCCAGGGTGATCACTAGCATCGCCACCTGGCTGGCCCGGCACGCTCCAAGACGACGCGCTACCACGCCCGCCTGGAGCGAGACCAGCATGGCCACTCCATAGAGCAGGCTGACCTGCAGCCCGACCAGCCCGGTGGGCAGGCCGAAGGCTGCGGCGATCTGCGGCGCCAGGGTCGGCACCAGCAGCATTGCCGCACTGCACAGCGTCTGTACCCAGGTGGTCGCCAGCAGTACCGTCTTGCCCTCACCCCAGCCGTCGTCGGTAGCGCCTACCAAGGCAGTGGCTCACCGTTGCTATGCCAGAAGCTGCCGCTGGTTTCCAGGGAGAGCGCCTCGATACGCGCAGCAATGCCAGCCGCCGCCTCATCCGGTGAAATAAGTCCGCCGAAGTTGACCATCCGCGTTTGCACATAGCCGGGGTGGAGCTGAACCACGGCGATACCGCGGGGGGCGAGATCCACCGCCAGTGACTTGCCGAAGGCGTTGAGCGCCGCCTTGGAGGCGCGGTAGCCGTAGCGGCCTCCGGAGTCGTTGTCGGCGATGGAGCCCATGCGGCTGGTGATATTAGCGATCTTGCTGCCCTCCCCCAGACATGGCAGTAGCGCCTCGGCCACGCGCAGCGGCGCGTAGGCGTTGATCTCCATCTGCTCGCGAATCGTGTCGAAGTCGATCGCGCCCAACTGCTCGTCGCGCAGCAGGCCGGCGTTGTTGATCAGCAGATCGAGCCGCGTGCCATCGAGCGACTCTGCCAAGCCCGCCACATCGGCTTCACGGGTCACATCGATACCTTCGATGACCCGCTCGGCCACCTCGGCCAGCTCCGCGGAGGCCGAGCGGCATACGCCGATGACTTGCCAGCCCTCACGATGATAGTGCTGCGCCAGCGCCAACCCGACGCCGCGGTTGGCGCCGGTGATCAATACCGTGGACGTCATCTCGCCTCCTGACATGGTTAGGGTTCAAACCAAGCCTGGGGGCAAGCGGTTGAGGACGCAAGGGGCAACTTAATGCACCGGGGCACGAGCTTTGAGGCGATAGCGTATGGCCTTCAGAATCGGCGACATTACCGCCAGCAGGGTAATCGTTGCCAATCCTATCGAAAGTGGGCGGGCCACCAGCGCACTCCACTCCCCCTGACCAATCAGCAGTGCCAAACGCAGATTGGACTCAGCCATGGTACCTAGTACAACGCCCAGCACCACTGGCGCCAGCGGATACTGCATGCGGTCGAGAAACACCCCCACCACAGCGAAGGCCAGCAGCAGAAACACATCGAACATGCTGTTGTTGACCGAGTAGACCCCGACGATGGTCAACGAAAAGACGATGGGAACCAGTAGCAGGGGTGGCAGCCTGAGTATCTTGACGAAGACTCGTGAGCCCAGGTAACCACCCAGTACAATCAGCAGTGCGGCGGTGATCAACATCTGCAGCATAAAACCGTAGACGATCTCGCCGCTATCCCGAAAAAGCGCCGGACCTGGCTGCAATCCATGCACCAGCAGCCCACCGAGAATCACCGCCGATACAGAACTACCAGGAATCCCCAGGGTCAGTGCCGGTACCAGAGCAGCGGCATTGTCGGCGTTATTGCCACACTCCGCCGCCGCTACGCCCTCCTCGGCACCATGGCCGAAGCGCTCGGGGGTTTTTGAGGCGCGCTTGGCTTCGTTGTAACTCATGAATGACGCCATGTTGCCGCCGGCACCGGGCAAGATGCCCACCACTACTCCAATCAGTGATGAGCGCAGCCAGGTGGGCCATAGCAAGCGATAGGGCACACGCTCAGACTGGGAGAGATCCAGTCTGGCGTCCTGTGTCGGCTTACGCTCACGCACCACCCGTTCTGCGAGACGCAGCGTCGGCGGGATACCAAACAGACCAATCAATACCACCACAATATGAAAGCCGCCGGTCAGCTCACTCTGCCCGAAGGTCAAACGCCCCGCCCCGGACACCGTATCGATCCCTACCATGCCGATCAAAAGCCCGATAGCGGCCGCCACAATCCCCTTCCACGGATCGTTGCCAACCAGCACGGCGATGCTCGCCAGACCGAAGAAGGCAACCCAGAAATAGTCTGCGGGCCCGAAGGCCAACGTTACCCTCGAGAGCGGCGGCGCCAGTGTGATCAACGCCACTGCACTGACGATCCCGCCGATGGCTGAGGACACGACGGCAATTTTGAGCGCTAACGGCGCACGCCCTTGGTCTGACATCGGTCCACCGTCGAGAATCGTTGCCACCGAGGCCGGCGTGCCGGGAATCCGCAGTAGAATCGAAGGGATCGCGCCGCCGTACATGGCACCATTATAGATACCGGCCATCATGCCAAGCCCCACCAGCGGGTGCAGCCCAAAGGTCAGTGGGATCAGGATGGCAATGCCCATGGTCGCGCTGAGTCCGGGAAGGGCGCCGATGCAGATTCCCAGGATAGTGCCGCCCACCATCGCCAGCAGGTTCTCCCATTCGAGGATTAACATCAGAGACGTTGCGAGTAATTCCAGCATGTCGTTCTACCGCCTCCTCAGCGTAGGAAGAATTCACGGGGCAGGGGGCGCTCGAAGACGCCGATAAAAATCAGGTACAGCATGCCCAGCACGATGGCGGCATTGACGGTGATACCCAGCAGATGGCGATAACCCAGCGCATAGGGAAGCGCCAGCAGCATTAGTCCCGTGGCAGAGAAGAACCCCAATGGCCGCACCAGCAAGGCGTAGAGCAGCAGCCCCGCCGCCGCTATAAGGATCTGGCGCAGTGCCAACCAATCCTCGTGTTGCCACTGTTTGCGAGGCCCTCTCCATAGGCGGCGGCGCTGGGTAAGCAGCGCCTTAAGCCCTAGACCCAGCGAGCCGAACAGCATGACCGCACCGATCAGCATCGGGAACATGCCGCTGTCGCCGCGCAGGGTGGTGCCATAATAGAACACCGATACCGCCAGTACGCCGGTGACTAATGACGAGACGACATCGCGTCGCGCGGCACCAAGATCGCGGCTCTCTTCGCTCAACTCACTCATGAGATACACCCGTTATGCATGCCAGTGGGCGCGGCAAACACCGCGCCCGTGAGTGGTATAGTGGTGTCACTCGGCCCAGGGTTCCTCGTCCCAGATCGCCGACATCTCGGTATAGGTTTCATCGATCAGCGCCGCATACTCATTGGGATCCAGGTAGTCCACCAGCAGCAGTCTTTCCTCGGCACTGGCCAGGAAAGCCTCGCTGTTCACTGCTTGCTCGACAGCCTCGACTAACGCATCGCGGACCTCGTCAGGCAGTCCGGCCGGCGCCATCAAACCGCGGTAGGACCCCGCCACGATGTCGGTGCCTACCTCGCCCATGGTCGGCACGTCGGGCACCATGTCGATACGCTCGGCGGCCATTACCCCGAGAATCCTGAGTTCACCATCATTATGCAGCGGGCCAGCCTCACTGATCCCCATCACGCTGGCATCGACATGGCTGCCCAGCAGCGCAGCTCGGCTCGGCGCGCCCCCTGCGAAAGGAATGTGGTTAACGCTGAGATCGGAGGCGCGCAGGAAGCGGATCAGCGCGGTATGCATGGCACCACCGCCACCCGAGTTGCCTACCGAGACGCTGCCCGGGTTCGCCTCAACGTGCGCCATCCACTCCTCGAGGCTGGTGTGGGGACTATCCGCTGGCACCACCACGGCCCCCGGCTCGGTCACGACGTTTGCCAACAACTGGAAGCTGTCGAGATCGTAAGAGGGAGAGCGCTCGATCATCGGATTGAGAATCGACGGCACATTGATGATGCCAATGGTATAGCCATCGGGATTGGCATCGGCCACCGCCGTGAAGCCGATCTCACCGCCGCCGCCTGGACGGTTGATCACCGCGATTCGAGCGCCTCCACCCAAGGCTTCCTCAATGTGGGGCACCAATGAGCGTGCCAACACATCCGAACCGCCGCCGGCAGAATAGCCAACGATCATTTCGATATTGCCACTGGGATAGTCGGCCTGGGCCGATAAGGCGAATCCGGCCGCCATCGCGCCGACGAGTAGTGTCTTAGAGAGTGTGATGTGTGGCATAGCGTATCTCCTGGTACGTTGTTGTTTATGCAGCCTGTGCATCGCCCGGCGGGTGTTGACCCACCTCAGCAATCAGTCGCTACTTAGCTGGCGGGCTGCTTGCCCGCGATAGTCCCAAAGCCAGCCCTTGGGCATTGGCCCCTTGTTGCGCCCTCCCTGGCACTGCTGCTCCCAGGCGTGGGCGAGAATGCCCACGCTACGAGACAGGCAGAACAACCCCCGCGCCAGCGGCGCAGGAAACCCTAGCTCGGCATGAATCACAGCGGTGGCCCCATCGATGTTGAGCGGAATGGGTTTGCCCTTTTCTTCCTGCAAGTAGCGCTCGATCTCGCGCGCGATGTCGGCATAGGCACCGCCAACCTCACCGCGCCGCGCCGCCTCATCGACCAGCGCCAGAAAGCGCGGCGCCCGAGGGTCGACCGGATGAAAACGATGCCCAAAGCCAGGCACGATCTTGCCGTGCTCGGCCCGCCACATCACAAGCTCTTGCTCTACGGCGGCCTGAAGCGTGCCGTACGCCGGTAGCCGCGCTGCAATCGTTTGATACAGCGCCACCGCTTGCTCGCCGGCTCCGCCATGAATGTCATCGAGCACGTTGACTGCCGAGGCCATGGCGTTGTTGAGGCTGCCGCCACAGGTCATCGCCATGCGCGCAATTGCTATGCTCGGCGCTTGAGGACCGTGGTCTACCGCCCCTACCAGCGTGGCCTCGAGCAGCCGGGCCTGGGCCTGACTGGGCAGCTCACCGCGCGTCATCAACCACACCATCTCAGCGAAGCCAATGCGGCCAATCAGCTGCTCAATCGGGTAGCCGCGATAGCGGATCTCCCCCGGGCGCATCTCGATGATTTCGGTTTGCCACCAACCGGCAGCCTGGGCATCGAGTGTCTGAGTATCGGCCATCGTTAACTCCGTTATCTGTTGCGGTGTGTAGCCGGCATTGGGGTGGCACGACCCAGCAGGCGCGCGTTGTCTGCCCCCAGTCGAGGAGGTGGGGTCGAAACGTGCGGCGACTGGCCATCGAAGCGGTAGCCACCGCTCACTACCTCGAGTGGCCGTCCTATGCCGCTATCATCGAAGCGCTCGATCAAACCGCGGTCACGCACCTGGGGATGCGCCAGCGCCTCAGCCACGCTATACACCGGACCCGCAGGCACACCCACGGCCACCAGCGCCTTCCACCAATGCTCTGTGGTCGCGCCTGCCAGTGCCGACTCGATCAGCGCAGCCAGCGCCTGGCGATGTTCAAGACGTGCCTGCCGCTCGGCGAAGCGTGGATCGCTGATCCACTCCTGATGGTCGACGGCTCGGCATAGCGCCTCGAATTGCTCCTGCTTGTTTGCCGCGATGTTTAGCAGGCCATCCTTGGTACGAAAGGTGCCCGAGGGGCTGGCGGTGACGTTGTCGTTACCTAGCGGGCCAGGCGCACGGTCGGCCACCAGTAGATTGGAAACCGCCCACCCCATGGTCGCGAGTACCGAATCGAGCATCGAGACGTCGATGAAGTGCGCCTTGCGCGGCGTTTCGGCCAGAGCGGCATTGATGGTCATAGCGGCAGTGAGCCCCCCAATGGTGTCGGCCAGCGGATAGCCCACCCGGTAAGGGGCGTTATCTGGAGCGCCGGTGATGCTCATCACCCCCGACATGCCCTGGATGATCTGGTCATAAGCGGGATAATTGGCCAGCGGCCCATCCTGGCCGAAGCCTGAAATCGCGCAATACACCAGCCGCTCATTGAGAGTCTTGAGGTAGTCGAAGTCGAGCCCCAAACGCGCCATCACACCAGGCCGAAAGTTCTCTACCAGTACGTCAGCACTGGCGACCAACTCTATGAAGCGTGCGCGGTCCTCTTCCGCCTTGAGGTTCAAGGTGATCGAGCCTTTGCCGGCGTTCTGAGCCAGAAACGAAACGCCCATCGACGCCCTATTGAGCTCCGGATCGGCACCCAACTGGCGAGCCAAGTCTCCCCCCTGGGGCCGCTCCACCTTGATGACCTCCGCCCCAAGGTGCACCAGCTGATGGCAACAAAAGGGACCTGCCAGCACATTGGTCAAATCCAAAACGCGGACTCCGGTGAGCGGCTTTGACATAGAGTTCCCTCTAACAGAATTTATTTCGTTAGACGGAATATAGACCAATGATTCCGCCCAATGCAATGCGTTCTACCTGACAGCATACTAAAGTCGCATTAGTGGAGAGATGACATCGGCGGCACCCTCGTTTCTCGCATAAGTTTCGGGAAGCGAGGTTTGATTTTCACTATGCACAAAGCGTTATGTTATAATATAACTTAACTATCAAACGAGCCGACTGTGTGCCCCAGCATTTGCCCAAGAGCCTCGCATGACTATCACCGACGACCTCGCCACTCGGCTAACCCACCGCCACGCAGACCTGCTTGTGCTAAGCGCCAACGTGGTGACTCCTGCTGGTATAGAGCGCCTGGACATCGCCTGCCTGGGAGGGCGCATCGTAGCGCTGGGTGAGCTGCGCGGCCGCTGGACCGGCGACAACACCCTGGAGGCCAGCGGCCTGCACGTGCTGCCTGGCATCATCGACACCCAAGTACATTTCCGCGAACCCGGCCTAACCCATAAAGAGACCCTGGAAGCGGGCACTCGCGGCGCCGTACTAGGCGGCGTTACCGGGATCTTCGAGATGCCCAACACCACGCCGTTAACACTTACACCAGCGGATCTCCAAGCCAAGCTCGACCTCGCCCAAGGCCGCGCCTGGTGCGACCACGCCTTTTACATCGGCGGCTCGGCGGTCAATGCCGAACGCTTGGCCGAGCTGGAAAATCTGCCCGGCTGCGCTGGTGTCAAAGTCTTTATGGGCAGCTCCTTCGGCGACCTGCTGAGCGATGACGACGCCGTTCTGCAGCGGATCCTGCGTCACGGCAAACGGCGCATGGCGGTGCACGCCGAGGATGAGACACGGCTGCGCGAACGCCGCGCCCTGGTAGAGGCCAGCGGCGATGTGTGCGACCACCCGCACTGGCGCGACCCGGAAAGCGCCCTGCTGGCGACCCAACGCATCGTAGCGATGGCCGGTGAGATCGGTCGGCGGCTACATGTGCTGCATGTATCCAGCGCCGACGAGATGGCTTACCTCGCGCACCACAAGCGCCGCGTCAGCGTCGAGGTCACTCCCCACCATCTAACGCTATGCGCCCCTGAGTGCTACCAACGCCTGGGCAGCCTGGCGCAGATGAACCCACCGGTGCGCGATGAAAGCCACCGACAAGCGCTATGGCAAGCCATTCGCGACGGCGTGGTCGATGTGATCGGCAGCGACCACGCCCCGCACACGCGGCAAGGGAAGGCCCACCCCTACCCCGACTCACCTAGCGGCATGACCGGCGTACAGACCCTAGTGCCGATCATGCTCGACCATGTCCACAAGGGGCGACTGAGCCTGCAGCGGTTAGCCGACCTGACCAGCGCAGGACCAGCCCGCCTATTCGGTATTGAAGGCAAAGGACGCATCGCCCTCGGCTACGATGCCGACCTGACCCTAGTCGACCTAAACGCCGAACGGCGGATCAGCGATGCGTGGATCGCCAGCGTCAGTGGCTGGACGCCCTACCACAACGAGGCGGTCACCGGCTGGCCAGTGGCGACCGTGGTGCGCGGCCAAACGGTGGTACGCGATGAAACACTGGTGGGCTGTAGTCCCCAGGGACAACCTATGGCATTTTGTGAGGTCACACCCACGCAAGCTTAAACAGCAGCCCCATTCGCGAAGGGGGCACGCTTGAGCCATTCAATAAGGAGTCAAGATGCCTTTGCTCGACAGCTTTACCGTTGACCATACGATCATGAACGCCCCAGCAGTGCGTGTCGCCAAAACCATGCATTCACCCTCAGGTGACACCATTACCGTATTTGATTTGCGCTTCAACAAGCCCAATGAGGAGATGATGGGTGAAAAAGGCATCCACACCCTGGAGCACTTATTCGCCGGCTTTATGCGCAATCATTTAAATAGCGACAACGTCGAAATTATTGATATTTCGCCGATGGGCTGCCGTACCGGGTTTTATATGAGCCTACTGGGAAGCCCAACGGAAGAGCGCGTCAGCGACGCCTGGCTAGCCGCCATGCATGATGTCCTGAAGGTGGAGCGAATGGAAGACATTCCAGAGCTCAATGAGTTTCAGTGCGGCACCTTCGTGATGCACTCGCTAGACGAAGCCAAGCGCATTGCTCAGAGCATCATTGATCAAGGTATTGGGGTAAACAAGAATGACGACATCGCTCTAAGCGCCGAGCGGCTAAAGGCCTTGGGCAACGTGTGACGTAGGGTTAGAAACCCGGGAGAACGCCGCTCAATTCGAGCGGCGCCTCGGCTGATCAGACCGGACAACCTCTCTGACGCAAGTTTGCGTCGAAGCGTTCAGTATCGATATGCCCTGTTTCGTTATTGGCGCGGATGCGCGCTTCTTTTTCCGCATGGATGTGGCATTTAGCCAGGACGGCCTCTGCCTCAGCGGCGGGGATCGCAATGACGCCATCGGCATCACCGAGAATCAGGTCCCCAGGCTGGATCGCCAGACCGGCGCAGGCGATCGGCACATTGACCTGACCGGGCCCCTCCTTACTGGGACCACGGTGGGTGTGACCGCGCGCATAGACGGGCACCCCTCCTTCGGCCCATTCGGCAACATCGCGTAGAGCACCGTCGATCACGAAGCCACCCAGCTGACGAGAGATCGCCGTCGTGCGCATCAGTCCGCCGATCACCGCCGTGGATAGATCACCACCGCCATCTATGACAATGACATCGCCAGGCTGGGCGCGTTGCATCGCGGCATGCACCATCAGGTTGTCACCGGGGCGAGTTCGTACTGTGACCGCGGGACCACACATCGTCAGGCCAAGATCATTGTGGTACATCTGCAACCCCAGCGTGCCGGTATGGCGCCCCATCACGTCGCCAGCATGCGCCACAGGCACCTGACGGTAGGCGTCAACCAACGAAGCGGTCAGCGTGGTACGCCGCGGATGGATATAAAAGCCCGTTGGCCAATTTTCGGTATCGGTATGGGCACTCATCGTCTCATCTCCAATAAGTCTTCGTTGACAATGCGCCCGTGCGACGGCCGCTTGCCGGCCAGTATCGCCAAGGCGTTCTCGGCGGCAGCGCGAGCGGTCAATGCCAGGGCAGCATCACTGTTCCCTCCTACATGGGGCATGATGACCACCTGGGGCATGCGCGCCAGGCGATGCCCGGGAGGAACCGGCTCTTCGGCCAGAGTGTCGAGCCCCGCTCCCTGTAGATGGCCGCTGGCAATGGCCTCGGCCAAGGCATCCTCATCGATCAACCCTCCTCGAGCAGTATTGATGACAATGGCACCGGTACGCAGCGCAGCGAGTGCAGACCTATCAATCAGCTGGCGTGTCTCAGGTAACAGTGGGCAGTGCAAAGACAAGACATCACTCTCGGCTAACAAGGCCTCTAAACTTGGCGTCTTGCGAACGCCCTCATCCATCTTGTCGACTGCTGGGTCATAGGCCATCACGCGCATCCCGATGGCGCCGGCCATGCGTGCGACATGCCTAGCAATAGCGCCGTAACCTACGAGTCCCAATACACGGCCGGAGAGCTGTAACCCAGGTGTCTGTCTCGGCCATTCGCCAGCACGTACACGCTCACTCAGCTGCGGGATGTCGCGCGCTACCGCGATCATCAAGCCAATGGCGAGCTCTGCCACTGATTGCGCATTGGTCTCCCCTACTACCGTGACGGGAATATTGCGCTCCGTTGCGGCATGGATGTCCACAGCGTCGTGACCGACGCCATGGCGCGATATCGCACGTAGCCCTTGGCATGCTGCAATCGCCTCTCGACCAATCGGCAGCGTGCGCGCTATTACCGCATCAATCGGCTGGCTGGACATGATTTGGACAAGACGCTCTTCCTCGCCCTTGGGGATGAACAGCAGGCGGCAACCGGCCAGTTCCAGCACTTCCCGGCCCTCTACAGCCAAGCGCGGTGCAGTAATCAGAATGGTGTTGCTCATTGCTCTCCCTCTAGCTGTACCATCACTCCCGGAGTATGGCCTTTTGCCCCCACACTGAGAGGACGCCCGCGGGGACACGAGTGGGTTGGTAGCCTTGACGCATATTCCCCCTAACAGAACAAATTCCGTCAGAGGGAATATAATCTAATAATTCCGCCTGTTGCAATGCGTTCTACCCAGCAACATACTAAAGTTTCATCAAAGGAGAGATGCCATGGCAGAGCAACGCGTCGAATCCGTGGAGCGCGCCCTGACCCTGCTCAACGCCTTTCGCGCCGATAAACCCGCTTGGAGCCTGGCTGAATTAGCCAACGAGACGGGGTTCTACAAGAGCACCATCCTGCGCTTGATGGGCTCGCTGGAACGCTTCGGCTATACGCAACGCGACCGTGATGGCCTCTACCACCCAGGGCCGGCACTGCTACGGCTGGGCCAGCTAGGGCAGGCAAGTGTCAGCCTCGAGGCAGTGGTACGGCCGGTACTGGAACAGCTACGCGACCAGACACGCGAAACAGCCTCGTTCTTTATTCGCGATGGCGACGAGCGGGTGTGCTTGTATCGGGAAAATGGACGCCATGAGTTGCGTCATCACGTTGAGGAAGGGGCGCGCCTGACACTTGGCAAGGGTGCGGCGGGACTAGCGCTGGCCCACCCCGCCCCAGAACGTGGTGAGATTTTCCAATCCTTCGGCGCCCGCGAAGCCAGCTTGGCCGCGATTGCCGTCCCGATCATCGACAGCCGTGGCAAGCTGCATGGCGCATTGGCCGTCTCAGGACTGATCAACCGTTTCGACGATGATGCCTGCACCCGATTCGGCGAGATGCTCAAAGAGAAAGCCGTTCAGATCGAACGGCAGATTGGGTGAAAAGCGTCAGAGAGTGTGGCAGCTCGACGGCGTTATCTCCCTAGGCGGAGGGTCCCAAAGCTGCACCTCGATATGTAGTGGGTGGCAAACTCTGGAAACGTCATTACGGCCTCACTCTGAACAACCAGCAAAAGAGTATAGGAGAAGGTCACACGCTGAGCGCGCCTAACGAACTTGGCGCATTCCCTAGCGCGACTGAAGCCGCTCCCACCGTTAGCTTGGGTAGTTACGTGATAGGTACCGAAGGCGAAGTGTAGATCAATGCACCTCGCCCCGCATGGGGATGGCGGGGCGAGGTGGTGAGTGGGCTAGCCGTTAACCGCCTTGGCGATGCGATCACCGATGTTCTGGTCGATATTCCGCCAGTACTGAACGGCGCGTTCCAGTACCTCGGGGGAGACGCCGTCCTTGAGGTGCCCGCTGACGTTGTTGACCAGCCGCTCGCGCTGGGCGTCGTCCATCACCTCGTTGATCAGGGTGTTGGCCTGGCTGTAGTCGTCATCGTCCTGACGCAGGGTGTAGGCCGCGCGCATGAATTCCCCGTCAGCTGCCCAGGTGGTGTCCTCCGGGTAGCGTTCGGGGTCGGCGTGGGGGCCTCCCTTGCTGTTGGGCGCATAGACCGGGTCGGTGACATTGTGCATGCGCATCGCCCCGTCCTTGCTGTAGCTGTGCACCGAGGCCTTGGGCGAGTTGACCGGAATATGCTTGTAGTTGACCCCGAGCCGCGCACGGTGGGCGTCGGCATAGGAGAAGCCGCGTGCCAGCAGCATCTTGTCAGGGCTAAGGCCGATACCGGGCACCAGGCTATTGGGCTCGAAGGCGGCCTGTTCGATCTCGGTGTGGTAGTCGGTGGGGTTGCGATCCAGGGTCAGACGGCCCACTTCGTGCAGTGGGTAATCACCTTTGGGCCACACCTTGGTGAGGTCGAAGGGGTTGAGGCGATAGGTCTTGGCGTCTTCGAAGGGCATGATCTGGACCTTGAGCGTCCAGCTCGGATGATTTCCCCCCTTGATAGCCTCGTAAAGGTCGCGGGTGTGGTAGTCGCCGTCGGCGCCGGCCAAGTGGTCGGCCTCCTCCTGGGTCAAGCAATCGATACCCTGGTCGGTCTTGAAGTGGTACTTGACCCAGAAGCGCTCCCCCTGGGCGTTGACCCACATATAGGTATGGCTGGAGTAGCCGTTCATATGCCGCCAAGTTCTGGGGATGCCGCGGTCACCCATCAGCCAGGTGACCTGGTGAGCGGACTCCGGCGAGAGCGTCCAGAAGTCCCACTGCATATCGTGGTCACGCAGGTTGGTATCAGCGCGACGCTTCTGGGAGCGGATAAAATGCTGGAACTTCAGCGGGTCGCGGATAAAGAACACCGGGGTGTTGTTGCCGACCATGTCGTAGTTGCCCTCGGAGGTGTAGAACTTGAGGGAGAAACCACGCGGATCGCGCCAGGTGTCGGGGCTGCCCCGCTCCCCCGCCACCGTCGAGAAGCGGATCAGCGTCTCGGTGGTGGTGCCGGGCTGGAACACGGCGGCCTTGGTGTACTGGCTGATGTCCTGGGTCACCTCGAAGCGGCCGAAGGCACCGCCACCCTTGGCGTGGGGCTGGCGCTCGGGAATCCGCTCGCGGTTGAAGTTGGCCATCTGCTCGATGAGATAGTGGTCGTGCAGTACGATCGGGCCATCCGGGCCTACGCTAAGCGAGTGCTCGTCGCTTGAGATCGGGATACCTGCATCATTGGTAGTCGGTTTACGGTCATCGTTAGTCACGGTCAATCCTCCTTGTCTGAACGCGAGGCGTCGTTACAACGCCTCCTTCAGCCTAGAAGAAGATGTGAGCGCTTACACATGACCTAGGATAACGACGCCGATGGTATCTGCGTCACCACATCCAGACCAATGCCTACTGGATCGCAAGACATGTCCCTGTCAGCTGCTCACTTCCCTGTCTCTAGCTGCTGCCACCACTCCGCATATGAGCTGTTACGCGGGTGCTTGCCGGTTTCGTCTGGGGCGTCGTCATCCCACCACACGGGGCCGCGCTCGCCGAGGGCTATCTTGGCGGTATCCACTGCCTGGCGCGCTTCACGCAGGGCATCGTCATCCTCGGCCTGCTTGGCATGTTTGACGGCACGGCGGGCCTGCATCAGCGCCTTGACCCGTGCCCGGCGGGTGGCGTCATCCAACCGGGGGTCGGTCTTGCGCCAGAGTTTCTCCTTGGCGACGAAATAGCGACCGTCCGGCGTTTCGGGGTGCTTGATGCGGGCCATGCGCTCTGCTCTTGCCATCGTAAAAGTGAGGGGAACACGGCACCATGATAGGCCATTCATCGCGCGCGAGGTGCCTTCCATGCATGTAGACGATGCCATTCTGTCACGACGTTCGGTACGTCGTTTCCTGCCCACGCCGGTGCCGCGGGAAACGTTAGAGCGTCTACTGCAAGTGGCCAGCCAGGCACCCAGCGGCAGCAATATCCAGCCGTGGCAGGTGCACGTGGTCAGCGGCGCGCCGCTGGCGGCACTCAGCCAAGCGCTGCTCGGCGCCTTCGACCATGAGCCGGAGCAGCACCAGGCCGAGTACGTCTACTATCCCCGCGAATGGTTCGAGCCCTATATTGGCCGCCGCCGGCGCTGCGGCTACGGGCTCTACGAGACACTGGGCATCCACCGCGAGGAGCGCGACAAACGCCTGGCCCAGGCGCGCCGCAACTACGCTTTCTTCGATGCCCCGGTGGCGATGATCCTGACCCTCGACCGGCGCCTGGATACCGGCAGCTATATGGACTGCGGCATGTTTCTGCAGAGCCTGATGCTGGCCGCCCGCGGCCAGGGCCTGCACAGCTGCGCCCAAGCCGCCATCGCCCCCTACCATCGAGTGATTCGCCAACAGCTCAGCCTCAACGACAACGAGTTGGTGCTGTGCGCGCTGGCCCTCGGTCATGCCGTTCCCGATGCGCCGGAGAACGGCTTCGTGCCCAAGCGCGAGGGGTTAGAGAGCTTCACGCGCTTTTACGGCTGCTGAATGCTCGGTCAGCGGGTCACCACTACCGCGGCCACAATGGCCACCGCGACTAATATGACACCGGCCAGGTTACCGGCGTAGCGCACGTATTGATGCAGCATCTTGGGCCTCCTTCAAATGATGGCGAAGCGGTCGGAGATGATCCGTGTGGCGGGCACCCCAAGCTCGATCAGGCCCCCCTCTGCGGCGTTCATCATCGGTTCCGGCCCGCAGATAAAGTACTCGCGCTGCTCGTCGTCTTCCGGCAGGCAGCGCTCCAGCAGCGCCTTGTCGATATAGCCAGTCTCGCCCTGCCAGCCCTCAGGCGGGTCGCTGAGCACGTGGATCACTTTGAGCGGCAGCTCGGCCTCCAGCTCGGCGAGCTCGTCGCGAAAGGTCGCTTCATCCCAGCTGGGGTTGGCGTAGATCATCCATAGCGGCAGGGTCACCCCCTGATCACTGAAAGTGCGCAGGATGCTCATGATCGGCGTGACGCCGATGCCGCCAGCCATTAACACCGCTCCGGATGCACTGCGCACATCGGGAATAAAGGCGCCGTAGGGCCCTTCGATAAAGGCGCGGGTGCCTGGCGTTATCTCCGGCAGGGTAGCGGTAAAGTCGCCGAGATTCTTGGCGGTGAAGGCGACGCGCCCTGGCCGGCAGGCACTCGATACCAGCGAGAATGGATGCTGCTGCAGCGAGAACGGTGAGTCACCGAAGGTGATCCAGAAGAACTGCCCAGCGTTGAAGTCGATGCGATGCTCCCCCTCCGCTTCCAGGGTCAGGGTAGTGGCATCGCCCAGCGCCGGCTGATTGTCGACCACCTGCCAGGGCCGTTTACGCATTCGCCAGGGGCGCAGTAGCCGGGTATCGGCCAGCAAGTAGACCGGCACCAGCACCACCGCCACCAGCAGCCCGGCAGTGATCCAACCGGCGGTGTAGTGGCTGGCCATTAGCGCATGGCCAAGACCGCCAAGCACCACGAACAGCGCCAGACCGCCATGCAGCAGCCGCCACCACTCGTAGGAGAGTCCCAGCTGCACCCGCCATAGCGAGCTGATGATCAGCACCACGCTGGCACCCAGCAGGCCGATTAGCGCCAGCGCGCGCAGAGTATCGTCGCGGGGGTCTAGAAACGCGAGATAGCTGGGATCGGCGGCGAATATCAGCGGCGGGTGCAGCAGCACCAGCCACAGCGCCAAGAGTCCGGTCTGGCGGTGGAACTGCAGAATATTGTCGAAGCCGATACTCTCGGCAAACCAGCGGTGCCGGCCGGAGATGATCACCTGCATGCCGAACACACCCAGCGCCAATAGGCCGAACATCACACCAATCGCGCCGAGCAGGCCGCGGGGTTCTTGGGGAACGGAGAGTAGCGCGATACCGAGCGGCAGCAGCGCCAATAGCAGATACAGGCTGCCCCAGAGCAGCCCGCGTCGAGTGATGGGTCTCATCGGTCCTCCTTGGCTCGCATCCATGCTTGCCAACTCAGTGTGGCCCAGACCCGCAACATATCCAAGCCGGGGCAGCGACTGCTAGGCTATTCATCACCCCCTGCTCATCGCCATTAAGGAGGATGTCATGAGCCAAGATGCCACACAGCAGGATCACACCAACCTGTTCGACGATGCCCGCTCGCGCCTGGAGGAGGTCTTCGAGGCGCTGGAAATCAGCCCCGATGCCTGCCAGCGGCTGATGCAGCCAGCACTGTCATTGCAGGTCAGCGTGCCGGTACGCATGGACGACGGTAGTCTCAAGGTGTTTCCCGGTTGGCGGGTGCAGTACGACACCAGCCTGGGCCCGGCCAAGGGCGGTATCCGCTTCCACCCCGCCGTCGACCAGCTAGAGGTGACCACCCTGAGCTTCTGGATGGCGGTCAAGTGCGCGGTGGTCAACCTGCCCTTCGGCGGCGGCAAGGGCGGCGTGCAGGTCGACCCCAAACAGCTCTCGCGGCTGGAGCTCGAGCGCCTGGCACGCGGCTATATTCGCGGCATCGCGGATGTGATGGGCCCCAACCGCGATATTCCAGCCCCCGACGTCAACACCAACGCCACCGTCATGGGCTGGATGTCGGACGAGTACGCGCATTTGGTGCGCGGCCAGACTCCGGCGGCCATCACCGGCAAGCCGCTGACGCTGGGCGGCTCCTACGGCCGGGTGGCGGCCACTGGGCGGGGAGCCCTCAAGGTGCTGGATATCTGGGCCGAGCGTGAGGGGCGCAAGCCGCAGGACACCACGGTAGCAATACAGGGCTTCGGCAATGCCGCCTACCATTTTGCCAGCCTGGCCCATGCCCAGGGCTACAAGATCGTCGCAGTGTCGGACTCCGGCGGCGCCATCTACTCCGAGGAGGGGCTGGAGCCCGATCCTATCAAGGAGGAGAAGACCCGCCACCAGCAGCTCAAGGGCATGGTCTACTGCGACGACTCGGTATGCCACGCCAAGGGGGTCGAAGCGATCGACCAGGACGAACTGCTGGCCCTCGACGTCGATGTGCTGGCCCTGGCGGCGCTGGAAAATCAGATCCACGAGGATAACGTCGGCGACGTCCGCGCCGGCCTGATACTCGAGATCGCCAATGGCCCGGTGACCTCAGCCGCCGACGACGCCCTCGAGGAGCGCGGCATTCCGGTACTGCCGGACGTGCTCGCCAATACCGGCGGCGTGATCGTCAGCTACTACGAGTGGGTGCAGAACCGCAGCGGCGATCGCTGGACGGAGGAAACCATCAATCAGCGCCTGGATGCAGTGCTGGAGCGTGAAGCAGCCACGGTGCTTGACCGCGCCGAGGCGGAGCAGATCTCCTACCGCAAGGCGGCCTACCGGCAAGGCATCGAGCGCATTGCCGAGGCGATCCGCGAGCGCGGCAACAACCAGGACGGTGAGTGATCTCGCCTCACTCGAACACGATCCTCGGCAGGTAGAAGCTGACCACCCAGTTGGGCGCATCGACGATCTCGCTGATACGCAGGTCGCCGCAAACCGAGCAGAGCATATAGGCCTGCTCGGCGGGCATATTGCGCGTCTTGACCAGCCACTCGATGGCGCCTTCCAGCGCCTGACGCGCGCCGTTCATCAAGTCGGGGCCGATCCCGGTGAAAACTTCATAGCCGGCGCCATCGAGATGGCGTGTCACCGGGCCGGGGGTCGAGAAGCGCGGCATCGCGAGCGGCGTATCCTTGATCAGTTCCAGGGTGACGCTGACGTCCATGGCGCTCTCGATAGCGGTGCCGCACACTTCGCCGTCGCCCTGGGCGGCGTGGGTGTCGCCGATGGAGAAAAGCGCGCCCTCCACTTCCACCGGCAGATAGAGCACGCTGCCGGCGCCCAGGTCGCGAATATCCAGATTACCGCCCACCCGCCGCGGCGGCACGATGGAGTGGCTGCCGGGGGCGGCAGGGGCCAGGCCAATGGTGCCGGCAAACGGCTTGAGGGGTATCCGCGCATGCTGACCGAAGGCCGCCGGGCTCAGGGCCTGGCGGTCATAGTCCCACAGCGTCAGCGCCGGCTCGGGGAACTGGTCGGCGAGCAGGCCGAAGCCGGGGATATTGGCGGTCCAGCCAAAGCCCGACGGAGTAAAGTCGTTGAGAGTGATCTTGAGCACATCGCCGGGGGCCGCGCCGTCAACGTGGATCGGCCCGGTGACCGGGTTGATACGCTCGAAGGGCATGCTGGTCACCGCCTCGACACCTGAATCACGGCTGAAGTGGCCGCCCGCGGCATCGTGGCAGACCACCGTCAGAGTGGAGCCCGGGGCCACCTGCTCTACCGCAGCGATGCTGTTATCCCAGCCGTGATGGCAGTGGTGGCCATGGATAGTCTTGATCGGCAGCGCTTGGCTCATGCGGGCACCTCCTGACGCATCAGGGTGCTGGCAATCTGCAGCAGCCGCTGGTCCTGCCAGCGGTCCGCCACCAGCTGTACGCCTACTGGCATACCCGCCGTACCCTGGCTCAGCGGCAGATTGAGACACGGCACGCCAAGCAGCGTCCAGGCGCGGCAATAGAGCGGGTCGCCGGTCGCCTCGATACCTTCCGGCGCCACGCCGGCGGCGCTGGCGGCGAGGATCACGTCGACCTGCTCATCGAACACGCCACTCAGCGCCTGCTGCATGGTATTGGTGGCGCGCCGCGCCTCGAGATAGCGCTCATGGCCGATAGCCCTGCCCTCCTCGAGCAGCTCGACCAGCTTGGAGCCCATCTGCGCGGCGAAGCGGGCGTACTCGCTGGCCAGGGTCTGGGCGGCCTCGTAGGCCATCACCACCTTCTGGTGCTCGATCAGCGCCTCATAGCGCGCGTCGAGCTCCAGCGGTACCAGTTCAGCGCCGGCCTGCTCGAGCCGCGCCTGAGCATGGCGCAGCGCCTGCTCGGTATCGTCATCCGGCGCCACATCGCCCGGCAGGCTGCGCACGCCGACCCGCACCCCGGCGAGGCTAGCCAGCGGCGCGATACGTGGGGCACGGGTCAGCGCCGAGTAAGTGGTGCAGATATCCTCGATATGTCGCGCAAACCAGCCCAGGGTATCCAGCGACGGCGCAAAGGATTTAACCCCGGCGGCGCTGACGGTATCGAAGGTGGGCTTGAAACCGAACACCCCGCAGAAACTGGCCGGGCGGATCATGCTGCCGGCAGTCTGAGTACCGAAGGCGAGCGGCACCATCCCGTCGGCCACCGCTGCCGCCGAGCCGCTCGAGGAGCCACCGGGGGTACGTGTTAGATCATGCGGGTTGTGGGTCTTGCCGGGCGTGAAGTAGGCGAACTCGGTGGAGACCGTCTTGCCCATGATCAGCGCCCCCTGCTCCTTGAGCAGCGTCACCAGGGCAGCATCCACCAGCCCCCCGTCAGAGTGCAGATAGCCACGGGTACCCCAGCGCGTGGGCAGATCGACGGTCTCGATAATGTCCTTGAGGCCCACCGGAACGCCGCACAGCAGCCGATCAGCGTGGGAGTCATCCGGCGCCGCGGGCGTTTCGGCGAGGGCTTCCCAGGCCTCCACCTCGGGCTCACGCTGGTCGATACGCGCCGCACAGGCGTGCCACCAGTCCAGCGGCTCCGCACGGCCCTCGGCCAGGGCGGTCTGGTAATCTTCGATGGTCATCTCAGAATCTAGATTCACAATGCTTCTCCGCTCGAGTCCGGCGGCCGGTTGGTCCACTCAGACAATCAGTTTCAAGCCGACCAGCAGCATCAACAGCGCAAACAAGCGCCTGAGTAGCCGCGGCGACAGGTGGTGGGCGAGCCTCACGCCGAGTCTAGCGCAGGGCACGCTGAACAGCGCTATTCCGATAAAAGCTGGCCAGTAGAGGTAGCCGCTGCTGTAAGCCGGCAGGCTGGACTGACCGTGACCGGTGAACATGAAGGTCGCTGCCCCCACGGCAGCAATGGGCAGACCGCAAGCCGCCGAGGTGCCGATAGCGCGTGCCAGACTGGCACCGCTGCGCGCCAACCACGGCACGCTGAGCACCCCGCCGCCTACACCGAACAGCGCCGAGAAGGTGCCGATCAGCGTCCCTGCGGCGAACATCGCCGGCATACCGGCCGGCTGCCGCCCCGGCTTAGGGGGCTTGGCCAGCAGCATGCGCAGCGCTAATAGCAGCATGAATAGCCCGAAGTAACGCTCCAGAAGTTCCGCGCGTAGCTGCCCGGCAATCAGGCCGCCCAGCACTGCGCCGACCATCAGTCCGGGCAGCATGCGCTTGAGCAGATCGACCACCACGGCGCCCTTCTGCCAGTGGCCCAGCGCCGAGGAGGCGCCGGTTACGGTTATGATCGCCAGCGAGGTACCGATGGCCAGGTGGATCACCACCGCGGGATCGATACCCTGCTGATTGAGGGCCACGATCAGCGCCGGCACGATCACCACGCCCCCACCAATACCGAACAGCCCGGCGATAACGCCGGCGACGGCGCCCACCAGGCAGAAGAACAGCAGCGCTGACAGCATTCAAACTCACTCCAAACACCATGACGAATGGGGCCTCAAGGACCCCATCCGAGGATACGCTGCCAGAGCGCTTATTGAACGACCTCGCTGGCAAAGGAGGCGTCGACGATATCGTCGTAGTACATCTCACCCTGGATATTGCCGACGAACTGCTGCATCTCGATGGCATTGGTGAAGGCGTCTTCGGTGATCATTACGCTCTCGGGATAGACGTTGTTGTCGATCATGCGCTGCACCGCGGCGTCTACCACATCGCCCTGCAAATCACCGAACTCCATCCGCGCTACCGCCTTGGCGGTGTCAGCATCGGAGTGGATCAGCGCCAGCGAGTCGTTGATAGCGCTGACGAAGCGCATCACCAGATCCGGGTTGTCATCAATCATCTCCTGGGAGGTGTTGATGGTCGAGAAGGCATACTCAGGGTAGTCGTCGGTGAAGGCGTGGATGATCTCCAACCCCTGAGAGATGCCCTGCTCGACCTGCGGCTGGTAGGCCACCGCCATATCGCCGCGCCCGGAGAGCACTGGACCCAGCTCGGAGCCATTCTGCACTTCAGTGAGGGTCACCTCACCATTGAGGCCGGCATCCTCGATCAGACGCTTGATCAAAGTATTCGACGTACCCGGGGCCAGGCCGACCACCACCTCCTTGCCTTCGAGGTCGGCCGGCGACGAGTAGTCGAGATCGGGATGCGCCAGCACCCATACTGGGGCGCTGTTGGCCACCGCACTGATCGCTTTGCCGCTGCCGCCCTGCTCCTGGGCGAAGCCGACATGCTCCGGGCCATGCACCGAGAACTGCGACTCACCGGAGAGCACCGAGGCCAGCGCCGCCGGCCCCGAACCCGCCGAGCGCACCACTGGTACATCGATATTATGGTTGTTGAACATACCTTCATGCTTGGCCACATAGACCGGCAGGTAGAGCAGCGAATGGAAGGCTTCGTTGATCAGGATGGTATCCATGTCGTCGGCCTGGGTGTGGGCCGAGGCACCGAGTGCCAACAGACCGGCGCCGAAGGCGATACGCTTATAGGTGGTAGATATGTTCATCGTTCAATGCCTCTTATGGTTATTGATGGTGGTGCTCACTGTTGCTTGGGTAGTGACGCGACTTCGCGGTGCTATTTATGCCCCTTTTCCCACGGCAATAGGCGCTTCTCGACCTGAGAGACGATCACGTAGAGCACGATGGCAACGATCATCAGCATGATGACTCCTACCCACACGACATTGAGGTTGAACAGGTTGCCGGCGACGAAGATCATGCGGCCCAGACCACGGTCGGAAGAGATGAATTCGCCGCCGATTTCGGCGATCAAGGCAAAGCCGATGTTCAAGCGGAAGGCGGAGATGATCCACGGCAGCGTGGCCGGCGCGACCACCTTGGTGAACACTTCTCGACGGCTGGCGCCGAGTGAGCGCATCAGGTTGATCAAGTTGCGGTCGATCTGGTGGGTGCCCTGATAAGCGGAGAGCAATGCGACGACGAAGGTGGCGACAAACGCCAGCATGATCTTGGAGAACATCCCCGAGCCAAACCAGATGATGATCATCGGCGCCAGGGCAATCTTGGGCAGGCCGTTGAGGGCAACCATGAAGGGGTCGATAATGCGCGCCACGGTGCGCGAGAACCACAGCAGCAAGCCGCAGATGGAGCCCAGAATGCTGCCGGCCAGGAAGCCCACCACGGTGGCATAGACGGTGGCAATGGTATCGTTGAGCAGCTGCCCGGACTGGATCAGGCGCCAGGCTTCGCCGGCGATGCCCACCGGAGAGCCCATCAGAAACGAGTTGATCCAGCCGACGTTGACCCCGATCTGCCACAGGATAACGACCAGCGCCAGGCCAGCCCCACGCCACAGGTTGTCGCTGAGCAGCGTATTGCCGGCCAGCTGCTCATCGTTCTCCTTGACGCTGCCGGCGCGAATCACATGGGTATGCAGCTGTGCCTCGCTCATGACTCACCTCCAGCAATCTGAATATCCAAGTCATCCCAGATACTGTTGAAGAAGCCCTGATAGCGCACGTCACTGCGTGCCTTGAGGCATGAGCCCAGCTCGCGAGACAGCCCCACATCGTAGATCTTCTTCACCGAGGTGGGCCGCTGAGTCATTACCGCCACGCGGTCCGACATGGCGATGGCCTCGCCGATATCGTGGGTGATCAACACCACCGTTTTATGGTGCTCCTTGAGGATCGTGACGATCTCCTCTTCGAGCACTAGCCGGGTCTGATAGTCGAGTGCCGAGAACGGCTCATCGAGCAGGATAAGGTCGGGGTCGGTGATCAGCGTGCGGATCAGTGCCACACGCTGACGCATACCGCCGGAGAGGGTATTGGGATATTGGTCGGCAAAATCGGCCAGGCCATAGCGCGCCAGCTGGTCACGGGCCATCTCATAGCGGCGCGCCTTGCGCACGCCTTGTATCTCCAGCCCCAGGCAGACGTTATCGATGATAGTTCGCCACGGAAACAGCAGATCGCGCTGCAGCATATAACCAATGCGCGCGCCGCACTCTGGGTCACTGCCGCGCAGGGTAATGCTGCCGTCGCTGGGCTCCAGCAGGCTGGCAATGATGTTGAACATGGTGCTCTTGCCACAGCCGCTGGGCCCCACGATGCTGACGAACTCTTCCTGCTTGATGTCGAGGGTGATGTCTTCAATCACCTCGATGGGTTCGGCGCCGGAGCTGCTGAACGTCTTCTTGATACCCTCGAGAGTGATTACACTCTGACGCTGTATCCCCTGCGCGCTAGACGAAGCGGCTCGGGTTGCAGAGGCGGCCATTGATGCATTCATCGCTTGATCCTTTGGGGATGCCTGAGTCAAGCAGACACTGCACAGAGCGTGCCAAAAATCGATTTTTAGATATCAAATCAATGTCATGGCCTAATGCCGAGAAGGCAGGCTTTTGCCGTCATTCCGCCGGGTGCGCAATTCCAGTGCTCCACTAGCCGCGGCGTGCACCATAATAATGAATTCAGTTTTACAGGAAGGCTGACGCGGCAGCGGCGGTGGCGTAGGCTTTGCTTTTTTCGCCCACTATCAGGAGCGCCCATGAGCGATCGCCAGTCACGCCATCAGCAGTCGATGCAGAAGCTCAAGTCACGCGTCGATGGCAAGGTGGCCCAGGCTACCGAGCAGCGCGGCCAGTTGCTGGTGTTCACCGGCAATGGCAAGGGCAAGACCACCGCCGCCTGGGGCACGGTGACCCGCGCCCTGGGCTATGGCTACCGGGTTGGCGTGGTGCAGTTCATCAAGGGGCTATGGGAGTGCGGCGAGCGCCAGCGGCTGGAGGAGGATGCCAACCTCGAGGTGGCGATCATGGGCACCGGCTTTACCTGGGAAACCCAGAACCGGGAGCTGGACACCCAGGCCTGCCAGGCAGTGTGGCACGACGCAGAGCGCATGCTAGCCGATCCGGAGGTGTATCTGGTGGTGCTCGACGAGATCACCTACATGCTCAAGTTCGGCTATCTCGACATCGCCACCGTCAAGGCCGCCATCGAGGCGCGCCCCGGTGAGCAGACGGTGATCGTCACCGGGCGCAACGCCCACCGCGAGCTGGTGGCGATGGCCGACACCGTGACCGAGATGCAGGAGACTCGGCACGCCTTCAACAGTGGGCTGCAGGCGCGCCGCGGCATCGATTTCTAACCAAGTTCAGCAATCAGGAAACGCAGCATAAACCGGCGAGCGGGATGAAGCACAAGGCGCACGGAGCACAGAAACCGGAGCCTATGGGGTATAGGTGAGGATTTCGAGCACCGCGCAACGCAGTGATTCGCCCGCGCAGACATTTATGCAGTGTTTCCCTAATCGCGGAAGTTATCATACTGCAACGCCAAATCCGGGCCCTGCTCGCCCTTAAGCAGGGCGATGACCTGCTGCAGGTCGTCGCGCTTCTTGCCGGTCACGCGGACCTTGTCGCCCTGGATCTGAGTCTGCACCTTGAGCTTGCTGTCCTTGATCAGCTTGATGATCGCCTTGCTGTCGGCCTGTTCGAGCCCCTGCTTGAGCTTTACGTCCTGGCGCGCCTTGACGCCGGACAGCACAGGGTCCTGCTCTTCCACACAGCGTGCGTCGATACCGCGAGCAATCAGCTTGTTGCGCAGCACATCGAGCATCTGCTTGAGTTGGAAGTCGACATCGGCCTGCAGCGAGACCACCTCGCCGTTGAGCTCGAAGCTGGCGTCCACGCCTTTGAAGTCGAAGCGCGTCTGCACTTCGCGGTTGGCCTGGTCGACGGCATTGCTGGCTTCATGCTTGTCGAACTCGGAGACAATATCGAAAGAGGGCATGGCGTGGGCTCCTTGAGAAAACTGGCGACGATTCTAAGCCAGGCCCGCGGGCATTGCATCTGCTCGCCGCTCTCCTAACCTACCTCCCGCACCTCGGCACCGAGCCGCTTCTGCATCTGCCAGGCGGCGCAGCCGTCGATGTAGTAGTCGTCGAGCCAGCGCACCAGCTGATAACCGGCTCGGCGGTAGAGTCCCAGGGCAACGCGGTTGTCGGCACGTACTTCCAGGGTTATCGCCGCCAGATCGCGGTGGCGCGCCTCCGCCTCCAGCGCTTCCAGCAATCGCCGTCCCAGGCCATCGCCACGAGCCAAGGGGCGCACGCAGAACGAATAGAGCCGCGCCTGGCGGCTATTGCGGCGCAGCAGCAGGGTGCCGTAACCCAGCAGGGTGCCGTCGTCGGCCACCGCAATCAGGTTCACCGCATTGGCCCCCTTGAGCAGGTGTGCCAGTTGGCGGCGACTGAAACGGTCGCCATCGAAGCAGTCCAGCTCCAACTGGCAAAGGGCGTCAAGATCGCTAGGGTGCGCCGGGCGCAGGTGCGTGGTCATGATCTTATATCGTGGTGTTTGCGCGAATTGTGGCGGTCCGGCACGCCCATGTCAGCGGCGTGTCACATGAAATTATTTCACCATGACGCGCTATTGTACCCGCCTCGCCTTGGTCGCATGCTAGCGCCGAATCTCCCCTGCCCCGGAGTCTCCCATGTGCCCGTTGCGAATCGTCGTTGACCAACCCGCCGACTGGCGCCCCTATTATCCCAGCGACGACCTGATCAGCGCGGCAGACTTTCTGGCCGACGAGCCGCTTGCGCCGCAGCACGATGCCGCCACCCACGTCATCAACCTGTGCGCCGGACTCGATTACCTGGATACCGGCTACTACGTGTCGCTGCTGGCTCAAGCCCGCGGGCAGCGCGTACTACCTAGCGTCGAGACGCTTAACCAGCTATCACGCAAGACACTGATCGACCTGCAGTTGGAGAGCCTCACACCACTGCTCGGCGATCTGGCACGGCGTGGCGCGCTGAGCGGAGAGACGTTGACCCTGCGCGTCATGTTTGGCGAGTGCCAGGATGAAGGACTGGCCAAGCTGGCCCGACGACTCTTCGAGCGCCTGCCCTGCCCGCTGCTCGAAGCGCGTTTTTCGCGCCAGACCGACGGCTGGCGGTTGAGCCGACTCAAGTCGCTGCCGCTGACCTCCCTGGCTGCGGATGAGCAGGATCTGTTCGCCACCGCGCTCAACCGTCACTCACGCAAGGTGTGGCGCACGCCCAAGGCGCGCCGCCGCTATCGCTACGATCTGGCCATCCTGATCGATCCCCAGGAGGCGCTACCACCCAGCAACAAGAGCGCGCTCAAGCAGTTTATCCGCGCCGGCCGCCGGCTGGGCATCGATGTCTCGTTGATTACCCGCCGTGACGCCGGTCGCCTTGCCGAGTTCGATGCTCTGTTTATTCGCGAGACCACCGCCCTCGACCATCACACCTATCGCATGGCGCGGCGCGCCGAGCACGAGGGCCTGGTAGTGATCGATGATCCGCGCTCGATCCTGCGCTGCACCAACAAGGTCTACCTTCACGCGCTGTTGCGCGCCAAGCGCATCGCCTGCCCCGACGGCCTGCTACTGCATCGCGACGATTTCGACAGCCTGCCCGCCAAGGCCGCCGAACTGACCTACCCGATGGTGCTCAAGGTACCCGACGGCGCCTTCTCGCGGGGAATTGTCAAGATCGAATCCCGCGAGCAACTGAGCGAGGAAGCACGCCTGCTGTTCGCCAGCTCGGCGTTACTGCTGTTACAAGAGTGGCTGCCTACCGAGTACGACTGGCGCATCGGCGTGCTCGACGGACAGGTGCTGTTCGCCAGTCGCTACTACATGGCCCGCGGCCACTGGCAGATCTACCAGCACGCCAACGGCAAGGTGAAAAGCGGCGGCTTCAGCACTCATCCACCCCACGAGGTACCCCCGGCAGTGATCAAGGCGGCGCTCAAGGCCACCCGCCTGATTGGCGACGGCCTCTACGGGGTCGACCTCAAGCAGATTGGTGAGCGTGTGGTGGTCATCGAAATCAACGATAACCCCAATATCGATGCAGGCATTGAGGATGCGGTGATGGGCACTCACCTCTACGACCGCATCATGGCGGTATTCCTGGAGAGGATGGAGGCGCGCCGGCGGGCGCGGCGCTAGCCTTGGCCAGGCGTCAGGCGACGCTAACCTCATAGCCGGTGAACTTGCGCAGGTTGATCACGCCGCTGTCGAGGATAAGGTACTGGCCCTTGAGGCCCAGCAGCGTGCCTGAGACCTCCGGCTGCTTGTCGAAGTTGTGGGAGACGATCTTGCGCGGATGCTCCAGTACCGGATAATCGAACCGCAACGACGTGGCCTGCAGCGGGCGCAGGCTATCGGCGCCGAAACGTTCACGCAGGCCGGCAAGACCACTATCGAGGCTCGCCAGCAACCGATCGCGCTCGGCGATCAGATCGAGTGGCTCGACCTCGCCCTTGAGCATCGCCCGCCAGTTGGTGCGATCGGCGACCTGCTCCTTGAACAGCATCTCGACGAATCCCGACTGCTGGCGAGTATCGACCTCCATGATCGGCAGCGCCTGGATCGCGCCCTGATCGAGCCAGCGAGTCGGCATCTGAGTAGCGCGGGTAATGCCAACCTTGAGCCCTGAGGAGTTGGCCAGATAGACCACGTGAGGCTGAAAGCAGTGGCGCTCGGCCCACTCCGGTTCGCGACAGGTGCCGGCATCAAAGTGACAGGTCTCTGGTTTGACGATGCAGGTGTCGCACTGGGCCAGCTTCCTGAAACAGGGATAGCAGTAGCCCTGGGCGAAGCTCTTCTTGGTGGCACGCCCGCAGTGAGTGCAAGCGATGGCACCGGTGAAGTGCAGCGCCAGCGGCTGGCCGAGGCGCGCATTGAGGTCCAGGCGTGACTCGCCGGCACGCAGCGTGTACCGGGCCGGCTCGTCGCCGCTGCCCGGGGCGATCGCCATCTTGGTCAGACAGCCTCTGGCGGCGGTGTCGATCAGTTCACCCACTTGATGCTGTCCTCACTATCGCTGCTGCAGCTTGAGCGCTCCAGGTAGCCGACGCGCTCCTCGGCGGGCACCTTGTTTTCGGCCTCGTACTTGATGATCGCCTCGAGGCACAGCTCGACCTGTTCAGCGCTGAGCACCCGCCCATCGGGCCACTTGCGCAGCGATACCGCCTGCTTGAGGCTTGCATAGATCGCCGGCGACATCTGCTGCACCATGCGATCAAAGGTCATCTCGCTCATTACGTCCTCTCCTGTTGACACACGCAGCGCTCAGCGGCGGCGCGCGCGCTCGCTATAATACCAGCCCAGCACCAGCCCCACCGCCAGGCCGCCGACATGGGCCTCGTTGGCGACATTGCCAAAGCCGACCGTGCCGGCAAAGCCTGTCATGGTGAACACCATCCAGCCGAGCATGAACACCACCAACATCTGCGGCACGAAGAAACCGCTGTGCGGAGCACGCCGCGACATCAGCCACACATAGCCAAGCAGCGCGTAGTCGACCCCCGACATGCCGCCGAACAGCACCGTGCCAGTGGCGTACTGGGCCAGGTTGGCGCCGATACCGCTGACCAGCACCAGCATCAGTATCTGCCGCGAGCCCTGCAGCGCCTCGATCTGACGACCGAAATACCACAGCCACAGCATATTGAAGATCAGATGCATCCAGCCAAAATGCAGAAACGCCGGCGACAGCAGCCGCCAGACCTGCCCCGAGGCAAGCGCCTCGCCAAGCGGCATGGTTACCAGGCTACCGTTGGATACACCCAGCGGTACGATCGCCAGCATGGCGATGACCAGGTCACCAAACACCGCCATCAGGCCAAAGACCACCAGGCTCAAGGCCACGCAGGCGGCGGTGACCGGCGCCAGATAGAACGGAGTAGCCAGCGACGCGGCGCCAGCCGCGTTGGGCATACGGCGCTTGCCCTCGGGCATGATGGCGTCGCCGCGCCGCCAGCGCTCGAGCAGGTCCATCAGCGCCTCGCGCTGCTCGAGGTCGGCCAACCACAGGGTGTAGCCGTTTTCGCTCTCCGTGAAGCGGTGGCCAATACGGTGGGCCCACAGCGCCTCGCGCAGCGGACGGGTATCGGTATCGCGGGGCAGTTCAAGCACCTTGTACATGGCGTCTTCCTTTCTCGACGGCGCCTGTCAGCCAGACACGGCTGACGTGTGGCGCCCATGATACCCGACGCACAGAAAAAATCCGGCGGAGGGGGCCGCCGGATCTAAAGCAAGGGATCATTCAAGGGAACACCTACTCAGATGGGTCAAGCCGCAATGAGTTCAGCCATTAGCACAAAAAATTGTGTAACAATTTGTTTCACCCTTAATCGAAGTCGATTTCCCATGGCCGTGGCCGCGCTTGCTCCTCGCGGGGCACGCTGACCCATACGAAGTGATTGGCATCCAGGCGCCGCTCACCGCTCCAGCGATACGCCACCAGCCGGCCGAACTTCACCGCGCTGTAGTCGAGACAGGCAATATTCGGGGCCGGCAGTGCCGGGATGCCCTCGCACCAGTAGTGGCCGATAAACAGCGGCGGCTGCTCGGGCCCATAGTAGCTGAGGCGCTGTCGCTCGGCGTCGCTCAGCGGGCGTAATTCCAGGTCGCCGGGCAAGTTGTCGGGCTGGAAGATCACGTCGCCGTAGCGCTGCGGGTTACGGGCCCAGAAGTGGGTGCGAAAGGTCTTGCGCGTGAAGCCGTCACCGGAGTGGATCTTGGTGCCCTCCGGCAGCGGCAGGTGGCTGCCGCGGGTCAGGCGGTCGAGAACGCGGAAGGCCAGAGTGTCCGGATCTACCGAGGCCTCGAGCATGGCGTTGTCGAGACGACCATCGGGGCGTTCGTGGCGCAGCGCATCGATCAGCGGCTGATCCCAGCAAGCGTGCACCACGCGAAGGTCACCGAGATCGAGAAACAGCGGGATCTGCATGAACCACGCCAGAACGTCGTCCCACTCGCCGGGATAATCGCGGTACTGCTCGAGGGTATTCATGATGATGCGGTTGTGGCGTGGCGTATGCGGACGCAGCCAGCCGTGGTCGCCGAGGCGATGGCAGTAGGCCAGGGCGTTGTACTCATGGTTGCCCATGACGATCTGCGCCTCGCCCTCCTCGACCATGCGCCGTGCAATATTGACCGCAAGCCGAATCCGCGGCCCCCGGTCGATCAGGTCGCCGAGGAAGATCACCTTGCGACGCGGATGGCGGTAGACGCCGCCGCGCTGATGATAGCCAAGCTTCTCGAGCAGCGCGGCCAGGGTCGCCCCGCAACCATGCACATCGCCGATCAGATCGTAGCCTTCAATACTAGGCGCCAGGCTCACGTCAATCTCCCAACCGGCTGCTCCAGCCGAGCTTGCTGCGACACACTTCGTAGTAGTTGTAACCGTGGGGATGCAGCAGCGTCAGGCGCTGGGGTTTGCGACGCACGTGGAGGATATCATCCGGCTTGGAGACCACCTTGGTCTGGCCGTCACAGCTGACATGGGGATAGGCCTCGTTGGTCTCGCCGATGTGGATGCGGATCTCGGAGGCCGCATCGACCACGATCGGCCGGCTCGACAGCGTGTGCGGAAACATCGGCACCAGGGTAATGGCATCGAGCTTGGGGTGCATGATCGGGCCGCCGCCGGACAGCGCATAGGCGGTGGAGCCGGTCGGTGTGGCGATGATCAGACCGTCGCTGCGTTGGCTATAGACGAAGTGGCCGTCGATGAACAGCTCGAACTCGATCATCCGAACCGCCTTGCCGGGATGCATGACCACGTCGTTGAGGGCATCGGCGGCACCCACCAGTACATCGCCACGATACACCTCGGCCTCGAGCAGAAAGCGCTCTTCGACCTCGTAGTGCCCGGCCAGCACTTCGCCGACCCGCTCCTCGATCTCGTGGGGCGAGATGTCGGTCAGAAACCCCAGCCGCCCGCGATTGACGCCGAGCACAGGCGTGCCGGTGCGACACATTGCCCGCCCCGCCCCCAGCAGGCTGCCATCGCCGCCTACCACGATCGCCAGGTCGCAGATCTGACCGAGGGCCTCGCGACTGGCCTCGCGATGACCGTGATCGAGCAGCACCGTGGCGGTGCGGTCCTCGATCACTATCGTGTAGCCGTGGCCATCGAGAAAGCGAATCAGCCGCTTGAGCGTGTCTACTACTTTGGCGCTACCCAGCCGACCGATCAGGCCAATGGTCTTGAAAGTTTTCATGTTATCGCCCCTGTGCCGAGGCCGATCATTATGCGGTTTGCCCTCAGCCCGGGCAAACGCGCAGGCTATTTCACCCACCTGCCTAGGCGACGAGGTGCTCGAGAGCTGATTCAGCCCTGCCGGCAGGGCTGGATGCTCTGCCGCCGCTTGACCCACCACTCGTTGACCACCAGCGCCGCCAGCATGATGCACCCGCCTAGCGCCAGCCGGGTCAGGTCGGCATCCCGGTTCCAGATCACCAGATTGACCAGCAGCCCGGCGGGGATCAGCGCGTTGTTCATGATCGCCAGCGCCCCGGCGTTAACCAGGGTCGCACCCTTGTTCCACAGAAAGTAACCGCCCCCCGAGGCTGCCAGGCCGAGCCACACCAGCACGCCCCACTGCAGCCCGGTGGTGGGCATCATGCTGCGGTTGCCAAATGCGAGATAAGCCACCACCGCCAGGCACACCGCGCCCAGATAGAACCAGCCGAACACACTGAGCTGCGGCAGCTCCGCAGGCAACCGTGTGGCCAAGTGTCGGTAGGCGACCTGACCGAAGGCGAAACAGAGGTTAGCGCCCTGCACCACCAGGAACCCGAGCCAGAAGCCACTATCGATACCGTCATAGCGAATCACCGCGGCGCCGATAACGGCAAGCAGCGCGGTGAGCAGATAGAATGGCGTGAAGCGTCCGGCCATGGCATCGTCTAGCAGCGTGATATAGAGCGGCGTGAAGATGGTGAACAGCAGCACCTCGGGCACCGTCAGCAGCAGAAAGGACTGGTAGAAGAACACGTACATCAGGCCTAGCTGAATGGCCCCGATCCCCATCAGTGCCAGCTTGTGACGGTGCGCCAGCAGTCGCGGCTTGAGAAACGGCAGGAACAGCAGCGCCGCCAGCATGATCCGCATCAGCACGGCGAAGTAGCTGTCTACCTGCCCGGACAGATAGACGCCGATCAACGAGAACGAGAAGGCCCACAGCGCCGTGACGCCGATCAGATAACCCATTGGTAAACCCTCGGAAGAATCAAAGTTGACAAGCATTATACGCGCCACGCAACGACTGACCAGCATCGCGCGAGTCAGCTTCGACTCTCGCCCCGGCGAGCGCTCGCACAGCGCCTGGAGTGGCAGCGGCCGGGGTAGCGTGGAAGTCAGCCAAGACCACGATGGCCTGCGCTTTCATGAACAGGGCCGCTTTCAGCTAGCGCGCGGCGGCGCCGAGGTGGCGTTTCGCAACGTTTATCGCTGGGCGCTGCATGAGGATCACATCGGCCTCTATCACGAGCGGCGCGGCGCAGCACATGCCGTATGGCTGTTCGACCTGGTGGCCAGTGTCGAGTACGACGTCTTGGTCGCGCGGGACGTCCATCTATGTGGCGATGATCAGTACAGCGCCCGACTGACGCTGCGCGACGATGGCGTCGATCTAGACTGGCGGATCAGCGGGCCACGTAAGGACGAGTGGCTCTACTACCGCTATCGGCAGGCATGAAAAAGCCCCGCTGGCTGAGCCAAGCGGGGCAAGAGAGATAGAGACGCTATCGATTAACGAGTGCCGGCGGCCATCCACTCTTCCATCATCTGCTCGTAAGGAATCGTGGTGCCCTGGGGCATTTCATCGTCGAGCTGTGGCTTGGGTGCACCAGGCTGCTCGAACCAGTACTCCGGATCCTGCTCGTCATTAAGCACCGGTGCATAGGTCTCGAAGACGTTAGCCCGCGCCAGACGCGCCATGATGTCGTCAAGCGCACCTGCCAGGTTATCGAGGCCTTCCTGGGGCGTGACTTCACCGCTCATCACCGGCGCCAGGTTCTGCCACCACAGCGGCGCCATGCGCGGGTAGTCAGGCACGTTGGTGCCGGTGGGCGTCCAGTTGGACTCGTTGGGACTGCGATAGAACTCCACCAGGCCGCCCAGCTTGGGCGCCAGCTCGGTCATCTGATCGGAGAAGATATCCGACTCGCGAATCGGCGTCAGGCCGTGCATCAGCTTCTCCAGCGATACCGACTTGGAGACGGTGAACTGACCGAACAGCCAGGCCGCGGTGCGACGATCCTCAGGCGTGGAGTCGAAGAAGGTCCAGGAACCCACGTCCTGGTAACCGACCTTCATGCCCTCTTCCCAGTACGGCCCCACCGGAGACGGTGCCATGCGCCACTTGGGATTCCCTTCGTCGTCGGTGACCGGCACGCTGGGGTCGGTCATGTCGGCGGTAAAGGCGGTGTACCAGAAGATCTGCTGGGCGATCTGGCCCTGCGCCGGTACCGGGCCGGCTTCGCCGAAGGTCATGCCCTGGGCCTCTTCCGGGGCGTAGGCGTTGAGCCAGTCCACCGCCTTCTGCATGGCGAACACCGAGGCCGGGGCGTTGGTGCCACCGCCGCGGGTCACGCTGGCGCCCACCGGACGGCTCTCTTCGTCAACGCGAATGCCCCAGTCGTCGACCGGGTTACCGAATGGCACCCCGGGGCTGCCCATGCCGGCCATGGAGAGCCAGGAGTCGTGGAAGCGCCAGCCCAGTGACGGATCGCGGCGACCGTAGTCCATGTGGCCGTAGACGCGCTCGCCGTCGATCTCCCCGACATGCTCGGTGAAGAACTCGGCGATCTCCTCGTAGGCGGTCCAGTTGGTGGGCACCCCCAGGTCGTAGCCGTAGATGTCGCGGAACTGCTCCTGCAGGTCCTCGCGCTGGAACCAGTCATAGCGGAACCAGTAGAGGTTGGCGAACTGCTGGGCCGGCAGCTGATAGATGCTGCCGTCCGGGCCAGTGGTGTACTGGATGCCGATGAAGTCGTCCAGATCCAGGGTCGGCGAAGTGAAATCTGCCCACTCGTTCTCCATCGCTTCGGAGAGATTGATGGTGGTGCCGTAGCGGATATGGGTGCCGATGGCGTCGGAGTCGTTGATGAAGCCGTCGTAGATGCTGTTCCCCGACTGCATCTGGTTCTGCATGGTATCGACCAGATCACCCTCGTTGATGATGTTGTGGGTCACCTCGATACCGGTCAGTTCAGCAAACGCCTCGGCCAGCACGTCGCGCTCATACTCATGGGTCGCGAGCCCCTCGGCGACGGTGCTGATCGACATCCCGCGGAACGGCTCCGCCGCCTCGGCGAACCAGAGTAGCTCTTCGATCTGCTCCTCGCGGGAGAGCGTGGAGTTCTGGAAATGTTCATCCACCAGCCTTTCGGCGATGGCCCTGGCATCGTGGTTGTCGGCGTGCAGTGCCGCCGAGGCGAGCATCAGGCTGCTGGCGAGCACCGTCAATTTCATCCTGGTATGTTTCATGATGACCTCGTTATTGCTTATTGTTGTCTTCCGTGACGCGAATACCATCCGTGTACTTCGTCTCACCCCCAGCGCATCAGTATCAGTAGCCACACTACCGACAAGGCCAGGGCGAACCAGATCGTGATGTCGGTGAAGCCCACCACGATCAGGTGAATGTAGGCTGCGCTGAGCAGCCCGATGAACAGGCGATCACCGCGGGTGGTGGCAATCGGCAGAAAGCCCTTGCGCTCCACCGTGGGTGAGAGTATTTCCCAGGCCGTCATGCCGGCCAGAATCGCGGCAATCGTCGAGAAGAACACCGCCGTGGGTAGGGTCCAGACCATCCATGCCATCTGCATATCCCCCTCAGGTACGGCCCAGGGCGAAGCCCTTGGCGATATGGTTGCGAACGAAATAGACCACTACGATCCCCGGCAGGATGGTCAGCACACCCGCCGCCGCCAGCGTGCCCCAGTCGATACCTGAAGCAGTCGAGGTGCGAGTCATGATCATGCCGATCGGTTGAGCGTTGGTGGCGGTGAGCGTTCTGGCCAGCAGCAGCTCTACCCAGGAGAACATGAACAGGAAGAACAGCGTCACGCCGATCCCCGAGCGGATCATCGGAATGAAAATCTTGACGAAAAAGCGTGGGAAGCTGTAGCCGTCGATATAGGCGGTCTCATCCACTTCCTTGGGCACGCTGCTCATAAAGCCCTCGAGAATCCAGATCGCCAGCGGGATATTGAACAGGCAGTGCGCCAGCGCCACGGCGATATGGGTATCGAACAGTCCCACCGAGTAGTAGAGCTGGAAGTAAGGCAGCAGAAATACCGCCGGCGGCGCCATCAGGTTGGTCAGCAACCAGAAAAACAGGTGCTTGTCGCCGATAAAACGAAAGCGGCTGAAGGCGTAGGCTGCCGGCAAGGCCACCGAGATGCTGATCAACATGTTCATCAGCACATAGCCGATGGAGTTGACGTAGCCCATGTACCAGGAGGAGTCGGTAAAGATCCTCGTATAGTTGGCCGCTGTGAAGTTCTGCGGCCACAGCGAGAAGGAGCCGAGAATCTCGCTGTTGGTCTGGAAGGACATGTTCAGCAGCCAGTAGATCGGCAGCAAGATGAACAGTAGATAGAGCCCCAGCAGCGCACGGGGACGCAGCCGGGAGCGCCCGCGCTTGCTCGCAACGGCGCGCTGGTACTCGGGTTGAGCGTGAGCCTGAGGCGCGGCCACCTGCTCGACGTGGTTGTCGATTCGTTGGTTCATATCAAACGCCTCCTCGCTCGGCTTTATCCTTCTGCATATTCATGATCGCGGTGTAGAACACCCAGCAGACCAGCAGAATGATCAGGAAGTAGATCAGCGAGAAGGCAGCTGACGGCCCCAGGTCCTGCTGGCCGATCGCCATGGTGGTCAGCGACTGGCTGAGGAAGGTGGTAGCACTGCCCGGCCCACCCCCAGTGAGTACGAAGGGCTCGGCGTAGATCATGAAGGAGTGCATGAAGCGCAGCAGCACCCCGATCACCAGCACGTTGGTGAGCTTGGGCAGCTGGATATAGCGGAACACCGCCCACTTCGAGGCACGGTCGATGCGCGCCGCCTGATAGTAGGCCTCAGGAATCGAGCGCAGGCCGCTGTAGCAGAGCAGTGCGATCAGCGGCGTCCAGTGCCAGACGTCCATGAGGATAATGGTCGCCCAAGCGTCCACCGGATCGCGGGTGATGTTATAGCCATAGCCCAGCTCGCGGAGCCCGACGCCCAGCAGACCAATATCGCCGCGGCTGAAGATCTGCCAGATGCTGCCCACCACGTTCCAAGGGATCAGCAGCGGCAGTGTGATCAGGATCAGCACCGCCGAGGCCTGCCAACCACGCTTGGGCATCAGCAGCGCAATGCCGATCCCCAGCGGAACTTGAATCGCCAGCACCGTGAACGAGAAGGCGAACTGACGCAGCAGCGCCGCCTGCAGGCCGGCGTTATTCAGGGTACGTTCGAACCACTCTACGCCGGTGAAGAAACGGGTATTGGCATCGAAGACGTCCTGCACCGAGTAGTTGACCACCGTCATCAGCGGAATGATCGCCGAAAACGCCACCAACACCAGCATCGGCAATACCAATAGCCAAGCTTTATTGTTATGAACCTTATTTACCATGCTCGATCTCCACTCGGTATTCGTCGGCGTAAAGCCCCAGCCAGCGCTCGGGAAAACGCAGGTAGGCCACTGCGTCGGGCAGCGGCTGGTCTTCGCTTAGGCGCACCTTGAAGAGTTCGTCGCCGAGATAGCAGGACATGATGCGGTAGGTGCCGAGGTCTTGAACGTCCTTGACGCGAACCTCAAGACCCCCTTCGCTGGGCTCAGCAGTGACCTCGATGAATTCGGGACGAATCCCCAGTTTGAGGTTGTCGGTTTGGCAGCGGCGAGCGGCGGCGGCGAGCGGCTGACCCACCGGGATTGGTCGGTCGCCATGCATCAGCGCCTCTGAAGTCACGCTGACGGGGATGAAGTTCATGCCGGGGCTGCCAATGAAGTAGCCGACAAAGGTATGCGCGGGCGCTTCGAACAGCTCGGTGGGCGTGCCGAACTGGACGACCTGTCCTTCGTACATCACCGCGATCTTGTCGGCGAAAGTCGAGGCCTCCAATTGATCGTGGGTGACGTAGATCATGGTGATATTGAACTGCTCGTGGATCTCCTTGAGCTTGCGGCGCAGCCTCCACTTGAGCTGCGGATCGATCACCGTCAGCGGCTCATCGAAGAGGATCGCCGAGACATCGTCACGCACCAGGCCACGCCCCATGGAGACCTTCTGCTTCTCGTCAGCGGTGAGATTCTTGGCCTTGCGGGTGAGTTGAGCCGTCAGGTCGAGGATATCGGCGATCTCCCTGACCCGTGGCTCTACCTTGCTTTCCGGCGTGCCAATATTGCGCAGTGGGAAAGCCAGGTTATCGAACACCGTCATGGTGTCGTAAACCACCGGGAACTGGAACACCTGGGCAATATTGCGCTCTTCGGGGGGCAGGTCGTTGACGATACGCTGGTCGAATATCACCTCACCCTCGGACGGGTGGAGCAGCCCGGAGATGATGTTTAGCAGCGTCGACTTGCCGCATCCGGACGGCCCCAGCAGCGCATAGGCACCGCCCTGATGCCAGGTATGGCTCATCTCACGAATGGCATAGTCCTGTGCGGAAGCGGGGTTCGCCGAATAGCTGTGCGCCAGCGACTTGAGAATAATCTCGGCCATATCAGTGCCCTCCTCGGTGGCTCGGCACATGAACGATGGCGCCATGCTGATCGAAGGCGTACATCTTGTGAGTCGGCAGATATACCTTGATGCGCTGATCGGTTTCAAAACGGTGGACACCACCCAGGTGCAGCACCAGGGAGAAGATGTCATTGCGCACGTGAAGGAAGGTTTCCGATCCGCTGATTTCTGCCAGCTCTACGACCACCTCGACCTCAAGATCGGTAGGATTCAGACGCGATAGGCTGATATGCGAGGCGCGCATGCCGAAGTGATAGGCGCCTGGGTCCAGGCGCGAAAAGACTTCATCGACAGGGAAATATAGGGAGTCATCGAAGGAGACTTCACCGCCGGATACCAGCCCTGGCACCACGTTGATAGGTGGTTCGGAGAACATCTCGGCGGTGAGAATGTTGCGTGGCCGGTGGTAAACGTCCTCGGTGCGGCCATACTGCAGCAGCCGCCCCTCGTGAAGCACAGCAGTGTGACCGCCCAGCGCCAGCGCCTCATTGGGTTCGGTGGTGGCATAAACCGCAATGCAGTTCTTGGCCTTGAACAGCTCGCGTAGCTCGTCGCGAAACTCCTCGCGCAGCTTGTAGTCGAGATTGACCAGCGGCTCGTCGAACAGAATCAGATCCGCATCCTTGACCAGCGCCCGTCCCATGGCGGTGCGCTGCTGTTGGCCGCCAGACAGCTCGAGGGGGAAGCGGTCCAGCAAGTGTTCTATATGCAGCATCTCCGCAGTCTCATGCACGCGGCGGCGGACCTCCTGCTTGTCGACCCGCGCCAGCTGCAACGGCGAAGCGATATTGTCGTAGACCGTCAAGGTCGGGTAATTGATGAACTGCTGATAGACCATCGATACGTTGCGCTTGCGTACCGGCACCCCGGTGACATCGCGACCGTGCATCATCACCTTGCCGCGAGTGGGCGCCTCGAGGCCTGCCATCAAGCGCATCAGCGTGGTCTTGCCTGCCAGGGTGCGTCCCAGCAGCACGTTGAAGGACCCGGGCGCCAGCTCCAGGCTGACGCCCTCAATATGGGTGCTGGCGCCGACTACATGATCGATATTTTCTAATATCAGAGACATGCCGAACTCATCATGATTGTTGTATGGGTGACCGCGTCACTTGCGTAATCGAACCCTAGTGCATTTTCATTCGAACAGACAATCATGAAATTACGAACACGCCAGGCGAGGCATGGCCAAGCGCTCACTCCCATGCGTAAGCGCATGTAATTCAACATATTTTACAGTTATTATACTTTTGACTAAGCCGCAGCCGATGAGCTCAGTCACCCCGACAACATTCGGACATTGACAACAAAATAATAATGCATTGATTTTTATTAGGTTTTTATACAAAAACATCGCGACGGCGCTGATCCCACATCACCAAGAAAACCTAATTACTTTATATTTTTCAACGTGTTAGCTGCTTTCCTCTGACAATTCTCTGCAACGCTTGATGTTCGTTAAGATTTCTTCTATGTTCGTTTTCAAACACGAACCTCTCGGCTATGCCACAATCTGGCAACCCAGCGACGACACAAACGGAATAGCGCCATGCCCTCACCTTCAGCGACACCGTGTATGGACCTCTTCGTGATTGGCGGAGGGATCAATGGCACTGGCATCGCCAACGATGCTGCAGGCCGCGGCCTGACAGTTGGCCTATGCGAGCAGGCCGACCTGGCTAGCGCCACCTCGTCGGCGAGCAGCAAGCTGATTCATGGTGGGCTGCGCTATCTGGAGCACCGCGAGTTCCGCCTGGTGCGTGAGGCGCTCAAGGAGCGCGAAGTACTGCTGCGAAAGGCACCGCACATTGTCTGGCCGCTGCGCTTCATCCTTCCCCACCAGCCGCACCTGCGCCCGGCATGGATGATTCGCGCCGGACTGTTTCTCTATGACCACCTCGGCAAACGCGACAGCCTGCCTGGCTCACGGCGGGTCCGCTTCGGTGCCGAGAGTCCACTCCATCCCGATATCGTGCAGGGCTTCGAATACTCGGACTGCTGGGTCGACGATGCGCGGCTGGTGATCCTCAATGCGCTGCAGGCCCAGCACAATGGCGCCGAAGTGCTTGTCCGCACGCGCTGCACCGATGCCCGTGAAGAGCAGGGTCGCTGGGTTATCACGCTGGAAAACACCTTGACCGGTGAACGGTCGATTCGACACGCCAAGGTACTGGTCAACGCCTCAGGCCCCTGGGTGGAAAGCTTCATCAGCCAAAGCACCCATCGTAAATCGCGCTACGGCATTCGCATGATTCAGGGCAGCCACCTGGTAGTGCCGCGCCTCAACCACGATGATCGCGCCTATATCTTGCAGAACAAGGACGGCAGGATCGTGTTCGTACTGCCCTATCATCAGGACTTCAGCCTGATTGGCACCACTGACCGGCGCTACGAGGGCGACCCCTCGAAGGTAACGGTCAGCGACGAGGAGACCGACTATATCCTCGATGTGGTCAACTACCACTTCAAGCAGCAGCTCAGCCGCGATGACGTACTGAGCAGCTTCTCGGGGGTGCGTCCGCTATGCGATGACGAATCCACCGACCCATCGGCGATGACGCGTGACTACACCCTCGATATGGATACCCACGATGCGCCGATGCTGTCGATTTTCGGCGGCAAGATCACGACCTACCGCAAACTCGCCGAGGCCGCACTGCGTGAAGTAAGTGAACTGTTGCCGCAGATGGGGCCCAGCTGGACCGCCGACGCGCTGTTGCCAGGCGGCGATATTCGCTCACAAAGCGAGTTCAGCGATCGCCTGATTCGCGATCATCCGTTCCTGGGCGAGGCGAGAGCGCGGCGCTTCGCCTCGAGCTACGGTAGCCTGTGTCTGGGCTTTCTCGCCGACTGTATGCGAGAGGAGGATCTGGGTGAGCACTTTGGTGCCGGCCTGAGTCAGCGCGAAGTGGACTATCTGATTGGCCACGAGTGGGCACACTGCGCCGACGACATTCTCTGGCGTCGAACCAAACTAGGCCTGTTATTCAATACCGAGCAGCATCAGCGACTCGAGGCCTATCTCGCATCCCGCCTGGTCGTGAGCCCTGCCTGAACGCCCCACTCAGTCATCAGAGCGCGGCGTAAGCGGCGACAGCAGCTCTCGATGAGTTGCGTCTACTGCATCCTTGTCCAGGTAATGCAAGTGCGCCTGATGATTGATCTTCTGCCCCAACGCTTCGGCGCCTTCAGCCAGCGTATCGTGATAGCGCTCCCAATCCTCCCAATCGTGGGGCGTGCCGCTACGCGGACGATGCTGCCCGGCTTCGCGGGCACGCGACCAGGCAAGCTCCTCCAGAGTATTGGGTTTGTCGTCGTCCTTATCGAGATCTAGGCCTTTCTTGGCCAGGTACTGGCGTGCATCCATGGAGTTCCCCCTGCAGCATGTTGATGGCCTTCCCCCTACGGGAAGCACTGCTCTACTTTCGAGTCGTGCACCCGGACAGGGTTCCACCTGTGTCCGTGTACAACGTTGGTAAGGCGTGTTACCGCTATTGCGCTACGCCCTGCAGGACTCAGCTATGCTGAAAACGCGAGACACGTTTGCCTTCGCGGCACTCGTACCGGCACAAGGAGATTGTTCATGCCCAACAAGGCCCCCACTACCGTTCGCGAGATCATGTCACGCGATTGCTATCGGGTCACTGCCACCACCTCGGTAAATACCCTGGTCGAAGGCTTGGCCCTTCATCGCCTGCCCGGGGTACCGGTGGTCGATCAGCGCGATCATCTGATCGGTTTCATCTCCGAGCAGGACGTGCTCGGCAAGGTGCTGGAGAGCGCCTACCTCGACGACGAGCCACCGCTGGTCAAGGAGCTGATGCGCAACGAGGTGCTCTCGGTCACGCCCAACAAGAGCATCACCGATCTCGCCCAGGAGATGCTCGGTACCAAGCCCAAGGTCTTCCCGGTAGTCGAACAGGAGCGTCTGGTGGGTATCGTCACCCGGCGTGATGTGCTGATGGCCATCCTGCGCATGCGCGGCAAGCACTGACACCTATGTTCTGATGCCAGACGCCGCCCGCGGGCGGCGTTTCTCATTCGGCCGAGGTGGCAGCGCACAAAGAAAAGCCGCCACGCGCAAACGTGGCGGCAAGATCGAAAGTAAGCATAAGCACAAGGTTCGCGACTGCTATCGACGAAATGTGCTCATGCTTCCTACGACCACCGCCTCTTGAAATGATTCACTCCAGGATAAAAATTCCTTTTGCTCGTCCCCTGGCTTGCATGGCTAAGCGCTTGGATTTACTATCGAAAGCGCCTTGCGGGTGTAGCTCAATGGTAGAGCAGAAGCTTCCCAAGCTTAAGACGAGGGTTCGATTCCCTTCACCCGCTCCATGGCTACCCTACCCCCCCTGTTCTTCCTCACAAAGCCCATCACTACTGGGTTCGCTGGCTGCACCAGTGACTCACGTACTTTCGCGCACGGTGAGCTCATAGCCGATATCCACTTTTGCTGAGGGTGGCGTACGCCCCTCGAGCCTCGCCAGCATCAGCTTGGCGGCCTCGACCCCCATCTCGAATCGCGGCACGGTCACAGTCGTTAGGCTGGGCGTGAGATGCTCACCCAGCGATAGCCCCAGGTAACCACCAATGGCGATCTCCTCAGGCACTCGAATGCCGCGCCGGTTGGCTTCCATCACCGCACCGGCAGCCAAGTTGTCATTGGCGAAATGTAGCGCCTCCAGATCAGGCCGAGATTCAAGCGCCTCCAGGAACAGTCGGCGCCCTGCCTGATAGGACGAGGGCTCCTCGCGGCGAAACAGCACCTCACACTCCAATCCCGCCTGTTCCAGCACCTGCCGGTGGCCCTCGAAACGCTGCATGGCCCTGTAGTCACGGCTCATCCCCGTCCCCAGGTAAGCAATCCGCCGGAAACCCTGCGAAACGAGGTGTTGCGCCATGCAGGCCCCTACCGCGTGATTGTCCACACCGACATTCATATCAATGAACTCGTCGCCCAGCTCCATGATCTCGATGATGGGATGGCCCCAGGCTTTGAGCCGTCGCACAGCGCCCTCATGATGGCGAAGGCCGGTCAAGATAACGCCGGACGGCGAGTAGCCAAGCACCGAGTCGATCAGACTCGCCTCGCGGTCCAGGTCGAAATCAGTGGAGCCCAGCAGTACCTGATAACCGGCCTCTTCGAGGGTCTGCTGGATACCATGGATCACTTCGATAAAGGTCAGAATCGACAGTGACGGCACCACCACCGGAATCATCCGCATTTTTGCCGATGCCAAGCCGCCTGCCACCAGGTTGGGCACATAGCCCAGAGTGCTGACGGCCTGTTCGATGCGCTCACGCAGCTTGGACGACACCCGCTCGGGCGTGTTGAGAGCACGGGATACGGTGATCGGCGCCACTCCAGCCAGCAAGGCAACGTCTTGTATCGTCACTCGATCCGAACCGCGGTGACGCCGACGCTCTCGCGCCCCGGAATTCTGTTTCACCATGGCTCTCCCTGGCGTTGTTTTTGCCATGATCTCATCCTAACGGATAACAAGCGAAATGGTAGCGCTACCAAAATACCCGTGCTAGCTTTTTGGGAGTGGCATCAGAACGCATGGATCCGGCCTCAAGGTCGTGCTGCACGCCTTTGCAGGTTCACGCTCGGGATGAACGCCAAACGCCACTCATACTGAATTCCCAAAAGGGGTACGCCATATGAATACAAGAACAGCCAGCGGAATCATCCTCGCCAGCCTGGCCAGCCTAGGCCTCGCCGCCCAAGCCAGCGCCGCTGAACTCGCTATCGCGATCCACGTCGAGCCATCCGACACCATGTTCAAGGTCGGGGAGCGTCTCAAGGAGACCATCGAGGCGGAGACAGATGGGAGGTACACCGTCACCCTGCTGGGCACAGAGGTCGGTGGCGAGCGGGACCACCTGGAAGGCGCCAGTTTCGGTGAGTATGCCATCGCCCTGGGCGGTTCCATGCCGATGACGCTCTACGCCGAAGAGTTTGCGTCAGCCGACCTTCCCTTCGTCTATCGCTCCAGCGAAGAGGCCCGGGAAGTCTATGAGGGTGAGACTGGGGACTTGCTCAACGAGCGCTTGATCGCCAGCGGCAATATGCGCCTGGTGGGGCTCTCCCAGCGTAACCCGCGCAATCTGACGTCGAAGTTCCCCGTCAATACACCCGACGATGTCGATGGCGTCCGCCTGCGGGTGCCTGAGATAGCGCCCTGGATCAAGGTGTGGGAAGAGGTCGGTGCGCTGCCAAGCCCCATCGCATGGCCCGAAGTCTATACCTCACTGCAAACCGGTGTGATCGAGATGCAGGAAAATCCTGTCGATCTGATTCACTCAGGCAGACTCTACGAGGTACAGGACCACCTCAACCGTACAGAGCATGTCTTTTCGTTTTTCCACTGGTTAATGAACGAAGACGTCTATCAGAGTCTGGCCGATGAAGATCGCGACATCATCATGGCGGCGATTGATGACGCCACCCAATGGGGCGACGAGACCATCATCAGCGGTCAGGAAGCCCTCCTCGAAGAGCTGGAATCACTTGGCATGACCATCGTCGATAGCGATGTGGACGCTTTCCGCGCTGCCGCCGAGCCCGCGGTCAGGGAAATCATTGAAGATTACCACCCCAGTGTCCGTGAATACGTGAGCTCACTGCTCGAGTAAATCGCCCAGGGCGACTCTGCCAGACAGGGGTCGCCCTTCTCTTGCCAACGACATCAGTCGACCGGAGGCGCCCGTGACAACCGCGGACCGCGTTAACCGTGCCATCGCTCTGTTCTGGGGACTCCTCACTACCATCGTCACCACGGCCTTCGCGCTAATGTTGACGATCATGGCCATCCAGGTCATATCACGCTATGCATTGGGCATCGCCGTGTCCTGGACCGATGAAGCCGCTCGCTACCTCTTCCTGGCACAGATTTTTCTGGGCTCGGTACTGGCACTGCGCTATCAGGAGCACATCCGCATTACCGTGGTGACAGATCTGATGGGGCCACGTCTGCGCCATATTGTGGCGAGCCTGGCCGACGTCATCTGCATCCTGGTGCTACTGATGCTGGCCATTGGAGGGTGGAACATGATGGAGAGAACCGCCGGCGTCCTGGCCAGCACCTTCCGCTTGAGCTTCTCGTATATCTACCTGATTCAGCTTATATCCGCGGTGATGATGATCGGACTCCTGATAGGTGATCTCTACCGACGCCTGTTCATTAAGCTGCCCGCCATTCAACACGACCGGAGTGAGTGACCATGGAAGTCTTCGTCATCCTGTTCGTCGGCCTGATCGTCCTGTTAATGCTGGGGGTGCCGGTCGCCTTTGCCATGATCGCCTCCTCCGCCATGGTGCTGGGATACACGAGAGGTTTTGACGCTATCCCCATGGAGATGATTGCTCAGCGCACCCTCTATGGCGTCAACAGTTTCACGCTGCTGGCCATCCCGGCCTTTCTACTGATCGGTCGGCTAATGAACAGCGCCGGCATTTCGGACCGCGTCTTCGACATTGCACGGACGATGGTCGGCCATCTGAAGGGCGGGCTGGGCCACGTCAATGTAGTAGCCAGTATGCTGTTCGCCGGCATGTCGGGCTCCGCGGTGGCGGACGCTGGGGGACTCGGCGCGTTGGAAATCAAGGCCATGGAGGATGATGGCTATCCTACCGGCTTTAGCGCGGCGGTCACGGCCAGTTCGGCCACTATCGGCCCAATTATTCCGCCCAGCATTCCTGCCGTCATCTATGGTGCCCTGGCCAATGCCTCCATTGCCGGCATCTTTCTGGCATCGATTATTCCCGGCCTGTTCATGGGACTGGGCCTGATGGCCATGGTCGCCATTATCTCCCACCGCCGCGGCTTCCCGACCCGCGCCCGCGCGCGCTTCACAGACTTCACGGCGGCGCTGGTGCGCGGTGTACTGCCGATGCTGACGCCACTGATCATCATTGTGGGCATCCTGACCGGAGTTTTCACCCCCACCGAGGCGTCAGTGGTCGCCCTGGTCTACTGCTTGTTCATTGCCTTCGTCGTCTATCGCTCTATCAGCTTCCGAGAGTTCATTAACATTCTGCGCGCGACCGCCATCGACTCCGCCGCCCTGATGTTCATTATTGCCGGCAGCGCCCTTTACAGCTGGGTACTGGGGCGTTATCAGGTCACCTCTCTGGTGGCCGACTTTCTGCTCGCCACCGTTACTGACCCGCTCGGCCTGCTGCTGCTGCTGGCCCTGTTCATTCTGCTGATTGGCCTGTTCATCGATTCGGTGCCGGCCCTGTTCCTGTTGACCCCTCTGCTGGTGCCGGTTGTGGTGCAGTACGGTATCGACCCCATACATTTCGGGGTGGTGATGATTTTCACCCTGATGATCGGCCTGATCACGCCCCCCGTGGGTACGGTGCTATTCACTATCCAGAAGATCACCAACTTGCCGTTCGGCGTGCTGGTGAAAGAGACGCTGCCGTTCTATATCCCGCTGTTCGTCGTTCTACTCATCATTATCTGCTTCCCCTCTATGGTCATGTTCCTTCCAAATCTGGTCTTGAATTAAGGAGACCCACTATGTCAGTGCTTATCACAGGTGGCCTCGGTCACGTCGGTTCCTGGGTCGCCTACCTATTGGCCAAACAGGGCAAGCAGGTGATTATCTGCGATACCGCCGCCAATCGCTTCGATAGCATGGGCCTGGACTACCTGGAGGAGGTGCGCGACCTGCTCACCCTCGAGTCAGTCGACGTCCTCGACTACCACAGCGTCTTCGAGATTTTCCTGCGCCACCGCGATGACCTAGAGGGGGTCATTCATGGGGTCTCGGTGATCGCCGGGCCTTACTTCCAGGAGCATCCCTTCAAGCACGTGTCGATCAATGCCATGGGCACGCTTAACGTATACGAGACGTGCCGTATTCTGGGTATCACCAAGGTCGTCAACATGAGCTCCGGGGCCGTCTATGGCGATGCCCCCGGACCTCAGCACGAAGACACGCCCTACAAGGCCACCGATCTCTATGGTGCCTCGAAGATTTCGGGGGAGCTCTATGGCTTGCAGTACAACGACACCTTCGGCATGGACATCCGCAATGCCAGACTCTTCTTCGTCTACGGCCCCGGTAAGCGACCGTCACATATGCACAAGGTGTATCAAGGATTATTCGGGCCCCTGGAAGGACTCGATGATATTCAGGCGCCCAATGGTTCGGAGCAGGCGCTGGACTGGACGCATGTCCTGGACACTGCCACCGGCATCGTAAAACTGTTCGAAAAGTCGCAGGTGACGCACCGCAACTTCAATATTTCCAGCGGTGTGCCCATCGACCATCTTAGGATCGTCGATGAGGTGGCCGATATCACCGGCAAAGCCGCCAAGGTCCAGTTAGGGCCAGGCCCGTTCGTGGTCCGAGGCTCGCCCCTGGATATCTCGCGGGCGCGTGAAGAGCTCGGCTTCGAACCTCGGTTCAGTGATATCCGTGAGGGGCTTCGCGACTATTGGCAATGGTTGCAGAAGGCTAATCTCAAGTAATGGATGCCACGCCCAGCATCTCGATGAGCGGCGCAGCCAGTGTGTCGTTTCAGCTGATGAGATGACAAAGACCGTCGCTTAATCACTTGAGAGAGGTCGACCATGAGCGATCGCATCCTGGCCACCTACCTGATCGAAACGCCCTACCCGTTAGCGCATGCTGCCGAGGTGATGGCCGGTGAACAGTCATGCGGTACCTTTACTCGCCTGGCCAGCGAGACCGACGCGCTGCGCGAAGAGCATGCGGCCCGCGTCGAACATATTGAGCGACTGGGAACGCACTACACCCCCTCGCTGCCGATACCGGCGCTGCCCGCAGGAAGTGTGCATCCTGTCTACCGACGCGCACGGGTCACTCTCTCATGGCCACTCGCCAACCTCGGCGCCTCGTTGCCTACCCTGTTCGCGACGCTGGCCGGCAATCTTTTCGAACTCAAGGAGTTCTCGGCGCTCAAGCTGCTCGATCTGACACTGCCTGAGCCCTTTATCGAGGCCTACCCCGGCCCGCAGTTCGGTATCACCGGCACCCGCGAGCTGACCGGCATCCCGGAACGGCCGCTGATCGGCACGATTATCAAGCCCAGCGTGGGGCTGTCCCCGGAGGCCACCGCCGAGGTGGTCAGCCAACTGCTAGCGGGGGGCATCGACTTCATCAAGGACGACGAGCTGCAGGCCAATGGCCCCCACAACCCGTTCAAGGCACGGGTAGATGCCGTGATGCCGCTTATCCGGGAGCACGCCGAACGCACCGGGCGCAAGGTCATGTACGCCTTCAATATCACCGGTGAGACCGATGAAATGCGCGAGCATCACGACTATGTGGTCGCCGCGGGTGGCAGCTGTGTGATGGTCGCCCTTAATGCCGTAGGCCTGAGCGGCGTGAGCCAGCTGAGGCGCCACTGCCAAGTGGCTCTGCATGGCCATCGAGCGGGCTGGGGAATGCTCAGCCGTTCACCACACCTGGGCATGAGTTTCGTGGCTTACCAGAAGCTGTGGCGTCTGGCCGGGGTTGACCATATTCACGTCAATGGCCTGCGCAACAAGTTCAGCGAGGAGGATGCCAGCGTCATCGCCAGCGCTCGTGCCTGCCTAACGCCCATGTTCAACCCGCCGGCGCCAGGCTGCGAAGTGATGCCCGTCTTCTCGTCCGGCCAGACCGCTGACCAGGCAGCGGATACCTACGCCGCCATCACCAGTACCGATCTGATCTTCTGCGCTGGCGGCGGCATCATGGCGCACCCCGATGGCATCGGCGCCGGTGTCAGGAGCCTTCGCCAGGCCTGGGAGGCCGCGGTAGCGGGCATCGACGTCGACACCTACGCTCGCGAGCACAACGAACTAACCCGCGCTCTGGGGGCCTTCCGTCGATGACGATGAATCCACTGATCAGCTTCTACGGCGATGACCTGACGGGATCCACCGATGCGATGGAGGCCCTCGCTAGTCAGGGCGTCGATAGCGTGCTGTTCACCATCATCCCCGACGAAACCCAGTTGATGCGGTTCCGCCACTGCCGGGCGATCGGCCTGGCCGGCACCAGCCGCAGCGAGTCGCCGGACTGGATGGACCAGCACCTGACGCCGGCACTTAGCTGGCTGCGCGAACGCGGCGCAGCGCTCTGCCACTACAAGACATGCTCCACCTTCGACAGTGCCCCTGACGTCGGCAGCATCGGCCGCGCCCTGGAGATCGGCCATCGCATCTTCGGCCATGAGGGCGTGCCAGTGGTGGTTGGCGCCCCTCAACTTCGGCGTTATACGGCCTTTGGCCAGCTATTTGCCGCCGCCCAGGATGAGGTCTACCGCATCGACCGCCACCCGATCATGTCACGCCATCCGGTAACGCCGATGCACGAGGCTGATCTGCGTCGCCACCTGGCAATGCAGACCTCCCTAGATATTGGCCTCATCGACCTGGTGGCCCTCGCCGACACCCAGCTTGATAGCCGCGTCGACAGCGCTCGAGTCGCTTACGCCGCTCTGCTATACGACGTGCTCGATTCATCCAGTCAGGCAGCAGTGGGGCGTCAGCTGTGGCGCACCCGGCCAACGAACGGCGGCTTCGTGGTCGGCTCCTCCGGGGTCGAATACGCGCTGCTCGCCGAGTGGCGCCGCCTGGGGCTGATCGAGGCGCCCCCCCCCTTTACCCATCCGGGCCCCGTGGAACGCATCGCCGTGGTCTCAGGGAGCTGCTCCGAGACCACCGCTCGCCAGATCCGTTACGCCGAGGCCCACGGCTTTGTCGCTCTGCGGGCAGACGCCATGCGTCTGGCCAATGACGCCCAGGCGACCGCCGAGCTGGATGCCGTTCGCTCGCAGGCGCTGGCGGCACTCACCGCAGGTCGTAGCGTGGTGATCTACACCGCCCTCGGCCCCGATGCCGGTCTGGTATCGTTACCGCATAGCGGCGCTGCACATGCCATCGGCCGCCGACTGGGGAGGCTACTTCGGGACCTGGCTCGTGCCGAGCAGCTCGCCCGCCTTGTGGTCGCCGGTGGCGATACATCCAGCCATGCGATTCAGGAACTGGGCATCCAGGCACTCACTACACGCTTGCCACTCCCCCAGACGCCCGGGTCGCCACTGTGCACCGCGCACAGTAGCGATCCCGCCTTTGACGGCCTGCAGGTCGTTTTCAAGGGTGGGCAGCTCGGGGACGACGCCTTCTTTGTGCGGATTCGCGATGCTGATCATTCACCTTGTGAGTAGGTGAGAACCAATCGCGACCAACGTATCGATGGATTAAGCAAACCTTGCTGCACGAAGACAGAAAACTATTTCTCTCCGAAGGCTATCGGGGTGTCAGCTTTAATTAGAGTACTTCAATCCGACGATGTCCCGCCTGGAGACTAAGCAAGGCAGCTTTCCCGCAAAATCACCCACCACAGCATTCTGCGCGCTGCGGGTGGGCCATTAAGGCGCACTATCGTCCTGTTGCATAAAATCAAATCTATCCTATCGATGGGTTTGTTATACCTTACTGATGAAAGGGTTAAGACCGGGTAGTTGGCCCCGCCGGGCTACGACCTTGGTCTACCTCTCGATGACAGGCAGCCACGATTCAGGCGTACAGTGGGAGGCATGAACAACGCTTATTGAGGTGCGCTGGCCCTTCTAGACTACTTTTTAATAGCAGTAATGCAGCAACCATCAAAAACGATGTGGAGAGTGATATGGGCGAGAATGACAGCAACACCGCAGGAAAGTGTCCGGTCATGCACGGTGGCAACACCAGTGCCAGCACCGGCACCACCAATACGGATTGGTGGCCAGAAGCCCTGAACTTCGACATTCTGCACCAGCATGACCGCAAGTCCGACCCGATGGGCGAAGATTTCGATTATCGCGACGCGGTCAAGACGCTTGACTTCGACGCGCTCAAGAAAGACATGCACGCCCTGATGACCGACAGTCAGGAGTGGTGGCCGGCTGACTGGGGCCACTATGGCGGCCTGATGATCCGCATGGCATGGCACGCAGCGGGCACCTATCGTCTGGCCGATGGCCGTGGCGGCGGCGGTTCCGGCAGCCAACGTTTTGCGCCGCTGAACTCATGGCCCGACAACGGCAACCTCGACAAGGCGCGTCGCCTGCTGTGGCCACTCAAGAAGAAATACGGTAACAAGATCAGTTGGGCCGACCTGTTCATCCTGGCCGGCAACGTTGCTTACGAGTCCATGGGCTTCAAGACCTTTGGCTACTCCTATGGCCGCGAGGATATCTGGCATCCGGAGAAGGATATCTACTGGGGCGCCGAGAGGGAGTGGCTGGCCCCCTCCGACGAGCGCTACGGCGATGTCGAACAGCCGGATACCATGGAAAATCCGCTGGCCGCGGTACAGATGGGCCTGATCTACGTCAATCCTGAAGGGGTAAACGGCAAGCCCGACCCGCTCAAGACTGCTGAGCAAGTGCGCGTCACTTTTGCCCGCATGGCGATGAATGACGAAGAGACCGCTGCGCTGACCGCAGGCGGCCACACCGTCGGCAAGACCCATGGTAATGGCGATGCCGAAGCGCTTGGGCCTGAGCCAGAAGCGGCCGACGTCGAGTCTCAGGGTTTCGGCTGGATCAATCCGCACATGGACGGCAAGGCCACCAATGCTGTCACTTCGGGTATTGAAGGCGCCTGGACCACCAACCCGACCCAGTTCGACATGGGCTACTTCGAACTGCTGTTCGGCCATGAGTGGGAGTTGCGGAAAAGCCCCGCCGGTGCCAACCAGTGGGAGCCGGTTGATATCAAGGAGGAACTCAAGCCGGTCGACCCGACCGACCCCTCAATTCGCCACAACCCGATCATGACCGATGCGGACATGGCGATGAAGATGGATCCGAAGTATCGCGCGATCTGCGAGAAGTTCATGGCGGATCCCGAGTACTTCAAGGACTGCTTCGCGCGTGCCTGGTTCAAGCTGACGCACCGTGACATGGGGCCCAAGTCACGCTACATCGGCCCAGAAGTGCCGGACGAGGACCTGATCTGGCAGGATCCGGTCCCCCAGGGTGAGACCAACTATATCGAAGAGGTGGTCAAGGAGAAGATCGCAGAGAGCGGCCTGAGCCTCAATGAGCTGATCTGTACCGCCTGGGATAGCGCCCGTACTTTCCGCGGCTCCGATATGCGTGGCGGTGCCAACGGCGCACGCATCCGCCTGGCCCCGCAGAAGGATTGGGAAGGCAACGAGCCTGAGCGTCTGGCCAAGGTGCTTAAGGTCTACGAGCAGATCTCTGCCGACACCGGCGCCAGCATCGCTGACGTCATCGTACTGGGCGGGAACCTGGGCATCGAGAAGGCCGCAAAAGCTGCTGGTTACGACGTTCACGTGCCTTTCCACAAGGGCCGCGGCGACGCCACCGACGACATGACCGACGCGGAATCCTTCGAGCCTCTGGAGCCGCTGGCCGATGGCTTCCGCAATTGGCAGAAGAAGGAGTACGTGGTCAAGCCGGAGGAGATGCTGCTGGATCGCGCCCAGCTGATGGGGCTGACCGCGCCGGAAATGACCGTTCTGATGGGCGGCATGCGGGTGCTGGGCACCAACTACGGCGGCACTCAGCACGGCGTGTTTACCGACCGCGTTGGCCAACTGACCAACGACTTCTTCGTCAATCTCACCGACATGGCAAATAGCTGGGTGCCCAAAGGCAAGAACGCCTACGATATTGTGGATCGCAAGAGCGGCAGCACCAAGTTCACCGCGACCCGTGTCGATCTGGTGTTCGGCTCAAACTCCATCCTGCGCGCCTACGCTGAGCTGTACGCCCAGGACGACAACCAGGAGAAGTTCGTCAAGGACTTCGTTGCAGCATGGACCAAGGTGATGAACGCCGATCGTTTCGATCTGGCCTGATCGCTTTCCTTGGTAGCCCGAGCGCCCCCTTTTGGGGGCGTTCGTGTATCTGCCACTCTCCCACGACCTACAGCCCTGGGAACGAAGCATGTAGAATAGCGCTATGCTCTCGGTGGCTGGAGGCCGTTGCCCTCCCCCCACCCCATTCGTGCCTTTGCCATCCAAGGCAGGCAACAGCATGGAGCCGTCGTTTCCCATGGCCCTCTATCTGCTCGTTTTCGGTGTCTGCATACTGATCTTCGGCAGTATGATCGGCATTTTGCTGCTATCACGCACGCCCCGCTATCGCACCGAGCCCAAGCACCTGCTGGAGATCTTCGACAAGACGCTGGAAGGCAAGGCCAGTGAGACGGAGTGGAACGTGGTGGTGGGGTACCCGGTACGTCATGACGACTACCTCGAGAGCGTCCGCCGCCGCGCCCAGCGTTTAATGGACGAACACGGCCGCCCCTGGCAAGCCGCCCGCGGGCAGCCGCTGCTCTCCAAGGCCGGCTGTGAGGAGCTTGCCGCCCTGCGTGAGCACTTGGCATCGCACACCGCGCTGAGAGACAAGCAGCACTTCGACGCCTGAGCACGTGGCAACCTGCCCCTCGCCGGGTACAATGGGTTACGTCTGACGCGCAGTCCCCCACTCGGAGGTGACGCCATGCCCAGTGTCATCCGCTTGATGCCTCTCGATAACACCATCAAGCATCATGCCCACGACTACCACCAGATGGTGATCGGCCTGTCAGGTCATGCCGAATTCGAGATCGAAGGCATGGGCGGCTCCATCGCCGCGCTCTCGGGCTGTATCGTGCCGGCCAACCATGTTCACTATTACGAGGGCGTCGGCGACAATCGGCAGCTGATTCTCGATCTGCCGCTGGACGCCCCGTCGCTGAGCGGCCCGCACCGCGAGCTGATGAGGCTCTTCGACGCCCCCCGCTTCTTCGCCCTCGACGAGCCGCTGCGTCAGTATCTGACCTTCCTGACCCAGGAGCTTACCCAGCCGTATCAGCGCCAGCAGCCGCAGGGGAGCCCTCAAGGCGATCTGCTGGCGGCCACCCTGCTCGGTTGCCTGCATGCCCGCCTGCACCCCGACCTCCCCAGCCAATCCCAGCCACAGCGCCTGGATATTCAACTGATCGATCGCTTCATCCAGCACCACCTCAGTGAACGCCTGACGGTCGCCGACATGGCTGCCGAAGCCTGCCTCAGCGAAGCACACTTCAGCGCCTGCTTCCGCGAACAGACCGGCCTCACACCCTACCAATACCTGCTGCGTCAACGCCTGGGGGCCGCTCGCCAGCTGCTGACCTCGACCCGGTTGCCACTGTCACACATCGCAGAGCGCACCGGCTTCGCCAATCAGAGCGCGCTATCTCACGCCTTCCGTCGCGCCTTCGGCCACCCCCCTAGCCAGCTACGTCAACGCGGCGCCGCCGAAGTCATTCACCGCGACCACCTTGCGACCAAAGTCTAACGCCTTGCCCGCCAACGCCAAGCTTCCCCGTTTTTAACAAATCCTGCCGGGAAATTGGCAAGACGCTGATGCCCTTCCCATCCTATCTTCTGGACATCACCGTTCACGTCGGGGTGCATCCCTGGTCGAGCGAGGCGGCCTTGTCCGCCTCGCTCGTCGTTGCCAGGCCCTGCCCGACCGCCAACTGCAGGGAGTTTGTCATGCTGAATGCCAACAATATGCTGGATGCCTCGACTTGGCAGCAGGATCTCGAGGCGCTCTTTGCTCGCATCAGTGAGCACTACATCGTCGACGAGGATGCCTTCGTCGAAGAGCTGGTCCAGCGTCTCAGCGCCGATAAAGACGACTTCCGCCGTATCGCCTCCAAGACCGCCGAGCTGGTGCGCGAAGTGCGCGAGATGGACACCGCCGTCGACTCCATCGACGAGCTGCTGCAGCAGTACAGCCTGGATACCCATGAAGGGCTGATGCTGATGTGCCTGGCCGAGGCGATGCTGCGAATTCCCGACAAGGCCACCGCCGATGCGCTGATCGAGGACAAGCTGGGGCCTGCCGACTGGAAGTCGCACCTCGGCCAGAGCGAGTCGTGGTTCGTCAACGCCTCGACCTGGGGGCTGCTGATGACCGGCCGAGTGATCAACCTCGACCACCCCCGCGACGGCAAGCCAGCCAACTTTATCAACAAGCTGGTCAACCGTATGGGCGAGCCGGTGATCCGTAGCGCCATGTACCAGGCGATGAAGATCATGGGCAAACAGTTCGTGCTCGGACGCGATATCGACGAGGCGCTCAAGCGATCCAAGCCACTGTTCGACAAGGGCTACACCTACTCCTACGACATGCTCGGCGAGGCTGCCCGCACCCGCCGCGATGCCGCCAAGTATTTCGACGACTACGCCCGCGCCATCCAGCAGGTCGGCAAGACCAGCAAGGCGCTACCGACCAAGACACCGGCACCCTCGATTTCGATCAAGCTCTCGGCCCTGCACCCGCGCTATGAGTTCGGGCGCCGCGAGCAGGTGCTCGAGGAACTGGTGAGCAGCGTGCGTGAACTTGCCGCCATGGCCCGCGAGCGCGACGTGGCCATCACCATCGATGCCGAAGAAGTCGACCGCCTGGAGCTGTCGCTGGAGGTGTTCCGTGCCGTGCTCGAGAGCGACACCTGCCGCGGCTGGGGGCATTTCGGGCTGGTGGTCCAGGCTTACTCGAAGCGTGCCATGCCGGTGCTGCACTACCTTAACCGCCTGGCCGAGCAGCAGGGCGACGAGATCCCCATTCGTCTGGTCAAGGGCGCTTACTGGGATAGCGAGATCAAGGAGTCGCAGCAACTCGGGGTTGACGGCTACCCGGTCTATACCCGCAAGGCGTCCACCGATGTCGCCTATCTGGTGTGCGCGCAGTTCCTGCTCTCCGACAACACCCGTGGACGGATCTTCCCGCAGTTCGCCACCCACAACGCACACACCATCAGTGCCATTCTCGAACAGGCCAACGACGTCAACCGGGCGTTCGAATTCCAGCGCCTGCACGGCATGGGTGAAGCCTTGTATGACGCGGCCCTGGCGCGTGCCCCCCAAGGCACCTACTGCCGTATCTATGCCCCGGTGGGCGCCCACAAGGACCTGCTGCCCTACCTGGTGCGCCGACTGCTGGAGAACGGTGCCAACTCATCGTTCGTCCACCAGTTGGTCGACCCCAAGGTGCCCATCGAGTCGCTGTGCGTTCACCCGGTAGAGGCCCTCGAGCAGTATTCTAGCTATGCCAACCCCAGGATCGTGCTGCCGCGGGATATCTTCGGCGCCGGTCGCAAGAACTCGCAGGGAGTGAACTTGAACATCCGCAGCCAGTATCAGCCGCTCATGGATAAGATGGCCGACTTCATGGACCAGCAGCACCACGTCAAGCCGCTGCTGGCCTTCGACGTGGCCGATGATCCCGCCAACACCCATGCGGTCAAAGCTCCCTACGACCGCCGTCAGTCGGTCGGCAGCGTGCAGTGGACCACTGCCGAGCAGGCCGCCAAGGCCGTGGATGCGGCCTGGGCCGCCTTCCCACGCTGGGACGCCACACCGGTGGCCGAGCGGGCTGCCATCATTCGCCGCCTCGGCGACCTGATGGAGCGCCATATGGCCGAGCTGATGACGCTGTGTTCGCGGGAGGGTGGCAAGCTGCTCACCGACGGCGTCGACGAGATCAAGGAGGCGGTGGACTTCTGCCGCTACTACGCCATGCGCGCGGAGGAGCTATTTGCCGACCCCACCGCCCTGCCTGGCCCCACCGGTGAATCCAACCACCTTCAATTGGGCGGCAAGGGAGTGTTCGCCGCCATCAGCCCGTGGAACTTCCCGGTAGCGATCTTCTGTGGTCAGGTCGTCGCTGCCGCGGTGGCCGGCAACACCGTGCTGGCCAAGCCCGCCGAGCAGACCTCGATCGTCGCCCACCGGGTAATCGAGCTACTACATGAAGCCGGCATGCCCCGCGACGTGGTGCAGCTGCTGCCCGGCGACGGCCCCACCGTGGGCAGCGTGCTCAGCGGCGACCCGCGCATCACCGGCGTGGTGTTCACCGGCGGCACCGATACCGCGCAGATCATCAACCGCGCCCTGGCGGCCCGCGAGGGCGCCCCGCTGCCCACCCTGATCGCCGAGACCGGCGGCATGAACGCGATGATCGTCGACTCCACCGCCCTGCCCGAGCAGGTGGTCGCCGATGTGATCCAGTCAGCCTTCCAGAGCGCCGGCCAGCGCTGCTCGGCGCTGCGCGTGCTCTACCTGCAGGACGACGTGGCCGATCGTGTGCTGGAAATCCTCGATGGCGCCATGGACGAGCTGCATGTCGGCGATCCTCGCGAGCTGGGCACCGATGTGGGCCCGGTGATCGACGAGGATGCGCGCAAGGGCCTCAATGCCCATATCGACAAGCTCAAGGCCGAGAAACGCCTGCTCGCCGAGACCCGCCTGGACCCCGCCCACACCGCCGACGGCACCTTCGTGGCCCCGATGGCCTTCCAGATCGACGGCATCGAGGCGCTGGAGCGCGAACAGTTCGGCCCGATTCTGCACGTGGTGCGCTACAAGGCCAGTGAGCTGGACAAGGTGATCGAATCGATCAACGGTCGCGGTTACGGACTGACCTTCGGGGTGCACAGCCGCAATGAATCCTTTGCCAACGCCATTGCAGAGAAAATTCGGGTTGGTAATGTGTATATCAACCGCAATATCATCGGCGCCGTCGTCGGCGTGCAGCCATTTGGTGGTCAGGGCCTCTCCGGTACCGGCCCCAAGGCGGGTGGGCCCCACTACCTGCTGCGCTTTGCCACCGAAAAGACGGTAACGGTGAATACCGCCGCCCTAGGTGGCAATGCCTCGCTGCTGGCACTCGGCGACGAGTAGTGCAGCGTGCGCCCCGGATCGCTCGATCCGGGGCGCCTGGACGGCACATGACACTTCACAATATCAATAGGATACGCTCATGACCCCCGGCATTTTCTTTGGCCTGATCGGCCTCCCCAGCCTGTTGATCGCAGCCTCCCTCGCCTGCTACGTGATTCAGGGCAAGCGCGACCAGCAGCGCAACACCTGACCCTTTTGCTTCTCTCTCCCTGCCCAAACAACAACCTATGTGATGCAAGGATACTGACATGACGGCGGAACCCGTTACCCTACTCGTGTTTGGCGCCTATCTGGTGTTTCTGGTCATTATCGGGCTGGCCAGCTCCAAGAAGAGCGCCGGCGGCCTCGAGGACTTCTTCCTCGCCGGCCGCAACCTCAACAAATGGACCGTAGCGCTGAGTGCTGTCAGCTCCGGACGCAGTGGCTGGTTGATACTCGGCGTCAGCGGCATGGCGTTCCTGTCTGGCTTCCAGGCCATCTGGGCGATCGCCGGCTATATTACCGCCGAGATCGTGATGTTCTTCTTCGTCGCCCGGCGTTTTCGCGAGTACAGCCAGGCCACCGGCAGCCTGACCATCCCAGACCTGCTCGAGTCGCGCTTTCCCGGCGGCAGCAAGGCACTGCGAGTGGTCAGCGCACTGATCCTGGTATTCTTCATGGTCGCCTATGTCGGCAGCCAGGTGGTCGCCGGCGGCACCGCCTTCTCCAGCACCATGGGGCTGTCGCAGACCGGCGGAATGTGGCTGACCGCCGCCATCCTGCTGTTTTACGTGATGATCGGCGGCTTCCATGCGGTCAGCAAGACCGATGTGCTGCAGGCCGGCTTCATGTTCGCCTCACTGGTGATTCTGCCGATTATCGCCATCATCAATCTTGGCGGTTTCGGGCCGATCCTCGAGGCGATGCAGACCCAGGGAGCGGGCTTCGTCGACCCCTTCGCCTTCTCCGCTGGCGCCATTCTCGGCCTGCTCGGCATCGGTTTCGGCAGCCCCGGCAATCCGCACATCCTGGTGCGCTACATGTCGCTGAAGAACGTTAGCGAAATGCGCCAGGCAGCACTGATCTCCTCGCTGTGGAATGTGATCATGGGCTGGGGCGCGGTAATGATCGGCATCATCGGTCGCGTCTATTTTCCCGAAGTCGACATGCTGCCTGACGGCAACCATGAGGCGATCTTCACCAGCCTCGGCCAGGAACTGCTCAGCCCGCTGCTGATGGGTGTGCTGCTGGTAGCGATTCTGGCGGCGATCATGTCCTCGGCTGACAGCCAGCTGCTGGTCGGGGCCAGCGCACTGGTCCGCGATATCTATGACAAGCTGATCCATCGCGGTGAGGAGATTTCCCAGACCCGTCTGGTGGCCTACAGCCGCCTGGCCACGGCGTCCATCATGTTGCTCGCCGTGCTGCTGGCCTTCTCGGCCGAGACCTTCGTGTTCTGGCTGGTGCTGTTCGCCTGGGGTGGCCTCGGCGCCTGCTTCGGCCCGGTGCTGCTGCTGACCCTGTATTGGAAGAAGTTGACCCGCCAAGGCAGCCTGTGGGGCATGCTGGCCGGCCTGATCGCCGTATTGATGGGCTCCCAGCAGCCAGCCTGGACCTACGCCTTCCTGCCCGACATCAACAACCTGTTCGCCACCATCCTGTTCGGCATCACCAACGCTGCGGTACCCGGCTTCCTGATCTCAGCACTGGTTGCCATCGTGGTCAGCCAGTTGACCTACCGCGAAACCAACGACCAGACCGCCACCGAACGCTGAGCCGTCATCGGCGCCGCCGCGTGCGGTGCCATTGGCGACACGCCCCAGGCGGAGGAGCGCAAGAATTATGCACAAGACGATAGCCTTCATTGGCGCCGGCAATATGGCCAGCGCGATCTTCGGCGGCATGATCGACGGCGGCTACCCCGCCGCTGCGATCATCGCCACCTCCCCCGATGAAACCATGCTGGCGCCACTGCGTGAGCGCTACGGCATTCGCACTCAGACCGACAACGCCACCGCCGTCAGCGAGGCCGATGTGGTAGTGCTGGCGGTAAAACCGCAGATCATGCGCCAGGTCTGCGAGCCGCTCCGCAAAACGGTCCAGGACCGCAAGCCGCTGATCGTATCGGTGGCTGCCGGCCTCGAGGCGGCCACCCTGGAAGGCTGGCTGGGCGGTGAACTGGCGGTCATTCGCTGTATGCCCAACACCCCCTCGCTGGTCGGTGCTGGCGCCTCAGGGCTATTCGCCAACTCACGCGTCAGTGCCGAGCAGCGCGAGCTGGCTGGTGAACTGCTGAGCGCCGTAGGACTGGTGGAGTGGGTCGAAGAAGAAGCGCTGCTGAATGCCGTCACCGCGGTCTCAGGTAGTGGCCCGGCCTACTTCTTCCTGTTCTTCGAAGCCATGGAAGAAGCCGGCGTGAAACTCGGGCTGCCGCGTGAAACGGCCCGCCGCCTGGCACTGCAGACCGGCTTCGGTGCGGCCAGCATGGCGCTGCAGAGCGAGCACGAGCCGGCCCAGCTGAAGCGCAACGTAATGTCGCCGCAGGGTGCTACAGAACGCGCCATCCAGCACTTCGAAGACGCCGAACTCCGCCAGATCGTCGAGGGAGCCATGCAGGCCTGTGCCGCGCGTGCCCAAGAGATGGCCAAGGATTTCGGCAAGTAAGCAATCACGGCGCCCCTGGCGCGTCATTCGCCCCAAGAGGACACTTTTCATGGTCCAGAACAACATCACCATTGGCCTGACGTTCGGCGTCTACCTGCTGGTCATGCTCGGCATCGGTATCGTCGCCTACAGGCGTACCACCAACCTCTCCGACTATATCCTCGGTGGTCGCTCGCTGGGCCCCTGGACCTCGGCGATCTCTGCCGGCGCATCGGACATGTCGGGCTGGCTGCTACTGGGCCTGCCTGGGGCGGCCTACGTCAGCGGCATCTCGGCGAGCTGGATCGCCGTGGGCCTGCTGATCGGCACCTGGCTCAACTGGCTGATCGTCGCCCGCCGCCTGCGTGTCTACAGCTTCCGTGCCAGCGATTCATTGACGCTGCCGGACTTCTTCGCCAACCGTTTCAACGACAACACCCAGTTGCTGCGGGTGATCTCGGCGATCTTCATCCTGGTATTCTTCCTGTTCTATACCAGCTCCGGGCTGGTCGCCGGTGGGCGCCTGTTCGAGACGGTATTCGGTTTTGATTACACTCTTGCGGTCACCGTCGGCACCCTGGCAATCATCTTCTATACCTTCTTCGGCGGCTTCCTGGCCGTCTCCTGGACCGACCTGATCCAGGGCCTGATGATGGCTGCGGCGCTGGCCATCGTGCCGATCATCGCCTTCAGCGACCTGGGTGGTGCCAGCGGCGCCGGCGCGGCACTCGCCGCCGAGAGTGAGTACATGCTGTCGTGGTTCCGCGATGCCTCTACCGGTGAAGCCCTCACCGCCATGGGCATTATCAGCTCGCTGGCCTGGGGCCTGGGCTACTTCGGTCAGCCGCACATCCTGGCACGCTTTGCCGCCATCCGTAGCGAAGACGACATCCCCACCGCACGGCGCATCGCCGTCAGCTGGTCGGCGCTGTGCCTGGTGGCCGCTATTGCAGTGGGCCTGCTCGGGGTAGGCTTCGTGTCTCGCGAGCTAGGCGACGGCGAGACGGTGTTCATGGTGATGGTCAACCTGATCTTCCATCCGGTGATCGCCGGTATCCTGCTAGCCGCCATCCTGGCCGCGGTGATGTCTACCGCCGACTCTCAGCTGCTGGTCTCCTCCTCAGCGCTCACCGATGACTTCTACAAGGCGATCTTCCGCAAGGACGCCTCGCAGTCGGAGCTGGTGTGGGTCGGCCGCTTTGCAGTCATCGGCATCGCCGTACTCGCCTACCTGCTGGCGCTCAACCCCGATGCCACCGTACTCGACCTGGTCTCCTATGCCTGGGCCGGCTTCGGTGCGGCCTTCGGTCCGGCACTCATCATGTCGCTGTTCTGGCGGCGCATGAATCAGTGGGGCGCGCTGGCCGGCATCATCGTCGGCGGTATCACCGTGGTGGTCTGGGCCGAGCTGTCCGGCGGCCTGTTCGACCTCTACGAGATCGTGCCCGGCGTGGTCTTCGCCTACCTCGCCATCGTCGCCGTCAGCCTGATGACCGACGAACCGGCGTCCAGCGTGACCGCCGAATTCGATGCCATAGACCGCAGCTAATCGCCGCACCCTGAACGCAAGGAGCCGCCTACGGGCGGCTCCTTGCGTTGCGACTCTTATCTGCCAAATATCCGGCCTCAGCCACCTCCCCATAGCCCCCGCGCCAGTACGACCAACGTGAAGGCTCCCAGCAGCCACCAGCAAAGCGGTGGCCCCAGCAACCGGCGCAGCCGGCCTCGCTGGGGTACCAGTCCAGCTCCCAGGCTGAAGCCCGCGCCCAGCGCCCAGATCCCAAGTACAATCAGTGGCAACCGCCAGACCATCGCCAGCCCACTGAGCAGCTCAGGGCGCCACAACAGCCATAGTGCGAGCAGCGTCGAGATCCCCATCGCCACCAGCGGTGCCTGAGGCAGTCCGGCAAGGCGTGTCGCAAAGCTTGGCATAAGACTCTCCAGTGGTTGAACCCAGGCCGGCGGTTGATTCTAGGATAGTTAAGATGAAAATGGCCGTCACGGCGAGGTCTCTCTCAGGGTGGACACCCGCGTTGTCGCAGCGCGGCATTTGTTATACAAAAACATTACACTAATTCACTGGTGTCAAACACCGATTCCGCTATACTCATTCAAGCAAGGCGTCATACCCTGTTTTTATCGGCCCTATTGCGCTCATTGCAATTTTCAACCAGACTTAGGAAACAGTGTTTCTTATACTAGGTTGCCTGACACGGTTTGGAACGCCGTTGCCGACTGGCAAGGCATTGATGTGACGAAGCAAGGCTTCAAGGAGAACTCCCATGAAAACCACCAAACTGATCACCGCTGCCGCCATCGCTGGAAGCTGCATGTTCGCTGCCCAGTCTGCCATGGCCTACAGTGCCGGCGACTTCTTCGTTCGCGGCGGCGTGGCCAAGACCGATACCCGCTCCGACAATGGCCAGGCCGATGGTAACGATCTGAGCATCAGCAGTGCCGAACGCGGCTTCTCCTACGGTCTCGGCTACCTGTTCCACGACAACATCGGCGTCGAGCTGTCCGGCACCGAGAAGGTCGAACATGATCTCACCCTTGGCGGGGGAGATTTCGGGACCCTGGATCGTATGCCGATTAACCTGATGGTCAACTACTATCCGCTGGGTGGCCTCGATTCGCGCATTCAGCCCTACGTCGGCGCCGGCCTCAACTACACGCGCTTCTCCGGCGAGTCGGTTGAAGGCCTCGACGTGCGTCGCTCCTACGGCGCCATCGGCCAGGTAGGTATTGATCTGGCGGTCACCGACAACGTGATGCTTAACGGCTTTGCCAACTACGCTGACGTCGAAGGCGACATCCGCGTGGACGGCACCGAAGTGGGCACCGCCAAGGTCGACCCGCTGACCATCGGCGGCGGCGTCACCTTCCGCTTCTGATCGATCGATGCGGCAATCGCTGTGTGTAACAGCGGTATCGAAACGCCGGGGCCTTGGCCCCGGCGTTTTTGCATGGTGGGGCTGAAGAAATGACAGCCCGGGTCGCGGCTATCGCGGCGTGCTGGCGTGCAGGCCCAGCACCGCCAGAGTGGCAGCGTCGAGCCCCTCTACGGCGTCCACCTGACGCAGGCGGGCATGGTAGTCGGCACTCAGGAAGGCCTCACCGGCCAGCAGATGCGCGACATACTCCCGGGCCGGTTTGAGGGCGCTACGCACCCGTTCGGGCACGGCGATATACACCCAGGCCTCTATCACGCCCTGGTGGGTGATAATCTCGCGACGCTGGCGCTGATAGTCGTGGGGCACCCCCTCGAAGGGGTCCATCAGCTCGATCTGCTCGGCTCCCATCAGCTCGAATAGCGCGCCTTCGACCCGGTCACCGGGCTGGCAGGCAACATTGGCATGGGCAATACCCGGAATCCGTGAGGCCTTGTCGAAACGCAGCGCATGGTCGGCCAGCGTGCCCGGCAGCACACGTCGAGTGGTTCCGATGCGCGCTTCGACACGCGCCGGATTCATGTTGCTGCCATAGGCGAAATAGTACGCCATACTCAGCCCTCCGTGACCGCGCAGTCGACTTGCTCGATCGCCTTGACCACCAGCAGCAGGTGATGGGAGGGCACCTTGGCCTGGCGCAGGTACGCTTCGGCGGCAGGCGCCACGCTACAGTTGGCCGGCAGTGGTGCGCGGTCCTCGACGAGTGCATCGAGCTTGGCGACGAAGACATAGCGCAGCCACTGCGGCAACGCCATGGTGTCGACGCAGAACGGCTGCTGGCTGGCGAGCGCCTCGGACGAGGGCTGCTCAACGCGCCACAGATCGGCCGCCTTGAGGGTGGCTTCCAGCTCGCGTAGGGCCTGGTCGAGTCGTTGGTGCGGATTCATGCTTTCTCCCTTGGACATAGGACCATTATCCCGCGCCCGCCTCAGCCTGGCCACCCTAGTGCTGTTAAGGGATTCACAAATTCACTGCAAGAGGCTGTGGATAACCCTTTGACAACTGCCGCTTGGCCAACCCTCATGGGCCATTGCGCAAACTGATCAATTTATGACCAGAATGTGACCAGAACGCCGATTCACTCCAGGCGGTCTTACGCTGGTCAGACGCTGCTGACAAGCGGCCCGGCCTCGCGTTACAGTGCGCGGCTCGACTCGGAGAATGTTCCATGCAGCCAATTGCGACGCTTACTGATTTCTTCGACCGCAGCGGCGCCGAGGTGCGGCTCTATCATATGGGTCGTCGCGTAACGCCCTGCCCGCTCACCACTCTGGCCGAGTTCGAGCGCGGCAGCGAGCCCTGGCCCGCCCCCTGGCAGAGCGAGGCGCGGCTTGCCTGCGTGTTTCGCCTACGCCCCGCTCAAGAGCCGATGATCTGGTTTCTGGCCCTGCCCCTGGATGAACAGGGGCAGCTCAGCGCCGCGCCCCGCGACGCCTTTATCCAGCGTCTGCTGGAAACCCTCGGGCGCAGCGCCGAGCGACGCGAGGCAGCGCAGCAGGCGGACGATATCGACAACCTGATGAAGGACAACCCGCTGGCCTTCACCCCGACGCTAGCGCTGCAGGCCATGCTCCACGCCCGGGCCAGCGCCGACCTCGACGCCCCCGCCAGCCAGCATCATGAACTTGCCGAGGAGTACCTCACCGGCCAACGCGACCACGACTGGCAAGCGCTGGGGCTGCAGGGCCTGGCCGACGTTGCGGTACGCCACGATGCGATCCAGGCCGAGCGACTCGCCGCTCGCCTCGCCGCGCTGCCCACAGACGTGCTACAGCCGCTGTGCTACTGCCTCGAGCACCTGGCGTTGGCGCCAAGCCTGGCGGCGGCGCTGCGCCAATGCGGCGAGCGAGCCGCCGAGACGGGCGACCTCGAGACCCTGTGCGCCTGCGTGCGAGCAGTGGGGGCCAGTCAGACGGTCGCCGCGGCATGGTATAGCGAACTGCTCAACGACCCGGCCGCTTGCGGCCCCGACCTGCTGGCGGCGATGGCCGCCCGCGGCTGGGAGCACCTCGAGGATGATGAGCGACTGCCACTGTTCTTGACGCGCCTGGCCGAGCATCCCGAGGCGGAATTCAGCGCGCTGGCCCGCGACCTGGCACTGATCCCCCGGCTACGGCTACCGGTGTTGATGACCCTGCGCCAGGCCGACCCCGGCTCGGCCATCGGCCAGCGCCTGCGCGGCCTGACAGCCCAGTGCTGAACGAGGAAGATCCCATGAAATCGCTGCCCTACCACGCCCAGACGGTCATCGGTCGCCGCGAAATGGTGACACTGCCCGAGCTGGGGCTGAGCCTGTGCGCCAAGGCCGATACCGGGGCTCGCACCTCCTCGCTGCACGCCGAAGATATCGAATCGTTCGAAGAGCACGGCCACGTCTGGGTCAGCTTCATCACGCGTGCCGGCGGGCCCGGCAGCCCAGCCCACCCGTTCAAGCTGCACCTCCACGATCGGCGCCGAGTGACCAGCTCCAACGGCCATGCCGAGTGGCGCTACGTGATCCGCACGCGTCTCGAGCTCGGCACGCTGGGCTTCAACGCCGAGCTGACCCTCGCCGACCGCAGCAACCTGCGACACCCGATGCTGCTCGGCCGGCGCGCAATGCGCCGATTACTGATTGCGCCCGGGGAAACCTTTCTGCACGGTGAGCCATGAAGCGCACCCTGCGAACTGCCATCCTGTCCCGTCTCATGACACCTGACAATGGAGTTAGCCATGCATATCGCCCTGCTGTCGCGTAACCGTAATCTCTATTCAACGCGTCGGCTGATCGAAGCCGGCGAGGCGCGTGGCCACAGCGTTCGCGTGGTGGACACCCTGCGCTGCTACATGAACATCGCCTCGCACCGCCCATCGATCCACTACAAGGGTGAGGAGATCGAACACTTCGACGCGGTGATTCCGCGTATCGGCGCCTCGGTAACCTTCTACGGCTGCGCACTGCTGCGTCAGTTCGAGATGATGGGCACCTACGTGCTCAACGACTCGGTGGCCATTACCCGCTCGCGCGACAAGCTGCGCTCGTTGCAGCTGCTGTCGCGTAAAGGGCTGGGGCTGCCAATCACTGGCTTTGCCCACTCACCCGATGACATTCCTGACCTGATCACCATGGTCAAGGGCGCGCCACTGGTGATCAAACTGCTCGAGGGCACCCAGGGCATCGGCGTGGTACTCGCCGAGACCAACCAGGCCGCCGAGAGCGTTATTCAGGCCTTCATGGGCATGAAGGCCAACATCATGGTGCAGGAGTACATCAAGGAGGCCAAAGGCGCCGACATTCGCTGCTTGGTAATCGGTGACAAGGTGGTCGCCTCGATGAAGCGCCAGGCCGCCGAAGGCGAGTTCCGCTCCAACCTTCATCGCGGCGGCAGCGCCAGTGAGATCCGAATCACCCCCGAGGAGCGCTCCACGGCGATTCGCGCCGCCAAGGCCATGGGACTGCGGGTGGCCGGCGTCGACCTGCTACGCTCCAACCACGGCCCAGTGATCATGGAGGTCAACTCCTCCCCCGGCCTGCAGGGCATCGAAACAGCCACCGGCAAGGATATCGCCGGTCTGATCATCGAGCATATCGAGAAGCACTCGACCCAAGTCCGCAAGACCCCGGCCAAGCCCAAAGGCTGAGCGACGAGGCGCCAAAGCCTCGAATAAAGGCAAAAACTGCGAAAGCGTGAAAATTATTCGCAGCGGGGCTAGCAAAACACTGTTTCCACCCGCACAATTTATGGTCACCGGAGGAGGTGACCGCTCATGTTTCTCGATAATCGCCAGGTGGCGATGGATAGCCTGCTGGAAGCGCTGGCCGACAGTCTCGATTATTTTCAGGACAACCTCGAACGCCTGCGCCCTTCCCTGCGCGAAACGTTGAAACCGCTCTATGACGAGCGCGATGCGGCCATGCACGAGCTGCAGGCGCTGGCCAAGAAGCATCTGCGCCTGCTTCCCCGCGACGCCGACGTCGAGCGCGACGACTACATGTGGCTGTGGAGCCGCCTCAAGAGCTTCGTCGGCAACGACAGTCAGGTGCTGATCGGCGAGCTACTGGAACAGGAACGCGTGCTGATGCAGGCGCTGGCAACGGTGCATACCCACCCCTTGCCGGACGCCATCGAGCCACTTATCGAGCGCTGCTGGAAAAACTGCCGGGCGCTGATTCGCGAGCTCTACCGCATCCAGAAGCAGCGTCGCTGAACGAGCTCCCATGAGCCGCGATCAGGCCCGTGGGGCGATCTCCAGCGGCTCCAGCGGTCCCAGGAAATAGGGCCGCCGTCCCCATACGTAGAGATCCCCCAGGGTCGCTACCCGCGCCACCCACTCCCTCGCCTGCAACCGCCATACCCCGGCCACCGGCTGCGCCGGCGCCGCACAGCCGGTGGCCTCCAGCCCCAGCGCATCGGCAATGAACAGCGCTCGCGGCAGGTGCCATGACTGGGTGACCAGCAGTACGCGCTGGGCACCGAACACATCCCGCGCCCGGGACAGGGTATCGAAGGTGCTGAAGCCGGCGTAGTCGAGGGTCATGTCGACGTCGCGCACCTGACGGGCACGCAGGTCGCGCCACATGGTCACCGGCTCGTTATAGAAGCGGGTCCGGTTATCGCCGGAAAGCAGCAGGTGCTGCACCCGGCGCATGCGAATCAGCCGCGAGGCAGCACTCATGCGCGCTTCGAAGTGAGGGTTGCGAGACCCGGCTCGGGTCCAGTGGGAAGTGCCAAACACGATCCCTACCGGCTGAGCGGTGCAGATCGGCAGATCATGCTCGATGCGTGCAGACGTCTTGGCCAGCACCCAGGCGTTGGCGCCGACGAACATCAGCACCGCCATCAGCAGCACGGCGCCCAGCACCATCAGCACAGCCTTGAACGGCTTCCATAGTGGCATCGATTTCCCCGATTGCGACAGGCACAGCACCCCGCCGACGCGGCATACCGCGGCCGGATATCGGGGCGCCGGCTCAGAACATGCCCAGTTCCAGCTTGGCCTCGTCGCTCATCATCTCACGACTCCAGGGCGGATCGAAGACGATCTCGGTATGTACCTGGCTGATCTGCGGTGCGCCGAGAATCTTGTTGCGCGCGTCGGCAGCGATCACATCGCCCATCCCGCAGCCCGGCGCAGTCAGCGTCATGCGGATGGTGACGATACGTTCGCCGCTGAGCAGCCGCTCGATGCGGCAGCCGTAGACCAACCCCAGTTCGACGATATCCACCGGGATCTCCGGGTCGAAACAGGTGTGCAGCTGGTCCCATACGAACTGCTCGATCTCTTCGTCACTGGCATCCTCATGCAGCGTCGGCCGCGGCAACGACTCCAGCCCCAGCGCATCCAGGTTGGCGCCCTCGACCAGATACAGGCGGCCCTCGAAGGCCACGCTGACGCTGCTGCCCTTGGCCTGCATCACCGAGACGATGCTGTCCTCCGGCAGGGTGATGGTCTTGCCGAAGGGGATCGAGATCACCTCCACATCGCGCTGCAGCGGGAGGCTCTGGCCCTTGTACAGTTGCTCTTGTGGTGCGCTAACCGCCATAACTCTCCTTAGCCGCTGTCCGTAAAATAGTGATGCTTAGCGCACCATGCCAATCACCCGCTCCAGCGCATCGCCGAAGACCTCGACTTCCTCGAGGGTGTTGTAGGCAGCAAAGGAGGCCCGGCAGGTAGCATCTACGCCGAAGTGGTTGAGCAGCGGCTGGGCACAGTGGTGGCCGGTACGGATCGCCACGCCAAGCTGGTCGATCAGCAGGCCGATATCCTGAGCGTGGGCGCCCTCCACCACGAACGACAGAACGCTGGCCTTGTGCGGTGCGGTACCAAGAATACGCAGCCCCTCGATACGCAGCAGCCGTGACGTGGCAGCCTCGAGCAGCTGCCCTTCCCAGGCGCCGATGGCATCGATACCCACGCCCTCCATCCAGCGCAGCGCCTCGCCCAGGGCAATGACCTCGGCAATCGCCGGGGTGCCGGCTTCGAACTTGTGGGGAATCGCCGCGAAAGTGGTCGGCGTCTCGAAGGAGACCGTCTGAATCATCTCGCCGCCACCCTGCCAGGGCGGCATGGCCTCGAGCAGCGCCGCCTTGCCGTAGAGCACACCGACCCCGGTAGGGCCGTAGACCTTATGCCCCGAGAAGGCGTAGAAGTCGGCATCGATGTCGCGCACGTCCACCGCCTGGTGAGGCGCGGCCTGGGCGCCATCAATCAGGATCAGCGCGTCATGGGCGTGGGCGATCGCCGCCATCTCGCGCACCGGGTTAACGGTGCCGAAGGCGTTGGAGACGTGGTTGACCGCCACCAGCCGGGTACGCTCGCTGAACAGCCCCCGATAGGCGTCGAGATCGAGCACGCCGCGGGCGTCCACCGGAATCACCTTGATCACGATCCCCAACTGGCTGGCCAGCAGCTGCCAGGGCACGATATTGGAGTGGTGCTCCATCCGCGACACCAGCACTTCGTCGCCGGGGTGAAGATTGGTGCGCCCCCAGGCGTTGGCGACCAGATTGATCGCCTCGGTGGTGCCGCGAGTGAAGATGATCTCACGACTATCGGCAGCGTTGAGAAAAGCACGCACCGTCTCGCGGGTGCCCTCGAAGGCCGCGGTGGCCTCGTCGGACAACGTATGCAGTCCGCGATGGATATTGGCGTTATAGCGTCCGTAGTAGTCCTCGAACGCTGCCATCACCCGCCGCGGCGTCTGACTGGTCGCGGCATTGTCCAGGTACACCAGCGGCTTGCCGTGCACCTCGCGAGCCAGAATCGGAAACTCCTCACGCAGCGCAGCAACGTCGAGCGGCGGCGTGTCGAGCCTGGGCTGGGTGGCAAGATCGGTCATTTCACACTCCCGCGGACCACGCCGCTCATTGTTCGTCGAGCGCCGCAGCGGCCTCGACCAGCCCGGTCAGATTGAAACGCTCCGGCAGCTTGCCGGCCACCGCCAGCTCGACGCGTTCGGCGATGACATCCAGATTCACCTCCTCGAGCACCTCACCGGCGAAGGCCAGGGTCAACAGGCCGCGTGCGGTCTGCAGATCGATGCCGCGAGTGCGCAGCGCGAAGATCGCTTCCTGGTCGAGCTGACCGGTGGTGGTGCCGTGGGAACATTTGACGTCGTCGGCGTAGATCTCGAGTTCCGGCTTGGCATCGATCTCGGCGCGATCCGAGAGCAGCAGATTGGCGTTACTCTGGAAACCCTCGATCTTCTGGCTGTCGCGCTTGACCACTACCCTGCCGTTGAACACGCCGCGGGCGCGATCATCGAGAATGCCCTTGTAGTTCTCGTTGGAGAACGTCAACGGCGCGTTGTGGTTGGCCACGGTATGGTTGTCGATATGCTGACGGCCCTGGCCGTAGAACAGGCCGTAGAAGTTGGCCACGGCGCCCTGGCCGTTGAGATCGCTGATCAGGTCGTTACGCACCAGACCGCCCCCCAGGTTCAGATTGAACGAGGTGTAGCGGCTGTCGCGGGCCTGTTCGGCGTGGATGCTGGCCACGTGAAGGTCGCCCAGCGGGGCTTCCTGCAGCTTGTAGTGATCGAGGATCGCACCGCGCTCGATGATCAACTCGGCGACCAGGTTGGTGAAGTTGGTCGCCCCCTCCTCGCCAATATGGTGCTCGATCAACGTCGCCTGGCTGCGCGCGCCGGCTTCGACCAGCAGACGCGGATGACTCATCACCGGCGCCTTGCCGTGGCGCGACAGGAACTGCACCACCAGTGGTTTGTCGACCACGCTACCCGGCGCCAGACGCAGCACCGCGCCCTCTTCCATAAAGGCGGTGTTCAGCGCCGAAAACGGCGAGAACTCGACACCGGTCAAGCGACCCAGCGGCCCACCTACCGCTTCGTGATTATCGGCCAGCGCCTGAGACAGCGGCAGCAGCTGCACGCCCTGGGGCAGGCCCTCCAACTGAGAGAGTGCCGGGGCATAGACACCGTCGACGAAGGTCAGCCGGTAGGCGTCGATGGGCAGCGTCAGCGTGGCGGCTACGGTCTGCGAGAAGTCGGCATCTTCGGCCAGCGCAAACTCGCCGTTGGCAATGGCGCGCACATCGGTGTATTTCCACGCCTCGTCGCGGCGAGTGGGAAAGCCCAGCGCCTCGAAGCGTGCCGCGCCCGCCTGACGCCGCGCGGCGATCCATGTCGGCTCAGGAGCGCGCTTGTCCGCGCGCTGCGCCAGGCGCTCGAGAAAGGTCTGTTCACTCATGCAGCAGACTCCTCGACCACCCAGTCATAACCGCGGGATTCGAGCTGCTTGGCAAGCTCGGCGTCACCGCTCTTGGCGATGCGACCGTCGACCAGCACGTGAACCTGATCCGGCACGATATAGTCGAGCAGGCGCTGGTAGTGAGTCACCAGCAGGATGCCGCGGTCGGCGGCACGCAGGCTATTGACGCCGTCGGCGACCACTTTCATGGCGTCGATGTCGAGACCCGAATCGATCTCGTCGAGCATCGCCAGCTTGGGCTGAAGAACCAGCATCTGCAGGATCTCGTTGCGCTTTTTCTCGCCCCCCGAGAAACCCTCGTTGACCGCACGCTGCAGAAAGCTGGCGTCCATCTTCATCTCGCCGAGCTTGTCCTTGATCAGCTTCATGAATTCCGGTGCCGGCACCTCCTCCTCGCCACGCGCCTTGCGCTGAGCGTTGAGGGCGGCCTTGAGCAGATAGATATTCTTGACCCCGGGAATTTCGACCGGGTATTGGAAGCCCAGCAGCAGGCCCGCCTGGGCACGCTCCTCGATCTCCATCTCCAGGACGTCCTTGCCCTCGAAGGTGATCGAGCCACGAGTGACTTCATAGCCATCCTTGCCGGCGATCACTGCCGACAGCGTCGACTTGCCGGCCCCGTTAGGACCCATGATGGCATGGACCTCACCGGCCTTGATGGACAGCGAGAGGCCCTTGAGGATGGCCTGACCCTCTACCTCGACGTGCAGATCCTTGACTTCGAGCATTGCGATTACCTTTTCCGATTCTAGTGAGCCGCCGCGGCGACCCGTAACATTGGCAGTATTTTCTCGACGAACCAGGCGCGTCATGAGCGATGGTCAATCAAGGCGGAGGCCCGACGAGTGCAGCGGAGTTGACTGCTGCTCAATGAGCATGCCGAGGAGGGCCTCCAACGCAGAGTGACCGAGCGCAATAGCGCTTAGCCTACGGCGCCTTCCAGGGTGACGTTGAGCAACGCCTCGGCCTCCACCGCGAACTCCATCGGCAGCTCCTGGAAGACATCCTTGCAGAAGCCGTTGACGATCATGCTCACCGCATCCTCCTCGGAGATCCCGCGGCTCTGGCAGTAGAACAGCTGATCCTCACCGATCTTGGAGGTGGTCGCCTCGTGCTCGATGGTGGCGGTGCTGTTGCCGATCTCCTGATAGGGAAAGGTATGCGCCCCACACTTGTCACCGATCAGCAGCGAATCACACTGCGTGAAGTTGCGCGCACCCTTGGCACGCGGACCGATCTTGACCAGGCCGCGGTAAGACTGGTTGCTCTTGCCGGCAGAGATGCCCTTGGAAACGATGTAGGAGCGGGTGCCTTCGCCGATATGGATCATCTTGGTGCCGGTATCGGCCTGCTGACGGCCGTTGGTCACCGCCACCGAGTAGAACTCGCCGATGCTGTCGCGGCCGCGCAGTATGCACGAGGGGTACTTCCAGGTGATCGCCGAACCGGTCTCGACCTGGGTCCAGCTGATCCGCGAGCGCGCCCCGCGGCAGTCGCCGCGCTTGGTGACGAAGTTGTAGATGCCGCCCTTGCCGTCTTCGTCGCCGGGATACCAGTTCTGTACCGTGGAGTACTTGATGTAGGCATCGTCCAGCGCCACCAGCTCGACCACCGCGGCGTGAAGCTGGTTCTCGTCGCGCATCGGCGCGGTACAGCCCTCGAGGTACGAGACCTGAGCACGGCTCTCACAGATGATCAGGGTGCGCTCGAACTGGCCGGTATTGGCGGCATTGATGCGGAAGTAGGTGGAGAGCTCCATGGGGCAGGTCACGCCTTCCGGCACGAACACGAAGGAGCCGTCGGTGAACACCGCCGAGTTGAGGGCGGCGAAGTAATTGTCGGCCACCGGCACCACCGTGCCCAGGTACTGCTTGATCAGCTCCGGGTGGTCGCGGATCGCTTCCGAGATCGAGCAGAAGATCACGCCCGCTTCGCCCAGCTTCTCCTTGAAGGTGGTGGTCACCGAGACCGAGTCGAACACGGCATCGACGGCCACGCCGGCCAGGGCCGCGCGCTCGTGGAGCGGAATGCCCAGCTTCTCGTAGGTCTCGAGCAGCTTGGGGTCCACCTCATCGAGGCTCTGGGGACGATCTTCCGGGCGCTTGGGGGCGCTGAAGTAGGAGATCGCCTGGTAGTCGATGGGCGGATAATCGAGGTGCGCCCAGGAGGGCGGCGTCATCTTCAACCACTGGCGATAGGCGTCCAGGCGCCATTCGAGCATCCACTCGGGCTCGCCCTTCTTGTTGGAGATGAACGCGATGGTGCTCTCATCCAGGCCGGGCGGCAGGGTATCGCTCTCGATGTCGGTCACGAAGCCTTCTTTATAGTCGCGACGGACAAGCTGTTCCATTTCCTCAGTTGCCATGTTCAATCCCCTCCCGGGCATTACCGTCGAGCGCCAAGCTCGACATGGACATAATAGATTTAGCGGCCGGCGCCGGCGGCCAGTGTCACGGTCTGAATCGGCAGCTGGACCGGTAGCTTGATCGGCGTGGTCTGGGCCAGATGCGCCAGGGTGACGCTGTCGAGCAGGGTGCGCACGGCCAGCGACACGCGCTGCCAGTTGTCGGCCACACCGCAGGTCGCCACCAACTCGCAGTCGCCGTCGACGTGGCTGCACTCGGTCATCGCCACCGGCCCTTCTATTGCCGCGATGATATCGCTGGCGGTGATTTCGCTTGCATCGCGCGCCAGGCGATAGCCGCCTTGGGCACCGCGCTGAGACGCCAGCAGGCCAGCGCGCACCAGCGACTTGAGCGTCTTGCTCACGGTCGGGTGCGGCAGATGGACGGCCTCGGCCAGTTCGGCCGCGGCATGGGGCTGCTGCGGGTGACGCGCGATATGGGCCATTACCACAGCGGCATAGTCTGTCATGCGTGAAAGCTTGAGCATGCGGCACGTCCTCGACGATCAGGGCCAGGGTGGCGGCTCGGATTGGGGACCATTTTAGTCCTGTATAACCCCGATGTGAAGCGTCAGCGGCATTTCTTGCCTGAGCAGCGCAGGATATCGACATGATCGACACCGATCGCATCAATAATAACAATTATTCCCATTACACATTAACGCTGCAGTATCCCCCTCACAGCCCACGGGATCGCTGACGACACCCCACTGTCCCTGCTGAGAGACACCGCCTGTCGACTGATTTCAAAGTTATTTTCCTACTCCCATGACCCAGGCGTTGCCGAGTGCCGACAGATCAAGCGCTGATAAATGCACGCCAGACGTCCCAAAAACCCGACTTCCGTCCAATAAATTGCTGTTATTAAAGATATAAAAATCACTTGGCACGCTTTACGCAATCATGGAGATGTTTCGCCCAGATGTTGACGGCTGTGAACTCCCCCAAGGATGAGAGGGAGGCTGGCCGTCCAGATGGTTTTATCACTACTTCTTCCGCTCACAGCACCGCGCGAACACGCCATGGAAGAGTCGACAAGCAAGGAGCGTCACTCATGCGGATCACCATTTTTGGCTCGGGCTATGTGGGCCTGGTTACTGGCGCCTGCCTGGCCGACGTTGGCCACGACGTCATCTGCGTCGATATCGACAACGACAAGATCGCCGCCCTCAACGACGGCCAGGTACCCATTCACGAGCCGGGCCTGGAGACCATCATTCGTCATAACCTCGAGGCCGGCAGACTGCGCTTCACCACCGATGCCGCCCGCGCGGTGGAGTTCGGCCTGCTGCAGTTCATCGCCGTGGGAACGCCCCCCGACGAGGACGGCAGTGCCGATCTGCAGTATGTGCTGCAGGTGGCTCGCACCATCGCCACCCACATGCAGGAGTACAAGGTCATCGTCGACAAATCGACGGTGCCCGTTGGCACCGCCGAGAAGGTCCACGCCTGCGTGGCCGAGACCCTCGCCGAGCGCGGCGCGACCCTGGCCTTCGATGTCTGCTCCAACCCGGAGTTTCTCAAGGAAGGTGCCGCCATCGAAGACTTTTCGCGCGGCTCACGGATCGTCGTCGGTACCGACAGCGATAGGGTTCGCCAAGCCATGCGCGAGTGCTATGCGCCTTACAACCGCCTTCAGGACAAGCTGATCTTCATGGACATTCGCAGTGCCGAGCTGACCAAGTACGCCGCCAATGCGATGCTCGCCACCAAGATCAGCTTTATCAACGAGATCGCCAACCTGGCTGAGAAACTCGGCGCCGACATCGAACACGTGCGCCACGGCATCGGCAGCGATCCGCGCATCGGCCACCACTTCATCTACCCCGGCTGCGGCTACGGTGGCTCGTGTTTTCCCAAGGACGTCCAGGCCCTGGCACGCACCGCCCACGCGATTGGCCACCAGCCACAGCTACTCGAAGCCGTGGAGGCCATCAATGTGCGCCAGAAAGACCTGCTGTACTCCAAGCTCGCGCGCGCCTTCCACGGCGACCTGGCCGGCAAGACCATCGCCCTGTGGGGGCTGGCCTTCAAGCCCAATACCGACGACATGCGCGAAGCTCCCAGTCGCGCGCTGATGGAAGCGCTTTGGGATGCAGGAGCTCGGGTTCAGGCCTTCGACCCGGAGGCCCAGGACGAGTGTCGACGCCTCTACGGCGAGCGCGACGACCTGTCACTGTGCAAGCGCCGCGACGAAGCACTCGAGGGGGCCGATGCGCTGGTCATCTGTACCGAGTGGAAGGCCTTCCGCACGGTCGACTTCAGCGTGCTGAAGCAGACCCTGGCCAGCCCGATCGTGATCGATGGCCGTAATCTGTTCGAGCCTGCCCAGCTCAAACGGGCCGGCCTCGACTACTACGCCATCGGGCGCGGCGACTCACTGCAGGCCGCCCTGGCCTAGGAGTCGGCATGCAACCCTCAACGCCCAAATCCTCTGTCGCCAGCTGGGCGACGGAGGTCACCGTCATGCTGTTTGGACTGGCGCTGCTAGTGGTACTGATCAGTGAGCTGCCCCGCGACATCTTCTCGCCGGAGTCGCAGAGCTTCTTCTTCGTGATCGGTGCCATCGGCATCTGGCGCTACTCTTGGTGGTTCGTCCAGGCGCTGCGCTCAACATGGTACAACCGCCAGGTGTTTCCTCAGCTGCGCGCCGAGGCTGACGCGCTGGGCGCCGCCGGCATGCCCAGCGAGCTGTATGTGCTGTGCACCTCCTATCGTATCGAGCCGGCGGTCAATTTCGCGGTCTACGACGCGCTGATCGGCGAGGTCCGCGACTATGGCGTGCCAACGGTGATTTTCGCCGCCATCTCTGATCGCAGCGACGTCGATGTCATCGACCACGTCCTCGATGAGCACGGCTGGCCAGCCAATGTCGAGGTGCGCTACATGTTCCAGAAGGGCGATGGCAAGCGCTCGGCGATGGCCGAAGTGCTGCGCGCCATCTCGCGCTGCATGCCGGCGCCGGATGCCCTGCTGGTATCAATGGATGGCGATATCCGTCTCGAGCCCGGCACCCTTGCACACTCACTGCCGTTCTTCGCCCTGCAGGATGATCTCGGCGCGCTGACCACCAACAACGCCGCCATCGTCACCGGCGACGACGCCACCAAGGAGTGGTACGACCTGCGCTACGCCCAGCGCCACCTGGTGATGAGCTCGATGTCGCTCTCCGAGCGTCTGCTGGTGCTGACCGGTCGCTACAGCGTGTTTCGCGCCGAGCTGGCGACCCATCCCAGTTTCATCGACCTGGTCGAGAACGATCACGTCGAGCACTGGCGCTTCGGCGACTTCAAGTTCTTGTCCGGCGACGACAAGTCGACCTGGTACTGGCTGCTAAAGCGCGGCTGGAAGATGCGCTACCTGCCCGACGTCTACGTCTCGGGCTTCGAGGAGCTACCCGACCGACGCCGCTTCTTCGCCTCGACCCTCGACCTGATGCGTCGCTGGTACGGCAACATGCTGCGCACCAGCAACCGCGCCATCGCCCTGGGGCCGCGCCCCATGGGGCTGTTTACCTGGTGGAGTCTGATCGATCAGCGGCTGTCGATGTGGACCACGCTGGTAGGGCCTACGGTCGCCATTCTGGTGACCGCCTTCGTGCGTCCATCGTTCATCTTCGCCTATCTGCTGTGGATCATCTTCACCCGCAGTATTGCGGCGCTGGTGCTGGCCTGGCAGCGCGGCCGCTTCAGCCTGCTGTGGGTGCCGCTGCTCTACTACAACCAGATCGGCGGTGCCCTGCTCAAGACCTATGTGAGCTTCCGTTTCAATCGCCAGAAATGGTCACGCCAGGGTATCTCCGCCGGTGAACCCGACAGCCGTCGCGCCGCGCGACGACAGCGGCGCATGGGCCACTTCATGCACGGCGTCTACATGGCCAGCCTGCTGTTCGTACTGGTGCTGGCCACCGGCGTGCTGGCGCCGCCGGATGCCGTGTCGCTGAACATCTTCCAGGACAACGGTGGCCTCAACGGCCGCTGATGTCCTCCCCGATTCGCGTTTGCAAGGAGCCTGTCACATGAATCCCCGTTATCCCGGTCATCATGATCGCAGCGAACCCACTCTCGGCGTCCGACGGCGCTACCTGAACGACGACCGGCCAGCGCAACGGGACAGCGACGCGTACGACGCGGCTCCCGAGCGACAAGGCCCGCGTGATCCGCACGCTTATCGCTCGCCGCCCCCCCACCGCGAGGCGCTGAGGCATGAGCGCCGCGATGAGCGTCAACATGTGCGTATCTCGCCGCCGTTTCAGATCGAACTGGCCGACGGCCGGCGCCTTAGCGGGTTGGATCTGTCGCTGGGCGGTTTCGCCGCCCACGCCGACACCTCCCTTGCCATCGACAGCGTGGTCGACGCCAACCTACTGATCGAAGCCGGTGGCGCCGAGCTGATTATTCCGCTGCAAGCCCGCTGCCTGCGCTGCCATCCGTTCGAGGCGCATGCCGATCACAAGCTGGCCTTCCAGATCGTCGCCATCGACCCGCCCCATCTCGAGCTGCTCCGCAAGGTCATACGCGCCCACCTCAGCGGCCGGCATGCCAGCATCGAGCGACTGGTCGGCGAGGAGGACCCGCAGACCCCGCGCAAGCGCCAGCAGCCTACCGGCACCACCCCTCCGGGTCGACCGCCCAAGCCCTGGGGGCGCTATGCGTTACTCTTCGTCGCGGCCGGGGTGCTGGTGGTGGCCGCTGCCGCCACCGCCTACCGCAACTTCATGCTGATCGAGCCGAGCTTCGCTGCTGTCACCGCACCGCGCATCGATATCCGCGCACCCGGGGCGGGGATACTTCGCGAGCATCAGTGGGAGGCCGGCGACCGCGTTGAGCGCGACGAGTACCTGACCGGGGTCAACAACAGCGACCTCGAATCGGACCTGATCCTTGCCCAGGCCTCGCACCGCTACAACTCACAGCTGATCGATAACCTTCAGGCCAGCCTCGACGACCCCAACGCCCAGCAGGTCAGTCTGGTCAATTCGACCCAACCGGCCAGCGGCGACACCGTCAACTACGAGACCGCCTCACCGGAGATTGCCCAGGCCCGCGTCGAGCAGTTCGAAACCACCCGCGACTACGAGAGCTCGCGGATCAGCGCCCTGCAGTCGCGGATGTCGATGAACGAGATCACCAGCCCCTGCGACTGCCTGGTGGCCTGGGCGCTGTCGAGTGCCGACGGCACCTATATCAACGAGAGCGAACGCATCATGACGCTGATTCGCACCGGTGAAGACGACGTCATGGTCGAGGCGCTGGTGCATATGAGCGATATCGCCCGCATCGAGCCCGAGCAGGTCGCCTATATCGCCCTGCCCCACGCCTCGGAGCCAATTCGCGCCCAGGTGCGTAGCGTGGCGCTCGACGTCGAGCGCCAGCCGCGCGCTGGCTTCCCCGACTGGGTGCGCCAGCAGCAGAACGTCGCCAGCGTGCTGCTGGTGCCCGAGACCGACCTGCCGGCGGATGCCGTGGGCAAGCCTGTTGACGTGCGTTTCACCGAGCAGCCAGTGCTGGCCGCCGGCGCCGAGTGGGTCTGGCAGGGCGGCCGTGCCATGGCGCAGTTCGTCGAGCGTCTCTACCAGTCAGCGCGGGGCGGCGCTGACGATCCCCCCGAGCAAGCCCAGGAGAGTTGATGATGTCGATGTTTCCAACCCGTCCATGGATCGCCAGCGGCACCGTGGCCATCAGCACACTGGTGGCGGCGACACCACTGGCTGCCGACGACGTCGATGCCACCCTGACCACTCCCGAGTCTCAGGGCTGTTCGGCGCGCTACACCGAGGTAGCCCATCATCGTCCGGACACCGCTGCCGCCAATCCCAAGCAGGCTGTGCGGCGCGGCTTCGCGACCAACCGCGACTGGGGCACCGAGCATAACGTCGATATCCTGCCGGCTGGCCAAGAGGGCATCGACGAGCCGGTGCTACGCGTTCACTACCCCGCCGGCACGTCCTCCCCCGGCGACGACGACGGGGGCCGCGGCCGGGGCGGTGCCGGCTTCTATACCGAGGACGCCGCTCTGGCCGAGGCCGACCGCGCCTGCCTGCGCTATCAGGTGCGCTTTGCCGATGGCTTCGACTTCGTGCGCGGCGGCAAGCTCCCGGGGATCTACGGCGGCGAGGGCCCTAGCGGCGGAGAAACCGCCGATGGCGAGAACGGCTTCTCGATGCGTTTCATGTGGCGCGAGGAGGGACAGGGCGAGCTCTACGAGTACGTGGTCAATCAGGACGAGGATCATGGCGCCTCGGTGGGCCGCGGTCTGTGGCACTTCCCCACCGGCCGCTGGGTCACGGTCGAGCAGGAGGTGGTCCTCAACCACCCCGAGCGCGACGACGGCATCGCTCGAGTGTGGATCGACGGTGAGCCGGTACTCGAGCAGCGCGGCATCGTCTATCGCACCAGCCCGCAGGTCGGCATCGAGGGCATGATGTTCTCGAGCTTCTTCGGCGGGCACGGCGAAGGTTGGCGCACACCGCATGATCAGTACGCCGACTTCAGTGATTTCCGGCTCTATATCCCAGGTTCATGATGCCCATGATGTCGAATTCCGCTATACCCTCTTCGCGTCGGCGGACAGCGCTGCGTGGACTGGTTGCCGCGGCACTGCTCGGCGCGGCGTCCAGTGCCGCCGCCTTGACCATTGCCGAACGCGAAGCGCTGGATCTCTCCGACTACACCGTCAACGATCCGGAGGCCGGCTACTTCGACGTCGAGGCGCGCATGGCCCTGCTCGACGACACCCATAACGCCATGCTGCTGCAAGAGCTCGACGAGCTCGCCACCGGCGTCAGCTGCCGGCAGCTGCTGAGCATTCCTCCGATTACCACGCGCTTGCGGGTACCGGGCTTCTACCCCAATCCCGAGGAGTGGCGGCTGGCCTCGGAGCCGCTGTTCCAGTTCGAGGACAGCGTATCGCTGCTGGCCGGCAGCTTCGTCGCCACCGGCGACGACTACTATGCCGACTGTCTGGTGACTTTCCTCGAGCGCTGGGCGGTCAACGATGCGCTAATGGACTTCCACTATGAATCGATGGAGCCACAAGCGTGGTTCGCCACCGAATCGATGATCTTCGCCGCGGCCATGGCCTACTCGGTGGTACGTCCTCATGTCGAAGACCGCGAGCAGGAGCAGGCCGATGTCGAGGACTGGCTAAAACGCCTCAGTGATCGGCATATCGGCATCCCCGGCGAAGAGGGCAACAGTTGCTGCAACAACCACTTCTATCGCCGCGCCCTGTATGCGGCGATGGTCGGCGTGCTGCTGGAGGACGACGAGCTGTTCCAGATCGGCGTCAGCGCCGTCTACTCGGCGCTCCATGACCTCACCGAGGACGGCGCCCTGCCGCTGGAAGTGGCCCGCGGCCGCCGCGCCACGCACTACCAGAACTATGCGCTGCTCTACCTGATTCCGATCATGGAGATCGTCTCCCGTCAGGGCTACGACATCTACTCTCTCGAGATCGACGGCCGCGATATCCACGATGCCGTGGACTTCCTCATGCAGGCTATCTACGACCCGGCCAACCTGGGTGAGGACGTCCCCCTCGAGCAGTTCGGCGGCTTCCTCCAGGACCCTCAGTACTTCGTGTGGATGGAGCTCTACCAGACTCGCTTCGACGATCCGCGTATCGCCGACTTTCTGCCCCGCCTGAGACCCATCTACAACCGCAGCGCAGGCGGCTACATGACCCTCTATGTGATGCCGCCCGAGGCGCAGCAGCAGGTCATCATCGACGACGATGCCCCCGCCACCCAAGGCTTCGATGGCCTTGCGGCGCATTGAACGTTGTACACCCCCTCAACGGGAAGGAATCCACCATGCCACGACCACACGACACACGCCCCATCATCACCCCCTGGCGCCAGCTGCCCGCCTGTGCCGGGCTGGTTCTGCTGGTCGGTATGGCCGGCTGCGCCGGCTCCGGCGGCGCACCACCCGGGGAGAACCACGCCACCGCCCTGCCCTCGCAGTACGCTCACTGGTTCGAGGGTAATGTCGAGGCCGATATGAGCGGCGACGACTGGAACCGTATCAACTATGCCCAGCGTCTGATCGAAGAGGGCGACTACGCCCGCGCCGAGGACCAGCTGCGCCAGATGATCAACCTCGGCTTTCCACCGGCCTCCTACCACCTGGGCCGGATGTACGAAAACGGGCTCGGCGTCGAACGCGATACCGCCGAGGCCGCCCGTCTCTATGCCGAGGCGCTGGAGCTGCCCTCGTCATCGCGGGGCCACGCCTCGCTCAATCTGGCCAAGCTCTATCTCGAGGGCGACGGCGTGGTACGCAACGACGCCCTGGCCTACTACCTCCTGTGGCAAGCCATCGACGAAGACGTGGAGCGTGACGCCGAAATCACCCTGGCGGCGTTGATGGTGGAAGGCGGCGACGGCGTCCAAGCCGATCGCCGCCTGGCCCGTCGCCTCTACCAGCGCGCCGCCGAGCGCGGTGATCCGCGCGCACAGCTGGCCCTGGCCGAGGCCTATCGCCCCGATGGCTGGCTGGTCGATGACCCCGAACGCTCCGAGCAATATGCCGAGCAGGCCGCCGCCACGCTTCAGGCCGAGGCCGAAGCCGGCGATACCGGCGCCATGCAGCGCCTGGCACGACTCCATGGCGACGAGGGCCTACTCGACGGCGACCCGCAGCAGCGCCTCGACTGGCTGCTGGCCGCCGCCGAATCCGGCGAACCCGGCGCCCAGACCCAGGCCGCGCGCCTGCTGCTCGAAGACGGCGATGAGGCCCAGGCCATCAGCCTGCTGGAGACCGCCGCCGAACAGGGCGATGTCGACGCCATGGCGCTGCTCGGCGACCATCTGCTGGAGCGTTCGGCCCACGACGGCCAGGGCATCGCCTGGCTCGAACGCGCCGCCGAGCGTGGCTCGGCTGATGCCGCGGTCAGTTTGGCCAGCGCCCACCTCGATGGAGACGGCATTGCCAGCAATCCGCAGCAGGCCATAGCGCTGCTTGAGCAGGCCGCCGAACAGGACGACGGCTATGCCCTGGCGCTGCTCGGCGAGCTCTATCTCAGCGACGAACACCTGCCTTCGCAGCCACTGCAGGCCATCGACTACCTGCAGCGCGGCCATGAGCTGGGCCACCCCTACGCCACCATGCAGCTCGGTGAGGTCTATCTCGAGGGGCGCGGCGTGGCCGGCAACCCTCGCCAGGCCGAGACCCTGCTGCGCGAGTCGGCTAGCCAGGGCCAGGCCAGCGCCAAGCGGCTGCTGGGAGAGGCCTACCTGGAGGGCGAAACACTCGACTACCATCCGTCGCGCGCTGAGCGACTGCTGCGCGAAGCCGTCGAGGCCGGAGACACTCGCGCCATGACCGTGCTTGGCGAGGCGTATCTGGAGGGCATCGAGGGCGAATTGCAGCCCGAGTGGGGCATCGATCTGCTCGAGGATGCTGCCCGCCAGGGCGACGACTACGCCATGGTGGTCATGGGCCGCGCCTATCGCCATGGCGACGGCGTCGAACGCGATCTGCAGCGCTCCGCCTACTGGCTGCAGCAGGCCGAGGACGCCGGTCACGAATCGGCCGGCGATGCGCTGATGTACACCCAGCGCGATCTCGGTGCAGCGGGCGATATCGAGGCGCTGGTCCACGCCGCCGAAGAGGGCCACCCGGGCGCCATGGCCGACCTCGGCCGCGCCTACCTCAATGGCCAAGGCGTAGCCGCCAACGCCGATCAGGCCCGTGCCTGGCTAGAGCGCGCCGATCGCGCCGGCCATCCCGGCGCCGCAGCGAGCCTCGGCCGCCTGCAGCTTGATGCCGGCGACGAGGCTGGCGCCCGCGACTATCTGGAACGCGCAGTGGCCGGCGGCCATAGCGGCGCCCATGCCGATCTCGGTGAGCTGCTGATAGAATCCGGCGACGACCCCGAGCGAGGCATGCAGCTGCTCACCCAGGCCGCGGATGCCGGCCACAGCGGCGCACGCCTCCACCTCGCCCAGGCCTATCTGTACGGTGACGACGGTCTGCCGCAGGACACCGAACGCGGCCTCGGCTATCTCCAGGAAGGAGTCGATAATGGCCACCCCGGCGCCCAGGCAGTGCTGGGCCGGGAGTACCTGCGAGGCGAGGTGCTGGAGTATGACGCCGCGCGCGGCAGCGACCTGCTGTTGGCCGCCGCCGAGCAGGGCCATGAGAGTGCCCGCCTGGCACTGGCCGAGGCCTATCTGGCGGCCAACGGTCTGGAGAGTGCCAACAACGAACAGGCGTTGATCTGGCTGGAGGGGGTGATCGAAGGCGACAGCCAACTGGCCTCCCAGACCCTGCGCCAGTTGCTTACCGAAGACAGCGCCCGAGACGCCATTGGCAGCCGCGACCTGTCGGCGGCACTCGAGTAGCCACTCTCTTAGTAGTAGCGAGAATCACCACGCCACTACGCAACGAGCCGCCCCTAGGGGCGGCTCGTTGTCTATTGCGCTTTAGCGCCGGCCATCAGCCGTCAAACGGGTTGCGCAGCACGATAGTCTCGTTGCGGTCCGGGCCGGTAGAGATGATATCGATGCTGGTACCCACCTGCTCCTCGAGGAAGCTGATATAGGCGCGCGCATTGGCCGGCAGCTCCTCGACGCGCTTGATGCCCAGCGTCGAGTCGTTCCAGCCCGGCAGATCCTGATAGAGCGGCTCGATGGCTTCATAGCCCTCGGAGTCCACCGGGGTGTCAAGCACGTCGCCATCCTTGCTGCGATAGCCGACGCAGACGCGGATCGTCTCCAGGCCGTCGAGCACATCGAGCTTGGTCAGGCAGAGCCCGGAGACCGAGTTGATCTGCACCGCGTGGCGCAGTGCCACGGCATCGAACCAGCCGCAGCGGCGGGCGCGACCGGTGGTAGCGCCAAACTCATGACCGCGCTCGGCCAGGTGGCGGCCGTGGGCGTCGAACAGCTCGGTGGGGAACGGCCCCGAGCCCACCCGCGTGGTGTAGGCCTTGGTGATGCCCAGCACGTAGTCGAGATACAGCGGCCCGACGCCAGAGCCGGTGGCGGTGCCGCCGGCGGTGGTGTTGGAGCTGGTGACGAACGGATAAGTGCCGTGGTCGATATCCAGCAGTGAGCCCTGGGCGCCCTCGAACAGGATATTCTCACCGGCCTTGCGCAGATCGTGAACCAGGCCCACGGTATCGCAGACCATCGGCCGCAGCTCTTCAGCCATCTCCATCGCTTCGTCGAGCACCTGCTGGAAGTCCACCGGCGACTCGCCGTGGTACTGGGTCAGCACGAAGTTGTGGTAGTCGAGCACCTCGCCGAGCTTGGAGGCAAAGCGCTCGCGGTGCTGCAAGTCCCCAAGACGCAGGCCGCGTCGCGCCACCTTGTCCTCGTAGGCCGGGCCGATACCGCGTCCGGTGGTGCCGATCTTGGCCACCCCGCGGGCCTTCTCACGAGCCTGGTCGAGGCGCACGTGGTAAGAGAGGATTAGCGGACAGGCCGGCGACAGGCGCAGGCGCTGACGCACCGGCACCCCCTTGCTCTCGAGCTCGCGGATCTCCTTGATCAACGCCTCAGGCGACAGCACCACGCCGTTACCGATCACGCAAATCTTGTCGTCGCGCAGCACGCCGGAGGGAATCAGGTGCAGGACGGTCTTCTCGCCGTCGATAACCAGCGTATGGCCGGCGTTATGCCCGCCCTGAAAGCGCACCACGGCGCTCGCAGATTCGGTCAGCAGGTCGACGACCTTGCCCTTGCCTTCGTCACCCCACTGGGTGCCCAGTACGACTACGTTCTTGCCCATTGCTTTGGTCTCTTGATCGAAGAATCCGCGCGATGCCTGCCCCGGTCATCAGCCCAGGGGAGACACCTGCCAGTCGTCGCCGCTGCCGGTCAGCTGGCGGTCGCAGCGATGCGCCTCGGGGCCGGTACGCTGTCCCGGCAGGGCCACTACCACCCGTTCACCCGCATCGCGCAGTGCGGCCACTCTGGCCGCCTGCTGTTCAGCTACCTCGGCCGCCACCCAGATGCCGTCGCAGGCTGGCGCCGAGAGCGCCAGCGAGGCCAGCAACTTGAGGTCCATGGAGAACCCGGTGGCCGGCCGGGCACGCCCGAAGGCCCGCCCGGTATCGTCATAGCGCCCGCCCTTGGCCAGCGCCTGACCGTAGCCCGGCACATAGGCGGCGAACATCATGCCGGTGTGATACTGATAACCGCGCAGCTCGGCAAGGTCGAAATAGAGCTCGACTTCCGGGTACTCGGCACGCACACCGGCACTCAGCGCGAGCAGCTGATCGAGTGCGGCGTTGACCGCAGCGGGCGCCTCGGCGAAGGCGCCACGCGCCGCTTCGAGGACCTCGTCGCCGCCGTGCAGCTCGGACAGCGCCAGGAACATCTCGGCCAGGGTCGGGTCAGCAACGCACTCCGACACCCTGGCGGCGAGCTCGCCTGGCGACTTGAGGTCGAGCGCCTCATACAGCGCCCGCTCCTGGGTCGCATCGAGTTCAGCGGCCTGCACCAGACTACGGTAGATGCCGATATGCCCGAGTGCCAGGTGAATTTCACCGGCACCGGCCACTGCCAGGCTCGACAGCGCCAGGCGCAGGATCTCCAGATCGGCCTCCTGGCCGGCGTGGCCGAACAGCTCGACCCCGACCTGAACCGGGCTGCGCCCACCCTGATGCTGGTCGGCCTTGGCGCGCAGCACATTGGTGCAGTAGCACAGCCGAACGGGGCCCTGACGCCGCAGCGAGTGGGCATCCATGCGCGCCACCTGGGGGGTGACGTCGGCGCTTACGCCCATCATCCGCCCGGTAAGCTGGTCGGTGAGCTTGAAGGTCTGCAGGTCGAGGTCGGTGCCGGTGCCGGTCAACAGCGAGTCGAGAAACTCCACCGGCGGCGGCATCACCTGATCGTAACCCCAGCGATAATAGAGATCGAGCAGCGCCCGACGCAGCTCTTCCATGCGGGCCGCCTGCGGCGGCAGCACTTCATCCATACCGTCGGGAAGCAGCCAGCGGTCAGCGATGGTCATGTGTCCTGTCCTGCCAGAAATGCACAAAAAAACCGGGCCACGCCCGGTTTGCGGATTCTACCACGTTTGACCCCGGGGTGAACCCCGGGGCCCGGCCGTTCACTACTCTTCGGCGCCCATTGGATTGGCGCTGTTGAGGTAGCGGAAGAAGTCGCTGGTCGGCTCCAGCACCAGCATGTTGCCGTCACCCTCGAAGCTCTCGCGGTAGGCGTTGAGGCTGCGATAGAAGGTGAAGAACTCCATATCCTGCTCATAGGCCTCGGAGAAGATCGCTGCGGCTTCGGCATCACCCTCACCGCGCAGGGTCTCGGCGCGCTCGGTGGCCTGGGCCAGCAAGACCTGACGGCGACGATCGGCGTTGGCGCGAATCCGCTCGGCCTCTTCCTGACCCTGGGCACGCCACTCGCGGGCCTCACGCTCACGCTCGGAGCGCATGCGATCGAAGACCGCCGCCGAGACGTCCTCGGGCAGGTCGATACGCTTGATACGAATATCGCGGATCGACACCCCTAGCTCCTCGCGCATCAGCGCGTCGAGATCCTCGGCCGGCCCAATCATCAGGTCATCGCGGCGCTCGGCGATGATCTCCTGCAGATCCAGGCGACCGAACTCGTTACGCAGGCTCTCGTCGACCCGCGGCTGGATCAGGCGCACGGCCTGCATCTCGTCACCGGAGGTCGCCTCGTAGTAGCGGGTCGGATTGACCACCTGCCACTTGACGTAGGAGTCGACGATTACCGCCTTCTGCTCGAGGGTCAGATAGCGGCTGGTATCGGTATCCAGCGTCAGCACCCGGGTGTCGAACTTGCGCACCGTCTGGGTGATGGGGATCTTGACGTGAAGACCCGGCTGGATGTTCTCTTCGATGACCTCACCGAAGCGCAGCTTGACCGCGCGCTCGGTTTCGTCGACCACATAGAGGCTGTTGCTGGCCAGCCAGGCGGCGGCCGCCAGGCCACCCACGATAAGCAATGACTTATTGTTAATCATTGGCGGCCCTCCCGACGGATACCACTGTTGCTGCTACCACTGCCGCCCTGCTGCTGCTGGCGGAGACGCTCGATCACCTGCGGGTCGATATCGTCGCTGCTCGACTCGCTGGAACGCTGGCCGCCCTGGCCACTGCTACCGGAGCGCAGCTGGTCGAGGGGCAGATACATCAGCGGACTGCTGTCGCTGACATCGATCAGCACCTTGTTGGTCTTGCCGAACACTTCGCTGATGGCATCCAGGTAGAGACGCTCACGCATCACCTGCGGCGAGGTCTGGTACTCACCCAGCAGCGAGTTGAAGCGGTTGGCCTGACCCTGGGCTTCGGCCACCACCGATTCGCGATAGCCCTGGCCCTGCTCGATCAGGCGCTGTGCCTGACCCTGCGCGGCCGGGATGATGGCGTTGGCGTAGGCCATGCCTTCGTTGATCGTACGCTGACGATCCTCACGGGCGCGAATCACGTCATCGAAGGCGTCGATGACCGGCTGCGGTGCCGACGTCGACTCGATGTTGATGGTCTGCAGACTGATGCCGGTGCCGTAGCTGTCCAGGTAAGACTGCAGTCGACTGGAAACCGAGCTACCCAGAATCTCACGACCCGATGTCAGGATGTCGATCATGTCGGTGCCACCGACCACGTGACGCAGCGCCGAGTCCAGGGCGTTCTCGATAGAGAGCTCCGGGCTACGCACGTTGAGTACGAAGTCGCGCGGGCTGGCGACCTGATACTGAGCCGAGATCTCGACCTCGACGATATTCTCATCGCGGGTCAGCATCGACTGGGTCTGGGTCAGTGAGCGCACGCGGGTCACGTTGACCATGCGCACGTCATCGATCAACGGCGGATTCCAGTGCAGACCCGGCGTGACCACTTCCTGATACTCGCCGAAGCGTAGCACCACACCGCGCTCGGACTGGTCGACCAGGTAGAAACCCGTGGCCGCCCAGATCGCCAGCGCCACCACCACCAGCAGACCCGGCAGAGCGAAGGTATTGCGCGGCTTACCACCGCCCTTGTTACCCCCGCCGTCGCCGCCGCGCTTGCCGCGACCGCCGCCCAGCATACCGTTGAGCTTGTCCTGAAACTTCTTCAGCGCCTCATCGAGATCGGGCGGCCCCTGATTGTTGCCGCCACCGCCGCCGTTACCGCCGTTTCCGCCGCCACCGCGCCGGCCACCGCCGCTCCAGGGGTCGTGCTGTTTGCCACCACCAGGCTCATTCCAAGCCATACGTCGTCTCCACTATGCGTTAATCACTTATGCGGTACCGGACACCACTCCCGTCCGATACGGCAACAGCATTGGTTGCGAAATCACCCGCGTCCCCTTGGCGACGCGCTCGCCACTCAGAGGTGGCAGCCCACCGTAGTGCCAGGCGTCAGGCCTCCCAGACCGGACGACTGCGCTCCTCGGCAGGCAGGTAATCGTCGGCACGTTCACCCAACCGCGCCATCAGCTGCAGGAAGTCGCGGCGCGGCAGCCGCACCTCGAGCTGGCTGCAGCCACCTTCGTCAAACTGTTCGTCGCGGACCGCGCCCAACTCATGCAGGCCGGCGCGCAACTTGCCCTGCTCCGGGGCCAGCGTCAGGGCAATATCGAGGACGTCGTCGGCCAGGCACTCGGAGAGCGCCTGGGCCAGCAGATCGAGCCCCTGGCCTCGCTGTGCCGACAGCCATACGACCTCGGGGCGCCCCTCGCTATCACGCTCGATGCGCGGCGCGCTGTCGAGCAGATCGATCTTGTTCATCACCAGCAGGCAGGGTACCTCATCGGCCCCAATCTCCTGCAATACCCGCTGCACCTGTTCCACGTTGAGCTCGCGGTCGGGGTCGGCGGCATCGATGACGTGGACCAGCAGGCTGGCCTCGGAGGCCTCCTGCAGCGTCGCACGAAACGCCTCCACCAGTTTGTGCGGCAGGTGACGAATAAAGCCTACCGTATCGGCCAGCACCACCGGCCCGACGTCTTCGACCTCGAGTCGACGCAGGGTCGGATCGAGGGTCGCGAAGAGCTTGTCTGCGGCATACACCGTGGACTGCGTCATTGCGTTGAAGAGCGTCGACTTGCCGGCGTTGGTATAGCCGACCAGCGAGACGCTGGGTATCTCGGCCCGGGCCCGGGCGCGACGGTTCTGCTCGCGCTGGCTGCGCACCTTGTCGAGACGTCTGTGAATCGACTTGATGCGGCCGCGCAGCAGGCGCCGGTCAGTCTCGAGCTGGGTTTCGCCAGGACCGCGCAGACCGATGCCACCCTTCTGCCGCTCCAGGTGGGTCCAGCCGCGTACCAGGCGCGTCGACATATACTCGAGCTGAGCCAGCTCAACCTGCAGCTTGCCCTCATGGGTGCGCGCTCGCTGGGCAAAGATATCCAGGATCAGGCCGGTACGGTCGAGCACCCGGCACTTGAGCGCCCGCTCCAGGTTACGCTCCTGTGAAGGGCTCAGCGAGTGGTTGAAAATCACCAGCTCGGCATGGTGAATTGGCATCAGCTCCTTGAGCTCATCGAGCTTGCCGCTGCCAATGAATGTTCGGGAATCGGGCCGATGCCGGCTACCCGTCAGCAGGGTAGCCGGTTCGGCGCCGGCGGAGCGCACCAATTCCAGAAATTCGCCGGAATCTTCGCGCTCCTGTTCGTCCTGAAAATCAATATGGACGAGTATCGCCGTTTCACCGGCGTCGGGACGTTCAAAAAACAATCACTACCTCGCGTTCAACTCTCTTCTTGCGCCGCCGCAGCAGGATCCTGGGCCGGCAGACGCACGTTACGCGACGGAACAACCGTCGAGATAGCGTGCTTGTAAACCATCTGGCTAACGGTGTTACGCAGCAGAATCACGAACTGATCGAAGGATTCGATCTGACCCTGCAGCTTGATCCCGTTGACCAGGAAAATCGATACCGGAATGCGCTCCTTGCGCAGAATATTCAGGTACGGGTCTTGGAGGGACTGCCCTTTGGACATTTTGCTCTCCCTAACTGTCTCTTTGAGTGATGTCATTTTTCTATGACACCGGCGGTGACACGGCCGGCGCATGGTTTATCAACGGTGCCAAGGTGGCAGCCAATCGAAACACGTATCTTACGCTAACTGCTTAGAGTGCGCACGAGTTTCAGGATACGATCCAGGCAATCCGGGGCCAGGCTGTCGACCCACGCAAGCCCTTCCCAACTGCGCATCCAGGTGAGTTGGCGCTTGGCTAGCTGACGAGTGGCAACGACCCCCTTGTGGCGCAACCAATCATCATCATGCCCTGCTTCCAACGCCTCCCATGCCTGACGATAGCCGACGCTCTTGATCGACGGTAGCCCCGGATGCAGATCTTGCCGCTTGCGTAACTGCACCACTTCGTCGATAAATCCCTCGGCCAGCATGGCCTCGAAACGCGCCGCGATACGCTGATGTAGCACGCTGCGCTCAGACGGTGCCAACCCTATCGACAGCGTACGCCAAGGGAAGGTTTCCGAGGGCTGCGATTGCCAGTGGGAGGTGAGGGAGCGCCCGCTGAGACGATAGACCTCCAGTGCACGCATCAGCCGCTGGGGGTCGTTGCGATGAATACGCTGCGCGGCGGCCGGGTCGACCCGTGCCAGCTCGTCATGCAGGGCGCCAAGCCCCTGTTCATCGGCCTGCCGCGTCAGCTCGGCACGCAGCGCCGGGTCCGAGGCGGGTAGCTCGGCGACCCCGGCCAGCAGCCGCTTGTAGTACATCATGGTGCCGCCGACCAGCAGCGGGATACCGCCGGCTGCGCTGATTTGTCGCATCTCCTGCAGGGCGTCGCGGCGAAACTCCGCCGCCGAGTAGGGCTCGGCCGGATCGCGGATATCGATCAGCCGGTGCGGTGCGCGGGCCAACTCCTCGGCGGAGGGCTTGGCGGTACCGATATCCATGCCGCGGTAGACCATCGCCGAATCGACGCTGATCAGCTCGCAGCCGAGGCGCTCGTGGAGGGCGATGGCCAGGTCGGTCTTGCCGGCGGCGGTGGGGCCGACCAGCAGGATGGCGGGGGGGCGCATATCATGCATTGGCGTAATGTATAGCTCTTTTGGGTCTATCTTGCCGCCAATCCAGTAGAGGAGCTTACCTGGGGGCAGGCTGTCGCGAGGGCGCTGTAAACCCGTCCATGGGCGCTACTTTTTCCTTCCCTGGAAAAAGACCCTCGCTACACCCTGCCCCCAGCGCTCCTCGCGAGATAGGTGACCAGTAGTAAGGGTTTTAAGGGGTTATTGGCCACGCAAGAATAGTTTGTCGAGGTCATGCATGCTCATCTCGGTCCAGGTCGGGCGGCCGTGGTTGCACTGGCCGCTGCGCTCGGTGCGCTCCATATCGCGCAGCAGGGCGTTCATCTCGGCCACGCTGAGCTTGCGGTTGGCGCGCACGCTGCCGTGGCAGGCCATGGTCGAGAGCAGTTCGTTGATGCGCGCTTCGAGGCGGTCCGAGCGGCCGTAGCGCTCCAGGTCGGCGAGCATATCGCGCACCAGCGGCTCGACGTCGGCATCGCCGAGCAGCGCCGGTACCTGGCGCACCAGCAGGGTCTCCGGCCCGGCCACGTCGAGCTCGACCCCGAGACGGGTGAAGGCCTCGCGTTCGGCTTCGGCGGTGGCCACCTCGGCGGGACTGGCGGCCAGCGACACCGGCACCAGCAGCGGCTGGGCGTCGAGCGCCCCGCCATGGACCTGGGTTTTCATGCGCTCATAGACGATGCGCTCGTGTGCGGCGTGCATATCGACCATCACCAGGCCACGCTTTGACTGGGCGAGGATATAGACGCCGTGCAACTGGGCGATGGCGTAGCCCAGCGGCGGCGCCTGGGTCGGATCGTCCTCGCCAAGCGGAGGGGCCGGCGCCATTCGCGCCACAGGCGCTGCGCCGGTCTCTGCAACAGACGTGTGGTGGCGCTCGGCCAGGGCGACCTCGGCGGCACTGCCTCCCGGCGGCGCCGGCTGAGGCGTCAGCAGACTCTCCTCATGCTCGGGATGCAGTGCCCGGTAGCCGGCCATGAACTGGCGCACCCGATCGGCACCGGGCCTTGCCTCGGCAACGCCCTCGCGCAGCGCCATGGGCTGCTGCTGCCAGGCCGAGCCGCTGCTCTGGGTTGCCGTCTGCTGCTGCGGTTCGTCCGAGGTCTCCGGCGAGTCATTGGGGCGCGCCTCACCCAGCGCGCGGTGCAGGCTGGAGAACAGGAAGTCGTGGACCAGGCGGCCATCGCGGAAGCGCACCTCGTGCTTGGTGGGGTGCACATTGACGTCGACCACGCTGGGATCGAGCTCGAGATAGAGCACGAACACCGGCTGGCGGCCGTGGAACAGCACGTCACGATAGGCCTGGCGAATGGCGTGGGCCACCAGCCGATCGCGCACCACTCGGCCGTTGACGAAGAAGTACTGCTGGTCGGCCTGGGCGCGGGCGTGGGTGGGCAAGCCGACCCAGCCCCAAAGCCGCAGCCCGCCGCTTTCGAGATCGAGGTGCAGGGCGTTGTCGATAAACTTGCTTCCAAGCAGCGCGGCGATGCGCCGCTCGCGGGCCGCGGCGTCACTCACCGGGCGCAGCTGGTGCACGGTCTTGTGGTTGTGACGCAGGGTCCAGCCGATATCGTAGCGCGACAGGGCCAAGCGCCGAAAGGCTTCCTCGACGTGACCGAATTCGGTCTTCTCGGTGCGCAGAAACTTGCGCCGCGCCGGGGTATTGAAGAACAGATCGCGGACCCCGACGCTGGTGCCTCGCGGGTGGGGCGCGGGGGTCACCCGCGGCTCCATGTCGCGGCCCTCGGCGACCACCCGCCAGCCGGCCTGGGGGTCCTCGGCGGCGTTGGAGATCAACTCGAGTCGCGATACCGAACTGATCGAGGCCAGCGCCTCACCGCGAAAGCCCAGGCTGGCCACGCCCTCCAGGTCCTCGAGACTGTCGATCTTGCTGGTGGCGTGGCGCGACAGCGCCAGCGGCAGGTCGTCTTCGGCGATGCCGCTGCCGTCATCACGTACGCGAATCAGCTTGGCACCGCCGCCCTCGAGCTCGACCTCGATACGCTGGCTACCAGCGTCGATGGCGTTCTCGATCAGCTCCTTGACCACCGATGAGGGTCGCTCGACCACCTCACCGGCGGCGATCTGGTTGGCCAGACGCGGATTGAGGACCTGGATACGGCGCGATTGTGTCATATCACCTCGAAAGCGGCTCAGGAGCGCGGGATCTGCAGCACTTGCCCGACCCGGATCACGTCGCCGTTGATATTGTTGGCCTGCTTGAGTTGGCTGAGCGACACCTGGTGGCGCGAGGCGATTTCCGACAGCGTATCGCCGGGCTGGATGCGGTACTCGTTGCTGCCGCCGCCACGACCCTGGTCACGCTGCCATGCCAGCAGGCTGGCCGGCGGCGGATTGCGCTGGAAGTGCTCGTCGAGACCAGCCATGATCGCCTCGGCAAGCTTGCGCTGGTGGCCGGAATCGTTGAGCCGGCGCTCCTCGTCGGGGTTGGAAATGAAACCCGCCTCGATCAACAGCGAGGGGATATCCGGCGAAGTCAGGACGCGAAAGCCCGCCTGCTCGACCCGCGACTTGTGCAGGCGATTGACCTGCCCCAGCTGATCGAGTACCTGACCGCCGATCGACAACGAGTCGTTGAGCGTCGCGGTCATGGTCAGATCGAGCAGCACACCGCGCAGCACTTCATCCTTGTCGCGCAGCGACAGGTTGCCGTCAACGCCGCCAATCAGGTCGGCGCGGTTCTCGCTCTCCGCCAGCCACTGGGCCGTCTCGGAGGTCGCGCCGCGCTGGGACAGGGCATACACCGAACTGCCCTGGGGGCGTGGGCTGGTAAAGGCGTCGGCGTGAATCGAGACGAAGAAGTCGGCCTTCTGCTCGCGGGCGATCTGGGTACGCTGGCGCAAGCCGACATAGTAGTCGCCGTCGCGGATCATCACCGCACGGAAGCCCTCGGTGCCGTCGACCAGCGACTGCAGCCGTCGGCTGATATCCATCACCACGTCTTTCTCGCGAGTGCCGCCCGGGCCGATGGCACCGGGGTCCTCGCCGCCGTGACCGGGGTCGATGGCAATAATGATGTCGCGCTTGGGGTGGGGCTGCGCCTGCTGCAGCGCGGCAGCGGGATCGGCCTCGACTTCCGGAGTTCGACCATCATCGACGCTGGCACGTCCTGCAGCGATCTCCTGCTCGCGAATCATCGCCTCGATCGGGTCGATGGGGTTCTCCACCGCACTCTCGCCGGGATACTCGAGATCGACCACCAGACGATGGCCATACTGATCGTTGGGCGGCAGCGTGAAATGGCGCGGCTCGACCTTGCGCTCCAGGTCGAGCACCACTCTAAGCCCGCTGCCATCGCGCACCCCGGTGCGCAGCGAGCTGATCGCGCTGCCATCGAGGTCGAGCCGTGAGGTGTCGGCCTGCATGCGGCTGTCGTCGAGGTCGATCACCAGGCGGTCAGGGTTGTCGAGGGTAAACACCGACGCCTCGGCGGGATCGGACAGGTCGAACACCAGGCGCGAGTGGTCCGGCGCCGACCATAGCCGCACATTGTCGATGTCGGCGGCATGGCTGGGCAACGCCGGCAACAGCGACATCAAGAGGGCGAACAGGATCGTCAGCGCCGCCCCCACTGCCCGCCCAAGGGGGGCAGCGGCCTGGGTCCCTGGCCGCGGGGTCGTTCGGGTGTTGCTCAGGCTCATCGACGGGTCTCGGCTTCGATCCAGGAAAACGCTGTTCATTTACATTCAGAGATGACTATCCGCCAGTCCGGCGGGAGTTTCAAGGCGCGCCATCACCGCCTCACCATAGGCGCTGTGCGCATTCAGCGTCACCCCGCGACCGACATCCAGCACCTCGAGCTCGAGCGCCAGATCCGGCTCGGGCAGCCAGCCGGCGCCGCGACTCGGCCACTCCACCAGGCTCAGGGTGTCGGCGTCCAGCAGATCGCGGGCGCCGATAAACTCGAGTTCCTCCGGGTCGCCGAGGCGATAGAGGTCGAAGTGGTTCACCTCCAGCTCGCCCAGCCGATACGGCTCGACCAGGGTATAGGTGGGGCTCTTGACCGCCCCCTGATAGCCGTAGGCACGCAGAATGCCTCGGGTCAGGGTGGTCTTGCCAGCCCCCAGCTCGCCCTCGAGATGTACCCGGCCACGACCCGCCAGCGCACTCCCCAGCGCCGCGCCAAAGGCGATCTGGGCATCTTCATCGGGCAGTATCACGTACATCGTTTATCCGCGGGTTAGCCAATAGTCGCGCATAGGATGCCAGATCGCCGGCCAGCAGGCCACGCTCGCCACCGCCGGCGGCAGCCAGGTCGGCCGCGCGCGCATGAAGCACCACCCCACAACGCGCCAACTCGGCGAGTACGCTGTCACCGGAACGGCCAAACTGCGCCACCAGTGCCCCCAGGATGCCACTCAGGGCGTCGCCCATGCCGCCGCTGGCCATGCCGGGATTGCCGAACGGGCAGACCGCCAGCGCCGCCTCGTCACCCACCAGCGAGCCGGCCCCCTTGAGCACCCAGTGCCCGCCATAGCGCCGCGCCAGCTCGGCCACCGCGGCAGGCCGGTCGCGCTGCACATCGCGGCTCGAGCAGCCCAGCAGCCTCGCCGCTTCGCCGGGGTGCGGGGTAAGGATCCAGTCGTCGCGCTTGGGCGGCGCTACCGCCTCAGCCAGAAGGTTGAGCGCATCGGCGTCGACCACCAGCGGCTTGCCGGCGGCCAGCGCCGCCTGCCACATGCCCTGCCCCCAGGCCGCCTGACCAAGCCCCGGCCCTACTACTATCGCATCGGCGGCGGCGAGCAGCGGTGTCAGGTCGGCGGGGCTGCGCACGCCATGCACCATCACTTCCGGGCAACGGGTGAGGCTGGCCGTGACGTGCTCGGGGGCCGTGGCCAGGCTGACCCGGCCGGCTCCCAGCCGCGCAGCGGTTTCGCTGGCCAGCAGCGCCGCGCCGCCAAACCCCGGCGCCCCGCCGATCACCAGCAGGTGGCCGTGGTCACCCTTGTGGCTATTCCGACGACGCGGCGCCAGCCACCCACTAGGCGTGTCACCGAGCAGCCAGGCGGCGGGTACCAGGTCGGCGTGTTGCGACGCGTCCACCCCCAGCGGCAGCAACCGATGCTCACCGACATAAGCCGCCGCGGCGCCGGTATGCAGCCCCAGCTTGTCGGCGATAAAGGTGGTGGTAAGGGTCGCCTCGACGGCGCAGCCAAGCACCGCACCCGTGTCGGCCGAGAGCCCTGAAGGGATATCCACGGCCAGCAGCGGCTGGTCGCTGGCATTGAGCATGGCGATGGCGGCGGCGAACGGCTCGCGCACCTCCCCGCTCAGCCCCGTGCCGAGCAGCGCATCCACCGCCACGTCGCCCGTTAGCCTGATATCGGCAGACCAGGCCTGCGGCCGCAGGCCGGCGCGGCGCGCCATGGCCACGGCGCGGCCAGCGTCACCGTCGAGGCCGTCGGGATCGCGCAGCGCGATCAGCTGTACGTCGAAGCCGTCGCACACCGCCAGTGCCGCCAGCACATAGCCGTCGCCGGCGTTGTTGCCGGCGCCGCACAGCACACTCAGCCGGCGCGCTTCGGGCCAGCGCTGGCGCAGGGCATCGAAGGCGGCGCTGGCGGCCCGCTGCATCAGGGCAAAACCGTCGATGCCCGCCGCGATGGTGCGGCGGTCGAGTTCGCGCACCTGCTCGGCACGGTATAGGGGTCGCATGGGTTGCATAGGGGCTCCTCAATGACCTCGCGGTAAGACTAGTATAAGGTGGTGCGCCCTTGGCCCCATCCACTCAGCTTCCAGCATCTTTCCACCATGTCCGAGACAACCTCTTCGCTGGCTGCCGGCGATCTCCAGGCGCTGGCCGCTGACATCAAGACCTGGGGCCGCGAGCTGGGCTTTCAGCAGGTCGGCATCACCGATACCGACCTGCACGACCACGAACGCTATCTCGAGCGCTGGCTGGCGAATGGCCACCATGGCGAGATGGGTTTCATGGCCAAGCACGGTACCAAGCGCACCCGCCCCGCCGAGCTGGTGCCCGGCACGCTGCGCGTGATCAGCGTGCGCATGGACTATCTGCCGCCGGAGGTGGAGACCACCAGGACGCTTGGCCAGCCGGGGATCGCCTATATCTCGCGCTATGCCCTGGGCCGCGACTACCACAAGCTGATTCGCAAGCGCCTGGCGCAGCTCGCCAAGCAGATCGAGCAGCGCGTCGGCGCCTTCGGCTATCGCGCCTTCGTCGACTCGGCGCCGGTGATGGAGCGCGCCCTGGCGCAAAAGGCCGGGCTCGGCTGGTTCGGCAAGAACTCGATGCTGCTCAACCCCCAGGCCGGCTCGCTGTTCTTCCTCGGCGAGCTGTATACCGACTTGCCGCTGCCGGTGGATGAGCCCTTTACCGGCGAGCACTGCGGCAGGTGCGACGCCTGCCAGGTGGCCTGCCCCACCGGCGCCATCGTCGATGACAAGGTGGTCGACTCGCGGCGCTGCATCTCCTACCTGACCATCGAGCTACACGGATCGATCCCCGAAGAGTATCGCCGCGCCATGGGCAACCGCGTCTACGGCTGCGACGACTGCCAACTGGTCTGCCCTTTCACGCGCTTTACGCGGCTCTCCCGTGAAGGCGACTTCGCGCCGCGCCACGACCTCGACCGCGCCTCACTGGTAAGACTATTCGGCTGGAGCGAGGTAGAGTTCCTGGCCAACACCGAGGGCAGTGCGATCCGCCGCATCGGTTATCCGCGCTGGCTGCGCAACCTGGCGGTGGGGCTGGGCAATGCCCCGCCCAGCGAGAGCGTGCGCGCCGCGCTGCGCGCCCGCCTCGCCTACCCCTCGGACCTGGTCCGCGAGCACGTGCGCTGGGCGCTGGCGGAGCAGGGGCGGAAGCAGGCCACGCTGATCACCAGCGGATGACGCTTACTCTGGCAGTTTCAGGAAGGTCTCACGATAGTGGGCGAGTTCGGCCACGGACTCCTTGATATCGTCCATCGCCAGATGCACATTGCGCTTCTCGAAGCCCTTGGTAGCGGCCGGATGCCAGCGCTTGGCCAGCTCCTTGAGGGTCGAGACATCCAGATTGCGGTAGTGGAAGAAGGCCAGCAGCTCGGGCATCTCACGCTCCAGGAAGCGCCGGTCCTGATGCACGCTATTACCGCACATCGGTGAGCTGCCGGGTTTGACATAGCGGGCGAGGAACTCCAGCGTCTGGCGCTCGGCCTCGTGGGTACTGATATCGCTCTCCTGGACCCGCTTGACCAGGCCGGACTCGCCGTGGGTCTTCTGATTCCAGGCGTCCATGCCCTCCAGCAGACTGGCGTTCTGGTGCACCGCGATCACCGGACCTTCGGCGATGACCTCGAGGTGGTTGTCGGTAATCAATGTCGCCACTTCGATAATCCGTTCACGGGCCGGGTCCAGCCCGGTCATCTCCAGGTCGATCCACACCAGCAGGTCGTCGCGGGGGGCCTGGCCTTGATCATCCGCCATCAGAGGTCACTCCTTGAGGTACAATGGGCTCATTGTACCTATCCTTGGGGCATCATGAGCAAACGCAATCTGACCCGCCAGCAGCGCTGGCGAATAGAGAAAATCCAGGCCGAACGCGCCAAGCGTGCCGAGCGCCTCGACGCCCGCGACGGCGATCGCCTCGAGGCCGGCGAGTACGGCCCCGAGCGCCCGGGTCGGGTGACCGCTCACTTCGGCCGTAGCCTCGACGTCGAGGCCGTCGATGACAGCGGTGAGCGGCAGCGCCAGCGCTGCCATATGCGCGCCAACCTCGACGGCCTGGTCACCGGTGACCGGGTGGTGTGGCGCCAGGCCAACGACGGCAGCGGCGTGGTGGTGGCACGCAGCGAACGCGACAGCGTGCTCGAGCGTCCCGACGCCCGCGGCCAGCTCAAGCCGGTGGCCGCCAACCTCGACCAGATCCTGATCGTGTTCGCCGCCGAGCCGGTGCCGCATGCCAATCTGATCGACCGCTACCTGGTCGCCGCCGAGGCCACCGGCATCGCGCCGGTGCTGGTGCTCAACAAGGTCGATCTGCTGCCCGAGCAGGGAGGCGAGCTGCGCGACCTGCTGGACCGCTACGAGGCACTGGGCTACCCGGTGGTGCTGGCCAGTGCCAAAGACGAAGGCGGCCTCGACGCCCTGCACCGGCGCCTCACCGATCGCACCTCGGTGTTCGTCGGCCAGAGCGGGGTCGGCAAGTCGTCGCTGATCGACCGCCTGCTGCCCGACCATGCGCTGCGCATCGGCGCGCTGTCGGAAGACTCGCGCAAAGGCACCCATACCACCACCACGGCAATGCTCTATCACCTGCCGGCCGGCGGCGAGCTGATCGACTCGCCGGGCATCCGCGAGTTTGGTCTCACCCATCTCGATGCGCAGCAGGTCACCGAGGGCTTCATCGAGTTCCACGACTATCTCGGCCACTGCCGGTTTCGCGACTGCCGCCACCGCGAGGAGCCCGGCTGTGCGCTGCTGGCGGCCGTCGCCCGCGGCGATATTCATCCGCAGCGCTTCGCCAGCTACCGTCGTATCCTCGCCTCGCTGGAGACCGACGGTGACTGAGGTCGCTCGCCGCGCGCAGCCGGAGTGTGCCATCATCGCGTCAACGTCACCGCAGACCGCAAGGAGTCACCCATGAGCTCTGAAGCCAACCTCCTGCCCTTGATCGTCGAACCGGAGCAGCTGGCCGAACACCTCGACGCCCCGGAGTTGTTGATTATCGATGTGCCGCTCAAGGCCGAGAGCTACGCCGAAGGCCATGTGCCCGGCGCGGTGTTTCTCGATCACCGCCAGTTGGTGCTCGGTAGCGGTGAAGTGCCCAACGATGTGCCCGACGCCGAGGCGCTCTCGGCGCTATTCTCGTCACTGGGGCTGACCCGCGATACTCACGTGGTGGCCTACGATGACGAAGGCGGCGGCTGGGCCGGGCGGCTGCTGTGGACCCTGGAGCTGATCGGCCACACCCGCTACTCCTACCTCAACGGCGGCATCCACGCCTGGCGCCAGGAGGGCCTCGAGGAGTCCCGCGAGCCCCATGCCCCCACCCCCAGCGACTATCAGGCAGAGATTCTGAACCCCGAGGTCAATATCGACGTCGAGGCGATCAAGGAGAGCCTCGGCGATCGCCAGTTTGCGGTGTGGGATGCCCGCTCCCCCGAGGAGTACGCCGGCGAAAAGGGCCAGAACAAGCATCTGGGCCATATCCCCGGCGCCGTCAATATGGAGTGGACCCGCGCCATGGACCCCGAGCGCGGCCTGCGCATCCGCGACTACGCCGAGTTGATTACCGAACTCGAGGCGCTAGGCCTGACCCCTGACAAGGAAGTGATCACTCACTGTCAGGGCCACCATCGCAGCGGCCTGACCTGGCTGGTGGGCAAGGCGCTGGGCTTCGAGAAGATCCGCGCCTATGCCGGCTCCTGGCGGGAGTGGGGCAACCGCGACGATACCCCCATCGAAAAATGAGCCGCGCCGCGACGGACGCGGCCGAACACCACCGCAACGCAATGGAATGACCACCTTGTCACTGTCACGACTGTTTGCCCTGATTCAATACCCGCTGCCCCACCACCTGATCTCGCGACTGGTGGGAAAGCTCGCCGAAACCCGCATCGGCTGGCTCAAGAACCTGCTGATCAAGGCGTTTATCCAGCGCTTCAAGGTCGATATGAGCCAGGCCGCCGAGCCTGACCCAACTGCCTACCTCTGCTTCAATGACTTTTTCACCCGCGCCCTGAAGCCCGACGCCCGCCCGCTGGGCGAGGGGCTGCTCTGCCCCGCCGACGGCACCCTGTCACAGTACGGCGTAACCCGCCACGGCACCCTGGTACAAGCCAAGGGCCGAGCCTACTCGGTGACCAGTCTGCTGGGCGGCGACATGCAGCGCGCCGAGCCCTTTCGCCAGGGCAGCTTCGCCACCGTCTATCTGTCACCGCGGGACTACCACCGCGTGCATATGCCGCTGACCGGTACGCTGCGCGAGATGGTCTACGTGCCAGGGCGGATCTTCTCGGTCAATCAGGCCACCGCCGACCATGTGCCGGCGCTGTTTGCCCGCAACGAGCGGCTGGTGTGCATCTTCGATACCGAGCACGGCCCCATGGCCATGGTGCTGGTGGGGGCGATGATCGTCGCCGCCATCGAGACGGTATGGGCCGGCCAGATCACGCCGCTGGGCAACGAGGTACAGTCGATCCGCTTCGACACCCCCATCACCCTCGAGCGCGGCGCCGAAATGGGCCGCTTCAAGCTCGGCTCCACGGTGGTGATGTGCTTCTCGGAGGAGATGCCCTTCGATGCTGCCCTCACGTTCGGCGACAGCGTACAGATGGGGCAAACATTAGGCGCGCTCAGCACCCCATAGCGAGGGGCGCCGGGGACAGGTCGAAACGGGGGTCTTTTGCCATGGATGGCAAAAGTAGCGCCCAGGGACGGGTTTACAGCGCCCCCGTGTAGGCCTGTCGACGGAGTAGCCCCGAGCGGTGAAAGTCGCTTAACGCATGATCAACCGCCCTAGCAGCGCGGCGTGGCGAAGGCCATGACCTCCGCCACGCTCTGCTTGCCCAGCGCCAGTTGCAGAAGCCGATCGAGGCCCAGCGCCACGCCACAGGCCGGCGGCATGCCCGCCGCCAGCGCCGCCAGCAGGCGCTCGTCGATGTCGACCTCGGGGCGACCCAGCGCCCGGCGCTGGGCATTATCCGCGCCAAAGCGGGCGCGCTGCTCATCGGCATCGGTGAGTTCGTCGTAGCCGTTGGCGAGCTCCAGCCCGGCCAGATAGATCTCGAAGCGTGCCGCCACCCACTCGCCATCCTGCGGATCCCGCCGACGCCGCGCCAACGCCGCCTGGCTGGCCGGATAGTCGACCACCACGTCGACCCCATCGCGGCCCAGGGTCGGCTCGATCACCAGGCTCATCAGCAGGTCGAGGCAGTCATCCCGGGGGCTGTCGGCCATGTCGAGCGCGCCCTGCGTCCCCGCCAGGCACTGCAGATCGGCGAGGGGCTCGGTAAACGGGTCGATGCCCAGGTGCTCGCCAAACAGCTCGCGATAGCGGCGTTGGCGCAGCGGCCCGGGGTCCTGCGGCAGCAGGTGGCGGATCAGCGCGTCGCACTCGCCAATCAGCGCCGCGAAGGCCATGCCGGGGCGATACCACTCGAGCATGGTGAATTCGATATTGTGGCGGCGCCCAACCTCGCCGTCGCGAAAGCTGCGCGCCAACTGGAAGATCGGCCCTGAGCCTGCGGCCAGCAGCCGCTTCATGTGGAATTCCGGCGAGGTCTGCAGCCACAGCGTCTCGCGCCCCTCTGGCGTGGTCGCCTGGCAGGCCAGCGAGGCCAGGTGCACGTCGCTGCTGCCGCCATGGCCCAGCACCGGGGTCTCCACCTCCAGCACGCCGCGCTCGGCGAAGAACGCCCGCAGCTTGGCGATCAGCCGGGCGCGGGCGTGCAGCGTCGTGATCTCCGCCGTTGGTCGCCATTCAGCTTCCATGACATCGTCCTCTACAACGACGCAGGCCACGCCATGAATCGGCGTGGCCTGCAGTAAGTCGCATTGAGGCCGCGGCTTGTCGGCGACAGGCCTACGAGAGGGCGCTGTAAATACCTCCCTGTACGCTACTTTTGCCATCCATGGCAAAAGACCCTCTCTACGACCTGTCCCCTGCGCCGCTCGTGGCCCGTAGCCATTAGCAGCGGCTCGCTGACCATGGCGTATTTCCTCAGGCCCTTGAAACGTACTCGCCGGAGCGGGTATCGATCTTCAGCACCTCGCCCTGATTGATAAATAGCGGCACGCGTACCACGGCACCCGACGACAGCGTGGCCGGCTTTGAGCCGCCCTGGGCGGTGTCGCCCTTGAGGCCGGGATCGGTCTCGACGACCTCCAGCTCGATAAAGTTGGGCGGATTGACGTTGATGACCTTGTCGTCCCACAGGGTGATCGTGTAAGCCACTTGCTCCTTGAGCCACTTCTCGGTATCGCCCAGGGCGCGCTTCTCCACTGCATACTGCTCGAAGGAGCCATCGGTCTTCATGAAGTACCACATCTCGCCATCGTTGTAGAGATACTCCATCTCCAGTTCGAGGACGTCGGCTCCTTCCAGCGATTCGCCGGACTTGAAGGTGCGCTCCCAGACCCGGCCGGTCATCAGGTTGCGTAGCTTGACGCGGCTGAAGGCCTGGCCCTTGCCCGGCTTGACGAATTCGTTCTCCACAATCGAGCAGGGGTCGCCATCGAGCATGACCTTCAGGCCGCCCTTGAATTCGCTGGTAGAATAGTTCGCCATGATGCCTCGCTGATGATGCTGGCGCCGTAAACCGGTAGCCCGGATCACGTGCAGAGAAAGTGACGACGACGGGCCTCGCCCACCGCCTTACCATGTTGAGTGTGCCGCATGATAACCCGAAGCCCCGCCAAAGTGCAGACCACCGGCCCACTGCTGGCCTCCGATGCCGCCGACAAGGCGCGCTGGCAGCGCCAGCTATCCCAGGCGATTCGCAGCCCTGAGGCGCTGTGCCGGCGCTTGGAGCTCGACCCCGCCTGGCTGCCCGGCGCCGCCCAGGGACATGCACTGTTCGAAGTGTGCGTGCCCGAGGCGTACCTCTCTCGCATTGTCCCCGGCGCCCCCCAAGACCCGCTGCTGCGCCAGGTGCTGCCGCTGGCCGCGGAAGGTGAGACGCCCGACGGATTCGTCAACGACCCGCTGAGCGAAGCGGCACACACCCCCCGCCAGGGGCTGATCCACAAGTATGCCGGTCGGGTGTTGCTGATCGCCAGCCCGACCTGCGCCATCAACTGCCGCTACTGCTTCCGCCGCCACTTCCCCTACGACGCCAACGCGCCGTCCCGAGCGCAGTGGCAGCAGAGCCTGGACTATCTGCGCGACGATCCCAGTCTGCATGAGGCGATTCTCTCCGGCGGCGACCCGCTGGCCGCCAGCGACCGCCAGCTCGCCTGGCTGGTGGGCGAACTCGAGGCGATCCCCCACCTCAAGCGGCTGCGTATCCACACCCGCCTGCCGGTGGTAATCCCAGAGCGCATCGACGCGGCCCTGCTCGACTGGCTGGCGGCCTCACGACTGCAGAAAGTGGTGGTGCTGCATATCAATCACGCCAACGAGATCGATGACGCAGTGATGGCAGCCTGCGCGCGTCTCAAAGCGGCCGGCGTCACCCTGCTCAACCAGAGCGTGCTGCTGCGCGGCGTCAATGACAGCGTCGATGACCTGGCCGCGCTCTCCGAGCGGCTGTTCGAGGCCGGGGTGCTGCCCTACTACCTCCATGTACTCGACCCGGTGGCGGGGGCGGCGCACTTCGACGTGCCCGATGGCGAGGCCCGCGCGCTGGTCGCGGAGCTGCGCAAGTCGTTGCCGGGATTTTTGATGCCGCGGCTGGTGCGCGAAGTGCCCGGCGAAGCCAGCAAGACGCCGCTGTAGCAAGGCCTTGTGGGCCATCAAGGCTCCACAGCGATGCACCACAACAATGCAATCAGCCCATATGCGCACCAGCATCGCCCAACAAGATCACACCACGTTGACAACACGGGCTGCTAGACACGTTCAAGCTGCTGTTTACCCGGCGATAACATCATACTGGGCATTCGTTTTGCTTTGAGTTAAGCGATACGGGGTATCGGCAGTGCATCGTTGGCTGCCAGACAATCTAGTTTCCAATGGACGGCTAGGGTTCCGATCGCATCATCACTTACCCCGATGCGATGACTGGTCCGAGAGCTGTCGACCCGGCGCAAGAGAGGGCACGCCCAAAAGGGGCTTCCCATTCACAGCGCAAGGTTACACGGCGGGAGAAAAGCCCGGGAGGATCAGGTGCAGCAGGATGCGCCGATGCCCCCGACATTTTCTCGAGCCCATTGGAGGCCACCATGTCCCAGCCACTGCGTCCATTCTCCGCCAAGCGACTCCCCCTCGCCGCCGCCATTACTACTACCTTGTTGGTCTCTGCCCTCACCGCCGCGCCGCTTCAGGCTCAGGATCGCGACCAGTTCAGCGTCTGCTGGTCGATCTATGCCGGCTGGATGCCCTGGGGCTATGCCGACGAGGCCGGCATCGTCGATCGCTGGGCCGAGGAGTACGGTATCGAGATCGATATCGTCCAGGTCAATGACTACGTCGAGTCGATCAACCAGTTCACCTCCGGCAACGTCGACGGCTGCGCCATGACCAATATGGACGCCCTGACCATTCCCGCCGCCAGCGGCGTCGACTCCACCGCGCTGATCGTCGGCGACTACTCCGACGGCAATGACGGTGTGGTGCTGAAGAACGCCGACAGCCTCGAGGACATTGCCGGGCGCGACGTCAACCTGGTGCAGTTCAGCGTCTCCCACTACCTGCTGGCCCGCGCCCTCGACAGCGTCGGCATGAGCGAGCGCGACGTCTCCACCGTGAATACCGGCGATGCCGATATCGCCGGGCTCTTCGCCAGCCGCGACAGCATCGACGCGGTGGTGACCTGGAACCCCCAGCTCTCCACCGTCACGGATATCGAGGGCAGCACCCTGGCCTTCGACTCGAGCGAGATTCCCGGTGAGATCCTCGACCTGATGGTGGTGAACACCCAGACCCTGGCCGACTACCCCGAACTCGGTCACGCCCTGGTAGGTGCCTGGTACGAGACCATGGCGCTGATGGCCGATGGCGATGAAGAGGCGCTGTCGCAGATGGCCGAGGCCGCCGGCACCGACCTTGAGGGCTATCGCGCCCAGCTCGACGCCACCTACCTCTACACCGATCCCGCCGAAGCCCTCGAGCTGATCGAGAGCGACGACCTGCTCGAGACCATGCAGCGGGTCGCCGAGTTCAGCTTCGCACACGGCCTGCTCGGCGACATGGCGCCCGATCCCGGGGTGGTGGGCATCGAGACCCCACAGGGCGTGTTCGGCGACGAGGGCAACATCAAGCTGCGCTTCGACCCGAGCTTCACCCAGGCCTATATCGACGCACAACAATAAGCCAGCCGTCAGGAGCGTGTCGCTGCCCCAGGGTGGTGGCGCGCTTGCCCCCTTACCCTGACGTGGAGCCTTCATGAAACGCCTGATCAATCTCACCCCCTCCCGCGGTGGCCGCTGGCTGCTGGGCCTGCTGCCCTTTCTGGTCGTGGCGATGGTCTACCTGAGCCTCTCCAACGCGCGGCTCGCCGAAAATCCCAATGATCGGCTGCTGCCGGCCCCGGCGACCATGGCCAACACCTTCTACACCATGGCCACCGAAGAGAATCAGCGCACCGGCCAGATCGTCCTCTGGGCGGACACCTTCGCCAGCCTCGAGCGGCTGCTGATCGGGGTCGCCATCAGCGCGCTGATCGGCCTCAGCGTTGGACTCATCAACGGTGGCCTGCCGCTGATCCGCGCCAAGTTCTCGCCGCTGGTGACGGTGATCTCCCTGATTCCGCCCATGGCCATCCTGCCGATCCTGTTTATCGCCTTCGGCACCGGGGAGGCCGCCAAGGTCGCGCTGATCGTGATCGGGGTGACGCCCTTCCTGATTCGCGACCTCCAGGGCCACGCCCTGCGCCTGCCCGACGAACAGCTGATCAAGGCCCAGACCCTGGGCGGCAACTCCTGGCAGGTCCTGACCCGCGTAATCCTGCCGCAGCTGACGCCGAGGCTGCTCAACGCCACTCGCCTGGCGCTGGGCACCGCCTGGCTGTTCCTGATCGCCGCCGAGGCGATCGCCGCCCAGGAGGGGCTGGGCTATCGGATTTTCCTGGTGCGTCGCTACCTGTCGATGGATGTGATCCTGCCCTACGTGGCCTGGATCACCCTGCTGGCCTTTCTGCTCGACCAGCTGCTGGCGCGGACCTCGCGACTGGCCTTCCCCTGGTACCACGCCGAAGAGGGAGACAACTCATGAGCCTGCTCGAAGCCAAGCGCCTGGAGAAGCACTACGGCGAGCACGTCGTGCTGGAGCGCCTCGACTTCCGCGTCGAGGCCGGCGAGTTCGTCACCCTGGTGGGGGCCTCGGGCTGTGGCAAGACCACCTTCCTCAAGATGCTGCTGGGCACCGAGCGCATCTCCCGCGGGTCGCTCACCCTCGATGAGCGGCCGATCCCCGAAGAGCCGGGCCCGGACCGCGGCGTGGTGTTCCAGAAGTACTCGGTGTTCCCCCACCTGACCGTGCTCGGCAACGTGATGATCGCCGAAGAGCTCAGCCAGTCGCGCTGGCTGGGCAAGAGTTTCGGCGCCGCGCAACGCCAGGCCCGGGACAAGGCCATGGCGCGCATTCAGGAAGTCGGCCTGGCCAATGCCCTGAGCAAGTACCCCCACGAGCTTTCCGGCGGCATGCAGCAGCGCCTGGCCATCGCCCAGGCACTAATGATGCGCCCGCGCATTCTGCTGCTCGATGAGCCCTTCGGCGCGCTGGACCCGGGCATTCGCCAGGATATGCATGAGCTGATCCTGACCCTGTGGAAGGAGCAGCAGCTGACCATCTTCATGATCACCCACGACCTCAAGGAGGCCTTCGCGCTGGGCACCCGGCTGTGGGTGTTCGACAAGCTGCGCCACGACCCACAGGCACCGGAGGCGTTCGGCGCCACCATCACCTATGACCTGCCGATCGGCGAGCGCCAGCCGCCGGCGGACCTGTCGGCCCGCTTCGCCGAGCGCGGCCTCAAGACCCTGACCCAGGAGACGCTGCTATGACACGCCCCGCTGAGCCAAGCGACGCGCTCTACACCACCCACTTGCCCGGCGGCCACCACTGGTCGTTGCGCCTGCGCCGCGGCACCACCCTGACGCTTGCCGCCAGCGCAGCAAACGCCAATGTCGGCCTGCTCTGCTACAACCCCGAGAACCTGCTCGAGCGCCTCAACCTGCCCGACACCCTGAAGTGCCAGCACACCTTCAAGCTGACCCAGGGCCACTGCCTCTACTCCGATATGGGGCGCATCTTCGCCTCGATCATCCACGACGACCTGGGCTGGCACGACAGCGTTGGCGGCAACCTGATGCGCCACCACCTGGTCGCCAAGGGCTGGCAGCCGGTGAGCTATCAGCAGGCCCACAACGACTGGACCCGCAGCGGCCACGACGCCTTCCTGGTGGAGCTGGCCAAGTATGGGCTGGGCCGCCGCGACCTGGCCGCCAACCTAAATCTCTTCTCGCGGGTGGAGAGCGACGCCGACGGCCAGCTGCGCTATGTGCCGGACCACTGCCAGGCCGGCGACAGCGTCACGCTGCGCGTCGAGATGGACACCCTGGTGCTGCTCCACACCTGCCCCCATCCGCTCGACCCCAGCCCCGACTACCCGCGGCGCGGCGTGGATATCCGCCTGGGCGTCGCCCCGCCGCCGGATGAGAACGACCTCTGCTACCGCTCGCGGCCGGAGAACGCCCGCGGCTTCGAGAACAACCGCCTCTACCACCTGGGCCTCTGAGGGAGGATGCACCGCATGATCATCGAAAGCACCCTGCGCCCCGACAACGCCGTGAGTCGCATCACGGTAGACGCCGGCGATCACTACATCGGCACCCTGAAGGCCGGTCAGACCCTGCGCATCCTCGACCTGGAGGGCAATCAGGCCGCCGACACCCTATTCTACAACGCCCACGACACCAGCGAGCGCTACAGCGCCATGGACACCGTGCGCGAGCAGGGCGCCGTCTATCTCAGCGCCGGCTCGACGCTGCTCTCCAGCGCAGGCCGGCCGATGCTGACCATCACCGCCGATACCTGTGGCCGCCACGACACCCTGGGCGGTGCCTGCGCCAGCGAGAGCAATACCGTGCGCTACGACCTCGAGAAGCGGCATATGCACTCCTGCCGCGACAACTGGATGCAGGCCATCGCCGACTATCCGCAGTACGGCCTGACCAAACGCGATATCACCCATAACATCAACTTCTTCATGAACGTGCCGGTGACCCCCGAGGGGGGACTGACCTTCGAGGACGGCATCTCGGCACCCGGCAAGTACGTGGAGATGGTCGCCGAGATGGACGTGATCGTGCTGCTCTCCAACTGCCCGCAGCTCAACAATCCCTGCAACGGCTACAACCCGACCCCCGTCGAGCTGCTGGTGTGGGACTAGTCATCTGCTGGCATTGACCCCGGGGACGACCCCGGCGGCACTTTTCCCGGACGCGGGACGACCCGCACCGTTGATGGACAAGGCAATATGTTTAGCAAGGTTCTGATTGCCAATCGCGGCGCCATCGCCGCCCGCATCCTGCGCACCCTCGAGCGGCTCGGTGTCGGCTCGGTGGTGGTCTACGCCGAGGCCGATCGCGACGCACCCTATGTCTACCAGGCCGATGAATCCTACTCGCTGGGAGACGGCGCGGCCGCCGACACCTACCTGGATATCGACAAGCTGATCGCCATCGCCCGCCAGAGCGGCGCCCAGGCGGTACATCCCGGCTACGGCTTCCTCTCCGAGAACACCCGCTTTATCGACGCCTGCGAGGCCGCCGGACTGGTGTTCCTGGGCCCCACCGCCGAGCAGATCCGCGGCTTCGGCCTCAAGCATGAGGCGCGCCTGCTCGCCGAGCGCGCCGAGGTGCCGCTGGTGCCCGGCTCCGGGCTGCTCGACGGCGCCGAGGCGGCCCTCGCCGAGGCCGAGCGCATCGGCTATCCGGTGATGCTCAAATCCACCGCCGGTGGCGGCGGGATCGGCATGCAGGTCTGCCAGGATGGCGCCGAGCTGGCCCGCGCCTTCGACTCGGTGCGCGGGCTCGGCGAGCGCAACTTCGGCGATGGCGGGGTCTTCGTCGAGGCCTATATCCCCCGTGCCCGTCATCTGGAAGTACAGCTGTTCGGCGACGGCCAGGGCCGGGTAGTGGCCCTCGGCGAGCGCGACTGCTCGACCCAGCGCCGCCACCAGAAGGTGCTCGAGGAGTGCCCCGCCCCCGACCTGCCCGACAGCGTGCGCCACGAGCTCCATGCCACCGCCGTTCGCCTCGGCGAAGCGGTGGCCTACCGCAGCGCCGGCACCGTGGAGTTTATCTACGATGCGCAGCGTCAGACCTTCTACTTCCTCGAGGTCAACACCCGGCTGCAGGTGGAGCACGGTGTCACCGAGGAGGTCTGGGGCGTGGATATCGTCGAGTGGATGGTGCGCCTCGGCGCCGGCGAGCTGCCCGACCTGCTTGTGCTGAGCCGCGACCTGGCGCCCCGCGGTCACGCCGTTCAGGCGCGGCTCTACGCCGAGGACCCGCTGCACGACTTCCGCCCCAGCGCCGGCCTGCTCACCGAGGTGAGCTTCCCCATCGGGAAAGGACTGCGCGTCGACGCCGCCATCGAGGCGGGCCTGGAGGTGTCGGCACTGTTCGACCCGATGCTGGCCAAGGTCATCGTCCACGCCGAGGATCGGGCGACGGCCTGCGCGCAGCTGGCCGAGGCGCTGGACGCCGCCAGCGTCTACGGTATCGCCACCAACCGCCGCTGGCTCTCCCATGTGCTGCGCGACCCGCGCTTCCAGCGCGCCGAGATCCACACCCGCTGGCTGGCCGATCTCGACTGGGCGCCGCCGGTGATCGAGGTCCTGGCAGCGGGGACCATGACCACCATCCAGGATCACCCCGGCCGCCAGGGACACTGGGATGTGGGCGTTCCTCCTTCAGGGCCCTTTGACGACTGGTCATTCCGGCTCGGCAACCGCCTGCTCGACAACCCCGCCGAGGCCGCCGGCCTGGAGATCACCCTTACCGGCCCCACCCTGCGCTTCCACCGCGCCACCCAGGTGGTACTGGCCGGTGCGGTGCTGCCCGCCACCCTCGACGGCGAGCCGGTGGCCTTCTGGCAGGTGCTCGATATCCCCGCCGGCGCCACCCTCAAACTCGGCAAGGCCGCCGCCGGCGCCCGCGCCTACCTGCTGGTGCGCGGCGGCATCGACTGCCCGCGCTACCTGGGTTCGCGCAGCACCTTCACCCTAGGACAGTTCGGCGGCCACGGCGGGCGCGCCCTGCGCAGCGGCGATATGCTGGACCTGCCCGCGCTCGCCCCTATCCAGCCGCGGCGCCTGGATCCCCAACTGATACCCGCCCTGGGCGGGCAGGGGCAGACCTGGCAAATCGCCGTGCTCTACGGCCCCCACGGCGCGCCGGACTTCTTCACCGAGGGCGATATCGACGCCTTCTTCGTCCACGACTGGGAAGTCCACTATAACTCCAGCCGCACCGGGGTACGGCTGATCGGCCCTCGCCCCGAGTGGGCCCGGGCCGACGGCGGCGAGGCGGGGCTGCACCCCTCCAATATCCACGACAACGCCTACGCCTTCGGCACCATCGACTTCACCGGCGATATGCCGGTGATCCTCGGCCCGGACGGCCCGTCACTGGGCGGCTTCGTCTGCCCGGCCACGGTGGTCCGCGCCGAGCGCTGGAAACTCGGCCAGCTAGCCGCCGGGGATAGGGTGCGCTTCGTGCCGGTCAGCCTGGACACCGCGCGGGAGCTCGAGGTGCGCCAGTTGGCCGCCCTCGACAGCCTAACGGCGCAGCCCTACGGCCCCCTTGCCGAGCAGTGCGACACGCCGCTGCTGCGCGACGTGCCGGCCGAGGAGGCCGGCGAACGGATCCTCTACCGCCGCGCCGGGGACGACTTCCTGCTGATCGAGTTCGGCGCCATGGAGCTGGATATCGCCCTGCGCTTCCGGGTTCATGCCTGGATGCTATGGCTCGCCGAGCACCCACTGCCGGGGCTGCGCGAGCTCACTCCCGGGATCCGCTCGCTGCAGGTGCACTACGAGCCACGCGAGCTGGCCCTCGACGACCTGCTCGCCCACCTGGCCCAGGCCGAACGCCAGCTGCGCGACGTCGAGACCCTGGAGGTCGAGTCTCGGGTCGTGCACCTGCCGCTCTCCTGGGACGATCCGGCCTGCCATGAGGCCATCGACAAGTACCAGCGCTCGGTGCGCCCGGACGCCCCCTGGTGCCCCAGCAACCTGGACTTCATTCGCCGCATCAACGGCCTGGAGAGCGAGCGCGAGGTGCGCGACATCGTCTTCGAGGCCCGCTACCTGGTGATGGGGCTGGGCGACGTCTATCTGGGGGCGCCGGTGGCCACCCCGCTGGATCCGCGCCAGCGCCTGGTCACCACCAAGTACAACCCGGCGCGCACCTGGACCGCCGAGAACTCGGTGGGCATCGGTGGCGCCTATCTCTGCGTCTACGGCATGGAGGGCCCCGGCGGCTACCAGTTCGTCGGCCGCACCCTGCAGATGTGGAACCGCTATCGGGTCACAGAGCATTTTGCGCAGCCCTGGCTGCTACGCTTCTTCGACCAGCTGAGCTTCTTCGAGGTCAGCCATGACGAACTCGCCCAGATCCGCCGCGACTTCCCCCATGGCCGCTACCCCCTCGAGGTCGAGACCACGCGCTTCAAGCTCGCCGACTACCAGGCCGAGCTGGAACGCCAGGCGGCGGCCATCGCCCGCTTCCGTGAGCGCCGCGAGGCCGCCTTCCAGGCGGAAATGACCGAGTGGCGGGCCAACGGCCAGTTTACCTTCGAGGATCAGGCCCCACAGTCGGCCGACGCCGCCGAACTCGACGACCATGAGCAGGGCGTCGACAGCCCGGTGACCGGCAGCCTGTGGAAGCTGCTGGTCGCCGAGGGCGACCAGGTCGACGCCGGCCAGGCCGTGGCCCTGGTGGAGTCGATGAAGATGGAAGTCGAGATCACCGCCGCCGAGGCGGGCCGCGTCACGCGCCTACCCCTCGAGGAGGGGGCCTCGGTAGCCCCGGGACAGCCCATCGTGATTCTGGAACCCACAGAGGAAAAGCCGGCATGACCATCGACCTTACCATTGCAAGCCTCCATGCCGCCTATCGCCGCGGCACGTTGACACCGCATGCCCTGATCGAGCGGCTGCTCGACCAGGCCAATGCTCGCGGCCATGACCCCGCCTGGATCACTCGGCTGGACCGCGATCGGCTCGAGCCCTACCTGGCGCGCCTCGAGGGGGAGTCCCCGGACAGCCTGCCGCTCTTCGGCATCCCCTTCGCCATCAAGGACAACATCGACCTGGCCGGAGTGCCGACCACCGCCGGCTGCCCGGCCTTCGCCTACACCCCCGAGCAGAGCGCCTTCGTGGTTCAGCGGCTGATCGACGCCGGCGCCCTGCCGCTGGGCAAGACCAACCTCGACCAGTTCGCCACCGGCCTGGTCGGCGAGCGCGCCCCGGAAGAGTACGGCGTACCGGCCAACGCCTTCGACGCCGCCTACATTCCCGGTGGCTCCAGCAGCGGCTCGGCGGTGACCACCGCCGCCGGTCAGGTGAGCTTCGCGCTGGGCACCGATACCGCCGGCTCCGGCCGGGTGCCGGCCTGCTTCCACAACCTGTTCGGCGTCAAGCCGAGCCTGGGGCTGCTCAGCACCCGCGGGGTGGTACCGGCCTGCGCCACCCTCGACACCATCAGCCTGTTCACTCTGACCGCCGACGATGCGCATACGGTCCTCCAGGTCGCAGCGGCCTACGACCCGCACTGCGAGTGGTCGCGGCGCCACGACTTCGCGATCCACGGCAAGGCCTATGGCCAGGCCCCGGCGCGCTTCCGCTTCGGGGTGCCCTATGAGAGCCAGTGGCAGACCGATACCGCCTACAGCGCCGCCATGCACGCCGCGATTGCCCAACTGGAGGCGCTGGGTGGCGAGAAGGTCGAACTCGACGGCAGCCCGCTGCTGGCGGCGGCGCGCCTGCTCTATGAGGGGCCCTGGGTGGCCGAGCGCTACCATGCCATCCGCGGCCTGCTCGAGAGCAACCCCGCGGCGGTGCACCCGGTGACCCGTGAGATCACCCTGGGCGGCGCGACGCCGCTGGCGGTGGACGCCTTCGACGCCCGCTACCAGCTGGCCGAGTACCGGCGCCAGGCGGATGCGCTGATCGCCCGGGTCGATGTGATGCTCTCCCCCACCACCGTGACCCACCCCACCAAGGCCGAGGTGGCCGCCGACCCCATCGGCGTCAACTCGCGGCTGGGCACCTGGACCAACTTCATGAACCTGCTCGACTACAGCGCGCTGGCGGTGCCGATCGGCTTCGCTGACAGCGGCCTGCCCGTGGGGGTGACGCTGTTCGGTCCGACCTTCGCCGACCTTGGCCTGCTCAGCCTGGGCCGCGCCCTGGAGGAGCGGCTCGACCTGCCGCTGGGGGCTACTGACCTCCCCCGCCCGGCGCTACCGCCGCTCGCCCCGGCCCGGGACGGTACGCTGGAGCTGGTGGTGTGTGGCGCGCACCTCGACGGTCTGCCGCTCAATCACCAGCTCACCGAGCGTGGCGGCGTGCTGGTCGAGGCGACCACCAGCGCCCCGCGCTACCGACTCTTCGCGCTGGCCGACGGGCCGCCGGCGCGCCCGGCCATGACCCGCGACGCCGCCAACGGTGCCGCCATCGAGGTGGAGGTGTGGCGCCTGCCGATCGAGACCCTGGGGAGTTTCCTCGCCGGCATTCCCGCGCCGCTGGGGCTGGGCCAGGTGGAGCTCGCCAGCGGCGCGTGGAAGAGTGGTTTCATCTGCAGCGCCGGAGCCCTGCATGAGGGCGGCGAGGCGACCGATGTAACCGCCTACAGCGGCTGGCGCAAATGGCTTCAGCAGCGCTAGCCGGCTTATTTGACTAACACAAAGGCCCCACCTTAGTGGGGCCTTTGCAGTGACAGAGGGGGGATTTAAGCCCGGCGCTTGGCGGACGCAACACTTATCACACTGACCCCTATACGCAGGAGAGGCATCAGCAACCATAGCAGCGGCGTAAGCAGCCAACGGTATACCCATCGTGCGACGACCAAAAGGGGGAAGAGCACAGCCAACCAGATCAGAAACTGGCCCAGCCATGCCGGCCAGCCGAGCCAGCGGGCGAGATTGGCGCCAAGCGCGCTGATCAAGCTGGGGTGGCGAACGACCACATAGGCGGTGCCGGCCACCGCGGCCACCTTGGCCATACGCGGCAGTGCCCCGAAGCGTCCGCCGGAGGCGACCATGCCCTGCCCCGCCCGGGCACCCTGGGCCTCGACGCTGCCCAAGCGCGCGCCTCGCGCTGTCCGCCCCGCCTTTAGCACCTTGACGGTGCTGGCCATGACCAGCAGATCGACACCGGCCCAGCCCACATCGCCTGCGCCTATCGACTCGCCGCGCCGCCACTGGCTCTCCAGGTCGCGTAGCCCACGGGTGAAGAAATCCCCCACCCCGGCTACCATGCGTTCGCCCTGCAGCCACTCCACGCGACCCTCGTCGCCGACCACAAACTGGTTGAGCAGCCCGTGGCCGTGAGACTCCAGCAACGCAATGCCCATCAGGCCGCGGCGGTAGGGGGTCAATTCCGCCACCCCAGGCGCCGGTTCGCTATCATCGCTCCACCAGTCGCTGACTTGCTGATAGCGCTCGCCAAGCCAGTGCTGTGCGCGCAGGGTGGCAATATCGTGGTCGCGGAAGTAGCTCACCGGCAGTACCGTATCCGCTCCGTAGCGCACCAGCAGATCCTGAAAGGGGGGCGACAGCCCATAATCGAGCAGCGTGCTGCGCGCAATGTCGCCGTGGCGCATCATCGCCAAGGAGGCGCTCATCCACAGCGCCTGATCCGACGCCAAGCTAAGAAAGAGCGCGTTGATCTCCGGCGACTCCTCGCGCAGTGATGGCGCAATAGCGGGAAGGGTCCGCTCAACCTCCAAGCGCACCAGCTTGGCCTCGAATGGCTCGTGAGACGCCGCCGCGGATACCACGCCAGCACTCAGCACCGCCACCAACACCATTATCTGCCAGGGCCGCATGGCCTCCCCTCCCGGTCCAACATCCAGACTTAGCCCAGGCTCTCGGCGGTGACGTTGGGCGCCGGCGCCTGAGTCGAGCGGTGGCGGTTGATGGCACTGATCACCGCCTTCATCGAGGCGCTGGTGATGCTCTCGTCGATGCCGACGCCGAACACCGCCTCCTCGCCGAGCCGCACTTCGACGTAGGCCACCGCCTCGGCATCCGAACCCTGTCCGCGGGAGTGCTCGTGATAGTCGATGATCTCGGCGTCGACGCCATGGGCGGCCAGGGCCTTGATAAAGGCCGCCAGCGGACCGTTGCCGGCGCCGGCAATGGTGTGGCGCTGGCCGTCCTGATCGATGGCGGCCTCCAGCGCCACCCGCGGGCTGTCGGCCTCCGACGCGAGCCGATGATTGATCAGCGCCAGTGGCGAGGTCTGCTCGAGGTACTCGTCGGCGAAGGCCTGGAAAATCATCTGTGAGGTGATCTCCTTGCTGGTGCGCTCGGCGACCTCCTGGACCACATGACTGAACTCGATCGACAGCCGGCGCGGCAGCTCGATGCCGTGCTCCTGCTCGAGCAGGTAGGAGACCCCGCCCTTGCCCGACTGGCTGTTGACGCGGATAACCGCCTCGTAGCTGCGGCCCACGTCGAGCGGGTCGATGGGCAGATAAGGCACGTCCCACACCGCCTCAGGATGCTGGCGGCGCTCGCTCATGCCCTTCTTGATGGCATCCTGGTGGGAGCCGGAGAAGGCGGTGAATACCAGGTCGCCGACATAGGGGTGCCGCGGATGCACCGGCAGCTGGTTGCAGTACTCCACCTCACGCATGATCGGCGTGATATTGGAGAAATCGAGGCCGGGATGCACTCCCTGGGTATAGAGGTTCATGGCCAGGGTCACGATATCCACGTTGCCGGTGCGCTCGCCGTTGCCGAACAGCGTGCCCTCGACCCGGTCGGCGCCGGCCATCACCGCCAGTTCGGCGGCCGCCACCCCGGTACCGCGGTCGTTGTGGGGGTGGACGCTGACGATCAACCGGTCGCGATGATTGATATTGCGGCAGAACCACTCGATCTGATCGGCGTAGTTGTTGGGCGTGGCAACCTCCACAGTCGCCGGCAGGTTGACGATCATCGGCTTGGCGGCGGTGGCGCCGTAGGTCTCCATCACCGCTTCGACGATCTCCACCGCGAAATCCATCTCGGTGGAGGTGAACAGCTCCGGTGAGTACTGGAAGGTCCAGTTCGTTTCGGGGCGTGCCGCCATCAGGTCGCGAATCTGCGCGGTGGCGTCACAGGCGATCTTGATGCACTGCGGCTTGTCGACGTTGAACACCACCCGGCGGAACATCGGATCGGTGGCGTTGTAGACGTGCACGATGGCGTTCTTGGCACCCTGCAGCGCCTCGAAGGTGCGCTCGATAAGGTGCGGGCGCGCCTGGGTCAACACCTGGATGGTGACGTCGTCCGGCACCAGGTCCTGCTCGATCAGCTCACGCACATAGTCGAAGTCGATCTGCGAGGCCGAGGGGAACCCCACTTCGATCTCCTTGAACCCCAGCGACACCAGCATCGAGAAGAAGCGCCGCTTGCGCTCCATGTCCATGGGGTCGATCAGCGCCTGATTGCCGTCGCGCATATCCACGCTGCACCAGATCGGCGGGGTCTCGATACGCTGGTTCGGCCACTGGCGATCGGGCAGGTCAACGGCAACGAAGGGGCGGTACTTGACGGATGGGTCGCTGAGCATCATGGCGTAATCTCCAGGGCGTGGGGGCAAGGTATGGACGAACGAAAACGCCCCGAGCGCAGTGGGCGCATCGGGGCGTAGATAGCAGCAGAAGCGCGGCGCTTAGCAGCGCCAGCGACCTGTCGACGAGTGACGACGCACTCGGCGTTGAAGGCTGCATCAGCAGTAAAACGGTAGTAAGACATTTCAACCCTCAGCGTAGCGTGACTATCAAGATGCGGTGCGCGGCACCGCCCGGCGCGATCAGCGGCCGGCTAGTAGTCGTAGGGCTAGGCGTAGGCGAAGAAATGTCATATCCATACGCATAGAAAATCAGGCTAGCGCCAGCGTGTCAAGCTTCATCGCCGTCGCCGGGCGATTTAGCCCCGCTTCAGGGCCTCCCGGTCACGCCACAGGAGCAGCAACTCCTCGGGCATTCGCTGCTCGTCGAGCTCCGCGGACCACTGGCAGCGACCCTCGGCATCCTCGACGGCGAGGTGGAAAATGCGCTGGTCGGCGGCCACCGTTACCCGCGTCTCCGCCGCACGCCTCGCGGCCTCCGTGAGCAGGTCCAGCAGCCGTTCGCGCTGGGCGTCATCGAGCCGATCGCAGCGAATGTAGCGTGGCTTAGCCAGTCCGGGGATGTGCGCGATGCCGCCCTGGCGACGCAGGCTAAGGCAGCTGGAAACGTCCAGCGAAGGCGGCCCGCCCCCCACATCGCCGCTCATGGCGCAGTCTCTCGCACGGTCATCAGCGGGTCACCGCCACACCGACGCCTCGCCACGCATCGCGGACCGCCAGCCACTCGCGGCCACCCTGCCCATGCCGCTGCGCGGCGTTATCCAGCGTCAAGGCAGCAAAGGCCATGAAGTCGCTCTCAGGCTCAAGGCGCTCATCCAGCAAGGTGGCATACCACAACGGACCAGCGACATCCCAGGCATGGCCACCCAGCGTCATGGCCAGCAGATGGAAAGCCCGGTTGGGAATGCCGGAGTTGATATGCACGCCACCGTTATCCTCCTGGGTCTCGACAAAATCGCGCATATGCCCTGGCTGGGGATCACGCCCCAGCAGCGGATCATCATAGGCGCTGCCGGGGTCGGCCATGGAACGCAGGGCACGTCCCTCGACACGCTCGGTGAATAGCCCTTCGCCGATCAGCCAGTCGGCTTCCTCGACGCGCTGCCCCATCCGGTACTGCTTGACCAGGCTGCCGAATACATCCGACAGTGACTCGTTGAGCGCCCCCGCTTGGTTGGCGTAAACCAGATCCGCTTCATGCTGGATCACGCCATGGGTCAGTTCGTGGGCAATGATGTCCAGCGCAATGGTGAAGCGATTGAACAACTCCCCATCGCCATCACCAAAGACCATCTGAGTACCGTCCCAGAAGGCGTTTTCGTAGTCGCGACCGAAATGCACCGTCGCCCGTAGCGCCATCCCCCGGTCGTCGATGGAGTGACGCCCGTGTGTCTCCCAGAAATAGCGATAGGTCGCCCCGAGGCCATGATAGGCTTCGTCGATAGCAGCATCGCCACTGTCGGCCTCGTCGCCCTCACGCCTCACCAGTTGCCCTGGCAGCTCCTGCTGCTGCCGTGCAGAGTGCACGAAGCGCGCCGGGACGCCTCGCTGTGAACTCCGCTTAGGCGAGTGCGGCGCTGCCGTGCGGGCTCTAAACCGCTGGTCGGCAAGCAACGTATGTTGGGCACACTCGCGCAGTCGCGGGCTACCTCCGGAAGCGATGCGTTCGAGCAGATAGGGCGGCAAGAACGGCCGCGACACTTGCTGATAGTCGGTCATAGCTCAGGTCCCAGTCAGTCCATGACAGTTGCTCACCGATGGCATATCCACCGGCCTCTCTCCATGAGGCTCGCGTCTCTTATAAAGGTTCCGTCACCGCTCCCTCTGCTGCAGCAGCGCCTCCATCCGCGTCAGCTGGTCGCGAAGCTCGCGCACGTCGCTGCGCAGGCCGTGGAGCTCGGCGGCTTCACCCTCGCCGCTTTCGAGCTCCATCAGAGTGTTCTCCTTCTGCATCACGTCGAGCACGATGCCGATCATCATATTGAGAAAGATAAAGGCGTTGAGAAAGATGAATGACAGGAAGTAGATCCAGCTGTAACCGTAGTGCTCCATGGTCGGATAGAGCACCGCGGTAGCCCAGCTCTCGAAGGTTGCCACCTGGAACAGGGTCAGCATGGCCAACGAGATATTGCCCCACAGGCTCTCGTCGACGTCGTGGAACAGGAAGCTGCCGACCGCGGCATAGATGTAGAAAATGATGAACATCAACAGCGCCACATAGCCCATCCTGGGGATCGACTTGAATAGCGCCGAGACCAGCATGCGCAGCTCGGGAATCATCGACACCAGACGCAGCACGCGGAAGATCCGCAGCAAGCGCGCCAGCAGCACCATCTCCGAATCCTCCAGCGGGATCAGGCTGGCGGTGACGATGACGAAATCGAAGATGTTCCAGCCTTTCTTGAAGAAGTCGCGCAAGCGCTTCTCCGCGGCCATGCGAATCAGGATTTCGATCAGGAAGAAACCGGTGACCGCCATATCGAAGAGGCGCATCACCTGCTCGAAGCGGTTGGCCTCTTCATAGGTCTTGGCCCCCACCAGCAGCGCCGAGACGATGATGATGGCGATCACACAGGTTTCGAAGATCTTGTTACTGCGCAGACGCTCGAAGCGCGCCTGCCAGGTAGTGAAGGGTTGGCTCATGGGGTAACACCCGGGTCGCTCACTGACGCCGAAAGGGCGCGCTATAATAGCATAATCCCCGTTTCTGCACTCACGCCCGGACGCCGAGATTCAGGCGTAAGTGGCTTGGCTCGGCGCACGCGGCACCACCAGCGATTCGGGCTTACCCAGCTTCGCCAGTTGGGCGTCCCGCAACACCTCGCCGAGTTCGCTGCCTGGCTGCACCGGCCGCGGGGTAAGCTGCACCTGGCGCAGCTCGCCGTTGCGGTCGAGACGCTGCACCCAGCCCAGCTCACCGCTCGCGAAGCGCGCCAGACTGCCCACCGGAGTAATCCCGAAGCGGCGGATATAGTGCTGCACCCACTGGCGGTCGAAGACATTCGGCTGCCCCAGCAGATAGCGATATATTTCGCTGGGAGAACGCGCCGGACGATCCGCCCGCGGTCGCCCCATGGCGTCTGCCACATCCACCACCGCCGCCATCCGCGACACGTCTTCGAGTTGCTCCCCCTGCCGCCCGGCCGGATAACCGCTACCGTCGAGGCGCTCATTGATGCCCCATATCACCGCGTTACGAATATCTCGCGACAGCCAGCGACAATCGCCGAGACGCGCCTCCAGCAAACTGACATGCTCACGCAGTGCATGGCGCTGAGCATCGTTCAGACTCGGCGCACGGCGCAGCGCCTGGCGCAGCTCGGGCGGCAGAAGCGCTTTGCCCAGGTCATGCAGCAGGGCGCTGGCCACCAGCGCCTTACGCTCATCCCGGGGTAGCCCCTGGCCCGCCGCCAGATCGGCCAGTTTGATCGCCACGCCAATGCCGTGCTGGATCAAGGGAGGGTCGTCAACCAGGCATACGCCGGCAAACAGCAGCGCGTCGCGATCCTCTTCGTGGAGTCCCAACAGCGTATCGCTGTAACGGGACAGTAGCCCGGCGTGGATCGGCTGGCCTTCGATCAGTTGCAGCAACTGGCCATCCAGATAGGCTGCGACCTTGGCCAGCCGCCGCGCCATCGGCGTGGCGTAGTCGGCACCGTGGCTCCGGGCCGGAGTAGCCGGCGCATTACCCTCCTGGTCAAACAGCGACGAAGGCGACAGCTCGCGGCTCCCTTCGACGGCAGTGCGCGCGCCTTCCCGCTCGATTTCACGCACGAAGTACCATAGCCGTCGCTCGAGCTCGGCATTCACCTCGCTAAATTCGCAGCCCAGCCGTACTTGCTGCTCACCGTCAGTCTGGATATGCCGCACCTGGGCACTGGCGATCAGCTGCTGCTGATTGGGGAAGCGCAGCGTCAATATATCGACGTGCTGCCCAGGACGTAGTCGCATCGCCGTGCTCAACGGTACGTCTAGCAGACAGCCCCCAAGCGACAAATTTTTCAATTGCCCCGCCAACTGCAGACTTTCCTGACCATCGTCGACGACCAGCGACGCATCAACCTGCATGCCCGGCCGCAGTTCGGCGCGAAACACCTCGCGGCGATGCATGACCCACAGCTGCTCGGGATAGTCGCAGCGAAACTGCAGCCGTCCGGGAGCATCGACCCAGCCTTGAACCACCAGCGGCGGCGTGGTCAGCATCGCACCGCTGGTCTGCCCCATCAGCCGCAGCGGTTTATCGCTGTTGATCTCGGCGGCGATCTCACCTACGGCGGTGATATCGATCAGCAGCGAGTGCCCCTCCTCCACGGCCATCAGCAGGGCGGGAATGGGTTCGCCCGCCGGCTCACCAATCGCCAGCGAGGCGCCCCCCGGCTCACTGAGCCCTTCCAGCAAGGTGTTGATCTCACTTGGGTGCTCGACCACTAGATGGCTGTCATTAAGCTCCATGAGGGCTCTCATTCTTCATAGGGGGTATCACCAACGCAGCGACGCCGGTCCAATACAGATGTATCGACCGGCGTCGCGGTTACTTTAGGGTTACATGACAACTCGACGTCAGCCCACCGTGATCGGGCCATTGAGAATGGTCAGCAGATCCTGTGCGTGCTGGGCTGCATCGTGCCCGAGAGTCGTCAGATAGCCGCCATCTTCCTGGGTCACCAGGCCTTTCTCGAATAGCCGTCGGGTCGCCGCGATAGCGTCTGGTTCGGCACTCGAATGTACCTTGATTCCCTCCTGGGTAGTAGACAGATTGAACAGCCTGAGGATCTTCAGCTCTTCGAGCAGCTCGGAGGTGTAAGTCATGGCGGCCTCATGTTGTGATTATCGTCCATCGGCGCGGACGTAGTGACGTAGGCTAACTGCCTATGAGTGTCCGTCTTCCAGATCGATCTGTCGATAGCCGATCAGGTAGAGCACCGCGTCCAGCCCCAGGGTGGAGATCGACTGACGCGCCTGGCTGCGCACCAGCGGCTTGGCACGAAACGCGATCCCGAGCCCCGCGGCGGCGAGCATCTTGAGGTCGTTGGCACCATCGCCGACGGCGATGGTCTGCTCCATGGCAAGCCCCTCGCGGGTCGCGATCTCGCGCAGCAGCTCGGCCTTGCGGTCGGCATCCAGGATCGGCTCGCGCACCTCGCCGGTGACCTTGCCATTCTCGATCACCAGCTCGTTGGCGTGCACCTCGTCGAAGCCCAGCCGCTGCTGCAGGTAGTCGGCGAAATAGGTGAAACCGCCGGAGAGGATCGCAGTGCGATAGCCGAGCCGCTTGAGCTGCGTCATCAGGCGTTCGACGCCATCCATCAGCGGAAGCGTAGCGGCGATTTCAGCCAGCACCGACTCGTCGAGCCCTCTGAGCTTGGCCATGCGCTCGCGAAAGCTCTGCTGAAAATCGAGCTCGCCGCGCATCGCTCGCTCGGTGACCTCGGCCACCTCGTCGCCAACGCCGTGGCGGCGCGCCAATTCGTCGATCACCTCGGTCTGGATCAGGGTCGAATCCATGTCGAAGCACACCAGCCGGCGGTGGCGGCGCCAGATCGAGTCCTCCTGGAGAGCGATATCGACACCGTGCATGGCACCCAGTGCCAAGGCCTTTTCACGCAGAGCGTCGAGGTCGATTTCGTCGCCGCGAAGCCAGCACTCCACGCACGCGCCCTGGATGCTGTCTCGCTCACGTGGAATACCGCCATCCAGAGGCTCGCGGCCGGAGAGGCGATGGATCAGCTCGACGGTCAGGCCATGCTCAGCGGTCAGCGCCCCCACCTCGGCGAGAATGCCCGCCGGCAGATGCGGCGCCAGCAGCGTCAGGATCAGCCGCGGCTGGCTGGCTTCGCTGCTCCAGCGCTGGTACTCCTCGGCGGCCACCTGGATCGCCTGGACGTCGAGGCCCAGTGCCGCACCGCTCTCGGCGAGCAGCGCCTCAAGGTCTTCATCGCGCTCGATGCCCACCAGGGCTTCCAGCGACATGATGCCGAAGGTCACGCTCTGGTTGATATCCAGCAGCCGTGCACCGCTCTTGGCCAGCGCCTTGCCCAGGCCCGCCAGTTGCCCCGGGCGTGCCTTACCGGTAGCACGAATCAGCAGCCGTCGAGTCATGCGGACACCTCCAGTGCGTCGACTTTCTGGAAGCCCCGCGGCAGCTTGCTGCCGCGGCGGCCGCGTTCGCCACGGTAGTAGACCAGATCATCGGGCTTGAGCGTCAACTTGCGCTTGCCGGCGTGGATCACCAGGGCGTCGCCTTCGCCGAGCACCACCAGGTCACGCACGAACTCTTCGCGGCGCGCGGCGCGAGCGCCGGGAATGTCGATCATCTTGTTACCTTTACCTTTGGCCATCTGCGGCAGACTGTCGAGGTCGAATATCAACAGCCGGCCTTCATTGGACACCGCCGCGACCAGCCCACCCTCAGCGGCCGGAAGGATCCGCGGTGGCAAAACGTTGCATCCCTTGGGTAGGCTGAGCGCTGCCTTACCCGCCTTGTTCTTGCCGGTGAGGTCCTCGAGGCAGGCAATGAACCCGTAGCCACCGTCCGAGGCCAGCAAGAAGCGCGTGCTGGGCGGCGCCAGCATCAATCCGGCCATATGCGCGCCGGCCACCACATTGACCCGGCCGGTGACCGGCTCCCCCTGGCTACGGGCGCTGGGCAGGTTGTGGGCTGCCAGGGTGTAGGCGCGACCGGTATCGTCGAGCAGCACCAGCGGCTGATTGGTCTTGCCCCTGGCGGCCAGGGCAAAGCGATCTCCCGACTTGTAGGAGAGCCCGTGAGGGTCGATTTCATGGCCCTTGGCGGCGCGAATCCAGCCCTTCTCGGAGAGCACCACGGTGATCGGGTCGGCGCCGACCAGCTCGACCTCGGAGAGCGCCTTGGACTCCTCACGCTCGACCAGCGGCGAGCGCCGGGGGTCACCGTGCTCACGCCCCGCCTCGCGGATCTCCTCCTCGATCAGGTCGGTGAGGGCGGCATCGTTGCCGAGCAGCTCCTGCAGCCGGCTACGCTCGGCCAGCAGCTCGTCCTGCTCGCCGCGAATCTTGAACTCCTCGAGCTTGGCCAGATGCCGCAGTCGCAGCTCGAGGATCGCCTCGGCCTGGCGCTCGCTGAGTCCGAAAGCCTCCATCAACGCCGGCTTGGGAGCGTCCTCCTCGCGGATGATGCGGATCACCTCGTCGATATTGAGGTAGGCGGCAAGCAGGCCCTCGAGAATATGCAGCCGGTCCTCGACCTTGCCAAGGCGGTGCTCGAGGCGGCGGCGCACCGTGACACGCCGGAAGCGCAGCCACTCGGCGAGCATCTCGGGCAGTGGCAGCACCCGCGGTCGTCCATCGAGGCCGATCACGTTCATATTGACGCGAATGTTCTTCTCGAGGTCGGTGGTGGCGAACAGATGCGCCATCAGGGATTCGACGTCGACCCGGTTGGAGCGCGGCTCGATCACCAATCGGGTCGGCTCTTCGTGGGTCGACTCGTCGCGCAGGTCGTCCACCATCGGCAGCTTCTTGGCCTGCATCTGGGCGGCGATCTGCTCCAGCACCTTGGAGCCGCTGACCTGGTAGGGCAGCGCGGTGATCACGATGCTGCTCTCTTCCATCACGTAGCGCGCGCGCAGCTTGACCGAGCCGCGGCCACTCTCGTAGAGCTTACGCAGGTCATCCGGGGGCGTGATGATCTCCGCCGCGGTGGGGAAATCCGGCGCCGGCAGGTGCTGCATCAGCTCTTGGCAGCTGGCCTCTGGCTGGCGCAGCAGATGACAGGTCGCCTCGACCACTTCAGCCACGTTGTGTGGGGGAATGTCGGTGGCCATGCCCACGGCGATGCCGGTGCCGCCGTTGAGCAGCACGTGGGGCAGGCGCGCCGGCAGCACCACTGGCTCATTCATGGTGCCGTCGAAGTTGGGCGTCCAGTCGACGGTGCCCTGCCCCAGCTCGGCAAGCAGCACCTCGGCGAATTTCGACAGCCGCGCCTCGGTGTAGCGCATGGCGGCGAAGGACTTGGGGTCGTCCGGGCTACCCCAGTTGCCCTGGCCGTCGACCAGCGGGTAGCGATAGCTGAACGACTGCGCCATCAGCACCATCGCCTCGTAGCAGGCGCTGTCGCCGTGGGGGTGGAACTTGCCCAGCACATCGCCGACGGTACGCGCCGACTTCTTGTACTTGGCACTGGCGTTCAGCGCCAGCTCGCGCATGGCGTAGATGATACGCCGCTGCACCGGTTTCATGCCGTCGCCGATATGCGGCAAGGCGCGGTCGAGAATCACGTACATCGAGTAGTCGAGGTAGGCCTTCTCGGTATATTCGCGCAGCGAGAGACGTTCGACGTCGCCCTCCGCGACCTGGATATCTATGGTCATAGCACGTTGACCCTATTCGCGATCGTGGAATCGTCGAGGGTTATTCCCTCTGCAAACTCATCAAAGCGGGTGGCTTCGAGTCGCAGCTGATCCGGGGACAGCTCACCGAGGAGGCGCTGTAACCCCATCCCTGGGCGCTACCGATGCCATCCCTGGCATCGAACCTCCTCTTTGAGCTGTCCCCGGCGCCGCTTAACTGGGTGCCGGGCGCTAGACCTCGATATCGGCAAGATTGCCGTAATCTTCCAGCCAGCTCTTGCGATCACCGGCGCGTTTCTTGGCCAGCAGCATGTCCATCATCTCCATGGTGCCGTCGCCCACCTCGCGGGTGAGCTGCACCAGGCGCCGGGTATCCCGGGCCATGGTGGTCTCGCGCAGCTGCAGCGGGCTCATCTCGCCAAGCCCCTTGAAGCGCTGCACATTGGGCGTGCCGCGTTTGCCTTCGAGGCGCTTGAGGGTGGCAGCCTTCTCGCTCTCGTCGAGGGCATAGAAGACCTCCTTGCCGAGGTCGATGCGGTACAGGGGCGGCATAGCCACGAACACATGGCCGGCATCCACCAGCGCCGGAAAGTGGCGCACGAACAGCGCACACAGCAGGGTGGCGATGTGCAGGCCGTCGGAGTCGGCGTCGGCGAGGATACAGATCTTGTGGTAGCGCAGCTTGGAGAGGTCTTCGCTGACCGGATCGATGCCGATGGCCACGGCGATATCGTGAACCTCCTGGGAGCCGTAGATATCGTGAGACTCGACCTCCCAGGTGTTGAGGATCTTGCCGCGCAGCGGCAGGATCGCCTGGGTCTCCCGATCGCGGGCCTGCTTGGCGCTGCCGCCAGCGGAGTCGCCCTCGACCAGGAACAGCTCGCCGGCCGACGGATCCTGGCCGGAGCAGTCGGCCAGCTTGCCGGGCAGTGCCGGACCCGAGGTGACGCGTTTGCGTGCCACCTTCTTGGCGCTCTTCTGACGGCGCTGGGCGGCGCTGATCACCAGCTCGGCCAGCGCCTCGGCCTGGTCGACGTGGTGATTGAGCCACAGCGAGAAGGCGTCCTTGACCACCCCGGAGACAAACGCCGCCACGGTGCGCGACGACAGCCGCTCCTTGGTCTGGCCGGCGAACTGCGGATCGAGCATCTTCACCGAGAACACATAGGCGACCCGCTCCCAGAGGTCCTCGGCGGTCAGCTTGACGCCGCGGGGCAGCAGGCTGCGGTAGTCGCAGAACTCTCGCAGCGCCTCGAGCAGACCGGAGCGCAGGCCATTGACATGGGTACCGCCGAGCGGCGTGGGAATCAGGTTGACGTAGCTTTCGGCGAGCTGCTCACCGCCCTCGGGCAGCCACTGGATCGCCCAGTCGACGCCCTGCTCATCATCGCTGTAGTGGCCAACGAACGGCGAGCTAGGCAGCACCTCATAGCCGTCGGTGGCCTGGGCCAGGTAGTCGCGCAGACCATCCTCGTACTGCCACTCGCTCTCGGTTCCGTCGCTCTCGACCAGGGTGACCTTGAGGCCCGGGCAGAGCACCGCCTTGGCACGCAGCAGGTGCTTGAGACGCGACAGCGACAGCTTGGGGCTGTCGAAATAGCTGACATCGGGCCAGAAGCGCACGACCGTGCCGGTGAGGCGCTTGGCACAGCTGCCGATCACACTGAGCTCGGCGACCTTGTCGCCATGCTCGAAGGCCATGAAGTGGCGCTGACCATCGCGCAGCACTTCGACTTCCAGGCGCATCGACAGCGCATTGACCACCGACACCCCGACCCCGTGCAGCCCCCCGGAGAAACGATAGCTTGTCGACGAGAACTTGCCCCCGGAGTGCAGCTTGGTGAGGATCAACTCGATACCGGTGACGCCGTACTCGGGGTGCACATCGATGGGCATGCCGCGCCCGTCGTCGCTGACTTCGATGCCGCCGTCATCGAGTAGCCGCACGCGAATTTCACGGGCGTGTTCGGCGAGCGCCTCGTCGACGCTATTGTCGATGACTTCCTGGGCCAGGTGGTTGGGTCGGCTGGTATCGGTATACATGCCGGGGCGTTTGCGCACCGGTTCGAGGCCAGAGAGTACCTCGATCGAACTTGCACTGTATTGCGTCATGCGTCGTCCAGGCTATGAGTGAAAGTCGTCGTCCAGGCGTGGTCGCGTCATGCCCCGGATGCCAGGCGATGGCCACCGTGGGCGAACAGCGCCGGCAGATACTCGGCCAGGGCGCTGAAGCCATGATCCCCGCCCGCCTGCAGAATCATCGGCGCACCACGGTAGGCGGCGGCGCCGTCGCGTGGATCCAGGGTCTCGTCGGCCGTACCCAGCAGCACCAGATAGCGCCGCGGCTCGAGCCGTGCCGGGGTCAGCTCGGCCAACTCATCGCGATGCGCGCCCTCAATGGTGAAGCGCTCGCCGGTGTACTCATTGACGAAGGCCTCCCCCAGCCAGCTCTCGACCAGCCCCGCCGGGCGCACCGCAGGATTGATCACCACCGCGCGAAGGTCATGCCGTTCGGCCAGGCAGCTGGCCAGAAACCCGCCCATCGAACTGCCCACCAGCAGCGGCTGCGGACCCAGGGTCGCGAGCAGCGACTCGGCCAGCGCCAGCGCCTCCCCAGGGCGATGCGGCAGCTGCGGTGTGGCACAAGGCAGCGGGCCCGCGTCGAGCCGCGCGCAGCCCTGCGCCACCAGGCGTGCCTTGGGCGAGGCGCTGCCGCTATTGAAGCCGTGCAGGTAGAGTACGCCACTCGCCGCCGATGTGGCAGCCGGCTGGCTCAGCATACCGCAACCCCTGTACAAAACAACAGCATCACAATCCCGCCTTGTGCTCCGCCGCCCACAGCGCCTCGATCAGCCCGCGGCTGGAGTCGTCCATGCGCTCCAGCCCCTCGTGGCTGGTCAGTATCTGTTCGGTTTCGCCGGCAATCTGCTTGCCAAGCTCGACCCCCCACTGGTCGAAGGGGTTGATGCCCCAGATCGTCGCCTGGACGAAGACCTTGTGCTCGTAGAGGGCGATCAGCGCCCCCAGGGTCGCCGGCGACAGCCGCTCGAGCAGCAAGGTGGTCGACGGCTGGTTGCCACGATAGCGCTTGTGACTGGGACGTGGGCCATCCTCGTCGATGGCGTCGTCGCCCAGCATCAACAAGCGCGACTGGGCGAAACAGTTGGCCAGGGTCAGGCGATGCTGGGCCTTGAGGTGGGCACGGGTGGCGTCATCCTCGACCCGGTCGTAGCGGCGCATCGGCGCGATGAAGTCGCACTCCACCGGCTGCGTGCCCTGATGCAGCAGCTGATAGAAGGCATGCTGGGCATTGGGACCCAATTGGCCCCATAGCACCGGGCAGGTGGAGTAGGGCGTGACCTGGCCATCGTTGGTCACCGACTTGCCATTGGACTCCATCTCCAGCTGCTCGAGATAGGCGGCGAAGTACTCCAGGCGCCCATCGTAGGGCAGGATCGAGTGGGCACGGATATCCAGGAAGTTGACGTTCCAGATCCCCGCCAGCGCCAGCAGTACCGGCAGATTGTCCTCCAGCGGCGCCTCGCGAAAGTGCCGATCCATGGCATGCGCCCCGGCCAGCAGCTCGCGGAAGTTGGCCATGCCCACCACCAGTGCGATGGGCAGGCCGATCGCCCCCCACAGCGAGTAGCGTCCGCCGACCCACTCCCAGAACTCCAGCTGATTGACCTCGGCGATGCCCCACTCGCTCATCTTGTCGGGACTCGCCGAGACACCGATGAAGTGCTGCCGCATCACCAGTGCGCGGTCGATCTCGGCCGCCGCGCCGTTGCCGGCGTCACCGCGGCTGCACACTAGCCGGGCGTAGAGCCAGTCGCGGGCGGTGCGCGCATTGGAGAGCGTATCAATGGTGGTAAACGACTTGGATGACAACACGAACAGCGTGGTCTCGGGGTTGAGGCGCGAGAGATAGTCGGCCAGCTGAGAGCCATCCATGGTCGAGGCGAAGTGCACCTGCACGTCGTGTACCCCCTCGGGGCGGTAGTCGGCCAGCGCATGGGTGACCATCAGCGGGCCGAGATCAGAGCCGCCAACCCCGAGGTTGACTACGTCGCTGATCGCCTTGCCGGTGGCGCCACGCCACTGGCCAGCATGCAGCTTATCGACCATGCGCTGCATCTGCGCCAGGGTGGCATGCACCGCCGGCACCAGATCCTCCCCTTCGACCTCAAGACGCGCGTGCTCCGGCAAGCGCAGCGCGGTGTGCAGCGCCGGGCGGTCTTCGGAGCGGTTGACCCGCTCGCCGTCGAGCAGCCGGGTGATGGCATCCGGCACCCCCGCCTCCCGGGCCAGCGCCAGCAGCAGCGCATGGGTCTCATCACTCCAGCGCTGCTTGGAAAGATCCAGGGTCAGGCCCGCCGCCTCGCGACTAAAGCGGGCAAAACGCCCCGGGGTGGCAAACAGCTCGCGCAGATGGACCTCATGCATCTCGCCGGCATGGGCCTCCAATGCCCGCCAGGCGGGGCTCTGGTCGATGCGATCTTCCTGATTCATCGTCTCTCTCCCTGAAGCGGTCGCACACGGCGCCGTGGTTTCGTGCAGCCCGGCGCCGCGGCGCGTAAAATGCTCGGACTTTGGTCCGGACCCGCAGCGACGCCATGAGTGATGCATCTTACCGTGACGCCATCTTTTCGACACCCCTGGATCGGGTGGCGCGTTTCTCTTTCGATGAACAGGTGGTGGCCTGCTTCCCCGACATGATCCGCCGCTCGGTGCCCGGCTATGGCCAGATACTGGGCATGCTGGGCGTGATCGCCGAGCGCCACCTGCGCCACGGCGCCCACGTCTACGACCTGGGCTGTTCACTGGGGGCGGTAGGGCTGGCTCTGGCCGGGCGCCTGCCTCCAGAGGCTTTCAGCCTGACCGGCGTCGACCTGTCGCCGGCGATGGTCGCCCGTGCCCGTGAAACCTTCGCCAGCGAGTCCCCCGAGCACGCCATCGAGATCGTCGAGGGCGATATCCGTCACCTCGACTATCGGCCATCGGGCATGGTGGTGCTCAATTTCACGCTGCAGTTCCTCGCCCCCGGCGATCGCGACGCGGTGATCGAGGCGCTCTATACCGCCCTCGAGCCAGGCGGTGTGCTGGTACTGTCGGAGAAAGTCGTCGCCGAAGATGAGCAGGACAACGCCTGGCTGGTGGAGCGCTACCACGATTTCAAGCGCGCCAACGGCTATAGCGAGCTGGAGATCAGCCAAAAGCGCAATGCACTGGAGAACGTGCTGGTGCCCGACACCCTCGACGCCCATCGAGCGCGCCTGGCCCGCGCCGGTTTCGCACGCAGCCAGGTGTGGTTCCAGTACCTCAACTTCGCATCGCTGATCGCCTTCAAGCCGTGAGGGACCTCGTCATGAGAGTCACACCATGAGCCTCGGAGTCTGGCTAACCGCTGCAGCGCTGGCGCTCTATCTGGCCACCGTCTGGTGGCACTCGCGCAAACCGCTGCCCCCCGGCCTCGGCGTCGAGGGCGAGTGGCGCTCGCCCGGTGCACCCCGGCTGCTGCTCGACGAAACCTTTGTCGACGCCGATGGCCAGCGTCACTGCCGGCAGCAGATCTTCGACGAGATGTTTCGCCTGATCGACCAGGCCGAACGGCTGGTGGTACTGGATATCTTCCAGTTCAACGACCCCGCCGACGACCACCGCGACTGTTATCGTCAGGTATCGGTGGCGCTACGCGACGCCCTGCTGGCCCGCAAGCGCCAGTGCCCTGATATCGAGATGGTGGTGATTACCGACCCCATCAACGCCGTCTATGGCGGGCGCGATCTCAGTCACCACCGGCAGCTCGAAGCGGCCGGCATCCGTGTCGCCACCACCGACCTGACCATCGGACGCGACCCCAACCCCAGCTGGACCGCGCTGTGGCGGCTCTGCTTTCGCTGGCTGCCCCACTCATCCCGCGGCTGGCTACCCAATCCCCTTGGCCCCGGCAAGGTCGGCCTGCGCAGCTACCTGACCCTGCTCAACCTCAACGCCAATCACCGCAAGACCCTGGTGGTCGACGAGGGAGATAGCTGGACCGCCATGGTCAGCTCGGCCAACGCCGACGATGGCAGCAGCGACTACCGCGACGTGGCGCTGCGCGTCTCCGGCGATATCGCCCTCGACCTGCTCGCCTCGGAGCGCGAGATCGCCGCCCGCAGCGGTGTCACCATCGATCGCAGCCAGCCGCCGGTGACGGGCATCGACGCAAGCGCCCAAGCGCCACGGCTACGGCTGCTCAGCGAGGGCTCCATCAAAGGCGCCCTGATGGCGATCATCGATGACGCCCGCGCCGGCGAGCGGCTTGATATAGAGGTGCTCTACCTCTCCCACCGCGGCGTGATCGCTGCACTGGGCAGGGCCGTAGCGCGCAACGTGGAGGTGCGCGTGCTGCTCGACCCCAACCACCACGCCTTCGGTGTCTCCGGCAGCGGCATTCCCAACCGCCAGGCGGCCAGCGACCTGCTGGCCGCCGGCATCCAACTACGCTGGAGCGACACCCACGGCGAACAGGCTCACAGCAAAGTGCTGCTGCGCCACGCCGGCGAACGCCCCGCGCGGCTGTTACTGGGCTCTGCCAACTACACCCGGCGCAGTCTCGACGATCTCAACTTCGAGGCCGATCTGGAGTGGGTCGCCGGGGCCGATGACCCAGTGATTCATGAGGCGCGCACGGCCTTCGAGCGGCACTGGCACAATACCGACGCCGAACACTACAGCACCGACCCCGAGGCGTACCTCGACGCATCCCGTCGCCGCTACTGGCAGTATAGGCTGATGGAAGCCAGCGGCTGGTGCACCTTCTAGCAACGCATGAAACAGCGAGCCCCCATGTCCCACCCCCACCGCGAGCTCTACCACGCCTTCGTCGACCAGGGCCTGGATACCTGGCTGGCGCGTCTGCCCGAGCAGCTGGCGCGCGGCCTCGACCGCAACCGCCACGGCGATTTACCCGCCTGGGAAAAAGCCGTGGCTAAACTGCCTACGCTACCCGATGAGCGGAACGTACGGCTGGATAGCGATACCGTCAGTGTCGAGCTCGACCTTAGCGATAGTCAGCAGCGCCAGTGCTTCAATCTGCTGAGAAAGCTTGCCCCTTGGCGTAAAGGCCCTTTTCAGCTAGGCGGTATTCATATCGACACCGAGTGGCGCTCGGACTGGAAGTGGCAAAGAGTGGCACCGCACCTTGCCCCGCTCAAGTACCGCAAAGTGCTCGATGTGGGCGGTGGCAGCGGCTATCACGCTTGGCGAATGACGGGGGCAGGCGCAGCCTTCGTGCTAGTGATCGATCCTTCGCCGCGTTTCTATTGGCAATTTCAGGCGGTGCGGCACTTCGTCGGTGATGCGGATGACGGCAGAACCCAGTTCTTACCTGTTGGCATTGAAGACGTGCCAGACAACCTGGCGTTCTTCGATACGGTCTTTTCCATGGGTGTGCTCTACCACCGCCCTGCCCCGCTGGAACATCTCCAACAGCTAAAGTCGGCCCTGGCGCCGGGCGGCGAGCTGGTACTGGAAACCCTCGTGGTCGAAGGCGATGAGCAGACAGTATTTATGCCCGGTGAACGCTATGCCGCCATGCCTAACGTCTATTTCCTGCCATCCTCAAAAGCGCTATGCCACTGGCTGGAACGCTGCGGCTTTACCAATGTGCGAGTCGTCGATGAAGCGGTGACCACCCTTGAAGAGCAGCGCTCAACGGAGTGGATGACCTATCAATCGCTGGCTGACTTTCTTGATCCCGACGACCGTACTCGGACCATTGAAGGCTACCCTGCTCCCCGCCGCGCGGTGGTAATAGCAGAGCGGCCGCACTGAGCCACCGGCCATTGCCATGACCATGCGGCTTTCCCTGGCCGGCGTTTTTCCCGGCCTCCCCATGACTCGAGAGAAATCGTGGGGAAATGCCTGATCCCGAGTGAACGCATATATCTGCCGTGCACAGCCATAAAAGCGACGTTTCTTGCGGTTTCCTCCCCATGCATCGAAACCATCTGTTTGTCCCCCATGGTGTAATGGATTTACGGCACAAAGTGAATGAACCCCATGCGTGAGGCACGTCTCCGGGATACTGCTTTCTACGCCGAAGGGCTTTTCGTTCCCTATCGAAAAAACAGGAAACCCAACTCATGAGCACATTCAGGCCTAAGTACATCACCTTCGATTGCTATGGCACGATGACGAACTTCCAGATGGCCCCGTCGGCGCGCAGGATCTTCGCGGATCGCATCGGTCCGGAGCAAATGGAAGCCTTCGTCGAGGATTTCCGTGTCTATCGCCTCGACGAAATCCTGGGCGACTGGAAGCCGTTCAAGGACATCGTTCGCAACTCGGTCGAGCGCACTTGCCGCAAGTGGCAGCTCGAATTCCGCGAGGAGGAAGCGCTGGAGATCTACGACTCCGTGCCGACCTGGGGCCCGCACCCGGACGTGCCGGAAGGCCTGCTCAAGGTCGCCCACGAAATTCCGCTGGTAATCCTGTCCAACGCCGACAACGACCAGATCCACCGGAACGTCGAAAAGCTCGGCGCCCCCTTCGCCCATGTCTTCACCGCCGAGCAGGCCCGCGCCTACAAGCCGCGCCTCCAGGCCTTCGAGTACATGTTCGACCAGCTCGGTTGCTCACCGGCGGAGTGCATGCACGTCTCCAGCAGCTTCCGCTACGACCTCATGTCCGCCTCCGACCTGGGCTACGGCGCACGCGTTCTGGTCAACCGCAACCATGAGCCGAACCTGATGCCGAACTACGCCACGCACGAAATCAAGGACATGGGCGGCCTGGCCGGTCTGGTGGGTCTCTAAGCGCCCAGCCACCGTCCTCGACGCGCCCCCACGCCTCGCCCGGCGAAGCGTGGGGGCGTTGGTTATCGTGCGAAATGAATATGAGGCCGTGAATGATGGGGAGAGGGTTCCACATGAGCCTCCACCGAGAAGACCTCCCGCAGCAGGTCTCGCGTGAGCACCTCCTCGGGCTGGCCAGCGGCGACGACCTTTCCCGCCTGCATGACGATCAGCCGATCGCAGAACATCGCGGCATGATTGAGGTCGTGGAGCGCGATGATGCTGGTGATTGGCAGGCTGGAGACGAGACGCAGCAGACTGATCTGGTGATGGACGTCGAGATGATTGGTCGGCTCGTCGAGGATCAGTTCCCTGGGTGACTGGGCCAGCGCTCGCGCCAGGTGGGTGCGCTGCTTCTCGCCACCCGAGAGGCTCTGCCAGGCATCAAGGCGTTTGGCGCTCATCCCGGTGCGTTCGAGTGCCTCGCCGACCGCCGCATCGTCTTCACGGGTCCAACCCGAGAGCATCGAGCGGTGCGGAAAGCGACCGAGCTTGACCACATCTTCGACCTTGAGATTGGCGTTGGTGGTGGCATGCTGCTCGATGAAAGCGACCCGCTGCGCAATGGCACGGCGGCGAAACGTGGCGAGGTCCCGATCATCGAGCATGACCCGCCCCGCATGCGGACGTTTGAGCCTCGCCAGCAGCCGCAGCAGGGAGGTCTTACCGGAGCCGTTCGGGCCCAGCAGCCCAAGCACCTTGCCCGGCTCCGCCGCGAAAGAGATACCGTCGATGATCGTTTTGGCACCGATCTTCCAGACCAGGTTGTCGGCCTTGATACTCATGATGCGCGCTGCATTCTGTAGAGGATGATGGAGAAGAACGGCACGCCCACCAGCGCCGTCACCACCCCGATCGGCAGGGTCTGCTGGGGAATCAGGGTGCGTGAGGCGATGTCGGCCAGCACCATGAAGATCGCCCCCACGATCACACAGGCTGGCAGCAGCCTTGAATGCCGTGGGCCGACCACGAAACGCGCCGCATGGGGGACCACGAGGCCAACGAAACCGATGGTGCCCACCATGCTGACGATGGTGGCGGTCATGACCGCAGTGAGGGCGAACAGGATGATGCGTGTCTGACCGACATTGACCCCCAGGGAGGCGGCGGCCTCGTCGCCGAAGGCGAATGCGTCCAGTACCCGCGCATAGAAAAGGCACGCCACCAGCCCCAGCCCAACCACCACCGATACCAGGAAGAATTCCGGCCAGCGCACGCCGCCGAAGCTGCCGAGCAGCCAGAACATCACGTCGCGAGCCTGCTGCGCATTGCCGGCGGTGGTGACGATATAGGAGGTTGCGGCATTGAACAGCTGCGACGCCGCAACACCGGCCAGGATCGTGCGATCGGCCCCGCCGCGGGCACCGTTCGAGAGAAGTGCAACGAACAGGAAAGCGGCGAAGGCACCGGCGAAGGCCCCCGTCGACAGCGATACCGCCCCGGCCCCAAGTCCCAGAATGACGATCAACACCGCACCGGTCGACGCCCCCGCGGAAATGCCCAGCACGTAGGGCTCCGCCAGCGGGTTGCGCAGCAGCGACTGCATGATGGCACCGGCAAGTGCCAGTCCCGCACCACACAACGCGGCCACCAGCGCCCGGCTCAAGCGATAATCCCAGACGATGGTCTCGTGGATCCGATTGAGTTCGGTCGACGTCCAGCCCAGCTTGTTGGTTATCGCGGCAAAGGTGGTGGCAAGCGGGATCGGCATATCGCCGATCCCGACGCTGATCCCGACGACCAGGGCGATAGCCACCAGTGAAGCCAACAGCAACCCGGCAAGCCAGACGAACCGTGACCAGCGCTCATCCAACCGGTTGACACTAACCGCCATGCTCATCTCAGACCGAGCGCCTGCAGCTGTTCAGCCACCTGCTCGGCACCAAAGATCGTCCTGAGCGTCGGGTTCATGGCCTGGCCATCCATGACCACGATGGCGCCGTTCTTGACCGCTCTCATTTCACGGGTGGCCGAATCCGAGTTGAGGTATTCAATCTTTGCTTCCGCCTTGTCCAACTCCCAACGGTTACGGTCGACGCGGGCCACCACGATGACGTCTGGGTCGGTCGCAATGATGCCCTCCCAGCCAAGCGTCGGCCATTCGGCCTCAGCGGTGATGGCATTGGTGCCACCCAGCACGTCGGCGATATAACCAGACGCGCTGTACTTCCCGCCCAGGTGGGCCTCGGCAGAGGGCGACGAGCTGGAGAACCAGAAGACATAGGAGAGCGGATCGTCACCATCAGGAGACTCGGCTCGCAGAGCCGCTTCGCGACGCTTGAGGTCCTCGATCAATGCCTGGCCTCGATCGTTCACGTCGAAGATCTGGGCAAGCTCTTCGATCTCCTGATAGAGAGCGTCCATGCTCCAGAGTTGGGCGCGATCGCCGTAACCGTACTTGTCCCGGGCCATGCCCTCGGCGACGCAGGTGCCAGGCGACAGATAGGAAGGCACGCCCACGCTGTCGAAGTCCGCCCGCGTCGCCACTCGGCTGGAGTCGCCTAACAGGCTCGGCAGCGCCGCTGCCACGAAATCCGGTTCTTCGGCAAGGATCGACTCGAAGGTGGGAAACTCCACCGTCAGCACCTTCACTTGGGCATTGGCTTCAGCGAGCTGCGGCAGGACGCTATTGGGCCAGAAGGCGGTGCCGACCATCTTGTCCTCTAGGCCGAGCATCAGCATGATCTCGGCACTGTTCTGGCCAAGACCGACCGCCCGCTCGGGGGCTTGGTCGAAGGTGACCTCTGCACCGCAGTTATCCAGCGTAAGCGGGTATTGAGTAGCGTCTGCAAAGGCGGGACTCGACGTCAAACCCAGCATCGTGCAGAGCCCAGTGAAGGCAAGAAGACGTTTCATGAACGATCCATCACTCTTTCGTTAAAGGTGCCCGGTTGGCCGTTGCACCACTCAGCCAGCCAGAAATAGGAGTGCACGCGATGACCATCGATCGGTTGATGGGCTTGGAGGGCGCCCCTCTGCGGGCAGTGTCCAGTGGCAGAGTGGTGACTGACCCTCATTTGCGTGCGAAACGAAATATAATCGCAAATCATTCTCACCGCAATACTGAGCCCTGCCGTGTCGGAAGAAAGCGCACCCCTATCCCCCCCTACGCCTTGGCGCCGTTTCTAACCCCCGCCCCTTAGATGGCGCTCGACGAGCGCGGCATGCAGGCGGATCCCAGTCGCCAGCACCTCGTCGTTGAAGTCGTATTGGGGATGATGTAGCGAGACTTCGTCGTCACCGCGCCCCTGCCCCAGCCAGATATAGGCGCCCTCGCAGGCCTGGAGCATGAAGCCGAAGTCCTCCGAGGTGAAGGCCGGCTGCGGCGCCAGCTCTGCGTGGGTAAAGCCGGCTGCGGCGGCCAAGGCTTCCTCGGCCGCGTCCGCGCTGTTGATCGTCGCCGGATAGTAGCGGTCGTAAGTCACGGCGATACGCGTGTCGCTGGCCAGGGCCACGCCCTCGGCGACCTGGCGCAGGGATTCCTCGATCCTGTCCTGTACCGCGGTATCGAACGTTCGCACCGTGCCGACGACACGAACGGCGGCGGGAAGCACATTGTGGGAACTGCCCCCCTCGATGCAGGTTACCGAGAGCACGGCCGTGGCCATGGGGGGAATGCGACGGGATACCAGGCTGTTGAGCTGGGCCACAAGATCGCTGGCCGCCAGGATCGCATCCGGTGTCTTGTGCGGCATGGCGGCATGGGCACCACGCCCCTCGACCAGAATCTCGAACTTGTCCGCCGCCGCCATGATCGGCCCAGGCCGTGTCGAAACCGTACCGGCCGGAAGATCGGGCCAATTGTGAAAGGCGAACACCCGGTCGCAGGGAAAACGCTCGAACAGTCCATCCTCGATCATGGCCCGGGCACCGCCCTGCCCCTCTTCGGCCGGCTGGAAGATGAAGTGGACCGTGCCGTCGAAGCGGCGGGTACGGGCGAGATAGCGGGCAGCACCCAGCAGCATCGCCACATGCCCATCGTGGCCGCAGCCGTGGAAGACACCCGGGGTGCGGCTGGCATAGGGCAGCCCGGTCTCCTCATGGATGGGCAGTGCATCCATGTCGGCGCGCAGCCCGATACTGCACGGGGAGTTACCCACTTTCAGCGAAGCGACGATACCGGTGCCGCCAATGCCCGCGTGCACCTCCAGCCCGAGCTCGCGCAGGGCCTCTTCGATCTTCTTCGCCGTGCGGTGCTCTTGATACGCAAGTTCGGGGTTGGCATGAAGGTCGCGCCGAAACGACACCAGCGGCGCTACCAGATCGTCGATTTCCACACTGTCACTGTTGTTCATGGTATGACTCGGTTGGGTGGGTTGCTTGGCCGAGCTAAGGAAACACTGCACAAATGCCTGCGCGAGCGAATCACTGCGTTGCGCAGTGCGCGGAATCCTCACATATACCCCATATGCTCCGGTTGACTCGAAGCCTTCGGCTTCTCGCCCCTTCGGGGCCAGCCTACGGCTGTTTGTCGCTTCGCTCGGTACTGTGCTCCGTGCGCCTTGCGACCCACAGGGATGTGGGAAGTGCGTTGGTTCGTAGGGAACGAACCTAGCCGCTTCATCTCGCTCGGCGATTTGTTCAGCGCTTCCCTAAACGCGTCAATGAATTACTTGAAAAACTCATAGGGCGTACCAAGCCCCTTGTCGAGGGCCGCCTCGTACAGCATGGCAGCCGTCGCGGTGTCTTGAATGGCCATGCCGACCGAATCGAAGATCGTTATCTCTTCCTGGTTTTCGCGACCGGCCTTTTTTCCCAGCAGGATCTCACCGATTTACGCATGAATAGCTTCCGGCTTGATGATGCCTTCCTTGACGGCATGCTGGGTATCGCCGTACTTGACACAAAGCTCGACAGAGTCGTTGACCACCTTGGCCTCTTTGAATATATCGGCGCTGATCTCCTGCTTTCCCGGCATATCGGAGCCAATGGCAACGATATGCGTACCGGGCTTCAGCCACGCCTTCTTGACGATGGGACCTCTGTGGGCGCGGGTGGTAGTGACGACGACGTCAGTTGCGCGAACCGCCCCCTCCGCGGTTTCGCATTTGCGGATGTCGAGGCCCATTTCCTCGGACATTTCTCGTACGTAGTCATCGAGCGCTTGCGAGGAGGCATTCCACACGACAACCTCGGAGAAATCCCTCACCCGGATGATGGCCCGGAGCTGTCTGCGCGCCTGATTGCCCGCCCCTATGATACAAAGCGTCTTTGCATCCTCGCGTGCCAGATATTTTACCGAAATGGCACCCGCAGCAGCGGTACGGCAACCGGTAATCCAGGTTCCATCCATGATGCACCTGAGAGCACCGGTGCTTGCCTCGAAGAGCATGACGGCGTTCATGCCCGTCGGCAGGCCCAGCTCAGGGTTTCCTTTGTATCCACCGGCAGAGGACTTGATCGAGATATATCCCCCAGCAAGATCGAGGCCGCCCTTGAAGTCAATACAGGCATGTGAACCTGGCAGTTCTATGCTCATGAAATCCGGCTGCACGACCCTTCCACTGTTAAAGGATTTGTAGCCGTTTTCAACGGCCTCGAGCACCGAATCGAGGTCGATGAGCGAACCCACTTCATCCTTGTTCAGTAGCAACGTTTCCATATAATCCCTTGCTTGACTGGTCAATAAATGCCTTCTACATGCTCGCCCTTAAGGAGCTTGCCGATCATGTCGATACCCCAGTTTCCGGAGGTAAGAACCACACAGACTTTTTCATCCGGGCGAGTCGTCACAGCACCTGACAACAATGCGGCTATTCCGACACAGGCTGAAGGCTCTGCAACAAACTTGGCATCGTTCGCCACCATCCTTACCGCCTCTTCGATGGCCTCTTCCGAGACGGTAACGATGTCATCCACATACTTCTCGATAATGGGGTAGGTGTTGTTGCCGGGAAAATCGCAGGCAAGGCCGTCAGCTATGGTCTGCTTGACGGTCGCCTTGGTTCGCTCACCGTTTTGGCGGCTCAAATAGTAAGGACAGCAGGCCTCGGCCTGAACGCCAATCACTCGTATCTCGGAATTGATCTCCTTTATGGCGGTGGAAATACCCGAAATGAGTCCGCCCCCACCAATGGGAACCAGCACGGTTTCCACATCCGCCAGATCCGCCATGATCTCCAGGCCAATCGTGCCCTGGCCGGCCATGACGTCGAAGTCTTCATAGTTGTGCACTATGGTGTAGCCATGCTCCTCGACCTCGGCATGAACCTTTTTCCAGCGCTCCGTATAGGCACGCTCCCACAAGATCACATCCGCCCCCATCGACCGGGCATTCTCGACCTTTAGCCTGGGGGTGTCTTCCGGGACGATGACGGTCGCATGGATGCCAAGAACTTTGCCTGCATAGGCACATGCCTGACCGTGGTTGCCCGATGAACTGGTGATGATTCCCTTGTCCCGTTCGGCCTGTGTCAAGGAGAGGATCTTGCTCAACGCCCCTCGAATCTTGAAAGCACCGGTCACCTGAAGCATTTCGGGCTTGACATAGACCTGACAGCCCAAGGCTCCATCCATCTTGCCCTCCCTGAGCAGCGGTGTACGGCAAACATAAGGCCGGATACGCTCTGCCGCCTTTTTTATATCCTCGAGCGTTACCGCTGTCTTCTCCACGCCCCTTCCCCTTGATCCATTGCAGGATTCACTGACCCACGGATTGTATGCAGCGCGTTCTATACTGACGTGGCGTCATTCCACAGAGGCGCTTGAAATGCCTCGCCAGATGACTCTGGTCGAAGAAGCCGGTTTCACTGGCAATGTCCGTCGGCCGCAGCCCCTGCTCCATCATCGTTTGCGCTTGCCGGACCCGTACCTGACAGACGTAGCGATAGGGGGAAACGCCGTACCGCTGACGGAACCGCTTGGACAGGCTGAAACGGGTCATTCCGACATGCGCCGCCAGATCGTCGAGATGAATCGGCTCGCAGAAATTCTCATCGATGTACTGCTTGGCCATCACCACCGCTTGCGCTGCGTCGCCTTCGACGCGCGCCCTGTCCGTCATCAGGCGGCCATCTTGCCTCAAGGGGGAACTGCTGCTTGTTTCGTTCATCGTCGACACTCCCAACCAACGCCACCAAATAAGGCTGACTCGATCAACTTGGCAGGTCCCGGCATCAGCCGCTGACCACCATGGCAGGCACCAGCTCGTCGAAGTGACGCAGATCACTATCAGTGTGATGGCAGAGTATTTCGCTGCCCTTCTCGAGCCACACCCGCGGCGGTGCTACCTTGTTGCACTTGCCTTCGATCCTGACCGGACAGCGTGCGAGGAAGGGACAAAGCGGCATTGATTCCGACGGTGCAGCGATCTGCGGCAGCGTACCGCGCCCCGCCCGCGTCTCCTCGAGCCAGCCCTGGTGCATCTCCGGCACCGAGTCGATCAGCAGGTGGGTATACGGATGATACGGCGGTGCCTGGAACGTCGAGCGATTGCCCTGCTCCACCTTGGCACCGGCATACATCACCACCACTTCGTCGCAGATCGAGCGTACCGTGCGGATATCGTGGCTGATGAACAGATAGGAGACGTTAAGCTCTCGCCGCAGCTCCGCCATGAGTTCGAGGATGGCGGCCCCCACCACCGTATCCAGCGCCGAGGTGACCTCATCGCAGAGGATCAGGTCCGGCTCGGCCGCCAGCGCTCGCGCCAGGTTGATGCGCTGCTTCTGGCCTCCGGAAAGCTCACTTGGGCGACGCGTCGCCAGGCTCGCCGGCAGTTGCACCAGTTCCATCAACTCGGCCACCCGGCGGCGCCGTTGCGCGCTGCGCATGCCGTGGTAGAAGCGCAGCGGACGCGCCAGGATCTCTTCGATGGTGTGCTGCGGATTCAGCGCCGTGTCGGCATTCTGAAAAACGTACTGGACGCGCCGGAATTGCTCGCGGGTTCGTCCGGCGAGCGTCCCGCTCAGCGGCTGGCCATCCAGCAGGACCTGCCCGGCCGAGGGTGCCACCAGGCCGGCAATGGCCCGCGCAACGGTGGTTTTGCCCGACCCGGATTCACCGATGATCCCGACCGTTGCTCCGCGGCGGACCTGTAGGTCGATATCCTGCACGACCCGCTTGCTGCCATAGCAAATATCGAGACCCCGTACGTCGAGCAGCAGGGCCTCTTTCGCCTGATCTTCCCTCCGGCCAGGGGCACCCTGGCTCACGGTCGGCTTCATCGCCGCCAGCAGGCTGCAGGTGTAGGGGTGCTCGGGCTCCACCAGGATCTGCTCGGTGCGGCTGTTCTCCTGGATCTCGCCATTGCGCAGCACCACGATGCGGTCCGCCATCTGCGCCACCACCGCCAGGTCGTGGGAAACGTATACCGCCGTGGTATCGAGGTCGCGCACCACCTTCTTGAAGGCTCGCAGAACCTCGATCTGCGTGGTGACATCCAGCGCGGTGGTCGGCTCATCGAGAATCACCAGTGCCGGATCGGTGATCAGCGCCATCGCCGCCATCAGCCGCTGCAGCTGCCCCCCCGATACCTGGTGCGGATAGCGTGCGCCAATGTTGTCGGGGTCCGGCAGTGCCAGCGCCCGGAACAGCTCGACCGCCTTGGCCTGCGCCGCCCGCCGCGACATCACGCCATGGATCAGCGCACTCTCGATCACCTGCTCCATGATGGTCTTGGCAGGGTTGAATGCCGCCGCCGCGCTCTGGGCGATATAAGCCACGGTGCGTCCACGCAGCTTCGCCAGTGAAGCGTCCGACTGCTCCAGCACCTCGACATCGCCGATGCGCACCGAACCTCCGACGATACGACAGCCGGCACGGGCATAGCCCATCAACGCCAGGGCAATGGTGGTCTTGCCGGAGCCGGACTCACCGATCAGCGCCAGCACCTCGCCCTTCTTCAGAGTGAAATCGGCACCGTGCACGATCGGCACATCGACGCCGGCATCGTTACGTGCCGCGACGCGCAGCCCGGCGACTTTGACGATATCGTTCATCTCAGCTCTCCATCTCGCGTTTGGCCCGGGCACCGAAGCTATCGATGATCAGGTTGACCCCGACAGTCAGGGTGGCGATGGCGATCGCCGGCGCCAATACGGCCGGAGCGCCGTCACCCAGACCCTGGATGTTTTCCCGCACCAGAGAGCCCCAGTCCGCTTCCGGTGGCTGTACGCCCAGGCCGAGAAAGCTCATCGCGCTCAGCAGTAGCACGACATAGACGAAACGCAGGCCAAAATCGGTCAGCACCGGACGCAGCATGTTCGGCAACACCTCGACGAACATGATGTATGGCAGGGCCTCACCCCGCGCCCGCGCGACCTGGACGAAGTCCATGGTCATGACGTTGACCGCGACCGCACGCGCAATACGGTAAGAACCGGGCATGTAGGCAAAGGCGGCCATGACCAGCAGCAGGGGCACGGAGGAGCCGAAAGCGGCCACCATGATCAGCGCAAAGATCTTGTTGGGAATGGCGATCAGGGCATCCTGAGTGCGACTGATGACAGCATCGAGCCAGCCACCGGAGGCCGCCGCCACCAGGCCCAGCACCACGCCGAATAGGCAGGCAAGCACCGTTGCCGCCAGTGCCACGCCGATCGTGTAGGGCGCACCGTGCAACAGCCGACTGAGAATGTCCCGACCCAGGAAGTCCGTGCCGAGCGGGTATTCCAGGCTGATTGGGCCAAATACCTCAAAGCCGACCAGGGCGTTGGCCCCATGGGGCGCCAACCAGGGGCCGGCCAGGGCCATCAGCAGCCAGAACCCAACGATCAGCACCCCCAGGGCTCCGCTGACCGGCCGCTTGGCACGGCGGCGCACGCCCCCTTGCGGCTTTTCGTCGTGCGCCACACCGACCACGGCACCAGCTCGAGGACCCGACGTACTCAAGTTCGCTGATTGCCGATGTACATTCGGAGTCATGTGCGTAGCCTCGGGTTGGATAGGATGGCGATGATGTCAGCGACCAACACCAGCACCAGAAAGCCCAGGGAGAAGAGCATTACGCACGCCTGCACCAGCGGCATATCGCGAGTCACCACAGCGTTCACCATCAGCGTCGCAATGCCCGGATAGTTGAAGATCGTCTCGACGATGACCACGCCGCCAAGCAGGTAGGACAGGCTCAGTGCCACGGCATTGGAGATCGGACCGATCGCATTGGGCAGCGCATGCCGGAGCACCACCCGCATCGGTCGCGCGCCCTTGAGTACCGCCATCTCAACGTAAGGTGAGCTGAGCTGATCGATGACCGCTGCCCGGGTCATACGCGCCATCTGAGCGACCAATACGCAGCACAGGGTCAGCACCGGCATGGCATAGACACTGAGCAGCTGCAGAAAGGAGTCGACTTCCACGGAGCGCGACAGCGCCGAGAGCCAGCCCAGCTTGACCGCGAAAATCAGCACCGCAATGGTGGCAATCAGAAACTCGGGAACCGACACCAGGAACACCGCCAGCATGTTGGTATAGCGGTCGAAGATCGATCCGCGATACATGGCCGAGAGGATGCCGAGTGAAAGCGCCAGCGGTACAGCAATCAGGGCGGTGGCCGCGGCCAACTTCAGCGAGTTAGGCAGCCGGCTCGCGATCAGATCGTCGACAGGCATGCCGTTGGCCAACGAAACGCCGGGGTTGCCCGTTACCAGGCCGCCCAGCCAGCTCAGGTAACGCAGGTAAACGGGGAGATCCAGGCCCAACTTCGCGCGCAGCGCCGCCACCGCTTCCGGTGTCGCCTCCTGGCCAAGCTGCTCCTGGGCCGCATCGCCCGGCAGTAGGCTGGTGAGAACAAAAACCACCAGCGAGACGATAAGCAGGGTGAGCACGCCGATACCCAGCCGGCCAATGATGAGCCGTAGAATGGTGCTGTTCATGGTTGGCCCTTCTTGTTTTGGCTTCCAGCGCCATCTCATTTCCGCCGAGGTGGCGCCTCGATGGTTGTCGTCGGTGAAGTCGCTCAGGCGTCCAGCCAGACCTGCTCGGCGAACATGTAGCCCATCAGCCCGCCCAGCGGATGCGGGTTCAACCCTCTCAGCTTGGTGCTGTGGCCGTCGATGCTGCTCCTGAACAGCGGGATGCCGATACCACCGTGCTCGTGGACCAGCTCCTGCATGTCCCCGTACATCTGCTTGCGCTTGGCTTCGTCGGTCTCGCCGCGCGCCGCCAGCAGCAACTGGTCGAACTGCTCGTTGCGCCAGCCAGCCTCGTTCCAGGCGGCATCGGAGTGAAAGAACAGGCTGAACATCAGGTCGGCGGTCGGACGCGCATTGATGGAGCCGAAGCCCAGCGGATGCTTCATCCAGTGGTTGGACCAGTAGCCATCCGACGGCACCCGGCGTATCTCGAGCTTGAGCCCGATCTGCTGCGCCGAGAGCTGCATTAGCTGGGCCATGTCCACAGAGCCGGTGGCGGCTTCCGAGGCCACCAGAGGAATCGAACGATTCCCTACGCCGGCGCGCTCCAGGTGGTACTTCGCCCGGTCCAGATCGAAGGTGCGCTGGGGCAGACCGTCGAGGTGGTAGCGGTGGCTGGGCGCGATCGGCTGGTCATTGCCGAGGGTGCCGAAGCCGCCGAACGCGAGCCGCTGGATCTGCTCGCGATCGAGCATATGCTTCATCGCCAGCACGAAGTCCGGGTTGTTGGCCGGCCCCAGCTCATCACGCATCACCAGGTTGGTGTAAGCGCCGGTCGGCGACTCCATCACCGTGGCGTTGGCACTATTACGTACACGCGGGATCGAGCGCGCATTGACCGGATTGATCAGGTCGACGTCGCCAGCGAGCAGGGCGTTGATGCGTGCGGCTTCGTCGGGGATCGCGAAGAACTCGATCTCGTCGAGGTAGGGCTGGCCCGGCTTCCAGTAGTTGTCGTTGCGCACCGCGACCGAACGCACCCCCGGCTGGAACTCCGCACACTCGAAGGGCCCGGTGCCGTTGGCGAGGCTGAAGTCCGTGGCGCCGTCGCGCACGATGAGAAAGTGGGAGGTGGCGAGGATCGCCGGCAGGTCGGCATTGGGGCTGGTGAGTCGGATGTGCACTTCATGCGTCCCCGCGGCCCTGACCTCCTCGAGCTGTTCGGCAACGCTGAGAGCACGGGACGCGGTATCAGAATCCTGATGGCGGTTGAGCGAGTAGACCACATCGGCCGAGGTAAGCGGCTGGCCATCATGAAAGACGACGTCCCGGCGCAGCTTGACGACCCAGGTGAGGGCGTCGTCGGTGTCGAACGACTCCGCCAGTGACATGCGCGGCACCATCGACTCGTCCAGCGTGGTCAGGCCGTTGTAGAACATGAAGTGGCGGCAGTAGTCGGTGTAGTTCGCCCCCCTTGCCGGATCCAGCGTATCGGCGGTCGAGCTGGTCGCGCTCGCCACCTTGATGCGTCCGCCGCGCTGGGGCGTCTCAGCGAAGGCGGACGACGCCCCGGTCATCAAGCCACCGGCAGTAGCAGCCAGCACGGTTCCGGCGGCCATGCCGCGCAGCACATCACGCCGCGTAAAACCATGGCCCGGAAAGTCACTCTTTTTCATGTCATGCCTCCATCTATCCGCTTATCATTGGTTGTCTGTTGTTATATCGACGCGCCGTTGATCAGGAAGCCATCTCATGCAATTCAGGGCATTATCGTTATCTCTCGTGATGCATTCTGCCCAAGCAATACGCTATTCCCGACCGTAGTCATGAGATGAGGACCGCATGCCGCATCGGATACGAACGAGCCGTTGAAACAATTACAGCACCAATGCACAACGCTTTTGATTCGTTTTGACCCTGCTCGCGCATACAATCGTTGGCATTGGTCGCGCCATACGGCAGAAGCTGCCGCATGCCCGAAACCACCACAGCGAGGCGCCAGTCATACCGACCGCTCAAGTTGGAAGAGGAGGTTTCGCAGCCCCCGTGGGCACGGCAAGAACGTCCTAGCCATGGCATCTACCAGCTGCCAAACTGCCAGGGTGAAAGGGTGAGCCACTTACGGAGAGTCAGGTGTCCAAAGAGACGTCAAAGCGCCTGCAGACTTATGAGCTGACGCTGCGAGACCTTCAGGAAAATGACATCGGCAAGCTTCACCAGCTGTCGGTCGGTGTCGGCTGGCCACACCGGCCCGACGACTGGCGCATGTTGCTCAAGGTCGGGAAGGGGTTTGCCGGCTGCGACAAGATCGGTCGGGTCGTCGGTTCGGCCATGTGGTTCCCCATGGGCAACGATTTCGCCACTATCGGCATGGTCATCACCACGCCACAGCTACAGGCACAGGGCGGGGGCGGCTGGCTGATGGACCATGTGATGGAACAGTGTCGCGGCCGTCGACTTCAGATCATCGCCCCCCGGGTCGCCTATCGCCTCGCTAATACCCGTGGCTTCAAGGTCGTGGGCGTCGTGCATCAACACCAGGGCACGGCAAACGACCCAGGCGAGATTTCGCTACCGAGCGACTGTCTAATTCGACCATTGAAAGCGATGGATATCGCGGATATCGCGCGCCTCGACCTGGCCGCCTTCGGCGCCGATAGAGCAGCCATCCTGGACGAGCTGGTCGAGTGTTCCACCGGCTTGGTACTTGAGCGGGAGGGCCGTATCGCCGGTTTTTCTCTGTGTCGCCGGTTCGGCCGGGGCCATATCGTAGGACCAGTTGTCGCGAAGGATTCCGACGACGCCATCGCGCTTACCGCCCCCCACGTGACGAAACATGCAGGCAGGTTTCTTCGGGTCGACACCACCCAACCCGAGGGCGGTTTCACCGAGTTTCTCAGACGCTGTGGAATGCAGGAGTATGATCAGGTATCGGTCATGACCCTACCCACCACCACGGCACCAGTGGATACCGAGATCCACACCTTTGCCCTCGTGAACCAGTCCCTAGGCTAGGCGACTCTTGCCACTATTCTAGATCGTGATGCTTTCCACCTAAAGAGGCGGAGTGCAAATACGATCGCCCGTCTCCGTAGCAACAGAATGCATACCCACACCATGCTAAAAGCGCGGGTAAAGACGGCATTATCATTCGCCAAGGCGCCTGCCAACGCACATTACTACCGAATCGCCCCGCCGCCATAATCAGCTTCCCATATCGGCAAGAATATCCTAGTAATGCCCCTCTGCAGACGCCAGAGTACGAGTATCTATGGAGGAGCTTTTCATGGCAGTCCAGAACCTTGCTACTGACATTACCTATCGACCAATGTTGGAGGGCGATCTACCTACCGCTCATCAACTCTCGCAAGCGGTGCGCTGGCCACATCGCATTGAGGATTGGCAGTTCGTGCATCGCCTCGGTAGCGGCTTCGTTGCCGAACGCAACGGCGAGGTCATCGGCTCAGCCATGTGCTGGAGCCATGGCAGCGACTATGCGTCGCTCGGCATGATCATCGTGTCCCCCGACGCCCAGGGCAACGGCATTGGGCGCGCATTGATGGAGTCGATACTCGACTTGATCGGTGAACGCAATACGCTACTGTTCGCCACCCCCGAAGGCCAACCGCTCTACGAGCAACTTGGTTTCCAGGCCATCGGCACGGTCCACCAGCACCGGGGAACCATCGTCAAACCCACCGTCGTTGCACCACCACCTGGAGAGCGTATACGGCCGGCGGGGCTGAACGACCGCACCAAGCTGATCGAGATGGCGGCAGCCGGTGCCGGCATGCCCCGGGCATCGGTCCTGAACGAACTGCTCCAGGTCGCCGATGGCGTGGTGCTCGACAACCAGGGAGAGCTCACCGGCTTCGCCCTGATACGACGCTTCGGGCACGGCTATGTCATCGGGCCGGTAGTGGCAACCAGCGTCGAACGCGCCCAGGCCATGATCAGCTACTGGGCAGGGGCACGTGTCGACTCCTTCATTCGCATCGACGTCGACGATTCAGGCCAACTGAGTCCCTGGCTACAGGAGCTTGGCCTGCTGCAGGCCGACTCCGTCGTTGCCATGGTCAAGGGTAAAGCCCCGGCGCCCGCTACCGGCCTGCAGCAGTTTGCCATCATCAACCAGGCGCTCGGCTGAGCCCGGAACGTCATCACGGCCAACAGGAGAGGAGGTGGCGAATGCGCCCCGCCTCTCCTTTTCTCTACACCGGTAAAAGTCAATGGCGATAGTGCTGCACGGATATGCCATGACAGTGGAAAGACCACTTGCATAGCGCACGGATCGATATACCAACATCGGCGCCGTTTTCGGTGTTTCCTGCCGCCAGCCCCACAAGTTTCGACGCCCCTATGGAAAACAAAAGCACCATACTTCTTATCATGACAGGCCGCTGACTCTGCAATCAGATATGCAGAGTTCGGTAGACGAGGATCGCTGTTCTCGCCTGCTGTGCCATGCCTAACCAGATCACATTTCACTCCGGGCCTCGCCACTGTCGAGAGGAAGTTGTCATGGAAAGCTTTGATCCGAACCAGGTCACGGTACGTAGTGCACATTTCATCGGCGGTCGCTATATCGAAGGCGGCCCGAACACGATCGATGTGCAACGCCCTTCCGACGGCGTTACCTATGCGGGCCTGCCGGTGGCGGATGCCGATCTCGTCGACCAGGCCGTGCAGGATTCATGGAACGCCTTCAAGCACAGCGACTGGGCACGCTGCGCACCCCGCGATCGTGCACGCATTCTGCGGCGCTGGGCGGACCTGATCGAAGCCGACGTCAAGACACTGGCGCCGCTCGAAGCCGTCGGGTCGACCCGGCCAATCCGTGACGCGGCAGGCTGGGACGTACCGTTTACTGCCGAGGGCATCCGCTTCTATGCGGAGTGGGCGGACAAGATCGGCGGCGAGGTGGCTGCGACCCGCAACGACCATCTCGGCATGACCATCGCGGAGCCCTACGGTGTCATCGGCTCCATCGTGCCCTGGAATTTTCCGCTAGTGACCTCTTCGTGGAAGGTCGGCCCTGCGCTGGCCGCGGGCAATGCCATGGTACTCAAGCCATCCGAAATGACGCCGTTCAGCGTGCTGCGAATGGCCGAGCTGGCCATCGAAGCCGGCATACCGGAAGGCATTTTCAACGTCGTGCAGGGTGACGGCCGTATCACCGGCGATGCGCTGTGCCGCCATCCGAAGATCGCCAAGGTGACCTTTACCGGATCGACCCTAACCGGTGCGGCCATCATGGCGACATGTGCGGAAAGCGGTACCAAGCCGGTAACGCTGGAACTCGGCGGCAAAAGCCCGCAGGTGGTGTTCGCCGACGTACACGATCTGGAAAGAACGGCTCGCACCGTGGCTCGGGCGATCACCACCAACGCCGGCCAGGTATGCGTTGCCGGCTCGCGCCTGATCGTGCAGCGCTCCATCGCCGACAGATTCATCGAGCGGCTCACTGCCATCGTGGCGGAGCTCAGGGCTGGCAACACCTGGGAGCCGCACACCACCCTCTGCCCCATCATCTCCAGCCGGGATATGGAGCGTATCGATGGCGTCGTGCAGCGCAGCGCGGCGCAAGGGGCGAAAATCGTCACCGGTGGGCAATGTCTCTCGACAGGCAGCGGCGGCGGCTTCTACCAGCCGACCATCCTGAGCAACATCGATCAGCGGATGGATGCCGTGAAGAACGAGATCTTCGGCCCGGTGCTCACCGTGCAGACCTTCGACGACGACGACGAAGCTCAGGCCCTCGCCGACCACCCCGACTATGGCCTGGCCGCTGGCGTGCATACCGCCGATATCGGTCGCGCCTTGCGGCTGGCGCGTGGCATCGAGACGGGGACCGTATGGATCAACCGCTACGGGCGTACGGCCGACTTCGTGATACCCACCGGTGGATACAAGCGCTCCGGCTTCGGCAAGGACCTCGGACGTCAGGCCTACGAGGCTAACCTCAGGATCAAGAGCGTGCTTGTCGACTTCTCCCAGGAAATGCAGCAATGAAATTCGTTTCCTATTGGCACGATACGTCGGTTCCTTTCGACAAGGCCGCCGCCGACCCCGTCTCCGGAGAGTATGAGGTGGCGGTGATCGGTGCGGGCTTCACGGGCCTCAATGCCGCGCGCCAGCTGGCGAAGTCCGGCGTGAAAGTCGCCCTGCTCGAGGCCGAACATGTCGGCTATGGCGCATCAGGGCGCAACGGCGGGCACCTCAACAGCGGTCACTTCGCCAGCTTCGGCGCTATCAAGGCCCGTTTCGGCGACGCCCAGGCACGCCGCTTGTGGAAAGCCTATGACGACTCGATCGATATGATCGAGGCGATCATCGACGAAGAGAAGATCGATTGCGGCTTCCGCCGTGGTGGGAAGCTCAAGCTGGCCTCCAAGCCCTCCCACGTGCAGAAGCTGCAGGCCATGTGCGACGAGCTCCGCCGCGAGGTCGATCCCACGGTGGAATGGCTGTCAAGCGAGGACGTGCACAAGGAGCTGGGATCAGACGCCTTCCACGGCGGTGTGCTGTCGCCGAAATCCGCCATGATGCACATGGGGCATTACGTCACCGGCATGGCCCGGGCCGCCCACCGGCATGGCGCAACCATCTGGGAGCACAACCCCGTCCTTGCCCGCGAGCGGGTTCCGCAAGGCTGGCAACTGACCACACCGACCGGTTCCCTCGTCGCCCGGCAGGTCGTTCTGGCCACCGACGCCTACACGACCGATACCTTCCGCTATTTTCGTCGGCGGATGATGCCGGTGGCCTCCTTCATCATCGTTACGCGCCCGCTCACCCCGCAAGAGGTCGCGGCGACGATGCCGGGCAACCGGAACTATACGAACTCGCTCAACATCGCCAACTATTTCCGCCTCACCCCGGACAACCGGGTGCTGTTCGGCGGGCGGGCCCGGTTCTCCTCGGCGACGAACCAGAAAACGGACGTCAGCTCCGGCCAGCTGCTGCGCAAACAGATGCTGGAGGTGTTTCCGCAGCTTGCCGACGTCGAGATCGACTACTGCTGGGGCGGTCTCGTCGGCTGCACCCAGGATCGCTACCCCCGCGCCGGCAGCGCCGATGGGGTGATCTACGGCATGGGCTATTCAGGGCATGGCGCCCAGGTCTCGACCCTTATCGGCAGCGTGCTCGCCGATATCGCCATGGGCCGACAGGGGACCAATCCCCTCGACGGGATGGCCTGGCGCGCGGTTCCCATGCACACAGGCAAGCCTTGGTTCCTGCCTATCGTAGGCGCTTATTATCGGATGAAGGATATGCTTCCCTGATCTGAATCATCGCGAGATCTGGCCGATGACCGAGGAGCCAACTGGACTCTCACGCACCTTCGTTAAGGTGGCTTCCTGCTGCTCGAGCAAGGGATCCGTCCCATTATCAAGAGAACAATGATGCATGACGACCGCATGGCATTCCCGGCGATGATATCGACAGAAAAGCTCTGGAAAGCGCCTGTCCGAGTTCACTGGAGTGAGGTTGATCTATGAGCTTTCTCTATAAGTCCGAACCAGTCCGTGGCGCGCGCTGGGCAGAACTGTTCGCCGAGCGAGCGCCAGACATCGACTTTCATATTTGGCCGCACATCGTCGACCCCAGCCAGGTACTCTACCTCGCCGCCTGGCAGCCGCCGGAAGATATCGTGCAGACCTTTCCCAATCTGGAGCTGGTGTTTTCGGTGGGAGCCGGTGTCGACCAGTTCGATTTGTCTCGGATACCTGAACACATTCCGGTCATTAGAATGATCGAGAGCGGCCTGGTCGCGGGCATGGTCGAATATGCCACCCTAGCCGTGCTGGCGGCCCACCGTGACTGGCTCACCTATGCCAACCAGCAGCGCAGCGAAATATGGCAGCCGATGCCAGTGCGCACGGCAGATACACGCCGCGTCGGCGTACTCGGCATGGGTGTGTTGGGCCAGGCAGTGCTCGAGAAACTTCGCGACTTCGGTTTTCAATGTGCCGGCTGGAATCGCTCGGAACGAAGCCTCCCTGGAGTCGAATGCTTCACCGGCGAACACGGGCTAGCGGATTTCCTGGCACGCACCGATATCCTGATCTGCCTGCTACCGTTGACCGACGAGACACGTGGCATCCTATCGCAGAAGCTGTTCCGGCAACTGCCGCAAGGAGCCATGTTGATCAATCTGGGACGTGGCGATCACCTGGTCGAAGACGACTTGCTGGATGCCCTGGAGCGCCATCATCTTTCGACGGCGATCCTCGATGTATGCAGCATCGAACCGTTGCCGGACGGCCACCCTTTTTGGCATCACTCGCGCATCATGCTGACACCCCATATCGCCAGCATGACGCAGGCGGACACCTCTGCCGAGGCCGTGCTCGACAACCTGCGTCGCCACCGGGAGGGATTGCCGTTGGTAGAGATGGTCGATCGAACACGCGGCTATTGATCAGGTGCTGGCGGCTCAAAGGCAGACGATGAACGTGTGCCGACAACGCAGTGATTCGCCCGCGCAGACATTTATGCCGTTCTTCTCTCACTCAATATTCGGCGGAATGACCATGCACACAGATAACCTCATTACATTGGACCGCGATCACCTCGTCCATCCGGTCGTCAACTACCGTGCCCATGAACAGCGTGGCGTCACGCTGCTGACGGAGGGCCGCGGTGCCTACCTGCGAGACAGCAGCGGCCGCGAACTCCTCGATGCCTTTTCCGGCCTGTGGTGCGTCAACACCGGTTATGGCCATGAGAGCATCGTGCGCGCCGCCGAGGAGCAGATGCGCCGGCTGCCCTACGCTACCGGCTATTTCCATTTCGGCTCCGAACCAGCCATCAGGCTCGCTGCCAAGCTGGTGGAGCTGGCGCCGGCATCGCTGCAGCGCGTCTATTTCACCATGGGCGGCTCCGATGCGGTGGATTCGGCGATCCGCTTCATCGTCAACTACTGGAACGCCCAGGGCAAAAGCGAGAAGAAGCACTTCATCACCCTCGAGCGCGGCTACCATGGCTCCTCGTCCCAGGGCGCAGGGCTGACCGCCCTGCCGGTGTTCCACCGCAACTTCGATCTGCCGCTGCCCCACCAGCACCGTATTCCCTCGCCCTACCCTTATCGTAGCCCGGAGGGCTCGGATCCCGCCGCCATTATTGCCGCCTCTGTTGCGGCACTCCGTGACAAGGTGCGGGAGCTCGGCGCCAACCGCGTCGCCGCCTTCTTCTGTGAACCCATTCAGGGCTCCGGCGGCGTGATCGTGCCACCCAAAGGCTGGCTGAAGGCCATGCAGGTGTGCTGCCAGGAGCTGGGCATCCTGCTCGTGGTCGACGAGGTAATCACCGGCTTCGGTCGCACGGGACCGATGTTCGCCTGTGAGGCCGAAGGCGTCACACCAGACCTGATGACTCTGGCCAAGGGATTGACCGCCGGCTATGCCCCCATGGGGGCCGTAATGATGAGCGATGCCGTCTACCAGGGGATCGCCGAAGGCGCCGCGGACCTCCCGATCGGACACGGCCACACCTACTCCTCCCATCCCGTCAGTGCCGCCGTCGCCCTGGAAGTACTTCGCCTGTATGAGGGGGGCCTGCTGGAGAATGGCGTTGCGCTGGCACCGCGTTTCGAAGGAGGCCTGCGCGCCATGCTCGACCACCCCCTGGTGGGCGACGCTCGCAGTCGCGGCTTCCTTGGCGCCCTGGAGCTGGTTGCCGACAAACAGAGCAAAGAGCGTTTCGATCCCTCGTTGAAATTGGCCGATCGGCTCTTTGAAGCCGCCTATGGCAACGGCATCATCCTGCGGGCTTTCACCGACAACGTTCTTGGCTTCGCCCCTGCACTTTGTTATAAAAGTAGCGACTTCGACTTACTTTTCGAGCGCCTCGAACGCACTCTGAATGCAGTACTCGAACAACCCGAAGTACGCCAGGCCCTGCGGTGACGGTCACAAGCGACGCGCACAGCTGATGGTGCATCGCATTTTTTCTGTCACTGTCAGAACGACAGACCGAACACACCGGAGCCCTGGATGATCGGCGCACCCAAACTGGACCGCCTCGACATACGCATTCTGAGCCATTTGCAGCGTAACGGCCGTATATCGAATGTCGCGCTGGCAGACGCCGTTGGGCTCTCCCCCAGTCCCTGCCTGACCCGAGTCAAACGCCTGGAAAAAGCCGGCTACATTATTGACTATGGCGCTCACCTACAGCTCGAGAAGCTTGGGAGCATTCAGCGGGTCTTTACCCAGCTAACACTGTCCGACCACCGCCTCGAAGACTTCGCACGCTTCGAGGCCTATATACGCAAAGTGGATGAAGTTCTCGAGTGTCATCTGGTGAGTGGTGGCTTCGACTACCAGTTGATTTTCCTTACCCGCAATGTCGTCCATTATCAGAGTGTCATGGAGGAGATGCTCGAGCAGAATATCGGCATCGACAAGTATTTCAGCTACATCGTGATCAAGTCCCCGGTGGTGAAAAAATACTACCCGATCGAAAAGCTGCTCTGCGATCACGATTGACCTCTTCCTAGGCTACACCCCCTCTGCGGCATAAACTTCCGAGCATCCCCTCTAAAACGTCCGAATCTGCGACGGCGGCCCCCCATTACGAAAGCCTGCGCCGGGGTAAGACGCCTAATATAGGTGCATTGCAGCAGCCGGCATCGTCTCGGGGCATGGCTCTTTGGCTGCCCCGGCTTCGACATCCATAACATTAACGAGGCAGCAGCCATGATCCTTCAACTCGAGCGCCCCGACCTTGTACGCGCCGACAACTTCATCGACGGAGAGTGGCAACCCGCTGCCGCAGGCGGACGCTACGCCGTCAGCGACCCGGCAACCGGCGACACCATCGCCAGCATCGCCAACAGCACCGCAGCCGATGCGCAGGCCGCCACCGCTGCGGCCCATCGCACCTTCGACGACTGGCGTCAGCAGCCGGCAGCGGCGCGGGCAAGGCTACTGCGGCGCTGGCACGCCCTGATTCAGGAGCATACCGAGGATCTCGCCCGCCTGATCTCCCGCGAGCAGGGCAAACCCCTGGCGGAAGCGCGCGGCGAAGTGGCCTACGGCGCCTCCTACGTGGACTGGTTCGCCGCGGAAGCGGTGCGCAGCTACGGCGACATCATTCCCGCCCCGGTGGGCAGCAAAAGAATGCTGGTAACCAAGGAGCCGGTCGGCGTGGTGGCGGCGATCACGCCGTGGAACTTCCCGCTGGCGATGATTGCCCGCAAGATCGCGCCGGCCCTCGCCGCCGGCTGTACCGTGGTCGCCAAGCCGGCCGAGGACACGCCGCTGACCGCGCTTGCGCTGGTCGCGCTGGCGGAGGAAGCCGGCATCCCCGCCGGGGTGCTGAACATCGTCACCTCCTCGCGCGAGCAGGTGTCCGAGGTCGTCGGCGCCTGGCTGAGCGACTCCCGAGTGCGCAAGATCACCTTCACCGGCTCCACGGCGGTCGGCAAACTGCTGGCCCGCGACTCGGCTCCCACGCTCAAGCGCCTGTCCCTCGAGCTCGGTGGCAATGCCCCCTTCATCGTCTTCGAGGACGCCGACCTCGATGCGGCGGTCGAGGGCCTGATGGCCGCCAAGTTCCGCAACGGCGGCCAGACCTGCGTCAGCCCGAACCGGGTCTATGTCCATGAGTCGGTCTATGCGGCCTTCGCCGACAAGCTGGTGGCCCGCGTCCAGTCGCTGCGCGTCGGCCCCGGCGACCGCGAAGAGAGCCAGATCGGTCCGATGATCAACGCCCGCGCCGTCGACAAGATCGAGCGTCACGTGCAGGACGCCCTGGCCCGCGGTGCCACGCTACTCACCGGTGGCCAGCGCCTGAGCGGCGGCGTCACTGCAGGCCCTAATTACTACGCTCCCAGCGTGCTCGGCGACGCCAGCCACGACATGGAGCTGGCCCATGACGAGACCTTCGGCCCGGTGGTGCCGCTGTTCCGCTTCGCCGATGAAAAAGAGGTGGTAACGGCAGCCAACGATACGCCCTACGGCCTGGCCGCCTACTTCTTCTCCCGCGATGTGGCACGCATCTGGCGCCTCGCCGAGCGTCTGCAAACCGGCCTCGTCGGTATCAACGAAGGTGCGCTCGCCGCCGAGTCAGCGCCCTTCGGTGGCATCAAGGAGTCGGGCTACGGGCGCGAAGGCTCGCGCTACGGCCTCGACGACTACATGGCGACCAAATACCTGTGCCAGGGTAACCTCGCCTGAGCCGCGTCCCGGCGTCACGGTCGTCCTTTTCGACGAGCTGCAGCGCTGAAGGGGCGAATCGAGCAATGGCGCAGCTCACCGCTTTGGCGGCGCTGGCTGTATGGGCACGCTAAAGCGGTACCACCATCGATAGTCAGGCCAGGAGAAGCCCCATGCCGGCTCCATTGTTAACGATTTCATCCACGCCGGATCTGCCGGAGCGCGCCGATGCCGTCGTCATCGGCGGCGGCATCATCGGCGTATGTGCCGCCTATTACCTGGCCCGCCAGGGCGTGAGTGTGGCGCTGATCGAAAAGGGCCGCATCGCCGCCGAACAGTCCAGCCGCAACTGGGGCTGGTGCCGCCAGCAGAACCGTGACGCACGCGAACTGCCACTGTCGACCAAGAGCCTCGAGCTGTGGGAAGAGATCAGCGCCGACCTCGGCGAGGACCTCGGTTTCCGCCGTTGCGGGCTGTTCTATCTGTCCGATAGCCAAGCCGAGCTGGATGGCTGGGCCAAGTGGCGCGACTTTGCCATCACCCAGGGGGTCACGACCCATATGCTGAGTGCCGCCGAAGCCTCCGAGCGCGGCGCCGTGACCGGCAAGCCCTGGCTGGGGGGCGTGTTTTCGCCCACGGACGGCATCGCCGATCCGGCGCGGGCGGCACCGCTGATCGCCAAGGGCATTATCAAGCATGGCGGTTCGATTCATCAGTTCTGCGCGGCACGCGGGGTCGAAACCGAGGCCGGAAGCGTCTCCGGGGTGGTTACCGAGAAGGGCGTGATCAAGACCACGCAGGTGGTGCTGGCCGGCGGCGCCTGGGCCTCCTCCTTCTGCCGCCAGCTCGGCATCCGCTTTCCGCAGGCCTCGGTGCGCTCCTCGATTCTCTCGGTCATGCCAGGCGCCAAGGGCTTGCCCGATGCACTGCACACGGCAGAGGTCACGGTCACCCGGCGGGGAGACGGCGGCTATACGCTTGCCACCTCGGGGCGCGCCTGCCTGGATCCGACGCCGCAGCAGCTCCGCTTTTCCACGCATTTCCTGCCGATGTTCGCCAAGCGCTGGCAACTGCTCTCCCCCGGCGACCTACAGGGCTGGCAGTCCGGTCACGAAACGCGCAGGAAATGGGCGCTCGACCGGCCCACGCCGATGGAGCGGGTCCGCATTCTCGATCCGCGCCCATCGGAGCGGATCCTGAGGGAGACTCTGGCCCGTGCGCGCTTGCTCTTGCCTGCCCTGGGCAGCGTGCCCGTTCAGGCCGGCTGGGCCGGTTATATCGACAGCACCCCCGACGGCGTGCCAGTCATCGACGAGCCGGAGAATCTGCCCGGCTTCCTGCTGGCAGCGGGCTTTTCCGGCCACGGCTTCGGCGTCGGCCCGGGGGCCGGACGCCTGATCGCTGAAATGGTCACCGGCAAGCCCCCCTTCGTCGAGCATCACCAGTACCGGCTTGCGCGTCTAAACAAGAGCGTCTGGGGCAAGGTCTCGGAGTTTTGAGGAGAAGCCGACTCCGTAGCGGCAGAAACCGCAGCTGACGCCCAAGCAAGCAGGACCGTCAACGCCTGAGGATCACCAGCCATCTGCCCAGATTGAGCACGCTGGCCAGCGACGCCGCCACATAGGTAAAGGCGCAGGCGGTCAGCACATGGCGGGCGGCGGGCATATCGTAGGGCGGGATATACTGCTTGAGCAGCGGCAGCGCGCGCTGGAAGCTGGCATCGAACTCCACCGGCAGGGTGATCAGGTGTACCAGCGCCGCGGTGCCGAAGCTGATCAGCGCCGCCAGTACCACCAGCAGCATGCCGCCGGGCAGCCGGGTAAGGATAAACAGGAAGGGCGCGGCCATCATCAGCACCGCCCCCACCTTCTCGGCGTGCTGCGCCACTCCCACCAGGCGCGTACGCGCCAGCAGCGGCGCATAGCCGCGGGCGTGCTGGATGGCATGCCCCACCTCGTGGGCGGCCACCGTCACCGCGGTCAGCGAGCGGCCATCGAAGTGATCCGGCGACAGCCGCACCTTGCGCGCGCTGGGATCATAGTGATCGCCATGCTCGGTCACCTCCACCTCCACGCCTTCGATGCCCAGCCGCTCGAGTAGATGACGCGCCAGCTCCCCGCCGGTGCCAGGGTAGTCGCTGCGCGGCCGGGCGTGGCGATTGATCACCCACCGGGCCCAGACGTTGGGCAGCAGGAACAGCGCTGCCAGTACCACCACTGCGATAATTACCATCTCGACATCTCCCTGCTACCTCGAGAGGCCAACGCGCCTTGACGCAGGCCACATAAAAAACAATAATTATTCGCGTTTAGGAATGAGCCGTATATGCCGTATCCACAAGGTGAGCCATGACATCCCCCCGTACACCGTCGGCGGCTCCCGCTTCCCACCGCCGCCAGACCACTAGCCGCATATCCAGCCAGCAGCTGCTCGGTGAACAGGGCCTGCTGATCATCGAGCATCATGGCAAGGAGTACCAACTGCGCGTCACCCGCAACGGCAAACTGATTCTGACCTCGTAAGTCGACCATACAACCGAACCCGCCAGCCAGGTAGCCATTCGCCACCCAGCCAGCCGCCTCTCCTGACACACGCAAGGGAACCTCAGGAACATGAAGCGAGCATTGAGCTGCAGTGGCGCCCTGGCAATCCTCTGTTTGCCGCCGCTGGCCGGCGCCGACACCACCCCAGAGACCGCCGAGTCGGACCTTCCGTCGCTGGTGATCACCGGCACCCGTACCCCGGTAGACAGCTTCCGCGCGCCGTTGATCATCGACACCCTCGATCGCCACGACCCCACCCTGTCCACCGCCTCGCGACTGGAGGATGCGCTGGGCGGCCAACCTGGGTTGACCGTCGCCGGCCAAGGCCGCCGCAACGGCCAGACCATCAGCATGCGCGGCTTCGACCGCAACGGCGTACTGGTACGCCTCGACGGGGTGCGTCAGGACATCGATACCGGCCATCTGGGCAACGTCTTTGCCGACCCCGCGCTGCTGCGGGAGATACAGATCGCCCGCGGCGCGCTCTCCAGCCTCTACGGCAGCAACGCCATGGGCGGCGTCATCAGCCTCGAGACGGTCGACGCCGATGACCTGCTGCGCCCCGGCGAGTCGAGCGGTGGGCGTCTCTCGCTGCGCGGCGCCACCGCCAGCGATGAGATCGGCGCCACTCTTAGCCTGTTCGGCAAGACCGATACCGCCAACGGCGAGCTCGACGGCCTGCTGGCCGTGGGCCGCAGCGAGTCGGGGGATATTCGCCGTGCCGGCGGTCAGGCCGCCCCCGACGATGCCAGCCTCGACAGCCTGCTGGCCAAGGGTGGCTGGCAGCTGAGTGACGACCACCGGCTATTCGCCCAGTGGCAGCACTACCGCGAGGATGCCCACCAGCCGGGTAACCCCCAATCCTTGGAGCCCAGCGACGGCACCCTGCGCGACCGCACCACCACCAGTGATAATCTTCAGTTCGGCCACCGCTGGACGCCGGCGCCGACCACCCAGCTCGACAGTCGCTTGACCCTGAGCCGCCAGAATATCGACGAACCCCAAGCCGAGCGCACCCAGCAACGCCTCGGTGCGCAGAGCGACGGCTACCACCGTTTCGACCACGGCTGGCTGAGCCAGACCCTCGCCTTCGGCGCCGAAGCGACCACCGCCACCCAGCGCCCCGGCAAGCAAGCGAGCGGCTTCCCCCGCGCCGATATCGACACTGCGGCACTCTATCTCGATGACACCCTGGCGGTGGGCCGCTATCTCGACGACGGCGGCGCCGGGCGTTTCGAGCTGGGCCTCGGCGCCCGCTACGACCACTACCGCGCCGAAGATGCCGAAGGGCGCGACAGCGATGAAGGGCGACTCTCCCCGCGGCTACGCCTCAGCTGGTCACCCAGCGATAGCCTGATGCTCTATAGCGGTTACGCCGAGGCGTTCCGCGCCCCGACGCTCTCCGAGCTCTACGCCGACCAGCGCCACTTCGCCGGCTTCTGCCAGGGCCCCTTCTTCTGCGTCCCGGACAACTACTGGGTGCCCAACCCCGACCTCGGTCCGGAGACCAGCAAGACCTGGGAGAGCGGCTTCGCCTGGCGCATCGGCGACTGGGGGCTGCGCGCCAGCTACTTCGACACCCGTGCCGACGATTTTATCGATACCGAGGTCGATATCATGGCTGGCACGACCCGTGCCACCAACGTCAACCGCGCCCATCTATGGGGCTACGATGCGCGCCTGCAGTATCGCCCCAGCGATCTGCCCATCGACGCCTTCGTCGGCCTCTCGGAGGTCAGCGGTCACGACCGCGATAGCGGCGAAGCCCTGGGCTCCCTCACCCCCCTCGAAGCCCTGGCGGGCCTCGACTACCATCTGGCCGATAGCGACCTCACGCTCGGCTGGCGCGGCCGTTTCGCCCGCGCCTACGACAAGGGCGATGAGCCGCAGCCCGGCTATGGCCTGCACGACCTGCAGCTCGCCTGGCAGTTCTCACCCGCCCTCTCGACCTCGCTCAGCCTGCGCAACGTCGCCGACAAGACCTGGTACCGCCCCGACGGCAATCTCGGCGATGGCCGCAGCCTGCTCGCCAACCTGAGCCTGCAATGGTGACCCACAGGAGATGCCCATGAACGCTCAACAACAGGCTATTCTCGAGGCCTTCGATGCCGCCCGCAGCGCCTCCCCCCGGCTGCCGGCCATATCCATCGCCGAGCGCCTGGCGATCAGCGAAGGGGAGCTTCAAGCCGCCCGGCTGGGCCGCGATGTGACCACCCTGACGCTAGCGCCTGCCGAGCTCGCCGCCGAGCTATGCCGGCTCGGCCGGGTCAAGGCACTGACCCGTTCCAGCGCTACAGTGCTCGAACAGCAAGGGCAGTACCCGCCACTCACCAGTGCCGGTCTGCTGCTCGATCCCGGCGGCCTCGACCTGCGCCTGCAGCTGCAGCGCTGGCACTGGGCCTGCCTGATTCGCGACCCGCTCCCAGACGCCAGCGGCGCCACGTCGCTGCGCCAAAGCCTGCAGATCTTCGACTGTCATGGTCAGGCGCTGCACAAGGTCTTCTCGCTGGAGCCGACCCCACCGCGAATCTGGCAGCGGCTGGTGGCCAGCGGTAACCATACCGCGCCGGTATTCACTCGCCTGGCGCTGCCCAGTGCCCGTCCACTTCCTCAGGCACCAGGTCTCGAGGAGGAGTGGTCGCGGATGCGCGATGTGCATCAGTTCTTTGCCCTGCTACGCCGTCACGGCCTTCAGCGTCATGAAGCCAACGCTCTGATGGAGGGGCGCTTTACCCGGCGCCTGGCATGCCATAGCGTCGAGGGCATCCTCAACGGCGCCGCCGATCAACGGCTACCGCTGATGCTATTCGTCGCCAGCCCCGGCGCCGTGCAGATCCGCACCGGCGTCACCCCTGCCCCGGTGCGTAAGCGCGGCTGGCTCAACCTGTTTGGCGACGACTTCACGCTGCACCTCGACGATGGCCGCATCGAACGGGTCTGGCAGGTGCACAAGCCCAACCGCGACGGTGGCGTTACCAGCCTGGAGGCGTTCTCCTGCGATGGCGAGCTGCTGTTGCAGCTGTATGCCGAGCGCAGTGAAGGCCGCGCAGAACGACAGGCATGGCGAGATTTATTGGCGCAACAAGCCGGCCTTGAGGCGGCAGCATGAGAGCCATTTTACTGACGCTGCTGGTCGGCTGGTCGCTGGGGGTGCTCGCAGACGCCCCTCGCACGGCAGTGATCGGGGGCGATCTCGCGGAGATCATCGCCGCCCTGGAGGCCGACGACAGCCTGATCGGACGCGACGATACCAGCCAGTACCCGCCATCGCTGGAGACGCTACCGTCGGTGGGCTATTTGCGCCAACTCTCTGCCGAGGGTGTGTTGTCGCTGCGGCCCGAGCGGCTGGTGGTGAGCAGCCAGGCCCAGCCTCGCGAAACCCTTCGCCAGCTGGAGTCGAGCGGCGTCGAGGTGGTCACGATCAGGGCCCAGCAGCGCCTCGAAGAGATTCCCCTCAAGGTCGAGCAGGTCGGCGATGTCATGGGTCGAGAGGCACAGGCCGAAACACTCAATGCCACGCTCGAGGAGCAGTTGGAAGCGGTGGCGGCCCTGCCCCGCCTCGACCAGGGGCCGGCCATGTTTCTACTCAGCCACGCCGGCACCTCGCCAATGGCCGCTGGCCACGGTACCGCCGCCGATACGGCGATACGCGCCGCCGGGCTCGACAACGCCTTCGCCGGCATGTCGGGCTACAAGGTGGTCAGCGGCGAGGGACTGCTCGGCGAGGCGCCGAGCAGCGTGATCGTCACTCGCTCTGGGCTCGAGGCGCTGGGTGGCAGCGAAGCACTCTGGCGACTACCCGGCCTGTCGATGACGCCGGCGGGCGAATCGCGGCAACTGGTCATCTGCGATGATCAGGCACTGCTGGGCTTCGGGCCCAGGACGCCGAGTGCGATTCTTGCCCTGCACCGAGCCTTCAGCAGCGAGCCGCCAACAGGCGACGATGCACTTTGCTGGCGACACGCCCCATGAGCCAGTCGACGCCCCTCTTCGCCCAGCGCCCACCTACCCCGCGAAGCACCTCCAAGCGTGCGCTGAGCATGCTGACGGTGGCAGTGATCGTGGCACTGCTGACGAGTGCCATGAGTGGTCAAATCGGTCTCTCGCCGCGGGTGCTGCTGGGCAGCTGGCCAACGCCGCTGGAGTGGCAGATCTGGTGGCAGCTGCGACTGCCCAGGCTGCTGCTGGCCGCCCTGGTCGGGGCCATGCTGGCCAGCAGCGGCGCCGCCATGCAGGGCATGTTCCGCAACCCCCTCGCCGACCCCACGCTGCTCGGCCTGGCCAGTGGCGCCGGCCTGGCCGTGGCGATCTGGATCGTACTCTTCGATGCCGCCGGCCCCTGGGGGCTCTATGGCCAATTCGTCGCCGGCTTTCTCGGCGCGCTCGGCGTCTGCGTGCTGGTCTTCGCCCTGGGTGAGCGCCAGCGCGGCGACAATATGCTGTTTACCCTGCTGCTCGCAGGCCTCGCCATCAACACCCTGGCCGGCGCGCTGGGTGGGGTGCTGGCCTTCGTCGCCAGCGATGAGCAGCTGCGCCAACTTAGCCTGTGGGGCATGGGCAGCCTCTCCCATGCGCTGTGGAGCGCGGCGCTGGGTGCCCTGCTGGGCATCCCTCCGGCGCTGGTCTGGCTGCTGCGCAGCGCCCGGGATCTCGACCTGCTGCAGCTCGGTGAACTCACCGCCCACGCCGCTGGGCTCGATGCGCCGCGGCTTAAACGCCGCGTGGTACTGGCCACAGCGCTTGGTGTAGGTCTCTGCGTGGCACTGGCCGGCATCATCGGCTTTCTCGGGCTTCTGGTACCGCATTGCCTGCGGCTGTGGCTGGGACCCGGCCATCGCCTGCTACTGCCCGCCTCGATGCTGGGCGGCGCCCTGCTGCTGATCGTCGCTGACACCCTGGCACGCAGCCTGGCGAGCCCCGCCGAGATTCCGGTCGGCTTGCTGACCAGCCTGCTCGGTGGCCCCTACTTCCTGTGGCTGTTACTCAAACGACGCTGAGGCCCCCTATGCTGGAGCTATGTGATGCGGGATTCCGCAGCGTGCCGACCATCAGTCCCCTTGACGACCGCATCGAAGCCGGAGAATTGCTGGCTATCGTCGGTCCCAACGGCGCCGGCAAGAGCACGCTGCTGGGCCTGCTGTCGGGATTTCGCTCAGCCGAGACCGGCTGCGTTCACCTCGACGGGCGGCCACTCGCCGACTGGACGCCGCTGCGCCTGGCCAGACGCCGCGCGCTGGTAGCGCAACGCCTCGAACTGGGCTTCGACTGGCCGCTAAGGGAGCTGGTCGCACTGGGCAGCGAAGCCGATTCTGGTGACGTCTATCGTGCGCTGGACGCCCTCGACCTGCTGCCGCTGGCTGACCGAGGCATGCTGTCACTGTCCGGCGGCGAGCGCCAGCGTGCGATGATCGCCAGAGCGCTATGCCAACTGGGCAGCCTGAACACGACTGGCGGAGATGGCGGGCTGCTGCTGCTCGATGAACCCACCAGCGCGCTGGATATCGGCCAGCAGCAGCGTCTGATGCGACTGCTCAGACGACTCGCCGAAACCCGCCGCATGGCCATCTGCTGCGTGCTTCACGACCTCAATCTGGCCGCGCGTTTCGCCCATCGCGTATGGCTGCTTGAACACGGGAGGCGCATTGCCAGCGGCACACCCGACGAGGTGCTCAACGTGCAGCGGCTCGAAAGCGTGTTCAACGCCCAGCTCGAACAGCTTCAGGGCGAACAGATCAGCACGCCGGTACTGGCGCTGCGCTCATAGCGCGGCCTCTTGGGAGGCCTCGCGCACCATCACCAGATCGGCCTGGGAAATCAAGCCATGCTGGTGGGCGTGGGCGGCGATGGTGGCGCTATCCGCCGCCAGCACCAGACTACAGTCGCTGTCGGCGATCTCATCGCGCAGCCGCTGGATGGCCCGTTCGCGATCGGGTTTGCGGTCGACGCGACGAATGTAGATCGCCTTCACCCGCCCCGGATGCTCCTTGACGATGCGGGTATAGACCTCGGGATCGTGCTGGCCGCTGTCGCCGATCAACACGCAGGGCATATCATCCATCTGTGCCAGCATGCGGGTGATCAAGTCGTGCTTGTGATCTTCGGCGCGCCGCGGCCAGGGTTTCCGCCAACTGATGCCCCACTCACGCAGAAACAGGATCGGCCCCACCGGGATACGGTTGAGCTGGAAGAAGGCTTCGAGCATCTCGTAGATGCACCAGGGTCCGCGGGACACGTAGAGAATCGGGCGTTTGGCATCGCCCTCGGCGCCCCGGTGCAGCGCTTGATAGAGGCTGGCGACGCCGGGAAAGGCAGTGCGACGCTCGGCCTGCTGGACGAACAGCCGATGCAGCATGCGCAGCTTGTCGGCCACCCCGGTATACATCACGGTATCGTCGATATCGCTGATCACCAGCAGGTCGGTGTTCGGCGGCGGAATATAGACGCCAGCACGGCAGTGGACGCGCTCCCCGGCGTGACTCACCGCCAGGTCGGCCACATGCCACGACAGGCCCTGGGGCAGCGGCGTCTTGAGCGGCAGGTGAATCTCGAAGTAGCCGTCGCGGTCGGTGGTCACCACCATGCGATTGGTGCCCAGTTGAACGTCCACCTCGGCGTTCGCCATGCCGCGGCGCTCGATGCGGCGCACGATATCGGCGATGTCGCGCAGCATGCCGTGGTGAGGGATGATGCGACTCAATGCCGATTGGCGAAACACCCGCCCCATCAGAAAGGCTTCTCGCTGCGAGCCGTAGCCGCGATAGGGATGCACCACTACCCCACCGCGACCACGGTCGCGTTTCATCGGTTTGGCCAGGATATGCAGCAGGCGGCGCACGAAGTGCGGTCGTGATGGTGACGGCTCGCTCACGAGACCTCCCTATCCCGATATGCACGGGCCCCTGCCGGGCCACTTGCGTGCCCGGCAGGAGAGACGTCACCAGTGTGCGGCAACCAGTCCCTGGGTCAAGCGCCGATCAGCGCCCCAGCAGATCGCGCAGGTCCTTGGCTTCCCAGTGAGGGAAGTGCTTGCGGACCAGCGCATTGAGCTCAAGCTCGAAGGCCTGCCAGTCGGTCTTGCCGGCCCGCGCTGCACCAGCTTTCGACGTGCCGCGGATCATCCCGGCACCCACGGTCACGTTGCTGAGCCGGTCGACGACGATAAAGCTACCGGTGCCGGGGCTGGTGCGATAGTCGTCCACCGGCACGTCGCTGGTCAGCTCCAGCTGGCAGCGTGCGATGGCGTTGAGCTCGAGCCGCTCGGCGGCGAGATGCTCGAGGCTATTGACATCGATCTGGTAATCGATGGAACGCACCTCGCCGGAGAGATCGCGGGTCGCCAGCTTGATATCGTAGAGTTTGCCCGGCGTAAGGGAGTCTTCGTGCATCCACACGATATCGGCTTCGAAGGCGTTGGAGCTGGGCACCTCGGCATCCTCGGCGACGATCCAGTCGCCGCGGGAGATGTCGATCTCGTCCTCGAGCGTGACGGTGATTGCCTGGCCGGGATAGGCGGCCTCGAGGTCGCCGTCGAAGGTGACGATGCGTTCGACCGTGCTGGCCTTGCCGGAGGGCAGCGCCTTGATGCGCTGCCCGGGGCGCAGGATACCGGCGGCGAGAGTGCCGCAGTAGCCGCGAAAGTCGAGGTTGGGCCGGTTGACGTACTGCACCGGCAGACGCAGGTCAGAGAGGTTCTGGTCACGACTGATCTCGACGCTCTCGAGCAGTTCGAGCATGGCCGGCCCGGCTTCGCCGCCGGCATCGCGGTACCAGGGCATGCGCTCACTGCGGTTGACGACATTGTCGCCCTCCAGCGCCGACATCGGCACGAAGCGAATATCCGGCGCCTGCAGATTGCCGGCAAAGGCCCGATAGTCGGCGACGATCTCATTGAAGCGCGCCTCGGAGAACTCCACCAGGTCCATCTTGTTGATCGCGATCACCAGGTGCTGAATACCCAGCAGGTCGGCGATAAAGCTGTGACGGCGGGTCTGGGTCTGCA
>NZ_JACXZT010000019.1:1371999-1373123 GCF_014779595.1 Halomonas sp. ML-15
CAGGATCACCGCCAGGCTCGCCGTGGAGGCGCCGGTGGCCATATTGCGAGTGTACTGCTCGTGCCCCGGCGTATCGGCGATGATGAACTTGCGCTTGTCGGTGGAGAAGAAGCGGTAGGCCACATCGATGGTGATGCCCTGCTCGCGCTCCGACTGCAGGCCGTCGACGAGCAGTGCCAGATCCACGGCGTCACCGGTGGTGCCGCTGGTCTTGGAGGCCTGGGTAATCGCCGCCAGTTGATCCTCGTAGATCATCTTGGAGTCGTGCAGCAGCCGCCCGATCAGGGTCGACTTGCCGTCATCGACGCTGCCGCAGGTGATAAAGCGCAGCAGGTCCTTGTTCTCGTGTTCCTTGAGGTAGGACTCGATGTCCTCGGCGATCAGTGCTGATTGATGCGACATTAGAAATACCCCTCACGCTTCTTCTTTTCCATTGAGCCGGCCTGGTCGTGGTCGATGGCCCGGCCGCTGCGCTCGGAGGTTTTCGTCAGCAGCATCTCCTGGATGATCTCGGGCAGGGTCGCGGCTGTCGACTCCACCGCACCGGTCAGCGGGTAGCAGCCCAGGGTGCGGAAGCGCACCCACTTCTCCTCGGGGACTTCGCCGGGCGCCAGCGGCAGGCGCTCGTCGTCGACCATGATCTGCATGCCGTCGCGCTCCACCACCGGGCGCGGCGCGGCGTAGTAGAGCGGCACGATGGGGATCTGCTCAAGGTAGATGTACTGCCAGATATCCAGCTCGGTCCAGTTGGAGAGCGGGAATACGCGGATCGACTCGCCCTTGTTGACCTTGGCGTTGTAGATGCTCCACAGCTCCGGGCGCTGGTTCTTGGGGTCCCAGCGGTGGTACTTGTCGCGGAACGAGTAGACCCGCTCCTTGGCGCGGCTGGCCTCCTCGTCGCGCCGCGCGCCGCCGAAGGCGGCATCGAAGCCGTGGTGACTCAGCGCCTGCTTGAGCGCCTGGGTCTTCATCACGTCGGTGTACTTGGCGCTGCCGTGGTCGAAGGGGTTGATATTGGCCGCCCGCCCCTCCTCGTTGGTATGCACGATCAGCTCCATGCCCGCTTCCGCCGCCATGCGGTTGCGGAATTGGATCATCTCCTTGAACTTCCAGGTGGTGTCGAT
>NZ_JACXZT010000019.1:1373288-1442092 GCF_014779595.1 Halomonas sp. ML-15
TGATCTCAGACATCAAATAGACCTTGGGCAATGATGGGATTAGGCGCGCAGCGCCGTGCTCAGGGCTTCCGTCCAGCGCTCATCACGCTGGCCACAAACGATGAAGAACGGATTAAGCACGCTCTCCTGCTGATTGCAGCGCAGCGGCTCCAGAGTCTCGGCATTGAGCACCTCCCCTCCGGAAGCGGTCACCACGGCCTGGGCGGCAGCGGTGTCCCACTCGCTGGTGGGGGCCAGTCGCGGGTAGAGGTCGGCATTGCCTTCCGCGACCAGGCACAGTTTGAGCGAACTCCCCATGGAGACGCACTCGTAGGCAGGCAAGGCGCTGCAGAAGGCCTCGAAAGTTTCGGCGCCGTGACGGCGGCTGCCGACCACCTTCCAGGGAGCCGTCTCAGGGTCCGGCAATTCACGCACCTGAATATTGGCGTAGATGCCCTGCACGATCTTGAAGGCCTCGCCGCCGACCTGCCCTACCCAGGTGGTCTGCAGTACCGGCGCGTGGACGATACCGAATACCGGTACGCCCTCTTCAACCAGTGCCACATTGAGAGTGAATTCGCCGTTTTTGTTGATGAACTCCTTGGTGCCGTCCAACGGGTCGATCAGCCAGTAGCGCTGCCATGCCTGGCGAGTGCTAAACGGTATCTCGGCCGACTCTTCGGAGAGCACCGGCACGTCAGGGGTAAGCTCCTCCAGCAGTGCCACCAGCGCGTGGTGCGAGGCCATATCGGCTTCGGTCAGCGGGCTCTGGTCGTCCTTGGTCTCGACCGAGAAATCACGCTGATAAATCGCCATCACCTCACGCCCAGCGGCGTGAACGCCCTCCATCAGGCGGGCGCGTATTTCATTGGTTACGAAAGCGGTCAAGGGAACTCCTAAACGGGGTCAAGAATAGATGAGGGCCGCTCAGCGGCATCTTTTAACTTAAAACCCCCACACCAGGGGAATCAGGCCAATGGCCGTGGCACCGACGATCAGGCTCAGCGGCGCGCCAAGGCGCAGGTAGTCGGTAAAACGGTAGCCGCCGGGACCGAGCACCATGAGGTTGGTCTGGTAGCCAAGCGGAGTCATGAAGCTGGCCGAGGCGGCAAACATGATGGCAATGATGAACGGCATGAAGCTGACGCCGAGCTGCTCCGCCACCGCCACGGCAATGGGGAACATCAGCACCGCCGCCGCGTTGTTGGTGATCAGCTCGGTAAATACGACCGTCATGACATACACCAGCGCCAGCGCAGCCCAGGGGGCCAGGCCATCGATCAACAACAGCCACTGGGCGATCTGGGCGGCGGCGCCGGTCTGGGTCATGGCCACGCCCAACGCGAAGGAGGCGGCAATCACCACCAGCACCGAGAGATCGACGTAGCGGCGCGCCTTGCTGGCGGTAATGCAGCGGGTGGCAAGCATCGCCCCGCCGGCTAGCAAGGCGGCCTCGAGAATGCTCAGCAGCCCGCTGGCACTGGCGATGACCATGCTGGCCAGTATGCCCAGCGCCAGCGGCGCCTTGCGAAAATCCGGCGGCGTGGAGTCGTTGAGGGCACTGACCAGCAGGAAGTCCTTGCGGTAGCGGTACTGGTCGACGAAGTCCTGGGTGGTCTCGAGAAGCAGGGTGTCGCCCACCTGCAGCGTCACGGTACCCAGCTTGCCGGGGATGCGCTTGCCGTGCCGGGAGATAGAGATGATCACCGCTTGATAGCGCGAGCGGAAACGCGACGCCTTGACCGTCTGGCCGAGGCCGCCAAAATCGGGGCCGATCACCGCTTCAACCAGGCAGCGCTTGTGGTGGGCGATATCGAGTTTGTGCACGTCACCGCTGGCGGGCTGCAGGCCGTTGACGCGGCGCAGCTCGCGGGCGCACTCCGGGGCGCCGATGAAGACCAGGATATCGCCGGCCATCAGCTCGGTGTCCGGCGGTACCGCGGTAAGCAGCCGGCCATGACGTTCGATGTCGGCCAGGTAGCCGTGGGTCAGGCTGCGCAGCCCAGCGTCGGCAATGGTCTTGCCCACCAGCGGGCCCTTCTCGGCAACGACCACTTCGACGGCGTACTCGCGGGCCTGTTCGAGCTGCTCCAGCGCCCCCTCTCGGCTAGGCAGCAGGCGGTCGGCGAACAGATAGAGAAAGATGCCGCCCACCAACACCAGTGGCACCCCTACCCAGGCTAAGGAAAACATCGACAGGCCAATACCCTTCTGGCTCTGCAGTAAGCCATCCACCACCAGGTTGGTGCTGGTTCCGATCAGCGTGCAGGTACCGCCAATAATGGCGGCGTAGCTGAGGGGCAACAGCAGCTTGGAGGGCGGAAGCTTGAGGCGCGCCGCCCACTCCTGAATGGCGGGGATGAACATCGCCACCACGGTGGTGTTGTTCATGAAGGCGCTTAGCCCCGCCGTGGGCAGCAGTACCCGTAGCTGGGCTTGGCGCAGCCGGGTGGGCTGGCCCAGCAGGCGGTGGGCGATCCACTGGATGGCGCCGGTTTCCTTGAGGCCAGCGGCGACCACATAGAGCACGGCGATGGTCATCACGCCGGGGTTCGAGAACCCCACCAGCGCGTCGCCAGGCGCCAGAATGCCAGAAATGATCAGAAAGCCGAGCGCGGCCATCAGGATGATGTCGGGGGCAATGCGGGTTAAGGCCAGGGTGCCGAGCACCGCTACCACAGTGACGAGGGTGATGACTGCAGAAATTTCCATTCAGTGGGTCGCCATGCGGTCTGTCATGTCCTGATGTAGGCAGGTGGTCTTTTATTGGGGGCAGCGCTACGCGCTGCAATCGCGACTGACGTCGTTCCCACACTGGGGAGTGGCGCGAAGGCCAATGTAGGAGTGAATTTATTCGCGATGGGGTTACCCGGTAGCGCTGCGCGCTGCGATCGCGACTGACGTCGCTCCCACATTGCAGTGGCGCCATTGGCAAAGAGGGAGCGGCTGCGGCGGGCTATCCGCGCGGGCACGCTACCGCCCGGGGATTGTTACGGACGCATTCCCGGGCCCTGTGATAGCAGTGCGCCGGCAGTCCGGAAAGGCGTCACAGCAGGAGCCTACGGGCCCCCAGTGTTAGCGTAGCTTCCTGAGAGCCACTCCTCGGCCCTTGGTGCCTTCCTTTGCTGCCAGCTTGTCGCTGGATGACTCAACCGCGGCGCTCAGCCGGCCAGTACCTGATGCGTCACTATTCTAAGGAGTGCCGCGAGTCGGCTCCAGCTACCCACCGTAGCATTTTGTTGGGTACCTAATTTTAATTGTGCCCGCAAGGATACAGGCTGCATCAGTGGAGGCAAAGCCACGCCTATCAGTCACTTATACATCCGTCGCGGAATGTTTATTTTGTACAAAGTTGAAACCTCTCTTACACATCGCGACTGAAGCCGCTCCCACACGGGGAGTGGCGCCACTGGCAAAAGTGGGAGCGAATTTATTCGCGATGCAAGGATTTGAGGATCCCCATTTCCTTAAGGGTGTCGATCTCTTCATGGATCTCGTCGCAGAAGGCGTCGGCGACCTTGCTGAGGGGGCGGCTCTTGGACTTGAGTAGCGCCATCTCCCACTCGATGGCGGGCTCCAGCGGTTTGGATACCACCGCGGTACCTTGAAGCAGCAGCTCGGCAATGGGGTCGATGACGGCGATGCCCACGCCGCGATCCACCAGGGCGCAGACGCCGCGCATATGACGCAGCTCGGCGGCGATGTGCCGTTTGATGTCGATGGTCTGCATGATGTAGTCGACCCGGGCGCGCAGCGGGCTGTCGGCCATCAGCTCGACGAAGGTCTGGTTCTGCAGGTTGGCGATGGGCACCACCGGGTCGGCGGCCAGTTCGTGATCACGATGCATGATGCAGCGGGCGCTGCAGCGGGCCAGCCGTGTGACGCTGGCGCCGTAGGTGTCGGCCTCGAGGGTGATACCCAGCGCCACGTCACAGGTGTTGTTGTCGATCATCTTGAGCAGCTCCTGCAGGCCGGCATCCACCACCCGCACGCCGACCTTGGGGTGGCGCAGTTTGAAGCGCTGGATCACGTCGAGCAGGAAGGTGTCGCAGAAGATCGGCTGGGCGGCCACCACCACGCTGCCCAGCTGATTGTTGGAGATCGCTTCGGCGTCCTTCTGGGTATCGCGAATGCTGGCCATCAGCCGCAGCACCGAGGCGTGGTAGAGAAACGCCTCTTCCGTGGGCGCCAGCTGGTTCCTGCTGCGCTTGAAGAGCGCAAACCCCAACTCCTCCTCCAGGCCGCTGAGCAGGCGGCTGACCATCGACTGGCTGATCGCCAGGGCATCCGCCGCTGCCTGGGTGGTGCCGTGCCTCATGAAGGCATCGAAGGCTTCGATTTCCTTGAGTTTCATATATGCCCTCTTCGCGCTTCTCGTTGTGGGCGGGGCATGCACTATTGCGCCCCTGCTAGTACCTTTATGCATACTAAAGGCTTTTTTTGCAATACTTTTCATAGCCGTCTATGCTGAAACGGCTCGAATAACTCGCTCTATCGGTGAGCGACTGCCACAACAATAGGAAGGAGACGAACATGAAACGTGCCTTGAGCCTGGCCGCAGCCACCCTGATGGTGACCTGCGCCGCCAATGCCCAGAGCTACCCGTCGGAGTCGGTCACCCTGGTGGTGCCCTACGGCCCCGGCGGTGCGTCCGACCTCGCCGGCCGCGCCCTGGCGGAATCCGCCCGCGACTTCCTCGGCGAGCCCATCACCGTCGTCAACCAGGCTGGCTCAGGCGGCATGACCGGTGCCCGCGACGTGTCGCGCTCCGACCCCGACGGCTACACCCTGCTGCTGGCACGAGTGGGCATGGCGCTGTCCCCTGCCGTCAACGCCAACAGCAGCGTCGACTGGGATGAGTACACCTTCCTCAGCCCGCTGGAAGCCACGCCGATGATTCTCGCCGTGGCCGAGGACTCGCCCTACGAGAGCGTCGAGGAGCTGCTCGAGAGCATCGACAGCGATCCAGGCGCCCTGAGTTACGCGGCATCCGGGGCGACCGCCATCGATGGGTTCACCGTGCAGACGCTGCTGGCCGATGTGGATCTCGATCCGCTCACCGCGGCCACGCTGGTGCCCTACCGCGGCGGCGGCGAGCTGGCCACGGCGCTGCTCGGCGGCCACGTGGACTTTCTGGCGATCGCCGCCGGCTCATTGATGCCGCACATCGAGAGCGGCGACATGCGCCCGCTGATGGTCTATTCACCGGAGCGTATGGACGCCCTGCCGGATGTGCCCACCGCCGAGGAGCTGGAGTATGAGCTGGCCGGTCAGGTGATCGGTTGGAGCGCCCTGTATGGTCCGCCCGACCTGCCGGATGAGGTCGTCGACACCTGGAACCAGGTGATGGAACAGGTCGCCGAGGATGATGGCTGGCTGAGCCGGGCCGATGACCGTGGCTCGATCTCGACCATCGGCACCCTCGACATGGCCACCTACGCCGAGGAGCAGTACGCCTTCTATCGCGGCCTGGCCGAAGAGTTTGGCTATCTGGACTGAGCGACAGCGAGTCGCCATCGTTGATTAACCTGGGAGAGTGCACATGGGCATGACGCGCGGTTTTCTCATCACGGCGTTGTTCGGGGTCGTGCTATTCGTACTGATTCCGGTCTATGTGCCTCGCCCCAGCTTCATTCCCGGGTTCGCCCCACCACCCGACATGTGGCCGCGGGCGATCTCGATCCTCGGCATGGTGCTCGGCCTGCTGTTGCTGGGGCTGTCGCTGTCGAAGAAAACCCAGGCCATTGCCGACCCGGAGGATGCCAGCGAAATACGCGGTGATACACCGCTGCCCACCCTGCTGCTGCGCTTCGGCTGGTCGGTGCTGGCCTTCGCTCTGTTCGTCGGCGCGGTGATGCTGCTGGGCTTCCTGCTCGCCAGCATGCTGCTGCTGATTGTCATGCTGGTGCTCACCGGCTATTGGCGGCACAAGTGGGTCTCCTTGATGGTGGCCGTTGCCCTGCCACTGCTCCTCTATCTGTTCTTTTCCAGCGCACTTAATACGCGCTTTCCCACCGGCAGCCTGTTAAGGGCCCTGGGCGTATAACGCACCGCGTATTACAGGAACGACATCATGCTCAATGACCTGCTGATTGCCTTCCAGGCCGTCGCGACGCTCGAGAATTTTCTGATCATGGCCGCGGGCATCTGGGGCGGCGTGATCATCGGTGCCATTCCCGGCATGACCGGGACCATGGCGGTGACCCTGGCGCTGCCGTTCACCTTCTATATGCAGCCGATTCCCAGCATCCTGCTGCTGGTGGCGCTCTACAAGGGCTCCACCTATGGCGGCTCGGTGTCGGCGATCCTGATCAAGACGCCGGGCACCGCCTCGGCGGCCTGCACGACCCTGGATGGTTACCCGCTGGCGCGCCAGGGCAAGGCCGGCAAGGCGCTGAACATGGCGCTCTACTCGTCGTGTACCGGCGACTTCATCTCCAATATCTCGCTGATCTTCATTGCCGCGCCGCTGGCCCTGCTGGCGCTGCGCATCGGCCCGCCCGAGTACTTCATGCTGATGGTATTCGCCTTGACCACCGTGGCCGGGGTCTCGGGGCGCTCGCTGCTGCTGGGGCTGGTATCGGCGTGCATGGGGCTGCTGCTGGCCACCGTCGGCGAGGACATGTACGGCTCGTTCCGCTTCGATCTGACCGTGGACATGCAGAGCGGCCTGGCGGTGGCACCGGTGCTGATCGGCCTGTTCGCCATCCCCGAGCTGCTCAAGATCGTGGTGTTCCGCAATACCGAGTCCCACAAGCCGATGCAGCTGGGCGACAACAAGGTGACCCGCGCCGAGCTGCGCCGCTCGCTGAAGTCGATGCTCAAAGGCAGCATGATCGGCGTGGTGATGGGGGCGATCCCGGGTATCGGGCCCTCGGCGGCGGCGTTCTCCTCCTACGGCGAGGCGCAGCGCAGCTCCAGGAACCGCGACAACTTCGGCAAGGGCGAGGTCGAGGGCATCGCCGCCTCGGAGTCGGCCAACAACGGCTGCTGCGGCTCGACCATGATTCCGCTGCTGGCCCTGGGCGTGCCCGGCGACGTGATCACCGGGGTGATGCTCGGCGCCTTCATGATCCACGGCATGACGCCCGGCCCGATGCTGTTCGAGAACAACCTCAACGAGGTCTACATGCTGTTCATCGGCATGCTGTTCTCGTCGGTGCTGCTGTTCGGCGCCGGCAAGGCGACGATGCGCTTCTTCTCGCATATCGCGCGCATTCCGCCGGGGCTGATGGCGCCCATCGTGCTGATCCTGTGCCTGTTCGGCATCTTCTCGATCTCCAACAGCATGTACGACGTGATCGTGCTGCTGGCCATGGGGGTGTTCGGGTTCTTCATGTTCCTGTTCGCGATCCCCGCCGCGCCCTTCCTGATCGCCTTCATCCTGGGGCCGATGCTGGAGGAGAACCTGCGCCGCGCCCTCGCCATCTCCCGCGGTGACCCGAGCATTCTGGTGTCATCGCCCATTACCTGGCTATTCGCCTCGCTGGCCGTATTCGTGGTGGTGATCACCATTCGCCAGCAGCTCAAGAAAGCCAAGGCCTGATCTTTCTCACTCTTTGCCAAGGACTCGACATCATGCATGCCAGCGCCCAGGACCATCCGCGACTCGATGCCGCCATCTCGCACCTCGCCGACCTGATCGGCTTCGACACCACCAGCGCCTACTCCAACCTGGCGATCATCGAGCACCTGCGGCGCTTCTTCGCCGAGCTGGGTGCCGATGTCACGGTGCTGCCGGACGCCAGCGGCGAGAAGGCCAACCTTGTGGCGCGGCTCGGCCCGGCTGACGTGCCCGGCATCGTGCTCTCGGGGCATACCGATGTGGTGCCGGCGAACCCCGGGAGCTGGCAGAGCGATCCGTTCCGCATGGAGCGGCGCGGCAGCCGGCTGTTCGGTCGCGGCACCTGCGACATGAAGGGCTTCGCCGCCTGCGTGATGGCGGCGGCACCGGCCTTTGCCAACGGCAAGCTGACGCGCCCCGTCTACTTCTGTTTCTCCCACGACGAGGAGGTGGGCTGTCTGGGGGCACCGGCGATCGCCAGGCACCTGGCCGCCCTCGAGGTGCCGCCGGCGCTGGCGATCATCGGCGAGCCCAGCGAGATGCAGCTGATCAACGGCCAGAAGGGCAAGATCGCCATGGAAGTGACGGTGCACGGCGACGGCGGCCACTCCTCCTTTGCCCCGCAGCACGTCAATGCGGTGGAGTATGCCTCGCGCATCATCGCCATGATCGGCGACCGATCGCGACGATATGAGCGAGAAGGCCCTTACGACACCGATTTCAGCGTGCCCCATGCCACTACCCTGGCCACCATCGTCGAAGGCGGCGTGGCCACCAACGTAACGCCAGATTCCTGCCGCTTTATCTTCGAGCTGCGCAGCATCGATCAGGACGCCGCCCAGCCCGACATGCAGGCACTGATCAGCGATGTCGAAGCCACCCTGCTGCCCGAGATGCGCGCCATCGCCCCCGACGCCCAGATCGAGTGGCAGGAGATGTTCTCCTACCCGGCCATGGGCGATGCCACCGGTTGCGAGATGTTCAAGCAGCTGGAACCCATCCTCCCCCCGCGCGGCGGCAAGGTCTCCTACGGCTCCGAGGGCGGGGTGTTCGAGATCGTCGGTGACATCCCGTCGATCATCATCGGGCCCGGCTCGATCCGCCAGGCCCACAAGCCCGACGAGTTTATCGAGATCGACCAGCTCGGCCAGTGCCTGGCGTTCTTCGATGAGCTCGATGCCTGGATGAGGCGCTGATATGCCAAGCCCCCTGACCGTCAATGCCGAACGCCTCTGGCAGCAGCTCGAAGAGCTGGCGCAGATAACCGACCCCGATGCACCCTGGACGCGGCGCGCCTTCACCCAGCGCTACCTGGAGGGGCGCGCCTGGCTGCGCGAGCGCATGCACGAGGCCGGCATGACCACTCGGCTCGACGACGCCGGCAATCTGATCGGCACCCTGCCCGGCAGCGAGCCGGCGCTTGCGCCGCTGGCCACCGGCAGCCATATCGATACGGTGCCCAGCGGCGGGCGCTACGACGGGGTTCTCGGGGTGCTGGCCGGGCTCGAGGCGGTACGCAGCCTGCAGGAAGCGGGCATACGCCTGCGCCATAGCCTGGAGGTGATCGACTTCCTCTCCGAGGAGCCCAGCGAGTATGGCGTGTCGTGCATCGGCAGCCGTGCCATGGTCGGCAAGCTCAGCCCGGCGATGCTCGACTTTGAGGAGCCCGGCGGCGAGCGCCTGTTCGACGCCATCCGCCGCATGGGCGGCGTGCCCGAGGCGTTGAGCCAGCCGCTGCGCCAGCCCGGCGCCCTGGCCGCCTTCATCGAGCTGCATATCGAGCAGGGACGCGTGCTGGAATCCCGCCAGCTGCCGATCGGGGTGGTCAGCGATATCGTCGGCATCCACCGCTATGACATCGTGGTCAGCGGCCAGGCCGATCACGCCGGCACCACGCCCATGGAACTGCGCCGCGACGCCCTGGCCGAGGCCAGCGGGCTGATCAAGACCGTTCAGCAAGAGGCGCGACGCCAGGCCGAAGGCAGCGCCTACCTGGTGGCCACCGTGGGCCGCCTGACGGTATCGCCCAACGCAAGCAACGCGATTCCCGAGCGCGTCGAGATGGTGCTGGAGGTGCGCAGCAACGACGCCGCACTGCTCGAAGGATTCTTCCCGCCGCTGCTGGACGCCGCTCAGCGCCAGGCCGAAGATACCGGGGTGAGCATCGCGGCCACCTCGCTCAGCGAGGGCCTGCCGACTCAGTGCGCCGACGAGGTTCAAGCGCAGATTGCCGCAGCCGCCGACTCGCTGGGACTCAGCGCCCTGACCATGCCCAGCGGCGCCGGCCACGACGCCGTCTACATGGCCATGCTCGCCCCCACCGGCATGCTGTTCGTCCCCTGCCTCGACGGCCGCAGCCACTGCCCGCAAGAGTCCATCACCCGCCAGCAAGCCGCCGACGGCTGCCACGTCCTGGCAGAGACACTGCGGCGGCTGGATCGCGGTTGAAACCGCTCCCACACTGGGTGCGGCGCCAAGGCCAATGTAGGAGCGAATTTATTCGCGATGGGTTACCCAGCAGCGCTGCGCGCTGCAATCTCGGCTGAAGCCGCTCCCACACTGGGAATGGCGCCAAGGCCAATGTAGGAGCGAATTTATTCGCGATGGGGTTACCCGGCAGCGCTGCGCGCTGCAATCGCGGCTGAAGCCGCTCCCACACTGGGAATGGCGCCAAGGCCAATGTAGGAGCGAATTTATTCGCGATGGGTTACCCGGCAGCGCTGCGCGCTGCATCGCGGTTGAAACCGCTCCCACACTGGGCTCGACGCCCAGGCCAATGTAGGAGCAAATTTATTCGCGATGGGGCCTACCCGGCACCGCTGCGCGCTGCATCGCGGTTGAAACCGCTCCTACATTGGGGAGTGGCGCCCCAGGCAAATGTAGGAGCGAATTTATTCGCGATGGGGTTAACCGGCACCGCTGCGCGCTGCATCGCGACTGAAGCCGCTCCCACAAATCGCGGTTGAAAGGATTAGTGAGCGTCGGCCATGCTGCCGCACTCCGTATCCCGCTGATCCATGAAGTAAAGGGTACGGCCAAGCTGTTCGCCATCTTGGTAGCGGATACTGCAATACATCTCAGCACCGAGATATTCAGTGTAGCGATAAAGATCGGAAATATTGGCATACACCATGGCGGTGTTGAAGAAAACTGATCAGAGCGGCATCCTTTGAATATTCATAACGGTTGTAGCTCGCCATTCTCATCATGGTGATTTCTCACCACACTACCGTTTCTGAACATCCTGACCCAGGTCCCCACCTTGATACCGTGGTGATAAACACCCTTCCTCACCAGATCGCCTACCGTAGCGAGCTCACGACCATCCTTTCTGTATACCAACACGGCGTTATCGACGTAGGGCCCGTGAAGCCTGCCGTCCAGTCTCTCTCTTCTGCTACGCACCACTCTACCACTATGGCTAAATTTCTCCTCCAATGACCAGTCGATATTCTCATTATTCACTCGCCAGGTGCGCTCCCTCAGACTCTGATCGTTTCTCGCCAGACTCTCCCTCAACGTGCCGGGCCCATGAGGCGTCTGCCTGCGCGTCGTGCGTACTTGAATGCCGCCATCACTATAGTAACGGAGGCCGACGATCCGTTGACCGTCCTCGTCATTGTAGGTCAATTCAACCAGGTTGCCCTTGGTGGAGAAACGCTTGTGTACGATCAACTCATCATTCTTGTAGTAGTCATCTACGCGCAAGCTGCCATCAGCACGATAACGGCGCGCCACACCATCACGCAATCCGTTGTGGTAATGATACTTGGCTCTTAACCGGCCCTCTTCGTCGTATATAAGACTCTCACCTTGCCTGGTGCCATTGAGATAGTAGCCTTGCTCCTTCAACTGACCATTTTCATGGTACGTGGAAAATGGCCCATGGATGACACCGGCAAACGAAAAATACACATGTGACAGCCCGCCACTCTCATGATAGACAATGACCATGCCATGTAGTCGGCTGCTTTCATCTCCCGTCGCCAACATCATGGTATTGCCATTCTCATGATATCTCGTGGTTTCTCCAACCAGATGGCCGTCTTTCAAGGATGGCGCAGTATAGTACCCCTCGAACATTTTATTACCATTCAGGTAATATTGATTAAATGCCCAACGCTCGCCTTCCTGCTCGAAGGGAGTCATGTAGCTGCGTGCCTCACTGGACCTTTCTACTACATTTCCCTCTGCATCCAGGTAAATTCGTTCTCCGATCTCGCCATGGCGATAGTGTGCATAGGCAATCAGTCCTATGGCGAATATCGCCAACAAGGCAATTACCCCCGTCCGGACACCCCGCCGCCCCATTACACGAGCACCAATAGCAGGAGGAGGAACGCCGTACCCAGGGTAACCAGGAGCATCATGGCAGCCACCTTCATGGGGTTATCGGCCGGGGCACGGCCAAAGCGATTATCGCCGGATGATCCCGGGACAAGCACCAGGGCGAGAAACAGGATGGGAAAGACCAGGTAGAGCAACATCCACCAGCCCGATGCACCGAAGTCATTGAAACGCCGAGCGCCATGAAACATGCCGATGACGATCACCATGAGCGAAATGGCTATCATCGTCAGGCTCAGCATCTCGCCATAGAGCAGATAGTAACGACTCCAAAGCCAATTGGAGAGCGTGCCCGATAGCACCCAGAACAGCAGCAGCGTCAACGAGAAGAGCAGAAAGCGCCCCCTTCCCAGCCGCCCCCGACTTTGGAAAAAGCCTCGCCAGACGCTTCCGGACTCCCGCTCGCCGGCTGCCTTGCAGGGTTCAGAAGCAGTCATTGAATCGATCCCTGGCGCTCTGAGTCTAACGTTGCGTGGCGTACCTCTTCGCCTGCCGTCAGCGCCGTGACGGCTTGTTCGAGACACCATTGATCGATACTGCTCCGCTGGCTGCGCACGGCCAGCCTGCCGGCTTCATTGATGACCCAGGCGACATCGCTGAGTGGCCGGTCGGTGAGCCGGGCAGCCAGTCCCTCCAGTGCGATACCCGGCTCGCTCGGCCGCTTGTCCAGCTCATTGGCGAGCATCTCGGCGACGGCCTGCTGGCCGGCGTAGCCGACTTCGAGCATGAAGTCGAAACGCCCTCGCCGACGCAGGGCACTATCCAGCGCCTCGGGGCGGTTGGTCATGCCGAACACGATGACGTTGCGCTGCCCGGCGGAGTCGATGAGTCTTAGCAGCTCCGAGACTTCCTCGATCTTGTGGTCATCGCGAACGTTCTGGCGATTGGCGCCCATGGCATCGAGCTCGTCCATGATGATCATGCTCGGCGCGTCACGGGCGGCCTGCTCGAACTCCTGCCTGAGACGCAGACTGGTCTGGTGGATATAGGTGCTACCGACACTGCCCAGGTCGATTTCTCTGACCGGCCAGTCGAGATACTCAGCCAGCTGACGAACCGCATAGGTCTTGCCTGACCCGGGCGGACCGTAGAGCAGCACACCGTTGGGAGGGCTTATCTGCATGGCGTCATAAGCCTCCTTTCGGCGGTAGTAATCGACGATGTATTCGTTGAAGAAGGCTTCGAGCCGCGCCTGACCGGGCAGTCGGAACGGTGAGGCAGGCAGTACCTGACGGCTCCCTTCGGCCACCGTTTGCCCAATGCCGAGCACTTGCATGATGCTGGTCACGTCCTGCACGTTCAGCCAGTCGTTGAAGCGCAGGATCTCTTGCGGCGAGAGGCTACCGTCAGCGATCCCTCCCGTGAGCAGCGCCGTCACTAGGTCACGACGCTGGCTGGGGCTCTCCGGATCGCGCCGGGTGGGCAGGCACAGCTGCTCTCTTGGCCAGTAGAGCGCCTTGCCCCAGTGACATTCCGGCATCGCCTTGAGGGCATATGCCAGCCGCATCAGCTCACGAGGCGCCATGAAATCCGTGCGCTGGGGGATGTCCTCGACGGCTAGCGGCTGATGCTGCTTCTGAAACAGGCACACCCAGTAGTCATCGGGCCCGTATGCTTCGCTCCAGCAGCTAGCGTCCTCGAGTTTTGGCGCCAGCACCTGCTCCCAGGTGCTGGCCATGGCGTGGGAGCGCGATAACACCAGGGCGACGCGATCGGCTGGCTGAAGGTCGAGTAGTTGATAACCCGGGCCTTCCTGCTTCAGCCCAGCCACCCGATGCTCCTTGCCCAGCGCCGTCATCAGCGGAAACCAGGGGAATGTCGCCATATCGCTATCCTCGCATCAGGCCGGCGACCTCACTGGCCGTCACCGCGTGGACCTGATGCTGTGCCTGGTTATTGAACAGCTGGTTGTTGATGCCCTTCAGTCCGGTGATGTCGTTATTCTGAACGGCCTCCTGGCCCTCCTTGACCAGCCGGGCATGGCGTTCGGCGTCCACCGCCGACGCGCCCTTCTCCGACAGGTTGCGGAAGACGCTGACCACCACCTCGGGGCGTTCGGTCATCAGGTCGTAGACGGTCGCGTCCATGTCGTTGAGAATCTGCTCGGCATCGTTCAGCGCCTGCTCGTCGCCGCGCTTGAGCTCCTCCAGGGCGCTATCCGCCATGCGCCTGAAACGTTCGCTATCCAGCGGCATGTTGCCGCCCTCTATCTCGCGGTCATACGCCCTGACGAGTTCGGTATGGCGCCCACGCAGCACGGTGGCGCGATGCTCCGGTGAGTTGACCAGCTTCGAAAGGTCCTGACGCAAGGCACGCACCCGCTCGCTGATACCGCGGCGTACCTCGGGATCATCGGCGCGCTCGGCGGCACGCCGCTGATCCTGGAGCGCCGCCCCGATGTGACGGATGTCGCTGCGCGCCATCTTGCCCAATACCGTATCGGCCTGCTTGAGCTCGTCGTTGGCTTCATCGAGCAGCCCCGTCAGCAAGGCCTCGCCGTCATGGTCGGCAAAGTTGCGATGGCCATCGGTGTCGGCGTAGAGGTGGCCCGTATCGAACGTCTGTCCCACGGCGGGAACATCGATGACGACGCGCAGGATCCCGCTGTCATTCATCCGCCACTGGCAGATGATCTCGTCACCCTTGTTGATCGCCATGCCGGGCAGTAGATCGCTGCTGGAGATACGGAAGGCACCGACGCTCAGGTTCTGCTCGGGGTCGTTGACGTTCTCGGCATGCTGATACAGCTCTAACGCGATGTAGTCGTTGCTGCCCGATTTCACGTCCCGCGCGGCGCGAAACGACTTGGTCCCCTCCGCCGGCAGCAAGGTGCCCTTGTCGACCATCGGCTCGAGGGCATTCGAGGCGATGTGGCCATCCATCTCCACGACCTTGGCCGAGATGGTCTGTGTCGCCGGTATGCCCGCCGCACTGGCGTGGGTCCTGAGAATGACGATCTGCTTGCTGGCCTCGGTCAGCGGCCGCCCATCGCTGGTGAACACACTGATACGGAAGTGGTTCTCCCCCTGCTGGGCAACCGGCAGTCGCATCGCCGTATTACCCTCCAGCGGCTGCCGCCCGGAGGTCCAGCCCTGTGCGCAGTCGACCTGTACCTCGAGCGCATCGCGTTGCGTGGCAGCGCATGAGATCTTGAGCCGCGCGGTGTCTCGCGAAGTACGCGAGGGGAAGTCGTAGCGCAGCGCATATTCGGCGATCTCCACACTCTCCCGGGACGACTTGCGAGCCGTTCCGTCGTCGCCCCACTCACGGCTCTCGGCATAGATCGCGGCACCGTAGCTGACTGCCACCATCGGATCGATGGTGATATCGGCCACGATCCCCAACTGGTCGGCCACCCGTTCCGACAACCAGGGCGTCTTGGTGGGCCCACCGATGAACAGCACACGGTCCACGTCACTCGCCTGATAGCCATTCTTGGCGAGTATCCGGCGACATAGCTCGATGGTCTCGTCTACGTGTGGCTCGACCAGCTGACGTAGCTGTTGCCGCGTCACCGGGACGTCCAGATAGACAGGCTCTCCGCGCTGGTCGCGGGTGCCGATCTCGTCGCTGGAGACGAAAATGGTTTCGCTCTCGCTTCTCGATAGCGCTATCTTGGCCCGCTCGGTGGCCAATCGGGCGATACGCAGCAAGCGCTGGTAGTCCGCGCCCTTGAGAAAATCATCGGGCAGCGCGAAGTGCTCCTGGAGCCAGGGCACCACCAGGCTGTGGAGGATCTCGCGGTCGAAGTCACGCCCCCCCAACATGTTGATCCCCAGGTTATCGAGGACGTTGACGGCGCCACCGACACTCTGCACCAAGGCGACATCGAAGGTGCCGCCCCCCAGGTCATAGACCAGGAATAGCCCCGTATCGAGCTCACCATCGGCAATCGCCGCCATGGAGGCAGCGATAGGCTCCTGCAGGAGGCCTACGGACTCGATGCCTGCGTCGCGGGTCGCCCGCAGCGTAGCCTCGCTCTGCATCTGGTTGAACGCCGCGGGGATGGTGACGATGCAGCCCTCGACCTGCTCATCGGGAAATGCCTTGAAGACCTGGCCCAGCAGTTGGCGAACGATATCCGAGCTGGCCTGTTCGGGGGTCATCGCATGACCATTACCCAGCGTCAGCTCGGTCGACGTGCCCATGAGACGCTTGAAGCCCGATGCCACGTTCTCGGGCGACAACACCATCTGCTCGAAGGCGCGCTGGCCATAGAGCTTGCTTCCTTGCGCATCCATATAGATAACGCTAGGGAGAATGTTGTCGCCGCCCTCCATGGTCACGACGTCCACTTGGCCACGGTGGTAGCAGGATACCGCGCTATTGGAGGTACCGAGGTCGATGCCAATGTACATGTTCAATCTCTCTCTGCGACGATAACCCGGCCGAGGTGCACCACCTCGCCACGCTGTACGATGGTGGGCTCGATGGTCTGAGTCACGATCAGGTCGCGCTCGCCGGCCACCTCTTCGTTATTGATCACTTGCACCGGCAGATTGGGTTCATAGCGCTGGTGCGTATAGTCCACCACTTCCAGCCCCAGCGGTGCGAGCATACGCTCTACCTGACGTACCGAATAACGCAGCTGTGCTGCCTGCTGCTTGAACTGGTTCGCCGGGAGAGCAGTAAGCAGTGATTCGCAGATTTTTTCGACACGCCAATACTCTAGAACCATGCCTTTGGAAAACTCTACATCCATTTCAACCTCGTTGGCCTGGCATATAAATTAAAGCGAAAATGAAATAAGAAACATCACGAACATGAATATTATAAGGCCCCATACGACGATACCAACCAACGAGTCGTCTGGCATTTTATTCATAATCTCTTGCTGGGCATCAAGATAAAGTCGCTTCTCTTTATCCTCTCGATACCTTTCATAGCCCTTTTCCACCCATCTGGAGAACTCGGCTTTCGCACCTCTCAGCATGCTATTTTGCATACCCGCTTGGATTTCAAGCCACAAGACATTGTCCCAGCGCGCCTTGAGACGTTTTCCTGAAACACCTCCAAAAGGGTAATGCTTCTCTACCTCTACCAGTTGATGAACGGCATATATGATGAGCTCCGGCTTTTCGAGCTTGGTCAGCACCTCTGATATTCTCACCCAGGCGCCACGCCTCGTTTCTTCATCACTAGCACGCTGCAGTAGTGCAATGAGCTCTTGGAAGAAATTATTCTCCAGGCCTGGCTCATGACCTCGGCTTTTATGCTTGACGAGATTCCATTCAAGCTTGTCGTTTTTCTCTTCCAGCGTTCCAGCCCAGTGACAAAAATCCGGTTCGCTCTCTTCCAGGGCATTAAGGTCACGGAGTTCTTGCAAGACGCCCACGACATCCTCTGCTTTCCCTTGGATACGCGGCATCAAGTGGGTCATTTCATAAGCGGCGTTGGCCATATTCATCGCCGATTCGGGGGCATAGCTATTGAGCGCCAAGGCGTTATTGAGGTAAGACCCCACCACTGCAGCGCTTCGAGGCTCATCCACCCCCTTGCGGTAGCTGCTCAATCGGAGCGGCTTGGACAGTTCGGCCCAGTCGCGCAATTTCTCAGTGAGCGCTTCTTCAATGACGCGATACTCATCGGCATCGATGTCTCGCTCGCCTTCGAGCTCTTCATCGAGCAGCTCCTTCAAGGCCGGCAGTTCAGCGTCTATCCCATCCGCCAACAGATCCAGATGACGCTCGACCCAGCGCTGGTATGTCACGAGCAGCTGGTTAGCAAAAGCGCTCGATGTCGAGGTTTCCTGATCGCCCTCCAGTGCTTTAGAGACGACCGAAGGAAGCGCCTCCTCACTCTTGGACAGCAGGGCAAACACCCCTTCCACATGGGCCTGCATGCAACGACTTAGTTCGCTGGCGACCTGTTCACTATTGACCAGAGGGAAGCCGCTAGCCTCCCGTTGACGATTGATGGCCTCAGTCACACTCTCCGCCTCCACCGTGGCCCACCGCTGGGTCATCGATTGCAGCTCGGAGGATGTCAGGGGCTCGCCTGCGGCAGCCAACATGGCGAAGCGGAAATTGGCGGCGGCGAGTGGCGACCACTCCGAGGCTGAACCGGCCTGCGGAGTTTCGATGGCCTGCAGGGCTTCACTGGCCTCGACACCCGGCAGCCAGCTAACCTCCGCTTGCAGGCGTGGTAATGAACTACTCAGCAGTTGGTATAGCTGTAAGGCTTCACGCTCATCCACAAGGTGGTCATCAATGGCATCCTCGTAGCGCTCAGTCAGTGTCTCCAGGTCCTCGCAAGGCGCGGAGCCGAGAACGTAAAATGGATTTGCTTTCAGGAAATGGCCAGCGTGTGACTGCTCGGCATATACATTTTTCGACGACACTCTCTCCGCCAGCTCACTCATTTCCTTCCACCCTTACTTATCTCAGGATTCCTTAAGGAACCGATTGAAAATGACCAAATACTTGTCTGCCAAGCATGGCGTATCAGCGCGCCGTGATACTCGAAACGTTATACTTTGCCGCTCGGTTAGGCAGCAGTCCATTCAAGTCGCCGGTCACCTTCTCTGCTATCATTTTCTGGCACGCAGATCGACTTGCGCCGGCAGGACGACTGGTTCCCTGCACGAATTCAAGCTGCCTTTCGGTCTGGTTGACAGATCGGCTACCCATATCGCCGACGATGATATCGACATGCCTGCCACCGGTTTCGATACGCGTCTGATCGAAGAAGTCTTGATCGAAGTGGGATATCGACTTCTTATGCCCTATCGGAAAAGGTATCTCGAAGCCAAGCAGTGACAAGCTGACTACCAGTGGGGGTGGTGGCTCGGCCGTGCTGACACGAATCACGCACATGAATCTACGACTTCTATTCTCGCCAATGCTCCCACCATAATCTTGAACATTTTCCGAGTAATAAACATCGGCATTGGCACTCTCCCAAACCAGCGGGATGCTATAATGAGCACCATGCTCGATGCCTAGTACCTCCAGTGCATCTTCATCGGTTTCTGTAATCTCGATCTCTAGCACGGGGCGCATGTCAGCTTCTGGCATAAGCCATGACTCGACACTTTCCGCTAGCGCCTCGACCTGCTCCCGGGACAGGTCATTGTCCGATGGCAGCTTTACTGACAACCGACCTTCAGACCAGCTCATGTCATATGAGTAGTCGCCAGCATCATCGATCGCAGTACTGACTTGCTCTTCTGCCAGTTCACGATCGCCGACACTGTTCTTGAAGGAAACCTCCATCTCACGACCGCAACCCGCCAAGCACACGGCGATACATGCCAGCACAATCTTCTGTTTCATCCTGTCAATCCCTTGCGTACGCCAACTCCACTGTCAGCTCGTTATCAGCTGCTCGATGATAAGCGGCACAGACTACGACAAAGGCACATAGGATGGAATGTGCCGACCTGCAGTGACAGCAATATCGTACACGGCTTGTAGGCTATGTCTTACATCAGAGAGGATTTTTCAGCGCTACCAGGGGATACGCCCTGGGCGCAAATCGAGCAATGCTGGCATACAGATGCGATCTGGCCGTGTAGGACATTGGCTACACCTTATGTAAGCGAGGAGCTATTCAATACGCCAAGCAGAACATCTACCATTGCCGCTCCATTTCGATAGCATCCACTGCATCAGCAACAGAGCCGATGTTGTCATCCCCTTTCCGCCATCTGGAGCCTTGCGTGTTACCCCTGACATTCAAACAGCCATTCGATCTCGACTTCGTTACCGATCTGTACCAGCGACTCCAGCAACATGACGATACCATCACGCTGATTCTTCGCACCAAAAACGGCCGCAAGACAGAGAACAGTGACAAGGCGTGCATAGGCGAGATTCGCAATGCGAACAACAAGGCGCTGTTCGCGATGAATCACAAGGAAGGCATCCTCCACTACGATAAAGCCGGCAGCCTGCAAGAGCCGCTACTCGCCTTCCTCAGAGAGCGACAGGTCGCCCAGCAACCGGTCAAGAGCGATCTGGCCATTGCCTGTACCGGTATATATATAGCGCTGATATCCATCGTTGGGCTGATATACGCCAACAACAACGAGGCGCCGATGCTCTATATGCTGCTGCTGACTTGCCTCGCCATCACTATAATCGGCCTCACCATGCTGTCTCATGCATACAAGCCCGATCAGCACAAGTGGTCACTGCCCGCGATCATCGTACTTGCTATCGGGGCACTTCCCACGGCGCCTGCCAGCCTGCTGGTACTGCCCATGATATCGACCTTCGGCCAGCGCAAGCTCCAGCGCCTGCTCAACCAGGGCGACCCAGCCACGAGCGTGGCAGAGTAGGGAGTGGCGCCCCTGGCAAACGTGGGAGCGAATTTATTCGCGATGGGTTTGACCTACCCAGCAGCGCTGCGCGCTGCAATCGCGGCTGAAGCCGCTCCCACACTGGGGAGTGGCGCCCCTGGCAAATGTAGGAGCGAATTTATTCGCGATAGGTTTGACCTACCCAGCAGCGCTGCGCGCTGCAATCGCGGTTGAAACCGCTCCCACACTGGGGGCGGCGCCAAGGCCAATGTAGGAGCGAATTTATTCGCGATGGGTTTGACCTACCCAGCACCGCTGCGCGCTGCATCGCGGTTGAAACCGCTCCCACACTAGGGGCGGCGCCAAGGCCAATGTAGGAGCGAATTTATTCGCGATGGGGGTTCTTCCCACCCGCAGCGCTGCGCGCTGCAATCGCGGTTGAAACCGCTCCCACACTAGGGGCGGCGCCAAAGCCAATGTAGGAGCGAATTTATTCGCGATGGGGGTTCTTCCCACCCGCAGCGCTACGCGCTGCAATCGCGGTTGAAACCGCTCCCACACTAGGGGCGGCGCCAAAGCCAATGTAGGAGCGAATTTATTCGCGATGGGGTTATAGCCACTTGGCATCCCAGAACGGGTATTGGCCAATAGTATCCACCAGCCCTGCCCTTAATGGATTAGCCACGATATAGCGTGCAATGCTGCGCAGATCCTCTTCCCGACGTAACGCTCGATCGTGATAGCCCGGCTGCCACACCGGCCCGCGTCGATTGAGACTGGCATTAATGGTTATCGCCGAACGCCCTTTCAAGCGCTTCACCACCCCACCGAGTTCGGCGTCGTCGAGCACAAGCAGCCAGTGGAGATGGTCGGGCATGACCACATAAGAAAGCGAAGACACCCAACCATCTTGATCCAGTGCCTGCATTTCTTTCACCACGCATCTTGCTGGCGACCAGGCGCTCAACAACGGCAGTCGCTCGTGAGTACAGGTCGTGATGAGATAGGCCTGATGCTGCAGCGAGACACGACCGCGACGCAGCGCCTGACTGTGAGGCTGGGGTGTGGTGTCCATGTTGAAACATCCCTGTTCCCTTTTTTATTAGCATAGACGGTTTTACGCCAATGGCAGCACCGCTGCGCGCTGCATCGCGGTTGAAACCGCTCCCACACTGGGGAGTGGCGCCCTTGGCAAGTGTGGGAGCGAATTTATTCGCGATGGGGGTATCCGGCACCGCTGCGCGCTGCATCTTGACTGACGTCGCTCCTACACTGGATCTCGTGCCCTGCCTGTTCGGCCCATGCGTCTATCTCAGCCTTGAGTGCCTCTTTGGCGTGAGCCTCGCCATGTACCAGACGTATCTCTCGGGGAGGCTTTCGCATGCGGCGGATAAAGTTGAGCAGGTCGTGCTGGTCGGCGTGGGCCGAGTAGCCGCTGAGGCTGTCGACCCGGGCGCGAATGTCGATGCGCTGGCCGTCGATCTCGACCCAGCCGCCCCGCGGGCCGAAACGACGAATATCGTTACCCAGGGTACCCGGCGCCTGATAGCCAACGAACAGCACGGCGTGGCGCGGGTCGCCGAGCATCTGGGCGAGGTAGTTGACCACTCGCCCACCGCTGGCCATGCCGCTGGCGGCTATGACCACTGCGGGGCGGCCGCTGCTGGCCAGGTAGGCCACGGTGCGTTCATGTGCAGCGTGACTGTCCACCGTGGTGAGGTTGTCGAATCTCAGCGGGTGGCGGCCGCCGCGCAGCAGGCGGTGGGCTTCGGCGTCCCAGTAGGGTTTCAGCTCGCGATACAGCTGATTGAAGCGCGCCGCCAGCGGTGAATCGACGATGATCTCCAGGTCGCGCCAGCGACTATCCTTGGCGGCGTGGGTCAGGCCTTCCAGCTCGTAGAGCAGTTCCTGCGTACGGCCGATGCTGAAGGCGGGGATGATCACCGTACCGCCGTTCTCGAGAGCTCGTTCGATGGCGGCCTTCAAACGCCCACGCCGGGTGCGGCGCTGCTCGTGCACCCTGTCGCCGTAGGTCGACTCGAGCACCAGCACATCGCAGCCATAGGGCGGCTTGGGCGCAGGCAGCAGCGGCGCATAGGGGGCGCCCAGGTCCCCGGAGAACAGGGTGCGCTGCTGCTTGCCGTTGGCATGGTCGAGGCTGTCGACCTCGATATACGCCGAGCCCAGAATATGCCCGGCGCGCTGCAGCCTGACCCTGATGCGCTGGCGTTGATCGTCGACCAGGGTGTGCCAGGTGTTGTACTCCAGCGCCACCAGACGCTCGTCGACTTCGGCGAGAAAGCGCTCTATCAGCCTTGTGTCGCGTGTGAACCCGATCCGTAGCGCGTCTTCGATCACCAGCGGCAGCAGCCGCGCCGAGGGCACCGAGCAGATAATGGGGCCTTGGTAGCCCGCCGCCAGCAGGTAGGGCAACCGGCCGATATGGTCGATATGCACGTGGGTCACCAGCAGCGCCAGCACGTCATCGACGGAAAAGGCGACTTGATGCTGTTCGAAGCTGCTGTCGCCATCGGCGTCCTGGCCCTGAAACAGGCCGCAGTCGACCAGCAGAGCGCGATCCGCCGCCAGTTGCAGCCGATGGCAGCTCCCGGTCACCCCATCGGCACCGCCATGGTGGCGAATCTGCGGGTAGTCATCCATGTCCCTGCATCCTTTATATGCTTATTATTTTGAGCCTACTCAATCTCACCGTCTGCCGCCAGGCCGTCTGCGCACAAAAGAAAGGCGGCTTCCGATAAGGGAAGCCGCCTCGTGGCGCTTGCCGTGATCCCGTCAAACGGTCACGGCTGCACTGTCGCCGTTGCTTATTGCGGAGCTTGCTCTTGCTGCATCTGCTCCTGCATCTGACGCATCTGCTCTTCCTGCTGGCGCGCTGCGTCGTCGAGAGCGTCACGCTGTTCCTGGGTCAGAGCTGATTCAATCTGCGATTGCAGAATGACGCTGTCAGCGGCGATCTCGGCAGTGGCGTCGCCGAGCTGCGTGGCGGTCTGACGGATGGCGTTCTCATCGTAGTCGGGGCCGGAGTGTTCCAGTAGCTGCTGCTCCAGTGCCTGAACCTCTTCCTGGCGCTGACCCACACCCTCCTGAAGCTCGGTGAGGTAACCGACGATCTGATCCTGCTGCGCCTGATCCAGACCCACCATTTCATCCAGCTGAGCGACCTGCTCTTCCGGGGTCGGTGCCGCTTGCTGTGGCGCCATTCCCTGCCCCATGTCCTGTGCGATGGCCGGTGTTGCTACCAGGGCAGCAAACATCGGAACGGCGAGGCGCTTTGCAAAGGTCATATAATCTCCGTGTGAATACAGTGATATAGCGACCCTAACGCGTTTTCCCCCCGCTTGGGAACCGGGCAATGTTTCGTTATGTAACTTGGATTTCCGGCAAGATCAGGCGATCTTGCCTAACGCCAGCATGGTGCGCATCAGCAGGCTGACCGATTCGCTGGACTGCTGATACTCCTCCATCAGGGCACTGACGCGCCGTTCGAAGAGCTCCTGCTCGTCGCGCTGCTGCGCTTCGCGGCGGGCTTCGGCGCTCATTACCCTGGGCATGTCGCGGGGCACCTCGCCCTTGTCCAGGGCGGCCAGGGCATCGGCAAAGGCGTCGTCGAGTTCGCGAAACTTGCGAAGCTTGTCGCGCTCGTCCATCTGTTTGGGGCGTTTTTCGTATCGCATTCGTGAGTGACTTATCTCTCGTTATTGATCGTCAAACCATACTTGTTGAGCTTGCGCACGACACTGGGTTGGCTGATGCCCAACCGTCTGGCCATGGCATAGGTACTCGGATAGTGGCGGCAAAGAGACGCAAGCATATCGCGCTCGACCGTTGCCAGTGCCTGCTTGAGGGTCTGCCCCTCGGGCAACAACGTGTCGCCAGTTGCAGGCGTACCGGGTGAGCGATCACCAACCAGTATACCGCGTTCCTGGCCGGCGGCGAACCTCTCCGGCCCGAGATGTGCGGCCTCGGCCTCGATCAAGTCACCGGGCGACGAGAGCCAGGCACGCTCCAGGGTGTTCTCGAGCTCACGTACGTTACCCGGCCAGTCGCGCGCCATCAACTGCGACCACAGGCTGGCATGCAGCAACTTGTTACCGCCGTAGCGCTGATTGAGTCGTGAAAGCTGCAGTTCGGCGAGTACGCGGATGTCCTCTCGCCGCTCGCGCAGCGGCGGCAGCGTGACTGGGATCACATTGACGCGGTAGTAGAGATCGAGACGAAAGCCGCCCCGCTCCACTCGCTGAGCGAGGTCCTGGTTGGTGGCCACCACCAACCGGAAGTCTACCCGCCGCGGCCGGGTGTCGCCGAGCCGCGTCAGGCTGCCGTCCTGGATCACCTTGAGCAGCTTGGTCTGCATGGCCAGCGGCAGTTCGCCGATCTCGTCGAGAAACAGCGTGCCGCCGTCGGCCTGTTCCAGCAGACCGGCGCGGCCCTGCCGGGTGGCACCACTGAAGGCGCCGGGCTGATAGCCGAACATCTCGGACTCGAACAGGCTCTCGGGAATGGAGGCGCAGTTGACGTCGATGAAGGGGCCGTCGCCGCGCTGGCTCCAGCGGTGCAGCTGGCGCGCGAAGGCGGTCTTGCCGACTCCCGACTCGCCGAGCAGTAGCACGGTGGCATCGGTGGGCGCCACGCGCTTGAGCAGCGTGGCGATCTCGCGCATCACGCCGCTGCGCACCTCGAGACTATCGAGCTCCAGGTCGTCGCCGATCGAGCCGCCGCCGCTGCGCTTGAGATGGTCGCTGAAGCGCTGCTGCAGCAGCGTATATTCGTCCTGGAGCAGCTGCAGGTCGGTGAGATCCATGGAGCGGCTGACCACCCGCGCCAGCTTGCCGCCGAGATATACCGGGTGCGCCTGGGCGATCACCCGCCGCCCGGTCGCGGTCTGCTGCATCAGCTGGGCGGGCTCGCCGGTGCGCATGACCTCGAGGCTTACCGACGGCTTGAGTACGCCCTCGGCCTCCAGCGTCTGAACCGTTGTGCGGCACAACGCCTCGCGGCTCATGCCATACACCGCCGCTGCACCGGGACTGACGTCCAGCACCTGTCCCTCACCGTCTACGATGAAGAAGTGGTCGCTGGCTGTCTCGACGATAGTGGCCAGCACCCGGCTGTCGATATCGCTCATGGGTCAGGCTTCCATGTTGCCAAGGGCATGGTGGTCATGGCGATACATTATCGCATCATTGATGCATTAATAAATCGTTTCGGCGGCGCAATGATGTAAAAACGCATCACGATGCCGGAAACGACCTATAAAACAGCCGCGTAAACTTGGCACGCAATGTGCAGAGGTATGGGGTAGGAGCGAATTTATTCGCGATGGGTTATCTGGCAGCGCTGCGCGCTGCAATCGCGACTGAAGTCGCTCCCACAGGAGTAACGCTGGCGCCAAGGCCAATGTAGGAGCGAATTTATTCGCGATGGGGTTATTCGGCAGCGCTGCGCGCTGCAATCGCGACTGAAGTCGCTCCCACAGTGAGAGCAGCGCCAAGGCCAATGTAGGAGCGAATTTATTAGCGATGTGGGTTCCCGGCAGCGCTGCGCGCTGCATCGCGACTGAAGTCGCTCCCACAGTGAGAGCAGCGCCAAGGCCAATGTAGGAGCGAATTTATTCGCGATGGGGTATCCGGCAGCGCTGCGCGCTGCAATCGCGACTGAAGTCGCTCCCACAGTGAGAGCAGCGCCAAGGCCAATGTAGGAGCGAATTTATTCGCGATGGGGGTTCCCGGCAGCGCTGCGCGCTGCATCGCGGTTGAAACCGCTCCCACAGTGAGAGCAGCGCCAAGGCAAAAGTGGGAGCGAATTTATTCGCGATGGGGTTATCCGGCAGCGCTGCGCGCTGCATCGCGACTGAAGTCGCTCCCACAGGAGCCACTCATACATAGGGTTGCTCCCATAGGGGCAGGACAAACAAATAAGGAGAGCACGATGAGCGAGTTCAACCAGCCGCTGGGCGGCAACGAGATGCCGCGCTTCGCCGGCCCGGCCACCATGATGCGCCTGCCCACTCAGGACACTGCCGCCGGTCTCGATGTGGCCTTCGTCGGCGTGCCGCTAGATATCGCCACCTCCAACCGCCCTGGCACGCGCCTGGGTCCACGCCAGATCCGCGATGAGTCGCGCATGCTGCGCCCCTACAACATGGCCACCCGCGCCGCGCCCTTCGACAGCCTGCAGGTGGCCGATATCGGCGACGTGCCGATCAACACCTTCCACCTGCCCAAGAGCGTCGACATCATCACCGCATTCTACGACGAGGTGCTGAGCCACGACTGCAAGCCGCTGACGCTGGGCGGCGATCATGTCATCACCCTGCCGATCCTGCGCGCCATGGCCAAGAAGCATGGCCCAGTGGGGCTGATCCATATCGACGCCCATGCCGACGTCAACGAGCATATGTTCGGCGAGCCCATCGCCCACGGCACCCCCTTCCGCCGCGCCCAGGAGGAGGGCCTGCTGGCCCATGGCAAGGTCGCGCAGATCGGTCTGCGCGGTACCGGCTATGCCGCCGAGGACTTCGACTGGTGCCGCGACCAGGGCTTCCGCGTGGTGACCGCCGAGGAGTGCTGGTACAAATCGCTGGCCCCGCTGATGGCGGAGGTGCGCGAACAGATGGGCGATACCCCGGTCTACATCACTTTCGATATCGACGGTCTCGACCCTTCGGTGGCCCCCGGCACCGGCACCGTGGAGATGGGCGGCCTGACCTCCACCCAGGGCCTGGAGCTGGTGCGCGGCGCAGCCGGCCTGAATATCGTCGGCGGCGACCTGGTCGAGGTATCACCGCCCTACGACACCAGCGGCAACACCGCGCTGATGGGCGCCACGCTACTCTATGAGATGCTGTGTGCATTACCCGGCGTCAAGCATCAGGACTGATCACGTCCTTCTATCCCCGATAACCACTCCCCGACGACAACAACGAGGATGACCTCATGCCCTCTTCCGACACGACGCAAGAGGTGGCGCCACGCGCGCCGCTTGACCGTGGCAACCTGCTGAAATTCCTGATCCCCTCGCTGATCGGCGTCAGTCTGTTCCTGATCCCTTTCCAGGTCGGCGATACCATCAATATCGGCATGGGCCTGATGGCCGAAAGCCTGCAGACGCTGCTGGGCGGATCACTGCCGGCCATCGCCACCGTGGTGCTGTGTCTGTCGGTGGTGCTGACGGCCTGGGTCAAGGTCGCCAAGCCGGCCTTCGCCGCCGAGGGCGTGTTCAAGGAGATGTTCGATGTCGGCCCGGTGTGGTTCGGCATGCGCATCCTGGGCGCGGCCTTCGCGCTGATGGTGCTGTTTCAGTTCGGTCCCGAGTTCGTTACCGCCTCTTTCACCGGCGGGGTAATGCTCAATGACCTGGCGCCGGTGCTGCTGACCTTCTTCTTCTTCGCCGCCATCCTGCTGCCGTTTCTGGTCGACTTCGGTTTCATGGAGTTCATCGGTAGCCTGGTGCGCAAGCCATTCCGGGTCATCTTCCGCCTGCCCGGGCGCAGCGCCATCGATGCCACCGCCTCGTGGATGGGCTCCGGCACGGTGGGCGTGCTGATCACCACCCAGCAGTATGAAAAAGGCTTCTATAACCGCCGCGAGGCGGCGGTGATCGCCACCAACTTCTCCATCGTCTCGATCGCCTTCAGCCTGCTGATCACCAGCTTCGTCGACCTCAACCACATGTTCGTGCAGTTCTACTTCACGGTGGTGGTCTCGGGGCTGATCGCCGCCGTCGTGGTGCCGCGCCTGCCGCCGCTGTCGCGCAAGCCGGACACCTACTACGAGCCGGTGGGCTGCCAGCTGAAGGAGAAGCGCACCGAGGACATGGGCGTGTTCCGCTATAGCCTGACCATGGCGGTGAAGCGCGCCGAGACCGCACCCGGCCCCCGCGAGCTGGTGCGTAACGCGCTGTTCAACGTCGCCGATATCTTCCTGGCGCTGCTGCCGCTGGTGATGGCGATCGGCACCGTGGCACTGATCCTTGCCGAGTTCACGCCGCTGTTCACCTGGCTCTCCTATCCGATGGTGCCGGTGCTCGAACTGCTGCGCATTCCTGAGGCCGAGGCCGCCGCGCCGGCGACCCTGGTGGGCTTCGCCGACATGTTCCTGCCGGCGGTACTGGCGACCAATATCGAGAGCGAGCTGACCCGCTTCGTGATCGCCTGCCTGTCGCTGACCCAGCTGATCTACATGTCGGAGATCGGCGCGCTGATCCTCAAGTCGAAGATCCCGCTCAAGCTGTGGGAACTGCTGGTGATCTTCCTGCTGCGCACCGCGATCACCCTGCCGATCATCGCCTTCATGGCCCACACCTTCTTCTTCTGAGGCATACGCAATGAGCGACACCTCCATGACCTGCGCCGAGCTGCTGATTCGCCTGCTCCGCGATACCTACGGGGTCGATACCCTGTTCGGGATCCCCGGCGTGCACACCGTGGAGCTCTACCGCGGCCTCGAGGGCAGCGGCGTGCAGCACGTCACGCCGCGCCACGAGCAGGGTGCCGGCTTCATGGCCGATGGCTACGCCCGCGCCAGCGGCAAGCCCGGGGTGTGCCTGATCATCACCGGGCCGGGTATGACCAATATCGCCACCGCCATGGGCCAGGCGCTGGCCGACTCGGTACCGATGCTGGTGATCTCCAGCGTCAACCGCCGCGACACCCTGGGTCGCGGCCAGGGTCGGCTGCATGAGCTGCCTAGCCAGCAGCAGATGATCAGCGGCGTGGCGCGTTTCAGCCACACCCTGCTGGATCCCGAGGCGCTGCCGGAAGTGCTGGCGCGGGCCTTTGCGGTGTTCCGCGGGTCGCGGCCAGGGCCGGTGCATATCGAGATCCCCATCGACCTGTTCAAGGCGCCAGTGACGACGCCTGTGTCCTGGCAGCCGCCGGCCTTCTACCGCGCGGCACCCGACCCCGAGGGCCTGGCCCAGGCGGCCAGCTGGCTGCGCAGCGCCGAGCGGCCACTGGTGCTGCTCGGCGGCGGCTGCGTGGATGCCCCCGAGGCAGCCCGCGCTCTGGTCGAGCGCCTCGATGCCCCCACCGTGACCACCATCAACGCCAAGGGGCTGCTGGGGCGCCACCACCCGCTGGACCTGGGCGCCAATGCCGCCCTGCCGGCGGTGCGTGAGCTGGCCCGCAACGCCGATGTGATCCTGGCGGTGGGCACCGAGCTCGGCGAGACCGACTACGACGTGGTGTTCGACGACGGCTTCGCGCTGGCCGGCACCTTGATTCGCATCGACCTCGATCCCGAGCAGCTGGTGCGCAATCAGCGCCTGTCGCTGGGGCTGGTTGCAGACGCCGGACGCAGCCTGGCGCTGCTGCTCGAGCACTTTCCGGCCCCCATGTTCCGCGACGGCGCGGCACGCACGGCGGCTGCGCATGCCGCACTCGGCCTGGCCCAGGATCCGGCCTTCGTCGACTTCGTGCCCTTCTATGCCACCCTGGCCGAGCAGCTGCCAGAAGCGATCCTGGTCGGCGACTCCACGGCCCCGGTCTATGCCGGCAATCATCTGGTCTCGCAGCCGGCACCTCGGCGCTACTTCAACGCCTCCACCGGCTATGGCACCCTCGGCTATGGCCTACCGGCGGCGCTCGGCGCGCAGCTGGCGCGCCCCGACCTGCCGGTGGTGGCACTGGTCGGCGACGGTGGGGTGATGTTCACTCTGTCGGAACTGGCCACCGCCGTGGAGGAGCGCCTGCCGGTGATCGTCCTGCTGTGGCATAACGCCGGCTACGAAGAGATTCGCCGCTATATGGACGCCCACGGCGTGGAGCGGCTCGGCGTGGACATCCTGCCGCCGGACTTCCTGGCCCTGGCACGCGGCTTCGGCTGCGTAGCTACCCACGTCGACGACCCCGCGAGCCTCAATGAGGCATTGGCGTCGCGGCCGCTGGACGGGCCTTTCCTGATCGAAATTGGCGCCGAGGCTTGGCACACCCATTGCAACTGACGCCGCCCCCACAATGGGAGTGGCGCCAAGGCCAATGTAGGAGCGAATTTATTCGCGATGGGGTTACCAAGCAGCGCTGCGCGCTGCAATCGCGGTTGAAACCGCTCCCACACTAGGGGCGGCGCCAAGGCAAAAGTAGGAGCGAATTTATTCGCGATGGGGTTAACCGGCAGCGCTGCGCGCTGCATCGCGGTTGAAACCGCTCCCACACTGGGTGCGGCACCAAGGCCAATGTAGGAGCGAATTTATTCGCGATGGGGTATCCAGCAGCGCTGCGCGCTGCAATCGCGGTTAAAACCGCTCCCACACTGGGTGCGGCGCCAAGGCCAATGCAGGAGCGAATTTATTCGCGATGGGTTATCTGGCAGCGCTGCGCGCTGCAATCGCGGTTGAAACCGCTCCCACACTGGGAGTGGCGCCAAGGCAAATACAGGAGATTTTTACGTGCAACGACTCGACCAGCACTATATCGATGGGCGCTGGGTGGCCAGCCGTGGCACCCGCTGGCTGCCGGTGAGCGACCCCTACCGCGAGCAGGTTATCGCCGAGGTCACCGCCGGTGACCCGGCGGATGTCGACGACGCAGTGGCGGCGGCCAGGCGCGCCCTGCCCGCCTGGCAGGCGCTGAGCGGTGCCCAGCGCGGCGCCTATCTGGACGGCTTTGCCGATGCTCTGACCCGGCGCCGCGAGGAGCTGATTCGGCTCTCTTGCACCAATAACGGCAAGGTGCTGGCCGAGGCCGGCATCGACCTCGACGACGCCATCGCCTGCTACCGCTACTACGCCGACCAGGCACGCGCGCTTGACGAGCGCCAGGGCCAGCTGGTCGCACTGGAGATGGAGGGTGTCGAGGCACGCTGCTACTTCGACGCGACCGGTGTGGTCGGCCTGATCACGCCGTGGAATTTTCCGCTGGTGACCAGCGCCTGGAAGCTGGCCCCGGCCCTGGCCGCCGGCTGCACCGCGGTGCTCAAGCCCTCCGAGGTCACGCCGTTGCCGGAGCAGGCGCTGGCCGAGATCGCCACCGAGATCGACCTGCCCGCCGGCGTGCTCAACCTGCTGCACGGCGATGGCCAGGGTATCGGCGCGCCCCTCGCCGCCCACACCGGGATCGACAAGGTCTCGTTCACCGGCAGCAACCGGGTCGGTGAGGCGGTGATGCGCGCCGCCAGCGAGGGCTCCCGCGGCGTATCCCTGGAGCTCGGCGGCAAATCGCCGATCCTGGTACTCGACGACGCCGACCCCGAACAGGCCGCCGACTGGATCATGGCAGGCATCTACTTCAACGCCGGACAGATCTGCTCGGCGACGTCGCGGTTGATCGTTGACGCCTCGCTGGCCGATGCGGTCTACGCTGCCCTGGCCAGCCGTATCGACGCCCTCCGGCTCGGCGACCCGCTCGATGAAAACAGCGACATGGGACCGCTGACCAGCGCCCGCCAGCGCGAGGCCGTAGAGACCTACCTGACGATAGCCGAACGCGAGGGGCTCACGGTGGTACGCGATGCGCGGCACCGCGAGCTGCCCACCCAGGGGTACTTCCTGGCGCCGACGCTCTATCGCGACGTGCCCACCTGCAGTCACCTGTGGCAGGAGGAGATCTTCGGACCGGTGCTCTGTGGCCGCTCGGCGACAAGCGAAGCCGAGGCCATCGAGCTGGCCAACGCCAGCGACTTCGGCCTGGCCGCCACGGTAATCAGCGATGATCCGGCACGCGCCAAGCGCGTAGGACGTCAACTTCGCGCCGGTAGCATCTGGTTCAATAGCGAACAGTTGGTATTGCCACAAACCGGCTGGGGAGGTTTCAAACGTAGCGGTATCGGTCGTGAACTCGGCCCCTGGGGGCTAGCCGCCTACCTTGAAGTCAAGCACATTGTCGGCCCCGAATAGAGCACTGCAAGACCCATCAAGCAAAAGGCCGCGCAATTTGCGCGGCCTTCTTGACAGAATCTTACCAGCACTCTCTACCAGTAAGATCTGCCACTACTAGCTACCAATACTGCGTGCGGCATCACTCTTCGATGCGTACCAGCCAAGATTCGACGGTATCGCCGCCAAACTCGTCTTTCCACGCCTTGAGGGTCTTCTGGTTGCCGCCACGAGTCTCGACGACTTCACCGGTGTTGGGGTTCTTGTAGATCTTGAGCTTGCGCTTGCGGCGGCCACCGGCGGCGGTCGGCGCCTTGGCGGCGGACTTGTTGGCCGGCTTGGGATCGAGCAGGTCGATCACATCGGCGGCCGACTTGTCGAACTCTTTCATCAGCGCTTCGAGCTTTTCCTTGAACTCAAGCTCGGCCTTGAGGCGCTGATCGCTCTCCATGTTATGCAGTTCTTCGGTGAGCTGCTTGAGGAGTTGCTCTTTCTGCATGTAGGCGCTAAGCAGGGACATTACGTTTCCTTTTCTTTAACAGATGTCAGGTATGCGGGATGCAGGCGCATTATTACCGCAATCGACGCGAAGTTTCAATATCGTAGCGATATTATTGGGCATGCACAAGTTAATGCTAACCGGCGACTCCCTCCTGCCGATAACAGTGTTTATTGTTTAAAAGCGCCATACGCCGGTTTGCAGTCGGCGCCTATTGATGATTAGCCCGAATGACGCGTCGCTGGAAGCACTGCCTGCGCTTTGTTAACCTTCCTTGAATCACAGGTTTACAAGACTCCACCAGGTTAGCTCATGCCCTCACACGCCCTTTGGCACCCCTACGCTCAGATGCAAACCCAGCCTGCCCCCCTCGACGTGGTCGGCGGCCAGGGCGCCGTTATCGAACTCGCCGGGGGCGAGCGGCTGCTCGATGCCACCTGCTCCTGGTGGTGCATGATTCATGGCTATGGCCACCCACGCTTGGTGTCGGCCATTCAGCAACAGGCCGATACGCTCTGCCACGTCATGCTCGGGGGGCTCTCCCATGCCCCTGCCATTGAGCTTGCCGACACTCTGGTGCGCATCACACCCCCGGGGCTCGATCACGTCTTCTTTTCGGATAGCGGCTCGGTAGGTATGGAAGTGGCCATGAAGATGGCCGTGCAGTATCAGGTGCTGCGCGGCCATCCCGAGAAGCACCGCATGCTCTCTTTAATGCGCGCCTATCACGGCGATACCAGCGGCTGCATGGCGGTGTGCGATCCCGAAGAGGGCATGCACTCGCTGTTTGCCGGGCTACTGCCACGCCACCATTTCGCGCCGGCCCCCACAGCGCCCTTCGATGCGCCAGCGCAGGATGTCGAAGCCGATATCGCCGCCCTGCGCAAGACCCTCGAAGCCTGCCACCATGAGGTGGCCGCCCTGCTGATGGAGCCGCTGCTGCAGGCCGCCGGTGGCCTCAACATGACCTCGCCACACTATGTACGCGCGGCCCGCGAGCTGTGCGACGAGTTCGATGTGCTGCTGGTGTTCGATGAGGTCGCCACCGGCTTCGGCCGAACCGGCAAGCTGTTTGCCGCCGAACATGCCGCTGTCACGCCGGATATCATGGTGCTCTCCAAGGGCCTCACCGGCGGCTATCTGGGCCACGCCGCGACCCTGGCCACCGCCAGGGTCTACGACACCTTTCTCAGCGACGACGACGGCCACGCCTTTATGCATGGCCCTACCTTCATGGGTAATCCGCTGGCCTGCCGGGTGGCACTGGAGAGCATCGCGGTATTCGAGGAGGAGGACTACCTGGGCAAGATCGCCCATCTGAATGGCGTGCTGCGCGAGGAGCTGATGTGTGATGCGGTGGCGCAGCATCCCGCGGTCAACGACGTCCGGGTGCTGGGCGCCTGCGCCGCTATCGAATTCCACGACCCCGCCAGCCTGATCGGCGCCCAAGCTCACGCCCGCCGCCAGGGCGTGTGGCTGCGCCCGTTCGGCCGCTGGCTTTACACCATGCCCGCCTATATCACCAGCGCCGAGGAACTTCGCCAGATTACCGGCAGCATGGTGTCGTGGGTCAAGCAGTGCTGACCCCCAGACACGCCACATCACGCGGCCTGCGGGCCGCTTTTTTGTGCCTGGCGGCCACAGGTTGGCAAGCATGGGGAGATGTTCCATACTAACCAACGATCAGGCTAGCATCCTATCATACCAGTTAAGTGATAGAACTAGTGCAGCTGCTGTTAGCGAGGGACGCCGGCGGCAGGTCGAAGAGGAGGTTCTACGCCATGGATGGCGTAGGTAGCGCCCAGGGACGGGTTCACAGCGCCTCCTCGCAGGCCTGCCGGCGGATCAGTGCCGAGTATTGTAGTCGCCCAGCCACAAACACAAGGACACGCCGATGCGACGACTGGAGAACAAGACTGCCCTTATCACCGCTGCGGCCAACGGTATCGGCCGCGCAGCGGCGCTGCGCTTCGCCGCCGAAGGTGCCCATGTGATCGCCACCGATATCGATGCCGACGCCCTGGCCGCACTGGACGCCACACCCGGCATCGAGACCCGCCGCCTGGATGTCACCGATAGCGAGGAGATTGCGGCCCTGGCCGCCGATATCGAGGGGCTCAATGTGCTGTTCAACTGCGCTGGCTACGTGGCCGACGGCAATTTGCTGGAGTGCGAAGAGCGCGCCTGGCAGCGCTCCTTCGATCTCAATGTGACCGCCATGTTTCATCTGACCCGCGCGCTGCTGCCGCGTATGATCGCATCGGGCGGCGGCAGCGTGATCAATATGGCCTCGGTGGCCTCGAGCCTCAAGGGCGTGCCCAACCGCTGCGCCTACGGCGCCAGCAAGGCGGCGGTGATCGGGCTGACCAAGTCGATCGCCGCCGACTATATTGGCCAGGGCATTCGCTGCAACGCGATCTGCCCCGGCACCGTGGAGTCGCCGTCGCTGCGTCAGCGCATTCGCCACCAGGCTGAGCATCAGGGCCGCGACGAAGCCAGCGTCTTCGCCGAGTTCGAGGCCCGCCAGCCGCTGGGCCGTCTCGGGCAAGCCGATGAGATCGCCGCCCTGGCCTGCTACCTGGCCGCCGATGAGTCCGGCTATACCACCGGCACTACCCACACCATCGACGGCGGCTGGCTGACCTGAGCCGGACGCGTCACCCCGTCATATATCGCAAGGAGAGATCCATGAAACTGCTGCGCTTCGGCCCACCCGGCCAGGAGAAACCCGGTGCCCTGGACGCCCAGGGCAAGATTCGTGACCTGTCGGCCCACGTTACCGATCTGAGTGGCGTCCATCTCGACCGCCAGGCGCTGGCCGAACTCGCCGAACTGGACCTCGCCCAGCTGCCCGAGGTCGCCGGCGATACCCGCCTGGGGCCCTGCGTGGCCGGGGTCGGCAAGTTCATCTGCATCGGTCTCAACTACTCCGACCACGCCGCCGAAACCGGCGCCGAGGTGCCCCCCGAGCCGGTGGTCTTCAACAAGTGGACCAGCGCCATCTGCGGCCCCAATGACGACGTGATCATTCCCCGCAACTCGCACAAGACCGACTGGGAAGTCGAGCTCGGAGTCGTCATCGGCAAGGCCGCGCGCTACGTCGACGAGGCCGACGCCATGCAGCATGTGGCAGGGTTCTGCGTAATCAACGACGTCTCCGAGCGAGAGTTCCAGCTCGAGCGCAGCGGCAGCTGGGACAAGGGCAAGGGCTGCGACACCTTCGGCCCCCTGGGTCCATGGCTGGTCACCCCCGACGAGATCGACGACCCGCATCAGCTGGCCCTATGGCTGGAGGTCGATGGTAAGCGTTATCAGGACGGCAACAGCAACACCATGGTCTATCAGGTGCCCTACCTGATCAGCTACCTGAGTCGCTTCATGAGCCTGCAACCCGGTGACGTGATCTCCACCGGCACCCCGCCCGGGGTCGGCATGGGCCAGCAACCCCAGGTCTACCTGCGCCCCGGCCAGACCATGCGCCTGGGCATCGACGGCCTCGGCGAACAACGGCAGCGTGTGGTGGCCGAAGGCGACCCGCGATGAGCAGGAAGCCGACCATGACCACTCCCCTTGCCAGCGACGCCGGCCGTCTGACCAGCCTACGCGTTCACGCCGCCGACAACGTGCGGGTGGCGCTCAAGGATCTCGCCGCGGGCAGCGAGATCGACGACAGCGGCCAGACGCTGCGCCTGGTCGAGCCGATTCGCCACAAGCACAAGTTTGCCCTGGCGGATCTCGCCGAGGGCGATAGCGTGATCATGTACGGCGTCACCGTGGGGCGTGCCACCCGGCCGATCGCCGCCGGTGCCGCCATCACCACCGAGAACACCGCCCACAGCACCGCCTCCAGCAGGGCCCAGGCGCGCCGCGGCGAATGGCAGGCGCCGGATGTAAGCGCCTTCGCGGACCTGACCTTCGACGGCTACCAGCGCGCCGATGGCAGCGTCGGCACCGCCAACCTGTGGCTGGTGGTGCCGCTGGTGTTCTGCGAGAACCGCAATATCGAAGTGCTGCGCCAGTGCGTGGCCGACGCCCTGGGCGAAGACCCCTACCGCGACTACAAGCATATGGCCCGCCAGCTGCTGCACGGCGATGCTGCCAAGGCGGCACCGCAGGCCGACGCCGAGCAGCTGTTCCCCAACGTCGACGGCGTGCGCTTTCTGACCCATACCCTGGGCTGCGGCGGCACCGACGACGACGCCCAGGCGCTGTGCCAGCTGCTGGCCGGCTATATCTGCCATCCCAACGTGGCCGGCGCCACCGTACTCAGCCTGGGCTGCCAGAAGGCCCAGATCGACATGATCAAGGAGGCCGTGGCGAGCCGTGATCCCCAGGGGCTGCGCCCGGTCCACTACCTCGAGCAGCAGGCCAGTCTCAGCGAAGAGGCGCTGATCCGCCAGGCGCTGACCACCATCTTCGACGGCCTCGCCGAGGCCAATCGCACGCCGCGCACCCCGGCCCCGCTCTCGGCGCTGACCCTGGGCGCCGAGTGCGGTGGCTCGGACGGCTTCTCCGGACTCTCCGCCAACCCGCTGGTGGGCGCGGTGATGGACCGGCTGGTGGCGCTGGGCGGCAGCGGCATGTTGAGCGAGTTTCCCGAGCTGTGCGGGGTCGAGCACGAACTGGTGGCACGCTGCACCGACGATACGGTGGCCAAGCGCTTCCGGGATCTGATGAGCGCCTATCAGCGCCACGCCTCGCGGGTCGGCGCCGACTTCTCGATGAACCCCTCGCCGGGCAATATCCGCGACGGGCTGATCACCGATGCCATGAAGTCCGCCGGCGCCGCCAAGAAAGGCGGCGACAGCCCCATCGTCGATGTCCTCGACTACACCGAACCGCGCACCCGGGCCGGACTGAGCCTGCTCTGCTCGCCGGGCAACGACGTTGAGTCGACCACCGCGCTGGCCGGCTCCGGCGCCAACCTGATCCTCTTTACCACCGGGCTTGGCACCCCCACCGGCAATCCGGTCACGCCGGTGATGAAGATCGCCAGCAACAGCGAGCTGGCGGCGCGCATGGGTGACGTCATCGACTTCGACGCGGGACCGATCATCCGCGGCGAGGCGCAGATCGACGCGCTTGCCGATGAGCTGCTCAGGCTCTGCATCGAAGCCGCCTCCGGCCGCTACCAGCCCAAGGCGGTACGCCTGACCCAGTACGACTTCATCCCCTGGAAGCGTGGGGTATCGTTGTAGGGAGTTGTGCCCCTGGCAAGAGTAGGAGCGAATGTATTCGCGATGGGGTTCTTACCACCCGCAGCGCTGCGCGCTCATCGCGACTGAAGTCGCTCCCACACTGGAGAGTGGCGCCAAGGCAAAAGTAGGAGCGAATGTAGTCGCGATGGGGGTTCTTACAACCCGCAGCGCTACGCGCTGCAATCGCGGTTGAAACCGCTCCTACATTGGGGAATGGCGCCAAGGCAAAAGTAGGAGCGAATTTATTCGCGATTGGGGTTACCCGGCAGCGCTACGCGCTGCAATCGCGGTTGAAACCGCTCCCACACTGGGGAGTGGCGCCCCAGGCAAAAGTGGGAGCGAATTTATTCGCGATGGGGTTATCCGCTAGTGTCGCTGTCGGTAAGGCGCTTCTTGAGCTGCATATAGGTGCCGTAGTGGCGGTCCAGATGGCGGCGCATGGCGGCTTCTGCGGCGTCGGGGTCGCGCGACTCGATGGCCTCGACGATCTCGATATGCGCGGCCATGGCGGCCTTGTCTTCATCCTTCTGCTGCAGCACCTGGGCGCGGCGGTCGTCGAGCCACTCGGACAGCGACTCGTGGATGGCGTCGAAGATGGGGTTGCGGGCGATGTTCGCCAGTACGCCGTGGAAGGCATTATCGGAGCGCTTGAAGCGCGCTTCGTTACCGACGGCATCCCGATTGTCGTCGAGAGCGGCGCGCAGCCGGGCAAGGTCGTCATCGCTGGCGTGCTGGGCGGCATAGCGGGCCAGTGAAATCTCGAACATGGCGCGCGCTTCCTGGAAGTACTGCTGACCGTCGGGCTTGGAGAGCAGCTGCCGGGTAACCCCGGAGAGACGCGCCATTACCGCTTCGGCGGTGGGCCGGATGACCCGCGCCCGGGTACCGCTGTTGATCGCGATCAGCCCCAGCTGCTGCAGATGAAACAGCGCCTCGCGCACCGCCGGCCGCCCAACGCCGAACTGCTCCATCAGCTCACGCTCGGAGGGTAGCTGGTCGTTCTCGCTCAGCCGCCCTTCGAGAATTTCGGCCTCGAGTTGCTCGGCGACCTGCTCGGACAGCGTCTTGCGCTCTACGCGGTACTTGCTCATCTATGACCCTCTCGATTCTGCTTGGGCGCTCGCCATAAGCTGCGACGCCGACATGCCACCTATGTTACTGCATTATCCCCCCAGCAGCAGCGCCCTGAGCGTCACACAAGCGGCGTTAGCGGTGCGATCTCGAGCTGCTCGGCGAGCCTCGCGTAAGTGTCGCGATTGGCGTTGTCCAGGGGGATGCCCCTGACGTCGCGCTCGGCCATGCAGCGCCACTCGCGGTCTCCCGGCGCCAGCACTTCGGCGCCACTCACGGCGGGCTGGTCGCGCAGATCCGCGAGGTACTCGCCCAAGCGCTGCTGGAACGTCTCGGCATCGATGAAGCCGGCCGGGTTGATGGCCAGGAAGAAGTGGCTGACGCCACGCGGCGTGGCCAGATCGTCACCGACCATCGGCAGCAGCCGGAAGCCGTTGAGCATACCCGACAGCGTCGAGCTGAGAATCTCGGCGAAGCCCCCCAGCGCGGCGCCCTTGAAGCCGAACTCGCTGCCCCCCAGCGGTAGCAGCGCGCTGACCTCCCCGGGGCTTCGGGTCACTTCGCCGGCCGCGTTTGCCGCCACCTGATCGGGCAGCTGGCGGCCGATGGCGGCGTACTGCTGGACGCGATTCCAGGGAATCGAACTGGTGGCCATGTCGAAGACATAGGGGTGGCTGCCCGCCACCGGCGCGGCGAAGGCGATCGGATTGGTGCCGTGAAAGGCCCCCTCGCTGCGATGCAGCAGCACGAAGGGATCGGAGTTGCTGACCGTCAACCCCAGCATGCCCTGCTCCGCCGCCGCCAGGGCGTAGCAGCCGGCGGCGCCGTAGTGGGAGGAGTTACCCACCACCACGGCGCCCATCCCCACCTCCCGCGCCATGTCGACGGCATGCGCCATGGCGGTATAGCCGGCCAGATGCCCAATGGCGTGATCGGCATCGAGGTGGCCGGTGGCGGGCAGGCGTCGGGTAAACGCGGGTGCCGGACACCGGTTGATACGGCCACCGGCGAGCGCCTCAAGATAGTGCGGCAGCAGGCGCAGGCCGTGGCTGTCGGTGCCCCAGCGCGAGGCGGTGACCAGCGCGCGGATCACCGCTTCACGGCTGGCCGCATCGGCGCCGCGGTGCGCCAGCGCTTCGTCCATGAAGCGCTCCAGGTCGTGGCGTGCCACGCGAATGGCGGTGTACTCATCACTCATGGTCCAGGGCACCCTCCGTTGCGGCGATCAGCGATAGATCAGGGTCGGCAGCCACATCGAGATGGCCGGAATGAAGGTCACCAGCAGCAGGCACAGCACCAGCGGGATCAGGAACGGAATGGTGCCGCGCATGCAGCGCTCGAAACTGACGTTGGAGACCCGCGACAGCACGTAGAGCACCATCCCCACCGGCGGCGTCAATAGACCGATCATCAGGTTGAGTACCATGATCACGCCGAAGTGCACCGGGTCGACCCCCACCGCAATGGCCATCGGCAGCAGCACCGGGACCAGAATGGTGATCGCCGCGATGGTCTCCATGAAGCAGCCGATGATGATCAACACCACGTTGGAGAACAGCAGCACCGCGATCTTGCTGTCGGCGAAGGGGCCGAGCACGGCCACCAAATGCTGGGTGACCTGGTTGCTGGACATGATCCAGGCGAAGATCGACGCCGCGGCGACGATGAACAGAATGATCGCCGTGGTCTCGATGGTCTCCATGCTGACCTTGAGCAGCTTGCGCCAGTTGAGGGTGCGGTAGACCACCACGCCCAGGAACAGCGCATAGACCACCGCTGCCACCGCCGACTCGGTGGGCGTGAAAACCCCGCTGATGATGCCGCCGACGATGATCACCGGCGTCATCAGCGACAGCGCTGCACGACTAAAGGTCTTGCCTAGCACAAGGAATGAGAAGCGCGCATCGGCGGTATAGCCGCGGCGGCGCGAGATAATGAAGATCATCCCCATCAGCATGGCGCCCATCAGCAGGCCGGGAATCAACCCTGCGGCGAATAGCTGGCCCACCGAGGCCGAGGCCATCACGCCGTAGATCACCATCGGCAGGCTGGGCGGGATGATTGGCCCGATGGTCGACGAGGCGGCGGTAATGCCCACCGCAAACTCCTCCTCGTAGCCGGCATCCTTCATGGCCTTGATCTCGATGGTGCCAAGCCCGCCGGCATCCGCCACTGCGGCGCCGGACATGCCGGAGAAGACGATACTGGCGCCGACGTTGACGTGGCCGAGACCGCCGCGCATCCAGCCCATCAGCGCCTTGGCGAAGTCGAAGATACGCTCGGTGATACCGGCGTTGTTCATCAGGCTACCGGCGAAGATGAAGAACGGAATGGCCAGCAGCGGAAAGCTGTCGATGCCGTTGATCATGCGATGGGCCACCACCACGTCCGGCACCTGGCCGGAGAACACCACGAACAGCAGGCAGGCGCCGGCCAGGCTGATGGCGATCGGCACCCCGAGCACCAGCAGCGTGAACAGCGTAAAGAACAGGAATGAGAGGTAGTAACCGGTTGCGGCCAGCACCACGCAGCCGAGTATGGCCAGGGCTGAAAGCAGCGGCGTGACGATCGGTGCTCGCCAGCGCAGCATGGAGAGTTTCGACATGTGGACGCACCCTTACTTACGTGCCGCGCGTATGCGCAGGACGATTCGCTGAATACCGCGTAGCGCCATCAGCACGAAGGCGGCAAAGACGGTGAAATAGATGATGTTCTTGGGCAGGTCGACGGAGATCATCATGCTGCCGGTGCGGTCGGCAAGCTTGTAGGTGACCCAGGCCATGGCAAAGTAGAAGCCCACGCTGACGCCCTCGGCCACTGCGGCCACCAGTCTGCCGAGCCAGTTGGGCATATAGCGGTAGAAGAACTCCACCATGATATGGGTGCCCTTGCGCACCGCCATGGCGCTCCCCGCGAAGCTGACGATGATCAGCAGGTAGCGGGCGATCTCCTCGGTCCAGGTGGTCGAGTCGCCGAGCACATAGCGGGTAAAGAACTGTAGTGAGACGACCAGGATCAGCGCCCAGAAGACCACCAAGGTGAAGTAGTCCTCGACGGCATAGTCGCTGAACCGAAACTCGTCATCCTCGAACGCCGAGTCGAAGTCGAGCATCGGATCGACGGCATCATCGAGGCCATCGGTCTGTTTTGACATGACACACACCTCCTGGAGCTCACTGCATTGCAGTGAGCTCCTCCGTCAATGTCCGCTTACTGGCCGAGGGCCTGCAGACGCTCGTAGAGTTCCTCGTCCCAGTTGGCGTCGTCGCCGAGGTGGTAAGGCACGGTGATCTCACGGAACGGCGTGCGATCCACTTCATTGACGGTGGTGCCCTGTTCCTCGAACCACGCGGCGAGCTCCGCCTCGGCCTGGAGGATATCGGCGGTATTGTTCTGCGCCGCCTCCTGCAGCACCTCGCGGAAGATCTCCTGGTCCTCTTCGGAGAGCTGGTTCCAGCGCGTGCCGCTGACGATGGTAATCAGCGAGTCGGTGACGTGACCGGTGAGGTTGATGTAGTCCTGCACCTCATGGAAGGCCATGGCGCGGATCGCCGGTAGCGGGTTCTCCTGAGCATCCACCACGCCCTGCTGCAGCGCCAGATATACCTCGCTAAAGGCGATCGGCGTCGGGTTGGCTCCGGCCGCGCGCGGGAACATCATGTAGAGCGGCGCGCCGGGTACGCGAATGCGCAGCCGCTCCATATCTTCCGGCACATTGATCGGGTCGTTGGAGGTCACATGGCGCTCGCCGTAGTAGTTGAGTGCGATCGGCACGTTACCGGTGGCGTCCCGGTAGCCGTCGGCGATCTCCTGGAACAGATCGCTCTCGGCGTAGGCCTGCCAGTGATCGAAATCGCGGAACATATAGGGCGCCCCGGCGATGCCCATCGGCCCGTAGGAGTGGCCGGCGAACTGGGTGCCGGTATAGATCATATCGACCGTGCCCAGCCCCAGACCTTCGTTGATGTCCTCCTCGCTGCCCAGCGATGAGGCCGGGTGCACGCTGATGCTGTAGCGGCCATCGGTGCGCTCCTCGATCTCGTCGGCGGCCCACTCGGCCCACTGATGGAAAGGCTCGGAGGTTTCGTAGACGTGGGCGAAGCGCAGGTTTTCCTGGGCATAGGCGGCGCTGGCCAGGCTGACCCCGGCCGCTAACAGCGACACGGAAAACCAGCGGGCGAGCGAGTGATGACGGCGTGTATTGTTATGCATTGTGCGTGCTCCTGTCGTTATCTTCGGATAGCGTTAGTGTTGTGCTGTATACGTATCATACCACCCAAGACGAAAGCTAGCGGTTTGCCAGGACCCTTGCAACCTCTGAAGGTCGCTATCGACTAACGGCGTAGGGCGGTTCGGCGTGCTGCACGCCATGCAGCTCGACAAGCAGCTGGTCATGGCCGAAGCCACCCGCCTTGGTAATGATGGTTTGCTGCGCATCGCCATCGCAGTGGCTCACCACCACCCCCGGTGCCCACTCCGCCACCACCTGCAGATAGCCAATCTCGAGACGTTCGAGAATCGCCAGCGCGGTGTCCCCCCCGGTGGCGAACAACAGCCCCGAGGGATACGCCTCGCGCCAGGCGGCGGCGGCGCTGGCCAGGGCCTCGGCGACCTGTGCCGGGCTGCGCTGCTCGTCGTCTGCCGGCCTGAGCAGCAGCTGCATGGGCAGCCACGCGGCCATCTGCAGCTCGGCAGGCGTGAGTCCGGTCAGCTCGGGTACCGCCTGCCGCAGTGCCTGGCACTGCGCCTCGCTGCGCGGGGCACGCGAACCGACCACATAGAGCCGCGGCAGGTCAGAGGCGATGGCCCAGCGCCGGCCCAGAAGGCAGCCGAACAGCCGCTGAGCGACAGCCTGGGCAAGCCCCCCTGCGCCGGCCAGGCAGAAGTCCCCCTCGCTGCGCAGCACGGCGTCATAGAGCATCGCCAGATCTCCATCGCCGGTGGCATCGACGACGCCATCGCAGTGCGGCAGGTTCATGCCGGGCTGTGGCACGATGCGCTCGAGGGGCAGGCCCGCCGCTGCGAAGGCGCTGTCCAGCGGCCCCAGCAGCGGCGTCGAGCGGGCGTCGTGGCGATAGTCGCTATCCGCCAGGCGCACGCCGTCGACCCACACCTCGGCACCACGCACTTCGCGCCCCTGGGCCGGCACGGCGGGTGCCAGCAGCAGTGGCAGACCCACCCCGTCGCGCAGCGCGCAGCACTCGGCAATCACCTGGCCGCGTAGCGTCGAGTCGACCTTCTTGAACCACAGCCCGGGAGCCAGCGGGGCTAGCGCCTGAAAGGCCGACGTCAGCTGCGCTGCCGCCGCGTCGGCCGAGAGGTGCCGGGACTCGATATTGATCGCCACCACCTCGGGAGGCGCATCGCGCCACTCGGCCACGACGCCGGACAGTTGATCCCGCGAGACCACGACCCGGGCATCGGCACCGCGGGCAGCGAAGGGGGCACAGGCGTCCAGCGCGCCGGTCAGGTCGTCGGCAATGATCGCCACCCGGCAGCGCGTCACGTCATGCCCCCAGCCACCAGGCGATGGGCATAGGCCAGCGCCGAGCCCAGGTTGGTGGCATCGGCGCCGCCCTTCCAGGCGATATCGAAGGCGGTACCGTGATCCACCGAGGTGCGCTGAATCGGCAGCCCCAGGCTGACGTTGACGGTGGTGTCGAAGGCGATCAGCTTGACCGGGATATGGCCCTGGTCGTGGTACTGCGCCACCACCAGATCGAACTCGCCGCGGCTGGCACGATAGAACACGGTGTCGGCGGAGATCGGCCCACTCACCGTGAAGCCGCGCTGGCGCAGTGCCGCCACCGCCGGTGCGATGCAGCGCTCATCCTCGTCGCCAAAGATGCCGCCCTCGCCGCAGTGCGGATTGAGCCCGGCCACGGCGATGCGCGGCTCGGCCAGCCCCAGCGCCTTGAGGTGCGCATGGCCCGCCTCCACGGTGGCGATAATGCGCTCCGGGGTGACCCGATCGATGGCATCACGCAGCGACACATGGGTGGACACATGCAGCGTGGAGAGCGTCTCCGAGGCCAGCAGCATGAACGACGACGGCGCTCCGGTGAGCGATGCCAGCATGCCGGTATGGCCATCGTAGTCATGCCCGGCGGCGTGCAGCGCGCCCTTGTTGAGCGGCGCGGTGACGATCACCCCGGCGTGGCGTGCCTGGACCAGCTGGACTGCCCGTTCGACGCAGCGAAACGCCATGTCGCCGGCGGCGGCGCTGATCTGACCATCGGCGATCTCGACGCCCGGCGGCGCCTCGACGGCGGACACCGCCACGCCGTCATGGGGCGGCGCCTGCCCCGGGACCCAGGGCACCAGCGCCAAGCGCGCGCCGATCAGTTCGGCGGCGCGACCAAAGATCGCCGGGTCGCCCACCAGCAAGGTCTGGCGGCGCGCCGCCTCGGTCATCGCGGCTACCGCCCGACAGATGATCTCCGGCCCGATGCCGGCCGGGTCGCCCATGGTGATGGCGGTAGCGAACGGGGGCGCCGCAGCGCCCGCAGTATGGGATTCACTCATGGCATCAATTGCCCTCCGTTGACTTCGATGACCTGACCAGTGACATAGCCGCTCAGCGACTCACTGCCCAGGAACAGATAGGCGCCCACGCACTCCTCGGCGCTGCCCAGTCGCCCCATGGGAATGCTCGCCCGGGCGGCGGCCAAGTGGTCGTCGTTGGAGTGACGAGCATGAAAATCGGTGGCGATGGTGCCGGGGGCGACGGCATTGACGCGGATACCTTCCGCAGCGAGCTCCTTGGCCATGTTGCGGGTCAAGGTGCTGACGAAGCCCTTGGCAGAGGCGTAGAGGCCGGCACCTGCGCCGCCGCCATTGCGCGCCGCGATCGAGGTGGTATGAATGATGGTGCCGCCACCGGCGCGGCGAAGATGCGGCAGCGCCGCCTGGGAGGCCATCACCACCGAGCGCACGTTGAGGTCCATGACCCCTTCATAGCGGTCGTCGTCGATCTCCTCCAGCGCCGCCCGGCCCAACATGTCGCCGGCATTATTGATCAGCACGTCGAGCCCGCCCAGTCGGTCGGCGGCCTCATCGACCACCCGCCGTGCCTCCACGCTGCGGCTGAGGTCGCCTTTCAGGGTCACCGCGTCACCGCCCGCCGCGCGGATTGCATCGGCCACCTGCTCGGCTCCCTCGGCGCTGGCATGGTAGTGCACGCCGACCCTGGCCCCCAGCTTGCCCAGCTGCAGCGCCACCGCCGCGCCGATCCCGCGACTGGCGCCGGTGATCAGTACGCGCTTAGCTTTCCATTCGTCGAACATGGCGTCACTCCCAGGGGCCTGCGATCATCATTGATGATGCCCGGCACCCTATCGATATCGGATACATTAGGCTGTTATAGTCTTGGCATACCTTTCATACAAGACGACATCAATAACATGATAGGCGATACCAGGCCAGACACCAGCTCGCCGCTACGGGAGGCACCATGAGCACGCAAACAACACCCGATCTTCTCCCCCACGACCTCGACCGCGCCCTGCTGGTCGGGCGCGCCTGGCGCGAATCGCCGCGCCCACGCCCGGTGCTGATCGGCGTGCGTCACGGCGAGGTGATCGATATCAGCCACCTGGGGCCAACCATGGCCGATCTGCTCGAACGGGACGACCTGGTCGAGGCGCTGCGCAGCGCCGAGGGCGAGTCGCTGGGCACGGTGGAGGTCCTGCTCGACAACTCCCTGGCCGAGCCCCAGCGCGCGCCCTACCTGCTGGCGCCCTGCGACGTGCAGGCGGTCAAGGCGTGCGGGGTGACCTTTGCGGTGAGCCTGCTGGAGCGCGTCATCGAGGAGCAGGCCGGCGGTGACCCCGGGCGTGCCAACACCCTGCGCAGCGAGCTGCAGGCGCTGATCGGCGGCGACCTGTCACGCATCGTGCCGGGCTCCGACGAGGCCATGGCGCTCAAGCGCGAGCTACAGCAGCGCGGCGGCTGGTCGCAGTACATGGAGGTCGGCATCGGCCCCGACGCCGAGGTGTTTTCCAAGGCGCCGCCGCTCTCCTCGGTGGGGTTTGGCAGCCACGTGGGCCTGCACCCCTCCTCGCAGTGGAACAACCCGGAGCCGGAGATCGTGCTGGCGGTGGATAGCCGCGGCGAGGTCAAGGGGGCGACCCTGGGCAACGACGTCAACCTGCGCGACGTCGAGGGGCGCAGCGCCCTGCTGCTGGGCAAGGCCAAGGACAACAATGCGTCGAGCGCCATCGGGCCGTTCATTCGGGTATTCGATGACGGCTTCGATATCGACGACGTGCGCCGCGCCAAGGTCTCGCTGCGTATCGAAGGCCAGGACGACGACTTCCTGCTCCAGGGCGAGAGTAATATGGCCGAGATCAGCCGCGACCCTCTCGATCTGGTGCGCCAGACCATCGGCGCGCATCACCAGTACCCGGACGGCGTGATGCTCTACCTGGGCACCATGTTCTCGCCGATCCAGGATCGCGACGGCCAGGGCCAGGGCTTCACCCACCACCTGGGCGATACCGTGACCATCGCCACTCCGGCGCTGGGTGCGCTGGTCAACCGTGTCGGGCGCAGCGATCAGCTGCCGCCCTGGACCTACGGCATCCGCCAGCTGATGCGCGATCTGAACCAGCACTGAACAGGAGACGAGTATGAGCGCTGAGACACTGCTCGACGCCCTGCACCGGCGACTCGGCCAGCGCGGCCTGCTTCGCGATCCCGACGACATGGCCCGCTACACGGTTGACTGGGCCGGCGTCCGGCTCGGCCAGCCGCTGGCCGTGGCCCGCCCCGCCAGCACCGAGGAGGTCGCCGAGACGGTGCGCCTGTGCCGCGAGCACGGCGTGACGATGACGCCCCAGGGCGGCCACAGCGGCCTGGTGGCCGGCGCCCTGCCGGCGGCCGACGGCGGCGAACTGGTGATTAGCCTGGAGCGCATGGATCGGGTGCGCGACATCGACCCGATCAACTTCAGCATGAGCGTCGACGCCGGCTGCATCCTCGACAACGTCAAGCAGGCGGCGGCCGAGCACGACTGCGATTTCCCGCTGTCACTGGGCGCCCAGGGCAGCTGCCAGATCGGCGGCAATATCGCCACCAACGCCGGCGGCCTCAATGTACTGCGCTACGGCATGATGCGTGAGCTGGTGCTGGGGCTCGAGGTGGTGCTGCCCGACGGGCGCATCTGGCACGGCCTCAAGGCGCTGCACAAGGACAACCGCGGCTATGCGCTGCAGCAGCTGCTGCTGGGCAGCGAAGGTACCCTGGGGATCGTCACCGGCGCGGTGCTCAAGCTCTCGCCGCGGGCCACTCAGAGCCGCACCGCCCTGCTTGGCCTGCCCTCGGTGGAGGCGGTGATCGCTCTCTACGGGCTGGCACGCCGCGACTGCAGCGACCTGCTCAGCGCTTTCGAGCTGATCCCGCGGCGCTGTCTCGAGCTCGCCATGGAGGCCACTCCGAGTCTCAGCGATCCCCTCGACGAGGCCTACCCCTGGTATGTGCTGATGGAGGTCGCCGCCAGCGGACCGCTGGACCTCGGCGCGATGCTCGAACACCTGCTCGAACAGGGCATGAGTCGCGATCTGATACTCGACGGCGCCCTGGCCGCCAGCGAGGCTCAGGGTCAACAGCTATGGCAGTTCCGCGAGAGCATGCTGGAGGGTCAGCGGCGCTACGGTGAGCACCTGCGTACCGATGTCTCGGTGCCCATTTCGCGGATTCCGGATGTCGTCGAACGCGCATCCACCGCGATCATGGCGGCGTCGCCGGAGTGCGAGATCATCGCCTACGGCCACGTGGGTGACGGCAACCTGCACGTCAATGTCCTGCCCCCCAGGGCCATGGCAGAGGCCGACAAGCACGCCCACCTGCATAAGCTGGAGGCGCTGCTGTTCGAGGTGGTGGATGAGGCGGGCGGCAGCATCAGCGCCGAGCACGGCATCGGCCGCACCAAGCAGGCCGCCTACCTGGCGCGGCTGTCGCCGCTGGAGCGCGAGCTGGCAGATGGGGTCAAGACGCTGTTCGACCCCGAGCACGCCCTGAACCCGGGACGCATCCTGCCCCGCGCCTGAGCCGCCAGCGCTGGGCGGCCCGCAGCATGCCGCTCAGCGCGTCTCGAAACGCTGCGCCAGGCCGCGCAGCGCCTCGACGAACAGTACGGTATCGACCCCTACGCCGACGAAGGTGCAGCCGGCATCGAGGTAGCGCTGCGCCTCTTCTTCGTTGGTGGTGACGATCCCCGCGGCCTTGCCGGCGGCGCGGATGCGCTGCACGCCGTCATCCACCGCCGCCACGACGTCGGGGTGGCCCAGGTCACCGAGATGGCCCATGGCCGCGGAGAGATCCGCCGGCCCGATGAAGACCCCGTCGACGCCCTCTACCGCGGCAATCGCATCGAGGTTCTCCAGGCCCTGCAGGGTTTCCACCTGCACCAGCAGGCACATCTGGCGGTTGGCGTGGTGAGGGTAGTCTTCCACCTGGCCCCAGCGCGCCGCCCGCGACAGCACGTGGCCCACCCCGCGCACGCCCTCGGGGGGATAGCGCATTGCCGCTACAAGCGCCGCCGCCTGCTCCGCCGACTCGACCATCGGCACCAGCAGATTCTGCACACCGATATCCAGATAGCGCTTGATGAGCACCGGATCGCCCACCGGCGGGCGCACCACCGGAGCGCTGACGTAGGGCGCAATGGCCTGCAGCTGAGTGAGCAGGCTGGCGACATCGTTGGGGGCGTGCTCGGCGTCGAGCAGCAGCCAGTCGAAGCCCGCCGTGCCAGCCATCTCGGCGACATAGGGGCTGGCCATCCCAAGCCAGATTCCGGTCTGCGGCTCCCCTGACAGCAGCCGTGCTTTGAAATCGTTATTCTTCATCACTCTTCCCTTAGAGGGTGTCTAGCGGCGCCGCTCGAGCTCGCCGATAACCTCCGGCACCGTCAGCGCCGGGTCGTCGATGCTCTGGTAGAGCGCGTTCACCGCCGCCGCGACACCGCGCTCCACGCCTAGCTCGTCGGTCATGGTGTGATAGTAGCCCAGGTCCTTGCTGGCGTTGGCGACGCTGAAGCGGAAACCGCCGGGGTCGCCATCGGCGATGTACGGGCGCAGTCGCTCGAAGACCACGCCCCCGCCGCCGCCCTTGCCCAGTACCTCGAGCAGGGCAGTGTCGTCGATGCCGGCCCGTCGAGAGGCCGCCGCAGCCTCGGCGAGCACCGCCGAGAAGCCCAGCGAGACGAAGTTGTGGAGCAGCTTGAGGGTGTGACCGGCGCCCACCTCACCGGCATGGGCGATATTCTCGGCGAAGCACGCCAGTACCGGGCGCAGCTCATCGAACAGCGCCTGAGGGGCGCCGACGATCAGGTTGAGGCGCCCCTCCTCGGCCTCCTTGGGGGTGCGGGTCATGGCGGCGTCCATAAAGCGGCCGCCGGCCTGGGTGACCCTGGCGGCCACCTTCTCAGTGGAACTGGGCAGGGCCGTGGAGCAGTCCACCACCACCGCCTCGTGTGCCAGGCCCTCCAGCACGCCACCAGGCTCGAACAGCACCGCTTCGACCTGGGGCGAGCCGGTCACACACAGCAGCACCAGCTCGGCGCCTTCGGCGACCTCTCGGGCAGTGGCTCGCGGCTCGGCGCCCGCCGCCAGCAGGTCGTCCACCGGCTGGTTGCCGGGGTGGTCGAGAAAGGTCAGCGAATGCCCGGCCTGAAGCAGGTTCCTGGCAATGCCGTGACCCATCAGCCCGACGCCGACCATACCGATGCGAAACAGCCGGGCAGAAGATTCAGGGGAGCGACTCATAGAGGGCCTCCAAAGCAAGATAACGGTATAAAAATGGTTTACTTAATCATGTTTGATGGCAACGGTCTTAACTCGCGTATAACTGCGCAGCCCCTCGAAGCCCTTCTCACGGCCATGGCCGGAGCGCCCGACCCCGCCGAACGGCAGTTCGATACCGCCGCCGGCGCCGTAGTTGTTGATGAACACCTGGCCGCTGCGGATGCCCTTGGCCAGGCGCAGCTGGCGGCCGCCATCCCGGGTCCAGACGCCGGCACACAGGCCGAAGTCGGTGGCGTTGGCCAGGCGTAGCGCCTCGGCTTCGTCGTCGAAGACCTGCACTGCCAGCACCGGACCGAACAGCTCTTCGTGCAGCACGGCGTGGTCGTCGGGGATCTCGGTGAGCAGATGCGGCACCACGAAGTGCCCCTCTGCCGAGGCCCCCTCAGCCAGTTGGCCCCGGGCGGCGATACGAATGCCGTCGGCCTCGGCGGCGGCCAGGCGCGCCTCGAGCCGCGACTTCTGGCGGCCGTTGATCAGCGGGCCGCAGTCGGCATCGGCCTCCCCGGCGTTGCAGCGCAGCGCTGAAAAGCGCTCCACCAGCCGACCGGTGAAGGCCTCGGCGACCTCGCGCTGTACCAGCAGCCGGCTGCCCGCCGAGCAGGTCTGACCGGCGTTCTGGATGATGCCGCGCACCACGGCGTCAAACGCCGCGTCGAGGTCGGCGTCGGCGAACACGATCTGTGGCGACTTGCCGCCCAGTTCCAGGGTCACCGGGACATGGTGCACCGCGGCCGCCTGAGTCACCTGGGTGCCGGTCTCCGGCGAGCCGGTAAAGGAGAGATGGTCGATACCCGGATGCGAGGCCAGCGCCGCACCGGCCTCGCGGCCGAGCCCCGGCACCACGTTGAGCACGCCGGGCGGCAGCCCCTGCTGCATGGCCAGCTCGGCCAGGCGCAGCACGCTCAGGCAGGCGTCCTCGGCGGGCTTGAGCACCACCGTATTGCCGGTGGCCAGCGCGGCGGCGATGCAGCGGCCGAAGATCTGTGCCGGGTAGTTCCAGGGAATGATCTGGGCGCAGACGCCGTGGGGCTCGCGCAGGGTCATCACCGTGAAGCCGGTCTCATAGGGCAGGGTCTCGCCGTGGAGCTTGTCGGCACCGCCGCCGTAGAAGCGAAAGTAGCGGGCACAGGCCGAAATATCGGCGCGCGCCTGGCTCAGCGGCTTGCCGGTGTCCAGGCACTCCAGGGCCGCCAGCTGCTCGTGGTCGGCCTCGATGGCCTCCGCCATGCCCAGCAGCCAGGCGCCGCGCTCTCGAGTGCTCCAGCGCGCCCAGTCGCCCAGCTCACCGGCGAAGGCGCGCCGGGCGGCACTCACCGCCGCTTCCACTTCCGGCACCTGGCAGCGCGCGATGCAGGTAGTGACGCGCCCACTGGCCGGGGCCTCCATATCGAGGGTGGCCGCGGTGGCCTGCCACTCGCCGCCGATCAGCGCCGCCTGGGGCGGCATCGCAGGCGTCTGCGTCCTTGTGCTTGTCATTGTCGTTCTCCTTTATCCGTATACCAGATTGACCAGGCCCATGGAGATCCACGGCAGGTAGGTGATCAGCATCAGGCAGGCCATGACCACCAGCACGAAGCGCAGCAGCCAGGGCAGCATCTGATCGATGGATATCTTGGCTACCGCACAGGCGGCGAACAGATTCACCCCCAGCGGCGGGGTGATCATGCCCAGCGCCAGGTTGACCACCATCACCAGCCCGAAGTGCACCGGGTGGATACCGAACTGCATGGCGATCGGGGTGAGAATCGGCGCCAGCACCAGGATCGCCGCCGAGGTCTCGATAAACATGCCCACCACCAGCAGCAGCGCATTGACCACCAGCAGGAACATCAGCGGGTTGTCGATGGTGGCGGTGACCATATTGGCGATCTGCGCCGGCAGGCCGATACGGCTGAGCAGGAAACTGAACAGCGAGGCGGCGGCGATGATCAGCATCACCGCGGCGGTGGAGATCACGCTCTGGCGCAGGATCGGCACCAGGTCGGCCGCCTTCAATTCGCGGTAATAGAAGCCGCCCACGATCAGCGCGTAGAACACCGCCACCGCCGACGCCTCGGTGGGCGTGAACACGCCGCCGTAGATGCCGCCGATCACCACCACCGGCATCAGCATCGCCGCCCAGGCACGCTGGAAGGAGGAGACGAAACCGGTGCTGTCCTTGTAGTCCTCCTTGCCGAAACCGCGCGCCTTGCAGAACAGGTAGAGGAACAGGATCAGTGCGCCGCCGATCAGGAACCCCGGCCCTATCCCGGCCAGGAACAGCTGACCGATGGAGGTGTCGGTGCTGACCCCGTAGAGGATCAGCGGAATCGACGGCGGGATCAGCACCCCGAGCTCCGCCGAGGAGGCCTGGATCGAGGCCGCCAGCGGCTTGGGGTAGCCGTGCTTGACCATCGCCGGGATCAGGATCGCGCCGATGGCGAAGGTGGTTGCCACGCTGGAGCCGGAGACCGCGGCAAACATCATGCAGGTCAGCACGCAGGACATCGCCAGGCCGCCCTGCACCTGACCGACGATGGACTTGGCCAGGTCGACCAGTCGCTGGGAGATACCGCCGGCGGCCATCAGGTTACCAGCCAGGATAAAGAACGGGATCGCCATCAGCGGGAACTTGTCAATGCCGATGAACATCTGCTGCGGCACCAGTAGCAGCGGCAGCCGAGTGAAGAATTCGATACCGATGATCGACGCCAGCATGATCGAGATGGCGATCGGCACACCGAAGGCGAACAGGATCAGCAGCGAGAGTCCGATGACCAGATTCATGGGCGTGGGCCTCCCCTGCCGTCGTCGGCGACATCCTGCTGCGTGTGTTGTATCTCCTGCAGCTCGACCTCGGGGCTGACCTCACTGTTGTCCGGCCCCACCGGCTCTCGGCCGCTGAGCTGGGAAAACAGCCGAGCCAGCACGGCGACGATGGCGAACGCCGACCCGGTGGGGATCGCCGCATAGGCGTAGGACATGGAGATATTCATGCCCGACATGGTCTGGTTGCCGACCCGCCCGGTCATCAGGAAGCCGAAGTAGATCAGCACCCCCAGCACCAGCAGGCAGCACAGCACGATGGCGGTTTCCAGCCATAGCGCAAAACGTGTGGGTATGACCTTGTAGATGGCCTCCACGGCCATCATGTAGCCGCCGCGGAAGGTGGCCGCTGCGGCCATGAACACGCACCAGATCATCGATGCGCGCGAGGCGACTTCGGTCCAGGTCGAGGGGGCGTTGAACACGAAACGCGTCAACACCTGATAGAAACTGAGCGTCACCGAGATCACTAGCATGACGATCGCGATGGCCATGGCCAGACGCGTCAGCTGGTGCTCGACACGCAGAAATGCTGCGAGCATAGGATCACCAAGAGCGAAGATGCCCCCGGCATGCGCCGGGGGCTAACGGGTCGAATCAGCAGCTGGCGGCTTTTTCCTGGATGCGGTCAAGCATCTCGCTGCCGTGCTCGGAGGTAAAGATCTCGTAGGCCGGCGCCACGGCTTCCTGGAAGGGGCCGATATCGATATCGGTCTTGACCGTCATGCCGTTCTCTTCGAGCAGCGCGACGCCCTCTTCCTCGAGGCGTGAGACCTCCCCACGGGTGGCCTCGGCGGACGCACGGGCGGCTTCGTTGAACCACTCACGCTCCTCGTCGCTGAGGCCGTCGAGCAGGATCGGCGAACCGAGCACGGCGGAGGGTGAATAGACGTGGCCGGTCAGCGACAGGTAGTCCTGCACTTCCCAGAAGTTGGTCGCCACGATCACCGTGATGGGGTTCTCCTGACCGTCAACGGTGCCCTGCTGCAGAGCGGTGAACAGCTCGGGGAAGGCCATCGGTGTGGGTCGCGCGCCCATCTGGCGGAACGCCTCCTGGTGGACCTCGTTCTCCATGGTGCGCACCCGCAGGCCATCGGCATCGGCCGGCGAGCTGATCTCGCGACGGCTGTTAGTCATATGACGGAAGCCGTTCTCCGACCAGGCCAGACCGACCAGATCATGGTCGCTCATCTTGGCCAGCAGCTCGTCGCCGAGCTCGCTGTCGAGCACGCAGCGCGCCTGGTCGTAGTCTTCGAACAGGAACGGCAGGTCGAGCACGTAGGTCTCGGGGACGAAGTTGCCGAGCGGCCCAGTGGAGGTGATGACGATGTCCACGGTGCCGATCTGCAGGCCTTCGATCATCTCGCGCTCACCGCCCAGCGAGCCGGAGGTGTGCTCGGTGACGGTGAAGGCGCCGTCGGAGAGCTCCTCGAGAGTCTCCTTGAAGGCTTGGGCACCCACCGCATAGTGGGAGGTGGAGGAGAGCGTATGGCCGAGGCTGATCTCGGTGGCGGCCTGGGCCTGCAGGGCTACACTGGCCAGGCCGAGGGTAACGGCACCGCCGATGGCGGTGACCAGGGGACGACGAGCTAGGCGTGTTGTCATGTGGCATTCCTCTTCTATTGTTGTCGATACGGCGCCTGGCGCCGTGCCGTTTATGACGCATGGAGTGCGTCGTTTGCTCTGGGCTACTAACGCTATGGGCTACTAACGCTCTGGGCTGCCAACGCTCGGGACTGATCCGGCGGCAGGCCCCGGAGCGCCGGACCGACGATGAGGCGCTGTAAACCATCCCTGGGCGCTACCCATGCCATCCATGGCATCGACACCTCCTCTCCGACCTGCCCCCGGCGTCCCTCGCTGGGAGCAACTGGTTTCACTGGCTCGCTACTGCTCTGCCACGAAGGCATCGATAATCTGTTTGAAGTCGTCGTCGCCGGCAAAGCCCAGCTGCTTGGCCTTGGCGGTATCGAAGCGCGTCGGCCAGCTGGCGATGATGGCCTGGATGCGCGAGTCGGGCTCATGGCGCACCCGCGCCACGGCCTCGTCACCGGCGGCCTGGCCCAGCGCCTCGAGCATCTCCGCAACGCTGACGGTGATGCCCGGCAGCATGAAGGCGCGGAACTTGCCCAACGCCGCGCCATCGACCTCGGCGCCGTGTACCAGCGCCTCGATCACCTTGCCAGGCGACATCACGAACAGCAGCTGCTCCAGCGGCACCGGACAGATCGCCTCCTCGCCGCCCAGCGGCTCGCGCAGGATGCTGGAGGCGAAGCTGGAGGCCGCGGCGTTGGGCCGCCCGGGACGAATCACGATGGTCGGCAGGCGCAGCACCCGGCCGTCGACCAGGCCGCGGCGGCTATAGTCGTTGATCAACAGCTCGCACATCGCCTTCTGCGCGCCGTAGGAGTTCTGTGGCTGCAGCGCGGTCATGTCGTCGAGGGTCTCGGGCAGATCGCCGCCGTAGGCGGCCACCGAGCTGGCCATCACCAGCCGGGTCGCCGTCAGCTCGCGGGCGCGGCAGCCCTCGAGCAGCGCCCGGGTGGCATCGAAGTTGACCGCCATGCCGAGGTCGAGATCCGCTTCGGCGGCGGAACTGACCACCGCCGCCAGGTGATATATGACGTCGGGCCGGCCGTCGAGCACGCCTTCCCAGGCGCCGGGGGCGGTAATATCCAGCGCCTGGTTATCGAACTCGATGCCCGCTGCTTCGGGCACCGCGGCTTCGCTCTGGTCGACCAGAGTAAAGCGGGTAATCGTTCGACCGCACAGCTCGCCGCGGTCGATCAGACGGTGCAGTAGCCGCTGGCCGAGGAAGCCGGCGGCGCCGGTGATCAGAATATGCATGGAATCCATGGAGAGTGGCGTCCTCGTTGTCTTTGTCGTCTTTGTATGTGTCGCAGTTGTGTCTGCGTTCAGTCCGCTGGCAGCAAGCCATACTCGCGACCCCAGCCCAGCCCCTGGCGAGTATCGCCCGCCGGGCGATACTCGCAGCCGATCCAGCCGCCATAGCCCAGCGCCTCGAGCCGCTCGAACATCGCCGGATAGTGCACCTCGCCTAGATTCGGCTCATGGCGCTCCGGCACCCCGGCGATCTGCACGTGGCCGACGGCGGCGAACTGCCGCTCGAGGTGGCGAATCAGATCGCCGTCCATGATCTGGCAGTGGTAGAGGTCGAACTGCAAGCGCAGGTTGGGCTCGCCGACCTCTTCCAGCACCGCCATGGCCTGGGCCTGGCGGGAGAGAAAGAAGCCCGGCATGTCGCGGGTGTTGATCGGTTCGATCAGCACCTCGCGCCCGACCTTGGCGGCCTCCCGGGCAGCGAAGCGCAGGTTGTCGATATAGCAGGCGTGGTGGGCGGCGCGGTCGGCATTCGCCGGCAGCAGCCCGGCCATGGCGTGGACCCGCGGGCAGCCCAGGACTTCGGCGTAGTGCAGCGCCTCGACCACCGAGTCGCGGAACTCCGCCTCACGCCCCGGCAGGCTGGCCAGGCCGCGCTCGCCGGCCTGCCAATCCCCGGGAGCCAGGTTGAACAGCACCTGCTCGAGGCCGTGCTCGTCCAGCAACTCGCGCAGCGTCTCGGGGGCGTGGTCGTAGGGAAACAGGTACTCGACGCCGCGGAAGCCCGCCTGGGCCGCGGCCGCAAAGCGATCGAGGAAGTCGTGCTCGTTGAACAGCATGCTGAGATTGGCGGCCAGTCGAATCATCTTGGGTATCCCGTTCGGTTCACATCAGTCGCGCGGGAAGCGCGCTTCGAGTTCGGCGACCTGCTCCGGTGTCAGGCAGCGCGGGTTCTCGCCGCGCAGCAGCAGGAACAGCTTGGCCGTCTCTTCCAGCTCTTCGGTCGCATAGACCGCCGCCTCGAGGTTCTTGCCGGCCACCACCGGGCCGTGGTTGGCGAGCAGGACGGCGCTGTGCTGGCCCGCCAGGCCGCGCACCGCATCGCCCAGGGTCGGGTCGCCGGGCACGTGGTAAGGCACCAGCGGCAGCTTGCCCACCCGCATCACATAGTAGGCGGTGAGCGGCGGGATGCAGTCGCAGGGGTCGATATCCGGCAGACAGGAGACCGCCACCGAGTGGGTGGAGTGCAAGTGCACGATGGCGCCTGAGCGGGGCCGCTCGGCGTACATCGCCATATGCAGGAAGTGCTCCTTGGTGGGCTTGTCGCCATCCTGCCACCCCCCATCGACATCGAGGCGTGAGATACGCGCCGGGTCGAGCCGCCCCAGGCAGGCGTTGGTGGGGGTCATCAGCCAGCCGCCATCGTCGAGGCGTACGCTGATATTGCCGCTGGAGCCCATGGTCAGGCCGCGATCGAACAGCGACTTGCCGAGGGTGGCGATCTGCTCGCGGAGCTGACTCTCCGCGCCAAGATAGGGGCTGCTGCTCATGCCGCGCCCTCCCCGGTCAGTTCATCGAGCACCGTGAAGGCACGGGTAAAGAAGTCTTCGCCGCCGAAGTTGCCCGACTTGAGCGCCAGGGACAGCGGCGCTTCACGGCCTGGCAGCGGTGCCTGGGTCCAGGGCACGCCTGGGTCGATCTGGCCGCCGATGCGCAGCTGGCTTATGCCCAGCGCCGACACCACCGCCCCGGAGCTCTCGCCACCGGCCACCACCAGGCGGCCCACGCCTTCTCCGACCAGCGTCTGTGCCAGCTGGCCGAGCGCCTGCTCCACCAGCTCGCCGGCGCGGGCCACGCCCAGCGCCTGCTGGGCGGCCTTGACCCGCTCCGGATCGGCGGAGGCATATACCAGCACCGGGCCGCCGGCTGCGAGCTGCTCCCGGGCGAAGGCCAGGGCCGCGTCGAGATGCGCTTCGCCTTCGGCCAGCTGCAGCGGGTCGAGGGCAAACCCGGGGCGCTGTTGGAGAAACGCTGCCACCTGACCCAGGGTCGCCCGCGAGCAGCTGCCCGAGAGCACCAGGGCGCTCCCTGCCGCCGGCGCCAGACGGCCTGGCTGGCTGACCTCGGCCAACCAGCCGCGACGCCGGTACTGGGCGGGCAGCGCCTGGCCGAGGCCCGAGCCGCCGGTAACCAGCGGGTAGTCGACCACCGCCTCGGCGATCACCTCGAGATCCTGCTCGTCCAGGCTGTCGCAGATCACGTGGCGCACGCCGTCGGCGGCCAGGGTGTCCAGATGAGCACGGGTCGCCCCGCCGCCCTGGGCGAGTATCGGCCGTGCCGCCAATCCCACCGGATGGGGGGTCTGGCGCCCCAGCACCCTGACCAGGTCGGCATCGGTCATCGGGTTGAGGGGGTGATGCTGCATGCCACTGTCGTTGAGCAGCCGGTCGCCGACGAACAGATGGCCCTGATAGACGCTGCGGCCGTTGGCGGGAAATGCCGGCACCATCACCGTCTGGCCACCGCCTAACTGCTCCAGCAACCCATCCGCCACCGGGCCGATATTGCCGGCGTCGGTGGAGTCGAAGGTGGAGCAGTACTTGAAGAAGATCTGACGCGCGCCGCGGGCCTGCAGCCACTCGAGCGCGGCCAGGGAGTCGGCCACTGCGTCGTCCACCGGACAGGAGCGCGATTTCAGCGCTACCACCACCGCATCGACGTCGCCATCGATATCGCCAAGGTCTAGCTCGTGGTCGGGCACCCCGATCAGCTGCACGCAGCGCATGCCGGCGCGCACCAGGTTGTTGGCAAGATCCGTGGCCCCGGTAAAGTCGTCGGCGATGGCGCCCAGTACCAGGCTCATGCGTCACCCCCGGCATCGGCGTCATTGGCGGCCTCGGGCAACGGAATGCCGGACAGGCGCTGGTAGACCTTGATTACCGCCGAGTCATCCTCGCGGCCGAAGCCGGCGCCCTTGGCGGCGGTAAACTGCTGCAGGGCACTCGACGCCACCGGGGTGGGCATGGCCAGCTCACGCCCGGTCTGGTGGACGATATTGAGATCCTTGACGAAGATATCCACCGCGGAGAGCGGCGTGTAGTCGCCCTGGAGAATATGCGGCACGCGATTCTCGAACATCCAGGAGTTGCCCGCCGAGTGGGTGATTACGTCGTAGACGGTGTCCGGGTCGAGGCCCATGCGAATACCCAGCGCCATGGCCTCTGCGGCGGTGGCGATATGCACACCGGCCAGCAGCTGATTGACCAGCTTCATGCTGGAGCCGACCCCCGCCGCATCCCCCAGGCGGTAGACGGTGGCGGCCATGGCATCGAGCACAGATTCGGCCTTGGCGAAGGCGTTTTCGTCCCCCGACGCCATCACCGACAGCTCGCCGCTGCGCGCCTTGGCCGCCCCGCCGCTGACCGGGGCGTCGAGCATCGCCAGCCCTTCGGCTGCCAGACGCTCGGCGAGGCTGCGGGCCTGGCTCGGCGCCACGGTGGCGCACTGGATCACCAGGCTGCCAGGAGCGAGCTTGCCCACCAGCCCCTGATCGCCGAACAGCACCTCCTCGACCTGCTCGCCGTTGACCACCAGCAGCACCACGACCTCGCAGTCGGCCAGCGCCGCCGGGCTCTCCACGCTGTTGCCGCCCTTGGCGGCAAACGCCTCGCGGGCGGCGTGCGAAACATCGCAGCCGGACACCGTCAGGCCGCGCTCATGGAGCGTCAGGGCGGTGCCCATGCCCATGGCGCCCAGGCCGACGACGCCAACGCGTGGATTTGTCTGGGGGGTGGTTTGGCTCAACGGTACTCTCCCATTATCGTGATGTACGTACGCTTATCTAGCTGCTCGCAGCGAGGGACGCCGGGGGCAGGCCGAAGAGGAGGTTTGCGCCATGGATGGCGCAAGGTAGCGCCCAGGGATGGGTTCACAGCGCCTCCTCGTAGGCCTGCCGCCGGATCAGTCCCGAGCGGTGCCACCCTCGCTGCGTGCCAACTGAAATCCCCCTGGCTGCTTCTGCCTGCTTGTTGTTAACGCTGTTATGTTAGCGCTAACATCCTTTTTAGTAGAGGCCGTCGCCAACAGCAAGAGAGACTCGTATGGACACGACCAATGTCTAACGCTTCATCGTCGCGGCGCCGTCGAGGATCGGCGCGCACCACCCTGACCCAGGTCGCCGAGGCCGCGGGGGTTTCGGCGATCACCGTATCCCGGGCGCTGAATACCCCTGAACGCGTGAATGCCGAGACCCGTCGGCATATTCTCGCCACCGTCGAGCGACTCGGCTATGTACCCAATCTGGTGGCCGGCAGCCTGGCCTCGGCCAGCTCACGCTTTATCGCGGTGATCGTGCCGTCGCTGGCCAATGCGGTATTCATCGAAGTGATTCAGGGCCTGCAGGAGACCTTCGAGGCGCGGGGCTACCAGATCCTGCTCGGCAACACCGACTACGACCTGGATCGCGAGGCGCAGCTGGTGCGCACCTTCCTGGGATGGTCCTGCTCGGCACTGGTCACCGCCGGGCTACGCCACAGCGAGGCGTGCCATAACCTGCTGAACGGCTGGGACAAGCCGATCATGGAGATGATGGAACTCGGCGAGGCGTTGGACCTGAATGTCGGCCTGGATCATGCGGCCGCCGGCCACTGCATGGCGCGCCATCTGCTGCAGCGTGGTCATCGCCAGATCGTCTACGTAGGGGGGCGCATGGCCAAGGACTACCGTGCCGGCCTACGCTATGCCGGCCATCGTGAGGAGCTCGCAGCCGCAGGACTCGAGGCACCGCTGATCGACCTCGAGCGCCTTGGCAGCCTCGAGGCCGGTGCCGACGCCCTCGACCAGGTGCTCGAGACCCACCCCCGCGCCGACGCGATCCATTTTGCCAACGACGACCTGGCCACCGGCGCCCTGCTCCACGCCCAGCGACTCGGCCTGGGCGTGCCCAAGGATATCGCCATCGCCGGCTTCAACGGCCTGCCGCTGGGCCAGCACGTCACGCCCAGGCTCACCACCATCCGCTCGCCGCGTCATCGCATGGGTCGGCTGGCTGCCGATCGACTGCTGACGCGCCTGGATGGCGGCTCGGTGTCGGTGCGCTGCAACGTCGGGTTCTCGCTGCTGGTGGGCGACAGCACCTGAAGCCATGCAACCAGCAAAAAAACGCCGCCTCCCGAAGGAGGCGGCGTTTTCGATCAGTCGAACGATTATCGCATGGCGACGATCAGTCCTGACCCATCTGCTGCTTGATCAGCTCACCGATAGTGGTCGGGCCACCGGCCTCACCGCTATCTTCGCGCAGCTTCTTCAGGTTCTGACGGGTGTCATCCTGATCCTTGGCCTTGATCGACAGGTTGATCGCACGGTTCTTGCGATCCACCCCGACGATGCGGGCTTCGACGCTGTCGCCTTCGGTCAGCACGTTGCGCGCATCTTCGACGCGGTCGGCACTGATCTCGGACGCCTTGAGGATAGCAACGACGTCGGTTGCCAGCTCGACGTGGGCTTCCTTGGCGTCGACTTCGACAATGCGGCCAGTCACGATGGCGCCCTTGTCATTGACGGCCAGGAACTCGGAGACAGGATCGGTCTCGAGCTGCTTGATGCCCAGCGAGATGCGCTCACGCTCCGGATCGATGGAGAGAATGACCGCTTCGGCTTCGTCGCCCTTCTTGAACTGGCGCACGGCTTCTTCGCCGGTCTCGGTCCAGGAGATGTCGGACAGGTGCACCAGACCATCGATGCCGCCTTCCAGGCCGATGAAGATACCGAAGTCGGTGATCGACTTGATGCTGCCGGCAACGCGGTCGCCCTTGTTGTAGCGGCCGCTGAAGTCTTCCCACGGGTTGGTGGTGCACTGCTTGATACCCAGCGAGATACGACGACGCTCTTCGTCGATGTCCAGCACCATGACGTCGACATCGTCACCCACCTGCACGACCTTGGAGGGGTGGATGTTCTTGTTGGTCCAGTCCATTTCGGAGACGTGAACCAGACCCTCGACGCCCTCTTCCAGCTCGGCAAAGCAGCCGTAGTCGGTGAGGTTGGTAACGCGAGCGTTGACCTTGGTGCCTTCCGGGTAGCGCGCGGTGATGTTGACCCAGGGGTCTTCGCCGAGCTGCTTGAGGCCCAGCGATACGCGATTGCGCTCGCGGTCGAATTTCAGCACCTTGACGTTGATCTCGTCGCCCACGGCAACGATCTCGGACGGATGCTTGATGCGCTTCCAGGCCATGTCAGTGATGTGCAGCAGGCCGTCAACGCCACCCAGATCGACGAAGGCGCCGTAATCGGTGAGGTTCTTGACGATACCCTTGATCTGCTGGCCTTCCTGAAGGGTGGCGAGCAGCGCTTCACGCTCGGCACTGTTCTCGGCTTCGAGAACGGCGCGGCGAGATACCACCACGTTGTTGCGCTTGGCGTCGAGCTTGATGACCTTGAAGTCCAGCTCTTTGTGCTCGAGGTGCGTGGTGTCGCGCACCGGACGCACGTCGACCAGCGAACCCGGCAGGAAGGCACGGATAGAGGCGACATCGACGGTGAAGCCACCCTTGACCTTGCCGTTGATCACGCCTTTGACAATCTCTTCTTTCTCGAAGGCGGCTTCCAGCTCTTTCCACGCTTCGGCACGCTTGGCCTTCTCGCGGGACAGGCGGGTCTCGCCGAAGCCATCTTCGACGGCTTCCAGGGCCACCTTGACTTCATCGCCAACGGCAATGGTCAGCTCGCCATTGTCGTCGCGGAATTGGGAAACAGGGATCTGACCTTCGGACTTCAGGCCGGCATTGACGGTGACCCAATCACCTTCGATGTCGACGACGGTAGCCATGACAATGGCGCCCGCCTCCATGTTGATGTCCTGGAGAGACTGTTCAAATAACTCAGCAAAGCTTTCGCTCATGATGTTCCTGTGATCAACGTTTTAATGGCGGCGTGCCGCCTTCTCCGTACCACCAGCGAGTACGGGCCTACTGCAATGATCCCCGGGGACGTTGGCGCTGGTTCGACCTGGCCTGGCTTTCTGAAATGAGACTGCCGTGCCACGTCATGACGTCTTGCCGGGGGCTCCGTCATGGATCGTCAGGCTACGCGCCAATGCCACGCTGGGCCAGTAGCTGCGTCAACCGATCCACCACTTCCGGTATGGTCAGGCGCGTGGTGTCAAGCGTGATGGCATCATCTGCCGGCTTGAGCGGTGCCACGCTGCGCTGCATATCGCGCGCATCGCGAGCCTGAATCTCTTTTAAAAGACTCGATAGACTAGCAGTCACGCCGCTTTCCTGCAACTGCAGATGGCGTCGCCGGGCCCGCTCTTCGGCGGACGCGGTGAGAAAGATCTTGAGCGGCGCGGCAGGGAACACCACCGTGCCCATGTCGCGGCCGTCGGCGACCAGGCCCGGCGCCACGGCGAAGTCACGCTGACGCTGCAGCAGCGCCTCACGCACCGGATTGAGCGCGGCCACCTGGGAGGCGCGATCGCCGGCCTGCTCGGTGCGAATCACTCGGGTCACGTCCTCGCCCTCGAGCATCACCTGGGGCTCACCGTCCTCGACCAGGAATTCGACGTCGAGGGTAGCGGCCAGGCGTGCCAGCGCCGTTTCATCGTCCAGGGCCACCCCATGCTTGGTGGCGGCCTGGGCGGTAAGCCGATACAGCGCCCCGGAGTCGAGCAGGTGCCAGCCGAGACGCTCCGCCACCAGCCGGCTGATGGTGCCCTTGCCGGCGCCGCCCGGCCCGTCGATGGTCAGTACCGGCGCCTGAGACGCGCTATCGCTCATGCGCCCTCCTCTGCGGCCCGCTCCTCGACCACGCTCAGACCGACCTTGGCTGCCAGATCGATAAAGCCGGGAAAGGAGGTCGCCACATTGGCACAGTCATCGATGAGGATGTCGTCACTGGCGCGCAGCGCGGCAATAGTGAAGGCCATGGCGATGCGGTGATCGCCGAGGCTGTCGATATGCCCGCCGCCATAGCTGGGGCCGTCACTGCCCTCACCCGGCGCGCGACCGACGATATCGATGCCGTCGTCGTGGAGGGTATTGTCGACGCCCAGCGCGGTGAGGCCATCGGCCATCGCCTGCAGGCGGTCCGACTCCTTGACCCGCAGCTCCTCGGCGCCGCGCAGGCGGGTGGTGCCCTCGGCGTTGGCCGCGGCGATAAACAGCGCCGGAAACTCATCGATGGCCAGCGGCACCTGGTCCTGGGGAATCTCGATGCCCTTGAGCGGGGTGTAGCGTACCCGGATGTCGGCCACCGGCTCGCCACCGACTTCGGCCTGATTGGAGAGCTCCAGATCGGCGCCCATCGCCTTGAGGATATTGATCACGCCGATGCGCGTCGGGTTGATGCCGACGTGCTCGAGGGTCAGGTCGGCCCCCGGAGTGATCGCCGCCGCGACCAGAAAGAAGGTCGCCGAGGAGATATCCGAGGGCACGTCGATGGGGCCGGCCGCAAGGGCGCCGCCGCCTTCGAGCCAGCAGGTGTCGCCGTCGCGATGCACCGGATAGCCGAAGCCGTTGAGCATGCGCTCGGTATGATCGCGGGTCGGTGCCGGTTCGCGCACCTGGGTGACGCCCTCGGCATACATGCCCGCCAGCAGCAGGCAGGACTTGACCTGGGCGCTGGCCATCGGCATGTCATAGCTGATGCCTGAGAGCCGACGGCCGCCCTTGATCTTGAGCGGCGGCCGACCGCCCTCTCGGGTCTCGATCTCGGCGCCCATCAGGCGTAGCGGGTCGGCCACACGGCCCATCGGGCGCTTGGTCAGCGAGGCGTCGCCGATCAGCTCACTGTCGAAGGCCTGACCGGCCAGCAGACCGGCGAACAGCCGCATGGCGGTACCGGCGTTGCCGACGTAGAGGGGCCCGGCGGGCGCCTCGAGGCCGTGCATGCCGACCCCGTGAATGGTCACCCGGCCCTGATGCGGCCCCTCGATGGCCACCCCCATCTCGCGGAAGGCCTGCAGGGTGGCCAGACTGTCTTCACCTTCGAGGAAGCCCTTGATCTCGGTCACGCCCTCGGCCAGGGCGCCGAGCATGATCGAGCGGTGCGAGACCGACTTGTCGCCGGGCACGCGAATGCGGCCGGTCACGGAGCCACCGGGAGCCGCCCGATAGCGAAGCGCTTGCTGTTGCATGGTGTGATCACTCACCTGGTAACGGGTCTTGTTGAGTAGCGTATCGAAATAGTGCCGGGCATGGCTGGCGCGATCGATGGTGGCCAGCATGGCGTCGCCGTCGCCGGCCTCCACCTCACGGCGCAGCCGCGCCAGACCGGCCTCGAAGTCGTCCAGCGCCTCGAGCACCGCACGCCGGTTGGCGGTAAAGATGTCGCGCCACATCACCGGGTCGCTGCCGGCGATGCGGGTGAAGTCGCGAAAGCCCCCGGCGGCGTAGCGAAATATCTCCAGCCGATCATCCTGGCGGGCCAGGGTATCGACCAGCGAAAAGGCCAGCAGGTGCGGCAGATGGCTGGTGCGGGCCAGCACCTCGTCGTGCCGCTCGACCTCCATCTCCAGCACCTCGGCACCGCACGCCTGCCACACGGCACGCACCCGGGCCAGGGCCTCCGCCGCGGTATCATGTTGCGGGGTGAGGATGACCTTGTGATGACGATAGAGTGTCGGGTTGGCGGCCGCCACGCCGCTCTTCTCGGAGCCGGCAATGGGGTGGCCAAGCACCAGCTGCGCCGGCAACCGGCCAAAGGCGCGGACAGCGCTATCGCGGATCGCCGCCTTGGTGCTGCCAACGTCGGTGAGCACCGGCCAGCGGTGTTCGGGGCGCTCGGCCAGCGCCTCGGCGAGGGTCGCCATCACCGAATCCATGGCCAGCACCGGTACCGCCAGCACCACCAGGCTGGCATCGGCCAGCTGCTCATCGAGACGGGTGCCACCGCTATCGATCACGCCCATCTCGATGCCGCGGGCGATCTCGTCCGGGTCACGATCACAGGCGGCCAGCTCACCGCGAAAACCGGCGGCCTTGAGCGCGGCGGCCAACGAGCCACCGATCAGGCCGAGGCCAACGATCAGGATGCGCGTCTCCTGCATGCCTGTTTCCCGCATGCTTAGAGGACACCCATCGGGTAGGAGCCGAGCACCTTGAGGTCGGCGGCTCGCAGCCGCACTTCTTCGAGTACCGCGGAGACCCGCGGCTCGTCGCGGTGGCCCTTGAAGTCGATGAAGAACACGTAGTTCCACACCCCGCTGCGCGACGGCCGGGTCTCGAGACGGGTCAGGTCGATCTCGTGACGGTGGAACGGTTCGAGCAGTTCGTGCAGCGCGCCGGGCTGGTTGCGCATCGCCACCACCACCGAGGTCTTGTCCTCTCCGGACATCGGCACGTCGTGATTGCCGATCACCAGGAAACGCGTGGAGTTGTCGGGACTATCCTCGATCTTCTCGGCGATGCGCTCCAGGTCATAGAGCTTGGCCGCCATGTCGCCGGCGATCGCCGCGCTGTGCCACTCGGTCTTGACCAGCTTGGCGGCCTCGGCGTTGGAGGCCACCGGCACCCGCTCGGCGTGGGGGTAGTGAGCATCCAGCCACTTGCGACACTGGGCGAAGGACTGCGGATGGGAGTAGATTCGCGACACCTTGTCCTTGCGGGTATTGCTCGACACCAGCAGATGCTGGTGAATACGCAGCACCACCTCGCCGCCGATGCGCATCGACGAGTCCATAAAGGAGTCGAGGGTATGGTTGACCACGCCCTCGGTGGAGTTCTCCACCGGCACCACCCCGTAGTGCACCGCACCAGCCTCCACCTCGCGGAACACCTCGTCGATGGCCGCCATCGGCAGGCTCACCGCGCTGTGGCCGAAGTGCTTGAGTGCCGCCTGCTGGGTAAAGGTCCCCTCGGGGCCGAGATAGGCGACCTTGATCGGCTGCTCCAGCGCCAGGCAGGCCGACATGATCTCGCGGAACAGCCGCGCCATCTCCTCGCTGTCCAGCGGCCCGCTATTGAGGGCCATGATGCGCCGTAGCACCTGGGCTTCGCGCTCGGGACGATAGAAGACCGCCGAGGGGTCCTCCTGGGTCTTGATATCGGCCACCTGCTTGGCACAGCTGGCACGCTCGCTGATCAGGCGCAGAATATCGCTGTCCAGCGCATCGATGCGCTCACGCAGCGCCTCGAGATTGATCGGGGTATCGCTCATGGTCATCCCCTGCTGATAATGATGTTATCCCTTGCGACGCGCGAAATCGGCCATAAAGTCGATCAGCGCGTCGACGCCCTCTTCCGGTACCGCGTTATACAAGCTGGCCCGCATGCCGCCGACACTGCGGTGCCCCTTGAGGTTGAGCAGCCCCGCCGCCTCGGCCTCGGCCAGGAACGGCGCATTCAGCGCGTCATCGGCAAGCACGAAGGGCACGTTCATGCGCGAGCGGTTGCGCGGCGCAATCGGGTTGGAATAGAAATCGCTGGCATCGATGGCGGCGTAGAGCTTGGCCGCCTTGCGGTCGTTGATGGCGTTCATCGCCGCCAGGCCGCCGATATCCTGCTTGAGCCACTGGAACACCAGGCCGGCCAGGTACCAGGCGTAGGTCGCCGGGGTATTGAACATCGAGCCGTTGTCGGCCATGACCTTGTAGTTGAACATGGTCGGCGTCTCGGGCCGCGCGCGTTCGAGCAGGTCGTCACGCACGATCACCAGCGTCAGGCCGGCGGGGCCGATGTTTTTCTGGGCACCGGCATAGAGCACGCCGAACTTCGACACGTCGAGCGGCCCGGAAAGAATCGACGACGACATGTCGCAGACCAGCGGCGCCACGACGTCGGGGATATAGTCGAACTCGAGCCCGCCGATGGTCTCGTTGGCGGTGTAGTGCAGATAGGCGGCGTCGGAGGAGAGCTGGATCTCCTCGGGGCGCGGCACGGCGGTCAGGCCGTTGCCTTCGCTGGACGCTGCGACATGCGCGCCGGCCAGATGCCTGGCCTCGCTGATCGCCTTCTTGCCCCATATCCCGGTGTAGAGATAGTTGGGCGTGCCCCCCCGTCCCAGCAGGTTGTAGGGCAGCATGGCGAACTGCATCGACGCCCCGCCCTGCAGGAACAGGACCCGGTAGTTGTCGGGGATCGCCAGCAGCTCGCGCAGATCCGCCTCGGCCTGCTCGGCGATCGCCGTGTATTCGGGGCTGCGGTGGCTCATCTCCATCACCGACAGGCCGCGGCCCTGGTAGTCGAGCAGCTCGTCGCGGGCACGTTCCAGCACCGCCTGGGGTAACGCCGCGGGGCCGGCGCAGAAGTTGAAGTGACGTGTCATCAGCGTGGATCCAGGTCCTCTGTCGTGTCTATCTCTGTGGGAGCGACTTGAGTCGCGATTGCAGTGCGAAGCGCTGCCGGGCAAACCCCATCGCGAATAAATTCGCTCCTACATTGGCCTTGGCGCCGCTCCCTGTGGGAGCGACTTCAGTCGCGATCTGTGGGAGCGGTTTTAACCGCGATGCAGTGCGAAGCACTGCCAGGCAACCCCCATCGCGAATAAATTCGCTCCTACATTGGCCTTGGCGCCACCCCTGTGGGAGCGACTTCAGTCGCGATTGCAGTGCGAAGCACTGCCGGGTAACCCCATCGCGAATAAATTCGCTCCTACATTGGCCTTGGCGCCGCTCCCTGTGGGAGCG
>NZ_JACXZT010000019.1:1442102-1455507 GCF_014779595.1 Halomonas sp. ML-15
TGCAGTGCGCAGCACTGCCGGGTAACCCCATCGCGAATAAATTCGCTCCTACATTGGCCTTGGCGCCGCTCCCTGTGGGAGCGACTTCAGTCGCGATTGCAGTGCGAAGCACTGCCGGGTAACCCCATCGCGAATAAATTCGCTCCTACATTGGCCTTGGCGCCGCTCCCTGTGGGAGCGACTTCAGTCGCGATCTGTGGGAGCGGTTTTAACCGCGATGCAGTGCGAAGCACTGCCGGGGCAACCCCATCGCGAATAAATTCGCTCCTACATTTGCCTTGGCGCTACTCTTCGCCGGCAACTGCCTCATCGCCAACCGCATCCTCGTCAGCCACCTCATCAGACGGCTCGTCGATACGCACGGTCTTGACCAGCTTCTCGTCGTTGCCGAGGCGGATCAGCATCACGCCCTGGGTGTTGCGCGAGGTGATCGAGACCTCGTCGACGCGGGTACGCACCAGGGTGCCGCGGTCGGTGATCAGCATCATCTCGTCGGCGGAGTAGACCTGCATGGCCGCCACCAGCGAGCCGTTGCGCTCGCTGGTCTGCATGGCGATCACGCCCTGGCCACCGCGCCCGCGCAGCGGGAACTCCTCGAGGCGGGTACGCTTGCCGTAGCCGTTCTCGGAGGCGGTGAGGATATAGATCTGACCGCCGTTGCCGTTCTCGATCACCGCGCCGTTCTCGTCTTCGGCCTCGACATCCGCCTCGGCGTCGATCTGCTGGCTCTGGGGGATGATCAGGCTGATCACCTCGGCGCCCTGCAGCAGGCGCATGCCGCGCACGCCGCGGGCGGTGCGGCCCATGGCACGCACATTGCCTTCCTCGAAACGGATCGCCTTGCCGTTGGACGACAGCAGCATGGCGTGGTCGCTGCCCGAGGTGATGGCAGCGCCGACCAGGCGGTCGTCCTCTTCAAGATCGATAGCGATCAGACCCACGCTGCGCGGCCGTGAGAACTGGTCGAGGCTGGTGCGCTTGACGGTGCCCTTGGCGGTGGCGAAGAAGATATAGCTGTCGGCGCGGTAGTCGCGCACCGGCAGAATGGCGTTGATTGACTCGTCCTCGTCCAGCGGCAGCAGATTGACCAGCGGCTTGCCCCGCGAGCCGCGGCTGGCGTTGGGCATCTCGTAGACCTTGAGCCAGTAGACCTTGCCCTTGTTGGAGAACAGCAGCACGGTGTCGTGGGTCGAGGCCACCAGGAGGTGCTCGATGATGTCCTCGTCCTTCATGGCGGTGGCCGACTTGCCCCGCCCGCCGCGGCGCTGGGCCTGGTAGTCCGACAGCGGCTGGGTCTTGGCATAGCCCGAGCGCGACAGGGTGACCACCATGTCCTCTTCGGTGATCAGGTCCTCGATACGCAGGTCGAGGTGGCTGGCCTGGATCTCGGTGCGCCGCTCATCGGCGAACTGGTCGCGAATCGCGGCGAGTTCCTCGCGGATCACCTCGAGCAGGCGATCGGCGGAGGCGAGAATCTCGCTCAGTTCGGCGATCTTCTCGAGAATGCTGAGGTACTCGTCGAGCAGCTTCTCGGTCTCGAGCCCGGTCAGGCGGTGTAGCCGCAGCTCGAGAATCGCCTGGGCCTGGGCCGGCGACAGCCGATACTCCTTACCGGCCTGATCGAGGCCGAAGCCCTCCTCGAGGTCCTCCGGCTTGCAGGAGGTGGCGCCGGCGCGCTCGAGCATGCCGGTGACCTGCCCCGGCTGCCACACTGCGCCAAGCAGCTTCTCCTTGGCCTCGGCGGCGCTCGGCGAGGCCTTGATCAGCTCGATCACCTCGTCGATATTGGAGATGGCGACGGCCAGGCCTTCAAGAATGTGGCCGCGCTCACGGGCCTTGCGCAGCTCGAAGATGGTGCGCCGGGTCACCACCTCGCGGCGGTGGCGAATGAACGCCTCGAGCACTTCCTTGAGGTTGAGGATCTTCGGCTGGCCATCTTCGATGGCGACCATATTGATGCCGAAGACATTCTGCAGCTGGGTCTGGGCGAACAGGTTGTTGACCACCACCTCGCCGGACTCGCCGCGCTTGACCTCGATCACCACCCGCAGGCCGTCCTTGTCGGACTCATCGCGCAGCTCGGCGATGCCCTCGATCTTCTTGTCCTTGACCAGCTCGGCGATCTTCTCGATCAGCCGCGCCTTGTTCACCTGGTAGGGCAGCTCGGTAACGATGATATGGTCGCGGCCGGATTTGTCGTCATGCTCGATGGTGTGGCAAGCACGCACATAGATGCGCCCGCGGCCGGTGCGATAGGCCTCGAGAATGCCGGCTCGGCCGTTGATGATCGCCCCGGTGGGGAAATCGGGCCCGGGGACATACTCCATCAGGTCGTCGACCGACAGGGTGTAGTCGTCGATCAGTGCCAGGCAGGCGCTGATTACTTCACGCATATTGTGGGGCGGGATATTGGTCGCCATGCCCACTGCGATACCCGAGGAGCCGTTGATCAGCAGGTTGGGCACCTTGGTCGGCAGCACGTCGGGGATACGCTCGGTGCCGTCGTAGTTGTCGACCCAGTCGACGGTCTCTTTATCGAGATCGGCCAGCAGTTCATGGGCCAGGCGCGCCATGCGCACCTCGGTGTAACGCATCGCTGCGGCGTTGTCGCCGTCGATGGAACCGAAGTTGCCCTGGCCGTCGACCAGCACGTGGCGCATCGAGAAATGCTGCGCCATGCGTACGATGGTGTCGTAGACGGCGCTGTCACCATGGGGGTGATACTTACCGATCACGTCGCCAACGACACGCGCCGATTTCTTGTAGGGTTTGTTCCAGTCGTTGCTGAGCTCGTTCATGGCGAACAGCACGCGACGGTGAACCGGCTTGAGGCCATCACGCACGTCGGGCAGTGCTCGGCCGATGATCACGCTCATTGCGTAATCGAGGTACGACTGCTTCAGCTCGTCCTCAATGTTGACTGGCAGAATCTCTCTGGCAATGTCACCCATGGGTCGTCAAATCCTTTGCACTGCGACAGGTTGGCGCTACGAGATGCTTTTGCAATAGCCGCGTAACAGCAGAGCCGGAGTATATCACCGAGCGCAGGCAAAGGCAGCCGCTGGGCATACTGGCGCCACTCCCCCTGTAGGAGCGACTTCAGTCGCGATCTGTGGGAGCGGTTTCAACCGCGATGCAGTGCGAAGCACTGCCGGCCCATGCCCCCATCGCGAATAAATTCGCTCCTACATTAGCCTTGGCGCCACTCACCCTGTGGGAGCGAATTTATTCGCGATTGCAGTGCGAAGCGCTGCCAGACCTGGATCTCCCCCGCCTACTGGCACCCCCGCCCTCCTTTGGCCATAATGTGCCTCCTTTTACATCCAGGACTGGCCATGTGGTTCAAGCACTTGCATCTTTATCGCCTGCATGAGGCGCCGAGCATCCCCGGCGACGCGCTGGAGGATGCGCTGGCCGAGCAGGCCTTTCGCCCGCTGGGTGGCAGCGAAGCCACCCGGCTCGGTTGGCGCCCGCCGGGTGGGCGGCGCAGCACCCAGTACATGCATGAGCTACAGGGTCACCGCCTGCTCAGCGCACTGCGCCAGGAGCGGCTGCTGCCGGCCAGCGTGGTGCGCGAGGAAGTCGAGGAGCGCGTCGCTGACCGCGAGGCCGCCGAGGGGCAGCCGGTCAGCCGCAAGGACAAGCAGGCGATCAAGGAGCAGGTCTATGAAGAGCTGCTGCCCCGCGCCTTCGTACGCAGCCAGAAAGTCGACCTGTGGTGGGATACCCGCGGCGGTCTGATCGGCATCAACGCCTCGAGCCGCAAGCGCGCCGAGGAGATCCTCGACCTGCTGCGCCAGACCCTGGGCAGCCTCAAGGTCACGCCGCTGGCGAGTCAGACCCTGCCTGTACGCGCCATGACCGAGTGGCTCAACGACGCCGACTCGCGGCCCGAGGGGCTGCTGCTCGGCGACCAGGTGGAGCTCAAGGCCCAGGGCGACGATGGCGTGCTGCGCGCGCGTCAGGTCGACCTCGACAGCGAAGAGATCCACACCCTGCTGGCCGGCGGCCGCCAGGCAACCCGCCTGGCGCTGGAGATCGAAGGCCGGCTGTCGCTGGTACTCCACGACGACCTGGCGCTGAAATCGCTGCGTTTCAGCGACGCCCTGATCGACGAAGCCAGCAACAGCGACGATGGCGACGACGCCATCTTGCGCATGGAAACGGATTTCGTGCTGATGGCCCAGGCGCTGGCCGCCGCCAGCGAACAGCTGCTTGACTGGCTGGGTGGAGAAGCTACCCATGAATCGACGACATCCGTTTCCGCTACCCTGGCACCGATATCGTGACTGTTGATTTACCCACCACCTCAGAGGACGCCGTTCGCCAAGCGGACCCGTTCGCCAAGATCCGTCCTTATCACGACGACGAGGTCGCCGAGGTGCTCGCGCGGCTGGCCGACGATGCCGAGCTGCTCGACGCCCTGACCCAGTTCAAGCTGCCACGCCTGGCGCGTTTCTCACCGCGCCTGGCGCGCGCCATTGCCGGCTTCGCAGTGCGCCGAGAAGTGCGCGGCGTGACCAGCGTCTACGATTTTCAGATGCGCATCGCCGGCTATATGCAGCGCATGATCCGCACCACCACCGACTCCTTCGAGGTCGATGGGCTCGACGCCCTGGACGATGACACCGCCTACCTGTTCATCAGCAATCATCGCGACATCTCGCTGGACCCGGCCTTCGTCAACTACGCGCTCTATCTGGCCGGACGCGACACGGTGCGCATCGCGATTGGCGACAACCTGCTGCAGAAGCCCTACGTCAACGACCTGATGCGGCTCAACAAGAGCTTTATCGTGCCGCGCTCTGCCAAGGGCAAGCGCGCCATGCTGGCCGCCTATCAGGCGCTCTCGGCCTACATCCGCCACTCGCTGACGATGGATCAGCACTCGGTATGGCTGGCCCAGCGCGAGGGCCGCGCCAAGGATGGCATCGACCGCACCGATCCGGCGATCATCAAGATGTTGACCCTGGCCCGGCGGCATGTCGACAAGAGCGCCACCAGCGGCGACGCCATCGGCGAACTGCGCGTGGTGCCGGTATCGATCAGCTACGAATACGACCCCTGCGACGTGCAGAAGGCCCACGAGCTCTACGCCATGCACACCGAGGGCCGCTATCAGAAGGTCCAGTACGAGGATATCCAGTCGATCGTCGCCGGCATCATCGGCGACAAGGGACGCATCCAGCTGACCTTCGGTACGCCGCTGACGACCGACTACGACAGCCCCGAGGCGGTCGCCGCCGAGATCGACCGCCAGGTCCTGGCGGGTTATCGGCTCTTCCCCAGCCACCAGTTGGCGCTGGAAGCCAGCGGCAAGGCCCCGGAGCTGGTCTGCCTGGACGACGTTACCGAGGCTGATCGCGAGCAGTTCCGCCAACGCCTGGAGCAAGTGCCCACGCATCTGCGCGACTGGTGGCTCGCACAGTACGCCAACCCCGTGCTCAGCCGCGCCGGCAGGCTATGAGGCACTGACGCGTGGGTCACGCCCATCACCACCGCCCCGCCGACCGCGGCGCCCAGACCCGCGAGGCGCACCGCATCACCCTGATCGGTGCGGCGATCGATGCGCTGCTAGGCATCGCCAAGGTGGTGGCGGGCCTGATGGTGGGCTCGGCGGCGCTGGTCGCCGACGGCGTGCACTCTTTCTCCGATCTGGTCACCGATGGCTTCGTGCTGGCCGCCACCCATTTCGGACGCCAGGCACCGGACAGCAATCACCCCTACGGCCACGGCCGCATCGAGACCCTGGCCACACTGTGGCTGGGCAGCATCCTGATCTTCGTCGCCGGCGGTATCGCCTGGGCCAGCCTGTCGCGGCTGCTCGGCGGCACCAGCATTCCTGCTCCCGGCGGCTGGGCGATTGCCCTGGCCATTGTCGCGCTGCTGGCCAAGGAGTGGATCTTCCGCGCCACCCTAGGCGTCGCCAAGCGGGTCAAGTCGCGGCTGCTCGAGGCCAACGCCTGGCACTCGCGCAGCGACGCGCTGTCCACCGTGGTGGTGCTGATCGGACTGCTCGGCGCCCAGCTCGGTGCCGGCTGGCTCGACGCCGTGGCCGCCGTAGTGGTGGCGCTGATGGTCGGCAAGATCGGCGCCAACCTGCTGTGGGAGTCGAGCCAGGAACTGGTCGACACCGCCCTGCCCGACGACCAGCAGCGTCTGATGCGCGAGCTCGCCGAGGCCGTCCCCGACGTCTACAGCGTTCACGATCTGCGAACCCGCACGGTGGGTGGCCACGTGCTGCTGGATTTCCATATCGTGGTGCCGCCGCGGGTCACCGTCTCCGAGGCCCACGAGATCGGCAACGAGGTCAGCCGCCGCCTGCGCGAGCGTTTCCCGAGCCTGACCGACGTGACCTTCCATATCGACCCGGAAGACGACGAGGGCAAGATGGATCCCAGCCTGCTGCCGGGCATGCCACTGCGTGAGGACGTCGAGGGCAAGCTCGACGAGGTGTGGTCGTCGCTGCCGGTATGGCAGGCGCGGGTGGCGCTGGACCTGCACTACCTGGGTAGCCACATCGATATTTCGATCTTCGTCCGCGAGTTGCCCGACGGCCAGAGCCTCGACCAGGCTGCCGAACTGCTGCGTGATTACGCCAGTGAGTTGGGCTGGGTGGGCCGCCTGCGCGTGTGGCAAGGGCCTGGCAAGGCCTGATACTCTAAGTCAAACGAGTGACGTTTCGTCACTAATTACTATATCGCCTTACGCAGGGCGCTCCATGGCCAAGCCAGTTCCCAGCGAGTTTCGTTGCTCGCGTCGCCGTTTTCTGGCCGGCGCTGCTTCGCTATGGCTGGCCGTCGGCCTGGGGCTTGCCACTGCTCCGGCCACCGGCAACCTCGACCCCTCGCGACTGCGTAGCGCCATGCAGTCGCGCTACGGCGGCCGCGGTGTCGCCGTCCTCGAGGAGTGGTTCGCCCTACTCGATCGCCTGGCCGGCGCCGATATCGACACCCAGCTGCGCGAGGTCAACGACTTCTTCAATCGCCGCGTACGCTGGGTCGATGACATCGACAACTGGGGCCAGGAGGACTTCTGGGCCACCCCGCTGGAAACCATGGGCAAGGGGCAAGGCGACTGCGAGGACTACTCCATCGCCAAGTACATCACCCTGCGTCAACTCGGCGTACCCAACGCCCAGCTGCGCATGATCTACGTCCGCGCACGCATCGGCCGCAGCCAGATCAGTCAGGCCCATATGGTACTCGGCTACTATGAAACCCCCAGCGCCGTGCCGCGCATCCTCGACAACCTGGTACCGTCGATCACCCCCGCCACTCAGCGCAGCGACCTCGACCCGGTCTTCAGTTTCAACAGCGAGGGCCTGTGGGCCGGCGGTTCGACCCAGTCCCGCGCCGACCCTACCCAGCGGCTGTCGCGCTGGAGCAGCGTGCTGGGCCGCATGCAGGACCAGGGGTTCCTATGACACATCCTATCAACGAGACCACCGCCGGTAGCGTGCCACGCAGGCAAGGGAGACAACCGCCATGTCACTGATCAAACAGCTGTGGCTGTCCATACTGCTGCTGCTGCTGCTCGCCTTCGGCGGCAGCTTGATGATCGGCCTGACCTCGCTCAAGCAGTACACCGAGCAGGAGATGCGCATCAAGAATGCCGACAACGCCAATGCCCTGGCGCTGTCGATGAGCCAGCTCGACAAGGACCCGGTCACCATCGAGCTACTGCTCGCCGCCCAGTTCGACACCGGCCACTATCGCCTCGTCGAGCTGCGCTCCCCGGAAGGCGAGGTGGAGATCCGCCGTGAGGCCGACGAGCAGCTCGGCGATGTGCCGAACTGGTTCGTCGAGTGGCTGCGATTCGATATTCCCGCCGGCGAGGCGGTGGTACAGGATGGCTGGCAGCAGTACGGCACGGTGGTGCTGGAGAGCCAGCACAGCTATGCCTACCGCTCGCTGTGGCAGAACGTCCAGCGACTGGTGGGCTGGTTCGTTCTGGCGGCCTTGATCAGCGCCGCGCTGGCCTGGTGGATCGTGCACAGCATCCGCCGTCCACTTCGCGCGGTGATCGAACAGGCTCGCGACATCGGCAATCGACGCTTCACCACCTCCGAGGAGCCGCGGACCCGCGAGCTGCGTCAGGTGGTTACCGCCATGAACCTGCTCTCGGCCACCGTGCGCGACATGCTCGGCCAGGAGAGCGAGAAACTCGACCGGCTGCGCCGCAAGCTGCAGCAGGATGAGGTCAGCGGTGCCGACAACCGCGCCCACTTCATGCAGCAGCTAGAGCGCGCCCTCGACGCCGACAGCGGCCAGGGCATGGGCAGCCTGGTGATGGTGCGCATAGCACGCCTCAGCGAGCTTAACGACCGGCTTGGCCACCAGGCCACCAACCGCTTGCTGGCCGAGGTCGCCAGCGCCCTCAAGCAGCTGGTCAGCGTTTACGGGGGCGGTCATGTGGGACGCCTCAACGGCAGCGACTTCGCCCTGCTACTGCCCGGCGATGACGACCTGGAGGCTCTGACCCAGGCTCTGAAAACCAAGCTGCACCCGCTTGCCAACAAGTCGCCGGAGGGCGTTGGCCTGCCCATGGCGCTGATCGCCTTTACCAACAGCGACGCCCGCAGCGAGCTGCTCAGCAGCCTGGACGGCGCCCTGGCCCAGGCCGAAGCCGACGGCGACCACGCCGTTACCATCGCCACCGGTGCCGCGCATCAGTCACTGTTCAGCAACCGCGACGACTGGCGCCGCGCCATCGATACCGCGTTGGGCGAGGGCCTGTATCTCGGCCACTACCCGGTACTCGACGCCGAAGCCCGTGCGATCCACCACGAGAGCCCGTCACGGCTGAAGATTCAGGGCCACTGGCAGCCCGCTGGCGTTTTCATGCCATGGATCTCGCGGCTAGGCATGAACGTCGAGTTTGACCTGGCCGTGGTGAGTGCGGCGCTCAAGCAGATCGACAGCGACGCCAAACCGTTGGGTATCAACCTCTCCCACCAGGCCGCCCGCGACAGCCATTTCCTCAGCGAGATCAAGCCGCTGCTCAGGCAGTATCCCCAGGCCGCCGCCAAGCTGTGGCTGGAGCTACCCGAGTCGGTCGCCGTGCATCATCTGGAAAGTTTCCGCGGCCTGTGCCGCGAGCTGCAGCCGTTTGGCTGCCGGATGGGTCTCGAGCACGTCGGGCCCGAGTTCTCGAAGCTCGCCGACCTTCACGACGTTGGCCTCGCCTACCTGAAGATCGATAGCTCGCTGGTCACTGGCATTGACGAGCAGCCCGAGCAGCAGGCGATCCTGCGAGGCATGGCGACGCTTGCCCACTCGCTGGGCGTATTGGTCATTGCGGAAGGGGTAACGCAACCGGATGAAACCGAGACCCTGTTCGAGCTCGGCCTCGACGGCGTGACCGGCCCCGGGGTAAGAGCCGAAGGCTCAGACGACAAGGCAGACTGAGGTTAGCGCGACAGTGGTACCAGGCGGACACTAACGCTAGATGGTGTCGCTGTCGCTATCATCCATCAGCCCCACATCGTTGACCCGGCGGCGTAGATGCTGGCGGGTCATCAGCTTCTCGCGCGCCGCATCCGGCAGGTCGGTAAAGCTGATCACCCCCTTGTCCATCAGCACCTGGATCACGTCCTCGAGTACCCGCACGAACTCGAGGTCGGATTGGCGTAGCTGATGCTGGCCATCGGCTGGCACCCCCGCACGACCGAGAAAAGCCGACAGTTCAGCCGCATCATCGGCGATTGCTTCACGACACTCTGGCGTAGCCACCTTGCTGACCAGCTCGATATCACCGGCCTTGTTACGTTTGATGTACATAGACTGCCCCTTTACCCCATGCCCAGTGTAAACAACTTGGCCCCGCTCGACACTGTCGAACGGGGCCCGGGACAAACGTTAGACCAAGATACTACTGATCGATATGCAATTGGCCACTATCGATCATCTTGGTAATAAGGTCGCTGCTGTCCCCTGGGCTTGCCCCGAAGTCACCGAATGACTTGCCCTCCAAACGAATGGTCTGATCGGCGTTATCCTTGTCGCCGGCCAGACTGCCGCCTGAGCTGATGTACAGCACCGTATCGCTACCATCCTCTTCGGCAAATACGAATTGATCGATGGTAGCGACGCTTTCGCCTTGCAGCAGATCAGCAATATCGAGGACATTGTCACCATTACCAAAGTCGGTGACGACATCATTGGCTGCCGAACTGCTATCGCCTTGATCACCAAAATTCCATTTGAAGACGTCGTCACCGGCGCCTCCCATAAGGATGTCGTTTCCTGCTCCACCCACCAGGACATCATCCCCCGCCCCACCAATCAGGATATCGTCACCGGCCCCACCGTCGAGGATATTCGATCCGCCGTCAGCTCTATCGCTATCGATAAGCGAGCTCCAGTTGTCACGAACATAATCGATAACTTGCTGATCATCGGCAGCCTGCCCCCCATTCACCTCCCATTTAAGGTACTCGGTAAGGCCGACATAGCCGAGTCCATCATGCTCTCCTGCAGCGAACATCTTGCCAGTGTCGCCATTGGTCCACTCCAGATGATCCGTGTTGATCGTGTCGCCGAAGATAATATCATCGCCATCGCCGCCGATCAGAATATCGTCGCCGAGATCAACCAGCTCATCGAACTCTGTGCCACCCTCCAGAGCTGCTGCCAGATCTTCCGCCGTCTGCACAATGCTCACCGATCCCGCAGGTGCCGTTATCGTACCTTCACCCCAATTGTAGACACCCGTCTCATCATTAACGGTACCCTCGGATATCCTCTTCTCCATGAAGATGCTGGCATCACCGTCGACACCGTTGGTAGTGAAGTAGTGCAAGTACTCTTTGCTGACTTCATTACCCATACCAATGGCATTGACTCCACTAATATCTGCCAGATCGGCAAATGCTTGTAGCGAGTCTTGCATGACCCAATAAGTCGGCTCGGTGCCAGGACCATACAATTCACCATTGTAATACGAGTAAGTCGGGTCACCGTCCGTCAAGAAGTAGGTAAGGTTCTCGAATCCTTCCAGGCCCAAGCCATTTTGCGCGTTGAACCATGAGACGGCCTGCTGGAAAGCCGCCATGAAGTTAGTGCCGCCACCAGCACCCAAGGTGTCGATAGCATCGATAAGCTGCTGTACGTTGTTGCTATCGAGATTCTGTATATTGACCGTCGTTTCAGCATGAGTCGAGAAAGGTACCAGCTGTACGTTGACGATACCATCGTGCTGCTCAAGCTGGTTGGCCAGGTTCTTTAGCGACAGCTTGGTCAACTCCATCAAGCTGAGGTCATCAGTACCGGAAGCATCGTCCATGCTGCCAGACACATCAATGAGAAGAGATATATTGTAGTTCTGGCCAGGTTGAATGACGAGATTCTTGCCACCAATATCACCGATCAACAGGTCATCGCCGCCCTCGGATTCAAAGGTGTTGTCGCCATTACCGCCTACGAACAGCTGGTCAGGTTCGGGTGTGCCAATGTTGATGACACCTTGGGATGCATCACCGTCGCCGTCGATCCCTTGCAGGGGAAACTCAAGCTCTATGCCGGATGACGAACCACCTTCGACAAAGCTGAAGTTTCCAAGCGTGAATGCGGCTCCAGCGCCGCCGGTGACCTCAAGCGCCTGAAATGGTGAATCACTGGAGACCTGATAGGTATAGCCATCCTGGATGCCGCTCACTGTCACGCCAGTGCCAGACTGACTGATCGTCATCTCCGAGGTGACATCCGCTCCATCAGTATCGAATATTCTGATATCGCCAATGCTCAGCTGAGCATAGGCACCACCCGCAGAAGTGCCTGAGATGCCATCATTCTGTGCAATACTGGTAGCGACAACGTCCGTGAGAATATGGAAATTAAGAGTCGCTGTGACTCCAGGCTGCCCATTGATGGCGACTGCCTGAGCAAAACTACTGATATTGGTATTGCCTTCCCAAGTAGCCGACCGCCCGGCATTCCCCCCGTTACCGCCGACTTCCAGCCCCTTGACGAAGTCGAAGCGCGCGACTTCTCCACTGCTGATCGACTGTCCGCCAGAGATACCGATACCGTTCCCGGCGCTGTTATTCACTGTCTCGCCCGCCACGGTCGAGACAAGAACGTCATTGTTCTCAACCCCATCATCGACGTTCAATCCATACACGGTGCTATTACTGCCCCCGACCCCACTACCAATGCTGACGGTAAATTCGGTGCCATTGAGGATATTACCGAAGACCTCAACGGTATAACTGTCTCCTGCGGCATCCAGCGTGACCTTGAACCCCACCTCTCCTGATGCGGTCTTGGCGATAAGCACCGATTGATCGCCACCTTCATAGCCATAGATCAGTGCCTCACCGTCCAGCAGTAGCTGGTTGCCGTTGAGGTCCGTGGCCGGTGTGCCCTCTTCGATAGTGAAGATCACGCCACCCACTCCATCAGCGCCTGCAACCTCAGCAAAGTTGATGTTTCCGCTGAAGCCATCTAGAAGCTGAGCGGTATCGGCGATGAAGTCGCCAGGTATATCGTCGACAATGGTCACATTGATGCTATCGGAACCGGTTCGACCGGCACTGTCCGTCACGGTAACGGTGATGGGATCCTTGGCCAGCAAATCACGCGTTGCTTCGCCTGGGTCTGGCTCAGGATGATCTGCGACTTCAGACAGTGTGTAGCTATAGCGGACCTCATAACTACCATCCCCCTGCTCAGAGAAGCCGGTAATCAACAGGACGCCCTTGGACGTTTCTATCTCCACCGGATTGGTGGAGGCGTTCTCTAGATCAGCAATCCCAACCGTCTGATCTGTGAAACCGTCACCACCAAAGGTAAGGCTGGCCACGCCCGACGCTGCGGTCACGGTAAACACACCAACTTTCGTTAACGCGTCCGAATCTGGATTAGTACCGTTTGCAAGATTGGCTTCGTCGACCGTGACATCGCTGCCCACCAACCCTGTGATGCTGGGTTCGGCGATGATGCCGATCTCGGCGGTATCGCTGGCCGGACGATTCGAGCCGTCGGTGGCGGTGACGTCAACGGTGGGCAGATCGCCGCCGTCGTTGACGTGCTCAGCGCCGGCCGCGGTCAGGGTCACCGTGCCGGTGGCCGGGTCGATGCTGTAGTAGCCGTTCGGGTCGCTGCCGTCGGTAAGGCCGTAGGTGAGGCCCTGACCCAGCGGGTCGCTGCTGGCGGTGACGGTGGCAACCTCGTTGCCTTCCTCGGCCAGCCCTTCGAGCAGGTCATCGCCGCCGGTCAGGGTGATCGACGGCCCGGCGATGGTGCCGATCTCGGCGGTATCGCTGGCCGGACGGTTCGACCCGTCAGTGGCGGTGACGTCAACGGTGGGCAGGTCGCCGCCGTCGTTGACGTGCTCAGCGCCGGCCGCGGTCAGGGTCACCGTGCCGGTGGCCGGGTCGATGGCGTAGTAGCCGTTCGGGTCG
>NZ_JACXZT010000019.1:1455860-1456214 GCF_014779595.1 Halomonas sp. ML-15
TTCGAGCAGGTCATCGCCGCCGGTCAGGGTGATCGACGGCCCGGCGATGGTGCCAATCTCGGCGGTATCGCTGGCCGGACGGTTCGACCCGTCGGTGGCGATGACGTCAACGGTGGGCAGATCGCCGCCGTCGTTGACGTGCTCAGCGCCGGCCGCGGTCAGCGTCACCGTGCCGGTGGCCGGGTCGATGGTGTAGTAGCCGTTCGGGTCGCTGCCGTCGGTAAGGCCGTAGGTGAGGCCCTCGCCCAGCGGGTCGCTGCTGGCGGTGACGGTGGCAACCTCGTTGCCTTCCTCGGCCAGCCCTTCGAGCAGGTCGTCGCCGCCGGTCAGGGTGATCGACGGCCCGGCGATGGT
>NZ_JACXZT010000019.1:1456499-1456610 GCF_014779595.1 Halomonas sp. ML-15
ATGACGTCAACGGTGGGCAGGTCGCCGCCGTCGTTGACGTGCTCAGCGCCGGCCGCGGTCAGGGTCACCGTGCCGGTGGCCGGGTCGATGGCGTAGTAGCCGTTCGGGTCG
>NZ_JACXZT010000019.1:1456620-1544544 GCF_014779595.1 Halomonas sp. ML-15
GCTGGAAGGAGTTCAGAGGCACGCTGCCGACCATCTTCAAGAGCACCGGCATCGGCGCCTTCGTCGGCGCCCTGCCCGGCCTCGGCCCGTCGGTGGGCGCGTTCATGGCCTACGGCTTCGCCAAGCGCCAGGCCAAGGATCCGGACAGCTTCGGCAAGGGCAATCCCAACGGCATCGCCGCCGCCGAGTCCGCCGATAATGCGGTGATTCCGGCCAGCTATATCCCGCTGTTCGGTCTCGGTATCCCGGGCAGCGTGTCGGCGGCCCTGCTGGTGGGCGCCTTCATGATCCACGGCATCCAGGTCGGGCCGCTGATGCTGCGCGACCACCCGGAGATGCTGTTCACCATCTTCTCGGGAATGATCGTCGCCAGCCTGCTGATGCTGGCGGTGGGCTGGTATGGCCTGCGCATCTTTGCCCGGGTCACCAGCGTGCCGCCCAATATCGTGATTCCGGTGGTGATCTTTCTGTGCCTGGCCGGCATTCAGGTCCAGGGCTACGGCACCTTCGGGCTGATCACGGTGTTCGGCTTCGCGCTGTTCGGCTATTTCCTGAAGAAGTTCGACTTCTCCTTCGTCACCTTCCTGGTCGCCTTCATCGTCACGCCGATGCTGGAGATGAACCTGCGCCAGTCGATCATTCTGTCGGGCGGGGAGGTCTCGATCCTCCTTCAGCGGCCCATCGCCCTGGCCTTCGTCATCATCACCATTCTGTTGGTGTTGCACCTGAGCTGGAGCAGCTACCGGCGCTGGATGCAGGCAAGGTACAAGGCCAAGCAAGTGTGATAGGGGCCGGCGTTCGGGCCGGCCCCTATCACGTCCCCAGGGCCAATGCGCCCAACCAACACAACAATGCAACCAAGAGGTTCCGATCATGAAAATGCAACTGCTGGGTACTGCCGTCCTCTCCGCCGCCATGGTCGTTGGCGTGGCCGGACAGGTCCAGGCCGATGACTTCCCGAGCAAGCCGCTGACCCTGGTGGTCGGCTGGGGGGCCGGTGGCAGCACCGATATCCAGGCCCGCGTGCTGGCCAACGTGCTCGAGGAGGAGCTCGGCCAGCCGGTCAACGTGGTCAACCAGCCGGGGGCCGGCGGCGGCGTGGCGCTGTCGCGCCTGGCGGTCAGCGACGACGAGGGCTATACCTTCGTCTTCGGTACCTCGATGACCATCACCTTCGGCCCGCTCTCCACCGAAACCAATTACCAGCTCGACGACTTCCGCTACGTGGCGGGCGTGACCCTCGGCCAGTCGGCCATGGTCACCGGTGAGGACCGTCCCTTCGGCGATACCTGGGAAGGTCTGATCGACTACGCCAAGGAGAATCCTGGCACCACCTATGCGACCCAGACCGCCCTGGACCGCATGATCATCGAATACATCGCCCAGCAGGAAGACCTCGATCTGCGCATCGTGCCGACCTCCGGCGGCGCCGGCATGGCCCCGCTGATCCTCTCCGGCGACGTCGACTTCGCCTACAGCGGCGGCACCCACTCGGGCTATGCCGACTCCGGCGAGATGCCGGTGCTGCTGAGCCTGGCCGAGGATCGCCTGGCGGCCTTCCCCAATGCACCGACCCTGCAGGAGGCCGGCTACGACATCAACGCCGCCGAGATACGCGTGGCCATGGTGCCGCAGAACACCCCGGACAGCCACGTCGAGCGCCTCGCCGAGGCTCTCGAGGTCGCCACCCAGGACGAGCGCTTCATCGAGATCACCGAGGAGCGCATCCTGATGCCGGTGACCTGGATGCCCGAGGACGAGGTCACCCAGACCCTCAGCGATCAGGTCGAAGGCTACCAGGCCCTGCTCGAGGAGCTGGGCGGGCTGCCGGAAGACGAGGAGTGATCGACGCACACCGCCCAGCATGAGCGGGCAGTGACGACGGCGCCCGAGGCCAGTGAAAGAGTGGCCTCGGGCGTTTTTTTGGTGATGGCACCTAATGCACCAGGCAGGCGGTGCAGTCTGCTGCACTATGTGACGCAAAAAATGCAGCGTAGTGCATCGTTGTGCCAAGCTTTTCCAGTCAGATCAACTGGTTTAATCGGGAATCGCTACCAATAAGACAACAGCGGAGAACCCTCATGCTTGATCTGCTCAACGAGCTCCTCTGGGGCAAAGTCCTTCTCGTCCTGCTGGTCGGCGTGGGCATCGGTTTCACCGTTGCCTCACGCTTCGTCCAGTTTCGTTACTTCGGCCGCATGTTCCAGATCCTGGGATCTCGCCAGGCCTTCCGCCATGACAAACACGGCCACCTCAGCAGTTTCCAGGCGCTGGTGCTGTCTGTCGCCGGTCGCGTCGGCGGCGGCAATATCGCTGGCGTCGCCGTGGCCATCACCTTGGGCGGCCCGGGTGCCATCTTCTGGATGTGGCTGGTCGGCCTGATGGGCATGGCCACGAGCTTCCTCGAATGCACCCTGGCACAAACCTACAAGCAGCCTCAGGGTGACGGTACCTATCGCGGTGGGCCGGCCTATTACATCGTCAAGGGTCTCGGCCGCAACTGGCGCTGGCTGGCCGGCTTCTATTCGGTGCTACTGCTGCTGACCTTCGGCTTTGCCTTCACCGCGCTGCAGTCCTACGCCGTGTCGACCTCCTTCAACGACGCCTTCGGTGTGCCGGTGCTCTACAGTGGCATCGCCCTGGCCATGCTGGTCGGCCTGATCATCTTTGGGGGGATCAAACGGATCGCCCGCATCTCCGAGGTACTGGTGCCCTTCATGGCCGTCGGCTATCTGCTGATCGCACTGATTGTCGTCGGCCTGAATCTCGAGCGCATCCCCGAGGTCGTGACCCTGATCGTCAACAGCGCCTTCGGCCTCGAGCCGGCCATCGGTGGCGGCATCGGTGCGGCCATCATGATAGGCCTCCAGCGCGGCCTGTTCTCCAACGAGGCCGGCCTGGGCAGCGCCCCCAACGTGGCCGCCGTAGCCTATGTGCCACACCCGGCCAACCAGGGTATCGTGCAGGCCTTCTCGGTGTTCATCGACACCCTGATCATCTGCTCCTCCACCGCTTTCCTGATCCTGCTCAGTGGTGCCTATGACCCAGGCGCCAGTGGCAATATCGAGGGCATCGCCCTAACCCAGGTGGCGTTGGCCGACCACGTCGGCGAGTGGGGCCGCACTTTCGTCAGCGTGGCACTGCTGCTGTTCGCCTTCAGCACCATCCTCTACAACTACTACCTGGGCGAGAACAGCCTGAACTTCTTCAGTCGCGACAACCAGAACCTGTTCAACGCCTTCCGTGTGGCCATCGTGCTGCTGGTGTGCTGGGGCGCCACCGCCGACCTGAGCACGGTGTTCGGCTTCGCCGACGTCACCATGGGACTGCTGGCGGTCACCAACCTGGTGGCACTGATCCTGCTGTTCAAGAAGGGGCTGCGCATCCTCAAGGACTACGACGACCAACGTCGCCAGGGCGTCAGCCAGCCGGTCTTCGACGCCGGCCAACACCCGGACCTCAACCTCTACCCGCACGCCTGGGACCTCGAACCCGAGGATCGGAAACGCCTGCAGGCAGGCGCCGCCAAGGCGCCCGGCACCCCCGCCACAGAGTGATCAACACCCCGCGCCAGCCCCGCCCTCGGCAGGGCTGGCGTTGCCGTCTGACCCAAGAGCGCTTACGCCATGACCACACGCATCGAACATGACTTGCTAGGCGAACGCGCCGTGCCAGCGGACGCCTGGTACGGCATCCAGACCCAGCGCGCGCTGGAGAACTTTCGTATCACGGGGATCCCGATCAGCCACTTCCCCGAGCTGGTGCAGGCCCTGGCCATGGTCAAGTCGGCCGCCGCCAGCGCCAACCAGGCGGTGGGCACCCTCGAGCCCCACAAGGCCGAAGCGATCCAGGCCGCCTGCCAGGAGATCATCGACGGCGCGCTGCACGACCAGTTCGTGGTCGACCTGATCCAGGGGGGCGCCGGCACCTCCACCAACATGAACGCCAACGAGGTGATCGCCAACTTGGCGCTGGCCAAGCTTGGCCACCCCAAGGGGGCCTACCAGCACCTGCACCCCAACGACGACGTCAACCGCTCCCAGTCGACCAACGACGCCTACCCCACTGCCGCCTGCCTGAGCCTGCAGTTCGCCGCAGAGCCGCTGATCACCGCCATCAGTGAGCTGGGCGATGCCCTGCAGGAGAAGGCCGTGGCCTTCGCCGACGTGGTCAAGATGGGGCGCACCCAACTGCAGGACGCCGTGCCCATGACCCTGGGGCAGGAGTTCGAGGCCTTCGCGGTCAACCTCGGCGAGGACATCGAGCGCCTGCGGGAAGCCCAGCGCCTGCTGTGCGAGATCAACCTCGGCGGCACCGCCATCGGCACCGGCCTCAACGCCCCGGCACGCTATCAGGCACTGGCCGTCGAGCACCTGGCGCAGTTGTCGGCGCGCCCGCTGGTGCCGGCGTCACACCTCATCGAGGCCACGTCGGACATGGGCGCCTTCGTGTTTTTGTCGGGGATGCTCAAGCGCTTCGCCATCAAGCTCGGCAAGCTGTGCAACGACCTACGCCTGCTCTCCAGCGGGCCGCGCACCGGACTGGGTGAAATCACCCTGCCCCCTGTACAACCCGGCTCCTCGATCATGCCCGGCAAGATCAATCCGGTGATTCCCGAGGCGGTGAACCAGACCGCCTACCAGGTGATCGCCAGCGATCTCGCCGTGACCATGGCCGCCGAGGCCGGGCAGCTGCAGCTCAACGCCATGGAGCCGATGATCATCTACAACCTGCTCAATGCCATGCGCATGCTGGGCGAGGCCTGTCATATGTTGCGCACCCGCTGCATCGTCGGCATCGAGGCCAACCGCGAGACCTGCGCCCAGCACGTCGAGCGCAGCATCGGCGTGGTGACCTCGCTGGTACCCCACATCGGCTATGCCAACGCCACGCGTATCGCCCGCCAGGCCCTGCATAGCGGTGCCACAATCCGCGAACTGGTGATCGCCGAAGGGCTGCTGGATCCCCAGCGCCTCGATGCGCTGTTGCTGCCCAACGCCATGCTGGCACCCATGCAGGAGGATCGACCATGCCACGACTGCTGATTCTCTATACCGGCGGTACCCTGGGCATGCAGGCGTCCCCGGCGGGCTATGTGCCCTCTGCCGACTTCGACGAGCGTCTCGACACGGCCCTGGCAGCCTATCCGCCCGGGACGCTGCCGGACTACGCCCTGCACAGCCTGCAGCCACTTATCGACAGCGCCGACCTTATTCCGGGATGCTGGCAGCGCATGGTCGCCGTGCTGGCCACGGCCTGGGAGCACTACGACGGTTTCGTGATCCTGCATGGCACCGACACCATGGCCTACACCGCCTCGGCGCTATCCTTTCTGCTCGGCACACTCGATAAGCCGGTGATATTGACCGGGTCGCAGATCCCCCTAGGCGAACCGCGCAGCGACGCCCTCAACAACATCATCCTGGCCATGCAGGCAGCCGCGCACCCTGCCACCCCCCACGAAGTGTGCCTCGCTTTCCACGATCGCTTGCTGCGTGGCAACCGCGCGCGCAAGGTCAGCAGCCAGGGCATGGATGCCTTCGACTCACCCAATGCCCCCTGGCTCGGCGAAGCCGGCATCGAGCTACGCTTCTTCCCGAGACAGCCCCTGCCCGCTGGGCGCCCGGACTTCTCAACGATAGCTTTCGAGCCCGACAGAGTGGGCCTGCTTTATTGCCATCCCGGCTTGTCGACGCGGCTGATCGAAGCACTACTCGACGATCCTCACCTACAGGGGCTGGTGCTGGTGACCTATGGGGTGGGAAATCCGCCTGAATCGCAGGGGCGACTCCTCGCAGGCCTGGAGCGCGCCGCGGCGCGGGGCGTGGTAGCCATCAACCTGACGCAGTGTCACCAGGGGCGGGTTCAACAGGGCGCATACGCCACCGGCACCGCCCTGAATACCGCGGGTGTCGTGGCCGGTCAGGACATGACCGTGGAAGCCGCAGTGACTAAGCTGCAAGTGCTGCTGGGCAAAGGACTTACGGGAGATGCACTGCGCCAGGCCATGACCCGTCCGCTACGCGGCGAGATGACCCTGTTGGCGCCATGAGCTGACAGCACAGGCGCTGCTGCCGCCCAGAAGCGTACTGTGACAGCAGCGGGGTCAATCGCCCAGGCCAGCCAAGCGGTCGGCCTGTACCACCTCGATCCAGTAGCCGTCGACATCCTTGACGAAGGCGACGTCCTTCATCTTGCCCTGATCGGGGCGCTTGACGTATTCGACGTCATTGGCATCGAACCATGCCGCCGCGGCGTCGAGATCCGGCACGCTGAAGCAGATATGCCCGAAACCCTGAGGCTCGGCGTTGCCATCATGGTAGCTGAGATCGTCCTGGGTCTCGGTGCCCCAGTTATGGGTCAACTCGAGCAGCCCCTTCTGGCTGAAGGTCCAGACCGTGCGCTGGCCGTCATCCTCGGGTACCGCGTCGCCGGACTCGAGCTTGGCCAGGAAATACAGGCTGAACTGCATCTCCTCGAAGTCTAGCCGACGCACCACCTGCATGCCGAACACCCGGGTGTAGAAGGCCAGCGACTTTTCTGGGTCCTTGATACGCAGCATGGTGTGGTTGAGCCGGAAGCCCTGCGACTCGGCAGTGGGGGCTTGTACGCCAGGATGCTGCTCACCGTTGAAGCTCATCCGAAAATCCTCTATTAATCAAAAGATGCATTAAGGAATACTAGGGTATCTAAGTATGCGGCAACGCAAATTCAAGCCCGGAGCCCCACGATGACACCCTGCTACGCCTCACCCCGACACGTACTGCCGTTCGTTTGGGCTCTGTTGTTGATAGCGCTGCTCTCCGGCTGCGCCAGCCGCGATATCGCCACCCGCGATACGCCACGCACGGGCGACGGGCTCTCCATCGAGCGCGCCATGATCCTGGCCAACGCCCAGCAGGCGCTGGGCACGCCCTATCGCTTTGGCGGCAACACCCCCAGAGGGCTCGACTGTTCGGGACTGGTGGAAATGGCCTATCGCGCCGCCGGTATTCGGGTGCCGCGTACTGCCGATGACCAGTTCCGGCAACTGCCGCAGGTCGACACGGCTCGCCCGGGGGATCTGCTGTTCTTTGGCCGCGGGCGCAAGGCGACACACGTAGGGATCTATCAGGGCGATCGCCAGATGATTCACGCCCCGGGCCGCGGCCGCGAAGTGGTCAGCGTGCCGCTCGACATCGACTACTGGCAGACGCGCTTCCTGGGCGCGGCGGCCCCGGCGCCCTGAGCGTGCCCATCAGTCGGGTATGCCGCGCTGTCGCGAGAAGCGCTGCATGGCATCGAGGGTTTCCTGGCTGACGTGATGCTCCATGCCTTCGGCATCGATCCGCGCCGTGTCGTCGCTGACGCCCAGAGCACGCAAGAACTGCAACACGATGGCGTGCCGCTCGCGGGACATCCTCGCCATCGTCTCGCCTTCCTCGGTCAAGAACAGCGAGCGATAGGGCTTGCTGGCCACCAGACCGAGGCTCTTCAAGCGCCCCACCATCTTGGAGACGGTGGCCTGGCTGACCCCCATGCGTAGCGCAATATCCGCCGAGCGCGCCTCGCCCTGATGCACGATCAGGTCGCCGATCAGTTCGACATAGTCTTCCAGTAACTCGGTCTCATGCGCATTGCGCACGGCAGCATATTGCTGAGCATGCTGTTCGCTTGGCGGCAGCGCATCAGCCTCGCTCAAACTCGGGAAGGGTGCTTCATCTGGGGTATCAATCATGCGACGAATATAGCCAACCTGCCTCTACACAGCAACCTCACATCATTAATGCCTTGCGCAATACAGTTAGCCTTTGCTAAGTTATTTACATGCTACTCAATCCTGACCCTTGTTCAACGCTCGGCCGCTGGGCGGCTATCCAACGGGAGGCAACGATGCAATATGGCAAGCGCTTTACCTTGCTGGGCATACTGGCTATCAGCGTCGGAGGCATCGCTCAGGCCGAGACACAGCCGCTGAAGGTGGCCACCACCTTCTCGGTACTGGGAGACCTGGTCGAACGCGTCGCGGGCGACGATGCTGACGTTACCACCCTGACCCCGGTGGGCGCGGAAGTCCACGAGTGGGAGCTGGTGCCCAGCAACTTCGTCGACCTGGAACAGGCCGACCTGGTGTTCTACAACGGCTATGGCCTCGAACAGTGGATCGCCCAGGTCGAGTCGAGCGTCGGCGACGAGGTCCCGGTCATTGCCGTGGCCGAGGCATCGGGCTATGACACCCAGCCGATTGTCACCGGCGACCTTGCCGGTGAACCCGACCCGCACCTGTGGATGGATCCCCGCGCCAGCGCAGAATACGCCCGGGTGATTGCCACAGCACTCGGCGAGGCCAAACCAGAGGCTGCCGAGGCGTTTGAGGCACGCGGCGAAGCACTTGCCGAATCGCTAGACGCCTTGCACGCCGAGATCCTGGAAGCGCTGGCCGACATCCCCACAGAGCAGCGCCTGCTGATCACCAGCGAGGCGGCGTTCATCTATTTTGCCGACGCCTTCGACTTCGAGCATGACGGCATCTGGGGCACCAATGCCGAGGAGGAAGGCACCCCGAGGCAGCTGATGCGAATCGTGGACTTGATCGAGGAGCGCCAGCCGGCCGCCATCTTCTGGGAGAGCACCATCTCGGACCGCCATGTGCGCAGCGTTGCCGATGAGACCGGTGTCGTCATCGCCGGGCCGCTGTATGTCGACTCGACCAGCGCCGCCGATGGCGAGGCGCCTGACTATGATGCCATGCTGCGCCATAACGCCGCCCTTCTGAGCGAGGCACTGGGAGCCAGCCGTGACTGACACGCCCGCCATCGAGGCACGCCGACTATGCGCAGCTTATCACCGCCAACCGGTGCTCACCGATATCACCCTGGCGCTGCCCGCCGGCCAGTGGACCGCTATCGTCGGCCCCAATGGGGCCGGCAAGTCGAGCTTGCTGAAGGTGGTGACCGGTAGCCTGCAGCCGCTGAGTGGCGAACTGCGGATCCTCGGTGGCAGCGCCAACCAGCAGCGTCGTGCAGGCAAGATCGCCTACATGGCGCAGCAGGAACAGATGGAGTGGGATTTCCCGGTCTCGGTGCGGGAGACGGTAATGACCGGGCGCTACGGCCTGATGCGCCAGGACCCTTGGTGGCAACGCCTGATGCCCGACCACTGGGCCAATCCAGCGCACCGTCGTGCCGTCGAAGAGGCGCTGGAGGCCGTCGATATGCGAGACCACGCTGCAGGTCCCATCGGCGAGCTCTCCGGTGGCCAGAAGAAGCGGGTCATGCTGGCCAGGGCGCTGGCCCAACAGGCCGATATCCTGCTGCTCGATGAACCGCTGGCCGGCGTCGACCCCCCCAGCGAGCGGCTCATCCTCGACATGCTCGAGCGCGAACGTCGTGCCGGCCGCACCATTATCATGGTGACTCACGACCTGCCCAGCGCCCGCCGCCACGCCGATCAGGTCGCGCTGATCAACCAGACGCTGGTGGGGATGGGGCCGCCCGCCGAGATGCTCAGCGATGCCATGCTGGCACAGCTGGCCGTCGGGGTTGCCCCCCGGTCCACTGCGGGAGGCGTGCGTGCCGCTGCTTGAGAGCCTGGGAAGCGACCTTATCGAGGCCCTGATCGGGCTGTTGATGATACCTATCGGCCTGCTGCCCGACAGCCTGTCGGCGCCGTTCGAGTACCGCTTTATGCAGCGTGCGCTGCTGACCTCGGTGCTGGTCGGCGCCATCTGCGGCCTGCTGTCGAGCTTCGTGGTGCTCAAGCGCTGGTCGCTGCTGGGGGATGCCATCTCCCACGCCGTGCTGCCGGGGGTCGCCATCGCCTACCTGCTCGGCTGGCCGTTCTTTATCGGCGCCTTTATCACCGGCGCCCTGACCTCCCTGGGTATCGGCGCCATCGAACGCCATACGCGCATCAAGTCGGATGCTGCCATGGGGCTGATGTTCACCGCCGCCTTTGCGCTGGGCATCGTGATCATCAGCAAGATCGCCTCGAGCACCCACCTGATGCATATCCTGTTCGGTAACGTGCTCGGCGTGCAGACCTCGGCACTGATGCTTACCCTGCTGGCCGGTGTGATTGCGATACTGGCGATCTGGCTGGCCTATCGGCCGCTGCTGCTCTACACCTTCGACCCCCAACAGGCCCAGGCGCTAGGTTTCAATATCGGCCTGATTCACTACGGGCTGATCCTGCTGCTGACGCTGACCATCGTCGCCAGCCTGGAAACCGTGGGCATCATCCTGGTAGTAGCGATGCTGATCACCCCGGGCGCTACCGCCCATCTGCTGACCGACCGCTTCAAGCCGATGCTGGCCATCGCGGTGCTGGTCGGCATCATCTCGGCCGTCGCCGGGCTGCTGCTGTCGTTCCACCTCGACGTCGCCTCCGGCGGCGCCATCGTGCTGGTCGCTACCGCGCTGTTCTGCCTGGCGCTGATCGCCGCGCCCAAGCACGGCCTGCTGGTGCGCGTCTGGCGACGCAACCGCCTGCAGGAGTGATGCATATCACGCCGTGGGGCGCCGCTTGAGGGTAGTCCGGCGCTCGTGATAGGCGATCGCCAGACCGCTACCGATGATGATCGCGGTGCCGATGTAGACCCACAGGTCCGGCATCTCGCCCCAGAACCACCAGCCCAGCAGCACCGCCCACAGCATGCCGGTGTAGTCGAAGGGCGCGGCCAGCGCCGCCGGCGCGTGGCGGAAGGCCAGGGTCAGGCAGGCCATGGCGCCGATACCGAAGATGCCGGCACCGATAAACCCCCACCAGTGAGCCGGCCACGGCGTCTGCCACACCCAGGGCAGCATCGCCGCGGTGACCAGTAGCGGCACCAGGGTGACGTAGAACACCATCGCCCACAGGTACTCGCGCACCCCATAGCGCCGCGCGGTAATCATCACCAGGGCATAGAACATCGCCGCCGCCACCACCACAAGGGCACCGAGCTGGAAGCCGGCGCCTCCGGGACGCACCACCACCAGCACCCCGAGAAAGCCGACGATGGCCGCTACCAGCGGCAGGCGTGCGACCTTCTCGCCAAGCAGCGGTACCGAGAGCAGGGTGACGAAAAGCGGCGCGGCGAAAGCGATGGCGGTGGTTTCGGCCAGCGGCAGCAGCACCAGGCCAAACACGAAGCAGAGCATGGTGCCGGTGGCCAGCAGGCCGCGCACCAGATGCACGCCCGGCCGACGGGTGGTGAGCTTGCGCAAGCCGCCGTTGAAGTGGGCGATCAGCGCAATCAGCGGCAGCGAGATCAGGGTGCGGAAGAAGATGATCTGGATCGGCGAGTGCACTTCGCCCAGCCATTTGGAAATGGCGTCGCCCACCGACAGGCAGAACACGCCGGCACACATCCACAATATTCCCTGCAGCGATGGTGACATTCGCCCCCCCTAGAGCCCCTAAAGCGCACCAATCGGGTGCAATAGCTAAGCCTCCTAACATAGCCGAGTCGCCGCCCCGGGGCGATGGATAAGCGCAAAATGCGGAATCCTTCGTATTCCCGACAGGAGTGTTATGTTATATAGTAACTAAATTGTTCTCGACGGGAGGATCCTGCATGTCCGCCGCTGCCGCCCCATCCCTCGCCCCCTCCGGGCTGGACGCCGAGCCCCCTCACTGGGCCTTTGGTGAGGATATCAGTGTCTTGCCACGCATCTTCGATCCGGGCATCACCCTGGCGGTGATGACTCGCCGCCTGGATGCCGCGCTCATTGCCAGCATCGATGCCCAGCTGACGGGCACGCGCCCGCTGTCGTGGCACTGGCGAGGCGGCGTCGACCAGCGCCTCGGTGACGACCTGCTGTGCCATCTGCCCGCACCGGACGAAGGGGCGGCACTGGTCGAGGATATCCGCACCATCGCCGAGGCCATGGCCTATCTGTTCGACACCGAGACCGTCGGGGTGCGCCTGCGCACCCTGGAGGGCGCCATGTGCCCGCGCTTCCACGTCGACAACCTCGGCGTGCGGCTGGTGACCACCTACGCCGGCCCGGCCAGCGAATGGCTGCCGGAATCGGCGGTTGAGCGCGCCGGGCTAGGCGCCCCGCACCCCGACAAACCCGAGCCACTGCGCGACCCCGCGGCGATCCAGCAGCTCAGCGTCGGTGACCTGGCACTGCTCAAGGGCGGCGGCTGGATCGGCAATGAGGGCCGTGGCCTGGTGCATCGCAGTCCGCAGCCGTCACCTGGCGAACGGCGACTACTGCTGGCGCTGGATCCAGGCTGAGGATCGCCGAATGCTGGGAGTGATCGCCGACTGGTTCATGCTGCCGTTTGGCTACGGCTTCATGCGGCGTGCCCTGGTGGCCTGCCTGGCGCTGTCGCTGACGGCACCCGTGATCGGCGTACTGCTCACCCTGCGCGGCCTGAGCCTGATCGGCGAGCCGCTCTCCCACGCCATCATGCCGGGAGTGGCCATCGCCTACCTGCTGACCGGGCTATCGCTGCCCTGGATCATGCTCGGCGGGCTGACCGCCGGGCTGATCACGGTCTTCATGGCCAGCGGCATCACCCTGATCAGCGGCCTCAAGTCGGACGCCGCCATGAGCAGCCTGTTTCTCACCGCCATGGCGCTGGCGGTCCTGCTGATCTACTCATCGGGTAGCGCCCTGGACCTCAGCCATCTGCTGTTCGGCTCGATCCTGGCGGTCAGCTGGGATGACCTGTTGGCCATCGTGATCACCGCAAGCGTGGTGGTCGCCGGCCTCGCTATCGGCATGCGCGCCCTGATGGTCGAGGCCCTGGACCCCGGCTTCCTGCGTGTTCAGGGCGCCCGCCCGGCGTGGGTTCAAGGCGCCTTCATGACCCTGGTGGTGCTCAGCCTGGTGGTCGGCTTCCAGGCGCTGGGCACGCTGATGGCCGTGGGCCTGATGATCCTGCCGGCGACCCTGGCACGCTTCTGGAGTCGACGCCTGGAGGGCATGGTCGTGGTCGCTGCCAGCTCCGCCATGGCCGCCAGCCTGCTCGGTCTGCTGCTCTCTTACCACTATGCCGTGCCGTCGGGCCCCGCCATCGTGCTGCTGCTCGGCGCCGGCTATGTGTTCTCGGTGATCGGCGGCCGTCACGACAGCATGCTGTCGCGCTGGCGCCGCTTGCCCTCTTCTTGATTCCATCATCAATGTCAAAGGACGTTACGATGTTTGCACCACGATCTATCGGCTTCGGCTTACTGCTAGGCCTGCTACCGCTGACCGCCAGCGCCGACGACCGCTCCCTGGATGTGGTCGCCCCCTGGGAGATCACCGGCCTGGATCCCTCCACATCAGGCTATGTGTTTGCCCGCATGGGCATCGCCGAGACGCTGGTCGACACCGATGAGGATGGCCAGCCCAGCGCGGGGCTGGCCACCGCCTGGCAGGTCGATGATGATGGCCTGACCTGGCATTTCACGCTGCGCGACGATGTGACCTTTCACGACGGCTCTCCACTGGACGCTGCGGGGGCAGCCGAGAGCCTCGACCACGCCTGGCGCAAGCCGGGCATGCTCGACTCGGCGCCGATCGTGGCCATCGAGGCAGAGGACAACGAGGTAGTGATCCGCCTCGACGAGGCCTTCGCGCCGCTGCCGGCGCTACTCGCCCACTCCACCACCCTGATCCTGGCGCCGAGCGCCTACGACGACGATGGCGCCGTACAGGAGCTCATTGCCACCGGCCCTTACCGTCTGGCATCAGTGGCGCCGCCGCAGCGGCTCACCGCCGAACGTTTCGACGACTACTGGGGCGAGGCGGCAGCCATCGGACAGACCAGCTACCTGGCAGTGGGCCGCGGCGAGACCCGCGCCCTGATGGCCGAAAGCCGCGATGCCGATATCGTCTTTACTCTCGATCCGGCGAGCCGCGCCAGGCTGTCGCGTAACGATCGGCTCAGCCTGCACGCCGAGCCGCTGCCGCGGACCATCGTGCTCAAGGTCAATGCCGGCCACCCCTTCCTCGACGATCAGCGTGCCCGTCAGGCCCTCAGCCTGGCCGTCGACCGTAACGGCATCGCCAGCGGCCTGCTGCGCCACCCCGAATCGGCCGCCGCCGAACTCTTCCCCGACGCCCTGGGCCCTTGGCATCTGGGCCTGGATGCCAGCGAGGCCCAGGACCTCGAGCGCGCCCGCGAACTGCTCGCCGAGCTGGACTGGGAGGCCAACGGCGACGGTATCCTCGAACGCGACGGCGAGCCCTTCCGCCTGACCCTGCGCACCTTCTCCGACCGCCCAGAGCTGCCGCTGGTCGCTACCGCGCTGCAGGATCAGTGGCGCGAGCTGGGCGTCGAGCTCGAGGTCGCGGTGGGCAATGCCAGCGGCATTCCTTCCGGCCATCAGGATGGTAGCCTGGAACTCGGCCTGGCGGCGCGCAACTACGGCCTGGTGCCCGACCCGCTGGGCACCCTGCTGGATGACTTCGGCAGCGACCCGGACAACATGGGCGGCGACTGGGGCGCCATGGGCTGGTCGGACGCCGACGTCGCCGGCTGGCTGGCCACCCTGCGCCACGACACTGACCCCGAGGTGCGCAGCGAGCTGGCCGGGCGTATCGCCACCCGACTCAACGAGTCGATGCCGGTGATACCGGTGGCCTGGTACCAGCAGACGGCTGCCGTCGGTACTCACCTCGAAGGCTTTAGCATTGATCCGCTGGAACGCAGCTACCGTCTTGAGGAGCTGAGGTGGGCCGAATGAGCAGCCTGACTCTGAGCCGTTACGCGTCGCGCTGGAGCAGCGGCCTGCGCGGCCTGCTGCTCCAGCGCCTGTTCCAGGCCGGGCTGGTGGCGTGGATGGTCGGCACTCTGACCTTCGTGCTGACCCGCACCCTGCCCGGCGACATGGCCTATCGCATTGCCGCCGGCCGCTACGGCCACGATATGGTCGACAGTGCCGCCGCCGAGGCGGTGCGCGCCGAACTGGCCCTCGACCAGCCGGCCCTCACCGCCTACCTCGGCTGGCTGTGGGACCTGCTGCAATTCGACCTGGGGCGCTCGCTGGTCAGCGGCCAGCCGGTGATTCATGAGCTGTGGCATCAGCTCGGCCACTCCCTGAGCCTGGCCGTGATGGCGGTGCTACTGTCGCTGTTGCTCGGCCCCCCCTTGGGGCTGCTGGCCGGCCGCAAGCCAGCGGGTCTACTCGACCGTGGCAGCGAAGTTGCCGCCAGCGTGCTGCGGGCGCTACCGCCTTTCGTGGTGGGCCTGCTATTGATTCTGCTGTTCTCAGTGGCGCTGGGCTGGCTGCCGGCCGCCGGCCACGGCCGCTTCTCCCATAACGTACTGCCGGCGCTGACGCTGGCACTGGCGCTGGCGGCGGTCTCCAGCCGGGTGGCGCGCAACGCCATGGCCGAGGTCTCAGAGTCGGCCTACTTCGCCTTCTCGCATACCAAGGGGCTGGGCGCGCGACTCAGCTTCCTGCGCCACGGGCTGCGCAATGCCGCCCTGCCGGTGGTCGCCTACCTGGGTGTGCAGTTCGTCTATCTGATCGAGGGCGTGGTGGTGGTCGAGACGCTATTCGCCTGGCCCGGCATCGGCCACGCCCTGGTGCACGCCATCGTCGCCCGCGACGTGCCGATGATCCAGGGCACCGCGCTGGTCATGGGCCTGATGTTCGTGGCCCTCAACACCGCCGTGGATCTTATCTGCCACTGGCTCGACCCGAGGAGGCGTGAGGCATGATGCAATCGATTCTCACCGCTCCCCTGCGCCAGCTCGCCTGGCCATCGCTGAGCGCCCGCCAACGCCTCGGCGCGCTGCTGCTGGCGCTGCTGCTGGCCTTCGCCTGGCTGGTGCCTTGGTGGCACGACGCCGACCCGGCCCGCCAGCAGCTGGTGCGTATTCTCGAGCTGCCCTCGCTGGCCGCGCCGCTGGGCACCGATCATCTGGGCCGCGATATGCTCGCGCGCACCGCCGCCGCCCTGCGCCTGTCACTGGGCATGGCGCTGCTCAGCGTGGTCACGGCCGCCGTGCCGGGCCTGCTGTTCGGGGTGATTGCCGGCTGGCGCGGCGGCTGGCTGGACCGCATTCTGGGCAGTGTCGCCGACGCCTGCCTGGCGCTGCCGGGCCTGCTGCTGGTGCTGCTGCTGGTGGCTATCGCCCCGGGCAACTTCTGGGCGCTCTACGTGGGCATTTCGCTGGTGCTGTGGATCGAGTACTTCCGGGTGGTGCGGGCGCGCACCCGGGTGCTGGTCGCCTCGCCCCAACTCGAGGCGAGCCGCCTGCTCGGCTTCGGTCCGCTCTACCTGTTTCGCCGCCATCTGTGGCCGGAGCTGGCGCCCCAGGTGCTGACCCTGGCCGCCTTCGGCGCCGCCAGCGCGATCCTGGCCATGGCCGCACTGGGCTTCGTCAGCGTGGGGTTGCGCCCGCCCACCGCCGAGCTGGGCCTGATGATGATCGAACTGCTGCCTTACTACCACGAGGCACCCTGGGCCATGGCTCAGCCGATCCTGGCCCTGTTCATACTGGTCTTCAGTCTCAACCTACTCGCCGGGAAGGATCCACGATGAGCCAGCCCCTCCTTCAGGTGACCGACCTGACCATTCAGGGCGACGGCGTGACCATCGCCCCCTTCTCCCTCAACCTGGCCTCGGGCGAGCGCCTGACCCTGCTCGGCGAGACCGGTTCGGGCAAGAGCCTGATTGCCCAGGCGATCATGGGCACGCTGCCGCGCGGCCTTACCCCCAACGGCCACCTCGTCATCGACGGCGAACCCTACGCCGCCGCCGATGTCGCCGCCCGCCGCGCCCTGTGGGGGAAGCGCCTGGCGCTGCTGCCCCAGGAGCCCTGGCACGCCCTCGATCCCACCATGCGTGCGGCCGCCCAGATCGTCGAGAGCCATCGCTACGTGGCCGGTCTGCCCCGCGCCAAGGCACACCAGGCCGCCCAGCGCGACCTCGCCGAGCTGGGCCTGGAGGACGCCGGCGGCAAGCTGCCCGGCGAGCTCTCCGGCGGCATGGCGCAGCGCGTGGCGTTTGCCGCCGCCAGTGCCGGCGGTGCGCCCATCGTGATCGCCGACGAGCCCACCAAGGGGCTCGATGCCCCGCGCCGCGACGCCGTGGTCGAGCTGCTGGCCAGAACACCAAGGGCCGGCGGCGCGCTGTTGACCATCACCCACGATATCGATGTCGCCCGCCGCCTCGGCGGTGAGGTGGTGATCCTACGTCAGGGGCAGGTGGTCGAGCGCGGGCCGGCGCAGCAGGTGCTGAGCGACCCGCAAACCGACTATGGCCGACGTCTGCTCAGCGCCGAACCCTCGCGCTGGCCGGCGCCCCCGCCGCACACCACCGCGCCGGATGCCACCCCTGCGGTAGTGGCGCGCGGGCTGGCCAAGACCCGCGGCGGACGCCAGCTGTTCCGCGATCTCGACGTCAGCGTGCGCCCCGGCGAGATCGTCGGCGTGGTCGGCCCCTCCGGCTGCGGCAAGAGCACCCTGGGCGATATGCTGCTGGGCCTGGCAAGCAGCGATGCCGGCGAGATCGAGCACGCGCCAGGCCATCGGCTGGGTCTGCAGAAGCTCTACCAGGATCCGCCGGCGGCCTTCTCGTCCCACTGGCGGCTGTCACGGCTGCTCGACGACCTGGTGCGCCGGCACCGCCTCGACCGCACTGCCATTGCACCGCTGATGGAGCGCCTGGGCCTCGACGAGCGCCTGCTGGCGCGGCGTCCCGGCGAGATCTCCGGTGGCGAGCTGCAGCGCTTCGCCATTCTGCGCGTGCTGCTACTGGAGCCGCGCTTGCTGTTCGCCGACGAACCCACCTCGCGCCTCGACCCCATCACCCAGCAGCAGACCTTGAGCCTGCTGGTGGAGCTGGCCCGGGAGCGGCACTGCGGGGTGATGCTGGTCAGCCACGACCCGGCGCTGATCGCGCGGCTGTGTGATCGGCAACTGGCACTAGAGGGGGATGCAAACGCCAACGGCCCCGCAGCATATGCGGAGCCGTTGGAATGTACATCAGCGTGAGCTCTAGGCGTTCAGGGCGTGACCACCTGGCAATCCAGGCCGTTCTGGGCCAGGCGGTGGCAAGTTTCGCGGGCCTGATTCTCCTGCAGATCCACCAGGCGGGCCCGGAAGATCTTGCGATCACTGGTTTCCACTTCGGTAACAGCCACACGTGACAGCGGCTGATCGATGCTCGGCAGGAAGTCGGCGGCGCGCGACGCCGAGTCGCGGGCCTTGTCGAAGTCCTGATAGGCGCCGACCTGTATTGCCCAGTCGGCCTGTTCGATGCTGCCCTCCGAGGCCACGCCCGTGGCACTGAGTACCGCCAGGATGGGGTCGTTATCGTCACGATAGTCAAACGATGGCTCGGCACGGGTCGGCGCGTCGGATAGCGTGCTGGGTTCACTGCTGCGTGGTCGGGCATCCAGCGCAGCAATCAGCCGCAGCGGCTCACTGCTGGCCGCCGGCTGAGTCTGCAGATCGGCCATCGCCGTGGTCGCCTGCGGAGCTGACGCCACCTCACTGGAGGCACCCTGCACCGATGCCACCAGGGTCTCCATGGGCTGGGCGATACTGGTTTCCGCTACCCAGCCATTCTGATCGTTTAGCGCCGCGCGCATAAAGCCGCGGTCGAGCAGCGTCATCATATGGTCGTCGCGGGACTGAGCGGTAAAGCCGCCCATCACCACGGCAACGATACGTCGCCCGTCACGCACCGCAGAGGTCGCAACATTGAACCCCGAGGCGCGAATGAAGCCGGTCTTGAGGCCGTCGGCACCAGGGTAGTTGCGCAGCAGGCGGTTGTGGCCGTTGATGGTCTGGCCGCGGTAGCTGAAACTGGAGTTGGAAAAGTAGTGATAGTGATGCGGGAAATCGTTCATCAGCCGCACTGACAGCGTGGCCAACTCTCGCGCCGTAGAGGTCTGCAGCGGATCAGGCAGCCCATTGGCATTGCGGAAGTAGGTGTTTTTCATGCCCAGGCTGCGCGCCTTGGCGGTCATCATTTCCGCGAACTGACGCTCGGTGCCACCCAAGGCTTCGGCCACCACCACGGCTACATCGTTGGCCGAGCGGATGATCAATGCCGGGATGGCATTGCGCAGCGTAATGCTGTCGCCGGCCTTCACGCCCAGCTTGGAGGGCTGCATCGAGGCCGCATAGGAGGAGACCGGTAGCGGCTGATCAAGGCTGATACGCCCCTCGTCCAACGCCTCGAAGGCGAGGTAGAGCGTCATCATCTTGGTTAGCGACGCCGGGTAGCGGGTCGCATCGGCATTCGCCGAGTGCAGCACTTCGCCATTCTGGCTGTCGATGACAATCGCCGCATAGCGCGGATTGGCCTGCGCCGAGGAGACCGATAGAAGTATGCCAAGTACCAGGGTAGCCATGCCCCAGAGACTTCGGCGACCGATTATTGTGGTTATGGTCACGAGAGTTGTTTTCACAGTGAGCCCTATCCGCGTCGCTGACTTTCCCTGCTACCTGTGCCAGGCGGCTCCATAAAGGAATTTATGCGCTATCTTTGCCATCTGTCCAGTCGCATCGTGGGTATTTGCACGTTGCCTTGCTCAGCGCCGCAGGACACAGGGCCTCGAGGGAAGCGCGTCTCGAGCTACCGAGCGGGTGCGGTCACTGTCAGTTAATCATTAAAGCAGTACTTTATCCTGTTTAATTGCAGGAATTGGTAAGAATTATCACCCTTAATTGCCCGAATAGTACTTGCCAAAGGCTGGCCAGGCACTCGACCAGCGCAGTTACCTCATCGCTCAGGCGACCGCCGGCTGCTCCTCCCAGGCCGGGAAGGGATCCGGCAGACGGCGCCAGACTTCGACCCCGGCGGCCAGCTCGGCATCGCTCAGCAGACAGGCATCCAGCGCCTCACGTAGCTTGTCCTTATCCAGATGCTGGCCGATGAAGACCAGTTCCTGGCGCATATCGCCAAACGGTTCCTGCCACTTCTCCATGATATAGCCGCGGTACTCGCGGTCATCCGGCCAGCGCGACTCGGGAACCGCCTTCCAGAACATCCCGGCGTAGCCGTGATGGGCGATGCCGCCGGCCTGACTCCACTGGCCGGCATACTGGGGGCGTGTCGCCAGCCAGAAGAACCCCTTGGAGCGCAGCAATTTGCCGCCGAACCAGTCGCCATGCAGCAGATCGTAGAATTTCTGGGGGTGGAACGGGCGACGCGCATGATAAGCGAAACTGGAGATGCCGTACTCCTCTGTCTCGGGCACGTGCTCGCCGCGCATCTCCTTTAGCCAGCCGGGCGACTGCTGAGCACGCTCGAAGCTGAAGCGTCCGGTGTCGAGCACCAGCTCCAACGGCACCTTGCCGTGGGACATGGCGATCAGCTCAGCATCCGGATTTAGCGAGCGCAGCACCGCCTTGAGCTCTTCCAACTGAGCGCTGTCAATCAGATCGGTCTTGCTGATCAGCAGCACGTCGCAGAACTCGATCTGATCGACCAGCAGGTCGGCCACGTTGCGCTCGTCCTCATCGCCCAGGCTCTCACCGGCCTCGGCCAGCGACTGGGCTTGGTAGTATTGGTGCAGGAAGTTGGCACCGTCGACCACCGTGACCAGAGTGTCGAGGCGCGCCAGCTGCGACAGGCTCTGGCCCTGCTCATCTTCGAAGGTAAAGGTCTCGGCGACCGGCAGCGGCTCGGATATGCCGGTGGACTCGATCACCAGGGCATCGAAGTGGCCCTCCCGGGCCAGCCGCGCTACCTCGATCAGCAAGTCCTCGCGTAGCGTGCAGCAGATGCAGCCGTTGCTCATCTCGACCAGCGACTCATCGACGCGATTGAGGGCGATCTCCCCCATGGCATTGTCGGCGGTGGCGCCGCGCACCGATGCCGCATCGATATTGACCTCGCTCATGTCATTGACGATCACCGCGACGCGGCGCTGATCGCGGTTGGTCAGAATATGATTGAGTAGCGTGGTCTTACCGGCGCCGAGAAACCCCGACAGAACCGTCACCGGCAGGCGATGGGATAAGGCAGGCATTGGCATGGCGAGTCTCCTCAGACGTCATCACGGAATGCCAAACAAGATATGTTATATTGTAACAATTATCAAGCCGGCGCCACCCCTCGGTGGCGACGCCTCAGTCGGGAATGACGTCGAGGCTGACACGGTAGCGATAGTCGAGATCGCTGCAGCGACGCTCGCCGTCACAGGCGAAGGGGTTCATCACGTGCAGGAACCAGACGCCCGGCTCGAGGTGCTGCTCGAGGCGAAAGTTATGCCCACGCCCACCGTCCCAGGCACGCGCCACTTGTTGGCCCTCGGCGTCCAGCAACCGGGCATTGGGTATCACCTGGGTCTGCTGGCCGACATGGGTGTGGCTCTCCAACACCACCGTGGAAGGGCTGTCCAGGGTGAAGGTGAAGTAGCGCGCGCCCGCCGAGACAACCTCGATCTCGTCGCCGTCCTGCAGGCTGATGGCACGCTGCTCATGGGGTGCCGAGGCGGCGCAACCGGCCAACAACGCCAGCAGGGTCATGACCATCAGGACTCTCAGGTAGTGGGACATCATGAGGGCCTCCTGTGAAAGGTACATGCTATAACGACAGCGGGAGCCAAAAATGGCTCCCGTGGTTCTATACCAGAAACTCGCTCAGCGCGAGTGCGATGCCAGCAGCGGCTGACCCGGCACGGCGCGACGCGGCGCCGTGGCCCGGGGTGAGCTGGAAGCCCCTGCCGCGGCGTGATTGCCGGCCTGACGCTCGCTCGATTCGTCGAGGGTGAAGACCGCCACCGCGTCCACCAGCCGCCGCGCCTGCTGGCGCAGATTACCGGCAGCGCTGGCGCTTTCCGCCACCAAGCCGGCATTCTGCTGGGTCACATGATCCATCTCGCTGACCGCCTGGCCGGCCTGGGAGACGCCAACGCTCTGCTCCGCGGTGGCATGGCTGATCTGACTGACGTACTGGGTGACCTTATCGATCGCGGCGATGATCTCCTGGGTGCTGCGTCCGGCGTTGCCGGCCAGCTCGGCGCCCTGCTCGATGCGTGAGACGTTGGCCGAGATCAGCGCTTCTATCTGCTTGGCCGACTCGGCGCTGCGCTGCGCCAGATTGCGCACTTCGCTGGCGACCACCGCAAAGCCACGACCATGTTCCCCGGCTCGCGCCGCTTCCACCGAGGCGTTGAGTGCCAGAATATTGGTCTGGAAGGCGATACCGTCGATCATGCTGATGATCTCCGATACCTCCTGAGAGCCCTCGCGAATATCCTGCATGGTGGTAACCAGTTGCTGTACCGACTCGCCGCCCTCACCGGCGACGCGCGTCGCCGCACCGGCCAGCTGGTCGGCCTGGCGAGCGTTATCGGCGTTGAGCTTGACGCTGCTGCTGAGCTGCTCCATGGCGGTGGCGGTTTCGGTTAGCGCGCTGGCCTGCTGCTCGGTGCGTGCCGCCAGCTCGTTGTTGCCTTCGGCGATCTGCTCACTGTTGCTGGCCACGGCTTCCGCCGACTGGCGCACACTGGATACGGTGGTCTGCAGCTGTTGCGACATCGTCACCAGACTCGCCATGATGCTGCCGCTATCGTGCTTGCGCAGCTGACGGGTATTGACCAGCTCGCCGCGCCCTACCGCTTCGGCAAAGGCGCGCACTTCATGGGGCTCGGCACCCAGCTCACGCAGCAGCTGACGCGTCAGACGGGCCGCCAACAGCAGCGCGATGATCACCGCCCCCCCGCACAGCACCAGCATCAGAATCTGAAAACCGCCGGCCAGCGCACGGGCGTCGCTGGCTTCGGCAGCGTTCATGCTCTCCTGCAGGTCGATAAAGGTGTTGATGCTGGCCAGCCAGGCGCTGAAGGCCGGGCTGGCCTGCTCGAGCAGCAGTGCCTGCGCGCCGGCCACGTCACCATCGAGTCGGCGTTCCACGACCGCCTCAACGAGCGGCATGGTGCGCGCTTCGACAGCCTCGATGTCGGCTAGCGCGGCGCGCTCTTCGGCAGTGATATCGTCGCGACTGGCAAACATGCTGGCCATACTGGCCGCCGCCTGCTGGTAGTCCTCCTCGAGGCTGGCGATCTCGCCCAGCGCGGTTTCCAGCGCAGCGCTACTGTCGACCAGGGTGACATCACGCAGGGAAATGGCACGGTCGTGCACGCTGCCGCGGAAGTCGATGGCGTGGCGCTGCTTCTCGCCGTTGACGTCATTGATGAGCGTCAGGCTGGTGTCGATGCTGTTGACTTGACCGACGCCTACCGCGGTCAGGGCAACCATCAGCGCAACGATGACAGCGAAGCATGAGAGCAGTCGAGTCTTGATGCTGCGACCCTTGAGGAGTGTGAGGCGGCCCTGCATGGCGGTGTTCCTTTTCTTCGTTATTGAGATCTTGCGTCTTGGGTGACGGCACGTAAGAGGTTAACTGACGACAAAGCTATACGAGATATAAGCTGATGTATAACTTTATATGATATTTGTACAATTTTTTACGTACAGGTCACTCATACCCCGCGCTGGGCCAGCCGTTTACGATTCTGATAATCTTCCGTCACACGCCCTTTCTGGTCATTACCCTCAGGATCACGCCATGCCCCGCTTCGCGACCCACCTCTCGACAGCCGCCCTGCTGTGTCTACTGCCCTTCAGTGCCACCGCCGATGCCGACCTCGTCGATGAGCGCCTGCAGGTGATCGATGCCTGGGCCGTGGCCACCCTCGGCGATGGCGACCAGCGTATCTACCGTGCGCTCAATGCCAGCGACTACAGCGATGCCTATCTGGCGGTGAACTACCGGGCAGGGGTCTGCGACCTGCCGGATCTGCAGATGCGCGTGACGCTGGAGGAGACCCAACAAGAGACGGAGGTGGTCAATCTGGCACCCACCGAGATCCGCATCGACCGCCTGCAAACCCATAACGCCGCCGCCGAATTTGCGACCCGCGCCGGGGATGACGGCTTCTATGCGCGCTTCTATATCGAGGATCAGGCCGAGCTGTTGCGTGAAATGCGCCGCGGGGAGGTGATGCGGCTACGCTTCGAAGGGGAGGAGGAGAACTACTGGTATATGGAGTTCAGCCTCTACGGCGCCGACCAGGCGCTGCCGCTGGCCGCCGACCAGTGCCGTCGCACCAGCCAGCAGCCAGAGGATTTCTTTGACTAGCGATTCATCGCCTGGGGCAGATAGAGCGCAATCTCCGGGAACAGGTGCATCAGCGCGATGGACAGCATCATCAGCAGAAAGAACGGCAGCGTGGCCTTGGTGATGGTCAGGATGTCCTTGCCGGTAAGCCCCTGGATCACGAACAGGTTGAAGCCCACCGGCGGGGTGATCTGCGACATCTCCACCACCACGACCAGATAGATACCGAACCAGATCAGGTCGAAACCGGCGGCGCTGACCAGCGGCATCAGAATGGCCGTTACCAGCAGAATCAGCGAGATGCCGTCGAGGAAACAGCCCATTACCAACAGCAGCAGGGTCAGCATGATCAGCAGCAGGGTCGGCGACAGTCCCATCTCGCCGATGGCGCGGGCCAGTTCCATCGGCACCTGGGTAAAGCCCATCGCCGAGGTCAGGAAGGAGGCGCCGGCGATGATGAAGGCGATCATGCAGGCCGTGCGCACTGCCGCAAACAGCGAATCCTTGAGGGTGGCCATACTGAAGCTGCCGGTGAGGCGTGCGATGACGATGGACAGCACCACGCCCACCGCTGCCGCCTCGGTGGGCGACGCCAACCCGCCATAGATCGATACGATGATACCGCCGATCAGCAGCAGAATCGGCACCAGTGACCAGGTGTTGCGCAGCTTCTCGACGAAGCTCATCGACGGCTCATCGTAGCCGGTGAGCCCCTCGCGCTTGCCCTTGAGCAGCGACCACAGGATCAGGTAGGTCATGAACAGCGAGAGAATCATCAGCCCCGGGCCGATGCCGGCCATGAACAGGCGCGAGATCGACTGCTCGGTGACCACGCCATAGACGATCAGCACGATCGACGGCGGAATCAGCAGCCCCAGGGTCGAGGCACTGGCCAGGGTGCCGATGGCCATATTGCTGTCATAGCCGCGGCGCTCCAGCTCCGGCAGGGTCATCTTGCCCACCGTGGCGCAGGTCGCCGCCGATGAGCCGCACACCGCCGCGAACATGCCGCTGCCGATGATATTGGTGTGCAGCAGTCGGCCCGGCAGGCGATTGAGCCACGGCGACAGGCCGCGGAACATGTTATCGGCGAGCCCGGAGCGGAACAGGATCTCGCCCATCCAGATGAACATCGGCAAGGCGGTAAGATCCCAGCCGTAGCTGGCACCCCAGAAATCCGAGGCGAGGATAGGCCCCGGCGAGAAGGGGCTGAAGAATTCCAGCGCGACCCAGGCGGTGCCGATCAGCGCGAAGGCGATCCACACCCCACTGCCGAGCAGCACCGCCAGGGTAACAATGGTAGCCAGACTCAGTATCAACACGAGGGTGTCTCCAGAATAGCGGGCATGGGCTCAGCGCACCTCGCTGTCGTCGGTGGCGGTGGCTTCACGAAAGCTCGAGGGGTCGCGGGCGGCGATGCGCAGCGCCATCAGCAGCGCCTCGCCCAGGGCCAGACACAGCAGGCCGACGCTACTCGCCAGCACGGTCTGAGGAATCCACAGCGGGATCGACAAGAAGCCCGATGAGACGTCGTTGTACTGCAGGCTCTCGCGGGCCAGCTCGATCAAGCCGTAGCAGAGCAGCAGGCTGATCGCCAGGGCCACGATCAGGCCGAACACCTCGAACCACACGCGTATGGCCGAGGGTAGGCGCGAGATCAGCAGGGTGACGCGAATATGGGCGTGGTGCACGAAGGTGTAGGCCAGCCCCAGGAAGGTCGCCCCGACCAGCAGGTAGGCGGCAATCTCGGAGACCCCGGTGATGCTCAACCCCAGCCGGCGCAGGCCGACCAGCACCAGCAGCGCGTCGACCACCCGGAAGGTGACCTGCAGCGCCACCAGGGTGCAGATCAGCACCATGCACGCCGCCGCCCCCCAGGCCCCGAGGCGATAGAGTTTGTCGAATTTGAAGGTCATGGTCGCAGTCTCGATGCATGCGTGGGCAAGGCGGGGCGGCGACAGGATCGCCGCCCCGACAGGCAGACTCGCCAAGGCTTAGTCGTCGAGCCCGGCGCGGTAATCCTCGAGCACCTGCTGGGCGTCGTCGCTGGCGCGCTCCAGCCAGTCTTCGAACAGCTTGTCACCGGCCGCCTGCAGCGCCGCCGCCACCGCGTCGTTGGGCTCGGAGATGGTGATGCCGTTCTCCTCGAGCACACCAGCACTCTCGGCGGCGTCATCACGGCTCATCTGCCAGCCACGCTCTTCGGCGCGCGCCGCCGCCTCGAGCACCGCCTCCTGGGTCGCCTCGTCGAGGCCGTCGAAGGCGCGCTGATTGATGAAGATGATGTTCTTGGGCAGCCACAGATTGGCATCGGTGTAGTGGTCGACGTAGTCCCAGGCGGTCATCGAGTTGCCGGTGGAGACCGAGGTAATCATGGCATCCACGCGCCCGGTGCTGAAGGCGGTGGGGATGTCCGACTCTTCGGTCTCGGTGGGGCTACCGCCGAGATTCTGCACGAAGCGCTGGGTATTGATGTTGGGCGCCCGCACCCGCAGGCCTTCGAACTGCGCCGGATCGGTGAGTTCGTCGGCGGTATAGATGCCCTGGGACGGCCATGCCACGGCGTACAGCGGCATGAGACCCTCGGCGGCGAACAGCTCGGTGACCAGCGGCTTGGTGGCCTCCCACAGCGCAATGGCTTCGTCGTAGCTGCCGGCCACCCCGGGCAGGGTGTCGACTTCGAAGATCGGGTCGTCGTTGGAGAGCACCGACATGAACACTTCGCCGGCCTCGATGGTGCCGCGCCGCACCGACGACTTGATCTCGCCGTGAGCGACCAGTGAGCCGCCGCTGTGCACGTTAATGGTCAGCTCACCGTCGGTGGCCTCGGCCACGTCCTCGGCGAACTGATTGGTGTTCTGGGTATGGAAGCTGGCATCGCCATAGGGCGTGGCCATGGTCCACTCGGCGGCCTGGGCGGTAGCGGCGGCAGCAAGGCTGCAGGCGGTGACCAGCAGTAGCGGGGATGCAATCGTCTTGTGCATGGTGAAAGACCTCTTGTTCACGTTGATGGTCGTACTCAGGATGTGGAGGACGCCGGATCGGGACGAACCCAGCGTACTGCGAAGGCGGAATCCGCCATGTCGTCGCGGCGTGCCTCGGCGTAGGCAGCAGCGCACTGCTGTGCCAGTTGCCCAACGCCGCGACAGAAACGTGGGTGATTGGCCTGGCGCCAAATCACATCGTAGTGCATGGCCGGTAGCGGCACCGGCAGCGCCAGGCGATAGAGCGCGCCACGACGCCACTCGTCGAGTACCGTGGCCACCGGCAAGGCGCCAATCCCCAGCCCTTCCATGGTCATCCGTGCAATAGTCATCAGCGTATTCACGCTGTGAATGCGCGGGCTCTGCAGCCCCCGATCGGCAAGATAATCGACCAGCTCTGTATAGGGCCGGGCCTGCTTGCCGAACGATATAAACGGCAGCTTGGTCATCCAATCGTCCGGATTGCCACCCAAGCTTTTGGCATGCTGGGGAGAGACAAACATGCCCATTTCATAGGGATCAAGTGGCATCTGTTCGATCTGATCGCTTGGCAAATATCCGTTCATTGCCAGCAGGATATCCAGCTCATTGCCAATCAGCCGCTGATTGACCGCCGGTGAATAATCCACCGTCAGCTCGATGGTCAAGCGCGGATAGCGCTCGGTCAGACGACGCATAAAATCAGGGAACCAGCTGTGGGCAATCGTCTCGATAGTGCCCAGCCTCAGTGGCGCAGAAAAGGCGTCATCAGTGTCGAACAGGGCCATGGCTTCATCGCGCTGTTCAAGCATACGTTCAGCATGTAGAAAAAATTCTCGACCACGCATGGTCGGCTGAATAGGGCGCATCGAACGCTCCAACAGCAGCTCCCCCACCGTTCCTTCAAGCCGTGAAATACGCTCGGAAACAGACGGTTGAGTCAGGTGAAGCCTGGCAGCCGCCTTGCGAAAGGAGCCTAGCTTTACCGCCCAGACGAAGGCTTCAAGTTCCTTGAAATCGAGCATATTGCCGAGCTCGTCTCAGGCCTTGGGGTGCGAATAAAGAGAAGAATGGTCTATTGAGTTCATCTGTTACTCCACGGCTAGCGCTAAACAAGTGGATGCTTTTATTGGCTCAAGCTCCACCGCTTCGCTAACACTTGTTGTTGATGTTGTGAGAAGTCACGCTCATCAATTGATAATCCTATCGCGCCTCGACGTCAACCATTTTTCCACCTAATAACAACATGATAGGAGCTGCCGATATTCGATATCGCCAAAAACGATTGGCACTCGACGAATCGAATTCATATATTGGAGTCCACTTCGAGAAATATTTGCCTTCAATAATAACAGGAGTCCTCATGGCCATCCCCCTGCTCAACTGTGACATGGGCGAAAGCTTCGGCAACTGGACCCTGGGCATGGACGCCGACGCCATGCCCTATGTCGACTGCGCCAACATCGCCTGCGGCTTCCACGCCTCCGACCCCCACGTGATGCGCCGCACCGTGGCACTGGCCGTCGAGCACGGGGTGCGCATCGGCGCCCATCCCGGCTACCCCGACCTGATGGGCTTCGGTCGCCGCTCCATGGCCTGTACCCCCGCAGAAGCCGAAGACCTGGTGCTCTACCAGGTCGGCGCGCTGGCCGGCATCTGCCAGGCCGAGGGCGCCCGACTGCACTACATCAAACCCCACGGCGCGCTGTATAACGATATGGCCCGCGATCCGGCGCTGCTCGAGGGCGTGATGCGCGCCGTGCGCGCCTACGATCCGGCGCTGCCGCTGATGCTGATGTCCACCGCCGATCCTGCGCCGAGCCGCCAGCTGGCCGCGCAGATGGGGGTGACGATCTGGTTCGAGACCTTCGCCGACCGCGCCTACGACGGTAACGGCCACCTGGCGTCCCGGCGCCTGCCGAATGCGGTGCATCACGATCAGGCCACCATCGTCGCCCAGGCCGTGGCGCTGGCCAAGGGCGAGCCGCTCACCGCCCTCGACGGTACCGTCCTGCAACTGCCCAGCGATACCCTCTGCGTGCACGGCGACAATCCCGAATCGGTGGCCGCGGTGCGCGCCATTCGCGAGGCCTTCCAGACGCTGGAGCAGGCGTGACGCCGCGTATCGACACCACCGCCATGGACGCCCTGATGGTGCGGCTGTTCGACGCCATCGACGAAACCAACATGGCCTGGGTCATGGCCGCCGATCGCGCCCTGCGCGAGGCCTTCGGCGAGGCGCTGATCGACCTGGTACCCTCCTATACCACTCTGCTGGTGCACTACGACTGCCAACGGCTCGGACACCGCGAGGCCCGTACCCGCATTTTCCAGGCTCTGGATGGCCTGCAGCCCGCCGATACCCAGAGCGGGCAGCTTCACGAGATCCCGGTGTGGTATGACGAGAGCGTCGGCCCTGAGCTGCCGCGGGTCGCGCAGCGCGCCGGGATCGACGTCGAGTCGGTGATCGCACGCCACTGCAGCCACGACTACTGCGTGTTCGCGCTGGGCTTCGCTCCCGGCTACGGCTTCATGGGGCTGGTCGACGAGGCGTTGGCCACCCCGCGCCTGCAAACACCGCGACGCAAGGTGGTCGCCGGCAGCGTCGGCATCGCCGACCGTCAGACGGCGATCTATCCGCTGCTCTCCCCCGGCGGCTGGAATATCCTCGGCCGCACCGCAGTGCCGCTGTTCGAGCATGCGCGACGCGGCGAGCCGCTGCTGTGTCCCGGCGACCGCGTCCGCTTCAAGGCCGTCTCCCGCGCCGAGTTCGAAGCCGACGGCGGCGACACAACCCCCCTGGAGGAGCGCTAATGAGCCAGACGTCTAGCGGTATCGTCGTCAAGCAGGCCGGTCCGCTGGCGCTGGTGCAGGACGCCGGGCGTTTCGGCGTGCGCCACCTGGGGGTGACCCAGGGCGGCGCCGCCGACTGGATCTCCTTTCGCTGGGCTAACTGGTTGCTCGGCAACCCCCTCGACAGTGCCGCCCTGGAAATCGTCATGGGCGGCGGCCTGACCCTCGAGGTGGAGCGCGCCACCCGGCTGGCCCTGGCCGGCGCCGACCTTGGCGCGACCCTCGACGACCAGCCGCTAGCGCCCGGCACCAGCTTCACCGTGCGTTCCGGCCAGCGGCTGGTGTTCCGTCAGCCGCTGGCCGGACTGCGCGCCTACCTGGCGTTCCCCGGCGGACTCGATGCACCTGAGGTGCTGGGCAGCCGCGCCTGTACCGCCCGCGAGCGCTTGGGCGGCCTGCACGACGATGGCCAGCCGTTGATCGTCGGCGACCGCCTGACGTGGCCCGGCAAGGCAGCCGCCGAGCGCCAACTGCCTGAGGGCCTGGGACCGCGCATGCCCGAGCCGGGCTGCCGCCTGGCTCTAGTGCCCGGCGCGCAGATCGCCCACTTCAGCGGCGCCAGCCTCTATCGCGCCTTCAATATGGCGTGGCGGGTCGACAACCGCGCCGACCGCATGGGCGTGCGCCTCACCGGGCCGGTGCTGCGCTGTTCCCTGCCTGGCATGGTGTCGGAGGGTATCCCCCTGGGCGCGGTGCAGGTGCCCGCCGACGGTCAGCCCATCGTGCTGCTCAATGACCGCCAGACCATCGGCGGCTACCCGCGCCTGGGCGCCCTCACCCCCGGCGCCTGCGCCAGCCTCGCCCAGTGCCTGCCAGGCAGCGAGGTGCGCCTCGCACCGCTGACCCCGAGCCAGGCGCAGGAGGCGCATCTGCGCCAGCTAAGAGCCTGGAAGTCTTGATATTTTTATTACATTTCAATGATTTATAGAAAGCTCCGCAAACCGCCCCGCTATCTCGATGTGGGTTTCGGATAGTTTGTCGTGCGCTATGGTCATGGCGAAAACGCCGTCCATGCACCATAACTGAAGGGCCGGGTGAACCCGCCCGGCGGCCAATACGCACCGATAACGACAATAGCGGCGGAGCCTGTGATGCCAGAGGCAATCATCGAGACCACCGGCTTGACCAAGAGCTTCAAGGGATTCAAGGCGGTCAACGACATTTCATTTCAGGTGCTGCCGGGCACCATCCACGCCATGATCGGCGCCAACGGCGCCGGCAAGACGACCTGTTTCAATCTTCTGACCAAGTTCCTGCGCCCCACCAGCGGCCAGATTCTGTTCAAGGGCCAGGATATCACCGCCCTCAAGCCGGATCAGATCGCCCGCCTGGGCCTGGTGCGCTCGTTCCAGATCTCGGCGGTATTCGGCCGCCTGACCGCGCTGGAGAACGTCAAGCTGGCGCTGCAACGCCACCGCGGCGAGTCCTACGACTTCTGGGGCTCGCACCGCCGCCTCGACCATCAGCGCGAACGCGCCGAGGCGCTGCTCGACGACGTCGGCCTGGGCGATGAGGTGGACACCCCAGCCGCCGAACTGCCCTATGGCCGCAAGCGCGCCCTGGAGCTGGCCACCACTTTGGCGCTGGATCCGCAGGTGATGCTGCTCGACGAGCCGCTGGCCGGCATGGGCACCGAAGACGTGGGTCGCATTGCCGCCCTGATCCGTCGCGTGGCCGAGGGGCGCACCGTGCTGATGGTGGAGCACAATCTCGGGGTGGTGGCCGAGCTTTGCGACCGCATTACCGTGCTGGCCCGCGGCGAAGTGCTGGTGGAGGGCGACTACGCCACGGTGTCCAAGGATCCGCGAGTCATCGAATCCTATATCGGAGGGGCCGCCCATGGCTGAAGCAGCGCTCGATCAGCAGCCCGCAACGATGCTCAGCATTCGCGGCTTGAACGCCTGGTACGGCGAGAGCCACGTGCTGCACGGCATCGATCTCGAGGTCCCCGAAGGCCAGGTGGTGACGCTGCTGGGGCGCAACGGCGCCGGCAAATCCACCACCCTGAAGTCGATCATGGGCCTCGTCCCCAGACGCGAGGGCAGCATTCGCCTGCAGGGCGCCGAGACCATTGCCCAACGCTCCTTCAAGATCGCCCGCCAGGGGATCGCCTTCTGCCCCGAGGATCGCGGTATCTACGCCACCCTCGACGTGCGCGAGAATCTCGAGCTGCCGCGGCGCATCAATGCCAGCGGTCTGTCCACAGATCAGATCCTCGATCTTTTCCCCAACCTGCGCGAACGCCTGCACAGCCCCGGCTCCAAGCTCTCCGGAGGCGAGCAGCAGATGCTGGCCATCGGCCGCATCTTGCGCACCGGGGCACGCTTCCTGCTCCTCGACGAGCCCACCGAAGGCCTGGCACCGGCCATCGTCGAGCAGATCGGCAACACCATTCGCCATCTCAAGGAGCAGGGCTACACCATCCTGCTGGTGGAGCAGAACCTGCGCTTCGCGATGTCGCTGGCCGACCACCACTACCTGGTCGATCACGGTCAGGTAGTGGCCAGCTACGACCGCCAGAGCGTCGAACACAACGCCGATGCACTGTTGGCTCGGCTCGGCGTCTAGCCGGGCGTCACTCGCGAGAGTGGTGGCGGAAATGCGACGGCGAAACGCCCTTCATGCGCTTGAAGGTCTTGGAGAAGGCGAACGGGCTCTGATAGCCGACCCGTACCGCGATCTCCTCCACCGGCAGCGCGCTGGTGGCCAGCAGGTGGGCGGCATGCTGCATGCGCAGCTGGGTCAGTTGCTGCATGGGGCTGCGGCCAAACACCTTGCGGCTGATGCGGCGCAGATGCTCGCTGCTGACGTGGGCGATCTCCGCCATCTCCTCGATGGTCCAGTGCTTCTCCAGGGTCGGGATCACCGCGTCGAACACCGCCACGATGCGCGGGTCGCGGCGCCAGGGGTCGGCGAATCGCGAGATATAGCGTTCGATGGTGTCCCCCCACATCTCGCAGCTGGCGGTATCACCCTGGCCGTGAAACACCTCGCTGTAGAGTCCCAGAATGGCGTGTTTCATCGGCTCGGGATCGAAGTGCTGCATGATCGGCGCGATGGTGCCCACCACCGAGCGAGGTGCGCTGGGCAGATAACGCACCCAGCAGTACTGCCAGCGGCTGCCGGGCACGGCATGGAAGGCGTGCAGGCCGTGAGCGGGGGCGAAGGACATCATGTTGCGGCGCATGGTGCACCAGCCACCGTCGAGCAGCATGCGCCCCTCGCCGCCCAGCGAGCCGTGAATATAGGCGCCGCTGAGCCGTGTGCGCACGATCCGGTAGGGCACTGCGGCATCGCCGACACCGACGTGGGAAATATGCCGTTCGCGCAGCGCCTGGCAGTCGTCCACGCGCACGATCCACTGCTGAGTGTCACCGCCAACAATGTGTGTTTCGGATAGGTAGTCGTGCTCTGACGCCATGGCGAGATCACTCTTTTTGGCCCTTACTGATAACAGCAACAGATAACAGAAACCGGCCGTTCAAGGCCAACTATAACAACAACGCCACACAACAATAGCTCTCAGAGCACAGGAGAATACAATGCCAGCCAAGATCCCTTTTAAAACCTTTGCCCTGTCGTCGATGGTGCTCGCCATGGGCGCCGCATCCGGCGCAATGGCCAGCAACGGCTTTTCCGATGACGTAGTGCGTATCGGCGTGCTGACCGACATGTCAGGCATCTACACCGACCTCTCCGGTGAAGCCGCGGTCGAGGCGGTGCGCATGGCCGTCGAGGACTTCGGTGGCGAGGTCGGTGGCGTGCCCATCGACGTCATCTACGGCGACCACCGCAATCGTGCCGATACCGGCGCCAGCCGCGCCCGGGAGTGGTACGACAACGACGGCGTCGACATGATCAACGATCTCTCCAACTCCGGGGTCGCCCTGGCGGTGGCCGCGGTGGCCGAGGAGCGTCAGCGCCACGCCATTTCCAACTCTGCGTCCAACATTGGGCTGACCAACGACTACTGTTCACCCTATGTGACCCACTACACCTACGACGCCTATTCGCTGGCGCAGGGCACCGGCAAGACGATCGTCGAGGACGGCGGTGACACCTGGTTCTTCTTGACCGTCGACTTCGCCTTCGGCATCGGCCTCGAGGAGCAGGTCTCCGATGTGGTGCGTGAGGCCGGCGGCCAAGTGGTGGGCGCAGCTCGCCACCCGCTGGATACCACCGACTTCTCCTCCTACGCCCTGCAGGCCCAGGCCTCCGGCGCCGAGATCATCGGCATCGCCTCTACTGGGGCCGACGCCATCAACGCCATCAATGCCCTGGCCGAGTTCGGTGTATCACCGGATCAACGCCCGGCCGCCCTGCTGCTGTGGTATGACGACATCGTCAGCCTTGGTCTGGAAACCGCTCAGGGCCTGATGCTCACCAACGCCTTCTACTGGGATGCCAACGACGAGACCCGTGAGTTCTCCGAGCGCTTCTATGAGCGTACCGGCCGCATGCCCAACATGGCCCAGGCCGGCAACTACTCCTCCACCATGCACTACCTCAACGCCGTCGAAGCCGCTGGCACCGATGATCCCGACGCCGTCTCCGAACAGATGCGCGAACTGGAGATCAACGACTTCTTCGCCAGCGGCGGCTATATCCGCCCCAACGGCCGTATGGTTCACGACCAGTACCTGTGGGAGGTCAAGTCGCCCGACGAGTCGGAGTACGACTACGACTTCCTGCGCCTGGTCAGCACCATCCCCGGCGAGGAGGCCTTCCAGCCGCTGGAGGACAGCAGCTGCCACCTGCTCGATAACGACCAGTGAGCGCGGCCGCTGCCCGGGGGCTCCCCGGGCAGCGGTGTGATGCCAACCGTCGCCCCTTCGTTCTCTCTGTGAGCAGTCAATCATGGATATCTTCGGTGTACCCATTCAGGCCCTGATGGGTCAGCTCATGCTGGGTATCGTCAACGGCTCCTTCTATGCCGTCCTGAGCCTCGGCCTGGCGATCATCTTCGGCGTGCTCAAGATCGTCAATTTCGCCCACGGCGCCTTCTTCATGCTGGGTGCCTTCACCGCCTTTCTGCTCGCCCAGCACCTCGGCGCCAACTACTGGACCACCCTGCTGGTGGCACCGCTGGCCGTGGCGCTGTTCGGCATGCTGTTCGAGTGGCTGTTCCTGCGCCGGCTCTACGGCCTCGACCCGATCTACGGCCTGCTGCTGACCTTCAGCCTGGTGCTGGTGCTGGAAGGCGGTTTCCGGGTCGCCTTCGGCTCCTCCGGCCAGCCCTTCGCCACCCCCGAGGCACTGCGCGGCACCATTAACCTCGGCTTCATGATCCTGCCGATGTATCGCGGTTTCGTGATCGTCGCGGCACTGCTGGTGTGCCTGGTGACCTGGTTCGTGATTGAGCGCACCTCGCTGGGCGCCAACCTGCGCGCCGCCACCGAGCGCGCCGAACTGACCCAGGCCTTCGGCATCAACGTGCCGCGGCTGGTGACCCTGACCTACGGCGTAGGGGTGGGGCTGGCGGCGTTTGCCGGCGTGCTCGCCGCGCCGATCTTTCACGTCAATCCGTCGATGGGCTCGAGCCTGGTGATCATCATCTTCGCGGTGGTGGTCATCGGCGGGCTGGGTTCGATCATGGGCGCCATCGTCACCGGCCTGGGGCTGGGCGTGGTGGAGGGCTTCACCCGGGTGTTCTACTCGGAGTTCTCCTCGACCATCGTCTTCCTGGTCATGGTGCTGGTGCTGCTGCTTCGCCCCGCCGGCCTGTTCGGCCGAGAGGAGGGTTAGCCATGCACCTACGCGCCCTGATCTGGCCACTGCTGACCGTTGGCCTGCTGGCCCTACTGGCGGTGCCCTTCTTCCCGCAGCTGATCTACTCAGTGTTCGTGATGAAGACGCTGTGCTTCGTGCTGTTCGCCTGCGCCTTCAACCTGCTGCTGGGGCATACCGGGATTCTCTCCTTCGGCCATGCCGCCTTCTTCGGCACCGGTGCCTATGTCACCGGCCAGCTAGTAAAGGCCTACGGCGTGCCGACCGAACTGGGCATCCTCGCTGGTGGCTTGGTGGCGGCCGTACTAGGCGCGGTAATCGGCGCCCTGGCGATTCGCCGCAGCGGCATCTATCTGGCGATGATCACCCTGGCAATGTCGCAGCTGGTGTTCTTCTTCTTCCTCCAGGCGCCCTTCACCGGCGCCGAGGACGGCCTGCAGCGGATCCCCCGCGGCACCTTCCTGGGGGTGCTCGACCTCAACAACGACGCCGCCCTCTACTACGTGGTGCTGGGCATCGTCGGCGCCGGGCTGTGGGTGGTGTGGCGCACCGTCAACTCACCCTTCGGCCAGGTGCTGCGGGCGATCCGCGAACACGAGCCGCGGGCCATTTCACTGGGCTATCCGGTGGCGCGCTACAAGGTGCTGGTGTTCGCTCTGTCGGCGGGGCTATCCGGCATCGCCGGCTCGCTCAAGGCGATCATCTTCCAGCTCGCGGCGCTCTACGACGTCCACTGGCACACCTCCGGCGACGTCATCCTGATGACCCTGCTGGGCGGCATGAACACCGTGTTTGGTCCCGCCGTGGGCGCCGCCATCGTCTCCGCCCTCAACCACTATCTGGACCCGTTCGGGGCCTGGGTCACGGTGATCATCGGCGTGGTGTTCATGACCTGCGTGCTGATGTTCCGCCAGGGCGTGATCGGTGAGCTCGAGCGGCTGCTGAAGCGGCGGCGTCCCGCGCCGCCCGCGCCAGCCACCGAGCGCCGCCCATCCCTCAACTCGCTCTCCAACAATGACCGGGGTACCCCATGAGCTCACTCGATAGAACCACCCTGATGGAGCGCTTTTGCGATATGGCCGAGCGCGGCCAGCCGATCATCGGCGGCGGCGCCGGCACCGGTATCTCGGCCAAGTGCGAGGAGGCCGGCGGCATCGACCTGATCGTGATCTACAACTCGGGGCGCTACCGCATGGCCGGCCGCGCCTCCTCCGCCGGGCTGCTGGCCTACGGCAACGCCAACCAGATCGTCCAGGAGATGGCGCTGGAGGTGCTGCCGGTAGTCAAGCACACCCCGGTGCTGGCCGGGGTCAACGGCACCGACCCCTTCGTGATCATGCCCAAGCTGCTGCGCGAGCTGAGGGACCTGGGCTTTTCGGGGGTGCAGAACTTTCCCACCGTGGGCCTGATCGACGGCACCTTCCGCATCAGCCTGGAGGAGACCGGGATCACCTACGCCCAGGAAGTAGAGATGATCCGCCAGGCCCACGAGATGGACATGCTGACCACCCCCTATGTGTTCTCCGCCGAGGAGGCGGTGGCGATGACCGAGGCCGGCGCCGACATCATCGTCGCGCACATGGGCGTCACGGTGGGCGGCACCATCGGCGCCGCCACCGCCAAGACCCTCGACGAGTCGGTACGGCTGATCGACGCCTGGGCAGCCGCGGCACGCGAGGTGCGCGACGACGTCCTGGTGCTGTGCCACGGCGGCCCCATCGCCACCCCGGCGGACGCCGCCTACGTGATGCGCAACAGCCAGCAGTGCCACGGCTTCTACGGCGCCTCGAGCATGGAGCGTTTGCCCACCGAGATCGCGCTTACCGAGCAAATCCGCCAGTTCAAGGCCATCTCGTGACTCAGCTAGGGCCACTGCAGATAGCGAGGGACGCTGGCGGCAGGCCGCAGAGGAGGTTCTACGCCATGGATGGCGTAGGTAGCGCCCAGGGATGGGTTTACAGCGCCTCCTCGCAGGCCTGCCGGCAGATCAGTCCCGAGCGGTGCAGCCATGCAGTCGCCCTGAAGATATCGCCATAAACATAAAATAAGGAGCACACCATGACTCGCGTCTATGTCAGTGCCGTCATGCCAATCAGCCTGGAGCAAGCCTGGCGCGTGCTGCGCGACTTCAACGGCTTGCCCGACTATCACCCGTTCTTCGCCAAGAGCTATATCGAGGACGGCAAGCCCGCCGACCAGGTGGGCTGCGTACGCCACTTCCACGACCACGACGGCAACGCCATCCGCGAAGAGCTGCTGTCGCTCTCCGACCGTGAGCATCTCTGCTGCTATCGGATTCTCGATGCCCCGGCGCTGCCGGTGCGCGGCTATGTGTCGGAGATGCGCCTCAAGCCAATCACCACCAGCGGCCACTGCTTCGGCGAGTGGTGGGCGGAGTTCGAGGTCGATGACGGCGACCACGACGACGTGGTCCAGCGCGTCGGCGACACCTTCCGCCTGGCCTTCGAAGGCGCCGCCGAACGCGCCAGCTAGGAGACATGTCATGCAATCTATCGCCTATCTGATCGGCACCTGCGACACCAAGGCCAGCGAGCTGCGCTACCTGCGCGAGCGCCTCACAGCCGCCGGCGTCGCTGCCTGCATCGTCGACGTGGGCACCCAGGGTGACGACCAGGGCGTCGCCGACGTGAGCGCTGCCGAGGTGGCGGCCTGTCACCCCGAGGGCCCCGCCACCGTCTTCGTCAACGACCGCGGCCGCGCGGTGGCCGCCATGGCCGAGGCGCTGCGCCACTGGCTGCCCACCCGGCGCGATCTCGGCGGCGTGATGGGCATCGGCGGCTCCGGCGGCACCGCACTGATCGCCCCGGCGCTGCGCGAGCTGGATATCGGCGTACCCAAGCTGCTGGTCTCGACCATCGCCTCCGGCAACGTCGCGCCCTACGTCGGGCCCAGCGATATCGCCATGCTCTACTCGGTCACCGACGTCGCCGGCCTCAACCGCATCTCGCGCCGCGTGCTGGGCAATGCCGCCCACGCCCTGGCCGGCATGCTGCAGAGTCAGATACCCGAGGTCGCCGAGGACAAGCCGGCCATCGGCCTGAGCATGTTCGGCGTGACCACGACCTGCGTCAATCAGCTCATCAGCGCCCTCGAGGCCGACTATGACTGCCTGGTGTTCCACGCCACCGGCACCGGCGGCCGCTCGCTGGAGAAGCTGGCCGACAGCGGCATGATCGAAGGGCTGCTGGATGTCACCACCACCGAGATCTGCGATCTGTTCATGGGCGGCGTGTTCAGTGCTGGCGAGCAGCGCCTCGACGTCATCGCCCGCACGGCGCTGCCCTACGTCGGCTCGGTGGGGGCGCTGGACATGGTCAACTTCGGCGCGCCGGACACGGTGCCCTCGGCCTATCGCCAGCGCCTGTTCTATGAGCACAACCCGCAGATCACCCTGATGCGCACCACCGCCGAGGAGAATGCGCGCATGGGCCGCTGGATCGGCGAGAAGCTCAACCGCAGCCGCGGGCCGGTGCGCTTTCTGCTCCCCGAAGGCGGCATCTCGGCGCTCGACGCACCTGGACAGCGCTTCCACGACCCCGACGCCGACGCGGCGCTGTTCGAGGCGCTGGAGCAGACCGTCGAGCAGACCCCTGAGCGACAGCTGATTCGCTCGCCCCATCACATCAATGACCCGGCCTTCGCCGCGCAGCTGGTCGAGCAGTTCCGCGGGGTCATGGCAACACACTCTAGGAGATCACATTGAAGAAGTGGAATCGAGAAACGCTAGTGGCGCACTTCCAGGCCATGGTGGCACGCGACGAGCCTATCGTAGGCGGCGGCGCCGGGACGGGCCTGTCGGCAAAGTGTGAAGAGGCCGGTGGTATCGACCTGATCGTGATCTATAACTCCGGACGCTACCGCATGGCCGGTCGAGGCTCGCTGGCAGGCATCATGCCCTATGGCAACGCCAACGAGATCGTCAAGGAGATGGCCCGCGAGGTACTGCCCGTGACCCAGAAGACCCCGGTACTGGCCGGCGTCTGCGGCACCGACCCGTTCGTGTTCATGGAGCCCTTTCTCGCCGAGCTCAAGGCAATGGGATTTGCGGGGGTGCAGAACTTTCCCACCGTGGGCCTGATCGACGGCACCTTCCGCGCCAACCTGGAAGAGACCGGCATGCGCTATGCCCAGGAAGTGGAGATGATCCGGCAGGCGCGGGAGGCCGGACTGCTCACCACTCCCTATGTGTTCAACGCCGACGACGCACGCGCCATGACCGAGGCCGGCGCCGACATCATCGTCTGTCATATGGGCCTGACCACCGGGGGCAGCATCGGCGCCGAGACCGCCATGAGCCTCGACGACTGCGTCACGGCCATCAACGACTGGGCCGCGGCGGCCAGGGCCGTGCGTGACGATGTCATCGTGCTCTGTCACGGCGGCCCCATCGCCGATCCGCAGGATGCCGAGTATATCCTGGCGCGCTGCCACGACTGTCATGGCTTCTACGGCGCCTCGAGCATGGAGCGCCTGCCCACCGAGCGCGCCCTGACCGAACAGACGCGGGCTTTCAAGAATATCCGCCGGGGCTGATCGCCATGTGTTGTGACGATAATAACTGCCGCCAGGCAACGGCAACGCCATGCTCGTCCAGACAGGAGGTGCAGCCGTGAACACCTTCTATTTTCTGACCCTCAATGGCCTGACCATGGCCGCACTGCTGTTCATCATGGCCAGCGGCCTGACCCTGGCCTTCGGGCTGATGCGGGTGGTCAACCTGGCCCACGGCGCCTTCTATCTGCTGGGTGGCTATGTCGGGGTCCAGGTGATCCGCGACACCGGCAGCCTGACCCTGGGCATCCTGGCCGGCGGCATCAGCGCCCTGGTGGGCGGGCTGCTGATGGAGCGCTTCCTGCTGCAGCGGGTGCGCGGCATGGACCTCTCCGAGGCGCTGCTGACCATCGCCGTGGGGCTGATCATCGCCGATGCCCTGCTGGTGATATACGGCGGGCAGCCGGTGAGCCTGCCGCTGCCCCGAGAGCTGCGCGCGCCGGTAGACCTGGGCGTCATGATGTACCCCTACTTCCGGGTGTTGATCATGGTCTTTGCCGTGCTGCTGGGCATCGCCATGTGGCTGGTCATGACCTATACCCGCATCGGGGCAGCGATTCGCGCCGGGGTCGATGATCGCGAAACCGCCATGTCCCAGGGCATCAACGTGCCGCTGCTGTTCGGTGGCGTCTTTGCCGTGGCCAGCTTCCTGGCCGGCGTTGCCGGCGTGGTGGGTACCTCCTACATGTCGCTGACCCAGGGGCTCGACGTGCGCGTGCTGATGCTCTCACTGGTGGTGATCATCATCGGCGGCATGGGCTCACTCAAGGGGGCAGCCGTCGGCGCGCTGATCACCGGCATGGTGTCCAGCTTCGCCACCGGTTATTTGCCGCAGTTCGCGCTGTTCTTCCTGTTTCTGCCCATGACGCTGATCCTGGTGTTTCGGCCTCAAGGACTGTTCGGGAGGACCGCATGAAACGTGAATACGTGCTTATTCTGGCGATACTCGCCGCCCTGGTGGCCTGGCCACTGCTGATGGGCAACTATGCGGTCTCCCAGGGCAGCCGGGCCATGATCTACGCCCTGGCGGCGCTGAGCTTCTCGCTGCTAGCGGGCCGGCTGGGCTGGTTCTCGCTGTGCCAGACCACCTTCGCCGGCATCAGCGGCTACACCATCGCCATCCTGGGGGTACGTTTCGGCCTGCCCTTTCCACTGGTGGTGACGCTGGCGCTGCTGTTCACCACGCTGAGTGCCGTCATCTTCGGCCTGCTCACCGTGCGCTCACGCAAGGTCAGCTTCCTGATGCTGACCCTGGCACTGGGTCAGATGGTGTGGGCGCTATCGTTCCAGTGGGTCGACGTCACCGGCGGCTACAACGGCATCGCCGGGGTGCGCATGCCGGTCTATGGCGGTGTCGACCTCAACGACACCCGGGTCTTCTACGCGCTGGTGACCACGGTCACGGTGGCCATCTTCCTCGCCGTGTGGCGCCTCTACCGCTCGCCCTTCGGGCTGCTGCTGCTGGGCATCCAGGAGAACGAGCAGCGTATGCGCGCCCTCGGCCATCCGGTTGCCCTGGCTCGCTTCAGCGCCTTCGTACTGGCCGGCGTCATCGCCGGGGTGGCGGGCGTCTTCCTGGTCTACGACATGGGCATCATGTCGCCATCGCCGCTGGGCCTGGGGCACGCCGTCTGGGTGCTGACTGCCGCGGTGCTGGGCGGCTATCGCAGCCTGTTGGGCCCCGCCCTGGGCGTGGCGGTACTCATTACCCTGGAAACCCTGGTTGCCCAGTTTACCGACCGCCACATGATGGTGATCGGTCTGGTCCTGCTGCTCTCGATTCTGCTGATGCCGCGCGGGCTGGCAGACGTGCTGGAGCAGCGCTTCAAGCGCAAGGCGAAGCCACCGGCTTCGATGACAACAACTCCCCAAGGAGACGAACCATGAAGTACGCCAAGACGCTAATCATCGGTGGAGTGTCGGCCCTTTCGCTGGCCGCCACCGCCCACCTGCACGCCGACGACACCCTGCGCATCGGGGTGATCGGCCCCACCACCGGCGTGTTCTCCTTCTTCGGCGAGCAGCAGCGCATGGGCGTGGAGCTGGCCGCCGAGGAGCTAGCCGAGCGGCTCGAGGCGCTCAATATCGAGGTCGACTTCTACGACTCCCAGGGCGACGCCGAGACCACCGTGGATCGACTGCGGGCCATGGAGTCCCGCGACGATGTCGACCTGGTGATCGGACCGGTGCTCGGCGGCACCGGCCTGGCCGGGCTGGAGTGGGCCAAGGGCTCGGGTATGCCGACGGTGATCTCCTACTCGGCACCGGAAGACATCACCATGCGTGATCGCGCCGAGAACGTGGTACGCGCCGGCTGGACCGGCGCCCAGCCGATGTTCGCCTTCGGCGAATATGTCGCCGAGGAGCTCGGCCACCAGCGCATCGTCATGGTGGGTCAGGATTACGCCTTCCCCTATAACCAGCTGGGCGGTTTCCTCAAGGGCTTCTGCGCCGCCGGGGGGGAGTCGGTGGAACGCATCTGGCACCCCACCGGCACCTCGGACTACAGCTCTATCCTGGCCACCTTGCCGGACGGCGATGCGCTGCTCTACAACGGCGCCGGCAGCGATGGGCTGGCGTTCTTCCAGCAGTACCACGACTTCGGCATCGACGCACAAATGCCTCTGCTGGGCGGCTCCAACTTCTACGCCGTGGGCGACCTGCCGGAGATGGGCGAGCAGGCTATCGGTGGACTCTCGGCGCTGCAGTATGCCGAGGGGCTGGAGACGGACAACTTCGTGGCCTTCCGCGACGCCTTCTGGGACATGCACGGCGATGACGTCATGCCGCTGGCCCCGGCCGAGCACGGCTATGTGGCCTTCATGATGGCCGTGAACGCTTTCGAGAGCGCCAACGGCGGCGACCGCGACGCGGTGATTGCCGCACTGCGGGACACCGAGATGCCGGATGCGCCACGCGGCCCCTTCCACCTCGACGACTACGGCAACCCGGTGCAGAACATCTACATCAACGAGGTCCAGGAAGTCGACGGCCGACTGGTCAACGTGCCGATCAAGACCTACGAGGACGTTAGCCAGTTCGGCCCCTTCGAGGCCGAGGCGTATCTGGCCGGGGAGCCCGACAGCCGCGACTTCCCGCCGGGCAACTGTGCGGATCCCTACTATGACTGATGCACAGCCTTCGATGAGCCCTGAGCCGGCGCTGGAGGTCGCCGGCCTGGCCAAGTCCTTCGGCTCGCTGATGGTGGCCAGCGATGTCCATCTGCGCGTCGCCCCCGGTGAGCGGCGCGGGCTGATCGGCGTCAACGGCGCCGGCAAGACCACGCTGTTCAACATGATCGCCGGCGAGCTCAAGCCCGATCGCGGCACGATTCGCTTCTTCGGCGATGAGATCAGCGGCGACTCGGTCATCCAGCGCACCCTCAAGGGGCTCGGCCGCACCTATCAGGTGTCGACGCTGGTGCCCTCGGTCACGGTCAGGGAGAACCTGGCCCTGGCGCGGGGCGACGGCCGGCTGCCATCGCTGTGGCAGCCCTGGCAGTCGCGCCTCGACGACGACCTGATGACCACCGCCGACCAGTTAGGGTTGACGCCGGTGCTCGATGAGACGGTGGCCAACCTCTCCTACGGCACCCTGCGCCAGCTGGAGCTGGCCATGGTGATGGCCCAGAAGCCGAGGCTACTGTTGCTCGACGAGCCTGCCGCCGGCCTCTCCCATGCCGAGCGCCAGGTGCTTCAGGGCATTCTGCAAGCGCTGCCAAAGGAAGTGACCCTGCTGATGATCGAACACGACATGGAGATGGTGCTGGCACTCAGCGATCGCATCTCGGTGCTGCATCAGGGCGAAATGTTCGCCGAAGGGTCGCCTGACGAGATTGCCGCCCACGAGGGCGTGCGCGATATCTACCTGGGGCGTGCCAATGGCTGACACGATGATATGCGTCGAACATCTCGAGGCCCACTACGGGCTCGGGTTGGCGCTGCAGGACCTCAACTTCCGCGTCGGCAAGGAGTGCGTCGCGGTGATGGGGCGTAACGGGGTCGGCAAGACCACCCTGGCGCGCGCGCTGATGGGGCTCGACCCGCCGCAGGCGCGGGGGTCGGTGGAACTGCTCGGCGAGCAGGTCCTGGGCTGGTCGCCGCAGCGTATCGCCCACCTCGGGGTCGGCTACGTGCCCCAGGGGCGGCGCCTCTTTCCGTCGCTCAGCGTCGATGAACACCTGCAGCTGAATGCGCGCAAGGGCCCCGCCGGGCAGCGCTGGTCGGCAGATCGCGTATTCGAGCTGTTCCCTTCACTGGGCCGACGCCGCAAGGCCTACGGCGATCAGATCTCCGGGGGCGAACGCTCGATGCTGGCCATCGGCCGCGCCCTGGTAACCAACCCGGGCTGCCTGATACTCGATGAACCCACCGAGGGTCTGGCACCGGCAGTCGTCGAGGATGTCGCTGCGAGTCTCAAGGCGCTCAGCCGCGAGGGGGTCGCCGTGCTGCTGATCGAGCAGAACGTCAAGGCCGCCGTACTGGCCGCCGATCGCGCCTACTTCATGTCGGAGGGCCAGATCGTGCATGAGACCGTCGACGGTGAATCGATGTCCGATGAAGCGACGCTGGGGCGCTATCTCGGGGTCTCGGTATAGCGTGACGACTGCCGGATTGGACCGCAGGAGGATGGCCTTGCCACGGCAGGCATCGTAGAGTGGCGGCGATTCACCCATCGAGGACCGCTGCCGATGCACCCCGAAGACCTGCAGACCCTGGTCACCATGAAGATGCCCTACGGCAAGTACGCCGGTCGCCTGATCGCCGACCTGCCCGGCCCCTACCTGGCCTGGTTCGCCCGCGAGGGATTTCCTCCGGGCGAACTCGGCCGGCTACTGCAGTTGATGCACGAGATCGATCATAATGGGCTAAGCGAGCTGCTCGATCCCCTTCGTTAGGGGGTGCCTAGAAAAGGGCTGCACTCAGGCCGTCGAGACCGTATAGACCATCTGCACGGCCAGCAGCACCAGCATGACGGCGAACACCCGCTTGAGGGTCGCCACCGGCAACCGATGGGCGAGCCGTGCCCCCAGGGGGGCCGTAAGAATGCTCAGCGGCGCCATCAGCAGCAGCGCCGGCAGGTAGATATAGCCCAGCGCAGCACTCGGCAGACCGCTGACGCTCCAGCCGTTGATCAGATAGCCCAGCGCCCCGGCCAATGCGATCGGCAGACCCACCGCCGCTGACGTGCCAATGGCGTGCTGCACCTTGATGTTGCACCAGGTGAGAAAGGGTACCGTGAGCGCCCCGCCGCCGATCGCCACCAGCGCCGAGATGCCGCCGATGCCGGCGCCGGCACCGCTGATCCCGAGCGCCCCCGGCAGACCCCGCGACGGCTTGGGCTTGAGGTTGACCAGCATCTGCGCCGCCATCAGCAGCATGAAGCAGGCGAAGAAGATCGCCAGCCCGCGGGTGGGAATCAGCGCCGCAACGAAGGTCGCCAGGAAGGTGCCGGCCAGAATGCCCGGGGTGATATAGCGCACCACCTGCCAGTGCACCGCGCCGTGGCGATGATGCGAGCGCAGGCTCGACAGCGACGATGGCACGATAGCGGCCATCGAGGTACCCAGGGCCAGGTGAGCGAGATGCTCGTGGGGCACGCCCTGCAGCACGAACAGCGAGGTCAGCACCGGCACCATGATGCCGCCACCGCCGATACCCAGCAGCCCCGCCATCAGCCCCACGAAACCACCCAGCGCCATATAGGCCAACCACCATACGAGATCCAAGGTCGCACTCCTTCTGTTCGGGCCGCACATAGCCAAAGTCGGCTAGTGTAGAGCAAAACCACGCTGCCGCGGCCGCCCCCGTACAAGGTCTGGCTTCCCACCGGCGCGGCGATTGCTTACCTTGGCGACTATCGACCACTGATCGTTCGAGAGGCTTACATGCAGATCTCCCCCGCCCTACGCGACACCCTGGCTCCCACCGGCGTGCTCCGCGCCTCCATCAACCTGGGCAACCCGATCCTCGCCGGCCGCGATTCCGAGAGCGGCGAGCCCTGCGGCGTCTCGGTCGACCTGGCTCGCGCCTTCGCCGAGCGACTCGGTGTCGAGCTCGAACTGCTGGCCTTCGACTCCGCCAGCCAGTCGGTGGAGACCGTCACCGCCGAACGTGCCGATATCGGCTTCTTCGCCGTCGACCCGCTACGCGGCGAGGGCATCCACTTTACCGCCCCCTATGTGCTGATCGAGGGCTGCTATCTGGTGCGCAACGACTCCCCCCTGACCGACAACGACCAGGTCGACCGCGCCGGCACCAGGGTAGTGGTGGGCAAGGGCAGCGCCTACGACCTCTACCTGAGCCGCGAACTCAAGCAGGCCGAGATCGTCCGTGCCCCCACCTCCACCGCCGTGGTGGCACAGTTCGTCGAGCAGCAGCTCGACGTCGCCGCCGGGGTCAAGCAGCAGCTCGAGCAGGACAGCCAGCAGCATGACGGACTGCGCCTGCTGCCGGGCCGTTTCATGGTGATTCAGCAGGCCATGGGGCTGCCCAAGGGCCGCGGTGAGCAAGCCGCCGACTGCCTGCGTAAGTTCGTCGAGGAGATGAAGACCAGCGGTTTCGTCGCCGATGCGCTCGAGCGCCACGGCATCCGGGGCGCCAGCGTAGCGCCCTGACCCCAATACCCCGCCACACCCTGTGGTCGCCCTGGCATTTCGCCCTGCCGGGGCGTTAAATCAGCGTTTGTCCTACATTCGCCTCCGCACCGATTTGGTGCTGTTTTTTCCCTTTTTTGCCGATTTTCGTCCCGAGATGACGACCATTTCCGACATGGGCCATGCCCACGCTGCATAATGGTGCAATCAGATATCGCTTGTTACTGCTCGGGAAATACGTGAATGCCCTACGTCCATGACACCATTACTCAGCTGCGCCACAGCAGCCCCGCCCAGACCGAGTTCTATCAGGCCGCCGAAGAAGTCCTCGAGTGCCTGCGTCCTCTGTTCGAACACAGCCCCTATTACCACGACCACAGCATCATCGAGCGCATCGTCGAACCTGAGCGCCAGATCATGTTCCGCGTCTGCTGGACCGATGATGCCGGCAAGGTGAGGGTCAACAAGGGCTATCGGGTGCAGTTCAATTCGGCGCTGGGCCCTTACAAAGGCGGCCTGCGTTTCCACCCCAGCGTCACCTCGGGCACCATCAAGTTTCTCGGCTTCGAACAGATCTTCAAGAACGCCCTGACCGGCCTGCCCATCGGCGGCGGCAAGGGTGGCTCGGACTTCGACCCCAAGGGCAAGTCCGACAACGAGATCATGCGTTTCTGCCAGTCATTCATGACCGAGCTCTATCGCCATATCGGCCCGACGACCGATGTGCCGGCCGGTGATATCGGCGTGGGTGCCCGCGAGATCGGCTACCTGTACGGCCAGTACAAGCGCCTGACCGGCTGCCACGAAGGCGTGCTCACCGGCAAGGGACTGAGCTGGGGCGGCTCTCTGGGCCGCAAGGAGGCCACCGGCTATGGTGCGGTCTATTTCGCCCAGAGCATGCTCGCAGCCCGCGACGAGGACATCGACGGCAAGAGCTGCCTGGTCTCGGGGGCCGGCAACGTGGCTATCTACACCATCGAGAAGCTCTACGAGCTGGGCGCCACCCCGATCACCTGCTCAGACTCCCGCGGCACACTCCACCACCCGCGCGGCATCGACCTGGAGCTGCTCAAGGAGCTCAAGGAGGTCAAGCGCGTCTCGCTGGAGGCATACCTGGCCACGCACCCCGAGGCCCACTACATCCCGGCCAGCGACTACCCGGCCGATGGCCATGCCGTATGGCGCATCCCGGCCGATGCCGCCTTCCCCTGCGCCACGCAGAACGAGCTGACCAAGGGCGATGCCGAAGCGCTGCTCGACAATGGCGTCGGCTGCATCAGCGAGGGCGCCAACATGCCCTCCACCGCGGATGCCGTTGACCTCTTCCTGGCCGCCAGGATCGCCTACGGACCCGGCAAGGCAGCCAACGCGGGAGGCGTGGCCACCAGCCAACTGGAGATGGCCCAGAACGGCAGCATGCAGCAGTGGCCGCTAGAGAAGGTCGACGCCAAGCTCAAGGAGATCATGGCCAACGTTCACCGGCAGTGCGCCGACACCGCCGAGGAGTTCGGCGAGCCCACCAACCTGGTACTGGGCGCCAATATCGCCGGCTTCCGCAGGGTCGCCGACGCCATGATCGAACAGGGCGTCTGCTGAGCAGGCAACCACCACCGCCCGGCGATAGCCGGGCTTGGGCTTCTTCGGCTATCATGCAGGCATCCAATAGTCACCCACAGGAAGCCCATGAGCTCAGAGTTGACCGAATTCGAACAGCGCATGCAGCGGGAGATCGAGAACTTCCTCAAGCCTGACGCTGAGCAGAAGCAGACCACCCCGACCAAACGCGCCGAGCGCCCCGTCAAGCTCGACAAGCAAGACGCCAAGTCGATGAAGACCGGCCATATCGTCAAGCTGGCGGTACGCACCAAGCAGCTCGAGATGGACACCGCCTTCGAGTACCACTCCACCAGCATCTCCAAGCTGGAAGCGCAGATGGACGCCGAGAAGGCCGCCCGCAAGGCTGGCTACCCCATCGTCGGCTACGTGATCGATATTCAGCGGCTGTAGGACACGCGCTCACCCCCGCTATGATGGCACCGCAGCATAGGCCACCATCTCCACCAGCATCTCCTCGCGGGCAAAGCCGGAGACGATGATAGCTGCGCGGTTGGGGTAAGGCGCCGTGACGTACTCGGCATACAGGCGGTTGACCGTGGCCAGGTCCTCGCGACGGGTCACATAGATCAGCACCTGGGTCAGGTTCAGCATGCTGCCCCCCGCACACTCCAGGGTATGCCGCAGGTTCTCGAGGGTCTGGCGAGCCTGGAGTTCGATGCCACCCTCGACCACTGCCCCATCGGCTCCAATGGGGATCTGGGCGGTAAACAGAATGCCGTTACCGATCACGGCCCATTCCAGGGGCGCCTTGGCGGCGAAGAGGTCGGTGCTTACAGGATAAATCATGAGATCTCGCTCGATCAGTCGTTGTCGTTGACGCCGCTGCCGGCGCCGCTGCGGGAAGCCTCGCTGGCTTCCACCAGCAGGCGATGGGCCAGCGCCTTGAGCCGCGCCCAGATGGCGTCGTCCACCTCGATGCCGTCTTGCAGCGCCCGCTGGCGGCAGGCCAGCAGCTCCGACTCGGAGTGGTGGGCCAGCAGGTCGAGGTCGTGGTCGGCGCCCAGGGAGGGCAGCAGCTCTACGTGGTTGGCCATCACCAGGGTGATGCCGTCGTTGGGCTCGTTCTCTTCGGGCACCTCGCGCACCGAGTAGACCCGCATCTCCGGGGTGGTATGACCGGCGCGGAAGCCCACCACCTGCTCGGTCAGCGGCTCCTGGGCATTGCGCCAGAATGCGCTGATATTGATACCGCGTCCGGCCAGGCGCGCCAGATAGCCCATGATCAGCTGGCGGTTGTGACAGCGACGAATCTTCACTACCGAGAGCCCACGCGCTCGCGCCTTGGCATAACCCAGCTCGGTGGCCAGGCTGATGCTGCGCAGTACGCTTTGCCCCTGCCCGTCGAGCACCGCCAGGTCGCCATCCTGATAGATCACCCGGGGCAGGGCTTCCGGATCTTCGGCGAGCAGGAAATCCAGGCCTCGATTGAGTTGATCGACGCCGTTGAAGCCGTGGCACTGCATCCAGGCCACCATGTCGGCGGCGTCGGCGGCGTCGCCCTCGTCGAAGCCGATCCCTCCGAAGGCCTTGCGGCAGAGCCCTTGCAGCTCATTGAATGACACCTTCATGTGGATATCTCCCCCGATAGCGACTGGGGACATACTGCCTTGCCCTCGCGGCGGGGCTCTAGGGGAAAGCTCCAGTCATCGAAATCAGCCAGGTCTTGCGGCTCGGCGTTGAGTTCCTCGACCAGCGGGGCGCCCTGAAAAAGGGTGATCCTGACCCAGCGGTCCGACTTGGGATCGAAGCGGCTGGCACCGAAGAAGGCCAGCTTGGCACGCAGCAGATGCATGGGCTTCATGTCGCGATGCCAGAGGTTGGCGTGAATATCGCCGTAGGGCGCCTTCACCAGGCTTTGCACACGGCGCACGATCTCCTTGTGCCGCGGGCGCTCGAGCAGGAAGTCGACCACCTTGGCGCGGGGCGCCGCCTCCAGGAAGTCACAGATCGCCCGGTGGCTATGCGCCACCCGTGGGCCGATGGCGATGGACATCTCCTTCTCCACGCCAGGCTCGACGTGGCGCACCCCGAGGCGGGGCTCCTCCTTCTCCGCAGAGCGATACCAGAACCAGTAGGCTCCCTCGGCGCTCTGATAGTCGTGGGACAGCGCCCAGCCGTAGTGGGTCTCGATCAGTTGGCGCAGGCGCATCAGCGGCATATCCGGTTCGAGGTCGAGGTTCTCGTCAACGCCCATCTGCTCCTCCAGAGGATCGACCACCTCCGGGTAGAGCTCGATCAGCAGGGTATTGATCAGCTCCTGGGCTTCCAGGGGCAGAGTCTGCGCCCCCCAGGCTACCAGCTGTGACCACAGGTCCGGCTCCAGAGGCACGCTGGCCAGCCAGGTCAGCACGTCCGGCAATGCCGCCACGCTGGCAGCATTGCGCTCGCTCTGCTCGCGATCTTCGGTCACCGTTTCTGCCAGGTGCTGCTTGGCACGCCGCGTAAGCGCGATCAAGCGTTTCCGGTCGTGCTCCTCGGGGACCTGGCGCAGCGCCAGGGCCAGCGCGGTTTCCCGCTGGGTGATCCACTGGGCGATCAGCTGCGGGTGATTGATCAGGAAGGGCGCCATGCCGAGCCCGGTGGAGTTGCCGATACCCAGGTAGCGCCGCAGCTCGGTGGCCAGTGGACAAGCGGTCGCAGGCGCCCGGCAGGCCGCCAAATGCTCCACCTGCTCGATGGAGAAGTGGCGCAGCAGATAGACCCCGGCCATCTGCGCCGAGAAGGGGCGGCGGAAGTCCGGGTTGTCATGCAGGCGGGCAAAATCGGCGATGCCGAACTTACCGTTGCCGTAGACTGCCGTCGTGCGATAGAGATAGCCGACCCGGGTCAGCCAGGCAGGGTCGGGCTGCTCGCCTTCCGCCAGGGCGTCGACGAAGTGGGCGAAGTTGCGCAGACTCTTGTTGGCCCGCGACAGTACCAGCACCTTCGGATGCTGACGCCCCGCCTCTTGCAGCGGCACGTTGGCGGCCATCTGCTCCAACAGTTCGTCGTCCACGTCTCCCTCCACCAGGCCGAAGGTGACGTCCCAGGCCTCGGCGATGACCCGATCGGAGCGCCGCTCATCCTCCAGCGGCTGGGCGAACATCACCCCGTGATAGCGGCCATGGGGCGTCTGCAGGCGATAGATGGCGGTGCCGTGCCCCTCGGCATTCAGATCGAAGCGTACCCGGCTGATCTGCCAGCGCTGGCGCCCCATCTGGCGCACCAGAGTGCGCACGAAGCTCAGCCGACAGGCATATAGACTCCCCAAGCGCTCCAGGCACATCACCACATTGGCGGGGCGCAGGCTCAGGGGCGTCAAGGCAAACTCGGGATTCATCATTCATGCCACCTTGCTGCGCGAGGTCAGTCCCTGCTCCCGGGCCATGGCATAGGCCGCCTGGGGGCCGAGCCACAGTGAAGGCAGCAGCACCAGGGAGACGGGTATCGCGGTGATCACGATGAACTGCTGCAGCACACCGATCTGCCCGGCCCCCATATAGAGCAGGATGGCCGCCATCAGCGACATGGTGACGCCCCAAAAGACGCGCACGGCGGTATGCGGGTGATCATGACCGGTGCAGACCACGGCGATGGCATAGCTCATGGAGTCGCCGGTGGTAGCCACGAAGATGGTGGTCAGCAGCAGGATCGCCAGGGCCATCACCGTGCCTCCGGGGAGCGCCTGGGCCACAGTGAGTGTCGCCACATCGAATTGGAAGTTGTTGAGCGCTTCGCCGAGGTCGATCACGCCGGTGAGCTGGTAGTGGATCCCCGAGCCGCCCAGCAAGGTGAACCACACCGTGGTGGCGATAGGTGCCATCACCGCCACCGCCAGGATCATCTGGCGGATGGTGCGCCCCCGGGAGATACGCGCCACGAAGATCGCCATCAGCGGGCCGTAGCCGATGAACCAGGCGAAGAAGAACACCGTCCACCACTGCATCCACCAACCGGGGGCGGTTTCCGAGGTCATGGTGGCCATGGCCAGGAAGGAACTCAGGTACTCACCAAAGCCCTGCAGATAAGCGTTGGTGAGGAACAGGGTCGGCCCGAACAGAAAGATGACCGCGGCGATGGCCAGCGCCAGGAAGACGTTGAAGCGACTCAGTAGCTGGATGCCGCGATGGATACCGGTGGCCGCCGAAGTGACATAGAGCACCCCCAGCACCACCAGGATGACCAGTTGGGTGGCATAGCCCGAGCCCACCCCAAAAAGCTCATGCAGCCCGAAGCTGACCTGGGTCGCCAGGAAACCGATGGGGCCCACGGTGCCCGCCACCACCGCGATTACGCAGCAGGCATCCACCACGCCACCCACCCAGCCGCGCATCAGCCGCTCCCCCAGCACCGGATAGAGCAGCGTGCGCGGCTGCAGCGGCAGGCCGCGGTCATAGTGCCAGTAGGCCAGCACCACCGCAGTCAGCGACCCCAGCACCGCCCAGGCCAGGAAGCCCCAGTGCATGAACGACTGGGCCAGCGCCCCGGCTACCGCCCCTACGGTGCCCGGTTCACTGTCGAAGGCCGGCGGGGTGACCACGAAGTGATAGACCGGCTCGCCGGCGGCGAAGAAGACTCCGCCCCCCGCCAACAGGGTACACATGATGATCGAGAGCCACTTGAAGGTGCTCAGCTCCGGAGTATCCAGGCCGCCGATCCTGGCGCTGGCCGCTGGCGAGACCGCCAGCCCCATGGCGATGAAGAAGGTCAGCAACAGCAGTAGCTGGAAGTAGGAGCCTAACACCGCCGCGGTCCAGGCGAAGCCGGCGCCGATGGCGTCGGCCATGCCCTCCGGGTTATACAGCGACAGCAGCACGAAGAGCACGATAAAGCCGCCGCTCAGACCGAGGACGACGGGGTCGCCCAGGCCCTGGGCCGGGCGAGCGGCGGCAGACTGGCTGGCCGGTGAGTCGAGTTGACTGCTCATGAGGTTTGCCTCGTTGTGCGTTGTTATAAGGAGAAGCGGGCGTGATGCGGCTGGGCAACCTGGGTGTGTCAGCCGGAGGGGGTGGTTGCACGCTCCAGTAGCGCCACCCAGTTGCGTCCCATGATGCGTTCGACGTCCACCTCGGCGAAGCCGTGCTTGCGCAACCCATCGATCAGTTGGGGGAAATCGCGGCTGTCGCGCAGCCAGGCCAGCGGTCGCGGCCAGCCGGCGTTGCTGGCGCTGCCTTCGCCGTAGTCCATCTCCTTGGACCAGCGGCCGTTGCGCATCCATTCGAGTACCGCGACCGGCTGCTCCTGGCACAGGTCGGTGCCCAGGCCCACATGCTCGATGCCCATCAGATCCACGGTGCGGGCAATCATCTCGCAGTAGGCCTCCAGGGTGCAGTCCGGCCCATCCTTGAGATGAAACGGATACGCAGAGAAGCCCAACAGCCCGCCGCTCTCGGCAATCGCTGAGAGTACGCGGTTGGACTTGTTGCGCTTGGCCTCGTGGAAGAAGCTGGGATTGGCATGGGAGATGATCACCGGGCGCTCAGAAAGCTCGATCGCCTGGAGGGTTGAGCGCTCGGCGCTATGCGACATGTCGATGACCATGCCAACCCGGTTCATCTCGCGGATCACCTGACGCCCGAAGCGGGTGATGCCGCTATCCTCGTTCTCGTAGCAGCCGCATGCCAGCAGGCTCTGATTATTGTAGGTGAGCTGCATGATCAGCAGGCCCAGGCGGCGCATCACCGCCACCATGTCGATATCGTCCTCGATGGGCGAACAGTTCTGGGCACCCAGGAAGATCCCCACCTTGCCGGCCTCCTGGGCACGCAGGATATCGCCGGGAACAAGCACCGGCATGATCAGGTCGTCGTGTTGCTCGAAGCGGCGGTTCCACTCCCCCATCCGGGAGAGGGTCTCGCGGGTGGTCTCATGGTAGACCAGGGTGGCGTGGACGGCATCGACGCCGCCCTCACGCATCTGCTGAAAGATCTCCCGGGACCAGTGGGAGTACTGCAGGCCGTCGACGGTCAGAAGTTGCTTGGACATGGAACGCTCCTCGCGTCAGCGGGCTTTGACGTAGCAGGTCTTGACCACGGTGTAGAACTCGCGCGCATAGCGTCCCTGCTCGCGGGGGCCGAAGCTGGAGTCCTTGCGACCGCCAAAGGGCACGTGATAATCGGTGCCGGCGGTGGCCAGGTTAACCATCACGCAGCCGGTCTCGGCGCGAGCCTTGAACTCGCTGGCCAAGGCCAGGGAGTCGGTGATGATCCCGGCGGTGAGGCCGAAATGGGTGTCGTTGAGGGTGTCGATGGCCTCGTCCATATCCGCGACCTTGATCACGCAAGCGATGGGGCCGAACACCTCCTCACGGTTGATGGCCATGGCGTTGGTGGTGCCGGTGAACAGGGTCGGTGCCATAAAATAGCCGTCGCTGCCGCAGTCGAGTCGCTCGCCGCCGAAGGCGAGCACGGCGCCGTCGGCCTTGGCGCGTTCGATCCAGGCCAGGTTGGATTCCAGCTGGCGCGCCTCGGCCACTGGGCCAATCTGCACCCCCTCCACCAGCGCCGGTCCCACCTTGGCGCTGGCCAACCGGGCCACCAACTTCTCGACGAAGGCGTCATGAATCGCCGTATGCACGATCAGCCGTGACGAGGCGGTGCACTTCTGACCGGTGCCCGAGTAAGCGCCATTGAAAGCGGCCTCCACGGCCAGGTCGAGATCGGCGTCCGCGGCGACGATCAGCGCATTCTTGGAGCCCATCTCCAGCTGGCACTTGACCAGGTTGCCGGCGGTGGCCGCCGCCACGCGGCGTCCCACCTCCAGCGAGCCGGTAAAGGTCAGGGCATTGATCTCGGGGCTCGAGATCAGTGCCTCGCCAACGCTGCCACCGGCGCCCATTACCAGGTTGAAGGTGCCGGCAGGCAGCGGCTGGCGACTGATGATCTCGGTGAGTGCCCAGGCACTGGCGGGCACCAGGTTGGCGGGCTTGAAGATCACCGCATTGCCAAAAGCCAGTGCCGGGGCGATCTTCCACACCGCCGTGGCCATGGGGAAGTTCCAGGGACTGATCACCCCCACCACCCCCACCGGCTCACGGCGGGTCTCCACCTCGACCCCAGGACGCACCGAGTCCACCCGCTCGTCGATCTGGCGCAGTACCTCGGCGGCGTAGTAGTGGAAAAACTGCGCCGAGCGGCCCACTTCACCGATGCCCTCGGCCAACGGCTTGCCCTCCTCCCGGGACAGCAGGCGTCCCAACTCCTCCTTACGTACCGCCAGTTCATCGCCGATGGCCATCAGCAGCGTATAGCGCTGCTCCAGACCACTCTTGGCCCACTCGCGCTGGCCCTGCCTGGCGGCGACGATGGCCTCGTGGACCTGGGCAACACTCGCCTGGGCGTAGTGACCGATCAGATCCTGGCGATCCGAGGGGCTGTGGTTGGCGATGCTGCTCTCGCCCTCGACCCACTGGCCAGCAATATAAAGGGAGTGGTTGGCTGACATGGTGATCTCCTGAATAGCGTTGACATCATCCTAGGAGAACCACCAATATAAGGATAATCAATAAACTATAAGATTTGATCAGTTAAACTTACCATGCTGCCGGAACTCAAGCTCCAGCCCCTACGCTATGTACTGGCGATCATCGATCACGGCGGCTTCCACGCAGCCGCCAAGCAGCTGCATCGTAGCCAGCCGGCCATCTCCATGGCGGTGCGTGATCTGGAGTCCCGTCTCGGCCAGCCGCTGTTCGAGAAGGGCAACGGCCACCCCCTCCTGACCCCCTTCGGACACTGGTGTGAGCCGCGCTTTCGGGAACTGGTGGCCCATCACGACCGCCTAAGCCGCGACGCAATGGCCTTGGCGAATGCCCAAGCGGGTCGTGTCGATATCGCCGCGGTGCCCTCGGTGGCCAGTCGCCTGATGCCGGCCCTTCTGGCCAGCTTCGTCCAGGACCATCCTGGCATCGAGATCAGCCTCCAGGACGGCCACTCCGAGCGGGTCAATCAGATGGTGCTCAAGGGCGAGGTGGAGCTGGGCATCACCAGCCTGTGGCTGCCCAATGATGCACTGCGCTTTACCGGCCTGCTCAAGGATGAGGTGGGGGTGGTGTGCCGCGACGACCATCCGTTGGCCAGTGAGGAGCGCCTGCACTGGCAGGCACTGACGGGCTATCCGCTGATACGCAACGGTACTTCACGACTGCTGGAGGGCTCTCCTGCCGCCGATCTGCTATCCCGCAGCACCCTCTATATATCCAACATGATCTCGCTGACCGCCATGCTCGAGGCCGGTATCGGCATCACCACCCTGCCGCGCCTGGCCTTTCAGGAGGAGCATCAACGGCTACGCTTTATTCCCCTGGCCGAACCCCGCCTGGAACGCCGCATCGGCCTGCTTCGCCGGGCACGACAGAGCCTCTCTCCCGCCGCCGAAGCGATGGAAAGTCACCTGCTGGATAAGCTGCTGGTTAAAGGGGGTTGCTCCAGAAACGACGAAGGGCCTACGGCGGAACCGTAGACCCTTGGAATTCGTTGGCGCGCCCAGAAGGATTCGAACCTTCGACCCCTGCCTTCGGAGGGCAGTACTCTATCCAGCTGAGCTATGGGCGCGCGGCTGCAGCGTGCTGCAGTGCCTTGAGGCGGGCATAATGCTAACTGCCTGCCCAGCGAGTGTCCAGCGCCGCCTCGCAATGCGCCTTGCCGGTGTTCGCCAAATGGCCTGCAACGGGGCATTTTCCTGGCAAACCGGTTGCCGGTATACTGTGGCCATTCTTCGTGCCTGGCGCGGCTGCAGGTGGTATGGCGGCGTCCTACACAATAATGCATCGAGCAGTTCTCGATACCGGACCGTATAGAGGTGGTGAGAGTGAATTCCAGCAAGTTGATCATCGGGTGCCTGACCACCCTAGGCCTGGCCGTAGCGGCTGCCTCCCAAGCACACGCCGACGCCGATCGTGACGCCATTGCCGAGCGTCTCAAGCCGGTCGGCCAGGTGTGCCTGCAGGGCCAGGACTGCGGCACCGCCGCGGCCGCCGAGAACGGTGACGATACCGCCGACACCGGTAACGGCATCGACGGCGAGGCTGTCTACGGCCGGGTCTGCGCCGCCTGTCACGACAGCGGTGCCGCCGGCGCACCGATGATGGACGATGCCGATGCCTGGGCCGAGCGCCTCGACCAGGGCATCGAGACGCTCTACGAGCACGCCATCAGCGGTATCGGCGCCATGCCGGCCCGGGGCGGAGACTCCAGCCTCTCCGATGAAGAGGTCATGGCGTCTACCAACTACCTGATCGAATCGGTCTACGATGGCGACCTGCCGGAGATCGGTGGCGATGAAGAGGTCGAGATGGCTGAAGCTGCCAACGGCGAGGGGGAGGCCGAGGTAGCCGACGTCAGCGATGAAGCCAACGGCAACGGTGAAGAGGATGCCGCCGCAGAAGAAGAGGTAGCAGCGGCCGAGGAAGAGAATGGCCTCGACGGCGAAGCGCTGTATGCCAGCGGCGGCTGTGCGGCCTGCCACGACAGCGGTGCCGCCGGCGCGCCGATCGTCGGTGACGACTGGGGCGACCGTATGGACCAGGACATCAGCGAGCTGTATGCCAACGCCATCAACGGCATCGGCGCCATGCCGCCCAAGGGAGGCAATACCAGCCTCTCCGATGAAGAGGTAGAGGCCATCGTCGACTACATGGTCGCCGCCTCCGAATAAGCGGGCTGAGAGTCTGACGACCACAGCTGCGAAGGGCGCCACTCGGCGCCCTTCGTGCGTCTGGGAGAAGAGGTTTCCGGCAGTCGCTAGTTCAGCAGTGAACGGATGCCCGCCAGGGCGTCCTTGCCCCGCGCCTGTTTCTTGTCCGGGTCCTCCTTGTCGGCGCGCCCCTCCCAGGCCAGGTCCTGGTCCGGTAGCTCGTCGAGGAAGCGGCTCTGGGTGCAGTCCATCAGCTCGCCGTAGGCCTTGCGCTGGCGGGCCAGGGTCAGGGTCAGGGTGCGCCGTGCACGAGTGATACCCACATAGGCCAGGCGCCGCTCCTCCTCCACTGTGCCCGCCTCGATGGCGTTGCGGTGGGGCAGCAGCTCCTCCTCCCAGCCCATCAGATAGACGTGGGGAAACTCGAGCCCCTTGGAGGCATGCATGGTCAGCAGCTGGACGCGGTCGGAGTCGTCCTCCTCGGCCTGCTGCTCGAGGATATCGCGCAGCACCAGCCGCGAGATCGCCGCCTGGACGCTGTCGGTTTCGGTGTCTTCGCTGGCGAGACTCTCGTCCCCCGTCTCGTCAGGCGCACGCTGCATCGACTTTTCGAGCTGATCGATCAGGATCCAGACGTTGGCCATGCGCCGCTCGGCGATGGTCGGGGCGCTGGCGTTCTGGTAGAGCCATGCCTCGTAGTCCATCTCGCGCAGCATGTCGCGGATGGCGTGGATGGCATCGCCGCCGTCCATGCGCCGCCGCACGCCGTCGATAAAGTGGGTAAACCTGCCCAACCGCTCGACGGCCCGGACCGGCAGCAGCTGCTCGAGCCCCAGTTCGTGGCAGGCGCCAAACAGCGAGCAGCCGCGCTCGGTGGCGTAGTTGGCAAGCTTCTCCAGGGTCCCGGGACCGATCTCGCGGCGCGGCACGTTGACGATGCGCAGGAAGGCGTTGTCGTCTGCGGGGTTGATCAGCAGCCGCAGGTAGGCCATGGCGTCCTTGATCTCGTTGCGCGAGAAGAACGAGGTGCCGCCGGAGAGCTTGTAGGGGATCTGGTAGTGCTGCAGCTTGAGCTCCAGCAGTCGGGCCTGGAAGTTGCCGCGATAGAGCACCGCGAAGTCGCGCCACTCGGCGCGCTCCTTGATGCGCCGGGTGAGAATTTCGCTGGCCACCCGCTCGGCCTCGGCCTCTTCGTGGCGATTGACCACCACGCGGATCGCCTCGCCGTCGCCCATGTCCGACCACAGCGACTTCTCGTAGACGTGGGGGTTGTTGGCGATCAGGGTATTGGCAGCGCGCAGGATGGTGCCGGTGGAACGGTAGTTCTGCTCCAGCTTGACCACCTTGAGACGCGGGAAATCCTCGCCCAGGGTAATCAGGTTCTCGGGGCGCGCGCCGCGCCAGGCGTAAATCGACTGGTCGTCGTCGCCGACCACGGTGAAGGTCTTGCGCTCCTCCATCAGCAGCTTGACCAGCAGGTACTGCGAGACGTTGGTGTCCTGATACTCGTCGACCAGCATGTAGTGGATCTTGCGCCGCCAGCGCGCCAGCGCCTCGGGGTCGCACTGCAGCAACGCCACCGGCAGCAGGATCAGGTCGTCGAAGTCCACCGCATTGTAGGCCTTGAGGTGACGGCCATAGGCCTCGTAGACCCGCGCTGCGAAGTGCTGGTCGTCGTCCACGGCATGCGATAGCGCCTCGCCGGGCAGGATCAGGTCGTTCTTCCACTGCGAGATCTGTGACTGGACGGCGTTGATCTGCTCGGCGTCGACCTGGGCATCCTTGTTCATCAGGTCGCGCAGCAACGCCTTGGCGTCTTCGGGATCGAACAGCGAGAAGCCCGGCTTGTAGCCCAGGGTCTTGAGCTCGCCGCGGATGATATTGAGCCCCAGGGTGTGGAAGGTAGAGACCGTCAGGCCATGGCCCTCCTTGCCCTTGAGCATCTGCCCCACCCGCTCCTTCATTTCACGGGCGGCCTTGTTGGTAAAGGTCACCGCGGCGATGCGCCGGGCGCTCATGCCGCACTCCTGCACCAGGTAGGCGATCTTGGTGGTGATCACGCTGGTCTTGCCCGAACCCGCGCCGGCCAGCACCAGGCAGGGGCCGTCGATATAGCGCACCGCCTCCTGCTGGCGAGGATTGAGCTTGGCCAGGCGCTGCTGGATCGACATCGCTTACTCCTTGGGGGGCTGGCCGGGGTCGCTGGCACCCTCGAAACCCAGCTGGCGCCACGCCTCGTAGACCAGGATGGCGCAGGCATTGGAGAGGTTCAGGCTGCGGCTATCGGGCAGCATCGGCAGGCGCAGGCGCTGCTCGGGCGGCAGCGCATCGAGCAGTGCCTGGGGCAGGCCGCGGGTCTCGGGGCCGAACACCAGGGCATCGCCGGGTGCATAGCAGGGTTCATGGTAGCCGCTGCGCCCGCGGGTCGATACGGCAAATACCCGGCGAGGCGCGACATCGTCAAGAAACGCCGGCCAGTTGCGGTGCACGCGCACCGCTGCCCACTCATGGTAGTCGAGCCCGGCGCGGCGCAGCCGTTTGTCGTCGAGCACGAAACCCAGCGGCTCGATCAGGTGCAGCCGGAAGCCGGTATTGGCACACAGTCGGATCAGATTACCGGTATTCGGCGGGATCTCGGGTTCGAACAGGACCACGTCGAGCATGACGCCTCCTAGGGTCGCTCCCCAATGCACTCGGGCCCGGCTCGACCAGCGCCGAGGGGCCCAAGAGCTGACGCGGGGCGGTGGGTCAGAAGGTCAGCCGCACCCCGGCATGCGCGCCGCTATCCAGGGTCTGGTTGCCCGGCGAGGTGTCGAAGTCGGCGCGCAGGCGGCGGTAGCCGACGTAGCCATCGACGTTACGGGTAAAGGCATAGCGCGCTCGCAGGCCGACTTCGAGACTGTCGTCGAGGTCGCTGGTGGTCACCACGCTGGGGGTGTAAAAGGCGTAGCCGCCCAGCGACACCGCCGGCGCCTGGGGCAAATACACGTAACCGTAGCCGCCGAGGCCAAGCCCGCCGCCGTTGCCATAGTCCGTATCATACTGGCTCCAGCGCGCACCGATGCCGATATCCAGGTCGCTGCTGCGGTCCACGCCCAGCAGCTGAATATGCCCCTGGGTAGCATCGTCACGGTAGCCGCTGTGCAGGATACCGCCGCCCAGGGCGATGCCCGGCGCGATCTCGCCAGCGGCGTCGAACTGCACGGCGTCGCTGCTCAGGTTGAGGTCGAGGCTGCTGGTGGCCGATGCGGTCGTGGCAGCCAGCATAAAGGTCGCGGCGGCGAAAGCAGTGAGAGTGTGTTTCATGGCAATATCACTCATGGCAGTAGATCGGTGTTACGTCCAACAGACGGCTAGGTGCTGACGCCGTAGCGGGCGCGGTAGTCGCGAATCGCCTCGGCATGGGGTTGCATGGCAGCCCCGGCGTGCTGCTCCAGGTACTCGAGTACCATGTCCAGGGTAACGATACTGATCACCGGCATGGCATAGCGCTGCTCGACCTCCTGAATCGCGCTCAGCTCGCCGGCGCCACGCTCCTGGCGGTCGAGGGCGATCACGACACCTGCCGCCTCGGCACCGGCGGCCTCGATCAGCGCCATCACTTCGCGAATCGCGGTGCCGGCGGTGATCACATCGTCGATGATCAGAATCCGCCCGGCCAGTTCGGCGCCAACGATGTTGCCGCCCTCACCGTGGTCCTTGGCCTCCTTGCGGTTGAAGGCGAACGGCAGGTCGCGAGCGTGGTGCTCGGCCAGCGCCACGGCAGTGGTCGCCGCCAACGGGATGCCCTTGTAAGCGGGCCCGAACAGCACGTCGGCCTGCAAGCCACTGGCTTCGATGGCCTGGGCGTAGCAGCGGCCCAGCCGCGCCAGGGCGGCGCCGCTCTTGAACAGACCCGCATTGAAGAAATAGGGACTGACGCGGCCCGACTTGAGGGTGAACTCACCGAAGCGCAGCACGCCCTGCTCGATGGCGAATTCGATGAATTCGCGCTGGTATGGCTGCATTTCGCCAGCATTGCCTTGCTGCACCACAGGACCCCCTATCATGTTCATCAACTAAGGCCATTTACCCAAACGTCGAAACGTCGGGTATCATACACGCGCGACGGAAAAGGGACCACGTAATGAAAATCGCCAGCATCAATGTCAATGGCATCCGTGAAGCGGTCGGTCGGGGCTTTCTCGACTGGCTCGCCAACCAGGATGCCGATGTCGTCTGCGTGCAGAATCTCAAGGCCAAGAGCTTCGAGCTGGACGACAGTATTCTCTACCCTGAAGGCTACGAGGGCTACTTCCTCGATGCCGAGCAGGACGGCTTCTCCGGGGTCGGCCTCTACTGCCGCAAGATTCCCAAGGCCATCATGTACGGCCTGGGCTTCGAGCAGTGCGACCACGAAGGGCGCTTTCTGCAGGCCGACTACGACCGCTTCAGCATCGCCAGCTTCCTGATGCCCGACGGCAGCGACCCGCAGGCCAAGGAAGCCTTTATGGCGCAGTACCAGGAGTACCTCGGCAAGATGGCGCGCAAGCGGCGCGAGTACATCATCTGCGGCACCTGGCATATCGCCCACAAGACCATCGACCTGGAGAACTGGGCAGATAACCAGACCACTCCGGGCTTCAAGGCCGAAGAGCGCGCCTGGATGGACCAGGTGCTCGGCCCGACCGGCTTCATCGACACCTTCCGCGAGATCAATCGCGACGCCGGTGAGTATACCTGGTGGCCGGCGCTGGATCAGGATCAGCCGCGCTCGCGTCAGGAGGGGTGGCGCCTCGATTACCAGATGGTCGGCCCCAACTTCCGCCGCCATGTGGTCGACGCCTGGATCGACTACGACGCGACCTTCTCCGAGTTCGCGCCGCTGATCGTCGAGTACGACCTCACGCTGTAATCCCTGCGCCCTCCCGTCCCCATGACGCCGGCCCCTGGGTCGGCGTCATGCGTTGGCAAGCGACTACCGGCGAATGCCCAGCGCCTCGCGCTGGTGGCCAAACAGCTCAGCGCCGGTGGCCTCGGCCAGGTCGAGCAATGCGTTGAGTTCGGCACGCGAGAACGCACCGGCCTCGGCGGTGCCCTGCACCTCGATCAACCCGCCCGACTCGGTCATCACCACGTTCATATCGGTGTCGGCACCGCTGTCCTCGGGGTAATCGAGATCGACCACCGGGGTACCCTTGAAGATCCCCACCGATACCGAACTGACCAGCTGCACGAAGGGGTCCTGCTTGATCAGCTTCTTGCGCTGCATGTAGCGCAGCGCATCGACCAGCGCCACGCAGGCGCCGGTAATCGAGGCGGTGCGGGTGCCACCATCGGCCTGGATAACGTCGCAGTCGACGGTGATGGTGAATTCGCCGAGTTTCTTGAGATTGACCGCGGCGCGCAGCGAGCGGCCGATCAGGCGCTGGATCTCCAGGGTGCGGCCGCCCTGCTTGCCGCGTGAGGCTTCGCGGCCGCTGCGGGTATGCGTGGCGCGGGGCAGCATGCCGTACTCGGCGGTGACCCAGCCCTGGCCCTTGCCGCGCAGCCAACGCGGCACACCGGCCTCGACGCTGGCGTTGCACAGTACCTGGGTGTCGCCAAACTCCACCAGCACCGAGCCTTCGGCGTGGCGGGTATAGTCGCGGGTCAGGCGGATCTCGCGGGACTGTTCGGGCTGTCGTCCACTGGGGCGCATAGGGGTTTTACACTCTCGGGCTTGCAGTCGAATGGATGGCAGCCGGTCTTGCCGTCGACAGGGAGCGGCCGCCGCCGTGGCGGCCATTCTACACGTTCGCGGTGGCGAATCGGGTACACTGGCGCCATCGCTTCATGCCGCAATCGACAGCTCAGGAGATTCCCATGGTGCACAGCATGACCGCCTTCACCCGCCAGCGTCACGAGGCCGCGTGGGGCAGCCTGCATCTCGAGCTGCGCTCGGTGAACCAGCGCTATCTTGACCTGCATTTCCGCCTGCCCGACAGCCTGCGCGACCTCGAGCCGATCTGGCGCGACGCGCTACGCCAGCGCCTGGCCCGCGGCAAGCTGGAGTGCACCCTGCGCTTCGAGCCGGTCAACGGCAGCGACAGCCTGAGCGTCGACCGCACCCGCCTCAAGGCCCTCGCCCAGGCGCTGGTGGAGGTGCGCAGCGAGCTGCCCGGCGTGGCCATGCCCGACGCCCTCGGCATGCTCCAGCACCCCGGCATCCTGACCGCCGACAGCGTCGATCAAGACGCCATCCAGGCCGCCGCCCAGACGCTGTTCAACACCGCCCTGGATGACCTGGTGGCCGGCCGCGCCCGCGAAGGCGAGCAGCTCGCCGAGCTGATCCGCACTCGGCTGGTCGGCATCCGTGAACAGGTCGCCGAGGTCCGGCGCCTGCTGCCAGGCATCCTCACCCGCCAGCGCCAGCTGCTGCTCGAACGGCTCGAAGCGGTCAAGGCCGAACTCGATCCCCAGCGCCTCGAGGCCGAGCTGGCGCTGATGGCCCAGAAGGCCGATGTCGACGAAGAGCTCGACCGCCTCGACACCCACGTCAGCGAGGTCGAGCGCCAGCTCACTCAGAAGGGCCAAGTCGGCCGGCGCCTCGACTTCCTGATGCAGGAGCTCAACCGCGAGGCCAACACCCTCTCCTCTAAGTCAGTGGTCGCCGAGAGCACCCGCTGCGCGGTGGAGCTCAAGGTGCTGATCGAGCAGATGAGGGAGCAGATCCAGAACATCGAGTGATGTCCATGGGTGATCATCAAAATCCATAGACAATTGTTTTTTTGGGAAAAAAATCGAGCTGTTGTCTATGACTGTCTACCAAAATCTATCTTAAGCCACCGCCAATTGGGTAGTACAATGGGGAGTATACCGGCATACTCCCCACCAAGAGGCGCGATTCTGCCATGGGTACTCCCCACCTCAAACGCTCACGCCCGGACCGGGCCATCCTTGCCAGTGACAACCCTCCCCTGCCAGCCAGGCATCATCGGCCGTGGAAACATGTACTTAATGCTGTATACGCTACGCTATCCGCCACGCCTTCGAACGATCGTTTCAAATTTTTAAGTGCCACGCATGGGAGAGGCTAATGGGTAGCTTTACCGTCAAGAAGGTCCAGTCCCTGATCAAGGACGGGACACCAGGCCGCTACAGCGATGGCAACGGCCTCTACCTGATGATCCCCAAGAAGGGCGCTCCCTACTGGATGCATCGGTACACTTTCTCCGGAAAGCGCCGTGAGCTGACGCTGGACAAGTGCACAGACCTTTCCTTAGCTCAGGCTCGTGAGCAAGCGGTAGAGGCCCAGAAGGCCATCCGCAGCGGTGTAGACCCCGTCGAAGAGCGCAAGCGTGAGGAGCAGGCCACCATCCAATCCGTTCAGGACCTTTTCGACGATTGGTACCAGGACCTGGAGAAGCGTCTGAAGCACCCGCGTATCCCGAAACGGATCTTCGAAAAGGAGGTCGCCCCGTCGATCGGGCGCCAGCCCTTGGAGAGCGTCACTCCCATGGATGTCCGCGACATTCTCAGGAAAGTCGCCGGCAGCGGTCGCCCCGCCATTGCCAACGACACCCTGATGTACCTGAAACAGCTTTTCAATCACGCCATCAAGCTGGGCCTGCTCACCTACAATCCAGCAGCGGCCTTCAACGTGAACGATGCCGGCGGCATCGAGAAGAGCCGCGACAGGGCACTGACCCTCGACGAGATCCACAAGGTCTTTCACGTCTTTAGGGACAACCGGGACAGCCTAAGCCGCGACAACTATCTTGCCTGCGCCCTTCTCCTCGTTCTGGGAGTGCGCAAGACTGAGCTGACCGAAGCCCAGTGGAGGGAATTCGATTTGGAGAATCATCAGTGGGAGCTCTCTGGTGAACGCAGCAAGTCAGGAGCGGGCATTGTCATCCCACTCCCCCCGCAAGCCGTCAGCTGGCTGGAAGAGCTCAAGATCCGCGCCTGCGGCTCACCCTACGTCTTTCCCAGTCGACGCAGCAGCAAGCGGCCCCATATGGGCAAGGACACGTTGAACCGAGCCATTTCCAAGCTGTTCGGCCGGGAGCCAGGCAAGAAACCACAACCTGAAAACAAGATGGGCGATATCGCCGAATTCACCGTCCACGATCTTCGACGTACCTGCCGTAGCTTGCTGGCTGCCGCTGGCGTGCCGGGGCATGTCGCGGAGCGGTGCCTGAACCACAAACTCAAGGGAATCGAAGGCGTCTACGATCGCCATGACTACTTCGATGAGCGAAAAGAGGCTTTGACCAAAGTGGCAGCGTTGGTTGAGCCTGCCATTGACGGAAACTCAGCTGAATATTTCGAGGCCCATCCGCAGACAGTAACAGCCCTCCAACTCACCTAGTTTTTTTCAAGATATGCATCAACTGCGGCAAAATCTGACATAAATACTGGTTCGGAAGGCAAGCCGCCGCTAGGTGGGTAAGCGCATTATCTTTTTGATCCGGGCGGGTTATTCCCCCGCCCAGGGCCTGACGGGTTGCCAGTTTTGCTGGGCCAGTTGGGATTTACTGGATCATCATCGTAATCATCATTTGGATAGGAGTGCATGATATCCGAGTACATAGTAACCCCCCCTGAGATCGAGACGGATATTTGTTCAGTGCCAGCTATGCTCTTTAGATCGCCATAAACTTCCTTGATGCATTCATTAAATCTATCTCTGGCACCTTTCTTCTGAATATTAAAGTTTGATATCTCTATGCTCAGGATATTACCACGCAACGCAACCTCAACTTCAGTATGGTAATCACCGCAAAATATTTGAGCTGATCGGGTAGCTTTACGGACAAACTCAGCCACGCGCGTGACAACCCTCTTTTCTTCAGACTCATATTCAAGGACGGCAAAATCCCCCAACTGAAATTTATCCATAACTCCAGACCTGTTAATTGAAGTCATCACCATATTTCTTCTCGTAAGGGGGCCTTTCTCAGGGATTATAAAGCACATCACGACTCCATCATCGGAGTCAAATACCTTTACTTCTCCAATCGGCAGGTGCTCTTGAATGATTTTTTTTACTTCATTCAGTTCTTTATCGTTCATACGTCCCCCCTCGCAAGTCAGTACGCTCCCTATGCTCAGCATGACCGTTTTCGGCTGGAGTATCCAGCCGAGGAGCGTTTCCTGCTCATGCTCACCGTCTTCAATCGTCATGATTAGAGCTTAGATCCGAGGCTAAATTTCAGGCCTAGGCCACCTCAGCGTGGCTCTGGCCAATCAGCGGTATTATTTGCCCTAGCCTAATATAACCGCTACCAGTACGTAGCGGCTACCTTGGGCCTCATAGGTCCACTTGCTGCGATAGAGATACTCGTCGCGCAGATGCTCAGTGGGCGTCCTTCAGCTTGTCCAAGTCTTACCATAGCAGATCGAAAAGCGCCATGAAACGCGCCGTGTGGGTTGCCTTGCTGGAGCAATTTAAAAACTCGAGTCCGCATTGCTGTGCTGATAACCCCGATCCATCGCTGTGAAACCCTGCAGTGGCAGTGTAGACAGTACGAAGGCAAAGAGGGCTGCATGGAAGGCTGACCCGGTTGGAGCGCAAGCTAGCTCGGGCATGGCCACGCGCTTTGTGAAGTCGCCTGAGCCAGCGTCACACTTCCCCCTAATTCCATCAGCCGCCAACCAGCCGGCTTTAATGTGATGGTCAGCCTGAAGCCCAGAAGGCAATACTGAGCTTCTTTCTTGCGGCCGATTGTCAACTTTCAGGTTTTGACAGGTCACTTTCAGGCAACAGTGCCATAGGCTCAATTTTGTTTTTAGTGAGAAGTTGTATCTTCGGATGCCTCCAACAAAATATCACAAGCTTTAAGATTCAAGTCGATAAACTCATCCCAGCTAAATTCATTCGAATAGTGTAGATCATACTGCCGATCGACCCGGCAAATGTCAGGTCGATCAGCATAGATTGTACAAATCTTACTGGCATCATTATAATGCTTGCAAGTACCATCACCCCGATCAAGTGGCCTAGTTTCACTCGCCAAACTAACATTCTGACAACAAAGACCGCACTGGGTGCATGGAAACTCCTTTACTTTATGATGCATGAAGCCAACCATTTTCGCGTACTCTCAGAATTCCCCATTTCGTAGGGTAGGTCAATTCCCCTTTTCGTCGTTTCTTTCTCCAAATACATGCCGCGTTGAATTTCATCATTACAAACCATCAATTCTTTTGAGAACTCCTCGAGCTCCTCCGCATTCAAATTAAACTCCAACTTACTAAGATCAGCCAAGTATTGATCTAATTCCGCGTTGATGGCTTCGAATTGGGCAACCGAGGCAGCATGCGGCATGATAGAATCAATGAATTCCCATACTTTATTAGCGACACCACTATGGAGCATAATGTAGGTCAGCCCCAGAGTGACGACACCAGTTATCAGCGCACTACTGAAAGCAGCCAGTTCGGCACCCAGCGGAAAGTTGCATATCGGTAACAGTTGGGTATAGGCCACTGTTCCCACCGCCGTAGCGGCCCCTATAGATAGCACAGAAACAACGGCCCTACATAGATCGACAAAGCCCAATTTATCAGGGTTAAAAATTAGCAACTTGATAGCCTTGACCAGCTGCATCCAGACCTCTCGGATGATTTTAACCGCCATGCGCTGCGTCGTAGCAAACACATTGAAAATAGTGGTTGTAAGGCTAGCAAATACACCACCGAAGACGCCATCCTTGAAGGCCGTAAGGAAACTTTTGAAGCGCACCTTTACTCGCCTCCAGATACCTTTTAGCGTCTTATTGATACTGTCAATGAATGATGAAAAATCGAAGCCTACTTTGCACTCTTTCAGCAAGGTAGGGATCTGCTCGCGTAACTCGAACCAGACTTCAGCCATGATCAGCCCCAGCATTTGGCGGGTACCCATCTTCAAGCCCGATATCCCTGATGCCGTGGCAGTCTGCTTCAAAAACTTGCTGCTAGTGTAGTAGGAGCGATTAATCTGCTGTTCGTAGGGCCTTCTGGCCTCGGCATCGCGTTCCCGCATACTGTCGGGATCGATGGCTTTGAGCTGCTCGATCTTATCCTCGGTTTTCCGAATCTTATCTTCCAGCTTACGTGCCTCATGCTGCTGCTGAGGTGTGTTGCGCGGATGATTTTCCAGCTTCTGGCGCTCCATGGCCAGTGTTGATTCATGCGTACTTATTGTTCCAGGCAGTTTGTCCAAATAGGCATCGATGGATGTAGCGTTTTTTGACCTATTGACCGTACCTTGAGTAGATTGAAGGTTACTATCCTTATTCGCCAGTTCCACACCATCTGACTCAGCCAGGATGCGTCCCGGATCATTATGAATTTCCTTGGCACTAATTACATGGTCGAGGTGGCGTTCATCACCTGCCCCCATGGTAGTATTTCGATACGGGTCATGTAGATCGCCAGCTTGATGTAGCGGCTTATCTCGCTTACCAGTATTTATATAATTCTCATGAGTATGGTAAGGGTGTGAGTCGTACTTCTCTCGATTTTCATATCGTTGCTTTTCACTATCCGAAGCCCAAATTCCTTGGCGAGCATTGTGAACCGTGTCTACATTCCCGCCGACTTTATCCTCAAACAGGAGGAAATCTAGACCAAAGCTAGTTGCCAAACTATTAACGACAGTTTTTTCGAGTTCTTTGGACCAATTGTAATCCTGCGCTAAAGTTTTCATATGGAGGCTCATGGAAAATAAGGGAATTGAAAAGGGGAGCCTTAACTCCCCCTAAGACTAGTCAAGCTGCCTCAACGGCTTCCGCACTGGTCGTAGCTTTTTCAAGCTGGTTATCCAGTTCGCCATCGTTTAGCAGCATAGATCCCTCTTCATTTGTCTCCATCACGGGCACACCATTTTCATCCATGGCAATAGCACCATCAACCACCTTCACTTTGAAGATTGGAGTCGTAATAAGATCAACCAAAATGGTAGCTAAAGCATAGCCATTTTCAATAGCACGCATAATCTCGCCATCAAGCCTGCTTAATTCCTGAGCCATATCGAGGTTCTGGCTTTTGATAACCTGCAGATGATCGTCGATTTCTTTGAGTTGATCAAAATACAAATTAAACTGGTCATCAAGAGAAGCCAAAGTTACTTTTATCCTCGTCACATACACCACTGTCTGGCCAAGGTGCTTGATGGCCTGCTCCAGCTTCTCGATGGCTTCATTGACTTCTTTGTCTGCCTTGCGAGCATTTCTTAGCGCTTCTTCACCGTGGCTATTGTAAGCCCAGCCTGCAATTGCCAATACAGGGCCAGCTACTGCAGCGCCGAGAATTGCCGTCCCACCGGCTATGCCCATGCCACCAGTTGCCAGAGACCCACCACCAATCGCAGCCAAGGTTGCTTTGGTAGCAGCAGCACCTGCCAGTGATGATATCGCAGTGCCTGTAGAAGCAGCCCCGAGAGCCATGACTCCACCATAGACTGCAAACCCTGCGGCAGCGCCAGCAGTACTGGCCCCTGCTAGTGTACCCAGCACACCAACGGCAGTGTAGCTGTACTCCTCTATTTCTTGGAGTTTATGCTTGGGTATATTGACTTCCAGCTTGTTCTTGCGCCCAGCATTTAATTTTTGCTGAAGCTTGTCTGCCAGAATCTTGAACTCACCAAGGCGCTTGCCAATCTCAAGCTCTTTTTTTCCAAGCGCCTCAAGCGCTGCCGTCGTCGTGGTTTCCTGCTTGTCAAACACTTCTCGCTTTTCGTCATAGCGCTGCTGAGCACTCGCAACGATCTTGTCGGCTTCCGAGTGGCTCTGATAACCGTCGTAGCCTTTTTTCGCGCCGTAGGCGGCGCTAGCCAAGGCTGCTCCAGCAAGGATAATGGGAAGTGGCATAACTATGTCCTTATTAATTTCCAGCAGAAATTCTCACATACGCTGCAATTCGACCTCAGGCTACATAAGAAAAGCTCTATATAGCAGGTGAATCCCCCTGGGTCTTAGGGGTATCACTGTTCATATCGGCCGAGAGCAATGATCCTTGAGGCATTTTTCTTCGCGACAGGCGCTAAGCCCCGTTCTTATCGTCATAACGAGCTTGAATTGCTGACACGACAATATGTGTCGCAACTTGGAGTGCTTCTCTTCTCAAATCATTTGCATGACATGCGACGTCTATTGTCGCTCGACGGCACGAGTCTGGCTGCCAACACAAGACAAGCCAAAGGCATGACTATGACTAGGACAACAGAAGCACTCGAGCCCATGAGCAGCAGTAAAACGCACACACCCTGCCGAGCCAAAATATTGGGGCAATGGGAAGAAGACCGCCGGGCTTGGAGAATCCAGCACCCTGCCACTGCCAGACTCGCAGAAGGCTTGCCTATCGAGCAGGCCCTAGGCGAAGTGAAGACAGCGACCACCGATGGCGCTCGCCTGCTGGTGAATACGGACTGGAGTGCTGGCCTCGATACCACAACACGCCGCTTCGTGCAGGCTCATCTAGTCTGGCACGCCGCGGCCGGGGACTATCGCCCCATTCAGCAGCATGACGAACATCGTTGGCACCTAGCCTGCGACCATGCCGTGAATGCTCAATTGCTGCTGCTCGGCTTCCCGCTGGCCGACGATGCGATATTGTTCCCGGCATGCATAGCGCGGAGTGTCTTCGAAGTCTATGCCTGGTTGGCCGATCATCCATGGCCCGAAGCGGAGTACAGCCTGGACCGTTTGGCCGGGCAAATCGACTTGTCTCCAAGCGCCGATAAGGTCAAGTATCTTGACCATGCCTGGCGTCAACGCATTCACAACGTGGTACGAGACTATCTCGGCACCTCCTGTTTGCCCAACGCGGTGGCCGCCTGGCTACTAACGCGTAGATGATTCTTTTGCGAAGTTCCCTTAGGCTGTTGGCTCAGCCCCACCCAGCGACAAAGAGTGTATATGTCCGAGATACGCGAGACCCTGTTCCGCTACCTGGCCCTGTTACAGCTGATCCCACGCAGCCCAGGCCGGATCAGCACTCCAGTACTACTGGAAAAGCTGCATGAGCGCGGATTTCATATCGATACCCGGTCGCTGCAGCGAGACCTGCGTGATCGGCTGTCGCTGCATTTCCCACTGGGGTGTGACGACAGCAGCAAGCCCTATCGCTGGTACTTCGACAGAGACTTTCACTGCAGCCTGCCAGCGCTCGACGTACCCAGCGCACTTACCCTGGTGCTGGCCGAGGAATACCTGAAAGGACTGCTGCCTCCGGTAGTGATCGGCCAATTGACACCACAGTTTCGCGATGCCCGACAGCTGCTCGACGATCTGGAAGCGAATGGACTAAGCCAGTGGGCCAGGCGCGTTCGGGCCATCCCCAACGGCAAGGCGCTCCTACCAGCTCCGCTGGCAGAGGAAATCTGGCAGACCGTGTCCCAGGCGTTGATGACGCATCGCGCCCTCAACGTGACCTACCTGTCTCGCAGCGCCGAAGTGGAAAAGCAGTTCACCCTGCACCCACAGGGACTGGTTAGCCGCCATAGCGTTACGTACTTACTGGCTACGGTTAACGGCTACACCGACATCCGCCAATTCGCCCTGCACCGCATTGAGGAAGCCAGCCTGAGCAAAGCTGCCTGGCGGGAGTCTATCGACTTCGATCTTGATGACTACATCCATGGCGGCGCGTTTGGCTACCGGCAGAGCCCCCAGGATGTGACTCTAGTCGCCAATGTAGCTCCTCAAGTGGTTTGGCTACTCACGGAGACCCCCCTGTCTACCGAGCAGAGCTTCACCCCCCTCCCTAGCAGTGACTGGCAGCGCCTTACAGCTGAAGTACCCGACGACCAGCAGACTCTATGGTGGCTTATGGGCATGGGGACCAACGTAGAGGTTTTGGAGCCTGATGCCTGGCGACAAAAAATCCTCACCACTGCCGAAGAGATAGTTGCTCGTTCTATGGCTAAAGCCTAGTGCAGATCCCTACGCCTTCGCGGGTGCATGATAGAACGGCTGCCCCATAGAACGGTTTCGACGTTCGGGTACAACATTCCATCCATTTTGATACCTATATCACTCCTGTGACCTGAGCCCTCCCCGGGCTTTTCCATCGGCACAGGAGACCTGCTATGTCCCCACCCTGCTCACGCTGTGCCTCGCAGCGCGTCATCAACCTCGAGACGGCCCGGAAGTTGGGCACCACCGCCGGTGCACTGGCCGGCTCCATCAAAGGAGCCTATGTGTCGCTCTACTCGCCCAGTCGTCTGCTGGTGTCATCGGTCCAGTTCCCGCTCAGTCGAATCGCCGTTGCGGTGATGGGTGCCGCGACGGGCGGGATTGCGGGTGCCTCGGCCGGTAATCGCATGGTCCAGCACTTGCTTCCACCCGGCGAGGGCACGCCCTGGCTGTGCTGGGGCTGTGGCCATGCCTTCCGCGTTCTGAACTGACCCCTTTCCCTTACCACCACCTACCCGCCGGCGATCTGCCGGCTTTTTTCGTTGAGGAGATTTCCCATGGCTCATCTGATCGAACACATGGCCTACGTCGGCGATACCCCCTGGCATGGCCTGGGGCAGCGGCTGTCACGTCATCAACCACTCGAGGTCTGGCGTCAACAGGCCGGCATGGACTGGCACATCGAAGAGTCCCCGGTGCGCTTCATTGCTGATGGCGCGGGGCACCTGGGCAGCATCCACTCCTTCCCTGAGCAGAAGGTGCTCTATCGCTCGGATACCCGGGCACCGCTGTCGGTGGTCTCGCAGCGCTACAAGGTGGTCCAGCCGGAGGAGGTGCTGGAGTTCTACCGGGATCTGACCGAGTACGCCGGTTATGAGCTGGAGACCGCGGGCGTGCTCAAGGGCGGTCGCAAGTTCTGGGCCCTGGCCCGGAGTGGACTGGGCACGGCCTTGAAGGGGCAGGACCAGGTCAATGCCTACCTGCTACTGGCTACGTCCTGTGATGGCTCGCTGGCCACCGTCGCCACACCTACCTCGGTGCGGGTGGTCTGCAACAACACCCTGACCATTGCCGTGGATGGCATGGCACAGGGGGTGAAGGTGCCGCACAGCACCGAGTTCAATCCGCAGCGAGTCAAGCAGCAGCTGGGGATCTCGGTCGCCCAGTGGGACGGCTTCATGTATCGCATCAAGACCCTGGCCGAGCGCAAGGTCAGCCAGGAGGAAGTGCAGGCCTACTTCCAGTCGGTGATCTGCAATACCGAGGCACCGCTGGACGATCCGTCCAAACTGCCCAACTACCGGGCGCTCAATCGCGTTCAAAAGCTCTACCACAGCGAAGGGCGCGGCTCGCAGCTGTGCACCGCGCAGGGCACGGCCTGGGGCCTGCTCAACGCCATCACCGAGTATGTCGACCACGAGAAGCGGGCACGCAGTAATGACTACCGCATGGACTCCGCCTGGTTCGGCCAGGGCGCCAGCCTCAAGGACAAGGCCCTGGAGTCGGCGATGGCACTGGTGGCCTGATCGCCGTCGGTGATTCTAGCGGCTTGTTCCACCCCTATCGATTATCCCCATCACGGCATAACGCCCAGCCCCTCGAAGGCCGGGCGTTTGTGTTTCTGGAGGTGCCTATGCAACCCCCCATGACCTTTGAGATGTGCCGGGCCCTGACTCAGCTGACTCGTCAGCTGCTGGGGGCCGGTGAACGTGAAACCCACACCCACGTGCTGGCCAAGGGCCAGGTCTACCGCGTGGTCGTGTCGCTGGAGCCGGTCCCGGCGGATCAGCTCCATGACGTCATCAACCGCTACCTGTAAGGAGATCACCATGGCAACGCCCATTCATCCCGAGCACGGCAAGAACAGCTCTCCGCTATCACCCCACCAGACACCCCAGCCACTGCAGGAGAGCACCGCGATCATCCAGGTGATCGAGCGGGCGGCCCTCAACCCCGACGTCGACATCGACAAGATGGAGCGCCTGCTGCAGATGCAGGAGCGCGTCCTCGACCGCCAGGCGCTGATGGCCTATTGCGCCGCCATGGCGGCGATGCAGACGGAGCTACCCAGCATTGTGGAGCGAGGCCAGGGCAACAACGGCGGCTATGCCACCCTCGAGGATATCGTCGACACCGTGCGGCCCATCATGCAGCGCCACGGCTTCGCGGTGAGCTTCCGTATCCAAACCCAGGAGCGAGGCATTCAGGTCACTGGCGTGCTGATGCACCAGGAGGGACACCGGGAAGAGACCAGCATGCTGCTGCCAGCGGACGTGAGCGGCAACAAGAACGCCGTGCAGGCGTTTGGCTCCTCCACCAGCTATGGCAAGCGCTACGTGCTGTGCGCGCTACTCAACATCACCACCCGCGGACAGGACGATAACGGCCAGGGTGCTGCGCCACCGGTGAAGGTGGTCACGGCGTTCCAGGCCGCTCAGCTCAAGCAGCTGATCACCGCTTGTCCCGTCACGACCCAGGAGTGGTTCGTCGGCAAGTACGGCGACGTCGAGCGGGTCCCCCGCAGCGATTTCGACAAGCTACGCGCCTCCCTGCAAAAGCGGGCTCTGCCCAATCATCAACATCACTAAGCGATCGGCGAGGGGCCCACCCTCGCTGCTATGCCGTCATGTCACCAAGGAGATCGTCATGCAGATCCTGACACTGGAACAGGGCACGCCCGAGTGGCATGCCGCCCGTCTTGGCATCGTCACCATGTCCGAGCTGAAGACACTGCTGGTCAAGGGCAAGGGGCCGGAAGGCTTTGGTACCGGCGCCATCAGCTATATGCATCAATTGATCGGTGAGCGCATCACCGGGGAACCCTCGGAGGCCTTTCAAGGCAATGCCCACACCCAGCGCGGTCACCAGTTGGAGCCGGTGGCGCGGGAGCTCTACCAGGAGGCCACTGGCCTGTCCCGCCTGGAGCAGGTCGGCATCATCCTCAACCACGGGGTGGGCTATTCCCCCGACTGCCTGGTGGACAACAACGGCCTGGCAGAGATCAAGACCAAGCTGCCCAAGGTCCAGATCGAACTGCTGCTGGACGGCGAGCTGCCCCAGGAGCACGTGGCTCAGTGCCAGGGTGGTCTGTGGGTCAGTGAACGGGAGTGGATCGATTTCGTCAGCTACTGGCCCGGGATGCCGCTGTTCGTGAAGCGGGCTTACCGGGATGAGGCAATGATCCGCACCATCGCCGAGCGCGTGGAGGCGTTCTACGAAGAACTGGAGCGTCGCATGGCCATGGTCATGGCCGCCTGAGGAGAGACACCATGAACCATCACAAGCTGAGTGCCGGCGAGACTGCCGGCACCTATCGCATCACCGCGCCGGTCACCGAGGCGGAGCTCTTGAGCATTGCCCAGGCCTTCGCTCGTCGCCGGCTGGCCAAGGGGCGCAAGATCACCCAGCCGGCGCTGGCCTTCGAATACCTGCAGATCCTGCTGCAGGACTATGAACACGAGGTATTCAGTGCCATCTTCCTCGACACCCAGCATCGGGTCATCAAATTTGAGGAGCTGTTCCGCGGCACCATCGACGCGGCCAACGTCTATCCCCGTGAGGTGGTCAAGCAAGCGCTGAGCTGTAATGCCGCCGCCGTCATACTGGTCCACAACCATCCAAGCGGCGATCCCGAGCCCAGCGATGCCGACCGACGCATCACCCAGCGGCTGAAGGAAGCGCTGGGCCTGGTGGAGATCCGCGTTAACGATCACATCGTGGTCGGTAGCGAAGGATGCGAGTCGTTTGCTGAGCGTGGGTATCTGTAGCGCTGGCAATTGTCAGTCCCACGACATAATGCCGGTGCCGCCTCTCAGTGGCGGCACCGCCATCACCATAAGCATTTATTTTTTGCTGTAATTGGCAGGCCTCGCCCCATCAGCGGGCCTTGTCGCCTGCACTGGACTGCCCCGGCGAACTGACTGACAGCCACAGGAATACAGGTGCCGTCGCGATCTTGGAAAAATGAGGCTCCGGCAGTGAGAAAGGCACAGCCAAAGCCTGCTGAGGTGAGGGGCATCAGACGAATGAACCCACCCAAATGATGATCTATCTCCTGTGAGCCGGCCCGTTCGGATGATAGCCTAAGTTAACTGGATTGCTACCCAAAGCAACAATTTGACTTAATGCAACATGAGATGCATGGCCTGACTCTCATCCTTTCCATAGCATTTCTCTCGCATCCGGTAGCTGAAGTGGCTTAGAAGTCAGAGCAGGAGGCTGGTATGCAGGTGTTATGCGTCCCCGGCAGGCGAGTGGCCATCCGCGGTTGCGAATGGTTCTTCCGCCGAGCCGATCCCAGCGACACAATCCGTGTGCTCTACTATGCCGCCGCACGTTTCGAGTGTGGCCTGAGCCCTGCTTCGAGAAAAGCCGACTGTTCATCGAGTCCCCATTGCGCCAGATCACCTCGACGGATGACAAGATCCCTAGGGCCGCAAGGTAGTCATGAACACTCCTCAACAGATCAACCCGGTACGGACAATATGATGCTGTTTGTCTCATCCCAGATTAAAAAGCAAAGCTATGCCTTTGATTAATAAAAGTTTTACCAAAGCAGATGCGACACCGCGAGCCTCGGCGTTGATAGAGAGCTTGAGGGATATAGGGTACTCGCTGTCAACTGCTCTTGCTGACATCATCGACAACTCTATAACTGCGGGCGCATCCACCGTCCGCATTTTCGCGGACACCCTTACCGATAGCCCATCGATTGCAATTATCGATAACGGTAGCGGCATGGATCAGGAAGATTTAATCGAAGCGTTGCGACTAGGCAGCAGGAACCCTCGCGAGGAAAGGACAGCATCTGACCTCGGGCGGTTCGGTCTAGGCCTCAAGAGCGCCAGTTTTTCTCAATGCCGCAGGTTAACCGTTTTGTCTCGACGAGGCGGCTCTCTGGCTGGTGCGCGATGGGACCTAGACGACGTTGCCGAGACCGACCGCTGGGAGATCTCGTTGATCGAGGACGACAGCAACATCCCCCACGCTGACCTTTTACGCAGCGACGGAACTTTGGTTCTTTGGGAGAAATTAGATCGGGTAGATGGCGGATATCGGCACGATGCACGGAAACGTGCGCAGCATATCAACAGTGCGTTGGCGGGTGCGGAGAGGCATCTCCGGATTGTATTTCACCGCTTCATGGAACGCGGCGGTAAGGGCAAGCTCTCGATATCCATCAATGATCGCGTCTTGGATCCGATCGACCCGTTCGCTACGAAACACCCAGCAACCCAGATTGATCCCGAAGAAACACTGACCCTCGCGCAAGGTATTGTGCGTATTCGCAGCTTCACCATTCCCCACCACAAGCTCCTGCAGAAAGACGAGTGGGATAAGCTTGGTGGGCCCGAAGGACACCTAAGATCACAGGGTTTCTACATCTACCGTGGTGATCGCCTGATTATCAGTGGTAGTTGGCTTGGCCTAGCGCGACAGACCGAGCTAACCAAGCTGTGCCGTATCAGGTTGGACATCCCGAACACGATGGATGCCGATTGGAAGATCGACGTCAAGAAGGCGTCCGCTCAGTTGCCACCAGTGGTACGCGAGCGGCTCAAGAAGATCGTAGAACGCTTTGTGCATACATCCAAGCGCACCTATAGACAGCGGGGACAGAAGCTGACCGACGAGTCACGGGTACCAATGTGGCAACGGCTTCTGAAGGATGGGTCGATCGTCTATCAGCCGAACTCCAATCATCCAGTCCTCGTCGAGTTCGAGGAGTGCCTGCCCGAAGGCCTACGGCAGGGGTTCAGGAACTGCATCTCGCTCGTCGGCGCTGGCCTGCCGGTAGACTCACTGCACGCTGACCTGCTGGGCCAGGCCGAGACCGTCAAGTCGACAGAGGCGGAGATGGGTGCGCTTGAGCAGGCCCTGCACTCGATGGTTCCGCACCTACTCGAGCAGGGTATCTCTGAAGCGGGTATACGCTCAATGCTGAAGACGACTGATATGTTTCGAAACGAGTGGGAGCGGGTTGAGCCCGTGCTCGCCATAATTTTCGAGAAGGGAGGCCCAGAATGACAGGCCAGTTAGACATGCTTGATAACATGGTGTCCCAAGGGCTTGCGGATAGCACTCGACGCACCCCGGAAGGGATCAGAGGGCTTATTGCCTCAGTACGCCAGGCGCCGATTTTCCCGGATGTGAATGATGAGGATGCCGAGATGCTGGCGCGCGCGATCGAGGAACGGATCGGCGTCAGTATGGGGCTTGGTGCTACGGTGGACGCCAGTGACTTCGAACCGTGGCTCGAGAGAGTTCGTCCGGAAATCGAGAGTGGATCCGATCCTTGGTACTACTGGTCGCGCTACAAGAAACTACTTTTCAAGAAAAAACTTCCTCATGACGTCATTTACGGGACAGACCAAATAACGGACACGATCCTTGGACGCCTCGGGAACCCACGAGACAAACGGCACTGGGATCGAAAGGGCATGGTCGTCGGGCATGTCCAGAGCGGAAAGACTGCCAACTATACCGGTCTTGTCTGCAAGGCCGCCGATGCCGGATATCGGTTGATCATCGTGATCGCAGGGATCCATAGCAACCTGCGTAACCAGACTCAAGGACGAATCGATGAGGGCTTCATCGGGCGCGATACCGGTCGCCTCGCCCAGTTGGGCACCCGCGAAAAGCCCAAACTGATCGGGGTTGCCGAGTTCGATGACAGGTTCACCCCAGTCAGCCTCACCAATACGATCAAGGATTTCAACAAGACCACCGCTACCTCGAACACGAGCCAGATCGCCTCCTATGCGGTACCGGTCGTGCTCGTGATCAAGAAGAATACTCATACCCTGCGCAACCTGACCGAGTGGCTGCGCGAGCACAGTGCCAACCATTCGTCCGAGATGGTCGACCAGCCAATGCTGCTGATCGATGATGAGGCGGACAATGCATCCATCAATGTAAAATACGGAAAGAACGAGGTCTCCAGGATCAACGGGCAGATACGGGAATTGCTCGGCCTTTTCCGCCGCAGCTGCTATGTAGGTTACACCGCGACCCCGTTCGCAAACATCTTCATCGACCCTGAGCAGGATGAAGCGATGGAGGCGGAAGACCTTTTTCCACGGGATTTCATCATCGGCCTCGATGCCCCGAACAACTATTTCGGGCCACGCAAGGTATTCCTCGATGGCATGCCGGATGAGGAAGAGCCGCTCTATCTGCGCAACATCATCGACAACGAGGATGTTCTACCGATCCGGCACAAGATTGACGACGATCTCGTTTCGGTCCCCCCCAGCATGATCGAGGCGCTCCGTGCATTTCTTATTGCGCGGACCATCCGGGACTTGCGGGGACAGCGCGAGCAGCACGCCTCGATGCTGGTCAACTCGAGCCGTTTCACCCGCATGCAGGGCCTTATACGCAACAGGCTTCAGGAGGCGCTCGACACGATCCGGGATTCCATCCGCATAAACGCGTCTCTGGGTGAGCGGGGCATTCGGGATCCGGAGATTGCAGCGCTGCGTGATATATGGGCCGCCGAGTACCATGAAGCATGGTCGGATTGGGGCGAGATCCAGACGCAGATGCTCAGCTCGATAGGTGGTGCGAAGGTCGTCGAGGTGAACAGTCGAGTCAATGACCTCGATTACTCCGCGGCTGGTGAGCGCGGGCTGACCGTGATCGCAGTCGGGGGCTTCTCACTGTCGCGAGGCCTCACCCTCGAAGGGCTGACCGTCTCCTACTTCCTGCGCAACTCAATGATGTATGACACTCTCATGCAGATGGGGCGCTGGTTTGGCTACCGGGGTAAATATGAGGATCTGTGCCGGATCTGGATGCCGCCTCAGGCGATAGGCTGGTATGCCCATATCGCCGAGGCCACCGAGGAACTTCACGAAGAGCTGCGTCGCATGCAGCGAGATAAGGCGACGCCCCTGCAATTCGGTCTGGCGGTGCGTAGTCATCCTTCGTCCCTCCTGGTCACCGCGCGAAACAAGCTGGGATCTGGCGAGAAACATGTGAAGATTGGCCTTTCAAACGGTTATGTCGAAACACACAAGCTAATCAACTCCCCTGAAATTCAGGAGGGCAACAGGAGCGCAGCCCGGGCTCTTGCCTTAGCTCTGCAAGCAGACGGTCATCACTTGACCGATGATGCGCGTGTGAGCGGTGGCTTCCTCCTAAGAGACGTCGATGTGGCTCTTATAGATGATTTCCTACTTCGTTTCCGGAATGCTCGAGAAAGCGTAGGGACGACCATTGAACCACTACGCCGATATATCAATGAGCGTGCCCTTGATGAACTTGGCAAATGGGATGTTTTATTCGCAAGCGTCAGCGGTAACGAGGCCAATTCGGATATCCTCGGCTGGCCGATCGGCCCTGCTCGAAGGAGCATAGGTGTTGATAACCTTAAGGACGGCATATTGTCGGTCAGTGGATCACGTGCGCGTGTTGCCTCGAGGGGAGTCGAAAAAATTGGTGTGGCACTAGAGGATGCTACCCGTGCCGAAGCCGACTTTCTGAAGGACCACTGTCTCGATAGACCCGGGAAGTCGAATTTTCCAGACCATATCTACAGGGGGGTGCGCAAGAAACCTCTTATGGTACTTTTCCTGCTTTCGGTCAAGCTTCCTGACAAGACGGAGCACCCTGAAGCGAATGAAAAGCTTTTGCCGAAGGAACCGGTCGTTGCTTTCGGGATCAGCTTTCCCCGCTCGTCGTATCCGGACAAGAAGGTCGAGTATGTCATGAATACCACCATGCTCCGCGAATTGTTCGGCGAGGAAGATCTCGATGAGGATGCGGAGATGGTGGATGTCTGAATTTAATCCGTGGCATGGACTGGAATTCGATGAAGCGCGCCGCGTCGACAAGCGAGGGCGCCAAGATTTTTTCTGGGCGGTTGTCGAAAACGATGACGTGGCCCTCGCGCTCGCTCTGCCGGACGGTACCGAGAGGGTCCTGCCGCTTCCGAAGATCAAGAGCTTGGATATAGGATATCGGAAATTGGGGGCGCGAGACGCGCTACTCGTGGCGCTCCGTGATCCAGAACAAGTCGATCTTTTCGCCAACCTCTGCATGGACATCGTCTCGGCAGGTGAGCAAGGGGAAACACCTTCCGATGCCCTGGATCGCACCGTGCGGCGTACTCTGCGGTGGCACCATCTGCTGCGGGGTGGGTCTTCTGAGCGCTTGAGTGTCGAGGAACAGAGAGGATTGGTCGGGGAGCTTCAGGTACTCCACCTCCTCTGCGCCGAGATCGGGGCAGAAGCGGCGATCGAAGCTTGGCGTGGCCCCGAAGACGGCGCGAAGGACTTCGAGCTTCATGGCATGTGCATAGAGGTGAAGGCGCGCCGGGGTGCAGCAAGGCCACAGGTACAGATCTCATCCGCAGACCAGCTCGCGGATGTGGCAGGCGCCGATGTCATTCTGCTGGTCCATGACGTCGATGCCGCAATCAAGCCAGAGGGAATGACACTTTCGGATCATATTCAGGTCGTGGAGGATATCTTTCAGTCCACGACCTTGGCTGCCTATGGCACTTGGGAGCGACTGCTAGCAGCAGCAGGGTTTGACTGGGCTCACGACTACAGTGATAGACGCTGGACCGTTGGTAAGCGCACTGCATTCCGTGTAGAGGACGGCTTTCCCCGCATTCCTTCTCCCGTACCTATGGGTGTTCTCAACGTGAAATATGCGATCGCACTCGATGCCTGTACCGCGTTCATGGTCGAAGATGACCAGCTTCTGACCAAGATCGCGAAGACTCAATCTTCCACTGATACAGAGGGAATGTGATACATGTCGGAGCTCAGTGAATTTCATAGGGAACTAATCGCGGACATCCAAGGCGAGGCAGATGTTGGTGGGACATACACCACGGAGGCCTTCTTCGAAAAGATGGGCGACATCCTGACCGAAGCGGGCGAACTGGATGGCGCGGACTATGCGTATTTCGAGGGTACGGGCCAAAACGGGGTTGTACTGCAGGTGGATGGTTACGGTGGTGATCCACGGGATGCCCAAGGCATTCTAAGCTTGATTCTGTGTGATTTCCAAGTCACAGACGAAGTTCGGCTTTTCCGAGGCGAACAGCTAAAGTCACGCTTCAATCGCTTGGCGGTCTTTCTTCGACATGCCCTTAGAGAAGATTTTCGAGAAAAGCTGGAGGAAACAAGCTCGGGCTTCATGCTGGCTGATCTCATTGCAACCACATGGTCTAGTGTTGAAAAGGTCAAGCTGATTCTAATCACGAACGCAGAAAAGCGAGTGAAGGCGGATGGCCTATCAGCAGGATCAATTGATGAAAAACCTATCACTTACAGCGTTTGGGACTTGGCGAGAATTGAAAAGTTCATTCGTTCTGGCCAGACTCGCGAAGATCTTCTGATCGATTTTGAAAAAGATTTCGGTGGAGCATTGCCCGTTCTGCGAGCATCGATGGGGAGCACCTCGCTAGAAAGTTATATGGCTGTGATCCGTGGAAGCCAGCTGGGGGAGATCTACGAGAAGTGGGGGACACGCCTTCTTGAAGCGAATGTGCGTAGCTTCCTTCAAGCACGAGGGAAAGTGAACCGTGGGATTCGCGAAACTCTGGAAGATCAGCCGGAAATGTTTTTTGCCTATAATAATGGCATTACAGCGACCGCTGATAAGGTTGAAATACGCGAGACGGATGATGGCCCAGTCCTCGTCTATGCGGACAATCTTCAGATCGTGAATGGTGGCCAGACAACAGCCTCAATTCATGCTGCACGAAAAAAACGTTCCAATCGTCCAAAATCACGCCTGGCCGAGGTTTACATTCAAATGAAATTAAATGTAGTGCCACCTGATATGGAAGATAACATTATTCCTAATATTTCGCTTTATGCCAATAGTCAGAACAAAGTAAATGACGCCGATCTGGCATCAAATCATCCATTCCAAGTGCGGTTGCAGGAGTTTTCACGGCGTGTGCTTGCGCCAAAAGGATCGAACGCATATCAGGAAACTAAGTGGTTCTACGAGAGGGCGCGTGGTCAATTTCCGGACGAACGTAGTCGACGAACCGAAGCAGAACGAAGAAAGTTCGATTCGGAGTATCCTCGGCCACAGTATTTCAATAAGACAGATTTGGCAAAATTTGAGAATTCTTGGGCCGGCTTGCCGCATATTGTTAGTGGTGGTGCGCAGAAAAACTTTGTCGCTTTTCAAAAAGAAGTAGCCAAGGAGTGGAGCAAGTCTGATAAGAGATTTGATGAAACTTGGTTCAAGCGAATGATAGCGAAGGCAATAATCTTTCGCCGGCTCGAAAAGATTGTTCCACAGCAAGCGTGGTACGAAGGTGGTTATAGAGCGAACATAGTCACCTACTCCATGGCCAAGCTGGCCTATGACACATACGAGCAGGGTAAGCTTGTCGACCTCGACAGTGTCTGGCGGCAGCAGTCGGTCCCTGAGCCCTTGGAAGATGCGCTCCTATTGACGGCTGAGGAGGCTCATGACGTTATCATTCACCCACCGGAAGGTGTTCGGAACATGAGCGAATGGGCCAAAAAGCAGGCCTGCTGGGCTCAGATGCAAGATCGAAAAATAATCTATTCTTTAGGGTTGACAGAGTTTCTGATCACACCGGTAGAAGCCGCTTCGGCGGTTAACCAAGAACGTAGTGAGCAAGCTGAAATTTCAAAAACTAATAACGTGATTTTTGTTGTTAACTGCGGAGGATTGTTCTGGAGGCAAGCTCTAGATTGGGGGATGAAGTATAAGCTTCTTTCACCTGCTGAATCTGGAGTTCTGGAGAAATGTAGTAGGATACCAAACTATATTCCATCCGATAGGCAGTGTAGTATCGCTGTGAAAGCTCTTGAAAAATTGAAAGAGGAGGGCTTCACAGAGCAACACCAAGGAGGGGTTGAAAAAACTTATAATTGATGATCAGGTTGGATAGTGCCGTGATTTTCTTGAAATGAGCTAGTAAGTGGATAGGGGTCACTTCAGATAGAGTTGTGAAGGGCCGGGCTATGCTTGAGACCTTGGCTCAGGCCTGGATTGCCTGAGCCTGCTTCTCCTCATTTAGCTCTACCCGATCCATAACCTGTTTCACCTTGGCGGCAATGCGCTGAGCGAGAAGGGGGGGGACGGCATTTCCCACCTGAACATACTGCTCGGTCCGGTTTCCCTCGAAGTAGTAGTCATCAGGGAATGTCTGCAGCCGCGCCGCCTCGCGAACCGTAAGGCTACGGCACTGGTACGGATCGAAATGGATGAAATAGTGTCCGTCCTTGGAAATGTGGCTCGTAATCGTCTTGGATGGCTGCCCCTCTAGGACCACCTTGAACCTGTCGGCAAATTTTCCGGACTTCCAGTTGGCATGATCGGGGGCGAGAGAGTCCAGATAGATCTCCTTGGTGCCGATCGGCGAACGCTTCATGACCTTGGCAAAAGTCGCGCAATACAGATATCTGGCCAAGTCAGTTTCCATGTGGCTCCTAGCCTCATGGTTGTACCACAGCCCCTGCACGTTCGGGTTCTGAGCGCCGTGGTACCACTTCTCGAGCTCTGTCGTCGGGCCGACAGGTCTAAGTTTCGCCTTGGAATCGTGGCGTCTGTCCAGCTCTTCGTGCGGAGCTTTCGCTATCTCGAGAAGCTCTTCTGCAATACGCTCTCTGTCATCCTGCTTGATATGCTCACTATGGTGGCGTTGCAGCTCTTTTGCGACCTTGTAAGCCACACGTCTGATCGTCGCATACCAAGCATCTTTGGAATCATGACGGCTCAACCCGCTGCGAAGTGCCGGAAGCTCGTCTAAGACCTGCGCGGCAGTCATTTCTACGTCATCACCACTCCTTGGCATCTGAATGCTAGTGGCGATCACTGAAGCGCCTAAATGTGTGACAATGTCGTTGCGTACACCAACCAAGATTACACGGTGACGAGCCTGGGGTATGCCGTGCTGCTCGGCCTTGATCACAAAGGAGTTGTATTCTTCCTCCTCGAGTGGGGCAGGGGAGTCGAAAAGTCCTATGCTTCTTGGGTAGTAGACTCGCTCATCCTCGACAGAGAAGATCGTGTATCCATCTTTTTTGGACATCACGCTTCTAGGACCCTTGTGCCCGGTAGCTTTGGTAGGATCACGCAGGTCCTCCAGTATCTGACCGAAGATCCGGTCCTTGCCAACCCGTGACGTCAGCATGCCCCTGACGTTCTCCATGACAAAGACAGCAGGTCGGAACCTCGCGATTATGTTCAGGTATTCTCGATACAGGAAATGGCGATCGTCTTCCTCGGGTCGATAATTCTTGTTTCCGCGGTTGCGCACACGACCAACTACCGAATAGGCCTGGCAGGGCGGCCCCCCAATCAGCACCCAGTTGTTGCAGCCTGCTAGCTCCTTCCGTAGGCGGTCCTCGAGAATTCGGTTGCCATCTCCACTTCCCAGCTTCAGACAAAGTGCCTCTTCTTGAGCCTGCTTCCATAGATGCTGCACGTCGGAGCGGCATGAAGGGTGCTCGCCTCCCTGCAGGTAGTCATAATACGCTGACATCCCCATGCCACTGTCATGCAGCAACCGGTAAAATGCACGCAGGGTCAGAGTACGATGAGCAGCAGGATCTTTTTCCACGGATACGAGTGTCTGGAATTGACGACTGCCGTCGGACTTCCGTATCGAGCTGAAGCCTTCGCCTAAGCCGCCCGGCCCCGCAAAGAGGTCAACTACGTGAATCGGCTTCGTCATCAATGATAACCTGCAATTCGTTCTTGGAAAGTGGGGGGGCTATAAGCATGCCCGATGTTGTCGATAGTTCGACCCGCTCGCGCATGATGCGGGCGATAAAGGGCCGTGACACCCATCCCGAAATTGCTCTGCGCAAGTACCTTCACGCCCAAGGATATCGGTTCAGGCTTCACCGCAAGGATCTGCCGGGGTCGCCTGATCTCGTCCTGCCGCTTCATAACCTAGTCATCTTCGTACATGGTTGCTTTTGGCACAGGCATGCTGGCTGCTTCTATGCCACGACCCCCGGCACCAGGCCGTCATTCTGGGAGGCCAAATTCGAAGCAAATGTCCGCCGAGACCAGCGGGCATGCCAAGAATTGAAGCAGTTGGGATGGCGTGTCCTGGTGGTCTGGGAATGCGGCTTCAAGCACTGCCGTAAGCAACTATCCGACATTCCTGAACTGATCCAAGCCGTCAATCTGTATCAGGAGTGGCCATCCCGACCACCAAGGCTTCGCTCTTCCTAGCCTTGCATTTCTCCGTGACGGAACCCGTTATCGGACGCAGCCGTCTCCGGACGGCGTATGATACCAGGTTATCCTCGTGGGGCTAGCATTACCATACCTGAATGGGCCGTGTTCTGGCTGAGCCAGGCAGCTCACCTGAACAAGAACATCAAATGTCTGCAATCGATTCGCCCTCTTTGCTGATCTCCTCGGCGGACAGGGCGCTCCGCAGCCCGCTGCCAACCAATGCACTGCCATCAAAATTGCTTAGCGTCTAGCCTGGCTCATTCCAGGTCGCATAGGCTTGTCGTCACCGAGCGATCCAAAGGGATACACGTAAGACCCGCCTAATCTCTCTTCCCTGACAACCACTCAGCGGCTAATTTCCATTAGCGACTGCTTGTTGCTTGTGGCAGGCCTCATAGATAATACTGTATAAAATCACAGCTATCTAGAGGGGCGTCACTCATGCCGCCAGAGAGACTCATCCCAGCACATCCCGCCCCACTCACCCTGGCACTGCCGTTTCGGCCTCTCGGGCTTCCCCTCGCCCGCCCAGGATTACGAAGGCCGAACGCTCGACCTGAATGAGGGATTCGTGAAGCGCCCCTCGGCCACGTTCTTCCTGGCGGTAACGGGCGACAGTATGGAGCGCCTGAGCATTCAGGAAGGCGACACTCTCGTGGTCGATCGCTCCATCGAGCCCCGCCCAGGCCACATCATCGTCGACATGGTCGATGGTGAGATCACCGTCAAGCGCTATGAGCTGCGCGGCGATGTGGCCTGCCTCTGTTCCGGCAACTCTCGCTACGCTCCGATCCCGCTCGTCGACATGGAGTGCCAGGTTGTCGGCGTCGGAGCTATAAGTCCGTAGATCATCAAAACAGATTGTCCCCCCGACCCGCATGGCCTTCCCTTGTTGGTGACGAAGCCTACAAGAGATCGAGCCATGCTGA
>NZ_JACXZT010000019.1:1544554-1663727 GCF_014779595.1 Halomonas sp. ML-15
CCCGGCTAGGGGTGGGAGCGTCTCGCTGTTGCCGTGACCTCAAGGTTAACCCCTGAGTGTCGGCCAGCGCCCGGCGAGGAAGGCGTATTCTACTGAAACGGCGCAGTTTGTCAAGCCGTGGCGCTCACTGCAGAACCGATTACGCCGATTCCCTAGAGCCACGCTCGTGCGTCTTGCGACGCGCCGTTCGAGCGAGGTGCATTCTACCGTTTCCGGCGGCCCTGTCAATCGCTTTTCCTATCGAATCGACAAGAAAAACCCAACAAAACCAAATGCTTGCATCTCTCTTCACCGCTACCAACGTATGCCCGTCGGCAGCAGCGGATGCGTACTTTAAGGGTTTCACCCCGGCCCCGCAAGACCCCAGCAGAGAAAAAGTTCAAGGCAAGGAGAGTGCGCCAGCCAAAACCTTCCACAGCCGCCCGCCAGCAGAGGGTGTGGATAAACCGCCCGAAAACAGCAACGCCCGCGCAGGGCGGGCGTTGCAGGCAGAACCGAAGGGGCTCAGGCGTCAGGCGTGCCCCTCATCTTGCGCATGACTGCCAGGGCCGGCCCCGAGACCACATAGGCGCCGAACAGCAGCAGCAGCATTACCGACGGCTGTACCGAGATCATGACAAAGCCAAGCACGACGGCCAGCAGCACCACGAACGGCACCGGTTTCTTGAAATCGATATCCTTGAAGCTGTGATAGCGAATATTGCTGACCATCAGCACCCCAGCGGCCGCCACTACCACTAGCATCAGCAGCTTGAACCCCACGGCGTCGGCATCGAAGCTGTGGAAGGTCCAGACGCTGGCCGCCACGAAGGCTGCCGCCGATGGGCTCGGCAAGCCGATAAACCACTTCTTGTCGGTGCTGCCGATCTGCACGTTGAAGCGCGCCAGGCGCAGAGCGGCGCAGGCCACGTAAAGGAAGGCCACCACCCAGCCGGTCTTGCCGATATCCTGGAGAATCCAGGTAAAGGCGACCAGCGCCGGAGCCACGCCGAACGACACCATGTCGGAGAGGCTGTCGTATTCGGCGCCGAAGGCACTCTGGGTATTGGTCATGCGTGCCACCCGACCATCGAGGCCGTCGAGCACCATGGCGATGAAGATCGCCACCGCAGCGGCGGTAAAGTCGCCGTTGATACCGGCCACTACGGCAAAGAACCCCGAAAACAGTGCCGAGGTGGTAAACAGGTTGGGCAGCAGATAGATGCCACGCCGGCGTACCTTCTTCCCATCCTCCACCGCTTCCTCGATGACTTCGGTCTCGCGCACGAAGGCCGAGGCGATGTCCTCGTCGGCCCGCGATGAGGCTGCGTGTTCGGCTGGATCGTGCTTTGGCGTGCTCGGCTCTTGACTCATAAGTCTCTTTCCATTGCCCATAAAAGCGCCGTGGCGCCTTTGCCATTCTACACTCTGGCCTGAATTACGATAGCGACGGGGGGGCATCGCCAGGAACAAGGCCCCAGCAACGACAAGGGCGCGGAGATCCGCGCCCTTGTCAGCATCAACCTCCGGTTCGATCAGTTCTTCGACTTGTCGACCAGTTGGTTGGCGGCGATCCACGGCATCATGGAGCGCAGCTTGGCACCGACCTGCTCGATCTCGTGCTCGGCGTTGAGGCGACGCCGCGCGGTCATCGACGGGTAGTTGCTGTTGCCCTCGTTGATGAACATCTTGGCGTATTCACCGGTCTGGATACGCTTCAGAGCGTTGCGCATGGCAGCACGGGATTCGTCGTTGATGATCTCGGGGCCGGTCACATACTCGCCATACTCGGCATTATTGGAGATCGAGTAGTTCATGTTGGCGATGCCGCCCTCGTACATCAGGTCGACGATCAGCTTGAGCTCGTGGAGACACTCGAAGTAGGCCATCTCCGGGGCGTAACCGGCCTCGGTGAGGGTCTCGAAGCCGGCCTTGACCAGCTCGACTGCGCCGCCGCACAGCACCGCCTGCTCACCGAACAGATCGGTCTCGGTCTCGTCCTTGAAGGTGGTCTCGATGATACCGCTGCGGCCGCCGCCCACGCCGGCGGCGTAGGAGAGCGCGAGCTCCTTGGCAGTCCCCGAGGCATCCTGGTGGATAGCGATCAGATCGGGAATACCACCGCCCTTGACGAACTCGGAGCGCACGGTGTGGCCCGGGGCCTTGGGCGCGATCATGATCACGTCCAGGTCCTTGCGCGGTTCGATCTGGTTGTAGTGGATGTTGAAACCGTGGGCAAAGGCCAGGGTCGCGCCATCCTTGAGGTTGGGCGCGATCTCCTGCTCGTAGATCGCCTTCTGGTTTTCGTCCGGGGCCAGCATCATCACCACGTCGGCGGTCTTGCAGGCTTCCGGCACGGAGGCGACCTTGAGGCCAGCGGCCTCGGCCTTGGCCGCAGAGGACGACCCGGCACGCAGCGCCACGGTAACGTCGACACCCGACTCCTTGAGGTTGTTGGCGTGGGCGTGGCCCTGAGAACCGTAACCGACGATGGTGACCTTCTTGCCCTGGATGAGGGACAGGTCGCAGTCCTTATCGTAATAGACGCGCATTGGGCTTCTCCTGAGATATTGCAGATATGGAATTCAGCGTTGATGGCCACCTGCGCCGTCTAGCGCGGCGCTGGGAGTCGTCGAAACGATGACGACACCATAAGCCAGGCACGGCGTTGCGTAAAACGCTATATTTGCAATACCACATTGCAATAAGTGAAATGCTCATATGGACTTGCGCCCGCTCAAGCACTTCCTGGCCCTGGCCGACATGCTCCACTTCGGTCGCGCCAGCGATGCCTGCCATATCAGCCCGTCGACCCTGTCGCGCTCGATCCAGCAGCTCGAGGAGAACCTCGGCGCGCCGCTGTTCGAACGCGACAACCGCCACGTCGCGTTGACCCGGCAGGGACAGCTGTTTCAGCACTATGCCCGCGATGCGCTGGAACAGTGGGAAGCAATACGCCACTCGCTGATGAGCGAATCCCGCGAACTGGCCGGCGAGATCAGCATCTACTGCTCGGTGACCGCCAGCTACAGCTTCCTCTACGCGCTGCTCAGCGAGTTCCGCCTGCGTCATCCACGCATCGAACTCAAGTTGCACACCGGCGACCCCGCCGAGTCGGTCGGACGGGTGCTGGCCGGCGAGGAGGACATGGCGATCACACCGCGGCCGCGCACCCTGCCCGAGGGCCTGGCTTTCAAGCCGATGACCACCTCGCCGCTGGTGTTTATCGCCCCCCGTGAAGACACCAGTTGGATGCCCAGTGCACCGCAGACGCCGAGTGCCGCCCAATGGGCAGGGGTCCCGATGATCCTCTCCGAGTCGGGGCTGGCCCGCGAGCACTGCGACACCTGGTTCAAGGCGCTCGGCGTCACGCCGCAGATTTATGCCCAGGTCGCCGGTAACGAGGCCATCGTCAGCATGGTCGGGCTGGGGTTCGGCGTCGGCGTGGTGCCCAAGATCGTGCTCGATAACAGCCCGCTCCACGACCGGGTCACGGTCCTGCCGGTCAAGCCCGAGCTGCCCCACTACGACGTTGGCCTGTGCGTCGCCAAGCGCCGCCTCAAGAGCCCACTCATCCGCGCGCTTTGGGCGGAGGTGTAGAGAGGGCCTACGAAAAAGCCGCCCCGGAGGGCGGCTTGATAGGCTGGCAGAGGTTGGGTTAAAGGCTGAGCACCTTATCGCCACGGGCTATCCCCGACACCCCGGTGCGCGCCACCTCGAGAATACCCACCGGCGCCATGGCCTGCAGGAAGGCATCCAGCTTGCCGGCGTCACCGGTGATCTGCACGGTGTAGAGACTCGGCGTCACGTCGACGATCTGCGCGCGGAAGATGTCGGCGGTGCGCTTGACCTCGTCCCGCGCTGCGCCCAGCGCCTTGACCTTGACCATCATCAGCTCACGCTCGATGTGGTTGCCCTCGGTCAGATCGACCAGCTTGACCACGTCGATCAGCTTGTTGAGGTGCTTGGTGATCTGCTCGATCACTCGGTCATCTCCAACTGTCGTCACCGTCAACCGCGACAGGGTCGGGTCTTCGGTAGGCGCCACGTTGAGCGTCTCGATGTTGTAGTTACGCTGGGCGAACAGCCCCACCACGCGGGACAGCGCGCCGGGCTCGTTTTCCATCAGGATCGAAATGATATGGCGCATCAGGTCCGCTCCGTCTTCGAAAGCAGCATGTCACGCATGGCGCCCAAGGGCACCTGCATCGGATAAACGTGCTCGCGCGGGTCGACATAAATGTCGAGGAACACCAGCTCGTTGTTGTCGGCGAAGGCCCGCTCGAGAGCGGGTTCGAGATCCTCGTGACGCTCTACCTTGATGGCGGTGAAACCATAGGCTTCGATCAGCTTCTGGAAGTCGGGCAGCGACTCCATGTAGGAGTGCGCATGGCGCGACTTGTAGTTGAGGTCCTGCCACTGGCGCACCATGCCGAGTGAGCCGTTGTTGAGATTGACGATCTTGACGCCAATCCCGTACTGCTTACAGGTCGACAGCTCCTGCATCATCATCTGGAAGCTGCCCTCCCCGGTGATGCAGACCACATCGTCCTGCGGGTAGCTCTTCTTGATGCCCATGGCCGCCGGAAAACCGAAGCCCATGGTGCCGAGCCCACCCGAGGTGATGAACCGGTTGGGTTTGTCGAAGTGGTAGTACTGGGCGGCAAACATCTGATGCTGGCCGACGTCGGTGGTCACGAAGGCCTCGCCGCGGGTGATCTTGCACACCGCCTCGATGACCTCCTGCGGCTTGAGCGCCTCGCCGGGCTCGGAGGGCTCATAGAGCTTGCCGCGGCGTTCATCGCGCCAGCTATCGATCTTCTGCCACCACTCGCCGAGAGCATCGGGATGGGCGATCTCCTTGCCCTGAACCAGGCTGATCATCTCGTTGATCACGCTGGCCGCCGGCCCGACGATGGGCACATCGGCACGCACCGTCTTGGATACCGAGCTGGGGTCGATGTCGACATGCACGATCTTGGCGGTGGGGCAGAACTTGGAGGTGTTGTTGGTGACCCGGTCATCGAAGCGCGCGCCGATGGCGATCACCAGGTCGGCATGGTGCATGGCCATGTTCGACTCATAGGAGCCGTGCATGCCCAGCCAGCCGAGGCACTGAGCATCGCTCTGCGGGTAGGCGCCGATGCCCATCAGGGTGGTGGTGATCGGGAAACCGAGCTGCTTGACCAGATCGGTCAATCCCTCGCAGGCGCGGCCGGTTATCACCCCGCCGCCGGTGTAGAACACCGGCCGCTTGGCCTTGAGCATCAGCTCCACGGCTTTCTTGATCTGACCGGTATGGCCGCGGGTCACCGGGTTGTAGGAGCGCATCTTGACCTTTTTCGGGTAGACGTACTCATAGCGCTCGGTGGGCGCGGTCATGTCCTTGGGAATATCCACCACCACCGGGCCGGGCCGGCCAGTAGCGGCCAAATAGTAGGCCTTCTTGAGGACTTCCGGAATCTCGGACGGGTGCTTGATCGAGAAGCTATGTTTCACGATCGGGCGGGTCACGCCGATGATGTCGGTTTCCTGGAAGGCGTCATCGCCGATCAGGTGGCTCATCACCTGACCGCACAGCACCACCATGGGAATCGAGTCCATGTAGGCGGTGGCGATACCGGTCACAGCATTGGTCGCGCCGGGACCTGAGGTCACCAGCACGGTGCCGGGCTTGCCGGAGGCCCGGGCATAACCGTCGGCGGCGTGGGTCGCCGCCTGCTCATGGCGAACCAGGATGTGCTTGACCTTGTCCTGGCGGAACAGCGCATCGTAGATATGCAGCGCTGCGCCACCGGGGTAACCATAGATATATTCAACGCCCTCATCCTGCAGGAAGCGGGCGATCATGTCGGCGCCGGAAAGCAGTTCCACGTGTATTTCTCCCCTGGAGGTCTCGAGTGCGATCCATGTCCCAGTGCGGGTCATGGGGTCGAGTGCGACGGTACGTCGCTGCCGGCAGTGCCGGCACCTGATGCCAAACCCTGGCTAATGAGCCCTGTTGGGGCCTGCACTCTCATTCAGGAACACCAACGCATGCAACATGCATCGGCGGTTCCTTTTCACGGCGGTTTGCCGTGTCGGGGGCGTTGGCCAGACCGAGCGGTTAGCTCGGGCCGGAAATCCTTCGGCGGGTAGAGGCCATTCGGCCTACCCTTCGCGCGGTGAGTGGGGGTTGCCCGTATGGTCCGCGCCCGCAATCAGGAACCGCAAGAGTCCAATAGCCCCGCAGCGCTGTCAACCGGGAAACCGCCTCTGGTAGCCCAAGGTCGATAAAACGGCAAGGCGCGGACATTAAAAAACCCGTCTCGACCAGCGAGACGGGTGAACGAGGTCGGACGCGACCGTGTTAATCAATTATCGGCAGACGCCTTATTTACTGAAGTGTAGCTGGCCGTCGACGGCGCTGACCTTGATCACGTCGCCGGGCACGAACCTGCCGCTGAGCAGGTCCTGGGCCAGCGGATTCTCGAGCCGGCTCTGAATCGCGCGCTTGAGCGGCCGCGCCCCGTAGACCGGATCGAAACCCACCACTGCCAGCTGGGCCATGGCATCGTCGCTGACCTCGAGCCCTAGCTCGTGCTCGGCGAGTCGGCCGCGCAGCCGCTCGAGCTGGATGCCGGCGATGGCCTGGATCTGCTCCTGGCCAAGGGCATGGAACACCACCACCTCGTCGATGCGGTTGATCAGCTCGGGGCGGAAGTGGTCGGCGACCACCGCCATCACCATCTCCTTCATATGCGCATAGCCCTGCTCGCTGTCGTCTTCACTGGCGCCCATGCGCTGGATGATGTCCGAGCCCATGTTGGAGGTCATCACGATCACGGTGTTGCGAAAGTCCACGGTGCGCCCCTGGCCATCGGTGAGGCGGCCATCCTCGAGCACCTGCAGCAGGATGTTGAACACATCGGCGTGGGCCTTCTCCACCTCGTCGAGCAGCAGCACCGAATAGGGCTTGCGACGCACCGCCTCGGTCAGGTAGCCGCCCTCTTCGTAGCCGACATAGCCGGGAGGGGCGCCGATCAAGCGCGCCACCGAGTGTTTCTCCATAAACTCCGACATGTCGATGCGCACCATCGCCTCTTCGGTGTCGAACAGGAAATTGGCCAGCGACTTGCACAGTTCGGTCTTGCCGACCCCGGTGGGGCCGAGGAACAGGAAGGAGCCGTTGGGTCGGTTGGGGTCGGCCAGCCCGGCCCGCGAACGGCGTACGGCGTTGGCCACCGCGGTGACCGCCTCATCCTGGCCGATCACCCGCTGGTGCAGCGCCTCTTCCATGCGCAGCAGCTTGTCGCGCTCACCCTCGAGCATCTTGGCCACCGGGATGCCGGTCCAGCGCGACACCACCTCGGCGACCTCCTCCTCGGTGACGTTGGAGCGCAGCAGTTGGTGAGTCGAGGTATCCGCCCCGCCCGCTTCGCTCTCGGCAATCTTGCGTTCGAGATCGGGAATCACCCCGTACTGCAGCTCGGACATCTTGCCCAGGTCGCCCTGACGCTTGGCGGCATCGAGCTCGACCCGCGCCTTGTCCAGGGCGTCCTTGTACTGCGCCGCGCCCTCGATGCTGGCCTTCTCGGACTTCCACACCTCTTCCAGGTCGGCGTACTCCCGCGCCAGCTCATCGATCTGCGCTTCGAGGGTCTCGAGACGCTTCTTGGACGCCTCGTCGGTCTCCTTCTTGAGGTGTTCGCGCTCCATCTTGAGCTGAATCAGCCGGCGGTCGAGGCGGTCCATCTCCTCGGGCTTGGAGTCGAGCTCCATGCGAATCCGCGACGACGCCTCGTCGATCAGGTCGATGGCCTTGTCGGGCAGCTGACGGTCGGTGATATAGCGCGCCGAGAGCCGCGCCGCGGCGATGATCGCCGAGTCGGTGATATTGAGGCGGTGGTGCACCTCGTAACGCTCCTTGAGGCCACGCAGGATGGCGATGGTGTCCTCTTCGGAGGGCTCGTCGACCAGCACTTTCTGGAAGCGCCGCTCGAGGGCAGCATCCTTCTCGATGTACTTGCGGTACTCGTCGAGGGTGGTAGCACCCACGCAGTGCAGCTCACCGCGGGCCAGCGCCGGCTTGAGCATATTGCCGGCGTCCATGGCGCCCTCGGCCTTGCCGGCGCCGACCATGGTGTGCAGCTCGTCAATGAACAGGATCACCCGCCCCTCTTCCTGAGCCAACTCGTTGAGCACCGCTTTCAAGCGCTCTTCGAACTCGCCGCGGAACTTGGCCCCGGCCAGCAGCGAGCCCATATCCAGCGACAGCACCCGCTTGTCCTTGAGGCCTTCGGGTACTTCGCCGTCGACGATACGATTGGCCAGTCCCTCGACGATGGCTGTCTTGCCCACCCCCGGCTCGCCAATCAGCACCGGGTTATTCTTGGTGCGCCGCTGCAGCACCTGGATGGTACGGCGGATTTCATCGTCGCGACCGATCACCGGGTCGAGCTTGCCCTCGGCGGCCCGTGCGGTCAGGTCGAGGGTGTACTTGTTGAGCGCCTCGCGATTGTCCTCGGCGTTGGCGTCATCGACGCGCTGGCCGCCGCGCAGGCTGTCGATGGCGGCTTCCACCGCCTTGCGGGTCAGGCCGGCCTGGGTCAGCGTCTTGGCCAGCGCGCCACCCATCTCCAGCGCCGCCAACAGCACCAGCTCGCTGGCCACGAACTGGTCACCACGCTTCTGCGCTTCACGGTCGGCGAGATTGAATAGCCGTACGAAATCCCGCGACGGCTGAACTTCGCCATCGAACTGGCCGACCTTGGGCAGGTCATCGACATGCTGTACCAGCCCAGCACGCAGACGGCCGCTATCGCCGCCGGCCTGCTGCACCAGTCCCTTGATGCCGCTGTCGCGGGCGTCTAATAGCGCCAGCAGCAGATGGCCGGGATCGAGCTGGTTGTGGCCGCGGCCCACCGCCAGCGATTGGGCATCGGCCACAGCGCTCTGCAGCTTGCCGGTGAATTTATCGGGTCGCATCGTATCTTCCTCCATTGGGGTGGCGGTGCGTTCGGACGCACCGCTTGGCCCAGTCAATAACGTCTTGACATGATCAATGGAGTCAGCAGAGGCCGCTTTCAAGTCGGCGACGTGGAAAGCTCACGTCGCCTTGATGTGGATCAAGGCGAGTGGCGGGGTATTGCCATCAGCGCAGCCAGATCACGCTGGCCATGCGGCCGGTCTGGCCGTCGTCGCGGCGGTGGGAATAAAAGCGCGGTTCGCAGGCGGTGCAGAAGTGTCCGCCGCTGATCTGATGAACCCCGAGGCGCTCGAGGCGCAACCGCGCAAGCTTATAGATATCGGCCATGTAGTGGCCGAGCCGATAGGGGCTGGGCTCGAAGGCCGAAGCGGCCTCCGGCTGCACCGCTGCGAAGGCATCGAACACCTCCGGACCGACCTCGAACTGGGCGTTGGAAATCGCTGGGCCGAGCCACACCAGCAGCTCGTCGGGGTCGATATCGAGTGCCGCCACGGTGGCCTCGAGCACGCCCCCGGCGAGACTGCGCCATCCGGCATGGGCCAGTCCGACCTTGGTGCCCAGGCGGTCGCAGAAGAACACCGGCAGGCAGTCGGCGGTCTGGATCACGCAGGCGTAGCGCTTGTCGTCGGCCACCGACGCATCAGCCTGCGGCAGGTCCGTCGCATAGGCCTGCTGGACCGCCGCACCGTGCACCTGGTCGAGCCACAGCAGCGGGCGGTCATCGTCGAGCTGGGCGCGCAGCAGATCGCGGCAGCGCTCGACCATCGCCGGATCATCGCCGACGTGAAGCGCGGTATTGAACGCCGCGAAAGGCCCCTGGCTGGGACCGGTTTCGCGGGTAGTGACGAAGGCCCCGACCCGGGTTGGCGCTGGCCAGTCGGGCAGGATCAGCGTCGGGTGAGGGTGAAGGTCGTCGGCGGCGTCATGCATCGCGAACTCCTCAGCGCATGGTGGCATGGTCGTGACGCAGGTAGTCGAGCAGCATCAGCATGTCATCGGGCAGCTCGGCACGGTACTCGACCCGTGCCCCACTGGCCGGATGCCTGAAGGCCAGCTTGCGAGCGTGTAGCGCCTGGCGCGGAAAGCCGCGCAGCAACTCCTTGAGTGCCTCATCGGCGCCCGGCGGCAGCTTGAGGCGCCCGCCGTAGAGCGCATCGCCGATCAGCGGGAAGCGCTTGTGGGCCAGATGCACGCGGATCTGATGCGTTCGACCGGTCTCGAGCTTGCAGCGCACGTGGGTATGGTGGCGAAAACGCTCGGTCACCCGGTAGTGTGTCACCGCTGGCTTGCCGCCCCCGGTCACCGCCTGACGCTTGCGGTCCTTGGGGTGGCGACCGATGGGCGCATCCACGGTGCCGCCGGAGGTCATCACCCCGGTGACGATGGCGTCGTACTCGCGGGACATACTGCGCGCCTGGAGCTGCTCCACCAGCGCCGCCTGAGCGGCCAGCGTCTTGGCCACCACCATCAGCCCGGTGGTGTCCTTGTCGAGACGGTGCACGATACCCGCACGCGGAATGCTCGCTGCCGCCGGGTGATGATAGAGCACGGCGTTGAGCAGGGTGCCGTCCGGATTTCCCGCGGCCGGGTGTACGACCAGCCCCGCCGGCTTGTTGACCACCAGCACGTCGGCATCCTCAAAGACGATATCCAGCGCCATGGCCTGGGGCTCGAAGCGGGTGTCATCCTCGATCACCGCGGTAAGCACCAACTGTTCACCGCCGTGCAACTTGTGCTTGGGCCGCGCCAGGCCACCATCGACGGTAAGCGCGCCCGCCTGGATCCAGCCCTTGAGGCGTTCACGGGAAAAGTCATCAAACAGCTCGGCGGCCGCCTGGTCGAGGCGCTGGCCGGCCATGGCGTCGGGGACGCGGGCGTCACGGTGTAGGGTCTCGGACATGATGTAACGGCGGGGCCTGTGTGTTTTGCAAACGGGTGCGTTATAGTGGGCCGATTGTGGCAGATTGCGAACGATTCTAGCATGGCCACCCGGGTTGTTTGATACGAGGATCAAGATGCGCGTTATGCTTACCGGCACCCGGTTCGGTGCCTTCGCCCTCGCCGTGACCCTGCTCAGCGGCTGTGCCCTGTTCGGTGGTGGCAGTGACGACGATTCCGACGACGACCTGCCCCAGGTGTCGGAACAGGAACTCTACCAGCAGGCCCGCTCGTCGCTGGAAGCAGGACGCTACTCCACTGCCGTGGAGGAGCTCGAGGCGGTGGATACCCGCTTCCCGTTCGGCGACTACGCCGAGCAGGCCCAGCTCGAGTTGATCTACGCCTACTACGAGACCAACAACTGGGAGGCGGCACGCGCCGCAGCGGGACGCTTTATCCGCCTGCAGCCGGACCACCCCCAGGTCGACTACGCCTACTATATGCGTGGCCTGTCGGCCTATCAGGCCGGCCGCTTCAGCCTCGAGCGGCTACGCCTGGTCGACCTGTCGCGCCGCGACCTCGGTGCCTCCCGGGATGCCTATAGCGACTTCAGCGAGCTGATTCAGCGCTACCCGGAGAGCGAGTACGCCCCTGACGCCCGACAGCGCATTATCTATCTGCGCAACGTGCTGGCCTCCCAGGAGCTCCACGTCGCCGATTTCTACCTGCGTAAGGGCGCCTACCTGGCCGCCGTTCAGCGCGGCCGCTGGGTGGTCGAGAACTACCCGGAGTCCACCGCCAACCGTGATGCGCTGGCGGTGATGGTCGAGGGCTATCTGGGCCTCGGCATGCGTGACCGCGCCCGCGAGGTGCTGACCGTGCTGATCGAGAACGACCCGCGCCACGAGCGCCTGAGCGGGCGCACCTTCCGCCCGCTGCATGTGGACGCCGACTCGATTTCGGCGTAAGTCGCGCCAAGCAGAATGGTGCCGCCATCAATAGTGGCTGCAATACGCAAAACCCCGTGGATTCATCATCCACGGGGTTTTGCTGTTTTAATTGCGACACCGGCTGCCCGTAGCTTATCTGCTGGGCGCTGATGGCTCGGCGCTGTCCGAAGGGCTACTCCCCCGGCTGCCAGCCGTTGACGATCGGATAGCGGCGGTCGCGGCCAAATCCGCGCGGCGTCACGCGCACACCCACCGGTGCCTGGCGGCGCTTGTACTCGCAGCGGTCGACCAGCTGCACCACGCGGTAGACATCCTCGCGAGTGAAGCCGGCCTCGATGATCGCTTCCGCGCTCATGTCACCCTCGATGTAGCGCGCCAAAATCGCGTCCAGGGTGTCGTAGTCGGGTAGCGAGTCGCTGTCCTGCTGATCCGGGGCCAGTTCGGCGGAGGGCGGACGGGTGATGACCCGCTCGGGGATCGCCGGCTCCTGGGTGTTGCGCCAGCGGGCCAGGCGATAGACCCAAGTCTTGTAGACGTCCTTCAAGGCGTTGTAGCCGCCGACCATGTCGCCATACAGGGTTGCATAGCCCACCGCCATCTCGCTCTTGTTGCCGGTGGTCAGCACCATCAGGCCCTTCTTGTTGGAGATCGCCATCAGCAGCACGCCGCGCACCCGCGACTGCAGGTTCTCCTCGGTGGTGTCACGCTCGGTGCCGGCGAAGCTCTCGGCCAGGGTCTCGCTGAACGCCTCGACCATCGGCGCAATCGGCATCACCTCGTAGTTGACGCCGAGCAGGCGGGCCTGTTCGGCAGCGTCCTGCTGGGAGATCTCAGCGGTGTAGTGATACGGCATCATCACTGCATGCACGCGCTCCGGGCCCAGGGCATCCACCGCAATGGCCAGCGACAGCGCCGAATCGATGCCACCCGACAGCCCCAGCACCACGCCCTTGAAACCGCTCTTGTTGACGTAGTCGCGAACGCCGGTCACCAGCGCACAGTAGAGGCTCTCTTCCGCCTCGACCTCGGGCTCGATCTCTCCGCCGCGAGGCACCCAGCCGGTCGACTCCTTGACCAGCTGCACCGGCATCAGTCCCACCTGCCAGTGCGGCGCCTGCACCTGCAGCTTGCCCTGAGCATCGACGCAGGCCGAACCGCCGTCGAATACCAGCTCGTCCTGGCCGCCGATCTGGTTGACGTAGACCAGCGGCAGCCCCACTTCGGCGGCACGCTCGGCGAACAGCCCCCGGCGCTCGGAGGGCTTGTCCTGATGGTACGGCGAGGCATTGAGGGTGATCAGTATCTCTGCACCGGCCTGCGCGGCCCTGCGCGCCGGCGCCTCCTGCCACATATCCTCGCAGATCAGGATGCCGAGCTTGGCGCCTTTGTGCTCGAACACCAGTGGCACACTGCCGGGAGTGAAATAACGCTGCTCGTCGAAGACCTGGTAGTTGGGCAGCGCCTGCTTGGCGTACTCGGCCACCCACTCGCCCTGGTAGAGCAGGCCAGCGAGATTGTAGCGCTGTCCCTCGCGCATGCCGGGGTAACCGACGATCACCAGCACCTCGCGGGACATCTTCTCGGCCATTCGGGCACGCGCCTCGCGCAGGCGCGTCTCCATGGAAGGGCGCAGCAGCAGATCTTCTGGGGGATAGCCGGTCAGGAACAGCTCCGGCATTACGACAATATCGGCGCCATGCTCGATACGCGCCTCGCGCACCGACTCGATAGCGCGCTCGGTATTGCCGGGAATATCACCGACCAGCGGGTCGAGTTGGGCCATCACCAGCGTCAGGTCTTGCATGGGCGTGAAAATCTCTCGAAACTCATGGTTAGCCCATTGTCCCGCATGGCCGCACTGCTGGCAAAGTCCGCGGTGACTGCCCGCCTCCCGCAAGGAGTCATAAAAGGATGAACCTGTTGATCATTCGTCTGATCATCTTCGCCGTGCTGTTCTTCGCCGGCCTAAAGCTGTACCGCATGTATCGCGAGTGGAAACTCGACCGCGAGGAACTGCTGGACCACGATACCGACGACAGCGACGCCAACCAGATCGTGCGCTGCACCTACTGCAAAGTGCACCTGCCGGAAACCGACGCCCTGCGTGAGCGCGGCGAATGGTTCTGCTCCAGCGCCCACCGCGACAAGTATCTCGAGGAGCAGAAGAGCGACGACCAGTAGCGCCGAGCTTCAGGATAGCGCCCCCTCAGGGGGTGGCGTCCAGGCGCCCTGCCAGCCGATACGGGGCAGGATCGAGGATCGGTTCGCGCCCTAGCAGTTGATCCACCAGCAGCCGCGTCGAGGCCGGTGCCAGCACCAGGCCATTGCGGTAGTGGCCGGCATTGACGTGCACGTTTCTGAGTCCCGGCACTGCCCCGATAAAGGGGGTGCCATTGGGCGAGCCCGGTCTAAGCCCCGCCCAGTGGTGCTCCACCTCGCATTCGGCCAGCGCCGGAATAATACGCGTGGCGCTATCCCACAGCGATTGTTTGGCGATGTCGTCAATGCCCTTGTCGAAACCGGCCTCCTCCAGCGTCGAGCCGGCTAGCACGCGACCGTCACGACGCGGAATCACGTAGCGGCCATCCATCAGCACCACCCGCCGCACCAGTCCCGGCGGTGCCTTGAACAGAATCATCTGCCCCTTGACCGGGCGTACCGGCAGCGTGACCTCCACCGAGGCGAGCAGCTCTGCGGCCCAGGCCCCACCGCACACCACCACGTCTCCCGCGCCGAATCGCTCGACACCAGCCTCCACCGCGACAACACGGGGCCCTTGGCGCTGCAGCCCGGTCACCTCGACGCCCTCGCGTATGTGCACCTTAGGCATCGCCGCCAGACGCGCACGCAGCGCCTTGACCAGCCGCGGGTTGCGGATGCTGCCCAGGGTCGGCATCCATAGCGCACCATCGCAGCCGCGCAGCGCTGCCGGCTCCTTGGCGTAAAGAAAATCGGCGTCGACCCGCTCCAGCGGCTTGCCCGCCTCGCGCGCCCACCCCAAGGCGCGCGACTCATCGTCGACGCGCAGATAGAGCAGGCCCTTCTGGCGATACTCCGGGTCAATGCCGGTCTCTTCCAGCAGACGTAGTGACAGCTCTGGATAGTACCCCTCCGACCAGGTCGAGAGCCGCGAGATCGGCGCCGAATAGCGCCAGGGGTAGAGCGGCGAGACGATACCGCCGCCGGCCCAGGAAGACTCACGGCCGCACTCACCGCGCTCGAGCAGGGTCACTTCGTGGCCAGCGTCGGCCAACTGCAGCGTCGTCATCATGCCAATGACGCCACCGCCTACGACTAGGAAATCACTCACAGCAGAATCCGATATGGCTTACATAGGCTTGGGCTAGGGTGACAGAAGCGCTACCAGGGATGGACCACGCCTGCCAGGGAGGCCCCATGCGCCCACCGAGCCAACAAGACTATCACGCACCCACCGCCATGCCTGCGGCAACGCGACGCACCGATACGCCGCAACAGCAGGGATTTACCTTGATCGAGTTGCTGGTGGTGATCGCCGTCGCCGTGATCATGGCCACCTGGGCCATTCCCAGCTATCAGCAATTTACCGCCCGCAACCAGGTGGCGGCGGAGGTGATGAGACTCAAATCAGCGCTGGCCATGACCCGCAACGCCGCTATTACTCGACGGACTCAGGTGACGCTGTGCCCGACGATCGATATGGCCCAGTGTCAGATTGACAACAATGCAGGGGGGGACGCCTGGCTGGCCACTCTCGCCATCTTCGAGGGCCTGGGCGAGCCGGGGGATGAGCTGCTGCGCACCTTTGGGGAGAGCAAGCTGCCATCGCTGACCTATCGTAACGACGACAGACCCGTGCGCTATCAAGCGCTGGGCCGCTCGGGGGGGCATAACGGCACTTTTAGGCTTTGTGGGCGACTGGATACAGGCGCAAGAGTCGTTGTGAATAATACCGGCAGGGTGCGAGTCGTATCTGGGCGACCGGGATGCTAGTCTATATTATCTAGGACAAACACCCTTATTTCATGAGGACTTTCTGATGTTAAGGAGGCTATTTAGCAGACCGTATATAAAAGTATGGGTAATCAAACAGATAGACAATGATGTACTGCACTTATGTGGCCAAGGCTCACCGAAATCAGGCCAGCCACGCCGCCAGATAGCGGACGCGTTACAGGCCGGCCAATACCGCGGAAATATATGCATGTCCGATTCTGGCATCGTTATTGATACCACCTTAATCGCCGCTGCGGTACCTATTGAGAGTCTAACACTACTTCACGATGACAACGTAGCCATGTGGCAGGAACGCATTTGGAACGTCTCATGGGTCCCCCAACGAAGCTGGCATTATGATGGCCGCCTTGTTGCCGAACCCAATACAATGGGTACCTCCCAATCACTAACAAGCAGTGAGGACATCTCTACTATTAGCAGGAATGTTCGCATGGATGCTATAGCGACGAAAGAAGTTCGATTTCGCGCAGAAAATGAGCTGGAGGACACCGAAAAAGATCTACGTATTGCCAATGAGGACGGTAACGTTTAGTAGTACTGGCGGCAGTAAAGTATAGAAAACACGGCGTTAGGGGGCTAAAAGATACACGCAAGTAATTGCATGCGGAACATGTGACTACCCAACCTTAGCGCCCAGTGCTCATCTCCAGTATTCAATTATGCCTTTACCATTCCCTTCACCACCTGAAGCGTATTCTGAGTCTTGAAGCGCTTCATCGTAAGCTATTAACCCGTCACCATCTACAGTCACCGTTTTACCTCTCACAGAGCCATAGAAATCAGCTCCAGAATTAACTGAAACACCCGAAAACGGGGCGTAAACATTAGCAACAACACGCCCTCCTCCGTTAAACTCTACCCCAGTACCACCTTCGCCATAGGTTGAGAACAAAGAAAAGGATGGATCCCCGTTGCTATTTATAGAATTAACACTATCCATGCGCGCTGCGCTACCAAACTGAGTCATCCCCTCCACAACCACCGTAAGACTGCTGCCAGGATCAATTATCAGCCCTTGACCACCGCCAGAAATATTAAAATCACCCTCAACAACCAACAAAACATCACCTGAAACTCTCAGCCTCCCACTTTGACTAATACTAAGATCCCCCACTCTCATAACGCTCACCTCACCGTCTCTACCAAGAGCATTCTCTACTGCTTGGGTTTGACCATGCGATACCCAGTCATTTATATTCCAGCTTTTATCGAACCTTCTCAACCCCTCACTATTAAGCTCCCAATTCTCATTAGGCCACGGGCCAATAGCCAAGTCATTATTGGCAATATCTGGATCGTTGTCTATCGATGTAACGACAGATTTTAAATTATCTCGCTCATCAACAAGATTCCTCTCGCCAAAGGTTGCATTATCGCAAGATTGCTGTGCGACGCCAACAGGATTTCCGCTATTCCCGGGGAAATAATTTCCTCTATTTTCAACAGGGAGATGTTCTGAAGGGTCATTCCTGCTGGTATTTGTTACAACTTCACCACCAGCATATATAGCCTCACCCACATAAGATGACCAATTACCAAAAACGATATCACCACCAGACTTCAGGCTCGACTCAACTCTTCCGCTTCCGGAAAATCCTATATCTCCAAGTGTTTCAACACCACCCATTACTACGCTATTGGCAGGAAAGCTTATTAACTTATTTGCCGTAATGTTACCATGCACAGTCGATGACCCATCCAACGAAACACCCCCATAAGAAGATATAGAGCCATGGATTTTTTCATTATCGCCAAGGACTATATTAGAGTCGCCACCATTCAGAGTACTGACAAGAGGTGCATCAGTAGCAGAGAACCCTCCTACTGTCCCATCCCACGGACCTTCCCTAGAATCATAGCTTCCAATAGTAGAGCCACCAGCCATTACAACACCTTCACAACCAACAATGGGGCTATTAAACAAAGGTGAAGGTCCTCCAACGTCAACTTTAATAAATATAGACTCACTCAAGGAAGCATCATCACCAACACGACCTATCGACACAATATATTTTCCATTGCCATCTTCGACATATCGGTAGTAACAACTGACCGGCGATTCACACAGGTCATCATCTCCTTCCAGCTCTGCCCATGATAAACTGGCAAGATCAGAAGAAGTTAAGTCCGAGAGCTTTTCCCAAGAATCGTTATTATTAAAATTTCCCCACCCAACAGCGGCAGCTTTCTCGGCCCCCATTTGCGCCAGAGACTGAGCTCTATAATTTCCCGCCAGCCGCTCATCAATATGTGAAGACTGCATGCTTGATAGTCCCACCATCAATGCTACCACCAGCAGCGACAGGACCACTATCAGTGCAGCGCCTTTCTGTTTTTTCATGCCTCTCTCCACATAATAACCAGCTTATTCTGGCTCAGGGGCTTCAGTATTCAGTGCTGCAGTACGGTTTATAGCATAAAAGTCCAAGCTTTCGCTGCCACCGTCTGACATCCGTAATATCAAGCCGACTATAGCCCCATAATCACTCAGCGCTTCAACAGAGAAACCACCCTCAACGAAGCCTCCCACTAACTCCGCCAACACGGGAGAGCCTACTAAAACATCGTTATCGTCTAGGCATGACGTTTCTAACTCAAGAAAGCGTACATTCTCTCCACCTACTACTGCCACCCTATCAGAGAGTCTATATGTTTTCTCAACGTAATCTTCATAACAGCTTGGCATATCCCCACGATTAGGCACCTCAAGTACGAGCTGTTCATCGTCATCACAACAGTCACTCGGATCCCAGTTTCTGGCTCGGCGAACATCCCTTAATATAGATTCGACGGCAAAATTCACTGCTGCCTGCTTTTCGCTCAAGAGCTCTACTTGCCGATTAGTCTGAAACACCGTCAAGAACAGCTGCCCAGCACCTAACACGATAATTAGCCCGATTACCATGGCGACCATCAGCTCCACAAGGGAGAAGCCTCTGTTACGCTTCATGGTGAGACCTCCCCGGGCAGCCTGACAATGTAGGAGAAAGATTCCCCGCCCCCTTCTTCAAACCTTTTCTCATCCCAAGTTATAGAGATTATAAACTCACACTCATCGGGAGGCCCTACGGGAGAACTGCCAAGTCCGGGAAGAAACGGCGACCATTGTGCATCCCATCCTTCACCGGTGCCATTAACAACACCCTCGTCAGGACAGGCCAACCCTCCCTGTCGTGCCATTTCAGCCCACAGTCTCTCTTGAGCATCTTGTGCAGCAAGCGATGCTATGGAGCGTTGGTAGGCGGCATGCGCCCCCTGAAGCGCATTAAGCTGCATTGCCGCCACGCCGAGCATGCCGATAGAGAGCACCAGCAGAGCAACCAACGCCTCGATTAACGTGAACCCTTTGGACGCTGCGCTATTCATGGCGTCGACACCTCAGCCGACTCGGCACAATCAGCTCGACCTACACGGCCAAAACGGCTAATTGATACCGCTCGGCAACCGGCCACATCATGGTTTATATCTATCAAGCAGCCGCCTTCACAATTTGATCCTGATGCAACCCGTCCCAAGCTATTGAAGGTGACATCCCCACTCGAGGTAACTGTCATGCGTGCATCGCGAGAGCTTCGAATTCGAATATCTTCATCACTCTCTAAGGTAACCTTGTACTCCCACGGCGCCCCCTCCTCAACGGTAAAAGCAACGTCCTCACGGCGCTTTATCGCCTCACTCCTTGCAAAATTCACTCCCGAGAGAATTTCATTATAGTCGCTCGCCAAACGATTATTTGCCATCATGCCAAGAAAGCTAGGCACAGCGATAGTGGCCAATATTATTGCCACTGCCATGGTGATAAGAAGTTCTATCAACGTGAAGCCACGCTGGCTTCTTCGCTTACCAACAAGCATCGGGACCACGCTCTCCTGTACTCTCAATCCAAAGAGTCTCGCAGCCACTCGTCACCCTCGTTCCTCCTGTTGCCTCCAAGCGAAAAGTCGAACCAGAGTTTTCAAGGCTGATTGTTGGATATACTCCGTCCGGTGATGAGGTCGTTACCAAACAATCATCAGCTGGGTAAGTACTCGATACTGTGTAACAGCGTTCCATTTCAGAAGCCGCCTGCATCAGTCCTACTTGCCCATCTGTTACCCGCGACTGCTGCACATAGCGCTGATAGCTGGGGTAGGCAATCGACGCCAGGATGGCGATGATCGCCACGGCGATCATCAGCTCGATCAAGGTGAAGCCTCCCTGACGATGGGAGGCGATGCTGGTCGCCTGCCCTGCGCTCACTGCGGTGTCCCCCGCTTATGGTTACCCTGCATGTTCAGGTTACCTTCCGTTTCAATATGCGTCATAAGTACCAGCTCTGGTAGTGTCCAGGCGCAAAAAACCGGGCGTAGCGCCCGGTTTCCTTACCAGTCTCTCTCGTCAGAGTAGCCCATGCCGGGCTAGCACTCATTCACTAACGATAACACGCTCTCTCAACTCGCGTGGCATGGAGAAGGTAATCGTCTCCTCGCGGCCGTCGAGCTCTTCAGGCGCCGTGGCGCCAAGGCCCTGCAGCCGCTCGATAACGCCGTTGACAAGCACCTCCGGTGCGCTGGCGCCAGCCGTTAGACCAATGGCGGTGACGCCATCAAGCCAGGCAGGATCGATCTGACTGGCATTGTCGACCAGATACGCCGGTGTGCCGACCCGCTCGGAGAGTTCGCGCAGGCGGTTAGAGTTGGAGCTGTTGGGGCTGCCTACCACCAGCACCAGGTCGCATTCGGCGGCCAGGACACGTACCGCGTCCTGACGGTTCTGGGTGGCGTAGCAGATATCGTCCTTGCGCGGCCCTTCGATCTCGGGGAAGGTCGCACGCAGGGCGTCGATCACCTTGGCGGTGTCGTCCATGGAGAGCGTCGTCTGGGTCACGAAGGCCAGCCGGCTGGGATCCTTGACCTTGAGCGCGGCAGCGTCGGCCTCGTCTTCCACCAGGTAGATGGCGCCGCCTTGAGAGGGGTCGTAGCGGCCCATGGTGCCCTCCACCTCGGGGTGCCCAGCGTGGCCGATCAGCACGCACTCCTGGCCACGCTTGGCGTAGCGCAGTACCTCCAGGTGGACCTTGGTCACCAGCGGGCAGGTGGCGTCAAAGACCTTGAGGCCGCGACGGTCAGCCTCTTCCTGTACCGCACGCGAAACCCCATGGGCCGAGAAGATCACGATCACGTCGTCGGGCACCTCATGCAGTTCCTCGACGAAGACCGCGCCGCGCTTACGCAGGGTGTCCACCACGAAGCGGTTATGGACCACCTCGTGGCGTACATAGATCGGCGGGCCGAACACGTCGAGGGCACGATTGACGATATCAATGGCGCGGTCGACGCCGGCGCAGAAGCCGCGGGGGTTGGCCAGCTTGATGTGCATGGCGTTCTCTCTTGCCGTGGGCATCAATGGGTGGTGGCCGGGCGAACCTTGATCACCTCGACCTCGAAGGTCAGGGTACGCCCCGCCAGCGGATGATTGAAGTCGACTTCCACCTGCTCGCCGTCGAGGCTGGCGATCACGCCGGGCAGCTCGCCGCCGGCCGCGTCGGCAAACGACATCACCGTGCCCACCTCGGGCTCGACATCCTCGAAGTCGTCGCGCTTGAGCAGCTGGACGTTCTGCGGATTGTGCTGGCCGAAGGCATGCTCCGGACCGATCTGATAGCTGCCGGTATCGCCTTCGGCGAGCCCCTGCAGGGGCGCCTCGAAGCCGGGCGGCAGGTTGCCATCGCCGACCTGAAAGGTAGCCGGCTGCTTGTCGCGGGTCGAGTCGACCACGGTGCCGTCCTCGAGCTTGAGGGTGAAGTGCAGGGTCACTTCCATATCATCACCGACGCGATGGACGGTAGAGGGTTGATCGCTCATCTATGTCTCTCTTGCCGTTGGCGGGGCGCGGCCATGAGTGGGTTGGACGCGCCGACCACCGTGGGGTTCAGCGCCGGGCGTCGCGGAACGACTCGATGATCAGGCCCGCAGCACCAAGGGTAATGCCGATATCGGCGACGTTGAAGGCCGGGAAGTACCAGCCGGCAGCGTGGAAGGAGAGAAAATCCACCACATAGCCGTGCACCAGGCGATCGTAGAGGTTGCCCAGTGCACCGCCGATGATCAGCGCCAGCGATGGTGCCAGCAGCACCTCGTGGGCCTTGAGACGGCGCAGCCAGATCGTCAGGCCGATGCTGGCACCGATGGCGATCACCGCGAAGAACCAGCGCTGCCAGCCCGGATGGCCCGCCAGGAAGCTGAACGCCGCGCCGGTGTTATGCAGCAGCGTCAGGTTGAAGAACGGCAGCACCTCAACCGGGCGGGCATAGCTCAGCCAGGCGCTGGCCGCGTATTTGGTCGCCAGGTCGAGCACAATCACCGCCGCGGCCAGCCACAGCCAGCGCAGCGGTTTATGCATCGGAGGAGCGGGAGCCTTGTCAGTCATCTCGGCAGTCTCGGACATCGTCGGTCTCAGGCATCACTTAGGCATAGCGCCGGGTTTCACCCGGGCCATCAGGCAGATTGCTGATACAGCGCCCGCACAGCTCAGGATGTTCGGGATGGCTGCCCACGTCCTCGCGGTGGTGCCAGCAGCGGTCGCACTTATTATGCTCGCTGGCGGCCACCGCTACCTTGAGGTTTTCAAGCTCGGTGGGCTCGGCGTCGCCGCCGTCGGCCAGCGCCGCCAGGTGGACGTCGCTGGTCAGCAGCACGAAGCGCAGCTCGTCACCCAGCTTGGCCAGCGTCTGACGCAGACCGTCGTCGACGTATAGCGTCACCTCGGCGGCCAAGCCGCTCTTGATCTGCTTGGCGTTGCGGGCATCCTCCAGGCACTTGTTGACCGCCTGCTTGACCTCGAGGATCTGTTCCCAGACCTCGCGACCCAGCGTGGCATCGTCGGCCAGGGTGGCAAGCCCAGTGTAGTACTCCTCGAGCAGCACGCTATCGGCGCGCGGGCCGGGGATATGCTCGTAGATCTCCTCGGCGGTGAACGACAGGATCGGCGCCACCCAGCGTGCCAGCGCCTCGACGGCGTGATAGAGCGCAGTCTGGCAGCTGCGCCGCGCCAGCGAGTCGGCCTGGGTGGTGTACTGGCGATCCTTGATCACGTCGAGATAGAAACCGCCCAGTTCGCGGGAACAGAAGGTGTGCACCTGCTGGTAGACGTCGAGGAAGCGGTACTCGGCATAGGCGGTTTCGATGCGCGACTGCAACTGAGCGGCCCGGTCGACCACCCACTGATCCAGCGCCAGCATGTCGTCGAAGGCCACCGCATCGCGCGCGGGATCGAAGCCGTTGAGGTTGGCGAGCAGAAAGCGCGCGGTGTTGCGAATGCGCCGGTAGACATCGGCGGTGCGCTTGAGAATCTCGTCGGAGACCGCCATTTCGCCGGAGTAGTCGGTGGAGGCCACCCACAGCCGCAGGATATCGGCGCCAAGCTTGTCCATCACCTCCTGGGGCGCAACCACGTTGCCCACCGACTTGGACATCTTGCGGCCCTGGGCGTCGACGGTGAAACCGTGGGTCAGCAGGCCGCGATACGGCGGATGGCCGTCGATGGCGCAGCCGGTCAGCAGCGACGAGTGGAACCAGCCGCGGTGCTGGTCGGAGCCCTCGAGGTAGAGGTCGGCGCGGGGCCCCTCAGCGTGGCCGAGCTGATGGGAGTCACGCAGCACGTGCCAGTGGGTGGTGCCGGAGTCGAACCACACGTCGAGAGTATCGGTGACCTTGTCGTAGTCGGCGGCTTCGTCGCCAAGCAGCTCGGCGGGGTCGAGGCGGAACCAGGCGTCGATGCCCTCCTTCTCGACCCGTTGTGCGACCTCCTCCATCAGCTCGACGGTGCGCGGATGCAGCTCGCCGCTGGCCTTGTGCAGGAAGAATGGGATCGGCACGCCCCAGTTGCGCTGGCGTGAGATACACCAGTCCGGCCGGTTGGCGATCATCGAATGCAGCCGCGCCTTGCCCCAGGCGGGGGTGAACTGGGTCGCCTCGATGCCCTCCAGAGCGCGCTGGCGCAGGGTCTTGCCGTCACGGTCCTCGAGATCCATGCCCACGAACCACTGCGCCGTGGCGCGGTAGATCACTGGGGTCTTGTGGCGCCAGCAGTGCATATAGCTGTGGGTGATGGTCTTGTGGGCCATCAGCGCGCCCACTTCGCCGAGCTTCTCGACGATCTGCGGGTTGGCTTTCCAGATCATCTGGCCGCCAAAATAGGGCAGGTCGTCGGCGTAGACGCCGTTGCCCTGCACCGGGTTGAGCATCTCATCGAAGCTCATGCCGTGGGCGCGGCAGGTATTGAAGTCATCCACGCCATAGGAGGGCGCCGAGTGCACGATACCGGTGCTACCCACCTCGGACTCTACGTAATCGGCCAGATAGACCGGCGACAGGCGATCATAGAAAGGGTGGCGGAAGTCGATCAGGTCCAGCGACGCGCCCTTGGCGGTGGCGATCACCTCGCCGCTGAGGCCGAAGCGCTCCAGGCAGCTCTCGACCAGGTCGGCGGCCAGCACCAGCAGCCGGCTGCCGGTATCGACCAGTGCATAGTCGAACTCGGGATGCACGTTGAGCGCCTGGTTGGCGGGGATGGTCCAGGGGGTGGTGGTCCAGATCACCACCGCCGCCGGCTTGGTCAGCTGGCCCAGGCCAAAGGCGGCGGCCAGCTTGTCGTCATCGGCGCAGGGAAAAGCCACGTCGATGGCGTCGGACTTCTTGTCCTGATACTCGACCTCGGCCTCGGCCAGCGCCGAGCCGCAGTCGAAGCACCAGTTGACCGGCTTGAGGCCCTTAAACACATAGCCACCCTTGACCATCTCGGCCAGGGCGCGGATCTCACCGGCTTCGTTGGCGAAGTCCATGGTCCGGTAAGGCTTGTGCCAGTCGCCGATCACCCCCAGCCGGATAAAGTCGCTCATCTGCCCGTGGATCTGCTCGCCGGCATACTCGCGGCACAGCCCCCGAGCCTTCTCGGGGTCGAGGTGCTTGCCGTGGGTGGTCTCGACCTTGTGCTCGATGGGCAGGCCGTGACAGTCCCAGCCCGGCACATAGGGCGCATCGAAACCGGCCAGGCTCTTCGACTTGACGATGATGTCCTTGAGGATCTTGTTGACCGCGTGGCCGATATGGATGCTGCCGTTGGCGTAGGGAGGGCCATCGTGGAGCACGAAGCTCTCGCGGCCGCGGCGCTCGTCGCGCAGGCGCTGGTTGATGTCGAGCTGCTGCCACTGTGCGACCCGGTCGGGCTCGCGCTTGGGCAGCATGCCGCGCATCGGGAAATCGGTTTCAGGCAGGTTCAGGGTGTGCTTGTAGTCGCTCATGAGTGTCCGTCAGCGTCGCGCCCGGCAGCCGTGTGGCCGGCCGAGGATTCGGAAGTCGCAGCCTCGCGCGCCAGCGGCGCCGATGCTAGAGGAAGCGTGTTGTTTAGCCCGTCGGCATGGCGGGCAAAATAGCGCCGCGCTTGAGCCTGATCGGTGGCGATCTGCGCCTTGAGCGGCTCGAGGCCGTCGAAGCGGATCTCACCGCGCAGCCGGGCGCAGGGAAACACCGTTAGCCGCGCGCCATAGAGGTCGCCGTCGAAGTCGAACAGATGCACCTCGAGTACCGCTCGCTCGCTGCCCACGGTGGGTCGCCAGCCGACGTTAGCCACCCCGGGCAGGCAGCGCCCGTCGGGCAGCGAGACGGCCACCGCATAGACCCCGCGCAGGGCCAGCGGCAGGCGCAGCAGCGGCAGGTTGGCGGTGGGCACGCCGATGGTGCGCCCCAGCTGCTGGTCCCGCACCACCCGGCCGCCCAGCGCATAGGGGCGCCCCAGCATGCGTTCGGCCTGGGCGAAGTTGCCGCTGGCCAGCAGGGTGCGCACCCGGGTACTCGAGACCCGTTCGTCGTCGAGCACGAAGGTGCGGGTGTGCTCGACGCCCACCCCGTGCTGCTCGCCGACCTCGGCGAGTAGCGCAAAATCGCCGCTACGATCGCAGCCGAAGCGGAAGTCATCACCCACCACCAGGTGCTTCACATCGAGGCCGTCGAGCAGCACGCGGTCGATGAACTGCTGCGCGGTGAGGCTGCGTAGCGCGTCGTTGAACGGCAGGCACAGCACGTAGTCGGCCCCATGCTCGTCGAGCAGCGCCACCTTGTCGCGCAGCCGGGTCAGCCGCGGCGGGGCCTGGTCGCCGGCAAAGTACTCCCGCGGCTGTGGTTCGAAGACCACCACGGTGACCGGCACGCCCAGCGCCCGAGCGCGCTCGCGGCACTGCTCGAGAATCGCCTGATGGCCGCGGTGTACCCCATCGAAATTGCCGATGGTGGCCACGCAGCCGCGATGCTCGTCGCGTAGGTTGTGCAATCCTCGAATCAGTTGCATGCGTTGCTCGCGTACTCCGTGCCGATAACCTCAGCGAATAAAACCCACGATTATAGCGGTCTGCTTGACGGGCGCCTATGGCGCCGGCCGCTAGCTCCCGATATAGCCCCCTATATAGCTCGGGACTGATCCGTCGGCAGGCCTACGAGGAGGCGCTGTGAACCCATCCCTGGGCGCTACCTACGCCCTGCTGCGCTCTCGCATCCTGCTCCGCTTGCAGGGCCGGTGCTGGCCATCCATGGCCAGCCCGTTCGGAGCAGTGCTCCTCACCCATGGCGTAGAACCTCCTCTTCGACCTGCCGACGGCGTCCCTCGCCTATGGCGTCGGTTGCTTAGCCATTCAGCTTAAACTGGCTTGGGCGCATGCCCAGCGCCAGCAGCCAGCCGAAATAGACCCCGGCGCCGGCCACTACCAGGGTCGCCAGCCAGCCGACCCGTGTCCACACGCCCCAGCCCAGCCAGGCCTGCCAATCCGGCGCCAGCCCCCACAGCAGCGCGCCCATCAGCGCGCAGCCGCCGCCCAGCTGCAGCGCAAAGCGCCCCCAGCCGGGCTGGAAGGTCAGCACCCCTTCGCGGTACAGCAGATAGCCGAGTAGCCCGGCGTTCATAAAGGCCGACAGCGCCGTGGCCAGCGCCAGGCCGGCGTGTGCCAGCGGCCAGATCAGGATCAGGTTGAAGACCATGTTGGCGACCATGGCGATGATCCCCACCTTGACCGGGGTCTTGGTGTTCTGACGGGCGAAGAACCCCGGCGCCAGCACCTTGATCAGCATGAAGGCGATCAGCCCCAGCGAGTAGGCGCGCAGGCTCATCGCCGCCATACGGATATCGTGTTCGGTCATGGCGCCATAGTGAAACAGCGAGATCAACAGCGGCTCGGCTAGCAGCACCAGCGCCAGCGCCGCCGGCAGCCCCAGCAGCAGCACCGCGCGGATCGCCCAGTCGAGCATCCTGGCGAAGTGCTGCGGCGACTGCTCGGCATGACGCTTGGAGAGCGCCGGCAGAATCACCGTGCCGATGGCGATGCCGAACACCCCCAGCGGCAGCTCCACCAGGCGGTCGGAGTAGTAGAGCCAGGAGACGCTGCCCGGGGTCAGCAGCGAGGCCAGCACGGTATCCAGCAGCAGGTTGATCTGCGACACCGAGACCCCGAACAGCGCCGGCGCCATCAGCAGCAGGATGCGCTTGACGCCGCTGTGGGCGAAGTTGGGCCAGGGCCGCGGCATCAGCCCCAGGCGCACCAGGAACGGCACCTGGAAGGCCAGCTGCGCCATGCCGGCGATCAACACCCCCCAGGCCAGCGCCATCGCCGGCTCGCTCATCAGCGGCGTCAGCAGCACCGCCGCGCCGATTAGCGACAGGTTGAGCAGCACCGGTGTGAAGGCCGGGATCGCGAAGCGGTTCCAGGTATTCAGCACGCTGCCGGAAAACGCCGTCAGCGAGATCAGCAGCAGGTAGGGGAAGGTGAGGCGCAGCATATCGGCGGTCAGCGCCAGCTTGTCGGGATCGCGACCGAACCCTGGAGCAAACACCCACACCAGCCAGGGTGCGGCAAACATCGCCAGCGCGGTGATCAGCAGCAGGATCACCGCCAGACTGCCGGCCACCGCATCGAGCAGCTCGCGCACCTCCTCCCGCGTCTTGCGGGTGGCGTACTCCGACAGCACCGGGATAAAGGCCTGGTTGAACGCCCCTTCGGCAAACAGCCGGCGCATGAAATTGGGGATCTTGAAGGCCACGAAAAAGGCATCGGCGCCGTTGCCGGCGCCGAACAGCGCCGCCACCACCACGTCCCGGGCCAGCCCCATGACCCGCGACAGCATGGTCATGGCGCTGACGATCAGCCCCGAGCGCATCAGCCCGGCGCGCACCGGCGGCCGGCCGGCCGCGGCGGGATCGGGGGGCTCGTTGTGCGATGCAGGGTCGTCGTTGGCCACGTCGAGGCGTCACTTCCAGTGCTGAATAGGCAAATTGGGCACAAAAAAACCGGCCGCAGCCGGTTTTTTTGCAGAAAGCGTCCGGCTTACGCAGCCAGCGCCTTAATTCGCTTGTTCAAGCGGCTCTTGAGGCGAGCGGCCTTCTTCTTGGACAGCACGTCCTTGTCGGCGATGCGGTCGATCACCGGCTGGGCCTGCTTGAAGGCGTCCATTGCCTGGGCGTGTTCACCGCCGTTGATGGCCTTGATCACGCGCTTGATGTAGGTGCGGACCATGCTGCGCTGGCTGGCCTTGAGAACGCGACGATTCTCGGCCTGACGGGCGCGCTTACGGGCTTGCTTGCTGTTAGCCACTAACTGTCTCCTTGGAGAATTATTTTACCGACTTCGGTAACTAGTTGACCAAGCTGGGATTATGCTACCACTCCCAACCGGTTTGGCCGTACTGGGTTGCACTCAACCACCGGGCCGTGTCTGAGAGGATGGCATATCCTATCACGCTGTGGGCGCGCTTGCTACTGTGAAACCCGCATGGGGCGGGCGTCACAGCACCACCAGGTTGTCGCGGTGAATCAGCTCCGGGGCCTCCATATAGCCGAGCAGCGCCTCGATCTGATGGCTCGGCTTGCCGAGCAGCCGCGCCGCGTCCTCGGCACCGTAGTTGACCAGCCCCTTGGCGACCCGTTCGCCCTGCTCGTCGACGCATACCACCATGTCACCGCGCACGAAATCGCCGCTGACCGCGGTGACCCCCACCGGCAGCAGACTCGAGCCCCGCCCGCGCAGCACCTGCACGGCACCGGCATCCAGGGTCAGGCTACCGCGCACCTGCAGCTGCCCGGCCAGCCAGCGCTTGCGCGCGGCGAGCGGCGCCTGCTCGGGGCGCAGTAGCGTGCCCAGCCGCTCGCCCTCGATCAGTCGCGTCAGCACACCCGGCTGGCGGCCGCTGGCAATCGCCGTGACCGCCCCGGAGCGCGCCGCCAGCTTGGCCGCCAGCACCTTGGTGGTCATGCCGCCACGCCCCAGCGCACCGCCGTCGCCGGCCATCGCCGCCAGCGCCGGGTCGCCGGCACGCCCTTCGTGGATCAGTTGGGCGCCGGGATCGTGGCGCGGATCGGCGTCGAACAGCCCCTCCTGGTCGGTGAGGATCACCAGCGCATCCGCTTCCAGCAGATTGGCGACCAATGCGCCCAGGGTGTCGTTGTCACCGAAGCGAATCTCGTCGGTGACAACGGTGTCGTTCTCGTTGACCACCGGCACCACCCGCAGATCGACCAGGGTGCGCAGCGCCGAGCGCGCATTCAGATAGCGCTTGCGGTTGGAGAGGTCGTCATGGGTCAGCAGAATCTGCGCGGTGAGCAGACCGTGGCGGGCGAAATGGCCCTCGTAGCACTCGGTGAGGCCGTTCTGGCCCACCGCAGCGGCGGCCTGCAGCTCATGCACCGCAGACGGACGCACCTGCCAGCCGAGGCGCACCATGCCCGCCGCCACCGCGCCGGACGACACCAGCACCACCTCGATGCCGCGGCGGTGCAGCTCAGCGATCTGGTCGACCCAGCCGCCGATGGCCGGCTCGTCGAGGCCGCGCCCGTCGTTGGTCAACAGGGCGCTGCCGATCTTGACCACCACCCGGCGGGCGCCGCTCAGCGCCTCTCTGCCGGGCGCCTGTTGATTCGCTTCCACCTGATTCTCCACGCTGTCAGACCTGCTACTGGCGCCGCTATGAAAAGCGCGGCAGTCGTTGCCTCTAAGGAGCGTATTCGACCTCGACGTCGTAGTCATCGTCGTCGAAGTCGTCATCGTCCTCATCGACCCGCTTGCGCTTGCGGCCCAGCCGCGCCTCGGTGCGTGCCACCGACTCGGCCTCCATGCGCGCGCGCATCTCGCGCTCACGCTCGGCGGCGGCCTCATCCTCGTTCTCGAGGCGGCGCTGTTCGGTCAGCCAGCGGTGCGCGGCCTGCACCAGCGCCTCGGTGCCGTCGCTGGAGATCGCCGAGATACGATACACCGGTCCGTCCCAGGCGAGACGCTCGATGATCGCCTCGGCGGCAGCCTCGCGCTCCTCTTCGGGCAGCAGATCGAACTTGTTGAGCACCAGCCAGCGCGGCCGCTCGGCCAGCGCTGGCGAGAACTGCTCGAGCTCATGCACGATCGCTTCGGCGGCCTCCACCGGGTCCGACTCGTCGAACGGTGCCACGTCGATCACATGGAACAGAAGCCGGGTACGGGTCAAATGCTTGAGGAAGCGCAGCCCCAGCCCGGCGCCGTCTGAGGCGCCCTCGATCAGGCCCGGCACATCGGCCATCACAAAGTGCTCGTGCATGCCGAGCTTGACCACCCCGAGGTTGGGCACCAGGGTCGTGAAGGGGTAGTTGGCGACCTTGGGCTTGGCCGCGGAGACGGCGCGGATCAGCGTCGACTTGCCGGCATTGGGCATGCCCAGCAGACCGACGTCGGCCATCACTTTCATCTCCATCCGCAGGTTGCGGCGCTCACCCTCGGTCCCCGGGGTAGTGCGGCGCGGCGCGCGGTTGGTCGACGACTTGAAGTGAATATTGCCCAACCCGCGACGGCCGCCCTGGGCGACCAGCACCACCTGACCGATCTCGGTGACGTCGGCGATCACCTCGAGGGTGTCCTCGTCGATCACCGTGGTCCCCACCGGCACCTTGACGTGCAGATCCTCGCCGGCCTTGCCGCTCATCTGACGGCCCATGCCACCCTGGCCGTTCTCGGCCTTGTAGAAGCGCTGGTACTTGAAATCGATCAAGGTATTCAGCGAATCGTCACCGATCAGGTAGACGCTGCCGCCGTGGCCGCCATCGCCGCCGTCCGGCCCGCCCTTGGGCACGTACTTCTCACGGCGGAAGCTCAGGCAGCCATTGCCGCCATTACCGGCTTCGGCGATGATCGAGGCTTCGTCGACGAACTGCATGTTTCACTCTCCTGACGGACATGGCCGTCATGATACGCAAAAGGCCCCGCCATGGCGGGGCCTTTCACAACAGGTTCGCAGCGCTCTCAGGCAGAGACGACGCTGACGAACTTGCGGTTTTTCGGACCCTTGGTCTCGAACTTGATCACGCCGTCGCTCAGGGCGAACAGGGTGTGATCACGGCCGAGGCCGACGCCGGTACCGGCGTGGAACTTGGTGCCACGCTGGCGCACGATGATGTTGCCAGCGGTTACTACCTGGCCACCGTACAGCTTGACGCCAAGGCGTTTGGATTCGGAATCGCGGCCGTTGCGCGTGGAGCCGGCTGCCTTCTTATGAGCCATTGCAAATACCTCGCTCTATCAGGGGGTATGTCCGCTTATGCGGAGATCCCGGTGATCTTGACTTCAGTAAACCACTGACGGTGGCCCTGACGCTTCATGTGGTGCTTGCGACGGCGGAACTTGATGATGGTCACCTTGTCGCCACGGCCGTGGGACACGACCTCTGCAGACACCTTGGCACCCTCGACCAGCGGCGCGCCGACCTTGGTTTCTTCGTCGCTACCGACCAGCAGCACCTGGTCAAATTCCAGCGTTTCGCCGGTGGCAATTTCCAGCTTCTCGAGTTTCAGGGTCTGGCCTTCCTGAACGCGGTACTGCTTGCCACCGCTCTTGATAACTGCATACATGTCTAGACTCTCCAAACACTCATCGGGGTTGTGCTCTTCATCGGCCTGCGGCGAGTGGCGCCCCTTTTGGCAGCCATCTGACAGGGAGCATGATGAGTCGGGTCGCGGATTATAGCCGCCCTCCCAGCTTGACACAAGGCCCATGCCCGCGACCATCCTCGCTTGACGCCCCCATGAGCCGCCCATAGCATAACCCCCAATCCAAGGTCGGCCCGCCCCGGGCGACAGGCCCCACCTCCTACAAGCAGCGCGCCCATGCAGCCGACAGCATCGCCCCTTCATGCGGCGGTGGCAGAGGATTTCGCCGCCGTTGATCGCACCATTCTGGCCAAGCTCTCCTCGCGGGTGCCGCTGGTCGAGTCGATTGCCGCCTATATCGTCGAAAGCGGCGGCAAGCGGCTGCGTCCGCTGCTGGTGCTGCTCGCCGCCCGCAGCCTCGACTACCGTGGCGACCAGCACATTACCCTGGCCACGCTGATCGAGTTCATGCACACCTCGACGCTGCTTCACGACGACGTGGTCGACGAGTCGCACATGCGTCGCGGCAAGGCCACCGCCAACGACGCCTGGGGCAATGCGCCCTCGGTACTGGTCGGCGACTTCCTCTATTCGCGCTCCTTCCAGATGATGGTCGAGGTCGGCTCGATGCGGATCATGGAAGTGCTCTCGGCAGCGACCTGCACCATCGCCGAGGGCGAGGTGCTGCAGCTGACCAACGTCGGCAACCCCGACGTCGACGAAGCCGCCTACTTCGATACCATCCAGGGCAAGACCGCGATGCTGTTCGAGGCCGCCAGCCACAGCGGTGCGATCCTCGCCGCGGCTAGCCCCGAGCAGGAGGCTGCCCTGCAGCACTACGGCCGCTACCTGGGCCTGGCCTTCCAACTGGTCGACGATCTGCTCGACTACCAGGGCGACGCCGCGGCGATGGGCAAGAACGTTGGCGACGACCTCGCCGAAGGCAAGCCGACCCTGCCGCTGATCTATGCCATGCGTGAAGGGACTCCGGAGCAGGCCAAGCTGATCCGCCAGGCGATCCGCCAGGGCGGCCTCGAGCAACTCGATGAGGTACTGGCGATCATCGACCAGACCGGCGCTTTGACCTACACCCGTCAGCGCGCCGAAGAGATGTCCGCCAAGGCCCTCGCACAGCTCGAATATCTGCCGGCAAGCCGCTATCGCGACAGCATGGCAGAGCTCGCGCGACTCGCCGTGGAGCGCACTACCTGAGCCGCCCCGGCACTTGCATCACGGCACGAAATCCGTATACTTCCCCACCGTTGAGGCGCAAGCCCAACAGCGTCGGAGCGTAGCTCAGCTTGGTAGAGCGCTGCCTTCGGGAGGCAGAGGTCGTAGGTTCGAATCCTGTCGCTCCGACCAGAAATTCCCAACGCCCTGCGATTCACTCGCGGGGCGTTTTCGTTGTGCTAATCTGGCAACTCCACGCCGCTTCCGGAGCGACTACATGCTGACGGTTGCTCAACACCAGACATTGCTCGACCTGCTGCGCCAAGCGCTACCCTCGCTGCAGGCCGTCTACCTGTTCGGCAGTCAGGCCAGCGGTCAGGCCCAGCAGGACAGCGACATCGATCTTGCCATCCTGCTACCCAGTCCGGCGGACGCTGAAGCGCTCTGGCACCTCGGTGACGAACTCGCCGGCATGCTGGGCCGGGATGTCGATCTGGTGGATCTACGCAACGCCAGCACCGTGATGCAGCATCAGGTCATCAACCATGGCACACGCCTATGGCAGCGCGATCAAGCCGCTGATGAATTCGAGGTCACCTCTCTCAGTCAGTATTGGGATCTGCAGATCATGCGCAGCGGCATCCTCTCCGACATTCGCCAGCGAGGCCGCGTCTATGACCGATGACGTGCTGCTCAACAAGGCAGCCACGATCGAACGCTGCGTGGCTCGCGCCCAGCAGGAGTATGCTGCCGCAGGCGATGGGTTTGCGCAGGACTTTACCCGCCAGGATGCCGCCATTCTCAACTTGCAGCGCGCCTGCGAGGCAGCCATCGACGGTGGCTCCCACCTGGTTCGTCGCCAGGCCTTGGGAGCACCGCAGAGCGCCCGCGAGGTGTTCGATCTGCTGGTCGCTGCCCAGTTGCTTGAAGCGCCGCTTGCCGACGTGCTGAAACGCATGACCGGCTTTCGTAACATCTCGGTGCACGATTACCAGAAGGTACAGATTCCCATCGTTGTCGCCATCATCACCAAACATAGCGACGACTTGCTGAGTTTCGCGCGGCGGCTGATCGAACTGAGCTGAGCTTGCTGATCACTCCCCGGCCAAGATCCAGCGTGCCGCCTTCTCGGCGATCATCAGCGTCGGTGAATTGGTATTGCCGCTGGTGATGGTCGGCATCACGCTGGCGTCCACCACGCGCAGCCCGTCTACCCCATGCACCCGCAGGTGCGCATCGACCACCGCCATGGGATCCTCGGCGCGGCCCATTTTCGCCGTGCCCACCGGATGGAAGATGGTGGTGCCGATGTCCCCCGCCAGGCGTGCCAGGTCCTCGTCGCTCTGGTACTCGACGCCGGGCTTGACCTCCTCCGGCCGATACTTGGCAAAGGCCGGCTGCTCGGCGATGCGCCGGGTGACCCGCAGCGAGTCCGCCGCCACCTTGCGATCCTCCTCGGCGCTCAGGTAGTTGGGCGAGATCGCCGGCGCCTGACGCGGGTCGGCGCTCTTGATGCGCACCGTGCCGCGACTGGCGGGGTTGAGGTTGCAGACGCTGGCGGTGATCGCCGGGAAGTCGTGCAGCGGCTGGCCGAAGGCCTCCAGGCTGAGCGGCTGGACGTGATACTCGAGATTGGGATGCGGGTAGTCGTCGCTGCTGCGGGTGAAGGCGCATAGCTGCGACGGCGCCATGCTCATCGGCCCGGTACGGTGCAGCAGGTACTCCAGGCCGATCTTGGCCTTGCCCAGCCAGGAGGCCGCCAGGGTGTTGAGGGTCTTGGCACCGCTGACCCGATAGACCGAACGGATCTGCAGATGATCCTGCAGGTTCTCCCCCACCCCCGGCAGCTCGCGCACAAGCGGAATGTCGTGCTCGGTGAGCAGGTCAGCGGGCCCGATACCGGAGAGCTGCAGCAGCTGCGGCGAGCCGATGGCCCCGCTGGCCAGTATCACTTCGCGGGTGGCCTTCACCCGGCTGAGGCTACCGTTGCGCTGGAGTTCGACGCCGCTGGCACGTGGCGCTCCCCCACTGCCCTCCTCGAACAGCAGCCGCAGCACCTGGGCCGAGTGCCAGAGGGTCAGGTTGTCGCGCTTCGCGACGCCGCGCAGGAAGGCCTTGGAGGCGTTCCAGCGCCAGCCGCCGCGCTGGTTGACCTCGAAGTAGTCGACGCCCTCGTTGTCGCCACGGTTGAAATCGTCGGTGCGTGGTATGCCCGCCTCGACCGCCGCTTCGGCGAAATCATCCAGCACCTCCCAGCTCAGCCGCTGCTTCTCGACCCGCCACTCCCCGCCGTGGCCATGAAAATCGCGGTGAGCGGCATCGGCGTCGCCGCCCTGATCCAGCCGACAGTGGTCCTCATGTTTGATGAAGTCGGGCAGACAGTGCTCCCAGCGCCAGGCGTCGTCGCCCACGGCGTCGGCCCAGCCGTCGTAGTCCCGCGCCTGGCCGCGGATATACAACATGCCGTTGATGCTCGAGCAGCCGCCCAGCGTCTTGCCACGCGGGTAGATCAGCGAACGGCCGTTGAGCCCCGGATCGGGCTCGGTGCGAAACATCCAGTCGGTCCGCGGGTTGTTGATGCAGTAGAGATAACCCACCGGGATATGGATCCAGTGGTAGTTATCGCGCCCGCCCGCCTCGATCAGCAGCACCCGGTTGGTCGGATCGGCGCTCAGGCGATTGGCCAGCAGGCAGCCGGCGGTACCGGCGCCCACCACGATGTAGTCGAACGCTGTCAGATCATCCCGCATTGGCGCACCATTCTTCGTTGCTGTATCGAGCGGCGTCGATGCCGCAGGCCCACTCCAGCCTAACGGCTTGCCAGCGCCCGACAATTGCCCTTTCGGTTAGCCGTCGGCCCCGCGGTCAATGATAGAATGCTGAACTCGCAGCGTGGCCGGGGATGGAGCGATGAAAGTGTTGGTGGTGGAGGATAACGACAATCTGGCGCGCTCCATCTCGGCGGCACTCGAAGACACCGGCTTCAAGGCCGAGGTGAGCCGCGACGGCCGCAGCGCCGAGCACTGCCTGGAGGTGGGCGCTTTCGATCTGCTGGTCCTCGACCTGGGGCTGCCGGAGCTCGACGGTATCAGCCTGCTGCGGCGGCTGCGCCAGCGTCAGGACACCATCCCCGTACTGATCATTTCGGCGCGGGATGCCCTCGACCAGCGCATCCTGGGGCTCGAAGAGGGCGCCGACGACTACCTCTGCAAACCCTTCTCCCTCGACGAGGTGGCCGCCAGGGCCAAGGCGCTGGTGCGCCGCGCCAAACAGTTCGGCGGCGACACCCTGCGCAGCGGTCGCCTGGAATTCCACCCGGATGCCATGGAGCTGCGCCTCGACGGCGAGACGGTCGCGCTGCACCGCCGTGAGCTGGAGGTGATGGAGTACCTGCTGATCAATCAAGGGCGCCTGGTCAGCAAGGGGCAGATCGCCGACCGTCTTTCCACCACCGACGAACCGGTCAGCCACACGGCGGTGGAGACCTACGTGTCGCGCCTGCGCAAGAAACTTGGCGTCGACGTCGGCCTCAAGACGGTGCGCGGCCTGGGCTACCTGCTCGACCCCCAGGATGGCGGCTGATGCGTTCGATTCGGTCCCGCCTGCTGATCTGGATCGGTCTGCCCTTCACTGGTCTGGCCATGCTGGCGCTGCTCTCCAGCTACTACCTGCTGTCGCGACAGATCAACGAGACCTTCGATGACATGCTGCTCAACGCCGCCGAGCGGGTCGAACGGCGCATCCACTCGGTGGATGGCGAGCTGCGCGTCAATATGCACTATTTCAGCATCAGCACCCTGGGCAGTCGTGGCGATGGCAAGATCTTCTATCGCATCCAGGAGGTCGACGGCGGCATGCTGGTCGGCTTTGCCGGCCTCGAAGGGCCGCCTGAGGTCTCCGAGCAGCCGCTGTTCTACGACGTCGACTATGCCGGTAATTCACTGCGCGCCGTCGCCCTGACCTTCCCACTGACCCGCGCCAACCAGTCTCGCGAGATCGAGGTGATCGTCGCCGAGTCCACCGAAGCGCGCCAGGCCCTGGTCAGTGACTTTATGCTCACCCTTAGCGGCCTGATGGCGGTCGGCGGACTGCTCGCCATCTCCATCGCCCTGCTGGCCATCCACAAGGGCCTGGCACCGCTGAATGCCATCCGCCGCTCCCTGCACCGCCGTTCACAGCATGACCTGGAGCCGCTGGTTGGCGAGGTGCCGCGGGAAGTGGCGCCGCTGATTCAAAGCATCAATCAGCTGATGGAGCGCATGCGCCTGAGCATCCAGAACACCCAGCAGCTCAATGCCGACGTCTCGCATCAACTGCGTACGCCGGTCTCGGAGATTCGTGCCCTGAGCGAACTGACCCTGGCGCGCAGCAGCGAGCCCGAGACCCGCGCCAATCTCGACGAGATCAAGCGCATCGCCGAACACGCCGGTCATACCGTCGAGCAGCTGCTCAGATACGCCAAGACGCGCCATGAGCTGGTCGACAGCGCCAACCTCAAGCGGGTCGATCTGGTGGAGATCTGCCGCGACGCCTGCGCCCAGGCAGCGACGAGCATCTATCAGCGCAGCCAGGAGCTGGCCCTGGAAGCCGATGAGCGCACGCCCGCGCTGCTCGGCGACCCCATCATGCTGCGCTGGATGGTGCAGAACCTGATCGACAACGCCAGCCTCCATGCCGGCGGCGAGCAGCCTTATCGCGGCAGCATCCAGGTCAGCGTCGAGTGTCGCGACGGCCGCTGCCTGCTGGCCGTGCGCGATGCTGGGGTGGGCGTCGACGAGGCGCGCCTGGCACGCCTCACCGAACGCTTCTACCGTGCCGATACGCGTGTCCAGGGCAGTGGCCTGGGGCTGGCCATCGCCGAGCAGATCGCCCAGGCCCATGGCGCCGAGTTGATCCTGCGCAACCGCCAGGAGGGCGGCCTCGAGGCCAGCGTCAGCTTCCCGGTGCTGCTTCCCCATAGCGCGCCCGCACCCAGCGCAGCATCAACGGCGTCAGCGCGATAAGCAGCAGCAGGCGCAGCACATGGTGCGACACCACATAGACCGGGTCGACGTCGACGGCCACGGCGATCACCGCCATCTCGCCCACCCCACCGGGCAGTAGCGCGAGCAGCACCGCGACGAAGCCAAGCTCGGTGATGAACGCCACCAGCAGCGCCACCCCTGCCGCCAGGGCCACGGCAAACAGCGCAAACAGCAGCCCCACACGGCCCACCTTCACCACGCGCCGCAAGGAGGTGGACGAGAAGCGCGAGCCGATGGAGCTGCCGAGAATCAGAAAGGTCGGCAGTAGGCAGACGCTGGGCAGTGTCAGTGGCACGCCCAGACTGGTGAGCAGCGCACTCACCACTAGCGGACCGAGAAACTCGGCCAACGGCAGCCGCAGGCGGCGCCCCAGCCACCAGCTTGCCGGCGCCAGCAGCCACCAGAGTAGATCGACGGTGAGAAGCCCAGCGTCATCCGCCATGGCAACTTCATCGACCAGCAGCGCCGCCATCAGCGCGGCGGACGACACCACCACCGCCAGGCGCATGGAGTGGGAAATGGCGATCCAACGCACATCACCGCCGGCACGCTCGGCCAGCACCAGCGCCGTATTCATGCTGCCCGGGAAGGCGCAGAACAGCGCGTTGAGCGGCGCGACACCGCCGCGCATGAAGAGCGCTCCGCCGCCGACCAGCAGCAGCGCCATATAGAGCAGCATGGCGATCACGCTGGGATACCATGCCGCCAACTGCGCCAATTCGCCGGCATCCACGCGCTGCCCGATAAATACCCCCAGCGTGGCGATGGCCAGGCAGTGTAGCCGCTTGTCTACCGCTGTGGTGACGCCCAGCAGCGACACCGCCAGCACCATGAACAGCGCCCCCAGCATCCATGCCAGCGGCAGCGCCAGCAGAGTGGCGATAGCGCCGCCCAGGGCGCCCAGGGCCAGGGTTCGCCCGGTCAACGGCCGTACCGACTTAGCTCGATGCATCGGTCGATGCTAGCCGCTTGCGGCCCAGTCGTGCCATCAACGGCCGCCCGAACAGCGACACCAGCATCAGTACCACGATGCCCATCGCCACCGGCCGTTCGAACAGGTAGGTGATATCACCGCCGCTGATCTGGTGGGAGTGCAGCAGCGATTTCTCGGCCATCGCCCCCAGCAGCATGCCGATCACCGCCGCCGGCACCGAGTAACCGTAGTGGCGGAACAGCCAGCCCACCACGGCGAAGATCAGCACCGTCGCCGGCCCGGTCATATTGCCGGTGAGGCCGAAGGAGCCCATCACCGCCAGCACCAGCACCGACGGAATCAGATAGCGCATCGGCACCTTGATGATATTGGCCAGCAGCGGGATGAACAGCAGCCCGACCACCACCAGCAGGAACACCTGGGCGAAATTGGCGAAGATGATGGCGTAGACCACATCGGTCTGCTGACGAATGAACTGCGGGCCGCCGGTGATATTGTGCATGGCGAAGGCGGCCAGCATCACCGCCGTGGCACCGCCCCCGGGAATGCCCAGGGCCAGCAGCGTCGCCATCGACCCCGCTTCCGAGGTGCTGTTGGCCGATTCGGACGCCACCACCCCCTTGGGATTGCCCTTGCCGAAGGAGGCGGGGTCGGCATCGCGGCGCTGGGTCTCGACGTAGGAGAGCAGGTTCGACACCGACGACCCCACCCCCGGCACGGCGCCGACAAAGACCCCGATCAGGCCGCCGCGGATCATCACCCACGGATAGCGGAGGGCCATGCCAAAGCCTTCGAAGATTTCGCCGATACGCACCTTGCGCGACGCTTCGGACTCGACGATAAAGCCCTTGTTGGCCAGCTTGAACAGCTCGGAAGCGGCGAACATGCCCATCATCGCCGGGATCACCGGCACCCCGTCGAGCAGATAGGTCTGGCCCATGGTGCCGCGCGCCATGCCCAGCTCGTTGAAGCCGATGGTGCCTACCAGCAGGCCGACGAAACCTGCGATCAACCCCTTGAGTACCTGCTCGCCCTTGAGGCTGGCGATCAGCGTCATGCCCCACAGGATCACCGCGAACATCTCCGCCGGCCCCAGTTTCAGCACCATCAGCGAGAGCGGCTGGATCATCACGAACAGAATCAGATAGCCCATCAGCACGCCGATCACCGACGAGGCCAGCGCGATACCCAGGGCCTGGTTATGGCGCCCCTGGCGGGCCATCGGGTAACCATCGAAGGCAGTGGCGATCGCCGACGAGGTGCCGGGGATATTCATCAGGATCGCCGGAATACCGCTGCCGAAAGAGCCGCCGGTAAAGATCGCGGTCAGAAACAGCATCGCCTGGACGAAATCCATGTACAGCGTCATGGGCAGGAAGATCGCCATGGCCATGGAGATCTGCAGCCCCGGCGTGGCGCCGAAGATCAGGCCGATAATGATCCCCGGCACCACTACCAGCCAGGGGCTAAAGTCGGAAAACAGCAGATTCAGGCCCTGCTCGACGGCCGTGAAATCGATCATGGTGTTACCCCGTTAGCCCTGGAGGATCAGCATATGCATGGGATAGGGCAGCATCAGCGCGAAGAAGAACGCCACGCCAAAGCCGAAGGCCAGGCTGTAGCCGCCGAGTAGCAGCCAGTTGCGCTCGCCTTTCAGCACCAGGAAGGCGGCAATGAAGAGCACCGTGGCCACGTCAAAACCGAGCGTTTCCAGCGAGATCACATAGGCGGCGAAGAGCCCTACCACCGGCAGGGTCTGGCGCAGCGGTTCATCTTCGGGACGCGCCAGCAGCGTGCCCTTGCGCAGCCGCACTACCAGCTCCAGCAGCACGATGGTCAGCACGATCAGGGCCAGGGGGAGAATCAGCAGCAGGTTCTGGACGGCGGACGAGACGCGAATGGCATCGAACAGATACCAGAGCGTAAAGCCAGCCAGGGCCATGAGGACCAGCAGGTCCCCATAGTCGCGATCACGGGTGGTCATGACATCACTCCCAGCCGCCCCATGCGGAGCATGAGGCGGCGGCAACGGATAGCATCAGTTGAGCAGGTGGGCGTACTTCTCGAAGGTCTCGTAGTTCTCGCGCATCAGCTCATTGGCACGCTCGGGACCGACCCAAACGCCGCCGATATCCTGGCTCTCGAGCTGATCCTGGACCTCCTTGCGCGCCAAGGCGTTCTGGATCGCGTCGGCCAGGATCTCGAAGCGCTCGGGATGCTGACGCTCGAACTCGCTAGTCACCGCGAAACCGCGCATGGAGCCCTGCAGCACCGGCACCTCCAGGTCCATGTCGGCGAGCGCCTCATTGATGGGCGGAGCATCCCACTGGTCGATACGCTCGTCGTTGACGATCGCCAACGGCGTCAGGAATTCGCGGATGCCTTCGCTGCCCTGGGCGCTGATCGACACGAAATCGACCTGCTGGCCGGCGACCGCCGAGCGCGCCTCACCGCCGCTGTTGTAGGTCACCAGGTTGAGGTTGTCCTGGGGGATGCCGGCCTCATCGAGCAGCAGGCGCACCATCAGGTGACCGGCAGAGCCCTGCACCACCGAACCACGCACCTCGCCGGGGTTGTCGCGAATGGCTTCCAGCAGCGTCGGCAGGTCCTCAAAACCGCTGTCCTTGTTGGCCGCGATCAGGTCGAGGTCGAACCACTGGAAATTGAGATAGGAGAAGTCATCGACGCTGTAGTCGGCACCGCCGCTCAGGATGGTGTTGGTCAGGTAGGGAGCAAACGTCGAGGCGTACAGCGTATAGCCGTCATCCGGCATATTGAGGATGTAGTTGGCCGATACCTGGGTGCCTGCCCCGGGGCGATTGGTGACCTGCACCGGCACTCCGAGCTCCTCGGCGACAAAGCTCGACATGGTCCGGGTCATGCGGTCAGCGCTGCCCCCGGTACCGAAACCGACCACCATATTGACCGGCCGATCGGGAAACTCTTCTGCCACCACCGGCAGCGCGAGCGTAGACAGCATGGCGGCAGCCCCCACCAGCAGCGCACTCTTGTTGATAATATTGAGCATGGCGTTTCCCCTCTTGTAAGGATTTATTGTCACAGGCAAGTGCCTATGTGGAAATGCACGCTATCCGACGAAACTGTCACCAAGCTTGCACGGCGCCATCTCTAGACCAAAGTTGAATCCCCCTTGGCCGGTCCGAAACGCCAGGCGAGATCGCCGGATATGGCGTAATACGCCAATCAAGCGACGCATCATGTAGCGTCGATCCAGCGCGTCAGGGCGACACTCCCCACATCGCATTCACTCGCGGGAGGAGCCCCACCATGAATCGCAACGTCATTCTGACCTGCGCCGTCACCGGCGCCGGCGACACCACCGCCAAGAGCGACAGGGTGCCGGTCACCCCCCGGCAGATTGCCGACGACTGCATCGCCGCCGCCCAAGCCGGCGCCAGCATCGCGCATATCCATGTGCGCGACCCCGCGACAGGGGGTATCAGCCACTCCGTGGACCATTTCCGCGAGGTGATGGAGCGGGTCCGCGAGGCGGACGTGGATATCGTCATGAATATCACCGCCGGCGGCGGCGGCGACTGGTTTCCCGATGCCCAGGACCCCACCCGCGGCGGCCCGGGCACCGATATCCAGACCCCGGCACAGCGCCACGAACCGGTGAGCGAGTTGCTGCCGGAGCTCTGCACCCTCGACTGCGGCAGCCTCAACTTCGGCGACATGGTCTACGTGAATCCCGCCGACTGGCTGCGTGAGCACGCCCGCCTGGTGCAGGCCGCCGGGGTAAAACCGGAGCTGGAGTGCTTCGATCTGGGCCATGTATGGTTCGCCCGCCAGCTGCAGCAGGAGGGCCTGATCGACGGCGATCCCCTCTACCAGCTCTGTCTGGGCATTCCCTGGGGCGCCGAAGCAGACACCGAGACCATGCTGACCATGCGCAACAAGCTGCCCCACAACGCCCACTGGGCGGCCTTCGGTATCGGTCGTCAGCAGATGCCCATGGTCGCCCAGGCGGTGCTGCTCGGCGGCCATGCCCGGGTCGGACTGGAGGACAATCTCTATCTCAAGAAGGGCGTACTGGCCAGCAACGGCCAGTTGGTGGAGAAAGCCGCCAGCCTGATCGATAACCTCGGCGCCCGGGTCATGACCCCGGCCGAGACCCGCACCCATCTCAAGCTGCGCGATCCGCACAGTGGTCAGATCGCAGGAGGTGCGGTATGAGTCGTCGTCTCGCCGTGATCGGCACCGGGGTGATCGGCAACGGCTGGATCGCCCGGGCTCTGGCCCAAGGCTGGGACGTCGTGGCCTTCGACCCGGCGCCGGACGCCCCCGAGCGCAGCCGCGCCTTCGTCGACAACGCCTGGCCATCGCTTGAACGCCTGGGCCTGGCCGAGGGCGCCAGCCCCGCACGACTCCGCTTCGTGGCTAGCCCCGAGGAGGCCGTTGTCGGCGCCGACCTGATCCAGGAGAACGTGCCCGAGCGCCTGGCGCTCAAGCGCGAGATCCTCGCCGCCCTGGACGCCGCCGCCGACGCGGAGGTGATCATCGGTTCCTCCACCTCCGGCTTCAAGCCCAGCGACCTGCAGCGCGACTGCAGCCGGGCGCCGGGGCGGGTGATCGTCGCCCACCCCTTCAACCCGGTCTACCTGCTGCCGCTGGTCGAGCTGGTGGGGGGCGAGGCCACTGCCGCCGAGCAGACCCGGCTCGCCACGTCGCTCTATCAGGCGCTCGAGATGCGCCCGCTGGTGGTGCGTCGCGAGATCGAGGGGCATATCGCCGACCGCCTGATGGAGGCGCTATGGCGGGAGGCGCTGCACCTGGTCAACGACGGCGTGGCCACTACCGAAGAGATCGACGCCGCGGTGGTCTACGGCTGCGGCCTGCGCTGGTCGCTGATGGGCACCTTCCTGACCTTCCATCTGGCCGGCGGTGAGCCGGGCATGCGCCATATGCTGGAGCAGTTCGGCCCCGCCCTGAAGCTGCCCTGGACCAAGCTCGAGGCTCCCGAGCTCACCGACGAGCTGATCGACAAGGTGGTCGAAGGCTGCGAGCACCAGGCCGCCGGCCGCCCGGTGGCTGAGCTCGACCGCCGCCGCGATGACTTCCTGGTGGAACTGCTCGGCCTGGTGCACAAGTACTGGCCCGAAGCGGAAGGCCTGGAGGGGCGCATCTGATGATGATCCTCGAGACCCGGGTGGCCCCGGCGTGGGTCGATTACAACGGTCATATGAACGACGCCGAATACGCCAGGGTCTTCTCCCTGGCGGTGGAGGCGTTGATGGCGCATATCGGCCTGGATGCCGCAGGACGCGCCCGCCACGGCTATACCATCTACACCCTGGAGACCCACCTCTGCTACCGCCGTGGGGCCCATGAGGGCCAGCCACTGCAAGTGACGCTGACCCTGCTGGATCACGACGCCAAGCGGCTGCATGTCCTCTTCGAACTGCTCGACGAGGAGCGCAGCCTGCTAGCCTCTAGCGAGCAGATGCTGATGGGCATCAACCAGCAGAGCGGCCGCCCCGACGCCTTCCCGGCGCCGGTCGCCGACGTCGTTGCCGCCCTGCCCCAGGCCGAACCAGATGCCTGGCCGACACTCGCCGGGCGCAGCATCGCTATCCGGCGCTAAGCGAATGGATATCGAGACCTTTATCCAACGCTTCGCCGCCGGCCTGGCCGAGCTCGAAGGGCTGGCGCCAGCGGCGGCGAGAGCCCGCTACGACGCACTCTGCGCCGATTTTTCACCGCCCGACCCAGCGGGCCTGGAAGTGGCAGACGAGCGCCTGGCCGGCGTGGCGGTACGCCGCTTGATACCGGCAGCGGCTAACGCTGGGCGAGTGCTTTTCGTGCATGGTGGTGGCTTCACGCTGGGCTCACCGAGGAGCCATCACGGCGTGGCGGCGAGCCTCGCCGTTCAGCTCAACCGTGAGGTAGTGAGCGTCGACTACCGCCTGGCTCCAGAGGTGGGCTATGCCACCATGCTCGCCGACTGCCGTGCAGTGGCAGAGGCCATCGCCCCGCTGGCGCTGGTGGGCGACAGCGCCGGCGGGCGGCTGGTGCTCGACCTGGCCAGGGAGCTGCCGGCCCCGACACCGCCGCTGGGGTTGATCTATCCGCCGTTGGGCGGCCTCGATGGCTCGACGCTGGGCCCCGATGCCCCGCTGCTCAGTCGCAACGACGTCCTCTCGATTCGCCGCCTCTGCCCAGCAGCTCTGCCAATGATCGCCGAAATGGAACCGCCGAGCCGCCATCTACACGTGCTGACGGTGGAACACGACCCCCTTACCGCGCCACTGGAAGCCGCCGTCGACGCTTGGCGCAACGCCGGAGCAGAGGTCGTCTATCGCTGCGCCCCGGGCATGGTCCACGCCGCCCTGCATGCCCACGCGCTACTGCCCACAATGCACAGCGCCTGGCAGGACTTCTGCCAGGCGCTGAAGGCTCGTCTCTAAACCGCCGCAGCGGTGGCGAGGGTATTATGGGTAGGCGGCGCTGACCGTCTCGATGGCCGGCTCCCCGTCGCGTGCCTCGACGCCATCCAACCACTCGGCGACGATATCGAGGTTTGCGCCAATCCACTCACGGGCCACCTCGTCGGCGGGATGGTCCTCATAGCTGTAGCCATGCACCCAATCATTCTGGACCTCGATATCCACCACAAACTGCGACAGAAAGCGGTGCAGCTGGGGATCCTCGGTGGCCAGACTAGTCGGCACGATAGTCCACACCGTACTCTCGATGGCCGCAATGCCGGCGTCGTCGGCATCCTCCAGATAGACCAGATCGAAGCTGACATTCATCCAGTGGGGCTCCCAGCCGACGAAGGTTACCCACTCCTGGTTGTCCATCATCTGACCGGCCTGTGCCAGCATCGCCGCGGTGGAGCTTTCGCGCAGGTTCCAGTCGCCCAGCCCTGCCAGATCCTGATCAATCGCCGCCAGTATGGCGTTGTTGACGCCACTACCGGCCTCGATCCCCAGGATATTGCCGCCAAAGCGCTCCCTGTGTGCCGCCAGGTCGGCGACCGAGTCAACCCCGGCCTCATGCACGTAGCGCGGCACCACTAACCCCGAATTGGCGCCCTCGATATTCGAGACCAACTTCTCGAGCTTGCCGGCATCGACCAGCGGTTCGACCATATCAACCTGTACCGGATACCAGCCGCCCAGGTAGACATCCAGGTCGTCATTGGCCAACCCTTCGAGAATCACGCTGACCGCCAGCTCCCTCTGACGCGTGTCGTAGCCCATCGCCTGCATCAGCTGGGCCGCCACCTCCGACTTGACGGTGACCCCTGGCCACGGCGGCACACCGAAGCGTACCTCGTCGAGATCGGCCTGCGCCTGAGCGGCGAACAGTAGCGGAGCAAGCACGGCGATACCGCGCAGTGCGCGCGACGATAGAGCAGCATTAGCGAACATGGGACTCTGCCTCTTATTTGATGATGTACTATCAGTCTGCCCGGTTTAGGAGAACGAACTTGACGCAACACGACACCATCACCACGCTATACGTCTTTCTCACATGGCCATGAGCTGCGCGCCCTGGTAACGGCCGCCCAGCGCGCGCCAATAGTGACCCATCATGCGACTCCATTATTCAGGCCCTGAGCCCGAACCCATCGGTATCCTGCTGCTGCCACGCTTCGCCATGGTGGCGCTGTTCTCCGCTATCGAGCCGCTGCGTATCGCCAATCGCATGGCCGGGCGCGAGCTGTTCCGCTGGCACGTGATCAGCCTCGACGGGGCGCCGGTGGCGGCCAGCAACGGCATGCTCCTGGGCGTCGACATGGCGCTGGAGCGGGCGCCGGCGTTTCCCAGCCTGGCGGTCTGCGCCAGCTTCGCGCCCGACGCGGCCCTGACTCCAGCGCTGCTCGACTCACTGCGCGAGAGGGCGGCCCGGGGCTGCGTGCTGGGCGGCATGGATACCGGCTGCGTGGCGCTCGCCGCGGCGGGGTTGCTGGACGACCAGACCGTCACCCTGCACTGGGAGAGCCTGCCCGATTTCCGCCGCCGCTTTCCCCAGATCGACGCCGTGGAGTCCCTCTACGAAGTGGAGCCTCAGGGCTTCTCCTGCGCCGGCGGCAGCGCTGCCATCGACATGGCCCTGGACCTGGTCCGCCGCCGCCACGGCGAGGCCCTGGCGACCAGGGTCAATGCCCAGCTGGTGCATGCCCGGGGCCGCCTTCCCGCCAGCCGCCAGCGCCCCGACGCGCCGCCCCATCTGCCCATCGAGCTGCGCCGTGCCATCGGCCTGATGGAGGCCAACCTCGAGTCGCCCCTGGCGATCGCCGATCTCGCCGAGCGACTGTCGCTCTCCTGGCGCGGCCTGGAGCGCCTCTTCCTGCGCTATCTGGAACGCTCTCCCCGGGACCACTATCTGGGGCTGCGCCTCGACCACGCCCACGGCCTGCTGCTAGAGACCTCCCACCGGGTGCTGGATATCGCCCTGGCCTGCGGGTTCGCCTCCGCCTCCAGCTTTACTCGCGCCTTCCGTCAGCGCCACGCCGTCACGCCAAGCCAGCTGCGCCGACAACAGAACCGCGCCTGGCTGTCGAATGGTGCATAGTCAGCGTCGAATGGTGCCGCATTTCTCTACGTCGCAGCAGGCAACCTAAGCCCCTCGACTCACCCAGGAGAGGCCACCATGAACGCGTTTTCGCCCCCGACTCTGCCGCTGACCCCGGATTACGACGCCTGGCCCATCGAGGCAGACATACTCTCGGTCGAACACGACGCACGAGTCGTGACTCTGGGCTGGAGCGACGGCCGTCAGAGCCGCTATCACGGCATCTGGCTGCGCGAGAACGCCGCCGACGAGAGCACCGTTAACCCCGCCACCCGGGAGCGCATTCTCGACCTATCCGCTCTGCCCGCCTGGCCGGACATTGCCGCCGCCGAGATCGATGACGCTGGCGCCCTCTGCATCAGCTTTGCCCCCGAGGGGCGCAAACTGCGCTTCCACCCCGGCTGGCTGCGCGCCCACGACTACGACAATGCCGACGATCCCGAGGCGCCGCTGGTGCCAGTCAGGCTCTGGCACGGCGGGCCCAGCACAGGCCCAGACAGCCTCGATGCCAGCGGCCTGCTCGATGCTGAGCCGGCCAGCGAGACCGAGGAGGCGATTCTCGCGCCGGCGCTGGAGAGCGTGCTGAGCAAGGGGCTGGTGCGCCTGCGCGGCCTGCCCACCGAGCCAGGCTCGCTGGAGGCCATCGCCCGGCGCATCGGTCCAGTCCGGCCCACCAACTTCGGCCTGCTGTTTGACGTCAAGGCCAAGCCAAACCCGGACTCCAACGCCTATACCTCCATCGCCCTGCCGCCGCACACCGACCTGCCGACCCGCGAATATCACCCGGGGTTGCAGCTGCTGCACTGCCTGGAGAACGGCGTGGAGGGCGGCCAGGCGGTAATGCTCGACGGCTTCGCTGTCGCCGAGGCGCTGCGTCAGCGCGATCCCGAGGCCTTTGCCATCCTGACCCGGGTGCACTGGTGCTACGCCAATACCGCCAAAACCAGCGACTACGTCTGGTACTCGCCGATGATCCGCCTCGATACCCGCGGCGAGCTGCTCGAGGTACGTATCGCCGATTTTCTGCGTGGCCCACTGCAAGCGCCCTTCGAGGCGGTGGAATCTGCCTACGAGGCACTGATGACGCTGCAGGCGATGCTGCGCGAACCGGGCTTCGCCATTCGCTTCACCTACGCGCCCGGTGACCTGGTGATCTTCGACAATCGCCGGCTGCTGCATGCCCGCGACGCCTTCGAGGGCACCAGCGGCCACCGCTGGCTGCAGGGCTGCTACATGGAGCGCGACGAGATCCGCTCACGCTATCGCATGATGCAGCGCGCCCGGCGCCAGCGGCGGCTCAAGGTGGGGCAGGAGCCCTAAAGCGAGCCGCGCTCGGCGGTGGTGCTCGGCGCCTCATTGAAGCGCTGCCGATAGGCCCGCGAAAAGTGGGCCGGCTGGGTGAAGCCGGCGGCCAGGGCCGCCTCGGTGACCCGGCAGCGGCTATCGGCGAGGATACGCCGCGCCTGATCGAGGCGCAGGCCCAGGTAGCACTGCTTGGGGCTCTCGCCGAAGTGGGCGATAAACAGCCGCGTCAGCTGGCGCTGAGACTGACCCACCAGGCGACATACCTCAGGAATCGGCAACGCCTGGGCCAGATTGGCCTCCATCACCGCCAGGGCCCGCACCACACTGCGCGGCAGCTGCTCATAGAGGTGACGCTGGGCCAGGGAGGCCTCGCCGCTGGCCCGCCGATGGACCAGCTGGCGACCCACCGCATTGGCCAGGGCCGGGCCGTAGGCCTGCTCGACCCAGTCCAGCATCATGTCGATCCCGGCGGAGCCTCCGGAACCGGTCAGGCGCTCGCTGCCGAACTCGTAGCGGGCCTGGCTGATCGCCAGGTGGGGAAACTCCTGGCGAAAGGCCGGCACGCTCTCCCAGTGCAGGGCCACGCGATAGCCTTCCAACACCCCCGCTCGGGCAAGAATGAAGGGCGCCGTATCCAGTCCGCCCAGCCAGCCGCCATGGGCGGCGATACGCCGCAGCACCGCGCGCTCCACCGCCCCCACCGTCAGCTCCGCCTCATAGGATGAAACCACCATCAGTCCGGCATCGTCGGCCAGCGTCTCCAGCGGTCCATCCACGTCGATACGCACCCCGTTGCTGGCGACCACCGCCTGACCGGTGGCGGAGCGCAGCCGCCAGGCGAAGAGGTTACGTCCGAAACGATTGGCCACCCGCAGCGGTTCCAGCAGACAAAACAGCGTCAGCATCGAGAATTTGGGCACCAGCCACACGTCCATGGTGTGCTCGGCCTCATCGGGGGTCAGCAGCGGGGGTGAGTCGGGGCGCGGATAGGGCCACTTATCGGGGTAGGTTTCCATCATGGCCAATAAGATCAAGCATGCGGCTAATTTTATCAAGTTGGCCGACGAATCTACGGATAAGGTAAGAGGCACCCTCAACGCCAGCGACCGCATCTTGTGGAGACACCGTCATGACTCACGTCAGGCTCCAGGCCGGAGGCCAACGCTTGGTACTCGACTACCGGGACCAATCGCAAGAGTTCACCGCCCTATGGCTGCGTGAGCGCAGCCCCGACCCGCAGACCCTGGACCCGCGCACTGGCCAGCGCCTGATCGAAGCCGCTGAGCTGCCCCTGGACCTGCGACTCGAGTCCGCCGCCGCCCACGATGGCGCCCTGGCACTGCACTTCAGCGACGGTCACCGCTGCGACTTCCCGCTACGCGAACTGCTCGAGGAGGCCAGCGATCCCTCCCGTCGCCTGTGGGACGCCACCGGCGCACCCAGCCCGCGGGCCGATTTCGCAGCGGCGCTGGAAGACGACGGCGCCCTGCTGGCGCTGCTGGAAGCGCTGCATCGCGACGGGTTCGTGCTGGTCTCCGGCGTTCCCGCCGAAGAGGACGGCATGCGCCCGCTGATTGATCGCATCGGCCCGCTGCGGCACACCAACTGGGGCGGCATTGCCGACGTCAAGTCGGTGGCCAATGCCTACGACCTGACCATGACCCAGCGCGGCCTGGAGCCGCATACCGACAATCCCTACCGGGATCCCATTCCCGGCTACATCTGGCTGCACTGCCTTACCAACGCCGCCGAGGGCGGCGACAGTACCCTGGTGGACGGCTATATGGCGGCGCGCAGGCTGCGCGAGCGCGACCCCAAGGCCTTCGACTGCCTGACCCGGGTGCGCCCCAGCTTTCGCTACCAGGACGACACCACTCACCTCGAGAGCGAGGGACCGCTGATCGAGCTGGATAGCGGCGGCGAGCCGGTACGGGTGCGCTACTCCAACCGCACCGAGCGGGTGCCGGCGCTGGCCCCCGACGCGCTAGATGCCTACTTCACCGCCCGCCGCGCCTTTCATGAGCTGATCACCGGCGAGGAGCTGACGCTGCACCTCAAGCTCGATCCAGGCCAGATGCTGATCATCGACAACTACCGGCTGTTCCACGGGCGCCGCGCCTATCAGCTGGCCGGCGGCGTGCGCCACATGCGCCAGGGCTACGTCGACCGCGACAGCACCGCCAGCCGCCGGCGGGTACTACGCCGCCAGGCCGAGATTAACGCCCGAGGAGAGCCCGCATGAATCAAGCGCATTTTCGCCACTTCGGCGAGGCCCAACGTGACGACTGGGCGCTGATCGACGCCCGCTTCCGCGACTATGTCGAGGATGCCCCACGTCGGGTGCTGGCCCACCTGCTCAACCTGGCCGGCGACACCCATGGCTACCCGGTGGATCGCTACCAGCACTGTCTGCAGACCGCCACCCGGGCTCTGCGCGACGGCGCGGATGACGAGATGGTGGTCTGCGCCCTGCTCCACGATATCGGTGACGACCTGGCCCCGGCCAACCACGCCGAGGTCGCCGCGGCCATCCTCGAGCCCTTCATCGACCCCCTCAATACCTGGATGATTCGCCACCACGAACTCTTCCAGGGCTACCACTATCGCCACTTTTTCGGCCAGGATCGCCACGCCCGCGAGCAGTATCGCGACCACCCGGCCTATGCGCGTACCGTGCGCTTCTGTGACGACTGGGACCAGGCCAGCTTCGACCCCGACTACGATACCCTGCCCCTGGAGCACTTCCTGCCGATGGTGGAACGGGTACTGGGTCGCACACCCCGCGGCGGACTGCCCGAGCCACTGCCTGAACATCGGGTGGAGCAAGACTGACATGCCTCAGACCTGTGCCAACTACCTGCTGGGACTGCTGGACGCCTACGGCGTGGACACTGCCTTTGGCATTCCCGGCGTGCATACCATCGAGCTCTACCGCAGCCTGGGCGACAGCGCCATCCGCCACGTCACCCCACGCCACGAGCAGGGCGCCGGCTTCATGGCCGACGGCTATGCACGGGCCAGCGGCAAACCCGCCGCCTGCTTTATCATCAGCGGCCCAGGAATGACCAATATCGCCACGGCCATGGGGCAGGCCCTGGCCGACTCGGTGCCGATGCTGGTGATCTCCAGCGTCAACCGCCGCGACACCCTGGGCCGCGGCCAGGGACGGCTGCACGAGCTGCCCAGTCAACAGCAGACCCTGGCCGGCGTCAGCGTGTTCAGCCATACCCTGCTCGACCCGGTGGCACTGCCGGAAGTGCTGGCGCGCGCCTTCGCGATCTTTCATGGGGCTCGGCCAGGGCCGGTGCATATCGAGATCCCGCTGGACCTGCTGGCTGCGCCCGTGGAGGCCCTGCCGCCACGCCCGCTGCAGGTCTGCCCGCCAGCAGCCCCGGCGGCGGCCATCGCCCAGGCCGCTGACTGGCTGGCCGGAGCGGAGCGCCCGCTGCTGCTGCTCGGCGGCGGCTGCGCTAGCGCCCCGCAGTCGGCCCGCGCTTTGATCGAACGCTTCCAGGCCCCGGCGCTGACCACCATCAACGCCAAGGGAGTACTGGGTCAGGATCATCCGCAGGACCTCGGCGCCACCGCCAGCCTGCACGCCGTGCGCCGCCTGGCCGCCGATGCCGACGTGGTGCTGGCGCTGGGCACCGAGCTCGGCGAGACCGACTACGACCTGGTGTTCGATGGCGGTTTTGGCATCGACGGACGGCTGATCCGGGTAGATATCGATCCCCAGCAGCTGGCGCGGAATCAGGCCGCCGACCTGGCCCTGCTGGCCGACGTGGGCCAGGTGATGCACGACCTCGCCAAGGCCCTGCCACCGCGCGCCGATGACGGCCGCGCCGCGGCGGTACGCCACGAGCTGGCACTCAGCGAGGATCCGCAGCTCGCCCCTTATGTGCCGCTCTATGCCACGCTACGGGCGACGCTGCCCGAGGCAGTTCTCGTGGGCGACTCCACCGGGCCCGTCTATGCCGGCAACGTCCTCGCTTCGCTGCCGGCGCCACGCCGCTGGTTCAACGCCGCCACCGGCTACGGCACCCTCGGCTACGGCCTGCCGGCGGCGCTCGGCGCCGCCCTGGCCTGCCCTCAGCAGCCGGTGGTGGCACTGGTGGGTGATGGCGGCCTGCAGTTCGTACTCGGCGAGCTGGCGACCGCCCGCGACCTGGGCCGTGCGGTCGCGGTGGTGATCTGGAACAACCATGGCTATGACGAAATTCGCCGCTACATGGCCATCCACCAGGTGCCTCAGCTCGGCGTCGACCTGGTCCCGCCGGACTTCGCCGACCTGGCCAGCGCCTATGCCTGCCGCTACCAACGGGTAGGGGCCCCGGACGCCTTGGGCGAGGCCCTGGGCCGGCTCGGCGAGGCAACGTCGCCGCTGCTGATCGAGGTCGACGCCGCAGCCTGGATGGCAACCCCTTCACCCTCCCAACGATAATCGACAACAAGGACCGCTGACATGCGCAAGATGACTCTCCTCACCAGCCTCTCCCTTATGGGTCTACTGCCGCTGACCGCGCTCGCCAACCAGGACGCCAGCGAGGAGCTTCGCCTGATAGTGCCGCCCTGGCCGGGGGTCGAGGTCAAGTCGGAGATCCTCACTCAGCTGGTGGCACCGCTCGGCTACCGCACCTCCCGACAGGCGGTGAGCTCCACCGTGGGCTACCAGACTATGCAGACCGATGACAGCGACGCCTTCCTGGCGGGCTGGCTGCCCGCCCAGCAGGAGAGCTACGACAGCGCCATGGCCAACGATGCCATCGTCGATCTCGGCAATAACGTCACCGGGGCGCGCATGGGCTTCGCGGTGCCCGGCTATGTCTATGAGGCCGGCTTGACCAGCGCCGAGCAGCTCAGCGACCCCGAGTTCCGCGAGCGTCTGGACACCACCTTCTACTCCATCGAGAGCGGCTCCACGGTCAGCGATATGATCCGCCAGGCCGCCGAAGATGACACCTACGGGCTCGGCGACTGGAACATCCTCGAGTCCTCCACGCCCGGCATGCTGAGCGAAGTGGAAGCCGCCGTCCGCGAGCAGCGCTGGATCGTGTTCTACGGCTGGACACCTCACTGGATGGTGCCCGAATACGACATGCACATTCTCGATGACCCCGCCGCTGTCTATGGCGAAGACGGCGGCAGCAGTGACGTCAAGACCATCGTCTCGCGCCACTACAGCGAGGCCAATCCCAACATGACCCGGCTGCTCGATCAGTTCACCTTTACCGCCGACCAGCAGAGCGAGTTCATCCTTCACTACAGCCTCGAAGAGCGCGACCTGGAAGATGTCGCCCGGGACTGGCTGCTGGCCAACCCCGAGCGGATCGAAACCTTCCTGGAGGGTGTCACCACGCGCGACGGCGAGCCCGGTCTGGCGGCGGTGCGCGATAGCCTGCAATGAGGCATCCCGAGCCGACGTGACACCGGCCCCAGCGTTTCTGACAGCGAGACCCTCTATGCATTATTCCCGACTGACCGACCGCATCGCCGGCGAAGGGGCCGCGGCCTGGGATATCCACTACCGCGCCCTGGCCCGCCAGGCCGCCGGCGAGGAGATCACCTTGCTCTCGGTGGGCGACCCGGATTTCGCCACCCCGGCACCGATCGTCGAGAGCGCCGTGGCCAGCCTGCGCGGCGGCGCCACCCACTACCCGGACGTGCAGGGCAAGCTGGCGCTGCGCCAGGCCATCGCCGATGACTACCGTCGCCGGGGCATCGCCGCAGGCCCGGACAACGTCATCGTCATGGCCGGCGCCCAGTGTGGTCTCTACGCCGCCGCCCAGTGCCTGCTCGATCCCGGCGACGAGGTGCTGGTGCCCGAGCCCAGCTATGTCACCTACGAGGCGGTGTTGCGCGCCACCGGCGCCGAGCTGGTGCAGGTGCCGCTGAGCGGAGAAGCGGACTTCCGCCTCGACCCAGCGGCCCTGGCGGCGGCCATCACCCCGCGCACCCGAGCCATCCTGCTCAACAGCCCCCATAACCCCACCGGCCAGCTGATCGACGCCGAGACCTGGGCGGCGATCGCCGCGCTGTGCCGGCACCACGACCTGTGGCTGATCTCCGACGAGGTCTATGCCGAGCTGATCTTCGAGGGCGAGCACCTCTGCCCCGCGAGCCTGCCGGAGATGGCCGAGCGCTGCGTGGTGATCAGCAGCCTCTCCAAGTCCCACGCCATGACCGGTTGGCGGCTGGGCTGGGTAGTGGGGCCCGAGGCGCTGATCCAGCACCTGACCCACCTGGCGCTGTGCATGCTCTACGGCTGCCCCGACTTTATCCAGGACGCCGCCTGCGACGCCCTGACCACGCCGCCCGCCGAGCTGCAGGCAATGCGCGATGTCTACCGGGGGCGCCGCGATGCCGTCTGCGCGGTGCTGGCCGAGAGCCCGGCGGTGACGGCGATCCGCCCGCCGGCGGGGATGTTCCTGATGGTGGATATTCGTGCCACCGGCCTCTCCTCCCAGGCCTTCGCCGACCGCCTGCTCGACGAGGAGGGCATCTCGGTGCTCTCCGGCGAAGCCTTCGGCCCCTCGGCAGCGGGCTTCGTGCGCCTGAGCCTGACCGTGGAGGTCGAGCGTCTCGCCACCGCCAGTCGCCGCCTGGCGGCCTGTGCGCAGCGCGCCCTGTCACCGACCCCGGCCCCGGAGGCCGATTGCCTATGACATCATCACTCGAGCGTCCCCTCCGTCCCCGGGCCGCCACCGCCGATGCGGTGGTGGCCGACCATCTGATCAAGCGCTATGGCGATCTGGAGGTGCTCAAGGGCGTCTCCCTGAGCGTCCCCGAAGGCACCGTCACCTCGATCATCGGCGCCAGCGGCTCCGGCAAGAGCACCCTGCTGCGTTGCATGAACCTGTTGGAACGCCCCGACCGCGGCGACCTGGCGATTGCGGATGAGGCGATTCGCTTCGCCCGCAATCCCCAGGGCGACATCACCGGCCTGGATCGACGCCAGCTGCAGCGGCTGCGCGCCAAGGTGGCCATGGTCTTCCAGCAGTTCAACCTCTGGCCCCACCTCAGCGTGCTGGGCAACGTCATCGAGGCCCCCATGCGGGTCAAGGGGCTCTCTCGCAGACGCGCCACTGCCCTCGGCGAGCACTACCTAGAACGGGTCGGCCTGGCCGACAAGCGCGACGCCTACCCCGCCTTCCTCTCCGGCGGCCAGCAGCAGCGGGTGGCCATCGCCAGGGCTCTGGCCATGGAACCGCGCCTGCTGCTCTTCGACGAACCCACCTCGGCGCTGGACCCGGAGCGGGTCAACGAGGTGCTGGGGGTGATCCGCGGCCTCGCTGACGAAGGCCGCACCATGCTGCTGGTCACCCACGAGATGCACTTCGCCCGGGAGGTCTCCGACCAGTTGGTCTATCTCGACCAGGGCCGCATCGCCGCCTCCGGCACCCCGCAAGACGTCTTCGAGGATCCCCGCTGCCGCCACTTTGTGGCGCCCGCTGCCTGAACGCTCCACCAACCATAACGACAGGAGAAGACCATGAAATTGCCCCTGATGATCGCTACCGCCGCTGCCGCCATGAGCCTCGGCCTCAACGCCCAGGCCGACTCCCCCCTCAAGGTCGGCATCTCCGGCGAGCCCTACCCGCCCTTCACCTACAAGGCCGCCAGCGGCGACTGGACCGGCTTCGAGGTGGAACTGGCCCATGCCATCTGCGACGCCATGGGCCGCGACTGCGAGATCTCCCCCACCGGCTGGAGCGGTATCATTCCCTCCCTCAATGCCGGGCGCATCGACATGATCATGAATTCCATGTCGATCACCGAGCAGCGCCAGCGGGTCATCGATTTCACCCGCCCCTACTACTTCACCCCCGGCGCCTATGTCGCCGCCAGCGACCTGACGCTGGACATCCCCGACGACCTGGATGGCCTGGTGATGGGGGTGCAGAGCGCCACCACCAACGCCGCCTATGCCCGCCGCGAGCTGCGCGACAGCGGCGTGGATATCCGCCTCTATGATCAGGCGGAACAGGTCAATAATGACCTGCTGGCCGGTCGCCTGGACCTGGTCCTCGCCGACGAGATCGCCATGCTGCAGTTTCTCGACCGGGACGAGGCGGCAAACTTCGAGGTCAAGGCCACTGCCCCCCACCACGAGGCCTACGGCGAGGGCATCGGCATCGGCCTGCGTCAGGAGGACGACGATCTGCGCGAAGCGCTCAACGCGGGCATCGCCGCGGTCATCGAGGACGGCACCTGTGGCGAGCTTTCCGAGCAGTACCTGAGCACCGACGTCTGCGTCTACGACTGAGCCCTCGACGGCTGCCATACCTCCGGCGCCAGCGGCGCCGGGGCACTTCGTTGCGTGACCAAGGAAAGGCTCAACCATGACTGCGATGACACCGGAGGGGCTTGGCGACTGGGCCGGTCCTATCCTGGCCGGGGCCCTTACCACGCTGCAGATCGCCGTGCTGGCCTACGCCATTGGCCTGCTGCTGGGGCTGCTTGGCGCCGGCGCCAAGCTCAGTCCGTGGGCGCCCCTGCGCGGCCTGGCCACCGCCTACTCAACACTGATCCGTGCCGTGCCCGAGCTGCTGCTGATCATCCTGCTCTACTATGCCGGCGCCCAGGCCCTGGACGCCCTGTTGGCCAAGCTCGGCATAGCCGGCGCCGTTCAGATCACCGGCTTCGCCACCGCCGTGGGCGTGCTGGCTTTCGTCCAGGGCGCCTACATGACCGAGGTGTTTCGCGGCGCCATCCTGGCCATCCCTCACGGCCAATTGGAGGCCGCAGATGCCTACGGCTTCTCGCGCTGGACGCGCTTTCACCGCATCGTTCTACCAGGGATGCTGCCCAACGCCCTGCCGGGCATGTCCAACCTGTGGCTGATCCTGATCAAGGACACCGCCCTGATCAGCGTGATCGGCTTCAATGAGCTGTTCTTCACCATCCAGCAGGCCGCCGCCAGCAGCCGCGCCTACTTCCTCTTCTATGCCGCCGCCGGCGTCATCTACCTGCTGATGACCCTGACCTCCACGGCGCTGTTCGCCCGCCTCGAGCGCCATGTGCGCCGCGGCCAACCCACGGAGGCCTGAGATGGACTTTTCCTGGCTGAGCGATCCCTTCTACCAGGCCTATCTGTGGGAGGGCTTCGTCAATACCCTGTGGCTGCTGCTGGTCTCGTCGGTGTGCGGTTTGATCCTCGCAGTGGGAGTGGCCCTGGCCAGACTGCGCGGCCCTCGCCCCCTGGCCTGGCTGGCCTGGGCCTTTACCACCGTGATTCGCGGCACCCCACTGCTGGTGCAACTGTTCTTCTTCTACTATGGGGTGGGCCGATTGCTGGAGGGAGTCCCGGGCATCCGCGATAGCCTCATCTGGCCGCTGCTGCGCGATCCCTTCTTCTTCGGCGCCCTGACCTTCATCCTCAGCGTCGGCGCCTACTCCGGCGAGGTGATCCGTGGCGCCATGCAGAGCGTGCCCCGCGGCGAGCTTGAGGCCGGACGCGCCTTCGGCCTCTCCCGCTTCCAGGTGCTCTATCGGCTGTGGCTGCCACGGGCCATCCAGCTCTGCCTGCCGACCCTGACCGGTGAGATGATCCTGCTACTCAAATCGGTGCCGCTGGTCTCCACCATCGCCCTGATGGACCTGCTGCAGGCGGCCAATATCATTCGCGACGAGACCTTCCTGGTCTACGAGCCGCTGCTGCTGATCGCCGGCATCTACCTGGCCACCACCATCGTGCTGACCCTCGTGCTGCGCATGGTGGAGCTGAACTTCCCCGGTATGCGCCCGACCCGGCGCCGCTGGCTCCCCATGCGCTGAACAAGACTAGGCTCTGTGCCGCACCTCCCGCGGTGATACGCCATAGCATGTGCGAAAAGCGCGGGCGAAGCTGGAGCCGGAGGTGAAGCCACAGGCCAGCCCCACCGAGAGCACGTCCAGGTCGGTCTCGCTGAGCAGCCGCCGGGCGCGTGCCAGGCGCAGTTGCAGATACCACTGGCGGGGGGTGGCCCCGAGCTGCTGTTCGAAGAGGCGCTGCAGCTGGCGCGGTGAGACACCGCTGCGACGGGCTACCTCGGCCAGCGACAGCGGGGCCTCCAGGTGCTGCTCCATCAGCGCCACCGCACCGACCAGGCGAGGATGATGGGAGCCCAGACGCTGTACCAGCGACATGCGCTGCTGGTCATCCCGTGTACGCATGCGTTCATGAATCAGCTGTTCGGAGACGTCGATCGCCAACTTGGTGCCGTGGCGCCGCGAGATCACCTCCAGCGCCATGTCCATGGCCGCAGCCCCGCCGGCACAGGAGAAACAGCGCTGGCCCAGTTCGAACAGCTCGTCGGAGGTGGCGATGGTGGGGAACCGCTCGCGAAACGCCGGCAGGCTCTCCCAGTGCAGCGTCACCCGCTCGCCGCTGAGCAGCCCCGCCGCCGCCAGCACGAAGCAGCCCGTGTCGAGCCCACCCAGCGTACAGCCAGCCTGGTCGAGATGATTCAACCAGGCCAGTAGCGGACGGTTGAGGTGCTGCTCTGGCGCAAAGCCGCTGCATACCGCCAGCGATGGCAGGTCGTGGACCTCCCCCATGGCCCGATCGACGAGCAGGGTCATGCCGTTGGAGGCAGTGACCGGCTGGCCATCCACGCTGATCAGCGTCCAGTCGAACAGCGGCCGGCCGGCGATACGATTGGCGATGCGCAGCGGCTCAACCGCAGCGAAGAAGGCCATCATCGAGAAATCCGGCAGCAGCAGGTAGCCGACGGGTTCGGGTAGCGCACCGCGGTAATCGAGTCGCAAGCGGTCCTCCTAAGAATGCCAGCAGCCGCCGGGCAAGCAGCGCCCTAGAGCCAGTCCTCGAGACGTAGCACCCGACTGCCCCAAGCGCCCAGGTGGCGCAGCCAGCCACCCGGCTCGCGGCGCAGCACCTCGGCGCGGTCGGCGTTGTCGGTGTGCCATTCGAGATCGCCCTCCCGATCAAGCCGCACGCGATAGCTCAGCGCCGGACTCATGCCCAATTCGGCCAACGCCCACAGCTCGCGATTGAGTGCCTCGCTGTTCACCAGCACCCCCACCTCGCTGTTCCACCAGATCGAGCGCGGGTCGACGTTATAGCTTCCCACGAACAAGCGGTCGTCATCGAAGCCCAGCGCCTTGATATGCAGACTGGATGACGACGCCCCCGGCACCCCCAGGCTGGCGTCTTCCTGATTATCGGCGCGCAGCTCGTAGAGCCGCACTCCGCTGGCCAGCAGGCCAGGTCGATAGCCGGAGTAGGCGCCGTGCACCGGCGGCACATCGGTGGCCTCCAGCGAGTTGGTGATCACCGCCACCTCGACACCGTCGCGTGCCAGACGCTGCAGCTGGGCGGCGCCCTGGGGTGTGGGAATAAAGTAGGCCGAGATGATCAGCAGCCGCTGGTCGAGCGCCTCGATGACCTCGACAAGGTCGCCGGAGAGCGTTTCGTCCAGCGCCGGACGACCGCGGCCCGCCAGCTTGGCGGGAGGATCCCACAGCGCCTCCCCCGGCGCCCAGGTGAGGGGCAGCAGCAGCGCCTCAGGAGACATATCGGCAAAGCGTTCACGCAGCGCCACCAGGTAGGGCGAGTCATGACGCTGCGCCACGAGCCATGTCGCCAGGTCGTCGCGCAGCTCGCGCCAGGCGCCGGGCTCGGCCTGGCGAAAACGTGCCAGCGGCAGCGCCAGGTGATGGCGCCAGTACTCATCGAAGCTGCGCGACAGATCCCGCGCCACCGGCCCCACCGCGAGCAGGTCGAGGTCGGCGAAATTGCGCTGCTCATCGGCATTGAAGTATTCGTCGCCGAGATTGCGCCCGCCAGTAATCGCCACCGCACCGTCGCTCAGCCACAGCTTGTTGTGCATGCGGCGATGCTGACGCCGCAGGTCGGCACCCATCATCACCCCGCGACTCAGCAGCGTGCCGCGCCCCCGCAGCAGCGGATTGAACAGCCGCACCTCCACCTGGGGGTGGCTGTCGATAGCGGCCAGCAGGGCTTCATTGTTGATACTGGCCAGGTCGTCGAGCAGCAGCCGCACCCTGACCCCGCGTTCGGCGGCATCCAGCATGCGTACCAGCAGTACCCGCGACGTGAGGCCGTCGTCGGCGATATAGGTCTGCACGTCGAGGGTACGCTCGCTGCGCGCCAGCAGGGCGGCGCGCAGCGCGAAGGCCTCATCGCCGTCGACCAGCAGCCGGAAACCGCTGCGCTCGGGTACCTGCTGTGCGGCGTGGCGGTCGGCGACCCAGCCACCCAGGGTGGTCGCCTCGGCCTCGTGCAGCGGCAGGCTCCAGGAGTGGCTGCGCGCTACCGGTGTCGGTGCGCAGCCCGCGATCAGCAGGCAGACGATCAATAGCGGCAGTAGCAGGCGAACGCCGCGGCTGGTGCGATCAGTCACCCTCAATCACTCGTCATGCTGCTGCGCCATGTGCTGCTTGCGTCGCTTGTTGCGCCGGTAGAGTCGCGCCAGCGCAATGCCCAGCGCCACCGCCACCATCAGTGCCAGGGTCAGGCCCTGCCAGGGCCGCGCGGTGTCGCCCAGCAGCGTCTCCAGGGTGATGATGACGATAAAGCCGAGCGCCTGGCTGGCGATCGCCAGGGCGCGCAAGATATCGAAGGCAGGCTTGGCCATGTGCAGCTCCGGGGGTGACAGTCGAGCGATGCAACAGTACGCTTCTAGCGCACGATGCTGCGCGGCCCTAGTGTAACAGTGGCCGCACATCGTCGCTGCCCCCTGCCGCTGTCCTGACCTGTTGGAGCCCGCCGGATGGATGCCATCGCCATTGGCCCAGTACTGCTTTCCCTGCCCCGCCTCTACGCCTTCGGCGCGGGGCTGATCCTGCTGTTGGCGAGCCTGATGCTGCTCGGCCTGCCCAAGGGCACCCATGCCCGCTGGTTCAACACCCTGGTGATCGTGTGGCTGATCGGCGCGCGGCTCGGGCACGTGCTTACTCACCCCGAGGCCTACGCCGCGGCGCCGCTGGACATCGTCAAGTTCTGGCAACCCGGCTTCCACGGCCTGTGGGGGCTGCTGGCGGCGCTGATCTGGACCGCCTGGGCGCTGCGCGAACACCTGATCAAGATGCTTGGCGGCATGGCGCTGGTGATCGGCAGTTCGGCGCTGTGGCTTGCGGTGGTGACCGTCTCGCCGCTGGGCGGCGAAATCGCCCTGCGCGAACTGCCCGACCTGACCCTGGACAACCTCGACGGCGAGCCGGTCACCCTCAGTGAGATCCAGGACGAGCTGGTGATCGTCAACCTGTGGGCGACCTGGTGTCCGCCATGCTTGCGTGAGATGCCGCTACTGGTCGAGGCCGATCAGCGCGACGGCGTCAGCGTGGTGATCGCCAACCAGGGCGAAGACCTGATGCAGGCCATGCGCTATCTCGACGAGCAGGAGTTCGTGCTCAGCTATCCGCTGCTCGACCCGCATCAGGAGTTGACCGTGCTCACCGAATCGCCAGGGCTGCCCACCACCCTGCTGTTTGATGCCGATGGCCGCGTGCTCGAGCAGCACATCGGTGAGCTCTCCCGCGCCCAGCTCGACGGCTGGCTGGACCGCCACTAACCTATCCGCCAGTGGGGGACGCGAAAAGATCGTGCGTGCGGCGCTTAAGTGCCGGGCCCGTTTCCGTTACCATACCGCGCCCCGCCAGCGTCACGACCTGCCGTCGTGACGTCCGGGCGCGTTTTCGTTGAGCATCCGAGGCATCATGAGCGAATTTTCTCCCGGTCAGCGCTGGATCAGTGACGGCGAAGCCGAGCTGGGTCTGGGCACTGTCCTGAACGTCGATTTCCGCACCGTCACCGTACTGTTCAGCGCCAGTCAGGAAACCAGAACCTATAGCGCACGCCAGGCGCCGCTGACCCGGGTAGCCTTCGGCCCCGGTGATCGCGTGCAGTCCGCCGAGGGCTGGCAGATGACCGTCGACGACAGCAAGGAGCTCGACGGCCTGGTGGTCTATATCGGCGAGGACGATCAAGGCAACCTTCGCGAGCTGCCCGAGGCGCGGCTGGCCGACAGCATGCAGTTCGATCAGGCCCGCGACCGTCTGCTCACCGGCCAGGTCGACCGCAACGACTGGTTCGACCTGCGCTTTCGCACCCTGCACCACCACCAGCGCATCGAGCAGAATCCAGCGCTGGGCCTGGCCGGCCCCAAGATCGATCTGATCCCTCATCAGCTGTATATCGCTGATGAGGTCGCCCGCCGCCATGCCCCCAGGGTGATGCTGGCTGACGAGGTGGGTCTCGGCAAGACCATCGAGGCGGGGCTGATCCTGCACCGCCTGCTGCTCACCGGCCGCGCCGAGCGGGCGCTGATCCTGGTCCCCGACAGCCTCACTCACCAGTGGCTGGTCGAGCTGCTGCGCCGCTTCGCCCTCGACGTGCGGCTGCTCGACGAACATCAGAGCCTGGCCCACCTCGACGGCAACCCCTTCGAGTCGGCGCAGCTGATTCTGGCCAGCCAGCAGTGGCTGTTCGCCAACCCGCAACGCCAGACCCAGGCACAGTCCTGCGACTGGGACCTGCTGATCGTCGACGAGGCCCACCACCTCGACTGGCAGCCCGACCAGATCGGCCCCGGCTATGCCTGCGTCGAGGCGCTGGCGGCGCGCACCGAGGGCGTGCTGCTGCTTACCGCCACCCCGGAGCAGATGGGCCTGGAAAGCCACTTCGCACGCCTGCGCCTGCTCGACCCCGAGCGCTATCAGGACCTCGAGCAGTTCAAGGCCGAGGAGCAGGGCTATACCCGCGTCGCCGAGGCGGTGGATGCCCTTGAACGACTCGCCGACCCCGCTTCCGCCAGCGAGGCCGACCGCGCCTGCGTCGCCGAGGTAACCGACGACGCCGATAGCCAGGCCCTGTTGACGGTGCTGAGCTCCGCGGAAAGCAGCGACGAGCAGCGCCAGGTGGCACACCGCGAGCTGCGCGAGCAACTGCTCGATCGCCATGGCACCGGCCGAGTGATGTTCCGCAACAGCCGGCGCCACGTCGGCGGCTTCCCGCCGCGCCACCTGCACGTCTCTACCCTGGCGCTGCCCCCGGCCTATCGCCGCGTGCTGCGCCGCCTCGAGCGCGACGAGGACTATCTCGACGAGCTGCTGATCGAGACCGAGCTCGACCACCCCGAGGTGGTGCTCTACCTCGACGCCATGTACCGCGCCCTGCCCCACGACCCGCTCAACGAGGAGCCGTGGTGGCGCATCGACCCGCGCGTCACCTGGCTGCTCGAACTGCTCACCGAGGTCGGCCGCGACAAAGTGCTGGTGATCGCTCACGACCGCGACACCGCCACCGACCTGGCCAAGGCGCTGCTGGCACTAGGCGGCATCCACGCGCCGGTGTTCCACGAGGGACTGTCGCTGATCGAGCGTGATCGCGCCGCGGCGGCCTTCGCCGACGACGAGGAGGATGGCTGCCAGGTGCTGGTGTGTTCGGAGATCGGCTCGGAGGGGCGCAACTTTCAGTTCTGCCGCCATCTGGTGATGTTCGACCTGCCGCTGCACCCCGACCAGCTCGAGCAGCGTATCGGCCGCCTCGACCGGATTGGCCAGCGCCACGCCATTGAGCTCCACGTGCCGGTGTTCGAGACCAGCCCGGGCGAACGCCTGCTGCGCTGGTACCGCGACGGCATGGATGCCTTCAGCGCGCCTCACAGTATCGGCAGCGACCTGTTCGAGGCCTTCGGCGATGCCCTGGCCGACGCCCTGCTCGACGAGGAGAGCCTCGCCGAGGTCATCGACGAGACGCGCACGCTGTTCCAGGCGCGCCTCGCCGAACGCGACGCCGGCCGCAATCGCCTGCTGGAGTGGGGCGCCAGCCGCCCGGCGCGCGCCAATGCGGTGATCGATGCCATCCGCGAGCTCGACCACGACAAGGCGCTACCGCGCTACCTCGATCAGGCGATGGATATCTTCGGCGTCGACAGCCAGGAGCTTGGCGGTCGTATCATGCATCTGCAGCCCAGCCAGCATATGCTCGACGGCCTGCCGGGGCTGGTAAAGGGTGAGGAGGGCTTCTCGGCGACCCTCTCGCGCACGGTGGCGCTGACTCGGGACGACGTCCAGCGACTCTCCTGGGAGCACCCGCTGCTGCGCGAGATGATGGGCCGCATCCTCGATGGCCAGATGGGCAATACCGCGCTGGCGCTGCTCAAGCATCCGGCGATTCCGGCCGGCCGCCTGATGACGGAGCTGGTCTTCCGCACCCACTGTCCGGCGCCCCGACGGCTGCACCTCAACCGCTTCCTGCCGGCCACCGCGGTGCGCGTGCTGCTCGACGAGTCCGGCGCCAACCTCTCTGCCAAGGTATCGTTCAGCGGGCTCTCCAAGAACCTGCAGAAGGTCAAGAAAGCCGTGGCCCGCGATTTGATCAAGAGCCGCCACGATCAGCTGCGCGGGCTACTGATCCAGGGTGAGGCCGAAGCCGAGCGAGAGCTGCCGAGTATCGTCGAGGCGGCGCAGACGCGCATGCGCGAGACCCTCGATGCCGAGCTGACGCGCCTGCAGGCCCTCGCCGAACGCAATCCGGCGGTACGCGACGACGAGTTGCAGGCGCTGCGCGACGAGCGCACCGCCCTCGACGCCGCCATCGAGGGCACCCGCCTGCGGCTCGACGCGGTGCGCGTGATCGTCACCGTGGACAACGACAGTCGCTGAGCCGACGCCTGGCTAAGAGAGGATATCGGCCAGCGCTTTATCCAGGGTCGGGTAGTGGAAGGTGAACCCGGCCGCCTCCAGGCGCGCCGGTCGCATGTCGGCGCCGGTCAGCAGTAGCCGGGACATCTCGCCGAAGGCGGTCTTGAGCACCACCGCCGGCACCGGGAAGATCGCCGGCCGCCCCAGCTGGCGCGCCAGCGTGCGGCTGAAGGCGGCGTTGGTCACCGGATGCGGCGCCGAGCCGTTAAAGGGCCCTTCCAGCTCATCGTGCTCGAGCAGGAACTCGATGGCGCGTACCAGATCCTCACGATGCACCCAAGGCATGAAGTGGCGACCATCGCCAAAGCGCCCGCCCAAGCCCAGCTTGAACGGCGGCAGCATCTTCTGCAGGCTGCCGCCGCCCTGATCGAGTACCAGGCCGATGCGCAGCAGCGCCACCCGGGTGCCGTGCTCCGCGGCCCCGCGTGCCACGCTCTCCCAGCGTTCGCATAGCCGATGTGCGAACTCGTCATTGAAGGCGGTCTCCTCGGTGACCGGCTGCTGCCCGGGCTCGCCCTGCTTGGGCTGGGCGCCGTAGTAGCCCATCGCCGACGCCGACACCAGCACCCGCGGGGCCTGGTCGCGAGCGGCCAGCTGCGCGCACAGCACCACCAACTCCTGGGTGACGTCGACCCGTGAATCGATCAGCCGGCGCTTCTGCTCGTCGCTCCAGCGCTTGGCGGCGATCGGTTCGCCGGCCAGATTGACCAGCGCCTCGGGTGCCGACTCCAGCGCTTCCAGTACATTGCCGATGACCTCGGTACCCGCCGGCAAGCGTTGGCGGGCAGCGGCGGGGTCGCGGGACACCACTATCAGCTCGTGCCCGGCTTCGGCCAGTCGCTGGCACAGCCGCTGCCCCACGAAACCGCTGCCGCCGGTGATCAAGATGCGCATGGCCAAGCTCCTGTTTCCGAATCAGTGATGGGTTCACCACAAGTTATACAATGCTTGTACTATACCTGATAATCTAGCGGACACTCTCTCAACGACATGGATAACGCCATGCCCCCGCCCTCTTCAAGCATAGCGGTGATCGGCGCCGGTATCGCCGGCCTGAGCTGTGCCCGCACACTGCGCGCCGCGGGCCACGCAGTCACACTGTTCGACAAGGGCCGCGGTCCGGGCGGGCGACTCTCCAGTCGCCGTGCGCCAGGCGCCATTGTCGACCTCGGCGCACAGTACTTCACCGCCCGCGACCCGGCCTTTCAGGCCGAGCTTGCCGGCTGGCTCGACCGCGGCCTGGTGAAGCGCTGGCCCACCTCGCTGTGGCGCATTGACGCCCAGGGCTGGCAGCCGCACCGCGATGACCATCCACGCTACTGCGCCACGCCGCGCATGAGTGCGCTGACCCGCCACCTCGCCGAGGGGCTCACACTCACGGCCGGAGCGCGTATCCTTGGCCTGGAGCGGCTGCTCGACGGCTGGTTTCTCGAAGACGATCAGCAGCGTCGCCACGGCCCCTTCCGACGCGTGGCGATCAGCGTACCGGCACCTCAGGCCGAGGCCCTGGTGGCGACTCAGGACGACACCCTGGCCGAGGCGTGCCGCGGCATAGAGCAGTCGCCCTGCTGGGCTGGCTATGCGCTGTTCGATGCGCCGCTACCCGATCTGCCGGGGGTCGCCCGCGACTGGCAGGCAGCCTTCGTCAATGCTGGTCCGCTGCGTTTCGTGTCACGCAACCACCTTAAGCCGGGGCGCGATAAACAGGGCGAGAGCCTCACCCTGCTGGCCACCGCCGAGTGGAGCCAGGCGTGGCTGGAACAGCCCGCTGAACAGGTCGCCGACGCCCTTTATATGGCTTTTCTGGAGCAACTGCCCGCCAACGCGCTGCCGGCTGCTCCAAGGCTGCTGGCAGCACACCGCTGGCGCTATGCCCAACCGCTCAGCGCCGCGCCGGGGCCCGGTTTCTGCCTCGGCGCTCACGGCCTGGCGCTATGCGGTGACGGCTGGCTGGGGCCGCGGGTAGAAGACGCCTGGTGCTCCGGCCGGCGTCTCGCCCAGCACTGGCTCACCCAACCCGGGTCTGACCAGCAAGCCGTCACCGGCTGACACTACTGCAGTAAGCCTCGCCGCCGACCTGCGCTGAGGCTAGAATAGCCCTGCTTTATACAGGGCCATTGCTCTGTACAATATTTTGCACCATCCTGTACATAAGATACGTTAAGGTGATCGCCGTGATGGATCACCACTATGAACGAGAGGCAGCAGAGCGCATGAGCGACAAGGCGACCCACCCGGCCGATGCGCCGCTTTACCCTATTCGCGAAGTCTCACGCCTGACCGGCGTGAACTCGGTCACGCTGCGCGCCTGGGAGCGCCGCTACGCGCTGATCTGTCCTCAGCGTACGCCCAAAGGGCACCGCCTGTACGCCCGCGATGATATCCAGCGCATCGAGAGCATCCTGCAGTGGCTCAATCGCGGGGTACCGGTCAGCCAGGTACGTGAGCTGCTCGATCAGCCGCGCACCGTTGATGCCCCGGAGCCTGCCGCCGGCGACTGGCCCAGCCAGCGCCAGCAGCTGATCGCCGCCGTCGAGAGCCTCGACCTGACCCGCCTTGATACGCTCTATAACCAGTGCATGGCGCTCTATCCGGTCAGCACCTGCCTCAGCGAGCTGTTCAAGCCGGTGGTCGAGGCGCTCGAGGAGCACTGGGACGACCAGCTCGGCGCTGCTCTGCAGCGGCGCACGCTGGAGGCATTCCTGCGCACCCGCATCGGCACCCGGCTCTACCACGCCAATCTCAGCAGTCAGGGCACCACGGTGCTGATCAACCGCCTGCCCGACGACCACGGCACCCTATGGGACCTGCTGGTGGCCCTGGCCGCCAGCCAGGCCGGCTACCGCGTCCAGCTGTTCGACGCCCAACTGCCGCTTAACGAGCTACCCTTGGCCGTCGAGCGCCTCCGCGCCGGCGCCCTCCTGCTGTGCAGCGGCCAGTCCGAACGCGCCGATCTGATTCGTCGCCAGCTGCCGCGCCTGGCAGACCAGTTGGAGGTGCCGGTGGGCCTGTGCGGCCCCATCGCCCGGATTCGTGCCAGCGACCTCGCCGACAGCCAGATCGCTGTGCTCGGCGACGACCCGCTGCAGGCCATGACGCGCCTGGCACCGCTGCTGCGCGCCTGACCCGCGGCGCGCCCGCCCTGCCGAACAAGGACGCCCGCCATGAACGCTCAACTGGTGTGGTTTCGCAGCGATCTGCGCACCCACGACCATACCGCCCTTAGTGAAGCCGCCGCCCGCGGCCCTGTCATCGCCGTGTTCCTGCGCTGCCTCGAGCAGTGGCAGCAGCACGGCCATGGTGCCAACAAGCTCGACTTCTGGGGCCGCGGCGTGGCCGCCTTGCGCGATGATCTGGCCGGGCTCAATATCCCGCTGTTGCATCGCGATATCGGCCGTTTCGATGCCGCCCCCGAGGCCCTGCTGGCGATCGCCCGCGAGCACGCCGCCGGCGCCCTGCACTTCAACGCCGAATACCCCCTCGATGAGCAGCGTCGCGATGCGGCGGTGGCCAGCACCTTTGCCGACGCCGGCCTGGCGGTGCATCCCCATCGCGATGCAGTGACTTTCACGCCCGGCGAGCTGCTCACTGGCCAGGGCGACTATTACAGCGTGTTCACGCCCTTCGCCAAGGCCTGGCACCGTCAGCTCGACGGCGCACGCCTGGCGCTGCGTGAGGCCCCCGCGCCACAGCCACGACTGGCCCTGGACAGCGACCCGCTACCGTCACTGCCCAGCCTAGAGGATACCCCGGTCGATGGTCGCCTCTGGCCCGCCGGCCAGGGCCCCGCTGCGGACCGCCTGGAGCGCTTCCTGCGCTACCGGGGCAGGCACTACCGCGACCAGCGCGACTTCCCGGCCGTCAGCGGCACCAGCGAGCTATCGCCCTACCTGGCACTGGGCATGATCTCCCATCGCCAGTGCCTGCAGGCGGTAATGAGTGAAAACGGCGGTCAGTTGGCCGACGGTGATGCCGGCCTTACGGCCTGGGTCAGCGAGCTGATCTGGCGGGAGTTCTATCAGCATATCGCGGCCGGCTTCCCGCGGGTGTGCCGACATCGTGCCTTTCAGCAGCACACCGAGGCGCTCGCCTGGCGAGACGACGAGACCGGCTTCGTCGCCTGGTGCGAGGGACGCACCGGCTATCCGCTGGTCGATGCCGCCATGCGCCAGCTGGTGCAGACCGGCTGGATGCATAACCGCCTGCGCATGGTCACGGCGATGTTCCTGACCAAACACCTGTTGATCGATTGGCGCCGCGGTGAGCGCTTCTTTCTGCGCCATCTGGTCGACGGCGAGTTCGCCGCCAACAACGGCGGCTGGCAGTGGGCGGCCTCCACCGGCACCGACGCCGCCCCCTACTTTCGCATCTTCAACCCCACCACCCAGTCGACGCGCTTCGATCCGGATGGACGCTTCATTACCGAGTTTGTACCGGAGTTGTCCAACATGCCGCCCAAGAAGCGTCACGCGCCCGTCGGCGATCTCCTCGACGAGGCCAATTATCCGCCTCCCATCGTCGACCACAGGGCCGCCCGCGCGCGCGCGCTGGATGCGTTCAAAGCCCTGAAAGACTGAACTTTCACCGCCACCCTCTGAAGGGAGATACGGCATGCACCGGGACCCAAGCCTGGAGGCGTTCTGCGACTTCTACAATAAGCTCGACAAAACCTCTACAAATATGCTGCCAGAGGTATACACTAGAGACGTGGTATTCCAAGATCCCCTGCACCGCATCGAGGGTATCGAGGCCCTAGTCGGCTATTTTGCCCAGCTCTATGCCAACGTCGAGACCTGTCATTTCGAGTTCGGGACGCGCCTGCGCCAGGAGGACACGGCCTTCGTCACCTGGACCATGACCCTGCGTCACCCCAGGCTCGCCGGCGGCCGGGACTACCACGTAGAGGGCTGCTCACGGCTGCGCTTCGCCGCCAGCGACGGACCTCATGGCGAGCGGGTCTGCCAGCATCGCGACTACTTCGATGCCGGCGACCTGCTCTACGAACGACTGCCGCTGCTCGGCAGCGTGATTCGCCAGGTCAAACGCCGCGTGGGTTAGGCGCTGACACGGGCAGCGTACCCAATCACGCCCTGGCAGTGCATATGATCTGGACGGCCGGCGCCGTCGAATCGCTGGCCAGGAGGAAGCATGACCACACTGCAGCAACCCTGCCGCATCTGGTTGACTGGGGCGACATCCGGCATCGGCCTGGCGCTCGCCGAGCGCCTGCTGGCCGACGGCCACCGCGTGGCACTGAGCGCGCGCAATGTCGACAAGTTGAACACCATGGCGGCGGGCTTCGAGCACGCACTGGTGGTGCCTCTCGATGTCAGTGATCGCGGCGCCGTGCGCGCCGCCGGCCAGCGCCTCGAGACCCAGCTTGGGGGGCTCGACGTGGTGATACTCAACGCCGGCACCTGCGAATATCTCGATGCGCGCCACTTCGATGTCGACCTGGTTGAACGTGTTTTTGCGCCCAATTTCTTCGGCGCCCTCTACGCCATGGAAGCGGCACTGCCACTACTGCGCCGTGCCCGCGATCACGATGGCATCCGCCCGCTGCTGGCCGCCACCTCGAGCGCCTCGGCCTATGTGCCGCTGCCGCGCGCCGAGGCCTACGGCGCCTCCAAGGCGGCCCTCAGCTACTTCCTCGAATCGCTGCGCCTCGACCTCGATGCCGAGGGGATCGACGTCAGCGTGATTCATCCCGGCTTCGTCAAGACACCACTCACCGAGCGCAACGACTTTCCGATGCCGATGCGCATCAGCGCTGAACAGGCCGCCGAGGCTATCGTTGCCGGCCTCAACCGGCGCCAACTCGACATCCACTTCCCCCGCCGCTTCACCAACTTGGTGAGGTTGATGGGCATCCTGCCGCCGCGGCTACGACGGCGTCTCGGCCTGCGCATGGTCAAAGACACCCAGGCCGACGGCCAGACCAGCGGAGGTGACGCATGACGCTGCGCCAGCGTATCGCCGTCGTCGGCAGCGGCATCAGCGGCATGGCCGCGGGCCACTATCTTGCGCCACGCCACGAGGTCACCCTGTTCGAGGCCGACACCCGCCTCGGCGGCCATACCGCCACCATCGATGTCAGCCTCGACGGCCGCGACTACGCCATCGACACCGGCTTCATCGTCTTCAACGACTGGACCTACCCGCATTTTCAACAGCTGCTCAGCGAGCTTGGCGTGGCCAGCCAGCCCACCGAGATGAGCTTCTCGGTGCATGAGACGGGACGCGATTTCGAATACAACGGCCATACCCTGTCGACGCTGTTCGCCCAGCGGCGCAACCTGCTCAGCCCGCGCTTCCATCGCATGCTGCGCGATATCCTGCGTTTCAATCGTCAGGCCAGCGACGATCTCGCCGCCGGCCGCCTCGATCCAGCCATGACCCTGGGCGACTATCTCGATGCCGGGGGCTACGGCGAGGACTTCCGCACCCGCTACCTGCTGCCCATGGGCGCCGCCATCTGGTCGGCGAGCATCGGCGACCTGATGGCCTTTCCGCTGCAGTTCTTCGTCGGTTTCTTCCGCCACCACGGCTTGCTGTCGGTCAGCGACCGCCCTCAGTGGTACACCCTGGTGGGCGGCTCCCGCGCCTATATCCCGGCGCTTACCGCGGCCTACCGCGAGCACATTCGGCTGGCCAGCCCGGTGCAGGCGATTCGCCGCAACGCCCAGGGCGTCACCCTCACCAGTCGCCATGGCGAGGAGCGCTTCGACCAGGTGGTGCTGGCCTGCCACGCCGATCAGGCACTGGCCATGCTCAGCGACCCGAGTGATGCCGAGCGCGAGATTCTCGCCGCGCTGCCCTACCAGTCCAACGAAGTGGTGCTGCATACCGATACCCGGCTGCTGCCGCGTCGGCGGCGCGCCTGGGCCAGCTGGAACTACCGCCTCGACGGCCGCGACGCCGACGCCCGGGTCTCGGTGACCTACGACATGAATATCCTCCAGCGCCTCGAGGCTCCGCATACCTTCTGCGTGACGCTTAACGACAGCGATGCCATCGACCCGCAGAAAGTGCTGGGGCGCTTCGACTACGCCCATCCCCAGTTCACCCTGGCCGGGGAGGCTGCCAAGTCGCGCCACGCCGAGATCTCCGGCAACCCGCACCGCACCCACTACTGCGGGGCCTACTGGCGCAGCGGTTTCCACGAAGACGGCGTATGGAGCGCGCTGCGCGTGGCCAAGGCGCTGGACAGCGACGCCGCGCCGGCCGCCGCGCCAGCCGTGGAGCAGAGCGCATGAACCTGCCGCGCTCACGGATCTACCGCGGCCAGCTGCGTCATCGACGCTTCACGCCGCGCCATCACGCCTTCACCTATCAGCTGTGGATGGCCTGGCTCGACCTCGACGAGCTGCCGACGCTATTCGATGGCGTGCCGGGATTCAGCGCCCGTGGTCCGGCGCTGGCGCGTTTCCGCCGCGAGGACTATCTGACGCCTCACGACCGACCGCTGGCCGATGCCGTCCGCGAAGAACTGACCCGCCAGCTGGGCAGTGCCCCAGACGGCCGTATCTGCGTGCTGACCCAGCTGCGCACCCTCGGCATGGGCTTCAACCCGATCTCGCTCTACTACGCCTACGACCGTGATGGCGCCCTGCGCGCGATGCTCGGCGAAGTCAGCAACACCCCCTGGGGCGAACGCAGCCGCTACGCCTGCGCGGTTGATCCGTCGCGCCACAGCCACGCCGCCGAGTTCGAAAAGTCGATGCATGTATCGCCCTTCAACCCCATGGACATGACCTATCGCTGGCGCTTCAACGCCCCGGGAGAGCAGCTGCTGATGCACATGGAGAACTGGAAGGACGACTGCTGCCACTTCGACGCCACCTTGACCCTGGAGGCACGCCCGGCCACCCGCGGCGTGCTGCTGGCCAGCCTGGCTCGCCAACCGTGGATGAGTCTCAAGACCCTGGCCGGCATCCATTTCGAGGCGCTGAGGCTGTGGGCCAAGGGCGTCCCCGTTCATGACCACCCCCATCGCGAGGAGACACCGTCGTGAGTACGACACGCTCTGCCACCTCTCCGGACCTGCCGCGCCACGGTAGCCGTCTGACACGTCTCATCAAACCGCGCCTGCTGGCCCAGCTGGACGCCCTGGAGGGCGGCCAGGTCACCTTGATCGAGGGCGACCACTGCCGGCGCCTGGGTCGCGGGGGGCCGCTCAAGGCCACCATTCGCGTGCAGCGCCATGATGCCTGGAAGCGGCTGGCGTTGGGCGGCACGGTGGGTGCCGCCGAGGCCTACATGGACGGCGACTGGGACTGCGACGATCTGGTCGCCCTGACGCGGCTGTTTGCCGCCAACCTGGAGCGCGTCAACGGCGAGGTCGAGAACGGCAGCGCGCGGCTCGGCCGCTGGCTGCTGAGCGCGCTCTATGGCTTGCAACGCAACACCCTGCACGGCTCGAGGCGCAATATCTCGGCCCACTACGACCTCGGTAACGACCTGTTCGAGACCTTTCTCGACCGCGAGCACTGGATGTATTCCAGCGCGCTCTTCCCGGACGCCGACGCCAGCCTGGAGCAGGCCTCGACCCACAAGCTCGACGTGATGCTCGACAAGCTAGATGTGCGCCCCCACCACCATCTGCTGGAGATCGGCACTGGCTGGGGCGGCCTGGCGATCCACGCCGCCAAGACCCGCGGCTGCCGAGTGACTACCACGACCATCTCCGCCGAGCAGTACGCTCACACCGCACGGCGCATCGAGGCAGAGGGGCTCGGCGAGCAGATCACCCTGTTGCAGCAGGACTATCGAGAGCTGGAGGGGCGCTATGACCGCTTGATCTCGGTGGAGATGATCGAGGCGGTGGGCCACCAGTACCTGGATACCTACCTGGCCACCCTCGACCGGCTGCTCAACGACGACGGTCAGGCCATGCTGCAGGCCATTACTATCCGCGATCAGCGCTTCGAGGCGGCCAAGCGCGAGATGGACTTCATCAAGCGTTATATCTTCCCCGGCGGCTTCCTGCCCTCCCATCACGCCATTCTTGCCAGCCTCAGCCGGCGCACCAGCCTCAATGTGCTGGCGCTGGATGAGATCGGCCTGCACTACGCGCGCACCCTGCGCGAGTGGCGCCAGCGCTTCGAGGAGAGCCTCGACACCATTCGCCGCCTGGGCTACGACGAACGCTTTATCCGCATGTGGCGCTACTACCTGTGCTACTGCGAAGGGGGCTTTCTGGAGCGCACCATCGGCACCTGCCACCTGCTGCTGGCCAAGCCCGGCGCTCGCCCGGCGCCGCTGACCGGCGCGGTATGAATCTGCAGGACCCGCAGCTGCGGCGCGCGCTGTATAACGTGGCGGCTTTTCAAGTCGGCTGGTTCGCCTGCGTGCTGGGCGGGTCACTGATCGGTGCACTGGTCGCGGCTGTCGTGATCAGCGTGCATCTGCGCTACCTGGGGCGGCCGGGAGAGTGGCGCTGGCTGGTCTGCTTCGGCGCCCTCGGCCTGCTGGTCGACGGTGGCCTGAGCTTGGCCGGCGGCTTCGACTTCGGCGCTGAGCAGTGGGGGGTCATGCCGCTGTGGCTGTGGCTGCTGTGGCCGCTGTTCGCCACCCTGCTGCTGCATTCACTGCGCTGGCTGTGGCAGCGCCCATGGCTGGCCGCACTGGGCGGTGCCACCAGTGGACCATCGTCGTACTTCGCTGGCGCACACCTGGCCGGGGTCGAGCTGGCGCCGTGGCTGTTGCCGGCAGAGAGTCTGGTGTGGGCACTGCTCTGCCTGGGGCTGTGTCGGAGAATCGGACGCCACAGCGCTCAGGCAGACAGAGGTTCGCGCCGCTGATGCAGTTCGAGCTCCTCCGCCGGCAGTGGTCGCGAGAACAGGAAGCCCTGCACCAACGGGCAGCCGTGCTGGAGCAGGAACTGGCGCTGGGCTTCGGTCTCTACGCCCTCGGCGATGACTACGAGATCCAGGCCGCGAGCCATGGCCAGCACGGCACTGACGATCGAGGCGTCGGCCGGATCGTCGGGTAGCGCGCGGATGAAGGCGCGGTCGAGCTTGAGCTTGTCCACCGGCAGGCGCTTGAGGTAGCTCAGCGACGAGTAGCCAGTACCGAAATCGTCGATGGCAATCTGATGGCCCAGCGCGCGCAGCGCTTCCATGCGCGGGTAGATATCGCCAGCACGATCATCGAGCAGCACCGACTCGGTCAGCTCCAGCCCCAGCAGGCTAGCCGGTAGCTGGTGCTGCGACAGGCAGGCGGCCAGCCGCGACTCGAGGTCACCCTGGATCAGCTGTATGGCCGAGATATTGATCCACAGCGGTACCGCCGGCATGCCGGCCGCACGCCAGCTGGCCAACTGCGCCACGGCGCGCTCCACCACCCAGTTTCCCAGCGCGCTCATCATGCCGTGGCGCTCGGCCAGCGGGATGAAGTCAGCGGGTGAGATCATGCCGTGCTGCGGATGGTGCCAGCGCAGCAGCGCCTCCATGCCTGCCATCTCGCCACTGTCGAGGCGATGCTGGGTCTGATAGTGCAGTTCAAGCTGGCTGCCACTGGCAAGCGCCGCGCGCAGATCGTTGACCAGCGCCAGCTGGCGATCGCCGGCCACGTCCAGCGAGGGACGGAAGCGTTGATCGTGATTGCGACCGTGGCGCTTGGCGCTGTATAGCGCCGACTCCAGGCGCTGGAACAGCACGCCGGAATCGCGACCATCCTCCGGCGCCCGGCAGCTGCCAATGGTCAGACCCAGCCGCAGGCTGTGGCCATTGAGTTCAAACGGCTCGCTGAGATGAGACCGCAAGCCGGCAACCCACTTGTCGTGATCGTCGAAAGTCGTGGTACGGATCACCATGAACTCGTCGCCACCCAGTCGCCCAACCACGCCTCCAGCCACATGGCCGGCAAGGCGCTGGCCAAAGCGCGCCAGCAGCCGGTCGCCGAGGTCGACGCCCATGGCATCGTTGACCGCCTTGAAGCCATCGATATCGATCAGCGCGATATCCAGGCCCTCGCCGGCACGCAGGTGGCGTAGCCGAGAGGTCATCAGGTCGTGCAGGCGACGACGGTTGGGCAGACCGGTCAGCGGGTCCTCGAAGCCGATCCGGCGCAGGTCCTGCTCGCGGGCCTTGTGGCGAGAGATATCGGTAAACATGCCGACATAGTGGCTGATGCGCCCGCGCGCATCCGGACAGGCCTGGACCCGCAGCCACTCAGGGTACTCATCACCGTGCTTACGCCGGTTCCATATCTCACCCTCCCAGCGCCCGGTGGTGGTCAACGACTGCCAGTAGCGCTCATAGAACACCTTGTCGTGACGACCGGCGGAGAGCATCGATGGGTCCTGGCCCTCGACGTCCTCGATGGCGTAGCCGGTGATCTTGGTGAAGGCGGGATTGACGGCGACGATGCGGTTGCGCGCGTCACTGATCATCACGCCATCCTCCGAGAGCATCAGCGCAGCCTCCGCGAGCCGCGCGCGACGGTGCTCGTTGCGCACCTGACGCCAGGCGTCATATAGCCCCACAGCAATAAAGGCCACCACCGCCAGACGCAGCCATACGCCCGGCAACCAGCTCACCGCCGCTAGTCCGGCCAATGCCAGCCAGACCAGCGGCCGGCTAAGCGAGAAGCGCGGCCACATGGCACAATGTCGTGAAATCAGGAATCAATGCGTTACCCTGCCTCTTGGCGGTTTGCCATCATCATTGAGTTATCGGCATCATGGCCCCAGGCTGAAGGGCAATGCAAAATTATGCCTGCCAACGCTAGCGCCGACGGCCACGTGCAATCGCCGCCCGCTGTCAGTAGAATGCAGCCAGTCCGCGTGCGCCGCGGTTCACACTATATTCGACACTCGGAACGACTCAGTGACCAAGCAAGAATCCTATTGCCGTGACGAGCTGCTGGCATGCAGCCGAGGCGAACTGTTCGGCCCTGGCAATGCCCAACTGCCGGCCCCCAACATGCTGATGCTCGACCGCATCGTGCGCATCAACGAGGCAGGCGGTGATCACGGTAAAGGCGAACTGATCGCCGAGCTCGATATCACCCCGGACCTGTGGTTTTTCGACTGCCATTTTCCCGGCGACCCGGTGATGCCAGGCTGCCTGGGCCTGGATGCCATGTGGCAGCTGGTCGGCTTCTACCTCGGCTGGCTGGGCCACCCCGGACGTGGCCGCGCGCTGGGCTGCGGTGACGTCAAGTTCAGTGGCCAGATCCTGCCCGAGGCCAAGAAGGTCACCTACCATATCAATATCAAGCGCATCATCACCCGGCGCCTGATACTGGGCATGGCCGACGGCACCGTGACCGTCGATGGCCGCGATATCTATCAGGCCAACGACCTGCGTGTCGGCCTGTTCACCTCTACCGCGAATTTCTGACAGGAGGCTTCCATGCGACGAGTGGTAGTCACTGGGCTCGGCATCGTGTCTTGCCTCGGCAATGACCAGCACCAGGTCCTCGATGCGCTCAAGGCAGGGCGCTCGGGTATTCGCTTCAAGGATGAATACGCCGAACGTGGCTTTCGCAGCCAGGTCGCCGGCGTGGTCGATATCGACCTAGACGCCCTGATTGACCGCAAACTGCGTCGTTTCATGGGCGATGCCGCGGCCTACGCCTATGTCTCCATGGTCCAGGCCATCGACGATGCCGGCCTGGCACCTGAACAGGTCTCCCACGAGCGAACCGGCCTGATCGCCGGCTCGGGTGGCGCTTCCAGCGCCAACCAGGTCGAGGCTGCCGACGTGATGCGCGAGAAGGGCCTGCGACGAGTGGGCCCCTATCGGGTCACCCGCACCATGGGTAGCACCGTTTCGGCCTGCCTGGCCACGCCGTTCAAGATCAAGGGGGTCAACTACTCGATCTCCTCGGCCTGCGCCACCTCGGCGCACTGCATCGGTAGCGCCGTGGAGCAGATCCAGCTCGGCAAGCAGGACGTGGTGTTTGCCGGCGGCGGTGAGGAGGAGCACTGGACCCTGTCGTGCCTCTTCGACGCCATGGGCGCGCTCTCGACCCACTACAACGACGCCCCGGAAAAGGCGTCGCGACCCTACGATCAGGCCCGCGACGGCTTCGTCATCGCCGGCGGCGGCGGCATGCTGGTGCTCGAGGAACTCGAACACGCCAAGGCGCGTGGCGCCAGGATCTACGCCGAGGTCACCGGCTACGGTGCGACGTCAGACGGCCACGACATGGTAGCGCCCTCCGGCGAAGGGGCCGCACGCTGCATGCGCCAGGCGCTGGCCACTGTCGATGGCAGCATCGACTATATCAATACCCACGGCACCTCGACGCCGGTGGGCGATGTCGCCGAACTCAAGGCGATACGCGAAGTGTTCGGCAACCAGACCCCGGCGATGAGCTCCACCAAGTCGCTGACCGGCCACTCGCTGGGCGCCACCGGCGTGCAGGAGGCGATCTACTCGCTGCTGATGATGGAGCACGACTTTATCGCCGCCTCCGCCAACGTCGATGAACTCGACGAGCAGGCCGCCGGCTTCGATATCGTCACCCAGCGTCGCGATGACACCCAGGTCAACCGCGTGCTCTCCAACAGCTTCGGGTTTGGCGGCACCAATGCCTGCCTGGTGCTGGAGACATTCAGCGACTGACCGCCAGACTCACGTCATATGCATACGATAACGGCGCCTCGATAGGCGCCGTTATCGTTCAAGCCTACGGCAACGTCAACCCGGCAGCGGCTCGCCGCGCCCAACCGGCGCCGCAGGCCTGGGCACCTCGGAAATCTCCGTCAGCTGGCCCTCGATCCATGCCTCGACCTCTGCCAGCACCTCTTCGGGGCTGCGCTCACGGGTGTCGATCGGCTCGCCGACCCGTACCGAGAGGCGTCCCGGGTTCTTGACCCAGTGGCGCCCCGGCCAGCGCTCACCGGCGTTATGCGCCACCGGCAACACCGGCATGCCGGCACGACAGGCGATCACCACGCCGCTCTTGTTGTAGCGCCGCCGATTGCCCGGCGCGACCCGCGTGCCCTCGGGAAAGATCAGCACCGACAGTCCCGCTTCGAGGCGCTGCTTGCCCTGGGTCAGCACCTGCCGCATGGCCCTCGCCGGCCGGGAGCGATCCAGCGCAATGGGATGCAGCAGACGCAGTCCCCAGCCGAATATCGGGATATTCAGCAGCTCACGCTTGAGTACCGTGCATACCGGGGCCTTGAGCACCTGCAGGAACAGCGTCTCCCACTCGCACTGGTGGTTGGCGAGGATCACACAGGGCACGTCGGGTAGGTTTTCGAGGCCGCGGATGTCGTAGCGTACGCCACAGCTGATCCGAAACCAGGCGATAATGGCGTGGTTATACAGATTGAGCAGTCGGTAGCGGCCGGCCAGCGGCAGCAGCGGCGCCAGCGGCAGGAACAGCACCCCGCATACCAGCATGGTCAGGAAATAGCCGACATAGAACAGCAGGCTGCGCAGCAGATTCATGGTGCCGCTCCACCGTTGCGCCCATGGCACCAGGTATCGAGCATCCGCCCCACCTCCAAGCGCCAGGGCTTCTGGTGCACGCCAAAGGCTTCCAGCACCCGTCGGCAGTTGAGCACTCGGCGCAGCGGCTGGTCGTGATGATGACTGAGCGCCTTGAGCGGCCCCAGCTCGACCTGCTCGCCCAACCCTTCAAGGCGCGTCGCCAGCTGGGTGCGCACCATCGAGGCGAAGGTGTAGCCGCTGACCGGCTCAGTGCCGGCCAGGTGATAGGCCCCCCAGGCCTGTGCGCCACAGTGCTGCTGGTGCAGCATGCCGAGCAGGGCCATGGCCGCAGCATCCGCAGAGGTCGGGCAGAAGATCACATCCTCGGCTACCCGCACCTCATCGCCGGCCAGCAGGCTATCGATCAGCTCGCTGAGCCAGGCGCTGGCGCCGTCCAGCGCGAACAGCGGCCCCAGCCGCACGATCAGGTGCTCGGCATACTGCTGGCGAATGCGGTCACCGACCTGGATAAGCCGCCGCAGGCTTTCGTCACGCGGTGCCGGAATCACATGCTCATCGATCGGCGCATCATGACCATCCTCATAGAGCTGGTCGGAAACACACCATACCAGCGGCGTGCGCGTCGCCCGACAGGCCTTCAGACACGCTTCAACCGCCTCGGCGTGGGCAACCACCGCCGCCGGCTCGGCGCTGATCGGCCTGGCCAGCGGCGGAATCACCAGCGCGTCCGGCGCCCGCTCGGCAAGAGCGTCGGCGCTGATCACTGGCCCCTCCTCGATCATCAGTCGAGTATCGCTGCGCCGATTGACCTCACGCGCTAGCGCCAGGCTCAGACAGTGGCCGGCATCGAGTATCAGCAGCTTCACGATCAGAACGGAATTTCGTCGTCGAAATCGTCGAAGCTGCCCGGCGCCGGCGCGCCATAGTTATTGCCCTGCTGCTGACCGCCCTGCTGCCCACCCTGGGCCGGCGGCTGCTGGGGAGCGGGCTGCGGCGCCGGCTGTGGGCGCGGCTGACCGCCGCCCTGGGGCGGCGGCTGCGGGGCGTTGCCGCCCTGCTGGCCATAGCCGCCTTGCTGGCCGTAGCCGCCCTGTTGCGGCATGTTGCCCTGCTGCTGGAAGTCGCCGCCCTGGCCGCCAGCGCGGCTGTCGAGCATCTGCATGTCGTTGCAGACGATCTCGGTGCTATAGCGATCCTGTCCGTCCTGACCTTGCCATTTGCGGGTCTGCAGGCGGCCTTCGATGTAGATCCGCGAGCCCTTCTTGACGTACTGCTGGGCGATCTCGGCCAGCTTGTTGAAGAGCACCACGGTATGCCATTCGGTGCGCTCCTGACGTTGACCGCTCTGACGATCGGTCCAGCTGTCGGTGGTGGCGATCCGCAGATTGGCCACCGGGTTGCCGGAAGGCAGGAAGCGCACCTCCGGGTCCTGACCGAGGTTACCGATCAGGATAACCTTGTTAACTCCACGAGCCATGTCTCACTCCTTGATTGCCGGGCGACGCCTGGACGCCCCAGTGACTTATTGACCACCAGCCAACGGCTAGTGGTTTCGCTTGATCCCCACCACACGCGCCAGGGCATCGCTGTCGAGCCGCTGGCGGTCCACCTTGAGATAGGCCAGCCGCTCTTCCGGCACCACCAGCACGTCCTCCACCCCGGCCACGTCGGCAAAACGCTCCATCAGCGTCTCCAGGGCATCGCCATGCGCCTGCTCGTCCAACGCTACCACTTCACTGGCCAGATGGCGCGGCGCCGGCATCCCCCAGATCGCCGCCAGCCAGCCCAGCCCGACCAGCGCACAGCCATAGAATACCGCATCGAGGCCCCACTGTTGGGCCAAGCCACCGCCCAGTACGCCGCCCAGAAAGGCGCCCAGGAACTGGCTGGTGGAATAGACCCCCATGGCAGTGCCCTTGGCCCCGGCCGGTGCCAACTTGCTGAGCATCGAGGGCAGCGTCGCCTCGAGCAGATTGAAAGCAGTGAAAAAACCCAGCAGCAGCAGCCCTAGTGACACCAGGCCCACCGGCAGCGCGCCCAGTCCCAGTAAACATAGCGCCATGCCGCCCACCGCCAGTAAGAACACCCCGCGCATGCGCTGACGCTTCTCGGCGAAGATCACCAGCGGCACCATGACCACGAAGGCCAGCGCCATGACGCCAAAATAGACCCAGCCGTGGTGCGGTATGGCGATACCCACCTCCAGCAGGCGAAACGGCACGGCGACGAAGATCGCCATCAGAATCAAATGCAGGGCAAAGATCGAGACATCCAGCCTGACCAGGTCGCTGCGCCCCAGCGTGGCCTTGAGCTGGGCGCGGTCGAGCAGCACGTCGCGGTGACGCAGTCGTCGCGGCGCCTGGGGCACCAACCGCCACAGCACCAGCAGGCTCACCGCCGCCAGCAGCGCGGTGAACCAGAACACCCCGGCCAGGCCAAAACCACTGGCCAACCACGGACCGATCACCATTGCCAGGGCGAAGGCGACCCCGATCGACATGCCGATGGTGGCCATCGCTGCAGTGCGCACCTGCTCCCGGGTCTGGTCGGCGAGCAGCGCCATGATCGCTGCCGCCACCGCCCCGCTACCCTGCAGGCAGCGGCCGAGAATCACCCCGCCGATGCTGTCGGCCAGCGCCGCGACCACGCTGCCGAGCATGAACAGCACCAGCCCCGCGGCGATCACCGTCTTGCGCCCGATGCGGTCGGAGAGCAGCCCGAAAGGGATCTGCAGAATCGCCTGAGTCAATCCGTAGGCGCCCAGCGCCAGACCGATCAGCAGCGGCGTGGCGCCGGCCAGGTCGTCGGCGTACAGCGCCAGTACCGGCAACACCATGAACAGCCCCAGCATGCGCGAGGCATACAGGCTGGCCAGGCCAATGATGGCCCGGCGTTCGGTGGCTAACAGCAGACCAGAGAGCATGCGCAGTGCAACGTGTCGAACTCATGTGAACGGGCGACGCGCGCCCGATAGCGATGGACCGAGTATTCTACCCACTCACCGCCGTGCAGGGAATCCATCACGCATTACCGCTTTATATCATGCGGCTTTGCCGCAGCTCATGGCGGGGCCGTATAATCGAGCTTTTGCGTTGCGCACGAGGTGGTAATGGACAGGATTCTGGTCAGGGGTGCGCGCACCCACAACCTCAAGCAGATCGACGTCGAGCTGCCCCGCGACAAACTGATCGTGGTCACCGGGCTATCCGGCTCGGGCAAATCGTCGCTGGCCTTCGATACGCTCTACGCCGAAGGCCAGCGCCGCTACGTCGAATCGCTCTCGACCTATGCGCGCCAGTTCCTGTCGATGATGGAGAAACCCGACGTCGACCATATCGAGGGGCTGTCCCCGGCGATCTCCATCGAACAGAAATCCACCTCCCACAACCCTCGCTCCACTGTCGGCACCATTACCGAGATCTACGACTACCTCCGCCTGCTGTTCGCCCGCGCCGGTACGCCGCGCTGCCCGGAGCATGGTGAGGATCTCGAGGCCCAGACCATCTCGCAGATGGTCGACCAGGTCATCGCACTGCCCGAGGGCAGCAAGCTGATGCTGCTGGCGCCGGTGGTCAGCGGCCGCAAGGGCGAACACCTGCAGCTACTCGCCGAGCTGCGCGCCCAGGGTTTTGTACGCGCCATGGTCGATGGCCAGATTCTCGAGCTCGACGATATCGCCCCGCTGGACAAGAACAAGAAACACGATATCAGCGTGGTGGTCGATCGCATCAAGGTACGTGACGGCCTGCAGCAGCGCCTCGCCGAGTCCTTCGAGACCGCGCTGGGGCTGGCCGATGGCGTGGCGGTGATCCACTTCATGGACGGCGAGCATGAGGACATCAACTTCTCGGCGCGCTTCGCCTGCCCGGTGTGCGGCTACTCCATCGCCGAACTCGAGCCGCGGATGTTCTCCTTCAACAACCCCGCCGGCGCCTGCCAGACCTGCGATGGGCTCGGCGTCCAGCAGTTCTTCGATCAGGCCAAGCTGATCAGTCATCCGGAACTCTCCCTGGCCGAAGGGGTGATCAAGGGCTGGGACCGGCGCAGCGTCTACTACTTCAATCAGTTGCAGGCAGTGGCGGAGCACTACCGCTTCGCTCTAGAAACGCCCTGGCAGGATCTCGCCCGCCACGAGCAGGAGGTAATCCTCCACGGCAGCGGCCATGACGACATCGCCTTCAGCTACGTCAATGATCGCGGTCGCAAGGTCACCCGTGAACACCCCTTCGAGGGCGTGCTGCCCAATATGCAGCGCCGCTACCGCGAAACCGAATCCAACATGGTCCGTGAGGACCTCGCCAAATACCTCGCCGTACAGCCCTGCCCCAGCTGCCACGGTACGCGGCTGCGCCAGGAGTCACGCCACGTCTATATCGACGACCGCCCGCTACCGGAGATGGTGCGGATGCCGATCGGTGAGGCGCTGCGCTATTTCCAGCAGCTGGCACTGCCCGGCCGCAAGGGCGAGATCGCCGACAAGATCATTCATGAGATCCAGGCGCGCCTGGAGTTTCTGGTCAATGTCGGGCTCGACTACCTCAACCTGGAGCGCAGCGCCGATACGCTCTCCGGCGGCGAGGCCCAGCGTATCCGCTTGGCCAGCCAGATCGGCGCCGGTCTGGTGGGGGTGATGTATATCCTCGACGAGCCCTCAATCGGCCTTCACCAGCGCGACAACGACCGGCTGCTCAAGACCCTGGTCCACCTCCGCGACCTGGGCAATACCGTGATCGTGGTCGAACACGACGAGGAAGCGATCCTCGCCGCCGACCATGTCCTCGACATCGGCCCCGGCGCCGGCGTCCATGGCGGCCAGATCGTCGCCCAAGGCACCCCGCAACAGATCATCGAAAGCAAGGCGTCGCTGACGGGGCAATACCTGGCCGGCACGCGGCGCATCGAGGTGCCACCGTGGCGCATTCCCGGCAACCCCGAGAAACAGCTACGCCTCACCGGCGCCAGCGGCAACAATCTGCAGGATGTCACCCTGACGCTGCCCTTGGGGCTGTTCATCTGCGTGACCGGCGTGTCCGGTTCGGGCAAATCGACACTGATCAACGGCACCCTGATGCCGATCGCCGCCCGCGAGCTCAACCGCGCCACCACCCTGACAGCGGCGCCCCATGCCAAGATCGAAGGGCTCGAGCAGCTCGACAAGGTCATCGATATCGACCAGAGCCCCATCGGCCGAACGCCGCGCTCCAACCCCGCCACCTACACCGGCATCTTCACGCCGATCCGCGAGCTGTTTGCCGGCACCCAGGAAGCCCGCTCGCGGGGCTACAAGCCAGGCCGCTTCAGCTTCAACGTCAAGGGCGGGCGCTGCGAGGCGTGCCAGGGCGAAGGCATGATCAAGGTAGAGATGCACTTCCTGCCCGATATCTACGTGCCCTGCGACGTCTGCAAGGGCAACCGCTACAACCGCGAGACGCTGGAGATTAAGTACAAAGGCAAGAGCATCCACGAAGTCCTCGAGATGACCGTGGAAGAGGCGCTGGAGTTCTTCTCACCGGTGCCGGCGATTGCCCGCCGCCTGCAGACCCTGCTCGACGTCGGGCTCTCCTATATCCGCCTGGGCCAGAGCGCCACCACCCTCTCCGGCGGCGAGGCGCAGCGCGTCAAGCTGGCCCGCGAGCTGGCCAAGCGCGACACCGGTCAGACCCTCTATATCCTCGACGAGCCCACCACCGGTCTGCACTTCGAGGATATCCGACAGCTGCTCACCGTGCTCCACCGCCTGCGCGACCACGGCAACACCATCGTGGTCATCGAGCACAACCTGGATGTGATCAAGACCGCTGACTGGGTCATCGACCTCGGCCCCGAGGGCGGCTCCGGCGGCGGCCATATCATCGCCGAAGGCACCCCCGAGCAGGTCGCCAAGATAGCCGCATCCCACACCGGCCACTTCCTCAAGCCGCTGCTGGCCCGGGCCAAGACCCTGAAGGCCGAGTCGAAAGCGACGGCCTAGACTTGTGAGTCAACCACAATGGCAGCGGCGCCGGGGACAGGTCGTAGCGGGGGTTCGATTCCAGGGGTAAGGAGCACTGCTCCGAACGGGCTGGCCATGGATGGCCAGCACCGGACCTGCAAGCGGAGCAGGATGCGAGAGCGAAGCAGGGAATCGGTAGCGCCCATGGACGGGTTCACAGCGCCCCCGCGAAGAGCTGTCGACGGGAAGCCGCGATGAAAAGGCGATCACTGGCAATGAGCACTAAAAAAACCGGCTCCTCGAAAGGAGCCGGTTTTGTTTGTCCTACCGAAAGCAACGCCGGGGATCACTCCTCGGCAGCAGCCTCTTCGGCGATCGGACGGTCGACCAGTTCGACATAGGCCATGGGCGCGTTGTCGCCGGTGCGGAAGCCGCACTTGAGAATACGGACGTAACCGCCCGGACGCTCGACGTAACGCGGACCCAGCTCATTGAAGAGCTTGCCGACCGCTTCTTTGGAGCGGGTGCGGCTGAAGGCCAGACGACGGTTGGCGACGCTGTCCTGCTTGGCCAGGGTGATCAGCGGCTCGATATGACGACGCAGTTCCTTGGCCTTGGGCAGGGTAGTCTTGATCATTTCATGCTCGACCAGCGACACGCACATGTTCTTGAACATGGCATGACGATGCGAGCTGGTACGGTTTAAGTGGCGACCACTCTTACGATGACGCATGGTTGTGATTCCTTACCAAACTGGGACTCGAGTCGACGCTCACGCTGAGGCCTTGTCGTCCTTCAGGCTTGCCGGAGGCCAATTCTCCAGTCGCATGCCGAGGGACAGACCGCGCGCAGCCAACACGTCCTTGATTTCATTCAACGACTTCTTGCCGAGATTCGGGGTCTTCAACAGCTCCACCTCGGTGCGCTGGATCAGATCGCCGATGTAATAGATGTTCTCGGCTTTCAGGCAGTTGGCACTGCGGACGGTCAACTCGAGATCGTCTACGGGGCGCAGCAGGATGGGATCGATATGATCCTCTTCCTCCTCCACTTCCTGTTCCTTGTCGGCTTCCAGGTCGACGAACGCACCCAACTGCTCTTGCAGGATGGTCGCGCTGCGACGGATCGCCTCTTCCGGATCCAGGGTGCCGTCGGTTTCCAGGTCGATGACCAGCTTGTCGAGATCGGTACGCTGCTCGACACGCGCCGCTTCAACGGCGTAGGAAACACGGCGAACGGGGCTGAAGGTCGCATCCAGCTGCAGGCGACCAATGGCCCGTGATTCGTCATCCGCACCGAGGCGGGTATCCGCCGGCTCATAGCCACGGCCGCGAGCGATCTTGAGCTGCATCTGCAGCTCGGCGCCCTCGTTGACGTGGGCGATGACGTGCTCGGGATTGACGATCTCGACGTCGTGGTCGATGGCGATGTCACCTGCGGTCACGACGGTCGGGCCCTGCTTGTTCAGCGAGAGCACCGCCTCGTCGCGGCTATGCATCTTGATCGCCACGTCCTTGAGGTTCAGAAGGATTTCGATGACGTCTTCCTGGACCCCCTCGATCGCACTGTACTCATGGTCGACGCCAGCAATCTCGGCTTCCACCACGGCACAGCCGGGCATGGACGAGAGCAGGATGCGACGCAGAGCATTCCCCAGGGTGTGACCGAAGCCGCGCTCGAACGGTTCGAGCACGATCTTCGCGTGGTGCGCGCTGATCTCTTCGACCTTGATATCGCGAGGACGGAGAAACTCTGTCACTGAACGCTGCATATGAACACCTTTCAGGCTGCCAAACGGATACTCGGTACTCTACGCCGGGCCCTTGCGGACCCGGCATCACCCAGCGGGTGATTACTTCGAGTACAGCTCGACGATCAGGTTTTCGTTGATGTCGGCAGACAAGTCGCCACGTTCAGGCAGAGCCTTGAAAGTGCCTTCCATCTTCTTGGAGTCGACGTCGATCCAAGCCACATCGCCACGGTTGGCGGAGATCGCCAATGCGGACTGGATGCGTGCCTGGTTCTTGGACTTCTCGCGAACGGACACCACGTCACCCGGCTTGACCTTGTAGGACGCCACGTTGACGGTCTTGCCATTGACGGCGATCGCCTTGTGACTCACCAGCTGACGCGCTTCAGAGCGAGTCGAGCCGAAGCCCATGCGGTAGACGACATTGTCCAGTCGGGATTCGAGCAGCTGCAGCAACACTTCGCCGGTCGCGCCCTTGATACGGGCAGCTTCCTTGTAGTAGTTGCGGAACTGCTTTTCGAGTACGCCATACATACGACGCACTTTCTGCTTCTCACGAAGCTGCAAGCCGTAGTCGGAAAGACGCTGACGGCGCTGGCCGTGCACACCCGGGATCTGCTCGGATTTGCACTTCTTCTCGAAGGGAGTGACACCGCTCTTCAGAAAGAGGTCGGTGCCCTCACGACGAGACAGTTTGCACTTCGGTCCAATGTAACGAGCCATGAATCTGTCTCCTTAAACGCGGCGTTTCTTCGGCGGACGGCAGCCGTTGTGGGGAACGGGCGTCGCGTCGGTGATGCTTTGCACGCGGAAGCCGGCGGCGTTGAGCGCGCGCACGGCGGATTCACGGCCTGGACCGGGGCCCTTGACCAGCACGTCGACGTTTTTCACACCATACTCGGCTGCAGCAGTCGCTGCACGTTCGCTTGCCACTTGAGCAGCGAACGGGGTGCTCTTGCGAGAACCACGAAAACCCGAACCACCGGCAGTCGCCCATGACAGAGCGTTGCCCTGGCGGTCTGTGATCGTCACGATCGTGTTGTTAAAAGAGGCGTGGATGTGGGCAACCGCATCCACTACCTGCTTTTTCACCTTTTTACGGTTACTACGCGGGTTAGCCATGTTGATGTTTCTTCCTGTCTTAACGCCAGAACATGCGTGTTATTTGCGGATCGGCTTGCGCGGGCCCTTACGGGTACGCGCATTGGTCTTGGTACGCTGACCACGCAGCGGAAGACCACGACGATGACGCAGACCACGGTAGCAACCCAAGTCCATGAGACGCTTGATATTCAGCGTCACATCACGACGAAGGTCACCTTCTACGGTGTACTTGCCGACTTCAGAACGCAGGGTGTCCAGTTCTTCATTGGACAGGGCCTGGATCTTAGTGGTCGGCGCAATACCGGCTGCTGCACAGACTGCCTGTGCGCGAGTGCGGCCAATCCCGAAGATATAGGTCAGCGAGATCGCCGCATGCTTGTTGTCCGGGATATTGACGCCTGCAATACGGGCCATCAGCTTACTCCGAAATTTGAGCGGCTTGCTCGATTAATCATCTACAAAAGGCGCAACAGCATACCCCTTTCCCTCCCAGAGGGCAAGAGGCATGCCGGCACCCGGTTAAATCACAGCTCAGGGATCAACCCTGGCGCTGCTTATGCCGCGGTTCGATGCAGATAACGCGTACAGCGCCATTGCGTCGAATGATCTTGCAGTTACGGCACATTTTCTTTACGGAAGCTCGAACTTTCATCGTTCTCTCCAAATCGCAACGGCGCGCCTCAGCGCATGATGCCGCCGCTACCGTAGCCTTTCAGGTTGGACTTCTTCATCACCGACTCATACTGGTTCGACATGAGGTGCGACTGCACCTGGGCCATGAAGTCCATGATGACCACGACCACGATCAGCAACGAGGTACCGCCGAAGAAAAACGGCACGTTCCAGGCCACGATCAGGAACTGGGGCATCAGGGAAACCGCAGTGATGTACAAGGCACCGAACAGGGTCAGACGCGTCATGACCTTGTCGACATAGCGAGCAGTCTGCTCACCAGGGCGTATGCCCGGCAGGAAGGCCCCCGACTTCTTGAGGTTGTCAGCGACATCCTTGGGGTTGAAGACCAGCGCTGTGTAAAAGAAGCAGAAGAATATCACCGCCGCGCCGAAAAGCAAGATATACAGCGGCTGTCCTGGCCCGAGAGCCAACGACGCCGTCTGCAACCAGTCCATACCCTCACCGGCACCGACCCACTGGCCGAGCGAGGCGGGGAACAGCAGAATACTGGACGCGAAGATGGCCGGGATCACGCCCGCCATGTTGACCTTCAGCGGCAGATAGCTGCTCTGACCGGCATACATCTTGTTACCTACCTGGCGGCGCGGATAGTTCACCGTGATGCGGCGCTGACCGCGCTCGATGAACACCACGAACGCCACAGTAGCGATACCCAGTACGGACAGCGCCAGCAAGGGCAGTACGTTCCAGGCACCCTCGTTGCGTGCCAGTTCGAACGCTTGACCCACAGCGCCCGGCAGGCCTGCAACGATCCCGGCAAAGATCAGCAGCGAAATGCCGTTGCCGATGCCCTTCTCGGTGATCTGCTCCCCCAGCCACATCATGAACACGGCACCGGCGACAAAGGTCGTCACGGCCGTGAAATAGAAGCTGAAGTCCGCGGTGTAGGCGATGCCTTGCCCCGCCAGGCCAACGGACATGCCGACCGCCTGAATGAAGGCTAATAGCACCGTACCGTAGCGCGTGTACTGGCTGATCTTGCGACGGCCGGCCTCGCCTTCCTTCTTGAGCTGCTCAAGATGAGGCGAGACCGCAGTCAGCAGCTGCATGATGATCGACGCCGAGATGTACGGCATGATGCCGAGGGCGAAGATACTCATGCGCTCCAGGGCGCCACCCGAGAACATGTTGAACATGCCCAGGATGGTGCCCTGCTGCTCCCTGAACAAGGCAGCAAGCTGGTCAGGATTGATACCCGGCACGGGGATGTGGGCACCGATCCGGTACACCACGATGGCGAGGAGCACGAAGCGCAGACGCGCCCACAGTTCACTCAGACCGCTGCCCGTCGCCGGCATTTTTCCTGACTTAGCCATTTAGTCCTCTACCTTGCCACCGGCGGCTTCGATCGCAGCACGGGCACCCTTGGTGACCTTGATGCCGCGAACGGTGACCGCCTTGTTCAGTTCGCCGGAGAGGATCACCTTCGCGTGTAGCGTGGCGTCCTTGAGCACGTTGGCATCCTTGAGGGACTGCAGGGTGACTTCATCACCCGCAACCTTGGCCAGCTCGGCCAGGCGCACTTCCTCGGAAACCAGCGACTTCATGGAGGTGAAGCCGAACTTGGGCAGACGACGCTGCAGCGGCATCTGACCGCCCTCGAAACCGGGCTTGACCGAGCCGCCGCTACGCGACTTCTGGCCCTTGTGGCCGCGGCCACCGGTTTTGCCCAGGCCGGAGCCGATGCCACGACCGACGCGCTTCTCGGCGTGCTTGGAACCCGGTGCCGGGCTCAGGCTATTGAGTTTCATGGATTACTCTCCCTCAACGCGCACAAGGTAATTAACCTTGTGGATCATGCCGCGTACGGCAGGGGTGTCTTCCAGTTCGACCGAGTGACCAATGCGGCGCAGCCCAAGACCTTTCATCGTAGCCTTGTGCTTGGGCAGTATGCCGATGGAACTGCGGATCTGGGTAACCTTGAGTGTTGCTGCCATGGTGTCTTACCCCGTGATCGCTTCGACAGACAGGCCGCGCTTGGCGGCGATGTCGTCCGGAGACTGCATGGAGGAGAGACCATTGATGGTCGCACGCACCACGTTCACCGGGTTGGTGGATCCGTAGCACTTGGCCAGGACGTCATGGACGCCAGCCAGTTCGAGCACGGAGCGCATGGCACCACCGGCGATGATCCCGGTACCCTCGGAGGCCGGCTGCATGTACACCTTGGAGGCACCGTGACGGGCCTTTACCGGGTACTGCAGCGTGTGGCCGCTGAGGCTAACCTTGATCATGTTACGGCGCGCCTGGTCCATGGCCTTCTGGATCGCCACAGGCACTTCACGCGCCTTGCCGCGACCGAAGCCGACACGACCATTGCCATCACCAACGACAGTCAATGCGGTGAAACCGAAGATACGGCCACCCTTGACCACCTTGGCGACACGGTTGACCTGCACGAGTTTCTCTTGCAGATCGCCGTTGTTCTGTTCGTTCTTCGCCATCGTAAAACCCTTTAGAATTCCAGGCCGCCTTCACGAGCGGCGTCGGCCAGGGCCTTGACACGACCGTGGTACTTGAAACCAGCCCGGTCGAAGGCAACCTGAGTGATGCCCGCTACCTTGGCGCGTTCGGCAATCAGTGCACCCACCTTGGCGGCGGCGTCTGAATTACCTGTCGCACCCTCGCGTAGGGCCTTGTCCAGCGTCGATGCACTGGCCAGGACCTTACCACCATCCGGCGAGATGATCTGCGCATAGATGTGGCGAGGCGTACGGTTTACGCACAGGCGGAACACGCCCAGCTCGCGGATCTTGGCGCGAGCGCGGCGGGCACGACGGAGACGAGATTCTTTCTTCGCGTTCATAACCCTGCCTTACTTCTTCTTGGCTTCTTTGCGGCGGACCTGCTCGTCGCCGTACCGGATACCCTTGCCCTTGTAGGGTTCGGGCGGACGGAAGGCGCGGATTTCCGCGGCAACCTGGCCGAGCTGCTGCTTGCTCGCGCTCTTCAGCACGATCACGGTGTTCTTCGGGGTTTCCGCAGAGACACCTTCCGGCAGCGTGTATTCGACCGGGTGGGAGAAGCCGAGTGTCAGGTTGAGCGTCTTGCCACTTGCCTGGGCACGATAGCCGACGCCATTGATCTCGAGGGACTTGGTGAAGCCCTCGCTTACACCGGTGACCATGTTCTGGACCAGTGCACGGGTAGTGCCGGCCATTGCCCAGCTCTTGGCGGACTCACTCGGCGCGAAGGTCAACTGACCCTCTTCCTGGCCGAGGGCCACGTCTCCATGAACGGTCATGGAGAGTGTGCCTTGAGAGCCCTTGACGGACAGCTGGTCGCCATCGAGCTTGACCTCGACGCCGCTGGGCAATTTAACCGGATATTTGGCTACGCGGGACATTCCAAACTCCTAGAATACGGTGCAGATGACTTCGCCACCGACACCAGCCTGACGAGCCGCACGATCGGTCATCACGCCATTAGAGGTGGAAACGATCGCGATACCCAGGCCATCAGCGACTTTCGGCAGGCCGTCCTTGCCCTTGTACTGGCGCAGAGACGGCTTGGACACCCGCTGAATGTGCTCGATAACCGCCTTGCCCTCAAAATACTTGAGAGTCAGGGTCAGCTCGGGCTTGGCACCTTCTGCGACGGCGATGTCGTGGATGTAACCCTCTTCCTTCAATACGCGGGCCACCTCGACCTTCAGCTTGGAGGACGGCATGGTGACCGTCTCCTTGGTGGCCATCTGCGCATTGCGGATACGAGTGAACATATCCGCCAGCGTATCTTGCATGCTCATTACGTTGCGCTCCTGATGATCTACGTGGCCGTTACCAGCTGGACTTCTTGAGCCCAGGGACGTCGCCACGCATGGCGGCTTCACGCAGCTTGTTGCGACCGAGGCCGAACTTGTTGTAGAAGCCGTGCGGACGGCCGGTGATACGGCAGCGGTTACGCTGACGTACCGGGCTCGAGTCGCGCGGCAGCTGCTGCAGCTTGAGCTGCGCGTCGAAGCGCTCTTCGTCTGAAGCGTTCACGTCGTTGATGATAGCCTTGAGCTCGGTACGCTTTGCAGCGTACTTCGCGACCAGCTTGGTACGCTTGAGCTCACGCTCTACCATGCTTTTCTTTGCCATGATCCCACCCTTATTTCTTGAACGGGAAGTTCAGCGCGCTCAGCAGCGCACGACCTTCTTCATCGGTGTTGGCAGTGGTGGTGATGGTGACGTCCAGACCACGGATCCGGTCGATCTTATCATATTCGATCTCCGGGAAGATGATCTGCTCACGCACCCCCATCGAGTAGTTGCCACGACCGTCGAAGGACTTCGGGTTGAGACCACGGAAGTCACGTACGCGGGGGATCGCGATATTCACCAGGCGGTCCAGGAAGTCCCACATGCGCGCACTGCGCAGTGTGACCTTGATACCAATGGGCCAGCCTTCACGCACCTTGAAGCCCGCGATGGACTTGCGTGCCTTGGTCACCATCGGCTTCTGACCGGAGAGCTTCTCCAGGTCACCGACGGCATTTTCGATCAGCTTTTTATCACTGGTCGCTTCGCCGATACCCATGTTGAGGGTCACCTTGGTGATCCGGGGTACCTGCATAACGTTGGCGTAGCTGAACTGCTCTTTGAGTTGAGCTGCCACCTCGTTTTGATAACGTTCTTTCAAGTTCGCCATTTTGCTACCCGACTCGCGTTAGGCGTCGATCTGCGTCTGCGTCGACTTGTAGATACGTACCTTGGTACCGTCTTCCTTCACCTGGAAGCCGACGCGATCCGCCTTACCGGTCTCCGAATTGAAGATGGCTACGTTGGACGCGTGAATCGGAGCCTCGCGCTCGACGATACCGCCCTGATTGCCCGCCATGGGATTGGGCTTGGTGTGACGCTTGATCATATTCACACCGGACACCACGAAGCGGTTTTCGAGAACCCGCTTGACGGTGCCGCGCTTGCCCTTATCCTTGCCGGCGATGACGATGACTTCATCATCACGTTTGATCTTTTGCATATCCGCCTCGCTCCTTACAGCACTTCAGGCGCCAAGGAAATGATCTTCATGAACTTCTCGTTGCGAAGTTCACGAGTGACCGGACCAAAAATACGGGTGCCGATCGGCTGCTCGTTGGTGTTGTTCAACAGAACCGCCGCATTTCCATCGAAGCGGATCAGCGAACCGTCGGGACGACGGACGCCACTACGGGTGCGAACGACCACTGCCTTGAGGACCTGGCCCTTCTTGACCTTACCCCGCGGAATGGCTTCTTTCACCGTTACCTTGATGATGTCCCCAACGCGGGCATAGCGACGGTGTGAACCGCCCAGCACCTTGATGCATTGCACCCGGCGCGCTCCGCTGTTGTCGGCGACATCCAGCATTGTCTGAGTCTGAATCATCGGTTTTCTCCAAACCTAATCTGACTGCACTGGTTTCGAAGGCGCTTGCCGAACTTAGCCCTTGGCTTGCTCGACCACCTCGACCAACGTCCAGGCCTTCTTCTTGGACAGCGGACGCGATTCCTGAATGGAAACCGTGTCGCCGGCCTTGGCCTGATTCGCCTCGTCATGGGCGTGCAGCTTGGTGGAGCGCTTCATGTACTTACCGTAGATCGGGTGACGCTCACGGCGCTCGATCATCACGACGATGGACTTGTCCATCTTGTCGCTCACCACCTTGCCGGTGAGCGTACGGGCTTTCTTTTCTTCGGCCATCTCAGTCACCTGCCTTCTCGTTGAGCACAGTCTTCACGCGGGCAATATCCCGACGGACCTGCTTGAGCAGATGAGTCTGGCTCAGTTGGCCGGTGGCCTTCTGCATGCGCAGGTTGAACTGCTCGCGGAGGAGTTCAAAGAGCTGCTCGTTAAGCTCTTCTACTGACTTTTCACGAATTTCCTGGGCTTTCATCACATCACCGTCCGTTTCACAAAGGTGGTGGAGACCGGGAACTTTTGAGCCGCCAGGCTGAACGCCTCACGTGCCAGCTCTTCAGAAACACCCTCGATCTCGTACAGGACGCGGCCTGGCTGGATCTGCGCGACCCAATACTCGACCGAGCCCTTCCCCTTACCCATACGGACTTCCAGGGGCTTCTTGGAGATCGGCTTGTCCGGGAATACCCGGATCCAGATCTTGCCACCACGCTTCACATGACGGCTGATGGCACGACGACCTGCCTCGATCTGGCGGGCGGTGACGCGGCCGCGACCGGTGGCCTTGAGGCCATACTCGCCGAAACTCACTTTGCTTCCGCGATGCGCCAGGCCACGATTACGGCCTTTCTGCATCTTGCGGAATTTCATACGCTTGGGTTGTAACATCGATTCGCTCTCCCCTTACCTGGAACCTTTCTTCTTGGAGGGCGCGTTCGTCGGCTGCTTAGCCTTGGCGCGAACCTCTTCGATGCCCCCGAGGATTTCACCCTTGAAGACCCAGACCTTGACACCGATGATGCCGTAGGTGGTCTTGGCCTCATAGGCGGCGTAGTCGATGTCCGCACGCAGAGTGTGCAGCGGCACGCGACCTTCGCGGTACCATTCGGTACGCGCGATTTCCGCACCACCAAGGCGACCTGACAGCATCACCTTGATACCACCGGCGCCCAGGCGCATGGCGTTCTGAACGGAACGCTTCATGGCACGACGGAACATCACGCGACGCTCGAGCTGGCCGGCAATGTTCTGCGCGACGAGCATGGCGTCGAGCTCCGGCTTGCGGATCTCTTCGATGTTAACGTGCACCGGCACGCCCATCATCTGGGTGACGTCGCGACGCAAACGGTCGACGTCTTCACCCTTCTTGCCAATCACGATGCCCGGACGGGCGGTGTGAATGGTGATGCGGGCATTGTTCGCCGGACGCTCGATGTGGATGCGACTCACGGACGCATTCTTCAGCCGCTCCTCGAGGAAGCGACGCACTTCGAGATCGTTGTTCAGCTTGTCGGCATAAGTACCGCGCTCGGCGTACCACACCGAGGTATGGTCTTTGACGATACCCAGCCGAATACCTGTCGGATTTACTTTCTGACCCATCTGGTCGACTCCTACTTCTCGGCTACCTTGACGGTGATGTGGCAGGTGCGCTTCAAGATACGATCCGCACGGCCTTTGGCGCGCGGCTTGATACGCTTGAGCGTCATGCCCTCATCGACGCAGATGGTCGAGACACGCAGCTCGTCGATGTCCATGCCGTTATTTTCTTCCGCATTCGCGATGGCGGACTGAAGCACTTTCTTGACCAACTTGGCAGCCTTCTTCGGTGAGAAGGTCAGCAGGTCAATTGCTTCGGCGACCGGTTTACCGCGCACCTGGTCAGCCACCAAACGGGCCTTCTGGGCGGATAAACGAGCGCCACGCAGCTTAGCTGTGACTTCCATCTCTCAATCCTCTCTGGCTTACCGTTTGGCTTTCTTGTCCGCCGCATGACCGCGATAAGTGCGGGTGGCAGCGAATTCGCCCAGCTTGTGGCCAACCATTTCCTCGGAGACATGCACCGGGACGTGTTGGCGACCGTTATGGACTGCAATGGTGAGGCCCACCATGTTCGGCAGGATCATGGAGCGACGCGACCAGGTCTTGATCGGTTTGCGATCGCTCTTCTCCACTGCAGCCTCAACCTTCTTCAGCAGATGAAGGTCGATAAAAGGACCTTTCTTCAGTGAACGTGGCACAGCCGTTACCCCTTAATGTGTGTTACTTGGCCTTGCGGCGACGAACGATAAGCTTGTCGGTGCGCTTGTTCTTACGGGTCTTGTGGCCCTTCGTGGGAACGCCCCACGGAGTCACCGGGTGACGACCACCGCTGGTGCGGCCTTCACCGCCACCGTGCGGGTGATCCACCGGGTTCATGGCCACGCCGCGAACAGTCGGACGCACACCTCTCCAGCGCTTCGCACCGGCCTTGCCAAGTTGACGCAGGCTGTGCTCGGAGTTGCTCACTTCACCCAAGGTCGCACGGCACTCGGCCAGAATCTTGCGCATCTCGCCGGAGCGCAGACGAACCGAAGCGTAGTTGCCTTCGCGGGCGACCAGCTGAGCACTGGTACCGGCGCTGCGTGCGATCTGTGCGCCCTTGCCGGGTTTCAGCTCGATGCAGTGCACGGTGGAGCCCACCGGGATGTTACGCAACGGCAGGGTATTACCCCGCTTGATCGCTGCGTTGACGCCGGACTCGAGGGTATCGCCAGCCTTCACGCCCTTGGGCGCGATGACGTAGCGGCGCTCGCCGTCCAGGTACTTGAGCAGTGCAATGTGCGCACTGCGGTTCGGGTCGTATTCGATACGCTCAACGACGGCAGGAACGCCATCCTTGGTGCGCTTGAAATCGACCAGACGATAGTGCTGACGGTGGCCACCGCCCACGTGACGGGTGGTGATGCGACCGTTGTTATTACGTCCACCGGACTTGGACTTTTTCTCAAGTAGCGGCGCGTAAGCGCGGCCCTTGTAGATCTCGTCGTTGACGATCTTGACGACGTGACGACGACCGGCGGAAGTGGGTTTAGTCTTGACTACTGCCATGATCCGTACTCCTGCCCTTATTCGGCGCCAGAGAAGTCTTCGAGCGTCTCGCCCGCGGCCAGGGTCACATACGCTTTGCGGTAACCCTTGCGCTGACCGATGCCATTTGCGGTGCGCTTGGTCTTGCCCTTCATGTTCAGGACCTGCACGCGATCGACCTTCTTGCCGAACAGAGCCTGGACGGCCTTCTTGATCTCCGGCTTGGTCGCGTCGTCCGCCACCTTGAACACATACTGATTGCGTTCAGCGGCGAAAGCGGCCTTCTCGGTCATGTGCGGACCAAGCAGAACCTTGAATACACGTTCCTGGTTCATGCCAGCTTCTCCTCGAATTTACGCAGAGCAGAGACGGTGACCAACACCTTGTCGAAGGCGACCAGGCTCACCGGGTCGGCGGCGGCAACGTCCACGACATCCACGTTAGGGATATTGCGGGCAGCCAGGTAGAGCTTCTCGTCGAGTTCTTCGGTAACGATCAGCACTTTCTCGAGCCCCAGCTCACCGAGCTTGGCAACCAGCTGCTTGGTCTTGGGCGCGTCGACGGTGATCTCTTCGACCGCCACCAGACGCTCCTGACGCACCAGTTCCGAAAGGATCGAGCGCATCGCCGCGCGGTACATCTTGCGGTTGACCTTCTGCGAGTGGTCCTGAGGACGCGCTGCAAAGGTCACACCGCCGCTACGCCATAGCGGCGAGCGGATGGTACCGGCACGGGCACGACCAGTACCCTTCTGGCGCCACGGCTTCTTGCCGCCGCCACGCACTTCGGAACGGTTCTTCTGGCCGCGAGTACCCTGACGACCACCGGCCAGATAGGCGGTGACGACCTGATGTACCAGCGCTTCGTTGAATTCTTTGCCAAAGGTCGCTTCGGACACTTCGATAGTGCCGGCGCTAGCACCTGCTAGATTCAGATTCATCGGTTCCAACCCCCTCAGCGAGCTTTGACGGAAGAGCGCACAACGACGTCGCTACCCGGTGCACCAGGGACAGCGCCCTTGATCAACAGCAGGTTGCGTTCGGCGTCGACACGGACGACTTCCAGGCTCTGCACGGTGCAGCGGACATTGCCCATCTGACCGGCCATCTTCTTGCCTTTGAAGACGCGACCCGGGGTCTGGCACATGCCGATGGAGCCCGGCGCGCGATGCGACAGAGAGTTGCCGTGGGTCATGTCCTGGGTGCGGAAGTTCCAGCGCTTGACGGCGCCCTGGAAGCCCTTGCCCTTGGAGGTACCGGTCACATCGATGATCTGACCAGCTTCGAAGAGGGATACGGTGAGTTCGCCACCCACTTCCGGTGCTTCGTCGCCTTCGGCGAGACGAAATTCCATCAGTGAACGACCGGCCTCGGTGCCTGCCTTGGCAAACTGTCCAGCTTGCGCCTTGGTCAGGTGCTTGGCCTTGCGGGAACCGGTTGTAACCTGGACTGCGCTGTAACCGTCGGCTTCGACAGTCTTGACGCGAGTCACACGGTTAGGCTCAACCTCAATAACGGTCACGGGCACGGATGCGCCATCTTCGGTGAAGACCCGGGTCATACCGGACTTCTTACCGACTAAACCGATAGTCATGTTCAGTCTCCTAATAGTGTACGGGGCTATCACCCGCTATGGCTGCCCTTTCCAGAGCATTCCACTAGCACGTTGTATGACGCCATCCCGGCGTGGCGGCTGCTGCTCGGCGGTATCGTATGCCGGGCGCTGGGCCGCGAGTGTCTAGTGAGGTCTCAGTCGAGTTTGATTTGCACGTCAACGCCAGCGGCGAGGTCGAGCTTCATCAGTGCGTCAACGGTCTTTTCGGTGGGTTCGACAATGTCGAGCACACGCTTGTGAGTGCGAATCTCATACTGGTCGCGCGCGTCCTTGTTGACGTGCGGCGAGATCAGGATGGTATAGCGCTCACGGTTGGTCGGCAGCGGGATCGGACCGCGCACCTGAGCACCGGTACGCTTGGCGGTTTCAACGATCTCCGCGGCGGACTGGTCGATCAGGCGATGGTCGAACGCTTTCAACCGAATGCGAATCTTTTGGTTCTGCATTAGCCCTAAACTCCAATGGATGTCGACGGCGCGAGCCGTCTACCCACGCATTCAAAGGATGCGCATTATAGGCATGGCGACCGCCGGAGTCAAACACTCTGGCGAAAACATGCGCAGAAAGGGGGCCCCCGCAGGAGCCCCCTTCGATCATCGGGTGAGCCTAAGGCTTACTGGATGATCTTGGCGACAACACCGGCGCCAACGGTACGGCCGCCTTCGCGGATCGCGAAGCGCAGGCCGTCTTCCATGGCGATCGGTGCGATCAGGGTAACAACCATCTTGACGTTGTCGCCCGGCATGACCATCTCGACACCTTCCGGCAGTTCACAGGTACCGGTTACATCGGTGGTACGGAAGTAGAACTGCGGACGATAGCCCTTGAAGAACGGCGTGTGACGACCACCCTCTTCCTTGGACAGCACGTAGACTTCGGCTTCGAAGACGGTGTGCGGGTTGATGGTGCCCGGCTTGGCCAGTACCTGACCACGCTCGACGTCGTCACGCTTGGTGCCGCGCAGCAGGGCGCCGACGTTCTCACCAGCACGACCTTCGTCGAGCAGCTTGCGGAACATCTCGACACCGGTCACGACAGTCTTGGTGGTGTCCTTGATACCGACGATCTCGATCTCTTCGCCAGCCTTGACGATACCGCGCTCGATACGACCGGTAACCACGGTGCCGCGGCCGGAGATGGAGAACACATCTTCGATCGGCATCAGGAACGGCTGATCGATGGCACGCTCCGGCTCCGGGATGTACTCATCCAGGGCCTTGATCAGGTTGGCGACGGCAGTAGTACCCATGCCGTTGTCGTCTTCACCGTTCAGCGCCATCAGCGCAGAACCGATGATGATCGGCGTATCGTCACCCGGGAAGTCGTACTCGGACAGGAGTTCACGAACTTCCATCTCGACCAGCTCGAGCAGCTCTTCGTCGTCGACCATATCGGCCTTGTTCAGGAACACGACGATGTACGGCACGCCGACCTGACGCGACAGCAGGATGTGCTCGCGAGTCTGCGGCATGGGGCCGTCGGCAGCAGAACAGACCAGGATAGCGCCGTCCATCTGGGCAGCACCGGTGATCATGTTCTTGACGTAGTCAGCGTGCCCCGGGCAGTCGACGTGCGCATAGTGGCGCTCTTCGGACTGATACTCGACGTGAGCGGTGGCGATGGTGATGCCGCGCTCGCGCTCTTCCGGAGCATTATCGATGCTGTCGAACTGGCGCCATTCGCCGCCGAACACCTCGGCAGAAACGCGGGTCAGGGCCGCAGTCAGCGTGGTCTTGCCGTGGTCGACGTGACCGATGGTGCCGACGTTGACGTGCGGTTTGGAACGTTCAAATTTTTCCTTAGCCACTGCTATAACCTCTTTACGTTAGCTAACGGTTAACCGTTCTGGTTGATGACGGCTTCAACGACGCTGGAGGGCGCCTCGTCGTACTTTGCAAACTCCATGGAGTAGCTTGCGCGGCCCTGGGTCTGAGAACGCAGGTCGGTTGCATAACCGAACATCTCGCCCAGCGGCACCATTGCGCGGATGACCTTGCCCGAAGACGTGTCATCCATGCCCTGCACCAGACCGCGACGACGGTTCAGGTCGCCCATGACGTCACCCATGAACTCCTCGGGGGTCACGACTTCGACCTTCATCATCGGCTCCAGCAGCACGGCCTTGGCCTTTCTGGCCCCTTCCTTGACCGCCATCGAAGAGGCGATCTTGAACGCAGTCTCGTTGGAGTCCACGTCATGGTAGGAACCATCATACAGCGTGACCTTGACGTCGATCATCGGGTAGCCCGCGATGACACCGTTTTGCAGCTGCTCATAGGCCCCTTTCTCGACGGCACCCACGTATTCCTTGGGCACTGCGCCGCCGACGATCTCGGAGGTGAACTTGAAGTGCAGTTCTTCGTCCTCCTCCTTGTCCGCTTCGGTGAGCGGCTCGATGCGCAGCCAGACATGGCCGAACTGGCCACGACCGCCCGACTGGCGCACGAACTTGCCTTCCTGCTCGACGCTGCCGCGAATGGTTTCGCGGTAGGCGACCTGGGGCTTGCCGATATTGGCTTCGACCTTGAACTCGCGACGCATGCGGTCAACGATGATATCAAGGTGCAGCTCACCCATCCCGGAGATGATGGTCTGACCGGTCTCTTCGTCGGTCTTGACGCGGAACGACGGATCTTCCTGAGCCAGCTTGCCCAGCGCCACGCCCATCTTTTCCTGGTCGGCCTTGGACTTCGGCTCCACCGCCACCGAGATCACCGGATCCGGGAACTCCATGCGCTCCAGCACGATCTTGTCGTTCAGGTCGCACAGGGTGTCACCGGTGGTGACGTCCTTGAGGCCGATACAGGCAGCAATATCGCCAGCGTAGAGCTCTTTGATCTCTTCGCGCGAGTTGGAGTGCATCTGCACGATACGACCCACGCGCTCCTTCTTGCTCTTGACCGAGTTGAACACGCTGTCGCCCGACTTCAATACGCCCGAATAGACGCGAATAAAGGTCAGGGTGCCGACGAACGGGTCGGTGGCGATCTTGAACGCCAGTGCCGAGAAGGGTGCGCTGTCGTCGGCTTCACGGGTGGCGATGGTGCCATCCTTGTCGTCCAGCTCGCCCTCGATGGCCTTGACCTCGGTGGGCGACGGCATGAACTCGATGACGCCGTCGAGCACCGCCTGGACGCCCTTGTTCTTGAACGCCGAGCCGCAGGTGACCAGCACGATTTCATTGGCCAGGGTGCGCGCGCGCAGCCCCGCCTTGATCTCTTCGAGGGACAGCTCACCGCCTTCGAGGTACTTGTCCATCAGCTCTTCCGAGCCTTCGGCAGCGGCCTCGATCATCTCTTCGCGGTACTTCTCGGCAGTTTCCTGGAGCTCGGCAGGAATGTCGGCCAGGTCATAGCTCATGCCCAGGTCGTCTTCATTCCACAGGATCGCCTTCATCTGCAGCAGATCGATGACGCCCTTGAAATTTTCCTCGGTGCCCCAGTTGATCTGGATCGGCACGGCGTTAGCGCCAAGCCGCTCCTTGAGCTGGTCGACGACCATGAAGAAGTCGGCGCCGGCGCGGTCCATCTTGTTGACGAACACCATGCGCGGCACTTCGTACTTGTTGGCCTGGCGCCATACGGTCTCGGTCTGCGGCTGGACGCCGGACGAGCCACACAGCACCACTACCGCTCCATCGAGCACACGCAACGAACGCTCAACTTCGATGGTGAAGTCAACGTGCCCCGGCGTGTCGATGATGTTGATGCGGTGCTCATCGAACTGCTTGTTCATGCCCTGCCAGAAGCAGGTAGTCGCTGCGGAGGTGATAGTGATACCACGCTCCTGCTCCTGCTCCATCCAGTCCATGGTGGCTGCGCCATCATGGACCTCGCCGACCTTGTGCGACAGGCCGGTGTAGAACAGGACACGCTCGGTGGTGGTGGTCTTACCGGCGTCAACGTGGGCGACGATACCAATGTTGCGGTAACGCTTGAGCGGAGTCTTGCGTGCCACGATGGAATTCCCCATTGGTTGGACGTGCTGCCCGATCGGGCAGCACCTCGTGTATGGAAGTCGGCGAACGCGCCGTGCTTAGAACCGGTAGTGGGAGAAGGCCTTGTTGGCTTCTGCCATGCGGTGCACGTCTTCACGCTTCTTGACTGCCGCACCCTTGCCTTCGGCGGCGTCCAGCATTTCGCCGGCGAGACGCTGCACCATGGTCTTTTCACCACGGTTACGAGCAGCGTCTACCAGCCAGCGCATGGCCAGAGCCTGACGGCGAGAGGGACGGACTTCCACGGGCACCTGGTAGGTTGCACCACCGACCCGACGAGACTTGACCTCGACCATCGGCTGGATAGTTTCCAGCGCCTTGTCGAAGATCTCCAGCGGCTCTTCCTTGCTACGCTCGATAACGATATCCAGCGCACCATAGACGATCTTCTCAGCAACAGACTTCTTGCCGCTGATCATCAGGTGGTTCATGAACTTGGCCAGGCGCTCACTTCCGAACTTGGGATCCGGCAGGATATCGCGCTTAGCAGCAACTCTTCTTCTAGGCATGATAAGCCCTCAGTAAAGGGTCCTTCAGGTAAACCCGGGACTCGCCTCATGCGAGGCCGCCCGACCTTACTCTTATCTGACCGTTGCAAATCTGTGAGTAAATACGTCCGAAATCAGGACTTGGGACGCTTGGTGCCGTACTTGGAACGACCCTGCTTACGATTCTGAACACCGGAGGTGTCAAGCGCGCCGCGTACGGTGTGGTAACGCACACCCGGCAAATCCTTGACGCGACCGCCGCGAATCAGAACCACGGAGTGCTCCTGCAGGTTGTGACCTTCACCACCGATGTACGAAGAGACTTCGTAGCCGTTGGTCAGGCGCACACGGCAGACCTTACGCAGCGCCGAGTTCGGCTTCTTCGGGGTAGTGGTGTAGACGCGGGTGCAAACGCCGCGCTTTTGCGGGCAGGCCTGCAGCGCCGGTACGTCGCTCTTGGCGACAGGACGCTTGCGCGGCTTGCGCACGAGCTGATTGATAGTTGCCATGGTCTGTTGCTGACTCCAATGGTTGCCTTAGCCTTTTTAGCGGGTGCGGGCGTACCCACCCCACTATTGAAGGCTGCGCATTCTACTGCTTTGCTGCAATGCCCGTCAAGCCTGGGCTCGACGGCCGCGGCGGCGGTTCAGCCGCCGCGGCAGCAGATTCTGCCTAGATATCGTCGTCGTCGGCATCGAGGGCCGTAAGCTGAGCGCCCAGCTCCTGCTCGACGTCGAAGGCCGACGGTGTGAGCGTGCGCTCGACGTCTTCACGCTTGCGCTTACGCTCGGCGTGGTGGGTGAGGCCGGTACCGGCCGGGATCAGGCGTCCCACCACCACGTTTTCCTTGAGGCCGCGCAGGTAGTCTCGCTTGCCGGTTACCGCCGCCTCGGTCAACACCCGCGTGGTCTCCTGGAAGGAGGCCGCGGAGATGAACGATTCGGTGGCCAGGCTGGCCTTGGTGATACCCAGCAGCAGACGATCGTACTTGGCCGGGAACTTCTCCTCCGCGACCAGACGCGCGTTCTCCTCCAGCACTCGCACCAGCTCGACCTGATCACCGGTGATGAAGCTGGAGTCACCGGCATCGGTGATCTCGATCTTGCGCAGCATCTGACGCACGATCACTTCGATGTGCTTGTCGTTGATGCCCACGCCCTGCAGGCGATAGACCTCCTGCACCTCGGCGGTGATGTACTTGGCCAACTCCGCCACACCCAGCAGACGCAGGATGTCGTGGGGGCTGCTGGGACCATCGGAGATCACCTCGCCGCGCTCGACGGTCTCGCCCTCGAACACCGCGATCTGACGCCACTTGGGAATCAGCATCTCGAACGGATCACCGGATTCCGGGGTGATCGCCAGACGCCGCTTGCCCTTGGTCTCCTTGCCGAAGCTGATCACGCCACTGATTTCGGCGAGGATCGCCGGCTCTTTCGGCTTGCGTGCTTCGAACAGGTCGGCCACCCGCGGCAGACCACCGGTGATGTCCTTGTTGCCGGACGCCTCCACCGGGATACGCGCGACGACTTCACCGATGCCCACCTTGGCACCGTTCTCTACCGAGATGATCGCCTTGCCCGGCAGCAGGTACTGCACGGGGGTGTTGGAGCCCGGCAGCGCGATATGCTGACCGGCATCATCGCTGAGCATGATCATCGGACGCTTCTCACGCCCCGCGGCGGGACGTGCCGCCGACTCGATCACCTCGATCGACGACAGACCGGTCATCTCGTCCACGCTGCGGTGGATGGAGATACCTTCGTCCATGTCGATGTACTGCACCTTGCCCTCGACCTCGGCAACGATCGGGTGGGTGTGCGGATCCCACTTGGCCACCGCTTGGCCGGCGTCTACCGCATCGCCGTCCTTGACCGCCAGCTCGGCGCCGTAGGGCAGCTTGTAGTACTCGCGCTCACGACCGTGGTCGTCGGCGACGGCCAGGGCGCTGGAGCGTGATACCACCACCAGCTTGCCGTCGGCGCGCTCCACCGACTTGATGTTGTGCAGACGCACGCGGCCACCGTGCTTGACCTGCACGCTGTCCACCGCCGAGGCCCGCGAGGCGGCACCACCGATGTGGAAGGTACGCATGGTCAGCTGGGTACCCGGCTCACCGATCGACTGAGCGGCGATAACGCCCACCGACTCACCGATATTGACCTGATGACCGCGCGCCAGATCGCGACCGTAGCAGGATGCACAGACGCCGTGAGCCGTCTCACAGGTGATGGTCGAGCGCACCACGATCTCGTCGACGCCCATGGTGTCGAGCTCGGCGCACCACTTCTCGTCGAGCAGCGTGCCACGCGCAATCAGCACATCGTTGGTGGCTGGATCGACGACATCCTGCGCCACCACACGACCCAGAACACGCTGTGCCAGCGAGACGATGATGTCACCGCCCTCGATCACCGGGTGCAGGGTCAGGCCCTGGTCGGTGCCACAGTCGGTCTCGGTGATCACCAGATCCTGGGCCACGTCGACCAGACGACGAGTCAGATAACCGGAGTTGGCGGTCTTGAGTGCCGTATCCGCCAGACCCTTACGGGCACCGTGGGTAGAGATGAAGTACTGCAGTACGTTCAGGCCCTCACGGAAGTTGGCGGTGATTGGCGTCTCGATGATCGAGCCATCGGGCTTGGCCATCAGGCCGCGCATCCCCGCCAACTGACGGATCTGAGCGGCGCTACCGCGCGCCCCGGAGTCGGCCATGATGAACACGCTATTGAACGAGTCCTGCTCTACCTCGTTGCCGTCGCGGTCAACCACGGTCTCCTTGGAGATTACCGCCATCATCGCCTTGGCCACCTTGTCGTTGGCCTTGGACCAGATATCGATGACCTTGTTGTACTTCTCGCCAGCCGTGACCAGGCCCGAGGAGAACTGATCCTCGATCTCTTTCACCTCGTCCTCGGCGGCGTCCACGATGCCCTTCTTGGCATCGGGGATGACGAAGTCGTTGACGCCGATCGACGCCCCTGACCAGGTTGCCATGCGGAAGCCGGTGTACATCAGCTGGTCGGCAAAGATCACCGCTTCCTTGAGGCCGGCGCGCCGGTAAACCTCGTTGATCAGCTTGGAGATCGCCTTCTTCTTCATCGGCTGGTTGACCAGCTCGAAGGGCGCCCCCTTGGGCAGGATGCGGAACAGCAGTGCACGGCCCACGGTGGTGTCGAAGATCGAGGTCTGCTTGATCTTCTCGCCGCCATCCTCTTCCGCCAGGTGCTCGGTCAGACGTACCTTGACACGGGCGTGCATGGAGACGCTCTGGGTACCGAAGGCGCGCTCGACTTCCTTGAGGTTGGCGAACACCATCCCCTCGCCCTTGGCGTTGATCTTCTCGCGGGTCATGTAATAGAGACCCAGCACCACGTCCTGGGACGGCACGATGATCGGCTCGCCGTTGGCCGGCGACAGCACGTTGTTGGTGGCCATCATCAGCGCACGGGCTTCGAGCTGGGCTTCCAGCGTCAGCGGTACGTGGACCGCCATCTGGTCACCGTCGAAGTCGGCGTTGTAGGCGGCACACACCAGCGGGTGCAGCTGAATCGCCTTGCCCTCGATCAGCAGCGGCTCGAAGGCCTGGATGCCGAGACGGTGCAGGGTCGGAGCGCGGTTGAGCAGCACGGGGTGCTCGCGGATGACGTCGGCGAGAATATCCCATACCTCGGGCAGCTCGCGCTCGACCATCTTCTTGGCCGCCTTGATCGTCGAGGCGTAGCCCAGCGACTGCAGCTTGGAGTAGATGAACGGCTTGAACAGCTCCAGCGCCATCTTCTTGGGCAGACCGCACTGGTGCAGACGCAGGGTCGGACCCACGGTGATCACCGAGCGGCCGGAATAGTCGACACGCTTGCCCAGCAGGTTCTGACGGAAGCGCCCCTGCTTGCCCTTGATCATGTCGGCCAGCGACTTCAACGGGCGCTTGTTGGAGCCAGTGATGGCGCGGCCACGACGACCGTTGTCGAGCAGCGCGTCCACCGACTCCTGCAGCATGCGCTTCTCGTTGCGCACGATGATGTCCGGCGCGTTGAGATCGAGCAGCCGCTTGAGGCGGTTGTTGCGGTTGATCACCCGGCGATACAGATCGTTGAGATCCGAGGTCGCGAAGCGGCCGCCGTCCAGCGGCACCAGCGGACGCAAGTCCGGGGGCAGCACCGGCAGCACTTCCATGACCATCCAGGCCGGGGCATTGCCCGACTTGTAGAAGGCTTCCAGCAGCTTGAGCCGCTTGGAGAGCTTCTTGATCTTGGTCTCGGAGTTGGTCTGGGGGATCTCCTCGCGCAGGCGATCGATCTCCTCGGCCAGGTCGATATCCTTGAGCAGCGCCTGGACCGCCTCGGCACCCATGCGGGCGTCGAAGTCGTCACCGAACTCTTCGAGGGCCTCGAAGTACTGCTCATCGTTGAGCAGCTGACCGCGCTCCAGCGTGGTCATGCCCGGGTCGATGACCACGAAGCTCTCGAAGTAGAGCACCCGCTCGATATCGCGCAGGGTCATGTCGAGGAACATGCCGATGCGTGACGGCAGCGACTTGAGGAACCAGATGTGCGCCACCGGGCTAGCCAGCTCGATATGGCCCATGCGCTCGCGGCGCACGGCGGCCTTGGTCACCTCGACGCCGCACTTCTCACAGATGATGCCGCGGTGCTTCATGCGCTTGTACTTGCCGCACAGGCACTCGTAATCCTTCACCGGGCCGAAGATCTTGGCGCAGAACAGGCCATCCCGCTCCGGCTTGAAGGTGCGGTAGTTGATGGTCTCGGGCTTCTTTACTTCGCCGTAGGACCAGGAGCGGATCATTTCCGGTGACGCGAGCGTGATCTTGATCGCGTCAAACTCTTCGGACTGAGCCTGCGATTTGAGGACTTTCACCAAATCTTTCATTGAGGGGCTCCTAGCTCTCTAACTCGATATCGATGCCCAGCGAGCGGATTTCCTTCACCAGCACATTGAAGGACTCCGGCATGCCTGCCTGCATGGTGTGGTCGCCGTCGACGATGCTCTTGTACATCTTGGTCCGCCCTTCGACGTCGTCGGACTTGACCGTGAGCATTTCCTGAAGGGTGTAGGCCGCGCCGTAGGCTTCCAGCGCCCACACCTCCATTTCGCCGAAGCGCTGACCACCGAACTGCGCCTTGCCGCCCAGCGGCTGCTGAGTGACCAGCGAGTAGGAGCCGGTAGAGCGCGCGTGCATCTTGTCATCGACCAGGTGGTTGAGCTTCAGCATGTACATGTAGCCCACCGTCACCGGCCGGTCGAAGGATTCGCCGGTACGCCCGTCGAACAGCGTCATCTGACCGGAATCCGGCAGGTCGGCGAGATTCAACAGGTGCTTGATCTCGTGCTCCTTGGCGCCATCGAAGACCGGTGTCGCCATGGGCACGCCACCCTGCAGGTTCTTGGCCAGGGCAATGACCTCCTCGTCGCTCAAGGAGTCGATATCCTCGTGACGAGTGCCCGCGGTGTTGTAGATCTTGCCGAGGAACTCGCGGATCTCACCGACCTGCTGGTCGCGGGCCTCGCGCAGCATGCGCTCGATCTTCATGCCCAGGCCCCGTGCGGCCATGCCGAGGTGGGTCTCGAGGACCTGCCCGACGTTCATGCGCGACGGCACGCCGAGCGGGTTGAGGACCACGTCCACCGGCTCGCCGCCAGCGTCGAAAGGCATGTCTTCGATCGGCATGATCGCCGAGATGACACCCTTGTTACCGTGACGCCCGGCCATCTTGTCGCCCGGCTGAATGCGACGCTTGACCGCCATGTAGACCTTGACGATCTTGAGTACGCCCGGCGCCAGGTCATCGCCCTGGGTGAGCTTGCGCTTCTTGTCCTCGAAACGCTCATCCATCTCCTTGCGGCGATTCTCGAGCTGCTCATCGGCCTGGGCCAGCAGCTCGTTGAGCGACTCATCCTGCAGGCGCAGCTTGAACCACTGCTGACGCGGCAGCTCATCGAGATACTCCTCGCTGAGCGCATCGCCTTTCTTCAGCTTGGGACCGCCGTTGACCACCTGGCCGTCGAGGGTCCGCTTGAGACGCTCGAAGGTGGCATCCTCGGCGATGCGATAGGTCTCCTGGAGATCCTTGCGCACCTCGTCGAGCTGCATCTGCTCGATGGAGAGCGCCCGCGAGTCCTTCTCGACGCCGTCACGGGTAAACACCTGGACGTCGATGACGGTACCGCGCATGCCGGTCGGGGCGCGCAGCGAGGTGTCCTTCACGTCCGAGGCCTTCTCGCCGAAGATCGCCCGCAGCAGCTTCTCTTCCGGGGTCAGCTGAGTCTCGCCCTTGGGCGTGACCTTGCCCACCAGGATGTCGCCGGGGCCGACTTCGGCACCGATATAGACCACACCGGCTTCGTCGAGCTTGCCGAGCGCCGATTCGCCGACGTTGGGAATATCCGAGGTGATCTCCTCAGCACCCAGCTTGGTGTCGCGGGACACACAGGTCAGCTCCTGGATATGGATGGTGGTAAAGCGATCTTCCTGCACCACCCGCTCCGAGACCAGAATCGAGTCCTCGAAGTTGTAGCCGTTCCAGGGCATGAAGGCGATGCGCATGTTCTGACCCAGGGCCAAGTCACCCATATCGACGGACGGACCGTCGGCGAGGATGTCACCGCGTGCCACCGAGTCGCCGGGGCGCACGATGGGGCGCTGGTTCATGCAGGTGTTCTGGTTGGAGCGCACGTACTTGGTCAGATTGTAGATATCAACGCCGGCTTCGCCGCCGATGATCTCATCCTCATTGACCCGTACCACGATGCGCTTGGCGTCCACCGAGTCGATCACACCGCCGCGGCCGGCCACCGCGCAGACGCCGGAGTCACGGGCCACGAAGCGCTCCATGCCGGTGCCCACCAGCGGCTTGTCGGCGCGCAGCGTCGGCACCGCCTGACGCTGCATGTTCGAGCCCATCAGGGCGCGGTTGGCGTCATCATGCTCGAGGAACGGAATCAGCGCCGCCGCCACCGACACCACCTGACGTGGCGAGACGTCCATCAGGGTCACCTTGTCGGGTGCCATGAAGGTGGTCTCACCGCGGTGACGAACCTGCACCAGATCGTCGACCAGCTTGTTCGACTCATCCACGGTGGCCGAGGCCTGGGCGATGATGAAGTCGCCCTCTTCAATCGCCGAGAGGTGTACCACGTCGTCGGTCACCTGACGGTCGACGACCTTGCGGTACGGGGTCTCGAGGAAACCGTAGCTGTTGGTGTGGCTGTAGGTGGCCAGCGAGTTGATCAGGCCGATGTTGGGACCTTCAGGGGTCTCGATCGGGCACAGACGCCCGTAGTGAGTGGCGTGAACGTCACGCACCTCGAAACCGGCACGCTCACGGGTCAGACCGCCTGGGCCGAGCGCCGACACGCGACGCTTGTGGGTGACCTCGGAGAGCGGGTTGTTCTGATCCATGAACTGCGACAGCTGGCTCGAACCGAAGAACTCCTTGACCGCCGCGGCGACGGGCTTGGCGTTGATCAGGTCCTGGGGCATCAGGCCTTCGCTCTCGGCCATCGAGAGGCGCTCCTTGACCGCACGCTCGACGCGCACCAGACCGACGCGGAACTGGTTCTCGGCCATCTCGCCGACGCAGCGGATGCGGCGGTTGCCCAGGTGGTCGATGTCATCGACATCGCCGAAGCCGTTGCGGATCGCAATCAGCTCCTTGAGCACATCGAGAATGTCCTGGTTGTTGAGCACACCGGAGCCGGTGTCGCCTTCACGACGCAGGCGACGGTTGAACTTCATGCGGCCGACACCGGACAGGTCGTAGCGGTCTTCGCTGAAGAACAGGTTGCGGAACAGCGTCTCGGCGGCCTCCTTGGTAGGCGGCTCGCCGGGACGCATCATGCGGTAGATCTCGACCAGCGCCTCGAGCTGCGACCGTGTGGTGTCGAGCTTGAGGGTGTCGGAGATAAACGGACCGCAGTCGAGATCGTTGGTATACAGCGTCTCGAGGGTGGTAATACCCGCCTGAGCGAGCTTCTCTAGCAGCTCGGGAGTGACCTCGGTGTTGCACTCGCAGATCAGCTCGCCGCTGTTGGGGTCGACCTGATCGCGGGCCAGGGTCTTGCCGTACATGTACTCCATCGGCACTTCGAGACGCTCGAGGCCCGACTTTTCCATCTGCCGGATATGCTTCTGGGTTACCCGACGACCCTCCTCGACGATCACGCTGCCGTCGACATCCTTGATGTCGAAGGTGGCGGTCTCACCGCGCAGGCGCGACGGCACCAGGTCCACCGAGAAGCCAGACTTCTCGATGTGGAAGGTGCTGGTCTCGAAGAATTGTTCGAGGATCTCCTCGGCACTCATGCCCAGCGCGCGCAGCAGCACCGAGGCCGGCAGCTTGCGGCGACGGTCGATGCGCACGAAGACGCTGTCCTTGGGATCGAACTCGAAGTCCAACCAGGAGCCGCGGTAGGGAATCACCCGCGCCGAGTAGAGCAGCTTGCCGGAGGAGTGGCTCTTGCCCTTGTCGTGGTCGAAGAACACGCCCGGCGAGCGGTGCAGCTGGGAAACGATAACGCGCTCGGTACCATTGACCACGAAGGTACCGTTCTCGGTCATCAGGGGGATCTCCCCCATGTAGACTTCCTGCTCCTTGATATCCTTGATCGCCTTGTTCGATGACTCGCGATCATAGATGATCAGGCGTACCTTGACGCGCAGCGGTGCAGAGTAGGTGACGCCGCGCAGCTGGCACTCCTTGACGTCGAACGCCGGGGTGCCGAAACGGTAGCTGACATATTCGAGCGCGGCGTTGCCCGAGAAACTCTCGATCGGGAAGACCGACTTGAAGGCGGCATTGAGGCCGATCTCCATTCGCTCTTCCGGCGCCCGATCCTGCTGGAGGAAGTCGTAGTAGGAATCAAGCTGGATGGCCAGCAGGTAGGGCACATCCATCACTTGGGGCAGTTTGCCGAAATCCTTGCGGATGCGTTTTTTCTCAGTGTATGAGTAAGCCATCTGTATTCCCCAGCTTGTTCACCATGGGTGACCGATGCGTGTCGGCGCCACCCGACGACAGCACTACCGTCAGGCGCTGACGGCAAGCCCCCGTATGAGAGCTCGCCGTCGGAATTCGGCTAGCGGCTACGCCAAGCATGGCGGCCGGCTAGTAACAACAGAAAAAGGCCGGCAGCGGGTGTCCCGCCACCAGCCGTGGAAGCTTACGCAGCGCGTGAAGCCATGGGCACAAGGGTTACTTGAGCTCCACAGACGCGCCGGCTTCTTCCAGCTTCTTCTTGGCTGCTTCAGCGTCGTCCTTGGACATCGCTTCCTTGATGGTCGCCGGCGCGCCGTCAACGGCACCCTTGGCTTCCTTCAGGCCCAGACCCGTGATCTCGCGAACCACCTTGATCACGTTGACTTTCTTCTCGCCAGCGCCAGTCAGCACCAGGTCGAACTCGGTCTGCTCTTCAGCCACTTCACCAGCGGCAGCCGGGCCAGCCACAACGGCGGCAGCGGCGGACACGCCGAACTTCTCTTCCATCGCTTCAACCAGCTCGGCGACTTCCATCACGGACATGTCGGCGACGGCGTTGATGATGTCTTCTTTGGTCAGTGCCATGTTTCACATTCCTAACTTTGCGGGAGCCTCGGTCGCCCGAGCGCTCGTAGATACAGTGTTCGATTCAGACAGCGGGATCGAGTTCGCCGATCAGGCGGCCTCTTCTTCCTGCTTCTGGTCACGCAGCGCAGCGAGAGTCCGAACCAGCTTGCCAGCGGACGCTTCCTTCATGACGGACATCAGCTTGGCGATGGCCTCGTCGTAGGTCGGCAGCGTTGCCAGGCGATCCAGGTCGGAAGCCGGGATGAACTCACCCTCGTATGCCAGCGCCTTGACCTCGAAGTCCTTCTCACCCTTGGCGAACTCCTTGAACAGACGGGCGGCAGCGCCCGGGTGCTCATAGGAGAACGCCAGCATGGTCGGACCCGAGAAGGTCTCGTTGAGGCACTCCCAAGTAGTGCCCTCAAGGGCGCGGCGTGCCAGAGTGTTGCGGACAACACGGATCTGCACGCCATTCTCGCGGGCCTGCTTGCGCAGAACGGTCATCTTCTCGACCGTAACGCCACGAGAATCGGCAACGACGACGGAGAGCGCATCTTTGGCCGCTTCACTGACCTCGGCAACGATCGCTTTCTTGCCTTCGAGTGCTAGTGGCACAGTGATCACTCCTTCGTGCCGGAAGCCCGTATCGAGCATTCCGGTGGTTACCATCTCCTCCGCCTGCCAGTTGGTCCGGCGGAGGTACCGGGTGATGGTGCTCACCAGAAGACTGGCGGCCACACCATCTGCGCAGGCCCCCTCAAGGGGCGATTAAGCCGCTCCGAAGAGCGGCACCTGCGGTCTTTGACGGTGCCCCGCCGCATACCACACACGGGGACCGCAAAGTTACTGCCTGTTGCGTCGAGACTCGCCCAGTACTCAGACCAGGGCCGAATGATCGACGGTGATGCCCGGGCCCATGGTGGTGGACAGGGTCATCTTCTTGAAATACACACCCTTGGAGGCGCTTGGCTTGAGCCGCTTGAGGTCGGCGACCAGCGCTTCAAGGTTGCCCTGGATCGCAGAGGCGTCGAAATCGACCTTGCCCAGGGTAGTGTGAATGATGCCGTTCTTGTCGGTACGGAAACGTACCTGGCCCGCCTTGGCGTTCTTGACCGCGGTGACCACGTCCGGCGTGACGGTGCCGACCTTGGGGTTAGGCATCAGGCCGCGCGGACCGAGGATCTGGCCCAGCTGGCCAACCACGCGCATGGCGTCCGGCGAGGCGATGACCACGTCGAAGTCGAGCTGGCCTTTCTTGACCTGCTCGGCCAGGTCGTCCATGCCGACGATATCGGCACCGGCTTCCTTGGCGGCATCGGCATTGGCGCCTTGGGTGAAGACGGCAACGCGCACGTCCTTGCCCGTACCGTTGGGCATGACGGTGGCGCCACGCACGACCTGGTCGGATTTACGCGGATCGACGCCAAGGTTGATGGCGACATCCAGCGACTCCTTGAACTTGACGGTGGACAGCTCGTTGAGCAGCGCCACGGCCTCCTCCAGGGAGTAGACCTTGCCAGCCTCGAGCTTTTCGTTGATCCGCTTGGCACGCTTGGTCAGTTTAGCCATGATCAGAGGCCCTCCACGTTGAGGCCCATGCTACGGGCACTACCGGCAATGGTACGCACGGCGGCGTCGAGATCAGCAGCCGTCAGATCCGGCTCCTTGGTCTTGGCGATCTCTTCGAGCTGCTCGCGGGTCACGGTACCGACCTTCTTCTTGTTCGGCTCGCCTGAGCCGGACTTGATACCAGCGGCCTTCTTCAGCAGCACGGCTGCCGGCGGCGTCTTGGTGATGAAGGTGAAGCTACGGTCGGAGTAGACGGTGATCACCACGGGTGTCGGCAGGCCCGGCTCGATGTCCTGGGTCTCGGCGTTGAACGCCTTGCAGAATTCCATGATGTTGACACCGTGCTGACCCAGCGCGGGACCGACGGGGGGACTCGGATTGGCCTTACCAGCCGCGACCTGCAGCTTGATGTAAGCCTGTACTTTCTTGGCCATGTGTAGACTCCAGTTGGGTAATAGCGCCTCGGAAAACACTGCTCAAATATCGGCGCGGACGAATCGCTTCATTTCCTCCGCCAACTTGTTCAGCGTCCTCCTTACAGCTCCCCGGGTTAATGAGCCGAGCGACGGCTCAAATGACAATGCTCAGGCCGAGACTCAATCCTTCTCGACCTGTGAAAACTCGAGCTCGACAGGAGTCGCGCGACCGAAGATCAGCACGCTGACCTGGAGGCGACTCTTGTCGTAGTTGACCTCTTCGACCACGCCGTTGAAGTCGGCGAAGGGGCCATCGACAACGCGCACCGACTGACCCGGCTCGAACAGGGTCTTGGGGCGCGGCTTGTCGGTACCGTCCTGCACACGACGCAGGATGGCATCTGCCTCCTTCTGGGTGATCGGCGCCGGCTTCTCCTTGGTGCCACCGATAAACCCCATTACGCGGGGCGTCTCGTTGACCAGGTGCCAGGTGCCATCATCCATCTCCATCTCGACCAGCACATAGCCGGGATAGAACTTGCGCTCGCTCTTGCGACGCTTACCGTCGCGCATCTCTACCACTTCCTCGGTCGGCACCAGAATCTCGCCGAAGCGATCCTCCATGCCATACATCTTCACGCGCTCAAGGAGCGAGCGCATGACATGCTTCTCGAAACCGGAGTAGGCATGCACGACATACCAACGCTTGGACATGGAATCTCCTAACCGATGACGCCGGACATCGCCCAGCCTAGAATGGTGTCCATCAGCCATAGCATCAGGCCCACCACAAGCACCGCCACCAGTACGATGGCAGTGGTCTGAATGGTCTCGGGGCGGGTCGGCCAGACCACACGCTGGATCTCCTTGCGCGCGCTGCGAGCAAGCTCGAGCAGGTCGCGCCCCTTGGCAGTAGTGAAACCGACCACCGCGGCTAGCGCACACAGCACTACAACGCCCAGCACCCGATACAGGATGGCCTGATCGGCGAAATAGGAGTTGCCAACGACGGCAACGACCACCAAGGCAACGACCACCGCCCACTTGAGCCCGTCGTGGCGCGACTCCTGCACCTCGGCGTTATGTTTCATGAAAACGAGACTCCTCAGGGTGCGGCAATCGAAACATTCAAGTATAGAAGATATCGCCAGCCTGGGGAAGACTGGCAGGCCAGGAGGGAATCGAACCCCCAACCTGCGGTTTTGGAGACCGCTGCTCTGCCAATTGAGCTACTGGCCTGTATCGTCGCTGCTGCTTCACCCCTTTTGCAGGCGGCATACGCAACAGCGGGCGCAATAATAGCGGAAGCGATTCCGCCTTACAACCCCCGGCGCGCCTCCGGGAAAAGAAAAGGCGAGCACTTGGCTCGCCTTTTCAATATGGAGCTCATGGACGGATTTGAACCGTCGACCTCACCCTTACCAAGGGTGTGCTCTACCCCTGAGCTACATGAGCAAAACTCTACACCTACCGCCTTGACCATAAACTGGAGCGGGTAGCGGGAATCGAACCCGCACCATCAGCTTGGAAGGCTGAGGTTCTACCATTGAACTATACCCGCCTATCCACTTCTTCAACCGGACGGCAGTACGTCGGCAAAATCTGGTGGAGGGGGAAGGATTCGAACCTTCGAAGCTTTCGCGGCAGATTTACAGTCTGCTCCCTTTGGCCACTCGGGAACCCCTCCAGGCCGCGGCAAATTCTACCGCTTTTCTCAGACTTGTCAAGCGCTTAGCCAATAAAGGCAGAACACTTTCCATCCGCCCTTGCGGCTGAGAACGCGCAAAATTATGTCAAAGCAGCATCGAGAAGGCAAGCCCTGCACGAATCTTTTCCAGCGCGACCGGTGCCGGCACCCGCGGCGCCCCGGATAGTCGACCGGCGCGCTCGGCACTGGTCAGCGGAAAGCAGGCTTCCAGGCCGCCGTACACCATATCCGGCCACAGCGCGTGGGGCACCCGCATGCCCCGTGACACGACCCGTGCGTCGCCGCCGGTAAGCAGCAGCGGCATGGCCACCCCCTCGCGGTCGCACACCTCGGCATAGATGCGATTGACGGCACTCACCGCCGCCATATAGATACCGTGGTTGACGGCCTCCACGGTGTTCTTGCCCGGCGCTAACAGCTCATCGGCCTCGCTGTCTGGGTCAATTGCCACATTGCGGGTGCCGAGTTTGAGGCTCTCTTTCATCAGGCGCAGGCCGGGCAGGATATAGCCGCCCAGGTGGCGGCCACCAGGCAGCACGAAGTCGATGGTGATGGCACTCCCACAGTCGACGCTGCAACAGCCGCCGGCCAGGTGGTAGCTGGCCAGCGTCCCCATCCAACGGTCGACGCCCAGCCGCCCGGGCTCTTCGTAGCCGTTGGTCACCCCCAGCGCCTCGCGTGTCGAGCGCGCGACGTGCACGACACCGACACGGCGGCGCAGCAGCGTCACGGTATCCTGCAACACCGCCCGACGCGCCACACTGGAAATACGCACCGCCTCGACGACGTCGAGATCGGGAATATCGGAGCCAGGTCGCCACTCCTCACGGGTCCATACCGCCCCGCGAGACCGGATCTCGCTGCTGGCACTGTCCTTGAGCCGCCACTTGGATAGCGTGTTCCCGATGTCCAGGTCGAGAATCATGAACGCACACGCACGCTGATTTCACCACCGGCCAGGCGACGCAGCTCGCCATCGTGACGCACCAACAGGTTGCCTGCCTCATCGATACCTTCAGCCTGCGCCACATAGCGTGCATTATGCTGAATGACGTCTATCTTCTGATTGGCGTAGGCATGGCGCCGCTCCCACGCTTGCTGCCAGGCGCCAAACCCCTGCTCCTCGTAGTGCGATAGCAGGTCCAACAGCCCCGCCACCAGCTCGGACGCCAGCTGATTACGCGACAGCTCCGGCACCACGTCATGGACAGCCCCCACCGGCTGTTCGATGCGTGCACGCACCTCATCGGGCAGATCCACGTTGAGCCCTACTCCAACCACCACCTCGCAGGGCCCCGCCAGATCACCACTCACTTCGAGCAGAATCCCTGCCAGCTTGGCCAGGCCCTGCGGGGTCTTGAGCAGCACGTCGTTCGGCCACTTGAGCGCCACCTCGAGACCATGGCGCTCCAGAACCTCTGCCAATACCACCCCTACCGCCAGACTCAGGCCCTCCAGTACGCTGGCACCACCCTCGAACCGCCACCCGACTGACAGCACCACACTGCGCCCCCAGGGCGTCTCCCAACCACGTCCACGGCGCCCACGGCCGGCACTCTGCGCCTCGGCAAGACACGCCTCGCCATGCCCTGCGCCCTGCTCAAAGCGCGCGCGCAGGAAGGCATTGGTGGAGGGCAGATTATCCTCGATGATCAGGCGGCTTAGTCGAGTGCGGCAGTCATGCGGCAACCGCGCAACGATATCGGCACCATCGAACAGCTCCAACGGCGCTGCCAGGCGGTAGCCCAGGCCCTTTACCGTTTCGAGAGGAACCCCCACCCCCTCGAGCTTCTTGAGCTGCTTCCATACCGCCGTGCGCGATACGCCTAGCCGTTCACCCAGCTGCTCGCCGGAATGAAATTCGCCATCGCGCATCAGGCGGATCAGGTCACCAATGGTCATTACAACGGCCCCAGCCGGGAAAACCCATATTCTATCGGAAGCGGGCTGCCAGCGGGAATGCCGCGACCAAAGTGCAAGTAAGATATCCGCCCCCTAAACGACGAAGCCCCAGCCTCTTTCGAGACTGGGGCTTCTAACTAAGTGCCTGACGATGATCCGGGCGGCGCTCCGCTACTCTCACATGGGGGTGAGACCGCCCGGCCCTTCGCGGCACCGCCGCGAGGGCGGTCGAACGCCCCGAGCCGGCG
>NZ_JACXZT010000019.1:1663737-1663873 GCF_014779595.1 Halomonas sp. ML-15
AGCCTCTCTCGAGACTGGGGTTTCTTGGTATAAGTGCCTGACGATGACCTACTCTCACATGGGGAGACCCCACACTACCATCGGCGCTGAGCGGTTTCACTGCTGAGTTCGGCAAGGGATCAGGTGGTTCCCGCAC
>NZ_JACXZT010000019.1:1663883-1664057 GCF_014779595.1 Halomonas sp. ML-15
ATGACTCAGCGCCTGCTTGAGCGCCTGGGTCTTCATCACGTCGGTGTACTTGGCGCTGCCGTGGTCGAAGGGGTTGATGTTGGCCGCCCGCCCCTCCTCGTTGGTATGCACGATCAGCTCCATGCCCGCTTCCGCCGCCATGCGGTTGCGGAATTGGATCATCTCCTTGAACTT
>NZ_JACXZT010000019.1:1664067-1664451 GCF_014779595.1 Halomonas sp. ML-15
AGGGGCCGGCCCGCGAAGCGGCCCCACAAAGTAGAAAGCGGGTCTCCCCATGACCATGAAAAAACCCCGAACACTGAGTGCTCGGGGTTTTTTCGGTATAAGTGCCTGACGATGACCTACTCTCACATGGGGAGACCCCACACTACCATCGGCGCTGAGCGGTTTCACTGCTGAGTTCGGCAAGGGATCAGGTGGTTCCCGCACGCTATGGTCGTCAGGCGAAAAACAGTGGAATCATGCCAACCCGCGATACGTCTCAACGCATCCGTTAATTGTCGCGTAATCTACAGACCCCTTGGGGTTATATGGTCAAGCCTCACGGGCCATTAGTACACGTTAGCTCAACACATTGCTGTGCTTCCACACCGTGCCTATCAACCAGCT
>NZ_JACXZT010000019.1:1664461-1993340 GCF_014779595.1 Halomonas sp. ML-15
TGGATAGAAGGCCTTGCGCGCCAGGTGCAGCATCACCGAGGAGTCCTTGCCGATGGAGTACATCATCACCGGATGACGGAACTCGGCGGCCACCTCACGAATGATATGGATCGATTCCGCCTCGAGTTGCTTGAGGTGGGTCTGGCGTTCGGGGGACAGCATCGGCTGGCAACCTCTTCAATAAGCACTGTATCGCGGTAGCGATAACGGTGCCGGTAGGGTAACGAGGAGCCAACCATAACGTCAAAGAATCAAGAAATATCTTTTTATCTCTTAATGGAATAACGCATAGGGAAATACAAGGTCAGAGCGTTACACGTTCTACCCAGGTGGCAAGGCTGTCGTAGCTAAGGTCGACGATGCGATAACCGGGCCGCGAGGCCTGATCGATGGCGAAGGCGTCAGCCCCGGGGAGGAACTGATCGGCAGTCGCCGGCGTGCCGTAGACGGGAATGCTGCGCTCTCCGTCGCTGTCCATCGCAACGGCATGGTGCGCGGCAAAGGCCTGATGGATATGCCCGCAGAGCACCGCCTGCACCTGCGCATGAGGCCCCAGCGTTGTCCAGAAGCGCTCCCGGTCCTGCAGCCCAATGGCGTCCATCCAGGTGGCCCCCACCTCGAGCGGCGGATGATGCATGGCAATCAGGGTCGGCCGTGGGTCGTCGGCCAACTGCTCGCCCAACCACTGGCACTGGACCTCGCCCACCTCGCCATGGGGCTGCCCCGCCACCTGAGTATTCAGCAATAGCAGCCGCCAATCGCCGAGCTCCACCTCATCGAGCAGCGGCCGAGCCTCGGCCATCAGCTGGGGATGATCGTGGTTACCGGGTAGCCAGTACCACGGGCAGTCGAGGTCGACAAACGCCTCCAGGGCATGGCGGTAGGAGGCAGACGTGGCATCCTGGCTGATATCGCCGCTGATCAGCAGGGCGTCGGGGCGTTGACGGCGCGCGTGCTCGACGACCGCCTGCAGCTGGCGCAACGGGAAACCCGCGCGCGAACGCGCCAGCGGGTCGGCGTTGAGATGGCAATCGGTGATCTGGACCAGCCGCATCCGGCGAGGCTCCTTGGACAAGGTAGTGGATCAACGCATGATCGGCAGGTCGAGGGAGTGACCGTGGGCCAGGCCATGCTCCAGCCATTCACCGAGAAAGCGGTTGAGCTGCAGCTTCTCATCGGGCTGGTGCATACGCGGATTGGGGTAACGGTAGCGACCGCGGAAATGGCGCTGGCGCTGGAAATCGGTCACCTCAGCCATGCGTACGTCGTGATAGAGGTGCACCCGCATGCGCGGCGGATCGATAAAGTCGTCCAGCACGCCGCTCTGGGATACGCGCAGGATGGTGGTGTAGGGGGCGCGCTCGAGCACCTCGAGCCATAGCGAGCCGAAGCGCGACTCTCGACCCTGCAGGGCAATCTCGCGGACGTCTCCCGCCTCGAGATCGCCCAGCAGTCGAGTCAGGCGCAGGTAGTTGGCGGTGCATTCACCCTGCAGGGTCTTGAGATCGGTGACATAGGCGGTTCTGGCCACAGGCTTACCTCCTTGCACGCAGTGAGGCCCGCTCTCGTGCCAACCAGTGGAAGGCGATCAGGCACATGGCATTGTCGAGTCGACCAGCCTCGAGGAGTTCCCAGGCCTTGAGAAACGGCAGCACGTGGACCTGAATGTCCTCGTGCTCCTCATCCAGGCCATGGACGCCGCCTACATCACGGCTGTCGACCAGCCCGCAATAGAGGGTCACCCGCTCGCTGCAGGCACCGGGGCTGGGATAATAGGTGTGCAGTTCGATCAGCTCGTCGATATCGCAGCCGGCCTCTTCTATGGCCTCGCGCCGCGCCACCTCGGCGGGGTCCTCCCCGGCCTCGATCAGGCCAGCCACCGGCTCGAGTTTCCAGGGGCTCAGCGGGTCATCCAGAGCGCCGGCGCGAATCTGCTCGACCAGCACCACCGCATCACAGTTGACGTCGTATAGCAGCACGCCCACGGCGTCGCGGCGCACGTGCACCTCACGCACCACTGGCGCGCTCCAGCCACCCTGAAACAGGCGATGGCGCAGGGTACGCCGCTCCAGGCGGAAGAAGCCTTGGAACAGGCACTCATCGTCTTGGCGCTCGACGTCGGCGGCGTGAAAACGCGGCGTGTCGACGATTGGCGCAGCGCGCTCGGCGCCGCCTAGGGGCGCGGTAGGCGAATCAGACATCGTGACTCCGGCTCGGATGAATGAGCCATTATCACGACCTCGCCCCTCTCTGCCAACCGCCCGTGCGCCTCGCGCTTGTCAAGTCAGCCGCGACAGCAGGGTTCTGGCCTCGATGCGCAGCGCCTCATCGGAGTCCGGGCGATCGACTCGCGCCTCGCCGTCGACGGCGCGCTGGGCGTGCTCGCGGGCCTCCTCGCTACGCCCCTCTTCTTGCAGGAAGGCAGCATAGTAGTAGTTGACGTCGATGCCGTCGGGGCGTATCTCCAGGGCGCGCTGGAACATCTGCTCGGCGGTGTTGCTGTTGCCGAAGCCCAGCGGGCGGCCCGGTACACGGTCGTAGAGCGCGCCCAGGGTCACGTAGGCCGAGCCGTTGCTGCCGTCCGGATCGAGCTCCACCGCCCGCTCCAGGGCGTCGCGGGCATCCCGGGCGTTGCCCAGTGCGCCGAGCCCGCTGCGCTCTTGGGCATAGGACGCCAGAATAATGCCCTGCCATACCAGCACCTCGGCCTGATCGGCATGGCGACCGGCCAGTGCCTCGGCCTCATCGGCAAGCCGCGACAGCGCATCGCGGCGTTCGCTGCCGCGCAGCTCAGTGGTAGCGCTCTCCCACTGGGACTTGAGTGCAGCCACCTCATCCTGATAGGCCAGCAGCGGCCCGCTGGTAAGTGCCAGCAAACCGGCCAGGGTGCAGGCAGCGAGGCTAGGGAAACGACGGATCATGGCGAATACTCCTGGTGCATTATTATTGATGGGTCACCCAGACAATGTAACGAACGTTTGAATGAACGCCTAGGCAGACTTCCGTCGCATATCCACTTGACTGCCCAGCCCTTCAAGGACTGCCGTCGACAGGCCTTCGAGGGGGCGCTGTAAACCTTCCCTGGGCGCTACCTGCGCCCTGCTGCGCTCTCGCATCCTGCTCCGCTTGCAGGACCGGTGCTGGCCATCCATGGCCAGCCCGTTCAGAGCAGTGCTCCTCACCCATGGCGCAGCCCCCCCTCTACGACCTGTCCCCGGCGTCCTTCGCCGAGTAGAGGCAACCGCGATAGTGCTGCAGAGCACATCCTGCAACTTGGCCGCTTGCCCCGGCTTGCGTATGGTAGCGGCAAGCCGCAGGAGGAGCCGTAATGAAAGGCCGCAATATGACTCGCTGGCGGGACCCCGCCAAGGACCCGCGCCAGGAACCCAAGAGCCACCTGATTACCGCTGAGGGCTTTGCGCGCCTCAAGGGCATCCATGAGCACCTGTCACGGGTCAAGCGCCCGCAGCTCTCGGCCAAGGTCGGCGAGGCCGCGGCCCTCGGCGACCGCAGCGAAAACGCCGACTACACCTACAACAAGAAGGAGCTCAACCGCGTCATCGCGCGTATTCGCTATCTCGGCAAGCGCCTCGACGAACTGCAGGTCGTCGACCGGCTGCCGGCCGACACCGGCCGGATCTACTTCGGCGCCTTCGTCACCCTCGAGGACGACGACGGCGAGGAGCTCGAGATCCGTATCGTCGGCCACGACGAGACCGATACCGCCAAGCGCTGGATCAGCGTCGATGCGCCGCTGGCCAAGGCCCTGCTCGGCAAGGCGCTGGACGACGAGGCAACGGTGGCCGCACCGGGTGGCGAAACCACCTATATCATCACCGCTATCGCTTACCGCGACCCGAGCGCAAAATAGCCGCGTATCAGGTTTTGTACGAAAAGTCGGCGAGCGATGGCCAGACAAGGCAAAAATCGACGAAAACGGACCGGGCTCGCGCACGAGTTTACGGGGTGTAAATGAGTACTTTGAGCCGATTTTTAACGCCGTATGGGCGAGCGCAGACAGTTTTCGTACAGAACCTAGGGCTTGGCCATCAGGTCGCCGCGCCAGGCCCGCCAGAAGGTCACGCCCTGCAGCACCGCGAACAGCGCCTCGAACAGGGCCGGTAGCCATAGCCAGCCCGTGGCAAACAGGAAGAACAGCGCAAACAGCCCCCGGCACAGGATCGACAGCAGCGCCACCAGGCGATTGTGCAGCGGTGCCAGGGCAGCCGGCAGATAGAGCAGCCCCACCACGACCATGGCCAGGCCGGCATAGCGTACCCAGGTCAGTGGGTACGGCAGATCGGCGCCCATCACGCCCAGCAGGCTAACCGGCCAGAGCCACAGCCATAGGCCCAGCAGCACATTGAGGGCGATTCCTACCTGCATCACCCGTCGATAGGTCGCGAACATATCGTGTGAGGTCTGCATTACATTACTCCTTAGCCAAACGTTTAAAACGTCAGCAAGTAGTTGAGCAGGTCAGAGCGCTCCTGCGCCGTCAGCTCGGTGCCGTAGAGATGCCCCTGGCGACCGTTGCCGGGCTCGCTGGTGTCGAAACAGAAGCCTTCTGCCAGAGGCTCGCCGGGCGTGCAGTCCGGCGCCACGAAACCGCCCTTCTCCTCATCCAGCACGTCCAGCCCGCGCACGAAGGCTGGCGGGCGCTCCGCCGGTGGCAGCAGCAGGTCATACAGGGTCGGCACGGCGCCATTGTGCAGGTAAGGCGCCCGCAGCCAGAGCCCGTCGAGGGGCAGGTTGGCGTAGCCGTCGGTGTTGCGGAAGTGCCGGAAGCGGTAGCGCTCGTCATCCTCGAACAGAGTCATCTGATAGCGCTGCAGGGTCTCGGTGTAGCTATCGAGGCGAGCCGGATCGACGCCCAGTAGATCGTTGGGCACCACCTGGCCAAGACGCTCCCCTGCGAAGACGTAGCGCTCGCCGTCCTGGTAGCCGTGACAATCGGCGCAGTGGCGCATATAGAGCGGCTTGCCGGCGGCCACCCCCTCGGGGTCCGGACGATAAGGGCTGGGCGGCGGCTCGAGGTCCAGCAGCCAGTCGGCCACCCGCTCGATGCCCGCGTGGTCGACGCTCTCCTCTGTTACCCCGGCGCCGATGGCGGCACTCAGGTTGCGCTCCTGCAACGAGGCGTTGTTGCCATCCCAGTGCAGGTCCATGCCCTGACGGGGGCGCTGCAAGAAGATCGCCGGGAAGTCGCTGGTGCCGATCCGCTCCGCCTCATCCAGCTCAGCAACATCCATATCGAACTGCAGCAGCTTGTAGGGATTGAAGGTGTCCACGCGGCCTGGGCCCCAGGGGGGCTGCTTGTCCAGCAGTGGCGCGAGTGTCGCCCGGGTCTCCAGCAGCCCCTCGCGCACCTGGGGCAGGACCGCATAGCGCCATACCTGTCGCTCGATCCAGCCCAGCCGCTGTCCCTGGGCATCCATCTCGTCGAGCACGCGCTCCGGCGCCAGCCGCGGATCATCGGCCGCCTCCAGCAGGAAGCTGATAAACCCATGCAGATCGAGGTTATTGGAGGGCATGCCGGAGATCTGCCGGGGGGAGGCCTCCGGCGAGTCGCGGACCGTTCCCACGTGGCAGAGCGCACAGTTGAACCAGGCGATCTCCACGCCGCGCACTTCCCGAGTGCCGAGGCCAATCGGTAGATCCCCCCGGCTCGCGTCGTCGCCCGGCGCGTAGAGAAAACCGAAGACCTCGTAGTGCCGGTCGTCGAAGACGTCCGGGAACAGCGCCGGGAGCACCCGCCATAGCCTTACCGGGAGGCCGCTGACCTCGCTGCCGATGGAGCCGTGCAGGAAGTGGGTCTCCGGGTCGGCGTAGTGCTGCACCGACTCACCGCTATAGCGCCACAGCGTCGGCACGCCGATCACCAGGGCCAGCAGACCGATCACCACCACGGCCATGGCGAGCAGCGCCAGTGGCAGACGCAGCCAGCGCCGGCGGCGGGCCTCCTGTTGCACGGCAGTGACCGGGGGCTCCTGTGGTCTCATGGCAGCCTCACGTATGCTTCGCCGGCGGCACCGGTGGCAGGCGCAGCTCGGGGCGGGTGTCGTAGATGGCCATCAGGGCCGCGATCATGCGCTCGTGATCACCATCGAAGCGGGACAGCTCATAACAACCCAGTGGATTCTTCGGCGCGTTGAGCAGGCATTTGTTGCAGAAGGTGCAGGGGCGTGCCGGGGCGTCGTGCCCGGCCTGCCACAGCCGGGGCAGGTCGGGGTTGGCGATCAGCGCGCGGGCGCTGGAGACGGCGTCGCAGGCCCCGCTGTCGATGGCCTCGCGTACCAGAGCGGCGCGCTGATAGCCGCCGGTACTGATCACCGGAATGCCCACTGCCTGGCGCACCGCGCGCGCCTCGTCGAGGCTCACACCCTCCACCACATGGCCGCGCTGGTGGCGAGACCACAGCCAGCGAAATATCCAGCGCAGCGACGAATAGCGAAACAGCAGGTAATTGCGGAAGGTGTTGGTCCCGGCGGAGAGCATGGCATCGTAGCTGCTGGCGATGGTCTCGAAGGAGAACTCCCCCGGCGGATTCAGGGGATGGGGAAAGAGACTGCCGACCGATACGTGCAGGGCATCGGCACCCGCCGTTTCCACCCAGCGGCACACCTGCAGGCTCTCCGCCAGGGTATTGCCCTTGCGTTCCCAGGGCAGGATGTCGTTATGGTCTACGACGCTGATCTTCACCTGCAGGTGGAAGTCGGGGCCCACTCGCTCACGAATGGCGTGGATCACCTCCAGCAGGAAGCGCGCCCGGTTGGCCAGTGACCCGCCATAGCGGTCGCGCCGGTCATTGATGGCAGAACTCAGAAACTGGGTGAACAGGTAGCCGTTGGCGGCGTGCAGCTCCACGCCGTCGAGGCCCGCCTCCCGGGCGCGCCAGGCCCCGTCGGCGAAAGCCTCGATGGTGCGTTCGATCTCATGCTCACTCATGGCCCGGCACAGGAAGCCGTGCAGCGGCTCCTTGTGGTGAGTGGCGCTGAGCGACCGGCGATGCTGGTTATGGACCCCGGGAAGATCCATCTGCCGCCCGGAGTGGCTGAGCTGCAGGATGTACTTGCAGTCGAAGCGGTGCACCGCCTCGCCGAGCCGCTGCCATAGTGGAATGAAGTCATCGCGGTGGATGGTGGCATAGCCGGCGATGATGCGCCCCTCCATCTGCACCGGCACGAAGGAGGAGATGATGGCGCCCACCCCTCCCCGGGCGAACTGGCACTCCCAGTTGATGCGCGTTTGAGTCAGGCTGCCGTCTTCGTTATCGAAGCGCCCGGAGATGTTCGAGCGGAAGAGACGATTCTTGACCGCCAGGTTGCGCCACTTGAGCGGCGAGAAGATCACATCCTCGCTCATCGTCCGCCCTCCCCTGACCTAGATGCCATGGCCTGCTCCCAGATATCGGCCAGCAGCGCCAGGATGAAACGCTGGGCCGGACAACGCCCCCAGCTATCGCCCATGAAGGCCAACTCCCGGTCGCCACTGCTCCGCACACTCTCGGCGAGTCGCAGCAACACCAGATCGCCGGGCACCAGGCGACGCGGCGAGCAGGGTGTCGACAGCGGCGCCAGCACCTGGCGCAGCAGCGCTTCCGGTACGCTGAGGCAGCGCGCCAGCACCGCCGCCTGGGACAGCGCTGATGCCTCCCGAGTAGCGGCCAGAATCCTCATCGACACAAGCGCCGCCACCAGGTTATGCACCGCCACGCTGGTGGCATGCAGGGTCATGGGGTCGCCCTGGGCGCGCTCATACAACAGTTGGCGATCTCGGCGAAGTTGGCCACTGAGGCGCTGGAGCAGCGCCTTGAGGGCATTGACGCGCGGATAGTCGTTAAGCCGCCGGGCGGCGGCAAAGCTTGCCTCGTCGGCCCGGTAATCGTCGCGAAACCGCCGCCCCAGCAGCCCCTGGGCGGCAGGCCCCAGCGCCTCGGCTTCAGCCTGGCCGGCCACGACGTCCACTAGGGCCTTGAAAGCGGGATCCTGGCGCCAGATCGCCGCTTCGGCGCCCTCGTCCAGCCGCCGCCCCAGCTCGGCGTGGCACGACTCGCGCCCCTTGGCCTCGCGGCCCAGCAGGGCCGGCAGCGGCTCTCCGTCGAAGACGAAGGCACCGCGCAGTCGGGCCAGGCGCGAGCGATTGATCAGGCCGCCGCTGGGGGCCAAGGAGCGGTCGAGACGCGAATCACCGTCGAGCAGACGAATCTCTCCGGGGTCGGTGACCTCCAGAACGTTGATCAGCCCGGGAATATGCAGGCGTCTGGCCACGCTATCTCCTTCTCTCATGCCGCTGGTCCGCTATCGATCCCGCTGCTCTACTAATCCGAACTCTTTCCGCATTAGCCGCGGTTCCACGGGAAGAAGGCGTTGCGCACGCCCTCCAGCCGTGGCGCCAGTTCGGGAAAGTGGCGGCCGATGACCGACTTCATATCATTGTTATCGATCCACTCCATCCCGGCCCGGGTGTAGACCTCGGGGGTATAATCGTCGGTGAAGAAGCGGTCGCTCTTGAGGCGTCGCGAGGCCATCAGGATGAAGATGCGGAAGGCGGTATCGCTGAAGGCGAAGCCGGGCGGCGGGGTCTCGGCCAGACAGCCGATCAGCAGGTCGACCTCCTCCACGTCGCCATAGACCGCCTCCAGCTCGCGCTGCCACTCGGGGTTGTCGGTCAGCTCTGCAAAGCTCGCGGGGGCCGGCATGTCGATCAGGCGGCGGAAGCGGCAGTAGCGCGGCACCCCGCGTTCGCGGTCGCGCAGCACATCCACCGTGGCCAGGTCGATCGTTCGATGATGGGGCGCCTGCTTCTCGTGCTGCTGCAGGTGACTCGGAAAATTGTGCAGCACCAGGGCGCCGGGGTGGCTGGTGCCCAGCGAGTAGAGCGCATCGCTGAGCGACATCTCCGAATAGAGCGCCTGGGTCAGAGAGCCGGCCACCTCGGTCAGGCCACACTCCTTGATCAGGCCGTCGTCGTCCAGACGCCGGAAGCTGAAATCGTCGGGAATCAGCGGATGCATGCGGTAGACGGCGCTGAACTCCTCGGTAATCGCGTAGGGCGCGGCATGGTGATCCACCGGCGAGCCGACGATGCCGCTGAACAGTTCGCTGTCGCTGACACGCCCCCGGCTGCGGTAGAAGTGCTCGTCGAGCACCCCCCACCAGTTGGAACGCATGCCAAGCCGCAGCTCCGGCGTGTCGAGCAGCGCCGGGGTCCACTCGACGGTGTGGATCTTGGCAATCAGCGCCGCGACTACCAGCCGAGCCTTCTGGAACAGCCACTCGCCGTCACGGTCGGGGTGCTCGATGCGCAGCCGGTCGACGATGGCGTTGTGCTCCATGGCGAACAGGGTGTGCATCAGCGACAGGCCAATCCACCAGTTGCCGTTGGCGCCCGCCAGCTCGATGCCGTGTTCATCCAGCGGCAGGTGGCCATCGGGCTTGAGGTAGAGCTTGCCATCGGCCAGCAGTTCACCGCTGTCGGGGTCGGTGCGCACCAGGCGCTGACGGCGCAGGCTGCTGCCGTAGATCTGGGAGGCGTCCCACCACTGGGTCTCGGTGTTGAGGAAGGTATCGGGGTGCCCCTCATCGGCGGAGGAGCGGGTGGTATCGCGACGGCTGCGTAGCACCGTCATGCTCTCCCAGGGCCAGTCATCGTCCTCGTCCAGGGGTACCTCGTGGCGCTCGGCCTCGGTGTCGTTGGAGCCGTGGCTGAACCAGTCGTGGACCATGAACTGCAGCCAGGCGGGGACCAGAACATTGAGCGTGGTCGCCGGCACGAAGGTGTTGCGGGTCATCAGGCGCCGGCTGATCACCCGGGGGCTGGGCGTCATCAGTCTGTCGCCGGTCTCGCCGAAGGTCTCGGCAGGCGGCACATTGCGACCGAAGCGGGTATACGCCTTGCCCATGGCGGGTTCCGCCAGGTCGTTGTAGCTGCCGTCGGCGGTGCGGAACTGGTGGACGTCGATCGCTTCCCGCTCGGGCTTCTCGAGGGGCTCCCGCTCGGTCGAGTAGAGATTGTGCCAACGCAGGTTGCGGCGCAGGGCAACGAGATTGATCACGGCGATGGGGAAGGGAAACCGATACCACTGGCGGCGCCTGTTGATGCGCCGAAACACCCGACCGAGCAAACCACTTCCACGTTGACCGAACATGAGACTCCCCCCTGAACAATGCCGTCGCTACCCACCCAATCTCCCCCAAGGCCTAGGAGCCTGTCGGACTTAACGCTGATCCACTGCGAGATCCGGTCTTTCGGCCAATTTCATTCGATCTGATTCGTTAAATAGCGGGCTATTCGCCTCATCAGATCGATAAACTTGGCTCGAAATCCAAATCTCTCGTGACGATCGGTCAAATCCGACAGGCTCCTAGAGATCTCAGTTACACAAGAGTGACGTGACCTCACCGAACTTGACTACTAACCTCTAGCACAGGGTCCGAGTTCCCACCAGCAAGGGAGCGGGCGCATCAGACCCTTAAACGCGCAGGGGGGGGGTGCCGGGGGATGAGCAGATACGCCGCGGGATTTCGTGCCATGGTACTGCTGGGGGTGGTGGCCAACCTCCTCTTCGCCCTGCCGGCGGTCATTGCGCCTAACGCGGTGATCAGCCTGGTGGGCGGCGCCCCGGTTGCCGAGCCGGTGTGGCCCGCCTTTGCCGCCTGGCTGCTGATTCTGCTCAGCCTGTTCTACCTGCCGGCGGCATTCGATCCTTATCACTACCGCTCCATCGCCATGCTGGCGGTCCTGGCGCGTTTCGCCGGGGTGGTGTTCTTCACCTTGCTGTATCCACAATTTCCCCTCTTCGCCCTGATCGACCTGTTCTTCGGCGTGACCCAGGGCGCCCTGCTGTTGCTGCTTCGCCGCGCCGAAAAAACGACATAATAAAACTCGAGGAGAGACGCTCATGGCATCCACACACCCAGGGAGTTCCAAATCTTCGCGGCGCTGGTGGATATGGCTGCTGCTGTTATTGATCTCCGCAGGGGTGCTCGGGGCAGTCGGCTGGTACCAGCTATTTCGGGAGGAGCCGCAGCGCTTCGATAGCGTCGAGGCCTACTACCTGTACGGTTCCATCGGCGCCGAGCAGGAGGAGGGCATCCCCTACTGGATCTGGCGCGTACTGCCGGATGTCTTTCCCCAGCACCTGCCCGGAGAGGGTGGCTACGAGGCCTTGGGCGTACTCTGGGAAGAGGGCGAGCCAACCCCGGCCGGCTTCTCCAAGAAGACCATCGGCTTCCCGCGCATCGCCATCAACTGCGCCGCCTGCCACACCGCCAGCTATCGCACCTCAGAAGACGGCGAACGCCAGATCGTCCCCACTGGCCCCCATCAGACCTTCGACCCCCAGGCCTACCTGGGTTTCCTGGGGGATGCCGCCAATGACCCGGACTTCACCGCTGCGACCCTGCTGTCGGCTATCGAGGAGGAGACCGATCTCTCCCTGCTCGACCGCCTGCTCTACCGCTTCCTGATCATTCCGCGGACCCGGGATGGGCTTCAGGAGCAGGCGACACGCTTCACCTGGACAGAGGAGCGCCCGCGCTGGGGGCCGGGGCGCATCGACCCCTTCAACCCGGTCAAGTTTCACCCCGACCTGTTGGCACTGGATCCCGCCGAAGACGACACCATCGGCAATTCCGACATCATGCCGCTGTGGGCGATGGACGAGCAGAAGGGCTTCGCCCTGCACTGGGATGGCCTCAACGACTCCTTGACCGAAGTGGTGCTGAGCGGCGCCATCGGTGACGGCGCCCGTCCCGATTCGCTGCCCGTGGCCGACCTCGCCGACCTGGAAGCCTACCTGCTGACCAAGCGTCCGCCGCCCTACCCCTTCCTCGACGATCTCGACGCCGACCTGGCCGCCGAAGGCGAGGCGCTGTTCCAGCAGACCTGTGCCGGCTGTCACAGCCTGGAGGGCGCACGCACTGGCTCGGTGATCCCCCAGACCGAGATCGGTACCGACCCCCACCGCCTCGCGATGTGGACCAGCGAGGCCGCCGAGCGCTACAACGCCTACGCCGAGGAGTACCCCTGGGACTTCAACGCCTTCGTCAAGACCGACGGCTACGTGGCCAAACCCCTGACCGGCATCTGGCTGCGCGCGCCCTACCTGCACAACGGCTCGGTCCCCACCCTGGAAGACCTGCTCCAGCCTGCCGAGGAGCGCCCCGAGCGCTTCTACCGCGGCTACGACGTCTACCACCCCGAGCTGATGGGCTTTATCCATGACGGCGAGGCCGCCGAGCGCCACGGCTTCCTGTACGACACCGCCGAGCCGGGCAACAGCCATCAGGGACACGAGGGAGCCGCGTTCGGCACCCAGCTCGATGACGAGGAGAAGGCGGCGTTAATCGAATACCTGAAGACGCTCTAGGCGCTGGGAGTAAATTGTGGCCGAATATCTGAAAGTCGTCTTCCCCGAGCGCCGCGAGGTCTGGCTCGACGGCGAGCCCGCCGCCTTGACCCAGTCGGTGTGCCAGGTCGATGCCGGCTGGTACACGGTGACGCTGGCCCCGCCGCAGGACTTTGCGCCCGAGTGCCAGCGAGTCGAGGTCATCGATACCCTGCCCTCGGCGCCGCTGATCGTCGAGTTCACCCTCAAGGAGCCGGGCCCGTGAGCTCCCTTGTGACGCGAGCATTCGGCCTGCTGCTGTCGTTGACGTTGCTGGCCGGCTGTGCCGCCTTCCCCGAGAATCAGCCGCTGGAGCGCATCGATACCAGCAGCGGCTACCGCTATGCCAACCTGGAGGGGGCGGACAACAGCGAGGAGCTGTTCGTGATCCTCAGTTTCTCCGGTGGCGGCACGCGGGCTGCCGCCCTCGCCTACGGCGTGCTGGAAAAACTGCGCGACAGCTGGGTCGAGCTGGACGGGGAGTCGCGCAACCTGCTGGATGAGGTGGATGTCATCTCGTCGGTATCCGGCGGCAGCTTTACGGCGGCCTACTATGGGCTGAATCGCGACGCCATCTTCGAGGAGGGGGGCCGGTTTCAGCGCCAGTTTCTCTACCGTGACGTCGAATCGGACCTGAAGCGTCGGCTGCTCAGCCCCTATAACTGGGCCAGACTGGCCTCGCCCACCTTCGGGCGCATCGAACTCGCCGAGGAGGTCTATCAGGAACGGCTCTTCGACCAGGCGACCTTCGCCGACCTGGCGGACAACGGCCGCAAGCCCTTCCTGCTGATCAATTCCACCGACATGGACAAGGGGTCCCAGTTCACCTTCGTACAGTCGCAGCTCGACCCGATGTGTGTCGATCTCGACAGCATCCCGCTGTCACGGGCCGTGGCGGCCTCGTCGAACTTCCCGATCGCCTTTACGCCGCTGACCCTCAACAGCTACCCCGGTCGCTGCGGCTACCAGGAGCCACCCTGGGTGGCCAACGCGCTGGAGGGCCTGAATACCAACCCCCGCCGCTACTACCGCGCGCGCCACTGGCAGCGCTACCAGGAGCCCGAGCGCGACCATGTGCATCTGCTCGATGGCGGCGTCTCCGACAATATCGGCCTGCGTCCCGCCCTCGATGCCCTGCGCGCGCCCACCCTGCAGGAGGTGGAGTGGAGCGTGCTGAACAAGATGAACCGGGAAATCGTCGACAAGCTGGTGGTGATCGTGGTCGACGCCAAGTCGGATGACATGGCGGCAGACTTCGACACCTCGCCCCGCTCTCCCGGGCCCAGGCAGGTGATCAACACCATCTCCACCACACCGCTGGCCAACTACTCCTTCGATACGGTGGAGCTGCTCAGGGAGGCCCTGCGCGACCGCGCGGACGCTCAGCGCCTCTCTCTGGACGCCGGCACCGGAATGCATCAGATCGATCTCTACTACATCTATGTCGGATTCGATCAGCTGCAGGACGACGCCGAGCGGGAGCGCTTCCAGCGCATTCCCACCCGCTTCCGCCTGCCCAGCGAGGAGGTGGATGCGCTGCGCCATATCGGCGCCGAGCTTCTGGAGCAGTCGCCCTGCTTCCAGCAGCTGGTGGGCCAGCGCGAGAGCTCGGATGGGCGACTGTGCAGCCATTGACGCCTCGGCGAGTCAATTCTGCGGATCGTTCAATCGGAACACGTTGTCGGCCTGGGAGCGGTGCAGACAGATCTCGATCAGCAGGGTGCGATGGGGCTGGAACAGTGCTCTCAGTTGCTCGACGTTCAGACAGAGGTCCTCGATATCCTCGTCGGCCAGGGTGCGAAACCCCACCGGGGCGTAGCGGGCATTGTGCTCGTCCTCATCCAGCATCGGCTCGGCGGTGATCGACATGCCGAGCCGGGTATCGGCACGCTCGACGGCGTCGCAGAGTCGATTGGTGTCGATATAGAGGCTGCGCAGCGAGGTATCGGCCCGGTAGTTGTGCACCTTGCGAATCGCCGACTCGTGAATGCTTCGCGCCAGGGGGCCACCGTCTGGACGGCTAGGGTCGTAGAACTCGATCAGGTAGTCCGTCACCGGCATATCGAACTGGTCGCGCACCCGCACCACGGTATTCTGGAAGCCCGGTTTGCCGCGCCTCTCACCCGGTTGACGGGTCAGCGCCTGGTTGGCCGCGTCGCACTCGTCGCAGAAGTCGCCGAACACGTCGTCTTCGATGGTCAGGGCGCGCTCGATCAGTGCCAGGGCCTCCTGCTGACCATGGCTCAGTCGACTTTCCGCGGCGTCGAGCTTGATCGCCGAGTGATCCAGCCCATCGAGGATACGAAAGGCGCAGCGTCCGCTGGACGCCCGATAGTCGACCACCTCGGGCACGGTGACCCGAACCCCGTCGCGCTCCTTTTCGCGAAAGGCGATCTGCATATGGCCGCAGTTGAGGTTGGCCGTGGCGAGGCGTACGGTGCCGTCGCCGCCCTCCTCGTTGGCCAGCGAACGGATACCGCCATAGCCGGCGTTGCCGCAGAATACCGTGCACAGCATTCGCCCAGAGGCATACATGCTCTCCCCCGTGGCGAAGCGATCCTGCATGGCCAGCGCCCAGCTGAAGGGGCTGGCCAACTCCAGGCCGCGCAGGATATTGGCCCCGGTCTCCAGTACCGCCTGCCCCGCCTGGCGGCTGAAGAAACCGTTGGTGATACGTCCCAGCATCGAACGCCCCACGTGGGCCAGCGGCGAGCCGAAGTTGGCCGGCGCCAGCATCACCAGATGCTTGACCGGAACCTTGTCGGGGGCGAAGTGGCGCACCAGCCAATCACGGATCACCAGGCCACCGGTGGAGTGCACGATAAGGTCGACGCTGGCCACCTCCCGGGGCAGTCCCTGCGCGGTCCAGGCACGATCCAGCGCCGCCTGCAGGTCATCGAAGCGCAGTGCATCGTCCTTGGAGAGGTAGTCGCCGATGGCGATGCGCTGAATACGCTCGTCGCCGAGTCGCTTGCGCAGATGCCCGATCAGCCTTTCGAAGGAGCTGCCCTCGTCGTTCCAGCCATGCAGCAGTACCAGGGGACGATGGTTCATATTACGGCCTCACTATTGTTGTTATATGCCGCCAGGAGGCGGCCGCCCGGCCAGCGATGCTTTGGCGCTCGCGCTATCTCAAGGGTAGCCGCTTCTCCGCGGAGCGCCGCGGTATAAGCTCACTCACCGCGCTTGTCGCCGGGCAGATAATGGCCGGTGACCAGGCGATAGGCGTCCGAGGTGCGATCCCCGGGGATACCGTCGGCCTTCAGGTAAATCCCCGGAAAACTGGTCAGCCAGCGCTGCAGCCGCTGGGCCTTCTCGGTCTCTGCATCGCGGCGGCTGCGGCGCATGCGATGGCGCGACACCAGAGGGCGCTTGCTGTCCTTATCGCCAGCTGGTTCGGCGGCCACCTGGGCATAGAGCGTGGCCGCCGGCTGGTCGGTAAGATCCGTCTCGCCGCGCTCCACCAATCGCCGCAGCATCACCGCCGCACCGCACTGGCGGGAGACGGCGCTGTCGGACCAGCGGCCATCGGCCACATAGCGGCCGCTGGTGTAGTGATTGGAGAAGCTCCACAGATAGGGCGAAAGCACGTGGGAGTGGTACATCCGGTAGCCCCAGCCGTTATAGCGCTCCAGCTGATAGAGGGTGCCGGCCAGGCTCCAGTCGGTGTCGCCATCCAGGCGCTTTAGTGCCATGGCATCGGCGGCACTCACCTCCCAGTCGAAAGGCGGGCTACCGCGCTTTGGCCGGCCTGCAGGCACCTGGACGGTGCGCGCGGTGAGTGGATCGCCATTGTGCAGGTGACAGCGGAAGCTGCAGCCCGACTCCATGCTGTGCACCAGCGCCACGAAGTGCCAGGGCACCCCGCGGCGCTCGGTGACGGTCCGATAGCGGTCGCGATGGGAGAGCAGGCGGTCGACGCTGCGCTCCACTTCGGCCTGGTGCTGGGGAAGGATGTCGCAGCTCTCGAACAGCTGCTCGTACTCGCGACGCAGGGGGTCAGTCAGTCGGATCGACATGAAATCCTCCTATAAGAGGACTCCATGCACTTCGTCCACCTGCCCTGGAGCCCGTAGGGTGTCCCTGATCAGAGTAGACCAGGAACGCCATCCGGGCGGTGGGCCGTCCCTCGCGAAGTGTTGCCTAGCGCTGGATGGCGCGATAGATCCGGAAGCGCCGATCGTCGGCGAGGATCTCGAAGCCGCCGAAGGCGCGCTCGAGCAGATCTGGATAAGGCAGGAAGGCGTTGGCCACCAGGGTCAGGCTGCCACCGTCGGTGAGCCTCGCCGGGGCCTCGCCGATCAGCCGCGCCGCCGGTCCATAGTCAATATCGCGCTCCTGGTGGAACGGCGGGTTGCTGATGATCGCCTCGAAGCGCGCCGCAGCCGGTAGTGCCGCGTAGACGTCGCTACCGATCGCCTGGCCGGCCACGCGGTTGGCGGCCAGGGTGCGCCGCGTGGCCTCTACCGCGAAGGCGTTGATATCCAGCGCACTGACTGTGGCCCCGCGGGTCGCCAGCCAGGCAGCGAGGATGCCGTCGCCGCAGCCGACATCGAGCACCTGGCGATCGACCCAGTCCGGCTGCTGCTCGAGGACCTCGAGCAGCAGCCGGGTGCCGTCGTCGAGCTTGCCATGGCCAAATACGCCGGGATGGCTGACCAGGGTGAGTCCCGCCGCTTCGAACCGCTGCCAGGCCAGTTCAGGGTCCAGTGACACCCGGCCAAGGCGCGTCTCGAACAGCGTGCAGCGTCGTGCGCTATCGCGCTTGCGGCAACCCAATCCCAGCGCTGCCAGTACCTTGAGCGCGCGCTTTACCCCACCGCTGTTCTCCCCTACCACCTGCAGCGGCGTGCCCGCCGGCAGCTGCTGGCACAGCGCCAGCAGCCACCACTCGCCCAGCGCATGGCTCTTGGGCCAGAACAGCACCGCTCCCGGCGGCTCGCCCCAGGCATCGAAAGGCCCACAGGCCGGCCGCCCCAGCGCCTGCCAGGCAGCCAGCACGCCGTGATCGGCGGAGAGCAGCCGGCCGCTGCCGCTCTCCAGCCAGGCGTCCCGGGGCGGCGCTACCCACAGCCAGTCGCGATAGTCGTGGTCCTGGCGCGCCAGCAGCTGGCAGACAGGCGTCTCGGCGCTCATAGGTCAGGCTCCTCGGGCTTGCGCAGGGTATAGAGCAGATAGCGGCCTAGCCGCCAGTAGGCGTCGTCGCGGCAGTGGCGTAGTTCCAGGGCGGTGAGCTTGGCCAGCGTCTCCGGATCGGGATCGCGCTGGCGCAGGTAGTCGTGGAAAACACGAATGCCGGCCACGCCGTCAACGGTAAGACCGCACTCTTCCGCCCAGGCGACCACCTCGGCGTGGGCGACCGGCGAGATCGGCGTCAGCCGCTGCCGCTGACCGGTCCCGGCCAGGCGGTCGGCCAGCGCCTTGTCGAGATTGCCCTTGACGATATTGGAGAGCCTCAGCGCATCGCGATTGAACACCATCAGGCTCAGCTGGCCACCGGGCGCCAGCAAACCGCTCAGGGTATGCAGCGCCTGGCGCGGATCGCCCAGCCACTCCAGCACCGCGTGGCAGACGATCAGCGGCCAGGGCCCAGGGGCCTCGTCAGGCAGCGACTGCAGCGGCAACGACACAAAACGCGGCGCCGGCAAGACGACCTCGGCGGCGAGCAGCCGGCGCGCCTCATCGAGCATCTCGGCAGAGGGCTCGCTTAGCGTCACGGCGTGGCCGCGGCGCGCAAACCAGCATCCCATCTGGCCGAGCCCAGCACCCACATCCAGCACCGGCTGCCGATGGAGGTCGAGCAGCTCGGGCAGCAGGTGATCGAGCAGCGTCAGGCGCAGTTCACCCCTGGGATGGCCATAGAGGCTGGCCGAGAATTTCTCGACCAATCCATCGAAGTAGCGGTCGCCGTCAGCAGAGAGCGGCGCGGGTGAGGCGCCGGTGGGTCGAGAGGCCATCAAGGGTCCGAGCAGGGAGGTTGAGAACGCATTCTAGCGGGCCGTCGCGCTTTGTTCATCCTTGTCCACCGGCCACGGCCGGGGCAACTGATCGGACCAGCGCACCTCGCTCTCCAGCTCGGCGGCGAGCTTCAGCAGGCGGCGGTCATCGCCCATTGCGCCGAGCACCTGCACACCCACCGGCAATCCGGCAGGCGTCACATGCATCGGCAGCGACATGGCCGGCTGACCGGTAAGGTTGGCCAGCTGGGTATAGGGAGTATGGCGTAGAGCGTCGCTGGCCAGACGCTTGAGCAGGCCGAGCTTGAGCGCCAGCTGGGGCACGCCCGGCAGCGCCAGCAGCGACATCAAACGCTCGCGGGCCGGGGGCGGATAGAGTTCGCCAAGACGCGGCGCCGTCCCCGCGGCGACCGGCATTAGCAGCATGTCAAAGCGCTGGTGGAAGGCGCCCATATCCCGTGCAACCCGGTTCCAGTGGCGTTTACCCAGCACATAGTCACGGGCCTTGAGCTGGCGCCCCAAACGACCGACGGCGCGGGTCGACGGCTCGATGTCGAGCTTTCCGACTGCCACGCCGGTCTGCTCCGCGATCCAGGCCAGATCCGCCGCCAGGTGGCCAAGGTAGAGAGTCAGATAGCTGTCGGCCAGGGCCTCGCCGTCCACCGGCGGCTCACACCACTCGACGTGGTGGCCCAGCGCCTCGAGGCGCTGGGCGGCGGCCTCGATAGCCTGCCTGGCCTGCGGGTCGAGCACACTGCCCAGCGAGCGACCGAGCGGTTCGCCGAGCGACACCGCAATGCGCAAGCGCGTTGGTGGCTGCCGGGTGGCCTCGAGAAACCCCTCTTCTCGTCCCATCGGCATCGGCGCGCCGACATCCATGCCGTTGATATGATCGAGCAGCGCCGCACTGTCGCGAACGCTGCGGGTCAGCGCATGCTCGACCACCGCGCCCTCCCAAACCTCGGCATACATCGGTCCCAGCGGCACCCGACCTCGCGAGGGTTTGAAGCCGAACAGGCCACAGTAGCTGGCCGGAATCCGGATCGAGCCACCGCCGTCGCCGGCCATCGCCAGCGGTACCAGTCCGGCGGCCACCGCGGCGGCGGCCCCGCCGCTGGAGCCGCCCGGAGAGCGCTGTGGGTCCCAGGGATTGCGCGGATGAGGGAAGGCCTTGGGCTCGGTGATGCCCATCAGCCCCAGCTCCGGGGTCGCCGTCTGGCCGAGAATGGCAAAGCCCGCCTGGCGCAGCCGGCTTACCAGGGTCGAGTCATCCGTCGCGCGCCAGTGGCGCAGCGCCGCAGAGCCGCAGGCCATCGGCTCCCCCTGAATGGCCATCAGCAGATCCTTGGTCAACAGCGGCACACCGGCAAACGGTGCCTCGGCAGGCACTCTTTCGAGTTCCCGACGTGCTTTATCGAAGCGGGTGCGCACCACCGCGCCGAGGCCGGGATTGACCGTCTCGATCTGGCTGCAGGCGGCGGCGACCACCTCCTCGCGGCTGACGTCGCCGTGGCGAATCAGTTCGCTCAACCCGGTGGCGTCGTAGCGCCGATAGTCGTCCAGCTGCATAGTCCCTCCCGATGGCGCTCTCGCCCCGCAGCATGACATGGATCATGCCCGGCCAAGCAAATCCTTCATACGCCGGCTGCAATGTTTTACTATGCGCTTCTCGCAACACGCTGTTTAGATTAGAACTTACTATAACTACGTACGCTCGGATCAGGACACTCCATTGGGCCATCTTGCCGCTTTGCCTGCGTCTCTTGCCAGCCTGCTCGATCTTCCAGGGCTTGCCATCTCCCTCGCCGACGGCGAACGCCGCGAGTACCCGCTGCTGTTCGTCAATCGCGAATTCGAACGCCTCACCGGTTACTGCTACGAGGAGGTAATCGGCCGCTCGTGCCGCATGCTGCAGAGCCACAGTACCGACCCCGAGGCACTCGCCGCGATTCGGCGGGCCCTGGACGAGAACCAGCCAGTCACGGTGACCCTGGAGAATCGCCGCAAGGACGGCACGCCGTTCTGGAATGAGCTCAGTCTGGCACCGCTGTTCAGCCAGGGTGGGCGTCGCTACCTGGTCGGCATCCAGCGCGACGTCACCGAGCGCGAGCATTCGCAGCAGCGCATGAAGCTCGCCGACGCGGTATTTCGCAACACCCACGACGGCATCCTGGTCACCGACGCCGACAAGCACATCATCGATACCAACCCCGCGTTCAGTGAGCTGACCGGGTATCGCCAAGAGGAGGTGCTGGGCAAGAAGCCCAATTTACTCTCATCAGGCAAGCACGATTCAGGGTTCTATCAGAGCATGTTCGCCGCCGTGGAAGAGCGCGGCTTCTGGACCGGCGACATCTGGAACACCCGCAAGGATGGCAGCCAGCTGATCGAGAACACCACGATCTCGGCGATCCGTGACGATAGCGGCAAGATCGTCAATTACATCGGCGTGTTTCGCGACATCACCCAGCGCCGGCTCAATCAGGCCCGCCTCGAGCGTATGGCCAGCTACGATCCGCTTACCGGCCTGTTCAATCGCGAGCATTTCAATACCCTGCTCGAGCGCCAGCTAGCCAGCCTGGAGTTCACCCAGAGCGGCCTGGCGGTGCTGTTTCTCGATCTCGACGACTTCAAGCCGATCAACGACACCTACGGTCACGCCAGCGGCGACGAGCTACTGGTAGAGATCAGCCGGCGCCTGAAGCGTCTAATGCGCGCCAACGACCTTACCGCACGCTTCGGCGGCGATGAATTCGTGATTGCACTCGGGGGGCTCGGCACCCTGGCCAAGGCCGGCAAGGTCGCGGAGAAAGTGCTCGCCGACCTGACTCAGGCTTTCCACCTCGACAACGGTCAGCGGGTCGAGATCTCGGCCTCGATCGGTATCGCCTTCACCACCGACCATCGGTTGAGTTGCAGCGCCCTGCTCGACGCCGCCGACGCCGCCATGTACGACGCCAAGCAATTAGGCAAGAACCGCATCGCCTTGGCCGTTAGCGGCGGTAGCCAGGACGCCACTCAGGATGCCTACACGCGGGTCAAGGCGGCGTTCGAGGCCGCCGAAATCGTGCTCCACTTCCAGCCAATACTCGACCTGAGGAGCCACGAAATCGTCGGCTTCGAGGCACTGGCCCGCTGGCAACATCCCGTCAAGGGCGTGCTCGGCCCGGAGCATTTCATCGATGTGATCACCCAGTCATCGCTGAGCCTGCCGTTCGGCCGCTGGCTGGTCGACCAGGCTGGACGCGTGGCGCGGCGCTTTCGCGATGCCGGTCACCAGGTGATGATCGCCGTCAACCTGTCCCAGGACCAGATCGAGACGGGAGCCTTTATCGAGGCGCTGTCGGCGACCCGCGCCAAGTACTCCCTGGATGAGCCCTTTCTGGTCGCCGAGGTGCTCGAATCCACCCAGTTCCACGACCTGGAGCTGGCCAACAGCCTGCTGCAGGAAGCCCGAGGTCTGGGTGCCAAGATCGCCCTCGACGACTTCGGCACCGGCATCTCGTCTATCACCTACGCCAGCCAACTGCCACTGAATACCATCAAGATAGACCGCATGGCCACGCGCCATGTCGAACTCCGCCAGGACCGTCAGCAGTTCATCAGCGGCATCATCCATATGGGCCACGCCATGCAGCGCCACGTGCTCGCCGAAGGCATCGAAACCCAGACTCAGCTCGAGACATTGAGTGCCCTGGGCTGCGATCTGGGCCAGGGCTTCCACATCGGAAAGCCGATGGCAGAAGCAGCGCTGTTTGCGCGCTACCTCACCGACAAAGCGCCGCATGACTTCCTGCTGACGCACTGAGCACTGGGGTTTATCTCGGCGCATCAGAGGCTTATAATGCCGCCTCTACGCCCCCTTAGCTCAGCTGGATAGAGCAATCCCCTCCTAAGGGATAGGTCTCAGGTTCGAATCCTGAAGGGGGCGCCAACAAAATTGATCGCTCGCCTCCAGACGGTGACTTCATCTCGCCATGAGCGACGACTTCCCTTGCCCTTTCTATATGCCTTATATTAACAAAGCTTTTACCACGATCTAGCCCACCGTGATCAAAGGACCCTATCATGAAAAAAGGAATAAAAGGCGCTAATACTTATGCAGCACCACCGGATATTGAGGGATTAAGAGCGTTATCAATCGCCATAGCGCGGGGAGAAAGCTCGATTTACCTTGGCTCCAAAACTCAACGGGTCCTTTCCAAACTCATCGAGTTACAAGGGGACCAGTCGCTTCTTTCAATTTCAAGCATCGCCGAAAAGTTAGATGTAAACCCCTCGACAATTTCACGGTTAGCCCGGTCGCTGGGGTACAAGCGCTTTGGAGATCTACAAAAAGTATTGATACAGCCTCGGACTTATGCTCCAAGTGACTTTTATCGCCATCAGGCAGGGAAAGCGCTGGACGCCGACAAATACCACCTGATTGCAGAGTCACATGCACTTACCCAAGAGCACAAGAGAAATATCGATCTAGCCCAAGGCTTGATTAAAACGCAAGATTTTGAAAAATTATCCAGCACTATCATGGGTGCACGGCACGTACGGCTTCATGCCATTCGGCAATTTCATGCCTTCACTAGTTTCATGAATTATGGCTTGGGCATGATTCATGATGATGTAAGCCTTCTGTGTGATGCCAGCCTCAACGTAGCAGAGCGCCTTGCCACCATGACAGAGCAGGATGTCCTAATTACAGCCAGCTGCAAGCCCTATTCCAGACATGTCGCTGAGGTTTGCAAAGTTGCCAAGTCTCACAAAATAACAACTATCGCTTTCACGGATTACGCCAGCTCACCTTTAGTGACACATTCTGACATTGCCGTGCTAGTGCCCCACGATTCAAGGTTTATTTCCAATAGCATGGTGGCATACATCTCCATCGCAGAGTGCTTGATAAATGCGTGTGCAACAACTGCAGGTAGTGAGGCCGAACACGAACTCGCCCAACGCGACCAATTAATAGATGATCTCAACATAGAGCAGCCATAAGCAAACCACTCACTAAGAAAGAAACTATTAGAGAACCGCCTCACTCCATGAGAGAGGACGCTATCCATCCTAGCATCTCCTCATCTTTTAAGTAAATCTGCACCCACTCTTCATACTCCCCCAAAACATGCAACTCATCGCCCTGCTCCATACGGCTTACCACCTCATGCTCCGTGGAGTTCCCCGCTCGAATATTGGCTCTCGTGCTAGAAACTTGACGCACTGCTAAATTATCCAAGCTTGACGCTATATTATCTCTTGCCACTTCATTGCCATTCTGGAGCGCCATCGCAAACCAAAAGACGGCCCATGCATGATTCTCCTCGACTCCCCGGCCCTGCGCATATAGGGCCCCCAGGTTATTCTGCGCATAAGCATCGCCGGCTCTGGCAGCACGTTCATACCACTCGAAAGCCCTGGCATAATCCTGCTCGACACCGCGCCCGTTTTCGTACATGCTGCCCACATTATTCTGAGCGTTTGTGACACCCTGCTGCGCAGCGGCCTCGAACCACGCAGCAGCTCGCGCATCATCCTGTTCAACACCACGCCCCTCCAGGTAGAAAAGTCCCAGCTGGAACTGAGCCTCATCACTGCCCTCCTCGGCAGCACGGCGATACCAAAGCGCGGCCTCTTCAACATGTACGTCATCTTCTTGTCTACGCATATGTAATTCGGCCAAGCCAAGCTGCGCTGGCATATATCCCTGGTCAGCCGCCAATCGATACCACTTCTTCGCTTCCTCTTCGCTGGCCGCCACCCCTCGGCCATTTTCATGCATCATCGCGAGGCGGTATTGTGCTCTGCTATATCCTTGTTCGGCTACCTGACGCCACTCATGAATAGCAGATGCATAGTTACCCCTTCTATATTCCAGAGCACCTTGCTCATAATCTGCTAACAACAGAGAAGGGTATAAACCTACTACCATACATAAGATCAGAATCAACTTCATGGGAACCCTTTACGCCAAGATGCGTGCTTACTCACTCATTCCTCTTCATGCCTATCTACCGGCCCTTCACTCTCTATGCCATCAGGAGGTACGGAGGGCATGTCATTATTCGCGACTAAAAGATCTAGGCGCTGATGCGTCAGCACGCATAGCACACCGGCATCCGTCTTGAAAATGGAGTGATTGGTATCACAGTACAAGGCGGCTGTATTCAGTGTCCGATAGGCGCTGTGAGCATTGGCCATATCAGCGAAGCGTGCTAAGAAAAGTTCTCCTTCAGGACATTCCAAGGCTTGCTCATCACTACTGACGATACAAATCTCTGATTGATCCACAGCGGAGCTTTCTTGCTCCGGAAGACAGCCCGTCAGTAAAAAAGGTGCCATGAAGCATAGAGCGATACGTTTCATGTCAATAATCATCCCAATCCCTGATTGTTATTGAAGAACATATTGAGCTTAATTTACAACATATGGCTCGCGACTATTCAGTAATGTTAATCTCGACCCGTCGATTGGGCTGCAAGCACTGCTTGAGCTCAGGCGTCGTACTCAGACCTGGACACTCTGCGACCGGGTCGCGCTCCCCACGACCGCGGCTTGCAATCGCCACCTCCGGCACCCCCTGCGCTATCAGATAAGCTTTCACCGCTGCGGCACGGCGCTCGGACAATGCCTGATTGTAGGCGACCTCTCCTAAACGGTCGGTGTGTCCTTCAATCACGATTCCAGGATTGGAAAAATCATGCGCCAGTGTGTTCGCCAACTCATCCAGGCCACGCCGCCCTTCCAGGCTCAGGTCGCTACTATCAAAAGCGAATAGGATGTCTGAGGAGAGCGTCACGTCATGCACCCGTTCACCGACATCCGGCGCATCGACCTCGACTGGAAAAATCAAGCTCGCACACTCGGGACGCTGCCAGTGCGTCTCCTTCACCCGCATGCTTTGATCGAAAAACAGCTTGTATTGGCAAGTGATATAGTCCGTCCCTTCGCCAGTATAGAAGTTGAACGCGTAGTCCCACTCTCTAACCGCGAAGAAACCTTCACTGAAGTGCGGGTCGCCAAGCAGTAGCCTGACCTGATCCTTGCTCTGCCCCTCCGAGATGCGGTGAATGGCCTCAGGGTTGATGAAATCCCCGGTATCGAGGTAGGAGCTGTCGAGATCGGGGAAATGTACCTCACTCTCCTCGTCCAAGCTCCCGGGAGAAGCGCACCCTTGCATCCCCAAGGCCAACATACCTACAAGGCCAAGGTATAGAGGCATGCCGCGAACTGTTCGTCTTTTCAACATCGTATGCCCCTTTGCTTTACCAGTGGAAGCCCGCACCAACCCCGGCGCCGAAATTACCCTGAGAGTCACCGGAAACGTTGAGCTTTGCCGCCCAGCGCCCATTATCAGAAAGTCGCGAGGCGCCAACGGAAACCGCCGACTCTCCGTTGTAGGTGCCAGCCCCCGCGGCCAACATGCTCTTGCCTGGCTGGTACGCTTGCGGGATGGAGGCCATCGCCATGGCACTCGCAGTGCCGGCATTAGCCTGATCTTCCACATCGTCGATGCGGCCATGTACATCGCCAATCTGTTGCTCGAACTGATGACTCAGCTCACGCATCTGCCCCAGGTTCACCGCGTCACTATCCTCGACACCCGCCGAGATATTGCGCAGCCGCGTAGAGGTGCCTTCCTCGCCAAACGTCACCGAGCTGTAGTCCACGTTACCGTCGCTATCCCGGTCGTAGTTCACCGCACCGGCCTGCACCGATTCCAGCTGCCGTACGTTGACCGCATCGGTCGATTCCGTGCCGCCCGCTACGTTGGTGATCTGCCGCTCGCCGCCTTCGCTGCCCACCGACACCGCGCCCTGGGTCGAGGCCACCGACTCGCCGGAGAAAGCTTCCTCCTGGCCGGCCAAGCCTTCACGCTCAGCCACTGAGCCCGCCCCCAGCGCTACGCCGCCTTCGCTCTCAGCGCGGGCACCGTCCCCCGCAGCGACGCTGTGGTCGCCCGCCGCAACGCTTTCAGGGCCCATTGCCACACTTTCGACACCGTCTGCCTCGGCCGCCGCAGCCTCGGAGTTGGCGGTAAAGTACTTGCTACCTCCCTCTTCGATATTGCTGACCTGATTCTGCACCTCCCATAGTTGGCTGCCATTGACCGCATCGCTGCTCTGTTCCGACACTTCGCCGGCCGCCACATTAGTGATGCTCGTACCTTCGTCGCCTTCCAAAGTAATGGAGTCGTAATTCACGCTGCCGTCTTCGTTGGTGTCGTACTTCACGGCTTGGTCGTTCAACTCGTCGAAGCTATCACCCAGATTCGCGACGTCTCCCTCGACGTTTGTCACCCGATTATCGAGCTCGGTGACATCACCCTCCACCTCACCGACCCGGCCATCGATGCTCTCCACGGCCTGGTTGGTGGCATGCAGCTGCGAACCGTTGATCGCGTCGGTGCTATCGGCGCTGACACGGCCCGCGGCGACATTGGTGATGGTACGTTCAGCGCCATTACTTCCCACGCTTACGGTGGCGACGGGCTCGGCACCGGCGAAATCGTAGCTCTGGCCAGCGATCTCGATATCCGCCGTGGCGACCGCCTCACTGGTTTGCGCCCCCTGGCCCAAGGCAACGCTGCCCTGATGGTCAGCCTGGGCATCGCGCCCCAGTGCCAAGGCGTCATCCGCCGTCGCTTGCGCGTCATACCCCACCGCCGTGGCACCCGGCGCCTGGGCGAAGGCATCGCTCTCGGCCAGGCCACTCTCGTTGGTGCGCACGTAGCGAATGCCGCGACCATTGTCGTCGATATACTCCTCGCTGGTGTCACCCGCGATGTCGGTGAACGTATCGCCGACATCCTCAACGGCTTGCTGCATGGTATACAGCTGAGAACCATTGACCGCATCGGTGCTTTCCTCTTCGACGCGGCCTGCAGCCACATTGGTAATGGTGCGCTCTTGGTCTGCATCGCCCACGCTGACGGTACCCACCGGATCGCTACCGGCAACGTCATAGGTGATGCCATTGATGGTAGTCTCGGCGGTCCCCACCGGGGCCGACGTCACGGCGTTACCGCCCAGCGCCACGCTACTGGGATCACCCGCTACCGCCCCGGCCCCCAGCGCAATGGACTGTTCACCGGTGGCTTCGGACTCGGTACCCATGGCAATCGCATCGGGCAAGGAGACATAGGCTTGCTGGCCGATCGCCGTCCCCCCCGGGGCCGTGGCCTCGACCAGCGCCCCATCGCCCATACCGATGCCATGATCGGCGTTGACGATGGTGTCGGGACCGACGGCGATGGACTCCTCGCCGGCCGCTATCGAGTCGTTGGTGCCATCCTCATCGGCGGAATTTGCATGGAAGTAGAGGGTGCCGGTCTGCGTCACCGAAGAGATCGCGCCCTGCAACTGGCGAATGGTCACGGCATCTTGATCCTGCGTCCCATCCGCCACGTTGGTGACCTGACGGTACGCCTCACCATCACGACCTAAGGAGACCGCACCGAGCAATTCCTGATCGTTGGTGTTATAGGTAATGGTCGCCGTGCCCGCATCAATCACACCGTCTGTCGGCGCCGTCTCACGATCGACGATGGACTCGGCTCCCAACGCCGCGCCCCCGACGATATTCGATTGCGCCTCCCGCCCGAAGGCCACCGCATCTTCCTGCGTGGCACTGGCCCCCACACCGGCAGCGATGGCATTCACCTCGGTCGCGCCATCGTTGTCGAAGTTGTCCTGCTGGGTGCCGCCATCGTTGACGCTGTAGTAGCGAATCGTGCTCTCATCAATGGACTCGTTGAGCTGGCCGAGATTGACCGCGTGGTCGCCTTCGGTGCCATCGGCCAGACCGACGATCTGGGTATCGTTCATGTCGATACCGCCGCCGTCGATCACCGGGCCACCGTCGTTGATGGTCACGCTATCCAGCGCCAGATCATCGTTGAGGGCGATCTGCAGTTCGTCGTCATCGGTAACCTCGGTGCTCAGGTTGGCATTGCTGCCGACGATGTTGAAGGTCTCGCCCAGACGGCGCTCGGTGTCGCCGACCTCACCGCCGAAGGTGAGTGGGGTATCGGCGACCTCCTCGGTCAGGTTGGTGACCTGCCCCAGGTTGACCGCATCACCCTCCTCGATCGCGTCGCCGACATTGGTGATACGGTTGTCGCTCATGTCGATCTCGGTGTTCTCGGCAATGGTGAAGCTATCACCACCGAAGACGGTGTCCCCCTCGGTGATATTGAACACCTCGTCGCCGTCGTGCGTGACGCTGAGATCGCCTTCCATCAGCGTATCGCCTTCCACCGTAAGATCTTCGCTGATCTCGACATTGCTGAACGCGACATCATCGGCGGTAGCCACGCTGATCTCCTGGCCATCGCTGGTGATCTCGATGTTCTGGCCATCCAGGAAGGTGACCGTATCCCCGGGCGCCACATTGGTCGACGCATCGGCATTGGTCTGTACGTCCCAGCCCTGGTTGGCGACGTCGCTGACTTCATTGAGCTGGCCGAGATTGACCGCGTGGTCGTCCTCGCTGCCGTCGGCCAGGCCGACGATCTGGGTATCGTTCATGTCGATACCGCCGCCGTCGATCACCGGGCCACCGTCGTTGATGGTCACGCTATCCAGCGCCAGGTCGTCGTTGAGGGCGATCTGCAGTTCGTCGTCGTCGGTGACCTCAGTGCTGAGGTTGGCGTTACTGCCGACGATGTTGAGGGTCTCGCCCAGCCGGCGCTCGGTGTCGCCGACCTCACCGCCGAAGGTGAGCGGCGTATCGGCGAGACCTTGCAGCTGCGCCACATTGACGGCATCGCTGTCCTCGGTACCGGCGGCTACTCCAGTGATCTGACGATACTCACCACTGTCGGCATCCCCGACACTGATCGCCGAGCGAGTCGATGTCGTCGCCAGGATGGCATCGTCATCGGCACCCTCGGGTACATAGCCGGCAATGCCAGCCGCCGTGCTCGCTACCGAACCGGAGCCCAGGGCGACGCCCCCTTCCTCCGTCACGTCCGCATCATTGCCCAGCACGAAGGCATCGGCGACATCGATAGCGTTGTCGTTACCGATCACCCGGCTTCCTGTCGCACCAGCCCCAAGAGTATTGTCGTTACCAAAGGCGCCGGCCTCGTCGGCGTCGATGGTATTATCGTTCCCCAGTGCATAACTGCCTGTGCCGGTGATGACATTAGGATCACCGACGGCCCCTGAGTGGTCGCCGCTGACCTCGTTTTGGTAGCCGATACTGATACTTTGCTCGCCGGACGCGACCGCCCCCGTGCCCAAGGCTAACGAGTCTTCCCCAGACGCCTGACTCCCTCCCCCCATGGCCAAGCTGTTAATACCTGTTGCAGCGGCTTGATTGCCTACTGCCACCGAGTCATCACCCTGAGAGTTGGCCAAGAAACCAATTGCCGTAGAGCCTTCGCCGATTGACGTCGCCTGATCACCAATGGCAGTGGCACTCAGCTCGGCTTGGGTATCGTTGCCAATCGCCACTGCGCGATTAGCTGCTGCATCAGCCAGTGCCCCGATTGCGACGGATTGTTCGCCGGCGGCACCAGCCTCCAGGCCAAAGGCCACGGCCCCCTGCTCGCTTGCCACGGCCTGTGTACCGAAAGCGAGGGAGTCAGCACCACTTGCCTGCGTGTTCTCGGTGGAGTAGTCGCGCGTGGAATCAGCAGAGCCGATAGCAATGGCGCGCTGCCCAGAGGCAAGAGACGACTGCCCCATGGCCAAAGCGCCATCACCGATGGCAGCCGAAACATTGCCAAAGGCAATGGCGTTCCTGCCGGTAGAGGCTGACTCCCGCCCTATCGCCATCGCAGCCCAGCCGGTAGCTACCCCACGGTTGCCCAGCACGACGTTATTGTTGCTACCAGCGTACGAATAGGCACCGAGAACCGTCGACGCACCTTGGTTGTTTGCGGGAGATTCAGCAATCGAATTAGCCCCAAGGACAACGGATCCAAAAGATGTTGCCTGGGCATTGGTACCAATGGCAACCGCTCCGGTGACATTTAAACCACCCGAGTAATCAATTGGCACATCATCGTCCAACACGAAAGGATTCGACCAGTAGAGCGTTGTTAACCCTGAGTCAGTTGCCTCTGTTCCATCGCCCACTTGCAAACCATCACCGCTACCTTCGAGCACTGCACTCTGTGCGGCGAAACTGGACGATGGCAATGTCACCCCCGCTGCCACCACCAGTACCACGAGTGGTAGAGAAAATAGTGGCCGTGCACAAGTTGGAGACAACCGTAACGTCTGGGCAACGGCTCTATGCCCAACCGGCCCCTGTTGTGTGGAGGATTTACTGCGGCTGTGTGCCGCTTCCGATGCCACCACTGGCCGCCCCAGCGCACGGTTCCATACTACGCGGTATATCTTATTCATTGGGCCCCCTCGAGATACTCCGCGCACTCTCCGTATGCTGACGCTAGCGTCAGACCCCATCAATTGGGTCGAAACATGACGGCATATCACTCAACAGTGCGCGACATCTATTTTTATTAGCGAATCTTAAACTGAGTAATAGCTAGCAATTCAAAAGGGCGCAAATGGCATGATCGAAAACGCAAAGATATTTACATACCTCTCCGAACATACCTGCCAATATCGTTATTCAACAAATGCGAGGCCATGTAACAGAAAAATTAACAAACAGAAACAACATCCTAAACCATCATTCCTCGATCTCAGGTAAAAATAATATAGTGCTGATTTCACTAACAAACCAAAGAAACGGCCGACACTGGCTATCATGCCTGCGCCAGCCGAGTGACTTACATTACCTTACTGATCGACGGTAATGGCCGACTCGATCTTGAACTCTTCTTCCTCACTATTTCCGTGGTACACGGTGAATTCACGTCCGCTCTCCGTGACGCTACCGCTCGCAGACCAGCCACTGCCCAACTCAACGCTATCGCCCTCGTCACCGTAGATGAAGAGCGCATTGTTGTCGTCGGGCACATCGATCACACCGTCTACCGTCAGATCGCTCAGAGGTCAATCTCAGCATCGGCACCCAGTTCCGCCAGGCTCGGTACTCTATCGCTGCGCACGTTGAGCAGTGTGTGCTCGCTGATATCGAACTGCTGCTGATAGACACTGCGGAAGCGATCGATCGACTGACGATATTGATTGAGGCACTCAAGCTGCTCAAACAGTCTTTGCGTATCGTTATAGGCAACCTGGGTTGTATGGCGAACGTTGGTCCAGGCCAATTCACGCTGATCGATCACCCGCTAATGATCGACATAGTTCTCTTGCGCCAAGCGCACCCGCTCACGATAGCGCTGCACATCCAGATAGGCGCGGGTCGCTTCTAGTGCCATGTCCTCGCTAGCGCCCAGCAACTCGTAGTAGCTGACCCGCTTGGCCCGATCTAGACGCTCTACCTCGCTGCGCGTGGCGAAGCCGTCATAAATCATTTGGTTGAGAGTCAACTCTGCGAAACTGGTGTCATAGCTACCTCGACCATCCCCTTCGCGATCCTCACGACCGACACCGGCCGAGACGTCGATGCTCGGCAAATAACTGCCGCGCGCGGAGTCCACCATATGGCCCGCTGCATTAAACCCATTCCATGCAGCACGCACCTCAGGGTTGGTCGAGATAGAACGTTGAACCACATCATGCAGGTTTTCAGAACCCTGCGAGGCTAAGCCTTCTGGCAGAGACTGCGCCGCGGCGACAGGCAACAGTAGTGATAGCCCCCTAACACTATCGATGTGGCCAGTCGACGTGGCGGCCAGGATGAAAGCGAGACATGCGGAATAATATTACTCCGCAAAGCTATACCTCCTTCCAGCAGGTGGCTCTCTCTTGCTTGAGGAACTACGTTATAGAGCATCCGGCGAGAATGACTCAGTGAAATCTTGCAGCGCATGTGGCAATAACCTTACAGAGAGCAATGTTTTTTGGCGCCTAAAGAGGTGTCGTAATATTCAGCCCGAGACTCTAGTATAAGCCAATGTAAATTTCTTTGCATTTTCAACAACTAAGCACGTTTTTTTTGCAAAAACGACCATCTTGCTTGCAAAATCAGTGTCTTATGTACCACATTATTTAACTCAGAGGCATGTCGCATGCGATAGCTATCGCTGCTTCCGTATCTCATGGCACCGGCCTAGTAACAATGAACAGCATCATCTTGGGAAACATGGGAGCTTGATCATGGATGAAACTCCAGCCGACTTGAGATTTGCGGAAATATGGCTGCATGACAATGCGTCCCGCAACATTTCCATGGCGAACCTGGCCAATCATTTAGGGTATTCTGAATCGCATTTGCGACGAATTTTTTTGCGTGAATTTGGCTATAGCCCTGGACGCTACCGAGACCTGTTGAGGGTAGAAAAAGCATCTCTTCTTCTGGCAAGAACGGGGCTTCCTATCATTGAGGTTTCCAACCTTTGCGGCTATACGAGTCACCCGATTTTTACTCGTGCTTTTCGTCAAAAACGGGGGATCTCTCCCCGCGCCTATCGCATGGAGGCATGGCGGCATCTTCGCATGGGAAATAGCAAAATTTCTTGCATACCAGATAGTGTCAGCTACGACATAAAAATCTTTCAAGATATTGAGTATGAATTTTTCCTTGCGCGGCATTACGGCCATCTCGCGACCGGCACACAGCAGAAAGCATGGCATTACTATACGAGTAGCCACCTATCGCCCAGCGTCGAGTACGGTCAAGCGGCATGGATTTGGCACGGCGACAGTTACATTACGCCTAAGGGGCGTTTCAAGCTCGATCTCGGCTTTCGCTGCAATCAACGGCGTCCGGGCATTAATACACGCTTATTTCGTCACACAATGATAAGGGCGGACCGCGCCGTGAGGACACGTTTCAAAAAAGCGGAAGATATTCCCTGGATCCGGGAATATCTACTGCTGAAATGGCTACCGGAGCGCAATGAGAATATCAACGGCGAGCCCATGTGCGTGGTATTCGATGCACAGGATAGTTGCGATGGGGCCGGGCATTTAACCCTTCCACTGCACGCTTGAGCAGTGAGTTCGCATAGCCGGGCTCTTATGTATCGAGCTCGAATGACTCCGTCGTTTAGGCCTGGACCACGGCATCCCGCCCCGAAGCTTTGGCTTGATAGCTTGCTGCGTCGGCCCTTGCCAGCACGGTTTCGATGTCCTCGTCACTCTCTAGCAAGGCGGTCAGCCCCATGCTGAGCGTCACATGATAGATGCTACCGTTCTGCTCGACGTAGATCTCGCCGATCGCCTTACGAATTTTCTCGGCCAGGCGTTGCGCTTGGCTGAGGCTGCAGCTGGGCAACAGCACGGCAAACTCGTCCCCGCCCTGGCGCGCCACATGATCGCTGTTGCGCACCTCCCAGGCCAGCACCTGGGCAATCCGCCGCAGCATCTCGTCGCCCAGGGCATGCCCCCCCTCATCGTTGATCGGCTTGAAGCGGTCGAGGTCGAACATCAGCAGCGCCGACGGGGTACCGGCCTTCTTCCAATCGGCGAGAGCCTCCTCGAGCCGGCGCTCGAAGCCGCGCCGATTGAGCAGCCCCGTAAGCGGATCGTGCTCGGCCTCCCAGCGCTGCAGTGCCTCGCGCTGGCGGCTATCGGTAATGTCCTTGACGGTGCCTACATAGCCCAGCGGCGCCTCGCCATCATCGACCCGGCTCACGTTCACCTCGAGCCATAGCGTCTGGCCATTGGCCGCGTGGTAGCGCATCTGCCGAGTAAAAGGGTGACCGCTGTCCAGCGTATGTCGCCACAGATCACGCACGTCATCGCGCTCGTCGACGTGCAGGTGATCGAAGATCCCCCCGTCACGGTAGTCATTCAGGCCATAACCGGTGAGATGTTGCAGTGCGGGATTGAGATAGTCCATCTGTCCGCTCAGGTTGCAGATAAACAGCCCGGTCGGGGATGAATCGAGCACTGCGTCGAGAAATGCCTGGCGGTCCTGGAGCATCGCCTTGGCCTGCTCGCGCTGGTGTTCAAGACTATTGAAGGTATCCGCCACTTCCTGCAGCTCGCGCATCCCGGTGCGCAGATCGACGCGTCTGGCGGCCCCTTGCGCTACCCGAGCGATCTGCCGCTCGAGACGATGCAGCGGGCGCAGCAGCCATTTGAGGCCCCACCACAGCAGCGGCAGCATCAACAGCACAGTGAGTAATCCTACCCACTGCTGCTGTCGCAAGAACGCCTTCACTGGGCCAATCACTTGCGAGCGAGGTAGATAGACACCCACCACCCAGTTGGCCGACCAAACCTGTCGATAGGCCTGCAGCGCGGGCGTTCCATCGACCAGACGCCCTTCCGCTGCCCCTTGCCAACCAGACAGCGCCAGATCGAGTTCGGGGTGGGTATCGGCGCCAGGCACCGGCTGCATGATCAGCGCATGATCGGGGTGGGAGAGCACCCGTCCCGACGCCGTCGACAAGGCGGCAAAACCTGCTTCGCCGATGCGGATGCGCCGCAGGCCGGAAAAGAAGCTGCCATCCTCGACACTGACCACACCGCCAATCATGCCCAGAAAGCGCCCCTGCTCCAACACCGGCACGCCGATCGTGACCAGCGGCACATCGCTTGCCGCACCGATGAAGGGCTCGGAGACATAGGGGCGGCGCACGTGCTGGATATGCCGGAAGTACTCACGTTCAGTGACATCCAAACCGCGGCGACCGGACAACTCGGGAACATCGGCCAGCACCTCACCGTCGGCCGAAATAACCACCAGCACATCGAACAGCGCCAGTAGCCCGACGTTCTCATCGAGTAGTGCCGCGGCCTGCTCGGGCCCCTCCGGCACCTTCGACGCGAGGCGCTGAAGGGCATCGATTCGCACCTCGACGGCCTCTTCGATATGGCGGGCGATCAGCTCCGCTTCGTACTCCAGATGGTAACGATTGGTCTGTTCGGCCAGATGGTCGCCTGTGCGCGACGCGACCAGAATTATCGCCGCGATCAGCAACAGCCAGCCGATGCTGATGCCGATGACCAAGCGCGAATGCAGGGAGTAAAGCACTCTGTGAGGGAGTGCCTTGGGAGTCTGTCGTGTCATTGTGGATAGTCTATCATGCCGCTTGGAGCGACTCAGCGCGCACCATCTTCCGATCAGCGACCACTAGTGGGCATATTAAGGTTTTATCTATTGAATTGGAAAACTTGATAGCTTATCACTTTATTTTACCGCTTATTTCAGCTCACATGGTTCATGTAATTGACGCACCCGCCGCAACCCATAATAGTTAGGTAACTCTCCGCTCACTGACAGGTGCAAGATCCTATGCAGGACGATGGCAACGGCAGCCCGCCGCCGCTCACGCTTGCTGTGACGCCGCCCGATGTGGCGGCACTTGCTGCAGCATCATCTGCGTGGACGTCAGCGGCCTTCGAGCATAGCCATGCCGGCATCATCATCACTGACCTGGCGCAGCGCATTTTGCTGGCCAACCCGGCCTTCGAGAAGATCACCGGATATGGCCGTCATGAGGTTGTCGGCTGGGACGTGAAGCGATTCCATCACATAGAGCAGAACGACGACTATCATCATCAGCGCCACGTCCTGGCCCAGCTGGGCCACTGGCAAGGCGAAGTGACATGCCGGCGTCGTAACGGCGAACACTATCCTGAGCTGCTGACCATCAACACTCTCTACGATGAACAGCAACAGGCATGCGGCTACGTCCGGGTATTCATCGACATCTCCGCTCTCAAGGCCCATCAGAGCCATCTGCAGCTCAAGGCCCACCACGACCCGCTGACCGGCCTGGCCAATCGCTCACTGTTCGATGACTACCTGCAGCGCGCGCTACACCACGCCCAGCGCCAGGATGGCGAGGTCGCGCTGCTGTTCATCGATCTCGACCGCTTCAAGCCAATCAATGACTCACTGGGCCACAGCGCCGGCGACACTCTGCTCAAGCAGGTCGCCAGGCGCTTGAGCCAGGCGCTGCGCAGCGACGATATGCTAGCCCGCTTCGGCGGCGATGAATTCCTGGTACTGCTGCAGCACGAGGCCGGCGTCGACGGCGCCCAAGCCGTGGCGCTGAGGCTGCAGGAAGCGCTCGAGGCGCCGTTCAAGGTCAGCGACCGGCGCCTGCCCATGTCGGCGAGCATCGGCATTGCGCTCTATCCCCGTGACGGCGACAGCCCCGAGGAGCTGATGCGCAGCGCCGATGGCGCCATGTACTCGGCCAAGCATGCCGGCGGCGGCTGTCATGCCTTCGTCGACCCGCTCCTCAGCCAACAGCTGCAGCACCAGCTGGCCATCGAGCTGGCGCTGCGCGAGGCCATCGCCGATCCGGATAGCGCCTTTCATCTGGTCTACCAGCCGCAGTGCGATCTGGTCAGCGGCGAGGTGATCGGGCTGGAGGCACTGCTACGCTGGCACGCCGCGCAGCCGGGACAACCTTCACCCCGCGACTGCATCCTGCTGGCGCGCAAGCTGGGGCTGGCGGTACGCCTTGACCGCTGGGTGATCGGCGAGGTGATCGCCCAGCAGCGCGCCTGGCGAGATATCGGCTCGACGCTGGCCGAGATGCCGATCGCCGTCAACATCGTCGATGACCACCTGCGCGGCGACGCCACTGATCGCGTACCGCTGGATCACTTCCTCCGCCAGCATACCGACGATGCCTCCTGGCTAACCCTCGAGATCGCCTGCGACAGCCTCGCCGATGAACCGGAGAGCACTCAGCACCTGTTCAAACGCCTGCAGCGGCTTGGAGTCAACCTGGCCCTCGATGAACTCGGCGATGGCCACGTCAACTTCGCCTATCTGTCACACCTGCCAATCAACCAGGCCAAGATCAACGGCGTACTGATCAAAGGTATCGCCCACGATCCCCGCAGCCAGGCCCTGCTGGGTGGCATCCAGCGGCTCCTCGAGACGCTCGGTGTCGAGTGCATCGCGGTGGGCGTGGAGAATGAGGAGATCGCCGACGCCGTGCGCCGCCAGGGTATCAAACTGGCCCAGGGCAACCACCTGGCCAAGCCGATGCCGGCCGGCGAGCTCAGCGCCTGGTACGACGCCCGATACTAACCCTGCCCCTCGCTACGCCCCCTTGAGTCTGGCCATGGCCGCCACTTCGCGCCGCCGCTTGAGTTCGTAGGCCACCGCCAGCACTACCGTGAACAGGATCAGAATCAGCCCCAGCGCATTGACCGCCGGGGTCAAGCCGGTGCGCACCTGAGAGGCGATATACACCGTCAGCGTGGTGTCATAGCCAGCCACGAACAGGGTGGTGTTGTAGTTCTCGAACGACTGTAGAAAGGCGATCACCGCCGCCGACAGAATCGCCGGCTTGAGATACGGCAGCAGGATACGCCGGAACATCTGCCACTGAGAGGCCCCCAGGTCCAGCGCGGCACGCTCCATGGTGCGGTCGAAGCGCTGCAGACGCGCCATCACCATCAGCATCACATAGGCCGCGATAAAGGTGGTTTGGCCCAGCACAGTAAGAAAGATCCCGCCGCTGACGCCGAATTGGCGCCAGAAGATCAGCGTCGAGATGCCGATGATCACCCCCGGCGTCAGCAACGGCGAGAGAATCAGCGCATAGATGAACGGCTTGGCGCGGCTCGACACCGTGTTCAGGAACAGCGCACTGGAGATGCCGATGGGTACCGCCAGCACCAGCACCCCCGCCGCCACCATCAGGCTGTTGGAGAGCGCCTGCCACATGCCGCCGTCTCGCCACAGCTCACCGAACCAGCGCAGCGTGGTACCGCCCCAAGGCGTCACGGTGGGGAAGCGGCTGTCGTTGAAGGTCGCCAGCGACATGATGATCAGCGGCAGGAACAGATAGGCGAAAAACACCACGATGTAGAACTTGAGGCCGAAGGCCAGCAGCCGCTGAGAGGTCATTTAGCGATATCCCCCAAGCCTACTTTAAATAATTTCATCACCAGCGACATAAAGCCGATGCACAGCACCAGTAGCAGGAAGGCGTAGGCCGCGCCCTGGTTCCAGTTGCCACCTTCGAAGAACCAGTTGTAGATGATCTGGGTGAACCAACGGCTGCCTGGCGAGCCTAGCAGCGCCGGCACCGCATAACTGCCGGCGGCGAGCATAAAGACCATGATGCAGCCGGTGGCGATGCCCGGTTTGGCGTGGGGGATCACGATGCGCCGATGGGTTCGCAGGGTGCCGGCACCCAGATCGCGCGCCGCTCGCACCTGATTGCCGTCGAGGCTCTCGATGGCGTTGTAGAGCGGAAATACCATGAACAGGATATAGGCGTAGACCATGCCCACCATCACGCCACCGTCACCGCTGAGGAAACGGATCGGCCGATCGATCAGCCCCAGCGCCAGCAGCACCTCGTTGAGCGGACCGCGGAACGCCAGCAGAATGAACCAAGAATAGGTGCGCAGGATCTCGTTGATCCAGAACGGCACGATCAACAGCAGGATGCAGAGCGCGGCCTGACGCGGCGTGGCCACCTTGGCCAGGTACCATGCCAATGGGTAGCTCACCGCCAGGGTCAGCAGAGTGACTATCACGCTCGACCAGATGGTCTTCAAGAAGATCGCACGGTGGATGTCGTTGTTGAACAGCGTCACGTAGTTGGCCATGGTCAGACGGTCGTCCGGCCCGCCGATCTGTGCCGGCAGCAGATTGGGACGCAGCGAGTACTCGATCATCTGCAGCTGCGGCAGCGTGACCATCATGATCAGCCACATGCCCAGCAGAGTGACGATGGCCATCGCCACCGGAGAGCCGAAGCGCGCGCTAAGCTGCCGAAACATCGGACGCCTCCTTGACCTCGCCGGTCTCCTCGTCGACCACTGGGCTGCCGTCGTTGGGCAGCACCACCGCCTCGGCAGGATCGAAACCGAGCCGGACCCGCTCCCCACGAACAAGGCGGCTGGCCGCACCACGCGCCTGCTCGCCACTGAGCTGGACTCTCAAGCGCTCGGCGCTGGCGGCAAGCCGCGTCTCGAGCATCAACCAGGCACCCTCGAAGTGCACCGCCTCGACCTCAGCCTCCAGCCCAGGGCCGCTGCTGCCTGGCCCCAGCAGGCGCAGCTGTTCGGGGCGCACGAACAGTGCCGCGCGATCACCCACGGCCAGGCCGTCACTGGCGCCCGGCACCGCACTCCCCTGCAGCCGGCCCAGCAGGCCGGCGTCGAGGGTCAGGCGCTCACCGTCGCGCTCGGCCACGCTGACCTCGAGGCGATTGTTCTCGCCGACGAAGGCCGCCACGAAACCTGTCTGGGGAGTACGATAGAGGGTCATCGGATCAGCGACCTGCTGGATACGCCCCGCCGACATCACCGCCACCCGGTCGGACATGGTCAGCGCTTCGCCCTGGTCATGGGTGATATAGATGAAGGTGATGCCGGTCTTGCGCTGGATCGCCTTGAGCTCGGCACGCATATGCTGGCGCAGCTTGAGGTCCAGCGCCGAGAGTGGTTCGTCGAGCAGCAGCACCCGCGGCTCCACCGCCAGCGCCCGGGCAATGGCGATGCGCTGTTTCTGGCCGCCGGAAAGCTCGGCGACCTGCTTGTCACCGCTGCCCTCCAGCGCCACCAGGCTAAGCAGCCGCTCCGACGCCTCGCGCCGCGTACGCCGGTCGACTCCGCGTACCTCGAGACCGAATTCGATGTTCTGATAGACGCTCATCAACGGGAACAGCGCCAGATTCTGAAAGATCATCGCCGTGGGGCGGCGGTTGACCGGCACCCCGGCCATCGGTTCTCCACCAATGAAGATCTGCCCCTCGCTGGGGGTCAGAAAACCGCTGACCATGTTCAACAGCGTGGTCTTGCCGCAGCCCGAGGGGCCCAGGAAACTAAAAAACTCGCCGGAGTGGATCTCCAGCGAGGTCGGTTCTATCGCAGTGAAATCGCCAAAGCGCATCACCACGTTTTCCAGTGAGACGGAACCGTCCATGGAGGACCTCAAAAAACAGATAAGTGTGGGAGCGAACTCATTCGCGAATCTGTGGGAGCGAATTTATTCGCGATGCAGCGCGCAGCGCTGCCAACCAAGCCCATCGCGACTGAAGTCGCTCCCACTTTGGCCATGGCGCCTTGCTCTTGTGGGAGCGAATTTATTCGCGATTGCAGCGCGCAGCGCTGCCGAGATCCCCCATCGCGGCTGAAGCCGCTGCCACTTTTGCCTTGGCGCCAAATCCGATCACGCCGATAGATAACGATCCTGATACTCGTTGCGCAGGGTCACGTACCACGGTTCCTGGATTGGCCACCACCACAGGTTCTCGAGGTCTGCGTCGGTGTAGGAATCCAGGAAGAACTGGCGTGTCTCCTCCGGCAGCAGCTCCTCGGCGCCCACCGAGGTGGAGTTGTAGCCGGTGGCCTCGACGAACATGGCGCCAGCTTCCGGGGTGTAGTACCAGTTGATCAGCTCGTAGACGGCATCGACGTTGCGAGCGTTCTTGGGAATCACGAAGCCCTCCATCCACGCCAGCGCGCCTTCGCGGGGTGCCGCATAGGCGATGTCCTCGCCCTCCTGCTTAAGGCGGAAGGCGGTGCTGTCCCAGGTCTGTCCGATGATCGCGCCGTTGGTACGGAACGCCGCCTGGGCCTCGTTCTCGGTATCCCAGAACTGCACCAGCAGATCCTTGTGCTTGACCGCCTCCTCGACGATCACGTCGAAGTTGGCGCGCATCGCCTCCTCGCTGCGGTAGGACTCCAGCATCGGGAACGGCAGCCGGCCTTCACGCTCCAGCCACAGGCCGATACCCACCAGCGCCGAGTGGCCGCGCACGGTCACGCCCTGGCCGTTGTCCGGGTTCCACAGGTCGGCGTAGCTCAGGGTCTCGCGGTCGATATCGACGAAGCGGCGGTGATAGGCGATCGCCTCGGTGCCCCAGTCGCTGGGGGCGAAGTAGCGACGGCCGTCGACCACCCCGCCCACCTCGGAGCCTTCGATGGCGCTGGCCAGCGCCCCATCCCAGTTGATGCGCGACTCGTCCAGCGGCTGAATCAGATCGTAGTCGAGGTAGCCCGGCACCCGGTCCACGGTGGGCATGATCACATCGAAGCCGGAGCCGTCGGTGGCGCGCAGCGAGTTCATCAGCTCGTCGTTGGTGCCATAGGGGGTGAAGGTGGCGCGGATGCCGGTCTTGTCGGTGAAGTCGGCAAGCATCTCGTCGCTGAAGTAGCCGGCCCAGGCGTAGATGCGTAGCGGCTCGCCCTCGGCCAGCGCCTTGTTGATATAGAAAGATGGCGCAGCGGCCACCGCCCCGGCTGCAGCCGTTCCCTGCAGAAAACGACGACGCGAGATCGACATTTTTCAATTCTCCTGAACGCAGTGATTGTTACTATGATTGTCTGCTCGACTCGATGACCGGGAGATGACGATTGAATGACGGTTCAACGAGCTGAGTTCAGCATAGCAGCGGGCCAGCGAAAGGCGAGGCGCTGCGAGCGGCGGGTTTCAACGCTACATGCGTGATGGGAGAAGTAAGGGCGGGGAGAACTCCAGCGGCCAAACGTCAGGCATTAAAAAGCCGGCCCACAAAGGGGCCGGCTTCTGGCGAGTCGCTAGGCGACTCGAGGGGTCAGGCTAGACTTAGAAGTCGTAGCGGACGCCCACGGTGTACAGCAGATCGTCGTTCAGATCGCTGATGGCGTCGTCGCGATCGAAATCAGCGTCGTAGACTTCAGCGAAAGCGTACATCGGCTGGCTGAAGCGATAGTTGGCGCCCAGCATCCACTGGTTGGAAGAGCTGATGCTGCCGGTCGCTTCGTTGTCATCCCAGCTGACGCGAGCGTACTGGCCGTAGATCTCGCCCATGCCGTAGTCGAAGGTACCGCCAACGCTGAAGATATCGCGACCCAGATACTGGAAGCTACCAGCGGTTTCTTCCAGGCGCGAATCGTTGGAGCTGCTGGTCTCATAGCCGATGCGACCGCTAAAGGCCGGGGTAAACTGGTAAGAAGCAGCTAAGCCCCACAGCCCCTCATCGGAGTGGCGACCAGCGTTGGCCAGGCTGTCGCCAGGGCCGTCGCCAGCGGTATGGCCGCGGCCGACACGGCTGTAGTCGCGGTTCTGGTCGTAACCAGCGGCAACGTACAGATCCTGCCAAGTGTAGCTTACCGCCGCCTGAGAGCTGGTGGTGGAGCTATTATCGCCATCGCCTTGAACTTCGTCATTACCGGAGTAGTGCTTGACCTGGACATGAGCCTGGAAGCCTTCCAGTACCGGAGTAGAGTACGCCAGGGCATTACCGTGGGAGCTGTTATCTACGCTACCGAAGTTAGACCAGCCTGCGTTTTCCGGTACGTCGAATACGGAACCAACGGCATTGTAGTAGATGCTGTTGAAGTTACCGACCCAGAAACGACCAAACTGCTGGCTCTCGACGCCAAGGAAAGTCTGGCGGTTGTTGGTGATCGGATCTGCGTTGCGGCTAGAGGCGTCGAAACGGAATTCCATGTTGGCAAACACGGAAAGATCAGTGTTGACCTCATGACGAGCACGGAAGCCCAGACGCGAGCCCAGATCGTTGATCTCGGAGCCAGATGATTTAGCACGACGTACCTGCTCACCATCTTCGTTGGTGGTGAATGTAGTATCCTCCACACCACCAGAAGTCAAAGCCATAACAACACGGCCATAGACGTCAACTTCGGTGCCGTCTTGGCTGTATACGGTAGCTGCCTGAGCAGCAGCGGAGACGCCCAGGGCGCCGGCGATAGCAGTCGCTAACAGTGTCTTTTTCATCGCGATATGTCCTTAACTAGCTTACTGTTTCGATCGTGTCTGCATATGCAGTCGGCTTTCCCGGTGCGCCTGGCCAATCTGCCGAGGCATGATGGCCGGGGCTGCCACCTGAGCGAAGCCTAGTTATATTCCAATGCTCGCAGGACAAACCTTATACCGGGATTTCCGGGAACGCAACAAGAAAAAACACTGTTTCCAATCTCGATGCACGGAATCCATGGAACTTTTGTCCTACGCAAGCGTCACGCCACCACCTTGAAGCCCGTGACGCCGGGCCGCCCGGCGCCTCGCGGACGATACAGCGGCGTGGTGCCCCATGCCGATGTCCCGTTCGAAGGCGCTCACAGTACGCTTCTCAGCGGCTGCGGCGACTAGCGTGGGCTATCTTGGCCGGGTCGAGGACGACATGCAAGTCCGCCTTGTGGCCGGCTGTCAACGGCTTGTCGTAGATCAAGGCAATGATTAGCGAGGCCGCCGGAGGCAAATCCGAGCGGTTAGCGTAAGAGCCCTTCAGCGCTGCTCGTGCTTGGAGAGCAGCTGGCCGAGCTTCTGCTCGAGGCGCGCGTCTTTTTCGCGCTGTGCCTGACGCTCGGCCTGCTGGGCCTTGCGGGTGCGGTTCTGGGCACGCAGCTCGTCGAGCTGGCGGCGGGCGTAGCGCGCCTCGCCGTCGCTCACTTCGCCGGCGTTGGCGCCGCTGAGGTCGACCCGCTCGGCGCCGGTACGCACCGCCTTGAGATAGCGCGGCAGATGCACGTAGCAGGCCAGCGCACGGCGTACCAGCTTGTCGGGCCAGGGCTCGTGAGCCACCAGGTCTTCGTGAATGCCGACCTTGAGCGGCCGGGTGTGGCCCTTGAAGAAGGTCTGCGGGTAGCGCTGGTACCACTCGTCGAGCAGCGCCTGGGGCGACGGCGCCTCTCCGATCGGCAGGCGGCTCTGGGGTTCGTCCTGGGCCTCTGCCGCTGGCGTTGTCTCGGCGGATGCGGCGGGCTCAGGCGCCGCTGATGAAGCTGGAGCCGCCGCTGGGGGCTTAGGCTCCGGCGCGCTGGGCGTGGCTTGCGGCTGCTGTGTAGAGGCGTCCGTGGCGAGATCGTGATGCCTGGCGGCAAACCGCGGGCGGCGCGACATCAGCGCAGCCAGGCCCTGGCTGCGCGGGCTTGCTGCCGGCTCCCGGGCCTCGACTTCCTGCTGCAGGCGCTGATTGTCGGCCTCGAGCTCGGCCAGCCGGCGCTCGAGTTCGGCAATGGTGCTCCGCGCCTCGCGCAGCGCCACCAGACCGTGCTCGGCGCGCTGCTCCAGGGCGTTGAGCAGTGCCGCGGTGTGATCTTCGTTCAAGGCGTCGCCCTCCATGCGCATCTCACGTGATCATAGCCTCAAGTGTGTGCCAGCTTTGGCATTATGACAATGCGCCTCTCGCTACTTACCGTCGCCTGCAGAGCGCCATCCCAGCGAGGGACGCCGGGGGTAGGCCGAAGAGGAGGTGTCGATGCCATGGATGGCATCGGTAGCGCCCAGGGATGGTTTACAGCGCCTCCTCGCAGGCCTGCCGACGGATCAGTCCCGAGCGGGGCCGGCATCGCGACGCCGATACTCGACAAAGGCATAGGCCGGCTGCCCTTCGCGGGGCGAGCCAGGCACCCGCTGGCGCTCCTGCCAGTCGTCCGGGTCGAGCTCGGGGAAGCGCGCGTCGCCTTCCACCTCGAGGTCAACTTCGGTCAGATAGAGCCGCGACGCGTAGGGCATTGCCTGAGCGTAGATCTGCCCGCCGCCCATCACCATGATCTCCTCCACGCCGTCGATGATCGCCTGCTGGTCGGCGAGGTCCAGGGCGCTCTCCAGGTCGTGGCAGACCCGCACCCCCGGATGCTCGAAACTGGCGTCACGGGTGACCACGATATTCAGTCGCCCCGGCAGCGGCTTGCCGATGGAGGCGAAGGTCTTGCGCCCCATCACCAGCGGTTTGCCCTGGGTCATGGCCTTGAAGAACTTGAGGTCTTCGGGCAGATACCAGGGCAGCTGGTTGTCGACCCCGATCACGCGATTACGCGACATGGCGGCGATCATCGCCACCGGGACCATGGTGTCGAAGCGCTGCTCTCTCATACCGCCACCTCGGCCTTGATATGCGGATGCGGGTCATAGTCGTGAATGGCGATGTCCTCGAAGCGGAAGGCGAACAGATCGCGGATCTCGGGGTTGAGCGCCAGTCGCGGCGCCGGGCGCGGCGACCGCGACAGCTGCAGCTCGGCCTGCTCGAGGTGGTTCGAATAGAGGTGTGCATCGCCCAGGGTGTGGACGAAATCCCCCGGCTCGAGGCCGGTCACCCTGGCCACCATGCAGGTCAGCAGCGCGTAGCTGGCAATATTGAACGGCACGCCGAGGAAGATATCGGCGCTGCGCTGGTAGAGCTGGCAGGAGAGCCGTCCCTCGGCGACGTAGAACTGGAACAGCGCATGGCACGGCGGCAGCGCCATCTCATCGACCAGCGCCGGGTTCCAGGCCGAGACCATCAGTCGCCGCGAGTCCGGGTTGCGACGGATCTGCTCGACCACCTGGCGAATCTGGTCGACGTGGCCGCCATCCGGTCGCGGCCAGCTGCGCCACTGGTAGCCATACACCGGCCCCAGGTCGCCGTTGGCATCGGCCCACTCGTCCCATATGCGCACCCCATTCTCCTTGAGGTAGCGGATATTGGTGTCACCGGAGAGAAACCACAGCAGCTCGTGGATGATCGAGCGCAGATGGAGTTTCTTGGTAGTCACCAGTGGAAAGCCGCGCGCCAGATCGAAGCGCATCTGGTGGCCAAACACGCTGCGCGTGCCGACCCCGGTGCGGTCATGCTTGGCCACGCCCTGATCCAGCACCTGACGCATCAGGTCGAGATAGGGCTGCTCGAGCGCCGGCGCGTCAGGCGCCAGCCGTTCGGATGCGGGATGTTGAGGAGCTTGTGTCACACGCTTGCCATCTTGAGTAAAGGGCCAAGGGACCAGCCGTGGCGGCCCACTCGACGTGAAATAGTGGAACCACCCGCCTAGCCCGGCACACGCTGGTCCACCGGCTGACGCCGCGACCAGGCGATCAGCGCCGTACCGGCCAGGATCATCGGCAGGGTCAGCAGCATGCCCATGGTCACCCAGCCGAAGGCGATAAAGCCGATGTGGGCATCGGGCAGGCGCACGAACTCTACCGCGAAGCGGAACAGGCCATACAGCAGCAGGAACAGCCCGGAGATCAAGCCGCGCTGACGCGGCGTCGCCGATACCACCCATAGCACCGTAAACAGCACCAGTCCTTCCAGGATGGCCTCATAGAGCGCGGAGGGGTGGCGCGGCTCCGGCCCGAGGCCGGGGAACGGCATGCCCCAGGGCAGCTCGGTGACGCGCCCCGGCAACTCGCGGTTGATAAAGTTGCCGATACGCCCGGCGCCGAGGCCGATCGGCACCAGCGGAGCAATGAAGTCGGTGAGGGTGAGGAAAGCCAGCTGCTTCTTGCGAGCGAAGTAGAGCGCCGCCAGCAGAACGCCAATCAGGCCGCCATGGAAGCTCATGCCGCCGTCCCATATCTGGAACAGCCACAGGGGGTTGTCGATCAAGCGGCCCATGCCGTAGAACAGCGCGTAGCCCAGACGGCCACCGGCTACCACGCCGATGGCGCAGTAGAACAGCAGGTCGCCGATGTCGTCGCGGGTCAGCCCGAGACGCGCCGCTCGCCGGCAGCCCAGCCACCAGGCGGCGACGAAGCCGATCACATACATCAGGCCATACCAGTGAATGCTCAGCGGCCCCAGCGAGATGGCAACCGGATCGATATCGGGATAGTTCATCTAGGTCCTGCTCGATAAGAAGAGAGACGGTCAGGCATGTTTTGCCAACCAGCGTCGTGCCATGTCGACCAATGCCTGGGGACGATACGGCTTGGCGAGGTAATCGTCCATGCCGGCGTCGAAGAAACGATGACGGTCACTGTCACTGGCATTGGCGGTCAACGCCACCAGCACGCTGCGATGCTCCTGGCGGCTCTCACGGGCACGCCAGCGACGACTGGTCTCGACACCGTCCATGCCCTGCATGTAGATATCCATGAACACCAGGTCATAGCGATACCGCTCCCCCAGACCCAGCGCCTGCTCACCGTTCTCGGCCGTGTCCACGTGGACCCCTTCGGCCTCCAGCACCTGGCGAGCCAGCATGGTGTTGACCGGACCGTCATCGACGATCAGCACTCGTGAAACAGCCGCACTCGCCTCATCGTCCAACGCCGTCGAGGCAAGGTCCAGAGTCGATGCCGCGCTTGAGGGCGAGGCGGATGCCAGCGTTTCTGGCGACTCCACCAGGTTGGTGACCAGCGTTTCCAGGTCGGCAAGCCCCTCGAGAAGCTGAGGGACCGGCTCTCGCTGAGACTGCAGCGTCTGCATCAGCCCGGTGAGTTCTTTCTGCAATACCTGCAGGTAGTGGGTCTTGAGCCGCGACTCTTCCCGCGCTCGATCCCGCGACAGCATCAGTTGGGCCATTTGCTGCTGCTGGTCGACGACATCCTCCAGCAACCCCATGCAGTGACCATGGCCGTCGTTCAGCGACAGCAGTCGGAAGGTGCGGTAGCCACCGCGAATGCCATTGATGCGAACCACATCGGCGCTCTGGCTGCCAGGTTCGACGCCGGTATCCACGCGGATCAGATAGTTGAGCTCCAGGCCACGCAGCTCGTTCAGGCTGCGCCCCACGAGCTGCTCGAAAGCGCCGTTGGCCTCGACCAGCTTATCCTCGCGAGTGATGAACGTCGGGATCGTCAGCCGATTCAGCATGGTCGCGAAGCGCGGCCGCTCGGCAACACGCTCCATCAAGTCCTCGAGGGCGTCGAGCAGGCGCTGCAACCGATGCACGGGCCCCTCTTCAGCACCTCCCAGAGGCAGCACGCGCTCACTCTTCAACCAGACCGGCAGGTCGCCGTGAATGATGCCCAGCAGGCGCTCGAGGCGCTCATACGGCACGCTGAGGGCATTCTCCCACTGCTGCAGGCGCTGCCGCAGCATCAGCAGGAAAGTAGCCACGCTGAGGCTGGTGCCTACGCCCAGGGCCAGCAGCAGCCAGCTAAGGTTGAGCCAGGCGGTTGCATCCTGGCCATCCATTTGCCAGATCAGCAGCCACGCCAGCAAGCACAGCAGCATCAATCCTAGCTGGGTCAGCAACAGCGGCCAGAGCGTCGGCCAGATCACCCGCTGCCAGAGACTATCGGAGGCTTTGTCGACTCGCATTCTCATCCCTGTGAATCGTCGATGGGTCTAAATAGTACGAAAATGCACGCCGCCTGTCATGACGCGCTACGGCGCGCTTTGTTACGCCTTGTCGGCGCGGTATGGTAGTGCGATGTGCCTGATCGTCTTCGCCTTCCAGCCCGGCACCCCGGTGCCCCTGCGGCTTGTCGCCAATCGCGACGAGCAGCATGCGCGACCCACAGCGCCCCTGGCCTACTGGCGCGATGTGCCTGCCATTCTCGGCGGGCGCGATCTGGTGGCTGGCGGCAGCTGGCTGGCGCTGCACCGCGGCGGACGCATGGCGGCCATCACCAATGTTCGCGACCCACGCATTCAGCTCAAGGGTAACCCGCCAAGCCGTGGCGAACTGGTTCGCCAGGCGCTGCTCTGTAACGATCTACCGGGTTGGCTCGCCGGGCTCGCAGAGGGCGAAGCGTGGCGCTATGGCGGCTTCAATCTGCTGGCCGGAGACAGCCAACGACTGTGGCACCTCCACCGAGGCCATCAGCGCCTCGCGCTACAACCGCTCTCACCGGGGCAATACGGGCTCTCCAACGCCGACCTCGAGACACCCTGGCCCAAACTGCGACTCGCCAAGGCCGGACTCGCCACCAGCCTCGACGGCGGCCGCTGGCCAGAAGACGCCCTGACCGCCATGGCCGAGCAGCATCAGATCCGCGACCCTTCCCGCCTTCCAGATACCGGTATCGGCGAGACACTGGAGCGCTTCCTGTCGCCACCCTTCATCATCGGCGACGAGTATGGCACCCGCGCCACCTGCTGGCTTAGCTGGCACGCCGACGGACGCATCGACATCACCGAACGACGCTTTGGGCCTGGCGGAGTCCCCGCCGGCGAGACAGCCGAACGCCTGATACTGGACGCGTAGCGCTGGGCGCTCAGCCTAATCCCGCGGCGGGAGCAGATGCGCCAGCTGCCACTCGCCCAACCGCGTGGCGAGGTGCGCGCGCACCTTGGCCGGTGACTCCAGCGTCAGCGTCTCGCTGACCAGCGACTGCGCCGCCGACAGCGGCACCCGGCGGATCGCCGCCCGCACCCGCGGCAGGCTCGGCGCGTTCATCGACAGCGCATTGAAGCCCATCCCCATCAGCAGCAGCGCTCCGGCCGGGTCACCGGCCAGCTCACCGCACAGCGATACCGGCATCTGCAGCAGCGCCGACTCCTTGGCGAGACGATCCAGCGCCACGAGCACCGCCGGATGGCAGGCGTCGTAGAGCTCGGCAACCCGCGGGTTGTTGCGGTCCACGGCCAGCAGGTATTGGGTCAGATCGTTGCTGCCCACCGAGAAGAAATCGACCCGCTCCGCCAGTGCCGCGAGCTGATAGAGCGTGGCCGGTACTTCGAGCATCACCCCCACCTTGGGCCGCGGCACGCTGACCCCCTCTTCGGCAATCTCTTCCAGGGCGCGGTCGAGCAGCCGCAGTGCATCATCGACCTCGTCGACGTTGGTCACCATCGGCAGCAGCACCTGCAGATTGTCGAGCCCCTCGGACGCCTTGAGCATGGCGCGCAGCTGCACCATCAGCACCTCGGGGTGATCCAGCGTCACGCGTATGCCGCGCCAGCCGAGAAAGGGGTTGGCTTCGTCGATGGGAAAGTACGGTAGATCCTTGTCGCCACCGATATCCAGGGTGCGCATTACCACCGGCAGCGGGGCAAAGCTCTCGAGCTGATCACGATACAGGCGAACCTGTTCCTGTTCGCCGGGAAAGCGCTCGGTGATCATGAACGGCACTTCGGTGCGGTACAGCCCCACCCCGCTGATACGCGGCTTGAGAGAAGCCACAGCGTCCACCGCCAGGCCGGTATTGACCATCAGCGGCATGGCATGGCCATCGGGGGTTTCGCTGGGCAGATCCTGCTCGTGCTCGAGCACCGCGGACAGCGCCTCCTCCTCGGCGATCAGCGAGCGGTAGTGGCTCTCGATATCCGCGGTAGGGCGAACGAACAGCCGGCCGCGATGGCCGTCGAGCACCACCTTGGTGCCATTCAGGCGCGGCAGCGGCAGGTCGACCATGCCCAGCACGGCAGGAATGCCCATGGCCCGTGCGATGATCGCCACATGGGAGGTACTGGAGCCGCGTACCGAGACCAGCCCGGCGAGCTTGTCCCGGGGCACTTCACCCAGCGTCGCCACGCTGATCTCATCGCCGACCAGTACGGTGCGTTCGGCAAAGGTGTCCGGGGTCTTCGGCATCTCCTCCTGCAGGTGGGCGAGCACCCGCCGCCCCAGATCACGGATGTCCGCGGCTCGCTCGCGCAGGTAGTTGTCGTCGACCCGTTCGAGATACTGCACGTGGCGGCGCACCACATCGGCCAGGGCGCCGGGAGCCCACTGCCCCTCGCGGATACGCTTCTCGACCTCCTGGCCCAGCGCCGCCTCGCTGAGCATCTCCTGATAGACCTCGAACAGCGCCAGCTCCTGGGCACTGATACGGCTGGCAAGACGCTCACCGGCGGCGCGAATCTCGTCGCGCACCCGATAGATGGCCCCCTTGAGACGCTGGATCTCATAGTCGACGTCGGTGGGGATCAGATCAGGCACGCTGTCGAGGTCGGCCGGCGGCGCAATCACCAGCACCTCACCGATGACCATCCCCGGCGAAGTCGCCACCCCGGTGAACATCGCCTGACCGTCGCCGCGACTGGATCGCGATAGCCCACCGGTGGCCAGCGCATGGGCCAGCACCCCGGCCAACTGCGCGGCCATGGTCACCAGAAAGGCTTCATCGCCCTCGTCAAAACGGCGTTTGTCCTGCTGCTGAACCACCAGCACGCCAAGCATGCGCCGCTGGTGAATGATCGGCACGCCGAGAAAGCTCGAATAGCGCTCCTCGCCGGTCTCCTCGAAGTAGCGGAACAGCGGATGGCTAGGCGCATCCTCGAGATTGAGGGGCTCCTCACGCTGCCCCACCAGCCCCACCAACCCTTCGCCAAGGCGCATCGACACCTGGCCCACGGCGCGACTGTGCAGGCCAATGGTATCGTTGAGCACCAGGCGTTGCTGGGCGGTATCGAACAGATAGAATGAGCACACATCGGTGCGCATCGCCTTGCGAATGCGGCGCACCATGGTCGACAGCGCGGCCTCCAGCGTGCGAGCGCTATTGACCTCTTGGACGATGCGGCGAAGGACATCGAGCATAAGCGTTCTTCTTATAGGGCCCCGCAGGGCCTGAGTGTCGTGCCGCTGGCAGGGTTCAATCGTCACCCAGCGCCAACCGCTGCGCGCGAGGAGCCAGCTCGCGCAGCGCGCGGCGATAGACCTCCCGCTTGAAGGGCACTACCTGACCCAGAGGGTACCAGTAGCTGACCCAACGCCAGCCATCGAATTCCGGCTTGGCGGTCGTATCCACGCAGATCTGGCTATCCTGACAGCGGATCTGCAGCAAAAACCACTTCTGTTTCTGACCGATACATACCGGCCGCGAATGCGTTCTTATCATGCGTCGTGGCAGACGATAGCGCAGCCACCCCCGGGTACAGGCCAGCACGTCGACATCGGCAGCCGTCAAGCCGATCTCTTCTTCGAGCTCGCGATACAGCGCCTGTTGTGGTGTCTCGTCAGCCTTGATGCCTCCCTGGGGAAACTGCCACGCATTCTGGCCCACCCGACGCGCCCAAAGCAGCTGGCCCTCGCGGTTGGCAATGATGATGCCAACGTTGGGGCGGAAGCCGTCAGCGTCGATCACGGACGTCACCTTATAAATCCACTATTGCAGCCATTCTTCCACAAAGCCGGAAAGCCCATCAATACACTTGCCGCGCTTGGCATTGTTGCCCGGCAGCCAACTCTGCAATAATCAGCGGCTGTTTTTCTCACCCCCACCCTAGGAGCGCGTCTTGAGCCTGGCCATCTTTGATCTCGACAACACCCTGTTGGGTATCGACAGCGATCACGCTTGGGGCGAATTCCTGCTCGAGCAGGGCGCCGTGGATCCAGTCAGCTATCGCGAGGCCAACGAGCGCTTCATGCGCGACTACGACGCCGGCACCCTGGATATCCATGCCTTCCTCGAGGTCGCCCTCAAGCCGCTGTCCGACAATACACCCGAACAGCTTGCTGCATGGCATCAGCAATTCATGGCCAGCAAGATCGAACCCAACATCCTGGCCAAGGGCGAAGAGCTGCTGGCGCGGCACCGTAGCCGCGGCGACACCCTGCTGATCATCACCGCTACCAACCGCTTCATTACCGGCCCGATCGCCGAACGCCTTGGGGTCGACCATCTGATCGCGGTGGAGCCCGAGATCGTCGATGGCCGCTATACCGGCCGCGTATCGGGCACACCCAGCTACCGTGAAGGCAAGGTCGAGCGCCTCGAGGCGTGGCTCGCCGACAAGGACCTGACGCTGGACGACGCCTGGTTCTACAGCGACTCGCACAATGACTTGTCGCTGCTGGAACAGGTCGACCACCCGGTGGCAGTCGACCCCGATGACACCCTGCGCCAGGTCGCCGAGTCGCGTAACTGGCGCATAATGAGCCTGCGCTGAGCCAGGCGCAGTTGCGCCGCCCACATCTACGACCAACGTATAATATTGCGCCGCACCATTTATTTGGTGCGGCGCAATGTTATTTAACCTACTGAATTTTATTGGATTTTCACTAAAACCCAGACCCAAGATATTCCTTATGGCCAAGGTGATGAGCATAAAGTCGAGCTTTGGCATGGATTTTATTTGTCGACAAAGCGTCTATAATGCCCATATCTGCATGACGTCGAGCCGGCGACGATCGATCATCGCCACCGGCCAGGGCCTTCGGTCACCGCCGAAGGATTCGTTCCGCACCAGGCAAGCGAGAGCCCCCATGTCCACACCGACCTATGATGTCCTGATCGTGGGAGGCGGCGTATCCGGCACCGCCCTTCTATATGAACTGGCTCGCTACACCGACCTCAAGGCCATCGGCCTGGTCGAGAAGTACGATCACGTGGCAATCGTCAATTCTCACGGCCGCAACAACAGTCAGACGATCCACTGCGGTGACATCGAGACCAACTACACCCTCGACAAGGCCAAGGTGACCAAGCGCACCGCGGGCATGGTAGTCAACTTCGCCACCAAGCTGGCCCCCGACGTGCGTGACAAGATCGTCTACAAGTATCCCAAGATGGTCCTCGGCGTCGGCGACACCGAGTGCGACTTCCTTCGCAACCGCTTCACCAAGTTCAAGGAGCTGTTCCCGCAGATGCGTCTGCTCGAGCGTGACGACATCGCCGAGCTGGAACCGAAGCTGGTCGAGGGACGTCCCTCCGAGCAGCCCATCGTGGCGATGGGCTCCACCGACGAATACAGCGCGGTGAACTACACCACCCTCTCGGAGGCGTTCGTCGAAGAGGGGCGCAAGAATGCCGACGAGAAGGGCATGGCCTACGACGTGCACCTCTCGACCGCGGTGGAAGATATTCAGCAGGACGGTGATCTGTTCAAGATCAAGACGCCCAACAAGGGCACCCTCAAGGCGCGCTACGTGGTGGTCAGCGCCGGCGGCCACTCGCTGCTGTTCGCTCACAAGATGGGGTACGGACTGGACAAGTCGTGCCTGCCCATGGCCGGCTCCTTCTACTTCACACCCAAGGTGCTCAACGGCAAGGTCTACACCGTGCAAAACGAGAACCTGCCGTTCGCCGCGGTACACGGCGACCCCGACGTGCTGGTCGAGAACAAGACGCGCTTCGGCCCCACCGCCTTGATGCTGCCGCTGCTGGAGCGCTACAACGGCAAGACCTTCTTCGAATTCGTCAAGGTGCTGCGACTCGACCGCAACGTCGTCAAGGCCCTGTGGGATCTGATGAAGGTGCGCGATATCCGTCGCTATATCTTCAAGAACTTCCTGTTCGAGGTGCCCTTCCTGCGCGAGCGGCTGTTTCTCAAGGACGTGCAGAAGATCGTCCCCAGCCTCACTGTCAAAGAAGTCAGCTTCGCCAAGGGCTTCGGCGGCGTGCGCCCGCAGCTGATCGACAAGGAGCAGAAGAAGCTGGTGATGGGCGAAGCCAAGATCAACCCGGGCACCGGTATCGTCTTCAATATGACACCGTCGCCAGGGGGAACCAGTTGCCTGGGCAATGCCGAAAAGGACATGTACCTGGCTCAGGAATTCCTCGGCTTCAACGTCGACAAGGAAGCCTTTGAACGCGACCTGCTGACCGGTGAGATCCCGCTCACCGACCTCGAGCGACCGGCGGCCAGCTCGCTGATGTAACCCGCCCACCGTTACACTCTTGTTCCCCGGCCTCGGCCGGGGAATGTCGTTTAAGTGATGGCTTTTACGCTATGCTAGGCTGCGCTTGATTAGCATTGTCCTCTCCCTATTCGATTCACCAAGGAAGGCCCATGGTCGTGCGGCGCCCCTCCCCTTCGATTCTGCTGGCCCTGGCCTGCGGCCTGGCACTGCTGCTGTGGATGCTGTTCGGTGACCTGCAGCGCTTCAGCGCCGAAGCCCCGGAGGCCGAACCGGCCCGTGATGTGACGCTGACCCGGGTCGAGGTGCAGCACAGCAACGCGCAGCGATTCTCGCCGCGGCTCACGGCTCAAGGCCAGCTTAGCGCCTGGCAGGACATTGAGCTGCGCGCACGCCGCGAAGGCCAGATCGATGCGCTGCCGGTGGCCCAGGGCGAACGCGTCGAGGCCGGCCAGACCCTGCTCGAGCTTGCTCGCGAAGATCTACCCTCCCAGCTCGCCCGCGCCGAAGCCGATCTGGAGCTGGCCCGGGCCGAACTGGCCGGCGCCGATCAGCTACGCCAACGCGATCTGGTCTCACGCACCGAGCAGCTGCGCCTGGCTGGCGCAGTGGCCGGCGCCGTGGCCGAGGTGGAGCAGCTGCGCCAAGCGCTAGAGCACACCCGGCCCAAGGCACCGTTCGCCGGCACCCTCGATCAGCTCAATGTCGATGCCGGCGCTACGCTGCAGGTGGGCGAGGTCTATGCCCGGCTGGTCGACGACTCTCGGCTGCGCGCCACGGCGAATATCGCACAGCGCGATGCCCTCGACCTCGAGCCGGGTCTGCCGGTGAGCGTGCGGCTGCTCGACGGCAGCACCCTTGACGGCGAACTCAGCTACGTGGCCAGCCGCGCCGATGAGGGCACACGCAGCTTCGCGGTAGAAGCGCGCGTCGATAACCCCGAGCGGCGGCGCCTGGCCGGCGCCAGTGCCAGCCTGATCATCACCCGCGCCGAGCAGTCCGCCCATCGGCTATCCCCTGCCCTGCTGGTACTCGACACCGAGGGTCAATTGGGCGTCTACGCCGTTGACGATGATGACCGCGTGGTCATCCACTCGGTGCGCTTGCTGGCTGCCGACAGCCGTGAGGCCTGGGTGACCGACCTGCCTGACAGCGTCACGCTGATCACCCTCGGCGGCGGCTTCGTCTCAGACGGTGAACGGGTCGAGCCGGTGCCCGCCGAGGACGACGCCTTGCTTGACGGCGACGGCCTGCCGGAGGCGCCCGACAGCGGCGCTGCGGTGAACTGATGCGACGTCTGATCGAGGCGGCCCTGCAGCGGTCGCGCACCACCCTGCTGCTGCTGGTATTCCTGCTGCTGGCCGGCAGCGCGGCCTACCAGGCGATTCCCAAGGAGGCCAACCCCGACGTCGCGATCCCGATGATCTATGTGTCGCTGAGTCTGGAAGGGGTCAGCCCCGAGGACGGCGAACGGCTGCTGGTGCGCCCCATGGAGCAGGAGCTGCGCTCGATTGTCGGGGTGCGCAAGATGACCTCCCAGTCCAGCGAGGGCCACGCCTCGGTGACGCTGGAGTTCGATGCCGGGTTCGACGCCAACCAGGCGCTGGCCGACGTTCGCGAGCGTGTCGACATCGCGCGCAGCTCGCTGCCCGATGAAGCCGATGAGCCCCGGGTCATGGAGGTCAACGTGGCGCTCTTCCCGGTGCTCTCGATCGGTCTCTCCGGGCCCCTGGAAGAGACCCAGCGACTGGCGGTGGCGCGCCAGCTCAAGGAGGAGATCCAAGGGATCCCCGAGGTGCTCGAAGTGGATATCGGCGGCGAGCGCGAAGATCTGCTGGAGATCGTCGTCGATCCGCTGGTGCTCGACAGCTATGGCGTCGACTTCGACAGCCTGTTCAACATGGTCTCGCGCAACAACCGTCTGGTCGCCGCCGGCAGCCTGGACACCGGCGCCGGACGCATGGCACTCAAGGTGCCCGGGGTGATCGAGCGCCTCGAGGATGTGATGGGGATGCCGGTCAAGGTCGAGGAGGATCGGGTGGTCACCTTCGGCGATGTGGCGCATATCCGCCCCACCTTCAAGGACCCGGAGGGCTTCGCGCGCATCAACGACCAGCCGGCGCTGGTGCTGGAGATCTCCAAGCGCGCCGGGGCCAATATCATTGCCACCGTGGACGCCGTGCGCCAGCTGTTCGAGGAGGCCGGGCCGCTGCTGCCGGACGGGCTTGAGATCACCACCATCATGGACGAATCCGAGACCGTCGACGATATGCTCTCGGAGCTGCTCAACAACGTGCTCACCGCCGTGGTGCTGGTGCTGATCGTAATTCTCGCCGTGATGGGGCTGCGCGCCGCGCTGATGGTCGGCCTGACCATTCCTGGCGCCTTCCTGACCGGCATTCTGCTGATCTGGGCAGTGGGCTATACCCTCAATATCGTGGTGCTGTTCGCGCTAATCCTGGTCGCCGGCATGCTGGTCGACGGCGCCATCGTGGTCAGCGAACTGGCCGACCGTAACCTCTCCGCCGGCCAGTCGCCGTCAGAAGCCTGGGCCGGGGCGGCCTCGCGCATGGCCTGGCCGGTGATCGCGTCGACCGCCACCACCCTGGCGGTGTTTCTGCCGCTGATGTTCTGGCCTGGGGTGGTCGGCGAGTTCATGAAGTACCTGCCAGCCACGGTGATCCTGTGCCTGCTCGCCTCCCTGGCCATGGCGCTGATCTTCCTGCCCACCCTGGGCAGCGTGATCAGCCGCGGCCAGCCGGCCGGCGACGGCGAGCCACGCGCCCCCAGCATCAGCCGCGGCGGGCGCGCCTACCGTCGCACCCTGGGCTGGCTGCTGGCACGCCCCGGCATCACCCTGCTCGCCGCGCTGGGCATCATGGCGCTGGTCTACACCGGCTATGCGCGCTTCAACCACGGCGTCGAGTTCTTTCCCAGCGTCGAGCCCGACAGCGCCCAGGTCCTGGTGCGCGCCCGCGGTGATCTCTCGGCGCTGGAGAAGGATGCCGTGGTGCGCCGCGTGGAACGCCGGCTGGCCGGCATGAGCGAGGTCCAGGCGCTCTATGCGCGCTCCTTCGCGATGGCCAACGAGCAGCTGGGTCCCGACGTGATCGGCCAACTGAGCTTCCAGTTTATCGACTGGCAGCAGCGCCGTCCGGCTCAGCGCATTATTGACGAGATGCGCGAGCGCACCGCCGACCTGCCGGGGATCCTCCTCGAGTTTCGCGAGCAGGAGCAGGGCCCTGCCGGCGGCAAGCCGATCGTGCTCGAAGTCAGCGCTCAGGATCCCACCCTCACCGACCAGGCGGTGGACGAACTGCGCGCTGCCATGAATGACCTCGGCGGCTTCCGCGATATCGAGGACAACCGCAGCCTGCCCGGGGTGGAGTGGCGCATCGAGGTCGACCGCGAGGCCGCCGCCCGTTTCGGCGCCGACGTGGCAACGGTAGGCAGCGCAGTACAGCTGATTACCACCGGCCTGCAGGTGGCCAGCTACCGTCCCGCCGAGGTCACCGATGAGGTCGATATCCGCGTGCGCCTGCCGGAGGCGCGACGCTCGCTGGATCAGCTCCGGGCCATGACCATCCACACCGAGCGCGGCCAGGTGCCGATGAGCCACTTCGTCGAGCTGACGCCAGCACCCAAGGTCGGCAGCCTGCAGCGTATCGACGGTCGTCGCGCGATCACCCTGGAGGCCGATGTCGCAGCCGGGGCTCAGCCAGCCGAGCGCCTACAGGCACTCGGCGACGCCATGCAGACACTCCCCGACGGCGTGATTGTCAATGTTGCCGGCGAACAGGAGGATCAGCAGGAGACCGCGCAGTTCCTGGTCAGCGCCTTCCTGATAGCGATCTTCCTGATGACGCTGATTCTGGTGACCCAGTTCAACAGCCTCTACCAGGCCGCATTAGTGCTCTCGGCGATCGTGTTCTCCACCGCCGGGGTGTTGATCGGCCTGCTGGTCAACGGCCAGCCGTTCGGCATCGTCATGGTGGGGATGGGCATCATCGCCCTGGCGGGGATCGTGGTGAACAACAATATCGTACTGATCGACACCTACAACCAGCTGCGTCGCGATGGGCTGAGCAGCCCTGAAGCGGCCCTGGAGGCGGGCGGACTGAGACTGCGACCGGTACTGCTGACGGCCATCACTACGGTGCTGGGGCTGCTGCCGATGGTGCTGGGAATCAACGTCAATCTGTTCGCGCCAAGCCTGGGCATCGGCGCGCCCTCGACCCAGTGGTGGACACAGCTCTCCAGCGCCATCGCCGGCGGCCTGACCTTCGCCACTGCCCTGACGCTGCTGTTGACGCCGTGCATGTTGGTGCTGGGGGGCAAACTCTCATCCAGAAGATGAGAGGTCACCGCGATATCGGGGAAGGGTTAGGACGTGGCGCGCAGGCTGGCTTCGGCGCCGGGCGGCGGTGAGTGCGCCGCATGCAGGCGACCGATCAGCTGGTCTTCGAGGGCGAAGCGCTCGGTGAGGCCCTTGGCGAGCCGATCCAGCCAGGCTGGCAAGCGCCCCAGATGGTGCTGGCACTTGACCGGCGACGAGTAGTCATCATCGAAGGAGAGCACCAGCTCGGTGGACATGTCGAGGCGCTCGAGCAGACGGTCGGCGATCACCAGCGCTTCATCGTCGTTGAAGGCCGTCGCCTCTTCCCGAAGCTGCGGATAGATCTCGAAGTGACCGGCGCTGATGTAGTCCATCAGCAGCTCGCTGAAGGCATCGATCTGCACCTTGGTGACCGCCTCGAGTTCGGCATCGCAAGCTTCCTGCAGCTCGACGAAGCTCACCAGCATTTCTCGGCGCTGGTCGAGCCAGCGGTCGATCAGCCGATGCACACCTCCCCAGCGTTCCAGGGCCGTCTTGCAATCTTCCAGCATGGGCGCCTCCCTTGCACAGCCTGACCCGCCAACAGGGCGGACTGACAGACTCGCGCGACTGGCGAGTCGTGTCAATCCTCCTTCAGGCAAGTTTTTCCTCAGCCGCGATCGACGCGGAAGTTGAGCGTGAACGACATGTTCTCGTTCGGGCAGAGCCGGGAACTGCAGGCCTGGGGCTGGCGCATTTCGAGGTAGTAGGTACCCGCCTCGAGCCGCTCGGCGATGCGGAAGTTGAAGCGCTCGCCGCTGTCACGATCCTCGGCCAGCACCTGGCCGTCAGCGTCCATCAGGCGACCGTTATAGCCACCCGGCAAGCTGCGCATGACCGGCGTGGTGGCACTCAGCACTACGCTGGTGGGCCGATCCAGGGTAAAGCGGAACAGTCGCGAACCAGAGGCTAGCTGGCCATGGTAGACCTGACCAGGGCGCAGCTCGGTGGCACGCTCCTGCTGCATGGCAGTGGTCGAACAGCCGGCCACGAGCAGCATCACGAACAGTATCAGGGGAAGGGTCAGAAGGCGCATACCAGATTCCTTGTAGCTGGGTTGCCGAAAAAGATCACCCGTAGGTGAGGTGCCGAAACGGTAGCATATTTCAGCCGCCGCGCACCGCCTGAATGCCGCGCACCAGCATCGCCAAGGGCGCGATAGCCAGCACCACGAAACCGATCAGCGTCCAGCCCGGCAGCGAGATCCCCAGAAACAGGAAATCGATCTCGGCACACTCGCCGGAGCCCGACAGCACCCTCGACACCACGTCGCGCCACGGCAGGATATCCATCATGTAGTCGAGCCCCGGCCCACAGGTCGGCACCTGATCCGCCGGCAGCGACTGCAGCCACAGATGACGCCAGGCCACCCCGATACCCCCCACCACCGCGACCAGCCCCAGAGCGGCATACACGATAAGGCCGGCAGCGCGGGGATTATGCAGCGCCGCCACCAGCAATACCGCCGCTGCAGCGAGCACCGCAACGCGCTGAAAGATACACAGCGGGCAGGGCTCGAGCCCCGCCGCGTGCTCGAGCAGCAGCGCCACGGCCATCATCAGCGCGCAGAAGGCGAGCCCCGCGAGGCTCCACTGGCGCGGCGACAGCGCCTTGAGAGTTGAGGTCACACGCATGTCCTTGAAGTCACGTTGATGATCGAGTGGCGCTGACTCAGACGGCTCGCGCCGCTCGGGGTTCACGGGCGCGGGTGAAATAGCCCTCCAGGAAGGCGCCGAAGCGCTCCTCATCGCCCGCTTCGATTTCCCCCTGCTGGCGATGCGAGGTCTCGATCAACTCATCGAGCAGCGCGCGGTGCGCGGCATCCATTGGCTCGCGGCGGAACTGCTCGGCCTGCTCGCGGGCCAGCGCCAGCATCACCTCGGCGAAGCTCTGCTGGGTCTCCTTAAGCCGCGCCATGACGCGTCCCGACGGCGTCAACGAGGGGTCATCGAGCAGCGGTGCCAGTCCGCGCACCGCGTCGCTGTGCGGGCTGCCCTCCTCCAGGATATCGAGCAGCTCGGCCACCGCCTCGAGTTCGGTGAATATCTCATGCCCTCGTTCGGGCACCGAGCGCAGTTCGCCACCGATGTTCAGGCGCATCGCCGGGTCGCGCCCGCGCTCCACCACCAGGCGACGGTTGTCATCGAGGTGATCGCACTCGTCATCCGGGATCCATGGACTGTCGGAGAGCAGGCACCACATCAGGAAGGTGTCCAGAAAATACATCTGGGCAGCGTCCACGCCCAGCGGCAGCAGGGGGTTGAGGTCGAGGCAGCGCACCTCGATATACTCCACGCCGCGCGCCTCGAGGGCCTGGCTGGGGGTCTCGTTGTGACGGGTCACCCGCTTGGGGCGGATGTCGCTGTAGTACTCGTTCTCGATCTGCAGGATGTTGGCGTTGAGTTGCTGCCAGGTGTCGCCTTGATTGACGCCCAGCGCCTGGTAGGGGGGCCAGGGCGTGGAAATCGCATGGCGCAGGGTACCGACGTAGTTCGACAGCGAGTTGAAGCAGATCTTGAGCTGCTCCTGCACCTTGTTCTGGTAGCCAAGCCCCGACATGCGCAGCGTGGTGGCATAGGGTGACAGCAGGGTATCGGAGCCGTGCGCCTCGAGCCAATCGGGTGCCGGCTTGCCGTCCAGAAAGCTGCGGTCGATTGCCGGCGAGGCGCCGAACAGGTACATCAGCAGCCAGCTGTTACGGCGGAAGTGGCGAATCAGGCCGAAGTAGCGGCTCGAGCGGTAGTCGGCGTCCGACGAGGCGGCGGTGTCCGACGCCTGAGGGTCGATCTCGCGCAGCAGCGGCCACAGGTCGTCGGGGAGCGACACGTTATAATGCACCCCGGCGATGGCCTGCATGATGCGTCCGTAGCGGACGTCGAGGCCCTTGCGGTAGACGTGCTTCATGGTGCCGATATTGGAGCTGCCGTAGTCGGCGATCGGCACGCTGGCGTTACCATTGAGCCGCGCCGGCATGCTGGCCGGCCAGATCAGCTCCTCCCCCAGGTAGTGATAGCTGAAGCGGTGCAGGTCGCCGAGAAACGCCAGCGCATCGTGGGGCTTGCAGTAGACCGGCGTGATGTACTCGAGCAGCGCTTCAGAGTAGTCAGTCGTGACGTGCGGATGGGTCAGCTTCGAGCCCAGCGCGTGGGGGTGCGGCGTCTGGGCGATGCGGCCGGCGGGATCGACCCGCAGCCCCTCTTTTTCGATGCCGCGACGCAGGCGGCCGATCTGACCCTGCTGGGCCGGCGCCTTGAGCCGGGCGATGACGGAAGCGAGTGGCTCGGACAAGGTGAACACCCCATGGCATGGAAGGATGGGGCCCGGCCCCTCTTCGCTGATGAAACGGTACGAGCGTCGGGCAACACCGCGACGCTCGCATAAGTGACACATTATGGTGCCTGGCCGAGTCCTTTCAAGGCACTAAGCGTGAAAGGTGTTTTGTCACACGGGCACTACTTGTCCTTGCGGCGTGCCTGCAACAGCGCCGCCCCCAGGGCGCCGACCTGCCCGCTGCTGCTGTCACCTCCCTGCTGCGCCGGCCGTGACTCGCGTTTGCGGCTGGGCTTGTCGCTGCGCGCCTGGCGCGCGCCCTGGCTGGTCTGCTCGCCGGGCTGGTCGTCGAGGCGCATGCTCAGCCCGATGCGGGCGCGCTCCAGATCGACGCTCATCACCTTGACCTTGACGATGTCACCGGCCTTGACCACCGAGCGCGGATCCTCGACGAACTTGTGGGAAAGCGCGGAAATATGCACCAGACCATCCTGGTGCACGCCAACATCGACGAAGGCCCCGAAGTGGGTAACGTTGGTCACGGTGCCTTCGAGCAGCATGCCCACCTCGAGATCCTTGAGCGTCTCGACGCCATCGCGAAGTTCGGCGGCCTTGAACTCGGGCCGCGGATCGCGCCCCGGCTTGTCGAGCTCCTTGAGGATATCGCTGACGGTGGGTACCCCGAAGCGCTCATCGGCGAAGTCCGCCGGCTTGAGCGCCTTGAGAGTGGCGCTGTCGCCGATCAGGCCGCCCAACGAGCGCCCGCTGCGCTCGGCGATGCGCTCCACCAGCGGATAGGCCTCGGGGTGCACGGCGCTGGCATCGAGGGGGTTGTCGCCGTCCATGATGCGCAGGAAACCGGCACACTGCTCGAAGGTCTTGGGGCCCAGCCGACTCACCTCGAGCAGGGCCCGGCGGCTGTGGAAGGCGCCGTCGGCGTTACGCCGCGCGACGATGTTCTCGGCCAGCCCCAGGTTGAGCCCGGAGACCCGCGACAGCAGCGCCGTGGAGGCCATGTTGAGATCGACGCCCACGGCGTTGACGCAGTCCTCGATCACCGCTTCCAGGCTGCGTGACAGCTGCACCTGGGAGACGTCGTGCTGATACTGGCCGACACCGATCGACTTGGGTTCGATCTTGACCAGCTCGCCGAGCGGGTCCTGCAGGCGCCGGGCGATGGACACCGCACCGCGGATGGTAACGTCGAGGTCGGGGAACTCCCGAGCGGCGTACTCCGAGGCGGAATAGACCGAGGCGCCGGCCTCGCTGACCATGACCTTGGCCAGCCGACGCGGCGCGAGCCGCTTGATCAGCTCAGCGGCCAGCTTGTCGGTTTCACGGCTGGCAGTGCCGTTGCCCACTGCGATCAGTTCGACGGCGTGCCGCTCGACCAGCTTGGCGAGCACCGCCAGCGCTTCGTCCCAGCGCTTCTGCGGCGCGTGGGGGTAGATGGTGGCGTGTTCGAGGAACTGGCCGGTGGCATCGACCACCGCCACCTTGCAGCCGGTACGCAGGCCGGGGTCGAGGGCCAGGGTCGGCTTGGGGCCGGCCGGCGCCGCCAGCAGCAGATCCTTGAGGTTGGCGGCGAAGACATCGATCGCCTCGAGCTCGGCGCGCTCGCGCAAGCGCCCCATCAGCTCGGTCTCGAGATGGGTGTAGAGCTTGACCCGCCAGGTCCAGCGCACCACCTCGGCGAGCCACTTGTCGGCGGCACGCCCCTGGTCGCTGATGCCGACGTGCTTGGCGATGGCGACCTGGGCCGGATGCAGCGGCGCCTCATCCTCGCCGGGCAGCTTGATGGCCAGCGACAGCACGCCCTCGTTGCGCCCGCGGAACATTGCCAGAGCGCGATGCGACGGGGTCTTGGCCAGCGCTTCGTCGTGTTCGAAGTAGTCGGAGAACTTGGCGCCCTGCTGCTCCTGGCCGGCGATCACCCTCGAACTGAGCTGACCCTCGGCCCACAGCCGCTCGCGCAGCTTGCCGACCAGCTCAGCCTCCTCGGCGAAGCGCTCCATGAGTATCTGCTTGGCGCCGTCCAGCGCCGCCTTGGCGTCCTCGACGGCCGGCGTTTCACCCTCGGCGGGGCGCAGATAGCGGCTGGCCTCGGCCTGCGGATCCAGGCTCGGGTCGGTGAGCAGCGCGTCGGCTAGCGGCTCGAGGCCCGCTTCGCGGGCGATCTGCGCCTTGGTGCGGCGCTTCTTGCGGTAGGGCAGGTAGAGATCTTCGAGGCGCTGCTTGGTCTCGGCGGCCTCGATCTGACGCTTGAGGTCGGCGTCGAGCTTGCCCTGCTCGTCGATGGCAGCAAGCACCGTGGCGCGGCGCTCCTCGAGCTCGCGCAGGTAGATGAGACGTTCATCGAGCTGGCGCAGTTGGGTATCGTCGAGGCCACCGGTGACCTCCTTGCGATAGCGCGAAATGAAGGGCACGGTGGCCCCGCCATCGAGCAGTTCCACCGTGGCCGAAACCTGCTGCGGGCGAACGCCGAGCTCGTCGGCGAGGCGGGCGATAATAGCGGCGTATGCGTCCATGAAATCCTTGGCAATCAGCTTCCAGAGAATCGCGTCAAGGTACCATAATCATCGCCCCGCCGCCCTGCTTCAGCGCCGCCAGCCGCTGTCGTCCCAATAGGGGCGACGGCTTTCGCGGTCAGCCTCGCGGCGCGTCAGGCCGATATCGCGCAGCGCGTCATCGCTGAGCTCACGCAGCTGGCTGCGCTCACGACGCAGCTGGACGAGCCGGTCCATGCGGCGCGCCCAGCGCCATAGCCCGATAACAAACCGCAGTCGCTGCCGCGCTGTGGCAGCGGGCGCCACCGTGCGATTGGAGCAGCACTGGCTCGTGGGAGCCGCGGGGCAGGTCGATTCCGTTGTCATCGAAACTTCCTCCTGGTGGGTGTGGAGAAAGTGTCGGGCAGCGGATAGAATCAATCCAACGAATACTTATGATACACGCCATCAACTAAACTGATGCGAGCTGCAGATGCTCCAGACAATCGATCACGAACTGCTGCGCACTTTTGTGGCCATCGTCGACCACGGTGGAGTGACCCACGCCGCCAAGGCGGTGAATCGCACGCAATCCGCCGTGAGCATGCAGATCAAGCGCCTTGAAAAGGATGTGATTCAGCGCCAGCTGTTCGAACGGCAGGGACGCCGGATGCTGCTGACCAGCGAGGGCACTACCCTCCTCGGCTACGCGCGGCGCATCCTCGACCTGCATGGGGAAGCGCTCACCATGCTGCGCCAGCCGGACATGGTCGGCAAGGTGAAGCTCGGCGTGCCCGACGACTACGTGATGCGTTTCTTGCCGGGTATCCTCAAGTCCTTCTCGCATCACTGGCCACTGGTGGACGTCGAGGTGCAGTGCGCGCCCTCCTCTGAGCTGATCAACCGCCACAAGGGCCAGCTCGACCTGAGCATCGTGACCCGCGAGGTGGGCCACGAGATCGGCGAGATCCTGCTGCAGGATCAAACGGTATGGGTGGTGGCGGGTTCGCATACGACGCATCAACAGTCTCCCCTGCCGCTGGCGCTGTTCGAGGAGCCCTGTTTCTGTCGACGCCACGCCTGCAATGCCCTGAGTCGGGTCGGCCTCTCATATCGCATCGCCTACAGCAGCCCCAGCCTGGCAACGCTGCAGGCCGTGGTCGGGGCAGGGCTTGCCGTATCGGCGTGGATGAAGAGTCTGGTGACGCCAAACATGCGCATCCTCGACGCAACGGACGGTTTCCCTGCCCTGCCCGACGCCTCCATTGTGCTGCTTCGGGCCTCGGACACCCCCTCCCCGGCGGTGGAAGGGTTGGCTCAGTATATTGCCGAGGGCTTCAAACTATAGGTAAACACTGCACAAATGCCTACACGAGCGAATCGCTGCGTTACGCGGTGCGCGGAATCCTCACATATACCCCATATGCTCCGGTTCCTGTGCTCCGTGCGCCTTGCGCTTCATCTCGCTCGGCGATTTGTTCAGCGTTTCCATAGGAGGCGCGCAACTGCTGCTCCTCTAGCGGCCGGCGCGATTGCGCTCCAGGGCGTTGCGATAGACCGCCAGCAGGCGATAGAGACCGTGAACGAACTTGCCGTAGGGCATGGTGATGAACAGCGCCATGACGACCCCGAGATGCACCACCAGCATTACCCCCATCGCCGAGGTCTCGCGCAGCAGCATCAGTGCCAGGCCGGTAAAGCCGGTCAGCCACAGCAGCGCGATAAAGGCCACGTCCATGCCCATCTGGCGCACGTCGGCGGTGTTCTGGTCGCGCACCAGCTTGAGGTACAGCAGCCCCGCAGGGCCGATCAGCAGCCCGATGCCCCCCAGGGTGCCGAACAGCTTGGGCAGACTGGTGAAATCGTAGGGTGCCTGCCATCCAAATACGTAGTGGTAAATGGTGCCGGTAACCGTCGCCGCGAAGCTGAGCATGAAGCCATAGAAGGTGAAGTGGTGGAAGCGCCGCCGCCAGTGAGAGTGGTAGGCGTCGGGGTAGGTGCAGCCGACTTCGTTCTGGCCGTGGAGATGCTTGAGAGAAAAGGTCTCCTTGAGCGCCTGCCGCCAGCTCTGCGTATCGCCTAGCCCGGCCGCACCTTCACCACTCTCGCGCCAGAAACGCACCATCCCCATTATCAGCGCCAGCAGCACGAACAGCGACACCGAGCCGAAGGTCACCACCATCACGTTGTGCGGCATCAGGGCATAGAAGTCGCCGCCATGCTGCGTGGTGACAAGCGCCGCCAGGCCGCCATTGAGGGCGATGGCAATCAGCAGGATCAGCGTCACTCCCACTGCCAGCGCCAGAGCGGCAAGCAGACCGTTGCGGTCGAACAGGCGTGCCAGCGGTCCCGGCCAGGCGTACTGGCGATAGGACTCGACGCGCAGCTTGGCCATCGACTGCGGCACGTTGACCGCAAACTCGTGGGGCGGTGCGTACTGGCAAGCGTAGTAGCACTCACCGCAGTTGTGGCACAGGTTGGCCAGGTACTTGAGATCTTCGGGGGTGAAGGCGCGACGCCGTTCCATGGCCGGAAATACCGGGCAGAACCCCTCGCAATACCGGCAGGCATTGCAGATCGTCATGTTGTTGCGGGTTTCCTCGATCAGTGCCTCAATCTTTTGCATAGCTGCCTGCCTCTGTGCCTGCGATACGGCCAAATACGGTGCCGATGGTCATGCCGAAGCCGGCGACGTAGCCCTGTCCGAGAATGTTGCCGGCCATGATCTCGCCGGCCAGGAAGACGTTATCGGCCAGCTCGCCGCTGTCCATGTACATACGGGCCTTGGCGTCGACTTCAGCGCCCAGGTAGGTGAAGGTGATGCCGGTACGCAGCGGATAGCCGTAGAACGGCGGCTCGTCGATACGCTGCGCCCAGTGGGTCTTCTCGGGCGTAACGCCCTGGGTGTGGCAGTCGTCGAGCACGCTGTGATCGAAGTTGCCGGGCTGCACCGCGGCATTGAAGTCGTCCACGGTCTTGAGTACCGCCTCGACCGGAAGCTCGAGCTTGAGCGCCAGCTCCTCGAGCGTATCGGCCTGCTCGGGGGGGAAGACCGAGGGCATGAAGCGCCCCTGGGCCTTGGTGTCGGTAATCGAATAGCCCACCTGCCCCGGCTGCTTGGCAATCAGCCGCCCCCAGATGGCATAGCGCTTGGGCCAGAAGTCCTCGCCCTCGTCGTAGAAACGCTCGCCATCGCGGTTGACGACAATGCCCAGTGACACGCAGTCGACACGGGTGACGATTCCGCCGTCGTACTTGGGCGCCCGGGCGTCTATCGCCACCGCATGGCCCTGGGTCGGGTCGCCAATCACCTTGGCGCCGTTGTCGATCAGCGCGCGCAGCATCTTGCCCTGATTGAAGCGCGTGCCGCGGATAAGGAAGTTGCGCGACACCTCCCCCCAGGCCTCTTCCAGCCACTCCTGATTGGACTCGAAGCCGCCCGAGGCGATCACCACCGCCTTGGCACTGACCTTGCGCGGCGACCCGTTGTAGTTGACCAGCGCGTGGTCGAAGCGATTGCCGTCGAATACCAGCTTCTCGGCCTCGGCCTCGTAGAGGATCGTCACTCCGAGCCGCTCGGCGGCCTGATAGTAGGTGTTTAGCAGCGCCTTGCCGCCGCCCAGAAAGAAGGCATTGGTGCGCCCCAGGTGCAGGGTGCCGCCCAGCGACGGCTGAAAGCGCACGCCGTAGCGCTTCATCCAGTCGGCGCAGGTTTCCGAGGCGCGAATCACATGCCGCGCCAGGGCCTCGTTGGTGATGCCGCCGGTGACCCGCCATACGTCGTCAAAGAACTCGTCTTCGAGATAGGCGTCGCTCAACACATCGGTGGGCTCGCGATGCATGCAGCGCAGGTTACGGGTGTGAATGCTGTTGCCGCCCCGCCACTTGTGCGGCGCGCTCTCCAGCAGCAGCACGCTGGCGCCCTCCTCGCGGGCCGACAGTGCGGCGCACAGCGCGGCATTACCGCCACCGATCACCAGCACGTCGTGGTTCGTCAGATCGGCCTCGCTGAGTCGCTCTCCAGTCGATGACAGCATCGTGATTCCTCGCCCAAATAAATACAAATGTATCCACTAGTGTTCAAAATGACAAGTCGTGTTCCCTGGCATACCATGGCCAAAACCCATCAATACAATTCGAGGCCCGCAAGCCATGGCAGAGCGCAAGCCACGCAAGAGCGCCACAACGGAGGCCAACCAGCGCGGCGAGCCGCGCAGCGAACAGGCGTATCGCTTTATCATCGACGCCATCAAGGAGGGCAGCCTGCCGCCCGGTACGCGCATTCGCGAGGTTGAACTGGCCGAACGCATCGGCCTCAGCCGCACCCCGGTACGTGAGGCGCTCAACCGCCTGCAACTCGAGGGGCTAGTCGCCAACGACCCGGCCCGCGGCACCATCATCACCGAGCTCGATCACGGCATGATCAGCGAGCTGTATGCCATGCGCGAGGTGCTGGAAGGCACCGCTGCAGGCCTCGCCGCACAGCACGCCTCGGAGGTCGAGATCGCCTTTCTGCGCGAGATCAGCGAGCGCGATGCGCGCCTCACGGAGACCCGTGACCTGGTCAAGAACAACAAGCTGTTCCACAGCACCCTGTATCGCTGCGGCCACAACCGCTACCTGCTCAAGATGCTGCACTCGCTGCAGGAATCGATGATGCTGCTGGGCCGCAGTACCCTGGCCAAACCGGGCCGCGACGAGGCCGCCCGCAACGAGCATCGGGCGATCATCGACGCCCTCGAGAACCGCGACCCGGAGGCCGCCGAGCGCCATGCTCGTGCTCATATCCGCGAGGCCTACAAGGTGCGACTCGAGGCCTTCTTCGAGAGCTACGACGACTAGCCCCAGGCCTAGGTGCGAATCGCGAAGGGGTCCCGAGCCTCGCTCGACAGGTCGATCATCAGGTTCTTGATCTCGAGATATTCATCCAGCGCATGCAGGCCCCGCTCGCGGCCGATGCCACTGGCCTTGACGCCGCCGAACGGTGCCTGGGCGGCGCTGGTGCGGTAGGTGTTGACCCACACGCCCCCCACCTCGAGACGCCTGGCCACGCGGTGCGCCCGAGCCAGGTTCTGCGTCCACAGGCCGGCGACCAGGCCGTAGGCGGTGCCATTGGCAATGGCGATGGCCTGTTCTTCGCTATCGAAGGGAATGATCGCCAGCACCGGCCCGAACACCTCTTCCTGGGCCAGTTCGGCATCCGCCGCCACCTCGGTGAACACCGTGGGCTGGACGAAATAACCGCGGGAGTAGACGTCGCCTTCCGGCACCCTGCCGCCCACGGCAAGCGTGGCGCCCTGCTCGCAGGCCCGGGCGATGAAGGCCAGCACCCGCTGATGCTGCGCCTGGGTGGCCACCGGCCCCATCTCGGTGGCCTCGTCGCGGGGGTTGCCCACGCGGATCGCCCGAGCACGCTCACACACCTGCGCCACCACCTGGTCGTAGATTTCGCGCTGTACCAGTAGCCGCGAACCCGCAATGCAGGTCTGGCCGGCAGCGGCAAAGATCCCCGCCACCGCACCGGTGACTGCCTGCTCGAGGTCGGCATCGGCAAACACGATATTGGCCGACTTGCCGCCCAACTCCAGGGTCACCGGTGTCAGGTGCTCGGCGGCCACCCGCGAGATCGCCTTGCCGGTGGCGGTGCCGCCGGTGAAGCTGATCAGATCGATGCCCGGGTGGCCGGTGAGTGCCGCGCCGACGCTACCGTCGCCAGTCACCACGTTGACCACACCTGCCGGGAAACCTGCCTTTTCACATAGCTCTGCGAAAGCCAGGGTGGTGACGCTAGCCATCTCCGAGGGCTTGATCACCACCGTGCAGCCCGCCGCCAGGGCAGGCGCCAGCTTGTTGGCGAGGATCGCCATGGGCGAGTTCCAGGAGGTGATCAGGGCTGCCACGCCACGCGGCTCGCGGGTGGTGAAATCGACCAGCTCGGGACGGTCCAGCGGAATGCTCTCGCCGTGGAGCTTGTCGGCCCAGCCGGCAAAATAGCGGTAGTTGCGCGCCGCGAAGCGCATTTGCACACGGGTCTCGCGGATCACCTTGCCGTTGTCGGTGGTCTCGAGCTGGGCCATACGCTCGGCGTCAGCCTCGAGCAGGTCGGCCAGCCGATGCATCAGTGTCGCGCGGGTCAAGCCATTGGTCTCTTTCCAGCCGCCGTCGAAGGCCTCACGTGCCGCTTCCACTGCAGCGTCGACGTCCTCGACGCCGGCCTGGGGAAGGTCGGCCCAGGGTTGCTGGTTGACCGGATTGATGGCAGGAAAGGTGGCGCCACCGGCGGCATCCCGCCAGGCGCCGCCGATATAGAGCTGATAGCGGTTTGCCACGTGGTGTTCCTCCAGAAAGTAGGGGTCAGCGGAACGGATCGAAGAAATAGCCCACCGGCCAGCGCATGTTGAACGCTTCCGTGAGCCCGAACAGCGCCGCCATCAATAGTGCGGTACCGATCAGTGTGGCGAGCCAGCTCATCTTGCCGACCAGGCGGCAGAAAGCAGCAGTGAAAATCGCCGCCGAGGCCATCAGGCCAATCAGGTAAATGCCCAGGTAGAGCGCCGCCAGCCAAGCCATATAGGGCGCACTGCGTCTGAACTTGGCGCCCCAGACAGGCTCGTTGCCGGTATCTCCGATGTGCTCACCGCCCGCCTCGGCATCACCGCTGGCGCGTGATGCGCGGGAACGGCGCACGGTCAGTACGCCCTCCACGCTGAGCAGCACCAGTACGGCGATCGCCACGACCTGTGGCATCAGCCGCGCATTGAAGGGGTAGCCGGCGGACATGTAGAGGGCCGCTATCATCAAGCCGACTATCACCGCCATGAACAGCAGCTCTTCACGTAGTCGCTGTGACATCAGGTTTCTCCCAGTCCCTTGCGTTTGGCACGCACACCGGCCACCACCACACCGACCGCCAGCACGCCGATGACGATCACCATGGGGTCAGCCAGCCAAGACCAGCCGTAACGTGACGCCGATATGGTCAGATAGCGCTCGATACTCGGCGCCAGCACGAAACCGATCAGCACCGGCGCCCGCGGCCAGTCGTAGGTCTTGAGCAGCCAGCCGAGCATGCCGATGACGATGAAGGCGATCAGATCGCCCCACTGGTTGGTATTCTGGTAGGCGCCGACCAGCATCACGATCAGCAGGAAAGGCGCGAACTTGGAAGCCGGAATGGTGCTGAGCCGGGCGATGGGCCGCGACAGCAGGAAGCAGGCGAAGGCGCCCACCACGTTGGCCAGCGCCAGGGTCCAGACGATGGTCAGGGTAATCGACAGGTCCGAGGTCAGCATCGACGGGCCGGGCTGGATGCCCAGCAGGATCAGGCCGCCGAGCAGCACGGCGGTAGTGCCACTGCCGGGGATGCCGAACAGCATGGTGGGGATCAGCGAGCCCCCCTCCTTGGCGTTGTTGGAGCTCTCCGGCGCGATCACCCCGCGCACGTCCCCCTTGCCGAAGCCGCTCTTGTCCTTGGCGCTCTGCACCGCCTGGCCATAGGAGAGCCAGTCAACCACCGAACCACCAAGGCCGGGGATTGCCCCTACCGCGACCCCGAGGGCCGCCGAGCGTAACACCAGCCAGCGGTTGCGAAAGGTGTCGCGTACCCCATCTTTCCAGCCACTGGAGACCTCCTTGACCTTGGAGACGGCGCGGTTGTCGGCCAGCAGGTCGATGATCTCGGGTACCGCGAACAGCCCCATGGCCAGGATCGCCAGCGGAATACCGTCCATCAGATAGACGCTGTCGCCGACGAAGCGAAAGGTCACCGTTGAGGGAGCCGAACCGAGCATGGCGATCATGATGCCGAGCAGGGTAGCGAGAATGCCGCGGAACGGATACTTGCCAGCCAGCAGACCGACCACGCACAGCCCGAGCACGGTGAGCATGAAGAGATGCGGTGACTGGAATGCCAGCACCAGCGGCCGTGCGATGGGCAAGATGGCGAACAGCACCAGCGCACCGACCAGGCCGCCGATAAGCGAGGCGCTGAAAGCCGCACTCAGGGCACGTCCCGCCTTGCCCTGCTGGGCCATCGGGTAGCCATCGAGGATGGTCGCCTGGGAACCCGCCGATCCGGGCACCCCGATCAGAATACTGGGGAAGGTGTCAGCGGTGGCGATCACCGCCGCCATGCCGATCAGCATCGCCGTCGCAGCGTGCGGATCCATGCCGTAGACGAACGGCAATAATAGAGACATACCCACGACGCCCCCCAGACCGGGGAGAATACCCACGACCAGCCCAACGCTGATGCCCAATAGCATGAACACCAGACGGGACGGATCGAGGACCAGCGTCAGGGCATCAAACGCAGCGGCTAACACGGCGTCGAGCTCCTATCTGCGGAGAGTTGAAGGGTGCGGCTGCAGATACTCCACAGCGCATCCGGATACGACACGGGGAGGGCTTCAAAGCCCTCCCCCAACGACCTCAGAGGTCGGCGTCGTAACGCTCCTTGAAGGTGGCACGCAGATAGTCGAGCGCTTCGTCGGAAATCTCCAAGGTGGCACTCATGGCGGTATAGGCGTCGTCGCCCACCAGCCACTCGTAGGGGCCGTTAGCCTCTTCGGACTCGGCAATGAAGTCCTCGTCCTGGCGCGCCTGCTCGAAGGCGTAGCGCAGGTCATTGATCGAATCCTCCGGCGCATCGGCCTTGGCCCATAGCATCTTGATGCTGCCTGCCGACAGCACCGCGCGATAGGCGTCCCAGGCCACGCCGGACGGCGCTTCGCCGTGACGCTCCTCGTAGACTTCGGCCACGGTGGGCATGTCCGGGAAAGCCGGATCGCGCACCAGTTCGCCGTCGGTATCGATGATGCCGAGGCTGAACAGCGGCACCGCCGTGCCCTCTTCGACCAGCGGCTCGACGTTGGAGACGTAGGCACTGGTGGTCTGGAAGTCGAGGTTGGTCTCGCCCTGCTCCAGCGCCAGGCGGGTCGGTCCGCGGCTCTCATAGCCAAAGATGGCGTCGTGGGGCAGGTCAAGTAGTGCAAAGGCGGCCAGTGCCATCGAGCCGATCGCCTGGGGCGATACCTCTCCGTAGATCAGCTCGTCGACGTCCCACAGGTCAAGCGGCTCCTCGACGCCCAGATCGGCACGGGCATAGATCACCCCACCCTGGGCCATGGCAACGATCGGTTCATAATCGCGGAAGTCATAGCGCACCGCACCGGAGCCGTACATGAACGGGAAGACCTGACCGGCACTCTGCAGCATCACGGTCATGCCGTCGCTGGCGGTGCGCAGCTCGAATTCGTTGGTGCCCTGGACGCCCCCCGCGCCAGGCCGATTGATCACCTGAACGCTGACGTCGTCGCCCAGGAAAGGACCAATGGTCGCAGCACTAAAGCGCCCCCAGGTATCGGCCCCGCCGCCGGGTGCCCAAGGGGTGAGAATCTCGAGGGTCTCGCCTTCGTAGAAACCGGTCAGCTCTGCATGGCTGTTGGCCGCCACCCCTACCGTCAGGCCGGCAGCCACTGCCAGGCTGAGGGAATGACGAGCAAAGCGTGAGGCGTGGTGTCTGGCGTTATTCATATTATGAACTCCCGTGTGGGTTTCCGACTGGCGGACGACACTGATACAGACTGCCGCTTCCGCCACTTGCTGTTATTGTGTACTTGAGTATGCAATTGGGCTCAGTGATATGCAATAGTAAGGAAACGCGGCCCGCATCGGCCATATTGCATTGGTCGTAGAGAGCGATTTCTGCAAGCTCTTGTTAACTGTATTACAACGTAGACGTTTGCATACAGTGCGTCGACGACTTCTACAGCGCCCGCGACCCCCAACTAGAGGAGCAATCCGCATGGACATGGTACTCACGAATAAGGTGGCGCTGGTGACCGGCGCCAGCCAGGGAATTGGCTTCGAGACAGCGCTGCTGCTCGCCGAGGAGGGCGCCCGGGTGGCGCTGGTGGCGCGCCGCGAGGCGCCGCTGAAGGAAGCCGCCGAGCGCATCGCCGAGCGCACCGGCCAGCGCCCGCTGACAATCGTTGCCGACATATCCAGTCCCGACGGACCCGCTGCAGCCGTGGCACGTACCGTCGAGGCGCTGGGCGGCCTGGACATCCTGATCAACAATGCCGGCAGCAGTGCCTCAGGCCCCTTCATCGAGGCCGACGACGCTCTCTGGCAGGCCGACATCGAACTCAAGCTGATGGGCGCGGTGCGCGGTATTCGCGCAGCCCTGCCGCACCTGGCCGCCTCCCCGGCGGCGGCGATCATCAACGTCACCACGGTGTCGGGCAAGGCGCCGCCGGCCAATACCCTGCCCACCTCGGCGACCCGCGCGGCCGGCATTGCGCTGACGAAATCCTTGGCCAACGAACTCGGTGCACAGGGCATTCGCGTCAATACCGTATGCCTTGGCCGGGTACGCTCGGCACAGGTCGAGCGGCGCTGGCAGCGTGAAGCCCCGGAGCTCAGCTGGGAGGCCTACTCGACTCGCCAGGGACAAGCCATTCCGTTAGGCCGGCTTGGCGATGCCAGGGACGTGGCCAACGCCATCGTGTTCCTGGCCTCGCCGCGGGCCGGCTATGTGACCGGTGCCAGCCTCAACGTCGACGGCGGCCGCGGTGCCACTGTCTAACTGTGATGATCCATCACCCTTTACCAACAATAACGTCAAAGGAGACACGCCATGCCAAGTGTTGCCCAAACCCTGATTGATGGCCTGCGCCGCGAGGGCGTCACCCATGTATTCGGTATACCCGGGACCCAGAATCTGGCCCTGCTCGATGTAATTCGCGAGACCCCGGAGATACGCTTCATTCTCACCCGCCACGAGCAGGGTGCTGCCTTCATGGCCTATGGCTATGCCCGCGCCGGCCAGCGCCCTGCGGTGGTAACCGCCACCGAGGGTCCCGGGGTGACCAACATGGCCACCCCCTTCGGCGCCGCCTATCGCGGCAATGTACCGGTGATCGGCATCAACGGCCTGCAGGAGGAGTGGCTGCGCGAGAAGGACGCCAGCCAGGAGATGGACCAGATCACCTTCTTCAAGCCGATCACCAAGTGGGCCTACTCCATCACCGGTCCAACAAAGGCCCAGGAAGCGCTGCGCAAGGCATTTCGTACCGCGCTGGCCGAGCCACCGGGACCGGTTCACCTGGAAGCCTCCACCGCCATCTACCGCGCCGACGTCGACGCCGAGGAGCAGTCTCCCGAGCAGTACCGCGCCAGCGTGCTGCCCGACGTCGCCGGCAGCTGCCTCGACCAGGCCGCCGCGCTGCTGACCAAGGCCGAGCGACCGGTGATTCTCGCCGGCAGCGGCGTGCTGCGCGAGCGTGCCAGCGGCGCTCTGATCGCCTTTGCCGAGCAGCACAATATTCCAGTCGCGCCGCTGCAGTTCAGCCCCGACGCCTTCCCCACCTCGCATCCCTTGGCCGTTGGTCCGCTGGGCCGTAACGGCTGGAACAGCGCCAATCGGGTGGTCAAGCAGGCCGACGTGATCATCGCTGTCGGTGCGCGCATGGATCTGTTCTCGACGACCTTCAAGCACGGCCTGATTCGTGAGGACGCCACCCTCATCCACCAGGCGGCCAGCGTCGACCCGATCGGCACGGTGTTTCCGGTAGATGTCGCCGCGGTGGGCAGCACCTCGAGCTTTGTGGCCGGCCTCAGCGGCCGTCTCGACGGCCAGCAATGGAACTGGGTCGACGTCGGCGCCGAAGTGGCGCGCTGGGAAGAGGAGCGCCAGGCGCTGATCGACCCCCACGCCGAGCCGATTCAGCCGCCGTTTGTGGCCGACGTGCTCAGACGCACCCTGCCCAAAGGCGGTATCATGGTGGTCGATGCTGGCAATGCCGGTAAACACGCGCGCCAGCACTTTGTCAGCTACGCCCCGGACACCTACATGTTCATCGACAACTGGGCGGCGGTCGGCGCCGGCTTCCCCACCGCACTGGGGGCGGCACTGGCCCGGCCTGATGTGCCGGTACTGGCGGTACAGGGCGACATGGGCTTCATGTGCAACATCGGCGAGCTGGAAACCGCGGTGCGCGAGAAGATCAAGCTGGTCGCGGTGGTGATCAACGACCAGGGACTCGGCAACGAACGCGCCTTCCAGGATGCCCACTACGACGGCCGGCATTTCGCCGTCGACTATCAGAACCCCGACTTCGGCGTTCTGGCCCGCGCGTTCGGCGCCCATGGTGAGCAGGTCACCCGCCCCGGCGATCTGGAAGCCGCCATGCAGCGCGCCTTTGCCGCCGACGGCCCGGCCGTGGTCGATGTAATGATCGATAAGCACCATCTGGCGCCGGTGCTGTTTAAGGCCTGAGTGCCGCCATTCATCAAGGAGCGTCATGGACGATAGCCCGAGCCCAGCCCCAGACCGCAGCGCCATCCGCAACCTGGTGATGGTCTGCATCGGCCTGACCAGCGTCTTCGTGTCCCAGACCATGCTGCTGCTGGCGGTACCGCTGAGAGCGCTGGAGCTCGGCGCCAGCCCGTCGGTGGTGGGGATAATCCTCTCGGCGCCCTATCTGCTGCCGCTGGTCTTCGCGATCCCGCTGGGCGGCATCGTGACTCGGGTCGGGCCGCAGAAGGTATTCTTTATCGGCGCCATCGGCATGATGCTCGGCCCCTGGTTGAGCCTCGCCTCCCCGACCTTCGGCGGGCTGGTGGCAACGCAGATCACCATCGGCCTGGCCCACGTGGTGATGGTGATTGCCGCCCAGTCGGTGGTCGCCGGACTGGGCCGCGGCCGCGCACTGGAGCGCTACTTCGGCTGGTACACCATGTGCCTGTCCGGCGGCCAGCTGATCGGTCCGCTGCTCGCCGGCTACATGATCGATACCCTGTCGATGGCCTGGGTCTTCGCCACCATCGGCGTCATCCCGGCGATCAGCCTGGTGAGCTCCTGCTACTTCGTCGGCAATGCCCGCCGCGGTCACGCCACGCCGCGATCGCTACTCGGCTACCGCGCCCAGGCCTCGCTGCTGCGCGACAACATCGGCGTGCAGATGTCGATTGCGGTGACCGTGGCGGTACTATTTGCGCTTGGCGCGCATGCCGCCTTCCTGCCGGTCTATCTCGAGGAGTTGACCTTCTCTGCCACGCTGATCGGGATACTGGTCAGCCTCAGGGCGCTGGCAGCGATGGTGATTCGCCCGGTCATGCCGCAGGTCATTCAGGCTCTGGGCGGGCGCGCCAGGACCATGATTGCCTCGCTGGCGGCGGTGGCCATGGGGCTGATGTGGACCGGCATGACCGGCAGTGTGGCAGCGCTGGCCTTCCTGGCGATTCTGGTCGGCCTTGGCTCAGGTATTTCACAGCCGCTGTCGATGGTAATCCTCGCCGAGCACGTCCAACCAGAGCAGCGCTCCAGCGCCCTGGGCATGCGGCTGATGGGCAATCGTGGCGCGCAGGTACTGGCGCCGCTGGTGCTCGGGGTAATTGCCGAGCTGGTCGGCTTCACCCTGACGTTCCTGCTGGCCGGTGCCGCGCTATTGGCGGTGCTGGTGGTCGTGGTGCGCCTGCGCCCGGCCTTCGAGCGCGCCGAAATGGCCAATGCGCGGCGCTATACCTAGCGGTTTAGATCAAGCAGCGACGAAGCGCAATGCCAACCCATTGTTGCACCAGCGCAGCCCGGTGGGATCGGGGCCATCGTCGAACACATGGCCCTGGTGGCCCTTGCAGCGCGCGCAGTGGTACTCGGTTCGCGGGAAGAACAGGAAGTAGTCGACCTGGGTCAGCAGATGGCCTTCGACGTGCTCGAAGAAACTCGGCCAGCCGGTTTTCGAGTCGTACTTCATGTCACTGGTAAACAGCACCAGGTCGCAGCCGGCGCAGCGGTACTCGCCATCGCCCCACTCCTTGTCCAGCGGGCTCGAAAAGGCCGGCTCGGTGCCATGGTCGCGCAGAATCTCGTACTGCTCGGGCGTCAAGCGCTCGCGCCACTCAGCGTCGCTGAGCTCCAGCGTCTCCAGCCCCGGCGCCGGCTCGAGGTCTGGCTTGGGCCGCCCCAGCGCCATCCCGGGCATCAGACCGGCCAGTCCTCCGGCCCCCAACCATCCCATGAATTGACGTCGCTTCATTCGCTACTCCTTGACTAAGTGAGTACGTCGCATACGCCCGAATGGATGCTTATATGGCCATATGCATCGGGGGGAGGCACATGGCGCCTCCCCCCGATAAGACCCTCCCCTACCCAGGGGGTTCAGCACAATGGCAAGGTTCAGTCCAGACGCGGACCGGCGGCAATGATCGCCGCGTCGACGCCGGCGAACTTCTTGAAGTTGTCGACGAACTTGGCCACCAGGTCCTGCATCTGGCGCTGGTAGGCAACCTTGTCGTCCCAGGTCTGGCTCGGATCGAGCAGGCTGGAGTCGACGCCAGGCACCGCCAACGGTACGGCGAGATTGAGTCCATCGACGGTACGCGTCTCGGCATCGCGCAGTACGCCGGACTGAATGGCGCTGATGATGGCGCGGGTAGTAGGAATCGAGAAGCGCGTACCGCCCTGGCCGTAGGCGCCGCCGGTCCAGCCGGTGTTGACCAGATAGACCTGGGAGTCGTAAGCGTCGACGCGCTTGATCAGCAGGTCGGCATACTCGCGAGCCGGGCGCGGGAAGAAGGGCGCGCCAAAGCAGGTCGAGAAGGTCGCAGCGAGGCCTGACGAGGAGCCCATCTCGGTGGAGCCGACCTTGGCGGTGTAGCCCGACAGGAAGTGGTAAGCCGCGGCTTCCTTGGAGAGCACCGAGACCGGCGGCAGCACGCCCGACATGTCACAGGTCAGGAAGATGATCGCGCTGGGCTCGCCGGCACGATTCTCGGCGACCCGCTTGGCGACGTGCTCGAGCGGATAAGCCGCGCGTGAGTTCTGAGTCAGGCTGTCGTCGGCGTAGTTGGGCTCGCGGCGGTCGTCGAGCACCACGTTCTCGAGCACCGCGCCAAACTTGATCGCCTGCCAGATCACCGGCTCGTTCTTCTCCGAGAGGTCGATGCACTTGGCATAGCAGCCGCCCTCCATGTTGAACACCGTGCCCTCGCCCCAGCCGTGCTCGTCGTCGCCGATCAGATAGCGCCCCGGATCGGCTGACAGGGTAGTCTTGCCGGTACCGGAGAGGCCAAAGAACAGCGTGGTCTCGCCATCCTCGCCGACGTTGGCCGAACAGTGCATGGGCAGCACGTCGGAGTCCGGCAGCAGGAAGTTCTGTACCGAGAACATCGCCTTCTTCATCTCGCCGGCGTAGTGCATGCCGGCGATCAGCACTCGCCGGCCGGCGAAGTCGATGATCACCGAGGCTTCGGAGTGGGTGCCGTCACGCGCCGGGTCGCAGACAAACCCCGGGGCGTTGAGGATGGTCCACTCCTCCTTGCGGGCAGGGTTGTAGGCCTCGGGACGCACGAACATGGTGCGGCCGAACAGGTTGTGCCAGGCGGTCTCGGTCACGGTACGGATCGGCAGGTAGTGCTGCGGATCGGCACCCACGTGCAGCTCGGACACAAAGTGCTCGCGCTCGGCGAGATAGGCGTCGACGCGCTGCCACAGAGGCTCGAAGGCGTCGGCGCTGAACGGCCGGTTGACGCTGCCCCACTCGATCTGGTCGCGCGTGGAGGGCTCGTCGACGATAAAGCGATCGGCGGTGGAACGCCCGGTGCGCTTGCCGGTATTGACTACCAGGGCGCCGTTGGCGGCAAGCCGCCCTTCTCCACGCTTGACCGCCAGCTCGGTTAGTTCAGCATGGCTGAGATTGGTGTGGCGCGTGGGCGTAGCGGAGGGCTGGCGCGCGGGTGCGGCTTGGGTCGTGGTCATGTTGGTGTCCTGGGCCTTGCGGCCGCTTCTCTCTCGTTAGCCGGGCGTCTGACGACGCACTGAGTGCCTGATGGCTCGCCGGTGAACGAGTGGGCTCGTTTCTGGTGGGGCGGCGGGCGATCGCGTCAAAGGGGCGGCCATTATGGCAAAAACATTTCTTGTAGCAAACGACGCATTTCGCGGCATTTCTTGTAGTTTTACTACTACATGGCGCGAGTTACGTTAACTACGAAACGTCGGGAAGAGATACTCAGTGCAGCGTCGGCGGCGGGGCATCGGGAGCCTCGATCAGCGCTTCGATCTCGGCGGCGCCGAAGTGGTAGCGGGTATGGCAGAAGTGGCACTGGGTATCGATGGCCTGCTGCTCGTCGAGGATCTGCCGCAGCTCCTCGGCACCGAGGCTATAGAGCGCCTGGGCAATGCGCTCCCGCGAACAGTTACAGCCGAACTGCAGCGGCTTGGGCGGAAATACACGCGCCTGCTCCTCGTGGTAGAGACGAAACAGTAGCGTCTCGGCGTCGAGCCCCAGCAGCTCATCGTCCTGCAGGGTCGCAGCCAGATGAACGCTGCGCTCCCAGGCATCGGCGTCCTGATGGTTGGCGTCGTCGGGTAGCTGCTGGAGCAGCAGCCCGGCAGTCCGGCTACCGTTGGCGGCCAGCCACAGCCGGGTCGGCAACTGCTCCGACTGACTGAAGTAGGCCTCGAGACAGCCGCCCAGGCTATCTGCCGAGAGTTCGACGATGCCCTGATAGCGCTTGCCCTCGCGGGGGTCGAGGGTGATCACGATGCGCCCGGCCCCCAGCAGCTCGCGGAAACCGGCATCATCGGCGGGCAGAGCCTGTCCCTCAGCGACCCGCGCAATGGCGCGCATATCGCCGCCCGAATGGGACTCCGCCATCAGCAGTTCGAGGGGACCGTTGCCGCGCACCTCGATGCTCAGGGTACCGTCGAGCTTGACGGTTTCGGTGAGTAGCGCCACTGCGGCCAGCAGCTCACCCAGCTGGCGACTCACCGCCTGCGGGTAAGCGTGGCGGTCGAGCACCTCCTGATAGGCGCGCTCGAGCTGCACGATCTCGCCACGCACATTGGTACCATCGAAGAGAAAACGCTGAATCTGGTCGGTCATGGGTCTCTCGGGTCAACAGAAAACGGTCAGTCGTCGCCCTGGCGGCGCTGAAAACGGGTAATCTCGCGGCGCTGCTTCTTGTCCGGCCGCTTGAGGGGATGCTGCATGGCCTGGTTGGTGAGCCGGCGCGCCTCGGCTTCGCGCTGCCGACGCGCCACGCTGTCGGCGGTTTCACGGTAGAGCTCGCGGGCCTCCGGGGCGCCACGGCGCTGGCCGGAGAGCGCCACCACCTCGACCTCGAGAATGTCCCACCCCTGGGGCACTCTGACCAAGGCGCCGAGCTCCACCGCCTTGCTGGTCTTGGCGCGGGCGCCATTGTAGTGCACCTTGCCGCCCTCGATAGCCTTCTTGGCCAGCTGGCGGGTCTTGAAGAAGCGCGCGGCCCACAGCCACTTGTCGAGTCGAACGTTATCCATGGCGCTCTCCGTCATTCAGTGGGGCGGCCGCTCATCGGGCAGAATGGTGGCAAAGCGGTCGAGGGCAATAAACTCCTTGAGCGCCTTTTCGGGACGGCTGCTGTCGGGCTGCTTGATGCCCAGCAGATGACGAATACCGTACTCGCGGGCGCTTTCCAGCACGTGGGGATTGTCATCGATGAACAGGGTGCGCGCCGGATCGAAGGGCTCGACCTCCTGCAGCTCGAACCAGAATTCCTGCGCCTCCTTGGCGACGCCAAGATCCGCCGAGGAGACGATCGCATCGAGATACTCCTCGAGGCCGGTCAGCGGCAGCTTGAGGCCCAGGCTGGCGCGATCGGCGTTGGTCGCCAATACCACTCGCGGATGGGCGCGCTTGAGCCACTTGAGAAAGTCCAGGGCGTCGCTGCGCAAGCCGATGAGGTGCTGTATTTCACGCTTGAGGGCGACGATATCGACGTTAAGCTCGTCGCTCCAGTAGCTCAGGCTGTACCAGTTGAGCGTGCCCTGCTCGCCGATGATGCGCGCCTTGAGCGCGTCCTGGGCAGCGGCGTCGAGACGATGCAGCTCGGCATAGCGACGCGGCAGATGTTCGAGCCAGAAGTGGCTGTCGAAGTGCAAATCCAGCAGCGTACCGTCCATATCCAGCAGCACGGTGTCGATGGCCCGCCAGTCGATCATGCTCAGGGCTCCGCAGTGGTGAATCGAGAGTGGTATTGTACGCGAACCCACCGGCCGAGACACGGCCCAACCCGGCCTGCCAGGAGACACCATGTCAGCACCCTACCCGCAAAAGCCTCACATCCTGTCACGCCAGGAGGTCGCCCGTAGCCGACTGTTCACCGTCGAGCAGCTCGAACTCCGGTTTTCCAACGGTGAAGAGCGCATCTTCGAGCGCCTGATGGGCAGCGACCACGGCGCGGTGATGATCGTCGCCATGCCCGACCCCGACCACGTGCTGCTGATTCGCGAGTACGCCGCGGGCTTCGACGACTATATATTGACGCTGCCCAAGGGGCTGGTCGATCCGGGCGAAGACATCGTCGGCGCCGCCAACCGCGAGCTGATGGAGGAGTGCGGCTTCGGCGCCAATCGCATCGAGCCGCTGGCCGAACTGTCGCTGGCGCCCAACTACATGCGCCACCGCATGCAGGTGATGCTGGCCAGCGACCTCTATCCGCAGCGCCTGCCTGGCGACGAGCCGGAGCCGCTGATCGTCGAGACCCACGCCATCGACGAGCTGCCCGCGCTGCTGGCCCGCGACGACTTCCATGAAGCGCGCGCCATCGCCGCGCTCTATATCGCCCGCGACCTCATGCGTGATCGCCGCGAGGGGCTTGATTTGTGGTAGCAGCCCCTTAGAGGCTGACCCAGCGCCCCTGGCGGTGGCTATCGAGCCCCGCCTCGAGCAGCCGCATCGAGCGGATCGCATCCTCTACGCTGACCGGCATGTTGCCGCCACCACCCAGCGCTTCGGCCACGCCACGATAGTAGGCCAGGTAGTCGCCCGCTAACGTGGCGTGTGTCGACTCGCGAAGCTCACCCGAAGCGTCATCGACAAGACTCAGCAGCCCATCGCGAGCGTCCACGCCCCAGTTCTGCGCCGGCGTCTCGCCGGCCTTGAGGCGCGCCTCCTGGGGATCGAGGCCGTATTTCACGTAGCTGCCGCGGGTGCCATGAACGCGAAAGCGCGGCGTCTCTGCGGCGACCAGAGCGCTGGCGGCCAGGCTGACCCGGCAGCCCGGATAATCGAGCAGACATAGAAAATCATCCTCGACGCTGGCGTCGTCACGCTGACGCGCCAGATTGAGCTGAATGGCCCGCGGCATGCCGAACAGCTCACAGGCCTGATCGAGCAGATGGGGACCCAGGTCGTACCAGATGCCGCCGCCGGGGCGCGGCTTCTCGCGCCAGCGATCACGGACCTCGGGACGGAAACGGTCGAAGCGCGACTCGAGGCTCACGACTCGCCCCAATTCGCCGCTGCCCAGCAGCGCCTTGAGGGTCAAAAAATCGCTATCCCAACGTCGATTGTGAAATACCGACAGTCGCCGCCCGGCATTGTCGGCCAGGCTCTTGAGGTTCTTGGCCTCGGCCAGGGTCACCGTGAACGGCTTGTCGAGCACCACGTGCTTGCCTGCCGCCAGCGCCGCCTTGGCCAGCGGGAAATGGGTCTCGTTGGGGGTCGGGATCACCACCAGATCGATGTCCTCGCGGGCAAGCAGCGCCTGCGGCGTCGCGGCTACGGCCACATCGGGCAGTGCCGCCGCGACCTTGGCGGCATCGCTCGACGAGACTGCTACCAACGTCAGGCCGGGGGTCGCCAGGATAAGCGGTACATGGAAGGTCTGGCTGGCGAAACCGAAGCCGACTACGGCGACATTGACATCGTGCGGCATGGGCACTCCTTGTCTATGGCTTATGACGATATGGCGTGACGCATATCATGAAACGGTCAAAGAAAGGTCATATCGACCTTGGTATAGGGGTCCATACTAAAGGTGCCGTTTGCAACCCCGTCACCCCACGGACCTACCCAAGGAGGCAAACGCATGTGCTGTTCAGAAGAGAGTCTAGCGCTACTCGAGACCTGGTATGCGCTGGAGTGCCAGCTCGAGGCACTGACCGAGCAAGACGTACCGATGGACAAGGCGGCGTGATCCGTCACTGACCACACTTCGAGCCCCCGCTTCCAGGCGGGGGCTCGCAGTTTTTGGTTGGTGCGCCTCAATCCAGCTTGGAAAGATCGCGCACCGCGCCCTTGTCCGCTGAGGTAGCCAGCAGCGCATACGCCTTGAGCGCCGCCGAGACCTTGCGGTTGCGCTGAATGCGCGGCTTCCAGGCGTCCTTGCCACGGGCTTCCTCGGCCTCGCGGCGCGCCGCCAGCTCGGCATCGCTGAGCTTGACGTTGATCGCCCGCTTGGGGATATCGATGTGGATGATATCGCCGCTCTCGATCAAACCGATGGCGCCCCCCGCAGCGGCTTCCGGCGAGACGTGGCCGATCGACAGGCCAGAGCTGCCACCGGAGAAACGCCCGTCGGTCATCAGTGCGCACACCTTGCCGAGCCCCTTGGACTTGAGATAGGAGGTCGGGTAGAGCATCTCCTGCATACCGGGACCGCCGCGCGGTCCTTCGTAGCGCACCACCACCACTTCGCCGGGCTTCACCAGCCCGCCCAGCACGTGCTCCACCGCCTGATCCTGGGACTCGACCACGTGGGCCGGGCCCTCGAACACGAGAATGGAGTCGTCGACGCCGGCGGTCTTCACCACGCAGCCGTCCACGGCGATATTGCCGAACAGCACCGCCAGGCCGCCTTCGTGGGAGAAGGCGTGCTCGAGATCGCGGATACAGCCGCTGACGCGATCGCCGTCGAGACTCGGCCAGCGCGCGGCCTGGGAGAAGGCGGTCTGGGTCGGTATTCCGCCGGGGCCGGCCTTGAAGAACTCCACCACCTCGGGGCTGGGGTTACGCATGATGTCCCACTCGTCCAGCGCCGCCTTGAGGGTGTCGCCATAAACGGTGGGCACGCGGGTATCCAGCACCCCGGCACGGTCGAGCTCGCCAAGAATCGCCATGATCCCGCCAGCGCGATGGCAATCCTCGATATGGTACTGCTGGGTGTTGGGCGCCAGCTTGCAGAGCTGCGGCACCTCCCGCGACAGGCGGTCGATGTCGGCCATGGTGAAGTCCACCTCGGCCTCCTGAGCGGCGGCCAGCAGATGCAGGATGGTGTTGGTGGAACCGCCCATGGCGATGTCCAGGGTCATGGCGTTCTTGAACGCCGCCTTGGAGCCGATGGCCCGGGGCAGCAGGTGCGCCTCGTCGCCCTCGTAGACGCGCTTGGCCAGCTCGACGATGCGATGGCCCGCCTCCTCGAACAGTCGGCGGCGATCGGCATGAGTGGCCAGCACGGTGCCGTTGCCCGGCAGCGCCAGGCCCAGCGCTTCCATCAGGCAGTTCATCGAGTTGGCGGTAAACATGCCGGAGCAGCTGCCGCAGGTGGGGCAGGCGCTGCGCTCGATCTCGTCGATCTCCTCGTCGCTGTACTTGTCGTCGGCGGCGTAGATCATGGCGTCGATCAGGTCGATGCCGTGGTCGAGCAGCTTGGTCTTGCCGGCCTCCATGGGGCCGCCGGAGACGAAGATCACCGGGATATTGAGACGCATCGCGGCGTTGAGCATCCCCGGGGTGATCTTGTCGCAGTTGGAGATGCACACCAGCGCATCGGCGCAGTGGGCATTGACCATATACTCGACGCTGTCGGCGATCAGGTCGCGACTGGGCAGCGAATAGAGCATGCCGTCGTGGCCCATGGCGATGCCGTCGTCCACGGCGATGGTGTTGAACTCCTTGGCCACCCCGCCGGCCTTCTCGATCTCGCGCGCCACCAGCTGCCCCATGTCCTTGAGGTGCACATGCCCCGGCACGAACTGGGTAAAGGAGTTGGCCACCGCGATGATCGGCTTGTGGAAGTCGTCATCCTTCATACCGGTGGCGCGCCACAGGGCGCGGGCGCCGGCCATGTTACGGCCGGCGGTGGTGGTACGCGAACGATACTCGGGCATGCTGTCCTCTAGCGTCGATGCCGCCTGGGGCCACCCGCGCTGGGCGGGCGACCGGCGGTCTTGATAGGAAGTCGTGCGACAATTTTGTCATGAGCGCAGAAAGCGCGCTACTGCCGCTTCGCTCCCTAGTAGCCGAGCCAGATCACATGCCGCGCCCCTTTCCCCGGCTTATGCGCCCGCACCTGATGCTCGGTGACGCTGAAGCCGACCCGCTTGAGACGCTCGCTGAAACCGGCGTCGCGCCCCGCCGACCACACCGCCAGCACGCCATCCTGGCGCAACGCGCGCTGGGCACTCTCCAGCCCGCGCGGCGAGTAGACCCGGTCGTTGTCCTTGCGGGTCATGCCTTCGGGGCCGTTGTCGATATCCAGCATGATGGCATCGAAGCCGCCGGGAGAATCGCGCATCAGGGCCGCCACGTCGCCGACATGGACACGGGTACGCGGGTCGTCCAGCGGTCGCCCGGCCGCCTGGCCCAGCGGGCCTCGGTTCCACTCCACCACCTCCGGCACCAGCTCGGCGACCACCACCTCGGCGTCACGCCCCAGTGCAGCCAGGGCCGCGGCGAGGGTAAAGCCCATGCCCAGGCCCCCGACCAAGACCCGCGCGTCTGACCGGGCCGCGAGCCCCTCACAGGCCAGTTCGGCCAGTGCATCCTCGGAGCCGTGCAGGCGGCTATTCATCAGGTCACCGGGCTGGCCGACGATACGGATCGAGAACTCGTCATTGCGCTGCAGCAGCCGGAGTTCAGTGCCCTGACCGGGAATGGCAGCCCGGCCGATTTCTGCAAATTTTGCCATGCGATCTCGTTATGTAGGGGGTGGACGCAGCGCGCCCGGTCAGCCGAATACCACCTTGGCAACGTCGCGGTAGTGGCCGGCAAAATGCACGGTCACCCCGCTCTTGAGATAGTCGGGCAGCTCCTCGAAGTCGCGGCGGTTGGCCTCGGGCAGGATCACCTCGAAGATGTCGCTGCGCCTCGCCGCAATCACCTTCTCGCGGATCCCCCCCACCGGCAGCACCTGGCCGGTGAGAGTCAGCTCGCCGGTCATCGCCAGCTGGCGATCGATGGCCTGATGACGCGCCAGCGACAGCAGCGCAGTGGTGATGCTGATTCCCGCCGAAGGGCCATCCTTGGGCGTGGCGCCCTCAGGCACATGCACATGAATGAAGGCGTCATTGAAGAAGTCGCCGTCGGCGCCATATTCGGCTAGGTGCCCCTGCACATAGCTGTAGGCGATATTGGCCGACTCCTTCATCACGTCGCCGAGCTGACCGGTGAGCTTGAAGCCACGATCCAGGGCGTGCACCTTGCCGGCCTCGATGGGCAGGGTGGCGCCGCCCATCGATGTCCAGGCCAGGCCGGTAACCACGCCCTCGCCCCTGAGCACCTGCTCCTTGCGGAACAGCGGTGCGCCGAGGAACTCCTCGAGGTTGTTGACCGAGACCTTGACCGACTGCTGCCCATTCTCGAGCAGCTTGACCGCAGCCTTGCGCACGATGCGATGCAGCTGCTTCTCCAACTGACGCACCCCCGCCTCGCGGGCATAGCCCTCGATCACTTGCTTGAGCGCCGCCTCGGTGAGGTTGATGCACTTCTTGGCAATCTTGTCGCGCTTGAGAAGCTTGGGCCACAGGTGATGCTTGGCGATGGCCAGCTTCTCCTCGGCGATATAGCCGGAGAGGCGAATCTGCTCCATGCGGTCAAGCAGCGCCGGCGGGATCGCATCCAGGGTATTGGCGGTACATACGAACAGCACCTTGGAGAGATCCATGCGTACGTCGAGGTAGTGGTCGAGGAAGTCGACGTTCTGCTCCGGATCGAGTACCTCGAGCAGTGCCGAGGCAGGGTCGCCCTGGAAGGACTGGCCCATCTTGTCGATCTCGTCGAGCATGATCACCGGATTCTGGACCTCGACCTCCTTGAGGGCCTGAACCAGCTTGCCGGGCATGGCGCCGACGTAGGTGCGGCGGTGGCCCTTGATTTCGGCCTCGTCGCGCATGCCCCCCACCGAGAAGCGGTAGAATTCGCGGCCCAGCGCCTCGGCAATCGAACGACCTACAGATGTCTTGCCCACCCCGGGCGGCCCAACCAGCAGCAGAATCGACCCACCGACGTCGCCCTTGAAGGTGCCCTCGGCGAGAAACTCGACGATCCGCTCCTTAACATCGGCCAGGCCATCGTGGTCGCGATCGAGCACCTGGCGAGCATGGCTCAGATCGAGCTGGTCCTGGCTGGTGATACCCCACGGCAGCGACGTCAGCCAGTCGAGATAGTTGCGGGTGGTACCGTACTCGGGGGAGCCGGTCTCGAGCACCGAGAGCTTGTCGAGCTCGTCGTCGATACGTGACTGCACCCGCTCGGGGACGTGCAGATCGACCAGGCGCTTGCGAAAGGTGTCGACGTCATTCTCGCGGTCATCCTTGGAGATGCCCAGCTCGCGCTGGATGACCTTGAGCTGCTCACGCAGGAAGAACTCGCGCTGGCGCTCCTGCATCTGGGCGTTGACCTGCTCGCTGATCTCGCTCTGCAGCTGAGCGACCTCGATCTCCTTATGCAGCAGCGGCAGCACCTTCTGCATCCGCGCCATCACCGGCAGCGTCTCGAGGATCTCCTGCAACTCCGGCCCCTTGGCCGAGGTGATGGCCGCGGCGAAATCCGACAGCGGGCCCGGCTCGTGGGGACTGAAACGGTTGAGGTAGTGCTTGAGCTCCTCGCCGTAGAGCGGATTGATCGGCAGCAACTCCTTGATGCCGTTGATCAGCGCCATGGCATAGGCCCGCGCTTCATCCTCCTCGGCGTCGATCGGTTCCTTGGGGTAGCTGACCTCGACCAGGTAGGGTGGCGTCTTCGACAGCCAGCGCTGGATCTTGAAGCGGCGCATGCCCTGGGCAATGAACTGGATCTGCTCGTCCTCGCCCTGGACCTTGTGCATGCGCACCGCAGTGCCGATCTCGGGAAAGTTCTCATGCCCCAGCTCGTCGACGCCGGCGTCGCCGACAAAGGCCAGACCCACGGAGTGGTGGGGGGTATTGCCCACACGCTTGATGGTCTCTTCCCAGCGCGGCCGGTGAATGACCAGCGGCTGGACCTGTGCGGGGAAAAACGGCCGATTATGAATCGGCAGCAGATAGAGTCGCTCGGGCAGCGTATCGCGGGCCGGCACCACGGCCCCGTGATGCGGCGCCTCGTCGCCCGACTCAGGGGTCGCGTGGGAGGCGGTGTCGAAGATAACGTCGTGTAGATCGTCGCGTTCGCTCATCGTGCATCCTGTTGGCAGCCAAGGGCAATTACCCTGTTGCCAACAGGGATGCGGGCGAGGCGGGTAAACTTCAAGCGCGACCCGACGCCGCAGCGGCGCCGAGAGGCCCGATCTGCCGCCGCCGGAAGACTACCAGAGCGGCGGCAGCGGCTCACCGTTGATCGACAGCTCGCCAGCCTCGACGCGAATCTCGAGATCCTGGGTATCCAGCGGCAGTCCCAGCTGCAGCGCCACGAAGCGCGGCAGGTCACGCCATACGAAGTGGCCGTCGAGCCGCGCCAGCCAGGGATTGGCGTCGGCAGCCACCTCGAGATCGGCCAGCGACAAGCTGTCGATATCGTCACCATCGAAGACCAGGTCACCTTCGACATGGGCATCGACGCCGAACATCGGGCTCTCGACGCGCAGCGGCTCGATGGTCAATCGCGGCGAATCGACCAGCGTCGCCAGCACGTAGGGTTCGAGGCTCATGGCCAGCGCCTCGGCTTCTGTGGCATCAAGGGGCGCCTGGCTATCGCGAGCGGCCAGTGCCGTCTGCAGCTCTCGGCTGAGGGTGCGCACCGCATCGGCGTTGAGGCGCGACACACCCAGTGCCAGCTCGCCGGACAGCGCCGGTTGTTCGGCCAGGGTCATCTCACCCAGCGACAGCCGGCCCGCCAGGGTCAGCTCGTCGCTACCCAGGCGCACCTCGCCACGGTAACCCAGCGCCTGCAGCGCGATCTCGGGCCCGTTGGCCTGGGTCAAGCGCAGATAGGCGAGCTGCAGCTCATCGCGCTGCAGGAAGTCGTCATCGCCATAGCGGTACTGGCTGTCGAGCTGCAGCGGGCCAACCTCGAGCCGCTCACCGTCAACGCTTAGGCTCCATGGCGCCACGCTGCCGGTCAGCGCCAGATCACCGTGTTCGCCGCTGACACGCAGGGCCAGGCCCGCGAAGTCAACGTCGCCCCGCTCGTCGGAAAACTCGAAAGGCGCCATGTCCAGGCGCCCCTCGAAGGTCTGCGACAGGGTCTGATACTCGCCGTGCCAGCGCGGCGGGCTGGCCGGTAGACGTTCGCCGAACAGAGTGTCCTCGTCGCCGTCGAGCTGCAGCTGCAGTTCCCCCTCGATGCGCGTGGCCAGCAGGCCGTGATGGGCGATATAGGGCAGCGACAGCTGCCAGTCGTCGAGCAGCGCGGTGAGCTGAACCTCGCCCCGCGACACGAACCAGCCACGTTCGAGTTCGTCGCGCTGCACGTGCAGGTCGCCACGCGCGTCGAGATCATCGAGCGCGCGCGACAGCTCACGTTCGAAAATGGCACTGGAATAGGCCTGGGCGACCAGATAACCGGCCCCCAGCAGAACCACTACGCTAACCAGCAGGCGTCCCTTGCGCATGATACTCCTCGATATTCAGGGCGTTCAGGCCGGCAGCTTCAGTGCAGCCACAGCCACAGATGAATAGTACTCCAAGCATAGATGCCGGCCAGCACATCATCGATCATGATCCCGAAACCGCCTGCCACACGGCGGTCGGCCCAGCGAATCGGCCAGGGTTTGAAGACGTCGAAGACACGGAACACGATAAAGCCCCACAGCGCCGCTTCCCAGGAGAACGGCACCGCCGCCATGGTGATCCAGTAGCCGACGAATTCGTCCCAGACGATGCCGGAGTGGTCATGGACACCGAGATCCCGTGAGGTCACTTCACACAGCCATACGCCGATGATGAAGGTGGCGAGGATGATCAGCATGTACCAGGAGAGCGGCAGTTCCGACATCAGCCAATAGAAGGGAATCGCCGCCAGTGTCCCGAAGGTGCCTGGCGCCCAGGGCACGGTGCCACTGCCGAGACCGAAGGCCAGAAAGTGGGTAGGGCGTCGCCAGACGCTGGCGGGGGCGCGGTTCATGGCTTACCTCCCGAGAAGTGCTGCCAGCCATCGACCGCGGCCACACCGCGAATCCCCGGCGTCGCACTGCAGGTGCCGATAGCGGTCAGGGCCACGCCGATCTCGGCGAGTCGCCGATGGGCCTCGTCCAGCGCTGCCCGGGGCAGGCTAACCAGCAGCTCGTAGTCATCGCCACCGGCCAGCGCTGCCTGCCGAGCCCCCTCTTCGCCCAGCGCCGCGACCAAGCCGTCGGCCAGCGGCAGCGCCGCGGCATCGAGGTCGGCGCCAACCCCCGAGGCCTCACACAGATGGCCGAGATCGGGCAACAAACCGTCGGAAAGATCGATCGCGGCACTGGCCAGATCGCGCAGCGCAAGCCCGGCCGCGAGCCGCGGCTGGGGTAGCAGATAGCTCGCCAGCAAGGGCTGCGCCAGGTCGCGCTCGCCCGTCTGCCAGGCCTTGAGCCCGGCGTGCGCCGCGCCGAGTGTGCCGGTCACCGCCAGCACTTCGCCGGGGCGCGCCGCATGCCGGGTAAGCGCCGCCCCGAGCGGCACCTCACCATGCACGGTCACGCTGATGGCCAGGCTGCCACGGGTCACGTCGCCGCCCACCAGGGTCACATCGCTCTCGGCACACAGGGCATGGAATCCCGCTGCAAACTCGCCGAGCCAGGCATCGTCGACCTCGGGCAGGGTCAGCGCCATCAGGCACCAGCGCGGCGTCGCCCCCATCGCGGCAAGGTCACTCAAGGCCACCGCCAGAGCGCGATGGCCGATGGCCGCCGGCGGCGCGTTGGCGGGGAAATGCACCTCGGCCACTGAGGTATCGACACTGACCGCCAACTGGCAGCCAGGACTCGGGGTCAGTAACGCGCAGTCATCGCCCACGCCCAGCGCCACGCCGTGGGCCTCGGCCCGGGGCGAGCGCGCGAAATGACGGGCAATGAGCTCGAATTCGCTAAGCATCTGGGTGAGCAAATCAGCGACGCGCGCTGACCTCGGCGTAGCGAAGCCGCGCGGCGAGCTTGTCGAGAATGCCGTTGACGTACTTGTGGCCATCGGTGGCGCCGAACGACTTGGCCAGCTCGACCCCCTCGTTGATCACCGCGCGGTAGGGTACCTCGAGGCGGCGGGAGAGTTCGTAGGCCCCCAGGCGCAGGATCGCCAGCTCGATGGGATCAAGCTCCTGGAGACGGCGGTCTAGCAGCGGCGTAATGGCCGCGTCGAGATCGTCACGGAAACGTACCACGTTATGCAGCAGTTCATGGAACAGTGCCAGATCGGCGATTTCCATGACCTTGGCCCAGTTCTCGTGATCCTCGAGGTCGTCATCGGCAACCTGACCGCGAAACTCGGCTTCCACGGCGGTGATCGACTTGCCGGTCATCTGCCACTGATAGAGCCCCTGCACGGCCAGCTCACGGGCCGCATGGCGGGCCTGCTGCGCCGCCGAGGGAGCGCGACGCGACTCCTTCATGCATCACCTCCGAAGTGCTTGAGCAGCGAGACCATCTCCATCGCCGCCATGGCCGCCTCGGCGCCCTTGTTGCCAGCCTTGGTACCGGCGCGCTCGATGGCCTGCTCGATGGTGTTGACGGTCAGCACGCCATTGGCCACCGGGGTATCGAACTCCAGTTGCAGGTTACCCAGCGCCGCGTTGCAGCCGCCGGCCACATACTCGAAATGCGGCGTGCCACCACGGATTACCGCGCCCAGCGCGATCACCGCATCCGGTTTGATGACCTTGAGCGCACGCTTGACCGCCAGCGGCAGCTCCCAGGCGCCCGGCACATGGACGATATCGATATGCTCGGCGTCCACACCGTGACGTACCAGGCTGTCGACGGCGCCCTCGACCAGGCTGTCCACCACGTGGTGGTTGAAGCGTCCGACCACGATCACGTAGCGGCCATCGACGTCGGTGAAGTTGCCTTCGACTTGGGAGATCGGTTGCATGCTCTGATTCCTGCTATAAACGATACTGCTGAAATTGAAACCTGCCAGCGTTTGAGACAGTGACTAGGGGTCCAGCCGTTCGACCACTTCAAGATCAAAACCCGACAGCGCCGAGAACTTCCACGGCGAGCTGAGCAGGCGCATCTTGCCAACGCCAAGATGACGCAGGATCTGCGAACCGGTACCGATGGTCAGGTAGTTACCCGCGCCGTCGGACTCGCTGCCACGCGGCTGGCGGCGGCGCTCGAGAAACACCTCAAGATAGTCGAGAAAATCCTGGCGCGGGCGGCCATCGTTAAGCAGCACGAAGACCCCGGCCTCGGCGCGAGCCACTTCGGCGATGGCGCCGCTGGCGCTCCAGCTCGGCGTGTCGCCCTTCTGCAGGCACAGCAGGTCACGCATCACGTCCGCCAGGTGCACGCGAACGGTAGTGGGTATCTCCGGCGACGGACGCCCCTTGACCAACGCCAGGTGGTGGACACCCTGGATGCCGTCGCGGAACACGTGCAGATCGAACTCGCCGACGCTGGTCTGGACCTGGGTCGACTCGACGTGGTCGATGGTCTGTTCGTTGTGAATACGGTAGTGGATGAGGTCGGCGATGGTACCGATCTTGAGGTCGTGCTCGGCGGCGAAGCGCTCGAGTTCGGGGCGCCGCGCCATGCTGCCGTCGTCGTTCATGACTTCGCAGATCACGCCGCTGGGGTCGAGTCCCGCCATCGCCGCCAGGTCGCAGGCCGCCTCGGTGTGGCCGGCGCGGCGCAGCACGCCGCCAGGCTCGGCCATCAGCGGGAAGATATGGCCCGGTTGGACGATATCCTCGGCCTTGGCATCGCGGGCCACCGCGGCCTGAACGGTGCGCGCGCGGTCGGCGGCGGAGATACCCGTGGAGACGCCCTCGGCGGCTTCGATGGAGAGCGTGAACTTGGTGCCGAAGCCGGAGCCGTTGTCGCTGACCATCAGCGGCAACTTGAGCCGCTGGCAGCGCTCACGGGTCATCGGCAGGCAGATCAGGCCGCGCGCATGACGAGCCATGAAGTTGATGTGCTCGGCCTGGACCTTTTCGGCGGCCATGATCACATCGCCCTCATTCTCGCGATCCTCGTCGTCCATCAGGATCACCATCTTGCCCTGACGGATATCCTCGATCAGCTCAGCAATCGACGCCATGCCAGTCGCCCGGTCGGCGCTGGAATCCTGTGAAGCCTTAGCCATGCAAACTCCAAATCGCTATGCCCATGGGCGCCGCACTGCTGCGGCGGATGAACGCTCGGACAGCAACGCCCATTTTGAATCGGCGCTCAGGGTACCTTGGCGCGGCGTCGGGCGCCAGTAGATAGCACCTCGGGCGCTAGTGGAGAGCAGCGCCCAGGGCCTCTGAGCGAGGACGCCGGGGGCAAGCCGAAGAGGAGGTTTGCCACCCAATCAGTTCCGAGCGGTGTTTGTCAGGCCACGACGTTGTGGGCGGGCGGTAATCCGCCAGTCGCGGCCCACCGCGCGGATATCGAGAATATCCAGCGCCCGCTGCTGGGCCATGGTCTCGAGCCCCGGCAGGCTGAACAGCGGCCGCGCCTCGCCGCCCAGCAGGGTCGGCGCCATAAACAGCTGGATCTCGTCGACCAGCTCGGCATCGAGCATCGCACCGGCCAGGGTAGCACCGGTCTCCACCAGCACCTCATTGGCCTGCTCCTGATCGGCCAGATAGTGCAGCAGCGCTTCCAGATCGACGCGCCCCTCGATGCCCGAGGCCAACACCAGCACCTCGGCCCCCGCCGCCTCGAGTCGCGCGCGGCGCTCGGCGTCGTGGCTGCAGGTGGCGACCAGAGTGCGGCCCGGCTCACGCAGACAGGCCGCCGCCTGGGGCAGACGCAGCCGCGAGTCGACGATGACCCGCAGCGGCTGACGCGCGGCGATCGCGTCGGCATCGTCGAGGTCGAGCTGCGAGGCGCGCACGGTGAGGCGCGAATTATCGAAGATGATCGACTCGACGCCGCTGATCACCGCGCTGGAGCGCGCCCGCAGCCGCTGCACCTCGGTTCGCGCCCGCGGTCCCGTGATCCACTGCGACTCGCCAGAGCGCATCGCCGTGCGCCCGTCGAGGCTGGTCGCCATCTTCAGCCGCACGAAGGGGCGGTGACGGGTCATGCGCAGGATAAAGCCGGGGTTGAGCGCCCGCGCCTGCTCCTCCATCAGCCCACACTCGACCTCGACCCCGGCCTCGCGCAGGATCGCCAGGCCGCGGCCGGCCACCTGGGGGTTGGGGTCCTGCATGGCGGCCACCACGCGCGTGACTCCGGCGGCTGCCAGCGCCTCGGCACAGGGACCGGTACGACCGTGATGGGAGCAGGGCTCCAGGGTCACATAGGCCGTGGCGCCTCGCGCATCATCGCCGGCGGCACGCAGTGCATGTACTTCGGCATGCGGCTCACCGGCTCGGGCGTGAAAGCCCTCCCCCACGATGCGGCGCTGCTTGACCAGCACGCAGCCCACGCGGGGATTGGGATCAGTGGTGTAAAGGCCGCGCCGCGCCAGGGTCAGGGCGCGGGCCATCCAGGTCTCGGCAGTCGCTTTGGGCATGCGTCATCCGTGTACAGATCAAGTATCATCGTTTGGCGAGAACGAGGGCTCCTGAGCCAGGCGATCGATCTCGGCGCGAAACTCATCGAGGTCCTGAAAGCGGCGATACACCGAGGCGAAGCGGATGTAAGCCACCTGATCGAGGCGCTTGAGCGCCTGCATTACCTCTTCTCCGACGTCCAGCGCTGCCACCTCACGCTCGCCGCGGGCGCGCAGACGCTGACGGATACGCTCCACCGCGGCCTCGATCGACTCGGCGCTGACCGGGCGCTTCTCCAGCGCCCGCAGCATACCGGCGCGCAGCTTGCGCTCATCGAAGGTCTCGCGGGAACCATCGGCCTTGATCACCCGCGGCATCACCAGCTCGGCGGTTTCATAGGTGGTGAAACGCTCGCCGCATGCGGCGCACTGGCGACGACGGCGCACCTGATCGCCTTCGGCGACCAACCGCGAGTCGGTGACCTTAGTGTCGTGCGTTCCGCAGAAGGGACAGTGCATGGGATCGGTTCCGGCGTCGGAATGGTTGCCGTAGTGTAAGCGCTTGGCACGCCTTCTGCATTAAGCTGAAGAGAGACGCCCCTTCAAGGAGAGATGCCATGAGCTCGCCGACGCCCCTCACTGCGCTCGAGCCCCTCGATCCCGCGGCCTTCACCGCACTGGCCAGCGCTCGCCTTGGCGAGGTCTACGGCCCCCGCGCCAGCGAGGTGCTGCGACGCCTGACCACCCTGCTGGCGCACCATCGTGAGGCATTGCGCGAGCGCCCCGGCGCCGGCCGGCCCCTCTGGAGTGAACGCGACCAGTGGCTGATCACCTACGGCGACACCCTGCTCGACGGCGATCGCCCGCCGCTGGCGGTGCTCGACGAGTTCCTCGAACAGCGGCTCGGCGATACCTTCAGCGGCGTGCATGTGCTGCCGTTCTTCCCCTGGAGCAGTGACGACGGCTTCTCGGTGATCCACTATCGCGAGGTCAATCCGGCGCTAGGCGACTGGTCGCACATTCGACGTCTGGCGGGCCACCGCGATCTGATGGTCGACCTGGTGATCAACCATGTCTCCCGCGAATCACTATGGTTCGTCGACTACCTGGCCGGCAGCCAGCCGGGCCGCGACTACTTTATCGAAATGGATCCCGATACCGACCTCTCCCAGGTGGTGCGGCCGCGTAACTCGCCGCTGCTGGTGCCGGTGGCCACCCGTCGCGGCACCCGCTATCTATGGGCGACCTTCTCAGAGGACCAGATCGATCTCAATTTCGCCAACCCCGATGTGCTGCTGGAGTTTATCGGCATCCTGCTGTTCTACGTCGAACAGGGCGCGCGGATCATCCGCCTCGACGCCATCGCCTTCCTGTGGAAAGAGGTCGGCACGCCGTGTATCCACCTGCCCCAGACCCACGCCATCGTGCGCCTGCTGCGCGGCATACTCGATCATGTGGCGCCAGGCACCCTGTTGGTCACCGAAACCAACGTGCCGCACCGCGAGAACCTCAGCTACTTTGGCCTCGAGCGGCTCGAAGATGGCGGATTGGAACGCGGCGAGACACCTGACGAGGCGCATCTGGTCTACCAGTTCACCCTGCCACCGCTGCTGGTCCACACCCTGACCAGCGGTGATGCCAGCACCCTGGCCAACTGGTTGCGCAGTCTTCCCACGCTGCCCGCCGGCTGCAGCTACCTCAACTTCACCGCCAGTCACGACGGCATCGGCGTACGCGCCCTGGAGGGGCTGCTGCCGCCCCACGAGGTGGAGGCGCTGCTGGAGCTGATGCACCGCTTCGGCGGCTTCGTCAGCATGAAGGCCAATGCCGACGGCAAGGACTCGCCCTACGAGATCAATATCACCTATTTCGAGGCGCTCAAGGGCACCCGTCGCGGCCCCGACCCCTGGCAGATCGAGCGTTTCCTGTGCAGCCAGCACCTGATGCTGGCGCTACAGGGAATCCCTGCCCTGTACCTGCACTCGCTGACCGCGACCCTCAACGACCATGAGGGCATCGAGCGTAGCGGCCAGCTGCGCTCGATCAATCGCCGTCAGTGGGACATGGGGGTGCTCAATGAGCTGCTCGACAGCCGCAATACGCCAACCCGGGAGGCTTTCCTGGCGCTCAAGCGGCGCCTCGACATTCGCCGCGGCGAGCCCTGCTTTCACCCCGACGCGGCCCAGGAAGTGATCGATACGCCGACCAGCCTGCTGGCCATCCAGCGCGGCCCGCTGGCCGACGGCCGGCGGCTGCTGGCGATCTACAACGTCACCGACAAGCGCCAGCCGCTGGCGCTTCCAGCCCTCGACGAGCACGATTGGCACGATCTGCTCGAGGATGCCGCCTGCCCCACTCCGCCCAACGAGCTTGGCCCTTATCGCAGCCTGTGGCTGGTCAGTCGCTGAGCCCCAGGCGTGAGGCGTTGGCGGTGACCGAGAGCGAGCTCGCCGCCATCGCCAGCACCGCCACCAGCGGCGGAATCGGCATCCACACCACCAGCCCCAACGCCACCAGGTTGTAGCCCGCCGAGAGCAGCAAATTCTGGCGCATGATGCGCCGCGCCTGGCGCGCCGTGCGCCAGGCATCCACCACCCCCGCCACCCCCGGCTCGAGCAGCTGCACCGCCGCACCGTCACGGGCCGGCTGGCTGGCACCCAGCGGGGCAATCCCTACGTCGGCCGTGGCCAACGCCAGCACATCGTTGACGCCATCACCGACGAACAGCGATGGCCGTGGCAGGCGATCCACCAGCCGCGCCTTGGCCTCCGGGGCCTGGCCGGCGAAGCATTCACGGCGGGCAAAGCCGGCCGCCTCTCCCACCGACGCAACCTCTGCGGCGTGATCACCGCTGATCAGCGCCAGCGTCATGCCGGCACGGCGCAGCTCAGCCAGGGGCGCCAGCGCCCCGGCATCGGGGCAGTCGCGCAGGGTCAGCTCGCCGAGCCACTCGCCGTCGCGGGCCACTGCCACCCGGCTGCCAGCCCGCTGTTCATCGCCGCTATCCGCCGCTGGAGGAGAGCCCAGCTCGGCGGCCAGCCAGGCCGGCTCGCCGACCCACAGCCGGGTGCCATCTTCCAGCACTATCCGCCGCCCACCGCCTGCCACCTCGACACTCTGGCAAGGCGCCTCGCCCACGGCCAGACCACGCCGATGCGCGGCCTGGCGCAGCGCCACCCCCAATGGATGCTCGCTGCCCCACTCCGCCTGGGCGGCCAGCGTCAACAGGGTCTCCTCGGTGACCCCAGGCGCTGGCCGGCACTCGGCCAGCTCGGCCTCGCCTCGGGTCAGGGTGCCGGTCTTGTCGAAGGCGGCGCTGCGCACCTGGCCCAGCGACTCGAAGGCCGCCAGGTCGCGAAACACCACGCCGCGGCGCAGCGCCTGACTGCCGGCGGCGAGATTGGCCAGCGGGATCGCCAGCCCCACCGCGCAGGGGCAGGCCACTACCAGCACCGATAGCGCCCGCACCACGGCCTCTTCTACCACTACGCCGCCGAGCAGCAGCGCCACCAGCGTCGCCAGCGCCAGCACCACGGCCAGCGGACTGAGCCAGGCGGCGAAGCGGTCGGCCAGGCGCTGAAGCTCGCCCTTGCGCGCATGCAGTTCGAGCATCTGGCGGTGCAATCGGTCCAGGTAGCCCTCGCCGGCTCGCGCCGTGACCACCAGGGTGATCACCTCGCCCAGGTTGCGGCTGCCCGCCTGCAGCGCCGCGCCACGGTGGCGGCTTACCGGGCGTGCCTCGCCGTTGAGCGGCGACAGATCGAGCCAGACCTGGTCGCTCTCCAGTGCACCGTCCAGCGGTAACAGGCCACCGGCGTCGATGCGGATACGCTCCCCGGGAGCCACCTCGTTCAGCGCCCGCGACCGCGGCGTCTCGCCGTCCAGCACCGTGACCTCGCTGATCCGCGGGTAGAGCCGCGACAGCGCCCGCAGGCCGCGGTAGCGACAGAAGGTCTCGACCAGGCGCCCCACCAGCAGCAGCAGAATCAGCATCACCGCGGTATCGAAATAGACCTCCGCCGAGCCGCGCCACAGCAGCCATACCGAGACCAGTACTGCCCCCAGCACCCCCAGACTGATCAGCGCATCCATGCCTGGGCGGCCGGCGCGCAGGGTACGCCACCCCGCGCGATAGAAGGGCCAGCCGGCATAGCTCACCACCGGCACCGCGAAGGCGCCGGAGACCAGCGCCAGCACGAATTCAAGGCGCGGCCCGGGGAGCGCACCGGCATAGATCAGCAGCGAGGCGAGCATGGTCCACATGCCGAAGCTGGCGCCCACCGCCAGGCGCAGCGTCAGACGCCGGCTCTCGGCCTCGAGGCGACTCTCGGCGTCCTGGGCCGCCTCGAGGGGCACCAGCCGATAGCCCAGGCGGCGCACCCGCGGCGCCAATCGCTCCAGGGCAATCGCCTCGGCGTCGCCACTGAGGTGCACGGTGGCGGTGGCGTAGTTGACGCTGGCACGCAGCACGCCGGCATGGCGTGCCAGTACGCTCTCCACCGCCTGGGCACAGCTGGTACACCACATGCCGTGCAGCGAGTAGAGCGCCGTGTCACCGTTGCGTGCCGAATGGGAGGAGTCAGGCATGGCCGTCCTTGGCGAATCGATCCGAGATATGCGTCAGCGTACCGCGTCTAAGACGCTGGGCAGAATGCCCCGGGCGTGGCAGTCTGAGCGCAGAGACCCACGAGGATGCCTCATGCCCCCGCTTCACGCACGCCTGTCTGCCGTTCTACTCGCCCTGCTGCCCGCCAGCGTCCTGGCCAACGACTGGCCGGCACCGATCGCTGCCCTCGAGGCCCAGGGCATGACCATCCACGGGGAGTTCGAGGCCCTGGGGGGCATGACCGGCTACGCCGGCAGCTATCAGGGTCATGAGCTGGCCGCCTACCTGCTGCCCGACGGCGAGCATGTGATTGTCGGCACCCTGCAGGACGCCGACGGCAACGACCTGAGCCGGCCGATGCTCGACGAGGTGATTCGTGGCGAGGAGGATGGCGAAAGCCTGGCGATGCTCGAACAGAGCGCCTGGATCGCCGAAGGCGATGCCGCGGCCGAGCGTATGGTCTATGTGTTTACCGACCCCTACTGCCCCTACTGCCAGCGCCTGTTTGACAAGGCGCGTCCCTGGGTCGAAGCCGGCGAGGTGCAGCTGCGCCACGTGATGGTCGGGCTGATGGATCGCGACAGTCCGCGCACGGCCATTTCACTGCTGGCCGCCGACGACCCCAGCGCGGCACTGCTCGCCCATCATCGCGGCGAGGAGACGCCGCGACTCGAGACCCTGCCCCGCGATCTGGAGGAGGCGCTGTTCGACAATCACCAGCTGATGGAGAGCTTCGGCCTGATGGCCACCCCGAGCATGGTCTACCAGGGCGAGCGCGGCCTGCAGATGGCCCACGGCCTGCCGGAAGAGGACGAGCTGGCGGTAATTTTTGGCGCGCCGCGCCCCTGAGACGCGCAGCGCCTTAGCCCATTCGCCGAGCCAAATACCAGCCGGCCACCATGGCTCCCAACATGGCGACGAGCGGCAGCGACAGTCCGGCGATGGAGGCCACCGCCGGCCCCGGGCAGTAGCCGGAGAGCCCCCAGCCGATGCCGAACAGCGCCGCGCCGCCGAGCAGCCGGGCATCCAGGTCGCGGCGGGTGGGCAGCTGAAAGCTCGCCTCGAACAGCGGCCGCCCCCGCGCCCATGCCAACCGATAGCCGATGAAAGTGGTCACCACGGCACCACCGAGCACGAACATCAGGGTCGGATCCCAGGCACCGGCCAGGTCGAGAAAGCCCAGCACCCGCGCCGGATCGGTCATTCCGGATATCGCCAGACCAAGCCCGAACAGCAGCCCGGCGACGTAGCCTGCGAGCGCCTTCATGCTCCACCTCCGATCACATGACGCACCATATAGACGGTCACGATCGCCGCTATCAGGAAGGTCAGGGTCGCCAGCAGCGAGCGCGGCGAGAGCCGCGCCAGGCCGCAGACTCCATGCCCGCTGGTGCAGCCGCTACCCAGCCCGGTGCCCACGCCCACCAGCAGACCCGCCAGCAGCATCAGCGCCACGCCGCCGGCAGGTTCGCCGATCACCGCGCCCGGCGCGCCAGCGGCCACGTTGCCCAGGCCGCCGCCCAGCGCCATCACCAGCAGCGGCCCACTGATCAGGCCGAGCAGAAAGGTCAGCCGCCAGGCGCTATCGCCCTTTGGGCGCGCCCAGATCAGGCTCGACAGAATGCCGCTGATACCCGCGATGCGCCCCATGGTGGCCATCAGCCACACCGCCGAGAGGCCGATCAACACGCCTCCCACCAGCCCCTGCAGGCTCGCCATCCAATCCATTTTCATCTCCTCTGATATCTATCGTATTAGCGCTCGTTGAGCGGTGACGCCTCATTGGCCGCCGGCTGCCGCGACACCGAGACCGCGTCGCCGTGCAGCGCCCGCCAGGCGTCGAAGGTGCTGAGGAATACCTCGCCGCTCAGCTCGCGGCAGAAGGCGGTGTGCTTGAGGCGGTCCATCACCGGTCCCTTGACCTCGGCCAGGTGCAGCCTCACGCCGGCATCCTGCAGCCGTGCATTGATCGCTTCGAGACTCTCCAGCGCCGAGGCATCGATCCCGTTGACCGCCTGGCAGGCCAGCACCAGGTGCTCGAGCTCGGGCCGCCGCACGGCGAGCGCCATCACGGTGTCCTCCAGATAGCGCGCATTGGCGAAGTAGAGGCTCTCATCGACGCGCAGAATCGCCAGGCGCTCGTCTGTCTCGACCTGATGACGCTGCACGTTGCGAAAGTGCTCGGTGCCCGGCATGCGACCCACCACGGCGCTGTGGGGGCGGCTGGTGCGGTAGAGATGCAGCACCAGCGACAGTCCCACCCCAACCAGGATGCCGCTCTCCACTCCATGGCCCAGAGTTACGGCGATGGTTGCCAGCATCGCCGTGGCATCGCTGCGGGAGTAGTTCCAGGTGCGCTTGATGGCCGGCATATCAACCAGCGTCAGCACCGCCACGATGATGGTCGCCGCCAAGGTGGCGATGGGCAGGTAGGCGATCAGCGGGGTGAACAGCAGTGCCGCCAGCGCAATGCCCAGCGCAGTGAAGGCCCCCGCCGCCGGGGTCTCGGCGCCGGCGTCGAAATTCACCACCGAGCGGGCGAAGCCGCCGGTGACCGGCATGCCGCCGGTGAACGACGCCGCGATATTGGAGGTGCCCAGCCCCACCAGCTCCTGGTCGGGGTCGATTCGCTGGCGCCGCTTGGCGGCCAGGGTCTGACCCACCGAGACCGACTCCACGAAGCCGACCACGCTGATCAGCAGCGCGCCCATGAATAGCTGGCTCCACAGACCGCTGTCGAACCCCGGCAGCGTCAGCGGCGGCAAACCCGCCGGCACCGCACCCACCACGGCGACGCCGCGCTGGTCGAGGCCGAGCCCCCAGGTAGCCAGCGTGGTCACCGCCACGGCAACAATCGGTGCCGCCTTGGTCAGCATGTCTGCCGGCCGTGCTGCCACGCCGAGCGCGACCAGGGCCGGCTTGAGCCAGCGCCGCGCCGCGCACAGGAACAGCAGCACGCCCAGCCCGATCGCCAGTGTCGGCAGATGGGTCGCCCCCAGTTGACTGGCCAGACCGACCAGCACCGCCAGCAGATGCTGGCCGCCGGCCTCCACCCCGAGCAGATGGCGTAGCTGACCGGCAGCGATAATCAATCCGGTGGCGGTGATAAAGCCGGAAATCACCGGATGGCTGAGGAAGTTGGCCAGAAAGCCCAGCCGCGCCACGCCCATCAGTGTCAGGATCAACCCGGACATCAGCGCCAGCACCAGCGCCGCGCCAAGATACTCAGGCGTCCCCTGGGGGGCGACCTGGCTCACCGCCGCCGCGGTCATCAGCGACACGACTGCTACAGGCCCCACCGCCAGGGTGCGGCTGGTCCCAAACAGCGCGTAGATCAGCAGCGGCACAATACTGGCGTAGAGCCCCACCTCCGGCGGCAGCCCTGCCAGCATGGCGTAAGCCAGCGACTGCGGAATCAGCATGATGGTGACGATCAGCGCCGCCAGCAGATCACTGCTCAGAGTGGCGCGACCATAGCCGGGCAGCCACTGCAGGATGGGCAGGTAGCGCTTAAGAATCACGGGACGCCCTCAGAAGGTGTTGATCGGGACCTTGAGGTAGATCTGGCCATTGTTTTCGGCTGGCGGCATCTCTCCGGCGCGCATATTGACCTGCACCGACGGGATGATCAGCCGAGGCATGCCGAGGGTGGCGTCGCGCTCGGTTCGCATCTTGACGAACGCCTCCTCGCTGATGCCCTGGTGGACGTGGACGTTATGCGCACGCTGTTCGGCGACGCTGGTTTCATGCTGGTACTCCTCGCGACCCGGCGCCTTATAGTCGTGGCACAGGAACAGCCGCGTCTCCTCCGGCAGGGCCAGCACCTTATGGATGGAGCGATACAGGGTGCGCGCATCGCCGCCGGGAAAGTCGCAGCGGGCGGTGCCGTAGTCGGGCATGAAGAGGGTATCGCCAACGAAGGCAGCGTCGCCGATTACATAGGTCAGGCAGGCCGGGGTGTGGCCCGGCGTGTGCAGCACCCGCCCTTCCAGGTTGCCAATGGCGAAGGTATCGCCCTCCTCGAAGAGATGGTCGAACTGGCTGCCGTCCCGGGCGAACTCGGTGCCGGCGTTGAACGCCTTGCCGAAGACATCCTGCACCACGGTGATCCTGGCGCCGATGCCGGTCTTGCCGCCCAGTTGCTCGTGCAGGTAGGGCGCGGCCGAGAGGTGGTCGGCGTGGACGTGGGTCTCGAGGATCCACTCCACTTCCAGACCGTTATCGCGCACGAAGGCGATGATCTCGTCGGCGGAGCGCACATCGGTGCGCCCGGCTGCGTAGTCGAAGTCGAGCACCGAATCGAGGATGGCGCAGGACTTGCCTTCGGGATCCTGCACCACATAGCTGAAGGTGTTGGTGGGCTCGTCGAAAAAGTGGGTCACGAGTGGCCGGGGCGCGTTCGTATTGGGCATGGGAAGCGGCCTCCATCGAAGTCGGGGTATCGAAGATGACGTCAGTATAGGGCAAATTATGTTCTAACGTTATATTTGTTTTGAATATGAAGACATGGCTTCATACATCCCGATAGCCAGGCGCCCGCGACCTGAAAGGGGCACGGGCGCCTGGCGACATGGCGAGGAATAGCCATGCAGCCTTACTTGTCGACCTTGCAGGTATTGATGCCCAGCAGACTGTAGGCCGGGCAGACGTTGAACACCCCGGTGGCCAGCGGCAGCACGCCGATCCAGCCCCAGGCGCCAATGGTGCCGGTCAGAGCCAGCAGGATCAGCAGCACACCGACCACGATCCGGGCAATCTTGTCGACACCGCCCACGTTACTCTTGATGTTCATCATGACTCTCCTTCAGCGCCGAACGGCAACGCACCGGCTACCTTGAAGGCAGCCGGCATCGATACCAGCGACGAATGGGTTCAGAAACTCAGAAGCTAAAGACCGGAATAGCCGGGTCGCGCATCATCTCGGCCATGGCGCCCGGGGTGGCCACCCCTACCCCGTCGCGCAGGTCATCCTCGCCGTACTCGCTGTTGGGCAGATAGATGGCGCAGACATCCACCCCCGCCCCTTCGCCCATCATCATCTGCATGAGGCCTTCGGGCTTGACGCCGCGGGGCCCAAGCTCGGTCTCGCTCTCATAGCCGTCGATGGCCAGTTCGCCAGCAGCGTCGCAGAGCAGGATGTGCGGGGTGGTGCCCTGCTCGCGCATGGCGTTGGCCAGGATCATCGCCATGCCCTGTGTCTGCAGGGAGTCGCTGGTCAGGATCACCAGGGCGCGTTCGGCATAGGCGTCATCGCCGTTGGCGTGCTCCTCGGCCATGGCCAGCGGTGACAAGATCAGGGCGGTCGCAGCAATGGCCGAGGCCATGCATGATATTCCACTCATTTTCATAACTTTTTCCTCTAACTTAATAACCCGAAATCGAGTTATCAGCGTAGCGCAGAGGACGCCTCAAGACATGAGGTAAAACGCCGCAGCTTGATCTGGGTCAAGCGAAGCTGGCGACGGTTAGAGCGTGATGCAGTCGCCGTAGGTGGGCACCTCCGCCCGGATCCCGCTATCCACCAGTGCCGCCTGAAGCTGCTGCTGGGCACCGGGCTCGCCGTGCACCAGATAAACGCGGGGCGTATTGCGAAAGGCGCCGATCCAGCCGATCAGCTCGCGCTGACCCGCATGGGCCGAAAAACCGCCCAGCGTATGGATCCGCGCTTTCACCGTCAGCTCTTCGCCCAGTACCTTGACGCGCTCGGCGCCGTCGACCAGGGCGCGCCCCAGGGTGCCGGCGGCCTGAAAGCCAACGATCACCACTCTGGTACTGGGCTTGGCAAGGTTGTAGCGGAAGTGGTGAAGTATTCTCCCCCCGTTGCACATCCCGGCACCGGCAATGATGATGGCACCGCCATGGATGCGATTGATGGCCATCGACTCTTCCATTGTGCGGGTCAGGCGCAGCCCCGGCAGGTACTGACTGGGGTCTCCCTGGGCGGCGACGTTGAGCACCTTGAGGTCGTCTCGGTTGAGCGCCGCCTTCTTGCGCGCATAGAGCTCGGTAACACGAATCGCCATGGGGCTATCGAGAAAGATCCGCTGCTGCTTGAGGCGCCCCTGATGGTAGAGCGCGCTGAGGTGGTAGAGCACTTCCTGGGTGCGCCCCACCGCGAAGGCAGGAATCAGTACGTTGCCCCCGGCGGCATGGGCCTCCTCGAGGATCTCGGCAAACTCCTCCAGGGTCTCGCTGAGCGGACGATGGTTGCGATCGCCATAGGTACTCTCCATCAGTACCACATCGGCATCGCGCAGTTTCTCGGCAGGGTGCATCAACACCGACTCGGAGTTGCCCAGATCACCAGAGAACACCAGACGGCGCTGGCGCCCGCCGGCGGGCACCCCGAGTTCGACGATCGCCGAGCCGAGGATATGCCCGGCATCGCGAAACACCAGGCTGGCGTCCCCTCCCAGTGACACCATCTGCCCATAGTCGTGGGGCACACAAAGCGTCAGGGTACGTTCGACGTCATCGAGTTCGTAGAGCGGCTCGAGCAGCGGTTTGCCGGCCTTGCGCCGCCACCTGTTGTCCCACTCGATGTCCTTGGCCATCACGAAGGCGGCATCGCGCAGCATGATGTCCAGCAGCTCGGCAGTATCGCTGGCGCAGTGAATGGGGCCGTTGAAGCCTTCACGCACCAGCTTGGGCAGCAGCCCGGCATGGTCGAGATGGCCGTGGGAGAGCACCACCCCGTCGAGCTCGCTGGCCAGCTTTCCAAATGGCTCGGTGTTGGCACGATCAGCGTCAGGCCCGCCTTGATGCAAGCCACACTCCAGCAGCCAGCGGTGTTCACGGCCTGCGCCGTAGTATTCGAGCAGATAGCGCGAGCCGGTGACCTCACCGACTGCACCGAGAAACGTCAGACTGGCCATGGAGACTCTCGCACTGAAGGGTGATACCTCCAGCATATGCGAGATCTCGCGGACCGGCGTTGATCTAGTGCAGCCGTTGCGTCAGGCCTTACACCTTGCCCTGGTTGTCGAGCTCCACCGCGGCATGCATGCGCTCGAGCAGGTCGGGGATCGCCGCCTGCACGCGGTTCCAACTGGGAATGAACGGCTTGTCGCGAGGGTTGTCGAGAAACGCCGCGCCGGCCTCCATGATATTGCTGGCAAACAGCTCCACCGCCTGCTCTTCGCTGTGCCGGTCGAGCTTCAAGCCGTTCATCATGGCATCGTTGTCGTAAGCCTCGATAAGGTCGAGGGCGATGCGATAGTAGGTGGCCTTGATGGTGCGGAAACTCTCGGCGCTGATCTGTACGCCGAGGGTGGCGAGCTTGCGATACAGCGCCTTGGCGATATCCAGGCTCATTCGATTGAGGCCGCCTGAAGGATCCTCCTCCGAGACCGGCTGGTGCTTGTGGTCGTAGATATCGGCGATATCCACCTGACACAGCCGCTTGGTGGAGTAGTTGCGGTGCACCTCGGAGAGTACGCCAATTTCAAGCCCCCAGTCGCTGGGAATGCGGATTCCGTCAAGCACATCGGCGCGCATCGAGAATTCACCGGAGAGCGGATAGCGGTAGCTGTCCAGGTAGTCGAGATAGGGCAGCGGGCCATAGATCTTCTTCAGCGCACGGATCAAGGGCGTGACCATCAGGCGCGCCACACGGCCATTGAGCTTGCCGTCAGCGATACGCGAGTAGTAGCCCTTGCAGAACTCGTAGTTGAACTGGGGGTGCGCCACCGGATAGATCAGCCGCGCCAGCAGACTGCGATCATAAGTGACGATGTCGCAGTCGTGCAGCGCTACCGCTTCGGCGCGCCGCGAGGCCTGAATATAGCCCGAGCAGAACCACACGTTGCGGCCCTTGCCCGGCTCCTGGGGTGAGATATTCTCGGCGGCCAGCTCCTCGTCGAGAGCCCTGAGCCGTGGGCCATCATTCCACAGGATGCGGTGGTGCTGCGGCAGCCTCGAGAAGAACTCCCGGGCATGCAGGAACTGCTCGCGATCAGCGCGATCCAGGCCGATCACGATCTCCGAGAGATACGGCACCTTGGCCAGCTCGTCGACGATATGCGACAGCGCCGGCCCCTCGAGCTCGGAGTAGAGTGAGGGCAGGATCAGCCCCATTGGCCGGCGCATCGAGAAACGCACCAGGTCGGCCTCCAGCGCCTCCACCGGGCGTTGGGTCAGGTTATGAAAATTGGTGATGATACCGTTCTGATAGAAATCGCTCATCGCTCGCGCTCCTTGCCATTCACGCCGTCACCGACGGCCTCGGGAATCTCGTCACCCCACCAGTATGCAAGCCCTTCGGCCCAGCCCGCCGGACCGTCAGCCACGGCGCGATAAAGCATCGGATTGACGACCTCGACGCGCTGGCCGTGATGGCCGGGAATCAGCACCGCTTGCGCCACCGCTTCGAGCATCGGCACATCGTTAGGCCCATCGCCCAGCCCCAGAGTAAGCGGCTGGGTACCGCGCAGCGCCGTGAAACGCTCGATCAGCCACCCCACCGAGGCGCCCTTGTGCACCTCGCCCATCACATGCCAGAAACGTCCGCCGCGAGTCAGGCGCAGGCCATCATCGGCCAGTGCACGGCGAAAGCGTTCGAGGGCCGCGTCGTCGTCCTGCCAGATCAGTGGCTCGCTGCCCTCCCGCACTCGCGCCTGTCGAGCCGCCGGTTCCGACAAGCCGGTATGCGCGATGATGTCTTCCAGACGCATATCGCCCATCCCCTGAAAGCTCACTCCGAGGCGCTCACGAATCACGCCCAATCGGGTGCGGATAAAGCCGATGTCCAGCCCCGGCGTCTTGATCACCAGACCGTGTGGATCGGCAGGGTCGCGATCCAGTCGAGCGTGCTGCCAGGATGAAGGCAGACCGATCACCGCCCCGTTCTCGGCGATAAACGGGCTCTTGGCCAGCCCCAGATCGAGACGCAGCGAGAGCAGCTCGGCGCGGGTCTTGCTGGTGACCGGAATCACTGTGACGCCCGCCGCCGCGAGGCGCGCCAACCAGGGCTTGGCCGGCGACCAGTCATAGCTGTCGTGGTCGAGCAGTGAGCCGTCGAGATCGGTGAAGACCAGGCGTGGCGGGGACACGGGAGCGTGATTCATACGGCACCTGCTGGCATGCAAGGGAGTGCGCGCATTCGCGCATTATTGGTGACCGTAGCACGCAGCGTGCCAACTTGCGTCATAAGCAGGTCTCATCATGCTCATCGCCCGATGCCACCTTCTGCGTCGGCACCACAACGCCCACCATGCACCCATATCGGTCAGCCATAAGCACCACGACGGTGCGGCGCTTCGCTGCTATGGCAAGCGTTGAAAACTTGCCCTGATGGCTCGCGGCGTGGGTAGCATGCGACACACAAGCATCCGCATCGTGATGCTCGGGCCACTGCCAGAGGACGGTGCTACCATGACCACCGGTCTATTCTTTTTTGCCAATCTACTGTTCTGTCTTGCTTATATCGTGCGCGATATGGCCTATCTGCGGGCCATCACCATTCTCGCCGCGCTAAGCACGCTGCCCTACTTCTATTTTCTCGAGACGCCGCTCTACTCGGCACTTGGCTGGCAGCTCGCCTTTATCGTCATCAATGCCTTCAACCTCACCGTGCTGCTGCTGGCACGACGACCGGTAGCCCTCGACGACGACCAGCGCTGGCTTCATCAGCACACCTTCCGCATGCTGTCGCCGCGAGAAATGCTCAAGGTGTTGCGGCCCACCCAGCGTGAATACTGCCCACCAGACGCGGCACTGATCGAGCAGGACCAGTCCCTCGACCAGCTGATTCTACTGCTCGACGGTGAGGCAGAGGTATACGCCGGCGGTCAGCATCGCGCGACGTTGCGGCCAGGCGATTTCGCCGGCGAGATGAGTTTCGTCACCGGCAAGCCCGCCAGCGCCAGCGTGGTGACCAAGAGCCCGGTCGACTATCTGGTTTGGCGACGCCGCGATCTAGAAGCACTCTATCAGCGCGACCCGCGCCTCAAGGACGCCATGCAGGGCGTGCTCGGTGCCGACATGGCCAGAAAGCTGACCCGCTGAACGCTCTCATCATGCCATCGTCCCTTGAATGTGCTTTCCCGATATGATGATGTAACGGAATGCTAAACAATGAAAATACGTGTATTAGGCGCCAGCGGCGGGTTAGGTGACAGCAGCGCCACAACGGCCATTCTCATTGACCAGACGACTCTGCTGGATGCCGGTACCGGCCTGGCGCACCTGTCCATCGACGAGGCAAGCGCCATACAGCATGTGTTCCTCAGCCATGCGCACCTGGACCATGTCGCCGGCCTGCCACTGCTGGTCGACAGCCTCTACGAACGGCTCGTCAGCAACAACAGGGCGCTGACCGTGCATGCGCTGCCGGCGGTCATCGATGTGCTGCAGCGACACCTGTTCAACCAGCAGCTGTGGCCGGATTTCGGCACTCTGCCCAGCGCGGAGCAGCCGGTACTGCGTTTCGCACCGCTGACGCTTGGGCAAAGGATCCCCTTAAACGCGGATGGCACGCTGACGATCACGCCCATTGCGGTCAAGCATCGAGTGCCTGCCTGCGGTTTTCAGGTCGTGTCGCCCGGGACATCTTTCGTGTTCAGCGGCGACACCACCTACGAGCCCAGTGTCGTCGATAGCCTCGACGCCTGCGGCGCGATCGACATCCTGATGCTGGAGTGTGCCTTCCCAGACCGCCACCTCGCGCTGGCACGCCAGTCGGGGCACATGACTCCGGCGCTGGTGGCGCAGCTATTGGCGAGCCTGGCACAGCGCCCAGGCCAGCTGTGGATCACACACTTGAAGCCGATATATCGCCAGGACGTCATTGCCGAACTCGGCGCGGTACTGCAGGAGGATCAATGGCAGTGCCTATGAACTCACCACAACAACGACATGCCTATGCCATTTCAACCTTTCCCTGTCTTTCGCCCTCCCCCCAGCGTCCTGCTGCCGCTTGCTTCCCTGGTCGCTAGCCTTGGGGGGCCAGCGGCGATGGCGTACCAAGCGCCACTGACCGAGGCGCGACAACAGCTCGAAGCCGATGCCCCAGATGCGGCCTATGAGCAGCTGAGTCAGCTCGATCACCAGCATGCCGGCACCCCCGAGTTCGACTACTGGCTGGGGGTCGCGGCGCTGCGTGCCGGCCATCCCAGCGAGGCGCTGCTGGCGCTGGAACGGGTAATTCGCGCCGAGCCACAGCACGCCGCGGCACGCATGGAGCGAGCGGGTGCCTACCTGCGGCTCGGCCAGATCGATGCCGCCGAGCGTGAGCTGGAGATACTCGGGACCCTCGACCCGCCCGCTCGGGCTCGTCAGGCCATGCGGCGCTATCAGCACGCCATCGACGAACAACGGCAGCGCGACTCGGGCCCCCGACACCAGGCACGGCTGATGATCGAGACCGGCTACGACAGCAATGCCCAGCGCTTTCCCAGCCGCTTCCTGATCGATCCCAACCAGTTGATTCCGGAGGCACTACGGCCGCTGGTCGATGAAGCCGACAGCATCGAGCTGGTGCAACGGTCAAGCCACTTCCAGCGCCTCGCCGGCCACTACCGCGGCAGCCAGCCACTGAGCGACGACAGCGTCTGCTGTTCGAGGTAGGAGCGCAGAGCCGTTATTACCAGCGCGAGGAGGTCCAGCCCTACAATCTTTCGGTGTTCCAGGGTCGCCTGGGCTGGGGGTACGACCTCGACGCCGAGCGCCAATTGACGCTGTCGCTGGACACCCTGCGGGCCTGGCAGGATACCGACTTCAGTAGGCTACTGACCCGCTGGGGGGTGGTCGGCGAGTATCAGCATCCGCTGGGCGAAGATAGTCGGCTTCGCTGGCACGGCCACTGGTACGACAACCGCTTCGAGCAGAATGCCTTGAACGACCACCACAGCGGCGGGCTCGGGATCGAGCTGCGGGTCCCCCAGGATGGCTGGGCACTGCGCGTCAGCGGTCTCGCCGAACGCGAGTGGGCCAGCAGCCATGCCGATCAGCGCCAGCGAGACGGCGGTGATCTCGACCACCTTCGGCTCGGGGTGGGCATCGACATCCCCGTCGGGCTCCGTCAGCAGTGGCGCCTCGACCTCGACCATCGCTGGCGCCGCTACCAGGACGATGGCTTCGCACTCTACAACGACTTCACGCCTGCCTCGCGGCACGACCGCAGCTGGGAAGCCAGCGTCGCCTGGTATCTGCAGCTCGACCGCGACTGGCTGCTGCACGCCGCGGCGGACTACGAGCGGCGCTACTCGAGCATCGATTTCTTCGATAGCCACCGACTACAGGCTCGTCTGGGTCTCAGCTACCTGTTCTGACGTCACGACCCGACAGCCGTCTTCAAGGTGATACATCATGGACCACACTCCTCGCTCGCTAGCCTTGCCCCTCGCCTCAGGCCTCGGCGGCGCACTGTTGATTGCGCTTTTCAGCCCGCCGGCGCTAGCCGAGACCCCTGCCGGGCAGTTGATGTTCGTGCATGGCGATGCCCAGATCACCCGCGACAATGAGCGCCTGAGCGCCAGCCGCGGCGACGATCTCTTCCCCGGCGACAGCATCGAGACAGGCCCTGCCGCCAGCGTGCAGATTCGCTACCAGGACGGCGGCACCCAGGCCATCAAGCCCGACAGCCAGTTCACCCTCACCGAGTACCAGCAAGACGACGAAGAGGGAGAGGGCGAACAGCGCACCGAGTTGGCCCGTGGCGCCATGCGCGTCATTACCGGCGCGATCGGCCAGGCCAGTCCCGAGAATGTCAACCACGACACCCCGGTGGCGACCCTCGGTATCCGCGGCACCAGCCTGGCGGCGCTGCATATCCCCGAACAGGGCTATGCTCCGCTGCCCGGCGCAGAGCCCGGCACCTATCTCAAGGTCGAAAGTGGGCTGGTGGCGATCATCACCGATGCCGGCACCCGCCTGGCACGCCCCGGCGACGTCTTCTTCACCGCCGCCCCCGACCAGGCCCCGCAGATGCGCCCGGAGGCCAGCGCGCTGTTCAGCCAGATCGGTAATATCGTGCCGGGCGGTCCCGAAGACGCTGCGAGCACGCCCCTGCTGGATACCGTCGCCTTCAACTGGCTCAGCAACGCAGGGGCAATCCACGATGATCTGTACCGACAGCTTGACGCCGCGGTGACAGAGGACCGACCAACACCAGCAACACCCGAGCACGACGACCTCGACGAGCCTGACGAGCCCGAACCAGAGCCAGAGCCCGAGCCAGAACCAGAACCAGAGCCAGAACCCGAGCCGGAGCCGGAGCCGGAGCCGGAGCCAGAACCCGAGCCCGAGCCGGACTGGATCGACCATGATCCACGCGACAGCGACACGCTGCTCAGCGCAAGCGATAGTGCCGGTCGCCTGGGAGATCTCTACGAGCAGAATGTTGCCCCCGAAGGGCTGGGCAGCTACGCGCTGGACGAGGGCGAGATCACCTGGGGCTACTGGAACGCTGGCACTCCGCTCCCCGACGACGATATGCCGCTGGCCGAATCGCTGGCCTTCGTCAGCGCCAGCCCGGAAACTCCGATCAGCGATACCCTGCCCGACAGCCTGCAGGAAGGGTTTGGGGTGGAGTTCGAAGCCATCAACTTTGCCTGGCGGGACGGTACGGCCTTGGTCGACCTCGCCGGCGAGCAGGAGCCCATCCGTATCGAATCGGGTGGAATACAACTGCAATCACTATTTGGAAATCAGATGATTGATGTATTCCTGAGTCTGGAAGATGGCATGGGAACGCTGGAAGGAGGATCTGAAACCAGCGATGGCTTTAGTTTGAATGATATACCGCTCACAGGCACCGGAGAGTTCGACGGCGGCAGCCTTACCGGCCGCTATGCCGGGGAGGAGGCCGAGGCCATCATGGCGATTATCGAGGCCTGGAACGAGGACGCTATCTTCAGTGGCGGCGGCGTCTTCGAGCGTGGCAACTGAGCTAGTCGGTATCCGGGGAAGCGGCAGAGCCCAGCGGCTCGTAGATCCATAGCGGCTGCTCGCGGCCCTTGACCCGGACCCGGTCCAGCCGCCGAAAGGCCCAGTTGGGCGCCCTGGCCACCACCGACTCGCTGACGATCAGGTCAACGCCGTACTCCTTGGTCAGCCCTTCGAGGCGCGAGCCAATATTGACGTTGTCGCCCATCACCGTATAGGCCATGCGGAAGCGCGAGCCCATATTGCCGACGCTCATTTCGCCGCTGTTGAGACCGATACCCATCGACAGCGGCGGCTTGCCCTCGGCCCTCAGCTCGCGGTTGACCTCCTCCAGCGCCTCACGCATCGCCCAGGCCCCGTGCAGGGCGTGGTCGGCGTGATCGGGATCGTGCAGCGGCGCCCCCCAGAAGGCCATCACCGCATCGCCCATGTACTTGTCGATGGTGCCGCCATGCTTATGGATAGCAGCGGTCAGTGGTGTCAGCAGGCGGTTCATCACCTCGGTCAGCTCGCGCGGTGGCAGCGACTCGGAGAAGGCCGTGAAATCACGCATGTCCGAGAACAGTACGGTCAACTCACGCTCTTCCCCGGCGAGCCCGAACTCCTCGTCGCTCTCTACCATGTCATCGACCAGCGCCGGCGGGACGTACTGACCGAAGCGCGCCGCCACCCACTGCTTGTGGCGATGGCTGCGCAGCAGGTTGGCGCTCAGGTGCCATACCAGCTGCAGCACCAGCAGCACCAGCAGCCCCGCCACCGGCAGCACCAGCCCCTGTTGCCAGGCCCACCAGTTGCCGCCCAGGCTTAGCGCCAGCAGTCCCAGGCTAAGCGCCATCAGCCACGGCGCACCGAGTAGCGGATACACCACCACCATCAGTGCCCCGAGGGCTAACAGTGTGACCAGTTCGGCGCCGGCCACCCAGGGCGGCTCGGCCATGAACGATTGGTGCAGCATGCCGGCCAGCAGGCTCAGATGGATCTCCGGGCCGGGGAACACTGCCCCCACCGGGGTCGCGCGAAGATCCATCAGGCCCGGCGCCGAGGCACCGAGGATCAGGGTCGCCCCGGCCAGTTCGCCGGGCTCTAGCTCCCCCTCCAGCACGTCCACGGCCGAGACGTAGTCAAAATGCCCGCGCGGTCCATACCAGGGCACCAGCGCCGCCCCCTGACCATCTACGGGAATCTCGAAGCCGCCTACTTCAAGGGCCTCGAGCTGGGCTTGGCCTGCGCCCTCGGCGACCACCGGCGCCACCTCTGGGTCACCCAGCAGGGTCAGCAGCATGGCCAGCGGCAGCGCCGGATATGTCTCCCCCTGCCACCACTGCAGCATCGACATGCGGCGATAGACGCCGTCGGCGTCGACGCGGGGGTTGTCGAAGAACCCCCCGCCCATGGCCGCCTGCTGCAGTACCTCAAGGTTGCCGGTGAAGCGGCCAGGCTCGGGAAGTGGCAGGGCGTAATCCGCGGACAGGGTCAGCGGATCCGGCAGTGCACCGCTGGAGGCCAGCTCCTGCGCCGAGGCATCGGACTGGAAATAGTAGCCCAGCACCACCGGGTAGCCGGCCAGCGTCTCGGCCAGGCGCTGGTCGCCATCGTCGGGCGGAGGCGCCTCCTCGAGCGCAGGGTACTGCTCGCGCAGCTGCTCCCAGTGACTCGCCCACAGCGACGCCTCAGGCTCGGCGAAGACCACATCCACGCCCAGCAAGGCGGCGTCATGCTCCTCGAACAGCGTCTCGACCAGCTCCGCCAGCAGCGTGCGCGGCCATGGCCACTGGCCCAGCGCCTGCAGGCTGCGCTCGTCGATATCGATGATCTTCAGCGCTGGATCTTGAGTGCCGATCAGGTCGAGGCGCACCCGCTGGTCATAGGCCTGCCACTCGAGCCGCTCGAGCAACTTCCAGGGCAGCAACTCCAGCGATGCCGCTACTACCAGCGCCACCAGCAGCGCGCCACCTAGGCGCTGCCAGAGGCGCCAGCGACGGTCCATCGCCCCTTGCCCACGCGTGCCTGCCACACTCCCCCCTGGATCCCGATGCATGTTGAACGCTGTCCACTCAGCCTACCGCGGGGGTCGACAAACCAAAAGCGCCCCGCCGGGGCGGAGCGCTTGGTCATGCTATGTCGAAGCAGAACATCGCCTAGTCGCGATACACCGGCAGGCGAGCACACACCGTCTCGACCTTGGCCTTGACCTCGGCCTCGATGCCTTCGCTGCTCTCGCCCTTGGCCATCACATCGAGGATGTCGCAGATCCAGCCGGCCAGGTCACCACACTCGCCCTCGCCAAAGCCGCGGGTGGTCACCGCCGGGGTGCCGATACGCAGCCCCGAGGTCACGAACGGACTCTGCGGGTCGCCAGGCACGGCATTCTTGTTGACGGTGATATGGGCACGGCCCAGTGCGGCATCGGCGTCCTTGCCGGTCAGGCCCTGCTTGACCAGCGAGAGCAGGAAGAGGTGATCTTCGGTGCCGCCGGAAACCACGTCGTAGCCGCGCTCGATAAACACCCCGGCCATCGCCTGAGCGTTCTTGACCACCTGCTGCTGGTAGGTCTTGAAGCCCGGCTCCATGGCCTCCTTGAAGCAGATCGCCTTGGCCGCGATAACGTGCTCAAGCGGACCGCCCTGACCACCCGGGAACACTGCCGACTGCAGCTTCTTCTCGATCTCGGGATTGTTCTCTGCAGAGAGGATCAGGCCGCCGCGGGGGCCGCGCAGGGTCTTGTGGGTCGTGGTGGTAACCACATGGGCGTGGGGCAGCGGCGTCGGGTAGACACCGGCAGCCACCAGACCAGCGACGTGGGCCATATCGACCAGCAGATAGGCGCCCACTTCGTCGGCGATCTCGCGGAACTTGGCCCAGTCGATGATCTGGGAGTAGGCCGAGAAGCCGGCGATGATCATCTTCGGCTGGTGCTCGCGGGCCAGACGCGCCACTTCCGCGTAGTCGATCAACCCGTCTTCGCCCAGGCCATACTGCACGGCGTCGTAGTGCTTGCCGGAGAAGTTCGGCTTGGCACCGTGAGTCAGGTGACCGCCGGCGTCGAGGCTCATGCCGAGGATGGTATCGCCAGGCTTGACCAGGGCCTGGAAGACCGCGCCGTTGGCCTGGGAGCCGGAGTGCGGCTGAACATTGGCGTAGCTGGCAGCGAACAGCTCCTTGGCGTAGTCGATGGCCAGCTGCTCGACGATGTCGACGTATTCACAGCCGCCATAGTAGCGCTTGCCGGGATAGCCTTCCGCATACTTGTTGGTCAGCTGGCTACCCTGGGCCTCCATGACCCGGGGGCTGGCGTAGTTCTCGGAGGCGATCAGCTCGATGTGCGCTTCCTGGCGAGCGACTTCTTTCTGCATCGCATCGAGCAGGGCATCATCGAAACCGGCAATGGTCATATCACGGCTGAACATCGTCGTGGGTCCTCAATCGGGGGCGAACGATAGGAGAAATTCAAGGGACACATGATACCGCAGGCCCTGCCCCCTTTCACATGAAAGGGGGTCATGCCTGCCCGAGTATTTCTCACTTTGGCTTTAGCCAAACTAAATGCGCGGCTAGGAAACGCTGAACAGATTGTGTTTCCTCACGCCTCGCCCAGCAGCCCCAGGCTCTGCATCGGGGTCTGCCGCCGCACGCCGCGCGACAGCGCATGGCCAATCACGCCGATCACCAGGGCACCACCCAGCGGCAGCGTAAGCCACAGTCCCCAGTGGATCCGCGGGGCGAGGTCGAACCAGGCGAGATAGACCCCCGCCGCGGCCAGCTCGGCCAGCAGCGCCCCCATCAGGCCGCTGGCAAAGCCGAGCAGCGCGAACTCGGCGCCCTGGACCCGCGAGATCAAGCGGTCGCCGGCTCCAAATACCCGCAGCAGGCCGCTTTCATGGGCGCGGGTCGGGCGGCTGGCGGTGAGTGCGGCATACAGCACGCTGATCCCCGCCAGCAGCACGAAGCCGAGCACGAACTCCACCGCGCGGGTCACCTGGGTCAGCAGCTCACGCACCTGGCCGAGGATCGCCTCGACGTTGAGCAGCGAGACGCCGGGGAATTCGCGCACCAGGGCACGACTGATGTCGTCGCGGTCACGGTCCAGATGGAAGGCGGTGATATAGCTGTGGCCGTAGCGCTCCAGCACCTCGGGCGGGAAGATCACGAAGAAGTTGGGCCGGAAGCTGTCCCAGTCGAGGTTGCGCAGACTGGTGAGCTCACCGACGATCTCGTCGCCGCCGATGCTGAAAGTCATGGTGTCGCCCAGCGACAGGCCGAGTCGCTCGGCGAGGCCATCCTCCACCGAGATCGGCACCCGCCCCTCGCCTACGCCAGGCCCGGCATCGAACCACTGACCGGCGACCAGTCGATTGCCGTCGGGTAGCGTCTCACGCCAGGTGAGGTTGAGCTCGCGGCGCAGCGAGCCATCGCCGCGGGCGTCGGCGGGCACCGCATCACGCGGCGTCTGGTCGTTGATCGCCGAGATCCGCCCGCGCACCATAGGATAGAGGGTGGTGCGCTCGTCGACAGCATCGTCGAGGGTGTCGATAAAGGCGTCGCGCTCCCCGGGCTGGATATTGATGGCGAAGTAGTTGGGGGTGTCCTCCGGTAGCTGATCCTGCCAGGTGCTCAACAGGTCGCCGCGCACCAGGGCGATCATCGCCATGGCGGCGAAGGTCACCGAGAACGCCAGCAGCTGGCCGAGGCTGGCGCTGCGCCGGCGCGCCAACTGCTGGGCACCCAGGCGTAGCGCCTGGCGTTTGGCGCCGCCCTGGGGCAGACGCGAAGCGATACGCAGGACGCCGCCCAGCAACAGCGTGCCGAGCCCCCATAGCACCACCAGCATGATCAGGCCGCCGATCAGCAGCCCGAAGGCAAGCTGCGGGTCACCGGAGTAGAGCCACAGCAGGCCGCCAAAGACCAGGCTGGCCACGGCCACCACCAGCCACGCCGAGGCGGGCAACGGGTCGAGCTCGCGGCGCAGTACCTTGAGCGCGCTGACGCGCTTGAGGCGTAGCAGCGTGGGTCCGGCAAAACCGGCCAGCACCGCCAGCGCGGTGAGCACGCCAAGCAGCAGCGGCAGCGGTCCCGGCGGCGGTAACTCGATGGGCAGAAAGGCGGTAAGCAGCCACAGTAGCCCGGCCTGACCGGCGAGGCCCAGCAGCGCGCCCACCAGCGAGGCCGCCAGCGCCAGCCACAGCAGCTGCAGGGCGAACAGCCGGGTCAGCTGGCGCTGGGTGGCACCAAAACAGCGCAGCAGTGCGGCCGTATCCAGGTGGCGGTCGACATAGCGGCGTGTGGCCATGGCCACCGCCACCCCGGCCAGCAGCACCGCGGCGAGACCGGCCAGGCTCAGATACTGTTCGGCGCGGCCCAGCGCATTGCCGAGCTGGGGGCGGTCGCGGCGCACATCGAGAATCTCCACGCCCTCGGCGGTCAAGTCGCGCAGCCGCGGCGTCACCGCGTCCACCGCCGCCGGGGCACCGCGGGCGAGCAGCGAGAACTCGATGCGCGAGCCGGGCTGCACCAGGCCGCTGGCCTCGGCATCCGCCTGATGCATCATCAGGCGCGGGTTGAAGTTGGCAAAGCCCCCGGACTGATCGGGCTCGCGCTCGATCAAGCCGGTCACCTCGAGATCTATCTGGCCGACCTGGACCCGATCGCCGACCTCGACCTCAAGCAGCTGCGCCAGGCGCGGCGCCAGCCACGTCTGCCCGGCTGACGGGCCATGGGCGACCTGCTCGACGCCCTCGCCGAAGTCGACGTGGGCCTCGCCGTAGAGCGGATAGCGGTCATCGATCACCTTGAGACTGGCGGGCTGGAAGGCCTCCTCGACGCTAACCATGGAGACCATGCCGACCTGCTCGCTGACGGTCAGGTCGTTCTCTTCTAGCAGCTGGCGCAGGGCGTCATCGAAGGGCCGGCCCTGCTCGAGCACCAGGTCGCCGCCGAGCAGCTGACCGGCCTGGCGCTCCAGGCCGCGCTCGAGACGGTCCAGGAAGAAACCGATCATGGTCGAGGCCGCCACCGCCAGGGCCAGGGCCACGAATAGCGCACGCACGTCGGCGGCACGCAGGTCCCTTCGCATGCCGCGCAGCGACCAGCGCACCGCGTTCATCCCGCTGGCCTGTCGGGTCGCCAGCGGGGAAGTATCTGCCAGACTGCTCATGCCTCGACCTCGTCAAGCACCAGGGGGGTGAGCTGGCCCGCGTCGAGACGCAGACAGCGGTCGCAACGCCGCGCCAGGGCGTGGTCGTGGGTGACCAGCACCAGGGTGGTGCCGGCCTCGCGGTTGAGCGCGAACAGCAGATCGATGATGCGCTTGCCGGTGGTCGGGTCGAGATTGCCGGTAGGCTCGTCGGCAAACACCAGTTGGGGGTCGGTGACGAAGGCGCGCGCCACCGCCACCCGCTGCTGCTCGCCGCCGGAGAGCTGCTTGGGCAGATGGCTGAGACGTTCGCCCAGGCCGACCCGGGTCAACCAGTCGCGGCCGCGCTGTTCGCTGTCCGTCAACGGCGCCAGCTCCAGCGGCAGCAGCACGTTCTCCAACGCGGTCAGGGTCGGCAGCAGCTGAAAATTCTGGAACACGAAGCCGACGCGGCCGGCCCGCAGCTGGGCACGGCCATCCTCGTCGAGACTCGACAGCGCTTCGCCAAACAGCGTCAGCTCGCCGCTGGTGGGCTGATCGAGCCCGGCCAGCAGCCCCAACAGGGTCGACTTGCCGGCACCGCTGGCGCCGAGGATCGCCAGTGTCTCGCCGGGGAACACTTCGAGGGCAAGATCACTCAGAATGGTCAGCGGCTTGTCGCCGCTGGTGACCTGCTTGCCCAAGCCTCGGGCGTGTAGAATCGCGGAAGCATCCGTCTTCAAGGAGTCTGACATGACAAGCGGTTTCCCTGTGCTGAGATTGACTGGTGACCTGGGGCAACGCGTGGCGCGCACGCTGATCGCTGGCGCAATAGGTATTGCGGCCATCATCGCATGGCCGGCGGCTCATGCCGACTCACCGCCCACCCTGCTGGTGGTCGGCGACAGCCTCAGCGCGGCCTACGGCATCGAACAGGAGGAGGGCTGGGTGTCCCTGCTCAATGAGCGTCTCGATGGCGAGGTGCGTGTGGTCAATGCCAGCATCAGCGGCGAAACCACCGCCGGCGGCGCCCAGCGACTGCCCGACCTGTTGGGACAGCATGAACCGCAGTTGGTGCTATTGGAACTGGGTGGTAATGATGGCCTGCGCGGTCTGCCACCGCAGCAGATGCAGCAGAACCTGGCCAGCATGATCGAAGCGAGCCAGGCCGCCGATGCCGAGATACTACTGCTGGGCATCGACATCCCGCCCAACTACGGGCAGGCCTATCGCGATGCCTTTACCGGCATTTACCACGGCCTCGCCGAGGAGTACGACGTCGCCCTGGTGCCGTTCCTGCTGGAGGGCGTGGCCCTGGAAGAGGGTCTGATGCAGTCCGACGGTATCCACCCCACCGCCGACGCCCAGCCGATCATCCTCGATAACGTCTGGCCCAAGCTGGAGCGCTGGCTGGAGCAGTGGCAGGAAACCCCTCAGTAAGTGGCAGACGGCCCATTTGTGGTCTATATTTGGACCAACTGTCACTGCTCAGGATATCGGAGATGCGCACCGAAACCATTAGCTACCTAAAGCAGAATGCGGCCACCCTCGATGTGCAGGAGCCGCTGGTGATCACTCAGAAAGGCAAGCCCACCTACGTTGTGGAGTCTTTTGCCGCTCACGAGCGGCGCGAGCAGGCCATTGCCTTGCTCAAGCTGCTGAGCCTAGGCGAGAAGAGCCGCGAGGAGGGCAAGACGATGAGCGCCGATGAATTCATGGAAAAAGTCAGGGCTCGCCACGCCAGTAGACGCGGCGAGGCGATGGAACGGCCTTTGAAGTGAAAGTGACGATCGAAGAGACGGCTGACGCCTCCCTCGAACACTGTGAAAACTTCTTGCTCGACGAGCTGAACCTCCCCTTGGAGCAGGTGGAGGCCACTTCCCTGCGACTCATCACCACAGCGGTCGAACGTCTCTCCACCCAGCCCCATACTTACCCGGTGTGTCGCTTGGCGCTGGAACTCGGCATTGGCCACTATCGCGAGCTACTGATCGACGGCTATCGCGTTATCTATCGCCACTGGCCCGAGCAGCAGCAGGTATCCATTTATTTGTTCGCCCATCAGCGCCAGGACTTCAAGCAGCTGCTGTTCGAGTATCAGCTGCTCTGCTAAACAGTCGCGACATCTGCAGCCGCTCGAACCCGCTACCAATGCCAATCAAAAAAGTAAGCCGCCGGGGAGCGGAATCCGAATCAACTGCACGAACAGAACATACATGATCACTGCTGCCACAATGGGCAGCAGGATGGTGGTTTTCCAGTGCCGCAGGGGCTCCCGAGTGAGCAGTGAGGAGCCCACCACCAGCGCCAAGGCAAGGGCGACCGTAAACCCCAACCGACCCGCCAGCAGGAACAGCAGCACACCCCCTGACACCATCACCACAGCGGTCACTAGCACGCTGAGCATATCCTCCTGCCTGGCATCATGCTTGCCAATGCAGGCATTAGCTGCCACCAGCCCCCCCGCCATCATGATCGCGATATAGGCGACCTGCGGAAACGCCTGCGGCCCCATGGTCTGTCCGGTTCGCCAGTTGCCGTAGGTGATATCCAACAGGCCAGCGGCAGCAATAGCGATCATCACCGCCCCTACGTAGAAGTCCTGGTAACGGAGAGGATTACGCAATATCGATGACATCATATTCCTCCCGGCTTACGCCTTGTTTCGCAGTAGCAACGTGAACACTAAGATCAACCCCAAGGCAGTGGTATAGAAGCCGATAGCGATCGGGCTTGAAAATAGATAGGACCACTCGCCGCCAATCAGCAGTGACTGGCGCAGCGCCCGTTCGGCGCCCGGCCCGACGATGAACCCCAGGATAAGCGGTGCCAGCGGGAAGCCATAAAGACGCAGCACCACGCCGAGCAGGCCAGCCCCCAGCAGCACCCACACGTCAATCAGGGAGTTGCCAGCGGCATAAGTGCCAAAGATCGCTAGACAGAAGACGATAGGGAGCAGGATACGCGGCTGTACCATCGACATCTTGGAATAGTATGGCAGTAGTACTTTGCCCATCAGCAAGTTGACCAGGTTGGCATAGATAAGAATGATAAATAGCGCATAGATCACATCCGAGTGGTCACGCACCATATTGGGGCCCGGCGTCATCCCCATCAGGATAAAGGCGGCGCCAAACAGCGCCGCCGTGGCACTGCCCGGTATGCCGAAGGCGAATAGCGGGATCAGGGTTGAACCCGAGGTGGCACTGTTACCCGCCTCGGCACTGGCTACCCCTTCCATGGACCCCTTACCGAACTCCTCGCCATTGCGCGAGAAGCGCTGGGCAAGACCATAGCTGATAAAGGCTGCTAGCGAGGATCCTGCGCCGGGCAGTGCCCCGATCAGGGTCCCGGTACCCGTGCCGATGGCGGTCGCCTTCCAGAGTTTGAGAAAGTCGCGGAATGGCAGCTTGTCAGCGGCGGCATCATAGTCGCTGAACATCTTGGACTTTTCCTTGGCATCCTCGACGATGGCGCGCGACTTGGCAGCCCATGCCTTGGAGACCTGCACGATCAACTCCGACACCGCAAAGATGCCGACCAGTACCGGGATAAGGCTAAGTCCTCCCGCCAATTCGGGAATGCCAAAGGTCATGCGCAGTGAGCCACCGATAGGGTCTCGACCAATCATGGAGAGCAGAATACCCAGCGCACAGGCCGCCACCCCTTTAGCCAGTTGACCCCGAGTCAGCGCCGAGATCAGCAACAGGGAAAAAGCATAGAGGGCAAAGAACTCGACGGGCCCAAACTTCAGCGCGACGGCGGCTAATGGCAGTGCAATGAAGATCAGGATCAGGTCGCTGGAGCTATCGCCGGCGACGGAAGAGTACAGCGCAGTGTGCAATGCACGATTGGGCTTACCCTTCAGCTTGGCCTGATAGCCGTCGATCGTCGTAGCGGCAGCCCCTGGGGTTCCTGGAACCCCGAAGGTTATCCCTGAGATGGAGCCCCCGAACATTCCGCCCTTATATATTCCTACGAGCAGGCCCAGCGCAGAGGCTGGCTCGAGGTAGAACACGGTGGGCAGTAAAAGAGCGATGGCCATGTCACCGCTGAGGCCCGGTATAGCGCCCAGGGTAATACCTAGCAGAATGCCCAGCGCCACAAACATCAGTACCGAGGGATCCAGCGCCAGTAACAGGGCATCCGTAAGCGCTTCAAGCATGGAAGACTCCGGCAAATACTATTGAGAGAGATCGTGCAGATGTACAAGAAGCGGCAGCTGAGTTGCTGCCGCTCCCCGACCTACTGTTATGTTTAATCGATCTCGCCAATCTCGCGCAGGATGCTTCCCACCATCTCTACCGTGTTGTGGTAGAGGTCAGCAGATGCTTCCATGCCACGCGGATCGATGCCCGCGTTTGTGCGCTCGCTCATTGATTCGGCAGTGGGCGTCGCCAGTGCTTCCATAAAGCAATCTTGTAGAAATTCCTTGGTTTCCTGGGGCACATCCTCCTTGGCGAAGATCATCAGCCAGGCTGGCAGCGACACGTCGTAGCCCGCCTCCTTGAAGGTCGGCACATCAGGCAGTACATCGGCACGCTCATCGGCAAAGGTACCCAGCGCCTTCAGCGTGCCCTCCTCGACCTCAGACGCGATGCTGGCCGGCAGCGTCATGCCAAGATCGACGTGTCCCCCCATCACCATACTGCGGGTCTCGCCGCCGCCCGAGGTGGGAATATGGCGATTCTCCAGCCCCGTCTCCATCTCGAAGAGAATCAGCGGCAAGTGCACGATACCGAGAGGCGCCGCATGGGCGAAGGTGACAGAATTCGGCTCCGCCTCGAGCTGCTCCACCCAATCCTCGATGCTGTCGATCTCGTGATCGGCACGGGTATACACCGTGGGCAGCCACTCGGTGAACAGCATGACGGGATCCCAGTCGTCATGAGACCACTCCACATCATCGACGTAGCCAGAGGTCACGATGGGGCCATAGTCAGTCACCAGCAGAGTATGACCATCCGATTCTGCATTCATGACGTGGTTGACCGCTTCAAGCCCCGCCGCCCCGCTCATGCTGACGACGTCGATACGCGGACCGCAGAATTCCGGTGCAGTGGCCGTGAGCACACGGGCCGTCATATCGGAGCCGCCACCCGGCCCGAAGGGAATGAGCAAACGAATGGGGCTATCGCCTAGCGGTGAATCACCGTTAGTGTCGCTGGCCATGATCGGGCCAACGGCAACGCCGAACGCGGCTGCTGCAAGCCCTGCTACCAACCTCTTCCGCTGCATTAACATCTACGTATCTCCTTGTTCTTGTCTCAGATAAGTACTGCCAGCACTGCTGACTGCAAAAGTAGCAATCAAATATATTTTATACAATCTACGAGAATGAAGCTAAACGAAACACTGGCGGTATGCAAGCCTCTGCTTGGCGGCTCGTTCGATGCTCCCAAGCTCATTGAATCGCTGAGCAATTCCTACGCTGATAGCCCCTCTGATCCGTGGGCTAACTCAGGCGAAACGCGCCAACCGGTAAGGCCTTGGCGACGGCAATCCAGGCTCCAACGTCTCGTGTTCAAGCGATGTAAACTGGCCGATCAAACGCGCGGTGACGGCTGCCTGGGTCAGCCCAAGATGGTGATGCCCGAAAGCCAGCAACACCCTATCCTCAGGCCCTGCCCGATCGATAATGGGTAACGAATCGGGGAGCGAAGGACGAAATCCCATCCAGGGTGTCGCCTCCGCCTCGTCGAGGGGCTGAGAGAACATTCCCTCGGCCAATTGCCGAAGCCGCCAGGCGCGCTCCATGCGTGGTGGTCGCTGGAGGCCGGCGAACTCCACGGTGCCTGCCAGTCGCAACCCCTCTGCCAGCGGGGTCATGATGAAACGCCGCTCCAGCGAGGTGACCGCCATCGGCAGCCGGCCACCCTCGCGAGGCAGCATCAAGTGATATCCACGCTCGGTATCCAGCGGCACCCGCACTCCGGTCAGCGAGGCCACCAGCGACGCCGAATGGGCGCCTGCCGCCACCAGCACCCTCGGCACCTCCAGCACGCCGCCGCTCGTCTGCAGGCGAATGCCGACGTCACTCGCCTGCCCCCCCGTTACCTCGGCACGAGAAAAACGCACCCCGATCGCCTCGGCGGCCTTAGCCAGGTCCTTTACCACCTGGTGGGGATCCATCACATGGCCAGTCTCGGGGAACAGCAGGCCTCCGCGGATATTTGCGGTTAGCGAAGGGGCCAGTTGCCGCACCCCATCACCACTGAGTCGTTCGCAGGCCACGCCTTGGGCAGAGAAACGGCCCATTGCATGGGCAAGCTCGCCGGCAGTCGCCTCGCTCTCGTGCACCAGTAGAGAGCCCTCATGCCTTAGCAGCCAGGTCTTATCGATACTCGTTAACAGCGTCTTCCACGTTGCCAGGCTCACTTCGTTAAGCGCCCGAATCCCCGCCACGCTGGCCTGGTAGGGAGAGGGGCGCAGGTTCCAAAGCAACCTCACCAGCCAGGGTATGGACCTTGGCAGGTAGCGCCAATCCAGCCGCAATGGCCCCGTGGGGTCCATCAGCATCCCCGGAATCCGCGTCAACAGAGAGGCATCGGCGATGGGAAAGACCTGCTCCGTGGCCATATGCCCCGCATTGCCAAATGAGGCCCCCATCCCCGGTGCATCGCTATCCAGCACCCGCACTCGAAATCCCTTACGGGCTAACTCGAGGGCACAGGCAGTGCCAATCACACCCGCTCCAACCACCGCGATGTCGGCATCGTCGAAGCCAGCCGCCGACAGGGATCGCGCCTGGATAGAAGTTGCTGGATCGGGGTACGCCTGGGTCATGGTCTCTACTCAGTTGAAGTGCCACTCGAAGATTGTATAAATTATATAATTTATCCTAGCAACTCCCTACGACCAACGTCTATATGTCTCGTAGGCAGATGAGCGTTCCAACCAGGCAACGCTAGCCGCCAGGTCTGCGCACTGGGGCCAGTACAGAGAAGACGTAGCCGCATAGACCCGCGGCGCATCCATTTCAGAGAGGGGCTTCACAATATGCTCCGCAGATTGTATAAAATATAAAACATTGGAAGGCATACTCTCATCGATAGCGAGAGGCCTACCCTGGGCAATGACGACAACAGCAGACAGGAGCGGCACATGAAACGCCTGCGTGCCATCGATTCGCATACGGGTGGGGAGCCTACACGGCTTGTCATCGAGGGCTTCCCCGCCCTCGCCGGCGCCTCGCTGGGGGAAAAGCTGGACACGCTGCGCCACTCCCACGATGAGTGGCGGCGAGCCTGCATGCTCGAGCCCCGTGGGCATGACGTGCTCGTCGGCGCTCTCTACTGCGAGCCGGAGTCGGCGGGCGCCACCTGCGGTGTGATCTTCTTCAACAACAGCGGCTATTTAGGGATGTGTGGCCACGGCATCATCGGTCTGGTGGTATCGCTCTACCATCTCGACCGGATCGCACCAGGCGCACATATCATCGACACGCCTGTGGGCCCCGTCAGCGCAACGCTCCATGAAGATGGCGCAGTCACCGTGCGTAATGTGGTCGCCTATCGGTATCGGCAACGGGTACCCGTTGAGGTGCCCGGATATGGCCTCATTCACGGTGATATCGCCTGGGGCGGCAACTGGTTCTTCCTGGTCGAAGAGCACGACTACTCTCTGGCACTGAAGAACGTCGAGGCACTGACGGCCTTTAGCTGGGCGATACGCCAGGCACTAGAGGCCCAATCGATCAGCGGCGAGGGCGGCGCCCTGATCGACCATGTCGAGCTATTTGCCGATGACGATGTGGCGGATAGCCGCAACTTCGTGCTGTGCCCCGGCAAGGCCTACGACCGATCGCCCTGTGGTACGGGCACCAGTGCCAAGCTGGCCTGCCTGGCCGCCGATGGCAAGCTGGCACCCGATACCCCCTGGGTGCAGGCCAGCATTACCGGCAGTCTCTTCGAGGCGCATTACCAGTGGGAGGGAGATGCCATTCGCCCCTATATCAAGGGGCGGGCCTATCTGAGCGCCGACACCACGCTATTTGTCGATAAGCAGGACCCCTTCGCCTGGGGAATAACAGCATCATGACCGCCACTGGCGATCCGGCCTGCCCCGTCCCACAGCGTATCGCGACTGCGCTCCAGGGGGCATTCCCGGGGCCGGCCAACAGCAGAGATCGATTTGTCTAACTATAAAGGAACCACGATGAGCGAGAATATTTTCACCGGCTGCATACCCGCCCTGATGACCCCCTGTACCGAGGATCGTAAGCCGGATTTCGATGCCCTCGTCGCCAAAGGCCGCGAGCTAGTCGATATCGGCATGAGCGGCGTGGTGTACTGCGGTTCCATGGGTGACTGGCCGCTGTTGACCGAGGCCGAGCGACAGGAAGGGGTGGCTCGACTGGTCGCCGCGGGAATTCCCACCATCGTCGGCACCGGCGCCGTCAATTCCAGGGAAGCCGTCTCTCACGCCGCCCATGCCGCCAAGGTGGGCGCACAGGGTTTGATGGTGATCCCCCGCGTCTTGTCACGGGGTACCTCGGCCGAGGCCCAGAAAGCCCACTTCTCCGCCATTCTGGAGGCGGCTCCAGTGCTGCCGGCCGTCATCTACAATAGCCCCTACTACGGTTTCGCCACCCGCGCCGAACTGTTCTTTGCGCTGCGTCAGGAGCACCCAAACCTGATCGGTTTCAAGGAGTTCGGGGGAGCCGACGATCTGCGCTACGCAGCGGAAAACATCACCTCGAGAGACGAAGACATCACGCTTATGGTAGGTGTCGACACCACGGTGTTCCACGGTTTCGTCAACTGCGGTGCGACGGGCGCGATCACCGGTATCGGCAACGCCTTGCCCCGTGAGGTATTGCACCTCGTGTCATTGAGTCAGCAAGCCGCCCAGGGGGATGTCAAAGCGCGCCGCCTGGCACAGGAGCTCGATGCAGCAATGGGCGTGCTGTCGTCCTTTGATGAAGGAGCGGATCTGGTGCTCTATTACAAGCATCTCATGGTGCTTAACGGCGATCACGAATATGCCCTGCACTTCAACGCCACCGACGCCTTGAGTGACGCCCAGCGCAACTATGTCGAAACGCAGTACGCACTGTTTCGTAAGTGGTATACACAGTGGTCTACCTCTCTCGATGCCGCCTGAGTGGCATGCTGTTATTGGCTACCAATAGCGAGAGGCCCTGGTGCAGCCCGACCGAAGGGGCCTCGAGTAGCGGCACGGCTGCCGGCGTCGCGACGGAATAATGAATATTCCCCGCGGTTTGTATACAGTGTGCAATTACACATTTTGAGCGGATCGAGGCTATGCCGGCTTATAAAACACGCGCACAGTTCGTTGCTAACGATCTCCGCAAGCGCATTCTCGGAGGGGAGTTTCCTGGTGGGTCACAGCTGCGCCAGGATGCCTTGGCCAAGGATTACGACGTCAGCAGGATACCCGTACGAGAGGCACTACTGGCCCTGGAGTCGGAAGGGCTGGTGGAGTTTCACGCCCATCGTGGCGCTTTCACGACCGAGCTCTCCGTCGCCAAGATCCGCGAGCTTTTCGAGCTGCGCGTACTGCTCGAGACGTACATATTGAAACACGCTATCCCAAATCTTTCCGAAGAGGATCTCAACAACGCTGAGAGTATTTTGCGTCAATACGATGCGGCACTGGACTCAAGAGGACAGATTGATAATTGGAGCGATTATAATTTCGCCTTCCATCAAGCACTGTATGCTCCTGCCGACTTGCCGGAAACGATGACGATCATCAGCCAGTTAAACACCAAGTCGGACCGCTATATCCGCATGCAGCTGCTCTATACCCAGAAAATCGAAAAGGCCGAGCGAGAGCACCACACCCTTCTGAATCTCTCCCGAGAAGGTCGAGTGGAGCAAGCGTGCCAGCTGCTAGAAACCCATATTCTGGAGGCCTGCGAGGGTATCGTGTCGATACTCGAGGGGCGCGCCGAGGCACAGCAACAGGCCGTGCCTGACACTCGCTGAAGCAATATTCCGTACAACATTGGCGCGATGAGAGTGCACAAATATTGGCATTGAGTAGCGCTATGGGAGGCAAGATGAACACTGACCGGCAAGCCCTCCTGCTCGGGCTGGGGGCGGTGCTGCTGTGGTCGACGGTGGCCACGGCCTTCAAAGTCGCCCTGGGCTATCTCACACCGCTGGAACTGGTATGGATTGCCGCTTGTGTCTCTTGGCTGCTGATGACTGGACTGCTGTGGCAGCGAGGCACGCTGCGCGAAGCGGCAACCACTCGCTGGCGAACCGCCCTGTGGGCCGGCCTCATGAATCCTGTGGCCTACTACCTGATCCTGCTGATTGCCTATGACCGACTGCCTGGCCAGGAAGCCATGGCGTTGAACTACACCTGGGCGCTGACCATGGCCCTATTGGCGGTGCCGATTCTTGGCCATCGCCTGACACGCTACGATGTGCTGGCCGGTCTGATCGCCTATAGCGGGGTGCTGGTGATTGCGACCCGTGGAGACCTGCTAGGAATGCGTTTCTCGGATGCGCTGGGCGTCGGGATGGCGCTGCTCTCGACTCTGCTGTGGGCCTTCTACTGGCTGATGAACACGCGCGACAAGCGCCCTGCCCTGCTAGCCCAGTGGCAGAATTTCAGCATCGCAGTGCCCGTATTAACGCTGCTAGTCCTGCTGTTTTCGGACTGGCGAAACCTGCCCTTGGCGGGGATCTCGGCAGGTATCTACGTCGGTCTTTTTGAAATGGGGCTAGCGTTCCTGCTTTGGCAAAGCGCCATGAATAAAACCACCCGTACAGCGAAAATATCCTGCTTGATTTTCTTGGCACCGCCAATCTCGCTGCTCATTCTGTTCCTGATGCTGGGAGAGGCGCTACTGCCCTCAACGCCCGTCGGTCTCGCGCTTATCCTCGCCGGACTGGCTTTTCAACAGTTTCAACCCATCTCAAATCGAACCCAGGGAGCGTCCTGAGCAGCGCCTATCCGGCACTACCCAGCCGCTGCTGAAAGCACTCAGCGATCGATATGGCCCAGATCACGCTCGGGGTCCAGGCGGTCGCGGACGCGCTGCTTGAGCTGCTTGCTGTCGGGAAAACCGCCTTCGTGCTTACGCTCCCAGATCGATTCGTCGTTATAGAAAATCTCGAAGTAACCGCCGTGACTCGGTACCAGCGCCACCTCGTCGAGGGCCTCGCCAAAGGTCGAGAGCAGCTCCTGGGCCAGCCAGGCGCTGCGTAGCAGCCATTGGCACTGGGTACAGTAGTGGATACGGATGCGTGACATCGCGGCTGTCCTGTCGCAACAATGAAAGATCCGATGATACCAGCCAAGGAGCCCACATGGCCGCCACCGACATCAGCCAGACCCGCCTCTTCGAATGGCTGACCGGCGATGACGATAGCCGCATGTGCAGGGATATCCCCGATGAGGCGTGCCATGAGCAGCCGCGCAACTTCTTCCTGCATCTGCTCGCGGCGCTGGGCAATAAGCTGGCTGACGAGCTGGCCAGCGCCAGGCTGGTGCTGCCGTGGCTGCTGGGGGTCATCGGTGCCCCGCTATGGATGGTGGGTCTGCTGGTGCCGATCCGCGAGTCGGGCTCGCTGCTACCGCAGCTGTTCGTGGCCGGGTTTATCCGCCTCAAGCCGCAGCGCAAATGGGCCTGGGTACTCGGCGGTGCGCTGCAGGCCGTGGCCGCTCTGCTGCTGGCGCTACTGGCGCTGTTCGGTGCCGGAGGGCTGGGTGGCGGCCTGGTGCTGGCGGCGCTGGTGGCCCTATCGCTGGCTCGCGGCCTGTCATCGATTGCTACCAAGGATGTGCTAGGCAAGACCATCAGCAAGCAGCGCCGCGGCACCCTGATGGGCTGGAGTGGCAGCGTAGCAGGCGCCGTCACTCTCCTTGCCGGCGGGGTGTTGATGCTGTTCGATGAGCGCCCCGGCGAACTGGCTCTGGCGTTGCTGCTGGGGGTAGCAGCGCTCGGCTGGGCGCTGAATGCGCTGTGTGCCGCGCGTATTACCGAGGTGCCAGGAGCGGTGGAGGGAGGCGAGAACGCCTGGGACAGCATCAAGCTGGGGCTGCGTTTGATGCGTGACGACCGCGCCTTCCTGCATTTCAACATGGCCCGCGCCCTGCTCCTCTCCAGTGCGCTGGCACTTCCCTATATCGCGCTGCTTGGCCAGCAGCAGAGCGGCACCCAGCTTGGTGGCCTGGGACTTCTGATCGTCATTTCGGGGCTCGCCGGCATGCTGGCGAGCCCCATCTGGGGCAAGCGCGCCGACGCCTCGAGCCGGCAGGTTATGCGCGATGCCGGTCTGGGAACCACGCTGTGCTGCCTGCTGGTAGCCGCGGTCGCCTGGCTGCCAAGCGGCTGGAGCGAGACGGTATGGCCCTATGCGCTGGGCTATGGGCTGCTGGTGGTGGTCCATGCCGGTGTGCGCCTGGGGCGCAAGACCTACCTGGTGGATATGGCCGGACAGGACAAACGGGCGCTCTACGTGGCACTCTCGAATACCCTCACCGGTGCGCTGATGCTCGCCATTGGCGGCGTCATCGGCGCGCTGGCCCAGTGGCTGGGCACTACCGCGCTGCTGGTCATACTGGCTCTCAGCGCGCTTGGCGCCGCGGCCAGCGCGCATCGATTGCCCGAGGTCGAGCAGTAAGCCAGGCCCATATAAAACGGCAACACATTGAAATGGCAGCCACGTCTGGCCATTATGTAGCCAGACGAAGGTTAACGAATCAGGGTACGACAGGAACGCGCGCGCATGAAAAGACCGTCCATGATCAGCCCAGCCCTGCTGGAACGCATTGTCGATGCCTCGGAAGATGGCATCGTGGTGGCCGAACAGGAGGGTGACGAAAACATCCTGATCTATGTGAATCAGGGCTTTGAGCGCCTGACCGGCTACAGCGCCGACGAGATACTGTATCGCGACTGCCGCTTTCTACAGAACGATGACCGCGATCAGCCCGGCCTCGACAACATTCGCCAGGCGCTGTCCGAAGGCCGCCCGTGCCGTGAGGTGCTGCGCAACTATCGCAAGGACGGCACGCTGTTCTGGAACGAGCTGTCGATCACCCCGGTCTTCGACGACGCCGACCAGCTGACCTATTATATCGGCGTTCAGAAGGACGTCACCGAGCGCGTCGAGGCGCAGCTGGAAGTCGAACGGCTACGCGCCGAGCAGGGCCGCTGAGGCCCGCACACCCGTCCTGCGAAAAAAATTCGCGCCCCCTCTTGTATCTCCCCCGCCGTCAAGGCTATAAGGCCATCAGGATGCCGAGGCATTCTGATGGCAGCCTACGCTGCCGTTGGCCGCTATCACTCGATAGCCCTATCGATCTTTCGACCGGTCATGGGAGGACATCGCATGAGCCGAGATCATCTCGCCAATACTCTTAGCGACGAGCAGGATTTCTTCGACGCCGTCAACGATGACAGTTTCCCTCCCGAGCAGGAGGGCCGCACCCGCAGCTCCTCGCGAGCAGACACCCTGCGCGCCCGCCGCCAAGTCGAAAGCCTGCTCGAGGAGCGCCGTCTCAAGCGTGCTATCGAGGACGACTGGCTGCTCGACGACGAAGAGGAGTAGCGCCAAACATCGACGGCGGTTCAGGACGGGAGTGTGAGGCATAAACTGGCCATTCGTCGCCCCGGCCACTATCATCGTGGCCACTGAAACCCCGTAACCTAGATGGAATCCCATGGCGCAATACGTCTACACCATGAACCGGGTGGGCAAGGTCGTGCCCCCCAAGCGCGAGATCCTCAAGGATATCTCGCTCTCCTTCTTCCCTGGCGCCAAGATTGGCGTACTCGGCCTCAATGGTTCGGGCAAGTCGACCCTGCTACGCATCATGGCCGGGGTCGACACCGAGCACAACGGTGAAGCCCGGCCGATGCCGGGCATCAATATCGGCTACCTGCCACAGGAGCCGGAACTCGACGACGAAAAGAACGTTCGCGAGACCGTCGAGGAAGCGCTGGGCGAGATCAAGCAGGCCCAGGAGAAGCTCGACGCCGTCTACGCCGCCTATGCCGAGCCAGACGCCGACTTCGATGCCCTGGCCAGCGAGCAGGCGCGCCTCGAGAACCTGATCGAAGCCGCCGATGCGCATAACATCGAGCGTAAGCTCGATGTGGCCGCCGAAGCACTGCGCCTGCCGCCCTGGGAGGCCAAGGTCGGCAACCTGTCCGGGGGCGAACGGCGCCGTGTAGCGCTGTGCCGCCTGCTGCTGTCGAACCCCGACATGCTGCTGCTCGACGAGCCTACCAACCACCTCGACGCCGAGTCGGTGGCCTGGCTGGAACGCTTCCTGCACGACTACTCCGGCACCGTGGTGGCGATCACCCACGACCGCTACTTCCTCGACAATGTCGCCGGCTGGATCCTCGAGCTCGACCGTGGCCACGGCATCCCCTTCGAGGGCAACTACTCGCAGTGGCTGGAATCCAAGGAGAAGCGCCTCGAGCAGGAGGCCAAGCAGGAGGCCTCGCGTCAGAAGGCGATCAGGCAGGAGCTGGAGTGGGTGCGCTCCAATGCAAAGGGCCGCCAGGCCAAGAGCAAGGCGCGCCTCAACCGCTTCGAGGAGATGCAGTCAGGCGACTTCCAGAAGCGTAACGAGACCAACGAGATCTACATTCCGCCCGGCCCGCGCCTCGGCGACAAGGTCATCGAGTTCCACGGAGTGAGCAAGCGCTTCGATGACAAGCTGCTCTACCAGGATCTCTCGTTCACCGTGCCCAAGGGCGCCATCGTCGGCATCGTCGGCGGCAATGGGGCCGGTAAGTCGACGCTGTTCAAGCTGATCAAAGGCATCGAATCACCCGATGCCGGTGAGGTCGTGCTCGGCGATACCGTCGACATCGCCTACGTCGAGCAGTTGCGTGATGCCCTCGACGACAAGCAGACGGTGTGGGAAGCGGTCTCCGGCGGCCAGGACATTCTCAATATCAACGGCTACGAGGTATCGTCACGCGCCTACGTGGGTCGCTTCAACTTCAAGGGCAACGACCAGCAGAAGTTCCTCAAGGACCTCTCTGGCGGTGAGCGCGGTCGCCTGCAGTTGGCCCAGACCCTCAAGCAGGGCGCCAATGTGCTGCTGCTAGATGAGCCGTCCAACGACCTCGATATCGAGACCCTGCGGGCACTCGAAGAGGCCCTGCTGGCCTTCCCCGGCTGCGCCATGATCATCTCCCACGACCGCTGGTTCCTCGACCGGGTGGCCACTCACATCCTGGCCTTCGAAGGCGACTCGGAGGTGGTGTTCTTCGAGGGCAACTACCAGGAGTACGAAGAGGATCACCGGCAGCGGGTGGGTAACGACACGCCCAAGCGCATGAAGTACAAGCGTATCGACGCCTGATCCCTTCCGCTGAAACGCGCAAGGCCCCGCCATTGGCGGGGCCTTGCGCATTATGGCCTATTGAGAAGACCACTCGGTCAAAGGTCAGCGTCGTCCGCGAATCAGCGAGACCACGAACAGCACCAGGAACAGCACGAACAGGATCTGCGCAATGGTCGATGCGACCCCGGCGATGCCGCTGAAGCCCAGGACGGCAGCGATCACGGCAATGATAAGAAACAGCATGGCGTTGCCAAGCATGGGAACTCCTTTCCTCGGTTATCGAATCTCCGGATCTCTACCGCAACCCGGCTTACACAGGCCGACGCCTTGTCGGCTTTCCCTACCAGCCTTGTCCGAATTGACCGACACGTCAAGTCCACGTCGTTGGCCAATAGGCTGATGCAGTTGCTAACAGCGAGGGACGCTGGCGGTAGGGCGAAGAGGAGGTTTGCGCCATGGGTGAGGAGCATGCTCCGAACGGGCTGGCCATGGATGGCCAGCACCGGCCCTGCAAGCGGAGCAGGATGCGAGAGCGCAGCAGGGCGCAAGGTAGCGCCCAGGGATGGGTTTACAGCGCCTCCTCATAGGCCTACCGCCAGGTCAGTGCCGAGCGATGCCGCTGAGCCCGTTGTCCAATCGGCTACGAATACAGCGATGGCTCGCCCTCAGGGCGGGTCTTGAAACGCCGGTGCAGCCATAGATACTGCTCGGGATGCTTGCGAATCGCGCCTTCGATAAAGGCATTGATACGCGCCGCGTCGGCGACCTCGTCGCCGCTGGGGAAGTTCTCCAGCGGCGGCAGGTACTCCAGGGTATAGGTGCGATTGTCCGGGTTACGATGAAACATCAACGGCATCACCGGCGCGCCGGTCATACGGGCGATCTTGGCCGTCAACTTGATGGAGGCAGCATCGACGCCGAAGAACGGCGCGAAGACGCTGACATCGCGGCCGAAATCCTGATCCGGCGAGTACCAGACGTGGTGCCCGGCCTTGATCCGCCGCACTACCCCGCGCAGATCGTGGCGATCGATGGCGGTACCAAAGATACGCTTGCGGGCACGGGTCATGAAACGCTCAAACAGCGCGTTGTTGTGCGGACGATAGACCACGTCGGCGGGGAAGAACAACGAGTGCAGCGCGCCGCCGAGATCGAGGGTCGAGAAGTGTACACCGATGATCAGCGCGCCCTTGCCCTCGGCCTGCACCCTGGCCATATGTTCCTGGCCCTTGAAGGTGACCCGATGGCGTAAATGCTCCGGATCGCGGCACCAGCCGGTGGCGGTCTCGAGGATACCGATACCGTTGGCCAGAAAGGTTTCGCGAACCAGTTTGCGCTGCGCCGACGCATCGAGCTCGGGAAAGCACAGCGCGATATTGGTCTCGGTGATGCACCGACGGCGCTTGGCAAGGCGCCACGCCAGCCGGCCGATGGAGCGCCCTACGGCCAGCTTGAGCCGCCACGGCAGCCAGGCACCAACACGCATCAGGCCGATGGCAAGCCCCGCACCCCAATAGCGCGGATGAAGAAATGACGAGGGAGCATCCTTGGACATGGTGGTCTCGTTGCTGAAATCAGCCCCCATGATACCGTCTGGGGACCCTCGGCAGCACCCCGGTAAGCAGGGTATAGCTGATCGTTGAACAGTGGCGCGCCACCTCATCCACCGACAGCAGTGTACCGTTGCTCGCCCTCCCCCAAAGCACCACCTCGCTGCCAATGTCGGCCTCGGGAATGTGCGTGACATCTACCGTGAGCATATCCATCGATACCTTGCCAGCGATGGCACAACGCTGGCCATCGACCAGTACCGGGGTGCCATCCTCCGCATGGCGGTCATAGCCATCGCCATAGCCGGCGGCCACCACAGCGATCTTCGACCGCCGCGGCGCCCGCCAGCGACCGCCATAGCCCACCGGCTCACCGGCCTCCAGCTCGCGCACAGCAATGATCTCGGAGCGCAGCGTCATCACCGGCGCCAGGCGACGACTCGCCTCACTGGCCGCCTCGAGCGGATCGCTGCCATATAGCATCACGCCGGGCCGATTCCAGGCGCCGTGTGCCTCGGGCCAGGCCAGCGTCGCAGGTGAGTTGGCCAGGCAAGTTGGCGCACCGAGCTCACTGGCCAGCGCATTCAGCATGCCCAACTGGTACTGAAAATAGCCAGGATCGAGGCTGTCGGCAGTGGCGAAATGGCTCATCAGGTGCAAATCGCGTACACGATCACCGGCCGCCGCCAGGCGCGCCCAGTGCTCAGCCAGCTGCTCGAGCGGAAAACCCAGCCGGTGCATGCCTGAATCCACCTTGAGCCATACCGTCAGTGGCTGGGCAGGCCGGTAAGCGAGTAGCGCATCCACCTGCCAGGGACTGTGCACCGCGGTCCACAGTCCGAGAGCGTCAATACGTTCCAGCTCAGCGGCCTCGAAGAAGCCCTCGAGCAGCATGATCGGGGTCTCGATGCCCGCTGCGCGCAGCGTCTCGGCCTCCTCGATGCAGGCCACCGCCAGCGCTGGTGCCACACTCGACAGCGCCCTGGCACATGGCACTAGGCCATGGCCGTAGGCATCGGCCTTGAGCACCGCAATGGCGCGGCTGCGTGGCGCCAGATCCCGCGCCAGGCAGTAGTTATGACGCAGCGCGTCGAGATCGATGTCAGCGATCAGCGGACGGGCCATCGAAGACTCCAATGCATGAAAATGGGCGCCATGATTATTTAGCATTCACCCAACAATTACACGGATAAAAACGCCATATTTTTATTAAAATATGGCGCCATCATCTCGATTTTTTAAGCATTACAAGAAATATCACTTACGATGGCGGCGTCGGCCGCGCACCAATATTCATCGCCGGGTCAGTGCCACCCGCCTCATCCGGCAGATCGAGTGAGATGCCCTGGTCGGCATCGAGCCATTGATTCACACTCTGTATTGCCTCACCGTCTAGGGTGCCGGACTGCTGGCGCAGCTCAAGCAGACCCAGCACATAGTCATAGCGTGCTTCGGCATAGTCGGAAATGGCGTTGAACAGATTCTGCTCGGCGTTGAGCACATCGACGATATTGCGCGTGCCGACCTCATAGCCGGAACGCGTCGCGTCCAGCGCGCTCTGATTGGAGGCGATCGCCTGGCGCCGCGCCTCGACGGTTTCCACGTCGTTGCTGACTTGGGTATACAGCGAGCGCACCTGCTGCACGGTATCGCGACGTTGGGCCTCGAAGTCGTACTGACTCACCTCCAGGCCGAAGGTGTTCTGGCGAATCTGGGCGCTGGTGGCACCGCCAGTGTAGAGCGGCACGCTGGCACGCAGGCCCAACTGACTGTCGGAATTGTAGCCGGTTACCCCGCTGCGGTCGGTATCCGAATACTGGTAGTTGGCAAACGCTTCGAGGGTCGGCTGGCGGCCGGCCCGGGCAATATCCAGGTCGCTGCGCGCCACCTCGATACCGGCTTCGGCCATCATCAACATGGGACTGTTGAGCATCGCCATCTCGACCCAGGCGTTGCGCTCGGCGGGCGTAGGGGGCTCGACGGGCAGCTCGTCGGAGAGGCCATCAATGCTGGCATAGCGCTGGTCGGTGAGTCGCTCCAAGGCCTCGAAGCTGATCTGCAGAGCATTCTCGGCAGCGATTCGTTGGGCACGCGCCAGATCGAATGACGCCTGAGCCTCGAACACGTCGGTGATCGCCGTAAGACCGACCTCGAAACGCTCCTCGGCCTGCTCGAGCTGACGACTGATGGCGATCTCCTGAGCACGCCGCGCCTCGAGAATATCGGCCGCCCGCAGGATCTCGAAATAGGCGCTGGCCACATCGAACAGCAGCTGCTGTTCGGCGACCTCGAGCGACAGTGCCTGCTGGCCGGTGAGTCGCTCGGCGCGTTCCAACTGGGCGAAGCGGCTGGCATCATACAGCGCCTGGCTGGCATCCAGACTCAGGTTCAGAGAGTTGAAGTCCTGCTCATCATCAACTATCAAGCCATCGCCGGGGCCGGCAGGGTCGCCCACTTGAGCACCACGCCCCTGAGTCGAGTAGGTGCGATTGTGGGTCAGGCTGGAACCGGCACTAAGCTGCGGTAGCAGGCCGCCACGTTCAACCTCGCGACCTTCGCCGACCCGCTGCAATTCGGCCCGCGCCGACGCGAGCCCGGCATCGTTGGCCAGCGCATCGCGAGCCACGGTGAGCAGGTCAGTAGCGTGGGCCGGGGCGGCGGCGAAACCAATGAACAGAACCAGCCAGCGGCGGGCAGGAAACAGCGAAGAGCGATTGGGTGACATGGCGGTACTCATAAAGTCATTCAGCGGCGCGGGCGCCAATCTACCTGCAGTAATGAGGCACTGCCTCAGAGAGTATTTACAAATTACTGCGCTCGGCCATGACTTTTGTAAACACCCTCCCAGGACAGGCAATCATCATCTCCCAGCGAGGTGCAAATAACGTGCAACGCGGGCGGCCTGGGCCGCCCGCGTTGCCTTCATGGCCAACATCGCACCAGCCTCTCACTCGAAGATGGCATCCAGTGATAACCCCCGCTTCTCCAGCATGCGGCGCAGCTTCTTGAGCGCCTCGACCTGGATCTGGCGCACCCGCTCGCGGGTCAGGCCGATCTCTTCGCCGACCTCCTCTAGGGTTGCCGCTTCGTGACCGCGAAGGCCAAAGCGGCGCACTACCACCTCCATCTGCTTATCGGTGAGCTCGGCCAGCCACTCGTCGACGTGCTGCTTGACGTCACCGTCGACAAGCGATGACTCGGGACCCAGATCGTTATCATCGGTCAGCGTCTCGATCAGCGGCTTGTCGCTTTCACCGCCCATCGGGTAATCCACCGAGGAGACCCGTTCGTTGAGTCCCAGCATCTTCTTGACCGTGGCCACCGGCTTGTCGAGGAAGTCGGCGATCTCCTCGGCGGTAGCCTCATGATCGAGCTTCTGGGTCAGCTCGCGGGCGGCGCGCAGATAGATATTGAGTTCCTTGACCACGTGGATCGGCAGGCGGATGGTACGCGTCTGGTTCATCAGCGCCCGCTCGATGGTCTGGCGAATCCACCAGGTGGCGTAGGTCGAGAAGCGAAAACCGCGCTCGGGGTCAAACTTCTCTACCGCCCGAATCAAGCCGAGGTTGCCCTCTTCGATCAGGTCAAGCAGCGACAGGCCACGGTTGAGATAGCGGCGGGCTATCTTGACCACCAGCCGCAGGTTGGATTCGATCATTCGCGACCGGCCAGCAGGATCACCTGCCTGGGCAAGACGGCCGTAGTGAACTTCTTCTTCGGGGGTCAGCAGCGGCGAGAAGCCGATTTCATTGAGATAGATCTGCGTCGCGTCGAGGCTGTGGTGATAGGTATTCTCCTCCCGGTTGAGGGCCTTTTCGAACTCCTGCTCTTCCTTGGCACTGTTCTCTTCCTCGTCGCCAATCGCGTCATCGACGATCTCGATGTCGGCGTTGTCGACGTCCTGAAGCTCCTGTTCGATCATGCTCATATCACTACCCCGTTGTGCACTGCCCGATCATGCCGGCGACTCATCGGGCATCACGTACGTGAGCCGCCGCTGACTGTTGTTGTTGTACCACGGGCCATCGACATCAGCGCGATGGCAAATACTCCAGGGGGTCCTGAGGCTGGCCATTGCGGCGTACCTCGAAGTGCAGTTTAACGCTATCGGCATCGGTGTCGCCCATGGTGGCAATCACTTCACCGGCATCCACCACGTCATTTTCAGCCACGCTAAGGGTGTCGTTATGGGCATAGGCACTCAAATACTCATCGTTGTGCTTGAGGAGAATCAGGTTGCCATAGCCGCGCACGCCACTGCCTGCGTAAACCACGATGCCGGGACCTGCTGCCTTGACAGGTTGCCCCTTTTGTCCGCCGATATCAATGCCGGCGGTGATGCTCTCGCCCTCGCCGAAACGGCCGATCAACTCACCCTCCGCCGGCCACTGCCAGTCGACCTCGTCCACCGGCGTATAGCTGCGCTGACTGCGCTCGCTGGATGCGCTCTCGGCCTGGCCCGCCACGGCAGCGCCGGCATCGGCAGAGTCGCTGTCCTGAGTATCGCTGACCGTCGATGACGGCTGTGTGTCACTGACCCGCGGCGCCTCGTCGGGCTCGGGCTGAGCCTCTTCGCTGGCCGCCACGGCCACCTCGCTGGGCGCGGCATCGCGTTCGGCCTGCTCTCGCTCAGCCTGTTCTCGCGCCAGCGCCTCACGTTCGGCCTGATCGCGTTCGCTCAAGCTACCGTCGGCGCCGGGAGTCGAGTAATCGAACAGCGGTCCTGGCGCATCGCTGGGCGCCTCGTCGGCGCCTGCCAGGGCCGCACCTCCGAGGGCCTCGGCGCTGGTACCGGAATCCTCCAGCGGCTGCGCGGTGAGACGCCGGTTACGCTCGATGGTTTCCTCGTCCGGCGCCAGCCAGCTCAGATCGCCATCCTGTTGATCGACGTCGACGGCCCCTGTGACCTGGGCGCCCCGCTGACGTTCAGCGTCACTGCTGGAGGCCACTTGCGCGCCCTCTGCCAGCCGTAGCTCCTGGCCCGGCTGCAGCCGGTAGGGAGGGCCGATATCGTTGAGCTGGGCCAGCTCGCGAAAGTCCATATCATGACGCCAGGCGATCCCGTAGAGGGTATCGCCGGCTTCAACGGTGTACTGACTGGCAGGCGACTGCTCGCGACTCATGGTCAGGTCGCGCACCTGCACACGCTGCGTGTCTCCCCCCTGCTGTGCCGCACAGCCGGTCATGGCCAGGGTCACGGCAGATACCAATAAAGCCTTACGCATCGGAACCTTCCTCCTCATGCCGGCGCGCCGGGGCCTGGTTCCCACGGCTGATCGCCAGCACCAATAACAACCCCGCCAGCATCAAGGCCAGCGCGGGGATCAATTGTGCCGAACCACCGGTGAGCACGGCATAGTCGCCGGGCAGCAGATAGCGGTAGTCCAGCGGAATCATCTGCTCGTCCGGCCCCAGCCGGTAGCTGACCAGCTCACGCCACGGCCACAGCAGCGGCAGTGAGCCGAGAATGAAACCGATCAGCAGCTGCAGCGTGGCAGTGTGATAGCCATGCAGCAGCCATGAAAGTAACCGTGAAAAGAAGAACAATCCCAGCGCACAGCCGGCGCCGAACTGCAGGATCAGGGTCAGATCGAACCCCCTGATGCCGGCCATCACCGGACCGTACAGGCCCATGGTCAGCAGCAGGAAGCTGCCCGACACGCCGGGCAGCAGCATGGCGCTGATGGCAATCGCCCCGCCGACCACCAGCATCAGGTAGTCGGCGCCGAGCAGATTGATCAGCGGCATCAGTGCCGGCAGCGCCTTGGCCAACAGTAGTCCCGCCACCAGCGGCAGAATATGCCACAGCCGCCAATCTGGCAGGCTGCGACTTACCACCCAGGCGGAAGCCGCCACCAGGCCGAAGAAGAAGGCATCGAGCAGCACCGGCTGCTCCTCCATCAACCACACCACCAGGTGTGCGATGCTGAACAGGCTCGCCGCGATGCCCAGTACCAATGGAATCACAAAGCTCAGGTTGAGGTGCGTCACGAGCATGCTCATGCCACCGCGTCGCCAGGCAACGAAGGCACTGGGGCCGAACTGCTTGATCGAGTGGATCAGCTCCTCGTAGATGCCGGTAACGAAGGCGATGGTGCCGCCGGACACGCCGGGAACCGCATCGGCCGCCCCCATGCCGGCGCCCTTGAGAAACACTGAGGTATAACGCTTCAACGAATAACTCCTTCTAGCAGCGGCACGAAACGTACCCCTTCGAGCCGCTGATAATCGAATCGTGCCCCGCGACGACGCACACGAGTCAGCCATTGGCGGCCGTCGGGCGCTTCGAGCGGAGCAATCAGGATGCCGCCATCGGCCAGTTGGGCCAGCAGCGCTTCGGGCAGTTCGCTGGCACAGGCGGTGAGCAGAATGGCATCATAGGGCGCCGCCTCGGGCCAGCCATGGCCGCCGTCAGCAAGGCGCAGACGAACGTTGTCGGCGTGCAGCCAGCGCAGCCGCTGGGCAGCGCGCTGATGCAGGGCGCGGATACGCTCCACCGACCACACCAGCGGTACCAGCCGCGACAGGATCAGTGTCTGATAGCCGGAGCCGGTGCCTATCTCCAGCACCCGCTGGGGCGCCTCGGCTACCATCAGCTCGGTCATCCGCGCCACCATCCACGGCTGCGACAGCGTCTGGGCATGGCCGATGGGCAGCGCGGTATCTTCATAGGCACGATGCGCCAGGGCCTCATCGAGAAACAGGTGGCGCGGCTCACGACCGATCACCTCGAGCACCTCGAGATCATCGATGCCGGCAGCCGCCAGTCGCGCTACCAGCCGGTCGCGGGTGCGCTGCGAGGTCATACCGACCCCGCGCAGTCTGTCTTGACTCAAATCAGGTGAGTGCATCCAACCAGCCTTGAACGTCTTCGCGTGCCGCGTGCCGAGTCAAATCCGTCTGCAGCGGCGTAATCGATACATAGCCTGCCTCGACGGCGGCAAAATCGGTATCCGGTCCATCATCGGCATTCTCGCCCGCTGCCGCAATCCAGTAGCGTTCACGACCACGCGGATCCTGAACCTTCATCGGCCGCGCAGCAGGGCCGCGAAAGCCCAGTCGAGTCACTTTGAAGCCGCGGATCTCGTCCCACGGCAAATCCGGTACATTGACGTTGAGCAGGCTGCGCGGCGGCAACGACAGCTGCTCCGCGCCGCCAATCAGGCTCGCGGCGACCCGCCCAGCGGTCTCGAAGTGGCGGGTGCCGACCAGCGACATGGCGATCGCCGTCATGCCCAGGTTGCGCCCCTCCATGGCCGCCGCCACGGTGCCCGAGTAAAGCACATCGTCGCCCAGGTTGCCGCCGTGGTTGATTCCCGAGATCACGAGATCCGGCTTGTCGTCCCACACGCCGTTGACGCCGAGATAGACGCAGTCGGCAGGCGTACCATCGACGCTGTAGAAGCCGTTCTCCATGGCGCTGAGTGCCAGCGGCCGAGTCAGGGTCAGCGAGTTGCTGGCCCCGCTCTTGTCGCGGTCAGGCGCCACTACGCGCAGCCGAGCGTGCGGGCTCAGCGACTCATAGAGGGCAAGCAGGCCCGGGGCGTGGACGCCGTCATCGTTGGACAGTAACAGTTTGCGCATTTCAGTCTCCCGCAGGCGATGGTCAAAGGGTCGGATGGCTAATCAGCTCACGCAGCACCGCCGTGGCAAAGGCGCCCCGCGGTAGCGAATATTTCAGCGTCAGCGCCCCGTCATCGTGTGACAGCCTGGGGTCTGCCAGCCTCACCCGCAGCGGGCGGCGCCCCATGCGCACTCCCGCGCGCACCAGCCCCTCGGCAAGCTCAGGCTCCGCCGCGATAATCGCCAGCTCATGGGCCAGCGCCGCAGCGCTGGTCGCCGCCTCACCGGTGCCCCATAGCGCCCCGCTGGGGTGCACGTCGAGCTGTCGCGCACGCTCGAGCAGCTCGGCATCGACGACTTTGCTGGCAAATTGGCTGGCGGTCCCATCGAGTACCAGCAGTTCGCCGTCCACCGGCGTAGCCCAATCCCCGGCCGCCATGCGCCGCGCCAGCAGTTGGTTGAACAGGTAGCTGCGCGCGGTGGAGAGCAGCATGCCCTCACGGTCGTCGCGTTTGCGCCACCCCTTGGCGAGAATCGCCCGCGCCTTGGAGAGGTTGCGCCCCTCATGCCCGAAGCGCTGGGGACCGAAGTAGTTAGGCACACCGCCTTCGACTAGCCGCTGCCAGCGCGCCTCGAGCTGTGGGTCGTCCACCACGGCACCGCTCAGGCGCAGCGTAAAGCGGTTGGCTCGGTGTACCCCGCGCTTGAGCTTGCGCGGGTGACGCTGCTGGTCGAGCAGCGTCACCGGGGTATCGGCCAGCCGCTCGGCGAGGTCATCGGGCGCCTGGCGCCCGGGCAGGTGCACAGAGAGCCACTGCCGGGTCACCGCCAGGCGATCCTTCATGCCGGCGTAACCGATATCACGCGGTGTAACCTCACAGGCTCGCGCCAGGCGCCGCACCAGCTCCAAGGTACTGAGATCGCGCTTTTCGACCCACAGCCAGAGGTGTTCACCCTCGCCTTCAGGCGTGAAGTCGAGGCACTCCTCGACGCGGAAGTCCTCGGCGGTGGCACGGTACTCGCCCTGTGGCGGGGGGCCGAACTCAGCCTCGAGCATCCGCGGCCAGGCCGGTGGCCAGGGTTCACTCATGGTCAGCGCCAGCCATCAGCAGTACCACCGCCTCGGCGGCGATCCCCTCGCCGCGGCCGGTGAAGCCGAGCCGCTCGGTGGTGGTGGCCTTGACGTTGACCGCTCCAGGCTCGACCCCGAGATCCTCGGCGATATTAGCGGCCATGTCCGCGACATGCGGTGCCATCTTCGGCGCCTGGGCCATCAGCGTGGCATCTAGATTTCCGACCCGATAGCCGGCCTCGCGCACCTGGCCCACGACCTGGCGCAGCAGGTCGCGGCTGTCGGCGCCGGCGAAGGCTGGATCGGTGTCGGGAAAGTGGCGACCGATGTCGCCCAAGGCGCAGGCACCGAGCAGCGCGTCACTGATCGCATGCAGCAATACGTCGCCGTCGGAGTGGGCAACGAAGCCGTGCTCGAAGGGCAGACGCACCCCACCGATGGTCAGATGATCGCCGTCGCCGAAGCGATGGACATCGAAGCCGTGGCCGATACGCAGGGTCATGTCAGCGCCTTGTGTTGCGCCGCCGTGGGCGGACTGTCCGAGGACCCGGCCTGGGCGGCGAGGATCAGCTCGGCTAGCGCCAGGTCGTCGGGATGAGTGATCTTGAGATTGTCGCGGCGCCCCGCCACCAGCTGCGGCGCGTGCCCCATCGCTTCTAGCGCCGAGGCCTCGTCGGTAAGGGCCAGGCCCCGAGCGCTGGCCGCACGATAGGCGTCGTACAGCAGAGCGAACCTTGCGCCCTGGGGCGTCAGCGCATGCCACAGCCCGTCACGGAGTTCTGTGCCCGCGACCCGGCCATCGGCCGCGGCGCGCTTCATGGTGTCGGCTACCGGTACCGCCAGCAGCGCGCCGTCGGGCTCTGCGCTCACCGCTGCCAGAAGCCGGGCGAGATCGTCCGGCGCCACACAGGGGCGGGCGGCATCATGCACCAGCACCAGGTCGTCATCCGCCGCCTCGGCGGCAATCGCCGCAAGCGCCGCGGCCACCGAGTCGGCACGTTCTGCGCCGCCATCGATGCGCCGCCAGTCGTCGAAGGGTACCGCGTCAGCGTCGAACTCAGTGTCATCCTGGGCCAAGCATAAACACAGCGTGGCGGCAGGAAACGCCGTGTGTAGTCGTACCAGGGACTGGGCCAATACGGTACGACCCGCCAGCGGCAGGTACTGTTTGGGGCACTCCGCTTGCATGCGCCGCCCCACGCCGGCGGCCGGCACGATCAGCCATAGTCGGCTCATGGCGCAGGCTCCTCGCCGGCCTGGGTGGCCGACTGCAGGGCGCGCTGCTCGACGATGGCGCTCTCCGCCACCACCCCCGGCACCCAGAAGAACTGTTCGTCGGCGCGCACCATGCCGATATCGCTGCGGCCGCGCTCCTCGATGGCGTCGAGGCCGGTCTGCAGGTCGATGACCTCGGCGGCGAGCCGCGCATTGCGCGCCCGCAGTGGCACGTTCTGCTCCTCCAGCGCATCGGCGCGGGCGCGAATATCGGCCAGCTCAGCCACGCCGCCATCGCCGAACCACAGCTGGTACTGCAGCAGCGCAATCAGGCCAATCAGCACGATGGCGAGCCACTTGAGCATGGGGACTTCCTGTCGCATAAATGATGGCCGGCATTATGCCACCAACGCCGCTACCATCGCGACCCGCAAGCGCTGCTCAGGACAACACCTTGAATGGCAGCGACTCGGCGGCATGTTGACGGTAGGCCTCGACGTGGCGGCGCTCGTCGTCGCAGAAGCGCGCCACGGCCTGGCGCAGCTGCGGGTCGGCGATATGGTGCAGCGAGCGCAGCGCCACCGGCGCAAAGCCGCGGCTCAGCTTGTGCTCGCCCTGGGTGCCGGGATCGAAGCGCGTCAGGCCGTGGGCCAGGCAGTGCTCGATGCCCTGGTAGTAGCAGGCCTCGAAGTGCAGGCAGTCGGCGACGACCTCGCTGCCCCAATAGCGGCCATACAGGGTGCGCGCACCCTGCAGACAGAACGCCGCCGCCACCGGCTTGTCCTCGATCCTGGCCTGAATCAGCACCAGCGCCTCGGGCATCGTCTCCCTCAGGCGCCGAAAGAAGTCGTGGGAAAGATAGGGCTGCTGGCCGCGCTCGAGGTAGGTGATGCAGTAGCAGCGATAGAAGTGGTCCAGCGCCTCAGCGTCGATCTGTGTCCCCACCAGGCGCTGCAGAGTGAGGCCCTGCTCGGCGACCAGCCGCCGTTCGCGGCGAATCGCCTTGCGCCGCTTGGTTGTCATGGCGGCCAGGAAACCGTCGAAATCACCGAAGCCGCAATCCTGCCACTGAAACTGCACGCCGTGGCGCGTCAGCAGGGTCGGCCAGGCGGCCTGCCAGGCGTCTACCTGGTCGGGCTCGGCGAACAGCAGGTGCCAGCTGGAGCGCGCCTGGGGCTTGAGGGCCGCGGCAAAGGCGCTCGCCGCAGATGACGGATCGACGTGATCGGCCAGCGCCATGCGTGGCCCCGGCGCCGGCGTAAAGGGGATCGCCGACAGGCCCTTGGGGTAGTAGGCGCCACCGGCCCGCTCCCAGGCATCCGCCCAGGCCCAGTCGAACACATACTCACCGCGGGAGTGATACTTGTCATAGTGTGGCAGCATGCCCACCAGCCGCGCGCCCTGCCATAGCGTCAGATGGCGCGGCACCCAGCCGCTCGATGCTTCCACCGCGCCGCTGGATTCCAGAGCATCGAGAAACTCATGACGCAGAAAGGGGTGGTCATCGCCGACCAGGGCGTTCCAATCCTCCTGCGGCACATCAGCTGTCGAGCTTACCTCGCGCACCTGTAGCGTCGATGCGATGGGGGGAGGTTCGAGATGGGTCATGCGCGTCTCGCAGTGATGGCGTTCTCACCCAGCATACCCCGCCACAGCACAAACGCCACAGGGGCGCCTGATGGCGCCCCTGTGGCGAGCAGAAGTAGGACATCATGCCGGCGTAACCGCGCGAGCGGAGCCGTGAGTGCGCGATGCGGCCGCGCCGGCATGATATCGCTACGCGGGGCGGATCAGCGCGCCGCGGCCATGGCCAGCGCGGTATCCAGCATACGGTTGGAGAAGCCCCACTCGTTGTCGTACCAGGCCATCACCTTGACCAGCCGACCATTGACGCGGGTATGGTTGGCGTCGAAGGTCGAAGAGTTGGGGTCGTGGTTGAAGTCGATGGAGACCAGCGGCTCGGCATTGACCGCCAGCACCTTGGAGTCTTCCGCCGCCTTGGCGACGATCTGGTTGATCTCCTCCTTGCTTGTGTCGCGCCCGGCGGTGAACACCAGGTCGACCAGCGACACGTTGATCAGCGGCACACGAACGGCCAGGCCGTCAAACTTGCCCGCCAGCTCCGGCAACACCAGGCCCACTGCCGCGGCGGCACCGGTCTTGGTGGGAATCATCGAATGGGTCGCACTGCGCGCCCGATAGGGGTCGCTGTGGTAAACATCTGACAGATTCTGATCGTTGGTATAGGCGTGCACCGTGGTCATCAGGCCGTTTTCGATGCCCACCGCATCGTTGAGCGCCTTGGCCACCGGCGCCAGGCAGTTGGTGGTGCAGGAGGCGTTGGAGACTACCTTATGGTCGGCGGTCAGGACGTCGTGGTTGACGCCATACACCACCGTGGCATCGGCGTCGGGGCTGGGCGCCGAGATCAACACCTGACCAGCACCGGCAGCAAGGTGCTTGGCGGCGTCATCGCGCTTGGTGAACAGCCCCGTACATTCCATTACCAGATCAACCTGGAGACGCTGCCACGGCAGCTGCGCCGGATCCCGCTCGGAGAGGATATGAATGCGATCGCCGTCGATACTCAGGCTCTCTTCGTCATGGTCGACGGCGAAAGGAAAATGACCATGAACGGTGTCATGCTTGAGCAAGTGAGCGTTGAGCGACGGCGCGCCCAGATCGTTGATGGCAACCACCTGAACCTGCTGGCGAAAGCCGTTTTCGTATAGCGCGCGGACCACGTTGCGGCCAATGCGGCCGAACCCGTTGATGGCAATACGTAACGTCATGGCGGCATCCTCGTGCGTCTGATCGGTAGCAGCTGTTATCCGCTGTCTGTTTGAGTGTAGAAAAGATCCAACTTGGAACTATATTACGTCTGAAAGCTAATTTGGCCCAAAGGATGACGACATTCAAGGCCTTTTTTTGCTAAATTTACCAACATTGCACCATTCACCGTACTAGCGAGGTTGCTCATGGCCCCTTCAGCGCCGTCTCTCAATGCCACGGTCAGCCGTGTCACCGCCCGTATTCGCGAGCGCTCGGCCGAGCGCCGGGCGCTCTACGAACAGCGCATGGCCGACCAGCACCGCCGCGGCGTGCATCGCGGCGAACTCTCCTGCGGCAACCTGGCCCACGGCTTTGCCGCCTGCGGCGCCCAGGACAAGGACCAGCTCAAGCTGATGAACAGCGCCAACCTGGGGATTATTTCGTCTTATAACGACATGCTCTCGGCGCACCAGCCGCTCGAGACTTTCCCCGAAACCATCAAGGCAGCCGCTCGTGCCATGGGCTCCACCGCCCAGTTTGCCGGTGGCGTACCGGCGATGTGCGACGGTGTGACCCAGGGCCAGCCGGGCATGGAGCTGTCGCTGTTCTCCCGCGACGTGATCGCCATGGCCACCGCCGTGGGGTTGTCCCACAACATGTTCGATGCGGCGCTCTACCTCGGCGTATGTGACAAGATCGTGCCGGGACTGTTCATCGGCGCGGCGCGCTTCGGCCATCTGCCGGCGATGTTCGTGCCTGCAGGCCCAATGCCCAGCGGCCTGCCCAACAAGGAGAAGGCGCGGGTACGCCAGCTGTTCGCCGAAGGCAAGGTCGGCCGCGATGCGCTGCTCGAGGCGGAGTCAGAGTCCTACCACAGTCCCGGCACCTGCACCTTCTACGGCACTGCCAACTCCAATCAGCTGATGATGGAGATGATGGGGCTGCACCTGCCCGGCACCTCCTTCGTCAACCCCGGCACCGAGATGCGCGAAGCGCTGACCCGCTTCGCCACCGAGCAGGCGATCCGCAACAGCGAGCCAGGCGGCGAGTATCGGCCGTTCTACAAGCAGATCGACGAGCGCGCCATCGTCAACGCCATCGTCGGCCTGCTGGCCTCCGGCGGCTCCACCAACCACACCCTGCATCTGGTGGCGATGGCCGCCGCCGCGGGTATCACCATCGATTGGAACGACTTCACCGAACTCTCGGCGGTAACCCCGAGCCTGATGCAGGTCTATCCCAACGGTCAGGCCGATATCAATCACTTCCAGGCCGCCGGCGGCATGAGCCTGCTGTTCCGTGAGCTGATCGGTGCCGGGCTGATTCATACCGACATCCCCAGCGTGTTCGGTACCGACATGACCGCCTACACCCAGGAGCCGTTCCTCGAGGATGGCAAGCTGGTGTGGCGCGAAGGACCCGAGCAGAGTCTCGACAGCGAGGTGCTGGCCTCGGTGGCCAAGCCGTTCGCCGCCACCGGCGGCCTCACCGTGCTAGAGGGCAATCTGGGCCGTGGCGTGATCAAGATCTCCGCGGTCAAGCCGGAGCACCGCGTGGTCGAAGCGCCGATCAAGATCTTCGAGGACCAGAATGACCTCAAGGGTGCCTTCGAGGCGGGGGAGCTCGACCGCGACGTGATCGCCGTGGTGCGTTTCCAGGGCCCAAAGGCCAACGGCATGCCCGAGCTGCACAAGCTGACACCCTACCTGGGCGTGCTGCAGGACCGCGGCTATCAGGTGGCACTGGTCACCGACGGCCGGATGTCCGGCGCCTCGGGCAAGGTCCCGGCGGCCATTCATATCAGCCCCGAGGCGCTCGACGGCGGCCCCCTGGCCAAGTTGCGCGACGGCGATATCGTGCGCCTCGATGCCGACGCCGGCACCCTCGAGGTCAAGCTCGCCGCTGGCGAGTGGGCCAACCGTGAACGGCGCATCGGCGATCTCGATCACTACCACGTGGGCCTCGGCCGTGAGCTGTTCGGCGGCTTCCGTCACCTGGCGATGCGCGCCGAGGAGGGCGCCGGCGTGTTCGGCGGCTTCGAGGCCGACGACCTGGCACGCCAGATCGAACAGATCCACGAAGAGGATGCCTGAGCCATGCCGCGACCGGCCTTGATTGGTGATATCGGCGGAACCAACGCCCGCTTCGCGCTGGTGACGCCGGGAACATTCGAGCCCCAGCATATTCTCAGCCTGCCCTGCGCCGACTACCCGGGGCTGGTGGAAGCGGTGCGCGACTATCTGGCACAGGTCGAGCACCACGGCGAACTGGCTCCACGGGAGGCGTGCCTGGCATTCGCCTGCCCGGTGCACGGCGAGCGCGTCCGCATGACCAACAACCACTGGGATTTCGCCAAGCATGAGGTGCAGTCGGCCCTCGACCTGACGCTGTTCAAGACCCTCAACGACTTCACCGCTCAGGCCCTTGGTGTTCCCCATGTCGGCGACGACGAACTGGTCAGCATCAAGCCAGGCCAGGCCGCACCCCAGGCCGCGCGCCTGGTCATCGGTCCCGGCACCGGTCTCGGCGTGGCCGGGCTGGTGCCCGGCCGTCAGGCCTGGATTCCGCTGCCCGCCGAAGGCGGCCACGTCACTTTCGCACCCACCGACGAGCGCGAGCAGAATCTGCTGCGCTATTTCCGCAATCGCTATGGTCGGGTGTCGGTGGAGCGTATCTTGTGCGGCCAGGGGCTGGCCGATCTCTACGCTGCACACTGTTCGCTGAAGGGTTCCACACCGCGCTACGCCTCGCCTGCCGAGGTCACTGCAGCGGCCAACCAGGGCGATGCGATTGCCGCAGACACCGTCAAGCGCTTCCTCAAGATTCTCGGCGACGTCTGCGGCGACGCCACCCTTACCCTGGGTGCCCGCGGTGGCGTCTATCTGTGCGGCGGCATCCTGCCGCGTCTGCTCGATTGGGTGCCGCGTAGCCGCTTCGCCGAGGCCTTTGCCGACAAGGGACGCATGAACGCCTACAATGCCGAGATTCCGGTGCGGGTCGTCACCGCGCCCTGGACCGGTTTGCTGGGCGCAGCCGAGGCCCTGCACAATCCCGAAGTGGAATGACTGATGGAGGTGGCATGATCCCCGAGTCGCTGCGTGCACTGCTCGACGATACCCGCGGCCAGCGCCGCGCCGAATGGGCCGGCCGCGAGGTGTGGCTGGCCAATGAGCCCTGGGGCGAGCTGGCGGTCTCGCTGCAGGGAGCTCAGGTGCTTCACTATTTACCGGCGCCCGCGCCAGCTGCAGACGCTTCTACGCTCGACGCGACAGCGGCACCCGAGGACATGGTCGCTGGGGGCTGGCTATGGGTAACGCCCACCCCACAGGATCTGCCCGGAGCAATTCGCGGCGGCATTCCGCTGTGCTGGCCGTGGTTTGCCGACGAACATACCGCCGATGAGTCACCAGACCGCTCGGGGCCGATGCATGGTCCGGCGCGCAAGGCCGATTGGACGCTGGAAGCCGTGGATGACCATGAGGGTGGCGTCGAGCTGCACCTTTCGCCGTCCGAACGCCTGCACAGCCAACTGGCGCCGCGGGCGGTGATCCAGGCCAATGCCCAGCGCCTGCACGTCGAGCTGATCACCGAACACCGCGGCGAGACGCCAATCAAGTTCAGCGCCGCGCTGCACAGCTATCTTGCCGTCGGCGATGTCCAGCGGTGTCGCGTCGAGGGGCTGGCCGGCGCCCGCTACCTGGACAAGCTGGCCGGCTTTGCCGAGCGCGAACAGCAGGGCGAGCTCGGCGTACGCGGCGCGCTGGACCGCATCTACCACTCCAACCGCGAAGTGGTGCTCGACGACGGCAGCCGGTGTCTGCGTGTCGCCAAACAGGGCAGCGACTCCACGGTGGTTTGGCATCCCGACACCGCCCTGCCGGACGACACGCCCACCGCAGCCAGTCGCCACTTCCTGTGCATCGAGGCCGCTTGCACTCGCCTCGATCCGGTGTGGCTGGTGCCCGGCGCCCAGCACCTGCTGGGTACGACGCTTAGCGTGGAGGAGCAGCCATGAACACCCCTGACGCCCCGCAGATCGATGCCCCCTTCCTGCTCGGCATGATGCGCCTGCATGAGCGTGAGGAGCTGCACGCCCCCGAGCGATTGGCCGACTGGATCGAGGCGCGCCTCGATCAGGGCCTGAACTGGTTCGACCACGCCGATATCTACGGTGACCAGCGCGCCGAGACGCTGTTCGGCGCCGCACTTCGCACGCGCCCGAGTCTCGCCAGCCGGGTCAAGGTAGTCACCAAGGCCGGCATCGTCACCCCCAGACGCGACCCGTCCAGCTACGGCGTCAAGCACTACGACAGCTCACCGGCCTATCTGAATGCCGCCATCGACGCTTCTCTGAACCGGCTTGGCGTGGCACGCCTCGACCACTTTCTGCTCCACCGCCCCGACCCGCTGATGGACGTCGAGGCCACCGCCAACGCCCTGGATGCGGCCATCGACGCCGGCAAGCTGGGGGCTGTGGGCGTCTCCAATTTTCTGCCCGAGCAGTGGCGTCGCCTGCAAGGCGCCATGCGCCACCGCCTGACCTGCCATCAACTGCAGCTGTCGCTGGCCCATCCAGAGCCGCTGTTCGACGGCCTGTTCGATGCCCTGAGCCGCGACGGCCTGCGGCCCCTGGCGTGGTCGCCGCTAGGCGGTGGAGTGGTGTTCGAGGACGTACTCGGCGAGTGCCTGTCACGGCTATCACCACAGTTCGAGACCAGCGCTGCCGGCCTCGCTCTGGCCTGGCTACGCGCCCTGCCCGGCTCGCCGGTGCCGGTGATCGGCACCCTGCGCGGCGAGCGCATCGAGGAGCTCAAGAACGGCGCCAAGCTCACCCTGGAGCGTAGCACCTGGTACGCCCTGCTCGAGGAGGCGCGCAGCGAGCGAGTCGCCTGAGCGGCTCGCCGCGAGATGGGGGTAATCCCTACAGACACCCAAGCTGACTCGATTCACTCTTGGTCACATCGGGTTATCCGCTGAACCGCTTAGCCACACCTACAACAACAGGAGACACGCATGTTCCAACTGACCCGAAGTGTGACCTGGCAGGCCCTAGAACGGCTCCACCAGCACACTCGCGACGACCGCATACGCGACTACTTCCGCGCCGATCCGCAGCGCTTCGAGAAGATGAGCCTGCGGGTCGGCGGTCTGTTCCTCGACTACTCCAAGCATCAGGTCTCCGAGCAGGTGCTCGCCAAGCTGCTCGAGCTGGCCGACCACTCGGCGCTGGTGCAGCGCCGAGCGCAAATGTTCTCCGGCGATATCATCAACGTTACCGAGGACCGCCCAGTGCTGCACACCGCGCTGCGCAACCTCGGCGACGAGCCGGTCTACGTCGACGGCCAGGACGTCATGCCCGAGATTCAGCGCACCCGGGAGCAGATCAAGCGTTTCTCTGAGGAGGTGCGCAGCGGCGAGTGGAAGGGCTATAGCGGCAAGCGCATCAAGGACGTGGTCAACATCGGCATCGGCGGCTCGGACCTCGGCCCTAACATGGCCGTGCGGGCACTCCTCAAGTACCGCCATCCGGAGCTCAGCTTCCACTTCGTCTCCAACGTCGACGGCACTCATATCCAGAAGGTGCTCAGCCGCCTCGACCCGGCGACCACCCTGTTCATCGTCTCGACCAAGACCTTCTCCACCCAGGAGACGCTGCTCAACGCCAAGAGCGCGCGGCGCTGGTTCCTCGACAATGCCGGCGAAGACGCCGATGTCGGCGCCCACTTCATCGCCGCCTCGACCAACCGCCGTGCGGCGATGGCGTTCGGTATCCGCGAGGAGAATGTCTTCGAGTTCTGGGCCTGGGTGGGTGGCCGCTACTCGATGTGGTCCTCCATCGGCCTGCCCATCGCCCTGTCGATCGGCTTCGAGGGCTTCATGGAGCTGCTCGAGGGGGCCCATGAAATGGATCGCCACTTTATCGAGGCCCCCTTTGCCGAGAACATGCCGGTCCTGATGGCACTGATCGGCATCTGGTACATCAACTTCGTCGGCGCCGAGACTCAAGCCATCGTGCCCTACGACCAGGCGCTGCATCAGTTGCCGTCATTCCTGCAGCAGCTCGACATGGAGTCCAACGGCAAGTCGGTGGATATCTTCGGCCATCCGGTCAACTACAAGACCGGGCCGATCGTCTGGGGCCAGACCGGCTCCAACGGCCAGCATGCCTTCTTCCAGCTGCTGCACCAGGGCACCCGCTACGTCCCCATCGACTTCATCGCCTCGCTCAAACCCGAGCCTGGCTTCGAAGACCATCACTTCGCACTGCTGACCAATATGCTGGCCCAGGCCAACGCCTTTATGGAGGGCAGCCAGGGCGACACCCGGGAGCACAGCCACGACCCCTTCAGCTGCCCCGGCAATCGCCCGTCGAGCACCCTGCTGCTGGATGAACTGACGCCCAGAAATCTCGGCGCACTGATCGCGCTCTATGAGCACAAGGTGTTCGTCCAGGGGGTGATCTGGAACATCAACTCCTTCGACCAGTGGGGCGTGCAGCTCGGCAAGCGCATCGCCGGCGAGATCAGCGAGCGCATCGATACCAATGCCAGCGATTTCGACGCCTCGACCCAGGGGCTGCTGCAGCTGGTCCGCGGACACTTTCCCGATCACGCCAGCCCCGCCAAGGGCAAGGCCAAAGGCAAGCGTGGCAAACAGGAGGCCTCCTCATGATGCCCATCATCACCTTCGGTGAAGCGCTCGTCGACATGCTCTCCAGCCGCCTCGGCGACGCCGATGACGGCACCGCGGAAACCTTTACTCCCTACGCTGGCGGCGCCCCCGCCAACGTCGCGGTGGCCTGCGCGCGGCTGGGCGTGCCGAGCCGCTTCCTGGGCATGCTGGGCGCCGATTACTTCGGTGATTTTCTGGCCGGCGAGCTGGCTGCCCACGGCGTCGACACCAGCGGCGTGGTGCGCACCCGCGCGGCGCGCACGGCGCTGGCCTTCGTGTCCCGGGATGCCGCGGGAGAGCGCACCTTCGACTTCTACCGCCCCCCCGCTGCCGACCTGCTCTATCGCCTCGAGCATCTGCCACCGGGGGTCTTCGCCGACCCCGCCATCGTGCATGTCTGCACCAACAGCCTCACCGAGCCCGAGATCGCCGACACCACCCTGGCAATGGCCGACATGGCGGCCAAGGTCGGCGCCCTGGTCAGCGTCGATGCCAACCTGCGCCACAGCCTGTGGGAGACGGGCAGCGCCGATATCAGCCTGGTCACCCAGTTGCTCGACCGTGCCCAACTGATCAAGCTGTCCCGCGACGAGCTCGACTACCTGCGCGCCGACCACCCCGCCGACGCCTGGCTAAACGAGCGACTGGCCGCCGGCGTCAAACTGGCCGTGATCACCGACGGCCCGGGCAATGTCGAGGCATTCAGTGCCGGGCAGCGCCTAGTGGTGACGCCGCCACAGGTCCAGGCGGTCGATACCACCGCTGGTGGTGACGCCTTTATCGGCGGCCTGTTGGCGATGCTCGCCGAGACTCAGGATGACGCCTGGTGGCAGGATCAGGACCGGCTACGGCAGCAGCTCGAAGTGGCCTGCCGCTGCGGCGCCCATGCGGTGACCCGCCCAGGCGCCTATGCCGCCCTGCCGACACGCCAGGACCTCGAGGCGCTGCGCAGTTAGGAGGCAGCCTGGAAGCGCTCGAGGTCTTCCAGGCGCCTGCCGCTTTGCGGATCGAACAGGTGAACGTGCTCCGAGTCGACGGCGAGCTGAATGGTATCCCCTGGTGACAGCGGGTGACGCTCGCGGAAGACCACCGTAATGTCCTGCTCACCGAGTCGCACGACGACATGGATCTCAGCGCCGGTGGGCTCGATGGAGACCACCTTGGCCGGCAGCCCCTGCTCTACCAGAGTCAGGTTCTCCGGGCGTACGCCGAGTACCGCCTGACGTGACGCCCAGCCCTCGCGCACCTCCCCCAGCGCCAGCTCGCCGCCGCCGTCGACCGCGAAGCGCCGATCATCGCCGATACGGCCCTTGATCAGGTTCATCCCCGGCGAGCCGATGAAGCTGGCAACGAACAAGTTCGCCGGCGTGTCGTAGAGCTCCAGGGGGGTGCCCATCTGCTGCACCACGCCGTCATGCATCACCACGATCTTGTCGGCCATGGTCATGGCCTCTACCTGGTCGTGGGTAACGTAGACCGTGGTGGTCTTGAGGCGCTGATGCAGCTCCTTGATCTCGGTGCGCATCGAGACGCGCAGCTTGGCATCGAGGTTTGACAGCGGCTCATCGAACAGGAACACCTGCGGGTCACGCACGATGGCGCGCCCCATGGCCACTCGCTGTCTCTGCCCGCCGGAGAGCTCCCGCGGATAGCGCTTCAGGTAGGGCCCCAGGTCGAGGATATCCGAGGCCGCCTGCACCCGCTCGGCGATCTTGGCTTTGTCGACCTTCGACAGCTTGAGCGAGAAGCCCATGTTCTCGGCCACCGTCATATGGGGGTAGAGCGCATAGCTCTGGAAAACCATGGCGATGTCGCGCGCCTTGGGGGGCATGTCGTTGACGACCTTGTCGCCAATACGCACATCCCCGGCCGTCACCGACTCTAGCCCCGCAATCATGCGCAACAGCGTTGACTTGCCGCATCCAGACGGGCCGACGAGGATCACGAACTCGCCATCGGCAATGTCGATATCGACCCCATGTATGACGCGGGTTTCACCGAAAGATTTTTCCACGTTATCGAGAGATATGGTTGCCATACTTGTTATATCCTACTTTGGTATAAATTTAGCTTTGCAAAGGTAGTGTCGCCCCAAAATGTCACCTTATTGGATGCCCAGAGCCCAGACATCCGGTTAACCTTTAGTATTATTTATTTATTCTTTCTTGTGTATGACATCCTGATTGTCCGGCGCAAAACACACCTTCCTTTATTTATAAAAACCACTAAATATCATGACGTTATAAAAAATCCTCATGCCCTTTTGAGCCTTTGTACTGCATCAACCCGCATCGCAATGCACAACACGCCTGAGCGCGCTTTCCCTAACCTTAGCGCATTTTTTGCCACTTAGGTGACACGATTCTCCCTTTCGGCTATGTTGAGTGCAAGCTGGCTAATCAGCGAGCTAATCCTCTCGCCGTTACTGGCGGATAGTCGCCTGACACTCATAACAATCATCCACCGAATCGCGATGCAGAAACACATCAACCACTCATCGTGACACAGGGAGAACAGTAGATGACCAGAACACGCCTCTTCACCCTGGCCAGCGCCGGCCTGGTCGCCGCGAGTGGCGGCTTGGCCCCGGCACTCGCCGACGACATCACCATTCGCTGGGCACTCCACCCCGGCGAGGAAGCCGATGCCGTCATCGAGCACTTTGCCCCGGAGTACGAGCGCCAGACCGGTGTTCGCATCGAGGGCGAGATCCTGCCCCCCGACCAGTTGCGCGATCGCATGTCCATCGAAGCCATCGGCGGTACCGGGCGGTGGGACATGGGCTACCACAGCCCCGGCTGGTTCGGCACCTTTCGCGACCATGTCGTTGACCTGACGCCCTATATCGAGGAGCACGGCTTCGATCTCGATGCCTACCCCGAGCTGATCCGACGCTCACACATGGAAAGCGACGCCCGCCCCGGCGAGATCATTGCACTCCCCACTACGCCAGCGGCACCGATGCTGATTGCCCGCGAAGACTTCTTCGAGCATCCCGAGGAGCAGGCGGCTTTCGAGGAGGCATACGGGCGCGCACTGGAGGTTCCCAATACCTGGCAGGAGCTCTACGAGGTCGCCGAGTTCTTCACTCGTGAGGCCGGCGAGACAGTGGCCGGTGAAGTGCTTGAACATGATCTCTACGGCTGGGCCGATGCGCTGGGCTCAGGCAGTGGCGTGGCGCGTAGCTTCATCGTCATGCTCTACTCCACCGGACTCGAAGGCTGGAACGAGGAGTATCAGACCGATCTCGACAATCCGATTCTGGTCGAAGCCGCGGAGCTGTTTGTCGATCTCGCCAACGACGTGGCCCCGCGGGCCGCGCGCAACTGGGACTTCCTCGAGGGCCTGAGTTACTTCCGTGACGGTCGGCTGGCCATGGCCACCATGTGGCCGCAGGGGCTGGGTACCGTGGAGGACCCGAGCGGCGTCGCTGCTGGCAATGTCCACTACCGCCCGCTGCCGATGTACGAGGGCAACCTCAAGGGCTATGAGCAGGGTGTGCCATTCCTCGGCGGTGGTGGGGTCTTTATCCTCGACACGCCGAACGCGGAAGAGGCCTTCAAGTTCCTGAAATGGATGCTTCAGGACAACGAGATCGAGTGGGGCAAGCTGACTCAGCAGTTCTCACGTGAAGCGCACTTCTCGAGCGAGGAGCTGCGTGGGCTCGAAGATCACTACGACGCCTTCCTGCCCGCCTATGAGCAGGTGCTCGAGCAGGTCTTCGTCCGCCAGGGGATCCCCGAATACGGCACCGTGATGTGGCAGGGCACCGTCGACTTTGCCACCGACGTGCTGAGCGGCGACATGACGCCTGAACAGGCTCAGGACCGCTGGGTAAGGAATATGGAGCGCACCTTCCGTCGCGCCGGCTACCTCGACTGAGATCGAGCGGCTAACAGGCCGGCGCCCTGCGCGCCGGCCTGCGCTAGCCTGCCCCCTGTTTCCTTTTTTCCCTCGAGGCAAGTTCCATGCATAACAGTCTCAACCGCTATACACGGGGCTGGTACTTCGTATTACCAGGCCTGATCGCCATGCTGCTGATTGTCGTCTTTCCCTTGGCGATCGCCTTTCGTTTCAGCCTGCATGACGTATTCCTCTACGATTTCGGTAATCAGTGGTTCGTCGGGCTGGAGAACTATGCCTATGCCTTGAGCGACCCGCTGTTCATCAACTCGGTGCGCGTCACGGCGCTGTTTACCCTGGCCAACACCCTGGGTTGCCTGGTGGTCGGAATGCTGGTGGCCTTCCTGCTCAGCGGCAAGCGGATCCGTTTCAAGGCCGGCTGGATGGCGCTGTTCCTGATGCCGTTCGTCATGACGCCGGTCATCGTGGGTATCACCTGGCGTCTGTTCATGTGGGAGCCCGATTTCGGTGTCATCAACCAGGTCCTCGGCTTCTTCGGCGTAAGCGGTCCGTACTGGCTTACCGACCGTTCCACGGCGCTGTTCGCCACCGCCCTGACCAACGCCTGGCATCTCACTCCGATGGCGATCCTGGTGTTCTACGCCGCCTTGACCACCATCCCCGACGAACTCTATGAAGCCGCACGCGTCGACGGTGCCGGTCCCTTCCAGACGCTGTGGCATGTGGTGCTGCCGATGATCCGCGCCCATATCCTGTTCGTCTCGATCATCATCATGACCAGCGCTTTCCGCGAGTTCGACATGGTCTTCACCATGACCGGCGGCGGCCCCGGGCGCTCGACCACTGTGCTGAGCATACTCGCCTACAACCGCGGCATCGCCAATCAGGACATGGGCATGGCCAATACCATTGCCTTCACCATGTTCATGATCATGGCCGTGGTCGCCTGGCTCTATATCAAGGTCTACAAGGTCAACAAGGAGGCCAGCCAATGAATGATCGGCAAAAGTCTCGCCTGCTGCTCGGCGGCCAGTACGCTGGCCTCTCGCTGTGGCTGGTCGTCGCCCTGCTCCCCCCAGTGGTGCTGCTGGCGGCCGCCTTCAACGAAACGGCCATGTTCCGCTCACCGCTAGCCTTGCTGACCATGCAGGACTTCACCCTCAACAACTTTGCGGTGGCCTTTAGTGCCGGTGACTTCTGGTTCTTCTTCCGCAACAGCCTGTTCATCTCCGTGGCCGCGGTGATCATCTCGGTGGTGGTCTGCGTGCCCATGGCCTATGGATTGACCAAACTGCGACCCAAGGTACGCTCGAGTCTGTCGTTCGCGGTACTGGCGATGCGCTTCCTGCCCCATGTGGTGCTGGCGCTGCCGCTGTTTCTGATCTTCGTCAACCTGGGGCTGTCTGGCTCGCGAATCGGGCTGCTTCTGGCACACTTGTCGATTCACATCCCCTTCGCCACCTGGATGATGGTCGGCTTCTTCGAGAACGTGCCGAAGGAGATGGAAGAGGCGGCAATCGTCGACGGCTGCAGCCCGTGGCGGCTGTTCTGGAGCATCTCGCTGCCGGTGGTGCGCCCCGGACTCAACGCCTTGGCAATCCTGGTATTCATCATGTCGTGGAACGAATACCTGTTCGCGCTCTTCCTGGCCGGCAGTGATGCGCAACCCCTGACGGTGGGGATTACCCGCTTCATGGGTGGCGTCGAAGCCGGTGCTCAGTATGGCGTTATCGCCGCCTATGCTAGCCTGATCGTGCTGCCGGTCATCATCTTCGCCCTGCTGGCCAATCGCTATATCGTTTCCGGCATGACCGCCGGTGCGGTCAAGGGCTGAGAAAGAGGCGTCCGAAGGGATAAAGAATTACGGTAAACTGTCGATATCTCCTACTACGCTGCGCGATCCAGCGTAAGGGTCGGCCTCATCGGCCGACCGGGAGAGTCGACAGGAGAGGCCATGCGCCCGCCAGAACCCCCCGAAGACGAAGCGCTGCGACTCGGCGCCCTGCATGCCCTCGCGGTGCTGGACACCCCCGACGACGAGGGCTTCGACAATCTCACCGACCTGGCCCGCGATCTCTTCAACGTACCGATTGCCCTGGTGTCACTGGTTGACGAACAGCGACAGTGGTTCAAGTCGTGCCGCGGCCTTGGTAGCCGCGAAACGCCCCGGGATATCTCGTTGTGCGGTCATGCGGTGGCAGCCAATGCGCCACTGATCATCGAGGATACCCTCGAGCACCCCGATTTTGCCGACAATCCGCTGGTGACCGGCGAGCCGTTCATTCGCTTCTATGCCGGCTTCCCACTGCGTCCCCTGGACGGCCAGGTAGTGGGAACCCTGTGCCTGATCGACTCCCGACCGCGTGGTCTGGATATCGCCCAGCAGCGCCGTTTGGCGCGCCTGGCGACCCAGGCAGAAGAATTGCTACGATTGCACGCCCTGCGCCACCAGGAGCGCGAGCAGCAGCGCCGCAGTCAGCAGCTGTCGGGGCTGTTGAGCTCGATTCTGCAAGGCAGTCGCGACCCCATCTATGCCTGCGACAGTAGCGGCCGCTATCTGGTCGCCAACCAGGCCTGCTATCAGCTGCTAGGCATCACACCGCAAGACTACCGCGCACTGGTGGAGTCGCTATCGCCGGAGCAGCGCGGGAACTTCGATATCGCACACTACCTGCCCCGGCAGGTGGTGGACATGCTGCGCGACACCGATATCAGGGTCATGGCCGAGAACAACACGCAGCGTGTCACGCTATTGCCGATTGACGGTCGCCGCTTCGAGATCACCAAGTCGCCTCTCTACGACGACCGGGATCAGCCCAGCGGGGTGATAAGCATCGCCCACGACATCACCGAGGCTCACCGCCAAGCGTCGCTGCTCAAGATCCTGCATCAGGGCATCACCGACTACCAGGCGCTGATTTCAGGCGACCGTCTGTGGACATTCCTGATGGAAGCGCTACGTGAACTCACCGACAGCGACTATGCACTGATCGGCGAGGTCTTGCCCAAGCGCCAGGCGCCAGCGCTCAAGATACACGCCATTACCGACCTGTCGTGGAGCGACGAGTCACGCCAGCTAATGGAAAAGCTGCGCTCCGGGGACATGCTGTTGACCCGGCCCGACACCCTGCTTGGCCGAGTCTTCGCCTACGGCGAGACAGTGCTTACCAACGATCTGCCCCACCACCCCCATCGTGGCGGCTTTCCTCCTGGCCACCCGGCGCTACATAACTATCTCGGTGTACCGATCTTCGATGGCGACAAGGTCATCGGCATGTATGCCATCGCCAATGGGCGCAGCGACTACAGCCGAGAGACGCTCGAATGGCTGCAGCCTTTCACCGCCACCTGTTCGCTACTGATCAACCTCTATCGGCATACTCAGGAGCTCTCCCAGGCCCGCGACCAGGCTGAGCAAGCCAACCGTGCCAAGAGCGAATTCCTGTCGTCGATGAGCCATGAGCTGCGCACGCCGCTCAATGCCATCATCGGCTTTGCCCAACTGCTCGCCAACGGCCGCAAATCAACCCTCAACGAGCGCCAGCTGCGCCAGGTCGTACAGATCCAGAATAGCGGCAACCACCTGCTCAGCCTGATCAACGAGGTGCTGGACCTGGCCAAGATCGAGGCGGGACACTTGCATCTGTCGCTGGAAGACATCCTCATCGACGACGTGATAAAGGACGCCATCGAAATCCTCGACGCCTCCGCCGAGACGATTGGCATTACCCTCGACTCGCCGACTGCCAACAGCACCCTTGCGGTGCGAGCCGACTACACCCGGGTCAAGCAAGTGTTGCTCAACCTGCTCTCCAATGCGATCAAGTACAACCATCCGGGCGGGCGGGTAGATATCTCCATCGAACCACATGACCAGCGTCTCCGCGTGATCGTCAGCGACACCGGTATCGGTGTTGCTCAAGAGCGGCAGAAAGAGCTGTTCGAGCCCTTCAACCGACTCGATGCCGAAAACTCCACTATCGAGGGCACCGGCATCGGCTTGGCGCTGACCAAGGAACTGGTCGAGCGCATGAACGGTGCGCTGGGCGTCGAGAGCACGCCGGGCGAAGGCAGCCGTTTCTGGTTCGAGCTGCCAATCAGCACTGCACCGCATACTGCCGACTCATCCGATAGCGGTGGCGACGCCGATCACGAGGTCGCGGCCAGCACCCGCCGCCGAGTGCTGTATATTGAGGACAATCCGGCCAATCAGCGGCTGATGACCGACGTCTTTCACGAACGTCCCGATCTGGAGTTGATGACTGCCCCCTCTGCCGAAATCGGCCTCGAAATAACACGCGGCCGACCACCGGCATTGATCCTGATGGACATCGACCTGCCGGGCATGAGCGGTTTCGAGGCGTATCGGCAGCTGCAACGACATGCGCCCACCCAAGGCATTCCGGTTGTCGCGGTATCGGCCAGCGTCCATGCATCGGACATCCGCCGTGCGCTGCATGTCGGCTTCGCCGCCTATCTGACCAAGCCCCTCGACCTCGAACAGCTGAGTCAAGAAATCGCGCGGCAGCTCAGCGCCACCGCCCCGCGTCAGGAATAATCGCCCCATGCACGTAGAGAGCAAGCGCCTGCTGGTCGTCGACGACAACCCCATCAACGTCGAGATGCTGCTCGACCTGCTCGACGATCATGGTTTCGACAACCTCGAGGGACTCACCGATCCACGCCAGGTACTGGCCAGCTGTGAGGCCTGTAAGCCGGACCTGATCCTGCTGGATATCCGTATGCCCTACCTCAGCGGCCATGCCGTGATAGAGCAGCTGCGGAAGGCCTACGGCGACCATGTTCCGCCAGTGATCGTGCTCACCGCCCAGGTCGACCACGAAACCCGTTACCGCGCCCTCGACCTTGGGGCTCGCGACTTCCTGACCAAACCGTTCAAGCACGACGAGGTGCTACAACGGATTCGCAATATTCTCTCCGTCCAGCACCGCTACGAGGTACGCGACAAACAGGCCGAAGCGCTCGAGCGGCTAGTGGCCAAGCGCACTCAGGCCATTGAGCAGCAGTCGCGCACCGACCCCATCACCCAGCTACCCAACCGCCGCGGCCTGCTGAAGTTACTGCGTGACAGCAGCATTGCCCACCAGGCAGTCGGCTTGCTGTTCGTTAGTCTCGATGGCCTCGACGACATCATTCGCCTGCACGGCTACAGCACCTCTGAGGCGATCCTGCGCCAGGTCGGACGTCGGTTCAACGCCGAACTCAATGCCCCCCAGCGCATCGGCCTATGGGGCGGCAGCGAATTCCTGGTCGTGGACCCCACGCCCCGTTCGGAGGCCGCACTTCAAGGACTCGCCGAGCGCTTGCTGGCGCTACTCGATGAGGATCTCTCCCTCGACGAACTGCTGCTCAGGATAGAAGCGCGCATCGGCATCAGCTACTGCACCCAGCGTGGCGTCGATCCGGAGCGACTGGTCCATATGGCCGCGCTGGCCCTGCCTACCACCCCACCGGGGCTGCGTATTCGCAGCCACAGTCCGGCGCTGGAAGAATCTCAGCTACAACGCTTGCGACTGCAGCAAGCCCTAAAGGGCGCGGCGCACCGTGGCGAGCTGCAGCTCGTCTATCAGCCCAAGGTCGATCTGGCCAGCGGCAGAACCGTTGGCGCCGAAGCGCTGCTACGCTGGCAACACCCTATACTGGGCGCCATCTCGCCGGCCGAATTCATTCCGCTGGCCGAGGCCAGCGGCGATATTCTCGCTATCGGCGACTGGGTGATCGACGAGGCGATGCGACAGGCGGCCGCCTGGCAGGATCTACCAAATGCTCATGCAGGGTTCGAGATCGCCGTCAATATCGCCGCTCGCCAGCTCGGACGACGAGACTTCGCCGACCGACTGCTGACCCGCTTCGAGGCACTCAGCCTGCCAACGCAGCGTCTCAGCCTCGAGGTTACCGAATCAGGCTTGATGCACGACGTCAGCCTGGCCAGACATCTGCTCACGCAGCTGGCCAGCGCTGGCATCAAGGTCGCCATTGATGATTTCGGCACCGGCTACTCCTCATTGGCCTATCTCAGGACACTGCCGGTCGCCACGCTAAAAATCGACCGTGCCTTCGTCAATGATCTCGAAAATAGCGCCGAGAATCGCAATCTGGCCGCCACCGTCATCGCCATGGCACACGGCTTTGGTTGCGATGTGGTAGCCGAAGGGATCGAGCGTGCCGGCCAGGCCACCATGCTCGCGGGAATGGGCTGTGAGGTCGCACAGGGATATTATTTCTCTCGGCCCATGCCTGCCGAGGAATTCGCCGACTGGTATTGTGGTCAACAAGACAACCAAGCGTTACTGCAACGTTGACGATGCTGCGTTGCCCGAAGCTGGCGCTTGGTCGAGCATCATTGGCCACTCAGCGATGGATACCGGTATGCAAGCTCTCGGGCCCAGAATCAAGCAACTACGACTCAAGGCCGGCCTCAACAAGGCCGCGCTGGCGAGATTGGTCGGCGTATCCGACGTCACCATCTCCTACTGGGAGTCGGGTGCCATCAAGCAGATCGGCCATGAGCGACTGGTTGCACTGGCCAATGCGTTCGGCTGTCCGCTGGATGAACTGCTCAGCGAACGCTCCCCCGAAACGGCCCAGGTGTTTACCCTGACAACCACGCCGCCGGCGCCCTGGCACCCTCATCCTCGCCAGCACGTCAGCCTACCGGACAACCTGCTTGGCGATGCCCATCTCGGTGCGGATTGCTATCTGCTGACACCCGGTGAAGGCGAGAATATCGAATTCCTTGCACCGGGGGACCTGGCTGCCATCACCCCGCTCACCACCTTTCAGCGCCCGGGGCTCTATCTGCTCGAGTACCAGCAGTCTCTGCTGGTTCGTCATGTGCAACAAGGGCCGACGGGCGAGCTGCTACTGCTGTGCGACGGCCAATCTCTCGACCAGGCCGCCACGGCCGATGCCAGCCTGCGTCTCTATGGCAAGTTTCAGGCCCGCTGGCAGCTGCAGGCCACCTGAAGGATCCCCCTCCTCACTAGCTACCGTCGATGTAGCGAATGCTGCGCTGATCGCCCAGTTCGACCTGAGAGCGATAGCGCACCTCATTGCCCAAGCCGTGATTGGCCTCGCGTACCAGCTCGCCCTCGAGATGCTCGCCACGTTCACCGATGCGCTCGCGTATTGATGCTGGTTGCACGTTGGCCGGCGGCATGTTGACCTCGATCAGGTAGGTGCCATCGGGTAACCCGCTGCCGGGGCCAAACGGGCCGGCCTCGAAACTGCCCTCGGCACTGACATTGGCACTCGAACGCCAGCGAACCCGGCTCGACTCGCGCTCTACCACTATTTGCAGCTGCGTCCCTTCGGGCAGGTTGGTGACACCGCTGATCTGCATCTGACGGCGGTTATCCAGACGCGCATCGGTTTCGATCTCAACAGCCTCATTCATCACCTCTACCGCGGGGGCAGCCTCGGGCTCCTCGACCTCTGCGGTGTCCTCCGCGGCGTCCTGTTCTTCGACAACGGCCCCGCCGTTGTCATTATCGCCATCACTGCCACATCCCAGCAGTACGAGCGCCATCAGTACCACCCCAATTACCTGAACAGCTCGCTGCAGCGTCATGCGTATCCTCCCACAATGCATCCTGTGCAAACCCTACCACCTGTCGGCCATGGACACACCGCCAACGCCTAACATTGGTGCATTGGAGGGCCTCAACCGGATGGGGTTCAGAGCTAATACCAACACAAAAAAAAGCCCCCGGGGTAGGGGGCATACAACGGACTACTCTGTCGAAAGATGCAGACGGGAGCTGCATCGGTGGCTGGTACGACCCCAGACGGGAGAGTGAGTCGTGCCAGTCACAAGGTGTGACCCATGTGTCACGCCTCTAAATTTATACCATACCTATACAGACATCAACACCTAGTAGACTAATTTTCATTGGCCCACGTCGCAGGTCGCGCTGTTTCCGCGACGGCGCCGCACAGATCGAGTTCGACCTCACCCTTTGCGACCATGACGGTAAATGCCAGCTTCGTCGCTCACCTCTACCAGGTAGCAACTGGATGGGTACCGTCGTCGGCTCTTCCCCTTCACCGCCGGATGGATGTCGCCCACGAATGGCCCCAGGTAGTTCACTCGCATCAGCTCCCCCTCTTACCAGTCCATCACCTGCCGTTGCTCCATTAGCGCTTACCTGTGGCAGCGGCACAGGCCAATACTGTATAAAACATCAGCATCTAGCAAGAGGCACCTAACCATGCATCCCAACATCCCCTATTGCGCTCACATAGCACCGCCGCACCTGGCCCTGCCCCACCCGCTGGCCTTGGGCCGCGCCGGGCTATCCGGCTTTCCAAGCCCGGCACAGGACTACGAGGGCCGCACGCTTGACCTCAACGAACACCTCATCAAACGTCCCGCCAGCACATTTTTCATGAGCGTCACCGGCGACAGCATGGAGGCCTTCGGTATCTACGACGGCGACACTCTGGTCGTAGATCGTTCGCTAGACCCACGCCCCGGCCACATCCTCGTCGCCCTGGTCGAGGGCGAGATCACCGTTAAACGCTATCAACTGCTAGGCCAGCGCCCCTACCTCTGCTCAGGAAATCAGCGCTACCAGCCCATCGCCCTTACCGACCTGGACTGCCAGGTGTGGGGCGTCGTCCGCTCCGTCATTCACGAATTCCAGGTGTAGCCATGATCGGACTGATCGACTGCAACAACTTCTACGTCTCATGCGAGCGCGCCTTTAACCCTCGCCTCAACGGCCGCCCGGTCGGCATCATGTCCAACAACGACGGCTGCGTCATCGCCCGCAGCAACGAGATCAAACCACTGGTCGAGATGGGTGCTCCTGCCTTCCAGCTGCAGCACCTGGTGCGCAGCGGGCAGATCCATCTGCTGTCATCTAACTATGAGCTTTACGGTGACCTGAGCCGCCGGGTGCAAGCCGTGCTTGAGGAGTTCACCCCCGAGGTGGAGCCCTACTCCATCGACGAGATGTTCGCCCACTTTGAAGGCTTCACCCCGAGCGCGCTGCTGGAGCACGCTCGGGACGTGCATCACAAGGTGCGGCAATACACCGGCATCCCTGTCTGTGTGGGTATCGCACCGACTCGCACGCTCTCAAAGCTCGCCAACCGTGCTGCTAAGAAAATCGACGGCTACGGCGGCGTCTGCGTGCTCAACGCCGGCACCGCTGAGATGAAAGGGATCCTCCAGCGCACGCCCCTCGACGACATCTGGGGTGTAGGCGGCCGGCTGCGTGAGCGTCTCGCTGTCATGGGCCTGCGCACCGCCTGGGACCTGGCCCAGCAGGACCACAAGGCCATCAAGCGCAAATTCAGCACCACCCTAGAGCGCACCGTGCTCGAGCTCCAGGGCATACCCGCCATCGACATGAACGACCCCACCGAGCCACGCCAGCGCATCATGACCTCGCGCAGCTTTGGGCGCCTCACCGGCAACAAGGCCGAGATCCACGAAGCCATACGCCAGCACGGCCAGCGCAGCGCCGAGAAACTCCGCAGCCAGGACAGTCTCGCCCGCGCCGTGATGGTCTTCCTCAAGACCAACCGCCACCGGCCGGACCTACCACAGTACTCTCCCAGCGTGGTTGTGGAGCTGGAACGACCCACCGACGACAGCCGCGAGATACTCCACGCCACCAGCCACGCGCTCAACGAGATCTACCGGCCCAACTACCAGTTCATGAAAGCCGGTGTCATGCTGCTCGACCTGGTCGACGCCAACCGGCAGCAGCTCTCGCTACTCGACACCCCACAAAACGAAGCCCAGCGCGAGCGTAGCCATAAGTTGATGGCCACGCTGGATGATCTAAACAAGAAGATGGGCCGAGGCACCGTCAAACTCGGTACGCCCAGTCCTGGAGCTGCGTGGCATTTGCGTTGTGCTAAGCGCTCCAATAGATTTACAACACGATGGGAAGAAATTAAGACCATAAACTGTGATGTGACGGTATTCACCTGACAGTCGGCCATTGAAAGCGAAGTGGCCATAGTGCTCCCCGTGGGTTATAGAACGAGTGTCTGACGCTCGTCTGTAACACCATGAGGAAACGACTATGACCACCGAAGAAAAGGTAGCACGACGCAAGCTCAGTCTCCTAGAACTGGCCAAGGACCTGCAGAACGTTAGCAAGGCCTGCAAGGTGATGGGCTACTCCCGACAGCAGTTCTATGAGATCCGTCGCAACTATCAAACCTTCGGCTCTGAGGGGCTAATCGACAAGCTCCCTGGGCCACGGGGACCACACCCCAATCGCGTCAACGAAGAGATCGAAACCGCTATTCTCGAGCACAGCCTGGCCTTCCCTACCCACGGCCCTGTTCGAGTGGCTCAAGAACTGGCTCTACGTGGCATTCAGGTGAGCTCTACGGGCGTCAGAGGTGTGTGGGGGCGCCATGATTTGCTGACGCGCCATGAGCGCCTCCTGCGCCTCGAACGGGCCACACGCGAGCAGAAGATCGAGCTGACCGATGATCAGGTGCGTCACCTAGAGCGCTTCAGTCCTGAGTTCCGCGAGCGCCATATCGAGGTCCACCACACTGGTGAGCTGGTCGCCGTCGACACTTTCTTCGTCGGCACGCTCAAAGGCGTTGGCAAGGTCTACCTACAGTCGGTCATCGATTGCTTCAGCCGCTATGCTTGGGGCCGACTGTACACCAACAAACTGCCTGTCACGGCAGTCCATGTACTCAACAATGACGTGCTGCCCTTCTTCGAGTCACACAATGCCAGGATCAGCACAGTGCTCAGCGACAATGGCCGAGAGTTCTGCGGGCGCAAGGATCATCACCCGTATGAGCTATTCCTCCAGCTCGAAGAGATCGAGCACCGTACGACCAAAGTGCGCCGGCCGCAGAGCAACGGGTTCGTCGAGCGGCTGCACCGCACGCTCCTAGACGAGCACTTTCGCATCCAGGGCCGCACCAAGTGGTACGAAGCCCTGGAAGAGATGCAGACGGATCTGGATGACTACCTGATCATCTACAACACCAAGCGCCCCCACCAAGGCCGCAACATGAAGGGGATGACACCCTATGCCGTCTTCAAGAAAGGACTCCCGAAAGCGGCGAAGAAGGAGACCAGGAAAACGGTAGAGAACACTGCTTAACTATAGAGGCCCCACGGGGGCATGTGTCAGGTGATTACCATCACTGTACACGCAGTGGATCTCGCTGAATATCTGGATACAAAGAAAAAAGAGGCTAGAAAAAACTGGCACAAAATTAACAGCTAAACTTTCCCGGTTGCTAGAAATAGCAACCGGATACATTCACTTATAACCTAACTCAACATCACTCCGCATAAGAGCCACAAGGTTATTTCTTTTTTTAATAGGCTCGACAAGCATTTCATCTATTTTCTCAAGGTACTCCTTTACATATTTTTCTTGCCGCTCCCTCACGACTTTCAACCTGTTTAACAATTCATCTTCCCTAATATTTACACGCCAGTCCACAACACCGGTAGCACCAGATAAATTTCGTGCATTTCTTATCTCTGCCAGATCAGATCTATTCCTATCAAAATCTTTTTTAATTTCATTAATTTCATCATACATTTCATGGATTGGAACGGCATAATTATAAATATTAAATCCGCACATTATTAATTCTTTTCGAACACTAGTAGCTACCAGGTGTATTTCCTCATCTGCAACCAAGGGAATCCTAGCCAAGCAAATCATTTTTTTCTGGCAAAAATCGTCAGGACCACTTCCCTCGAGACTATGTTCTTTATGTAAATTAGTTAACAATCCAAAACACTCGTCTATTGCTTCTAGGGCTTGAGCATAAATCGTACTCTTTAGATCTCTACTTCTTACCCGATCATCATGAATAATCTGTCTCTCAGTTCTCCGTTCATTTGAGAGATTTGTCCTCCAAAGTACTAATAGAGCTACGGCACCTGTCACCAGACCCGACAACACAGGAGCTAGAGAGATTAACATATCATGTGCATTCATGATTATGGTTCCCTTTAAGTTTCAATGCTTCTGGTTTTAAGTGTGTATAGCGTTTCAACATATCCCAACTTTCATGCAGAGTGAACTGCTGGACCTCAACAATCTCGTACCCAGCCTCAAACAATCGCGAGGTCGCTTCATGGCGCAGATCGTGAAAGCGCAGATCGTCGATGCCGCTGGCGGCCGTGGCCGCCCGCCACCTGGTGCCGATCGACGAAGCATTATAAGGGAAAATCCTGTCTTCCCCTTTTGCCCTGGGCTGTCGCTGGATGATGACCATCGCATCAGCCGTGAGCTTAAAGCGCTTGTGGTTGCCCCACTTCTGCCTTGGGTGCTTGGCATCTCGCACCCAGCAGGTCGAGGCCTGCTCGTCGAGGTCGGACCACAGCAGCCGGGTAATCTCCTCTTGGCGTCTCGAGGAGACAATAGCGAAGTCCATGATGTCTTCCATGGGGATGATTGCGCTCGGCCGGATGCGCTGGGAGCGCTGGAAGTAGGCACGCAGCCGCTCGATCTCCGCCTGCGTCGGCCGCCGATTTCGCGACTTCGATTTACCGATCAAGCCCTTCGAGCGCAGCAATAGCTTAGCCGCCTCGAACTCACTGAGGTTCACCGGCATTTTCCAAGCTGCCACGGCCGTCTTCAGAATGATGCCCAACCACACGATGTCCTGGTTGATGGTAGCCGGCTTGATCCCGCTGTTGCTGCGCATCAAACCATGCTCAACGATCTGCTGACTGGTCAGCTCGGTGATCTGCACCCTGGCGATCGGGAAGCGCTTCAACTGCTCGATCGTCGCACGCTTGCTGCGTCCAGCGTTTTGGGCGAACTCATGAAGGTAGCGTTCGAAGGCATCTTGCAGGGACACATCACGCCACTTGGCTGTCAGAATACCGCCGGGCTGCATCAGCTCAAGCTCGCGGCGCTTGGCCCACTCCTCGGCCATCGCTTTCTTCGGAAAGGCACGCGACTCCGCGTGGCGGTGTCCTCCCCTGGTCATGCGCACCTGCGCAATGTATGAGAAACTGCCGTCCTTCTTTCTACGCTTGCGGATCGTTGCCACCAGTCCTCTCCTGGTACCAAATTGAAGTCGCGCCGGGTACCAAAAAAGTACCAACGCATGGTGTAATACTACGCAAAACTACTGTAAATATGAACAGCTATGACTGACAAGCCAAACGCCACAACCCGCATGGATACTGACATCACGCGCCCTGCGCTGGACAGGACATTCTCCGTCGCGCCTATGATGGATTGGACGACCCGCGACTACCGCGCCTTTGCGCGGACGCTGACGCGTCGTGCGCTGCTCTACACCGAGATGGTCACCACCGGGGCGCTGATCCACGGCAGCCCGCGTGAGCGCTTTCTCGGCTATAACGAGGTGGAGCACCCGCTGGCGCTGCAGCTGGGCGGCAGCGACGCCGGCGAGCTGGCCGAGTGCGCGGCGATGGCCGAGGCGTGGGGCTATGACGAGGTCAATCTCAACGTCGGCTGCCCCAGCGACCGTGTGCAGAACAATATGATCGGTGCCTGCCTGATGGGGCACCCGCACACAGTGGCGGCGGCGATCAAGGCGATGCAGGCGGCGGTCTCGATTCCGGTCACGGTCAAGTGCCGGATCGGCATCGACAACCAGGACGAGGACGCCGATCTGGCGCGCTTTATTGCCACGGTGGCGGATGCCGGCTGCGAGGTGTTTATCGTCCACGCGCGCAAGGCGTGGCTGCAGGGTCTCTCGCCCAAGGAGAACCGCGATGTGCCGCCACTCAACTACCCGCGGGTAGAGCGCCTCAAGCAGCAGCACCCCGAGCTGCATATCGGCATCAACGGTGGAATCAAGACCCTGGAGGCATGCCGCGAGCACCTGACGCGGGTGGATAGTGTCATGGTCGGCCGCGAGGCGTACCAGAATCCTTGGCTGCTGGCCGGCGTGGACGAGGCGCTATACGGCGAGCCGGGCCCCGCAAGCAGCCGCCATGCGGCGGCCCGGGCGTTCCGCCCCTATATCGCCCGGCGCCTGGCGCAAGGCGCCAAGCTCAACCACGTCACCCGGCATCTGCTGGGGCTGTTCCAGGGCCAGCCGGGGGGCCGCCGCTTCCGTCGCCATCTCTCCGAGCACGGCCACCTCGACGGCGCCTGCCTGCGGGTGTTCGATGACGCCCTGAGCCTGGTACCGGAACCCACCGCGCTCAGCGCCTGAGCCCAAGGCGTTTACTTGGCCGGTAACGGCTGGGGGTCATAGTCGGACTGGAACGACTCCACCGCGTTCTCGGCCTCTTCGATAGCGTCGAAACGCGCGACGTGGAACAGCGCCTCTCCCTCGTTGGCCAGCGGCAGGTTGCTCATGCCGATCACGATGCCATCAGCCGGTGCCAGCACTTCATCTTCGGCATTGCCGAACGGATCCGCCACCAGGCCCAGCACCTCGCCCTTGGCCACCCGCGCGCCCAGCCGCACTCGCGGCCGCAGGATTCCGTCGATCGGCGCCCGCGCCCAGCCCGAGCCGTTGGCCACCTCAGCAGGCGCCGGCGTGCGCCGGCGATGCTCGCCCGTCAGCATGCCGATGCGCCGCATCACCCGCAGCACACCGCGCACCCCTGGGGCGATGGCCCACTCGTCGAAGCGAAGCGCTTCACCGGCCTCGTAGGTCAGCACCGGTACCCCACGGTTCTGAGCATAGTGGCGCAGGCTACCCTCGCGCAGCTCGGCATTGAGAATTACCGGCGCGCCAAACGCCTCGGCCATGGCCTCGGTCTCGGGGTGAGTCTTCAGCTGAGCACGGATCTGCGGCAGGTTGGTGCGATGAATCGCCCCGGTATGCAGGTCGATGATATGGGTGGCGTGATCGACGATCTGCTCGCGGAACAGCGCCGCCACCCGGCCGCCCAGCGAGCCCGACTCGCTACCCGGAAAGCAGCGGTTGAGGTCACGACGGTCGGGAAGGTAGCGGGTGTGCTGAACGAAGCCGAACACGTTGACGATCGGCGCGGCAATTAGCGTACCGCGCAATCGCCGCAGCTGCTTGGAGCGCAGCAGACGGCGCACGATCTCGACGCCGTTGATCTCGTCACCGTGAATGCCCCCACACACCAGCAGCACCGGTCCGGCCTGGCGGCCATGCACCACCTCGACAGGAATATGCAGTGGCGCATGGGTATACAGCCGGGCCACCGGCACGTCGATCTGTAGCCGGTCACCGGGCGCCACGTGGGTACCGGCAATCTCAAAGGGCGCGCGAGCCATACCACTATCCTGTGCGGGGAAACGATGCGGCCTGTTATACCGTGCTGGGTGGCGCTTGGCGAATTATGTTGAGGTGGACCATAAGTATACAGTCATGAATGTAAGTAAGCTGGCATTGGGGTATAATCGTTTCACGAACGTAACCGTTGCGAGAACGCCGCTACATGGCCAGACGAACCAAAGCCGAAGCAGAAGCCACCCGTGAAGCCCTCCTGGATGCCGCCGAGGATGTCTTCTTTGAACACGGCGTGGCGCGCACTTCGCTCGAGCAGATCGCCCGCCACGCCGGGATGACCCGCGGCGCCCTCTATTGGCACTTCAAGAACAAGGCCGACCTCTTCATGGCCCTGATAGAGCGCGTGCGCATGCCATTCGAAGAGCTCGTCGATACCCTGCACAACCCCCACCTCCTCGACGAACCTCTCGATGCACTGCGCCTCGCCCTCAACAACGGTTTCACGCGGCTCGAACAGCCACGCAGTCACCGTGTTCACTCAATTCTTCTGCACCGCTGCGAGTTCTTCAGCGATATCAATCCGCTGGAGATGCAGAACCGGCTAGCCCAGGAGTGCTACCAGGAGTTCTGCGCACAGCTGCAGCGCGCCCATGAACTCGGTCAGCTGCGCGACGACCTCTCTCCCGAGACGGCCGCACGCATGCTCCAGGCAACCCTCGGCGGCCTTTTCCACGACTGGCTGCGTGACCCTGAGCGCTACTCGATCCGCGAGCGCGGCGAGGAACTATTGGGAACCCTGCTGCACATGATGCGACGCTAACCCTCCTCCATACATAGCAGCGGGCCGCCCCAAGGGGCGGCCCGCTGCATTCCGCTGCTACGTTAGCCGGCACATTACACGTCGGCAGGCTGCTCACCGGGAAGATCGCTCTCCCAGCCACCGCCCAGCGCCTTGAATAGCGTGGCGGTCGCGGTCAGTCGGTCGCGCACCGCCTCGGCCAGCGCCAGCTCGGCGGAGAGCAGCGCGCGCTGAGCATCGAGCACCTCGATAAAGCCGACAAAGCCCTCGCGATAGCGCACCTCAGCGAGCTCCTGGGTGCGACGGATCGCCTCGACCTGCTCGCGGGTCGCCTCGACCCGGTCGCCGCTGGTCTCGTAGCTGACCAGGGCATCGCGCACTTCGTTGAAGGCCAGATTCACGGTCGCCAGATACTGCGCCTCGGCCTGCTCGGCCAGCGCTTCAGCAGTGTCGACACGCGAGCGGGAACGGCCGAAATCGAAGATCGGCCCCATTACCGTGGCCCCCAGCCCCCAAGTCTGGGCTGCAGAGGTGAACAGATCACTGGCGTCGCCGGCAGCGGTGCCGAGCAGCCCGCTGAGATTGAGGCTCGGCAGTCGGCTGGCCTCGGCGATGCCGATGCCGGCACTGGCGGCGACCAACCCAGCCTCGGCGGAGCGGATGTCCGGTCGCCGCTCGAGCAGAGTCGACGGCAGCATGCTGGGGACACCGGTGGGCAACGCGATATCGTCGAGGCGAGTGTCACCGAAGTCGAGCTCATCGAACAGCTCCGCCGGCGAGAGCCCCACCAGCGCCGCTAGTGCGCCTTCCAGAGAACGCACACGCTGCACCTGTGCCGGTAGCTGGGCGCGAGTGGTCTCGAGCTCCGACTGTGCCTGGCGCAGCGCCAGCTCATCGGTTTCACCGGAGTCGAAGCGAATCTGCTCGAGACGGAAGGTCTCCTCCCGTGACTCCAGGGTGCTCTCGGTAATCCGCCGCTGCTGCTCGGCGCTCTTGAGGTCGAAGTAGGTCGCCACCACATCGGTGATCACATTGAGGCGCACCGCATCGTGGGCAAACACGCTCTCCTCGAGCAGCGCCTCGGAGGCCTCACGCTCGCGCGCAAGGCGCCCCCACAGGTCGATCTCGTAGCTCAGTTGGCCAGCCACAGAGAAGGTATTGGCGGTGGACTCGACGCCCAATGGTGAGGCGGTCGCCGGCGTGCGGTCGCGGGAGGCCTCGGCCTGAGCACCCACCGAAGGCAACTGCTCGGCCCGTGACAGGCCCAGCTGCGCCCGCGCCTCCTGAATCCGCGCCAGCTGCAGGCGAATATCCAGGTTCTCGGCGGCGGCCCGTTCGACCAGCGCGTCGAGCCGCGGGTCCTCGAACTGGCGCCACCAGTGACGCCACTCACTGCGCTCCTCCTCGGCCAGCAGCACATGTTCAGGCCACTCGTCGGGCAGGGCGATGTCCGGGGCCCGATAGTCGGGCCCCACGGCGCAGCCAGCCAGCACGGCGGCGAAGACCAGCGGCACCGCCAGGCGCGTGATGCACCGGGTTGACGCGAGATTGGGATCAGACATGCTTCTGCTCTCCCTGCTCGAGACGCTGGGCACGACGCTCACGGCCACGCGAGCCCAGATCATCCATCAATTTATAGAAGAGTGGCACGAACAGCAGCGCCAGTGTACTGGCGAAGATCATGCCCCCTACCACCACGGTACCGATCTCCTGACGACTGGCTGCCCCCGCACCGCTGGCAAACACCAGCGGCAGGGTGCCGATGATAAAGGTCAGCGCGGTCATGATGATGGCCCGGAAACGCTGCCTGGCGGCAGACAGGGCGGCATCGAAGGAGGACATTCCGGCGCGACGGTTCTGCGCCGCAAACTCGACGATCAGGATGGCGTTCTTGGCCGCCAGACCGATCAGTACCAGCAGCCCCACCTGGAAATAGATGTCATTGGGGAAGCCGCGCAGCATCGCCGCCAGCGAGGCGCCCAGCACCCCGAACGGCACCGCCGAGGCCACCGCCAGCGGCAGCGTCCAGCGCTCATACTGGGCAGCCAGGATCAGGAATACCATCACCAGCCCCAGGCCGAAGGCCAAGCCGCCAGCCCCCGCCGCGGCATCGAGCTGATAAGCCTCGCCGGTCCAGCCCAGCGAGCTGTCACCGTCGGTGAGCACCTCGGCGGCCACCGCATCCATAGCCTCCTTGGCCTGACCGGTGGTATAGCCCGGCGCGGCGTCGGCGAGGAATTTGGCCGCGCTGTTGACGTTAAAGCGGTTGATGATGTCCGGCCCCGGCTGGCGCTCCAGCGTTACCAGCGTCGACAGTGGCAGCATCTCGCCACTGTCGGAGCGCACGAACACCTTGTTGAGATCCTCCGGCTGACCGCGGAACTCCGCTTCCGACTGCAGATTCACCTGCCAGTTGCGCCCGGCCAGGGTGAAGTCGTTGACGTACAGCGAGCCGAAGGTGCTCTGCATGGTCTCGAAGATCTGATTGATCGGCACGCCCATGGCGCGCGCCTTTTCGCGATCGACCTCGGCGTTGAAACGCGGAATGTTGGTATCCAGGGTAGTCCGCGCATTGACCAGCTCAGGGCGCTCATTGGCGGCAGCGGCCAGCCGCTGAGCCAGCTCGGCGATCTCGTCCGGAGTGCTGTCACCGCGCACCTCAAGATAGCCCTCGACGCCGCCGGTCAACGACAGGCCCTGGATCGGCGGGGGCGTAAAGGCCAGCACGTTGGCATCGGGGATGCCCGCCCCCATGCCCATGATCCGACCCGCCAGTGAAGCCGCGTCCTGGCCTTCACCGGTACGCTCGCTCCAATCGGCGAGGTTGGCGAAGCCGACCCCGGTATTGCTACGCAGCGAACCGGCGATGATGTCAAAACCGGCGAAGCTGGTGAACTGATCGACCTCGTCCATGTCCGTGAGCATCGCCGAGACCCGGTCACGCACACTTTCGGTACGCGACAGCGCGGATACCGCCGGCAGCTGGTAGACCACCAGTGCCACGCCCTGGTCCTCCTGGGGCACCAGGCCGGGGGCCATGCGGCTCATCGAGAACAGCGTCGCGGCCAGCACCCCGATGAACAGCACGCAGCCGATCAGCGCATGGCGCAGCAGCTTGTTGACCAACCAGGCAAAGCCGCTGGTGAACTTGTCGAAGCCGCGGTTGAAGAGCTGGAAGGGCTTGGCCACCTTGTGCTTCTGACCATCCAGCAGCAGCGCACACATCGCCGGAGTCAGGGTCAGGGCCACCACCCCGGAGACCACCACCGAGATGGCGATGGTGACGGCGAACTGACGGTAGAGCTCGCCGGTCAGGCCGCCAAGGAAGGTCACCGGCGCGAATACCGCGACCAGCACCAGGGTCGAGGAGAGCACCGCCCCGGATACTTGCTGCATGGTCTGGATCGACGCTTCGCGCGCCTGCAGGCCCTTCTCGCGCATCAGGCGGTCGACGTTCTCGAGCACGATAATGGCATTATCGACCACGATGCCGATCGACAGCACCAACCCGAACAGGGTCAGCAGATTGACCGAGAAGCCCAGCGCCAGCATGCCGGCGAAGGTACCGATCAGCGACACCGGAATCGCCGCCACCGGAATCAGCGTGGCGCGCAGATGCTGCAGGAATAGGAAGGTCACCACGACTACCAGCGCCACCGCGATCAGCAGGGTGATGAACACCTCCTGGATCGATATCTCGACGAACTCGGTAGTGTCGTAGGGAATCGTGTATTCGACCCCTTCCGGGAACCTCTCGGATATCTCGTCCAGCGCATCGCGCACCGCGTCGGCGGTCTCCAGGGCATTGGCGCCAGGCTGCAGGTAGATGCCCATGGGTACGGCGTTCTGGCCGTTGTAGGTGGCGGTAAAAGCGTAGTTTTGAGAGCCCAGCTCAGCGCGGGCCACATCGCCCAGGCGCAGGCTGCCGCCATCCTCGTCGGCGCGCAGGATGATGTTCTCGAACTCTTCCGGGTCGGAGAGCTGACCGCGGGTGGTCACCGTGAAGGTAAACGCCTGGTCATCCACCGAAGGCTCGGCGCCCAGCTGGCCGGCGGCAAACTGGGCATTCTGTTCGCGAATCGCCGCGGCCACGTCAGACGGGGTGAGATCGAACTGCGACAGCTTGTCCGGGGAGAGCCACACCCGCATCGAGTAGTCCTGGGCGCCGAACAGCGAGGCATCACCGACCCCAGGAATCCGCACCAGCTCATCGAGCACGTTGAGCAGCGCATAGTTGGAGATGAACAGCGGGTCCTGGCTACCATCCGGCGAGTACATCACCGGTACCATCAGGATATTGGTCGAGCGCGCCTCGACCCTCACGCCCTGGTCGCGGACCTGCTGCGGCACTCGCGCCAGGCCGGCCTGCACGCGGTTGTTGACGTTGATCGCCGCCTGGTCAGGGTCGGTGCCCATCTCGAAGGAGACGGTAATCTGCAGGCTGCCGGCGTCAGTGGCACTCGATTCCATGTAGATCATGTCATCGACGCCGTTGATCTCCTGCTCCAGCGGCGCCGCCACCGATTCGGCCAGCACCTCGGCGCTGGCACCGGGATAGTTTGCCTGCACCACGATCTGCGGCGGTACTACATCAGGATACTGCTCCACCGGCAGCGCGCGCAGTGCGGCAAGGCCGGCCAGCACGATGACGATGGAGATGACCGAGGCGAAGATCGGCCGGTCAATGAAGAACCTTAGCATCACGCCTCCTCGTCATCGGGGACTTGCTGTTCGGCGTCGAATGCCGATTGCTCGGCTTCTTCAGCGGCTTCCTCGTCGTCTTCGACCTCAGACGCCGACACATCCATGCCGTCCCGCAAGGCAACCTGGCCGTTGACCACCACGCGGTCACCGGCCTCGAGGCCGTCGATGACGATCTGTTGACCCTGCTGCACCGCCCCCAGCTGCACGGTGCGCGAACGCGCCTTATCCTCGTCGTCGACCACGAACACCTGCGGCCCCTCGCTGCCCTGCCCCACCGCCTGGGGCGGAATCAGGAAGGCATCTTCGAGGGTCTGCACCACCACTCTCACGCGTACGAATTGACCGGGAACCACCTCACCATCGGCGTTGGAGAACACCGCCCGCGCCGAGACGCTGCCGGTACGCGGATCGATGGTGCTGTCAGTGAAGTCGACCTGGCCAGTCTCACCGTAGTCGCTGCCGTCAGGCAGTATCAGTGTCGCCTGACGCGGCGACTCATCGCCGTTGGCGGCCATCGCCCGGCGCGCGGTGCGCTGCAGGGCAGCGTCATTCTCCGGCAGCGAGAAGCGCACATGAATCGGATCCTGCTGCGTCACACTGGTCAGCAGGGTGCCGCGCTCGATAAGACTGCCTTCGGGGAAGCTTTCGAGGCCGGTCACCCCGGCCAGCGGCGCGGTAACCTCGGTATAGTCGAGGTTGAGCTCGGCATCAGCGACGCCGGCTTCCGCCAGCGCATAGCGCGCCTCAGCCAGCTCGCGCCCCGACAGCGCGGTATCCCGCTCGCGCTCGCTGACAGCATTCTGCTCGAACAGCGACGAGATCCGCTGCCACTCACGGCGCGCCTGATTGAGATCGGCCTGGGCATTGGCACGCTCGGCCTCGGCGCGGCGCAGGGCGATCTGGTAAGGCTCCGGGTCAATGCGAAACAGCGCATCCCCCTCGTCGACTACCTGCCCTTCGGTGTACAGACGCTCCTCGAGAATACCCTCGACCCGGGCCCGCACCTCAACGGCACGCGACCCGCGAGCGCGCCCGGCATACTCCTGTACCACCTCGATATCGCGCGGCTCGACGCTTACCACCGACACCGTGGTCGGCGGCTGGCCGTCTGCTCCTCCACCTGGAGGCCCCTCATCCTCACCATTCTGACCGCAGGCGGTCAGGCCAACGCTCATCAGGCCTGCCAATAGCAGGATTCGCATCGGGGTTGCGCCCGCTCGGAATGCCGGTTGCATGAGGTGCCTCCAAGTGTGAAACGTGTCAGCGACTCCATCCCTCGAGTCACCTGGAAAGGTGCGCATTATAGTTACATTCATGTATGTATGGAAGTCTTGCGCCCACTCGAGAAACGTGGACAGCGCAACGCGGGCAAGGCTAATACCTCAACCAATGTTGAGGTCAAGCGTCGATCCAGCGCTGTCTGACCTGCGCATTGATGCAATGCAGCACAGCATAGCTGGAAACTTGGCCGACGCTAACATACAATCACGAATGTTTTGAATCGATGCAACACACCTGATCCCCGCTGCCCTGGCTCTCTGCCGGGGGGATGCGGAACTCCCGACGGTACAAACGTTTGAATTAACACTGCCATATTGGCGCTTACGCTCGACCATGGCATCTACAAGGAGGTAGTGATGAGATCCGCCTGCAGACTCATGCTGATCGTCACGCTGGGCTTGTCCGGCTGCGGCGGAGAACAGGACACGCCCGCCGATAGCGCTCGGGTCGTCAAGCTGGTCGACGCCACCTCGGCACAGCAGCCGCTCAGTCGGCGCTTCGTGGGCCGAGTGGATGCTCGCCAGACGGTCGACTTGTCCTTTCGGGTCGGCGGTCAGTTGAGTGAACTTCCGGCCACGCCCGGCACCGTGATTCCCCAGGGTGAGATGATTGCCCGGCTCGACCCCACCGACTATCAACTGGCCGAACGCCGCGCCGAAGCCGAGCATCGGCAGGCCACCAGCACGCTGTCACGCCAGCGTAACCTGCTCGAACAAAATGCCGTGTCGCGCTCGGTCTTCGAGGAAGCCGAGACACAGTATGCGTTGACCGAGGTGCAGCTCGACAACGCCCGCCAGGAGCTCTCCTACAGCGTGATCGAAGCGCCCTTCGACGCCCTGATTACCCGCCGCATGGTCGATAACCACACCAATGTGCAGCCCAACACGGAGATCGTGCGGGTGCAGGATATCGGCGAACTCCGGGTCAGAATCAATATCCCCGAAGGGCTGATCCGCTATATCGACGAGCCGGAGCGCTTCGACATCGACGCGCAGCTGGTATCGATGCCCGGCCAGCGACTGCCGCTGGTCTATCGCGAGCACGTCACCGAGCCCGATGAGGTCGCTCAGACCTACGAGGTATCGCTGGCCTTCCAGGACCAGGACGCCGTGATCGCTCTGCCGGGGATGACCGCCAGCGTCAGCGTGACGCCGCGGGAGGTCGTCGAACTGCCCGGCGTGAGCATTCCCGTCAGCGCTGTTGCCAAGGACAACGCCGGCGACTTCCGGGTCTGGCGCTACGCCGAAGAGGACGGCACGGTACACCCGCAGCCGGTGGTGGTCGGCGAGATTCAGGGCAGCCGCATCGCCGTGCTGTCGGGACTCGATGCCGGTGACACCATCGTCGCCGCCGGGGTGCATGCGCTGCGCGATGGCATGCGTGTCAGACCCATGCAAGACGCACTCTAGGAGCGCGATATGGATATCGCTAGATACGCCATCGACAGGCCCCTCTATACCTGGCTGATCGTCACCGTCTGTCTGCTGGGCGGCTTGTGGGGCTTCAATAGCGTGGGCAAGCTCGAGGATCCCTCGTTCACCATTCCCAACGCCATCATCACCACCCAATACGCCGGTGCTACCGCCCAAGAGGTCGAGGAGGAGGTCACCGAGCGACTCGAGCGTGCGATCCAGGAGATGCAGCAGATCGATGTCATCGAGTCGACCTCGATGCCCGGGCGCTCCGAGATCGAGGTCGAGGTCAAGTCCACCTATCGCGGCCACGAGCTGCCGCAGATCTGGGACGAACTGCGGCGCAAGGTCAATGACGCCCAGGGCCAGCTGCCGGATGGCGCCTCGGCATCGCAGGTCAATGACGACTTCGGCGAGGTCTATGGCCTGTTCTATGCCGTCACCGCCGACGGCTACAACGAGCATGAGATCAGCGATATCGCGCGTTTCTTGCAGCGCGAGCTGCTCACCGTGCCGGGCGTGGCGCGGGTGACGACCGCCGGCGTGCGCGACGAAACCCTCTATATCGATATCCCCAACGAGCGCCTGACGACGCTAGGCATTCCCGTCGACCAGCTCGTCAATACCATCCAGACCGAAAACAGCGTCGAAGATGCCGGTTCACTGCGCGTCGATGACCGCCATGTGCGCATCGTGGCCCGTTCCCAGGTGGACAGCGTGGAGAATATCGAGGCGCTTCGCGTCGGGCGCCCAGGCACGACCGAACAGATCTCGCTGGTGGACATCGCCAACGTCTACCGCCAGCCCACGGAAGTGCCCAACCACCTGATACGTCACAACGGAGAGCAGGCCTTCACGCTGGCGGTGGCGGGTATCGAGACCGAGAACATCATCGAGGTGGGCGCCGCCGTCGAGGCCCATCTCGATGGCCTGGAGGAGCGCATCCCGCTGGGCGTGGAGCTGTCACCGATCTATGAACAGCACCGCGTCGTCGACGATGCCATCAACGACTTCCTGATCAATCTCGCCATGTCGGTGGCCATCGTGATCGGCGTGCTCTGCCTGTTCATGGGCTGGCGCGTCGGCGTGGTGGTCGGCTCCACGCTACTGCTGACGGTACTCGGCACCCTGCTGTTCATGGGCCTCTTCGGGCTCGAGATGGAGCGCATCTCGCTGGGTGCGCTGATCATCGCCATGGGCATGCTGGTCGATAATGCCATCGTCGTCGCCGAGGGCATGCTGATCAACATCAAGCGCGGGTTATCGGCCAGGGAGGCCGCAAGCAAGGCCGCCAAGCGCACCCAGCTGCCTCTGCTTGGTGCCACCGTGATCGGCATCATGGCCTTCTCCGGCATCGGCCTGTCGGATGACGTCACCGGCGAGTTCATGTTCTCGCTGTTCATGGTGATTCTGGTGTCACTGCTGCTCAGCTGGCTGCTTGCCATCACCGTCACCCCGCTGTTCGGCTACTACTTGCTGAACCGCGTCGAGAGCAGCGAGCGCGACCCTTACCGCGGCAAGGTCTACCGCCTGTACCGGAAATGCCTGGGGCTGGCGCTACGCGCCCGAACGCTGACCATCTCGGCGCTGGTGATCGTCACCGGCACCTGCATGTGGGCCTTTGGCGCCATTCCACAGTCGTTCTTTCCCGACTCGAATACGCCACTCTTCTATGTCAACTACAGCCTGCCCCAGGGCAGCGACATTCGAGCCACTGAGCGCGATGCCATCGAGATCGACCGCTACCTGCAGGCTCAGGAAGGTGTCGAGTCGGTCTCGAGCTTCATCGGCCAGGGGGCAACACGCTTCATGCTGACCTACGCGCCGGAACAACCCAACCCCGCCTATGCCCAGTTCATCATTCGCGCCGAAAGCCTCGACAAGATTCCCGAACTCGACCGCACCATCTACCGTGAGCTGAGCGACGCCTATCCAGAGGCCGAAGTCCGCACCCAGCGGCTGCAGTTCGGCCCCGGTGACGGCGCCAAGATCGAGGCGCGGTTCAAGGGCCATGACCCGCAGGTACTGCGCGAACTGAGCGAGGAGGCGCAGCGGCGCATGCGGGATGCGCCAGCACTGATCGACGTGCGTCACAGCTGGCGTGAGCAGGAGCTGGTTGTCGCGCCGGCGATCAACGAAGAGCGCGCCCGCATCGCCGGCATCAATCGTGACGATATCGCCCAGACCCTGCAGTTCTCTTCCTCGGGTATCCGCGCAGGCACCTATCGCGAAGGGGACAATCTCATTCCGATCGTTGCCCGTCCGCCAGAGGATGAGCGTCACGATGTGGCGGCACTTGCTGACCGCATGGTGTGGAGCGGTACTGAACAGCGCTTCATCCCCATCACCCAGGTCGTCGACGCCTTCGAAACCCGCAGCGAAGAGGCGCTGATCATGCGCCACAACCGGGTGCGTGCCCTCACCGCCGAAGCCGACCCTGCCGAGGGTTACACCGCCAACGCCGCCCTGGCCACCATTCGTGACGACATCGAAGCCATCCCCCTTCCCCCCGGCTATCAATTGGAGTGGGGTGGCGAGCACGAGGACTCCAGCCAAGCCCAGGCGGCACTGGCCACCCAGTTGCCCATCAGCCTGCTGGTGATGCTGCTGACCTCGATACTGCTGTTCGGCAAACTCCGGCAGCCGCTGATCATCTGGCTGGTGGTTCCGATGTCGGTATGCGGGGTAGTCATCGGCCTGCTGCTGACCGGACTGCCGTTCTCCTTCACCGCCCTGCTCGGCATGCTCAGCCTGTCGGGGATGTTGATGAAGAACGCCATCGTGCTGGTTGACGAGATCGACGACCAGATCGCCTCGGGCAAGGCGCGCCTCAGCGCCTTGATCGAGGCCAGCGTCAGTCGTCTGCGGCCGGTATTCCTGGCCGCCAGCACTACAATCCTCGGCATGCTGCCGCTGCTCACCGACGCCTTCTTCAACAGCATGGCGGTGACCATCATGGGTGGCCTGGCCTTCGCCTCCATTCTCACCCTGGTCGCCGTGCCGGTGCTCTATGCGCTGCTGTTCCGGATTGGCCAGGATGAAACCCAGGCCGAGACTCCCCACCCGTAACACCACCGACCGGCCCCACACGAGGGCCGGTCGACGATTCAAGCAAACAGCGTCGCACTAGCACCAGCAGTGTTTGAGGTTGCGACGCAGCATCATGAATCCTACTTTAGATACAAATAATATCACTTCCATTCAAACGAATGTTCTAGTCTAGTAACCAGTAGCAACTCGGTGGCAGTGATCCTGCCGCTGCTTTTCACAACAACGACAAGCTAAGGAGAGATCCTCTATGCTTAAGCAACGTGCCCTGCTCGGGGCCTGCATTACCCTCGGACTGCTGTCTACCCCGCTATATGCCGACACCCTGCGCATCTCCATCATGGGCGAGCCCGCCTCCCTCGATCCACACAAGATCAGCGGCACCTGGGAAAACGATGTGGCCGGCGATCTGTTCGAAGGCCTCATCACCGAAGCCGCGGACGGCGAACGCATCCCCGGTGTGGCCGAGTCCTGGGAGATCTCCGACGATGGCACCGTCTATACCTTCCACTTGCGCGAGAACGCCCGCTGGTCAGATGGCGAGCCCGTCAGCGCCGAGGATTTCGTGTTCGCGTTCCGGCGCATCCTGAACCCGGCCACCGCCGCCGACTATGCCTATCTGCTCTATCCAGTAAAGAATGCCGAAGCGGTGTACACCAGCGAGGCGGATCCCGAGACGCTGGGCATCGAGGCGCTAGACGACCACACGCTGCAGATCACCCTCGAGCGCTCGACTCCCTACTTCCTCGACCAGCTCTCCCACTACACCGCCTATCCGGTGCCGCGCCATGTGGTCGAGGAGCACGGCGACGCCTGGTCGCGCCCCGGCAACATGGTGTCCAATGGCCCCTTCGCCCTGGAACGCTGGCAGTCCCAGACGCGTATCGAAGCGGTGCGCAACGCCCATTATCACAGCCATGACGACGTCGCCCTGGATCGTGTCATCTACTTCCCCATCGAGGAGCGCAACACCGCCTTGAATCGCTTCCGGGCCGGCGAGATCGATGTCGCCCGAGACTTCCCCACCCAGCAGTACGGCTGGCTGCAGGACAACCTCCCCGACGCTACCCAGACAGCCCCTTTCCTCGGCATCTACTATTTCGTGGTCAACTCTCGCGACGGCCACCCCACCGCCGACCCACGGGTGCGCGAGGCGCTGAGCCTGGCCACTCGTCGCGAAGTGATCACCGAGCAGATTCTCGGTACCGGCGAAGAGCCCGCCTATAGCTTCGTGCCCCCCGGCGTCAGCCACTACGAACCCCAGCAGCCCGAGTGGGTCGAGCTGAGTCAGGACGAGCGCATGGCCCGCGCCAGTGAGCTCATGCAGGACGCCGGCTATGGCCCCGATAACCCGCTGGAGCTGATGCTGCGCTACAACACCAGCGAGGATCACCGCCGCGTCTCCATCGCCCTGGGCGCGATGTGGGAGCCACTCGGTGTCGAGGTCGACCTCTACAACTCCGAGGTCGCCGTCCACTACACCGATCTGCGCCAGGGCGATTTCGACGTCGGACGCGCCGGCTGGATCGGCGACTACAACGATGCCCAGAACTTCCTGAGCCTGCTGGAGAGCGGGGTCGCCAACAACTATGGCGCTTACAGCAATCCGGAGTTCGACGCCCTCATGGCTCAGGCCGCCGACACCCAGGACCTCGACGAGCGTGGCGAGATCATGGCCCAAGCCGAGCGCCTGGCGCTCGACGATGCCGCCGTACTGCCCATCTACTACTACGTCTCGCGCAATCTGGTGAACCCAGCGCTACAGGGCTGGGAGAACAATATCGAGGATATCCACCGCTCACGCTGGGTCTCCTTCGAGGACTGAGCTCCACTTCTCCTGAATGCATCGAAAAGGCCCTGGACTCCCGGGGCCTGGGGATACCTGCATGCTGTATTACGTCTTCAAACGCCTGTTACAGGCCATTCCTACCCTATTGATCGTCATCACCGTGTCGTTCTTCCTGATGCATATGGCCCCGGGAGGCCCCTTCGACGGCGAGCGCCAGCTGCCCGCCGAAATCGAGGCCAACCTGCTGGCCACCTATCATCTCGACCAGCCGGTGTGGAAACAGTACCTGCTCTACATGGGCAACCTGCTGCAAGGCGATTTCGGCCCCTCCTTCCGCTACAAGGACTTCAGCGTCACCGAGCTGATCATGCAGGGCTTTCCGGTCAGTCTCGAGCTCGGCCTGTGGGCCATCGGCCTGGCGCTGCTGATCGGCATGCCCCTTGGCATCATCGCCGCCATCAAGCGCAATTCCACGGTCGACTATATGGTCATGGGGACCGCCCTGGCGGGCGTGGCCGTGCCCAACTTCGTGATCGCCCCCCTCTTGGCACTGGTGTTCGGCGTGCTGCTCGCCTGGCTACCCGTAGGCGGCTGGAACGATGGCCACTGGCGCAACATGGTGCTGCCGGTGGTGGCGCTGTCGATTCAGCAGATCGCCTATATCGCCCGCATGATGCGCGCCAGCATGATCGAAGTGCTCGGCAGCCAGTATATCCGTACCGCTCGCGCCAAGGGGCTCGCCGAGCATGAGGTGATCTGGGGGCATGCCCTGCGCCCTGCATTGTTGCCGGTGGCCTCCTACCTCGGCCCGGCCATCGCCGGCATCATCACCGGCTCAGTGGTCATCGAGCAGATCTTCGGCATTCCCGGTATCGGCCGCTACTTCGTCCAGGGGGCGCTCAATCGCGACTACACCCTGGTGATGGGCACGGTGGTGTTCTATGGCGCACTGATCGTGCTGGTCAACCTGATCGTCGATCTCCTCTACTCCGCCCTCGACCCGCAGATTCGCTATGACAACTAAACCGATTCCCACAACGACGCCTCTCGATGGCAACGCCGCGGGCGAGAGTCTGGCCGGCGAGGCTTGGCGGCGACTCAAGCAGAACCGCGCCGCCATTGTCAGCCTCTATCTGCTGGGCATTATCGTCATCGCTTGCGTGGCCGGCCCCTGGTTGACGCCATGGGGGCTCAATGAAGTCAACTGGAACGCCTTCACCGCGCCCCCCAGCATTACCGATGGCCACTTTGCAGGCACCGATGCCAACGGCCGCGACCTGCTCACCCGCACCCTCTACGGTGGACAGATATCGCTCTCGGTGGCGCTGGTCGCGACCCTCGTCTCGCTGGTGATCGGCGTACTCTACGGCGCCATCGCCGGCTATATGGGCGGCCGCGTCGACAACCTGATGATGCGCTTCGTCGACATCATGTACTCGCTGCCCTTCATGTTCCTGGTGATCCTGCTGATGGTGGTGTTCGGCCGCAACATCCTGCTGATCTATGCCGCCATCGGTGCCGTAGAGTGGCTCGATATGGCGCGTATCGTGCGTGGCCAGACCCTGGCGTTGAAGCGCCGCGAGTTCGTCGAGGCGGCGCATGCCCTCGGCGTCAAGAGCACCACCATCGTCACCCGTCACCTGATCCCCAATACCCTGGGGCCGGTGATCGTCTACGTCACCCTGACGGTACCCAAGGTGATCCTGCTGGAGAGTTTCCTGTCGTTCCTCGGCCTCGGCGTGCAGGAGCCGATGACCAGTTGGGGGGTGCTGATCAGCGAGGGCAAGGACATCATGCAGAGCGCGCCCTGGATGCTGCTCGTGCCCTCCGCCTTCCTGGCCATCACCCTGCTATGTCTCAACTTTCTGGGCGACGGTCTACGTGACGCCCTCGACCCCAAGACGCGCTGAGGTAGCCCGATGACTGCACCTTTACTTGAAATCGAGCGACTGCAGGTCGACTTCCAGCTACCGCAGGGCAGCGTCTCGGCGGTCAAGGGACTCGACCTGCATATCCATGCGGGCGAAACCCTGGCACTGGTGGGGGAGTCGGGCTCCGGCAAGTCGATCTCCTCGCTGGCGATCATGCGCTTGCTGCCGGAGCTGGCTGAGCCCAGCGGCACCATTCGCTGGCGCGGCAAGCAGGGCGAAGAGCTGCTGCTCGACGTACCTCTGCGCCGCATGCGCCAGATCCGCGGCAACGAGATATCGATGATCTTCCAGGAGCCGATGACTTCGCTGAACCCGCTGCAGCGCATCGGCGCTCAGGTGCGTGAGGTGCTCAAGAAGCACACCGCACTGCGTGGCAAGGCCGCCGACGAGCGGGTCATCGAGCTATTCGAGCAGGTCGGGATACCCGAGCCGCGGCGGCGCATCGCCAGCTACCCCTACGAGCTCTCCGGCGGCCAGCGCCAGCGGGTGATGATCGCCATGGCGCTGGCCTGCGAGCCCGAGCTGCTGATTGCTGACGAGCCGACCACCGCACTCGATGTCACCGTGCAGGCGCAGATCCTGCGTCTGCTCAAGGACCTCCAGCAGCGCTACGGCATGGCGATCCTGTTTATCACCCACGACCTGGGGATCGTGCGTCACTTCGCCGACCGGGTCTGCGTGATGCGCCACGGCGAGGTCGTCGAGGCAGCCTCGACCAAGGCCCTCTTCAGCGCTCCGCAGCACCCCTACACACGCATGCTGATCGACGCCGAACCCAGCGGCCGCAAGGCGCCTGTTGCCCAGAGCGAACCGCTGCTTCTCGAAGCGCGGAACATAAAGGTACGCTTTCCCCTCAAGAAGCGTCTGTTTCGCCCCAGTGAATATTTCGAGGCGGTGCGCGGCATCGACCTCGATATCCGCCGCGGCCAGACCGTGGGTATCGTCGGCGAGTCGGGCTCAGGCAAGTCGACGCTCGGCCGTGCCCTGCTGCGACTGCTCAAGAGCTCTGGCGATATCCGCTTCGACGAGACGGAGCTGACCCACCTCGACGGCAATGCCATGCGCCCGATCCGCTCACGTATGCAGGTGGTGTTCCAGGACCCCTTCGGATCTCTGTCGCCGCGTCTGACGGTGGGCGAGATCGTCAGCGAAGGCCTGCGCGTGCACTATCCTCTGCTGACGCGCCGTGATCGCGTGGCTCGGGTTATCGAAGCGCTCGAGGAGGTCTCCCTGGATCCCGATATGCGCCAACGCTATCCCCACGAGTTCTCGGGAGGACAGCGTCAGCGTATCGCCATCGCCCGTGCGCTGGTGCTCAAGCCGGAGTTCCTGCTGCTCGATGAACCCACCTCGGCGCTGGATCGCTCGGTGCAAGCCACAGTGATCGACCTGCTGCGCACGCTGCAGGCCAGGCATGGCCTCACCTACCTGTTTATCAGCCACGACCTGGCGGTGGTGCGTGCCCTGGCCGATAGCGTGATCGTGATGCGTCAGGGCGAGGTGATAGAGCAGGGCGAGACCGAGGCGCTGTTCCGCTCCCCACGCGAGACCTACACCCGCGAGCTGATGCGGGCAGCCTTCCTCGACGAGGCCTCATGATAGAGCAAAGGCAGGTAAAACAGGCTATGCTGCAAAGCAGCATAGGTGCCATGACGGAGGCTTGAATGGATGCACTGGAGCTGGTTCCGCTGGGAAGCATGGAAATAGCCGTGCGCATCTGGCACCCCGACGCACCGAGAACCGTGGTGGTCTGGCATGGCTTGGCACGCCACGGTGGCGATTTCGAAGGCTTTGCCCGCTCACTTGGCCCCGAGTGGCGGGTGCTGGCCCCGGACACGCCGGGGCGTGGGCTTTCAAGCTGGTCGCTCATTCCAGCGCAGGACTACCTTTATCGCAGCTACAAGAGAGTGGCGCTGGCCGTGCTGGACCACTTCGAGCTGGAGAAAGTGCCTTGGGTCGGCACCTCCATGGGGGGATTGCTGGGTATGCTGCTGGCAGCCGACGCCGAGAGCGCGCATCGTATCGAACGCTTGGTGCTCAACGACGTGGGCCCCGAGTTGAATACCGACGGTCTCGCGCAACTGGCCCTCTATTTCGGCAGGCCGCATCGTTTCACCACCTTCGCCCAGTTACAAGCAGAGCTGACCGAACACTATGCCGGTTTCGGCATCGAGAGCGAGGAAGCCTGGCGTCAGTTGGCACTTGGCAGCGCACGGCGCCTGCCTGATGGCAGCTGGACCTATCATTACGACCCCCGCATTGCCGAACAATTCATCCACGACACACCCCGGGACACCTGGGCAGACTGGCGAGCCATCCAGTGCCCGCTGATGGTGATACGCGGTGCCGACTCGCCGTTGCTGGATGCCGAGAGCCTTGTGAAGATGGCCGACGTTCAACCCGCACTGGTTAGCCTGGAAGTGCCCGGCTGCGGACACGCCCCGATGCTCGACCGCGATAGCCAGGTCGCACCCATCGCCGCATTTCTCACCCGCCCCCACCGCAAACGTCTGCCTCTCCAGCCCGGGCGCTATTTGAAACGTTGGTGGCGGCGGTTGCTTGCCTGGGCGAGGCGGGATAAGCCCCTCAAGGACAGCGACTCGTCACCTTAGGGAAATACTGCACAAATGCCTACACGAGCGAATCGCTGCGTTGCGCGGTGCCGAAGCGTCGGACCGGCGGATCCTCACATATACCCCATATGCTCCGGTTGACTCGAAACCTTCGGTTTCTCGCTCCTTCGGAGCCATCCTTCGGATGTTTGTCGCTTCGCTCGGTACTGTGCTCCGGGCGCTTTGCGACCCACAGGGATGTGGGGAGTGCGTTGGTTCGTCGGGAACGAACCTAGCCGCTTCATCTCGCTCGGCGATTTGTTCAGCGTTTCCCTAGAGGGTGCTGCGATAGTCGCGCGGCTCGATGCCCCACTTGCGCAGTCGCGAGAATAGCGTGGTGGGCTTGAGGCCCAGCAGTTCGGCGGCACCGCTGCGCCCCGAGACCTTGCCGCTACAGCGTTGCAGGGCGGCGATGGCGTTGTCGCGCTGGCGGCGGCAGAGCTCCTGCTCCGGCAGCGGAGCCCCCTCGTCGTTCGTGGTCATATCCGCGATAGTTGGCTCGTTGCGAGGGCTGGGTGGCTCACTCAGCAGCAGGTCATCGAACATCAGGCGGCGATCCTGGGTGACGATCACCTGGCGCTCGATGACGTTCTCCAGCTCGCGGATATTGCCCGGCCAGGGGTAGCGCTGCAGGATCTGCAGCTGGGCCGGCGGGATCCGCACCCCCGGCTTGTTGAACTTCTGGCAGGCTCGCTGCAGGAAGTGCCGCGCCAGCAGCGGCACGTCCTCGATGCGGCTGCGCAGCGGCACCGATTCGATCGGGAAGACGTTGAGGCGGAAGTAGAGATCCTCGCGAAACTCGCCGGCTTCGATCATCTCGCTCAGGTCGCGGTTGGTGGCGGCGATCACCCTCACATCGACTTCGCGGGTCAGGTTGTCGCCGACCCGCTCGAACTGCTGATCCTGCAGTACCCTGAGCAGCTTGCTCTGCAGCGCCAGCGGAATCTCGCCCACCTCGTCGAGGAACAGGGTGCCGCCGTCGGCCAACTCGAAGCGCCCCGGCCGGTCACCCACCGCGCCGGTGAAGGCGCCCCTCACATGGCCGAAGAACTCGCTCTCGAACAGATCGTGGGGAATCGCTGCACAGTTGACGCGAATCAGCGGCCGGTCGCTGCGCTCACTGCCGACGTGAATGGCGCGGGCGATCAGCTCCTTGCCGGTGCCCGACTCGCCGCTGATCAGGACGTTGGCATCGGTGGGAGCGACCAGCGCGATCTGACGAATCAGCTGCGCCACCGCGGGGCTCTCGCCGACGATCTCGCGATGGTTGAGCTCGGCCTTGATCTCCTCCTGCAGGTACTGGTTCTCGAGTTCGAGGCGCTGCTTGAGCGACTCGACCTCGGCCAGGGCGTCGCGCAGCCGCTGCTCGGCCCGCTTGCGCTCGCGGATATCGCGGAACAGCACCACCGCACCCACCAGTCGCCCCATCTCGAAGATCGGCGTGCTGGTGTACTCCACCGGGATCGCCTCGCCGTTCTTGTGCCAGAACACCTCGTCGTCGACGCGATGCACCTGGCCATCGCTGAACGAGGCGTGGATCGGGCACTGCTGGACCGGGAAGTGGCTGCCGTCGGCGTGGGTATGGTGAAACATCAGGTGGGCATCGTGGCCGACCATGTCGTCACTGCTCCAGCCCAGGATGCGCTCGGCGGCGGGATTGACGAAGGTGGTCTTGCCCTCGGCGTCGAGGCCGTAGATGCCCTCCCCGGCAGCGCCGAGGATCAGCTGATTCTGGCGCTCGATTCGTTCGAACACCTGCTCGACCCGCTCCCAGCCGACGTGGCCGCGGCGGTGCTGGCGACGCAGATCGGCCTTGGCCCGCCGCTGTTCGGCCTGGTCACGGTCGGTCAGGGTCAGCAGCAGCGTCTGAGCATCATCCAGGCGCTGTCCAAACACCTCGACATTGTGCGGTTGGCGGGCCAGGTCGAGTACCACCAGGTCATCCGACCAACCCGGCGAGCGGGTCAGCACCTCATCGGTAAAACTCACCCACAGCGGCAGCGATGCCCCCAGGCAGTGGCTGAACGGGCGTGCCGAGAGCGCTTCGACCTCGCCTCCCAGCAGGCTGCAGGCGGCGGAATTGGCATCCAGCAGGCGGTCGCCTACGGGATCGATGACCAGCATGGCCTGGGGCGATTGCTGGAAAACGCGCTGATGCAGTGGCAGTGCAAGGGTCATGGCGGGCTCCTATGTAGCGCATGCCCTACGCCATACAAAACCCACGCCAGTGACGAAATATCGTATAAAAACCAACGAAATATCGTTAATGCCGAAATATCGTCACTGACACCCCCTCTCTTTCAGTCCGCAACACACACTACTAACCATCTGTATTAAAAGAGTTATCCCTTCTCTCGCGGCAACTGGCACGTCCCTGGCAGTGCTTGTTATAGCGTCGCCGTGACTCCCGACACTGCACCACTGCGGCGCATCCCGACGTCCCACTGCTTCCGTGAGGTGAACAACAACATGACCGATCACAACGACCACAACAGCCTGGGCAACCCCTTCGACCATCGCCAGTCGCTGATTCATGGCCGCCACTGCGACTGCCACGACTGCCGCCACGACGCCGCTGCAAGCATCGCCTCCGACAGCGCCAAGCGCGACGCCCTGCCGGCCAGCAGCGACGACATGATGGATCGTGTGGTCGAGAGCGCGCTGGTGCGCGGCATGTTCGGCCATAGCGACATGCATCGCCGCCAGTTCATGAAACTGGTCGGCGGCGGCACCGTGGCGGCCGCGCTGGCCAGCCTGTTCCCGATGGACGCCATCAAGGCGGCGGTCAAGGAGGACCTCGGCCCGCTGGAGAAGACCGAACTGGACGTCGGCTTCATCCCCATCACCTGCGCCACGCCGATCATCATGGCCCACCCGATGGGCTTCTATGAGCGCTATGGCCTCGACGTCAACGTGATCAAGACCGCCGGCTGGGCACTGATCCGCGACAACTCGCTCAACGATACCTTCGATGCGGCGCATATGCTGTCGCCAATGCCGCTGGCGATGAGCCTGGGTGCCGGTTCCAGCCGCCGCTCCTTTATTACCCCGGCCATCGAGAACATCAACGGCCAGGCGATCGTGCTGCACCTCGACCACCAGGACAAGCGCGACCCGCAGCAGTGGAAGGGCTTCACCTTCGGCGTGCCCTTCGAGTACTCGATGCACAACTTCCTGCTGCGCTACTACGTCGCCGAGCACGGCCTCGATCCCGACCAGGACATCCAGATCCGCGTGATTCCGCCTCCCGAGATGGTCGCCAACCTGCGTGCCGGCAATATCGATGGCTTCCTGTCGCCGGACCCGTTCAATCAGCGCGCGGTTTACGAGCGCATCGGCTTCATTCATCTGCTGACCCAGGAGATCTGGGACGGTCACCCGTGCTGCGCCTTTGCCACCAGCGCCACCTTCGCCCGCGAGAACCCCAACACCTACGGTGCGCTGCTGCGGGCGATCATCGATGCTACCCAGTACTCCTCGGATCCCGCCAACCGCTCGGAGATTGCCGAAGCCATCGCCCCCACCAACTACCTCAACCAGCCGGTCAACGTCATCGAGCAGGTCCTTACCGGGCGTTTCGCCGACGGCCTGGGTGAGGTGCGCGACGTCCCAGACCGCATCGATTTCGACCCCTTCCCCTGGCACTCCATGGCGGTGTGGATCCTGACTCAGATGAAGCGCTGGGGCTATATCGACGGCGACGTCGACTACCAGCAGGTCGCCCGCGACGTGTTCCTCGCCAGCGAGGCCGGCGACGTGATGCGCGAACTGGGCTACGACGCCCCTGAAGAGACCTCGCGCAACTACCAGATCATGGGCAAGACCTTCGACTACACCGACCCCGAAGCCTATCTCGATAGTTTCGATATTCGCAGGAGCTAACTCATGGACCGCACGACCACCGAGTGGAACTTCAGTACCAACGTGCGCGCCGGCATCCTTGCGGTGCTGCTGCTAGCGCTGCTTGTCGGCCTGTGGGAGGGCCTTAATCGCGCCCCGATCCTTGGCGGTGCCAGCGCCGAGCTCAGCGAGTATGAGCAGATGATGGCCGGCGCCGACGAGACCGCCGGCGTGCCGCCGCCCTCGGCGATCATGGTGCGCGCCTGGGAGCAGCTTTCGGATCCGTTCTACGATGCCGGCCCCAACGACAAGGGCATCGGCATTCAGCTCGGCTACTCGCTGTTCCGGGTCTTGACCGGCTACTTCGCCGCGGCGCTGATCGCGATTCCCATCGGCTTTCTGATCGGTATGTCACCGCTGGCCTACAAGGCACTCAACCCCTTTATCCAGGTGCTGCGACCGATCTCGCCGCTGGCCTGGATGCCGCTGGCGCTGTTCATCATACGCGACGCCCAGGCCTCGGCGATCTTCGTGATATTCATCTGCTCGATCTGGCCAATGCTGCTCAATACCGCCTTCGGCGTGGCCGGGGTCAGACAGGACTGGGTCAATGTGGCGCGCACCCATGAGCTATCGCCGCTCAAGACCGCCTTCCAGGTGATCCTGCCGGCCGCGGCACCGACCATCCTCACCGGCATGCGCATCTCCATCGGCATTGCCTGGCTGGTCATCGTGGCCGCCGAGATGCTCGTTGGCGGCACCGGCATCGGCTACTACGTGTGGAACGAGTGGAACAACCTCGACCTGACCAGCGTGATCTTCTCGATCCTGCTGATCGGGGTGGTAGGCATGCTGCTCGATATGGCCCTCGGTGCCGTTGCCAAGCTGGTCGCCTACCAGGAATAACCTTCAGGAGAGAGACATGAGTCACGCCTTCGTAGAAGTCCAGCAAGCCGCCAAACGCTTTCCCGGCGCCAAGGGCGAGCCCGACCTGACGGTGTTCGAGAACGTCAGCTTCCAGCTCGAAAAAGGCGAGTTCGTCTGCATTATCGGCCACTCCGGCTGCGGCAAATCGACGATCATGAACTCCCTGGCGGGACTCGATCAGTTCAGCGATGGCGCCATGGTCATGGAGGGCAAGGAGATCGATGGCCCAGGCCTCGAGCGCGGCGTGGTGTTCCAGAACTACAGCCTGCTGCCATGGCTGACGGCGCTGGAAAACGTGCGCTTCGGCGTGCGCGCCCGCTGGAAGGAGTGGGACGAAGCCAGGGTCACCGAGCACAGTCTCGAATACCTGGAAATGGTCGGGCTAAAGGACGTGGTGGATCGCAAACCGGCGCAGCTCTCCGGCGGCATGCGCCAGCGAGTGAGTATCGCCCGGGCCTTTGCCACCAAACCCAAGCTGCTGCTGCTCGACGAGCCGTTCGGCGCCCTCGACGCCCTGACCCGCGGGGTGATCCAGGACGAGCTGGTCAAGATCTGGAGCAAGGATCAGCAGACGGTATTCATGATCACCCACGACGTCGACGAGGCGATCCTGCTCGCCGATCGCATCTTCCTGATGACCAACGGCCCTGAAGCACGCATCGCCGAGGCGGTAGAGATCGACCTGCCGCGCCCCAGGGAGCGTGCGGAGATCGTCAAACACCCCCATTTCTACAAGATTCGTAACTACCTGGTGGAGTTCCTGGTCAAGCGCTCCGCCACCATGAGTCCCGCCGATCTCGATCGCAGCGGCTTGCACTACCCCAAGTCGGTCAATCCCGTTGGTGAGGACGCCAACACCACCACCCCTGCCAGCGCGTCCAGCAAGGACGCACCCGACGACAAGCTCGTCAACTTCACTCCCAAGGAGACGCATCATGGATAAGCTCGAAATGCGCCACACCCTGCTCGCCGCCAAGGCCCGCAAACAGCTCAGCTGGGACGATATCGGCAGCGCCGTCGGTATGTCGCCGGTGTGGGTCGCCTCGGCCTGCTACGGCATGAACAGTGCCAGCCACGAGGTGGCCCACAAGCTGTGCGACGTGCTTGGCGTCGACAGCGACGCGGCCGAGGCGCTCAAGGCCTTCCCCACCAAGGCCTGGGATGAGGCGATCCCCCAGGACCCGTTCATCTACCGGCTCTACGAAGTGGTCGGCGTCTACGGCGAGACCCTCAAGGATGTGGTCCAGGAGCGGTTCGGCGACGGCATCATGAGCGCCATCGACTTCACCATGGAGGTCGACAAGGTCGAGGATCCCAAGGGCGACCGGGTGCTGCTGACTCTCAACGGCAAGTTCCTGCCCTATAAGTCTTGGTAAAGAGCTAGTCCTGGTAACTTTCGACCCGCACCACCGCTCGCTCGACCCCGCCAAGATAGCCACCGCCGAACAGCAGCAGGTGGTTGAGCAGCGGATAGAGCTGGAACAACGCCTCGCGCCTCGGCCAATCGGCCGGGGCGTCGCCGTTCCAGTAGGCCTCGAAGAAGGCCTCACCCGGGGAGCCGAACAGCGTCAACATGGCCAGGTCGACCTCCGGGTAGTGGCGATACACCGCCGGATCGATCAGCGCCGGCCCACGCGAGGTATAGAGCAGGTTGCCGCTCCATAGGTCACCGTGCAGCAGGCTCGCCGGGGCATCAGGCAGCCAGCTTTCCAGGTCGTCGGCCAGGGTCTCGATGCGCTGGCGCAGGGCGGCATCCAGCAGGCAGCGCTCATGGCAGGCAGCCGCCAGCGGCAGCAGTCGCCGCTGGCGCTGAAACACCCGCCCGTCGGCGAGCGGCGCATTGGGCTGCGGCGTGCGTCCGCAGGCGTTGTCGTGGGGCCAGCCATGGGCATCGCCGGTATCGGCATGCAGCGTGCGCAGCCCCTGGCCCAGCGCGAAGGCGTCCCCCGCCTCGCGACGCGAAGGCTGCAGCGCCTCCATGACCAGCCACTCCCCCGCCTGAGCCAGCACCTCGGGCACTATCAGCCCGCAACCGGAAGCGCGCAGCGCCTCCAGACCATCGGCCTCGCCGGCCAGCCGCTGGCCGTCGTCACGCTTGACCACCACCGCGCCCTGGTCGGTGTCGAGCCAGTAGACGGCGGCGATATCGCCACCCGACATGGGCCTCAGCTCGCCTCGCGGCGTCAGCGACAGCGACGTCAGCACTCTCTCCAACGATGCGTCCATGATCCTCTCCCTTGATATTGCCGCTTCATCGCCATCATGCCATGGCCTCCCCCGTGGCTGGCAAAGCGCCCGCCGCTATGGCACAAGGGCAGCCAGGACAGTACAACAGCCTACAGGAGCGCGAGCATGTACAAATTGGCGTTTTTCGTCCCACTGGATGCCGCCGAGACGGTCAAGGAGGCGCTGTTCGAGACCGGCGCCGGGCGCATCGGCGACTACGAGGCGTGCTGCTTCGAGACCCGCGGCCGCGGCCAGTTCAGGCCGTTGGACGGCGCCGACCCGCATATCGGCCGGGTCGGTGATCTCGAGCAGGTCGAGGAGCTCAAGGTCGAACTGGTGTGTGACGACGGCGTCATCCAAGCCGCCGTGGCCGCCCTCAAGCTGGCCCACCCCTATGAGGAGCCGGCCTACGACGTATGGCGGCTGGAGGAGCTCTGAGTCGTCAGGCCAGGCGCTCGTCGATCAGCGCTTCCAGCGCGGCCTGGTCCTCATGGAAGCGGCGGATGCCCTCGGCCAGCTTGTCGTTGGCCATGGCGTCCTGATTGTGCCCCCAGCGGAAGGCGGCCTCATCCAGCGGCGCCGGCCGCTCGCCGGCAGCGGGGATCTCGACCGCCCGGGCAACGTCGCCTTGCGCCGCCGCCAGCTCCTCGAGCAGCGCCGGCGAGATGGTCAGCCGCGGGCAGCCGGCCAGCGCCAGCACCTGGCCGGTGGTGCGAAAGCTGGCCCCCATCACCACGGTGTCATAGCCACCGCGGCCTACGCGTTCGCAGACGCCACGCACGAACTGTACGCCGGGGTCTTCATCGGGCGCGTAGTCGCGGCCGGTCGCGTTCTTGTACCAGTCGGTGACCCGCCCCACGAAGGGTGAGACCAGGAAGACCCCGGCATCGAAGCAGGCCTGAGCCTGGGCATCGCTGAACAGTAGCGTCAGGTTGCACTGGATACCCTCGCGCTCCAGCCGCTCGGCGGCGCGGATACCCTCCCAGGTCGAGGCCAGCTTGATCAGCACGCGATCACGGCCCACGCCGCGCCGGTCATAGAGCTCGATCAGCTCGTGGGCCTTGCGCACGCTGGCCTCCTCGTCGAACGACAGCCGCGCCGCCACCTCGGTGGAGACACGTCCCGGCACTAGTCCGCTGATCTCGCTGCCGATCGCTACCGCCAGGCGGTCCACCGCATGGGCAAGACGCGTCTCCTGCGCGCCCCCTTCCGCCTTGACGGCGGCAAGCTCGGCGTCGATCAGGTCCTGATAGCCGGGCAGCTCGAAGGCCTTGAGCAGCAGCGAGGGATTGGTGGTGGCATCGTGTGGCTGGTAGCGGCGGATCGCCTCGAGATCGCCGGTGTCGGCGACCACCAGCGAGTGGCGTTTGAGATGGTCGAGTTGGCTCGTGAATGTCATGTGGCATTGCTCCTGCTGCAAGAGAGTAAGCGGGTCAAGGCGCCAGGCCATGGCGCTCGGCCAGCGCCCGGTGGTAGCGCGCATAGACCTCGCGGTACGCCGCCGTAGCGCCGGCGTCCGGCTCGGCTACCGAGGCGGCATCGAGATGCACCAGCCGCGTGCACAGCGCCTCCAGCGTCACCCCGTGGGCGTGCTGGTGGCACCAGGCGGCCTGCAGCGCCGCGCCCAGCGCCGCCGCATCGGTGACCTCGGGACAGATCACCGGCGTGGCGGTGACGTCGGCGACCATCTGCCGCCATACCGGGCTCTTGGCGCCGCCGCCGATCAAGCGGATCTGGCTGGCCCCCTCGGTGAGCGAGCCGAACAGGTCCAGGCCGTAGCGCAGCCCAAAGGTCGCCCCTTCCATCACCGCGCGGCACAGGTTGGCCTGGGTAACATTGGCACCGCTCAGGCCGAGAAAGCTGGCGCTGGCTTCAGGCAACATCGGTACCCGTTCGCCGTTGAAAAACGGCAGTACCGTGACCCCTTCGGCGCCCACCGAAGCGCTGGCGATCCGCTCGCCGAAGGTCTCGAGATCGAGCCCGAACAGCTCACGCACTCGGGTGGTCGCCGAGGTGACGTTCATGGTGCAGATCAACGGCAGCCAGCCGCCGGTGCTCGAGCAGAAGTTGGCGACCATGGCGCTGTCGGCGATCACCGGTGCCGGTGAGTAGGCACACACCGTGCCCGACGTTCCCAGGCTCATGGTTACCAGCCCGGGGGTGATATTGCCGGTACCGATGGCGCCGAGCATATTGTCGCCGCCACCGCTGGAGACCAGCACGTCGCTGGAGAGGCCAAGCTCCCGGGCCAGCGCCGGGCGCAACGTGCCGGCCGGCTCGCTGGCCTCGATCAGCCGCGGCAGCACTCGGTCCGGGTCGAGCTCCGGGGCGATGGCGGCGAATACGTCCTCACGCCAAGCACGCGCCCGGGTGTCGAAGTAGCCGGTGCCCGAGGCGTCGCCGGCCTCGGTGACCCGCTCGCCGGTGAGCCAAAAATTGAGGTAGTCGTGGGGCAGCAGCAGGCTCTCGATGCGTCGATACGCCTGCGGCTCGCGCTCGCGCAGCCACGCCAGCTTGGAGGCGGTGTAACCGGTCTGCAGCACCAGGCCGAGCTTGTCGAGGCAGCCGGCCTCGCCGCCCAGCCGCTCGACCAGGGCCGCATTATGGGCCGCCGTCTCGGTATCGCACCACAGCTTGGCCGGATAGACCGGCTCGCCCTTGTCGTCCAGTGCCACCAGCCCGTGCTGCTGACCGGAAACGCCGATGGCACGTATCGCCATCGGGTCGATCCCGACACTGCCTAGCGCCTCGCCGAGGGCGCCGCGCAGGGCGCTGATCCATTCGCCGGGGTCCTGCTCGCGACGGCCGTGATCGTCCTCGATCAGCGAGTGCGGCCGACTGGCCTCGGCGAGGATCGCGCCACGCTCCACGTCGACCACCACCACCTTGGTACTCTGGGTTCCGCAATCCACCCCGATATACATCACGCCGTCCCTTTCGACTGAACCAGTGCTTCGAGGGTAGCGCGTGCGCCGCGTTCGTGCAGCGATGCCAGCACCGTCAGATACGCCTCGCGAAATCGCGATTGGTCGGAGAGATCGCCGAACAGCTCGCGGTTCTCGATAAAGGCGCTGGGCCGTTCACGGTTGTTGGCCGCCAGCGCCATCAGTGGCAGCTTGAGGCGATCCACCACCTCGATGGGCTGGCCCTGTTCGTCGCGGCCCTCGGCGTAGCGCGCCCAGCTTGCCACCACCGCCGCGCTGAGGCGGATCTCGCCGCCGCGAGCCAGCTGCTCGCGGATCACCGGTACCAGCCACTTGGGAATCCGGTCGGAGCTCTCGGCGCACAGCCGCGCCAGGGTGTCCTTGATCTGCGGGTTGGCGAAGCGCTCGATCAGCGTCAGGCGGTACGCTTCGAGATCGACGCCGGGTACCGGCGCCAGGGTCGGGCTGCCCTCCTCACGCATATAGGCGAGCAGAAACTCGACGAACAGCGGGTCCTGGCACACCTCGTGGGCGTAGCGGTAACCGACCAGATAGCCGAAGTAGCACAGCGCCTGATGGCTGGCGTTGAGCAGCCGCAGCTTCATCAGCTCATAGGGCTCGACGTCCTCGACCACCTGCACCCCGGCCTTCTCGAAGGCAGGCCGCCCGGCAGCGAAGTGATCCTCCAGCACCCACTGGGTGAAGGGCTCGCACACCACCGGCCAGGCATCCACCACACCGAACTGCGCCGCTAGCTCGTCGATGTCGGACTGAGCGGTCACCGGCGTAATGCGGTCGACCATCGAGTTGGGAAACGCCACCTCGCCCTCGAGCCACGCCGCCAGCTCGACGTCGCGGGCCCGGGCATAGGCGCTGAACATGCGCTTGGCGACATCGCCATTGCCCTGGATATTGTCGCAGGACATCACCGTGAAGGGCGCAATTCCCTGGGCCCGACGCCGCACCAGCGCCTCCACTACCAGCCCGAAGGTCGTGCTCGGCCGGCTCGGCGCGGCCAGATCGGCCTGCACCTGGGGGTTGTCGAGGTCGAACTCGCCGCTCACCGGGTGGAAGTTGTAGCCACCCTCGGTAACGGTCAGCGAGACGATACTGATCGCCGGGTCGGCCATGCGCTCGATCACCGCCTCGGGGTCGTCCGGCGCGAACAGGTAGTCGATCATGCTGCCGATCACCCGCGGTTCATGGCGACCGTCGGGGTGCTTGACCACCAGGGTATAGAGGTGGTCCTGGGCGGTCAGCACCTGCTGCATGCGCTTGTCGCCGGGCATCACCCCGACCCCGACGATCCCCCAATCGAGCGCCTCACCCTGGTTCATCAGGTCATCCAGGTACATGGCCTGATGGGCGCGGTGGAAGCCGCCCACGCCGATATGCACGATCCCCGCCGTGACCGCACCACGATCATAGTGTGGGCGGGCTACCTCGGCGGGCAGGCTGTGCAGCGTCTTGTTGCTGAGGGCTGTCATGGGGCATCTCCAGTGGCAAAAAAAATCGGCCCACCAGATCCGGCGTCAGCACCACACCAGATCCGCGGTTCGCGAATGCCGCTTGACCAGACGGGCATTCAGCATGTCCTTGTTGCGCGCCTTGTCGGTTGCAGCCGCAGGTGCCAGGCCCATCTCCTGCCAGCGCTCGATAAGGCGGCGCTCGAGTTCGGCTTCATCGACCTCCAGCATCACGCTGAAGTCGAACAGCGGTGCCAGGTCGCGCCACGGCGACTGATCCAGCAGCAGGTAGTTGCCCTCGACCAGGATGATGCGGTGCGCGAGACTCACAATGCGCCCGCCGGCCCGGGCCAGGTCGAGGGGACGGTCGAACACCGGCACCGCCACCGCGGCGTCGGCGCGGCGGATGCGCAGCAGATCGGCATGCAAGCCGTCCACGTCGAAGGTGTGCGGCGCACCCTTGTGCGGAATCAGCTCGGCACCAAGCACCGCGTTGTCGAAGTGATAGCCATCCATCGGGACCACTACCACCTCCCCGGGCAGTTCGACGTCGATGGCCTGCCACAGGTACTCGGCGAGCGTCGACTTGCCGGCCCCCGGCGGGCCGGCCAGGGCGACCACGAAGCGCTCGGCATCTGCCGCGGCGGTGATGATCTCCTGGGCAATTTCTGTCGTTGAATGACTCATCAAGACGTCCTCATGTCTGGTATGGCGAGTCGACATCATCGCTCGTGCCGTGCTGTGTGCAACTCTCGCCGTCCCGTAGTCTTGTCATATCTGCGTTTCAACTCATCCAATTGCCGCCGTCGACGTTCAGCGTCTGGGCGACCACGTAGTCGCTGTCGTCGCTGGCCAGGAACAGCGCCGGGCCCACGTAGTCCTCGGGCCGTCCCATGCGCCCGTAGGGCACCGCCTCGCCGACCAGGCGTTTCTTCTCGCCCGGCGGCCGCCCTTCATAGCGGGCGAACAGCGCATCGACCTCCGCCCACATCGGCGTATCGACCACCCCGGGCGCGATGCCGTTGACGCGGATGCCGTGCTTGATCAGGTCCAGGGCACAGGACTGGGTGAGGCTGATCACCGCCGCCTTGGTGGCACAGTACATGCTCACCAGTGCCTCGCCGCGGCGCCCCGCCTGGGATGACATATTGATGATCGCCCCGCCCTGCCCACGGGCCACCATCGCCCTGGCGACCGCCTGCAGGGTGAAGAACAGCCCCCTGACGTTGACGTTGAACTGCTTGTCGTAACTGGCCTCGGTCACCTCCAGCACCGGGGCCATATCGAACAGCGCGGCGTTATTGACCAGGATGTCGATACCGCCGAAACGCTCGCTGACCTGGGCCACCATGGCCTCGATGGCCTTGATGTCGCAGACGTCGAGGCGCACCCCCATCAGCCGCGTGCCGGCCTGGCCATCGGCATCGAGGGTCGCCAGCGCCGCGTCGATGGCGACTTGGTCGATATCGGCGATGACCAGCTTGGCGCCCTCGGCCAGATAGCCCTGGGCGATGGCCAGGCCGATACCGCGGGCGCCGCCGGTGATCACCGCCACCTTGTGATTGAGTTTCATGTCTCGTGTCTCCTTGAGGGGATGCGCGGCACGGCGCTTTGCCAGTCATGGACCAGAGCGGCCAGTTGCTGCATGTGCTCGATCACCCGCCAGGCGCCGGCGGCTTCCAGCCGCGCCGCCTGCCCCGCCTCGATATGACTGGCGCCGGTAAAACCGACCACCGTCATGCCCGCGGCATGCGCCGCGGTAACCCCGGCAACGCTATCCTCGATCACCAGGCACGCATCGACCGCCACGCCCAGCCGATTAGCGGCCAGCCGGTAGAGGGCCGGATCGGGCTTGGGGTGCTCGACCTCATCGGCAGTGAAGATCGGCGCCTCGCCGAGCAGCGTATCCAGCCCGGTGCTGGCCAGCGAGGCCACCACCCGCTGGCGGCGGCTGTTGGAGACCACCGCCTTGGGCAGCGCAATGGCGCTGATCGCCGCCGCAACCCCGGGCATGGCCTGCAGCTCCTCGGCCAGCCGCCCCTCGATGGTAGTATCGACCCGCCGGGTGGCATCCGTGGGCAGCCGGTGGCTGCTCTGTGCTTCGAGATGACGCAGGATATTGGCGGTGGTCATGCCCAGCGCCTGGCGCAGCACGGTCTCGGTCTCCAGGTCGGGCAGCCACTCGCCGAGCAGCTCGATCAGCGTCGCCTCGGCGATTGCCTCGCTATCCACCAGCACGCCGTCGCAGTCGAAGATCAGGGTCGGCGTCGAGCTCATGCGCCGCCCTCGGGGCGCTCACGGCTATTCTCCACTCGCTCACGGCTGTCCTGACGCACCAGCCCCGAGAGCGGATGGCGCTGCAGACTCGCCAGGGCCAGCCCCTGGCCGTCGAACAGGTGTGCCCGGGAGGGTTCGAAGCCGAAGTTCACCTGCTCATTAACGCGATAGGTGACATCACCGTCGGCAGTGATGGTGATGATGCCGTCGTCCATCTCGACGTAGAGCGAGGTCTGGCCGCCCAGCCGCTCGATGACCTTGATCTGACCCGACAGCGGCCCCTGATCGTCGAGCAGCAGGTGCTCGGGGCGAATGCCCAACTCCAGGGCATCGCCCGCCTGGGCGCCCTCGCCGTTCACCGCCACCTCGCTGGTGCCGCCCCCGGGCAGCGCTACGCGCACCCCGCTGGTAGACACCGCCTGGGCCGTGACCGGCAGGAAGTTCATCTTCGGCGAGCCGATGAAACCGGCCACGAAACGGTTGCAGGGGTGGTGATAGAGTTCCATCGGCGAGCCGACCTGCTCTACTTCGCCGCCCTGCAGCACCACGATCTTGTCGGCCATGGTCATGGCTTCGATCTGGTCGTGGGTCACATAGATCATGGTGGCGTCGAGCTCTTCGTGCAGCCGCGCCAGCTCGATGCGCATTTGCACCCGCAGCGCCGCATCGAGGTTGGAGAGCGGCTCATCGAACAGGAAGATGCTGGGGTTACGGACGATGGCGCGGCCGATCGCCACCCGCTGACGCTGGCCCCCGGAGAGCGCCTTGGGTTTGCGATCGAGCAGCGGCTCGAGCTGCAGGATCCGCGCCGCTTCGAGCACCTTCTCGCGCCGCGCCTGCTTGCCGACCCCGGCCAGACGCAGGCTGAAGCCCATGTTGTCCTCGACGGTCATATGCGGATAGAGCGCATAGCTCTGGAACACCATCGCCAGGCCGCGGTCGGCGGGGCCGACCTCATTGATGCGCTCACCGTCGATGAGCAGATCGCCGGTGGTGGCACTTTCGAGTCCGGCAATGATCCGCAACAGGGTCGACTTGCCGCAACCCGAGGGGCCAACGAAGACCACGAATTCGCGGTCGTTGACCTCCAGGTCGATGCCCTTGAGCACCTCGGTATCGTCGAAACGTTTGACGACTTGCTTGATCTGTAAGGTAGCCATGGTAAGAGTCCTGTTACTTGACGGCGCCGAAGGTCAGGCCGCGTACCATCTGTTTCTGGGTGAGCCAGCCGAAGATCAGGATCGGTGCGACCGCCATGGTCGAGGCCGCCGACAGCTTGGCCCAGAACAGGCCTTCGGGGCTGGAGAAGGAGGCGATGTAAGCGGTCAGAGGGGCCGCCCGCGAACTGGTCAAGTTGAGGCTCCAGAAAGCCTCGTTCCAGCTCAGGATCACCGACAGCAGACCGGTGGAGGCGATGCCCGGCAGGGTCAGCGGGATCAGCAGATAGAGCATCTCCTGGCGGGTATTGGCACCATCCATGCGCCCCGCTTCGAGGATGTCCTTGGGCAGATCCTTGAAGAAGGTGTAGAGCATCCAGATCACGATCGGCAGGTTCATCAGGGTGTAGATGACGGTCAGGCCGATACGCGTGTCGAGCATGCCCAGATCGCGAAAAATCAGATAGATCGGCACCAGTACGCCCACCGGCGGCAGCATCTTGGTGGAGAGCATCCACAGCATGGTGCCCTTGGTGCGCTTGGTGGGCAGGAAGGCCATCGAGTAGGCCGCCGGAATACCGATCATCAGCGCCAGCAGGGTCGAGCCGAAGGCGACGTAGACGCTGTTATAGGCGAAGCGGAAATAGTCGGCGCGGCCCTGCACCGCGGCGTAGCTGTCCAGCGTCGGGGTGAAGAACAGGGTCGGGTCGGCGATCGCCTGGGCCTCGGTCTTGAAGCCGGTGAGGATCATCCACAGGATCGGGAAGAAGATCACGAAGGTGATGCTCCAGGCCAGTACGGCCAGGATGAAGCGCTGTAAGCGTGACGTATTCATGAGGGCTCCTTCGGCTAGTCTTCGAGGTTCTTCGCGACCATGCGGATCAGGAAGATCGCCACGATATTGGCCAGGATGATGGCGATGACCCCGCCGGCGGAGGCACCCCCCACGTCGAATTCCAGCAGTGCGCGGATATAGATCAGATACGCCAGATTGGTGGTGGCAAGCCCCGGTCCACCCGAGGTGGTGACATAGATCTCGGCGAAGATGGTCAGCAGGAAGATCATCTGGATCATGATCACCACGCTGATGGCGCGCTTGAGGTGCGGCAGGGTGATAAAGAAGAACACCGCCACCGGGCCGGCCCCGTCCATGCGTGCCGCCTCGACCTGATCCTCGTCCAGCGACTGCATGGCGGTGAGCAGTATCAGCAGCGCAAACGGCAGCCACTGCCAGGCGACGATGATGATGATCGACAGCAGCGGGAAGGAGGAGAACCAGTCTATTGCCGGCAGCCCGAACAGCCCCAGAAACCAGGCCAGCACGCCGTTGACCGGGTGCATCATCATGTTCTGCCAGACCAGCGCGCTGACCGTGGGCATGATGAAGAAGGGTGAGATCGCCAGCACCCGGGCCACGCCGCGGCCGAAGAAATCCTGCTGATAGAGCACCGCCAGCAGGGTGCCGCCAATCACCGAGATCGCCAGCACCGAACCCACCAGCACCAGGGTGTTGCCCATGGCCCGCCATAGCGCCGGATCGGAGAGTAGATATCGATAGTTTTCCAGGCCGGCGAACTGCTCCATGCCCGGCATCAGCAGGTTGTAGCGCTGGAAGGAGAACCACAGGGTCATGCCCAGTGGGATCAGCATCCAGATCAGCAGCAGCGTGACCGCAGGCGCTTGCAGCGACAGCGAACGCAGGCCGCCTACGGTGCGCCCGGAAGTTCGAGTACGCATGGTATTACCACTCGGAGTTGAGACACGGAGGTCGGCCGGGGATTACCCGGCCGACTGGCGATCAATCGTAGTAGCCCGCCTGACGCATGGCGCGCTCGGCGCTACGCTGTGCCGACTCCAGCGCCTGCTCGACCGGCATCTGCCCGGTCAGCGCCGCGGCGATCGACTGACCGACCTGGGTGCCAATCGCCTGGAACTCGGGAATGCCGACGAACTGCACGCCCGTATACGGGACCGGCTTGGCCGTCGAGTCAGTGGGATCGGCGTTCTGCATCGCCTCGAGCACGAAGCTGGCGAAGGGCGCCGCCTCGATATAGCGCTCGTCCTCATAGGTCGAGGTGCGTGTGCCCGGCGGCACGCTGGTCCAGCCTTGGGTCTCGCCGACCAGTTCGATGTACGCCTGAGAGGTTGCCCAGGTGATGAACTGCTCGGCGGCGTCCGGCTCTTCCGAGGAGGCGGGGATCGCCAGTGACCAGGACCACAGCCAGTGCGAGCCCTTGGGGGTTTCGGCGACCGGCGCCTGGGAGAAGCCGAGCACATCGGCCACGTCCGACTCCGAGGGATCGAACAGGCGACCCGCTGCCGAGGTGGCATCGACCCACATGCCGCAGCGACCGCCGGCAAAATGCGCCAGGTTCTCGTTGAAGCCGTTGGAGCTGGCACCCGGCGGACCGTAGTTGCCGAGCAGATCGACATAGAAGCTTATCGCTTCCTGCCACTCGGGGGAGTTGATCTCGGGGGCCCACTCCTCGTCGAACCAGCGGCCGCCGTAGGTATTCACCAGGGTCGAGACGAAGGCCATGTTCTCGCCCCAGCCCGGCTTGCCGCGCAGGCAGATGCCGTAGACGCGGTTATCGGGATCGTGGATCTGGCTTGCCCACTCGTAGGCTTGATCCCAGGTAGGTTGCTCGGGCATCTCGATGCCGTGCTCTTCGAACAGGTCGGTACGGTAGTAGAGCATCGAGCTCTCGCCGTAGAACGGCAGCGCGTGCAGGGTGCCGTCGTAACTGAGGCCCTCGCGCACCGGGCGCAGCAGGTCATCGACCTGGTAGTCATCGGCGAGGTCGTCGAGGGGCACCAGCCAACCACGCTCGGCCCAGATCGGTGCCTCGTAGGTGCCGATGGTCATCACATCGAACTGGCCGCCACCGGTGGCGATATCGGTAGTCAGACGCTGGCGCAGCACGTTTTCCTCGAGTACTACCCAGTTGACGCTAATGCCGGGATGCGCCTGCTCGAACTCATCGGTCAGGCTCTGCATGATCACCATATCGTTGTTGTTGACGGTGGCGACGGTGATTTCCTGCGCGTGGGCGGCGGCCGAGACCGCCACCGCCAGGGTCGCCAATGGCAAGGCGTGGGAGAGTTTCATGGAGTGCTCCTTGGTAACGCTTGGCATTGTTGTTCTGCTCAAGTCATTTTGATCAAATTGATCATCTATCGATCAAATGATCGTATGCGGTGCCAAAAAAAGCAAAGCCCGGAGGCTTATACTTTGGGTGCATTTATGCAGGCCCGTTCATACTGCAATGCATCAAAAATGTTCGACGATATGACGGGCCGCCAGCTGATCGGTCACCAGTCCCTTGAGCCAGCCGCCTCGCAGCGCGGCCAGAATTGCCGGCCCCTTGGCGACCCCGCCGGCTAGCGCGACGATCGGCTGGTCGCGAAACATCTCCAGCGGCAGACTGGTGACGCGCCGGGTGATCGAACACTCCACCACGTCACCGTCGGCGGTCATCGGCCAGCCAAGCAGCTCGCCCACCGCCTGCCTCCCGAGCAGCTCATCGAGCTCGGCCTCGGAAATGAAGTGGTCCTGGAACAGTGTGGCCTGGCGGTCGATCTGACCGACCCCGATAAACGCCGCCTCGGCCTCCAGAGCGACCTGAGTGATGGCCTGAAACAGTGGCTGCTGCTGCAGCGAGGCTTTCTCTTCCACCGTGCTCGCCACCACCGGCGAGGGCAGCAGGAAGCGCTGACCGCCGGTCTTGTCGGCCAGCACCATGACGCCATCGTAGCGGTTGGAGGAGCCGTCCCGGGCAACGTTACCGACCAGCGACACGAAGCGGTGCTGGGGACGCTCGATGCGGCTCAGCGACTCCACCGTGGCGCGCACCGAGCGCCCGGTGCCCAGCGACAGGGTCAGCGGATCGCTGCGCTCGACCAGCCGCGACACCCGTTCGGCTCCGGCCACCGCCAGGTAATAGGCCGCCCCCTCCGGGGCGCTGGCCTCGGCAGGCACCACGTCGCAGTAGTCGAGACCGAAGCGCTCGCGGATCGCGCTGGCCAGGGTCATGCAGGCGGCGATGGGGTGATCGATATGCACCTTGATCAGCCCCTCCTGACGCGCCAGGGCCAGCAGCCGCTGCACCCCCGGACGCGACACGCCCAGTTGGCTGGCGATCTCGTCCTGCGTGATGCCACCGACATATGACATCCAGGCGGCGCGAGCCGCTTGATCCAGTTTCACCTCGAACTTGTCCACGGATCGATTACCCTCTAGGCCGGTGGAAGCATTATCGTCATCATACAAAGCTGATCGGTATCCACAACGCGCCAAAGGTGCCAGTCACCTCTGGCGCACCACCTCAATCAAGGAGCCCTGCATGCCTATTGCCCTGATCACCGGCGCCACCTCCGGTTTCGGCCACGCCACCGCCTATCGTTTCGCCGAGGCGGGCTGGTCGTTGATTCTCACCGGCCGGCGCAGCGAGCGCCTGGCCGAGCTCGAGGCCGAGCTTGGCAGCAAGGTCGAGGTGCTCACCCTGCCCCTCGACGTACGCGATGCCGAGGCGGTAAAAGCCACCATCGATGGCCTCGAGGGCCCATGGCGCGGAATCACCTGCCTGGTCAATAACGCCGGTCTGGCGTTGGCATTGGAGCCGGCCCAGCGCGTCGACCTCAACGACTGGCACACCATGATCGACACCAATATCACCGGTCTGGTCAACGTCACCCACGCCGCGCTGCCGCTGCTGATCGACACCGGCAAGGGCGCCAGCATCGTCAATATCGGCTCGGTCGCCGGCAGCTACCCCTATCCCGGCAGCCACGTTTACGGCGCCACCAAGGCCTTCGTGCAGCAGTTCAGCTACAACCTGCGCTGCGACCTCAAGGGCAGCGGCGTGCGGGTTACCGACGTTGCCCCGGGCCTGTCCGAGACCGAGTTCATGCTGGTGCGCTCCAAGGGCGACGAGCAGGCCTCCAAGCAGCTCTACGCCGGCGCCAATCCGCTGCAGGCCGAGGATATCGCCGCCCAGGTCTTCTACGTCGCCACCCTGCCCGAGCATATCAATATCAATCGTCTGGAGATCATGCCCACCAGCCAGAGCTGGTCGCCGTTCAGCATCGAAAGGGAGTGACTCAGGCTCCGGGAGGCGCCTCGTCGACCCGATGTGACTGCTGCCACAGCCGCGATACCAGCTCCTGAATGAAGTTGCGCACGATCAGCGCCGGGCGTCGCCCGGCCCGGGTTACCACGCAGAACGGCGAGGCGATCTCGATCTGCTCCGGCAGCAGCGCCTTGAGCTCACCGCGGGCTACCCAATGTTCAGCGTAGTAGTGCGGCAGGTTGCCGATGAAGTGGCCGCTGAGGATCAGCAGCGCCTGGGCTTCCATATTGGAGGCATGGGCGCCCACCGTTGCGTCGGGAAAGCTGCGCAGTTCTTGCAGGTTGGCGTAGGGGCGGACCACGAAGGGGTGCTCGACGATCTCCGCCACCCTCAATTGTTCGGCCGGGCGCTCGAACAGCGGGTGCATGCGCGCACAGTAGACGCCGTGCATCTCGGTATAAATCTGACGATGTTGCAGCCCCTCCATCTGCGCAGTTTCCGGCAGGATGCCTAGCTGCACCTCGCCGTTGGCGATCTCGCCGATCAGTCGGTCGGGGCTGCCTACGGTGATGTTCAGACGGGCGCGAGCATTCTTGCGCAGAAATTCGCCGATCACCCCCTGCAGGTCGAGAACCTCGTCCATGATGGTGTTATCCACCACCCCCAGCCGCAGGGTGCCGTAGACCGAACTACGCAGCTCGCTCATCTCACTGTCGAAGTCATCCACCGAAGCCAGCAGCGACTTCGCGCGCTCATGCACGACCGCGCCCCGCTCGGTCAATTCAAAGCCTTGTCGCCCGCGACGACAGACCGTGAAGCCGACCCGTTCCTCCAGCGCGCGGATATGAAAGCTGACCGCCGACTGGCTCATATGCAGCGCGGTCTGGGCACCGGCAAAACCGCGGTGCTCGGCCACCGCGAGGAACACCGACAGGCTCTTGAGATCCGCCGCAGAAAGCTTCATTAAAATGTCCTACTTTGGTGCGAATCACATCAAAAATCTGGGTATATACATCGAAAGATAACAATTTTGTTGCTGTAAGTCCTCTGCTTTACTCAAGCCGTACGTTTCGCTGCGCTATGTGCAACGAGCCTAAGGCTTCAACCACAAGAGGACTGCTTCATGAACCGGATGACTTCCATTACCGCCGGCCTGCTCCTGGGTTCCGGTCTCGTGGCCGGCAGCGTTCATGCCGACCTCCTGGAAAGTATCAAATCTGACGGTGTCTTTACGGTAGGCACCGAAGCACGCTACGCCCCCCATGAGTTCATTGAAGATGGCGAGATCGTAGGCTACTCAGCAGACCTCATGGAATACATCATGCCTGAGCTCGAAGGCGTCGAGCTGATTCGCATGGACCTGCCGTGGCAGGGGATCCTGCCTGGGCTCGAGCGTGAGCGCTTTGACTATGTCATCACCTCGGTCACCGCCACCCCCGAGCGCATGCAGCGCTACCACCTCAGCGCGCCCATCGCCGATGCCACCATGGCAATCCTCAAGCGCGCCGGCGAAGAGGAGATCGGCTCGCCCGAGGATATCGGCGGCAAGGTCGCCGCCGCCCAGGCCGGTTCGGCCCAGCTCGAAGCGCTTGAAGCCCTGGCCGCGGAGCTCGAGGAGGCCGGTACGCCGCTTTCCGACATTCGCACCTACACCGGCGTCGATGAGGCTTACGCCGATCTCGGCACCGGTCGCGTCGACGTGGTGATCAACAGCCTGCCCAACCTGCTTGAGGCCGAGCGGACTCGCCCCGACGTCTTCGAAGTGGTCGGCACCTTCGGTGAGCCGGTCTATTTCAGCTGGGCCGGCCGCCGCGATGATGAGAGCGCTTCACTAAACGCCTTCATGGACGAGCAGATCCGGCGTCTCAATGAGGACGGCACCCTGAACGAGCTGCAGGAAAAGTGGTTTGGTGCACCCATGGACGTCCCCCTGGAACTGCCCGCCGCTGAGTGATCGCGTCCTGAGGAGCGGCCGTGGGCCGCTCCCAGGAGTCTGTCGGGTTTGACCGATTAGGTGCCCCATGTTCGAGATCCTGCTCAACCACTATCCGGTGCTGATCAAGGGCCTGACCACCACCCTGGTGGTCTCGCTCTCGGCCATCGCTCTGGGGTTGCTATTCGGCGTGCTGCTGGCCTTCGGGCTGACCAGCCGCAGCCGCTGGGTGCGCTGGCCTTGCGGCCTCTACCGCAGCTTCTGGCGCGGCACGCCGATCCTGCTGCAGCTGCTGCTGGTCTACTATCTGCTGCCGGAAATCGGCATCGAAGTGGCGCCGATCACCGCCGCCATCCTGACCCTGACGCTGAACACCACCGCTTTCCAGTCGGAGATATTTCGCAGCGGCATCGCACATATTCCCGCCGGCCAGATCGAGGCCGCGCGCATGGCCGGCATCTCGGCCTGGCAGACGCGGCGGCGTATCGTCATGCCCCAGGTGTTGCGCCTCACTCTGCCGCCATTGACCAACGAGATCATCACCATTCTCAAGAACTCGTCGTTGATCTCGGTGATTGCCGTTACCGAGCTGATGCGTGTCAGCGAGCAGATCGCTTCGCGCACCTTCCAGCCGCTCGAGACCTATCTTGCCGCGGCAGTGCTCTATCTGGCGGTCAATCTGGTGCTGGCTCGTATTAGCGCCCATCTGGAACGCCGTATGGCCGGCGGCCTGGCAACCGAATAGGGACATCCCGAGGAGCTATCGTCATGTTTGATCTTGCCCTGCTCTGGGAGACCCGCGAGCTGATCCTGCAAGGCCTGTGGAACACCGTCTGGATCTGTTTCCTGGGCTGTCTGGTAGCACTCTCGCTGGGCCTGGTGCTGGCCGCGCTGCGACTCTCCAGCCCGCGAATCTTCGGCTACCCGGTGGCCTGCTATGTGGAGATATGCCGCGGCACGCCGCTGCTGGTGCTGCTGTTTCTGCTCTACTACGGCGGCCCCAGTATCGGCCTGCGGCTCGATGCCGAGATCGCCGGCGTCACCGGCATCGGCCTTTACGGCGCCGGCTATTTCGCCGAAATCTACCGCGGCGGCTTCAAGTCGATTCCCAAGGGCCAGCTCGAGGCGGCGCGCATGCTCGGCATCTCGCCCTGGCACGCGCTGACCCGCATCCAGATCCCGCAGATGCTGCGCCTGATCGTGCCCCCCGGCACCAACCAGCTGATCATCCTGGTCAAGGAGTCGGCGCTGATCTCGATCATCTCGGTGGACGACCTGACCAAGAATGCCACCACCATCGTCAACCAGACCTTCAATGTGATCGAGCCCTACCTGGCCGTCGCCCTGCTCTACTGGATGATCATCGAACTGATCGCCCGCGGCGGCTATGCCCTGGAGAAGCGCCTGGCCAACCGCCAACCGCGCCACACTGTCCATCAAGGAGAGTCCGCTCATGCCAACGGCTGACGCTATCACCACGCCCACCGCTGACTCGCCCCGGACCCGCGGCGAGCCGATCGTCGAGGCCCGCGGCATCAGCAAGCGCTTCGGTGAGCTGGAGGTGCTGAGCGACATCGATTTTCGCCTCGACGAATCTGAGGTGGTCTGCGTGATCGGTCCCTCCGGCTCCGGCAAGTCGACCCTGCTGCGCTGCCTGGCCTTTCTCGAGCCCTACGACCACGGCAGCGTACATATCGACGGCCAGCTGCTCGGCTATGAGGAGCGTGGCGGCATGCGCGTGCGCGCCAGGGAGTCCCGCGTCGACGCGGTACGCGCGCCGGTGGGCATGGTCTTCCAGCACTTTCATCTGTGGCCGCATCGCACGGCACTGGAGAACGTCACCGAGGCGCTGCGACTGGTCAACGGCCTTTCCCGCCGTGACGCCGAGGCAGAGGGCATGGCAATGCTCGAGCGGGTCGGCCTGACCGATCGCGCCGGGCACTTCCCCGAAAGCCTCTCCGGTGGCCAGAAGCAGCGCGTCGCCATCGCCCGTGCGCTGGCCATGAAGCCACAGGTGATGTTCTTCGACGAGCCCACCTCGGCGCTGGATCCCGAACTGGTCGGTGAGGTGCTCGATGTTATGAAGCGTCTCGCCAAGGACGGCATGACCATGGCCATCGTCACCCACGAGATGGGCTTCGCCGCCAAGGTCGCCGATCGCGTGGTATTCATGGACCAGGGCCGGATCGTCGAGAGCGGCTCCCCCGAGACGCTGTTCCGCACGCCGCACAGCGTGCGACTCCAGCAGTTCCTCAACACCTGGCGCGAGCGCCATATCGATTGACGCACTTCAGCCACCGGTGGCTGATCATCACAAGGAGAACATCATGAGCCCCCAGCCCCATTTCGACCACGCCCAGATCGAGCAGCTGCCGCGCAGCAATAGCGAGCCCTGCGGCCACAATCACACCCTCGAGACGCCGATCTCCCCGGACGGCACGCCGGTGCTCGGCAAGCGCTACGAAGTGGCAGCCCGCGGCGGCCGCGCGGTACGCCTCAAGAAGGGCCAGATCATCCGCATCATCAATACCCACGGCACCCAGGTCTGCGACACCTGGGCCTTCAGCAGCGACAACCTCAACGAGTTCATGTCCTGGGAGCACGGCCGCGCCTGGCTCAGCGGGCTGATTCCCCAGGTCGGCGACCCGCTGATGAGCAACCGCCGGCGTCCGATCATGACCCTCACCGCCGACACCTCCCCCGGGGTTCACGACACCCTGATGGCAGCCTGCGACCTGTTCCGCTACATGACCCTCGGCGTCGAGGGCTATCATGACAACTGCGCCGACAACCTGCGAATGGCGGTCAAGGCAATCGGCATCGATGCCCCGGAAGTGCCGCAACCGCTCAATCTGTGGATGAACATCCCGGTCAACGAGCAGATGAAGGTCGACTGGTGCCCGCCGGTCTCCAAGCCCGGCGACTATGTCGAACTGCGCGCCGAGATGGACTGCATCGTCGCCATGTCGTCCTGCCCCCAGGACATCATCCCCATCAACGGCGAGGGGTGTGTGCCCGTCGAGGTTCACTTCGAAGTTCACGAGTGAGGAGACGCTGATGGCCAAGATGACCGACGCCACCCGCCGCAACGCCGCCACCGGCGAAACCTATGCCCCGCACCTCGAGCCGCGCTACCGCGAGATCGCCACCTTTCTGCGCGCGCCGCTGGCCGAGCGCCTCGACGCGCTGGATATCGCCCTGGTCGGCATTCCCTTCGACGGTGGCGTCAGCAACCGCCCCGGCGCCCGCCTCGGCCCGCGCGAGATACGCAACCAGTCGAGCCTGATGCGCAGCATCCACCACGTGACCCGCCAGGACCCTTTCGCCCAGGCGCGCATCGCCGACATCGGCGACGTGCGCTTCTCCTCGATCTACGACCTCGGGCGGGTCTCCGACGACATCGCCACCCACTATCGCGCCATTCACCAGGCCGGCGTGATCCCCCTCAGCGCCGGCGGCGACCACTCGGTGACCTACCCGATCCTGCGCGGCCTGGCTGCCGACGCCCCGGTGGGGCTGATCCAGATCGACGCCCACACCGATACCTGGGACGACTTTCAGGGTTCGAAATTTCACCACGGCGGCCCCTTCCGGCTGGCCTGCGAAGCCGGCCTCATCGACCCCAAGCGCACCGTGCAGATCGGCATTCGCGGCGCCCAGAACACCGCCCAGGGCTGGGACTACTCCGACGCCAGCGGCATGCGGGTGATGTTCATGGAGGAGGTCGATGCGCTGGGCATCGAAGCGGTGATCGCCGAAGCACGGCGGGTGGTGGGTGATGGCCCGGTCTATCTGTCGTTCGATATCGACAGCGTCGATCCGGCCTTCGCGCCGGGCACCGGGACCCCGGAAGTCGGCGGGCTGACCAGCCTGCAGGCGCTGCAGCTGGTGCGCGGTTTTCGCGGCCTGCCGCTGATCGGCGCCGACGTGGTGGAGGTGGCGCCGCCGTTCGACCCCAGCGGCAATACCGCCCTGCTCGGCGCCACCCTGATGTATGAACTGCTGTGCCTGCTCGCTGAGCAGCGTGCAACGGCCTGAGCGCCTCCCTTCTCAGGCCGAGCCGAAGTAGCGCTCGCGATCCTCGGGGGTGACATCGCTGATATGCAGCGGATAGTCGCCGTCGCGGCGGTCCTGGTAGAAGTGGCGCAGGGTACGTTCGATGGTCGGAAAGGCGAGCTCCTCCCAGGGGATTTCGTGCTCCTCGAATAGCGCCACCTCGAGGCTCTCGGGGCCGGCGTCGAAACCGCCCTCGAGATCGGCGCGGAACATCATATAGACCTGATTGATATGCGGCAGATTGATCAGGGTGTAGAGGCCGTGAATGGCCACTTCGGCGCAGGCCTCCTCGCGGGTTTCGCGGGCGGCCGCCTCGACGGTGGTCTCGGCGTTCTCCATATAGCCCGCCGGCAGCGTCCAGTAGCCTTTGCGCGGCGAGATGGCGCGGCGACACAGCAACACCTTGCTACCAATTACCGGCAGGGTACCGGCGACGATACGCGGATTCTGGTAGTGAATGGTGCCGCAGGCATCGCACAGATAGCGCGGGCGGTCGTCGCCCTCGGGAATCGCGAAGCGGACGGTATGGCCGCAGTGGCTACAGAAGTTCATGGCTCTCCTTGATGGCGCGGGATGAGGCCAGCAGCGGCGTGGTCGGGAGGGTAGTCCGCCACCGGGGCGGAGCATGCCTTGACGCCTGTGCGGGAGCTGGGTACAACACATGAAACCCAGCGGATACCCCATGTTAGAGAAACTGCGCGAGCGCCTGCAAGCACACCATCCTCAACGCCTGAGGCTTGCCATGCCAGAGGCGGCGGTGCTGATCCCGATCGTGAACCGGCAAGAGCCGACGCTGCTGTTCACCCGGCGCGCCGACCACCTCAATACTCATCGCGGCCAGGTAGCCTTCCCCGGTGGCAAGCGCGAGGAGCACGACCGTGACCTGCTGGAGACCGCACTGCGCGAATCCGAAGAGGAGATCGCGCTACCGCGAGGGCAGGTCGAACTGCTCGGTCAGCTCAGCGAAGTGGTCTCGCTGCACGGCCTCAAGGTCACCCCCTATGTGGGGCTGATTCCGCCCGATCTGCCGCTGATCGCGGACCCCAACGAGCTGGACGCCATCTTCGAAGTCCCGCTGGCGCTGTTTCTCGACGACTGTCGCAGCCACACCGACGTGATCACCGTCGACGGCCGCCCCTACTACGTTCCCAGCTATCAGGCTCAGGGCCAGGTGATCTGGGGACTCTCGGCGATGATGCTGGTGGAGCTGCTCAGCGAGGGGTTCGGCTGCTCGGTGAGCCTCGACCGCGCACCGGATGGCGGTCCGCTGCGCCATCGTCCACCCCGGCTCGGGCCGCGGCAGACACCCCCCACCCCCCACCATCGACAAGATTGAGCCGTATAATGCAAGCCGTTCTGATTATCCTCGCTATTGCTGCCCCGCTGGTATGGTTCTTCATGCGTACCAAGGCCAAGGGCTTTCAACTGATGCGCTGCGCCCTCTACCTGCAGAATCTTCAGGACGTCATCGACGGTCACCCCGGCGACGACAATCTGGTAGTCACCCGCGAGCAGGCGGAACAGGCCTACCAGACCGCCCGCGAAGAGTTTGCCGGCATGGCCACCCGCCAGGGCCAGGCCTACTGCGTGCACGTCACCCAGGCCCAGCTCAAGGCTTATGGCAACAAGAAGAGCGTGATGCTGGCCCGCGCCCGCGCTCACGGCTTCCCCGAGTGATGACGGCATGAGCGCCAGGCCCGTCTTCGACCCGCAGCGCCTGACCCCGATGGTCGATGCGCTGGTCGAGCGCGGCTGGTACCTGGCCGAGGGGTTTATCGACGCCGAGCTGAGCCAGGCCCTCTACGCCGAGGTGTGCCGGCTCGCCGAGCAGGATGCGCTGGCGGCGGCGGGTATCGGCCGCGGCAGCGCGCATCACCTGCGCCGCGATATCCGCGGCGACGCCATCCACTGGCTCGACCGCGAGAGCCTGGCCCAGCGCCGCTACCTGACGGCCATGGGCGAGCTGCAGCAGAGCCTCAACCGGGCGCTCTATCTGGGTCTGTTCGAGTTCGAGGCGCACTTCGCCCACTACCCCCCGGGAAGTTTCTACAAGCCCCATGTCGACAGCTTCCAGGGCCGCGCCAACCGCATGATCTCCACGGTGCTCTATCTCAACCCCGACTGGCCCGTCGACGCTGGCGGTGAGATGGTCATCTACTCAGGCGAAGACGCCAGCCGCGAGCTCACTCGGGTGCGCCCCGAGGCCGGCACCTTCGTCTGCTTCCTCTCCGAATCGGTGCCCCACGAGGTGCTGCCGACCCGCCTGCCACGGGCCAGCATTGCCGGCTGGTTCCGGCGCAACGCCTCACTGGGCGGTCGCGTCGATCCGGCGCGCTAGGCGCTGACTTCAGGCCTTGAGCACGTAGCGCAGTATCTCGACCACCTGGTCGGTGGAAGTGGCCCACGCCAGCGCCTGGGCATCGACCTCCTTGAGCGGATGCACGATCTCCTCGGCGTGCAGGGTCACGTAGGGCTTGCCGAGTGCCGCACAGTAGCCAGCGTCGAAGGCCGCATTCCACTGCTTGTACTGGTCGCCGAAACGCACCACGACGAGATCACTCTGCTCGATCAGGGTCTTGGTACGGATCAGATTGACCTTGGAGGACTTGTGGTCGCGCCAGAACTGGCGGCTCTCCTCGCCCAGATGGTCGCCGGCGGCGTCGCTGGCGGCGTGATCGGTCACCGCCGAGGTGAACACCACGTCGAGGCCCAGCGCCTCGGCACCGCGCTGGATCTCATCGCGCCAGTCGGTGTGGATCTCGCCGGACAGGTAGACGTAAAAGCTCATCAGAGGCTCCATGGCAAATCGAAAAGGTCGGCCATGATAGCCCAGCGCGGCAGGCGATCAAAAATCCCGCGACAGAGTGACGGCGCCAAACAGGTCGTGGCTGGTCTGGCCTTCGAACTCATGGCTGCGCCGCACCGCGGTATAGCTCAGCTGCCAGGCATCCCAGGCCAACGCCGCGCCGCCCGCCAGATCGCCGACCCACTCGCGGCGCTCCACCGAGTGGCTGCCCTTGACGGTGTTGCCGTCCAGGGTCAGGTTGTGGGCCATGTAGTAGCCCTCGATACTGGCAAACAGGTACCAGCGCAGGCCCGACGCCTGCGTGAACGCCTGGCGCCCTCCCGGATTGGGCGTGACCGTAGGAATGCCAGCGGCGTCATCGCCGAAGCGCACCCCATAGCCGCCGCTGGCATAGGTGTAGAGGTTGCCCAGCGCCAGTCCTGCGCTGGGGCCGTGGGCCAGGGTCTTGCCGGCCAGCGGCGATTCATGCCACCACTGGCGGCGCAGCGCGGCGTTGACGATCGGCTCGTCGGCAAGCTGATTATTCCAGCCCCGTGGCCGGTCGCTGCGCGAGAAACGGTGCGCCTCGCGCTGGATGCGCTCAGCTTGGGACGAACGCCCCACCATGCCCACGTCGAGGTGCAGGTCAGTGGCCTGGCGCCAGTCGCCGCGGGCCACGTCCTCGTAGAAGGATACCCCACCAAATACCAGCCCGACATAGGGGCGGTCGTCCTCGATCAACGCGCGCTGCTCGATGTCGTCAGGAGTATAGATCTGGTGGATCAGCCGGTAGGCCACGCTGTCGGCCTGGCCGATCAGCGTATCGGGCAACAGCGCAGCTACCCGCTGACTCCAGTGCTCCGCGTCGGGTGCGAAGGCCCAGTTGAGCTCAGCGCCACTGGTGAAATGACCGTCATCGCTGCTGGCCAGGAAGTCATTCTCGACCTTGACGGTCAGCATGCCATCGGCGGCCATGGCCAACCCGGGGAGGGTGACCAATGCAGCGGCCGCGACCCAGCGGCGCCAGGTCATGACATTACGGTAGAGCATGTCTCGATCCTTGAGAACGTAACCTTAGAAACGATAGCTGATAAAAGCCCCGACCACCGGCTGCAGCGAATCGCCAACATCGTCGACGATGGGACTGTCGGCGGCGTCGCCGCTCAGATAGGTGACGCCTGCCAAGGCGGTGAGCGACCAGGCCGGGGTCAGCGCATAGCTGACGGTGCCGCTCAGCCCATAGCGCAGGTAGCCGCTGCCGGGCTCATACGCCGTCAGCCCGGAGCGGGCGCTATCCTCGGCGGAGACGCCGAACATCGCTCGCGTCCAGCTGGCGCTGGAGTAGCTGACACTGGGGCCAAGGGTGACGAAGGTGCGCTCGTCGAGGGGCGCTCTCCAGGTAGCACGCGCCTGCCAATCCGACCCGTTGACGTCGCCGGTTACGGCAGACTCCCCGGACAGGCTGTAGCGCCATGGCCCCTGGTCATAGCTCACCCTCAGGCCGAGCGTTGCGCCACCGTCGACCTCTTCGAACGCCGCTAGCTCGCCGCGATTATCGCGCCCGAAGGTATAGCCGAGATAAGGCGACACTACCCAGTTGCCCTCGCGAATGGCGTTCCAGCCCAGCCCCTCGCGGGGGTTGAAATAGAACGCATCGCCGTAGCGCAGCTCCAGCGACGGCCAGGCTCGGGTGCGCATATCATCGCTGCCCAGATACTCCGGCGTTACCAGCACTCCCGCCCCGACGCTTCCCTGCCACAAGTCCTCCGCCATCGCCGGCGTCACCGCCAGCCCAGCCGCCAGCCCCAGCCACCATCCGCGCATCGCCATATCCTTTTTCTTGGTCATTCTTGCAAGCCTACAAACATTTTTGATTGTATGTAATCGTGCAGCAATAATGCAAGAGACAAACGTCGGAGTCGCTGGCAGATCCCTACGCTCAAGAGGGATACGCGGGAGGGTCAAAGCGCCACCATGGCAGGGGCGGTTTCAACCAGGCGTCGGCTGAGTGATCAAGCCGTAGGTTTCCGGGCGACGATGAAGCGCAAAATTGAAGATATGCTCGCGGATTTCGCGGGTGCGATCCAGGTCGCATTCGTGGGTGATCAGTTCATCCTCGAGCGTATCGGCCATGGCAACGATCTCGCCGGTAGGGGCGATGATGCAGCTCTGGCCGAGCAGGTCGCAGCCCTCCTCCCGGCCCGCCTTGGCGACGCCCACCACCCACATGCCGTTCTGGTAGGCGCCGGCCTGCATGCAAAGGTGGTTGTGAAAGCCCTGCAGGTGGTCATGGGCCGGTACCGGCGGATAGTGAATCGGGGTGTTGTAGCCGAGCATCATCAGCTCCGTCCCCTGCAGGGCCAGCATGCGGTAGGTTTCCGGCCAACGCCGATCGTTGCATAACGCCATCCCCATGGTGCCGCCGAAGGCCTGCCAGGTGCCAAACCCCAGATCGCCGGGTTCGAAATAGCGCTTCTCGAGATGCTGGAACGGGCGCCAGGGTTCATGTTCATGGTGCCCGGGCAGGTGCACCTTGCGGTACTTGCCGACGATGTCGCCGCGGCCATCGACCAGAATCGAGGTATTGAAGTGGCGCGCCTGCCCCGCTTCCCAGACCAGCTCGGCATAGCCCAGATAGAAGCCGATACCCAGTTCGCGGGCGGTATCGAACAGCGGCCGGGTCTCCGGACCGGGCATCTCGCGCTCGAAGAAGGCATCCAGCTCCGCCGGGTCATCGAAGTACCAGCGCGGGAAGAAGGTGGTCAGCGCCAGCTCCGGGAAGACCACCAGTTGCACGCCACGCGCATGGGCCTGGCGCATCAGCGCAATCATCCGGGCAACGGCCTGGCGGCGGGTCTCCTGGCGGCGGGTCTCCTGGCGGGCAATGGGGCCCAGCTGGGCGGCGCCTACGATCACTTTACGGCTCATGGGAATTCCTTGTGGGGAGCGGACTGACGACGGCCACGCAGCCTGACGTCATTCGCTCAAGGCCAGCAGAACCTGCAGCAGCACGTTAGCGCCGGCCTCGAGGTCTTCAGGCGAGGTGAATTCATGGATGTTGTGGCTGATACCGCCGACGCTGGGCACGAAGATCATGCTGGTGGGACAGACCCTGGCCAGCATCTGGGCATCGTGGCCGGCACCGCTGGGCATGCGCATCACCGAGTGGCCGAGGGCATGGGCCTGCTTCTCCACCAGGTCCACCATGGCCGGGTCGAAGGGCACCGGATCGAAGCGCGCCAGGGTGCGGCGTTCGACCTGGATGCCTTCCTGCCCCGCCAGTCGTGCCACGAAATCGGCCAGTTCCTGCTCGGCCATTGCCAGCTGCTGGTTGACGGTGTTGCGCAGATCCACGGTAAAGCGGGCGTGGTTGGCCACCACATTGACCAGGTTGGGGGCGATCTCCAGCGAGCCCACGGTGCCGACCTGATCGCCACCGATGCGGGTCACCAGCTCGCGCACGAAGGTGGCGGTAGCCATGGCGGCGTAGCCTGCGTCGTGGCGCAACCGCATCGGCGTGGTGCCGGCATGGTTGGAGGTGCCGGTGAACGTGAACTCCGTCCAGGAGATGCCCTGCACCTTTTCCACGGCACCAAGGGTCACGCCGGTCTCCTCCAGCACCGGCCCCTGCTCCACGTGCAGTTCCACGAAGGCATGAACGTCCGGGGCGCCCACCGGGTCGCTGCCGCGGGCGTCGATAGCATCCAGGCAGTCGCCCACCCGCTCCCCATCGATGCCCCGGGTCGCCAGGGCCTCCTCCAATGGCATGCCGCCGACGTAGACCAGGCTCCCCATCATGTCCGGGGCGAAACGGGCCCCCTCCTCGTTGGTGAAGACAGCCACGCACAGCGGACGGCGGGTGGTGATACCGGCATCGTTCAGGGTCTCGATCGCTTCCAGGCCAGCCAGCACGCCCAGGTTGCCGTCGTAGAGCCCACCGGTACGAACGGTGTCGATATGCGAGCCGGTCATCACCGGTGGGCCCGCCTCCAAGCCGGGGCGAAGACCGAACAGGTTGCCCATGGCATCGCTGCTGACCTCGAGCCCCAGGTCATGCATCCAGGCCAGGACGCGCTCGCGCCCCTGGCGATCCTCCTCGCTGAGCGCAAGCCGGCACACTCCGCCACCCGGTAAGGCACCGATCTCGCCAAGAGTCTGCAGGCGTGCCATCAGACGCGGGCCACTGATTGTGAGTGAATCACCCATGGGCATGTACCTCCCCGATTACCTCGGCCGACGAACGTCCGACCAGTTCCCGATAGACCGCCTCATCGGTGGCGCCCTCACTGCCGATCAGCAGCACCCGGCTCTGGCCATCCAGGCCCAGCGCCCGGCTAAGCTCAGGGCTCTGCCGGGCGATCAGCAGCCCGGCAAGGCCGGCCACCGCACTCTCGCCCGCCACCAGCGGGGCATCATCGCCGACGCCATCGGCCAGCAGCTTCATGGCATCCACGGCAGCGGCATCGCTGACGGCCATGAAGTCATCGATGCCCTCGTCCAGCACCTCCCAGGCAAGCAGGGAGACCTCACCGCAGGCCAGGCCCGCCATCAGTGTCTCCAGCTCCCCCTCCACCGCGGTGGGCACGCCGGCACGGGCGCTGGCATAGAGGCAGGCGGCGCGCTCGGGCTCGACCACCACGACCCGAGGACGCTCGGTCCCATAGGCCTCCCAGAGCTGGGCCAGGGTGGCCGCTGCCAGTCCACCCACGCCGCCCTGGATGAAGCAGTGGGTCGGCGGCGTCTCGAGCTGCTGCACCGCCTCATCGATCATCACCGTATAGCCCTGCATCACATCCCGCGGCACCGTCATATAGCCGGGATAGGAGGTATCGGATACCACGAACCAGCCGTTCGCCTCGGCATCCCGCGCCGCCTGGCGAACCGAGTCGTCGTAGTTGCCGCCCACCCGGCGCACCTCCGCACCGAAATGGGCAATGGCCTCCTCGCGCCCCTGCGACACCGTGGCATGCAGATAGATCACGCAGCGCGCCCCGAACTGCTGGGCACCCCAGGCCACCGAACGGCCATGGTTACCATCGGTGGCACAACAGACCGTGATGCCGGCAACCGCTTCGCGGTAGCGCCCCGCCAGTAGATCGTCGGCGGTCACCCCCGAGGGCAGCCGTGACAACAGCAGGCGCAGCACGGCATAGGCACCGCCCAGCGCCTTGAAGCTGTTGAGCGTGAAGCGGTGGGCCTCGTCCTTGTAGAATACCTGGCCGACCCCGGCCGCCGCTGCCAAACCTTCGAGCTCCACCAGCGGCGTGGGGGCATAACCCGGCCAGCGGCGAATCTCGTCGCGGGCGGCGATCATCGCGTCCTGGGTGAGCACGGCGCGAGGCCGCGGGCCGATCGGCTCCCCGCGCCTGGCACGCGGGTTGGCGAAGTGAAGCACGCTGTCGTGAAGGATCAGGGGGCGCATGGGCATCCTTGAAGCAGACCGCAAACGGGGCCCGAAAGCGGGTTGAACGGGGTTGATCAGTTGCCATCCAATCTGAAATATTATTTTCATTCTGTCAACGATTGGAAATGGGTTTTCAATTTCTTCTGAGGATGGCATCATCGCCACATGACCACGATCCAAGATGCCCAGCCGCTCGAAGCGCGGATTCATGTGCACTACGACGCTCTGCCACCGGCGGAGAAGCGTCTGGGCGACCTGCTGCTGAGCTTTCCCGGAGATATCGCCACCTACAGTGCCGGCGAACTGGCAGAGGCAGCCGGCACATCACGCGCCGCGGCATCGCGCTTCTTCCAGCGTCTCGGATACAAGGATTTCAATGAGGCCCGCCAGCAGGCACGAGAGACCAAACGCTGGGGGTCGCCGGTCTATCTCTCATCCGCCACCTCATCCGGCGTAAAGTCCGGCGATGGCATGCCGAGCCAGCCGATTGCCGACCATCTGAGTCAGGAGATCCACAACCTGACCGGCACCCTTGAGGCCATTCGCCCGGATCGCCTGCGTGATGCGGTGGACGCCATTGCCCACGCCAGACGCGTCCATGTGGCCGGATTTCGCAACAGCCATATGCTCGCCAGCTATCTGCAGCGGCAGTTGCAGATCGTGCGCCCCGACGTGGCCCTGCTGCCGAAATCGGGCCAGACCCTGGCCGAGGACCTTGTCGACATCGGCGAGCAGGACGTGCTGATCATGGTCGGCATGCGCCGTCGCGTGGGCATGGTCTCGCGCATTCTGGAGATTGCTCGCCAACAGGGTGCTCGCACCCTGTTGCTGACCGACCCTTCGGCGACAGAATCGACGCGTGATGCCACCTGGACCTTTGCCTGCCAGGTGCGTTCAGAATCGCTCTTCGATAGCTATTCGGCCACCATGAGCGTGATAAACCTGCTGTTCACTTCTCTGTTCCACCACGAGTTACACCAGGGGCAGGAACGCTTGAGACGAATCGAAACACTGCATGACGAGCTCGATGAGCTTGATGCCTTCAGCTGGCTTTCCCAACGAGTCCCCAGCGCAAAATCGTAACTAAAGAGGTACAACACAACAAAAACCTCACGATCAACTCCCTCTTCAATCAACACCACTCTTCACGATTACCTACGGCGATCAATCAATATTGATCGCCAGACTCTTCGTTCTTATTCGTAAAAACCCTTCCTCTCCACTACCTCAATTACCTCCCTGGCTCCTCTCCACCTCCTCATAACCTTCATCGGATAATACACTTATAGCTAAAGCATTATATCAGTGCATCGTTGCACCATTATAACCCATTAAAGAAAAACTCGACTCACAACTCTCTCCATAGATCATAGCTATCTATTTGTTTTTAAAGAACACACATCATGAATGGAACGCTTATTGAATGTGGATACCTAGATAATTCACCGTGAGCTCCCCTTCGCTATGAACACCCTTCACCACCGACTCACTCGCATCAGTGAATCTCTCAATCTCTGGGTGGAACGCTGTGCCGTGGCACTCCTGGCAGTACTGGTAGTGACCGTATGGTTGGGTATTCTTTCCCGCTACGCGCTGCCCTGGAACCTGACCTTCACCGAGGAGCTGGCACGCTACCTGATGATCTGGGTTGCCCTGCTGGCAATATCAATCGGCATCTGCAAGCGCCAGCATGTCGGCATGCTGGTGATCTTCGATCGCCTGCCCAGAACGCTACGCAAGACTCTCGCATTCTCTTTCGACCTGATCGGCATACTGTTCTTCGCTGTCATGTTCTTCTACGGGCTAACTTATGTGGAACGCGGTTTCAACCAGTCCACCATGATCTTCGGCATTCCCCGGGGCTACCCCTACCTGATCATCCCCATCGCCTCGGGCATGGCATGCATACAGCTCGCACTGGCCGCTGCCCGTGACCTGCTGGCCAGGTCACCGCGGCCAGCCCTGGACGCGTCGGAAAGGACTCTCACATGATCATTGTCGCTTCAGCTTTCTTCATTCTGCTGTTCCTCGGCATGCCGGTCGGCATCGTGCTGGGCGTCGCCGGCATGATCGGGATCTTCGATACGGGCGGCACAGGCTTCCTCTCCATGGTGCCGGATCGCTTCTTCTCGGGGCTCAATCTGTTCCCCTTTCTGGCCATGCCATTCTTCATTCTTGCCGGCGAGATCATGAACCGCTCCGGCCTGACCATGAACCTGGTCAACTTCGCCCAGGCGCTGGTGGGCTGGCTACGCGGCGGCATGGCCCACTCCAACATGCTCGCCTCGGTGATGTTCGCCGGGCTCACCGGCTCGGCCACCGCCGACGCCGCGGCCTTCGGCAACACCTTGGTGCCGGCCATGAAGAAGGCCGGCTATTCGGGGTCCTACGCCTGTGCCGTGACCGCCGCCGGCTCGATCATCGGCCCGATCATTCCCCCCTCTACCCTGGCGATCATCTACGGCTCGTTGATGGGGGTCTCCATTGCCGGGCTGTTCGCCGCGGGAATCATTCCTGGGCTGCTGCTGTGCCTGGTCTGCATGTGCCTGATCGCCGCGACTGCACGCCGTCTCAACCTGCCCAAGGACGACCGCCGGCCGAGCCTGACCCGTATCCTCAGGGAGTTTCGCTACAGCGTGCTGGCGTTGATCTTGCCGGTGTTCATCCTGACCGCGATTCTCACCGGCATCACCACGCCCACCGAAGCCGCGGCGCTGGCGGTGTTCTACGCGCTGTTCGTAGGCTGCGTGATCTATCGCAACATCAGCCTGCGCGACCTCTACGAGATGCTTGCCCGCACCACCCTGATCACCGGGGTGATCTTCCTGATCATCGCTTCGGCATCGATTCTCGGCTGGTGGATGACCTTCAACCAGATCCCCCAGTTGATCGCCAGCGGCTTTCTGTCGATCTCCGAGAATCCGGCGGTGGTGGTGGGCATGATCATCGCCCTGCTGCTGTTCATCGGGCTGTTCATGGACATCAACGCCGCGCTGATCATCCTGGCGCCGGTGCTGGCACCACTGACCCTGGCGATCGGCATGGAGCCGGTGCATGCCGGCATGATCATCATTCTCTCGCTGACCATCTCGCTGATGACGCCACCCGTCGGGGCCTGCCTGTTCGTGCTGGCCTCGGTCACCGGCGAACGCATCGAATCCATCACCCGTTCGCTGTGGCCATTCATCGTGGTGCAGCTACTGGTGCTGATCCTGGCGGCCTATTGGCAGCCCATCACCCTGTTCGTCCCCCGTCTGCTCGGGCTGGCCGGCTAGCGCCGGCGCCTGGCGGACCTTCGTATCCAAGGAGTCCTGCATGACAACTCGCCCCTTCCCTACCACACGCTGTGCCCTGGCCACCGCCACCCTGTCGCTGACCCTGCTCGCCAGCGTTTCAGTTCACGCCGCCACTACCATGCGCATCGCCCACCTCAATCCGCCGGAAGCCACAGCAAGCAACTCAGGCGCCATGACCGCGGTGTTCAAGCAGCTGGTGGAAACCGCCAGCAACGGTGAACTCATGATCGAGGTGTATCCCGCCGGCCAGCTCGGCGAGGATGCCAACGTCATCAACCAGGTCAGCCAGGGCATCGTCGAATCCACGATCTCCTCTGCGGGCGGTATCGCCGAGCACTATCCACGGATCGGTATCTTCGACATCCCCTTTGCCTTTCCCAACATCGGGGTTGCCACCGAAGTGATCGACCTTTCCAGCGACTTCGGCCAGATGCTGGCCGCCGACCTGGAAGCCGAGACCGACGGCCTGAAACTGCTTGGCCTGCTCGACAGCGGCGGTTTCTTCCACTTCACCAACTCGGAGCGGCCGATCACCTCGCCTGCCGATATGGAGGGGCTGCGGATCCGCACCATGACGTTGCCGACCCATGAGGCGATGATCAACTCGCTGGGCGCCCGGGCCACACCGCTGGCATGGTCGGAGGTCTATACCGCCCTGCAGACCGGTGTGGCGGATGGCCAGATGAACCCGATCCAGCAGACCGCGTTTGCCAACTTCGATGAGGTTCAGGAGTACCTGACCATAAGCAACCACCTGATCACGCCCTATCTCTGGCTGATCAATGACGACTTCTACGACGGTCTGTCCGAGGAGCACCAGCAGATCATCGACTGGGCCAGCAAGGTGGCGGTGGATGCCGGTCGCGCCATGTCGAGGATCATCGAGGCCTCGGATGGCGGCCTGCCCAAGCTCTCTCAAGGCATGGAGGTCAATACCATTACCCCCGAGGCGCGTGAAGCCTTTGTCGAGGCCGCCCAGCCCGCCGTTCGTGAGGTGATCGTCGATCGCTATGGTGACGACGGCGTCGCCCTGCTCGACGCCATGCTGGATGCCATCAGCGCAGCTCAAGAGTAAATCGACCAGTACGGCGACTGATCACGCCGTGATCAGTCGCTGCAGCTCCTCCAGATAGCCCTCCATGACCAGATTGGGGGGCGCTCCCTTGCGAGTGATGGCGCAGTAGCGGGTCAGATAGTGCCAGCGTTCGGGATGCAGGGGTCGCATTCGGCCGTCGCGCACCCAGCGCTCGGCATAGTGGGTCGGCAGGTAGCCGATATAGCGCCCGGAGAGGATCAGGAAGGCGATGCCTTCGCGGTCGGTGGCCGAAGCGGCGGCCTTGAGTGGCTCATGCAGCGCCTTGACCTCCGGCGTCTGCGCATACGCAGGCACCACGGCGTCATGCTCGGCCAGCTGCTGCTCGGTCAGCGCATCCGCCGTGAACAGCGGATGCTCAGCCGCGCAGTAGAGCTGCGAGTGCTCCTCGTAGAGGGAGAGATAGTTCAACCCGGCCAGGGTCTTGAGCGCCGGAATCACCCCGGTATGCAGGCGGCCATCCAGCACCGCCAGTTCGATCTCGCTGGGGGGCATCATGCGGATATGGATATGTACCTCCGGTCCGCGCTCCTTGAGGGCGCTCAGGGCATGGGTGATATGCATCTCGGGCATGGTCACCAGGTTATCGGTGATGCCGATATTGAGCTCCCCCTTGAGCCAGGCATGCAGGCCGTTGACCCGGGTACGAAACCCCTCCACCGCGGCCAGCAGCCGTTGGGCAGCCTCATACACCTCAGCCCCTTCATCGGTAAGCGAAAAGCCGCTGCGCCCCCGCTGGCAGAGCCGCAGACCGAGCCGGGTCTCCAGGTCGTTCATGGCCATGCTGATTGCCGCGCGGCTGATATTGAGCTCCACCTCGGCGGCAGAGAAACCGCCGCACTCCACCACCTTGCGGTAGATCCGCAGCAGGCGCAGATCGGCATCACTCACTTGACCGCTCAGGGCCGCTTTGCGCCGCGACATCGATTCAGCCTCTCGCTCGACGGCCATGGCCGTCACGGTGAAAGTTAACCATATGCTTGCATAAGCTTAAAAACTTCTAGATTTAACTTATCACCGGCCGGGTCTAGGCTGCTAGTCAGAATGCCAATAATAGCGGCCACGAAAAGGGGTTACCGTCATGTCACAGCGAGAGTTATCGCCCACCGCCGGGCTAAGCGCAGAGCAGCTGGATGCCTACTGGATGCCCTACACCGGCAACCGCCAGTTCAAGCGCGACCCGCGGATCATCGTCGGCGCCAAGGGCAGCTACTTCACCGACGCCGAGGGGCGCCAGATCTTTGACGGCCTCTCCGGCCTCTGGACCTGCGGCGCCGGCCACTGCCGCCCGGAAATTACCGAGGCGGTAAGTCGCCAACTGGGCGAACTGGACTATTCGCCGGCCTTTCAGTTCGGCCACCCCAAGGCCTTCGAACTGGCCCATCGGCTGCGTGAGATGACCCCCAAAGGGCTCGACCACGTCTTCTTCACCGGTTCCGGCTCCGAGAGCGCCGACACCGCCCTGAAGATCGCCCGCGCCTACTGGCGCAAGAAGGGCAAGCCCACCAAGACCAAACTGATCGGCCGCATGAAGGGCTATCACGGCGTCAACTTCGGCGGCATCAGTCTGGGTGGTATCGGCGCCAACCGTGCGCTGTTCGGTCAGGGGGTCGACGCCGACCACCTGCCCCATACCCTGCTGGCAGAGAACGCCTTCACCCGCGGCATGCCGGAGCGCGGCGCCGAACGCGCCGAGGAGCTGCTGGAGTTGATCGCACTGCACGATGCCTCCAACATAGCAGCGGTGATCGTCGAGCCGATGGCCGGGTCGGCCGGAGTGATTCCACCACCGGTCGGCTACCTGCAACGCCTGCGTGAGATCTGCGATGCCCACGACATCCTGCTAATCTTCGATGAGGTCATCACCGGCTTTGGCCGCATGGGTGCAATGACCGGGGCCGATGCATTCGGCGTGGTGCCGGATATCATGAACACTGCCAAGCAGATGACCAACGGTGCGGTGCCCATGGGGGCGGTAATCGTTCAGGGCGAGATCTACCAGACCTTTATGGAGCAGGGCGGGCCTGACTACATGCTCGAACTGCCCCACGGCTACACCTACTCCGGTCACCCGGTGGCCTGTGCCGCGGCGCTGGCGGCACTGGATGTGCTCGAGAATGACCGTCTGATCGATCGCGTGCGCGAGATGAGCCCGGTGTTCGAGTCGGCCCTGCATGAGTTAAAGGGCACGCGCTACATCAGCGATATCCGTAACTACGGCCTGGCCGGCGCCCTGCAGATCGAGCCCTATCCCGGCGAGCCGACCCGGCGGCCCTTCGAGATCGCCATGAAGTGCTGGGAGAAAGGTGTCTATGTGCGCTACGGCGGCGACACCATCCAGCTCGGCCTGCCGTTTATCGTCGAGCACGAAGAGATCGACCGCCTGATGAATGTTCTGGGCGATGCCATCGGCGAACTCGACTGAACATACTTACACACGTTTCTGCTAGAGGTATTGTCATGACCACGCTTGGCCACTTGATCAACGGGGTACGGGTCGCAGACGGCCGTCGCACCCAGGATATCTTCAACCCCTCCACCGGCGAAGTGGGCAGCCAGGTCAGTCTGGCCAGCAAGGCCACCGTCGAAGAGGCCATCGCCGCCGCCGAGGCCGCTTTTCCGGCGTGGCGCGACACGCCCCCCGCCAAGCGCGCCCGGGTCATGTACCGCTTCAAGCAGCTACTGGAGGATAACGCCGACGAGATCTGCCGCCTGATCGGTCAAGAGCACGGCAAGATCGTCCACGATGCCAAGGGCGAGCTGCAGCGCGGCATCGAGAACGTCGAGTACGCCTGCGGTGTCCCCGAACTGCTCAAGGGCGAACACAGCAAGAACGTCGGGCCCGGTATCGACTCCTGGAGCGAATTTCAGCCGCTGGGCGTGGTGGCCGGCATCACCCCGTTCAACTTCCCGGCCATGGTGCCGCTGTGGATGTACCCCATGGCCATCGCCACCGGCAACACCTTCGTGCTCAAGCCCTCCGAGCGCGACCCCAGCTCCACGCTCTATATTGCCGAACTGGCACTGGAGGCGGGCCTGCCCGCCGGCGTGCTCAACGTCGTCAACGGCGACAAGGAAGCCGTCGACACCCTGCTCGACGACAGCCGGGTCAAGGCGGTGAGCTTCGTCGGCTCTACCCCCATCGCCGAATACATCTACAGCCGCGCTAGTGCCAACGGCAAGCGCTGCCAGGCACTGGGTGGCGCCAAGAACCACGCCATCGTGATGCCGGATGCCGACATGGACAACGTGGTCAGCTCGCTGACCGGCGCCGCCTTCGGCTCCTCCGGTGAGCGCTGCATGGCCCTATCGGTGGCCGTCGCGGTGGGCGATGCCGCCGCCGATGCCCTGATCAGCAAGATGCAGGCGCAGCTGCAGACCCTCAAGGTCGGCCCCTACCACGACGGCGATAACGACTTCGGCCCGGTGATCACCAAGGCACACATGGAAAAGGTGTGTGGCTATATTGCCGGCGCTCAGGAGCAGGGCGCCGAGATCGTGGTCGACGGCCGCGGCGTCGAGGTTCCCGGCCATGAGAACGGCTTCTACGTCGGCGGCACACTGATCGACCGGGTTACCCCCGAGATGACCTGCTATCTGGAGGAGATCTTCGGGCCAGTGCTGCTGGTGGTCCGCGTCGACACCATGCAGGAGGCGATGCAGCTGATCGACGATCACGAGTATGGCAACGGCACCTGCATCTATACCCGCGACGGCGAAGCGGCGCGCTACTTCAGCGACAACATTCAGGTTGGCATGGTCGGCATCAATGTGCCGCTGCCGGTCCCGGTCTCCTACCACAGCTTTGGCGGCTGGAAGCGCTCGCTGTTTGGCGACCTGGCCGCCTACGGGCCGGATGCGGTGCGCTTCTACACCAAGCGCAAGACCGTCACCCAGCGCTGGCCCTCTGCAGGGGTGCGCGAAGGCGCGCAGTTCTCCTTCCCGTCGTGAACGGACCAGACCAGCGGCAGTAACGGATAACCGCCGCCGATAACAGCCGAACCGGGAGACCGGTTCGGCTGTCTTGTTATCAGCGACGGGTTAAGCGACACCTCCGCTAGCATCGAATTCAGCGTCTCCCTGCCCTACTCTGGGCGGGATTGGCATTTCACGGCAATGGAGCGCACGAATGCAATCACGCTACTTCACTATCAACGACTACCCCAAGGGCACCCCGTCCCGCGACCTCTTCGAGCTGCATAGCCGCGAGCTGCCACCACTCGGCGACGGCGAGGTGCGGATACGCAACACCTGGCTTTCGGTCGATCCTTATATGCGCGGCCGCATGAGCGGCGTGACGACCTATATTGACCCGTTCGAGCTCAACGCCCCCCTCGAGGGGGCGGCAGTAGGCGAGGTGACCGCCTCCCGCGATGCCCGCTTCGCCGAGGGCGACAAGGTACGCCATATGGGCGGTTGGCGGGATATCGCTCAGTTGCCAGGCGATATGCTCGAGCCACTGCCCGGCATCGAGGTCCCCGAGCAGGCCTATCTTGGCGTACTCGGCATGCCGGGCATGACCGCCTGGACTGGCCTCAATCGCATCGCCGAGATGCGCGACGGCGATAATGTGCTGGTCAGTGCCGCCGGTGGTGCGGTGGGCTCGCTGGCGGTGCAGCTTGCCAAGGCCAAAGGCGGCAAGGTGGTGGGTATTGCCGGCGCGGCCGACAAGCTCGAGTGGCTCGAGCAGCACGGGATCACCGCGGTGAACTACCGCGGCAGGAGCGCCGATGAGCTCAGCCAGGCGCTCAAGGAAGCGTGTCCGGAGGGCTTCGATGTCTACTACGAGAACGTCGGCGGCGACTGCCTGGAAGCGGCGCTCAACAACCTCAAGGTCGGCGCCCGGATCGCGGTGTGCGGGATGATCGCCCGCTACAATGCCGAGGCGCCGCAGCCCGGGCCGAGCAACCTGGCGATGATCCTGATTCGGCGGGCGAAGATGCAGGGCTTTATCGTCTTCGACCACTGGGATGAGTATTCACGCTTCCTCGACGAGGTCGGCCCCCAAGTCGCCAAGGGCGAGATCGACTACCAGGAGACCGTCGAGAGCGGTCTTGAGAGTGCCCCGGACGCCTTCCTCAAGCTGTTCGAGGGCGCCAACCACGGCAAGATGCTGGTCAAGCTGTAACCACGACCCGGCAGGCAACGCTCATACCAGCGGGCGGCCCTTGGGTCGCCCGCATCTTGCTGCTCAGGCCGCCTGGATCGCCACCTTGAGTACCCCGTCGCGCTGATGGGAAAACAGCTCGTAGGCCTCGACGATATTCTCCAGCGCATAGCGGTGAGTGACCATGGGGCCGAGATCGAGACGACCGGCGGCGATAATGCTCATCAGCCGGCGCATGCGCTCCTTGCCGCCGGGGCATAGCGAGGTGATGATCTTGTGATCGCCGAGGCCGGCGCAAAAGGCCCCCAGCGGAATGGTCAGATCCTCGGAGTAGACGCCGAGGCTCGACAGCGTACCGCCGGGCTTTAGCACCCGCAGCGCTGACTCGAAGGTCTGCTGCAAGCCGAGCGCCTCGATGGCGGCATCCACGCCGCGCCCCCCGGTAAGCTTGAGGATCTCCTCGACCACGTCGACCTTGCGGAAATCCAGGGTCACGTCGGCGCCCATCTGCTTGGCCATCGCCAGGCGCTCGTCGACGCCATCCACTGCAATGATCATGCCCGCACCGCGCAGCCGCGCTCCGGCGGTAGCGCACAGCCCGATCGGGCCCTGGGCGAAGACCGCCACCGTATCGCCGATCTTGATCCCGGCGGACTCCGCCCCGGCGAAGCCGGTGGACATGATATCCGGACACATCAGCACCTGCTCATCGGTCAGACCATCCGGTACCGGCGAGAGGTTGGCCTCGGCATCCGGCACCAGCAGATACTCGGCCTGGGCACCGTCGATGGTGTTGCCGAAGCGCCAGCCACCCATCGGCTTGTAACCGTGGCTGTGGTGGCCGCCGTCCTGGGCGCTGCAGCCGTCCTGGCAGGCGTAGGAGGTGAAACTGGGACAGATCGCGCCGGCGATCACCCGCTGCCCTTCGCGGTAGCCCTTGACGTTGGCGCCGAGCTTCTCGATCACCCCCACCGGCTCATGGCCAATGGTCAGGCCGCGCTCCACCGGATACTCACCCTTGAGGATATGCACGTCGGTGCCGCAGATGGTCGTGGTGGTCACCCGCATCAGGGCGTCGTTGGGGCCGATCTCGGGAATCGGTTTGTCGTCGATCTCGATACGACCGGGCTCGACGAAAATAGCGGCTTTCATCATGGCTGGCATGGGGCAACTCCTCTGCGCGGTAGATCAGGGCACTGCTCCATCAGGCCACACCCACATGCAACGGTTATTGTCCTGGATCAAGGCCGGGGGTTAAGAGCAGAGGGGGTCGAAGGGGCCCCCACCATAGCCAGCTTTTCCACGGAACTGCTATATTGCCTCGACGACACCGCCGACGAGACTGGCCCATGACCACACCGCCGCATAACGCCCCCGGCCAGCACTGGAATGCTGCTGACTACGCCCACCACGCCGACTTCGTGCCGAGCCTTGGCAGCGAGGTGGTCAAGCTGCTGGCCCCGCAGGCCGGCGAGCGCATACTCGACCTCGGCTGCGGCGACGGTGCGCTCAGCGAGCGCCTGGCCAAGCTCGGCGTCGATATCGTTGGCGTTGACGCCTCGGAGGCGATGGTCGAGGCTGCCCGTGAGCGGGGCATCACCGCACAGGTGATCGACGCTCACCGGCTGCCGTTCGACCACGAGTTCGACGCCGTCTTCAGCAACGCTGCGCTGCACTGGATGCTCGAGCCCCAGGCGGTGATCGCCGGGGTCAAGCGGGCGCTCAAGCCCGGCGGGCGTTTCGTCGCCGAGTTCGGCGGCCACGGCAACGTCGCCGCCATCTGCACCGCGCTGCTGGCCTCGCTGCAGTTTCGCGGCATCAGCGCCCGCGGCCGCCACCCCTGGTACTTTCCCACCGCCGAGGAGTACCGCCAACTGCTGGAGAACGCCGGCTTCCGGGTCGAGGAGATCGCCCTGATACCGCGGCCCACACCGCTGTCTACCGGCATGTCGGGTTGGCTCGAGACCTTCGCCAACCCCTTCCTGCACGGTCTCGACGAGGACGTGCGCGAGGCGGTTCTGGAGAACACCATGACGCTGCTCGCCCATAGCCTGCGCGATGACACCGGCCACTGGAGCGCCGACTATGTGCGCCTGAGAGTGCGCGCCCGGGTGTGACAAGGCGGCGCGAAATGCGCACAATACTGGCCCTAGTTATCGATTGGTTCTCAGCGAGGCACCCCACGGCATGGCATTCAAGGTCTACGTAGACGGGCAGGAAGGCACCACTGGCCTGCGGCTGTTCGAGTATCTCAACGCGCGCAGCGACATCGAACTGCTGCGCATCGACAGCGACAAACGCAAGGACCCCGTCGAGCGCGCACGCCTGCTGAATACCGCCGACGTGGCCTTCCTGTGCCTGCCGGACGCGGCCTCCCGCGAGGCCGCAGCGATGGTCGACAACCCCGATACCTGCCTGATCGATGCCAGCACGGCCTTTCGGACCGACCCTGACTGGGCCTACGGCCTGCCCGAGCTGGCCCCTGGCCAGCGCGACGCCATTCGCGCCAGCAAGCGCATCGCCAACGTCGGCTGCCACGCCAGCGCCTTTATCCTGCTGGTGCGCCCGCTGGTGGACGCCGGCCTGCTGCCCGCCGACTATCCGCTGTCGGCCTTCTCGCTGACCGGCTACAGCGGCGGCGGCAAGCAGCTGATCGCCACCTACGAGGCCGACCATGATGGCCGGCTGCAGGCGCCGCGCCCCTACGCCATGGGCCTGGCCCACAAGCATCTGCCAGAAATGCAGCAGCATGGCCGCCTGGCCCAGCCGCCGGTGTTTTCACCGGTGGTCGGTCCCTTCCTCAAGGGGCTGGCGGTCACGGTGCCCCTGCAGTGCTCGCACCTCAAAGCCGGGGTCAGCGCCGAGCAGCTGCTCGATGCCTACCGTGAGCGCTACGCCGGCGAGCCCTTCGTCCGCGTCCACGGCGTCGACGATATGGCCAACCTCGACGGCGGCTTCTTCGACGTCGAGGGCAGCAACGAGACCAACCGCGTCGACCTGTTCGTATTCGGCAGCGCCGAGCGGCTGTGTCTGGTATCGCGCCTCGACAATCTCGGCAAGGGCGCGGCGGGCTCCGCAGTGCAGAACATGAATATCCACCTCGGCCTCGACGAGAGCATCGGCCTCGACGCCTAAGCCGCCCTCGCTAGACGTGTGGTCGGGCCGCGAGCTTTGCGGCCGCGGCCCGCTGCTCGGAGCCGGTCCACGCTGTTCGCCTACCCCATCAATCGAGCGACGATCCGGCGTAGTCGCCGTGCCGGCGAGGATACTCATCGAGCTCGTCAGCATAGCAGTGGATCATCGCCCCCCAGCCATGGCGTGCCATCGGCTGGCTGGTGGCCGGGGCCGTTTCACCTTCGGCGACGTCACCTTCGGGCATACGAATGCCGTAAGTCTCGCGAGTCTGGCGCTCCACCTCGCGTACCAGGTCCTCGCCCAATTCCAGACTGGCCAGTAGATGCTCTGCAATACGTGCGGTGATGAACTCACGCGCCTGGGCATCGTCCCCCGCCTCGAACAGCGCCAGCGCCTCTGCCTCGACGTCGCCTCGCTCATCCAGCAGCTGGCGTTCGAAGCGTTCAATCTCACCGGTCACCGGATGCAGGAAGTCTTGAGGATGCTCGCAGGTATGATAGAGCAGTCGCTTGAAGGTGCGGGTGGCATAGCGAGTCGCCTCCAGGGGGCCGTAGTCCGGATCCAGAAAGTGCGAATCGGCATCCTTGGTCATATAGCGATGCTGCTTGAACTCCGGCGGCACATCTTCGGCGCCGATCGGGATTCCCACGAACGGTGTGGTAATGGCGCTGGTCACCGCTACCCACAGGGTTTGTAACTCCGGATGGGCCTGGGGGCGCAGTTCGGCGACTTGGCCGTAGCCGCTGAAGTCGGTAGACCAGCGAGGGTCTCGCACATAGGCCAGCATGTCCTCAAGTGTCAGCGGGCCCATCTCCTCCAGCTCGCTCTCGAGCGCCGGCGGGTTACGCGCCTCGGTGTAGAAGGCCGGATAAAAGTCGCCCGGGTCATCGGCGGGAAACGCTTGGCCATAGGTCTCCTGGACGTTGAAATGATCGCCCTCGCCGTCCCACCAGCCCTGTTCGATGGCAAAGTCGACAAAATTGTCCGAGGCCATGTAGTCGTCAGACTGACCGGGGTCGGCGGGGAAGTCATGGATGTATCCCGGATACGAGACCCGTATTTGATCGGCGCCCAGTCGCTCGGCCGCCCATAGCCCCTGGCCACCGGCAAAGTTGATGAAGACCCAGCCCTCCTCAGCGTCGGCAATCAGATGAGAGTTGCCACCATAGGTAGAGAAGCCGTGTTCATCGATCAGGCCACCAATGATCTCCACCGCCTCGCGGGCACTTGACGCTCTCTCCATCGCGGCCTTGGCCAGATCGCTGTACTGGGGGCCGGTCTGGGGCGTCTGCTCGGCAGCCTCCTCCGACATTGCCACCAGCTCCGGCCGGGATGGCGACCAGATATCGCGAGCCGCTACCCCCTTTTCATTCAGCCCACCATTGGTCAGCGGTGGCGGGAAACCGGCAAACTCGGAATAGTTCGAGGAAATGTATTTGTAGGTCGTCGACACTTGGGGAATATCGATCAGCTCACCGGGGATGCGCGCCTGATCGGTCACACCGACCTGCCAGGTCGCCCCCTCCGGATGCTGCTGCCGGGGAATGATCTCGAGCCAGTGACTAGAGGGCTCGTGGCCGAAGCCGGTCAGATAGGTACTGCCATCCTCGGTCAGTTCACTGCCGATATAGATCCCGATACTTTTCTGATTCGGGTGCCCCATCTCGCCGGGGGAAGGCGTATCTGCCTGAGCGTAGCCAATAGGCAGCATGACACCTAACGACACCATCCAGGCGAGTCCCCCTCTTCGCTCAAACCCCATGGGCTACCTCCCTTTGTCGGTATTAGTCGATACAGGCCTGCAGGCTTTTTACCGTCAGCAATCCCACTCGGCTTGTCAAATCATGCCCCATAGCATGCATCGGCTAAGCCAAGAACCAGCACCTTAGCAACACGCATTCGTTAGCGCGCTTCCTTTCCCATCGCAGCAGTCGTAAGCTGGATCGCTACCGATTCACAAGGACGTCGCATGTCTCCCGCCGATACCCTGCGCCTGCTGCTGCTCTCCTCGCTGTGGGGACTGTCTTTCATCTTCATGCGCGTGGCGGTGCCGGAATTCGGCCCGGTGCCGCTGGTGCTGGTGCGCATGGGCATCGGTGCCCTGCTGCTGATCCCGCTGCTGCTCGGCGCCCGCTACCTGAGCCTGGTATGGCAGTACAAGCGCCAGCTATTCATGCTCGGTTTCATCAACCACGTGCTGCCCTTTAGCCTGTTGGCGCTGGCCACCACGCGGCTGGAGGCCGGTTTTACGTCGCTGATCAATGCCACCACACCGATCTTCACGGCGCTGATCGGCGCGCTGTTTTTCACCACCCCGGTGCGCCGCCAGCAGTACCTGGGACTTGCGCTGGCGCTGGCCGGCGTCTACGTGCTCTCCGCCAACCGCCTCGACTTCGCGCTGGGCGGTGACGGCTGGTTTATCCTCGCGGTGCTCGGCGCCACCTTCTGCTACGGCATCGCCGGCAACTACTCCAAGACCTACCTCTCACACCTGCCGGTGCGGGTACTGGCAGCGGGCAGCTCGGCGATGTCGGCCCTGATCCTTCTGGTCCCCGGCCTGCTGCTATGGCCCAGCGAGCCGATCGGCGGCCTGGCCTGGGCCAACGCCCTGGCGCTGGCCGTGTTCAGCACCACCGTGGCCTTCCTGCTCTACTTCGGACTGCTCTCCAGCGCCGGCGCCACCGCCGCCTCCACGGTGACCTTTCTGGTGCCGGTCAGCGCCCTGCTGTGGGGCTTTCTGCTGCTCGGCGAGGTGCTCAGCATGCAGATCCTGATCGGCATGGCGATCACCCTGACCGGCACCGCCGTGGCCACCCGGATGGTGCGGTTCAGGCGGCGTGCGGTACCGACGCCGCCGCCCTGACGGGCGCTATCACTCAAAAGGTACCCGGGTAGTTACCACCATCAATCAGCAGGTTCTGGCCGGTGATATAGCTGGCCTGGGCGCTGCACAGAAACGCACAGTAGCTGCCAAACTCATCGGCACTGCCAAAGCGCTGGGCGGGGATGGCCTGGGCGCGCTTTTCACGCACCGCCGCCAGCGGCTCACCGGAAGCGGCCGCGACCTTGTCGAGGGTGCCGGCCAGGCGCTGAGTATCGAAGGCGCCTGGCAGCAGGTTGTTGATGGTGACATTGTTGCCGGCCAACTGGGGCTGGCGGGCCAAGCCGGCGACGAAGCCGGTCAGACCGCAGCGCGCGCCGTTGGAAAGTCCGAGGATATCGATGGGCGCCTTGACCGCCGACGAGGTGATATTGACCACCCGCCCGAAGCCGCGCGCGGCCATGCCATCCACGCAGGCCTTGATCAGTTCGATGGGGGTGATCATGTTGGCCTCCACCGCCCCGACCCAGTCATCGCGCTGCCAGTCGCGGAAGTCCCCGGGCGGCGGGCCACCGTTGTTGTTGACCAGGATATCCACCTGCGGGCAGGCGGCGAGCAGCGCATCGCGCACCTCTGATGTGCCGATATCACCGGCCACGCTGTGTACCTCAATACCGGGGTGGAGCCGCCGTAGCCGCTGCGCCGCTGACTCGAGCCGCTCCGGGTCGCGTGAATTGATCGCCAAATTGACGCCCTCGCGGGCCAGCGCTGCGGCGCAGCCGAACCCCAGTCCCTGGCTGGCCGCACAGACGATGGCCCAACGGCCGGCTATGCCTAGATCCATGCTGCTCTCCTGTCATGGTAATGAGTGTCACACTATCGATAGCCGAGCCTGCCCCTTAACACCGCCTAGCGACAATCCTCCATTGCGCTAACCGCCTGTTCGATCAGCTCGGCCAGCGCCCAGGCCGGCTCGCTGGCCTGGCCGCCGGCGCGCTGCACCAGCCCGATATCGCGGTGGAAGGTATCGCCGCCCAGATCGATGGCGTGCACCTCGGCGGGCCAGCGGCGCAGCGCCGCCGTTTCCGGCACCAGCGCCACGCCGACGCGCTTGGCGACCAGCTCGACGATCGCCTCCAGCTCGTCGACCTCGCACACCTCGCGCACGTCGATACGCTGCTCGCGCAGGAAACGCTCGACCTGGCGGCCGCCGAAGGAGGCGCGATCGTAACGCACGAAGGGCTGGCCGCTGAGCCCCTCACGCCAGCCTGAAGCTGACTGCCCCGCGGGCACCAGTAGTCGAAACGGCTCCCGGGCCAGGGTCGTCCAGCGCAGGTCGCTCTGCAGCGAGAACGGCGGCCGGATGCTGAGCGCCATGTCGAGTTCACCGGCATCCACCAGATCGACCAGCTGCATCGACAGCCCCGGCATCACCCGGGTTCGACAGCCGGGATAGTGGCGGTGAAAGCGGGCCAGGGCGCCGGGCAGCAGGCCGCGCTGCACCGAGGCGATGGCGCCGACGCTGACCAGGGTCGCCGCTTGCTGATCATCGCCGCCGGCGCCCAGGGTGCGATATAGCCGCACCAACTCCTGGGCCTGCTGCAGGGTGTGGCGGCCACGCGCATTGAGCCGGGCATTGCGTCCTTGGCGTTGGAACAGCGCAACGCCGAGGGACGACTCCAGGCGCTTCATCTGAGCGCTCACCGCGGCCTGGGTGAGGCCGATACGCTCTCCGGCGGCGGCAAAGGTTCCGGCCTCGGCCACGGCGATAAAGGTCTGCAGCTCACGAAGCATTGATCAATACTCTTTGTGCTTTATACAAAAATATATTGATTTTATTATAGCTTCAGCTCTCCTAGGCTGTGGACTGATCTTTATTTCCAACAGGAGCCGACCATGAGCCTCTCGCCCTTCCATCTGGCCATCCCCGTTCACGACCTGCCCGCCGCACGCACCTTCTACGGCGAGGTATTCGGTCTCGAAGAGGGGCGCTCCAGCGAGCAGTGGGTCGACTTCAACTTCTACGGCCACCAGTTGGTGATTCACGAGCACCCCAAGACCTCCACCCAGGAGGGTGCCCACACCAATCCGGTGGACGGCCACGACGTGCCGGTACCGCACTTCGGCATCATCCTCGAGTGGGATCAGTGGGAGGCGCTGGCCGAGCGCCTGCGCAGCCGCAACACAGAGTTCGTGATCGAGCCCTATGTGCGCTTCAAGGGCGAGGTCGGCGAGCAGGCCACCATGTTCCTGCTCGACCCCTGCGGTAACGCGCTGGAGTTCAAGGCCTTCAAGGACATGAGCCAGCTGTTCGCCAAGTAGCAAGTAGGTCGGCGGGTCAGGACGCCTGCAGCGCACGCTCCTCGCGGCGATGCTGCAGCGGCGAGGCGCCGAAGTAGCGTTTGTAGTCGCGGCTGAACTGCGACACGCTGCGATAGCCCACCGCCGCCGCGGCCTGATTGACGTTGCACGCCTCCTGCACCAAAAGCTGCTGGGCCTTGATCAGCCGCAGCCGCTTGACGTACTGCAGCGGCGAGGCGTGGACGATCTGCTTGAAGTGCTGGTGGAACGTCGAGGGGCTCATATTGGCCTGGCGGGCCATCTCTTCCACCGAGATCTCCTCGGCATAGTGCGCCTGCAGCCGCGACAGCACCTGCACGATCCGCGCATAGTGGCCCTGGTGCTGCACTAGGGCACACAGCGCCGGCCCCTGCTCGCCCTTGAGCGCCTCGAACACCACGTCACGCACCCGCGCCTCGCCCATGGCCGACGCCGCGCCAGGCTCATGCAGGGCCTGCAGCAGACGCAGCACCGCCCCGTGCATACCGCTGGTCATCGCTACCGAGGCCATGGGTACCGGGTCCTCCATCGCCTGCGCCGCCACCGCATCTCCCATCGCCGCCACCATCTCGCTGAGCAGCGCCGGCTCCAGACGCACCGACACCCCGAGCAGCGGCGCCTCGGCGCTGGCCAACGTCAGGCACTCGAAGGGTAGCGGCAGGGTCTGAACCAGGTAGTGGCCAGGCCCGTAGTGGATCTCGCGAGCGCCGAGATAGCCGACCTTGTGTCCCTGAGCAACGATGATCAGGCTGGGATCATAGATCAGCGGGGTCGGCCCGTGGGCACGATGCAGGGCCATCAGCGAGACGCCCGGCAGCGGCGTGGCGGTATAGCCATCTTCCTCGATCAGCGGCGCGAGCAGTGCGACCAGCTCCGCGGATGCCGTCTGTGGGTGCGCCATGAGCCCTTCCTCTCGGTGTCGGAAACCACGAAATTATGCCGATTTTCCGCAGCATTACGCCATGCAAAACCGGCTTTCTGGAGAAATAGGCAAAAACCCCGGAGAAACGGCGGTCGTACCCTACCCCTCCTGGGCCAATAATGGCGCCATGGCCTCGCCACGAGGCATGACCGATCGAGAGGAGATGCACATGAGCCAGACCCGCGCCTATGCGGCCTATGCCGACGACCAGCCGCTGGCCCCCTTCAGCTTTGAGCGCCGCGCCCCGCGTCCCGACGATGTGGCCATCGAGATTCTCTACTGTGGCGTCTGCCACAGCGACCTGCACTTCGCCCGCAACGACTGGGGCATGACCACCTTTCCCATTGTGCCCGGCCACGAGATCGTCGGTCGCGTGACCGCGGTGGGGGACCAGGTGACGCGCTTCAAGGCCGGCGACATGGTCGGTGTCGGCTGCATGGTCGACTCTTGCCGTGACTGCCAGGCCTGCCACGACGGCGTCGAGCAGTTCTGCCTCAACGGTTTTACCATGACCTACGGCAGCGAAGACCGCCAGGACGGCACCCTCACCCAGGGCGGCTACTCCGACAGCATCGTGGTCAGCGAGCACTTCGTGCTGCGACTGCCCGAGGGCCTCGACCCGGCGGCCGCGGCACCGATTCTGTGCGCCGGTATCACCACCTATTCGCCGCTCAGGCACCACGGCGTGCGGGCCGGCCACAAGGTCGGCGTCATCGGCATGGGCGGCCTCGGCCATATGGGCGTCAAGCTGGCCAAGGCGCTGGGTGCCGAGGTCACGGTCTTCACCCGCTCGGAGGCCAAGGTCGAGGAGGCCAAGCGCAACGGCGCCGACCATGTAGTCGTCTCCGGCGACCCGGCACAGATGGAGGCGGTCGCCGAGACCTACGACTTCATGCTCGACACCGTGCCGGTGCAACACGACCTCAACCCCTACCTGGCGGCGCTGAAGTACGACGGCACCCATATCCTGGTGGGGCTGCTCGATCCCATCGAGCCCGCCGTTGAAGCCTTCAACCTGGTGTTCAAGCGCCGCGTGCTGGCCGGCTCGCTGATCGGCGGTATCCCCGAGACCCAGGAACTGCTCGACTTCTGCGCCGAGCACGACATCACCTGCGACATCGAGATGCTCGATATCCACAACATCAACCAGGCATACGAGCGCATGGAGAAGGGCGACGTGCGCTACCGCTTCGTGATCGACATGGCCACCCTGAAGGCTGACCAGACTGCCTGAAAGGGCCGAGCGATGCCCGGCAATAGGCGTAGTGCCGGGCATCGGCTACCCTTGCCAGGACTGGCTTACCCCCATGCGCAGGAGCAAAGTACTCCGCCATGACCCATATAATAACGACGCTGTGAGGAGATAGCCCCATGGTCACCCTGACGATCAACGGTCAGCAGCACGAGCTCGACGTGCCCGACCAGATGCCCCTGCTGTGGGCGCTGCGCGATGTGGTGCGACTGACCGGCACCAAGTTCGGCTGCGGTATCGCCCAGTGCGGCGCCTGCACCGTGCATCTTGATGGCGAGGCGGTACGCTCCTGCGTCACCCCGGTTTCCCAGGCCCAGAACCGCGAGATCACCACCATCGAAGGGATCGCCGATGACGCCGTCGGCAGCCGCGTGCAGCGCGCCTGGCTGGAGCTCGGCGTGGCTCAGTGCGGCTACTGCCAGAGCGGCCAGATCATGGGCGCCTCGGCGCTGCTCAAGCAGACCGCCACGCCCAGCGACGAGCAGATCGTCGAGGCCATGGACGGGAACCTGTGCCGCTGCGGGACCTACTCGCGTATCCGCCAGGCCATCCATCGCGCCGCCGAGCGTGGGGAGGAGCAGGCATGACCACTCATCGCAACCCCCTACTGCTGGCCAACGTCAGTCGCCGCCATGTGCTCAAGGGGCTGGCCGCCTCCAGCGCTCTGGTCATCGCCGCCCGCTGGTCGCCGCTGCTCGCCGACGAAGCGGAGCGCTATGGCGCCGAGGCCATGCCCCACGGCTGGGTCGACGACCCCAACGTCTTTATTCGTATCGACGAGGATGGCACCGTCACCGTGGTCAACCACCGTGCCGAGATGGGTCAGGGCATCCGCACCAGCCTGGTGATGGTCGCCGCCGATGAGCTCGGCGCCGATTGGCCGCGCGTCCGCGTCGAGCAGGCCCCCGGCGATGAAGAAACCTACGGCAACCAGAACACCGACGGCTCGCGCAGCATGCGCCACTCCTTCGACCCGATGCGCCGCGCTGCCGCCGCAGCCCGCACCATGCTCGAACAGGCCGCCGCCGAGCAGTGGCAGGTGCCGGCCGAGGAGTGCCAGGCCGGCGTGCATGTGGTCCGTCACGACCCCAGCGGGCGCGAGCTCGGCTTCGGCGAACTGGCCGCCGCGGCCAGCCAGCTGCCGGTGCCCGAGCGTGACACCCTGACTCTCAAGCCACGGGACGAGTGGCGCTATATCGGCCGGGAAAACGTCACCGACGACGCGCCGCTGGCGATCGACGGCGAGGATATCGTCACCGGCCGCGCTCTATACGGCGCCGATGTTCATCTCGACGACATGCGCTATGCGGTGATCGCCCGGCCGCCGGTCTACGGCGCGCAGCTCGCCAGCGTCGATGACACCGCCGCGCTGGAAATACCCGGCGTGGTGCGAGTCGTCGAGGTACCGGGCGTGGGACAGCCGGCCGGCTTCGCCCCGCTAGGCGGCGTGGCAGTGATCGCCGAGAACACCTGGGCGGCGATTCAGGGGCGCGATGCGCTGGAGATCGAGTGGGATCTGGACGCCGCCGGAGACAACGCCAGCTACGACAGCGACGCCTACCGTGAGGCGCTGGAGCAGGCCGCCTCGGCAGCCGGAAGGGTGGTCCGCGAACGCGGCGATATCGACGCCGCCCTGGACCAGGCCGAGCAGCGCCTGGAGGCGACCTACTATATGCCGCATATGGCCCAGGCACCCATCGAACCGCCGGTGGCGCTGGCCCGGATAGTCGACGGCAAGGCGGAAGTCTGGGCCCCGGTTCAGCACCCCCAGGCCGCCCGCGAGGGCATTGCCGAGCAGCTCGGCATCGCCCTCGAGGACGTGACCGTCCATGCCACCCTGCTGGGGGGCGGTTTCGGGCGCAAGTCCAAGCCCGACTTCATGCTCGAGGCGAGCTACCTGAGCCAGGCGTTGGATGGCCAGCCGGTGCGCGTGCAGTGGACCCGCGAAGACGACCTGCACCACGCCTACTTCCACGCCGTCTCGGTGGACCGCCTGGAGGCCGGCCTCGACGCCGAGGGCAAGGCGATTGGCTGGCGTCACCGCACCCTCTCGCCGAGCATCGCCTCGCTGTTCGCCCCGGATCCGGAGCACAAGCAGGACTTCGAACTCGGCATGGGGTTTACTACCGTGCCCTTCGATATTCCCGCCATGCGCCTGGAGAATCCCGACGCCTCGGCACATGTGCGCATCGGCTGGTTCCGCGCCGTCTACAACCTGCCCCACGCCTTCGCCATCCAGAGCTTCACCGCCGAGATGGCCGCCGCCGCCGACCGCGATCATCGCGACTACCTGCTCGAGCTGCTGGGACCAGCGCGCCAGATCAATCCCCGCGACGTCAACGACAGCTGGAACTACGGCGAAGACCCGGAGCGCTACCCCATCGATATCGGCCGCCTGTGCGGCGTGATCGAGAGCGCCACCGAAGCGGCCGAGTGGCAGCGTGAACGCCCTGCGGGTCGCGGCCTGGGGCTGGCCGTTCACCACAGCTTCGCCTCCTATGCCGCCGTGGTGTTCGACGTGGAGGTCAACGATGACGGCGAGGTGACGATTCACAGCGCCGATATTGCCTTCGACTGCGGCCCGCAGATCAACCCGGACCGCATTCGCGCACAGATGGAGGGCTCCTGCCTGATGGGCATCGGCATCGCCCTACATAGCGAGATCACCGCCCGCGAGGGGCGCATCGAACAGGACAACTTCCATCAGTTCCGGATTCCGCGCCTCTCCCACACCCCACACGAGATACGCGTGCATCTGATCAACGACGACCCCGAGGTGCCGCTGGGTGGCGTGGGCGAGCCGGGGCTGCCGCCAATAGCACCGGCGCTGTGCAATGCGATCTACGCCGCTACCGGCAAGCGCATCCGGCGCCTGCCGGTAGGCGACCAGCTAGCGGGGTGAGCATGCAGCACCTCGACCTGCAGGTGATCGAGCGAGCCCTGAGTTGGGCCCGCGACGGCGAGAGCATATGGCTGTGCACGGTGCTCGCCACCTACGGCTCTGCGCCGCGTGCCCCGGGGGCACTGCTGGCGGTGTGCGGCGACGGTCGCCACGTCGGCTCGCTGTCCGGCGGCTGCGTCGAGGAGGACTTCCTCGAGCGCCTCCAGCGCGGCGAGTTCGACGCCCCGGTGACCGCCCTGCGCTACGGCGGCGGCAGCGAGGACGGCGGCGTTCATGCCCCCCATGTCGTCCTGCCGTGTGGCGGCATCCTCGACGTGCTGGTCGAGCGTCTACCCGCCACTCCCGAGACCCTGGTCCATCTGGAGGTGTTCCACGCCACCCTGCTGGGGCAGCGCCCGCTGCTGCGCTGCGTCGATCTCGACGATGGACGCCGCCACTTCCTGAGCGATGACGGCACCGGGCCGCGGGTGGTGCGCGATCTGCAGCGGCGCACCGTTCAGCTGCGCATCGGCCCCGCGGCACGCCTGATCATTGCCGGCCTGTCGCCGGTCTCGGAGGCCTGCGCGCGCTTCGCCCAGAGTCTCGGCTTCGAGGTGATAGTGTGTGATCCCCGAGACGAGCCACATCGCGATACCGCGCTCGACGGCATCGAGCGGCAGCGAGTACTGCCGTCGCAGTTTATCGCCTCCGGCGCCTGCCACGCCGCCACTGCCGTCGTCGCCCTGACCCATGATCCGCGCATCGACGACCTGGCGCTGATCGAGGCAGTCCGCACCCCGGCGTTCTATATCGGCGTAATGGGCTCGCAGCGCACCTCCCAGGCGCGCGCCGAGCGCCTGCGCCGCTCCGGCGGCCTGAGTGACGCCGATATCGCCCGCCTGCATATGCCCATCGGACTCGACCTGGGCAGCAAGGCCCCCGCGGAGATCGCCCTCGCAGTGATGGCCGATATCCTCCGCGTGCAGCGCGGCAAGGCGCGCGATGAACTCTGAGCAGACTCCCCACAGACAATGCGTGGCCATCCTTATGGCCGCAGGTTATTCGCGGCGTTTCGGCGCCCAGGACAAGCGCCGCGCGCAGCTGACCGACGAGCAGACCCTGCTCGCCGCGACCCTGGCGCGCGCTCAGCAGGCCTTTCCTCTGATGCGGGTGGTACTTCGCGAAGACGACGACCCGCAGGCCCTGGGGCTAGCCATGACCACGCCGATCATCCGCGCCCCCCGCGCCGCACGCGGTCTTGGCGCTAGCATCGGCGATGCCATCGCAACGGTGAGCCGCGATCCCGACCTGGCCGAAGTGGCCGCCGCTGCCGTGCTGCTTGGCGATATGCCGGCGATCTCGCTCGCCACACTGAGGCGACTACAGGGCCTGGCCGACGCCTCGACCATCCTGCGCCCCCGCCATGCCGGCCGGCCCGGTCATCCGGTGCTGTTCGGGCGGGAGCTGTGGCGCGAATTGGCGTTGCTGGACGGCGACCAGGGCGCCCGCGAGATCATCCGCCAGCACCCCGCGCGCTACCGCGAGATCGCCGTCGCCGATGGCGGCATTCACTGCGATATCGACACCCCCGCCGAGCTGCAAGGCGTTATGCCGCAAGATCGCCGGTAGGCGGCTCGCGGCTGATCAGAAGTCCGGTTTGCGCTTATCGACGAAGGCGCTCATGCCTTCGCGCTGCTCGTCGCCGGCGAACGCCAGGGCGAACAGCCCGGTCTCCAGCGCCAGGGCGCTATCCAGGTCCTGGTCGTGGCCGTCGTGGACCGCCTGCTTGGCGCCGCGCACCGCCTGGGGGCCGTTGCCGTTGAGCTGCTTGGCGAGCCGCTCGACGTAGGCGTCGAGGTCGGCCTGGGGCATCACCTGGTTGACCAGGCCGATACGCAGCGCCTCCTGGGCATCGATCTTGCGCCCGGTGGTAACCAGATCCAGCGCCATGGCCGGGCCGACCCGGCGCGGCAGGCGCTGGGTACCGCCGAAGCCGGGGATCACCCCCAGCGCCACTTCAGGCTGGCCCAAGATGGCGTTGTCGCTGGCCACCGCCCAGTCGCAGGCCAGCGCCAGTTCGCAGCCGCCGCCCAGGCAGAAGCCGTTGACCAGTGCCACCACCGGCACCGGTAGCCGCTCGAGGCGCTTCAGGGTGGCCAGGCCACGCTGGGCGAAATCCCGCGCCTGGGCGGCGCTCAGCTCGCGCATCTCGGTAATATCGGCTCCCGCCACGAAGGCCTTGTCGCCGGCGCCGGTGATCAGCACCCCGCGCAGGTCGGGCTCGGCCTCGAGGGCGTCGAGCTCGGCGGCCAGAGCGTCGAGCAGCGCGCTGTTAAGGGCGTTGAGCGCCTTGGGACGATTGATGGTCAGGCAGGCGAGGCCGTGGCGCTCGCTGCGTTGGATCAGGGCATCACTCATGGAGCACTCCGCTTATTGGTAGACATGGAAACCGCGGCCGCTCTTGCGGCCCAGATAGCCGGCGGCCACCATCCGCCGCAGCAGCGGGCAGGGGCGGTACTTGGGATCGCCGAAGCCCTGCTGCAGCACCTCCATGATCGCCAGGCAGACGTCGAGGCCGATCAGGTCGGCGAGGGCCAGTGGCCCCATCGGGTGGGCGGCGCCGAGCTTCATGCTGGCGTCGATATCGTCGGCGCTGGCCACGCCATCCTGGAGCAGGAAGGCCGCCTCGTTGATCATCGGCACCAGCAGGCGGTTGACGGCGAAGCCGGGGGCATCGGCGATCAGCACCGCGGTCTTGCCGAGGCGCTCGGCGAGCGCCTCTACCGCCTCGACGGTGGCATCCGAGGTCTGTTCGGCGCGGATCACCTCGACCAGCTTGAGCACCGGCACCGGATTGAAGAAGTGCATGCCGACCACCCGCTCGGGGCGCTCGCACACTGCAGCCAGGCGGGTCAGCGACAGCGACGAGGTGTTGGAGGCGAGAATGGCGTCTGGCGCCAGGGCGTCGAGGTCACGGAACAGGCGCTCCTTGAGCTCGGGGTTCTCCGGGGCCGCCTCGATGATCACCTGGCAGCCGGCCAGGGCATCCAACTGCGTGGTGGTCGTCAGGCGCGCCAGGGCCGCCTGGCGGTCGGCGTCATCGAGCTTCTCCTTGTCGACCAGCTTGGCCAGGCGCTTGTCGATGGCCGCCTGGCCGCGCTCGAGGGACGCCTCGGCGACGTCGCACATCACGACCTCGAAACCGCTGGTAATGGCCACCTGGGCAATCCCCTGGCCCATGGTACCGGCGCCGACTACGCCGATCGTCATATCGCTCATCACTCGCTCCTGTTGCGCTGCACATAAGGCCCTAACATAAGCCCTTTGCAACGCCTTGCCCAGGCAGCGACCAATTAGCGCTATCGCAGATAGACAGCACCGCTCAGAACTGCTCCGTCGACAGGCCTACGAGGAGGCGCTGTAAACCCTTCCCTGGGCGCTACCTACGCCCTGCTGCGCTCTCGCATCCTGCTCCGCTTGCAGGACCGGTGCTGGCCATCCATGGCCAGCCCGTTCGGAGGAATCCTCCTCACCCCTGGCGTAGAACCTCCTCTTCGGCCTGTCCCCGGCGTTCTTCGCTTCGAGGCAACGAAAGAGCGACTAACGCACTCAGCTCCGCGTGTCTGATTTCCCTTGGGCGTCGTCGCCGTGAGGGCCGGCTTCGGCATCGACGTCGAAGTACTCGATATGCGCCGCGTCCTCACGGGGCGGGCCCACCAGCGGCTCGGCCACGTCAATATCAGGTACCCAGTCTGAGAGGTCCTCGACATGCTCGTGCTCGGTGGCCCCCTGCACTTGCTCTTCGGTGACCCCAAGCTCGGCCCCCACCGAGGTCATCGGCGTGCTGGGGGCGAACGGCGCCACCGGCAGCGGCGCCGGACGCACGCTGCGCCGCCAGCAGAAGAACGCCACCAGTATCAGCCCCAGCCCGCCCAGCGACCAGAACAGGCCGCTGTCGCCCACCGCGCTCATCACCGGCGTGATCAGCGGCGGGCTAAGCGTAGAGCCGAGTGCGTTGATCAGCAGCAGGCCCTGGCTCATACGCACCAGGGCGCCGGCCGGCGCGCGGTCGGCAGCATGGCTCACCGCCACCGGGTAGAGTGCGAAGACACCGCCACCGAGCAGGAACAGCAGTCCGGCCAGCAGCCAGGTATTCAACGGCAGCCACAGCATGCCGGCCGAGATCACCACGCAGAACACGCCGATCAGGATCAGTACCTGCTGGCGGTCGTGGCGATCCGACCAGCGGCCGATGGGGTACTGCAGCAGCATGGCCCCCAGTATCACCACCGCCATCATCTGACCGATCTGGTTGACCGACAGGCCCACCCGCTGCAGATAGAGCGGCAGCAGGCTGTAGATCGCCGCCACCAGCAGGCCCGAGCCGAAGCTGCCCACCACCCCGGTTGGTGTGACGATCATCAGGCGCCACGGCGAGAGCGGCTCGGCGTGCTCGATCAGCGGCGAGACCCGCGGAATCATCGCCATCGGCAGCACCGAGAGTGCCGCCAGCATGCCCACTACCATGAACGGCTGGGTAACCCCCGCAGCATCGGTAACACCCAGCAGCAGCTGGCCAATGGCGCCGGCGGCGTAGAGCGCGATCATGTACATCGCCAGCAGCCGGCCGCGCACCTTCTGCTCGCCGGAGGTCAGCAGCCAGCTCTCGATGACCAGATAGACCCCCACCGTGGCCCAGCCGCCGATCAGACGCAGCACGAACCAGGCGTAGGCATCCAGCCACAGGCCCTGCAGCAGCACCGTAACCGCGACGATAGAGGCGAAGCAGCCGTAGGCGCGGATATGCCCGATGCGCAGCAACAGCCGGTCGTTGAACACCGCGCCCAGCGCCAGGCCGATGAAGTAGGCCGAGGAGACCCAGCCGATGACTACCGGTGAGTAGCCGGCATCGTCCAGACGCAGGGTAATCAGGGTGGCAAGGAAGCCGTTGCCGATGCCGAGGATAAACAACCCCAGCAGCGGCGCTAGCGCCATGGAGAGCAGTTGCCGCGACATGAAATCAGCCTCACAGGCTTGTGAATCGACAGGGGAAAAGTGAATGGCAGGACCTGCCGAAGAGCGCCTGCCATGCTATCCGCACGCAGGGAGACGCGGGGCAATATACACCCGGCGATAGAGAAGTCAATCTACTATTGGGCAGGCGCCCATCGTGGCACTCTATCGGCGTGGCCCAGCGCCAATCTGACCGCCTCAGTGGCGCAGGTGACGTTCATCCGGCGACACCGGCGTTGCCTGGATCCCGGCATCATCCAGATCCACCCAGGGCTCACGCGGCGCTTCGGTACGTGACCCGGTACGCGCGGCGAAACGCTCACCGTGCAGCGCCTTGAGCAGCCCTACCACCATGAGTATTATCACCACCGAGAACGGCAAGGCCGCCATGATCACCGCGGACTGCAGGGTCTCCAACCCGCCGGCCAGCAGCAGCACCGCTGTCAGCACCCCCAGTACAGCGCCCCAAAGGATGCGATGCCCGGTGGGCGGCTCGGGATCACCGCCGGCAAGAATGGTATTGATCACCAGCGTTCCGGCATTGGCGGAGGTAATCAGGTAGGTCGCGATCAGCACCACCAGCACTGCCGAGACGCCAACGCCCAGCATGCCCAGATCCATGGCCGCCACCGTGGCAAACAGCGCCGTGGCCACATCATTGTCCACGGCCTGGATGATCCCCCCGGCGCCAAAGAGTTCGTGATAGAGCGCGGTGCCGCCAAACAGGCCGATCCAGATAATGGTAATCACCGTGGGCACCAGCAGTACGCCCATCACGAATTCGCGGAAGGTACGCCCCCGGGAGACGCGGGCGATAAACATCCCGACGAAGGGCGACCAGGCCAGCCACCAGCCCCAGAAGAAGACCGTCCATTCTGACTGCCAGCCATCGGCAATGGTGGCATTGGTGTGAAAGGTCATGCCCAGCAGGTGCTGCAAATAGTCGCCGGCGGATTCGATGGTAAGGGCAATCAGATACTGGGTCGGGCCGAACAGCAGCATGAAGATCACCACCGCAATACTCAGCCAGAAGTTAGCCTCCGAGAGCAGGCGCACGCCGCGCTTGACGCCGGAGACCACCGACAGGGTTGCCACGCTCATGATCACGGCAGTGATCACCAGTTGCAGCGTGATCGACGACGACAACCCGAATACCGCATCCAGACCGGCATTCATCTGCTGTACACCGAGCCCCAGGGTGGTCGCTATACCAAACACCGTACCGAACACCGCCAGCAGGTCGACCAGATCACCCAATATGCCATGGGTGCGCTCACCCAGAATCGGCTCCAGCCCGGAGCGCACCGTCAGCGGCAGGTTGCGGCGATAGGCGAAGTAGGCCAGTACCAGCGCCACGAACGAGAAGATCGCCCAGCCATTCAGCCCCCAATGGAAGTAGGTCAGGCGCATCGCTACCCGTGCCGCTTCGGGACTCATGCCATCGGCGACAAAGGGGTTCTCCTGAAACTGCAGGATCGGCTGGGCCACCGCCCAGAACAGAATGCCCACGCCGGTACCGGCGGCAAACAGCATCGAGATCCACGAAAAAAAGGTGAACTCCGGCTGTTCGTTATCACCACCCAAGCGCACATTCTTGAAGCGCCCTACCCCCAGCCAGATCATGAAAAACAGTAGAAATGCGACGAGCAGGACGTAGTACCACTCCAGAAAGGGATTCACTACGCCGCGCACACGGTCAAGAACGTCGGAGAGGTGTTCGGTAAAAAAGGCCCCATACACCAAGGCGGCCCCTACCATGATGATGGCGATCAGCGTGACGCGAGCATTCATCCCCTTGAACAGCCCTGACGTGGCTTGGCGATACATCACAGCTCCTTGATTATCAGTCGACAGCCCACTCGACCAGCTCGCTGGAGAGCCGCTCGGTAGCACGCCACAGCGCCATCACGGCCTGCTCGACGGAGGTCCCCACGAGCGCCTCGCGCACCTCGAAGCGTTGACTGCCCACCAGCCGGTTAGCTGAGAGATCGATCAGATGGGCGTCGAACACGATCATGGCGAAGGGTTCGCCCTGCTCATACTGGATCCGGTAGGTACGCAGCTGGCCTCCCAACTGCAGATCCGCCGAGATGCCCTCCTGGTCAGAGACCACCCGGGCCAGGCGTCCGTCACGCAGGAAGGCCTCCATCAGGTGGTCGCGCAGCAGCACCGGCACCGGGGCACTCCAGCGTGCCTGGCCATAGCTCTGCAGCGTGATCGCATCCGGCGCCACCACGATGTCCGTGCCGCCCTGCACCTCATCCACGGCGGGCCTGGCTACCCTCAGCACCCTCTCGCTGACAGGCGCCTGGCTTGCCGGGAGCTGCGAGCCGGGCAGCTGATAGACCTGGCGTGGCTCGCGCTCGGGAAACACGGTACAGCCGACGAGCAGCAGCGTCGCCAGGACGCAGAGTGTAGCGGTGACAGCCCTCATGGATTGAACTCCGGTAAGCGCTCGCGTCCCAGCATATAGCCGGCCGGGTCGCCATCGAATTGACGGGTGGTGCGTTCGATCGTATTGACCGCATTGCGAAAATCGCGAATCGCCGGTTCCAGGGCATGCACGCCCTGCAAGCCCTGCTCGAGGGAGCCACGATTGTCATTGATGATTTCATCCACCGAGGCCATCACGGCGTCGAGCCGCCGCATGGCATCCGACACGCTGCGCATCGCTTCTTCGCCATGCACGTCCAACATCCGGTTGGCATCCACTATCAAGCCGTCGAGACTCTCGAACGCCCGGTTGGCGGACGCAGTGGTCTGGGCCAGGTTGTCCATCGCCACTCCCGCCTGCTCCTGGTGCTCGACAGCGAAACGGCTGACCTCTTCGACATTGTGCAGAATCGAGGTAATGCTTCCGACGTTCTCCTCGGAGAACATCTGATTGATATTGTCGACCAGAGAATTGACGCCCCCCATGGACTCTTCCCAGTTGGTGCGCAGGCGTGAAAACGGCGACGGTTCGGCAATGATTACCGGCACCCCACCTTCCCTTCTGGCCACTAGCGGCGGCCCACTCAGGGAGTCGGTACTCAACTGGATATGCGACGAGCCGGTAATATTGGTCATGGCGATGCGCGCCTGAGTATCGGTCGTCACCGGGGTATCGGCGGCCACCGTGATGCGTGCGATGACCTGGGTCGGGTCACTGGGATCGAGGCGCAGGCGGCTCACCGAGCCGACGCGCAGGCCGTTATATTCGACGCGGCTGCCGTCGGAGAGGCCGCTCACCGCCTCCTGGAAGACCACATCGATCATCAGCGTCTCGCGCTCATCGCCAAACCTCGCCAGCCATAGGCCAAACAGGGCGATGGCGGCGATCAGCAGCAGCGTAATGCCACCGATCATGATGTGATTGGCACGTGGCTCCATCGCTCAAGCCTCCCTCGCTGAGTGTGCGGCCGACTGGGCACTGCGCCCACGCGGACCATGGAAATAGTCACGAATCCACTCGTCATCGGTCTGTTCGACGACGCTCAGAGTGTCGGCGACCAGCACCCTCTTGTCGGAGAGGACGGCGATCCTGTCGCAGGCGGTGTAGAGGGTATCCAGGTCGTGGGTCACCAGGAAGACCGTCAATCCGAAAGCATTTCTCAGCGTCAGCAGCAGCTGATCGAAGGCGGCGGCGCCGATCGGGTCGAGCCCGGCAGTGGGCTCATCGAGAAACAGGATATCGGGGTCCAGGGCCAGCGCCCTGGCCAGGGCGGCGCGCTTGATCATGCCCCCGGAGAGCTCCGATGGCGATAGCTTGCCGGCATGGGGTGGCAGCCCGACCAGCGCCAGCTTGACCTCAGCCAGGTGCTCGGCATCTGCCCGCGGCAGCTTCAGGTGCTCGCTCAGCGGCAGCGCCACGTTCTGGGTGACGGTCAGCGACGAGAACAGCGCGCCTTGCTGGAAGAGCACGCCACAGCGGGTCTCCAGCAGCACTCGCTGGCGCTCCGAGAGCTGGTCGAGACGCTCGCCCAGCATCCTCACCTCGCCACCGCTGGGTTTGAGCAGGCCGACGATGCTTCTCAGCAGTACCGACTTGCCGCTGCCGGAGCCGCCTACCACGCCCAGGATCTCGCCGCGCATGACATCCAGGTCGAGCTGGTCGTGCACCACGTGGTCGCCGAAGCGATTCTGCAACCCCCGTACCTGGATGATCGCTTCCTCCAGCGTAGCCGGCCGTTCGCTTGGTTCGCTCATCACCAGCCCATCTCCATGAAGAACAGGGCCGCCAGCGCATCGACCAGAATCACCACGAAGATACTCTGCACCACACTCGAGGTGGTGTGCTGGCCCACCGACTCGGCGCTACCGCCGACCCGAAAGCCCTCCCGGCAGCCGATCACGGCGATCAGAAACGCAAACACCGGCGCCTTGCCCATGCCCACCAGGAAGTGCTGCAGCGGCACGTCGCGATAGATGGCGATGATCCGCCCCAGCGGGACCTCGAGGGCCAGCAGCGCCACCAGGCCGCCGCCCAGCAGGCCCGAGAGCAGGCCGACAAAGGCGAGCAGCGGCAGCGTGATCAGCAGCGCAAGCACCCGCGGCAGTATCAGCCACTCCGCCGGGTCGAAGCCCTGGACGCGCAGCGCATCGATCTCCTCGTTGACCTTCATCGAGCCGATCTGGGCAGTAAAGGCGCTGGCGGTCCTGCCGGCCACCAGAATCGCCGCCAGCAGCACGCCGAACTCACGCATAAAGGAGTAGGCCACCAGATCCACGGTGTAGACGCTGGCACCAAAGGCCTCGAGCACCGTGGCGCCGAGAAAGGCCACCACGGCGCCGATCATGAAGGTCAGCAGGGCGACTATCGGCAACGCATTCAAGCCGGTGTTCTGAATCTGGCTCATCAGGGCGTTGATCCGCCAGCGGCGGGGACGCCATACCACTTGGGCGCCGATGGCCAATGTCAGGCCGATAAAGCCGAGCAGGCCGACGAGGTTCTGCAGGTGCTGCTGCACCCCCTGGCCGATACGCGCCAGACAGTCGGCGAGCGCCGAGGTTTCTCGCGCCACGGGCTGCTGCGCGACCTTGGCCAGCGCATCGCACACCGTGCGTAGCAGCGCGCGCCGCTCGGCGCTGAGCGAGGTATCGCTATCGGCCACTACGCTCAACCGCTCTACGCCGAGCAGGCGAGCAAACAGCACCACTCCTGCGGTGTCGAGCCGCAGTACCTGGTCGAGCTCAAGGGCCTCGGCGCCTCGCCAGCGCTCGACTTCTCCACACAGCGTAGCGTAGTGGGCCAGTGTCCAGTCGCCGGTCGCTACCAGGGACTTGGAATCCTCACTCTCCCCCCCTTGCAGTGCCCCTGGACTGCCTTCCGATTGCATCGCTATTCCTTTAGGCGTTAGCTACTTCCACTCTACCATGCCGGCCCAGCGCACCGGCTTATTCCCCTGCGCACTCTTGTGCAGCAGCACGACATCGTCTGCCGGAAATTCCACCTGCATCCCCAGATGCTCGGCCAACCATGTGAACGTTGCGTCACTGTAGAAGCTCACATGGGTGGGATCGAGGATATAGTGCCAGTGGACGAAGGTCGCGTGGCTGGTCGGGCGTTTGGTCATCAGTCCCAACCAACCGCCCGGACGCAGCAGCCCCACCAGCCGCGCCAGCTCATGCCCCGGGGCCGATAGATGCTCGACCACCTCCGTGGCGGTAATAAAGTCGTACGCGTCGGCGAGCACCGCGGTATCCGGCGCGTAATAGGGATCGTAGATCGCCATCGAATGGCCGGCCTCCTCGAACATCACCGACAGCGTCGGCCCCGGGCCGCTGCCGAAGTCGAGACCGCAGGCCCCGGGCGATAGCTTGGCAGACAGCGGTGTGAAAAGTCGCGATAGAAAACGCCGGTAGCCGGCATCCTGGGGGGAATTCTGGTGCTGGTCGTAGACCGCGCGCTCCTCCGCCGGCCCCAGATGAAAGGCAGACGGCACGAAGATCAGCGCACAGCGCGGGCACTGCAGATAGACGCGCCGCGCGTCGCGGTGGTAGTGCGTGCAGTCTGCACCAGCACACAGCGGGCAGGTCGGACTATCGGTCATGGCGGCGGCTCGGTGCTGTCATCGGCGGTTGTGGCAGGTATCATGAAGGGCCATATGGTAACTCCTCAAGGATGAACCGATGAATGACACCGTCACCCCCGAGCCCAATCCGGTCGAGCCGCCCAACGGGCCGGACACCACCATCCCTATCGTGGTCTATGTGCTGCTCCTGGCGGGGATCGCCACCGGCGGCCTGACCTCGCTGATCGGCGTGGTGATCGCCTACGTTTACCGTGGCAAGGGGCCGGAGTGGCTCGACGAGCACTACCGCTTTCAGATCCGCACCTTCTGGATCTCGCTGGTCTATTTCCTGCTGGCCGGCATCCTGACGCTGATCGCAATCGGCTTCGTGCTGTGGCTGGTGGTGGTGGTGTGGCTGGTGATCCGCTGCGTCAAGGGCATCAAGGCGCTACAGGCCAAACACGCGCCGGATAACGTCGACACCTGGCTGTTCTGAGATCATGAGCCGCAAGCCACGCTCCAGCGCCTCGTCGCTACAAGCCACTCTCATCGCCGGCCTCTGGCGCAGCCTGGCCGGCCGCCATCTGGGCACGCTATGGCGGCTGGCAAGCATCTCCGGCCCCCTGGTCCACCGCTTCAGTCGCCGCGAACGAGAGGTCACCGAGATCAACCTGGCCGAGGTCTACCCTGGGCAGAGCGATGCCGAGCGGCGCCAGCTGGCCCGCCACAGTCTCTCCCACTCCACCGCTACCATGCTCGAGCTGGGCTTTGCGTGGATGGCCGAACCGGGCCGCGTCGAGCGCTCGATCGTTGACGTCCACGGCCGCGAACTGCTCGATGAAGCCCGCGCCGAGGGTCGCGGGGTGATCGTGCTGGCGCCCCACTTCGGCAACTGGGAGGTGCTCAATTTCTGGCTATCCAGCCACTTCCCCTTCACCGCCATGTACGAACCGCCCAAGATCGAGCGCCTCGACCCGATCATCCGCCACGGACGCGAGCGCATGGGCGCCAGCCTGGTGCCGACCAATCCCCGCGGCGTGGCAGCGCTGCTCAAGGCGCTCAAGCGCAGCGAAGCGATAGGCATCCTGCCCGATCAGGAGCCAGACTGGGGCAGCGGCGTCTTCGCGCCCTTTTACGGCCGTTTGGCCTACACCGCCACCCTGCTGCCCAAGCTGGTCGCCCGCACTCAGGCGCGGGTTGTCACCGGCGTGGCGCAGCGGGTGCCGGGCAAGGGATTCGTAATCCACTTCCTGGCCGCCGACGCGCGGGTCTATGAGACCGACGAAACCGCCTCGGCGGCCGGCGTCAACGCCTGCGTAGAGGCCGCCATTGCCCTGGAACCAGCCCAGTACCAGTGGGAATACAAGCGCTACCGCAAGGTGATTCAGGAGCAGGAGGGGCATCCCGACCACCCCTCATTCCGGCTTTACTGAGTATTAACTGTTGCTGCCGTCGCGACCGTAACTGTCCTCAAAACGCACAATATCGTCCTCGCCCAGGTAGCTCCCCGACTGCACTTCGATCAGCTCCAGCGGGATCTTGCCGGGGTTCTCCAGGCGGTGGGGCTCGCCGATAGGGATATAGGTCGACTCATTCTCGCTGAGCATGAAGACCCGCTCGCCCAGCGAGACCCGGGCGGTGCCGCTGACCACCACCCAGTGCTCGGCGCGGTGGTGGTGCAGCTGTCGCGATAGCCGCCCCCCGGGCGCCACCGTGATGTGCTTGACCTGATAGCGCTGCCCTCGCTCAATGGCCTGGTAGCTTCCCCAGGGCCGGTGCACTCGCGGGTGATGCACGGGCTCCTCGCGCCCCGCCGCCAGCAGCCCCTCGACCAGCGTCTTGACCTCCTGGCTGCGTCGGCGATCCACCACCAACACCGTGTCCTGGGTCTCGATGATCACCAGATCCTCGACCCCCAGCGCACTGACCAGACGCTCCTCGGCGTGTACCAGCAGCCCACTGCAGTCGTGAAGCTGCACATCGCCGCGCACGGCATTGCCGCAGGCGTCCTTGGGGCTCGCCTCCCACAGCGCCTGGAATCCGCCGATATCGGACCAGCCGGCGTCCAGGGGGACCACGGCGGCGCGGCTGGCGTGCTCCATCACCGCGTAGTCGATGGAGTCGGCAGGACTCTGGCGAAAGGCCTCGGCATCGAGGCGCAGGAAATCGAGGTCCTCGCGGGCCCCTTCCACCGCGACGCGGCAGGCGGCGAGCATTGCTGGATGACGCGCGGCCAGCTCATCGAGGTAGCGCGAGGCGCGAAACATGAACATGCCGCTGTTCCACAGGTAGTCGCCGCTGGCCAGGTAACCCTCGGCGGTGGCCCGATCGGGCTTCTCGACGAAGCGCATCAGCCGATACCCCGCCGCCCCCAGCGCCTCGCCGCGCTGCACATAGCCGTAGCCGGTTTCGGCGTATTCGGGTACCACGCCAAAGGTCACCAGCTCGCCAGCCGCCGCCAGCGTCGTGGCTGCCGCCACGCTGTCCTGAAAGGACGATACATTTTCTATCAGATGATCGGCGGGCAGCACCAGCAGCAGCGGGTCGCCGCCGCCTAGGCGGGCGTGCAGGGCCGCACAGGCGATCGCCGGCGCAGTATTGCGCCCCTCCGGCTCGAGCAGCAGGGTCGCATCCCCGACCCCAGCCTCGCGCAGCTGTTCGGCGAGCAGAAAGCGGTGCGACTCGCTGCCCACTACCACCGGTGGTGCCAGAGGCAGGCCATGCAGGCGTCTCAGGGTCTGCTGCAGCAGGCTGGCCGGCACGGCATCGTCGCCCTGACCGCCCAGGGCCAGGAACTGCTTGGGGTAGTGCTGGCGCGACAGCGGCCACAGCCGGCTGCCGCTGCCGCCGGCGAGCACTACTGGCGTCAATGTCTCATTCATGGCGAAGCGTCCGGCAGGCGTTGAGCGTCGTCCAGCGGCTCGAACTCGGCACCCGGCTCGCCGAAATCCTCGTGCAGCCAGCCGCGCAGGCGGTCCATCCCCGCCGCGCCCTGTGACGGCGGCGGCTGGGTACCCGGCACGAAGCCGCGCTCGAGAAACGGCGCCAACAGGGCTGGGTCACCGCTGATGATATGCACCGGCACGCCGAGGCTGGCGCCCTCACCGGTGATCAGCGGTGCGGCCTGATGGTCGCCGAGCATGATCAGCAACGTATTGTCATCGACCGCCCACTCGGCCCAGCGCGCAGTGGCCTTGACCGAATAGTCGACCGACCAGGCGTAGTGGTCGCGGATACGTTCGATATCCTGCCACACCACCTCGGGCGGGTCACCGGCGTGCTCCCAGGGGGCGAACAGGCTGCCGTCACCGATCAGCTCCCACTCCTCGAGCACCGGCAGAATCGGCGTCCAGGGGGCATGGCTGGAGATCAGCGCGATCTGGGTAAACAGTGGCGTCTGCTGCGGCTCGCGAATCTGGCGCTGATAGTAGTCGAGCACGAACTGGTCGGGCATGGTCACCCAGTGCAGCGGCGGGCCGGCGTAGTCGATGTCGGCGGCGGCATAGATGTCGTCGAAGCCGTAGGCCTCACCCTCCGGCCACAGCATGGTGATCGCCGGCATCACCGTCTGGGTGCGCTGGCCGGTAGCACGAAAGTCGTCGATCAGGGTGGCCTGATCGCTGTCGAGCAACAGCCGATACCACAGTTGATTGTCGATCCACAGCCCGCTCAGCGTCGTGGCATGCGCCAGCCATGACTGGCCGCCGCGAATCGGCGCATCGAGCACACCGGACACGACGTCCAGCCCGGCCGCGGCCAGTCTCTCTTCCATCTCGGCCAGGGTCGGCAGCAGTACATGGGAGTAGCGATCATCCTCCACGGCGGCAACGCCGTAGGACTCGACGAAGGCCAGGATCACGTCGCGCCCTTCCAGACCCGGCAGCGGCCGCGCGGGACTCGGCGACTCGGCGAGGCGCTCACTGAAGGCCTGACGGGCCTGATGGGTCACCACGACCTGCTCGGCCTGGTAGCGCCAGGTGTCCACCAGCGGCGTGCGCGCCGCGGATACCAGCCGGGTGCCGGCAATTTCCAGAGCGCCCAGCAGCGTGGTGACCGCCAGTGCCACCAGCGTGATGCCGCGCGCCACGCCGCGCTGCGGCCGGGCCAGCAGGGCTGCCAACATGCGCAGCAGCCCCCAGGCCACCGCAACGATCAGCAGCACGCCCAAGATCATGGCCACCACGGCGGCGAGATCGCCGAGATTGCCCTGCAGCAGGTGATAGATGGCGCGCAGCAGCGGCAGATCGAGGTAGACGTTGAGCGAGCGCCCCAGCGCCATCTGGGCGGCGGCCTCGCCAAGCCCGGCCAGCACGCCCAACAGTACCACCAGCACCGCCACCCAGCGCAGGGCGAGACTCCAGGCGGCCAGCGGCAGCAACGCGAACAGCGCCGCCAGCCACCAGGCCTCCCAGGCCACCAGTCGCGGTGTGATCTCGGTAAACCGCCACCACAGGGGAATCAGCACTAGGATGTTGAGTAGCAAACCGCTGATCAGCCAGCGCATGGGCACAGATCCTTTTGAATGGTGGCGACCCGCCAAAACATGTACTGTAATTGAAATATGTACAAGTTATGTCTCGCTTTATACTATCACTCTTCGCGAGGAAACGCCGTTGACTCCCCTGACAAATACGGGACGCACCGTGGCTCTGGGCTGCGCCTGCTGGTTACTCCTGCTGCCGCTGGTGAGCGCCGCCCAGAGTACCGAGGAGCACTTCGAGGCGGTGATCGAGCGCGCCGAAACGCTGGCTGGAGAGCCCCACGACAGTCGCCGCGGCGAGCTGCCCACCGCGCTCCGCGACCTGAACTATGACACTTACCGCCAGATCCGTTTCCGCGGTGATCGGGCGATCTGGCGCGACGCTGGTCTGTTCTCGGTGCAGTTGTTCCACAGCGGTTTTCTGTTCGAGACGCCGGTAACGCTCAATCTGATCGAAGATGGTGAAGTCCGTCCCCTGGAGTTCTCCAGCGACTATTACTCCTACGACGGCGACGCCGAACGCCTGCTCGAGGCCGACCTCGACGGCGCCGGCCATGCCGGCTTCCGGCTTCACTACCCGCTCAACCGCGGCGACTACGACGATGAATTCCTGGTATTTCTCGGCGCCAGCTACTTCCGCCTGGTCGGCCGAGACCAAGGCTACGGCCTCTCCACCCGCGGGCTGGCCATCGATACCGGCGGCTCCCAGGGGGAGGAGTTTCCCGCCTTTCGCGAGTTCTGGCTGGTCAAGCCAGACGATGATGCCAACGAGATGAGCGTGCTGGCGCTGCTCGACAGCCCTTCGCTGGCCGGCGCCTACCGCTTCGATATCCGCCCCGGCCGCGATGTGGAGGTCGAGGTCGACGCCCGCCTGTTCGCCCGCCGCGACGTTGACAAGCTTGGCGTGGCGCCGTTGACCAGCATGTTTGCCCATGGCGATACCAGCGCCTACCCCGCCGATGACTTTCGGCCACGCGTCCATGACTCCGAAGGCCTCACCATGCGCACCACCGCCGGCGAGTGGATCTGGCGGCCCTTGACCAATCCGCGTCGCTTGCGCTTCTCACGGCTGCTCGACGGCGAGCTCTCCGGCTTTGGTCTGGCCCAGCGTGAGCGCAATTTCGATGCCTACCTGGATATGGAAGCACGCTACGATCGTCGTCCCAGCCAGTGGGTCGAGGCGCTGGGCGGCGACTGGGGCAGCGGCGGCGTCGAGCTGGTGGAGATCCCCACCGACACCGAAACCAACGACAACATCGTTGCCTACTGGGTACCGGATGAGCCGCTCAATGCCGGCGAGTCGCGGCGTTTCCACTACCGCACCCATACCTTCGGCTCACAGCCAGAGGCTCAGCAGGTCGCCAGCGTGGTGCGCACTCGCACCGGCTGGGCCGCCATCCCCGGCCAGAGCAACCCGCCACCGCGCAGCCGCCGACAGTTCATGGTCGATTTTCATGGCGGAGAACTCGCCGGCCTCGACGCCAGCCAGCCGGTGGACGCCGAGCTCACCACCAGCGACGGCGAGATTCACCAGCTGCAGGTACAGCAGCTCCCCGATGGCGATACCTGGCGCGCCAGCTTCCGCGTGCAGCCCGAAGGGCGCAGCGCCGCCGACATGCGCCTCTATCTGAGCCTGCGCGGCCAGCGAATCAGCGAAACCTGGAGCTATGTCTGGTACCCCGATGAGCTACGCTGAGCCCGCGCCCCGCCAGCCGCTGTTGTGGCTGCGCCGGTTGGGCCTCGCTGGCGTGGTGCTGGGCAGCACCGCGCTGGGCGTAGCGACCATGTTCCGTATCCTCCATGACGGCGGATTGAGCATGCTGCAGGTCGCGGTGCTGGGGCTGTTCACCGTCACCTTCGGTTGGATCGCCCTGGCCTTCTGGACCGCTGTCATCGGATTTTTGCTTAGCCTGACCCGACGCGACCCGTTGAGCCTGGCACGCCAGACGCCACCGGTCGTCGCGCCGCTGAGCTCGCGCACCGCGCTGGTCATGCCGATCTACAACGAATCTCCGGCCCGCGCCCTGGCCGGCCTGGAAGCCACCTGTCAGGATCTGCTGGCCAGCGCCAATCACGCTCTTGACGACCATATCGAAGCCTTCATCCTCAGCGACACTCGTGACGACGCCATCGCCGGCGATGAGCGACGCCATGTGGTGGCGCTACGTCAGCGCCTGGCCGGCCGGCTCGAGGTGCACTATCGTCGTCGCGCCGACAACACCGCGCGCAAGGCCGGTAACCTGGCCGAGTTCTGCCGCCGCTGGGGGCACCGCTACGACTACCTGATAGTACTCGACGCGGATAGCCTGATGGGCGGCAAGAGCCTGCTCGCGATGATCGGCGCCATGCAGCGCGAGCCCGACCTGGGTCTGCTGCAGACGGTCCCGATCCCGGTGCGGCAATCCACCCTGTTCGGGCGATTCACGCAGTTCGCCGCGGCCCTCTACAGCCCCATGCTGGCCACCGGCCAGGCCTTCTGGCAGGGCGACTGCGCCAACTACTGGGGCCATAACGCCATCCTGCGCACCCGCGCCTTCATGGCTCACTGCGGGCTGCCGACGCTGCCAGGCCGCCCACCGCTGGGCGGCGATATCATGAGTCACGACTTCGTCGAAGCGGCGCTGCTGCGGCGCGGCGGCTGGCGGGTGAGGCTCGATGTGCGCCTCAACGACAGCTTCGAGGAGCTGCCCGGCAACCTGCTCGACTACGCCAAGCGCGACCGCCGCTGGACCCAGGGCAACCTGCAGCACCTGCGCCTGCTGGCGACTGCAGGCCTGCACCCCATCAGCCGCCTGCATTTCGCCATGGGGGCACTGGCCTATCTCTCCTCGCTGCTATGGGTGATGATGCTGGCGCTGAGCAGCGCCGCCGCCATGCTCGACGTCTTCAGCCGCGAGCGCTTCTTCGGCGACAGCTACCAGCTGTTTCCCGACTGGCCGCTGGATACCAGCGCCATGGTCATGCCGCTGCTGGCGCTGACCGCCGCCATGCTGCTGCTGCCCAAGCTGTTTGGTCTGCTGCTGGCACTCTGGCAGACTCCTGCGGCCTTCGGCGGGCGCTGGCGATTGAGCATCAGCGCGCTGCTGGAAATGCTCCACGCGATCCTGATCGCACCGCTGATGATGGCCTACCACAGCGTCTTCGTGCTGGGCATTGTGCTCGGCCGCAGCGTCGGCTGGGATCCGCAGCTACGTGAGGGGCGCCCGGTGCCCTGGCGCCAGGCGTTTACCCACAGCCGTGCGGCCACCCTGCTCGGCGGCGGCTGGGCGCTGGCCATGTACCAGTTCACGCCGGCCTTCTTCTGGTGGCTGACGCCGGTATGGGCGGGGCTGATCGTCGCCCCGCTGCTGGTGAGGCTGTCGGGAAACCGTCGCCTTGGCGCCTGGCTGGCGAGGCTTGGACTGCTGGCGGTACCCAGCGAGGTATCTCCCGCCGCGGTGCTGACGCGCCTCGACCAGGCGCTGCATCGCCCCACGCCGATGCTGGCCGATAGCGGCGCGGCCACTGCTCCGCCGGAACAACCGGGCGACATGCCGGCTCAAAGCCTTAGCCGGCGTCGCCGGCAACCCGCACGACAGCGTCCGCCCCTCAAGGAACCGCACTGATGCCGCACACTCACGACTCCCCGCCATCACTGCAGGAGCGCGGCAAATCCCTGCTCGGCGTCGCTCGCTCGCTGGTCGTCTATTGGCGCCCCGGTCGTCAGCGCGGCCTGCAGCGACTCTACGAAGAGTTCCTGGCCCCCGGTGATCTGGCCTTCGATATCGGCGCACACCTCGGCGACCGTACCGCCGCCTTCCAGGCGCTGGGCGCCGAGGTGGTGGCACTGGAACCACAACCGGCGCTGTTTCGTTGGCTGGTGCGACTGATGGGCGAGCGCAGCGGGCTAGTGCTGATGCCGCTGGCTGCAGGCCCCGAAGAGTGCGAGGCCGAGATTGCCATCAGCGCCGCCAACCCCAGCGTCTCGACCCTGGCGCGCCGCTGGCGGGAGCGCATCGGGCGCGACAACCCCGGCTTTCGACAGGTACGCTGGGAGCGTCGGATCACCGTGAGGGTCACTACCCTGGACGTATTGATCCAGCGTTTCGGCGTGCCGCGCTTTATCAAGATCGACGTCGAGGGCTTCGAAGCCGAGGTGCTGAGCGGTCTTAGCAAGCCGGTGGAGGCGCTATCGGTGGAGTTCGTCGCCGGCGCGCTGGACGTCTCCCAGGCCTGCGTCACGCGCCTTGAAGCGCTGGGTGATTACCGCTTCAATGCCATTCAGGGCGAGCGTCGCGAGTTTCTCTGGGATGAGTGGCGCAGCCCCGCCCAGGCTCACGACTGGCTGGCAGGCGGTGCCGACGGTCTCGCCTCAGGCGACCTCTATGCGCGCCTTCAGCCCAAGGCCACCCGAGACTTCGGAGAGATGTCATGACCACCCTCTGCCACTGGGCCGACCTCAGCCACTGCCGGCTCGGCGCCCTCGCCGGCGAGGACCCGGTAGCGATTCTGGTCCTCGGTGCCATCGAGCAGCACGGTCACCACCTGCCCCTCTCCACCGATCTCGATATTGCTCTGGGCCTGCAGCAGGCAACGCTGGAGGCCCTGCAGCGCCGCCAGGCGAAGGTATGCACCCTCTGCCTGCCACCCCTCGCGGTGGGCGCCAGCGACGAACACGCCAGCTATCCCGGCACCCTGAGCCTGCCCGCCCCGCTGGCCATCGCCACCCTCGAAGCCTACGGCGACAGCATCGCCCGAGCCGGCATTCGCCGCCTGCTGCTGCTCAATAGCCACGGCGGCAACAAGGCAGTGATGGATCTCGCTGCACTGACCCTGCGTCGCCGCCACGCCATGCTGGTGGTCAAGGCCACCTATACCCGGCTGGCACCACCGCCCAGCGACTGGCTGCCTGCCCAGGAGCTGCGCCACGGCCTCCACGGTGGCGCCCTGGAAACCGCCATGATGCTGCACTTGGCGCCGCACAAGGTCGAGATGTCGCTGGCCGGGCACCCTCCATCGAGCGGGGAGTCCCTGGCGGCCGCCGGCAAGCGCCTGGGCCCCGAAGGCGAGGCCGCCTTCGCCTGGCTGGCCGAGGACCTGCACGCCGACGGCGTCGCCGGCAACGCCACCCTGGCCGACGCCGCACTCGGCGAGCGGCTGGTGGCGCACTACGCCGAGGGCCTGGCCGAGGTGGTGATCGAGACCCAGGCGCTATCGCTATCCGGCTGGGCTAAGTAGCACTAAGCCAGGGCTGACAAGACAACGGAGACCGGGGGAAGGCCGAAGAGGAGGTGTCGATGCCAGGGGTGAGGAGCACTGCTCCGAACGGGCTGGCCATGGATGGCCAGCACCGGTCCTGCAAACGGAGCAGGATGCGAGAGTGCAGCAGGGCATCGGTAGCGCCCAGGGAGGGTTTACAGCGCCTCCTCGAAGGCCTTTCGACGGCCCCCCCCCGCCCTTGTCGCTATCTGCAAAAGGGCCGGGGAGTCAACGGGGCTACTTGCAGGCCGAGGAGCGTGATGTATCGGCGTGAAGCACATCATCCAGCAGATGGCCGGAACGTTCCGCCTTGGCGCTGAGGTAGCGACGGTTGTGATCGTTGAGCTGGCCATACAGCGCCTGACGCTCCACCACCTCGATGCCGCCCGCCTCCAGTGCCACAATCTTCTGCGGGTTATTGGTCAACATCTGGATACGCTGGATCTCGAGCGCGCCGAGCATATCCACCGCGGCGCGGTAGTGGCGCTCGTCGTCGCCAAAGCCCAGGACCTGATCGGCGTCCACGGTATCCAGGCCACCATCCTGCAGGGTGTAGGCGCGCAGCTTGTTGGCCAGGCCGATGCCGCGCCCTTCCTGCGCCAGATAGAGCAGTACCCCGCCGCCCAGCGACTCGATATCCGCCACCGCGTTGCGCAGCTGCTCGCCGCAGTCGCAGCGCAGGCTGCCGAACAGGTCACCGGTCAGACACGCCGAGTGCAGGCGCAGCGGTACCGCCGACGGCCAGTCACGGCGATGGCCGATGACCACCGCCACATGCTCACGCAGGCCGTCCGGCTCGCGAAACAGGATAAAGCGGCTCTCTGGCGCGTCGGCCAGCGGTATCCGCGCATCGCTGACTCGGGTCAGCATCCCCGCCGCACTGTCGAAGCAACCGATCGCCGCCTCGGCCTCGACGCTCAGCCACTCCCCGCTATCGATACGCGCCTGTGCCACGTCACGCGCCTCTCCGCTCAGCTTGACGGTGAGCGCCGCGGGGATCAGCAGCGCACGGCGCATCAGCGCCAGGGCACCGCGCTCGCCAGCATCGGCAGGTTGGGCCAGTGTCGCCACCCGCGGCTCGGGCTGAGAGCCGAACGCCAGGCGCTCGAGACGAGCCAGATCGAGCGGTCCGCAGCTGCTCAGCGGCAGTCGCAATGCCTCGGCCTGGTGGGCGTCAGCGCTGGCACCGAGTACCGCCAGGCGATGCCGGCTGACCACCAGCGCAGCTTCCGGCTGCAGCTCCTCCAGCCGCGCTGCCTGCAGCCCCTCCAGCGGCTGAATCAGGGTCGCCGTGTCGGCGTCCTGCAGCACCACCGGCACCCCGCGGCGTAGATCGAAGATGGCGCGCTCGACGTGATGTCCTATGCGTGGCATATAGCCTCCTTGTCGCCTCAACCGGGTAGGCGTATGGCACTGAGGGTAGTAAATCGACATACGGGCGCGACGGCGCCGCGGGTGCGTTGGACTTGTGCCGCCCGAGGGGGCTGCCCATGATAAGAAACGTTTTTGATCGAGAGAGGCCGTGCATGAGCGAAGCCGCCAAGCCCCCAACGCCGCGCCGTGACGACGCCGACCTGGCGTTCGCCTGGAAGGCGCTGCTGACGGCGCGCGACCACTCCTGGGAGGATGTTACCGAGCTTGTCATCCACCGTAATAGTGCGCGTCTGACGCTGCACCGCGGCGGACACTGGCATGCCGAGCCGGCCCTGGACAGCGCCACCGCGGCCCTGCTCGACAGCCTGCTGCCGCTGGTCTGCGATAGTGGACCGCGGGTCATCGCCCAACTCGGCCAGAGCCTCGACGGGCGTATCGCCACCCATAGCGGTCACTCCCACTACATCAATGGATTCGAGAGCCGGGTTCACCTGCATCGGCTGCGCGCCCTGGTCGACGCAGTGCTGGTCGGCGCCGGCACCGCCGACGAGGACGACCCGCAGCTCAACGTGCGCCACATCGAGGGGCGCCAGCCGCTGCGCGTGGTGCTCGATCCGCGCGGCCGGGTGCCGGTCGCGCGGCGTGTATTTCAGGACCCGACGCTGCCCACCTTGCATCTGCTCGGCGAGGGCATGGCCCCGCCTGTCGGCGTCGGCGCGCATGTCGGCCAGCGCTGGCTGGCGCGTGACGCCGAGGGGCGAGTGGCTCCCCAGGCGGTGATCGACGCCCTCCAGCAGGCGGGCTGCCGCCGCGTGCTGATCGAGGGCGGCGGCCAGACCGTATCGCAGTTTATCGCCGCCGGCTGCGTCGACCGCCTGCATCTGCTGGTGGCGCCGCTGCTGATCGGCTCCGGCCGCCCCGGATTGACGCTGCCGCTCATCGACACCCTCGACCAGGCGCTGCGCCCGTCGATGCGGCGTTTCGACTGCGGCGACGACACCCTCTTCGATATCGCCTTGCGAGCCTCCGTTGGCTGAGCCAGGCGCCGCGCTGCGCTTACGCTGCCACCAGCATAGCGCCCCGGGCAGGCTGGCCAGCAGCACCAACAGCCCGTAGCTCACCGACACCGCCACGCCCTGGGCCGGCGGCAAGCCGACGCCGAGCCAGACCAGGGCCGCAGCGCCTTCGCGAAAGCCCCAGCCGGCCACCGACAGCGGGATCAGCATCGCCAGCAGCACCGGCGGAAGCAGCGCCAGCAGCGTGGTGGCCGGCAGCTCGACGCCGATGGCGCGAGCCGCGCAGACGAAGATCGCTCCATAGCTCGCCAGCACCAGCAGCGAGCCTCCCAACTGCGCCGGCCAGGCACGCCGGCTGAATAGCGCGCGATGCACATCGCCACCCAGCCCCTTGGCCCATAGCGGCATATTGAGGTTTGATCGATACAGCCTCCGCCACAGCACGGCGCCGAGTACGGCCAGTCCCAGCGCGCCGACGGCGCCTATGACCACGCCGGGGCGGGTCAGCAGCCGACCGAAGGCCGTATGCCACAGCGGCGACAGCGCCAGAATGGCCAGCGTGACCACCGCCAGTACCAGTTGCCCGGACGCGCGCTCGATCAGTACCCCGCGCCAGGCCGCCGCGCGCCTGCCGCTGGCACGGGCGTGGCGCCAGGCGCGGGTGGCATCACCCAATACCGCTCCGGGCAGCACCTGGTTGAGAAAGCTGGCCAGATAGTAGTCGTTGATGGCATGGCGCCAGCTCAGCCCCACCCCCAGACGAGAAGCGGTAAAGCGCCAGCGCCACGCCGAGATCACCACCTGGGGCAGGCTCAGCAGCAGCGCCAGCAGCACCCAGCCGGGGGCAAGCCGCTGTACTTCGGCGACCACTTCCCCAGCGTCCAGCCACACCGCAACACCGACCAGCAGCGCCAGGCTGACCGCCAGGCGCAGCAGGCTGCGCCGCCGCGAGGCGCCGACCATCAGTCGTCGCTCCCGGGGGGCAGCAGCAGCAGATCGACATGACCAACCCAGACCCCGCAGCGCCCGTTTGCCAGATCGCGCTGGCGGGCCAGCTGCCAGGCCTCGATACGCGCCGCCTGAGCAGGGCACTGTTCGACAGCCGCCGCGGCCCAGCCGGCCACCAGCGCCTGCCCCAGGGTCAATGCCGCGTCGCTGCCCGGCGCCAGCTGCCACGGGCTAACGGCACGCGCAATCCGATAACCACGCTTCTCGAAGGCACTGACCAGCGCCGCCGGGGCCTCACCGCCCAGCGCGGCACCGAGCCCCTTGTCGCGGCGCTGGTGGTCAACGAACTGACCGCGCACCCACTCATCCTCGGCGTCCCGGCGCGCGCCATCGGCATCGATAAACTGCCAGTGGCCATCGACGCTGAGGGTGAACAGCGCCGCCAATTGGCGAGCCGCGCAGGCCTCGGCCAGCGTCTCGATCCAGGCTGCCGAACAGAGATCCAACAGCGCCGAGGCGCACACCAGCTCGGCGCCATCGAGCAGACCAGGCAGTGCCTTGGCGTCGGCCAGATCGACCTGGCGACGCTCACTATCAAGCGACTTGCCCGCGGCGTCTTGGCAGCCTGCCAGCCGCTGGCGAGCGCTCTCCAGTAGCGCCGGATCGTGATCGACCAGCCGCCAGCGCTGGGGGCCGGGCAAGCGCGATGCCAGATAGGCGGGATTACTGGCACGCCCGCAGCCCAGATCGACCAGGGTCAGCGGCGCGCTGTTCGAGGCCCGGATACGGGTCAGCCAGGCGCCCGCTTCGGCGGTAAGCTCGGCGCAGCGCGCGGCGTGGTCGGCAGACTCGCGAAGCGCCAACCAGTCGCTGGCAAAGCGGCTGCCAACAGCACTGTTATCAGGGGCATTCATAGATGCGGCGCTCCGAGGGCAGCGGCGAAGGCATCGCCGGCCGCCTGCCAGTCGCTCTGCCGTTCGCGGGCTGCGATGGCACCGCGGCGCAGTTCCCGCCGCAGACGGGCATCATTCAGCCAGCTGCGCAGCGCCCCGCGCAGGGCAGACGCATCGCCAGGCGCTACCGCCAGGCCAGCCCCCTCCGGCAAGGTGAAACGCAGCGCACCGCCGGTGGTGGTAATCACCGGCAGGCCGCGGGCTAGCGCTTCGGTGACCACCATCCCGTAGCCTTCATAGTGGGAGGGCAGCACGAACAGGTCGGCGCTGCGGTAGGCAGCGTCCAACGCCTCGGAGTCGCGTTCGCCGAGCAACCGCAGCTGCTCCGTCAGGCCATGCTCGGCGATGCTGGCGGCCACGCGTGCGGCGTGGTCCGGGTCGCGGTCTAGTCCGCCGATGCAGTCACAGGTCCAGCGAGTCGCATCCAGCCCGGCCAGCGCCTCGACCAGCAGGTCGTGGCCCTTGCGCGGGGTCAGCGTGGCCACGCACAGCAGCCTCTGGGGGCGTTGGCTATCTTCCAGATCGAGGGCGCTGGGCGCCAGCGACGCCGGCTCGACGCCAGGTTCCACCACCTGAGCCGTGGCAATCCCCATGTCGCGCAGCCGCCGGGCGGTAAAGGCGCTGGTGCTGATCACCCTCGCCACCGCGGCCAGGGCGCGCGCCTCGCTGTCCAGAAACCGCACTTGGCTGGCCTCATCCAGGCCAGTCTCGTCGGCCAGCGGGTGATGCACCAGGGCGGTGAGATCGAGACGCTCGGCGTGGGCCTGGACGACCTCGGGCAGGCCGCCCATGGCCAGGCCGTCGATCACCACACGGCTATCGTCGGGCTGGGCGGCCAGCGCCGTCTCCAGGGCGTCTCGAGCCTGGGCATCGGGGTCAGGAAAGCGCCCCGCCAGTCCCACCACCGATACCTGCCAACCGCGCGCCTCCAGGGCGGCCACGATGCGGGCATCGTAGACATAACCCCCGGTCAGCTGACCGGGATCGCCGGCGACGATCAGGCAAAGGGTGTGCGGCGCCGCCATTACAGCTGCCCCTCGTAGCTAGCCCAGGCGATATGCGATTCGTGGAGGGTTACCGTCAGCGCCTCCAATCCACGCCCGCTGTCGCCCAGGCGCCCTTCGGCAATCGCCGCCGCGAGGCGTTCGAAAATCACCCGCGCCATGAACTCGGTGGTGGTATTGCGTCCCTGAAACTCCTCCAGGTCGTCGAGATTATGGAAATTGAATTCTGCCAGCAGGGTCGACAGCGTCTCGCTGGCCAGGCCGATATCGACGATCAGGTCGTCGTCATCCAGCTCGCAGCGCTGGAAAGTGACGTCGACCACATAGGTGGCGCCGTGGGTACGCTGGGCGGGGCCGAAGATATCGCCACGAAAGCTATGGGCGATCATGAAGTGGTCACGGACGGTCAGGCGATACATGCTTGGCTCCTCGATCGGGGCAAATCAGTTCAGGTCGGTGCATAGCGAATTCGGTGGCAGAGCACCCTGCCGCCGCCCTGCACCAGGCGCGGCATCTCGTCAGGCAGCGACGCAAACGGCGTCTCACCGCTGATCAGGGCGTCCAGGCGCGGCTCGGCCAGCAGACGCAACGCGAGCTCCAGGCGACGCCGAAAGTCCCAGCGCGGCTGACGCTGCGGCGCAATGCCACCCACCTGGCTGGAGCGCAGGGTTAGTCGCTGGGAGTGGAAGGCACCTCCCAACGACAGCGCCACCGGCTGCTCGCCGTACCAGCTCATCTCGACCAGCGTGGCCTCCCGTGCGGCCACACGCAGTGCCGTCTCCAGCCCCGCAGGGTGACCACTGACATGGATCACCAGGTCGTTGTCGAGGGGTGCCTCCTCGGGGAGGGCAAAGTTCACGCCTAACGACTGGGCCAGGCTGGCACGACCAGGTTCGATGTCCACCAGGCATACCTGGGTGCCGGGAATGCCGTCGCAAAGCCAGGCCACTAGCGCGCCCACCACCCCGGCGCCGATCACGCAGATCCGGTCGCCGAGCCCGGGGGCGGCGTCCCACACGCCGTTGATGGCGGTTTCGAGATTGGCCGCCAGCACGGCACGCTCGGCGGGCACGTCATCGGGCAGCAGATGCACGGCGCTGGCCGGTACCACATAGCGCTGCTGATGGGGGTAGAGGCAAAACACCCTACGTTCACGCAGCTCCTCTGGCCCCTCGACCACCCGCCCGACGCTGGCGTAGCCATATTTCAGCGGGCCGGGGAAATCGCCCTCCTGAAACGGCGCCCGCATGCGCTGATACTCACTGGGCGGCACTCGGCCGGTGAACACCAGCGCTTCGGTGCCCCTGCTGACGCCGCTGTAAAGCGCTTCGACCAGCACATCCTGCGGGCCTGGTGCCTCCAGGGGCTGACTGCGCAGTACCCCGTGCCCGGGGGCCAACGTCCAAAAGGCCATGCTGGTCGTATAAGGCATATCGCGGTCCCGGTGGTGAGTCGCTGTACTCAAGACGCCTTTTAGGCATTAAGGTTTCAATATCTGTACAATATATGTACCAGAAGGAAAATTTGCATCATTTTTCGCCACTGACGCTGCACTGAGCTAGCCTAATAGCCATGGCTATTCCACAACACAGCTCCCCTTAGCTATAGCGCATAAGAGACCAGCATGAGCCGGATACTCTCTCCCTCCGCCACCGTTCAGCGCCCCTTTGCCGACCTGGCAGCCGGGCTGGCCGTGGTGCTGGTGTTAGCGCAGCTCGCCCAGCATGCGCTGACCGCACCGGGGTGGCTGGCACTTACCAGCGGCCTGAGCTATCTCATCATCGCGGGGCTGGTGGCAGCTGCCTGGACCGGGGAGCTGCGCCGGTTTGGCTGGGCTAACCGTGTAACGCTGCTGCGCGGCACTTTGATCGCGCTGCTCGCTGGTAGTCTGTGGTGGCCGGCCCTGTGGCAGCAGCACGCCGTTGCGCTCGCCGCTATCGCTGGCGCCGCACTGCTGCTCGACGGTATCGATGGCTGGGTGGCCCGACGCACCGGATCCAGCAGCGCCTTTGGTGCACGCTTCGATATGGAACTGGACGCCAGCTTTATTCTGCTGCTATGCCTGGCGCTGGTGGTGCTCGGCAAGGTCGGCAGCTGGGTGCTGCTGATCGGCGCGATGCGCTACGTCTTCGTGGTCAGCGGGCATCTGTGGCCCTGGCTGCGGGCGCCGCTGCCGGAGAGTCTGCGCCGCAAGGCGGTGTGTGTCGTCCAGGTGGTCGCCCTGATGATCGCCCTGCTGCCCGCGGTGTCAGCCGCCCAGGCCAGCCTGCTGACGGCACTGGCGCTGCTGCTGTTAAGCCTCTCCTTTGCCCTCGATGTTCACTGGCTGGCTGGCAAGCCAGCCGCAAAATAGTCGATTAGAGTTAAGCCCGGCAGGCTGCTACACTCCTGGCATCGCTTGACGGGGTGCCGGTGGAACCGGCTGAGATCGCCATATGACACGCACGGCAGTGCAACAGTCATCACGGCGGGGCCCGTAGAACCTGATCCGGCTCGTACCGGCGTAGGGATCAAGCGGTGGCCCTGACGCGGCATCTGCCCGCCACCTGACCCGGCCACCTCTTTCTTCCTCCCGCCCGCTCCGGATCCGATCTGATACCGGAGGAAAGATGGGCTATCGCTTTACCGACCTCACCGCCGCTTGCCAGGACGATTGGCGCGCCTATATCGAGCACGACTTCGTTCGTCAGTTGGGCCAGGGCCGCCTCGCCGATGAGGCCTTCCGCCACTACCTCAAGCAGGACTACCTGTTTCTGATCCACTTTGCGCGTGCCTATGCGCTGGCCGCCTACAAGAGCCCGACCCTGGCCGATCTGCGCCAGGCGTATGAAGGCTTGAAGGCGATCGTCGACGTCGAGCTCGAGCTGCACGTCGGCTACTGCCGGGAGTGGGGCATCAGTGAGCAGCAGCTGGCCGAGCTCCCCGAAGCCCGCGCCACCCTCGCCTATACCCGCTACGTGCTGGATACCGGCAACCGCGGCGACCTGCTCGACCTGCATGTGGCGCTCGCCCCCTGCCTGATCGGCTATGGCGAGATCGCCAACTGGCTCAATGCCCAGCCCGATACCCTGCGCGGCGATGCCAACCCCTATGACGCCTGGATCGCCATGTACGAGGGCGAAGAGTTCCAGGCCGCCATGCGTGCCGAACTCGAATGGCTCGATGCGCGCCTGGCCGACGTCACCCCGGCGCGCTTCGAGGAGCTGACGCGGATCTTCCGCGACGCGACGCGGCTCGAGATCGACTTCTGGCAGATGGGGCTGGATGGTGCGGACTAAGGCAGTGGCCACGCTATCGCCGAGCTATGCCGGGGACAAGCCTGCGCGAGGGCGCTGTAAACCCTTCCCTGGGCGCTACTTTTGCCATCCATGGCAAAAAACCCTCGCTCCGCCTTGTCCCCGGCGCTCGGCTCACCTCGTGCCAGCCTTCGAGCAGTAACCACGCGTCGCCTCTGGTCAAGGCGACACGCTTCACCGCGATACTCCGGTATCGCCGACCACCACGCTTGACGGGGTGCCGTTACCGACGGCTGAGATCATGCGCCCAAGCATGGATCCCGTTGAACCTGAACTGGCTAGGACCAGCGTAGGGATCAAGCGACACGCCGCCACGGCACTCCGCCTGGCGGCCCCTGTCCTTCCCAGCGGTCCTCCCTGACAACCACAACGCTTGACCAAGGGAGAACAGCGATGAGCAAGACCACCCATTTTCTGGCCGAGACCGCCATGGTCGACGAGGCCGCCATCCAGCCGCTACCCGGCTCGCGCAAGGTGCATATCGAAGGCTCGCGGCCCGATATCCGCGTACCCTTCCGCGAGATTTCGCTGTCGCCGACCAAGACCTCCGGCGCCGATGAGGAGAACCCGCCGCTGCTGGTCTACGACACCTCCGGCCCCTATACCGACCCCGCGATCAGCGTCGACCTGCGCCGCGGCCTGCCGGAGCTGCGCCGTGCCTGGATCGAGGAGCGTGGCGACACCGAGTTCCTCGACGGCCCTACCTCCGACTATGGCAAGCGCCGCGCCAACGATCCCATGCTGGCCAAGCTGCGCTTCGACCTGAAGCGCACGCCGCGGCGCGCCAAGGCGGGGAAGAACGTCACCCAGCTGCACTACGCCCGACAGGGAATCATCACCCCGGAGATGGAGTTTATTGCCATTCGGGAAAATCAGCGCAGACAAGCCCTGGGGACGGCAGAGGTCGAACGAATACTGGGGCACCAGCACCCGGGCGAAGGCTTCGGCGCCCGGCTGCCGGAGGAGATCACACCGGAATTCGTGCGTGCGGAAGTGGCCGCGGGCCGGGCGATCATCCCCTGCAATATCAACCACCCCGAGTCCGAGCCGATGATCATCGGCCGCAACTTCCTGGTGAAGATTAACGGCAACCTGGGCAACTCGGCGGTGACTTCCTCCATTGAGGAGGAGGTCGACAAGATGACCTGGGGGATCCGCTGGGGCTCGGATACCATCATGGACCTCTCCACCGGCCAGAACATCCACGAGACCCGCGAGTGGATCATCCGCAACGCCCCGGTGCCCATCGGCACGGTGCCCATCTACCAGGCGCTGGAGAAGGTCAACGGCGTGGCCGAGGACCTCACCTGGGAGGTGTTCCGCGACACCCTCATCGAGCAAGCCGAACAGGGCGTGGACTACTTCACCATCCACGCCGGCGTCTTGCTGCGCTATGTGCCGCTCACCGCCAAGCGGGTCACCGGCATCGTCTCCCGGGGCGGCTCGATCATGGCCAAGTGGTGCCTGTTCCATCACCGGGAGAGCTTCCTCTATACCCACTTCGAGGAGATCTGCGAGATCTGCAAGCAGTACGATGTGGCCTTCTCCCTGGGCGACGGCCTGCGCCCCGGTTCGGTGGCCGACGCCAACGACGAAGCACAGATGGCCGAGCTCAAGACCCTCGGTGAGCTGACCCATATCGCCTGGAAGCATGATGTCCAGGTGATGATCGAGGGGCCGGGCCACGTGCCCATGCACCTGGTCAAGGAGAACATGGAGAAGCAGCTGGAGTACTGCGACGAGGCGCCCTTCTACACCCTCGGCCCGCTGGTCACCGATATCGCCCCCGGCTACGACCACATCACCTCCGGCATCGGCGCCGCCATGATCGGCTGGTACGGCTGCGCCATGCTCTGCTACGTGACCCCCAAGGAGCACCTGGGCCTGCCCAACAAGGACGACGTCAAGACCGGTATCATCACCTACAAGATCGCCGCCCACGCGGCAGATCTCGCCAAGGGCCACCCGGCTGCCCAGCGGCGCGACAACGCACTGTCCAAGGCGCGCTTCGAGTTCCGCTGGGAGGACCAGTTCAACCTCGGCCTGGACCCGGATACCGCCCGGGAGTACCACGACGAGACCCTGCCCAAGGACTCCGCCAAGGTGGCCCACTTCTGCTCCATGTGCGGACCGAAGTTCTGCTCCATGAAGATCAGCCAGGAGGTCCGCGACTACGCCAACGAACACGGGCTGAACGGCGATCAGGAAGCCGTCATGAAAGGCATGGAAGAGCAGGCGGAGAAGTTCAGGAAGACGGGAGGCGAACTTTATAAGGAAGTATGACGAGCGCCAGACACGACGCAGGGGCCTACTGGCCCCTGCGATTTGGCAACGCGAGTGCGAAGTCTGGCACAGACTACTTCTTGAGCTTGTCCTTGACCTCGCCCTTGCCCTTCTGCAGCTCGCCCTTGGCCTGCTGTGCCTTGCCTTTAAGCTCGGTCTCGGTACTGCCGGTGGCCTTGCCAGTCGCTTCCTTGACCTTGCCTGCGGCCTTGTTCGCAGACCCCTTGAGTTTGTCCGTCTTTCCATTGGTCATGATCAACACCTCGAATCCGTGAGTGCAGTGAAAACGCTGCGTGAACGCCTGAGCCGACGGCTCGGACGAGCAGCGCCACTCACAGCGTAGCCGCTTTATAGCGCTGGGCGTCAATAACCTGGACTATTTCGACCACGTCATGGCGAGCCCCCAAACACTTTGATACTGGCCACGAAGTCGCTAAAGCGCTCGCCCTGAATCAGCACATGCTCGCGCAGTGCCCGCTCGGCAAGCTCGGCATCTCCCTGCTGAATCGCAGCAACGATCTCGCGATGCTCGCCCAGGGAGTTGCTCATGCGCTGGCGGACCTGAAGCTGCAGACGACGATAGGGCTTCAAGCGCTGCTTGAGCTGACGCGCCTCCTCAGCCAGAAAAGCGTTGTGACTGGCCGCATAGATACAGGCATGAAAGGCTTCATTCTCGTAATAATAGTCGTCGGGATCCCCTCCTCGGGCAGCGACTTCACAGCGATCGAGGGCTTCCTGCAAGGCCGTGAGCTCCTGGTCGCTGATGCGGCGTGCCGCCAAGCGGCCACACATCCCCTCCAGCTCGGCCATCACCTCGAACATTTCGATCAGCTCTTCCAGGCCCACCTTGGCCACGAAGGTGCCCTTCTTTGGCGACACCGTGACCAAACCGCTGGCCACCAGCTGCTGAATCGCTTCTCTCACCGGTGTTCGCGATACCTTGAATGCCTGCCCCAACGCCTCGGGATCTAGCCGCTCTCCCGGCGCCCGCCGGCCATTGATGATGTCATCCTCCAGCGCATCCCTGAGTCGCTGCGCGCTGGAACGCTTGGCACCGGTCATCTCTCCCCTCCTGTCGCGACCGCTCATAGCAGCCTAGACAAAGCGTCATAAACTTGACAGTAGTACACATCAAATCTATTGATATATACATCATTTCGATATGATGGATATTTTAGTAAATGCCATACAAGAATAAAGCGTCCTCCGCTTGAGGTGAATCACGCCAGCCACAGGGAGCAGCCCCGCGCTGCCTGCCATGGACGTACAACAACTTCCATTACCCCGACAGCGAGACACCCCATGATAAAACAACTAGGCGATACCTTTTCGCGCTTCTCGGAACGCTACATGCCCGAGCCGATCATCTTTGCCGTGCTGTTGACCATCGTCACCTTCCTGCTCGGCCTGATACTGACCGACAGTGGCCTGCTGGCCATGGTCGACCACTGGTACGAGGGCTTCTGGGACCTGCTCTCCTTCACCATGCAGATGGTCCTGATCCTGGTCACCGGCCACGCCTTGGCAACGGCCCCTGCCGTCAAGAAGTGGATCCAGCGGCTGGCCTCTCAACCCGCCAGCAGCGCTCAGGCGGCGGCTCTTACCGCGCTGGTTGCCTGCGCTTTCTCCTGGTTCAACTGGGCGCTTGGGCTGATTGTAGGGGCTATCTTCGCCCTCGAGATCGGCAAGGCGGCCCACCGCCAGGGCATCAAGCTGCACTATCCCTTGATCGTCGCGGCGGGCTACTCCGGCCAGATGGTCTGGCATATGGGGCCCTCCTCCTCATCCGGCCTTACCGTGGCCACCAGCGGTCACTTTCTGGAAGACGCTATCGGCATCATTCCCATCACCCAGACCGCCTTCTCGAGCTATGCTCTGCTCAACAGCCTGATGCTGATCGCCGTGGTCGTGCCAGTCACCTTCTACCTGATGTCGCCTCGCAAGAAAGACGAGATGGCCGGCATCGACGCCTATGCCCCTCAGTTCCTGAAGGAGGAGGAGCCTCAGCCGCAACAGGAAGATGCCGATAGCATCGGCGCGCGCATGGATTCGGTATGGTTCACGGTCGTCCTGCTGGTGCTGGCAGGAAGCTATGCGATCATACACTTCTCGCGCAACGGCTTTGACCTCAACCTCAATATTGTCAACTTCCTGTTCCTGTTCCTGGGACTGGCCCTGCACAAGACCCCGGTGCGCTACATGAATGCGGTAACCGACGCCACCAAGGGGGCCAGTGGCATCATCCTGCAGTTTCCCTTCTACGGCGGCATCATGGGCATGGTGACGCTGTCGGGCCTCGCCGTGATCTTCGTCGATGCGATGCTCAGCATTGCCACGCCCCAGACCCTGCCCGTGATCAGCTGGTTCGCCGCGGGTCTGCTCAATATCTTCGTGCCTTCCGGCGGCGGTCAATGGGCCGTGCAAGGTCCGATTCTGATGGAGGTGGCGAAGGAGCTCGATGTATCGATCGGGCGCATCATCACCGCCTTCGGTGCCGGCGACACCTGGACCAACATGTTCCAGCCGTTCTGGGCACTGGCGTTGCTGGGTATTACCGGCGTCAAGGCACGCCATATCATGGGCTACTGCATGACGCTGTTGATCATCTCGATTCCGTTCTACGTGATCGGCCTGACCTTCTTCCCCTAAGGAAACGCAGCATAAATCGGCGAGCGGGATGAAGCACAAGGCGCACGGAGCACAGAAACCGGATATAGGTGGGGATTTCGACCGGGCTGGCGCACCAGCACCGCGCAACGCAGTGATTCGCTCGCGCAGACATTTATGCAGTGTTTCCCTAAGCCAAGACGGGGGTAACAGACCATGAACATGAGCTTCCTGCAGGAGCTGTTCAACAACATCACCCAGCGCGATGCGCTGCTGTGGCGGCGCCAGGGCGACGCCGTGGTTCACGACCACAAGGTGCTGGTCGAGGCGTGTCACGATCTGCTGGAGAGCGATGGCGAAGCCTCCAGCATCACCCAGGCGAGCCGCGCGCTGGCGATCTACCGGCAACTCGATGACGGTCAAAAGCACGCGTTCTTCCACACTCTGGCAGACGTCTTCGCCGCCGATCCGGCACAGATCGACGCCACGTACTCGGCCTATCGGGAAGCGCGTGACAACAGCAGCCTCCAGGCGCTGTTCAATGCCTGCGAGCCACGCCGCCAGGAACTGTTCCGGCGCCTCAATCTGGCCAGTGGCGGCACCTACCAGCTGGTCAAGATGCGCGAGGACCTGCTCGGCCAGCTCAAGGAGGCCCCCGCGCTACAGGCCATCGATGCCGACTTCGCGCATCTGTTCGGCTCCTGGTTCAACCGCGGCTTTCTGGTACTCAGGCGTATCGACTGGAACACCCCGGCATCGATCCTCGAGAAGATCATCCGCTACGAAGCGGTCCACGAGATTCAGGACTGGGACGACCTGCGTCGTCGCCTCGACGCCCGCCACCGCCGCTGCTTCGCCTTCTTCCATCCGGCGATCGGCGACGAACCGCTGATTTTCGTTGAAGTGGCGCTGCACAAGGGGCTACCAAGCCGTATCCAGCCGATCCTGGCCGGGGAAGATGCCGGCGTGGAAGAGCCCGAGGACGCCGACACCGCGGCCTTCTTTGGCATCAGCAACTGCCAGACCGGCCTGCGCGGCATCTCGTTTGGCAACTTCCTGATCAAGCAGGTGGTCCAGGAGCTCAAGCAGGAGCTGCCGCAGCTACGGCACTTCGTGACCCTTTCACCGGTGCCCGGCTTCGCCCAGTGGCTGAACGAGCAGCGTGAGAGCAACAGCCTGACCGGCGCCACGCGCCACGCGCTCGAGGCGCTGGATACCCCAGACTGGCATCAACGACCCGAACTAGCCGACCAACTGGGCGCCATCATCAAGCCCTTGGCGGCGAGGTATCTGGCCGAGGCCAAACACCGTAGTGGGCTGCCGCTCAACCCGGTGGCACGCTTCCACCTCGGTAACGGCGCGCAGCTACATCGCATCAACTGGCTCGGCGACACCTCCACCAAGGGGCTTAGGCAAGCCGCCGGGTTGATGGTCAACTACCTCTACGTGCTCGATGACATCGAGCGCAACCATGAAAACTATATTGCCAACGCCAGTGTGGCACGCTCCAGCGAGGTCAAGGATCTCACCAAGCGCGCCAGGAAGCTGATCACCGGAGACAGTCCCACATGAACCACAACCTCTTCGCGACCTTTGCCGAGCGCATGCAGGCGCGCGGCGACGCCGACTTTATCACCACCCGCGAGGGGCGCCGCTACGCCTACACCGACGCCCTTACCGAGAGCGCCCGGCTCGCCGGGGCCCTGGCCGAGCTGGGCGTGGCGCAAGGGGACCGGGTCGCGGTGCAGGTCGACAAGAGCCCGGAGGCGATCCTGCTCTACCTGGCGTGCCTGCGCAGCGGCGCCGTCTACCTGCCGCTCAATACCGGCTATACCGGAGAGGAGATCCGCTACTTCCTCAGCGACGCCGAACCGGCGCTGTTCGTCTGCCGTCCTGCGGATATCGCTCAAGCCCGCCAGCTCGCCGACGACACCGGCTGCCCCGCCGTCGAGACGCTGGGCGCCGCCGCCGACGGCAGCCTGATGGAGAAGGCCGCCAGCGCCACCCCGCGGGAAGAGATCGCCACCCTGGGCGAGCGCGACCTGGCGGCGATCCTCTACACCTCGGGCACCACCGGCCGCTCCAAGGGTGCCATGCTGACCCATCGCAACCTCGGCTCCAACGCCGAGACCCTGCGCCAGGCCTGGCACTTTAGCGCCGCGGACCGGCTGATTCATGCTCTGCCGATCTTCCACACCCACGGCCTGTTCGTGGCCTGCAACGTCACTCTGATGACCGGCTCGAGCATGCTGTTCTTGCCGAAATTCGACGCCGACGTGGTCTTCGAGGAGATGCCTCATGGCAGCGTGCTGATGGGCGTGCCGACCTTCTACACCCGCCTGGTGCAGGATCCGCGCCTGTCCCCCGAGGCGACCGCCAACATGCGCCTGTTCGTCTCCGGCTCGGCACCGCTCACCGCCGAAACCCATCAGGCCTTCGAGGCCAAGACCGGTCACGCCATCCTCGAGCGCTACGGCATGACCGAGACCAACATGAACCTCTCCAATCCGTATGAAGGCGAGCGCCGCGCCGGCACCGTGGGTATGCCGCTGCCCGGTGTGGAGTATCGCATCACCGACCGCGAGACAGGTGATGAGGTGCCCCAGGGCGAGATCGGCATGCTGCAGATTCGCGGTCCCAACGTCTTCATCGGCTACTGGCGGATGCCCGAGAAGACCCGTGAGGAGTTGCTGGAGGACGGCTTCTTCATTACCGGCGACCTGGCCCTGGTCGACGAGCGTGGCTATGTGCATATCGTCGGCCGCGACAAGGACCTGGTGATCTCCGGCGGCTATAACGTCTACCCCAAGGAGGTCGAGCAGCTGCTCGACGAGCTCGACGAGGTGCAGGAGTCTGCGGTGATTGGCCTCCCCCACCCTGACTTCGGTGAGGGCGTTACCGCCGTGGTAGTGCGTCAACCGGGGGTCAGTCTCGATGAGACCGAGGTACTCGCCCACCTCGACGGCCGGCTGGCCAAGTACAAGCAGCCCAAGCGAGTGTTCTTCGTCGACAGCCTGCCCCGCAACACCATGGGCAAGGTGCAGAAGAACGAGCTGCGCCGACAGTTCGACGCCACCTACCGCTGAGCGGCCCCCACACGACCGCGCCCCCGGTCGTCGACCGGGGGCGCGGTGAGATCACACCTGAGGCAGGCGCTTAGAAGCGGTAGCGCAGACCGACGCTGGCGGCGTCGAAGGTGTAGTTCGACTTGTCGAGGTAGCGGATGTAGTCGGCACCCACCGAGAGGTTCTGGGCAACGTCGAATTCCGCACCGGCGCCATAGGAGAAACCGCTCTGGCGGTCGACGTCGAAGTCCACCTCGGTGAAGCCGGCCAGACCATAGAGCCGGATTTCGTCGGCCACCGGCAGGATGCCCTTGGCATAGGCACCGACCAGGTAGTCGAGCTCGACCGGGCCGTCGGAGCCGCCGCCGCCGAGATGGCCTTCGACCGCGAAGTAGTCGTTGATCTGGGCGCCACCGCGCAGACGCAGGCCGACGTCGTCTCGGCTGCTACCGCGGTCGGGGTTGAGATCCCAGAACATGGCGTCACCGCCGACATAGCCCTGCGGGTAGAAGGTCTGCGCCTGCTGGGCGTGAGCCGTGCTGGCAGCTGCAGCGGTAAACAATGCAATGGCACTAACGGAAAGCAATGTCTTCATCACACACCTCACTTAGGAAACAGTGTTTTCTTACCCGTCGGCAGTGTGGTCCAGTGCGCCACAAAAGACAAATGAGATCGCTTCATTTCCACGGTTGTTGCATTAAGTGTTGCTCAGAGGGTGTTCAAGCAGCCTCTCAGGCGCGACGCGATAGCCCCAGTACCACTATCCCTCCCAGCACGATGGCACCCCCCAGCAGTTGGGTCGGGCCCAGCATCTGCCCCAGCACGATATAGCCCAGCACCAGCGAAGCCACCGGCTCGATATTCATCACCGGGGCGTTGCGCGCCATATTGAGGCGTGGCAACGATATGAACAGCATCGAGAAACCGATGCCATACAGCAGCGCCAGCGCCGTAAGGCCGCTCCAGCCGCTGACGCTGGCGGGCAGAGCGAGCCCACCGGGGACCAACCCTGCCACGCCAGCGACCAACATGCTGAGAAGTACCACGCCCATGGTCAGGAAGGTACGCAGGGTATTGCTGACCCGGGCCAGGCGTCGGTCGGTAATCCACAGCGCGCAGGAGAACACCGCCGCCGCACCGATGCCGAAGGCCACCCCCGCTACCCAGTCATCGCCCATCTGGGCGGGATCGGCAAGCCAGGTGGGGACATCGAGCACCACCACCAGCCCCACCAGGATCACCGCCATGATAAGCGTGGCTCGCAGCGTCGGGCGGGCGCCGCCCAGCGCCCATGTCAGCAGCGCCAGCAGGATCGGAAAGGTGTTCATCAACAGCAGGGCTACCGCTACCGGCAGCCTCGCCACCGCCGAATAGAGGAACAGACTCTGCAGTGCAATCAGCAACCCAACGCCAAGCTGCCAGGGCCAGCTGCCCGCAGGCAGTTGCAGCGGCGTACGCTTGATCGCCAGCAGCGTACCCAGCACCAGCAGTGCCAGGCTCGAGCGCGCCATGATCGCCAGCAGCAGGCCGGTACCGTCGTCGAAGGCCAGTCGCGCGGCCACATGGTTGGCGGCGAACAGGCATGCCACACTCAGTAGCAGGACGATAGCCAGGTGGCGGGGCAGTGGCGCGGGGGTCAGAGCGGGCGGTGTCATTCAGGGATCCAATCGATAGCAGGCTAATCCAAGCGGCTATCAGAGCATAGTTTGGCCGGCAAACCCAGCGCTGCGGCCCGCCACCGACTGCCTTCGATTCAGCCAGCGACGCAAAATGTTATACTAAGGTCTTATCTTCTAGCTCTATATACGACACAGGTTCACAGATCGCCCATGAAAGCCCCCGTTCTGGTCATCAACTGCGGTTCTTCCTCTATCAAGTATGCGCTGATTCCCGCCGACGACGGGCCGCGTCTGGAAGGTATCGCCGAGCGGCTGGGGAGCCAGGAAGCGCTGCTCAAGGCCAAGGACATCCAAGGCCAGCGCCACGAGACAGCACTGCCAGGCGCCGATCACGCCGCAGCGCTGAAGGCGATCTTCGCCCGCCTCGACGGTCATATGCCGGTGGCCGTAGGCCATCGCATCGTTCACGGCGGCGAACACTTTACCCGCGCCTCGCGGCTCGACGATGACGTTATCGCCGCAGTAGAAGAGACCTCGGCGCTGGCACCGCTGCACAACCCGGCCAACCTGGCCGGCATCGCCGCCACCCGTGCCCTGTTCCCCGAGCTGCCCCAGGTCGGCGTGTTCGACACCGCCTTCCATCAGAGCCTGCCGGCCCACGCCTATCGCTATGCCTTGCCCGAGTCGCTGTATCGCGAGCACGGCATTCGCCGCTACGGTTTCCACGGCACCAGCCACGCCTTCGTCAGTCGGCGCGCCGATGAACTGGTCGGCGGCAGCGACCACGGCTGGCTCACCGCCCACCTCGGCAACGGCTGCTCAACTTGCGCGGTGTGGCACGGCCAGAGCCGCGATACCAGCATGGGCCTGACGCCCCTCGAAGGCCTGGTAATGGGCACCCGCAGCGGCGACGTCGACCCCGGCCTGCACGCACACCTGCACCGCCAGTTGGGTTGGTCGCTGGACGAGATAGATGCCATGCTCAACCAGCGCAGCGGCCTCAAGGGCCTGTCGGAACTGACCAACGACATGCGCGAACTGGAAGCCGCTGCTGAACGCGGCCACGCCGGTGCCAGCCTGGCACTGGAGGTATTCTGCTACCGCATTGCCAAATCGCTGGCGGCACTCTCCTGTGCCCTGCCATCGCTGAGCGGACTGATCTTCACCGGCGGCATCGGCGAAAACTCGCCGACCGTACGCACCAAGGTGATCGCCGCCCTGCCCCACTTCGGACTAGGCCTCGATGAGGCGGCCAACCAGGCCACCCTGCGCGGCCGCGAGGGTCGTATCGACGCCGGTGAGGGCCCCCAGCTGTGGGTAATCCCCACCGATGAGGAGGGCCAGATCGCCCGCGAAACTCGCGAACTGCTGGAGCGCCAGGCATGACCCCGCTACCCGACGACCGCCAGGTTCAGACCCTGCTGATGGTGCCCACCTCGGTAGGCGCCGGCCTCACCTCGGCCTGCCTGGGGCTGATCCAGGCGCTGGATTTCATCGGCATGAAGGCCGGCTTCCTCAAGCCGTTCATGCAGCGCGAACTCAACGGCAGCGGCCCGGACCGCTCCAGCGCCCTGGTCGCCCGGGCGCTGGGCCGCACGACGCCGACACCGATCACCCAGGAGCATCTCGAGCGTCTGCTACGCGACGACCAGCTCGACGAACTGCTGGAGTCGGTGATCGAGCTGCACCAGCAGGCCGCCAGCGAGGCGGATACCACTCAGGACATCGTGGTGGTGGAAGGGTTAGTGCCCACCGCACACAGCACCTACGCCAACCAGCTCAACGCCCAGCTGGCTCAGGCCTTGAATGCCCGCATCATCTTCGTCGGCAGCGGCGACCTGGCCGCGCCCCGCGAGTTGGCCGAACAGCTCGACATGCACTCGCGCAGCTTTGGCGGCGTCAGTTCCACACGCACCATGGGCTGCATCCTGATGCGCATGAAGGGCCTGCCAGCGCCGCCCAGCGGCGAGCAGCCGATCGCCCCAGGCGCGGCCAACGTGACCCTCGATGCCGGTATGCTCGAGGAGCTGCGCCGCCACTCACCGGCGCTGGCCACCGACCGCTTCCATATGATCGGCGTGGTGCCCTTCAGCGACACCCTCAGCGTACCGCGCACCAAGGATGTCGCCGAAGCCCTCGGCGCGCGCTGGCTCAACGAAGGTGATGCCGCCAGCAGACGAGTGCTGAGTACCAGTCTGTGCGGCCGCCGCGCCGCCCACGCCCTCGAGGTTTTCAAGCCCGGTAGCCTGATCGTCACCTCCGGCGACCGCGACGATATCCTGCTCGCCGCCGCGCTGATGACCATGAACGGCACCCCGCTGGCGGGCGTCATGCTGACCAACGGCTACCTGCCCAACGACGCCATGATCGACGCCTGCCGCCCTGCGCTGAAGACCGGGCTGCCGGTGCTGGCGGTGGAGACCGACAGCTATACCACCGTGCAGCATCTATCTCGCATGAGCAGCGAGATTCCCGTCGACGACCTGGAGCGTGCCGAACAGGTGGCCCACTTCGTTGCCGCGCATATCGACCTGCAGTGGCTCAAGGATCACCTCAGCCGCGGCTATATCCGACGCCTGTCGCCGTCGGCGTTTCGTCATCAGCTGGTCAAGAAGGCCCAGCAGGTGCGCAAACGCATCGTGCTACCGGAAGGCAGCGAGCCCCGTACCGTGGAAGCCGCAGCGCTGTGCCAGCGGCGCGGCATCGCCGACTGCGTGCTGCTGGCCAAGCGCGAGGAGGTCGAGAGTGTGGCGCGCAGCCGCGGCATCGCCCTGCCCGAGGAGCTGGAGATCATCGATCCGGAGGGTATCTATCACGACTATATTGCCGATATGGTCGAACGCCGTCGCGGCAAGATCAACGAGCCGATGGCCGAGGCGCAGCTACAGGACACGGTCGTGCTGGGCACCATGATGCTGCATCGTGGCGAGGTCGACGGCTTGGTCTCCGGCGCGGTGCACACCACCGCCAACACGGTGCGCCCGGCCTTCCAACTGATCAAGACCGCACCGGACTACCGCCTGGTCTCGTCGATCTTCTTTATGCTGCTGCCCGAGCAGGTAGTGGTCTACGGCGACTGCGCGGTCAACCCCGACCCCGACGCCGAAGCGCTGGCCGAGATCGCCATCCAGAGCGCGCGCTCGGCCAAGGCCTTCGGTATCGAACCCAAGGTGGCGATGATCAGCTACTCCACCGGCGAGTCGGGCAGCGGCAGCGACGTCGACAAGGTTCGCGAGGCGACCCGCATCGCCCGCCAGCGCGCCCCCGAGCTGCTGATCGACGGCCCACTGCAGTACGACGCCGCGGCGATCGAGAGCGTCGGCAAGCAGAAGGCCCCCGACTCCCCGGTCGCCGGCCAGGCCACGGTGTTCGTGTTCCCCGACCTCAACACCGGCAACACCACCTACAAGGCGGTGCAGCGCAGCGCCAAGGTGGTCAGCGTCGGCCCCATGCTCCAGGGCCTCAACAAGCCGGTCAACGACCTCTCGCGTGGCGCCCTGGTCGACGACATCGTCTACACCATCGCGCTGACCGCGATCCAGGCAGCACAGTGAATTTTGCTGCCATCCGGGTCCATCACGATAGCATCCGCCTGGCCCAAGCGGCGCAATGCCCTTAGGCTTAGGCCTATCCACACGCCACGCTGACACGAAAGAGGCTGACCATGCCCGGACTACTGCCCGACGTCGATCCCGACGGCCTGCTCGAATACTCGGTGGTCTATACCGACCGCTCGCTCAACCACATGTCGCGTGCCTTCCAGGGCGTGATGAACGATGTCTCCGCAACCCTCAAGCGAGTCTATAACGCCGCCGGTGTCGCCATCGTGCCGGGCAGCGGCACCTTCGGCATGGAGTCAGTGGCACGGCAGTTCGCGGCCGGCAACAAGACGCTGACGATCCGCAACGGCTGGTTTAGCTACCGCTGGACACAGATCCTCGAGATGGGCGACCTGCCGGCCAGCGCCACCGTGCTCAAGGCGCGCCGCCAGGGCGATGGGGCCCAGGCGCCGTTTGCCCCCGTACCTATCGAAGAGGCTGTTGCTGCTATCGAAGCCGAGCGCCCCGACGTCGTGTTCGCCCCGCATGTCGAGACCTCCGCGGGGATGCTACTGCCCGACGACTATATTCGCCGCCTGGCCGAGGCCGTCCACGCCGTCGGCGGCCTGCTGGTACTCGACTGCATCGCCTCGGGCACGCTGTGGGTGGATATGCAGGAGACCGGTGTCGACGTGCTGATCAGCGCGCCGCAGAAGGGATGGAGCGGTTCTCCGGGCTGCGCCATGGTGATGATGTCGCCGCGGGCGCTGGAGCGCCTGGCGACCACCACCAGCTCGAGCTTCGCCGCCGATCTGCGCAAGTGGTACGAGATCATGCAGGCCTACGAGAACGGCGGCCACGCCTACCATGCCACCATGCCCACCGACGGCCTGCGGCGGCTACGCGATATCATGGCCGAGACCGAGGCCTACGGCTTCGACAAGGTGCGCGCCGAGCAGCTCGAGCTGGGCGAGCGGGTGCGCACCCTGCTCAGCGAGCATGGCTTCAAAAGCGTTGCCGCCGCGGGCTTCCAGGCCCCCGGGGTGGTGGTCAGCTACAGCGACGATGCAGGCATTGCCGCCAAGTTTGCCGCGGCCGGGCTGCAAGTTGCCGGCGGCGTACCGCTGATGTGCGATGAGGGCGACGACTTCCGCACCTTCCGCATCGGCCTGTTCGGCCTCGACAAGCTGCATCACGTCGAGCGCAGCGTGGCGGCGCTGGAAACAGCGCTGTCACGCCTGAACGAGACATAGAAACGACTGCGGCGCCATCAAGGCGCCGCACCTCAAGTGCCGCTGAGCCCACCGCGGGGCATGTAGCCGAGGTGATTCTCGACCCGCACCACGCCGTTGATGTTTTCGGCGGCGACCTGCACGGCCAGCTTCTCCTGCTTGCTCTCCACCAGCCCCCACAGCTGCACTTCACCACCGCTGACCATGACGTTGATATGGTCGGTCAGCACATCGGTATTGTCCTTGAGCTCCTTGATGATCGCGGCACGGATATCGCGGTCATCGCTACTGGGCGGCTGAGACTTGCTGACCCCAGCCATGGCCAGGCCGTGCAGCAGATTGGCGCGGCTGACGATGCCCACCAGCCGACCATCCCGGACTACAGGCACGCGCTTGATATGGTGCTTCTCGAGCAGCTTGGCCACCTCGTCGAGAGGAGTGTCCTCAGCGATGGTCACCGGATCGGGCGTCATGATCTCACCCGCCTTGCGGCCGTGGGACTTGACGTACTCGCCGGCACTCTGAGCACCGCTGAACAGATTGGCCAGCCACCAGGAACTGCGTCGTTCGGTGCCGGTCTCGACCCGGCGCATCAGGTCACCCTCACTGACGATTCCCAGCACCTGGTCCTGGGCGCCGACCACCGGCACCGCGCTGATGCGATTCTCGAGTAGCAGACCAGCAATTTCACGCACCTCGGTATCCACCGAAACACTGATCACATCCTGGGTCATGACATCGAAGGCTTGCATGATGACGTCCTCCTCAAACGCAGCGACGCATGATCGTCGCTCGACTCTTTGAGCTTAGCAGTGCGGCGATACAGCGACCTTGACCCACGACAAGCTAACGCCAACCGTCCCTGGGGGCTGCCCCCTCAGCACAGCGCGGCCGCCACGATCACAGCACCTTGGCGAACAGGGTGAAGTAAAAAAACCGCCCCAGGCAGAGGCTGCCGAGGGCGGTTTTATGGTGGGCATTCATTCACCCACGGACGCTTTACGCTAGCATCGGCACCATGGCCTCCAGCACCATAACGAGACTTATCGCGGTGATGGTAAGGATAGAGACACCGAACACCTGCTTGGCCCAGCGCACATCGTCGTCCAACCGATAACCGCGCAGCGCCAGGTAGAGCCAGTAGCCGCCCATGGTAAGCGCCACGCAGAGATACCCCATCCCCGCTTGGCTGGCCAACACCAGCGCCAGCGAGGCCGGGATAAACGCCACGATATAGCCCAGGATATGGTGTTTCGCCATTGTCACCCCGCGCACCACCGGCAACACCGGAATCGATGCCCGCTGGTAATCCGCATAGCGAAAAATCGCAATCGCGTAGGAGTGCGGCATCTGCCACAGGCAGAAGATCACCAGCAGCATAAAAGCACCGCTATCGAACTGCCCGGTGACCGCGCAGTAGCCCACCACCGGTGGCATGGCACCGGAGAGGCTGCCCACCAAGGTGCCGTACTCCGAGCGGCGCTTCATGTAGAGGCTATAGAGCCCCACATAGACGCCCCAGCCAATCACCGCCAAGGCAACGGTCAAGCCGTTGGTGCCCAGTGCTAAGCACACCACGCCGGTCACGCCCAAAAGCGCCGACACGCCCAGCGCCTGGGTGATGGACAGGCTGCCCCTTACCAGGGGGCGATGGCGCGTGCGCGCCATCAATGCATCAATATCGCGGTCTATGACGTTATTACACGCACAGCCGGACGCGATGATCAATGCAATCCCCACCATGACCGCGACAAAGCTGAGCCACGCGAACTGCCCCTGGGCGGCGAGAAAATAGCCGCCCAGGGTGGCAATCAGGTTACCCCCGATAATGCCCGGCTTGGTCAGCTCAAGCAGATCCCGCCAGCGGCCAGGGGCCGACATCAGCCGATCATCATGTTGAGATGCAGGTGGTGCATGATCCACAGCGAGCCTCCCACTACCAGACCGAGTATGGTCACCGTGAAGACCAAGGACATGACGTTCCAGCCCTCCTCCTGCTTGGTGTCCATGTGCATGAACATGATCAGCTGCACCAGCACCTGCGACACCGCGGCCGCCACGATCACCAGCACCTTGGTGGACGCGGCGACCAGATCGCCCATCACCACGGCGAAGGGAATCGCCGTGAGTACCAGCGAGAGTGCCAGGCCAATCACATAGGATCTGACGCTACCGTGCGCTATCGGTGAATCCTTCATATCACACTACCCCCATCAGATAGACGAACGAGAATACGCAGATCCACACCACATCCAGGAAGTGCCAGAACAGGCTCAGGCACAGGATGCGCGGTCGCGTCATGTCATTCAGCCCCTTGGTCTGCAGCTGTACCAACACCACGACCAGCCACAGCAGCCCGAACAGCACATGCAGCCCGTGGGTACCGACCAGGGTGAAAAAAGCCGACAGAAAGGCACTGCGATCAGGCCCATGACCGGCATGGATCAGGTGGCGAAACTCATAGAACTCGATGGCGATGAATCCCGCCCCGAGCAGGAAGGTCACGACCAACCAGGCCTTGAGCCGGGTCAGCCGCTCAGCGGTCATCGACAGCACCGCCATGCCATAGGTGAAGCTGCTCACCAGCAGCAGCAGGGTCCCCGCCAGGATCAGGCGCAGGTCGAAGATCTCCGCACCGCTGGGGCCGCCCGCCGTGCCCCGCATAAGCACGGCGTAGGTGGCGAACAGGGTGCCGAAGATGACCAGGTCGCTCATCAGGTAGACCCAGAAGCCGAACACCTTGATGCTGCCGGTGTCGTGGTGACCGTGGGTCATCGGATGTGCATGATCGTCACACTGCTTGATGGTATCGGTCGTCATGGATCACCCCCGCAGCTCGGCCGGAGCGAAATCGCCCTGGGCCGATCCGTTCGTCTGCCATTCGTCACGTGCCTGCTGATGGGCGCGCTCGCTGCGCGCCACCTCTGCGGCGGGCACCCAGTAGTCGATGTCGTCGTTGAACACCCGGGCCAGGAAGCTCACCAGGCCACCGATGGCGGCGGTGATCGCCAGCCACCAGATGTGCCACACCAGGGCGAAGCCCAGCACCACCGCAAACAGGCTGATGATCGGCCCGGCCACGGTGTTGCGGGGCATATGGATATCCTGGTAAGGGACTTGATCAACGGCCTCGATGCCACGCTGCTTGTGGGTCCAGAAGCTGTCGATGCCGCCGACCTCGGGGGCGTGAGCGAAGTTGTAGTGCGGCGGCGGCGAGGCGACCGACCACTCCAGGGTGCGGCCATTCCAGGGGTCGCCGGTGACGTCGGCATTTAGGCGCCGGTCACGGATGCTCACCCACAGCTGAATTACGGTGCAGGCGATGCCCAGCATGATCACCACCGCACCGACCAGCGCCAGGATCATCCACGGCTGCCACTCGGGATTGGCATAGGACTGCATGCGCCGCACGGCACCGAAGAAGCTCAGCACGTAGAGCGGCATGAATGCCAGATAGAAGCCGATCAACCAGCACCAGAAGGCGCGCTTGCCCCAGGTCTCGTCGAGGGTGAAGCCGAATGCCTTTGGGAACCAGTAGGTCATGCCGGCCATCATGCCGAACACCACACCACCGACGATCACGTTATGGAAGTGAGCGATGACGAACAGGCTGTTGTGAAGCACGAAGTTGGCGCCGGGCACCGCCAGCATCACCCCTGTCATGCCGCCCAGGGTGAAGGTGATGATAAAGCCCAGCGTCCAGAGTACCGGCGAGGTGAACTCGAGACGCCCGCGGAACATGGTGAACAGCCAGTTGAATACCTTCACCCCGGTGGGGATGGCGATGATCATCGTCATGATGCCGAAGAAGGCATTGACGTTGGCCCCCGCCCCCATGGTGAAGAAGTGGTGCAACCAGACGATGAAGGACAGCAGCGTGATCGCCACCGTCGCCCACACCATGGTGGTGTAGCCAAACAGACGCTTGCGCGCAAAGGTCGCGATCACCTCCGAGAAGACTCCGAAGGCCGGCAGGATGAGGATGTAAACCTCCGGATGCCCCCAGGCCCAGATGAGGTTGACGTACATCATCATGTTGCCGCCGAAGTCATTGGTGAAGAAGTGCATGCCCAGATAGCGGTCCAGGGTCAACAGCGCAATGGTGGCGGTGAGAATCGGGAAGGAGGCGATGATCAGCACGTTGGCGCACAGCGATGTCCATGTGAAGATCGGCATGCGGAACAGCGTCATCCCCGGGGTACGCATCTTGAGGATGGTGACGAAGAAGTTGATCCCCGTCAGCGTGGTGCCGACTCCCGATATCTGCAGCGCCCAGATCCAGTAGTCGACCCCGACGCCGGGGCTGTACTCGATCCCCGACAAGGGGGCATAGGCCAGCCAGCCGGTGGTGGCGAACTCGCCGACGAACAGCGACACATTGACCAGGATAGCCCCGGCGGCGAACAGCCAGAAGCTGAGGTTATTGAGGAACGGATAGGCGACATCGCGAGCGCCGATCTGCAGCGGCACCACCAGGTTCATCAAGCCGATGACCATCGGCATGGCGACGAAGAAGATCATGATCACGCCATGGGCGGTGAAGATCTGATCGTAGTGCTCCGGCGGGAGATAGCCCATCGAGCCACCGGCCGCCATGGCCAGTTGGAGGCGCATCATGATGGCGTCGGAGAAGCCGCGTAGCAGCATCACCAAGGCAACCAGAAAATACATGATGCCGAGCTTCTTGTGGTCGACGCTGGTGAACCACTCGGACCACAACCAGCCCCATTTGCGGTAGTAGGTGAGAGCAGCGATCAGGGCAAAGGCGCCGATCGCCATGATGGCGGCCACGACCATGATGATGGGTTCGTGGTAAGGAATTGCCTCTAGACTCAGTTTTCCTAACATGACTTATCCCCCTGCCTCGGTGCGCGCGGGTTGACGGCGCAGGGCATCTCGTTGATCCGTATGGTGATGGCGGACGCGATGGTCGGCGGCGTCGCTGCGAGTGGCGGTGGCGCTCTCCAAATCGTGGGAGTCACCGTGCTCGGCGCCGTCGTGGAAGCTGAGCAGCAACTGCTCATAGAGGTGCGGCGTCACGCTCGAGAAGTACTCGACCGGGTGATATTGGCTGGGCGCCGCCAGTTCAGCGTAGCGATCCGGATAGTCGAGCCCCTGCTCGGCGGCACGCACCTTATCGACCCACGCCTCGAACCCCTGCTCGGAGGTGGCTAGCGCCTCGAAGGTCATGCCGGAAAAGCCTGCGCCGCTATAGTTGGTGGAACGACCGGCGTAGCGCCCCGGGTGATTGGCGATCAGATGGACATCGTTATCCATGCCCGCCATGGCGTAGATCTGGCTGCCCAGCTGGGGAATGAAGAAGGCGTTCATCACCGAATCGGAACTGACCCGAAAGCGCACCGGAACATCCACCGGGAAGGCGACCTCGTTGACCGTAGCGATGCCCTGCTCGGGGTAGATGAACAGCCACTTCCAGTCCATGGAGACGGCCTGGATCTCGAGGGTGTCTTCGCTGGAGGCGAGGGGCTTGTGCGGATCTAGCGTGTGCGAGGTATGCCAGGTCAGGGCGGCCAAGACGGCGATGATCAGGCACGGTACCACCCATACCACGGCCTCGATCCAATTGTTGTGTGCCCAGTCAGGCTGGTAGGCAGCGGGTCGCTCACGGTGTCGATAGCGCCAGGCGAACAGCAGCGTCATGACGATCACGGGGACCACGACGATCAGCATCAGACCGAAGGAGGTCAGGATCAGGCTACGCTGCTCCACCCCGATCTCCCCCTTGGGATCCAGCAGCGCCGAACTGCAGCCGGCCAGCAGCAACGATAGCGACCATAACGATAGGGTGCCGAGAAAACGGCGAATTTTGCTCATGGGACTCTCTCGTAAGCAAGACACGCAAAAATTCGCACGCACAATATGAGCATGCTAATGAAATGCGCGAAATTTACCCAATACCGCCCAGCAGGCGGTGCCCGAAATGTGGCCAAAACCACCACATCGAGGCTATTGAATAAGGAAATGCTGATGCGCAAAAGCGACCAAACGTCGCAGTAGGCGGTCGGGTTCACCTTCCACAGCGCCGCCCAGTGGCCTAGAGTGGGAGAATCGCTCACTTGCCAAGGGATGGATGCATGAACGTAGAGGAACGCAAGACCGCCGCCGCACCGAACTCCCAGCGCCAGCAGCTCTCGCTGTTCGCGCGCAACTTCTTCAAGCATCCCAAGATGCTGGGCTCGATTATTCCCAGTTCGCCTTTCTTGATTCGCCGGCTGCTGGCTCCGGTTGACTGGGAGCGCGCCAGGGTAATCGTCGAATACGGCCCGGGTGTCGGCACCATCAGCCGCGAGATTCTGCGCCGCATGCACCCCGAGGCAATCCTGGTCGCCATCGAGACCAATGAAGACTTCGTCGATTATTTACGTACCGCGCTGCCTGACCCGCGCCTGCAGCTGGTGCCGGGATCAGCAGAAGACGTGGCGACGATTCTCGCCGAGCGGGGGCTGAGCGCCGCCGACTACGTGGTGGCGGGCATTCCCTTCAGCACCATGCCGGAGGAACTTCGCAACGGCGTGCTCAGCGCCACTCGCGATGCCCTCGCCGCCCAGGGCGAGCTGCTGATCTACCAGTTCTCACCGAAGGTACTGCCCGACCTGCAGCGCACCTACCAGAACGTGCGGCGCGGCTTCGAACCGCTCAACATCCCGCCCGCTCAGGTCTATTTCTGCGAGCCGTGAGCCCTTTGGGTCAGGCTACCATTACCCGCGGCGGCTGGTGGGTTCCGCCGGCCCGAGCATTGAGTACCGGTGCCGCCTTGGCATCGGTCACCACGACATCGAACGCCTCCAACTGGGCAAAGAAGGCCGGCCGCACCACGCCGAGCTTGCTGGCATCCACCACCAGAATCCGATAAAGCGCGGTATCCAGTGCCGCCTGTTTGGGCGCCACCTCGTGAAAGTGGAAACAGCTCACGCCGCGCTCCAGATCGACCCCCGCCGCCGAGATAAACGCCTTGTTGATGCCCAGCCGCCTGACCGCATCGTACATATCACCGCTACCGAACGACTGCGAGCTGGGGTGATAAAGCCCGCCCAATAGCACCAGGCGTACATTGGGGAGCGCACCTACCGCATTGGCCACGTTAAGCGCATAGGTCACCACCGTCAGTTCCTCGAACTCACCGAGCATGCCCAGCAGGGGCATCAGGGTGGTGCCGCAGTCGATGAACAGCGTGTCACCCTCGGTGATGAATGACGCCGCCCCCTGGCACAGCCGCTGTTTTGCCAGGTAGTGGCTGCCTTGCTGCTCGTCGAGATCATAGACCGGCGCGAACTGCGGGTTGGCGGCCATCATCAGATGGCCGCCAAGGAACGTCATGGCACCGTCGCTGGCGGCCACGTCGCGGCGAATGGTCATTTCCGAGACGCCACACAGCTTGGCCGCCTCGCTGAGATGGATGGTACCGCCCCCGGCCAGGGCATCCTGTAGCCGGGCAAGGCGCATGGCGCTTCGGCCGTTCATCTAATCGCCACCTCCCCATTGATAAGACTGATCGATCCGCAAGGCTCCATGCTGAGCCAGCGGCCGAGTAATTTCCACTTCAGCCTGGTTCTACCTTCCCGCCATAGCGCCGAAATCACGTTGATGCGCATCGAGGTACGAATAGCGGAGCAAAAAAATGTTAGAAAAATAACACTGAGTGTTATAGCTTTCACACAAGCAGTAGATTATCCCTGGCCCAGCCGGGACACCAACAACGACAACTGCCTCGAGGCCCCGATGACATATCACCGCCCCACTTCTCTCGCCGCCTTAGGTGCCGGCGCGCTCTTCGCCATTTCCGCCGCTTCCAGCGTCCAGGCCGATGCCACCCAGCCACTCTGGTCGTTCGGCAACGTCTCGCTCAACTATCTCGACTGGTCGTCCGGCACCGAGCGGCGCACCGCCAACAATGCCGCCAAGAGCGACTTCTTGTTCATCGAGCTCGAGGGTGGCGTGGGCTTCGAGTGGGGCGAGTTCTACGGCTTCGTCGACCTCGAGAATCCCACCAACGACCAGTTCGACGAGGCCAGCGACGGCCAGGACAATCTGCGCACCGCGGCCAAGGTGACCTCGCATATCTACCTCGGCGACTCGCCCTTCTCGGTCTATGCCCACGTCTATGACTTCCGCGACTACGGCTTCAACGCCCGTGAGCAGGACCAGATCCTCGGTGCCGGTTACCGCCACACCTTCGACAATGGCCTGTGGATCAAGCCGTTTCTCGGCGCGGCAAGGGTGCAGAGCGATGCCTACACTGGCATGAACGGCTACATGGCCGGCTGGGTCGCGGGTTACGACTTCACCGCTTTCGAGCAGAATTTCAGCGTCACCAACTGGCACGAACAGACCTTCGACCGCGACGACGACTACCTTGAGCAGAACTTCGTCGGCGACCGCGCCGGGGTGGTCGGCACCAACGGCGCACTGAGCCTGTGGTGGCACCCCAGCGAGCTGATTACCACCGGCGTGCAGTATCGCTACGCCAACAACAAACTGGGTACCCCCAACGACTATCAGAACGCCATGATCTACTCCATCAAGCTCAACTTCCTGTAAGTTGCGCCTCCACCAGCCCGACTCGAAGGATCTCCTATGACACTCCTTATGAGCCTGGTCGGGATGACCACCCTCATCCTGATCGCCCTAGCGTTCTCTTCCGACCGTCGCGCCATTCGCCTGCGTACCGTGGGCGGCGCCTTCGCCATCCAGGCCGGCATCGGAGCCTTCGTTCTCTATGTGCCCTTTGGCCAGACCGTGCTCTACGCGATTTCCGACGCCGTCAGCCAGGTGGTGACCTACGCCAACGATGGCATCGACTTCCTGTTCGGCGGCCTGGCCGATACCGACACCGTCGGCTTCGTGTTCGCCATCAAGGTGCTGCCGGTGATCATCTTCTTCTCGTCGCTGATCGCCGTGCTCTACTACATCGGCATCATGCAGTGGGTGATCCGTATCCTCGGCGGCGCGCTGCAGAAGGCGCTGGGCACCTCGCGCACCGAGTCGCTGTCGGCGACCGCCAATATCTTCGTCGGCCAGACCGAGGCGCCGCTGGTGGTACGCCCCTTCATTGCGCGCATGACCCCGTCGCAGCTGTTTGCGGTGATGTGCGGCGGGCTGGCCTCGGTGGCCGGCTCGGTGCTGGCCGGCTATGCCGCGCTGGGCATTCCCATGGAGTACCTGGTGGCCGCCTCGTTTATGGCCGCACCGGGCGGGCTGCTGTTCGCCAAGCTGATCATGCCCGAGACCCAGGAGCCCGAAGACAGCGTCTCCGAGGCCGAGGAGCGTCTCAAGGAGGAGGAGGACCGTCCCGCCAACGTCATCGACGCCGCCGCGGCGGGCGCCACCTCGGGGCTCAAGCTGGCCGCCAACGTCGGTGCCATGCTGCTCGCTTTCATCGGCCTGATCGCGCTGATCAACGGCATGCTGGGCGGCATCGGCGGCTGGTTCGGCGCCGAGTGGCTGAGCCTGGAGCTGATCCTCGGCTGGCTGTTCGCGCCGCTGGCCTTCCTGCTCGGGGTGCCCTGGGCCGAGGCGACTCTGGCCGGCTCCTTTATCGGCCAGAAGCTGGTGGTCAACGAGTTCGTCGCCTATATCAACCTTGCGCCCTACCTCGACGGCGAGCAGGTGGTGGCCGCCACCGGCCAGGCGATGAGCGCCCACACCATGGCGATCCTGTCGTTCGCGCTGTGCGGCTTCGCCAACCTGTCGTCGATCGCCATCCTGCTCGGCGGCCTCGGCAGCATCGCCCCGAGCCGGCGCCCGGATATCGCCCGGTTCGGCCTCAAGGCGGTGCTCGCCGGCACCCTCTCCAACCTGATGTCGGCCTCCATCGCCGGGTTCTTCCTGGCCCTGGGTGCGCTAGGCTAGCATCACACATCGAGCGCTGCGGCCACGTCGCCGCAGCGCCACTGCACGCCTTCTCATGACGCCACGGACACTGCCATGACCGATACTCCCCTTCAGGCCGACGCCCGCCGGGCGCTGGCCCTCATGGACCTGACCAGCCTCAACGCCGACGACAGCGAGGTTAGCATCGACGCGCTGTGCGCCCAGGCCGACACCCCGGTCGGCGCACCTGCCGCTCTGTGCGTCTACCCAGCCTTTATCGCCGCCGCCCATCGCGGCCTCAGCGAGCGCGGCCTGCGCCAGCGAGTCAGAATCGCCACCGTCACCAACTTCCCCGACGGCAGCGACGATATCGCCCGCGCCGAGCGCGAGACCCGCGAGGTCGTTGCCGCCGGCGCCGATGAGGTCGACGTGGTGTTCCCCTATCGCGCGCTGATGGCCGGTCAGCAGACCATCGGCCGCGATCTGGTCGCCGCCTGCAAGGCCGCCTGCGGCGAAGCGACCCTCAAGGTGATCCTCGAGACCGGCGAGCTGGCAACGCCGACACTGATCCGCCAGGCCTGCGAGCTGGCCATCGCCGGCGGCGCCGACTTCCTCAAGACCTCCACCGGCAAGGTGCCGGTCAACGCCACCCTCGAATCTGCCGAGCTGCTGCTCGAGGCGATCAAGCGCAGCGGCGCCGATATCGGCTTCAAGGCCGCAGGCGGGGTGCGCAGCAGCGAGGATGCCGCCGCCTATCTGGCGCTGGCCGAGCGCATCATGGGCGCCGACTGGGTGACCCCGGCGCACTTCCGCTTCGGCGCCTCGAGCCTGCTCGGCAACCTGCTCGACACCCTGGGTGTCGACACCAGCGTCGCGGCGCAACAACCGGACACCCCGGGAGGCTACTGATGCTGCCCCAGGAGCTGATTCGCGCCAAGCGCGACGGCCAGACGCTGCCGGCCGAGGCGCTGCACGAGTTTATCCAGGCCATCGCCAACGGCCATATCGGCGATGCCCAGATCGGCGCCTTCGCCATGGCCACCTACCTCAACGGCATGAACGACGCCGAGACGGTAGCGCTGACCGAGGCGACCCGCGACTCCGGCCAGGTGCTCGCCTGGGACGACCTCGACCTGCCCGGCCCGGTGCTCGACAAGCACTCCACCGGCGGTGTCGGCGACCTGGTGTCGCTGGTGCTGGGTCCGTGGATCGCCGCCTGCGGCGGCCATGTGCCGATGATCTCCGGGCGCGGCCTGGGCCACACCGGCGGCACCCTCGACAAGCTCGAGGCGATCCCCGGCTACGACATCGCCCCCGATCAGGCGCGCTTCCGGCGCCTGGTCAAGGAGGTCGGGGTGGCGATCATCGGCCAGACCGCCGACCTGGCCCCCGCCGACAAGCGCCTCTATGCGGTGCGCGACGTTACCGCCACGGTGGAGTCGATGCCGCTGATCGTCGCCTCGATCCTCGGCAAGAAGCTGGCCTGCGGCCTCGATGCGCTGGCGATGGACGTCAAGAGCGGCAGCGGTGCCTTCATGCCCACCCATCAGGCCTCGCTGGAACTCGCCACGCGCATCGCCGAGGTCGCCAGCCGGGCCGGTACGCCGACCACCGCGCTGGTCACCGATATGAGCCAGCCGCTGGCACCCTGCGCCGGCAACGCCGTGGAGATTAACGAAGCGCTGCGCCTGCTGCGCGGCGACGCGGCCAATAGCCGGCTGCTCGAGGTCACCCGCGCCCTGGCCGTGGAGATGCTGCTGCAGGGCCGGCTGGCCGCGGATCGCGACGCCGCCGAGCGCAAGCTCGACCATGCCCTGAGTTCAGGCGCGGCCGCCGAGCGCTTCGCACTCATGGTCGCCGGCCTCGGCGGACCCGCCGACCTGCTCGAACGCCCCGGCCGCTACCTGCCCAGGGCGCCCATACAGCGAGCGGCACACGCCGAGACGCCGGGCATCGTCCACGCCTTCGATACCCGCGCGCTGGGCATGGCGGTGGTCGAGCTCGGCGGCGGCCGCCTGCAGGCCGGTGCCGCCATCGACCACCGCGTCGGCCTGAGCGAGATCGCCGCCATCGGTGAGCGCGTCGACGCCGAGCGCCCGCTGGCGGTGATTCACGCCGCCGACGACGCCGCGGCCGAACGCGCCGCCGCCCAGCTGCGCGCCGCCATCACCGTCGACGACGCCGCCGCGACACCACCCACGCTGATTCACGACGCTATCCGCCGGGAGGCTTTATGACCCGCGCCATCGTCCTGGTCCTCGACTCCTTCGGCATCGGCGCCGCCCCAGACGCCGCTGCCTTCGGCGACGCCGGCGCCGACACCCTCGGCCATATCGCCGCCGCCTGCGCGCGTGGCTCTCTACAGGGCCCCGAAGCCGGCCCGAAACAGGGCCCCGAAACCGGCCCACGACAAGGCTCCGAAACCGGCCCACGACAAGGCCCCGAAACTGTCCTATCGAATCGGACCGGTCCGCTCAGCCTGCCCAACCTGGCCCGCCTGGGGCTGTTCCACGCCCACCGCGACAGCAGCGGCAGCCTGGCGGCGGGCATCACCCTCCCCGAGCGGGTCGAAGGCGCCTACGGCCACGCCCGGGAGATCTCCTCCGGCAAGGACACCCCCTCCGGCCACTGGGAGATCGCCGGCGTGCCGGTACGCTTCGACTGGGGCTACTTCGAGAACAAGCAGCAGAGCTTTCCCGCCGCGCTGCTCGAGGCACTGATCGATGAGGCCGAGCTGCCCGGCTTACTCGGCGACTGCCACGCCTCGGGCACCGAGATCATCGCCCGGCTCGGCGAGGAGCACGTCGCCAGCGGCAAGCCCATCGTCTACACCTCGGCGGACTCGGTATTCCAGATTGCCGCCCATGAGCAGCACTTCGGCCTCGAGCGCCTCTACCGGCTGTGCGAGATCGCCCGCCGGCTGCTCGAGCCCTACAATATCGGCCGGGTGATCGCACGCCCCTTCGACGGCGAAGACGCGGCAAGCTTCCAGCGCACCGCCAACCGCCGCGACTACAGCGTCGAGCCGCCCTCGCCCACGGTGCTGCAAGCGCTGCATGACGCCGGCGGCGAGGTCGTCTCGGTGGGCAAGATCGCCGATATCTACGCCCACTGCGGCATCAGCCGGGCGGTCAAGGCCAGCGGCCACGACGCCCTGATGGACGCCACCCTCGCCGAGATAGAGCGCAGCGCCTCCCGCGCGTCTAGCGAGCGGGTGCTGATCATGACCAACTTCGTCGACTTCGACATGGTCTACGGCCACCGCCGCGACGTGGCCGGCTACGCCGCAGCCCTGGAGCACTTCGACGCCCGGCTGCCCGAACTGCTGGCACGCCTGACGGACGAGGACCTGCTGATCCTCACCGCCGACCACGGCTGCGACCCCACCTGGCACGGCACCGACCATACCCGTGAGTACGTGCCGGTGCTGGCCCGCGGCGCCGGCTTGGCCATGGGCCCGCTGGGCGAACGCCACAGCTTCGCCGATATCGGCCAGAGCCTGGCCAGCCACTTCGGCCTGGCGCCCATGGCCGATGGCGACAGCTTCCTCCCCAAATCCACTGCGACAGGAGCCTCGTGATGGCCACTCCGCATATCGACGCCGAACGCGGCGACTTCGCCGACACCGTGCTGATGCCCGGCGACCCGCTGCGCGCCCAGTACATCGCCGAGACCTTCCTCGACGACGTGCGCCAGGTGAACCGCGTGCGCAATATGTACGGCTACACCGGCCGCTACAAGGGCCGCGAGATCTCGGTGATGGGCCACGGCATGGGCATCCCCTCGGTTTCGATCTACGCCAAGGAGCTGATCACCGACTACGACGTCAAGACGCTGATCCGGGTCGGCTCCTGCGGTGCCGTCCGCGACGACGTCAAGGTCCGCGACGTGGTGGTCGGGCTCGGCGCCTGCACCGACTCCAAGGTCAACCGGATGCGCTTCAACGACCACGACTTCGCCGCCACCGCCGACTTTGCCCTGACCCGCCATGCCGTGGATGCCGCCGCCGCCAAGGGCGTGCCGGTCAAGGTCGGCAACCTCTTCTCCGCCGACCTGTTCTACAACCCCCAGGCCGAGATGGTCGAGCTGATGCGCCGCTACGGCATCGTCGGCGTGGAGATGGAGGCCGCCGGCCTGTACGGCGTGGCCGCCGAGTTCGGCGCCCGGGCGGCGACGGTGTGCACGGTGTCGGACCACATCGTCAGCGGCGATTCGCTGTCCAGCGCCGAGCGCCAGAACACCTTCGATGAGATGATGGAGATCGCCCTCGAGGCGGTACTGCGCGACGACGCCGCCGGCAGCGGCACAGGGGGAGCGCCATGAGTGAGGTATCCCGCGACATCGTCGAGCGCCTGCGGCACATCCAGGGACACGCCTATGTGCCCTACTCCCAGCACCCGGTCGCGGCACTGGTGGAGAGCGCTGACGGCAGCCAGTTTCTCGGCTGCAACGTCGAGATCGCCAACTACAAGGGGCTGTGTGCCGAGGCGTCGGCCATCGCCGCCATGGTCGGCAGCGGCCGCCAGCAGATTCGTCAGGTCTACGTGATGGGCCCCGGCGAACACCTGTGCACGCCCTGCGGCGACTGCCGCCAGCGCATCCGCGAATTCGCCGGCCCCGACACCCGCATCGAGGTGCTCGACGCCAACGGCCAGCGGCTCAAGTCCTACAGCATGGACGACCTGCTGCCCGACTCCTTCGGGCCGGAGAACCTCGGCAAGCCCTCACCGAGGTCGTCAGGTTGAGGCCGACGGGGCAAGTACTAAATCATTTTCGACGCTTGATCTCGCGGTAGAAGTTTTCGTGTGAGCCCGGCGCCATCAGTTCAAGGACAAGAGCACCATCATCAAAGCTATACCCTAGCAGAGTCATTTGCTTATTCATTTTGAACTTGTGCACTCGCAGAAAAGCCAGGTCGCCTTTTTTCTGCTCGCCAATGTTGGGATTGGCCATTAGCTCCTTAATGGCCAAATCAAGGTCTTTTTTCTGGTTGGGCTTGAGCTTCTTTACCGCCCTTTTGAATGTAGGCGTCTGTAAGACACTAGTGACTTTAATCAAAGTCGTAAGCCTCCAGCTTGCCGGCCTCTCGCTCTGCCTGCGCGATGATGGCCTGCCTTACAAACTCGTAAGGTAAATCGGGATTGTCTTCCATCATCTTGCCAATTTTTGCCCAATGTTCTATTTGCTTAGGTGGGGTTCGGTTAAGCGCTTTAGCGATAATAGTTGCTTTTTCGATAAGGTTTTGGTCTAAACGTATGCTGCTAGTGGGCATGTTGATATCCTCCATAGGGCTTCTTGAAATGTAGCAATCTGCTACATTTGATGCAAGCTGCTACAGCTGCCCACAGCGTCGGCGAAGAGCAACGACGCCAGCCAGCGCATCCGCATCGACGCCAACGGCCTCCAGTTGGGTGCCGATCTCTTCACTTTCGCGGCGCGTGTTGTGCCGTGTCCTAAAGCGCTCTTGCGTCGTCAATGTCGCTAGGCTCAGGTCGCGACCGGCGTCGAGTATCAGGTCGTCACCTGCCGACAAGCTTGCCCCACGCTCCAGTTCACTGCGCTCGCTCATGCCACCCCAGCGCGTCTCGCGCCTTGAGGTGCTGGCGATATCCAGGTCGCGACCAGCGCCGAGTCGGAGATCGCCGGCACTATCGAGGTCGGCACCGACAACACTCAGATCACGGCCAGCGGTGGCATTCAAACTGCCGCCAGCCTCGGTGACGTAGAGCCCGGCCAGGCGCTCCGAGGTGCTGGCCAGGTTCAGGTCACGCCCAGCCGCTATATTCAGCGACTCACCGGCGGTTATCTCGCCACCGATATTGTCGAGATCGTTGCGTGCGTCGAGGTCGACCCGGTTCCCCCCGATACGGCCGGCCAGGGTGTCCGTGTTAAGGATATCGTCCACCACCTACAAGGCCAGGGAGTTGCCGGCAATCAGGGTGCCACCGCCGTTCAGGTCGCCCTCGCGTACCCGGATATAGACTGTGGGCCCAAAGATATCAATGACACTGCCCCCATTGATGTTGACCCCATTGATTCCAAATACTTACGTGATTCTCACTGGATATCGGTTCGGGTCATGATCGGTTAGTTCAACCAAATTTTCATAAGACAATTCACCCTGTTTGATGCGTTCAAACTCCTGTTCAGAAATCTCATAAACCGTCACTCCTCCACCGTGATATCCGTTCATTTTTTCAAAGTAACAATGATCATCAGAATCTCTACAAGCTTCCCAAGTTTCCTCGCGCCAAAGATCTTCGGAGTGAATTACCGGCCTTCCACTTGGATAATATTTTCCACCAACTTTCTTTACACTAGGGCCAAAACGGCTGTCTTCCACCATCAACTCATCTCCCAATCAACTCGCTTTGTGATATCTTCAAGAGGCATAGAGCGTTCCCAGCTTGCAAGCGCCGGCATATAGTTGGGTAGCATGAGCGGCGATATCCTGGCCGTCGAGGAACGCGAGGCTGCCGTCTGGAGCAGGACCGATGGTGAAGCTGCCGCCGGCCTGGAAGTCCCATGATTGATAGTCGCTGGTGCCCTGCAGGCTTCGATGATCAGCCCTCCGACTGTTAGTGGGTGAGATTGGGGAATAGCAGAATGTGCTTAGTTAAGCGAGCCTTTGCGGGCATGTGTCAGGTGGATACTATCACTGTACACACTGCCCCCATTGATTTCTGACCCCATTTATTCCTTGCTTCATGGACAATATTCAACTATATAAGCACCCTCCAGTTCTAGCTGTAATCTCTTAGCAATCCGTGCTCCTTCAGCTATGTGCATACACTCGGCTTCAGATGAGCTAAAGCCTGAATCTGGTGGATAGTCATCGTTAAATGTTGCCTGATATGCGCTATCCCAAGCCAGAATTTTAGCTTTTAGCGCTTGAGAAATGGGTAGCTCATCAACATCCACATGCCCCATCCTCTCAGGATCAGGACAGAACAGCGGTCCTGCCATATACTCTTTCGCAAATCTTAGTGTGATCATGGTAGGGGGTTCCAAGAACTAACAGGATTGGCTCGAACAACAAAACCATTCGAGCCAACCCCAATCGCTATATTTTGCTCAACACCATTATGCGTTACGCGATAAACGCTGGCTGAGCCATTTGTCCCGACAACATTTCCTCGTTCCAGTGCATCCATCACAACCGTTGAAATCTCCTCACGAGGAACACCTTTATTCGAAAAATCAACTTCATGCCGTCGGTAAATATGTTGTAATCCTGCAGCATCGTTGCCGGTCTCAAGCCACACAGTTCGGCCATCTGGCAGCCTGCGAATATCGACAAGGTCTTCGGGAGTGATCTTGGTGCCCTGTGGCAGCCCTGCAATCAACTCATCCCGTGTCAATGCCCGGCTTGTGACAACACTCTTGGCCATCCTCGGCAGGCTTGCCACCAGCCCACCTGCGCCCATCAGCATCGACTGATTCTCTAGCGCGACGCGTACTCTCAGCCTGTCGGCTTCGTCCTGCTGTCCTGCCAGTTCCAGTGCATCGGCTTGGGCCAGCTGCTCGCGGTTACTCTCGGTAATGTAGTTCAGCGGGTTGGCAGCGAAGGCCTTTATCTCTTGGCCCATTTCTTGCAGTAGCGCTTGGGATTCTTCGTCACCCAACAGCGCTTGCCCGACGAGCTGACCCATTATGATGGGCGCGTTGACAGAATCAACCACCATCTCTGAGAGGGCTTCGGCGCCAATGTGCTCCATACGCTGCTGTTGGTGCTGAGCATACTGTCTCGCCGTATGGGTGTACTCAGCAAAGACCGTGTCTCGATCCTCGCGACCCAGTGTCACGTCTTGCCAGCTATTCATGGCAACCTGCAGCAGTGCCCGTTCGTAGCTGCAGGCTTGTGCCGAGCCGCCCTGGCCACAGGCTTCCTCTAGCGCAAGGTCACGAGACTGGCTGAGGGCGTGAATCGCTAGGCGTTCTTCCTCCAGGGCTTGGCGCTGTGCCTCGGTGAGGCTGTCGTCATCTTCCAGTAGGCGATTCAGTTCTTGTAGCCGATTGGCTTCTGGGTGGGCCAGGTAGTTATACCGCGTCGCTTGAGCTGCAATCTCGGCCCCCTGGTAGACGTCGCCGTTAACCAGCTCGGCGGCGACGATACCCACCAGTTGCGAGGCCGTGGTCAGGAAGTGGTTTCGCGTTTCGGGATCGCTGCCCAGCTTGCTATCCAAAAACTCCACCAGCGCCTCATTGGCGCCTGCCGCCATCGCCCCTGTGCGGAAGTCGCCGCCCATGGCTTCGGCGACACTGCCCCCGACCAGGGCATGCAGGGCGATCTTCTGTGGGCTGCCTTCGTCCCAGCCTTTCTCGAAGGCACGATCGCCCACGGCGTTGAACAGTACGCCGCTGACCACATGGGTGACGGCGCTCTCGAGGCTATCGCCAAGATGATCGCCGAAGCTGCCGCCTGCGATGGCGGTGAGGATGCCGGCATCGATAGCGGCCTGGGTGGCGCGCTGACCGGCGAAGCGGGCGATGTCGCTCCCATTACCGAAGCTGAGGTTCAGGTTACGGGTGGCACCGGTAGTGGGGTTGGTCTGCGTTCCCCAGACACGGTCGGTCATGCCGCGGGTGGCACCGGCCGTCAGGGCGGCGGTGGCCGCACCACGCAAGCTGTCGCTCGAGAAGGTGTCGCTGAAGGTGGCACCGAGATCGCCACGGTTGTTGATCACGCTAACCGCGCCGGTACCGGCCAGTGAGCCGGCGCCCGCCCCCACCATGGCGGACGCCACAGCGTTGTTGATCAAGCCGCTCGCAGCGGGGCCGGCCCAGGCGGCGGCGACAATGCTCACGGCCAGTGCCGCCCCCGGCCCGAGACCAGACTGGGAGTAGCTCCAGCTGTCGTGGATGGCCTCGACGTGGCGCCAGTCGATATCGCTGCGCTGCTCCATCTCCTGCAGCCAGGCGAGGTCGGGGTTAGCCTCGGCCATGGCGTCGATGGTCTGGCGCACCGATCCGGCGTTGATGCCCTCCACCTCGATGCTGATGCCCTGGGCGGCCTGAATGGTCAGTTCGCCCTGATAGCGCAACTCGTTCTGGCGCAGCGTCTCCCTGGTCGTGCCTTCTCCGCTGGCCGATTGGCGCACGAAGTTGCTCTTACTGCGCTCGTGGGATTCCTGGCGCAGGTAACTGGCCATGTCGAAGGCGATATTGCCGCCGCTAAGCAGTGCCAGGCCTTGGCCGGCGTCGAGCCGTACGCCGCGGTAGGACTGGTCGCCGCCGCTGACGAGGGTGATATCGTCGCCTGTGGTGATCTGGGTGCCGACTTCGCGGATATCGTGGACTTCGTCGCGCTGGTGGCGGCTGCTGCTAAAGAGCCCACCACTGCGACGATACTCATAGAGGGAGTAGTCCTCCTCCTGGGCGGTCAGCAGGTCGATCCGATTGCCGGCCATCAGCGCTGCGCTGCCACCCGCCTGCAACTGGCTGGCGGTGGGGCATGGTTGAGTACTCATGAGCCGATAGCATCGAAAGAGCACAGGCTTCTTATAGATGACAAATAACGCTCGACCCTCGTACTAACAGAAGTCGCCTTCAAGTACGGGTATCGGTGTCGACACTGCCTAGCCTGAGCCAACGACGCCTGGCGCAATCAAGGGAGATCGACGCCAATACGCGAGTGGTATAGGCGTGATCTCCCTATCATCGGCAGTATTCACGACTTCTTTAGTAGCAAATGAGCGCACGATGCCAGTCCCGTCTAGCGCTTAGTTCACTGTAGCGATATTAGCGCCTGGCGGTTCAGGCCGCCCCGAAGCGCTTGTGCAGGTAGGCGTTGATGGCGTCCGACTCGTAGAGCCACTCGACGTTGCCATCATCGTGGGTGATATGCAGGCACGGTACCTTGACCTTACCGCCGCCCTCCTGCAGGGCCTGGCGATGGTCGGGGTCGAGCTGAGCGTCGCGAATTTCGATCTTGAGCCCCAGCCGGGCGATCTCCTTGCGTACCTTGATGCAGAACGGGCAGGTGCGGAACTGGTAGAGCGCCAGGGCCTCGCAGGCACGATCCACCTCGGCCTGCTCGGCCTCGCTGCGTTCGACGGCCTGCGGGGTGCTGAGTTTCTCGGCGATCAGCATGACGGGGGCCAGCAGCAATCGCAGAGTGCGAAAGAAATAACGTAGTACGAGCCTCATTGGCGAGTCTGTCCTGTCGAAAATGTCGAGCCACAGTCTATCACTCTCAGGCGCCGGCGTTTGCCGCCGAATCGCGGCCGGTGGTCGCACTGGCGGCTGGCTGCCCGGGCTCTACGGGTTCGATATCGACGATCTTGGAGCGGCTCATCACCACCTTCCAGCGCTGGATCACCGGCTCGCCGTCGCCGATACGCTCCTGTGTCACCAGGTTGATCAGGTGGCGCTTCTCGACGCTCTCACGGACTACCTGGCCATCCTTGACCCGATAGACATGGTGCGAGGCCTTGTCCATCAGCCGCGACAGCACCGCCAGGTCCAGGGTCAGGGTCTCGCGGGTCTGCTCGTAGCCGCTGAGAAAACGCGTCGGTGACATCCGCGAGCTCGAGCGGTAGTGCAGCACCATCTCCTCGCGCTGGGCCACGTTGCGCTTGCGGGCGGTCTTGATCGCCTCATCGAGCTTGCTGTAGCGCTGGTAGTCGAACCATTCGAGCTGACGCCCCACCAGTTGATTGCTATGCACGTCGAAATACTGCCGCCGCCACTTGGGGCGGCCCTTGCGCAGCCAGCGCCACAGGGTGGTGCGCAGGTCATCCTTGAAGACCTCGCGCAGCGCATAGAGCACCGCCAGCACCAGCACGAACAGCGCAGTAATATCGCCGATGCTCTCGCGGGCCTGCAGCAGACCCAGCGAGACGAAGATCATCACCACCGCGGTGGCGAGCCCCTTGACCGCCTTCTCCTCGCCACCGCCGAGCTCCTGAGTGGTCTCCTTGAGGGTCACCGGATACTCGATCAGCCGCCGCAACAGGCGCATCTTGTTGGAGATCCGCGTCGGGTCGCGGTTGACCCGCGCCGAGTTGTACTCCTGAGCCTGGCGGTACTCTTGCTCCGCCGTACAGATCGCCAGCAGCCGCGCCTTGTTGGCCTTGTAGTGGCGGTCGCGGGGCAGGTGCGCCACCAGCGACAGCAGCCGCTGCTCGGTGAACCACGACAGATAGTTGTCGATATTGGCGAAATACTTGTGCAGCCGCGCGTCCTCCGGGCGTGAGCGGCGCAGCCGCTTGAGGATATCCAGCGCCAGCTCGATCAGCTCCTCGATACTCGCCTGACGCGCCGCGGCCTGCGCCGCCGCTTCCTCTTCGTCTCGCTCCTCCTCGCGCTTGCCATCGTGCAACTCGCGGCCACCGCGCTCCAGCGCTACCACGTACTGGTAGGCATAGAGGCTCAGGCTGAGGCGATACTGGTCGCTATCCAGCGAGCCACGCCGGGCCAACCGGCTGAGTACCAGCGGCAGCTGGTGCCGATCGCTGTAGTAGGTGCGCTTGACGTGAATCGCGCTGTGATAGAAGGCGTTCTCGGCGATGACGTCGGTGGAGAGGCCAAGTTCACCGGGCACGAACAGGTAGAGATCCAGACGATGGGTCGTCGACTCGCGCAGAATCCGCGAAATCTTGAGGGTAAAGCCTTCCTTGCGTTCGACGCTGACCATCCTTGCTCCCTGGGGACGCTGCCCGATTCCTTGGTTATAACATGAACCGGCGGGTGTTAGCGGCAGCAGCCGGACTTGCCTTCGCCGCGAGCCGGGGCGACCATGTGGCGCTGCCACGTCCTATAATCAAAAAATTGCGACCCCGTGGAGACAAGGGATGCCTATTGCGCGCTTTTCGCCCTTCGAGCTGCTGCTGCTGAAAAGCCGTCATCAGGCGGATACGGCGGCCCTGCTGCTGCTCGCCTGGGTACTGGCCAGCCGCGGTCATATCGGCGAACCCGAACGCGCACGACTGACCGAAATCACCAGCGGGTTTCGTCACGGTCATGCCGTTGAACCGGTCATCGAGATCGCCGCCGCTCAGGACCTCTCCGCCGTCCAACTGGCCGCCGAACTGCTGCAGAAGGAGTGCCACGGCGAGCAGGCCTACCCCTTTCTGCGCCTGGCCGTCGCCCTGGCGGTGGAGGGTGGCAAGCCATCGCTGGCCAATCACCATGTGCTGCGCTTTCTGGCCGATCTGGTCGGCGTAGCGCCCAGTGAATTTGCCCCGCTGTTCGAGGCGGTGGCCGGCAAGGCCTTCACCAACCCCGACGACCCCAGCCGCACCGGCTACTGGCAGGCCAAGGAACATCACCGCCAGCAGCAGGAGCAGCGTCGCCAGCAACAGGAACAGCAGCATAGCCAGCGCGATCAGGAGCGCCGGCGCCGTGAGCGTGATCAGCAAGAACAGGCGCGCCAGCGCCACGAGCACGAGCGTCGTGAGAGATACCACGAGCAGCATCAGTATCAGCGCCAGCAGCGTGGCGGCAGCGAACGATCGCCGCCCCCAGGCGACCGCACCCGCCGCGCCTTGACCGTCCTCGGACTTCAGCCCGGCGCCAACCGCAGCGAGATCCGCAAGGCCTATCGCCGCCTCGCCCAGACACACCACCCAGACCGCGTCTTCGCCCAGGGCGAAGCCCGGGTAGCCAGCGCATCGCTGCGTTTTCAGCGTATCAAGAGCGCCTATGAGTACCTGATGGAGGTGAGCTGAGATGCGCGACCTTTACCGGCGCTTGGGCATACCACCGGATGCCAGTCAGGACGCCATTCGCAGCGCCATCGACGCCTGCCAGCACAGTGCCCTCAAGGCCGACGCCCAGATGGTGCTGCAAGTCGAGTCACGGCGCGACGAATACGATGCGCTGCATGCCACCCTGAGTGATATTGGCCTGCTGCGGGCACGCCTGGGGCTGACCCACGGCGCCTACTGGCAGGATAGCGTAGCCAACGACTTCTCATTGCCGCCGGATAACGTCTGCTCACGCCACGACGAGCTGGTCGAGCGCCTCAGCCATGCCGCCAGCTGGCACAACCGCTGGCGACAATGGCGCGCGCCCTGGCTGATCGCCGGACTGTTCGCGCTGGGCGTACTGGCCGGCGCCGCGCTGTGCCACGCACTGCTGTAAGTTCAGCGCGGCATGACCTTGACGCTGGTATGGGCAAGCGACGTCACGGGCTGCGGCTTGCCGAACAGGTAGCCTTGGGCATAGTCGACGCCTAGCTCACGCAGCCTCTCCAGCACCTCCTGATCCTCAACGAACTCGGCGATCGTCGCCAGCCCCAGGGTATGCCCTACGGTGTTGATCGCCTCGACCATTGCCCGGTCGATGGGATCACGATGCAGGTCGCGAACGAAGTGGCCGTCGATCTTGAGATAGTCCACCGGCAGCTGCTTGAGGTAGCCAAACGAGGAGAGCCCGGCGCCGAAATCATCGAGGGCGAAGCGGCAACCCAGCGCCTTGAGCGTGATGATCAGCTCGCTGACCGTCGATAGCTGGGAGATGGCAGCACTCTCGGTGATCTCGAAGCACAGCGTGCCTGCCGGCAGCGCGGCCGCCGCCACCTGCTCCTCTAGTGCACGGCAGAACTGCGGGTCCGACAGCGAGGCGCCAGAGAGGTTGATCGACCACATGCCCTCGAGTTTTCCGCTGCGGTAGGCGTCACCGAGCCAGGCCAGGGTATTGCGTACCACCCAGCGGTCGATTCGCGGCATCAGATTGTAGCGTTCGGCAGCGGGCAGGAAGGCGCCCGGCGCAATGATCCTGCCGTGCTCTTCGAGTCGCACCAGCACCTCGTGGATTGTCCCTCCAGGGGCTTTGGCAACGGCCACGATGGGCTGCACATAGAGCCGCAGCGCATCGGCGTCCAGCGCCGCCTGCAGCCGCGGCACCCACTGCAGTTCGCCGTGGCGCTCAAGCAGCTGGCTATCGTCAGGCTGGTAAAGATGAACGCGATTGCGCCCCCCCTCCTTGGCCGCGTAGCAGGCCGCATCGGCAGCGCTCAGCGCATCGCGCAGGGTCGGCGCATGTCCCTCGCCCAGCGGCACCATGCCAATGCTGACGCCAATCGCGAAGCTGTGCTCCTCCCAGCCAAAACGAAACGCTTCAATCGCCCGCCGCAGGCTATCGCCCAATTCGATAGCCTTGTCGGCCGGACAGTCGAGCAGCAGGATGCCGAACTCGTCACCGCCCAGCCGCGCCAGCAGGTCGCGACTGCGCAGGTGCTGGGAGAGTAACCGCGAGACCTGGCGCAGCAGCTCATCGCCAGCCATATGGCCGCAGGTATCGTTGACGACCTTGAACTGGTCGAGATCCAGGTAGCAGAGCACATGCTGCTCGCCCACCGTCGCCACCAGCTGCTGCAGCTGAGCCTCGAAGGCACGCCGGTTGGCGAGCCCGGTCAGCGCATCGTGGCTGGCCTGATGCGTCAGCTTGCGCGACAGCGTCTGGTTGACGGTCACGTCCTGAAATACCACCACCGCGCCCACGGCAAGCCCTTGGTGTGAACGGATCGGCGCAGCGGAGTGGTGCACCGGGCAGCGCGCGCCGTCTGCGCCCAGCAGCAGATGAGCACCATCGCCAACTACCGGGCGCCCCGATGCCAGCACCTGTCGCGCGGGGTTGTCTATCCATCCTCCGTGAGACTCGTCGATCAGCCGATAGACCCGCGAGATGGGTTGGCCACTCGCCGCCTCGAGCGACCACCCGGTCAGGCGGCTGGCTTCGGCATTGAGAAAGGTCACACTGCCCGAGGCGTCGGTGGTAATCACCCCATCGCCGATCGAGGCCAGCGTCACCTGGGCCAGATCGCGCTCGCGATGAAGCTGCTCCTCGAGACGCTTGCGCTCGGTGATATCGCGCACCATCCCGGCATACTCGGCGTGAGAACCGACCGCGCCCTCGCTGACCTGAATTTCCAGGTAGCGCACGCCGTCAGCGCCTCTCAGGCGCAGTTCGCGGCGCTCACCAAGCCCAGGCAGCTCATCGGCTATCAGCTGGCTGATGGGCGTTCCGATCAGCGCCTCGGCTTCGACGCCGAACAGCTGTTCGGCCCCCGGGTTGAGGCCGGTCAAGATGCCGTCTGCACGCCAGGTAACCACCCCGTCGCGCAAATTACGCAGCATGACCTGGGTGTTGGCCACCGCTCGCTCAAGTGCACTGGCGACCCGGTTGTAACCCGCCGCGATTTCGCCGACCTCAGTGAACGGATCGGCGTCTACCCGTCCCTGCAGGTCACCGCGGCGCTCGTGCTCACGCATGCATTCGAGGAGCTCATTGAGCTCGGTACGCGCGCCATGTTCGGCCATGTTGAGCCCCAGGCGCTCTGCCTCGTCGCTGACGCGAAGCGGGCGCAAGCGGTCGATGCCACGTAGCAGCAGCCAGGCCAGGCCAAAGCTCCACACGCCGCATACCACGACGCCCAGCGCCTGAACCAGCAACTGTTCGACGCGTCCGAGGCCGGTATCCAGCAGGCTGGCGTCCCCCAGCAGCCCCACCGCCAGAGTGCCCCAGATGCCCGCCACGAGGTGGGCGGGTACCGCGCCGACGGCATCATCGATGCCGCGCCGCAGCAGCCACTCGCTGGACAGCACCATCAGTACGCCGCCAATCGCCCCCACCGCCAAGGCCTGCCCCATGCTCAGCGCATGCGCTCCGGCAGTCACCGCCACCAGCCCCGCGATAGCGCCGTTCATGGAGTACAGCACATCCGCGTAGCGACGCACTCGCCAGCCTACCAGCATCCCGGACAGCACCCCGGCCACCGCCGCCAGCACGGTGTTGACCAGCACACCCGGCACGCGCGCATCGAACGCCAGGGTGCTGCCGCCATTGAAGCCGAACCAACCAAGAAACAGCAGCAGCACCCCCAGCATCGCCATGGGCAGATTACCCGCCGGGAGCGTGCGCGGCGCCTCCCCCGCGACGAAGCGACCACGCCGCGGGCCGATCAGCAGAATCGCCGCCAACGCCACCCAGCCGCCAACGCTATGCACCACCGTAGCCCCGGCAAAATCAACGAAGCCCAGCCCCGCCAACCAGCCCGGTGCACCGCCCAGCAGACCACCCCAGGCCCAGTGGCCAAACAGCGGGTAGATCAGCACGCAGACCACCGCCGTCACCACGAGATAGCCGATAAAGGACATTCGCTCGGCCACCGCGCCGGAGACCACCGTCGCGGCGGTCGCGCAGAACATCGCCTGGAAGAGAAAAAGCGCCGCAAGCGAGGCGTCATCTGCCTCGAGCCTGAGCAGGAAGTGCTCGCTGCCCCACCATCCGCTGGCGCCAACGCCAAACATCAGGCCAAACCCCAGCGCCCAGAACAGCATCAGCGCCACAGCAAAGTCGGCAAGGTTCTTCATCGCTACGTTGATGGCGTTCTTGGTCCGCGTCACCCCTGCTTCAAGGCACAGAAAGCCTGCTTGCATCACGAACACCAACGCAGCCGCCCACAGCACCCAGAGGACATCCAGCTCGGATTCCAGCATGCGTTATGCTCCTATACGGCGCAGCAAGCGCACCAGAATGAGACACTACCCAACACCGGCGCTCGGACGGCATGCTCGCCGAGAGCCTGGTGATGGGCATCGACGCCCATGTCGTAACAATGGACGCCACCCCTCACTCAATAAGAAGCAATAACGGTGCCATATATCAGCACATCTCGATCACTGCGATGGTGCAGAGCCCGGTGAGCCGCCGCTGGGGCTAGTCTCGCCTTCGGGGTCGGCAACGCCGGCTTCGCCGGGCTCGCGACCGACGCTGTCCTGGGAAGCCTCGGGCGTGTCGCCCATGCCCTCTTCCAGCGACTCGCCGAGCCGGCCCTCCATCTGAATGCTCATCCGCGGCATCGCCATGTCCAGGCCATCCTCTTCCATGCGCTGCTTGAGGCGCAGGTTGAAGGCGCGCGCCACGTCCCACTGCATCACCGGCGCGGTACGCATCCGCATGCGCAGCACCGCGGCCCCCTCCTCGAAGCGCTCGATGCCCTGCAGCTCCAGCGGCGACCAGATGTGGTGGCGCATCATCGGATCCTGGCGCAGCTCGTCGGCCACCTCACGCACCAGGCTGATGGCATCGTCGATCTTCATCGCATGGGGAATGCGCACTCGCATCAGGGCGATGCCGAACTGACGCGACATATTGTGAATGGACTGAATCTGGCTGAAGGTAATGATGTGCACGATGCCATCGAGGTCACGCAGTCTCACGGTGCGCAGCGTCAACCCCTCGACCGTGCCCATATGGCCGCCCAGGTCGACGAAATCATCGATCGCCAGCGAGTCCTCGATCAGGATGAAGATGCCGGTGATCAGGTCCTGGACCAGGGTCTGGGCACCGAAACCGATCGCCAGGCCGATCACCCCGGCACCCGCCAGCAGTGGCGTGACGTTGACGCCGAGGTTGGCCAGCCCGACGATGGCGGCAATCACCACGATGGTGGCGAAGATCACGTTGCGGATCAGCGGCGTGATGGTCTGCGCCCGGGCGCTATTGACCCGCCGCCCCCGCGAACGCGCCGACGAGGTCAGCGCGCGCTGGATGGCGGTGTCGGCGAAGATCCACGCCAGCCACGCCACCAGCACGGTCATGCCGATAGCCACCAGCGCCTGGCCGATGCGCGCGCTGGCCACCCCCTGCTGACCAAGCCCCAGCAGCGAGCCACCCCATACCTGCAGCGACAGCTCACCGAACGCCACCCAGCAGACCATATGCGCCAGCGCGTAGCCGAAGCGCTCGAGGCGCTTGCGGTACTGTGAGATCCGCTTGCGGTGGGTCACGATTTCGCTATGGCGGCGAATCAGCCCGGTGACCACCAGCGTCAGCACCAGCAGTGCCGCCGAAATGATCGCCCGGGTCAGCGCCCCGCCGGCGTCGCCCACCGAGACGAAGATCGCCAGCAGCGAGGCACCCACCAGCAGCAGCGCCGGCACGTGCCACAGCCCGCCGAGGATCCGGATCAGGTCATAGCTGGTGCTCGCTCGATGGCGCTGGGAGTAGGGACGGTTACGAATCAGATGCTTGATCGGCCGCTTGAAACGCAGCACGAAGCCGCCGGCCAGCAGCGCGGCAAGGATATTGGCCAGCACCGACATCAGCGACGACAGATCGTCGCCGAGCAGCTCGATCAGCCGGCCCGACTCCAGCGCATCGGCCAGCGCCACCAGCGCGCCGATGGCAAACAGCCGGCGCAGGGCGCGCTGACGCAGATGCGATACCGCGATGAAACGATGCCCGCGGGTGAAAGCAGACACCACCACCTCGCTGACCACCGCCAGCAGCCGACCGCACAGCGCCACGTAGGCCACCACCAGCGCCAGCGTGCGCCCGGCGCTCTCCGGCACGAATTGCGCCACACCCAGCATGATCAGAAACGCCAGCAGCCAGGGCAGCAGTCGGCGCAACAGGTGCAGCACCAGCATCCAGGCACGCGGTTCACGAGGTAGCTGCAGCGGCCAGTCGCGACGCAACATCACGGTGCGTGCCACGGCCATCAGGATAACCAGCAGCCCGGCCCAGATGCCGAGCATAACGGTGGACTCGATGGCCAGCCGCATCAGTTCAGCGTAGCTGGCCTCCCGGAGCAGCGCGCGGCTCTCGCTACGCGCCTGGTCGAACTGGGTCTGCCATACATCGAGGGGCGACTGGCCGGCTTCAGCCTGGTCACCGAAGTCGCTCAGGGTATCCGCCAGGGCGCCCAGCAGCCCCTGGCGGGGCAGCGTCGTATCCTCTCCTTCGGCCTGGGCCGACGCCTCGCGCAGCTCGCGCAGGCTCTCGACCAGGGTGCCGCGTCGATCGGCATCCTCCAGGGTGCCGATCACTTCGTCCAGCGACTCCAGAAACGCCTGCGGGTCGTGCTCGTCACTCTCCTCATCAGCGCCGGTCAAGCCAACCAGCGGCGAACTCTGGGCAGCGGCCTGATGAGGCAGCGCCACACACAGCGACAGCAGCACCAGCAGCAGCCAGCCAAGTCGCAGCAGGCGGTCGGATAACAGGGCAGTGGCGGCTCGCGGCATGCTTCCTCCGATACAGTAGTTGCCGCAGAGTCTGCACAGACCCGCGGCCGCGGTAAAGGCGATGGCTGAATCACGTCCCTCTAGAGTAGCGTGTCACGCCGGTGGCTTATGATAGGCTGAGCGCTGACCCGTCATCGCTGCAGTGGAGCCCGGCATGGATGTGCGCCCACCCCCAACCCCTCATACTGCGCAAGGCCAGACGCGGCGCGTGGGGGTCGAGATTGAATTTGCCGGTATCACGCCCGCCAACGCTGCCCAGCTGGTCTGCGAACTGTTCGGTGGCCAAATCATCGTGATCAGCCCACATCGGCTGAAGGTCGAAGGCACTCGTTGGGGCGAGTTCGGTATCGAGCTCGACGCCCAGGTAGCCCACCCGGATGCCAAGATCGTGGGACGAACGCCGAGCAGCGATGCCGAGTGGGATCGCCAACGTCATCAGGTACGCGTCGATCTGCATAACAAGACCCGCGAGCTGATCGGCGACGTGGTGGCTGGCCTGGTACCCACCGAAATCGTCGGCCCGCCGGTGCCCTGGGACGAGCTCGATGAGCTCGACGCGTTATTCGACGCACTGCGCGTGCACGGCGCCAAGGGCACCGACGCCAGCCTGCTGTATGGCTTCGGCCTGCACCTCAATCCCGAGGTCCCGGACCTTGGTGTCGACTCGATCCTTGCTCATCTGCGCGCCTACCTGCTGCTCGCCGAGTGGCTGCGCGACCAGATCGATATCGACATCACCCGCGAGGTGCTGCCACATGCCAATCCGTTTCCCAAGGCCTACGCGATCCTGGTACTCGATCCCGACTATGCACCGGATCTCGACACCCTGATCGGCGACTATATCCAGCACAACCCGACCCGTAACCGTGAACTCGACCTCTTCCCCCTGTTTGGCTATCTGCGCCCCGACTATCCCGACGCAATGTTTGCCGACGCACTGATCAAACCCCGCCCGACCTATCACTATCGGCTCCCCAATGCGCAGCTCTCGGCGCCGCAGTGGGGAGCAGCAGTGGAGTGGAACCTGTGGGTCGAGGTGGAAACCCTCGCCGCAGACCCCGAGCGTCTCGAAGAGCGCTCGCGGGAGTATCTCGAATACCACACCCTATCGCCCATGACTCGCTGGCTGGACAAGCTACGCAGCTGGATGAACGAATCCTGAGGAGTCGCATGTCCCGCCCGCTGATCGGTATCACCACCTCTGACCGCAAGAGCCGCATCGCCTGGGGGTTCGACTGGTTCGCCGTGTGGCGCCACGGCGGGCGCCCGCTGCGGCTGTCGCCATCACGCCCCCACCCAGAGGAACTCGACGGGCTTATTATCGGCGGCGGCGATGATATCGAGGCCCACCTCTACGGTGGCGAAGTGCAGCTCGACGTGCGCGTCGATCCGCAGCGAGACGAGCTCGAACTGCAGCTGCTCGAACGCTTCATTCCTGCCGGCTGCCCGGTACTCGGTATCTGCCGCGGCGCCCAGCTGCTCAATGTGCACCTCGGCGGCACGCTCGATCCGGATATCTATACCACCCATGAGGGCCTCAAGCGGCGGCGCACGGTGCTGCCGCGCAAGACCGTGGATCTCGTCGGTGCCAGCCGGCTGCAGCGCATCCTCAAGGTCAGTTGGTGCCGCATCAACAGCCTCCACCACCAGGCGGTGGACAAGGCCGGGCGCGGTATCGAGATCGTCGCCCGCGACCGCGACGGCCTGGTGCAGGGGATCGAGTCCCGGGAGCACGACTTCCTGATCGGCGTGCAGTGGCACCCCGAGTGGCTGATCTTCAATCGCCCGCAGCAGCGCCTGATTCGCGCCCTGGTCAAGGCGTCTGACCGGCATGCCGCCTGCCGCACCAGCGATGCAACGCAAGACGGCCATCCCGTGGATGGCCGTCAGGTGCGCTGAGTTCGGCAGGGTCAGTTGGCCAGCTTGGCCTCGAGGGTGATCTCGGCGTTGAACAGCTTGGAGATCGGGCACCCGGCCTTGGCCTTGTTGGCGGCGTCCTGAAACGCTGCGTCATCGGCACCCGGGATCTTGGCCGTGGTCTCGAGATGGATGGCCGTGATACTGAAGCCGCTATCATCCTGGTCGAGCTTGACCGTGGCCTGAGTATCGATGCTATCCGCAGTGAAGCCCGCCTCGCCGAGAATCATCGACAGCGCCATGGAATAGCAGCTGGCGTGGGCCGCCCCGATCAGCTCTTCGGGGTTGGTGCCCGGCTCGCCTTCGAAGCGGTTCTTGAAACCGTACGGGGTCTTGGCAAGCGACCCGCTGGCGGTGGAGACCGATCCCTGGCCCGTCTTGAGATCGCCCTGCCAATGCGCCGACGCCTTGTTGGTAATGCTCATGACACCTCCTTTCCGTGGGAAACACCGGCCGCAAGGCGACCGGCTAATGCATGACGGCAACTGCCGCCATGTTCGATCAGCTAAGAGCGGCCAGTGCCGCCTCGTAGTCAGGCTCGTGCTTGATCTCGCCGACCAGTTGACTATGGATCACCCGGTCTTGTTCATCCAGCACCACCACCGCACGCGCGGTCAGTCCGGTCATCGGACCGCTGGAGAGCGCCACGCCGTAGTCGCGATGAAACGCCGGATAGCGAAACGTCGACAGGGTAATCACGTTGTCGAGCCCCTCCGCACCACAGAAGCGCTTGGCGGCAAACGGCAGGTCCGCGGACACCACCAGTACCACGGTATTGGCCAGTCCCGACGCCAGCTCGTTGAACTTGCGGGTCGAGGTGGCACAGGTCGGGGTATCGACGCTAGGAATGATGTTCAGCACCTTGCGCTTGCCGGCGAAGTCGGCAAGGGTGACATCCTGCATTTCCTGATTGGTCAGCGTCAGCGGCGGCGCCGCCTGGCCCTTGTCGGGGAAATCACCGGCAACGTCAACGGGGGTTCCAGCACGGGTTACCTGTTTCATGCGTACTCCTCTTGGTGGGCGAAATCCTCTGAGCCGAGCGTCACGGCCGCTTACTTATCTGCCGGCAAGCCGCGCAGTGCCGCAAGCGAAGCATCCAGCCGAGATCTGCCCAGCTCCGCCATCAGCGCCATATTGCGCACCGGGATGGCCGCCGGGTCGGGATGCCGATCCAGCACGACGCTGAGACTCTCCTCGCGCAGCAGATGCAGCAGCGGCCATGGCGAGCGGTTGGTGTAGTTCTCGACCGCGTCTTCGGCGGCGTCGGCAAAACAGTAGTCAGGGTGGAAGCTTGCCAGTTGATAGACCCCTTCATAGCCCTGATCGGCCATCAACGCCTCGCCCACTGCCAGCAGGTCGAGGTAATCGTCGAAGTCCTCGGCGCCGTCGCCGATCACCAGCAGTGTGGTCTCGATCTCCGATGCACCATCGAGCCGTCGACACTCCTCGATCAAGGTGGTCAGCAGCGCTTCCCAATCGCTGGCCGACACCTCCCGATAGCGAACCCGATCAGCGTCGACCTCGCGGGCCGCGAACGGGCATACGCTATGGCCGACCACGAACTGTTCGACCCAGCGGCGGGTCGCCGCTACGCTGCGGCTATCGGGGGGATGGGCTTGGCTCACATCGGGCTCCTCAATGGGGTCTGCAGTATAGCGCGTCGCATTGCAAAGGCGCTTATCCTGAGCCAGCATGCCATGAAATAGATTTCCACTATGTCACTGGAGGACACCACCATGGCCCCCACCGCCGTCACCCGTCAAGCCGCCCGCGTCACCCTGCCAGCCAGTGCCCACCAGCCCGCCATCGAACTCCCCGCCATCGGCCAGGGCACCTGGTTCATGGGCGAAGGTCTGGCGCCGCACCGCGATGAGGTACGCGCCCTGCAGCAGGGTCTCGAGCTTGGCATGTCACTCATCGACACCGCCGAGATGTACGCCGAGGGCGGCGCCGAGCGGGTGGTGGGGGAAGCCCTGGCAGGACGCCGCGACCAGGCCTTCCTGGTCTCCAAGGTCTACCCCTGGAACGCGGGACGCGACAGCGCCATTGCCGCCTGCGAGGCGAGTCTGTCGAGACTCGGCAGCGACTACCTCGACCTCTACCTGCTGCACTGGCCGGGTAACGTGCCTCTCGACGAGACCCTGGAGGCCTTCGAGCGGCTCCGCGAGCAGGGCAAGATCCTGCGCTTCGGGGTCTCCAACTTCGATAGCGACGACATGGCAAGCCTCAGCGCTCTGCCCGGCGGTAGCGAATGCGCCACCAATCAGGTGCTCTACCACCTCGGCTCGCGCGGCATCGAGCGGCGTCTGCGCCCGTGGCTGCGGCAGCACGACATCCCGCTGATGGCCTACTGCCCTATCGCCCAGGGCGGACGCCTGCGCGACAGCCTGCTGACCCACCCCGAGGTGCTCGACATTGCCTCCGGGCTCGGCATCACCCCCGCACAGCTGCTGCTGGCCTGGGCGGTTCGCCCTGTCGAGGGCAAGCGCGACGTTATCGCGATTCCCAAGGCGGTGCGCAGCGAGCACGTCGAGCAGAATGCCCGCACCCTGGAGACTGCGCTCAACGACGAGGCCATCGAACGGCTCGATGCCGCCTTCCCGGCGCCCGAGCAGGATGTACCGCTGGATATCGTCTAGACGCTGCGTTCAGCCGCCCCGGCCTCGGCGTGACGCCAGCCGGTCGGCCAGGCGAGTGGGTTCAGGCAGCTTGGTTCGCCCCAGGCAGCGCACCACCCAGTCGACCGCAGTGGTCAGACTGAGGCGATGCCCAGGTGAAACAAACACCGGCTTGACGTGCTCCCGCGAGCGCAGCACCGCGCCAATGGTCTCGCCACGATGCTCGAGCGGCGTCCATTCGCCACGGCTCTCTGGCACTGCACCATGCTGGCCACACAGGCGCGACTTGGCGATGCCGATGGTCGGAAGATCGAGCCACAGGCCAAGATGCGCGGCGACGCCCAGGCGCCGCGGATGGGCAATGCCCTGGCCGTCGACCATCACCAGGTCGGGGCGCCGCTGCAGCCTGTCGAAGGCGGCCAGTGCCGCCGGTATTTCACGAAACGAGAGAAGCCCCGGCACATAGGGCATGCGGGTAGGTTCGCGATGAACCTGCTGCTCGAGAACCTCAAGGGACGGCCAGGCCAACAGTACCACCGCCGCGCGGGTGACGCTGCCAGCCTCCTCGAAGCCGATATCGACCCCGGCGATGGAGGCCACGTCATCCAGTCGATCATCCAGAATCAGCCGTGGCGCCAGTTCGCGCTGCAGGGCGACCGCTGCTGCCGGCGTCAATGACCAGTCGTGTAACACCTTCACCGTATGTATCCAGCCCTGGCAACGGCCATTGGCGTATCTACTCGCAGAAGCCCCAGCCTTCCAGCAGCATGCGCAGCTTTTCAACGCGGGCGCGGTTCTTGCCGAGGTCGGTGCCCCCCAGCCGCGAGGCACTACGCACGTGGCAGACCCCCTCCTCCTCGCTCCACAGAAACTCCAGGTCATCGACGAAGCCGAACAGCGTCGAGCGGCACTCGGCGTGAACATAGTCCTCGGCGGCGGTAACGATCTCGGCATCCTCGCATCCGGCAAGCGCCGTCTGCAGGCGCTTCATCAGCTCTGTCTTGGAGCGCTGCCCCGGATCCAGCGGTGCGACGTAGTGGGCATCATCGTCGGCCTGGCTGCAGACACTGTTGGCCGCCTTCGGGCAATCGGCCAGCCGGCCATTGTGGATGCCCAGAGTATCGGGGCGTCTGCTGGTCAGCGGATTGGTCATCATGAGTCGCATCCTCTGTTGTTATCGCCTAGCGGTTACTCTCACTTTATTGGAAATGTTTTCCACATAAAAGTTCAGCGTAGAACAGATCCGTGCCGCAAGCGAAAAAGCGACCTTTCGACTACTCAGTCAAGTTCAGATTGCGCCGCTTGGCAAGTCACAGCATCAACGAAGCGGCCCGCCTCATGGAGACGGGCCGCAGGTGGCTGCTCAAGACCAGGGTCAGAGCGAGGTTCAGGTCGGCAAGGGGCGATCACCCGACCGACGCCGCTGCAGCAGCAGCAGTCCACCGCCCACCAGCAGGCCGGCGATATCGGTGTAGATGCCGCCATAGATCATGCAGATCGCCCCCGCCAGCAGCAGCAGCCGCTGCCACGCCTTGGTAG
>NZ_JACXZT010000019.1:1993350-2039140 GCF_014779595.1 Halomonas sp. ML-15
GTAGAGAAACGGCCAGAGCATGTGCCACGTGTCACCCAGGCTTGGCAGATTGACCAGCGTCTCGCCGGTACGCCGCGCCTGAATGGCACTGAGCACGGTCAGCGCCAGGGCGCAGGCGAGCATCAGCCAGGCACCGAGGGTGGCCAGTAGCTGAGGAGGGAGGCCGAAGGCGGCGCCGCTACCGCCGTATTGCGGGATGATCCAGATAATGAGGACCAGGGCCATGGCACTGACGCCCAGGCCTGACCAGAAATTCATGCGTGTCATTGTAAGATTAACTCTCGTTGTTGTTGGCGCTGTCGGATTCGTGAAGCAGGGCGAACCTGTCGTGCCTTTGACATGATTGAAGCAGTTGCAGGACGTCTTGGGATTTGGCGCTTCGTTGCACTCCAGAGCACTATCCGCCAAAGTGAGTGCATCAGACTGCACCACCTCGCTTTGGCGCCGGGAGCCAGCCATATGCAAGACGACTTCGTTGCCAACCTGCGGCTGCTGTGCAGCTACTACCCTTCTATTGCGGAGGTGTGCCGACGGCTGGAGATCAACAGGGCCCAGTTCAACCGCTACTTGAAGGGGCGCTATCGGCCGCGCCACGCGGCCATGCGGCGGCTGTGTGCCTTTTTCGGTGTGGAGGAGCATGAACTCCATCTGCCCCATGACGACTTCCGCACCCTGGTGCAGTCAGGGCGGGAACCGACTGAAGCGGCATCGGGGATAGGAGTGAATTGGCCGGATGCCCTACTGCATCGTGGCGGTGAAGATATGGCGCGCTACCTGGGATGCTATTTCGAGTATTACCATTCGATGTCGCGGCCCGGGCATCTGATCCGAACTCTGGTGTGCCTGGAGCAGCGCGAGAGTGGCATCGTCTATCAGCGCACCGAGCGCATGCAGACGCCTGCTAATCCCCGGCCCTGCCACAACCGCTACCATGGCGTAGCCGTCAAGCTGGCCGACCGCATCTTCCTGATGGACCATGAGACCCTGAACGGCTACGAGGTGACTCAGACGGTCCTGTTTCCAAGCTTTCGGAGTCAGGTCTCGCGGCTCACTGGGCTCAAGCTCGGTGTGGCAGACAACAGTGAGCGCATGCCCTGCTGCGTGCGGGTGCTCTATGAGCGTCTTGATGAACAGATGGGGCTTCGCCAGGCGCTGGCACAGTGCGGGTTGCTTGCCCTCGACGATCCCAGTCTGAATGCCGAACTACTGGCCGCCGTAAAGAACGACGTTGCGCCAGGCGAGCAGCACTTTCGCGCACGTCATCATGGAGATGCTTGACGCGACAGAGGGGAGCGAGAGCAAGGGCAGGCCATAACTGGCTGCCTTGAGTGCCCATGTCTCAGCGAAACGAAATGCGGGTGCCGTAGGCGAGCATCTCATCGGGGGTGATGGCGTGCCCCTGAACGCCGATCATCTCGTCGCCACACTGGTCGGCCCAGGTGAGTACGCCGTGGGTCAATCCGGTTTCGCTGAGCAGATCGCGAATTTCACCCGTGCCTAGAAAGGTGCGGGTCTTGCCTTGCTCGTCGGAGAGTTCGGCGACACCGTTGGAGTAGTGCAGGCGCACAATATAAATACCGTCCTGAGATTCGACTTCGACAATCGGGGTGTGCCCATCGCCCACGCCTCGGCTGAGCTGCTTCAGGGTGATGCTGCCCGACACCGGATGGGTCCTGTCAGCCATGACTTACGCCTCGCAAGTGGATGTACAATTAATGTAGGAGAGATTGTCGGCGGTGGCGAGCTTTTTGCGAGCTGCCGCGAAGTTCCCGGGGAATTCCGGTGGCGGCTTTTCTATAAGGCTGAAAATACTTGGACAATATTTGGACGTAATGAGTGTGAGGGGGCGTCCGAAGGCGCTCTCCTCAATAACCGGTCATCTCCAGGTAGCCCTCGCCGACCTGCTCGCCGCTGTTGCGGTCGGCGGCAGTGACCTCGCCCTCCCAGTAGGCGAAGGCGGTGTCCATCCAGCGTTCGGCGTGGCGTGCCGCGACCTCGAGATCGAGCCCCTGCCCGGGTAGCTGCAGCTGCCAGCGGGTAGGGATCTCGCGCCCGGCCACGCTGCTGGTCTCCTGGGGCGTGAGTACCAGGTCATCGCCGCTTAGCGGCGTCAGGCTACCATCGGGGGCGATCCAGCTCCCCGAGAGATAGTCGCCGCCCTCCTGGCCACCGCCGCGCAGGCGAAAGGCCATCAGCTTGTAGCCATCGTCGAGGTGCAGCGAGAACCAGTCCCAGCCATGCTGGGTAGGGCCGAGCAGCTGGCTGCTCCACTCGCGGTCGAGCCAGCCGCGGCCGCTGACGCGGTGGGTCTCGCCGTCCAGCTCGACCTCACCGCTGACCCGCCAGAACGGCTGGGTGTAGTAGAAGGAGCCCTGGCCGTCGGCGGATTTCTGGCTGAAGCCCGCCTCGCCGTGGAGCACCAGCGGCCCCTCGGCGGTCAGCGTCAGGCGGTAGCCGAACGGCTGGCCGGTGTCGCGACCGCGGGCGCTGACCTCGAGCCGCTCGAAGGTGTCCCCCGCCGGGTCGACCACGCGGCTGCTCAGGTGCCAGTCGTCGAGCCAGGCGGCGAACGGCTCGGCCACGGCGCCGGCCTGGGCGCGGCGTGATTCGGTATTGGGCAGCGTCATGCCACGCGCGAAGCGCTCCTCGACCAGATGACGCTCACCCCGCGACACCGCGGCGTGGGCCATCCACAGCTGGCGACTCTGCCAGGGCTGCGTCGGCTCGACCGCCGACTCGCCCGGTGGCGCCAGCGCCTGACGAAACAGCGTCCACTGAATGCCCAGCGGCTCACCCTGCTCATCTTCCAGATTGGCGGTCAGGTACCACCACTCGATGCGGTAGTCGGGGTGGGGACCGTGGTCGTCGGGGAAGCGCAGCGGCTGGCCGGGGCCGGCGTCGGCATAGCCCTCGGCCTCGGCGCCGAGACCGGCGAAGCCCTGCGGTGTCTCGGCTGGTGGGGTGGGGCGCAGCAGTGCCAGCACAAGAATGGCGGTTCCCAACAGCAGCAGGCGGCGGGTCATGAGGCGGAGAACTCCATCAACAGGTCGCGCGGACGGCTGCGCCATAGCCGCCACAGCGGGATCAGCGCGGCGAGCCAGGCGACCACCAGTGCCAGGCCCAGGGCCATTGTCAGCTGGCTCGGGAAAATATGCAGCGGTAGCCGCCAGCCGAAGGCGGCGACGTTGATCACCGCCACCAGTCCCCAGGTCAGGGCGATGCCCAGTGGGATCGCCAGCAGCGCAGTGACCAGCGCCGCCAGACTGAGCTGGGCCAGTGAGATGCCGGCCAGCTGGCCTCGTGTCACTCCCAGCGCCCATAGCGGCGCCAGCTGGGCGCGCCGCTCGCTGCCCTGGGCGAGCAGACTGGTGAACAGGGCGAGTCCCGCTACGCAGAGGGTCAGCACGGTGAGCGCGCGGGTGATGGCGAAGGTGCGCTCGAATATCGCCTGGGCCTGCTGCTTCAGGGCCCGCTGATCGATCAGAGTTGCGCCATCCAGGTCGATGGCATGCTCCAGCTCGCGGGCCAGTGCCGCAACATCGGTATCCTCGGCCAGCACGATGCCCAGGCTGCCGGGCGGCGCGGCGAACTGCTCGGCGAGTGCCGAGGTGGTTAGCGTCACCTCGCCACGGGGGTTGCCGTAATCGGGGTAGACCGCGGCGATGGCGCTCTCCAGCGTGCCCTCGGCGCTGCTCAGGGTGAGGCGGTCGCCGGGCCCCAGGCCGGTGGCGATCGCCAACTGCTCGTTGATCAAGGCCGCCCCTTCGGCAAAGGCCTGCCAGGCCTGGGTGGCCCCCGCCTCTGTGGTCAGCAGCGGCCAGCGCTGGGTAAGCTGGCTGGCGGGTGTGATGCCGTAGACCCCTACTGGCCTTGCGTCGCTACCATCGGCCAGGAGGCTGGCATCGGCGCGCCGCGTCGGCAGCAGGGCGATGACCTCGTCGCGCGCCTCGAGCCAGGCCTGGGTCGCGTCGAAGCGTTCGGCGGGGGGGCGCAGATAGGCCTCGGCGACCAGGCGCTGGTCGAGCCAGTCGAGGAAGGTGAGGCGAAAGCCCCCGACCATGCTACCGACGCCAAGGTTGGTAGCCAGGGCCAGCAGCAGCGCCATCATCGCCAGCTGCAGGCGCGGTAGCTGCAATTGCAGGTCGGCCAGGGCCCACTGCGCCAGGGGGCGGTGGCGCAGGCGACGCACGGCCCCGGCGAGCAGCAGCGCCAGTAGCGGTGGCAGCCACAGCGTGGCCGCCAGCAGGCCGAGGGCGACCAGCGCGAAGCCCGCCAGCAGCCGGTCGCCGGGCGGTTGGCCAAGCAGCCATGTCCACAGCCCCAGGGCGAGCAGCCACAGGCCGGCACCGACCAGGGCCATTACCCCCAGCTGGCTCTGCCATCGACCACGCCAGCGCTGCTGGTGGCCGAGCGCCAGCACCTCGAGCCGCGCCGACCGCCACAGCATGCTGGCCCCGGCGCTGAACAGGCCGCCTAGGGTAATGGCGATGCCGCCCAACCAGTAGTGCCACGGTAGCGCCAGCTCGCCGCCGACCTGCTCGCCATATAGGGTCGCCAGGCTGGCGGCCACATCCGGCAGCAGCTGGCCAGCCAGCCACACCCCGCTGACGATACCCAGCAGCGCCCCGACCAGCCCCACGATCAGCAGCTCCAGGCCCAGCAAGGTGACCAGGGTGGTGGCCGGCACCCCCAGGGCGCGTAGCGTGCGCAGCATGCCGAGGCGCTGTTCGAGGCTCAGGCTGAGAGCGGCATGCACGATAAACAGGCCCACCACCAGCGCCAGCAGGCCCAACGCCGTGAGGTTGAGATGGAAGCTGTCGCTGAGCTGGCCAGGGCTGGCCAGGGTTTCGGCACGCAGGCGCAGCAGGTGGCTGGGCAGCTCAGCGGGATCGCCGGGGGCGATCAGCAGATGGCTGACGGCATCCGGCGGCAGGCCCAGCAGGGCACCGGCCACGCCGATGTCGGTGACCAGAGTGCCCGGCGGCACGCTGCTGTCCAGGGCCAGCGGCGGCAGGCGGCGGCCCTCCTCGCTGACCAGGTACCCCTCCTGGTGAGCGGTGTCCAGGGCGGCAAGGGTATCGGCGGCCAGTCGCGTGCGCCACGGCGGCTGTAGAAAGTCGCTGAGCGCCTCCACGCCGCCGCTGGCTTGAATGCCGCTGGCGTCTGGCAGGGTCAGCGGCTCGATACCGAGCAGTGTGACCCGCTCACCGCCGGCCAGCGTCAGCTCGCCTTCGATCAGCGGTGACACCGCGGCGCCGGCCTGGCGCAGCGCCAGATAGTCGTCGAGGAGCAGGGCCTCGGCGTCGCGGCGCTCGATGCGATCCAGTCCGGCGTCGAACAGCGCCGCGGTGCGGTCGTAGCTGTCGCGGGCCGAGGTGTTGATCGCCTGCACGCCGCTCCATAGCGCGCTGGCTACCCACAGACCCACCAGCAGCATCGCCAGTTGACCGGGATGGCGCCGGTAGTGCGAGAGCAGGGTGGCAAAGGCGGTGGCAATCACTGGCCGGCGGCTCGGGAGGGTAGGGTGTCGTTCAACTGGCCGTGGGCCAGGGTCAGGCAGCGGTCCAGCGGTGCCGCTACCCGCGGGCTATGGGTGACCATCAGCAGCGCGCAGCCGCTGTCGCGAACCAGCGCGAGCAGCAGCGCCAGCACCTCGTCGGCAGTGGTCTCGTCGAGATTGCCGGTGGGCTCGTCGGCGAGCAGCAGGGCGGGGCGCACCGCCAGCGCCCGGCCAATGGCCAGGCGCTGCTGCTGGCCGCCGGAGAGCTGTTCGGGATAACGACCGGCCATGTCGGCCAGCCCTAGCCGCGACAGCAGCTCACCGCACCAGACCCGGTCGTGGCGGTTGGCGAGGCGCGCCTGGAGGCTCAGGTTGTCGGCCACGTCGAGGCTCGGCACCAGATGGAACTGCTGGAACACCAGCCCCAGCCGCTCGCGACGCAGCGCCGCCCGCTGTGGCTCGTTCATGACGTCTAACGATTGGCCGCCGACGCTTAAGGTGCCGCCATCGGGTACGTCGAGACCGGCTGCCAGGTGCAGCAGGGTCGACTTGCCGCTGCCCGACTCGCCCATCAGCGCCAGGCTCTCGCCGGCGGCGAGGGACAGCGAGACGCCCTCCAGCACCCTGAGCGGGCCCTGAGGGGTAGCGAAGGACTTGCTGACCTGGCGCAGCTCGAGCATGGGCATCTCACCTGGGGAGTAGCGCCTTGAGTGTTGCATAAAAAAGGCGCCACCCGAAGGTGGCGCCCAAGCCGTCGCGCATTCGCGGTCAGTGGCTGTGACCATTATCGTCGTGGTCGTGGTCGTGGTCGTGATGCTCGTGATCATGCTCGTCGTGATCAGGATCGGCCAGCGCCGTGTGCAGGGTGTTGGCGTTGTGGCGCATCATGCCGAGATAGGTGCTGGCTTCGCCTTCGGCGGCCAGAGCATCGGCGTAGAGGGTACCGGCGACCTCTAGACCGGCCTCTTCGGCGAGCTGGTTGATGATCGCCGGGCTGGTCATGTTCTCGTGGAACAGCGCCTGGACGTTCTGCTCGCGGATCACGTCGATCAGCTCTGCCATGTTGGCGGCGCTGGGCTCGGCCTCGGTGGAGAGTCCCACCGGCGACAGGAAGCGCAGACCGTAGGCGTTCGAGAAGTAGCCGAAGGAGTCGTGGCCGGTGATGATGGTGCTGGACGGCGGGATCTCGGTGAGCAGCTCGCGGATCTCGGCGTCGGTGGCGTCGATCTCGTTGATATAGCGCTCGGCGTTGTCGCGGTAAGCCTCCTCGTTATCCGGGTCGGCCTCGATCAAGCCATCGCGGATATTGACCACGTAGGTCTGCGCCATGGCCAGATCCTGCCAGGCATGGGGGTCGTACTCACCGTGCTCATGGTCGTGATCGTGGCCGTTATCATGGCCGTGGTCATCGTGCCCATGGTCGTCATGATCGTGATCATGCCCGTGGTCGTCGTGGCCATGGTCGTCATGATCGTGATCATGGCCATGGTCGTCGTGGCCATGATCATCATCACCGTGGTCGTGGTCATGATCGTGTCCATGGTCATCATCACCGTGGTCGTGGTCATGATCGTGCCCATGGTCATCATCACCGTGGTCATGGTCATCATGATCGTCATGTCCGTGATCGTGATCATGGTCGTCGTGCCCGTGGGCGTGACCTTGGTCGTGGCCATGATAGGGGATGCGTTCGATGCCGTCGGTGGCGGTGACCAGCGGTCCGCTGTAGTCGCTGGAGTCGATCAGGCGCTCCATCCAGCCTTCGAACTGCAGGCCGTTGAACACCACCAGATCGGCCTCGGCGATGGCGCGTGCCTCGGTGGGACTGGGCGAGAACACGTGGGCATCGCTGTCGGGACCTACCAGCGAGGTGACATTGACGTGCTCGCCACCCACGTTGTGCACCATATCGGCCAGGATGCTGAAGCTGGTGACGACGTCGAGGCGCTCATCGGCCTGGGTCGGCGAGAGTACGACCAGGCCGGCGGTACCAAGCAGTAGGCTGAGGGCGAAGGGCTTATGTCTCATGTCTTACCTCGTTGTGTATCGTGATAGTGGCATGCGCTAGCCGGCCTCGACGGCCTCCAGCGGTGTGGCGCGACGTCGAAGCTTGGCCATCAGGCTGTGATGGCGGCCGAACAACGCCGAGAGGATATAGCCGATGCCAGCGAGCATGATGATGCTCGGCCCGGACGGCAGCGACAGGTGATACGACAGCAGCAGCCCGCCGGTGCTGGCGACCATGGCCCACACGACGGCGATGCAGATCAGCCCCTCGAGGCGCTTGCTCCAGAAGCGCGCCGCGGTGGCCGGCAGCATCATCAGGCCGACGGCCATCAGCGTGCCCAGGGTCTGGAAACCGGCGGTCAGATTGAGCACCACCAGCGCCAGGAACAGGCCGTGGATCAGGCCGTTGCGGCTGCCCTGGCCGCGCAGGAACAGCGGATCCAGGCACTCCACCACCATCGCGCGGAACATCCACGCCATGCTGATGACGATCAGGCTGCTGATGGCGGCGATCAGCACTAGCGCGCTGGAATTGACGGCCAGGATCGAGCCGAACAGCACGTGGGTCAGGTCGACGCTGCTGCCGCCCATCGACACCAGCATCACCCCGGCGGCCAGCGAGATCAGGAAGAAGCTGGCCATGGCAGCGTCTTCACGCTGGCCGCTCATCTGCGACACGCTGCCGGCAAGCCCGGCCACCAAGAGCCCGGAGAGAATGCCGCCGAGGCTCATCGCCGGCAGCGAGAATCCCGCCAGCAGAAAACCCAGGGCCACGCCGGGCAGGATGGCGTGGGCCATGGCGTCGCCGATCAGGCTCATGCCGCGCAGCACCAGAAACACCCCCAGCGGCGGCGCGGCCAGCGACAGGGCGATGCCGGCGACGAAGGCGCGGCGCATGAAACCGTAGTCGAACGGCGCAATGAACCACTCATTCAGCAGCCCGATCATGGCGACAACCCCTGCATGTCGAGGGGCAGGATCGGCGCATGATGGTGGCGCTGTACGCCGCCATGATGGCGCTCGAGAATCGCCTCCGGCGTGCTCCAGCGGGCGTGGCCGCCGGCCAGGGTCAATACGCAGTCGGCTAGCCGCGTGAGCTGTTCGAGGTCGTGGAGCACCACGATGATGGTGGTGCCCTTGGCGGCCATGTCGCGCAGCACGCCCATCAATACATCGACGGTCTCGACGTCGACATTGGCGAAGGGCTCGTCGAGCAGCAGCAGCTCGGCTTCCTGCATCAGGGTGCGGCCAAGCAGCGCACGCTGGCGCTGGCCGCCGGACAGCTCACCCAGCGGGCGGTGAGCGAGATCGGTAATGCCGAGCCGCGACATCACCTCGCGGGCCTGGCGGTAATGCGGGCCACAGTAGCCCTTGAACGCTCCGTGGCTGGGCCAGGTGCCGGTCATGATCAGCTCTTCCACGCTCATCGGGAAGGTCAGGTCCAGCGCCAGCTGCTGGGGCAGCCAGGCACGTCGCTCCTTGGGCACATCGCACTCGATGCGGCCGCGGATCGGCGCCAATTCACCCATGATCGCCTGGATCAGGGTGCTCTTGCCGGCGCCATTGGCACCGATCAGCGCGGTGATGGCGCCATCTTCGATACTGCCGCTGACGTGCTCGAGCACGGTCCGGCCACCCTGGGCGAGCTGCAGATCATCCAGGCGCAGGCGCGACATCAGGACCACCAGCCTGCGGCCCAGGAGACCGCCAGCCACAGGCCGGCCAGCGGGATCGCGGCCAGCAGCAGCCGCCGGCTAGCGGCCAGTGACATCAGGGAAAAGTGGCACGGCCCCTCGGGCCGATGATGGTGACGGTGCGCCATGACAATACCTCGCGAATGACAAGAAGGTTATAACATAACAAGTGGGTTGAGAAGTCATGCCGGTGCTGGCATAAAAAATGGCCGCCCATGATAGCGGCCATAGGGTGGGGCTCCAACCGTCAGTAGCGGATCGCCACGCCCAGCTGTTCGGGGCTGGCCAGCAGCGCGTACTCGTAGTCGAAGTGCAGCTCACCGAGGGAGGCCTGGGCGGGCTGGAAGCGGTTGAGGGCATGACCGGCTTGGCGCGGTTGCGTCTGCAGCTGCAGCTCACTGACCAGCATGCCGGTGGCGAAATGGATCGCCCCATCGCGTCCGCGGCCGTCGCCGACGCCGATCAGCAGTCCGGAGGCGGTATTCACCGCCAGCGACCCCAGGCGCGCCTCAAAGGAGCGACGCTGGCGCTCGTCGGCAGCGGTCTCGCGAATCAGTGCGCGGGCACGATCGAGATCGTCGCCCTGATCGAGGGCGCGAAAGTCGCGGTGGGCTGCCGGATGGGGCTGGCGATCGATCAACATACCGCCGAGGGCGAGCGCCGACTTGACCACGCCGACCCGGGCATCATAGCGGTCGTCGCGGTCGCTCGCTTCGCTGGCCTGATAGGCGTTGACCGCCAGGCTGACGCCGTAGATGCCGGTCCAGCTCGCCTGCCACAGATTGGCCTGACGCTCGCCGCGATCCAGGGCGTCGGCATAGCCCTGCCACTCCTGTGACGCGGATTGGCCAAAGACGCTGGCGGGCAGGCTGAGCAGCAGCGCGAGGCTGGCGATCACGGCGGTGGGAAAACGCATGGCAGGCTCCAGGGTGGCGAGGTGTGCCCCTACTATAGCGTCATCCGTGGGGTCAGAGTCCCATCGCCTGTCGCATCATCAGGCGCTTGGCCAGCGGCAGCCGCTGGGTGACGGCAAGTCCGGCGCTGCCCAGACGGCGCAGCGGCGCCGCACCGGTAAATACCCGGTGCAGCAGTTCGGTGGCGGCAATCATCGCCAGCGTCTGCGGGCGCCGCCGGCGGGCGTAGCGCTCCAGCACCTGTGAACTGCCGAGATCCTGGCCGCGGCGCAGGGCCTCCAGCAGCCCGTCACTCAGGGCGATCACGTCCTGCAGGCCAAGGTTCAAGCCCTGGCCCGCCAGCGGGCTGATGACGTGGGCGGCATCGCCGATCAGCACACAGCGCTCGGCGGAATAGCGGCGGGCGTGCTGGCGGCGAATCGGGAAGCTGGCCTGGCCGAGCACCGCCTCGATGCCCCCCAGGCGGGTCGGGAAGTCGCGCTCCACCGCCTCTTTCAGCGCCTGCGCATCAAGCTGCTCGAGAGCCGAGATGGTGGCCGGCTTGCCGTACCACACCAGCGAGGCATGATGGCCCGGCAGCGGCAGCATCGCCTGGGGACCGTGGGGCGTGAAACGCTGCCAGCTGACGTCCTGCTGCGGCAGCCGGGTGGTGACGTTGATCACCAGGGCGCGCTGGTCGTAGTCGCCGCTCTCCACCTCGATGCCAGCCAGCTCGCGCAGCGCCGAGCGCCCGCCGTCGGCGCCCACCACCAGCGAGCCGGTGAGCCGGATGCCGTCGTCGAGCTCCAGCTCGGCCTCGTTGGCGGCCTGGCGAAGTACCATGGGCCGGACCCCAACGTAGCAGGTCACCGTCGGCAGCTCGGCCAGTCGCGCCCATAGCGCGGCACGGATCCAGCGATTCTCGACGAAGCTGCCAAAGGCGTCGTGACCGAGACCTGTTGCATCGAAGTGCGCCTCGCCGCCACCCTGTTGGGACCAGGCGTGGATGCGCCGGAACGGGCAGCGACGCGACGCAGGAATGGCTTCCCAGGCGCCGACGCCTGCCAGCAGCCGCTCGGCGGCCAGGTTCAGCGATGAGACGCGCAGATCGAAGCCGTCGTCGCAGGGTAGCGTGGGGGCTTCGCCGCTTTCGACCAGCGCCACCGCCAGGCCCGCCTGGCCCAAGGAAGCGGCGAGTGCGGCACCCACCATGCCGCCGCCGACAATGATCACCTGTGAAGAATTCGTCATGCGTATCCTTTGTGTCATCAAACTGTCATCTATGCTCGATAGGGTGCCCGCTGACATCAAAGTGTCACTAAACCGTCATACCTCCCGCGGACCCACACGGTAGCTACTCACTTATGACGAACCGCATCACACCGTCCTCCGACCAGCCGGCCTTCGAGCGCCAGACGCGCCGCGAAACCCCGGCCTGGATGCGCGGCCTCTACGCCGGGCTGTGCCTGTATCTCTTCTTGGCTGCCCTCAACGTACTAGGCTCCGGCCTCGGCACCTTCGGCGGCGAGAGCGACTTCCTGGCCCGCGCCTTCGCCTACGGTGAGAACCCCTTTATCGCCCTGCTCGCCGGCGTGCTGGTGACGATGATCGTACAGAGTTCGTCGTTTACCTCGGCGCTGATCGTGACCCTGGTGGCCAGCGGCGAGATGACCCTTGGCACTGCCGTGTTCGCGATCATGGGCGCCAATATCGGTACCGCGGTCACCGGCGTTATCGTGGCCCTGGCCAACATGCGCATCAAGCGTAACTTTCGCCGTTCCTTCACCGCGGCGCTGATGCATGACTTCTTCAATATCCTCACCGTGGCAGTGGTCTTTCCCATCGAGTGGCTGAGCGGCATGTTTCATGAGGCCGGCCGCGGGGTGTTCACGCGCCTGGCAGGCTCGCTCGCCGAGCTGATCGGCCTCGAAGAGGTCGCCCGACCCAACAGCCCAATCAAGGTGATCACCGCACCCATCGTCGACGCCTTCGACGCCATCGGCAGCTTCCTGCTGCCCACTTCGCCGGCCCAGGGGCTAGTGGTCGCCGGCCTCGGCATGCTGCTGATGTTCGCCGCGCTGATCTTCATGGTCCAGAACCTGCGCGGTGCGCTGCTTCGCCATATGGACGGCCTGTTCCGTACCTACTTCTTCCGCACCGACCTGCGCGCCTACGGCGTCGGCGTGGTCTCCACCGTGCTGGTGCAGTCGAGCACCATCACCAGCAGCCTGATGGTGCCGCTGGCCGGGGCTGGGGTGGTGCGCATGCGCCGCGTGCTGCCATTCATGATGGGCGCCAACCTCGGCACCACCGTGACCAGCGTGCTGGCCGCCACCGCCAATCCTATCGCAGCCGCCATGACCGTGGCCTTGTTCCACGTCATCTTCAATCTCACCGGCACCGCGATCTGGTACCCGCTGCGCCACATCCCGCTGCGCGTGGCCAGCTGGTACGGCAAGCTGGCGGCCAAACGGACCCGCTACGCCTTCCTGTTCCTGATCGGCGTGTTCTTCATCGTACCGCTGGCCGGCATCGCCGCCACCGAACTGTTCATGAGCCTGCGCTGAGCGCGGCCCACCGGGAGACCGTCACATGTTTCGACAGCTATATTCCGCTCTGACCTCGGAGAACACCCTCGACCAGGCCTTCGAGAATCTCACCACCATGCTCGAACACAGCGAGTGGATGTTCGCCCGCGCCAACGAGGTGCTCTACAGCACCGTGCCCGCCGACGAGGTGCGCCAGCCGCTCTACGACCGTGACCAGGCGATCAACGAGCTGGAGCGTTCGATTCGCCGCAAGGTGCTGCGCCATCTCACCGTCAATCCCGGCCACGACGTGGCCATCTGCCTGGCGCTGATGAGCGTTTCCAAGGACGCCGAGCGCATCGGCGACTACTGCAAGAACGTCTTCGAGGTGGGCAGCCTCTATAGCGAGGGCTTCCACGTGCCGCGCTACCAGGGGCCGCTGGACGGCATGGCCGAGCAGATGGGCCGCATGTTCGGCATGATCGTCAGCGCCACCCGCGACTCCGACGAGGCCAAGGCGCGCCAGGTGCTCTCCATGGCCCGCGGTATCCGCGCCCAGGGCGATCACCTGATTGAGGAGCTGTTCAAGGACGACCAGCAGGTCGCCTTCCACGAGGCGGTGGCCTACTCGCTGCTGGCGCGTCACTACAAGCGGGTCGCCTCGCACCTGGCCAATATCGCCACCGCGGTGGTCGGCCAGCTCGAGGATCTCGACTTCTACCACGACGAGGGCGACGAGGCGCAGTGACCGCCTCCGCCGGTTGTCGTATCAAGCCTGACCAACGCGCCGCCTCTAGAGGCGGCGCGCTGTATTGCGGGTAAGTAAGCGGTTGCTCACTCCACCAGCTCATTCAAGCGGTCGGGGAAGTCGGTGAAGATGCCGTCCACGCCCCAGTCGAGCAGCCGCTGCATATCGTCGGACTCGTTGATGGTATAGACGTGCACCAGCAGGTCGTTGGCCTGGGCCTGCTCGACGAAGCTGGCGTCGATCACCTCCAGCGTCTCTTCGTAGGTGAGGTTGGTGCCGATGCCCACAGCATAGTCGCGGATCGCCTGGAAGTCGGCGTCGCTGATCTCGCTCGGCCCCGGCGTTACTCCGGTCCACTCCACCAGCTGATCGCCGTCGTCCTCGGGGTGGTACCACACCAGTTGCACCAGCGGTACCTGGTCGTTCAGCTCCTGCACCTTGAGCAGGCTCTCCTGGCTGAACGACTGGACGAGTGCCGCGCCGGCTTCGATCAGGCCATGCGCCTCCAGCTCCTCGACCAGCGCCTCCTCGATACCGGGATACAGCTCCGGCGACTTGGTTTCGAGGTAGTAGCGGGTATCGGTGCCAAAGCGCTCGATCACCTCGCCCAGGGTCAGGATCTCCACCCCGGCATAGGCGTCATCGGCAAACTCGGGATAAGCCTCGTTGAACCAGCTACCGGCATCCAGCGCCTTGAGCTCCTCGAGGCTGACATCCTTGAGCTCACCTTCGCCGTCGGTGGCGCGATCGAGACTCTCGTCGTGGAAGGCCACCAGCTCGCCGTCGGCGGTCATCTGGATATCCAGCTCCAGGTAGTCGACCCCCATCTCATGGGCCAGCTCCAGCGCCGGCATGGTCTGCTCCGGAGCGTGGCCGCTGGCACCGCGGTGGGCGATCACCTGGAACTCCTGCAGATCGTTCAACTGCTGCTGAAGGGCATCCGCCTGGACGGAGAGCGGCAGCAGCAGCGCGCCACCGCCGAGCAGGGCGAAGGGCAGGCTGAGTCTCGAGAACCGGCTCTGGTCGAAACGCATGGTGTCTCCTTTATTGAATGTTCAATCAATAACGGTACTGGCGTGGGGGTGGGGATGCAAGAAAGGGGGCGACACGTGAAGTTTAGCAGCAGGGGGAGGGTGGTATGCAGGGGGGGTGTGGATAAGTAAAAAGGTTGAAAGGGTGAGTGGCGAAGTAGGGTTAGGAGTGCTTGGATGGTGAGAGTTATTCGACGCGAGCCACGCCATGGATGATCTATCGCCCTCCGATCTCAAGACGATCCTGCACTCCAAGCGTGCGAACCTGTATTACCTGCAGCACTGTCGAGTGCTGGTGAATGGCGGTCGCGTCGAGTACGTCACGGATGAGGGCAGCCAGTCGCGCTACTGGAATATTCCCATCGCCAATACCACCTCGATACTGCTCGGCACCGGCACCTCGATCACCCAGGCGGCGATGCGCGAGCTGGCCAAGGCCGGGGTGCTGGTGGGCTTCTGTGGCGGTGGCGGTACGCCGCTGTTTGCCGCCAACGAGGTGGATGTCGATGTTGCTTGGCTGACACCGCAGAGCGAATACCGCCCTACCGAATATCTCCAGCACTGGGTACATTTCTGGTTCGATGACGAGAAGCGTCTGGAGGCGGCCAAGGCCTTTCAGCTGTCGCGATTGAAAAGGATCGAAGCGTTATGGGCGGATCGCTTCCTCAAAGAGGGCGGCTTTACGGTTTCGTCGGATGCACTTCATCAGGCTTTGGCAACGCACCGGGACGCCATTGGAAAGTCGCCTAGTACGACCGATCTGCTGACCCTCGAAGCCCGCCTGACCAAGTTCCTCTTCAAGCTTGCGACCCGGGCCGTCAACTATGGCGATTTCACCCGGGCCAAGCGCGGCACCGGCACTGACCCCGCCAATCGCTTTCTCGACCATGGCAACTACCTGGCCTACGGGCTGGCCGCAACGGCCACCTGGGTGCTCGGCATTCCGCACGGGTTGGCGGTGCTGCATGGCAAGACCCGCCGCGGTGGCCTGGTCTTCGATGTAGCCGATCTGGTCAAGGACGCCGTCATCCTGCCCCAGGCGTTTATCTCCGCCATGCGCGGCGATGAGGAGCAGGAGTTCCGGCAGGCCTGTATCGAGCGGCTCACGCGCACGGAATCCCTCGACTATATGATCGACACCCTTAAAGATGTGGCCCTCGAACTGGGAGGGCCGAAAGCGTGAACGTGCTGCTGGTCTCCCAGTGCAGCAAGAACGCGCTCAAGGAGACGCGTCGGATTCTCGACCAGTTCGCCGAACGGCGCGGCGACCGCACCTGGCAAACCCCGATCACTCAGGCGGGGCTCGATACGCTCAGAAAGCTACTGCGCAAGAGGGCGCGCAAGAATACCGCCGTCGCCTGCCATTGGATTCGCGGGCACGATCATAGCGAACTGGTGTGGATTGTTGGCAATGCTGGGAAGTTCAATGCTCAAGGGGCATCTCCCACCAACACCACCCGACGCAATATCCTACGTGCCGAGGATGAGAACGATTGGCACAGCGGCCGTTTGATTCATCTGTTGGCATCGCTGACCGCGCTTTTCCATGACCTTGGCAAGGCCAGTCGTGCATTTCAGGATCGGCTTCATGGCCGCTTGGAGGGGCGTAACCGTTACCGCCATGAGTGGGTATCGCTGCGTTTGCTGGAAGCTTTTGTCGGTGATGACGATGACGCGACGTGGCTCTCCCGACTCGAGTCGCCCTCTCCCGATGACGATGCCTGCTGGCTGAGCCGTCTCTGGCGTGATGGGCTGGATAATGTCACGGAAGAGGCAGGGAAGCCGTTCGCCCGTTTGCCGCCGCTGGCTGCCGCCATTGGCTGGCTAATTCTGAGCCACCACCGTTTACCGGCTTTGCCAGCCTATGATGAAAGCGGTCAGCAGAAATGGTCCGGCGCTCGCGGCATATTAAATGCAGGCATTCTGCCCTCATTGCCGGAGGCCTTCACTGCCGCCTGGAATGAAAGGGTAGAGGCTGGCTCGCAGGCAGAAGTATCGCCCTACTGGGAGTTTCCCGAGGGGTTGCCTGTCGCGAGTGACGCTTGGCGCAGACGCAGTCAGCGCCTGGCACGGCAACTACGCGAAGCAAGGGTCGTTGAGCCGCCACTAGAGTCGCCCTACGTCATGCATCTGGCGCGTCTGGCATTGATGCTGGCGGATCACTCCTACTCCAGCCTGACTGAGACTGGCCGCTTGCACGGCGCCTGGTCCACAGCGCTGTACGCGAACACTGCTGTGCTGCACGGTAAGCGTCAGCTATGTCAGTCGTTAGAAGAACACTTGCTGGGCGTTACCCGCACAGCGGGTGAAATCGCTCACCGCTTGCCGGATATGGAAAAAGCCTTGCCGCGCATCGCGCGACACAAAGGCTTTCGACAGCGAAGCCGCGACCCTCGCTTTCGCTGGCAGGACAAGGCATTCGATCTGGCGGTGGGAGTGCGTGACAAGGCCCGCGAGCAGGGCTTCTTCGGTATCAACATGGCCTCAACCGGCTGTGGCAAGACCATCGCCAACGGCCGGATCATGTACGCCTTGAGTGATCCCGAGGTGGGGGCGCGTTTCTCGATAGCGCTTGGCCTGAGAACACTCACACTGCAAACCGGACAAGCCTATCGAGAGAGGTTGGGGCTGGGTAGCGACGACTTAGCCATTCGGGTTGGTGGTAGTGCCAGCCGGGCGCTATTCGAGCACCAGCAGAGGGAAAGTGGCGGCTCGGAGTCGCGTGCCGCTTTGCTGGATGAGCAGAGTCATGTTCATTTCGAAGGGCAGGTTGATGAACATCCTCTGCTGTCACGGGCATCACAAGACCCGCATGCCCGAGCGCTGATCACTGCGCCTGTCCTGGTATGCACTATCGATCATCTGATACCCGCGACTGAGAGCCTACGCGGTGGTCACCAGATCGCGCCCATGCTGCGGCTGATGAGCAGTGACCTTGTTCTTGATGAGCCGGACGACTTTGATATCGACGATCTGCCTGGTCTGACGCGTCTCGTTTACTGGGCCGGGCTGCTTGGCTCGCAGGTGCTGCTCTCCTCGGCGACGTTGCCGCCGGCACTGGTGCGCGGGCTGTTTGAGGCGTATAGGACTGGCCGTGCGGAGTATCAACGCCATCGCTGCGTTCCTGGCACTCCAGTTAGCCCCTGCTGTGCGTGGTTCGATGAGTATGGCTGTACTTATCAAGAGTGTGACGAAGACGCTCAGTTTGATATCGCCCATGAACAGTTTGCCCGACAGCGTGCCGCTCGGCTGAGTGATCAGGCATCGGTTCGGCGGGGATACCTCGTCCCGCTGTCGGCCCCTAGTGCCCATCCGGATGCCGTTCATCAAGCGGCCGCAGAAACAATACTCACGCAAACTCTCGCCCTCCACGAGCAGCATCACACCGTTGACCCCCACATTGACAAGCGGGTCAGCTTCGGCCTGGTGCGAATGGCCAACATCGAGGCGCTGGTGGCCATTGCCCAGATACTTTATCGGTCAAAAATTCCCGAGGGATGGCAGATCCACCTCTGCGTTTACCACTCCCAGTTCCCCCTGCTGCTGCGCTCGCGTCTGGAAGCTCGCCTGGACCGGGTGCTGGATCGGCGCGAAGTGAATGCAGTGTTCGACCTTCCCGATATTCGTCAGCAGATTGATGGAAGCGCTGCGATGGATCAGCTTTTCATCGTACTCGGCTCGCCGGTCACGGAGGTGGGGCGCGATCACGATTACGACTGGGCGGTGGTCGAGCCCTCCTCGATGCGCTCGATCATCCAGCTCGCCGGCCGCGTGCGCCGTCATCGTTCCACACCTGTTCGTACCCCCAATATTGCGCTGCTCGGGACCAACACTAGGCACCTTAAACGGGTAACGCCGGCTTTTAGCCGGCCGGGCTTTGAAACGGAAAAGCGCTGGCCGCTGGCGACGCATCAGTTAGCGGAGCTGCTGAGAGGCGACGAGATTGAACATATCGACTCACGCCCACGACTAATGCCGAGTGACGTACTCGAACCCACGCGCAGACTCGTTGATCTCGAGCATGCACGCCTTGCCGCACTAATGGTCGAGAGTGCCGGCGTCGCTCCCGGCCGGCAGCGACGCAAGCGTCGCGGCGAGCCGGCACAGCTCGATCTAGGTGCCTATCTCTTTTACCGCACACCGTTGATGACCCTCGGGGCGCTGCCGATCCAGCAACAGCCTTTCCGGGAAGACAACGAGCCGGAGAGCGAGTTCGTGCTGCTGCCGGATGAAGCTGAGGAAGACTACCGCTTCTGGCGGGTGGATCAGGATGGCAGGGACGAGAAGATGACGCCTGTCGAAACCGAACTGGATCGGATTGCAGATGAGCTCTTCAGTAACCCGCATATCAAGCCCTGGAACGAGCCCGACTACATGGCCGCACTGGCAGATCAGGCCGACGCCATGGACATGACCATAGAGCGCTGCGCCCAGCGCTTCGGCCGTATCCGCCTGAAAACGAACTACGCCCCGCAAGGTTGGCACTTTCATCCTGCTCTGGGGTTCGTGCGTCGAAAATAAATCTGAATAACTCTTAGGGAGGATATCTATGTCCGAGCAGGCTCATAGTCCGCCATCATCGATACAAGCGCTCATTCATGGCTTTATAAATGACCGCTTCGCGACCAAGGCAGAAAAGCTTCTAGCGGACGATCCCAAGTACCTTGAGCTGCAGCAGCAGTTCGAACCGCAAACCTGGCTTGCCGATGCGGCTCGCCGTGTCAGTCAGCTGCAGGTAGTCACGCATTCGCTGAAGGCAATTCACCCGGATGCCAAGGGCACGAACCTTTACGTCGAGCCTGGCCAACTGAACCAAGGAGAACTTGTAGGTAGCCATTGCCTGCCAGTCGACTTTCAGGGCGATGTCGTCGGCAACGCAGCGGCGCTGGATGTCTACAAGTTCCTGAAGCTGGAGTGGCAGGGGCGCTCGCTGCTGGAGCTGGCGCTCGATTTCGATGAAGTATTGATCGGTGCCTTGAGCCAGGATCGTGAGGAGGCCGAAAACTGGGTCCGTGCCTTCGCGAGCATTACCGAGCCCAAGGGCACGCCCAGCTCACATGCCATGGGGAAACAGCTCTATTGGCTGGTCGGCGATAATCCCGCCGACGATAAAAGCTATCATTTGCTGGCACCGCTCTATGCCACAGCACTAACGCACCCCTTTCACGCTCGGCTTAGCGAAGCACGTTTTGGCGACCAAGCCAAAGCAGCGCGTAAAGCGCGCCGCGAGAGTGCCGCTTTCGCAGGTGGCTACGCTGATTATCCCAATCTAGCGATGCAGAAGCTTGGTGGCACCAAGCCACAGAACATCTCGCAGCTCAATAGCGAGCGGGGCGGCCAGAACTACCTTCTGGCGTCACTGCCCCCTCACTGGATTTCACGAGATATTGCTCCTCCACTTCGGACTGAATCGGTTTTACCACGCTTCGGGCGTCGTATGCCCGTTCGTCAATTGATTAACGACCTGGCTCGCTGGATGCGACAGAACATGCAGGAAGACGAACGGAGACAACAGCAGGGAAACAAGCCACGCAAGACCATGCAAGATCGTGAAGTTCATTATGACTTAACAGCCTCCTTGGCCGATGAGCTCTTAATGTTCACCTTTGAGCTTCACCGCTTGCCTCCTGGCTGGTCAGCTGACCATGAGTGCCGACTGGCCGCAATGGAACAGTATTGGCTCGATCCCGGGAGGGCAGAATTGGATTCTTCTTTCGAGACAGCTCGACGGAATTCTGACTGGCATGAGGAAGTTGCCCAGCGTGTTGCTCTCTGGCTAAGACATGCTCTGGCCAAGCGGGTTGAAGTGCGCCTCGGCGATTCTGAGAATAACTATTGGACAATGCAAATCGAGAGCGTTTTGCGCAGTTTCCGTCGTCAACTAGATGATCTTCAGGAAGCGTTGCATGACGAAGACGATGAGCATAAAGGAGGCGCAGCATGATCAATCATCTACTGGTGCTCCCTCGGCTGCGCATCCAGAACGCCAACGCGATTTCCAGTCCGATGACTTGGGGCTTTCCTGCCATGAGTGCCTTTGTGGGTACGATGCAGGCTCTGGAGCGCAACCTGCCGGATGATATCAACCTGGTCTTCAACGAAATCGGTGTGGTTTGTCACCGCATCGAGCCTCAGGTTACTTCAGGCGGTTTCACCCGTAGCTTTCATCTCACTCGCAACCCTGTAGACAAGGCTGGTAGCACGGCGGCTATCGTCGAGGAAGGCCGGGCGCATCTGGAAGTCTCGCTACTGATTGGCGTCGAAGCTGACGGTGGGGATGATCTGAAAAGCGCAGACCGCCGCCAGACCATGGCTCAACAGCTCTATCAGCAGGTCCAGGGTATGCGCATCGCAGGCGGCAGCGTGATACCACCCCGCCCCGGCGAGAGGCGGCACTGGCCGGAGCTGGTCAGCTTCGATGCCGATGAGAAGGAAAGCGCCAGGCAGTGGCGTCGAATCAAGCGTCGTCTGCTGCCAGGTTTTGCACTTGTGCTACGCGACGATCGACTAGCCGAGCACACCGCTACGCTCAAGGCGAAAGATGATCATGCCACCCCACTGGATGCCTGGCTCGATCTATCTCGGCTCAATCATGAGTGTTACCTCACGACCACTACCGACAAAAACGGTGACACCAAGGAGGAGGTGAGCTGGGAGATGCGTCGCCCTTATCCTGGCTGGTTGGTGCCGATTCCGGTGGGCTATGGTGCCATCTCCGATCTGTTTGACCCCGGCGCAGTGGCCAACGCTCGCAACCCGGAAGTGCCATTTCAATTCGTCGAGAGCCTCTACTCGATTGGCGAATGGGTGAGTCCTCATCGTATTCAGGACCCCGAGGCCTTGATGTGGTTCATAGAGAATGATCTCGAACACGGCCTCTATCGGCTCAACAACGCTTTTAACAATCACTCGGTAAACGCTTAACGACAGGGAATCATCATCATGGCCAAGAACGACACCCTCAAGACTGCCTCCGTCCTCGCCTTCGAGCGCAAGCTGGATCCCTCCGATGCGCTGTTTAGCGCCGGCGCCTGGGATGACCGAGCCCAATATACCCAGTGGCGTGGTATCCCGGTTCGCGAAAAGTCGGTTCGCGGCACCATCTCCAACCGCTTGAAAGCCAAGGACCAGGACCCAGCCAAGCTCGACGCCGCCATCGAAAACCCCAACCTCCAGACCGTCGATGTTGCAGCACTGCCGCATGACGTCGATACCCTCGCGGTGCACTTTACCCTGCGTGTTCTGGCTGGCGCCGGCACCCCTTCGGCCTGCAACAATGCCGAGTATCAGCGCAAGCTGAAGGCTACGGTAGCGGGCTATGTCAGCGAGTACGGCTTTAGCGAGCTCGCTCACCGCTACGCCTGCAACCTCGCCAATGGCCGTTTCCTATGGCGCAATCGCGTCGGTGCGGAGGAAGTTGAAGTCATCGTCAGCCAGATGAAGGATGGCAAACCAGAGCAGCAATGGACGTTCAATGCCCTCGATCATTCGCTGCGTGACTTCGATGGCAGCGAAGCCACTCGTGAGTTGGGTAGTCATATCACCGAGGCGCTGTCTGGCGGGCGTTATCACTTACTGCTCGATGTAGTGGCCTTTGCCCGAGTCGGTGCCGGCCAGGAAGTGTTCCCTTCCCAGGAGCTGATTCTGGACCGCTCGCGTGGTGACAAGAGTAAGACGCTCTATAGCATTGGAGATGATAAAAACGCTGCTATCCACTCCCAGAAGTTGGGCAATGCCCTGCGCACCATCGATACCTGGTATCCCACTCCGGAAGATGGCATCGGCCTCGGCCCAATCGCCGTCGAGCCCTACGGCTCGGTGACCACTCAGGGCAGCGCCTATCGCCAGCCGAAGCAGAAGGTGGATTTCTACAACCTGCTCGATAACTGGTTGCTCAAAGACCAAGTGCCCCCTGCCGAGCAGCAGCACTTCGTTATGGCGACCCTAATCCGCGGCGGCGTCTTCGGCGATGCGGGGTAAGCCATCATGGATCACTATCTCGATATTCGTTTGCGGCCCGACCCAGACTTTCCGGCTGCCATGCTGATGGGGGCGCTCTACAGCAAGCTGCATCGGGCGCTTCATGATCTCCAGGCCGATGACATCGGTGTGAGCTTTCCTGATCATAAGACCGGGGTGCGTGCGCGCTCACCGGGTGATCGGCTTCGGCTGCATGGTCAGCAGACGCGTCTTGAACAGCTGATGGCGATGTCGTGGCTTACCGGTATGCGCGACCACGTGATATTGGACGCTATCCAGCCGGTGCCTAACGACGCCCGGCATCGGGTCGTGCGGCGCCGGCAGTTCAATACCGGAAATCCCAGCCGTGCGAAGCGCTATGCCCAGCGCCATGGCATCGAAACCGAAGAAGCCCAGCACCTGATGGAGAAGCCCGCCGCCAGGCAGATCCCGCTGCCGTTCGTGCAAATCAGCAGCCGCTCTAGTGGGCAGCGGTTTGCGCTATTTATCGAGCACGGCCAAATCCAGTCGGAACCTGTTGCTGGACGCTTCAATCATTACGGATTGAGCAGCGAGGCGACGGTGCCCTGGTTCTGACCCTTTTTTCGGACGCTCCTGGAGAGCTCGGAAAATCAAAAGGTTAGCGACGCCTCTCTGAAAAGGGAAGCGTCGCTATATTAAGTCGTTGCTCTTTAACAATCAGTCGCTTACCTTGAAAATGCTCTAGTGCGCTGCCGCCCAGGCAGCTCAGAAAAGCTCGGCGGCACTTCGGCTGCCGTCGTGCTCGTGCGCTGCCGCCCAGGCAGCTCAGAAACCTCACTCTGGCAGCAATTCATCAGCGGGGTCGTGCGCTGCCGCCCAGGCAGCTCAGAAAACGTAGCCGGCTGCGGTACCGCGGTTGTGGTCGTGCGCTGCCGCCCAGGCAGCTCAGAAAGCCGGAAAGGCAGCCGTGACAACGTCGTCGGCGTGCGCTGCCGCCCAGGCAGCTCAGAAAGAGAAATCGCCGCCACCGACGCCGGCGACGAGGTGCGCTGCCGCCCAGGCAGCTCAGAAAAGCTCCTGGACGAGTTCGTCGCGGGCCTTGTCGTGCGCTGCCGCCCAGGCAGCTCAGAAAATCTGCTCGAAAGCCCAGCGCCAAGCCGAGTGGTGCGCTGCCGCCCAGGCAGCTCAGAAAAGCTTGCCTTTGCTAATCATGAGCGGCTCCCTGTGCGCTGCCGCCCAGGCAGCTCAGAAAAAGGGGAAGTGATCTCTAATCCTGGCAATAAAGTGCGCTGCCGCCCAGGCAGCTCAGAAAAGGTCGCGGGCGATGCCGTCAGCCTGGTCGCCGTGCGCTGCCGCCCAGGCAGCTCAGAAATGAGTGACGATGAACAGCGCGTGCTGCAGCCAGTGCGCTGCCGCCCAGGCAGCTCAGAAAACATCGAGGTCGAGGGCTCGCAGTCTTTCGGGGTGCGCTGCCGCCCAGGCAGCTCAGAAATGCTGGACGGCGAGCCAGGCGAGAACCTGCCGGTGCGCTGCCGCCCAGGCAGCTCAGAAACCACGGAGCGCGCGAAGGAGCTGGCGGGTGAGGTGCGCTGCCGCCCAGGCAGCTCAGAAAGTAAACCATGGCGATGCTGAACAGCTGCCAGGGTGCGCTGCCGCCCAGGCAGCTCAGAAACGCTGACCCAGCAGGGCGAGCGATATGCTGACGTGCGCTGCCGCCCAGGCAGCTCAGAAAAGGAGCTGCGAGCCCATGCCGGCAAACCAGGCGTGCGCTGCCGCCCAGGCAGCTCAGAAAAACGGCCACCGGGTGCGTATGGGCGTGGAGATGTGCGCTGCCGCCCAGGCAGCTCAGAAATACGTCGACTCGAAAGTCGGCTACACCGCGACGTGCGCTGCCGCCCAGGCAGCTCAGAAATACCCATGAAACCGTCGGCATCGTCTCGAAGCGTGCGCTGCCGCCCAGGCAGCTCAGAAAAGGATGCACCGATGGACGCCCCATGTTCCGACGTGCGCTGCCGCCCAGGCAGCTCAGAAAGCAAGGCGCCGCGGACACCGGCTGCGCGCCAGGTGCGCTGCCGCCCAGGCAGCTCAGAAAAAACGCGCCGAAAGGCAGCGGCTCCTCTACGTGTGCGCTGCCGCTCAGGCAGCTCAGAAAGTCTGCCGGGCAGTATACCTCGCCCTTGTTGAGTGCGCTGCCGCTCAGGCAGCTCAGAAAACGTGATGATCAGTGCCACGATTTCGGCCGAAGTGCGCTGCCGCTCAGGCAGCTCAGAAAACCAGCGCCTCGCACGGCTCGCTGTTCAGTGCGTGCGCTGCCGCTCAGGCAGCTCAGAAATGGGACAAGCGCCAGCCCGGGGTTAAGAGTGAGTGCGCTGCCGCTCAGGCAGCTCAGAAATCCTGGTGAAGCTGATGGCGCGGGTGGGCGACGTGCGCTGCCGCTCAGGCAGCTCAGAAATTGAAGCGACCGCCCAGGATGTCCACCCAGGTGTGCGCTGCCGCCCAGGCAGCTCAGAAACTGAGCGATGGTGATGCGAGCGCGTCGCTCGTGTGCGCTGCCGCCCAGGCAGCTCAGAAAAAGGGCGGATTCCGGCAGGCGTCTACTTTGACGTGCGCTGCCGCCCAGGCAGCTCAGAAAATCATCATCGGCGGCGGCGGCGCCAGGCATATGTGCGCTGCCGCCCAGGCAGCTCAGAAATGCCCCAGGGAGCGAGTCACCGAGCCCAAGGTGTGCGCTGCCGCCCAGGCAGCTCAGAAAACAACAAGATCGACGGCGCCGTGGCGCTGATCGTGCGCTGCCGCCCAGGCAGCTCAGAAATTCGGCTGGTTGCGTTCGCGCTCCGGTACCACGTGCGCTGCCGCCCAGGCAGCTCAGAAAATATCTGGATGAAGTGGGATGGCACGCGCCCCGTGCGCTGCCGCCCAGGCAGCTCAGAAATGGGAGACACTGGCGAGGCCGCCGTAGTCCTTGTGCGCTGCCGCCCAGGCAGCTCAGAAAGTCGATGACGTGCTCGCCAACATGGGCGCCCTGTGCGCTGCCGCCCAGGCAGCTCAGAAAATGCCGAACAGGTTGGGCACGTCATACTGCGGGTGCGCTGCCGCTCAGGCAGATCAGGAATCGCCCTAGGCCGGATGAAGGCCGGAAAGATGGTGCGCTGCCGCCCAGGCAGCTCAGAAAACGTGCCCGAGGCCCTGGTGATGTTCCGGCGGGTGCGCTGCCGCTCAGGCAGCTCAGAAATAGTACAGATTGACCAGGTCGGCCCCGTCGATGTGCGCTGCCGCTCAGGCAGCTCAGAAAACATCCGCACCGGGCAGTATTTCGAGCGCGTAGTGCGCTGCCGCCCAGGCAGCTCAGAAACAGCGATATAGGCGGGTGAGGTACTCGGCCTCGTGCGCTGCCGCTCAGGCAGCTCAGAAACTAGACAGATATCGCCTTACTCTAGTCAGACCGTGCACTGCCGCTCAGGCAGCTCAGAAAGTTCGGAGTGGATGCGAGTCGGCGACCGGGTAGTGCGCTGCCGCTCAGGCAGCTCAGAAACGGCCGAGGCCGGGCACCGCCCACCACGGCGGGTGCGCTGCCGCCCAGGCAGCTTAGCAACATCAGCGACACTCTCGGCTGGGGCCCGCTTTACACTGCTCCTGACAAGTGGCCTCTAGTAGTGGTGTTATCTCTAGCCCAATAACCGTTCATGACTCGGTTGTCGGCGGCATCACCACCCACTCCGGCTCCTCGAACTCGCCGATCAGGCGGATCTCGCAGCAGGGGGCCGCGCGGCGGATGATCTCCTTTATCTCCTGGTTGGGCTGGGCCTCCATGGCGTCGCGGCTGGCCTTGCTGTCCCAGTGGGCGATGGCGATCAGGGTGTCGGGGTCGCCGATCTTGCGGTGCAGTTCGGTGCCGCGGGCCCCCGGCGCCTGCTGGATCAGCTCGCTGGCGCGGACCCAGGCGTCGGCGTAGTCCTCGGCCTGGTAGCCGTCGCGGATATGCACTTCGAAGATATATTTCATGGTGCTGCTCCCTGTCGCTGCTGCTGAGATATTCGGTCCTGGGCCAGTGTATCCCGCCCATCGTCCTGATCCAGCCGCTACGCTGATAAGCTATATAAAACAGCGGCAATGAACCGCTACCGTTGATGAGGAGTGAGTATGTCCGATACCCCCTATAGCCAGACCCTTGCCGCCATCGACGCACTGCACGCCGAGGATCCTCGCAGTGTAGAGGTCGAGGGCGAGTCGCTGCCCCAGGAGCTGTTCTATGCGCGGCGCATGAGCGCCTGGCTGGAGACGCTGGTCGAGGCGCCCAGCGAGCCGCTGCAGCTGGCGGTGCGTGCCCAGCACCTGCAGCGCTGGAAGGTGCCGCGTGAGGCGTATCCCGAGGGGCGGGTGGGCTACCTGACCTGGCGGCGCGACCAGGGCAAGCGCGCCGGCGAGACCACTGCCGGGCTGATGGAGGCGGCGGGCTACCCGGCGGAGGCGGCGGCGCGGGCCTCGAGCCTGATCCGCAAGCAGGGGCTGGGGCGCGACCCGGAGACCCAGGCGCTGGAGGACTGCGCCTGCCTGGTCTTTCTGGAGAACTACTTTGGCGACTTTTCGCGCCAGGTGGAGCACGACCATCTGATCCGCATCGTCCAGAAGACCTGGAAGAAGATGTCCCCCGAGGCGCATGCGCTGGCCCTGGCGCTGCCGATGAGCGATGAGGCGCGGGGGCTGGTGGAAGAGGCGTTGGCCGGCTAGTCGGATTCAGGTTCGCCTTGACAGCGTGGCAATGGCCGCCTAGATTCTCAATTGCAAATGATAATTTTTGTCATTTGATTGAGCTATCACGGAGGCGGCGATGACAAACAACACCAATACCTCTTTCAAGGCCCCTAATCCATCGCTGCAGATCTGCGATGCTACGTCGTGCTCGGTGCGTATGGCCTGGGAGCACTCGCGCCAAGCGCCGCTCTCCGAGGAGCAGCAGATGCTGCAGGCGCTGCAGCGCGAGGAGGCGGCACACGACCTGGTTCGCCGGCGGTTCCTGCTGACCACCGAACAGTACCTCAAGAGCGATCTAGGCGTCTGCCGGACATAGTGCTGGGCTAGGCGAGGCTGATGCTCAGGGTGTGATCGGCCTCGCAGGGGTAGCCGTGGCGCAGATGCAGGGTACGTTCGTCGAGGGTCATCACCACCGCGAACAGGGTCTCCATGCGCTCGGCCTCGGGCAGGCCAGGATCGGTGTGCTTGCAGATCGACATGGGCGCATTCTGATGGTCGCTAAGCAGGTCGAACAGCGCGCTAACGCTGGCCTCGGGGGGCGGGTCGAGCAGCTCGTCGAGCCGGCGCAGACGCACGCTGGAGTCGGGCTTGGGGAAGTCGGCCACACAGGCGGTGGCAGCCTCGGAATAGAGGTGATTGGTGTGGGTCACGCGTCCGCCGCTGGGTTCGAGTACCCCCGGCGGCCCAGGCTGGACCTCGAAGCCGGCAGCCTGGCCGTCGGCACTGGCGACCAGGAAGTGGGCCGGCGACGCGACGCGGTCCTCCTCGATGACGCGTTGGGCGCTGGCGAAGCCGTCGCTCTCGAGGATCTTGCGCAGGGCGACGTGGATCGGCAAGGCGTCACCGCAGGTCTGCGAGCGGATGGCGTTGAGACACACGCCGAGGCCGTGGGCGTTGAGGCCGATCTTGGCCAGCATGCCGGCCTCGCCAACGCTGACCAGCGGCGGGGCATCGTCGCCTTCAATCCGTAGCACCACCACGTTGTCGAGCTGGTCGGCGCGCCAGTCCCAGTTCTGGGCCAGCCACTGCTGGCCCTGCTGGTAGAGCGAGAAGGCGGAACAGCCGCCGCTGGCCTGGGTCAGCGAGATCTCGCTACGGCAGTTGAGGGTCAGGATATCGTCGCGATGCAGGCCGGCACCCTGGGCAATGCCCTCGAGCTCATCCAGGATCGCCGGAAAGCCGCGCTCGATAGCCGGCATAAAGCGCAGCGCCACCTGCCGGGCCGCGGCCCAGTCGAGCCCCACGAAGTCCTGGAACAGCCGGTCGTAGACGTCGATGCTCTGGTGGATCTGCGCGGCGTGGCGCTGGCCGTGAGCGAGGCCGATGGCGTGGCGGCTGCCGCGCAGGTGGGTCACGTCGAGCATGCGGGGGCTCCTTGGCGAAGGGGTTTCTCCCAGCCTACCGCGTGCAGCGTTGAAGCGCAGTAGGCGGTGCGAAGAGACAATTAAAACCGACCACTTTTCAATCGACTAGGCGCGTTCAAACGGGCGCTTGCGTTAACGCCGTCGCGCTTGTGTTTTTGCGTAAACACTTCCAAAGTTAGTGAGGTACTAATTTAACTGGCAACAGCGAGAACAACCATGAAGAAAGCTCTGTTAGCGATGGCGGTGGCCGCGTCCTCCGTCACGCTCATCGGTGCGGCGCAGGCCGATGAAGTAAAGATCGGGTTCCTGGGCGGCTTTACCGGCCCCATCGAGAGTCTTACCCCGCCGATTTTTGACGGTGCGCAGTTGGCAGTGCAGCACGTCAACGAGCAGGGCGGCATTCTCGGTGGCCAGACGCTGGTGATGCCGAATGCCGATACCACCTGCTCCGACGCCTCGGCGGCGTCCAACGCCGCGGATCGCATGGTCAACACCGAGAACGTCACCGCCATCGTCGGCGCGCTGTGCACCGGGGCCACCGTGGCCGCGGCCAACAACGCGGCGATCCCCGGCGGCGTGGTGATGGTGTCGCCGGCGTCCACCGCCCCGGCGGTCACCGACCTCGACGACAACGATCTGGTGTTCCGCACCGTACCGTCGGATGCCTTCCAGGGCGAGATGCTGGCCAAGCTGCTGATCAGCAAGGGCATCACCGATGCCGCCGTGACCTACGTCAACAACGACTACGGCCAGGGCCTGGCCAGTGCCTTCAACGAGACCTTCGAGGCCGAGGGTGGCATGGTGTCGGCCAGCGAGGCGCATGAAGATGGCCGCGCCGACTACCGCTCGGAGCTGGGCTCGCTCTCCTCCGGCGGCAGCGAGACACTGGTGGTGCTGGCCTACGCCGACGGCTCGGGCCAGACCATTCTGCGCCAGGCCTACGAGAGCGGCATGTTCACCCAGTACGTGGGGGCCGACGGCATGGTCGGCGACAGCCTGGTCGAGGCGATTGGCGCCGACGTGCTCGAGGGCATGATCGCCACCCGTCCGGGCAGCCCCGATACCCCGGGAACCGAGACCTTCGAGGCGCTCGCCGCCGAGGCCGATATCGACCCCAGTGCGGTGTTCGCCGCCCAGGCCTATGACGCCGCCTTCCTGCTGGCACTGGCCATCGAGCAGAACGGCAACGCCGAGCGCGAGGGGCTCTCAGAGGCGCTGCGCAGCGTCTCTTCGGCTCCCGGCGAGCAGATCCTGCCCGGCGAGTGGGAGAAGGCCGTGGAGCTGATCGCCGCCGGCGAGGAGATCAACTACGAAGGCGCCTCCGGCAGCCACGAGTTCGACGAGAACGGCGACGTGCCCGGCGTAGTGGTCGAGATGGTGGTGGAAGACGGCCGCTTTGTCAGCCAGGGCTTCCTCGAGGTCGAGGACCTGTAAAACACCACTGACAGCAGTAACGGAATGCGAAACGCCCAGGCCTCGGCCTGGGCGTTTCGCGTTATGTGGGCTGTCTTGGGACAGCGCTCACTGGTGGTGCGGCACCTTCTCCGGCATCAAGCCGCGCGGCGCGTAGCGCAGCACCAGCGAGATCAGCAGGCCGATAACGAACACCCGCGCCTGCAGCGCACGACTCGAGATATTGGCCGGCGGATCCCAGCCGAACCAGCCCTCGCCGATATACACGGCGACGTTCATCAGGAACAGCGCCAACGGCTCGGACATCAGCCAGATGATATACACCAGCACGGCGCCGAAGATGGTGCCGAGGTTGTTGCCCGGGCCGCCGAGAATCACCATCACCAGCACCAGGAAGGTGTGGTTGAGGGGCAGGTAGCCCTGGGGGTCGAAGATGCTGTTGAAGTTGGTCAGCGCCGCGCCGCCGATGCCCATCAGGATGCAGCCGAAGACGAAGATCTCCATGCGCCGGCGGTTGATGTCCTTGCCCATCGCCGCGCTGGAGACTTCGTTGTCGCGGATGGCGCGGATCATCCGCCCCCAGGGGGCGTGATAGGCGCGGTGCAGCAGGAAGAAGATGCCGGCGATCACCACCGCGGTGAGCGACAGATAGATCGCCCGGGCCAGCACGAAGCCCAGGTCGCTGGGCCCGGGCGTCGGCCAGGGCAGCGGTGAGACGGTGGCGGTGCCACGGGTCAGCCAGTCGGAGTTCTTGAGGAACGCCTTGATGATCTCGGCGATGCCCAGGGTGGCGATGGCCAGGTAGTCGCTGCGCAGCCCCAGGCAGATATGCCCGATAAAGTAGCCGATGAAACCGGCCAGGGCGCCGCCGGCGATCCAGCCGATCCACGACGGCAGCCCCAGGCCGCCGATAAAGCCGGCCTGGGACTGGATCTGGCCGGTCACCCCGCGCAGCATGCTGATCACTACCAGATAGAGCACCACCGCCAGCAGCACGGCAATGATCGTGCGCAGTCGCTTGGGCACGCCGAGGCGGTCGAGCTTGGTGGCGCCCCACACCAGCAGCACGGCGCCGACCAGATAGAGCAGCACGCGGCCCAGCTCGCCGGGCAGTGGGCTATCCCAGAACGCCTCGTTGACCGGGATGCCGAAGAACATGGCGCAGAAGCCCCCCAGCGCCACGAAGCCCATTACCCCGGCGTTGAACTGGCCGGCATAGCCCCACTGAATGGTCAGGCCCAGGGCGATGATGGCGTAGCAGGCGGCCTCGACCAGCATGCGCGTGCTGTAGGCCGGGCCCATCACCGCGTAGACGCCGAGGATGGCGACCAATAGCGCGCCAAACAGGAACAGCTCGCGCAGTGGTAGGCGACGGGAGGTGGTTTGATCGCTTGTCTTGGACGTCGTCATCAGATCACCTTCCCTTTGAAAATGCCGGTGGGGCGCCACACCAGGATCGCCACCAGGATGAAGAAGGGCACCACGATCTTGTACTCGGTGCCGACGAAGGCCAGGTTATTGGGCAGCTCGAGCCAGTCGGGCAGGCGCTCCTGGAAGGGCCTCAGCAGCACCGCCCAGTTGAACACCGCCAGGGTCTCGGCGAAGCCGACCACGAAGCCGCCGGCAATCGCACCGTAGGGATGGCCGACGCCGCCGACGATGGCCGCGGCGAAGATCGGCAGCAGCAGGAAGAAGCTCAGGTCGGGCTTGAAGGTCACGTCCATCGACAGCAGGGTGCCGGCCATGGTGGCCAGGCCGCCGACGATGATCCAGGTCACCGAGACGATATGGTTGGTGTTGATGCCCGAGGCGCGGGCCAGGTCGGGATTGTCGGACATGGCGCGCATCGCCTTGCCGGTGCGGGTCTTGTTGAGGAACAGATGCAGCCCTACCACCGCGGCGATCACCAGGATAAACAGAATCACCTGGGGCTCGGTGACGATCACCGGGCGGGTCACCGCCTCGAAGGGCAGCTCCAGGCGATAGATCTCCTTGCGCTCGGCGACGTACATGTTCTGCGGGCTGGTGCCGGCGAACAGCCGCAGCAGGCCCTGCAGCATCAGCGTCACGCCCAGCGAGCCGATCACGATGACGATCGGTTTGACGCCGTGGCTGCGCAGCGGCTTGTAGAACATCTTGTCGATGCCCACCGCGATCGCCGCGGTCACCACCATGGCGATGGGCAGCATGACGATGGCGGTGGGCAGGCCCACCACGCTGCCCGCCCCGGGGAAGGCCAGGGAGAGCAGCAGCACCACGAAGGCGCCCAGCGTCATCATGTCGGCGTGGGCGAAGTGGGCGAAGCGCATGATGCTGAACACCAGCGTCACGCCGATCGCCCCCATGGCGTAGATCGAGCCGGTCACGCTGCCGGCCACCACCACATTGTTGATAAAAAACACCAGTTCGTTCAAAGCGACATCTCCTGCGTTGGCGCGCTGGCCACTGTTCTTGTCGTCGAGGTGATCAGCCGCCCAGGAAGCTCTTGGCGACCTCGGGGTCGTTGAGCAGCGCCTCGCCGGTATCGGTGAAGCGGTTGTAGCCGGATGCCAGCACGAAGCCCTTGTGGGCGATGGAGAGCGCCTGCTTGGCGTGCTGCTCGACCATCAGGATGCCGACCCCGGCGGCGTTGATCTTCTTGACCCGCTCGAAGATCTCGTTCATGAACAGCGGCGACAGCCCGGCGGTGGGCTCGTCGAGCAGCAGCACGCTGGGCTCGACCATCAGCGCGCGGCCCATGGCCACCATCTGACGCTGGCCGCCGGAGAGCTCGCCGGCCGGCTGGCGGCGCTTCTCCAGCAGCGGCGGGAAGAAGTCGTAGATCTGCTCGAGCATGCGGCTGACGCCGGAGGGGCGGATATAGGCGCCCATCTCGAGGTTCTCCTCGACGCTCAAGCTGGGGAAGATATTGTTCTCCTGGGGCACGAAGCCCATGCCCAGGTGCACCAGCTTGTTGGGCGCGAGGTTGGTGATAAGCTCGCCGCGCAGGCGGATCTCGCCCTGGCTGACATTGAGCAGGCCGAAGATGGCCTTGAGCATGGTCGACTTGCCGGCGCCGTTGGGGCCGACGATCACGCCGATCTCATTGGCCTCGATCGTCATGTCGACGCCGTTGAGGATGTTCATGCCGCCGTAGCCGCCGTGAACGTCCCGTGCTTCGAGTAGAGGCATGTGGGTTCCCTGGATATTGTTCGTTATGTGGCGGCGTCAGGCCGCGCCGGCACCGAAGTAAGCCTCGATGACCTCGGGATTGTTCTGGATCTCGGTGATCGAGCCCTCGACCATCACCCGGCCCTGGGCCAGCACGATGACCGGGTCGCAGAGCCGCGCGATCATGTCCATGTCGTGCTCGATGACCAGGAAGGTGTAGCCCATCTCGCGATTGAGCCGCTCGATGTTGGTGATCAGCTCGCCGAGCAGGGTACGGTTGACCCCTGCGGCGATCTCATCGAGGAGTACCACCCGGGCATCGGTCATCATGGTGCGACCCAGCTCGAGCAGCTTCTTCTGGCCGCCGGAGAGATTGCCGGCCAGCTCGTTGCGCACGTGGTTGAGGCCGATGAAGTCGATCACCTCCAGGGCGCGCTGGCGCACCTCGGTCTCCTGGGCGCGCACCTGGCCGGGCTTGAACCAGGTCGAGAACAGCGACTCGCCGAGCTGATTGGGCGGCACCATCATCAGGTTCTCCAGCGCGGTGAGCTGGGAGAACTCGTGGGCGATCTGAAAGGTGCGCAGCAGGCCCTTGTGGAACAGCTGGTTGGCCGGCAGGTTGGTGATGTCTTCGCCGTCAAGCAGCACCTGGCCGCTATCCAGCGGCAGGGCGCCGGCGATGATATTGAACAGCGTCGACTTGCCGGCGCCGTTGGGGCCGATCAGTCCAGTGATCGAGCCGCGCTCGACGCTGATCGAACAGTCGTCGATGACCGTCAGGCCGCCGAAGGCCTTGTTAACGTGCTTGACGTCGATAATGGAAGGCATGTGGTGTCCCGCAAAGCGTTGCTGTTGTTATTGGCATGCGGCGCCGAGCGGCCGGCCACCCGCGAGTGGCCGGCCGCGGGATCAGCGCGAGCTGCCCTCGACCATGAAGGTGCGACCAGCGGCGAAGGCGCCGACGATGACGATAGCACCCAGCGTCGGGATCAGATAGCCGTCGACCTGCGGAATGGTGCGCAGGAACACGAACGACACCGCCGCCGGCGCCACGAAGCGCACCAGGAAGCGCCAGGTCTTGAACCAGCCGTCGCTGGTGCGCAGCTCCTTCATCACTTCGCTCTGGGTCAGCGCCCAGCCGGCGAACAGCGCGATCAGCAAGCCACCCAGCGGCATGAAGATATTGGTCAGCAGCTCGATGAAGTCGAAGGCGCTGCGCCCGAACAGGGTGTGGAAGATCGAACCCTCGGCCCAGACGTTGAAGCTGACCACGGTGAGTAGCCCCATCAGCCAGGCGGCCAGGGTCACCAGGCTCACCGCCTTGGGGCGGGTCAGGTCGAAACGCTCGACCAGGAACGCCGCCACCGGCTCGATCAGCGAGATCGATGAGCTGATCGCTGCGCCCAGCACCAGGATGAAGAACACCCCCCCCACCAGCGCGCCGAACGGCATCTCGGCAAAGGCCAGCGGCAGGGTGACGAACATCAGGCCGGGGCCCTGGCCGGTCTCGAGGCCGGCGCCGAATACCAGCGCGAAGATCGCCAGGCCGGCGACCATGGCCACGGCGGTGTCGACGAAGGCCACCGCCACTGCGGTGCGGGTCAGCGACGCTTCGCTGGACATATAGGCGCCATAGGCCATGATTGCGCCCATGCCGAGGCTCAGGGTGAAGAACGACTGGCCCATCGCCTGCAGCCAGCCCTCGAGGCTCAGGTCGGCGATATTGAAGGTGAACAGGAAGGTCGCCGCGGCACCGATGTCGCCGTTGGCGATGCTGTAGAACAGCACCAGCAGCAGGATCGCGAATAGCGCTGGCATGATGATGCGCAGACCGCTCTCGATACCCCTGTGAATGCCCATGCCGACGATCAGCGCCGAGGCGATGATAAAGACCGTGTGGTAGAGGGTCAGCAGGCCCGGCGAGGCGAGCAGGGCATCGAAGCCGTCGCCGATGGTATCGGCGTCGGCGCCGACCAGCGCGCCGGAGAACATCTGGCCGGTGTAGTGAATGGCCCAGCCGGCGATCACCGAATAGAAACTCAGAATCAGAAATGCCGAGGCGGCGCCCAGCCAGCCGATGGTCTCCCAGGCCCGCGAGGTGCCGTGGGTCCGGGTCAGGTGGCGCATGCCCATGATCGGGCTCTGTCGGCTGGTGCGGCCGAGCATGGTCTCGGCGATCAGGATCGGAATACCCACCGCGAAAATGGTCAGGGCATAGACCAGAATAAAGGCGCCGCCGCCGTTCTCACCGGTCAGGTAAGGGAAGCGCCATAGGTTGCCAAGGCCCACCGCCGAGCCGACTGCGGCCAGCAGGAAGGTGCCCTTGTGCGTCCAGACGTTGTGCGTACTCATGTTGTGTGTCCTGAAGATGGTGCATTGGCCTTGTGAGCCATCGTGACCTTGTCCACGCGGGATGGCGCGGCATGGCGATAGTATGGCGAGCGCGGAGTTTACTCGCCTGGGGCGCATTCGTTAAGTGGGCGTTGGCTCCGCTCGCCGCGGCGTCAATCGTCGCTGTCGTCCTGCTCGGGGTCGTCGCTGGGCTGCGGCTCGAAGGCGCGTGCGGCGTCGGGCAGGCGCACGGTGTCGCCGAGGACCAGCTTGCCGAATGACTTCATGCGCTCGCCGCTGACCGGATCGATCAACGCGACCACGTCGCCGATGCTGGTGCCCTCGACGTAGGCGGCGACCTTGATGCGAACCACCATGCCCCCGAGGCGCGCCGAGAGCACGTCGCCGGCACCAGGCTCGACGTAGCGCTCCGGATGTTTGGCGAAATGGTCGGCGACGCTATCACGACCGGGGGCATCCCACTCCACGTGCTTGTGCATCGCTGGCCTCACTCTCGAACGTATGTTTGTCACCCAAGAGTAGACAGGTTTCTGCGCCACGAAAAAAGCCCACCTTGGTGGTGGGCTTCAACGCTGTGCTCGCAGGACGCTTCTGGGTGGCTTAGTCGTCGTCGTCGTCTTCGGGGACACCGCCCATCTCATCCAGCAGCTGCCGGTAGCTCTCCGATTGGGCGTAGAGCATCTCGGTGGCCTCCTCCTCGCCGTGGAAGTGCACCGGCATCAGGATGCGCTCCTCGGTGATCTCGATAAAACGCTCGTCCTGAGTGGCCGCTTCGAGGGCCTCGGAGAGGCGTTCGACGTGGCTGTCCGGGGTGTTCTTGGGCACCACCACGACGCGGAAATCGGAGGTGTCGATATCGTAGCCGGCTTCCTGGACGGTGGGGGCGTCGGGGAAGGCGAACAGGCGCTCGGCATCCATGCTCAGCAGCACTGGCATCTCGCCGCTATCGGCGTAGCCCGAGTGGGTGCCGCCGCTGTAGGCGAAGTCGACGTCGCCGGAGAGCACCAGCGGTGCCATGCCCGCGCCGCCTGAGGTGGGCACGATGCGCAGGTCGAGGCCCTCCTGCTCCATGATGTACTCGATCACCAGGCGGTCCAGCGCGTGCTGGGTGGCGTAGCTGGTACCGGGATTCTCGCGTGCGTACTCGATCAGGTCCTCCCAGCTGTCGCCGAACGGCCGGTTCTCGCCGGTGACGATGGCGTGCTGCACGGTGGTGATGCTGGCCACGTAGCGGAAGTCATCGAGGGAGAACTCGGTATCGTGGGCGTGGGGGGCGAAGGTCAGGGTGCCGTTGGTCCCCGCGTAGACGAAGGTGTGGCCCTCGTCCTGATCGTTCATCAGGCGGGTCAGCGACACGGCGCCGCCGGCGCCGGGCTGGTTGACCACATTGACCGGCTGGCCGAGGTTCTCTTCGAGCACGTTGGCGAGTACCCGCGCCTGGATATCGGTACTGCCGCCGGCGCCGAAGCCGACCACCAGCGTCAGTGGGCGGTTCGGGAAGTCGTCGGCCTGGGCCAGGCCAACGGCGCCAAATGTCATGGCGGCCACCAGTGTGGCCATACCCCATTGTGTCTTGTTCATGTCGCGGTATCTCGTTGTTGTTTGTCATCGATGTCGTGGGCCAAGCTATCTGCTGCTTTTCACGCCAACAAGGCGCATGATCTACGCCACTTCAACGCTCGAGCTGCTGTTTCACACTGGCAAAGGCCTCCAGCGCCGTGTCCAGGTCGTCGCGGCTGAAGGCCGCCGACATCTGGGTGCGGATGCGCGCCTGGCCCTTTGGCACCACCGGGAAGGAGAAGGCGGTGACGTAGATGCCGCGTTCGAGCATTGCGTCGGCGAAGCGTGCCGCCAGCGCGGCGTCGTGGAGCATGATCGGCACGATGGGGTGTTCGCCAGGTAGCAGTTCGAAACCGAGCCGCTCGAGGCCGGCGCGGAAATAGGCGGTGTTGTCGGTGAGCTGCTGGCGCAGCGCGCGGGAGGTCGCCGCGAGCTCGACGGCCTTGATCGCGCCGGCCACTACCGGCGGCGCCACGCTGTTGGAGAACAGATAGGGCCGTGAGCGCTGGCGCAGCAGCTGGATGATCTCGCGCTTGCCGCTGGTGTAGCCGCCGCTGGCGCCGCCCAGCGCCTTGCCCAGGGTGCCGGTGGTGATATCCACCCGCTCGAGGCAGCCGTGATGCTCGTGGGTGCCGCGGCCGCCGTCACCGAGGAAGCCGGTGGCGTGGCAGTCGTCGAAGTGCACCAGGGCGCCGTAGCGCTCGGCGAGATCGCAGATCTCATCGAGGGGGGCGATATAGCCGTCCATCGAGAACACGCCGTCGGTGGTGATCATGATGAAGCGTGCGCCATCGCGTTGGGCGGCCTTGAGCTGCTCCTCGAGGTCGGCCATGTCGCGGTTGCGGTAGCGGTAGCGCTTGGCTTTGCAGAGCCGCACGCCGTCGATGATGCTGGCGTGGTTGAGGGCGTCGGAGATCACCGCATCCTCGGGGCCGAGCAGCGTCTCGAACAGCCCGCCGTTGGCGTCGAAGCACGACGGGTAGAGGATGGTCTCCTCGGTGCACAGAAACTCGCTCAGCGCCCGCTCCAGCTGTTGGTGCAGGGTCTGGGTGCCACAGATAAAGCGCACCGATGCCAGGCCATAGCCCCACTCATCGAGGCCGGCCTTGGCCGCCGCGGCGACCTCGGGATGCTGGGCCAGCCCCAGGTAGTTGTTGGCGCACAGGTTGAGCATCTCGCCCTGGGGGGTGCCGATACGCGCGCCCTGTGCGGAGGTCAGCGGACGTTCGTGCTTGGTCAGTCCGGCCGCCTCGATGCCCTCGAGCTCGCGGCGCAGATGGTCTTGGAATTCGCCGTACATCACATCACTCCCAGTTCAGAATTACCTTGCTGGCGTCGCCTGCCAGCATGGCATCGAAGCCTTGCTGGAACTCGGTATAGGGCAGCCGATGGGTGATCACGGGGGAGATATCCAGCCCCGACTCGATCATCACCGACATCTTGTACCAGGTCTCGTACATCTCGCGGCCGTAGATCCCCTTGATGGTCAGCATGTTGAAGATCACGGTGTTCCAGTCGATGGCGATATCCTCGGTGGGAATGCCGAGCATCGAGACCTTGCCGCCGTGGCACATGTTGGCCAGCATGTCGCGGAAGGCCGCCGGGCTGCCGGACATCTCGAGGCCGACGTCGAAGCCCTCGGTCAGCCCCAGGTCGCGCTGCACCTCGGCCAGGCTCTCCTGGCGTACATCCACCGTGCGGGTCGCGCCGAGACGCTTGGCCAGCGCCAGGCGCCCGGGGTTGAGGTCGGTCACCACCACGTGGCGGGCGCCGGCATGGCGGCACACCGCGGCGGCCATGGCGCCAATCGGGCCGGCGCCGGTAATCAGCACGTCTTCCCCCAGCAGGTCGAACTGCAGCGCGGTATGCACGGCGTTGCCGAGGGGGTCGAAGATCGCCGCCACATCCAGATCGATGCCCGGCTTGTGCTCCCAGACGTTGGACATCGGCAGCACCAGGTACTCGGCGAAGGCGCCGGGGCGGTTGACCCCAACGCCGCTGGTATAGGCGCACAGGTGGCGCCGACCGGCCAGGCAGTTGCGGCAGCGCCCGCACACCACGTGGCCTTCGCCGGAGACGAGCTGGCCGGGCCTGAAGTCGTTGACGTTGGAGCCCACCTCGACGATCTCGCCGACGAACTCGTGACCCACGACCATCGGCGTGGGGATGGTCTTCTGCGCCCAGCTGTCCCACTTGTAGATATGTACGTCGGTGCCGCAGATGGCGGTGCGCTTGACCTTGATCAGTACGTCGTTGATGCCTACCTCGGGGGGCGGTACGTCCTCGAGCCACAGGCCCGGTGCCGCCTCCTTCTTCACCAGTGCTTTCATGGGATGTCCTTGTCGTTGTGATGGCATATCGCGCCGGAACGTTTACTATGCAAGAATTAATTCTAGTATTGCAGACTAATTCCCGCATGCAAGAACTTTTTCCACGATAGAGGAAGTTGCTTTGGCTATGACCGAGGTACATGAGAGTCAGGCGCCGCCGACCGGCGGCCATAGCAGCGGCGACCTGGGTAGTCAGGTGCTGTCGAGTCGGGTGACCGAGCTGCGCAAGAAGCGCCAGATGACCCTGGAACAGCTGGCAGCGGCCTCCGGGGTCAGCCGCTCGATGCTGAGCCAGATCGAGCGTGGCCGAGCCAATCCCACCCTGGCGGTGACGCTGCGTATCGCCCAGGCGTTCGGACTCAATATCGGCGAGCTGGTCGACCAGCCGTGGGCGGCATCGCGCATTGACGTGGTGCGCAGCGACGATGCCAGCCAGCTGTTTCGCGATGACCGGGAGTGCCGCATTCGCACACTCTCGCCGCTGCATCTGGAAAAGCGCATGGAGTGCTACGAGCTGTGGCTGGCGCCGCGGGCGCGGCTGCACAGCGCCGCCCACTTCGACGGTACTCGCGAGCTGTTGAGCATCACCCAGGGCCAGGCGCGGGTCGAATCCGGCGGCCACCGCTGCGAGCTTCGCTGCGGCGACTCGGCCCACTACCACGCTGATGTCGAGCACACCATCGAGAACAGCGGCGATACCCCACTGCTGGCGTTTCTGGTCGTGACCTACGAGTAGGCGCCCACAAAAAAGCCCACCGCTAGGGTGGGCTCTGCGTTACCGGCTCGGGCGGATCAGCCCTTGCTGGCGCGCTTGCGCTCGTTTTCCTTGAGGAACTTCTTGCGCAGGCGGATATGGTTGGGGGTGATCTCGACCAGTTCGTCGGAGTCGAGGAACTCGATCGCCTGCTCCAGCGAGAACTTCACCGGCGGGGTCAGCACGATATTCTCGTCATTGCCGGTGGAGCGCATGTTGTCGAGCTTCTTGCCCTTGGTGGGGTTGACCACCATGTCGCTGGCGCGGTTGTTGATGCCGATCAGCATGCCTTCATAGACCTCGGTGGCATGGTCGATGATCAGCTTGCCGCGCTCCTGCAGGGCGAACAGCGCATAGGCCAGCGCCTTGCCGTCGACCATGGAGACCAGCACGCCGTTGCGGCGCTCGATGGAGGCGTCGGGCTTGAGCGGGCCGTAGTGGTCGAAGCGGCTGGTGAGGATGCCGGTGCCGGAGGTCAGGGTCAGGAACTGGCCGCGGAAGCCGATCAGACCGCGCGCCGGGATCATGAAGTCGAGGCGCACACGGCCCTTGCCGTCGGGGTTCATGTTGGTCAGCTCGCCCTTGCGGTAGCCGAGCTCCTCCATGATGGCGCCCTGGTGCTGCTCCTCGCAGTCGATGATCACCTCTTCGTACGGCTCCTGCTTGACGCCGTCGACCTCCTTGATGATCACCTCGGGGCGGCCCACGGCCAGCTCGAAGCCTTCGCGGCGCATGGTCTCGATCAGCACCGAGAGGTGCAGTTCGCCGCGTCCGGAAACCTTGAACTTCTCGGGGGTCTCGCCCGGCTCGACGCGCAGCGCAACGTTGTGGATCAGCTCCTGGTCGAGACGCTCCTTGATGTTGCGGCTGGTGACGTACTTGCCGTCGCGGCCGGCCATCGGCGAGTCGTTGACCTGGAAGGTCATCGATACGGTGGGCTCGTCCACCGACAGCGGCGGCAGCGCCTCGACGGCAGCCGGGTCGCACAGGGTGTCGGAGATCGCCAGATCGTCGATGCCGGTGATGCAGACGATATCGCCGGCGTCGGCTTGTTCGGTCTGCACCCGCTCGAGGCCCATATGGGTCATCACCTGGCCGATCTTGCCCTTGCGGGTCTTGCCGTCGGTGCAGATCACGCTGATCTGCTGGTTGGGCTTGACGCTGCCGCGCTTGATGCGGCCCAGGCCGATGACGCCGACGTAGCTGTTGTAGTCCAGCGCCGAGATCTGCATCTGGAAGGGGCCATCGAGCTCGACCTTGGGCGGCTCGACGATATCGACGATGGCCTGGAACATCGGGTCCATGTCGTCGGCCATCTGCTCCGGCTCGGGGCCGGCGATGCCGTTTAGCGCCGAACAGTAGATGATCGGGAAGTCGAGCTGCTCGTCGCTGGCGCCGAGGTTGTCGAACAGGTCGAAGATCTGGTCGATGACCCAGTCAGGACGCGCACCGGGGCGGTCGATCTTGTTGACCACCACGATCGGCTTGAGGCCCTGGGCGAAGGCCTTCTGGGTGACGAAGCGGGTCTGCGGCATGGGACCGTCGACGGCGTCGACCAGCAGCAGCACCGAGTCGACCATCGACATCACGCGCTCGACTTCGCCACCGAAGTCGGCGTGTCCGGGGGTGTCGACGATATTGATGTGATAGTCGTGCCAGCGGATCGCCGTGTTCTTGGCCAGGATGGTGATGCCGCGTTCCTTTTCCTGGTCGCTGGAGTCCATGATGCGCTCCTGCCCCTCGGCCTTGCGGTCCAGGGTGCCGGACTGGCTGAGGAGCTTGTCGACCAGGGTGGTCTTGCCATGGTCGACGTGGGCGATGATGGCAATATTCCTGATTTTCTCGATGTGAGAACCAGTTACGTCTGTGCTCATAGGGTTGTAGCTCGTCTTTATGTACGCACCTATGTACACGGTCTTGTTACGTACCCTAGGCGCGGGGTAGGGAAGGTTGGTGGCGCATTGTACAGACTCGGCGCGCGGGGTAATAGCACTATGGCGCGGGGCCGGCCCCAGAGGGGGCCGGCTGTGTGCGGATTACGCCTAGAAGCGCCAGGTGGCGCCCAGCAAGGGGCCGCTCATCTCGATATCCAGCCTGGCGTCGTTATCCTCGTAGCGAACCTCCAGGTGGCGATAGCCGGCGGAGAGGTATAGCGCATCGTTCAGCCGGTAGTTGAGGCTGCCTACCGCTTGCCAGGTCGCGTCGGAGCCGACCCCGAAGCCGCCGACGTCGGCATACACAATCGCCGACCAGTCGGGGGTGAAGTCGCGGCGCAGCCTGGCCGCCAGCAGCGGGTCGACCCAGCGCTCGGACTCGGTGGCGCTCAGGCCGAGTGCCGGCACGTCTACCGACGCCCGGGCTTGCCACAGCCGCGCACCGGCGAGCAGGTCGAGGGAGAGGTCCGGCGCTTGCACGACCTGATAGCCGGCCGCCGCCGTCATCGATGTCTGCCGCACCCGCCCCTCGATGCTCACGCCAGGTGCCAGGCTGGCGCTGGTGCTCAAGGAAGCGTGGGAGATATCACCGAACAGCACCAGGCGATCGCGTCGCGCGGTGGCGTGCAGGAAGAACGCCGCGTCCAGCTCATCGAGGATGTCGCTAAAGGATTGCCGGGTGCTGAGCGTCGGCGCGCTGGACGTGGGGCGGATGTCGCCGGCCAGGCTCGGCATCCAGACGTAGGGCGTCACCTGACCGCGCCAGGTGTCGGCCGCGGCGGTGGCTGAAACGGTGCCCGTGAGCAGCACGGCAACCAGCAGAGGAGTCTTCATAGGGAATCCTTGTAGATGCGCCCATCCTTCATGATCAGGCGCAGGTTGCGCTCAGGGTCATCGAGGAAATCGAGGCTCGCGTTGGGGTCGCCGTCGACCACCAGCAGATCTGCCAAGGCCCCCGGTACAAGGCGCCCCAGCTGCCCCGGATAGGGGTTGCGGGGCCCCGACAACGCCAGCAGTTCGGCATTGCTGCCGGTGGCCATGGCCAGCACGTCGAGGGGCGCGTAGAAGCGAGTCAGCTTGGCCAGCTGCCGACCCTGGCTGGGGGTGTTCTGGGGGTTGAACAGGATGTCGGTGCCCCAGGCGGTCTTGATCGCGAAGCGCTGGGCCATCTCGTAGGCGCGCAGCGTTCCCTCGGCCACCTGACGCTGGCTCTCGCGACGCTCGGCATCGGGGTAGACATTGGCGTCCTCGTCCTGCAGGAAGGGCTGCAGGCTCCACCAGGTGCCCTCGTCGGCCATCATCCGCACGCTGTCCTCGTCGGCCAGCTGGCCATGCTCGATGCACTTCACTCCCGCCGCAATGGCTCGCTGGATGCCGCGCGGCGTATAGACATGCACCGTGACGTAGGTTCCCCAGTCCTCGGCGGCCTCTACCGCGGCGCGCAGTTCACGCTCGGAAAACTGGGTGCTGTCGAGCGGATCGTAGCTCGAGGCAACGCCGCCGCCGGCCATCAGCTTGATCTGCGCGGCACCCAGCATCAGCTGCTCGCGGGTGCGTCGCAGCACTTCCGCTTCGCCGTCGGCGATGGCGCTCACGCCCATCAGCTCGCCGGGGCTCAGTGGCGTGGTCGAGCCCCGCGGGATCTCGTGGCGCATACGAAAATCGCCGTGGCCGGAGGTCTGCGAGATCATGGCGCCGGCAGGAAAAATGCGCGGGCCGTGGACGATGCCCTCGTCGATGGCGCGCTTCAAGGCGAACGACGGCCCGCCCACGTCGCGCACGCTGGTGAAGCCGCGCAGCAGCGTGCGCTCCGCCTCCTGGGCGGCCACCAGGTGCACGTAGCCCGGGTCGGCGGTCATGGCCGCGGTCTGGGTGATGGCCGCCAGGGTGGCATGCCAGTGGGCATCGATCAGCCCCGGCATCACCACCCGCCCGCCGCAATCAATACGCTCTACTTCCCCGTTCTCTGCCTGAGCCGGCAGGATCTCCTGAATGCGCCCCGCGTCGACCCGTATCGAGACATCATCGCGCAGTGGCGCACCGCTGCCATCGAACAGCCGCAGGTTGGTCAGCAGGATAGGGGGACCGTTACCACGCGGCTGGGCGCCAATCACGCTAGGCGTCCGCAGTCCTGCAAACAGCGCCATGACGGCGGCGCTGCCGCCGAGAAACTGGCGGCGGGTAAGATCGGCCATGATGCGATGATGAAAGCGTTGCAGCAGCGGCGATCCGCACAGGCAGGCGCCAGTGGCATGACCGCCGTGGGATGCGCATAGAGAGGACTGGACGGATACAGGCATAGGGAAACCTCCACGTGAAACTTCACTATAGAAGAGTCGCTGGAGGCCGTGCATAAACGTCAGGCTAGGCGGGCGATGGCCGCAGAGTGCTCAAGGGGATAACGCAAACGCCCGCCACCGAAGGTGACGGGTGCCAAGCGAGCGGGCCGGGTTCAGCCCTCGTCGTCTTCGCCGGGAACGCCGCCAAGCTCTTCGAGCAGCGCCCTGTAGCCGGCGACCTGGTCGCTGAGAGTCTGGGTGACCTCATCCTCGTCCATGTAGACCACCGGCATCAGGATGCGCTCCTCGGTGATCTCGATGAAACGCTCGTCCTGGGTGGCGGCCTCGAGGGCCTCGGCGAGGCGCTCGACGTGGCTGTCCGGGGTGTTCTGCGGGACCATCACCACGCGGATCTCGGCGGGGTTGATGTCGTAGCCGGCTTCCTGGATCGACGGCGCGTCGGGGAAGGCCACCAGGCGGTCTTCGGCGAGGCTCAGCAGCACCGGCATTTCACCGGAGTCGGCGTAGCCGGAGTGGGTGCCGCCGCTGTAGGCGAAATCGACGTCGCCGGAGAGGATCAACGGGGCCATGCCGGCGCCGCCGGAGGTCGGCACGATGCGCAGGTCGAGGCCTTCCTGCTGGGCGATGTATTCGATGATCATGCGGTCCAGGGCGGTCTGGGTCGCGTAGCTGGTGCCCGGGTTCTCCTTGGCATACTCGATCAGGCCTTCCCAGGTGTCGCCGAAGGGACGGTCTTCGCCGGTGACCATGGCCGACTGGCCGAGGGTCACGCCGGCGACGTAGCGGAAGTCGTCGAGCTGGTAGTTGGTCTCGGTGGACAGCGGGCCATAGGTGATGGTCATCGAGGTGCCGAAGACGAAGGTATAGCCCTCATCGTCGCTGACTGTCAGGCGCGACAGCGCCACGCCGCCGCCGGCACCGGGCTGGTTGACCACGTTGACCGGCTGGCCGAGCTCTTCCTCGAGCACGTTGGCCAGTACGCGGGCCTGGATATCGGTGCTGCCGCCGGCACCGAAGCCCACTACCAGGGTCAGCGGCTTGCTCGGGAAGTCGTCGGCCTGCGCCACGCCCACCGCCATGGCAGTGGCCACAATGGCGGTGCTGAGTCGTTTAAGGTACATGGAGATTCCTCATTCAGGTTGTTGTGATTACGTGTTCGCCTGGGGCGACGCGGTTAGGCCGGGCTCAGGAGGATGCCCGGCGAATGGCATTGCGCCGATAACTGGACCAGCCGAGGTGCAGCACCATCAGCGCGGTGATGATCACGAAGACCAGCGCGATGGGGCGCTCGAGCAGTATCGAGATCTCGCCACCGGAGAGGATGATCGACTGGCGCAGGTTCATCTCCAGCATCGGCGTGACGATGAAGGCGACCAGGAAAGTGACAAAGGAGAAGTAGAACTTTTTCAGGAAATAGCCGAACAGCGCAAAGCCGAACACCGTGATCAGCCCGAAGGTGCCGTAGCCCTGGACCTGAATGCCGGCCAGGCACAGAAAGATCACCACCGGAATCACGATATTGGGCGGCACGCTGGTGAC
>NZ_JACXZT010000019.1:2039150-2039564 GCF_014779595.1 Halomonas sp. ML-15
GTCCAGGCCCACGGTGCCCAGGATCACCCCCATGCCACCGGCGGCCAGCCCCTTGAGGAAGGAGCCACCGGCCATGCCGGCGATAAAGATCAAGGCGAAGACCAGAATCGCCGCCAGCTCATAGGGGCCGAACTTGAGTGCCACGGCGGCGAAGGGAATCGCCACCGCGATCAGCAGCAGAGTGGCCAGCAGATCGCCGATCACCGAGGCCAGCAGGCCCACCTTGAGCGCCTTGCGCGGCTTGCCGCTGCGCGCCAGCGGATAGCCATCCAGGCAGGTCGCCGCGGACGACGCTTCGCCGGGAGTGTTGAGCAGGATGGCCGAGACCGCGCTGCCCGCGGCCGTGCCCTTGGAGAGGCCGATCAAGAAGGCGATGGCGGCAAAGGCCGACATGTAGAAGGTCAAGGGAATCGC
>NZ_JACXZT010000019.1:2039574-2039958 GCF_014779595.1 Halomonas sp. ML-15
GAAGATGCGCAGGCCGTACCAGCCCACCGCCAGCATCAGCAGACTGGCGACGATCATTCCCGAGAAGATGGTGAACAGCATCTCCGGGTGGTCGCGCAGCATCAGCGGGCCGACCTGGATGCCGTGGATCATGAAGGCGCCCACCAGCAGGGCGGCTGACACGCTACCCGGGATGCCGAGGCCGAAGAGCGGGATATAGCTGGCCGGAATCACCGCATTATCGGCGGACTCGGCGGCGGCGATGCCGTTGGGATTGCCCTTGCCGAAGCTGTCGGGATCCTTGGCCTGGCGCTTGGCGAAGCCGTAGGCCATGAACGCGCCCACCGACGGGCCGAGGCCGGGCAGGGCGCCGACGAAGGCGCCGATGCCGGTGCTCTTGAAGAT
>NZ_JACXZT010000019.1:2039968-2040889 GCF_014779595.1 Halomonas sp. ML-15
AGGGGCAGGATCGGAATACCCTCCATCAGCTCGGCATAGCCGAAGGTCAGGCGCATGGCGCCGGTCTCCGGATCCAGGCCCACGGTGCCCAGGATCACCCCCATGCCACCGGCGGCCAGCCCCTTAAGGAAGGAGCCACCGGCCATGCCGGCGATAAAGATCAAGGCGAAGACCAGAATCGCCGCCAGCTCATAGGGGCCGAACTTGAGCGCCACGGCGGCGAAGGGAATCGCCACCGCGATCAGCAGCAGAGTGGCCAGCAGATCACCGATCACCGAGGCCAGCAGGCCCACCTTGAGCGCCTTGCGCGGCTTGCCGCTGCGCGCCAGCGGATAGCCATCCAGGCAGGTCGCCGCGGACGACGCTTCGCCGGGGGTGTTGAGCAGGATGGCCGAGACCGCGCTGCCCGCGGCCGTGCCCTTGGAGAGGCCGATCAAGAAGGCGATGGCGGCAAAGGCCGACATGTAGAAGGTCAAGGGAATCGCGATGGCGATGGCCACCGAGCGATTCAGGCCGGGGATGACCCCGACGATATAGCCGAGCAGCACCCCCCCCAGAATCACGGCGATGGAGTGGATCGTGAAGGCGGCCCCGAAGGAGGCCAGAATGGCGTCGAATCCAATCATCTCAAACCACTCCAATGCGCATCAGGTGCGCGGTCAGGACATAGAGCCCGGCGGTAGGAATGGCGGAGACCAGACCGACCACGTACCAGCGACGCTCACCGAGGATCATCAGCAACAGGCCGATCAAGAAGGGCGCCACCCAGGTCAGCGGGAAGCGGTCGATCAAGACGATAAAGGCGAGCACATAGAGAAACGGCCAGAGCATGTGCCACGTGTCACCCAGGCTTGGCAGATTGACCAGCGTCTCGCCGGTACGCCGCGCCTGAATGGCACTGAGCACGGTCAGCGCCAGGGC
>NZ_JACXZT010000019.1:2040899-2073662 GCF_014779595.1 Halomonas sp. ML-15
CAACTGAGGAGGGAGGCCGAAGGCGGCGCCGCTACCGCCGTATTGCGGGATGATCCAGATAATGAGGACCAGGGCCAGGGCACTGACGCCCAGGCCTGACCAGAAATTCATGCGTGTCATGGAGCCATCACTGTAGTGGGTGTCGATGTTGTCGTTGAGCGGTTTTGCCCCATTTTTTTTGTGTGAGATTTATTAAGGAGCATACATATTCACTGTCCAGTGCAAGGCCAATGAAAGTATCTTTCGTATCGTTGACAAACAATCCGCCTGGACGACGGGGTTTCAACGGTAATCCGCGGCGTTATCGGCTATGGGCTGCCAGCGGCTCAGCAGCCAGTCGTAGAGCCGGCCAGGACTCTGTGCCACCGGCTGGCTGATGGGGATGCGCGGAATCGCCAGCGGGTCGAGTCGCGGGGAGAGCCAGCCGCCGCACCCGGCCAGTGCCTGGCGAACGCCGCAGCGCCTGGCCAGGCGGCGCAGTCGCCTCGAGGGCTGCTCATCGGGGTAGGCGAAGGCTTCGAGTGGCGTCTGGCAGAGCCGGGATAGATCTTCGCGGGAACGGCGGATATGCCAGCAGATGCGGGCATCGCTGAGCGGCTCCAGCGACTCTGGCAGCACCCCGTGGGCGCCGAAACGGAACAGGCCACTGTGCTCCAGGCGCCGGACACTGAATGGGTCCAAGCCGTGGGGGGGCTGATCGAGGTCGGGATAGAGCGCCTCGGCGACGGCGTTGACCGCCATCGGGTCGCAGCGACGCAGCGCCGCGAGATAGCCGAGTAGGACTTCGCTGTAGGCGTGGTCGGGGTGTGGCGGCGGCAGCGGCGGCGGCGGCAGCCCGGCGTCGCACAGGGTGTCGTGAATCCGCTGGGCGTGGTGACGGCACCACAGCCCTTCGCTGATCACTTCCCACCATACGCCGCGCGGGCGGCCCAGCAGGCCGGTAGTGATGAAGATACTGGCTGGCAGGGCATAGTGTTCGAGCAGCGGAGCAGCTACCTCGGCGTTGTCGCGCCAGCCGTCGTCGAAGGTCAGCGCAATACAGGCGCGTGGATCATGGTGGGGCTTCAAGGCGGTGTCGAGACTGACGATGCGTGACACATCGACCAGCGCCATCAGCAGGTGCTTGAAACTCTCCGGACCGAGGCAGTAGGGCGCGCGGTGCGGCAGCCGGGCGGCATGCTCATCGGGCAGCACCCGATGCAGCACCAGGATGGCGCTTAGCCCTTGTAGCGGCACGCGTAGACTGCGCCGCCAGTGGCCGCGAAGCCGCTGGGCCATGTCCAGAGCGAGGTTCCAGTGCGTCATGACGAACCTCCTTCAGCGCAACCTGCCATACTCCCAGTGTAATGCGCTCAGGCATATTTCGCCCTGCCGGCAGCGCCTGCTTAGAGAGGGAACTCGAGCACCCTCGCTTGACAGGCGCGAAGCCGAGCGAGCAAGTCGCCGTGGGCATTCTCGTCCAGGCTCGGGTCGAAGCCGCCGATGCGTTCGAACCAGTCGCGGCGAACGCACAGCGTGCCGGGCTCGGGTTCACGCTGTAAAAGCCGTTTCAGCCCTTGGGAAAACGGTCGTCGACGTGATGTGAGCAGCACCGCATCCCATTGATGTTGAGTCAGCAGATGATCAGCCTCATCCAGCCAGTCGGCGCCCAGGCGCATTCGCGGCGTGGGGAAAATCAGCGTATCGACCGGTGTGCGGCGAACCACCTCATTGCTGCGCGCGCCGATCGAGCCCAGGCGTATGGCCTCGAAGTGCGCACCGATGCGTCGTGTCAGCGTTTCGAGAGAGCTGTTATCGTCGTCACTGACCACGCGAATGTCGATCTTGTCGGGGTAGCGCACTACGGCATGTTGTAGGGTCGCCAGGCAGCGCGGTAGGCGCGCGGCCATCAACCGAGAATCGATAATGATGCAGTAGGCGTCCATCACAGCGTGCCCTTAGCGCATTGCCCTGGCCGAGTGAATGGCGGCTAGTGGCGGATCGGTCGCGTCATGTCTGCGGCGTGGCGCCGAGCATGTAGATATGTAAGCGATAGTAGCCTTTGGTTTCAAAAGGTATCAATCATTTTGTCGCCTTATTTTCCTAGCAGAGGACGCCGAGCCGGGGCTGATGCTTGGTAGCGAGTGGCAGCAGCACCATAGAGTTGCATGCGGGGATTTTTCTGCACCACTGTGATGCATATGGCTTATTTCTGCACCGCGATGGTTCGCTTGGCGGAGGGTGCTGCTGATTTGTGGGGCAGTGTGGTGCCATGCTGTGTGCTTCTGGGTGAGAAAAATCACTTAAAAAACAGGAATATGTATGTTTTATGTGGTTTTTTGCGCCATTTTGGCACGCCGCCTGCATTGCACAGTGCAGAAGCATCAACCAGAGTCGTCGTCATGACGGCCAGCGTGGGCAAGCTGCCCCCGCCGTGCTACAAACGACGCTGGACTCGCAACGCCAATATTCGAGCAACGCTCACTAGTGGAGGACACCATGTCTGAGAAGACTCTCGCCCTGATCGAAGAACATGATATCAAGTGGGTCGATCTGCGCTTCACCGATACCAAGGGTAAAGAGCAGCACGTCACCATCCCGGCCCGCGACGTCGACGATGAATTCTTCGAGAACGGTCAGATGTTCGACGGCTCGTCCATCTCCGGCTGGAAGGGTATCAATGAGTCGGACATGATCCTGCGTCCGGAAGATGGCTCTGCCTTCCTCGACCCGTTCACCGAAGACGCCACCCTGGTGCTGCGTTGCGATATCATCGAACCGGCTACCATGCAGGGCTATGAGCGCGATCCGCGCTCCATCGCCAAGCGCGCTGAAGCTTACCTGCAGTCGACCGGCCTGGGCGATACCGCCTTCTTCGGCCCGGAGCCGGAGTTCTTCATCTTCGATGAGGTGCACTGGAAAGCCGATATCGAAGGCGCGATGTACAAGATCACCTCGGAAGAGGGTGCCTGGTCGACCGATCGTAGCGTCGACGGTGGCAACCTGGCTCACCGTCCGCGGGTCAAGGGTGGTTACTTCCCGGTGCCGCCGGTGGACAGCTTCCACGACATCCGCAGCGCCATGTGTAACACCCTCGAGGCAATCGGCCAGAGCGTCGAAGTACACCACCACGAAGTGGCCAATGCGGGCCAGAACGAGATCGGCGTCAAGTTCAACACCCTGGTGAAGAAGGCCGACGAAGTTCAGGAAATGAAGTACGTGATCCACAACGTGGCTCACGCCTACGGCAAGACGGCTACCTTCATGCCCAAGCCGCTGGTTGGCGACAACGGTTCTGGCATGCACGTCCACCAGTCGTTCTGGAAAGACGGCAACAACCAGTTTGCCGGTGACGAGTACGCCGGTCTGTCTGAAATGGCGCTCTACTATATCGGCGGCATCATCAAGCATGCGCGTGCCCTGAACGCCTTTACCAACGCCTCCACCAACTCCTACAAGCGTCTGGTGCCGGGCTTCGAGGCGCCGGTCATGCTGGCATACAGCGCCCGTAACCGCTCCGCGTCGATCCGTATCCCTTACACCGCGAGCCCCAAGGGCAAGCGTGTCGAGGCGCGCTTCCCGGATCCGACAGCCAACCCGTACCTGTGCTTTGCGGCCATGCTGATGGCCGGCATCGACGGCATCAAGAACAAGATCCATCCTGGCGATGCCATGGACAAGAACTTGTATGACCTGCCGCCGGAAGAGGGCAAGTCCATTCCCACCGTCGCCGAGAGCCTCGACCAGGCCCTCGAAGCGCTGGACAAGGATCGCGCCTTCCTCACCGAGGGCGGCGTGTTCACCGATGACATGATCGACGCTTACATCGAGCTCAAGGAAGAGGACGTGGAGCGCCTGCGCATGACCACGCATCCGGTCGAATTCGACATGTACTACAGCTGCTGATGGTGCGCCGCCTTGGCGGCGCTGGGTAGCAAATGAAGGGGTTCCGCCACGGCGGAACCCCTTTTTGCACTAGACTATCCAAGGGGTTGCCGGGCCCATATTGGGTCGTCGTCTGTTGGAGCAAGGTGCATGACCGTTTCGCCGAAGAGCAGTGCCTGCTGGGTGCTGCTGATCAGCCTGCTGTGTGCTGGGCTCAACGCCCAGGCAACGTCGATCTATCGCACTACCGATGCCCAAGGCAACGTGGTGTTTACTGACAACCCTGAGCGTGGCGGTGAGCAGGTGGAGCTCAATCCTCTGACCGTGGTGCCGTCAGGGCAGCGTGCGCCGGCGCCGCAGTCGGCGCCCGAGGCCACGGCGCCTTCATCCTCTCCATCAGAGTCGCTATCCTCGCCCTTCATGCCCTACTCGACTTTCCGTATCGCCTCGCCGCGCAACGAGGAGACGCTGCAGACCGGCGAGGCCGGTAATCTTCAGGTTGAGCTGGGCATTGAGCCGGCGCTGCGCGAAGACCATCGGGTGCGGCTGCTGGTCGATGGGGCGGTCAGCCAGTCGGCAATGCACAGTGATGTGTTCATGATCGGCAATCTCGAACGCGGTGAGCGTGTGCTGCAGGCCGAGTTGCTCGATGCCAGTGGCGAAGTGCGCCATCGCAGTGCACCGGTGACGCTCTATGTTCAGCGTGCCAGCGTCAACCTGCCGCAGAATCCCAACAACCCCAATTAGCTGCCCCCTCGCCGGGCGCCTCGGTCGCTGTGCCCGGACGGCAGCCCCAGACCCTGCCGCGCGGCTGCGCCGGAAGCGGGCAGTATCGATGCCTTCGAGCATGCCGAGCGGGTGCGCGACAATAGTGCGCTCGATTATCGAGCCGGGGACAGCAGTGCCGCCCGCGACCGTCCATCCCGTCCGTCGCGCCGTGAGGCAGGCGATGAGAGCGGTGCTGCACCGCTGTGATCGCTAGGCTTTCAGTCTTGCACTAATGTGGTGCATAGTCGTGTCTTGCACTCTCCTGGAACGCCGCCAACAGGCGTCTGCCAGGCTGGCGCGCTTCTTGCACAGCAATAGTGAACTCAAGGACGGCGGAATGCCCCATGTATCAACGTCTGCTGGAACACCTCACCACGGCGGTGCTGCTGCTTGACGGCACTCTGCGACTGCGGTGGATGAATCCGGCCGCAGAGGCGCTGCTCGCGGTGAGTATCGGCCGCGTAAGAGGTACCCGCCTGGAGAGCCTGGAAGGCGTTGACGGTGCGGTGGCCGCGGTACTGATCAAGGCTCGGCGCGAATTTCATCCGTTCACTCAGCGTGAGGCGGTGCTGACCCTGGCCGGCGGCGAGACCGTCACCGTCGACTTCACCGTCACGCCGCTCTCCGATGACGAGCTGCTGCTGGAGATAGAGCCCCGCGACCGGCTGCTGCGAATTTCTCGGGAAGAAGCTCTGATCGCGCGTCAGGAGACCATCAAGACATTGACCCGCGGTCTGGCCCATGAGGTCAAGAATCCGCTGGGCGGTATTCGTGGCGCAGCCCAGCTGCTTGAGCGCGACCTGCCTGACCCTCAGCTGGCCGAATTCACGCGCATCATCGTCGAGGAGGCCGATCGCCTGCGCGATCTGGTCGACCGCATGCTGGGGCCCAATCAGGTCACCCACCATCAGCCGCTGAATATTCACAAGGTGCTGGAGCGTGTGCGCTCCTTGCTGCTTGCCGAGCAGCCGGGAGTGACGATCGAGCGCGACTACGACCCCAGCCTTCCAGAGCTGCACGGCGACGAGGGGCGCATGATCCAGGCGGTCCTCAACGTGGCGCGTAACGCCGTGGAGGCAATGAGCGAAAGCGAGATCGCTGCACCGCGGTTGGTGCTGCGCACCCGTGCGCGCCGACAGTTTACCCTCGGCGCCGAGCGCCACCGGCTGGTGTGTGAGGTGGCGATTATCGACAACGGACCAGGAATCCCCGACGCGCTGCGCGAGACGCTGTTCTATCCGATGGTCTCGGGTCGCGCCGAGGGCAGCGGGCTGGGTCTCTCCATCGCCCAGTCGATCCTTCACCAGCACCAGGGCCTGATCGAGTGTGATTCACGGCCTGGGCGCACCGAATTCCGGCTGCTGACGCCTTTGGAGGCGCCGCCATGAGCCGCATTTCCATCTATTTCTTTTGTGCCACGGCTGACTGCTGTCGTGATGTTCTCTGGAGGCTTGCATGACAGATCCTGCCCGCATCGTCATCGTCGACGACGACCGCGCCATTCGCTGGGTGCTCGAGCGCGCGCTGGCCCAACCCGATCTCGAGGTGGAGAGCTTCGAGCGAGCCGACAGCGCACTGGACGGCCTGCTCAAGCGACCGCCCGATGTGCTGGTCACCGACATCCGAATGCCCGGCCTCGATGGTCTCGACCTGATGGCCAAGGTGCGTGAAGCGCACCCCGATATGCCGGTGATCGTGATGACCGCGCACTCCGATCTCGACAGTGCGGTCGCCTCCTACCAGGGGGGGGCCTTCGAGTATCTGCCCAAGCCATTTGACGTCGACGAGGCGCTGGCACTGGTGCGCCGGGCGGTGGCCCATGCCCGTGAGCGACAGAGCCCGGCGGTGGCGCCGGAGGGTCTGTCGGCGGAGATCATCGGTGAAGCGCCAGCCATGCAGGAGGTGTTCCGCGCCATCGGCCGACTCTCGCAGTCGCATATCACGGTGCTGATCAACGGCGAGTCGGGTACCGGCAAGGAGCGGGTTGCCCAGGCGCTGCATCAGCACAGCCCCCGCGCCGGTAAGCCGTTTATTGCCCTGAACATGGCGGCGATTCCCAAGGATCTGATGGAGTCCGAGCTGTTCGGTCACGAGAAGGGCGCCTTCACCGGCGCTACCGCCCAGCGTCGCGGGCGCTTCGAGCAGGCCGACGGCGGCACCCTGTTCCTCGACGAGATCGGCGACATGCCGCCGGATACCCAGACCCGCCTGCTGCGGGTGCTGGCCGACGGCGAGTTCTATCGGGTCGGTGGCCACCTGTCGGTCAAGGCCGATGTGCGCATTATCGCCGCTACCCACCAGAACCTCGAGACGCTGGTCGAGGACGGCCGCTTTCGCGAGGACCTGTTCCACCGTCTCAACGTGATTCGCGTGCACCTGCCCAAGCTCGCCGAGCGGCGCGAGGACATTCCGCGCCTGGCGCAGCACTTTCTCGCCGAGGCCGCCCGTGAACTCTCCACCGAGGGCAAGGTGCTGACCAAGGAGGCAGAGCAGCATCTCACCCGGCTGCCGTGGCCGGGCAACGTGCGCCAGCTGGAGAACACCTGTCGCTGGCTGACGGTGATGGCCTCCGGTCGCGAAGTGCTGATCGACGATCTGCCACCGGAGCTGCGCACCACCGAAGGCAGCGAGGCCGCCGCCGGTGACTGGCGCGCCGCCTTCCGCGACTGGGCCGACCGCGCGCTGGCGGCCGGGCACACCCATCTGCTGGAGGAGGCGGTGCCGGACTTCGAGCGCATCCTGATCGAGACCGCGCTCAAGCACACCGGCGGGCGCAAGGGCGAGGCCGCCGAGCTACTGGGCTGGGGGCGCAATACCCTGACCCGTAAGGTCAAGGTGCTGCTGCCGGCGCTGGCCGACGGGGATTGAGTCTTGTCGGGAGGAGGCGGTACCCCTCTCGAGAATTTGCGAGCGCATCCTGATCGAGACCGCGCTCAAGCACACCGGCGGGCGCAAGGGCGAAGCCGCCGAGCTACTGGGCTGGGGGCGCAATACCCTGACCCGTAAGGTCAAGGTGCTGCTGCCGGCGCTGGCCGACGGTGACTGAGGGGGAGGACAATCGCAGCTGCCCCTAAGCGAAGGACGCCGGGGGCAGGCCGAAGAGGAGGTTCTACGCCATGGGTGAGGAGCACTGCTCCGAACGGGCTGGCCATGGATGGCCAGCACCGGTCCTGCAAGCGGAGCAGGATGCGAGAGCGCAGCAGGGCGTAGGTAGCGCCCAGGGATGGTTTACAGCGCCTCCTCGCAGGCCTGCCGACGGATTAGTCCGAGCGTGCTGGCCTAGCGCCTAGGGCCCAGCACTGCCAGAATACGCCTCTCAAGGAGGCTTCACCGATGACGCAGATGCACTGGGAGCGACTGCTCGATCCGAGCCGGCTCAACGACAAGCCGCGCTCGGCGAGCCACGAAATCGGCCGCAGCCCGTTTCACAAGGACCACGACCGGATTGTCTTCGCCGGCTCGTTTCGGCGCCTGGGTCGCAAGACCCAGGTCCATCCGCTGACCGACAACGACCATATCCACACCCGCCTGACCCACTCGCTGGAGGTCGGCTGCGTGGGCCGCTCGCTGGGCATGATCGTCGGCGAGCAGCTTAGCCACCGCCTGCCGCAGTGGATCACCCCGGCCGACCTCGGCGTCATCGTCCAGGCCGCCTGCCTGGGTCACGATATCGGCAATCCGCCGTTCGGCCACGCCGGGGAGTACGCTATCCGTGACTGGTTCAAGCGCGCCGAGCAGGACGGCAGCGGCCTGCTCGAGGGCCTGTCGCCGCTGGAGCGCGCCGACCTGTTGACCTACGAAGGCAATGCCCAAGGCTTTCGCATCGTGACCCAGATCGAATACAACCAGTTCAAGGGTGGCATGCGCCTGACCGGGGCGACCCTCGGCACCATGCTCAAGTATCCCTGGACCGTCGAGCATGGCGGCAGCGCCGGCAAGTTCGGCAGCTATCAGTCCGAGACGCACCTGCTCGCCGAGGTCGCCGAGCGCCTGGGGCTCAAGCCGCGCGGCAGCAACGCCTGGTGCCGCCACCCGCTGGCCTGGCTGGTCGAGGCCGCCGACGATATCTGCTACGCATTGCTCGACCTCGAGGATGGCCTGGAGATGGGCATCCTGCGCTTCGACGAAGTCGCCGACGTGCTGACCCAGATCGCCGGCGGCAAGCCGCCGGAGTACGAGGCCATGCTGAGCGACGGGGTCTCCCAGCGGCGGCGCATCGCGGCGCTGCGTGGAGCAGCCATGGAGCGCGCTGTCAGCGATGTGGGGGCGGTCTTCGTGCAGCATGAGGGGGAACTGCTCAACGGTGTACTCGAGCACGACCTGCTGGAGTTGTGTCATCCGGATCTCGACTGGGGGGTCAAGGCCGCCAAACAGCTGGCTCGGGAGCGGATCTTCCAGAACGAGCGCAAGGCCAAGCTGGAGATCGGCGCCTACACCACCCTGGGGATCCTGCTCGAAGCCTTTATCGGCGCGGCCCATGAGCTGCACCACCACGGTGAGTCGAGCTTCAAGCATCAGCGGGTGCTGGCGCTGATCGGTGAGAATACCCCGCGTCCCTCCTGGTCGCTCTACTCCAGCTACCGGCGCATGCTCGACTTTATCGGTGGCATGACCGACCACTACGCCGTCGACCTGGCCCAGGAGATGGGCGGACGATTGCGAGGTGACTGAGGTGCGCCGCTGTCTCGTTAGCTTTGCGCTGGTACTGCTCGGCGTCTGGGTGAACCTGGCCGCGGCGGATACGCAGCCTCTCGAGGGCGAAGGTTTCGACCACTACACCCTGGCGCTGACCTGGCATCCGGGCTTCTGCGAGACACATTCGCGTCCGCCCGACGAGTGCCGTGAGCGCCAGGCGGGGCAGGGCTTCGTGCTACATGGACTGTGGCCTTCACTGCCCGAGCGCTTTGCTCGCGACGGCGTCGACCGTCCGCAGTGGTGGCGCGAGGGCTGCTTCCTCGAGGAGCCGCGTGCCGCCGGCAGTTTCTGCCGGGCGCATCCGCCCTTCGACCTGCCCGAGGCGCTTGGCAAGGCGCTGGATGAGGGCATGCCGGGGCGCGCCAGCTGCCTGGATCGCTATCAGTATGCCAAACACGCCGCCTGCCTGGCGCTGGATGCCGACGACTATTTCGCTGCCTCGCTGCAGCTGCTGGAACGGGTCAATGCCAGCGCCTTCGCTGACTATGTGGTGCTCAATCAGGGCGGCGAGGTCGACCGCAACGAGCTGATCGGCGCCTTCGAAGCGGCGTTCGGCAGTGGCAATGGCCGGGCGCTGCGCCTGGAGTGCCGCGGCCCGGGCAATCGCCAGCTCAGCGAGGTGCGCATCGGGATCGGCGTGGATCGGTTGGGCGATTTCCCTGACGCCGAGAGTCTGGTCGAGCAGCGCCCCGGGCGCTGCCATAATCGCGTGCAGATTCCCGCGGCGGGTTAGACGGAGGGCTCCTGCAAGTTTTGCAGCTCCACCAGCGCGGCGCGCTTCATCAGGGCGCGGATGGCACGGTCGTGGGTAGCGTCGTCGAAGGGACCGAGCGGCATGGCGGCGAGCTGTTCGGCGAGCCGATCACCGCCGACCACCAGCAGGTCGTTGTCGGCCTGGCTGGTGTCGATCTCCCAGCCGGGCAGGGCCAGTACGCCCTTCACCGGCACCGAGGTGCCACACTCCTTGGCCAGCCACTGGCGCAGCCACTGCACCGCCTGGCGGGTCTTGAGCAGCGGCCGCCGCTCGCTCCAACCTGGAAAGCGCAGCCGCTGACGCTCCACGGCGACCTGATTGCTACCCGCGCCGCCAGGGTCTACCGGCCAGGTGCGGGCGCGGGTCTCGATCACGAATACGCCATGGGGTGTGACCGCGACATGGTCGATGGTATAGGTGTCGGCGGGAATATCATGGAAGATATGGTAGGGGTGGGCGTCGGGGCGCACCAAGCGCTCCAGCTCCTGGCCGATCACCAGCTCACAGGCCAGGCCGAGCTTGAGGCGTCGGATACGCTGGTAGTCGCGGATCAGCAGAAAGCAGAACACCATCACCAGTAGTGTGCTGAGCAGCCCATACAGGCTCCACTCGACCCAGTCCTGCTGGCTGGCGAACAGCATGCGCCCCATGCCGTAGACCAGCGGTGCCAGCACCACGATAGGGCCCAGCGCGCCGTTGAGAAACAGGCTGGCAAAGGCGCGGTCGAGGCGGTCACGCAGCGCCTGGCCAGGCTCGCGTAGTGGGTGGGCATCGAACGGCGAGCGCACCCGCGCATCGTGCAGGTTGCGCAGTGCCAGGACGATCACCCCAGTGGCGCCCAGGGGGAACAGAAAGATCAGCGGTAGTAGATATTCCAGCCAGGCCATCGGCAGCGGTCCTTGCCAGTAGGGGGTATCGCCTTACGGCGGCGACGTTTGCGCGTTCATTCTAGCTAACCTCGGCAGCCTTGGGTGAACAATGTAATGATCCAAGGCTCCAATATCACCGTCACCGGCCAGCCAAGGCGATGCCACTCATGGACACCATGCCTCCTCCCTCCGCGCCCATAGATCCGGACCCTCTCGTATTGAAGGCCGCAGCGGCCCTGGCGACCTTTATCGCAGACCACCCGCGTCTCGCAGTAATCAGCGGTGCCGGCGTCAGCACCGACAGTGGGATTCCTGACTATCGTGGCCGTGACGGAGCCTGGAAACGGCCGCCACCGATGAATCATCAGGATTTCATGGCCAGTCATGCGGCTCGCCAGCGTTACTGGGCGCGTGCCCTGGTCGGCTTTCGCGCGCTCAGCGAGGCGCGACCGGGGGCCGCCCACCGCGGGTTGGCGATGCTCGAACGGCGTGGCCACCTTGATACCCTGATCACCCAGAACGTCGATGGCCTGCATCAGCGTGCCGGCAATCGGCGCGTCATCGACCTGCATGGACGCGCCGAGATCGTTCGCTGCATGAGCTGCGATGCGCGGCGCATGCGCCACGACCTGCATGCCGAGCTGGCGGCCAGCAACCCCCGCTGGTTGGCGCTGGAGGCCAGTGTCGGTCCCGATGGTGACGCCGATCTGGAGCACGACTTCAGCGATTTTCATGTGCCCGGCTGCGCGCGCTGCGGGCGCGGCGTGTGGAAGCCAGACGTGGTGTTCTTCGGCGACCAGGTGCCGGCGGCGCGGGTCACGGCAGCCGCTGATGCGGTGTCACGGGCCGATGCCCTGCTGGTAGTAGGCTCATCGCTGATGGTCTATTCAGGCTACCGTTTCGCGCGTCAGGCCGCGGCTGAAGGCAAGCCGCTGGCCTGTCTCAACCTCGGCCACACCCGGGCCGATGCGCTCTACCATCTCAAGCTCGAGGCGCCGGTCGGTGACACGCTCGGGGCCCTGTCGCAGTACCTCGACATCTGAGGCCGCTCAGCGCGGTGTCAGCGGGATCTCGATGCGCTGGGTGCCGATGTCGCCTGCGGATACGGCCACCTGCTCGCGGTTGCGGTGGGTGACCAGGCCGTCTTCGCGGATCTCGGCAATCAGTGCATAGTCGCGTCCGGCCTCCAGGGCGCGGGCATCGAACTGCAGGCTGACATCCATCGGTGTATCGCTGACACCGGACGAGGTGGTCTCGGCGATCAGCTCACCGCGGCTGCCGTCGGCGCCAAGGGATTCCAGGGCCACGCGTAGCTCGGCGCTGTCGCCAGCCTCAAGCGGCGCATCGGGCACCACGCGGGTGTCGAGGGTCGCGAAATCCGGGCGCCCGGCACAGGCAGCCAGCAGCATCGTCATCAACAGCGCCACCAGGAGCCGGAAGCGGCGTGCCTGTGGCAATACGGGCGAATCGGTCGTCATGTAGAACTCCTTGATCAGCCGCCGGCCAGCTTGACGCTGTAGCCTTGGCGGGTGAGTGCGTCGTGCAGGGTATCGCGGTGGTCGCCCTGAATCTCGATGATGCCGTTTTTGACGGCGCCACCGGTGCCACAGCGCTTCTTGAGCGACTTGGCCAGCGCCTTGAGCTCAGCATCGCTGAGCGGAATGCCTTCAATGGTGGTAACACCCTTGCCTTTCCTGCCGCTGGTTTCGCGTCGGATGCGCACCACGCCGTCGAGTTCGGCCAGGCGGGCCTGTTCGGCCTGAGCTGCACACTGGCAGTCGGCAATCGGTGCCCGACAGTCGGGGCAGATGTCGCCATGCTCGGTGGAGTAGACCAGCCCGCTGAGCTGATCGCGAAGGGATGCCATGATCAGGTGCTCCTGCTCGGGGTGCCCGGTTGAGAGTGTCCGACCATGATACCCGAGGGCGCCGGCCCTCGGCAGGGGGCATGTTATCCACTGCGGCTGGTGGCAAGGCGCTATGGATAACTCGGCGGTGGGCCGAGCGTCAGGTCGTGGCGACCCGTGGCAGCAGCAGTCGGCCGACCACCGTGGGCAGCTGATGCATGTTGCTGATGCTGATGGCGCCGTTGGGGGTGGTTTCCACATCAGGGAAGCGGTTGAGGTGAACGACTCGCATACCCGCCGCCAGTGCCGCCTTGACGCCGACGATGGCATCGTCGATCGCCAGGCACTCGTCGGCGCGATAGCCCATGATGCTAGCGGCATGCAGGTAGAGGCAGGGGTCGGGCTTCCAGCACTTGACGGTGTAGCCGCTGAACAGGTTGTCGCCGAAGTCGTCAGTCAGGCCGGTGGCGCGCAGGCCGGCGCGTATCTTGCTCTCTGGTCCGTTGGAGACCACTGCGCGGGGGAACTCGACCAGCGCGTCGAGGGCCTCGCGCACCCCCGGCAGGGGCAGCAGTTCACTGTCGATGCGATCTGCCAGCTTGCGGCGCATCTCGCCCTCGGAGTGGCTCAACCGCTGAGGATCGATAGGGCCGTGGCGGCGCTGCAGCTCGGCGACGATATTCGAGAAGCGTGCGCCGCGAAATTCTCCCATGTAGTCGCTGGGGGAGAAGGGCAGACCCGCTTGTGTAAGGCTTACCGCCATCTCGGCGGCCAGCAGGGGTTCGCTGTCAACGAGGGTGCCATCGCAATCAAACAGCAGGCATCGAGGTATCGACATTGCCAGACCTCTTTCGGCGCAAGTCAAGGACTTATAGCCCTAGTGTTACAGATATCGGCGCATCACGCCTAATATTAAGGGCTATTTTCCGCATTTTTTGAACACTGTTCGCCAACGCTCGCGTCGATGGAGCCCCGGTGGGGGACCGATATGACCCCTTCCGACACACCTGGCAAGCGTGTCGAATCTGCCCCATGTGTCATATGTCGCCACTCGATTCGCCGTATACCGGCCTGTTTCAATTGGCAGCTGGCATGCGGAAGTTTTGATAACTCTTTGTTTTGTTTGTTTTTTTATTTTTTTTTGCACGGAGTGGCATGGCCACTGCAATACCCAGGGTGAGAGACGAAACAGATCGAAGCGACGCGGCAAGATCGATTCGGTACCTAGCAATAGGCAGTACGTCTTCAAACTCAGCAAGCACTGAAGACAAATGGAGGTGCGAGCATGATGTCCAAGGAATTTCTCAAGAAGATCGGTATTCTCGGCATTTCTTTCGGCCTGATCGCCAGCCCGCTGGCCATGGCCGGCATGGATGACGAAGAGTACGAGCCGCAAGACCCGGCGCCGCAGGAAGAGCCTGCACCGGACGTTGACGGCAACGATGAGTTCGGTACCACAGATTACGATACCGAATATGAGGATGAGGAAGAAGAGTTCACCTTCGATGACGAGGAAGAGAACGAAGAGGAAGAGTGGGAGACTCCTGAAGAGGACGACGAAGAGCAGTCTTGGTAAGAGCGACTGACTCCGGCGCCCAAGGATGGGCGCCGCGACCACAGGGATGCTTTGCTTGATACGTTATCGAAAGCGTCGAATGACATGACGCGCCCCAATGGAGGATGTACGACATGATGTCCAAGGACTTTCTGAAGAAAATCGGTATTCTGGGTGTTTCGTTTGGCCTGATCGCCAGCCCGCTGGCCTTCGCCGATATGCACGACGAAGAGTATGAGCCGCAGGATCCGGCACCGCAGGAAGAGCCGGCACCTGATGTAGACGGTGGCGATGAGTTCAGCACCAACGACGACGAATTCGACACCGAGTATGAAGACGAGGAAGAAGAGTTCACCTTCGATGAAGAGGAAGAGAACGAAGAGGAGGAGTGGGAGACTCCTGAGGACGATGAAGAAGAGTCCTGGTAATCGTTAACCTGTTCCCTTGCAAGATGATGCTGCCCAAGGATGGGCGGTGGGCTCACCCCCTCGAGCCCCAGCGTGTCTCCACTGCACGTTGATCACAGCTGCCGCTTTCGGCCACCCCCGGAAGCGGCTTTTTTGATCTTGCCAAGGGCGGAAGGGAAGAGGGATTGTTGTTCAATACTTGTACCAATAGACATTTAATTGTACGGTATTTGTACGTCGCGCATCGTTGTAGTGATCGCCGATGTGCTGTCGCCAATGGATTAGCGAGAGGTATGTGACATGATGTCCAAGGAATTTCTGAAGAAAATCGGTATTGTTGGTGTCTCTTTCGGCTTGATCGCCAGCCCGCTGGCCTTCGCCGATATGCACGACGAAGAGTATGAGCCGCAGGATCCGGCGCCCCAAGAGTCCTCCGGCCTTGAGGGCGGCACCGATACCGATAGTGGTATGGGCACGGCCAACGGCGATGCCGACCACGGCGGCGTCGGTACCGACGACCCGGCAATGGGTACTGAGTCTACGCCGGAAATGGATGACACCGGCACTACCGGTGACGGCGGCGCTGATGCAGAACATGGCGGTGTGGGGTCAGACGATCCTGCCCACGGCACTGAGTCGCTGCCCGACATGGAAGACGATGACGCCACGCCCTAACGGTTGTCGCGTCACGATGAGCCGCCCTTTTTCGGGCGGCTTTTTCATGACTGGGCGCTCAGTGAGCGCTACGCCGCGATGCCCAGGCCGCGTCATTGACCAGATTGATCGGCCGCTCGCCCTTGAGCGCCAGCGTCAGGTTATCCACTGCACGCTGGGCCATGGCAGTACGCGTCTCGTGGGTTGCCGAGCCGATATGCGGTAGCGCCACCACGTTGGTCAGATGCGGCAGCGGAGAGTCTGCCGCCAACGGTTCCTGCTCGAACACATCGAGTCCGGCGGCGTGCAGTTGGCCGCTCTGCAACGCCTCGATCAGCGCGGCCTCGTCGACTACCTTGCCCCGGGCGATGTTGATGAATATGGCGCCGGGCTTCATCAAGCCGAACTCTCTGGCGCCGATGAGCTTCTCGGTTTCGGTGCTGAGCGGTACGGTGACGCACACGAAATCGGCCTCGGCCAGCAAGTCGTCCATCTCACGGCGTCGAGCGCCCAGCTCAGCCTCGAGCTGGGGCTTGGGGGAGGCGTTGGAGTAGAGGATGGGCATATTGAAGCCCAGGGCGCCACGCCGCGCGATGGCAGCCCCGATGCGACCCATGCCGATCATGCCCAAGGTCTTGCCGTGGACGTCGCTGCCGAATTGCGCCTCGCCGATGCTCGCCTGCCAGTCGCCGCGCTTGATGAAGTCGGCGAGCTCCACTACCCGCCGGGCGCTGGCCATGATCAGCGCAAAGCCAGTGTCGGCGGTGGTTTCGGTGAGCACGTCTGGCGTGTTGCAGAGCAGGATGCCGCGCTCGGTCAGGGCCTCGACGGGATAGTTGTCGTAGCCCACCGAGATGGTCGCCACCGCCTCCAACTGGGGCGCCGTGTCGAGCAGCGCCGGCGTCAGCGGCAGGCCGGCACCGATTACTCCGTGGGCCTGGCTCAGCGCCTCGCAAAAGGCCGGCTCATCGCTAGAGGCGAGGTCGGCAAAATAGTCGACGTGAAAGTCGCGCCGCAGCGCCTCGAGCTGGCTGTCGCTGAGGCGCCGGTAGGCCACGATTCGCTTGGTCATGAGAGCTCCCCGGAGAGGTGAAAGAGATGGTGATCAAGAGCCTAACACGCAAGATGCATTTCTATGCGCGCGCGGCTGGGCTAGTCTGAAGCAGCGCTACTCCCCGCGCGGACACGCCATCCCGATCAAACAAGGAGATTACTGGATGCGATTCACTCCCTGGTTCACCACTCTTGGCCTTACCGCGGCCCTGATGCTGGGCGCTACCGCCCACGTGCATGCCGACGATGACCATGAGCCGATGGATGATGCCGAGCTCGAGGAAGAGTACGGCATCAAGGCCGGCTCGCTGGTACGCGACGAGGACGACAGCGACGAGCAGGACAACCAAGCAGCGGCCAACGACAGCGATAATGACGAAGAAGAGAGTCCCGAGGCCGGCACCGGTGGCTCGGGCAGCCCGGAAGATGCCCACGATGGCAGTGAAGCGGAGCAGGACGACGAAGAGAGTGACGCAGAGAACGGCGACGACGAGGAAGATGACGACGCCTGATCCATCGCGTTATCCAATAGCAAAGCGGCGGCCCAAGGGCCGCCGCTGGCGCCTAGAGGGTGTCCACAGCCTATGTTGTAAACACCCTCTTGTACCGGTGTGACTTACTTCACCTTGGGATCCAGCTCGCCGCTGTCGTAGCGACCGACCATCGCCTCGAGGCTGATCGGCTTGATGCGGCTGGCGTTGCCGGCGGTGCCGAACGCCTCGTAGCGGGCAATGCACACCTCGCGCATGGCGCTGACGGTCTCCTTGAGGAACTTGCGCGGGTCGAACTCGGCCGGGTTCTGGGCCAGGAAGCGGCGCACGGCGCCGGTGGAGGCCAGACGCAGGTCGGTATCGATATTGACCTTGCGCACGCCGTGTTTGATGCCCTCGACGATCTCTTCCACCGGCACGCCGTAGGTCTCGGGGATCTCGCCGCCGAACTCGTTGATGATCGCCAGCCACTCCTGTGGCACCGAGGAGGAGCCGTGCATCACCAGATGAGTGTCGGGGATGCGGGCGTGGATCTCCTTGATACGCTGAATGGAGAGGGTGTCGCCGGTGGGCGGCCGGGTGAACTTGTAGGCGCCGTGGCTGGTGCCGATGGCGATGGCCAGGGCGTCCACCTGGGTCGCCTTGACGAACTCGGCGGCCTCTTCCGGGTCGGTGAGCAGCTGTTCCATATCCAGCTTGCCTTCGGCACCGATGCCATCTTCCTCGCCGGCCATGCCGGTCTCCAGGCTGCCCAGGCAGCCCAGCTCGCCCTCCACCGAGACGCCACAGGCATGGGCCATCTCGACGGTGCGGCGGGTGACGTCGACGTTGTAGTCGTAGTCCATCGGGGTCTTGCCGTCCTCACCCAGCGAGCCATCCATCATCACCGAGGAGAAGCCGAGCTGGATGGAGCGCTGGCACACCGCGGGGCTGGTGCCGTGGTCCTGGTGCATGACCACCGGAATATGCGGAAACTCTTCCACGGCGGCCAGGATCAGGTGGCGCAGGAAGGGCGCCCCGGCGTACTTGCGGGCCCCGGCGGAGGCTTGCACGATGACCGGGGAGTCGGTCTGGTCGGCGGCTTCCATGATGGCGCGCATCTGCTCTAGGTTGTTGACGTTGAAGGCCGGGATGCCGTAGCCGCGCTCGGCGGCGTGGTCCAGCATCTGGCGCATACTGATCAGGGCCATAGTTTCTCTCGACGTTATGGATGGTGGCGGCGCGGCCGATGGCCGCGCCGCCTGAAGGGTCAAAGGGGATGTGGCAAGGGCCTAGCGGGCGGCCTCGTAGGCCGCCTCGAGGGCGGAAACCGCCGGAAGCGTCTTGCCTTCGACGTATTCGAGGAAGGCGCCGCCGCCGGTGGAGATGTAGGAGACCTGGTCGGCAATGCCGTACTTGTCGATGGCCGCCAGGGTGTCGCCGCCGCCGGCGATGGAGAAACCACTGCTGTCGGCGATCGCCCGGGAAAGCGCCTCGGTGCCGTGGCCGAACTGGTCGATCTCGAACACGCCGACCGGGCCGTTCCAGAGGATGGTGCCGGCATTCTTGAGCAGGCCGGCCAGCCGCCCTGCGGTGTCGGGGCCGATATCCAGGATCATCTCGTCATCGTTGACCTGGTCGACCGGCTTGGTCACCGCCGTGGCGCGCTCGGAAAACTCGGTGGCCACCACTACATCGGTGGGCAGCGGGATCTCGACCTTGGCCATCAGCGCCTTGGCTTGCTCGATCAGGTCGGCCTCATACAGTGACTTGCCGACATTGTGGCCCGCCGCGGCGATAAAGGTATTGGCAATGCCGCCGCCGACGATCAGCTGATCGCAGCGCTCGGAGAGGGCGTTGAGCACCTCGAGCTTGGTAGACACCTTGGAGCCGCCGACGATGGCGGTCATTGGCCGCTGGGGAGTGGCCAGGGCCTTCTCCAGGGCGTCGAGTTCCCCGGCCAGCAGCGGGCCGGCACAGGCGGTGGGGGCGAAGCGCGCCACGCCGTGGGTCGAGGCCTGGGCGCGATGGGCGGTGCCGAAGGCATCCATCACATAGATGTCGCACAGTGCGGCATACTGCTTGGCCAGCGCCTCGTCATCCTGCTTCTCGCCGACGTTGAAACGCACGTTCTCGAGCAGCACCACCTCGCCGTCGAGCAGATCGAGGGAGACATCGAGGTAGTCCTCGACCAGGCGCACGGGATGGCCGAGCAGTTCGCCGAGACGCTTGGCCACCGGGGCAAGAGAGAACTCGTCGGCGGGCTCGCCTTCGGTGGGGCGTCCCAGATGGCTCATCAGCAGCACCTTGGCGCCGGCCTCGACTGCGGCCTGGATCGTCGGCAGGGCGGCGCGCAGGCGGGCGTCGCTGGACACACGGCCGTGCTTGACCGGTACGTTCAAGTCCTCGCGGATCAGCACTCGCTGGCTGGCGAGAGGCAGGTCGGTCATCTTGCGTACGTTCATCGCAGGGTAGTCCTCGCGTTGAGATGCCATAAAGAGAAACGGGTCATGCGGGCGGCGGTGGGCCGAAGCGCGCCAGACGACCGGCGACGTCGAGCATGCGGTTGGCGAAGCCCCACTCGTTGTCGAACCAGCACAGCAGCTTGACCAGGCGACCACCGGCCACGCGGGTCTGGGTGGCGTCCACGATACCCGAGCGCGGATCGTGGTTGAAGTCGATGGAGGCCATCGGCTCCTCGGTGAAGCCCAGCAGCCCGCTTAGACGCCCGCGACAGGCCTCGGCGAGCAGCGTATTGACCTCGGCGGCATTGGTCTCGCGGTTGACGGTGATCGCCAGGTCCATGGCCGAGACGTTGATGGTCGGCACCCGCACGTGCAGGCACTCGAAGCGCCCCGCCAGATGCGGCATCAGACGGTTGATGCCCCGCGCCAGGCCGGTGTCCACCGGCACGATAGACTGCATCGCCGAACGGGTCAGGCGCAGGTCGGTCTGGTGGTAGGCGTCGATCACCGGCTGGTCGTTCATCGCCGAGTGGATGGTGGTGGTGACGCCGTGGGCAATCCCCAGCGCGTCGTCGAGCACGGTAAGTACCGGGATCAGGCAGTTGGTGGTGCATGAGGCGGCGGAGACGATGCGCTGCTCCGGCGCCAGAGTCTGGTCGTTGATGCCGCACACGATGGTGGCATCGACGTCGCTCTCGGCGGGCTGCGAGAACAGCAACCGCCCGGCGCCGGCGGCCAGGTGGCGTTCGGCCATGGCGCGCTCGCTGAAGCTGCCGGAACACTCCAGTACCAGGTCGATACCGAGTTCGCGCCACGGCAGCTGCCGTGGTTCGGCAGCCGAGACCACGCGGATGGCCCGCTCATCGATCAGCAGATAGTCGCCGTTGCGTTCGACACGCCCCGGGAAGCGCCCGTGGGTGGTGTCATAGCGGGTCAGGTAGGCGATGGTGTCGAGATCCGAGAGCTCGTTGATTGCCACCACCTCGAGGTCGTCGAGATCGCGGCGTTCATGCAGCGCACGTAGCACGCACTGGCCGATACGGCCGTAACCATTGATGGCGATACGATGGGCCATGGATGAGCTCGCAAGCGATGGCTGACGTCAATGAAGACGCGATTCTAGCGCATTTGCCCCTCACAGGCCCACCAGTCGCCAGGCCAGCGGCAGGAACAGCGCGCTGAAGATCCCGGTGAGGCTCATGCCCAGTGAGGCGAAGGCGCCGGCGGTGGGGCCCAGCTCGAAGGCGCGCACGGTGCCGATCACATGACCGTTGACGCCGAGCACGAAGCCCAGCACCCGCGGGTCATGCAGCCGCAGCCGCCGGGCCAGCAGGCCGACACAGGCGGTGGTGACCACGCCGGTGATCAGCAGCCCGCCCATCATCAGCGGGATCACGCCGCCGAGCTGCTCGGTGATGCCGATGGCGATGGGGGCGGTGACCGACTTGGGCGCCAGCGACGCCAGCACCTCCGGGGTGGCGCCCAGCAGCCAGGCGATGCCGACGGCGTAGAGGGCCGCCAGCATCGCTGCCGGGGGCAGGCTGATCAGCAGCGGCTTCCACACCGCACGAATGCGCGGCAGTTGCTGGTAGAGCGGTACGCCCAGCGCCACCGTGGCCGGGCCGAGCAGCAGCATCAGCCAGCCGGCCCCGGCGCGATAGTCGGCGTAATCGATGCCCAACAGCGCCAGAGTGGCGGCCAGCAGCATGGCCGAGAACAGTATGCCCGGACACCAGCTCGGCCTGCCGAGCCGGGCGAAGAGCCAGCCGCCGGCAAAGAACGCCGCCAGGGTCAGGCCGATGGAGAGCATCGGTGTGGCCAGCAGCTGCTCGCGCAGCGGGATCAGGGCACTACTCATCCGCTTGCTCTGCTGGCATGAAGCGCAGCATCAACCATAGCGTGGTAGCCACGCTGGCCAGGGTGCCGAGCAGCAGGGCAGCTGCCACCGCCAGCCACTGGCCGGCGAACTCGTCGGCAATAAAGAAGATCCCCACCACGCCGGGCATGATCAGCATGGCCAAGGCCGCGATCAGCGGCTGGCTGGCAGCCTGGATATCGTGGCTGGCGCGCCCGCGCAGGGCCAGCCATAGGGTCAGCAGTAGCATGCCGACCACGCCGGGGGAGACCGGCAGCGCCAGCGCCCAGACCAGCGCCTCGCCGCACAGCAGGTATACCACTAGCCACAGAAAACCGCGCAGTGCCGGCATAGGCGTCCTTGGTCGTCGAAAAAATCGTCAGCGGGGGGCTTGAAAGCCGCTCGAGCGCTCCTATTTTGCAGATTATCGGGGCCTTGTCACATGCGGGCCCCATGCCACAACCTGCCACACGTAGGAGGTGTTCGTTATGTTCGGAGATCTCAAGCGTTTCGATAGCGGCGCATCCCAGCGCCTGGACTGGTTCCGTCAGCTGATGGATGAGGTGTTTCCCGATGGGCGCGCCGCCGATATTCGCGCCGTGCCCCGCGGTAGCTTCCCGATGATCAACGTGGCGCGCAGCGATGATGCGGTGCGCGTCTATGTGTTCGCCGCGGGGCTCGCGCCTGGCGACCTGACCATCGATATTCAGGATAGCGTGCTGACCCTGCGCGGCCGCCGCGAGCCCGTCGCCGCCAACGATGATGAGGGCAGCGCTCGACCGGTGTTCCGGCGCGAGCGAGTCAGCGGTGAGTTCGTACGCGCCATCGCACTGCCCGACGGTCTGGACACCGAACGCGCCGAGGCGCGCCACGCCAACGGGGTGTTCGAGATCGTGCTGCCCAAGCGCGAGGAGCTGAAGCCCCGGCGAATCGAGGTCCAGGTCGCCTAGGCTCTGTCCGATAACTGGCTGCGCTCCTTAGATCGTGATATTGCCAACAGGAGGTGATGGATCATGAACGAGGTCGTACATCAAACCCAGCAAACTCAGCCCGAGACCCAGCGCAACGAGAGCCGCGAACCGGCTACGCTGCTACCGGCGGTGGATATCGTCGAACACGCCGATGCGCTGACGCTGATCGCCGATATGCCCGGCGTGACCCGCGAGTCGCTACACCTCGAGGTCGACAACAACGTGCTGAGCCTGGAGGGTGAGATACAGCTGAGCATGCCCGATGGCCTGACGGCGCTGCATGCCGAAGTCAACGGGCAGCGCTTCGCGCGGCGCTTCACGCTGAGCCACGAGATCGACAGCGAGGCGATTTCGGCGCGTATCGACAACGGCGTGCTGACGGTGACCCTGCCCAAGAAGGACAGTCACCGGGTGCGCCGCATCGAGGTTCAGGCCGCCTGAGCGGCCATCTTAATAGCTGCCGCCCCTGCATTGGGGCGGCAATTCCTCTACGCTAAAGGGGTCGCTTCGCGCCACGCACATCGCACTCACCCCACTTCACGGATGTAGAGGATGACACCATGACGGATATTGCCGCCTTGCTCGGCAGCGACGCCGATAGCCTGCTCGGCCACACCTGCCAGGGCGTGCACCGCGACAGCCTGCACCTGCCCGGCCCCGACTTCATCGACCGGGTGGTGGCCGACAGCGACCGCAGCCCGGCGGTGCTGCGCAACCTTCAGGCCTTTTACAACCACGGACGGCTGGCTGGCACCGGTTACCTGAGCCTGCTGCCGGTGGACCAGGGCATCGAGCACTCGGCGGGGGCCTCCTTCGCGCCCAACCCGCGCTACTTCGACCCGGCCAATATCGTCGAGCTGGCGCTGGAGGGCGGCTGCAACGGTGTAGCTTCGACGCTGGGCGTGCTGTCCTCGGTGGCAAGACGCTACGCCCACAAGATCCCGATGATGCTCAAGCTCAATCACAACGAGACCCTGAGCTACCCGGCGATCTACGACCAGACCCTGTTTGCCGAGGTCGAACAGGCCCACGACATGGGCTGCGTGGCGGTGGGAGCAACCATCTACTTCGGTTCCCACGAGAGCCGCCGGCAGATCATGGAGATCAGCGAGGCCTTCGAGCGCGCCCATCAACTGGGCATGGTCACGGTGCTGTGGGCCTATCTGCGCAACCCGGCCTTCAAGCAGGATGGCACCGATTACCACGTTGCCGCCGACCTCACCAGCCAGGCCAATCACCTGGCCGCGACCCTCAAGGCCGATATCGTCAAGCAGAAGCTGCCCGAGACCAACGGCGGCTATCGCGCGGTGGGCTTCGGTCATACCCACGACAAGGTCTACGACGAGCTGACCACGGATCACCCCATCGACCTGGCGCGCTACCAGGTGGCCAACTGCTTTATGGGCCGCGCCGGCCTGATCAACTCCGGCGGCGGCTCCAAGGGCCACTCCGACCTCGGCGAGGCGGTGCGCACCGCGGTGATCAACAAGCGAGCCGGCGGCATGGGGCTGATCTCCGGGCGAAAGGCGTTCCAGAAGCCCATGGCCGAGGGCGTGGCGCTGCTCAACGCCATTCAGGATGTCTATCTCGACCAGAGCGTAACGGTGGCGTAAGCCGCATAGGCCGACAGGTAGGCTTAGCCGCCAGGCAAACAAAAGGGCACGACCGTGAGGTCGTGCCCTTTTTGCATGCGTCTCGTGGAGCGACTATCAGCCGAGCAGCGTCTCGGCCTTGCTGACCAGGTTGTCGACGGTGAAGCCGAAGTGCTGGAACAGGTCGCCGGCCGGGGCCGACTCGCCGAAGGTGTGCATGCCGAGGATGTCGCCATCCAGGCCGACATACTTGTACCAGTAGGCGTAGTGGCTGGCCTCGATGGCGATACGCTTGGTCACGCTGCGCGGCAGCACGCTCTCGCGGTAGTCGGCGTCCTGGGCGTCGAAGGTGCCGGTGGAGGGCATCGACACCACCCGCACCGCGCGACCCTTGGCCTCGAGCTCGGCGGCGGCGTCCATGGCCAGGCCAACCTCGGAGCCGGTGGCGATCAGGATCAGCTCAGGGCTGCCCTGGCTCTCCTTGAGCACGTATCCACCGCGCTGGATATTGGCCAGCTGCGACTTGTCGCGGGCCTGGTGAGGCAGGTTCTGGCGCGACAGCACCAGCGCAGTGGGGCCGCTATGGCACTTGAGGGCGGCATCCCAGGCGGCGGCGGTCTCCACCGCATCGGCGGGGCGCCAGGTGGCCAGGTTGGGGGTCGAACGCAGCGCACCCAGCTGCTCGATGGGCTGGTGGGTGGGGCCATCCTCGCCGAGTCCGATGGAGTCGTGGGTAAAGACGTAGATCGCCTGCTGATGCATGATCGCCGCCATGCGCAGGGCGTTGTGCATATACTCCATGAAGGTCAGGAAGGTCGCGCCGTAGGGCACGAAGCCGCCGTGTACGGCGATGCCGTTCATGATCGCGCCCATGCCGAACTCGCGCACCCCGTAGTGCAGGTAGTTGCCGCCGGGCTCGGTCTGGCTGATCGCCTTCGCCCCCTGCCAGAAGGTCAGGTTGGAGGGCGCCAGGTCGGCGCTACCGCCGAGCAGCTCGGGCAGCTGCGGGCCCAGCGCATTAAGGCAGGCCAGCGACGCCTTGCGTGAGGCGATACTCTCGGCCTTCTCCTGGGCCTGCTCGATCAGCTTCTCGCTGGTCAGGTCGCTGGGTAGCTCGCCCTTGAGGCGGCGCTGGAGCTCGGCCGCCTCGCTGGGGAAGGCCTCGGCGTAGCGCGCCAGGCGCGCCTCCCACTCCTGCTCGCGCTCAGTGCCGCGGGCCGTGGCATCCCAGCCCTGGTAGATCTCCTCGGGCACATGGAAGGGGGCATGCGGCCAGTCGAGCTGGACCCGCGCCGCGGCCACTTCGTCGTCGCCCAGGGCGGCACCGTGGCACTCTTCCTTGCCCTGCTTGTTGGGCGCGCCGAAGCCGATGATGGTCTTGCAGATGATCAGGCTGGGCTTGTCGTCGTGGCTCTTGGCCAGCTCGATGGCGGCCTGGATCTCGTCGGGCTTGTGGCCGTCGACGTTGGGCACCACGTGCCAGCCGTAGGCCTCGAAGCGCTTGGCGGTATCGTCGGTAAACCAGCCCTCGACCTCGCCGTCGATGGAGATGCCGTTGTCGTCATAGAAGGCCACCAGCTTGCCCAGGCCCTGGGTGCCGGCCAGCGAAGCGACTTCGTGGGAGATGCCCTCCATCAGGCAGCCGTCGCCGAGGAAGCACCAGGTGCGGTGGTCGATGACGGTGTGGCCGGGGCGATTGAACTGCGCCGCCAGGGTGCGCTCGGCGATGGCCATGCCCACGGCGTTGGCCAGGCCCTGGCCCAGCGGGCCGGTGGTGGTCTCGACGCCGGCGGTGTAGCCCAGCTCGGGGTGGCCCGGGGTCCGGGAGTGCAGCTGGCGGAAGTTCTGCAGATCCTCGAGACTCAGCGCATAGCCGCTGAGGTGCAGCAGCGAATAGAGCAGCATCGAGCCGTGGCCGTTGGAGAGCACGAAGCGGTCGCGGTTGGCCCAGTGCGGGTTGGCCGGGTTGTGGCTCAGGTGGTCGTTCCACAGCACTTCGGCGATATCGGCCATGCCCATGGGGGCGCCGGGGTGGCCGGACTTGGCCTTCTGTACGGCATCCATGGAGAGCGCGCGAATGGCATTGGCCAGTTCGAAACGGGACGGCATTGAGTAGCTCCTCGCCTGCGGCAAATAGTAGGGATGACGTCGGACGAGCCCGGCAACGGGGCCGTGAACGCGAGTTGTCTAAGCTTGGGCGCCGACGCTCGACGCAAAAAACAGGCGCTTATTGTCGCCGAGTTGCGGCGATCCAGCAAATCATAGCCGGACGGCGGCGAGTCGCGACGCTAGGAACCGGCCGTGGGGCTGTGTAGAATTTTCCCACCGAGCCCCATGGGCCCCTTATCTATCTTCCCCAAAGGGTCGAGCACGCCATGAGCGAATACTCCCTGTTCACCTCCGAGTCCGTCTCCGAGGGCCATCCCGACAAGATTGCCGATCAGATCTCCGACGCGGTACTGGACGCCATCATCGCCCGAGACAAGCAGGCCCGGGTGGCCTGCGAGACGCTGGTCAAGACCGGGGTGGCGATCGTCGCCGGCGAGATCTCGACCACCGCCTGGGTCGATCTCGAGGCCCTGGTGCGCGAGGTGATCACCGAGATTGGCTATACCTCCTCGGACGTCGGCTTCGACGGCGAGACCTGCGGCGTGCTCAACCTGATCGGCAAGCAGAGCGTGGATATCGCCCAGGGCGTCGACCGCCGCAAGCCCGAGGATCAGGGCGCCGGTGACCAGGGGCTGATGTTCGGCTATGCCACCAACGAGACCGCCTCCTACATGCCGGCGCCGATCCACTACGCCCACCGCCTGGTGGAGCGCCAGGCCGAGCTGCGCAAGCAGGGCCTGCTGCCGTGGCTGCGTCCGGATGCCAAGAGCCAGGTAACGTTTCGCTATGACGCCCAAGGCAAGCCGTGCGGTGTCGATGCGGTAGTGCTCTCTACCCAGCATGACCCGGACATCGAGCAGGAGGCGCTGCGCAAGATGGTCAAGCACGAGATCATCGAGCAGGTGCTGCCCGCCGAATGGCTGGATGCTGACACCAAGTACCACATCAATCCTACCGGCAAGTTCGTGATCGGCGGCCCGGTGGGCGACTGCGGTCTCACCGGGCGCAAGATCATCGTCGATACCTACGGCGGCATGGCGCGCCACGGCGGCGGCGCCTTCTCCGGCAAGGATCCCTCCAAGGTCGATCGCAGTGCCGCCTACGCCGGGCGCTACGTGGCCAAGAACATCGTCGCTGCGGGGCTCGCCGACAAGTGCGAGATCCAGGTCTCCTATGCCATCGGCGTGGCCGAGCCCACCTCGGTATCGATCGATACCTTCGGTACCGCCAAGGTCGCCGATGCCAAGATCATCGAGCTGGTGCGTGAGCACTTCGACCTGCGTCCCCACGCCATCACCCGCATGCTCGACCTGCTGCACCCCATGTATCGCCTCACCGCGGCCTACGGCCACTTTGGCCGCGAGCCCTTCGAGACCTCCTACACCTGGCACGACGTCGATGGTCGCGAGCAAACCGAGACCTTCATCGCCTTCCCCTGGGAGAAGATCGACAAGGCCGAAGCGCTAAAGGCCGCCGCCGGTCTGTAACTTGATCTGACCGCTGCGCGACGCCCGGCTGCCGATGTCAGTCGGGCGTCTTGCGTTGGTGGCGTGCGTGGACGGTGCGATTTGAAAAACCCCGCCGGCTGGTTTGAACTGAGGCGAGAGTCGTGACTCTATGACTCTAGTTGCTGCTGCCCGAGGGGCGCTGCAGCATTCGCGTGCAGGTCAGGCGGATGCGAGGCTCGGGCAGGTTGTGCATAGGCAACGGCGCCCATTCCCCGGAATGGAGTAGACCCATGAGCCAACTGGCTTCCGCCACAGTTCCCGCCAACGACTATAAGGTCGCCGATATCACCCTGGCCGACTGGGGCCGGCGCGAGATTCGCATCGCCGAGACCGAGATGCCGGCGCTGATGAAGATCCGCGCCAAGTACCGCGAGCAGCAGCCGCTGGCTGGCGCGCGCATTGCCGGCTGCATCCATATGACCATCCAGACCGCGGTGCTGATCGAGACGCTGATCGATCTCGGCGCCAGCGTGCGCTGGTCGTCGTGCAATATCTTCTCGACTCAGGATCACGCCGCCGCTGCCATTGCCGCTGCGGGCATTCCGGTATTCGCTTGGAAGGGCGAGACCGACGAGGAGTTCTGGTGGTGCATCGAGCAGACCGTCGCCGGCCCCGACGGTTGGGTGCCCAATCTGGTCCTCGACGACGGCGGCGACCTCACCCAGCTGCTGCACGACAAGTATCCCGAACGGCTCGATGCTCTCCACGGCATCAGCGAGGAGACCACCACCGGGGTACATCGCCTGCATGAGATGCTGCGCGACGGGACCCTGCGGGTGCCGGCGATCAACGTCAACGATGCCGTCACCAAATCCAAGAACGACAATAAGTACGGCTGCCGCCACTCGCTCAATGACGCCATCAAGCGCGGCCTCGACCATCTGCTGGCTGGCAAGCAGGCGCTGGTGATCGGCTACGGTGACGTCGGCAAGGGCTCGGCAGCGTCGCTGCGCCAGGAGGGCATGATCGTCAAGGTGTCCGAGATCGACCCGATCTGCGCCATGCAGGCCTGTATGGACGGCTACGAGGTGGTGTCGCCCTACGTGGGTGGGGTCAACGAGGGGGTAGCGAGCATCGACCGCGCGCTGCTCGGCAAGATCGACCTGCTGGTGACGGCCACCGGCAATGTCGATGCCTGCGATGCGCCGATGCTCAAGGCGCTCAAGGCCGGCGCTGTGGTGTGCAACATCGGCCACTTCGACAGCGAGATCGACACCGCCTTCATGCGCCGCCAGTGGCACTGGGAGGAGATCAAGCCGCAGGTGCATAAGGTCTATCGTGACAGCGATCCCGGCGACTTCGATCCCGAGAGTCGCGACTACCTGCTGCTGCTCGCCGAGGGCCGGCTGGTCAACCTGGGCAACGCCACCGGGCATCCGTCGCGGATCATGGACGGCTCCTTCGCCAACCAGGTGCTGGCGCAGATCCATCTCTTCGAGGGCCGCTTCGCCGACCTCGACGCCGAGGCCAAGCGCCAGGCGCTGACCCTCAGCGTGCTGCCGCGCCATCTCGATGAAGAAGTGGCGCGCTATATGGTCGAGGGCTTCGGCGGCGTGGTGACTCAGATGACGCCGGAGCAGGCCGACTACCTGGGACTGCCCGCAGAAGGCCCCTTCAAGCCCGACAGCTACCGCTACTGAGCCTTAGTCGGCCTGCTGTGCAGGCCGGCCATCCTTGAGCTGCCCGCCGAGGGCCCCTTCGAGCCCGACAGCTACCGCTATTGAGGCGTGGCCGGCCTGTCATGCCAGGCCGGCCATTCGCATCAATAGCCACAAGTAGAAAGGAATCATCAGCGGCGCCATCAGGGTGGTGATCAGCACCGCCACGGCGCCCTTCTCGGGGCGGATATCCAACTCCATGGCCACCACCACCACGTTGGCGGCCATCGGCACCACGCCCACCAGCAGCAGCGCCACGGCGAGCTGTTCATCGATGCCCAGAGTGGCCTGCAGAATGAGCACTGCGAGTCCCGCCAGCAGCGGCCATAGCCCATAGCGCAGCGCCACGCAGGCGGCGATAAAGCGCCCGTCGACCTCGCGGAAGGTGACCCGGCCAAGGGTCATGCCGATCACCATCATCCCCAGCAAGGTGTAGGTTGCCGGAAATACCGCCAGGCCCTCCATCACGCCGCTGGGTACCGACAGCCCCACGCCACTCGCCAGCAGGGCGGCGACGAAAGCGTAGATAAGCGGCAGGCGGGCGATCTTGACCAGGCTTTCGCGGATCGAGAAGCGGCCGCGGGCGCTGAGGTAGAAACCCACCGTGAACTCGTAGAGGGTCACCCCCAGCATGCAGAACAGGTAGATGGTGACCCCCTCGGCGGGCAGCAGCACCATCGCCACCGGCAGGCCGAAGTAGCCGGTGTTGCCGGTGCCGGCGGAGAAGGCCAGCACCGCCGCCTCCTGGGGCTGGAACCAGCGCTGTGCCAGCCGATTGACCAGCGCGGCGACCAGGCTGGCGGCGACGAAGGTGCCCAGCGTCAGCAGCAGGTAGCCCAGCGTCGGGCCGCCCAGGGTCAGCCCGCGGAACACCGTGAGCGGGGCGATCAGATAGATCAGCAGGGTGGCGATGGGGCGTGCCTCCAGCGCCAGCCAGCGGGCGCAGACCACGCCCAGGCCGACGTAGGCCAGCAGCATCCATAGCGGGGCCATCAGAGTGCCGCCGAGGTCGAGTTCCACAGTGGGGTTCTCCGCTTATGCAGGACCTCTTATGATGCCTGCCTTCATGGGGTGCGTGAAGCCAACAACATGAATGAAATTGATACAGCGGTCGGGAAACTTTCATTGGCCGGGGCGACGCCGAGTCGTCAGAATGCGACCCTATCAGGCCATGGCGCCATGTTACCCGCTAGCCGCGCCGTCCGTAGAGGCGGCCCGTGAGGATAGAGTCGATGAGTGTACAAGAGCATCCGCTGGGCATCAGCTTCGAGTTCTTTCCGCCCAATACCGAGGCCGGGCGCGAGAAATTGGTTGGTGTGCGCGATGCCCTCGCCGAGCGTGGCCCGCGCTTTTTTTCGGTGACCTACGGCGCCGGTGGCTCGACCCAGGCGCGTACCACACAGACGGTCAAGATGGTGGGTGAGAGCGGTATCAATACCGCGCCGCACCTGTCATGCATCGGCAGCGACAAGGGCGAGCTGCGCGAGCTGCTCGCCCAGTACCGCGAGGACGGCATCAACAGCCTGGTGGCACTGCGCGGCGATCTGCCGTCGGGCATGGGCGGCATCGGTGAGCTGCGCTACGCCAACGAGCTGGTCGAGTTCATCCGCGCCGAAACCGGTGACCACTTCGAGATTGCCGTGGCCGCCTACCCCGAGTGCCACCCCCAGGCGCAGAGTTTCGAGCACGACCTGGAGAACTTTGCGCGCAAGATGCGGGCCGGTGCCAACCTGGCGATCACCCAGTACTTCTTCAGCGCCGACGCCTACTTCCACTTCGTCGACCGTGCCCGTGCACTGGGCGTAGAAGCGCCGATCGTGCCGGGCATCATGCCGATCACCAATTACACCAAGCTGGCGCGCTTCTCCGATGCCTGCGGTGCCGATATTCCACGCTGGATCCGCAAGCAGCTCGAGGCCTACGGCGATGACAGCGAAAGTATCCAGGCTTTCGGCGAAGAGGTGAACTCGCGCCTCTGCCAGCGGCTCCTCGACGGCGGCGCTCCTGGTCTGCACTTCTATACCCTCAATCAGGCCAACGCCTCGCTGCGGGTACTCGACAACCTCGCCTGAACCACGCTGGTGAGTGGAGAAGGCGTAGGCAAAAAAAACCGCCGGCCCCAGGGCCGGCGGTGTTGGTTTGCCACTTACGATACTCAGGTAGCGGTTTGCGGTGTACTGCCCCCCGCGTGGAGCTTGCGCTGCATCAGCAGCAGTCCACCGCCCACCAGCAGGCCGGCGATATCGGTGTAGATGCCGCCATAGATCATGCAGATCGCCCCCGCCAGCAGCAGCAGCCGCTGCCACGCCTTGGTAGGCCCGAAGTACCAGGCCTGGACGGCGGCGGCGAGCATCACCACGCCGATGGAGGCGGTCACCCCGACGCGCAGGATCTGCATGCCGCTGCCTTCCATCAGGATCGCCGGGCTGTAGAAGAACATGAACGGCACGATAAAGGCCGCCAGCCCGATCTTGAACGAGGTGGTCGAGGTCTCCATGGCGTTGGCCCCCGAGATCCCCGAGGCCGCGTAGGCGGCCAGCGCCACCGGCGGCGTGATCGCCGACATCACCGCGAAGTAGAACACGAAGAAGTGCGCCACCAGCGGCTGAATGCCGATCCCGATCAGGCCCGGGGCGACCACCGAGGCGGCCACCGCATAGGCCGCCGTGGTCGGCATGCCCATGCCCAGCAGGATCGAGATGCACATGGCGAAGAACAGCGCCAGCAGCTGGCTGACCCCGGCCAGGCCGAGCAGCAGCGACGAGAAGCGCGCGCCGACCCCGGTCAGCGAGATCACCCCGACGATCAGGCCGGCACAGGCGCACACCACGATGATCTGGATCGACATGGTGCCGGCCAGCTGCAGCGCCCGGAGGATCGAGCGAACCCCCATCTTGTGCGGCGACAGCCAGCTCACCACCGCCGCCGAGGCGGTGGCCAGGGTGCCGGCACGGATCACCGAGTAGCCCATGAACAGCGCGGCGATCAGGATCACGATCGGCGCGAACAGGTAGACCTGCTTGACCAGGCGGCGGAACTGCGGGATCTCCTCCTTGCGCATGCCGCGCATGCCCTTGCGGGCCGCCTCGAAGTCGACCATGCAGTAGACCGAGAGGAAGTAGAGCGCGGCGGGAATCAGCGCCGCCACGGCGATCTCGCGGTAGGGAATGCCGGTAATCTCGGCCATGATGAAGGCGCCGGCGCCCATGATCGGCGGCATGATCTGGCCGCCGCTGGAGGCCGCGGCCTCGATCGCCCCGGCGCTGCGCGCCGGATAGCCAACCTTCTTCATCAGCGGGATGGTCAGCGAGCCGGTGGAGACCACGTTACCGGCGCTGGTGCCGTTGATCATGCCCATCAGGCCGGAGGCGAAGATCGACACCTTGGCCGGGCCTCCACGGGCGCGGCCGGCAGCAGCGAAGGCGAAGTTGACGAAGTAGTCACCGACCTTGGAGGCCTGCAGGAAGGCGGCGAAGATGATGAACAGGATGATATAGGTCGACGACACCGCGGTGGTCGGGCCGAGGATCCCGGCATCGGTATACACCTGGCTGAAGAAACGTCCCACCGAGAGCCCCGGGTAACCCAGGAAGCCGGGCAGGTAGGGCCCGCCCCAGACATAGGCCAGGAACACCAGCGAGATGATCACCAGCGCATTGCCGGTGACCCG
>NZ_JACXZT010000019.1:2073672-2074107 GCF_014779595.1 Halomonas sp. ML-15
GCCACGGGCGCGGCCGGCAGCAGCGAAGGCGAAGTTGACGAAGTAGTCGCCGACCTTGGAGGCCTGCAGGAAGGCGGCGAAGATGATGAACAGGATGATATAGGTCGACGACACCGCGGTGGTCGGGCCGAGGATCCCGGCATCGGTATACACCTGGCTGAAGAAGCGTCCCACCGAGAGCCCCGGGTAACCCAGGAAGCCGGGCAGGTAGGGCCCGCCCCAGACATAGGCCAGGAACACCAGCGAGATGATCACCAGCGCATTGCCGGTGACCCGGCGGGTCATTTCGAGAATCAGCAGCGAGCCGGCGATGGCGGCATAGGAGATGCCCATCGGCGCGAAGGAGGTGCCGGTGGACATGCGCAGCGGGGTGTTGAAGATCACCAGGAAATAGCCGGCGCTGGCCAGCGCGCAGACCATCAGCACCAGGTCGGG
>NZ_JACXZT010000019.1:2074117-2074423 GCF_014779595.1 Halomonas sp. ML-15
AATGCCCATCGGCGCGAAGGAGGTGCCGGTGGACATGCGCAGCGGGGTGTTGAAGATCACCAGGAAATAGCCGGCGCTGGCCAGCGCGCAGACCATCAGCACCAGGTCGGGCAGGGCGAACTTCTCGCGTACCTGGCGATACAGCCACGACATCACGATGGCCGCGGCGGTGGCCAGGATCAGCGGATAGCCGTAGTGCCAGGCCTCGATATGCGGCTCGATGCGCTGCGCGCCGCCCTCGATGGCGCGCCACATCAGGACCGTCTGCAGCAGCGCGTAGAGCGCCGGGAGCAGCAGCAGTCCGGA
>NZ_JACXZT010000019.1:2074433-2074730 GCF_014779595.1 Halomonas sp. ML-15
ATGCCAGGCCTCGATATGCGGCTCGATGCGCTGCGCGCCGCCCTCGATGGCGCGCCACATCAGGACCGTCTGCAGCAGCGCGTAGAGCGCCGGGAGCAGCAGCAGTCCGGAGAGCACGGTTTGCCACTGAGGCGCCGTCTGCCGGCTATCGGAGGCGAAGCGCGCGCCGGTGTAGAGGCCATAGCCGAGGATCAGGGCGCCGGCGATGTGGATCACCCGGTAGGACCAGGTCTCCATCGGGAGCACGTTGAGGGTGATCAGGTGGAACAGCGAGTAGGCCACGGCGAGACCGCCGAA
>NZ_JACXZT010000019.1:2074740-2093167 GCF_014779595.1 Halomonas sp. ML-15
GGGCGCCGTCTGCCGTGTATCGGAGGCGAAGCGCGCGCCGGTGTAGAGGCCATAGCCAAGGATCAGGGCGCCGGCGATGTGGATCACCCGGTAGGACCAGGTCTCCATCGGGAGCACGTTGAGGGTGATCAGGTGGAACAGCGAGTAGGCCACGGCGAGACCGCCGAACAGCGCCCACTGCCAGCCGGTAAACAGGCGGCGGTTGGACTCGATGACCTCTTCGTCGACGCCCTCGGCCAGCAGATCGGCGGCGTCTTGCTCTTCCGCGGTGGTCTTGGCGGAAGCGTGGTTGTCGGGTGTGTTGCTCATGGGACAGTTACCCTTGAGTGTCGGAAATAGACTGATCGGCCGGGTCGGGCTTTACTAGATCAGCGTTTCCTGAAGCAGTAGTAGCGTGGCAAGGGCCGGCCCTGAGATCAGGTGCCGGCCCTTGTTGTTGGTGCTTGCGTGGGGCTTAGCGGATCATGTCGTCATCGATCTCGTAGCCATTCTCGTTGAACCAGCGCGCGGCACCCGGATGGAACGGCATCACGGTGTTGTGCACGACGTTTTCGGGGATGGTGGTTTCGGCGCTGCGGTGCACCGACATCATCTTGTCGTTGTTCTCCATGGTGATGCGCGTGACTTCGTAGACGAAGTCTTCCGGCAGGTCGCAGCGGGCGATGGCGAAGTTCCACATCGAGACGGCGCGGGCGTCTTCCTCGAGGGTCTCGTAGGTGTCGGCCGGGATCATGAACTCGGAGACCGGGAAGGCGTCGATGGCGGCCTGCTGCTCCTCCTCGGTGAATTCGATGATGTTGACGTCGGTCTGCACCTCGAGCTGGCTGACCGCCGGGATCGGGATGCCCGCGGCGAAGGCGATGACGTCGAGCAGGCCATCCTGCAGCTGGCCACCGAGGTCGGTCCAGCCGCCGTTACGGCGTTCGAAGTCGATGCCCAGCTCTTCGAGGATCGCTGGGAAGTAGGTGTCGGAGGTCGAGCCGGAGGGGCCGAAGCCGATGCGGGCGCCCTCGGGGATGTCGGAGATCGACTCGATGCCGGAGTTGGACAGTGCGGTGATCGAGAAGGGCGTCTCGTACATCGGGAAGATGGCACAGGCGTTGTCCATGACAACGCCCGGCGCCAGCGGGCTTTCGCCCTTCATGGCGTCTTCGGCAGGGCCCATGGTGGCCATGCCGAAGGAGATGTCGCCGTTGTGGACCAGCGCCAGGTTCTGGGTCGGGCCACCGGTGACTTCGCCGCCGCCGGACATGTCGCCCAGCTCGTCGGCGACCAGGTTGGCCCAGCCAGAGCCGTAGATGTAGTAGGTGCCGCCCTGGCTGGCGGTACCCATGGTGAAGCTGGACGGCCAGCCTTCGCGGTCGGCTTGGGCGCTGGCGCTGACCAGCAGGCCACCGATCAGGGCGCTGGAGGCGAGGGCCATACCCAGGGTACGGGGAGCGGTGCGCAGCAGTGCGTGCTTGGGAGCGGTCATAGGGACTCTCTCATCTATCGTTATCGTTGAGGTGTTGCTAATCGCTTTTATAATCTGCAAAGCACGCGCCATGCGCGGAAAAACACTTTTAGTTCAGTGGCTTGTAATTTTTCATTTCCACCAAAGTCGAATGCGGTTCATCGTGGATTGTCTGGTAGTCCGCACAAAGGCGGGTTCTGGGTGTGCGGAAAGCCGCACAGCTTGAGCTGTTCCACGCCAAGGCGGCGTGGTTGGCACAGGGAGTATCGGCATGCAGGGGTAGAAATCGCGTCGCCAGGCGGCGACGCGAGACGCAAAAGGCGGGCTGTGCGGATCGCCGCACCGCGGGAGCGGCGCGGCAGGGGTGGGCTCAGTGGCCCTTGGGGTCGAGAATCCTTACCGTCTGAACATCGTTGCGGGCCTGCTCGTCACGCACCCGGTTGACGCGGGTTTCGAGTTCGTCAGCGGCCTGCTCTTCCATCGGCAGCTGCTCGAAGAAGTCGCAGGCAACACAGTCGCGATAGCGCACGCCGTGCTGCTCCCAGGCGCGAACCCGGTCCATGGCGGCGCAGCGTGGGCAGATGGCGCCGGCGATAAAGCGTTTGGGGACAGCCATTAAGGACTCCTGTCAGGCGGCACGGATGCCGGTGTGGCGTAGCAGCGGTTCGACGCTGGGCTCGCGACCGCGGAAGGCGCGGAACAGCTCGGCGGCATCGCGTGCGCCGCCTGGCTCGAGGATCTCGCGGCGGAAGCGGGCACCGGTGTCGGCATCGAAGATACCGGCTTCCTCGAAGGCGCTGTAGGCGTCGGCCGATAGCACCTCAGCCCACTTGTAGCTGTAGTAGCCCGCCGCATAGCCGCCGGCAAAGATATGGCCGAAACCGTTCTGGAAACGGTTGAAGTCGACCTTGGGCAGCACTGACAGGCCGTCGCGGATCTCGTCGAGCAGGGCCTGGACGTCGGCGGCGCTGGGCGCGGCGAGCTCCAGATGCAGGCGGAAGTCGAACAGCGAGAACTCCAGCTGGCGGGCCATGCCCATGGCGGACTGGAAATTGCGCGCCGCCTGCAAACGCTCGAGCAGCTCACTGGGCAGCTTGGCGCCGGTGTCGAGGTGGCCGGCGATCAGGTCGAGCCCCTCGCGCTCCCAGCAGTAGTTCTCCATGAACTGGCTGGGCAGCTCCACCGCATCCCAGGCCACGCCGTTGATGCCCGAGATGTCGGCGACCTGCTGCTTGGTGAGCATGTGGTGCAGGCCGTGGCCGAACTCGTGGAACAGGGTGGTGACCTCGTCGTGGGTCAGCAGCGCCGGCTTGTCGCCCACCGGGCGAGTGAAGTTGCAAGTCAGGTAGGCCACCGGCAGCTGGATGCGGCCGTCCTCACTGGCGCGGCGTACCCGGCATTCGTCCATCCAGGCGCCGCCGCGCTTGCCTTCGCGCGCGTAGAGATCGAGGTAGAAGCCGGCAATCGGTTCGCCCTGCTCGAGGATTCGGTAGTAGCGCACGTCGGGGTGGTAGCGCGGTGCCTCAGGGTCTTCCTCGAAGCTCACCCCGTAGAGCGTCTCGACGACCTTGAACAGGCCGTCGATCACCCGCGGTGCCGGGAAATAGGGCCGCAGCTGCTCCTGGGAGATGGCGTAGCGCGCCTCGCGCAGCTTCTCGCTGGCATAGCCGATGTCCCAGGGTTGCAGGTCCTCCAGGCCCAGTTCATCGCGCGCAAAGTCGGCCAGCTCGTCGAACTCCTGCTTGGCCTGGGGGTAGGCGCGGCTTGCCAGGTCGTTGAGAAAGTCGAGCACCTCCTGGGGTGACTCGGCCATCTTGGTGGCCAGCGAGTAGTCGGCGTAGCTGGCGAAGCCGAGCAGCTCGGCGAGCTCACGGCGCAGCGCCAGCAGCTCTTCGATGATCGGTGCATTGTCGAACTTGCCGGCATCGGGCCCCTGGTCGGAGGCCCGGGTCACGAAGGCGGTATAGACCTCACGGCGCAGCTCGCGGTCGTTAGCGTAGCTGACCACCGGGAAGAAGCTCGGGAAATCGAGGGTGATGCGGAAGCCGTCGACGCCCTTGGCCTCGGCGTTGGCGCGCAGGGTGTCCAGCGCGCTGTCGGGCAGGCCGTCCAGGGTGGCGGCGTCGGCGATGTCCTTGTACCACGCCTGGGTGGCGTCGAGCACGTTGTTGGAGAAGCCGTTGGCCAGCGTCGACAGCCGCGCCTGGATCTCGCCGTAGCGGGCTTTCTTGTCGGCCGGCAGGTCGACGCCGGCGAGGCGAAAGTCGCGCAGGGTGTTGTCCACCGAGCGCTGTTGGCCTTCGTCGAGTCGCAGGTATGCCGGCGAGTCCTTCAGGGTCTGGTAAGCCTGGCATAGGCCGGTGTGCTGCCCTAGCCAGGTGCTGTACTCGGAGAGCTTGGCCAGGCAGCTCTGATACGCTTCACGCAGCGCTTCGGAGTTCATGGTGCCGTTGAGGTGCGAGACCGGCGACCAGGCCTGGGCCAACTGATCGTTGAGCGCTTCAAGTGGCGCGGCCAGGCTTTCCCAGGTGGGCGCCTCGCGCTGGGCGCGCTCGACCAACTGATCGATGGCGACTCGGTTGTCGTCCAGCAGACGCTCGATGGCGGGCACCACGTGCTCGGGCTGAATCTCGGCGAAGGGTGGCAGGGCGTGGCGTTCGAGCAGCGGATTGCGGGACATGCGAACCTCGTCGGTGAAAGTATCCTGCTGCTTAGATGCGGGCAGCGGCCTAGGGTTTCAATGCATTGGCCGGCGCTGAGCAGGCTGGTAGGCTTGCGCCTCCGCCGCCGGCCGGTCCGGCGAGGCCATAAGGAATCACCTGATGAACGAGACACTCGAACGCTGGAGCTCGCGGCGCGCCTTTATTCTGGCGGTCACCGGGGCCGCCGTTGGCCTGGGCAATATCTGGCGTTTTCCCTATATGACTGGTGAGAACGGCGGCGGCGCCTTTCTGCTGCTGTATATCGCCTTCGTGCTGCTGCTCGGGCTGCCAGTGATGATGGCCGAGATCATGATCGGCCGTGCCGGGCGGCGCAGCCCTAGCCAGTCGCTGGCGGTGCTGGCACGCCAGGCGGGCAGCAGCGAGCAGTGGCGCTGGCTGGGACTGTTCGGCGCGCTGACGGTGTTCTGCATCCTCTCCTTCTACTCGGTGGTCTCGGGCTGGTCGATCGAGTATCTGATTGCTGCGGTCAACGGCCAGTTCGTCGATCAGGGGCCGGCCGAGGTGGGGGCGTTCTTCGACGGCTTCCTCGCCGACCCGCTGCGCATGACCTTCAACCACACCCTGTTTCTGCTGATGACCATGTCGGTGGTAGCGGCCGGGGTCAGCAATGGACTCGAAAAACTCAACAACCTGATGATGCCGCTGCTCTACCTGCTGCTGGTGGTGCTGGCGATCTATGCGGCCACGACCGACGGCTTCGCGCCGGCGCTGCGCTGGCTGTTTGCCCCGGACCTGGCGGCGATCAGCGTAGGGGTGGTGCTGAATGCCATGGGGCACGCCTTCTTCACCCTGGCGGTGGGTGCCTGCGCGCTGATGGCCTACGGCGCCTACATGCCCGACCACCAGAGCCTGCCGCGGGCCGCCGGTGCGGTGGCGGTGCTCGACGTGCTGGTGGCGCTGCTGGCCGGTATCGCCATTTTCTCGGTGGTGTTTGCCCACGGCATCGACCCCGCCGAAGGCCCAGGCCTGATGTTCGTCACCCTGCCGATCGTCTTCGCCGAGCTGCCGTGGGGCTCGCTGTGGCTGGGCCTGTTTTTCCTGCTGCTACTGCTGGCGACCTGGACCTCGTCGATCAACCTTGCCGAGCCGATGGTCGCCGGCCTGCAGGGATTGGGGCTGCGACGCAGTCGCGCCACCGCGCTGGTGGCGGTGGGCATCTGGCTGGTGGGCATTCTTTCGGTGCTGTCGTTTTCGCACCTGGAAGACGTGCATATCGTGGCCGGCATGAACTTCTTCGAGCTGGTCTCCAGCGTGCCCAGCGAGATCTTTCTGCCCCTCGGCGGGCTGCTGATCGCGGTCTTCGCCGCCTGGGTGATGCCCCGTGAGACGGCGCTACGGGCCCTGGACGCCGGGCCCGTCGGCTTCCGCCTGTGGCAGGGCGTGGTACGCTGGGTATCGATTCCGCTGACCGCCCTGGTGCTGATGAGCGGCTTGATCTGAGCGGGCCGCGGCAGCGGCCCAGGTACGACAGGAGCCTGCAATGAGCCAACCTTCTGCCCTGCGATCCTTCCAGGGCCACACCCCGCGTCTGGGTGAGCGCGTCTACCTCGATCCCCTGAGCCTGGTGCTCGGTGATGTGATACTGGGTGACGACTGCTCGGTGTGGCCGATGGCGGTGGTGCGCGGCGATATGCATCGGATCCGCATCGGCGCGCGCAGCAGCGTGCAGGACGGCTGCGTGCTGCACATCACCCACGCCAGCGACTTCAATCCCGGCGGGCACCCGCTGACCATTGGCGACGACGTGACCATTGGTCACAAGGCGATCCTCCACGGCTGCACCCTGGGCAGCCGCATTCTGGTCGGCATGGGAGCCATCGTGATGGACGGGGCGCTGGTCGAGGATGAGGTGATCATCGCCGCGGGGGCGGTCGTCACCCCGGGCAAGCGTCTGGAAAGCGGCCACGTCTATGTCGGCAACCCGGCCAAGCCGCTGCGCGCCCTGAAGGAGAGCGAACGCGCCTTCTTTACCTATACCGCCGGCAACTACGTCAAGCTCAAGGATCAGTATCTGGCCGAGTAGGCTGGGAAATCGTAGAGAACTGATTGTTTTTTCAAGACTATTCGGGCGATAATCTGGTTTTTTATCCAGTATTGGCGCCCCTGCATGGCCGACTTTCGCACTCACCTCAGCGTGGCCGCCGGCGGCGGCGTCCTGCTAGCCCACGGCGGCTGGCAGGCGGGGCTGTGGGGGGGCGTCGAGGGCCTGCCGCTGATGGCGCTGGTGACCCTGGGCGGTATCCTGCCGGATATCGACGCTGACCACTCCCGGGCGATTCGCCTGATTTTCAATCTGCTGGCGGTAATCGCCGTGGTGGCCGGTGCGCTGCTGTTACAGCATCGTCTGACGCCGGGGGAGCTGCTGGTGGCCTGTGGCGGCCTCTATATCACCATGCGCTACCTGGCGGGGCTGGTCTTTGCGCGCTTCACGGTACATCGCGGCAGCTGGCACTCGCTGCTGGCCGGCACGCTGTGTGGTCTGGTGACCGCGGCGCTGAGCTACACTCTGCTCGAGCAGGCTCCGGGCATGGCCTGGGCCCACGGCGTGGCGCTGGGGGCGGGGTATGCGATCCACCTGCTGCTCGATGAGCTCTACAGCGTCGATCTGGTCGGGGCGCGCGTCAAACGCTCCTTCGGCACCGCCTTCAAACTCTGCAGCCTGCGCCAGCCGAGCCATGCGCTATTGATGCTGATGGCTTCGGCGGCGCTGGCGCCGTGGCTGCCACCCTGGGCAGGGTTGGCGGCACTACTCCTCTGATATACCACGCGTAAAGGGATGGCCCATCGAAGAGTAGCGACCGCTGGTGACTGATTATCTTGAGAAGTATTCCTCTACTGTTTCTTCGGCTACGGCTTGCAGGAATGCGGCATCTTCGTCGTCGATCAGCCCATAGTAGGTGTAGGGATTACCGGTGACAGGGGTGTCATAAAGCGTCGCAAATACCGTCGCCGCGGCAAGATACGAGCCCAGCGGGGTGGGGTGGCTGCCATCGTAGTCGACATGCAGTTCAATGTCTGGACGCTGTGCGTAAGCCTTTTCAAACGCTAAGCCCGCCGGGATCACCAGCGCGCCAACTTCATTGCCCACCCGCGTATACAGTTCATCCACCTGACGCTGCATCTCGGGGTCGTAGTTGCTATGGTCTTCGTTATAGGCAGGGGTCATATAGAGCGCCGTCTGGGCGCCGGTGGCCTGGATCGCGTTATCATGTGCGATGACGGCGGTAAGGAAAGCTTCCTGCTTTTCAGGGGTGAGGCTCGCTGTGCTGTGGCCGCCAAGAACGACGAGATCGAATGGTTCGCTCAGTCCGAGGGCGCCAGGAAACAGGTAGCTCTCGAGGTCATGTTGGGCCAGGTAAGCACCGGAAATGGTGGCAGACTTGGAATTAAGTTGGTCCTCCATCTCCGGATAGGCGGCGACCGCCATGCGTCGCACGTAGTTGTGCAAGCTGTTGTTATAATAAAAATAGCTGTTGCCGACGTACAGAATCTGGGCAGGGTTCTGCGTGGCGGGGCTGGTAATCGCAGGCGTAGTATCTGCACTGGCGGCACCGGCCGCGACGGCGATGAGTAGCGTCGCGCTAAAGTATTTGGCATGGCGTAGCATTGCTGGCTCCTCTGAGCATTATCGTTATTTACGTTACACCAGCCCTGAATAGCATGGCTGGTAACGACTGCCAATTGCACTCTTTATGCCGTATTAATTGGGTTGTTTCTAAAACAGTACGTTATATAAATGCTTTGCGACGAACGTCGCATTGATGGTGGCGGACACTGTGTGGGTTCTCGCACGGTCGATATGTGCCTGCTTGCGGAATCCCGCGCTGCTCAAGAGCATTCCATTGTCGCTGTCACAAGGTTGGGTCTCGATGATAGTCAAGGCGCGGCCTGGCGATAGTCGTCGGCCTTGAGGGCGTATTTCTTGAGCTTGTCGTAGAGCGTCTTGCGCGGCAGGCCGAGATGTTCGCAGACCTCGGGGATGCGTCCGCGGTGGCTGGCCAGGGACTGGCTGATTAGGCTCTTCTCGAACAGTTCGACCTGCTGCGGCAGGGCCATATCGCCGGGGCCGGGTTCGATGCCCTCGAGCAGGGCGTCGAGCCGGTAGTCGCAGGTGGCGCCGAGCAGCACGTAGCGCTCGGCCAGGTTGCGCAGCTCGCGTACGTTGCCCGGCCAATCGTGGGCCAGCAGCACCGACATGCCGGCATTGTCCACCGGCGGGGCCTCGAGGCCGCTACGGTTGGCGGCGACCACCGCGAAGTGCTGGAACAGCAGCGGAATATCCTCGCGGCGCTCGCGCAGCGGTGGAATCGGCAGGGTGACCACGTTGAGCCGGTAGTAGAGATCTTCGCGGAACTCGCCGGCTTCAGAGGCCGCCTTGAGATCGACCTTGGTGGCGGCGATCACCCGAATATCCAGCGCCACTGGCTCATTGGCGCCGAGCCGCTCGATGCAGCGCTCCTGCAGTACCCTTAGCAGCTTGACCTGCAGCGCCAGCGGCATCGATTCGATCTCGTCGAGGAACACGGTGCCGCCGTTGGCATGCTCGAACTTGCCGATGCGCCGCTCGACGGCGCCGGTGAAGGCGCCCTTCTCATGGCCGAACAGCTCCGACTCGATGATGCTCTCGGGCACCGCGCCGCAGTTGATGGCGACGAAGGGGCGGCCGCTGCGGGCGCTGCGCTCATGCAGCGAGCGCGCGACCAGATCCTTGCCGGCACCGGTCTCGCCGAACAGCAGCACGTCGGCTTCGACCTGGCTGATGCGCTGGACCATTGAGGCGAGCCGCTGCATGACGCCGGTACGCCCGACCAGCCGCGGCCCGGGGGCCGACTGCTGAGCCTCCAGCTCGGCCTTGAGCTCGCGGTTCTCGAGACTCAGGCGACGCTTCTCGACGCCGCGTCGCACCATCTCCACCAGCCGCTCACCGGCGAAGGGCTTCTCGAGAAAGTCCCAGGCGCCTTCGCGCATTGCCTCCACCGCGGTGGAGATATCGCCGTGTCCGGTGATCAGGATCACCGGCAGGTCGGGATCACGGCGTCGCACTTCGCGCAGCAGCGCCATGCCGTCCATGCCCGGCATGCGGATGTCGCTGACCACTACCCCGGGGAAGTCCTGCGCCAGTGCCTCAAGCGCGGCCTCGGCGCTGGCATGGGCAAGGGGCGCGTAGCCGGCCAGCTCGAGGGTCTGGCTGGCGGTGATGCGCAGGTGCTGCTCGTCGTCGATGATCAGGACCGGGGGCGGCGCCGGCTCATGCATGGGGGGTGGACTCCTGCAGGTGAGGTGAGGGGTGGGGGCCCTGGGTGCTGTCGGCGGGCAGGCGGATGGTGAACAGCGCGCCGCCCTGGGAGCGATTGGTGGCGCTGAGTTTGCCGCCGAGATCGTCGATGATACGCGACGAGATCGACAGCCCCAGGCCCAGGCCGTTGCCCGGCGACTTGGTGGTAAAGAACGGTTCGAACAGCCGCGACAGGTGCTGTTCCGGAATGCCGGGGCCATTATCGGCGACACCGATCAGCACCTCCTGGCCGCGCCGCTCGACGCTGAGGGTAAGGCGAGGATCGGGCGTCTCGTTCATCGCCTGCAGGGCATTGCCGATCAGGTTGACCAGCACCTGCTCGAGGCGGACCAGGTCGGCGCGTACCCACGCCTCCTGCTCGTCGAAGCGGCGTTCGACCTCCACACTGGCATCGTTGAGGCGCGCCTGATAGAGCCGCAGGGCGTAGTCGAAACAGGCGGGGACCGAGACCGCGGTCAGGGTCTCGCCGCTCTTGCGCGAGAACTGTCGCAGCTGGGCGCTGATCTCGGCCATGCGCGCGGTCAGCTCGACGATCTGCTCGAGATTGTCGCCGGCCGCGTCGGGACGCTGATGATCGAGGAAGGTGCGGGCGTTCTCGGCATAGGCACGAATCGCCGCCAGGGGCTGGTTGAGTTCGTGGTTGATGCCAGCCGCGAGCTGGCCGAGCACGGCGAGCTTGGTGGCCTGTACCAGCTCGTCACGGGTCTGGCGCAGGTTGTCCTCGGCGCGGCGGCGCTCCTCGATCTCGTCGGAGAGGCGCCGATTGGAGTCGACCAGGTCGCGGGTACGGCGTTCGACGTTGAGCTCCAGTTCATCGCGAGCCCGGGCCAGGGTCTGGCGTTCGCGCTCGGCGAACTCCTCGCGCTCGCGGCGCAGCCGCAGCCGCTGCCAGCCAAAGCCGCCGGCGAATACCACCACGCCGTAGAGGCCGCCAGCGAGGAGCCCCGCCTGCCACTGAGCACGCTGTACCTGCTGCTTCGGCTTGAGGATATGCATCTCCCAACCGAATTCGGGCAGGCTGCGGCTCAGCAGCAGATACTCCTGTTCGGCCAGCGGGCCGTCATCGAAGCCTACCAGCTGGCTGCCATCGCGACGCCGGTCGAGGGCCTGGATGCCGACAGCGGAGAGCGGCTCGTCGGCATAGCGGCGGGTGCGCAGCAGGGCGCGCCGCTCCTCGTCTGAAAGGGGGGCCATGGCGCGCATGCGCAGCTCCGGACGGCTGGCCATGAAGATGATGTCGTCCTGATCGGTGACCAGCAGCTCGGCGTTCTGCTCGGCCCAGCTCTCCTCCACGGCGTCGAGCAGCACCTTGACCACCATCACACCGTCGGGTCGACCGTTCTCGTCGTCGAGGTAAACCGGGGCCGAGAAGTAGTAGCCGCGCTCCAGTGACTGGACGCCGAGGCCGTGGAAGCGTCCGAGGCCCCCGGCGATGGCATCCTGGTAGTAGCTGCGGAACGCATAGTTCTGACCAATAAAGGTGTTGGGCATATGCCAGTTGCTGGCCACCAGGGTATTGGCGAAGTGGTCGAGCAGGTAGATGTCGGAGACGTCGGCGGTAGCCCGGAAGCGGTCCAGCATCAGATTGATCGGCATCGGCTCCTGGGCGTCAGGATCGGCGAGATAATCGCGGACGCTGCTGCGCGAGGCGAGCAGCTCGGGCAGGTAGTCGTGGCGTGACAGGTGCCCTTCGAGGCCGGTGGCGGACAGCCGCAGTTCATTCTCGGCCTCGTCACGCAGCGTCTGCAGGGCCTGGTCACGGGCCACCGCGGCGGCCTGCCAGACCACCAGGACGAGGCCGAGCGGCGCCAGTAGCCAGAGCCAGCGCCGCCAGCGCGAGGGGAGCCGCGACGCTCGGCTAGCCACTGGCACGCTCTGGCATGGCTTGGGCTCGACGCAGGGCCCGCTGGGCACGGGTCTCGACGCGCTCCATCTCGAGCAGACCCTCCTCAACGTAGACCAGATGCTCGTGGGCGCGGGCGCGGGCATCTTCGGCGCGACCTTCGAGAATGGCATCGAGCAGCGCGCGATGCTGCGCCATCAGTCGCTGGCGGGCGTCGGGACGCTGGAACAGGTGGGCGAGGCTATCGACGATGCTCTTCTCGAGCAGGTGGAAGGTGCTGCGGATGGTGTGCAGCAGCATGACGTTGTGGGCAGCCTCGGCGATGGCCAGGTGGAAGGCGGCATCGGCCTTGGCCTCATGTGCCGGGTTGCGGCCCATGAAACAGGCATCGAGCTCTTCGAAGCGCTGCGTCAGTAGCGCCTTGTCGGCGGGCGTAGAGCGCAGTGCCGCGTAGTAGGCGGAAATCCCCTCCATGGCATCGCGAAACTCGAGTAGATCGAGGTTGAATTCGCCGTGGCGGCTGAGCATTTCCAGCAGCGGGTCGCTGAAACGGCTATTCAGGGTTTCATTGACGTAGGTGCCGCCACCCTGGCGGCTCGACAGCAGCCCGCGTGCAGCAAGCTTCTGGATCGCCTCGCGCAGCGACGGTCGCGATACGCCGAAGCGCTCGGCCAGCTCGCGCTCGGGCGGTAGTCGGTGGCCGGGCTTGAGGCTACCTTCAAGTATCATCGCCTCGAGTCGCTCGGTGATCACATCGGCGATGCGTGGCTGGCGAACGGGTTGATAGGCCATGCGGATCTCTCGTGGTGCGGGCGAAGCGTGGGCGTAGGGCGCGATTGTGGCAAAAACGTTCGCTGCTGTCTGGTGGAAATTGGTATTACCAATTTTAGGCCAGCAAGTGGCCTGCATGCAATGCTGGCGGGCTACACGATTTGCCGTTATTTCAACGGGTTGCTATAGCGCTAAAGATGGCGCTACCAAAGTATAAGGGGCTGGCGTGGCCAAAACCGTCGAACGCGTTTGACACTTAAACGACGCTCCCCCTATGGTGCATCGATAAAAAATCGTAAATTGGTTTTACCAATTTACCGCAACGCTTGGTTAGTTCGGCCCTCGCTGCAGTTCGTTGGCCGTCGGTCCCTTTCGGTGCGGATCTTGGTGAGGAGACGCAGTAATGGCGCCAGTCAAGCTTTACCCCCCGAGGCCGGAGAAGGTCTATCTCTTCGGTACCTGTCTGATCGATATGTTCTACCCCGAGGCGGGGCTAGATGCCATTCGCCTTTTGGAGCGCGAAGGCATTGAGGTGATCTTCCCCGACGATCAGACCTGCTGTGGTCAGCCGGCCTATACCTCTGGCTATCACGACCAGGCCCGGGAGGTGGCGCGTGCGCAGTTGGACCTGTTTCCTGAGCCATGGCCGATCATCGTGCCCTCGGGCTCTTGCGGCGGGATGATGCGGACCCACTATGCTCAGCTGTTTGCCGGCAGCGTTGACGAGGCCCAGGCCTGCGATGTCGCCGAGCGGGTCTTCGAGCTCACGGAATTCCTGGTTCACGTCTGCCACCTGCCGCTCGAGGATCGCGGCGAGCCCGAGACAGTCGCCATGCATACCTCGTGCAGCGCGCGGCGCGAGATGGGGCTTGCTGATACTGGGCCGGCTCTGCTCGCCAAGCTGGGGCAGGTCTCGCTGGTGGAGCAAGTCCGCGCTAGCGAATGCTGCGGCTTCGGCGGCACCTTTGCGGTGCGCCACCCTGAAGTCTCGGCGGCCATGGTCGAGGACAAGTCCCAGGCCATCGAGGCGACCGGTGCCAAGCGTTTCGTGACTTCTGACTGCGGCTGTCTGATGAACATTGCCGGGCGCTTCGCGCACCAGGGCAAGAACGTCCAGGGCGAGCATATCGCCAGCTATCTGTGGCGGAGGACTTCATGAGCGAAGCGGTACAGACCTTCACCCCCCAAGCCTTTCACCGCCAGGCTCATGACGCGCTGGGTAACCCGCAGATCCGCGACAATTTCCGGCGCGCGATGGATGGCCTGATGAGCAAGCGTCGCGATGTCTTTAGCGACTGGGACCTCGAGACGCTGCGCGAGCTGGGTGCCAACATTCGCCAGCGCGCCCTGGCCAAGCTTCCCGACCTGCTCGAGCAGCTCGAGGCCAACTGTGAGGCCAACGGCATCCGCGTCCACTGGGCGACTGACGGCGACGAGGCGTGCCGCATCATTCGTGATATCTGCGAGTCCCACGATGCCCGCGCGGTGATCAAGGGCAAGTCGATGGTCTCCGAGGAGATGCACCTCAATGCCCACCTGGAGAAGGCCGGTATCGAGGCGCTGGAGTCGGACCTCGGCGAGTACCTGGTGCAGCTCAATCAGCAGACCCCGTCGCATATCATCATGCCGGCGATCCATCTCAATACCGATGAGATCTCCGAAATCATGCACACCAATACCGGTACCGAGCGGACCCGCGACGTCGACTATATGACCGCGGCTGCCCGCCAGCAGCTGCGCGAGCGCTTCATGGCCGCCGATGTGGGCGTGTCCGGGGTCAATTTCGCGGTCGCCGAGACCGGCACCCTGTGCCTGGTGGAGAATGAGGGCAACGGTCGCATGACCACCACGGTGCCGCCGGTGCATATCGCGGTGACCGGGATCGAAAAGGTGGTCGAACAGCTGCGTGACGTGCCGCCGCTATATGCGCTGCTGACTCGCTCGGCCACCGGCCAGCACGTGACCACCTACTTCAATATGATCTCTGGGCCGCGCAAGGCCAACGAGCACGATGGCCCTCGCGAAGTTCATCTGGTGCTGGTCGACAATGGGCGTACGAGCATCTACCAGGACGATGAGCTGCTCGACACCCTGCGCTGCATTCGCTGCGGGGCTTGCATGAACCACTGCCCGGTGTACACCCGGGTTGGCGGTCATACCTACGGCACGACCTATCCGGGTCCGATCGGCAGCATCCTCATGCCCCATATGCTGGGCCTGGAGGCGACCAAGGATCTGCCCACCGCCTCGAGCCTGTGTGGTGCCTGCGGCGAGGTGTGCCCGGTCAAGATTCCGATCCCCGACCTGCTGGTACGACTGCGCAAGGAGTCGGTGGGTCAGGGTCGCGGCAATGTCCAGGGGGCCGGGGTCAAGCGCAGCAGCAAAGAGATGGCAGCCTGGAAGAGCTTCCAGTGGCTGGCCACGCACCCCGCGGCCTGGCGGCGCTCCACGGCGTTGGCCGGCAAGCTGCAGAAGTGGCTGCCGTCGAGCATCGGGCCGTGGACCGACCACCGCAGCGCACCCAAGCCGGCCAGGGCGTCGCTGCATGCGCTGGTCAAGCGTCACCGGCGCGGGGAGAGCGAGTCATGAGCAGCCGCGAGACGATTCTCCAGCGCCTGCGCGGGCGCACCGACGGGCCGCTCACCGCGCCCGTAAGCGACTTCGCGGTGGTCACCGGCCGTGGCTGGGACTCAACCGAGCGCCTGGCCCGCTTCGAGCGGCTGATCGGATCGGTACACGGCGAGGTGGTGCATACCACCGCAGCCCGCTGGATCGAGGCGCTCGGCGAGGTGCTGGCCGCCAAGGGCATCCGTCGGCTGGCGCTGGGGCGCGAGCACCCGGTTCCTGCCGAGGCGCGGCAGGCGCTGGCCGGCAGCGATATCGAGCTGGTCGACGTCGACCGCGATATCGAAGCGTGGCAGCGCGAGCAGTTCGAGTCGGTGGACGCCGGTCTGACCTCGACCCGCGGCGGGATTGCCGAGACCGGCAGCTTGTGGCTGTGGCCGACCGCCGATGAGCCGCGCCTGATCAGTCTGGTGCCGCCGATCCATATCGCGGTACTCGACGCGGACAGCATCGAAGACACCTTCTTCGATGTGGTGGAGCGCCACGCCTGGGCGCAGGGCATGCCGACCAACGCGCTGCTGATCTCGGGTCCGAGCAAGACCGCCGATATCGAACAGACCCTGGCCTATGGGGTGCACGGCCCCAAAGCGCTGGTGGTGATCCTTCGCCACTCCGGAGAGGTACCCGCATGAGTGACACAGTAGATGTAACCGTCTGGGCTGACCTCAAGGCCGCGCTGGCCGAGCATATTCCCGCCAAGCGGCTGATCGACGATCCGCTGAGGACCCTGGCCTACGGCAGTGACGCCAGTTTCTATCGGCTGATCCCGCGGCTGATCGTGCGCGTCGAGAGCGAAGCCGAACTTGGCGAGGTGCTGGCCCAGTGCCACTCCCGCGGCCTGTCGGTGACCTTTCGTGCCGCCGGTACCTCGCTGTCTGGCCAGGCGGTGACCGACTCGGTACTGATCCTGCTGGGGCGCGCCTGGCGCGGCCACGAGATTCTCGACGACGGTGCCGCGATTCGCCTGCAGCCGGGGGTGATTGGGGCTCGCGCCAATCAGCTGCTGGCCCCTTATCAGCGCAAGATCGGCCCCGATCCGGCCTCCATCAACAGCTGCATGATCGGCGGTATCGCCGCCAATAATGCGTCGGGGATGTGCTGCGGTACGGCGCAGAACAGCTATCGCACGGTACGAGATATTCGCGTGATACTGGCCGACGGAGCGCTGCTGGACACCGCCGATCCGGCCAGCGTGGCCGACTTCAAGGTCTCCCACTCTGAGCTGCTGGCGGGCCTCGAGCGGCTCTCGCTCGAGACGCTCGGCAACGCTGCGCTGGCCGACAAGATCCGCCACAAGTACCGGCTCAAGAACACCACCGGCTATGCGCTAAACAGCCTGGTGGACTTCAGCGATGGTATCGAGATTCTCAAGCACCTGATGATCGGCTCCGAGGGCACCCTCGGCTTTATCAGTGCGATCACCTACGACACCGTGATCGATGAAACCGAGAAGGCGGCGGCGCTGGCTTTCTTCCCCGATATGCAGTCGACCTGTCGGGCAACCATCGCCCTCAAGCAGGCGCCGGTATCGGCCGTGGAGCTGATGGACCGCGCTGCGCTGCGCTCGGTGCAGGATAAGCCGGGCATGCCCGAGGTGCTCAAGACGCTGCCCGACGGCGCCGCCGCGCTGCTGATCGATGTGCGTGCCAACAGCGACCAGGAGCTCGAGGCGCGCATGCAGGCGGTGCACGCCACCCTCGAGGGGCTCAAGACCCTGGAGCCGCTGGTGTTTACCCGCGAGATGGCGACCTATGAGCTCTACTGGAAAATCCGCAAAGGGCTATTTCCCGCCGTGGGGGCGGTACGCGATACCGGCACCACGGTAGTCATCGAGGACGTGGCCTTCCCCATCGAGCGGCTCGATGAGGGGGTGGCGGCGCTGACCGAGGTGTTCCACAAACACGGCTACCCGGAGACGATCCTGTTTGGCCACGCCCTGGAGGGCAATCTGCATTTCGTCTTTCCCCAGGGCTTCGAAAAGCCCGGCGAAGTCGAGCGCTACCAGGCGCTGATGGACGAGGTGGCGCAGCTGGTTGGCGTCGAGTACGGCGGATCGCTGAAGGCCGAGCACGGCACCGGGCGCAATATGGCGCCCTATGTCGAGCTCGAGTGGGGCAGCGACGCCTATCAGCTGATGTGGCAGATCAAGGCGCTGTTCGACCCCGATAACCTGCTCAACCCCGAGGTTATCCTGAGTCGCAACCCGACCCTGCACCTGGAGAACCTCAAGCCGCTGCCGGCGGCCGACCCGCTGGTCGACAAGTGCATCGAGTGCGGTTTCTGCGAGGCGGTCTGTCCCTCCAAGGATCTGACCCTGACGCCGCGTCAGCGCATCGTGGTGCGCCGTGAACTGGCGCGCCTCGATGCGCTGGGTAGCGCCGCAAGCGAGGCGGAACGCCAGCGTCATGACATCCTGCTCGCCGACTACGACTATCAAGGCATCGAGACCTGCGCCGCCGACGGGCTATGTGCCACCCAGTGTCCGGTGGGCATCAATACCGGCGATCTGGTGCGCGGGCTGCGCCACGAGCGCAATCTTGGCCAAGCCGATATGGCGCGGCGCATTGGCCGGCACTTCTCCGGCGCCACGCGGGTCGCCCGGGGTGCGCTGAATGTGGCCGGTGCCGGCCAGGCGCTGCTGGGTGAGCGTGGCATGACGGCGGTCAGCGGCGGGTTGCGCAAGCTCTCTGGTGAACGGTTGCCGCAATGGACGCCGAGCCTGCCGCGAGCGGCATCGATCAAGGTGCTCGAGCGCGCGGCCAAGCGCGCCGATGGCGGGCGCGACAAGGTGGTCTACTTGCCCTCCTGCGCCACGCGGGTGCTGGGTGCTTCGCGTGACGATGCCGAGGCGCGCTCGGTGATGGAAATCACCCTGGCCCTGCTCGACAAGGCCGGGTTCGAGGCGATCATACCAGCGATTCCCGGCCACCTCTGCTGTGGCATGGCGTTCGCATCAAAGGGCCAGTTCGATGAAGCCGAGCATAAGGCGCGGGAGCTCAATCGCGAGCTGCTGGCGGCGAGCCACAACGGGCGCTACCCGATTCTCTGCGATACCAGCCCCTGTAGCCTGCATGCCAGTGAGCACCTCGATAAGCGACTATCGCTGCAGGAGCCGGTGGCGTTTGCCCACGACCACCTCCTGGCCCGGCTCGAGATCAAACCGCTGGACGAGAGGGTGGCGGTACATGTGACCTGCTCCAGCACGCGGATGGGGTTGGCCGACAAGTTCGTGGCGCTGGCGCGGGCCTGTGCCACAGACGTGGTGGTGCCTGCCGAGATCACCTGCTGCGGCTTTGCCGGCGACAAGGGCTTTACCACGCCGGAGCTCAACGCCTCGGCACTGCAGGGGCTGGCGGCTCAGGTCGAGTCGTGTAGTGCCGGCTACTCCAATTCACGCACCTGCGAGATCGGCCTGTCTCAGCACAGCGGGATTCCCTATCGCTCGGTGTTATCGCTACTGGATCGCGCCAGTCGCGCGCGAGTCGAAGAAAAGGCTGTTGCAGGCGCATGACGGTTATATGAACTTTTTCTCTCCCGGGGTCTTGCGGGGCCGGGGTGAAACCCTTAAAGTACGCATCCGCTGCTGCCGACGGGCATACGTTGGTGGCGGTGAAGAGAGGTGCAAGCAGTTGGTTTTGTTGGGTTTTTCTTGTCGGTTCGATAGGAAAAGCGATTGACAGAGCCGCCGGAAACGGTAGAATGCACCTCGCTCGAAC
>NZ_JACXZT010000019.1:2093177-2094163 GCF_014779595.1 Halomonas sp. ML-15
CTTGGCATCGGGCGCTGTTCGTTGAGCGATCGAGCATTGAAGAGGCAGCTGGTACTTGACCTTAACGGCCTGATCCGTATACTACGTCGCGTGTTCCGAGATGTTCCCCGATAGCTCAGTTGGTAGAGCAAATGACTGTTAATCATTGGGTCGCAGGTTCGAGTCCTGCTCGGGGAGCCACACGGCTCTAACCCCCTTGGGACACAACAGGTAAGCGATTCCCCGATAGCTCAGTTGGTAGAGCAAATGACTGTTAATCATTGGGTCGCAGGTTCGAGTCCTGCTCGGGGAGCCATCCCTTCGCTGCCTGCCTCGTAACATCGTTCGTCATTCCCCGATAGCTCAGTTGGTAGAGCAAATGACTGTTAATCATTGGGTCGCAGGTTCGAGTCCTGCTCGGGGAGCCATCGCGTTCGTTAGCTACTTTATACCTTCCTTCTGGTGAGCTGCGTTGCTGGCTGGCATGGTCGCGTCTTTTCTACAGCATGGCGATGTGGCGGTTTTTGATCTATCTTTCTTCTCTCGTCCCTTGCACTGCGCTCAAGAAAGCCGTAAAGTACGCATCCGCTGCTGCCGACGGGCATACGTTGGTAGCGGTGAAGAGAGGTGCAAGCAGTTGGTTTTGTTGGGTTTTTCTTGTCGGTTCGATAGGAAAAGCGATTGACAGAGCCGCCGGAAACGGTAGAATGCACCTCGCTCGAACGGCGCGTCGCAAGACGCACGAGCGTGGCTCTAGGGAATCGGTGTAATCGGTTCTGCAGTGAGCGCCACGGCTTGACAAACTGCGCCGTTTCAGTAGAATACGCCTTCCTCGCCGGGCGCCGGCCGACACTCAGGGGTTAACCTTGAGGTCACGGCAACAGCGAGACGCTCCCACCCCTAGCCGGGTTCGGAGCCGCTCTTTAACAATCGATCAGGTAATTCATGTGGGCGCTTGTCGATGACGAGGTGATCAGTCACCACATCATCAAGGCAAGCGACTCGTC
>NZ_JACXZT010000019.1:2094173-2094467 GCF_014779595.1 Halomonas sp. ML-15
TCGGAATTGAGTAAACGTTTGAACCTTGAGCCAAGATTGGTTCGCTTTCACGGAGTTCCTACGGGGATTTCGTGAGTAAGAACCGCATTGATTGAAACTGAAGAGTTTGATCATGGCTCAGATTGAACGCTGGCGGCAGGCCTAACACATGCAAGTCGAGCGGCAGCACGGGAAGCTTGCTTCTTGGTGGCGAGCGGCGGACGGGTGAGTAATGCATAGGAATCTGCCCGGTAGTGGGGGATAACCTGGGGAAACTCAGGCTAATACCGCATACGTCCTACGGGAGAAAGCAGG
>NZ_JACXZT010000019.1:2094477-2094588 GCF_014779595.1 Halomonas sp. ML-15
GCCCCTAGCCGGGTTCGGAGCCGCTCTTTAACAATCGATCAGGTAATTCATGTGGGCGCTTGTCGATGACGAGGTGATCAGTCACCACATCATCAAGGCAAGCGACTCGTC
>NZ_JACXZT010000019.1:2094598-2094709 GCF_014779595.1 Halomonas sp. ML-15
CTGGTGGCGAGCGGCGGACGGGTGAGTAATGCATAGGAATCTGCCCGGTAGTGGGGGATAACCTGGGGAAACTCAGGCTAATACCGCATACGTCCTACGGGAGAAAGCAGG
>NZ_JACXZT010000019.1:2094719-2094845 GCF_014779595.1 Halomonas sp. ML-15
TGGCTTAATACGCTAAAGGAAGGACATCACTCACAGAAGAAGCACCGGCTAACTCCGTGCCAGCAGCCGCGGTAATACGGAGGGTGCGAGCGTTAATCGGAATTACTGGGCGTAAAGCGCGCGTAG
>NZ_JACXZT010000019.1:2094855-2096531 GCF_014779595.1 Halomonas sp. ML-15
GGATCTTCGGACCTTGCGCTATCGGATGAGCCTATGCCGGATTAGCTAGTTGGTGAGGTAATGGCTCACCAAGGCGACGATCCGTAGCTGGTCTGAGAGGATGATCAGCCACATCGGGACTGAGACACGGCCCGAACTCCTACGGGAGGCAGCAGTGGGGAATATTGGACAATGGGCGCAAGCCTGATCCAGCCATGCCGCGTGTGTGAAGAAGGCCTTCGGGTTGTAAAGCACTTTCAGTGAGGAAGAAGGCCTTCGGCTTAATACGCTGGAGGAAGGACATCACTCACAGAAGAAGCACCGGCTAACTCCGTGCCAGCAGCCGCGGTAATACGGAGGGTGCGAGCGTTAATCGGAATTACTGGGCGTAAAGCGCGCGTAGGTGGCTTGATAAGCCGGTTGTGAAAGCCCTGGGCTCAACCTGGGAACGGCATCCGGAACTGTCAGGCTAGAGTGCAGGAGAGGAAGGTAGAATTCCCGGTGTAGCGGTGAAATGCGTAGAGATCGGGAGGAATACCAGTGGCGAAGGCGGCCTTCTGGACTGACACTGACACTGAGGTGCGAAAGCGTGGGTAGCAAACAGGATTAGATACCCTGGTAGTCCACGCCGTAAACGATGTCGACTAGCCGTTGGGAGCCTCGAGTTCTTAGTGGCGCAGTTAACGCGATAAGTCGACCGCCTGGGGAGTACGGCCGCAAGGTTAAAACTCAAATGAATTGACGGGGGCCCGCACAAGCGGTGGAGCATGTGGTTTAATTCGATGCAACGCGAAGAACCTTACCTACCCTTGACATCTTCGGAAGCCGAGAGAGATCTTGGTGTGCCTTCGGGAACCGAAAGACAGGTGCTGCATGGCTGTCGTCAGCTCGTGTTGTGAAATGTTGGGTTAAGTCCCGTAACGAGCGCAACCCCTGTCCCTATTTGCCAGCACGTAATGGTGGGAACTCTAGGGAGACTGCCGGTGACAAACCGGAGGAAGGTGGGGACGACGTCAAGTCATCATGGCCCTTACGGGTAGGGCTACACACGTGCTACAATGGCAGGTACAAAGGGTTGCAAGACGGCGACGTGGAGCTAATCCCATAAAGCCTGCCTCAGTCCGGATCGGAGTCTGCAACTCGACTCCGTGAAGTCGGAATCGCTAGTAATCGTGAATCAGAATGTCACGGTGAATACGTTCCCGGGCCTTGTACACACCGCCCGTCACACCATGGGAGTGGACTGCACCAGAAGTGGTTAGCTTAACCCTCGGGGGAGCGATCACCACGGTGTGGTTCATGACTGGGGTGAAGTCGTAACAAGGTAGCCGTAGGGGAACCTGCGGCTGGATCACCTCCTTATCGACGAAGTCACTTCGTGTCGGCAAGTGCTCACAATGAATTACCTGATCGGCCAGAGCAAAGACTGTTTGGGTATAGGCCCAGCGTGACCAATGGGTCTGTAGCTCAGTTGGTTAGAGCGCACCCCTGATAAGGGTGAGGTCGGCAGTTCAAATCTGCCCAGACCCACCAAATTTTATCCAGTACGGCGTTATTTTGTGACTCGCATAGCAGGCTATGCGTCGTCACAAAATGCCTTGTCCTGAATCAAATTCCCATGTCACGTACGGGATATCAGTGGGGCCTTAGCTCAGCTGGGAGAGCGCCTGCCTTGCACGCAGGAGGTCAGCGGTTCG
>NZ_JACXZT010000019.1:2096541-2097115 GCF_014779595.1 Halomonas sp. ML-15
CGCTCACAATGAATTACCTGATCGGCCAGAGCAAAGACTGTGTTAGTAAGCTGGGTCTGTCGCTCAGTTGGTGAGAGCGCACCCCCTGACCTTAAATGGAAAGCAGGGTGAGGTCGGCCAGCGGATCGCCATCGAGCTTGCAACGGTACAGTGCCGGGTCTGTAGCTCAGTTGGTTAGAGCGCACCCCTGATAAGGGTGAGGTCGGCAGTTCAAATCTGCCCAGACCCACCAAATTTGCGCGATACGTCGTTGAAAGACTCCTCGTATAGCAGGCTATACGTCGTCGCCTTTCGCCTTGTCTCGCACAAATTACATTTCACGTGATAAATTCACGATGAAGTGTTGATAGGGGGCCTTAGCTCAGCTGGGAGAGCGCCTGCCTTGCACGCAGGAGGTCAGCGGTTCGATCCCGCTAGGCTCCACCACTTCGTCGCCCACCCCACAGTCTTACCTGATCGGATCCGCAGTCATAAGCCACCATCGCGCAAGACGATGACCGGTTTATGACTGTCGATTGACAGTTTGCTCTTTAACAATGTGAATCATGCTGACAAATTTCTCCGCAAGGAGAAA
>NZ_JACXZT010000019.1:2097125-2097427 GCF_014779595.1 Halomonas sp. ML-15
CCACAAAATGCCTTGTCCTGAATCAAATTCCCATGTCACGTACGGGATATCAGTGGGGCCTTAGCTCAGCTGGGAGAGCGCCTGCCTTGCACGCAGGAGGTCAGCGGTTCGATCCCGCTAGGCTCCACCACTACTTCCCCCACCCCACAGTCTTACCTGATCGGATCTGCAGTCATAAGCCACCATCGCATCAGACGATGACCGGTTTATGACTGTCGATTGACAGTTTGCTCTTTAACAATGTGAATCATGCTGACAAATTTCTCCGCAAGGAGAAAAGACGTGATACGTCTCAAGCGTAT
>NZ_JACXZT010000019.1:2097437-2099267 GCF_014779595.1 Halomonas sp. ML-15
TCTTCCCCCGCCCCACAGTCTTACCTGATCGGATCTGCAGTCATAAGCCACCATCGCGCAAGACGATGACCGGTTTATGACTGTCGATTGACAGTTTGCTCTTTAACAATGTGAATCATGCTGACAAATTTCTCCGCAAGGAGAAAAGACGTGATACGTCTCAAGCGTATCCGGCAATTGTCGTACGTAATCGCAGACCAGACCCTTTCGGGTTATATGGTCAAGCGATTAAGCGCACACGGTGGATGCCTAGGCAGCCAGAGGCGATGAAAGACGTGGAAGCCTGCGATAAGGCTCGGCGAGGTGGCAAACAACCTGTGACCCGGGCATTTCTGAATGGGGAAACCCACCCAGCATAAGCTGGGTATCCCACACTGAATCCATAGGTGTTGGGAGGCGAACCAGGGGAACTGAAACATCTAAGTACCCTGAGGAAAAGAAATCAACCGAGATTCCCCTAGTAGCGGCGAGCGAACGGGGACCAGCCCTTAAGCGTGTGACTGATTAGGCGAAGGCATTGGGAAATGCCGCCATAGTGGGTGATAGCCCCGTAGCCGAAAATCTGATCGCGTGAAATCGAGTAGGTCGGGGCACGTGAAACCTTGACTGAAGACGGGGGGACCATCCTCCAAGGCTAAATACTCCTGGCTGACCGATAGTGAACCAGTACCGTGAGGGAAAGGCGAAAAGAACCCCGGAGAGGGGAGTGAAATAGATCCTGAAACCGTGTGCGTACAAGCAGTGGGAGCAGACTTGTTCTGTGACCGCGTACCTTTTGTATAATGGGTCAGCGACTTATATTCAGTGGCGAGCTTAACCGATTAGGGGAGGCGTAGGGAAACCGAGTCTTAACTGGGCGACCAGTCGCTGGATATAGACCCGAAACCGGGCGATCTATCCATGAGCAGGTTGAAGGTTGAGTAACATCAACTGGAGGACCGAACCAGGATCTGTTGAAAAAGATTTGGATGACTTGTGGATCGGAGTGAAAGGCTAATCAAGCCCGGAGATAGCTGGTTCTCCTCGAAAGCTATTTAGGTAGCGCCTCACGTATCACCGCCGGGGGTAGAGCACTGTTTCGGCTAGGGGGTCATCCCGACTTACCAACCCGAGGCAAACTCCGAATACCGGTGAGTGCGAGCGTGGGAGACACACAGCGGGTGCTAACGTCCGTTGTGAAAAGGGAAACAACCCAGACCGTCAGCTAAGGTCCCGAAATCCTGGTTAAGTGGGAAACGATGTGGGAAGGCTCAGACAGCTAGGAGGTTGGCTTAGAAGCAGCCATCCTTTAAAGAAAGCGTAATAGCTCACTAGTCGAGTCGGCCTGCGCGGAAGATGTAACGGGGCTAAACCAGGTACCGAAGCTACGGGTGCGTTCACGTTTCGACGTGGATGCGCGGTAGAGGAGCGTCGTGTAAGCCGATGAAGGTGGATTGAGAAGTCTGCTGGAGGTATCACGAGTGCGAATGCTGACATGAGTAACGACAAGGGGAGTGAAAAACTCCCCCGCCGGAAGACCAAGGGTTTCTGTTCTATGCTAATCAGAGCAGAGTGAGTCGGCCCCTAAGGCGAGGCCGAAAGGCGTAGTCGATGGGAAACGGGTCAATATTCCCGTACCTCACATGGTTGCGATGGGGGGACGAAGAAGGCTAAGTGAGCCAGGCGTTGGTTGTCCTGGTGAAAGTCGGTAGGCTGAGGGTTCAGGCAAATCCGGACGCTCAAGGCCGAGAGACGAGACGAACAGACTACGGTCTGGAAGTCACTGATGCCACGCTTCCAGGAAAAGCCTCTAAGCTTCAGATCATGTGGGACCGTACCCCAAACCGACAC
>NZ_JACXZT010000019.1:2099277-2127934 GCF_014779595.1 Halomonas sp. ML-15
CCTTAAGGCCGAGAGACGAGACGAACAGACTACGGTCTGGAAGTCACTGATGCCACGCTTCCAGGAAAAGCCTCTAAGCTTCAGATCATGTGGGACCGTACCCCAAACCGACACAGGTGGTCAGGTAGAGAATACCAAGGCGCTTGAGAGAACTCGGGTGAAGGAACTAGGCAAAATGGTGCCGTAACTTCGGGAGAAGGCACGCCGCGTTAGTGTGAAGGGACTTGCTCCCCGAGCACGAGGCGGTCGAAGATACCAGGTGGCTGCAACTGTTTATTAAAAACACAGCACTCTGCAAACGCGTAAGCGGACGTATAGGGTGTGACGCCTGCCCGGTGCCGGAAGGTTAATTGATGGTGTTAGGCCTCGGCCGAAGCTCCTGATCGAAGCCCCGGTAAACGGCGGCCGTAACTATAACGGTCCTAAGGTAGCGAAATTCCTTGTCGGGTAAGTTCCGACCTGCACGAATGGCGTAATGATGGCCACGCTGTCTCCACCCGAGACTCAGTGAAATTGAAATCGCAGTGAAGATGCTGTGTACCCGCGGCTAGACGGAAAGACCCCGTGAACCTTTACTATAGCTTCACACTGGATGCTGATGTTGTTTGTGTAGGATAGCTGGGAGGCTTTGAAACCCGGACGCCAGTTCGAGTGGAGCCAACCTTGAAATACCAGCCTGACATCATTGGCGTTCTAACTCAGGTCCGTTATCCGGATCGAGGACAGTGTGTGGTGGGTAGTTTGACTGGGGCGGTCTCCTCCTAAAGCGTAACGGAGGAGCACGAAGGTACCCTCAGCACGGTTGGAAATCGTGCATTGAGTGCAAGAGCATAAGGGTGCTTAACTGCGAGACAGACACGTCGAGCAGGTACGAAAGTAGGTTCTAGTGATCCGGTGGTTCTGTATGGAAGGGCCATCGCTCAACGGATAAAAGGTACTCCGGGGATAACAGGCTGATACCGCCCAAGAGTTCACATCGACGGCGGTGTTTGGCACCTCGATGTCGGCTCATCACATCCTGGGGCTGAAGTCGGTCCCAAGGGTATGGCTGTTCGCCATTTAAAGTGGTACGCGAGCTGGGTTTAGAACGTCGTGAGACAGTTCGGTCCCTATCTGCCGTGGGCGTCGGAAGTTTGAGAAGAGCTGCTCCTAGTACGAGAGGACCGGAGTGGACGCACCTCTGGTGTTCCGGTTGTCACGCCAGTGGCATTGCCGGGTAGCTATGTGCGGACAGGATAACCGCTGAAAGCATCTAAGCGGGAAGCCCCCTTCAAGATGAGACTTCCCTGAGGCTTTACGCCTCCTGAAGGGCCCAGCGAGACTAGCTGGTTGATAGGCACGGTGTGGAAGCACAGCAATGTGTTGAGCTAACGTGTACTAATGGCCCGTGAGGCTTGACCATATAACCCCAAGGGGTCTGTAGATTACGCGACGATTGACGGGTACGTAGAGACGTATCGCGAGTTGGCATGATTCCACTGTTTTTCGCCTGACGACCATAGCGTGCGGGAACCACCTGATCCCTTGCCGAACTCAGCAGTGAAACCGCTCAGCGCCGATGGTAGTGTGGGGTCTCCCCATGTGAGAGTAGGTCATCGTCAGGCACTTATTTAGAAGCCCCGGCCATTGGTCGGGGCTTCGCTATTTCAGAACCCCAGCTTCGAAAGAGGCTGGGGTTTCGTCGTTTAGGGGGCTTGCCGCGCTCATCTGACACCCCGGTCTCGAAAGAGGCTGGGGTGTCGTCGTTTGGAGATCGAGGGGTCGGGCCTACGGCGGAAGCTTCCGGTGCTGGGACCGAGCGCGCAATATGCTGGCAAATCAGCAGGAAGTAGGCGAAGCCCACGGCGGAGCTGGCAAAGCGTAACGTTAACGCTGCGGAATTCTCGCTAACCGGTGGCCCCAGCGCTCGTCAACCCCTAAAATGGTCGCCGAGTCAAAACGACCCAAACGACACAGACAAGTTGAAGGATGCTACCGTGAATCCGGTAAAGAAAACATTTCAGTACGGGCGCAGCACCGTCACCCTCGAGACAGGCCGCATCGCTCGTCAGGCCACCGGCGCCGTACAGGTGACCATGGACGATACCGTGGTGCTATGCACCGTGGTGGCGAAGAAAGATGCCAACCCCGCGCAGCCTTTTTTCCCGCTGGGCGTGTTCTATCAGGAAAAGACCTACGCCGTAGGCAAGATTCCAGGGGGCTTTTTCAAACGTGAAGGCCGCCCGACTGAAAAGGAAACACTGACCTCGCGGCTGATCGACCGGCCAATTCGTCCGCTGTTCCCCAAGGGGTTCATGAACGAAGTGCAGGTCGTATGTACCGTGCTCTCCACTGACCGTAACCACGATCCCGACATCGCGGCGATGCTCGGCACCTCAGCGGCGCTGTGCATTTCCGGTGTGCCGTTCAATGGCCCGATTGCTGCTGCCCGCGTGGGCTTCAATGAGGACAAGGGGTATTTCCTCAACCCCACCGTGGAAGAGCTGGCCAGCTCCGAACTGGATATGGTCGTAGCGGGTACCGACAAGGCCGTGCTGATGGTCGAGTCCGAAGCCAAGGAGCTGCTCGAGGACGAGATGCTGGGCGCGGTGCTGTTTGCCCATCAGGAGATGCAGGTGGCGATCGCTGCCATCAGCGAGCTGGTTGCCGAGGCCGGCAAGCCGAAGTGGGACTGGCAGCCGCCAGCAGAGAACACTCCTCTCAAGGAGGCCGTCAAGGCCGGCTTCGAGGCCAAGATCGGCGATGCCTACCGCATCACCGACAAGATGGCCCGCCAAGACGCCCTGGCCGCGGCCAAGGCCGAGGCGGTGGAGCAACTGGCCGGTGAAGGAGAGGACAAGTTCGATGCCGACGAGGTCAAGGGGGCTTTCGCCAGCCTCGAGAAGAAGGTCGTGCGTGCCCGTGTGACCAGCGGTGAGCCGCGTATCGATGGCCGCGATCACAAGACCGTGAGGCCGCTGAACATCGAGGTCGGCAATCTGCCCAAGACCCACGGCTCGGCGCTGTTCACCCGCGGCGAGACCCAGGCGATCGTGATCGCCACCCTGGGGACCCTGCGCGACGCCCAGCTGATCGAGTCGCTGGAGGGTGAGCGCAAGGACCGTTTCCTGCTGCACTACAACTTCCCCCCTTACTGTGTGGGCGAGACCGGTTTCATGGGTGGTCCCAAGCGTCGCGAGATCGGTCACGGCCGTCTGGCGCGCCGCGGCGTGCAGGCCATGCTGCCCAGCGAGGACGACTTCCCCTACACCATCCGCGTGGTCTCAGAGATCACCGAGTCCAATGGTTCGAGCTCGATGGCCTCGGTATGCGGGACCTCGTTGGCGCTGATGGATGCCGGCGTGCCGCTCAAGGCGCCAGTGGCGGGTATCGCCATGGGGCTGGTCAAGGACGACGACAAGTTCGCCGTGTTGACCGACATCCTCGGTGACGAAGACCACCTCGGCGACATGGACTTCAAGGTTGCCGGCTCTAAAGATGGCGTGACGGCCCTGCAGATGGATATCAAGATCGAGGGCATCAACGAGGAGATCATGGAGCAAGCGCTGCAGCAGGCCCATGAGGCGCGCTTGAGCATCCTCGAGCAGATGAATGTAGTGATCAGCCAGAGCCGCAGCGAAGTGTCCGAGAATGCGCCGTCGATGGCTACCATCAAGATCGATCCGGACAAGATTCGCGACGTGATCGGCAAGGGTGGCGCCACCATCCGCAAGATCTGCGACGACACTGGCGCCTCCATCGATCTCGACGACGACGGCACTGTGCGCATCTACGCCGAGGACAAGAAGGCCGCAAAAGCCGCGATCGATATCGTGCTCGGCATCACCGCCGAGGCGGAGATCGGCAAGCTCTACCTAGGCAAGGTGGTGCGTATCGCCGATTTTGGCGCTTTCGTCAACATCATGCCGGGCACCGATGGCTTGGTGCATATCTCGCAGATCGTTCCCGAGCGGGTCAACGACGTGCGCGACTTCCTCAACGAGGGTGACGAGGTGATCGTCAAGGTACTCGATATCGACAACCGTAACCGCGTCAAACTGTCGATCAAGGAGATTACCGAGGAAGAGAAGGCGGCGTTCAAGGCAGAAGTGGCCGAGACCGAGATCTAAGTCCCAAGCGACAAGGATCGAGGTGCAAGACAGACCGCCCCCGCAGCCGAGCTGCGGGGGCGGTTTTTTATGCGTGGCCAGACGCAAATTGCCGGGGCAGGCTGAGTCGACACTAATTGCAACTCCGCTTTATCAGCAGATAGTGACTTATAATGCCTACTATTGGGTAACGTATTGCTTATATCAGATGACTGAGTCGTATCCCCTTCAGCACACAATGAGGCAGTAGCATGAGCATCGGCATACCGCTTGCCCCCCATGCCAGCTATCGCTGGGTGATTCTACTGATTGCTACCCTGGCACAGACGGCGGCCTGCTTCTTCGTCCAGGGGATCGGCGCGATCGCCGTCTATGTCCAGGCGGATATGGGGCTTTCCGCGCTGCAGATCGGGGCGCTGGTCTCGGCGGCGCAGCTGGTGCCCTTGATAGGGCTGCTGATCGCGGGAGAACTGTTGGACCGATTCAGTGAGCGTCTGGTGGTAGGGCTGGGCACCTTGCTGGTGGGTATTGCGCTGAGTGTCGCCATGCTGGCCGAGAGCTACTGGGCGATGCTGCTGATCTTGATCATTGTCGGGGCGGGCTACAGCACTGCTCAACCCGGTGGTAGCAAATCGGTCGCCGCCTGGTTCGACAAGTCCCAGCGTGGGTTTGCCATGGGCATTCGTCAGGCGGGGTTGCCGCTAGGCGGGGCCTTGGCGGCGTTGGTATTGCCGCTGGTGGCGGTCACCTGGGGCTGGCGTGCCTCCTTTCTCGTCGGTGGCATGGTGGCGATCTTCGGCGCAATGGTGTTCATGCTCTTCTACCGAGCCCCCGCCGGACCGGTAAAAAGACCATCCGCTGGGCGCTTGGGAGACGTGCTACTGTCGCGACTGGCGATGATACGCGAGCCAGCCATGAAGCAGATCATGGCCTCGGGTATCAGCTTGATCTCGGTCCAGTACGGCATCCTGGTGTTTACCGTGCTCTATCTGCACAGCCGTTTGCAGATGGACGTGCTGCAGGCGGCGACGCTGCTGTTCGTGGCCCAGGCCGCAGGCGTGGCGGGGCGTATCGCATTGGCTGCCTGGAGTGATCGCTGCCGTTCGCGCTATTTCCCGGTGATGGTGTGCATGGTGGCCTCAATCGTCGGGCTATTTGTGCTGATCTGGCTACCGCTGCAATCACAGCTTTGGCTAGGCGCTCTGATGGCCTGGCTGGGGTTCTTTGGCTTCGGCTGGTATGGGCCCTGGGTGGCCTATGTGGCGGAGTCTGCGCCAGTCGACAAGACCGGCTTCGTGTTGGGACTGGCGATGGCCATTAACCAGGTCGCCATCGTATCCGTGCCGCCGCTGCTGGGCTGGATGCTGGATATGAGCGGGAGCTTTCTGCCTGGCTGGAGCCTGTTGTTGGCCATGACGCTGGTGGGTTTTTGGGTGACACGAAAAAATGCCCCGGATGCTAGATCTCGGGGCATATGATGGCTGGGAGCTTGGTGCCTTACCGCTCTATGGCCAGCGCCACGCCCTGGCCGCCGCCGATACACAGTGTGGCCAAGCCCTTCTTGGCATCGCGGGCGATCATTTCGTGGATCAAGCTGACCAGAATGCGGCAGCCGGAGGCGCCGATGGGGTGGCCGATGGCGATGGCGCCGCCGTTGACGTTGATCTTGGCCGCGTCCCAGCCGAGCTCCTTGTTGACCGACAGCGCCTGGGCGGCAAAGGCCTCGTTGGCTTCGACCAGGTCGAGGTCATCCAGCGACCAGCCGGCTTTCTCCAGGCAGCGGCGGGTAGCCGGTGCCGGACCGATGCCCATGATGCTGGGGTCGACGCCGGCGTTGGCATAGGCCTTGATGCGTGCCAGCGGCTCGAGGCCCAGCTGTTTGGCCTTGTCGGCGGAGCACAGCATCACCATGGCGGCGCCGTCGTTGATGGTCGAGGCGTTGCCAGCGGTAATGGTGCCATCCTTCTTGAAGGCTGGGCGCATGCCGGCGAGTTTCTCTGCGGTAGTGCCCGCGCGTGGGCCTTCGTCGGTGTCGAAGACCACCGGGTCGCCCTTACGCTGGGGAATCTCCACCGGCACGATCTGACCCTTGAACTTTCCTGCTTCGATGGCGGCGGAGGCCTTCTGCTGGGATGCGGCGGCGAACTCATCCATCTGCTCGCGGGTGATGCCGTACTTCTCGGCCAGATTCTCGGCGGTGATCCCCATGTGGTAGTCGTTAAAGGCGTCCCACAGACCATCGTGGACCATCGAGTCGATAGCCTTCCAGTCGCCCATACGCTGACCATTGCGCGAGTTGGGCAGAAGGTGCGGCGACGCCGACATGTTCTCCTGGCCGCCGGCGATGATCAGCTCGGCGTCGCCGCAGCGGATCGCCTGAGTGGCCAAGTGCAGGGTCTTGAGGCCGGAGCCGCACACCTTGTTGATGGTCATGGCGGGCACTGCGTCGGGTAGACCGGCCTTGATCGCGGCCTGGCGGGCGGGGTTCTGTCCCGTGCCGGCGGTCAACACCTGTCCAAGCAGCACTTCATCGACCTGGTCGCCGGCGACGCCGGTCTGAGCGAGAATGTCCTTGATTACCAGAGCGCCAAGGTCGCTGGCGGAAATGCCGGCCAGTGCACCGCCAAAGGTGCCGACGGCGGTACGGCGTGCTGCAACGATCACCACGTCTTGCATGTGAGACTCCTTGGAGTTGTGAGCAAATACCTTCTCAGCATAGGGGAGTCTTGTGCGCTGCGACAATCACCAAAAAGGGCAGACCGGTAATTCGGTATGCCCTTATTGAGTGCAGGTGGTTTTGACCCTGATGTCAGGCCAGCTGTACCGGAATGGCGTGACTGGTGTGGCTGACGTCATTGCCCTCCTGAAGATAGATCAGAACTGGCGTGTGGTTCTCTAACTCGGCGGCGCTGTAGTGGGCATAGCTGCAGATGATTACCCGATCACCGACGCTAGCCAGATGGGCTGCCGCACCGTTTACCGAGATGATCTGCGACCCCTCCTCGCCGCGGATAGCATAGGTGGTGAAGCGTTCGCCGTTCTCGACGTTATAGATCTGGATCTGCTCATTCTCGCGAATCCCGGCCATATCCAGCAGGTCGCCGTCGATGGCGCAGGAGCCTTCGTAGTTGAGCACGGCATGCGTAACACGGGCCATATGCAGCTTGGCCTTGAGCATGATGGTGTACATCGTTGGCAGAATCCTCGCGTGTCTGCTGCGCTAGCACGGCAGCGTTAGGGTCAGGTTATCGATCAGCCGTGCCGGGCCGAGTTGAGCGGCGGCGAGAATCACCGCCTCACGGCTGTCGGCTTGCAGCGGGCTTAGATCAGGAGCGCGCACCTCAAGGTAATCGGGGTCGAAACCACGTTCGACAAGGCGCTGTAGAGCGCTGTCGATGGACACAGCGCGTGGTTCACCTGCCAGCAGGGCGTCGCGCAGCTCGCACAGGGTGCGGTAGAGGCCGGGCGCCTGAGCGCGCTGCTCAGCGCAGAGATAGCCGTTACGCGATGAGAGCGCCAGACCGTCGGCGGCGCGCACGATGGGGACGCCGACGATCTCGATCGGCAGGTGCAGATCGCTAACCAGGCGGCGAATCACCGCCAGCTGCTGGTAGTCCTTTTCGCCGAAGCAGGCGACATCGGGCTGCACCAGATTGAACAGTATGCTGACCACGGTGGCCACGCCGTCGAAGTGGCCCGGGCGCGAGCCGCCGCAGAGGCCTTCGCTGACCTGCGGTACGCGGATTCGGGTATGGGTTTCAAGGCCGTGGGGGTAGAGGCTGGCGGTATCCGGGGTGAATAGCAGGTCGCAGCCGGCATTGGCCAGCCCGGCCTGGTCGTCGGCGAGAGTACGTGGGTAAGCATCGAGGTCCTCCCCGGGGCCGAACTGCATGGGATTGACGAAGATCGTCGCTACCACCAGATCGGCGCGCTGCCGGGCAGCCTGGACCAGCGCCAGGTGGCCGGCGTGGAGGTTGCCCATGGTCGGCACCAGGGCGATGCGACGGCCCTGGCGGCGCGGCGAATCCAGCGCCGCGCGAAGCTCGGCGATCTCTGACAGGGTGTGCATCAGAAGCTGTGCTCGTCGGCCGGAAAGCGGCGGGCCTTGACGTCCTCGTGGTAGCGACGGAAGGCGCCCTGGATATCGTCGGCCTCGGCCATGAAGTTCTTGACGAAGCGCGGCGTGCGGCCGTGGGTGACGCCGAGCACGTCGTGCATCACCAGGATCTGTCCGTCAACATCGACCCCGGCGCCGATGCCGATGACGGGCACCTCGACCGCCTCGCGTACCGCCCGCCCCAGGCTGGCTGGCACGCACTCGAGCAGGATCAGCGAGGCGCCGGCCTCGGCCAGGGTGCGAGCGTCGTCGACGATCTGCTCGGCGCGGGCATCGTCACGACCCTGTACCTTGTAGCCGCCGAGCTGATAGACGGTCTGCGGCGTCAGCCCTAGGTGGGCGCAGATTGGCACGCCGCGGCGCGTCAACTCGCGAATATCGTCGGCCATCCAGGCTTCGCCTTCGAGCTTGACCATCTCGGCGCCGGCGCGCATCAGCGCCCCGGCGTCTTGAAGCAGCCGCTCGCGGCTGGTGTTGCTCATAAAGGGCAGGTCGACCATCAGTAGGCTGGCACCCTTGCCACGCGCCGCGCAGCGGGTGTGATAGCAGATATCGTCGAGGGTGACCGGCAGGGTGCTACCGTGGCCCTGGAGGACCATGCCCAGGGAGTCGCCGACCAGCAGCACTTCGATGCCGGCCTCGGAGGCGGCGCGGGCGAAGGAGGCATCGTAGGCGGTCAGGCAACTGAAGGTTTCGCCGGCACGCTTGTAGGCCTGCAGCGTGCTCAAGGTGATCGTTTTCATGGTATCCGATCTCATCATTATCGTGCCGACGGCACTGATATCCACCGTCGTGCTGGCGTGGTTCGGCTCGGGTGTTACGTTACCTGTTACCGCCGGGCCGTGCGGTCGCGAAAACAGGGGTGAAACAGTAACAGTGGTGCGGCAACTCTACCGCTGGGGTAACAGCACGCGCAAGTCGTCGCCAGCGTGGTGGGCAGCCAGGTCGGCAATCCGGCGGCCGTCCGGCAGCCTCAGCGTGGGGGCGATATTGGCCAAGGGTAGCAGCACGAAGCCGCGGCTGGCCATGTGCGGGTGTGGCAGCGTGAGTCGTGATGTGGCCAGGCAGGTGTCATCGTAGAGCAGCAGATCGAGGTCCAGGGTGCGCGGTCCCCAGTGACGCAGGCGTCGGCGCCGATGGCGCTGCTCCACTGCCTGTAGCTGGTCGAGTAGCGCCAGCGGCGAGAGGCGGGTGTCGAGGGCGGCCACGGCATTGATGAAATCGGGTTGATCCTGAGGACCAACCGGGCGGCTGGCATAGCAGGGCGAGGCCGCTACGCATCGCGTCAACGGGAGGCGGGCAAGCGCCGCCAAGGCGCCCTGTACCTGGGCTAGCGGGTCGTCGAGGTTGCTACCCAGGCCTATATAGGCGCGGTGGGTATCAGTCATCTTGCCCGGAGGGAGATGACGCGCGGCGGCGACGCTTGCGAGGCCGTCGCTTGCGTGGTCCTGGCGTGCCGGCGGGGTCGGCATCGATCTTGCCCAGCAGGCGCCGCTGCTCATGTTCGTCGGCCTCCTGAAAGGCAGTCCACCAAGCGCCGAGGCCTGGCTCGAGCTCGCCGGCTTCCTCGCGAAGCAGCAGGAAGTCGTAGGCGGCGCGAAAGCGCGGATGCTCGCGGGTCTGGAAGGCGCGCTTGCCGCGACGCTTGGGCAGCCGCTGCTGAAGATCCCAGATATCACGCATCGGCATGCTGAAGCGTTTGGGGATCGAAATATGCTGCAGCTGGCGCGATATGGCCTGCTGAGACGCCGCCTGGAGGGCTGGAATCGGCGGCATACCGTCGTCGGCCAGGCGGGCCATGCGCTGGGTCACACCGGGCCACAGCAGTGCGGCGAACAGGAAGGCGGGCGTGACCGGCCGGCCCTCCTGAATGCGCGCGTCGGTGTTGGCCAGAGCGCGCTCGATCAATGCCTCGGCCCAGGGCAGTGCCGCGACGCTTTCGTCGGCCTCGGGGAACAGCATGGCAAACAGGCCGTACTCGCGTAGCAGCCTGAAGGTGGCCAGGGCGTGGCCGGCCAGCATCAGCTTGAGGATTTCATCGAACAGCCGCGCAGGCGGAATCTGCAGTAGCAGCGGCGCCAGTTCGCGAATCGGCGCCTCGGTGCTCTCGGCGATGGCGAAGTCGAGCTTGGCAGCAAAGCGAATGGCGCGCAGCATGCGCACCGGGTCTTCACGGTAGCGTGTCTCGGGGTCGCCAATCAGGCGCAGGGTGCGCGACTCGATATCGCGGAGGCCGTTGGCCCAGTCGTGGATCGAGAAGTCGGCAATGTTGTAGTACAGCGCATTGACCGTGAAGTCTCGACGCAGCGCGTCTTCCTCGACGTTGCCCCAGACGTTATCGCGCAGCAGCAAGCCATCTTCAGACTGCTGGGATAGATGGGTAGCGTGATCGTCGCCGGGGCGACCACGGAAGGTGGTGACTTCGATCACCTCGCGGCCGAAGCGGACATGCACGATGCGAAAGCGGCGCCCAATGATCCGCGAGTTACGAAACAGGTCGCGCAGCTGCTCAGGCGTGGCGTCGGTGGCGACGTCGAAATCCTTGGGCGCCAGGCCAAGCAGCGAATCGCGAATGCAGCCGCCCACCAGGTAGGCCTCGAAGCCAGCATTGTGCAGGCGATACAGTACCTTGAGCGCCGGCTCGGTGAACTGGCGCCGTGAGACCGGATGCTGGTCACGCGGAATGATCTTGAGCCCGTGGCTGACAGCGGGGCCGTCCTGGCTTCCGAAGAGACTCTTCAAACGTTCACCGGGGCGTTGGAGAAAGCGGGTAAATCCTTTGAACATGCAGCGATATCGACTCGCTATGGGCGAAAACTCCAGTGTAGCCGACCGCCGACACCTTGGAAACCATCTCGTTGCGCAATGCTGGCAGGGCCAGGTCTTCTGGGCACGCGAAAGGGGGAGGTCAAAAGACCTCCCCCGAAGCATGCGTTCAGCGGTCCGTGCTGATAATTTTTCTTCGTGATGGCGCATCGCCTTGAATACGCACCACAGTCAGCCAAGGATCAGCAGGCAAGCAACGCTTCTTGTTGTTGTCAATCTTCCTGGTGGCGACCGTCTCGTATTCAAAACAATAATCCAACCACGACGGCAGCAAGGCTACCTTCCTTCGGCCTGTTGTTATTGTTGCCGAAGGTGCACCTCTGAGACGCCTGTTGTTGTTGTTGCGCCTACACGGTGCGTCGCGTCCTGGTTCGTCTTCCGGACTCTCGACCTTGTTGTGATTGTTGAGATCGAGTCGCGGCAGCGGTGTGTTGTTGTTGTTGGGCTTCAAGAGCCGACCGACTGCTCGCGTGTCGTAGCCCGACGCAATATTGTTGTTGTTAAGCGTCGAGTCGCGCTGCCAGCCACCTTGTTGTTGTTACGTGGTAAGGACAGCGTCCGGATGTTGTTTTTCTTGCCCTAAGATATAGCAGTGACTGTGCCACGATGAATAAATACCTTATATTTCAGGTGTTTGGTCATTCTTCCATAAGATGTCGCCGATATGGCTGGCTGCTGTGTTACCTCCAGGGGGCCATGCTGGGGCAATTCCTGTGTGGGATGGTAACAACTGGTGCAAGCAGGCTCGGTGATGAAGCAAAAACGCCCTCGCTGCAGAGAGCGAGGGCGCTTAGACCATGGTCGGGTTGTGCTGAGCGGCTAACCAGTCGCGCGACTGCGGGTGCTTTTCTTGCGCGGGATACCGAGGCGCTGGCGGCGCTCCCAGAGGCATTTACGACTGATGCCGAGCTTCTGGGCGAGCTCGGTCTCGCTCATCTGATCCTGATGCTCGAGTACGAAGTGCTGAAAATAGTCCTCCAGCGATAGATCCTCTTCGCTGATGCTCTCAGTGGTCGCGGGGGCGCTCTGAGGCGCTGGACTGGTGGACTGGGTCGGGCGCGTCACGGGCGTCGGGTGGAGGCCCAGGTCGTCGGGATGAATCAGATGTCCCTCGGCGAGTATCACGCCTCGCTCGAGGGCATTCTCCAGCTCACGCACGTTGCCGGGCCAAAGGTAATCGCGGATCTCGCGGCGTGCCGCCCGCGACAACTTGAGCCCCTGCCGCTCATGGCGGTGGCAGGCGCTGTCGAGCAGCGCGTCGGCAAGGGTCAGAATGTCCTCCTCGCGCTCGCGTAGCGGCGGCAGATCGATCTGCATCACGTTAAGCCGATAGTAGAGGTCGAGGCGGAATTCACCGGTCTTCGATAGGCTGCGCAGGTCACGGTGGGTGGCGGCGATCAGCCGCACGTTGACGTGGCGGGTCTCCACCGAGCCGATCTTGCGAATCTCTCCCTCCTGCAGTACGCGTAGCAGGCGCGCCTGGGCGTCCAGCGGCAGCTCGCCGATCTCGTCGAGGAACAGGGTGCCGCCGTCGGCGGCCTCGACCAGGCCGGTGCGCGCCGCACTGGCGCCGGTAAAGGCGCCCTTCTCATGGCCGAACAGCTCCGATTCGATCAGGGTCTCGGGAATCGCCGCGCAGTTGACGCAGATCAGCGGCGCTCGGGCGCGGCGGCTCTGCTGGTGAATGGCGCGGGCCACCAGCTCCTTGCCGGTGCCCGACTCGCCCTGGATCAGCACCGTGACATCGGCAGGGGCGGTCTTGCGAATGCGGGTATACACCGCCTGCATGGCGGCACAGCTGCCGATCATGGGCTGCGCGCTGGCCTGGCTGGCAGTGTCGACCGGCGGGGCGGCATGGCTGGCGCTGGTCTCCAGGGCCTTGGCCACGGTCTCGAGCAGCTCATCGTGGTCGAAGGGCTTGGCGATATAGTCCAGGGCGCCCTGCTTGAGGGCGTCGACGGCCGAACGCATGCTGGCGTAGCTGGTCATGATCAGCACCGGTACCGGCGCTGCCGAATCGATCAACGCGGTACCCGGCTCTCCGGGCAGGCGCAGGTCGCTGATCACCAGGTCGAAGCGCTGTGGGTCGAGGGCCAGGGCTTCGTCCACTGAGCCGGCCTCGCTAACCTGGTAGTCGTGACGTTCGAGCAGGCGTTTCAGGGCGCTGCGAATGATGCTCTCGTCTTCAACAATCAGAATCCGGCTCATGGCGGTCGTTGCCATCCTCTCTGGTGATGGGCAGCCACAGGCGAATGCGGGTGCCGACCTCGCGCCCGGGGGGCGGTGAGTCAATATGAATCTGGCCGTGGTGCTCGGCGATGATGCTGTAGACCAGCGGCAGACCGAGACCGGTGCCCTCTCCGGGCGCCTTGGTGGTGGTGAAAGGCTCGAACAGGTGGTCGCGGATCTCGGGAGCGATGCCGGGGCCCTGGTCGGTGACCGTCAAGCTGACGCCCTCACCGTCGCGGTAGGCGTCGATCACCACCTCGCCTCCCGCGGGGCTGGCGTCGCGGGCATTGCTGAGCAGGTTGACCAGCACCTGTACCAGCCGCTGGGTGTCACCCTCGATCACCAGCGCGGGTGGGCACAGGTTACGATACCCCACATCCTCACCCGAGCGCGCCAGGTGGATCAAGTGGAGCGCCTCTTCGCCGATTTCGGACACGGCCACCGGCTGGAAGACGGTGCCCTGGACGTGGCGCCCGCCGTGGGCGAAGCCGACCAGCGAGGAGACGATGCGCGACACCCGGTCGGTGAGCTGCTGGATCTGCGCGGCGGTTTCCAGTACCTCGGGATCGTCGGTGTCGTAGCGCAGGTTCTGGGCCAGCGACGAGATACCGGTGATGGGGTTGCCGATCTCGTGGGCGACCCCGGCCGAGAGCTGACCGATTGAGGCCAGTCGTGCGGCGTGGACCAGCTCGTCTTCCAGCCACTTCATCTCGCTGTGATCCTCGACCAGGATCACGCTGCCGCCGCGCTCGGCATCGCCGGGCTGCAGCACCGCCTTGTGCAGGGTCAGGTAGCGGGTGCCGGCGGCCAGGCTCACCTGTTGCTTATAGAGGTGGCTGTGCTGTTGTTCGAGGATGCGCCCCAGCAGTTCGCCCCAGGGCGCCGGGAGGCTGTCGCGGCGGGCGCCGATCACGCTGGTACCGCTGATGCCCGAGAGCTCGGCCAGGGCATCGTTCCACATCAGCAGCTCGCCGTCGTCGCCGAAGGCGCACAGGCCGATCGGCAGCTGGGTCAGGGTGCGGCGGTGGTAGCGCCGAAGGCCGTCGAGCTCCCGGGCCAGGCCGGTGAGGCGCGAGCGGTAGGCCTCCAGGCGACTCTCGACGAAGTGGATGTCGTCGGTCTCGGCCTGGCCGTTGCGCTGGTAGGGGAGGAAGCGGTCGACGATATCCTGGGCCACCGAGGGGCCCATCAGCCCGGAAAGGTTGGCCTGAATGCGATCGCGCAGACGGCGCAGGGCGTAGGGGCGGCCGTCGTCGGCGCTCATGTTCAGCGCGCTTAGCGCCCGGCTGACTTCGCGTTCGGCGACATCCTCGCCCAGTGCCTGGGCCAGTTGGTGCTGGAAATCGGCGCCGTTGGCGGCGCTCAGCGGCAGGCGCTTGGGCCGGATCACCGCATCCACCGAGCACGCCTCGGCGGCGGCGCGCTCGCCCGCCGAGGTGCGAGTGATCAGCGAGACCAGGATGAAGGTGATGATATTGGCGGCCAGCGCCACCAGTGTCACCACATACCAGGTCGGTTCGCCTTCCAGCGCCTCGAGGCCGGGGGGGATGATCACCAGCCCCGGCTGGGCGGTGAGCAGCGGTAACCATAGTCCGGCCAGCCAGATCGACACCCCCACCAGCAGCCCGGAGACCATGCCCTTGCGGTTGGCCCCCGGCCAGTAGAGTACCGCCAGCATCCCGGGCAGGCACTGCGCCATACCGACGAAGGCGGTAATACCCAGCGCGGTAAGGTCGTGATGTACGCCGACAGTGCGATAGAGCAGCCAGCCGCCGAATATAACTGCGGCGATCAGCGCCCGCCGCAGCCAGCGCAGCCAGCGGTAGAGGTCAGGCTGGTAGGTCGGCGGATGGGCGACCAGCACGATATGGTTGAGGATCATGCCCGACAGTGCCAATGAGATGATGATCATGGTGCCGCTGGCCGCGGCCAGGCCGGCGATAAAGGCCAGCGCATCGACCCACCAGGCGTCGGACAGGCCGAACGCCAGGTAGGCGGTGCCGAGCAGTTCGGCGTCGGCGCCGATACGCTGGGCCCCCCACAGGATCAGTGGCACCGGTAGCGCCATCAGCAGCAGATAGAGCGGCAGACTCCAGCTGGCCTGGAGTAGCGCCCGCCGTGACAGGGTCTCGGCGAAGGTCATGTGGAACATGTGTGGCATCAAAAAGGCGGCGGCGAAGAACAGCAGCAGCAGGGTGCGCCAATGAGCCGGGTCGAGGGGAGGAATAGCGGCCTGCTCGGTGAGGCCGGGGCCATCGAGCCAGGCCTGCAGGTCGGCGGGCCCGTCGAAGATGCCGAATAGTGCCACAGCGCCGAGGGCGAGCATGGCGGCGAGCTTGACCAGCGACTCCACGGCGATGGTCGCCAGCAGGGTGTCGTGGCGGGCGTGGAGCCGCGTGTGGCGAGCGCCGAACAGGATCGCAAACAGCGCGATCAGCGCGCAGAAGCCTAGCGCCAGCAGCCCTGGCGTGGCGCTGCCGGTCATCAGGTGGATGGCGCTGCCCATGGTCTGCACCTGCAGGGCCAGCAGCGGCAGCACCGCCAGCAGGCTGACCAGGGTAATCAGGCTACCGACCCAGCGTGAGCGGAAGCGGAAGGCGAACAGGTCGGCCAGCGACGATAGCTGGTGGGTGCGCGTCATGCGCTGGATCGGCAGCAGCAGCACCGGAGCGAGCAGGAAGGCACCGGCCACGCCGAGGTAGTAGGCGAGGTAGCCGTAGCCCGCTTCGCTGGCCAGCTCGAGGCTGCCGTAGACGGCCCAGGCGCTGGCGTAGACGCCCAGTGCCAGGGTGTAAACGGCAGGGTGGCGGGCGATGCGTGAGGGCACCCAGCCGCGCTCCACCGCCAGCGCGCACAGGAACAGCAGCGCCAGATAGCCGCTGCCGAGCAGCAGCACCGCAGTGACGCTGAGACTAGCGTTCATCGAGTTTTCTCTTCTGTTCCAGCCACACGGTCAGGGCGATCAGTACGGCCCAGATCAGAAACGGGCGATACCAGGCGGTGCCGGGGCTGGCCCAGCCGCTCATCAGCAGCGGCGAGAGCAGATAGCCGCCGAATACCAGAAACAGCATGATGCGGTAGACGTACATGGGCGTTCTCGACAGGTACCGATGCGTCGATGGTATCAGCTCGTGTCGCGGCGGTGGCGCTCGGGGCTGAGGCGGCGTGGATCCCAGTGTCGTATGGCGCTGGCCAGCTGCTCGGCCACCGGCGCCTCGGCTGCCGTCGAGTCAGGTGCCTGATCGAGGGCGAGCAGTGCCCGGTGCAGCAGGCGACGCAGTGCCGCGCTGTCGTCATGGGGCAGCGCCGGGGCGAGGTTCTGTTTGGAGAGCTTCTGGCCGTTGGCGGCGACGATCAGCGGCAGGTGCAGGTAGCGTGGCTCGGGATAGCCCAGTGCGGCCTGCAGCTGGCGCTGCCATGGGGTGTTGTCGAGCAGGTCGAGGCCGCGCACCACGTCGCTGATGCCCTGGGCGGCGTCATCGACCACCACTGCCAGTTGGTAGGCCCACAGCCCGTCCTTGCGCTTGAGCACTACGTCGCCGAGCTCGGCTGGGTCGAAGTGCTGGAGGCCGAACAGGCGGTCGTGCCATATCACCGGGCGCAGCCCCAGGTCGCTGCGCAGTCGCCAGGCCTGAGGCTTGTCGGGCTCACTGACGCCGTGGCGGCACCAGCCGGGGTAGATGGCGTAGTCGCGCCACTGCTTGCGCGAGCAGCTGCAGGGGTAGGCGAGGCCGGCGTCGACCAGTTGCTCGAGAGCGGCCTGATAGGCCGCATCGTGCTGACGCTGGTACTCCACGTCGCCGTCCCAGTGCAGGCCGAAGGCCTCCAACTGGTGGAGTATGGTGTCGGCGGCGCCTGGTGGGCAGCGCGGTGGGTCGACATCCTCGATGCGCAGCCGCCATTCGCCGCCAGCATGGCGGGCATCCAGGAAGCTACCCAGCGCCGCCACCAGCGAGCCGAAGTGCAAGGGGCCTGAAGGCGTCGGGGCGAAGCGTCCGCGATAGAGGCTCATGGCTGCGTAGTACGCCAGACAGACAAACGGGCACCCATGGGGTGCCCGTTGGCGTAAGACAATCGCACCAAGCACATGACATTAACCGCCCAGCTGCTTTTCCTTGAGCTCGGCCAGCGTCTTGCAGTCGACGCATAGGGTGGCGGTGGGGCGCGCCTCGAGACGGCGGATACCGATCTCGACGCCGCAGGCCTCACAGAAGCCATAGTCATCCTCATCGATCTTGTCGATGGTCTCGTTGATCTTCTTGAGCAGCTTGCGCTCGCGGTCGCGGGTGCGCAGTTCGAGACTGAAGCCCTCTTCCTGAGTGGCACGATCCGCTGGGTCGGCGTAGTTGTTGGCCTCCTCCTGCAGGTGCCGCACAGTGCGGTCGACCTCTTCCATAAGCTCCTGTTTCCAGCCCAGCAGGATCTGTCGGAAGTGCTCGAGCTGCTTCTCGTTCATATACTCTTCACCTGCCGCCGGCTCGTACGGGGTGAATTTCTTGGGCGCTTCCGTTTTCTTGGCTGCTACTGGCATGGGACTGCCTCGTTACTTGTGTGACTGCTGAACAATACCCTGACCCAAGCTGAGAGAGACTTGCGCCAAAGGTTTGCTTGTTTAGCGAAAAAACGCCGCCTTTGCAACCACTGCCTGTATCGTAATGGCACTTATCGATGCTGTTCTTGACGCTGCGCAAGGCGGGTGAGTCCGCTTACACTAGGCGTTTGACCACAACATCGGTGCCAAGGTGCCAATACGTAGCGAGATGCAGGAGGATGACATGCGGTGGAGTGGCCGGCTGGCGGGCGTGCAGCCTTTTCGCGTGATGGGCCTGCTCGAGGAGGCCCAGGCCCTGGAGGCGGCGGGGGCCGATGTGATTCATCTGGAGGTCGGCGAGCCCGATTTTGCCACCCCGGCGCCGGTGGTGGCCGCCGGCCAGCAGGCACTGGCCGAAGGGCGCACGCGCTACACGCCGGCGGCCGGGCTGCTGGCGCTGCGCGAGGCCATCAGCGACCACTACCGCGAGCACTTCGGCGCGGCGGTGGATCCGTCGCGGATCATCGTCACCCCGGGCGCCTCCGGGGCGCTGCTGCTGGCCAGTCAACTGCTGGTAGAGCGCGGTGACCGAGTGCTGATGGCCGATCCCAACTACCCCTGCAACCGCCACTTCATGAGCATGGCCGGCGCCGAACTCGACTGCGTGACGGTCGGCGACGACAGCGGCTGGCAGCTCGACGCGGCGCTGATCGAACGCCACTGGCGCGACGACACGCGGTTGGCGATGCTCGCCTCGCCCTCCAATCCTACCGGCCACATGCTCGATGCCGCTCAGCTCACGGCGGTCGCCGAGGCGGTCGCGGCGCGCGGCGGCGAGTTGCTGGTCGATGAGATCTATCAGGGCTTGAGCTACGACCTCGCGCCGCTCTCGGCCACCGCCGTGGCCCCCGAGGCGTTCGTGGTCAACAGCTTCTCCAAGTACTTCGGTATGACCGGCTGGCGGCTGGGCTGGCTGGTGGCGCCTGAGGCAGCGGTGGAGCCGCTGACGCGGCTGGCGCAGAACGTCTTTCTCGCTGCGGCGACGCCGTCTCAATACGCCGCGCTGGCGGCCTTCACCCCCGAGTGCCGGGAGATCCTCGAGGCGCAGCGTGGCGAGCTCGGGCGCCGCCGCGACGCCCTGCTCGCCGGCCTGGCACGCCTCGGGCTGGCGCCTTCGCTAGCGCCCCAGGGCGCTTTCTACGTGTGGCTCGATATCAGCCGCTACAGTCGTGACAGCCAGGCTTTTTGCCGCCGCCTGCTGGCAGAGGAGGGGGTGGCGATCACGCCGGGGATCGATTTTGCCGTGCGCGGCGGCGAACACCACGTGCGCATCGCCTTCACCAACGACGTGGCCAGGCTCGAGGAGGCGCTGATGCGCCTCGAGCGTTTTTTGCACCGCCGCCAGGAGGCGTGATGGAGTACCCGGCGTTAGTGCCCGGCATTTTGCGGCGTCGCTACAAACGCTTTCTCGCCGATGTCGAGCTCGAGGATGGGCGGGTGGTGGTGGCCCACTGCCCTAATACCGGCTCGATGCGTGCGGTCAACGTGCCGGGCTGCCGGGTGTGGCTATCACCCAGCGACAACCCCAAGCGCAAGCTGGCCTGGACCTGGGAGTTGATCGAGCTGCCCCAGGCGGATGGCCGCCTGGCCAGCGCCTCGGTACAGACCGGGCGTGCCAACGCCATCGTCGAGGAGGCGCTGCGGGGTGGTGTGGTCGCGCCACTGGTGGGATTCGCCTCGCTCAAACGCGAGGCGACGGTGATCGATGCGCGCCTCGATTTTCGGCTCACCGCCGCCGACGGCGCCACCACCTACGTCGAGGTCAAACAGGTTACGCTCAAGGAGAGCGACGGCCACGGCTACTTTCCCGATGCGGTGAGTACCCGCGGCCGCAAGCACCTCGAGACGCTGGCGCGGCTCGCCGCCGAGGGGTCGCGGGCGGTGCTGCTGTTCTGCGTGGCCCATGAAGGGATCGATAGCGTGGCGCCGGCGGCGCACCTCGATCCGGCCTATGCCGCGACGCTGCGCGAGGTCGCCGCACGGGGCGTCGAGGTGTTGGCCTATCGCTGTGCGCTCGAGCGCGAAGCGGGGGTGCCGCGGGCGATCCGCCTGGCCGAGCGGCTGCCGGTGGTGCTCGAGCGCACCCTCGACACCATATCCTAGCGCTCGATATAGAAGCGCTGGATAAAGCTGACTCGCTGCGGATCGCGGTTGCGGTCGTAGGTCACGTCGAGATCGAAGCGCATCGGCTCGTCGTCTTGGATGCGGAATGTGGCGATCTGGACGCGGGTATCGTCGTCGCCGCGCACGTTGCGAAACGCCAGCGCCGATTGGCTTCCCGACAGCGGGCCGACGCTGCCGCTGACGGCGACATTGGCCGGTTGGGTCGTCCCGTCGTCCTGCTCCTCGACCACGCTGACGTTGAGCAGCGCATGGCCGCGGCTGCGCTGGATGCCATAGGCTTCTGCCACCTCGTCGCTGAGGAAGCTGGTATTCACGGCACTGTAGTGGACCTGATAGTCACCGACTTGCTCGTACTGCTGGGCGCTGGCCAGCGGGCTCAGCAGCCACATGGCCAGGCCGAACCCGGCCAGGATGGTCGTGCGCATGCTTATCCTCCTTATCCTCACTGAGTGCGGCGACTGACCCGGAAGATCGCCGTCTCGCCAAACAGGTTGGGCCACAGCCGGGTGGTCCAGTTGCCCTCGCCGCCGCCGTTGCCCACGGCACGATCGGTGATGATCAGACCCTTGTCGCGACACAGGCGTTCAAAGTCGTTGAAGGTCGAGAGGTGAATGTTGGGGGTATCGTACCAGGCGTGGGGCAGCGTCTTTGAGACCGGCATATAGCCCTTGAAGCCGAGGTAGGCGCGGTGCCGCCAGAAGGCGAAGTTGGGAAAGGTGATGATGCACTCCCCGGCGACCCGCAACATTTCATCGAGCATCAGGTCGGGGCGGCGCAGTGCCTGCAGCGCCTGGGTCATGATCACCAGGTCGCAGGCATCGTCGTCGAAGTTGGCCAGGCCGTCGTCGAGGTTCTGTTCGATGACGTTGACGCCTTTCTCGATACAGGCGGTGATGCCCTCTGGATCGATCTCCAGGCCGTAGCCGGTGACGCCCTTGTCGCGGGCCAGGGCGTCGAGCAGGGTGCCGTCACCGCAGGCGAGGTCGAGAATGCGGGCGCCCTCGGGCACCCAGCGATGAATCAGCGCAAGGTCGGCGCGCATCAGTGGCCCTCCAGGTCGAGATCGCGCGCCACGCGGTCCATGAAACCAGAGAATACCGCCCGGTAGCGCGGCTCGGGCAGCAGGAAGGCATCGTGGCCGTGGGGCGAGTCGATATTGGCGTAGCTGACCCGCTTGCCGGCGCGAATCAGCGCGTTGACCAGCTCCCGTGAGCGCGACGGGGTGAAGCGCCAGTCGGTGGTAAAACTGACCACCAGGAAAGGGCAGCTGGCCGGCGCCAGGGCACGGGCCAGGTCGCCACCATGGCTGGCCGCGGGGTCGAAGTAGTCGAGGACCTTGGTCATCAGCAGATAGGTGTTGGCGTCGAACGAGGTCGAGAAGGTGTCGCCCTGGTAGCGCAGGTAGGACTCGACCTGGAACTCCACGTCGAAGCCGAAATTGAGGTCGTCGGTGCGCAGGTCGCGACCGAACTTGCTGCCCATGGCGTCTTCAGACAGATAGGTGATATGTCCCACCATGCGTGCCAGCTTCAGGCCGCGCTTGGGCAGCGTGGCGTGCTCGGCATACCAGCCGTCATGGAAATCGGGGTCGGAACGGATCGCCTGACGCGCCACTTCGTTGAAGGCGATGTTCTGCGCCGAGAGCTTGGGCGTGGCGGCAATGACCACGGCGTTGGCGATGCGCTCGGGGTAGGCCAGCGTCCACTGCAGTACTTGCATACCGCCGAGACTGCCGCCGATCACCGCGGCAAAACGCTCGATGCCTAGCCGGTCGGCCAGCCGTGCCTGGCTGTGCACCCAATCCTCGACGGTGATCATCGGGAAGTCGGGCCCCCACTGGCGCCCGGTGTCTGGGTTGGCGCTGGTCGGGCCGGTGCTGCCGTGGCAGCCGCCGAGATTGTTGAGCGAGACGACGAAGAAGCGGTCGGTATCGATCGACTTGCCGGGGCCGATGTGGGCATCCCACCAGCCGGGCTTGCGCTCCTCGCTGCTGTGGTAGCCGGCGGCGTGGTGATGGCCGGATAACGCATGACAGATCAGCACCGCATTGCTGCGCGCGGCGTTGAGCGTGCCGTAGGTTTCGTAGACCAGCTCGTAGTGGGGCAGGGTGCGGCCACAGGCCAGCGCCAGCGGATCGTCGAAGTGCGCCGTCTGCGGCGTCACCAGGCCGACCGAATCGGGAGCGAATGCGGACATCGGGCGTGTCGACTCCTTGACTGTCACAGGCCGACCAGTGCGCCTGGGATGCCGGCGGCACGGGTCAATGCACCGACCAGGACGCTGTCGATCAGGCTGATGCCGATAAACACTACGATCGGCGACAGATCGATCATGCCCAACGGCGGAATCACCTTGCGCACCGGCGCCATGATCGGCTCGACCAGTTGCATGATCAGCAATGCGCCAGGGTGGCTGGCGTTGGGGGCTACCCAGCTGAGAATGATCATGGCGATCAGGGCGAAGAAGTAGATCTTGAGGATGGCGTTGGCCAGGGCCGCGACGCTGGCGATGGCGGTGCCGGCAATGGGTGGCATGCCGAAGCCGGCAATCTGCAGGATCACCACGATACTGACGGCCTTGATCAGGAAGGCCGAGGCCAGCGTCGCCAGGTCGAAGGGGCCTATCGGGCTAAGCAACCCCTGGAAGGGGCGCACCGCCGGCTGGGTGATCTTGACCACCGACTGGCTGATGGGGTTGTAGTAGTCGGCGCGGGATGCCTGCAACAGAAAGCGCAGCATCATCAGGAACAGGTAGATATTGACCAGGGTGTTGACCAGTAGCAGTCCTGCGCTTCCCAGTTGATTGCCCATGCGGGGCTCCTTGCAGTTGGGTGTTGGTTGTTGGCGGCGCGTGGCCGGGTCAGTCTCGTGGCGGCCGTTGGCCGAAGATTGCGGTGCCCAGCCGAACCTGAGTCGCGCCCTCGGCCACGGCCGCTTCCAGATCGTCACTCATGCCCATCGACAGGGTGTCCAGCGGCGCCTCGGGGTGGCGTGTCTTGAGCTCCTCGAGGGCTTCACGCAGGCGTGCGAAGGGCACGCGCTGGTGCTGTGGATCATCGCAGGGAGCCGGGATCGCCATCAGGCCGCGCAGTTGCAGGCGCGGCAGCGCCATTACTGCCTCGGCCAGCGCCGGCAGATCAGCGAGGCGCACGCCGGCCTTGGTGGGCTCGTCGCTGATATTGACCTGCAGGCAGATGTTCAGTGGCGGTAGCTGCTCAGGCCGTTGCTCGCTGAGCCGGCGGGCGATCTTGTCACGGTCAACGCTGTGTACCCAGGCGAAGTGCTCGGCGACCTGGCGGGTCTTGTTGGATTGCAGTGGGCCGATGAAATGCCACACGATGTCGTCGAGGTCGGCCAGCGCTTGCTGCTTGTCCAGTGCTTCCTGCAGGTAGTTCTCGCCGAAGGCGCGCTGGCCGCTGGCGTAGGCGGCGCGAATCAGCGTTGCCGGCTTGGTCTTGCTCACCGCCAGCAGCTCGGCAGCCCGAGGGTGGCGCCCCGCCGCGTCCAGCGCTCGCGCCAGACGCTGGCGCGCGGCCTCGAGTGTCTCGTCAATGGCAACCTCTGTCATACTGATAGCGACCTTACTGGGAGCGGGGAAAGTCCATGGATATTACCGAATTGCTGGCGTTTTCGGCAAAGCAGAACGCCTCTGACCTGCATCTCTCGGCGGGGTTGCCACCGATGATCCGGGTCGATGGCGATATTCGCCGCCTCAACGTGGCGGCCATGGACGACCGCGAAGTACGCAAGTTGATCTACGACATCATGGGGGATCGCCAGCGCCGCGACTACGAGGAGTTCCTCGAGACCGACTTCTCCTTCGAGGTGCCGGGGGTGGCGCGCTTCCGCGTCAATGCCTTCAATCACGGCCGCGGTGCCGGAGCGGTATTCCGCACGATCCCCTCCGAGGTGCTGACCATGGAAGACCTGGGGCTGGGCGATGTGTTTCGGCGCCTGGCCCTGCTGCCGCGTGGTCTGGTGCTGGTCACCGGACCAACCGGCTCGGGCAAGAGTACCACGCTTGCGGCGCTGATCGACTTCATCAACGACACCCGCTATGACCACATCCTGACCATCGAGGATCCGGTGGAATTCGTTCACCGCAGCAAGCGTTGCCTGATCAACCAGCGTGAAGTGCACCGTGATACTCATGGCTTTGCCCCGGCGCTGCGCAGCGCCCTGCGCGAGGATCCGGACGTGATTCTGGTCGGCGAGATGCGCGACCTGGAAACCATCCGCCTGGCGCTGACGGCGGCAGAGACCGGTCATCTGGTGTTCGGCACCCTGCATACCACCTCGGCGGCCAAGACCATCGACCGCATCATCGATGTCTTCCCCGGCGACGAGAAGTCCATGGTGCGTTCGATGCTCTCAGAGTCGCTGCAGGGAGTGATATCGCAGACGCTGCTCAAGCGCCAGGGTGGTGGGCGCATCGCGGCCCACGAGATCCTGGTGGCCACCTCGGCGGTGCGTAATCTGATCCGCGAGGACAAGGTGGCGCAGATCTACTCGGCGATCCAGACCGGTGGCAACCTGGGCATGCAGACCCTCGATGCGTCGCTGGCGCGCCTGATCAGCGATGGCTCGGTGACCCGTGAAGAAGCCCAAGCCAAGGCCAAGGGCACCCTGGGTGCCTGATTCTAATAATCATCTGATGCGCGCGAGGGGACACCATGACCGCCAATGAATGGTTGCAGCAGCTGCTGCAGATCATCGTCGAGCAGCAGGCCTCTGATCTGCTGATCTCCGTCGGTGCGCCGCCGACCCTGAAAGTGGCCGGCAAGCTTACTGCGCTGGGCGAGCAGGGGTTGACTCAGGCCCAAGTCGGCGAGCTGGTCAAGGCGGCGATGCCCGACAATCAGCGCCAGCGCTTTGCCGCCGAGCAGGAGGCCAACTTCGCCCTCAGCCTGCCGGGGCAGGGACGCTTTCGTGTGAGTGCCTTCCAACAGCGTAATCAGCCAGCCATGGTGCTGCGCCGTATCGCCTTCGATATCCCGCATCTCGAGGAGCTATCCCTGCCCATGGCTCTGGGCGATCTGGTCGGCATCAAGCGCGGCCTGGTGTTCGTGGTGGGCGGCACGGGCACCGGCAAGTCGACCACCCTGGCGTCGATGATTCAGCAGCGCAACGAAAGCCTGGGGGGGCATATCATCACCATCGAGGACCCCATCGAGTATATCCATCCGCACAAGAAGGCGATCATCAACCAGCGCGAGGTGGGCATCGATACCGAGTCCTTCGAGGTGGCGTTGAAAAACACCCTGCGCCAAGCGCCGGATGTGATCCTGATCGGCGAAGTGCGGACCCGTGACACCATGGAGCATGCGCTGACCTTTGCCGAGACCGGCCACCTGTGCCTGGCCACACTGCACGCCAACAACGCCAACCAGGCGCTGGACCGCATCATCAATTTCTTCCCGGCCGAGCGCCATGATCAGATCTGGCTCGACCTGTCGCTCAATCTGCAGGCGATTGTCGCCCAGCAGCTACTGCCGACCCTCGATGGCGGGCGTCGTGCGGCGATCGAGATCATGCTGCGCTCGCCGCTGATCAGTGACCTGATCCGCAAGGGAGATGTCGGCGAGATCAAGAACATCATGGCGCGCTCCCGGGATCTGGGGATGCAGACCTTCGACCAGGCGCTCTACGACCTCTACCGCGAGGGCGCAATCAGCCAGGAGGTGGCCCTGGTGCACGCCGACTCGGCCAATGACCTGCGGCTGATGATCAAATTCGGCGACAGCGCCGGTCTTCAGCAGCTCAAGGATGATGCCGGGCACCTGAAGCTGCGCGACGAGGATGATTTCTGAGGGGGCGACGTGAGGGGGCCTAGGCCGCGTAGACCCCCCCCAGTATCCGTGGGCCGGTGGCGCCGGTGACTGAGGGCAAGCTGCCGGGGAGTTCGGCGAGTCGTCGCCAGGCCAGCCAGGCAAAAGCCGCGGCTTCGAGCCAGTCGGCGGGCCAGCCAAGCTGATCGGCGGCGGTGACCGTGATGCCCGGCAGGTGTGCGGCCAGGCGTGCCATCAGGTCGCTGTTACGCGCGCCGCCGCCGCAGGGGATCACTCTCGCTGGTGCAGGGGTAGCGTAGGTGCTGCGCGCGAGCTCGACGCCACGTGCAATGCTGACGGCGCTAAGCTCGGCGAGGGTGGCCTGGACATCCGCGCGGGCCTCGTGTCCGCTGAGGTGTGAGTCCAGCCAGTCGAGATGGAAGACTTCGCGTCCAGTACTCTTGGGCGGTGGGCGCTGAAAGTAGTCATCGCCGAGCAGGCGCTCGAGCAGCAGCACATCGACCTGGCCACTCGCCGCCCAGGCGCCGTTGGCATCGAAGCTGCCGCCGCGGTGGCGCTGATGCCAGGCATCCAGCAGCGCATTGGCGGGGCCGGTGTCGAAGCCGATCACCTCGGCGTCGCTGCCCAGTGGCGGTAGCAGGGTCAGATTGGCGAAGCCGCCCAGGTTGAGCACCAGTCGCCACTCATCGGGGTGACGGAACACCGCCTCATGAAAGGCTGGGGCCAGCGGGGCGGCCTGGCCGCCGGCCGCCAGGTCGCGGCGGCGGAAATCGGCAACCACGCGGCAGCCAGTGAGCTCGGCCAGCAGGCTGGGATTGTCGAGCTGCAGCGTATAGGCGGGTCCGTCGGCATGACCGTAGGGCGCGTGCTCGAGGGTCTGGCCATGGCTGCCGATGGCGTCGATATCGCTCGCCTTCAGGCCTGCTGCGTCGAGTAGCTGGCTCACCGCCGCGGCCTGGTGCCGGCAGAAGGCATCCTCCAGGTAGGCCAGTTCGGCAAAGCTCGCGGACTCGGCCTGGCACAGTGCGAGCAGCCGCCGGCGCAGAGGTGACGGCAGCGGCTCGGCGAGGGTCTGGCCGAGGCTCAGCCGGCCCGCGGTGTCGATATGCAGCAGCGCCGCATCGATGGCGTCGAGGCTGGTGCCCGACATCAATCCCAGAAATCGTGGCATGCAAGGCTCCCTGCGAGTGGCCTGACGTAGGCGGTGAGGGCGTCACCGATGATCGATAAGACATGCTACCATTGCGCATCATTTTGCGAGCCAACTTGGCCTGATTCACCGCCTTGACGGGAGTAGGAGACGATGACCGATGTCGCGAGCGCCCTGGCGCTGCTGCAGCGTGGCACCCATGAGATTCTGCTGGAAGAGGAGCTGAAGAAGAAGCTCGCCTCCGGCCGCAAGCTGCGTATCAAGGCGGGCTTCGATCCCACGGCGCCGGACCTGCATCTGGGCCACAGCGTACTGTTGACCAAGATGCGTCAGTTCCAGGATCTGGGCCATGAGGTCATCTTCCTGATCGGCGACTTTACCGGCCGTATCGGTGATCCCACCGGCAAGAACGTCACCCGCAAGCCGCTCACCGAAGCAGAGGTCAAGGCCAACGCCGACACCTATCGTGAGCAGGTCTTCAAGATTCTCGATCCGGACAAGACCGAGGTGCGCTTCAATGCCGAGTGGTTCGGCGAGCTGTCGGCAGCCAAGATGATCGAGCTGGCAGCCCAGAGCACGGTGGCGCGGATGCTCGAGCGCGATGACTTCGACAAGCGCTACAAGGCCGGTCAGCCGATTTCGATTCATGAGTTCCTCTACCCGCTGGTGCAAGGATACGACTCGGTGGCGCTCGAGGCGGATGTCGAGCTGGGCGGCACCGACCAGAAGTTCAATCTGCTGATGGGTCGTGAAATCCAGAAGCACTTCGGCATGGAGCCCCAGGTGGTGATCACCATGCCGCTGCTAGAAGGCCTCGACGGCGTGCAGAAGATGTCCAAGTCGCTGGGCAACTATGTGGGCGTCGATGAGGCGCCCGGCGCGATGTTCAATAAGCTGGTATCGCTGCCCGATAGCCTGATGTGGCGCTATTTCGAGCTGCTGTCGCTGAAGAGTAACGAGGAGATCGCGGCGCTCAAGCGCGACGCCGAGCGGGGCGCCAACCCGCGCGATATCAAGATGGTGCTGGCGCGTGAACTGATTGCCCGCTACCACGGCGAAGAGGCGGCGGCCAACGCGCACAAGTCGGCGGGCAACCAGCTCGCCGAGGGGGAGTTACCCGAGGACCTGCCCGAGGTCGAGGTCGACTTCGACGGCCAGCAGGCGCCCATTGCCGCGGTGCTCAACCGTTCCGGCCTCTCTAACAACAGTGCCCAGGCCAAGGACATGCTCGGCAACGGTCGGGTCAAGGTCGATGGTGAGGTCGTGGCACGCGATCATATGCTGGCTGCCGGCAAGGCCTATGTCATTCAGGCAGGCAAGAAGCGCTATGCGCGGGTGACCATCCGCTAGCTCGAGTTCGCGCTTGCCGCCGTTGTGCCAACAACGCCCGCCCTGTGCGGGCGTTGCTGTCTGTGAGGCACCAGGGCTGCGCGTCTCGTTATCCACAGGCGGTGGCCGGCGACTGTCTGTGGATGACTTTTTCTTCGTCGAGGTCTTGCGAGGCTGAGTCGAAACCCTTAAAGTACGCATCCGCTGCTGCCGACGGGCACACGTTGGTGGCGGTGGAGAGAGGTGCAAACAGTTGGTTTTGTTGGGTTTTTCTTGTCGGTTCGAGAGGAAAGGCGATTGACAGAGCCGCCGGAAACGGTAGAATGCACCTCGCTCGAACGGCGCGTCGCAAGACGCACGAGCGTGGCTCTAGGGAATCGGCGTAATCGGTTCTGCAGTGAGCGCCACGGCTTGA
>NZ_JACXZT010000019.1:2127944-2269676 GCF_014779595.1 Halomonas sp. ML-15
TTAGAAGCCCCGGCCATTGGTCGGGGCTTCGCTATTTCAGAACCCCAGCTTCGAAAGAGGCTGGGGTTTCGTCGTTTGAAGCTCCTGCGTAGCGGGGCGCTGGCTGACGGATGGCCGACCTGATCGCCACCACTTATTCAGAAGAGCCCCCGAGTTCCTAGTGTTCGGGTTTTTTTCATGGCAGTTTATAGCGGTGGTGAAAGCAGAATTCTGGTGCGTTTTCCTGCGACTGCTGGCCTGCGGGCAAGCAGTTAGAATAGGGGAGGGTTGCTATGCAATGGCGACGAGGGAGCTTTCTGGCGACGCTTTGCCTGACGGTGTGGGCAACCTCCTATGCGGCAGAAGAGAAAAGGGTGCGGATTGCGACCCTCTATGATTACCACCCCTATGGTTTCTATGCAGAGGGCGAGGGCCCTCCCATTCTGGAAGTAGTGGTGCCTCCTGGTGGCGATGTTAGCGAGTTTCGCGGCTACAGCTGGGACATCGTGAGAGAGAGCTTTCACGCTCAGGGCTATACCATCGAGCTGGTTGTCACGCACTGGGCGCGAGCGATGGCGAGCGTCATGGAGGGTAGCGTCGATCTGCTGTATCCGACCGGCAAGAACAGCGAGAGGCTGGCCTATTTTTCCTATTCCGAATCGCCTGTTAATGATGCGTCCTTTCTGGTGTACGTCAACCAGGGTACGGATGTCGAGTGGCGAGGTCTGGCGTCCTTGGAGGGCAAAACCATCGGCATGGTTCGGGACTACAACTTAGGCGATGAGTGGAACGAGCGGGAAGGGATATCGAAGTACTCTCTCAATAGCATCGAGCAGGGTTTTCGCATGCTGCAACGGGGACGACTGGACGGCTTCGCAGGCTACGAAGCGATCTGGGACAATGTGCTTCAGCAGATGGGGTTGCAGGGGCAGTTCGACAAGTTGCCTGATTTTGGTGCCAGCAGAGAGTATGTGGTTGGCTTGAAGCGCGATCCCGGCACCGAGCAACGACTGCGTGACTTCGACGCCGGGCTCCAGGCGATCAAGGAGAGTGGCGAGTATCAGCGCATTGTGGAGCACTGGCGCTGACTCGCTCGATGGGTGGCTGCGGATAATCTCCAGCAGCCGTCATAGGCTCAGCCGCAGAGCGACTCCAACGCCTCGATGAGGCTGTCCATCTCATCATCGGTGCCGATCGAGATGCGCATGAAGTCGCGCAGCGCTTCGGTGTTGAAGTGGCGCACCAGGATAGCTCGTTCGCGTAGGCCCACAAATAGCTGGGCGGCATCGAGCTGGGGATGGCGAACCAGCACGAAGTTAGCCTGAGACGGCAGTACCTCGAAGCCCAGCTCGCTCAGGCGCCGGCGTGTGCGCTCGCGGGTGGTGATGACTTTCTCGCGACACGCCTCGAAATGCTCGACGTCTTCCAGGGCTGCAACGCCTGCGGCATTGGCGATGCTGTCGATGGGGTAGGAGTTGAACGAATTCTTGATGCGCTCGAGCCCCTCGATCAGTTCACGGGAGCCGATTGCATAGCCGAGTCGCAGGCCGGCGAGGCTGCGCGACTTGGAGAAGGTCCCGGTCACTAGCAGGTTGGGGTAACGGGATACCAGCGGCACCGCGCTTTCAGCGCCGAAGTCTACGTAGGCTTCATCCACCAGCACCACACACTCCTGGATGCGTTCTAGCAGCGTGGCGATGGCCTCGCGGGTATGCGCGTGGCCGGTGGGGGCATTGGGATTGGCGAATATCACGCCGCCGCTGTCGGCACTGAAGGCTTCCAGCGGCACCTGCCAATTGTCATCCAGCGCCAGGGTGCGGTAGTTGATGCCGTATAGCCGGCAGTAGACCGGATAGAAGCTATAGGTGATGGCCGGCATCGTCAGAGACTTGTTCTGGCAGAAGAATGCCTGGAAGGCCAGTGCCAGCACTTCGTCGGAGCCATTGCCGACGAACACCTGGTCGAGCTCGACGGCGTAGGCATCGGCCAGTGCCTGACGCAGGGCGGTCGCCTCAGGATCCGGGTAGAGACGCAGATGATCGACGGGATAGTCACGCAGTGCCTGTTCAACACCGGGGGCAGGCGGGTAGGGATTCTCGTTGGTGTTCAGCTTGATCAACTGCTCACGGGGCTGTTCGCCGGGTACATAGGGCGTCAGCTCCCGGACGATGGGACTCCAGAACTTGCTCATGGTCGCTCGCATTAACAGAGGGCGCGTGAGCGCCTGTGGATAGCACTTTGGTCATGGTGACGCGGCCTCGGGCCCAGCGCAAGCGTCGGCCATGCTAGGCTGTGCCGCTCGGCCCAGGGATAGCTCGATGATTGCTCAGATTCTCGCCACACTGCTGCCGGTATTTTTGATCGCTGGCTGCGGCACACTCTATGGGCGCTTCCGAACCCCGGACATTCGCGGGCTGAATACGCTGAATATGGAGCTGTTCGTCCCGATGCTGGTGTTCGCCGTGCTTGCCGACGGCCAGGCGCCGCTGGAGGAGTACGCCGGCCTTGCTGCAGCGGCGGCCATCGTGGTGCTGGGCTCCGGGCTGCTGCTATGGCCGCTGGTCAGGTGGCTGGGGCTGGAACCCAAGACCTTCCTGCCACCGATGATGTTCAACAATTCCGGCAACATGGGGATTCCGCTGCTGGTACTCGCCTTCGGCGAGGCGGCACTGCCCGCGGCGGTGGTGGTGTTCATCGTCGAGATGCTGCTGCACTTCTCGGTGGGGCTCTACATGCTCAGTCCGCGCACGCCGATGTGGCGCCTGCTACGGATGCCGATCGTGTTGGCCAGTATCGCCGGGCTGGCCTTCAATCTGAGCGGCGTGATGCTGCCCGGCTGGCTGCTCGAGGCGCTTAGCATGTTGGGTAATGTGTGTATTCCGCTGATGCTGTTTGCCCTCGGTGTGCGCATGCTCGATATCGACTTCAGCGACTGGAAAACCGGGGCGCTGGGCGCGGTACTGTGCCCGCTGTCGGGCCTGATCATAGCCGCACCGCTGGTCTGGCTGCTCGATCTGACCGGTCTGCAGGCCGCGACCCTATGGGTGTTTGCTGCCCTGCCGCCAGCGGTACTCAACTATCTGGTCGCTGAACAGTATCGGCAGGAGCCGCAGAAAGTCGCGTCGTTGGTGCTGATCGGTAACTTGGGCAGTTTGGTCGTGATGCCTATTGTACTGGGATTGGTGTTCGCCTACGGCGGATAGGGGAACCGAGGCCTTGATTAGCCCTCTAACGATCTCCATCTAGGGATGACACGTCTACCAGAGGAAGTCACGATGGCTTACCGCAAATTGTTATCGCCGCTGAGAGTGGGCAGCGTCGCACTGCCCAACCGGGTGGTCATGGCGCCGCTGACTCGTGCACGCACGCCGGACGGCGTGCCCGGCAAGCTGCAGCAGCGCTACTACGCCCAGCGCGCCAGCGCCGGACTGATCATCAGCGAGGCGACCAATATCTCGCCCACCGCGCGCGGCTATGTCTATACCCCGGGCATCTGGAGCGATGCTCAGGTGCAGGGCTGGAAGGGTGTGGTCGATGCCGTGCATCGTGAAGGTGGGCGCATTGCGCTACAGCTGTGGCACGTCGGCCGGATCTCCCACGAGTCGGTGCAGCCCGATGGTCAGGCGCCAGTGGCGCCCAGTGCGCTGCGTGCCGAAGGCGCCAACTGCTTCATCGAGTTCGAGGATGGCAGCGCCGGTCAGCACCCCACCAGTACGCCACGGGCGCTGGAGACCGACGAGCTGCCGGGTGTTATCGCCGACTATCGCCACGCGGCCCTCAATGCCAAGCGTGCCGGCTTCGATATGGTCGAGGTGCACGCCGCCAATGCCTACCTGCTGCAGCAGTTCATGGCCACCGGCAGTAACCAGCGCAAGGATCGCTACGGCGGCAGTGTGGTCAATCGCGCACGGTTGGTACTGGAAGTGGTCGATGCGGTATGTGAGGTGATGGGGGCCGGCCGTGTCGGCATCCGTCTGTCACCATTCATCGAGATATTCGGCCTCAAGGATGATGAGCCGCAGGCGATGAGCGACTACCTGGCCGATCAGTTGTCGCGCCGGGGAATCGCCTATGTGCACATCAATGAGCCGGACTGGACGGGTGAAGGCCCGCAGCTGACCGATGCGTTTCGTCGCGGGTTGCGTGAGCGGTTCAGCGGCACCCTGATCTATTGTGGCCACTATACGGCGGCGCGGGCTGAAGCGCTGATCCGAGATGGCCTGGGTGATGCCGCTGCGTTCGGGCGACCCTATATCGCCAACCCCGACCTGGTGGAGCGCTTTGCCTCGGATGCCGAACTCAACGAGCCAGATCCGGCGACGTTTTACGGGGGCGCGGAGGAAGGCTATATCGACTATCCGCGGCTTACCGAGGCCACTGCTTGAACGCATAAGGCGCGCGGAACTGTCCGCGCGCCGTGCTTGTCGGTTATGCTGTGAGGTAGTGGTCGCGGTTCGCGACACTTAGGCCCAATGGTTAGGAGGACTCTCATGCGAATCAGGACGTTGCTGGCCGGTTCCGCCGTGCTTGCCGTGATGGCGGGCTGCGCCGCCGGCCCGACGGAAGGCCCCGCGCCGGATATGGCGGCAGATGGGGAAGCAGTTTATCAGGGCACGCTACCCTGCCGGAACTGTGCCGGTATCGATATCGATGTGCGGATGATGGGTGATGAGCAGAGCGCCGATGAAGAGCGTACCTTCGCTCTCGAGGCCAGCTATCGCGAGCATCCTCAGGATCCGCCCAGCGAGAACTATACCGGGAACTGGGAAGTCCTCAGCGGCAGCGCCGATGATCCCAACGCCACCGTCTACGAGCTGACGCCGGAAAATGAAGGCCAGATCTACTACTTCCTGCGCGTGGATGATTCCACCCTGGAATTGATCGACCCCGAGCGCCGGCGCTTCGAAAATAACGACATGCTGCAGCTACAGCGTCAGTAAGCGACGCCGTTAGTAGCTCGTGCGGGGCGGCCTTCGGGCCGCCCCGCTGCGTTGCGGGAGTCGGCGCTATGCTCTGCGGCTGCTAGAATACTCTCCTTGTTTGCGTGAGAGGCGGCCATGGCCAAGGCGAAGAGTGCGTTCGTGTGCACCGAGTGCGGTGCCGAGTACAGCAAATGGCAGGGCCAGTGTTCGAGCTGCCGTGAATGGAACACGCTGAGTGAGGTGCGCCTGGCGCCGGCGCGTCCGGGGGCTGCGGCGGCGTCGACCACTGGTCGCAGCGGTTATGCGGGCATCGTCTCCCGCGAGGTGGTCGATCTGGCGGCGGTGGATCTCAGCGAGGTGCCGCGCTTCTCGTCGACCTTCGGTGAGTTTGACCGGGTGCTGGGCGGCGGCCTGGTACCGGGCTCGGCGGTGCTGCTTGGGGGTAACCCCGGGGCGGGCAAATCGACGCTGCTGCTGCAGACCGCCTGCAAGCTGGCGCAGCAAAAAAAGGCGCTGTACGTCACTGGGGAGGAGTCGCTCTCGCAAGTGGCGATGCGTGCCCACCGCCTGCAGTTGCCCACCCAGGGGTTGAAGATGCTCGCCGAGACCAGCGTCGAGACGATTCTCGCCGTTGCCGAACGCGAACGCCCCGAGGTGCTGATCATCGACTCGATTCAGACCATGCACCTCGACGATATTGCCTCTGCGCCAGGCGGGGTGGCTCAGGTACGCGAATCCGCCGCGGCGCTGACCCGCTTTGCCAAGCACTCCAATACCGTGCTGCTGCTGGTCGGTCATGTCACCAAGGATGGCTCGCTGGCCGGCCCTAAGGTGCTGGAGCATATGATCGACGCCTCGTTGCTGCTCGAAGGCGGCGCCGACTCGCGCTTCCGCACTCTGCGCGGGCAGAAGAACCGTTTCGGTGCGGTCAACGAGCTGGGGGTGTTCGCGATGCTCGAACATGGCCTCAAGGAGGTCAAGAACCCCAGCGCCATCTTTCTGTCGCGCAGCGAGGAGCTGAGCTCCGGCAGCCTGGTGATGGTGGTATGGGAAGGCACCCGGCCGATTCTGGTCGAGGTGCAGGCGCTGGTCGACGACTCGGCGCTGGGCAACCCACGCCGGGTGGCGGTCGGCCTCGACCCCAATCGCCTGGCCATGCTGCTGGCGGTACTGCACCGCCACGGTGGGCTGTTCACCGGCGATCAGGACGTCTTTCTCAACGTGGTGGGCGGGGTGAAGGTGCTCGAGACCAGCGCCGATCTGGCAGTGCTGTTGGCGGTGGTGTCGAGCCTGCAGAACCGCCCCTTGCCCCGCGAGCTGGTGGTGTTCGGCGAAGTAGGGCTGTCCGGTGAAATTCGCCCGGTACCCAGCGGCCAGGAGCGCATCGTCGAAGCCGCGAAACATGGCTTCACTCGTGCCATCGTGCCCCGTGGCAATGCCCCCAAGAGCTCGCCGCCGGGGATGCAGGTAATTGCCGTCGACAAGCTCGCCGAAGCCCTGGAGGCGCTGTAAAGCTGGGCCCGCCGTCAACTAGACTCAATCTATCCATTACTGCAAGGAGAGCTCGATGAGTGCCATTCGCCTGACCCAGTACAGCCATGGTGCCGGCTGCGGCTGCAAGATCGCGCCTGACGTGCTCGACAGCATTCTCGCCAAGGCCGGTCCCGGCGCCAGCCATTCGCGTCTTATCGTCGGCAATCAGGGGCGCGAGGACGCCGCCGTCTACGACCTTGGAGACGGCCGCGGCATGATCGCTACCACCGATTTCTTCATGCCCATCGTCGACGATCCCTTCGACTTCGGGCGCATCGCTGCCACCAATGCCATCAGCGACGTCTATGCCATGGGCGGCACTCCGGTGATGGCGCTGGGTATCCTCGGCTGGCCGCTCGACAAGCTCGGCGCCGATATCGCCGGCGACGTGGTCGCAGGCGCCCAGGCGGTGTGCCGCGAACTGGGCCTGGCGCTGGCCGGTGGACACTCCATCGATTCCCTGGAGCCGATCTTTGGCCTGGCGGTCAATGGCCTGGTTGACCTGAAACATCTCAAGCTCAACAAGGGCGCCAAGCCCGGTGACCTGCTCTATCTGACCAAGCCGCTGGGGGTTGGCATGCTGACCACCGCTGAGAAGCGCGGGCTTCTCGAGGCTGGGCATCAGGGGTTGGCCCGCGAGACCATGCTCAAGGCCAACGACATCGGTATGGCGCTGGCCAAGGTCGAAGGCGTACACGCCATGACCGATGTCACCGGCTTTGGCCTGGCCGGGCACCTGGCCGAGGTCTGCGCGGCCAGCGGCGTGGCCGCCAGGATCGATTTCAAGCAGCTGCCGCGCCTGGCCGAGGCCGAAGCCTACCGGCGTCAGGGCGCCGTGCCCGGAGGCAGTGAACGCAATCGCCAGGCGCTGGGCGAGAGCCTACCGGCGATGGACGAGCCCCACTGGCAGTGGCTGTGTGATCCGCAGACCTCCGGTGGCCTGTTGCTCTCGGTGCATCCGTCCTGGGAAGACGACGTCGAGCGCATCGGGCGCGCCCACGGTATCGAGCTGCAGCCGTTCGGTGAGGTGGTCAAGGCCGATGGCCCGGCGCTGATCCGGGTGACTGGATGAGCGAACTGCCACAGATAGCGCCAGACCTGGCGCTGCTGCGCGAGGGACGCACCCTGATCGACGTGCGCGCCCCGATGGAGTTCGCTCAAGGCGCCCTGCCCGGGGCCGTCAACCTGCCACTGATGGACGACGAGGAGCGCCATCGAGTAGGCATCGCCTACAAGCAGCACGGTCAGGCAGCCGCCATCGCACTGGGCGAGCGGATGGTAAGCGGCAGCCTCAAGGCGGGCCGCATAGAGGCTTGGCAGCGGCTATTGGCCAGGCAGCCGGATGCCATTATCTACTGCTTCCGCGGCGGACTGCGCTCCCAGATTGCTCAGCAGTGGCTGGCCGAGGTAGGAGTGTCGCGACCGCGGATCAGCGGTGGCTGGAAGGCCATGCGCCAGGCGCTGTGTGCGCAAATCGACGCTGCTGCTGGCCGGCCGCTGCTGGTAGTGGGCGGCCTGACCGGCTGCGCCAAGACAACGCTGATTCAGCGCCTGCCCAGCGGCCTCGACCTCGAGGCCTGCGCCCGTCACAAGGGCTCTGCGTTCGGTCGCCACCCGCTGCAGTCGCCGTCACAGATCGACTTCGAACACGACCTGGGGCGTCGCTTGTTGCCGCTAACCGGGCCGCTGGTGGTGGAGGACGAATCGCGCCATATCGGCACCGTCAATGTGCCGCTCAGCTTCTGGCAGGCGATGCAGCAGGCGCCGCGGATCCGTGTCGAGATGCCGCTGGACTGGCGGCTGGCGCAGATCCGCAAGGATTATATCGATGACCTGTGGGAGATCTATCGCTCGCAGTTCGGTGACTGGCTGGGTTGGGCGCTGATGCGCAAGCAGCTGGCGACGGCATTGGCGCGCCTGGCCAAGCGGCTCGGCAGCGCTCGGCTGGCGCGCCTGCAGCGGCTCCAGCAGCTGGCCTTTCGCGAGCATGCCCGAGGTGACCGTCAGGCCCACGACGCATGGTTGGCGCCATTGCTCACCGAGTACTATGACCCCATGTATCGCCACCAGCTGGAGAAGGGCGAACAGCGCTTTCTTCACGTCGGTGACTGGGATAGCTGCCTGGCGGTTGCCCAGGAGTGGTCAGCTCGGCACGCTGCGCAGCCAGCTCAGCAGCACGCGGTCGAGTAGCGAGGCGAGCTGGTCGAAGCGTCGCGGGTCAGCGAGAATTTCGTCGTGGGACTGGACGAAGCACTGACTCGCTGCGGCCAATGCGGCGGGAGGCTCCTGGAGTCGGGCGCGAGCGCTCTGGTCAGTGGCTTCGAGGTGGCACTGCAGGGCCACCACCCGGCCGCCATCCCAGCTGAAGCCCTGCACCGGACTTGCGTCGCTGGCGCCAAGCGGCAGGGCGCCTTCGGGAAGACCGAAGATGTCGCGATGGCACATGAAGGCCTCGAACTGCTCGGGCAGATCGAAGGGGCTATCGGCGGCCAGCGTAATGCGATGGAAGCCGCGCTCGGGGTAGGTGCCTGGCGACACGATGGCGCCCAGCTCCTCGGCGATCAGCCCGGCGCCAAAGCCGATGCCCAGCAGCGGCTTGCCGCTCTTGAGTGCACGGCGGATCAGCTTGCGCTCACGGCTCAGCCAATCGGCGTCAGGGGCGACGTCAAGCGGCGCATCGAGCACGATCAGGGCGTCACAGTCCTCGAGACGTGGTGGCGCTTCACCGCGGTGCAGCAGGCAGCCGTTATAGCTGTGGCCCATGCCGGTCAGCCAGTCGGCGAGACGAGCGGGGCCGAGGTGGTCGGCGTGGTGAAGAAAATAGATATGCATACCAATCCATGATGAACAAGCCGCCGCGCAGGTGTCCAGCGGCGGCGATATGATGGAGGTTGAAGTGGCCAATCCTGCGTTGCTCGAGCAGATCTATACCATCGTCGCGCAGATCCCTGCCGGTCGCGTGACCACCTATGGACGTGTCGCCAAGATGACCGAAGGGGCGACGCCGCGCATGGTAGGCTCGGCGATGCGCCATCTGCCCGACGGCCACGGTCTGCCTTGGCACCGGGTGATCAATGCGTCACGGCGTGTCACCGACCATGGCGGCGCTCGGCGCCAGCGTGACAAGCTGCGCGCCGAAGGCGTGCTGTTCGACGCCAGTGAACGGGTGCCCGCTGCGCTACTATGGCCCTGAGGCCACCCTTTTTGTTGATGGCGGCCGAGAGGGTCGCCCCTTAGGAGATATCATGAGCGCCTCTGCCCCCGGCTTCAATCAGCGTCTGCGTCAGCTCGGTCCGCGCCAGCGTCAGGCTTTCATGGCGACGCTCTGCGAGCGGCTGCTTCCCAACTATGCCCTGTATGCCGAGAACAGCGGGTATGGTGACGTGCATGGACTGCGCGTAATTCTCGATCTGGTGTGGGAGTCGCTGGCGGTACGCGAGGCGAAGATCGACTTCGAGCGCCAGGCTGACAAGCTCGCCGAGCTCGAGCCGCCCGCCGATGACGATAGTTTCGGTGCGCGGCGCGCCCTCGAGGCGGTGGTGGCGCTATCTGCCGTGCTCGACACCCTGCGCGGCGACGCCGACGAGGCGGTGTTCGAGGTCAGCCTCAGCTCCCGCGGCGGGGTGCGTGCCTTTATCGAGCTGAGCGAGGGAGAGGAGGACGATGCGCGGCTGGCCGAACTGGTGCGCGGGCATCCGCTGATGGAGGACGAGCAGGCCTTTCAGGGTGAGGTGCTGGATAGCGTCGAACGCCATCCGCTGGACCGTGAGGCGCTCAAGGCGCTGCGTCAGCTGGGGCGTAACGATGGCATCAGCAACCTGGGGCTCTCCCTCGACGATATGTCTGACGGAACCTAAAAGCGGATGCCGCCGGTCACCATCATTCCCGCGGTGCCAAACAGGATCAGGTCGCTCTCGAAGCGCCCCCACTGTACCCCGATGCTGGGCAGGGCCGCCGGGGCAATACCGTAATGGTTGAAGGGGATATTATCCTGGCGCTCGTCCTTGTAGCCGCGCAGCAGCCCAGCGGTGAGTTTGGCGCGCACGGTAACGTCGTCGCTGGGGCGCCATAATGGAAACTCGCGACCGGCATAGAAGTACCAGCTTGGCTGGTCGAAGGAGTTCTTGAACCAGGCGGTACCGGCCAGCCAGCGGTGCGGGTTGTGCAGTTCTAAGCTGATCAGGTCCTGCTGGTTGTTGTGGTCTGGTTGAGGGTTGAAATGGCGGGTGTAGAGGCTGGTCTGCACCAGCACGTGTTCGAGCGCCAGGGTCGGCGGCCAGTCCAGCCCTGGTTCCTCGGCGGATGCCGCGGTGCTGATCGACACTGCCATGCCCAGCAGAGCTGCCACTATGCCCTTCCGTGGTGTGATGTCCATGCTTGCCCTCTGGTTACAGACGCATTTCGATGCCGTGATCGGCCATATAGCGCTTGGCGTCGGGGATGCTGTACTCGCCAAAGTGAAAAATGCTGGCCGCCAGTACCGCATCGGCGCCGCCGTCGATCACGCCGGCGACCAGGTGGTCGAGATTGCCCACGCCGCCCGAGGCAATCACCGGCACGCTGACCGCGTCGCTGATCGCTCGGGTAACGCCGAGGTCGAAACCGGCCTTGGTCCCGTCTCGATCCATGCTGGTCAACAGCAGCTCACCGGCACCGTATTCCACCATTGTCTTCGCCCACTCCACGGCATCCAGGCCGGTGGGGCGACGTCCGCCGTGGGTGAAGATCTCCCAGCGCGGTGCCTCGCCCTCGGCGGAGACCCGCTTGGCGTCGATGGCCACCACGATGCACTGACTGCCGAAACGCTCGGTGGCTTCGCGCACGAACCCCGGGTTGGTAACCGCCGCAGTATTGATCGAGACCTTGTCAGCGCCGGCATTGAGCATGGTGCGGATATCGTCGCAGCTGCGGATGCCACCGCCCACGGTCAGCGGAATAAACACTTCGCCGGCGATGCGCTCGACCATCTCCACGGTGGTGCCGCGATTCTCGTGGCTGGCGGTGATGTCGAGGAAGGTGATCTCGTCGGCGCCCTGCTGGTTGTAGCGCTTGGCGATCTCTACCGGATCACCGGCATCGCGGATGCCGACGAAATTGACGCCCTTGACCACGCGCCCGGCATCGACGTCGAGGCAGGGGATGATGCGTTTGGCGAGTCCCATGAATCAGCTCCCGGCCTGGGTGAGTTGGTCGCCGAGCTCGTCACACAGACGCTGGGCCTCGGCGACATCGAGGCTGCCCTCGTAGATGGCGCGCCCGGTGATGGCGCCGAGAATGCCATCGCCGGCTACCGCGCTCAGCGCACGGATATCGTCGAGGTTGGTGACCCCGCCGGAGGCGATCACCGGCAGTCCGCCGACCCGCGCCAGCTCTGCGGTGGCCTCGACGTTGACGCCGCCCATCATGCCGTCACGGGCGATGTCGGTATAGACGATGCTGGAGACGCCGTCGTTGGCGAAACGCTTGGCCAGCTCCGTGGCCTTGAGCGTGGAGACCTCGGCCCAGCCGTCGGTGGCGACGAAGCCGTCGCGGGCGTCGAGGCCAACGATCACGTGGCCAGGAAAGGCGCGGCACATCTCATTGACGAAGGCTGGCTCCTTGACCGCCTGGGTGCCAATGATCACATAGCTGACGCCGGCCGCCAGGTAGTGCTCGATGGTCGCTGCCGAGCGAATGCCGCCGCCGATCTGGATCGGCAGCTCGGGAAAGGCACGGGCAATCGCAGTGACTGCCTCACCGTTGACCGGCTGGCCCGCGAAGGCGCCGTTGAGGTCGACAAGATGCAGGCGCCGGGCGCCGGCCTCGACCCAGCGGGAGGCCATGGCGACCGGGTCGTCGCCGTAGCTGGTGGCGTCGTCCATACGGCCCTGTTTGAGGCGGACGCAGTGGCCGTCCTTGAGATCGATGGCGGGAATTACCAGCATGTCGTGTCCTCTTCGGCGCCCTGGCAGGCGACCGTGTCGTGAATGAGTCGTGGCGGCGGCAGTATCCGGCTCACGGCGCCCAGTTGACGAAGTTCTCCAGCAGGCGCAGGCCTGCCGCGGAGCTCTTCTCGGGGTGGAACTGGGTGGCGAATACCGGACCACGGCCGGTCGCCACGTGGGCCTGGGTGTGGCCATAGTCGGTGGTGCCGAACAGAGTGGTATCGTCGCTAACGTCGACGTAGTAGCTGTGTACGAAATAGAAGCGCTCACCGGCGTCGATGCCCTCCCACAGCGGGTGGGGTTGGTGCTGGGCGACCTGATTCCAGCCCATGTGCGGGACCTTGAGGCGATTGCCGTGGCTGTCGAGCATATCCACCGGGAAGCGCCGCACGCGACCCGGCAGGAACCCCAGGCAGGCCACGCCGCCGTTTTCCTCGCTGTCGTCGAGTAGCATCTGCTGGCCGACGCAGATACCCAGCAGCGGCTTCTCGGCCTTGGCCAGCAGCTCCAGCACCAGCCCCTTGACTTCGCTGCGCTCGAGCTCTCCCATGCAGTCACGAATCGCGCCTTGGCCGGGCAGCACCAGCCGTGTGGCGCCGTTGATACGGCGCGGGTCGCGGGTGACGACGACGTTCTCGTGGGTGACGTGCTCCAGCGCCTTGGCGACAGAGTGCAGGTTGCCCATTCCGTAGTCGATCACGGCGATGGTCATGAGGCGCTCCTTACGAGGGGACGGTGGCAGGGCCACTGACTGGCTATACTCACAGGCAGCCCTTGGTAGACGGCATCTGGCCGGCCATGCGCGGGTCTTCGGCGACCGCCATGCGCAGGGCGCGACCGAACGCCTTGAAGATGGTCTCGGCCTGGTGGTGGGCATTGAAGCCCTTGAGATTGTCGATATGCAGGGTCACCCGGGCGTGGTTGACGAAGCCTTGGAAGAACTCCCAGAACAGCTGGGTATCCAGGCGACCGATCTGGGCGCGGGTAAACTCGACGTTCATGAACAGGCCGGCGCGCCCGGAGAAGTCTACCACCACCCGCGACAGCGCTTCGTCGAGGGGGACATAGGCATGGCCGTAGCGGTAGATGCCGCGCTTGTCGCCGATCGCCTCGGCAAATGCCTGGCCGAGGGTGATGCCGAGATCCTCGACAGTGTGGTGGTCGTCGATATGCAGATCGCCCTGGGCCTGGATGTCGAGATCGATCAGTCCGTGGCGCGCCACCTGGTCGAGCATATGGTCGAGGAACGGCACGCCGCTCTCACCGTTCAACTGGCCCTGGCCGTCGAGATTCACGCTTACCGTGATCTGCGTTTCCTTGGTATCACGAGAAACCGTGGCGGTACGCTCGGTCATGGGGCTTACTCTCCTGCGCTGGGCGCATTGGGGAAGGTAAAGGGCACGTCGCCGGGCACGTCGCGGCGGTCGAGCCATCCATTATAGAGAATTGGCCGCCCCATCCGCTACAATGCGGGCACTGACGGACCATCTGGTGTGCCGTCCCGGCCAAGGGAGATCGAATATGCCGGTTGCACTTCACAGGGTCGACCACAGCGAATGGTCAACGGATGATCAGACCGCCCTCGACCTGTCTCGTATCTACGCCGATGCACCTGCCGAGCGGCTGCCTGCACCTGCCGAGGAGTTCATCCGCGCTCATCTCGAGAGCGGTGGGCAGTTCTGCTGCGCCTGCTTCAACGGCCGGCTGCTGGCAGCGGTGGCGGTGGAAGTCGACGCCGAGGCCTGGTGGCTCGCCTACACCTGCGTGCGCAAGACCACTCGACGGCGCGGTGTTGGCTCGCGCCTGCTGGCGTTGATCGGCGAGGCCGCGGCCGGCGAGCGGCGGGTACTTCGGGTCGCCAGTTCGACGCTGCAGATGGGCGACCAGCTACTGTTGACCCGCCTCGGTTATCGCGCCTCGCCCGCCGGTGACTATTTCGAACTCAATCCACGCGGCTCCCTGGGAGGACATCAATGAGAGCGCTACTGCGAACCCTGCTGGCGGTCATCGGGGTACTAGGGTTGGTGGTAGTGGGAGCGGTGGTCTATGTTACCACCTTCTTCGATCCCAACGACCTCAAGCCACGTCTGATCGACGTGGTTCGCGAGCAAACCGGCCTCGAGCTGAGCCTCGATGGGCCACTGTCGTGGTCGTTTTACCCGCGCCTGGGGGTCAGTGTGACCGATGCCGAGGCCTGGCTGCCGGAGCAGCCCAACGACGAAGAAGTCTTCGTCGCCTTTGACAAGGCCGAAGTCAGCCTTGCGTTTGCACCGCTGCTGACCGGCGAGATCGCCATCGAAGGCCTGACGCTAGACGGGATGCGCCTCAACCTCGAGCGCGACGCCGAGGGCCAGGGCAACTGGGAAGTCCTGCTCGAACGCCTCGACGAGCGCCGCGAGGAAGCCGCTGAGGTGCTGGCACCGGCCTCCGCTGGTCCGGCAGTAGGCGATGAGGCGGGCATGCGCGTCGCGCTGAACATTGCCGGCGTCACCCTGCGTGGCGGCGAAGTGCGCTACCGCGATTGGCAGAGCGACCTGCAGTTGCGTTTCACCGGCCTCGATATCAGTGGCAGCAACGTCAATCCCCAGCGCGCCTTCCCGCTCAAGACCTCTTTTCGACTCTCGGCCTACCCCGATGCCGCCTGGCAGGAGAACGGTGAGGCCGAACCCGAGTGGGTCAGCGGCGTGCGCGGTGAGAGCCGGGTGCGACTGGGCCTGCGCGACGGACGCTACGAGCTCGAGAACCTCAGCCTCGAAACCAGCACCACCCTGGCGGCGCTGGGTGACCGCAAGCAGCAGGCGACGTTGCAGCTGCGCCAACTGGTGGCCAATAGCGATACCCGGCGTCTGGAAATCGATGGAGGCCGAATCGACACCAGCCTGGTGCACCCGGCCGCTGGCGACCGAGCGTTGGCGCTCAGCCTGGGGTTTATCGCCGACCTCGACCTGAACGAGCAGCGCCTGCACCTGCGCAGTCTGGAACTGAGTGGGCCCGACGATCTCGACCTGAGCGGCAGCGTAACAGTGACCGAGCTGTTCGAGGCGCCGCGCTATAGTGGTCTGGTGAGTCTTGCGCCGCTGTCGCTGAGGCCCTGGCTGGCGCGCTTCGATGCCCTGCCCGAGACGACCAGCGACTCGGCGCTCAGCGATGTGGCCTTGACCAGCCCGTTGCAGGGTGACCTGGAACACTTCACTTTTACCAATCTGACCATGGTGGTCGACGACAGCACGTTTACCGGTCGTCTCGGCGCGGGGCTGTTCGGCCAGGCGCTGAGCTTCGACCTGCAGGGTGACCACCTGGATCTCGACGCTTACCTGCCGCCCGCCGAGGCGCCTGCCGAAAGCGCCATGCTGCGCCAGCTACTGGGCCGCATGGCCTATGCCGACGAGGACGAAGAGGCTGCGCTGCCCATCGCCTGGCTGGCGCCTATGGGCCTCGACGGCGAGCTTCGCCTCGAGCGGCTCACCGCACTGGGGCTGGTGATTCGCAACGCCGAGCTGGCACTCGAAGGCAGCGAGGGCGTGCATCGTTTGTCGCACTTCGAGGGACAGCTGTTCGACGGCAGCCTGACGGCCAGCGGCGAGCTCGACCAGCGTGAGGAGATGCCGCGCTGGGCCGTTACGCCGCGCCTCGACCGGGTGCAGATCGTACCCCTCTATGCGGCGCTGGCCGATGAAGAGTCGCCGCTGCGTGGACGCTTGAGCCTCGATGGCGATCTCACCACGCGTGGCGACACCCGCGGGCTGATGACCCGTAACCTCAACGGCAGCATGGCGCTGCGTATCGACGACGGCGCAGTCTTCGACGTCAATGTGTCCGAGGAGCTATGCAGTGTGGTCGCGGCACTGGACGGCGAGGAAGTGAGCCGTGACTGGAGCAGCGACACCCGCTTCGAGCGCGCCGAGGCGAGCTTCACCCTGCGTGACGGCGTGGCTCATAACGACGATCTGGAGATCAGCATCCCCGGGATCCAGCTCGATGGCGGCGGTGAGCTAAACCTGTCGACTCAGCGCTTCGACTACCGCGCAGCGGCGCGCCTGATCGATTCGGCGGATGCCGCCTGCCGTGTCAACCCGCGTCTCGAGCGCGTGCCGTTACCGGTGCGCTGCGAGGGACAGCTGGGTGAAGATAGCAGCGAATGGTGCCGCTTCGACCGCTCGGCGTTTCAGAGCGCGCTGGGCGAGCTCCTGCGTGATGAGGCCTCTTCGCGGGCTGCGGAGGAGATCGAGGAGCGTCTCGGCGGCGCCCTCGAAGGACTCGATGAGCGTCTCGGTGAAGACGCCGGACGGGAACTTCGTGAAGGGTTGCGTGGTCTGTTTAACTGAAGGCTAGCAAGCCAGTCACCTGCGCCGACGTCACCGTCGGCGCTTTTTTATGTCACCTACTGTGCAATGAGCCTCTGATGCCTGATATGCCCCGCCCCGTGCTCGCCCCGGATGAGTTTCAACAGCGTCTGCTGACGTGGTTCGACGAGCACGGTCGCAAGAGCTTGCCCTGGCAGCACGACAAGACCCCGTATCGCGTCTGGGTGTCGGAGATCATGCTGCAGCAGACCCAGGTTGCCACGGTGATCCCCTACTATGAGCGCTTCATGTCGCGCTTCCCCGATGTCGAGCAGCTGGCAGCGGCGGAGCAGGATGAGGTGCTGCACCTGTGGACCGGGCTTGGCTACTACGCCCGTGGGCGCAACCTGCACAAGGCGGCGCAGAAGGTGGTTGAGCAGCACGGTGGCGAGTTTCCGGTACACAGCCTCGAGGCCATGTCGGCGCTGCCCGGTATCGGACGCTCCACTGCAGGAGCTATCATCAGCATCAGCACCGGTCAGCGGGCAGTGATTCTCGACGGCAACGTCAAACGGGTGCTGACCCGCCTGCACGCCGAGCCCGGCTGGCCCGGGCGGCCGGCGGTGGAGCGCCGACTGTGGGCGCTGGCCGAACATTACACTCCTGCCTCGCGCTTGCCCGACTATAGCCAGGCAATGATGGATCTTGGTGCCACCCTGTGCCGCCGGGGGGCGCCCAGCTGTTTGCTATGCCCCTTCGAAGACGTCTGCGTGGCGCATGCTCGCGGCGAAGAAAAGCGCTTTCCGGAATCCAAGCCCAGGAAAGCGCTGCCCGAGCGCACCACCATCATGCTGCTGCTGCATGACGGCGAAGGCCGGGTACTGCTCGAGCAGCGGCCCGGTGCCGGACTGTGGGGCGGGTTGTGGTGCTTCCCCCAGTTCGACGACGCCGATGCGCTGCAGGCATGGCTCGACGTGCATGCCCCAGAAGGCAGCCAAGAGCCTGCCTGGCAGGCGTTTCGCCATACCTTCAGCCACTTCCACCTGCAGATCACCCCTCAGCCAGCGGCTTGCCGTCCGGCTCAGGTGGTCAATGCGCCTGGGCGGCTGTGGTATCACCTCGCCGAGCCTGTCACCATTGGCTTGGCGGCGCCGGTCAAGACGCTGCTTGGCAGCCTTGCCCGGCATCTCGATGACGCCTGATCGTATATCGCAAGGAGTGACCCATGAGTCAGACCGTGTTGTGCCGTAAGTACCAGCAGGAACTCGAAGCCCTGCCGATGCCGCCGCTGCCCGGCAAGAAGGGCCAGGAGATCCAGGCCAGTGTCTCCAAGCAGGCCTGGGAAGAGTGGCAGGCGCTGCAGACCCGGTTGATCAACGAGAAGCACCTCAACCTGCTAGATCCCGAGGCGCGCGAGTACCTCATGGATCAGCTCGAGCGTTTTCTCGACAATCGCGAAACCGACCAAGCCGAAGGCTATGTCCCGCCCAGCCAATGAGGCGGGCAGACGCGTCATCCGGTTGATCTAAAAAGGCTTGACGGGGGAAAGGGATTTTAGTTAAATACGTCCCCGTTGGCAGGGGCCAGATAGCTCAGTTGGTAGAGCAGGGGATTGAAAATCCCCGTGTCGGCGGTTCGATTCCGTCTCTGGCCACCACGCTGCTGGGGTATAGCCAAGTGGTAAGGCACCGGTTTTTGGTATCGGCATTCCCAGGTTCGAATCCTGGTACCCCAGCCATCGCCAACCCTGTTTCCAAAGCATCGAGTAGATGCGAATGGTAAAGGTTGTCGCCCGCGCCGGCATAGCTCAGTTGGTAGAGCAACTGACTTGTAATCAGTAGGTCCCGGGTTCGACTCCTGGTGCCGGCACCAAGCGAAACTTCAGCTATATCAAGCATCTGCTCTATATTAAACCGCCCGATATGAGGCGGTTTTTTCGTATGTGTCTACAAAGTGTCAGCCGCCGATCATCGTGTTGGTGTCCAATAAAAAAGCCGAGCCCGGAGTTTTTCTGCGGCCTGCGGCTGGACACAAAAAAGCCGACACCCTTTCGAGTATCGGCTTTTCTATATTTGGTAGCGGGGGCCGCCGACCTTGAAACCAGAGCGAACCGATGACGGTCATCGTGTTGGCGCCCAATAAAAAGCCGAGGCTTGGGAGCCTCGGCTTTTTCGAAGATGGTAGCGGGGACCGCCGACCTTGAAACCAGAGCGAACCGATGACCGGTCATCGTGCATGAAAAAAGCCAACTCCGTGAGGAATTGGCTTCTTTCGATATTTGGTAGCGGGGACCGGATTTGAACCGATGACCTTCGGGTTATGAGCCCGACGAGCTACCAGACTGCTCCACCCCGCATCAACGTGTGGCGTATTCTACAGCTTTCTTGCGCTGGGTCAAGGGCCAGTTAAACGCTCGTGCAGTACGCTTCAGAGCAGCCATACTAGGTACTGGGTGCCTAGGAGCGGCGCTCACCACTCGAGACTGGACGCATTGAGCCGGGTCGCTGCTGTCGCGGCGTCGGTATCAGGGAGAATTGCATATGACCAACACAGCACCCGTCGCCTGGGTCACCGGTGGCACTGGCGGCATAGGTACCGCCATTTGCCAAGCGCTGGCCAAGGCGGGGTATCAGGTAGTGGCTGGATATAACAATCCCGACAAGGCCAAAGGCTGGCTTGAGAGCCAGCGCGCCGACGGCTACAACAACATTGCGCTATCTGGTGCCAACCTAGTGGACTACGAGGCCTGCGAGGCTGGGGCACGGGAGATCCGGGAGACTTATGGGCCGGTCAGCGTGCTGGTCAACTGCGCCGGGATTACCCGCGATACCACGATGAAGAAGATGAGCCCCGAGCAGTGGCATGAAGTCATCGACTGTAATCTCAACAGCGTATTCAACACCTGTCGCTGTGTGATCAATGACATGCTCGAGGGCGGCTACGGTCGGATCATCAATATCTCATCGATCAATGGTCGCAAGGGGCAGTTTGGCCAGGCTAACTACTCGGCAGCCAAGGCCGGGATGCACGGTTTGACCATGGCGCTGGCGCAGGAGACAGCGACCAAGGGCATCACCGTCAATACCCTGTCACCGGGTTATATCGCGACGGATATGATCATGAAGATTCCCGAGAAGGTGCGCGAGGCGATCCGCGAGACGATTCCCGTGAAGCGTTACGGGACACCCGAGGAGATCGCCCACGCGGTGGTATTCCTGGCCGATAAGCAGTCCGGCTATATCACTGGCGCTAACCTTGATATCAATGGTGGTCAGTTCATGGGCTGAGGTAGAGCATGCCAGCAGGCGGCACGTCGGTGTCGCCAGAGAACGCGAGGCTCAGGCCTCGCGTTCTGCGTTTCAGGGGGGAGGCAGGCGCAGTAGCTGAGTGAAGATGGCATCGAGCTCCTGGGCTTCGCGCTGCCACAGCTCGGTGGCTACGGGCCCGGTGGCAAACAGCTCGCGCAGCACCTCATGAAGCTCCTCGGCCTTGCTCAACTCGCGACCGAGTCCTTCGTTGAGGCGCTCGACCTGAATGGCCAGGCGCAATGGATCGTCTTGCTGGCCTACGCGGCTGCCGGCCAGCAGTGCAAGGTGCACCCTCAGTCGAGCGAGTGACTCCTCAACGTCGCCCGCCGACGGTGGTTCGCGGCGTCGTGCATTGCGCAGTCGATGGGCACTGAGCAAGTCGCCGCCGAGGCTGTCATCGGCGTCTACGTCACCAGGGGGATGACCGCTCAGCGCTTCGGCGTCGGCTGACAGGTGGGCGTTGAGCAGTGGCTGCAGCGCCTGCCAACGGCTGACCTCCTCGGCCACCGCCAGTCGCGCCAGGCGTTCGCGTCGGGCGCGAACGATGCCTGACCAGCGTCGCCGCATGCCGTCGCTGCGGCGGCCGGCGGGCAGTGGGTCGAGGGCTTCAGCCTCGCTGATAGCGGTGTCCAGAATCGTGGTGTCAGCCGTGGAGGTAGGCTGCCAGCCGTCGAGGCGGTCGATCAGCGCCTGCATCTCGTCGAGCTGGCGCTGGGCTCGCTGGGCGCGGTCGTTACGTTCTGCCTCACGGCTGGCGAAGATGCGGTCGCAGATGCCGCGGAACTCGCGCCACAGCGCTTGTTCTTCGCCTTTGGGGGCGCGGCCCAGGGCGCGCCAGCGCTGCTGTAACTGTTTGGCCTGAGCTGCACGCCGGTGACTGGGTTGATCGCCGTCGAGAAGGGCCTGAGCGGCGTCGATCAGCTCGCGTTTGGCGGTGGCGATGTACTGGGCGCGCTGGTCGATCAGCGCCTGCAGGCCGTGACGTACGCGACCGAAGCGGCGGCCAATGGCTTCGGCGCGCTCACGCGGGACCGGCGAGTAGCGCCGCCACTGCTCCCGTGCGCGGTCACGGATATCGCGCAGCGCATCGGGATCCGCATCGGGGTCGGGTTTGTCGAGCAGTGCTTCAAGCTGTTCGCACAGCGCTTCCCGGGCCTCGAGGTTGCGTTGGCGTTCAGCGTCGAGCGCCTCGCGCCACGGTACCAGGCGTTGATGAATGCGGTCCGAGCAGGCGCGAAAGTGCGTTGACAGCTCACGGTCGGCGGCGGCATCGCCCAGCGACGCCCACTCCTTGACCAGCTGGCGATGGCGGCGGTCGAGGGCGGCTTCGCTGAGCTGCATATCCTCGGCCAGCTCGGCAATCGCCTGACACAGCTGGTCGCGCTTGGGGCCGGCGACGAAGCCGCGCCAGTCGCGTAGTTCAGCGAGCTGCGCGCCGAGCCGCTTGAGTGTGGGCCGATGACGCTGGATGTGCTCCTCGGGCAGCTGTTCGAGGCGCTGGCGCAGCCGTTGATGAAGGCGGCTGGCGCTCTTGAAGGCGCCGCGCTCGAGCAGCCCATCGAGCTCTTCCACTTCGCGCTGGAACTGTGCCGGGTCGGGACGGTTACGCGGCGCTGGCTGCTGCTCGACGCTGCGTTGGGCGCGAGCCAGGAGGGTGGTCGGTGGCAGGTCGTCTGGCCAGGCGCAAGCCGTCAGCAGGGTCTGAGCGGCTTGGCGGTCGCAAGCCGTCAGGGCCTGGTCGAGCTCGGCGGCATGAGCCCGGAAGCGCTCCCAGGCATGGCCGATCCGATCGTACTCTTCGAGGGCGCGGTCGTAGCGCTGGCGGAGGGTGTCATCAGGCGCATGATGGTCCGATAGTGCCTGCCAGCGGGTCGCCAGCAGGCGCTTCTGGGCGCGCAGGCTGTCGATGTCCTGGGCGGCCAGGTGCTCGCTACGTCGCAGGCTCTCCAGCGTCTCCTCGAGCGCTTCGAGCAGGCCTTCTCGGGTCTGATCGTCGTCCTCGCGGCGCTGATCATGGGCCGCATGGACATGCTGCTGGGCGTCATGGTCGGTAAGGGTCTTGCGACACAGCAGGCAGGCTTCCTGATAGCGTCGCTCCTGCTCGGCGCTGGGCAGGTCGGTGAGCGCCTCCCACTCGCGCTGCAGATGGCGATAGCGGCCGGCGTAGAGCGGCTCCCAGGCGTGATGGCCGTGCTGCTCCAGGGCCTTAAGGATGCGCTCTCGCTCGGCCTCGGCGGCGGCCTGCTGGGCGGCATCGGCGCGCAGCGCGTTGAGCCGTTCGCGGGCCAGCCGCGCCACCTGCTTGTCGCGACGCGCCTGGCGAACGAGCTGTTGCAGGCCTGTCTCGCTGATGACTCGCGAGGCGGCGGCGTGACGTACAGCGGCGATCCCGTTCTCGCAGGCCTGGAGGATCAGCGCCTCTTCGTCATCGTCGCTAAGTGCGGCTACTGCAGCCAGACGTAGCTGCTGGTTGTCGCCATGCAGGGCGACCTCCTGCAGCAGCTGCTGGTCGGTGAGGCGAGCGACCTGCTCCACGCGCTGGGCCAGTGGCGTGCTACCCGCGGCGCCGACCAGTATGGCGGCCATGCGCGAATGCAGCTCGGGACTGGGGCAAACATCGAACAGCGCCATCAGCGAGTCGATATCGTCGAAACGCGCCAGAGCCGCCTGACGGACCCGGGCATCGTCGTCAGCGGCGAGACGCTGGAGGGCGGTGCGGCCCTCCTGCTGCTGAGGGTCGAGCTGACTGGCCGCCTGTTGGCGACGCTCGGCATCGGGGTGCTGCCAGCGCGGTGCGAGCAGCTGACGAAACCATCCTGACATGAAGCTTCCTGGCATGACGACGCGTATCCCTATAAAAGCCGCGATCTTGTTGTTCTCTGCGAAGGCCCAACTTGTTATCTAAGCATGTGACGCGGCAGTGGAAAAGGCCTGGCTGGCGAGGATGTTGCCAACTGGAGACACTGACAAGCGGAGCGGCTGGTCTTATGATCAGTTGCAGGAGCGACGCCTCTCGCTTAGCTTTACTGACATTATCCGACGTGGAGTCCGGCCATGAGCCTGAACGTGGACAGGGCCAGTACAGCCTTTACTTTCAAGGGCGGCATGTTGCCCATGACGGTCATGGAGTTGACCAGTGCCGATCCCGAACGTATTCGTGAACAGCTGGCCGGCAAGCTGAGCCAGTCACCGGCGTTCTTTCAGCATACGCCTGTGGTGCTCAGCGTCGAGAAGCTCGATGAGCCGCACCTGGCGCTGGAGCGTATCTGCGCGGTGTGCCGTGCTCATAAGCTGTTGCCGGTGGCGGTGCGCGGCGGCAGCGACCCGGTCAAGCAGTCGGCTTGGGCGCTGGGGTTGGGGTGGTTTCCCCCCCAGGAGATCAAGCCTCGCAACCTCGAGAGCGTTGCTGCGCCTGCGACTGACCCGGCGACTGACAATGTGCCGGCTGCTGCCGGTGCCGGGCGCATTCACCGCGGTACGGTACGCTCCGGCCAGCAGGTTACCGCCCCCGACGGTGACCTGGTGGTGATCGGCGCGGTCAATGCCGGCGCTGAGGTGCTGGCAGCGGGCAGCGTGCACGTTTATGGTGCGCTGCGTGGTCGTGCCCTGGCCGGCATTCATGGTGATGCTCAGGCCGGTATCTTCTGCCGTGAGTTGCATGCCGAACTGCTCTCGGTAGCCGGTAATTACAAGCGTCTGGAAGACATCGATCCGCGGCTGCTGGGCAGCGCGGTGCAGGTACGTCTCAGCGACGACCAGTTGGCCATCGCCAGTCTGGCGTGAGCGTGACGACGACACCCCTATAGCAACAGGAAGCTTATCTTGGCCAAGATCATCGTAGTGACCTCCGGCAAAGGCGGGGTCGGCAAGACTACCAGCGCAGCAGCCATCGCTACAGGGTTGGCGCTGCGCGGCAACAAGACCGTCGTGATCGATTTCGACGTGGGTTTGCGCAACCTTGACCTGATCATGGGCTGCGAACGTCGCGTGGTCTATGACCTGGTCAATGTGATTCAGGGCGAAGCGGGGCTTAATCAGGCGCTGATCCGCGACAAGCGGGTCGACAATCTGCACATCCTGCCGGCCTCCCAGACCCGCGACAAGGACGCCTTGACCAGCGAAGGCGTGGAGAAAGTGCTTGAGAGCCTGTCCGAGGATTTTGATTTTATCCTCTGCGACTCACCGGCGGGGATCGAGCGTGGAGCTCAGTTGGCGATGTATTTCGCCGATGAGGCGGTAGTAGTGACCAATCCCGAGGTCTCCTCGGTGCGCGACTCCGACCGTATTCTTGGCCTGTTGGCCTCGAAGACCCGACGTGCCGAGCTCAACCAGGAGCCGATCAAGGAGCACCTGCTGATTACCCGCTACAACCCGGCGCGGGTCGATCATGGCGACATGCTCAATCTTGAGGATATCCGTGAGATCCTGGCCATTGACCTGATCGGCCTGATTCCCGAGTCCGAGGCGGTGTTGCGGGCCTCCAACCAGGGCATTCCGGTCACCCACGACGCCAATAGCGATGCCGGCCAGGCCTACACCGACACCGTCTCGCGGCTGCTCGGCGAAGAGGTCCCGCTGCGTTTCCACGAGTACCAGAAGAAGAGTCTGCTGAGCCGGGTATTCGGAGGAGGTCGCCGATGAAACTACTGGATTTTCTGAGGGGCGAGCGCAAGAAGAGTGCGTCCGTGGCCAAGGAGCGGCTGCAGATCATCGTCGCTCACCAGCGCGGCCAACGCGATCAGCCGGACTACATGCCGATGCTGGAGCGTGAGCTGCTCGAGGTGATCCGGCGCTATGTAAAAGTTGATCAGGACGCTATCAATATCAGCCTCGATCGCGACGACGACTGTTCGGTACTCGAACTCAACGTCACCCTGCCGCGCAGCTGAGCTGGCCGGGGCGCCTGAGCGTGGCCCCGGCGATATGCTAGGCTTGGCATCCGGCCCGCTGAAGAGAGACGACTATTCCCATGGCGCAGTCCCACGCCGCGCCACAGAGTTTTCTGTGGCACGATTACGAGACCTTCGGCGCCGATCCTCGGCGTGACCGCCCCTCCCAGTTTGCAGCCATCCGCACCGATGCGGAGTTCAATGAGATCGGCGAGCCGCTGATGTGGTACTGCAAACCGGCGGACGACTACCTGCCGCATCCACAGGCCTGCCTGATTACCGGCATCACACCCCAGCAGGCGCGCCGCCGGGGCATGCCCGAGGCCGAGTTCGCCGGCCATATCAATGCTGCGATGAGCGAACCCGGCACCTGCGCGCTGGGCTACAACAGCCTGCGTTTCGATGACGAGGTGAGCCGTCATCTGTTCTACCGCAACTTTCTCGACCCCTATGCCCGCGAGTGGCAGAACGGTAACTCGCGCTGGGACCTGATCGACGCCGTGCGCGCCTTCCACGCGCTGCGTCCCGAGGGCATCGAGTGGCCGCTGCGCGAGGACGGCGCGCCGAGCTTCAAGCTCGAGCACCTCACCGCGGCCAACGCTATCGAGCACGCCGGCGCCCACGATGCCTTGGCCGACGTGCGTGCCACCATTGCCATGGCACGGCTGCTCAAGACCCGCAATTCGCAGCTGTTCGACTACCTGCTGAAGCTGCGCAGCAAGCGCGAGGTGGCCAAGCTGCTCGACATTCCCTCGCGCAAGCCGATGCTGCATGTATCACGCCGCTATCCGGCGAGTCGCGGCTGCAGCGCATTGGTTATGCCGCTCGCTGAGCACCCGACCAATCCCAACGGGGTGATCGTCTATGACCTCGCTGAGGACCCTGCGCCGCTGTTTTCGCTGTCACCGGAAGAGATTCGTGCGCGGGTTTTCGTCGGCGCCGACGACCTGGCCGAGGGCGAGACGCGCATCCCGCTCAAGGTGATTCATATCAACAAGAGCCCGGTGGTACTACCGATCAAGGCGGTGACGCCCGAGGTGGCGGAGCGGCTGTCACTTGATCGAGCGCGCTGCGAACAGCACTGGCAGGCGCTATGCGCCAACCCCGAGGCAGCCCGCAAGGCCGCTGCGGTGTTTGCCGAGCCGCCCCCGGAAGGGCCCCAGGACCCCGATCTGATGCTCTACTCCGGCGGCTTCTTCTCGCCGGCAGACCGCCAGCAGATGCAGCGTGTGCGCGACACCGACCCCTGGGAACTCGGTGAGACCGCCTTCGCTTTCCAGGATCCGCGTCTTGAAGAGATGCTGTTTCGCTTCCGCGCGCGGAGCTACCCCGACACCCTGTCGAGCGAGGAGCAGGCGCGCTGGGAGGAGTTCCGCTGGGCAAGGATGAACGATGCCAGTCTCGGCGGGTTGACCCTGGCGGGCTTCGCCCGCGAGATCGAGCGCCTCAACCAGGTGACCCTCGACGACCATGAGCGACAGGTCCTCGAGGAGCTGGTGATGCACGTCGAGTCGATCGTGCCCCCTCAGGCCTTCGGCTGACGACAGCCTCCAGCTGCTGCTTACGATTGCGCCCGGCCATTATGGCCGGGCGCAATCGTTCAGGGCTGGGCTCCTCAGTCATCGGGCAGCGGCAGTGGCTCCAGGTCCTTGCTGGCGCTGGCCACGTCGCTGGCCTCGTCACCGGGGTCGAAGGTCACGTCGACCACGGCGTCGCGGCGTAACCCCGGCCAGGCCTCGCGCAGGTCGTCGGCGCTGATCTCCATGACTCTGTCTGCCAGTCGCTCGCGGCGGTCGAAGTCGGTGTCGCCATAGGCCAGCGCCTGCCACTGGCGGTTGGTCAGCGCGCCCAGCGAGGTGTCCCGGGTCAGCAGCCGGTCGCGTACCGACTGGCGATAGACCGCGATATCGTCGTCCTCGAGTGTCTCCAGGCGCTCCTCGAAGTCGTCGAGGAAGGCGTCGATGCGCTCGCCTATGGTGGCGCTGTCGGTCTCCGGCGACTGCACCACCAGCGCCACGCCCGGGGCGTCGAGCAGCGGCGAGTAGCCGGCATTGACGATGTAGCCAAGCTGCTCCTCGGTGCGCAGCCGAGTATAGAACGGCGAGTCGATAAGCTGAGCCAGAACCGCCAGGCGGGCCTGGCTATCGAGGCTGCGGTCGGGGCCCTGCAGATAGCGTAGCACCAGCGACTCCTGGCGTGCGGTGTCAGGATGCAGTCGCGCCAGCTCGCTGGCGCGTAGCGGCTCGAGGCGCGGAATATCGTCCTCGCTCAGCTGTGGGCGCAGGGCAGCGGCGACCATCTGCGCCTCGCGCTCGGCAAGCTCGGCAGGCAGGTTGCCGACCACCATGGTTTCCAGGCGCAGGTCGTCGAGGAACTGGCGGCGGAAGTCGCGCAGGTCGTCGGCCTCGAGCTCGCGTACCGCCTCGAGCAGCGCCGCCGTCGACCACTGAGGGCGAATCAGCGCTTCACCCAGGGTGCGGTAGGCCTGCTGATGCAGGGCCGCCTGGGGCGCGTTACGCCACTCACGCTCGAGGCGGTAGCGAACCCGTTCGACGGCCGCATCGCTGATCTCGCCTTCGATCAGCTGCGACAGTGCCTGGCGCATCAGCAGCTCCTGACGATCTCGCCAGCCCGAGAACGACAGCGTCATGCCGCGGGAGTGGGCGTAGGCCTCGAAGCGCTGGCCGGCCAGGCGCGCCGGGTAGAAGGCCTCATTGAGGCTGTCGCCGAGCCAGCCGGCGAGCAGCCTCGTCAGCGCCGCGTCCCGTGCGCTGCGTGTTGCTTGAGGGTGTTGCAGACTGAAGCGCCACTCGACCTTGGGAGTGTTGAACCCGGCGTGTGCCTGGTGCCACAGCGAGAAGCTGTCGCCCTCGATCAGCGCATAGGGCACCTCGTCCTGCTCTTCGAGCAGGGTCAGGTCCTCGGCGATAAAGGGGTTGGGGTCGGGGAGTGCCAGCCCCGGCAGTGGCTCGGCGTCGGTCCACTCGGCCGGCTGCTCGACCCGGTAAGGAGCATCGAACCACGGCGAGACCTGGTCGCCCTCGACGTCGGGGCCGCTATAAACCCGCAGCAGGTTGTCCGGGCGCAGTTCGGCGAGGTATTCGGCGATGCGCTCGGCGTCGAAGCCGTCCATGCGATAGGCGGCATAGTGCACGTCCTTGCTGGGATAGTAGGCCAGGTTCATGGCCAGGCGCATGGCACTCTGTAGTGGGGCGCCGTGTTGCTGGAAGGTGAACTCCTGTTCGGCGAGGCGGGCCTGCTCGTCATAGCGCCACTCCTCCAGGCCCTCAGCGTTGATCAGCGCGATGGCGTCGAACAGGCTGGCCTGGATGGTGTCGATGGCGTCTGCCCCGCTGGGGGTGAGGCTGACGGTCACCGTGAACAGTGCCTGATTGCCGTCGCCGCGACTGACGCCGGCGGAGAGACCGTCGGCCAGGCCGGCCTCGCGCAGCACCGCCAGCAGGCTGCCGTCGCCCTCGTGGCCGAGCAGGTTAGCCAGGTAGTCGGCGGGCTTGGTGCGGTACTCGTCGCGGGGATCGTCAATGGGAAACTGAAAGCGTAGTTCGCGGCTGTCACGCAGGCTCTGGATCTCCAGCGCCTGGGGCATGCTGTCGTCGAGCACCAGCGGTACGTCGATGGTCGGCGGCTCGAGGCCGCGATCGGCGATCTCGACGAAGCGCTCCTGTACCAGCCCCTCCAGCTCGTCGAGGGGCTGCGGACCGACCAGCGCCAGATTCATGACGTTGGCATCGTAGTACTGCTCATAGAAGTCGATGACCCGCTCGCGCAGGCTTGGCTCGCCCTCGGGACGGTCGGCGAGGGTCTCGCGGCTGCCCACCGCGAAGCTGGTGGTGGGGTTGTCGGGATTCAAACGCTGATTGACCACGTCGAGCTGGCGGCGCCCCTCGTCGCGTATCCTGGCCTGATACTCGGAGTGCACGATGCTGCGCTCGCTGGCCAGTTGGTCGGCGTTGAACAGCGGCGAGATAAAGAACTGGCTAAAGCGGTCCAGTGCGCCGGGCAGCGCCTCGGGCTCGATATCGAAGAAGTAGTTGGTATCGCCAGGGGCGGTGAAGGCGTTGTGGCTGCCGCCGTGGCGCGAAATATAGCTCTGGTAGGCGTCGGCCTCGGGGAACGGCTCGGTGCCCAGAAACAGCATATGTTCGACGAAGTGGGCGAGGCCGGCGAGGTCGTCGGGGTCCTGGGCGCTGCCCACACTGACGTTCATCGAGGCGGCGGCCTTGTCGGCCTCGGGGTCGCTGACCAGCAGCACGTTGAGCCCGTTGTCGAGGGTCAGGGTTCGGTAATCACGGGTATCGTGGGGGCTCATGTTCGGAGTGTCGACCTCGGCAATCCCCTCGTCCGCCTGCAGTGGGAGGGCGGTGAGCCAGGCGATCAGTGTGGCGCCCAGAAGGCTGGCGGCAAGCGGGCGGCGCGGATGCGGCGTGCATGCTCGTGCGTCGGGTGAGGCGGAAGAAGAGGACGAAAAGCGCATCATGTCTCCTGTGCGGTGGTCCAGCGATGCATGGGTCCGGTGGGGTGAGCACAGGCCCAGTCCTGATGTGAAGGATCATTGACTCGTCTTGATACAGGAAAAGCGCCCAACAGTTCCAAATCTGCCGGGGTCAATAGCGCTCGCGCCTCTGTCAACGGCGTGGCCGGATCAAGCCAGCGTCGTGCCTGAGGCGGCGCAATCACCGCTGGCAGCCGCTCGCTGAGCGGCGCCAGCAGTGCGTTGCTGGCCACGGTGATCAGCGCGCAGGAGTCATGGTGTTCGGTCAAGGTGGTGTGGTAGCGGCACCAAAGACCGGCTAGCAACAGCGGCTGGCGCTGGTGGTGAGTGACCAGGAAGGGCTGCTTCATACGCGGCTGCGGTTTCCACACGTAAACACCGCTGACTGGCACCAGGCAGCGGCGTGCCGCAAAGGCCTCGCGGAACATCGCCCGACTGTCCAGCGACTCGGCGCGAGCGCAGTGCGGGGCATGGTCGAGGACCTTGAGCCAGGGCGGCGTTAGCCCCCAGAAGGCCGTGCTCAGCCGCGGTCCGCCGGCGGCGTGGTGCAGCATCGACAGCGGCCGGCGTGGGGCCAGGTTGGGGCTGGCGAGCAGCTCGTCGAGCGTTTCGATTCCGCCGAGCAGGCGCTTGAGGTCGAGCGTCGGGGCAATATAGAGCCGGCCGGCCATACGCACTCCTGGGTGGCGACGAGGCGTAAGGGTAACCAACTCGGGCAGTCCGCGAAAGCGGCGCTAGGCTTTGTCCGAAAAGTGTCTGCGCTTGGCCATACGGCGTTAAAAATCAGCTCAAAGTACTCATTTACACCCCGTAAACTCCGTCTTTTGACTCGCGACGTCCTTGTCGCTCGCTCTTCGAGCAGCAGAGCTGCCCAAATCGTCAATCCTGACGATTTGTCTCTGATTTTTGCTTTGCGTCCCACATGGATGTGGGGAGTGCGTTGGCCCGTCGGGAACGGGCCTAGCCTGACCTTCGCTCGCCGACTTTTCAGACGAAGCCCAGTCATACCGGACTTGCGTTTGACTCAGGTATCGATATGCTGTCCGGAAACACTGTTCGAATAGTGCATTCATTCGCGAGGAAGCCGATGGCTCGTCCCAGACAGCATGCGCCCGAGGCGCTGCATGCCCAGGTAATGGCAGCATGCGACGCCTGGCTGCGGGAGCGCCCCGTGCATACGCTGTCGCTACGCGCACTGGCACGCGAGGTGGGCTGTGCGCCGAGCACCCTGTTAAAGCTGTATGGCAGCTTCGGTAACCTGCTTCAGCACGTCAATGTCGAGACCCTGGGCCGACTCAGGCTGACCATTGATGGGCTCGAGTCAGCGACCCCGGAGCCTCGCCTCAAGGGGTTGGCGACTGCCTACTGGCAATTCGCCCAGCAGGACCGCCACCGCTGGCAGCTGCTGTTCGACTACCCCTTGGCCGAAGAGGGCGAGCTCGATCAGCGCCAGAGCGACATGATCGAGGCGCTGTTCGTGCGCGTCGAGGCGACCCTCAAGGAGTATCAGCCAGCGCTGGGCGATGCCGAGGCGCGCCGCCTGGCACGCACCCTGTGGGGCAGCGTGCACGGCTTGGTGCAGCTGGGACTCAACCAGCGCCTGGGCTACTGGCAGGATCAGCAGCTCGAAGTGGCAGAGCTCCTCGACCAGCTGTTGACCACCATTCTCGCCGGCCTGCGGCAGCCGCCGAGGGCCTCGTGAGCCGGCTGATCACCGAACGTCGCTTTGCCCCGCTGTTCTGGACCCAGGCCCTCGGGGCGCTCAACGATAATCTCCTGCGCACCTTGCTGGTACTGGTGCTGGTGTTTGCCGCGCTGCCTGACGAGCCGGCTCGCCAGGGCCTGGCCACCAGCATGGTGGTGGGGCTCTTCATCTTGCCGTTCTTGCTTTTCTCAGCCTGGGGCGGTGCGCTTGCCGACCGGCTCGACAAGCAGCGTCTGATTCGCCGCCTCAAGCTGTTCGAACTCGGTATCATGCTGCTCGCCGCCGCGCTGGTGTGGTGGGAGAGCCGCCTGATGCTGTATGGCCTGCTGCTGCTGATGGGAGCTCAGGCGGCGCTGTTCGGTCCGGTCAAATACGCCATCTTGCCCCAGCATCTGACGCCCACCGAGCTGGTTCGCGGCAACGCCTGGGTGGGGCTAGGCACCTTCGTATCGATACTGATAGGCACCGTGCTAGCCACGCTGCTGGCCATGCTGTCGCCGGCCAGTGCGCGGTTGGCGGCGGTGTTGGCACTGCTCGGGGTGGCGGTGGCCGGCCTGGCAGCGAGCCTGCTGATTCCCCCGGCGCCGCCCAAGGGGCACGATGAGGCGCCGCGTGATCTGATCGGCAGCATCTGGCCGGTCATCACCGATGCGCTGCGGGCGCGTCAGCTGTTGCCGGCGATGCTGGGGCTCAGCGTGTTCTGGTTCATGACCACCTGCTATCTGACCCTGCTGCCGGCCTGGGCCAGCCAGGTGGCCGGAGGGCTGGGCTCGGCATTCACTCTGCTGCTCGCCGCCTTTGCGCTAGGTGTGGGCGTGGGGGCAATGCTCTGCGCGCGGCTCTCGGCGGGGCGCCTCGAGTTGGGGCTGGTGGTGCTGGGGGCACTGTTGATGGGGGTTGGTGGCCTGTGGTTGGCCGGTACAGCGCCGCTGGACTTATCGAATGCTGGCCTGGGTGAGCTACTGCTCACGCTCGGGTTGTGGCGCATGCTGAGCGCCTTGGCGCTGGTGGGTATCGGCGGCGGACTCTATATCGTGCCGCTCTATAGCATGATCCAGCTGCTGAGTCGCGAGCAGCAGCGGGCACGCATGATGGCCGCTAATAACATCTTCAATGCGCTGCTGATGCTGGCCGCCCTGCTGTTTGGCACGCTGATGCTGGGAGTGGCCGAGGTCGGGTTGGCGGCATTCGTGGCCAGCCTCGGCGGTATTGCGCTGCTGATCGGTGTGGGGCTGCTGGTACGCGGCCCACGGCCGCTGCTGAGGCTGCTGATTTTCGCGCTGGTGCACCTCATCTATCGGCTCAAGTTTCGCGGCCGGCAGCATATTCCGGTACGCGGGGCGGCGCTGGTGGTATGCAATCATGTCAGCTTCATGGATGCCCTGGTGATCGGCGGCGCCAGCCCTCGCCCGCTGCGCTTCCTGATGGATCGGCCGATCTATGAGTCGCCCTGGCTCAACTGGTGGTTCCGTATCGTTGGCGCGATTCCGGTAGACGCCGACCGCCGCGACCCGGGCAGCGTGCGCCGAGCCTTGGATGAGGTCAGCCATGCGCTGCGTCACGGCGAGGTGGTGATGCTGTTTCCGGAGGGGCGGCTGACCCCGGACGGCGAGATTCACCGCTTCCGGCGTGGGTTGGATATCATTCTGACGCGCGACTCGGTGCCGGTAGTGCCAGCCGGGTTGGCTGGGCTATGGGGGTCCTGGACCTCGCACCAGGGCGGCCGGGCGCTGACTAAGTGGCCGCGGCGTTTTCGTTCAAGGGTGGCGCTCTACTTCGGGGAGCCGTTGTCGCCGCAGGAGGCGCGCTGCGGAATTCTCGAGGAGCGGGTGCGTGAGCTCAAGGCCGAAGCCGACGACTGGGTATTGCCTGCCCCGGCGGCGCGCGGCGAGGCGTGAGGCGGCTCAGCTGCGGCGCGGTGCGCGGCGGCTGTGCTGCCAGCAGCGCGCCGAGGTGATCAGCTTATCCTTGACCTGCAGAATCTCCATGCGGGTAGTGCCGACCTGAAGTGAGGCCGGCCCGTCGGGAAACGACTCGAGATGCTCGAGAATCAGTCCATTGAGGGTCTTGGGGCCATCGGTGGGAAGCTGCCAGCCCAGCGACTTGTTGATCTCACGGATGTTGGCGGTCCCTTCTATCACGTAGCTGCCGTCGTCCTGCAGGTGAATCTCCTGATGCATCCCCGCCACGTCGGTGGTGAACTCGCCGACGATCTCCTCGAGAATGTCTTCCAGGGTGACTAGCCCTTCCACGTCGCCATACTCGTCGACCACGATGCCGATGCGCCGCTTCTGCTGCTGAAAGTTGAGTAGCTGAGTATGCAGTGGTGTCGATTCGGGAATGAAGTAGGGCTCGCGGGCCTCCTGCACGATGGAGGCCTTGGTGACCTCGCGTTTGGACAGGAAGCGCGCTGCGTTGCGCAGGTGCAGCATGCCGATGATGTTGTTGATATCGCCTTTGAAAACCGGAATGCGAGTGTGCTGGCTGGTGCGGATCTGCGCCAGGATGCTCTCCAGATCGTCCTCGAGATCGATACCCAGGACTTCGTGGCGGGGCACCATGATGTCGTTGACGGTGACGTTCTCGAGGTCGAGGATCGACAGCAGCATGGCCTGGTGGCGATGTGGGATCAGGGTGCCGGCTTCGTGCACCACGGTACGCAGCTCGTCGCGGGTCAGATTGTCAGCGCCGCCGTCGATACTCTTGACGCCGATCAGCTTGAGCAGGCCGTTGGAGATGGCATTGACCAGCCATACCAGCGGATAAAGTATCTTCAGCAGCGGTTCGAGTATCACCGAGGCGGGGTAGGCAATGCGCTCGGGTTTTACCGCGGCGTAGGTCTTGGGCGTCACCTCGGCAAAGATCAGGATCACGATGGTCAGCACCAGCGGGGCCACCGCCGGACCGGTCACGTCGCCGAGAAAATGGATGGCGAGTACCGTGGCAATTGCCGCGGCCAGGTTGTTGACCAGATTATTGCCGATCAGGATGACGCCGATCAGGCGATCGGGCCTGGCTAGCAGGCGCATGACCCGCTTGGCGGCGCGCTCGCCGCTACCGGCCTGGTGGCTCAGGCGATAGCGGTTGATCGACATCATGCCGGTTTCGGAACTGGAGAAGAACGCCGACAGACAGATGAGTAGAAACAGCAGGCCGAACAGCAGGCCCAGCGGGAAGTCGTCGCTCAAGTTGGGGGAGTCCTCAATGGCATATCAGGCTCGTTTGTAGGCATTCGGCGACGCGCTGTCAAGGCGCGGCAGTGGCGGCGTCAGCTGCGCTGGAAGATGACTTCGAGGACGAACTTGCTGCCGAAGTAGGCGAGCAGCAGCAGCGCCGTGCCGCCGAGCGTCCAGCGTACTGCGCGCAGCCCGCGCCAGCCGCGGAAGTGGCGTCCGGCGAGCAGGATCGCGAACAGCACCCAGGCGGCCATCGACAGGATCGTCTTGTGCGCCAGGTGCTGGGCGAAGAGATTGTCGAGAAACATGAAACCGCTGGCGATCGACAGGGTGAGCAGCAGCATGCCGACCCAGATCAGTTCGAACAGCACTCGCTCCATGGTGGTCAGCGGCGGCAGCGACTGTACCAGTCCGCGGATATGATGGTGGCGCAGGGCCTGGTTCTGCAGCCCGACCAGTATCGCTTGCACTGCGGCGATGGCCAGCAGCGCAAAGGCCAGCGTCGAGCTGATCACATGCACGGCAATGCCCGGGGTCAGGCCGCTATCGCGGGCCGGCGCGGGCAGCCCCACGGCCAGCAGCAGGCTGGCGGCGGCAAGCGGGAACAGGGCGGTGGCGACGTTGATGATCGGCTTGACCATGCTGCCCCCGAGCAGCACCGCGGTGATCACGGCGCTGAGCACCGCCGCGCTGGACGAGAGCCCCAGCCACAGGCCGTCTGCCTCGCGCATCATGGCGACGATGACCAGCGCGTGGCAGAGCAGCGCCGCTGCCCCGACGCCGCGTACCAGCGCCGGGCGCGAAGGCACACGGCGTGCCAGCGTCAGGCCCTGCCAGGAGGCCGCGCCGAGGTAGAGAATCATGGCAAGAAGGGCAAAAGGGAGCGCCTGCATCGGTAGCTGTCCATGCGCCGTCGAAGTCGGCTGTTGGCTGGAAATGAGATCCGAGCCACTACTATACCCAATCCACTCGATGCCGCCCAGCCAGCGCCATGGAGACTGGCCCGGGTTGTGCGTATAATCGTTGCCCAACGCCAAGGCTCATTGCCGGAGAGGCATCATGTTCGAGAATCTGTCGGAGCGTCTATCTAAGACGCTCAAGTCCATCAGCGGTCACGCCAAGCTGACCGAGGACAATATCAAGGAAACCCTGCGCGAAGTGCGTCGGGCGCTGCTCGAGGCCGACGTCGCGCTGCCGGTGGTCAAGTCCTTCATTGACCGGGTGCGCGAGCGTGCGGTGGGGCAGGAAGTCTCCAAGAGCCTGTCGCCGGGCCAGCAGTTCGTCAAGATCGTCCAGCAGGAGCTCGAGGCGGTCATGGGCGAGGCCAACGAGGGCCTGAACCTCAAGGGGGCGCCGGCGGTGGTGCTGATGGCCGGCCTGCAGGGCGCGGGCAAGACCACCTCGGTGGCCAAGCTGGCGCGCTTCCTCAAGGAGCGCGAAAAGAAGAAGGTGCTGGTGGTTTCCGCCGACGTCTATCGCCCGGCGGCCATCGATCAGCTCGAGACCCTGGCGACTGAGGTCGGTGTCGAGTTTTTCCCCTCGCACAGCGACCAGAAGCCGGTAGATATCGCCGAGGCGGCGATCAAGCACGCCAAGATCCAGTTTCATGACGTGGTGCTGGTGGATACCGCCGGCCGTCTCGCCATCGATGAAGCCATGATGGGCGAGATTCAGGCGCTGCATAAGGCGCTGTCGCCCCAGGAAACCCTGTTCGTGGTCGACGCCATGACCGGTCAGGACGCGGCCAATACCGCCAAGGCCTTCCATGAGGCGCTGCCGCTGACCGGCGTGATTCTGACCAAGGCAGACGGCGATGCGCGTGGTGGTGCGGCGCTCTCGGTGCGCCACGTGACCGGCAAACCGATCAAGTTCATGGGCATGGGCGAGAAGATCGACGCCCTCGAGCCCTTCCACCCCGATCGGGTCGCGTCGCGCATCCTCGGCATGGGCGATGTGCTGTCGCTGATCGAGGAGGCCGAGCGCACCGTCGACAAGGCCAAGGCCGATAAGCTGGCCAAGAAGGTCAAGAAGGGCGACGGCTTCGATCTCGAGGACTTCCGCGACCAGCTGCAGCAGCTCAAGAAGATGGGCGGCATGGGCGGCCTGATGAGCAAGCTGCCGGGCATGGGACAGATGGCCGAGATGGCCCAGGGCCCCGGGCCGGAGAAGGAGTTGGGCAAGCTCGAGGCGCTGATCAACTCGATGACGCCCAAGGAGCGCCACAAGCCGGAGATCATCAACGGCTCGCGCAAGCGCCGCATCGCCGCCGGTGCCGGTCTGCAGGTGCCTGACCTCAATCGCCTGCTAAAGCAGCATAAGCAGATGCAGAAGATGATGAAGAAGGCCGGCAAGAAGGGCGGCATGGAGAAGATGATGCGCGGCATGTCCGGCATGATGGGCGGCGGCGGCCCGGGTGGTCCCGGCGGGCCGATGGGCGGTGGCATGGGAGGCCCGGGCGGCATGGGCGGTCCCGGTGGGTTCCCGCGGCGCTAGGTGGAAAAAGGTTTCCAACCGAGGTCGTTTTACGTAGAATGCTGCGTCTTCGTGGCAGGACCGCGCGACTATTCGCGGCCTGCCGCCTGAGCAGCAGTGAGCATATGACATTTCAGCAACTCCAACCGAAGGACTGTTAACGCAATGGTTACCATTCGTCTGGCACGTGGTGGCGCCAAGAAGCGTCCCTTCTATCACCTGACTGTAAGCGACTCGCGCAAGTCTCGTGACGGCCGCTTTATCGAGCGCGTCGGCTTCTTCAACCCGGTGGCCCGCGGCCAGGAAGAGCGCCTGCGCGTCGACCTCGACCGCGTGACCCACTGGCAGAGCCAGGGCGCCCAGGTCTCCGACCGTGTGGCCGAGCTCCTCAAGGAAGCCCGCAAGCAGGCCTGAGCCTGATGCGTGACGCCTTGAGAGAGTCAGTAGACAGCCCCGAAGAGGGCAGCGACGACCAGCACCACGTTGTGCTGGGCAAGCTGACCAGCCCCTACGGGGTCAAGGGCTGGCTGAAGGTGTATTCGTACACCAGCCCGATGGACGGCATCCTCGACTACCCTGAGTGGCAGCTGCGCCTCGACGGCAAGATCGTCACCCGGCGCGTGAGTCAGGGGCGGCGCCAAGGCAAGGGCCTGGTCGCTTGTCTGGAAGGGATGACGTCGCGCGAGTCGGCCGAGCAGTGGGCCGGGGCGGAGATTCTGCTGCCCAAGGATGCCCTGCCGCGCCTCGCGCCGGGTGAGTATTACTGGCATCAGTTGGAAGGCCTGCGGGTCGTGACCCGCGAGGACGTTGACCTGGGCCGCGTCAGCTATCTGTTCGAGACCGGCGCCAACGACGTGCTGGTGGTCAGAGGCGACGCCAAGGCTCTCGACGACAAGGAGCGGCTGCTGCCGTTTCTGCCTGACCAGGTGGTGCTTGAGGTGGATCTCGACGCCGAGACGATGACGGTGGACTGGGATCCCGACTTCTAGCTGTCAGGAAATGCTGCCGTGTGGATTGGGGTTGTCTCGCTGTTCCCGGAGATGTTCGATGCGATCAGCCGTTACGGGGTAACGGGGAGAGCGGTGAAACAGGGGCTGCTGGAACTGGAATTCTGGAATCCCCGGGACTACGCGACAGACAGGCACCGCACGGTGGATGACCGCCCCTACGGTGGCGGACCGGGCATGCTGATGAAGGTCGACACCCTGCGTTCGGCGATTCATGCCGCTCGCGATCGCGCCGAAGCCGCTAGCGGCCGGCCGGCCAAGGTGATCTACCTCTCCCCCCAGGGGCGAGTGCTGGATCAGCAGGGGGTGCAGGAGCTGGCCAGCGGCGGGCCGCTGGTGGTCGTGGCAGGGCGCTACGAAGGCATCGACGAACGGGTGGTCGAGGCCGATATCGACGAAGAGTGGTCGATCGGTGACTACGTGCTCAGTGGCGGCGAGCTGCCGGCCATGGTGCTGATCGATGCCGCGGCGCGGCTGGTGCCGGGGGTGCTGGGGCATCAGGACTCGGCGGTCGAGGACTCGTTCAACGACGGTCTGCTGGACTGCCCGCACTACACGCGCCCCGAAGCGATTGACGGTCGCACGGTGCCGGAGGTGCTACTCAGTGGCCATCACGGCGAGATTCGCCGCTGGCGCTTGAAGCAGTCACTGGGGCGCACCTGGCTACGCCGCCCCGAGCTGTTGCAGGACAAGGCGTTGAACCGCGAACAGCGTCAGCTGCTCGAGGAGTTCATCGCCGACTACGCCGACCAGGCGGAGGTGCAGGGCACTCGTCACGACTCGGACGTCTGAGCCGATCAGCGGCGAGGCACCTGTGTCATACACCAGCGATTCCCGCGTCATCGCAGCCGCGACGAGCGTCGGGATCACAGTCAGACGGCATGGCCGCTGGCATCAATGTATTGAGGAGCTAGTCATGAGTAGCAAGAACAAGGTGATCCAGGCGATCGAAGCCGAGCAGATGTCCAAGGAAATTCCGGCCTTCGCTCCGGGTGACACCGTGGTCGTCCAGGTCAAGGTCAAGGAAGGCACCCGTGAGCGTCTGCAGGCCTTCGAAGGCGTGGTGATCGGCAAGCGTAACCGCGGTCTGAACTCCGCCTTCACCGTGCGCAAGATCTCCCACGGTGTTGGCGTCGAGCGTACCTTCCAGACCTACAGCCCGCTGGTCGCTGCCATCGACGTCAAGCGTCGCGGTGACGTGCGTCAAGCCAAGCTGTACTACCTCCGCGATCGCAGCGGCAAGTCCGCACGCATCAAGGAAAAGCTGGCCTAAGCGCTACCGCGCGATGGCTGTGGCGCGCCCCTGGGCGCGTCTCGCGAGACCCCGTCACCGCTTGCGCGGGGCGGGGTCTCGTTGCATTCAGGGCCAGACTGGCCAAGCGAGGGGCGATGCAGGATAGCGAGCGGATCGATGCGTTTCTCGATGCCCTGTGGCTGGAGCAGGGTGCCAGTGAGAACACCCTGGCCGCCTATCGGCGTGACCTGCGCGCCTGGGCGGCGTGCCTGGCCGAGCACGGCGAGTCGCTGCTGGCGCCCGGTAATACGCGCATCGCGGCCTGGCTTGAGACGCGTCGCGGCGCCGGCTATCAGCTGCGCAGCAACGCCCGGCTGATATCGAGTCTGCGGCGCTTCTATCGCTGGGCGCTGGGCGAGGGCCTGCTCGACGGCGATCCGCTGGCCGAGGTGCGGCTGCCGCCGGTGAGGCCCAACCTGCCGGACACCCTCGATGAGGAGGAGGTAGAGCGGCTGCTGGAGGCCCCGGATACCAACACCCCGCTGGGCCTGCGCGACCGCACCATGCTCGAGGTGCTGTATGCCGGTGGGCTGCGGGTCTCCGAACTGGTGGGCTTGAGCGTTACCTCGATCAACCCCCGCCAGGGCGTGGTGCGGGTGCTGGGCAAGGGCGACAAGGAGCGCCTGGTACCGCTGGGCGAGGAGGCGCTGGTGTGGCTTGAGCGCTACCTGCGCGGCGGGCGCGGTGCACTGATGACCGACATTACCCGGCCGCCGCTGTTTCCCGGTCGTCACGATGGCTTCATGACGCGCCAGACCTTCTGGCATCGTATCAAGGCCCATGCACGCACCGCCGGCATCGACAAGCCGCTATCGCCGCACACGCTGCGCCATGCATTCGCTACCCACTTGTTGAATCATGGAGCCAATTTGCGTGTCGTACAGCTGCTGCTGGGTCATAGCGATCTGTCGACGACTCAGATTTACACGCATGTAGCCCAGGCGCGCCTGGAAACGCTGCACGCCGACCACCACCCACGAGGTTGAACATGACGTCATCCCTGCCTGCCCTGCTACGCTGCCTGCTGGCCGCCTCCCTCGCCGCCGTCAGCGCTACTGCGCTGGCGTCTACGCATCAACAGCTGGCCGAGCGGCTGACCGTCAACGGCGAACCGATGCCGGTGGAAGAGGTGCGCGAGACGCCTCTGCCGGGTTTCTTTGAAGTGCGCCTCGAGAACGGCGAAACCTTCTACAGCGATGCGACGGGCGAGTATTTTCTGGTCGGCGATATCTATCAGAACGCCGACAGCGGGCTGGTCAACATTACCGAGCAGGGCCGCAACACGGTTCGCAGTGAGCGCCTGGCGGGCATCGCCGAACGGGACAAGGTGGTGTTTCGTGGCGCCGAGAGCCGTGCGGTGGTGACGGTGTTCACCGACCCCACCTGCCCCTACTGCCGGCGGCTGCATGAAGAGGTGCCGCAGCTTAATGCCATGGGCATCGAGGTGCACTATCTGGCGTTTCCGCGTTCGGGAATGGACGCCGAGGGTGGGCGCATCCTGCAGCAGATCTGGTGCGCCGACAGCCCCACCGAGGCGATGAGTGCCGCCAAGCGCGAAACACGCCTCGACAATGGTCATGACTGCGACAATCCGGTCGCGGATCAGTATCATCTGGGCATGGAAGTCGGCGTTCAGGGCACGCCGGCGATCATCCTGCCAGATGGCCGCATGGTGCCGGGCTATGTGCCCGCCGAGCGCCTGGCCGAGATGCTCGAGATCGATCCATAAGGCGCTTGGCGCCCACAGCGACACGCCAACACACAAGCAAGGGGAGAGCGATTTGAAACCGGTGAGAGTGGGGATCTGTGGTTTGGGAACCGTCGGCGGCGGCACCTTCAATGTGCTGACGCGCAATGCCGATGATATTGCGCGCCGCGCCGGGCGGCCGATCGTGATCGAGCAGGTGGCGATGCGTTGTGAAAATCCGGACTGCGATACCACTGGCGTCAAGACCACCAGCGATGTCTTCGAGGTGGCGCGTAACCCCGACATCGATGTGCTGGTCGAACTGATCGGTGGCTATGAGGTGGCTCGTGAACTGGTGCTCACCGCCATCGAGCACGGCAAGCACGTGGTCACCGCCAACAAGGCGCTGATCGCCGTCCACGGCAACGAGATCTTCCAGGCCGCCCATGAGAAGGGCGTGATCGTGGCTTTCGAGGCCGCGGTGGCGGGGGGCATTCCGGTGATCAAGTCGCTGCGGGAAGGCCTTGGCGCCAACCGTATCCAGTGGCTGGCCGGTATCATCAACGGCACCGGCAACTATATCCTCACTCATATGCGCGACGAGGGGCGCGCCTTCGAGGACGTCCTGGCCGAAGCCCAGGCGCTGGGCTATGCCGAGGCCGATCCGACTTTCGACGTCGAAGGCATCGATGCTGCCCACAAGCTGACCATCCTCGCCTCTATCGCCTATGGCGTGCCGCTGCAGTTCGAAAGGGCCTACACCGAGGGCATCTCGCGGATCACCTCGGAGGACGTCGAGCAGGCTGACAACCTCGGCTACACCATCAAGCACCTGGGTATCTCCAAGCGCACCGATGACGGCTTCGAGCTGCGCGTGCACCCGACCCTGATTCCCAAGGAGCGGCTGCTGGCCAACGTGCACGGCGTCAAGAACGCCATCGCGATAATGGGCGATGCGGTGGGCCCGACGCTCTACTACGGCGCCGGCGCCGGTGCCGAACCTACCGCCTCGGCGGTGGTCGCCGACCTGCTCGATGTGGCTCGCGATATCACCACGGCTCACCACTACCGGGTGCCCTACCTCGCCTTCAGCGGTATCGCCGAGATCGAGAACGACCTGCCGATACTGCCTATGGAGGAGATCGTCACCGCCTACTATCTGCGGCTGCTGGCGGTGGATCGCCCCGGGGTGCTGGCGCGGGTGGCGACGATTCTCTCCGAGCAGGGCATCTCCATCGAGGCGATCATCCAGAAGGAAGCCACCGAGGGCGAGCTGGTGCCGATCATCCTGCTCACCCACCGCACTCGCGAAAAGAACATGAACGACGCCATTCGCCAGCTCGAGTCGCTGGCCGATATCGCCGGTCCGCTGACCCGCATCCGCGTCGAATCGCTGGACGAGCAGGAATAACATCATGCGCTATATCAGTACCCGCGGGCAGGCGCCCGCGCTCTCCTTCGAGGACGTCGTGCTGACCGGGATGGCCAGCGACGGCGGCCTCTATGTGCCGGAGCAGATCCCCCAACTGTCTCACGACGACCTGGCGGCGATGGCCGGGCTCTCCTATGCCGAAATCGCCTTCCGGGTGATGAAGCCATTCGTCAACGGCGAGATCGACGACGAGACCTTCCGCGGTCTGGTGCACGACGCTTACGCCACCTTCAGCCACGAGGCGGTGGTGCCGCTCAACCAGCTCGACGCCAATCACTTTCTGCTCGAGCTGTTCCACGGCCCCACCCTGGCCTTCAAGGACGTCGCCCTTCAGCTGCTCGGCCGGCTGCTCGACCACTTCCTCAAGAAGCGCGGCGAGCGGGCGGTGATCATGGGCGCCACCTCCGGCGACACCGGCTCGGCGGCCATCGAGGGCTGCCGCCACTGCGACAACCTCGATATCTTTATCCTGCACCCGCACAACCGGGTCTCCGAGGTGCAGCGTCGTCAGATGACCTCGGTGCTGGCCGACAACGTCTTCAATATCGCCATCGAGGGCAACTTCGACGACGCCCAGGCGATGGTCAAGGCGAGCTTCGCCGACCAGTCGTTCTTGAACGGCACCCGGCTGGTGGCGGTCAACTCGATCAACTGGGCGCGTATCATGGCCCAGATCGTCTACTACGTGGCCTCCGCCGTAGCGCTCGGCGCCCCCCACCGCCAGGTCAGCTTCTGCGTGCCATCGGCCAACTTCGGCAACGTCTTTGCTGGCTATATGGCGTCGCGCATGGGCCTGCCGGTCAAGCAGTTCGTGATCGCCACCAACGCCAACGACATCCTGCACCGCACCCTGGCCGCCAACGACTTCTCCAAGCAGGAGCTCAAGGCGACCCTGGCGCCGTCGATGGATATCGTGGTGTCGTCCAACTTCGAGCGGCTGCTGTTCGAGGCCTATGGTCGCGACGGCCAGGCGGTCAGCGAGCTGCTCGAGCGTTTCCAGGCCGAGCCCACCGCGCTGGCCGAGGCGCCGCTGGCGGCGCTGCGCGAGCTGTTTGCCAGCCATAGCGTCGACGATGCCACCATCCTCGAGGTGATCCGTGAGGCTCACCACCGCACCAAGGAGCTGCTCGACCCGCACACCGCCACCGGCTATCGCGCCGCCGAGCGGGCCCGGACCGATGCTTCCACGCCGATGATCACCCTGGCCACCGCCCACCCGGCCAAGTTCGCCGAAGCGGTGGTCAAGGCCGGTTTCCCCGGGGTGCCGCTGCCGCCGCATATGGACGACCTGCTGGAGCGCGAGGAGCGCTTTAGTGTGCTGCCGGCGGAGCTGGACAAGGTGCAGCAGTACGTCGCCGACCGGCGGCGCTAAGAGCTAAGAGCCTGTGATAGCGAGGGCCGCCGCGGAGAGGGCCGAGGGAAGTTGCAGTTGATGCGCCCAGATGCTCGCTCAGGACTGATCCGTCGACAGGCCGACGAGGGGGCGCTGTGAACCCGTCCCTGGGCGCTACTTTTGCCATCCATGGCAAAAGACCCCCTCTTTGGCCTGTCCCCGGCGCCCTTCGCTAGGTGCGGCGTTTCTATCGCCGTTAGCCGTATACCTATGGATGCAAACCAGAGGAGCCACGCTTGGACGTGATAGCCCCCGCCGACCTGCATACCCGACTCAAGCCGCGCTTGGAGACGCGCCAGCGAGACGAAGCGCTCTACGCCCGCGCCCAGCGCGAAGGTCTCTCCGAGCTGCAGGCGCGGGTGCTGGCCGGGCGTCTGGCCGGCTACAGCGGCGAGATCGAGGCGCTGGTGTCGCCGAGTCTGCGCCACCTGGCTCACCCCGAGCGGCTGGCCGATGGCCGCCGCGCTGCCGAGCGTATTGCCCAGGCGGTGATGGAGGACGAGCATATCGGCATCCTCACCGACTACGATGTCGACGGTATCACCTCCCATGTGGTGATCCTGCGCACCCTCACCGAGCTGTTCGGGGTGCCCGCGAGCCGTCTGCACAGCCTGATCGGCCACCGTATCAACGACGGCTACGGCATCAGCCTGCCGCTGGTGGAGCGCACCCTGGGGCTTACGCCGCGGCCGAGCCTGGTGATCACCGCCGACTGCGGCAGCTCCGATGAGCCACGCATCGCCCGGCTCAAGGCGGAGGGTATCGACGTGGTGGTCGGCGACCACCACGCGCTGCCGCTGGAGGGGCCGCCGCCCTCGGCCTATGCCTGCGTCAACCCGACCCGCGACGACTGCGACTACCCCGACCCGACCATCGCCGGCTGCATGGTGGCCTGGCTGACCATGTCGCTGACCCGCCAGGTGCTGGTCGAATGGGGTGCGCTGGCCGAGGCCACGCCCAAGCTCTCGCCGTGGCTCTCCTACGTGGCGCTGGGCACGGTGGCCGACTGCGTGTCGCTGGGCGGCAGCCCGGCCAATCGCGCCGTGGTCAGCCAGGGCCTGCGGCTGATCAACCGCATGGACGCCGCCTGCTGGCGGGCCATGGCCGAGCGTCTCGGCGCCGACAGCGTGCCCTTCGACGCCGAGACGCTGGCCTTCCAGATGGGCCCACGGATCAACGCCCGCTCGCGCCTCGACGACCCCTATGCGGCGCTGCACTTCATGCTCGCCGCCGACGATGGCGTCGCCCAGCGCCATCTCGAGGTGCTGGATCAGGACAACCAGTCGCGCAAGGCGATCGAGGCCGAGATGGCCGAACAGGCCAAGGCGCTGGCTCAGCCGCAACTGGCCGACAACGCGCCGGTGCTGGTGGTATTTCTGGAGCAGGGGCACGCCGGAGTGCAGGGCATCGTCGCCTCGCGGCTGGTGCAGGCCTACGGCCGCCCGGCACTGGTGCTGACCCCGGCCGCTCAGCCCGGCATGCTCACCGGCTCGGGGCGCTCCATCGAGGCCTTGCACCTGCGCGATGCCCTGCAGCGTGCCCATGAGCTGGCGCCCCAGGCGCTGCCGCGCTTCGGCGGCCACCGCGGCGCGGCGGGAGTCGGCGTGCCCGTCGAGCAGCGTGAGGCGTTTCACGCCGCGCTGCGCCAGGCGGTTAGCGAGCAGCTAGGGGAGATGGAGCTCTATCCGCGCATCCCCACCGACGGTGAACTGCGCGCCGACCAGCTCAGCCTGGCCACCCTCGACGAGCTGGCCGCGCTGGCGCCCTATGGGCGGGAGTTCGATGCGCCGCTGTTCGAGGGCGACTTTCTGGTCGAGTCGCTACGCGCGGTGGGCGCCGAAGGCAATCACCTGATGCTCGAGCTGTCCCGCGAGGGCATAGGCCTCAAGGCGATCTGGTTCCGCGCCCTGACCCCCGGTGAGCTGCCGCCCTTCGGACTCGGCACTTCTCTGCGCTGTGCCTACAAGCTCAACCGCAACCGCTGGCGCGGGCGGGAGAGCCTGCAATTAATGATCGAACACGCCGAGCCGCTAGCCTAAACCGCCTCACCCGCTATTTCACAAGGATACATGGATGGACGCCGCTGACCTTCCCCAGGATCCGCATCGCCCTTACGAAGACGTCATGGCGATGCTGCTCGGCACCCTGCTGGTGGCGCTGGGCGTACACTTCTACAGCCAGGCGCTGCTGCTCACCGGCAGTACCGCGGGGATGGCGTTTCTGGTTCAGTACGCCACCGGCTGGCGCTTCGGCATGGTGTTCTTCCTGATCAACCTGCCGTTCTACTACCTGGCGATCCGCCGCATGGGCTGGAGCTTTACACTGCGCACCTTCGTCGCTATCGCCCTGGTCTCGCTGTTCGCCGAGCTGACCGGTCGCTGGCTCGACGTCGCCGGACTGAATGCCGTCTATGCGGCGCTGATGGGCGGCAGCCTGATCGGCATCGGCATGCTGGTGCTGTTTCGCCACCGCACCAGCCTCGGCGGGATCAATATTCTCTCCCTCTACCTCCAGGACAGCCGCGGCTGGCGCGCCGGCTATGTGCAGCTCGGCGTCGACGGCCTGCTGCTGCTGATCGCCTGCTTCATGCTGCCTCTCGACAAGGTGGCGCTGTCGGTGATCGGCGCACTGGTACTCAACCTGATCGTGGCGCTGAACCATAAGCCCGGGCGCTATATGGGTGTCAGCTAAGAGGGTGTCTACAAAAGGGCTGCACTCGACAATACATCGTTAAAAATTGACTCAATATGCTCATTTACACCCCGTAAACTCCGCTATTGGACTCACGACATCCCTGTCGTTCGCTCTTCGAGCAGCAGAGCTGTCCAAATCGTCAATCCTGACGATTTGTCGTCAATTTTTGCTTTGCGACCCACATGGATGTGGGAAGTGCGCTGGCCCGTCGGGAACGGGCCTAGCCCTTGCCTTCGTTCGCCTGTTTTGTAAACACCCTCTAAGGGCGCGGCTCAGCGCTTGGCCAGCCAGAACCACCAGACGATGGCGGCGATCAGGGCGATGCCCGAGAGATTGACGATCCAACTCATGAGGAAGCCTCCTGGCGCGGCCGCCATAGCCGCAGGCGATTGGCGTTGCTGACTACGGTGATCGATGACAGCGACATCGCCGCTCCGGCGATCATCGGCGATAGCAGCATGCCGGTGACGGGGTAGAGCACCCCGGCGGCGATGGGGATGCACAGGCTGTTGTAGCCGAAGGCGCCCCACAGGTTCTGCTTGATATTGGTCAGTGTCGCACGACTGATCTCGATGGCGTCGGCGACGCCGTGCAGCGAGCCGCGCATCAGGGTGATGCCGGCGCTCTCGATGGCCACGTCGGTGCCCTGGCCGATGGCGAAGCCGACATCGGCGCGGGCCAGGGCCGGTGCGTCGTTGATACCATCGCCGACCATGCCCACCACCTCGCCGGCCTGCTGCAGGCGCTCGATCTCGGCATGCTTGTCCTCGGGCAGGAGCCCGGCGCGAAAGTCGTCGATCCCCACCTCGCGGGCGATGGCGGCGGCGGTGTGGGGGTTGTCGCCGGTCAGCATGATCACCTTGAGCCCGTCGGCCTGCAGGCGCCTGACTGCGGCGACGCTGTCGTCGCGCAGCGGATCGCTGATGCCGAACAGTGCGGTGAGTCGGCCGTCGATGGCCAGGTAGACCACGGTGCGCGCCTTCTCCTCCAGTTCGCTCGCCTGCGCTTTACCGCTGGCAAGATCAACGCCAGCCTCTTCCAGCAGCCGGGCGTTACCCAGCAGCAGCGGCTGGCCGGCCTCGTTCTCGGCCTTGACGCCGCCCCCGGTAACGCTCTCGAAGCGGCGAATCTCCGCCGCCTGGGCGCCGGCCTGCTCGGCATGGGCGAGCAGCGCCGCGGCCAGCGGATGCTCGGAGCCGCGCTCCAGCGCGGCGACCAGCGCCAGCATGCTGGCCTCGTCGCCGTCCAGACACTCGACGTCGGTCACCTGAGGTTTGCCCTGGGTCAGGGTGCCGGTCTTGTCGACCACCAGGGTAGTCAGCTTGCTGGCGATCTGCAGTGCTTCGCCGCTTCTTACCAGTACGCCGCGCTCGGCGGCCTTGCCGACCCCGATCATGGTCGAGATCGGCGTGGCCAGACCCAGTGCGCAGGGGCAGGCGATAATCAGCACCGTCGTCGCGGTGACCAGCATATGGATCACCCGCGGTTCGGCGCCGAGGTTGAACCAGGCCAGCGCGGTGAGCACGGCGATGATCATCACCGTGGGCACGAAAACGCTCGAGATGCGATCGGCCAGGGCGCCGATCGGCGGGCGTGAGTTCTGGGCGCGGGCGACCTGCTCGGTGATCTGGCCCAGCCGGGTGTCGTTCCCCACCCGGGTGGCGCGGTAGACCAGCCCGCCCTTGCCGTTGACGGTACCGGCGTGTACCTCGTCGCCCATGGCCTTGTTTACCGGCACTGGCTCGCCGGTGAGCATCGATTCGTCGATATGGCTGCTTCCCTCGGTCACCTCGCCGTCGACGGGCAGGCGTTCGCCCGGACGTACGCGGATATGGTCGCCTTGGCGCACTGCGTCGATATCAACGTCGACCTCCTCGCCGTCGCGAATCACCCTGGCGCTGCGGCTCTGCAGATCGAGCAGGCGGCGCAGCGCCTCGCTGGTGCGGCCACGGGCGCGCAGCTCCAGGGCATTGCCCAATAGCACCAGGCCGATGATCATCGCCGAGGCCTCGAAGTAGATGCCGTGGGCGACCATCGGCAGCCAGGGGGCGAAGATGACCACCGCCATGGAGTAGAGCCAGGCGGTCCCCGTGCCCATGGCGATCAGGGTATCCATATTGGCCTGGTGGTGACGAAAGGCCTTCCAGGCGTTGACGAAGAAATGACGACCCGGCCCCAGCAGCACCGCCAGGGTCAATACGCCGATCAGCGCCCAGAACAGGCGGCCCATGCCCACCGGGTGAGGGTGGTAGACGAACATGCTGGCCATCAGCGGTACCGCCAGCGCCAGCGACCAGGCACTGCCGCGCAGCCGGCGGCGGTATTCGCGGGCGTCGTTACGCTGACGGGTCTGCTCGGCCTCGCGCAGGTCGAGGATCGGCTCGGCGCCGTAGCCGGCGTTCTCCACGGCCCGGATCAACGCCGCGCCCTCGACGTGGCCGTAGACCTGTGCGGTATGGCTGCCGAAGTTGACCGTGGCGCTCTCCACCCCGGGCTCCTTGGCCAGGGCCTCCTGAACCGAACGCACGCAGCTGGCGCAGGTCATGCCGGAGATGGCCAGGCGCTGGCTCTCTCCACGGCTGGCGGCGGGCGCTTCCGTTGCTGCTTGTGCAGGCGACGCCTCGGCGGAGAAGGAAGCCATAGCCTGTGGGGGAAAGCCGGTATCGGTCAGCAGGCGATCGAGCTGTGTGTCGCTGAGCCGGGCGCTGACCCGCAGTCGCTTGGTGGCCGGGTCACCCTCGACCTCGGCGTCGGGGTCCTCGACCAGCACGGCGCGGCGAATCTTGCCGATACAACCCTGGCAGCTGATGCCAGGCACTTGGCGTTCAAGAGCGTCAGCGGCCATGAGTGTCTCCCGGGCGTGGCTCCGGCGTGGCCGGAAAGCTTTCGATCAGCCGGCACAGGCTGTGTCCATCCGGGGTGCCGTCGGGCATATCGGCCCAGGTATCGAGTGCCTGCTGCATGCGCGCGGCGAGCTCCTCGAGGCGGGCGATCTTGGCACGCACCTCGGGCAGGCGCGCAGCGAGCATATCGCGGACCATGGGGCAGGGGGAGTCGCCATGATCGGCGTGGTCGAGAATCTCGCCGATCTCGCGCACGCTGAAGCCCAGGGTGCGGGCGCGTTGGATAAAGCGCAGCCGGGACAGATCCTGCTGGTCGTAAAGCTGATAGCCGTTGTCCGGATGACGCTGGGGGCTGAGCAGCCCCTCGCGGGTGTAGTGGCGCACCGTCTCGGCGGTGACGTCGGCGGCCTTGGCCAGTTCGCTGACTTTCATGGTGGCCTCGCAAGCGGAAATCGTGGAAGAAGTGTAAAACCTCTGGGTTACACCTAGGTCAAGCAACGGCTTACACGCTCAATGACAGCGGCGCCGGGACAGGCTAAGTCGATGAAAGTTCGAGAAATCAAACGTGCGTGCGACCAAAGTATTAGGAAAAACTTTGTTAAAACAAACGTTTGGCCTTGATCCTGACGTCACGATGCGCGAAAAAGGGGGCCTACGCCCTTGCCCGGTGCGGGCAAGTCAGAAAAACAGCTCCAGCCTCACCTGGAAAAGGACGTCAATAATATGCATAACAACGTCAATAAGCTCACCTGGGCAGTCGCCATTTCCGCCGCCGCCTTCGCCAGCCAGGTCAACGCCGGCGGCTATCAGATCAACGAGCAGAGCGTCAGCGGCCAGGGCTACGGCCACGCCGGGCGCAGCTCAAACGTCAACGACGCCACCATCGTCTTTGGTAACCCGGCGGGGATGTCATTTCTCGATCGGGCGCAGGTGACCGCCGGCGGTACCTATCTGAACGTCAATAGCGATATCGATAACGCCAGTGCTACACGCAATGGGGTTCCCATAGAGGGGACATCCGATGGTGATATGGTGCCGGGGACCCTCGTACCCTTTGCCTTTTACGCACACCCGGTTAATGACCGCTTGGCGTTCGGCTTTGGCGTTTACGCTCCCTTTGGCTCCAAGACCGATTATGAGGATGGGTTCATCGGGCGCAACTTGGGTAACTACACCGAGCTGACGGTAATGAGCGCTCAGCCGACAGTCTCCTATCGCTTTAACGATCAGTGGGCGATTGGTGCGGGTGTTACCTACAACCGCGTGGATGGCGAGCTGCATCGTCAGGTGCCTCATGCGCTGGGTGGAGAAGTCGACTCGCGTGTAGAAGGCGATGATGAAGCCTGGGGCTATAACCTGGGTATCATCTATCAACCGGTACCGGAAACAACGTTTGGCCTAACCTATCGTTCCAAGGTCAGCTATACCCTAGAGGGCGATTTCCGAGCCACCGCGAATGACAATACGTTGGGGAACCCTCCTCCGTTCGGCATTGGCGCTGGCCAAGGCGATGTAGTTGCTCAAGACGACAATGCAAGTCTTGATTTAACTACACCTGAGACAGTGAATTTTTCCGTCACACAGGAGATGAGCGATAATCTCAAGCTCATGGCAGGCCTCTCGTGGACTCGCTGGAGCCGCTTTAACGAGATACTGGTGACTGGCAGCGAGGGCGATACCATTACCCGTGAGCAGCAGGATTACTCCAATGCCTGGGCGTTTGCCGTAGGGGGCGAGTACCAGCTCAATCCTCAGTGGGTACTGCGCAGCGGTGTGACCATCGATAACACACCGACTAACGACCAGTTCCGCAGCGCGAGGATTCCCTCTGATGATCGCCGAATTTTCTCCATCGGCGCTGGTTGGACGCCTGTTGAAGATTTAACCCTGGACTTTGCGTATTCCTACCTTACCGAGCGAGGTACACAAATTGATCAGGAACGCACTGATGAGCTGATCGAAGGTGTCCCAGGAGTTACCTCGACCTACACCGCCGACTATAAAAACGAAGCCCACGGCTTCGGCGCGCAGCTGACCTACCGCTTCTAAGCGATGTAGCAAAAGGCAGCCCGCGCAGCATGACGACACCCGGCTTCGGCCGGGTGTCGTCGTTTTGGGCTGCCGCCATCGTGTCCCGGGATAGCTGGGGCGGCCGGGTTTCGCTACAATAGCGCTCTTTTTCGTGCCATCGCGGCCTGGCTCAACGCCAAGGGCGCCGTGGCCGTTTTCCCTGCAAACTCAGGCGAGCCACATGTTGGAAACCAACCCGATTCACAACCAGATCAAGGACCTGTCCGAGCGGACAGACGTCCTGAGGGGGTATCTTTGACTATGCCGAGAAGAAGGATCGGCTAGAAGAGGTCACCCGCGAGCTGGAAGACCCCAACGTCTGGAGCGATCCCGACTACGCCCAGAAGCTCGGCAAGGAGCGCGCCTCCCTGGAGCAGATCGTCGAGACCATCGATGAGCTGGACCAGGGCCTGACCGATAGCGCCGATCTGCTCGAGCTGGCCGAGATGGAGGAGGACGAGGCCACCGTCGAGGAGGTCCGCAAGGAGCTCGACGGCATGCAGGCGAGTCTCGCCAAGCTCGAGTTCCGGCGCATGTTCTCTGGCGAGATGGACGCCAATAACGCCTACCTGGATATCCAGGCCGGCTCCGGCGGCACCGAGGCCCAGGACTGGGCCAATATGCTGCTGCGCATGTACCTGCGCTGGTGCGAGCACCACGGCTTCAAGGCCGAGATTACCGAGGTCTCGGCCGGCGATGTGGCGGGCATCAAATCGGCCACGATCCACGTCCAGGGCGATCACGCCTTCGGCTGGCTGCGCACCGAGACCGGCGTACACCGGCTGGTGCGCAAGAGCCCCTTCGACTCCGGTGGCCGTCGCCACACCTCCTTTGCATCGGTGTTCCTGTCGCCGGAGGTGGACGACAGCTTCGAGGTCGAGATCAACCCCGCCGATCTGCGCACCGACACCTACCGCTCCAGCGGCGCCGGTGGCCAGCACGTCAACACCACCGACTCGGCGGTGCGTATTACCCACGAGCCCACCGGCATCGTCGTGGCCTGCCAGAGCCAGCGCAGCCAGCACGCCAACCGCGACTTCGCCATGAAGCAGCTCAAGGCCCGGCTGTGGGAGCACGAGATGCAGAAGCGCAACGCCGCCAAGCAGGAGGCCGAGGAGTCCAAGGCCGATATCGGCTGGGGCAGCCAGATCCGCTCCTACGTGCTGGACGATCAGCGCATCAAGGATCTGCGTACCGGCGTGCAGTCGAGCAACTGCGACAAGGTGCTGGACGGCGATATTGACCAGTTTATCGAAGCCAGCCTCAAGCAAGGTTTGTAACTCTTTCAACAGGTAGCGACATGGCCGACCACGACGCCCCATCGAATAGCGCCCAGCATGACGAGAACCATCTGATCGCCGAGCGCCGCGCCAAGCTGGCGGCGCGCCGCGAGTACGCCGCCCAGCGCGGCGGCAGCGCCTTCCCCAACGACTTCCGTCGCGACAGCCTGGCTGCCGAGCTCGACGCCGAGCTGGGTGACAAGGAGAAGGCCGAGCTCGAGGCCCTCGACCGCCAGGCCGCGGTGGCCGGGCGCATCATGCGCAAGCGCGGGCCCTTTATCGTGATTCAGGACGTCTCGGGGCAGATCCAGCTCTACGTCGACAAGAAAGGCCTGCCTGCCGAGGTGCTCGAGGACATCAAGGGCTGGGATATCGGCGATATCGTCGCCGGCCGCGGCCCGGTGCACAAGTCGGGCAAGGGCGATCTCTACGTGATGATGGTCGAGGCCACGCTGCTGACCAAGAGCCTGCGGCCGCTACCCGACAAGTTCCACGGTCTGACCGACATGGAAGCGCGCTACCGCCAGCGCTACGTCGACCTGATCATGAACCCCGAGTCGCGCAAGACCTTCGAGGTGCGTGCCGGGGTGATTGCCTCGATTCGCCGCTTCTTCGAAGCGCGCGGCTTCATGGAGGTCGAGACGCCGATGCTGCAGCCGATTCCCGGCGGCGCAGCGGCGCGCCCGTTTATCACCCACCACAATGCGCTCGACATCGATATGTACTTGCGCATCGCCCCGGAGCTCTACCTCAAGCGGCTGGTGGTAGGCGGCTTCGAGCGGGTCTTCGAGATCAACCGCAACTTCCGCAACGAGGGGCTGTCGACGCGCCACAACCCCGAGTTCACCATGCTCGAGTTCTACTGGGCCTATGCCGACTACTTGGATCTGCTCGATCTCACCGAGGAGATGATCCGCAATGCCGCCCAGGAGGTGCTGGGCACCACTACGGTGGTATATCAAGGCACCACCTACGAATTCGGCCAGCCATTCCGCCGCCTGACCATGCGCCAGGCGATCCTCGAGCATGGCGATGGCATCAGCGACGCCGATCTCGACAGCCGCGAGGCAGCCGCAGCAGTCGCCGAGCGGCTGGGCATCCAGGTCAAGCCGAGCTGGGGCCTGGGCAAGCTACATACCGAGATCTTCGAGGAAGTGGCCGAGCATCGCCTCGACCAGCCGACCTTCATCATCGAGTACCCGGCCGAGGTCAGTCCGCTGGCGCGGCGCAACGACGCCAACCCGTTCGTCACCGACCGCTTCGAGTTCTTCGTCGGCGGGCGCGAGATCGCCAACGGCTTCTCGGAGCTCAACGACGCCGAGGATCAGGCCGAGCGCTTCCGCGAGCAGGCCGCCGAGAAGGACGCCGGTGACGTGGAGGCGATGTACTACGATGCCGACTATGTGCGCGCCCTGGAATATGGCCTGCCGCCCACCGCCGGCGAGGGCATCGGCATCGACCGGCTGGTGATGCTGTTCACCGACAGCGCCTCGATTCGCGATGTGCTGCTGTTCCCGGCCATGCGCCCGGAAACCGACTGACGGGGGCGGCGCCCAGCCTTTATTTACCTCCTTCCGCTAAGTGCGGCGGCCGAGCGAGAGGCGCCGGGGGCAGATGAAGGGGGCCGCAGCGTATCGGAGCCAGGCGGGCAAGGGATAAGCGAACCTCATTCTTCAGGGATGAAGAATGGAGCGCCCAGGGAGGGGTTCACAGCGTGTGAGCGTTGCCTTGTCCGTCTGGCGTTCCTCCTCGAGGGTGGATGGGGCGGAAGTGTTGGTAAGGGGAGCCTTGAGCGCCCATAATGGTCGGCGTTTCGCCGTCGAGGAGATCGTGATGAAACTGCTCAATCGCTCCGCCCTGAGCGTCAAACCGACCCAAGCCTTCCTGGATTGGATCAACTCCCTTGAGCCCACGGTCGGTGACGATGATTTGACGATTGACGATATCGACCGCGAAAACACCGTCTACCTGATTCCGGAGATGGATACACCGGAAGCCCTCGAGGCGTTCGTCCGCGAGCGCTACCTGGAGATCCTCGAGACCGAGCTGCGCGCCTGGGAAGAGGACGAGCGGCAGTGGCCCGAGCGCCTCGACTGGGCGCTGTTCCAGCGCTTCGTGCAGGTCGAGCACAGCTATCTGGCCGTCGATCTCGACGACGAGGCGCCGCTGGAGATCGCCGAGGTCGACGACGCCCTGCTGCTCGAGAACGACCGGGACTAAGTGGTCGGCGGCCGCCGTTGCCGCTTACCCAGCAGGACCTCCCCGCGGGGAGTCGAGACCGGCCCCGGCCGGTCTTTTCGCGTCAGTAGCCCCCAGGATATCCGATGAGCCGACTGTTCGAGACCCGCCCCGATGACGATGGCCTGCCCGGCCGCGAGCGCCGCATTGCCGTGCTGGTGGTGATGGTCGGCACCCTGATGGCGGTGATCGATACCACCATGATCAATATCGCCCTGCCGTCGATTGCCCGCGACCTCGAGATATCCGCGGCGCGGGCGGTATGGGTGGTCAGCCTGTTCCAGATCGTCTGCGCCGCCACTCTGCTGCTGTTCGCTTCCCTCAGCGAGCTGGTCAGCCGGCGCCGGCTGTATATCGCCGGGCTAGTGGTGTTCACCCTGGCCTCGCTGGGTGCTGCCCTGTCCAATGGCCTGGAAATGCTGCTGGCATTTCGTGCCCTGCAGGGCCTCGGGGCGGCGGCTACGCTGTCGATCGGGCCATCGATCTACCGGCTGATCTTTCCCACTCGTTTGCTGGGCTCGGCGATGGGGCTCAGCGCGGTGGTGGTGGCCGCCGGCTACGCCTCGGGACCGACGCTGGGCGGGGTGATCCTGTCGTTTGCCGATTGGCCATGGCTATTTGCCCTCAATGTACCGGTAGGGCTGTTGGCGCTGACGCTGGCCGTGAGGGCGCTGCCCGCCGAGCCTCGCCGCCGCGGCGGATTCGATATCGCCGGCGCGCTGCTCTCGGCGGCGATGCTGGCCAGCTTTTTTCTGGCCATGGACGGTGCCGGTCACCAGGCGCCGTGGTGGGAAGTGCTGGGGCTGATGCTGGCAAGCCTGGTGGCCGGCTGGCTGTTTCTGCGCCGTCAGCGCCGGGCGAGCCACCCGCTGCTGCCGCTCTCCCTGTTCGATGAGCCGCGTTTCACGCTGGCGATCGTGGTCTCGGGGCTGGCCTTCGTCGGCCAGGGGCTGGCGTTTATCGCCCTGTCGTTTCTCTATCAGCAGGAGATGGGATTCTCGCCGCTGCAGACCGCCTGGCTGTTTACCCCCTGGCCACTGACCATCATGTTTGCCGCGCCCCTGGCCGGGCGCCTGGCCGACCGTTTCAATCCCAGTCTGCTCTCGACGCTGGGGCTTGGCATGCTGCTGGTCGGCCTGGTGGCGCTGGCGCTGCTGCCCCAGGGCGCCGGTATTCTCGATATTTTATGGCGCACGGCGCTGTGTGGGCTCGGCTTCGGCTTCTTCCAGGCGCCCAACAACCGCGAAATGATGAGCAGCGTCTCCAAGGCGCGTAGCAACAATGCCTCGGGGATGATGAGCACCACGCGTACCATCGGTCAGTCCCTGGGCGTGGCGCTGGTGGGGGTGTTTCTGGCGCTCGGGGCGGGCTCGGTGCAGGCCTCGCTATGGCTGGGCTGCGGGGCCTGCGCGCTGGCCGTGGTGGTCAGCCTGCGGCGTGTCCCGCTGGCGCCTGGTGCACAGGCGGCGCCTACCCAACGTGCGTCGCCGGGGCCGGACTGAAAGAGTACAATGGCGCTATTCCCGCTTTCTTCACGACGCGATTACCACGAGGCAACCACCATGAGCATTCAGGCGCAGATCGAGGACAAGCTCAAGACGCTGTCGCCCATCTGGCTGACGGTGGAGAACGAGAGCCACCGGCACAATGTGCCACCCGAGTCGGAAACCCACTTCAAGGTCACGCTGGTCTCCGAGCGCTTCGAGGGCATGATGCCGGTCAAGCGACACCAGCAGCTCTATGCGCTGCTGGCCGATGAGCTGGCCGGGCCAGTGCACGCCCTGGCGCTGCACCCCTACACCCCGGATGAGTGGCAGGCGCGCAGCGGCCAGCGGCCGGATTCGCCCGACTGCCGCGGTGGCAGCGGGGCGTGACCAGCGAGCCGCAGCGTCTGCAGTATCTGAGTGCCATGGGCGTTACCGCCTGGGTGGCACGCTACCGCCTGCCCAACGCTCAGGAAACGCCGGCCTGCGACTGGCCGGCGCCCGAGGTGCCAGAGACGCCGGCGCCGTCGCAGCGGCTGCATGCGCTGCTCGACGAGGTGCCGGCTCGCTCCCCTGCGTCGGCGCCGCAAGATCCGGATCCGCCCCCCGCCAAGCCTCCGCGGCGTGGCAAGGCGCGTGCCATGCTGGGGGTGACCGACGAGGAGCCGATCGCCGAACGCGAGCCTGACACTACCCCGCCGCCAACCACTAATGCCTCCCAAACGCCCCAGCAGGCACTGCGCTTCAGCCTGCAGATCGCTGCCCTGGAGGGCCGCTGGCTGGTGGTGCTGCCTCACGCCAGCGCGCCGGATGCCGTGTCCCGGCGTTTGTTGGCTAACCTGCTGCATGCTGCCGGGATCCATCTGGCCGAGCCGCCGGTATTCCAGGCGTTCCAATGGCCGATGATGGAGGAGCTGCCGGTGGAGGCGCCCCTCGATGAGGCCCGCGACGGCCTGCGCGCCTTCCTGGAGGGGCGTCGGCGCGGCGGTTGGCGCCCCGAGCGGCTGCTGCTGTTCGGCGAGGCACCGCCGCTGGCCCAGGTGTTGGCGATCGAGTCGGGGCACTGCGGGCTGCTGCAGCTACCTGCCTGGCAGGGCCCTTCGCTTGGTGAGCTGAGCCACGACGCCGCCGCCAAACGCGCGCTGCTGCCGCGGCTTGGCGAGTGGCGAGAGGCCTGGTTAGGCGCCGCTGACGGGTTCAGCGAGGATGAGGCCGGCAATGTTTGAGCCCTGGCTGCTGACCTTGGATGCCGACTGGTTGGAGGCGGTGGAGCGGATCGAGACCCATGGCCAGGCCCACCCCTCGTCGCGGGTGCAGCTGATGGGGGCACTCACCGACCCGCAGGGCAGCGTCTTGGGCGTTGGGCAGGGCGAGCAGGCTAGTGAAGGGCTTTGCGGTTTTGCGGTGTTGAGCCGTCAGCCCTTCGATGCCGAGCTGCAGACCATCACCGTGGCGCCTTGGGCGCGACGCCAGGGGTTGGCTGGGTGGCTGTTGACGGCGCTGATCGACGAGGCTGGCAACTGGGGCAGCGAGCGGCTGCTGCTCGAGGTGCGCGCCTCCAATCAAGCGGCGCTGGCGCTTTATCGAGGCGCCGGCTTTCGCGACGACGGCGTGCGGCGCGGCTACTATCCTCCACTCGATGGAAATGGCGCGCGGGAGGATGCGCTGCTGATGTCCTTCCCGCTCGCCGACTCCCGCGACTGAGGCTCAGGCGCCGCCGTTTCCGCTGCCGTCGAGTTCGTTGAATTTCTCCAGCAGGCCGCTGAGGCGCTGCTGCCACTCGTCGTGCTCCTGCTTCAGGCGGGCATTTTCCTCGCGCAGCTCTTCGGCCTCCATCTTGAGCATTTCGATGGCCTCGACGGCGTTGCCGACTTTCTGCTCGAGCTGATTGAAGAGTTCGATGCTCATCCTGGTCTCCTGATTCGGTTGCGGCGTCTAGGGCCCGGACGGGATGCCGGGGTCGGCCTGGGCGAAGCGTACGATGCGTGGCGCGGCTCAGCAAGCGTCGTCGGGCGACGACAGGCGATGATAGAGGCGGCCGTGGCTGTCTCCGGCGCGCACCTCGCGGTGCAGTATCCAGCTGGCGGGCACCTGGGGCGTCAGCTCGGCTTCGGTTTCCAGGTAGATCCAGGCCCGCTCGGCGAGCCAGCCGCCGCCCTCCAGCGCCGCACAGCTCGGCTCGGCAAGGCCCTGGCGAAACGGCGGGTCGAGAAACACCAGCGCATAGGGTGCCGCCGCATCGGCGGGAGCGTTGAGCAGGGCCAGGACGTCGCCGGCGGTGACCTGACCGTTGGCGCCGAGGGTGGCGAGGTTGTCGCGCAGGGCATTGGCCACGGCGGCGTCGCCTTCCACGAAGTGAGCCTGGCAACCACCCCGCGATAGCGCCTCGAGGCCTAGCGCGCCGGTACCGGCGTAGAGGTCCAGTACCCGCGCCCCGTGTGGCGCGCCGGCCAGCCAGTTGAACAGCGTCTCGCGCACCCTGTCCGGTGTGGGGCGCAGGCCAGGGCGGTCGAGTACCGGCAACAGCCGACGGCGAAATTCGCCGCCGATGATGCGCAGGCGGCCGGATGCCTTGTTGGTGCGGGCGCTGGGGCGGCGGTGAGAGGGGGAGCGGCGTCGAGTCATGGTGGCGGAATTGTACCGCCCGGCTTATCCACAGTCACCGCCGGCGGTGGTAGGATGAGCCGATTGTTTCGCGATTCTCCAGGTGCCGAGGTCAGATCACGCCCATGTTCGGATTTTTCAAGCGCAAGAAGCAGCAGGACGAGTCCCAGCAGTCGCCCAAGGATGAGCAGGCGCTCGACGAATCGCAGCACGATGAGATCCTGCAGGGCGAAGACGAGAGGGAGGCTGATCAGCCGACACCCGTCGAGGCCGCCATCGAGATAACTCCCACTGAGCATGAGCAGGCGGCGGCGCGCGAGGCGCTGGGCGATACTGCTGCCGAGCCCGAGCCCGAGCCCGAGCCCGAGCCCGAGCCCGAGCCCGAGCCCGAGCCCGAGCCGCCAGCGTTGGCCGAGAGCGATACTGCGCCGGAAAAGCGTGGCTGGCTGGCGCGTATCAAGCAGGGGCTGGGCAAGACCCGCGCCAACCTCACCGACGGCATCGCCGACCTGTTTCTGGGCAAGAAGCAGATCGACGACGACCTGATGGAGGAGCTCGAGACCCAGCTGCTGATGGCCGACGTTGGCATCGAGGCCACCAGCGAGATCATCGACAGTCTCTCGGCGCGGGTTTCGCGCAAGGAGCTGGCCGACCCCCAGGCGCTCTACCGTGCCCTCCAGGATGAGCTCAGCGCCATGCTCGATCCGGTGGCCGTGCCGCTGGCTATGCCGCCCAAGGGCGAAGGCCCCTTCGTGATCCTGATGGTCGGCGTCAACGGCGTCGGCAAGACCACTACCATCGGCAAGCTGACCAAACGTTTTCAGGCCGAAGGGCGCAGCGTGATGCTGGCCGCCGGTGACACCTTCCGTGCCGCGGCGGTGGAGCAGCTCAAGGTGTGGGGCGAGCGCAACCGCGTGCCGGTGATTGCCCAGCACACCGGTGCCGACAGCGCCTCGGTGATCTATGACGCGGTGGCCGCCGCCAAGGCCCGCAAGATCGACGTGCTGATCGCCGACACCGCCGGGCGTCTGCATAACAAGGGGCACCTGATGGAGGAGCTGAAGAAGGTCCAGCGGGTGATGGGCAAGCTCGACGCCACGGCACCCCACGAGGTGATGCTGGTGCTCGATGCCGGCACCGGCCAGAACGCCATCTCTCAGGCGACTACCTTCAACGAGGCAGTGCCGGTAACCGGCATCACCCTGACCAAGCTAGACGGTACCGCCAAGGGTGGCATCATCTTCGCCCTGGCCAAGCAACTCGGCACACCGATCCGCTATATCGGCGTCGGTGAAACCCTTGACGACCTGCGCCCCTTCGAAGCCCGAGACTTCGTCGATGCGCTGTTCGCCCGCGACGAGCAACGCTGAACCGTGATCGCCTTCGAACACGTCGGCAAGCGCTACGGCGGGCGCTTCGAGGCGCTGGCCAATATCGACTTCCAGGTCGAGCGCGGCGAGATGCTGTTTCTCACCGGCCACTCCGGTGCCGGCAAGAGTTCGCTGCTGCGGCTGATCATGCGCCTCGAACGGCCCTCCCGCGGGCGGGTGCTGGTCGCCGGTCACGACATCAACCGCCTGCACCACTCCCAGGTGCCCTTCTACCGGCGCCAGATCGGCGTGGTCTTCCAGGACCACCAGCTACTATTTGACCGCTCGATCTACCACAACGTGGCGCTGCCGTTGGAGATCCAGGGCGTCGAGCCCCGCGAGGCGGCACGGCGGGTGCGTGCCGCCCTCGACAAGGTCGGCCTGCTGCACCGTGAAAAGGCGCTACCCATCGAGCTGTCCGGCGGTGAACAACAGCGCGTCGGCATCGCCCGGGCGGTGGTCAACAAGCCGTCGCTGCTGCTTGCCGACGAGCCTACCGGTAACCTCGACCCCCAGCTCTCCGCCGACATCATGACCCTGTTCGAGGATTTCAATCGTATCGGTACCACGGTGATGATCGCCAGCCACGACCTGGCACTGATCGCGCGCCTGCGCCACCGCGTGCTGCAGCTGCGCGAGGGTCGCCTGGTGGCCGACCAGGAGGCCGCATGAGCGGTGGTGCTCAGCCAGCTCCGCGGCGTGGGGCGCGGAGCCATCAGACGCGCACCAGCAGCCGGCTGCGTAGCTGGCTGCGCCACCATCGCGCCATGTGCCTCGACAGCGCACGTCGGCTGCTGCGCCACCCTCTGGGCAGCCTGCTGACCATGCTCGCCATCGCCATTGCGTTGGTATTGCCGGCGGCGCTATGGCTGGTGCTCGACAGCGCCCGGCTGCTCGATGCCGAGCTCGATGAGAGCGCGACCCTGACCGCCTATCTCGAGGCCGGTGTCGACGAGGCACAGGCGATGCGTATCAACGAAGCGCTAGGGGCCCACCCGGAGGTGGACGCCACGCGGTTGATCACCGCCGCGGAGGGGATGGCCGAGTTTCAGGATTCGCTGGGGCTGGCCGATGCTCTGGGGCGCCTCGAGGATAATCCGTTACCGGCCAGCGTGGTGGTCTCGCCCCGCGAGACGCGACCTGACGCGGTGCGTGCGCTGGCCGACCAGCTCGAGACGGTCAGCGGTGTCGATGAGGTGCGCCTCGATCTGGCCTGGATCGAACGGCTGGCGCAGCTCGCCGAGCTGGGGCGCCGGGTGGCGCTGGCGCTGGCGGTGTTGTTCGGGCTTGGGGTACTGTTGATCGTTGGCAACACCATTCGCCTGGCGGTAGAGAGCCGTCGCCAGGAGATTCAGGTGGTGACGCTGATCGGTGCGACTCATGCCTTCGTGCGCCGCCCGTTTCTCTACAGCGGCGCCTGGTATGGCCTGGGCGGCGGTCTGCTGGCCTGGGCGCTGCTGAGCCTGGGCGGGCAGTGGCTGGCGGCCCCGGTGACGGCGCTGGCCGAGAGCTACGGCGCACACTTCAGCTTGCCGCGACTGGACGCCATGGGCTCGGCAATTCTGCTGTTTTCTAGTACACTACTTGGCCTGCTGGGGGCGTGGATTGCGGTGAGCAGACACCTCGCCGAAATGCGCCCAGAGTAGGCAGAGCGGCATCGCTGACGCCATTCGAGTGGCGCGGGCAGGCGGAACTTTGCCGGCTAGGCGGTGTCGCAGATGTGACAAGATAGTTAGGCAGCTAAACAGGGTCGTACGGTTATCCATCGTTACGTACCGGCATTCATCGAATTAGGCAATTTTGGAGACCCTCGTCACATGAGTACCCGTCTTCAGCCTGTTGGTCATCTATCTCCCGGCCACGACCTGAATGGTTATATTCAGGCGGTTAACCGTATTCCAGTACTGTCCGCGGAGGAGGAGCGCGAACTGGCGTTTCGTCTGCATGAACATAGCGATCTGGAGGCTGCACGCCGCCTGGTCATGTCGCATCTGCGCTTCGTGGTGCACATCGCACGCAGCTACTCCGGCTATGGCCTGCCTCAGGCCGATCTGATCCAGGAGGGCAACGTCGGTCTGATGAAGGCGGTCAAGCGCTTCGATCCCAATCAGGGCGTGCGCCTGGTCTCCTTCGCCGTGCACTGGATCAAGGCCGAGATACACGAGTTCGTGCTACGTAACTGGCGCATCGTCAAGATCGCCACCACCAAGGCGCAGCGTAAGCTGTTCTTCAACTTGCGCAGTGCCAAGAAGCGCCTGGCCTGGCTCAACAACGATGAAGTGGATGCCATCGCCAAGGACCTCGACGTCAAGCCCGAGGTGGTGCGTGAGATGGAAGGGCGGCTAACCGCCTATGATGCCGGCTTCGACGCCTCCCCCGGTGACGACGACGAACAGAGCTATCAGGCGCCGGTGCACTTCCTCGACGATGCTCGCTTCGACCCGGCCACCCAGCTCGAAGACAGCGACTGGGAAGAGGACTCGACCCGCCGTCTGCAGCTGGCGTTGGAAGAGCTCGACGAGCGCTCACGCGATATACTCGAGCGCCGCTGGCTTAACGAGCCCAAGGCGACGCTGCATGAGCTGGCCGATGTCTATGGCGTCTCCGCCGAGCGCATCCGTCAGCTCGAGAAGAACGCCATGAAGAAAATCAAGCTGCAGATCGGAGATGCGCTGGTAGCGTGATCAGCTACCATTCCTGATGTGCAACGCCCGGGCCAATGGTCCGGGCGTTGTCGTTGGGGCCGCTCAGGCGCGTGCCAGACTGGGCACGTCCAGCAGTAGCTGGGCCGAGAGCAGCTGCCACTGGTCTTCCCAGTACTCGGTGGGTCGGCGTCGGAAGTCGCTGCGCACGTACTGCGAGATGCGCCCCTCGGCGTGGGCCATCAGCAGATTGGCAGCCGCCGACGCGGGCATACTGGTGCGCCGCCGCTCGCGCAGCTCGGCCTCGCGCAGCACCTGCTTGAGCTGGGTCTCGAGACGCTCGAAGAGCTGATGGATGCGCAGCCGCAGCCGCGCGGTCTCGCCGGTCAGCGCATCGCCACCCAGCAGCCGGGTGAGGCCGGGGTTCTTCTCGGCGAAGCCCAGCAGCAGAGTGAGGATCTGCTGGCAGCGCGGCAGTGCTTCGGGCGTCTCATCGAGAATGCGCCGGATACGCTCGAACAGGGTCTCTTCGATAAACTCGATCAGCCCTTCGAACATCCGCGCCTTGCTCGGGAAGTGGCGGTAGAGTGCCGCCTCGGAGACGCCCACCTGGCGCGCCAGGGCGGCGATGGTGATGCGTTTGCCGCTGTCCTCTTCGAGCATCAGCGCCAGCGCCTGGAGGATCTGCTCCCGGCGGTTCGTTTTCGAATTTTCCTGCGTCATGATGTTCTTCTAATGATCCCGTTGTCCGCTCATCCTACTGTTGCCCTCGCGGCGGGGCAAACCCGTCGTGAGTCGAGTGCCGGTGGCTTACTCGCTGGCTGACGCGGTCTTGGTGATCTGGGTGCCGACCCCGGCGTTGGTGAAGATTTCCAATAGCGTGGCGTGGGGCACGCGGCCGTCGATGATATGTGCGCTGGCCACGCCGCCCTTGACTGCCTCGAGGGCGCAGCGGATCTTCGGCAGCATGCCGCCATGGATGGTGCCGTCGGCGATCAGCGCATCGACCTGCTGGGTCGACAGGCCGGTGACCACGTCCCCCTCGGCGTTCATCAGGCCGGCGACGTTGGTCAGCAGCATCAGCTTCTCTGCGCATAGTGCCTCGGCCACCTTGCCGGCGACCAGGTCGGCGTTGATGTTGTAGCTGTGCCCCGCGTGGTCGACGCCGATCGGCGCGATCACCGGAATGAAATCGCGCTCGGCGAGCATCTCGATCAGGTCGGTGGAGACATGTTCCACCTCGCCGACATGGCCGATGTCGATGATCTCAGGAACGGTCATCTCTGGGGTCTGATGATGCACCTTGAGCTGGCGCGCGCGGATCTGCGAACCGTCCTTGCCGGTCAGGCCGATGGCCTTGCCGCCGGCCTGGTTGATCAGATTGACGATGCCCTTGTTGACCAGCCCGCCGAGCACCATCTCCACCACGTCCATGGTCTCGGCGTCGGTGACCCGCATGCCGTTGACGAAGCGCGACTCGATCTTGAGCTTGGCCAGCAGGTCGCCGATCTGCGGCCCGCCGCCGTGGACCACCACCGGATTGATGCCGACCTCCTTGAGCAGCACGATGTCGCGGGCGAAGGAGTCGATCAGGGTGTCTTCTGTCATGGCGTTGCCGCCGTACTTGACCACTACGGTCTTGCCTGAGAAGCGCTGGATATAGGGCAGCGCTTCGGATAGTACCTCGACGGTCAGCTGCGGGTCGCGGGTCTGTTGGTCGGTCATCAAAGGTCCTCTGTGTACGGGTCAGTAGGGCAGTTCGACGTCCGGTGCAACCCGGGTCAGGGCTGCGCCGAACTGCGCCTGAATGCGTGCCAGGGCCGCCTCGCTCTTGCCTTCGAAGCGCAGCACCAGCACCGGTGTGGTGTTGGAGGCGCGGCACAGGCCCCAGCCGTCGGGGTAGTCGACGCGGATGCCGTCGAGGGTGGTCTTGATGCCGTCGTTGCCGAAGTCACCCTCGCGGGCCAGGCGCTCGACGATGTCGAACTTGGTCTCGTCGGTCACCGTGATATTGAGCTCCGGCGTGCCGAGGTCCTGGGGGAAGCGGGCGAAGTAGGTGTCGGCATCGTCGCCCTGCTTGGAGAGGATCTCGAGCAGTCGTGCGGCGCCGTAGAGGCCGTCGTCGAAGCCGTACCAGCGCTCCTTGAAGAAGATATGGCCGCTCATTTCGCCGGCCAGCAGGGCGCCGGTCTCCTTCATGCGCGCCTTGATCAGCGAGTGGCCGGTGCGCCACATCTCCGGGGTGCCACCGGCGGCCTCGACCACCTGGGCCAGGTTGCCGGTGCACTTGACGTCGAAGATCACCTTGCCTCCCGGGTTGCGGGAGAGCATGTCCTCGGCGAAGGCCATCATCAGTCGGTCGGGGTAGATCAGCTCGCCGGCGGGAGTGATCACGCCGAGGCGGTCGCCGTCGCCGTCGAAGGCCAGGCCGATGTCGGCGCCGGTCTCCTTGACGGTGCGAATCAGGTCGACCAGGTTCTCGGGCTTGCCGGGATCCGGGTGGTGGTTGGGGAAGGTGCCGTCGATCTCGGCGAATAGCGGGATCATCTCGGCGCCAAGCGCTTCGATCAGCTTGGGACCCAGTTCGCCGGCCACGCCGTTGCCGCAGTCGACCACCGCCTTGAGCGGGCGCGCGAGGCTGACGTCGCCGAGAATCCGCGCCAGGTAGGCGTCACGCACGTCCTGCTCGCTTACACTGCCCTGGCCGTCGCTCAGGTCGTTGTCGACGATGCGCTGGTAGAGGGCGGTGATGGCGTCGCCGGACAGCGTCTCGCCGCCGAGCACGATCTTGAAACCGTTGTAGTCGGGGGGATTGTGGCTGCCGGTGACCATCACCCCGGACTGGGTGCCCTCGATCACATGGGTGGCGTAGTAGAGCACCGGGGTCGGCACCATGCCGATATCGATCACGTCGCGCCCGGCGGCGGTCAGGCCGCGAGTCAGGGCCGCCGTCAGGCGCGGCCCGGAGAGCCGGCCGTCACGGGCGACGACCACCGTCGATTCGCCGCGGGCGGCGGCTTCACTGCCGATGGCGCGGCCAATCAGTTCGACACTCGTTTCGGTCAAGGTCTCGTCGACGATGCCGCGGATGTCGTAGGCGCGGAAGATCGAGGCCGGGACGGCGATGTTCTGTTCAGGGGTCATGGGCAATTCCTTTTTGCGTTATCCGGGGGTCAGTGGCGACCGGAGCTGCCGAAGCCGCCATCGCCACGCAGGCTGGTGTCGAAGTCGTCGACGACCTCGAGCTCGGCCTGCACCACAGGTACAAGCACGTACTGTGCCAGGCGCTCGAAGGGCTCCAGCGTGAAGGCTGCCGTGCCGCGGTTCCACACCGAGATCATCAGCTCGCCTTGGTAGTCGGAGTCGATCAAGCCGACCAGGTTGCCAAGCACGATGCCATGCTTATGCCCCAGACCGGAGCGGGGCAGGATCATCCCGGCCAGACTTGGGTCGGCAATATGCACGGCGAGCCCGGTGCGCACCAGCTCGCACTGGCCGGGGGCCAGCGTCAGCGGGGCGTCGAGCAGGGCGCGCAGGTCCATGCCGGCGGAGCCCTGGGTGGCGTAGTGGGGCAGCGGAAACTCACGGACTCGCTGGTCGAGGATCTTGACGGCGAGGCGGGGACGGTCTGCGGGTGCGGTCATGATGTGTCCTGAAGGTGCTATTCGCTGGCCTGTCGAGCGATCAGCCGCTCGAGCAGGTGGCGGAGGATGGTGTCGGCCAGTTCGGCCTTGGTGAGCGTCGCGGTTTGGTGACACCCGGGTGTCGTCGAATCGGCTCGTCGCCACAGCAGCAGAGCAGCGTTGTGGTCGGCGCCGAAGCCCTGGCCGGCCAGCGACACGTCGTTGGCAACGATCATGTCGAGGCCCTTGCGGGTCAGCTTGTCGACGGCGTAGCGCTCGAGTTCCTGGGTCTCGGCGGCGAAGCCGACGACCAGCGGGCGCTCGGTGGCGGGCAGGGCCGCCACCGCGGCGATAATGTCGGGGTTCTTGACCAGCTCGAGGGTCAGGCCGTCGGCGTCGTCGCGCTTCTTGAGCTTGTGCGCCGCGGGCGCGGCGGCGCGGTAGTCGGCCACCGCGGCACAGCCGATAAAGGCGTCGCTGTCGACCGCCAGGCGCAGTGCGGCAGCGTGCATCTGCTCGGCGGTCTCGACGTCGATACGCTCCACGCCCGGCGGCGTGGCCAGGCTCACCGGGCCGCTGATCAAGCGCACCCGAGCGCCCAGGCGCGCGGCGCTGGCGGCCAGCGCGTAGCCCATCTTGCCGGAGCTCTGATTGGTCAGGTAGCGCACCGGGTCGAGCGGTTCGCGAGTCGGCCCGGCGGTCAGGGTGATGGTCAGCCCGGTGGCGGGGCCCCTCTCGCCCGGGGCCGACGTGAGCGCAGCCACGATTTCTTCGGGTTCGAGCATGCGCCCCGGGCCGACATCGCCACACGCCTGGTCGCCGGCATCGGGGCCGAGCAGCTGCCAGCCGTCGGCGGCAAGCTGTTCGGCGTTGCGCTGCGTCGCCGGGTGGCGCCACATCGCCTGGTTCATGGCTGGGGCCATCACGCGGCGCGCTTCGCTGGCCAGGTTCAAGGTGGTCAGCAGGTCGTCGGCATGGCCGTGGGCGAGACGCGCCATCAGGTCGGCGGTGGCCGGCGCGATCAGCAGGGTGTCGGCCCAGCGCGCCAGCTCGATGTGGCCCATGCCAGCCTCGGCGTCGGGGTCGAGCAGCGAGGTGCGTACCGCCTCGCCGGTCAGCGCCTGCAGCGTCAGCGGGGTGATAAAGGCCTGGGCGCCGTCGGTCATCACGACTCGCACCTCGGCGCCAGACTTCTTGAGTAGCCTGGCGAGGTGGGCACTCTTGTAGGCGGCGATACCGGCACTGATGCCGAGCAGGATGCGCTGGCCGAGTAGCGATGACATGGCAGCTTCCAAGCAGCTGTGGGGAGCCCCTTACCTTACCATTGGCGCCGCTTTTTGCGTAGCCGGGCGCTCGGCGTGCGGCGCGCTACACTTAATGGCAAAACGCTTATATTCATGTGTCGCTTCTTGCCGACAGGTCGTCGCAGGTGGCGGATCATTCAGCTTGGCAGAGCAGGGAGGCATCGATGTCGATTCGAGACTGGCCGGAGGGTGAGCGGCCGCGGGAGAAACTGCTGGCACTGGGCTCGGAAGCGCTCTCGGATGCCGAGCTGCTGGCGATCTTCCTGCGCGTGGGGGTCAAGGGGCGCTCGGCGGTGGACCTGGCTCGCGACCTGCTGGGGGCGTTCGGCGGGCTGCGTCCGCTGCTGGAGGCCGAGCGCGAGCGCTTCTGCGCCGAGCACGGACTGGGCGAGGCCAAGTACGTGCAGCTACAGGCGGTGCTCGAGCTGTCGCGGCGCCATCTGGCCAGCCAGCTGGAGCGCGGCGGGGCGCTGACCTCGCCGAGCCTGGTCAGGGCCTTTCTCTCGGCCCACCTGCGCCATCTGGGTCACGAGGAGTTCGCGGCGCTGTTCCTGGACACCCAGCATCGGGTGATCCGCTTCGAGTCGCTGTTTCGCGGCACCCTCGACAGCGCTTCGGTCTACCCGCGCGAGGTGGCGCGGCGGGCGCTGGAGCTGGGCGCCGGGGCGATCATCTTCGCCCACAACCACCCCTCCGGGGTCGCCGAGCCCTCTGATGCCGACCGGCGCATCACCGAGCGGCTGACCACGGCGCTGGGTCTGTTCGAGATTCGCGTGCTGGACCATTTCGTTGTCGGTGACGGTGAGGTAATATCCTTCGCCGAACGCGGGTGGCTGTAGAGGTGCGGTCGGCGGTGCAGGGTGGCAATGTTTTCGCAGTAAACAGCATCGCTCGGAACTGATCCGGCGACAGGCCTACGAGGAGGCGCTGTAAACCCGTCCCTGGGCGCTACCTTGCGCCATCCATGGCGCAAACCTCCTCTTCGGCCTGTCCCCGGCGTTCCTTGCTTAGTGGGTGCCGCGGATAGTCCGGCAATATTTGGCACGCTGCTTGCCGTTTATCGTAGCGTCTGGTATAAAGTGCACCCTTTAGAATTCCCTTGGGTTAAATAAGGGGGCAGGCAGCGGTTATCAGCCGCTCTACCGGCCCGGTTTGCCCGACAGGTTTTGAACACTCAGGTCTTGAACACCTGGCCAAGCGGTTGGAGGCTCCCATGTCCAAAGTATGTCAGGTTACCGGCAAGCGCCCGGTGACTGGTAATAACGTATCGCACTCCCAGCGCAAGACGCGTCGCCGTTTCTTGCCTAACCTGCATTCCCACCGTTTCTGGTTGGAGTCAGAGAAGCGCTTCGTCAAGCTGCGCATCTCCTCCAAGGGTATGCGTATCATCGACAAGAAGGGTATCGAGGCGGTGATCGCCGATATCCGTAAGCGCGGCGACCGCGTTTAAGCGAATTCCAGGGAGAACGAGTCATGCGCGACAAGATCAGAATGGTGTCCAGCGCCGGTACCGGCCACTTCTACACCACTGACAAGAACAAGCGGAACACTCCGGACAAGCTTGAAATGAAAAAGTTTGACCCGGTGGTTCGCAAGCACGTGATGTACAAGGAAGCCAAGATCAAGTAATCGATCTGCTGGCCTCCACAGGCGCAAGCCTGACGCTGAACCCGGCCCGGTGCCGGGTTTTCGCGTCTCTGGTTGCGCCTCAGCCCCGCCGACGATTGCCGAGACGAGACGCCGCCATGCCCGAGCTACCCGAGGTCGAGACCACTCGCCGCGGCCTTGCGCCCCACGTTGAGGGGCGTGAGATCCGCGAGGTGATCGTGCGCGAGCGGCGCCTGCGTACGCCGGTGCCGGAGGGGCTGGAAAACGCCCTGATCGGTGCGCGTATCGGCGCCCTGGGTCGGCGTGCCAAGTACCTGCTGGTGCCGCTTTCGGGGGGCGAGTCGGCGGCCGAGCGCACCCTGCTGTGGCATCTCGGCATGTCCGGTAGCCTGCGGGTGGCACGTCTCGGCGACCTGCCGCGCAAGCACGATCATGTGGATCTGGTGCTCGAGGGGGGCGCCATCCTGCGCTATCACGATCCGCGCCGCTTCGGCTTCGTCGACTGGCTGGCCGGCAACGTACTGAGCGACCCGCGGCTGGCGCGTCTTGGCCCTGAGCCCTTGTCGCCAGACTTCAACGGCGAGCGGCTATATGCCATGTCCCGTGGCCGGCGCATCAGCGTCAAGCCGTTCCTGATGGATAACGCGGTGGTGGTGGGTGCAGGCAATATCTACGCCAGTGAAGCACTGTTCCTGGCGGGCATCGATCCACGTCGCGCCGCTGGGCGCATCTCCCGCGAGCGCTACCAGCGCCTCGCCGACGCGGTGCGCGAGGTGTTGGCGGCGGCCATCACCCAGGGGGGGACCACCCTGCGTGACTTCGTCAGCGGCACCGGCGAGCCGGGCTACTTTGCCCAGCGTCTCAACGTCTATGGGCGCGACGGGCAGCCCTGTCGGCGCTGCGGCGCCGAGCTCAGGCTGATTACCCTCGGTCAGCGTGCCAGCGTTTTCTGCGGCCGCTGTCAGACCTGATGGCGACATTCGATCGCCGTCATAGCCTCCGCCGGTAACCGAAAAGTCCCGCGTGAATGCTAGAATGCCCCCTATTAGCTTGATACCTATCGTTGGAGATATTCGTGACTGAACGCCTGCGCTTGAAGAAGAATGCCGACCGCCGCCTCAAGGCGGGGCATCTGTGGCTCTACTCCAACGAGGTCGACATCGAGGCGACGCCGCTCAAGGGCTTCGAACCTGGCGCCCAGGCGGTGATCGAGGCCGCCAACGGCAGGGCGATGGGGGTGGCCTACGTCAACCCGCATTCGCTGATCTGCGCCCGGGTGGTATCGCGCGACCCCGACGTGCGCCTCGACCGCTCGCTGCTGGTGCATCGCTTCAAGCAAGCGCTTGGCCTGCGTCAGCGGCTGTACGCCAAACCCTTCTACCGCCTGGTGCACGGCGAGGGCGATCTGCTGCCCGGCCTGATCGTCGACCGCTTCGACGACGTGCTGGTGGTACAGCTCAACACCCTGGGCATGGAGCGACTCGGCGAAGAGGTGATTGCCGCCCTCGACAAGGTGCTGTCACCGCGGGCGATCGTGTTCAAGAACGACTCCTCCGGGCGTCGCCAGGAGCAGCTCGAGCGCCACGTCGAGGTGGTTCATGGCGAGCTGCCCGAGCAGGTGCTGCTCGAGGAGAACGGCGTACGCTTCGTGGCGCCGGTGTTGAACGGTCAGAAAACCGGCTGGTTCTACGACCACCGCGCCAACCGCGCCTGGCTCAATGGTCTGGTGGCCGGCAAGCGCGTGCTTGATGTGTTCAGCTACGTGGGCGGCTGGGGGGTTCAGGCCGCGGCCAGCGGTGCCAGTGAGGTGCTGTGTATCGATTCCTCCGGCGAGGCGCTGGAGCGCGTCGCCGAGAATGCCGCACTCAACGGCGTGGCCGAGCAGGTGGCGATCGGCGAGGGCGACGCCTTCGAAGTGCTGGCCGCGCTCAAGGCCGAGGGTGAGCAGTTCGACGTGGTGATTCTCGATCCGCCGGCCTTTATCAAGAAGCGCAAGGACATCCCCAACGGCGAACGCGCCTATTCGCGCCTCAATCGCGAGGCGATGCGCCTGCTGGGACGCGATGGCCTGCTGCTCTCGGCGTCGTGCTCCATGCACCTGGCCCCGGAGCGGCTGGTCGAGTGCGTGCGCGGCGCGGTGCGTCATCAGGATCGTCACGGCCAGGTCATCTACCAGGGCCACCAGGGGCCGGATCATCCGGTGCATCCGGCGATTCCCGAGACCGCATATCTAAAAGCGCTCGGCGTCCGCGTCTTCCGGGATTGAGGAAAAATTGCTGCGCTCGGCCATACGGCGTTAAAAATCGGCTTAAATTGCTCATTTACAACCTCGTAAACTCCGCATTTGCGCCGATTTTTGCCTTGCGACCCACATGGATGTGGGAAGTGCGTTGGCCCGTCGGGAACGGGCCTAGCCCTGGCCATCGCTCGCTAATTTCTCTGTGCATATGAATGATTTTCGGTACATTCGCGTCTTCGCCCACTCCAATGGGTTGCTGGTCAGTCACCTGCACAATGTGCTGAGTGCCGCCGAGATCCCCGCCGAACTTCGCAACATGACCCTGGGCGGCGGGGCCGGCGAGCTGCCGCTGGGGGAGTGTGAGCCCGAAGTGTGGGTGGCGCCGCACAACGCCGAGCGCGCCAGGTGCCTGATTCAGCAGAGCCTCGAGGGAGCCGTGCAGCCCGCAGAGGATTGGATCTGCCCGGGTTGCGGCGAGCGCCTGGAGGGGGCGTTTGATGCCTGCTGGCAGTGCGGTAGCGCCAAGCCATAGGAGCCCTATCGAGCATGCAGTGGGACCTGCCCAGCCCGTATATCTTGCCCATCGAGGTCAAGGCATCGGCGATCGACGACTACGGCCATGTCAACAACACCGAGTACCTGCGCTGGATCGAAGCGGTCAGTTGGCAGCACTCTGCCGAGCTAGGCCTGGACCTGGCACGCTATCGTGAGCTCGACCGAGGCATGGCGGTGCATCGCCATGAGCTCGACTACCTGGCCCCGGCGTTCGTCGGGGAGCACCTCGAACTGGCGACCTGGATCGTTGCCTGCGACGGCCGCCTGATGCTGGCGCGGCGCTTTCAGCTGCTGCGACCCGACGATGGCCGCACCCTGTTGCGGGCGCGCACCCGCTTCGCCTGTATCGAGCTTTCCAGCGGTCGGCCGCGGCGTATGCCGGCGGAGTACGTCGCTCGCTATGGCAGCGTGCTGATCGAAGAGAATGATCCATCGTAAGAGGGCTTTCTGGCCGGATATTTTCTTGTGATTGCGGCGCGATTTTGGCTTCTTTGCTGATTTTTAGCGTGATTTTATCGTGATTGTGCGTCTGTGCTGTAATGAGGGTAGCGTCGAATCGTATCCCGCTCATCGCACAGGAGGTCATTATGCAGGTCGCCGTTCCCAAGGAGATCAAGAACCACGAATATCGGGTCGCGCTGACGCCCACGGGTGCCCGTGAACTATGCGGTCGCGGCCACACGGTAGTGGTGCAGGCCGGCGCCGGTGAGGGCGCCGGCTTCAGCGACGCTGACTACCAGGCCGCCGGGGCCAGCATCGAGGCCGACGTGGCCACGCTGTGGCAGGCTGCCGAACTGATCCTCAAGGTCAAGGAGCCGCAGCCCGACGAGGTCGCCCGGCTCACGCCTGAGCAGACCCTGTTCACCTATCTGCATCTCGCCGCCGAGGAGTCGCTGACCCGCGGCCTGATCGATAGCGGCGCGACCTGCATCGCCTATGAAACCATCACCGGCGCCGACGGCGGTCTGCCGCTGCTGGCGCCGATGAGTGCGGTGGCCGGACGCATGGCGATCCAGGCAGGTGCCCATAGTCTGGAGAAAGCCCAGGGCGGCGCCGGGATTCTGCTGCCCGGGGTGCCGGGGGTGGCGCCGGCCAAGGTCACGGTAATCGGCGGCGGCGTGGTCGGCGAGAACGCCGCGCGCATGGCGCTGGGCCTGGGCGCCGAGGTGACCATCCTCGACAAGTCACTGGCGCGCCTCGAGGTGCTCGACGACCGCTATCAGGGCCGCATTCGCACCGTCTACTCCACTGCCGATGCCCTGGACAGGGCGGTGCGCGAGTCCGACCTGATCGTCGGCGCGGTGCTGATCGCCGGTGCGGCGGCGCCCAAGCTGATCACCCGCCAGATGCTTGCTGACATGAAGCCCGGCAGCGTACTGGTCGACGTGGCCATCGATCAGGGCGGCTGTTTCGAGACCAGCCGCGCCACTACCCACGCTGATCCGACCTACCTCGTCGACGGCATCGTGCATTACTGCGTGGCCAATATGCCCGGCGCGGTCGCCCGCACCTCCACCCAGGCGCTGACCAACGCCACCATGCCGTTCGTGCTGGCGCTGGCCGACAAGGGCTGGCAGCAGGCGTTGGCCGACGACCACCACTTCCTGCCGGGGCTCAACGTGCATGCCGGCCAGGTTACCTATCGCGCGGTGGCCGAGGCTTTTGGGCTGGAGTATGTAGACCCTGCCAGTTTGCTTGTGTGAAAGACCTGCGTAGTAAAGAGGCTTCGGTGCCAATTGTGAGCGGCGCCGGGGACAGGTCGTAGAGGGGGTTTGCGCCATGGATGGCGCAAGGTAGCGCCCAGGGACGGGTTTACAGCGCCCCCTCGTAGGCCTGTCGCCGGTGCCTTAACCACTCAGGCCTGTTGCCGTTGCCTTAACCACACAGGGCGGTGACCATCGCCGCACGTCCAAGCAAGGCTCTCATGCCCCGGTCGCCTTGGCCGGGGCCTCGCGTTACCATAGCGGCATTTCCGACCACGAGAGTCCGCTTTCCATGAGTGCAGCTTCCGAGCAGAAGACCCGCGTACTGACCGGTATCACCACCAGCGGCACCCCCCATCTGGGCAACTACGTCGGCGCTATCAAGCCGGCGATCGCCGCCAGTCAGGACCCCAGCGTACAGTCCTACTACTTTCTCGCCGACCTCCATGCGCTGATCAAGTGCCAGGATCCCCAGCGGGTCCAGGCGTCGCGTCTCGAGATCGCCGCTACCTGGCTGGCGCTGGGCCTGGATACCGACAACGCCATCTTCTACCGCCAATCGGACGTGCCCGAGATCACCGAACTGGCCTGGATGCTCTCCTGCGTCTGCGCCAAGGGGCTGATGAACCGCGCCCACGCCTACAAGGCGGCGGTGGCCGAGAACGAGGCCGCCGGCAACCAGGACCCGGACAAGGGCATCACCATGGGCCTGTTTGGCTATCCGGTGCTGATGGCCGCGGATATTCTGATGTTCAACGCCCAAAAAGTGCCGGTGGGTCGCGACCAGATCCAGCATATCGAGATGGCGCGGGATATCGCCGGACGCTTCAACCACCTCTACAAGGGCGACTACTTTGCCCTCCCCGAGGCGGTGGTCGACGATAATGTGCCGACGTTGAATGGTCTGGACGGGCGCAAGATGTCCAAGAGCTACAACAACACCATCCCGCTGTTCGTCGCCGAGAAGAAGCTCCAGAAGCTGGTGCGCAAGATCAAGACCAACTCGCTGGAGCCCGGTGAGCCCAAGGACCCGGATAGCTGCACCCTGTTCCAGATCTACTCGGCCTTCGCCACGGCGGAGGAGAGTGCCGCCATGCGTCAGGAGTACGCCAACGGCATCGGCTGGGGCGACGCCAAGAACCGCGTCTTCGAGCACCTCAACGACCACCTGCGCGAGCCGCGGGAGCGCTACCAGGCGCTGATGGAAGATCCGGGCCATATCGAGCAGGTGTTACGCAAAGGCGCCGAGCGGGCTCGCGCCGAGGCGGCCCCTTTCATGGATCGTATGCGCCAGGCCGCGGGGCTGGGGCGCTTTGCCTAAGCCGCCGGGCCGGAAGATGACCTCTCCACAGGGCTGCCTGGGGGGAGGTTTTATATTTTTGGGGAATGCTTGTGATAGCCGTTATGCATTTCCTTTATCCCGAGTAAAATACTAGGGTATTGCCTGTCGACGGAGTGATACTGCTCCAGTCTGGTCTGTTACGGGAGGAAAGCATGACGCAAGCACTGGCTACCCAGCGTATGTCGCCGGTTACCCCAGTAGCGGCTGGGCTGCTGCTGCTCGGTGCCCTGGCGATTGGGATCATCTTCGAAGCTCGCACCGGCCTGCTGATGGTGGTTGGCGGGCTGCTGGGCATGGTGCTCTACCACGCGGCCTTCGGCTTTACCGCTGCCTGGCGAGTCTTTATCAGCGAGCGCCGCGGTCGCGGCCTGCGCGCCCAGATGGTGATGCTGGCCATCGCCGTGCTGCTGTTCTTTCCGGCGCTCGGCGCCGGCACGCTGTTTGGTAACCCAGTCTCCGGGTTTGTCGCGCCGATCGGCGTATCGGTGGTGGTGGGTGCCTTCCTGTTCGGGCTTGGCATGCAGCTCGGCGGCGGTTGCGCCTCGGGCACGCTGTTTACCGCCGGCGGCGGTAATGCACGGATGCTGATCACCCTGCTGTTCTTTATCGTCGGCTCGGTGATCGGTAGCGCCCACTTTACCTGGTGGCAGAGCCTGCCGGCCTTTCAGCCGGTGTCGCTGGTGGAGACCGCAGGAGCAGGTGGCGGTATCGTCATCAGCCTGGCGCTGTTCGCGGCGATTGCGGCCTTTACCGTGGTGATGGAGAAGCGCCGCCACGGTCAGCTCGAGGAGGCGCCCCGGGTCGAGATGCGCGAGCGCCGCTGGCTGACCGGCCCCTGGCCGCTGCTTGCCGGTGCGGTGGCCCTGGCGCTGCTCAATTTCGCCACCCTGGCGCTGGCCGGGCGGCCCTGGGGCATCACCTCGGCCTTCGCGCTGTGGGGCGCCAAGGGCTTCGAATTCCTCGGCGGCGATGTCTCCGGCTGGGGCTATTGGCAGTCATCGGCCAACGCCGAGGCGCTCCAGGCCAGTGTATGGAGCGATATCACCACGGTGATGAACGTCGGCATCATTCTCGGTGCGCTGATCGCCGCCACTCTGGCCGGCCGCTTTGCGCCCAATTTTCGTATTCCGCTCAAATCGCTGGCGGCGGCCGTCATCGGTGGGTTGATGCTCGGCTATGGCGCGCGGCTGGCCTTTGGCTGCAATATCGGCGCCTATTTCAGCGGCATTGCCTCGGGTAGCCTGCATGGCTGGGTATGGCTGGTGGCGGGCTTTGCCGGCAACATACTTGGCGTGCGCCTGCGGCCGCTGTTCTTCGAGGGCGAGGCGGGGCGGCGGCCCGCGGCCAAACGCTGCTGAGCCCTCGCGGCGACACCCAGACGCGCCCCGGCACTGCCGGGGCGCGCTGCGTTGGATGAGAAGCTAGCGCATTGGGCGTGGTAGAATGCGGCGACCAGGGCGCCACCAAGAGCGCCAAGCTTTCTATCAACATGACGAGACGAGAGATGACTCAATCTGCCAAGCGCCCGCTGTATCTGCCCTATGCCGGCCCATCGCTGCTCGAGATGCCGCTGCTCAACAAGGGTAGCGCCTTTACCCTCAACGAGCGCATTGCCTTCAACCTGATCGGGCTGCTGCCGCAGAACGTCGAGTCCATCGAAGAGCAGGCCGAGCGCGCTTATCGTCAGTACCGTCTGTGCCAGAACGATCTCGATCGGCATGTCTACCTGCGCGCCATACAGGACGACAACGAGACGCTATTCTTTCGTCTTCTCGAGGAGCACCTCGAGGAGATGCTGCCGATCATCTACACCCCCACCGTGGGCGAGGCGTGCGAAGAGTTCTCCAATATCTATCGCAACCATCGCGGGTTGTTCATCGGCTACCCGGATCGCGAGCACATGGATGACATCCTGCGCAGCGCCACCAAGGACAACGTCAAGGTGATCGTGGTCACCGACGGTGAGCGTATCCTCGGCCTCGGCGACCAGGGCATCGGCGGCATGGGCATCCCGATCGGCAAGCTGTCGCTGTATACCGCCTGCGGCGGGATCAGCCCAGCGTACACGCTGCCGATCACCCTCGATGTAGGCACTAACAACCAGACCCTGCTCGACGACCCGATGTACATGGGCTGGCGCCATGAGCGGGTGTCCCAGGCCGAGTATGACGCCTTTATCGCCGACTTCATGGCCGCGGTGAAGCGACGCTGGCCCAATGTGCTGCTGCAATTCGAGGATTTCGCCCAGACCAACGCCATGCCGCTGCTGGACCGCTATCGCGATGAGCTGTGCTGTTTCAATGACGATATCCAGGGCACCGCGGCGGTGTGCGTCGGCACCCTGTTGGCGGCCTGCAAGGCCAAGGGCGAGAAGATCAGCGAACAGCGCGTGGCCTTCGTCGGCGCCGGCTCGGCGGGTTGCGGCATCGCCGAACAGATCGTGCTGGCGATGCAGGCCGAAGGCCTGGGTGAAGCCGAGGCGCGCGCGCAGATCTTCATGGTCGATCGTCACGGCCTGCTGACCCGCGATATGGAAGGCCTCTACGACTTCCAGTCCCGGCTGGCCCACGACCCGGCCGGGTGGCAGGGCACGGCGCTGCTCGACGTCGTCGCCCAGGCCAAGCCGACGGTGTTGATCGGTGTCTCCGGCCAGCGCGGGTTGTTCAGCAAGGAGGTGATCCAGACGCTCCACGCCGGCTGCGCCAAGCCGCTGGTGATGCCGCTCTCCAACCCCACCTCCAAGGTCGAGGCGACACCGGAGGAGATTCTGGTGTGGACCGAAGGCCAGGCGCTGGTGGCCACCGGCAGCCCCTTCGCGCCGGTGGAGTTCCGCGGCAAGCAGTACCCCATCGCCCAGTGCAACAACTCCTATATCTTCCCCGGTATCGGTCTCGGGGTGATCGCTGCGCGGGCCTCACGGGTCACCGATGGCATGCTGATGGCCGCCTCCAATGCGCTGGCCAAGGGCGCGCCCATGGTGCAGGAAGGCAAGGGCCCGCTGCTGCCGCCGCTGGCCGAGATTCGCGAGATCAGCAAGGCGATCGCCTTCGAGGTGGCCAAGCAGGCCATGGCCGAGGAGGTGGCATTGACCTGCGACGACGAGACCCTGCGCGACGCCATCGAGGCCAACTTCTGGTACCCGCGCTATCGCGAGTACCGGCGCAAGGCGTTTTAGGCTCTGTCCGAAAACTGGCTGCGCTCGGCCATACGGCGTTAAAAATCGGCTCAAAGTACTCATTTACACCCCGTAAACTCCGTCTTTTCGCCGATTTTTGCCTTGTCTGGCCTTCGCTCGCCGACTTTTCAGACAAACCCTAAGCTCACCTAGCAGCTGCGCCAGCCGGCACCGGGGCAGGTCATAAGCGAACCTCATTTTTCAGGACGAAAAATGGAGCGCCCAGGGAAGGGTTTACAGCGTGTTCGCGCTGACCTGCGCCGGGTAGCCGGCGGGAAAGAATAGCAGTAGTAGAGACACAAAAACGCCCAGCCGGTTAGCCGGCTGGGCGTTGTCGTGCTGGCGCCTCAGACGCCGCGGCTAGCGCCTCAGGCGCTGCCGATCATCTTGCGCAGCACATAGTGCAGGATGCCGCCGTGCTGGTAGTAGGCCAGCTCGTTGGCGGTATCGATGCGGCACAGCGCCTCGATCTTCTTCTCACCCTTGTCGCTCTTGATGGTCACCTTGACCTTGCCGCCAGGGCTGAGCTCGCCGAGCCCCTCGATGGAGAGCGTCTCGTCGCCGGTCAGGCCCAGCGACTCGCGTCCCTCGCCCTCGGGGAACTGCAGCGGCACCACCCCCATGCCGATCAGGTTGGAGCGGTGAATGCGCTCGTAGGACTCGGCCAGCACCGCGCGCACGCCGAGCAGCCGAGTGCCCTTGGCGGCCCAGTCGCGGCTGGAACCGGAGCCGTACTCCTTGCCGGCTACCACCACCAGCGGCGTGTTGTCCTGCTGATACTTCATCGCCGCGTCGTAGATCGCCAGCTGTTCGCCGCTGGGCACGTGGCGCGTGAAGCCGCCCTCGACCCCGTCGAGCATCTCATTCTTGATCCGCACGTTGGCGAAGGTGCCGCGCATCATCACTTCATGGTTGCCGCGCCGTGAGCCGTAGGAGTTGAAGTCCACCGGCTTGACGCCGTGCTCCTGCAGATAGCGCCCGGCGGGACTGTCGGGCTTGATGGCGCCGGCCGGCGAGATATGGTCGGTGGTCACCGAGTCGCCGAGCATCGCCAGGATATGGGCGTCCTCGACATCGTCGATGGCATCCGGGGTCTTACCCATGCCGTCGAAGAACGGCGGATGCTGGATATAGGTCGACTCGGGCCACTGATAGACTTCGCTCTGCGGCACCTCGATGGCCTTCCACACCTCGTCGCCATCGAACACCTCGGCGTACTCCTTGCGGAACATCTCAGTCTTGACCTTCTCCACGGCCTCGGCGATCTCGGCCTGGGACGGCCAGATATCCTTGAGATAGACCGGCTTGCCGTCGGCATCCTCGCCGAGGGGCTCCTTGGAGAGGTCGCGGCGCACATTGCCGGCCAGGGCGTAGGCCACCACCAGCGGCGGCGAGGCCAGCCAGTTGGTCTTGACCAAGGGGTGCACGCGGCCTTCGAAGTTGCGGTTGCCGGAGAGCACCGAGGCGACGGTGAGATCTCCCTCATCGACGGCCTTCTCGATGGCCTCGGGCAGCGGGCCGGAGTTGCCGATGCAGGTGGTGCAGCCATAGCCGACCAGGTTGAAGCCCAGGGCGTCGAGGTCCTCCTGTACGCCGCCGGCGGCGAGGTACTCGGTGACCACCTTGGAGCCCGGGGCCAGCGAGGTCTTGACCCAGGGCTGGGTGGTCAAGCCCTTCTCGCGGGCCTTACGCGCCAGCAGGCCAGCGGCCATCATCACGCTGGGATTGGAGGTGTTGGTGCAGGAGGTGATCGCGGCGATCACTACTGCGCCGTGGTCGAGGGAGACCTGCTGGCCGTCGAGGTCGACTTCACGGCTCTCGGCATTCTGATAGCTCTGCTCGACGCCCACCGCGGTCTGGCCGCCTTCGGAGAACAGGCGGCCCTTCTCGGTGGTCGGCACCTCGTTCAGGCGGTCGCCCATCAGCGCCTCGAAGGTGGCTTTCATATCGGTCAAGGCAACCCGATCCTGAGGACGCTTGGGGCCGGCCAGGCTGGCCTCGACCTCACCCATGTCGAGGTGCAGGGTGTCGGTGAAGATCGGCTCGGCACCGGGTTCACGCCACAGCCCCTGGGCCTTGCTGTAAGCCTCGACCAGGGCGATCTGGGCGTCGTCACGCCCGGTCAGGCGCAGGTAGGTGAGCGTCTCCTCGTCGACCGGGAAGAAGCCGCAGGTGGCGCCGTACTCCGGGGCCATATTGGCGATGGTGGCGCGGTCGGCCAGCGGCAGGTCGTCGAGCCCGTCGCCGTAGAACTCGACGAACTTGCCGACCACGCCATGCTTGCGCAGCATCTCGGTGACCGTCAGCACCAGGTCGGTAGCGGTGATGCCTTCGCGCAGCCGGCCGGTCAGCTTGAAGCCGATGACTTCGGGAATCAGCATCGACACCGGCTGGCCGAGCATGGCGGCCTCGGCTTCGATGCCGCCCACGCCCCAGCCGAGCACGCCCAGGCCGTTGATCATGGTGGTGTGGGAGTCGGTACCGACCAGGGTATCGGGGTAGGCGAGGGTCTTGCCGTCGACCTCCTTGGTCCACACCGTCTTGCCCAGGTATTCGAGGTTGACCTGGTGGCATATGCCGGTGCCCGGCGGCACCACGCGGAAGTTGTCGAAGGCGTCCTGGCCCCAGCGCAGAAACTCATAGCGCTCGCGGTTACGCTCCATCTCGATGGCGACATTGTCGCGGAAGGCGGCCGGGTTGCCGAACTTGTCGACCATCACCGAGTGGTCGATGACCAGGTCCACCGGGGTCAGCGGGTTGATGCGCGCCGGGTCCTCACCCAGCTCGGCCACGGCGGCCCGCATCGAGGCCAGATCCACGACCCCGGGCACGCCGGTGAAATCCTGCATCAGCACCCTGGCCGGGCGGTAGCCGATTTCGCGACTGGAGCGCGCCTGCTGCTGCCAGTCGACCAGCGCCTGCATATCGTCGACCGCTACGCTCTCATCATCGGCGAAGCGCAGCTGATTCTCGAGCAGCACCTTGAGGGTCATCGGCAGGCGGTCGATATTGCCCAGCGCCTCGGCGGCCTTGGGTAGGCTGTAGTAGTGATAGGTCTGTCCGCCAGCGTCGAGCTGGCTCAGGGTGTCAGGGGTCGTGTGGCTCATGGTCTCCTCCTCATGAAGAGCGATGGGCGCCCATCCGGGGCGCACGAAAGCGCGGTCACTGCTGCTACATGGTCATGATAGGCGTTGAATTCAAGCGTTGCTCGGCGGGGCCCTCCCTGCGCCAGCTGCAGCGACTATGCTGGAGTAATGCCAAAGATGTGTCGGACATTGTCTCTCCGCCGAATGGCACACCGATGACAGGAGTCACCATGCACGAAGAGATGCTCACCTCCCGAGCGGTCCACTGCCCCTACTGCGATACTGCCTTCGAGCTGCTGGTCGATGCCAGCCAGGGCAGCCATATGACCTGGGAAGACTGTCCGCGCTGCTGCGCGCCGATTCAGCTGCGCATCAGCGTATCGCCGCAGAGTGGCGAGTTGGAGGAGGTGGCCCTGGGACGCGATGACGATGTGGTATAAACACGGGATAGTGCCATTGTGATAGGGTCGGGCTATGGGGGCGATTGCTTATTTCAATTGTCAGCCCCTGTGGATGGACTTTAGTCTAACACCCCATTTGTCCATATAATCATCATTCGCATTTCAAGGGAGAGACCTGAATGAGCGTACTGGTAGGCCGCCAAGCCCCCGATTTTGAAACTGCCGCAGTCCTGGGCAACGGCGAGATCGTCGATAACTTCAAGCTGTCCGATAGCCACGGCAAGCTGCGCGTGCTGTTCTTCTGGCCGCTCGATTTTACCTTCGTGTGTCCGTCCGAGATCATCGCTCATGACAACCGTCTGGCGCAGTTCAAGGAGCTCGGCGTCGAGGTGATCGGTGTCTCCATCGACTCCCAGTTCACCCACCACGCCTGGCGCAAGACCTCACCCGAGAAGGGTGGCATCGGCGAAGTCGGCTTCCCGATCGTGGCCGACGTCAAGCACGAAGTGACCCAGGCCTACGGCATCGAGCATCCGGAAGCAGGCGTCGCCATGCGCGCCTCCTTCCTGATCGACGAGAACGGTGTGGTCCAGCACCAGACCGTCAACAACCTGCCGCTGGGCCGCAACGTCGACGAGATGCTGCGCATGGTCAAGGCGCTCAAGCACCACCAGCAGCACGGCGAAGTCTGCCCGGCCGGCTGGGACGAAGGTCAGGAAGGCATGAAGGATACGGCAGAGGGCGTGGCCAAGTACCTTGGTGCCCACTCCAAGGCGCTGTAAACCGCGCGCCTGCAGAGAGGCGGCCTCCGGGCCGCCTCTTTTCGTTGGTGCGGTGGTACAATTTGCCACCGGCGCATTGCGGCATGCCGACCCGCGTCGCCATGCCGGAGCGCGTCGCTTATGCGGCGACTAGGCTACCCCTTTCCCATTCACGCTATGCATGAGGCCATCCATGGACGCACGCCACGAGCGCCTGATTATCCTCGGCTCTGGACCGGCCGGCTACACTGCCGCCGTCTACGCTGCTCGCGCCAATCTCAAGCCGCTGCTGATCACCGGTATGCAGGCCGGCGGTCAGCTGACCACCACCACCGACGTGGACAACTGGCCGGGTGACGATGCAGGGGTTCAGGGCCCCGAGCTGATGGAGCGCATGAAGCGTCACGCCGAGCGTTTCGAGACCGAGGTGCTGTTCGATCATATCGACGAGGTGGATCTGCGCAGCCGACCCTTCACGCTCACCGGCAGCGGCGGCACCTACACCTGTGATGCGCTGATCATCGCCACCGGCGCCAGCGCACGCTATCTGGGGCTGCCCTCGGAGCAGCAGTTCATGGGCCAGGGCGTGTCGGCCTGCGCTACCTGCGACGGGTTTTTCTACCGCAACCAGGAAGTGGTAGTGATCGGCGGCGGTAATACCGCGGTAGAGGAGGCGCTGTACCTCTCCAATATCGCCTCCAAGGTGACCCTGGTGCATCGTCGTGACAGCCTGCGCGCCGAGAAAATTCTCCAGGACAAGCTGTTCGACAAGGTCGAGAACGGCAATATGGCCATCGAGTGGAACCATACTCTCGACGAGGTGCTGGGCGACAACAGCGGTGCCACCGGTGTGCGTCTGGTGTCGACTGTCGATGGCAGCACCAAGGAGCTGGCCGCGCCGGGGGTCTTTATCGCCATCGGCCATACCCCGAATACCGGCCTGTTCGAGGGCCAGCTGGAGATGGCCAACGGCTACATTCGGGTCAAGTCCGGCCTCGAAGGCAATGCCACTGCGACCAGCGTGGCGGGGGTGTTTGCCGCCGGCGACGTCATGGATCACGTCTACCGCCAGGCGATCACCTCCGCTGGCAGCGGCTGCATGGCGGCCCTGGACGCCGAGCGCTATCTGGACGAGCTTAAGTAGCGCCCAGCGCCCAGCGCCCAGGCAGGCGACTCGCCAGGCACTTTTCAGCCGACGCCTGCTGCTAATAGTGCGGCGGCAGTTCCTGGCTGGGATCGCCCCCCTCGGCCTGATCACTTAGCGCCTGCTGCTGTTCGCGCAGGCGCCCCTGCATCAAGGCGCTAAGCCGCAGCAGTTCCTGCAGGCGCCGCTCCTGACTCGCTACCGCCTCGTCCAGCTGGTCCAGCCAGTGCTCCTGGTGGGCGGTACGACTCTCCAGTGCCTCTAGCCTTGCTGCCAGGCCGGCGAGCGACTCGTGATCAGGCATGCTAGAATCCCCGCGTTGTGTGTTGCCGTTCATCGCTGCACCTTCATCAATGTCACAGTGGTCCGTCGGTCATTGGCCGTGGCCACAACCGTGATCGTCATAGCTAGTATCCACTTCCACCACAACAAGAGAAGTCGAGGTCCATGAATCGTAAGGTGTTTGTTCGCTGTCTTATCATCAGTCTCCTGCTCGCCGCGCCTGCTCCACTGCTGATTACCCTGTTCGTCTCGCTCACTGGGGGCCTGCTCTCCCAGCAGCTGTTGGCATCCCTCGAACTGGGTGGGGTGGCCGCTGTGTATATGGCCGTCGCTACCGCGGTATTCGTGCTGTTGCTGGTCGCCACCAGTGCCGTCCAGGTGCTGTCGCCGGCGTCGTCGCCCGCCTCGGCCGTGCTCGCCGACATCGAAAACGATGATCGCGAGATCGGTGAGGTCAAGTGGTTCAACGTCAACAAGGGGTACGGTTTCATCACCCGTGATAACGGCGACGATGTGTTCGTGCACTTCCGGGCCATTCGCGGCAAGGGCCATCGCACCCTGGCCGAGGGTCAGAAGGTGCGCTACTACATCGTCGAGAATGAGCGGGGGTTGCAAGCCGACGACGTCACCGTGATTACCTAGGAAAGTGGCTGCGCTCGCCTGACGCGTCTTCCCCACCGATAATCGCCCCGCTTTCGCGGGGCGATCTCGTTTGCGGCCTGGCCTGGATCATTGGCCGGAGTCTGGCCAGGTAATGGCCTCCTCCTGGCCGTCGGGCAGCACCCGCCAGAAGCGGTCCGGGTCGTCGCCGGGCTGCCAGCCACCCAGCGAGCAGCGCACCTCGCAGCTCAGCGCCTGACTGGCGTCGCGGGCGCAGTCGGCGTCGCGGGGCCAGGGGGTCGCGTCACTGTCAAACCATAGGCTGCTGAAGCCGTCGGCGGCTTGCTCGACCAGCAGCACCGGGATGCGCTGGCCCTGCAGGTGTCCGCTGGTGCGCCACTGGCGCTTGCCGGCGGGGCGTAATGGGGCGGCGTCGAGGCGTTGGCTGAGCCAGTGGCCCACCGTCTCGACGCTGGCGTCGGCGAGGTAGATCTCGATATCCGGATAGCGCTGCATGGTGTCCTCAGCTGGCCTGGCCACTGGCGAACAGGCGCACCAGGATGGCTTCATAGATCTCGCTCAGGGTGTCCAGATCGGTGGCGCGTACGCGCTCGTTGACCTGATGAATGGTGGCATTGAGCGGCCCCAGTTCGACCACCTGGCTGCCCAGGGTGGCGATGAAGCGGCCATCGGAGGTGCCGCCGCTGGTCGAGAGCGATGGCCGCTGCCCGGTGACCCCTTCCACGCCGCTCAGCGCGGCTTCCACCAATTCGCCCTCGGCGGTAAGGAAGGGCTCGCCGTTGAGGGTCCAGTCGAGGCGGTAGTCGAGTCCATGGGCGTCGAGGATCGCCTCGGTGCGCTCGCGCAGCTGCTGGTGGGTCACCTCGGTGGAGTAGCGGAAATTGAATACCGCTTCCAGCTCGCCGGGTATCACATTGGTGGCGCCGGTCCCGGCACGCAGGTTGGAGATCTGGAAACTGGTGGCGGGGAAGAAGGCGTTGCCATCGTCCCAGTGCTCGCGCACCAGGGCATCCAGCGCCGGGGTGGTGGCATGAATGGGGTTGGCGGCCAGGTGCGGATAGGCCACGTGGCCCTGCACGCCCTTGACGTGGAGTACCGCGCCCAGCGAGCCACGCCGACCGTTCTTGATCACGTCGCCGACGCGCTCGGTGGATGAGGGTTCGCCGACGATGCAGTAATCGAGGCGTTCGTGGCGCTCGCGCAGATGCTCGACCACGGCGCGGGTGCCGTCGACCGCCGGGCCCTCCTCGTCGGAGGTGATCAGGAAAGCGAGCTTGCCGTGGTGGTTCGGATGAGCGGCAATGAAGCGCTCTACGGCGGTGACCATCGCCGCCAGACTGCCCTTCATGTCGGCAGCACCGCGTCCCCTGAGCATGCCCTGGGCATCGATGCAGGGCTCGAAGGGAGGTGTTTCCCAGTTGGTATGCGGCCCGCTGGGCACCACGTCGGTGTGGCCGGCGAAGGCCAGCACCGGGCCGTGGTGGCCGCGTACCGCCCAGAAGTTGTCGACGTCACCGAACGGCAGCCGCTCGACGTGAAAGCCCAGAGCCTCGAGGCGGGCGATCATCAGCGCCTGGCAGCCCTCATCATCGGGAGTCACCGAGGGCCTGGCCATCAGGTCGATGGCCAGGTCCAGGGTCGGCGACAGAGGCTGCGACTCAGTTGTGGGCATGCAGCGCCTCGTTGAGCGCGATGGCGCTCTTGTTGGTCAGGCACTCGATACGGCCGTTCTGGGAGTTGCGGCGCAGCAGCAGGTCGTCCTGGCCGGCCAGCTCGCGGGCGGCCACGGTCTTGACCTCCTGGCCCTGGTCGTCGAGCAGGGTGACCTTGGCGCCGGCGGTAATGTAGAGCCCCGCCTCTACGGTGCAGCGGTCCCCCAGCGGGATGCCGATGCCGGCGTTGGCACCGATCAGGCAGCCCTCACCGACCTTGATCACGATGTTGCCACCGCCGGAGAGGGTGCCCATGGTCGAGCAGCCACCGCCGAGATCCGAGCCCTTGCCGACCATCACTCCGGCCGAGATGCGGCCCTCGATCATGCCGGGCCCCTCGGTGCCGGCGTTGAAATTGACGAAGCCCTCGTGCATCACGGTGGTGCCTTCGCCGAGGTAGGCGCCCAGGCGCACCCGTGCGGTATCGCCGATGCGGATGCCCTTGGGTACCACGTAGTCGGTCATCTTGGGGAACTTGTCGACGCAGTCCACCGACAGCGCGCGACCCTCGAGGCGCGCCTTGAGGCGGCGGGCCGGCAGCTCATCGACGTCGATGGCGCCTTCGTTGGTCCAGGCGACGTTACGCAGCAGGCCGAACATGCCGCTCAGGTCGAGCTGGTGGGGGGTGACCAGGCGGTGGGACAGCAGATGCAGCTTGAGATAGACCTCCGGTGCGTTCTCCGGGGCGCTGTCGGTGTCGAGGAAGGTCGCCACCAGCGGGCGCGTGCTGGCCGCGAAAGCCGCGGCGATCTCGGCCTGCTCGGGGGCGCCGGCGGCCTTGAGGGCCTCGGCCAGGGCGGCGCAGTGCTCGGGCAGGAAGCTCACTGCGGCGTTGCCTGCGGGCGCACCAAGGGCCTGGCGGGCGGCGTCGACCAGGGCCGCATCGGGCTGGAACAGCGGCGCCGGATAGTAGATTTCCAGCCAGTCGCCCTGGGTGTTCTGGGTGCCGATGCCGAGTGCAAAGCTGAGCATTGAGGGGTCCTCTTGAAATGCGTTATTGAAAAAGTGTTATCGGGTCGAGTCGCGGCTCAGATCTGCAGGTTGTCGTAGTCACCGTCGCGATAGCCGACCAGGATCTCGTCGCCGGTATCCAGCAGCGGCCGCTTGAGCAGGGTCGGGTGAGCCAGCATCAGCTCGCGGGCGCGGTTGGCGTCGACCTCCTGCTTTTCGGCGTCGTCGAGCTGACGCCAAGTGGTGCTGCGCTTGTTGAGCAGGCTCATCACCGGGACCCGCTCGAGGATGTGCTCGAGCAGTGCCGCCGAGAGGCCATCCTCGCGCAGGTCGTGGAACTGGTAGGGCACCCCCGAGGCGTCCATGGCCTTGCGTGCGCGGCGGCAGGTGTCGCAGTTCTTGATGCCAAACAGGGTCAGCATGACGGATTCCTCGTTGACTGGCGCTCGATAAAGCGTCGCAGGCGACGGGCGCCTTCGATGGTGGTCTCGAGCTCGGCGACCAGCGCCAGGCGCACGCGTCCGCTTCCAGGGTTGCTGCCGTCGGCGCCGACGCGTCCCATATAACTGCCCGGTAGCACGCTGACGTGCTCCTCGGCGAACAGCGCGCGGGTGAAGGCCTCGTCGTCACCACCGGGCACCGCCGGCCACAGATAGAAACTCGCCTCGGGGGCAGGAAAGTCCATGACCGGGGCGAGGATCTCGGTGACCGCGGTGAATTTCTCGCGGTAGGCGTCGCGGTTGGCGCGTACGTGAGCCTCGTCCTGCCAGGCGGCGATCGAAGCGTGCTGCAGCGGCAGCGACATGGCGCAGCCGTGGTAGGTGCGGTAGCGCTTGAAGGGGGCGATCAGCGCGGCGTCGCCGGCCACGAAGCCGGAGCGCAGGCCGGGCAGGTTGGAGCGCTTGGAGAGCGAGTGAAACACCAGGCAGCGCCGGTAGTCGTGACGTCCCAGTGCCGCACAGGCTTGCAGCAGCCCCGGTGGTGGCGCGGCTTCGTCGAGGTAGAGCTCCGAGTAGCACTCGTCCGAGGCGATCAGGAAGTCGAATTCGTCGGCCAGCGCGAGTAGACGCTGGAAGTCGGCCAGCGGCGTGACCGCTCCGGTGGGGTTGCCCGGCGAACAGAGGAAGACGATCTGCACCTCGCGCCAGGTATCGGCGGGCACGGCGTCCAGGTTCGGGCGGAAGCCGTGCTCGGGGCGGCAGTCGAGGTAGAGCGGTTCGCCGCCGGCCAGCAGCGCCGCGCCTTCATAGATCTGATAGAAGGGGTTGGGCACCACCACCTTGGCCGGGCGGGTGCGGTCGAGCGCCGCCTGAACGAAGGCGAAGATCGCCTCGCGGGTGCCGTTGACCGGCAGCACCTGAGCCTCCGGGTCGAGTCCGGCGAGGCCGAAGCGCCGCGTTGCCCAGGCGGCGATCGTCTGGCGCAGTTCGGGCATGCCCGTAGTCGCCGGGTAGCGCGCCATCTCCTGCTGGTGCGCCACCAGTGCCTCGAGTGCGGCCGGGTAGGGCGCGTGCTGCGGCTCGCCGATGGTCAGCGGGACAGGCGTCAGCCCCGCGGGGGGCGTCACGTCTGCCTTGAGCGCGGCGAGCTTCTCGAAGGGGTAGGGCTTGAGAGCATCGAGATCGGGGTTCATGACTGTCCTGGCCGCCTCGGGCGGCGGAAACGTGGGCTGGGTGGCGCCGACGGCGACGGCATAACCCGAGGATTATAGGGAAGCGGCCGGGGCGCCTCAAACCTGCTTTCCTTGGCTAGACGCCAAGCACCTCGATCAGGCGCTCGCGCAGCTGCTGCTGTCGCTCGGGATCTGTGAGCGGTTCGCCGCCCTTGGTGGTGATGAAGAAGACATCTTCGACGCGCTCACCGAGGGTGGCGATCTTGGCCGCCGAGAGGGCGATGTCCTGTTCCATGAAGATGCGCCCGACCCGTGCCAGCAGGCCGGGGCGATCGGGGGCGGTGAGTTCCAGCAGGGTGCGCTCATTGGCCGGGTCCTGCTCGATCAGCACCTGGGTCGGGACCTTGAAGTGCTTGAGCTGGCGTGGGGTATGACGGGTGACGATGAGCGGATAGTCGTCCGGATCGTCGAGCTCCTCGACCAGGTGGCGGCGAATGGTCTCGATGCGGTCGCGGTCGCGGATCGCCTCGCCGTCGTCATCCAGCACGATAAAGGTGTTGAGCGTCCAGTCGTTGCTCGAGGTGGCGATACGCGCATCGTGAATCGACAGGCCCAGCTGCTCCATGGCGGCGGCGGTGGCGGCAAACAGGTCGTCCACCGAGCGGGTGTGGATAAACACCTTGGTGCCGCCCTCGGCCATGTCCTCGGTGGGCGCGCTGACCAGGATCAGCGGCAGCTGGGAGTCACCGTGACCGAGGATCCCCTGAGTCTGCCAGACGATCTCGCTGGGCGCGTACTGCAGGAAGTAGTCCTCACCCAGCGACTCCCACAGCCTCTCGACCCGTGCCGGGTCGGCGCCGACGCTGGTCAGCAGCGAGCGCGCCTCCTCGCGGGTTTCGCGAACCCACTCGTCGCGATCCAGTGGGTTCTCCAGGCCGCGGCGCAGGGCGCGCTTGGTCTCGGCGTGCAGCTGGCGCAGCAGGCTGGCGCGCCAGCCGTTCCACAGCGACGGATTGGTGGCGTTGATATCCGCCACAGTCAGCACATAGAGATAGTCCAGGTGCACTTCGTCGCGCACCTGGCGGGCGAAGTCGCGGATCACGTCGGGGTCGGTAATGTCGCGCTTCTGGGCGGTCTTCGACATCAGCAGATGGTGCTCGATCAGCCAGCTGAGCAGTCGGGTGTCGCGGGGCGACAGGCCGTGACGCTCGGCGAAGCCCTCGACGTCTCGCGCGCCAATGATCGAATGGTTGCCGCCGCGGCCCTTGCCGATGTCGTGGTAGAGGCCGGCGATCCACAGTAGCTCGAGCTTGGGGAGCTGGTGGATCAGCGTGGCGGCCACCGGAAAGGCCTCACGGGCCTCGGGTTCGCGGAAGCGCTGGATGAACTTGAGCAGGCGCAGGGTGTGGGCGTCGACGGTGTAGATATGGAACAGGTCGTGCTGCATCAGGCCCACCGCCTGGCCGAACTCCGGCAGGTATTTTCCGAGCACGCCGTAGCGGTTCATGCGCCGCAGCTGGCGTGCCACGTTGCCGCTGGAGCGTAGCAGCTCCATGAACAGGCTCTGGTGGCGCACGTCGTCGCGGAACAGGTCGTCGATGCGGTGGCGGTTGTCGCGGATCAGGCGAATCGTCTCGGCGCGCACACCCTCGATCTCGGGGTGCTGGGCCATCAGCAGGAACAGCTCGAGCAGGGCCGCGGGACGCTGGCGGAAGACCCGTGGGTGGCGGGCCTGAATGTAGCCGCCCTTGATCTCGAAGCGGTCGTTGAGCGGGGTAGTCTCGAGACGCTCGTCACCGCGCAGGATCACCTCGTCGAAATGCTGCAGCAGCATGTCGTTGAGGCCGGCCAGCGCGGTGACATGGCGATAGTAGCGCTTCATGAACTGCTCGACGGCGAGGCGCTCGGGGGTGTCGCGGTAGCCGAACAGCTCGGCGATGGCGCGCTGGTGGTCGAACAGCAGACGGTCCTCGGCGCGCCCGGTGAGCATGTGCAGCGCATAGCGCACCTGCCACAGAAAGGCCTGGCCCTGGCTGAGGATGCGCAGCTCGGCGTCGTTCATAAAGCCGTTGTCGACTACGTCCTCGTAGCGCAGGGTGCCGAAGTGGCGCTTGGCCACCCAGCCGATCATCTGGATATCGCGTAGCCCACCCGGGGAGCTCTTGATATTGGGTTCGAGGTGATACTCGGAGTTGTTATAGCGGTAGTGGCGGGTGATCTGCTCCTGCCATTTGGCTTCGAAGAAGCGGTCCGCCGGCCACAGCTGGTCGGTGGCCAGCCGCTTGCGCATGGCGTCGCGCAGCCGCTCGCTGCCGGCCAGGGTGCGGGTCTCGAGCAGGTTGGTGATCACCGTGACGTCGGCCTCGGCCTCGCGCCGGCAGTCGTTGAGCGAGCGCACGCTGTGGCCGATCTCCAGCCCGATGTCCCACAGGAAGGTGATGAAGTCGGTGAGCGGCTCGCGGTAGGGGGTGTCGTCGTCGTGCTCGAGCAGCAGCAGCAGGTCGATATCGGAGTGCGGGTGCAGCTCGCCGCGGCCGTAGCCGCCTACCGCGAGCAGGGCGATGCCGTCGTCGGGCCAGGGGTGCCGCGACCAGGCCACCTGCAGCAGGCGGTCGAGACACCAGGCGCGGCCGTGGATCAGATCGCGGATATCGGCGCCGTCGCGAAAGCGGGCGTCGAGTCGCGCCTGGATTTCACGCAGTGCGGCCTTGAAGGGCGCGATGGGCGAACGGCTGCCGTCGAGCTCGGCGCGCAGCGTGGCCTCGTCGAACAGCGTCGCGTCGGGCGTGAAGCGGTAGTGGTGCAGTAGCATATCAGCGGTCGAGGAAGGTGAGGTCTTCCTCACCTCGGGCGGTGAGCACCTCGACGCCGTCGGCGGTGACCAGCAGGGTGTGCTCCCACTGCGCCGACAGGCTGCGATCCTTGGTCACCGCGGTCCAGCCGTCGCGCAGCACCTTGGTGCGGTAGCCGCCGACATTGATCATCGGCTCGATGGTGAAGCACATGCCCTCGGCCAGCGCGATATCGGCCTCCGGGGCATAGCCGTCGTAGTGCAGGATCTGCGGGTCCTCGTGGAAGCCGGCGCCGATACCGTGGCCGCAGAAATCGCGCACCACCGAGTAGCCGTTGGCCTCGGCGTGCTGCTGGATGACCTGCGCCAGCGCTGAAAGGCGCACCCCTGGCTTGACCAGCGCGATGCTCTTGTAGAGGCACTCCTGGGTCACCCGGCACAGGCGCTCGCCCTGGATGGTTTCACCAATCACGAACATCTTGCTCGAGTCACCGTGATAGCCGTCGGCGGTCTTGACGGTGATATCGATGTTCATGATGTCGCCTTTCTTGAGGCGCTTGGCGTCATCGGGAATGCCGTGGCACACCACATGGTTGATCGAGGTGCAGGTGGCATTGGGGAAACCATGATAGTTGAGCGGCGCCGGCGTCGAGCCGAGCTCGTCGACGATAAAGGTGTGGCACAGGCGGTCGAGTTCACCGGTGGACACGCCGGCCACGACGTGGGGTGTGATCATTTCCAGCACGCGGGCGGCCTGGCGACCGGCCTCGCGCATCTTGTCGATTTCCGCTGCGGTCTTGATGGGAACGTTCATGGAGTCTCGAATCTGGAGGCGGGTGACGCGCCGGGCGATGGGCGCTGGATGGACAGTGCGCGCCCGGCGACTTCATCTCGGTAGCGAACTATGGTATAAAGCCGCGCGCTTTCCTGCAATCGTTGACCGAACGCGCTCGGGCCTTGAGTGCCCGTCGCGGGCAGACGATAATGCAGGGGCGTTTGAACGCCTAAATCACACATGCACCGTCACATGGTCCCGGGTGCCTGCGCTACGCGAGTACGTAGGTCGGATCCATGGGGTGCGTGGAGGCCTAACCCGATTTATCAGGAGCCACCCATGGCACAAGTCAATATGCGTGACCTGCTCAAGGCAGGCGCTCACTTCGGCCACCAGACCAAGTACTGGAACCCGAAGATGAGCAAGTTCATCTTCGGTGCGCGCAACAAGATTCACATCATCAACCTCGAGCACACCCTGCCGGCGCTGAATGACGCCATCGGTGTGGTCGAGAAGATGGCCGCTTCCAACAACAAGATCCTGTTCGTCGGTACCAAGCGTTCCGCCAGCAAGATCATCAAGGAAGAGGCGAATCGCGTCAGTCAGCCGTTCGTCAACCACCGCTGGCTCGGCGGCATGCTGACCAACTTCAAGACCATTCGTCAGTCGATCAAGCGTCTGCGTGAACTCGAAGCGATGCACGAGGATGGCACCTTCGAGAAGCTGACCAAGAAAGAAGTCCTGATGGCCACTCGCGAGCAGGACAAGCTCGAGCGTTCCGTGGGCGGCATCAAGGAGATGGGCGGTCTTCCCGATGCGCTGTTCGTGATCGACGTCGACCACGAGCGGATTGCCATCAACGAAGCCAACAAGCTGGGCATCCCGGTGATCGGGGTGGTCGATACCAACTCCAATCCGGATGGCGTCGACTACGTGATCCCGGGCAACGATGACTCCATCCGCGCGATCCAGATCTACGTCAAGGCCATCGCCGATGCCTGCGGTCGCGCCAAGGAAGGTCGTCCCGACGAGTTCGTTGAAGTCGCGGACGCCGACGCCAGCGAAACCGCCGAGTAATACCGCTGCGCCTGCTGCCGCTCCGCATGCGCGGCGGGCAGGCGAGAAGGGGGCTTCGGCCCCCTTTTTTCCCGCTGCGCGGGAGATCCGCGTACCGACGTCGAACCAATTTCAGAGGTTAATATCATGGCAGCTATCAGCGCCTCTCAGGTCAAGGAACTGCGCGAGCGTACCGGGCTCGGCATGATGGAGTGCAAGAAGGCCCTCACCGAGGCCGGTGGTGACATCGAACAGGCCATCGAGGACCTGCGCAAGAATTCCGGTCTCAAGGCCGCCAAGAAGGCTGGCCGCACCGCCGCCGAAGGCGCCGTGGTGACCCGTGTTGCCGACGACAACAGCTACGGGGTGATGGTCGAGATCAACTCCGAGACCGATTTCGTCGCCCGTGACGATAACTTCAAGGGCTTTGCCGACAAGGTCGTCGACGCGCTGTTCGCCGCCAAGAGCGACGACGTGGTCGCGCTGATGAGCGGCGAGATGGAAGCCACCCGTGAGCAGCTGGTGCAGAAGATCGGCGAGAACATCAGCGTGCGTCGCGCGGTGGTGGTCGAGGCCGGTGCCGGCAACCTGGTGGGCGAGTATGTCCACGGTGGCCGTATCGGTGTGCTGACCGTGCTCAAGGGCGCCAATGCCGAGGTGGCCAAGGATGTCGCCATGCACGTCGCCGCCATCAACCCGGCCGTGGCACTGCCCGAGAACATGCCCCAGGAGCAGCTCGACCAGGAAAAGGCGATCATCCTCGCCCAGCCGGACATGGCCGGCAAGCCGGAGCAGATCGCCGAGAAGATGGTGCAGGGCCGCCTCAAGAAGTACCTGGCAGAGAACAGCCTGACCGAGCAGCCCTTCGTCAAGGACCCGAACCAGACCGTCGCCGAGTTCGTCAAGAGCGCCGGCGGTGAAGTGGTCGGCTTCACACGATTCGAAGTGGGCGAGGGGATCGAGAAGGAAGAGGTCGACTTTGCCAAGGAAGTGATGGAACAGGCTCGCCGTAGCTGAGGTCTGACTTCATCGACACGTGTTGGCGTGCGCGCAAGCGCACGCCTTCGCGTATCCGGCTGGTGGATGCCAGCCTTGCCCGCCCGCTAGCATAGCCATCAGGAGAGCTTCCATGCCCACAAGCCCCGACCTCCAGAGCACCAAGTCCGAGCGCAGTGCCAAATCGAAGTACAAACGCATCCTTCTCAAGCTGTCCGGCGAAGCCCTGATGGGGGATCACGATTTCGGCATCGATCCGAAAGTGCTCGATCGGATGGCGCTGGAGATCGGCCAGCTGGTGGGGATCGGGGTGCAGGTCGGCATCGTGGTCGGCGGCGGCAACCTGTTCCGCGGGGCAGCGCTCAACGAGGCAGGCATGGATCGCGTCACCGGCGACCACATGGGCATGCTGGCCACGGTGATGAACGCGCTGGCCATGCGCGATGCGCTGGAGCGCTCCAACATCCGCTCGCGGGTGATGTCGGCGATTCCCATGAGCGGGGTGGTGGAGCACTACGATCGCCGCACCGGGATTCGCTACCTGACCTCCGGCGACGTGGTATTGTTTTCCGCCGGGACCGGTAACCCCTTCTTTACCACCGACTCGGCGGCCTGCCTGCGCGGCATCGAGATCGATGCCGACGTGGTGGTCAAGGCGACCAAGGTTGACGGGGTCTACGACAAGGACCCGGTCAAGCACGCCGATGCGGTGAAGTATGAGCATCTCACCTATGACGAGGTGCTCGACCAGAAGCTGGGTGTCATGGATTTGACCGCCATTTGCCTGGTGCGTGACCATGACATGCCGGTACGTGTATTCGACATGAACAAGCCCGGTGCCCTGCTCAACCTGGTGGTGGGCGGCAAGGAAGGCACGCTGATAGACAGAGGGTAATGACGTGATCAACGATATTCAGAAAGACGCCGAGTCTCGCATGAAGAAGAGCCTCGAGGCGCTGCAGAGCAACTTCCACAAGATTCGTACCGGGCGTGCCCATACCAGTATTCTCGATGCGGTGATGGTCGAATACTACGGTGGCCAGGTGCCGATCAACCAGGTGGCCAGCGTCAACATCGAGGACGCCCGGACCCTGAGCGTATCGCCCTGGGAAAAGGACATGGTCCCCAAGGTGGAGAAGGCGATCATGACCGCCGACCTGGGCCTCAATCCGTCCACCGCCGGCAGCGTGATCCGCGTGCCGATGCCGATGCTGACCGAAGAGACCCGCAAGGGCTATATCAAGCAGGCACGCAGCGAGGCGGAGCATGCTCGAGTGGCGGTGCGCAACGTGCGCCGTGATGCCAATGGAGATCTCAAGTCGCTGCTCAAGGACAAGGCGATCTCCGAGGACGAGCAGCACAAGGGCGAGGACATGATCCAGAAGCTCACCGACAAGTATATCGGCGAGATCGATAGCCTGCTGGAAGCCAAGGAACATGACCTGATGCAGGTCTGAGCGGCTGGCGGGCTGCATGCCCGCCCCACCCTATCTCCCGATGCGAGACCCCATGACCTCAACGCTGTCTTCAGAAGGACACCGTGATGGCATGCCGCGCCACGTGGCGGTCATCATGGATGGCAATAATCGTTGGGCCCGCGCCCGCGGCTTTTCCGGGGTGCGTGGCCACCGTGCCGGTGTCGAGTCGGTGCGCGCGGTGATTCGTCGCGCCGCCGAGCGGCGACTAGAGGTGCTGACCCTGTTCGCTTTCTCAAGCGAGAATTGGCGGCGACCCGCCGATGAGGTCAGCGCGCTGATGGAGCTGTTCCTGTGGGCGCTCAAACGTGAGGTCAAGAAGCTACATGAGCACGATATCCGCCTTTCCGTGATCGGCGACCGCGACGGCTTTTCGGCCTCGATTCAGCAGCATATCGAGCGCGCCGAAGCGCTGACCCGCGACAATCGCGGCCTGCATCTGGTGATCGCTGCCAACTATGGCGGCCAGTGGGATCTGGCGCGGGCCGCGCGGCGCCTGGCGGAACGCGTCGAAGCCGGCGAGCTGCGCGCCGAGCAGATCGACGAGGCCGCCCTGGGCAGCGAGGTGTGCCTGGCCGAGGCGCCGCCGGTGGATCTCTGCATACGTACCAGCGGCGAACAGCGCATCTCCAATTTCCTGCTCTGGCAGCTGGCCTATGCCGAGTTCTATTTTACCCCGGTGCTGTGGCCGGACGTCGACGGCGCGGTCTTCGATGAGGCCCTCGACGCCTTTCGACGCCGGCTACGGCGCTTTGGCATGACCGACGAACAGGTCGAGGCACAGCATGCTTAAACAGCGCATTATTACCGCCCTGTGGTTGGCGCCGCTGGTCCTGCTGGGACTGTTCTGGCTCGACGGTGGCGCCTTTGCGCTGTTCACCGCGGTTATCGTGCTGCTGGCGAGCTGGGAGTGGGTCAACCTGGCCGGTCTCGAGGCTCAGCGCCAGCGCCTGCTGGGCGCCGCTGGCATGGCGCTGTTGATGCTGCTGCTTTGGTTCAGCGGCGCCGTTCACAGCGCCTGGCCGCTATGGCTGGGCGCGCTGGGCTGGCTGGCCAATCTCTACTGGATTATCCACTACCCCGACAAGGGAGCTCAGTGGCAGGCCTCATCGCGGCGACTGGCCATGGGCCTGTGGGTGCTGTTGCCGTGTTGGGTTGGCTTCGTGGCGCTGCGCGACAGTGGCGCGGTATGGCTGCTGTTTGTGCTGCTGCTGGTGTGGTGCGCCGACACCGGTGCCTACTTTGCCGGTCGCGCCTTCGGGCGGCGCAAGCTGGCGCCGCGAGTCAGCCCCGGCAAGAGCTGGGAGGGCGTGGCCGGCGGTCTGGTCGCGACGACGCTGCTGGCACTGGTGTTCGTGTTCTGGCAGTCGCTGGGCTTGGGGCTGGGGCTGGCACTGCTGGTGATTACCTGGCTGGTGACCCTGATCTCGGTGCTTGGCGACCTGCTCGAGAGCATGCTCAAGCGCCACCGCGGGATCAAGGACTCCAGCGCCCTGTTACCCGGCCACGGCGGGGTGCTCGACCGCATCGACAGCCTGACTGCGGCGGTGCCGTGGTTTGCGCTGCTCGGCGGCTGGTTGTGAGCCGCACATGGCCCCAGTGACCTCCTCTCCGCAGTATGTCAGCGTGCTGGGTGCCACCGGTTCGATCGGCACCAGTACCCTGGATGTCATCGCCCGGCACCCTGACCGCTACCGCGTGCATGCGCTGACCGCGCATACCTCGCGGGAAGCGCTGCTGGCGCTGTGCCGTCTGCACCGTCCAGAGGTGGCGGTGCTGGCCCTGGAGGCCGACGCCATCTGGCTGCGCCAGCGGCTGGCTGAGGAGCGGCTCGACACCGAGGTGCGCGCCGGCGAGGCGGCCCTGGTCGAGGTTGCCGAGGCCAGCGAGGTCGATGTGGTGATGGCCGCCATCGTCGGCGCCGCCGGGCTGCTGCCGACGTTGGCGGCGGTGCGAGCCGGCAAGCGCGTGCTGCTGGCCAACAAGGAGGCGCTGGTGATGAGCGGGGCGCTGTTCATGGACGCGGTCGCGGCCCACGGCGCGACCCTGCTGCCGATCGATTCCGAACACAATGCCATCTACCAGTGTCTACCCGTTGAGCATCGTGGCGGACTAACGCGGCACGGTGTCACCCAGCTACTGCTGACGGCATCCGGCGGGCCCTTCCTGGGCTGGACGCCGGCCCAACTGGCCGATGTGACGCCGACGCAGGCCTGTGCCCACCCCAACTGGTCGATGGGCCGCAAGATATCGGTGGATAGCGCCACCCTGATGAACAAGGGGCTAGAGCTGATCGAGGCGTGCTGGCTGTTCGACGCTGCCCCGCAGCAGGTTCAGGTGGTGGTGCACCCGCAGAGTGTGATCCACTCCATGGCCGCCTACAGCGATGGCTCGGTCATCGCCCAGCTCGGCAACCCTGATATGCGCACGCCGATCGCCTTCGGGCTGGCCTGGCCGGAGCGAATTGAGGCCGGCGTCGAGGCGCTGGACCTGTTCCAGGTGGCGCGCCTCGATTTCCAGGCCCCGGATGAGTCGGCCTTCCCCTGTCTGAGTCTGGCTCGCGAGGCGATGGTGGCCGGCGGCACCGCACCGGCGGTACTCAATGCGGCCAACGAGGTGGCGGTAGATGCCTTCCTCGCAGGCCAACTACGCTTTACCGGCATCGCTGAGCTGGTGGCCCGGGTACGTGAGATGCGCCCGGTGTTGCCTGCAGACGAGCTGGCGACGATTCTCGACGAGGATCGCCGGGCGCGTCAGGCCGCCCAGGAGATCCTGAAGCGAATGCTCGAGGAGACGATCTAGATGGGCGTGATGCAGAATATTCTGGCGGTGATCGTGGTCCTCGGCGTGTTGATCACCTTCCATGAGTACGGCCACTTCTGGGTGGCACGGCGCTGCGGCGTCAAGGTGCTGCGTTTCTCGGTGGGCTTCGGTAAGCCGCTGTGGTCGCGGGTCGATCGCCACGGCACCGAATTTGTGGTGGCTGCCATTCCGCTTGGCGGCTATGTCAAGATGCTCGACGAGCGCGAGGCACCGGTGGGTCCTGCCGAGCAGGACCAGGCCTTCAACCGCAAGAGCGTCTGGCAGCGCATCGCCATCGTCGCCGCCGGGCCACTGGCCAACTTCCTTCTGGCGATCGTCGCCTACTGGCTGCTGTTCGTGGTCGGCACCACCACGGTGGCGCCGGTGGTGGGCAGTGTCGCTCCCGGTTCGCCGGCCGAAGAGGGCGGCTTGAGTCCCGGTCAGGAGATCGTTGCAGTACAGGGCGAGACGGTGCGCTCCTGGGACGAGATCAACCTCAAGCTGGTGGCGGCCATCGGTCACAGCGGCGCGCTCTCGGTGAGCGCCCGCGACGAGGGCAGCAGCAGTGCCAGGGACTATCAGCTGCCGGTCAATGACTGGCTGGTGCGCCAGGATCCGCCTCAGCCGCTGCCGAGTCTGGGGCTCGAGCCTTGGCGGCCGCCGTTCCCGGCCGTGCTGGGCCAGATTCTCGATGGCCAGGCCGCGGGTCAGGCGGGTCTTCAGCCCGGCGACCAAGTGCTGATGGCGGACGGTGAGCCGGTTGACGACTGGCTGCACTTCGTCGATCTGGTGCGCGCCAGTCCCGAATCGCCGATGGCCCTCGAGGTGGAGCGTAATGGCGAGACCCTGGCGATTGAGTTGATCCCTGGCCGTAATGAAATTGAGGACGGTGTGGAGATCGGCTATATCGGTGCTGGCGTCGAGGCGGTGGAGTGGCCCGAGGAGTACCGCCGCGAGATCCGCTATGGGCCGTTGGCGGCGGTGGGCCAATCGCTCTCACGCACCGGGGAGATGTCGCTGCTCACCGTCGACGCCATTCGCAAGATGTTCGTCGGTCTGATCTCGCCGACGAACCTCTCCGGGCCGATCACGATTGCCCGAGTGGCCGGCGACTCGGCGCGCACTGGCCTCGAGACCTTCGTCAGCTTCCTGGCCTATCTGTCGATCAGCCTGGCGATCCTCAACCTGCTGCCGATTCCGGTGCTGGATGGGGGGCACCTGGTCTACTACTTCGTCGAAGCGGTGCGCGGCAAGCCGGTGTCAGAGCGCATTCAGGCCATGGGGCTGCGTATCGGCGTTGCGCTGGTCGGCAGTCTGATGCTGATGGCGCTCTATTTCGACCTGATGAGGCTATGGTGACACACGACCCGCGGCAGGGTTCGGCTTGTCAGAACCCTGCACAAATGTATATGGTGCCTGTTCCACACGCGGGCAGACCAACTCGAGCGAATCGACTGCATGAAACTCAAGACCATCGGATTGGCGGCGCTGCTGCTTACCAGCGCCCAGGTAGCGCTGGCAGACTCTTTCAATGTTTCCGACATCCGCGTAGAGGGACTGCAGCGAGTTTCTGCAGCCTCCGTGTTCAATGCCTTCCCGGTCAGCACCAGCGACCGCGTCGATGAGCGCGAGCTAGCCGACGCCGCGCGCGAGCTGTTCGGTACCGGGCTGTTTGACGACGTCCAGCTGGCCCGAGACGGCGACATCCTGATCATCCAGGTAGTCGAACGTCCGTTCATTACCGCCTTGAATATCACCGGCAACTCGCAGATCTCCGAAGACGACCTGCTTGAGGGCCTGAGCGAGGCCGGCCTTGCCGAGGGCCAGGTGCTGCAGCTGTCGACGCTGGAAGAGATTCAGCGCGAACTGGAGCAGGTTTATCAGGCCCAAGGGCGCTACAGCGCACGTATCGAGACCAGCGTCGACGAGATCGATGAGAGCCGGGTGCGGGTCAACATCGATATCAACGAAGGTGCGGTGGCCTCGATTCGTCAGATCAATATCGTCGGCAACCAGGCGTTCGATGACGACACCCTGCGCGACCAGTTCGAGCTCAATGATCGTCCCGGTCGCTTCTTCGGCTGGTTCTCTCGGGATGAGTACTCCCGCGAGGCGCTGTCAGGCGATCTCGAGCGACTGCGCTCCTACTATCTCGACCGCGGCTACGTCAATTTCGACATCAGCTCGACCCAGGTCTCGATCAGTCCCGACAAGTCGGAAATCTTCATCACCGTCAACGTCGATGAGGGCCAGCAGTTCCGCCTTGGCGACATTCGCTTCGCCGGTGACCTGGAGATTCCCGAGTCCGAGGCCCGCGAACTGGTTACCGCCGAGCCAGGCGAAGTCTTCTCGCGCAGCGATATCACCGCCTCATCCGAAGCGCTGCGTTCGCGCCTCGGCGCCGAGGGCTTCGCCTTCGCCAACGTCGACGCGCGGCCTCAGCCGTCGTCCGATGGCCAGACAGTGGACGTGGTCTTCAACGTCAACCCCGGCCAGCGTGCCTATGTGCGGCGGATCTCCTTCGAGGGTAACACCACCACCGAAGACGAGGTGCTGCGCCGCGAAATGATCCAGATGGAGGGCGCGCCCGCGTCCACCGACCAGATTCGCCAGTCGCGTCAGCGCCTCGAGCGGCTGGGTTTCTTCCGTCAGGTTGACGTCGACACCCAGCCGGTGCCCGGCGAAAGCGATCTGCTGGACGTGACCTACAACGTCGAAGAGCAGCCCTCGGGCTCGATCTCGGCCAGCGTCGGCTTCTCGCAGAGCGCTGGGGTGATCTACGGAGCTGCGCTGTCGCAGAACAACTTCCTGGGCACCGGTAATCGGGTCAACGTCGGCGCCCAGCGCAGCGACACCTTCACCAGTCTCAACTTTGGCTTCACCGACCCGTACTGGACCCTGGACGGCATCTCCCGCGGCTATAATCTCTACTACCGTGAGACCGACTACGAAGACTCGGATATCTCGACCTACTCCACCGACGCCTACGGCGCGGGGATCAACTTCGGTTATCCGATCAACGAACTGACGCGCCTCAACTTCGGCGCTACGGTGGAAGATCTGACGGTGCAGACCTATAACGACACCGCTTCCGAGATCGTGCGCTACGTCGAGGACGAAGGCGCCGGCGCCCAGAGTCTCAAGCTCACCGCCAGCTGGACGCGCAACAACCTCAATCGCGGCGTGATGCCCACCGCCGGCAGCTACCAGCGGCTGTCGCTGGAAACGGCCGCGCCCGGCAGCGACGCCGAATACTACAAGCTGCGCGCCCGCGCCCAGCAACTGTTCGAGCTCAACAACGACTGGTCGCTGAAGTTCGGCGGCACCCTGGGCTATGCCGATACCATCGGCAACGACCCCTATCCGTTCTACGAGAACTTCTTCTCCGGCGGTCTGGGCTCGGTACGCGGCTTCACCGGCAATACCCTGGGGCCGCGCACCACGCCGCGTGGCGGCGGCAATGATCGTACCCTGGGCGGCAACGTGCTGGTCGAAGGGTCGGCCGAGCTGCTGTTCCCGACGCCGTTCATGGAGGACCAGCGTTCGGTGCAGACCGGCTTCTTCTTCGATGCCGGTAACACCTTCCTGACCGACTGCTATGAGGTGCTCGATGGCGATCAGTCGCGCTGTGAGTCGGGCGTTGATCTCAGCGAGCTGCGCTACAGTGTGGGTATCGGCTTGTCGTGGCTGACCCCGGTGGGGCCGCTGACCTTCAGCATCGCCGAGCCGCTCAACGACAAGGAAGGTGACGATACCCAGTTCTTCCAGTTCTCGCTGGGCCAGACCTTCTAAGCCGAGTACCATGGAACGCCCAATTGGGGCATGTTTTTTCAGGAGAATGGTTCATGCGTAAGATGATGGGTGTCATGTCCCTCGGACTGCTTGGCCTGTTCGCTTCGGTCGCCCAGGCGGCGGAAGTGGCGGTAGTCGATTGGCGTCAGGCGCTGATGGAAACCCGTGCTGCTCAACAGTCGATGAGCCAGCTTGAGAGCCAGATCGGCAGTCAGCAGCAGCAAGCCCAGGCGCTGGGCGAGGAGCTCGAGCAGCTGCAGCAACGCTTGCAGCAGGATGGCGCGGTGATGTCCGACAGCGAGCGTCAGTCGCTGATGCAGGAAGGCCAGCAGAAGGAGCAGCAGTTCGTCGAACTTCGCCAGCAGATCATTCAGGCACAGCAGCAGGCCGAACAGGCCTTCCTGCAGGACGCCGAGCCAAAGCTGGAGCGCGCCGTTGACGAGCTCATGACGCGTCACGGCATCGACGTGCTGATGGACATCAATGGCATCATCAATACCAATCAGGATCTGATGAATCTCACCGATGAAGTTACCGAGATTCTCGACTCGATGAACTGAGTGCCCGCCCGCGAGGGCGGGGCCTTGCCTCCTTCAGCCGACTCAGGTTCCATGACCGACGCCACCTCTCACTGCTATACGCTCCACGACCTCGCCGAGCGCCTGGGCGCCCGGGTGGCCGGCGATGGCAGTATACGGGTCAGTGGCCTGGCTACGCTCAGTGATGCCGGCCCCGACGATATCAGCTTTCTCGCCAACAAGGCGTATCTCAAGCATCTGGCCAACACGCGGGCGGCGGCCGTCTTGCTGCACCCCAGCCACGCCGATGAGTGCCCGGTTACCTGCTTGACTCTGGACAATCCCTATCTCGGCTATGCCGAGCTGTCACGGCTATTCGACCCCCTGGCCCAGCGTCCTCACCTGGGGGTGCACGCCTCGGCGGTGATAGAGGCTGGCGCTGCGCTCGGCGCGGATGTTCAGATCGGCCCCCAGGCGGTCATCGAAGCCGGTGCGGTGATCGGCGATCGCGCCGTCATCGGCCCGGGAAGCGTCGTGGGTGCCGACAGCCGGATCGGCGCTGATTCTCGGCTGCACGCCAACGTCACGGTGTGCCACGGCGTGGTGATTGGTGAACGAGCCATTCTCCACAGTGGTTGCGTGATCGGTGGCGATGGGTTCGGGTTTGCCCACGATGGGAGCCGCTGGCACAAGATCGCGCAGCTCGGTGGCGTGGTAATGGGGGATGACGTCGAGGTCGGCAGCTGCTCGAGTATCGATCGCGGTGCCCTGGGCGATACGCTCATCGGCAACGACGTCAAGATCGATAGCCAGGTGCAGATCGCCCACAACGTGCAGATCGGTGATCACAGCGCCCTGGCCGGCTGCGTGGGCATTGCCGGCTCTACCAAGGTGGGCAAGCACTGCATGCTGGGCGGCGGCGTGGGGCTCTCCGGGCATCTGACGATCTGCGACGGTGTGCAGGTCACCGGCATGAGCCTGGTCACCAACTCCCTTCATGAGCCGGGCGTCTACTCCTCAGGGACCGGGGCCATGAGCAACGCCCAGTGGCGCAAGAACGCTGTGCGCTTCAAGCAGCTCGATGATATCGCCAAGCGGCTCGCGCGCCTTGAAAAGCACCATGGTGGCCGTTGAGTCTCGCCAGTCTGCCGCTATAATCGCTGTCCTGGCCAGGAAGGCGCCTGCCGCCACTGCACGCTCACCGAGGTGAGCCGTTTCGCTTTTTCAGAGGTCGCATCGATGGTAATGGACATCAACGAGATTCGTGAGTATCTACCTCACCGCTACCCTTTTCTGCTGATCGATCGCGTGACCGAACTGGAGCTCGGCGAGTTGATTCGTGGTTATAAGAACGTCAGCATCAATGAGCCGTTCTTCAACGGCCATTTTCCGCATCACCCCATCATGCCCGGCGTCCTGGTGATCGAAGCCATGGCCCAGGCGTGCGGTATTCTGGGGTTCAAGACCGTCAACAAGCTGCCTGCCGACGGCTATGTCTACTACCTGGTGGGCAGCGACAACGTGCGCTTCAAGCGGCCGGTGATGCCCGGCGACCAACTGCATATTGAAGCCAAGGTAATGCGTGAGAAGCGCGGCATCTGGAAGTTTGCCTGTCGCGCCAGCGTCGACAACGAATTGGCCTGCGAGGCCGAGATCATCTGCGCCGAGAGGAAGGTCGCTTGATTCATCCCACCGCGCTCATTGACCCTGCCGCACGGCTGGCTGATGACGTCGAGGTTGGCCCGTTCAGCGTGATCGGTGCCGACGTCGAAATCGGCCCTGGTTCGAAGATTGGTCCCCATGTGGTGATCAAGGGGCCCACTGTGCTTGGCGCCCGCACGCGTATCTTCCAGTTCGCCTCGGTGGGTGAGGACTGTCAGGACAAGAAGTACGCCGGCGAGCCGACCCGCCTGGTGATGGGTGACGATAACGTGATCCGCGAGGGCGTGACGATCCATCGCGGCACCATGCAGGATCGCGGCGAAACCACCGTGGGCTCGCGCAATTTGCTTATGGCCTACGCCCACGTGGGGCACGACTGTGTGATCGGCAGCGACTGTATCCTGGCCAATCAGGTGACCCTCGCCGGCCACGTCAAGGTGGGCGACTTCGCCATCCTTGGCGGGCTGGCGGCGGTGCATCAGTTCTGCCATTTCGGCACTCATGCCATGGCTGGCGGCGGCTCGATCATCACCAAAGACACCCCCGCTTTCGTGATGATCAACGGCAACCCTGCCGAGGCCCATGGCCTCAATCTCATCGGTCTCAAGCGGCGTGGCTTTTCGCGTGAGGCGCTCAAGGCGCTGGGTGAGTCCTACAAGCTGGTCTACCGCCAGGGGCTCACCGTCGAGCAGGCCCTTGCTGAAATACGCCGTCGCTTCGAACTGCCGGAGGTCGATACCTTCGTCGCTTCTATCGAAGTGGCCTCCCGCGGCATCACGCGCTAGGCCATGACAGGTTCCGTGCTCAAGGTCTATCTGGTCGCCGGTGAGCTGTCCGGGGATATTCTCGGCGCCAGTCTGATGCGGGCGCTCAAGGCGCGCTACCCTGGGGTGGCCTTTCGCGGTATCGGCGGACCACGCATGCTGGCCGAAGGCATCGACAGCCGCTACCCCCTCGAAACCCTCTCGGTAATGGGCCTGGTCGAGGTGCTCAAGCACCTGCCGCGGCTGATCGGCGTGCGCCGTGAGCTGCGACGCGATGCGCTGGCTTGGCAGCCCGACATCATGCTTGGCATCGATGCCCCCGACTTCAATCTCGGCCTCGAGCGGCAGCTGCACGACGCTGGCATGACCACCGCCCATTACGTCAGCCCCTCGGTATGGGCCTGGCGCCAGGGGCGCGTCAAGGGTATCGCCAAGTCGGTGGATGCCATGCTCACCTTCCTGCCCTTCGAAGCAGACTTCTATGCCCGTCACCGGGTGCCGGTGGCCTTCGTCGGCCATCCGCTGGCCGACGAGATGCCGCTGAAGACAGACCGCGGGGCGATGCGTCGTGAGCTTGGTCTGCCCGAAGAGGGCGAGCTGCTGGCACTCTTGCCCGGCTCGCGAGCCAACGAGATTCGCTTTCTGGGCGCCACCTTCCTGGCCGCCGCCGAGCGCCTCTGCAGCAAGCGTCCAGCGCTGCGCTTCGTGGTGCCGGCGGCAACCGCCCAGCGCCGCGCCGAGCTCGAGACGCTGATCGCCGACTACCCGTCGCTGGCCGAGCGCCTGACGCTGCTCGAGGGTCAGTCTCGCGAGGCGATGGTGGCGGCGGATGCCGTGCTGCTGGCGTCGGGCACCGCGGCGCTGGAGGCGATGCTCTGCCACCGGCCGATGCTGGTCGCCTACAAGATGGCGCCGGCCACCCACTGGCTGGCCAAGCGCCTGGTCAAGACCGACTGGATCTCACTGCCTAATCTGATCGCCGGCGCGGGGCTGGTACCGGAGCTGATCCAGGACGCCGCCAGTCCCGCGGCCATCGCTGCAGCCCTCGACGAGATGCTGACGGACAGCGCCGGGCGCGCGGCGCTGGAGTCGCGCTTCGCCGAAATGCATGCCGGGCTACAGCGCGGCGCCAGCGAGCGCGCCGTGGATGCCATCGCCGCGCTGATCGCCGGCCGTCCGCTGCCAGAGAGTGTCGCCGCCGAGGGGCTCGATGCCCCCATCGCGGGGCGCCTGTGAAGGCCGCGTCGCTGCCGCCGCTGGTGGTCGACTATTGCGGTGAACGCTTGGCCGGGGTCGACGAAGTGGGGCGCGGGCCGCTGGTGGGCAGCGTGGTGGCGGCGGCGGTGATCCTCGACCCGGCGCGCCCTGTCATCGGACTCAACGACTCCAAGACGCTCAGCGCCAAGCGCCGTGAGGCATTGGACACCGAGATTCGTGAGCATGCCCTGGCCTTCGCGGTGGCCGAGGCCAGCGCCGCCGAGATCGACGAGCTCAATATCTACCACGCCACCCATTTGGCCATGCGCCGCGCCATCGACGCCCTGGCGCCGGCCGCCGAGTATCTGCTGGTGGACGGCAATCGCCTGCCCGGGCATCATGTTCCTGGCCAGGCGGTGGTCAAGGGCGACGCTCGCCATCCGGCCATCGCCGCCGCCTCGATACTCGCCAAGGTGGCCCGCGATGCGCAGATGCTGGCGCTCGACGCCCGCCATCCCGACTACGGCTTCGCCCGCCACAAGGGCTATCCGACCCGCGAGCATCTGGCGGCGCTGGAGCGCCTCGGCGCACTGCCCGAGCACCGCCGCTCCTTCGGCCCGGTCAAGCGACAGTTAGCGTTGTTTTAGCCTAGCCAGCGGTAGCGAGGAGCGCCGGGGATAGGTCGTAGCGGGGGGTTTTTGCCATGGGTGAGGAGCAAAGCTCCGAACGGGCTGGCCATGGATGGCCAGCACCGGTCCTGCAAGCGAAGCAGGATGCGAGAGCGCAGCAGGGCAAAAGTAGCGTACAGGGAGGTATTTACAGCGCCCCCGCGCAGACCTATCGCCGGATCAGCCCCGAGCGGTCGGGTTACCCAAGCGCTTGATCAGTCCGAGCGGGCAGAATCCGCAAGTGCCGAGCTATCAATACTTTTACTGCCAATTCTTGAGTTAGCCATGACCACGCCCTTCGTACATCTTCGCCTGCACACCGAGTACTCCCTGGTCGATGGCCTGGTGCGCCTCAAGCCGCTGGTCAAGGCCACCGCCGAGCGCGGCATGCCGGCGGCGGCGATTACCGACGAGGCCAACCTGTTCGGCCTGGTCAAGGCCTACAAGGCGGCCCAGGGCGCCGGGCTAAAGCCGATCATCGGCAGTGACCTATGGCTGCACAACCCCCACGACGAAGGCCACCCCTACCGGCTGACACTGCTGGCGATGAACGACGTCGGTTACCGCAACCTCACCGAGCTGATCTCGCGCGGCTGGACCGACGGCCAGCGCCACGGGCTGGCGATCCTCGACAAGGCGTGGGTATTCGAACAGAGCGAAGGCCTGATCGCCCTCTCCGGCGGGCGTGAAGGCGACGTGGGTCGCCATCTACTGGCCGACCACCCCGAGGAAGCCCGGGCGCTGCTCGACGAGTGGAACGCCCACTTCCCCGGGCGCTACTACCTGGAGTTGACCAGGACCTCGCGGCAGTACGAGGAGGATTGTCTGCACCTATCTGTGCAGCTTGCCGCCGAGACCGGCACCCCGGTGGTGGCCACCAACGACGTGCGCTTCCTCGACAAGGAGGAGTTCTGGGCCCACGAGACTCGGGTCGCTATCGGTGAAGGCAAGGCGCTTGATGATCGCCGCCGTGAGCGGCGTTACAGCGAGGAGCAGTACCTCAAGAGCCCGGCGGAGATGGCCGAGCTGTTCGCCGATATCCCCGAGGCGCTGGAGAACAGCGTACTGATCGCCGCGCGCTGCAACGTCGAGATGCGCCTCGGCGAGATCTTCCTGCCGGAGTTCGAGATCCCCGAGGGCATGACCCAGGACGAGTTCTTCCGCAAGATTTCTCACGACGGCCTCACCGAGCGCCTCGACTTCCTCTATCCGGCCGAGCGCTACCCGCGTGATAGCGCCGAATATGCCGAGATCGACGCCCGCTACCGGCAGCGCCTCGACTTCGAGCTCAACATCATCATCCAGATGGGCTTCCCCGGCTACTTCCTGATCGTGATGGACTTTATCCAGTGGGCCAAGGACAACAATGTCCCGGTGGGGCCGGGACGCGGCTCAGGGGCGGGCTCGCTGGTGGCCTATGCGCAGAAGATCACCGACCTCGACCCGCTGGAGTACGACCTGCTGTTCGAGCGCTTCCTCAACCCCGAACGGGTCTCGATGCCCGATTTCGACGTCGACTTCTGCATGGAGAAGCGCGATCGGGTGATCGACTATGTGGCCGACCGTTACGGCCGCAACGCCGTCTCCCAGATCGTCACCTTCGGTACCATGGCCGCCAAGGCGGTGGTGCGTGACGTGGCGCGCGCCCAGGGGCGGCCTTACTCGCTGGGTGACAAACTCTCCAAGCTGATCCCCTTCGAGGTCGGCATGACCCTGGCCAAGGCCATCGAGCAGGAGCCGGCGCTCAAGGAGTTTATCGATAACGACGATGAAGCCGCCGAGATCTGGGAGATGGCGCTCAAGCTCGAGGGCATCACCCGCGGCACCGGCAAGCACGCTGGCGGCGTGGTGATCGCCCCCACCAAGCTGACCGACTTCTCGCCGCTGCTGTGCGACGAAGAGGGCAACGGCCTGGTGGTGCAATTCGACAAGAACGACATCGAGGAGGCCGGGCTGGTCAAGTTCGACTTCCTCGGCCTGCGCACCCTGACCATCATCGACTGGGCGCTGGAGATGGTCGACAAGGTGCGCGCCGTGAAAGGAGAAGGCCCGCTCAACATCGATACCATTCCCCTCGATGATGCGCCGACCTTCGAGATGCTCAAACGCGCCGAGACGACCGCGGTCTTCCAGCTCGAATCCCGCGGCATGAAGGAGCTGATCAAGCGGCTGCTGCCCGACTCCCTGGAGGACATGATCGCCCTGGTCGCGCTGTTCCGCCCCGGGCCGCTGCAGTCGGGCATGGTCGACGACTTCATCAACCGCAAGCACGGCCGCGCCGAAATCTCCTTCCCCCACCCGGACTATCAGCATGAGCTGCTCAAGCCGGTGCTGGAGCCCACCTACGGCATCATCCTCTACCAGGAGCAGGTGATGCAGATCGCCCAGGTGCTGGCGGGGTATAGCCTGGGCCAGGCCGACATGCTGCGCCGCGCCATGGGCAAGAAGAAGCCCGAGGAGATGGCCAAGCAGCGCGCCGGTTTCATGGAGGGCTGTGCCGCCAACGGCATCGACAAGGAGCTGGCCGGCAATATCTTCGACCTGGTGGAGAAGTTCGCCGGCTACGGCTTCAACAAGTCGCACTCGGCGGCCTACGGCCTGGTCTCCTATCAGACCGCCTGGCTCAAATCCCACTACCCTGGGCCCTTCATGGCCGCGGTAATGTCCACCGAGATGGACAATCTCGACAAGGTAGTGCCGCTGATCGAGGAGTGCCGCAATCTCAAGCTCACGGTGACGCCGCCGGATGTCAATGTGGGGGGCTACAAGTTCACCGTGGATGCCGACGCGCGGGTGGTCTACGGCCTGGGGGCGATTCGCGGCGTGGGCGAGGGGCCCATCGGCGCCATCGTCGAGGCGCGCGAGGCCGGCGGTCCGTTCAGCGACCTGTTCGATTTCTGTCGCCGGGTCGACCCCAAACGCATGAACAAGCGCACCCTGGAGGCGTTGATCCGTTCCGGCGCGCTGGACACCCTGGGCCCTAGCCGCGCGGTGCTCAGCGCTGCCCAGGAAGCCGCACTCAAGGCCGCCGCCCAGAATCTCAGCAACCAGAACCTGGGGATGGTCGATATGTTCGGCGAGGCCTTCGTCGATGAAGAGGCCGGCGATGTCTATGCCGACTACCGCGGCGCCCGCGAGTGGACCGACAAGGAGCGCCTGGCCGGCGAGAAGGACACCCTGGGTCTGTATCTTACTGGCCACCCCATCGACGAATACGAGCATGAACTCAAGCGCTTCGTCTCCACCCGCATCAGCGACCTCAAGCCGTCGCGGGAGCCGCAGCGCGTCGCCGGCCTGGTGGTGGGGGTGCGCACCATGAAGTCCAAGCGCGGCGACACCATGGCCTTCGTGACCCTCGATGACCGCACCGGGCGTATCGAGGCGTCGCTGTTCGGCGAACTGTTCGAGCAGTTGCGCGGTCGACTCGACGGCGACCAGGTACTGATCGTCGAGGGTGAGGTGTCCAGCGACGACTACTCGGGAGGCTTGCGCCTGCGCGGCAAGGAGATCACCCCGATGGTCGATGCACGCAGCAAGTTCGGCCAGGCGGTGGAAGTCTCGGTGGACGGTGCCCGCGCCAACGGCCGGCTGGTGGCCAGCCTGCGCGCGAGCTTGACGCCCCACCGCGATGCTGGCGGCCTGCCGGTGCGCCTCAAGTATCGCAATCAGGACGCCAGCGGCTGGCTGGAGCTGGCCGAGGAGTGGAAGGTCTCGCCCAGCGACGAGCTGCTGATCGCCCTGCGCGAGGTCGAAGGCCAGGACGGCGTGCGGCTGAAGTATCGCTAGGATGCTGGCGTCGGGGCTGCGACATATCAGCGAGGCGCGCCGGGGGCAGGTCGAAGGGGAGGTTTGCGCCATGGGTGAGGAGCATCGCTCCGAACGGGCTGGCCATGGATGGCCAGCACCGGTCCTGCAAGCGAAGCAGGATGCGGGAGCGCAGCAGGGCGCAAGGTAGCGCCCAGGGATGGGTTTACAGCGCCTCCCCGCAGGCCTGCCCCCGGATCAGCGCCGAGCAACCTGTCCCCAGCGCCCCGGTCTGGCGCTGGCACTCGTGATGCACTTGCCTTGCGCCGGGCGTTGAGGGTGCGATAATGCCGACACTCGATTTTATGGCGTCCGGGGGTTAACACCCTTCATCCTCCCCGGAGACAGCAATGACAAGGCGGCTTAGCCACTATGAATCCCAACTATCTCGACTTTGAACAGCCCATCGCCGAACTGCAGGCCAAGATCGAAGAGCTGCGGCTGGTCGGCAACGACAGCAAGATCAACATCAGCGAAGAGGTCGCCAAGCTCGAGGAGAAGAGCAAGAAGCTCACCGAGTCGATCTTCAAGGACCTCAGCGCCTGGCAGGTCTCGCAGCTGTCGCGCCACCCCCAGCGTCCCTACACCCTCGATTATCTCGAGCACGTCTTCAGCGACTTCGACGAGCTCCACGGCGATCGGCACTTCGCCGACGATGCCGCTATCGTCGGCGGCGTGGCGCGGCTCGACGACAAGCCGGTGATGGTGATCGGTCACCAGAAGGGCCGCGACGTCAAGGAGAAGGTGCGCCGCAACTTCGGCATGCCGCGCCCCGAAGGCTACCGCAAGGCGTGCCGCCTGATGGAGATGGCCGAGCGCTTCAAGATGCCGGTGCTGACCTTTATCGACACCCCCGGGGCTTATCCGGGTATCGATGCGGAAGAGCGCGGCCAGTCCGAGGCGATCGCCTACAACCTGGCGGTGATGTCACGGCTCAAGACGCCGATCATCGCCACGGTGGTCGGTGAGGGCGGCTCCGGCGGGGCGCTGGCCATCGGCGTGTGCGACGAGCTGGCCATGCTGCAGTACTCCACCTACTCGGTGATCTCCCCCGAGGGGTGCGCCTCGATCCTCTGGAAGAGCGCCGAGAAGGCCTCCGAGGCCGCCCATGCCATGGGCATTACCGCCGAGCGCCTCGAGGAGCTCGGCTTCGTCGACACCCTGATCCCCGAGCCCCTGGGCGGCGCGCATCGGCACCCGCGGACTACCGCCAGCCGCGTCAAGGAGGCCCTGCAGGGCAGCCTGGAGCGCCTGCAGAGCATGGATGTTGACGCCCTGCTGGAACGTCGCTATCAGCGCCTGATGAGCTATGGGGCTCCAGCGTAGCGCGATGTTGCTACAAACCCTGATCGATGACGCCCTGGCGGAGACCCCGCCGGGGCGCGCTGTCTGGGTGGCGCTATCCGGTGGGCTCGACTCCTCGCTGCTGCTGACCCTGGCCGCCGATGCCTGTCGTCGCCATCCCCGCCCGCTGCACGCCCTGCATGTTCACCATGGTCTGCAATCCGCCGCCGACGATTTCGAGCGCCACTGCCGCCAGCTCTGCGCGCAGCTGGGCGTGCCGCTGAGCGTCGAGCGGGCCAGCGTTGCGCCCGATGGCGGTCAGGGGCTGGAGGGGGCCGCCCGCGAGGCGCGCTACGCCGCCTTTGCTCGCCGGGTAGGCGAGGGCGAGACGCTGTGGCTGGCCCAGCATCGCGACGACCAGGCCGAGACCTTTCTGCTCGCGGCGCTGCGTGGTAGCGGCGTGCGCGGTCTGGCCGGCATGCCGCCGCGGCGCCTCTGGCAGGGTCGCGAGCTGCAGCGCCCGCTGCTGGGTGTGGCCCGGGCCGAGCTCGAGGCGGCCGCCAGGCAGCTGGCGGTCAGCTGGGTCGAGGATCCCAGCAATGATGATATCGCGCTGGACCGCAATCGCCTGCGCCATGCGCTGATGCCGGCACTCGAGGCGCGTTGGCCGCAAGCGGCGGCATCGCTGGCGCGCTCCGCGCATCTGGCCGGCGAGGCCGAAGCGCTGCTCGGCGAGCTGGCGGCACTCGATCTGGCCACACTGGGAGGCTGCGCTGAACGGCTCCCTCTGGCGCCGCTAGTGGCGCTATCGGCGCCGCGCCAGCGGCTGTTGCTGCGCCACTGCTGCCAGACACTGGGGCTGCCGCCTCCCCCAGCTGCGCGGCTGGCAACGCTACTTGAGCAGCTCGATAGCCGCCGCGACGCCGAGGTGCGCGTCGCCTGGTCGGGCGGAGAGGCGCGCTGCTGGCGTGACGCGCTATATCTGCTGGCGCCGTCCACGCCGCTGCCCGAGAGCTGGCAGGCAGACTGGGATGGTCGCCTGCCCCTCGATACACCGCTGGGGCGGCTCATCTGCACGCTGACGCATGAGCGCGACGAGGAGGTGGCGCTGCAGGTGAGTGCACGGCGTGGCGGAGAGCGGCTAGCTCAGCCGCAGCGCGGCCGCCGCGACCTAAAGCGGCTGTTGCAGGAGGCCGGGGTGCCGCCCTGGCGCCGTCGGCGGCTGCTGGTGGTGTGGCTTGGCGAGCAGGTGGTCGCGGTACTCGATGAAATGGGACGCGCCGTGGTGCCCTGTGCGCCGGGCTGGTCTCTTACACTTCATCAGCCTGGCCCGGCAGCACCAGGGTCAGGCTGATGCCGGCGGCAGCCTGGTACTCCACTTCCTGCTCGAGGTCGGTGATTAGCAGGGCGGCATCGTCGAGCGGTGTAAGCAGGGTCAGGATCAGGTTATCGCCATCTGTTGCCAGTTCGATGCCAGGCGTCGGGGTCTCCGGGCGCGAGTGGTTCATCAGCACCGCCAGGCGTAGCAGGCGTGCCAGACGCGCATAGGGGCGCTGCAGCGCCTGCGGCAGGTTGTCGAGCTCCTTGAGCGGAAACTTGCGACGGTGGGCGCGGACCAGGAAGGCCAGCACCTGCTGCTCGGGTCGCGAGAAACCGGGCAGGTCGGAGTGGTTGAGCAGGTAGGCGCCGTGTCGATGGAACTGGCTATGCGAGATGGCCAGTCCGATCTCGTGCAACTGGGCGGCCCAGTCGAGGAACTGTGCATGCTCGTCGACCAGCGCCCAGTCGCTACGAACCTGCTCGAACAGCGCCCGGGCCGTCACGGCGACACGCTCGGCCTGGTCGTGATCGACGCCGTAGCGGCGGCGCAGCGTGGCCAGCGACTGGCGGCGCGAGTCTTCGGCGGTGTTGCGGCCGGCGAGGTCGTAGAGCACCCCCTCGCGCAGCGCGCCGTCGGCGAAGCGCATTTCGGCCAGGTCGAAGGCCTCGAAAGTGGCGCAGAGGATCGCAATGCCGGCGGGAAACACCGAGGCGCGGTCCTCCTTGAGCCCTTCCATGGCCACCTGGTCAAGCCGTTTGCACTTGATCAGTCGCTTGCGCAGGCTTAGCAGCGCCTCGTGCTCGATCACCCCTTCCGGACACTCGCCACTGGCTGCCAACACCGCGGCAGCGGCCTTGATGGTGCCGCTGGAGCCGACCGGGTCGGCCCAGCCCAGGGCGCGATAAGCGCGACGGATGTTGGCCAGCTCGGAGAGTGCCGCAAGCTCGGCGCGGCGAAAGCGCTTTTCGCTGAGTTCGCCGTCGCCGAAAAAGCGCTGGGTATAGGTCACGCACCCCATATGCAGGCTCTCCAGCGCCAACGGAGCGAAATTCTCGCCGATGATGTATTCGGTGGAGCCACCGCCAATATCGACGATCAGCCGCCGGCCGTGCACCTCGGCCAGGGCGTGGGCGGCGCCCAGGTAGATCAGGCGCGCCTCTTCGCGGCCGGCGATGATCTCGATGCCGTGGCCGAGCTGGGCCTCGGCGCGGTCGATAAACTCGCGGCTGTTGCTGGCAGCACGCAGCGCATTGGTGCCGACGATGCGCAGTTGGTCGGGAGGGGTGTCGCCGATAAAGGGGGCAAAACGCGCGAGGCAGTCCAGGGCTCGCTGCATGGCCGCTTCGCTGAGCCGATTCTCTGCGTCGAGACCGGCGGCCAGTTGGACCTTTTCGCCGAGCTTGGCCACGACCTGCAGCTGACCGCTCTGATAGTTGGCGACCAGCAGGTGAAAGCTGTTGGAACCGAGATCGATGGCGGCGAGTCGACGGGAGGTGTCGCTGGCGCTAGGCATCCTGCGCGTGGCCGAATCAGAGAGCATGTGGGGATCCTTGCATCTACATCGCTCAAGGTTGCGGTGACCTCCGATGCTTGTCAATCCAGCTTCGCGGATACCAGGCGATACAGGGCTTGCGTTTGCCGTCGGGCTTGTCTAACATCGAATCGTTCGCCTGTTCCGAATACTTCCCGACCGCGTCGCGGTCAACCTCAAGTCGTCAGACAGCCCGCTGATTCCGTGCCGGACAATGGTGTTATTTCCGAGCCGTTAATCAGGCGACACGAACATTGCTTCCCTCGCGCTTGCCATCGTCTCTGTCGTTTCCTGACGGGAACGCCGTTTGGCGAATGTCTCCCGAGTGAATGCCCGCCGGGCCCTGAACGCACCACGCGGCGTTTCGTCACCGCCTCCTGTCTTATTCCGGCGATTCATATCGCCCCGCTGACACGAGCAATTTCTGAACAAACCGATGAATCTTACCGAACTCAAGCAAAAGACCGTGCCTGAACTGTTGGAAATCGCCCAGGAAATGGGTGCCGACAACCTCGCACGGTCACGTAAGCAAGACATTATCTTCGCCATTCTCAAGAAGCACGCCAAGAGCGGCGAAGACATTTATGGCGATGGCGTACTGGAGATACTCCAGGACGGTTTCGGCTTCCTGCGTAGTGCCGATAGTTCCTATCTGGCCGGGCCCGATGACATCTATGTCTCGCCCTCTCAGATCAGGCGCTTCAATCTGCGCAAGGGCGATTCCATCTCCGGCAAGATTCGTCCGCCCAAGGAGGGCGAGCGCTATTTTGCGCTGTTGAAGGTCAATCAGATCAACTTCGACAAGCCGGAAAACGCCAAGCACAAGATCCTGTTCGAGAACCTCACGCCGCTGTTCCCCGATCAGCGCATGGTGATGGAGATCGGCAACGGTTCTACCGAGGATCTGACGGCGCGCATCATCGACCTCACCGCGCCCATCGGCAAGGGCCAGCGCGGCCTGATCGTCTCGCCGCCCAAGGCCGGCAAGACGCTGATGCTGCAGAACATCGCCACCTCGATCACGCGCAACAACCCCGAGTGTCACCTGATCGTGCTGCTGATCGATGAGCGTCCCGAGGAGGTCACCGAGATGTCGCGCACGGTGCGGGGTGAAGTGGTTGCCTCGACCTTCGACGAGCCGCCGGCGCGCCACGTACAGGTCGCCGAGATGGTAATCGAGAAGGCCAAGCGTCTGGTCGAGCACAAGAAGGACGTGGTGATCCTGCTCGACTCCATCACCCGTCTGGCGCGTGCCTACAACACCGTGGTGCCCAGCTCCGGCAAGGTGCTCACCGGTGGTGTCGACGCCCATGCCCTGGAGAAGCCCAAGCGCTTCTTCGGTGCCGCGCGTAACATCGAGGAGGGCGGCAGCCTGACCATCATCGCCACCGCGCTGGTTGATACCGGCTCGAAGATGGACGAGGTGATCTTCGAAGAGTTCAAGGGTACCGGCAACATGGAGGCGCACCTCGACCGCAAGCTGGCCGAGAAGCGCGTCTACCCGGCGATCAACATTCGCCGCAGCGGTACCCGCCGCGAGGATCTGCTGGCCTCGGAAGATGAGATGCAGCGCATGTGGATTCTGCGCAAGCTGCTCAATCCGATGGACGATATGGGGGCGACCGAATTCCTGATCGACCGGCTCAAGGATACCAAGACTAATATTGAGTTCTTCGAGGCAATGAAGCGGCGTTAATGGCTGGTGGCTGTCGCCCGGAAGGCTGTGTTTCCGGGGTCAGCTGCCATCTTCACCGCGGCTGATCCGGCGGGAGGCGACTCGCGAAGACGCTGTAAACCCTTCCCTGGGCGCTCCATTTTTCATCCCTGAAAAATGAGCTTCGCTTGCACCTCCCCCCGGCGCCGCTAGCGTAGATGCCTCGCTGGCCTATCGCCGGCACAGCCGCGGTGGTGTGGCAGAGCGGTGGATTGTCGAGATGGCAGCAGCGAAGTGAAGGGGGGCAGCATGCTATGCTGCCCCTTTCGTCGTTTTTGATACAGGAAGCCTATGAAGTACAAGGACCTGCGCGACTTCATCGCGGCACTGGAGGAACGGGGCGAGCTGGTGCGGGTCAGCGCCGAGGTCGACCCCTATCTCGAGATCACCGAAATCTGCGACCGCACCCTGCGCGCCGGCGGGCCGGCGCTGCTGTTCGAGAACGTCAAGGGTCACAGCATGCCGCTGCTTGGCAACCTATTCGGCACTCCGCATCGGGTCGCGCTGGGCATGGGTGAGGAGTCGGTCGAGGCGCTCAGCGAGGTCGGCAAGCTGCTGGCCTTCCTCAAGGAGCCTGATCCGCCCAAGGGCATGCGCGACGCCTGGAACAAGCTACCGATCTTCAAGCAGGTCATGAGCATGGGCCCCAAGGTGGTGCGGTCATCACCGGTGCAGGAGGTGGTCCTCGAGGGCGATGAGGTCGACCTCGATCGCCTGCCGATCCAGCACTGCTGGCCGGGAGACGCCGCGCCGCTGGTGACCTGGGCGCTGGTGGTGACCCGCGGGCCGCACAAGACGCGCCAGAACCTGGGCATCTACCGTCAGCAGAAGCTTGGCAAGAACCGCTTGATCATGCGCTGGCTGTCGCACCGCGGCGGCGCGCTCGACTTCCAGGAGTTCCAGAAGGCCAATCCCGGTCAGCCGTTTCCAGTGGCGGTGGCGCTGGGCGCCGATCCCGCCACCATCCTCGGCGCGGTCACCCCGGTGCCGGACTCGCTCTCTGAATACGCCTTCGCCGGGCTCTTGCGGGGTTCACGCACCGAGCTGATCAAGTGCGGCCACGCCGACCTCGAGGTGCCGGCCTCGGCGGAGGTGATCCTCGAGGGCTATATCTACCCCGACGACACTGCCCCCGAAGGCCCCTACGGCGACCACACCGGCTACTACAACGAGGTCGAGCACTTCCCGGTGTTCAGCGTCGAGCGCATGACCATGCGCCGCGACGCCATCTACCACTCCACCTACACCGGTCGGCCGCCGGATGAGCCGGCGATCCTCGGGCTCGCGCTCAATGAAGTTTTCGTGCCGATCCTGCGCAAGCAGTTTCCCGAAATCGTCGACTTCTATCTGCCGCCGGAGGGCTGCTCCTATCGCATGGCGGTGGTGACCATGAAGAAGCAGTACCCCGGCCACGCCAAGCGCGTGATGATGGGCGTGTGGAGCTTCCTGCGCCAGTTCATGTACACCAAGTTCGTGGTGGTGCTCGACGACGACGTCAGCGCCCGCGACTGGAAGGATGTGATCTGGGCCATTACCACCCGTATGGATCCGGCACGGGACACCGTGCTGGTCGAGAATACGCCCATCGACTACCTCGACTTCGCCTCGCCGGTGGCCGGTCTCGGCTCCAAGATGGGGCTCGATGCCACCAGCAAGTGGCCCGGCGAAACCGACCGCGAGTGGGGCACGCCGATCGTCATGGACGAAGGCGTCAAGCAGTCGGTGACGGCGCGCTGGGACACGCTCGGCATCCCGCTACCGGGCGATGCCACCACAGACAAGAGGACGCCATGACGGCACGCATCCTGACCTGCCTGGTCGACGAGGTCGAGAACCTCACCCCCGACGTCTTCCGCGTGAGCCTGATGGGCCGCGCCGAGGCCGTTGCCCACGCCCCGGGCCAGTACCTCGAGCTGCAACTCGACGATGAGACCTGGGTGCCGTTCTCGATTGCCAATGCCCATCGCGGTGACGGCCTGATCGAACTGCATATTCAGCACTGGCCGGAGCGTGAGAATTCGGCCCGCCTGCGCGAGCTGATGCAAGAGGCCAGTCGTCTGACCCTGCGTCTGCCCGGCGGTGACTGTGTACTCGACCCGGACAGCACACGGCCGCTGCTGCTGATTGCCGCCGGCACCGGCTTCGCCCAGATGAAAGCGATCATCGAGGCGGCGCTGGCCAGTGACCCGACACGCGAGATCGACTTGTGGTGGGCGGCCCGCGAGCGCCGCGACCTCTATCTCGAGCGGCTGCCCCGTGAGTGGGCCGCGGAGTATCCCGGGGTACGCTTCCATGCGGTCAGTGAGATCGTTCCTGAGGAGCCGTTCGACGCTGAGGGCGTTAGCGGCCATCTGGGGCGTGTGGACGCGGTGCTCGGCAGCACCCTGAAAGATGTGGCGGGCCGCGATGTCTATCTGTCCGGTTCGCCGGGCATGGTCTACGCCTGCGTCGACGTGCTGGCGTCGCTGGGGCTCGACGCCTCGCGGGTATTCTCGGATGTATTTGCCTATGCACCGCGGGACCCGCTGGTGCCTACCGTGGGCAGCCTGGTCAAGCAGCGGGAGGCCTCGAAGTGAGCGCTTCGCCGATCCTGATCACCGGTGGCGCCCAGCGCCTCGGTCGCCACTGCGCTGAGCGACTGCTCGACGATGGTCATAGCGTGATCATCAGCTACCGTCGCGAACGTCCCGAACTCGAGACGCTGCGCGAGCGCGGTGTCGTCACTCTGGCGGCGGACTTTTCCAGTGAGGCGGGCATTCTCGACTTTATCGCGCGGCTCAGGGCGGCGACCCCCTCGCTGCGGGCGATTATCCACAACGCCAGCGACTGGGCACCTGACAGCCAGGAGGCGGATGCCGGGGCGACCTTCGAGCGACTGTTCCGAGTCCATATGCAGGCCCCCTATCTGATCAACCTGCAGTGTCGCGACCTGCTCGATGCCTGCACCGAGCCGCAGCGCGATATCGTGCATATCACCGACTATGTGGTACAGAAGGGCTCGAAGAAACATGCCGCCTATGCTGCCACCAAGGCCGGCCTCGACAACCTGACGCTGTCGTTTGCCGCCCTCTATGCCCCGACCATTCAGGTCAACGCCATCGCGCCGGCGCTGATCATGCTCAACGAGGGCGATGACGAGGCCTACGCGGAAAAAGCCAAGGCCAAGTCGGCGATGCAGATGATTCCCGGCCCAGGTGTGGTCTACCAGAGCCTGCGCTACCTGCTCGACAATCGCTACGTCACCGGCGCCACCCTGCCGGTCGATGGTGGCCGTCACCTGCGCTAGAATGGCGCCATTCAGGATCTACCCAATACTGTCAGGAGAGTACCCATGACGGAACAGGACCCCAACTTCAAAGACGATAGTGGCCTGCTGGCGATTACGCTGGGGCTGGTGGTAGTGGTGGCCTTGAGTGCGCTGCCGGCGACCATCGGCTGGATTCAGCTGGCCGGCTAAAGCAACAGAGTACTTGCCAAGCGCGCTCAGCGCGGTAGGATAGGCCCAACAGCACACTTGGAGCGACCCATGACCGCTAGTCACCGCCAATTCACCAGCGCCGACGCGATGCCCGCCATCGTCGTTGCCGCGTGGGCCTTGGTAGGCGGCTATTGGTATTGGTTTAGCGCCGGTGTGCCGGCGATGCGGTCGCGCTGACCCATCGCCAGGCACACCCTCCACGGGTTGCCTCCACCATCTCTCAGAACCCCCGGTCGGCAACCCGACCGGGGGTTTTGTTTTTGACATCATTGTCCAACGAGGAGACCGACCATGTTCGACCCTATCGCCTTCCCCACGCTGTCATGCACCGCTTACTACCGTGCTTATGGCAGCTGGCGATTTAGCGGCGTCCGGTCGGCTCAGCTCGCCACCTCCGACCGGGAGACCATCGGTGGCCCCACGACCCGATGTTCGACACCCTGTACGAGGTAAGCGCCATGAGCATGACTCTGATCAAACCGACCCCCAGCGATGCCGCCCCTGCCGCTGGCCTGGCCGCGCCTGCTGGCGAAGCGATAATGGAATCCCCCCTGCCCACGCCCCAGGCGCTGCGCCAGCAGCTGCCCCTCGATGGCGAGCTACGTCAGCGAGTGGCCGCCCAGCGCGAGGCGGTCAAGGCGATTCTCGATGGCCGCGATGACCGCCTGCTGGTGGTGGTCGGACCCTGCTCGATCCACGATCCCAGGGCGGCCCGCGAATACGCCGAAAATCTCAGTGTGCTGGCGCGCCAGGTCGAGGACCGGCTGCTGCTGGTGATGCGCGTCTATGTCGAGAAGCCGCGCACCACGGTGGGCTGGAAGGGCTTGGCCTATGATCCGCACCTCGACGGTAGCGACGACATGGCCCACGGCCTCGCTCAGTCCCGTGGGCTGATGCGTGACGTGATCGCCCTGGGTCTGCCGGTGGCCACCGAACTGCTGCAGCCGATGGTCGCCAGCTATCTCGACGACCTGCTGGCGTGGACGGCGGTTGGTGCGCGTACTACCGAGTCCCAGGTGCATCGCGAGCTGGCCAGCGGCCTGGCGGCGGCGGTGGGTTTCAAGAATGCTACCGACGGCGGCATCCAGGTGGCAATCGATGCCATCCAGGCCGCGGCCCATGGCCACCGCTATCCAGGACTTTCCGACTCAGGACTGCCGAGCCTGCGCCACACCCCGGGCAATCCGTACACCCATGTGGTGCTGCGCGGCGGCCACGGCGCGCCCAACTATCAGGCCGAGCATGTGGCATCTACCCGCCGTGCGCTGGAGGCGGCGGGCCTGGCACCGCGGCTGATGGTAGACTGCAGCCACGCCAATTCACGCAAGGACCACCGCCGCCAGAGCGAGGTACTGCTCGACGTGCTCGATCAACGTCTGGCCGGCGAGAAGGGGCTGTGCGGGGTGATGCTGGAAAGTCAGCTGTTCGAAGGGCGACAGCCGCTCAAGCCGGGCGCAATGCGCCACGGGGTCTCGGTTACCGATGCTTGCATTGGCTGGGAGACCACCGAGCATCTGCTGAGTCTGGCGGCCGAGCGGCTGCGCTAAGGTTATCCGAGGAACCCACTGCCGATGATGTTTCGTTTCGAATCCCATGAGCCCGAGGTGTATCGCCGCAAGGCGCGGCTGATCAGCATTGCCATGGCTGCCCAACTGATCGTGCTGGGCCTGCTGTTCTCACAGCTGCTGACCCGTGCCTTCGGCTCCAGCCTGTGGCTCAACGCCCTGGGGGTGCTGCTCGGGTTGGTGGCCACCAGCCTGGTATTTGCCGCACTGCGCGAGCGGCCGTGGATGCAGGAGATGCGCTACGTGTGGCAGCTCAAGCACCACCTGTCGCGGGTCAGCGGCTATCTGCCGGCGCTGCGCCGCGGCGTTGCCGAGCACAACCACGTGGCGCTGGGTATTTTGAGCTTCTATCACCAGGGCATGGCGCAGCTCGCCGAGCTCAACGGGCGCACCCTGGACGACGATAGCGAACTGATCGCCGAGCGCCAGCAGCTCCTTGAGCAGCGTGAGCGGCTGGGGCTGCCCCTCGAAGTGGACGGCTACGATACCGAGGACCTGGCCGCCTTTAAGCGCGGCTAAATTTATTATAGGGAAGCGCTGTATAAATCGGCGAGCGGGATGAAGCACAAGGCGCACGGAGCACAGAAACCGGAGCCTATGGGGTATAGGTGAGGATTTCGAGCACCGCGCAACGCAGTGATTCGCCCGCGCAGCCATTTATTCAGTGTTTCCTCAAGCCTTGCTGGCGTAGGCGTAGAGCAGCGTCTCCTGGGCGCTGATCGGCGCGGCGTCGCCCAGTTCCCGCTTGGTATAGCCGCCGTCGCTGTCGAGCAGCCAGCTCTGGCAGTTGTCGACCAGGTAGGTTTCCAGGTCCTTGCGCACCCGGGCGGCGAGCTTGTTGTCGAGCAGCGGAAAGCAGGTTTCGACGCGGTGGAACATGTTGCGCTCCATGAAGTCGGCGCTGGAGGCCCATACCTCGCCGCTGCCGTCATTGTGGAAGTAGAACACCCGGGTGTGCTCGAGGAAGCGGCCGATGATCGAGCGCACCCGGATATTGTCCGAGATGCCCGGCACCCCGGGGCGCAGGCAGCACATCCCGCGGATGATCAGGTCGCACTCCACCCCGGCGTGGGAGGCGCGATAGAGGGCGCGAATCAGTTTCGGCTCGGTGAGGGAATTGCATTTGATGATCAGATGCGCACGGCGGCCGGCGGCGGCGTGGGCGGCCTCGCGCTCGATCATTGCCACCAGCCGCTCATGCAGGGTAAAGGGGGCATGCAGCAGGTGCTCGATATGCCGCGCCTTGCCCATGCCCGAGAGCTGCTGAAACACCTTGTGGACGTCATCGCACAGCACCTCATGGGTGGTCATCAGACTGTAGTCGGTGTAGAGCTTGGCGGTACCGGCGTGGTAGTTGCCGGTGCCGAGGTGGGCGTAGTAGCGCAGCTCGCCGCGCTCGCGGCGCACGATATGCATCAGCTTGGCGTGGGTCTTGAAGGCCATTACGCCGTAGATCACGATGGCCCCCGCCTCCTGAAGACGCGATGCCAGGGCAAGGTTCTCGGCCTCGTCGAAGCGCGCGCGCAGCTCGATCACCACCGTGACCTCCTTGCCGCCGCGGGCGGCGTCGACCAGCGCCGAGACGATCGCGGAATCGGCGCCGGTGCGGTACAGGGTCTGCTTGATGGCCAGTACGGCCGGGTCGCGGGCCGCCTCGGCGAGCAGCTCCTCCACCGGGGAAAAGGACTGGTAAGGGTGGTGGAGCAGGATATCGCCGTCCTTGATGGCGTCGAACAGCGAGTCGTGTTTTTTCAGCGCCTTGGGCAGGCCCGGCGTAAAGGGCCGATAGCGCAGCTCCGGGCGCTCGACGTCTGCCAGTACCGCCATCATGCGGGTCAGATTGACCGGACCCTGAACGCGATAGAGATCGCTCTCCTCGAGTTCGAACTGCTTGAGCAGAAAGCTGGCCAGCGCCTCGGGGCAGTTATCGGCGACCTCCAGGCGCACGCCGCTGCCGTAGCGGCGCGCCAGCAGCTCGCCGCGCAGCGCCGAGGCCAGATCAGAGACCTCCTCGGGGTCGACGGAGAGATCGGCGTTGCGGGTCAGGCGGAACTGATAGCAGCCGCGCACCTGCATGCCCGGGAACACCTCGTGGGCGTGGGCGTGGATCATCGACGACAGAAACACGTATTCGCTATAGCCGTCCGAGCAGCACGCCGCGGGCAGTGCAATCAGGCGCGGCAGCGAGCGCGGCGCGGGCAGGATCGCCAGGCCGCCCTCGCGGCCGAAGACGTCCTTGCCCTCCAGTTCGACGATAAAGTTGAGGCTCTTGTTGACCAGTCGTGGAAAGGGGTGGGAAGGGTCGAGGCCGATGGGGCTGATCACCGGCATGATCTCGTCATCGAAATACTCGCGCACCCAGGCCTGCTGGGCCGGGGTCCACTGGTCGCGACGGCGAAAGCGCAGCTTCTGCTTCTCCAGCGCGGGGATCAGCACCTCATTGAGTATCCGATACTGGCGGGTGATCTGTTCGTGGGCGATGCGCGAGATCTCATTCAAGACCTGACGTGGCAGCATGCCGTCAGCGCCGGTGCTGTCGTTGCCCAGCGCCAGCTTGTGCTTGAGCCCGGCGACGCGGATCTCGAAGAACTCGTCGAGATTCGACGAGAAAATCAGTAGGAACATCAGCCGGTTGAGCAGCGGGTGCGAGGTATCCAGCGCCTGCTCCAGTACCCGGATGTTGAACTGCAGATGCGACAGCTCGCGGTTCAGATAGAGTGCCGGGTCGTCGAGATTGAGCGCCGCTGGCTCGCCCTTGGCCCGCACCCCGGTACGGGTGCGGTTGACTCGCAGAGGCAAAGGCTCGGTTGCCGCTACCGACGGCTGGTCAGGCTCGGGCGTGGCACGCGGGTCTTCCATCTCGCCTCCTGAGGCAGAGGAAGGGCCGCGCGGCTCGCTGCCGACCCTTCCGGTTAGCGGACGAGCAGGCGTGCCGCTCGCTTGGCAAAGTAGGTCAGCACACCGTCGGCGCCGGCGCGCTTGAAGCACATCAGCGACTCGAGCATCACCTTGTCGGCGTCGAGCCAGCCCTGCTCGAAGGCCGCCATGTGCATGGCGTATTCGCCGCTGACCTGATAGGCAAAGGTCGGCACCTTGAGCTCCTCCTTGACCCGCCGGACCACGTCGAGATACGGCATGCCCGGCTTGACCATCACCATGTCGGCGCCCTCGGCGATATCCATGGCCACCTCGTGGAGCGCCTCGTCGCCGTTGGCGGGATCCATCTGGTAGGTGGTCTTGTCCGCCTTGCCCAGATTGCCGGCCGAGCCCACGGCGTCACGAAACGGTCCGTAGTAGCTCGAGGCGTACTTGGCGCTGTAGGCCATGATGCGCGTGTTGTGCAGGTGCTCCTGCTCAAGCACGCCGCGGATCGCGCCGATGCGCCCGTCCATCATGTCCGAAGGGGCTACCACGTCGGCGCCGGCCTCGGCGTGGGAGAGCGCCTGCTTAAGCAGGGTCTCCACGGTGCGGTCGTTATGCACATAGCCCGCCTCGTCGAGAATTCCGTCCTGACCGTGGCTGGTGTAGGGGTCGAGGGCCACGTCGGTGATCACGCCGAGCTCGGGGAGGGCGGCCTTGAGCTCACGCACGCTGCGCTGAACCAGGCCGCTGGCGCTGTAGGCCTCTTCGGCCAGCTCGCTCTTGAGCTCGACGTCGACCACTGGGAACAGCGCCAGGGCTGGAATGCCCAGCTCGAACGCCTCGCGGGCCTCCTCGATCAACAGGTCAAGCGAAAGCCTTTCGACGCCGGGCATCGACGGCACTGCCTCGCGGCGACCACTGCCCTCGAGCACGAACACCGGCCAGATCAGGTCGGCGGCGGTCAGCGTCGATTCGCGCATCATGCGGCGCGAGAAATCGTCCTTGCGCATGCGACGCATGCGGGCTGCGGGAAACTGTCGGGATGTGCCAAGGCTCAAGGTAATTCTCCGGTCGTTAAGCGTGACCGCCGTATCAGTATGGGTCGCCGAGATGACCAAACGATGACAGCGACGGCGCGTGACGTCAGTGTCGGCTGTAGTGCAGACGATGCCTCGAGTATATCAGTGCCGGCCAGGGGGTGAGAGCCACGGCGCAGACGCTGCGCTGGAGATAGGCTAGAGTGAGGGGTTCCTGCTGCCGGGCGGCAGGCATCACGGTCACAAGGAGAGCGGTATGAGCAAGCAGGTGGCAGTCATTCTGTCGGGCTGCGGTGTCCAGGACGGCGCCGAGATCTACGAAACCACCCTGACCCTGTTGCGTCTGGATCAACTGGGTATCGGCTATCGCTGTTTCGCCCCGGACATCTCCCAGCACCACGTCATCGATCATCGCAGCGGCGAGCCGGTACCCGATGAGGAGCGTAACGCGCTGACAGAATCGGCACGCCTGGCGCGGGGCGAGATCAGTGAGCTCGCCGAGCTCGACCCGGAGGCCTTCGATGCGGTGATTCTGCCCGGCGGCTTCGGCGTGGCCAAGACGCTGAGTGATTTCGCCACTGCCGGCAGCGATATGCAGGTGCTGGAGTCACTTGGCGCGCCGCTTGTGGCCTTTCACGAGGCGCGCAAGCCGATCGGCCTGATGTGCATTGCGCCGGTGCTGGTGCCGCGGCTGTTTGGCGAAGGCATTGCGGTGACCATTGGCCATGACCCGGCGGTCTCCGGGGCGATCAGCGCCATGGGCGGCCTGCACCGTGGCTGCAAGGTCGACGATATCGTGGTCGACTTCGAGCACCGTATCGTCACCACCCCGGCCTATATGCTCGCCGAGAGCATCAGCGAAGCGGCTACCGGGATCTTCAAGCTGGTCGAGCGCATCGATGAGCTGATGGATCTATAAGCGCCGAGCTACAAGCGCCTAGCGCCCAGCCGCTCGGCGCTACTCTTCTTTCTCGCGCTTCTTGCGCTGCGCCAGGCGACCGAACAGCATGCCTACCTCGTAGAGCAGATACATGGGCACCGCCAGCAGGCTCTGGGAGATGATGTCCGGCGGTGTCAGCAGCATGCCGATGATGAAGCAGCCGAGGAAGATATAGGGGCGTTTCTTCGACAGACTCTCCACGCTGGTGACGCCGGAGTAGATCAGCAGGAAGGTGGCAATGGGGATCTCGAAGGCCACACCGAAGGCGAAGAACAGCTTGAGGACGAAATTCAGGTAGGAATTGATATCGGTCATCACCGCCACGTTCTCCGGCCCGGTCTGGGTAAAGAACTGGAACAGCAGCGGGAATACCACGTAGTAGGCGAAGGCTGCGCCGGCATAGAACAGCGCCACGCTGGAGGCAAGGATCGGAATCGCCAGGCTCTTTTCGTTGTCGTAGAGCCCCGGGGCGATAAACGCCCAGGCCTGGTGCAGCACGAACGGCACGGCGATGAACACCGCCACCACCAGGGTCAGCTTGAAAGGCGCCAGGAACGGCGACGCGACCTCGGTGGCGATCATCTGCGAGCCTTCCGGCAGCATGTCCACCAGCGGCTGCGACACGAAGATATAGATGTCGTTGGCGAAGGCGTAGAGCCCGAGGAAAATCACCAGGATCACCACCACCGAGCGCATCAGCCGCGAGCGCAGCTCGATGAGATGCTCGATCAGCGGTGCCTGGGACGCTTCATTGGTGGTGTTACGCTGCTTGTCGAGAGAGCCGTCGTCGCTCATCGGGAGGGCGAATCCTTGTCACTGGGGGGCGATGATGGCGCCTCGGCGGTTGCCTGCTCTGACGTCGCACTGTCGCGTCGTGCCTTGCTCGACAGCGCCTTGTCCAGGCGCTCGTCGGGAGGCGGCGGGGCCTCCTCGTCAGCGGCGGACTCGGCCTTGCGAGGAGCGCTGCTGTCGGGCTCGGCGTAGCGCTCCACGTCACGCTTGACCTTGCCCAGGCTCTCGTCGAGCTTTTTCTGCTGCTCGTCGAGTTTCTGGCGCAGCTCTTCGGCCTCCAGCTGAGAGTTGATTTCACGCTGCATGCCCGACACGGTGCGCTTGATCTTGCCGATCCATAGCCCGGCGGTGCGTGCCGCCTTGGGCAGCCGCTCGGGGCCTAGCACCAGCAGGCCAACGATGCCGATCAGCAGCAGTTCGAGGAAACCGATATCCAACATGGGCGGTTACTTGCGCTCTTCCGGGTCCTCGGCTTTCTGCTCGGCCTGGACATCGTAGGTGTGGCCGGCTTCCTCTTCATGGCTGACCTTGCCCTGGGGCTGGTCGGCGGCCTCGTCTTGGTCCTTGTCCTTATCCTTGTCGTCCTCGTGCATGGCCTTCTTGAAGCCTTTGACTGCACCGCCGAGATCACCGCCGACGTTGCGCAGTTTCTTGGTACCAAACACCAGGATGATGATGCCGAGTACGATCAACAACTGCCAGATACTGATGCCACCTAACATGGTTGGGTCTCCCACTAATCGAATTATGCGTGCTGGTTCAGGGCGACGGCGTGCGGGCGGCCTTTTCATCCAACCCGGAGGTGCCGAAGCGACGTGCCAGTTCGTCGAGTACCGCCTGATGCTCGATGTCGAGGTGCGACAGCATCACCAGGCTATGAAACCACAGGTCGGCGGTTTCAGCGACCACTGCCTGACGGTCGGCATCAACGCCCTGTGCCGCATCCTTGGCGGCGAGAATCGTCTCGGTGGCCTCTTCGCCGACTTTTTCGAGAATCTTGTTCAGCCCTTTATGGTGCAGGGCGGCCACGTAGGAGCTGTCGGCGGCGGCGTGGCGGCGCTCGGCGAGCACCTCAGAAAGCCGTTCGAGTATATCGCTCATGTAGTGTCATCCTCCGTCGCGGGGTGGGTGGGGTCAATGCCAGGCCAGCAGCAGCACGCCGAGTGCGGCCACCGCCACCACCGGCCAAGGCTGCTGCAAGGCCCACCCCAGCAGGGGCTGCCAGGCGAGGGCGGCTGCCAGCAGCAGTACGCCGAGGCGTAGACGGCGGGCCCCGCGACTGCTGGATACCAGTTGACGCCGCATGCCCACCAGGGACTCGGCCTGGCGGCGGCGCTGCTGGCGCTCCAGTTCGGACCGCGACATCATTTGATGGGCGAGTACCGGCAGCTCGGGCAACTGGCGGGTCAGCTCCGGCGCCTGGCGCTTGAGCGACTCCCACAGGCCGCTGGGACCGGCACGCTCTTTCATCCAGCGCTCCAGGTAGGGCTTGGCGGTGCTCCACAGGTCGAGATCGGGATAGAGCTGACGACCGAGGCCCTCGATATTGAGCAGGGTCTTCTGCAACAGCACCAACTGTGGCTGCACCTCCATGTTGAAGCGTCGCGCGGTCTGGAACAGGCCCAGCAACACCTGGCCGAAGGAGATATCCTTGAGCGGCTTCTCGAGGATCGGCTCGCACACTGCACGGATCGCCGCGGCGAACTCATTGGCGCGGGTGTCCTCGGCGACCCAGCCCGATTCGATATGCAGGGCCGCGACCTCATAATAGTCCTGGTGAAAGAAGGCCAGCAGATTTCGCGCCAGATAGTCCTGGTCCTCGCGGGTCAGGCTGCCGACGATACCGCAGTCGATGGCGATATACTGCGGGTCCTGGGGATTGCCGCGGGCGACGAAGATATTGCCAGGGTGCATATCGGCGTGGAAGAAGTTGTCGCGGAACACCTGGGTGAAGAAGATCTCCACGCCGCGCTCGGCAAGCTTCTTGAGGTCGGTATCCTGGGCCTTGAGGGCGTCGAGATCGGCCACCGGTACGCCGTGGATGCGCTCCTGGACCATCACCCGCTTGCGGGTCAGCGACCAGTGAATGGCCGGCACGTAAAGTATCGGCGAATTCTTGAAGTTGCGCTTGAGCTGGGAGGTGTTGGCGGCTTCCTTGTGCAGGTCGAGCTCATCGAACAGCGTCGACTCGTAGTCGCGCACCACTTCCACCGGGCGCAGTCGTTTTGCCTCGGGCACGCGCGCCAGGACCTGCGCCACGCGGTACATCAGCGCCATGTCCTGGCGCATGACCCGGTCGATGGCGGGGCGGATGATCTTGACCACCACATCCTCGCCGCCGTGCAGTCGGGCGGCGTGGACCTGGGCGATCGAGGCCGAGGCCAGCGGTGTGGTGTCGAAGCTGGCGAAGGCCTCGGTCAGCGACATCTCGAGCTCCTCTTCGACCAGCGCCACGGCGTCGGCGCCGGGGAACGGCGGCACCTGATCCTGCAGGCGTTTGAGCTCGTCGGCGATGTCCGGAGGCAGCAGATCACGCCGCGTCGACAGCATCTGGCCGAACTTGACGAAGATCGGGCCCAGCGTTTCCAGCGCCAGGCGCAGCCGCTCGCCGCGGGAGTGGCGGCCGATAGGCACCAGTCGCAGCGGTGAGAGTCGCAAGCAGAGGCGAAGCCACCACGGCAGACGATCCAGCGGGATCAGCGTATCCAATCGAAAGCGGGTGACCACCCAGATAATGCGCAGCAGCCTCATGCCGTGCCTCCGCGATGGGCGGCCAGCCGCCGCTCGAGGCGTGCCACGCGGGCTTCGAGCCGGTCACTGGCTAGCTCGACATCGGTGAGCAGGTCGCGGGCCACCTCGTGCTGGCCCCGGCCGGTGAGCAGACGCGCCTCCTCGAACAGGTACTCGCTGAGGTCGGCGCGCAACTGGCGGGCACTGCGTGCGCCGAAGCGGCCAAGGCGGCGGCCGCCCTCGGCCAGCCGGTGGGCCGGCTGCGCGCCGAGCAGGCGGGCCAGTTCGCCCTCCCAGTCGGCGTCCAGATCCAGCAGCAGGTCGCGCAGCGCCTCGAGCAGGGCCGGGTTACCGCGCACCGCAAGGCGCCCGCTGAACATCAGGCGTTCGATGCTTTCACCGCCGAGCAGGGCGCCCAGGCTCTCGGCGTCGAGGTCGACCCGGGCATCGGCGCCTGCCGCATCGTCATCGCTGGCGTGCTGCAGATGCAGCCCTTGGGCATGCACCTGCAGCAGCAGGCAGAGAGGCGGCGTGGCAAGGTTGACCACCATCCGCTTGCCGGCCAGCGCCTCGAGGCGCGCCGGCGCCGCGGGGTCGCGGGCCAGCAGCGCGTTGAGGGTCGCTTCGAGGCCGGCCAGCAACATCACAGCTTGATGCCGCGGTGCAGGGCGACGATGCCGCCGGTAAGGTTGGTGTACTCGACCCGCTCGAGGCCGGCGGCTTCCATCATCGCCTTGAGGGTCTCCTGGTCCGGGTGCATGCGGATCGACTCGGCGAGATAGCGGTAGCTGTCGGCGTCATTGGCGACCAGCTCGCCCATCTTGGGCAGCAGGCGGAAGGAGTATTCGTCGTAGACCTTCGACAGCAGGGCGCTGGGCGGCTTGGAGAACTCCAGCACCAGTAGCCGGCCGGCGGGCTTGAGGACTCGGGCCATGGAACGCAGCGCGGCGTCCTTGTCGGTGACGTTGCGCAGGCCGAAGGCGATGGTGATGCAGTCGAAGCTGTTGTCGGGAAAGGGCAGGCATTCGGCATTGGCCTGGACGTACTCGACGTTGCCGCCGACGCCCTGGTCGAGCAGCTTGTCGCGGCCGACGCGCAGCATGGACTCATTGATATCGGCCAGCACCACGCGCCCGCTCGGGCCTACCAGCCGCGAAAACTTGAGCGTCAGATCACCGGTGCCGCCGGCGATATCGAGCACGCTGTGCCCGGGGCGGACGCCGGCGCGTTCGATGGCCAGGCGCTTCCAGATGCGGTGAATGCCCAGCGACATCAGGTCGTTCATGACGTCGTAGCGGGCCGCCACCGAGTGGAAGACATCGGCGACGCGGGAGGCCTTCTCTTCGAGGGGGACTTCCTGATAGCCGAAGTGGGTGGTGCGCTTGTCCATGGATGGTCCCTGGCTGAATTCGTCGAGCCGACGTGCCGGGCACGTCAGCAAATGGCGATATTGTAGCGCCCCGCCTGGGGTGTTGTCCTGCGCGGTGGGGTTGCGGGCAGGGCGATTAACGTTATCTCGAAGCGAGAACGCCGGGGACAAGCCGAAGAGGAGGTGTCGATGCCATGGATGGCATCGGTAGCGCCCAGGGATGGTTTACAGCGCCTCCTCGTAGGCTTGTCGACGGGTCAGTTTCGAGCGGTGCCGTCTAACTGCAGTAGCCCCGGGCCTCAGAGCTGCTTGAACTGGATGGTCTGGGGTTCCCGGGAGGCGCCGGCCTCGTCCAGGCGGCGCAGGTAGTCGGCCCAGTTGGTGTCGTGATTGATGGCGAGGGCGTAGAGGTAGTCCCAGCTGTAGAGGCCGGTATCATGGCCGTCGTCGAAGTGCAGCTTTAGCGCGTAGTTGCCGGCCTGGGTGATGTTCTGCAGGCCGACGTCCTTCTTGCCGACCTGCAGCACAGCGGTATCGGGGCCGTGACCACGCACCTCGGCAGAGGGCGAGAAGACCCGCAGGTACTCGACGCTGAGCAGGAAGCGCTGGCCGTTGGGGTACTCGAGCTCCAGCTCGCGGGCCTTCTGGTGGTAGTGCACCTTGCTGGGGATCGGTATATCCATATTGATGGCTCCGGGGTTGAGGCCTGAGGGGCGTAGCTGTCGACGCTACTGACTCTGCCCGAGCGATATTTCGGCCCGGCCAGCATCGAGCGGGCGCGGCATTAGCCGACGACAGGCCTGCGCGGAGGCGCTGTGAACCCCTCCCTGGGCGCTACCTACGCCATCCATGGCGTAGAACCTCCGCTTCGACCTGTCCTCGGCGCCACGCCGCCTGCCACTATTCTGATGCTTAGAGAATATACCGCGACAGATCCTCATCCATGGCCAGTTCGCCGAGCTGCGAGTTGACGTAGTCGGCGTCGATGACCAGCGGGCTGCCCAGGTCGCCGCCCTTGAACGAGGCTTCCTCGAGCAGGCGCTCCATCACCGTATGCAGGCGACGCGCGCCGATGTTCTCTGTGCCTTCGTTGACCTGCCAGGCGATCTCGGCGATGCGCTGGATGCCGTCCTCGGTGAAGCTGATCTCCAGGCCGTCGGTGGCCAGCAGCGCCTGATACTGCTTGGTCAGTGCCGCGGAGGGCTCGGTGAGGATGCGCTGGAAGTCGTTGGGGGTCAGCGCCTCGAGCTCGACGCGAATCGGCAGACGCCCCTGCAGCTCGGGAATCAGGTCGGAGGGCTTGGAGAGGTGGAAGGCCCCCGAGGCGATAAACAGGATATGGTCGGACTTGACCATGCCGTGCTTGGTCGACACCGTCGAGCCCTCGATCAGCGGCAGCAGGTCGCGCTGCACGCCCTCGCGGGAGACTTCGCCACCGCTGGACTGCTGGCCCTTGGTGACCTTGTCGATCTCGTCGAGGAAGACGATGCCGTTCTGCTCCACCGCTTCGATGGCGCGGCGCTTGATCTCCTCCTCATTGACCAGCTTGGCGGCCTCTTCGTCGCGCAGCAGCTGCCAGGCGTCCTTGACCGCGACGCGCTTGGTTTCGCTCTTCTGCTTGCCCATGTTGGCAAACATGCTCTGCAGCTGGTTGGTCATCTCCTCCATGCCCGGCGGCGTCATGATATCGATACCCGGGCCCTGGGGCGTGATCTGGATATCGATCTCCTTGTCGTCGAGCTGACCTTCGCGGAGCTTCTTGCGGAACAGCTGGCGGGTCGAGCCATCGCTGCGCGGCGCGTCCTCCTGGCCCCGTGGCGGCGGCAGCAGGGCATCGAGGATACGGTCCTCGGCGGCGTCATCGGCCTTGTGACGCACCTCCTCCTTGGCCTGCTCGCGGGTCAGCTTGATCGAGGCCTCGGTAAGGTCGCGTATGATCGACTCGACATCGCGGCCGACATAGCCGACCTCGGTGAACTTGGTGGCCTCGACCTTGATGAAGGGCGCATTGGCCAGCTTGGCCAGGCGCCGGGCGATCTCGGTCTTGCCGACCCCGGTGGGGCCGATCATCAGGATGTTCTTGGGCGTCACTTCACCGCGCAGCGAGTCGTCGAGCTGCATGCGCCGCCAGCGGTTGCGCAGGGCGATGGCCACGGCGCGCTTGGCATCCTGCTGGCCGATGATGAACTGGTCGAGGGCGTGAACGATTTCACGAGGTGTCATCTGGGTCATGGGGGCGCCTTCAGAGCTCTTCGAGAGTGACGTTGTGGTTGGTGAACACGCAGATGTCGCCGGCGATATCGAGGGATTTCTCGGTGATCTCGCGAGCGTTCAGCTCGGTGTTCTCCAGCAGCGCGCGGGCCGAGGCCAGGGCGTAATTGCCGCCTGAGCCGATGGCGATGATGCCGCGCTCCGGCTCCACCACGTCACCGTTGCCGGTGATGATCAGCGAGGCGTCCTTGTTGGCCACTGCCAGCAGCGCTTCCAGGCGCCGCAGTGCGCGGTCGGTGCGCCAGTCCTTGGCCAGCTCCACGGCGGCCTTGACCAGGTGCCCCTGGTACTTCTCCAGCTGCGACTCGAAGCGCTCGAACAGGGTGAAGGCGTCGGCGGTGCCGCCGGCGAAGCCGGCCAGGACCTGACCGCGATACAGCCGGCGCACCTTGCTGGCGTTGCCCTTCATCACCGTATTGCCGAGTGACACCTGGCCATCGCCGGCCAGTGCCACCTTGCCGTCGCGGCGCACGGATACGATCGTGGTCATGTGATGATTGCTCCCATGTAAACGTGAAACAGGAGATGCGGGCGCCGCGGGGTGAAATCAACCGCCCGGCAATGCCGGCTAGTTCTGAAGCCGGATCATCAGCGGTTCGATGCCCTGGGTCAGCATCAGGTCCTGAGCGCGATTGAGCTCGCGGGTATCGTCGTAGGGGCCGACCTGAACGCGGTGCCAGGTTTCGTTTTCGCCGGACTGGACCTCGCTTATCTGCGCCTGAAGGCCGAAATTGCGCAGTCGACCGGCGAGCTGCTCAGCGTCGCCGGACTCGCGGAATGACGCGGCCTGGAGCATATAGCGGCTACTCTCGGCGGTTGGACTGGGCGCGTCAGTGGGGGCTTGCTCAGCGGTTGCTTCGTCGGCAGCGGTGGTGCGGGCGATCTGCTCGGCAATCGGGTCCACGGTCTCGTCGCTGGGCGGCTCGGCGCTGGCGGTGTCCTCGCTGGGTGTCGGTGGCTGGGGGGGGACCACCACCTCGGAGCGTGGCGCGACCACCTCGGATTCCGGCAGCAGAGTATAGAACTCGAAGGTCGGCATGCGCGGCTCGTCAGGGCTCTCCTCGGCGCTATCGCTTGGCGGACTCGAGGATGGCTTGGGCAGCACCGTGGCCATCGGCGTAGGGGCGCTCTCCTGCACGTACTGGGCGAGGAAGAAGCCGGCCACCAGGCCGGCCACGCCCCATAGCCAGCCGGGTACGCCGCGACGCTGAGCCGGGGCGCGGCGGCGCGGCGCGGCGCCACGTTTCTTGGGCGCAGGGCGGCGGGCCATTACATCTCCTCGGGGGCACTGACGCCCAGCAGGTCGAGGCCGTTGCGGATCACCTGGCGGGTTGCCAGGCCCAGCCCCAGGCGCGCGTTGCGCAGCGCGTCGTCATCGACCATCACCTTCACCGCGTTGTAGCAGGTGTGGAAGTCGGCGGCCAGGTCCTGCAGGTACTGGGCGATCTGCTGCGGTTCGCGGTTGCCGGCGGCGTGCTCGACCACCTCCGGGAAGCGCGCCAGGCGGTTCATCAGCGCCTTCTCCTGGTCAGTGTCTAGCTGGGCCAGGCTGGCCATGGCCAGGGCGTGATCGAACGGCTTGCCGTCGGCCTTGGCGCGGCGCAGCACGCTGCACACACGGGCATGGGCGTACTGCACGTAGTAGACCGGATTGTCGTTGGACTGCGAGCGGGCCAGGTCGATATCGAAGGTCAATTGCGAGTCGGCACGGCGTGCGGCCAGGAAGTAGCGCGTGGCGTCGCGGCCGACCTCGTCGATCAGGTCGCGCAGGGTCACGTAGCTGCCGGCGCGCTTGGAGAGTTTGACCTCGACCCCGGAGCGGGTGACCAGCACCATCTGGTGCAGCACATAGTCCGGCCAGCCCTGGGGGATGCCGGTCTCCAGCGCCTGCAGGCCGGCGCGCACGCGGGTCACCGTGGAGTGGTGGTCGGCCCCTTGTTCGTTGATTACCTGCTTGAAGCCCCGCTGCCACTTGTCGAGGTGGTAGGCGACATCGGGCAGGAAGTAGGTGTAGCCACCGTCGCGCTTGCGCATCACGCGGTCCTTGTCGTCACCGAAATCGGTGGTGCGCAGCCACAGGGCGCCGTCCTCTTCGTAGGTGTGGCCACCCTCGACCAGCTTGGTCACGGTATCCTCGACCTTGCCGTCGTCGTAGAGCGACGACTCGAGGAAGTAGACGTCGAAGGTGACGCCGAAGGCCTTGAGATCGAGGTCCTGTTCACGGCGCAGATAGGCGACGGCGAAATCGCGGATGGCGTCGAGGTCGTCGGCATCGGCCTTGGCGGTGACGTGGCGGTCGTCGGCGTGGATCGTCTCGCCGGCCAGGTAGCTGGTGGCGACGTCCTCGATATAGCCACCGCGGTAGCCGTCTTCCGGCCAGCTGGGGTCGTCGGGACCGAGGCCCTTGGCACGGGCCTGCACCGAGAGCGCCAGGTTGCTGATCTGGGCGCCGGCGTCGTTATAGTAGAACTCGCGGGTGACGTCGAAGCCGGTGGCCTCGAGCAGCCGGCAGATCGAGTCGCCGATTGCCGCGCCGCGGCCGTGGCCGACGTGCAGCGGTCCGGTGGGGTTGGCCGACACGAACTCCACCTGCACCTTCTCGCCACGACCGATCAGGCTGCGACCGAAGGTGTCGCCGGCGTCGAGTACCTGGTGCACCACCTGGGCGACGGCGTCGGTGGCGGCGAAGAAGTTGATAAAGCCGGGGCCGGCGATCTCGGTGCTGCTCACGGCAGAGGACTCGGGCAGCGCGGCGACCAGCGCCTCGGCCAGCTCGCGGGGCTTCTTGCCGGCGGGCTTGGCGAGCATCAGCGCCAAGTTGGTGGCGTAGTCGCCGTGAGCCTTGTCCTTGGTCGGGTCGACCTTGATGGTCGGCGCGGCATCGGCGGGCAGCACGCCCTGCTGCTTCAGGCTGGCAAGTGCCTCGTCGAGCAGCGCGATGATGGTCTCTTTCATGAGTGTTCTGGTGTCCTGTGGCGCGTGGCGTGGCAACGGCCGAAACGGCTTGGCCGCCCATTATCGGCAATTGCGGGCCGGCTTTAAACCCTATGCAAGAAAGCAGAGGCGAACGCTTGGTGGGAGCATTGCGCGGCTGTTCCCCTTCTCATCGCGGCCGATGGCTGCGGCTTTACCGGGCACAGCCTTTCGCGAAGACGCTGTGAACCCTTCCTTGGGCGCTCCATTTTTCATACAGCGCTACGCTATCCTGCTTCGCTTGTAGGGCCGGGGTAGGCCATCCATGGCCTACCCGTGAGGAGGAGTCCTCCTCACCCCTGAAAAAGAAGTTTCGCTCATGCCCTCGCCTGGCGCCGCTTGCGCCGAGTGAGCGCCAAGCTTAGCTCAGCGTCTGCGGATCGATATCCAGCGACCATCTGACCCGGCGCGCATCGCGGCTCGCCTCCAGCCACGCCACCAGCCAGGCGCTGGCCTCGTGGAGCTTGCTGCGCTGGGCGCTGCTCAGCATCAGCTGGACGTGGTAGCGGTTCTGGCGCCGCTCCATGGGCGCCGGTACCGGGCCCAGGCAGTAGACCTCGCTGCTGGCCGCCAGCCACTCGCGCAGGGCTTGCCCTGCAGCGGCGGCCAGCGCCGTGGCGTCGGCCTCGCGGGGTGACTCGAAGCGCGCCAGGGCCATGAAGCGGTAGGGCGGCAGGCCGGCGACGCGGCGTTCGGCGAGCAGCTGCTCGGCCAGCGCATCATAGCCGTTGTCGGCCAGCTGGCGGAGCTGAGGGTCGTCGCTGTGCAGGGTCTGTACCAGCACCCGGCCAGGGTGCTCGGCGCGTCCAGCGCGTCCGGCCACTTGCACCAGCAGTTGGGCACTCTGCTCCAGGGCGCGGAAGTCGCTGGCGTAGAGGCCGGCGTCGGCATTGACCACCACCACCAGGGTGACGTGGGGCAGGTGGTGGCCCTTGGCCAGCATCTGGGTGCCGACCAGCAGGCAGGGCTCGCCGCGCCTGACCTCGACGAGCATGTTCTCGAGAGCATCCTTGCGCCGCGTGCTGTCGCGGTCGATGCGGTGCACCGGTACCTCAGGGAACAGCTCGGCGAGGGTTTCCTCGGTGCGCTCGGTGCCGGCCCCCAGCGGGCGCAGGTCGGCGCTGCCGCAGCTTGGGCAGGCGTCGGGCAGCGCCTGCTTGTGGTCGCAGTGGTGGCAGGCCAGATGGTGGGGTTGGCGATGCAGCGTCAGGCGCGCATCGCAGTGATCGCACTCGGCCATCCAGCCGCAGGCGTGGCAGGCCAGGGTGGGAGCGAAGCCGCGGCGGTTGATGAATACCAGCACCTGATGCCCGGCGGCCAGGGTGGTGCGGATGGTCTCGATCACCGGCGCCACCAGGCCGCCGCGGCGCGGGCGGCCGCGCAGGTCGACCAGCTCCATGCGCGCCGGGGCGTGGCGGCTGGCGCGGCGGGTCAAGCGCAGGTGGCGGTAGCGGCCGCCGTGGGCCTGGGCCAGGGTCTCCAGCGACGGCGTGGCGCTGCCCAGCACCAGCGGGATGCCGTCGCGATGGGCGCGCGCCACGGCCAGATCGCGGGCGTGGTAGCGCAGCCCATCCTGCTGCTTGAGCGAGCCGTCATGCTCCTCGTCGACGATGATCGCCCCGGGGCTCGCCAGGGGGGTGAAGATCGCCGAACGGGTGCCGATCACGATCGGCGCGCGGCCGCTGGCGGCGGCCAGCCAGGCGTCGAGGCGTTCACCGTCGGAGAGCCCCGAGTGCAGGGCCACCACCGGTACTCTGAAACGCTTGCGGAAGCGCTGCAGGGTCTGCGGGGTGAGGCCGATCTCGGGCACCAGTATTAGCGCCTGGCGACCGCGCGCCACCACCGCTTCGATCAGCTGCAGGTAAACCTCGGTCTTGCCGCTGCCGGTGACGCCGTGCAGCAGGCAGGGGTGGAAGCGGTCGAGCCCTTCATGCATGGCGGCCAGCGCCTCGGCCTGCTCGCGCTTGAGGGGCAGGCTGGCTTCGGCGAGCAGCTGGTTGGCGGCCGGTGCTGGCGCGGCAATCAGCGGCTCGCTGCTGGCCTCGGCGAGACCTTTATCGTGCAAACCGTCGAGCTGGGCGCGAGTGAAGCCCTGGGCGGTGATGGCACCAACCGCCAGGCCGCGGGGGTGCTGCTTGAGCAGCGCCAGCAGCTCGGCCTGGCGGCGCGCGCGGCCCAGCGTATCAGGCGGGGCGGTGCTGCCACGCTCGGTGAGCTGCCAGCGTTCGCGGGTGCGGGCTTCCAGCGGCCGGCCCTGGCGCAGCAGCAGCGGCAGGGACTGGTGCAGGGTATCGCCCAGCGAGTGCTGGTAGTAGCGCGCCGTGAAGCGGCACAGCCACAGCCAGTCCTGGGGTAGCGGGGTGCTGTCGAGCCAGGCGCTGACCGGCTTGAGGTCGGCCAGCGGGAAGTCGCTGTGGGAGCGACATTCGACGACGATGCCGATCACCTCGCGACGGCCGAACGGTACCTGTACGCGTAGCCCCGGCTGCCAGCCGTCGGGTGGGGGCGTGGCGCAGGGACGGTAGTCGAACAGCCTGCGCAGTGGCGTGGGCACGGCGACGGCCAGTACCTGCGGTGGGCGTGATGCATCGGGTATGGCAAAAGAGGTGGCGGGCAATTGGCCTCCGCGGCTGGTTCTGCTAAGATGCGTGCCCTTCGGGCTCGGGGCGCGACCTCGTGGCTACGAAACCACCCGGTCTGTCGTTGCGCTGAAAACTGCATGACAACTGTATGACAACCGTATGCGGTGCCTGGCAGGTGATCAGGTGGCGGCATACAGCATCATGAGGCTCCAAGATGAAACAAGGTATCCACCCCGATTACAAGAAGGTCAGCGCTACCTGTAGCTGCGGCGCTACCTTCGAGGTTGGCTCGACCTCTGGCCAGGATTTCAACCTGGACGTCTGCTCACAGTGCCACCCGTTCTACACCGGCAAGCAGAAGCAGGCGACCACCGGTGGCCGCGTCGAACGCTTCAACAAGCGCTTCGGTGCCGCCGTCAAGCGCGGCTGATCGCTTCGCCGTTGGCTCGTACAAGAACCCGCCGCTCGGCGGGTTTTTTGTGCCCCGCGTTTCGGTGGGTGACAATAAGCTGGACGTTATGCCTGATGAGTCAGCTATAAGTTGTAATAAATATCTGGAAACTCCTTCAAACATTCGATTAAAAGTCTTGAATGACAGCAACTTGGATCAAGTTGTGAGGCTGAGCGTTTTTCTATATTCTGACTCGACTATCTCGTTGAAGACGACTGGACAATTACGCATATGACAGACGCCAAGAAGCAAGCCGCGCTGGACTATCACGCCAAGCCGATCCCCGGGAAGCTCTCCGTCGAGCTCACCAAGCCGACCGCCTCGGCCAAGGACCTGGCACTGGCCTATAGCCCCGGCGTGGCCGAGCCGTGCCGCGAGATCGCCAAGGACATCGAAAACGCTTATCTCTATACCGGCAAGGGCAATCTGGTGGCGGTGATCTCCGATGGTTCGGCGATCCTCGGCCTGGGTAACCTCGGTCCACTGGCGAGCAAGCCGGTAATGGAAGGCAAGGGGGTGCTGTTCAAGCGCTTTGCCGGCATCAATTCGGTGGACCTCGAGGTCGATGCCGAGAGCCCCCAGGCCTTTATCGATACCGTGGCGCGCGTTGCCATCACCTGGGGGGGCATCAACCTCGAGGACATCAAGGCGCCGGAGTGTTTCGAGATCGAGCGGGCGCTGGTCGAGCGCTGCAATATTCCGGTATTCCACGACGACCAGCACGGCACCGCCATCGTCACCGCGGCGGGCATGCTCAACGCCCTGGATATTGCCGGCAAGTCCCTCGAAGAGGCGCGTATCGTATGTCTCGGCGCCGGTGCGGCGGCGATTGCCTGCATGAAGCTGCTGGTCGCCTGTGGCGCCAAGGCCGAGAACCTGTTCATGCTCGACCGCAAGGGTGTGATCCATAGCGGTCGCGACGATCTCAACCAGTACAAGGCGATGTTCGCCACCGAGACCGACAAGCGCACCCTCGACGACGCCATCGAAGGGGCTGATGTCTTCCTGGGGCTGTCTGGGCCTAACCTGCTCTCCGCCGAGCAGCTCAAGAAGATGGCGCCCAATCCGGTGGTGTTTGCCTGCTCCAACCCGGATCCGGAGATTCATCCCGACGTCGCCAATGCGGCGCGTGACGATGTGATCATGGCCACCGGCCGCTCCGACTACCCCAATCAGGTCAACAACGTGCTGGGTTTCCCGTTTATCTTCCGCGGCGCGCTGGACGTACGGGCCACGGCGATCAACGAGGAGATGAAGGTGGCGGCGGTGCATGCGCTCAAGGATCTGGCGCGGGAGCCGGTGCCCCAGTATGTGCTGGACGCCTACGAGCTCGACACCCTCGAGTTTGGCCGCGGCTACATCCTGCCCACGCCACTCGATACGCGCCTGCTTGATCGCGTCTCGGCGGCGGTGGCCCAGGCCGCAGTGGACTCCGGCGTGGCGCGCAAGCCGTTCCCGGCGCACTATCCGCTGAACAGCGTCGACGAGGTCTACGGCGTCTAAGCGTCATCAGGCTCTGCGTTACGCGATGCCGGCCCCAGTGGGGCCGGCATTTTTGATGGGTGCGCCAGGCATGGCGCGCAGCGCCTGACTGGCGCTGTTCCTGAGGGTGGTGCCTCGGGATGACTTGGGGGTGAAAGTCCCCTGCACGCCCGGCAAGGGGAAGTGCTA
>NZ_JACXZT010000005.1 GCF_014779595.1 Halomonas sp. ML-15
ATCAGCGACCAGCTATGGTCGGATAGCTCGTAGCGTCCTGCCATACCTCACCTATGCTGCTGCGGCATAGGAAAAATTAGCAGAATCTACTTTTCGTACAAAGCCTAGGTTTATGGATGGTGAGGGGTTTTGCTCGTGAGTGACAGGGGGTGGCCGTTAAGAGTTATTAGCCCGCCGCGATAAGGGCGGGCTTGGGCAGCATCAGTGGCTGACCACCGGGAAGCGCGCGCGGCGCTCCAGGTCGTCGAGGTCGATGGTATTGCGCATATACTGCTGGCTGGCGTCGATATAAGGCTGGTGATCCCAGGGCGTGACCCTGCCCTGTTTGAGTGCCCGTGACACCAGCTTGCGCCGCCGCTGGCTGGCGATCACCTCATCATGCAGTCGCGCGTAGTCCCAGCGGCTAGCGATCTCGTTGCGAAACTCCCGGCAGCGATCGAGGTGATCAGGCGCCTCGGCCAGATTGGTCAACTCCAGCGGGTCGGCCTCGAGATCGAACAGCTGATCGGGGTCGGGAGCGCTGTGCACGAACTTGTAGCGGCCACGGCGGATCATCAGCAGCGGCGCGATGGCGCCTTCGCCGAGGTACTCGCCGATCGCTTCGTCATGGCCGCCCTGGCCGGTGAGGTGCGGCAGCAGGCTGCGGCCATCCAGGGGTACCGCATAGTCCGGGGCCTCACCGCCATTGGCCAGCTCGGCGAAGGTTGGCAGCAGGTCCATGGTCGAGACCGAATGGCTGACCCGGCCCGGCGCAAAGCGGCTGGGCGCATGAACGAGCATCGGCACCCGCGCCGAATCCTCGAACCAGCTCATCTTGTACCACAGGCCGCGCTCGCCGAGCATGTCGCCGTGGTCGCCGGAGAACACGATGATGGTGTCATCAGCGAGTCCGGTCTCCTCCAGCGCCTTGAGCACCGCGCCGATCTGATCGTCGACGTAGCTCAGCGCGCCGTAATAGGCGTGACGGGCATTGCGGATCTGGGCATTGCTGACGCCGTCCTCTTCAAGCTGATAGACGTGGCGCAAACGCTGCGAGTGCGGATCCATCAGCTCCCGTGAGTAGGGCACGCGGGGCATGTCGATGGCGTCATGCTCGTAGCGGTCCCAATACTCCTGGGCGATGGTGTAGGGGTCGTGGGGGTGGGTCAGCGAGACCGTCAGGCAGAATGGGCGCGTCTCGCCGTTGCGGGCATAGTCATAGAGGAAGCGCTGAGCACGAAAGGCGACTTCATCATCGAAATCGATCTGGTTGGAGCGCACGCAGGGCCCGGCCTGGGTGACCGAGGACATGTTGTGATAGTAGCTGGGGCGCGCGTGGAAGTTCTCCCAGTCGACGAACCAGCCAAAATCGGCAGGATAGATATCGGTGGTCAGGCGCTCCTCGAAGCCGTGCAGCTGGTCGGGGCCGCAGAAGTGCATCTTGCCGCTGAGTGCGGTGAAGTAGCCGGCATCGCGCAAGTAGTGCGCATAGGTGGGGATATCCGCGGCGAACTCGGCGGCATTATCGTAGCCGCCGATGCGGGACGGCAGCTGGCCGGCCATCAGCGTGAAACGCGACGGCGCGCACAGCGGGCTGTTGCAGTAGGCGGAGTCGAACACCACCCCCTCCGGCAGCGAGTCGCGACAGATGCGGTGTCTTGACCAGCGGATGGCCGTAGAACGGCAGCTTGCTGGCGGTCATCTGGTCAGCCATCAGGAACAGAATGTGCGGCTGCTTGGCCGGCATGGAGAATACCTCGCGGCGTCGGTGGCGGGTGGTGGGGCATGCCGCTAGTCTCATGGCTTATGCGAGATGCTGTAAACTCGCTAAAAATTAATCCTGCTCATTAGGTGGGCTAATGTCGTTGATTGGTAGGAGGGTATCGCCTCATGGTCTGCGAGTGTTCGAGGCGGCGGCGCGGCATCTGAGTTTCACGGCGGCCGCCGGTGAACTACATTCGACTCAGTCGGCGGTGAGCCAGCAGGTGCGATCGCTCGAGGAACAGCTGGGCATACCGCTGTTCGAGCGCATCTATCGAGGGGTGAGGCTTACCGAGGCTGGCCAGGCGCTGTTCGTCAGCGTGCAGGAGGGGTTTGCCACCATCGAGCGGACCCTCGACCGTCTGCAGCGCCAGCATCGCCATCCACAGGTCAATATCCTCACCGACTTCTCGTTTGCCGCCTACTGGCTATTGCCGCGGCTGCCTAAGTTTCGTCGGCGTCACCCGGATATCGATGTGCGCATCATGACCCACCAGGGCGGCCGCGACTGGCACGACCAGGAGGTCGACGTGGCGCTGCTGTTCTGCGATGCGCGCACGCTAAGCGGTGTGCCGCGACTGTTCGGCGAGGCAGTGCTGCCGGTTTGTAGCCCGGCCTTTCTCGACCAGTACGGCCCGATCGACTCGCTGGCCAAGCTCGTCGAGCTGCCGCTGATGGCGTTGTTGAGTGAGCCGGGCCAGCACTGGCTCGACTGGTCGACGTATTTCCGGGAGCTGGCAGGGGTGGCCTATGTGCAGTCGGCGGAGCTGACCTTCAACAACTATACGCTGCTGATCCAGGCCGTGATCGCCGGTCAGGGGATTGGTCTGGGGTGGCGCGGGCTGATCGATGACCAGTTGGCAAGCGGGGTATTGGTGGGGCTCGAAGGCATGTCGCTGACCACCGGCGGTGGCTATGGCCTGATCGACGGCCGTGCAGGCGCCGCTGGCAGCGCCAAACAGATCGTGCGCGACTGGCTACTCGAGGAAGCACGTTGAGGGAGGGCACCCGCCGCGGTGGCGGGCGCCGCTGACACTCAGCCGATGGCGGCAACACCGGCCTTGGCGACCTGGACATCCTGGTCGGGTTTGACCCCGGAGATGCCGACAGTGCCAACCATCTGGCCGTCGACCAGCACCGGCACGCCACCGCCGAGCAGGGCTTTCATGGGGGCCGACAGGAAGGCGGTGCGGCCGTTATTGATCATGTCTTCGAACAGCTGAGTTTCGCGCGCCCCATAGGCCGAGGTGCGGGCCTTCTCGATGGCGGCTTCGATGCTGAACAGCGGAGCACCGTCGAGGCGACGCAGGCCGAGCGGATGGCCGCCGTCGTCGGCCACGGCGATGGTCACCGCCCAACCGTTGGCGTCGGCTTCCTTTTGGGCGGCATCGAGAATGGCGTTGACGTCTGTCAGGGTGAGTACGGATTTGGTTTTCATATTGGGCTCCTTGGTGAGCGGTTGATGCGGATATTGGTATTGCCGGTGATTATCTTAAGGCCTCATCGACGATCTCGATCCAGTGGCGAACCGGGGTGCGTCCGGCACCGGCGAGGTGGGTCTGGCAGCCGATGTTGGCGGTGACGATGGTTTCTGGCTGGCCGGCCTCCAGGGCGTCGAGCTTGTTGTCGCGCAGCTCGGTGGCAAGCTCAGGCTGGGTGATCGAGTAGGTGCCCGCCGAGCCGCAGCAGAGGTGTGCGTCGGCCACCGGGGTCAGCGCGAAGCCGAGCCGGCCGAGAACGCTTTCTACCGCGCCGCCGAGCTTCTGGGCGTGCTGCAGGGTGCAGGGGCAGTGAAAGGCCAGCTTGCGCGTCTCGCTGGTCGCCAGGTCGTCGAGCTGTTCGTCGCGCAGCACCTCGACCAGGTCCTTGGCCAGGGCGCTGACCCGCGCCGCTTTATCGGCATAGGCGGGATCGTCGGCGAGCATCTCGCCGTACTCCTTGACGAAGGCGCCGCAGCCGCTGGCGGTCTGGACGATGGCTTCGCAGCCGGCATCGATATGCGGCCACCAGGCATCGATATTGGCGCGCATGCGCGCGCGGCCGTCGTCCTGGGCGTTGAGGTGGAAGTCGATGGCGCCGCAGCAGCCGGCCTCGCTGACCGGCGTCAGGCCGATGCCGAGGCGGTCCAGTACCCGCGCGGTGGCGGCGTTGGTGTTGGGCGACAGCCCCGGCTGCACGCAGCCTTCGAGGATCAGCATCTGGCGGCTATGCGGGCGGTGGTCCGGGCGCCGGCCGGCATCCACCGGCGCCGGTGGCATCTTGCTCCGCAGCGCGCCGGGCACCAGCGGCTTGAAGGTCTGGCCCAGCTTGAGCAGTGCCTGGAAGCGCTTGGGCTCGACCAGCGCCTTGCGCAGCCCGTAGCGTAGCGCGCGGTCCGACGCCTTGCGCGGCACACGACGTTCGATCTCGGCGCGGCCGATATCCAGCAGCTTGTGATACTCGACGCCTGACGGGCAGGTGGTCCCACAGTTGCGGCAGGTCAGGCAGCGGTCGAGGTGCAGGCGGGTCTCGGCGGTCACCTGATCGTCATCGTCACGGCTCTCGAGCAGTTCCTTGATCAGGTAGATGCGCCCGCGTGGCCCGTCGCGCTCGTCGCCGAGCAGCTGATAGGTAGGGCAGGTGGCATTGCAGAAGCCGCAGTGCACGCAGCTGCGCAGCACCCGGTCGGCTTCCTTGATATGCGGTTTTTCGAGGTCTTCAGGGGTAAAGTGCGTCTGCATTCAGACCTCCGCGTAGAGTCGGCCGGGATTGAAGATGCCGTTGGGATCGAGCTCGGCCTTGAGCTGGCGGTGGTACTTGGCCACCACCGGCGCCAGCGGCGTGAACGGCTCGGCAATCCCCGGGGTGTAGCAGGTGGCGTGGCCGCCGGCCCGGGCGCAGGCCTCGCGTATGGTGCCGGCATCGGCGTCACTCTTCAGCCAGCGCTGGGCGCCGGCCCAGTCGTAGAGCACTTCGCCGTCCAGCGACAGTGGCGGAACCTTGTTGGGCAGCGACAGCCGCCAAAGTGGGCGCTGGTCGGCGCAGAAGAAGGCCAGGCGCTGTTCGCGCAGTTCCTCCCAGTAGCCGGCATCGAGGGAGTCGCCGCCTAGGCGCTCGCGGGTTGCCGCCACTGAGCTCTGGCCGCCTTCGAGACGCAGATAGAGGGCGCCGTCATGATAGCTGGCCGCAGATAGGGGCATCGGCTGGCGGCCCCACTCGGCGAGCTTGGTCAGCGCCGCGTCGAGCGGCAGCTCGAGGCGCAGGCTGTGGCTGGTGGCGGGCTTGGGCAGCACCTTCAAGGAGACCTCGGTGAGAAGCCCGAGGGTTCCCTGGGCGCCGACCATCAGCCGCGACAGATCGTAGCCGGCGACGTTCTTCATTACCTCGCCGCCGAAGCGCAGCTGCTTGCCTTCATGGGTGATCACACGGGTGCCGAGCACCAGGTCGCGCACGCTGCCGGCCCAGGGGCGGCGTGGTCCTGACAGCCCGCAGGCGATCATGCCGCCGACCGTGGCGCTGGCGCCGAAGTGGGGTGGCTCGCAGGGCAGGCGCTGGCCCTCGGCGTCGAGGGCCGCTTCCAGATCGGCCAGCGGGGTGCCGGCGCGCACCGAGACGATCAGTTCGACGGGATCGTAGTGGCTGATGCCGCGGTGCTCGCGGGTCGCCAGCTCGCTACCATCTACGGCACGGCCGTAGAACGCCTTGGTGTTACCGCCGACGATGCGCAGCGGCGTCTTGTCGCGGTCGGCCTGGCGCACCTGGTCGCACAGCGCCTCGCTGATGTCGTGGTTTGTCAGGGGGACGGTATCCGCCATGGTGGCTCCTCAGAAACGCGGCAGCTCAGGGTGCGGCAATTCGTTGTTATGCACGTGCATGGCGCCGAACTCGGCACAGCGCGCAAGCGTGGGTATGTTCTTGCCCGGGTTGAGCAGACGGGTCGGGTCGAAGGCCGCCTTGAGCGCATGGAAGACGGTGATCTCGTCGGGCTGGAACTGGGCGCACATCTGGTTGATCTTCTCGCGCCCGACGCCGTGCTCGCCGGTGATCGAGCCGCCGGCTGCGACGCACAGCTCGAGGATCTTGCCGCCGACGTCTTCGGCCAGCTCGAGTTCGCCGGGCTGGTTGGCATCGAACAGGATCAGCGGGTGCATATTGCCGTCGCCGGCGTGGAAGACGTTGGCCACGCGCAGGCCTGACTCCTCCGATAGCGCGGCGATGCCCTTGAGCACACGCGGCAGCTCGCGGCGGGGGATGGTGCCGTCCATGCAGTAGTAGTCCGGCGACATGCGGCCCACCGCGGGGAAGGCGTTCTTGCGCCCGGCCCAGAACTTGACACGCTCCGCGTCGTCGCGGGCGAGGCTGATTTCGGTGGCGCCGGCCTGACGCAGGACTTCCTTGACCGTCTCGCAGTCATCGTCGACGTCGGCTTCCACGCCGTCGAGCTCGCACAGCAGAATGGCTTCGGCCTCCACCGGGTAGCCGGCCTTGACGAAGTCCTCGGCGGCCTGGATGGCGAGCTTATCCATCATCTCCAGCCCGCCCGGTATGATGCCAGCGGCGATAATGTCGCCCACTGCCTGGCCGGCTTTCTCGACGTCGTCGAAGCTGGCCATCAGTACCTTGGCACTCTCCGGCTTGGGCAGCAGCTTGACGGTCACCTCGGTGACCACGCCGAGCATGCCCTCGGAACCGGTGAACAGCGCCAGCAGGTCGAAGCCCGGGGCGTCGAAGGCCTCGCTGCCCAGCGTCATGCGCTCGCCCTCGATGGTCATCACCTCGATCTTGAGCACGTTGTGAACGGTGAGCCCGTACTTCAGACAGTGCACACCGCCGGCGTTCTCGGCGACGTTGCCGCCGATCGAGCAGGCGATCTGCGACGAGGGGTCCGGCGCGTAGTAGAGGCCGTAGGGTGCGGCGGCCTCGGAGATCGCCAGATTGCGCACGCCGGGCTGGAGTCGGGCAATCCGGGCGTCGGGGTCGATCTCGAGGATCTGCTTGAAGCGCGACATTACCAGCAGCACCCCTTGTTCAAGCGGTAGAGCGCCGCCGGAGAGCCCGGTGCCGGCGCCGCGGGTGACCACCGGCACGCCCATGGCGTGGCAGGTCTTGAGCAGCGATTCGACCTGGTCGAGGCTATGGGGCAGAGCGACGAGCATCGGCAGCACGCGATAGGCGGAGAGGCCGTCACACTCGAAGGGGCGCAGATCCTCTTCGCGGTGCAGCAGTGTCATGCCAGGTACCGCCTCGGCGAGGCGTGCCAGCACCTGGCCCTTGTCGTTGTGCGGCAGCTCGCCATCCAGCGCCGCGTCGTAAAGAATATTCATGGTGACTCCCCAGCTTGCGCGTCAGGCGTCCAATCTGTGCCTTTAGCGCACTGCTTGTCCAGCCTGTGGTGTAGTGGTCTGACCAGACATTGGTCTATGTTGTGGAAATGTTTTCCAATCTACATCCTGGCAGCCTATCAGGCCAGTTCGCCCATCATTCGATGCGAGGAGCCCGTAATGTCTTTGACGCCTGACCACCGCCTGGCCGGCATGCGTACCCCCGACGGGGTCGCGGCGACCCTTGAGCAGCTGATTCTTGACGGCGTGTTTCGCCCTGGCCAACTGCTGCCCTCCGAGAGGCGATTGTGCGACAAGCTGGGGGTGTCGCGCTCTTCACTGCGGGAGGGGCTGCGGGTGCTGCGCAGCAAGGGCGTCATCGACACGCGCCACGGACGAGGCTCGAGCGTGGCCGAGCTGGTGCCGCCGCGAGACGACAGCCCGCTGATGCACCTGTTCAAGAGCCAGCCGCGTACGCTGTTCGATCTACTCGAAGTGCGCGCGCTGCTGGAGGGGGAGTCGGCATTTCTTGCCGCTAGCCGTGGTACACCCGCCGACTGGGTATTGATCACCCGCCGCTATCAGGAAATGGCCGACTATGTGGCAGGTACCACGGTCATCGACGTCGAGCGTCTGGCGCGCCTCGACCATGCCTTCCACCTGGCAATTTGCCAGGCCTCGCACAATCCGGTGTTGGTGCACACCCTGCAGAGCCTTACCGATTTGTTGCTGAGCTCGGTGTTTGCCTCGGTCAAGAACCTCTATCACCGAGCCGAGCCCCGCGAGATGATCAACCGCCAGCATGCACGGCTGCATGAGGCGGTGGTGCAGGGCAAGCCGGCACTGGCCAAGCGGGTGGCGCTTGAGCACCTGACCAGCATCGGTGAGCGGTTGCGCGAGATCGAGGTCGAGACGCAGCGCCTGGAGCGCTCGGCGATGCGCCTCGAGGGGTGGGAGTAGCGGCTCAGCCGTTGGCGGCGTTGATCAGCTCGTCGTCTTCGATGACGCCGGCCAGGGTTACCACTTCAAGCTTGTGGCACAGATGGTCGCGCAGAATCTGCCCCAGGCGCTTTCCATCACGGGCTTTCAGCGCCACGATCATCATCTCGTGATCGTTGACCGCCTGACGCCAGAAGGCTTCGGTCATCTTCTTGGAGTAGCGTACCCGCTTCACCCGGTAGCTGAGATTGTTGTACATCTCCTCCAGCACCTCGTTGTTGGCTGCCGCCAGGATGCTTTCGTGTATCTGCCGGTTGACCTCGAAATAGGGCTGCATCTCGCGCTTGCGATAGTGCTCGAGCATCTGCTCATGCAGCTGGCAGATGGCGATAATGCCTTCATCGCTGATCTGCTGACAGGCCAATTCGCCGGACAACCCCTCCAGCGCCCCCATCAGATCATAGGTGTCCTTGACCATCTTCACGGTCAGCTGCATGACCCGTGCGCCGCGGTTGGGCAGCAGCTCGACCAATCCTTCCGATGCCAGCACCTTGAGCGCTTCACGTAGTGGCGTACGCGAAACGCCGAAGGTCTCGCACAGCTGCTTCTCTGAAATGCGCTCGCCGGGTGTCAACTCACCGTGCTCGATCAACTCACGGGTGCGATCGGCGACTTCTCGATAAAGGTTGCGATGTTGAATCTTGCTCATGCTTGAGCTCCTTGTTCGCGGCCAGCCCGCTGGACGTCCTTGCCAGGATGTCGATACCGCGCTCACCGGTTTTTTATGGTGGCGCCGTTGACGGCATAGTGCAAAAGGTATTATGAATTCAAAATTCCGACAAGGGCACAGGCCGGGCCTGGAGCGCCGCGCCGGAACGCGCTAACCACCATGATAATGACTAGCACGAGGTGCTGCACCATTGCCGGGAGGGTTTGTCAGTGCCGCGTTCACCTCGTCCGGGTTTGGGCGTGGCAGATGCTCGTAGGCGCCTATACGGCTGCATGCGGGCACCTAGGTCCAATGGAGGCTTGACACCCCCAGCAAGCGCCAACTAGCTTGAATGTCGAGCTTTGAATAAAGAATTCAATTTTCAGAGCCGACGGGGTTTTCGGATAAACAACCGCCATAGCAACACCTGCATAACCACAAAAAGCGCACAACGCATCAACCCAGGCATCGTGCCAACAACAGAACAAATGAGGTAACACGCCATGCTACTCCCACGTATTGCTGTCGCCACGCTCGCCATCGCGGTGGCGTCGGTATCGCTGCAGGCCCAGGCCCGCGAGATCACTTTGGGTCATGTCGGCGGTCCGGACTCGCTGTTCACCGATTCTGCCAACTACTTCGCTGAGCTGGTCAACGAGCGGCTTCCCGAGCCTTACGAAGTCGTGCCATTCGGCTCGAGCCAGCTGGGTACCGACTCAGAGCTGCTGCAACGCATGCGCCTGGGTACCGTCGACCTGGCACTGCCGTCGACCATCATGTCGTCGGTGGCCGACGAGTTTGGCCTGTTCGAGTTGCCCTACCTGATCCAGGATCGCGAGCACATGCAGCGGGTCGAGGAGGAAGTCTTCTGGCCGCACCTGGCCCCACTCGCTGAACAGAATGGCTATCGCATCCTGGCGGTCTGGGAGAACGGTTTCCGCCATATCACCAACAATCGCCGCGCCATCAACACCCCCGAAGACCTGCGCGGCGTAAAGCTGCGCGTGCCCCAGGGCGTGTGGCGGGTACGCATGTTCGAGGAGTACGGCGCCGAGCCCTCCCCGATGTCGCTCTCCGAGGTGTTCATGGCGCTGCAGACCGGCGTCATGGACGGCCAGGAGAACCCGCTGGCCCAGATCGCCGGTCAGCGCTTCCAGGAAGTCCAGGACTACCTCTCACTCACCGGGCACGTCTATACCCCGGCGTATCTGACCGCAGGACGGCGTTTCGACAACCTGCCAGAAGAGATTCAGGAGATCATCATCGAGGCGGCCCAGGAGACCCAAGCCTATGTCTATGAGCACGCCGCCCAGCTCGACCAGGACCTGATCGCGGTCATTGAAGAAGCGGGTACAGAAGTGAACGAGGTCGATACCTCGGTGTTTATCGAGGCTTCCGCGCCGATCTATGAAGCATTCGCCGCCGAGGTACCAGGCTCCCAGGAATTGATCGATCAAGTGCTGGCGCTCGGTAACGACTCCTGACCCTAGGCTGTCTCGTGCGTTAGACCTCTCCCCCGCACCGCTAGAGGGTGCGGGGGCTCCTGTCCCCTACCTCAATGAGTCGAGAATCATGGGTACTGTGAACCAACTCTCTCGCATCATGGAGCGTTTACTCGAGATCATCACGGTAGTGCTGATGGTGTCGCTGACGCTGGTGGTGCTCTATGCGGTGGTGACCCGCTACGCCTGGCGAACGCCCTCCTGGTATGACGAGGTCGCCGCCATCATGCTGGTGTGGCTGACCTACTACGCCGGGGCCCTGGCGGCGCTCAAGCGCGGCCATATCGGCGTCGACGGCGTTCTGGCTGCCATGCCTGTGCATATCCGCATGCCCATCGCCTATGTCTCCGAGGCGCTGTTCATCGGCTTCTTCCTGATCCTTGGCTGGGCCGGCCTGGTGGTCCTGGATGTCATGCAGGGCATGGCGCTGATCACCCTGCGCTGGGTCCCGCTCACCTTCACCCAGTCGGTGATTCCCATCGGCGCCGGGCTCTTTATCATCGCCCAGCTGCTGAGTATGCCCGCTCATCTGGCCAAGGTGCGCTCCGGCCTGACCCAGGAGGAGGAGGAGATCCGCCACGCCATTGCCGAGGCCGAGCGTGACAACGCGCGAGCCGGCTTCACCGCGGAATCACTGACCAAGAGGGATCAGCCATGACTCTGCCGTTTATGATAATTGGCTTGATGGGGCTGATTCTGATGGGGCTGCCCATCGCCGTGGCGCTGGCAATAGTGGCGACGGTGGCCATCGTGGCCTATCAGGGCCTCGAGATGCTGCCCAATATCGGGCTGACCATGTTCGAGGGAGCCAGTAGCTTCCCGCTGTTGGCGATTCCGATGTTCGTGCTGGCCGGCGCCATCATGAATACTGGCGGTATCTCCAAGCGCCTGATCGCCTTCGCGTCAGCGCTGTTCGGCTTTATCCGCGGCGGGCTGGCGATGATCAATGTCGGCGTCTCGCTGTTCTTTGCCGAGATTTCCGGGTCGGCGGTGGCCGATGTGGCAGCCACCGGCTCGGTGCTGATCCCGGCGATGAAGAAACGCGGCTATCCGAGTTCGTTTGCTGCCGCGGTGACCTCGTCGTCAGCATCGCTGGCGATCATTATCCCGCCGTCGATCCCGATGATCCTCTACGGGGTGATGTCCGGGGCCTCCATCGTCCAGCTGTTCGTGGCCGGTATCGTACCGGGCCTGCTAGGGGCCGGCGGTCTGGCGGGGCTGTGCTACTACTATGCGCGCAAGTACGACTGGCCGGTGGAAGAGGTGTTCCAGTGGAAGCGGGTCAAGCAGACCGCCAAGGATGCCAGCTGGGCGCTGACCCTGCCGATCATCATCCTCGGCTCGATCTTCGGTGGTTTCGTGACGGCCACCGAGGGCGCGGGGCTGGCGGTGGCGGCGGCGATCTTCATCAGCGCCGTGATCTATCGTGAGCTGGATATGCGCACCCTCTACAAGGCGATCATCGACGGCGGCCAGCAGACCGCGGTGGTGATGCTGCTGGTGGCAGCGTCGGCGCTGATCGGGGTGTTCCTGACCGAGATGCGCATGCCGCAGCAGCTGGCTCAGGCAGTGCTCGGGCTGACGGATAACAAGTACGCCATCCTGATGATGCTGAACGTCTTCTTCCTGCTGATTGGGCTCTTCCTGCACTCGGCGGCGGCAATCATCCTGGTGGTTCCCATCGTCATGCCGCTGGTCGGCGCGGCCGGGATCGATCCGGTGCACTTCGGCCTGGTGGTATGTCTCAACCTGGCCATCGGCCAGCAGACCCCGCCGGTGGCGAGCGTGCTGATCACCGCCTGCTCCATCGCCAAGTGTGATGTCTGGTCGGTGACCCGCGCCAACCTGGGCTTTATCGCCGTCCTGCTGACGGTGCTGTTGATGGTCACCTATATCCCGGCGATCCCCATGGCACTGGTCGAGTTCTTCTATCGCTAAGCCCGTATCGCTACGTCAAGGCTCTCCTCCCGGCCGCGGTGCGCCGGGAGGAGCATGGAGAGGCATATGAACGAAGAGAGTCTGCTGTTTGAGGTGCGTGATGGGGTGGCCTGGCTGGGCTTCAATCGCCCACAAAGCCGCAACGCCATGACCTGGGAGATGTACGATGCCCTGGAGGCCTGCTGCGATCAACTGGCCAAGGATGAGCATATACACGCCGTGGTACTGCACGGTGTGGGTGGGGAGGCCTTCGTGGCCGGCACCGATATCACCCAGTTCAGCCACTTCTCCAAGCCCGAGGACGCCATCGGCTACGAGCGGCGCATCGATCGCGTGGTCGGCAAGCTGGAGACCCTGAACAAGCCGACCATCGCACTTATCGAAGGCGCCTGCGTGGGCGGCGGTGCGGCATTGGCCATGGTCTGTGACTTCCGCTACTGCACGCCGAGTCTCAAGTTCGGGGTGCCCATCGCCAAGACCCTGGGCAACTGCCTGTCGATCACCAACGTGTCGCGGCTGATCGACATGGTCGGTATCGCCCGGACCAAGGAGGCGTTGATGCTCGGCAAGCTGTTCAGCGCCGATGAGGCCCGCCAGGCAGGCCTGGTCAATGCGGTGGTCGCGCCCGACGCGATCTACGCCGAAGTCGCCGAGGTGGCCGCCCAGTTCACCCGCCGCTCACCGCTTACCGTGCAGGCCAGCAAAGCGCTGATCGGGCGCGTACAGGAGCAGCGCCGCGCCGCCCGAGATGCCGGCGATGACTGGGTCATCACCTGCTATATGAGCGGCGACTTCAAGGCGGCGGTCAACAAGTTCGTCAACAAGACGCCGTTCGAGTGGACGGGCCACTAATAACAAGCGAGGTGGCGCCATGCTTCCCCTGGACAACCTGAAAATATTGGATATCTCCCAGATCATGGCTGGCCCCTACTGCACCATGGTGCTGGCCGATATGGGCGCCGAGGTGATCAAGGTCGAAAAGACCAACGGCGGCGACGACAGCCGCCAGATGGGGCCCTACGTCAACGACGAATCGACCTGTTTCTCGCAGATCAACCGCAACAAGAAGAGTATCTCCTTGAACCTCAAGGATGAGCGTGCCCGGCAGATCTTCTATCGCCTGGCCGAGGACGCCGATGTGATCGTCGAGAACTACCGCACCGGGGTCACCAAATCGCTCAAGATCGACTACGACACCATCAAGGCCATCAACCCGGGCATCGTCTACTGCTCGATCTCCGGCTACGGCCAGACAGGCCCCTATAGCCACCGCGGCGGCTTCGACCTGGTCGCGCAGGGCATGAGTGGCCTGATGTCGATGACCGGTGAGCCCGGGCGCCGGCCGCTGAAGACCGGCATCGCGGTCTATGACATCGGTGCCGGGATCACCGCGGTCTACTCGATCCTCGCCGCGCATATCCACAAGATGACTACCGGAGAAGGGCAGCACATCGATATTGCCATTACCGAGTGCGGTCTGCCGTGGTTCGCCTGGGAAGCGGCGGCCTATTTCGCCGAGGGCAGGGTGCCGGAGCCTACCGGCTGGCGCCACCGAGTGTCGGCACCCTATCAGGCGATCAAGGCGCGCGACGGCTATCTGATGCTGGGCTGTGCCAATCAGCGTACCTGGGAGCGCCTGTGCGGCGATGTTCTGGGGCGCGACGACCTGATGGCCGATCCACGCTTTCTTACCAATCATGACCGCGGCCAGCACGTCGAGGAGCTCGAGGCGCTGCTCGAGGAGATCATGGTCGATCAGGACACCGACTACTGGCTGGTGCTATGTGACAAGGCCGGGGTGCCGGCGGGACCGATCAACGACTTCGGCCAGGCGATGCAGGACGAGCACTATCTGGCGCGTGGCATGGTCGAGGAGATGGAGCACCCGGTAATCGGCAAGATGAAGACCATCGGCTTTCCCAGCAAGTTTTCGCTTACGCCGTCGCAGATCCGTTCACCGGCGCCGCTGTTTGGACAGCATACCGACGAGGTGCTGACCACGACGCTGGGACTCTCCCGGCAAGAGATCGACACGCTGCGCGCCGAGGGGTGCGTCAAATAGCGTTTTTTTGATGCCATTAATTGAATTCATTATCAAAAGTGCAACCTGTTTGTGGAGACACCACCATGCTCAAGCTCGACTTCCATCCCTCCGGCCGCCACTTCCTGCAGATTCCTGGCCCGTCGCCGGTGCCGGACCGCATTCTGCGCGCCATGAGCCTGCCCACCATCGACCATCGCGGTCCCGAATTCGGTGCCCTGGGCCTTGAGCTGCTGGCCAAGATCCAGGCAATTTTCAAGACCCAGCATCCGGTCATCATCTATCCGGCCTCAGGCACCGGCGCCTGGGAGGCGGCCTTGGCCAATACCATGTCGCCGGGAGATCGGGTTTTGATGTTCGAGACCGGCCACTTCGCGACCCTGTGGCAGAAAATGGCGCTGCGCCTGAACCTCGAGCCGGAGTTCATCGGCTTGCCGGGCTACGAGGGTTGGCGGCACGGTGTCCAGGCCGAGATGATCGAGGCGCGCTTGAAGGAGGATACCAGCCACGACATCAAGGCGGTGTGTGTAGTGCACAACGAGACCTCCACTGGGGTCACCAGCAACATCGCCGCGGTACGCCGCGCTATCGATGCTGCCGGTCATCCGGCGCTGCTGATCGTGGATACCATCTCTGGCCTGGCCAGCGCTGACTTCCGCCACGACGAGTGGGGGGTGGACGTTACCGTCTCCGGTTCCCAGAAAGGCCTGATGCTGCCGCCGGGCATCAGCTTCAATGCGCTCTCCCCCAAGGCCATCGAGGTCAGCAAGACGGCACAGCTACCCAAGAGCTTCTGGGCCTGGGACGAGATTCTCGAGGCCAACCAGAACGGCTACTGGCCCTACACCCCGAGCACCAACCTTCTCTACGGCCTCAACGAGGCGCTGGACATGCTGCTCGACGAGGGCCTGGAAAACGTCCTGGCCCGCCACCAGCGCTGGGCGGCAGGCGTGCGTACCGCCGTCGAGGCCTGGGGGCTGGAGGTCCAGTGCCTGGATCCCGAGGTCTATTCGCCGGTGCTGACCGGGGTGGTGGTGCCGGAAGAGATCGACGCCGATGAGGTGCGCAAGATCATCTATGAGCGTTTCGATCTCTCGCTGGGCACGGGGCTCGGCAAGGCCAAGGGCAAGATGTTCCGCATCGGCCACCTGGGCGACTGCAACGACCTGACGCTGATCGCCACCCTGGGCGGCTGCGAGGCGGGTATGAAACTGGCCGGTATCTCGCTCAAGGGTAGCGGGGTGGCCGCGGCACTCGACTACTTCGCCGCCAACCCGCTGAACCGCGCTGCTTGATCCAGGCGAACGACTGAGGAGGGTGGCATGACGTCCCTGAGCGACAAGACTCAATCCCGCGATGCCAAGGTCAAGCCGGTGACCGAGCTGGCGGCCCGGCTCTCCCGCGAGCTGCAAGGCGAGGTGCTGTTCGACCAGGCCTCGCGGGGGCGCTACTCGACAGATGCGTCGATCTATCAGGTGACCCCGGTGGGGGTAGTGATCCCCCGCCACCAGGCGGACCTGGGGCTGGCGCTGGATATCGCCCGCGACGCCAAGGTGCCGGTGCTGGCCCGCGGGGCGGGTACCAGCCAGTGCGGCCAGACGGTGGGCGAGGCGCTGGTGATCGATACCACGCGCTATCTGAAAGAGGTGATCGAGTTCGATGCCGAGGCGCGCACGGTGGTGGTCGAGCCCGGCATCGTGCTCGACCACTTGAACGCCTGGCTGAAGCCTCATGGGCTCTGGTATCCGGTAGACGTCTCGACCAGCGCTCAGTGCACCATCGGCGGCATGACCGGCAACAACTCCTGCGGCTCGCGCTCGATCCGCTACGGCAACATGGTGCACAACGTGCTGGGCGTCGAGGCGCGCTTGGCTGATGGCAGCGAGGTGGCGTTGGGCTTCGTCGACCGCCTCGCCGACGGCTCGCCGGAGCAGCGCCTCGCCGAGCGGGTCAAGGCGATTGCCGAGCGGGTCGGGCCGGAGATTCGTGAGCACTTCCCCAAGGTGTTGCGCCGGGTCGGCGGCTACAACCTCGACCTCTTCGACTGCCAGAACCCCAAACCCTACGACCCCGACGGGCGGGTCAATCTGGCGCATCTGCTGGTCGGCTCGGAGGGCACTCTGGGGGTCAGTCGGCGGATTACCCTGCGCCTGTCGCCGCTGCCCCAGCACAAGGTGCTGGGGGTGGTGAACTTCCCCACCTTCTACCAGGCGATGGACTTCGCCCAGCATATCGTCAAGCTCGACCCCACCGCAGTGGAGCTGGTCGATCGCACCATGATCGATCTGTCGCTGGAGAACCCGGCCTTCCGTCCGGTGATCGAGAAAGCCCTGATCGGCCAGCCCGAGGCGATCCTGCTGGTGGAGTTCGCCGGCCTGGACGAAGCCGCCCAGCGTCAGGCGCTGGCCGGGCTCAACCAACTGATGGGCGATCTGGGGCTGCCGGACAGCGTGGTCGATATGCCCGAGGCCGCCGAGCAGAAGGCGCTGTGGAACGTGCGCAAAGCGGGGCTCAATATCATGATGAGCATGAAGGGCGACGGCAAGCCGGTCTCCTTTATCGAGGACTGCGCGGTGCCGCTGGAGTACCTCGCCGAGTACACCGACAAGCTCACCCAGGTGTTTCATCGCTACGGCACCGAGGGCACCTGGTACGCCCACGCCAGCGTCGGCGCCCTGCACGTGCGGCCGATCCTCGATATGCGCCGCGACGGCGCCGAAAAGATGCGCGAGATCGCCGAGCAGGCATCGGCCCTGGTGCGCGAGTACAAGGGGGCCTACTCCGGCGAGCACGGCGATGGCCTGTGCCGCGGCGAGTGGGTGGCCTGGCAGTTCGGGCCCACCGTCAACGACGCCTTTCGCGAGATCAAGCAGCTGTTCGACCCCGAGAACCTGTTCAATCCGGGCAAGATCGTCGATACGCCGAAGATGGACGATGCCCGCTACTTCCGCTTTGCCAAGGAGTACCAGGCGATACCGCTGACACCGGTATTCGACTGGTCGGCCTGGAACGTCAAGCGCGACCCGCTGAGCGGCGAGCAGACACCGCCGGGCACGGGGGGAGACGCCACCCACGGCCTGGCAATGGCGGTGGAGATGTGCAACAACAACGGCCACTGCCGCAAGTTCGACGCCGGCACCATGTGCCCCAGCTACCGCATTACCGAGGATGAGCAGCACCTGACTCGGGGGCGTGCCAATACCCTGCGGCTGGTGCTGTCGGGCCAGCTTGGTGAAGAAGGGCTGGCCAGCGACGAGGTCAAGGAGACGCTCGACCTGTGCGTGTCGTGCAAGGGCTGCAAGCGCGACTGTCCCACCGGCGTCGACATGGCCAAGTTCAAGATCGAGGCGCGTAGCGCCCGAGCGCGGGCCAAGGGGCTGAGCTGGCGCGACCGCATGGTCGGCGAGATGCCGCGCTACGCGCCCTGGGCGAGCCGCTTCGCCGGCCTGCTCAACGGCGTCGAGCGGGTGCCGTTCCTGGCTCGGCGCGTCAAGCAGGCGCTCAAGCTGGCGCCGCAGCGCGCGCTGCCGGTCTTCGACGGCAACTTCCTGGCCGCAGCTGAGGCGCCCAGCGGTATCGCCGCGGGGGCCCGCGAGGTGCTGCTGTTCGTCGACACCTTCAATAACTATATGGAAGGGGCCAACGCCAAGGCCGCCAAGCGGGTGCTGGAGGCGGCGGGCTATCGAGTGCATCTCAACGTCAAGCAGGGCCAGCGGCCGCTGTGCTGCGGGCGCACCTATCTATCGTCGGGCCAGTTCGACAAGGCCAAGGCGGAGGCGCGGCGCACCCTCGATCAGCTGATGCCGTTCGTCAGGCGCGGGGTGTCCATCGTCGGTCTCGAGCCGTCGTGCCTGCTGACCATGCGCGACGAGTTTCTGCAGTATGGTTTTGGCGATGAGGCCCAAGCGCTCTCCGAGGCGGCTTACCTATTCGAGGAGTTCCTGGTCGAGGCCAGGGCCGCCGACCAGTTGCCCCTGGCGCTCAAGGCGCTGCCCCACAAGCGCGCCATGCTTCACGGCCACTGCCACCAGAAGGCCTTCGACGCCCTGCGCCCGGTGGAGCAGGTGCTGGGCTGGATTCCCGAGCTCGAGGTCGAGACCATCACCTCCTCCTGCTGCGGCATGGCGGGCAGCTTCGGCTATGAGGCGGAGCACTACGATGCCTCGCTGAAGATGGCCGAATTGTCGCTGCTGCCGGCCATCCGGGAGGCGGACAGCGACGCCGTGGTGGTCGCCGACGGCACCAGCTGCCGCCATCAGATCAAGGATGGCAGCGGTCGCGAGGCGGTGCATGTGGCGCGCCTGCTGGAGCAGGCGCTAGTGGACGTCGGCTGAGGGGTCAGTGCGTCTGCCAGGCGGGGCCGTCCGGATAGACGTGATCCGCCAGTGACTCGGGCTTGAGGGTAATGCTGTAGCCCGGTGCGGTGGGCACCTGGTAGTGGCCGTTGCGGATCACGACCGGGTGCTCGAAGTGCTCGTGCAGGTGGTCGACGTACTCGAGGATGCGCCCCTCCAGCGAACCGGAGACGGCGATATAGTCGAACAGCGACACATGCTGAACGTATTCGCACAGTCCGACCCCGCCGGCGTGGGGGCATACCGGCACGCCAAACTTGGCGGCCATCAGCAGCACCACGATGACCTCGTTGAGGCCGCCGAGACGCGCTGCATCGAGCTGGCAGTAGTCGATGGCATCGGCCTGCAGCAGCTGCTTGAACATCACCCGATTGTGGCAGTGCTCGCCGGTGGCCACACCGATCGAGCCCAGCCGGTGGCGAATCTCGGCATGGCCGAGGATATCGTCGGGGCTGGTCGGCTCCTCGATCCATAGCGGGTCGAATTCGGCCAGCTGGCGCATATTGGCGATGGCTTCATCGACATCCCACATCTGGTTGGCGTCCATCATCAGCGCGCGCTCCCAGCCGATCTCCTCGCGCAGAATCTGCGCGCGGCGGCGATCCTCTTCGAGATTGCCGCCGACTTTCTGCTTGAAGTGGGTCCAGCCTTCGGCCAGCGCCTCCTGCGCCAGGCGTCGCACCTTATCGTCCGAATAGCCGAGCCAGCCCGCCGAGGTGGTGTAGCCGGGGTAGCCGTGCTCATGCATCTCGGCTTCGCGGGCCTCGCGCCCGGCAGTCTGGCGCTTGAGCAGGCCCAGCGCCTCCTGCGGCGTCATGACATCGCTGACGAAGCGGAAATCGAGGCAGCTGACCAGCTGTTCCGGCGACATATCCACCAGCAGCTTCCACACCGGCTTGCCTTCCGATTTCGCCCACAGGTCCCAGATGGCATTGACGATGGCGGCGGTGGCCAGGTGAATGACGCCCTTCTCGGGGCCGGTCCAGCGCAACTGGCTATCGCCGCTGGTGATCCGGCGCCAGAAGGTGCCCATGTCTGCGGTGATCGCCTCCAGCGTCTCTCCCTCGACCAGGTAGGCGAGGGACTCCACCGCCTTGACGCAGAGTTCGTTGCCGCGGCCAATGGTGAAGGTCAGGCCGTGGCCCTCGAGGCCGGTATCGGTATGCAGGATGACATAGGTGGCAGAGTAGTCGGGGGCGGCGTTCATGGCATCGGAGCCGTCCAGCGAGCGCGAGGTGGGAAAGCGAATATCCTGAACCGTCAGGTGGGTGATCGTCGTCATGAATCTCTCCTAAGGTGTCATACTGTAATACTAGTCTGCCAGTTGCCTAGGCCGCAAACGACAGCGCCCCACCAGAAGGTGGGGCGCAGGTCGTACTACTACCTCAACGAGGCGGGGTTAATTGCCCATCAGCGGATCCGTGACACCGATCACATAGAAGGCGATCAGGGCGATGATGCCGGTGAAGGTCAGGTAGTAGATCGTTGGCAAGATGGTCTTGCGGATCGTCGTACCCTCGCGGCCCAGCAGGCCAACGGTGGCGGACGCCGCGACCACGTTGTGGATGGCGATCATATTACCCGCCGCGGCACCTACCGCCTGCAGGGCGACCATCATGGCCGTGGAGACCCCGAGCTGCTCGGCGACGTTGAACTGGAACTCGGCGAGCATCAGGTTGGCGGCGGTGTTGGAGCCGGCGATGAAGGCGCCGAGACCACCTACGGCAGGTGCGAACAGCGGATAGACGCCGCCTACGCTGTCGGCCACGAACTGCGCCATGGCCACCGGCATCGAGACCAGATCCGAGCCGTTGACGCCGGAGTTGATCAGGATCCGCACCATCGGGATGGTGAAGATCAGCACAAAGCCAGCGCCAATGATGGTCTTGCTCGACTCACCGAAGGCTTTCTGCAGCTCAGATACCTTCATGCGGTGGATCAGTGCGGTGAGCAGCACCACAAACACCAGGATGCCGCCCGGCAGGTATAGCGGCGCTATCGCACCCGATACGCCGGCTTCACCCAGAATGTTGTTCCAGCTGAGCATCACCGAGTTAAGCGCTTCGCGGACGGGCTCCACGGTGCGCGAGATCACCAGCAGCACGGCCAGCAGTACGTAGGGCACCCAGCCCATAAAGGTCGACAGCGGCTTCTTGCCGACGATGTCGTCCATCTTGATTTCGAGATTGCCGATCCACTCGTCGAGCCACTGCTCGCGGGGTGGGAAGTCCCAGGTATCTTTGGGAATCAGGAAGCCGCGACGTGCCGCCGGAACAACGATGGCGAGACCCACCATGGCACCGATCATCGACGGGAACTCCGGACCCAGCAGTACACCGGCGAGCATGTAGGGCACCACGAAGGCGACACCGGCGAAGATCGCAAAGGGCGCGATCGACAGGCCCTCCTTCCACGAGCGGTTGGCGCCGAAGAAGCGCACCATGATCACCACCATGATCAGCGGCATCAGTACACCGACGATACCGTGGATGATCGCCACTTCCGCGGCAATCAAGCGGAAGTACTCGGTCCAGGTGGCACCGTCGGCGGCCAGACGCTCGGTAATGGCGCTCTGGTTTACACCACCGGTGACGCCGACCACGATCGGCGTGCCCACCGCGCCGAAGGAGACTGGAGTAGACTGGATCATCATGCCGACGACAACGGCGGCGAGGGCCGGGAAGCCGAGGGCCACCATCAGCGGCGCGGCCACGGCGGCGGGGGTGCCGAACCCGGAGGCGCCTTCGATGAAGCAGCCGAACAGCCACGCCACGATGATCGCCTGGACGCGGCGGTCAGGGCTGATACCGGAGAAGCCGTTGCGGATCGCCGCAATGCCCCCCGAGTACTTCATGGCGTTGAGCAGCAGGATGGCACCGAAGATGATCCACAGGATCGACACGGTGAGGATCAGCCCCTGCAGCGAGGAGGCCACGACCCGAGTGAAGGTCATGTCCCAGGCCACCAGGGCGATCAGGGCGGAGACCACGAAGACGATCGGCATGGCCACCTTGGCGGCCATGCGGAAGCCTATCAGCAGTACACCGGCCAACAGCAATGGCGTGAACGCCAATAGCGCGAGTACAGAGTCATTCATGAGGCAAGATTCCTCTTGTTTTTCTCAAGCATCGTGTGCGATGCCTGCAACGGGAGCGAGACGCTTGCGTGTTCTAAGGAGATCAGCCTTGGCTGATCTTCCGACGAACCGCCGCCATGGACGGGTAGGGGCAAGATAATCGCTTTAGGGATATCGATGCCACTCTTGGATAATTGGTATGACCACTGTGGTTTTGGCTCGCCATTCATTTTTAATATATTGAAATATAAGGATAAATTCTGATTTTTAGAGAGAGGGTTCGCACCTTTTCGGTATGCTGATGACTACCGCGTTCGACTAATGGACAATGGGTTGTATCAGTTGATGGGATGAGGCGCGGGTTGGTAATAGGCTGCAACTAATGCTCTGATTGAGCGAAATGATAAAGCAATCGTCGAGGAGAAAATCGAGATGTTACCTGTGCTATACGACCTTAGTGGCAAGGATGATCGGCTGCGCTTTTCGCCCTATTGCTGGCGAGTAAAGTTGGCCCTGGCGCATAAAGGCATAGAGGTCGAGACGCGCCCTTGGCACTTCGTTGACAAGGAGGCGCTGGCGTTTTCCGGGCAGGGCCTGGTGCCGGTGCTGGTCGACGGCGATGAGGTGGTCTGCGACAGCTACGCGATCATGCGCTACCTCGACCGCGCCTATCCTGCTGCGCCACTGTTCGGCGATGAGCACGCCGAGGCCAGGGCGCGCTTCTTCAAGTTCTATGCCGAGCGTTCGCTGGCACCGGCGATCATGCGCACCATCATCATGGATCTGCTCAACGCGGTGCATCCCGGAGACCAGGCGTATTTCCGCGAAACCCGTGAAAAGCGCTTTGGGCGCAGCCTCGAGGACTTCCACTCGCCGAGCCGAGGCCTGACGCAGCTCGATACCGCCCTCGAGCCGCTACGCGGGCGGCTGGAAGAGAGCGATTTCCTCGACGGCGAGGCGCCGGCCGCGGCCGACTATCTGGTGTTTGCCACCTTTATGTGGGCGCGGGTGGTATCGGCGGCAGATCTGGTGTCGAACGCCGACCCTGTCTACGCATGGCTCGAGCGCATGCTCGATCTTCACGACGGCCTGTGTCGAGCGGCGCCGCGGATCGTGGATATTCCCGACGGCTATCGCTGATCGATCGTCGAGTCAGGCGCTCGCCTGACATTTTTCTCCCACCGATGGCCCGCTTAGCGGGCCATCGGCATTTATATGCAGGTAAGTCTCTAGGCCAGCCGGTTAGACCAATGTCTAGCCGGCTCAGGCTTTCGCGGCACTGAACTAACTACCATACTAGTCATATCAGATAGCCGGACGCAGGCGCCGGCAGACAAGAGAGGCCTATGAACACGACCCTCAAGACGCTTTGGCAAGAGACCAACGACACCGAGTCGGTGCGTCAGCGGCTCTATCAGGTGCTACGCCAATCGATCATTCACATGGTGCTGGCGCCGGGGCAGGCGCTGTCGGAAAAGGAGATCGCCGATACCTTCGCCGTCAGCCGTCAGCCAGTGCGTGAGGCATTTATACGCCTCTCCGAGGCGGGCCTGGTCGAGGTGCGCCCCCAGCGCGGTACCTATGTGGTGAAGATCTCACAGCGCGCGGTGCTGGAGGCACGCTTCGTGCGTGAAGCGATTGAGGTCGCGGTGGTGCGCAGTGCAGCGGCCAAGGGCTTGAAGGCAGCAGACCTGTCTGAGTTGCATGAGCTGCTGGAGCGTCAGCGCCGCTGCGTCGATCCCCACGATTTCGACCGTTTCTACCGTCTCGACGAGGTATTCCACCGGACCTTGGCGCTCTCCATCGGCCAGCAGGCGGCGTGGAAGGTGACCCAGGAGGTGAAGGCGCAGTTCGATCGGGTGCGCTATCTCAGCGTTCCCGACAGCACGCCGATACCGCGCCTGATCGATCAGCACGCGGCCATCGTGGACGCCATCGAGGCGCGCAACGTGGAAGGTGCAGAGCAGGCCATGCGCTTGCATCAGCGCGAGATACTGCAGTCGCTGCCGGATCTGGTGCGGCGCTTCCCGGAGATGTTCGAAGTCCAGCACACCGACTCGCTGATCATGGAGGCGAGCCAATGAGGGCCGAGCACGCTGCTGCCCCCACTGGATAGTGGGCATCCGGCTAGATGCAACAACGACAACGCACGTCAGGAGGGATGTATGAAGATAAAAGGACTTGCCTTGGCTATCGCCTTGGCGGCGGGGGCCAACCAGGCTCATGCCACTTACCAGTTGAATCTGTCGTCGGCGCTCAGTTCCCAGGACCCCATCGTCCAGGCCATGGAGAGCGCCAAGCAGGCGATCGAAGAGCGCTCCGACGGCGAGCTGACGATCCAGGTCTTTCCCAACAGCCAGCTCGGCTCCGACGAGGATGTGGTGGAGCAGATCCGCAGCGGCGCCAATATCGCCATCCTGATCGATGCCGGCCGACTCTCCGAGTACCAGCCGGAGCTGGGCATCCTCAGCGCGCCCTACCTGGTAGAGGACCACAGCGACTATGCGCAGATCACCTCATCCGACCTCTACCTCGATTGGGTCGAGGGCCTGGCCGACGGCAGCGGTCTGCGGCTGCTCAACTACAACTGGTTTCAGGGCTCACGCCAGATGCTGACCCAGAGCCCGGTCGAGTCGCCGGAGGATCTGCGTGGTGTACGCGTACGCACCATCAACTCGCCGGTGTGGGTCAAGACCATCGAGGCCATGGGTGCCACGCCCACGCCGCTGCCCTGGTCCGAGGTCTACTCGGCGCTGCAGCTTGGCTCGATCGATGGCGCCGAGGCCCAGTTGACCGCGGCCGAAGGCCAGAACCTGCATGAAGTCATCAGCCATATCGCCCTGACTGGCCATATCCATCTGATGACCGGCATCGCCACGTCCGAGCAGTGGTATCAGTCGCTGCCGGAAGAGCTGCAGGTAATTCTCGATGAAGAACTTCGCAAGGCGGGCGAGGAGGCAAGCCAGGCCACTGCCGATGCCCAGGATGCCGTGCGTGAGCGCATGGAAGCGGAAGGCGTGACCTTCAGCGAAGTGGATATCGAGGTGTTCCGCGAGCGCGTCGACGGGGTCTATGAGGAGCTCGGCTACGACGAGTATCGCGAGCGGCTGATTTCAGGCGAGTAGGGACGATTCTTGCTTGACCTGACAGGAGTGGGGCCGGCATGCGCCGGCCGCTGCCTCTCACCCTTTACTGCAGCAACATTTCACCGCAGACAACGGAATCGACGTTCGAGGACCTCCCATGTGGCGTTGGTACGATCGAATCGAGGAGTGGCTGGCGATTGCGCTGCTTGGCGGCACGTCGCTGACCATGCTGGCCAGCTCGACGGCCCGTGCGCTGGGACAGCCCTTCGCCGGCGGCGCCGAGCTGGCCCAGTTCCTGTTTATCTGGACCGCCGTGCTGGGCGCGGATATCACCTTGCGCCGCGGTGGACAGGTGCGTATCGACGCCCTGGCGGTACGCTTGCCGCTGCCGCTGCAGCGGCTGGTGACGAGCTTCTGCCTGCTCCTGATGATGCTCTTCCTGGCGCTGCTGGTGTGGCATGGCTTCCCGCTGGCGCTCTCCAACTGGCAGCGTCCCATGGGCGTCGCCGGGCTGAGCTACGGCTATATCACCCTGGCCCTGCCGGTCGGTGCCACGCTGATGATGGTGTCGCTGGTGCGTCGCATTATTGCGCAAGGCATCCTCGGCAGCCTGGTGGCCGATGACGAGATCGTGGAGGAGACGCTATGACCGCTGCCCTGCTGCTTGGGCTCGGCCTGCTGTTGATGGCGATTGGCATGCCCGTCGCCTTTGCGATCGGTATTGCGGGCTTCACCTACTTCTTTCTGCCCGACACCTTTTTGCCGGTCAATATCGGCCCACAGCGCATCGTCTCCGCCACCCAGTCCTTCCCGCTGCTGGCGGTGCCGCTGTTCATCTTCATCGGGCATCTGATGAATGCCAGCGGTATCACGCCGCGGCTGATGCGGCTCTCCACCCTGCTGGCGGGCTGGATGAGCGGCGGCCTGGCCCAGGCCAGTATCGTGCTCAGCACCCTCATGGGCGGCGTATCCGGTTCGGCGGTGGCCGATGCCGCCATGCAGTCCCGGGTGCTGGGGCAGGGCATGATCAAGGGGGGATACAGCCCCGGCTTCTCGGGGGCCGTGCTCTCCATCGGTGGCCTGATCACCGCCACCATCCCACCGAGCATCGGCCTGATCCTGTACGGCTACCTCGGCGAGGTGTCCATCGGCCGGCTCTTTATCGCCGGCCTGGTGCCCGGCTTCCTGCTGATGGTGGCGCTGATGGTGACCACCTACTTCGTTGCCAAACGGCGCGGCTATGCGCCGGTGCGGGAAAGTCGGCCCTCGGGGCGTGAGGTGCTGACGGCGGCGCGGGCGAGTATCTGGGCGCTACTGTTCCCGGTGTGGTTGCTGGTGGGGATCCGCTACGGGCTGTTCACGCCATCCGAGGCGGGCGCCTTCGCGGTCGCCTATGCCTTGGTGGTGGGCTGCGTCATCCATCGTGAGATGGGCGTCAAGGAGATCCTCGCGGCGATGCATGCCAGCGTGCGCGATATCGGCATGATCATGCTGATCATCATGTTCTCGGGAATCATCGGCTATGTGGTCTCCTTCGAGCGGGTGCCGCAGACCATCGCCGAGCTGACGCTGGGCGTCTTTGACAGTCAGATCGCGCTGCTGCTGACCCTGGCGGTGCTGCTGGTGTGCCTCGGCATGCTGCTCGAGGCCACCGTGGTGGTGATGCTGCTGACACCGATCCTGGTGCCGGTGATCAAGGCGGCGGGCATCGATCCGGTGCACTTCGGTTTGCTGATGATGACCCTGGTGACCTTCGGCGGCATGACACCCCCGGTCGGCATCTCCATGTATACCGTGTGCGGCATCCTGCGCTGCTCCTTTATCGACTATAGCCGCGAGCTGGTGCCCTTTGCCCTGGCAGTACTCGTGGTGGTGCTGGGCATCATCCTGTTCCCCGACATCGTGCTGTTCCTGCCCAACTGGCTGATGGGCTGAATATGCTCAAGCCCGACTACGACGGAGTCTGTCATGACCTTCAATGATCGGATCGCCTTCATGGGGCCGGACTTCCTGCTCGAGAACGAGCCGGCGCGTCGGCTCTATCACGAGCATGCCGCCGACATGCCGATCTGCGATTACCACTCGCACCTGAGTCCGGTAGAGATCGCCGACGACCGGCAGTTCGACAACCTCACCGAGCTGTGGCTCAAGGGCGACCATTACAAATGGCGTGCGATGCGCTGCGCCGGTATCGACGAGCGCCGCATCACCGGTGACGTGAGCGATCGCGAGCGCTTCCAGGCCTGGGCCGAAACGGTGCCCGACTGCCTGGGCAACCCGCTCTACCACTGGACCCACCTGGAGCTGCGCCACCCGCTGGGCATCGAGAATACCCTGCTCTCGCCCGCCACCGCCGACGAGATCTGGACCACGGCTCGCGAACGGCTGGCGACGCCCCAATTGAGCGCCCAGGGCATTCTCGCGCGCTTCAATGTGCGCACCGTCTGTACCACTGACGATCCGGTCGACGATCTCGCGCTGCATCGTCGCCATGCCGAGAGCGGGGCGGCGCCCGCCATGCTGCCGACCTTTCGCGCCGATAGCGTACTCAAGATCGAGCAGCCCGGATTTCTCGACTATCTGGACGAACTCGAGCAGGCCAGCGGGGTTTCGATTCGACGCTTCGACGACCTGCTTGCCGCGCTGGCCCAGCGCCTCGACCACTTCGCCGCCCACGGCTGCTGTCTATCCGACCATAGCCTGGAGAAACCGGTCTTCGTCACGCCGCCGAGTGTGGCCGAACTGGACCGGCTGCTCGACCGTCGACGCCAAGGCGAGACGCTCAGCGCCGAGCAGAACGGTGGCTTTACCACCGCGCTGCTGCTGTGGCTGGGACGCGAGTACGCCCGTCGCGGCTGGGTGATGCAGCTGCACCTGGGGGCGCTGCGCAGCCTGAGCCAGCGAGGGTTGGCCGAGATCGGCGCCAATAGCGGCTTCGATGCGATAGGCGACGTGACCTACGCCGAGCCGCTGGCGGCGTTACTCGATGCCCTCGACCGCGACCGGGCGCTGCCGCGTACGGTGGTCTACAACCTCAACCCGCGGGACAACGAGATGCTGGCGGGCCTGGTCGGTTCGTTCCCCAGCGACGGCATTCCCGGCAAGCTGCAGTTCGGCGCCGCCTGGTGGTTCAACGACCAGCGCGATGGTATCGAGCGTCAGCTCGTCACGCAGATGAACTTCGGCCTGCTGCGCCACTTCGTTGGCATGCTCACCGATTCCCGCAGCCTGCTGTCGTTCTCGCGCCACGACTATTTCCGCCGCATTTTCTGCCAGCTGCTCGGCGCGCAGATCCAGCGCGGCGAGCTGCCGAACGATATCGATCGCATCGGCGAGCTGGTGCGGGCGGTCTGTTACGACAATGTAGAGCGCTACCTCTTCGAGCGTTGAACCTTTTTCTATTGCAACGGAATCGCCATGAAGATCAGTGATGCCTATCTCATCGTCACCTCGCCGGGACGCAACTTCGTTACCCTCAAGATCGTCACCGAATCGGGCACCTACGGGATCGGCGATGCCACCCTCAACGGTCGCGAAATGGCGGTGGTCGCCTACCTCGAGGAGCACGTGATTCCCGCCCTGATCGGCCGCGACGCGAGCCGCATCGAGGATATCTGGCACTACCTCTATCGCGGCGCCTACTGGCGGCGCGGGCCGGTGACCATGACGGCGATTGCCGCCGTTGACCTGGCGCTGTGGGACATCAAGGCCAAGGCCGCCGACATGCCGCTCTACCAGCTGCTCGGCGGCAAGAGCCGCGAGCGGGTGATGACCTACGCCCACTGCACCGGGCGCGATATCGAGAGCTGCCTGGAGGAGGTCGAGCGGCACATTGCCCTGGGCTACCGCGCGGTGCGAGTCCAGGCCGGGGTGCCGGGCATCGCCACCATCTACGGGGTGGCCAAGCGCGAGGGCGAGCGCTACGAGCCCGCCGATTCCGAGCTGCCCGCCGAGCACGTATGGAGCTCGGAGAAGTACCTCAACCACGTGCCCAAGCTGTTTGCCGCGGTGCGCGAGCGCTTCGGCGACGATATCCACCTGCTCCACGATGTCCACCATCGGCTGACGCCCATCGAGGCGGCGCGCCTGGGCAAGGCGGTGGAGCCTTACCACCTGTTCTGGCTGGAGGACTGCGTGGCGGCCGAGAATCAGGAGAGCTTCCGCCTGATTCGTCAGCACACCACCACGCCGCTGGCGGTGGGCGAGGTGTTCAACTCGATCCACGACTACCGCGAGCTGCTCGAGAACCAGCTGATCGACTATATCCGCACGCCGCTCTCCCACGGTGGTGGCATTACCCATGTGCGGCGCATCGCCGATCTGGCCGGGCTCTACCATGTGCGCACCGGCTTCCATGGGCCGACGGACCTGTCGCCGGTGTGCCTGGGCGCGGCCGTGCATTTCGATACCTGGGTGCCCAACTTCGGCATTCAGGAGCACATGCCCCATACGCCGGAGACCGACGCCGTCTTCCCCCACGACTACCGTTTCGAGGATGGTCACTTCCTGGTCGGCGAGACGCCGGGACACGGCGTCGATATCGATGAGGCGCTGGCCAAGCAGTACCCCTACAAGCGTGCCAGCCTGCCGGTCAACCGGCTCGAGGACGGCACCCTATGGCACTGGTGAGGAGAACAACATGAAAGCATTCCAGGTCAACGCGCCGCTGGACTACCGGATCGCCGAGGTGGAGGTGCCGGTGGCCGCGCCTGGCGAGGCGCTGGTGCGCGTCGCCTATGCCGGTATCTGCGGGTCGGATATGCATATCATCCACGGCGACAACGCCTTCGTACGCTTTCCGCGCATCACAGGGCATGAGTTCGCCGGCGTGGTGGAGGCGGTGGGCGAGGGCGTCGAGGGGGTGGCGGTGGGTGACCGGGTCTGCGTCGATCCGGTGGTCAGCTGCGGGCGCTGCTATCCCTGCCGTATCGGCCGGCCCAATGTGTGCACCGCCATGCAGGTGATCGGCGTGCATCGCGACGGCGGCTTCGAGGAGCGCGTCAACGTCCCGGCGGCCAACCTCCACGCCTTGCCGGACCATCTGTCGCTGGATATCGCCGCGCTGGTGGAGCCCTACAGCATCGCCGCCAATGTGCTCGACCGCATGCAGCCACTGCCGGGGGACCGGCTGCTGATCTACGGTGCCGGGGTGATTGGCCTGACCGTGCTGCAGATGGCGCGGGCCAAGGGTATCGAGGAGGTGATCGTCAGCGACGTGATCGACGAGCGCCTGGTCACGGCTCGCGAACTGGGCGCATGGCACACCCTCAACGGCAGCCGCGACGACGTCGAGGCCGAGATCATGCGTCTCACCGACGGCGAAGGGGTGCCGCTGATCGCCGATGCCGCCTGTGTGCCGGCGCTGCTGCCGCAGATGCTGCGCCTGGCCTCGGCGGCGGGGCGTGTCGGCCTGCTCGGTTTCAATCCCACACCCAGCGACCTGGTGCAGCTGGAGGTGATCAAGAAGGAGCTGACCCTGGTCGGCTCGCGACTCAACAACCGCAAGTTTCCGGAGGTGCTCGAGCTGCTCGCATCCGGGGCGCTCGACGGTGCGGCGCTGGTTAGCCACCGCCTGCCGTTCGACGAGATGCCCGGGGCCATCGAGATGCTCGAGCATCATCCCGAAAGGGCCCGCAAGGTGCTGATCGACATCGGTGCCTGAGGACCAACGGCATTCGCCAATGCCAACAGCACACTCATAACGCAAAACAACCAGTGCAGGAGATCCACGCCATGTTCAAACGACTCATCACCGGCGCCGTCCTCGGCGTCACCCTGATCGGCAGCCAGGCCGCCCTGTCCGCCGACTTCACGCTGCGCTTCGGTCATCTGGCCAACGAGCAGAACATCTGGCACCAGGCCGCCGAGAAGTTCAAGGAGGCGGTCGAGGCCAACTCCGACGGCCGCATCGAGGTGCGCCTTTACCCCAACGAGCAGCTCGGTAGCGAGATGGATGTGATCAACAGCATCCAGCTGGGCACTGCGGAGATGACCATTACCGGGGAGAGCCTGCAGAACTGGGCGCCCAAGGCGGCGATGATGGCGGTGCCCTACGCCTTCCGCGATGCCGAACACCTGCATGCCGCGGTGAGCGGTGAGATCGGCGAGGAGATCGAGGCACAGATCACCGAGCAGGCCAACCTGGTGCCGCTGGCTTGGTTCGAACGCGGTCCCCGAGAGCTGACCGCCAATCGTCGCGTCGAACACCCCGATGATCTCGACGGCATGCGCCTGCGGGTGCCCAACGTGCCGCTGTTCGTCGATACCTGGGAAGCGCTGGGGGCGCGGCCGACGCCGATGGCCTTCAGCGAGGTGTTCACCGCCCTGCAGCAGAACACCATCCAGGCCCAGGAGAACCCGCTTAGCCTGATCGAGAGCGCCAGCTTCTATGAGGTGCAGGATTACGTGAACCTCACCGGTCATGTGCGTAGCTGGATCTATGTGGTTATCGGTCGGGACGCCTTGAATGGGATGCCGGAGGAGCTGCAACAGGTCGTCTGGGATGCCGCCGAGGTGATGCAGGACTATCAGGCGGACCTCTTCGTCGAGGACCAGGATCGCCTCGAAGAAGCCTTGCGCGACCGCGGCATGGAGTTCGTCGAGGTCGATATCGAGGCCTTTGCCGAGAAGGCGCGGCCGGCGGTGCTCGACGCGCTGGATGATGAGCAGCGTGCGCTGTTCGATGCCATCCAGGACCTGTAAGCCATTGGGGCGGGCACAGCGGTGCCCGCCCGTGAGGGGCACGCCAATGACCACACCCGAACACAAGGCTCTCGAGCGGGAGGCCCTCGAAAGCCTCGACACCCTCTCGGTGGTGCCCACCGTCCAAGGGCCGCTGGGGCGCCTGATCGGCTGGATCGATGCGCTCTTCACCGGCTTGGCGGTGGTGGCCCTGGTGGCCATCGCCGGCACCGTGCTGTTGCAGATTTCCGGTCGCCTGTTCCTACCGTTCCCGATGGCCTGGACCGAGGAGCTGTCGCGCTACCTGTTCGTTTACATGGTGGCGCTCTCGGCGGGGGTGGTGCTGCGCAAGAACCGCAACGTCAATGTCGAGCTTTTTCATCACTGCCTTGGGCCCCGTGCTCGCGCCGGCTATCAGGCGCTGGTGTGTCTGCTGATCGGCGGCTTCGCCTGGCTCGTGCTGCCCTACGCCTGGCAGTACGCCCAGAACGGCGCCTGGCAGACCTCGCCGACGCTCAGGGTCCCCATGCTCTATATCTTCTTCTCCACCGTGGTGCTGTTCGGGCTGCTACTGCTCTACAGCGCCATCGGTTTTCTCGAGGGCCTGGTCGCCATGCTGCGACGGCCTGCTGACCACGATGCAGAGGCGCGCTGAATGGAAGTCATCCTGCTGTTCGTCACCTTTCTGGTGCTGCTGGTGGTTGGCCTGCCGATCGCCTTCGCCCTGGGGATCGCCTCGCTGGTCTACCTGCTGCTGGAGGGGATCTCGCTGACCATCGTGCCGCAACGCATGTATGCCGGTATCGATACCTTCGTGCTGCTCTGCATTCCCGGCTTCGTTCTGGCCGGCAACCTGATGAATGTCGGCAATATCACCGAGCACATCATCCGCTTTTCCAACGCCCTGCTGGGCCATATCCGTGGTGGTCTGGGGCTGGCCAACGTGGGCGGCTCGATGATCTTTGGCGGTATCTCGGGCACCGCCGTGGCCGACTCGGCGAGCATCGGCGCGGTGATGATTCCCGGCATGGCCCGCTCGGGTTACGACAAGCCCTTCGCCGCTGCGGTCACGGCGGCGTCTTCCACGGTGGGGCCGATCATTCCGCCCAGCGTGCCGATGATCATTGCCGGCTCGCTCTCCGGCGTTTCGGTGGGGCGGATGTTCTTGGCCGGCGCCATTCCCGGCCTGCTGCTGGGCCTGGCGATGATGGTCACGGTTTATATCCTCGCCGTGCGGCGTGGCTATCCCAAGGGCGAGCGCGCCACCTTCATGGAGCTGCTGCGCGAAGGGCGCACCGCCTTCTGGGCGCTGCTGATGACGGTGATCATCCTCTACGGCATCATCGGTGGCTTCTTTACCCCCACCGAAGCGTCCATCGTCGCCAGCCTCTATGCCCTGGTAGTGGGCATGTACGTCTACAAGGGGCTCTCCTGGCGCAAGCTGCCAGGGATTCTCAGCGACACGGTGCTGACCTCTTCGGCGCTGCTGCTGCTGGTGGGGCTGGCCAACCTGTTCGGCTGGATACTCACCAGCGAGCAGGTGCCGCAGATGATCGCCGCCCTGATCCTGTCGATCAGCGAAAACCCGCTTATCGTGATCCTGATCCTCAATCTGATCCTGCTGTTCGTCGGCGCCTTCATGGAGACCATCGCCGCGCTGATCATCCTCTTCCCGGCGCTGCTCGGCGTGGCCACTGGAGTGGGCCTCGACCCGGTGCACTTCGCCGTCATGGCGGTACTCAACCTGATGATCGGCCTGACCACGCCACCGGTGGGGGTCTGCCTGTTCGTCGTCGCCGGTATCGGCAAGCTGCCGATGCTCACCGTGGCCCGCGCCATCGTACCGTTTCTGATCTGCAATCTCGCCGTGCTGCTGCTGGTCTCCTACGTGCCGGCGGTGTCGCTGTGGTTGCCGACCCTGATCATGGGCGAATGACTCGCCCCAAGGAGACATGATGTCCACCACTCACTACCCGGCGGCACCACGGCGCGGTGCCATCGCCATCGTTCACCTGGGCCTCGGCGCCTTTCATCGTGCCCATCAGGCGATCTACCTGGAGCGCTATCGCCAGCGCAGCGGCGATGATGCCTGGGGCGTCAGCAGTGCCAACCTGCGTGGCAATGTCGGCCTGGTGGATGGCCTGGCCGCGGCCGGCCACCGCTACCATGTCGCCGAATACACCGATAGCGAGAACGTCGCCCTGCGCGAGATCGGGGTGGTCGAGGAGACGCTATTCTCGGGGCGAGGCGCCGACGGCCACTGGGGGCGCGATCTTGAGGCATTGCTGGCGCGCATGGCCGCTCCCGAGACTCGCATCGTCACCCTCACCGTTACCGAGAAGGGCTACTTCCTCAATCCGGCCAGCGGCGAGTTGCTGTTGGATGATCCGATGATCGCCTTCGACATTGCCCATTCCGCCGCGCCGCGCAGCGCTCCGGGCATCTTGGTCGAGGCGCTGGCGCGGCGGCGGGCTCAGGGCAGCGCGCCCTTTACGGTGCTCTGCTGCGACAATATGCCGGACAACGGCCAGCGCACCCGCAATGCTGTGCTGCAGCTGGCCGAGCGCCGCGATACTGGTCTGGCCGAGTGGATCGCCGCCGAGGTGGCCTTCCCCAGCAGCATGGTGGATCGCATCGTCCCGGCGATGACCGACGCTGACTTCGCGCGCCTCGCCGAGCTAGGCGTCGAGGACCCCCAGGCGGTGATCTGTGAGGCGTTTAGCCAGTGGGTCATCGAGGATGATTTTCCACAGGGGCGCCCGGCCTGGGAGGCCGAGGGCGTGGAGATGGTCGCCGATGTCGCGCCCTTCGAGACCATGAAGCTGCGCCTGCTCAACGGCAGCCACTCACTGCTCGCCTACCTGGGCGCCCTGGCCGGTATCGAGACGGTGTTCGAGGCGGTCAGCCGCGAGGATCTCAGGGCGCTGCTGCGGCGCTATATGCTCGACGAGGCGGCGCCGACCCTGGCCATGCCCGAGGGCACCGACCTGGCAGCCTATGCCGACTCGCTGCTGGTGCGCTTCGCCAACGATAGCCTGCGCCACCGCCTGCAACAGATCGCCATGGACGGCAGCCAGAAGCTGCCGCAGCGCTGGCTGCAGGGGGCCCTGGCGCGCATCGAGGCGGGCGGACGTGTGCCCTGCACGGCGCTGGGGCTGGCCGCCTGGATCCGCTACACCGCCGGCCATGATCTCAACGGGCAAGCCTACCCGGTGGACGATCCGCTGGCGTCGCGCTTCGCTGAGCTCCATCAGCGCCACGCCAATGACCCGGGGAGGCTGGTCGCCGCCTTCCTGGCCATGGACGATGTGGTGCCGCCGGCCCTGGCGGGCAATAGCGACTTCGTGCTGGCGGTGTCGAACGCCTACCGCCGCTTGACCGAACAGCACCTCGCCGGGGCGCTCGCCGCCCTCGAGCGAAGCTGACGATGCCGTGGTGCAGATAAATAAGCAGCCGGACTGGCATATTAAAACTATTTGTTCGGCCGCATTAATGGAGAGTGCTCATGAAAAAAATGCCATTGCTTTTAGGTCTCTCAGGCGTGCTGTTGCTCGTTAGTGCATGCGGGCAAGACGCTACTGAAGAAGGCGCGACGTCCAATGAGGTGTATAAGCTAAGTGTTGGCATCGCAATGAATGACAGGGATCCCATGTACGAGGGGGTAGTGAGATTTAAAGAGGCAGTAGAGTCGCGTACAGAGGGTGGTGTTGAAGTCGAAGTATTTTCCAGCTCACAGCTAGGGAGTACCGCCGATCTACTGGAGCAAGCAAGAGTCGGTGCCAATGTGTCCACCTTGACGGATGCAGGCCCGCTTGGAGACATCGTAAGAGAAATTTCGATACTACAAGCCCCCTATATCGTCGATAACCTGGACGAGGGGCGAGAGCTGGTAGCATCAGATCTATTCAAGGGGTGGGAGGCTGAATTGGAGCCTGAGGGATTGAAAGTCTTGTCTTTCAACTGGTTTCAGGGAGAGCGACATTTGGCAACGACCCGCCCCGTTTTGACGCCAGACGATCTGAGCGGCATGGCGATTCGTACCAATGGCACCTCAATCGTCAATAAAGCGATCGAGGTGATGGGTGGTAATCCAACGGGTCTGGCATGGGCCGAATCCTACCCGGGCCTGCAGCAAGGGGTTATCGATGGGGTTGAAGCCCATTACTCTGCTATTCATGGTGCGCGCCTGCCAGAAGTCATCGATTCCATCGCGAAGACAGGCCATTTTCAGCTCCTGACTGCGTTGACTGTTGGCACTCAGTGGTTTGACCGACTGCCGCCAGAGTACCAGGAGATATTGGTTGAAGAGTCAGTTGATGCCGGGGAGTTTGCCTCGAGTCTGAATGTGGAAAAGTCTAGAGAGTACGAAGAAACAATGGCGGCCGAAGGTGTGAGTATCCATCAAGTGGACGTCGCATCGTTTAGGGAAAGGTCAGATCGCTTCTATGATGAATTCGAAGACTTTAAAGAGCTTCGAGAGGAGATTGACGAATACCTTGGTAAATAAATTGGTGGCGTTCCTGGAGGTTACTTATGAATAAAGCAATTAACTTTTTGGTTGGGGTAGAGGAGTTTATCTCCAGGGCGCTGCTGGTATGTGTCGTATTTTTGGTGTTCTTTGCTGCAGTTGGGCGCTGGTTTGGCCTGCCCGTTGCCTGGTCGGTGAATATTGCACAGCTACTTTTCGTATGGATTATCTTTCTAGGAGCCAATCAGGCTCTGAGAAATGATAAGCATATTGGAGTCGATATTTTGACAAGTCGCTTTCCTGATAAGTTGCAGAAGCTGATTGCGTTGGGCGTTTTTGTCTTGGTTTCGGCTTTTCTGGCTTTCATTATCGTGCGCGGAGTAAGTCTAAGCATCGACAATGCCTCGAGGACCATAAGCAATACGTCTATCAGCTATTCCTATATAACGATGGCTGTTCCCGTGGGCTGTCTGTTGATGCTTGCTACCACGCTGAGAAAGGTGCAGCTCCTGGTGGCGAATATTCGTCTCCAGCGTCATGGAGAGCCATTAGAGAGTAGTGATGATGTTGGCTATTGATAGCTTTAGTCCTGCCGGTCAAAAAGGATAATAGAGATGATGATAGTCGGTATTTTGTTTTTAGTTTTTCTTTTGTTAAATGTGCCTATCGCATTTGCTATAGGTATGGCAGGCCTTTCGTTTTTCTTGCTGGAGCCTAACCTCCCTACATCACTATCCGTTCAGCGTATGGTCAGCGGAACCCAGTCCTTCCCACTGTTGGCAGTGCCCTTCTTTGTATTGGCTGGTCATATCATGAATGCTGCTGGCATTACCTCCCGGTTGATTCGTTTTGCGAATGCATTGACAGGGCATTTAGTGGGTGGCTTGGCGCATGTCTCGATTGTGTTAAGTGGCTTGATGGGTGGGGTCTCTGGCTCGGCTAATGCTGATGCAGCAATGCAGAGCCGTATTCTGGCACCTCAGATGCTAAAGCGAGGGTATTCGGGAGGGTATGCTATCTCGGTGATTGCTGTAAGCTCGTTGATTACGGCAACGATCCCCCCGAGTATTGGCTTGATTCTTTATGGCTTTGTCGGCGAGGTGTCGATCGGTAAGTTGTTTATTGCCGGAATAGTGCCTGGGATCTTGTTGACTCTTGTTCTGATGATTACATCGTATTTGATTGCCAAGAAGAGGGGGTATGATGTTAAGGCAGAGGTCGAGAAACCTTCTTTGAGAATTGTGTTTGATACCTTCAAGGATAGTGTTTGGGCGCTGTTATTCCCTGTTATTCTAATAGTCGGTATCCGCTTCGGAATATTTACCGCCTCGGAAGGTGGCGCCTTTGCAGTTATTTATGCATTGTTGATCGGTGTCTTTGTTTACCGCGAGTTGAGTTGGGATAAGCTGGGCAAGGTATTGAGTGACACCGTTACGGATAATGCGGTTATCATGCTGATTATCTCGACGGCTGCGATATTGGGTTATATTATTACCTATGCGCGCGTTCCGCACAGTATGTCGGAGCTTATTGTTGGGGTTTCCGGAGATCCCACGGTGGTTCTTATGCTGGTTCTGCTGTTTGTTCTGATAGCAGGAATGTTTATGGAGGCGACGGTTAATACGCTCTTGTTAACCCCCATCTTCCTACCCATCGTTCAGCAGTTTGGGGTGGATCCCGTGCACTTTGGCATTATCATGATGCTTATTATTACGCTGGGCGGCATGACGCCACCTATTGGGGTCACGATGTATACGGTTTGCTCGCTAACGGGAATACCTATTGAGAAATACATAAGAGAATCTCTCCCGTTCCTGGTGACAGTAGTGGTATTGGTGCTGGTGCTGGCTCTATTTCCAGGCATTGTGATGTTCTTGCCTAATTTGCTGATGTGAAGCTCGTGTTTATCTGATGCCTTAAGCTGTTGTGAGAATGTTGGATATGCTGTTGCTAATTATTTTAAGGAGTTTAGTAATATGAATAGAGTTCCTTTTGAGGTGATGGTGAAGGAAATAGAGCGTGTCTTGGTGAACAAGGGGCTGAGAGATGATCGTGCTAAAGAGTGCGCGCGCCTCTTTTCAGAGGCAAGCCTTGATGGTGTCTATTCACACGGCCTGAACCGTGTTCCAAGATTCGTTGAATATATCGATGAGGGGTGGGTGGACATTCATGCCAGTCCAACGCTGGTCGCTGACTTGGGCGTGCTTGAACAGTACGACGGAAATCTCGGTCCGGGTAACCTCAATGCCCAATATTCGATGGATCGTGCGGTTTCACTGGCACGGGAAAATGGCCTGGGCGTGGTTGCAATAAAGAATACCAATCACTGGATGAGGGGGGGCAGCTATGGTTGGCAGGCGGCCAATGCAGGATGCATAGGGATTTGCTGGACCAATACGGAATCTTGCATGCCTCCATGGGGATCGAAAGATCGTAGAGTCGGCAATAATCCCATGGTGCTCGCTGTACCGCGTAAGGATGGACACATTGTACTCGATATGGCGATGTCTCAATTCTCTTATGGGAAGTTGGAGGTCACCCGGCTCAAGGGTGAGCTGCTGCCCGTTGATGGCGGTTTTGATAGTGACGGCAATCTCACCAGAGTCCCGGCAGAGATTGAGAAGTCAATGCGTATCTTACCGGCGGGCTACTGGAAGGGTTCGGGGCTGGCCGTGATGTTGGACTTGATCGCTGCCCTGTTATCTGGGGGACTCTCTACCAGTAAAGTGGATAAGCTTAAGCCGGCGCCACATGCGTCAGGATATGGCACATCACAAGTCTTTATGGCGTTTGATCCTGCTAAGCTGTCGGAGGAGTCTTTGTCGCAGAGTGCTGTCGATGATTTAGTTCGCTACTTACATGATGCCGAGCCTGCAGAGGGGCACGGTAACGTCAGCTATCCTGGAGAAAGAACGCTACAAACAAGGCGCGATAACCTCGAAAAGGGTGTGCCAGTTGATGATGCTATTTGGCAAAAAGTGCTTGAATTGTAATCCCTTCTTTAGCAGTGAAGTCACTGTACCCTGAAAGGGTACAGTGACATTTTGTGCTCACCTCGGGCGGTGTTAAGGGCCTGTGGTGGGCAGTCGCTCATAAGTGGAGACGCCTCTATGCAACATACCTGGCGCTGGTTCGGCCCCAAGGACCCCATCCGACTCGACGAGATCCGCCAGACCGGTGCCAGCGGTATCGTCACCGCCCTGCACCAGGTGCCCAACGACCAGGTGTGGTCGCTGGAGGCGATCCGCGAGCGCAAGGCGATGATCGAGGGCGCCGGCCTCTCCTGGTCGGTGGTGGAGAGCGTGCCGGTCCATGAGGCGATCAAGCAGGGGCTGCCGGAGCGCGACGAGCTGATCGCCAGCTATTGCCAGACCCTGCGCAATCTGGCCGCCTGTGGCATCGAAACCGTCTGCTACAACTTCATGCCGGTGCTCGACTGGACCCGCACCGACCTGAGCTATCGCCTGGCGGACGGCGCCCGGGCGCTGCGCTTCGATCAGACCGCCTTCGCCGCCTTCGACCTCTATCTGCTCGAGCGCCCCGGGGCCGAGGCGGAGTACAGCGATGCCGAACGGCGCCAGGCTCGGGACTATCTCGAGGGCCTCGATCAGGCCGGCCGCGACACCCTGGTCGATACCCTGATCGCCGGCCTGCCCGGTGCCGAGGAGGGCTATACCCTGGCCCAGTTCCGCGAGGTGCTGACGGGCTATGCCGATATCGACGCCGAGCGGCTGCGAGAGCATCTGAAGGTATTCCTGGAGGCGGTGATCCCGGTGGCCGAGGAGGTGGGTATCCGCATGGCGATCCATCCTGACGATCCGCCGCGCCCCATGCTGGGGCTGCCGCGGGTGGTCTCCAGCACCGCCGACGCCGAGTGGATCCTCGCTGCCGTACCTAGCCCGGCCAATGGCCTGACGCTGTGTACCGGCTCCTACGGGGTGCGCGACGACAATGATCTGGCCGAGATGGCGCGGCGCTTTGGGCCGCAGGTCCATTTCGTCCATCTGCGCTCGACCCGGCGCGAGACGCCGGATCCGCGCTCCTTCCATGAGGCGCCGCACCTCGACGGCGACGTAGACATGGTGGCGGTGATCCAGGCCCTGGTGGCCGAGGAGCGCCGCCGTGAACGGGAGGGTGGGGCACGCTTGCCGCTGCGCCCCGACCATGGCCATCACATCCTCGACGACCTGCAGCGCGACACCGCCCCGGGCTATCCGCTCTACGGCCGACTGCGCGGCCTGGCAGAGCTGCGCGGCGTGGAGCTCGCGGTGCGTCGTTTGATGGGATGAGGTCTGCTGGAGAATGCAAGAAGGCGTCGGCACGCCGGTACCACTCCAGCGCCTCCCGGGTCATGCCCATATGGCGCAGCCGGTGGATCTCGCCGAGATAGTACATGGCCTCCGCATCGCCTGCCTCGGCGGCGGGCTCCAGGTAGGGCGGAGCCTGGCTACGGAGATGAGCGTTGTAGAGGCGCAGACCCTCGTCCTTGGCGGCCTGGGTCTCGGCATCCAGTGCCCACCCACTGATCGGGCTGAGCAGCAGGAGGGTGAGTGCTACGATGCCGCTCCTTCTCACTGTCAATACCCGAACCGGGGCGGAAACTGGGATAGCGGTGGCTCCTTGGCCAACCATTCCTCGGCCAGAGCCTCGGCTTCTTCACGCTGTTCGGCGGTGAGCAATTCGCCGCGGGTCTTGAGCACCCATTCCGCCGAATCATTACTCGTTTCCTCAACCATAGCGAACAGAATCGCCCATCCCTTCACCACATCCTGCTCGACTTGGCATCTTTCTTCAGTGTTCGGCTCTAGATAGCACCATCCGATACTCAGGCGAGCATCAAGAACGCCTTCTTCAGAGGCCTCGATCATCCACTCCCAGGCTTCCTTATGGCGTTCCTGTTGGCTTAGCAGGGCGGCGAGGCGGTCCATGGCTGGCGGGTAACCCCCTTCAGCGGCTCGGCGATACCAGCCTTCGGCTTCCTCTCGTCGCTGCGTCTCATTGGAGTAATCGCCATAGCCGTCATGGATCAGGTGTCCCATCCGGTACAGGGACTCCACATGGCCGGCCTCGCTGGCACGCTCGAGCCAACTGACGGTCTCCTCCGGTTGGCCCAGAGCGTTGTAAACGTAGAACAATACGCCCATAGCGGCGGCGTCTCCCTCCTCCGCTTTAGGCAGGGTGACCTCCAGGGCCGCCTCTCGCCAGTCGTCGCCGCTCTTAGGGCAGACATCGCCCAGCTGACAGGCGCCGCCTTGATGCAGTCGCAGCATGGCGTAGGGTTCGCCTTCCTCGGCGGCGCGCTGGTACCACTCAAGGGCCTTGCGGGTCATGCCCATATGGGCGATGCGATGGGACTCGCCCAGGTAGTACATGGCGTCGATGTCGCCCGCCTCGGCGGCCACTTCCAGATGGGGCACGGCATCGAGCAAAAAGCCAAGGTCGTAGGCAATCATACCCTCGTCCTTGGCTGCCTGGGCCTCGTCATCCAGTGCCCAGCCGCTGATCGGGCTGAGCAGCAGGGCAGCGATTGCCAATATGCCGATACAGCGCATCGTCAATACCCGAACCGGGGCGGAAACTCAGAGAGAGGCGGCTCCTTGTCCAGCCACTCTTCGGAAAGGGCTTCGGCTTCTTGGTGCTGTTCAGCGGTTAGCAATTCGCCGCGGGTCTGAAGCAACCATTCCGCCGAAACATTGTTCGTTTCCTCGACCATGGCGAATAGAATTGCCCACCCTGTCACGACATCCTGCTCAACCAGACATTTTTGATCACGATCCGGTTCTAAGTAACACCACCCCATGCCCAGTCGAGCATCGAGTAGCCCTTTTTCTGAGGCCTGAATCATCCACTCCCAGGACTCCTCATGGCGCTCCTGCTGGCTTAGCGTAGCTGATAGCCGACTCATCGCCGGGGCATGACCCTGCTCGGCAGCCCGGCGTAGCCAGGCCTCAGCTTCCTGCAAGCGTGCAGTGTTATCAGGGTAGTCGCCGTAATCATTTTGTATTCTTGCCCCCAGTCGATACTCGGCTTCCGGGTTGCCAGTTTCGGCGGCCGTCTCCAGCCAGTGATACGACTGTTCGGTCTCCTCCAGCGTGGAGTAGATCAAGAATAGCGTGTACATCGCCTCGGTATCGCCCGCTTCGGCTAAAGGCAGGGTCGTCTCCAGGGCCGCCTCTCGCCAGTCGTCGCCGCTCTCGGGGCAGACATCGCCCAGTTGACAAGCGCCACCCTGATGCAGTCGCAGCATGGCGTAGGGCTCGCCTTTCTCGGCGGCGCGCTGGTACCACTCCAGGGCCTCGCGGGTCATGCCCATATGACGGAGCCGATGGATTTCGCCGAGATAGTACATGGCCTCTGCATCGCCAGCCTCGGCAGCAGGCTCCAAGTAAGGGGAAGCCTGGCTGCGGAGGTGGGCATTATAGAGACGCAGACCCTCTTCCTTGGCGGCCTGGGTCTCGGCGTCCAGTGCCCAGCCGCTGATCGGGCTGAGCAGCAGAACAACGAGTGCCAGTACGCCGATCCTGCCCATCGTCAAAAGCCAAACCTGGGCGGGAACTCAGACAACGGTGGTTCCTTGGCGAGCCACTCTTCTGCCTGGGCCTCCGCTTCCTTATGCTGTTCAGTGGAGAGTTGATCTTGGTAATCTTCCAAGAGCCACTTGGCCGTTCGATTGTCGGTTTCCTCCACCACAGCATGCAATATGGCCCAGGCTTTAACGCTATCTTGTTCGGTTTGGCATCTATCCTCTGTTTCTGGATCAAAGAGGCACCAGCCCACCGTTAACCGGCCGTTCATATGCCCGGCCTCCGACGCTCTGACAATCCACTCCCAGGCTTCTTCATACTGCTCCTTCTGAATCATCAGGGCCGAGAGGCGATTCATCGCCGGGGCATGACCCTGCTCGGCGGCCCGGCGAAGCCAGGTCTCTGCGGCCTGCAAGCGTGCAGTGTCATCAGGGTAGTCGCCGTAATCATTTTGTATTCTTGCCCCCAGTCGATCCTCGGCTTCCGGGTTGCCAGTTTCGGCGGCCGTCTCCAGCCAGTGATATGACTGTTCGGTCTCCTCCAGTGTGGAGTAGATCAAGAATAGTGTGTACATCGCCTCGGTATCGCCCGCCTCCGCTAAAGGCAGGGTCGCCTCCAAGGCCGCCTCCCGCCAGTCGTCGCCGCTCTCGGGGCAGACATCGCCCAGCTGACAGGCGCCGCCCTGATGCAATCGCAGCATGGCGTAGGGCTCGCCTTTCTCGGCGGCGCGCCGGTACCACTCCAGCGCCTCGCGGGTCATGCCCATATGGGCGATGCGATGGGACTCGCCCAGGTAGTACATGGCGTCGACGTCGCCCGTCTCGGCGGCCACTTTCAGATGGGGCACGGCATCAAGCAGGAAGCCGAGGTTGTAGGCAATCATGCCCTTATCCTTGGCTGCCTGGGCCTCGTCATCCAGTGCCCAGCCGTTGATTGGGCTGAGCAGCAGGGCGGCGATTGCCAATATGCCGATACAGCGCATCGTCAATACCCGAACCGGGGCGGAAACTCAGAGAGAGGCGGCTCCTTGTCCAGCCACTCTTCGGAAAGGGCTTCAGCTTCTTTGTACTGCTCAGCGGTTAGCAATTCACGGTTTCGCCCCATGACGTTTTGCGCCGTACGATTATCCGTTTCTTCCGAGACAGCATGGAGTATGGCCCACCCCTTCACCACATCCTGTCCCTTCACACAGATATCCCCACGCTCCTCGGGGTTCAGGTAGCACCAGCCAAGATTGATGCGGGAGCCTTGATGCCCCCCTTCCGAAGCCTTGACTCTCCAGTCCCAGGCTTCGTCATGACGCTCCTGCTGGCTTAGCAGGGCGGCGAGGCGGTTCATGGCCGGGGCATGGCCCTGCTCGGCGGCGCGGCGAAGCCAGGCCTCGGCAACTTCCTTTCGCTGCACCTCATCGGGGTAGTCACCCAGGCCATCGCCGATCAGGATACCCAACCAGTATTGCGACTCAGCGTCGCCGGCTTCGCCGGCACGCTCCAGCCAGTCATCCGCCACCTGGGGCTGCTCCAGAGCGCTGTAGATATCGAACAGCACGCCCATGGCGGCGGCGTCTCCCTCCTCAGCCAGGGGCAGGGTCGCCTCCAGAGCCGCCTCTCGCCAGTCGTCGCCGCCTTCGGGGCAGACATCGCCCAGTTGGCAGGCGCCGCCCTCGTCCAGGCGCAGCATGGCGTAGGGGTCACCCCGTTCGCCGGCACGCTGGTACCACTCCAAGGCCTCGCGGGTCATGCCCATATGACGGAGCCGATGGATTTCGCCGAGGTAGTACATGGCCTCTGCATCGCCAGCCTCGGCAGCGGGCTCCAAGTAAGGCGAAGCCTGGCTGCGGAGGTGGGCATTATAGAGACGCAGACCCTCGTCCTTGGCGGCCTGGGTCTCGGCATCCAGTGCCCAGCCGCTGATTGGCAAAAGCAGCAGGGTGGCGAGTGTCAGGGCTTTATATCCCTTGTTCATCGTGGCCTTGATCATTGTGGTTCCTCGTAGATAACGCGCATGCCCCCCTGCCCATCGGGCAGGTATTCGCATTGGGTATCGGCATGCCGGCCCAGGCTATTAGCAGCATCAAGATAAAGGTTTCTCGCATCAACGACTTCGGGGTTGTCAGTACCAGAGTCGCTTTTCATAAATCGATCCAATAGATAGCGGTTATGGCAGTAGCCAAGCCCGCGCACGTCATGGGTGCGCTTGCCATAACGATCCAGCCGTAGCAGGGCCTTCTCGAACAGGAGGCTGCCCGGGTTGGGGCCGGACGCCGGCCGCAGCGGACCGTAGGTGCAGATGAGCATGCCGTCGTGAATCCAACCCACGCAGTTGGCGATGGCCATCTGCTGCAGGTCGCGTGCCTCATGCTCGTTAAAGCGCCTACGCCTTGCCCCGCGGCCCCGACCGCCGGTAACCGTTTCTTCGACTTCAAATTCACGTGGTGTGCTGGTCAATAGCCAAAGCAGAGAGCCCAGGGCTTCGGGGGTTAGCTGCTGGACCCAGGCACGCAGCTGACGCTCCTCCTTGCCATCGCGCGATGTCAGGACATAGGCGATCTGCCCCGCACGATCCGTCTCCGACAGCTCATCCCGCAGTTGCCGTAGCCAGGCGCGCCCCTTGGCCATCACCAGGCCTGCATTGAGCAGGGTCATCATCAGTACATAGCCGAGGTTGCTGAGCTCCTCGAAGGCCTCTGCATCCAGCCAGTCGACCCGCTCGAAACCACTGGCCACCAGGTCGCGGTGCAGCATGGTCAGCCACAGGTCCAGGTGGCGATTGTCGAGTTCCATGGTCACGCCGCCGCCGACGCCCTTGCCGCAGAACACCGAGGCCTTGGCCCGCAGCACGAACTTGCCATCCCGCAGGCCGATATGGAAGTCGGTATTCCCGCCCCAGCCCAGGCCGTGCTCGCGATGCCACACGGCCATGCCCAGGCTGCGCCACTCTTGTAGCTCGTCCAGCTGGTTGCGTCGGGTGAAGGCGTCCACCGCCTGGTGCATGGGGGCACGCATGGCGATGTCCTCGGGCGGTTCCCAGCGCAGCTCGCAGCGATGCTCGATGCCACCGCGGGTACCCAGGAAGGCGTTTAGCCGAGCGCCGATGCCCAGGCGGTTTACCGGTTCCTCGGCGCTGATGCTCGGCTCGCCGTCAAACGATAGGCGCAGCGTGCCGGACATGGCCAGGCTGGCGCCAGCGAAGCCCTTGGCCACGGTCTCTAGGCGCAGGGCGTAGCGGCCCAGGTCCAGCTCGCCGCCGTCCTTAAGGGGTAGCCTGGCATGCAGCGCCTCCTCCTCTTCGGGGAGGTCCAGTACGTTCAGGGTGAGTTCGCCACGCACCAGATGGTAGTCCCCCTTGAGCTCCCATTCACGACGCAATGGCCCGCTGTCGCTGGAGGCCTCGACGCTGCCTTGCCGGCTCTCCCACTCGCCATCCGGTGGGCTCGTGTCGGCCAAGCGTAGCGGTTCGGGGAAATCGAGAGTGATCGCAGAGGAGAGCTTTCCCTCGGTGAGCCCGATCAGGCGCAGGGCCTGAGCCTGGGCGCTGGCGTCGAACAGCCGCAGGGTATCCCTGGCTGGGCCGGTGAACAGCAGGCGCTGCAGGGTCTCTCCCCAGCGGGTTCTGGCGTCGTCGCTGGCCAGGCTGGCAATCTCATGGCCCGCCTCATCGAGCGCGGCATAGAACTTCTCGGGTTCGAACAGCCCCAGCTTTTCGCCGTGCCATTCACCGCGCCAGTCGATGGGCTCGCAGCCCTTGAGGTCGAGCCAGTGCGAAAGCGCCGTTTCCGGAGCGTCCCACAGGGTAGCCGGGAGGGCGCCGTCGGCGTCGAGCAGCGGTGCGATGCGGCGCCGCTCTGGATCACTCATATAGTCCATCAGCAGGTGCAGGCTGATATGGCTCAACTCGCGCTCGCCACCGGCGGCAGTGAACTCACGCAGTGGCCAGTCGTTGCGGACGAGAAGGTCGAGGCGGCGCTTTTCATAGCCGAAGGCGTTGCGCTCATCGGCCAGGTCGGCTTGCCAGAGCAGCACGCGGCGTGGACGCAGGGTTTCCACGGCTTGCTTGGCGCGCTCGTGCAGGGCATCGAGCTGTTCGTTGAGCTCCTGATAACGTTCACGCTCATCGGCAAACAGGAACAGCGGGAGGGCGGCGTGGCCTGCGGTGCCGGTCTGCCACTCTTCCAGTTTGCTCTCCACCGCCGCGAGCAGCTCGGCCTGTTCGCGCAGCAGGTCGTTGTAGTGATCGAAGTCCTCGACGCCCTTCCACAAGGTGGCGTCCGGGGTGGACGGCTTGGCCAGGGCGTATTCCGGTGTGGCGATGCCCAGTGCCGCCAGGTGGAGAATGCTTTCCAGGTAGGCGGCATAGAGGGTTTCGCTGTGCAGCTCCGCCATCTGGATCATGTCGTCGAGATGGCACCGGGCGCTAGCGGCATTGGGTGTTTGCTCTTCGCAGTGGTCTAGGAACGTCTTGTACTCGGCGATCACCTCCTGCAGGGTGTAGCGCTGCTCGGGGTCGTCATCAGCGTCATCATTCACGGCCGGCAGCAGCTCGTGCTTGCGTATAGCCTCCTGGCGGGTGCGACGGTAGTTTTCCAAGGCCTGCTGGATCTCACTCTCCCAGGGGCCGTAGAACGCATCCCCTTCGCGGACATAGCCCGCGTCACGCGCGGCCCGCCGTCCGGCATGGCGCAAGGTGCTCAGCTCATCCTCGAGGCGCCGTATCTCGTTGGCCTGCTGCTGGCGTTGGTAGCGCCACTGGCGTTGTTGATCGTCGGCTTCGCGTCCATCTGGCGTCGGTGCTGTCTCGATGGTGGTATCCAGGCCGTTGTGCCAGACCCTGGCCTTGGCCAGTTCCTCCTCCAGCGCGTCGTAGCGGTCACGCTCCTCCTCCGGGAGAAAACTGCCGGGGGTGGCCGGCAGGAAGCACTCCATGATCCCGGTTTTCTCGGACAGCGTGGCGTTGCGCTGACCAGGGTCTTCGATACTGGCCCACTGATGAAGCTCATGAGCGGCTTCGTGGAGGAGATTGGCGGCGTCTTGCGTCAATAGCCAGAAACGTCCGGTGCCGACGAGGTAGAGGATATCCACCCACTCCGCTGCCTGACACGCGTGCTGGCCCTGTCCGCAGATAGAGCCGCCGGTGCTGGAAGAGGTGAACGGAGGCCATTCGATAGAATTTTCCTGAGTCATGCGGACGCCTCCAGTGCGTCGACTTTCTGCCAGGCCGGCCTGGCCGCTTGAAGAAGCTGCATGGTGCTCGCCTGAGCCCACCAGTCCGCGTCGTCCTCGCATACTTTCGGTAGAAGACGTTGTAAATGGTGAGCCTGGTGGATGCCCGCGGCCTCTAGCTGCCCAAGCCGCTCCAGCCATTCGGCGGGCAATGCCTGCAACGGCGTATCGGTCGCCTGGCTGAGCCACCAGCCACGCGGGCTCTCCTTGAGGGCGATTTCCAGTGTTTGGGTCAGCGGCGGTATCTCGACGTTGTCGGCGTCATCGACGGGCTGCCAAACCTGCCAGTGCGACAGCGGCGTCGGCGTGACGACCCGTCCGAGGGGCCCGATCAGTTGGGCGTAGGCGGTGTCGCTGCTGGCGGCGAGCAGGGCGGTCCAGGCGGTTGGGGCCTGCAGGTTCACCAATGACTGGCCGCCGTGGGGGTCGTCGAGCACGAACAGGCGGCGTAGATGATCGGCCAGGTCATTGAGCGAGGTCGCTTGTGCCGGCTGAAAGATCCAGCCCAAGTGCTGCTCCCGGCATAGCGTCTCACCGCTATGCCAGGCGACGCTGCCGACATCGAGCTCGATCAGCCAAGGACTGGCATCGATCAGCGGCGCTAACGGCGTGGTGGCGAAGAGCGTGAGGAAGTCACGCCAACCAGGCTGCCCGATGAGATCAGCGCAGCGCCCGGAGGCACGACGCTGGTCGAGCACCATATAGGCGGGACGATGGCCACCGAAGCTGGTGGCCGGGCTATCGACAGGATGACCGCGTTCGGCGATATGCTTCAGCCAGCCAGACATGGACAGTCCTCGCGGCTACATTGGGTGTCATTGATCTTGCCGCACAGCGGCATCAGCGCGGCCTCGCTCAGTTGGTAGTCCTTTAGCTTGGGCAGTGA
>NZ_JACXZT010000020.1:0-12521 GCF_014779595.1 Halomonas sp. ML-15
GCAGCTACCCGGTGGAGACCGTCGAGGCGATGCACCGGCTATGCCTGGGCGCCGAGCGCGAGAAGAGCGCCCAGGAGTCCGGCCACCGCATCCACGAGGGCTTCACCCAGGTCGACGAGACCATCGCGCTGTCGGCGATGTATGCCGCCAACCACCTCGAGGGGGTGGCCGCCATCGCCTGCATGACCGCCACCGGCTATACGCCGCTGATCGCCTCGCGCATCCGTTCCGGGCTGCCGATCGTCGGGCTGGCCCACAGCCCCACCGCCCAGCGGCGCATGGCGCTGTATCGCGGGGTGGTGTCACTGCCCTTCGACACAGCCAACATGGACCCCACCCAGCTCAACCGCCGGGCCATGGATATCCTCAAGGACCACGGTATCGCCGAAGCCGGCCAGCTGATGATCCTGACCCGCGGCGACCATATGAACGCCCACGGCGGCACCAATACCCTGAAGATTCTCGAGGTGCAGTGAGTCATGAGCCCCCTTCCCAACGGCAGCGACCCGCGTCCTGCCCGGCAGGTCATCCGCACCCTGCCCCCGCGCAAGCGCATTGCGCTGATCGCCCATGACGGCAAGAAGGACGAGATGCTGGCCTGGGTCGAGCGTTGGCAGGCGACCCTGGCTCAGCATCAGCTGGTGGGGACCGGCACGACTGCAAGGCGGATCGCCAAGGAGCGCGGCCTGGAGGTAGAGGGCCTGATGAGCGGCCCACTGGGCGGCGACCAGCAGATCGGCGCGCGCATCACCGAGCAACAGCTCGACCTGCTGATCTTCTTCTGGGATCCGTTCGCCCCGCAGCCCCACGACCCCGACGTCAAGGCGCTGCTGCGCCTGGCCGCCCTCTGGAACATCCCGGTGGCGTGCAACGCCGCCAGCGCCGACTTCCTGATCTCCTCGCCCTATGTTGCCGAGGCGGTGGAGATCGCCATCCCCGATGCCGGGGCCTGGGTCAGCGCCCGCGCCGACTGACAGGCTCCTCTTCATAGGCCTGCCGACGGATTAGCTCCGAGTGATGCCGGGGCCTGGGTTAGCGCTCGCGCCGACTGATTTATCGCTAGCCAAGCAGTAACGCCGCCCCCAAGGGGGCGGCGTTAACGTTTCTAACGATGAGTCAGACTTACTCTTTGTCGGAAGGCTTGGGCGTTGATGGGCTCTTGCGACGCCGCGGCTTGGCAGGCGCACTCTTCTCGCTGGCAGACGCCTTCGTCTTGGCAGGTGCCTTCTCGCTAGCCGCCGCCTTGGTGCTGGCTGCTGCCTTGGGGCTGGCGGCTGCCTTGGGGCTGGCGGCTGGCTTCGCGCTAGCGGGTGCCTTCTCGGTCGGCGCCGCCGGCTGAGGCGTCGGTTTGGCTACCGGCGGTGCCGGGCGCGCCTCGTCGAAGTATGCGCGCACTTCCTCGAAGCGCTCACTGACGTCGCCGGTGTTGGGGCCGCTGGCCGCCAGCACATGCTCCAGATGCTCCAGGTGCTCGTCGATCTCGGCGTTGCTGCAGCTCGCCAGCAGCGTCGGAATCGCCGCCAGGGCCCGCGGCCGATCAAGCTTGAGAATAAAGAACTGATCGCGCACCAGCGCCTTGAAGTCAGCCAGCTTGAGTTCCGGCTCGAGCTCGGCCCGCGACGCCTTGAGGCGCTGGAAATTACGCTCATCGGTGGAGGGCGCCCCACCCAGCACGTAGATCAGCGCACGCATCACCGCCTCGTGGCCGCCCCCCTGGTCGATACGCTGGCACAGCTCGGCCTGGCGATTATCGACGAAGCGGCGATGTTCCGGCTCGATGCCGGGACGGCGGCGCAACGGCTCACCTTCGACGCCGAGGCCGGCAACGGTCTGCAGCCACGGCTGACCGTACCAGCTCAGGAACAGCTTCTCGGTCAGGCCGTCGCGCAGCTCGCGGTAGGCGTCGAGGCTGCCGCTGATATGGTCGCTGGCCACGCTTTCGGCCATGCGCCAAGGGTTGTCCGGGGCAGCGGCCTGGCGCTTGGTACGCACCCGGTCGGCGAGCACCGGAATCGGCGCCATCAGCGGATTGCGATCGGAGTAGAGCTTGTAGGCCAGCCGAATCGGATGCATGCGACGGATCCAGCGTGCCGCCTCGGGCGTCATTATCGCCTTGATCCACGGCTGCAGCATCATCTGATACAGCCCCAGGTTGATCTGCGAGACCCGCTCCACGGTGGCAAAGCGGCGGTCGTCCTCCTCGCTGGGCTGCACGATCTCATCGAGTTCCTTGACGTCCCGGGGGGTGAACTCGAGCAGATAGTCGCCGTCGATATGCGCCTCATCTTCACCCGACGGCGTGCGCTCGGTGACCTGGGTCTCGTAGAGCCCCGGCGGCAGCACGTCGATATAGTCCATGTTGGCGGTGAACTCGGCGTGTTCCTTGCGCGACACGCTGCCCGAAACGAAGATCCCCAGGTGGCCGGTGGTGTCATGGACGCAGTAGACGATGGTCTGCTCGTGGGCGTAGATATCCTCGACATCGGCGTAGAGGTCGCGTATCCAGCCCAGTGCCTGCGGCGGCGGGGTGATATCGTCGCCCTTGGAGCAGAACACCACGATCGGCGAACGGATATTGCGCAGGTCGATGCGCCGTCCGTCGCGGGTCGAGAGTCCGGCGGTACTCAAGCGATTGCCAATAAAGAGATTATCGACGATGTACTGAATCTCGTCGGCCCCCAGCACCACGTGACCGCCCCACCAGCGTTCGAACTGCAGATAGCGTTCGGCCTCGCTGTCGACGTTGGCATAGAGCCGGTACTGCTTGTCCCACAGGGTATTGGCCGGGTTGAGCTTCTCGAAGTTCTGCACCAGCATCGCGCCGTCGAACAGCCCGGCACCCAGATCACCGGCCAGCGCCGTCATCCAGCTGCCGCCGGTCATGCCGCCGGTATAGCGCATCGGCGCCTTGCCGCGTTCGCCGGCCCAGTAGGAGAGCGGCGCTCCGGCGATCAGGATCGGGCCGAACAGATCCGGCTCCAGCGCCGCCGCCATCATGATCTGCCAGCCGGCCTGGCAGTTGCCCACCACCATGGGCTTTTCCGAGATATCCGGATGGCGGGCGATCACTTCACGCAGGAAGGCGATCTCGGCGTCGACCACATCTTCGACGCTCTGGCCGGGCTCGGGAAACGGCAGAAAGCCGATAAAGTAGCAGGGATGCCCCGCGCGCAGCGCCACGCCGATCTCGCTATCGGGCTTGAAGCCGCCGATGCCCGGCCCGTGACCGGCACGGGGGTCGACCACCACGAACGGCCTGGCCTGCAAATCGACCTCGATGCCTGCCGGCGGCAGGATTCGCAGCAGCTCATAGTTGACCGGCCGCGGCAGATCGCGGCCGTCAAGCAGAACCTCGGATTCGAACCCGAGCACATTGGGCTTGGTCTGCTCCATGTGCTCGAGATACTGGTTGCCACGCTGGCGCATGACATCGAGATAGAGCACGTTGCGCTCGAGGCTGTCGCGCCAGTAGTCGACACTGGCGCGGCCGATGCCGAGGGGATCGAACAGCGCAAGCGACGCATTCATCATGGAACTAGCGGCCGGTAGCATAAGATCACTCCATAGCGGCGAAAAGTGGGAGCCTGATGGCAGGCCTAAGCGGGTAACGTTCCACCAGTATGCCATCATGCTGCACTGCAATATAGCCTAGCTGCTGATCTTGTCCCCTGCCACCCCGGCAGTGCTACTCGATCTCGACCAGTACCTCGCCAGGCATCACCCGCTCCCCCCGCGCCACGTGGAGGGCCACGACCCTGCCCGCACAGCGCGCATGCAGTTCGGTCTCCATCTTCATCGCCTCGGTGATCAGCACCGCCTGCCCCTCCTCGACCTGCTGGCCCACGCTGACAAGCACCTCGACGATGTTGCCCGGCATCGCAGTGGTCACGTGACCGGCACTGCTGGCACGGGCGCGCCCGCTCTCGGGAGGCGGCTGATAGCGATCGCGGGCTTCGAACACCACCGCTTCGGGCATGCCATCGAGGGTCAGGTAGACCTGGCGGCGGCCGCCGCGGTCGCGGCCCACGCCGGTGATCTGCACATCGTAGGATTCGCCGTGAACATCGATCACGAACTCGGTGGGCGTGCCTTCGCTGACCGGTCGCTGGCCGTCGTCGAGCGCCGGCAGCGGCTCGGGAATCAAGCTGCCGTCACGGCGGCCCTGCAGAAAATCGCGGCCGATATCGGGGAACAGCGCATAGGTCAGCACATCCTCCTGGCACTCGGCGAGGGAGCCGATCGCCTCGCGAAAACGCGCCATTTCCGGCGGCAGCAGGTCCGCCGGACGGCCCTGTTCGGCGGGCTCCTGGCCCACCGCCCGGCGCCTCAGATCGGCATCGGCGGGCGCCGGCGGGCGCCCGTAGCCGCCCAGCAGATAGCGTTTGATCTCGTTGCTGATGGTCTTGTAGCGCTCTCCGGTGAGTACGTTGATCACCGCCTGGGAGCCGATGAACTGCGAGGTGGGGGTGACCAGCGGCGGGTAGCCAAGGTCGGCGCGCACCCGCGGAATCTCGGCGAACACCTCGCTGATCCGCGACAGCGCGTTCTGCTCGCGCAGCTGGTGGGCGAGGTTGGACATCATCCCACCGGGCACCTGGCTGACCAGCACGCCGATGTCTTCACGGGTCACCTCGCTCTCGAAGCCGGCGTACTGACGCCGCACCTCGCGCAGCCGGTCGCTGACCGACTTGATCGCCTCGAGGTCGAGGCCGGTGTCGTAGTCGGTGTCCTGGAAGGTGGCCACGATAGCCTCGCTGGCCGGATGACTGGCACCACCGGCAAAGGCCGCGCAGCAGGTATCCAGGTGCCGGCAGCCGGCTTCCACCGCCTTGAGGTGGCACTGGGCGGCCAGCCCCGAGGTAGCGTGGGCATGCAGATGCACCGGCACGTCTACTGCGTCCAGCAGTGCGGCGACCAGCTCGGCGGTGGCGTAAGGCGTCAGCAGCCCGGCCATGTCCTTGATGGCGATGGAGTCGGCGCCCATCGCCACCAGCCGTCGGGCATCCTTGATGTACATCCCCAGGTCATGCACCGGGCTCACCGTATAGCAGATCGCCCCCTGGGCGTGCTTGCCGGCGACCTTGACCGCTGCCATGGCGGTTTCCAGATTGCGCAGGTCGTTGAGCGGGTCGAACATTCTGAAGACATCGATACCGCCTGCCGCGGCACGCTCGACGAAGGCCTCGACCACGTCATCGGCATAGTGGCGATAGCCGACCAGGTTCTGCCCCCGCAACAGCATCTGTAGCGGCGTATTGGGCAGCGCGGCCTTGAGCCGATGCAGGCGCTCCCAGGGGTCCTCCTTGAGAAAGCGCACGCAGGCATCGAAGGTCGCCCCGCCCCACACTTCGAGGGTTTCGAAGCCGATGGCATCCAGCGCCGGGCACACCGGCAGCATGTCGTCGGTGCGCAGCCGCGTGGCGATAAGCGACTGGTGGCCGTCGCGCAGCACCACATCGCTGAGGCGCACGCGGGTATCGTCAGTGGCAGACATATCACTCTCCGTGTCGATGCGCTGGGTCATAGGCCGGCATGGGCGGCGATGGCGGCGGCCACGACCAGCGCCACCTCGTCGGGGTTGCGTTTCACCGAGTAGTCGAGCAGCTCGGGGTGGCGCACCACGAAGCCGGTATCGAAGGCCCCGCGGCGGAAATCGGGGTGCTTGAGAATCTCTTCGTAGAGTGGCGCGGTGGTCTTGATGCCCTGCAGGCGCATATCGTTGAGCGCCCGTATGCCACGGTCCATCACCTCCTCCCAGGTCATCCCCCACACGATCAGCTTGAGGCAGAGCGTGTCGAAGTGTGGCGGCAATCGGTAACCGGTATAGATGGCGGTATCGGTGCGCACCCCCGGGCCACCCGGGGCATAGTAGCGGGTGATACGCCCGAACGAGGGCAGGAAGTCGTTCTTGGGATCCTCGGCGTTGATGCGAAACTCGATGGCATAGCCGTGGTGACGGATATCCTCCTGGCGAAACGCCAGCTTGAGGCCATCGGCGATGCGGATCTGCTCGCGCACGATATCGACGCCGGTGACCGCTTCGCTGACGGTGTGCTCCACCTGGATACGGGTATTCATCTCCATGAAGTAGATCTCGTTACCCTTGACCAGGAACTCCACGGTGCCGGCGTTCTCGTAGCCCACCAGGCGTGCCGTACGCACCGCAAGATGACCGACATAGGCACGCTGCTCCGGCGTCAGACGCGGGCTGGGGGCGATCTCCATCAGCTTCTGATTGCGGCGCTGGATCGAGCAGTCGCGCTCGAATAGATGAATCACACTGCCGTGGCGGTCGGCCAGCACCTGCACTTCGATATGCTGGCTGCCGACCAGGCACTTTTCGAGGAACAGCGCCGCGCTGGCGAAGCGCGCATTGGCCTCCTCACCCACCTGCCCCCAGGCCTGCTCCAGCTGGGCGGCGCTGTCGCAGCGCCGCAGGCCACGCCCACCGCCGCCGTGATTGGCCTTGAGCATCACCGGGTAGCCCAGGGTCTCGGCCAGCGCCAGCGCCTCCTCGAGGCTGGCCAGGGGGGCTCGCGACCCCGGCGTGACGGGGATTCCCGCCTCGCGCAGGATCTCCCGGGCGCCGCTCTTGTCGGCCATGCGCGCGATGACCTCGGCATCCGGGCCAATGAACGCGATCCCCGCGTGGGCGCAGCGCCTGGCAAAATCCGCCTGCTCGGCAAGAAAGCCGTAGCCGGGATGGATGGCATCGCAGCCGGTCTCGCGGGCCAGATCGACCAGTCGCTGGGCATCCAGATAGCCGTCCAGGGGGTCATCGCCGATGAAGTAGGCTTCGTCGGCTCGCTTGACGTGCAGTGCGAAGCGGTCCGGCTCGGTGTACACCGCCACCGAACGGATGCCCATCTCGGCGCAGGCGCGCTCGATGCGCACCGCGATCTCGCCGCGGTTGGCGATCAGCAGCTTGTGGAACATGGCGACCTACCCAGACAAAGTTGATAACATTCGGACAGCCCATTCTGTCATAACCGACACCGCTTGGACGCCTCAATGACGCGACCCAGTCTGCTCAACCGCCTGACCTTCCGCCAGCTGCAAGTCTTTCAAGCGGTACATCGCCAGCAGTCCTATTCGCGGGCGGCCGAGCAGCTCGGCCTGACCCAGCCGGCGGTAAGCGCACAGATCCGCCAGCTCGAGCAGGCCCTGGAACAGCCGCTGTTCAATTATGCCGGCAAAACGCTGCATGTGCTGCCCGCCGCCGATGCCCTTGCGGCCTCGGTGCAGTCGATCTTCGGTCAGGTCTCCAGCCTGCAGATGGCGCTCTCGGAGATGGCCGGGAGCATTCGTGGCGAACTCAACCTGGCGGCGGTCTCCACCGCCCAGTACGTGGTGCCCTATATCCTGGCGCGCTTTCGCGCGCTCTACCCGGAAGTGCAGATCCGGCTGCGGGTGTGCAACCGCAGCCAGGCCTTGGAGCGCCTCGCAGAGCGCCGTGACGACCTGGTGATCATGGGCATGGTGCCCGACGACCCCAACCTCACCTTTATGCCGATTCTCGACAACGAGATGATCCCGGTGGTGTGGCCCGAGCATCCGCTGATGCATAGCCCGAGCCCGACCCTGGACGACTTTTCCCATCACTATGTGCTGATGCGCGAGCCGGGTTCCGGCACCCGCACTGCCTTCGAGGAGTTCGCCTCCCGCGAGCGCGTGACACTGGCCCACACCATCGAGATGGGCACCAACGAGGCGATCAAGCAGGGCGTGATGGCGCACCTCGGCGTGGCCGTACTGCCGCGGCTTGCAGTACAGCTGGAGCTGGCCGGTGGCCTGCTCGCCTCGCCGCCGCTGCCCGGCTTTCCGCTGCGCCGCTCCTGGTGCACCGTCTACCCCAAGGACCGCTCGCCCTCCCCCATCACCGAGCTGTTCCTGCGCTTCGTGCAGGAGCTGCTGCCGGAGCTCAACGACCACTTCAGCGCGCCGCTAACTCCGCGACCCGGCCACTCGGTGGTCTGCCTGCCGGTATCCAAGGCACAGGGCAGTTGATTGGGACGAACGGTGCTCGGGACTGATTGAAAGGACTAGGCTTTGTACGAAAAGTCGGCGAGCGAAGGCAGTTTTCGTACAAAGCCTACGATAGCAAGCAGGCCCGCCATGCCAATAATGGATGTCTGGGCAGCTCCTCTTAACGCATGGTCCAGCGCTCCATTCTCTCCCTAGTGTGCTGATTGGTGCGCTCCGGAGACTCCTCGCCGGGCATGTCCACACCGCGCCAGGCGAAGAAGTGGTAATGCCGGCTACCCACGCTGGCATTCGCCCCACCGGCCTGGAACTGCATCTCCTGATCGTCGGCATGGCGATCATGAATGCCATAGCGGAACAGAAACGCCACATCGCGAATTCGCGTGAAGGTCTCCTCGAGCGCATTTCGCGCCGACTCGGTGCCGACCCGGGCAATCCACAACTTGGCGAGCTCTCCTTCTGTCGCCAGCTGTCGTCTTGCATAGCTGCTGATTTCATTGTTCGCTGCATAGTGCTGGCGATTGATGGTCCGCGCTTCGTGGTCGACTTCCTTCAGCCAGCCCCACTGCACCTCCAGTTCCGACAGTGCCTGTTCAATCTCCTCGGCGGTAGCGACGATATCCTCCCACTCGGCTGGCCGGGTCAACGAGGCCGCAGGCACACCCAACACACCGCTTGGCGTACGGCTTGGCAACGCGCCGAGACGGGCCTCCAGCGCGGCTCTGGTGTCGCGATAGATCAGGTAGCGCTTGGCCAGCCAGGACAAGTACAGCTCAGCATGAAAGAGGAAGCTCTCGGCGCTTGGCTCCCGGTACTTGCGGGTTGCTGCAGCGTAGGCCGCTGCCAGCGAAGGTAGCGTATGGCCCTCTATTACATCGTCTATCTCAAAGTGCCGAGCGTTCAAGACGTCGCGCTCGCGAAGTGATTCCAAGCTTGGAATCGGCACGCCAGCTCGATGCGCCATACGGTACATCCGGTGCAACGCATATCGCGACAGCTCGGCGCTGACCTTCTGCTCGCCGGACGTGAGACCTCCGCCGACATCCTCGCTGATGCCCGGCAGCAGCTCCTCGCGCCAGTTGGCCCGCTGCCCGCCAAGGGGCCGGCAGCGGCGGGTGATCCGCCGCTCATGGGCGGCGATCAGGTGCACGGCACGGCGGCAGGCAGGGTGCAGCGGGCCACCGTCATCGATTTCCGTGACGGCCGGGGTCAGGGCTTCCAGAGGCCCCATATCCGGGTGGGTGCGATGCACGCAATCGAACAGCCCGGCAAAGGCGACCACCACGTCAGCGCCCTGGTAGCGATAGATATCGCCCTGGCGTTCGCACTTCTTGTCGAGCAGCTCGCGGATAAAGGCCTTGGCCAGGGCCGCGCCGAAATCGAAGCCGAACACTGAAACGCGAATGGTGCGCAGCGGCATTTCGGCTGAATTCGCTAGTGCTATTTCCCTCTCGAACTCGCTCATCGCCTTGGTCAACCGCGACGCCGCGCCGCTGGTCAGCAGATGCGCCATGTGCGGCTTGTCACGCAGCCTCGGCAAGGACTCGACGCCAATCCGGGTGAGGGCATCGAGCGGTGCCTTAGCCCAGCCCTTGGGCGAGCTGACCTGCTGGACCAGGGTGCGCCGGGAGGTCTCCCACCAGGCACGCCCACTCTCTTCCAGCAGCCCACGCCCCACGGTCTGACGTGCGCTACCGCTCAGATGATCCTCAACGGTGCTGCGCGCCTCACCGGGTGCCATTCGCCCCACCGCAGCCAGACTCTCGGACGCTTCGCTCTCTAGCGGTGTGCCCATGCCGGGAAGATATATTTTACGAAAACGCTGCCCCAATAGGTCGCTGTTTTCGTCGGGAAAGACCGCATGCAAGCGCGCGACATTGCTGAGCCGTCCCTCCACCGAATCTTTATCCAGGTTACGCCCAAGACCATCGAAGAAAATGCCGATTTCCAGTCTACTGCGACAGGCCATGGCGTCCATGGCGGTTAGATCTTCGGCAACAGCACTCAGCGCTTCGCAGTTGGCCAGGATTTCCTCTTCGATCATGGGTCAGCCCCCTCTTCGACTTGGTCCAAGCGCTTCGGCAAATGGGCATAAGGCGAAATCAGATCCGAGCTCCAACCCAGCTTGATCTCATGATTAGGCAGAAAATGCACATGCAGATAACGATCCTCCCGTGAGCGCTCCGGCATCGGCAGCGCTACGCTATGCTGCTCCACCTCCATACCCTGTCGCTCCTGCTCCCCCGTGATGCTAAGAATCCACTCCACCTCGGCGGTATCGCCGCTGATACGCTGGCAGCATACTGTGCTCCCCCCCCCATAAGCTCCAAGATTCCCCCCCCCACGCTCATTGACCCAGAAACGATGGACAGGACGATCGATATGGCTATGTCCGCGGATAGAGGTATCCGTGGGCATGGGGTGCAGATTAGGCATAAAGAACAGCCACACGAAATAACCGGCAATCAGCGCACCTAGGCCCCAGCGTGCCCCCTTGGGCAGGCCGTACCAGACTTGGTTTAACAGCCAGTTCCAGATCCATCTCACCAGCATTGATTACTCCTGATAACGGGCCACATCGGGGCGCTTCGGCAAATGGTCATAGGGCGAAATCAGATCCGAGCTCCAACCCAGCTTGATCTCATGATTAGGCAGAAAATGCACATGCAGATAACGATCCTCCCGTGAGCGCTCCGGCATCGGCAGCGCTACGCTATGTCGCTCGACTTCCATTCCCTGTCGCTCCTGCTCTCCCGTAATACTGAGAGTCCACCCCACCTCAGCGGTATCGCCGCTGATAGACTGGCAGCATACCGTCCCCCCCCACCATAGGGGCCAAGGTTCCCCCCCCAGCGTCCGTTAACCCAGAAGTCGTGAATGGGACGATCGATATGGCTATGCCCACGGATAGAGGTATCCGTGGGCATGGGGTGCAAGTCGGGCAAGAAGAACAGCCACACGAAATAACCGGCAAACAGTGCGCCTAGCCCCCAGCGTGCCCCTTTGGGCAGGCCGTACCAGATTTGGTTTAACAGCCAGTTCCAGATCCATCTCACCAGCATTGATTACTCCTGCTTTCCGGCCAGCAAGTGGCGGTAGGCGTAGGCCAGGCGCTCGCCACGTTGCACCAGGCCCGCTTCGGTCGCAGCCAAGAGTGCTGCTTCCACTCGCCGTGAGCGAGCACAGGCGCACACGCCGGCAAAGAGCTCCGGGTACTGCTGGATGAGCAAGCGGGTCGCGGTGCGCACTTCCGGATCGCCTTGCAGTGCCTGGTAAAGCGAGGCGGATAAGGTAAGCTTCCAAGGGGATTCCAGAGGCGCTCGCTCGGGCATCGCGCCTAGCATCTGCCAGCTCGAATCATCTGATGGCCACCACCACTGTTCAATGCCACCGAAGAGAGAGTGGTGCCAATTGGCGTGGGTCTCGGCATGCAATTGCCGGATGACCTGGGGCAAATAGAATCTTAACAGTGCCGGTGGCTCACCAGCCGGATAGGCCACCATGGCGGGAGCCAGCCGTTCGGCCAGACGAGATATCTCCATACGACTCTCCAGCCAGGCATGCAGGCCGCAAAGCGCATCCTCCACCGCCCGCTGTCCCAGCGTCTCGGGCGTTACCTCGAACAGCCAGGGGCCTTCCGCCGTCAGGTGAGGCTGCTCGTTATCCTGCAGCAAAGGCCGGGGCGTGGCGCCTGGAATCTCGAATAGCGCGGCGCGTGCAGCCGGGTCGAGAAGGCCCAGCTCGATCAGAGCGGTCCGCCTGAGCCCCACTTTCTCCGGCCAGTCGTTTCGTTGCCAATCGATAGGTATATGTGCGGCCTCAGCCATACGTTATTTCCCCGCCTGAGCCATCGTCTGTCCGGTGGCCAGAGCCTCCTGCCAACACTCCTTGCATATCTCCGGTATTTGAAGACTCGTGGTAAGCAGTGCATCGTGCGTAGCGCCTTCGATACGCTGATGCGCTTCAGCCATTGCCCGCCCCGGCAGCCGTGCGGCGGCTACCGCCTGCCCACTGCCTACCCCGGGGCTGCCACCGGAGTTGATCTTGACCTGGGCGCCGACGATGGTGACGCCGCTGGGGTCGAGCTTGATAACGCTGCCGCCGGCCTTGAGGGTGATCTCGGCGCCGGCGTCGATGACGGTCTTGCTGCCGGCCTTGTGGTGCACTTCTTGACCTGCCTCGATGAGCTGGGCGCGGCCCGTCTTCTCGTGGCGGGTGGCGTCGACGATCAGGTGGTCGTCGCCGTCGACCTGGGTGTGGCGGCTGCCGTGTACCGTGAGGTGATCGTCGCTGTCGATCTCGCTGATGCGGTCGTGGTGGACCTTGAGATGGCTGTCGTTGCCGATCGCCTCAATACGGTCGTGGTTGGTGAGCAGCTCCAGGTCCTTCTGGGCGTGCAGCCAGATCTGCTCCTGGTCGGCCTGGTCCTCGAAGCGCAGCTCGTTGAAGCCCTCGCCCTGGTGGCTCTGGGTGCGGATCACGGTGCGCGTCTTGTGCTCGGGCAGCGGGTAGGGCGCGGTATTGACGGCGTGGTAGGT
>NZ_JACXZT010000020.1:12531-19189 GCF_014779595.1 Halomonas sp. ML-15
CGGTGACGTAGGCGCTTATCTGCTTGGGGGCGTCGTGGCCGACTTGATCGATTCTGAGCATCGGCACGAAGCTGCCCGGTTCGTACACCACCGTGGTGCGTTGGTTCTCTTTTGCTGCGTGAACCAGGCGGTCGCCGTCCCAGCCGTAGTGGGTGGTGGCAGTGGTGCCGTTGGCGTGACGGACCGTCTTGGCGATACGCCGGCCCTGCCCGGCGCTGCGGAAGCTGAGCCGACCGAGGGCGTCGTAGCGGTAGTGCTGCTCGTCCTTGGCGCTGCCGGGGCCGCGCAGGCTGAGATGGTCGAGCTGGCCGAGCGCGGTATAGCCGCGCTCGAGGATCAACGGCTGGGGCTGGTCGGCGGTGCTCAGGCGGCGCTGGGTCTCGCGGTGCAGGGCGTCGGGCTCGAGGGCGATCTCGAACTTGAGGCCGGGGGCGCTCATGCCGTGCAGATGGCCGCTGCCGTAGGTGTGCCAGGCGAGCTCAGGCAGATCGCCGTAGCGGCTGGCTTGGCCACGCTACCGCCAGGAAAGACAACAGGAGCCTTCCCTAGCGATGAGGAGTGTGAATCAAATTCTTGGCCCCTACCTATCAATAATAAATAACATTGAGGCAGCGAGAACTAGCCAAATTAATACAACAATCCCTAAACGAGGAAGCGACCTCAAAAAAGATGGTCGAGTTACGAATAGAACTCGATACAAAGGCGAAAGAGAGAAAAAGCAGGCTATGAAAAACAATAGTTGATACACGCCTTGAAGCTTAATAATTGCCATGAATATCAATAAATATACCGGAAGCATCACAACCACCTCCGCCCACTGGCTAGCCCAGGCACTCGAAGCGTATGTTCTTAGCATTTAACTTCCTCTCCGTGATACACATCCCTGCTTCAAAGGGCCTGTCAGAGCAACGACATCCTCCATCCTCCTCTACAAGTGACGAGGGCTAGAGCAAGGCTCTCCACTACACTTAAGAAAATCAATCACTCTAGCACATAAACATGGCCATCAATACTACCAAAGTAGACGCGTCCATCCACTACTGAAGGTGAAGAGGCAATGCCTGCTTCTGTTTCATAACGCCACTTCACATCTCCTCCATGACGGTCAACAGCGTATAAGTAGTGATCATGACTACCAAAGTACACTGTATCCCCGGCTATAGCTGCAGAAGAGTTTATCGGTCCCTCTGTCTTGACTCTCCATAAGAACTCACCTGTTCCCGCATCCATAGCATTCATATAACCAGAACCGCCATCTCCCGATGCGTAGTCACCCCAAAAAACACTACCTTCGTAAACACTTACAGACGACATGGTTGGAAACTCCATCCCGAAAGATTTTTCCACCTCGCCGCTGACTTTATTCAATTTGATCAGCGAGGCTGCATCATGCTCAATAAGCGTGGCATAAATAAAGCATTCATCAATAGCGGGCGTACTAAAAGAATTCTCTTTTCCATCCGATAGAGTGCGACTCCATTTTAACTCTCCAGTCTCAGGTTCCATTGCAAGAACAGATTGAGAGTCGTCTTGAAAATAAAGGACATTTTCAGATATCAACAGTTGACGACTTCCACCTTGAATTTCCCGCCGCCAGAGCTCCTCTCCTGTCAACAAATCCAAGGCAAAAATGTGTTCCAACATTGAGGTTAAAAACACTTTACCCTCATAAATCGTAGGCGCATCTATTCCCGAATAATCGTCGGGTTCAAATTTCCAGCGCTCTTCTCCAGTCATGCGATCAAGCGCTATCAAATAGCTTTCATCATCGTCACGCGAAAAACGACGACCTACTAGCACTACATCTTCATTTAACGTTACTTGTAAGCTGGGCTGCCCCCCCAAATCCTTTTCCCATAACAGCGTCCCGTCACTCTTGTTTAGCGCATAAACTCCTCCTTCAAAATCAGAAAAGTACACGGCATCGTCATAAACTAAAATGGCACCCACCACAGGTGCACCTGCATCGAACTTCCAGGCTAGCACAGGCTCACTTTCAGGACCGTAGCCATCATAAACACCAGTCCTTTCGTAATTCGACTGGTACATTAAAGAATTAGCATAAAGAGACAAAGGAGATAGCAAAACCAAAAAAAACAAACTAGCCTTGGCACCAACTCTTCTCTTCTCTTTCACTTTAACAAGAGACATATATTTAACCCTTTCAACAGTCATATCACTAATTTCATCTGTGCCCACTAGGGATTTCTATATCTCCGATGGATGGCTCAAGGCAACTCCGATAAATATCATTTATCTGATCATCTATAGATGCATGCCGGGATGAGTTTTGCTGAGCTATCTCTATAATTCTCTTTTGATATCTCCTCTCAGCACGATCCCTACACGCGTTATATTCCCCGTCTGTCGGAAGACCTGTTAGGACTTCTTGATTATATTTATCGCTCTTACAGCCGCGAATTTGACCTGCCTTTGCTTCGTCAGCCATTTCAAGTTGCTGCTCCACGATAGCTGGAAGCTGAGATACGCTACTAGCTGCAGCGAGATACTGCGCTGCACACCAAGCGTCTCCTCTAAGCTTCTCTGCTCCCACCAGCGCTCGGATATAGCCAGACAACCCCAGCGGATCCACCATCCCTGTCGGGTTCGTCACGTAACCATACAGGTTGGTCCCACCGTTCAAGCCAATCGGATCCTGACTGATATATCGGCCCTGCTGCGGGTCATAGTAGCGGTGGCGGTTGTAGTAGAGCCCCGACTCTTCATCGTGCCACTGACCCTGGAAGCGGATCGGCTGTGAGGCGGTGCCGCGCTCGTTCTTGACCGCCATCCAGTCGTCGGGTTGGGCTTGCCATAGGGTTTCGCCCTTGGGTGTGACGAGCTGCATGGGGGTGCCCAGGGCGTCGGTGATGTAGGCGCTGATCTGTTTTGAGCCGTCGTGGCCGGCTTGATCGATTCTGAGCATCGGCACGAAGCTGCCCGGTTCGTACACCACCGTGGTGCGTTGGTTCTCTTTTGCTTCGTGAACCAGGCGGTCGCCGTCCCAGCCGTAGTGGGTGGTGGCGGTAGTGCCGTTGGCGTGACGGACCGTCTTGGCGAGACGCCGGCCCAGGGCGTCGTAGCGGTAGCTGGCCTCCTGGGTGGTGCCCTGGGGGCTGGTGCGGGTCAGCCGCACCAGGCGGTTGGCAGCGTCGTAGCCGAGGCTTAAGCGGTCGCCGTTTGGCTGTTCGCGCGCGATCAGGTTGCCGGCGCCATCATAGCGGTAGCGGGCGCCATTGAGCTGGGTAATGCGGTTGTCGCGCTGGGCGGTGGCGCTGCCTTCCAGGCGATTGCCGGCGGCGTCTACCGGGTAGCGCTGGGCGCTGTCGCCGTGCTGGCTGGCGATCAGCCGCCCGGCCGGGTCGTAGGTGTAGGCGATAACCGGGCTGCTGCCGCTCTGCCCGGCGCTGCGGAAGCTGAGCCGACCGAGGGCGTTGTAGCGGTAGTGCTGCTCATCCTTGGCGCTGCCGGCGCCGCGCAGGCTGAGATGGTCGAGCTGGCCGAGCACGGTATAGCCGCGCTCGAGGATCAACGGCTGGGGCTGGTCGGCGGCACTCAGGCGGCGCTGGGTCTCGCGGTGCAGGGCGTCGGGCTCGAGGGCGATCTCGAACCTGAGGCCGGGGGCGCTCATGCCGTGCAGATGGCCGCTGCCGTAGGTGTGCCAGGCAAGCTCGGGCAGGTCGCCGAACTGACTGGCCTGGGGCGCGCCGGTGGCGGTGTAGCGCTGCTGGTGCTGCCACTGCCAGGCGGCGGCATCGCCCTGGGCGTGATGCTGCTGGCTTTCGCCCACTAGGCGACCCGCTGCGTCATAGGCCAGGCGAACCTCTCCATCGGCATTGCTGGCGCCGCTGAGCTGGCCATCGGCACGCCACAGGTAGCGTTCGATGCTGGCGTCGGCGTGTTCGGTGGCCGGCAGGTGGCGGGCGACCAAGCGTCCTGCCTGATCGTACTCATAGCGGGTCATCAGCGGCTGGCCGTCAGTGCCGGTGCGGTGGGCCTCACTGCGCTCGATAAGCTGGCCGGCAAGGTCGTAGGCATAGCGCTGTTCACGACCGTCCGGGCCGGTCTCGCAGACCAGTCGGTCCATGTCGTCATAGGTAAAGCGGTAGGCGGCACCGTTGGCCAGGGTGAGCTCGCTAAGCCGCCCGGCCTCGTCATAGGCGTAGTGCTCCTGGCCACCGTCGGCGTCGATGCGCCGCTCGGGGCGGCCGTGGGCATCGAAGAAGAATTGCTGCCGATAGCCCTGGGGGCCTTCCTGTTCGACCAGCCGGCCCTGCAGATCATGGTGGTGCTGCCAGCGGCTGCCGTCGGGGAGCTGGGTAGCGATGCGCCGCCCCATCTCGTCATGGCTGGTGCGCGTCGTCTCACCCAGGGCGTTGGTCACGGCGAGCAGGTGGCCATGCCGGTCATACGCGTAGTCGGTGCGCTGCTCCGAGCAGTCGACCTCGGCAGCAAGCTGACCCAAGGCGTTCCACTCCAGCTGACGACTGCTGCCGCCGGCATCGGTCACCGCGGTCGGCCGATCAGGCAGGCTGTCGCTATCGTAGGTGAAAGTGGTGGTGCCGTCGGGGCCGATGACCCGGGTGAGGTTGCCGCGGGCGTCGCGCTCCAGCTGCCAGCGCAGGCTTTCTGGGCCGGCCAGCGCGGTGGGCTGGCCCAGGGCATCGCGGGTGATGGTCCAGCGCGCACCGTCGGGAGCTACCTGGGCGATGATTTGCCCAGCGTCGTCACGCTCGAGCGCCGTCTCGCGGCCCAGCGGGTCGACGCTGGCAATGCGCTGCCCGGCTTCATCGTAGCGGAACTCGATCCGCGAACCGTCGGCACGGGTGTGGGCCGTCCAGCGCTGACCGGGGCCCGTGCCACTGAAGTGATAGCGCTCCTCGCGGCCCAGACTGTCTGTCACCAGGGTGTGATCCGGGTGGTAGGCGTAGGTACGCGCCAGCCCACCGCTCTCTGCCTGGGCGATGACCCGGCCTTGCGGCGTATGGCGGTCCCAGGTATAGCGGGCCTCGAGGCCGCCAGGCACGCGGTGGGCCGTGAGGATATGGTCTTGCCACTCGAACTCGCGCACGACCTCACCATGGCGATGGCGTACGTCGATCAGGTCGCCCTCCGGGCTGTAGGCGTAGCGCGCCAGCCAGTCGTCCTGGGCGCTGCCGTCGGCGTCGCGCACCAGTCGTACACCGGCCAGGCGTTGGCCGCTATCATGCTCGCTGGCCGGCAGCAGCGACGCGTACTCGAACGCGTAGTGACGCCCGGCGCTGTCCTCGACCCGCACCAGCAGCCCCGCTTCCCAGTGGTAACCCGTGGCGTAGCCGTTGCGGTCCAGCTCCTGGGCGAGTTGCCAGGTGACGGATGCGCTGTCCTGGGTTGGCGCGAACACATAGTAGAGGCCGCTGGCATCGCTCAGCACAATACGCGCCGGGTCGTGGCGCAGCGTCTCCTCCAGGGCTTGCCAACGCGCCTCCTCATGGTCGGAGTGCGTCGCTTCTCCGCCGCGGCGTATCCACAGCTGCTCGGTGGGCGAGTAGCGTACCTGCCCCGCCGCCAGCGGACCGAAAGTAATGTCACGCCCCTGGGCGTCGTGAATCACACAGGCGTCGTCGCGCAGCGTGAGCGAGAGGCCCTCTCCGGGAATCGACCAGCCCTGGCCGAGCACACCGATACGGGCGTTGCTGGAGAGGTAGCCGCGACTGAAGGCGAAGGGCCGCGGCGCCGGCAGGGCGAAGTCGGTTTCGGCGGGCAGCAGCTTGGCCCCCAGCAGGGGGTTGACCGGGCTGCCCACGGCGGGCTCGCAGGCGCTGCAGCGGTTCGCCAGGCCATCGAGAATGACGGGATCGTTCAGATCCAGCAGGTTGCCGAGCTGGGGCAGCAGGCCTGAGCCGATCGACTTGAGCGTGACATCCTCGCTCGCTTCAGGGGTCGCGGCGCCCGGCAGCCGTGCGGCGGCTACCGCCTGCCCGCTGCCTACGCCGGGGCTGCCACCGGAGTTGATCTTGACCTGGGCGCCGACGATGGTGACGCCGCTGGGGTCGAGCTTGATAACGCTGCCGCCGGCCTTGAGGGTAATCTCGGCGCCGGCGTCGATGACGGTCTTGCTGCCGGCCTTGTGGTGCACTTCTTGCCCCGCCTCGATGAGCTGGGCGCGGCCATATTTCTCGTGGCGCGTGGCGTCGACGATCAGGTGGTCGTCGCCGTCGACCTGGGTGTGGCGGCTGCCGTGTACCGTGAGGTGATCGTCGCTGTCGATCTCGCTGATGCGGTCGTGGTGGACCGTGAGATGGCTGTCGTTGCCGATCTCTTCGGTGCGATCGTTGTGGGTGAGCAGTTCCAGGTCCTTCTGGGCGTGCAGCCAGATCTGCTCCTGGTCGGCCTGATCTTCGAAGCGCAGCTCGTTGAAGCCCTCGCCCTGGTGGCTCTGGGTGCGGATCACGGTGCGCGTCTTGTGCTCGGGCAGCGGGTAGGGCGCGGTATTGACGGCGTGGTAGGTGCGCCCGGTGATCAGCGGTTGATCCGGATCGCCCTCCAGGTAGCTGATAATCACCTCATGGCCGATCCGCGGGATGGCGATGCTGCCGTAGCCGCCGCCGGCCCAGCCCTGGGCGACACGGATCCAACAACTTGCGGTATCGTCAGGCTCGGCGTAGCGGTCCCAGGG
>NZ_JACXZT010000020.1:19199-19328 GCF_014779595.1 Halomonas sp. ML-15
ATAGCTGATAATCACCTCGTGGCCGATCCGCGGGATGGCGATGCTGCCGTAGCCGCCGCCGGCCCAGCCCTGGGCGACACGGATCCAACAACTTGCGGTATCGTCAGGCTCGGCGTAGCGGTCCCAGGG
>NZ_JACXZT010000020.1:19338-39935 GCF_014779595.1 Halomonas sp. ML-15
CTGGGGTTGGGCACGGGCCGCCAGGCCTGATCGTCGGGCATCAGGATCAGTTCGTTGTGGTAGCGGGTCATGCCGCCACGCCCCTCGTTCTGGCTGTCTCCCTGGACGATACCGTCCTCCTCCAGGGCCTGGTGCTGCTCGCCGTGATGCACCACGCCGATCACCTGCCAGTCGCGGTTGAGCGTCTCGAGATCGTGGTCGGTGAGGGTGAAGCGTGCCCCCGGGGCGAGCTCGGGCAGGTCGCTCTCGGCGTCGGCGGTGCTGGCATTCTGGCGCAGCGCGTCGAGGCGAATGCGGGTGAAGGCCTCGCCGGAGGCGTCGGCCTTGTAGCGCCCGGGGTAGTCGTAGTGTTCGTAGTCGGCTCTTTGTCCGTGGGCTTCCAGCCCATCGGCCACGTGGTCGTGCAGCTGACCATAGCTCGGGTTCTTGAAGGAGTAGTCCTTGAGGGTGGCGCTGGCCGGGGCGATGCGGGCGACCTGGCGCAGCTTGCGCACATGGCGCTGCGGCGGCGTGCCCCCGGCGCGGCTGTGATAGCGGCGCTCGCCCAAATGGGGCAGCACCTGGGGGGCGTCGGCGAAGATCAGGCGGTGGCCGGCATCGCCCTCGTCGCCCGTGTCGCCGCCTGTTGCGAAGAACTCATGGTAATAGAACAGCCCCTCTTCGGCGGCCAGGCGCTGGACGAAGGCGAGATCGGTCTCGCGGTACTGGGTCAGATACTCGCGGGCCTCCGGTTCCCGGGTAGCGGCGAAGGCGATATCGGCGATGCCGTGCTCGTCGCACAGGGTGTTGAGCACGGTGAGCGGCGAGACCTCCTGAAAGATGCGCGAGTTGTGGCGCAGCCCAAGGCGCCACAGCGCGGGGCGGATCTCGACGTGATAGAAGGTGCGGCGGTGGCCGCTATCGCCGCGGCCGAACTCGCTGACTACGCCGTTGATAAGGCGCAGCGCCTCGCCATCCTGCCAGATCGTCAGGGTCGCCTCGCGGTCGAGGATATCGCTGGCAGAGAGGCCGCCGTCGCGGCTGGCGAAGCGTACGCTGAGCTCGAAGGGCGCGGAGAGTCGCTCACGATGGGTGAAGTCGATCACCGCCACGTCCTCGACACCGGGCAAGCCCAAGGTGAATTGCAATCCGCTTGCGCTGGCCATCACGCCTCCCTGCGTCTGGAACATGCCGTCTATTGATTTATTAGCAGAATAGAAAGCTTGGTGCAGCAAGGATACCAATCCCAGGCGCTGGTATCTGTGGGCGTTCGCCTAGAACGGTGTAGGAAATCGCTTACATTTATCAAGCATCATGCTTGTAAGCGCGAAAACTCCATGCCACCCAGGGAGGGGTTTACAGCGCCTCCTCGTAGACCTACCGCCGGCGCCCCTCGCTACTTGCTACTGCAGCCGTTTGGGAAACGCCAGGGCAGGCTGAATCCGCCCCCGGCCTTATGCTAAAGTGGCGTCTATCATGGTCCGGGTGACGCCGCCTGGGCAGCGAACAGAGAGGCTTAGATCGCTATGAGTAACAAGCCGTCGCGCGACATCTCCAGCGGGGCAAAATTCCGCAACGAGCACGGCATGTCCGTGATCAAGGATGGCATCAAGCAGCGCAGGCCGAGCCAGAAGACCGACGACTCCCAGGAAGGCGTCAGCAACGGCCGCAAGCCGCCCTGGCTGCGCATCCAGATTGCCGGCGGCGAACGCTTCGAAGCGGTCAAGCGCAATGTCAGCGAGCACCGCCTGAGCACGGTGTGTGCCGAGTCGCACTGCCCCAACATGGGCGAGTGCTGGAGCAACGGCACCGCCACCATCATGCTGATGGGCTCGGTGTGCACCCGCGCCTGCCGCTTCTGCGCCGTGGACACCGGCAACCCCCGCGGCTGGCTCGACGCCGAGGAGCCCGACAATACCGCCAAGTCGGTGGAGCTGATGGGCCTGCGCTACATCGTGCTGACCTCGGTGGACCGCGACGACCTCGACGACGGCGGCGCCAGCCACTACGCCGCCTGTGTCCGCGCCATCAAGGCGCGTACCCCGGAGGTGGTCGTCGAAGCCCTGACCCCGGATTTCGACGGCGTACATGACGCCATCGCCGACGTGGTGGATTCCGGCCTCGAGGTATTTGCCCAGAATGTCGAGACCGTCGAGCGCCTCACCCAGCGCGTCCGCGACCCTCGCGCCGGCTACCGCAAGACCCTCGACGTGCTGGCCTTCGCCAAGCATCACAAACCCGAGGTGCTGACCAAGACCAGCCTGATGCTGGGCCTGGGCGAGACCGAGGAGGAGATCCTCGCCACCTTTGACGACCTGCGCGAGATCGGCGTGGATATCGTCACCCTCGGCCAGTATCTGCGCCCCACCAAGAACCACCTGCCGGTGGAGCGTTGGGTCACCCCGGAAGAGTTCGAGCGCTACCGTCAACTAGGCTTGGAGAAGGGCTTCATGGAGGTCGCCTCGGGGCCGCTGGTACGCTCCAGCTACCGTGCCGACAAGGTCTTCGAGAAGAATAATCTGGGGCTGGCCGCACCGGCCAAGGTGCCCGGACAGCGGGCGCCGGAAGACAGCGGCCTGATCCCGGTCACGACGGTAGGCTGAGCCCCTGCTGGCGCTGGCAGTGCTCCGGTAGCTCGCCGGGCGCTGCCCAGTCGAGTTCGCGCCCCAGCTGCCTGCCCAGATGGCCCACCAGGCTGCGCGCCACGCTGTCCGAGTCCGGCGTCGCCGCGACCAGATCACTGATCCGCGTCATCGCCATACCGGCATAACCGCACGGATTGATGCGCGCAAAAGGGCCAAGATCCATGTCGACGTTGAGCGCCACACCGTGGAAGCTCGCGCCGCGGCGTATACGCAGCCCCAGCGAAGCGATCTTGGCCTCCCCCACGTAGACCCCGGGTGCATCCGCCCGCGCCGCGGCGGTAACGCCCAGATCGCCCAGCGCCCCCACCACGGCCTGCTCCAGCGCGGTAACCAGCTCGCGCACTCCCAGCTTCGAACGACGCACGTCGAGCAGCGGATAGACCACCAGCTGGCCGGGGCCGTGATAGGTCACCTGGCCGCCGCGGTCGGTCTGCACCACTGGTATGTCGCCGGGCATCAGCAGATGTTCGGGCTTGCCGGCCTGGCCTTGGGTGAACACCGGCTCATGCTCGACCACCCAGCACTGATCGCGAGTCTCGGCATCGCGGCCGTCCGTCAGCGCACGCATCGCCTCCCATACCGGCAGGTAAGGCTGACGCCCCAGGCAGAAGACCTGGATCGGCAGCGCAGGCCGCTCGCTCATCAGAGCACCATATGCACGCGGCCGGTACCCTTGAGCTCGGCGAACAGCGCCTCGAGCTGGGGCTGGCCGGTGGCGGTGATGGTCAGGCGTACCGACTGGAACTTGCCGTTGCGGCTGTCGACGACGCGGATCGACTGACGATCGAAACCCGGCGCATGGGTCTCGACCACCTCGACCACGGTGTCATGGAAGTCATCGGCGGCATCACCGACGATCTTCAGCGAGTAGTCGCAGGGGAATTCGACGCGCGGCGCCTTACCCGACGCCTCCGGGGTGTCGAGACGCAGGTCTCGCAGGGGCTTGTCGGCCATGATCATGAACACTCAAACAGGAATGTGGCGCTATTTTACGCAACCGACGGGCCGCAACCAAGGGTGCGGCTCCCGGCAGCGAACGCGGCAACCCCCGAGGAGTCGCCGCTGCGTGGCATCGATCAGCCAAACAGGCCGCTGATAAACTGGCGCACCATATCGAATACGCGCTTGAAGATGCCGCCCTGTTCGACGCTCTCCAGGGCCACCAGGGGGCGCTCACCGAGCACCTCGTCGCCCAGCTTGACCTCGAGGGTACCGAGCTGGTCACCGGCCGCGACCGGCGCGCTGATGTCGCCGCGCAGATTGAGTCGCGCCGTCAGCTCATCGCTGCGTCCACGCGGCACGGTCATCTTGACATCGCTATCCACACCGACCCGCACCTGATTCTCTGCGCCGCCCCAGATGCGCGGGGTTTCCAGCACCGAGCCCGCCTCGTAGAGGTTGAGGGTCTCGAAGTAGCGGAAGCCGTAGCTGAACAGCTTCTGGGTCTCCTGGGCGCGGGCCTCTTCGGAACTGGTGCCCATTACCACCGAGATCAGGCGCATGTCGTCGCGCTTGGCCGAGGCCACCAGCCCGTAGCCGGCCTCGGTGGTCCAGCCGGTCTTGAGGCCATCGACGGTGGCATCACGCCATAGCAGGCGGTTGCGATTGGGCTGGCGGATGTCGTTGAAGTCGAAGTAGCGCTCGGCGTAGATCGCGTAGTGCTCGGGGTAGTCGTTGATGATGTACTGCGAGAGCAGCGCCATGTCCCGCGCCGAGGAGTACTGCTCGGGGTCAGGCAGCCCGGTGGCATTGGCGAAACTGGTGTTGTGCAGTCCCAGGCGCTGGGCGTGCTGGTTCATCAGGTCGGCAAACGGCTGCTCCCCGCCGGCCAGATGCTCGGCCACGGCGACGCTGGCGTCGTTGCCCGACGAGATGATGATGCCGTAGAGCAGATCGCGGATCGATACCTCGGTATCGACTTCGATAAACATCTTGGAGCCGCCGGTGCGCCAGGCATTCTCACTGACCCGTACCATGTCATCCATGCTGATATTGCCGCGGTCGAGCTCCCGCTCCACCAGATAGGCGGTCATCAGCTTGGTCAGGCTGGCCGGCGGCAGCCGCTCATCCGCGTTGTGCTCGATCAGCACTTCGCCGCTATCGGCGTCCATCAGGAACCACGACTTGGCCGCCAGCTGCGGCGGCGAGGGCACCATGGTCTGCGGACTAGGCTGCTGGGCCTGAGCCGAGACCATGATACCAACGCTGGTCAGACCGGCGACCGCAAGCGGCAGCATCGAGCGACGCAAACCGGACAACAAGGCAAACACTTTCATCACACCCACTCTCACAAGAAAAAACGTCACTAGATTCACGACCCGCTATGGGTCAGTCATTGATTACCAGGGTCTGTTCGAAGCCTGCGCGGCGTAGCTCATCGCGCAGTGGCTCGACCCGGCTGTTATCGCTTACCGGCCCGACCTGGACGCGATACACGCTGGCATCGCTGGCGACCCGGACCGGCCGGTTGAGTTCACTCTGCAGCCGCGACTTCAGCGCCTCGGCGTTGCTCGCCGAGCCTAGCGCGGCGACCTGCAGGTAGATCGCTGCAGCGGCATCGCTCGCCGCTCCGTTGCTGCCAGCAGGGGTGGCAGCCACTTCCTGGGCCGGCGAGACACTCGAAGACGGTGGCGCCGCCACCTGCTCGGCACCGTCGCGCGCCTCACGCTGGACCGAAGCCATCTGGGTCGCGCCGTTGCCGCGATTCTCCTGCCAGGCTACCGGATCGATGGCTTCGACGCGCACCTTGCCGGTCCCGCGGCCCAGAATATCCAGTCGCGACGCCGCCGCATAGGAGAGGTCGATCTCGCGGTTGTCATGGAAAGGCCCACGGTCATTGACGCGCACGATCACCGAACGCCCGTTGTCGACGCTGGTTACCTTGACGAAGCTGGGCAGCGGCAGCGAGCGGTGCGCAGCCGTCATCAGGTACATGTCGTAGATCTCGCCATTGGCGGTAGCGTAGCCGTGGAACTTCTCGCCGTACCAGGAGGCGATGCCCTCATTGCTGTAGCCCACCTCATCGGAGAGCACATGGTAGGTCTCTCCCCACACTTCATAAGTGGAGCGATTGCCGCCCCGCGAGCGCGGCTCGACCCGCGGCTCGGCATCGGGCACGTCGGAGACGTCCGGCGGCAGATCCGGGTAGGCGTCGCGGCTCATCGAATAACGCCCGCTAGCGGTGCTGGTAGCGTCATCCGGTGACGAGCTGGCGGCGCCGCTGTCGGCAGCCCGCTGCGTGCCGCTACTGCCACCGCTGCCGGCACAGCCGGCCACCAACAGCAAGGTGGCCAAGGCCCCCACGGCGTGGGTCAGCTGTCGTCCTGAGCCCATGCACCCTCCTCATAGGCAGCAGCAATCTGTTCGGAAAGCTCGGTGACCGCCATGGCGTACAGATGGCTGTGATTGTAACGGGTGATCACGTAAAAATTGTGATGCCCGAGGCGATAGTGATAGCCAATCTCGTCGCTATCGTCATCGCGCCGATAGTCGAATGCCAGCGGTATCACCTCCTCTGGCGGCGCGGCGGCGGCATCCGCTTCGATGCCGGCCTCGGCCAGTTCATCCAGGCTCGCATAGGGCGGGCGAGTGGCGTTGAACTCGACGTCGTCGGGCAGGCTCTGGGGGCCGCTGGCCTCACTGAGGATCGCCTCGTCGGGGCGCCAGCCATGCTCGGCAAAATAGTTGCCGACGCTGCCGATGGCATCCACCGGATTGGTCCACAGGTCGCGAATGTCGTCGCCATCGAAGTCCACCGCATAGGCGCGATAGCTTGTGGGGATGAACTGCGGATAGCCCATGGCGCCAGCGTAGGAGCCGTGCAGCGAACCGGGCTCGACGCCCTCTTCATAGGCGATCTCGAGGAAGGCGGCCAGCTCGCCGCGGAAGAAGCGGTGGCGACTGGGGTGGTGAAAGGCCAGCGTCGACAGCGAATCGAGCACCCGGTGATTGCCCGTGAACTGGCCGTACTTGGTCTCGACGCCGATAATCGCGGCGATCACCTCCGGCGGCACACCGTATTCGGCCTCGGCGCGGGCAAAGGCGTCGTGATGGGCATCAATGAACGCCGCGCCCTGCAGGATACGATCGCGCTGCAGGAAGATCTCGCGATACTCGTCCCAGCGCAGACGCCGCTCGGCGGCCCCCTCCATGGCATCGAGCACGTCCTGGCTGAAGTCGGCCTGGCGCATGGCCGACTCGGCCCAGTCACGTGGCACCCCCTGCTCGCCGAGCATCTCGACCAGCGCGGCGACCTCGTCATCGGAGGCCGGGTCGAAGTCGCCGGCCAGGCCCGGCGACGCCAGCAGCAGTAGGCCTGCTGCAGCCAGCACGCCCTTTCCCTGAATTGCAGACACCGTCATCGGTCGCGCAGCTCCTTGCTAAATCATTCGGTGTAACACCGCCTCAACGAGGCAGCAGGCGGCGGTGGGCATGAATCGACATGAGAATACCGAAACCGGCCAGCAAGGTCACGCTGGAGGTGCCGCCATAGCTGACCAACGGCAATGGTACGCCGACCACCGGCAGAATACCGCTGACCATGCCCACGTTGACGAAGATATAGATGAAAAAGGTCAGGATGATGCTGCCCGCCAGCAGGCGACCAAAGCAGTCCTGGGCGGCATTGGCCAGCCACAGCCCACGAATGATCACCAGCAGATAGAGCGTCAGCACCAGCAGCATCCCCACCAGCCCGAACTCCTCGCCAAGCACCGCGACGATAAAGTCGGTATGCCGTTCGGGCAGGAATTCGAGCTGAGACTGAGTGCCCTGCAACCATCCCTTGCCGAGCAGGCCACCGCTGCCGATGGCCGTCGTCGACTGGATAATATTCCAGCCAGCGCCCAGCGGGTCGCTCTCGGGATTGAGGAACGTCAGCACCCGCTGGCGCTGATAGTTGTGCATGTTGATCCACAGTACCGGTAGCGCCGCCCCCGCCAGGACGATCAGGAAGGCGATGAAGCGCCATGAGAGTCCCGCCAGCAGGATCACGAACACCGCCGCACAGATCACCAGCAGCGAGGTGCCGAGATCCGGCTGGCGCGCGATCAGCATCACCGGCACCGCCATGAGCAAGCCACACACCACCAGATCGGTCCACTTGGGCGGCAGTTCGCGACGGCTCAGGTAGGCAGCGAGCATCATCGGCATCGCCAGCTTCATTAGCTCCGAGGGCTGGAAACGCACCACGCCGGGGATCACCAACCAGCGCTGAGCCCCCATCCCCATGTCGCCCAGCACCTCCACCGCCACCAGCATCGCCAGCGCCGCACCGTACAGCAGCGGCGCCCAGCGCAGCAGGGTGGCAGGCGACAGCCGTGCCAGCACCATCAGCACCACCAGCCCCAGGCCAAAGCGCGTGGCCTGGGCAATCACCGTCTCGATGCGTTGACCGCTGGCACTGTAGAGCACCAGCAGGCCGGCGCTCATCAGCACCAGCAACAGCAGCATGATCCAGGGGTCGATGCGCAGCTTGGTCCAGATGCTCTTGCGTCGCGACATGCCACTTTCGGGCGGGCGCACCGGATAGCCGCGCAGGCCGCGGGTGATATCGCCGAGCATCATGTGCATCCCTTCTTGATCATCAGTTTCCCGCCACGCTGGTGTCGTCGTTCTCCATCTCTTCGCGCAGCTCCTCGACGTCGAGGTCTTTATCGTCGAGCAGCCAGGCATCGGTCATCGCCCGCGCCAGATGCGCGGCGTGGGTGCTGCCGCCGCCGGCATTCTCGACGATCACCGACACGGCGATCTGCGGATCCTCGAGCGGCGCATAGGCGACAAACAGTGCATGATCGCGCAGCCGCTCGGCGAGCTCGTCGGCGTTGTAGCGCTGGTCCTGGCCCAGCGAGAAGACCTGGGCGGTGCCCGACTTGCCACCCATGCGGTATTCGAGGTCGACCCCGGTACGCCGCGCAGTGCCTTCACTGCCGGTCATCACCTTCTCGGCGCCGGAGAACACTCGGTCCCACCACTCCTCGTTCTCGAGCTCGATATCACCAAGGGTCTCGGGCAGCACCGCCTCCTGTTCATGCTCACCGATGCGCTTGGCCAACCGCGGCTTGACCCACTTGCCACGGTTGGCCAGCACCCCGGTGGCGGTCGCCAACTGTAGCGGCGTGACCTGCCAGTAGCCCTGGCCGATGCCCACCGACACGGTTTCGCCGGGGTACCAGGGCTGATTGAAGCGTCCACGCTTCCACTCCCGCGACGGCATCAGGGCGGCACTCTCGCCGAACACGTCGTGCCCGACCCGCTGACCGAAGCCGAATGCGGTCATCTGCTCATGCAGGCGATCGATGCCCATCTCGTGGGCCAGGGTGTAGTAGTAGGTATTATTGGAGACCTCGATCGAGCGCTCCATGTCGACCCGCCCGTGCCCCCAGCGCAGCCAGTTGCGGTAGCGGCGCGTGTCGCCCGGCAATTGGAAATAGCCGGGGTCGTTGATCACCCGATTGGGGGTAATCACCCCTTCGGCGAGCCCGGCGATGGCCAGGAACGGTTTGATGGTCGAGCCCGGGGGGTACTGGCCGCGGATCGCACGGTTGAACAGTGGCAGGTCGATGTTCTCCTGGAGTGCCTGATAGGAGGCCACATCGATGCCGGTGACGAAGCGGTTGCTGTCAAACCCCGGTGCCGAGACCAGTGCCAGGATCTCGCCGCTGGCCGGCTCGATGGCGACGATCGACCCGCGGCGGCCGTCGAGCAGCTCGTAGCCCAGTTTCTGCATGTCACGGTCGATGGTCAGCGTCAGGTTCTCGCCAGGTACCGGGTCGGTGCGCCCTAGTTCGCGCAGCACCCGCCCCCGGGCGTTGGTCTCGACCTTGCGCAGCCCGGCCTGGCCGTGCAGCACGTCCTCGTAGAAGCGCTCGACGCCGGTCTTGCCGATAAAGTGGGTGCCGGCATAGTTGCCGGGGTCTAGGTTCGCCAGCTCCTCGGCATTGATGCGCCCCACATAGCCGAGTGCATGGGAGAGCATCTCGGCGTCGGGATAGTAGCGCAGCAGCTGAGCCTCGACCTCGACGCCCGGCAGGCGGTGGCGGTTGAGCGCCAGGTGGGCGATCTGCTCCTCCTCCAGGTCACTCATCAGCAGCGCCGGCTGGAACGGCCGGGTGCGCTGCCGTGATCGCTCACGGAACGCTTCGACACCCTCCTCGGGCAGCGCCAGCAGCTCGACCAGCAGGTTCAGCGTGGCATCCAGGTCCTCGACGCGCTCACGGACCAGCATCAGATTGTAGGTCGGGCGATTCTCGGCCAGCAGCTCACCGTTGCGGTCATAGATCAGCCCACGGGTGGGCGGTAGCGGCTCGACCCGCACGCGATTCTTCTCCGAGCGGGTGATATAGACCTCGTGCTGGCTCACCTGCAGGTAGGCCAGGCGGCCCATCAGCGTTGCCGTCAGCGCTACCACCAGCAGTAACGCCAGCAGCGAGCGCAGGCGGAAGATACGAACTTCCTGATGCGTGTTCTTGAGTACCTGACGACGCTCACGCATGGGGCGGACTCGGGACATGTAACAAGGAATACCTCAACGGTGGTAGGGATGCCCTACCAGCAGCGTCCAGGCCCGATATAGTTGTTCGGCGAGCAAAATGCGCACCAGCGGGTGTGGCAGGGTCAGCGGCGACAACGACCAGCGCTGGTCGGCGCTCGCCGATAGCCCCGGCTCGATACCGTCGGGGCCGCCCACCAGCAGCGCCACATCACGCCCGGCGAGACGCCAATCGGCGGCCTGCTCGGCGAGCTGCTCGGTGCTCCAGGGCTTGCCGCCGACCTCCAGTGCCACCAGGTGCTCACGACCCTTGAGCCGCTCGCGCATGCGTTCACCCTCGCTGGCCACGGCGCGCGCGATATCGGCGTTCTTGCCACGCGCCCCCGGGGCGATCTCGATAATCTCGAGACTGAAGTCCCGCGGCAGGCGCTTACGGTATTCTGCGACGCCCTGCTCGACCCAGGCCGGCATCTTGGCACCCACTGCCAGCAGCTTGACCTTCACACACGCTCCCCGCGCACCTCGGTCTCGCCGTCGCTGGGAAGATCCGACCACAGCCGTTCGAGGTCGTAGAGGCGCCGGGTCTCGACCAGCATCACATGCACCACCAGCTCGCCGAGATCCACCAGCACCCAGTCGGAGCCGGCTTGTCCCTCGACGCCCAACGGCTGCAGGCCCTGCTCCTTGGTGTTCTCCACCACCCGGTTGGCCAGCGCCGACACGTGCCGGGTAGAGGTGCCGCTGGCGACTACCATCAGGTCCGTCACGCTGGTCAGGCGCGATACATCGAGGGTGGCGATATCCTGGCCCTTGAGCGACTCGAGGGCGTCTATCACCAGTGTCTTGAGGTCGTCAATCTGCATAGTGTCTGAGGGGCTCCTGGTGCAAATCGGGGGGTCGCTATGGTTAGCCCCACATTCTACCGCTCGTGGCGGTAGAGGCCCAGCGCCGTGATGCGATGTTCCACTCTCTCGGGTAGCAGGTAGCGCACCGAATCGCCGCAACTGAGGCGCCGACGCACCGCCGTGGCCGAGATCGCCATGCGCGATTCCAGTGCGATCCTGAGCACCCCGCCGGCCGGCGCAGCGAACAGCGCCGCCGGATCATCGACCTCGCGTCCGGCAATCAGTTCATCCAGTGCCGGCGGCAGCGGCTGGCGGTAGCCGGGACGCTCGAGCACCACCAGGTGCGCCAGCTGGAAGAGCCGCTGCGGCTGGTGCCAGTCGGCCAGCTTGAGAAAGGCATCGTGGCCCAGCGCCATCACCAGACGCGCCTGATCGCCGTAGTCGGCACGCAGGCTAGCCAGGGTGTCGGCGGAATAGGAGGGGCCGTCGCGTCGGATCTCACGGTCATCGGCGACCAGCCGGGGCGTGTCGCCGATGCCCAGCCGCAGCAGCGACAAGCGCTCGTGGCTGGCCACTCCCGGCTCACCGCGCAATGGCGGCCGGTGTGCGGGAATCATGTGCACTCGATCGAGCTCGAGCACCTCGGCCAGCTCTACCGCGCTGCGCAGGTGCCCCAGGTGCACCGGATCGAAGGTGCCGCCCAGCATCGCGACTCGCGGCGGAGCCTCTGACTCAGTCACGGATATGCCCATCCCCGAACACCACATACTTGCGCGTGGTCAGGCCCTCGAGGCCCACCGGGCCACGGGCGTGAAGCTTGTCGGTGGAGATCCCGATCTCCGCGCCGAGGCCGTATTCGAAACCGTCGGCAAAGCGCGTCGATGCATTGACGATCACCGAGCTGGAGTCGACCTCGGCCATGAAGCGCCGCGCCAGCGCATACTGCTCGGTGATGATGGCATCGGTGTGGTGTGAGCCGTAGTGCTCGATATGCGCCATGGCCGCATCGATGCCGTCGACCACGCGGATCGCCAGCACCGGGGCCAGGTACTCGGCATACCAGTCCTGCTCGCTGGCTTCCGCGGCCTCGGGCAGGAGTTCGCGGGTTCGCGAGCAGCCACGTAGCTCGACGCCATGCTCGGCGTAGGCGGCGGCGAGTCGCGGCAACAGCTCGGCCGCCAGCGGTGCGTCCACCAGCAGGGTCTCCATGGTGTTGCAGGTGCCGTAGCGGTGGGTCTTGGCGTTGACCGCAATCGCCAGCGCCTTGTCGTGATCGGCAGTCTGATCGATATAGACGTGGCAGACACCGTCGAGATGCTTGATCACCGGCACCCGCGCCTCGCGGGAGATACGTTCGATCAGCGACTTGCCACCGCGGGGAATGATCACATCGACGTACTCGGGCATGGCGATCAGACGGCCGACCGCGGCACGATCGGTGGTAGCCACGACCTGCACCGCTGCCTCGGGCACCCCGGCCTCGGCTAACCCCGCTCGCAGACAAGCGGCGATCGCGGCGTTGCTGTCGCGCGCCTCGGAGCCGCCACGCAGAATGCAGGCGTTGCCCGCCTTGAGGCACAAACTGGCCGCTTCGACGGTGACGTTGGGCCGCGATTCGTAGATGATACCGATCACGCCCAGCGGCACGCGCATCTGGCCGACCTGAATACCGCTGGGCCGATAGCGCAGACCGTCTACCTCGCCCACCGGGTCAGGCAGCGCGGCGACCTGCTGCAGCCCTTCGATCATCGCATCGATACGCGTGTCGGTCAGCGCCAGGCGATCGAGCAGTGCCGCATCGAGGCCGTTGTCGCGGCCACGGGCCAGGTCGCCGGCATTGGCCTCGATCAGCGTAGGTCGAGCCTTCTCGAGCTGCGCCGCGGTGGCCAGCAGCGCAGCGTTCTTGCGCGCGGTATCGAGACGCCGCAGCGTGGCACTGGCGGTACGAGCCTGCAGGCCAAGTTGGTCCATGTAGGCAACGACATCGGTAATGGCAGCGGTATGATCTGACATGCCCTGGCGTGACTCCTGATAGCGAATGCTCGGCAACGATGACCGGCTGGATGAGAAACATCATGATACAGCGGAACGTCTCAATATAAGGCACCATGGATAGCATGTACAAAGTCCACGGCTTTCGCCTCGCCCTGCTGCTTGCCGCCCTGCTCTGTGCCGTGATGAGCATGGCCCTGGAAGCCGGCTCCGCGCGCTCGCTACTGTGGGCCGCAACAGGCTGGCTGCTGGCCACTGCGCTGCTCCTGCAGCGCAGCTATCGCTGGCCGGCGCGCCTGCCCTGGCAGCTGATTCCGAGCCTGCTGCTGGCTGGCATGGTGTCGCTGGAGCCCGACGCCCTGGGCGCCTGGCTATGGGCCTTCGCGATTTTGATGATGCTGCCCCAGCCGCGCTGGATGATGGCCCTCAATGCGACCCTGGCGGGACTCGCGTGGTGGCAGGTGGCGGCGATGTTGCCCGCTGCCGAGGCAACGGTCAGCGGCATGCTGCTGGCGGCACTGCTGCTGGCGGGAGCCGCTCACGCGGTGCAGCTGCGGCCACTATGGCAACGGGTCACCCAGCGCCAGCGGCTCACCCCCGGGCTGCGCCTGTGGTCGGCCGAACGCCTCGATGAGGCCCTCGCCCAGGAACGTACCCGCAGCGAGCGCGACCCGCTATATAGCGAGCTGCTGCTAATCCGCACGACTCGACGGCGCTGCTGGCTGCTGGCACACCGCCTGGCCAGGGCCAGCCATGCATTCGAGCACTGCTATCGCCTCGACCGGCGCACCCTGGCGATCATGCTGGTCGGCCGCCATGCCGACGCGGTGCGCGAGCGTTGCCACAGCCTGCTGCACTGTCTCGGCGAATGCGATGGGCATCTGCATGCCCGGACCCTGCCACTGGCCCATAGCGAGCGACTCGACGAAGCCCGCGACGCACTCGCCAAACAGCACTCACCGCTGATCCTCGGCATGGGAGACTCTCCGTCATGACGCCGCGTCTCGAGAGCCTGCCCTCGCGACTTTTCGCGCTGGTCTACCTATTGGCAGCGCTACTTGCTGCGGCCCACGCCGGCTGGCACTACCTGATGGGCCATTACGACTACATTCTGCTGCCTGCCATCGGCGCGCTGCTGCTGGTGGGCGCTGCGATAGTCCGACTCGCCGATGAACGCGCCCAACGCATGGCGTCTTACATGCTGATCACTACCAGCTATCTGCTGCTGGCCGTGGAGCTGCTCCGGCTCGAGCAGGCCGCCGACCTGTGGCTGGGCTTGCCACCGGTGCTGGCGCTGCTGCTGCTACCGCTGGGTCCGGCATTGATGCTCAACCTGCTGCTGGCGCCGCTGTGGCTATTGCTGATGGATGTCGACATGAGCCTGCCACAGGCTGCACTCAGCTATCTCGCGCTGGCTGCGCTGAGCACCCTGGCCCCCTGGGAGCAGCTGCGCCAGCTCGCCCTGCTGCGTGCCACCGACCCCAATGATACGCAGTGCGATGCACTATCCCCCAGTGCCATCGAGGAAACCCTGCAGAGCGAACTGGCACGCGCCCAGGCACTCGATCGCCGCCTCAGCGTGCTGGTCATCCATCTGCCGCAGCTGGATATGGCCAGCGAGCAGTTCGGGCCACGCCTCTATCGCGATATGTTGCAACGCTTCTGCCAGGTAGCGCACCATACCTGCCGCAGTCACGACAGCCTGGGTCGCGCCGACGGCAATCTGTTCTGGCTAGTCTTGCCGGACACCGGCGACAACGGCGCGCTGATGGTTCGCAACCGCCTGCTGGCAGCGCTGGAGCGCTGTGTGCTCGCCGAGACCGGGCCGCTGACGGCACGCATCGCCGTATGCACCCCCCAACCCAGCGAACGCTGGCTGGCCTTCGAACAACGCCTCCTGCGCAGGGGGCACGCGCTGACGGAGTCCGCGTCTTGAATATTGCCGACTGGCTCTACCAGTTGACCCCCTCTCCCGCTCTACTGTTGATGATCATCGCCATCATCGCACTGCTCGAGTGCCTTGCCGTGGTCGGCCTCATCATGCCCGGCGTGGTGTTGATGACGGCCGCCGCTTCGCTGGCAGGGCACCAGGATCTATCGATCCCATTGGTGCTGCTGGCCGCGGCGCTCGGCGCCCTGGCCGGCGATGGGCTGAGCTTCGCGCTGGGCCATACCCAGCGCGAACGGGTACCGCGGCTGTGGCCGTTTCACCGTCATCCGGAGTGGCTGGCACGGGGCGCGCGCTTCTTTCAGCGCTATGGCACGCTGTCGGTCATCTTTGCGCGCTTCGTCGGCCCGGTACGCCCGGTGATACCGATGATCGCCGGCATGCTGCATATGTCGCCGTTCGCCTTCATGTGGGCCTCGCTGCTGTCGGCGCTACTGTGGGCGCCGGCCTATGTGCTACCGGGCTATCTGCTTGGCCGCACCTGGCAACAGTTGCTGGATATCCCCCCCGGCACTCAGCAGTGGCTGCTCGCTCTGGCAGCGGTCATCGTGGTGCTGGCGCTATGCTTTTCGTGGCTGCGCCATCAGCTGGCGCGGGGAGGAAGGGTCTATTTTGCCATGGCGCGGCTGGCCCGCGGCGCGGCCTGGCGACGCCGGCTGTGGATGCGCCTGCGAGCGCGCCGGCCGCGCGGCGAATTTCCGCTGGGTTCGCTGTGCCTGCTGGTGTTCTCGCTGACCGCCCTGTGCATCTGGACGCTGATCGTCCTCGAGCACCAGGGGCCGATGCTGATGGACACCCAGATTCAGGGCATGGCCGGTGCGCTGGACATGGCCTGGGTCGCCACCGCCAGCGAGCTGATGGCGCGAACTGGTGACACCTATGGCGTGCTGGCGCTGTTCCTGCCCTGGGCGCTGTGGCTGCTGTGGGCACGGCATATCTCGGCGTTTCTTCACCTTAGTGCCGGTCTCGGCGGCATCGCCGTGGCCAACACCCTGTTCAAGCAGCTGGCCGGGCGCGAGCGGCCGGACTTCCCGGAGTACCTCACAGGATCGCTTGCCTACCCCAGCGCCCATGCCTCCACCGCAGTGGTGCTGTACGGCCTGGCCGCCGCCTTTATCGCCCAGGAACTGCCGGCGCGCTATCGCGTCTGGGCCTATTGGGCGGCCATCCTGCTGGCGGTGCCGATGGCGCTGTCGCGCCTGACGCTGGGCGTCCACTGGACGAGCGATCTGATCGGTGGGGCGCTACTGGGACTGGTAGTCTGCGCCCTGGTGCGTATCAGCTATCACCGCTTCGCTCACCGCCCGCTGGCCCCGGCACCCTGGCTGAGTCTCGCCAGCGCCTCGCTGGTACTGCTGGCCATGCGGCTGGCCTGGCTGCCGCCCACCTGAGGTGGACGCTCAGCGCCTAGCCGAGCGCCAGCCATATCCCCACCCCCACCATCATCGAGCCGGCGATGCGGTTGAGCAGCCGCACATTGCCACTCTCGCCGAGCAGCTTGCGCGCGGTGCGCCCGCCGCCGGCGTAGAGCAGCAGGCAGATAAATTCGATGATCAGGATCACCCCCACCAGCGCCGCCAGCTGCGGTCCTAGTGCCAGGCTGGCGTCCAGAAACGGCGGCAGAAGTGCCACAAAAAAGGCCCAACCCTTGGGGTTGGCTACCGCAGTGACGAAGCCCTGCATCGCCAGCTGGGTGCGGGTGGCGCGGGGCAGCTCGACACTCTCCAACGGAATCGCCATGCGGCCCCGGGAGCGCCACATCATCACCCCGAGGTAGGCTAGATAGGCCCCGCCCACCCACTTGAACAGCGCAAACAGCTCGGGCTGACGCAGCATCAGCGCCGCCACCCCGGCACCGGCAGCCACCGCCACCAGCGCTACGCCCGCCAGCTCGCCAAGCATCATCCAAAGGGTGCGCTTTACCCCCTGGGTCATACCCAGAATCATCGCCAGCGTCATGCACATGCCCGGCGTCAGCGAGACCATGAAGAACGTCGGTACGAAAACCGACAACAGCGATAGCTTGATCATCCGTGACCCTTCTCTGCGACAACACCATGCTTATCTTGAGCACCTGCCATGACACCCAGATGACATGCCCTCACGTCTCACCCCAGCGCGGCACCAGGCGGTGCTCGATGCCCAACTGATTAAGAATCCGCGCGACGATGAAGTCGATCAGATCGTCGATGCTCGACGGCTGATGATAGAACCCCGGTGCCGCTGGCAGGATGACCGCGCCCATCCGCGTCAGGCTGAGCATATGCTCGAGATGAATCGCCGAAAACGGCGTCTCGCGGGGCACCAGAATCAGCTGACGGCGCTCCTTGAGAGCGACGTCGGCGGCGCGCTCGATCAAGTTGTTGCTGGCCCCGGCGGCCACCGCCGACAGGGTGCCGGTGGAGCACGGGCAGATCACCATCGACGCCGGCGCGCCGGAGCCGGAGGCCACCGGGGCCATCCAGTCTTCCCGCGCAAAGCAGCGGATCTGTCCCGGCTGCGCGCCGCTCATGCCGCTGAGCGCCTCGACCAGCCGCTCGGGGCGGGCCGGCAGCGACTCCTCGGTTTCGGTCTCGATCACCAGGTGCGCGGCCTTGGAGATCATCACCCACACCTCATGCTCGGCAGCCACCAGGCATTCGATCAGGCGCAGGCCGTACTGGGCGCCGGAAGCGCCGGTCAGCGCCACCGTCACCGGCGGCTTGAACTCATTCGCCATGTTCCACCTCCAGGGCTGCCAGCAGCTTGTCGTGGATACCGCCGAAGCTGCCGTTGGACATCACTACAATGCGATCCAGCGGCCGCGCCTCGGCCACCACCGCTGCCACCAGCGCGTCGAGCTCCTCGACCAGATGCGCCGGCTGACGGCTCGCGGCGATCACCTCCTCCAGCGACCAGTCGAACCCTGCCGGCTGATACCACCACACCGCATCGGCATCGTCGACGCTCTGCGCCAGCCGGCTGCGCAGGGTGCCCAGGCGCATGGTATTGGAGCGCGGCTCGATCACCGCCAGCAGCCGCCCCTTGGGGGTCGCCGCGCGTAGCCCGCCGAGGGTCGCGGCAATCGCCGTAGGGTGGTGGGCGAAGTCATCGATGACCTGGATATGCGCCACCTCGCCGCGCACCTCCTGACGCCGTCGCGGGTTCTCGAAGCGTGCCAATGCCGCGCAGCCGCGCGCCAGGTCGACGCCGAAGGCATGGGCCGCAGCCAGGGCGGCCAGAGCGTTGCGCGCGTTATACTCACCGTTGAGCGGCCAGTCGACCACGGCGTCTTCCTCGTCACCCTCGGCGTGGCGATGAATGACCCGAAAGCGCGAGGCGTCGTCACGCTCCAGCTCGATGCGCCACTCGCTCTCCTGCCCTAGCCCCAGTCGCGCCACCGGCGTCCAGCAGCCCTGGGCCAGCACTCGTTCGAGGGCCGGCTGGTCGTCGGCCACCAGCAGCTGGCCTCGGCCTGGCACGGTGCGCACCAGATGGTGGAACTGGCGCTCGATGGCCGCCAGATCGGGAAAGATGTCGGCGTGGTCGAACTCCAGATTGCCAAGCACCGCGATCAGCGGGCGGTAGTGGACGAACTTGGAGCGCTTGTCGAAGAAGGCCGTATCGTATTCGTCGGCTTCGACCACGAACGGCGCACCCTCGCCGCCGAGTCGCGCCGAGACACCGAAGTTGCGCGGCACCCCACCGATCAGAAAGCCCGGCGCCAGGCCTGCGGCCTCGAGCAACCAGGCGGTGAGGCTGGCGGTGGTGGTCTTGCCGTGGGTGCCGGCAACCGCGATCACCGGCCTGCCCGGCAGCACCTGCTCGGCCAGCCACTGGGGGCCGGAGACATAGGGCAAACCCTGATCAAGCATCGCCTCGACCTCGGGGTTACCCCGCGACAGCGCGTTGCCGATCACCACCAGATCTGGCCGCGGCGCGAGGTTGTCCGCGGCGAAGCCCTCGCTGAGCCTGATACCGGCCTCGGCCAGTTGAGTGCTCATCGGCGGATAGACATTGGCATCCGAGCCGCTGACGCGATGGCCGAGCTCGCGGGCCAGCAGCGCCAGGCTGCCCATGAAAGTGCCACAGATTCCAACTACATGAACGTGCATCGCGTGCCTCCTGCCACAGTCGCTGCGAGACTAGCACGCCGCCTGGGCCGCCACCACAGGCCGTCGTGCCCGCACCCAGCGATCCGTTTCCAGATGGCGACAGGATGCACCTCCCCCCACTTTCGACTAAGATGTGCCACCGACTTTACGCCCTTTCGATGATCCGCCACTGCAGGAGCGAAGCAATCCCCATGGCCCAGCACAACGCCTTCTACGCCCAATCCGGTGGTGTCACCGCCGTCATCAACGCCAGTGCCTGCGGGGTGATTGAGGCTTGCCGCCGCGAATCCGACCGGATCGGCAAGGTGTATGCAGGTCACAACGGTATCATCGGGGCCCTGACCGAAGACCTGATCGACGTCTCCCAGGAGACCGACGAAGCCATTGCCGCGCTGCGCCACACCCCGGGCGGTGCCTTCGGCTCGTGCCGCTACAAGCTCAAGGACATCGAGACCCACCGCACCCAGTACGAGCGCTTGATCGAGGTCTTCAAGGCCCACGATATCCGCTACTTCTTCTACAATGGCGGCGGCGACAGCGCCGACACCTGCCTCAAGGTCTCCCAGCTCTCCGAGAAGCTCGGCTACCCGCTGACCGCCATCCACGTGCCCAAGACCGTCGACAACGACCTGCCGATTACCGACAACTCGCCGGGCTTCGGCAGCGTCGCCAAGTACATCGCCACCTCCACCCAGGAAGCGTCGCTGGACATCGCCTCGATGTGTGCGACGTCGACCAAGGTGTTCGTGCTCGAAGTAATGGGCCGCCACGCCGGCTGGATCGCCGCCTCCGGCGCGCTGGCCGGCAAGGGTGAGGGTGAACCGCCGCACCTGGTGATCTTCCCCGAGATCCATTTCAACCGCGCCGCGGTGATGAAGCGCGTCGACGAGGCGGTCAAGAAGTATGGCTACTGCGTGATCGTGGTCTCCGAGGGCGCCCGCTACGAAGACGGCACCTTCCTCGCCGACTCCGGCAATACCGACGCCTTTGGCCACCGCCAGCTGGGCGGCGTGGCGCCGACCCTGGCCGGGATGGTCAAGCAGGACCTGGGCTACAAGTACCACTGGGCCGTCGCCGACTATCTGCAGCGCGCCGCGCGCCATCTGGCCTCGAAGACCGACGTCGAGCAGGCCTATGCGGTGGGCAAGAAGGCCGTGGAGCTGGCGCTGGAGGGCAAGAACGCCATGATGCCGGCGATCAAGCGCGTCTCCGACGATCCCTACGAGTGGTGCATCGAGGCGGCTCCGCTGGCCGAGGTCGCCAACCGTGAGAAATTCATGCCCCGCGACTTTATCCGCGAGGATGGCTTCGGTATCACCGATGCCTGTCGCCGCTACCTGTCGCCGCTGATCCAGGGCGAAGACTTCCCGCCATTCGAGAACGGTCTGCCCAAGGTCGCCCATCTCAAGCTGGCCAAGGTCGAGCGCAAGCTGCCGGCGTTTACGCTGTAACAGGGCTTATTGGGCAGCGCTGCGCGCTGCATCGCGGTTGAAACCGCTCCTTGTATGTTGACGCCATATGAGTTGGTAGGGTTATGCACCAGTTACCGGGGAGGCCGCCCGCTCCTGGAAGCAGCATCGACTGACTTCGTGTGTAGAGAGGCTC
>NZ_JACXZT010000006.1 GCF_014779595.1 Halomonas sp. ML-15
GCGAGACGCCGGCCCAGGGCGTCGTAGCGGTAGCTGGCCTCCTGGGTGGTGCCCTGGGGGCTGGTGCGGGTCAGCCGCACCAGGCGGTTGGCAGCGTCGTAGCCGAGGCTCAAGCGGTCGCCGTTTGGCTGTTCACGCGCGATCAGGTTGCCGGCGCCATCATAGCGATAGCGGGTGCCATTGAGCTGGGTAATGCGGTTGTCGCGCTGGGCGGTGGCACCGCCTTCCAGGCGATTGCCGGCGGCGTCCACCGGGTAGCGCTGGGCGCTATCGCCGTGCTGGCTGGCGATCAGCCGCCCAGCCGGGTCGTAGGTGTAGGCGATAACCGGGCTACTGCCGCTCTGCCCGGCGCTGCGGAAGCTGAGCCGGCCGAGGGCATCGTAGCGGTAGTGCTGCTCATCCTTGGCGCTGCCGGGGCCGCGCAGGCTGAGATGGTCGAGCTGACCGAGCGCGGTATAGCCGCGTTCGAGGATCAACGGCTGGGGCTGGTCGGCGGTGCTCAGGCGGCGCTGGGTCTCGCGGTGCAGGGCGTCGGGCTCGAAGGCGATCTCGAACCTGAGGCCTGGGGCGCTCATGCCGTGCAGATGGCCGCTGCCGTAGGTGTGCCAGGCAAGCTCGGGCAGGTCGCCGAACTGACTGGCCTGGGGCGCGCCGGTGGCGGTGTAGCGCTGCTGCCACTGCCAGGCGGCGGCATCGCCCTGGGCGTGATGCTGCTGGCTTTCGCCCACTGGGCGACCCGCTGCGTCATAGGCCAGGCGAACCTCTCCATCGGCATTGCTGGCGCCGCTGAGCTGGCCATCGGCACGCCACAGGTAGCGTTCGATGCTGGCGTCGGCGTGTTCGGTGGCCGGCAGGTGGCGGGCGACCAGGCGTCCTGCCTGATCGTACTCATAGCGGGTCACCAGCGGCTGGCCGTCGGCGCCGCTGCGATGGGCCTCGCTGCGCTCGACAAGCTGGCCGGTAAGGTCGTAGGCATAGCGCTGTTCGCGACCGTCCGGGCCGGTCTCGCTGGCGAGTCGGTCCATGTCGTCATAGGTAAAGCGGTAGACGGCGCCGTTGGCCAGGATGAGAGACAGGTGGGGGAAGGCGCATCATGTCGTCAAGGCGTTGGAAGGATGACTAGCTATCCACGCTACCGCCAAGGAAGGGAGTGAGGTGCCTTCCCTAGCGGGTGAATTAGATACAGCGTAATGGCGATCACTTATATCCACTCGCGGAAAAGACACGAACACCTCGACAAGAAGCTCTACGTTCCCTGCGAGAATATCTTATCCAAGAAAAATCGACACCTAATCTTTCATCATTCAGCATTAACCGCATCAATAGCTACTTCTAGACCAGCTTCTGCCAGTTCCTCCAAGACAGCTTGAGCTTCTTCCAGCCCTTGTTGTGCAGCCATAGCGTACCACTTAACCGCTTCTTCGTAATCTTGGCTTACACCCCACCCATTCTCATACATTGCCCCCAAATTATACTGCGCTTGGTCATCGCCTTGCTCAGCAGCTCTATGAAACCACTCAGCCGCAATGCCATCATCTTGTGGTACTCCTTCCCCATTGAGATGCAGCACGCCCAGTTGATACTGGGAGGTTACCGAGCCCTGCTCAGCAGCCAATTTAAACCATTTGGCTGATTCTTCATAGTCAGCTGCAACTCCCGCACCATAGTAATACATATTACCAAGGTATTCTTGCGATTTAGCCAACCCTTGATTTGCTGACAACCGAAACCATTGCGCTGCCTCTGAATAATTAACGCCACCTGCTCTACCGTAAAAATACATCAGTCCTAAATTTTGCTGCGCCCCAGCCACACCTTCCTCAGCAGAGAGGCGGTACCACTTCATAGCCTCTTGGTAATTTTTTTCAACCCCTCTACCAACCTCGTACATCCATGCTAAATTATTCTGAGCAAGTGGATTCCCGAGTTCAGCAGAGCGTCTATACCATTCTGCTGCTTGCAAAAAATCTTGCGGCACCCCATGCCCTCTTAAATACATGCCTCCCAGTAAGCTCTGGGCCTCACTATCGCCTTCTTCAGCGAGGGAAAGAAATATATGTAGCGCAGTCGTAAACTCCTCTTCTTCATACGCGGCCTTTCCCTCTTCTAAAGCTTCAGAGTGCACTAGTGGCACAACGATATAAAGCCCAACAAAAAAAGATAAAAACAAAAACTTAGCCTTCACGATACACTCCTATCGGAAAAACATACCATAAGCACCTTGCTCAAGAGTCCTCCTGGCTTGCGCACCAGGATCATTTGGTATATCAAGCTGGCGGAGATCTAGTATCTCTTGCGGTACAGGGCCAGGCCAAACAGAAAAATCACTTATAACCTCTCCGCTTATCTCATCGACAAGGTTTCCGTTATTATTCATGCTTGAGCAGGCACCCTGCATTAGCGCCTGCTTACTAAAAGAGGCAAGCAAGCCAGCACTAGGCTGTTTTCTTAAAGCCGCAAACACTGTATTTCTAGCATCAACAGCACCTGAGTAATCAGCCATATCCAGCCAATCCTTAAGATCGCTCATACAGGATTCAATAATTTGATTGTTATTCCTAGGATCTAGCCCTCTCATTCCCATAAGAGTCCTGGAATCTGGCCTCATCCGCCTATCAACAATACCCTCCAACCCCAACGGATCCACCATCCCTGTCGGGTTGGTGACATAGCCGTACAGGTTGGTCCCACCGTTCAAGCCAATCGGATCCTGACTGATATATCGGCCCTGCTGCGGGTCATAGTAGCGGTGGCGGTTGTAGTAGAGCCCCGACTCTTCATCGTG